>NZ_JBWBRD010000002.1:0-4300705 GCF_056279345.1 Pseudarthrobacter sp. TE9888 | reverse complement strand
GACCGGCGAACCTACCAGATGGATGCCGGGAACCGCACCGAAGCGCTGCGCGAGGTGGAGCTGGACCTGGACGAGGGCGCCGACATCATCATGGTCAAGCCGGCCATGAGCTACCTGGACATCGTGGCCGATGTTGCCGCCATGAGCCCGGTGCCCGTGTCCGCCTACCAGATTTCCGGCGAGTACGCGATGATCGAGGCCGCCGCTGCCAACGGGTGGATCGATCGCCGTGCCGCCATCACCGAATCCGTACTGGGCATCCGGCGCGCAGGAGCCCACACCGTGCTCACATACTGGGCCACCGAACTTGCCGGCTGGCTGAAGGAAACCCGGTGACCGACCTGTCCGCCGCTCCCACCGCGCCCGTGGGGGAGGACCGCATCCTCCTTGGCCTGAACACCTTCGGCGACATCGGCGCGGACCCGGCCGGCAATCCGCAGCCGCATGCCCAGGTCCTGCGCCAGCTGCTGGAACAGGCGGAACTGGCGGACGCCGTCGGCCTCCATGCCTTCGGCGTGGGGGAGCACCACCGCAAGGACTACGCCGTGTCCGCGCCGGAGGTCTTCCTGGCCGCCGCTGCGGCGCGCACGTCCCGCATCCGGCTGGGTTCCGCGGTGACGGTGCTGAGCTCGGACGATCCCATCAGGGTGTTCCAGCGCTTTGCCACCGTGGACGCCATCTCCAACGGCCGGGCCGAAGTGATGCTCGGGCGCGGATCGTTCATCGAGTCCTTCCCGCTGTTCGGGCTGGACCTGGCGGATTATGAAGTCCTGTTCGAGGAGAAACTCGAGCTGTTCGACAAAGTCCGGGCGCAGCAGCCCGTGCACTGGGAGGGCCGGACGCGTCCCGCCCTGCATGGACTGAGCGTCTACCCGCCCCTGGAGCACCACCTGCTGCCCACCTGGATCGGTGTGGGCGGTACCCCGGAATCAGTCCTCCGGTGTGCCCAATACGGGTATCCCATCATCTTCGCGATCATCGGCGGCCAGCCGCGGGGCTTCCGGCCACTGGCCGACCTCTACCGCGAGGCGATGGGCAAGTACGGGCACCCGATGCAGCAGATGGCCACCCACTCGCCCGGCCATGTTGCCGACACGGACGAACAGGCCCGGGAAGAGCTCTATCCCCACTGGCTGGCACTGCGGAACAGGCTCGGTGCCGAGCGCGGCTGGGGTCCGGCCGGCCGCGGTGAGTTTGATGCACTCTGTTCCACAGAAGGCGCGCTCTATGTCGGATCACCGGAGACGGTGGCCCAAAAAATCGTCCGGCTGAAGCGGAACCTGGGGGTTGACCGCTTTGACCTCAAATACAGCAACGGCCCGCTGCCGCACGCAGCCATGATGCGCTCGATCGAACTGATGGGCACGGCGGTGGCGCCCCGCGTGGCAGAGCTGCTCGCCGGCTGACCTGCCAACCCGGCCCCTGCGGCTTACTTGAGCTTTCCGGCTTACTGAGAGAATAGGAACCATGACTTCCAGCAATCCTCGCAATGAGGCACTCTTCGACCGCGCCCGCCAGCTGATGCCGGGCGGCGTCAACTCGCCGGTGCGGGCCTTTGGCTCCGTGGGCGGGACCCCGCGCTTCATGGTCTCCGCCAAGGGACCGTACCTGACGGATGCCGACGGCAAGGAATACGTGGACCTGGTCTGCTCCTGGGGACCTGCCCTGCTCGGACACGCCCACCCGGCCGTGCTGGACGCCGTACATGCGGCCGTTGACCGGGGACTCTCCTTTGGCGCCTCCACGCCGGACGAGGCAAACCTGGCGGAGATCGTCCAGGAGCGCGTCCCCGCCGTCGAACGCCTCCGCATGGTGTCCACCGGAACCGAAGCCACCATGACCGCTGTCCGGCTGGCCCGCGGGTTCACCGGCCGCAACCTGATCATCAAGTTCGCCGGCTGCTACCACGGCCACCTCGACGGGCTCCTGGCCGCGGCGGGCTCCGGGCTGGCAACCCTTGCCCTGCCCGGTTCCGCCGGTGTCACGGAAGCAACCGCGGCGGAGACGCTGGTGCTGCCCTACAACGACCTCGCCGCCGTCCAGGAAGCCTTCGCCCTCCACGGCCCCAACATCGCCGCCGTCATCACCGAAGCGGCGCCGGCGAACATGGGCGTCGTGACCCCCGGCGAGGGATTCAACCGCGGACTTTCGCAGATCACGCGGGAACACGGCGCGCTCCTCATCGTCGATGAGGTCCTGACCGGATTCCGCACCGGCTACTCCGGCTACTGGGGCCTTACCGGCGGTGCGCCGGATGCCGAGGATCCATGGACTCCTGACCTGCTCACCTTTGGCAAGGTCATCGGCGGCGGGATGCCGACGGCGGCCCTCGGCGGACGTGCCGACGTCATGGACTACCTGGCGCCCACCGGCCCCGTGTACCAAGCCGGCACGCTGTCCGGGAACCCGGTGGCTATGGCTGCCGGCGTGGCGACCCTGACCCACGCGACCCGCGACGTCTACTCCTTCATTGACGTCCGGTCCCTGGAACTGTCCTCCGCCCTCTCCAACGCGCTGGACGGCGCAGGGGTGGACCACTCCATCCAGTTCGCCGGGAACCTCTTCTCGGTGGCCTTCGGAACCTCGGCCAACGGCGTCCACAACTACGCCGACGCGCAGGCGCAGGAAGCCTTCCGCTATGCGCCGTTCTTCCACTCCATGCTGGAGTCCGGGGTCTACCTGCCGCCGTCGGTCTTCGAGGCCTGGTTCCTGTCCGCCGCGCACGACGACGACGCCATGAACCGGATCTACGACGCACTGCCTGCCGCGGCGAAGGCAGCCGCGGCCGCCCAGGGCTAGCGCCGCCGTCGTCCCTTAACAAAGAAATCCCCGGCCGCAGCCTGCAGCCGGGGATTTCTTTGTTGCCATGGGCGTTACAGGACGTCCGAGAGGAAGCCCTTGAGCCGGTCGGTCCGTGGTTCGGTGAACAGCTGCTCGGGCGGCCCGGACTCCACGACAACGCCGGCGTCCATGAACGTCACCACGTCCGAGACGTTGCGGGAGAAACCCATCTCGTGGGTGACCACCACCATGGTCATCCCGCCCTTGGCGAGGTCCGTCATCAGTGCAAGCACGCCCTTGACCAGTTCAGGGTCCAGCGCGGACGTGGCCTCGTCGAAGAACATCACCTCGGGTTTCATGGCCAGCGCACGGGCGATTGCCACCCGCTGCTGCTGGCCGCCGGAGAGGTTGGCCGGGCGGGACTCCGCCTTGTGCTTCAGGCCCACCAGGTCCAGTTGCTCCAAGGCTTCGGCGCGGGCCTGGTCCTTGGGCAGCTTGCGCAGCTTCTGCAGGGCCAGCGAGACGTTTTCCACCACGGTCTTGTGCGGGAACAGGTTGAACTGTTGGAACACCATGCCGATCCGCCGGCGGAGCTCATCGGGATTGTCCTTCAGCACTGAACGGCCGTCCAGCAGGATGTCCCCCTGGTCGGGTTCGATCAGCCGGTTCATGACCCGCAGCAGGGTGGACTTGCCTGAACCTGACGGACCAATGACCGACGCCGTGGTGCCCTGGGGAACGTGCAGGTCGATGCCCCGCAGGACGTGGTTGCTGCCGAAGGAAAGGTGGATGTTCTTGGCGCTCAGTGTTCCGGATGCGAACTCGCTCATGCCTGGGCTCCCTTTCCGACGACGGCTGCGGCCTCGTCCGGTTCTTTCTTTTCGGGCCGGCCGGTGCGCAGGCGCCGGTCGATCCAGTTCACGAAGTGGGTCAGCGGAACGGTCAAGGCGAGGTAGAACACCGCTGCAGCGACGTAGGGCGACAAGTTGCCGCTGGTGGACGCCGCGTCCTTGCCGATCTGGAAGATCTCGCGTTCGCTGGCCAGCAGCCCGAGCATGAAGACCAGGGAGGACTCCTTGATCAGGGCGATGAACTGGTTGACCAAGGCCGGAAGCACCCGCCGGACGCCCTGGGGTACGACTACCAGGCGCATGGCCGGGCCGTAACCGAAGCCCAGGGCACGGGTGGCCTCGAGTTGGCCCTTGTCCACGCTCTGGATGCCGGAGCGGAAGATCTCGCCGATGTAGGCGGCCGACATCAGGGACAGCGCGGCAATTGCCATGGGGTACGGGCTGGTGGATCCGGTCCACTGCCGGACAATCGGCCCGAACCCGAGTCCAATCACCAGGATGGTGAGGATAGGCGGCAGACCGCGGAGCACATCGGTGTAGATGCGGGCGACCCAGCGGGCCCCGGCGTTCCGGGAGATCCCCATCAGGGCAAGCAGCATGCCAAGTACTGTTCCGATGACGCCGGACGAAACAGCCAAAACGAGCGTATTCGGAAGCCCGACGGCGAACATTTTGGGCAGGACGGCGCCGATTGCCTTCCAGTCAAGGAACGTATCGGAGAGCAGTTTGAGGATATCCATGGAACGTCCGGGTTACTTCGCGGGAACCTGGACGGCTTTGCTGCCCGGCTTCCAGCCCTGCGGGGTCTGCTCCTTGGCGGTGGGCCGGTCCGTGTACCACTGGGCGGTGAGCTTGGTCCAGGTACCGTCAGCAATAACGGCATCCAGGCCCGCGTTCAGGGCATCAATCAGCGGCTTGTTGTCCTTGTTCACTGCATACGCGGTGAAGTTCTGGGTGTTCACAACCTTTTCGGCGATCTTGGTGTTGTCGCCGTCCTTGACCTGGCCGGTGGCCTGCTGGGAGGGTGCCACCCAAGCGTCCACCTGGCCGGACTTCACGTTGGCGTACACCGTGTTGTAATCCGGGAACCGGACCGGCTCGAGGCCGAGGGTGTTGGTGACGTAGTCGTCCTGCACGGTGCCCTGGACCACGCCGATGCGCACGCCGTCCTTGAGGTCGGCGAAGCCGTTGACCTTGGAATCGGTCTTGGTGACGACGGCCATGTAGCCGAAGTCGTAGCCGTTGGTGAAACCTACCGTCTCACGGCGCTTGTCCGTGGTGGAGATGGAGGAGGACCCGACGTCGAACTGCTTGTTGGCCACCTGGGAGAGCAGGGCGGAGAAGTCGGTGGAGGCGAACTCAACCTTGAGGCCCAGCTTGTCGCCGATGGCGCGCAGCAGTTCGTTGTCGTAGCCGGTGAACTTGCCGGAGGGATCGATGAAGATGTTGGGCGGGGCATCGGAGAGGGTGCCCACGCGCAGGGTGCCTTCGGTGATGAGGCCCAGCTTGGTCTTGTCGATCTTGTCGATCGGCGTGACGTCTGCCGTGGTGTACTTGTCCAGCGTCTGCTGGTCGCTGCCCTTCAGGGCGTCGGTGGGGGTGCCGCTGGGCTGGGAAGATCCGCCACCGCAGGCTGCGAGGGAAACCGCGAGGGCCAGTGCAACGGGAGCGGTAGTGAGCCACTTCATCGCTTTGATTTTCATCAGGTTGTCACTTTCATATGAGGCATACGTCGACCGGGCCGCAAGGCAGCGCTGTGGCGCCTGGCACCTGCCCGGCGCTGGTCCAGCAGTCCGGGGCAGGGGTGACCGCAAAACTTTATTGTCTCACCTGGGTGAATACCGCAAGTTGGATGAAGAACGCGGGGCATTTAGCCAGCTTTTCCGAAGATGATTCCGCGCAAGGAGCGCAGTGGCAACCAGCTGGAGGGTACTTCGGGTCCGTGGGCGAAGGATGCCCCTGCAGTGTCCCCGCGTTTGTTAACCCGCCGTGACTGTGACATGCCTCCCAAAAAAGAGCACGGGTGTCAGTCTAGAAGCCACCCGTGATGGCGTCCTGCGGAGGAAGCACCGGCCAGTCCCCCTCAATGACGGCGGCCGGCTTCGTCTTGCGGAGGTACTCCTGGAAGTCGGCCGCCTGGCTCACCGCCCAATCCACCTGCAGCTGGTGCAGCTGGCTGGCCGGCATCATCAGCTTGGGGAACTTGCCCGCCATCGCGTCCAGCACCCTGAGGGTAGCCAGGGCATCGGCCGCGGAGGTGTGGGCATTGTCCAGGACCACACCGTACTCCTCGCACAATGCCGTCAATGTCCGCTTGCCCTTCCGGTAGCGGTCAACCTGCTTGTTCATGATGTACGGATCCAGGACCGGGAAGCGGGACAGCTGGGGGATCCCGTACCGTGCGGACTCGGCAGCAAGGACCGTGAAGTCGTAGCTGGCGTTGAAAGCGATGACCGGAGTCCCGGAGTCGAACAGCTCCTGCAGCACTGCAGCGACCTCCCGTGTGACCTCATGGGCGGGGCGCCCTTCACGCCTGGCCTGTTCGGTGGTGATCCCATGGACGTCACTTGCCTCTGCCGGAATCTCTACCCCCGGATCGGCCAGCCACTCATGCTCCTTGATGACCTCGCCCTGGTGGTCCACCACGGTGATCGATGCCGTGACGATTCTCGCTGCGCGGGAATTACGGCCCGTGGTTTCCAGATCGAAGGCTGCGCGGGGGAGGTTGTTCCAGGAACTCATGCTTCAACGCTAAGGGGGCCCACCGACAATTCCGTGGAGCGCCACTGCGGCTAGATTGGATCAATGCGGAATGAGTACGTCCAAGCTGTCCTGGCCGTCGTGAGGCTGGTGCCGGCAGGGGCGGCCGTATCCTACGGTGACGTTGCCGAGCTCCTGGGCTCGGGCGGACCGCGCCAGGTCGGGTCCGTGATGAGCCATCACGGCGGTGGTGCCCCGTGGTGGCGGGTCCTGAAGGCCAGCGGCCACGCGCCCCCGGGGCACGAAGCCGAGGCCTTGCTCCTCTACCTCGAAGAAGGCACTCCACTGGTGGGCGACCATGATTCCTTCCTCCGAACCGGCGAGGGGCGGTGGCGGGTGGACCTGGCCGCCGCCCGCTGGGCACCGACCGACAGTGATTTTGACAATATCGATGCAGTTGCAGAGGACCTGGAGCGTCGGCTCCACAGGTTGTCGGTACCTGATGATGGAATGGTTTTGTGACCGTAACAATCCCTTTGACCGGACCCTGGGACCCGCACCGGCAGGAGCCGGAGGCAGGCCGGGAGCCTGGGTTCCCCGCTCCTGGAAGCACCGACGGAGGGGCCCTGCCGGCCTCTCCCGCGCTTCGGCTTCTGCCGCCACGGCGGATGCAGTCCGGGTTGCTTCGGCTTACACCGGACCAGCAGGCAGCGGTCGACGTTACCCAGGGATCCGGACCGGTCCTGGTTCCGGGCGCGCCGGGCACGGGTAAGACCACCGTGCTCGTTGAAGCCGCTGTACAGCGGGTCTTCCGCGACGGGGTCGACCCCGAACGCATGCTGATCCTGGCGCCCACCCGCCTTGCTGCCGATTTCCTGCGGGACAGTTTCACTGCCCGGCTGGACCGGAGCCTGAGCACCACGCCGGCCCGGACCTGGGCCTCGTACGCATTCGACCTGATCCGCCGTGCCAAGGCTGAAGGCGTCATACCCCTGCCCAGGCCGCCCCGCCTGCTGTCAGGTCCGGAGCAGGACCTCATCATCAAGGAACTCCTCGAGGGCCACCGGCTGCCGGGCCTGGAACTGCCGTGGCCCAGCGATCTTGACGGTGCCCTTGATACCAGGGGCTTCCGCCAAGAGGTGCGGCAACTCTTTGACCGCATTATCGAGTCTGGCCGCACGGCTGAAGACCTTGCTCAGTTGGCGGATGCCTGCGGCCGGCCGGACTGGAAAGCCGCGGCCGCACTTTATGCCGAATACCGGGACGTTCTTGACCTGCGGATGCCGGAGGCCTTCGACCCCGCCGGAATCATCACAGCAGCCCGGCAGATCTTCCAGGACGCGCCGGAATTCCTGGCTGCCGAACGCGCCAGGCTGCAGGTGGTCCTGGTGGACGATGTCCAGGAAGCAAACCCCGCCATCTTCGAGTTGCTGGCCGATATTGCGGCAGGCAAGGACTGCTACGTGACGGCGTCGCCGGACACGGTGGTCCAGGGATTCAGGGGAGCCCGGCCGGATCTTGTGGCTGAACTGCCCCGGCTGCTGGCCACGCAGGACACCATCCTTGAGCGTCCGCTGGGGTACGCGCACGGACTTTCGCCCGCGGTGGCGGAGGCCTGGCGCAGCGTCGCCGGCCGCATTTCGCAGCGGGCCGGGGGCCAGCTGGCGCGCCGGCTCACGCAGCCCGCACCGGCCGGCCACCCCGGCAGCGTGGAAGCCCACCTGGTTCCTACACCGGTGCACGAGCTGCGGTACGTCGCCCAGCGGATCCTGGACCAGCACATAAACCGCAACCGTGACCTGGCAGACATGGCTGTCATTGTGCGCAATGGCGGCCAGGTCAGCGAACTGCAGCGCTACCTGTCCGGCCAGGGGATTCCCGTCCGGGTGCCCGTGGCGGAATCCGCGGTCCGCGACGAAGTAGCCGTACGCCCGCTCCTGGACGCCTTTGCCATTGCGCTGGACCCGGAGCTCCTGACACCCGAAGCGGCAGTAGCCCTGCTTACATCACGGATCGGCGGCGCAACCTCCATCGAACTGCGCAGGCTCCGGCAATCACTGCGGCGCGAGGAACTGCTGGGCGGCGGGGGCCGCGCCAGTGATGCGCTGCTGGTCCAGGCCCTGCTTGAGCCGGGCGCGCTGGGCGCGTTGGGAATCGAAGGGCGCGCTGCACGGCGCACGGCGCGGATGATCCACGCGGGGCGGGAGGCGGCCGGACTGCCGGGTGCCAACGCCGAGTCGGTACTGTGGGCTCTTTGGGACTCGACCGGGCTTTCGGCTGCCTGGACACAGACGGCCTTGTCGGGTGGTCCGCACGGGGCACGGGCTGACCGCGACCTCGACGCCATGATGGCTCTTTTCCATACGGCCGAACGCTACGTGGACCAGATGCCCGGCGCCGGCCCCGAACAGTTCCTCGAGTACCTCCTGAACCAGGAGCTTCCCATGGATACCCTCGCCGCCCGCGCGCAGCTTGAGGACGCTGTGGAGCTGATGACGCCGGCCAGTGCGGCGGGCCGGGAATGGCCCGTGGTGATCATTGCGGGCCTGCAGGAAGGGGTGTGGCCCAACACGAGGCTCCGCGGTGAGCTGCTCGGCAGCACACTGTATGCGGATGCTGTTGAGCACAGCCCGGAGTATGCCCTTCAGCGTGACCCCCTGAGCCGTTTGCGGGATATCCGCTATGACGAGTTGCGCAGTTTTTCCACGGCCGTGTCCAGGGCACGCGAACTGCTGGTCTGCACCGCGGTCTCGTCAGAGGACCACCAGCCGTCGTCATTCCTGGACTTTGTTGCACCGCTGGGACCGGACGAAGGCGGCCGGGCTTTCACCCAAGTGGAACGGCCCATGACGCTGCGGGCCCTGGTTGCCGAGCTCCGGCAGCATGCCCAGCTCGACGCCGGGACGCCGCAGGCCGCGGAAGCGGCGAGGGTCCTGGCCCAGCTCGCCGCGGCTGAACCCCCCGTGGCCGGAGCGCACCCCGACAGCTGGTGGGGCCTCGCCCCGCTGACCTCCGCGGAGGCGGTGGTCCCGCCCGGGGGAACAGTGTCCGTATCCCCGTCAAAGGTTGAGACGGTGCAGAAGTCGCCGTTGGACTGGTTCGTCCAGGCAGCCGGAGGGGAGGCTGCCACCGACTTCGCCCGGAGCCTGGGGACCCTGGTGCACGCAATCGCCCAGGACATGCCGGACGCCGCCGGATCCGAGTACGTCGCTGAACTGGTGCGGCGGTGGCCGGCGCTCGGCATGAAGGACAACTGGGAGGGGCGCCTGGACTTCCAGCGCGCCGAAGCCATGGTGCGGAAGTTGGCCCACTATGTGCTCTCCATGAGGGGCGAGGGCCGCAGCCTGCTGGGCGTCGAACAGGACTTTGAAGTGGCCCTGGGCGCCGTGGCGGTGGATGACGCTGCACCGCGGGAAGCGGTACTGCGGGGCCAGGTGGACCGGTTGGAAATCGATGGCGAAGGACGGCTGGTGGTGGTTGACCTCAAGACCGGAAAAAGGCAGCCCGGCAAGGACGAACTGTCCCACCACCCGCAGCTGGGCGCCTACCAGGCAGCTGTCCTTGCCGGCGGGTTCGCTGCCTCCGGGGGCGGGCAGGGACTGTCCGGCGGCGCCGTGCTGGCGCAGCTTGGGACCGGGGCGAAGAACCCCGCCATCCAGCAGCAGGAACCACTCAACCCTGAGGAGAACTGGGCCATGGACGTGGTCAAGGAGGCCGCCGCCGTCATGGGCGGAAGTGAATTCATCGCGCGCCACGACCCCGCCAAAGGCAGTCACGGCGGCCACGGCTGCCGGCTCCCCGAGGTTTGCCCGCTGTGCGTGCGGGGACGGCAGGTGACCGAATGAGCGGGGGGGCGGCTGCCGCGCTCGCCGCTCCGGCCGTGCGCTTCAGCCCCGAGGAACTCTCCTCGCTGCTGGGTGAGAAGAACACCCCCACGCCTGAGCAATCCGCCATCATTTCGTCCCCCTTGGCGCCGCGGCTGGTCATTGCCGGCGCCGGCTCCGGGAAAACCGCCACCATGGCGGACCGGGTGGTGTGGCTTGTGGCCAACGGCTGGGTCACCCCCGAGGAAGTCCTGGGCGTGACCTTCACCCGCAAGGCAGCCGGGGAACTCGCCAGCCGGATCCGGTCAAAGCTCCTGGCGCTGCAACGCATTGCTGCCAGGGACAGCGCCCATGAAATCTTTCCGGCGGGCCTGCTCAGCAGCGAGGCCCTGGAGCCAAAGGTGTCCACCTACCACTCCTTTGCCAGCGGCGTCGTGTCCGACTACGGGCTGCGGCTTGGCGTCGAGCGGGACGTTGTGCTGCTCGGCGGTGCGCAGGCCTGGCAGCTGGCCAGCGAAGTGGTTGAAGCGTACGACGGCGAATACCAGCACTTCCGGGCCGCTAAATCCACCCTGGTGAAGGCCGTGATCCAGCTGGCCGGGGAATGCGCAGAGCACCTCCAGGAACCCGAAAATGTGGAGGCGTGGCTGATGGCACGCCTGTCCGAGTTCGAATCCCTGCCCTACCTGGCCGATAAGAAGAAGAACACGCCAAAGGCAGCACTCGACCTTGGCGGAATGCTGCGGACCAGGGCAAGCGTTGCCGACATGGTGGGCCGATACGCTGCGGCCAAACGGGCGCGCGGGGCGCTCGATTTCGGCGACCTGGTGGCACTTGCCGCCAAGGTGGCGCAGGATGTGCCGCTGGCGGCCCAGATGGAGCGTCAACGGTACAAGGTGGTTCTCCTCGACGAGTTCCAGGACACGTCGTATGCCCAGCTGGTGCTCTTTTCCCGGCTGTTCGGCGGTGGCCACGCCGTGACGGCGGTCGGAGACCCCAACCAGTCCATTTACGGGTTTCGGGGTGCCTCGGCAGGGCAGTTGTTCCACTTCGTTCGCGAGTTCCCGATGCGCACCGGAGCGGCGGAGGAAGAAGGCGGCTGGGCGCCCGCCCCAACTTCATACCTGACCACGGCCTGGCGTAATGGCCGTTCCATCCTTGCAGCAGCCAACGTCATGTCCCAGTCATTGGGCCGGGCGGCGGCCTCCAGCGGACCGGCCGGGAGCAGGACACCCGCTGCCGAAGTTCCTCCACTGCGTCCGAGTCCCCATGCAGTGGACGGAACTGTGGTGCTGGGGCGTTTCGCCAGCGATGTTGAAGAAGCTGCTGCGCTGGCGGACGACGTCCTGAGGTACCGGCGGACTGACTTCGAGCTGAATCCCGATGGCACGGCCGAACCCCCGGCGCTTGCCGTGCTGTGCCGCAGGCGCGCCCAGATGGAGCCGGTCCGGCGCCAGTTCGAAGCCAGGGGGATCCCCTACGAAATCGTGGGCCTCGGGGGGCTCCTGGACACCCCGGAGATCGTGGACCTGGTCGCCACCCTGCGCGTCCTTGCCGATCCCGGCCGCTCCGATGCCCTCATGCGGCTGATAGCAGGAGCCCGGTGGCGCATCGGCCCGGCCGACCTCATGGCCTTGCGCGACTGGTCGAGCCAGCACGCACGGAGCCGGGGAAGGGCCCCGGGGTTCGAGGCCGATGGCCAGGACGCCGGCGCCGACGACGCGGATGCCCCGGTCCTCGAAGGGGACCTGACCGACGCCGCCAGCCTGGTGGAGGCACTTGATTTCCTGCCGCGGGAAGGGTGGACCTCATCGAATGGCCGCACCCTCAGCACGGGGGCCCGCAGCAGGCTGGCGAAATTGTCGCTCGAGTTGAGGCAACTCCGCGGCTACCTTGGGGACGACCTCACGACGCTCCTGGGGGAGGTGGAACGGGCCATGCTGCTGGATATCGAAGTGGCGGCGCGGCCCGGAATCAGCATCCACCAGGCGCGCCGCAACCTCGATGCTTTCCAGGATGCGGCCGCCGGCTTCCTCCGCACCTCCCAGCGGGTGGACATCCTGGCCTTCCTGTCCTGGCTCGAGGCGGCGTCGGCGGAAGAAAACGGGCTGGAGGCACCGGCCAGCGACGTAAACCGCGAAGCGGTCCAGTTGCTGACGGTGCACGCTTCCAAAGGTCTTGAGTGGGACGTTGTGTTTGTCCCGGGCATGAACGCGGGGGCGTTTCCCAGCGACCGGGACTCGCGCTGGAGCAGCGGATCTGCTGCGCTGCCGTGGCCCCTCCGCGGCGACCGAGCGGACCTGCCGCAGTGGGACCTCGACCAGCCGGACCAGAAAGGCTGGCTGGATGCCGAGAAGGAGTACAAGGCCGGCGTCCAGGCCCACGGGGAATCGGAGGAACGCCGGCTGGCTTACGTTGCCTACACCAGGGCCAAGCATGTCCTGTGGGTGTCCAGTGCCGCATGGGTCGGATCGCGGGCCGGACGCGCCGAAATGTCTCCGTTCCTCGCGGAGCTGGAAGCCCTGGCACAACCGGCTGATGGCGGCCCATCAAGCGCAGTGGTCCACAAGCTGTCGCTCGACGAGGCCGCTTTGCCGCTCCAGAGCCCGCTGACGCTGGAAACTGAAGAAGCCAGCTGGCCCTACGATCCCCTGGAGGGACCCGTGGACCCACGGACCGGTGAGCGCCTGCGGTTGGCCCGCGGGCGCAGGACAGCCATGGAATCGGCGGCCCAGCGGGTGCTCGGAATACTCGGCACCGATGATATTCCGGCCGACCCGAGCGGGGGGACAGCACGGGGAAACAGTCCAGGGACGGACGGCAGTCCAATGCCCGGACTTACCGGGGCAGCGGCGGGTTGGGCCCGCGAAGCTGCGCTGCTGCTGGAGCGCAGGGCAAGGAGGTCGCGCGGCCATGACGTGCACTTGCCCACCCACATCTCAGCTTCCACACTGGTTGACCTCGGAGACGACCCCCAGGCGGTCCTGGGCAGGCTGCGCCGTCCGGTACCACGCGAACCCGGCATGTCGGCCCGGAAGGGCACGGCTTTCCACGCCTGGGTAGAGGAATACTTCGGCCTGGCCGGGATGCTGGACCTCGGTGAAGCGCCGGGCTCGGACGACCACATCGACGCTGCCTACGACCTCGACCAGATGGTGGCCACCTTCAAGGCTTCCCCCTGGGCTGACCGGGCACCGGCCTTCGTGGAGGTCCCCGTGGAAACCAGGGTGGGGGAAGTGGTGGTGCGCGGCCGGGTTGACGCCGTGTTCCAGGACGCTGACGGGTGCTGGGACCTGGTGGACTGGAAGACCGGACGCCGGCCGTCCGCAGCGCAGCTGAAAATCCGGTCGGTACAGCTGGCGGTCTACCGGCTCGCGTGGGCACGCCTCAAGGATGTCCCGCTGGAAGAAGTGCGGGCCGCATTCTTCTACGTCGCCGACAACGCCGTGGTGCGCCCGCACGACCTTGGGACGGCGGCCGAGCTGGAAGGAATCGTCGCCGCTGCGCTTGCCAAACCGTGAGGCCGGCCGCGCGGGCACCCTGGTGGTGCCGGCGTGGCCGGCCGCTCCGGTCAGCGCCGGTTGGCGTTGATGACCGAGATGGCGGCCGTGGACGTGTCGTCCGGATCCTTGATTTCGCCTGGCCGGGATTCCTCGCCGCCGACCGCCGCCGGGGGTGGCTCCACGGGGATGGGGGTCACGAGCACGGCGGGCTGTGCCACCATGGCAGGCGGCGTCTGCGGACCGGGTTTGTCCTTTGATGCAGGTTCGGCGGGTACCGCGGCGACGGTCACCGCAGGGCTGACAGCAGAGCTGCCGCCGGGGGATGCGGGGGCGGTTGCCCCGGTTCCTGGCTGCGCCGGTGCGGGCACGGCGCTCCCGGCGGGGATGTCCTTGGCGGGGAGCGGTTCGACGCTGATCGGCTGGCCGCCGAATTCGGCGATGTCGCCGGCAAGGCTCTCCAGCATATCTTCGGCTTCGCGGACCATGTCCTGGTCCCCGGCGGCCAGGCCCTTGACCAAGTACTGTGCCAGGGCAAACTCGGCGGACAGGGCGGCCCGGCGCAGCAGATGCTGGTCGGGGACGTCGCGGCGGCTGGACGTGTAGGACTTCAGGACAGCGTCAACGAAGTCCTGTTCGTTGGAGGCCACCAGCCACGCGAAGTCGTCTGCCGGGTCGCCGATGCGAAGGTCGGTCCAGCCGGTTACTGCGGTAACCCGTCCCGACTCGACCAGCAGGTTGTCTTCGTGCAGGTCGCCGTGGACCACGCACGGGTTGAACCGCCACAGGGACACGTCTTCCATGGCATGTTCCCAGCGGCGCAGCAGTGCGGCCGGGATCTTGCCCGTGGTTGCTGCCTGGTCCAGTTCGTTCAGCCTCCGTTGGCGGAACTCGTTGGGGGTGTAGCTGGGCAGGTCGGCGTTGCTGACCAGGGACCGGGGGAGGTCGTGGACCGCAGCCAGCGCGGAACCGATTTCGCGGGCGAGGCCGGCCGGTCCGGACGTCAGTTCCTCGACGCTTCGTGTGCTCCCGGACAGGTGTGAGTATACGAAGGTGGTGAGGCTTCCCAGCCGGACGCTGCCAGCCACGGTGGGCATCAGGAACGGCAGTTCCGCCCGGACGGCGGGGGCGAAGGCGCGGAGCACCAGGAACTCCGTTTCCAGCCGTGCGCTGGCTTCGGCATGCCGCGGTGACCGGACCCGCCAGCGCTTGCCTTCCGAATCAAGGAGCAGGGCCGAGTCGAAGTCCGCGGGGTCATCCGGCGCGGAGCTAACAGCTGTCGGGGTCAGTCCAGGGACTGCCGCGGTTGCAATCGCCGCCAGTTCAATCGGTTTTCTTCTCACCGTTCCACGGTAGATTGCGCGCCGTCCCAGACGGCGGTCCGGCCGCGGCGAGTCTCCAGATAGCTGGAATTAGGGGGGACCCGCAGTTCGAAGGCGCCCCGCCCTGAATGTGAAATGTCGGTGGCAGTCAGTACGGTGGAAGCATGAGCCACACGGAGTCCGCCCTACCCGTCCACCAGGCTGTGCCGGCACCGCTGCCGGCGAACCACCTCGTGGACACCCTGCTCCCGGTGAGGCCGGCACTGGTGGACCGTGGGTCTGCCGCACGCATCAGGCCCGGGATGATCGATGACCTGCTGGCGGGGACGGACGCGGTGGCAGCAGTACTTTCAGGGCGCCAGGGATTGGTGCGTGGCAGCAACCTGGTCCTGGTCAAGGCCAGGGAACTCCTCGACCGGCTCCAGGAGGCAGGATCAGCGCCGGAACTGGTGGTCTACCTCGGATCCGCCCTGCCTGCCGCGGACATCCCGGCCGGGACCGAACTGCTGCTGTTCGTCCTGCCTGCACCTCCGGAGCCCGGCACCGCCGGCATTCCCGCGGATGCCTCCTGGGCAGGATTCAGGGAGGTCGCCGGGGGGCTGACCACCACTTCCACAGCCTTGTTCGTCGAAGCCAGCGCCATTGCCAACTGGCACGCAGCCCATACGCATTGTCCCCGCTGCGGTACGCCCACGGATGTTGAAGCCGGCGGCTGGGTACGCCGGTGCCCGGCGGATAATTCTGAACACTATCCCCGCACTGATCCCGCCATCATCGTCACCGTCGTCGGCCCGGACGGCAGGCTGCTGCTTGGCGGCGGCGGGCCCGTGGATGCAAGGAACTACTCCACGCTGGCCGGGTTCGTGGAGCCGGGGGAGTCCCTGGAGGAAGCCGTGGTCCGCGAGATCCAGGAAGAGGTAGGCGTCCGGGTCACGGGCTGCCAGTATCTTGGCTCCCAGTCGTGGCCGTTCCCGGCCTCCCTTATGCTTGGATTTACCGCCGTCACCGAGGACGCCCAGGCAACGCCCGACGGCGTGGAGGTCACCAGGGCCCGCTGGTTCAGCCGCGAGGAGCTTCAGGAAGCGGTGCTTAGTGGCGAGATCACGATTTCCAGCAGGCTTTCCATTGCCCGCTCGCTGATTGAGCACTGGTACGGCGGCCGGATCCAGGACCTGGCCGGCGCCTAAGTTATTCCATCCACCAGACTCCAGCACGCGGTAGTCGAGAAATAAAGCAGCAGAAGTGACTACAGAACATTTTGACGGAGCAGCCTCCCTGGAGGACCGGATCCTTGGCGGGCTTGATGCGGAACAGCGTGAGGTGGCCAGTACGCTGAGCGGCCCGTTGTGCGTGCTGGCCGGCGCGGGGACCGGAAAGACCCGTGCCATCACCCACCGCATTGCCTATGGCGTGCATTCCGGCGTCTACAGCCCGCAGCGCCTGCTCGCAGTGACGTTCACCGCCCGGGCGGCGGCGGAGATGCGCAGCCGCCTGCGCGATCTCGGTGCCGGAAACGTGCAGGCCCGCACCTTCCACGCCGCGGCGCTGCGGCAGCTGCAGTTCTTCTGGCCCCAGGCCGTCGGCGGCACCCTGCCGAACTTGCTGGACCACAAAGCCCAGCTGCTTGCCGAGGCCGCCCGGCGGCTCCGGCTCAGCACGGACCGGGCTTCAATCCGGGATCTTGCCTCCGAGATCGAATGGGCCAAAGTCTCCATGTTGACCCCGGCCAATTACCTCGAAAACGCCCAGGGGAGGGGCGCACCCGGAGGATTCGACCTCACCGCCGTGGCCCGCGTTTTCCAGTCGTATGAGGACGTCAAGACGGACCGCAACGTGATCGACTTCGAGGACGTCCTGCTGATCACGGTGGGCATTCTGCAGGAGGACGAGAAGGTCGCCGCCACGGTCCGGGAACAGTACCGCCACTTCGTGGTGGATGAGTACCAGGACGTTTCCCCGCTCCAGCAGCGGCTCCTGGAGCTCTGGCTGGGCGGCCGTGACGAACTATGCGTGGTGGGTGATGCGAGCCAGACCATCTACTCCTTCACCGGCGCATCGCCCAGGCACCTACTGGACTTCAAAGCACGTTATCCGCAGGCCAACGTGGTCAAGCTCGTCCGGGACTACCGTTCCACCCCGCAGGTGGTGAAACTGGCCAACGACCTGCTGGCCGGACGGCGCAGTGGCGGGCCCACCGCCGACGCCGCCTGGGCAGCCCCCCTTCAGCTCGTGGCGCAGCGCCCGGCCGGCCCGGTGCCCCAGTTCACCGAATGCACGGATGACGAGGCAGAGGCCGCCACGGTGGCCCAGAAGATCAAGGCACTGCTCGACGCCGGGACACCGGCGAGCGAGGTAGCTGTCCTTTTCCGCACCAACGGACAGTCCGAGGCCTACGAACAGGCGCTGGCAGCGGCAGGAATCGGCTACCAGCTCCGGGGCGGCGAACGCTTTTTCGCCCGCAAGGAGGTCCGGGATGCCATCCTCCAGCTCCGGGCAGCCACCCGGGCTGTTTCTGAAACCGACGCGCCGGAACCCCTGGGCCAGCTGGTCCGGGACATCGTCTCTTCCCTGGGCTACACGGATTCCGCTCCGCACAGCGGCGGGGCCCTGCGCGAGCGGTGGGAATCCCTCGCGGCCCTGGTGGCGCTCGCCGACGAACTCGTCCAAAACCGCGGGCCCCAGTTCGGCCTGGCGGACTTCGTCAACGAACTCCAGGAACGCTCCCTGGCCCAGCACGCGCCGACAGTCCAGGGCGTTACCCTTGCCTCCCTCCACGCAGCCAAGGGCCTGGAATGGGACGCGGTCTTCCTGGTGGGGCTCAGCGAAGGCCTGATGCCGATTTCCTTTGCCGATTCACCCGAATCCGTGGATGAGGAACGGCGCCTGCTCTATGTCGGCATCACCCGCGCCCGGGAGCACCTCTACCTCTCCTGGAGCACGGCAAGGACTCCCGGCGGCCGCGCCAACCGGAAGCCGTCCCGGTTCCTGGACGGACTGCGGCCTGACTCGGTGGCCAGTTCAAGCGTCCGCGGAAAAGGTGCCCCGCCCCGCCGGAAGGCTGCCGCACCCGCTGTGTGCCGGGTATGCGGCACCATGCTCGCCACCGGGGCCGAGCGCAAGGTGGGCCGCTGCAATGCGTGTCCGCCCAGCTATGAAGAACAGACGTTCGACGCCCTGCGGAACTGGCGCCGCGACGTCGCCCAATCCGCAGACGTCCCCGCGTTCGTCGTCTTCACCGATGCCACCCTCACGGCGATTGCCGAGGCCCGGCCAGCTTCCCTGGAGGAACTGGCCGGCCTGGCAGGCGTCGGGCCGTCCAAGCTGGAAAAGTACGGGGAAGACGTCCTCCGGGTCCTCGCCGAAAGTTCTGTCCTGTGAGTGCTGCCGCCGGTCCCGGAACACGCCACGGTACCCCGCTGACCACCTCCGACGGTTCCCCCGTCGAGGTACGGCGCTCCGCCAGGCGGACGCGGACCGTTGCAGCCTTTTGGGAGGACGGAACTGCGGTAGTCGCCATCCCGGCCCGCTTCACAGCTGCCCAGGAGCGGGAGTGGGTGCAGCGCATGCTCGCGAAGCTGCACAGGCAGGGGGTGCGGCGCGCTGCTGCCGGGCGCCGCCGGCCCGCGGGCGATGACGCTCTTGCCGCCCACGCCGCACGGCTGTCGGCACAGTACCTCGGCGGCCGGCCGGTTCCCACCTCCGTGCGCTGGGTCAGCAACCAGAACTCCCGGTGGGGCTCCGCCACGCCGGCTGACGGAACCATCCGGCTGTCGGACAAACTGCGGCCCATGCCACAGTGGGTCATCGACTACGTGCTGCTGCACGAACTGGCGCACCTCCTGGTGGCCTCCCACAATGCCGCATTCTGGAAGCTGCTGGAGGCATACCCCGAAACCGGCCGGGCCAAAGCGTTCCTGGAGGGTGTTTCGTTTGCCACGGCCCTGGGCCTGGACAAGGACGGGACAGCCGGCAGCGGGGACGCCGACTAGCCTCCATCCCGGTCAACACCGGACGTGGAAACGCCCCGGCGGGCCAGGACATCCTGGCCCGCCGGGGCGCTCATCTGCTGTTACGTATCAGCTTTGGGGTGGCCGGGTTCGCCGTCGTCGTCCGTCCCGCCGGCATCCCCGGCATCCTTGGCAGCATCCCCGGCATCCTTGGCAGCGTCCCCGGTGTCCGGGCCGCCCCCTTCTTCAGCGGAGGTACCGTCAAACCCGCCACTGAGCAGTTTCTGCAGGGCGTCGTCGACTTCGCTGTCGCTGGCTTCGGCGAGCTTGCGGCGTGAGCTGAAGCCCTTGGGGTCGTCAAGGTCCTCGGCGGTGGGCAGCAGGTCGGGGTGGTGCCAGATGGCGTCCCGGCCCTCGATGCCGCGTTCATCCTTCAGCGTGGCCCACAAGGTGGCGGCATCGCGCAGCCTCCTTGGCCGCAGCTCCAGCCCCACCAGGGAAGCGAAGGCGTGCTCCGCCGGGCCACCGGTTGCCCGGCGGCGCCGCACGGTTTCGCGCAGCGCACCGGCCGACGGCAGCACCTTTTCGGTGGCCGCCGCAGTCAGTTCGTCCACCCAGCCCTCCACCAGGGCCAGCGCTGTCTCAAGTTTCTCCAGCGCCTGTTCCTGCGCGGGTGTCCGCTGGGGCATGAAGACACCCTGGGAGAGGGCTTCCTGGATGCCCTCGGGGTTGCTTGGATCAAGATCGCGGGCCAGCTCCTCGATGCGCGAGGTGTCGATGTGGATGCCGCGGGCGTACGCCTCGATGGCGCCCAGCAGGTGTCCGCGCAGCCAGGGCACCTGCACGAAGAGCCGGGCGTGGGCCGCTTCCCGGACAGCCAGGAACAGCCGGATGTCGTTCTCCGGCAGGGACAGTCCCTCCCCGAAGGCCGCAACGTTTGCCGGCAGCAGCGCCATCTCCAGGTCCGCCAGCGGGACGCCGATATCGGTGGAGCTGACCACGTCCTTGGACAGGGCGCCAATGGCCTGGCCCAGCTGCATGCCGAAGATCGCGCCGCCCATGTTCTGCAGCATCGAGGAGGCGCCGCCCATCATGGACTTCATCTCCTCCGGCATCTGCTCCGTCATGGCGGAGGAGAGGGCGTTGGCGATGCTGTTGGCCACGGGTTCGGTCAGCCGTTTCCAGGTGCCAAGGGTGGCCTCCACCCACTCCGCGCGCGACCAGGCTTTGCCGATCAGGCCGGTGGCGGGCAGGTCGGTGACCGGGTCCAGCCACAGTTCGGCAAGGCGCAGGGCCTCGTCCACCTCCCGGGACTGCTGCGCCGAAACCGACGGATCGGAGCTCCCGGCCGCCACGCGCCGGGCGTTGTCGTGGGCCAGCGTCCAGTTCACGGGGCCCTCTGACGGGGCGCTCATCATGGCCTGCACCTGGGAGAACATCTGGGCCAGCAGGTTGGGGTCGTCCGGCAGGCCGGCAGCCTTGGCCAGCTCGGAGGGGTCGAAATTTTCCATCCCCTTGCCGCCCATCAGGTTCTGCAGCATTTCGGTCAACGGATCCTGGGGGGTGTCGTCGCCGTTGGACGGATTGAGTGGGTTGGAGGTCATGGTCCCGCCGATCGATGGTGTGACTGTTGATCAACCTTCACGGTACCCCGGTGGGGGTCCGCTGTCTGCCGCCCGCCGCCGTCGTTCGCTCTAGGCAAAGCACCCCCGGCGTGCCTTCACCGCGTACTGTTGGTGGGTGACTACAACCCGTGGCGGCCACCCCTCCGAGGACCACGTTCCAGACCTTTCCCCGTTCTCCAGCGCCGGCCCAGCAGGTGCAGGGCACAGCCCCGGGGAGGACGACGGCGGCCGGCCCCGCAGGCGGCTGTCCACCATGATGGTTGCCGGGCTGGCTGCGTTGGGGCTGGGAATAGCGGTGGGCACGCTTCCGGTGCCGTACGTCATCGAATCGCCCGGGCCCACCTACAACACGCTGGGGCAAAGCCAGGGGCACCCCGTGATCAACATCAGCGGCCACGAAACGTATCCCGCAGCCGGGAACCTGGACCTGACAACGGTGTATGTCGATGGTGGCCCCACCGGCTCGGTAAACATCCTCAACGCTTTTTCCGCATGGCTGGACAGTTCCAAAGCCGTCTACCCGGTGGAACTGATCTATCCCACGGGAACCACCAAGGAGGAGGCACAGGAGCAGAGCGCCGTGGCCATGGCCACGTCCCAGGAGAACGCCGTGGCCTCCGCCCTGAACGAACTCAAGATTCCGTTCGGCCAGCAGCTGCAGGCCGCCGGGCTGTCCAAGGACTCCGCATCAGCGGGAAAGATCCAGCAAGGGGACATCCTCAAGTCCATCAACGGCAAGGACATCACCTCCCTCGCCGTCATCCAGGATGAACTGGCTGCGGGCAAGGGAGCCCCGGCCGCGGTGACGGTGGAACGCGCCGGCCAGCCTGTCGCCCTCGAGGTGACGCCCAAGGACAACGGCCAGGGCCGCTTCATTCTCGGCGTCATGCTGAAGTACTTGTTCAGCTTCCCGTTCCAGGTGCAGATCTCGCTGGACAAGGTGGGAGGCCCCAGCGCCGGCATGATGTTCTCGCTGGGGATCATCGATACGGTTACGCCGGGCGACCTCACCGGCGGGAAGCACATCGCCGGCACCGGCACCATCTCGCCGGACGGAACGGTAGGCCCCATTGGCGGCATCGGGCAAAAGATGCGGGGTGCGCGGTCCTCCGGTGCCACCCTGTTCCTGGCGCCCGCCAGCAACTGCGATGAGGTCGCCGGCCACATCCCGGCCGGCCTCCAGGTGGTGCGCGTGGAGAACCTCGGGGAGGCGCGGCACGCCGTGGAAGTGGCCGCGAGCGGGCAGGACACATCCGCCCTCCCGGCATGCACGGGCAAATAGGCCGCCTGCGCCATGCATAGACTGGGCCCAAACAGTTTCGACAGGAACTAAGCTTTACCGCCACTCGTGGCACTGATGACGGACGAAACCAGCCGTTTGACCGGTACCGTACGTCGCTCGCACGCTTCGAATGTCTCGACGACCAGCTATGAGGTACCCAGTTTGTCCCGTCCCGCCAACACCACGTCCACAGGAAGGCCCCCATCGCGACGGGGAGCCCTGACGCCCACCCTGATCGTCGTCGCCCTGGTGGTAGTGGGCTTCATTTTCTTCGCCAACGTCTGGACCGACGTCCTCTGGTACCGGCAACTGGGCTTCATCCAGGTTTTCATCACCGAAAACCTCGCCAAGATCGCCGCCTTTGTGGCCGGCTTCGCCATCATGTTCGCCGCGGTGTTCTTCTCCATCCGCATCGCCTACAACGCCCGGCCCGTCTACGCCCCGGACTCTGAGGTCCGGGACAACCTCAACCGGTACCAGGCCCAGCTGGAGCCGGTCCGCAGGATCGTAATGGTGGGCCTGCCGGTCCTCTTCGGACTCTTTGCGGGCAGCGCAGCCGCCAGCCAATGGCAGAAGGTCCTGCTCTTCTTCAACCAGGTCGGCTTCGGCCAGACCGATCCGCAGTTCAAAATGGACATCAGCTTCTACCTGATGACCCTGCCCTTCCTCGGCTTCGTCACCGGGTTCCTGATCAGCGTGGTGGTGATCGCAGGCATCGCCGGAATCCTCACGCACTACCTCTACGGCAGCATCCGGCTGATGGAGCGCGGCGTGTTCACCAGCCGCGCGGCCCAGATCCACATCGCTGTTACCGGTGCCGCGTTCCTGGTGCTCCTCGGCGTCAACTTCTGGCTGGACCGCTATTCTTCCGTGCAGAGCAACGGCGGCCGCTGGGCCGGCGCCCTCTACACCGATGTCAACGCCGTCATCCCCACCAAGGCCATCCTCGCCGTCGCGGCCGCCCTGGTAGCCATCCTCTTCATCGTTGCCGCCGTCATCGGCCGCTGGCGCCTGCCGGTGATCGGTACGGCCATGCTGATCATCACCTCTATCCTGGCCGGCGGTGTCTATCCGTGGGTCATCCAGCAGTTCCAGGTCCGGCCATCAGAGCAGACGCTGGAAAGCCAGTACATCCAGCGCAACATCGACAACACCCGCAAGGCCTACGGCCTGGACAGCATCCAGGAAACCCGGTACGACGCCACCAACACCGCCAACACCGGTGCGCTCGCGCCGGACGCGCAGACCACGGCCAACATCCGGCTCCTGGACCCGAACCTGATTTCCGACGCGTTCGCGCAGCTGGAACAGTACCGCCCGTACTACCAGTTCCCCAAGGCCCTGAACGTGGACCGCTACGAGGTGGACGGGAAGATCCAGGACACCGTGATCGCGGTGCGGGAACTGAACCCCACGAACGTGGCCACCAACCAGCAGGGCTGGCTGAACCAGCACGTGGTCTACACCCACGGGTACGGGGTAGTGGCGGCCAAGGGCAACAAGTTCACCGTTGACGGCAAACCCGAATTCCTCCAGTCCGGCATTCCCTCCACGGGCGTGCTGGGCAACGACACCACCTATGAACCGCGGATCTACTTCGGCGAGTCGTCTCCCGAGTATTCAATCGTGGGCGCGCCCGACGGCGCCACGCCGCGCGAGCAGGACCGCCCCTCCGGCAAGGAAGGGGAGGGCGAGACCCAGTACACGTTCAAGGGCAACGGCGGCCCGAACGTTGGCTCGTTCTTCAACAAGATCCTTTACGCCATCAAGTTCCAGTCTTCGGACCTGCTGCTCTCCGATGGCGTGAACGCGGATTCGCAGATCCTCTACGACCGGAGCCCGCGGGAGCGGGTCCAGAAGGTGGCCCCGTACCTGACAGTTGACGGCGGCGCCTACCCGGCGCTGGTGGACGGCCGCGTGAAGTGGATCGTCGACGGCTACACCACCAGCCAGTACTTCCCCTACTCGCAGCAGAAGCAGTTGTCGGATGCCACCGCCGATTCGCAGACCAGCTCCGGCCGCGCCGTGGCCCTGCCCAACAGCACGGTGAACTACATCCGCAACTCGGTCAAGGCCACTGTGGACGCCTACGACGGCTCGGTCACCCTCTACGCCTGGGACGACACGGACCCGGTCCTCAAGGCATGGCAGAAGGTCTTCCCGTCGTCGCTGAAGCCGTACTCGGAGATGTCCGGCGCGCTGATGAGCCACGTCCGTTACCCGGAGGACCTGTTCAAGGTCCAGCGGGAGCTGCTGGGGCAGTACCACGTCACGGATCCCACCAGCTTCTACAAGAACAACGACGTCTGGAGCACGCCGGCTGACCCCACCGTGTCCACCGACGTCAAGCAGCCGCCGTTCTACATGTCGCTGCAGATGCCGGACCAGCAAAAGCCGGCGTTCCAGCTGACGTCGTCCTTCATCCCGCAGATCGTGAACGGTAATGCCCGCAACGTCCTGTACGGGTTCCTCGCCGCGGATTCGGATGCAGGCAACCAGGCCGGTGTGAAGGCTGACGGCTATGGAAAGCTGCGGCTGCTCCAGATCCCGCCGGAAACACAGGTGCCCGGCCCGGGACAGGCACAAAACAAGTTCAACTCCGACCCCACCGTTTCCCAGGCCCTTAACCTGCTGCGGCAGGGTGCGTCCGACGTGCTGAACGGCAACCTGCTCACCCTGCCGGTGGGCGGCGGCATCCTCTACGTCCAGCCGGTCTACCTCAAGTCGACCGGTGAGACGTCATACCCCACCCTGCAGCGCGTGCTGGTGGCCTTCGGTGACAAGGTGGGCTTTGCGCCGACCCTCGACGCGGCCCTCAAGCAGCTCTTCGGCGGTGATTCGGGAGCAGCCGCGGGAGACTCCGCCAACAACGGGCAAACACCGGCCGGCCCGTCAGCCCCTGCAACCCCTGCGGAGGCGGATGCCAAGGCCCAGCTGAAGGCGGCGCTGGACGAGGCGAACTCCGCTATCCAGGCAGGCCAGACGGCACTGGCCGCGGGTGACTTCGCCGCATACGGCGACGCGCAGAAGAAGGTTTCCGCTGCGCTGAAGAAGGCCATGGATGCCGAGGCCAAGATCCCGGCCACCGCTCCGGAGGCCAGCCCGGCTCCCTCGCCTTCCGGGTCGCCTTCTGCTTCGCCGTCCCCGTCGGCAGGGCAGTAGTACGACGACGGCCCCACGGCACCCGGTCCGGCAGGACCGGGTGCCGTGTTGGCGTGTTGGACGTCACGCCGCCACGATTTGGCCTGCGGTTCACCTCCCGGTAAAGTAGATTCTGCGACGCGGGGTGGAGCAGTTCGGTAGCTCGCTGGGCTCATAACCCAGAGGTCACAGGTTCAAATCCTGTCCCCGCAACTGAGGAAAGGCCCGGACATTGGAAACAATGTCCGGGCCTTTTGCTTTCCCGCTGCAGGGGTGTTCCCCTGACTGCGGTCGGCGGGGCTGTGGTTTGCGGGACTGTGGTCGGAGCCGCCGCCAAAGTAGGGTAGTGTTGATCAAGCGACGCGGGGTGGAGCAGTTCGGTAGCTCGCTGGGCTCATAACCCAGAGGTCACAGGTTCAAATCCTGTCCCCGCAACTTATGAAGGCCCCAGCCGGCAGTTACGCCGGCCGGGGCCTTTCCTTTTCCTTGGAAACGGCCAGTTCCTAGTATTCTCTTTCGAAGGGTCCCGCGATCTGCGGGCAGCCCCCAGTCATTCCTGAGAGGTATGTTGTTCGATGGCCACACCCACGAAGAAGCCCGGCTCCGCGACGGGTAAGCGGTCCCGGCTTTACTGGATGGTTCCCGCCGTCCTCGTGGCGCTGGTCCTGGTGGTCCTGGCCGCCAGGCTGATCGTGGGGCTGCCGGCGGTGGCATCCTTCCTCGCCGACTACCCGGGCCAATCCCAGCTGCCGGACAACGCGCCCGTAGGCTTCCCGGCCTGGCTGGCGTGGCAGCACTTCCTCAACGCGTTCTTCCTGCTCCTGATCATCCGTACCGGGTGGCAGGTGCGGACCACCACACGCCCCAGCGGTCACTGGACCCGGAACAACAAGGGCCTGATCCGCACCAGGAACGCTCCGACCAAGATCACCTTGGAGCTGTGGTTCCACCTCACCCTGGATGCGCTCTGGATCCTTAACGGACTCGTGTTCGCCGTCCTGCTGTTCGCCAGCGGCCAGTGGATGCGCATCGTCCCCACCAGCTGGGATGTCTTCCCCAACGCTTTGTCAGCCGCGCTGCAGTACGCGTCGCTGGACTGGCCCACCGAGGACGGCTGGATCAATTACAACGCGCTGCAGCTGCTCGCCTACTTCGTGACCGTCTTCATCGCGGCGCCGCTGGCGTTCATCACGGGACTGCGGATGTCCGGAGCGTGGCCTAAAAAGGCAGCCGGGCTCAACAAGGCATTCCCCATCGAATGGGCCCGCGCCGTCCACCTCCCGGTGATGATCTACTTCGTGGCGTTCATCGTGGTGCACGTCTTCCTGGTGCTGACCACCGGTGCGCTGCGGAACCTGAACCACATGTACGGGGGAAGCGACGACGGCGGCTGGTTCGGTTTCTGGGTCTTTGCCGCCTCCGTGGCGGTCATGGTCGCGGCCTGGTTCCTGGCCCGGCCAATCTTCCTGCGGCCCATCGCCTCCCTGATGGGCAAAGTCAGCCGCTGACGCGGATCCGCGCCAGCGGCCCGGTCAGGCGTTCTTGATCTTCTGGTAGGCGTCCAGGGCCCGTTCCCGGGATTCCGGCAGGTCCACCAGCGGCTGGGGGTAGCCGTGGGTGTCTGCTGTCCACGGTTCGTGGATTTCCTTGCCTTTGAGTTCCCGGAGTTCGGGGATGAAGGCCCGCAGGTACCGGCCGTCGGCGTCGAACTTCTTGCTTTGGGTCACCGGGTTGAAGATCCGGTAGTACGGTGAGGCGTCCGCGCCCGAGCCCGCCACCCACTGCCAGTTGGCGGGGTTGTTCGCGGCGTCGGCGTCCACTAGGGTGTCCCAGAACCATTCCTCCCCGACCCTCCAATCGGTCAGGAGGTTTTTGACCAGAAAGGATGCGGCAGCCATTCGCACCCGGTTGTGCATCCAGCCTGTCTGCCACAGTTGCCGCATGCCGGCGTCCACCAGCGGGTAGCCGGTGTTTCCCTGCTGCCACGCGGCGAGCTCCTGCCGGTTGGGGGAGGCCCACTGGAAGTTGTCGAAGGCAGGCCGGAAGTTCCGGGTTGCCAGGTCGGGGTTGTGGTACAGCAGGTGCCAGTTGAATTCCCGCCAGCCCAGTTCGGCCCGGTAAGTACCGACGTCGGTGGGGACCTTGTGTGGATGCCGGCGGCGGATCTCCCGCCACACGCGGAACGGGCTCACCTCACCGAAGCGCAGGTGTGGTGACAGCCGGCTGGTGCCCTCGGTTCCGGGCAGGTTCCGGCCTGTGCCGTATTCCTCGATGGGACCGTCAAGGAAGTCCTCAAGCCGCTCCAGGGCCCCTTTTTCGCCGGGTAGCCAGGTGGCGGCCAGCCCGGCGCTCCAATCGGGTTTGGCGGGCAGGAGCTGCCAGCTGCTGAGCGTGTCACTGCCGGGCAGGCCCTTCCCGGAGGGCGCGGGACCGGGCAGCCCGTCGGGTTCGTCGTGGGGGTCACGGATGTCCTGGGATGCCAGGCACGCCCGCCAGAAGGGCGAATAGACCTTGTACGGCCCGCCTGCCCCCGTCTTCACTGTCCAGGGCTCGAAGAGGAGGTTCGCCTGGTAGCTGGCGGCCTCGATCCCGTTCCCGGCCGCCCAGTCCTTGAGCCCGGCGTCGACAGTCCGTTCGGGTTGTCCGTAACGGCGGTTCCAGAAGAGGTGGCTTGCCTTCGTCCGGACGGCGAGGTCCTTGACGACGTCCGCGGCCGGACCACGTCGGAGGACCAGCCGGGATCCCTTGCTTTCCAGGTCGGCGGCCAGTGCGGCCAGGGAGTGGTGCAGCCACCAGCGGGCAGCCCCGCCAAGGGGCCGCACGCCGTCGGATTCCTCGTCAAGGATGTAGGCCACCGTCAGCGGTGCACCCCGGCGGGCGGCCTCTGCCAGGGCCGGGTTGTCGTCCAGCCGCAGGTCGTCGCGCAGCCAGACCAGGGATGTGCGATCGGAAGAAGTCATGGCACCACGCTACACACCGCGGACGCACCAATGGCCGGGACCACGTCCCGGCCATTGGTGCTATCCAGCCGCAGCCCTGCTCCGATCCTTAAAGCTTGTCGAAGTCGGCTTCGTCGACGGTGGATTCGGACGAGGCGGGGCTCCCGGCGCCAAGGGCTCCCTTGGAGTTTCCGGCCTTAAGGGCCGCCAGCCGGGCTTCGATTTCCGTCTGCTCGCCCAGGTCCTCAAGCTGGTTGAACTGGGCGTCCAGGCTGGAGGCTGCCAGCTCCTGCTGCCCGCGGACCTTGGCTTCCTCGCGGCGGATCTTTTCTTCGAAGCGGCCAACCTCGCTGGTGGGATCCATGATGTCGATGCTCTTAATGGCGTCATGGACCTGGGACTGCGCCGCTGCAGTCTTGGACCTGGCAACGAGCTCGTTGCGCTTGCTGGTCAGCTGGTTGAGCTTGTTCTTCATCTGCTCAAGGCCGGTCTTCAGCTTGTCCACCACCTCCCGCTGGGAGGCGATGCTGGGCTCGGCACCCTTGGCTTCGCTTTCGGCCGCCATCTGGCGCTGCAGCGCAACCTTGGCCAGGTTGTCGAACTTCTCGGCGTCGGCGACGTCGCCGGCCGCACGGAATTCGTCTGCCTTGCGCGAGGCGGCAAGCGCCTTGTTTCCCCAGTCGTGGGCGTTCTTGACGTCCTCGTTGTAGTCGTCTTCCAGCATCCGGAGGTTGCCGATGGTCTGCGCCACGGCGGACTCGGCTTCCGCGATGTTGTTGGTGTAGTCGCGGACCATCTGGTCCAGCATCTTCTGCGGATCTTCGGCGTTGTCCAGCAAGGAGTTGATGTTCGCCTTTGCCAGCTGCGCGATCCGGCCGAAAATGGACTGCTTAACCATGGTGTTTGCCTTTCGTCCTGCTCTGTGTTGACCACTGGAACCGGTGCACAGTGGTGTCCTGCGTCTGTCCGCCCGCCGGGATCTTCCGGCGTGACCGGCGGAAGTCTCTAGAAACTGCCGGAGTCGCCGCCGCCGAAGTCGCCGCCGCCGAATCCACCGGAGTCTCCGCCCCAGCCGCCACCGCCGCCGCCGTCACCCCAGCCGCCGCCTCCGCCGCCGCCCCAGCCTCCGTGGCCCCCGTTGAGGATGGAGTTGATCAGGATGCCGCCCAGGATGGCGCCTCCCAGTCCGCCCCCGCCTCCGCCGCCGAACATGCCGCCGCGGCCGAAGCCCTGATTGGCGTACCCGTCGAAGTGGTCCACATCGGCCTGCGCCAGCTGTGCGGCCTGCGCTGCCAGGGCATGCGCCTGCTGCGCGTAGGTGAGTGCGGTCACCGGATCGGTGCGGGAGATGGACAGCGCATAGTCGAGGTTCCGCTGGGACTCGGCCAGCCGGGTGCGCGCCTCGGTGCCCACGCCGCCGCGCCGGGCGGTGATGTAGTCGGAGGTGGCGCTGATCTGGGCCTGTGCCGACATGATGGTCTGCTGAAGGGATGCCTGCGCACGCCGCGCCTGGTCCTGCTGGTCGCGGATCCCCGTAAGGGCCTGGTCCAGGGACTGGTGGGCGGTTTCGACCCGCTGCAGGGTTGCGATGGGGTCGATCCGTCCGCCCTGGATCTCGGTCTTCACCTGGGCCAGTGCGGCCTCCACCGCGGCTACCGGACCCGCCAGCTCCGGATGGGCTCCGGACTGGATGATGGCCTTTGCCTGGGCCAGGTCCTGGGACGTGTCCACGACGGCCGCTTCGATTCCGTTCCTTGCTTCATCAAGGTTGGCGGCCACTTTGGAGATCGCTTCCACCAGGACGTTGGTTTGGTGCAGGCTTTCCTCGGCCGCGCGGACGGCCACTGCGGCCAGGCTTCCTTCGCCTTCACCGAGCTTCTGCTGGGCCGTTTCGGAAGCGTTCTGCACGAAGGCCAGCCGTTCCTTGGCCTGCACGATGTTGTCCGAAACCTGAGCCAGCGCGCTGTCGGCATACTTGGCGCGCATTTCCTGCAGGGAGTTCTCGGCGCTGGAGATCCTGCCGTCGGCCTCACGGGCCCCGGCGTTGACGGCTGCAAGTGCCTGGGGCGCGTTCTTCTCCAGCTCGCGCAGGGAATCGAAGTCGGCCTTCTGCTCCTGCAGGGATTCGAGGGCGGCCTCGGAGCGGCGGATGATCTCGCCCAGCCAGGTCCGTTGCTGCTCCTCCGTATCCGGAATGTGGTCATCGAGCTGCTGCTGCAGCTTGAAGGACTCCGTCATGTGGGCTTTGGCTTCGTCCAACGCCTTGGTGAAGTTTCCGACGGCGGAATCCCCGTACTGCGCCTGGGCAAAGCCGAGTTCCTGCTCGCTGGACTTGATGGCGTCATCCGCTTCGATCAGCAGGGAACCGCTCTTGCGGCGCAGCTCCTCGACGCTGAGCGATGCCAGCGGGTCCAGCTCGGCGCCCTGCGGGCCGTAGCTTCCGCTGGATGCCGCCTGGGCTGCGGCCTTCTTCCGGCGGTTGCGGTAGTACAGGTAGGCGCCGCCACCGGCGACCACCACGCCTGCACCCACCAGGATGCCGGCGCCGGCACCACTGCCCGAGGAGACACTGCCGCTGCCCCCGCCGGCGGCGTCGCCAACGGCGGAAGCGGTGTCAATGGCAGCCTGGGCGAAGTCCCTCTTGCCTCCGGCGAGGTTGGCCACCACTGCATTCTGGGTGATATTGCTGCGCTTGGAGTAGATGGCGCTGGCGGAGTTGGGGGAGAAATAGTACTTGCCCTGGTCGGTCGCGATGGCAAGGATGACGTCCGCCTTGCCCATGCCCTTGGCAGTGGCCACAGCCTGGCTCCAGGCCGTGGGGTCAGAAGGGTTCTCGAACGACTTCACCGTGACAACGTAAAGGTTGTACTTGTGGTCCTTCAGCAGCTTCTGGATGGCATCCTGGACCTCACCCTTCCGGCTGCCGAGCACATTGGCATTGTCAACGATGTTGGTTCCGGAAGGAATGGTTACCGGGTCTTCGGCCCAGGCAGCACCGGCGGGAACCGCCAGCAGCCCGGCAAGGCCGATCACGGCAAGGAAACGTTTGAACTTTGACCGCATGTGCAACCCTTCAGCACGCCTGACACCGATTCGGGACGAATCAGTCGTCGAATCCAGCAGCGCCCCCACGCTTGGTGTGAAGCCGCAGGTCGCTGTGGCAATTCATCTTGATTCTATGGTGCACCCCACAGCCCGTCCATGCGGCCGAATATGCCGCCAGCGAAACGGTGCGCGGGTCCGCCCGGCGTTCAGGAAGCTCTCAGCAAACATCCGAGCTTGTTCCAGCGGGACGGGTCATAGTTAATGGCAGACGAGGATGAAAGGAAGTCCCATGACTGAGAATCAAACCCCAGGACCGGTCCCGGAGGACAACCAGGGGAACAGCCGGGCCCCTTGGCAGCAGCAGGTCCCGCAGCAGCCCGGAAACCGCCCGGCCAACACTCAGTATGGGAGCAACGGCGCTGCCGGCGACGGCCAGGACCGCGGCTACGGCGCCGGTGACCAGCAGTACGGCCAGGCGGCCGGGCCTAACGGCGCGGCACTCCGGAACAACGCCGCACCCCAGGACAACACGGAACGGCTCGACCGTCCGGAGGCGCACGGCAACCATACCCAGGAGCTGCCCGGAGCCCCACGGCCCGTCTACCCGCAGCGGCAGCCTTTCTACGGCCAGTCCGGACAGTACGGCCAGCAGCAGCACCAGAACGGCCAGCCGATGCATGCGGCGGGCCATGGCACGCAGAACGGAAGTGTCGGCCTGGCGCCCAACCCCCAGGATGCGCCGCGCCGGAAGGCCAGCTTTGGCGTAGGTACCCTCGTGGCAAGCATCCTCGCAGCGGGCCTCGTGGGTGGCGGCGTGGCAACGGTGGGCTCCGGTGAACTGTTCGGACACACCGGCTCCAGCGCCTCAACCGTGGGCAGCAGCAACCAGCCCGGTACGGTCATCGTCAACAACAAGGACGACGTGAACGCCATTACGGCAGCTGCCGTGAAGGCCTCACCCAGCGTCGTCACCATCAGCGCCACGAGCGGCAGCTCAGGGGGCACCGGTTCGGGCATTGTCCTGGACGACCAGGGGCACATCCTGACCAACACGCACGTGGTGACCCTCGACGGCCAGACCGCGAACGCCACCCTGGAAATCCGTACCAGCGACGGGAAGGTCCTGCCCGCGAAGCTGGTGGGCACCGACCCGCTGTCCGACCTCGCCGTGATCAAGGTGGACGACACCTCAGGCCTCACCCCAGCCACCCTGGGTGACTCCTCCAAGCTCAACGTGGGTGATACGGCCATCGCCATCGGGTCCCCGCTGGGCCTGACAGGTACGGTCACGGACGGCATCGTCTCCACCCTGAACCGCACCATCAGCGTCGCTTCGTCGGCGGCCCCGCAGGGCGGCGACAACAGCCAGGGCGGTGACCAGGGCTTCCAGTTTGCCCCTCCGGGCGGCGGCCAGAGCCAGCAAAGCTCCGGCCAGGGATCCATCGCCATCAACGTGATCCAGACTGATGCGGCCATCAACCCCGGTAACTCCGGCGGCGCGCTGGTGAACAGCAAGGGCGAGATCATCGGCGTGAACGTGGCCATCGCCTCCGCAGGGTCCGGCACGTCAACGTCCCAAAGCGGCAATATCGGCGTCGGGTTCAGCATCCCCATCAACAACGCCAAGCGGGTGGCCCAGGAAATCATTGACACGGGCAAGGCCTCCCACGGCCAGCTGGGCGTCAGCGTCAAGGCCAAGTCGTCCTCCGGCGCAAACTCCGAGTTCTCGGTGGGGGCCGACGTCGCCACAGTGGACGGCAGCTCACCGGCCGGGAAGGCCGGCATCAAAGCCGGTGACGTGATCACCAAGTTCAACGACCTCACCATCGGCGAGCCCAACCAGCTGACCGCGGCCGTCCGCGAACAGCCGGCGGGATCCAAGGTGAAGATCACCGTGCAGCGCGGCGGAAGCGAGCAGACCTTCGATGTCACGCTGGGTGCGGCCGCCAGCTAAGGCAGGTCAACACCAACGCAAGCCATGACGACGGCGGCGTCCCCACCAAAGGGGGCGCCGCCGTCGTTCCTGCACCCATGCAGAATGCCTGACACAGGCGTTAACGGAAGGGGGCGCGGGAAGCCGCCGATATGGTTAGCTAGGGTTTACCCGCCTGCCGGGCATATCGCGGCCAAGTCCCACCCGGCTGGCTGTCCACAAGCATGGAAGGCTGCTGCAGAAACAGTGGAAGAGACATTGAAGATCGTAGTCCTGGTCAAACATGTACCGGACGCCCAGTTCGACCGCCACCTCAACGGGGAGGGGAACACCGCGGACCGCGACGAAAGCATTCTTTCCGAGCTTGACGAGTACGCGCTCGAGGCCGCACTCCAGCTCACCGAAGCGCGGGGCGGAAGCAAGGCGGGCAACCAGGTCATCGCCCTCAGCATGGGCCCTGCCGGAGCTGTCAACGCGGTCAAGAAGTCCCTGCAGATGGGTGCCACCGAGGGCGTGCACCTCACGGACGATGCCCTGGCCGGCTCGGATGCCGCAGCCACCTCGCTGGCGCTCGCCGCCGCCGTCCGCCACCTGGGCGGGGTGGACCTGGTCCTCACCGGCATGGCCTCCACCGACGGGGAGACCTCGCTGGTGCCGGCGCAGCTGGCCGAGCGGCTGGGGCTTCCGCAGGTGACGTTCGCTTCCACGCTGGAGGTCGACGGCGGCCGGCTGGTTGCCCGCCGCGATGCAGACACCACATCGGAAACGGTGGAGGCGCCGCTGCCCGCCGTCGTATCCGTCACGGACCAGATCAACGAACCCCGGTACCCCAACTTCAAGGGCATTATCGCCGCCAAGCGCAAGAGCATCAGCACGCTGTCCCTGGCCGACATCGGCGTGGACCCCGCCCAGGTGGGTTTCGCCGGTTCCTGGACCACCGTGGCCAGCGCGGAACAGCGGCCGCCCAGGACCGCGGGCACCATCATCACCGACGAAGGCGACGCCGGCATCAAGCTGGTTGACTTCCTGGCCGCCCAGAAGCTGCTCTAAGAGGGACAACGACATGGCAAATGTACTTGTATTCATCGACCACCCCGGCGCCTCGCTCAAGAAGAGCAGCCTCGAACTGCTGACCCTGGCTCGTTCCCTGGGCGGGAGCACCGTGGCGCTCAACGGAGACCTGTCCGAGGGCGCCGCCGCCACGTTCGCCGAGTACGGGGTGGAGGCTATCCTGCGCCCGGCAACGGACAACCTGGACGACTTCCTGGTGGCGCCCAAAGCCGCCTACCTGGCCGCCGCGGCCGAAAGCACCGGCGCCGGCATTGTGCTGCTTGACAACTCACCGGAAGGCAAGGAGATTGCGGCACGGCTGGGCATCCGCCTGAACGCCGGCGTCATCACCGACGTCGTCGCCGTGGACCCGGACGGCACCGCACACAAGTCGGTCCTGGCCGGCTCCTACACCACCGCCTGCAAGGCCACGACGCCCGTGTCCGTGCTGACCCTCAAAGCCAACAACGTCACCCCGGAACCGGCTCCCGCAGCCACCAGCCCGGAAACCGCAACCGTGGAGGTCCCGGCAGTAGCCGCTGCCGCCCGCATCACCGCCCGCGAGCAGAAAGTGGCCAGCGGCCGTCCCGACCTCACCGATGCCCGCATCGTGGTGGCCGGCGGGCGCGGCATGGACGGCGACTTCGGTCCCGTCGAGGAACTGGCTGATGCCTTGGGAGCTGCGGTGGGTGCATCGCGTGCGGCCACGGATGCCGGCTGGATCAGCCACGACGCCCAGGTGGGACAGACCGGCAAGACCGTCTCCCCGCAGCTGTACATCTCGGCAGGCATCTCCGGTGCCATCCAGCAGAAGGCCGGCATGCAGACCTCCAAGGTCATCGTTGCGATCAACAAGGATGCCGAATCCCCGGTCTTCGAGATCGCCGATTTCGGGATCATCGGCGACGTGTTCGATGTCCTCCCGCAGGCCACCGCCGAGATCAAGAAGCGAAAAGGCTGACTCGTTGACTGCCTCCTCCAAGCAGGCACAGAGCCCGTTCAACCCGGATATCCACCGGGTTGGGCGGGTGCTCTGTTTTGCGGCCCACCCTGACGACATCGACTTCGGCGCTGCGGGTACCGTCGCCGCGTGGACGGCGGCCGGCGTGCAGGTGAGCTACTGCATCATGACCGACGGCGACGCCGGCGGCTTCGATCCGGCCCACCGCGCGGACATCATCGCCATGCGCGATGCCGAGCAGCGTCGGGCCGCGGAACTGGTGGGCGTCACCGACATCCACTACCTCCACCAGCGGGACGGGTACCTCGAACCGTCGCACGAGGTGATGAAAGGAGTGGTGCAGCTGATCCGCGAAATCCGTCCCGACGTCGTCCTTGCCATGCACCCGGAACGGAACTGGGAACGGATCCAAAAAAGCCATCCTGACCACCTGGCCGTGGGGGAGGCGGTAACCCGCGCGGTGTACCCTGCCCTCGAAAACCCCTTTGCCTACCCTGAACTGGCAGAAGCAGGCCTGGAAGCGTACAAGCTGCCGTGGCTGTGGCTCTACGCCGGCCCCGGGGAACGGGAAAACCACTTCGTCGACGTCACCGGCCAGGTGGAAGCCAAGCTCGCCGCCATCCACGTCCATGTCAGCCAGCACCCGGACGTGGAGGCCATGGAGGCCACCGTCCGCAGGGGCATGCACCTGAACGCCGCGAGGGCCGGCTTTCCAGAAGGGCGCAGCGCGGAGGCGTTCCATGTGGTGGCAATCAACGGGCCCGGCACCATCGCGGGCTTCTAAACCACACGAAAAGTGCCCCGCTCCTTTGATGAAAAGGAGCGGGGCACTTTTGCGTTGATGAAGGTGCTACGCGCCCAGCGGGGCCGCCGCCACCGTGGGCAGTGTGGGTGCCTTGGATCCGCCTGCAGGCTCGACAGTGATGCCCAGTGATGCCGCCGAGTGGATGCCCTGGACCACGGCAGGCTTGGACAGCGCCTGCTCGTCCATCAGGCCCTGCGACACCGGAGCGGAGCCGTCCTTGGGTATCAGCCACATCTGGTAGACCTTGCCGGCAGGAGGAGCGGGTACACCGCTCATCTTCACCACTGCTGCGTCTTCGGACGCTGAGATCAGGAGGGTTGCCTTGCCGCCGCCCACCACGTTCACGGAGGCCTCCCGCAGGTCGTTGGCCCTGGCCACCTGGTTGACGGGATCGTTCTGGTCGGCCATGTACGCGCCCACGCCTACGCCGCCCAGGGCGATGGCTGCGGCCGCTGCCACGCCCACCAGCCACCGGCGCGTGCCGGACCCGCCCCGGCGCTGCTCCCGGCGCTTCCGGGCCTGCGCCAGCTCATCGAGCGGCCGCTGCTGCGGAGCCGGGGCGGCGCCTGCGGCCGGCGCCTGCGCGTCTCCGCCGGAGAGTCCGTCCTGGCCCGGCAATTGGGCCGGGAGCTGGGCGATGATCCGCTGGAAAAGGTCCGACGGCGGGTCCTCCTCCGCACGGAAAGTGCGGACCAGTGCCTCACGGGACTGCCGGACACGCTCAAGGAAGTCCCGGCGTTCGGTCTCCGGGGCGGTGGCGATATAGCTGTCTATGGCCTGGCGTTCCTGCTCCGTCACCGCATCGAGGGCATAGAGCTCAGCGAGGTCCACTGTGCGCCCGGACGCAAGATCCATGGCCACGGTGTCACCGAAGGCACGCGAACGGCCATCACGGGTTTCATCCATTCCACTCAACTCAACTCACCCCCAGACAGGTCTTCAAACGGATCAGTCCATCGCGGATGCGGGACTTGATGGTGGGAACTGCGGCATTGAGCCGTTCGGCGACTTCCCGGTAGGTGAGGCCGCCGTAGTACGCCAGGCGCACCGACTCCTGCTGTGTTTCGGTCAGCGTTCCCAGGCAGCGGACCACGGCCTCGGCCTCCAGCCGGCTGCCCACTTCGTCGGACACGGTGTCGTGGTCGATTTCCTGCGTGCTGGCACCGTACCTGGCTTCCCTGTCCGTGGCGGACTGCGACGACCTGACCTTGTCCACGGCCCGGCGGTGGGCGATGGTCATCAGCCAGGACAGGGGGCTCCCCGCCTGGGGATCGAACTTCGCAGCGTTTTGCCAGACCTGCAGGAATACCTCCTGGGTGGTGTCTTCACTGAGCTCAGGATCGATCAGGACGCGGCGCGCCATGCCGAAGACCCTGCGGGACGTGAGCTGGTAGAACTCGGCGAAAGCCGCCTGGTCCCCGCGGGCAATCCCTGCCAAAAGGGCCGAGAGGCGTTGGCTGAGGTCTGCCGGTGGGTCGGTCACCGCGGCGGAGCCTTCGGAGTTCGGCGCGTTGGGAGTTTCCATTACGTCCAAGCATAAGTCTCCGGGCGACGGATCATCAGCAGTGCCGTGCCGGATACGGTTGTTCGGCCTGGAACGTGCCTCCAGTAGGGTCACCTGCCGCTCCTTGGTCCGCTGGAATGTCTTCAAAAGTCATTCGGCGCCGCATGGAGGGTGGATGGGGCGGCCGGTAAGTTTTTCATTCCAGCCCGGCCGTGGGACTCCGGCCCCGAACGGAGTCCTAGATTTTGGCGCCCGCGAAGCCCTGCTGGCGCCAGGCCTCGTAGACCGCAATCGACGCGGCATTGGCGAGGTTGAGGGAGCGGAGGGCCGGCAGCATGGGCAGTCGCACCGTGGCGGTTACGTGCGGATCCGTTTTCAGCTCCGCCGGCAGGCCCACCGATTCGCGCCCGAACATCAGGACGTCTCCCGGACGGTAGGCAATTTCCGTGTAGCTGGTGGTGCCGTCCGACGTGAACGCGTAGACGCGTTCGGGCTGCAGGTGCTGCCACGCGTCCTCGATGCCCTTGTGGACGGTGACGACGGCGAGGTCATGGTAGTCGAGGCCGGCCCGGCGCAGCTTGGCGTCGGAGAAGTCAAAACCCAAGGGTTCCACCAGGTGCAGTTCGGCGCCGGTAATGGCGCCCAGACGGATGGCGTTGCCAGTATTGCCGGGGATTTCTGGTTCATGGAAAAGGATGCGGAACACCTCCCTATCCTAGCCACCCGGCCTCAGTGCATGCCGCGCAGCAGCCTGGCCAGAACCGGGATGTTTACGGTATTGGGGGCCGGCCCGGACGCCAGGAATTCCTTCAGGCCGCGCACCATGCCTGCCGCGTTGACGATCTGGACGGTCTCCAGCGCTCCGCCGGGGCGGCGGTGATGGTCGATAACCGGTTCGTGGAGGTTGCCGTCGGGGCTGTGCACCACCGTCCAGCCAGTGACGTTGAGCTCGGGAAAAATGTCCTGCATGGCCCAGACCACCCGGGCAAGCTGCGGGGGTGCGACCGCGCGGCCACCGTGGTTGAGGGTCCGGCCGTCCCAGGCGTAGGCGCCCCTGGGCAGGAGCATCGAGTTCACCAGGGCCAGCCGGTAGCCGGCAAGGATGGCATGGTCGATGTGGCTGTTGTCCGCCGGTGACTGCAGCCCGTTGATCAGCCGTGCCGCAGGGATGGCCGGAAGCACCTGCCGTGTCAGCAGCTGCACGGTGCGCATTTCCCTCTGGATACGGGCCTCCGCGCCGAAGATGCCCCGCTTCCGGGGCATCCCGTGCACCTGCTGCCGCGCTTGGGCCAGGGGGATGAGTGGAACGTCGCTTCCTTCGTAGGGCGGAACGTAGACGGGCGGGTCTCCCGCCGTATTCCGGCCATTGTCCGGCCTGCGGACCGTGGCGGACGCCCGGCTGCCGGCCGCCGGCGCATCAAAGTGGGCGCCGGCATCGGACGAGCCCTCGCGCGCCGTGCCCGCGCCATAGGAACGGTCGTAGGCCTTCCTGCGCTGCGGGTCGATCAGGGTCTCATAGGCAGCGGTTACACGGCGGAAGGTTGCGGCATCACCCCCGTGGTCCGGGTGCGCCGTCCTGGCCGCGCGCCGGTAGGCCACCTTGATCTCCTTCTCGGTGGCGGTGACGGCCACCCGAAGGACCTGGTAGTGGGAGCTGCTGCTCTCAGTCAAGCAATCTTCCTTCTCTTGGTGCCCGGCTTTCCGGTTCCCGGCCGGAAAGCGGAGTGCCCGCCCAGTCTAGCCAGCGTGGACGGTGCGCCTGCGGTGACAACGAACAGGCCGGGCGTGCGGGTTCCCGGGAGGGCTGAGTCTAGACTCGTGCCTGCGCGGTGCGAACACGGGCCGCAGGGGATGTAACGGAGTGGAGATGGACATGCCGACGACGGCGGAGCGGGCCGGCAGGGGATGGCGTGGGGGAGTGCCCCTTGCCATTGGCTGCGTGGGGGCCTTGCTTCTGGGCGGGTGCAGCGTGGATGTCCGGGATCCCTCCGTCATCCCAGCTCCGGCCAGTACCCCCGTCCTGGCCACTCCCACCATCACACCGGGCCATGATGCCGCCGCGGTGGCAGCGCGCGACATGCCTTTCGCTGCCGGCGGCGACCTGGCACCCGGGACGGCCGTGGGGATTTCCGATGACCTCAAAGGCGCACCCGGGTGGAGGATGGTGAAGGACAACGTGGCCGGCGGCAGCCAATACGCCAAGGCCGATGGCTGCATGGTTGCCGCCCGGACCAGCACAGGCCAGGCCGCGCTGGTGCGTGGAGATGACAGGGAGTCCACAGTGGCCCTGTTCCAGTACCTCGATGCGGGCATCCAGCCTTCCTACCTCAAGACGTCAACCTTGAAGTGGGGCGGCACGCCGGAGGCTCCCGGCCGGAGCGTGGAAGTACTGGCGCTGGAGCAGGCCGTTCCCGGTGGACGCTCCACGGAGGTGCTGGCACGCCTATTTGGTACTGCCGGTTCATCGGCCTACTTATCCGTATCCTGTCCGGACGCGGCAACCCTCGACGCTGCCCGCCAGGACGTCGTCCGCTACCTGCCGTTGGTTCCTCCGGCCGCGTGAGCCGCGCCAGGTCCTGAAACAGAAAACCGCCGGCGGCTGGAGGGCTCAGCTGCCGGCGGCGGTTCCATGGGGCTGCGGTGTCCGCTCGCCTGGCGATGCTGCCGGAATCACGCGGCGGTCCGGACCGCCCCCACTGACAGCCGGTTCAAAGCCAGGGCGCCGACCAGCAAGCCGAAATCACGCAGGGCAACGTCGTAGAAACTTCCCAGCAGGAGCAGGTTGACGATGATTCCTGCCAGCCATGCGGCCACGATCAACGAGCCGTACTTGGGGCGCACCGCCACTGCCACGCCTGCGATGACTTCCACTACTCCCACGATGTACATGAAGGCCTGCGGCTGCAGCGGAACGATGGCCGTGGCCTGGGGTGCCAGGTACATGGTCCAGTGCGTGAGGATGTTGGTGAATTTGTCCAGGCCGAAGAGGATCGGCGCGACGGTGAACACGGTTCGCAGCAGCAGGAACGCCTGCCGTGCCGGCGGCATTGTCGCTGGCGCATGCTGGGCCCGCATTGCGGATGCTGATTTCATGGTGCTCTCCTTCTAAAAGTAGGTATGCCAATTTTAGAAACTCTCAGGTCTATAATCAAGAGATCTTGACTTTGGAATTGGAGGTGCCATGTACCGGCTTCCCTGGGCAGACAGGATTGCGGCCGTTGCGTCGCTGACCGATGCCAAGAGGCTGCAGCTTTTCGAGCTGGTCGCCGCTTCGCCGCGTCCTGTGGGGCGCGACGAAGTGGCTGAAGCTGCGGGCATGGCGCGCAGCACCGTCTCCTTCCATCTGGACAGGCTGGTCCAGGACGGCCTGTTGGCCGTGGAATTCCACAAGCCCGCGGGCAGGACGGGACCGGGTTCGGGACGTCCCGCCAAGATGTACCGGCCGGTTGGAAGTGAAGTGGGAGCCTCTGTGCCGGACCGGAACTACGACCTTGCCGGGGAGTTGATGGCTGCAGCCATTGAGGGTGCGCAGGCACAAGGCCTGGCGGTGGGGGAGTCGTTGCGCGCCGTCGCGTTCCGAAAAGGCCGGGAACTGGCAGAAGGTTCCACCGGCCTGGAGGAGTTCCTGGCGGAAGCGGGCTACCAGCCCGAGCCGGACGGGGAGGGAGGATACCTGCTGCCGAACTGCCCCTTCCATCGGCTCTCACGGGCCCACGCGGCAGTGGTATGCGACATGAACGGCGCCTTCCTGCGCGGTGCGGCGGTGGGCTGCGGGGGTACCGAGGAGCGTGTTGTCCCAGTGGCAGGGCACTGCTGCGCGCGGATCACCGGCGCGGGCTGACCGCTCCACGCCGGAGGAACCCCAATCGGCCGCGATAGAATCGGAGGATGCCCGCCTACCTCGACCACGCCGCAACCACGCCCCTTTCGGCGGCCGCGCTCGCCGCTTTGACGCGTGAGCTGGCGCGGACCGGCAACCCGTCGTCGCTGCACGGCTCCGGACGCCGGGCGCGCCGTGCCGTCGAGGACGCCAGAGAGGCCATCGCGGCCGCGGCCGGCGCCCATCCCTCGGAGGTCATCTTCACTTCCGGAGGCACCGAGGCGGACAACCTCGCCGTGAAGGGCATGTACTGGTCCCGGGTGGCAGAAGAGCCAGGGCGACGCCGCATCCTCTGCTCCGCCGTCGAACATCACGCAGTCCTGGACACAGTGGAATGGCTCGAGCGCCACGAAGGCGCCGAAGTGGCATGGCTGCCGGTGGACAGCGAGGGCGTTGTGGACCTCGAGGTCCTCGAGAAGGAACTCTCCCGCGACCCCGGCACCGTGGCGCTGGTGACCGTCATGTGGGCCAACAACGAGGTGGGCACCATCCAGCCGATCGGGCGCATCGTGGAACTGGCGCACGCCGCCGGCGTGCCGGTTCATTCCGATGCGGTCCAGGCGTTCGGTTCGGTGCCGCTGCACTTCAGGGATTCGGGCCTGGATGCCATGTCCATTTCCGGGCACAAGATCGGCGGTCCGGTGGGGGTCGGCGCGCTCCTGCTGGGGCGGGCCGTCGAACTGACACCGGTGCAGCACGGCGGCGGCCAGGAGCGCGACGTCCGCTCCGGCACGCTCGACACCGCTTCCATCGCCGCTTTCGCTGCCGCCGCGGAGGCCGTCGGAGCCGCGTTGCCCGCTGAAGCGACGCGGATCGCCGCCCTGCGTGACCGGCTGGTCGACGGTGTCCGCGAACAGGTCCCGGAGGCGGTTCTTCGCGGGGCCTCCGGCGACCATCGGCTTCCGGGCAATGCGCACTTCACCTTCCCGGGCTGCGAAGGGGACTCGCTGCTGTTCCTCCTCGACCTGGCCGGCATCGAATCGTCCACGGGCTCGGCCTGCACGGCCGGGGTGCCCCGCCCGTCGCATGTGCTGCTGGCCATGGGCCTGGACGAGGAGACGGCCCGCGGTGCCCAGCGGTTCAGCCTCGGTCACGCTTCCACGGAGGCCGACGTCGACGCCCTCCTTGCAGCGCTCCCGGAAGCATACGCACGGGCACGCCAGGCCGGTATGGCCGGGCATGAATCCTCGATCCAGACCGCGGGAACCCAGGCGCGGCAGGCCCTCCGCGGCGCCTGAAGGCCCGTGGCTGCGAACGCCGCCACCAGCTGATTTGCCTGCCGCCGTAGAATGGATAGGCGAAGATCGTTTCCGCCGCCGATGCGTCCAGCACGGCCCCGGACAGCAAGCATCCCCCGACAGAAAGCCAGCATGCGAGTACTAGCAGCCATGAGCGGCGGAGTGGACTCCGCTGTTGCCGCCGCCCGCGCGGTGGAAGCCGGGCACGACGTCGTCGGCGTCCACCTGGCCCTTTCGCGAATGCCGGGCACCCTGCGCACGGGCAGCCGCGGCTGCTGCACCATCGAGGACTCCCGGGATGCCTGGCGGGCCTGCGATGTGCTGGGCATTCCCTACTACGTATGGGACTTCTCCGAGCGCTTCAAGGAAGACGTCGTCCAGGACTTCATTGACGAATACGCCGCCGGCCGGACCCCGAACCCCTGCATGCGCTGCAATGAACGGATTAAGTTCGCCGCCCTGCTGGAGAAGGCCATTGCCCTGGGGTTCGACGCCGTCTGCACCGGCCACTACGCCAAGGTCATCGAGGACGCCCAGGGCAACCGGGAACTGCACCGTGCGGCCGACTGGGCCAAGGACCAGAGTTATGTCCTGGGAGTACTGACGCACGAACAGCTCAAGCACTCCATGTTCCCGCTGGCGGACACCCCGTCAAAGGCCGAGGTGCGGGCAGAGGCGGAGCGGCGGGGCCTCTCCGTTGCCAACAAGCCGGACAGCCACGATATCTGTTTCATTCCCGACGGCGACACCGCCGGCTGGCTTGCCGAAAAGATCGAGATGACCACCGGCGACATTGTGGATGAGACCGGCGCCAAGGTGGGGGAGCACCCCGGGGCCAACGCCTTCACTGTCGGCCAGCGGCGCGGGCTCAAGCTCGGAACCCCGGCTGCAGACGGCAAGCCCCGCTTCGTCCTGGAAATCCGGCCGAAGGAAAACAAAGTGGTGGTGGGTCCGGAGGCGTTGCTGGCCATCGATGAGATCCGCGGCATCAAGGTTTCCTGGGCCGGGCTTCCCATCGCCGAGGTGGAGTCCGGAGCCGAATTCGATTGCTACGCGCAGGTGCGGGCGCATGGGGATCCGGTCCCGGCCACGGCTTGGATGGAACCCAATGCGGCCGGCGAGGCCGGCACCGGGCTGGTTGTCCGGTTGGTGACCCCGCTGCGCGGCGTGGCGCCGGGCCAGACGGTAGTGCTGTACCAGGGCAGCCGTGTGCTGGGCCAGGCCACCATCGACGTCGCCCGGTCCCTGCAGCGGGCAACGCCCTAACCCAACCCTTTTCAGCACCACCCCGAGCCGACCGGGGTGGTGCTTTTGTCATGCCCGGGTTTCCTGCCTCGTCGGGGTCTGTTGCACCCTGCCGGGTAACTTTTAAGAAAATTTTGTGTTGGAACTCACAGAAACGGCAGTCCTGAGGGCTGACTCTCTGATTCAATCTAGGAATCAGCACTGCACGCCGGCGTCTGGGGCTACCAACCTGTGACCGCGGGCGTGCGCGTACTCATCGGAAAGAAGTTCACAGATGATCAAGAGCACAACGGCCCTGCACCGCGCCATCGCGCTGGCAGGCATCTCCGCCCTGGCCCTGACAGCCTGCACCGGGCCATCGGGCGGCGGCGGCGGTGGCACGGCCAGCGGCGGCAGCGGCGGCGGTGCCATCACCTTCGGAACGACGGACAAGGTCGTCACCCTCGACCCCGCCGGTTCCTACGACGCAGGCTCCTTCCTGGTCATGAACCAGGTCTACCCGTTCCTGATGAACTCCAAGCCCGGTTCTGCCGAGGTCAGCCCGGACATTGCGGAGTCGGCGTCCTTCACCGCGCCCACCGAATTTACGGTGAAGCTCAAGCCCAACCTGAAGTTTGCCAACGGCCACGCGCTGACCGCCTCGGACGTGAAGTTCTCCTACGACCGGGTACTCAAGATCAATGATCCCAACGGGCCCGCGTCACTGCTCTCCAACCTCAAGTCTGTTGACGCCAAGGATGACACCACGGTGGTCTTCAACCTCAAGGCGGGCAACGACCAGGTGTTCCCGAGCGTCCTGGGCACCAACACCGGGCCCATCATCGACGAGGAAGTCTTCCCGGCCGACAAGGTGATGAGCGACGAGGACATCGTTGCTGCCAAGCCCTTCGCCGGGCCCTACACCATTGATTCGTACAAGAAGAACGAACTGGTCAGCCTCAAGGCGAACGCGGATTACAGCGGATTGCTGGGCAAGCCGGCCAATGACAGTGCGGTCATCAAGTACTACGCCGACTCCAACAACCTCAAGCTGGATGTCCAGGGCGGCAACATCGACGTTGCCGGCCGCAGCCTGACGGCAACGGACGCGGCAGACCTGGACAAGGATTCCAAGGTCAAGGTCTACAAGGGCCCGGGCGGCGAATTGCGCTACATCGTCTTCAACTTCGACACCATGCCTTTCGGAGCCAAGACTCCCGAAGCCAACCCGGCGAAGGCACTCGCCGTCCGCCAGGCCATGGCTGACATTGTGGACCGCCAGGCCATCTCCGACCAGGTCTACAAGGGCACCTATGTCCCGGCGTACTCCGTTGTCCCCGATGGCCTGCCCGGCGCAACCCAGCCGATGAAGGACCTGTACGGCGACGGCAGCGGCAAGCCCAGCCTGGACAAGGCCAAGAAGGCCCTGTCCGATGCCGGTGTTACCGGCCCGGTGAACATCAAGCTGCAGTACAACCCGGACCACTACGGCAAGTCCTCCGGTGACGAGTACGCCATGGTCAAGGAACAGCTGGAGAAATCGGGCCTGTTCACGGTCGACCTGCAGTCCACCGAATGGGTGACCTACTCCAAGGCCCGGACCGCTGACGCCTACCCCGTATACCAGCTGGGCTGGTTCCCGGACTACTCGGATGCGGACAACTACCTCACGCCGTTCTTCATCCCGGGCAACTTCCTGAAGAACCACTACGAGAACCCCACTGTCACGGACCTCGTGCAGAAGCAGCTCACCACCCCGGACAAGACTGAACGGCAGAAGCTGATTGGTGACGTCCAGACGGCTGTTGCCAAGGACCTCTCGACGTTGCCGCTGCTCCAGGGCTCGCAGCTGCTGGTGGCAGGGAAGGACGTCAAGGGTGTCGAGAAGACGCTTGATCCGTCCTTCAAGACCCGCCTTGGCGTCCTGTCCAAGTAAGCACTCCACCCCCCATCGGGCTCTGACGGCCCAGAGGCGGGACGCCGCAACGGCGTCCCGCCTTTCGCCCGTCACCAGCCAGCACCGAGGGGAATGCTGGCTCCCGGTCACCACGAATCCAGGTACCGATGACAACTTTGATTGACGCGCCACCCAGTGACGCCGACGCTCTCCTTCCATCCAAGAAAAAGCAGTCAGGCGGTGGACTGGGCCAGTACATCCTGGTCCGCTTCCTGCTGATCTTCCCCACCATCCTCATTCTCGTCACCATGGTGTTCTTCCTCATGCGGATCACCGGAGACCCCATCACGGCCGCCATGGGCGGCCGGCTCCCTCCGGACCAACTGCAGGAACGCATCCATGCCGCCGGCTACGACCGGCCCCTGCTGGTGCAGTACTTTGAGTACCTGGGCCAACTGGTCACCGGGAACTTCGGCACCACCCTCTCGGACAACCGCAAAGTGACCGAGATGCTGACCACCTACGGCTCGGCAACTCTTGAGCTGGCCATCAACGCCCTCATCGTCGCGCTGGTCGTTGGGATTCCGCTGGGCATGGTTGCGGCCCACCTCCGTGACAAATTGCCGGACGCGGTGCTCCGGATCCTGGCCATCCTGTTCTACGCCACCCCCGTCTTCTTCGCCGGCATGCTGCTCAAGCTCGTGTTTTCCGTATGGCTGGGCTGGCTTCCGGTCGCCGGCCGCGCCGGCACCAGGACCGAGCTGTCCCTCACCGCGCTCGGGGCCCCCACCGGGATCTACTGGCTGGACGCCCTCCGCAGCGGCAACATGGCCGCGTTCGGCGACGTCATGTCCCACGCGGTCCTCCCGGCCGTAGCGCTGGGATTCCTGACCGCCGGCGTCTTCCTGCGCCTGGTCCGGACCAACGTCATCGGCACGCTCGGAAAGGACTACGTGGAAGCCGGCCGCTCACGCGGCGTCAGCGAGTTCCGGCTGGTCACCAAGCACGCCTACAAGCCCGCCCTCATCCCGATCATCACGGTCATGGGCCTGCAGATCGCTGTCCTCCTCGGCGGAGCAGTGCTGACGGAGACCACCTTCGAATGGAAAGGCCTTGGTTTCCAGCTGGCCAACTACCTCACGGCGCGCGACTTTGTCGCCGTCCAGGGCATTGTGGTGCTGCTGGCCGTCATCGTTGCCGTCACCAACTTCATCGTGGACATCATCGCCGCGCTGATCGACCCCCGCGTGAGGTACTAGGAATGTCCACCAACACAACTCTCGAACCGGTCACCAACCCGCGGGCGAGCCTGTTCCGGCGGCTGCCGGTTGTTTCGCACTTCAACAAAAGCGTCGGGCTGCAACGCTTCATGCTGGTGGTGGGCCTCGTCCTCACCGGCATCTTCCTGGTTACCGCGCTGGCCGCGCCCCTGCTGGCACCCTACGGATTCGCGCAGCTGTCGGACGCCGACGGCAGCTTCCCCACCCAACAGGCTCCCGGCGGCAAGCACCTCCTGGGTACCACGGTCGGCGGCTACGACGTCCTCTCCCGGGTCATCTGGGGAACCCAGACGGCTCTCCTGGTCATCATCGTGGCTGTTGTGCTCTCCATTTTCGCCGGTGTCATCCTTGGCCTGGTGAGCGGTTACATCGGGGGATGGCTTGACCGCGTCCTGGTGGTCGTGGCGGACGCCATCTATGCCTTCCCGTCACTGCTGGTTGCCATCGTCATGGCCATCGTGATCAGCGGCGGGCAGTCCAGCCTGTTCGGCGGCATCCTGGCTGCCGCCATCTCCATCACCGTGGTGTTCATCCCGCAGTACTTCAGGGTGATCCGCGCCGAGACCATCCGGCTCAAGGCTGAACCCTTCGTCGAATCCGCCAAGGTGGTGGGCGCATCGAATATCCGCATCATGACGCGCCACATCTACCGCAACGCCACCCGTACGCTGCCGCTGATCTTCACCCTCAACGCCTCCGAAGCCATCCTGACCCTGGCCGGGCTGGGCTTCCTGGGCTTCGGCATCGAACCCAGCTCGGCAGCGGAATGGGGCTTCGACCTGAACAAGGCGCTCGCCGACACTACGTCCGGCATCTGGTGGACAGGGCTGTTCCCGGGCCTGGCCATCGTCTGGACAGTCCTCGGGCTGACACTGGTGGGCGAAAGCATCAACGACCTCAACGATCCGCGGCTCCGCGGCCGCAAGCGGTCAGGCCGCAAGGATGACGGTGGTCCCTCCGCTGCGCAGGCGGCAATTGAACTGGAAGTGAGAGCACAATGACCGTCAACAGTGATCCCTTGCCGGGCCGGCAGGACCCGGAACGGAAGACAGTCCTCGATATCGATCACCTGAAGGTCACGTTCGCTACCGACGGCGGCGATGTATACGCCGTCAAGGATGTCAGCCTCGACGTCAAAGCGGGCGAGGTCGTTGCCATCGTGGGGGAATCCGGTTCCGGAAAGACCGTCACCGCCAAGACCATCCTGGGCCTGCTTCCGGAAACGGCGGTGAGCTCCGGCGCCGTGCTGATCAACGGCGCCAACGTCATCAGCCTCAGCCCCGGCCGGCTGCGCCAGATCCGCGGCCGGGACGTAGCCATGGTGTTCCAGGAACCATCCACCGCCCTGAACCCCGTGTTCACCGTGGGATGGCAGATCGCCGAGGGCATCCGCGCCCACGCCAACGCCAACGGCGGGGGACGGGTATCGGCGAAGGAAGCCAAGGCCCGTGCCATTGAGGCGTTGGGCAAAGTCGGTATCCCGGACCCCGGGCACCGCGTCAATTACTACCCGCACCAGTTTTCCGGTGGCCAGAAGCAGCGCGTGGTGATCGCCGCAGCCCTGGCTTTGAACCCGGGACTCATTGTGGCCGATGAACCCACCACCGCCCTGGATGTCACCGTGCAGGCGGAAATCCTGGAACTCCTCCGGGACCTGCGGGACAAGTACGGCACATCCATCGTGCTGATCACGCACAACATGGGCGTGGTGGCGGACCTGGCGGACCGCGTGGTGGTGATGTACCAGGGCGACATCGTGGAGGAAGCCACCGCGAAGACGCTTTTTGCTGAACCAAAGCAGGACTACACCCGGAACCTCCTTGCCGCAGTGCCGCACCTGGGCCGGAATTCGGCGTCGGAAGGCCTCACCGAGCGGCGCTACCAGGATGAGGAAGTGTTGGTTGCTGCCGACAACCTGGTGATCGAGTATCCCGGGCGGCTCGGGACGCCGGCCTTCAAAGCCGTGGACGGCGTCAGCTTCACCCTGTCCAGGGGTGAGGTCTTTGGCTTGGTCGGGGAATCGGGGTCCGGGAAGACGACGATCGGCCGTGCCATCGCCGGGCTCAACCGGACCACCGGTGGAAGCCTCAAGGTGCTCGGCTACGAGATGCTGAACCTCCGGGAGCGCACGTTCAAGCCGCTGCGCAAGGATATCGGTTTCGTATTCCAGGACCCGGCGGCTTCCTTCAACCCCCAACTGACCATCGGGGACTGCATCGCTGAGCCCATGCTCATCCACACCAGGCCTAGCGAGGCCCAGGCGCGCAAGCGCGTCGGTGAGTTGCTGGAATCTGTCCAGTTGCCGGCGTCGTACGCGGGACGCTACCCCCACGAACTCTCCGGCGGCCAGCGGCAGCGGGCATCGCTGGCGCGTGCCCTGAGCCTGAACCCGCGCCTGCTGATCGCTGATGAGCCGACGTCGGCCCTGGACGTATCGGTCCAGGCGAAGGTCCTGGAGCTGTTCCGGGACATCCAGGAGGAGTTTGGCTTTGGCTGCCTGTTCATCAGCCACGACCTGGCAGTGGTGGACATCCTGTCATCCTGGGTCGGCGTCCTGTACAAGGGCAAGCTGGTGGAACAGGGGATCGGCAGCCAGGTCATGGGCAACCCGCAACATGACTACACGCGGCGGCTGATCGCCTCCCTGCCCGTGCCTGACCCGGCTGAACAGGCCAAACGGCGCGAGGAACACCGGGCACTCCTGGGCATCTGACCCCGGGTTTGCCACAGCATGAAGCGCCGGTACCGGCTGACGGCCGGCACCGGCGCTTCACACCCGCGGCGGCTCCCTCCACTCCCATAGACTGGAGCCATGACGCAGCACACCCCCAGCTCTCCTGGCGCCGACGATTTTGATCCCTCCGCCAGCTCGCTTGCAGGCCACGTGGACGAATCGGTGATGGCTGAACTGCTGTCCATCCGCTCCAGCATTGACAACATTGATGCCACCTTGGTCTACCTTCTCGCGGAGCGCTTCAAGGCCACGCAAAAGGTGGGCTTCCTGAAAGCGACCCACCGGCTCCCCGCCGGTGACCCCGGACGTGAAGCGGCCCAGATTGCCCGGTTGCGCCGGCTTGCCGAGGACGCCCACCTTGACCCGGCGTTCGCGGAGAAGTTCCTCAACTTCATCATCGGTGAGGTGATCCGCCACCACGAGGCGATCGCAGAGGACCATCAGGCCTCGTCCGGCCAGCGGCCGCAGACCTCCGCGCTGGCGTGAGCCGGGAACAGCACGAACCAGGGGGCAGCCGGGGTCCGGCCGCGCCCCTTCAGGAAGAAGCTACTGCCAGGGAAGTCACCGCCACCGGCCTGGGCCCGTGGCCGGGTGACGACCCGCTCGAAGCCGCCCGCATCATCCGCGGTGAGCTTGGCAGCCCGCACCTTCCCTTCCTGGCCGAACTGCCGGACCGCGGTGTCGGGTCCGACGCCCTGGGCCGCACAGCCTCCCTCCTGGAAGAACTCGCTGTGGATGTCCAGCCGCACGGCTGGCGGCTCGTGGACCGCCCGGGCAAGGACATGCGCCGGGCAGCATCGGCATTGTCCACCGACCTGAACGTCCTGGCCGACGTCGCCGGCGCCGAAGACGTATCGCCAGCTGAACTAAAGGTTCAGCTGGTGGGGCCGCTGAGCCTTGCCGCCGGCCTGTACCTGCACAACGGCGAACGCGCACTGCTGGACTACGGCGCCCGCCGGGATCTGGCAGCGTCGCTGGCAGCCGGAGTCGGCAGTTACCTTACCCGTGTGGCAGCGGCCGTTCCCGGCGCCCGGCTGGTGGTGCAGGTGGACGAACCTGCCATTGCCGCCGTGCTGGCCGGCACAATCCCCACGGCCAGCGGTTACCGTACCCTCCGGGCAGTTGCAGCATCGGAAGTACGTGAGTCATGGCGCCTTGTCCTGGACGCGCTGCGCGCGGCAGGCGCCACTGGAGTTGTGGTGTCGTTCCCTGAAATCGAAGCTCCGATCGAGCTGGCGCTCACATCCGGGGCCGACGGCGTCGCGTTGCCGCTGAAGGCCCTGACTAACCGCCAGTGGGAACAGGTGGCAGGAGCGGTTGAAGCCGGCAAGCAATTCTGGGCCGGCGCCCTGGATGTGGCCGCTGTCGGGGCGCTGCCCAAGGTTGGCGATGTCGTGGAGGCCATCTGGCGACCGTGGCGGCAGCTGGGACTGCCACCGTCACTGCTGGCCGCAGTCCGGGTAACGCCTTCGGCAGGGCTGGCCGCAAAGACACCTGCACAAGCCACTGCCGTCCTGGGCAGGCTCACCCAGGTGGCGGACGGCCTGAACCAGCGGGCGCTGGGGTAGCTAGATCCTGTTCTCCCAGCGGTCCGGCTGGGCGTAGCGGGGGAGGAAGCTTTGGGCGGAGCTGCCGCCGGCATAGGGTCGCAGACGGTAGTCGAAGGCCCCGGCGTACACCAGGACCAAGCCGATCTGCGGCTGGATGACCTTGACCTGGATGCGGTGCCGCCCGTTACTGCCCTCGGCCGGATCCCACCACTGCTCGGCGTAGGCCTTGGCGTCCAGCGCAGCCGGAAGCGGCACCCGAAGCGGGCCTGCGAACAACCTCGACGCCTCCGAGACGCCACGCAGTCTGCCTCCGGCCGTGACGCTCAGGTTCAGGTCCGTAACCAGCCGCCGGTAGCGTCCCACGTAGTCCACCAGCTGGGGGCTGCCGCCCCGGTTGGTGACGCTTGTCGTGTCATGGAAAAGCCTGGTGCGACCCGGAAACCGGATTTCGCGGCGCGCTGTGAGGCTGGGCCGGCCGAACGGATCCTGGTGGGCGTGGTTTTCGATCCGGAACGGGATGTTCTCACCATATTCAGGGAAAAAGGCTTCCTCGCCCCCAGCCAGCCCCAGCAAAGGGCGCAGCCACCGCTGGCGGCACCCCACGACGTCGAACGTTCCTTCCCCTACCCCGTACTGCCCGGAACCCGGGGCCAGCGAGAAGTACTCCTGCAGCTCGGGCTGCAGCCGGGAAAACTCCGGACCCAGGGCCTGCCGGTAAATGGGGACGCTCATGACGTGGACCTCCTGTTGCATCCGGTGGCGCTGTCTGCCTCCGGTTTCACAATCTACCGGCAGCCTTGAGCCGGATGTACATGTCCGCAAGCCGGGACGGCAGGTCATGGGGCTCCGCATCCACCACCTCGACGCCGTAGCGGCGCAGTTCCGCGGTAACCGCCGCGCGCTGCAGGAGTGCGCGCTCGGCGGCAGCCGCCCGGAACACACCGGTGGCGTCGCTGCGTTCCCGGAGCATGGTCCCCAGCTGGGGGTCGCGGACGGCAGCCACCACCACTGCGTGCCGCCCCGCCAGCCGCTCCGCCACAGGCAGCAGCCCTTCTTCGGGTGCTCCGCTGTCCAGCGAGGTCAGCAGTACCACCAGGGACCGGTGCGCGGAGACGGCGCGGACCTGCGCCGGCACCGCCGGCCAGTCCATCTCGATCAACTCGGCTTCCAGGGGCGCCATGGCCTGGACCAGCCGGCCCAGGATGTTGCCCTGGCCCGCAGAACCTGCACGCGCCCGGGTCCTGCGGTCAAAGGCCAGGAAATCCACCCGGTCGCCGCCACGTTCGGCAAGGACGCCCAGGAGGAGCGCAGCCTCGATCCCGGTGTCCAGCCGCGTTTCGTCGGCGATCCTCGCCGCGGACGTGCGGGAGGTATCCAGGACCATAACCACCCGCCGGTCCCGTTCCGGACGCCACGTGCGGACCACCACGGAGGAACGCCGTGCCGTGGCCCGCCAGTCGATGGACCGCACGTCATCGCCACGGACGTAGTCGCGCAGGGAGTCGAACTCGGTGCCGGCTCCTCGGATCTGGACGGCGGCCTTTCCATCGAGTTCGCGCAGCTTCCGCAGCTTCGAGGGCAGGTGCCGGCGCGAATGGAAGGGCGGCAGTACCCGCACCGAGCCGGGGCAGTCGATGGTCCGCTGTCGGGCTGCCAGGCCGAGCGGACCATAGGACCGTATTGTCACGTGTGGTGCCTTGAGGTCTCCGCGCCGGGCCGGGCGGAGCCTGACAGCGAACCGCCTGCTTTCGCCGGCCGGGACGTCGATGTCCTGGACCGGGTCCTGCGCCCCGGCGGAAGGTTGCCACCCGTCCTTTAACGAGCCCCGGAGCCGGCGGGTACCTCCGTTGTGGAGCGTGAGGGATGCCTCCACCGCGTTGTTGAGGGTGACGTTCTGCGGCTCCGCACGTACCGCAGCCATCCGCCTGGGGGACCCGGCAAACAGCAGGTCGGTACCCAGCATGGCAACGAGCACGCCGGTCGTGGTGAGAATGGCCGGCCATCCCGGGAACAGCAGCACCGGCACCAGGCCCAGCAGCACCACCGCCACGAAGCGCCCCGAGACGGCCATCAGCGGGGAACGGGGACGGAGGCCAGGATGCTGCCCAGGACGTCGTCCACCCTGACTCCGTCCATCTGGGCTTCGGGCTGTAAGGCCACCCGGTGCCGCAGGCAGGGCAGGGCCAGTGCCTTGACGTCGTCCGGGGTGACGAACGGACGGCCCGAGAGCCAGGCCCAGGACCTGGAGGTGTTGAGCAGGGCAGTGGCGCCGCGCGGTGAGACCCCAAGCTGGAAGGAGGGGGCGGCCCTGGTGGCACGCACCAGGTCCACGATGTAGCCGATGATTTCCGGCTCCACCGCTACCCGGGCCACTGCATCCCGTGCCCGGTCCAGGTCTTCCACGCCCGCCACCGCCCGGACGCCGGCTGCTGCCAGGTCCCGGGGATCGAATCCGGCGGCATGGCGTCGGATTACCTCGATCTCCTCACCGCGCCCGGGCAGGGGCATGGTGAGTTTCAGCAGGAACCGGTCCAGCTGTGCCTCGGGGAGGGGATAGGTGCCCTCGTATTCCACCGGGTTCTGTGTGGCTGCCACCAGGAACGGTGCCGGCAGCCGCCTGGACAGCCCGTCCACGGAGACCTGCCGCTCTTCCATGGCTTCCAGGAGCGAAGCCTGGGTCTTCGGCGGTGTCCTGTTGATCTCGTCCGCCAGCAGGAGGTTGGTGAAGACCGGTCCTTCCCGGAAGCTGAAGTCGGACGTGCGGGAGTCGTAAACCAGCGAGCCGGTGACGTCGCCCGGCATGAGGTCGGGAGTGAATTGCACCCGCTTGGTATCCAGGCTCAAGGCGGAGGAAAGGGCCCGGACCAGCAGGGTCTTGGCTACACCCGGTACCCCCTCAAGCAGCACGTGGCCCTGCGAAAGCAGGGCAATCAGCAGGCCAGTGACGGTGGCATCCTGTCCCACCACTGCCTTTGCCACCTCGCGCCGGACAGCAAGCAACGCCTGCCGGGCGCCGTCGTCGTCCGCAGGGCTGTTGGGGCCCACGGGGTTGAGGATTCCCGGGCCACTGCTTTGTTCACTCATCGGGTCATGACCTCTTTCTCCAGTTTGTCCAGGGCCTGGGACCAGGCCACCAGCCGGGCTTCAGTTGTGGGGTGTTCGTTAATCAACGTGCGGACGCCGGCGGGATCCGTGCCAAGCAGCCGGGCCGCCGCCGCAATCGTTTCCTCGGCCGTGGCGCCCGGGCCAAGGCGCAGTTTCCCGGCGAGCCGCACCAGCAGGCCGGCCCGCAGGTTGTCCCGGGCCTGCCCGACCGCACGCGAGTCCTGGTAGAGCCGTGCCCGTCCCTCTGCCGTCTCAACAGCCTTGACCACCACCGGCAACGGCTCGAACACCAGCGGACCATGCCGGCGTCCCCGCCACATGATGGCGGCGAGCGCCACCACCAGCAGCCAGGGTCCCAGGAAACGGGCCCAGCCCGGTGCGAGGTCGTCGAGGGTTTTCCCGGCTCCGTCCGCCGTTGCGTCTTCGATCGACGGCAGGTACCAGACGAGGTCCCGCGAGGCGCCGAGTGTCCGGACCGCCAGAGCGGCGTTTCCCAGCTCGTCCAGTTTGTCGTTCCCCAGGACAGCCGTGCTGCCCAGGACGGCCAACCGTCCATCCGCGCTGACGGCAAGCATCCCGGCGGTGCCCGCCGCGCGGTAACAGGTGGTGCCGCCGTCGTAGACAAATCCTCCCCGGCCTGTCACCTGTCCCGCTGCCTCGGCGTCAGGCTGGGCGCAGCCAGGGTCGAGGACTGGAGAGGCGTCGGGGACGACGCCGGCCTGGTGGATGCCGCTGTCGAGGGCGGAAAGGGTTTCCAGCCTGGGGGCCACCACCACCACGCGGCCGGCAGCGGCCACCAGGCTGGCCAGCTGCTGTGCGTCCAGGACGCCATACCGGTCGTAAAGGAGGAGGGTGGCGGAGGAACTGGAGCGCAGGTCATCCAGCGCGGCGTCGAACCGGGCGGGGGTATCGACCGAGACTCCGTGCCGTCCCAGGATTTCGCCCAGTGCTCTGGCGCCTTCCGGCCCTGCGTTGTGGACGGAGAGGCGGAGCGTGTCACCCTTGGGGGCGAGCTGCGTGCCGATGACCAGGGCGAGCGCAATTGCCACAACGGCCGCGGCTGCGGCGATGGCCCGGTGCCGCCGTAGCCAGGCCGGGAACCTTCCGGCGCGGAGGCTTCCACCCCCCGTGCGAGCGTCGGGGGACTGCCGTGTTTCCTGCGCCGGCCCGGCTCCGGTGGTCGTCGGCCCGCTCACTGCCGCGGCACCATGCCCGCGGCGGGCTTCGCGGCGTCCAGGGCGGCATCGAGGGTCACCATGTCCTGGTAGTCGGCGCTGTCCGCTGTGCGGCTCCCGTAACGGATGCCATCGAAAGTAGCCGCCGCCCGGGCAAGGCGCCCGGCTTCACCGGCGAACGGCACTGACAAGGCGTTCGCGGCCTCATCGGCGGTCCTGCCAGGCTGCGGATCAAGAATGGTCCGGTTCTCGGCGCTGCGCACCACCGCCCGGAAACGGTCGACGACGGCGTCCCCCCACCGTCCGGCTGCGGCTGCGGTTTCAGCGCGGTTCCGGTAGTCCGCGGCGGTCAAAACGGTTTCCCTTTCGAAGACGTCCCTGGCCTGCCGGACCCGGGCGTTCAACCGGGGACGGGCAAGGATGACCGCAGCTGCAATAATCGCGGCAATGACGAGGGCAATGACCGGGCTGGGTACCGGAGCAGCGTCGCCCGGGGAGCCGTCCAGGGACTGCAGCCAGTCCAGGAAGTTCCGCCAGAGGCTGTCCAGCCAGGACGGGGCAGCCTCACGGTATTCAGGTTTGGCCAATTCTTCTGCCGCCCACCGCCGTGCCTCGTCGGCACCGGGCAGCACCGGCGGTTCAGCGGCCATAAGGCCATGCTCCCGGCGCCGTTCCGTATCCGGGGTAGGGGTAGGGGTCCGCGGCGACGGCCTTCCGGCCCGGGATGCCGTCAGGATCGGCGCCGGTCTCCATGTCCCGCAGCAGCGCGATATCCAACCCGTCCTTGCGCATGCGCAGGTCCATGTAGAGCAATGCCATCACGGACGTCTGGAACGCATAACCCACCGCGCCCACCAACGCACCGACCACCGCGGTAATGATGCTGACGGCTACGGTCAGCGTTGCGTCCTGTCCGCTGCCGCCATGGGGCGAGACCACGCCGGACAGCACGGTGGGCAGCAGGCTTGCCGGGATCAGCACCACCTGGGTGATGACAGCAACCAGGATGCCCACCACCAGGGTGATGCCCAGGATGCGCCACCAGTTTGCCCGGGTGAGGGCCCACGAGCGCCTAAGACCGTCAAGGGCCCCGATTTCTTCGATGACGACGGCGGCAGGGGCCACCATGAGCTTGATCGCCACCCAGAGGAACACCGCGCCGAAACCGAACATCAGCGGGATGACCAGCAGGGCCGCCGCACCCCGGACGTTCGAGAACAGGAGAACGATGATGGCGAAGAACAGCGCCGTGGCAGCCAGCGCCGCCGCCACCAGGACCGCCGCGAGCCTGGCCAATGCTCCAATCCGCGGACGCACCAGCGACAGCATGCGCCGGAAGCCGGTGGGACGGTTCAGGACGGACCGGGCCACAGGGACCACCATGGCACCCTGGAGGACCACTGACATGAACACGGAAAGGATGGACAGCACGGCAAAGGTCACCATCAGCCCAATCCCCAACGACGCGACGTCGCGGCTGCTGGCCGTTTCCGCCCAGGCCTCAATGGACCCGGACGACGTTGCGAGCAGTCCAGTGAGCACCGCGGCGAGGATGGCTGACAGGGATTGTGCCAGGAGGCCCGCGCCGAGCATCGCCTTGGCGTTGCGCCGGAGTGACTGGAACGAGCCGTCCAGGATTTCCCCGAACATCAGCGGGCGCAAGGGAATGATGCCCGGTTTAGGCGGGGCCGCATACCGCGGTTGCCCGTAAGGGCCGGCTCCAAAAGGGCCGGCCGGGCCGGGCGGCTGGTTATACGGGGAGCCCGTGTAGGGCTGGCCACCGTAGGAAGGTCCGCTGTAGGGCTGCCCGGCATAGGGCGCTCCGGGATAGGTCCCTGCCGGACGTGAGGGTTCCCCGTTCGGGTACTGCGCGCTCTGCGGCCACTGCGCCGGCTGCGTCGGCTGCTGCCACGTTCCATTCCCGTCCCACCCGGGTGCCGGCAAGCCTTGCCGCTGGGGATTGCCTGGCTGTCCTGCCGGAGGCGCCCACGGCTGCTCCCAGGCAGGCCGCCCAGGACTGCCGGCGCCTGCACCGGAGGGGCCGCCGTCGCCATCGCTGTGGTCCTTGCCCGGCTCTTCCGGCGGGTTCCCGTGACCCGGCTCGTGTGGTGACACTGATTTCCTCCCCCATATCAGTCCGCCTGCCCCACGGGCCGCGCACCGGAAAAGCGCGCACCCGCCGTGCTGGGCATGACCCCAAGACTATAGTTCCGGCGTCGGGCGGCCTAGTGTCCCGCCATGCCGGGAGGCCGCTCAACACGACAAACCCATCCCGATAAGGGAATATATAGCTATGAAGGCACGCATTCTGGTGGTAGATGATGACGAAGCGCTGGCCGAGATGATTGGAATTGTCCTCCGTAATGACGGCTTCGAGCCGGTCTTTTGCGCCGACGGCGCCCAGGCACTCGACGTTTTCCGCTCATCGCGGCCCGACCTTGTCCTGCTCGACCTCATGCTTCCCGGCATGGACGGTATCGAGGTATGCCGGCAGATTCGCGGCGAGTCAGACGTCCCCATCGTCATGCTGACCGCCAAGTCCGATACCTCCGACGTCGTTCGCGGACTGGAATCCGGTGCCGATGACTACGTGCCCAAGCCGTTCAAGCCCGCCGAACTGGTGGCACGCGTGCGCGCCCGCCTCCGCCCCGGCGACCAGAAGGCCCCCGAAACGCTGAAGATCGCGGACATCACCATCGACGTCGCCGGCCACACCGTCAGCAGGGGCAGCGAGCGCATTTCCCTGACCCCCCTGGAGTTCGACCTGCTGGTGGCGCTCGCCCGCAAGCCGTGGCAGGTCTTCACCCGGGAACTGCTGCTGGAGCAGGTCTGGGGCTACCGCCACGCCGCCGATACCCGCCTGGTCAACGTCCATGTCCAGCGCCTGCGGTCCAAGGTCGAACAGGACCCGGAGGCCCCGGAAGTTGTATTGACGGTGCGTGGTGTCGGCTACAAAGCAGGGGTCTGACCCCGCCGCCCAGGACGGGACTTCCCCGGCCGGCGAACCGCACGACGCGCCTGGGCCCGGCAGCACACCGGCACCGGGTCTTCGGCATGTGGTGTTCCGTGCCCGGATCTGGCAGCGCCGCGCGCTCATCGTGGCGCTGCGCGTGGCACGGCTGGTCGGCACCGGTGTCCGCAGGTTCCTTCCGGGGCTGAGGTACCTCGGCCGGGCGCTGCAGCAGCGCTGGCGCCGGTCCCTGCAGTTCCGAACCGTCCTCACCACCCTGATGCTGGCCGTCACATCGTTTGCCGTCGTCGGGGCATACCTGTCCAACCAGATCGCCAACAACCTCTTCCAGGAGCGGCTGACGCAGGCCGAATCCGAGACACGCTACAACGTCAAGCAGGTGCAGGAAACGTTCGACGGCGCCCAGGTCACCGACCAGTCCAGCGTCATCACCCTGGTTTCCGACACCCTCAGCGCCGTGGAAGGGCGCGGTTCGGTCATCCAGCGGCGCTATGTCTTCGAAGCGATGCCCAACCAGACAAAACCCCGTAACCGCTGGGTCGAGTCCCGCGCGTCCGACCAACTAACGGTCAGCGTCATCCCTCCGGAGCTGCGCAAGGCTGTCCAGGAATCGGGCAAGGACCAGTACTGGGCGTCCACCGTCATCCCGGTGGGGACCGAAGACCGGCCGGGCATCGCCGTCGGAAACAAGGTCACCTTCAACGGCACCGTCTACGAGCTGTACCTTATCTACGACCTCAACACCGCGCAGCAAACACTGAATGAGATCCAAAGCGTCCTCTGGGCCGGCGGTGCGGTACTGGTCCTCCTGATCGGCGCCGTGGCCTGGTATGTCACGCGCAACGTGGTCAGCCCGGTAAGCCACGCTGCCATGGTTTCCGAAAAGCTCGCCGCCGGCCAACTGCAGGAGCGCATGGTGGTAAAGGGCGAGGACGAAGTGGCCCGCCTTGGGGCCTCCTTCAACCACATGGCGGCCAGCCTGCAGGAGCAAATCACCCAGCTGGCCACGCTCTCGCAGATGCAGCAGCGCTTTGTATCGGACGTTTCGCACGAGCTGAGGACGCCCCTGACCACGGTCCGGATGGCTGCGGAAGTGCTCTATGACGCCCGTGACGATTTCGATCCGATCAACAAACGGTCCGCCGAGCTGCTTTACAACCAAGTGGAGCGGTTCCAGTCGCTCCTTTCGGACCTGCTCGAAATCAGCCGGTTCGATGCAGGCGTAGCAGTCCTCGATGCCGAACCTGAGGACCTCCTCCAGGTCATTGCCCACGTCATCGAAGGGGCCGCCCCGGTGGCTGCGGAATACGGCTCGGAAATCCTCTTTACGGCACCCAAAGACGCCGTCATCGTGGAAATGGACGCCCGCCGGATCGACCGCATCCTGCGCAACCTCATCTTGAACGCCGTGGAGCACGGCGAGGGCAGGCCGGTGACCGTCACCGTTGCGGTGAATGAAACGGCTGTAGGGGTTGCCGTCAGGGACCACGGCATCGGGATGGACCAGGCCCAGGCCGCCCGCGTCTTCGACAGGTTCTGGCGCGCCGATCCTGCCCGCGCCCGCACCACGGGAGGCAGCGGGCTGGGGCTCTCCATCGCCATGGAGGACACCAAGCTGCACCACGGCTGGCTGCAGGCGTGGGGGAGGAAGGGCGACGGCGCCAACTTCCGGCTGACCCTGCCGTTGCGCCAGGACGGTGCGATTACCGAGTCGCCTGTCCAGCTGGAACCGAAGGACGCCACCATACCCGGGGCGCCGGGAACCATCCCTGCGGAACAGGACTACAAGAACATGCTGCTGCTGCAGACAGGTGCGGCCGCGCCTGCTCCGGTCCAGCCCCCGGAGGAGACACCATGAGGGCCGGCATCCGCCATACCAGGTACCCGGCGGCACTGCTCGCGCTGCTGATGGTCCTCCTGGCGGGTTGCGCACGGATTCCCACCTCGGGGCCGGTGGGAAAGAGCAGCGAAAGCAGCGCCGGCAACGTCAGTGCCCCCGTCTTCCTGCCCGCAGCTCCGCAGCCCGGCGCGTCACCCGAGACCATCATCGACTACTTCTACCGGGCCGGCAGCGGCTACGAGGACGACTACGCGGTGGCGCGGCAGTACCTGACACAGGCATCGGCCGTGTCCTGGAAACCGGACAAACGCGCACTCGTCTACCGCGAGGCGCGCGTTGTCCCCACGGACACCGAGAACGTCTTCAACTATGAGCTCGATGTCTCCTACACCGTGGACGCTGACGGCATCGCCACCCAATCGCCGCCGGGCACCGTGGAACGTATTCCCGTGACCGTGACCCAGGTGGACGGCGAGTGGCGCATCTCTGCAATTCCTGACGGGACCGCCATCGCCGAGGAAACGTTCAAAGTCATCTACGGGGCGTATCCCATCTACTTCTACGACCCCACCTTTACCTACGCCATCCCGGACGTCCGCTGGTTCTTGAAAAACAAGACCGTCAAAGCGATGACCAGCGCGCTGCTGTCCGGTCCGGCGCCCTACCTGCGCGGCGCCGTCGCCAGCGCGTTCCCTTCTGGCATCAAGCTGGCCCGTGAATCCGTTCCGGTGGTCTCCGGGGCCGCGCAGGTGGACCTGACCGCCAAGGAGCTGACGGAATCCTCGGCGGAGGACCGGCTGCGCATGCAGATGCAGCTGACCTTGACCTTCCGCAGCCAGCCGGATGTGGTCAATGTTGAACTGCGCGCCAACCAGGACCTGGTGCGCGTGGAGGACAACGGATCGGTCCTTCCTCCGGTGCTGGACAGGACCGTGCCGTCGCGCCAGATCGCCATCAGTGGCAACGAGCTGGTGCGTTATGAGAACAACCGGGTTTCACCGTTGCCCGACATGCAGCCGGTCTCGGCCCTCAACCCGCGCTATCCGGCAGAATCTCCGGTGTCGCAGACGGCAGCCTTCCTCAACGACGGCCGCACCACGCTTTACAGCATTAGCCCGGGGCAACCTGCGCGTGCCCTGACCACACGCGCGACCCTCAGCAGGCCGTCCTTCAGCGTCAGCGACTGGGTGTGGACGGCGGGCCCCGGGGGTTCCGGCGCCACCGAAGTCGTGGCGTTCCACCCCACCGGCGTGGCCGAAGGGGCGCCTGTCCCGTCGGTGACGCTGGCGCCGTCGTGGCTTGCCGGCCGGACGGTGAAGGAATTCCGCATCTCGCGCGACGGCGTGCGCGCCCTGGTCATCTCTGAACAGAACGGGAAATCCAAGGTGCAGGTGACGGGTGTGATCCGCGCCGGTGACGGCACGCCGCGCGAACTGACGGCTCCGATCACCCTGGCCAGCGCCGGCGATCCCGACCAGGGGGTTTGGGTGAATGGCACCACTGTTGTCGTCATGAAGGGGGCAGCCGGGGCCAACGTCACGCCGGAACTTCTCTCGCTCGCCTCCGGGCAGCCGCAGCAGCTTGCTCCCTGGCCCGGGCTGGTTGCCATCAGCGCCGGGAACGGTGCGGACGATATCTATGTCCAGTCCGGAGAGGGGATCTTCCAGCGGCTGGGCAACGGTTGGTCGCCGCAGATCAAGGGCCCAATCGATCCCGCTTTTCCGGGCTGAGGCCGGCTTCCAAGCCCTTGCTTTCCACGCCGTACCCGTTCCGGCGTGCCGGCGCTGGCGGACTTGTCCACATAGCTGCGCAGGGGCCAGGACCGCCGGGCGTACCTGATGCATGGTGGAAGAGTGAACGGCAAATCAGGCGGAGGCGGCACAACGGGGCCAGGCCCCCGGGATACCCGGAGGATGGACCCGGACCTTCATCCGCCACCTCCGTTCCCGGCCCTGCACCGGGACGAGCACGCGGCCGTCCTCCTGCGCCTTGCGGACTGGCTGTCCGGCGCAGCAGCGGATCTCCTGGCCTTGGGGGTGCCGGTTGACTGTGTTTGCTGCGGTGCGGAGGACCGCACGCTCTGCGCATCCTGCGGCAGCCGCATCCGCCGGCTGGCCCGGAGCCCCTTCCGGGCTGAAAGCGGGGCACCCGCTTTGATGGACGTCGACGGGACCATCATGCTGCCGGTGGTTGCCGCGGGTGTGTACCGGGACGAACTGGCCCAGGGCCTGCTGTCTTTCAAACGGCACGGCCAGCACCAGCTTCGCAGGAGTCTGGGCAGGGCACTTGCGGCGGCGGTCAGCGCTGCAGCCCGGGGCCGCAGCGGGATCCTGCTGGTTCCGGTCCCCACCGGCACCGCCGCCTACCTCAACCGGGGCTTCAGTCCGGTCCACCTGCTCCTGAAAGAAGCGGCACGGCAGTTGCCGGGGCTCGAAATTGCGGATGTCCTGGCCAGGAAGCCAGGACCCGGCCTCCTGTTCCCCGGCCGTATGGGCGGCCAAAAAGGACTGGGCAGGGGAGCCCGCGCGCAACGGGTCAGAGGTTCCATGCGGGTCCCTCCGGGAAGCCGCCAAAGGGTCCAGGGGCGTCCCTGCATCATCATCGATGACGTCCTGACAACCGGCGCCACCATCGGCGAAGCAGCCCGTGCCCTGCATGTCGCCGGCGCCCAGGTGAGGGGCGCCGTCGTGCTTGCGGCGACACGCCCGACCGATGCCTCCGGCCCCGCCGCTCCGGCCCCCGCACCGCACGGGAGGAGCCATGACTTAGAAAAAAATAAACCGGGAAAGGATGAATAACAGGTGGCTATGAACTAACGTCGGTGGTGGGTACCAAGAACAGAATGTACCTTTCGATGGCGGCTCGGAGAGGGGCTCGACTGTCAGACAGCCCGGCCCAAGGAAGCGCCGCCGTCGTGTCACCGAAGTCATTTGGAGGGCACCATGGAGTTTATGATCAGCGGACGAAATCTGACCGTTTCAGACCGGTTCCGCGAGTACGCCGGGGAAAAGATCGCGAAGATCGAATCGCTTGGCGACAAGATCCAGCGGGTCGATACGAAAGTCTCCAAGGAGACCAATGCCCGGCAGACCGGCGACCAGTTGACCGTCGAGGTGACAGTCCTGGGCCGGGGCCCTGTAATCCGCGCCGAAGCGAGCGCCGCAGACAAATTTGCCGCCTTTGACCTCGCCTACAACAAATTGCTTGAACGGCTCCGCCGCGCAAAGGACCGCAAAAAGGTCCACCATGGCCGCCACACCCCCAAGGCTGTCCGTGAAGCCACCGCTTCCCTCGAACCCGCCAGCGCACACGAGCCGCTGTACCTTGAGGCCAACCGCTGGAGCGAATCCGCGCAGGCAGCCGAGGAAAAGTCCCCCTACGATGTCGAGAACGACATCCCGGCCGGGAATTCGCCGGTGCTGATCCGGCGCAAGGTCTTTCCCGCTGCATCCATGACGCTTGACGACGCCGTGGACAACATGGAGCTTGTGGGCCACGACTTCTATCTCTTCGTCGATAAGGCCACCAACACGCCGTCGGTCGTGTACCGCCGCCGCGGCTGGACCTACGGCGTCATCACCCTGGACCACGAATGCGAACCAGGGGACACAGTGGTCGAAGAAAAGGTCCTTGCCTACCGCTCGGACGACGCCCCCGCCAACGCTTAAGGTGGCATCAACCACCAGAGAGGACTGAATTGCCGGCATCGCTGAGCCTGGACCAGGCACGGCGGATCGCACTGGCAGCGCAGGGACTCCACAGAGGACGGCCCACCGGCCCCGTGACAGCACGGACGGTGGGCCGCACCTTTGCCCGTCTCCAGCTCGTCCAGATCGATTCCGTCAACGTCCTGGTCCGCAGCCACTTCCTGCCCTTCTATTCACGCCTTGGCAACTACGACCGGGACATCCTGCAACGCATGTCCGGCAGCCAACCGCGGCGGATGCTTGAGTATTGGGCCCACGAAGCAAGCTTCATCCGGCCCGAGCACTACGGGGACCTCCTTCTATGGCAGAAACGCGCTTGGGTAGGCGCCTCCCGCATGGACCCCGTGCTCCGCGACGACGTGGCGGCCAGGATTCTGGCGGTGCTCGCCCGGTCCCGGCCCATGACGGCGTCGGAACTGACGTCACGGATCGGGCATGTCGAGGATAGGCAGGCAGAGAACTGGGGATGGAACTGGAACGCCGTGAAGCGTGTCCTCGAGCACCTCTTCGAAGAAGGACTGGTGTCCGCCGCTTCCAGGACCGCCCAGTTCGAACGCCGGTACACGCTGACCTCCAAGGTGCTTCCACACCAGGCGTCCTCGGCATCGGAGGGTGACCCCGTGGCCGCACTCCGCCGCCTGACCGAGGCGGCAGCCCAGGCCCAAGGGATCGGCAGCATTCGCTGCTTCGCCGATTACTTCCGGACCCCGGTCAAGGCAACGGCCCTGGCCGTTGAGCATCTTGTGGAGCGCGGCAGGCTCGAACCCGTTACTGTGGCCGGCTGGCGACGGACGGTGTTCCGGCACGTGGATTCGGTGCTGCCGCGGCAGGCCACCGGGCGTGCGCTGCTGAGCCCGTTCGATTCCCTGGTCTTTGAGCGGCGGCGCCTGTTCGAACTTTTTGGATTCCATTACCGGATCGAGATCTACACCCCGAAGCCCAAACGGCGCTACGGCTACTACGTGCTCCCTTTCCTGCTGCGCGACCGGATGGTGGCACGGGTGGATCTCAAAGCGGAGCGGGCCACAGGGCGGCTTCTGGTGAGGTCCGCCTTCGCCGAGCCGGACGCACCCCCGGACACCGCCGTCGAACTCGCGGCTGAGCTGGCCCTCATGGCCCAATGGCTTGGCCTGCCCCACGCCGAAGTGGAGCCGGTTGGGGACCTGTCCGCCGCCCTGGCCCATGAGGTGGCACGGCTGTAGGGAGGATCCGCTCTCAGGGAAAAGGGGCACCGGCCGCGTGTCTCTCCCGTAGACTGAACACGCCAGAATTCGGCGGCATCAGACTGGGAGCATCTTCACGTGGCATCACTTATCGAAAAAATTCTCCGCACGGGTGACAAGAAAACACTCCGGCAGCTGAGGAACTATGCCGATTCCATCAACGCCCTCGAAGACTCGTTCAAGACCTTTACCGACGCGGAACTGCGGGAAGAAACGGACCGCCTCCGTGCACGCCACCAGGACGGCGAAAAGCTCGACGACCTGCTTCCGGAAGCGTTCGCCGCTGTCCGTGAAGCGTCATCCCGCACCCTGGGCATGCGCCACTTCGACGTCCAGCTGATGGGTGGCGCCGCCCTGCACCTCGGCAATATCGCCGAAATGAAGACCGGTGAAGGCAAGACCCTGGTGGCGACCGCTCCCGCCTACCTGAATGCCCTCACCGGCAAGGGCGTCCACGTGGTCACAGTCAACGACTACCTCGCCGAATACCAGTCCGAGCTCATGGGCCGCGTCTACCGCTTCCTTGGCCTGACCAGCGGCGTTATTCTCGCCAACCAGGACCCGGCTGTCCGCCGCCAGCAGTACGCAGCCGACATCACTTACGGAACCAACAATGAGTTCGGGTTCGACTACCTGCGCGACAATATGGCCTGGGACCGGACCGAGCTTGTCCAGCGCGGCCACAACTTTGCCATCGTGGACGAAGTCGACTCCATCCTCATCGACGAGGCACGTACGCCGTTGATCATCTCCGGCCCGGCGCAGGGGGACACCAACCGCTGGTACAGCGAATTCGCCAAGGTCGTGCTCCGGCTGCAGGCGGACAAGGACTACGAGGTCGACGAAAAGAAGCGCACGGTGGGCGTGCTGGAAACCGGCATCGAGAAGGTCGAAGACTACCTCGGCATCTCCAACCTGTACGAGTCGGCAAACACGCCCCTGATTGGGTTCCTGAACAACGCCATCAAGGCCAAGGAACTGTTCAAGCGCGATAAGGACTACGTCATCCTGGACGGCGAAGTGCTGATCGTTGACGAGCACACCGGCCGCATCCTGGCAGGCCGGCGCTACAACGAAGGCATGCACCAGGCGATCGAGGCCAAGGAAGGCGTCGAGATCAAGGCGGAGAACCAGACCCTCGCCACCGTGACGCTGCAGAACTACTTCCGCATGTACGGCAAGCTTTCCGGCATGACCGGTACCGCCGAGACTGAGGCGGCCGAGTTCATGAGCACCTACAAGCTCGGCGTCGTAGCCATTCCCACCAACAGGGACATGCAGCGGATCGACCAGCCGGACCTCGTCTTCAAGAACGAAGTTGTGAAGTTCGACGCCGTGGTGCGCGATATCGCCGAACGCCACGAACAGGGCCAGCCCGTCCTCGTGGGCACCACCAGCGTGGAGAAGAGCGAGTACCTGTCCAAGCTGCTCGCCAAGGAAGGCATCCGCCACGAGGTCCTGAACGCCAAGAACCATGCCCGTGAAGCTGCCATCGTCGCCCAGGCGGGACGCAAGGGCGCTGTTACCGTGGCCACCAACATGGCAGGCCGCGGTACCGACATCATGCTGGGCGGCAACGCCGAATTCACAGCCGTCGCCGAACTTGCCAAGCGCGGGCTTGATCCGGAGGAGAACTCAGAAGAGTACGAGGCCGCGTGGCCCGCCGCGCTCGAAGCAGCCAAGCAGTCCGTCAAAGACGAACACGAGGAAGTCCTGGACCTCGGGGGACTCTACGTCCTGGGCACCGAGCGCCACGAATCACGCCGCATCGACAACCAGCTCCGCGGCCGCTCCGGACGCCAGGGCGACCCCGGCGAGTCCCGCTTCTACCTGTCGCTGACCGATGACCTCATGCGGCTCTTCAACTCCGGCGCCGCGGAACGGCTGATGAACAGCTCCGTGCCGGACGACGTTGCGCTCGAATCGAAGCTCGTATCGCGGGCCATCGCCTCCGCCCAGGGACAAGTGGAGGGGCGGAACGCCGAGCAGCGCAAGAACGTCCTGAAATACGACGACGTCCTCAACCGCCAGCGCGAAGCCATCTACAGCGACCGCCGCCGCATCCTTGAGGGCGATGACCTGCACGAGAAGGTTCAGTTCTTTATCGAGGACACCATCACGGCCCTGATCGACGCCGCCACCGCAGAAGGGAACGGGGACGACTGGGACTTCCACCAGCTGTGGACCAACCTCAAAACGCTCTACCCTGTCAGCGTTACCGCTGAAGACATCATCGAAGAAGCCGGCGGCAAGTCCAGGGTCACGGTGGAACTGCTGAAGGAGGAGATCCTCTCCGACGCGCGGCTGGTGTACCAGTCCCGCGAGGAGGTCATCGGCCCGGAAAGCATGCGCGAGCTCGAACGCCGTGTGGTCCTGTCCGTCATTGGCCGCAAATGGCAGGAACACCTCTACGAGATGGATTACCTCAAGGAGGGCATCGGCCTGCGCGCCATGGCGCAGCGTGATCCCCTGGTGGAGTACCAGCGCGAGGGTTTCGCCATGTTCCAAAGCATGATGGAAGCCATTCGGGAGGAAAGCGTGGGCTTCCTGTACAACCTTGAGGTGGAAGTGACGCCGGCACAGGATGTTGTGGTTCCGGACGCCGCCGGTGGCCACACAGAGCACGTGGACCCGCAGGTTCACGCGGCCGGCCTCGAGGCCCCCGAAAAGCCGGCGCAGCTTCAGTACACGGCTCCGAGTGAGAGCGGCGGCACGCAGACCCGGGTGGAAACCCGCGCGGGAAGCGGACGCTCCGGCAACCCTGCCAAAGCGGCTGCACAGGACGCAGCCAAGCGCCCCGCGAAGAAAAAGAAGAAGTAGCGGCACCGTCGCAAAACCGCCGACGGCGTTGGTAAACAGGGCAGGGGCCGCAGGGCCCCTGCCCTGTTTGCTTGTCGGACAGCGCCTATATTTCGCGCTGCCTTTTCCGAAGTGTCATCCGATAACGAGTTCAACGACCCGCCAAACCTGCTTGCTGCGCTCAAGGCGGACGGCAACGGCGCGCGCCCGGACGTCATCCACCACGACGGCACTTGCCTCGTAAATCCCCTCGGCGACCTCGCAAACCCGTACTGACCGGACAGTGGAATTCCGGTGGAGACGGGCCAGCGCGGGATTTCCCGTCCTCGTAAGTTCCCTCCTGATCAGTGCGGCCCGGTGCTGCAGCGATGCGAGGCACCGTGGATCGAGGCGCCGCGCCAACTGGTGGATAGGGCGGACCCCGGCCAGGACTTCCATGGACGCCTGGATCGTCCCCCTGGTGATGGCTCTGACTTCCGCCGCCTCGCTGACGGGCCGCAATGAGGGAGAGTTCGCACCGTGGGGCGGCCCCGCGGGCGCTGCCGCGCCTGTCCCCGACGCGGGTTTAACCAGGCCCGATCCTCCGTTGACGGTGTTGGCGGCCATCTCCTGGACGGCCCGTACCGGTGTCACTGCGGTCATTTGATTTCCCCTTGCTTCAATTAGCTGATGGTTTGAGCGGCAGTACTGGCGTTGGCCGGCTCGGCCGGCCAGGCAGGTACGACTTGAGGGCAGAGTGCTGGGACTTCCCGGGTCCTGCCGGAGGCGGGGCGGGCGCGAACGGGGCCGGTGGAGGCTAGGGGGCTGCGGGCGCCTGAAGGATCTGGCCCGGAAGCAGGACATCCGGGCTGCCGCCAATCAAGGCCCGGTTTGCTGCATACCACCGCGGCCACTCAAGTGCTATGTCCACATCCGATGCCCCGGGACCCAACTGGGCTGCCACGATGGACCACAGGGTGTCCCCGGCGAGCACCGTAACTCCGTCCGGCGGGGTGTTCGTTCCATAGCCCTCCGGCTCCGGCCCCGCCACCGTCCTGCTTGGGGGTGTGGCGAGCAGGCCAGGTTCCACGACAGGGGAAGCGGGCTGCCACCCCGGGGTAAGCGTGGCGGGTGGCATCCCGGCAGTTGGCTGCCATTGTGGCGAGGCGCTTTCCATAACGGTCCTTGGGCTCTCCGTGCTGGCCTGTTGGGACGGGGGCGACGTCCCGGGCCGGCCGTTCCGGCCCGGCGCCGGAACACCTTGGTCGGGTGCAGGGGTGGAGGCAGCCGCGGAGGATTGCCCGTATGTTGGTGTCCACTCCGGCCCCGGCCCAGGGGTGGCCGCCTGTGCTGCGGCCCCTGCCATCAGTTGTATCGAGAGGGCTGCTACCAGTGCCCTCCGCATGAAGGCGGGAGAGAACTTCCGGGCGGCGGCTGCGGCCCTATGCCGCCCCAACCGTTCCAGCAGGAGGGAGGTTCCGGCACACGCCATCGAGAATGCCCACCACAGCAAGAGCCCAATGCCGGCAACGGCCGCGGCCGCAGCCAGGAGGAATTCAACGGATGCCTCCTGCGCGCTGCCTGTCGAAACCCGCCATTGTGCCAGCAGCCCTGCCCCCAGGACGCTGAGCAGGAAGCCGAGCATCAGCAGGGCCACCACCATGGCGGCGTCCTGCGGCCACGTCCAGTTAGATCGACCCATTTCTCCACCTTTAAAGTTATTTGATGTACTTTGATGCTGTTTGGTCCAGTTTGGCCCTTCTGGGAAGTGTTTGTCCAGACGTTGGAATGAAAAGAATGCGCGTTGACTGGCGGCGGCGGAGCATCCTACGCTGACGGGATGCGCTGGGATGCCCTCTTCAATGACATGGAAAGCCAGCTCGCGGAGGCTGACCGGCTGGCGCTGGACGGTGAGGTCAGCGAGCGGACACGGGCCGAGATGGTTGGCCTGCGGCTCGAAGACAGGCTGCGGGCGGTTATTGGCTGCAGGGTCGGGGTCCATCTGCTCTCCGGCGAGTCTGCGGTGGGCGAACTGACCCATGTCGGGGCGGATGCCCTGGTCCTGGATGAAGACCGGCATCAGGTGCTGGTTCCCTACGCCGCTGCAGCGCGTTACGTGGGTCTCGGCAGGCATATCCGCCCGGAGAACTCAGCCGTCCGCCGGGCGATTGGACTGGCGCATTCCCTGCGGGCGCTGGCACGCGACCGGGCAGAGGTAACTGTGACACTTGACGGTGGGGCCGGACGGCTGACTGGAGTTATCGACCGGGTTGGCGGGGACTACATCGACCTGGCCGTGGTCAGCCCGGGGGAGGCCCGGAGGACCCACAGCGTGGTGCAGGTGTCAGCCATACCTTTCACGGCCCTGGCGATGATCAGGTCACCTAAAGCTGGCTCCGTGTAGCGGAGTCACACCGACTTCGAGCGTGACTCCTGGATCATCCGGCTGGCCTCGGCATACCGTTCCTCGATGTACTGCTCCAGCATCTTTTCTTCGACGCGCCACTGTCCGCGGCCGCCCACCTGGATGGCCTTCAACTCACCGCTGCGGACCAACGCGTAAGCGGCGGGGGAGTTGATCTGGAGCTGCTCAGCGACATCCGCGAGCGTGAGGAACCTGGGCATGGATCCATTTTGCCATCATCTGGCATCATTTGTGCCTGTTTTCCACAGATGGTCATTATTTAGGTAAATGACTTTTGTTCCCCGGCCCTGGCGGTAACAATGAGGAGTCCGGCCAGAGCGGGCAGGTCCATATACCTAGGGGGAGAGCGGTATGGTTCCAGATTCAAGCGCCACTGCACCACGGTTGAAGCGCCCATCCTGGAAGGATCCCCGGCTGCTGGTGGGCGTTCTTCTGGTCCTGGTGTCCATCGCAGGCGTTACCTTCCTGGTGGGGAGTGCCGACCGCACCACCGAGGTCTTCGCTGCACGGGACGGCATTGCTGTGGGCGAGCGACTGACGCTGGAGAACGTGATCCGCGCCAAGGTGCGCCTGGGCGATACCGAACAGCACTACATCACCGCAGCCGACGGCCTGCCACAGGATGTTGTCGCCGTGCAGCGGATCGGCAAGGACCAGTTGGTCCCCAAGGCAAGCGTCGGCAGTGCGGACAGGCTGGACCGAAAGCCCGTTGCCCTCAACATCACGCAGACTTTGCCGTCGCAGGCAACTGCCGGTGCCAGGGTTGACGTCTGGGTGGCGCAACCTGATGCCAAGAACGGATTCAGCGAGCCGAAGCTCATCCTTCCCGGAGCCGAAATTGCTGAGGTTACCACTGGTTCAACTGCCCTCGGCTCGTCCAAGACGACGGTGCTGATGGTCCTGGTGGAGGATAAGCAAATGCCGGCACTCCTGGGTGCCCAGGCCAATGACGCGAAGATATCCGTTGTGTGGAATCCGGGCGGCGCCCGATGAGCATCCCGGTGGTCACCGTTGGCCAGCGCCAGGAAAATCTGGTGGGCGGCCTCGAAAGGCTCCACGGACCCGTCACGGTGGTTCGGAGGTGTACGGAACTTCCCGAGCTTCTTGCCGCCTGCCAAAGCGGACTGGCACGGGCTGCCGTGGTTGCCGAGGGGTCCGAAGGCCTGACAGCTTCCCTCGTCGACCGCCTTGGTGCTGTCGGAGTGGCGGTCATTGCGCTGACGGACGATGCCGACGAGGCAGCCCGGCTCCGGAAGATTGGCGTGGCATCGACGCTGACAGGCGTGGAGGCCGCGGAGCTTTCGGACCGGATCGCCGACGCCGTCGCCCAGCTGACCGGTATGGCCCGGCCCGCCAATGTGAGTGGGGCCGCTGACACCGGGGCGGCCCTGGCTACGGACCCGGTGCAGCCCGATGCCGAGGCGGAGGCCCACCCCTCCGGCGAGCTGATCGTTGTATGGGGTCCTGCCGGGTCACCCGGCCGCACTACGATCGCAGTGAATATTGCCGGGGAGATGGCCGCCGATGGCCGGGACGTGCTGCTGGTCGACGCCGATACCTACGGGGCCAGCATCGCGGCGGTACTGGGCCTCCTGGATGAGTCAGCCGGACTTGCCCAGGCGTGCCGGCTTGCAGACCAAGGCCTGCTGGACTCAGACGCCCTGCGGAAGGTGGCCGCCACCGTTTCCACGGCGTCCGGAACGTTCCGGGTGCTGACGGGCATCACCCGGGCCGATCGTTGGACGGAACTGAGGGCCACTGCCCTGGCGCTCGTCCTTGAACGGGCCCGGCAGATCGCGGAAGTTGTGGTGGTCGACACCGGCTTTTGCCTTGAGGCCGATGAAGAACTTAGCTTCGACACCATGGCGCCGCGGCGGAATGCGGCCACCCTGTGCCCGCTGGAACTGGCTGACTGCGTATACGCGATCGGCGCTGCTGATCCCGTAGGCGTACCACGGATGGTGCGTGCCCTCGCGGAACTGGAGGGCGCCGTGCCGCAGGCGTCGCCGACTGTCGTGATGAACAAGGTGCGGTCCTCCTCCGTGGGGAGGGCGCCGGAGCGCCAGTTGCGGGAAGCCTGGGAACGCTACGGCCCGGCTTCGGAGCTCAAGGCTTTCCTGCCCCACGATCCCGCCGCCGCCGACGCCGCGCTCCTTGCGGGGTCCCTGCTGCTGGAGGCCTCTCCGGACTCGGCGCTGCGGCGTGCAATCCGCGAGCTCGTTTGTGCACCCGACCAGCGAAAATCGAGATCCTCTGTATTTTCTTCCACACCACGGCGCAGGGCAAAGGACTAGGCTCGCCATAAGAGCTGCAAGGGTGCAGCGAATATCTCTAATGGAGGCGTTGTCGATGTCGTCTGGATCCAGTGTGGAGGACCAGCCCCTGTCCATTGAAGGCTTTGAAGGCTTCATGGGGGACTACTACCAGCACCTGGCTGAGGAAGATGCCCGAAGCTACCCCCAGAATGTCCTGGAGGCGCGTGCCGCCGAGCACCGACGGGCGGCATCCGTCCGGCAGCCCGGGCAGGCAAATGTATCGATCATCGACGAGGAAGACAGCAGCGTTATCTTTGTCGTCACCGATGACATGCCGTTCCTTGTTGACTCCGTCAACGCCGAGCTTGTCCGCCAGCATGCCGCCATCAGGCTGGTAGTCCACCCGCTCTTCGTGGCCACGAGGAACCGGGAAAGCGGCGAACTGGTCAAGGTCAACAGGGTTCCCGCGCACTTGGGGATTTCAAGTGGTGACACAGCGGCCATGCCTAACCTCTCCCATCTCATCGCGCAGGGCGAAAATGCCTCCCACATGGAGTCATGGATCGCCGTCGAAATCCACCGCGTCTCCGACGAAGCCAAGGCCGCACTGCTCGCAGGCTTGACCCGCGTCCTGAACGACGTCAGGGCGGCCGTCGAGGACTGGCCCAGGATGCGCCAGAAAGCGCTGGAAATCGCCGAAAGCCTGGACCGGGTTGCCAACTCCGCCCAGATTGCCGAACTCCGGCAGGCCAAGGACCTGCTGCGGTGGCTCGACGACGGGAACTTCACGTTCCTTGGCTACCGCGAATACGACCTGCTCAACGTTGACGGCGAAGATGTCCTCGAACTGCGCGAGGACAGCGGCCTCGGCCTGCTCCGGGCATCCGCGGATTCGCCCCACATCCAGCACCTCACCGACACCGGCCGCAAAAAGGCCCGGGAGAAGCGCGCCCTCGTCATCACCAAGGCCAACTCGCGGTCCACCGTTCACCGGTCCGCCTACCTTGATTACATTGGCATCAAGAGCTTCGACGCCGCGGGCAACGTGAACGGTGAACGCCGCTTCATCGGGCTCTTCGCCACCAGTGCCTACGCGGGTTCCGTCCGCGACATTCCCATCGTCAGGGAAAAGGTGGACGCGGTGCTGCAGAACGCAGGGTTCCCCCCGGACTCGCATTCCGGCAAGGACCTCCTGGGAATCCTGGAAACGTACCCGCGCGACGAACTCTTCCAGATCGAAATCCCCGATCTCGCCGCGACCGCCTTTGGAATCCAGAAACTGCAGGAACGCCGGCGCACCCGGCTGTTCCTGAGGCCCGATATCTACGGCCGTTTCATGTCTGCCGTGGTCTACCTGCCCCGGGACAGGTACACCACCAACGTCAGGCTCCGCATCGAACAGGAACTGCGGGAGACCTTCCAGGCAGTCTCGATCGACTATGAAGCCCGCATGACCGAATCGGCACTCGCGCGGCTGTTCTTCCGGATCCGGCTGCCCAAGGATGCCGACGTAAGCCACGTCAACAGCGACGAGCTGGAGAAGCGGCTGGTCCGGGCAGCGAGGTCGTGGAGTGAAGGCATCGCGGAGGTCCTGCGCGAGGGCCGCGACGCGGCAGAGGCCAAGGAACTCGCGGCGACCTGGGCGGAGGCGTTCCCGGCCAGCTACCGGGTTGACTATGAAGTTGAGGATGCCCTCGAAGACATCGCGCGGTTCGAAAAGTACGGGGCCGCTGCAGAGCGCAGCGCCGGCGCGCGGCAGGACCGTCCCGGCGTGCACGTGTACCTTCCCGAAGGTGCAGGGGCAACACTGGAGGAGGACGCGAGGGTCAAGCTCTACATGTTGGAGCCCAAGAGCCTGAGCCAGATCCTGCCGTTCTTCCACAACCTCGGCCTCGAGGTCCTGGACGAGCGCCCCTTTGAAATCGAAACAGCAGACCATCGGGACTTCTTCCTCTACGACCTGGGCCTGAAGTACCCGGCGGGAGTCGATCCGCTGACTACTGGCGGCTTTCTTGCCGACTCCTTCGGCGCGGCTGTCACCGGTGCTGCGGAATCGGACAACTTCGACCGCCTGGTGCTGCGGGAAGGGCTGCATTGGCGGCAGATCACGGTCCTGCGGGCCTACGCGCGCTACATGCGCCAAATGGGCAACAGCAGCTCTTTCGGTTTCATGGCGGACACGCTCCTTGCCAATCCCGATGTCACAAGGGGGCTGACCGCGCTCTTCGCCGCCCGCTTCGACCCCTCCATCGGTGAGAGCGAACGCGCTGAGGCGCAGGCATCCGTACGGCAGGAACTGGCAGCGTCCATCGAAAAGGTGGCCACCCTTGATGCCGACCGCGTGCTGCGCACCTTCGTGAACCTCATCGAGGCAACCCTGAGGACCAATTTCTACCAGGACAAGCCGCACCTGAGCTTCAAGCTGGATCCGGCCCGGATCGAAGGCCTGCCGTTCCCCCGGCCCATGTTCGAAATCTGGGTTTACGCACCTCGGGTCGAGGGTGTGCACCTTCGCTTCGGCAAGGTGGCCCGCGGCGGGCTCCGTTGGTCCGACCGGCGGGAGGACTTCCGCACCGAGGTCCTGGGCCTGGTCAAGGCACAGACTGTCAAGAACGCCGTCATCGTACCGACAGGGGCCAAGGGCGGCTTCTTCGCCAAGCAGCTCCCGGATCCTTCCACGGACAGGGCGGCGTGGATGGCGGAAGGCGTTGAAAGTTACAAGACATTCATCCGCGGGCTGCTCGACCTCACCGACAACCTCCTCACTGAAGGCGACGGCGAGCGGCTTGTGCCGCCGTCGAACGTTGTCCGCCATGACGACGACGACTCCTACCTGGTGGTGGCGGCAGACAAGGGAACGGCTACGTTCTCTGACATCGCCAACGGGCTGTCCGCAGAATACGGCTTCTGGCTGGGGGATGCGTTCGCCTCTGGCGGTTCCGTGGGATACGACCACAAGGCCATGGGCATCACCGCCCGCGGTGCTTGGGAATCGGTCAAGCGCCACTTCAGCGAGCTGGACCTGGACACCCAGACCGAACCCTTCACCGTGGTTGGTGTGGGGGACATGTCCGGCGACGTGTTCGGCAACGGGATGCTGCTGTCCCGGCACATCCGCCTGCTGGCGGCCTTTGACCACCGCCACATCTTCCTGGACCCCAACCCCGACGAGGAATCCTCGTTTGCGGAGCGGCAGAGGCTGTTCGACCTGCCCAGGTCCTCCTGGGACGACTACGACAAGTCGCTGATCAGTGAAGGCGGCGGTGTCTTCGCCCGCCAGGCCAAGTCCATTCCCGTGTCGCCGCAGGTCCGGGCCGCACTGGGGCTGCCAGCGGAAACCGCTGAGCTCAGCCCGCCCGAGCTGCTGCGTGCCATCCTGCTGGCGCCGGCCGATCTGCTCTACAACGGCGGGATCGGGACCTATGTCAAGGCGTCGGCCGAGTCCAACGCCTCCGTGGGCGACAAAGCCAACGATGCCATCCGGGTCAACGGCCGCGACCTGCGGGTCAAGGTAGTGGGCGAAGGCGGGAACCTGGGTATGACCCAGCGCGGCCGGATTGAGGCAGCCCTCCAGGGCGTCATCCTTAATACCGACGCCATCGACAACTCCGCTGGCGTGGACTGCTCCGACCATGAGGTCAACATCAAGATCTTCGTTGACCGGATGGTCGCCGCCGGCAAGCTGCCGGCCGGGGAACGCGCAGAGTTCCTCGCTGCCATGACCGATGAAGTGGGACGCCTGGTCCTCGAAGACAACATCGACCAGAACATCCTGCTCCTGAACGACCGGACCCGCGTGGCGGAATGGAGCCCGAGCTACGAGCGGCTCATGGACTGGCTGGAGAAAAGTGCCGACCTGAAGCGCGATTTGGAGGCGCTGCCCAGCACGGAGACCCTGCGGGAACGGCTGCAGCAGGGCCAGGGGCTGACCTCTCCGGAGCTGTCGGTGCTGGCCGCCTACGCGAAGATCGAGTTGGCATCGGCCCTGAGGGAGAGCGACCTTGCCGAGGACCCCTGGTTCCGGGATACCCTGCGTTCCTACTTCCCGCACCAGCTCCGTGAGCGTTTCGACGCCGAGCTGGATACCCATCCGCTGCGGCGCGAAATCATCGCCACGGTGGTGGCCAACGACATGATCAACCTCGGCGGCATCACCTTCGCATTCCGGGTCATGGAGGAAACGTCCGCCAGCGAAGTAGCCGTTGCCAAGGCATTCGTGGCGCTTCGTGAGGTGTACGAGCTCGATGCCATGGTGGCGGAACTTAACAGCCTGCCGGCGTCCTTCCCAACGGAGCACTGGAGCACTGTGCACCTGGACATCCGCCGGCTCCTTGACCGGGCAGTCCGCTGGCTCCTGAGCCAGGAAAGTGTCTCGCGGCCCATTGCCGAGGTTGTGGCGGAGTTCAAGCCGCTGATGGATCCCATGCGCGCCCGGCTCCTGGACTACCTCCGAGGGGACGACCGCGATCGGGTTGCGGCATGGCTGGCCAAGGGCCGCGAGTGGGAACTCCCGGAAGGCCTTGCGCTGCGCTGGGCCGAGCTGTTCGAGAGCTTTGTGCTGTTGGACATCGCCAAGATCGCCCGCTCCCGGAAGGACCGGGTTGAGGACATTGCGGCGGTGTACTACACCGTATTCAACCGGTTCCATGCGGACTCACTCCTTGAACGGATCAGCAGCCTCCCCCGGCAGGACCGGTGGCAGGCGCTGGCGCGGGCAGCCTTGCGCGATGACCTGTACTCGACGGTGTCGGATATGACGACGGCGGTGCTGGACGCCACGTCCACGGCCGAGTCGCCGGACGCGCGGCTCAAGGACTGGGAGGCACAAAACTCCGAGCAGTTGGGCCGGGCAAAGAGCATGTTCGACGAGGTGAACGCGCTCGAGGCCGACGACATGGCCTCGCTGTCGGTAGCATTGAGGCTCTTGAGGTCAATCGTCCGGCGCTAGGAATTCGGCGCCGCAACTGGAGGTGCAGTGGCAATCTTTACGGACCCCATCAGGGAACACGCTGATTTCGGGCCTGGCGATGCCGAGTGGCTGCACCTCCTGGTGGGGGACTGGCAGATGGTCGCGGACCTTGCGTTCGCCGACCTGGCGCTCTGGTTCCCCCACCCGGAGCTTGGCTACATTGCCCTGGCACATGTGCGTCCTTCCACCACCCACACGGCATTCCACAGCGACTTCGTGGGTGAGGGCATCCGCTCCGACCTGCAGCCGCTCGTGGACAAGGCCTGGAACAGCAGGGCCATCGAGCGTTCCAGCGAGACAAACTGGAACAGTGAGATGGCCCTGCGGGTCGAGGCCGTGCCCATGGTGCGCAACGGCAGGACGCTCGCCGTGGTGACCACCCACATGGACCTCTCCAGTTCACGGATGCCGTCGAGGCTGGAACTGACCTACCGGCAGTGCGCCTACGATCTCCTGCGGATGGGCACGCTGGGTCTGTGGCCCGACTTTGCCTCGCCCACAGGATCCCGCCGCGGCGCCCCCCGGGTGGGGGACGGGCTGATCAGGCTGGATGCCGACGGCGTGGTGCAGTATGCGAGTCCGAACGGCGTTTCAGCCTTCCGGCGGTTGGGTGACGGGGAGTCCCTGGAAGGTCGTTCGCTCGCGGAAGTCACCGCTGGCCTGCTCAAGGACCGCCGCCTGGTCGATGAGACCCTGCCGCTGGTCGTTACCGGCCGCATGCCCTGGCGCAGCGAGATTGAGTCGAGGGGAGTAAGCCTGTCCCTGCGGGCCATTCCGCTCCGCGACGAGCAGCAGCGGTTCGGCGCTCTGGTCCTCTGCCGCGATGTCTCCGAGCTGCGCCGCCGTGAAATGGAACTGGTGACCAAGGACGCCACCATCCGCGAAATCCACCATCGGGTCAAGAACAACCTGCAGACCGTGGCCGCGCTGCTGCGGATGCAGTCCCGGCGCATGGTGAGCGACGAAGCGAAACAAGGCCTGGAGCAGGCGATGCGCCGGGTGGCCACCATTGCGCTGGTCCATGAGACCCTGTCCCAGGGGCTGACGCAGAGCGTCGATTTCGACGAACTGATCGGACGCCAGTTCCGGCTGTCCGCTGAGGTGGCCTCCCCCTCTCAGCAGGTCAGGACGGAACGCTCCGGCAGCTTCGGGGAACTCCCCAGCGACCTTGCTACTCCCCTTGCCCTGGTCATCAACGAACTGGTGACCAATGCTGTGGAGCACGGCCTGGAAGGGAGGGCCGGCACAGTATGGCTCGTAGCCGACCGATCCGAAGGGGAAGACGGTGAGGAGCTGACTGTGACCATTGCCGACGACGGCGTGGGGCTCCCGCAGACCCCGCACGTGGAGGGCCTGGGCCTGCAGATCGTCCGGACCCTCGTCACCAGTGAGCTGGGCGGCACGATTGCGTGGGAGCGCCGTGAGGGCGGCGGCACCGAGGTCAAGATCCGGCTGAGCCTGGCCGGCAATTAGGAGCCCAAAGTCCGGCCGGCTTGGCCGCGGCGGGGGAGTGAAATTGACGGAGGCCCCGGGACGATCCATCTCTGGATTGTCCCGGGGCCTCTGTGCGTCGGTTACATTCTCCCGCCGGACGACGCGATGCCGGTGTTGGGGCTTCTAGGAGGCGCGGCGTGCGCGGGCAGCGCGGCGCTTGAGGGCGCGGCGCTCATCTTCGCTCATGCCGCCCCAGACGCCGGCGTCCTGACCGGACTCGAGGGCCCACTGGAGGCAGGTGTCGACTACGGGGCACCGGCGGCAGACGCTTTTGGCTTCCTCGATCTGCAGCAGGGCCGGTCCTGTGTTCCCTACGGGAAAGAACAATTCCGGGTCCTTGTCGAGGCACGCTGCGCGGTTACGCCAATCCATGCTGATCAGTAGCTCCATTTCTGGGAAGTGCCTTTGTGAAATTATTCACTAGTGGCTACAAAGGAAAAGGGCCCTCTGGGCCCCCTTGGTCATCTGCATCAAGCCTGTCATGTTAACGCTGTGTAAACAAGGGGTAATAACGCCTGATATCCCTTGAAACCTGAGCGATGCATCACAGTGGCGGCTCCGGCCCTCACCAGTGTCCGACTATGTCCGGTAGGGTGCCAGTGTGTCAAGACCCCCGGTAAACCCAGCAGGTACTCCGTCCCCCTCCAGCGATCCGGGCAGCCCCGGCGGGGCTGGTTGGCGGCGCGGTCGAGTCCCGGGCGCTGCGACGGTGGTGGCGGCCATTGCTGGTGCTGAGGCGACGGCTCTTCTTGTGGCGGCGGGCTGGTATGCCTATGAACTTTTCAGTGGAAGCCCGGTGCTGTCCTTTTGGGGAGCTGTCTTTACCCTGGGCCTCCTGCTCGCTTTCTCGGCCTGGCTTTACGCGGTTGCAGTGTTCCTCTACCGCGGGTACCGGTGGACCAGGGCGGCCGCGCTGGTGGCCCAGTTGTTCGTCCTCACTATTGGCGTGCCCACGGTGACCAGCGGTCTGGTCCTGGCCGGGATGGCGATGCTGGTTCCCGCCGCCATTGCCATCGTCCTCCTGTTCACCAATAAGGTTGTCAGCCACGCGTCCCGCACAGGCAGTGCGCCACCAACGCCCTGATCCCGGGCACGCCGTCGTCGCTGCAGCAACGGGCCTCGTCGAGGCCAACGCACGAACGAGATCACTCGTCGGTTCCGGCCCAGGCCACCTGGAACGGGACTGCGCGGCCGCCGGAGATCAAGACGGCCCGCCCCGGCGGGGCATTGGATTCGACATCGAACCGGACGCCGAAGAGGTCGCCATCGGCCATGGAACGCGGGCCAAGCAACAGGCCGACGCCGGAAGCCCGGGCGGTCATCATCAGCGGGACGCGCTGGCAAAGCATGGGACTGTAGGCGGCAGACACCACCAGGGAATGGCCCAAGGAATGCAGGTGATCCAGATCCCTTAGCGCCGGAGGCGGAAGTTGGTCGGCATCGTCAACCAGCAGTGTTGTTTCCCGCAGCAAGGACCCATCTTCGGCCTGCCGGAGGATCCCGGCCCAAAACTCTTCTGCGGAGTGCGGTGGCCCTTGATGCGCGCACCACGGTTGGGATGGGTTAAGCGCCTGCAGTGCGCGCAGTGTGTTGCTCTTACCGCTTCCCGGGCTGCCAAGGACCGCCACTACCGCGTTGCCCGGGACCCGGAAGAACGCGGCGGCGACCTCGTCGCCGGCCACCCCCAGCAACTTATCGCGCTGCACCGCATGTATTGGAGTGTTACCCCTCCCGCGGTCGCTGGCGGAGGGTGACCGACCTGCCGGGATCTGATCTGATGGCGGCTGCGCCACCGCCGGTAGTGCCATCGCTCCGACCTGCCGGACCGTGATGAGCGCAGGGAGAGGCTCAACCCGGAGGGGAGGTACCCGGGAAGCCGGATACTCCGGGCCACCGTCGTCCCGCCGCCCCGGGGCAGCACTCCGATAGAACTGGCAGATTGCCGGACCGCCGCCTGAGACCGGCCCGAAGGCAACAGCCCGTCCCTCGGCTGAGGGCAACGAGGACATCCGGGGCCACATGGCGCGGCCCTCCTCGGTGGAACCGGCTGGGAAGTAGAAGCGGTTAGGTACGGCGCCGAAGAATCTGGACGTGACAAGTTCCCGCTCCCCGGAGAGCAGAACCGTGAGTCCTGCCTTGGCGCCGTCGCGGACAAGATCGTGCACCAAGTCTTCAGCCCAGGCCAGCGGCCCAGAACGGAAAGCCGACACCCAGGATCCCCAGCTCGAAACGACCAGGACAATACGCACCTGCCCGGGAGCTGGATGGCTCCTCCGCCGGCCCAGCTCCCCGGCCAACCGCTCAAGAATCCGCACCCCTCGCCGCAGGTCATCCAGTCCGGCCCGGGCGCCCATCCGTCCTGCGCCCGCCAGCTCGAGGAAACTTCCTGCAGCGTCCAGGACGTAGAAGTGGGCTTCCTCGGCTCTGGTGATCAGCTTGTGGACGGCGAGTTCCTGTGCTGCCTGCGAGCCGGACACGGGGCTGCCGACAAAAGCTGCGTGGCCGTGGTGGGCGGGATCCCACACCAGGGGTTCTACCCGTTGCTTCTCCGGCCTGTCCGTCAGGCCGAGGCAAACCCCGGCGGCGCCGTCCACGGGTTCCGGGGCCCCCAGGCCGGGGACACCAGGGCTTGCTGACGGGTGGGAAGCAGGTTCTTCCAGATCCTCCGGCAGGGCAGGGGCAACAAACCTCCTCGGGGGCGCCTTGCCCTCCTGGCTGCAGAGGTTCCGCACCATTGCCACCAGGGGTTCCACTGCCTGCGCCGGAGTGGGCGCAGTAGCTGGTGTGTTGGCTGTCCCGGCCACTTGGCAGGCCAGGAAGTCCGTTGTCCTGTGCACGGAAATGACACCCGGACCTTGGACCGGTGCCGCTGGGGCCAGGGATGCCCCCTGGAACTCCTCGGCGGCCTCCGTTCCACGGACAAGGAAAGCCCGGCCGGGAGCGTCAACACTGATCCCGGCCGCACTCCCGCAATTGACGATATCCACCGACTCCATCTCGGATTGCACGCGAAGAGCGATGCTTGTGGTCACGTTCGCGCGGATATCCGCTGTTAGCGCGCCCTGCGGCCGCTGGGTTGCCATGATCAAATGGATGCCCAGGGAGCGCCCAATGGACGCTATCCTCAACAACTCACGGAGTACCTCCGGCAGGTCATCAACCAGCACCCTGAACTCGTCGATGACGATGACCAGGTGCGGGAGGGCAAAATCCTCCGCCGTGCTGGTGGATCGGTACGTGGTTATGTCCGCGACGTTGGCATCCGCAAGGCACTTCTCCCGGAGGCGCAGCTCGGCGCGCAACGAGGTCAGCGTTCGTTCCATGTCGGAGCCGGCCAGGTCGGTCTGGAGGCCCACGCAGTGGAAGAGGCCACTGAGCGGACCGAGTCCTGAACCGCCCTTGAAATCGATGAAGAAGAAGTTGACCCGCTCGGGCGGATAGCTCAGAGCGAGTGCCAGGGTGAGGCTCCGGAGCAGCTCCGACTTCCCAGAGCCAGTGGTGCCCGCCACCAAGAGGTGGGGCCCGTCGTACTGCAAATCAACGGTCCTGGTTCCGGATGCGCAGATGCCCAGCGGTATGGCCAGTCCATCCTTGTGCAGGCTTGACTGCCAGCGGTCAGCGGTGGCAGTGGGCGTCAAGGGCAGCACTTCGCCAAGGCCGCAGGCAGCGGGAACGGACCCCGGCCGGTCGTTGTCCTGCCTCCATGCGACCGCCAAGCGCCGGCAAAAATCAGTGAAGACAGCCTCCGGGACCAGATCGGGAACAAAGGTGGTCTCGCGGAGATCCTGGGCCAGGACAGAGTTGCGTTCGGAGAGGACGACGTCCGAAGTTGAGGACGTCCCGTCCAGGGCCTGGAACTGCAGCACTTGCCATCCCCGCCGGACCGCGGCGTCCCGTACTGACAGGTCAGCGGCTCCGGCCGGGCATTCCCCCTGGATAAGCAGGACACCGCGCTCGCAGCCGTGGGGATGCCCTTTGTTTACGACACCGAGGGCTGCGTGTGGCGTTGCGGCCAGGGTCACCCGGGGCAGGTAGCGGGCGGAGAGGGGAAGGCTTTCCGGCTTCCCGTGGACGAGAACGTGCGTCCCCGCTGCACGCGGATACCCCGCCAGTTGCATCAGGACGGACCGCATTGCGCCGTCGGTGGCGGACCGCGGACCGCTCACGGCGGTGAACTGGCAGTCCGGGTCTAGGACGACCGGAACCATGCCCGCCTTCGGCGCAACCCAGCCGGCACCTTGCCCTTCAACCCTGACATTGGCTGCCTGGTCGGCCTGTCCCAGCCGCAACCACACGCCGCCGGCCCCCGGGCCGGACGTCCCATCAGCCGGCTGTGCGGCCAAGGCGACGAGGGAAAGGGGAGGGGCGCTCCGCAGCCGGCGTTCCCTGTCTTCCGTAACGGCGGCCTTCGTGGCAGCGGAAAGCTCCCTTTTCTCCCGCCTGCCGGTGACAGCAGGAACCAGGACAGACACTACGGACGCCGCGGAAAAGGCGAGGAACATCCACATTCCAGTAAACACGGCCAGCAGCACCCCGATGGCCAGGGGGAGGACCGCAGCCAGGACCAGGGCTGTCCGATTGCCGGCGTATGCACGGCCATGTACGACGATGGGCTCTGTCACAGACGATCCGGCGTCAGCCAGAGCCCGGCCAGGCGGTTCTGCAAATACGAGCGAAAGGTTTGACTGCCCGCACCTGATGCTTGACTCCGTGGATATGACCCTGGTCCGGATCCTTTCACCATCGACATAGGTGCCGTTGGCACTGTCCAGGTCCATCAACAGGATGTCGGTGTCTGTGACCACGACCCGTGCGTGCTCACGCGACAGTTCCGGGTCCGGGATGGCTATCCGCGTTCCGCTTCTGCCGATACTGTAGCTGCCGCGCCGTAATGGAACGACCGTGCCCGCTGCTGGTCCGCTGTCGACGGCAAGCACCAGGGGAGGCGCCGTCCCGGGAGCCGGCCGGCGGGTCCGCCCATCCGGAACGGAAGTGCCGCCGTCGACAAGGACCGCTGCCTCTACAAGGGGTGCCACTCCGAGGACCAGGGAACGCAGGTCCTGTCCCTGCACGGTTACGATGCCCGCATGGAATTTCCGGACCAATTGTTCGTGAATTACGGAGCCTGCCGTGCCGGCCGGAGCGCTGATTGAGAGTTCCGCAGGTGCCTGGCCCCGCGATGATCCGGGGCCGTCCACCAGTGTGCAGTTGAGCATCATGGGCTGGGATCCTTCGTACATGTACCCACACGCTAGACATGGGATGCAGTCACCGTCAGAAGCTTTAATGCTTATGTGGATAAACGTGCGGTTTCGGTGGTCCGCTGACCGGGACCGGCCGGTTAGGATCACTACACCCTGGACCTTGCTTGCGGTCCGGCAGCAGCGAAGGAGTCCCTTTGAACACGATTGCTGACAGCGCGGACATCGATGACGGTGCCCACATAGGCCGCGGCAGCAAGGTGTGGCATCTTGCCCAGATCAGGGAAGCGGCGCGGCTGGGGGAGAACTGCGTTATAGGCCGCGGCGCCTACATAGGCCCGGGAGTGATCCTGGGGGAGAACTGCAAGGTGCAAAATTATGCGTTGGTGTACGAGCCTGCAGTCTTGGAAGCCGGGGTTTTCATTGGCCCGGCAGTAGTGCTGACCAATGATGTCTTTCCCCGCGCGGTGACCCCGGAGGGGGCCCTGAAGACGGAGAATGACTGGGACAAAGTGGGCGTGACCATCAGGCGGGGAGCCGCGATCGGCGCCCGGGCCGTCTGTGTAGCACCCCTGACCATTGGCGCGTGGGCGATGGTGGCGGCGGGCGCCGTCGTCACCAAAGACGTGCCGGACTTTGCCCTCGTAGCGGGTGTTCCCGCACGCCGGATTGGATGGGTGGGAAAGGCAGGCCAACCGCTCCAACGCGAGGATGACCGGTGGGTTTGCCCGGCAACGGGGGACGCATTCTTCGAGAGCGGGGGAGTGCTGCGGGCCGCGTGATGCGGCTTGTGTGCCGGGTCACAGCGCGCGCACTGATTCGACGGGCCCTCCAGTCCCTCGGGTAGGCTAGAGCAGCAGACAATGCGCACCCTTGCGCTGCCCGCATTCGAACCAGGAGATTTTGTGACTGCTGACCTCGTCATCGTAGGGTCCGGCTTTTTTGGCCTGACAATCGCAGAACAGGCCGCCACTGAGCTCGGCCTGAAGGTCGTCGTCATCGACCGCCGCCACCACATCGGCGGCAACGCGTACAGCGAAAAGGAAGAGCAGACCGGGATTGAGATCCACCGGTACGGCGCCCACCTGTTCCACACCTCCAACGAACGTGTGTGGGAGTACGTCAACAGGTTCACTACCTTCACTGACTACGTGCACAAGGTCTACGGCGTGCACAAGGGCGAGGTCTATTCCCTGCCCATTAACCTCGCCACCATCAACCAGTTCTTCCGGGCCAACCTCACGCCCGGGCAGGCCAGGGACCTCATCCAGGAGCAGGCCGGCGAACTGGCGGGAACCGACCCCCAGAACCTGAACGACAAGGGCATCCAGTTGATCGGCCGCCCGCTGTACGAGGCGTTCATCAAGCACTACACCGGCAAGCAGTGGCAGACGGATCCCAAGGACCTGCCGGCTGGCATCATCTCCCGGCTTCCCGTGCGATACAACTACGACAACAGGTACTTCAACGACAAGTACGAGGGCCTGCCCACCAACGGTTACACCGCCTGGATCGAAAAGATGGCTGAGCACCCCAACATCGAGGTGCGGCTCAATACCGACTTCTTCGATGAGTCGCATGAGTACAGCAAGAACAAGGTCGTCGGCGACATTCCCGTTGTCTACACGGGTCCGGTTGACCGGTACTTCGACTACGCCGAGGGTGACCTGTCCTGGCGAACCATCGACTTCGAGGAAGAAGTCCTTGAGGTGGGGGACTTCCAGGGTACTTCGGTGGTGAACTACAACGACGACGACGTCTCCTACACGCGCATTATCGAACCGCGCCATTTCCACCCCGAGCGCGATTACCAGACGGACAAGACAGTCATCATGCGCGAGTTCTCGCGGTTCGCGGAAAAGGGCGACGAGCCCTATTACCCCGTGAACACCTCCGCTGACAGGGAGCGCCTGCTCAAGTACCGCGATCTTGCGGCAGCCGAGAAGGACGTCCTCTTCGGCGGCCGGCTGGGCACCTACAAGTACCTGGACATGCACATGGCCATCGGAGCCGCGCTGAGCATGTTCGACAACAAAATCAGGCCGCACTTCGAAAGCGGCGTACAGCTTGAAAGCGGGGGAGTCGACGCATGAGCGTCCCTACCGACAACAAGACCAAGAATTCCGTGAAGACGGATTCTGCGCAGGGCCGGCAAGCATGGCAAACGCTTCAGCGCGTGATCCTGCCGAGCGCCACCCAGATGGATACCGTGCCCCTCTACATGGACATGGGAACTGCCACCGGCATCCAGCTGCCCACTGCAGGCGACCGGGACGGGAAAGCGACCAAAGCCCGGACCATCAGCAGCCCCACCAAGGAAGCCCACGTGGAAGATTTCCTTTCACGTCATTCCACGTCTGTCCGTTCGGGTGAAAGGGTGTCCTTCGGCACCTACTTCAATGCTTTCCCGGCAAGCTACTGGCGGCGGTGGACCACCGTAGACAAAGTCCGGCTGCAGGTTCGCACCCAGGGCACCGGCTCGGTCATCGTGTACAAGTCGAACGCACGAGGGTCCCTCCAGCGGGTAGACACCCGCCGGGTCGAGGGCACCGCCGAGAGCACCTTCGAACTTTCGCTCGCCCCCTTCGGCGACGGCGGGTGGTATTGGTTTGATTTGCTCGCGGGCACAGAGCCGCTGATCATGCTCGACGCCGAATGGCAGGGTGCCGCAGTTGAGGCGCAGCCGGGTTCGGTCACGCTGCAGATCACCACCCTGAACAAAACGGACTTTTGCCTGAACAACCTGCGGCTGCTCGCAGAAAGCGAGGACGCCCTCGCACACGTTCAGGAGATCCTGATAGTGGATCAGGGCACGCAGAAACTTGCCGACGCGGACGGCTTCGAAGAAGTCAAGCGGTCCCTCAGCGGCAAGCTGCGCATCATCAACCAGTCCAACCTCGGCGGGTCCGGCGGCTTTGCCCGCGGTATGTTCGAAGCTGTTGAGAACGGGAGCGATTACGCCTTGCTCATGGACGATGACGTGGTTGTCGAACCGGAGAGCATTATCCGCCTGCTGACTTTCGCGGACCGGTGCAAGACTCCCACGCTCGTGGGCGGCCACATGTTCGACCTTTACAACCGTACTGTCCTGCACACCTTCGGTGAAGTCGTGAACCCCTACAGGTTCCAGCCGTCCCTGCCCAGCGAAGACATGATCCTGGGCCACGACTTCTTGTCCTCCAACCTGCGCCAGACGCCCTGGCTGCACCGGCGTTGCGATGTCGATTACAACGGCTGGTGGATGTGCCTAATCCCCACTCAAGTGATCCGTGAGATCGGGTTGTCACTTCCCCTGTTCATCAAGTGGGACGACTCGGAATACGGGCTGCGGGCCAAAGCCGCAGGTTACCCGACCGTGTCCTTGCCCGGCTCAGCTGTCTGGCACGTTTCGTGGATCGACAAGGACGACCTTGTGGGCTGGCAGGCCTACTTCCACGCCCGGAACAGGGTCGTGGCTGCGCTCCTGCACAGCCCCTACGAGTTCGGCGGCCGGGTCATCAAAGAGTCGCAGTACGCCGACGTTAAGCACCTGGTCTCGATGCAGTACGCCACGGCCCAGGGCCGGCAGTGGGCTTTGGAGGATGTGCTGAAGGGACCGGATGCCCTGCCCGGGCTTCTGTCGGCCAAACTGCCCCAGATCCGCGAGATGATGGCCGCGCACTCCGACGCGGTCTTCCGGCCGGACCCCGAGGACTTCCCCGCGCCGAAGATGGACAAACCGCCGCGCCGTGGACACGGCCCGTCGCAGCCCGGAAAGCTCTCACTCCTTCCATGGGCCGCGAAGACCGTTGTCCGGCAGTTGGCAAGCCCTGTTAAGGGCACCAGCGCAGAACGGCCACAGACGACGATCGCGCACCAGGACAACCGGTGGTGGCGGATGGCCCAGTACGACAGTGCCGTGGTGTCCAACGCCGAAGGCACTGGGGCCTCCTGGTACCGCCGTGATCCCAAGCAGCTGAGGAAGATGCTGGCCGACAGCGCCAAGCTCCACTCGGCCCTGCTAAAGGAGTGGCCTGCCCTCAGCAAGCAATACAAAGCCGCCGTTTCAGACCTGACTTCCATGGAGTCGTGGAGGAAGACGTTCGAGCAGCACACCCAGAACGAGATCAAGTGAGCGCTGTTGCATCCGGTGAACTAACTACTCCCGGGCTGGGAGGCGGGCTGCGGGACATCAGGCAGTCCGGCTTCCTGCTCAAGCTGTTGGTCAGGAAAGAGCTCAAGGTTCGTTACCGGGGCTCCGTGCTGGGCCTTCTCTGGTCTTACGTGAAGCCTGGCGTGCAGTTCATAGTCTTCTATGTGGCCCTGGGGGTCTTCCTCGGCCTGGAGCGGAGCGCGCGGAACCCGGAAGGCTTGGCGAACTACGCGGTCTACCTGTTTTCCGGCATCGTCCTGATCAACTTTTTCACGGAGGCGCTGGGCAACGCGGCACGGTCGATCGTGAACAACGGAAATCTCATCAAGAAGATCTATCTTCCGCGCGAGCTCTTTCCCGTTGCGTCCGTCTGGGTATCGGCCGTGCACTTCTTTCCCCAGCTGGTGGTCCTGGTCATCGGGTGCGTGCTCGCCGGGTGGCATCCCAACCTTGTCCAACTGCTGGCTTCAGTTGCGGGATTTGTCATCGTTGCCCTGCTCGCTACCGGTCTAGGCCTCCTTTTCGGGGCGGCCAACGTCTACTTCCGGGACTCCGAGAACCTGGTGGACATGCTCCTCATGATTGCAACGTGGGCATCCCCGGTTATGTACGCATGGTCAATGGTCCAGGAGAAGCTTGGCGCAGGGTGGTTCGCCATCTACCAGGCCAACCCGATCACCATCGGGGTGGAACTCTTCCACTATGCGTTCTGGTTTCCCACAACAGACGGATCCGTCGCCATGCCCCCGAATCTCTTCAGTCTTTGGCTGTTTGTTGGGCTGGGCGTGGCCTTGGCCGTTCTCGTACTCGGTCAATTCACTTTCCGGCGGCTCGAGGGCCGTTTCGCGCAGGAGCTCTAAGTGGTCAAGGCAATCGAAGTCACTGACATCAGCAAGCAGTTTGTCCTTCGCCACACGCGGTCCATCAAGGAGGCCGTTGTCTGGCTCGTAAAGGGGCGCAAGGGTGACCTGTCCGAGAAGTTCCACGCCCTGAAAAACGTTTCCGTTGACATCGAGGCAGGGGAAACTGTTGCCCTCCTGGGCCTGAACGGTTCCGGCAAGTCCACCCTGCTCAAGCACATTTCCGGAGTCATGCTCCCCGACACCGGATCGGTGAAAACAAGGGGCCGGGTCGCCGGGCTCATCGAAGTAGGCGCAGGCTTCCACCCAGACCTGTCGGGCCGCGACAACGTGTTCCTCAACGGTGCCATCCTGGGAATGACGGAGCAGCAGATCAAGGACAGATTCGACGATATTGTCGAATTCTCCGAGATAGGCCAGTTCATCGATACGGAAGTGAAGTTCTACTCGTCCGGGATGTACCTCCGGCTGGCGTTTTCGGTGGCCGTGCATACGGACCCCGAAGTCTTCCTGATCGATGAAATCCTTGCGGTAGGCGATGAGCCTTTCCAGCGGAAATGTATCGACAAGATCCAGGATTTGGCGCGGGACGGCAAAACCCTCGTGGTGGTGAGCCACGACCTTGACCTTGTCTCCAGGATCTGCAGGCGCGGTGTTCTCCTTAAGCATGGAGAGCTGATCTTCGACGGACCGATCCACGAGGCCGTCGGCCTGTTGCGCAAGTAGCCCAAGTAACTTTCTTTCACGGACACCCGGCTGGGCCGTCTGTGATGTTTTCAGCAGTCAGGTGCAGGCTCGTGCACTGCACCTGCGCTCACGGTAGCCGTATGGAGGACTTTTGTCTTGGTTTGATGCAACACCTCAACTTCTCCTCGCGGTGGCCCTGATCTTCATTCCGGGACTTGTCGTCGGCCTTGCAGCGCGGCTTGGCTTGCCCCGGGCGGTTGCGGTGGCGCCGGGGATAAGTGTCTCGGTCATCGCCGTGGCCGCCATTGCCTCACCTTTCGCCGGTGTCGCCTGGTCACTGCTGCCGGTCGTTGCGGTAACCATCGGAATGGCCGTGGTGGCTCTTGCTGCGTCCGTTTTGCTCTCCAGGCGGAAGGGGACGGCAGTAACGGACCACGGGGCCGAACCGCGCCAGTGGATGGCGGCCTCCCTGGCGGCAACACTCTTGGCGGCCGTCCTGGTCGGGCGCCGGCTCGTGAACGCCATCGGATCGCCCGAGTCGTTCTCGCAGACCTTCGACAACGTTTTCCACCTCAACGCTGTCCGGTTCATTCTCGACACTGGTTCCGGCTCGTCCCTCACACTCAACGCCATGACAGGTGCGGGCTCCTATCCTGCCGCATGGCACGACCTCGTGTCACTACTTGTCAGTGTCGGTGGTGGGGAAATCACGTCCTCCGTCAATGCCGTCAATATCGCAGTTGCCGCCTTGGTGTGGCCAATAGGGTGCATCTACCTTGCTCAAACACTATGGGGACGCCGTCCGGCGGTGAGCATCACCGCAGGCATCTTGTCAGCTGCCTTTGGTGCTTTCCCCATTTCACTCCTCGATTTCGGAGTTCTCTACCCGAACTTCCTGGCCCTGGCACTCCTGCCACTGGTTGTGGCAGTGGGGCTGGACGCACTTGGCCTGTCCGCCGTCTCACACGGTTCCAGGATCATTAGCCTGCTTGTGTTGCTCGCGGTCCTTCCTGGGATGGCCCTTGCCCACCCCAGCGCTGCCATGGCCTGGCTGGCCCTGATGCTGCCTCCCGCCATTTACGTGTATATCCGCGTTTGCGCGGACACGATCAGGTCCAGGACAGGACGGAGACGCGTTGTAGCTTCGGCCACCCTCGGACTGGCCTTCATTGCCGCCGTCGTACTGATCCGCCTTTTATGGGACCTGGTACGTCCGCCGGCCGAGGCCGCCTTCTGGCCGCCAGTGGAGACGACGGGGCAGGCTATCGGCGAACTGATTGGCAGTTCGGGGATCGGACGTCCCGTTGCGTGGGCGGTCATGGCACTGACGCTCCTTGGCACCTATGTGATCATCCGTTCCAAGCGACAACTGTGGTTACTGGGAATGTACTTGGTCGCAGGGGCACTCTTCGTTGTGGTCAGTTCTTTCCCCGCTGACGACTTCCGGCTGTCTCTCACCGGTATCTGGTATAACGATCCGCCGCGCCTCGCGGCACTCCTGCCCTTGGTGACAATTCCGCTTGCCTGCAGGGGCGCCGTCGAAGTATGGACATGGGTCTCCTCCGCTCTCGTGGCGGGTGCCGCCCACCTGAACAGTGGGAAGCCCTCCCGGCCGGCCGAGCGGGCTTCTAGGAGCCCAATGCTTGGGCCTGCGGGTCTCGTTGCGGCGGCGGGGATCATCATGATCGTCGCCATGACAGCAGCCACTCAACGCGGAAACGTAGCCCAGGCGCAGGCATCCATGGCAGGGTCTTACCGGTTGGCAGAGAATTCTCCGCTGATATCGAGTGACGAGATAGCCCTTATCAAGCGACTGCCCGGAGAAGTGCCCAAGGACGCCCTAATGGTTGGCAATCCCTGGAACGGCAGCTCCCTCGCCTATGCCTTTGCTGACCGCAAGCTGGTCCAACTGCATATCCTGAGCGCTGTTCCCCAGGGTGCGGTCCCGTTGCTCAATGGTCCTCTTCCCGCCAAGGACGACCCGACAGTCTGCCCGGCCGTAGAGAACCTCAAAATCGAGTACATCCTCGACTTCGGGCATCGCGAGGTGCACGGCCGGGACAGCGGTTACAAAGGACTGGATGCGCTCATAGCCGCAGGTATGGCAACGCTGGAAGATTCTCAGGGGGAAGCGAAGCTCTACAGGCTCGATCTGTGTCCCGCTCCGTAAGCCTTCCGGCCGACGATCAGGAATCTTGGGAGATATCTCAGCCTAAACTGCTGTCGACTTTCAGACGGAAGTTGGTAATCGAAGAGTGTGTCTGCTTGTAACTAGCGGTGCGGATACTATCTCTTAGAGGTGGGCCCCCACTCCGCCAGGATCCACGTGTCGGTGACGGCCCAGGCAGGCCTGACAATGAAGACCTCCAGCTCCGATTTGTATGCAGAAAGCAAGGGGTCGGCCGCAGACCCGTTCGCCGAAATAATTTTGGTACGCAGCTTAAAGTCTTGAGTAACCGCGGGCCGGGAGTCCGAGAGGTTGTGGGCGCACTATTGGGGATAATGAGAAAGGTTGGCGCGCAAGTTGACAGGAACCGCAATGCGTGGGCAGATCTATGAAGCGCACGATCCGCTCGAAGGTAAAGGCCGTTGGCGCCGCCCCGCTGGCTGGGCACTGCAGATACTGATTGTCTTTATGGGTGCACTAATTGCCTTTGTTAGGCTGCCGCGGGAGGCGCAGCGAAGTATCTGGGCCGAGGATGGTGGGATATTCATAAATGATGCCATAAATGGCGGCGGTTGGGCTGGAATATTTTCACCATATGAGGGCTACTTGCATATTATCCCCCGCCTGGCTGCAAACTTGGTTGTCAGTTCTGTTTCCGTCGATGACTACGCTCTTGCGATGAATTTTGCCAGCTGCCTGGCCGTGTCTCTTGTGGCATTGCTTGTCTTTTATCTATCTGAACAATTTACCGCGAGTAAGTTAGTGAGGCTTTCCTGGGCAACTATTGCCATTTTGGTTGCACCCGGTCCCCTGGAGACCCTGGCAAATTTTGCAAATTTCCACTGGTATCTTCTTTGGCTTGCACCGTGGTTGCTCTTGAGGTCTGCAACGAATCGCGCGGAAGGAATATTCTTATTTATTGTTTCACTTCTTGTCTCCCTCACTGAGATACTGTCGCTCATGTTTGTTCCGCTCTTCCTTTATGGATTCCGGAATAAATCAAAGTGGTTTGCAAGGGCTGGTCTTCTCCTGGGTCTCATATGTCAGGCCTATACGGCCCTTACTTTCCCGCGTTCCCCTTCCTCAGGATACCCGGTCAATTTGCTCTCGATTCTGGAGGGATGGTTTCTCAACAGCAGTAGTGCGCTTGTATATGGCGATTCTGCCAGTATTGCGAATCATATTCGCGCATATGGTGCCCTCCCGAGTGTTTTCGCGGCCATACCATTTTTCTTGATATTCGTCTTTATCATCTGGAAAGGGACGTCGGCGCATCGGGTCTTGGCGATCGTCCTGGTGGCGGCGTCAGTGGGCACGTGGACTGCTACGCAGGCGGTAAACCCCCAGCCGTTTTTTGACTATGCCGCGTTCACTGGCGCTGACTGGGATAGGTTCTTCCTGTCCCGCTACAGCACTGCGCCCTCCATGTTCTTGCTGGCCCTCCTGCCCTTGGCCGCTGCGGTTACACCGGCCTTTTCAAAGGCAGCGTCTGCACTTCTCGGAGGTTTTCTAGTCTTACAGTTGCTCTTTTTCTATCCGACAGTTGTTTCCCGGACGGACGGGCCCGTGTGGAGCGAAGGGGTTAAGGCCGGACGGGATGCTTGCCGATCAGATTCGGACCTCGACGCGTTCGGCGTTCAGATCGCTCCGAAGGGTTGGCTGGCAGACAAGGTGTATGTCAACTGCAGGGCACTCCGAGGAAAGTAGTTCGAGCATTCGAGGGTCGTAACATTCGAGGCTACCGGGGTCTTGCGGAATGGTCCGCTGGACACGGGATTAGGAGATGCCGGTCCTGGTTCTGGGACGATAATTCCAGTTTTACGCTCGGCGGCTCACGGTAACCGCGGGGGAGCGAAGGTGACGGCGTAGTACTCGGGCCTGGAAGGCAGCCACGGCCGCCTCGGAAACAGCCATACCCCAAACGACGCCCGTTACACCCAGATACACTGCCCCCAAGATGATCATGGGGACGCCAAGCAGAGCTCCAACCAGTGTTGAGTTAGCCAACTCCCGGGCCTTCCCAATAGGCACCAAGCAGGCCAGTCCGATAACCTGGGAGACTGCCACGGCGGCAAAACTAACACCCACAGGAATACTCAGGTTGTAGCCGAAGTTATTCGGACCCGGAACAAGGAGCTGGGCAGCCCACGGCCCCGCCACCGCGAGAAGTGAACCGCCAATAATCCCCAGAACTGGTGCCAGTTGTGAGGCCCGCTTGATTCTGTGGAGTGTGGAAACGGGCCCTCCGTCTGGAATCCAGCCTTGGACGAACTGTAAAACAGGGGAGAATGCCGTGACTGCAAAGCGAAAGAGCCGATCGGCTATTGCATAGCTCGCCAACTGTGCGGGAATCAGGGCATTCACTACCAGCATGGGTAGATTGACGTAGAAGCTACCTGTGGCAGCTGTTATCACCCCATGCCTTTGCTGCGCCATTTGGTTGATTGAATTGCGGAGGGAAAAGTTGGGCTCGAGATTCCCAGCGCCCCCGCGAAGTACGACAGTTGCACTGATAACTACGGCGAAGAGGTTGAAGACTAATTGCGTGATAACCAGCGAAGTCAGGTCTGTAGTCACGGTCAGAATCCCCACGCCCACCACTGTGCCGAGCAACTGGGGGAGGGCATCGAAGAGGAATAGCCTCATTGGTCTGCCCTCGCCGACAAAATACCAGGAAGCCCCAACAAATGGCATCAGGTAGGCGGCCGAAGCGACAGAGACAAAGAGGGCTTCACGTGGCCTAAGTACGGCCAGGACAATCATCATGAGCGGAGCTGCCACCAAGAGCAGGTACGACCGGGTGATCAGAGAATCCAGGAAGAGTTGTGGCCGGTCCTTGCCGCTCAAAGAGGCGACCAACCCCGGACCGATCGTTCCCCAGCCGAAGGCGACAATTACGCCGAACAGCGTTGCGAGTGTTTGCACAAGAACTTGGACAGCCCAGGCGTCCGCGCCGACCACTCTCGTGATGACAGGGATAGCGAGGAGCCCAACAACGGTTCCTGCGCCTACCGTGAGGGCAAATGTGCCCACGCGAAACAGGGCAGCCATAATAGCCTTCACGAAGTCCAGCCCAACCTTTCATCCCGGCTTATGAGCGCCAAAGCCTCAAGCTTAGAGCAGGAATCTGGCTATGGCTCAGCGGCCCCACACAGTTCCACTAAGCTGGATGGGTAACTTTCACCGCATAGTCAGGATCGTTCATGTCCGTAGCAGCCGTAGTCGTGTCCTACAACAGACTGGACTACCTAAAAAGGTGCTTATCGGCCTTGGAACAGCAGACTCGTCCGCTGGACGAGATCATCGTTGTTGAGAATGGATCCAGCGACGGCAGCGCTGACTACGTACGCAGCAACCACCCTGGCATCACACTTTTTGAGACGGGCGCCAACCTTGGTGGGGCAGGGGGGTTCGCTTGGGGGATAGAGCTGGCATTGGACCACGGGCATAGCCTCGCTTGGTTGATGGATGACGACGCCGAGCCCCACAGGGACGCATTGGCTCCGTTGGTCCGGGCAATGGAAAGCGACCCGCGTCCAAGCTTTGCCGCGCCGCTGGTGGAAGACACCAATGGGGCAATAGTTGTGGGAAACTTGCCCACCATATCTACGGATGCAGCCGCTCAGGTCGCTGCCCAGAAACTCGGGGGCATCGCCCTTGCCCATACGACGTTTGTTGGCGTTTTGGTGGACCTGGAACTATCGGCCGCGATGCCACTTCCGTATGCCGACTTTTTCATATGGTTCGACGAGTCAGCGCTGCCGTCGCTGGATCCATTCTCAACAACGATGATCTCGTCCAGCGGACGAGTCTGCTGTTCCAAGGCCGATAAGCACCTTTTTAGGTAGTCCAGTCTGTTGTAGGACACGACTACCTAAAAAGGTGCTTATCGGCCTTGGAACAGCAGACTCGTCCGCTGGACGAGATCATCGTTGTTGAGAATGGATCCAGCGACGGCAGCGCTGACTACGTACGCAGCAACCACCCTGGCATCACACTTTTTGAGACGGGCGCCAACCTTGGTGGGGCAGGGGGGTTCGCTTGGGGGATAGAGCTGGCATTGGACCACGGGCATAGCCTCGCTTGGTTGATGGATGACGACGCCGAGCCCCACAGGGACGCATTGGCTCCGTTGGTCCGGGCAATGGAAAGCGACCCGCGTCCAAGCTTTGCCGCGCCGCTGGTGGAAGACACCAATGGGGCAATAGTTGTGGGAAACTTGCCCACCATATCTACGGATGCAGCCGCTCAGGTCGCTGCCCAGAAACTCGGGGGCATCGCCCTTGCCCATACGACGTTTGTTGGCGTTTTGGTGGACCTGGAACTATCGGCCGCGATGCCACTTCCGTATGCCGACTTTTTCATATGGTTCGACGACGTCGAATATACCAAGCGGCTAGCCCAGTCTTCGTTCGGCGTCCATATTGTCGACGCTCGTATGAAGCACCCCAACAACGCGGGCGTAAAGGATATGGGCTGGCGGCTCTATTACTATCTTCGTAATCAGTTGTGGCTGACACGACTCAACCCGCGGCCATGGTCTCTGACAGCAAGGCCGGTCTTCAGGCTTGCAGAACTGGTTTTGTTGGCCCTTCAGCAGTTTCGGGTGGCCAAAAACAAGCGCATGTGGGCTTCAAACACGGTCAGGGGCCTGGTCGAAGGAATGTTCCGACTTCCTGCCGTGGTGCAGCCAGGGGAGTTGCTTAGCACCCTGACACCCGAAAAGCGCGAGCAGCTCAGGATCAGGCGCTAAGGTGCCGCTTTCTTCAACACCACGCCCAACAGGATCTCCAGCGCTCTGATGGGGGAAACGTTACCGTTTCGCACGCCGGCAGCTACGAGGCTGACAAGGGGGACGGATTTAGGGCGGGCATAAACACCGAGGCTTCTTTCCAGGTCCGCATTCATTTTGACGCCTGGTCCCGCTGCATCCATTCGTGCAAGCAGCGTCCGCGCCATGAGCGTCCGCCAGCCGAGCCCGGTCTTGTAGATAATGCTGCAGATACTTCTTGGTGAGGTGCTTCCTTCGTAGCGTTTCACAAAGCGAAGGGTGTTGCGGATAGATGTGGGAAGGCTTTGCTGCGATTCACCCACCACGTTGCTGCCGTGCTGGATGTAATCCTGCAGCACCACGTCCTGGATGCTGACGCCCCCGAAGGCGAGTGCGCAGAGTCCGATCCAATGGTCGTGGTACTGGGAGGGCGCAGCGAGCGACGGAAAGGGAAGGGCCACCTCAAGGAGTTCCCGGCGGAACACGCATAAGGACCCGGTGACCTGGTTGTTGGCAATGAAGTCAGCAGCCCCAACATTTCGTCTGCCGGTGACGGTACCGCCTATGGAGCTATGGCCGGCAGCGGAGGCCTCCGGTGTCACAACGCGCGCCTGGCCGGTAACCAGCGCGGCCTGATCCAGATGCGGGAGCAGGGTTTCAAGCTTTTCCGGGTACCAGAAATCGTCCTGATCGCTCAAGGCAACCCATTGGGCTGCTTCCGGGACCGCTTGGAGGGCGCGCTCGAAATTGTGGTGGAAACCAAGCCGGCTTTCGTATCCGAGGACATGGAACCGGGCATCATCCCCGCAGGCACGCCGCACCATGGCCTCAACCGCTGCGTAGTCGCCGTCCACGGAGATGAGACAGACAAAGTCCTTGTGAGTCTGCTCCTGGATGGACTTGAGCTGACGGGCGAACATCGGTTCGTCCGGCTGGTAGGCGGCCAGTGCCACTGCCCCGAAGGTGCCCTCGTGGCGGTCCGGAGACATGGCGGCCGCACCTGGCTGCTGTGCGGAGGTCACGTGCTGCGTATCCTTCTGCCCAGGGCGACAAGGAAGGCCCGAAGGAGCATGAGCCGCGCCCGAAGGATGACTGCGGTGGGCCGCCTGGACTTGGGCGTCGTGTTCTCGTCGTGTAGGCGCCGGGCAACTGTGGGCGCTTCAACGTGCACCATGTCCCGGCCCAAGTTGGCGACGATGGCGATCCACTGATCATGGGTCTCGGTCAGGAACGCCGGAAAAGGGAGTAACTGCTTCTTTGCGGCAGCCCGAAAGGCCATGGTGCAGCCGTAATACGGCCGCACTCCGATCCAGGTGGTGATGAGGTTCGTCAGCCACCGGCCGCTGTCCGATTCCTTGAGCTGAATCTTGTGGTACCTGTTGGCTGGGCCGCCAAAGACCGTAAAGTTGCTCGCTGCATAGTTCTTGGCCTGAAGCGCGGAGACGAGGGTTTCCACGCGTTCGGGGAGCCATACGTCGTCTTGGTCGGACAGCATGATGTACTCGCCCCTGCTTGCTGCTATCGCCTCCTCGAAGCTGGCGACGTAGCCCTTGTTCTCACGGCGGGGCATCAGGACGATGCGGGGGTCGTCCATGTGGCGGAGCACATCGACCGTGCCGTCGGTGGATGCGTCGTCAACGACGATAAGTTCGTCCCCGGGAGACAGCTGCGCCAGAATGGATCCCACTTGTTCCGCCACATAGTCTTGACCGTTGTAGGTCGCCATGCAGACCGAAACCCTGACTGGTGCGGGGGCGTTCATGCGCTGATCTTCCGCTGAAACGCAGCGTCGATCTTGCCCAGCCGTCCGAGCCATCCGTCCCTGCATCCGCGGAGGAATGCCCGGTATTGTCCTTTGCGGTTTTCCCCGTAAATCAGCCTGAAGACGTCGCTTTCCACTTGGAAGCGGAGCCTGCGGAGCAACCATACAGGGAACCTTGCACCGTACTGCCGCCAGAGGTAGATACTGTTCCTCGTCATGTAGTAAACGCGAAATGGGGCGTGCGAGTGCACGTGGCGCTTGATGCCCAGCAGCGTGACGTGCCAGCCGAACAGCATCATGGGTTGCGCCTGTCCCAAGGCGTGCGTCATATTGCAGCCCTTGCCGACCAACGTGGCCAAGCCGTGCGACCTGACCCGGAGATTGAACTCCGAATCCACGCAATCGATAAATAGTCTCTCGTCAAGCATCCCGACTGTCTTGAAAGTGGAAACAGGTATGACGGCACCGGACTGGAGGGGATCGAACGCTTCGGGAAACCGTGCGCTCTTAGCGAGTAACGGTACGTTGAGGCCGTTATGGGACCGTGCACTGACCAACCCCGCGTGGATGCCGTTGGACTCGGCTTCCGCATGAGTGGCGAGGGCCGCTGCCACATATCCGGTATCCAGAGCTGAATCCTGGTCAAGGGTCACGATGAAGTCGGGGGACCACGCCTCAAAGGCAGCTTCGATCCCGGCGTTCAGTGCTGCTGCAATTCCGACATTCCCGGGCATCCGCAGAACAGTACAACCGAGGTCTTCCAACTCCCGCAGCACACTGTCATTCCGGTCAAGGTCGGATCCGTCATCGACCACGACTGTATGGAGGACTTGCTCATTGAGGTCCTTCACCCTGCCGGGAAGGTCCTGGGGAGGGTGGAAGGCTGAAATAACAGCCACCACACGCGGGTCACTCCGCTGCGTCACGTCTTATCGTTCCTTTTCGCTCAACCAATAGACCGTTCCTATGAGTTAGGGAACTGTCAGACAGCAGGCTCCAGTCTATCGCCGGTGCGGAGAGGCCTCCATTAGCTGGCTTTGGCCAGCTGAACGTATCGCCGAAAGTAGCGCTACAGGGGGACACGGTAGCATTGTCGAGGTGCTCATCTCCGGGCAGACAGTTCGAAACGCTCTGTATCTTCAAGAAAAGGACCTACCTGGCACATGGCCATTGATGTATTGCTTCCCTATTACGGCGACGTCGACCTGATGAAACTTGCGGCACAGAGCGTCATGAGCCAGCAGTTCGAGGATTGGCGTCTCATCGTGGTCGACGACGGGTACCCGAGCCCGGAACCCCAGCGCTGGTTCGAATCCCTGACGGACCCCAGAGTTTCGTACCAGAAGAACGAACAAAACCTCGGCGCCAATGGCAATTACCGGAAAGCACTTGAACTTGCCGAGGCCCCCATTGTGGTCGTCATGGGTGCCGACGACATCATGCTGCCCAACTATCTCGACGTCGTCCGCCGGGCGTTCGAGGCCTACCCCGAAGCAAACGTCGTGCAGCCGGGAGTGCAGGTCATAGATGAACAAGGGCGCGCCTGCTCACCGCTGGTGGACATCGTCAAGAAGGTCTACGCGCCGTCGACCAAGGAGACGCTGCTGCTGCAGGGCGAAAGGATGGCCACGAGCCTGGTCCGCGCGGATTGGGCCTACTTCCCGTCCCTGGCGTGGCGTACCGACGTCATCCGCCGCATCGGGTTCACCGAAGGCCTGCACGTTGTGCAGGACCTTGCCCTGCTGCTCGACATCGCAGCCGAGGGCGGTTCCATGGTGGTGGATCCGACCCTGTCCTTCCTCTACCGCCGGCACTCGGCGTCCGACTCATCCGTGAAAGCCCTTGACGGACGCCGGTTCGACGAAGAGCGTGCATTCTTTGAGGGCCAAGCCCGGCGCTTCCGGGAACTTGGATGGACTGCGGCCGCCCGCGCCGCTGCATTCCACACCACCTCGCGGCTGAACGCAGCTACGTTGGTGGCCCGCTCACTGGCTATCGGAAAAACGGACTCGCTGCCGCGGCTGCTGAAGCACGTCGTTTCCTAGCAGGCTACAACAACACCAAGGGGGCTTCCGGCCTAAGCCGGAAGCCCCCTTGGTGTTTTAAAGATTCGTTTCGGGCGGTTTCCCCGCGCCGCGAACATCGCTGCCGTGTCCTGGTTCGTCCCCCGTCCCGCGCGTCTCCAGTTCCTGCACCTTGAGGCGGAGAATCCCCACTTCCTCAGCGAGGACTCGAATTTCGTCTTCTGCTTGGGACTGCTCGAAGGACAGATGGAGGCAGACCAGGACGAGCAGCAGAAGCGCCATGGCAAATAGCAGGTTGGAAGGTACCCGTACGCCGAGTACTCCACTGGCCCAGAACAGCAACTGCGGGAAGGCAACGAGGACCAGCACTCCGATGCCAATGATGATCCACAGCACGGCATACTTTTCCCGCAGGTGGCGCCGGCGAAGCATCTCGAAGATGATCAGCAAGATGGCCAGCACAAAAATGAAGCCAACGAGGGTGGCCATAAGAACTCCTAGTTGGACGACGGTTCAATTCGCTTGCGCGTCAAGGCGAAGAGGAGGGCGAATGCTGATCGACCAAGGTAGATGGCGGCCTTGACCGGGTCGTGGCTTGGAGTGCCTCCTTGGCGTTCGCGCATCGAGACACCCACCTGCCGCACGGTGCATCCCGAACGGATGGCGACGACCAATGAGTCAATCGTGTCACCCAAGTACTCTGCGGGGTAATGATCCACGTACTGCCGGATTGCCTTGGAATTGGCTGCCCGAAAACCGGATGTCACGTCGGTGAGCCGGGTACCGGCAATCCGGGAGATGGTCCACGCCAGCACGTTCATGGCCCACTTGCGAGGCCCCCGGACCGTGTAGTTGCCTTTGTCCGCAAAGCGGGCACCAATGACGATGTCGGCGTCCCGCAAACCGTCAAGGACAGCTTTAATATCACGTGGATCGTGCTGGCCATCGGAATCAACCTGGATGACCTGCGTGTAGCCGTGGGTCTTGGCATACTTAAATCCGGTCCGCATGGCCCCGCCCACCCCCATGTTGAAAGGGAGCTGTACAACCAGCGCTCCTGCGTCCCGGGCCATCTGTGCCGTATTGTCGCGTGAGCCGTCATCCACCACCAGGACGTCACAGGCGGGTCCGAATTCGAACACTTCCCGGATGGTGTTGCCGATGGCCTCTGATTCGTTCCATGCCGGCATGATCACCAAGGTGCGGTGCGCTTGGTCTGCGGAAGTCATGCTTTATCGATTTCCGCCTTCAGGTATGTTGCCAGCCGCTCGCCGGCGTCCGCTACGTCGAAGCCCGTTGCGCGTGCCTTAGCCAGATTAAGGGTGCTCAGAAGCGGCCGGGGAGCGGCTGCTTTGCCCTTGAAGTACTCGGCGGTCGTGATGCCTGTGACATCACCGCGGGCTGCTCCCGAATGCTCGTAGACGTCTGCGGCAATATCCGCCCAACTCTTCGCGGGCCCGTCATTGCTGAAGTTGTACGTTCCGTAGTCGGCGCGCCCCTCAAGCAGGTGCCTGATGAAGGCTGCAATGTCTTCGGTGAAACTCAGTCTGCCCATTTGGTCGTTAACGACCGAGGGCTTGACGCCGTTGCGGGCCAGTTTGGCCATGGTGCGGACAAAGTTGTTGCCTTCACCGATAACCCAGCTGGTCCGGACGATGTAATGGCGCGGAACAACACTGACCACCGCGTCCCCGGCTGCCTTGGTTTGACCATAGACGCCCAGGGGAGTGAGTGGTTCGTCCTCGTCGTGGTCTTCGCGGCTTCCGTCGAAGACATAGTCCGAGGAGACGTGCACCAAGGTGAGGTCATGCTCGGCGGCGGTGCGGGCCAGGTTGGCTACCGCGGTGACGTTGATGGCCCACGCCGCAGCCCGGCCTTCCTCGGATTCGGCAGCGTCCACGGCGGTGTATGCAGCGGCGTTGACGATGGTGGAGTAGTTCTTCCAGTTCCGGTTCGCGAAGGTGTCCGCGTTGGTGAGGTCAAACTCACCGCGCCCGGCGAACTCAACGGTAGTGTCGCCGTCGTACTGTGCGCGCAGTGCCTTGCCCAACTGCCCATCCGCGCCGACCACCAGAATCTTCTTCGCCGGCATCGGCGCGACGTCGGCCATCCGGGGGTGGGCCCTGTCCTTGTCGGAAAGTTCGGCCCGGTCGAGCGGGATCGGCCACTTGATGGCAGCTGTCTCGTCGGCAAGGTTCAGGAAGGTGTATTGTCCCTGGGCATCGGCGGACCAGTGGTCGTTCACGAGGTAGGTGTACGCCGTGTTGTCTTCCAGGGTTTGGAAGGCGTTGCCGACGCCGCGCGGGATGAAAATGGCCTGGCTGGCGTCAAGTTCAGCCGTGAACACGGCGCCAAACGAGGGCCCTTCACGAAGATCGACCCAGGCTCCAAAGATGCGGCCCGTGGCCACCGAGATGAACTTGTCCCACGGCTCGGCGTGGATACCGCGGGTGGTTCCCGCCTTCTCGTTGTAGGAAATGTTGTTCTGGACGGGCCGGAAATCCGGCAGCCCGAGGGCCACCATTTTTTCCCGCTGCCAGTTCTCCTTGAACCAGCCCCGGTTGTCGCCGTGGACCGGAAGGTCATAGAGGACGACGCCGGGAATGGGAGTTTCGTGGCCGGCAAGCTTTTTTGAGAACTCCAGAGACATGGACTACTGGCCCTGTTCCTTGTACTTGGCTTCAGTGGCAGCTTTTTGTGGGCGCCACCATTGTTCGTTGTTTCGGTACCAGGCGATGGTGTCTTCGATGCCGGCGTCGAAGTTGGAGAACTGTGGCTCCCAGCCGAGTTCGTTGCGGAGCTTGGTGGAGTCGATGGCGTACCGGAGGTCGTGGCCTGGACGGTCCACCACATGGTCGTACGCGTCGGGGGACTGGCCCATGTGCTTGAGGATCAATTCGACGACGTCTTTGTTGTTCTTCTCGCCGTCGGCACCGATCAGGTAGGTCTCACCGATGGTTCCCTTGGCGATGATGGCCAGGACTGCGGAGGAGTGGTCGTTGGCGTGGATCCAGTCGCGGACGTTCTCGCCCTTGCCGTACAGCTTGGGTCGGATTCCGTCGATCACGTTGGTGATCTGCCGGGGAATGAACTTTTCCACGTGCTGGTACGGCCCGTAGTTGTTCGAGCAGTTGCTGATGGTGGCCTGCAGCCCGAATGAGCGCACCCAGGCACGGACCAGCAGGTCGGAGCCAGCTTTCGTGGAGGAGTACGGGCTGGAGGGGTTGTAGGGGGTCTGCTCGGTGAACCGCTCGGGATCGTCCAGTTCCAGGTCGCCGTAGACCTCGTCGGTGGAGATGTGGTGGAAGCGCTTGTTGTGCTTGCGTGCAGCCTCGATCAGCGTGTAAGTGCCGATAATGTTGGTGTCCAGGAAGGGGCGGGGGTCATGCAGCGAGTTGTCGTTGTGCGACTCGGCAGCGTAGTGGACAACGACGTCGGCGTCGGCGACCAGCCCGTCCACGATGCCGGCATCGGCAATGTCGCCCTGAACGAAGCTGAAGCGGTCCTCCGGAAGGCTGCGCAGCGACTCGAGGTTCCCCGCGTAGGTCAGCTTGTCCAGAACAGTGACATGATCTTCAGTGTTTTCGATAACGTAGTGGACAAAGTTTGAGCCGATAAAGCCGGCTCCGCCGGTCACGAGAAGTCGCTGCATAATTCCCTAGACTACCGGATTTGCTGCTGCCCTTAGCGAAGGGAAAGATGGGGGCATGCGCGGAATAATACTTGCCGGCGGAACCGGCTCCAGGCTTCATCCCATCACACTGGGTGTCAGCAAGCAGTTGGTACCGGTTTACGACAAGCCAATGATCTACTACCCGCTTTCGACGTTGATCCTTGCGGGTATCCGGGACATCCTCATCATCACCACGCCTCACGACGCGGAGCAGTTTGAACGCCTGCTGGGAGACGGTTCCCGTTTTGGCGTCTCCATCACCTACAAGCAGCAGCCTTCGCCGGATGGGTTGGCCCAGGCGTTCGTACTCGGTGCCGACCACATTGGCGACGACAGCGTTGCATTGGTGCTGGGCGACAATATCTTCTACGGGCAGGGCATGGGAACCCAGTTGCGCCGGTTCAAGACCATCGACGGCGGCGCTGTCTTTGGGTACTGGGTCAAGGATCCTTCCGCCTACGGTGTGGTTGAGTTCGACGACAACGGCAAAGCGCTCTCACTGGAGGAGAAGCCGGCGGCTCCTAAGAGTCATTACGCCGTTTCCCGGGCTCTATTTCTATGACAATGATGTAGTTGATATTGCCAAGAATTTGAAGCCTTCTGCCCGCGGGGAGCTGGAAATCACCGACGTCAACCGGGTTTACCTTGAGGCTGAAAAGCTCCAGGTGGAGATACTGCCGCGCGGAACTGCTTGGCTTGATACCGGCACTTTCAATGACCTGAACGACGCATCAAATTTCATTCGGACCGTCGAGAACCGGCAGGGCCTGAAGATCGGTGCCCCGGAAGAGATCTCCTGGCGCCTCGGTTTCCTGACCGACGACGAGCTCCGGGAACGGGCCGAGCCCTTGGTCAAGAGCGGCTATGGGGCCTACCTTCTGGAGCTCCTCGCTGAAAAGTAGTCTCAGGGCCTGGGCACGAATAAGGGGGTGAAGCCAGTGTCTTCACCCCCTTACTCGTGCCTAATAAGTCAAGGTGCGGCATCCCAGCTGGGCGTTGTAAGAGGCGAAAATTGAGACCGCCACGCCGTACGAGCAGACGCGGTATTGTCCTCGGGCCGTGACGGGAACCGATGTGGCATACCCGTGGTCTCCGGAAGTCTGCAGCGCACTATTGACGTCCGGGCGTTTCAGATTCGCCGTGAATGGATAACCCTTTGTGCTGCCGTCCGGAAACGTTATGTACACGTGGACAGGATTTGAAACGGCTGGCAGAGCCGGGTCCAAGGTCCATCCCTGGGTGACGACGGCAGCCTGCCCATTGGTGATCTGGACACTGGCGCTGTCCAAAAAGCCTATGGTCGCAGGAGTGGAAGTAACCGAGATGTTTTTGCAGCCCAACAGGGAAGGACCAGCGGCTACCGGCGCCACACCATTGGCTCGTACGCAGACAGAGTAGTTGCCGGTGGAAGTGATGGCTAGTGCAGCTTGAAAACCGTGGTCACCAACGGTGCCCAAAGCGGCGTTGACGTCAGGCCTCTTGGCATTGGCTGTAATGGTCACCGGCGCTGGGTTTGTTACTGCCACCCCGTCCTTGGCAGAAATGTAGACGCTCACGGGAATGCTCGTCGCAGGCACAGTAGGGTCCAGGGCCCAGCCAGAGACCTGCAGCGCGGCGCCAGTCGGTGCCAAACTGAGCGTCAGTGAATCGTAATTGCCCATAGGGGCAGGGTTCGCTCCAATATCTACTTTTTGGCACCCCAACGGAACATTTGCGTTCTGCCCAATTGCGTAGGTACAAGCAGTGTAGGTGCCGGATGCTGTTACAGGGATCTGATAATCAAAACCGTGGTTCGAGCCCAACCCGGTGGCCGCCTGAACGTCCGGACGCGACGTATTCGCGGTCATGCGATATCCAGTAGTTGTTCCGTTCGGGGCGGTTACATAGGTGTCGGCAAAAGAAGAAGCTCCTGGATTCGCTTGATCCACCGCCCAACCCCGTAGCTGCAGGCTGACGTTGTCGACACTGCGTACTTGCCCAATGCTGTCAAAGCTGCCCGTAGGCGTCCCGATTCCAGTGGCAGTTACGCTTTTGCACCCTAGGGGCGTGTTGCCATAGGTTCCGATGGAGTAGGCGCAGGCTGTGTAAGTTCCCGACCGGGTAATTGGGATGGTGCCGTCGAAGCCATGGGACGAACCGTAGCCGAGGGCTTGGTTCACATCAGGCCGGGATGAATTTGCCACCCAAGGGTAGCCCGTGACTGTGCCGTCAGGCGCTGTCACATAGACGTGTGTCTGGTTGGCAACAGCAGTATGCGCAAGGTCGACAGACCATCCGCGGGCACGGAGGGCGTATTGGGTACCACTGCCGCCGACGGACAGGTCATCAAAGCTGCCCGTTGGGAGTGCCGCTCCCGCGAAGCGCTGGAGCGATGCGTAGTCGCCGTTCCACACGTTTGAGTCACCAGCAAGGGGACCGGTACTGCTGTACTGCCAGATGCTGTAGGTGCTCCAGCTTGCGGGCACCGCGCCGGCGTTATCGCTGGGCGAGCCGGGGTACGCGGCTACCCACAACGGATAGTCGCCAAAGTCAGTCGGCGTGCCGAGGCACTGGTTCCACCAGCTCGTATTGGTGTAAATAACCGGCAGGCGGCCCGTGAGGGACAACATGGTGTTGCCAAAGTCCCGAACCCAGGAAGCCAGTTGGCTTCCGGACATGTCGTAGCAGGTATTGCCGAAGTAGAAACCGTTGATGGTTTTGCCTGCATAGGGATTGAACTCGAAATCCAGGACAGGCGGCATGGTGTAGCCGTCTGCTGACCAACCGCCTCCGTTACTAACGAAATAGCGTGCCTGGTCCGCGCCTGAGGACCAATTGGGAATGGCGAAGTGGTACGCGCCCCGGATCATGCCTACGTTTCGTGCGCCCTGGTACTGGGAGCCGAACAGATCATTGGTGAAGTAGTTGCCTTCCGAAGCCTTCACGTAGGCGAATCTGGCGCCCATGTTCCATTGCTGCTGCCAGTCCACGTTCGTCTGGTGTCCGCTGACGTCAAGTCCCTGAACGCCAAACGACGGCGTCCATGTGCCTTGGGTGGACAGCGATTCAGCGCTGAGCTTCCTGGTGGGGTCTGAACTGTTCGATGCCGTGACCCTCGCCGAGCGCTGGCCCATCTCCGCTCCACCGGGACCGATCGCCTGGGCCATGGTCTGCGGCGAGGGAGTGGGCGCCGGTGAGGTTGCAGGAAGCGGTGACGTTGCAGGCAGCGGGGCGGACGCCGCGGAAGTGGCCGGCGCCGGCGCCGGTGTTGCCGACACGCTTGGAACTGGAGTCGAGGTAGTCGAAGGCGTTGGTGCCGGGCTGACTTCCGCTGCGGTGGCCGGGCCCGCCATGCCGGGCCCGGCGAGCAACGAGACGGCCAATAGTACGGTCCCGAGGGACTTCATGACTGGGCGACGGGACTGAGACAGGTTCCGCTTCATATAGGCTCCGGAGACAATGCGGCGCTCCCCCAAGCGCCTCTTTGGATACTGCTCAGGTGATTTCCCCCAGGAAGGCACCTGATAGTGCTATTTCGATAAATAACGCGCTCACCATAGCACCCGTGTTACAGGCGTAACCAGTGATTCTGGTGTTACTTATGTGAATCCTGTGGTCACCTGGATGGAATCCTGAGCCGTTCCGGCGACAATCTTGAGGTACCTCAGATATCCACATGCGCGCATAATGACTTGTTGCCGCCGGGGAAGCTCCTTAGGCTGTAGCCCAGTTGCACTGCCTCCACCGGGGGCGGCAGTTGTATGGGGGAACATATGGACGCGCTGGGAATTGTCGAGGACGAAGTCCGCGAACTTATCCGCCGCCGCGGGCTGGACCCGCTAAGGCAGGCCAACGAGGTCCGGCGGTTGGTTGAAGCAGCGGTAACGGACTATGACGAACGGGCCCTGATGGGGCCTTTGCCGCCCATTGGCCCTCTCGATGCAGCCCGCCGGTTTCTCTTCGATGCTGTTGCAGGTTTTGGTGTGCTTCAACCACTGCTGGATGACATTTCGATCGAGGAAATCTGGCTCAACGCGCCCAACGAAATCTATGTTGCGCGCAATGGCGAGTCTGAGCTGACGTCGCTGAGTCTCACGGAGCAGCAGGTGCGCGACCTTGTGGAACGTATGCTCAAGAGCTCCGGCAGGAGGCTCGACATGTCCTCTCCGTTCGTCGATGCCGCGCTGCCGGACGGTTCGAGGCTGCACGTGGTTATCCCCGATGTCACCCGCCGCCACTGGGCAGTGAACATCCGCAAGTTCGTAGTGAAAGCCAGCCGCCTGGAACATCTCGTGGAGTTGGGGACGCTGACGCCGCAGGCAGCACGCTTTCTCGGCGCGGCGGTGTCCAGCGGCCTCAACATCCTGGTGTCGGGGGCAACCCAGGCCGGCAAAACCACCATGCTGAATTGTTTGGCCGCCAGCATCGGAAGCCGCGAACGTGTCATCACCGTCGAGGAAATCTTCGAACTGCAGTTTCCCCTCCGGGACGTGGTGGGGCTCCAGTGCCGTCAACCGAACCTCGAGGGTGAGGGAGAAATTCCGCTCCGCCGCCTGGTGAAGGAAGCACTTCGGATGCGTCCGGACCGGTTGGTTGTGGGGGAGGTGCGCGAAGCGGAGAGCCTGGACATGCTTATCGCCCTGAACTCCGGCCTTCCGGGAATGTGTACGGTGCACGCGAATTCGGCTCATGACGCAGTTACCAAGATCTGCACCCTTCCGCTGTTGGCGGGAGAGAACATCTCAAGTGCGTTCGTTGTGCCAACAGTCGCTTCGTGCATCGATCTGGTAGTTCACTGCAGCAGGAGCGCTGACGGACGCCGGCAAGTTACCCAGATCCTGTCGTTGGGCCGCCGGGTGGAGAACGGCATCATCGAGTCGTCCTTGGTGTTTGGTTTGGAAAATGGCGTTCTGCAGCCACGTGCCAATGCCATGCCTTCGGCGGAGAAATTCTCAAGGGCGGGCTACGACGTCGCCGCACTGCTGGACCCGCGATGATCTCGGCGTTGGTGGGAACCGTGGCCGGGGTTGGGCTCTTCCTGATCTGGTGGTCCTGCTGGGAAATGCCGGACCGCGGAAACAGGCAGCGGAACCCGGGACGCCTGGCTGACCTCCTGGCTGCCGCTGGGGTAGATAAAGTGTCCGTGCGCAGTCTGGCCGGGACTTGTCTCGGGCTTGGAATTTTCGTCGCCCTTGTCTTTTACGCGGTCAGCCGTTCCTGGCCGATCGCCGGATGCTTTGGACTCTTCGGCATGTGGCTGCCCATCACCATCCTGCGATGGCGCGCAAGGAAGAGGACAGCGATGCTCCGTCAACTGTGGCCCGACGTCGTCGATCACCTCCGTTCCGCGATCCGCGCAGGGCTGCCCTTGCCCGAGGCCCTGATCCAGCTGGGAGAGAAGGGGCCAGAGGAGTTGCGGCCCATCTTCCGCGAATTTGGTGCCGACTACCGCGCCGGCGGCCAGTTTGATGGGTCCCTGAGCAAGCTGAAAAAGCGGCTGGCCGACCCCGTGGCTGACCGTATTATCGAAGCGCTGCGGCTCACACGGGAAGTGGGCGGCTCCGACCTGGGAAAGCTCTTGGGAACACTGGCCGAGTTCCTGCGGGAAAGCGCCCGGACCCGCAGTGAGCTCGAGGCGCGGCAATCCTGGACGATTTACGCTGCCCGGCTCGCGGTCGCCGCACCGTGGATCGTGATGATCCTGCTCGCCACCAGACCGGAAGCCATCCAGGCCTACAACACGCCGACGGGGGCCGCAGTGCTGGTCGGGGGCCTGGTGGTCTCGCTGGTTTGCTACACAGCCATGTTGAGGATCGGCGCCTTGCCGCGGGATGAAAGGGTGCTCCGGTGATCTTCCTTTCCCCCGCGGCTGTGATGTGCGGAATGGGGCTCGGCCTCGGATTATGGTTGGTGATCTTTCGGTCACCTCCGATGCGCCCCATGACGCTGTCTGACCGGATTGAATCCCAGCTGAAGTCACAGAACCTGGAGTCGCGACTTCTCCGCGCCGGCGAGCAGAACCTGACACCGTTTGGACCGCTTGAACGCATCCTCCGTCCCGTATTCCGGGATTGGTTATCCGCGCTCGGAAGGCTCAACCCTTCGCCAGGCGCCACAGCCCGGCGCCTGGCGCAGGCGGGAATCAATAAAGCACCCATCGACTTCCGCGCGGAGCAGTTGCTATGGGCGGCCGCCGGCTTCGTTTTGTCCCTGACTATCATCATCGTTGGTGCCGCAGCGGGCAGGTTCAGCCCCCTCCTCGCGGCTGTCGTGATCATCGGCAGCGCCGGAGCGGGGTTTGTGCTGCGGGACTACTGGCTCGGCGTCCAGGTCCGCAGGCGGGAAACACGAATGATGGCAGAATTTCCCAGCTTGGCGGAACTGATGGCCCTGGCGGTGGGAGCAGGGGAGAGCGCGGCCGGCGCTTTGGACCGGGTCTGCAGGAGTGCCAAGGGTGAACTGTCCAAGGAATTCTCGAAAATCCTTGCTGAGACAAGGGCCGGCAAACCCCTCGTCCTGGCGTTGCAGGAGTTCTCAGCGCAAACCGACTTGGCGCCGCTGGTCAGGTTCGTCGAGGGAATCGTCGTGGCGGTGGAACGAGGGACACCCCTCGCGGACGTGCTCCGCGCCCAAGCGCAGGACGTACGAGATTCAGCGAAGCGCGACCTCATGGAAGCTGCAGGTAAGAAGGAGATTGCCATGATGGTCCCGCTTGTATTCGGGGTACTTCCCTTGACCGTGGTATTTGCCGTTTTCCCCGGTCTCGCAGCGATCAACCTCGGATTCTGATGAAGCGGAAAAGCTCCTCGACCGCACCCAGCAACAGCTGCACGCCCCATCAACGAAACAGGAATAGGACGCAACGATGAAAACCATGGGAATCCGCTTCGGGATGCTGCTTCTTGGCCTCGCGGCTATGCTGCAACTTCAGATGATCCGGACGGTAAGTCCGCATCGGCTACAGGCCGGAAAGTTCGACGGCGGACGGCTTGGCCCCCAGGAACCCCCGGCAAGCCTTGGCGACAGCACTGAACGCGGGGACGTACCAGGCTGGGTAATGATCACCCTTATGTCCGCGGTGCTGGTGGCAGCCCTTCTGGCGCTCGCGGGTCCCGCCCTGGAAGCCATGTTCAACCAGGCGATGGACAAGGTAGGAAACTGAACCATGGGGAGGTCCGCTCCCCGGCCGCAGGAGCAGCACGGTCTTGCCCGGGCAGCCGAGCAGGGTTCAGCCGTTGTGGACTTTGTCCTGGTGGGTGGGCTGCTGACGATGTTCTTCCTGGCGATACTCCAACTGACCCTGGTCCTGCACGTCAGAAACACACTCATCGACGCCGCCGCATCCGGGGCGAGATACGGGACCCTCGCAGACCGCAACGGCAAGGATGCTGAAGAACGTACACGCGGGCTCATCAGCATGGCCCTCAACCAGGGCTTCGCGGAGCAGGTCAGTACCAAGGAAGTGAATTTCCAAGGGATGCGCACCCTGGAGGTCACAGTCCGGGCTCCAATGCCTGTCATTGGTCTTATCGGACCCAGGGACGTGCTGGAGGTGAAGGGGCATGCTGCTGTCCAGCCCTGAACCACCCGGCTTCAACAGAACGCTCCGTTCAAACCCGGTACCGCACTCCGCGCCGCGGCCCCGTTTACGGAGCCGCCTTGCCGAAGCACTTTGCCGGGATATGCCGGAGGACATCATCCAGGGCCCGGATCCTGCGCGCAGTGCGGAACGACCTCAGCATGGCCCGGACCGTGAGCAGGGAAGCGCGGTGGTCGAGTTTACGTTCCTTGCATTCCTGCTGATGGTCCCGCTGGTGTATTTCGTCATAACCGTCGGGCAGATCCAGGGAGGATCCTTCGCCGTCGTGGGCGCCGCGGACCAGGCAGCCAAGGTCTACGTAGCCCAACCCGATGCCGGCAGTGCCCAGGCTGCTGCGGAGCAGGCGGTGGCACTGGCACTCTCCGATTTCGGCCACCAGGCGGGGCGGGCAACTATGAGCACCCTCTGCAGCCCGGCCGACTGCCAGGCCGCGGGCAGCACTGTAACGGTGACCGTCAACCTCAGCGTGCCCCTGCCTTTCATGCCTTTTGCCGACGGGTTGTCCGCCACCGAGGTGCAGGCTTCTTCTTCCCAGCTCGTGGGGCGATACCGATGAACCGCCCGGAGCCAGGCCAGGATGGCCAGTTGATGGTCATGATCCTCGGCTACGTGCTCCTCGCGCTTCTGGTGGCGACGGTGGTCATCGGCATTTCCTCCGTTTATCTGGAGCACAAACGCCTGCTGTCCCTGGCGGACGGGGCCTCGCTTGCCGCTGCCGACAGCTACAACCTCGGCGAAGTCTCAACGCAGGGCGGCAGCCCCTCTGCTGTCCTCAACCCGTCACGCGTCCGGAACGTGGCAGCAGACTTTGTTGCAAGGAGCCCCGCTTCGCAGCGTTTCTCCAGCCTTGCGGTCACCGGGGCGACGGGAACGCCGGACGGGTCCACCGCCGTCGTTGTCCTCACGGCCGCCGTCCACCCGCCAGTGGTGAACTTCCTCATTCCTGACGGGATTCCCATTGAGGCAACGTCAACGGCCCGCTCGAGGTTGACCCGGTAGGACGCCGGGACAGGCAGGATTCGGCAATAGCGTAGGCTTAAACCACCATGGCCAATATTGATTTTTCCGCTGAAATCCGTGCGCTGCGCGCCACCTACGAGTCCATCGAACGCGTCACCGACGTGGAGGCGCTAAAGGAAGACATCGCCGAACTCAGCGAGCGGGCAGGGGAGCCGGACCTGTGGGACGACCCCGCAGCGGCGCAGAAGATCACCTCCCGTCTCTCCCACCGACAGTCCGAGCTGGAACGCCTCACCAACCTGGCCTCGCGTATCGACGATCTCGAAGTCCTGGTGGAACTGGGCCAGGACGAGGACGACGCCGCCTCGATGGGGGAGGCCGCGGCCGAACTTGAGTCCATCAAAAAGGCACTCAAGGACCTGGAAGTGGTCACCCTGCTGTCCGGCGAGTACGACGAACGCGAAGCCGTGGTTTCCATCCGGGCCGGCGCAGGCGGTGTGGATGCCGCAGACTTTGCCGAAATGCTCATGCGGATGTACCTGCGTTGGGCTGAGCGGCACGGGTACCCCACCACTGTCATGGACACCTCCTACGCCGAGGAAGCCGGACTGAAGTCGGCCACTTTCGAGGTTAAGGCTCCGTATGCCTACGGCACGCTCAGCGTGGAAGCCGGCACCCACCGCCTTGTCAGGATCAGCCCGTTCGACAACCAGGGTCGCCGGCAGACGTCATTCGCGGCCGTTGAAGTCATCCCGCTGATTGAGCAGACGGATTCCATCGAGATCCCGGACAACGAAATCCGCGTGGATGTCTTCCGTTCATCCGGTCCTGGCGGCCAGTCGGTCAACACCACTGACTCGGCGGTCCGCCTCACCCACATCCCCACCGGCACCGTGGTCTCCATGCAGAACGAGAAATCGCAGCTGCAGAACCGCGCAGCTGCCATGCGCGTGCTGCAGTCCCGCCTCCTGCTGCTGAAGAAGGAACAGGAGGACGCAGAAAAGAAGGCGCTGGCCGGCGACGTCAAGGCCTCTTGGGGCGACCAGATGCGCTCCTATGTCCTGAACCCGTACCAAATGGTGAAGGACCTGCGCACCGAACACGAGGTGGGCAACACGTCAGCGGTGTTCGACGGCGAGATTGACGATTTCATCGACGCGGGCATCCGCTGGCGCACGGATAACCGTAACGCCGGCAGCAATAACTGATTACGCTCGCGCTCATGAAAACAAAGCGCCCGAGCCCGAAGAGAACCGCCCCGGCATCGAGATGCCGGGGCGGTTCTCTTCAGCCACCTGAAGATTACAGTCGCAGGACCCTATTTCCTGTCCGAGGAGCCACGCCGCAGTAAGGTGTTCCAGCGTGCTGCGAGTCCCCATTTGGTGACGTTGATCATGGCCTCGACCACGATGTTGCCGCTCATCTTGGATGCGCCCAGTTCCCGTTCAACGAAGGTGATGGGGCGTTCCTCGATGCGGAGGCCAAGTTTGGCGACGCGCCAGGCCAGGTCCACCTGGAAGCCGTAGCCCACAGAGTCCACCTGGTCCAGGTTGAGCTTTTCCAGGGTGGTCCTGCGGAACGCGCGGTATCCGCCGGTCACATCCCGGATCGGCAGAGCCAGCATCAACCGGGCATAAGTGCTGCCTACCCGGGAGATTGCCTGGCGGTACAGCGGCCAGTTGACCACGCTGCCGCCGGGAACCCAGCGCGACCCCATGGCCAGGTCTGCGCCCTGTTCCACGGCCTCAAGGAGCTGGGGAAGCTGTTCGGGCTGGTGGGAGCCGTCTGCGTCCATTTCCACCAGGACGTCGTAGCCGGCATCCAGGCCCCACTTGAAACCGGCGATGTACGCGGCGCCCAGGCCTTCCTTGCCCTTGCGGTGCAGGACGTGGACCTGGGAGTCTTCGGCAGCGAAGCCGTCGGCGAGCTGGCCGGTGCCGTCAGGGCTGTTGTCATCGACCACCAGGACGTCCGACGCCGGGACGGCCTTCCGCAGGCGCTGGAGCGTCTTGGGCAGCGATTCCAGTTCGTTGTAGGTGGGAATGATCGTAAGGACGCGCACAGAGGGCCTTTCCTGCAGGGGATAATGAGTGCACCTCGAGCAAACTGACTGCGTGCGGGCACACCAATCCATTGTAGAGAGCGATTACGAGTCGCCGATCGCGCCACCCTTCCTTGAGGGCCGTCGGGTGATGCGGCGACACGCCCCCGAAAGCCCGCCCAACCGCCGCTGATTCTGCGTATAGTCAAGGGGCCGGGGCCCTACTTTCCCCAAACGAAAAACCCGTGCACCGGCTGCAGAACTGGGCTGCATCAGACGGATGAGCCATGCCCTGCAGGGTACTTAGGGCCATGATCCGATTCGAAAATGTCACCAAGGTTTACGACCAGAAAGCCCGACCGGCACTGGATTCCATTGACCTTGAGATCGACCGCGGCGAATTCGCCTTCCTCGTTGGCGCCTCAGGGTCCGGCAAATCCACTTTCCTCCGGCTGGTGTTGAAGGAAGACCGCGCCACCTCCGGTGCGGTGTACGTCGCCGGCCAAAACGTCGCCAAAATTTCCAGCTGGCGGGTTCCGCGCCTCCGCCGCGGCATCGGCGTCGTCTTCCAGGACTTCCGCCTCCTGCCGCAGAAGAACGTGTTCGCCAACGTCGCGTTCGCCATGCAGGTCATCGGCAAGAGCCGCAGCGTGATCCGCGATACAGTCCCCGAGGTCCTTAAGACAGTCGGGCTCGAAGGCAAGGAACACCGCATGCCGCACGAGCTGTCCGGCGGCGAGCAGCAGCGCGTTGCCATTGCGCGCGCCGTGGTCAACCGGCCCGGCATCCTCCTCGCAGACGAGCCGACGGGAAACCTCGATCCCACCACCTCCATGGGAATCATGGGCGTTCTGGACAAGATCAACCAGAATGGAACCACCGTGGTGATGGCCACCCACGACGACGACATCGTCAACGAAATGCGCAAGCGCGTGGTGGAACTCAAGAACGGCGTGGTGATCCGCGACGAAGCCAAGGCCCTTTACACCTCGATGATTCCCGTCGTCGGCCAGTCCCGGCGCCTGAAGGACGCCAGCGGCAGGGAAGCTCCCGACGGCGGCCTGCCGGGCAACGGCGCTGAAGGCGAGGCCCAGCGGTGAGGCTCGCATTCATTCTTTCCGAGATTGGCAGCGGCCTGCGCCGGAACCTTTCCATGGTGGTATCGGTCATCCTGGTGACCTTCGTGTCCCTCACGTTCGTGGGTGCGGCGGGCATGCTGCAAATGCAGATCAACCAGATGAAGGGCTACTGGTACGACAAGGTCCAGGTGGCCATCTTCCTCTGCAGCGACGGGTCCACTGCGCCTGGCTGCGCTTCCGGGCCTGTGACCCCCGAACAGCAGCAGGGCCTGAACGCACTCCTGGAATCCCCGGCTGTGGCGCAGTACATCAACGACTTCCAGTTCGAGTCCAAGGATGAGGCCTACAAACACTTCAAGGACCAGTTCTCCAATTCGCCCATCGTGGATTCCGTGACCCCGGACCAGCTGCCGGCTTCGTTCCGGATCAACATGAAGGACCCGGAGAAGTACCAAATCATCAGCGAGACGTTCTCCTCACAGCCCGGCGTGGAGACGGTCATCGACCAGAGACAGCTGCTGGAACGTCTGTTCTCGGTGATGAACGGGGCATCCCTGGTGGCAGTGGGCATCGCCGGAGTCATGATCGTCTGCGCGATCCTGCTTATCGCCACCACGATCAGGCTCTCCGCCTTCAGCAGGCGGCGGGAGACCGGCATCATGCGGCTTGTGGGTGCATCCAAGACTGTAATCCAGCTGCCGTTCATCCTCGAAGGCGTCATTGCGGCGGTTATCGGCGCGGCCCTGGCTTCGGGCACCCTGTGGGCCGTAGCGCAGTTCTTCCTGGGCGACTACATGTCCCGCCAATACCCGGATACGGCCTTCATTTCGTCCGGCCAGACCCTCATCCTCGCACCGGCGCTGCTGGTCCTTGGCGCATCCTTGGCAGGAATTTCGTCCCTCTTGACCCTTCGTAGATATTTGCGCGTTTAGGCTGTGCACACCGACCAAGGAATGCCCATGAACGATACTGATCAAACCGCGCCCATGGCCCGGCGAAGCCGGGGACGGTCCGCTGCCCGCCGTTTGGGGCTCGTCAGCGGCGTGCTCACCGTCATCCTTTCCGCAGGCATAGCCGTGGCCACCCCCGTGGCGTTCGCAGACGACCTCGAAGACCGGAAGGCCGCGCTCGAAGCCGAAGCAGCCCGCGTCCAGGCGTCCCTTGAGTTTGTCGATTCCCGAATCGCAAAGGCCGCCGGCGACCTGGTGATCTACCAGGGCCAGCTCCCGGGGGCACAGCAAGCACTGCTTGACGCCCAGGGCCGAGTGGCCAGCGCAGTCAAAGAATCGGAAGCACTCGCTGCACGCGTCGACATGGCGCAGCAAAACAAAGCCAAGATCACCCAGCAGCTGGAAACCGACAAACAGAAGATTGCGGATACCAAGAAGCTGATCGGCCAGATCGCGACCCAAGCCTACAAATCCGGCGGCGTCCCCTCCAACCTGTCGCTCTTTTTCGGGTCGAACGGCGGGGGCAGCCTCACCGACACCATGGACTTGGCGGACCAGGCCATGCGCAGCCAGAACGCCGCCATGGACAAGCTGAGCCAGCAGAACGCGACCAACGTGAACTCGGAGGCCCGGCTTCAAGCTGTGGAAGCGGAAATCAAGGACCTCAAGGCCAAAGCTGACGCCGCGCTTGAACGGGAGAAGGCTGCACGCGACGAGGCAGCCGCCAAAAAGGCCCAGGTAGACCAGCTGATTGCCGACACCACCCGCCTCGACGCTGAACTCCAGGCCGCCAAACCCGGAATCCAGGCGCAACTGGCGGGCGTCCAGGCCAACCAGAACCAAGTGGCCAACGAAATTGCCGAACGCGACCGCAAGGCCCGCGAGGCATGGGAAGCGGAACAGCGCCGGCAGGCAGCCGCCGCTGCTGCCGCCGCTGCCGCCGCAGCGGCGGCAGCGAACCGCCCGGCCCCGCCCGTCCAACCGTACGTCCCGCCGGCAGCCGGTTCGCCATCGGCCTTCGGACTTCGCCATCCCTTCGACGGCAGCATCCCCATCACCTCCGGCTTTGGATACCGGACCACTCCGCCGGGAACAATCGACTTCTACGGCACGGGCGGGTACATGCACACCGGCATCGACTTCGGCGCAGCCTGCGGCACGCCCGTGTACGCGGCGGCCGCCGGGGAAGTCTTCAGCTCAGGGTGGAACTCCGCCGACGGCGGTGGGTGGCGTGTCAAGATCGATCACGGCATGGTGCAGGGCAACACCCTCACCACCATCTACTACCACAACTCCAGCATCGTGGTCTCGAACGGCCAAAGGGTCTCGCAGGGGCAGCTCATCGCCTACTCGGGCAGTACCGGTAACTCCACGGGCTGCCACGCCCACTTCGAGACGTGGCTCAACGGCCAGGCCGTCGACCCCATGGGGCTGCTGTAGGCGGCAACCGCCTGCCGTAGACTGGTATAGCTCCCGGCGCCATTGGCCCGGACCGTCCAACCTGAACCTGAGGAGTTTTCCCGTGCCGAAAGAAAGTGGCCGCAAGGTGGTGGCCACCAACCGCAAGGCCCGGCATGACTATCACGTGCTGGACACCTACGAGGCCGGCATCGCGCTGATGGGCACCGAAGTGAAGTCCCTGCGCGAGGGGCACGCCTCCATGGTGGACGGATTCTGCACCTTTTATAACGACGAACTGTGGATGGAAGCGATCCACATCCCCGAATATAACCAGGGCAGCTGGACCAACCATGCCGCCCGGCGGCGCCGCAAGCTGCTGCTGCACCGCGAGGAACTTATCAAGATCTCCCGCAAAGTCCAGGAGGCCGGGTACACGGTGGTTCCGCTGCAGCTCTACTTCGTCGACGGCCGGGCCAAGGTGGAAATCGCCGTCGCCCGGGGCAAGCGGGAGTACGACAAGCGGCAGACCCTGCGCGAGCAGCAGGACAACCGTGAGGCGCAGCGCGAGATGCGGGAGCGCAACCGGCGCCGCTAGGAATTATTCCGGGCGGGTATGCGTTAGTATGGGTAGTCCGGCAGGCTTGCCAGCCGGTTTGGTAACAAAATACGGGGATGATCGGTTTCGACGATGTTAGTCGCGACAGGTGAAGCGGGCCGAGGATGCAGATTTATCTCGTAAACGCTGTCTGCAAACCAATAAGTGCCAATTCTAAGCGCACTGACTTCGCTCTTGCTGCCTAAGCAGTAAGACAGTCCGTCAGCCCGAGGTTGCTATCGCCCCGGATCCTGGCGTCATTTAGATAGCCACTGCTGTTTGCTCCCGTCATCGGAGCAAACGGGACTTTTAGGTGACTGGGCCCGGATCAGCCAGCTGTTTGCAGCATGGCTGGGGCCGAGAAATTCCGACGCAAACTGCGCCCGGAGAAGCCCTGACAACACGACATCGGACGGGGGTTCAATTCCCCCCATCTCCACCCCTGTGGTGACTTGAGACATCCTTCACGGATGGGCCGAGTCATCGAAAAACACCCCGGTCCTCGGACCGGGGTGTTTTTTATTTCCTGCCGTGTGGCCGGGACGAGGGGGAGGACTATTGTGTGGCCTCGTTGAATCTTTGTGCCAGGACGGGCACCAAGGACCGGATGTAGCTCCTCGCAGCATGATCGTAGTCGTAATAGATTTGGAGGCCGCCTACCACGGCATAGCAGGTCCGGTCGTCGCAGAACTGGTCAGAAAGATCAAGCACCTTTACATTCGGCTTGTTCATGCCCTTGCCTGCGGCGGCAATGGGATCGTGCGCAAGTGCTTCTGCCCGCGTATTCGCGCAATTCACAGGCTGTTGCTGGTTGAGTGCAACGCAGTCGGGGCTGCTGCGGTGCAGTGTCAGTGGAGGATCCCGGAAAATGTAGACCCGGGCGCCCGCCGCCGTCCACTCCAGCAATCGTTTGGACACGGCGTCGTTGTATTGATTCACCTGCGGCCGGCCGGTTCCGTCGTCGATCGTTTCAGCTGCCCCGAAGGACGACGCGAAAACCATGTCAGGCTTTTCACTGGCGATCCGTTCCGTGACCTGTCGGCTCCACTCCAAACACCGTTGCTGCGAGGCCTGATCCGCGGCTGTCCCCATGAATGCGGTCCGCTTCACATCGACGAACGGACAACCGCCCAACAGTGATTCCTTCAGCTTCCACTTATGCAGCCGGGCAAGCTCGTACAGGGCGGTCTTCCATTGCTCTGCATGCGAGTCGCCAACAAGCCAGACAGTAGCTTCTGCCTGGGACCCTCCGGTGAAGTCGCAATTGGTCAGTGTCTGTCTGTCCCCCACGACGATAGGGTTCGCAGGTTGCTGGCATTCCGGTGCGTTGAACCATGGTGCTTCGTTTGGCCCCACATTGGCGACTTGGGCAGCGCCGAAGGGGTCTGGGCAATTACTGCGTGGATCAAGGCTCCTTGCCCCGTAGCAGGGGCCGCCGGAAAGTTCCTGAAGCTTCGCTGCTTCGGCTTCCTGTGCCTTGCCGAAGCCAAGCAAGAGACCACCGCACAATGCCCAGACGACTGCCATCGCCACAGCCGTGTAGCCAATCACGCGGAGCGGTTTGGCCGAGGAGAGGAGTTTGGTGCGGCCCGGGTCCTCAACTAGCTTCTTTGATCCGTATGCCAGCCCGATTGCCATTACCAGGACGACGAGCTTGTTCGCCGTCCACAGCGAGTGCCCCAGGACACCCGGAACCAACACGATCAAAGGCCAGTGCCACAGGTAAAGAGAATAAGAAACGTCGCCCAGCAACTGCACGGGCCTGACCGAAAGTATCTGGTTTGGGGACCAAAGGGGACTGTTGGGTCCCGCCGCGATCACCAGCAGAGTCCCCGTGACTGGAATGATCGCAGCAAAGCCCGGAAAGAAGGTCTGCTCGTTGAAAGAGAGGGCGGCCAAGGCTATCAAGCCGTAACCGAGCCACTGTGCGGCGCCTGAGAAAGCCAAGTGCAGGCTCGGCAGTTTCAGCCGCAGGACGCCCAACGCGTGGGCACCACCGATTGCCACCAAAGCCCCTGCCCCGAACTCCCATACGCGTGCAGGCGTTACGAAATATGCCGCGCTCTTGTTGGTGTAGGTAATCCAGACACAGAAAGACAAAGCCAGGGCGCTGATGACGGCGACACCCAGTGCGAGGAATGCCTGGCGACGAAGCCGTAAGCGTCCTGCGGCCAGGAACAGCCCGACCAACAGCAGCGGCCAGAGCAGATAGAACTGCTCCTCAACGGACAGGGACCAGTAGTGTTGCACCGTTGAAGCGAGCTCGTTGTGTGCGGAGTAGTCCACGGACTTTGCAGCCAGAACCCAGTTTTCAAAATAGGAAACGGATGCGGCGGTTTCGTGGGCTATGGAGACCCAGCGCGAGAAAGGCAGCAGAGCCCATGCAGCCAGCAGCGAGACGACGGCCACTAGGGTTGCGGCCGGCAGCAACCTCTTGATCCGCCGCGAATAGAACTTCCCAAGTTCTATCCGGTTCGTTCGCTCGAGTTCCCCGAGCAGGTGCTTGGTGATGAGGTACCCCGAGATCACGAAGAAGACATCAACTCCGACGTAGCCGCCGGGAAGTCTCAATGGCCACAGGTGATTGAGCACGACGAGTCCAACGGCCAGCGCACGCAGCGCCTGAATGTCCTTACGGGTGGCGTTGACCGCAGCTGTCCGCCGCAGGTCCGCCCGGGATAGCAAGACCTGTCCAGCCACTCGTACTCCTCATGAATCTTCAATTTACGAACAGACCGCCGTCGTGATGGCCTTCCCGGCTTCCGGGGGCTGTGCTTTTCCGACTCAGGTTGTGGCGCCGCGTGGGAAAACTACCGCGATAACCCGGAAATTACACCGTTGCACTTTATCACCGGCCCATGTCCGCGGATGATTCGTGAGCGGTGCCGCGCGCTCCACGAATGCCGGCCGGGCCTAAGTACTCTAGCGGGGCGGGCGGTTCCGGCTTTATCGTCATGGCATGCACAACGACCCGGCGCAACTGCCCACTGAAGTCCTGGACGCCGCAACGTGCTGGGACCTCCTCCACGGTGTGTCCGTCGGCCACCTGGCGGTGCTGGTGGACGGATACCCGGAAGTTTTCCCCATCAACTACAAAGTGGACCAGGAGTCAGTTGTCTTCCGCACCGGGGAAGGAACCAAGCTGCGGGCCGCCGGGGGACCACTCGCCGTCGCGCTCGAAGCAGACGGCCACGACGACTCCAAAGCCTGGAGCGTGCTGGTCAAAGGCAAGGCAGTCATCCTGGAGCCCACCCAGGAGCTCCTGCGGGGAGCCGCCCTTACGCTGTTTCCCTGGCAGGCCGGTGAAAAGGACCATTTGGTCCGCATTGTCCCCACCTCCGTCAGTGGCCGGCGCTTCGCCATCACGCCGCCACTGACATGGTGGAACCATGTCGGAGACGCCGCAGCCAAGGACACAGCGTAAGCGCCGGGGCCCATCGGCCCTTTCCTGAACGCCTGGTTGCTGGTAGCACTTGACCTATGATTGCGTCGCCCACCGCCGCTGCTGCTGCCAAGCCACCCTTTGACGCCGTCATTTTCGATCTGGACGGGGTGGTCACCAACACGGCGTTGGTCCACCAGGCGGCGTGGAAGGACGCGTTCGCCCGGATCCTGGAGGACCCGAGGATTCCGCCGGGCGCGGACCGTGCGCCGCTCAGCAGGGCCGACTACCTCACCTATATCGACGGCATGCCGCGTGAGGAAGGAGTGGTGCGGTTCCTGGCTGCCAGGGGAGTGCCCCTGGAGAAGGGGGAGGAAACAGATGACGCTGGAGCCTGGACCGGATTCGGCCTGGGCCGGTGGAAAAATGAGCTGTTCCTGGAACACCTCCGGCGCGACGGCGTCCAAAGCTACCCCGGAACCCTGCAACTGCTGCACCGGCTCACCGAGGCTGCGGTGCCCATGGCCGTGGTTACCTCAAGCCGGAACGCGGCATTGGTCCTGGAAACAGCGGGCATCCAGGATCTCTTCACCGTCGTCATGGACGGGACGACGGCGGCCGGGCTGGGGCTGCAGGGTAAGCCGGCCCCTGATGTTTTCCTGGCTGCCGCAGCTGGGCTTGGCGTCACTCCGCCACACGCGGTGGTGATTGAGGATTCCGCCGCCGGTGTCGAGGCCGGCCGGCGTGGCGGTTTTGGGCTGGTGGTGGGAATAGACCGGGCCGGGAACCGCCGGCAGCTTGAAGCCGCGGGCGCGGACACTGTCCTCAACGACGTGGGGGAGCTTGACCTGGGCCAGGTGATCGGCAATGCGTGGCACCTGGTGTTCGAGGGTTTTGACGCCTGGCACGAGGGACACCGGGAAGCCTTGACCACGCTTGGCAACGGGTACCTGGGCATCCGTGGAGCGGCCCCCGAGGGCGGCCCGTACAGCTACGCAGGCATGTACCTCGCCGGTATCTACAACCGGGTCAGGGCGAAGTCCGCCGACGAGATGCTGTTGGAAGAACACATGGTCAACGCGCCCAACTGCCTTCCGCTCGACCTGCGCCTGGCCGGGCAGGAATGGTGGTCTGCGGGCGGGCTGTCCGTCGTGCGCGAGCGCAGGGTCCTTGACCTCAAAAGGGCGGTGCTGGAGCGAAGGCTGTTGCTGGAGGGCGCTGACGGGCGGCGCCTGGAGGTGGTGCAGACCCGGTTCGCATCCATGGCGGAGCCCCACCTGCTGGTCCTGCAGACGGCGATCACCGCATTGGGCTGGAGCGGCTTGGTGGAGGTCCGCAGCGGAATCGACGCCGGAGTCCGCAACGCGAACCTCCCTGAACGTGCCCAAGGCTCCGACGTCCACTTGGCCGACAAGACGGCCCCGCAGGATCCGGACCGTGCCGTGCCCCCTGACGGAACCTCCGTCGTCGAGGTTGAAACCACCCAAAGCCTCATCCGCATCGCGGCGGCCTACCGGACGCAGGTGTCCCCGGCAGCCCACGGAATTACCGAAGGCGTGAGCGGCGCCTTCCATTTCCAAAACCTGGCGGTCCCCCTCGAAGCCGGCACTACGGCGCGGATCACTAAATCAGTGGCGGTGGTGACGTCCCGCGACCGCGCCATCTCCTCGCCCGAGACTGGGGCCCGTGCGGTGCTCGAGCGCGCGGCCGGGGATTTCGATGCGCTGCTCGCCGCCCACGAGGAAGCCTGGCGGCGCGAGCTCCGTCCGTTCCTGGTGGAAATTGACGCCCCGGTGCCTGTGCGCATGGTCCTCAACCTGCATATCTTCCATCTGCTGCAGACGTTGACCCACCACACGGCCGAATTGGATGCCGGCGTGACTGCACGCGGACTCCATGGCGAGGGCTACCGCGGCCACGTCTTTTGGGATGAGCTGTTTGTCCTCCCGGTACTCACCTCACGGACTCCGGATATTGCCCGCTCGGCACTCGACTACCGGTGGCGCAGGCTGCCCGCGGCCCGGCAGGCCGCATCAGCTAAGGGGCTGGCAGGGGCAGAGTTCCCTTGGCAAAGCGGCAGCGACGGGACCGAGGAAACCCCCAAATGGCTGTTCAACGACCGGTCCGGCAGGTGGGTGAAGGACCATTCGCACCTCCAGGTCCACTCCGGCCTGGCCGTCGCCTTCAACGCATGGCAGTACTGCCAGGCCACCGGGGACAAGATCTGGCTCCTGCAGAAGGGTGCTGAGCTGGTGATCGAAGTGGCCCGCTTCTTCCGCTCCCTGGCGGAGTACGACGAGAAGGGCGGCAGGTACCACGTGCGGGGTGTAGTGGGACCGGATGAATACCACACGGGCTACCCGGGCCGCGACAAACCGGGCCTGGACGACAACGCCTACACGAACGTCATGGCCGCCTGGGTTTGCTCGCAGGCAGCATGCATCCTCTCATTCCTGCACGGCAGCGAGCGTGCCGGACTCATGGAACGCCTTGGTGTCTCCGACGACGAAGCAGCCGGGTGGGCGCACATGGGGACCGCGATGTACGTTCCTTTCCACAGCGACGGCGTCATCAGCCAGTTTGCCGGCTACGGGGAGTTGCAGGAACTCGACTGGGAACATTACCGGGACACGTACGGCGACATTGAACGGTTGGACCTGATCCTTGAGGCCGAAGATGACGCCACCAACCGCTATAAGCTGGCGAAGCAGGCGGATGTCCTGATGCTCCCGTACCTCCTGGGACATGAGGGGCTGATCGCCGCACTCCGGCGGCTGCAGTACGGCTTCACCCAGGAGCAGCTCAACCAGACCATCGAGTATTACCTGGCCCGGACGGCCCACGGCTCCACGCTGAGCCGGGTCGCGCACGCATCTGTCCTGGCGGGCCTGGACGCGGACCGGGCATGGGACAGCTTCCGGGAAGCGCTCGACGCCGACCTCGACGATACGCAGCACGGCACCACGCGCACGGGCATCCATTTGGGCGCCATGGGCGGCACGATCGACGTGGTGCAGCGCAGCTTCGCCGGGTTGCGGTTCAGCGGGGACACTATCCTGTTCGCTCCCAACCTGCCGACGGGACTTCGCGCCGTTGCCTTTGAGGTCCTGTACCGTGGGCACCGTCTTCGGGTCAACCTCAAGGACGGGCACATGAGCATCGCCTCCGCGTCCGGTGATGCCGGTCCCATCACGGTGCGCGTTTCCGGCACGGACGTGGTCCTTCCGCCCGGCCAGACCCGGTACTTTCCCCTGCCCCAACGGAGTCCGGGGGTGGCGGCATCATGAAGCGGCTGGGAATCCTCACCAGCGGAGGAGACTGCCCCGGCGTCAACGCGGTCATCCGGGGAGCCGTGCTGGGCGGAGACGTGGCGCACGGGTACGAATTCCTGGGGTTCCGCGACGGGTGGCGTGGTGTCCTGGAGCAGGACGCCGTACCTTTGCCCCGAACCAGCGTCCGCGGTATCTCCCGCCTCGGCGGCACCATCCTGGGCACCTCCAGGACCAACCCGCTGGTGGGGAAGGGGATCGACGGTGTCCGTGCCTCCTTCCGCCGGAACGGCCTTGACGGCCTGATCGCCATCGGGGGAGAGGGGACCCTCGCGGCAGCCCGGGAATTGTGCGGGCAAGGCATCAACGTGGTGGGTGTGCCAAAGACCATCGACAACGATCTCGGCGCCACGGATTACACATTCGGTTTTGATTCGGCGGTCCAGACCGCCACCGAGGCCATAGACCGCCTGCGGACCACCGGGGAGTCGCACCACCGGTGCATGGTCGCCGAAGTCATGGGCCGCAATGCGGGGTGGATTGCGCTCCATGCGGGGATGGCTTCCGGCGCGCACGCCATCCTGGTCCCCGAGCATCCTGTGTCGCTGGACCAGGTCTGTTCGTGGGTAGTCTCGGCCCGCGACCGTGGGAGGGCCCCCCTTGTGGTGGTGGCGGAGGCCTTCGCGCCCGAGGGACATCCGGCCCCCTACGCTCCCCGCGGACTGGACACCTTCGGGCGGCCACGCCTGGGCGGCATCGGTCTGCTGCTCGAGGGGGAACTGCAGCTGAGGACCGGCATCGAAACCCGGGCCACGGTCCTGGGCCACATCCAGCGCGGTGGTGAACCCACAGCTTTCGACCGGGTCCTCGCCACCAGGCTGGGCCTTGCCGCCGTCGAGTCCGCAGCGGCAGGAAGGTGGGGCACCATGGTGTCGCTCCGCGGCACCGAGATTGTCAACGTTGGCCTGGATGAAGCGCTGGGGACGCTGAAAGTAGTGCCGGAGTCACGGTACCAGGAGGCCGCGGTCTTGTTCGGTTAGCTGTCGTCCTCCGGCCGGATCCGCAGGACGGCCGAACCAGTGATCCGGTCGGCGGCCAGGTCTTCCAGTGCCTTGTCAGCGGCCTCGAACGGGTAGGCGGTGGTGGTGAGGGCCAGTGAGAGCTTTGCTGCCAGGCTGAGGAATTCACGCCCGTCAGCCCTGGTGTTGGCGGTGACGCTGCGCACCTGGCGTTCGTAGAAGAGTTCCCTGCCGTAATCCAGGGCCGGGATTTCGCTCAGGTGGATCCCCGCAATGGCCAAAGTCCCGCCACGGTCCAGCGCACGCAGCGCGACCGGGACCAGGCTGCCCACCGGGGCAAATAGGATGGCGGAGTCGAGTGGTACCGGCGGCGTATCGTCGGCGTCCCCTGCGTACACAGCTCCCAGCTCCAGTGCGAGCGCCCGTGCGCCATCGGACCGCGTCATCACGAACACGGAGGCACCCTGTTTGACGGCAAGCTGGGCGGTGATGTGCGCGGAGCTGCCAAAACCATAGATGCCCAGGCGGCCGCCAACGGGCAGGGCCGCGCGCTTCAGGGCCCGGTATCCGATGATTCCCGAGCACAGCAGCGGCGCGGCCTGTTCGTCGGTGAAGACAGCCGGCACCGGGTAGGCGAAATCCTCCGCGACAACCAGTTGTTCGGCATAGCCTCCATCCCTGTCCCAGCCCGTGAACACCGGTGACGTGCACAGATTCTCGTCGCCGCGGCGGCAGTAGCCACAGCTGCCACAAACTCCGCCCAGCCAGGCAACGCCAACCCTGTCGCCTGCCGTGAAACGGGAACAGTCCGGTCCGGTTTCGACGACGGTTCCGACAGCTTCGTGCCCCGGGACCACGTGGGGGCGCCGCGGGGAGAGGTCACCTTCGGCGAGATGGAGGTCAGTGCGGCACACACCGCAAACGGTCACGTCCACCAGTATCTCGTGGGCCGCCGGCCTGGGAGCTGCACGGATCCCCTGGACCAAGGGGCGGCTGGACATGGGGCCCGGCTCGCCTACCCACCATGCCCGCACTGAATCCTCCGCCTGGAACCTGGGCTCCTGCACCGGCCGCTCAGGGCCTACTCGAGCCCCGCCCGGGTTGCCTCGTCCAGCGGTGCCTGCCACAGCAGCGGGGCGTTCATCGTGAAGCGCCTGCCGGTCACCGACTCCGGTGTGATGCGGATGAAGTGCTCCTGGCCCACGCCCTGCCAGGGAAACAAGGCGCGCCGGATGTCATCCAGGTCGGGTCCGGTGGGCGTTGTCTCGGCAGCCTTGCCCTTAACGACGACGCTCCAGGCAAGCCCGAACTGGGAGCTGACGGCGTCTGCTTCCAGGGCCACCGTGGCATCCGACTGGATGGCCTGCTGCTTGGTACCGGCCCCGGTGCGGAAAACCAGCGTGTCACCATCAACCTTGAAGTTGACGGGAAACACATCGGGGTGGCCGTCGGCGATGACGGCGAGCCGTCCCACCCCGGTTTGGCCCAGGAGGTCCCAGCACTCTTCAGGATCGAGGATTTCCGGCACGGGTACGTTAGATTTGTCAGTCATAGGGCACAGCGTAGGCAACTCTTCGGCATCGGAAAAGGGCACAAAGGCCCGCCAGGAACGGGAGGGGACTCCGCCTGGCCTAGAGCCAGTCCGCGGAGAAGTCCACCGGCGGCCACCACCGTGTCCGGGACCTGACAGCGAAACGGCGTCCGGTGAGGTCCGTGGGGGTCAGTGCCACCAGGTGGTCCTTGATCCCGGGCTCCCACGGCTCGCGGTCGGCATCGGCGTCCGGGAGCGTCATCCGGGTCTCATCGAATGCTTCCGGCCTGCCCTTGGCCACCACGCTCCAGACTTCCGTGGCGTAAGGGTTCAGTCCGTCCACCTCGAGTGCCGCGACTGCTCCGCTGAGCAGTGCCCGCAGCTTGGTGCCGGGGGCGGTACGAAACACCAGCGACTCTCCGGCAACGGAAAAGTTGACCGGAAAGATCTCGGGAACATCGCCATTGATGACTGCCAGCCGGCCGATGTATGAGGACCGAAGGTACCGCCAGCATTCATCGGGATTCAGCAGTTCTGTTCGAGACCCACCAGCGGAATCAGTCATGCTACCGATCCTAGGGCCTGGAGTGCGGGTGTGCACGGATGGGGCGTTCACCCAAGGCGTAGCCGGGACGGGACTGGAACCACGCCGCCCACCGTTGATTCCCGTAAGGGCCCCAGAGGGCACGGAACAGCCGGAAGCGGCACTCAAAGCCGGAGGTGCGTCATGGACCAGGCGCAGGTACCAATGCCAGCGGACAACGACGATGTGCTGGACTCATACTCACAGACAGTGATGCGGGTGGCAGCCGCCGTGACGCCCCACGTGGCAGCAATCGAGATGACGGCGCAGCGCCGCAATGGCCGGGCCCGGGTGGGCGCCGGTTCCGCCGTCCTCTTTACGGAGGACGGTTACCTCCTCACCAATTCACACGTGGTGGCGGGCACCCGGCACGGCTTTGCGGTCTTCGGTGACGGCAGCAGGATGGAGCTGGAACTCGTTGGCGCGGACCCCTTGTCCGACCTTGCGGTGGTGCACGGTTCGCGGCCGCGGATCCGGCCCGCGGAGTTCGGCGCGGCGGAATCCCTGCGGGTTGGCCAGCTGGTGGTCGCCGTGGGCAACCCGCTGGGCCTGGCCGGCTCGGTGACCGCGGGCGTGGTCAGCGGGCTGGGCAGGGCCATTCCGGTCTGGTCGGGTGGTAACCGGCGGGTCATCGAGGATGTCATCCAGACCGACGCGGCACTGAACCCCGGAAACTCCGGCGGTGCCTTGGCGGACACCCACGCCAGGATCGTGGGCATCAACACGGCCGTGGCGGGAGCCGGCCTGGGACTGGCAATACCGATCAACGCGACCACGCGCAGGATCATCTCGGCGCTTTTGTCAGACGGAAGGGTGCGCCGCGCGTACCTGGGCCTGGTGAGCACGCCGATGCAGCTCGGATCCAGCGCCGTGATCCGCACCGGACTGCGCGAAGGTCTCCGCGTCGTTGAGGTGCTGCCCGGTTCGCCCGCAGACAAGGCAGGCCTGTCGGCAGGGGACGTCATCGTCACAGCCGGCGGCCGCCCGGTCAGCAACGCCGAAAGCCTGCAGCGTCTGCTGTTCGCCGATGCCATCGGCCAGCCGCTCGACCTGGCCGTGCTGCGTGATGGCACAGAACGCCACCTGACGGCGGTGCCGGAGGAAATGACGGCCAACGGCGCTGGATAAGGGTCGACGGCGGCCCGGCACCGTAGGCGGGCACGTCCGGATGGCTAGGGGCTGACCTGAGGTGCTTCCACGTCGGCGATGCCTACGAAACGCGTCCCCACGCCGTCGTACTCGCTGCGAACGCAGCCCGGACGCACGGCGGGAACCTCGGACGGCGCGTGGTGCCCGCACACCACGTAGGTGAAGTCCGGCCACCACTTCTTGGGCCGGGCCGCCTCCTCGTACCCGCACACGGCGCACTCCAGGTGCACCCAAACAGGCCGTTTGCCGGTGCGGTTGGCCCGTGACTGCACCAGCCAGGGCGGGGGATTGTCCAGGAGGTTACGGAGCTCGGCCTCGGACATCCACTTCGGCAGGCCATGGCGCTGCGCCATCTCAAGGGGAACATCCAGGGTTATTGCTGCGTCGCGTCTGCTGATCATCACCTTCCACGATACGGGAGGCGGCCAAATCGACGGTGAGGGGTGGCCTAGCTTCCCAGGATGCAGCCCGGGTGCGGTGTTTCGGCGGAGACCCACAACGCGGAGGCGATCTCATCTGCAAGGTCGAAGTCGCGGGTGCCGCCGGGACCGGCGATGCGCACCATCAATGCACCACCGAACGGGCGCCGTCCCAAAACCTCGACCTCGGCGTCGAGATCGATGTCCTGCGCAGCGAGATACCGCAGGAGCTCCGGATTGTCATCGCTGATGCGGGTGATTTTGCCGCTGTGCCCCTGATCCAGCCCGGCAAGGAGGTGGGCGCTGGGCATCAGCACCTGGCCGTCCGCGGTGGGAATGGGATCGCCGTGCGGGTCCCGTTCCGGGTTTCCGAGCTTGGCGGCGACGCGTTCGATGAACGTGTCCGAGACCGCGTGCTCCAGCTGTTCGGCTTCATCGTGGACCTCGTCCCAGCTGTAGCCAAGACGCTGGACGAGGTAGGTCTCGATGAGCCGGTGGCGCCGGACCATGGACAGGGCCAGGCGCAGGCCGGACTCGGTCAGGGTGACGGCACTGTAGGGCTTGTGGTCCACCAGCCCCTGGTCCTTCAGTTTGCGGACCATCTCCGACACGGAGGAGTTCGCCACGCCCAGCCGCTGTGCGAGCTGGGAGGAAGTGATGGGCTTGTCCTGCCATTCGGTGAATGAATAGATGACCTTGACGTAGTCCTCGATCGAGGAGGAGGGCGCGCTGGTCTTCACAGGTCCAAGCCTACCGGTTTGGCTGGTCGGGCAGGGTGCGTTGACCGGGTCAGGCCTTGGTGGCGCGCCAGGCCAGTGTCAGGTAGGGGAGGTCGAGTTCCTGCCCCGGAGCGTGGGCCAGGTGTTCGTGCAGGTACCAGTCCAGGTTGGCAAGAACCTTCACCCGCGTCGCTTCACCGGCCCGCAGGTAGTAGCTGCGCGATTTGGTGAGCTCCATCAAGTCACCGGTGGTCACCCTGTCCTGCCAGTGGGTGACGTGACCTTCGAGCCCGTGGAATTCGGGCCCGACGACGGGCTTGTGGCCGGGCCGGTAGACATCGCCGGCGTGCATGATCCGGGAGAGCCGGTGCACCCAGGGGACGGAGGTGTCCAGCTGGTTCCAGATCAGGCCCAGGCTTCCGTGCGGGCGCAGGACGCGCGCCAGCTCGGTGCTCGCTGCTAGGGGATCGCACCAGTGCCACGCCTGGGCAACGGTGACGACGTCGAAGGCAGCGTCGGGAAGGCCTGTCGCCTCGGCCGTCCCCGGTGCAGCCGTGGCGGCGGGGCAGTGGGCCGTCAGCTGGGCGAGCATGTCCGCGGAAGGGTCGACGGCGGTGACGTCCAGTCCCATGGCCAGCAGCAGCGCGGTGAACTTTCCGGTACCCGCGCCGACGTCCAGGGCGTCATGGGCTCCGGCCGGTACCAGCCACCGCGCGGATTCGGCCGGATAGCCGGGCCGGACGCGCTGGTAGTGGCGGCCGCCGTCCTGGAAGCTCTGCCCGAGCTCCGTGCGCCGGCCGTGATCAAGCCTGGGGCCACCCCGAACCACGCGTGGCCTCCTTCTGGTGCTGCCTGCGGATGTCCTTCGAATTTACCGCATGACCGGCATCAGCAGGCAGTCGCTGCCCCGCGGCCTAGTCGTCGAGGCAGGGGGCTGCGCCGGCCGTCCCGGGGGTATTGGGTGCCCAGTGCGGGTAGGTGCGGAAGTCGTTGGCGGGCACCCAGCGGCCAGCATCCACCACGTAGTCCCATCCCAGTCCCTTGCTGCGCAAAGCCCGGATACCGGCAAGGAGGCGTTCGGCATCCTCCAGCCGCGAGCCCACGCCGAAACTCGCCCGGAGGGAGCCGGAAGGCAGGCCCAGGCGCTTCAGCAGGGGATGGGCGCAGAAGCGTCCGTCGCGCAGGCCCACCCCGTGCTCTGCGGAAAGGTAAGCGGCCACCAGTCCTGCGTCGTAGCCCTCCACCGAGAAGTTGACCACGCCGATGGTGTCCGTTTCCGGGTTGGTGTCCTTGAAGATCTGGTGGACGGTGACGCCGTCGATGTCCTGCAGGCCCTCCACCAGGAAGGAACGGATGGCGGATTCGTGGGCGTGCCACCGGTCCTGGTCGAGTTCGGCGATGACCTGGGTGGCGCGGGCCAGGGTGGCGGCGCCGAGGACGTTCGGCGAGCCCCCCTCGTGGCGGGCCGGGCCAGTGGCCCAGCTGACGCCGTCGAGCCGTGCTTCCTTGACGGCGCCGCCGCCGGCGAGGTGGGGGACGCCGCTGTCCAGCCAGTCGGGACGGCCCACCAGGACACCCGCGCCGAACGGCGCGTACAGCTTGTGGCCGGAAAAGGCGAGGTAGTCGACGTCGTCCGCGCTGATATCCACCCGGCGGTGCGGCGCGAGCTGGGCCGCGTCCACCACGATCCGGGCGCCGTGCTGGTGGGCCAGCGCGGCCAGGGCCCGGATGGGAAGAATCTCGCCGGTGACGTTGGAGGCGCCGGTGACGGCCAGCAGGCTGACGCCGCCCTGCTCCAGTTCGGTCCGGACGGCGTCAAGGGTGCCGGTGATGGTGTCGGCGGCAACGATGCTGCGGTGCGGAACGCCCTGCCACGGCAGGAGGTTGGCATGGTGTTCGATGTCCAGGTAGAGGACCTCGCCGTCATGCCGGCCGTCGGTGGCAGGAAGGCAGCCGGCCAGGAGGTTCAGTGAGTCGGTGGTGTTGCGGGTGAAAATGACCGAATCATCCGGCCGGCCGCCCACGAAGTCCCGGACAATGCTGCGGGCGTTCTCGTAAACGGACGTGCTGATTTGGGACGCGTAGCCGGCCCCGCGGTGGACACTGGCGTAGTAGGGCAGGATCTCGTTCAGGTAGGCGGAGACCACGGAGAGCGCCGGAGCCGACGCGCCGTAGTCAAGGTTCGCGTACCGGATGTGGCCCCCGGAAATCAGCGGTGCCTGGATTTCGGCGCCGGTGACGGCAGCGAGGGGACGGCCGGCAACGGCGTGGCGATCGCCGGGAGTGCGGGATTCGGCAATGGCGGGCTGGGGGGAGACGGTGGCAGTTGTCACAGAGACCTCACTTGATTACAGGACTCCGGCATAGGGAATCCGCGCTTGCCGCATCCACTCCGGACCGGCCTGGTCGTCACCCGGGGCACCCCGCCGCGAATGGAGGGTTGCCGGCCAGCAAACCGGGGTTTTGCGCTGGCACTCGTGACCTGCATAAAAGCGTAGGACATGGGGCGGCCAGGATTGAAGCCGCGGCAATTGTTAAGGGCTTTGTTACGCAAGATCGAATAAACGACGCCGGACACCCCCGTCTGGAGGTGTCCGGCGTCGCAATATTCGCTTAAGGGGCAGAACCGTGCCAGTTACAACAGATCGTCCAGATACGGGTTGAGGCGGTGCAGCACCTCGGAGTGCAGGATCGAGTTGGTGGCCAGCGCGTTCCCTCCGAACGGTCCGTCTTCGCCTTCCAGGGAGGTGAACCGGCCGCCCGCCTCAACCACGATCGGCACCAGCGCAGCCATGTCGTAGAGGTTGAGCTCCGGTTCGCAGGCGATGTCCACGGAGCCCTCTGCCACCATGCAGTAGGACCAGAAGTCGCCATAGGCCCGGGTCCGCCAGACGTCCTCGGTCAGCCCGAGGAACTCGTTGAGGTTTCCGCGTTCCTTCCAGCCGCTGAGGCTTGAGTAGGAGAGGGAAGCGTCGGAGAGGGTCGAGACGTTGGACACGCGGAGGCGGGTGGCAGCTGCCAGGGACCTGCCCATGTACGCGCCCATGCCCTTTGCCGCCCACCAGCGCTTGCCGAGCGCCGGTGCGCTGACCACGCCCACCACGGGTTCGCCTTCGTCCACCAGAGCGATCAGCGTGGCCCAGACCGGCACCCCGCGGACAAAGTTCTTGGTCCCGTCGATGGGATCGATGATCCAGCGCCGCGAACCGTGCCCGGTGCTGCCGAATTCCTCGCCGAGGACGGCGTCGCGGGGCCGGGAACGGGAGAGCTGGCCCCGGATGGCTTCCTCGGCTGCCTTGTCGGCGTCGGTGACGGGCGTCAGGTCCGGCTTGGTCTCAACGTGGAGGTCAAGGGCCTTGAAGCGGCTCATGGTCTGGTCATCCACGGAGTCGGCCAGGACATGGGCCAGGCGCAGGTCATCGTTGTAGCTCGAAGCGGGTTGGATCATGGTTACAAACTACCGTCTGCGGACGCATCTGCCGGGAGAACGCGTCAGTTGACGCTGCCAAGCTCCTTGGTTTCCTGCGCTTCCATGCGCGGATCAGCCCCAAGCAGGCGCCGGAGCGATGCGAGGCGTGCCGGGCCCGTGGGACCTGCGTGGCCGCCCGCCACCCAGTCGTCGAGCCCGCAGTCCACCGCCGTTGCAGTGTGCTTGCAGCCGCGTTCACAGTTTTCGATCCCGGGGGAGAGGTCCGGGAATGAGCGCAGGATCCGGTCCGGGTCCACGTGCGCCAGTCCGAAGGATCGGATACCGGGGGTGTCGATGATCCAGCTGCCGGCCGGCGCGTCAGCCAGGCGCAGGGCCAGGGCTGACGACGACGTGTGGCGGCCACGCCCCGTGACCGCATTCACTCCGCCCGTCGCCCGCTCGGCGCCGGTCAGGGCGTTCACCATGGTGGACTTTCCCACACCCGAGTGCCCGAGCATCACGGTGACCTTGCCGTCGAGGTGGGCGCGAAGGGCTGCCACCGCCGCGCTGTCCAGCCGGGCGGAGAGGCCGTCGTCGGACCGTGCATCGATTCCGGACGCCTGCGCGTCCGCTGTCCGGCTGATGATTACCGGGAATTCCAAGTGCGTGTAATTGGACAGCAACCCGGCCGGGTCCTTGACGTCGGCCTTGGTGACCAGCAGGATCGGTTCGATCCCGGCGTCGTAGGCTGCCACGAGGGCGCGGTCGATGAACCCGGTGCGGGGCTCCGGGTTGGCGGCCGCCACCACGATTACCAGCTGGTCTGCGTTGGCCACCACGGCCCGCTCGATGGGGTCGGTGTCGTCGGCGCTACGGCGCAGGAGGGTGTGGCGGTCCTGGATTTTCACCAGGCGGGCAAGCGTGTCCGGCGCGCCGGACACGTCGCCCACAAGCGAGACGAAGTCACCGGCGACCACCGGTGACCGGCGGAGTTCGCGGGCACGCGCTGCGATGACGATGCGCTCGTTGTCCGTGTCCTCGCCCACCACTGCCGTGTACCGGCCACGGTCAACCGTGATGATCCGCCCGGTCTCGGCGTCGTCGTGGCTGGGCCGGTCTTTGGTGCGCGGGCGGGAACCTTTCTTGCTGGGGCGGATCCGGACGTCGGATTCGTCCCAGGAGTCAGTGCTCCGCGCCACTGCCACGCCCTTCCGGCCGCGGTGCCCCGGGAGCGGACTGGGCCAGCATGCCGGCCCACAGTTGCGGGAAGTCGGGCATGGTCTTGGCGGTAGTGGCGATGTCCTCCACCTGGACGCCGCTTACCGAGAGACCCAGGATTGCCCCGGCGGTGGCCATGCGGTGGTCGGCGTAGCTGTGGACGACGCCGGCGTGCAGCGGCGCGGGCCGGATGACCAGGCCGTCGCTGGTTTCCTCGGCGTCGCCGCCGAGCCGGTTGATTTCCGCGACCAGGGCCGCGAGCCGGTCAGTCTCATGCCCGCGAAGGTGGGCGATCCCGCTGAGCCGGGAAGGCCCCGTGGCAAGGGCGCAGAGTGCCGCGACCGTAGGAGCCAGCTCGCTGGTGTCGGCAAAGTCGCCGCCCTTGATTTCGGGGCCGCCGGTGACGGTCAGGATTCCGTCCTCAAGGGTGACCGTGGCTCCCATCCGGGCGAGGATCCCGCGCCAGAGGTCGCCCACCTGCTGCGTTTCCGTGGGCCAGTTGGGGATGCGGACCGTGCCCTGCGAGGCCAGGGCCGCTGCCAGGAAGGGCCCGGCGTTGGAGAGGTCCTGTTCGATTCTTTGGTCGAAGGCCTGGATGGGTCCGGGCGCCACCACCCAGTGGTTGGGGACCGAATCGTCCACGGACACGCCGGCGCCGCGGAGGACGGCCACCGTCATGTTGATGTGGTCCAGGCTTGGCACCGGCTTCCCGACGTGCTCAAGGTGCAGGCCGTCGTCGAACCTTGCTCCCACCAGCAGGAGGGCGGAGACAAACTGCGAGGAGGCGCTGGCATCAATCACCAGGTGGCCGCCCCGGACTGCGCCGGTCCCTTCCACCACGAATGGAAGGGACGACGGCGTGGCCCCGTCCTCGGCGGAAACCGCGACGCCCAAGGCTTTGAGGGCCTCGATGATGGTCCCCATCGGACGCTTCCGGGCGTGCGGGTCGCCGTCGAAGACGCTGGCGCCGCTGCGGAGCGCCGCAAGCGGTGGGACGAACCGCATGACGGTGCCGGCCAGCCCGCAGTCGATCCTGGGGGTGGATGGAACCGCTGACGCCGGGATCGGAACAACCTCCAGGTCAGGCCCAAAGTCGCCGTCGCCGGGCACTTCGGTGATGGTGGCGCCGAGCTGCCTCAGCGCATCGATCATCAGCGCGGAGTCCCTGGAGTGCAGGGGCGCCCGAAGACGCGATGGTCCGTCCGCGAGGGCGGCCAGGACCAGGTACCTGTTGGTCAGGGACTTCGATCCGGGGACCGTCACGGTTGCATTGACGGGCCGGGACGCAAAAGGCGCGGCCCAGTACTGGACAGGTGTTCCGGATTCCCGGGTGGCAGCTGCTGCGGTCATTCGTGCCTAGGCTCCCGCGGCGTTTTCGACGGCGCGGCGTACAGCCTTGTCCGCCTTGTTCAGCTTCTTGGTGGTGGTCCTGCGGGCGTCGGCGGCCAGGTGCGAGGCGTTCCGTCGCGCGTCGGCGGCAAGGTGCTCGGCGCGCCAGGCCAGCCCGGGCTTGCCGGCCGTATCCACGGAGGCGAGCAGGGCACCCCCGCTCAGGGAAAGGTTCTTGAGCAGCTGGTTCCTGCGGTTTTCGCGCCCCTCCTTGCTGCTGATGTCCGCGCTGCGCCATTCCACAAAGGTGTTCAGGAGGGAGACGACGGTGAGCAGGCCGGCGGAGAGCCGGGAAAACTTGCCAAGGCCGAACAGGACACCGGCGCCCACCTGGGTACCGCCGATGACGCGGGCCAGGGTCTTCTCGCTCGTCTGGAAGGGAAGCGAGGCTGCAGCCTTGCGCAGAAGCGGCGAGAGCTGCTGGGCGGTGTCATCGGAGTTCTTGAGCTTGTCCAGTCCGGCAAGAACAAAACTGGAGGCGAGCATAGGCCTGGCGAGCGTGCGGACAAAGGACATGGATTTCCTCCTGGATGGACGAGCCGCGGCGAGCGGCGGAGTCGGTCCTAGTCTTGCACTTTTGGGGAATATTTGCCCGCGGGAGGCGGTTATGTCGACTGGGTCCGCGAGGCGGGCCCTGGCGATCATTCACCCGATACAGAGCGGAGTTGGGCCTTGCGGAAGGTGTTGGACGGAACCAGGCAGGCGGGACCGGTGGAAGTGGACAAGCTTGCCGCCGAGCCGCCGGAGTACGGCATGCCCCCGGCGGCCCGCCTGACAGTAGACTTGAAGGCAATGAGTACCCTGGATCCGGCCGTCGCGGCCATGTATGAGGCGTCCCCCGGCGAAGTGAACGGCAGGGCAGGCGCAGCGCCGCTTCCCGCCGGCCAGGCAGCGGCCGAATCACCGGCCCCGGCGGGGGATGCTGAGGACAGCACCCTGGACGTTTCCGCAGAGACGGTGGAACAGCGTCGCCTGCGCTTTGAGCGTGACGCCATGCAGTACGTAGACCAGCTCTACTCCGCTGCGATGCGGATGGCGCGTAACCCGTCCGACGCGGAGGACCTCGTCCAGGAGGCCTACACCAAGGCTTTTTCGGCCTTCCACCAATACAAGCCGGGCACGAACCTCAAAGCGTGGCTCTACCGGATCCTGACGAATACGTACATCAACCTGTACCGCAAGCGGCAGCGCGAGCCGCTGCAGTCGAATTCGGACACCATCGAGGACTGGCAATTGGCCCGGGCCGAGTCGCACACGTCGAGCGGACTGCGTTCGGCCGAGGCAGAAGCACTGGACCACCTTCCGGATTCGGACGTCAAGCGGGCGCTCCAGGACATCCCGGAAGAGTTCCGGCTGGCGGTCTACTTCGCTGATGTGGAGGGCTTCGCCTACAAGGAAATCTCAGACATCATGAATACGCCCATCGGCACTGTGATGTCCCGGCTCCACCGCGGCCGGCGAATGTTGCGGGACATGCTCGCGGAGTACGCCGCCGAGCGAGGATTCAAAACGGCCGCTGATGCGTCGGATGCGGCAGGAAGCAAAACACAGGAGAACAGGAAATGAGCGACTGCCAGGGATTGGGCGACTGCGACGATACCCGGATGCAACGCATCTATGAGTACCTCGACGGGGCACTGACCCGCGAGGATATTACCGAAATCAAGAACCATCTCGATGACTGCCCTGAATGCACGGAGCAGTACGACCTCGAATGCGTCATCCGCAACATGGTCAAGCGTTCCTGCAAGGAGTCCGCCCCGGACAACCTGAAGAACGCAATCCTGGACCGGATCCACGCCATCCGTCCCGTCGAGGCGTAGTACCGACGCCCCTGCCCGCCAGGGCCGCAAACAGCAAAGGACCCCGGAAGCCGATTGGCTTGCGGGGTCCTTCGCTTGAACCGTAGTTCCTGGCATGTGCCTAGGTGTTGGGGCGCTTCCCGTGGTTCGCGCCGCCACGCTTACGGTCACGACGCTTGCGTGCACGCTTGCTCATAGCTGGCCTCCTTAATGTTGTACTCAAAAGAGCTGCCCTCAAGTCTCCCACATGATCCGGCGCCCCGCGAACCGGGAAACATCGGATGACCTGCGGCAGGGCCGCCCGAGCGCTTTCATCGACCCTGCCGGGGCACGGGTAGGATGTGCGGCCCGCGGGGCCTCAGCGTTCCGCGTCCCCCTCGGTGCCAACGGGGCCCGGAGCGTGCATGATGGTGGTCTTGCCGGACAGCGAATTGGTCCGGACGAGCATCAACTGCATGTCAGGGCCCGCAATGGTTTCCACCTTGCCGTTGGTGGGGAGGCACTGGCTGCCGTCCAGGATGACCGCACCGCCCGCGGACTTCGCCACGATGTCAACGCCAACGTCCGCAGGCAGGGTTATGGCCAGGTCTCCGGACACGGAATTGGAGCCGAAATCCTGGGTGTAACCGAGCAGGTTGAATACCAGGTGCCCGCTGACGGTATTGGTGCGCACGTGCGTGAAATGGCCGGAGGCGGTGACCTCGCCGGAGATGCTTTTGGCAGTCAGGACGCCCTGGTGGTTCCTGACTGACACCTGGCCACTGACGGTATTGACCTGCAGCTCTCCCGAGGTGTTCTCCGCCGTGACCGCACCGGAGACGGTGTTGAGCCGGACGAGGGCAGAAATGCCGGACGCCAGGCCCTCGCCGCTCACCGTCCCGGCTTCCACTTCCACTCCACGGGGAATTGCCACCGTGACCGCCACGGAATTGTCGCTGTTGTGGTTGACCGTCTCCATGAGGTTCTTGAACCAGCCCTGGGCGCCGTGAAGTTGGTGCCGCACTTCCAGCCGGCCACCGTTCAGGGACACCGCCACGGGGTCACCATGGACCTCGGAGAACTGGAGCCGGACCGAGGGGTCGTCGTGTTCGGTGATGGTGAAGCTGCCCCTGACCAGGCCCAGCTTCAGCGATGTCACGGCGTCGACGTCAATGCTCTGCGGGCCTGTGACGGTCCAGTTGCCTCCGGGCATGGTCCCCTCCAAAAAGCGACATATCGCGTTGATCCTCCAACGTAGCGCCGCCGGGCGGAAGGGTCAAAAACAGGTCCAGAAAGGGCTACTGGGGGGCGTCCATGCCCAGCCACTGGAACCAGCCGCGGTGCAGTACCAGCCAGGCCATGAGGCCGTACCCTGCCTGCCCGGGCGTGCCTCCGTTTGCCGCCAGGTCCTGGCGCCACTGCTCGTGGTTGAGCAGGGGGGAGAAGGTGTCGACGTAGAGGTGCTTGCGGCGCGTGGTCACATCCGCGAAGGCCGTGTTCAGTTCGTCCAGCCGGCGGTTCTGCGCGGGGTCGAGCGTTGGGGGAGGACCCACAACGAACACCTCGATACGGTTCTGGGAAGCCGAGTCCAGGATGTTGGCCAGGTTCAGGCGGCTCCTCGCAGTGGACAGGCCGAACTCGATGTCACGCCCCGATAGGCCGATCACCAGCCGGTTCTCCGCCTGCGGGCTGAAGCGCCTCCCGGCCTCGTCCAGCCACCGTGCAGCCAAACCTTCAGTACCTTCCTGCGGGCAGGGGAGGGCGTAGCTTTCCAGCAGCATGCCGTCCTGGGGAGTGCGGGCCAGGACGCGGCCCAGCCAGCCAAGGGCCCGGGGATCGCCCAGTCCGGCCAGCAGTTCGTCTCCTACAGCTGCGATCCGCAGCTTCCTGTCTTCCACGCGTTCCTCTTTACTTCGGTACGGGTTACTTCGATGTGGCCGCGGCCATCGTCGCCGCCGCTGTGCGGTGGCTCGGGGAGGCGCTGTCAGTCCATTAAACAGAACTGCCCGGCCGGAGTCTGGTATTTCGACTCCGGCCGGGCAGCCTTACTGCTTACTTCCGGGCAAATGCCTGCTTCAGGAGGACATCCTGCTCGGCGGCGTGGCGCTTCATGGAACCGGCTGCCGTGGAGGCCGAGGCCGGCCGCGATACCAGGCGAACGCGGCGGTCGAGCGCTTCGGGCAGGTGCAGGCCCATGAACGGCCAGGGTCCCTGGTTGGCGGGCTCATCCTGGGCCCAGACCACTTCGGCGTTGGGGTACTTGGCAAGCTCCGCTTCGATCTCGGCGTGCGGCAGCGGGTAAAGCTGCTCCACGCGGACGATCGCAGTGGTCTTGTCGCCGGTCTTCTGCCGCGTGGACAGGAGATCGTAGTACAGGCGGCCGGAGACCAGAAGTACGCGTTCGACGGCGGTGGCCGGCAACTGCTCGTGGTCACCGATGACAGGGCGGAACGTGCCGTTGGTGAAGTCCTCGACGGAGGAAGCGGCCGCCTTCAGGCGCAGGAGCTGCTTGGGCGTGAAGATGATCAGCGGCTTGCGCGGACGGCTGTACGCCTGGCGGCGCAGCAGGTGGAAGTGCGAGGCCGCCGTGGTCGGGTTGGCCACGATCATGTTGTCCTCTGCACACAGCTGCAGGAACCGCTCGATCCTCGCAGAGGAGTGGTCCGGGCCCTGCCCTTCGTAGCCGTGGGGGAGCATCAGGACCAGCGAGGAGCGCTGTCCCCACTTCTGCTCGGCCGAGGAGATGAATTCGTCGATGATGGTCTGCGCACCGTTGACGAAGTCACCGAACTGGGCTTCCCAGAGGACCAGGGCGTCCGGGCGTTCCACGGAGTAGCCGTATTCGAAGCCCATGGCGGCGTATTCGGACAGCAGCGAGTCGTAGATCCACAGCTTGGCCTGGTCGTCCGAAAGGTTGCCCAGGGGCAGCCATTCCTTGCCGTTGGCGCGGTCGTGGAAGACGGCGTGGCGCTGCACGAAGGTGCCGCGCCGCGAGTCCTGGCCGGCGAGGCGCACGGGGACGCCTTCCATGATCAGCGAACCAAAGGCCGCGATCTCGCCGAAGCCCCAGTCGATGCCGCCTTCGCGGGACATCTGTTCGCGCTTGTCCAGCAGCTGCTTGAGCTTGGGGTGGACCGTGAAGCCCTCGGGGATCTCGACGTGCGCCTTGCCGATGCGGGCCAGGGTCTCGGCGCTGATGGCCGTTGAGGCCGGAGCGCTGACGCTGGAATCGGACTGCTGGGCCTTGGGCCGTTCGATATCGGACACGGCGGCGGAGTCCGCGGTGACGATCGGGATGGGTGACGTCTGCGCAGCGTGCGTCTCGGCAAAGACCCGCTCCAGCCGTTCCTGGTAGTCGCGGAGCAGCTGCTCGGCTTCTTCCTCGGTGATGTCGCCACGGCCAATGAGGGACTCGGTGTACAGCTTGCGGACGGAGCGCTTGGCTTCGATCAGGTTGTACATCAGCGGCTGGGTCATCGAGGGGTCGTCGCCCTCGTTGTGGCCGCGGCGGCGGTAGCACACCATGTCGATGACAACGTCCTTGTGGAAGCGCTGCCGGAACTCGTAGGCCAGCTGCCCGATGCGGACAACAGCCTCGGGGTCGTCGCCGTTCACATGGAACACCGGCGCCTGGATCATCTTGGCCACGTCCGTGGAGTACGTGGAGGACCGCGACGATGACGGGGCGGTGGTGAAGCCCACCTGGTTGTTGACCACGATGTGGATGGTTCCACCCGTGCGGTAGCCGCGTAGCTGGGAAAGGTTGAGGGTTTCAGCCACAACGCCCTGGCCGGCGAAGGCGGCGTCGCCGTGGACCATGATGGGCAGGACGGGGAACGATTCGCCCTGGTCCAGCCGGTCCTGCTTGGCGCGGACGATGCCTTCGAGGACGGAGTCCACTGCTTCAAGGTGCGACGGGTTGGCGGCGAGGTAGACCTTGGTCTCCTTGCCGTTGTCCGACGTGAAGGTGCCTTCGGTGCCCAGGTGGTACTTGACGTCGCCCGAGCCCTGGACGGAGCGCGGATCCTGGGTGCCCTCGAATTCGCGGAACACCTGGGCGTAGGTCTTGCCGGCGATGTTCGTCAGGACGTTGAGGCGGCCGCGGTGGGCCATGCCGATTGCGACCTCGTCCAGGCCGTCGTCGGCGGCGTCGGACATGATGGCGTCCAGCAGCGGGATCAGCGATTCCCCGCCCTCGAGGGAGAAGCGCTTCTGGCCCACGAACTTGGTCTGCAGGAAGGTCTCGAAGGCCTCCGCCGCGTTCAGCTTGGAGACGATCCGTAGCTGTTCCTCGCGGCTGGGCTTGGAGTAGGCGTGCTCCAGCTGGTCCTGGAACCACTTGCGCTCGGCAGGCTCCTGGATGTGCATGTACTCGATGCCCGTGGTGCGGCAGTAGGCATCACGCAGGACGCCAAGGATGTCGCGGAACTTCAGCATCGGCTTGCCGCCGAACCCGCCGGTGGGCCATTCACGGTCCAGGTCCCAGAGGGTCAGGCCGTAGGTGAGGACGTCGAGGTCGGGGTGCTTGCGCTGGACGTACTCCAGCGGGTCGGTGTCCGCCATGAGGTGGCCGCGCACGCGGAACGAGTGGATCAGCTGCTGGATCCGGGCCACCTTGTTGATCTCGTCGGCCGGATCCACCTGCAGGTCGGGGCTCCAGCGGACAGGCTCGTAGGGGATCCGGAGAGCTTCGAAGATCTCGTCGTAGAAGTTCTGCGCGCCCAGCAGCAGCTGGTGGACCAGCTTGAGGAACTCGCCGCTGCCCGCACCCTGGATGACGCGGTGGTCGTAGGTCGAGGTGAGGGTCAGGACCTTGCTGATGGCGTTCTGGGCGATGATCTTTTCGCTGGCGCCCTGGAATTCTGCGGGGTAGTCAAGGGCGCCGACGCCGATGATCGCAGCCTGGCCCTTGGAAAGGCGCGGTACCGAGTGCACGGTGCCGATGCCGCCCGGGTTGGTCAGGGACACTGTGGTGCCCTGGTGGTCCTCGGCGGTGAGCTTGCCGTTGCGCGCCCGCTTGATCAGGTCCTCGTAGGTGTGCCAGAACTCGGCGAAGTTGAGGGTCTCGGCCTTCTTGATGTTCGGGACCATGAGCAGCCGGGTGCCGTCGGGCTTGGGCATGTCGATGGCGATGCCGAAGTTGACGTGGGCGGGCTGGACCGCGACGGGCTTGCCGTCCACCTCGTCGTAGTACACGTTCATGGACGGGAACTGGGACAGGGCCCGGATCACGGCGTAGCCGATGAGGTGCGTGAAGGAAACCTTGCCGCCGCGGGCACGGGCGAGGTTGGAGTTGATGACCACCCGGTTGTCGATGAGGAGCTTGGCGGGGATAGCCCGGACGCTGGTGGCGGTGGGCACCTGCAGGCTGGTGACCATGTTGGTGGCGATGGCCTTTGCCGGTCCACGAAGGACGGAGACGACGTCTTCCTCGGGCGCGGTGGGCGCCTTGACGTTCTTGGGCAGCTGGGCCGGAATGGGCTGCGAACCGGTGCCGGCCTCAGTCTTCTTGCCGCCGTCGCGCGCTTCCGTGGCGGGGGCCTTCTTGACAGGGGCGGGGGCTGCTGCCGGTGCGGCAGGCGCCGGGGCAGCGGCGGCGGCCGGCGCAGCGGGGGCCGGGGCCGGCGACGATGCCGGCGCGGCGGGAGCCTGCTTTACGACGGGGAGTTCCCGGGTGGGAGGGTTGGCGACATGCGCGGAATTTCCATTGGAAGAAGAACCGTTGCCCGAGTCGAAGGATTCAAACAGCGGCCACCACTTGGCATCCACGGCGTTCTTGTCCTGCTGGTACTGCTCGTACAGTTCGTCCACGAGCCACTCGTTTCCGCCAAATTCCTCTGGTAGACGGTGGCTTGGCTGCTCTGGCACTTGAAATACGCCTCTTCCATGAGTTTGATTTCTCTTTGGCCCCCCGGTGCTTCAGCACTACGTTCGAACCAGTCTCTGTCCGCTGAACCCGGACCTCTGCAAGTCTAGTGAGCATTCCGTGTTAACTGCCAATAAGGGTGACTCAAATCATGAAGTGACGAACCAAGGCCCAAATGTGGCGGCCGGCGGGGCGTGCAGGACAGGCGTCGGAGGGGTCTTCGGGGCAGGCGGAATGGGCGCTTCCGGCCCTTTTCGCGGCGCCCGGCCGGGGGCCGCTCCTGTAGACTGAAACTCTTATGGACAGTAAATCTAGGTGCCGGCCTGGGCGCTGTCAGCGGAGCTCGAAGAGCAGCGCCGCGCAGTCCGCCCCCAGAGCCGGCAAACCCCGACAACGCGCCCATCACCAGCCCACGGCCCAGCTTGCCGCAACCCGCACGGACCAGGCGTCGGTATCCGCCGATCATCCTCCGCCGGGACGAAACAGTCTTTCCACCCCAAGGCCGGCCACGTTTCCGGCGACCTCCCCGCCCCAGGCGGGATGCTGAATGGAGTGGCTCCTTCTTGCAGCAGGCCTGCTGCTGATCGCCGGCACCGGATTCTTCGTGGCCGTCGAGTTCTCCCTCATCGCCCTGGACCAGGCCACTGTCCAGCGCGCCATTGACGACGGCGACACGGGCGCGGTGCCTTTGCTCACCTGCCTCAAGTCCCTGTCAACCCAGCTGTCCAGCTGCCAGCTTGGCATCACGCTGACCACTCTGCTCACCGGCTATGTCATGGAACCCTCGGTGGGCCGGCTCCTTCGGGCGCCGCTGGGCGCCGTCGGGCTTCCCGACGTCGCCGTGGAATCCGTGTCCCTGATCCTGGCCATGGTGGTGGCAACGCTGCTGTCCATGCTCCTGGGCGAGCTGGTGCCGAAAAACATGGCCATCGCCCTCGCGTTTCCCGTAGGCCGGGCGCTGGCCGGCCCCCAGCTTGTTTTCACCACCATCTTCAAGCCGGCCATCCTGGTGCTCAACGGATTCTCCAACAAGGTGCTGCACGTCTTCGGGCTGGAAGCCAAAGAGGAGATTTCCGGGGCACGGACGCCGGCGGAGCTGGCCTCGCTGGTCCGCAGGTCCGCCGCCATGGGAACGCTCGACGCGGGGACGGCGAACTTCATTGCCCGCACCCTGAATTTCTCCACCCGGACGGCTGCGGACGTCATGACGCCCCGGATCAGGCTGGAGACGATCGACGCCGACCAGCCCGTCTCCGACATCGTGGATGCTGCCCGCAGGACCGGCTACTCGCGCTTCCCCGTCATCGGCGAGTCGGCTGATGACATCCGCGGCCTGGTCCACGTCAAGAAGGCGGTGGCCGTTCCCTGGGACCGCCGGCAGAACCTTGAAGCGGGCGCCATCATGACAGAGGTGCTCCGCGTGCCCGAAACCATCCATCTGGACGCACTGCTGGCTGAGCTGCGGGAGGGAAACCTGCAGCTTGCCGTCGTGCTGGACGAATACGGGGGAACCGCCGGCATCGCCACCCTGGAGGACCTGGTGGAGGAAATTGTCGGCGAAGTGGCGGACGAACACGACAAAGTCCGCCCGGGGCTCCTGCAAAGCGCCTCCGGAGACTGGTACTTCCCGGGGCTCCTGCGTCCCGATGAATTGTCCGAACAGATTCCCGGCCTCAGCGTTCCCGACGAAGCCGCCTATGAAACCGTGGGCGGCTACGTCATGAGCAAGCTCGGCAGGATCGGGGCCGTGGGCGACACTGTCCCGGTGAACGGCGGCACGCTCAGCGTTACCAGGATGGACGGCCGCAGGATCGACCGCATCTGTTTCCATCCCGCCGGCGAACCCGCTGCGCAGGACACCGACGCCGGGAGCAAGCCATGAGCGACTGGGCGGGAATACTGTGGCTGGGCGTCCTTCTGCTGGGCAACGCCTTCTTCGTGGCGGCCGAGTTCGCCATCATGTCCGCGCGGCGCAGCCAGATCGAACCCCTGGCCGATACCGGCTCGAAGCGCGCCCAGACCACCCTGCGCGCCATGGAAAACGTGTCCCTGATGCTGGCCTGTGCACAGCTGGGCATCACGGTCTGTTCGCTGCTGATCCTGCTGGTGGCCGAGCCTGCCATCCACCACCTGCTGGCCGTCCCCATCGAAACGGTGGGCCTGCCCGCGGAAGCGGCTGATGTTGCAGCCTTCGCCGTGGCCCTGATGCTGGTGACCTTCCTGCACGTCACCTTCGGCGAAATGGTCCCCAAGAACATCTCGGTGTCCGTGGCGGACAAGGCAGCACTCTTCCTCGCGCCACCGCTGCTGTTCATCTCACGGCTGGTGCATCCCGTGATCTCGGTCCTGAACTGGTCAGCCAACCACATCCTCAAACTGATGCGGATCGAACCCAAGGACGAAGTCACCTCCTCCTTCACCCTCGAGGAGGTCCAGTCGATCGTCCAGGAATCCACCCGCCACGGGCTGGTGGACGACGACGCGGGCCTCATTACCGGAGCGCTCGAGTTCTCGGAGCACACCGCGGAGGACATCATGGTCCCGATCGGAAACCTGGTCATGCTGGGCGCCTCCACCACGCCCGTGGAGTTCGAGAAGGCCGTGAGCCGTACGGGTTTCTCCCGGTTCCCCATGCTGGATGATGAGGACATGCTGTACGGCTACCTCCATGTCAAGGACGTGCTGTCCATCCCGGAGTCCGCCTACGAGCTGCCCATCGCGGAGAGCCGCGTCCGGTCGCTGGCAAACCTCGCGCTGGGCGACGAGATCGAAAACGCCATGTCCGTCATGCAGCGAACGGGTTCCCACCTGGCGCGCGTGATTGGGCCGGACGGCACGACCCGCGGGGTCCTGTTCCTCGAGGACGTGATCGAGCAACTGGTCGGCGAAATCCGGGATGCAACGCAGGCCACCGGCATCCGCCGGCTGGGACAGCCGAACGGCAACTGAGGTTCGGGGCATCCCTGCCGTCAGGCAAGGGGTGCCCCGACTCGGGCCGGGCAGAAGCGGTCATTGAACCTAAATAGGAATCATTCGCATTTAGGTATAGGCTGGCAGTGTTGTCCTCCCCATCCTGCGTGAACTGAGGTTTTCCGTGCGCCGTCCAGCCGCTGCCAGCTCTTTCGTTGCCGCCCTCGCGGGTTTAGGCCTCCTGCTCAGTGCCTGCAGCCCCCAGCCCCCGCAAACCGCTGACCCGGCACAGGGGATCGCTGTGGTGGCGTCGACCAACGTCTACGGTGACATCGCCCGGACCATCGGCGGGGACAAGGTCAAGGTGACCGCCATCATCAACAATGCAGGCCAGGATCCGCACTCCTACGAGGCAACCGCCCAGGACCGGCTGGCGGTGTCCAAAGCCAGGCTTGTCATTGAAAACGGCGGGGGATACGACGACTTCATCCACACCCTGGTGGAGGCCAGCAAGCTCGACACCGCCTCGGTGCTGACCGCCGTCGACGTTTCCGGCCTTGCCCATCCCGACGACACCGCCACGTCAGCGCAGCCGGCCGCTACGGCCGCCACCGGCGCGCACGATGGCCACGACCACGGTGACCTCAACGAGCACGTCTGGTACAGCCTTCCTGCGATGGAGCGGCTGGCAGACGGCATCGCCGGCAAGCTTGCCGCCCTGGACCCCGGCTCTGCCGCAACCTTCACCGCCAACGCGGACGCCTTCAAGTCTTCCCTGTCTGCCCTGCACGGCCAGCTCGATGCCATGAAGGCCTCCCGCGGCGGGGGCAAGGTGGCTGTCACCGAGCCGGTACCGCTGTACCTGCTGGCGGACGCCGGGCTGGACAACGCGACGCCTGCGCAGTACACGGCGGCCATTGAGGAGGGCGCCGATGTTCCTCCCGCCATCCTGAAGGAAGCCACGGACCTGGTGGGATCCAAGGCAGTCCGCCTGCTGGCCTACAACGCCCAGACGGAGGGTCCCCAGACCGAAGCGCTGAAGAAAGCAGCAGAGAACGCCGGAGTCCCCGTCGTGGACTTCACCGAGACGCTGCCCGAAGGCAAGACCTACCTGCAGTGGATGACGGACAATGTGAACAACATCGGCAAGGTTCTGGAGACAAACAGGTGAAATCCGTCGTCAGCCTCAAAGGGGCGTGCCTCAAGTTCGGCCAGCGCACGCTCTGGGAGGACCTCGACCTCGACATCAGGCCCGGCGAGTTCTTCGCCGTGCTGGGCCCCAACGGCAGTGGCAAGACCAGCTTCCTGAAGGTCCTGCTGGGCCTGCAGAAGCTGCACGCGGGCGAAGCGGCACTGGGCGGACGCCCCGTGGAGCGCGGCAGCAGCCTGATCGGCTACATACCCCAGCAGAAAGCCTTTGCCCCCGACACGCCCATGCGGGCCCGGGACCTGGTGGCACTCGGAGTGGACGGCCACCGCTGGGGTATCCGGCTCTCGTCGGCCAAGACCAACCGGCAGGTGGACCAGCTCCTTGAGCTTGTGGGAGCCTCCGACTACGCCAACGTCCCGGTAGGACAGCTTTCCGGCGGCGAGCAGCAGCGGCTTCGCGTGGCGCAGGCCCTGGCCACCGATCCCCAGGTTTTGCTCTGCGACGAGCCGCTGCTGTCCCTGGACCTGCACCACCAGCAGGCAGTGAGCGCCCTGATCAGCAAGCAAAGCCGGGAACACAACAGCGCCGTCGTTTTCGTTACCCACGAAATCAATCCGATCATCGAATATGTGGACCGGGTTCTCTACCTGGCGGGGGGACGGTTCCGCGTCGGGGCGCCCGACGAGGTCATGACCACCGAAGTCCTCTCCGACCTCTATGGCAGCCACGTGGAGGTGATCCGCGCCAATGGCCGGATTGTCGTGGTCGGCCTGCCCGATGCCACCACCCACCACCACCACGCGGAGGCGGACACGATGGCAGGGGAGGTGGCGTAATGGACGCCGACAGCATCCTGGGGGCCATCTTCAATTTCGACAACTACGGCGAACTGCTGGTCCTGGTCCAGAACTCCATCTGGGCGGGGGCCATCCTGGGGCTCCTTGGCGGGCTGGTGGGCACTTTCGTGATGAAGCGTGACCTTGCCTTCGCCGTCCACGGCATCTCCGAGCTCTCCTTCGCGGGAGCTGCGTTCGCCCTGCTGGTCGGGGCGGACGTGGTCTTCGGCTCGCTGGTGGGGTCCGTGGCGGCCGCGCTGCTGCTGGGGCTGATGGGGGTCCGGGCACGGGACAAGAACTCGATCATCGGGGTCATCATGCCGTTCGGGCTGGGCCTGGGAATCCTGTTCCTGTCCCTGTACCAGGGCCGCGCCGCGAACAAGTTCGGCCTGCTGACCGGGCAAATCGTCTCCGTGGACACAGTCCAGCTGCAGGCACTCGCCGGGACGGCCGTCGTCGTCATGCTTGTGCTGGTGGCCATCTGGCGTCCGCTGAACTTCGCCAGCGTGGATCCCGAACTCGCCGAGGCCCGGGGAGTGCCCGTCCGCAGCCTGGCGATCGTGTTCATGATCATCCTGGGCGTCAGCGTGGCCCTGTCCATCCAGGTGGTGGGCGCCCTGCTGGTGCTCGCCCTGCTCATCACTCCTGCGGCCGCTGCGCTCCGGGTCACTTCCTCCCCGGCGGTGGCGGTGGTCCTCAGCGTGGTCTTCGCCGTGTCCGCGACGGTGGGTGGAATCCTGCTGGCCCTTGGCGGCCGGATTCCCATCAGCCCCTATGTCACCACGTTGTCGTTCCTGATCTATGTGGTGTGCCGCACCATCGGATCCCTGCGCGAGGCCCGTGGCCTCAACGGGCGTGTGCTTACAGCTTCCCGGCAGCCTTAAGGACGGTGCAGTCCGGGCACAGCCCAAAAATTTCCACGGTGTGGTCCACTTCAGTAAATCCGTGCTCGGCAGCGGTGCGCACAGCCCACGTCTCTACGGCAGGGGCTTCGACTTCAACCGCTTTTCCGCAGTTCCTGCACAGCAGGTGGTGGTGGTGTGCGGTCACCGCACAGCGACGGTAGACAGCCTCGCCGTCTCCGTTGCGCAGCACGTCGACAAGGCCCTCATCCGCGAGGGACTGCAGGATCCGGTATGCAGTGGCGAGTGAAACGGACACGCCCTGGTTCTGCAGGATCCGGTAGAGCTCCTGCGTGCTGACAAAGTCATCCAGGCGGTCCAGGGCAGCACTGACGGCTTTGCGCTGCTTGGTGACTCGCTGTTCCTTGCCGCCTCCCGCCGGGGACGGGGCGGCGGAATCAGCCTTGACGCCGTTCGGCATGGACGAACTCGCTTCCTTGGGGGCAAACATCAAGATTACCAGCCTGGACTTCGTGGACAGCGTTCCGGGACGGACCCTAGGCTGGCGTCTATGAAGCTGACCAAATACACCCACGCCTGTGTCCGGCTCGAGAAGGAGGGCGGGGTCCTGGTCCTCGATCCAGGCACCTTTTCCGAGACCGCAGAGGCGCTGTCCGGAGCGCAGGCTGTCCTGGTAACCCACGAACACGCCGACCATCTGGACACTAAGGCCGTGGTGGAAGCCCTTCACGGCAACCCGGACCTTGAGCTCCACGCTCCCGCGGGTGTGGCACAGCAATTGCGCCAGGATGCTCCCGGCGCCGCGGACCGCATCCACGCGGTTGATCCGGGATCCTCGTTCCAAGCGGCCGGCTTCGACATCCGCAGCTTTGGCGGCCAGCATGCCCTGATCCACCCGCAAATTCCCATGGTGGCCAACATTGGTTTCCTGGTGGACCAGAATGTCTACCACCCGGGTGATTCCTTCGTCATCCCGGACGGCATCACGGTCCAGACCCTCCTGGTGCCGCTGCATGCGCCGTGGAGCAAGTCCGCCGAAGTCGTGGACTTCGTGATCGGGGTACGGGCGCCGCTGGCTTTCCAGATCCACGACGGGCTGCTCAACGACAACGGCCTGGGAATCGTTGAAGGACACGTCAAGCGGATCGGGGCCAAGTACGGCACGGAGTACCGGCACCTGGCACCACGCGAGTCGGTGGAGGTCTAGCCGGTCCACTCCCCGGTCTCCAGGAAGCGGTCGATTACTGCTTCATGTGGCGCCGGATCCAGCCCCTGGGAAGCCAGCCAGTCCTGGTTCCAGTAGTTGCCCGCATAGCGTTCGCCGCCGTCGCACATCAACGACACGATGCTTCCCCGCCGGCCTTCCGACAGCATGCCGGATATTGTCTGCCACACACCCCACAGGTTGGTGCCGGTGGACGGCCCGGCGTGCAGTCCGGCATAGGAACGCAGGTGCCGCATCGCGGCTACCGACGCCGCATCCGGTACCTGGACCATCCTGTCGATGACGGTGGGAATGAAACTGGGCTCCATCCGTGCCCGGCCGATGCCTTCGATCCGGGACGGCAGGCCGGTGGGCTTTCCGGCTGATTCCCCCAGCCAACCGGGGTAGAACGCGGAGTTTTCCGGGTCCACCACCAGCAGCCTGGTGGGATGGCTGTGGTAACGCAGGTACCTGCCGATCGTGGCACTCGTTCCGCCTGTGCCGGCCCCCACCACGATCCACTCGGGGACCGGGTGCGGCTCCAGGCCCAGCTGGCCGAAGATCGATTCAGCGATGTTGTTGTTGCCGCGCCAGTCCGTCGCCCGCTCGGCGTAGGTGAACTGATCCATGTAATGCCCGTTGCAGGTGGCCGCCACGTCTTCGGCCGCCGCGTATACGTCGGAGGCGTTTTCCACGAGCAAACACGAGCCGCCGAACTGTTCGATAAGTGCGATCTTCTCCGGGCTGGTGGTGCGCGCCATGACGGCGATGAACGGGAGCCCCAGCAGCTGGGCGAAGTACGCCTCCGATACGGCGGTACTTCCGCTGGAGGCTTCCACGATGGTGGTGTCCGCCCTGATCCAGCCGTTGACCAGGCCGAACAGGAACAGCGACCTGGCCAGCCGGTGCTTGAGGCTGCCGGACCGGTGCGTGGACTCGTCCTTGAGGTACAGCTGGATGCCCCAATGCTCCGGCAGCGCCACCGAGTAGAGATGGGTGTCCGCGGAACGGTTGTTCTCCGCCGTGATGGTGCGGATGGCCCGGTCCGCCCAGTCCCGGTCCGTTCCGCCGCTGCCCGTGCCGGTGCTGCCCTCGATCTTCACCGCACCAGCCTACCCGCGCAGCCGGACTGCCCGTCTAGAGTTGGACCGTTGCCTGCGCCGGCAGGTGGCCCCGGATCCCGCAGAAGGAGCTCCATGAATCCGCTGATTGACGTCCCCGGCCTCGAAGCCAGGCTCGCCGCCGGGCACCGGACGGTGCTGCTGGATGTGCGCTGGGCGCTGGGCGACCCGTATGGGCACGACCACTATCTCGCGGAGCACCTGCCGGGCGCCGTGTTCGTTGACCTGGCCACAGAGCTTTCGGATCCGGCCGTGCCGGACCGGGGGCGGCACCCGCTTCCGTCCCGCGACCGTTTCCAGGAGTCGGCCCGCCGGTGGGGCCTGCGGAACGGTGACGTCGTGGTTGCCTACGATGACAGCGGCAACATGGCGGCGGCCAGGGCCTGGTGGATGCTGCGCGACGCCGGACTGGCGGAGGTCTACCTGCTCGACGGCGGCCTGGGCGCCTGGCGTGCCGCAGGCTTGCCGTTCGAGGAGGGACCGGTCCATCCTGTTCCCGGCGACGTGGAATTGGGCAGCGGGCAGATGCCCGTAATCGACGGCGGTGCTGCCGCCACCTGGCCGCAGGGCGGCCTGTTGCTCGACGCGAGGGCGGGGGAGCGGTACCGGGGCGAGGTAGAACCTGTCGACCCCCGTGCCGGCCACATCCCCGGGGCCCTCAGCGCTCCGACCGCCGCGAACGTTGATGCTTCCGGGCGGTTCCTTCCGCCGGCGGAGCTGCGGAAGAGATTCGAATCCCTGGGGGTCCAGGACAGCCGGCCGGCAGCTGTCTACTGCGGCTCCGGCGTCACGGCCGCGCACGAGGTGGCCGCGCTGGAACTGGCCGGGTTCTCCGCTGCCCTCTACCCGGGCTCCTTCTCGGAGTGGTCCAACCGCCCGGAACTTCCGGTGGCCACGGGTCCGGAACCGGGGGACGGCCCGGACCCGGGTGGAAACTCCGGTGGCGCCGGGGGTAGCGTCGCACTATGACACCAGGACGTCCCGTACCACCGCCCCTTGCCAATCCCATCCCACCCGCACCCGCAGAAGGCGAAGCCGGAACGCGCGCTGCCGCCTACGGCGCGGTGTCCGGCGACAGCGGGCTGGTGCCGCTGACAGTCGCACGGCGCGCCCCCAAGCCGGACGACGTGGAGATCGCCATCGAGTTCTGCGGGCTTTGCCACTCGGACGTGCACGCCACCCGTGGAGAGTGGGGCGGCCAGGCTTACCCGTTGGTCCCCGGCCACGAAATCGTGGGAACGGTCAGCAGGACCGGTTCGAACGTCACCGACTTCGCCGTGGGCGACCGCGTCGGCGTTGGCTGCATGGTGGACTCCTGCAGGGAATGTGAGAGTTGCCTGGACGGCCTTGAGCAGTACTGCGAAAACGGCATGACGGGCACCTACGGTGCAAAGGACCGGCGGAACGGCGACGCCACCACCCAGGGCGGCTATTCGTCGTCCATCGTCGTGGACCGCCGCTACGTCCTCCGTGTCCCGGACTCGCTGGACCCTGCCGCCGTCGCGCCCCTGCTGTGCGCCGGCGTCACCACCTTCTCGCCGCTGCGGCATTTCGACGTAGAAGAAGGCGACGTGGTCGGCGTCGTGGGGCTGGGCGGGCTGGGCCACATGGCCGTCAAGCTGGCAAAGGCCATGGGTGCCAAGGTGGTCGTGTTCACCACCTCCGATTCGAAGGTTGCGGCCGCCCTGGAACTTGGGGCCGACGATGTTGTCCTGTCCCGGGACGAGGCAGCCATGGCCGCCGCGAACCGCAGCATCGACCTCATTATCGACACCGTGGCGGCCCCCCACGACCTGAACCCCTTCTTCCGCACCCTCCGCGTGGACGGAGCCCTCTTCCAGCTGGGGCTGCCCTCCGACGCCATGCCGCCGGTCAACCCGGGTGCATTGATCCGGCGCCGCATCGCCTACGCGGGATCACTGATTGGCGGCATCGCCGAAACCCAGGAAATGCTCGACTTCTGCGCTGAGCACGGCGTGGTTGCCGACATCGAGATGGTGGCCGCCGGCCAGCTGAATGAGGCCTACGACCGGATGGTCGCCGGGGACGTCAAGTACCGTTTCGTGCTGGACACCAGCACGCTGCAGGCAGCAGCCGGGGAGGCAGACGCATGAGCACGCTGTTCACCAAGATCCTTAAGGGAGAAATTCCCGGCCGGTTCGTCTGGCGCGAGGACGACGTCGCGGCCTTCCTGACCACCGGCCCGCTCGCCGACGGCCACACCCTGGTGGTCCCCACCGAAGAAGTGGACCGCTGGACCGACGCCTCGCCGGAAACCCTTGCCAGGGTCATGGAAGTGGCGCGGCGGATCGGCGCGGTCCAAGTGGAGACGTTCGGCGCCAGGCGTGCCGGCCTGATCGTGGCGGGCTACGAAGTCAACCACCTGCATGTACACGTGTGGCCATCGCAAAGCATGGCCGATTTCGACTTCGGCTCGGCGGACCAGAACCCGGACCCCGCCGTGCTGGACGCCAACGCCGAAAAGCTGCGCGACGGGCTCCGTGCCGCCGGCTACGGCGAATCCGTTCCGGCAGCCTGACGGCGGGTTGCTGCGGCGTGCCCGGCTCCAGCGGGCCGGGCACGCAGGACGCGCTGAGCAGCAGAAGGTGTTCAGGCCGGGGCGAGGGCCTTGTTGAGCACGGTCCGGATGCGCTTCTCGGATACGGAGTAGGCCGTTCCGAGTTCGACGGCGAAGAGGCTGACACGGAGCTCCTCGAGCATCCAGCGCACCTGGGTTAACTCCCGTCCGGCACGCCGGCCGGGCAGCAGCGCGGACACCGCATCGTCGTAATCGTCCTCGAGCCGCTGCACCACCGCCATATTCAGGGCATCGCGCTGGACGTTTCCGGGCAGGCGCTCCAGCCGCTTCTCAATGGCTGCAAGATACCGCGGCAGCTGGCTGAGCTGGGCGTAGCCCGTGCGTGCCACAAAACCTGGGTAGACGAGCTGCTCCAACTGGCTCTTGACGTCGTTGAGCGCACTGATCAGGGCGAGGCTTGTGCTGCCCTTGAGCTGCTTTTCGATCCGCCGGGTACTGGCCAGGATGCGCTCGACGACGGCGGTGACAGAGAAGACCGTATCGATCAGTTCCGCGCGCACCACCTCATACAGCGCATCGAAGGACTTGCGGTCCCAGGGGAGTTCCGCGGGCGTGAGCTTGTCGATGGCCGCCAACGCACAGTCGGCGATCAGGGCCGTCACCGAGCCATGCGGGTTCTGGCTGAACGTGAGTTTCTCGGTATTGCTCAGGTGCTCCAGGACGTAACGGTCCGGCGCCGGAACACGCAGTGCCAACAGCCTGATTACACCGCCGCGCATGGCGTCGAGCTGTTCCCCGGCCGTCTGGAATACGCGCAGGGACACCGACGTGCCCTGGTCTACCAGCGCCGGATATCCGGTGACGGTATGGCCCTTGACCAGGCTGCTCACCTGGCGCTCAACAGTACCCACGGTCCATTCGGTCAAGCCGTCACGCTCCACGAATCCCGCGCTGCCCGGCACCCCGGTGCCCTGCTGGCCGGCCGGTGATCCAGCGTCGGACGCTTTGCCGTTGCGGCGCTGCCCGTTAGGGGCGGCAGCGGGCGCAGTGGAGGCCGGGGTGGCGCCAAGCGATTCGGCGATGGCACGCCGGGTGGCGGGGGCGAGCTGCTCCTGGAGGCCGACGAGGTCCTTGCCTTCGCCCAGGACCTTGCCCGTGCTGTCCACCACCTTGAAACTGACACGCAGGTGCGGGGGAACGGCCTCCCAGTTCCAGGAGCCGGGTGGAATGACCGCCCCGCGGATCCGGCGCAACGCCAGTTCCAGCGACGGTTCGAGTTCGTCCGTGGCGGGATCGAAATCCGACTCGAGCACGGCAACGGCCTGCCGGGCAACATCGGGCGCGGGAACGAAGTTCTTCCGGACCTGCTTGGGCAGCGACTTGATCAGGGCGGTCACCAGCTCCACCCGCTGGCCGGGGATCAGCCACCGGAACGGGGCGTCGTCGAGCTGGTTGAGGAACAGGACCGGCACTTCGGCAGTGACGCCGTCGGACGGATCCGGTGCGGACCCCGGCGCCACGGGATGGAACTCATAGGTCAGCGGAAGCTCGAAGCCTTTGTGCAGCCAGGTCTTCGGATAGGCCGAATCATCGAGGTCGTCCGCGTCGTCGCTCAGGAGCAGCGACTTGTCGTAATCCAGGAGGTCCGGGTTCTCCCGGCGGGCGTCCTTCCACCACTTGTCGAAGTGCCGTTCGGAGACAACATCGGGGCCGATCCTGGCGTCGTAGAACTCGAACAGGGTTTCGTCATCCACCAGCAGGTCCCGCCGGCGCATGCGGGCCTCGAGTTCCTCCACCTCGTGCAGGAGCGCCCGGTTGCGGTGGAAGAACTTGTGGTGGGTGCGCCAGTCGCCTTCCACCAGGGCATGCCTGATGAACAGCTCACGGGCAACCACCGGATCCACCCGGCCGTAATTGATCCGCCGCTGGGCGATGATCGGAACGCCGTAGAGGGTGACCTTTTCGTAGGCCATGACTGCACCCTGCTTGGTGGACCAATGCGGTTCGCTGTAAGTGCGCTTGACCAGGTCCGGGGCCACCTGTTCAGCCCAGACCGGGTCGAATTTGGCGGCCACCCTGGCCCACAGCCGGCTGGTCTCCACCAGCTCGGCTGCCATGACAAACGTGGGGGACTTCTTGAACAGCGCCGATCCGGGGAAGATCGCGAAGCGGCTGCCGCGGGCGCCGGCGTATTCGCGCTTGCGCTCGTCCAGGATGCCGATGTGGCTCAGGAGCCCGGAGAGCAGGCTGATGTGGATGCCGTCGTTGTTGCCCACGGGATCCGCCAGGCGCTTGTTGTCCAGCGTGATCCCCAGCGGCCGTGCGAGCTGGCGCAGCTGCGTGAACAGGTCCTGCCATTCCCGCACCCGCAGGTAGTTGATGAACTCGGCGCGGCACAGCCGGCGGAAAGCCGAGGACGAGAGTTCCTGCTGTTTCTCCTGCAGGTAGTTCCAGAGATTGAGGTAACCGGTGAAGTCCGAGTTTTCGTCCCGGAAGCGGTTGTGCTTTTCCGCAGCCAGTTGCTGCTTGTCGCTGGGCCGTTCCCGCGGGTCCTGGATGGTGAGCGCTGCGGCCAGCACCATGACTTCGCGGACGCAGCCGCGTTTTCCCGCTTCCACGATCATGCGGCCCAGGCGGGGATCCACGGGGAGCTGGGCAAGTTTCTGTCCGACGGCGGTCAGACCGCCGCCCGTCGACGCGCCCCGGCCGCCGGCTGCATCAGCCTTGGCGCCGGTGCCGTGGGCGCGTGGGGGAGCCAGGGCGCCAAGCTCGCGGAGGAGGGTGACGCCGTCGTTGATGGCGCGGGTTTCCGGCGGCTCGACGAAGGGGAAGTCCTCAACGTCCTTGGGCCCCCTGGCCACGCCCATGGCGGTCATCTGGAGGATGACGGCGGCGAGGTTGGTCCGCAGGATCTCCGGGTCGGTGAACCGGGGCCGGGACTCGAAGTCTTCCTCGGAGTAGAGGCGGATGGCGATGCCGTCGGAAACACGGCCGCAGCGGCCCGAACGCTGGTTGGCCGATGCCTGCGAGACCCGCTCGATGGGCAGGCGCTGGACCTTGGTGCGGTGTGAGTACCGGGAAATGCGGGCGGTTCCGGTATCGATGACGTACTTGATGCCCGGAACCGTCAGCGACGTTTCCGCCACGTTGGTGGCCAGCACGATCCGGCGCTTGCTGCCGGGATGGAACACCTTGTGCTGCTCCTGCAGGCTCAGGCGCGCAAAGAGGGGAAGGATCTCGGTGTTTGCCAGCCTGCGGTTGGACTGGATGCGGGCCTGCAATGCTTCCGCGGCGTCCCGAATTTCGCGCTCGCCGGAGAAGAACACCAGAATGTCGCCCGGCGCTTCGGCGGCAAGCTCGTCAACGGCATCGCAGACGGCGTCCAGCGGATCCCGGTCCTCCTCAAGTTCATCGTCCGAGGCGTCTTCTTCGTCCTCTCTCGGCTGCGAGAGGGGGCGGTAGCGGATTTCCACCGGGTAGGTCCGGCCGGACACCTCAACAATGGGGGCCGGGTCCTCCGGGGTGCCGAAGTGCTTGGCGAACCGCTCGGGATCAATGGTGGCCGAGGTGATGATGACCTTCAGGTCGGGCCGCTGGGGGAGGATCCGCTTGAGGTAGCCGAGGATGAAGTCGATGTTGAGGCTGCGTTCATGGGCCTCGTCGATGATGATGGTGCTGTATTTCCGCAGCAGCTTGTCCCGCTGGATCTCGGCGAGCAGGATGCCGTCGGTCATCAGTTTGACCTTGGTCGCCTTGCTGACCTCGCCCGTGAAACGGACCTGGAAGCCTACTTCCTGGCCGATCTCGACGCCGAGCTCCTCCGCGATGCGCTCGGCTACCGTCCGCGCCGCCAGCCGGCGCGGCTGGGTGTGCCCGATGAGGCCCTTCTCGCCCAGCCCCAGTTCCAGGCACATCTTGGGGATCTGGGTGGTTTTTCCGGAGCCGGTCTCGCCGGCGATGATGGTCACCTGGTTGGCGGCAATGGCGGCCATCAGGTCCTCGCGGCGCTCGGAAACCGGCAGCTCGGCAGGATAGGAGATATGAAAAGTCATGGCTGCAGACAGTCTACTGCCGTGAGGAACCGCCCCATTCGGTTCCGGGACGCCGGCCGCCCTTAGGCAGCGCCACCAGGGTCCGCGCCGGGAAGCGGTCCGCCGGCTTCCTCCGCGGCGGCCCGCGCGGTGTCAACCAGGATGCGCCAGGGGCCGGTGAGGGCTTGTTCGGGCAGGGCAGCCCTGCGCTGCCCCGCAGTGATGGAGTAGATGAAGCGGTCCGGCTGGGGTGCCTCGAAGGCCGCCGCGGCTGCCCGTGGGGTGCTGGGAACCGCGTCCCACGGGCAAGCCTCGACGATGGGCTGCCACTGGCTGAGGTCACTGTCCGTCCGTGCGTCCACTGTCCATACGCGCGTGATCGCCGCGATCCCGCCCGTGCGCTCCACCTTGATCTTCATGGCCTGGCCCCTGGGCTTCCTTCCGGACCCGGAGCCAATGGAAGGGGCGCCGGGGCAACGGTTAAACCTTGACCTTTACAGTTTCCCACGCTGCGCCGACGGCGTCATGCTCCGGGGACCCGGAACCGAAGAGGTCCGTGGCGGCGCGCACCGTGGCACGGGCGAAAACGCCGAAGGTCGCCGCCTGTGGCAGGGAACCGCTGGTCAGGGTCTCGTACCAGATGCGGCCCGGTGCCTCCCACGCGTAACCCCCCAGCGCGTCCGCCACCAGGTAGAAGGCGCGGTTGGGGATGCCTGAGTTAATGTGGACCCCGCCGTTGTCTGCGCTGGTCCGAACGTAGGAGTCCATGGAGTCAGGCTGCGGGTCTTTGCCCAGAACGTCGTCGTCGTATGCGGTACCCGGCGCTTTCATGGACCGCAGCGCCTGTCCCTGGACCTTCGGCGTGAAGAGGCCTTCCCCGATCAGCCAGCTGGCCTGCGCTGCCGGCTGGTTCTTCACGTACTGCTCAACGAGCGCGCCAAAGACGTCGGACATGGATTCGTTGAGCGCGCCGGCCTGGTTCCGGTAGGCAAGCCCGGCTGAGTACTGGGTGACGCCGTGGGCCAGTTCGTGCCCTATGACGCTCAGGGACTTGGTGAACCGTTCGAAGACATCTCCGTCGCCGTCACCAAAGACCATCTGGCTGCCGTTCCAGAAGGCATTGTCGTACAGCCTGCCGAAGTGGACCGTCGCGTCGAGCTTCAGTCCGCGGCCGTCCACTGAATCACGGCCGAAGGCGTTGGCGTAGAGCCGGTGCGTGGATCCGAGCCCGTCATAGGCTTCGTCGGTTGCGGCGTCCCCCGTGGCGTGTTCGCCTTCCTTGCGGACAAGGTTGCCCGGGAGGGTTTCCCCGCCGCCGGCATCGTAGATCGCCCGCTTGACCGGCCCGGGCTTCTCCTGGAGCAGCCCGGGCGGAAGGGCCGGAACAGCGTGTGAACGGGCCGCCTGGAACGATTCGACGTGGATCAGTGCTTTCCTGGCGGCGCTGGCCGCTGAAGTGAACTCCGGCGCATCCTGCCGCGCCAGCCGGCGCAGCATGTAGGGCGGAACGATTGAACAGAACGGAACGTGCATGGCATAACCCCCCTCGTCTAGGTGAAACCAGCCTAAGAGCGGGCACCGACATTGTTAGTGACGCCACCGCCCGGAATTCAGCAGCCTGCAGCGGGCTGCAGCGGGCTGCGCTGGGTACGGTAGGCGCATGGCTGAAACCGAAAAGCGATCCAAGTCCAGTTCCACCCTGCTGACGGTCATCATCGCCTTCGTGGCAAATGTGCTGGTGGCCGCGGCAAAGTCGGTGGCAGCCGTCCTCTCCGGCTCGGCTTCGATGGCGGCGGAGGCGGCGCACTCCTGGGCGGACACGGGTAACCAGGTGTTCCTGTTTTTTGCGGAACGGAGGTCCGCCCGGCCCCGGGACAAGAGCCACCCCATGGGATACGGCCGCGAAGCCTACGTCTGGTCCATGTTCGCCGCGTTCGGTCTTTTTACCGCCGGGGCGGTGGTGTCCATCATGCACGGCATCCAGGAAATCATTTCCCCGGAGCCGGCAGCCGATTTCATGGTGGCCTACATCGTCCTGGCGGTGGCTTTCGTCTTCGAGGGAGTGTCCTTCATCCAGGCGTTCCGCCAAACCAGGAAAGCGGCCCACGAACTGGAACGGCACACCCTCGAACAAGTCCTCATCAGCTCCGATCCCACCCTGCGCGCCGTCTTCGCCGAGGATGCCGCCGCACTGATCGGCCTCGTGGTGGCGTTCGTTGGCGTGTTCCTGCACCAGGTCACCGGCTCGCCGCTGCCCGACGCGATAGGTTCGATCGTCGTCGGCGTGTTGCTCGCCGTCGTCGCCGTGGTCCTGATCGACCGGAACCGGCGCTTCCTGGTGGGCCAGGGCGTCACTCCCGATATTGAGCGTTCCATGGCGCGGCGGGTGCTGGAGCACCGGGACATCGCCCGGCTGACGTACCTGCACCTGGAGTTCGTTGGCCCGCGCAAGTTGTACCTCGTGGCGGCAGTGGACCTGGAGGGGGACCATCCGGAGCATGAGGTGGCGGTGGCCCTGCGCAGGATCGAGCGGGAGCTGGAGGACCACGCAACGGTTGAAGAAGCCGTGCTGACCCTGGCGACCCTTGATGAGCCGGCACTGAAATTCTGACCCGGTTTCCCGGGGAGAACCGGCGCAGGGCGGGGGATCCCGGGAAACGAAAAACCCCCGCCGCTTCAAGAAGCGGCGGGGGTTTCGTTGTGCCCTCGATAGGATTCGAACCTACGACCTTCTGCTCCGGAGGCAGACGCTCTATCCCCTGAGCTACGAGGGCAATTTTCGGGATATCCTGCCGTTCCCGGCGGGACGTCCTAGAGCTTAGCAGGAAGGTGGCCCGCAAGGGAAAACAGGCGCAGGGGCATGTCCGCGAAGGCTGCTGGAATGGCCTCAGTAGCCGGCGAAAGAGTCGCTTCTTACCCTGCGCGCGCCGGCGCGCCGGGCCGCCCGGCGGAGGGATGCGACGCTTGCCGGGGAGCCCGAGACGTAAACCTCCCGGCGGCCAATGTCCGGGACCAGCGCCGCAAGCGCCTTTCCATCCACCCGGCCGGGCGCGCCGTGCACCCCCGTTGAAGCGGAGGCCAGGCCCGACGGCGGTTGGGAGCCGTCCGCAAGTAACACCATTACCCGAAGGCCGGAGGCCCGGAGTTCGTCCGCATACGGCACCTCGTCCGCACTCCTGGCCAGGAGCAGCAGGACGGCATCCCGCTCCCGCAAGGCGCCGGAGGACAGGTGGGACACGAATGGCGTGATGCCGATGCCTGCGGCGATGAGCAGCACCGGCCGGCGGGGATCCCGTGGCAGGACGAAATCGCCGCCCACCGCCGTGGCCGTCAGCTGGTCACCAGGCCGCAGCCCCAGGAGCGCCTCCTTGGCCGCAGACACCGGACCGGCTGTGCGGACGCCAAAAGACACCTGGCGCGCGCCAGGGGAACCGGTCAGGCTGAACACGCGGCGCCGGCCTTTCCCATCCGGTCTGGCGTGCGGGAGGTCCAGCTCCATGTACTGTCCGGGGAGGAAATGCACCGGCCTGGCGGGCTCGAACGAGAACTCGGCCGTGGTGGGCGTCAGCGGGCGGCTTCCGGCGAACCGGAGCTTCACGGCCCCGCGCTGGCCGGCCAGGAAGGCCAGCAGGTTGCCCGCCAGCAGCGCCGCCTCGGGGGAGTTCGCCACTGTACCCAGGTTCCACGGGACCGCGAAGAGTACTCCCACCACAACGGCAAGGACCAGCTGTTGGCGCCGCCGCGGCGGCAATGTGAGGGGTTCGGTCAGCATGAAGCCCACGAAGAAGAGCACTGGACGCTGCGCGAGGGCCTGCCAGAGGCCCATCCCGGCCGTCATGCCGGCGCGAAGCAGTTCAACGTTGATGATCGCGGTCGCAACGACAGTGAACACGGCTGCCATCAACAGCTTGCGCGTCCGGTGCAGGACCAGCAGCACGCCCGGCACCAGCAGCCAGAGCATGGCCGGTGTCGCTGCCCACCACGTCGCAATGTTCAGCCCGGTCAGGCCGGTGGCGAAGGCGCCGGCCGCGGCGGGATTGAAGATGTGCCGTCCGCGCCAAGCCAATGCGTACTTCGACGCCGAGGCCAGGACGCACGCCAGCGCCACCCCCGCCAGGTCCATCGGCTGCAGGGAGGGCCAGAACAGGAAATACAGCAGCAGTCCGGTGATCAGGGAGGACTCCGTGTGGGGATTCACCCTGAAGAGGGCCGCCAGCGCCCGGTTGGTGGCCCAGGTCAGCCCCAGGCACAGTGCCAGGTGTGCCAGCATCTCCGCGACGCCGAACGTCAGCCAGCCCAGGACGTTGAGCAGCAGGCTGTAGGTGGCAAGCGCTGCAAGGACCAGGAGGATCAGCCGGTACATGGTGAACCTGCCCACGGCGGTGCCTATCCGTCCCGTCAGGGAGGGAGCCGGGCCGGTTTGAGGTGTGTCCACGGGGCTCATGAGAACAGCTTCCCTTCGAATTCGGCCGAGTAGGTTGCGCTGCCGTCGGAAAAGACTGTCAGCCAGGAAAAATCGAACGCCTCTCCGAGCACGGGGCCCGGAACGAAGAAGAGGGCCGTGGCGAGGGCGTCGGCAACCATGGCTGTCTCCGCCAGCGCCCAGGTGGCGACGGCGGTCCGCACCGGCTGCCCGGTGGTTCCGTCCAGCACGTGGTGCAGTCCGTCGCCCCAGGCACGCCGGTTGGCGGCCGACGCGCACAGCGCCCGGTCCTGCAGGTCCACCACGCCGATGGCCTGTGCCGGGTTGTAGGGGTGTTCAAGCCCTACACTGACGGGTCCGCCGCCTCTTGCCAGCAGGTCGCCGCCGGCATCGACGACGAACGCGCCAATCCCTGCAGCCTCCAGTTCCCGGGCCAGCAGGTCCACCAGCAGGCCCTTGCCGGCCGCACCGATGTCGAGCACCACAGGGGCGCTGGCGTCCAGCACCGTTCCGGCCCAGCTGAGCACCAATTCCCAGGGCGGAGCCGGGAGCGGCGGCCCTGCTGCCCGGAGGGAGTACGCCGCGTCATACCCCAGTCGCTCCAGGCTCCCGCCTATGAGGGGTGTCATGGCGCCATTCGTCAGGTTGTAAAGCTGCCGGTACAGCCCACCCAGTGGCGCGGCCTCCTCCGGGAAGGAGTAGCGTCCGGGCCGCCGGGCCATGGCTGCAACGCGGGAGTCAGCGCGGAAACGGGACCACTCGCCGTCGAACTTTTCCACCCTGCCCAGGACCCGTGTCCGCACGGCTGTGGGCAAGGGGAGGGGAGTGGTGATGTGCCAGTCAGTACCGATCCCCTGGAACGAAAAGTCTTCCCGGCCTGTCGCGGGCACCGCCTAGTGCGCCTCCGCCTTGATCTTTGCCAGGGCCTGGTTGAACCCTCCGCTGGTCAATGAGGAACCGGAAACCTTGGAAACGTTCAGTTCGTCGATGTTTTTGCCCACCACCTGGGCTGCGATGCCGCCGGCGAACTGCCCCTGGAATTTGCGGGTGTTGGGGTTGGACGGGTGCTGGGTGATCTGCACGTCAGTGACTTTTCCCGCAGCAAGCGTCACCTGCACCCCCACCGTCTCGGTGCCGTTGGGCGAGACGTAGTTGCCGTCCGCACTGTAGGTGCCGTCCTTGTAGTCGCCGCCGCTGCCGGCCAGGGCTGAGGGTCCTGCGGAGGGTGCACCCGTTGCTGCAGGGGTGCTGTCGGCTGTGGACGGCGCGCAGCCCGCCACGGTTGCTGCCAGGGACAGGCCTGCCATGCCGGCGGCGAAGCCCTTACGCAGGACAGCTCCCGGCATGGAAGCGCCACTGGGGGCAACGGCACTCCCGGTAGTGATTGGGCTTTTAGGGAAGGAGGGTCTCATGAAGGCTCTCGTTTCAGTTTTGGGCTGTTCATTTCCGGGGGCTGCACCCTTTTGCGGGGCGGCGGCGTGCTCCAGTGGTTACGGTTTAGTCAACGCAGGATCCGGCCGAATGGTTCACGGTGCCGCCGGAAAGCGGAATTTTACCCACGCCGCCCGGCAGGGACGGGCGTCAAATTCTTTGCTGTCACTGGCCCCCGGTAGGCTAGGGGGGTGACTCCCGAAGAACTTTCCCTCGCCATATCCGCCTGCCTCAAGGACGCCGTCGCCGCCGGTGATATTGCCCTTGCAGCATCAGCCATTCCGGCTGAGGTGCGCGTGGAGCGGCCCAAGAACCGGGACCACGGCGACTGGGCCACCAACATCGCCCTCCAACTGGCCAAGAAGGCCGGCACCAACCCGCGCGAATTCGCCGCCGTCCTCAGCAGCCGGCTCAAGTCCATCGACGGTGTCTCCGCCGTGGATATTGCGGGCCCGGGGTTCCTGAACATTACGGTGGACGCCGCTGCCGCCGGCGCCCTGGCCAAGGTCATCGTTGAAGCCGGCAAAGACTACGGCACCAATACTGCGCTCGCCGGCCGCACGGTCAACATGGAGTTCGTATCCGCCAATCCCACCGGGCCGCTGCACATCGGCCACACCCGCTGGGCCGCCCTGGGCGATTCGATTGCCCGCGTGCTGCGCGCCTCCGGCGCCGACGTCACGGCCGAGTACTACATCAACGACGCCGGCTCGCAGATGAACACCTTCGCGAACTCCGTCTACTCCCGCCTGCACGGGCTTCCGGTGCCGGACGGCGGCTACCCGGGGCAGTACATCGCCGACCTGGGCCACGAAGTCCTCACCGCTCACCCGGACATCCGCGAGCTCACCGAAGTTGCGGCGCTGCCGGTCATCCGGGCGGCCGCCTACGAGGCCCAGATGAAGGACATCAAGGCCACCCTGGCGGAGTTCGGCGTCGAGTTCGACGTCTTCTTCTCCGAGCAGGAACTGCACGACGCCGGCGCGATCGAAAGTGCCGTGGCGCGGCTTCGCGAGCAGGGCCACGTGTTCGACGACGGCGGTGCGGTCTGGCTGCGGACCACGGACTTTGGCGACGACAAGGACCGCGTGATGATCCGCGCCAATGGCGAGCCCACGTACTTCGCTGCGGACGCCGCCTACTACCTGTCCAAGAAGGACCGCGGCTTCACGGAAAAGATCTACCTCCTGGGCGCCGACCACCACGGCTACATTAACCGGCTCAAGGCCATCGCCGCCGCGGCCGGGGATGATCCGGAGGTCAACATCGAGGTGCTGATTGGCCAGCTGGTTTCTGTTAATGGAGCCAAGCTGTCCAAGCGCGCGGGCAACATCATCGAGCTCAAGGACCTGATTGAGTGGCTGGGCAAGGACGCCGTCCGCTACTCCCTGGCCCGGTTCCCCGCCGACTCGCCGCTGACGCTTGATCCGGAGCTGCTGAAGAAGCACAGCAACGAGAACCCCGTGTTCTACGTCCAGTACGCCCACGCCCGTTCCCGCGGCGCGGCGCGCAACGCCGTAGCGGCCGGCGTCGAACGCCGGGTGGACGGCCAGGACAGCTTCGACGCATCGCTCCTGGACCACGCCACGGAGAACGAGCTGCTCTCCTACCTGGGCAGCTACCCGTCGATTGTGGCCAAGGCCGCGGAACTGCGTGAACCGCACCGCGTGGCGCGCCACCTCGAGGCCATCGCGGGTGCCTACCACCGCTGGTACGACGCCTGCCGCATCGCCCCCATGGGCGAAGAACCCGTCACCGACCTCAACCGCACCCGGCTCTGGCTCAATGACGCCACCAGCCAGGTGCTGGCCAACGGACTTGACCTGCTGGGCGTTTCCGCGCCGGAACGGATGTAGGACCCATGACGCACACAGCAGCACAGGGCTCTCCGCTTGCCCCGGAGTGGCTTGCCGTTCCGGATGACCTCAATGCCCTCCACGAACCGATGTGGGCCGGCGACGCAGCGCGCAACGCCGACGGTGAACTCGCCATTGGCGGCATCCCCGTCAGCGAGTTGCAGCGGCAATACGGGACCCCGCTTTTCGTGATGAGCGAGAACGACTTCCGTGCCCGGGCCAGGGCATTCAGCGACGCGTTCAACAACGCCTTCGCGGATATCTGCGGGGGAGTGGATGTCTACTACGCCGGCAAGTCGTTCCTCTGCACCGCGGTGGTCCGCTGGGTGGAGGAAGAAGGGCTGCGGCTGGACACGGCCTCGGGCGGGGAACTTGCCGTCGCCTACCGGGCCGGCATTCCCGGGGCGGACGTCGCCCTGCACGGCAACAACAAGTCCGACGGCGAGATCCACAGGGCGCTGGACATGGGCCTGGGGCGGATCGTGGTGGACAGCCTCGATGAGCTGGTGCGTGTCGGTGCGATCGCACAGGGGCGCGGGGAGGAGGCGAAGGTCATGCTGCGGCTTACCCCCGGCGTGCATGCCCACACGCACGAATTCATCGCCACCGCCCACGAGGACCAGAAGTTCGGCCTCTCCATGGCTGCCGACACCACCGATGAAGCCGGCATCTCCGCTGCCGAGGAAGCGGTGGCCGCGGCATCAGCGCATCCCGGCATCGAGCTGCTGGGCCTGCACTGCCACATCGGATCCCAGATCTTCGAGCCGGACGGCTTTGCGCTGGCCGCCTCCAAGCTGCTGCGCTTCCTGGCCGCCATGCAGGAAAAGTACTCCATCACCCTGCCGGAACTGGACCTTGGCGGCGGCTACGGGATCGCCTACACGCCCGTGGACACCCCGCGCCCTGCCGCTGAGATCGCCAACGCGATGGCCGCCGTCGTGCGTTCCACCTGCGCCGAGCTGGGCATTGACGCGCCGCGCATCTCTATCGAACCGGGACGCGCCATCGTTGGCAGCACCACCTTCACCCTGTACGAAGTGGGGACGTTGAAGACGGTCCGCGTTGACGCGCCCGGCACCTCCGGCGGCGGTGACGGTGACGCGGGCAACAACGTTACGTATCCCCGCCGGTATGTTTCGGTGGACGGCGGCATGAGCGACAACGCCCGCCCGGTGCTGTACGACGCGGATTATTCGGCCGTCCTGGCCTCCCGCACCTCCAGCGCCGCCCCGCAACTGTCCCGCGTAGTGGGCAAACATTGCGAGAGCGGCGACATAGTTGTTAGAGATGTATATCTGCCCGAGGACGTGGCAGCCGGTGATCTGCTTGCCGTACCGGGAACCGGCGCCTACTGCTGGGCCCTCTCGAGCAACTACAACTATCTGGCCCGGCCGGGCGTTGTCGCGGTGCGCGACGGATCTTCCCGGCTGATTGTCCGCGGGGAAACCGAAGAAGATCTGTTGAACCGCGACATGGGAGCCTGAATGACGGAAATGCGAACGCTGAAAGTAGCCCTGCTGGGCTGTGGCAACGTCGGAGCCCAGGTTGCGCGGATCCTCATTGAGGACGCCGACGCCCTCGCTGCCCGCACCGGGGCCCGCCTGCAGCTCAGCGGCATCGCCGTGCGCAACGTCAACGCCCCCCGCGACGTGGACCTGCCGCAGGAGCTCTTCACCACCGACGCCGAAACTCTGGTCAAGGACGCCGACCTGGTGATCGAACTGATGGGCGGCATCGAGCCCGCCCGCACGTTGATCCTCTCCGCGCTGCGCAACGGCGCCTGCGTGGTCACCGGCAACAAGGCACTCCTGGCACAGGACGGCCCCACCCTCTACGAAGAGGCGGACAAGGCGGGCGTCCAGCTGTCCTACGAGGCCGCCGTGGCCGGCGCCATCCCGATCCTGCGCCCCATCCGCGACAGCCTCTCGGGCGACCGCATCACCCGGGTGCTGGGCATCGTCAACGGCACCACCAACTTCATCCTCGACCAGATGGACACCACCGGCGCCCAGTTCGCCGACGCCCTCGCCGAAGCCCAGCGCCTTGGCTACGCGGAAGCGGACCCCACGGCCGACGTCGAAGGCCACGACGCCGCCGCCAAGGCCGCCATCCTCGCGTCGCTGTCCTTCCACACCCGCTTCGCACTCGACGATGTCCACTGCGAAGGCATCACGTCCGTCAGCGCTTCGGACATCGCAGCCGCGAAAGACGCCGGCTTCGTCATCAAGCTGCTGGCCATCGCAGAGAAACTGACCGACGCCGACGGCAAGGAAGGCGTGTCCGTCCGCGTGCACCCCACCCTCCTGCCCCGCGAACACCCGCTGGCCGCCGTCCGGGGCGCATTCAACGCGGTGTTCATCGAAGCCGAAAACGCCGGAGAGCTGATGTTCTACGGCCAGGGCGCCGGCGGCACCCCGACCGCATCCGCTGTCCTGGGCGACCTCGTGTCAGCAGCCAGGCGCCTGGTCCTGGGCGGTCCGGGCCGCACCGAAACCACCACGGGCCACGTCCCCGCGCTGCCCATCGACGCGGCCACCACGAGTTACTACATTGGCCTGGACGTCGCCGACCAGCCCGGCGTCCTGGCAAAGATCGCCCAGCTCTTCGCCGAGCACGGCGTCTCCATCGAAATCATGCGGCAGACCATCCACCGCGATTCAGCTTCCAATGTGGAGTCGGCCGAACTGCGGATCGTCACCCACCGTGCGTCAGAGGCTGCCCTTGCAGCCACCGTCGAGGCCGTGAAGGGCCTGGACGTCATCAATTCAGTTACATCCGTTTTGCGGGTAGAAGGAGTCTAAGTGGCTCACCAATGGCGCGGTGTCATCCGCGAATACGCTGACCGTCTGCCCGTGACGGAGTCCACCAGGGTCATCACCCTGGGCGAGGGCGGCACCCCGCTGGTGCACGCGCAGAAGCTTTCCGAGCTCACCGGGTCCGAGGTCTACCTCAAGGTGGAGGGCATGAACCCCACCGGCTCCTTCAAGGACCGCGGCATGACCATGGCCATGACGGCAGCCGTTGCCTCCGGCGCGAAGGCTGTGGTGTGCGCTTCCACCGGCAACACGTCCGCGTCCGCCGCTGCCTACGCGACGGCCGCAGGCCTCAAGTGCGCGGTCCTTGTGCCCGAAGGCAAGATCTCCATGGGCAAGCTCAGCCAGGCGATCGCCCACGGGGCTACCCTGCTCCAGGTGGACGGCAACTTCGACAACTGCCTGGACATCGCCCGCAAGCTGGGGGAGTCCTACCCCGTCTTCCTGGTGAACTCGGTCAACCCTGCCCGCATCCAGGGGCAGAAGACCGGCGCCTTCGAAGTGGTCGATTCCCTGGGCGACGCACCGGACATCCACGTTCTGCCCGTGGGCAACGCCGGCAACATTACGGCCTACTGGAAGGGCTACAAGGAGTACTCCGCTCCCTTCGAATCGGAGACGGCCGGCACGCTTCCCGCCGTATCCACCAGGACGCCCGCGATGTGGGGTTTCCAGGCTGCCGGGGCCGCCCCCTTCGTCGCAGGCCACCCCATCACTGAACCAGACACCATTGCCACCGCCATCCGCATTGGAAACCCGGCGTCCTGGGACGGTGCCGTCGGCGCCCGTGACGAATCCGGCGGGCTGATCGAGGCCGTCACCGATGAGGAGATCCTGAACGCCCACCGCTGGCTGTCGTCCAAGGAAGGCGTCTTCGTGGAGCCCGGTTCCGCCGCCGGCGTGGCCGGACTGCTCAAGAAGCACGCCGCCGGCGAGGTACCCAGCGGAAAAACCATCGTCATTACCGTCACCGGCCACGGCCTCAAGGATCCCCAGTGGGCCCTGCGCACCGAGGACGGCAGCGACGTCCAGCCGGTCAAGGTTCCCAACGACGTCGTCACCGTAGCCGCTGAGCTGGGACTGGAAGAAAAATAACCTTGGACACCACCTCGCAGGCCGCCGTCGGACTGCAACTGATTGAGCCGGGCCAGCGCGTCACCGTCCGCGTCCCCGCCACCACGGCCAACCTTGGTCCCGGCTACGACAGCCTGGGGCTTGCCCTGGCCCTGCACGACACCTTGACCGTGGAAAGCCTGGACACGGACGAACTCGTTTTCGAGCTCAGCGGCGAGGGCGCAGATACCCTTCCGCGTGATGCCAGCCACCTGGTGATCCGGGCCATGGATGCGGCTTTTGAACGGCTGGGATTCCGCCACGGCGGCCTGAAGGTGACTGCCGAAAACGTCAACCCGCACGGCCGTGGGCTGGGCTCCTCCGCATCAGCCGTGGTGGCGGCTGTGTCTGCTGCCAATGCCATGGTTCCAGCGGAAAACCAGCGCGGCCGCGACTGGATCCTGCAGCTCACCAGCGAGATGGAAGGCCACCCGGACAACGTCGCACCCGCGATTTTCGGCGGACTGGCGCTGTCGTGGCAGGACAGTGAGCAGTACAGCAGCACCAGTGCCACAGTTACCGGATCCGTGATCCCTGTTGTGGCGGTCCCGGACTTCGAACTCTCCACCGAAGCTGCCCGCGCCCTGCTGCCCGCATCAGTGGGACACCATGCGGCTGCCATGAATTCGGGCCGTTCGGCGCTGCTGATCCACGCCCTTACACAAAAGCCCGAATTCCTGCTGCCGGGCACCGAGGACTACCTGCACCAGAGCTACCGCGCCGAGGCCATGCGGCCCAGTGCCGCACTGATAGGCGCCCTCCGGAAGGCAGGCCATGCCGCAGTGGTTTCCGGTGCCGGGCCAACGGTCCTGGTGCTGGCCAACGGAGAGGCACAGGCCGCGGACGCTGTGGCCTTCATCGAAGCCTTCACGGCGGAGAACACGCCGGATATCGGTTGGCGCGTGCTGAAGCTCGCAGTGGACGTTGAAGGTGCTAAGGTGGACGTGCACCGGCGGTAATTCTGCCTATCTGATCTGCTCCTGCATTCAGTTGCTGTTTGATCTACCACTGTGAATGTATTCCGGTGCCACCTGCTTGGTCTGTCGCAGGAATCTGCAGCATTCAACTGCCCCTGAAAGCGTCAGTCAGGCGCTGCGCCGTGGGCGCAGCGCAAGGTGAATCAGTATCCGGCCCTGCTGGCCGAAATCCAACCGGCAAGGCTGAAATCCGGCTGCAGATCTGAACTGCAGCCCAGATCAAATCATCGCGTCCAGCTCCCAGTCTGGACGCCGTCGAGGGGGAAGGATCCTTCGTGACCGAAACCACTGAGCTGTCTCCAGCTGTGGAACACACAACTTCTGCTGCCGAATCATCGGCCGCACCCGCCAAGAGCAGCGGCCTCGCCGGCCTTAAGCTCGCCCAGCTGCAGGCCCTCGCCAGCCAGCTCGGCATCTCCGGCGGCTCCCGCATGCGCAAGGGGGACCTGGTCTCGGCCATCTCCGCCCACCGCGCAGGCACCCTGACCGTCAAGACGCCCGCCAAGGCAGCGGACAAGGCTCCGGAAACCACCGCGGCTCCGGCTGCAGCCGCTCCGGAAGCAGCCGCCACCGAAGCTCCCGCTGCTGAAGGCACCCGTGCCCGCGGACGCGGCCGCAGCCGCCGCGCCGTCAGCGACGGCGTAGTAGCTCCCGCAGCCGAAGCTCCCGCCGTGGAAACCGCTGCGGCGCCTGCCGCCGCAGCCGTGGAGGCGCCGTCGGCCGCCCCCGCGGAAACCACCGAGGCATCCGAAGGCGCCCCCGAGCGGCGCCAGCCCCGCACCCGCAACCGCCGCCGCAGCGAAGCCGCTGCCGCCTCCATCCAGGAAGCTCCGGTGGAAACCCCGGCAGAGCAGCCGGCCACGGAACAGCGTGCAGGCGAGCAGCGTGCAGGTGAACAGCGCACCGAAGCTCCCGCTGAAGCAGGGGACGGCGGGCAGCGCACCGAACGCCGCGAAGGCGGCCGGACCCGCGGCCGCGACAACACCCGCGATTCCGACGGCGGCCGGGACAACAGCGGCAGCCGCGAAGCCGGCCAGCGCGACGGCGGCCGGGACAACCGCGACAACGACGACTCCGACGGCGGAAGCCGCCGCAACCGCCGCAACCGCCGCGACCGGAATGACCGCAACGACCGCTCCGGCGGCCAGGATCGGGACAACTCCCGCAACGACCGCTTCCGCGACCGCAACGACCGCCGCCGCGGCCGCAACCAGGGCCCGGACGTGGACGACGTCGAGGTTACCGATGACGACGTCCTGCTGCCGGTTGCCGGCATCCTCGACGTCCTGGAAAACTACGCGTTCATCCGCACCTCCGGCTACCTGCCCGGCCCCAACGACGTTTACGTCTCCCTGGCCCAGGTAAAGAAGTACAACCTGCGCAAGGGCGACGCCGTGGTGGGCGCCATCCGTGCACCCCGCGAAGGCGAAGACCGCAACCAGCAGTCCAACCGCCAGAAGTTCAACGCCCTGGTCCGCGTCACGTCCGTCAACGGCAAGACGCCCGAAGAACTCAAGGACCGCGTCGAGTTCGCCAAGCTGGTTCCGCTCTACCCGTCGGAGCGCCTGCGCCTCGAGACCGACCCCAAGAAGATCGGTCCCCGCGTCATCGACCTCGTGGCCCCGATCGGCAAGGGCCAGCGTGGCCTGATCGTCTCCCCGCCCAAGGCCGGCAAGACGCTCATCCTGCAGTCCATCGCCAACGCCATCACCACCAATAACCCTGAGGTCCACCTCATGATGGTGCTGGTCGACGAACGGCCCGAAGAAGTCACGGACATGCAGCGCACCGTCAAGGGTGAGGTCATCGCCTCCACCTTCGACCGTCCCGCAGACGACCACACCACTGTGGCCGAACTCTCCATCGAACGCGCCAAGCGCCTCGTGGAAATGGGCATGGACGTGGTGGTCCTGCTGGACTCCATGACCCGCCTGGGCCGCGCCTACAACCTGGCAGCACCGGCCTCCGGCCGCATCCTGTCCGGTGGTGTGGACTCCGCCGCCCTCTACCCGCCCAAGCGCTTCTTCGGTGCGGCCCGCAACATCGAAAACGGCGGCTCGCTCACCATCCTGGCCACCGCCCTCGTTGAGACCGGCTCCAAGATGGACGAGGTTATCTTCGAAGAGTTCAAGGGCACCGGCAACATGGAACTGCGCCTGTCCCGCCAGCTGGCAGACAAGCGCATCTTCCCGGCCGTGGATGTCAACGCATCCGGTACCCGCCGCGAAGAGAACCTGCTCTCGCCCGAAGAAGTCAAGATCATGTGGAAGCTGCGCCGCGTCCTCTCCGGACTCGAAACCCAGCAGAGCCTTGAACTGCTCACCAACAAGATCCGGGAAACCCAGAGCAACGTCGAGTTCCTCATGCAGGTCCAGAAGACGACGCTTGGTGCGAAGTCGGATAACGACAAGTAGCTGAGTTAGGGGCGGGCGCCGGTGCGTTCGTGCGGTGGGTGCCGCGCGGATGTTCCGCCCCCGCCCCTTCGCGTTGCAGCTGACGTACTTCGTACGTCAGCTGCAACGCTCCGACAGGCCCGATGCCACTCCCGGGGCGGAACATCCGCGCGGCAGTTGCGGGGCTCGCTCACCGTGGCGCGCCGCTTCCTGTGCCTGATTTAAGATGGGCACAGAACGAAAGGTTTTGAAAAATGTTTGAGTCCGTACAGGGCCTGCTTGATGAGCATGATTCCATCCAGGCGCAGCTGGGGGATCCTGCTGTTTATGCTGACCAGCGGCTGGCCCGGAAGCTGGGGCGGCGGTCGGCTCAGCTCAATGGCATTGTTGAGGCGTACCACAAGTGGGAAGGCATCCGGGATGACCTTGCCGCGGCCAAGGAGATGGCTGCCGAGGATCCCGAGTTTGCTGCCGAGGTGCCTGAACTTGAGGCTGCGCTGGAGACTGCTGCGGCCAAGCTGCGGCGCCTGCTGATTCCCCGCGATCCCGACGACGCACGCAATGTGATCCTCGAAGTCAAGGGCGGTGAAGGCGGCGACGAGGCTGCCCTGTTCGCCGGCGACCTGCTGCGCATGTACACCCGGTACGCGGAGTCCCGCGGCTGGAAGACTGAAATCATCTCCGCCACGGAGTCGGACCTGGGCGGCTACAAGGACGTCCAGGTGGCCGTCAAGGGCAACTCCAACGACCCCGCCGAAGGCGTGTACGCCCGGCTCAAGTTCGAAGGCGGCGTGCACCGCGTCCAGCGCGTGCCCGTGACCGAGTCCCAGGGCCGCATCCACACCTCCGCAGCCGGCGTGCTGGTCCTGCCCGAAGTGGACGAGCCCGAAGAGCTCGAAATCAACCAGAACGACCTCAAAATCGACGTGTACCGGTCCTCGGGCCCTGGTGGCCAGTCCGTGAACACCACGGACTCCGCCGTCCGCATCACGCACCTTCCCACCGGCATCGTAGTGGCCATGCAGAACGAGAAATCGCAGCTGCAGAACCGCGAAGCCGGCATGCGCGTCCTGCGCGCACGCATCCTTGCGCACCAGCAGGAGCAGATCGACGCCGCCAACTCCGAGCAGCGCAAGTCCCAGATCCGCACCATGGACCGCTCCGAACGGATCCGCACCTACAACTATCCGGAGAACCGGATCGCGGACCACCGCACCGGCTACAAGGCGTACAACCTGGACCAGGTCATGAACGGCGACCTGGAACCGGTCATCCAGTCCGCCATCGAGATGGACGAACAGGCACGCCTGGACGCCATCGGCGACTAGTCCTCCCGGTATGAACGCGGGCCAGACCCTCGCCGACGCCGTCAGCGCGGCAACCGCCGTCCTCCGCGAGGCCGGCGTGCCCAGCCCCACGGTGGACGCCGAACTCCTGGCCGACCACCTGCTCAACGTGGGCCTTGGCCGGCTCCGCGCCCTGATGCTGGGCGACACCCCGGCCCCCGACGGCTACACGGAGCTTGTGGCCGAACGGGCCGGGCGGGTGCCGCTTCAGCACATCACCGGAGTGGCACACTTCCGGTACCTCGAGCTGGCCGTGGGACCTGGCGTGTTCATCCCGCGTCCGGAGACCGAATCGGTGGTCCAACTGGCCATCGACCACGTCAAGGGGATGCAGCATCCCCGGTTCGTGGACCTCGGCACGGGCTCGGGCGCCATTGCCGGTTCGCTCGCCTCGGAGGTTCCCGGTGCCGAGGTGCACGCGGTCGAATTCAGCCCCTTCGCGCACGCCTGGGCGGCGAAGAACCTGCTGCCGCTCGGTGTGGACCTTGTCCTCGGGGACCTGCGCGACGCCTTTGCGGAACTTAACGGAAGCGTCGACGTCGTGGTTTCCAACCCGCCGTACATCCCGGCGGAAGCGATCCCCAACGAACCCGAAGTAGCCCTGCACGATCCGCCGGAGGCTTTGTACGGCGGGGGAGCGGACGGCATGGAACTTCCGACGGCGGCGGCAAAGTCCGCTGCCAGGCTGCTGCGGCCCGGGGGGTACTTCGTCATGGAACACGCCGAGGTGCAGGCCGGCTGGATTGCCGCCATGCTTGCCAGGACCGGACCCTGGACGGACATCACGACGCACCTGGACCTCAACGGCAAGGAACGCGCCACCAGCGCCGTCCTCGCGGACCAGGACACACGGAATGAAAGAATGGGCCAGTGACCACAACTTATGACTGCACCATTGAAGACGAGCGAGCCCGCGGCCTCGAGGACGCCCAGCGCGCCATCGGCGAAAAGAAGTGCGTCGTGCTCCCCACGGACACCGTGTACGGGATCGGCGCGGACGCGTTCTCGCCTCAGGCCGTGACCATGCTGCTGGTATCCAAAGGGCGCAGCCGCACCATGCCGCCACCGGTCCTGATCCCGCGCATCAACGCGCTGGACGGCCTGGCCACTGAGGTGTCCGCGGAGGCGCGCAAGCTGGCCGAGGCCTTCTGGCCCGGTGGCCTGACACTGATCCTCCACGCTCAGCCCTCCCTCGACTGGGACCTGGGCGAGACCAAGGGGACCGTGGCACTGCGGATGCCCGCCGATGACGTTGCCCTCGAACTGCTGACCTTGACCGGCCCCCTCGCCGTGTCTTCAGCCAACCGCACCGGCCACGCCCCGGCCCAGACCGCCGCCGCTGCCCGCGAGCAGCTGGCCGATTCGGTGGAGGTGTACCTGGAAGGTGGCCCGCGCCCCTTGGAAGGCGACCCCGGCGTGCCGTCCACCATCGTGGACGCGACCGGACCCGTCCTGCGCGTGGTGCGCGATGGAGCGGTGAGCCTGGACCAGCTTCGCGAGCATGTCCCCGGGGTGCTGGGCCTGGGGGAGGACCCCACTGCCGACGCTGATGCAGGCACCGCACATGCAGGGGACGTACAGGACGACGGCGGCGCTCCGGCTTCGGCGTCCGGCTCGTCCGCCGTGACGGCACCGGACGCCGAATCCACCGCCCCCACCGGGGACCAGCAGCCTTGATGACGCTGGAGCGCCAGCAGATCCCGGTCCTGGGCGTGCACGCCACTCCGTTGCGGGTCCCTGAGCTGGTGGCGGAACTGAGCATCTTCGTAGCGGAGGGATCCACCCGCACGGTCCTGGGCCATAACCTGCACAGCGTCACCCTCACCCTGTCCGACGACGGATTCCGGCGGCTTTACGAGGCCAGCGACGTGGTGCTCCTGGACGGGGCGCCGGTGCTGTGGCTGTGGGGGAGGACCGGCAACGCCGACGGACCCGTCATGGATTACCGCCTGGGTTCCACGGACTGGCTGCCGGCACTTGACCAGGTGGCCGGCCTTGAACGGATTGCGGTGATCGGCGCCGGCGCCGAGGCGAACGCGGGGGCAGTCAGCAGGCTGAAGGACATTGTTCCCGGCGCACGCGTGTCCGGTTTTCCCGGCGAAGGATGGGGCCCTGACCTTGAAGACGCGGCCGTTGCATGGCTGCACCGTGAACAGCCGCAGTTGGTCCTGCTGGGACTGGGCATGCCGCTCCAGGAAGACGTGATGCAGCGGCGGCTCGCTGACATGCCCCCTGCTGTGTACTGCGCCGTGGGCGGTGCCATCGAGCAGTTGGCGGGGGTCCAGAAGCTGGCCCCCCGGTGGCTGGGCAGGATGGGGCTGGAGTGGGCGTGGCGCCTGCTCCTGCATCCGCGCCGCGTCGCGTACCGCGTGCTGGGGGAGCCCTGGGTCCTGCTGTGGCTCCTGGTTGCCCGCAGGCTCAGGAAGTCCGGGCCGGACAAGTAAGCAGGGCCCGGACGCAGCGCCGGCGGCGTTCTCCTAGAACTTCTGGTCTTCGAGCGGGGCGAAGCCCTTGCCGCGCAGGCCGGTGGTAAACGCCCGCGCCCACCCCAGGAAGCCCGGAAGGTCCCGGCGCTGCAGGAAGTAGCCCAGGTAGCCGCCTACGTCGGCCACGAAGGAACGCACCCTGAAGTAGCGGCGGATCAGGTAGCCGCGGTTCCGGTAGTAGTAGAAGCGCTTGAAGGCGGAGTCCGGGACGATCACGTGCCAGCGTGCGCCGTAGACATGCTGTGTTTCCCCGAAGGCGTGCGGGTGCGTGATGGCAGTGGTCGTGACGGTGCCGAACCGGATCCCGGCCTTTCGCAGCCGGATGGTGAAATCAACTTCATCGCCGCGGATGAACAAGCGCATGTCCGGCAGGCCCACCTTGAAGAACACGTCCGAGCGGATCAGTGCACCGTTGAAGAAGTGGCCGTCATCCGGCAGGAATCCGAGTTTCTCCACCTCGGCCCGGTCGTGCGTAACCTTGCCGTCCAGGCGGAAGAAGAAGGACAACCGGTCAGGATGGCCGGGCGCCGTGACCAACGGGACCACGGCCTCCAGGTCGCGTGCCTCAGCCTCCCGAAGCAGCGTGGCGAGGCATTCGGGATCAACCGGCTCGGCGTCGTCGTCCATCATCCAGATCCAGCGGGCCCCGCTGGCCACAGCCTTGAGCGCGGCCAGCGCGAACCCGCCGGCGCCTCCAAGGTTGGCTTCGGAGCGGACATAGTCCACGTTGGGATGGGCCGCAGCCACGTCCGCGGCCGGGGTGGTGCCACTGTCAACCAGGCAGATCGTGTCGACCTGGCGGCTCTGGGCGTTGATCGCAGCCAGCAGGACGGACAGTTCCTTGGGCCGGTCGAACGTCACGGCGGCAACCGCAATGCGGGGGGTCATGGGGGTCCTTTCAGCATGGCTGCCAGGGAGTTCCCCGCCGGTAGTGCGCCCGTGTGGCGCGGAGCCATGGTGCCGGTGGCACTAGTATCTTTGACTAGAGTCCACTGTAATACAGCCCTGTAAGGCGCTGCGCGTATGTCCATGCGCATTGCCTGCTGCGCGCTCGGCGACGGAGAAGTTTCATTTATCGACGAACAGATTCCCGGCCCGTGAGCCCACCCACCCCCAACCCGCTGCCGCCGCAGCTGAGCGGTTTCGGCACCACCATTCCCGGAGCGGTAGCCGTCCCATGATCATGTACCTGCTCATGGGGCTCACCGCCGCCATCGTCTCCTATGCGGCCACGTGGGGCGCCCGCGTCGTGGGGCACCGGCTCGAGCTGCACCTGCCCATCCGCAGCCGGGACATGCATTCCACCCCGGTGTCCAGGCTGGGCGGGGTGGCAATCTTCCTGGGCGTCATGGTGGCGCTGGTTGTTGCCAGCCAGTCCTTCTTCGTCAAGGACATCTACAGGAACAACTTTTCGCCGTGGGGCGTGCTGGCAGGGGCGGCCGTGATCGTCCTGGTCGGTGTGCTGGACGACCTGCTGGACATCCGCTGGTGGGTAAAGCTGATCGGCCAAAGCGCTGCCGGCCTCACAGTGGCCATCTGGGGCGTCCAGATGACCATCGTGCCCTGGGTTCCGGAGCCCATCTACCTCCAGGACGGAACGCTGCGGATAGCGCTGACCGCCGGGCTGATCGTCACCACCATGAACGCCTTCAACTTCATTGACGGACTGGACGGCCTGGCCGCGGGCGTTGCCGTCATCGGTGGCACGGCGTTCTTCATTACCGCCTACTGGGTCCACCGCAACGCGGTTCTGCTGGATTATTCGGACCTGGCAACCCTCATAACCGCGGTCCTCGTGGGCGGATGCCTGGGCTTCCTGCCGCACAACTTCTTTCCCTCGAAGATCTTCATGGGCGACTCCGGTGCAATGCTGATCGGGCTCCTCATGGCGTCGGCCGGCGTTGTCTCCACGGGACAGATCACGTCCGGGCTCTACGACCGTGCCAACGGTATTTCCACCATCATTCCGATCCTCCTTCCCTTCGCCGTCCTGTTCCTCCCGCTGCTGGACCTGGGACTGGCCGTCGTGCGCCGAACGGCCCGCGGCCGGTCGCCCTGGTCCGCAGACCGCGGACACCTGCACCACAAACTGCTGGACATCGGTTATTCGCACCGCACCGCTGTGATCCTGATGTACCTCTGGACCACCGTGCTCTCGTTCGGCGGCCTGGCGTTCGCCGTCTTCCCCTGGCATATCGTGCTCGCCGTGGACATCTTTGCCACGCTGGTCATGGGACTGGTGACCGCCTGGCCCTACCTGTCCCGCGGCAGCAGCGAAACCATGGCGTAACGGCGGTTCTGAATTATTTCTATCTCGTGTAGAATTTAGGGGCAGCCCAAAGCTGCCACTCCACCCCCTGCCTCCTGGCGATCCGCCATGTGGTGCCGACGATGGGATCGCATGACCTCCAACGCCGAGTCCGGACCTGCCTCCGGCAATGGACCCGTTGGTACGTCCGGTCCCACCCGTTCGCTCTGGCTGAACCTGCTCAAACGCAGCTCGATTGCCGCCACGGCCGGGCTTGTGCTCTGCGCAATTCCTGCCGGCATCCTCAACGGGGCAACCGGGGCGGTGTCCAGTTTCCTTGGTGGCCTGCTGGTGATGATCTTCTTTGGCATCAGCCTGCTGGTGGGACACTTCGTGGGACGCCGAAACCCCTCCGGTGCGATCGGGATGTTCGTAGCCACCTACTTCATCAAGGTCGTCGGGTTTGCCGTCGTCCTGTTCGTCATAGGTGCTCCGGAGTGGCTCCATGGCCGGTGGTTCATCATCGGCGCCGTTGTGGCTGTCGTCCTGTGGCAGGCCGCGGAGATCCATGGCTTCAGCAGGGCACGCCTCCAGATCTACAACGATCCAGAAGACAAGGGAGCATCCGATGCGTGATCCGAAAAAAACCGCAGGTGCCGCACATGGCAAACGCGGCCGACACGGCTCCGCAGAGGCTTCTTCCGACGCGTCCACCGATGGCGGCTACAACGCCGGAATGGCTGTATTCAGCTACATCATTGGCGGAATCATCGTCTGGAGTTTGATAGGGTGGGGACTGGATTATCTGTGGGGAACGCGCTGGATTGTGCTCGCAGGCGCTCTGCTTGGAGCCGTCGGAGGTTTCTACCTTTCCCACATGCACGGCCTCACCAGTTCCCGCAAAAATGCTGATGGGCGCCATGCTCCCAGCGCACCGTCCCAGGACGGAGAAGATAATGCCAAATAATTTCACAGGGGGAACAGCAGGCTGTCAGGCTGCCGGACCCCGCCCAACGCCCAATGATGGACACTGCAGAGAGGAAACGCGTTGATCGCGCTTGCGCTCCCGGCCCAAGATTCAGGAGAGTTCACTCCTCCTGGTATTAACGAAATGCATTTGCCGGCAATCCTGCCGTGGGGTGCCGCAGAAGGATTCTCCAAGCAGATGCTGCTGGTCCTCCTCTCTGTCGTCTTTATCGCCGTCTTCTTCGTGCTCGCAGCACGCAAGCAGCAGCTGGTACCCGGCAAGCTCCAGTTCGCCGGCGAAGCCGCCTACGGCTTTGTCCGCAACGGCATCGCCAAGGACATCATCGGCGGCCGGGACTTCATCAAATACGTCCCCCTGCTGTTCAGCCTGTTCTTCTTCATCCTGGTCAACAACATCTACGGCGCCATTCCGGTGTTCCAGCTCCCCACGTTCTCGCACGTGGGTGGAGCGTACGTGCTGGCCGGCCTGGTGTACATCACCTGGATCGCCATCGGCGTCAAGAAGAACGGCATCCGCTACTTCAAGCTGGCCACCGTTCCCTCGGGCGTGCCGTGGTACATCCTGCCGATCGTTATCCCGATCGAAATCATCTCCAACTTCGTTGTCCGGCCCGTCACGCACAGCCTCCGTCTGTTTGCGACCATGCTCGCCGGCCACCTGATCGTGATGATCGCCGGTTCCGGCATCGAGTACCTGATCATGCAGGAGAACTTCCTGCTGAAGGGAACCTCGGTCCTGGTCCTCGCCGGTGCCATCGCCATGTACATGCTTGAAGCCCTGATCATGGTCCTGCAGGCCTACGTCTTTACCCTGCTGACCGCGATCTACATCGAAGGCGCACTGCACGCCGACAGCCACTAGGCACGCTGCCGGGGCAGCACGCTCCGGCCGCACACCACAGTCTTCCCCTTGCGGGGATGAAGCAACCCAAACAACCTGCCACACAAAGTGGCATCTTGAAAGGAAAAAAAATGGAAGGCTCCATCAACGGCTCCCTCAACCTCATCGGCTATGGCCTCTCGGCTATCGGCGGTGGTATCGGTGTGGGTCTCGTGTTCGCTGCCTACATCAATGGCGTTGCACGCCAGCCGGAAGCCCAGCGCGTCCTGCAGCCGATCGCATTCCTTGGCCTGGCCCTGACCGAAGCCCTCGCCATCCTGGGCCTGGTCTTCGCTTTCGTTCTCAAGTAAACCTTCAGAACTTCAGCGAACATTCAGAACCGAGTAGATAAGGACGGGTGAAATATGCATCAGCTGATCATCTCAGCCGCCGCTGAAGGCGACGTCAACCCCCTTGTTCCCAATGGCTGGGAAATGCTGGTTGTCTTCGTGGGCTTTGCCATCCTCTTCTTCATCGTGGTCAAGTATGTTGTCCCGATGTTCGAGAAGACCTTTGCAGAGCGTGCCGAGGCCATCGAAGGCGGTATCGCCAAGGCTGAAAAGGCCCAGGCTGAGGCGTCTGCTGCACTCGAAGAGTACAAGCAGCAGCTGACCGACGCCCGCACCGAAGCCAACCGCATCCGTGAGGAAGCCCGCGCCGAAGGTGCCCAGATCCTCGCGGATCTCAAGGAGAAGGCAGCAGCAGAGTCTGCCCGCATCACCGCGCAGGCCCACGCACAGATCGAATCCGAGCGCCAGGCGGCCGTTGTGTCACTGCGCTCCGAGGTAGGCACCCTGGCCACCACCCTTGCCGGCCGCATCGTGGGCGAGTCCCTCGACGACGACGCACGCGCAGCACGGGTCGTGGACCGCTTCCTGGCAGATCTGGAGTCCCAGAACGCAGGTGCAGCTAAGTAATGGCAGGCGTATCGAGCGAATCGCTGGCAACAGCCCTTGCCGCGTTGGAAGCGAAGCTTCCCACGGCGTCGCTGCAGCTGGCAAAGGAACTCTTCGGAATTCTGGGAATGGTGGACAGCTCGGCTGGCTTGCGCCGTGCCCTGACTGACCCCTCCCGCAGCGGTGACGAAAAGTCGGCGCTGGTGCGGCAGTTGGTTGGCGGAAAAGTCTCCGCTGATGCTGCTGAGATCGCGGGCGGGCTGGCCAGTTCACGCTGGGCATCGGCGCGTGACATCGGCGATGCACTCGAGACTCTTGCCGCAACGGTGGTCATTTCCGTTGCTGAAAACAAGTCGGCCGTTTCTGCCTCCGGAATCACTGGCCTGGAAGAGTTGGAAAACGACCTGTTTTCCTTCAACCAGGCTGTTGCCTCCAACCACGAGGTACAACGTGCTCTGTCCGAACCGCAGGCATCGCGCGCAGCCAAGGCTGGCCTTGCCGAGAAGCTGGTACCAGGCGTCAGTGAGGAAGCCAAAGTCCTCATCACGCAGGCTGTCAGCGAGCCACGCGGGATCAAGCCGACCCGGCTTGTGGAACGGTTCGCCGAACTGGCGGCCAAGCGGCAGCAGCGCTGGATTGCAACGGTCAGCGTAACCCGGCCCTTGTCGCAGACGCAGCTGGCACGCCTCCAGGCGGGCCTGAATGCGCTGTACGGGCGGGAACTGAAGGTCAACATCAACGTTGACCCCTCGCTTATTGGCGGAATCCGCGTCCAGGTGGGTGACGAAGTGCTTGATGCTTCGGTTCTCTCCCGGCTGGGCGAACTGCAACGCCAGCTGGCCGGCTAACCGGACAAGCACAACCAAACTGATAGAAACCCCGGTCACCGTTTGCGGTGATCACAAACAGGAGAGCAGGGACTGCAGATGGCCGAATTGACCATCAACGCCGACGACGTCCGTAATGCGTTGAACGAGTTCGCGGCGTCCTACGAACCCGGAAACGCAGAGCGCGTAGAGGTTGGCCGTGTAACGACCGCAGGTGACGGCATCGCCCGTGTTGAGGGCCTTCCCTCGGTCATGGCGAACGAGCTTCTTCGCTTCGAAGACGGCACGCTGGGCCTGGCCCAGAACCTTGACGTCCGCGAGATCGGTGTCATTATCCTCGGTGACTTCCAGGGCATCGAGGAAGGCCAGGAAGTGCACCGCACCGGGCAGGTTTTGTCCGTTCCGGTTGGCGACGCCTTCCTCGGCCGCGTGGTTGACCCCTTGGGCCAGCCCATGGACGACCTGGGCGAGATCAAGGCTGAGACCACCCGTGCCCTGGAACTCCAGGCGCCCGGCGTGACCCAGCGCAAGTCGGTCCACGAACCGATGCAGACCGGCCTGAAGGCCATCGACGCGATGATCCCGATCGGCCGCGGCCAGCGCCAGCTGATCATCGGCGACCGCCAGACCGGCAAGTCCGCCATCGCGATCGACACCATCATCAACCAGAAGGCCAACTGGGCTTCGGGCGATGTCAGCAAGCAGGTCCGCTGCATCTACGTCGCCATTGGGCAGAAGGCGTCCACCATTGCCGCCATCCGCCAGACCCTCGAGGACAACGGCGCGCTGGAGTACACCACCATCGTGGCCTCTCCCGCGTCCGACCCCGCAGGCTTCAAGTACCTCGCACCGTACGCGGGCTCGGCCATCGGCCAGCACTGGATGTACGGCGGCAAGCACGTCCTGATCGTGTTTGATGACCTGTCCAAGCAGGCCGAGGCATACCGCGCCGTGTCGCTGCTGCTCCGCCGCCCGCCGGGACGCGAAGCCTACCCGGGCGACGTTTTCTACCTGCACTCCCGCCTGCTGGAGCGTTGTGCCAAGCTCTCCGACGAGCTCGGTGCCGGCTCCATGACGGGCCTGCCGCTGATCGAGACCAAGGCGAACGACGTGTCCGCCTACATCCCGACCAACGTCATCTCCATCACCGACGGCCAGATCTTCCTGCAGTCGGACCTCTTCAACGCCAACCAGCGCCCCGCAGTTGACGTGGGTGTCTCGGTGTCCCGCGTTGGCGGTGCCGCCCAGGTGAAGTCCATGAAGAAGGTCTCCGGTACCTTGAAGCTGGACCTCGCCCAGTACCGCGACATGCAGGCGTTCGCGATGTTCGCATCCGACCTGGACGCAGCATCCCGCCAGCAGCTGACCCGTGGCGCCCGCCTGATGGAACTGCTCAAGCAGGGCCAGTACTCGCCGTTCCCGGTCGAGGACCAGGTTGTCTCCATCTGGGCCGGTACCAATGGCTACCTGGATGACGTTCCCGTCGAGGACATCAGCCGCTTTGAGGCCGAGTTCCTGGAGCACCTGCGCCACAAGTCCTCGATCCTGACCACGCTGGCCCAGACCAACGTGCTGGACGATGACACCGTTGCCGCTCTGAAGTCCTCGATTGTGGACTTCAAGAAGGGCTTCTTCGGCGAGGGTGACAACCACCTGGTAGGCGCCGGCCACGAGGAGCATGACGCTATCTCCGAGGGCGAAGTCGACCAGGAAAAGATCGTCAAGCAGAAGCGCTAGTTCCGCATCGCCGGGTGTGCCGGGCCCCAGGGTCCGGCACACCCGGCTACGGAATGTTAGGAAAGGATAAGTATGGGAGCCCAGATCCGGGTCTACCGCCAGAAGATCAGCTCGACCACGTCGATGCGCAAGATCTTCAAGGCGATGGAACTGATCGCTACCTCGCGCATCGGGAAGGCCCGTGCGCGCGTAGCAGCTTCACTGCCTTACGCGAACGCGATTACGCGCGCCGTTTCTGCTGTCGCCAGCCAAAGCGAAATCGACCACCCGCTGACCACTGAGCCGGAGCAGATCCGCCGTGCCGCCGTCCTGGTAATCACCTCGGACCGCGGCCTGGCCGGATCCTACTCGGCCAGCGTGCTCAAGCAGGCGGAAGGTCTCTTCGAGCTGCTCCACGACGAAGGCAAGGAAGTCAAGACCTACCTCGTGGGCCGCAAGGCCCAGGCGTACTTCGAATTCCGGAACCGCGAGTACACGCGGGTCTGGACCGGAGGAACCGACGCTCCAGAGTTCGGCACCGCCCGTGAAATCGGCGAAGCGCTGCTGGCAGATTTCGCCACTGACTTCGAAGAGGGCGGCGTGGACGAAATCCACGTTGTCTACACCCGCTTCAAGTCCATGGTTACCCAGGAGCCGACGGTCATCCGCCTGCTCCCGCTGGAAGTAGTGGAAGAACAGGCTGCTTCCGAGTCGGAGCTCCTGCCGCTGTACGAGTTCGAGCCGGAAACCGAGCGTGTCCTTGACGCCCTGCTGCCGCGCTACATCGAATCGCGGATCTTCGCAGCCATGCTTCAGGCAGCAGCTTCCGAGCTTGCGGCCCGCCAGCGGGCGATGAAGTCCGCAGGCGACAACGCAACGGACCTGATCAAGAAGTACACGCGCCTGCGCAACACGGCCCGCCAGGCCGAAATCACGCAGGAGCTCTCCGAGATTGTCGCAGGTGCCGACGCTCTCGCGTCGTAGCCTCCCGACCCTCGGTTCCGCGGAACCAGCACCACCACAGATAGACTTAACCCCACGCCATCTACTGAATGAAGTGAGAGAGATGACTGCCACTGCTACCGAACACGTAGCCGCAACGTCCGGTGCAACCGGCCGTATTGCGCGCGTAATCGGCCCGGTTGTCGACGTCGAATTCCCGGCTGACGCAATCCCGTCGATCTATAACGCCCTCACCACCGAGATCACTCTCAACGGTGAGACCAAGACCATCACCTTCGAAGTTGCGCTGCACCTCGGCGACAACCTCATCCGCGCCATCTCGCTGCAGGCAACTGACGGCCTGGTCCGCGGCACTGGCGTCGTTGACACCGGTGCCCCGATCTCCGTCCCCGTTGGCGACGGCGTCAAGGGCCACATCTTCAACGTGCTGGGCCAGCCCCTGGACGTTGCTGAGTCGGAACTGGAAGTCAGCGAACGCTGGCCCATCCACCGCAAGGCCCCCAGCTTCGCTTCGCTCGAAGGCTCCACCGAGATGCTCGAGACCGGCATCAAGGTCATCGACCTCCTCACCCCCTACATCAAGGGTGGAAAGATCGGCCTCTTCGGCGGCGCCGGCGTGGGCAAGACCGTTCTGATCCAGGAAATGATCACCCGTGTTGCCCGCAACTTCGGTGGTACTTCCGTGTTCGCCGGTGTTGGCGAGCGTACCCGTGAGGGCAACGACCTCTGGGTGGAAATGGAAGAGGCAGGCGTCCTGAAGGACACCGCCCTTGTCTTCGGCCAGATGGATGAGCCGCCGGGAACGCGCCTCCGCGTGGCCCTGTCCGCGCTGACCATGGCGGAGTACTTCCGCGATGTGCAGAACCAGGACGTGCTGCTCTTCATCGACAACATCTTCCGCTTCACCCAGGCGGGTTCCGAGGTTTCGACCCTGCTGGGCCGCATGCCTTCGGCCGTGGGCTACCAGCCCAACCTGGCCGACGAGATGGGCCTCCTGCAGGAGCGCATCACCTCCACCAAGGGCCACTCCATCACCTCGATGCAGGCCATCTACGTTCCCGCAGATGACTACACCGACCCGGCCCCGGCCACCACGTTCGCGCACCTGGATGCGACCACGGAACTTTCCCGTGAAATCGCCTCCCGTGGCCTGTACCCGGCCGTGGACCCGCTGACGTCCACGTCCCGCATCCTGGATCCCCAGTACATCGGCAAGGACCACTACAACACGGCTGTCCGTGTGAAGCAGATCCTGCAGAAGAACAAGGAACTCCAGGACATCATCGCCATCCTCGGTGTCGATGAACTCTCCGAAGAGGACAAGATCGTCGTGTCGCGTGCACGCCGCATCCAGCAGTTCCTGTCGCAGAACACCTACACCGCCAAGCAGTTCACCGGTGTCGAGGGCTCCACCGTTTCCATCAAGGACACCGTCGAAGGCTTCGCAGCCATCTGCGACGGCGAGCTGGACCACATCGCGGAGCAGGCGTTCTTCAACGTCGGCGGCCTCGATGACGTTGAGCGCCAGTGGGCCAAGATCCAGGAACAGACCAAGTAATATGGCTGAGCTTGAGGTTGAGATTGTCGCAGCGGACCACTTCGTGTGGTCCGGAGCGGCCAAGATGGTCAAGGCCCGCACCAGCGATGGTGAAATCGGAATCCTGCCCGGCCACTCGCCCCTGCTGGCGATCCTGGCCGAAGGTGAACTGGCAATCCAGCCGGTATCCGGAGACCGTATCGCCGTGGATGTGGACGGTGGATTCTTCTCCGTCGACAACAACCGTGTGGTGATCGTTGCTGACAACGCCCAGCTGGGCGGCTCGGCTACCGCTGGGATCCGCTAGCACGACCTTGATGGACGCACCGGGTATTTCGTTCATCGCACTGGCGATCGTTTTCGGATTGCTGATATTTGCACTGTGCCTTTCGGGGGTGCGCCGCTTCAACCTGCGGCGTGCCCTCGGCACGGTGGACGCCTCCATTTGCGTAGCTGGGAACAGCTGGCAGATGGGGGTTTGTCGTTATCAGGACAATGACCTTGAGTGGTTCAGGCTCATCTCCCTGAGCGTCCGGCCCAAATACACGTTCAAGCGCAGTTCCCTTGAGCTGCTGGGACGCCGGAAACCGACCGAAGCCGAGGCCGTCAAAGTCCAGCCGGACGTGGTGATCGTCGAACTCCGCTACGAGGGGCAGGACCTGCACTTCGCCATGAAGTTCGATGCCTACACGGGTCTCTCATCCTGGCTGGAAGCAGGCCCGGTCATCGGCGTGGGGACCTGGCGCTAGCCAACGTGGACTGGTTTTCAGACATCCGGCTTACGGACGGTCCACTCTATGGAACCGTCCTGGTATTGGGAGTTGGCGGCGCAGCCTACCTCCTGGTGCCGCCCTGGCGCGCCTCCGAAGACGCCGCCCTGCGCTTCAGGGCCTGGGCGATCCGTGTCTTTAGCGCAGTAGCCGCAGCGTTCGTGCTGGTGGCGACCATCCACTGGGTCATGATCAATGTGCTCACGGTCTTCCCGGAGGACATCCCTGACCCCGTCCTCCTTTGGTTCGTGCCAGGTGTTTCCGCTCTCATCCTGGGCATCCTGAGAGTGCCGCGGACCAGCTGGGTCCATTACGGAACCGGTTTCCTGGCTGCAATCCTGGTGGTGCTGCTCTCAACAATCCAGATCAACGCCTATTTTGGCCTGAACAGGACGGTCAGTGACCTGATGGGTACGGCACTGGCCCGCATCCCGGTACTTGAGCAGGATTTGATGCGGCACGCCGGGGAACCAGACGGCGCCCCGCTTCAAGGCTGGAAGCCGGAGGGGGAGTTGCCGGCCGGCGGTGAGCTGCGGAAGACCGCAATCCCCGGTCCGGCCTCCGGGATGACAACGCGCGATGCTTTTATCTACCTTCCGCCGGCATACTTTGCCGCCAACCGGCCGGCGCTTCCGGTACTGGTCCTGGTGGCCGGGCAGCCCGGCGGGCCGGCCGACTGGCTTACGGGCGGTGCAATCCGCGGCCACATGGATTCCTTCGCAGCCGCACACGGGGGAGTGGCCCCGGTGGTGGTCATCCCGGACCCCAACGGATCGCAGTCCGCCAACACCATGTGCATGGACAGCCGGATCGCCAACGCGGACACGTACCTGTCACAGGACGTCCCACGCTGGATCAGTTCCACCCTCGCAGTGGACACCAACCACCGCCACTGGGCCGTGGGCGGGTTCTCCTTCGGCGGCACGTGCGCCGTGCAGATGGGGACGCGGCATCCTGATATCTACGCCGACGTGCTGGCCTTTTCCAGTGAAGCCGAACCCGCCATCGCCAAGGAACGGCAGAAGACCATCGACGCAGCCTTCCCCGGAAACCCTGACGAATTCATCAAGCAGACTCCGCTGGAGATCATGAAACACCAACGCTTCGAGTCCAGCGGCATGTACCTCACTGCAGGCCAAAACGATCCGGAGTTCGTGGGGAACCTCCACACCCTGGCCGCAGCGGCCGAGAACGCAGGCTTCACCGTGCAGGCCCACGAAGTGGAACATACCGGCCACTCCTGGGACACCTCGTCCAAGCGCTTCGCTGACGCACTGCAGTTCCTCGGCAGCCAGTGGGGCCTGCAGTGGTGAGCACCCGGAAACCGGACCGCACGATGGTGCTGATGTGGGCCGCCGTCGGCCGTCCGGCAGCCCGGCAGGTTCTTGGCACGCTGAAAGCCATGCCCTTCACGCTGGGCGTGGTGGTGGCCTTCCTGGCAGCCGCCGCCTTGACCGGGAGCTTCCTGGACGGGCCGCCGGAGCGGCTGCTGGGGCTCGCCTCAGTCAGCGGGCCCGGCCTGCGCGACGGCAAATGGTGGTCACTGTTCACCAGCCTCTTCTTCGCCACGAATCCGCTGGCCTACCTCAGCGCGTCACTGATGATCGTGCTGCTGCTCGGACTCGCCGAGCGCAAGCTGGGCCGCCGCGCCGCCGTCGGACTCTTCTTTGGCGGCCAGTTTGTCGCCGTGACCATGTTCCTCCTGGTGACGCAGCTGGCCGTGTACGTTGGCGACGGCTGGCTGGACAAGATGGTGAATGACAGCCTGATCGGACCCTACGCCCCGGTGCTGACGGCGGGCCTGGCCGCCAGTGCCCGGATCACGCTGCTGTGGCAGCGCCGGCTCCGCACCGCGGTGCTGTCCATCTCGATCCTGCTGGTCCTCTACGTCGGGCACGCCGAAACGGTGATAGGCCTTATTGGTGCCCTCCTGGGCCTCCTGGCGGGCTGGTGGATCCAGGGTGACCAGGGCCGGCTGCACCGCCACCGGTCCACTGGCCGCGAGACCAGGAACCTGCTGGCCCTCACGGTTGCGGTCTTCGCCGTGGGCCCCATCCTGACAGGAATCACGCGCGCGCCCACCGGACCATTGGCCCTGCTGCGGGATGTTGTGCTCAGTCCGATGCCCACGCTCAGCCAACTGGTCTTCAACTGCGGTGCCACCGTTGACGCCTCGTGCCTGGAGACGGGAAGGGCAGGGTTTGCCGGGCCGTTCGGACTCGCCCTGGCCGTGGTGCCGGTGATCCTGTTGTTGATCTGCGCGGACGGCATGCGCAGGGGCCGGCGGCTGGCGCTCAGCATAGCCCTGGCCATCCAGCTGGCGGTCACGGCCCTGGCGGCCGTCTACCTTGCCCTGTTCGCCCTCGTCCCCTCACGGCTCCAGGGGACGCATGCGACCCCGCTGGCTTCGGCCTTTGCCCATGTGCTTCCCCTGGTGATTGTGCCCTTGCTGCTGGCCGTGGTCCTGTGGCTGAACCGCCGCCAGTTCCGCGTGCAGACGCGCCCGGGCGCCCGGCGCGCCCTCGGGGCCGTGGTCTGTGGAACGTGGCTCGTCCTGGCGGGCTCCTACACCGTGGCCTGGTTCTGGTCCGGCGGCCTGGCCCGCGACGGCGGCCTGCTGGGCCTCTTCGCAGAGCTGGCCCGGCAATACGTCCCGGTGCCCATCCCGCAGCACTTCCGCAGGGCGTTTCCGGAGCGGGACAGCGCCGAAGCCATCCTGTTTGCCTACTCGGGTCCCGTGTTCTGGCTGGTGGCGCTGGTGGCAGTGTGGTGGGTGCTCGTGGGCCGGCACCACGGGCTGAACTTCGGCCGGCAGGACAAGGACCGTGCCCGCCAACTGCTGCACAAGGGCGGCGGACCCCTGTCCTGGATGGCGTTGTGGGAGCCAAACACGTACTGGTTCAGCCCGGACGGTGCCGGGGCCGTTGCCTTCCAGCAGCACGGGACGGTGGCCCTGACCCTGGGCGGCGCGTTTGGTGAACGCAAGGCGGAGCAGAGGGTCACGGAGGGGTTCCTGGATTACTGCCGCGGCCAGGCTCTGATCCCGGCCCTGTATTCCTGCGATGACACGCTGTGGCCGGCACTCAAGGAACGGGGCTTCTCCCGCGTGGCGGTGGCCCAGGAGACCCGGCTGGCGCTGAACGAACTGGAGTTCAAGGGCAAGGAGTGGCAGAACGTCAGGACGGCCCTGAACCGTGCCACCAAACTGGGGGTGCACGCGGTGTGGGGCTCCTACCATTCCCTGCCCGCGGCACTGAGGTCGCGGCTGAACGAAGTGTCGGAAGAATGGGCGGCCGGCAAGTCCGTACCGGAAATGGGGTTCACCCTCGGGGGAGTGGACGAGCTCGATGACGAGGAAGTGCTCTGCTGCCTGGCTGTGGACGGCAACGGTGCGGTCCACGGGGTGACCAGTTGGCTTCCGGTGTACGACGGCGGCCGGCTGGTCAGCAGGACGCTGGACGTCATGCGCCGGGGCAGCGAAGGCTTCCCTGGAGTGATGGAATTCCTGATCGCCTCCGCAGTCCTGGAGCTGCGCGATTCCGTGGACATGATTTCGCTGTCCGGCTCGCCCCTGGCCAGCCGTCCGGAGGCACAGCCCGACCGGGGCGAGGAGCCGGAGCCCGGGGGGACCGGGGATGACGCCGGAGCGGAGGACGGGACCGCCACCGACGAAGGCGCGCAGAACCTGGTACGGATCCTGGACCTCGTGGGCCACGCGCTGGAGCCGGTCTACGGCTTCCGTTCCCTGGCAGCGTTCAAGTCCAGGTTCAAGCCGGAGTACCGGGCACTGTACCTGTACTACCAGGACCCGCTGCACCTGCCGGCGATTGGGCGGGCTCTGACCCGTGCCTACCTGCCGGGGCTTTCCCTGGCGCAGGGCGCCCGGCTGGTCCGGAAGCTGGTTACCTGAACGGTCCCGCCCGAGCGAATTTCCTGATGGCGCACATCGATTAATTTGCATTTCCTGTGCAAATTAATGATTAAACAAATGATCCCCGGCCAAATTTGCCGGGGATCATTTGATGAAGCTGTCAGCCGCAATGTGCGGCCGGCTGCAGCTAGACCAGCGTCACGCCGGTTGCCTGGGGACCCTTGGCGCCCTGGCCGATTTCGAACTGAACGCGCTGGTTCTCGTCGAGGGTCTTGAAGCCGCCGGTCTGGATCTCGGAGTAGTGAACGAAGACATCGCCATCGGAGTCGTCCGGGGTGATGAAGCCGAAGCCCTTTTCAGCGTTGAACCACTTGACGGTTCCCTGTGCCATTTATTTCTCCTCATTGTGGAACTTTTTAAGACCGGCACACCGCGTGCCAGCCTTGGTCACTCCGCGAGAAGAATCCTGGTTTGCCTGTTCCGGTAAGGGCCGGCGCTGCAGGAGCTTCGCGCTCGCAACATGTCTTGCGAGCATGAAAAACACCTACACAAAGACTGAGACAAGAATTTCATGCCCGTTCCCGCAGGTCAACGGCCCGGGCAGTAAAAAGGAGAAAATTTGGGTAAAAAACAGGTGACACGGAAGATACCTTCATAAAAGGCCCTATTAGGTGCCCAAAGCAACAAAGATGAATTCCTAGAAGAGCCTGGAATCGCTGTCGTCCACCCCGCGCATGGCGTCATAGTCCAGGGTCACGCAGTCGATCCCGCGGTCGTTGGCCAGGACCTTTGCCTGCGGCTTGATCTGCTGCGCGGCAAAGATTCCGCGGACAGGTGCCAGCAGGGGGTCGCGGTTGAGCAGTTCCAGGTACCGGGTCAGCTGCTCCACGCCGTCGATGTCGCCGCGGCGCTTGAGTTCGATGGCCACGGTGGCGCCGTCCGCGTCTCGCGCAAGGATGTCCACGGGGCCGATCGCCGTGAAGTATTCGCGCCTGATCAGGGAATAGCCCTGTCCCAGCGTTTCAATCTGGTCGGCCAGCAGCCGCTGCAGGTCCGCTTCCACGCCGTCCTTGATCAGCCCCGGGTCCACGCCGAGGTCGTGCGAGGACTCGCTGACCTTCTCGTGGATGTTGATGATGAGCCGGTCATCGGTCTTGGCCGACTGCACGGTCCACTGCTCCACCACGCCCAGTTCGAGGTCCACCTCGTCCGGGGACGAGACGCGCAGCGTTGCCGGCGGGCTCATCCAGTTCAGCGGCTTGTAGGAGCCGCCGTCGGAATGCACCAGCACGGAACCGTCCGCCTTCACCAGCAGGAGCCGGGTGGCCAGGGGGAGGTGGGCCTTAAGCCGGCCAACGTAATCAACGGAGCAATGGGCTATGACGAGTCGCACGCCCTACAGACTATCGCGTGGACCACGCAGGCGCGCCCGGCGGCGCACGTCCGGGCGGGCGGCGGGGCACCTGCGGCGCGGCGTGGGCGGGGGATCCGCTGGGGCAGAATGGATACATGCCGCGTTCCAACCGTCCCCGCCGTCCCGCTTCCGGCAAGGGCCCCGTTTCCGGCCGCGGTGCAGGGCGGAAGGGGAATGCGGACGTTCCCGAGCTGGACCTTGAACGCGCACGCGCGGGCATCGCCCGCCGGGAAAGCGCCCCCGACGGCGAGTGGATGGTCCGGACAATGACCGCCAAGAACGCCGAGAAGACCTACATTTGCCCGGAATGCTCCACTGCCGTCCTGCCCGGTGTTGCACACCTGGTGGTATGGAAGGACGACCACCTCTTTGGAGCGGCTGCGGGCCTGGCGGAGCGGCGGCACTGGCACACCAACTGCTGGATGACGCGAAGCTACCGCTACCGCTGACCCGCGCGGGGCGGGACGGCCTCCGCTGTCGCTAAGCTGGCAGGCATGACTTTTGATCCGGCGTCGTACCAGTTCACCCAAACCCAGGGGCCCGCACCCATTCGCGCCTCCACCGTCCTGCCTGCCCGGCGCGAGAACATCGAACTGCAGACCGAGGATGGCCACACCCTTGTGGGGGAGCTGGCGCTGCCGGAATCGGGCCCGGTCAAGGCCACGCTGATCACGCTCCACCCCTTGCCCACCCACGGCGGCTTCATGGATTCCCACGTGTACCGCAAGGCCTCCTACCGGCTGCCGGCGCTGGCGGGCATCGCTGTGCTGCGCTTCAACACCAGGGGCACCGCGTCGCCCCGCGGCACCAGCACCGGCACCTTCGAGGAAGGGGTGGGGGAGAGCTACGACGTGGAGGCCGCCGTCCGCTTCGCGGTCGAACGGGGCCTGCCCAACCGCTGGCTGGTGGGTTGGTCCTTCGGCACTGAACTGGCCCTGATGTACGGAGCAGTGGAGCCGGTAGCCGGCCAGATCGAAGGCGCCGTCCTGCTCTCGCCCCCGCTGCACCGCGCCACGGACAAGCACCTGCAGCTCTGGGCGGAGTCCGGCAAGCCCCTCACCGTGCTGGTCCCCGAGCATGACGACTTCCTCCAGCCGGAGGAAGCCGCCGAACGCTTCCGCCTGGTGCCGCAGGCACGCGTGGAGGGTGTGGCCGGGGCCAAGCACCTTTGGGTGGGGGAGAAGTACGCGGCCCGGGTCCTGAACGACATCGTGGCCCAGGTGGTGCCGGGCCAGGCCGGATCAGGACTGCCCCACGAATGGGACGGACCGGTGGCGACCGCCGGCGCGTGAGGCCGCGGGCCTAGTGCTGGTCCTGCCGGACGATGTAGATCTCGCGGACCAGCAGCAGCACGGCGGCCGCGGTGGGGATGGCGATCAGGGCGCCGAGCACGCCCAGCAGGCTGCCGCCGGCAATCACGGAAATGACCGCCACGGCACCGGGGACCGCCACAGCCTTCTGCATGATGCGCGGTGAGATGAAGTACGCCTCGAACTGCAGGTAGGCGAAGTAGCAGACAGCGTAAATGGCCGCCACCTGCCAGCCCTCGGTGAGGGACACGAGGGTCACCACGATGCCCGCGATCATCCCGCCCACCAGGGGGATGAAAGCCAGCAGGACCACCACGAAAGCCAGGAGCAGGGCGAACGGAATGCCCACGATGGACATCACCACGAAGGCGAAGGTGGCATTGAGCAGGGCAACGCAGGCCTGGCCGATCACGTAGTTTCCCACCGACCGGGTGATCTCCTCGGACAGGGCGGCCACCCGCTTCCGCCGGGAGCGCGGGGCCAGGCGGTAGCCCCACTTCTTCATGGCCGGCAGCGCTGCCAGGAAGTAAAGGCTCAGTACCAGGACGATCAGGGCGCCGAAGAGGCTGTTGGCGACGGTGGATCCAAAGCCCAGCACCCCGCCGAAAATGCCACCCATCGCTGCGGGGTCGTTGACGAACTTGTTCAGTTCCTCGGTGATGCGGTCGCGCACGCCGAACTGGTCATCAAGGCTGCGGAAGAGGTCGGAATCCATGAAGTTGCGCACCCAGTCCGGCGCCTGCCGCACAATCTCGGAGACCTGTTCCACGATGGTGGGGATGAGGGTGGCGAAGAAACCGACGACGGCGCCCATCAGGACCGCCACGGAGACCAGGATTCCGGCAGGCCGGGGGATTTTCCGGCCTTCGAGCCAGCCCACCACCGGCTCCAGTCCCAGTGCTATGAACAGCGCAGCCACGATCCACAGCAGCAACTGCGTCGTGTGGGAACCGATCCAGTAAACCAACAGCGCCAGCCCCACGCCCACGGTGCCCATGAACCCCATGTACAGCGGGTGCTGCGGTGACATCCGGGGTCCGGGATGGCCGAACTGCGGCTCGTCCTCGCCGTCGTGGTCCGCCTCCGGAACCTGTCCGGTATATTCCGGCGGCATTTCGAAGCGGAGCCGGGGCTGGGCGCCGGGCAGCGGCTGCCGGAGCCGGCGGACCACTTGGCCAAGGGCTGCAGCGGCTGAGCCCCCACGGCGTGCGGCCATGCCCAGCGGAGGAACGGCGGCAGGGACAGGGCCCCTGGGATCCCCTGGATTTCCGGCTGCAGCCGAGGACGGGTCCGTCTTGTCAGTCAATGGTTTTGGGGGCCTGTTCCGTGCGTGGCACCGCCTGCGCGGGCCGGTGTGATGATCATCGCAAACACTATCAGCAGGCTTGCCACCGCGAGCCGAAGGCGCCTCCCGGGCGCCGGCGGTGCCGGGCGGACGAACGCTTAAAAGGGCTCCCTGGTAACAAAAAGGTTACTATTGAAGGTAAACCCCCGCTGATGATAGGTGTTTCCCTTGCGTTTAAAGACTGCAGCCGCACTTGTGCTGCTCGGCCTCCTGACACTTTTGGCCGGTATCGGCCAGAGAACCATCTGGGCTCCCTCCGAGACGTTTACGGCTTCCGCGCCGGCCGGCGCCACCGCGGCGCCGCTGACAGTGATCGACCAGAAGCTGCGCACCCTGCACGGCGGCACGGTCAAGATCAACATCCAGGGCGATGGAAACTTCCTGCTGGCCTCCGGCCGGCCGGACGACGTCAACGCCTGGGTGGGCAAGACAGCCCACAACACCATTAACGGGGTATCCGAGGACGAGAAGTCCCTCTCGGTTGAGCACGCCGACGGCGAGGGCACTGCCCCCAACCCCGCGGGCTCGGACCTTTGGGTATCGAGCGAGAACGCCAGCGGCGAGCTTGAGTACACCTGGACACCGCCCGCGGACGGCGACTGGAGCCTCCTCCTGGCCGCCGACGGCACCAAACCCGCGCCGGCCAACATCTCCATGACCTTCCCCAATGACACCTCCACCCCGTGGGCTGTTCCGCTGATGGTCATCGGCAGCATCCTGATCCTGGGCGGAATCGTCCTGGCGCTCCTGTCTGCCCGCCGGAAGGATGGCGAAGGCGGCGGCGACTCCGCTTTCGCCCGCCGTGCCCGGGCCCGGAAGGCGCAGGGCCAGGCCCCGTCGTCGTCCTCTTCCTCCAAGGTCACCATGGTGGCCGCCGGTGTGGCGGCAGCCGTGCTGGCAGGATCCGGCACCGCCGCCCAGGCGGCCAGCCCCAGCCCGCAGCCTTCGGGCAGTGCCTCATCGCCGGCCAAGGAGGCAGCCGGCTCGCCGGTCCTGCTGGACGCCCAGTTCCGCCGGATCCTGGAGCAGGTCTCCAGCGCCACCGACGCCGGTGACGCCGCCAAGGACGCCGCCAAGCTCACGGACCGGGTTGCCGGCCCCGAACTGGAAATCCGCACCCAGAACTACAAGATCCGCTCCCAGGTGGGTTCCTATGAGCCCCGCATGCCCGTCCGGTCCACCAAGCTTCTGACCACGGTGGTCACCAGCGGCCGTGACTGGCCGCGTTCGGTGTTGGCAGTGACCCAGGGCGACGGCAATGTTGTGCCGCAGATCCTGACGCTGGTCCAGCAGTCTCCGCGCGAGAACTACAAGCTCATGGAAACCACGCCCCTTCAGCCGGGCACCACGTTCCCCAGCATCAGCCGCGGGGGCACCGAAACCCTGGCCGCCTCGGACAAGTCCGGACTGCTTTACAGCGGCGAGGAAGCCATGTCGGGCCTCGCCGACAGGCTCACGTCGGCGGACTCGCCGTTCAAGGACAAGCTCACCGAGGGCGAATCCTCCCCGTACATCGCTGACACGCTGTCCTACCAGGCGGAGGTGGTCAAGGCCGGCGAGAACGGCAACTTCTCCTTCACCCACAAGGTGGTCCCCGAGAGCACCGTGGTCTTCCGGACGTCCGACGGCGGGGCCCTGGTCCTGGGCCGGATCAACTTCGGCTTCGAAGGCACCCCGAAGGCTGCCGGCGACAAACTCAGCATCGGTGACGACGCCGCAGCCCTGGCCGGCGGCAAGGAAACCACTACCGGCATGGTGTTGAACTTTGCCGAATCGATGGCCGTGTACGTTCCCCCGGCGGGATCGACCGACCCGATGAAGCTCGTTGCCGCCACCCGCGGCCTGGTCGGCGCCAGCTTCAAGTAGCGCCCGGCTGCAGTACCCCCGGCAGCGGCCGGAGTGGCTAGAGTGGGAAACATGAGTTCGCCAGCTTCCCGCCCAGTCCCTCCTGCCGCTGCCAACCTGCTTAACCTGCGCGGCGCCGTCGACCTTTCCGCGCTGAAGCGCCCCGCTGCCCCTGCCGGCCCTCCTGCCCAGGGAAACGCCCCGTCAGTGCCTGCCGCCCCGGCCCAAGGCGGCCAGCCGGGCGAACCGGCAGGCGGACCCGACCTCAAGGTCGACGTCACTGAAGCCAATTTCCAGCAGCTGGTGGAACTTTCCGCGCAGGTTCCGGTGGTCTTCGCCCTGTGGGCTCCCTACTCGCCGGAGTCCAGCAGGATGGTGGACACCCTCGACCGCGTCGTGGCCAGCTACGGCGGCAGCCTGGTCCTGGGTGCGGCCGACATCGAAGCCTTCCCGCAGCTTGCCCAGGCCTTCCAGGTGCAGGCCGTCCCCACCGCCGTCGCCGTCCTCAAAGGGCAGCCCGTTCCGCTTTTCCAGGGTGCAGCCGAGGAGCAGCAGGTGCGCAGCCTCTTTGACGAACTCCTCAAGGTGGCTGCCGCCAACGGGGTCACCGGGAGCCTCGACGCCGGCGGACCCGCGGAACAGGAACCTGCACCCCTGCCGCCGCTGCACCAGGCCGCCTACGACGCCATCGAGGCCGGCAACTATGCCGCCGCCGCCGAAGCCTACCGCCAGGCGCTCAAGGAAATGCCCTCGGACCACGACGCCAAGGCCGGCCTGGCCCAGGTGGAGCTGATGGACCGGCTGCAGTCCGTGTCGGCCCAGGACAGTGAAGCGCTGCGTACGCTGGCTGCGGACGAGCCGGACAACCTGGAAGCCCAGCTTGGCGTGGCAGACCTGGACGTGGCCGGCGGCCATGTGGAGGACGCGCTGAACCGGCTGGTGGCCTTCATCGGCCGGAACTTCGGCCCGGAGCGTGAAACTGCACGCGTCCGGCTGCTGGAACTGTTCGAGGTGGTGGGCGCCGGCGACGGACGCGTCGCCAAGGCTCGCCAGGCGCTGGCCCGGGTACTGTTCTAGTGCCGGCCCTGTTCCAGCCACTGGCGCTGAGGTCCCTGGAGCTGCAGCACCGGGGCTGGGTGTCGCCCATGTGCCAATACAGCTGCGATCCCGACGACGCCCCGGGGGTTCCCAACGACTGGCACCTGGTGCACCTGGGCGGCTTCGCCGTGGGCGGCGCCGCGATGATCCTCACGGAGGCCGCGGCGGTGAACGCCGAGGGCAGGATCAGCCCCCGCGACGCGGGCCTGTACAACGATGAGCAGGCGGCTGCCTGGCAGCGGATCATCTCCTTCGTCCACCGGAACGGTACCGCCGATACCAAAATCGGTGTCCAGTTGGCGCACGCCGGCCGGAAGGCGTCCACGTACTGGCCGTTTTCCGGCAAGCACGGCAGCGTCCCGGCCTCCGATGGCGGGTGGGACACGGTAGGCCCATCCACCACATCCTTCGAGGGGTACGCTGCTCCCGCCGCCATGACCGTGGAGCAGATCCACGGTGTCATCGCCGATTTTGCCGCCGCCGCGGAACGGGCCGTGGCCGCCGGCTTTGACACCATGGAGATCCACGGGGCGCACGGGTACCTCCTGCACCAGTTCCAGAGCCCCCTGATCAACCAGCGCGACGATGAATGGGGCGGGGACGAGGCCGGCCGCAACCGGCTGATGCTGGCCGTTGTTGACGCGGTCCGCGCCGCGATTCCCGATTCCATGCCGCTCCTGCTCCGGATCTCGGCCACCGATTGGGCGCCGGGCGGGGTGGACCCGGAAGCCTCGGTCAGGCTGGCACGCGAGGCGGCCGCGCACGGGGTGGACCTGGTGGATGTTTCCAGCGGCGGGGCGGTTGCCCACCAACAGATCAAGCCGGGCCTGGGCTACCAGACCGGATTCTCCGCCGCCATCCGCGGGGAGGCAGGAATCGCCACCGGCACCGTTGGCCTGGTGACCACTCCCGGACAGGCGGAGCATGCCGTTGCCACCGGGCAGGCCGATGGCGTCTTCATTGCCCGGGCCGCGCTGCGCGACCCCCATTGGTGGCTCCGGGCCGCGTTCGAACTGGGGCACGACATGGCCTGGCCGCCCCAGTACGAGCGTGCCATCCCGCGGCGCAGCTTCTGAGCCGCATCTTCTGATAACGGAGCCCATGCATGGCGCACGCCGGCGGGAACGACCCGCACAAACCGGTTGACCGGCAGTTGGAAGCGAAGATCCTGGAACTGCTGGCCGCCCGGGCGGCCACGTCCACCATCTGCCCGTCCGATGCTGCCAGGGCCGTGGGCGGCGAGGACTGGCGGCAGCTCATGGAACCGGCCAGGGAAGCTGCGCGGCGCCTCGTCGACGCCGGCCAGGTCCACATCACCCAGGGCGGGTCCGTGGTGGATCCTGCCACCGCAAAGGGGCCGATCCGGATCCGCAAGGCGCCGTGAAGCCGGGCTGTCAGCCCAGCAGGTCATCGACGTAGCACCAGCGCCATTCTTCGCCGGGTTCGATGCTGCGCATGACGGGGTGGCCGGTTTCCTTGAAGTGGCGGCTGGCGTGCCGGCCCGCGGAGGAATCGCAGCAGCCGACGTGGCCGCAGGCAAGGCACATCCGCAGGTGCACCGGTGTGGTGCCTTCCCGTTCGCAGCCTGCACAGGCCGGGTTGTCGGGCAGTGGTGCGGGCATGGCCGCCGTCAGGTGGTCGCAGACGCCGCCCGGCTGGGACAGCCCCTCGCCGCCCCCGCCGGCGGCGGCTGAGTCCAGTTCATTGAGGGAAGCATCGAGCATGGACTCCTCAACGTCCAGCCGTTCCAGGACTTCGCTGAGGACTTCGTGGGCAAAGTCCCCGCCGCGCCGGAGTTCCAGGACCTTGTCCCGTTCCGCTTCCAGCATGGCCATCCGCAGCTGGGCGTAGCGCTGGCTGGGGGTAGCCGCCTCTGCCGCCGGCCGGCCCAGGCGCTCCCAGGCGGCCAGTCCCCGCTCCTGGGTCCGCCGCCGCAGCATGTCCATCACTTCGGGCGGATCGGTGTCGCGCCGGAGTTGCTCCAGCCGCTCCATTCCCGCAGCGGTGGCCAGCTGCATGAGGGACGCCTGGTTAAGCGCATCCTCGCGCCTGTCCGGCCCCGGCACGCCCAGGGCCCGCACCAGGGGCGGCAGCGTAAAGCCCTGGAGCACCAGGGTGCCGCCGACGACCACCATGGCGGCCAGCACCAGCACATTCCGGTGCTCCAGGTCACCGGGCAGCGTCAGGACGGCGGCAAGGGTAACCACCCCGCGCATGCCGGCCCAGGACACGATGGCCGGAAACTGCCAGGGCGGCGCGGGGTCCTTGCGCTGCACCGACGGAACCAGGCGCGGGAGGTACGTCGAGGGAAAGACCCAGAGCGGGCGCAGCACCAGCACGGCCAGCAGGATCACCGCGCAGCCAAGCCACACCCGGCCCGCCCCCAGCGAGTCGTCCTGGACGCTCTCGATGATGGTCCGCACCTGCAGCCCGATCAACAGGAATACGGCGTTCTCGAGCAGGAACTGGACGGTGTCCCAGTTGCTGCGGGCGCTTTGCCGCGCCGCGCCGTTGGGCATTGACGGCGCCTTGGTGCCCATCACCAGGCCGGTGACGACGACGGCGAGCACGCCCGATGCGTGGATGGCCTCGGCGGGGAGGAAGGCAACGAAGGGGGCCATCAGCGATGTTGAGGTGTTGATGGCTACGTTGCTGATCCGTTTCCGGATTTCGGTCAGGATGTAGGCGGCAGCAAGGCCCACCACCAGCCCGCCGCCGGCCGCCAGCACGAAGCCGCCGGCCACGTCCAGCGCGGACACGGAACCTGCGATGGCGGCCACGGCAGCCCGCAGGCACACCAGCGCCGTTGCGTCGTTGACCAGCGATTCGCCCTCGAGGATGTTGACGATCCTGCGGGGCATGCCGACCCGCCGCGCGATCGCGGTGGCTGCCACGGCGTCCGGGGGAGCCACCACCGCACCCAGCGCGATGGCGGCGGGCAGCGGGATTTCCGGGAACAGCCACCACACCACCGCCCCGACCCCCAGGGTGCCGAAGATGACGTAGCCCACGGACAGGAGCCCGATGGAGCGCCGGTTCGACGTGAAGTCAAAGAGCGATGTCCGGAACGCGGCGGCATAGAGCAGCGGAGGGAGCAGGCCCACCAGCACCAGTTCGGGGTTAAGCTCAACCGGCGGAATGAACGGCAGGAACGAACCTGCCACTCCGGCCAGGACCAAAAGCAGGGGAACGGGGAGATTGAGCTTCCGTCCCACCGCGCTGCCGGCACACACCACCGCAACGATCACCAGCAGGCCCAACGCGATGTCCATGACGCTAGTCTCCCACCCCCGCAGTGTCGGTCCGCGGACTAGGCTGGCACCATGACTGCTCCGATCCCTGAACAGCCGCCGGCTTCCGGCCCCGTACCGGCCCTTTCCATCCGCGGGCTGGCCAAGCGGTTTGGCGGGAAGATCGCGGTGGACGGGATCAGCCTGGACGTCCCGGCCGGTTCGTTCTTCGGCATCGTAGGCCCCAACGGTGCGGGCAAGACGACCACGCTGTCCATGGCCACCGGCCTGCTGCGGCCGGACTTCGGCACTGCAGTGGTGCACGGCGTCGACGTCTGGCAGCACCCCCTTGAAGCCAAACGGCTCATGGGAATCCTCCCCGACGGCGTCCGGCTCTTCGACCGGCTGACCGGCGAGCAGCTGATTACGTACGCCGGCCTGCTGCGCGGCATGGACAAGGCTGTGGTGGCAGCGCGGGTGGGGGAGCTGCTGGCCGCCATGGACCTCAGCCAGGACGCGGGCACGCTGGTGGTGAACTACTCGGCCGGTATGACCAAGAAAATTGCCCTGGCCTCCGCACTGATCCACGCCCCGCGGCTGCTGGTCCTGGACGAGCCCTTCGAAGCGGTCGACCCCGTGTCTGCGGCGAACATCCGTTCCATCCTGGACCGGTACGTGGACTCCGGCGGGACGGTTATCGTGTCCAGCCACGTGATGGACCTGGTCCAGCGGATGTGCGACCACGTCGCGGTGGTGGCCAAAGGCCGGCTGCTGGCAGCGGGCACCGTGGATGAGGTGCGTGCCGGCGCCTCGCTTGAGGACCGCTTCGTACAGCTGGTCGGCGGCCACAGCCACACGGAAGGGCTGGAATGGTTGCGCACCTTCTAAGGCTTAAGCTCACGCTGCTCCGGAACGGACTGCGCCGCAGCCCCTGGCAGCTGGTGGGCATGGCCATTGCCGGGCTCTATGCACTGGGAGTGGTGGCGACGCTGGTCATGGCCCTGGTCCTGCTGCGCACCGCGGGGCCGGTGACCGCACACACCGCGGTGGTCCTGGGCGGCTCCGCGGCAGTCCTGGGCTGGGCAGTAGTCCCGGTGGTGGCATCGGCCACGGACATGACCCTCGATCCGGCCCGCTTCACGACCTTTGCCATCCCCATGAAGCAGATGCTCGCCGGGCTGGCCCTCGGCGGCCTGATTGGCATCCCCGGCCTGGCCACCACGCTGGTGTCACTGGCCACCGTGGTGACCTGGTCCCGCGGCGCGCTTCCGGCGCTCGCAGCCCTCGCCGGCGCTTGCCTGGGCGTCATGACGTGCGTCGTGCTTGCCAAGGTGGTCACCACGGCAACAGCGAGCCTGGCCGCATCCAGGCGCTTCAAGGACATCAGCGCCCTCGCGTTCATGGTGCCGGTGGTCCTGTTGGGTCCCATCGTGGCGGGGGTCGGCCGCGGCATCTCCGGGTCCACCGGGTTCCTGCCGGACTTCGCCCGGGCCCTGTCCTGGACGCCGCTCGGGGCACCATGGTCGCTGGCCGGAGATATCGCGTCGGGCCGGGCCGCCGAGGCCGCGGTGAAGCTGGTGATGGCGGTGGCTGTCCTCGGTGCGCTGGCCTGGTGCTGGAAGCTGCTGCTTGGGCGGGCACTGGTCACCCCGCCCCACGCGGGCGCCGGGAAGCGGCGGGGCGGCAGGCTGGGTCTGTTCGGCGTGCTGCCGGCCACGCCCGCCGGCGCCGTCATGGCAAGGTCGCTGACCTACTGGTTCCGGGACCCCCGGTACTCGGGCTCGCTGGTGGTCATCCCACTTCTTCCGGTGGTGCTGGCGTTCCAGGGGGCACAGACCGGCAGCTACGGCAGCCTGGCGTTCCTTGCCCCGGTGTCCGCGTTCATCCTGGCCTGGTCCATCTCCGCGGATGTTTCCTATGACAACACCGCCTTCGCGCTGCACCTGGCCACCGGCGTCCGGGGGGTGGCGGACCGGCTGGGCCGGGCACTGGCGTGCATGACCTTCGCGCTGCCCGTGGTGCTGGTGTTCTCGGTGGGGTATGCCGCCTTTGCCCGCAACTGGACGGGGCTGCCCGGCCAGCTGGGCTTCAGCCTGGGGATCCTCTTTACCGGCCTGGGGCTGTCCTCGGTGGTGTCGGCCCGGTACACGGTCACCGTTCCGTTGCCGGGGGACAGCCCTTTCAAGAAGCCCCCGGGCAATGTCGGGCAGACTTTGGCCGTGCAGTTCGTGGGGATGCTGGTCCTGATGGTCCTCGTCCTGCCGGAGGCGGCGCTGCTGGTGGCACAGGCGGCCACGGGCAATGTCCTGTTCGGCTGGCTCAACCTGGCGGTGGGAACCGTGGTGGGCCTGGTCCTTTTCCTGTCCGGCGTCCGGCTTGGCGGCAGGTGGCTCGATGCCCGCGGGCCCGAGCTCCTGGCGCAGGTCACCGTAAACCGCTGACAGTTCCAGGAAGGGAACAGCATGGAAGTCGTGATCCTCGGCGGCAGCCGGCACCTTGGAAGGCTCGCAGCCGACGCCGTCGAACAGCTCGTCCGCCGCAAGCCGGACGCGGTCCTTGGCCTGGCCACAGGTTCCTCGCCGCTGCCGGTGTACGAAGAACTGGCGGCCCGGCACGGGCAGGGCCTGGATCTCAGCCGGGCCTCGGCGTTCGCGCTGGATGAATATGTCGGCCTCCCCGCCGGCCATCCGGCGTCCTACAGCGAGGTGATCCGCCGGGAGTTCACCAGCCGGATGAACATCGCCCCGGAGAACGTCCACGTGCCGGACGGGACTGCCGCAGACATCCCTGCTGCCTGCACCGCCTACGAAGAGGCCATCGCGGCTGCCGGGGGCATTGACCTGCAGTTGCTGGGCGTGGGCACCGACGGCCATATCGGGTTCAACGAACCGTGCTCGTCCTTCGCATCACGGACCCGGATCAAGAGCCTGATCGAACAGACACGCCGGGACAACGCCAGGTTCTTCGACAACCTCGGTGGTGTGCCGCACCACGTCATCACCCAGGGACTGGGCACCATCATGGCGGCGCGCCACGTGATCCTCCTCGCCACGGGCGCGCAGAAGGCCCAGGCCGTCCGCGATCTGGTGGAGGGGCCGGTGGCCGCCATCTGTCCCGCCTCGGTGCTGCAATTCCACCCGCACGCCACCATCCTGCTGGACGAGGCGGCAGCCTCGGCCCTGAAACTCGCAGATTTCTACCGCCATACGTATGAGAACAAGCCGGCCTGGCAGGGGCTGTAGCGCGGCCTGGGGTACACCGGCAGGCTGCAAAAAAGTACGACGACGGCCGGTTCCGGACCCCGGCGCGGGCGTGCCGCCGTCGAACGCCCGGCCGGCGGAAAGGCTAAGATGGATGGCATGACTAGCATGACGGACCCTCTCGAAAACGACCCGATGCGCGAGCTTTCCGGGGCTGGAACGTCCACGGCCACCATTGAGCGCGAGGAACTGCGCCAGGAAATGGAGCCGGGCGACCGGGAGCGCTTTGCCCACTACGTGCGCAAGGAAAAGATCATGGAGTCCGCGATGACCGGGGAACCCGTCATCGCCCTGTGCGGGAAGGTCTGGACGCCGGGCCGGGACCCGCAGAAGTTCCCGGTCTGCCCGGAGTGCAAGGAAGTCTATGAGGGCCTCCGGCCGGGCAACGACGGCGGGAAGGGTCCGGGGGACTCGGGCAACAACAAGTAGTGACGGAGACGCTCTTTGGCGGCCCCACCCTGCCTCCGGCTTATCCGGAACGTGCAGCCTGGGGAACCGCCCCGAAACTCCGTGCCTGGCAGCAGGAAGCCCTTGACCTCTACCTGAAGAGCAGCCCCCGAGACTTCCTCGCCGTGGCGACCCCGGGTGCAGGCAAGACCACATTCGCGCTGCGGATCGCCTCCACCCTGATCGATTCCGGTGCCGTCAACCGGGTGACCATCGTTGCCCCCACGGACCACCTGAAGCGCCAGTGGGCGGATGCGGCAGCCAAGGTGGGGATCGCCATCGATCCCAACTTCAAGAATTCCGACGGACAGCACGGCCGCGGCTTCATCGGCGTTGCCGTCACTTATGCACAGGTGGCCAGCAAACCCCTGCTGCACCGCGCCAAGACCGAGGCTGCCCGGACCCTGGTGATCCTGGATGAGATCCACCACGGCGGCGAGGCGCTGTCCTGGGGCGATGGGCTGCGCGAGGCGTTCGACCCTGCGGTGCGCCGGCTGTCCCTGACCGGTACGCCGTTCCGCTCTGACACCTCGCCCATCCCGTTCGTGGAATACGCCGAGGACCGTGACGGCATCCGGCGCTCCAAGGCCGACTACACCTACGGCTACGGCAACGCCCTCCGGGACCACGTGGTGCGGCCCGTGATGTTCATGGCCTACTCCGGCCAGATGCGCTGGCGCACCAGTGCCGGCGAGGAAATGGCGGCCTCCCTGGGTGAGGCCGCCGTGACCAAGGACATCACCAGCCACGCGTGGCGGACCGCTTTGAACCCGGCGGGGGAGTGGATTCCCGCTGTCCTGGCCGGTGCGGACAAGCGGCTCAGCGAAGTCCGGCGTACCGTGCCGGACGCAGGTGGCCTGGTCATCGCCACGGACCACGAGGACGCCCGGGCCTACGCCGGGCAACTGAAGAGGATCACCGGCGAATCGCCCACCGTCATCCTGTCCGACGACGCCAAGGCGTCCAGCAAGATCGAGGACTTCTCGGCCGGCGACAAGCGCTGGATGGTGGCGGTCCGCATGGTGTCCGAAGGCGTTGACGTGCCCCGGCTGTCCGTGGGCGTCTATGCCACCTCAACATCCACACCGCTGTTCTTCGCCCAGGCCGTGGGGCGCTTCGTGCGTGCCCGCAAGAGGGGCGAAACGGCATCGGTCTTCCTGCCGTCCGTGCCGCAGCTGATGGCGCTGGCCAACTCCATGGAGATGGAACGGGACCACGCGCTGGACCGGCCCGAGAAGGAAGACGGCGACGGCCTCTTCAACCCTGAAGACTCGCTGATGGACGAGGCCAACCGCGAGGAAAAGGCTTCTGACAGCCTCACCAAGGGCAAGTTCGAGGCCCTGGACTCCCAGGCGTCCTTCGACCGCGTGTTGTTCGACGGCGGCGAGTTCGGCACCGGCGGTGAAGTGGGGTCCGACGACGAGCTGGACTTCCTGGGCATCCCGGGCCTCCTGGACGCCGAGCAGGTGGGGACGCTGCTGCGCCAGCGCCAGCATGAGCAGCTGAACCGGAAGAACCGGAAGGGGCCGGCAGCAGCGGAAACCGTAATACCCGCAGTACCGGACCACCGGATGCTGATGGACCTGCGCAACGAACTGGCCAAGAATGTGGCCGCCTGGTCTGCCCGGACCGGGACCCCGCACGGGGTGGTGCACACCAAGCTGCGTACTGTCTGCGGCGGACCTCCGGTGGCCCAGGCCAACGAGGAGCAGCTGAAGTCCCGGCTGCGCAAGCTCCAGGACTGGTTCGTGGGCCGCAAGTAGCGGCCTAGGCGATGTCCGCCCCGCCGAGCTCCATTTCTGCGACGGCGTCTTCCAGGTCCTCGGCGATGCCGGCGGTCAGCGACCGCACCACGGTGACGCCGTAGCCGGCCTGGACGGCGTCGAGCACTGTGGCCTTCACGCAGTAGTCGGTGGCGATGCCCACCACCACCACGTCCTCCACGTCGTGGCTTTGCAGCCAGTCATCGAGGCCGATGGCGTCGTCGTCAGTTTCCAGCGCTGCCGCGGCGCCGGGCAGGCCGCCTGCCTGGCGTTCGCCGGTAGGAACGGCGTCTTCCGGAGCCAGCAGGCCCTCGAAGCCCGAGTAGGCAGCGGCGAACTGGCCTTTCCGGAAATAGGCGTCCACGTATTCGGTGTCCAGGTCCGGGTGGAGGTCGGCGCCGCGGGTGCCTGCCACGCAGTGCCGGGGCCAGCTGTCCCGGTAGTCGGGCGTATCGGAAAAGTGACTGCCCGGATCGATGTGCCAGTCCTGGGTGGCCACCACATGGTCGAATTCGGTGTGATGGGCGTCCAGGTACTCGCTGATCGCACCGGCAACCGCGGCACCGCCGGGGACGGCGAGTGAGCCGCCCTCGCAGAAATCGTTCTGGACATCCACGATGATCAGCGCGCGGGACATCAGTGCTCCTCGTAAATGGTGGGAATCGCGGCCTCGCCGCGCTGCAGGCGGTTGACCACCGGGGGCAGCTCCGCCATGGTGTCTGCGTGCCGCTGCCGTGCGCGCAGGACGCCTTCGTGGCCGGTCCAGCCCGGGAGCAGTTCGCCGTTCTTCATGAACTGCTGCAGGAGCGGACGGTCGTTGCCGTCATCCTCCGGCCGGTGGCCCACGCCCACTACCTCGGCGGTGGCACGGCCACGTTCGTCCAGTTTCCGGAGGGCATATTTGCGGCCGCCGACGCTGGCCTTGTTCTTGGCCGCCTTGGCCACGGAGACAAAGTTGCCCTCGTCGTCGGCGCGGCTGACCAGCTTGTAGACCATGCTGGCGGTGGGGGCGCCGGAGCCGGTGACCAGCGAGGTGCCCACGCCGTAGGAGTCCACGGGAGCCGACTGCAGGGCTGCGATGGCGTATTCGTCCAGGTCCGAGGTCACCACGATCTTGGTGTGCTCGTTGCCGAGGTCGTCCAGGAGCCGGCGCACCCACTGGGCCTGGGCCACCAGGTCGCCTGAGTCCAGCCGGACGCCGCCAAGGCCGGGCCCAGCCAGCTCGACGGCCGTGCGGACTGCCTTCTCGACCTCGTACGTATCCACCAGGAGGGACGTGCCGGCACCCAATGAGGCCAGCTGGGCTTCGAACGCCTCCCGTTCGGTATCGTGCAGCAGCGTGAAGGAATGTGCGGCGGTGCCCACCGTCTTCACGCCGTAGCGGATTCCCGCCTCCAGGTTCGACGTGCTGTCAAAGCCGGCAATGATCGCCGCGCGCGCTGAGGCGGTGGCCGCTTCCTCATGCGTGCGCCGGGAGCCCATCTCGATGCAGGGCCGGCCGCCCGCGGCGGTGACCATCCGGGAGGCGGCGGAGGCGATGGCGGTGTCGTGGTTGAGCACTGACAGCAGGTAGGTCTCCAGCATGCAGGCCTCGGCGAACGAGGCCTCCACCACGAGGATGGGGGAGTTGGGGAAGTACGCGTCGCCCTCGGCGTAGCCCCAGATGTCGCCGGCAAACCTGTAGTTGGCCAGGTACTCCAGGGTCTCCCGGTTGACCACGTTGGTCCGTTCCAGGAACTCCAGCTCCGCCTCGCCGAAACGGAAATTCGCGATGCCTTCAAGCAGGCGTCCGGTGCCGGCCACGATGCCGTAGCGCCGGCCGTCTGGCAGGCGCCGCGCGAACGCCTCGAACACGGACCTGCGGTGGGCCGCCCCGGAATGGAGCGACGCCTGCAGCATGGTCAGCTCGTAGTGGTCGGTATAGAAGGACGTGCGGGGATGGTCCCAGCCGGCTGAGGTGCTCACAAAAATCACTCTAGTGGCCAGCCACATAGAATGGACAGATGACCATAAGCGTTGCGCCCGGCCCTGATACACAGGAGGGCATCCGGACCGGCACAGCAGAGTCCACCGACTCCCTGACCGCGCCGGACATCCCCTGGAACCTGGTGATCTGGAACGATCCCGTCAATCTGATGAGCTACGTCAGCTACGTCTTCCAAAGCTACTTTGGCTATTCGGAAAGCAAATCCAACAAGCTCATGATGGAGGTCCACAAGAAGGGCCGGTCCATCGTTGCCTCCGGCAGCAAGGAACAGGTGGAGCGCCACGCCGTGGCCATGCACGGGTTTGGGCTTTGGGCAACGGTGGAAAAAGCCAGCGGCGGAACCGGTGGCAAGTCCGGCAGGTCCGGCGGTCCGGGCCAGGGTAAGGGGAAACGTGGCTAAGGCATTCAAATACGGGCTCAAGGGCATCACGGGGTTCCTGGAACCTGCCGAACGGGACCTGCTGCGCAGCCTCATCGATGACGTCATCTCCATGCTCCAGCCGGAGGACCGTTCCGGGCAGGACCCGCTGGCAGCCCTCATTGGCCTGGACATGGACGTTGCCGAGCCCACCGACCGCGCCGTCAGGCGGCTGCTGCCGAACGTGGCGAAGGACGACGGCGCCGCGTCCCTCGAGTTCCGCCAGCTCACCGAGCGTTCACTGCGGGAAACAAAGATCGGTGCGCTGCGCGCGGCGGCGCTGGACCTGGACAAAGACGAGATCGTGCTGACGCCCGAAGGGGCAAGGCACTGGTCCATGGCGTTGAACGACGTCCGCCTCGTGCTGGCGGAGCGGCTGGACATCAGGGATGAGGCCGACGCCGAGCACGTCCACCGCATGCAGGACTGGTCCCAGGCCGAGGACGTGGAGAGCTACCTGGCACTGGTCTACAACTTCACCACCTGGCTGCAGGAATCCCTGGTCCAGGCCATGCTGCAGTCCATGGAATCCCACCGGTGAGCCACGGCGGCCAGGGGGAGGCCGTCCCTGTGACACAGCAGACACGAGTCGCTGGACACAAGATGATGACTGACGCTTCCGGGACCACCTATCCTCGAATAACCATGACAACAGCCTCGAGCGCGGAACCGTCGGCGGAAATACAGCCCGCGGCCGCAAGCGACGTGCCGGCCGCCGCCCCGGAAGCCCGGCCCATCGGTGTCTTCGACTCCGGTGTTGGCGGACTCACCGTGGCCCGCTCCATCATCGACCAGCTTCCCAACGAATCAATCCTCTACGTGGGCGACACCGCCCACGGACCCTATGGGCCCCTGCCCATCGCCGAGGTGCGCGCTAACGCCCTGGGCGTGATGGACGAACTCGTGGACTCGGGAGTCAAGCTGCTCACCATCGCCTGCAACTCGGCGTCGGCCGCTGTCCTGCGGGACGCCCGCGAACGGTACACGGCCAAGTACGGCATCCCGGTCATCGAGGTGATCCAGCCCGCGGTCCGCCGCGCCGTCGCCGCCACCCGCACGGGAAGGGTGGGCGTGATCGGCACGTCCGCAACCATCGGGTCTCGCGCCTACGAGGACACCTTCGCGGCAGCGCCCGACCTGGACATCACGTCCGTGGCGTGCCCGGAGTTCGTCAGCTACGTGGAAGCCGGCATCACCACAGGCCCGGCCCTGCTCGCCGTTGCCGAAGAATACCTGGCGCCGCTGAAGTCCGCCGGGGTGGACACCGTGGTGCTGGGCTGCACCCACTACCCGCTGCTGACGGGCGTCATTTCCTACGTTATGGGCGCCGACGTCACCCTGGTCTCCAGCGCCGAGGAGACCGCCAAGGACGTCTACCGTGCCCTTGCCACCCACAACCTGCAGCGCACCTCGGAGGCGCCGCCCGAGCACCACTTCGTAGCCACCGGTGACGCCGGACAGTTCGAGGCGCTCGCCCGCCGGTTCCTGGGCCCGGAAGTCCTCTCGGTCCGGCACGTGGACCACGTGGCCGCGCAGTACCCCACGGGGAGCCTGGCGCGCATTACCCCTGAGATGATCGCCGCCGCGCAGGGCGCACGCAACCGCCCCAGGATCTCCAACTTCGTGGGCGGCGGGTTCGCCGGGGCGCGCCGCGGTGGAGGTTCCGCCCAGTGAAGCTGACCATCGTGGGATGCACGGGATCATTCCCCGGACCCGGCTCCCCGGCGTCGTGCTACCTCCTGACCGCCACCGACGGTGAGCGGACGTGGAAGGTGGTGATGGACCTCGGCAGCGGAGCCCTGGGAGCCATCCAGCGCTATACCGACCTGGAGGACATCGACGCGATCTTCCTCACCCACCTGCACCCTGACCACTGTATGGACCTGTGCGGGCTGCATGTTGCCATCCGCTGGAAGCCCGGTGGCTGGGGCCGCGGCCGGATCCCCGTCTGGGGCCCCGCCGCCACGGCAGACCGGATGGCCACCGCCTACGGCCTGCCCCTGGATCCCGGCATGCACGAAGAGTTCGACTTCACCAACTGGACGGAACGCGAACCGGTGACCGTGGGGCCGTTCACCATCACCCCGTTCGCCGTGAACCACCCCATCGAAGAGGCCTACGCCCTCCGCGTGGAAGTGGTGGAGCCCGGCAAGGACGGCGTTCCGGTGTCCCGCGTCCTGACCTATTCCGGGGATACTGATTCCTGTGCCGGACTCGAGGAAGCTGCCAAGGACGCTGACCTGTTCCTGTGCGAGGCGGCCTTTGAAGAGGGCCGCGACGACGGCATCAACGACGTCCACCTCACGGGCAAGCGTGCTGGCGAGGCGGCGGCGGCCGCCGGTGCGCGGCGCCTCCTGCTGACCCACATCCCGGTGTGGACGTCACAGACCACCGTGATGGCCGAAGCCCGCCCGGTGTTTCCCGGCGATGTTGCGGTTGCGGTGGCGGGCGTCCACTACACCATCTAGCGGCGCCCGATCCCAGGCCCTTGTTCCGCGGCGCCTGCCTGCCGCGCGGGCACTCGATAAGCTAAAGGCATGACATCTGAAGCAACAGCAGTGCCCGTAGTGCGCGCCGACGGCCGTGCCCCCGACCAGCTCCGGCCCATCAGCATCACCCGCGGATGGTCCAACCAGGCTGAGGGATCGGCGCTGATCGAATTCGGCAACACCAGGGTGCTGTGCACGGCATCGCTGACAGCCGGTGTGCCGCGCTGGCTCAAGGGGGAGGGCCGCGGCTGGGTCACGGCCGAATACGCCATGCTGCCGCGCGCCACCAACACCCGTTCGGACCGGGAATCCGTGAAGGGAAAGATTGGCGGCCGCACGCACGAGATCTCACGCCTGATCGGGCGGTCCCTGCGCTCCATCATCGACACCAAGGCCTTGGGCGAGAACACCATCGTCCTGGACTGTGACGTCCTCCAGGCCGACGGCGGCACCCGTACTGCAGCCATCACCGGCGCCTACGTAGCGCTTGCCGACGCCATCCGGTTCGCCCGCGACACCAAGCTCATCGCCAAGAACGCCCAGCCGCTCATCGACACGATTGCAGCAGTATCCGTGGGCATCATCGACGGCGTTCCCATGCTGGACCTGCCCTACGTGGAGGACGTCCGGGCCGAGACCGACATGAACGTGGTGGTCACCGGCTCGGGCAAGTTCGTTGAAGTGCAGGGAACGGCTGAGGGTGCCCCGTTCGACCGGGACGAGCTGAACCAGCTCCTGGACCTGGCCCTCCTGGGCACGGCCCAGCTGGCGGCCATCCAGCGCGAAACCCTGGCGGACACCCTGTGACCGGTGCGGCTCCCCGGCTGGTGCTGGCAACGCACAACAAAGGCAAACTTCGCGAACTCCGTGAACTGCTGCGCGGACAGGTACCGGGGCTCGACGTCGACACCCAGGTGGTGGACGCCGCCGCGGCGGGTGCCCCGGACGTCGTCGAGACCGGCGTGACGTTCGCCGAGAACTCCCTGCTGAAGGCGCGCGCGGTGGCCGGCGCCACCGGACTCGTGGCCATCGCCGACGACTCCGGGCTGGCCGTGGACGTCATGGGCGGGGCCCCCGGCATCTTCTCCGCACGCTGGGCAGGACGCCACGGTGACGACGCCGCCAACCTCGAACTGCTGCTGAAGCAGCTGTCCGACGTTCCCGACGAACACCGCGGTGCCGCGTTCGTGTGCGCCGCCGCCCTGGCCATGCCCGCGGACACGGAGGGCCCCGGGCGCGAGGTGGTGGAATACGGACAACTGGAGGGCATCCTGCTCCGTGAACCGCGGGGCGCCGGCGGCTTTGGCTACGACCCCGTCCTGCAGCCGGCGGGCCATGACCGCAGCTGCGCCGAGCTGTCCGCCGAGGAGAAGAACGCCATCAGCCACCGCGGCAAGGCCTTCCGGGCGCTGCTGCCGTCCATTGTGGCCGCACTCGAAGCGGCCGGCTAAAAGCCTGGGGCCGGACGGTTCCGCAAAAAGGTGCGCACCCTTCCGGGTGCGCACCTTTTTGCAGTGGTGGAAGTGGAGGGCCGCTACTCCGGCCGCTGGCCGTGGATGTTGCGGGGCGTCTTCTGCTCCGCTTCCGGCTCGTGTTCCTCGATGTACTCGTCGACGGTGTCGGTGCCGTAAGCCGCCGCCTGGCGGCGCGCGGACAGCCCGCGGAGGAGCTCGATGCCGATGGGAATCACCGAGGCCAGCACGATGGCGATGAAGATAATGTCAAGGTTGTCGCGGACCCACGGCACCGTATCGCCCAGCAGGTAGCCGAGGAGCGTGACGCCAGCGCCCCACAGCGCCGCGCCGATGACGTTGTAAATGAAGAACTTTCGCTTGCTCATTTGCGCCACGCCGACGATCACGGGCACGAAGGTGCGGATGATGGGCACGAAACGGGCCAGGATCAGGGCCTTGCCGCCGTGCTTTTCGAAGAATGCGTGGGCGCTCTCGACATTTTCGCGCTTGAACAGCTTGGAGTTGGGCCTGTTGAAGATGGCGGGGCCGGCCTTGGATCCGATCAGGTAGCCGGCCTGGTTGCCAATGATCGCGGACACCACGATCAACGCGGCGAACGCGAAGATGTTGAACTTGATGGTGCCCGTGGCCACCAGCAGGCCCGCCGTGAACAGCATGGAATCGCCCGGCAGGAAGAAGCCCACCAGCAGGCCGGTCTCGGCGAAGATGATGCCGCACACCAGCAGGACCACCCAGGGGGCCAGCGCGGGATCGGCCAGGAAGACCTGGGGGTTCAGCCAATCGGGCAGGAAGGACGCCATTTTCGGCTGGACCGGTCCCGCACCGCCCAGCATGGACACAGCGAGCTCATTCATCACAGGGAAGTTCACCTTTCAAGGGTACTTGAAGGGCATGGGCTCCCCGGGGCTGGAGGCCCGCAGCGGTAAGGTAGGGGCCGTGGGTTTGGACTTTACGGCGATCGACTTCGAAACGGCCAACGGCTTCCGGGGCTCCCCGTGCTCCGTGGGACTGACGAAGGTGAGGGGCGGCAGGATCGTCGGGGAAGCCTCCTGGCTGATGCGCCCGCCTGCGGGATACGACACCTTCGACCACCACAACGTCAGGATCCACGGCATCACCCCGGCTGATGTCGCCGGTTCGCCGCGCTTTGGCGAGCTGTTTCCCGAAATAGGGGTGTTCATCGGCGACGACGTTCTCGTCGCGCACAACGCTGCCTTCGACCTCGGCGTGATCCGCTCGGCGCTGGAAGTCTCCGGCCTGCCGGGCCCGGCCTACGACTACGTCTGCACCGTCATGCTGTCCCGGCGCTGCTACTCGCTCGTGTCCAACTCCCTCCCGTTTGCCGCCGAGGAAGCGGGTGTTCCGCTGGTCAACCACCACGACGCCGCGGAAGATGCCCGTGCCTGCGCCGGGATCCTCATCGACATCGCCGCCCGCAACGGTGCCAACAGCATCGCCGAACTCTACCTGTCCCTGGGGCTGGCCATGCCGCGGCAGGAGGCCTTCGACCCCGCCACCGGTGACCTCTCAAAGGCCAGCCTCACGGCGCTGGCAGGCAACTCCGGCAACGGTGCTGCCCTGGTCCGCCGGTTCCAGTCCGGCTGGCCGGAAGAAGGACTAAACCCCGAGCCCAACCTGGACGCCGAGCCCGGGCATCCGCTGTACGCCCAGACGGTGGTGTTCACCGGGCAGCTCTCCATCAACCGTCCGGACGCTAAACTTCGCTCGGCCAGGTGCGGCGCGCTGACCGAGAGCCGGGTCACCGCGCGGACCACTGTCCTGGTGGTGGGTGACGGGTTCGTGGCCTCGGACCTGCGCTCGGGCCGGCTCACGGGAAAGGCCCGCCGTGTCCTGGAGCTCCACGAGCGCGGGCAGGCCATCGAAGTGCTGTCCGAAGGCGAGTTCCTGCAGATGGTGGGCGGTGCCGAGGACGCCCAGGAAGTCCCTGTTGGCGCCTGGGCCGGCGCGCAGGCCGCCGGCGCCTGACCCATCCTGCGGCGGGGCCCGCGGTCATGCGGCGCAACAAAGCTTGGCTGCTCCGGCGGCTGCCTCCTACCCTTGCCGGATGGCCTCCTTGTTCGAATTCCCCAACCCCGTCAATGAGTACGCCGCCCGCACCACGGCAGCGCTCGTGGTGCTGCTCGCCGTCGTCACCGCTGTGGCGAATTCAGGCTGGGGGCTGGCAGCGATCGCCGCCGGATTCTGGCTGCGGCTGCTTTTTGGCCCGAGGATTTCACCCCTGGCGCTGCTTTCGGTCAAGGTGATCACGCCCCGGCTGGGAAAGGTGAAGCTGGTTTCCGGGCCGCCCAAGCGTTTCGCCCAGGGAATCGGCGCGGCAGTGTCCACCGGTGCCCTGCTCCTCTTCGCTGCCGGCGCGGCGCCGGCAGCCTGGACGCTCCTGGGCATCCTGGTGATAGCTGCCTCGCTGGAAGCCTTCGCGGGGTTCTGCCTGGGGTGCACCATTTTCGGGTTCCTGCAGCGCCGCGGCGTGATCCCGGAGGACGTTTGCGAGGCCTGCAACAACATCAGCCTTCGGCGGTCGTAACCTTCACCAACCGATCGGCCATTCCGCGGATGACCTCCGCCGCTTCCAGGGCTTCAAGCCAGGGGTCGGGCAGGCAGGCCTCCCCGTAAAGGGCTCCCAGGATGTTTCCGGCAAGCGCCCCCGTGGTGTCGCTGGCGCCGCCGTGGTTTACGGCCACCAACATGGCGTCGCGGAAGTGCGCGGCGGGCTGCGCCTCCGCATCACCGGCCGGCGCGGTAGCGATGACGGCATAAAGCGCGACGGCGAGGGCTTCTTCCCCTGTCCGGCCGCCGCCAAGCTCCTGTTGCAGTTCCTCGGGGCCGGCAACCGCTTTTTCCGCGAGCCGGAGGGCGGCCCCCAGGCGTTCCGGCAGTTCCGGGACCACACCCGGGAGGGCGGCCGCGTGCGTGGTGATCCCGGCAACGGCGTCCCGCAGTGCTTCCCCGGATACCAACCGGTGGATCAGGAGGCTGAAGATGCCGGCACTCTGCCGTGCCGCTGGGTGTCCGTGCGTCAGGGCGGCGGCGTCGGCACTGAGCTTATAGACGGCGTCGGGCGTGATGTGCGGTACCAGCCCGAACGGTGCCGACCGCATCACTGTGCCGGTGCCTTTGGCGTCGGGGTTCACCGGACGCATGGCGGTTCCCATCTCACCAGTGGCCAGACCGCTGAGGCAATCCTTGTCGGGACGCCTGCGCTGCCTGAGCACCTCGTTGCTGTCGATCCAGCGCGGCTGGGGTGCCGGTGCGGACGGTCCTGCATCCCCGCCCTGGGCGGCAAGCCAGCGCAGGTAGGCAAGCCACAGGCACGCGTTCACGTCTGCGCCGACGCCCGAGTTGGCCCACTCGAGCGCCTCCACCAGCCCATCCACCGTGTACAGGGTCAGCTGCGTGTCATCAGAGAAATGGCCAGGCCCCGCCAGGTCCTCGAACCCGGTGAGGCCCTGCGCCCCGAACCGCTCCCGGATCCCGGCAATGGAATCGGACTGCACGGCGTAGCCCAGGGCATCGCCCAGGCCCCCGCCCAGCAGGGAACCGTGGATGCGGGACGGAAGGGCAGGGGCGGGCATACCGTGGTCAAAGCTCATGGGGTAAATTTACCGTCCCGGCCACGTGGTCCGGCGTTCCATGCGGGGCCGCTGCCCACCGCGGACAGCTGCTGTCCAGCAAACGCACAGCCTCGGCTGGGATACTGCTCGGGTTGCCCGGTGCCGGCACGGATGGCCGGCAGCAGCACCGGCCCCACAAAACAGCCGGAATTCCCGCCCCCCACAAGCAAAGGTCCCACCATGAGCACCCCCGTCCCAGCCCGCGACGCACTGCAGCCCGGCGGCACGGCTGCCGGACCGGCCGGCCTGCTGCCCCGCCTGGCGGCCGAGGCGTTTGGCAGCCTCTTCCTGGCGGTGGCCGGCCTGGGCGTGCCCCTGTTCAGCATTCCGCAGTCCAGCCCGGTCCCGTCCGCCCTGGCAGCCGGTCTTGCCATCACCGCGGCCATGCTGGCCTTCGGGCATATCTCCGGCGGCCACTTCAACCCCGCGATCACCCTGGGGCACCTCGTGGCCGGACGGATCCGCGCCGGGGCAGCCGCCGCCTACGCGGCCGCCCAGCTCGTCGGGGCGCTGGTGGGCGCCCTGGCCCTCTTCGGGATCCTGCGCACGCTGCCCAGCATCCCGGACAGCCGCACTGCATTCGATACCGTGGCCGCGGGCTTCGGTGAGCACTCCATCATCCAGGCGCCCCTCGCCGCCGTCGTCCTCCTCGAGCTGCTGGGTGCCGCCATCATCGTGGCTGTCTTCCTGGGAGCCACCGGCCGTGAAGGAGGCGCCCGCTCGGTGGCGCCCGTCGCCGTCGGCCTGTCGTTTGCCGCCCTGCTGCAGGTGGGCCAGTCGGTGGGCAACCTGCCGTTCAACCCCGCACGTGCCGTTGCTTCCGCCGTCTTCAGCTCCGGCTGGGCAGTGGAGCAGCTGTGGGTCTTCCTGGTGGCGCCGCTGGCCGGCGCTGCCATCGCGGGGCTGGTGTTCCGGATCGGCGCAGTGGCCCAGTCCCCGGCTCCCGCTGAGGAGGCAGGGGCTCCCGGCAACGACGACGACGTGGATGCCGACGCCGACGCCGAGGCTGCCCCTGTGAATGAGGGACTACCCGCCGAGGCGGCCCGCCACGGAAAGCCCGGCGTCAGCGAGGCCCAGGAGTTCTTCGACGGAAAAAGGTCCTGAGCCTCCTTTGCCGCGGCGTTTTCTTCACTGTCAGTGGCTGCCGATAACTTAGGATCATGCGGTTACTTCACACCTCGGACTGGCACCTGGGCCGTTCCTTCCACGGCGTTGGCATGCTCGACGCCCAGCGCTCCTTCGTGGACCAGTTGGTGGCGGCGGTGCAGCGGGAAAGCGTGGACATCGTCCTGATCGCAGGCGACGTCTACGACCGCGCACTTCCCGGCGTGGACGTTGTGCACCTCCTCGATGACGCACTGGTCCGGCTCACCGCCGCAGGCGCACAGGCAGTCCTCACCAGCGGCAACCACGATTCCGCCATCCGCCTGGGGTTCGCGTCCCGCCTGCTGGAACGCGGGGGAGTGCACCTTCGCACCAGGGTGGAGGACCTCGACCAGCCCCTGCTGATCCCGCTGGGAACGGACGCTGCGGGAAAAGACGCCACTTTGGCGCTGTACGGCATCCCATGGCTCGAACCCAGGATGGTCGCCGACCAGCTGGGCGTGGACACGGCAAGCCACTTCGAGGTTACCCGCGCCGCAACAGGCCTGGTCCGGGCGGACATTGCCCGGCGCGCCGCGTCCGCCACCGTCCATTCGGTGGTCCTGGCGCATACCTTCGCCAGCGGCGGCATCAGTTCGGACAGCGAGCGTGACCTCAGCATCGGCGGCGTGGGAGCGGTTCCCCTGGACCTCTTCGACGGTTTCAGCTACACCGCGCTGGGCCATCTGCACGGCCGGCAGAAGCTGTCCGAATCCGTCAGGTACTCCGGATCGCCACTGGCTTATTCCTTCTCCGAGGCCGCGCACCAAAAGGGTGCCTGGCTGGTGGATGTTGGTCCGGAAGGCGTGGAGTCGGTGGCGGAAGTCCTCTGGGAGGCGCCGCGTCCACTCGCCGTACTCCGCGGACCGCTGGAGGAGCTGCTGGCGGATCCGGGCCATGCGTGGGCGGAAGCCGCCTACTGCCAGGTCACCCTGACCGATGCCCAGCGTCCCGCCCGCGCCATGGAAAGGCTGCGCGCCAGGTTCCCGGAGACCCTGGTCCTGGCCTTCGACCCGCAGGGCGCCGCTGCCCCTGCCGAGGCAAGCTACAGCAGCAGGCTCGCCGGCGCACCGGATGACCTGGCTGTCTGCTGCGGGTTCCTGGACCACGTGCGGGGACGGGGCGCCGACCCCGCCGAAACGGCTGCGCTCGCGGCCGCGCTGGAAAACGTCAGGCTTTCGGAGGTATCGCGGTGAGGATCCACAAGCTGCGGATTTCCGCGTTCGGGCCCTTCGCCGGGACCGAGGACATCGACTTTGACCGCCTGAGCGCGCACGGACTGTTCCTGCTGAACGGTCCCACCGGTGCCGGCAAGACCAGCGTGCTGGATGCCATCTGCTTTGCGCTGTACGGCTCCGTCCCCGGTGCCCGGCAGGACGGGAAGCGGTTGCGCAGCGACCACGCGGAGCCGGGACAGGAACCCGCCGTCACGTGTGAGTTTTCCGCGCAGGGCCGCCGCTTCGAGGTGACCCGGTCCCCGGCGTGGGAGAAGCCGAGCGCCCGCGGGAAGAACGGCTTCACGGTCCAGCAGGCCAAGACGCTGCTTCGGGAGCGGGTGGGCGGTGCCTGGGTGGAGAAGTCCGCCCGCAACGATGAGGCGGGCGCGGAAATCATGGCCCTGCTGGGCATGGACCGTGAACAGTTCACCCGGGTGGTGATGCTGCCGCAGGGTGATTTCGCTGCCTTCCTGCGCTCAAAGGCTGCTGACCGGCTGGACCTGCTGCAGAAGCTCTTCGGCACGCAGAGGTTTGAAGCCCTGGAACAGGAACTGTCCCGGCAGGCTGCCGCCGCCAGGGAGGACGTGGCGGTCCTGTCCGGGCAACTCGACGTCCTTGCCTCGCGCGCCGAAACCGAGGCCGCCCCGCTGCACCTTCCCGAAGAGGGAGCGCCGCCAACCGACGAGATTCCCCGCCGCCTTGCCTGGCTGCAGGCCGCCGCCGCCCTGCGCCACGACGAGCTCGCGGGACAGGCCGCCGCCGCTGAGGAAGCCAGCCAGGGCCGCCGCGCGGAAGCTGAAACGGAGGCTGCCCGCCACGAACGGCACCGGAAACTCGCCGCAGCTGCCGCCCGGAAGAAGGCCCTCGAGGAGGGGGCAACATTGCAGGAGGAGCGTTCTTCCCGGCTGGCCAGGCACCGGCAGGCAGAGGTTCTCCAGGGGCAGCTGCAGGCGGTCGACGCTGCTGCCGGGAAGGTCCGTGGCGCCGCCGCGGCCGCCGAATCGGCCGTGACGCTGCTGCGCCTCGCCGCCGGGGACGGCGGTGAGTTGGCCCAGCTCGACGCCGGAACATCAGGGGGTCCGCAGTCCAATCCGGGTTCCCCGCAGGATGGCCCGGACAGCTTGCCCGGGGCGGTGGAGGAACTGGGCCGCCTGCGTTCGCTGCTGGCCGTCGTCGAGGCACGGTTGCCTGACGAAGAAAGGCTCAAGGAGCTGCGGGAGCGGCGCCACGGCTTAACGGGCCGACTGGATGGCCTGGAGCTCGCCGCGGAGACGCTGGGCCAGCGCACCGCGCAGCTGGTGGCGGAACGGGAACAGCTCTTGGCGGGCCTGGACCAGCTGGAGGCGCGCGCTGCGGAGGCTTCGTTGCGGCGCAAGGAGGCGGCCGCTGCGGCGGAGCTGCTGGACGTGGTCAGGCGGTACGGGGACGCAGCCAAGCGCAGGGATCTCGCCAAGAGCCGCCATAATGATTCCCGGGAGAACCTCCTGGAGGCGAAGCGCCGCTGGCTGGACCTGCGGGAAGAGCGGCTGGCGAACGCGGCATCCGAACTGGCTGCCGGGCTGGTTGCCGGGGAACCGTGCCCTGTCTGCGGAAGTGGAGAACATCCCGGCCCGGCAGATGAGGGAACCGGAGGGCCGTCCTTGGCCCAGGACGAGGAACAGGCCCACGGCGTGTACGAGGCCGCGGAGGCTTCACATGCCGGGGTTGCTGTTGATCTGGCCGAGAGCGAGCAGGCAGTGGCTGTCCTCGCGGGACAGGGCGGGACCACGCCGGTGGACGATGCGCGCTCGGGTGCAGCTGATGCACTCGCGGCGGCAGTGGATGCCGAGCAGGCGGCGGAGCAGCTGCAGGACAGGCGGCAGCGGCTGGAGGCTCTGGATGACAGCCTCAGCCAGGCCCGGGCCACACTGTCCGAAACGGAAGCCGGGATGTCCCAGGCCACCGCGGGCCTTGCCGATCTGGCGGAACAGGTTGCAGCGCTGGACGCTGCGCTTTCAGGCCTGCGGGGGAGCCACCGCAGCCTGGCCAGCCGGTTGAGGGAACTTGAGGATGCGGTGGCGGTCCTGGACAAGGCGGTCGAAGCGCAGGTGCGCCTGGATAATGCGCGGCTGCACGCCGCCGAAGCGCAGGACGCCCTGGAACAGGCGCTGCCCGGTTCCGGATTTGCCACTGCTGACGAGGTCCGCAGCCAGCTCCTTGGTGCCGCTGACCTCGCCGGCCTTGAAGCCGCCATCCGTGCCGCCCAGGATGAAGCTGCCCGCGTAGCCGGGCTGTTCGAGTCAGACGACATCATGCTCGCACAGGAGGAAGCGGCAGGCGGCTTTATCGCGGACGAGGAACGGCTGGCCTCGCTGCGCAGGGACGCTTCGGCTGCCCAAAACCAGGCTCGGGAGGCCGATCTCGCTGCCGGCCTGGCCGGCCGCTGCGTGGAATCGTTGAAGGCGATCGCCGCGGACTATGAAGCGCTGGCCGGGTCCTCACGCGAGCCGGCGGAGCGGGCCCGGATGCTTGCCGGGTTGGCCGACGCCGCAGCCGGCCGGGGCGAGAACACGTACCGCATGAGCCTGAACAGTTACGTCCTGGCCGCGCGGCTGGAGCAGGTGGCCCTCGCCGCATCCGAACGCCTGGTGGCCATGAGCGACGGCCGGTACCTGCTCCAGCACACAGATGCCAAGGCCGCCCGCGGGGCAAAGTCGGGGCTGGGCCTGGAAGTGGTGGACCAGTGGACGGGCTTCCGCCGGGACACCTCCACGCTGTCCGGAGGCGAGTCCTTCATGGCCTCGCTCTCGCTGGCCCTGGGCCTTGCAGACGTGGTCCAGCAGGAATCCGGAGGCGTGGAAATCGAAACCCTGTTCGTGGACGAGGGCTTCGGCAGCCTGGACGACCAATCGCTGGAGCAGGTGATGGATGCGCTTGAAGGACTTCGCGACGGCGGGAGGGTGGTGGGACTGGTCAGCCACGTTGCCGAGATGAAGCAACGGATCAGCACCCAGCTTCAGGTGGTCAAGAACCGGAATGGCTCCACGCTGCGGATCTCCGAAAGCCTGGACGCAGTTCTCTGACCGTCCCCTGACCGGGGCCGATATACTTGTCGGTGTTACCGGGTTGCGCGCATCGGGAGGAGGGACGATGCGCACGTACTGAACGAGCCCAGAAGTGACACCACACGCCAACCCTTCACCCGCCGGTACCGTCCCCGTCCAGGCCTCCCCATGCCAGGAAAGCCCGGAAGCCCCGGAGACGCCAAAGCGCGGACGCTTTTCGCGCCTCCCGCACCTCGCCGGCGCAGGTTTCCTGCCCCTCGGCCTCTTTGCCCGGCTCCCTCTGGCCATGCTGGCCATGGGTACCCTCACCCTGGTCACTTCCTCCAGCGGCTCCTTTGCGGCCGGGGGCACGGCTGCAGGCGCCGTGGGCATCGGCTCCGCCCTGGGGGCACCGCTCTTGGGATCCCTTGCCGACCGGAAGGGACAGCGGCCGGTCCTTTTGCTGGCGGCAGTGCTCAATACAGTGGCCGTGCTTGCCCTGGTCCTTGCCGCCGGTACCGCTGCGGTCCTGGACGGGTTCGAGCCACAAGTGCTCGCAGCCGCCTTCGCGGCCGGTGCCACCTGCCCCCAGGTGGGACCCCTGGCCCGGGTCCGCTGGATGGCGCTCACTGCCACTGCGGGAGGTCCAACAGCACCGCCGCATGCTGCCGCCCGCGACCTCGACACGGCGCTGTCCTACGAGAGCACCGCGGACGAGGTGACTTTTGTCCTTGGACCGGCGCTGGTGGGAATCCTGGCCAGCTTCGTGGCGCCCTGGCTTCCGCTGGTCCTGGCGGCGGCCATGACCATCACGCTGGTGCCCGCCTTCGCCGTGCATCCCACGCACCGGTCCGTGCCGGCCCGCCGGGGCCCGGCAGGCGGCAAGCACGTGCCTGCCGGGAAGCTGCCGTGGGCTGTGGCCCTGCCCGTCCTCGCCATGGCCTGCATGGGCACCTTCTTCGGTTCCACCCAGGCCGCATTGAGCGCCTTCTCCGCCGGTCTTGCCGGACCGGAAATCGCGGGCCTGCTGTACGCCGTCATGGGCCTCAGTTCCGCGGCGGCCGCCCTGTCGGTTGCCTACTGGCCGCACCGGGCAGGCCTGGGGCTGCGCTGGGTGTCCTGCGCCGTCCTGATGGCGGGACTGGCGGTCCTGCTGCTGGTACCGTCGTCGCTGCCCATGATGGCGGTGGTCCTGTTGGTCCTTGGCCTCCCGGTGGGACCGGTCATGGTCACCGTCTTTGCCGTGGGCGGGAAGGTGGCGCCGGCCGGCAGGCTTGGCACGGTCATGACCGCCCTGGCCAGCGGCATCGTTGCCGGGACCGCCGTTGGCTCCTCCATAGGGGGACAACTGGCCCAACTCCACGGGGCTGCCGGCGCATTCCTTGTCCCGCTGTGCGCGGCGGTGGCGCTGGCGCTGCTTGGCGCGGGAACCGCCGTCGTGCTTCGCCGACGGACCTGACCCGTTGCCCCCGGCGCCTTCCGCGGCCTTACGCCAGCTGGCGCTCGATCCTGGCCGCACTCTCCGCGATGGCTGCGCCCACGGTTTCGGGATCGTGCGCGGACCGGATATAGACCACCGCCAGTGCGGCCGGACGACCCCCGGGCACGCGGATGGGTGCTGCCAGCGATGAGACGCCGGCGATCACTTCGTCATGGCTGGCCGAGTAGCCCTTCCGCCGTGCTGCCGCCGCTTCCGGACGGTAGGGCGTACCTGTCGCAAGCCTGTCCCACTCATCCTCCGAAAGGGCGGACTGGATGGCAATGCCGGGCGCGCCGGCGTTGATGGGGTGGCGGGTGCCGGGGTGCTGGGCGACGGTTGCCCCAGAGTGCCTGGGCTCGACCGTGACGAGGGTGATGCAGTCGTGGTGGTCCCAGACCGCAATGAACGCTGTCATGTCCAGTGAGTTTGCCAGCTGGGTGAGCTCCGGCAAGGCGGCGCTCTGCAGGTTGCGTGAGACTCCCCGGGCCAGGACGGCCAGGCCGGGCCCGGGCTGGACCCGCCCGGCGTCGTCGCGCACCAGCAGCGAATGGTCTTCAAGGGTCCGAAGGATCCGGTACGCCACCGAACGGTGCACGCCCATGGCGTCGGCCAGTTCCGCGATGGTCATCGGGCCGGGCGCGGCCGCCAGGATCTCAAGGGCGCGAATGCCGCGCGACAGAGTCTGGGAGGGCGAAGCCTGGGTGGCCGGCCCTGCCGGGGCTGCGGCTGCGGCGGGAGTCATGGAGTCCATCCTAGGTGCGTGGACAGGTCTGTTGTGTCCTTTATGGGAACTTCCAGTTCAAATATAGAACTCAATGGACAATTTGCCGTTCACCGCAAAAATCGACCACACCGTGTCGCGTATCACAGTTTCCGTAGTACCCTACTAACTAACTGACCGTTCTGTCGGTAATTCTGAAGGCGTACGGGCAGCCCCGCTGCCCGATAAACAATGGAGTTTCAATGACCACACCTTCCAAGGTGGATACATTCGCCGGTCCCAGCACCCGGCGTGAGGAACGCAAGGTCCTCGCCGGAACCCTCGTCGGCACCACCATCGAATGGTACGACTTCTTCATCTTTGCCCAGCTGACCGCAACGCTGCTGTCACCGCTGTTCCTGGCACCGCTGAACGAGTCCAACCCGGGCCTGGCGCAGATCCTCTCCTTTGCCCTCATCGGCATCAGCTTCCTGTTCCGCCCCCTCGGCGCAGTGATTGCTGGACACCTCGGCGACCGCCTGGGGCGGAAGGCGATGCTGGTCTTCACCCTGGTAATGATGGGCGCGGCCACCGCACTCATCGGCATGCTGCCCACCTACGCGCAAATCGGAGCCTGGGCCCCGGTGCTGCTGATCCTGCTGCGGGTCATCCAGGGCTTCTCGGCCGGCGGTGAATGGGGCGGCGCTGCCCTGATGGCCGTCGAGCACGCACCGGTCAACCGGCGCGGACTCTTCGGCGCCTACCCGCAGATCGGCGTGCCCGTGGGCATGATCCTTGCCACCGGCCTCCTGTTCTTCCTCAACACCGGCATGTCCAAGGAAGACTTCGCGGCCTGGGGCTGGCGTGTGCCGTTCCTGCTGTCCATCGTCCTGATCGTGGTGGGGTACCTCATCCGCCGCGCCGTTGCCGAAAGCCCGGTCTTCCAGGAGATGGCCCAGCGGAAGGAGGAGAGCAAGGCACCCCTGGGTGAGCTGGTCAGGAACCACAAGCTCCCGGTCCTGTACTCCACGCTGATCTTTATCGGCAACAACGCGGCAGGTTACCTGCTGATTGCGTTCTTCATCTCCTACGCCACCAAGACCCTGAAGATGCCCACGCCGCAGATCCTCCTGGCCACCACGCTGGCGTCCTTTGGCTGGCTGATCTTCACCCTGGTGGGCGGCTGGCTGTCCGACCGCATTGGCCGCGTCAAGACGTTCCTGATCGGCTACGCCATAGTCTTCGCCTGGATGATCCCGATGTTTGCCCTGATCGATACCAAGGACATCATGCTCTACGGCGTCGCCCTGTTCGTCCTCACGATCGGCCTGGGCCTGTCCTACGGCCCCATGTCCGCCATGTACGCAGAGATGTTCCCTGCGCATGTCCGGTACTCCGGCATCTCCATCGGGTACGCCTTCGGCGCCATCCTGGGCGGTGCCTTCGCGGCGACCATCGCAGAATCCCTGCTCCAGTCCACTAAGTGGACCGGTTCGATCGGCATCTACATCATGGTCCTTTGCGTGATTTCCGCCGTCGGCGTGGTGCTGGCCAAGGAGACGAAGGGCCGCCCGCTCGGCGTCAGCAGCCACCACTGATCCCACCGGCACCCGCCAGGGTCAGAAAAGCTGGGGCAGGTCCCACCCGCCCCACCGTGGCCTCCACCAGTCGCGGAACCGCACCACCAGCAGCCCGGACCGCTCGGTCCGGGCTGCTGGTGCGTGCGGGGCAGTTCTGCCCATCGCCGTGATTGGCCGGTCCCCGGTAGCGTTGCCCCGGGGGCCGAACGCTGCGTGCCACACCGTGGGGCAGGATCAAACATGTGGGGGCAAGGTGGCGGGAGAAGCCAGCGGTTCAAAAACGCGGCGTGGACGCCGTCCATCCCGTTGGCGGCGTGCATGCACCCTCATGCCCGCCACGCTCGCCCGTAAGGTGGCGCCCGTGGTTGCGACCAGCCTTCTGGCGGCACTGGCGGCATGTGCGCCCGTGGACTCCCCGGCTGCGGGCCTGGATCTTGCTTCCGCGAAACAGTCCCTACTCAGTCAGCAGGACGAGCTGAAGTCGGTAGTGCCGCCGGACGAAGTGTCCACGTCTACGCGGACCGAAAAGTCCCGTGCGTTGTTTGAATGCGGGAACGGTGGCTACTACTGGCCGGGAACGATGGATGTGGTCCTTACCCCGGATGCCGACACCGCGTCCCTGCTGCCGAAGATTGAAGCCGAGTGGTCCGCGAAGCCTGGTTGGACGGTCCAGTCCGGGACGGGCATCAACGGAATCCCCGAACTGATAGTTTTCAGCGGGGAAGGGTACCGGCATTCAATCCAGTACGACCCGCAGCGGAACTCACTTTATGTGCTGTCCTCGTCCGCGTGCTTTCGGATGGAGGGAAGACCAGACCCGGGGGTTGACTACTGACGGACGGGAATGGAATCGATCCGCGCTGCCCAGGCGGCTCAGACGGCCAGGAACGAAATGGCGGCCTGTTTGAAGGCCCGGCTGGTAATGGCATTGGTGTGGTTCCGGCCGGGCAGCACCAGCTGCTCCGCCATGGACCCGGCGCTGCGGGCCAGTTCGGCAAGCCTGGGCAGGGTGTGGGCCCGCTCGTCCTTGTCGCCCACCACCAGCAGCATCGGAACGTGGGGGACCGCTTCGGCGGGGTCGTACGGTTCAGCCTTGATGGCCTCCACCAGCGACAGCAGCGCGAAGATGTTGTTGCTCGGCAGGAGCAGGGCCATCTTGAGCAGTTGGGCGGTGGATTCGTCACTGATGGGCGTACCGTCCGCCAGGTAGTCCTGGGCGGCCCGGAGGTCGAACGCGGCGAGCGGATCCGAATCGTTGGGTCCACCGAGCACCAGCCGGTGCACCAGCTCAGGCTGCGTGGCGGCAAACTCCCAGGCGAGCCGGGAGCCCAGCGAATAACCCACCACGTCGAGCCCGCTGGAAGGATCACCGTCGTGCAGGGGCCGCGCACCGGCGTCGAAAACTGCCTGGAGCAGGTCCGCCCTGATTTTGCTGGGGGAGTAGGAATCGCGGTCCTCCGGCGCGCCGCTGCGGCCGTGGCCCGGCAAATCGACGGTGATGATCCTCCGGCCGGCGTCAAGCAGGGCCGACACCCAGCCGGTGTCCTCCCAGTTGAGCTTGGAAGATGAGGAAAAGCCGTGGAGCAGCAGGACCGGCCGCAGTCCGGCGTCGGAGGCGGGTTCATGGACCGCGACGTACAGCTGCGGGTCGGTCCCTTCGACGGTATGCCCCTGCTGCTGTCCGGTGTGCCTGCCGCTCATGGTGTCAGTTCCCCAATCAGGTAGTGCGCCTGGGCGGGCCCGGCGCGTCGGTGCGTCTTCCTTTGAAAGGTACCCGCCCCTCTACCTGTTGGCCAACCGGTTACGGCCGGCCACGCGGGCCCCGGCGGCGCACGCCAGCGCAATGCCGGCGATCAGGGCGAAAGTGCTGAAGAGCTGGACGCGGCTGCCCTCGGCGCTGAAGCCGACCGCGAAAATGAGGCCCAGCAGGACCAGGCCCAGGATGGTCAGTCCGGGGAAGCCCTTCATCCGCAGGGGCAGGGGGGAGCCGTCCCGGTCTGCCCGCCGGCGCAGGATCAGCTGGGAGACCAGCGCGCTGCCCCACACCACCAGGCACGTGGATCCCACCAGCTGGAAGAGGGCAGGCAGGATCCGTTCCGGGAACAGCAGCTCCAGGACCGTGGCGATGAAGCCGAACGCCACGGAAACCGCTACGGCGAGCAGCGGCACGCCGGCACCGTTGAGCCGCGTGAGGACCCGGGGCGCCTCTCCCCGCTGCGAGAGCGAATACACCATGCGGGATGCGCCGTAGAGGTTCGCGTTCAGCGCCGAGAGGAGTGCGACGACGGCCACGAGGGTAATGGCGGTGGAGGCGCCCGGGATCCTGGCAGCGTCCAACACACCGGCGAAGGGCGAGGCGAGGCCCTTGGACGTGGCCGGCAGGACGGCGGCAATGACGAAGACGGAGCCGATGTAGAACACCAGGATGCGCCACACCACGGTCCGGATGGCTTTGCCGACGCTGCGCTCGGGGTCTTCGGTTTCGGCTGCGGCGACCGAGACGATTTCCGTGCCGCCGAAGGCGAAGATGACCACAAACAGGGCTGCGGCGACACCGCCCAGGCCTTGCGGGGCAAAATTTCCCGTGAGGTTTGCCGCGCCGGGGGAGTCGACGCCGGGCAGCAGGCCCAGGAGCAGGGCGGCGCCGATGGCGAGGAACAGGACAATGACGGCCACCTTGAGGATGGCGAACCAGAACTCGAACTCACCGAAATTCCTGACGCCGGCCAGGTTGATGCCGGTAAAGACCACCATGAAGAGCAGAGCCAGCGCCCAGACCGGCACCACGGGCCAGACGGAGAACAGCAGTCCGGCGGCGCCCAGGGCCTCGGCGGCGATAACCACCACCAGCTGCAGCCACCAGAGCCATCCGATGGTGGCACCGGCCGTCCGGCCGAGCGCCTTTTCCGCGTATACCGAGAAAGCTCCGCTGGTCGGGTTGGCAGCGGCCATCTCGCCCAGCGCCCACATCACCAGGATGATCAGTGTGCCGGCTACGAGGTAGGAGAGCAGCACCGCAGGTCCAGCTGCCTGGACGCCGGCGCCTGACCCCAGGAACAGCCCCGCGCCGATGGCGCTGCCCAGCCCCATCATGGTGAGCTGGCGCGGCTTCATGCTGTGGCCGGCTGTGGCGTTGGTGGGGATGGCGGCGGACGTGGTCCGGCCAGACTTCGTCGTCATGGGGGCAATGCACCTTCTGGGGCTGGTGGGTGGGGCGGCCCGCTGGGGGTCCGGGTCCTCGTGGGACCTTTTGAATTTACCGCCTCCGGAACGTGCCCGGAAACGCGGCAGGAAGGAGGGGAACGGATCGCAGGCAAAACCGCTTCATGGCCTGCCGCCCGCGGTGCCGGGCGGAGGCGGCAGAAATATTTCCATTTCGGGTGTGCCCGGCCGTAGAATTAGTTTTGGTCAAGATGACCATAACTAAGGATCGACCGCCCGAAGGTTGTCGAACGGGGACGGAAGGCGGTGAAGCGGGTGTACTACAGTTCGGCAAACGTTTCCGAGCGCCAGGCCGCCCCGCCGTCGCTGGCCATCTCCACGGTGATCTTCGCACTCCGGCCCAGCGAGTCCTCAGGCCGGCCCACGTTGTGGCTTCCCCTGGTGCGCCGCATCCGGGAGCCCTTCAAGGGACTGTGGGCCCTGCCGGGCGGACCCCTCAGCCACGACGAGTCCCTCCAAAGCGCCGCGGCCAGGAACCTGCAGGAGACCACCGGCCTCGCGCCCCGCTACCTGGAACAGCTGTATGCCTTCGGCGGCCTGCACCGCTCACCCACCCAGCGGGTGGTGTCCATTGTCTACTGGGCGCTGGTCCAGCCCACGGAAGCTGCGCTCGCCGATGAATCCGAAAATGTGAGGTGGTTCCGGGCCGACCGCCTGGGCGGGCTCGCCTTCGACCACAACGCCATTGTGGACTACGCCCTGGGACGGCTCCGGAACAAGCTGGCCTACGGCTCGGTGGCCTACCACCTGCTGGGCGAGTACTTCACGCTCGCCCAGGTCCGCGAAGTCTACGAAGCCGTCCTGGACCGCCAACTGGACCCGGCCAACTTCCGCCGGCAGCTCAAATCGACCCCGGAAATCGAAGAGACCGGGGAATACCTCCAGGGCGGCAAGCACCGCCCGCCACGCCTCTACCGCTACACCGGCCGGCCCGGCCTTGACCCAGACAACAGGAGCACACCATGAGCAGCGTCAACACGGCAATCCAGCTGATCACGCGCGAACAGGCCGAGAAGGGCGCCGCCGCCAAAGGCAGCACCTGCAGCCCGGCTCTGGCCAAGGGCCCGTGGGACTACGACCTGGCCGAGGCACTGGCCGGCGTTCCCGCCTACGGCCCGGGCGCCTCCAGTGCGGACCCGGCCCCTGCCGGCACCCCGCGCCAGGGCCAGTTGCCCGACGAGTACAAGCAGGCCAGTGACGCCGAACTCGGCGAACGGATCAGGGCAGCCAAGGCCACACTGGGGGAGCGTGCCGTCATCCTCGGCCACTTCTACCAGCGCGATGAGGTCATCCAGTACGCCGACTTCGTGGGTGACTCCTTCCAGCTCGCCAACGCCGCGCTGACGCGGCCGGACGCAGAGGCCATCATCTTCTGCGGCGTCCACTTCATGGCGGAGACGGCAGACATCCTCTCCACGCCGGAACAGGCAGTCATCCTGCCCAACCTGGCCGCCGGCTGCTCCATGGCCGACATGGCGGACGCGGATTCCGTGGAGGAGTGCTGGGAACAGCTCGAGGAGATCTTCGGCACCGAGCCCGACGCCGAGGGCCGGGTCCCGGTCATACCCGTCACCTACATGAACTCCTCCGCAGCACTGAAGGCGTTCTGCGGTGAACACGGCGGCATCGTCTGCACCTCCTCGAATGCAAAGACGGTCCTGGAGTGGGCATTCCAGCGGGGCCAGCGGGTCCTGTTCTTCCCCGACCAGCACCTGGGACGCAACACGGCCAAGGCCCTGGGTGTTCCCCTGGACCAGATGCCCATGTGGAACCCGCGCAAGGACCTGGGCGGCAACGACGAACAGGCGCTCCTGGACTCCCGCGTGATCCTCTGGCACGGGTTCTGCTCCGTCCACAAGCGCTTCAGCGTCGCCCAGATTGAAAAGGCCCGGGCGGACTTCCCCGGCGTGCAGGTCATCGTGCACCCCGAATGCCCCATGGAGGTGGTGGACGCCGCGGATTCCGCCGGCTCCACGGACTTCATCAAGAAGGCCATCGCCGCCGCCACCGAGCCCACCACATTCGCCATCGGCACCGAAATCAACATGGTCAACCGGCTTGCCGCCGAGTACCCGCAGCACACCATCTTCTGCCTGGACCCGGTGATTTGTCCTTGCTCCACCATGTACCGGATCCACCCCGGCTACCTCGCCTGGGTACTGGAGGAACTGGTGGCCGGCCGCGTGGTCAACCGCATCACGGTGGACCACAACGTGCAGGCCAACGCCAGGACGGCGCTCGAGCGCATGCTCGCCGCGAGGCCGTGATGACGCGCCGCCTGGCCGTCGTCGGAAGCGGTATCGCAGGGCTCTACGCCGCACTGCTTGCCACCGATGCCGGTGCGGACGTGGTGCTGCTGACCAAGGGCGCGCTGGACCAGAGCAACACCTGGTACGCGCAGGGCGGGATCTCCGCCGTCCTCACCGAACCTGCCCCGGGAGACACCGTCGACGCGCACATCGCCGACACCCTGCGCGCCGGGGGCGGGCACTGCAACGAGGCCGCAGTCCGGCTGATGTGCACTGAGGCGCGGCGGGATATCACCGGCCTGCAGCGCTACGGTGTCGCCTTCGATGCGGGCCACGCCGGGGCGGGAACGGCAGGGACCACGCACGACGTCGGCCCGGCCCTTGGGCTCGAAGCAGCCCACAGTGCCCCGCGGATCCTGCATGCAGGAGGAGACGCCACAGGTGCCCGCGTGGCCGGAGCGCTGATCCAGGCCGTCCTCTCCCGCAGGGACGGGGGACAGCTCACCATCATCACGCACGCCCTGGCCACCGCTTTGGTGACCCGGGACGGGAAGGTGACAGGCGTCGGATACCTTAAGGACGGCCGGCCAGCGCAGCTGGACGCGGATGCCGTCCTGCTCGCCACCGGGGGAGCAGGCCAGCTCTTTTCGCAAACCACCAACCCCGCCGTTGCCACCGCCGACGGACTGGCGCTCGCCGTCCGCGCCGGAGCGGCAGTGGCGGACCTTGAGTTCTTCCAGTTCCACCCCACCTGCCTGGTCAGCTCCGCCGCGGCCCGCCCGGACCGGCTGGACGGGCCACTGCTGATCTCCGAAGCCGTCCGCGGCGAAGGGGCCATCCTGCTGGACTCCGGCGGACGCCGCTTCATGCGGGCCTACCACCCCGACGCCGAACTGGCGCCCCGCGACGTCGTCTCCCGCAGCATCGCCCTCCACCTGGCCAAGCTGGGCGATCCCAACGGCCACGTCTACCTTGACGCCCGCGGTATCGAGCAGGCCAAGGGCGCGGGCTTCCTCGGGCAAAGGTTCCCCACCCTCACCCGCAAAACCCTTGACGCCGGCATCGACTGGACCTGCGAACTGGTACCCGTCGCCCCCGCTGCGCACTACTGGATGGGTGGGGTACGCACCGACCTCTCCGCACGCACCACCGTTCCGGGCCTCTACGCCGCCGGCGAAGTTGCCTGCACGGGTGTCCAAGGGGCAAACCGGCTGGCCAGCAACTCCCTCCTCGAGGGACTCGTTTTCGGCCGCCGCGCTGTTGAACACTTTCTGGCGGGCAGCTCCGCAGGTCCCTCGGCGCCTGCGCTCGCGCCTCGCACCGGCGAACGCCTCGCCAGCTCGGCGGCCGATGCGGACGCTCACGCGACAACGGCGCTTTCGGGACCTCCGGAACTGCCGCACGCTTCCGCACCCCTGCCGCGAAACGCGAGTGCGCGCGTCACCGTCCCTGCTGCTTTAGAAGGCGCGGCGGATCGCTCAGGTGCGCCGACAGGGAGCGGGCCGTCCAGCTCCGGTGGGGGAGAAGGGGCCGGCGAGCCGTTTTCCCGGGAGGCTCTACGCCGCCTCATGACCTCGCACGCCGGGGTGCTGCGCTCCGGGAAATTGTTGGCTGAGGCCGGCCGGACGCTCGAGTCCTGGGCCGCCGTCGTCCGTCCTGATGCCGTTGAGTCCGTTGCTGACCCTGTTGCCTGCGAGGACCGGAACCTCCTGCTGGCCGCACAGCTGCTGGTCAGCGCCGCCCTCCAGCGCGGTGAATCGCTGGGGGCGCATTATCGCAGCGATGAACCTGTCGAAACTGCCAACCTGACTTCACTCCGCCCGAAAGCGAGCCTGCTCCATGACTGAACCCGCCGTGATCGACCAGGCAGTGTCCCCGCGCCCCCTGCTGGACCTGACCCTCCCGCCCGCCCCCGTCAGGGACATCCTGGCGCGGTCCTTCGCCGAGGACGCCCCCTCCGGGGACATCACCTCCCAACTGCTCATTCCCGCCGGCGCCACCGCCACCGCCGTCCTCAACGCCAGGGTCCCCGGCGTCTTCAGCGGGGCCACCGTGTTCCGGGACGCAATGCAGCTGGTCGACCCCGCCACCCGGGTTGAGCTGCTCGTGGCGGACGGGGAAACGTTCGACGCCGGCACGCACCTCGCCCGGGTCAGTGGCAGCGCGCGCTCGGTGCTGCTGGCAGAACGCGTGGCGCTCAACCTGGTCCAGCGGATGTCCGCCATCGCCACGAAGACCGCCGAATTCGTGCGGCTCGCCGAAGGTACCCGGGCCCGCATCACTGATACGCGCAAGACCACCCCCGGCCTGCGCATCCTGGAACGGTTCGCGGTCCGTTGCGGCGGCGGTGCAAACCACCGGTACAGCCTCTCCGACGCCGTGCTGGCCAAGGACAACCACCTTGCCGTGATGACCGGCGGGGACCCGGCCAAGCTCACGGCCCTCCTCCTGGCCGCCAAGGCACAGCTGGGACATACCACCCACTTCGAAGTCGAAGTGGACCGCATGGACCAAATCGAACCCGTGCTGGCAGCGGGCGTGGACACCATCATGCTGGACAACTTCAGCATCGACGAGCTCAAGGCAGGGGTGGCCCTCGTGGCCGGCCGGGCCCGGGTGGAAGCCAGCGGAAACGTCAATACCGGCACGGTCGCGGCCATCGCGGCCACCGGGGTGGACGTCATCTCCGTGGGCGCCCTCACCCACTCCGTGGCCGCGCTGGATCTGGGCCTCGACGTCGAACTGGCCGCCGGGTGACCCTGCCATGATCTTCCTTGACGCCGCCGCCACCACCCCCGTCCGCCGTGAAGTACTGGACGCCATGTGGCCCTACCTCACCGGCGGCTTCGGTAACCCCTCCAGCCACCACACCCTCGGGGAAGCGGCGGCCGCGGCACTCGCGGGGGCGCGGAGGGCGGTGGCGGATGTCCTTGCCTGCCGGGCCGGCGACGTGGTGTTCACCTCCGGCGGCACCGAAGCGGACAACCTCGCCGTCAAAGGCATCGCCCTGGCCCGGCAGGCGGCAAACCCGCTGCTGGACCGGGTGGTGATCAGCGCCGTCGAACATCCCGCGGTGGAGGAATCCGCCCGGTACCTGGAACGCTTCCATGGCTTCGCTGTCGACGTGGTGCCCGTGGATTCAACCGGCCGCGTCACGCCCGACGCGCTCGCCGGGGCGCTGCGCCCGGAAACCGCGCTGGTGAGCATCATGTACGCCAACAACGAGGTGGGCACGAGCCAGCCCATCGCCGCGCTGGCGGACCTTGCCCACGCCCAGGGCATCCCGTTCCACACCGACGCCGTCCAGGCCGCCGGCTGGCTGCCGCTGGACACCCGCACGCTGGGCGTGGATGCGATGAGCATCTCGGGGCACAAGCTGGGCGCACCCAAAGGCTGCGGACTGCTGTTTGTCCGGAGCCGTACGCGCCTGGAACCGGTCATCCACGGCGGCGGCCAGGAGCGGGGCCGCCGGTCCGGAACGGAAAACGTTGCGGGCGCGGTGGGGCTGGCCACGGCCCTCACGCTTGCCCGGGACCGCCAGGCGGGGGAGCAGGCGAGGGTAGCCGGGCTGCGTGACCGTTTCATTGCCGACGTTTTGGCCGGAGTGCCGGACGCCGTCCCCACCGGACACCCGTCGGAACGGCTGCCGTCAGTGGCGTCGTTTTGCTTCCCCGGTACCAGCGGCGAGTCGGTGCTCCTGGAGCTGGAACGGCGCGGTGTGGTCTGTTCCAGCGGCTCAGCGTGCGCTGCCGGCTCGGACGCGCCGTCGGCCGTGCTCACCGCCATGGGTATTCCGGCAGAGGTGGCCCAAACGGCGGTCCGTTTCAGTTTCGACGCGGCGGTGACGCAGGAGGACCTCGACGCCGCCGCGGCTGCCGTCCAGGCGGCTGTCGCCGGCGTCAGGAACCTGGGGGCGGGCCAGGGCCGGTAGCCGAACCTCCATCCGGAGCCACCTGGTCCGGTGCCCTAGCGGTGGCGCGCCCGGCGGAAGATCCAGTGCCGCAGCATGCTGAACCGCACCGCGGTGGCCAGGAAGCCGGAGAGCGTGGTGGCCACCAGTTCGTCACCCACGGTGGCGTCGGGATTAAGCCAGTGCAGCACTCCGAGGCTGCTGCCGGTGATCACCAAGGCCACGGCGATCACCACCAGGCCGTTCAGGTGGTCACGGTAACGGCGCTGCCCGCCGGCGATCTTGAACGTCAGCCGGCGGTTCAGGGCCGTGTTCAGCAGCGACGTGAGGACCAGCGCCACGGCGTTGGCCAGCTGGGCGCCGAGCCACGGCCGCATCAGCGCGTAGAGCCCCAGGGACGCCGCGGTGCAAATGACCCCGACGCCGGAAAAGCGCAGCAGCTGCCGGATGACCGGAAAGCGAAGCACGCCACGGTAGTGCTTGGTGGCGGGAAAGGGCCGGGGCGCTGTTTCCGTGACGGCGGGTGCGGACAGGCCTTCGCTCACGCGGTCTTACCGGTAACGGTCCGCATCAGTACAGCTCGCCGACGGGGATGTCCACTGCGAGCCGGTTGGATGGCCCGGGCAGCGGGCAGGCCCACGCCTCGTTGTAGGCGCAGGAGGGGTTGTAGGCGAAATTGAAGTCCAGGACGAACATGGCATCCGGCCCGGACCCCTGGACCCCGTGGTAGGCACCCTTGATGGTGTCCAGCAGGTAGCGTCCGGCGCCATAGCTGCCTCCCGGCTGCCCCGCCGTGGCATCGCGGAACGGAACGAAGATACCGCCGCCGTATCCGTGGATCTTCCACACCCCCAGCTGGCCCATTTCGGGGAGGTCGAAGGTGCCCAGCCGTACGAAGTTCACCACCCCGTCGGTTCCCGTGTCAACGCTCAGCTCCCGGCCCGCGCCTTCCTTGGTGAGCGGGACATGGAACCGGTAGATGGGGTCGTAGTCTGCGGTCTTCAGGCCGGAAAAGCGGGCCTTGTCCGCTGCCGTCAGCGCCGAAGCCGGATGCGTGGCGAACATCAGGTCCCGCTGGTGGCGCCAGTAAGAGTGGGCCTCGGACGGGCTCTCGGCGGATATCCGGCGGACGTTGTCGTAGAGCGCAAAGGTCCGCAGCCGCCAGTCGGCGATGTCCAGGGCCGAAATGTCCGCGGGGTTCTCTTCGGCTGCGCCGTGCTGCTCTTGCGACATAGCCTCCAGCCTAGTCCCAGCCCGGGGTGGTAAATGTCCGACGGCGACACGGCCGGCCCGTGCCTCGGCCGGCGGCGGGCGGGCGGACCGGCCGGGGGATGGCGCCGGGGAGGCAGGAAACACCGCCACGGCAGGCGGGAGAGGGGGACGGACCCCGTTAGGCTGGGCCCCATGACAGGCGCGCCACTGAAGGCTGTTCTTTCCGGTATCTCCCTCATGGCTGCCGCGGTTCTGCTGGCAGCGTGTTCCGGGCCGCAGGCAGCAAGCCCGGGATGGACGGCCCAGCCGGGCCCTTCGGCGCCGGCAGCATCCGGAACAGCCACGGCCGGAACGGCACCGCCGGCTGCCGGCGCCACGGCATCGGCCCCGGCAACCTCCGGCGAGCCGCAGGCGGTGCCCACCGCAACGTCATGGAAGACCTTCTCCGACCCCGCGAAAACCGTCAGCTTCGACCTCCCGGCGGACTGGATTGCCCAGTCCGTGGCAACGGAGGAGGGCATCCTTCCGGGCGGACTGAAGGTCGACGTGAAGAAGCCCGACGGAACCTTCATGGCTTCGCTCCGGACGGGACTGCCGCCGTCGTCCGTTGACTGCCCGGACAGCGCGCAGCATCCGTACACGGTGATCAGCAGCGTGCCCTTCGACCTGGCCACGCCGGGCGGGGAGGGAACCATCCCGCCGCGCATGGTTTACCGGGTGATCCAGGGCTACCGCTATTTCGGTTCCTACGGCATCACCAATTTGGTTGGTGGAACCGACGGGAAGGCGTGCGAGCTGCGCAACGTGGTGCGTGGGCCGGCCGGGAAGGGCGACTACTCATTTGGGGACCTCGTCGCCCTCAAAGCCTTCGCCCCGGACGAGAAGGTGGCCCCGGCAAAGGCGTTCGACACCCTGGGCCAGGCGGCCCAATACGTCAACGAGAGCCCTGACTTTGCCAACGTGCAGCGGATGCTAATGTCGCTGAAGGTCAAAAACTAGTCCCGCTGCCCGCGCCCACCAGGTGCCTGGGCGCCGGACTTGCCTTCCACCCCCCAACACCCCCGGAGATTCATGGAACGCTCTGTTTCCGCACGCCTGGCCTTCAGGACCATCGCCAACACCAAGGTAGCCATGGCCGTCGCCGTGGCCAGGAACAGCGGTTACTCATCCTTTGTGGAATCCCTGTCCGTGACGGCCGGGGGAGCGGAGGTACCGCTCACGGAAATTTCGGACCACCACGGGGGCCGGTTCCACTACATGGAGTTCGCCGAACCCGCCGAAGTCACGGTGGAATATTCGGCCACGGTGGCCGGCCGCGCCGTGCCCGAAGAGGCGGACCTGGCCGACCGCATCCGCTATGTTCGTCCCAGCCGCTATGCCGAGTCCGACCGGCTGCTGCCGACGGCGTACGCGGAATTCGGTGGAGTCCACGGGGCCGACCTGGTGCATGCGGTCCGCGACTGGGTCAACGGCGAACTGCGGTACATCAGCGGCTCCTCCCGTGGCACGGATGGCGCGGTGGAGACGCTCCTGAGCAGGCGGGGCGTCTGCCGGGACTTCGCGCACCTGGCCATCGCCCTGCTGCGGTCCAAGGACATCCCGGCCCGCCTCGCGGCTGTCTACGCCCCCGGGCTGAATCCCATGGACTTCCACGCCGTGGCGGAAGCCTATGTGGAGGGCGCCTGGCACGTCATCGACCCCACGGGGCTTGCCCCGCGGGAGTCGATGCTGCGCATCACTGCCGGCCGTGACTCGTCGGACACGGCTTTCCTTTCCACAGTGGGCGGAAGCCTGGTCCTGAACCAACTGCGCGTGACCGCGGTGGTGGACGGGGACCTGCCGGCAGAGGACCCCGCCCGGCTCGTGCAGCTGGGCTAGCGCTTCCCCAGGGAACTGCGCAGCTTGTCGGTAAGCCGCCTGAGTTCCTTCTGCTCGGCGGCCGTCAGTGCCGGTCCCACCAGGGCTGAGATGTCGCGGACATGCTCGCGGCCGATTTCCTTCTGCAGTTCGCGGCCCTCGTCCGTCAGCTTGAGCAGCACGCCGCGGCCGTCCTCCGGCGCCGGCATCCGGGCCACGAGGCCGCGCTTCTCAAGCCGCTCCACCAGCCGGCTCAGGCTGGACTGGCTCAACAGAACGTTGTCGTTGAGCTCGTTGAGCCGAAGCCAGCCGGACGGGCAGCGGGAAAGCGTGAACAGGACGTCGTACTCGTTCACCGCAAGCTTCCGGAACGCGGGCCCGGACTGCAGCTTCCGCATCACGGCTACCTGCGCCCGGAACAGCGATTCCCAGGTCTCTGCCGCCAGCCGCACCGGAGATTCCGATCCTCCCGTGGCCATTACGCCACCGGGGTGGCGTTGCCGGCATCCTGCGACGCCAGCAGCGCGGCCACGCGGCCTGCGTGCGTGGGCGGTTCCGGAACGTGCGCGGGCTTCAGTGCTGCGTACTCCTTCCGGAGGACCGGCAGCACCTCCTCGCCGAACAGGTCCAGCTGCTCCAGGACGGTCTTCAGCGGCAGTCCCGCGTGGTCGATCAGGAACAGCTGCCGCTGGTAGTCACCGAAGTACTCGCGGAAAGTCAGGGTCTTCTCGATGACTTCCTGCGGGCTGCCCACGGTCAGCGGGGTCTGCGAGGTGAAGTCCTCCAGCGACGGGCCGTGGCCGTAGACCGGGGCGTTGTCGAAGTAGGGGCGGAATTCCTTCACCGCGTCCTGGGAGTTCCTGCGCATGAAGAACTGCCCGCCGAGTCCCACAATCGCCTGGTCGGCCTTGCCGTGGCCGTAGTGCTCGTACCGCTCCCGGTAGAGGCCGATCAGCTGCTGGTAGTGCTCCTTGGGCCAGAAAATGTTGTTGGCGAAGAAACCGTCACCAAAGTAGGCGGCCACCTCGGCGATCTGCGGCGTGCGGATGGAACCGTGCCACACGAAGGGAGCCACGCCGTCCAGCGGGCGGGGGGTGGAGGTGAAGTTCTGCAGCGGCGTGCGGAACTTGCCGGACCAGTTCACGGTGTCCTCGTCCCACAGCTTGCGCAGGAGGCTGTAATTCTCGATGGCCAGCTCCACGCCGTCCTGGATGTTCTTGCCGAACCACGGGTAGACCGGCGCGGTGTTGCCGCGGCCCAGGACCAGGTCGACGCGTCCGTCGGCCAGGTGCTGGAGCATGGCGAAGTCCTCGGCGATCTTCACCGGGTCATTGGTGGTGATCAGCGTGGTGGCCGTGGAGAGGATGATGCGTTCGGTCTGCGCGGCGATGTAGGCCAGCGTGGTGGTGGGGGAGGAGGAAAAGAAAGGCCGGTTGTGGTGCTCGCCGATGGCGTAGACATCCATGCCGATTTCCTCGACTTTTTTGGCGATCGCCACCGAGGCCTTGATGCGCTCGTGTTCGGAGGGGGTACGGCCTGTGGTGGGGTCCGTGGTGATGTCGCTGACGCTGAAAACACCGATCTGCATGACGTGCCTTTCCGTTCCTGGGCTTGCTGGGCTTGGTTCCAGTGTAAACTAATTTAGATGCATTTGCATCTATCGCCTTCTGTAACACCGCGCCGCGCCGATTATTCCCCGGCAGGGAACACACCCCGGACACAGCGATGCCCGCACCACAGGGTGGTGCGGGCATCGCGGGAACCGGGCTTTACTCGGCGCCGCCGGGGGCAGCCCGGCGGCCGCTGACCTTGGGGACCTGGCCTGTGGTCCAGTCCATGAACTCGGCGTCGATGTCCGAACCGGGTCCGGCCTCCGGGCGGGCCTGCAGGTCGCGCAGCAGCGCCTTCTTCTCGCGCCGGCCTTCCACCAGCCGGTAGAGCACCGGGACCAGGACCAGCGTCAGGGCCGTGGAGGACACCAGGCCGCCAATCACCACCACCGCCAACGGCTGGGAAATGAACCCGCCGCCGCCCGTGAGGCCCAGTGCCATGGGGGTCAGGGCGAAGACCGTGGCGAGTGCCGTCATCAGGATGGGCCGGAGCCGCTGCCGGGCGCCGTTGGTGATCGCATCCGCCACAGTCATGCCGGGCCGGCCGTCGCGGGGCTGCCGGTACTGGTTGATCAGGTCTATCAGCACGATCGCGTTGGTCACCACGATGCCCACCAGCATCAGCATGCCGATCAGCGAGGGCAGTCCCAGCGGAACTCCGGTGAGCAGCAGCAGGGCCACGGCGCCGGTGGCGGCGAACGGAACCGAGACCAGCAGGATCAACGGCTGCACGAGGGACTTGAAGGTGGCCACCATGATCACGTACACGATGGCGATGGCCGCCAGCAGGGCCAGGCCAAGTTGCCGGAAGGATTCGGCCTGCTGGGTGGTGGCGCCCCCGATGGTGGCAGTGACCCCCGGCGGAAGCTGGACGTCAGCCAGGCGCTTTTGGACTTCGGTGTTCACTGCGCCGAGGTTGGAGCCCGACGGCGTGATGGACACCTTGGCGGTACGCTCGCCGTTGCTGGCGGTGATGGAGACGGGGACGTCCACCTGCTCCACGGCAGCGATGGTTCCCAGCGTGACCGGCCGTCCGGCCGCCGGAAGCGGGATGTTCCGGACGGCATCGATGCTGGTGAACTTGGTGCCCTGGCCAATGCGGACGGGGAAGTCATTGGTGTCGATCCGGACCGTGCCGGCCGGGATGGGGCTGATCGTGGAGGCCAGCACGCCGGCCACCTGCTCCTCGTTCAGGCCGGCTGCCGCGGCCTTGGCCCGGTCCACCTTGACCTGCACCACGGGGTTGCTGGCGGCAAGGTTGCTGGCCACTTCGCTCGTTCCGGGCACCCCGGTCATGGCAGCAACCATGGTGTCGCTGGCCGACTGCAGGTCGGCGCTGGTGGCAGCCTTCAGCGTGATGTCAACGGTGGACGAGGTGCCGAAGCCGCCCTGCTGGGTTCCCACGGAGATCTTTCCGGCGTCGGGGACCTTCGCCAGCTCCGAGCGAACGGTGTCCTGGAGCCGTTCCTGGTCGGCCTTTTCGTCAGTCACCACGGTGAATGTCGAGTTGGACGATCCGGTGGAGGTCAGTGCCGCGAAGCCGGCCTGGGCGTTGCCGGATGTCACCTGGACGTCCTTGATGCCGTCGATGCCGCGCAGCACCCCTTCGAGGCGGATGGCCGCCGCGCTGGTGTCGGCCAGGCTGGTCCCCGCCGGGAGCACCTGGCGCACTGTCAGGCTGTTTTGCCCCGAGTTCCCCAGGAGGTTGGTGGCCAGCAGCGGCGTCATGGCAGCGGTGGCACCGAGCACCAGGACAGCTGCCACCAGGGTGATGACCGGGTGTTTCTGCGTGGACCGGAGGATGGGAAGGTAGCCGCGCTGCAGCCGGCTGCGCTGTTCTGCGTCGTGGGCCCTCGCCTTGGCCTCGTCGGCGATGCGCCGCGCCTCCGGGGTGCCCGGAGCTGCGCCTCCGGCAACGCCCTTGGGATTCCGGAGGAACCAGTAAGCCAGCACCGGGACGATGGTGAGGGAGACCAGCAAGGACGCCAGCAGCGCCATGGTGACCGTCAGGGCGAAGGGCCGGAAAAGTTCGCCGGCCAGTTCGCCGACAAAAGCGATGGGCAGGAACACCGCCACCGTGGTCAGGGTCGAGGCGGTGATGGCCCCGGCAACTTCCTTGATGGCGGTGAGGATCGCCGTCGACTTTTCCTCGCCGTAACTGAGGTGCCGTTTGATGTTCTCAATGACCACGATCGAGTCGTCCACCACCCGCCCGATCGCGATGGTGAGGGCGCCCAGCGTCAGGATGTTCAGCGAGTAGCCGGTGGCTGACAGGCCGATGAAGGTGATGAGGAGGGACAACGGGATGGAAATGGCCGTGACCAGCGTGGACCGTGCCGACATCAGGAAGAGCAGGATGATGGCGACGGCGAACCCCAGTCCCAGGAGGCCTTCGGTGGTGAGGTCCTTGATGGACTTTTCGATGAACGGGGCCTGGTCGAACACGGGCGTGAACTTTGCGTTCGACCCCAGCTCGGCCTCCAGGTCGTTCAGCGAGTCCCGCACGGCGTGCGAGATCCCTACGGTGTCGCCCTCAGGTTTCTTGGTCACGGACACGGCGAGAGTCTCGGCGCCGTTGGTACGGGTGATGGAGGTTCGCTCGTCGTCCTTGAGGGAAACATCGGCAACGGAACCGATAGTCGCCCCGTTTTTGGCTCCGGCCAGCGGCAGGGCCTTGATGGCGTCGAGGGAATCCACTGGGCTGCCGATCTGCAGCGAGAGGGTCTTGCCCTGGTCCTGGAGTGTTCCGGCCGGAACCAGCGCGCCGTTGTTGGACAGGGCGTCGCGGATGGCGGTGACGCCTGCCCCCGCCGTCGCCATGGCGTCGGTGCGCGGGAGGATCTCGATGTGCTGGGAGGCGCCGCCCGTGACGTCGGCACTGCGGACGCCGTCGATCTTCTGCAGCCTGGGCACGCTGAGGCGCTGCAGGTCCGCGTTCAGTTCACTGAGCGGCTTGTCCGACGAGACGGCCAGGAAAACAATGGGAAAGTCGCTGATGCTGCCGGCGATGGCCTGCGGCTGGACGTCGCTGGGCAGCGTCCGTTTGGCGTTGGAGATGGCCCGGTCGATCTGGTTGCGCGCCCGGTCCAGGTTCGAACCGTAGGTGAACACCATGGTGATCTGGGAGACGCCGGTCCGCGATGTGGAGGAGGTGGATTCCAGCCCCTCCACGCCGTTCAGCGCCTTCTCCAGCGGGCCGCTGACCTGCTTGTCCACCACTTCGGGGGACGCCCCCGGCATGGAGCTGAGCACCGTGATCTGCGGAAACTCAATCGAAGGGATGAGCTCCTGCTTCAGCGACGACATGGTGATCACGCCGAACACCGAGGCGAAAACGGTGATCAACGCGATCAGGGCCCGGTTCGCCAGGGAAAGGTGCGCCAACCGGAACATGGGTGGTCTCCTGGGGGTCTAAGTGACTGGTACAAGCCCTGGGGGTGCCAGCCGCTGGCCCCGGCAGGGTCAGCGGCTGGCGGAAACGCTCTCCAGCTGGAGGGACTTGGCCGTTGCCCGTTCCAGCTCCGCGGCGAGGTCCGGACTCTCGTCCAGCTTCACCCCGTAGCCGGGCATCATGTCCTTGAGCTTGGACTGCCAGCCCTTGAAGTTCTTGGGGAACGTCTTCTGGAGCAGCTCGATCATGATGGGGACAGCGGTGGACGCCCCCGGCGAAGCGCCCAGGAGCGCACCGATGGAGCCGTCGCGGCCGGCAATCACTTCAGTGCCGAACTGGAGGATGCCGCCCTTTTGCGGGTCTTTCTTGATGATCTGTACACGCTGGCCGGCGGTGATGAGTTCCCAGTCGCTGCCCTTTGCCTCCGGGTAGTACTCCCGCAGTGCCTCCACCTTCTGGTCGTGGCGCTTGACCACTTCCTTGACCAGGTAGGCGGTGAGGTCCATGTTGTCCTTGGCAACGGCGAGCATCGGAATGATGTTGCCGGGACGGATGGACAGGGGCAGGTCCAGGTACGAGCCGTTCTTCAGGAAGTTGGTGGAGAAGCCGGCGTACGGGCCGAACAGGAGCGAACGCTTGCCGTTGACGTAGCGGCTGTCCAGGTGCGGGACCGACATGGGAGGCGCGCCCACGGACGCTTGGCCGTAGACCTTGGCGCTGTGCTGGGCGGCGATGGTTTCGTCCGTGCAGCGGAAGAACTGGCCGGAAACCGGGAATCCGCCGTAGCCCTTGCTTTCCGGGATGCCGGAGGCCTGGAGCAGGTGCAGGGCACCGCCGCCGGCGCCCACGAAGACGAACTTGGCGTGGATCTTGCCGTGTTCCCCTGACCGGGGGTGCTTCAGCGTCAGGTCCCAGCCGCCGTCGGACGCGCGGGAGATCCCCGTGACGTCGTGGCCGTAGTTGATCTCGACGCCGTTGTTCCCCAGGTAGGAGGTCAGCTCGCGGGTCAAGGCGCCAAAGTCGACGTCGGTGCCCTCGGCGGCGCGGGTGGCAGCAATGCGCTGCTTGGGGTCGCGGCCCTTGACGATCAGCGGAGCCCACTTGGCGATCTGGGCGTGGTCTTCGGAGTATTCCATGCTGCGGAACAGGGTGTGCGGCTTCAGTGCCTCATACCGGGTCTTCAGGAACCGTGCGTGATCCTCGCCGATCACGAAGCTCATGTGCGGCACGGTGTTGATGAAGCCCTTGGGGGATCCAATGAGGTTGTTGTCCACCAGGTGGGACCAGAACTGGCGGGACAGCTGGAACTGTTCGTTGATGAGCAGTGCCTTGTTCGGACTGACGGAGCCGTCCTTGGCTGCGGGGGAGTAGTTCAGTTCGCAGAGGGCGGCGTGGCCCGTTCCTGCGTTGTTCCACGGGTCCGAGCTTTCCAGGCCAGGCTGGTCCAGCCGCTCGAACAGGGAAATGGTCCAGTTCGGCTCCAACTGCTTGAGGAATGCCCCCAGCGTGGCGCTCATGATGCCGCCGCCTATCAGGACAACGTCGGCGTGTGGGGTCTTGGAAATGAAGGTCACGATCAGTCTCCGATTGCAGCGGCTCTGGCTGTCACAGAATATCCCCGCCCGGCCCTCTTACTGAAATTGGCCCGGGCCGTCAAGGCTTTAGCTGCACCTTCGTGAAAACTTCATTTAAGACAGGCGACGCCGGGTAGCTGAGCACGCGGTCCGAGAGGGCAAGTGCGGAGATGGGGAAGGCGATGGGAACAGCCGGCACCGTTGCGGCAATCTGGGTGTTGATGGTGTGATAAAGGTCATCCCGCTCCTTCCCGTCAGGAAGCCCGCGTGCCCGGTTGATCTTCGAGAAGACCTGCGGATCCTGGTACCCGAACTCGCCGTTCTTCTCCCCGAAGAGTGGCCCGACGAAGTTGTCCGCGTCCGAATAGGAGCCGTTCCAGCCAAGGATGTGGAGGGCATGGTCGCCCGCGGACTGGACCTTCTGGAGGTAGCCGTCGGACCAGTCAACGGGAACGGGCCGGATGTTGAAGCCGACGGCGGTGAGCTGCCGGCTGAGTTCGGCGTATACCTTTTCGGGTGTGGGCAGGTACGGGCGGGTGACGTTGAGGGGGTAATAGAACTTCAGTTCCTCGCCGGCGTAGCCGGCCTCCTTCAGGTAATCCTTTGCCTTGGCAGGATCGTGCCCGAGTTCCGGCGCGTCGTTGTTGAATCCGCTGATCTTGGGCGGAACAAACTGTGTGGCCTTGGCGGTGTTGTCGATGAAGAATTTCCGGATCAACGTCTCCTTGTCGATCGCCAGCTCCACCGCCTGCCGGATCTTTTGGTTCTGGAGGATCGGGACGTCCTGGTTCATCCCCACGTACATCACCGAGAACGGGTCGCGCTGCACAATCTGCTTGCCGCGCTTGACCAGCTGGTCGAAGTTACCGACGGTCACGGCGTCGTAGCCATCAATCTTGCTGTCCAGCAGTGCCTGGAGGCGGGTCTGGGGGTGGTTGTAGGCCAGGAAGTTGATGGTGGCGATCTGGCCGCGGTCACCCCAGTAGGCCGGGTTGCTGGCCAGGGTGACGTTGTCGGTGCCCCAGGCAGCAAGGGAGAAGGGGCCGGTGCCAACGGGATTCGTGGCGAAGGCGGACATGGCCTGGCCGCCCCGGTTCTGGTCCAGGACGTCCGCCTTGCCGGAGGCGAGGGCTGCCGGGGAAGCAATGGCAAAGGCCGGAAGGGTCAGTGCCTGCAGGAAGGCGGTGAACCGCTGGGTGAGGTCGATCTGGACCGTGTCGGGGGCCAGCGCGGTGCAGCTCTTGAAGATCGACAGCCCGGGCTCGTCGGAGTGTGCCTTGAAAACGCCCTTGAAGGAGCTGCCCGGTGCCTGCTTCCGCAGCTCGGCAGGGAAGGCGAACCAACGGTTGAAGTTGCTGCAGACCGCGTCGGCGTTGAAGGGGGTGCCGTCCTGGAAGGTGACTCCGGTGCGGAGCTTGAAGGTGTAGGTGCGGCCCTCGTTGGATTCGTTCCATTCCGTTGCCAGCAGCGGAGTGGGCTTACCGGTGGTCTGGTCAACCCCCACCAGGCCTTCGAGGATCTGCCGGGTGATGCGCTGGGACTCCACATCGTTGGACAGTGCCGGGTCCAGCCCCAGGGGCTGGGCCGCGGTGCCGAAATTGAAGGTGGCCTGGGGCTCCGCCGGCGGGGAACTGGGCGTGCCTGAGGTGGGGGAGGGGGACGGCAGCCCGGTGCACGACGTTACGCCCAGCGCCATGAGGACGGCGCCGGCCTTGATGACCGTCCGCCGCGATGTACTGCTGGGCACTCGTTTATCACCTCTGGATGCTGCCGGCTCCGCCGCATGCGGGCCGGAATCCAGTCTAGGGGACGGTGCTCGTGGCCGGCCCCAGGCAGGCCTGTGACGCGCCAGGGCCGGGCCCGCCGGTTGAGTGGCGGGCCCGGCCCTGTGCTGGGGGGCCTGGTGGGGCTTACTTGGGCATGAGGACCGAGTCGACCAGGTAGACGGTTGCATTCTTGGTCTTGACGCCGCCGCAGATCACGTTGGCGTTGTCCACCTTGAGGTTGTCGCCGCTGCCGGTGACCGTGACGGAGCCGCCCTCGACCGTGGCGTGCGTGCCGGCGATCTTGTCAGGGGTGATCTGGCCGGGAACCACGTGGTAGGTGAGGATCTTGCTCAGCAGGGCATCGTCAGTCTTCAGGGTTTCAATGGTGGCCGGGTCGATCTTCTTGAAGGCGTCGTCCACCGGTGCGAAGACGGTGAATTCGCCGCCGTTGAGCGTGTCGACCAGGTTTACCTTGGGGTTCAGCTTCCCGGACACCGCGGCGGTGAGCGTGGTGAGGATGGGGTTGTTGGAGGCGGCGACGGCCACCGGATCCAGCGCCATTCCTTCCACCGAACCTGCGCCGGTGGGTACCTGCTTGGCGTAGGCGGCGCAGCCGGGGCCAACCAGGTTTGCGGCCGGGTCCATGGCGCCCATCGAGGAGCCTGCGGACGGGGAGGCCATGCTGGAGCTGGACGGGGACGCCATGCTGGAGCTGGGGGCGGACGACATCGGCGCCGCGGACGCCGAAGACCCGGAGGTGCTGCCGGATCCGCCGCAGGCGGTGAGGCTGAGCAGAGCGGCCGCTGCAATGCCTGCGACGGTGAATGTGGTGCGCTTGAAGGTCTGCATTGGGGTTCTCCTTGGATCGTTGGCCTGCCGCCATCGGACGGCGTGTCCGTGGCCTGCAGCCTGCTTCGGGGTGGGCACCTGCCCTTGGCTGGTGTCTCAATGGCTATTCGCCGGGTGGGCCGCGGCGGATGGGTGGATCCTTGGATTTTTTCTATTCGTGGCAGGAAAGGGAGGCAGCCAACGTCCGTCCTTAACGCAGGAATCCCCCGGCCGGAGCCGGGGGATTCCCAGTGTGCGCAAGGGGGGACTTGAACCCCCACGCCCGAAGGCACAGGAACCTAAATCCTGCGTGTCTGCCAATTTCACCACTCGCGCGCGGCTTTCCGGCGTGAACGCCAAGCGTTCGACGGCGGATGCCAGAGTCCATTGTAGCGTTGCGCCGGGCAGGTCCCCCCGGCAGGCCGCGGCCGGGTCAGCCGTCCAGGCTGAGGTCCCTCCTGAGCTTGGCCACGTGGCCGGTGGCCCGGACGTTGTATTGGGCCAGCGCCACGTTTCCGTCCGGGTCCACCACAATGGTGGAGCGGATGAGGCCTTCGTAGGTCTTGCCGTAGTTCTTCTTTTCGCCCCAGGCGCCGTAGGCCTCAGCCACGGCGTGGTCGGCGTCGGAGAGCAGCGGGAAGGTCAACGACTCATTAGCGGCGAACTTTGCCAGTTTTTCGACGGGGTCGGGGGAGATGCCCAGGACGTCGTAGCCGGCGGCCTGCAGGGAAGACAGGTTGTCCCGGAAATCGCAGGCCTCCTTGGTGCAGCCCGGGGTGGAGGCCGCCGGGTAGAAATAGACGATGGTGGAGCGGCCGGGGCGGGGAGCCAGGCTGACGTCCTTGCCGGTGGAATCCTGCAGGGTGAAAGCGGGGGCCTTGTCGCCGGTAACGAGTCTTTCAGCCATTGTTTTTCTCCTTGTTGCGGGCGGGACACAACAGCCTAGTAAGCAGGTGGAGCGAGTGCTAATCGGCATTTGGCTATACTTGCTGCTATGCCTGATATGGATCACTGGCCCACAGGGCGCCTTCTGTCCACTGCTGCGCGACTCGTTGAGCACTCCTGGAACGAAAAACTCGGCGCCATCGGCCTCACCCATGCCGGTGTTATCGCCATCGAGGTCCTTGCCGCGCAAGGGCCCATGACCCAGGCCCAGCTTGCCCAGTACGTCCGCGTACAGGCCCAGACCATGGGCAAGACCCTCAGCCGGCTTGAGTCCCACGGCCACATCGCCCGGGTGCGCAGCACCTCGGACCGCAGGAGCCATGTGGTATCGCTGACCGAGCAGGGCAAGGAGGCCGTTGCCCAGGCTGTGGAAATGGAGCGCTCCGTCCTCGCGTCTTCCTCGATTGACCCTGATCTGCTTCGCCAGGAACTCAAGGCAGTAGTCCGGGAACTGGCCAGCCAGTTCTCTACCACTCCCAGCAACGCCGCCGCCCTGGTGGACAACGCCGCCAAGTAGTCGTTCCTGCGGCAGCCCGCTAAAGAAAAGCGCGCGCGCCGGCTTCCCGAAAGCCGGTGCCGCGCTTTTTTGTGCCCCGCGCGCGCCACCGTGACCATCGATTGCTCCGTAGTTGTCCTTTTGAGCCCTGAAAACGGCGGGTACGGAGCAATCGATGATGGGGGCGTAAAACAAAACAGCCCCCGGTCTGTGTTTCCACAAACCGGAGGCTATTTTCCCAGTGGTGCACCCCCCGGGACTTGAACCCGGAACCCATTGATTAAGAGTCAATTGCTCTGCCAATTGAGCTAGAGGTGCATCTTTTTTGCTTCCATCCCCGGGCTTTTTCTTTCCCGTTGATCTCCGCAACGACATGAAACTCTACACGAACTTTCGGTGCAAGTGAAATCGGCCCTCCCGAAGGTTCCTGGCTTACCGCGGGGGCCGCAAAACCAGCGCAAAATCAGGGTTTTCGCCGTTCGTGAGCAGCCACAAGCTCCCGCCGGGCGCCAGGATGACGTCCCGGATCCTGCCGTACTCTCCTGTGAAATAGGCCACAGGATTGCCGGCTTCAGTTCCCTTGAGTGGCACGGTCCAGAGTCGTTCGCCCCGGAGCGCACCCAAGTAGGCAATACCGCCGGCTATCTCCAGGCCGCTGGGCGAGGAATCGCGCGTGGAAGGCCAGACGACTTTCGCGTCCTGGAACCCGGCGCGGTGCGGGGCTCCGGTGACTTCCGGCCAACCGTAGTTGGCCCCCGGAAGGATCAGGTTGAGCTCGTCGTCCACGTCCGGGCCGAACTCGCTGGCCCACAACCTGCCCGCTTCGTCCCACGCGAGGCCCTGGACGTTCCGGTGGCCCAGGCTGTAAACCGCGTTTCCGAACGGGTTGCCGGGCGCAGGGCTGCCGTCCGCGCGGAGCCGGAGGATCTTGCCGCCAAGGGCCATGGGGTCCTGGGCCTGCTCGCGTCGCTGGGCATCTCCGGTGCCCACGTAGAGGAAACCGTCCGGGCCGAACCGGATCCTTCCCCCGTTGTGGGTGCCGGCCTTTGGAATCCCGGAAAACACGGTTTGGGGTTGCCCCAGTGACAGGGAACCGCCGGCGGCGGCGTCGACGGTGAGCCGGACCACCCGGTTGTCATCCTGCGTTGTCAGGTAGGCATAGAGGTAGTGGTCGGCGTCGAACTGCGGCGACAGCGCAAGCCCCAGCAGTCCTCCCTCGCCTGCCGGCGCCACGCCAGGCACCTTCCCGAGGGTCGTGGCCCGGCCATCGCGGACAGCCTTCAGGAGGGCGGTCCCGCGCTCGGAAATGACGGCGGTGCCGTCCGGAAGGAACACCGCCGCCCAGGGCGTATCCAACTGCAGTTCCAGCCGTTCCTGGACCCTGGGTGCAGCGGGGGCAGGAGTTGTTGCGGCGGATTGCGTGGACGGGGGAGCAGGGCCGGCGACGGCGGCTCCCGGGGTACTCGCGGCGGTCTCAGGCCCCGTGCCCGGTGCGGACGGCCCCGGCGCGCCCGTGCAGCCGGCCAGCACCAGGCACGCGGACAGACAGGAAAGGCCCGCCGCTGTGCGGCAGGCCTTCACCCTGTCAGAGCCGTCTGCGCCGTGGAGCGCGGAAGCCAGCGGCCTCCGCGTGCGCGGCGGATTCGAACCAGACTTCCGCCCGGGTCTGCTCATAGTCCGGATGTCCTTCTTCGTAATACACCATTGCCGCGGCGTCACCCTTGACCGTGTAGTCCGCAGGCCCACTTCCGTCGGGGCCCGGTGCGGCTGATCCTTCCCCGTAAGGCTCATCGGCCGCCAGGTGTCCGGCAGGCTCGGCGGCTGCTGCGCCCTGTTCCTGGGCGAAGTCCTGTCCCGGCCCGGAAGGTTGGTGGTGGTCCGCCCCGGTTTCCACCAGCGCAGAGGACTGGGCCCGTTCCAGGGTTTCGGCCTCGCCAACATTCCCGGGGCCGCCGGCAGGTGCCTGCGCCGCATGCTCGTGCCGGGTTTCCGGGGCAAGGTCGTCCGCCTCCTGCTGGGGCGCCTGGCCGCCCAAGGCCGTGCCGGCGTCGTCCACGGCCTCCACGGCCGCCGTTTCTGCGCCGGGAAGCGTGGGGGCGTGTGCGGCCGTGTACTCGTCATGGTGGACGGGGCGGGCACCTTCCGCTGCCTGTCCGGACACCGCTTCGGTGCCGGCGCCCGCCGTCGACGGTTCTACCTGGTCAGCGGCCGCTGCACCGGAAAGTGACGTTCCGGACCGGGATGCGCCGGGGCCGGCTTCGGACCACTGGGTTTCCCATTCAGCCTGGTCTGCGGGCTGGTCCCCCTCCCGGCGGTCAGCAGGTGCACCGGTGCCGGCCGAGGCGTCTGCGTGGGCATCTCCGGAAGCCTCCGCCGCGCCGGACGACACGTCCTGCGTGGGGGCGGCAACCGGAGCCGCGGCTGCGGAGGATTCCGCGGGTTCTTCCGCCGTAACGGGTGCTGCCGGTTCTGCGGCTCTCCCGAACCCGGCCGCTGTCGGGATGCCGGTAGTCCCCGCAGCAGCGGCCGAGGCTGCGGCGCTGCCCCCTTCCAGGGCTCCGTCGGCACGGGTACCGTCAGTCCTTGCGCCGGCTGCCGAACCTCCTGGAGCGCTGGAGGATTTGTTGCGTCTAAGCAGCCACCAAACGACGGCGACGATGACGACAATCAGGATGATCCAGAAAACAATGTCCATGGCAGGCCCTTCGATGCAGGTGGATGGGTGTCCTTTCCCCGACGCTACGTGGGGTGGCCACCGCTGTCCAGAGATGCCCCGGCGTGTGGGGGAGGGCCCGTTGTAAACGGGACGGGGGAGGCAGCCGCGCGCCATGGGACAGCTGTAAACCCCTTGCTGGGGATGCCTGTCCAGTATTTGGCGGTAATTTCAGGAGTTTTGCGAATCCCGGGGCGCCGGAGGGTCGTTCCAGCCACCAGTCGGGTCCTAGACTTTCCCCTATGACTGACGCCCAGACCACAGCCGGGAACAAACCGGACATCAAGCCCCGCAGCCGCGTCGTCACCGATGGCATCCACGCGGCCCCCGCCCGCGGCATGTTCCGGGCCGTCGGGATGGGTGATGACGACTTCGTGAAACCGCAGGTGGGAGTGGCCAGTTCCTGGAACGAAATCACCCCCTGCAACCTCTCCCTGAACCGGTTGGCCCAGGGTGCCAAGGAGGGTGTCCATGCGGGCGGCGGCTTCCCGATGCAGTTCGGCACCATTTCGGTGTCTGACGGGATCTCCATGGGCCACGAGGGCATGCACTTCTCCCTGGTCTCCCGCGAAGTCATCGCCGACTCCGTCGAGACCGTCATGCAGGCCGAGCGGATCGACGGCTCCGTCCTGCTGGCCGGCTGCGACAAGTCCCTGCCCGGCATGCTCATGGCAGCAGCCCGGCTGGACCTTGCCAGTGTGTTCCTCTACGCCGGGTCCATCATGCCCGGCTGGGTCAAGCTGGAGGACGGCTCGGAAAAGGAAGTCACCCTCATTGACGCTTTCGAGGCGGTGGGTGCCTGCGCCGCCGGCAAGATGAGCATGGAGGACCTCACCCGCATCGAAAAGGCCATCTGCCCCGGCGAAGGCGCCTGCGGCGGAATGTACACCGCCAACACCATGGCCTGCATCGGGGAGGCCCTGGGCATGTCCCTCCCCGGCTCCGCTGCACCGCCCTCGGCAGACCGCCGTCGTGACGAGTTCGCCCGCAAGTCCGGCGAAGCGGTGGTCAACCTGCTGCGGCTGGGCATCACGGCCCGGGACATCATGACCCGGGAGGCCTTCGAGAACGCCATCGCCGTCACCATGGCCTTTGGCGGCTCCACCAACGCCGTCCTGCACCTGCTGGCCATTGCCCGTGAGGCAGAGGTGGAACTGACCCTGGACGACTTCAACCGCATCGGCGACAGGATCCCGCACCTGGGCGACCTCAAGCCCTTCGGCCGCTACGTGATGACCGACGTCGACCGGATCGGCGGCGTGCCGGTGATCATGAAAGCACTGCTCGACGCCGGCCTGCTGCACGGGGACTGCCTCACCGTCACGGGCAAGACCGTGGCGGAGAACCTTGCGGCGATCAACCCGCCCGACGTCGACGGCAAGATCCTGCGCGCCCTGGACAACCCGATCCACAAGACCGGCGGCATCACCATCCTGCACGGCTCCATGGCCCCGGAAGGAGCCGTCGTGAAGAGTGCCGGCTTCGACGCCGACGTCTTTGAGGGCACCGCCCGCGTCTTCGAACGGGAGCAGGGCGCCCTGGATGCCCTCGATAACGGCGGGATCAAGGCCGGAGACGTCGTCGTCATCCGCTACGAAGGTCCCAAGGGCGGGCCCGGCATGCGCGAAATGCTCGCCATCACCGGCGCCATCAAGGGCGCGGGACTCGGCAAGGACGTCCTGCTCCTCACCGACGGGCGGTTCTCCGGCGGCACCACCGGCCTGTGCATCGGCCACGTGGCACCGGAAGCGGTCGACGGCGGCCCCATCGCCTTCGTGCAGGACGGCGACAGGATCCGGGTGGACATTGCCGCGCGCACCTTCGACCTGCTGGTGGAGGAGGCCGAGCTCGAGGCCCGCAAGGTGGGCTGGGAGCCGCTGCCCGCCCGGTACACCAAGGGCGTGCTCGCCAAGTACGCCAAGCTTGTGCACAGCGCCAGCCAAGGCGCCTACACCGGCTGATATGAGTTCCATTGGTGCCTCCCGGGACGTGGCTGCGGGAGGCGGCAGGGCTTAATAAGGGGTGACCCGAGGGGCCCCAGGCTGACGGCGCTCGCGCCGGAAGTTTGGGGTAGGGTCATTCCGTGGACAATGAAGTCCACATGGTGAGATAGGGTTGTTGCTCGTTGACACCCATCTGGCCAAGAGGGAAAACTAAACGCATGACTTTCGTTACCGGCATTGTCGTCGTCCTTACCAAGCGCGTGGCACATTAGCCCCTGGTAACGAACAGTCACGCGCAAACCCCTCACAAAGCCGCCAGGCCGAGGGGTTTTTTTATTCCCACCGTTCCAAAGCAATTCCAGAACCAGAAGATCCACAAGGAAGAGTCCGATGAGCAAAGGATCGCCCATCAGCCCCTCGCTGATGGCCACCAAGTCCGCTGGAGCCCCCAAGGCTCCGGAACGCGCCGACCGGACGGCTGACCATGCCGCCGTCGTCGCCGACCTTGCTGCCGTCTCTCCTGTCCTTGGGCCGAACAACGTCGTACCCCCGACGGTGATGACCGGCTCGCAAGCAATCGTCCGCTCGCTCGAAGAACTCGGCGTCGACGACATTTTCGGTTTGCCTGGTGGCGCGATCCTGCCCACCTACGACCCCCTGATGGCCTCCACCATGAACCACGTGCTGGTCCGTCACGAACAGGGAGCCGGCCACGCCGCGCAAGGCTACGCCATGGTCACCGGGCGGGTGGGCGTCTGCATCGCCACCTCGGGCCCCGGGGCCACCAACCTCGTTACCGCCATCATGGATGCCCACATGGACTCCGTGCCCCTGGTGGCCATCACCGGCCAGGTTTCCAGCGGCGTGATCGGCACCGACGCCTTCCAGGAAGCCGACATCGTGGGTATCACGATGCCCATCACCAAGCACTCCTTCCTGGTGACGGACCCCAACGACATCCCGCACGTCATGGCCGAGGCCTTCCACCTGGCCTCCACCGGCCGTCCCGGCCCCGTGCTGGTGGACGTCGCCAAGGATGCCCAGGTGGGCCAGATGACCTTCTCCTGGCCGCCGAAAATCGACCTGCCGGGCTACCGGCCGGTGACCCGCGGGCACAACAAGCAGGTCCGCGAAGCGGCCAAACTCATTGCCGCGTCCACCAAGCCTGTCCTGTACGTGGGCGGCGGCGTGGTCAAGGCGCACGCCTCGGCCGAGCTGCTCGCCCTCGCCGAAGCCACCGGCGCGCCGGTGGTGACCACCCTCATGGCCAAGGGCGCGTTCCCGGACTCCCACCCGCAGCACGTCGGCATGCCCGGCATGCACGGCACCGTCTCCGCTGTCACTGCCCTGCAGCAGTCCGACCTGCTGATCACGCTCGGTGCCCGCTTCGATGAACGCGTCACCGGCGTGCTGAAGACCTTCGCGCCCAACGCCAAGGTCATCCACGCCGATATCGATCCTGCGGAGATTTCCAAGAACCGCGCCGCCGACGTTCCCATCGTTGGCTCCGTCAAGGAGATCATCCCGGAACTGACCGAGGCCGTGCGCGGCCAGTTCGATGCTTCCGGAACCCCGGACCTCACCACCTGGTGGGCCTTCCTGAACAACCTCAAGGAAACCTACCCGCTGGGCTGGACGGAACCGGACGACGGACTGATCGCACCGCAGAAGGTCATCAAGCGGATCGGTGAGCTGACCGGCCCCGACGGCGTGTATGTGGCAGGCGTGGGCCAGCACCAGATGTGGGCCGCCCAGTTCATCAAGTACGAACGCCCCCACGCCTGGCTGAACTCCGGCGGCGCCGGCACCATGGGATACGCCGTCCCGGCAGCCATGGGCGCCAAGGTAGGCAACCCGGACCGCGTCGTCTGGGCGATCGATGGCGACGGCTGCTTCCAGATGACCAACCAGGAACTGGCCACCTGCGCCATCAACAAGATCCCCATCAAGGTGGCTGTCATCAACAACTCCTCGCTGGGCATGGTGCGGCAGTGGCAGACCCTCTTCTACGAGGGCCGCTACTCGAACACCGACCTCAACACCGGCCACGACACGGTCCGCATCCCGGACTTCGTCAAGCTGGGGGAGGCCTATGGCTGCGCGTCGTTCCGTGTTGAACGCGAAGAAGACATCGATGCCACCATCCAGAAGGCGCTCGAAATCAACGACCGCCCCGTGGTCATCGACTTCGTGGTGAGCCCCAACTCCATGGTGTGGCCAATGGTGCCCGCCGGCGTGAGCAACGACCAGATCCAGGTTGCCCGCAACATGACCCCGGAATGGGAAGAGGAAGACTGAGCATGACCCGCCACACACTTTCCGTCCTGGTTGAGGACAAGCCCGGCGTCCTGACCCGCGTGGCCAGCCTCTTTGCCCGCCGCGCCTTCAACATCAACTCCCTGGCCGTTGGCCCGACCGAAGTGCCGGGCGTATCCCGCATGACGGTGGTGGTCGACGCCGACGGCGACCTCATCGAACAGGTCACCAAGCAGCTCAACAAGCTGGTGAACGTCATCAAGATCGTTGAGCTCACCCCCGAATCTTCCGTACAGCGCGACCACATCCTGGTCAAGGTACGTGCGGATGCCGCAACACGCCTGCAGGTAACCCAGGCCGCAGACCTGTTCCGTGCCTCAGTGGTCGACGTGTCCACCGACTCCGTCGTCATCGAGGCCACCGGCCACCCCGAAAAGCTCACAGCCCTGCTCTCAGTGCTGGAGCCCTTCGGCATCCGCGAAATTGTGCAGTCCGGCACCCTGGCCGTTGGACGGGGATCCCGCTCCATGAGTGACCGGGCGCTCCGCTCCGCCTAGGCATTGCCTCCAGGCGGCACCACGCGCCCGTAACCGCAGCACCGCAAGACCACTATCTACAACCACTCAAGAGGAGTTACGCAAGTGACTGAAATGTTCTACGACGATGACGCCGACCTGTCGATCATCCAGGGCCGCAAAGTTGCCATCGTTGGCTACGGTTCCCAGGGCCACGCCCACGCGCTCAACCTGCGGGATTCCGGCGTCGAGGTTGTCATCGCGCTGAAGGACGGCTCCAAGTCGACCGCCAAGGCCGAGGACGCAGGCTTCACGGTCAAGAACGTTGCCGACGCTGCCGAATGGGCCGACGTCATCATGATCCTGGCACCGGACCAGCACCAGCGCGCCATCTACAACGACTCCATCAAGGACAAGCTGACCCCCGGCAAGGCCCTCGCCTTCGCCCACGGCTTCAACATCCGCTTCGGCTACATCCAGGCTCCGGAGGGCGTCGACGTCATCCTGATCGCCCCGAAGGCTCCCGGCCACACCGTGCGCCGCGAGTTCGAAGCCGGCCGTGGCATCCCGGACATCATCGCCGTGGAACAGGACGCGTCCGGCAACGCCTGGGAGCTGGCCAAGTCCTACGCCAAGGCCATCGGCGGCACCCGCGCCGGCGTCATCAAGACCACCTTCACCGAAGAGACCGAAACGGACCTCTTCGGCGAGCAGGCCGTACTGTGCGGCGGTGTTTCCCAGCTGGTCCAGTACGGCTTCGAAACCCTCACCGAAGCCGGCTACCAGCCGCAGATCGCCTACTTCGAGGTGCTGCACGAGCTCAAGCTCATCGTCGACCTCATGTGGGAAGGCGGCATCGCCAAGCAGCGCTGGAGCGTCTCCGACACCGCAGAATACGGCGACTACGTCTCCGGCCCGCGCGTCATCACCCCCGAGGTGAAGGAAAACATGAAGGCCGTCCTGGCCGACATCCAGTCCGGTGCGTTTGCCAAGCGCTTCATCGAGGACCAGGACAACGGCGCCGTCGAGTTCAAGGAACTGCGCGCCAAGGCCGAGCAGCACCCCATCGAGGCCGTCGGCCGCGAGCTGCGCTCCCTGTTCTCCTGGCAGCAGCAGGACGTGGACTACGTGGAAGGCTCCGCGGCCCGCTAAGGCTGCTGCGCCACCGCTTATACCCCAATGGTGAGGCCGGGTTCACACTTAACAATGTGAGCCCGGCCTTTCCGTCCGCCTAGACTTGTTTCCATCCCCAGGACTGCAACGCAGAGGATCAGCCGTGTCAAAACCCGTAGTACTGCTCGCCGAAGAACTTTCCCCCGCCACCGTCGAGGCCCTTGGCCCGGACTTTGAAATCCGACAGACCGACGGCGCAGACCGTTCCCAGCTGCTCTCGGCGATCAGCGACGTAGACGCCATCCTGGTCCGCTCCGCCACCCAGGTGGACGCCGAAGCGATCGCCGCGGCCAAGAACCTGAAGGTCATCGCCCGCGCCGGCGTGGGCCTGGACAACGTGGACATCAAGGCCGCAACCCAGGCAGGCGTGATGGTGGTCAACGCCCCCACGTCCAACATCGTGTCCGCCGCCGAACTCACCGTAGGCCATATCCTCAGCCTGGCCCGCCACATCCCGCAGGCCAGCGCCGCCCTTAAGGACGGCGAGTGGAAGCGCTCCAAGTACACCGGCATCGAGCTGTTCGAAAAGAAGATCGGCATCATCGGCCTGGGCCGCATCGGCGCCCTCGTGGCAGCCCGCCTCAAGGGCTTCGACACCAAGATCCTTGCCTACGATCCCTACATCACCTCCGCCCGCGCCGCACAGCTCGGCGTGCAGCTGGCTACCCTGGACGAACTCCTGGCGCAGTCCGACTTCATCACCATCCACATGCCCAAGACCCCCGAGACCGTGGGCATGCTGGGCGCAGATGCGTTCAAGAAGATGAAGTCGACCGCCTACGTGGTCAACGTGGCCCGTGGCGGCCTCGTTGACGAGGAAGCGCTCTTCACGGCCCTGCAGGACGGCGAAATCGCCGGCGCCGGCGTGGACGTCTTCGCCAAGGAACCCAGCACGGACCTGCCGTTCTTCAAGCTCGACAACGTCGTGGTCACCCCCCACCTGGGCGCCTCCACGGACGAAGCGCAGGAAAAAGCCGGCGTCTCCGTTGCCAAGTCCGTACGCCTGGCCCTCGCGGGCGAGCTTGTGCCGGACGCCGTCAACGTCGCCGGTGGCGTCATCGCCCCCGACGTCCGCCCGGGCATCCCGCTGATCGAGAAGCTGGGCCGCATCTTCACCGCGCTGACCCACGCCTCCCTGACCCAGTTCGACGTCGAAGTGGCCGGCGAAATCTCCTCGCTGGATGTCAAGGTGCTTGAACTCGCCGCGCTGAAGGGCATCTTCGCCGACGTCGTGACCGAGCAGGTCTCGTACGTCAACGCGCCCGTCATCGCCGAGCAGCGCGGCATCAACGTCCGCCTCATCACCACCCCCGACACCGAGTCCTACCGCAACGTCCTGACCCTGCGCGGCGCCCTCAGCGACGGCAGCCAGATCTCCGTGGCCGGCACCCTGACCGGCCCCAAGCAGATCGAGAAGCTGGTGGGCATCAACGGGTTCGAGGTGGAAATCCCCATCAGCGAGCACCTCGTGGTGGTTGCCTACACCGACCGCCCCGGCGTGATCGGAACCATCGGCCACATCCTGGGCATGAACAACATCAACATCGCCGGCATGCAGGTTGCGCGCTCCGACGAGGGCGGCAAGGTCCTCGCCCTGCTGACCATCGACAGCTCCGTTCCGCAGCAGGTACTGGACGCCATCAAGGCCGGCATCGGCGCCGAGATGGTCCGGGAAGTGGACCTGGAAGACTAACGCGACACACCGGCCGAAACGCCGTAGCCGCTCCTCCGACGGGGTACCTCCCGGCGGATCCACGTATGATTGGCCGGTCTGCTTACAATGGCTGGGTCCTTATTCAGGACCGTAGCCGGCAGGCCGGCCAATACCTTTTGCACATCCGTCCGTCATTGCCCACGCCTGCCCGGGGGACGGAAGTGCGCGCACGCAATCCAGGTTTCAGGGAGTTCCATGAACGCCGTCCAGAGGTTCATCAGAAGCAGGGTGCTGCTGTTGACCGCGGCCATCTTGATCGCAGCCATGTGCTTGTCGGTCGTCGTCCAAAGCCAGTCACAGGCTGCGCTCAACCGGACGGTCGATGAAAACTCGAGGGGGCTCTACGACATCCTGGTCCAGGCCAAGGCTCCCTCCGGCGCCCTTCTGCAGCCCGAAATCGCCAACGGCGCGGGCGGCATCGGCTTCGACCAGCTGGACTCCATCCGGAAGCTGTCCGGCACATCCGTGGCCGCCCCCATCAGCCTGGTCTCGCGCGTCACCCAGAACCTGGAGACGCCCCGCCTCGACGCCATGGATTACCTGGGCTACAACGCCGGACTGGCCGGCAGCGCCACGGCGGACCAGGCTGCCGGCGCCACCGCCCCGGACAAGTGGCCGGCCGCGGAATCCGTCCTGACCGATGCCGCCAAGAAGTACCGCCTCACCGCCAGCGCCGTGAGCTCCGACGGGAACTCCGAACAAACCCTGTTCAAGACCACGGCCGAGGGCACCCTGGGCAAGGCGAAGCTCGTGGAGGAGAAGGCCGCCGGCGGCAGCAGCATCCGCATCGCCGCGCCGGCAGGGGAGACGGGCATTAAGTTCCCCGCGCCCGCCGGCGGCTCCGAACACAACCTCTTCAACCTCTCCGTGGCACTCCCCATGGCCCCTGAGGTCACCGAATCCGTCGTGGCAGTCGACCCTGCCGCCGAACGGGCACTCCTCGGCTCCGCCGGTGACTTCCTGGCCCCGCTCGAGAAGGCGCCGCCGGCTGATGCCCGCGACGCCGGCGCCGTGGGCCGCTACCTTGAAGGTCTCTTCACCAGCGGCATCAGCATGGACCAGCTCAAGGAAGGACCCGACTTCCTCGGCGTCAAGCTCAAGTACTGGGCGCCCCTGATGACCCAGTACCAGCAGGCCAAGCGCAACGGCCAGCTGACCACCGGTTCGCAGGCGGTACCGCTGATCGTGCGCTCCGGCACGTCGCTGGACCTGAAGTACAACGTCAAGATCGAAGAAATCGACGACGCCGGCAAGGTCGTCAAGGACGTCGGAACCGTCTCGAAATCCCTGGGCAAGGATTACCTGCCGTTCGTTTCCAAGGACCCGTTCGTGTTGTCCTGGCCGGGTTCGACGGACCACTCCTCACTGCTGGGCGCGTCCGGCAACTTCAACCCGGGCCTGTACACCCCGGCCAAGTGGAGCACCAATTTCGCAGGCGCCCCCAAGTACACGGACGGCGACACCGCCTCCAATGGTGCCGTGGACAAGACGGCCGTGCCCGGGGATTGGGTCACCGTCAACCGGCTTCCCGACAAGGCGTCCAACGGCGCGCCGGTCGACCAGACCCAGCGTGACCCGGTTGACGAACGGTCCTACCGCGACAACCTGCCTACCGGCCAGCAGCAGTCTGCGCAGCCGCTGCCCATGGTCTACGGTACGTTCGACCCCGCCGCTGTGGAGGCAGCCTCCGGCGACGTCAACAAGCTGCCGCTGGGCGGGTACGACCCCACGCCGTTCACCCTGGCCAAGGACGCTTCCGGCAAGGACGTTCCGGCCGCGGAGCTGAAGCCGTCGCTCAGCGCCACGGGACTGGCCAGCCAGTCCGCCGGTGCCATCACGGACTTCTACGGACTCGCTGCCGCGCGGGGCTACAAGCAGAACGCCGCCGTCATCGACGCCGTCCGCGTCCGCGCCAAGGCGCCGGGCAGCTGGAAGGACGCCCAGCCCGAGGTGGAGAAGCTCGCCGCCGAGATCCGGGACATGGGCCTGGATGCCACCGTGGTGGCGGGTTCCGCCCGTGAGGACACCAGCATCTTCGTTCCCGGCTACTCCAAGGACGGCGCCGGAAAGGAATCAGCACTCGGCACCGTCAAGCAGTCCTGGGTCCGCCAGAACGCCGCAGAGGCCGTGGCAGGAGCGCTTTCCGGAACCAACATCACACTCCTTTTCCTGACGCTGTGCGGGGCGGCCCTCCTCACCGGTGCCTCGACAGTGAGCTACATCCGCAAACGCCGCAGCGAGGCCGGAACCCTGCGGGCCATGGGCTGGACCCAGCGCCGGATCCGAAGCTGGGTGCTCGAGGAATTCGGCGTCGGGGCCGTGCTGCTCGCTGCTGCTGGCATCGTGCTGAGCCTGCTGAGCTGGAGCCTGGCCACCGCACTGGTGTGCGCGGCCGTCCTGGTGCTCTACTGCGCTGCAGCGCTGTTCGCCGCCCGGCAGCTGCGCCACCGCGACGTGATCGACCAGGAACCGCAGCACGACGAACGCCTCATCCCCGTCGATTCACCGCTCACCTTCGCCAACCGGCAGCTGAGCACCAACAAGTTCAACACCTTGTCGCTCGCCGTTGCCGTTGGTGTCTTCGGCGCGGCAGTCGGCGGCCTGATTGCCCTGTTGATCGACATTCCCCGCGCCGCCGGTGCAAGCGCATTGAGCGGCCTGGCCGCCGCCAGCGTGACGCTCCCCAGCATCCTGCTGGCACTTGCCGGCGTCGCCGTGGGGCTGGTCCTGACCCTGGTGACCGGCCGGTTCGAGCTCAACGCCAAGCGCCAATACCTGGGCATCCTCCAGGCCATGGGCTGGAACCCGGACATGCTGCGCCAGGTGCGGTTGTTCGAGAACGCGCTGGTGGGAACCGTGGCCCTGCCGCTGGGCGTGCTGGGCGCCCTGGGCATCGGCCTGCTGCTGGCCCCCTACGCAGCCATCTGGGCTGCCGCAGCCGGGCTGGTGGCTGTAATTTGCTGGATACCGATTGCAACGAAAGTGGTCCAATGACAAACCCGACGAACGTCCAGCGCAGCCGCAGGAGCGGCTCCAACGAGGTCCCCCTGCAGACCCGGGCCAACACCATCGTCAAGTCGGCTGACCACGCCACCCCGCTGGAGATGCGCGACATCACCATCCGCTACGGCGGCGGCAAGGGCGGCGCCGAGGCCGTCAGCGTGGTGGAAGGTTTCGACCTGACCCTGCACGCCGGCGAGATGCACTGCGTTGCCGGCCGAAGCGGCTCCGGCAAGACCAGCATCCTGACCGTCGGCGCGGGCCTTACCCTGCCGACGTCTGGCCGCGTCTTCTGGGAAGGCGATTCCCTCGAAAGCATGGGCGACGATGAAATCGCCGACCGTCGTCGTGCCCTGATCGGTTACGTCGACCAGGGCGGTGCCCTGATCGACGGCATGAGCGCCCTGGAAAACGTCCTCCTGCCCGCCGTTCCCGACGGCGAGGTGGACCAGCGCCGCGACATGGCCAAGGACCTGCTGGACCTGGTGGGCCTGGGCCGCCGCATGCGGCACCGTCCCGCCCAGCTCTCCGGCGGTGAACGGCAGCGCGTAGCCATTGCCCGTGCCCTGATCCTCGGCACCAGGGTCCTGGTGGTGGACGAGCCCACCGCCTCCCTGGACCGTGCCTCCGCCAACCGCATCATCAGCATCCTGAAGGACACCACCTCCGACGGCATCGCCGTCCTGGTGGCCTCGCACGACCATGAACTGGTCCGCCTGAGCGATACCCTGACAGAACTGATCTAGTCCGCCCACCCCGCACCGAAGGTAACCGTCCGCACCGTGACTGCTCCAGAGAAAACGCCGTTCTACATCACCACGGCCATCACCTACCCCAACGGCGTACCGCACATCGGGCACGCCTACGAGTACATTGCCACCGACGCCATGGCGCGCTTCAAGCGGCTGGACGGCTATGACGTGATGTTCCTGACCGGCACGGACGAGCACGGCATGAAGATTGCCCAGACCGCGGAGAAGGAAGGCATCACGCCCAAGGAACTGGTGGACCGGAACGCAGAGGTCTACAAGGCTGCGCACTCCGCCCTGGGCATCAGCTACGACCGCTTCATCCGCACCACCGACGAGGACCACTACGCGGCCTCGCAGGCCATCTGGAAGAAGATGGAAGCCAATGGGGACATCTACCTCGACAAGTACGAGGGCTGGTACTCCGTCCGGGACGAGGCCTTCTACGCCGAGGATGAGACGGTGTTGAAGGACGACGGCGTGCGCTACTCGAAAGAGACGGACACCGAAGTGACGTGGACGGCGGAGGAGAGCTACTTCTTCCGGCTCTCCGCCTACCAGGACAAGCTGCTGGCCCTCTATGAGTCCCACCCCGGGTTCGGTGCCCCGCAGTACCGGTTCAACGAGGTCATCAGCTTCGTCAAGCGCGGCCTGGAGGACCTGTCCATCAGCCGGACCACCTTCGACTGGGGCGTACCCGTCCCGGGAAACGACAAGCACGTCATGTACGTCTGGGTGGACGCACTGACCAACTACCTCACCGGCGTCGGCTACCCGGACGTGGACTCGGAGAAGTTCCGGAAGTACTGGCCCGCCGACGTCCACATCATCGGCAAGGACATCTCCCGGTTCCACGCCATCTACTGGCCCGCCTTCCTGATGAGCGCCGGGCTGGATTTGCCCAAGCGCGTGATGATCCACGGCTTCCTGCACAACAACGGGGTCAAGATGTCCAAGTCCCTGGGCAACGTGGTGGCGCCGGCGGACTTCGTGGCCCGCTACGGCCTGGACCAGGTGCGGTTCTTCTTCCTGCGCGAAGTTCCCTTCGGCGCGGACGGCAGCTACAACCACGAGGCCATCGTGGGCCGGATGAACGCGGACCTCGCGAACAACTTCGGCAACCTGGCCCAGCGCTCCCTGTCCATGGTGGCGAAGAACTGTGACGCCGCGGTACCCACCCCCGGGGCCTTCACGGCCGAAGACGACGCCATCCTCGCCCAGGCGAACGGTTTGCTGGAGACCGCCCGCGCCGCCTTCGACAAGCAGGAGTTCAGCCGCGCCCTCGAGGCCATCTGGGGCGTGCTGCACCACACCAACGCCTACTTCGCCGAGCAGGCGCCCTGGGTGTTGCGGAAGACCGACGTCGAACGCATGAACACCGTCCTCTACGTGACGCTCGAGGTCCTGCGGATCGTGGCCATCCTGGCCCAGCCTGTCATGCCCGGCGCGTCGGCCAAGCTCCTGGACGCGCTCGGCCAGCCCGAGGGCGACGCCCGGCAGTTCGCCGCGACCGCGACGCCGATCGTGCCGGCCACCGCACTGCCCGCGCCCACTCCTGTTTTCCCCAAGTTCGAGGAACCCGCGGAGTAGCGCCGCCGGCCGCCCTTGATGCGCGGATGCGCTTGTGTCCAAAAGCTGAGACATTTTGACCACCATATGGATATCTTGGCTACCCTGAAAACATGAGCGCATCCTCCATCAACCTCGCAGTAATCCCCGGTGACGGCATTGGCCCCGAAGTCATTGCCGAGGCAGTCAAAGTCCTGGAAAAGGCTGTGGCGGCAGAAGGCGTGGAGCTCAATCAGACCCATTACAAGCTCGGTGCGGAGCACTGGCTTGCCACGGGCGAGACCCTGCCGGACGAGGTCCTCGCAGACCTGCGGACACGTGATGCCATCCTGTTCGGCGCTGTGGGTGCAGCTCCCGGCGACACCCGCATCCCGTCCGGCATCATCGAACGAGAGATGCTCCTTAAGCTCCGCTTCAGCCTGGACCACTACGTCAACCTGCGGCCCTCCCGGCTCTACGGAACCGTCGGCAGCCCGCTGGCCAACCCCGGCCCCATCGACTTCATCGTGGTCCGCGAAGGAACCGAAGGCCCGTACGTGGGCAACGGCGGCACGCTGCGGGCGGGAACCCCGCATGAGGTCGCCACCGAAGTCTCCCTGAACACCGCCCACGGCGTGGAGCGCGTGGTCCGGGACGCGTTCCGCCGCGCCAGCCTGCGGGAGCGCAAGCACGTGACGCTGGTCCACAAACACAACGTCCTGGTCTATGCCGGGCACCTGTGGAAGCGCACCGTCGAAGCCGTGGCCCAGGAATTCCCCGAAGTCACCCATGACTATCTGCACGTGGACGCCGCCACCATTTTCATGGTCACCGACCCGTCCCGTTTCGACGTCATCGTCACCGACAACCTGTTCGGCGACATCCTTACCGACCTCGCCGCGGCCATTACCGGCGGCATCGGCCTGGCAGCCTCCGGCAACATCAACATGGACCGCACCGCGCCGTCCATGTTTGAGCCGGTCCACGGGTCCGCGCCGGACATTGCAGGCCAGGGCAAGGCAGACCCCACCGCGGCCATCCTTTCCGCATCCCTCCTGCTGGACCACCTGGGCTACACCGAAGCCGCCCGCAGGATCGAAGCCGCAGTGGTTGCCGACGTCGAAAAGCGCGACGGCACAGCACGCAGCACGAGCGCCGTGGGCGACGCCATCGCCGCCGGCCTGTAGCCCGCGCCGGGGCCGCCGGCATCGGGCGTAAGCTTTACTCGAATCACCAAATGCCGCCTTCCCGTTCAGCGCTGAACCCCGGGCGGCCGATCGTGGAGGAACCATGACTCAGACCGCCCATGGCGTCGAATTCACCCGGCAGCCCTCGGAGAACCCGAAGTCTGCCGAGGAGCGTGCAGCCATCCTGGCAAACCCGGGATTCGGCAACTACTTCACCGACCACACCGCCATCGTCGACTACAGCGTGGACGCGGACGGCAACGGCGGCTGGCACGACGCCCGGATCGAACCGTACGGTCCGATCGTGCTTGATCCCTCGGCTGCCGTGTTCCACTACGGCCAGGAGATCTTCGAAGGACTCAAGGCCTACCGGCACGCCGACGGCTCCGTCTGGACCTTCCGTCCCGAGGCCAACGCTGCGCGCCTGAACAAGTCGGCCCGCCGGCTTGCCCTGCCTGAACTGCCGGCCGAATACTTCCTCGGCGCCATCCGGGAACTGGTGTCCGTGGACAAGGAATGGGTGCCCGCCGGTGACGGCGAAGCCCTGTACCTGCGGCCCTTCATGATCGCCACCGAGGCCTTCCTGGGTGTCCGGGCCGCCCGTGAAGTGTCGTTCCGGGTGATCGCCTCGCCAGCCGGCAACTACTTCGGCGGCGAGCTCAAGCCGGTGTCCATCTGGATCTCGCGCCAGTACGCCCGTGCCGGCCGCGGCGGAACCGGCGACGCCAAGTGCGGCGGCAACTACGCGGCCTCGCTGATCGCCCAGCAGGAGGCGGAGGCCAACGGCTGCAAGCAGGTCCTGTTCCTGGACCAGGCCAACGACAACGCCGTGGAAGAGCTGGGCGGCATGAATGTGTTCTTCGTCATGAAGGACGGCTCGCTGGCCACGCCCGCCCTCACCGGCACCATCCTCGAAGGCGTCACCCGGATGTCAGTGATCCAGGTGGCCAAGGACATGGGCCGCGAGGTGGCTGAGCGTAAGATCACCCTGGACGAATGGCGCGACGGCGTGGCCTCCGGGGACATCACCGAGGTCTTCGCCTGCGGCACCGCGGCCGTGATCACCCCCATCGGGGTCCTGAAGGACGCCACCGAGTTCATCGGGTCCGAGGACGCCAAAGCCGGCGAGGTCACCATGGCCATCCGCGGGAAGCTCCTGGGCATCCAGACCGGCGCCGAGCCGGATACCCACGGCTGGCTCACCCGCCTGGCATAGTTCCAGGCTTCAACGCACGACGGCGCCTGCCGGGCTTTGGTCCGGCAGGCGCCGTTCTGCGTTCCGGCAGGCAGCAGGTTGGTCAGCGGCGGGCTGCCTTGCGCGCAGCGTTTTTCATGGCTTTGCGCGAGACCGGCTTGAGGGCCTTCCGGGCCGCCTCTTCCGCCAATGCCCTGTTGCGCCGGGCGTCGATGAGGTCGTTCCAGAGCGTGGTGGCGAAGACGCCGCCCTCCTGGGCATAGACGTCATAGGGATAGCCGGCGTACACGGAGGGCGTGCTGCCGCCGGTGAACAGGTCCCTCCCGTTGGCCTTGGCGACGGCGTCGCCAACGGCCCAGGTGCGCGTCAGGTGGCTGGTGAGGTTCTCCTGCACGAAGACGTTCGTATCGCTTGACCGGGAGGCCGCTTCCAGCAGCGTCTCCAGATCCGCCGCCAGCAGCGCCGAGCCGGCCTGGTCCGCGGGAGCGGAGGCATCGGCCAGTTCCGCGGCGATGCTGCTGAGGGCATCGGTCCAGTCCTGGGTTTCACGGAACTTTTTCCAGGTGGGGAACCAGACGATGCCACCCGTGGCATGGTTGTGGACGTGCAGCAGCCCCGTGGCCTTTTCGGTGGCCGAATGGTCGTGGCCGTCGGTGTCCGCCTGGGCGAGAAGGTCTGCGAGTGATGCTGTGCTCATGGGTGGTATCCGGCTTCCTGCTGAAGATCGTGGTGCTGTCTTTGGTGCCAACCCGTGGCCCGTGCCGTTCTATTCCGCTGCCGCGGATGTGCGTGGGCTGGGGGAGGGCCGGCCGGTGATGCAAGGATGGGTCCGTGACTATCGATCCGGGCCCGGTCCTGCAGCGGAGCAGCGCGCTCACGCAATTCTTCCTTGCGCCCAATCCGGGACCCATGAGTTTGGACGGCACCAACTCCTACGTCCTGCGGGGGGCGCCGGACGCCTCCGCGGTGGTGGTGGATCCCGGACCGGAGGATGAAGCGCACCTTGCCGCACTGGCAGGCGCCGGCCCCGTGGAACTGATCCTGGTGACCCACCGGCATGCGGACCACACTGCCGGGTCCGCCCGCCTGCACGGGCTCACCGGCGCACCTGTCCGCGCCCTGGACCCCCGACATTGCCACGGCGGGGGAGGGCCCCTGGCGTCCGGGGAAGTGATCCGGGCCGCAGGGCTGGAGATATTGGTGGTGGCCACGCCGGGGCACACCTCCGACTCCGCCTGCTTCCACTTGCCGGCGGATGGGCGGCACGGGTCGGTGCTCACGGGGGACACCATCCTCGGCCGGGGGACCACCGTGCTGGACTATCCCGACGGGATGTTGGGCGATTACCTCGCGTCCCTGGACCTGCTCGAGGCCCTGGGACCCGCCACGGTACTGCCCGCGCACGGCCCGGTGCTGCCGTCCCTGGAGTCTGCGGCCCGTGACTACCGGACGCACCGGGAGGAACGGCTGGCGCAGATCCGTGCCGTGCTTGACCGGCTGGGCCGGGACGCGTCCGTAGGGGAGGTGGCTGACGCCGTCTATGCCGACGTCGGCCCTTCCGTCCGGCATGCGGCCGAACTGTCCGTGGCCGCGCAGCTTTCCTACCTGCGCGGCGGCGGAAGCGGAGGGCGGGCGGCGCCTGCGGGGACGGTAGGGTAGGAGCCATGCGTATTGCCAGGTTTGTCGTCGATTCCGATCCCCTGTACGGCGTTGTGGAAGGTGAGCCAGGCAGTGAGGAAATCACTGTTATCCACGGCGACCCCTTCTTCAACGGTGTGGAGCGCACGTCCGTGCGCCACAAGCTGGAGGACGTCCGGCTGCTTGCACCCATCATTCCGCGCAGCAAGGTGATCGGCGTGGGCCGGAACTTCGTGGAGCACGCCCATGAGCTCGGCAACGAGGTCCCCGCCCAGCCGCTCCTGTTCCTGAAGCCCAACACCGCCGTCGTGGGTCCGAATGACCCCGTCGTGTTGCCGGAGTTCTCCGAGGAAGTCTCCTTCGAAGCTGAGCTGTGTGTGGTGATCGGCCGCATCTGCAAGGACGTGCCGGAAGACCGTGTGGACGATGTCATCTTTGGCTACACCTGCGGCAACGACCTCACTGCCCGCGACGTGCAGAAAACCGACCTGCAGTGGACCCGCGCCAAGGGCTTTGACACCTCCGCCCCGCTGGGTCCCTGGATCGAGACCGACCTGGACACCGAGGACCTGCAGATCCAGGGCCGGCTTAACGGTGAGGTGCGCCAGGACGGCAGCACCAGCCAGATGATCCGCGGCGTGCGGGAACTGGTCTCCGTGGTGTCGCAGGCGTTCACCCTGCTGCCCGGCGACGTGATCATGACCGGCACCCCGGCCGGCGTGGGGCTGGTCAAGGAGGGCGACCGCTTCGAGGTGGAAATCGAAGGCATCGGCCGGCTGTCCAACCCCATCGTCCGCCGCTAGCGCTCCACCCGAGGGCGGGAAGCCGCGCCCTTCGGGGCGGGTAAAGTTGAAGCCACTATGAGTATCGCTTCTTCGTCACCTGCCGCCTCCATCCCGCCCGTCACCGCCGAAACGCCCGTCCGGGTCCGTTTCTGCCCGTCACCGACAGGCACCCCGCACGTGGGACTGGTCCGGACGGCCCTGTTCAACTGGGCCTACGCGCGCCACACCAAGGGCACGCTGGTTTTCCGGATCGAGGATACGGACGCGGCACGGGACAGCGAGGAAAGCTACCACCAGCTGCTCGACGCGCTGAAGTGGCTGGGCATCGACTGGGACGAGGGCGTGGAGGTGGGCGGCCCGCATGAGCCGTACCGGCAGTCCCAGCGTGGCGACATCTACCAGGACGTCATCAAACGGCTGCACGAGGGCGGATTCATCTACGAGTCCTTCTCCACGCCGGAGGAGATCGAGGCCCGCCACCGCGCGGCCGGCAGGGACCCCAAGCTTGGCTATGACGGCTTCGACCGGCACCTGACGGAGGAACAGCTGGCCCAGTACCGGGCGGAGGGCCGGCAGGCTGTGCTGCGCCTGCGCATGCCGGACGAGGACATTACGTTCACCGACCTGGTCCGCGGCGACATCACCTTCAAGGCAGGATCCGTCCCCGACTTCGCCGTCGTACGGGCCAACGGCGCACCGCTGTACACGCTGGTGAACCCGGTGGATGATGCGCTGATGGGCATCACGCACGTGCTCCGCGGCGAGGATCTGCTCAGCTCCACGCCGCGCCAGGTCGCCCTCTACCGCGCCCTCTACGCCATCGGCGTTGCCGAGTACATGCCGGAGTTCGGCCACCTGCCTTACGTCATGGGCCAGGGAAACAAGAAGCTCTCCAAGCGCGACCCTGAGTCCAGCCTGTTCCTGCACCGCGAGCGTGGCTTTATTCCGGAGGGGCTGCTGAACTACCTGTCCCTGCTGGGCTGGTCCCTCAGCGCAGACGAGGACATCTTCACCGTGGAGCAGCTCGTTGAGCATTTCGACATCCATGACGTCCTGGGCAATCCTGCCCGCTTTGACCTGAAGAAGGCCGAAGCCATCAACGGGACCCACGTCCGGATGCTGGAACCCAAGGACTTCCGCGACCGCGTGGCACACTACCTGCGCGAAGCCGGCCTGGTGGGGGAGATCCTCACCGACCGGGAGGAAGAGATCCTCACCGAAGCGGCACCCTTGGTCCAGGAGCGCATCACGCTGCTGGGGGAAGCGCCCGAGATGCTGGCCTTCCTGTTCAAGGCGGACGACGCCGTCGACGTTGCCGACGACGCGCGCAAGGGCCTGCCCGCGAACCTTTCCGAGGTGCTCGATGCTGCCCTCGCCGCGCTGGAACCGCTGGCGGAGTGGACGGCGGAGAACATCCAGACCGCACTCAAGCAGGCCCTCGTGGAGGACATGGGCATTAAGCCGCGCCTCGCGTTCGGCCCGGTCCGCACCGCGGTCTCCGGCCGCCGCGTCTCGCCGCCGCTGTTCGAGTCCATGGGGATCCTGGGCAAGGAGTCATCCTTGCGCCGGCTCCGCGCCTTCCGCGGCTGATGGCCGCCCTCAGCCAGGCCCGCACCGGCGTGCTGCAGACGCCCTTCGGCGCTGTCCGCGGCGTCCTGTTCGACATCGACGACACCCTGGTGGACCTCGAATATTCGATGACCACCGCCTTGCGCGAGGTCAGTGAACACCTCCTTCCCGGCCTGGACCAGGCGGGGTGGGAGCGGTTCGGCCGCATCTTCACCCACGAAACCACCCATTACTACGACCGGTACCTGGCAGGTGAGCTGACGTTCAACGAACAGCGCCTGCTGCGCGGCCGGGCGGCGCTGGGGCACTTCGGTGTGGAACTGGCCGACGGCGAGGAATCCCACCGGTGGCTCAGCGCCTACGTGGAGAAGCAACCCGCGTACGTCAAGCCGTTTCCCGACGTGCTGCCCCTGCTGGATGTCCTGGACAGTGCGGGCATCCCCTACGGGGCAGTGAGCAACAACGTCCACGATTACCAGCGGGCCAAACTGGACGGCGCCGGGCTGGAACGGATCATCCACCTGGTTGGCACGGACACCCTTGGGGTGGCCAAACCACACCCGGCAATGTACCTGGAAGGGGTCAGGCTGCTGGGCACGCCCGCTGCCGAGACACTGTACGTGGGTGATAACCGGCTGCTGGATGCCGAAGGCTCGACGGCGGCCGGCCTGGTGGGCGTATGGCTCAACCGCGGGGGCGAAGTCGTCGACGATTTCGACGGCGGCATCGTCGCCTCCCTCGCCCAGCTGCTGCAATAACCGCCGCACGCAACAACCGCGGCCCTGTCCCGGGACCGCGGTTGTTGCCCCGGCAGTGCGTCCGCCGTCAGGCCGCCGGGGCTGGCCGCAGGGAACGCCTGCGCAGGAGCAGGTAGGCCCCGACGGCGGCGGCCACCAGAAGTGCCACCAGCAGCAGCGCGATCACAGGACTGTCCAGCCACGACGACGGCGAGACAGCGGCCACTTTGGAATGCAGCTCCTGCGTGCCGGCCGCGATCCTGGAATTGCCGTCGGCCAGTTTGCCCGCACCGTCGGCCAGTTTGCCCGAGCCGTCATCAAGCTTGCCGTTGCCGTCGGCCAGCTGCCCGGTTCCGTCAGCGAGCCGGGCTGATCCCGCCTGCAGCTGCCCTGTACCGCGGCTCAGCGCCACGGTACCGTCCGAGAGCGCCTCGGTTCCGGCCAGCAGGCCCGGGTTCTCCGGGTCGCCGCCGCCGTTGATCCCCGCGCTGAGTTTGGTGGTGCCGTCCTGCAGGTTGTTCGCCGCGTAAATCAGGCCCGGGCTGTCCGGGTTCCCGGGGACGCCGTCCATTCCCACCCTGATCTTCGCCGTACCTTCCGCCAGCATGGACGTGCCCAGCACCACGCCGGGGTTCTGCGGGTCCGTGGCATTGAGCTTTTCCGCCAAGGTGGCGAAGCCCGCCTTCAACCGGCCCGCACCGTCGTTCAACTGGCCCGCCCCGGCGGCCAGGGTGCCGGTTCCGGCCTTGAGCTGCCCGGCGCCGTCATTAAGCTTTGCTGCCCCCGCATCCAGCTGGCCCGCTCCCGCATACGCACGGCGGCCGCCGTCGGCCAGCTTTGCGATCTGGTCCTTGATCACCGCCAGGGGCACCAGGCCCTGGGGACCGTTCGCGGCCGCTTCAAGCTGGTCCAGGCCCTGGCTGAGCGCGGCGAGTCCGTCGCCCTTGGTGGGGTCGTTGCCCGCACCCGGGTAGCCCTTCAGCTGGGCTGTGCCGTTCTTCAGCGCCGCAGTCCCCGCGCTCAAGCTCGTGGCACCGGCGTCGAGCTGGCCGGCGCCGCCCGCGAGCTGGCCCGTGCCCGCTGCCAGCTGCCCCGCGCCGTCGGCCAGGTTGTTCGGCGCGTTTCCAGCGGCTGTGGGAGTCAGCGCCGCTGAGAGGGCCACGGCGCCTGCCTGGAGCTTTCGGGCGCCGTCATCCACCTGGTACACGCCCGGAACAAGTTTGTTCAGGACATCGTTCTGCAGCTTCGTGGTGCCGGCATGCAGCTTATCCACCCCAGGCGCGAGCTGGTCGCGGACTCCGGAGAAGATCTTTCCCGCTCCCGCCTGCAGGGCGGCGGCCCCGGTGTTCAGTTCAGCGCTGCCGTCCTTGACTTTGACGGAACCGTCTTTCACCTGGACAGCGCCTTTATTCGCTGCCCCGGCCCCTGCGGCCAGCTGGCCTGAACCGTCCTTGAGCTGCGACGCTCCCGCGGCGGCCTGCTCGGCGCCGTCCATCAGCTGGGCGGCGCCGTTGGAGATCTGTCCGGTGAGATAGGTGTAGAACGCAAGGAACAGGACGAGCAACAGGGACAACGCGATGATCGCGATGGACTGTGACCGGGGTCTGGGTTTTGCTGCGGCAATGGTTGCTGTGCGGGTTGTCAACGCTGACACTTCCTAACTTTCCGCCGGACGACGCTGCCCGGGGGCGAAACCGTGGCTGGTAGGGCGTTCCCGTTTTCCTCGTGGGTGACCCAACATGCGGGGCAGGGAGATTGTTACCGATGGGTAACTTACTCGAGGGTAACCATAGGACCGGAGGCTGGGCAAGGGTTTGTTCCAATCGGTCCACGCAGTGGTCCGGGGGCACCGCGGCTCCCGATTTGTGCGAGCCGAAAGTCTCGGGTAAAGTAATTTCTCGTGCTGAGGCGCACGGAGCAGGGAAAAAGCCCTGAAAACCGGCCCGAAAGTGCCATTGGGATATGGTGTAATTGGCAACACTACGGTTTCTGGTACCGTCATTCTAGGTTCGAGTCCTGGTATCCCAGCTCTGGTTTAGTGGCTGATTTCAGCCGCAGGACAGGCGGTTTCCACTCGGTTTTCCGATTTGAAACCACGGCAAGGTGTGTGAAATACTCACTGAGCTTGAGCAGCGGAAACGCTGTCAAAAGTACACGGCCCCATCGTATAGCGGCCTAGTACGCCGCCCTCTCACGGCGGTAACGCGGGTTCGAATCCCGCTGGGGTCACCATCGGAAATGGTCCCGGGCAACAGCCCGGGACCATTTTTGTATCCCGACAACAGAGGCTGCCGGCCCAGACGCCGCATCACGTCCTGCCGTGTTTTTGGGAACGCCCCATCACGTCCTGCCGTGTTTTTGGGAACGCCCCATCACTTCCAGTCATGGGTGCGGAAAGCTTCATGCCTGCCGCCGGGGTAGGTCCCGGCTTACCGACGCGCCGCGGCCGCTCTCCCCAAACGCCCCAACTGGCATGATGTTGCTGTGACCTCCCATGACGAGCACGGCCGCCCCTCCCAGCCATCACCGCACGCCATGGCCGCGGTGATGCTCCTGGAGGAAATCCGCGCCGGGCTGGACGGTGTCACGCTTCCGCTGGCCCTTCCGGGCGCCGACCAGGCCCGCCGCGACACCATTGCCGCGAGGGCCCAGTTGGACGACTACATCCTTCCGCGGTACCGCAGCCTGGATGCACCACTGCTTGCCGTCGTCGGCGGTTCCACGGGGGCGGGCAAATCCACGCTGGTGAATGGACTCGCAGGGCACCCCGTTACCCGCGCAGGCGCCATCCGCCCCACCACCCGCCAGCCCATCCTGCTGCACAACCCCGCTGAAGCAGCCTGGTTTGAAGGCCAGCGCGTCCTGCCGGGGCTGGCCCGCATCCGGGGAACGCTGGCGGCCGGTCCGTCACCTTCAAGCCGGCCCGGGGACCAGTCCGGGGCCGCAGACTCGCTGGTGCTGGTGGCCGATCCAGCAGTGCCCGCCGGCATCGCCCTCCTCGACGCTCCCGACGTCGACTCCATTTCGGACCACAACCGCCTGCTCGCGGGACAGCTGCTGGCAGCCGCGGACCTCTGGGTCTTCGTCACCACCGCCAACCGGTACGCCGACGCTGTCCCGTGGAAGCTCCTCCTGGATGCCGCTTCGAGGGACATTACGGTGGCCGTGGTGCTGGACCGGGTGCCGCAGGGCGCCGAAGCGGAGGTGAGCCAGGACCTCCGGGGCCTGCTGGACCGCGAAGGCCTGGCCGGAAGCCGCCTGTTCATCATCGCCGAAACAGTCCTGGATACTCAGGGGATGCTGCCTGCCGGTGCCGTGGTTGAGTTGCAGGAATGGCTGGAGTCGCTGGCCTCCGATGCCGCGGGCCGCGCCGACGTGGCCCGCCGCACCCTGAACGGGACGGTCCGCGCACTGGCCCAGCGGATCACGGACCTCGCAGGGGCCGTGCGTGAACAGGAGCGCGCGGCCGCGCGGCTCGAAGCCGACGCCGTGGCGGCGTATGAAAATGCGGCCGCCCGGATCCTGGAGGCAACCCGGGACGGAGCACTGCTGCGCGGCGAAGTCCTGGCACGCTGGCAGGACTTCGTGGGCACCGGCGAGTTCTTCCGGACCCTTGAGCAGAACGTGGGCCGGTTCAGGGACCGCCTCGGAGCGTTCTTCCGTGGCGAACCCGCGCCGGCGGTGCGGGTGGAAACGGCCATTGAGACCGGCCTGCAGGCGGTTATCGTCGACGAGGCTGCCAACGCTGCCGAGGACACCGACCGGCGGTGGCGCTCGGACCCGGCCGGCCGGCAACTGCTGGCCGCGGATGACCTGTCCGGGACTGCGCCCGGGTTCGCAGACCGGGCGGCCGCGGAGATCCGGGCCTGGCAGGAAAGCATTGATGGAGCTGATCCGCACCGAGGGCCAGGGCAGACGCACGCAGGCGCGCTGGCTGTCGTTCGGCATCAACGGCCTTGGTGCCGCACTGATGATCGTGGTGTTTTCGATGACAGCGGGACTGACCGGTCTCGAGATCGGCGTGGCCGGCGGTACCGCCGTCGTAGGCCAGCGCCTGCTGGAAGCCGTTTTCGGCGAGGACGCCGTGCGGCGGATGGCGGACAAGGCCCGCGAGGACCTGGCCGCGCGCTGCGAGGGGCTGTTGCAGGACGAGCAGCAGAAATTCCTGCAGCGGCTGCCGGCCGGCCACCCGTCCCTGGCGCAGACGCTGGATGCCCAGGCCGGAGAGCTTGCGCGGTTGGCGGAGCGCGCGTGAGCCGGCACGGCGCGGCACGGGAGTCCTCGCGGCTGGACGGCCGGCTCCAGGGCCTCCAGGACGCCCGCGAACTGGGGGAGGGCGTGCTGCCGGACCAGGTGCTGCAGGAGGCGTTCGATGTCCTGGAGCGGGCAAGTTCGCGCCGCTCCCTCTCCGGTGACCACACCGTGGTTGGTTTCTTCGGCGCCACGGGAAGCGGCAAGTCGTCGCTCTTCAACGCCGTGAGCGGCGCGGAAATCGCGACGGCGGCCGCCCGCCGTCCCACCACGTCGGAACCGTTGGCAGGGGTCTGGGGAGCAACGGGCAGCGAAGCCCTCCTCGACTGGCTGGAGGTGGGCCACCGGCACCACGCCGCGCCCGTGGAGGGCTTCGCGGACGAACGGACCGGGCTGATCCTGCTGGACCTCCCCGACTTCGACTCCACCCGCGCCGCCAACCGCGAAATCGTGCAGCGCATGGTGGGCATGGTGGACGTCCTGGTCTGGGTGCTCGATCCGCAGAAGTATGCCGACGCGGCCGTCCACAACGGGTTCCTTGCACCCCTTGCGTCCCATGGGGCCGTCACGCTTGTGGTCCTGAACCAGGTGGACCGGCTGCCGGAGCACGATGTGCAGCCGGTCCTTGACTCGCTGCACGCGATCCTTGCCGGCGAAGGGCTGGGACAGGTCCGGGTGCTCCCTGCGTCCGCCGTGACCGGGGCCGGAATCGGTGAGGTGCGCGCAGCGATCCATAAGGTGGCAGTCCAGCGGCAGGCCCAGTCCCGGCGGCTGGAAGCGGACATCAGTAAAGCTGCGGAGGATCTTCGGCTGGCTTCCGGTGACGGTGACGCTGCAGGGACCCGCTCCGCGGCCAAGGCAAGGCTCGCTGACGAACTGGCCATTGCGGCCAACGTGCCTGCCGTCGTCCGGGCCGTGGGGCAGTCGTACCGCCTGGAGTCCGTGCGCCGTACCGGCTGGCCGGTAACCCGTTGGCTTTCCCGGTTCCGGGTTGACCCGCTGCGGCGGCTCAACCTGCGCAGCAGTGCTCCTGCCGGCCTGAACCGGACATCATTGCCGCCGGCCGGTGCGCCGGAGCGGGCACGCACCGACGCAGCGGTCAGGGAGTTCGCGGACGCGGCCAGCGCTGGAGCACCCGGCCCGTGGCGGGCAGCGATCCGGGGGGCTGCCAGGAACGGGCGGGAGCGCCTGCCCGATGCGCTGGACCAAGCCATTGCCGGAACGGATCTCGGTGCCAACCGCAAAGCGTGGTGGTGGGGCGCGTTCAACGTGGTGCAGTGGCTGGCGCTGCTGATCCTGCTGGGCGGGCTGGGCTGGCTGGGCGTCCTGGCCGGGCTCGGCTACCTTCAGCTGCCGGTGCCGGAGGTGCCCCGCGTGGAGGGATGGCCGGTGCCCACCCTGATGATTGCCTTCGGCTTGGTGTTGGGAATCGTCCTGGCGATATCAGGGCGGTTCATTACGGCCGGGGCCGCCCGGGCCAGGGCTGCCAGGGCACGACGACGGCTCAACAGTGCCGTGGCAGCGGCGGCGCAGGAGCTGGTGGTGGAACCGGTGGAGGCGGAGGTTGCCCGGCTTGCGGCCTTCACCAAAGCGCTGAAGAAAGCCGGCCGGCCCTAGGGGACTGCCGGCTGGCCTAGCCGGGCGCGAGGGCCTGTGCGGCGTCGCGGACCTTGACCAGGGTGCGCAGGTTCCGGGTGGTGGTCGCGGCCTTGAATTTTGCCCTGGAGCTGATCTTGCTGAACGGGCTGTCCAGTGTTCCGCCCACGGGTGCCAGCCAGGCGAGGGCGGCAGGAGCCAACCGCTGCTGGTCATGGCCTTCCAGTCCTGAACCCGCCGCCTCCAGTTCGTCGAGGACGGCAGGGTCAGAGGAGAGGGTGATGTAGGCGTGGGTGGACTTGTCGTCCTCCGGATAGGGGCAGGCTTCCACGAGGTGGCCCACCCGCGCGGCGTCAAGCACCACTACCCATGCTTCGTAGCCGAAAGCTGCACGGAGGCATTTTTCGCACTCCCGCTTTACCGCTGCGGCGTCCAGGCTGCTGGACAGCACCACGTTGCCGCTCGCCAGCAGGGTCTTCGCGTCCTCGAAACCACAGGTCTTCAACGCGTCCCTGAGGTCCGCCATTTTGATATTGATTCCGCCAACATTGATGCCACGGAGGAATACTGCATAGCTGCCCATGGGCACAGCCTAGCGGCGCGGGCGGCCGGGGGAAGGAAAGGTCCTAGTCGTTGTTCTTCCGCAGCGCCTCGGTCAGGATGCGGCCGGCATTGCAGACAACTTCCGCGTGGAGGCGTCCCGGCTGCCGGGTCAGCCGCTCGATGGGGCCGGAAATGGAGACGGCGGCAATCACCCGGCCGGACGGGCCCCGCACCGGTGCCGAGACGGAGGCGACCCCCGGCTCGCGTTCGCCAAGGCTCTGTCCCCAGCCCCGCCGTCGTACTCCTGCCAGGACAGTGGGGGTGAAGCGCGCCGACTGCAAACCCTCCAGGAGCCGGTCGTGGTCTTCCCACGCCAGCAGGACCTGGGCGGCCGAACCGGCTTTCATGGACAGCTGGGTGCCGACCGGAATGGTGTCGCGCAGGCCGATGGGGCGCTCGGCGGAGGCGACGCAGACGCGCCAGTCACCCTGCCGGCGGAAGATCTGTGCGCTTTCGCCGGTGGCGTCACGCAACTGCATGAGCACGGGGCCGGCCGATGCGATCAGGCGGTCCTCGCCGGCGGCGGACGCGAGCTCGACCAGCCTGCTGCCGAGCACGAACCGGCCCTGGATGTCGCGGCTCACCAGCCGGTGGTGCACCAGCGCCAGGGCGAGGCGGTGGACGGTGGGCCGGGCCAGGCCGGTGGCGGCCACGAGCTGCGCCAGCGTGGTGGGGCCTGCCTCGAGGGCATCAAGCACCTGGGCCGCTTTATCAATGACACCGACTCCACTAGAATTGTCCATGTAATGATATTGCCGTCTCATTATCTGAGATGCAAATCTTTCGGGTGGCGCGGCGCGGAGGCCTCCTGATTCAGTTGGACTATTCAGCCAAACAGCAGTGAAGGGAGATGGCCATGGGAAAGACATTGGCCGAGAAAGTCTGGGACGCACACGTGGTGCGCAAAGGTGACGGCGATGGTGCCAACGCCCAGCCCGACCTTCTCTTCATCGACCTCCACCTGGTCCATGAAGTCACGTCCCCGCAGGCCTTTGAAGGCCTGCGCCTGGCCGGCCGCAAGCTGCGCCGGCCGGACCTGACCATCGCCACTGAAGACCACAACACCCCCACCCTGGATATCGACAAGCCCATTGCCGATCTCACCAGCCGCACCCAGATCCAGACCCTGCGCAACAACTGCGCGGAGTTCGGTGTCCGGCTGCACAGCCTGGGCGACGCCGAACAGGGCATCGTCCACGTGGTGGGTCCCCAGCTGGGCCTTACCCAGCCGGGCATGACCGTGGTCTGCGGCGACTCGCACACCTCCACCCACGGCGCGTTCGGTGCGCTGGCCATGGGCATTGGAACCTCCGAGGTGGAGCACGTCATGGCCACCCAGACGCTCTCGCTCAAGCCGTTCAAGACCATGGCCATCAACGTGGAGGGCACCCTGCGTCCCGGCGTGACCGCCAAGGACATTATCCTCGCCGTGATCGCGAAGATCGGCACCGGCGGCGGCCAGGGCTACGTGCTGGAATACCGCGGCTCCGCCATCCGGGCGCTGTCCATGGAAGCGCGGATGACCATCTGCAACATGTCCATCGAGGCCGGCGCCAGGGCCGGCATGGTGGCGCCGGACCAGACCACCTACGACTACATGATGGGCCGCCCGCACGCGCCGGAAGGCGCGGACTGGGACGCCGCCGTCGAGTACTGGAACACCCTGAAGACCGACGACGACGCCACCTTCGACGTCGAGGTGGACCTGGACGCGGACACGCTGGAGCCGTTCGTCACCTGGGGCACCAACCCGGGCCAGGGCGTGTCCCTGTCTCAGGCCGTTCCGTCCCCCGGGGACTTCGGCGACGAGAACGCCAAGGCCGCCGCCGAGCGTGCCCTGCAGTACATGGGCCTGGAAGCCGGCACGCCGATGAAGGACATCCGTGTCGACACCGTCTTCCTCGGATCCTGCACCAACTCACGGATCGAGGACCTGCGCGCCGCCGCGGACATCATCCGCGGCCGCGCAAAGGACCCGCAGGTCCGCATGCTGGTGGTGCCCGGCTCCGCCCGCGTCCGGCTCGAAGCCGAGGCGGAGGGCCTGGACAAGGTCTTCAAGGACTTCGGTGCCGAATGGCGCTTCGCCGGCTGCTCCATGTGCCTGGGCATGAACCCGGACCAGCTGGAGCCGGGGGAGCGGTGCGCCTCCACATCCAACCGCAACTTCGAAGGGCGCCAGGGCAAGGGCGGCCGCACCCACCTGGTGTCCCCAGTGGTGGCAGCGGCAACGGCCGTGCGCGGCACGCTCAGCTCGCCGTCGGACCTTGAACCGGCCCCCGAACCCGCAGCCATCCGCATCGACGCAGCCTAGGACAACACCATGGAAAAGTTCACCAAGCACACCGGCATTGGCGTCCCGCTGCGCCAGAGCAACGTCGACACCGACCAGATCATCCCCGCGGTGTACCTCAAGCGCATCACCCGGACCGGCTTCGAGGACGCCCTGTTCTCGGCGTGGCGGAAGGACTCCTCCTTCATCCTGAACCAGGAGCCGTACAGCGCGGGCTCGGTCCTGGTGGCCGGCCCGGACTTCGGAACCGGTTCCTCCCGCGAGCACGCCGTCTGGGCCCTGAAGGACTACGGCTTCAAGGCTGTGCTGTCGTCCCGCTTCGCCGATATCTTCCGCGGCAACTCGGGCAAGCAGGGGCTGCTCGCCGCCCAGGTGGCCCAGGACGACATCGAGCTGATCTGGAAGGAACTCGAGAACGCCCCCGGGACCGAGGTCACGGTGGACCTGGAGTCCAAGACCGTGGTGTGCGGCAACATCGTGGCACCCTTCGAGATTGACGACTACACCCGCTGGCGGCTCCTGGAAGGCCTGGACGACATCGGGCTGACCCTCCAGCACGAGGCCGACATCACCGCGTACGAGGCAACCCGCCCGGCCTTCAAGCCCAAGACCCTGCCGGCAAAGCTTTCCTAGCCACGGCAGCCATCCGGCGGCGGGGCTCCGGCCCCGCCACGCCCCGCCGCCGGCGCCCCCTTATTTCGGTTCGGTAACGCGACCTCCTATGCTTGGTTGGAGCCTTTGCAAGGTTTTGGGGGCTAGTGATCGTGAGGAAACCGGTATATGAGTAGTGTTCTGACAATCCGCGGCGGTGTCCCGCTTACAGGCCGCGTCAGCGTCCGTGGGGCAAAGAACCTTGTCCCCAAGGCAATGGTGGCGGCGCTGCTGGGCAACGAACCCTCGGTGTTGCGGAACGTGCCGGAAATCAAGGACGTGGAGGTTGTTACCTCCCTCCTGCAGCTGCATGGCGTGACGGTGGAGAAAGACCCCGTCAACGGCGACCTGACCCTTGACCCCAAGGCTGCCAAGACCGCGCCGAGCACCGCCATCGACGCCCACGCCGGCGACTCCCGGATTCCCATCCTCCTCTGCGGACCGTTGATCCATGCGATCGGCGAGGCCTTCATCCCGGACCTGGGCGGCTGCAAGATCGGCGACCGGCCCATCGACTACCACCTGGACGTCCTGCGGCAGTTCGGCGCCGTCGTGGAGAAGCGCCCGGGCGGCATCCACATTTCGGCCCCCAAAGGCCTGCACGGAGCCAAGATCTCCCTCCCGTACCCGTCCGTGGGTGCCACGGAACAGGTCCTGCTGAGCGCCACCCGCGCCGAGGGCATCACCGAACTCTCCGGTGCCGCCACCGAACCGGAAATCATCGACCTCATCGCCGTGCTCCAGAAGATGGGCGCCATCATCAGCGTCCAGACCGACCGCACCATCCGCATCGAGGGCGTCCGCGACCTGGGCGGGTACAACCACCGGGCACTCTCGGACCGCAACGAGTCGGCATCCTGGGCGTCCGCTGCGCTGGTGACCCGCGGCGACATCTTCGTCGAGGGCGCCTCCCAGCGCGACATGATGACCTTCCTGAACACCTACCGCAAGGTGGGCGGCGGAATGGACATCGGCGAGGACGGCATCCGCTTCTACCACAAGGGCGGAAAGCTGAACCCGCTGGTCCTCGAAACGGACGTCCACCCCGGCTTCATGACCGACTGGCAGCAGCCGCTGGTGGTGGCCCTGACCCAGGCCGAAGGCGTATCGATCGTCCACGAGACCGTGTACGAAAACCGCTTCGGCTTCACCGACGCCCTCATCCGCATGGGCGCCAGCATCCAGGTGCACCGGGAATGCCTGGGCAGCGTTCCATGCCGGTTCGGCCAGCGGAACTTCCTCCACTCGGCCGTCATCTCCGGACCTACCCAGCTCAAGGGAACCGACATCGACGTCCCCGACCTCCGCGGCGGCTTCAGCCACCTGATCGCAGCCCTGGCCGCCACGGGAACTTCGCGGGTCACCGGCATCGACATCATCAACCGCGGCTATGAGCGCTTTACCGAGAAGCTTGCCGGCCTCGGCGCCGATTTCGACATCACCACCACGAAGTAGAGCGGGACCGTGAAGGAATCTGCCAAGAGCAGGGCCACATTTGTGTTCATCGCCGGCGTCGTCCGGCCCCTGATGAACCTCATGATGTCCAAAACGTGGGAAGGCACGGAAAAACTTCCCGCCGGCGGCTTCATCGCCGCACCCAACCACTGCACCGAAATCGACCCCCTGGTGGTGGGGCACATGCTCTACAACCAGAAACGGGCCCCCCACTTCCTGGCCAAGGCAGCACTGTTCAAGGTTCCCGGCCTGGGCCCGCTCCTGCGCGCCACCAAGCAGGTGCCGGTGGAGCGTTCGACGGCGGGCGCGAACCGGTCGCTGCAGGTGGCCCAGGAGATCGTGGCTGAGGGCGGCGCCATCATCATCTACCCCGAAGGCACGCTGACGCGCGATCCCGGGCTGTGGCCAATGAAGGGCCACACCGGTGCGGCGCGGCTGGCCCTCGAAGGGGGCATCCCCGTGGTGCCCATCGCCCACTGGGGGGCGCACGAGGTCTTCCCCCGGTACGGCAAGCGGTTCCACCTGTTCCCCCGGAAGCGTTCCCGGGTGGTCGTGGGCGATCCGGTGGACCTCAGCGCCTTCAAAGGCCGTCCGCTGGACAAGGCCACACTGGGCGAAGCCACCGAGCTGATCATGGACGCCATCACCGACCTCCTCGCCGGCCTGCGCGGAGAACAACCGCCGGCCGAGCGCTGGGACCCTGCCAAGCAGCAGCAGTCCAAGCACGGGCGGTTCGTTGACCGTGGGCAGCAGCCGGGCGCGGAAACGGAAGCCCAGTGACCGGTGACGGCAAGCCGGGAGCGGCCCGGACAGTGGCCGTCCTCGGCGCAGGATCCTGGGGGACGACGTTCGCGAAAGTCCTTGCCGACGCCGCCATTGCCACGGGCACCCCGCGTGCCATCAGGCTGTGGGGCAGGCGCGCCGAAGTAGTGGACGAGATCAACACCAGCCACCGCAACAGCGACTACCTCAAGGACATCGTCCTGCCGGAAAGCATCACCGCTTCCACCGAGGTCCGCGAGGTCCTGTCCGGGGCTGAACTCGTGGTGGTCGCCGTTCCGGCCCAGTCGCTCCGTCCGCAGCTGCGGGAATGGAAGGACATGATCGCCCCCGGAGCCGTCGTCGTCTCGCTCATGAAGGGCCTGGAGCTGGGGACTGACTCCCGAATGAGCGAAGTCATCAGCCAGGAACTCGGACTGCCACCGGAACGCATCGGCGTGGTCTCCGGCCCCAACCTGGCCATGGAAATTGCCCGCGAGGAGCCCACCGCGTCAGTGGTGGCGTGCTCGGATTCAGCGACGGCGGGCTGGCTGGCCAGGACCTGCACGGCCCCATACTTCCGGCCCTACACCACGGCGGACGTCGTCGGCGTTGAAATTGGCGGCATCGTCAAGAACGTCATTGCCCTGGCCGTGGGCATCTGCGAGGGAAAGCAGATGGGGGACAACACCAAAGCCTCCGTCATTACCCGCGGCCTGGCCGAAACATCCCGCCTGGCCCTGGCACTGGGCGGCGAAGCCAAGACCATGGCCGGGCTTGCCGGACTCGGCGACCTCGTGGCGACGTGCTCCTCCGCGCTGTCCCGCAACCACACCGCAGGGCGGCTGCTGGGCCAGGGCCTGACGCTCGAGGAGGTGGGCCGAAAGATGACCCAGACCGCCGAAGGCATCAAATCCGGCCAGGCCGTCCATGAACTTGCCGGCAAGCTCGGCGTCGAAATGCCCATCACTGCCGCCGTCGTGGCGGTACTGGCAGGCAAGCTGTCCGTTGACCAACTCGGGCCGGTGCTGCTGTCCCGGGAACTGAAACCTGAAGGCGATTACTGACCATGTCCCAAGACACACCCACCACGGGTCAAACAGCCACCAGGAAACCACGCGTCGCCGTGCTCTTCGGCGGCCGGTCCAGCGAGCACGCCGTCAGTTGCGTCACGGCCGCAGGCGTCCTGGGGGCCATCAACAAGGACAAGTACGAGGTCATTCCCATCGGAATCGCCAAGACTGGCCAATGGGTTCTCGCCCCCGCTGAAACCGCAGAATGGTCCCTCGCGGCCTCGTCGCTTCCTGAGGTCGTTCCGTCGCCGGAAACCGTCACCCTGGCCGAGATCGGCGGGGAGCACCAGCTGATCGTGGCCTCGCCCAACCAGGTCCCGCAGGAACTGGGCGCCGTTGACGTGGTCTTCCCGCTACTGCATGGCCCCTTTGGCGAGGATGGCACCATCCAGGGACTCCTTGAACTGTCCGACACCCGCTACGTCGGAGCCGGCGTGCTGGCGTCCGCCGTCGGCATGGACAAGCACTACATGAAGGTGGTCTTCGAAGCCGCCGGGCTGCACGTCGGGCCGTACGTGGCCGTGACGGACAGGCAGTGGCGCAAGGACCCCGAAGCCGTGCGGAAGCAGGTCGACCGGCTGGGCTTCCCCGTCTTCGTCAAACCGGCCCGCGCCGGTTCCTCGATGGGAATCTCCAAAGTCGACTCCCTCGAAGAGCTGGACGCGGCCATCGAGGAAGCCCGGCGGCACGACCTCAAGCTGGTGATCGAAGCCGGCATCGTGGGACGCGAAATCGAGTGCGCGGTCCTGGAAGGCCGGGGCACTGATGCGCCGCGGACATCGATGCCCGGCGAAATCTCCGTGGCCGGAGGTACGCACGAGTTCTATGACTTCAATGCCAAGTACGTCGAAGATGATGCAGCATCCCTCAGCTGCCCGGCCGACATGCCCGCGGAGGCCATCGCCCGCGTCCGCGAGCTGGCCGCTGCTGCGTTTGATGCCGTAGGCGCCGAAGGCCTCAGCCGCGTGGACTTCTTCTACACCCCGGACGGCGAGTTGATCATCAACGAGATCAACACCATGCCCGGCTTCACGCCCAAGAGCATGTACCCGCAGATGTGGGCAGCTTCCGGCCTGGGCTACGCCGACCTCATTGACGAACTGATCTACCTGGCACTGCACCGCAACACCGGCCTCCGCTGATCCCCACCGGCACCCTAACCTCGCTTCGCTTCGGCCAAGGAACCCTGCCGGCGTGGGCCCACCACCGGCGGCCTAGCCTCGCTTCGCTTCGGCCAGGCCTCGCTTCGCTTCGGCCAGGGAACCCTGCCGGCGTGGGCCCACCACCGGCGGCCTAACCTCGCTTCGCTTCGGCCAGGGAACCCTGCCGGCGTGGGCCCACCACCGGCGGCTGTCCGGAGCTTGAGCCTGCCGAAACCTACTGGCTCTTGGGCAGGTTCTGCAGGTCCTCCTGGCCCACGCAGTTCCGCGTTGACGGAATCTTGCCGGCAGCCGCCGCAAGGTCCGCGAGCACTGTCGCGGAGCTGATCTTGTCCGGATCCATCACGATTTCCGTGGCCGGTTCCCTGCCGTAGGTGGTCAGCGTCCACGCCGGATCACCTTCCTTGATCACCCAGTCAACCCCGTTAACGGTGACGCAGCGGTCGGTCGTCGGCCCCGGCACGTTGACGCCGCAGCGGAGGATGACCAGCGAGGGATCGCCCCAGGCCGCGGTGGCCTGGCTGTTGGTCTTCCGCAGCTTCGAATCGCCAATGGCATCGGGCAGGGCCACCATCATGGGCGCGCACGCCGGGTTGGCGGCGTCCTTCGCGGCGGTGACATCCACTGCGGCGGAGCAGGATGCCAGGGAAAGGACGGCAATTGCACCGACCACCGCCATCCTGGCGGCGCGGGCGGACAGGGGGAGCTGGGGATGGTGCATGGTTCCAGCCTATCGCCGCCGCCCCCGTCCGGACACGATGTCGGCCGGGCGCGGTAGCGTAGTGGCGTGCCTGAAGACCTTCGAAACCGCGTAGACCACCAGCCCACCGTGGCCGGGCTTTCCGAAGCCGACCTGCTGGCCCGGATCTTTCCGCGCCTCCGGATGGAGGCCGGGCACAATGCGAGCACGCTGCTTGGGCCCGGGGACGACGCCGCCATTGTCGCGGCACCGGACGGGCGAACTGTAATCAGCATCGACACCCAGGTCCAGGACCAGGATTTCCGTCTGCTGTGGCCCAGCGGCTACCGCACCACCGGGTTCGACGTCGGCTGGAAAGCAGCGGCGCAGAACCTTAGCGACATCAATGCGATGGGTGCCCGGGCCACCTCCATGGTGGTCAGCCTCACGCTCCCCGTCGACACGCCGGTCGCCTGGGTGGAGGACCTGGCGGACGGGCTGGCAGCCGGAATCCGGGAACTCGGGGCAGTCCACTGTTCCGTGACGGGCGGCGACCTCGGCCGTGGCCGGGAAATTTCCGTGACCGCCGCTGTCCTCGGAACCCTCGACGACGCCCGGCCGGTGCTCCGCTCCGGTGCCCGGCCGGGGGACATCCTGGCGCTCGCGGGAACGGTTGGCCATGCGGCAGCGGGCCTTGCCCTCCTCGAATCGGGAATCGCAGTGGATACCCTGACGGCCGCGGAGCAGGCCTTCGTCGACCTGCAGTGCCGTCCGCGGCCGCCGTTGGAAGCCGGACCTGCAGCCCGGGAGGCGGGAGCCACAGCCATGCTGGATGTATCGGACGGACTCCTGCGCGACGGAAAGCGGCTCGCCGCCGCGAGCGGTGTCGCCGTTACCCTCGATCCGGTACGACTGACCCGGTTGGCGGAACTCCTGGGACCCGCCGCGGCGCGGCTGGGAGCGGATGCGGCGCCATGGGTGCTGGGCGGCGGTGAGGACCACGGGCTGCTGGCCACATTCCCTGCCGATGTTCAGCTGCCACCCGGATTCACTGCGATAGGCTCGATACATGCACTCGGCACCGACGAAGGCCCGGGTGTCCTGATAGCTGGCCGGGCCGCGGACACCGGGGGATGGGATCACTTTGCACACTAAGGTTGCCGCCAACGCGCTGGCCATGAAGAGGTGGCTGGGCAAGGCTGAAACTGCCCTGGGAAACCACAGCGACCGGCTCAACGCCATCAATATCTTTCCCGTGGCTGACGGGGATACCGGCACCAACCTCTACCTCACGGTCCGTGCTGCGGCGCGTTCGCTGGTGCTCGACCCTGACCAGCCTGCCCCGGTGGACGTCGGGGAAGTCCTCTCCATGGCCGGCCAGGCCGCGATGGAGGAGGCGCGGGGAAATTCCGGAACCTTGTTCTCGGTGTTCCTCTGTGCGGCAGCTGAGCCGCTGGCCGGTCATACCCGGTTGACGTCCACCCTGCTCTCGGCGGCCCTGAACCGCGCGCAGATCCGGGCGTGGTCTGCCCTGAGCGATCCCGTTCCCGGAACCATGCTTTCAGTCATGGAAGCGGCGGCACGTGCGGCCGCCGCCGTAGACGCCGCCCAGGACGGCGATGACAGCAACCACGCCCTGGGCCTCGCCCTGGACGCGGCGGTGGAGGGGGCGCTGGCCGCCGTGATCCACACCGAAGAACAGCTCGATGCGCTCCAGTCGGCCCATGTGGTGGATGCAGGCGGTGTGGGAATGCTGCTGATCCTTGACTGCCTCCGCTCCGCCGTCATGGGGGAGGAACTGCAGGGGGAGCTTCTCGACGGCCTCCATGGCTACGACGTCTCCGATCCCCACATCCACACGTCCATGCCGGCCGACGACGGCGTGGAAGTCATGTGCACCATCAGCTTGTCGCCGCTGAATGCCGCCACCCTGCGGCAGCGGCTCGACGAAATCGGCGAGTCAGTCATCATGAGCCAGGTGGGCAACGGGCCGGACGCCGATGGCAACTACCGGTGGCGGGTGCACGTGCACGTGCCGGACGCCGCCCCGGCCGTAGGGATTATCCGGTCCCTGGGCGAACCCTCCCAGATCAGCATCAGCGAACTGGCCCTGCCGCGGGATCCGGGTGCGGACGCGGTGAACACCGGCGGGCATGAACGCTGAACTGGAGCTGGCCCTGGAGCGGCGAATCGGGAAGCGGTCAGCGGCCGTCATTGAGAAACACCTCGTCATCACCACGGTTGAGGGCCTCCTGAACTACTACCCCCGCCGCTACATGAGCCGCGGGGAGTTGACCCCCATCGCGGAGCTTCCGCTGGATGAGGACGTGACCCTCATAGCCAGGGTCCTCTCCAGCAGCACCCGGCAGATGCAGGCACGGCGCGGGACCATCACCGACGTCATCGTCTCAGACGACGACGGGAAGCAGGGACTGCGCCTGGTCGGCGGGCGGGATTACACCGGCAAAGTTCCGGGCACCCTGAAAATCAGCTTCTTCAACGGGTTCAAGGCGAAAAACGAGCTCCTGCAGGGACGCCGCGCCTTGTTTTCGGGCCGGGTAACCAGTTTCAAGGGGAAGCTGGGCCTTACCAACCCCGACTTCCAGCTCCTGGACGAATCTCCGTTCAGCGACGCCGGCAAAGACCCGGAGAAACTTGCCGCCATGCCGATACCGGTCTATCCGGCCACGGCCAAGCTGCCCAGCTGGAAGATCCAGAAAGTGATCGCCACGCTGCTCGAAACTTCCGACCTTGGCTCGCTGCCGGACCCGGTCCCGCCGGAGGTCGCAGCCAGGGAAGGCTTCCTCCCCGTCGCGGACGCCTACCGCCTCATCCACGTTCCCGAAACTGCCGGCGACTGGAAACGTGCCCGCGACCGGTTCCGTTACCAGGAAGCACTGGTGCTGCAGTCAGCCCTGGCCCGGCGCCGGGCCCAGCTTGCCGCGGAGGAAGCCACCGCCCGGCGTCCTGTGGGCGACGGGATCCTGGCCGCTTTCGACCATACGCTGCCGTTTGCGCTCACGGCCGGCCAGGCTGCCGTCGGCAAGACCCTCGCGGCGGAACTGGCGCAGGATACGCCCATGAACCGGCTCCTGCAGGGCGAAGTGGGCTCCGGGAAGACCGTCGTGGCGTTGCGTGCCATGCTCCAGGTGGTGGACGCCGGCGGCCAGGCCGCGCTGCTTGCCCCCACCGAAGTGCTCGCTGCCCAGCACTTCGACTCCATCCGCCGCACCCTGGGTCCGCTCTCCAGCGACGGCCTCCTGGGCGGCCTGGCCGGCGGCAACGGGCCTTCCGTCCAGGTCACGCTGCTCACCGGGTCCATGCCAACGGCGGCACGGAAGCAGGCCATGCTCGACGCCGCCGCCGGGACCGCAGGCATCGTCATCGGCACCCACGCGCTGCTCAGCGACAACGTCTCCTTCTATGACCTCGGCCTGATCGTGGTGGACGAACAGCACCGTTTCGGCGTGGAACAGCGCGATGCCCTGCGGGCCAAAGCCAGGAAGCCGCCGCACCTGCTGGTCATGACCGCCACGCCCATTCCCCGCACCGTGGCAATGACCGTCTTCGGCGACCTTGAAACCTCCACCCTGGATGAACTGCCCAAGGGACGGGCACCGATCAGCACCCACCTCGTGGGCCTTGCCGAGAATCCGGCGTGGGCGGCGCGGATCTGGGCACGCGCCCGGGAGGAAATTGACGCCGGCCACCAGGTGTACGTGGTCTGTCCCAAGATCGGGACGGACGACGACGGCGACTTCAGCCCCGGCGAGGCCGCACCGCCGGGCGTGGAGGCGGAGGAGGCCCGGGAACTTGCATCCGTCACCGCCGTCGTGGACCACCTGCTGGGCGAGCCCGCGCTGGCCGGGGTTCCGCTGGCTCCCCTCCACGGGCGCCAGGACCCGGAGCTGAAGACGGACACCATGGCCGGATTCACTGCCAACCGCATCAAGCTGCTCGTCTCCACCACCGTGATCGAAGTGGGGGTGGACGTGCACAACGCCACGCTGATGGTCATCCTGGACGCTGACAGGTTCGGAATTTCCCAGTTGCACCAGCTTCGCGGCCGTGTGGGCCGCGGCGGCCTGCCCGGGACCTGCCTGTTGGTAACCGCCCTTGAACCGGGCCACCCCAGCAGGCGCCGGCTGGACGCTGTGGCTGCCACCACGGACGGGTTCGTCCTGTCGCAGGAGGACCTCAAGCTGCGGCGCGAGGGCGATATCCTTGGTGCTTCCCAGTCCGGCGGCCGCTCCACGCTGAAGCTGCTTCGGGTCCTCGAGCATGAGGACGTGATAGCCCGGGCCAGGGACGACGCGCAGGCAATCGTCGGCGGGGACCCGCTGCTGTCCGGCCACCCCGAGCTCGCCGGGGCCATCGAGAAGTACCTCAACCCCGAGAAGGAGGCGTTCCTTGAACGCGGTTAGCAACGACGGAGCAGGCGCGGCCGAACCGCGGTGGTTGCCGTGACGCGGATCATCGCCGGCGCGGCCGGCGGCACACCGCTGGCGGCCGTCCCGGGATCGTTGACCCGGCCCACGACCGACCGGGTCAAGGAAGCGCTGTTTTCCCGGCTGGATGCCTTTGACGTGATTGCCGGCGCCCGGGTGCTGGATCTCTACGCCGGCTCCGGTGCCCTGGGGGTGGAAAGCGGCAGCCGGGGTGCACAGTCGGTGGACCTCGTCGAGTCTGACGCCAAGGCCAGTGCCGTGTGCCAGCGCAACGCAGACCTCATCAATGGGGTGCTGGGCGGTAAAACCGTAACGGTCCACCGCTCCAAGGTGGAGCCGTTCCTTGACCGCGCCGCGGCGGCGGCCGCCTGGGACCTCGTGTTCCTGGACCCGCCGTATCCGCTGGAGGACGCCACGCTCGCCGCCGTGCTGCAGAAGCTCGCCGGCCATTTGGGGTCCGGGGCCGTGGTGGTGGTGGAACGCTCGTCACGCTCCCCTGAACCGGGGTGGCCGGACGGGATGACGCGCTTCGCCGAAAAGAAGTACGGGGAAACCAGGCTGTGGTTCGCGGAGCCGTTCGTTCCCGATGCGATCACCCCTGACGACCTTGCTGACGCCGCCAAGTCCACGGCCGGCCAACCTGCTTCCCCTGACGCTTAGGGCGGTCCCTGGGCGCAGAACGGATCCAGGTCCACTCCCGCCAGGACCCGGGCAGGGTGCGGGCCGCGCGCTTCCAGCTCGGCTGTCCACGATTCCGGCCAGGGGCCCTGGGTTCCGGCAAGGATAATGTTGCCCGGGTACCTTCCCTGGAACATGCCGGCCTCGGCAAAAGCGGCCACGTCCGCTATGGCACTGCGCATTGCAGCCACCTGGCTCCTGACAAGCGTGAGCGCCGGTTCGTCCCCGACATTGACGATCAGGAGCCCGTCCGGGCGGAGGCGGTCCCTGGCTTCACGGTAGAAACCGCTCGTGGCGATGTGGGCCGGCGCCTCCGGTCCGGAGAAGATGTCCAGGATCACGACGTCGAACGCCAGGCCGGGGTCCAGCGCACCGAGCGCTTCGCGGGCATCGCCGATGATGGTGGTCAGGTTCGTTCCTTCGGGCATGGGAAGGTGCCGCAGGACGAAGTCGAGCAGTTCGCGCTCCAGCTCAACCGCGTACTGCACTGACCCCGGACGGGTTGCCTGGATATACCGCGCCAGGGTCAACGCGCCCGCACCCAGGTGGAGCGCCGAGATGGGTTGTCCGGGCGGGGCCGCCAAATCCACGAGGTGCCCGATCCTGCGGAGGTATTCGTAGAAGATGTCTTCCGGCCGGTCGAGGTTGACGTGCGATTGTTCGGCTCCGCCGATGCTGAGCACGTAGCCGCCGTCGGTAAAGGCATCGGGCTCGATGGTGGCGTGCTGGCCGGTGGTGCGCAGGAAACGGCTGGCGGCCCCGTGGCTGGGCATCAGAGCCTGCCGCGCAGGGTAGCCAACCGCGCGGCAGCTTCCTCCAGGACGTCGTTCTTCTTGCAGAAGGCAAAGCGGAGCAGGCTGCGCGTCTGCTCGGCACCTTCCGGATGGCAGAAAACCGGAACGGGAATGGCTGCGACCCCCACCAGTTCCGGCAGTCGGCGGGCGAGGTCCAGGGCATCGGTGATGCCCAGCGGCGCCGTGTCCACGTTGACGAAGTAGGTGCCCTGCGGGCTGAAGACGTCAAAGCCGGCGGCCCGGAGCCCGGCGCTGAGAATGTCCCGTTTCTGCTCCAGGGCAGAAGCGATGCCCCTATAGAAATCATCGGGGAGGGCCAATCCCTTGGCGATCGCTGCCTGGAACGGCGTGCCCGAACTGTAGGTCAGGAACTGCTTTACCGTGCGGACGGCGGCCACCAGTTCCTCCGGCCCGCTCAGCCAGCCGATCTTCCAGCCGGTGAGGGAAAACGTCTTGCCGGCCGAGGAGAGGGTGATGGTCCGCCCAGCCGCGCCAGGAAGGGTGGCCACCGGTGTATGGACTACGCCGAAGGTCAGGTGCTCATACACTTCATCGGTGATGATGGTGCTGCCGTGCCGGCGTGCCAGGTCCACCACCCGCTGCAGGACCGCGGGCGGAAACACGGCGCCGGTGGGATTATGCGGGTTGTTCAGCAGCACCACCTTGGTCCGCTCGCTGAAGGCCGCCTCCAAGGCCGCCACGTCCGGCATGAAGTCCGGGGCAGCCAGGGGAACGGTCGTGTGGGTGGCCCCGGAAAGTCCGATGACCGCACCGTAGGAGTCGTAGAACGGCTCGAACGTCAGGACCTCGTCGCCCGGTCCGGCAAATGCCAGAAGGGCAGCGGCGATGCCTTCAGTGGCCCCGGTGGTGATGATGACTTCCGTCGCCGGATCCGGAGCCAGGCCGTAGAAGCGTTCCTGGTGCGCTGCTACCGCCTCGCGGAGCTCGGGGAGGCCCTTGCCCGGTGCGTACTGGTTGGCGCCGGACGCAATGGCCGCCCGGGCCGCTTCCCTGATTTCAACCGGACCGTCCTCGTCGGGGAAGCCTTGTCCCAGGTTGATGGCGCCTGTCCTGACGGCCAGGGTGGTCATCTCTTCGAAGATGGTCACTCCCAGGCCGCCGTCCGCCGCCAGGAGGTTTGCCCCGAGCGCGGTGCGCTGCCAGGGAGCAGGTGCCAGGGGTGTGGAAAGTTCCCGTGCTGGATGCATCCAGTCATGGTATCCCGGCCTTTCCATGGGGTAGGTTCGGAGCATGAGACGCGCTGTGTGCCCCGGATCCTTCGACCCCATCCACAACGGCCATCTCGAAGTGATCGCGCGGGCTGCCGGCCTGTTTGATGAGGTCATTGTGGCCATTTCCACCAACTACGCCAAGAAGTACAGGTTCACCCTGGATGAGCGGCTGGAAATGGCGCGCGAAACCCTGGCGTCGCTCAAGGGCATCGTGGTGGAACCCGTGGGGGAGGGGCTCCTGGCCGAGTACTGCCGCCAGCGGGGCGTTTCCGCCATCGTCAAGGGGCTCCGGTCGTCGTCGGACTTCGACTACGAGCTCCCCATGGCCACCATGAACCGGCAGTTGAGCGGCGTGGAAACGGTCTTCCTCCCGGCCGAGGCCAGCTACCTGCATTTGTCCTCCACCCTGATCAAAGAGGTGGCGTCCCTGGGCGGAAGCGTCTCGGACTACGTTCCCAGGTCAGTGCACCGGCGCATGGTGGCCGGCGAGCCTTCGCCGGATCAGCAGCAGAGGCGGTAGGCTGGATCGGTACTTCGGCGCTGCCTGCTGCCGGTTTGAGTCACCATGGCTCTTCAGGCTAAGATGGTACGTCGGTCATATGTTCAACAGGAGTTCTCATTAACAGAGATGCTGGTTCGCCCCTGGCGTTCGACGTCAAGGACCTCGGGCGCAGCCCGGGAAGCATGCGGACACTGAAGGAACATGTACCCGCACCGGGTGATCTTGGTGTGGCGCTCATTGGTGTTCAGGAAGGCTCGGATGTCGAGCTCGACCTGAGGCTGGAGGCCGTACACGAAGGAATTCTGGTATCTGGAACCGTCCTCGCCGAAGTAACCGGCGAGTGCGGCCGATGCCTGGATCCCCTTGCGTATGACCTTGAGGTCAATGTGCAAGAACTTTTCTTCTATGAGGGCACTGAGCTCTCGGACGGAGAAGAAGATGAAGAGCAACGTCGAGTCGAGCACGATGTAATCGATCTTGAACCGGTGTTGCGGGACGCGGTTGTCACCAATCTGCCGTTCCAGCCGGTGTGCCGGGAAGACTGCCAGGGCCTTTGCTCCGAATGCGGAGTTCGCCTGGAAGACGAGCCGGGGCACCACCACGAGGTCCTGGATCCTCGCTGGGCTGCCCTAGCTGATATGGCTAAGCCTGACCGGCAAAATTGATTTGTACGTGTTTGTCTAGAGAGAAATGAGTTAGCCGTGGCTGTTCCCAAGCGGAAAATGTCTCGCTCGAATACCCGCGCCCGCCGCTCGCAGTGGAAGGCGACCGCCCCCCACCTGGTGAAGACCGTTGAGAACGGTCAGGTCACCTACAGCCTGCCGCACCAGGCAAAGGTCGTTACCGACTCTGCTGGCACCGCGCTGTTCCTTGAGTACAAGGGCCGCAAGGTCGCTGACGTCTAATCGGCCCAACAGGCTGACTGATGTCTTCAACTGAAGAGCTTCTGAAGCGTCTCGGTGTCACTATTGACGCCGGGACGCTTCGTCTTGCGCTTACCCACCGCTCGTACGCTTACGAGAACGGCGGCATCCCCACCAACGAGCGGCTCGAATTCCTGGGCGACTCCATCCTGGGGTTCTCCGTGACCGATGCCCTGTACCGGGACAACCCGGACCTGCCCGAAGGCGAACTCGCCAAGCGCCGGTCCGCCGTCGTCAGCACCCGCGCCTTGGCCGGCATCGGCCGCACCCTGGGCATCGGCGAGTACATCTACCTGGGGCAGGGCGAGAAGCTCACCCATGGGAAAAACAAGGCGTCCATCCTCGCGGACACCATGGAGGCCCTGATCGGGGCCACCTACGTCTCCAACGACATCGAGACCGCGCGCCAACTCGTCATGCGGCTGATCGGTCCGCTGCTGAAGGACGCCGCTGTCCTGGGTGCCGGCACCGACTGGAAGACCAGCATCCAGGAGCTCGCGGCCAGCCGGCAGCTTGGCAGCATCCACTACGCAGTGGACGGGACCGGACCGGACCACGCCCGCACTTTCACCGCTGTCCTGAACATCGGCGGAAACGCCTACGGCAAGGGTTCCGGGCATTCCAAGAAGGAAGCGGAGCAGGAAGCGGCCGCGGACGCCTGGCGGGTGCTTTCCGGCGCCGAAACCCGGAATGCTGCCGGCACTTCCGCTGGTTCCGTCACCGCCAAGTAGCGTTCCGTGCCTGAACTGCCCGAAGTCGAAGTGGTGCGCCGCGGCCTGGTGAACTGGGTCCGCGGCAGGACCATCAGCGCTGTCGATGTCCTCGATCCCCGCTCCATCCGCCGCCATGCCCTGGGCGCCGGGGACTTCATCGGCAACCTCGAGGGCGCAACCGTCACTGACGTCGTGCGCCGCGGCAAATTCCTGTGGATGCCGCTGAGCGACACCGCGGCTGAACCGGGCAACCCGGAAACGGCGCCGGCGCCGGAAGTGGCACTCATGGCACACCTGGGGATGAGCGGCCAGCTCCTGATGCAGGACCCGGACGTCCCTGACGAAAAGCACCTCAAGGTCAGGCTTCGCCTCAGTCCCCGGGACGGGATGCCGGCCCAGCTGCGGTTCGTCGACCAGCGGATCTTCGGGGGCCTCTTCGTCACCGCTTTGGTCCCCACCGACGACGGCGGACCCGGCGGCCTCGCCGAATCACCCCTTCCGCTCATCGCCGCGGAAGCCGCCCATATTGCGCGGGACCCCCTGGACCCCGCCTTTTCGTTCGACCTCTTCTACCAGCGCCTCCGCAAGCGCAGGACGGGCCTGAAACGGGCGTTGCTGGACCAGGGCCTGGTGTCGGGCATCGGCAACATCTACGCCGACGAAGCCCTCTGGCGGGCCCGCCTGCATTTCGCCCGGGCCACCGACACCCTTCGCAGGAGCGAGGCCCAACGCGTCCTGGAGAGTGCCCGCGAAGTCATGCTCGATGCCCTGGCCGCCGGCGGAACCAGTTTCGACTCCCTCTACGTCAACGTCAACGGCGCGTCAGGCTACTTTGACCGGTCCCTGAACGCCTACGGACGCCAGGGTGAGCCTTGCAGGCGGTGCGCCGCAGCGGGCATCAGTTCCACCATCCGCCGGGACCAGTTCATGAACCGTTCGTCCCATACCTGCCCCGTGTGCCAGCCGCGGCCCCGCAACGGCCGCTGGTAGCATTCGCGCAGAACACCAGTCTTGGCCGGCAGGTCAGCGGGAACCGTAGTACTCTGCCAACCGTGCCAGGCCCTCGTCAATCGAGACAGCCGGCGTCCAGCCAAGGAGTTTTTGGGTCTCCCGCTGGTCGAACCAGTGGGCGGTGGACAGCTGTTCGGCAAGGAACCTGGTCATCGGGGGCTCGTCCTGCTTACCCAACCGGAGCCACGCCCTTTCCACCGCTGTTCCCGCGATCCGGGCAAACTTCCCTGGCACTGACCATGACGGCGCAGGTACGTCGCCGGCGGCGCAGATCCCGGCAATGAGTTCGCCCACCGGCCGGGGCTCGCCGTTGGTGACGACCAGGGCCCTCCCGTGGATGTGGCTGATGCGGTCCAGCGCGGCAACGATTGCTGCCGCCGCGTTGTCCACGTACGTGGTATCGATCAGCGCGGCACCCGCATCCAGCAGCGGCAACCGCTTCCGGGCAGCCCGGGCCAGGACCCGTTCCACCAGTTGGGTGTCGCCCGGCCCCCAGACGACGTGAGGCCGCACCGCGGCAACCCGGAAGTCCGGTGCGTCGGCGGCCAGGGCCAGCAGTTCAGCCTGCGCCTTGGTCCGCGAATAGTCGCCGTGGGCATGCACCGGGTCGGCCGGCTCCGCGCCAAGACCTGCGATGGCGGCGCCCGAATTGGCCACCGAAGGCGAAGAAACGAAGACCACGTCCCCGACCCCGGCTTCGCGGGCTGCCAGGAGCAGGCGCCGTGTCCCCCCTACGTTCACCTGGTCAAACTCGTCGGCGCGGCCGGTGAAGGAGACTTTGGCGGCAAGGTGGATGACGGCGTCCGCGCCCCGGACTGCGGCCGTGACGGCTGCATCATCGGTGAGGGAACCGCACCGGTCCGCCGCGCCGTCGACCCCCGAAGGACGCCGCTGGAAGGTGGTGACTTCGTGGCCCCTGCGTACCAGCAGGCCTGCCACCTCGCGCCCCAGCAGGCCGCTCGCGCCCGTGACCAGGACTTTCATGGCTTCCCCGGGCGGCCGCCGGCCAGGACGGTTGAAGCCCAGCGGGACAACCGCGACCTGTCGATCTTCGCGTTGTGGCGGATGTCGGTGGGCTGTGCAGGGACAACCAGGACTGCAGCCACGGAAACGCCTGCGGCAAGGGCCGCGCCGCGTACCTGCGCTGCCAGTCCAGGGGCGGCCGGGCCCGCTTTACGGGCCGGCGGCGAGGTTTCGACGACGGCGGCGATGGCCTGCGTGCCGGCCGGACCCACCCCGACCACGGCTGCCATGCTGACGCAGTCCAGGTTTTCGATGGCCTGCTCGGCCCCTACCGGCGTGACCACCGCGCCGGGCGCCGTGATGATGTGCGCCAGGCGGCCCTCCACCCAAAGGCGGCCGTCGGCGTCGAAATGGCCCACATCGCCGGTGCGGTGCCAGCCGGCCGGCCCCGCACTCGCCCGGTCAGTCAGCCAAAGCCGGTCATAGCCGCCCTTGACGTGCGGCGCGCTGACCAGGATTTCCCCGGTGACACCCGCTTCCGTGACCGGGTCTGGTCCCGGGACGGTACCGTCCCCCGCCAGTGGGATTACGGCTACGCGGGCGCCCTGGACCGGGCGCCCCACGCAGACGCCGTTGCCTGCCCCCGGCGTCGTCCCGGAGCCCGCGTCGGCCGTGGCGGCCTTGATCTGTTCAAGGCTGATGTCGGTGACGGGAAGGGCCTCGGTCATGCCGTAGGGGGTATGCAGCGAGGCGGCAGGCAGCAGGTGCTGCACCTCGTCAAGGAGCGGTCCGGGAACCGGAGCGCCGGCGGAGAGCAGCAGGTCGACCCGCTTGAGCGCGGCCGCGCCCTCCGGGGTGAGCCCTGCCTGCGTTGCGACGACATTGCGCAGGGCGGCGGGAGAGGCGAAGACCACCGTGGCGTCGATGGCCGCTGCCGCAGCAGCGAGCGCATGCGCGGTCAGGGTGCGTGGCGCGGTGACATCCATGGCCGGCGTCACGGACACGGTTCCCAGCGCGGGTCCCAGCAGCGCGAACGGTGCGAAGCCGGCCACGAGCCTGTCACCGGGCTCGATGCCGAAAGTTCCGGCTACGGTGTCCCGCATGGCGGCAAGCTGCCCGTGGGTGTACTGGACGCCCTTGGCGGGCCCGGTGGATCCGGACGTGAAAAGCACGGCTGCGGGGGAGTCCATCGCCGGGCTGAAGGCAGGAGCGGCGCCGGCGCCGGCTTGCCCCGCGCTTGTCCTGGCCAGGGCGGCCAGCGAGGTCTCCACGCCGAGCACCCGCCGCTGTACGGCCGGCAGGTCCCGTACGCTGATACGCCTGGCCGCCCATCCCAGTGCACGCGCAGCGGCCAGGGCCTTGTCGATCCCGATCAGGACATCAGGCGTCGCTCCCTTCACCGCCCGGCTCAGCCCCCTGGTACCCAGGCCGGCGTCAGCCACTACCACCACGGCGCCCAGCCGAAGGCAGGCATACAGGGCAACGGTCAGGTCCACGCCGGGCGGAACCATCAGGCTTACCCGGGTGCCCGGCCCGACACCCACCCCCTGCAGCCCGGCGGCGAGGCGCCCCACGCTTTCCTCAAGCTGCCGCCAGGTGAGCGAACGTGCCTCCGTGCCGTCCGGAGCCATTTCGACGACGGCCCTCGCCCCGGCGGCTGGTCCGGCGGCGTGTTCCCCAAGGAGCCCCCACAGGGGCGTGAAGCCATCACCGGCAGCCGGGGAGTCAACAGCAGCGGCGCTGTCCCCGCCCTGCGCGAGGCGGCCGGCCAGCCAGTCGAAGACGGGGGTGGCGATGTCCCGGTCCTCTGCCACCAGGTGTCCCGCACCCTCATACCGGTGCACGTCGGCGTGCGGAAGGCGGGTGAGCAGATCCTTCAGGTAGCGGTCGGAGAAGATCGGATCCCGCGGGCCCCACAGCATCAGGGCCGGCACGTCAAGGCCGCGCAGGCCTTCCGCCACGCCGGTGAGGGCAGCGAAGCTCGGGTGCGACCCGTCGACGGGTATGTCAGCGACGAAGTTGCCGACCCCTGCGCGGCGCGCGGGCCCCCGGTAGGGGGCCATGAAGGCATCCCGCACGTCGGCGGGCAGCGGCGGGTGTGCCAGCGAATGGGTCACCCGCAGGAAAGCGTCGGAGGTGGTGGTTCCCCACCGGTGCACTGCCGGGTGCAGGGCAAGGCGCAGCGCCGGCGGGATGGGTGAGCCCGCGGGCTGGTGCACGGCGGTGTTGGTCAGGACGACGCCCGCCAACTGGTCGGTATGGGCAAGCGCCCAGCCGAGGCTGGCCGCCCCGCCCCAGTCGTGGCCCACGGTGACCACCGGGCCTGCCAGGGACAGGGCTTCGGTCAGGTCGCCCAGGTCGTTGATGCGGTCCGCCAGGCGCCGGAAGGTACCCGTCCGCTCCGAAAAGCCCATGTCCAGCTGGTCCACGGCCACCACGCGCCACGGATGCGCGGGGTCGGACCCGGCAGCCAGCAGGCTCCGCCACAGATAGGACCAGGTGGGGTTGCCGTGCACGCACAGCAGCGTCCCCAGCGGAGCCAGGCCGCGGCGGGACAGTTCAGCCCCGTTGTCCAGCAGGTGCCAGCGCCGCACCGTGCCGGGTGCATCAATGCTTGACGTGGAGGGGACATCGATCTCGCGGGACCACTCGGCGTTGACGCCCGGCCAGGCCGCGATCACCAAACGATTTCCAGCATTGCGGTGTTCAGGCCGGAGCCGACGCCCATGCACAACACCCGGTCGCCGGTTCCGAGCGACTGCGCTTCGGCGGCAAGCGTCATGGGAAGCGACGCCGGTCCAACGTTGCCCCAGTGCGGGAACGTGATGGGCACCTTGTCCGGGTCCAGGTCGATGGCATCGATGATGGCGTGGGTGTAGGCGTTGCTGACCTGGTGGGTGACGTAGCGGTCCATGGCCGCCCAGTCCCATTCCGGCTGCGCTTCCTGCCATGCGTCAACCACCAGCTGGAGGCCGCCGTCGAGCAGGCCCTTGGTGTCGGTGTGCATGCCGTCGATGCCGCCCACGCACAGTTCGTGGTGCTCGGTACCGGCACGCATCACCCCGCCCACCACACGGTGCGCGCCGGGGTGCTGGTCCGCGGGGCCCAGGACGGCTGCGGCAGCGCCTGACCCCAGGGTCAGCGTCGCGAACTCCCGGTTGAAGTCATCCCGCGTGGTTTCGGGCCGCTGCAGTCGTGCCAGGGTTGCCTCCTGCGTCAGCTGGGCGTCCTCGCCGTTGACGATGACGGCGTATTTGATCTGGCCGGAGTCGATCATGTTGGCTGCCAGGGTCAGGGCATTGACGAATCCCAGGCAGGCGTTGGCAAGGTCAAAGTTCATGGCCGACGACGGCAGGCTGAGGCTGTGGTGGATCTTCACCGCCACGGAGGGCTCCAGGTTGCGCCGTGTCACCGACGTGTTAATCAGCAGGCCTACGTCGGACGCTGCGATGCCGGCCTCGGCCAGGGCTTTGGCGCCGGCTTCCACGGCAGCATCGTCGAACGATGTTCCGGCAGCCCACCAGCGCCGGTGCGTGATTCCCGCCACCCGCTCCAGGAGCCGCGGCGGAAACTTCAGGCGCTGCAGGGTCGATGCCAGCCGGCGGTCAAAGTCCGTGGAGCTCACAATCCTGGGCGCTTCGACGCTGCTGACCGAAAGCAGCGCGGTGTTGCTGTGGCGGAAGGTTGCATTACCTGCCAATTCAAGCCCCTCTTCGTTTTCGTCCCGCATTCCTGCGGTGACTGTACCCACATCCATGCAGGCTCAAGAGCTTAACTATGCCTTTGCACCGCCGGATCATGCATATCCACCCGTCGCGCCTGCGCCGGGTCCCCGGTGCTGCTGCGGGGAATTGTCTGTCCTGCGCAGTAGATTGTAGTGAGCCGGATCCAGCAAAGTGCCCTACCCGCTCCAGGAGACCAGAAAAGCCTTGCACCTCAAAAGCCTCACCGTCCGGGGGTTCAAGTCGTTTGCGTCTGCCACCACCTTCGACTTCGAACCCGGCGTCACCGCCGTCGTGGGTCCCAATGGATCCGGCAAGTCCAACGTGGTGGACGCCCTGGCCTGGGTCATGGGCGAACAAGGGGCCAAGACGCTGCGCGGCGGCAAGATGGAGGACGTCATCTTCGCCGGGACCTCCGGGCGGCCGCCGCTGGGGCGTGCCCACGTTTCACTGACCATCGACAACACTGATGGCGCACTCCCCATCGAGTACAGCGAAGTGACCATTTCCCGGACACTGTTCCGGACGGGCGGGTCCGAATACGCCATCAACGGCGCCGGTTGCCGGCTGCTGGACATCCAGGAACTGCTTTCGGACTCCGGGCTGGGCCGGGAAATGCACGTCATTGTGGGCCAGGGCCAGCTGGACCGCGTCCTGCACGCCACTCCCGAGGACCGCCGCGGCTTCATTGAGGAGGCGGCCGGGATCCTCAAGCACCGCCGGCGCAAGGAACGCACCGTCCGGAAGCTGGAGGCCATGCAGGCCAACCTGCAGCGCCTGACCGACCTGACCGGCGAAATCCGCCGGCAGCTCACCCCCCTGGGGAAACAGGCCGAGGTAGCCCGCCGCGCCCAGCGGGTCCAGTTCGACGTCCGGGATGCCCGCGCCCGCCTGCTCGCCGATGACCTGGTCCAGCTGCAGCAGGCACTCGATCAGGACGTGGCGGACGAAGCCCAACTCAAGGCGCGCCGGACCGCCGTCGAACAGGAACTCGACGCGGGGCGCAGGCAGCAGGCGGCGCTGGAGCAGCTGGCAGCCGAGGCCACGCCCCGGCTCAATGCCGCCCGGGACACCTGGTACCGGCTCTCCACCGCGCGGGAACGGCTGCGGTCGCTGGGCTCGTTGGCCGCCGAACGGAGCCGCCTGCTGGGTTCCGACGAGGCTCCGCCGACTTCCGGCCGGGACCCGGAACAGCTGGAGCGCCAGGCGGCAAGGGTCCGGCAGGAGCTGGCCGAACTCGAACAGGACATCCAGGGCAGGCGGAGCGCCCTTGACGCGGCCAGTGCCGCGAAGGCGGAGGCGGAGCGGGCCGCGCAGGCAGAAGACCAGCGGCTCACCGCCGAGCTCCGCGCCGCAGCCGACCGGCGGGAAGGCCTGGCGCGGCTGGCCGGGCAGGTTGCCGCCGCCAGGTCCCGGGTGGAGTCCGCCCAGGCGGAACTGGGACGCCTGCGCGAGTCCCTCGCGGCCGGAACGGAACGCCGCGCCAGCGCCCAGGCGGAGTTCACGGCGCTGGAGAACCAGGTGGCCGGCGTGGAGCAGGGGGAAGAATCCCTCGACGCCGATTATGAGGCCGCCAGCGATGTCCTGGACACCGTCCTCCAGGAGATCGCAGACCTCAAAGCCGCCGTCAACGAGGGCGTGCGCAAGCGGGACGCCCTCGCCGCGCGCCTCGACGCCCTGAAGCTGGGCCTTAACCGCAAGGACGGCGCCAGGCACGTGCTGGAGTCCGGGCTTCCCGGAGTCCAGGAAAGCCTCGCCGCCGCGATCACGGTCCAGGCCGGGTTCGAGCCGGCCATCGCCGCTGCCCTGGGGGAAGCGTCCGAGGCAGTGCTCGTCCGGGACAGGGAAGCGGCAGGAGCCGTGCTGAAGCGGCTCAAGGACGACGACGCCGGGCGGGCGTCCCTGCTCCTTGCCACGGCTGCGGCACTCCAGGGGGATGGCGCCGGGGACCTGGCCCTGCCCGACGGGGCGCGGTGGGCCGCTGACCTCGTAGACGGACCTGCGGAGCACGTTGCCCTGGTCCGGCACCTGCTGTTCCGGACCGCCGTCGTCACCGGCATTGACGCCGCGGCTGCCCTGGTTGCTTCTTCTCCGGCGCTGACGGCCGTCACCCGGGAGGGGGACGTCTTCACGGCAGTCTCCGCCACGGGCGGGTCTGCCAAGGCGCCGTCCCTCCTTGAGGTCCAGGCGGCAGTGGACGACGCCGGCCGCGGACTGGCGGCGGTCACCGCGGACCTTGAACGGAACAGGTTCGCCCTGGCCGCCGCAGAGGCCCGGCGCAAGGGGGCGCAGGAGGAAGCCGACGCTGCCCTGGACAAGCTGCACGAATCCGACGCCCGCCTCGCCGCCGTGGCCGAACGGCTGGGCCACTTGAACTCTGTTCTGCGCAGTGCCGTTGGCGAGAGTGAACGGTTGGCGGCATCCCTGTCCAGGGCCGAAGCCAACGTCGCGGCGGAGGAAGAGTCGCTCGCCGCCGTCGCTGCCCGCTTGGCCGCGGCGCAGGAAGCGCCGGTGGAAGAAGAACCCTCCACGGAGCAGCGCGACGCCTTGGCCCGCGCCGCCTCCGCCGCCCGCGCAGCCGAAGTGGAGGCGCGGTTGTCCCTGCGCAGCGCCGAAGAACAGCTGGTGGCCACCCGCGGCCGCGTGGCGTCCCTGGAACGCGCCGCAGCCACCGAACGCCGCGCCCGCGAGGAAGCGGCCGAGCGCGCCCGGCGCCGCCGCCTCCAGGCCCGGCGCGCAGCGGCCGTATCCGCCGGCGTGGAACGGGCACTCGCGTACGTGGACGTCTCCGTCGACCTGGCCCGGCACGAACGGGACCTGGCCGAGGAGAACCGCGAGCTGCGCGACCGCGGCCTGCGGGACATCCGGGAAGCGAACGAGGCCCTGGCCCGTGAACTGGCCCAGCTCACCGACACCGTCCATCGGGACGAACTTGCCCGGACGCAGCAGCGTGCCCGGATCGAGGCGGTGGAAACCCGCTCCGTGGACGAGCTCGGCATCACCCCCGAAGCGCTCGTCAACGAGTTCGGGCCGCAGGTGCCGGTGCCCGTTCCGGCGGAGGAATCCAAAGACAAGTGGGCAGCCCTGCGGGCCCCGGTTGATGCTGACGGGGAGGAAATCAGGGAAGGCAAGCCGTATGTCCGGCAGGAGCAGGAGAAGCGGCTGCGGAAGGCTGAGCGGGACCTGGCAAGCCTGGGCAAGGTCAACCCCCTCGCGCTTGAGGAATTCGCGGCACTTGAGGAGCGTCACCAGTTCCTGAGCACCCAGCTCGAGGACCTGAAGGCAAGCCGGCGCGACCTGCTGGACATCATCAAGGAAGTGGACGACAGGGTCCAGCGGGTTTTCACCGAAGCATTCGAAGATACACAGGCCCAGTTCATCAGGGTTTTCGAGCGGCTCTTCCCGGGCGGCGAAGGCCGCCTGGTGCTGACCGACCCCGCCGACATGCTCACCACCGGCATCGAGGTGGAGGCCCGGCCTGCGGGCAAGAAGATCAAGCGCCTGTCCCTGCTCTCCGGCGGCGAACGTTCCCTGACTGCGGTGGCGCTGCTGGTGGCCATCTTCAAGGCCCGTCCTTCGCCGTTCTACGTCATGGACGAGGTGGAGGCGGCACTGGATGACACCAACCTGGGCCGGCTCATCACCATCTTCGAAGAACTCCGGGAATCCAGCCAGCTCATCGTCATCACGCACCAGAAGCGGACCATGGAAGTGGCGGACGCGCTGTACGGCGTCACCATGAGGGGCGACGGCGTCTCCACCGTCATCAGCCAGCGGCTCGGGGCCGAGGTATAGAGGCAGGTCAGGGGCGTGGAAGGGGCCGGAACCGGGCAGGGCGTTTGTGAGAAGCTAGGGGAGTGAATGACATCCTTCCCATTGTCCTGTCCATCCTTGCTGCGCTGGTGGTCATCGGCGGCCTGATTCCGGTCCTGCTCAAGACCCGGAGGAACATCACCCGCTACCCGGGCACCAGGGATGCCAACGACCCCGAAATCCGCTCCGGTGGAAGCACTGCGGTGGCGGACCGCGACGGAACAATCGGGGCGACGGCGCCGGAGGGCACGGACCTTGAAGGGCTGGACACCACCACCGTTCCGGACAATGCGGCCGGGCTGGAAACCATTCCCGTCGAAACCCCGCTGCCCGTCGCCGGCCGCCTGGCCCGCCTGCGGGAGCGGCTGGCCCGCTCCAACAACGTCATGGGCAAGGGCCTGCTGGCGCTGCTGTCCAGCGACCGGATCGACGAGAGCGTCTGGGATGAAGTGGAGGAGACCCTCCTGCTCGCGGACCTGGGAACCGAACCCACCATGCAGTTGGTGGATGCCCTGCGGGAGCGCGTCAAGGTCCTGGGCACCCGTACTCCGGAACACGTCAAGACCATGCTCCGGGAAGAACTCATCAAGCTGGTGGACCCCACCATGGACCGCAGCCTCAACGTCCAGCGGCATGCGGACAAGCCCGCCGTGATGATGGTGGTGGGCGTGAACGGCGTGGGCAAAACCACCACCGTGGGCAAGCTGGCCCGCGTGCTGGTCGCCGAGGACAAGGACGTCCTGCTCGGCGCCGCCGACACCTTCCGGGCCGCCGCCGCTGAGCAGCTGGCCACCTGGGGCCAGCGCGTGGGTGTGCCCACCGTGAAGTCCGACATTGACGGCGCGGACCCCGCCTCGGTTGCCTACGAAGCAGTCAAGGCCGGCATCGAGCAGGAAGTCGACGTGGTCATGATCGACACCGCCGGCCGCCTGCAGAACAAGGTGGGCCTGATGGACGAACTTGGCAAGGTCAAGCGCGTCGTTGAAAAGCTCGCCGAGGTGGATGAGGTCCTGCTGGTGCTCGATGCCACCACGGGCCAGAACGGGCTGAACCAGGCGCGGGTCTTCTCGGAGGTGGTCAACATCACCGGCATCGTCCTGACCAAGCTGGACGGAACCGCCAAGGGCGGCATCGTCGTCGCCATCCAGAAGACCCTGGGCGTTCCCGTCAAGCTCATCGGGCTTGGCGAAGGTGCCGACGACCTTGCCCCGTTCGACACCGAAGGCTTCGTCGACGCGCTGCTGAACTGACAGGGGCGCTTAGGACCCGGCCGCGCGCAGCGTCTCGCGGGTGGGCAGCCAGCCGGCTGCAGCCAGGAGCATGATCCCCCCGGTCACGCCGAAAGCCCAGCCGAAGCCCAGCCCGTCCGCGAGCATGCCCGCCACCAGCGGACCCACAATTGCCCCGACGTCGGACGTCATCTGGTATACGGCCAGCACCTTGCCGCCGGAGCGCGCGTTGCCGATGACGTCGGCGACGGCGGCCTGCTGGGCGGGACCGAAAAGTCCTGACCCGACGCCGGCGAGCGTCGACGCCGCCAGGAACCAAGGCAGGTCCGAGGTGATGCCGATGGCTGCCGTGGACAGGGCTGCCACCAGGAGGCCGGAGATCATCATCGGCTTGCGTCCCACCGAGTCCGCCAGCCGTCCGGAGAACACCAGGGCGGCGGCGTTGCCGGCAGCAAACACCGCCAGTGCCAGGCCGGCGGCCTGAGGACCCGCCCCGAAGGCGGCGGCGGCGAACAACGGCACCGTTGCCATCCGCACGCCGAACGTGGCCCAGCCGTTCGCGAAGCTGGAGATAAGGGCGGACCGGTAGGTTCCGGCAGCCAGGGCCTCGCCAAACCGCATGTCAGGAGCACGGTGTTGTGGTTCGCCGCCTCCCCGGCGCTGGTGGCTCAACTGGGTCTGGACCACGAATGCGGCCACCAGCAGCGCGGCGGCGTAGGCAAGGAACGGAACCCGCAGGCCCAGCCCCGCCAGCAGCCCGCCCACGATCGGGCCGCACACGTTGCCGATCAGGAAGGCCGAGGCGTAGGCTCCGGACACCCTGCCCCGGCTCTGGGGCGGCGCCAGCCGGACCACCAGGGCCATTGATGCCACGGTGAACATCACGGATCCGGCCCCGCCGAGCCCGCGGAACAGCAGCAACTGCCAGTAGTCCTGGGCAAAGGCGCACGCCGCGGTGGACAGCGCCACGATCAGCAGCCCGGCAACATAGATGGGCCGTTCACCGCGTTTGCCGATCAGGGCACCGCCGGCAGGAGCGAAGGCCAGCCGCATGAAGGCGAAGATCGCCACAATGACCGCGGCTTCGGTGTTCCCCACCCCGAAGGTTGTTGCGAACTGCGGCAATACGGGCGCAACAAGACCGAAGCCGAGCGCGATAAGGAACGCCGCAGCCAGCATCACCTTGATGTCGCGGGGGAGTTTCTCCCGCTGCGGCCGCAGCCGGGCCAAAAACCTCGAAGTGGCGCCGCTTGCGCGGGATGGTGCCGTCATGGTGCGGGAGTCCTAGCTTGAACGGGAACCGGGTGGCTCTGCGGGTGCGGAAACATAACCGTAACAAGGCGGATATGCACCATTTACTTCCTAGAGGTTGATGTAACAGGCCGGCAATCTAAATCCTCCGCGGTCGAAACACGCCGCCCACAAACTCATTACAGGACGCAAAAAGGCGTTGGCAGGCGGAGTACTCCGCAAGATTCGATGAGAGAGGACGTGCACCATGGAACTTACCGCAGGTCACGTTTGGGTCATGGTAGCGGCAGCCCTGGTGCTGTTCATGACACCCGGTCTGGCATTTTTCTACGGCGGCATGACCCGCGCCAAGGCAGCCCTGAACATGATGATGATGAGCTTCATCTCCATCGGCATGGTGGGCGTCGTCTGGGTGCTCTGGGGCGCCTCCATGAGCTCCGGGGAAGGGTTCATGGAAATCGTGGGCAACCCGTTCGCCACGTTCGGCCTTGAGGGAATCAACACCCCTGACGGCCTGATCAAGGTCGGCTACGCGGCCACCTTCGCCATCATCACCGTGGCACTGATCAGCGGCGCCATCGCCGACCGCGCCAAGTTCGGCGCCTGGTCGGTCTTCGTTCCCGTGTGGGTCACGCTGGTGTACTGCCCCCTTGCCTACATGGTGTGGGGCGGCGGCCTGTTTGGTCCCGAAGGCGCGATCGGCAAGGCCCTGGGGCCCGCCATCGACTTCGCCGGCGGCACCGTGGTCCACATCAACGCAGGTGTGGCGGCACTGATCCTGGTCCTGATCATCGGCAACCGCAGGGGCTTCGGCAAGGACCCCAACCACCGCCCGCACAACATCCCGTTCGTCATGCTCGGCGCGGCCATCCTGTGGTTCGGCTGGTTCGGTTTCAACGGCGGTGCGGCAACCACCGCCGAACAGGGCGGCCTGATCTGGATCAACACCCTCGCAGCCCCGGCAGCAGCCATGCTCGGCTGGCTGGTGACCGAGCGCATCCGCGACGGACACCCCACCTCCCTCGGTGCCGCTTCCGGCGTCGTGGCAGGCCTCGTGGCCATCACCCCCGCCTGCGCCAACGTCAGCCCCGTCGGTGCCCTCGGCCTCGGCGTGGTCGCCGGTGTGGCTTCCGCCCTTGCCGTCGGCCTGAAGTTCCGCTGGGGCTTCGATGACTCGCTGGACGTCGTCGGCGTCCACCTTGTCTCCGGCATCATCGGCACCGTGTCCCTGGGCTTCATCGCACTGCCCACCGACGGTGTCGGCGGCGGCCTCTTCTACGGCGGCGGACTCACCCAGCTGTGGGCGCAGCTCGCGGCAGCCGGCATCGCCATTGCCTACTCGGCGGTCCTGACGTCGATCATTGCGCTGGCCATCCACAAGACCATGGGCTTCCGGGTTTCGCAGGAACAGGAAACGGTGGGTGTGGACCTCAGCCTGCACGCCGAAACCGCCTACGAGTTCGGCCTCAGCGGCCACGGTGGAAGCTTCCAGCCGCTGCACGACATGATCACCGGCAAGGGCCAGGGCGAGACGGTCCAGGCAGCACCGGGTGCGCAAAAGGCACAGCCGGCAACAGGTAAGGAAAGCGTGGGGGCATGAAACTAATTACTGCAATCGTCAGGCCGGAAAAGCTCGAAGCCATCCGGGAAGGGCTGGAAGCCTATGGGGTCCAGGGCCTGACCGTCAGCGCAGCTAGTGGGTACGGCCGGCAGCGCGGCTACACCGAGGTCTACCGCGGAGCGGAATACAACGTGGACCTTCTGCCCAAGATCCGGGTGGAAGTCCTGGCCACCGACGAGCAGGCCGATGACATCCTGGACGTGATCATTGCCAGTTCGAACACCGGCCGTGCCGGGGACGGCAAGGTCTGGACCATGGACGTCCACGAGGCAGTGCGGGTCCGGACCGGGGAACGCGGAGTGGCTGCCATCTAAGGCAGCACACCACGGTTCCCGCGGGTACAACTGAAGACTGATGCAGGACGGGTGGGAACCGAAAGGTTCCCACCCGTCCTGCCTTCGTTGGGACTCAGCCCTTTTGCCGGTTGGTGGGCCAGGACGCCGGGCCGGCCGACCCGGCGTCGTACTCCTCCAACGGGACGTTGTTTTGTTCCCACGCCCTCAGCACCGGCTCAACAATCCGCCAGCAGTCCTCGGCAGTGTCGCTCCGGACCGACAGCAGCGGGTCACCGGCCAGGACACCCTCCAGCACTTCACCGTAGGGCAGGAGGTCGGACGCGCTCAGTTCCGCTTCCAGGGTGACCCGCCCGAGGCTGAAGATGTTTCCTGGGCCGTTGACGTCGACGTCGAACTCCAGCGTGTCCGGGCCAAATCCGATCCGCAGCTGGTTGGGGGAGTCCACACCGGTAAAGCCCTGCGGGAGGTGGGGCACCGGGAGGAAAGTGACCACCGCTTCCTTCCGTTTGTCGCCCAGGGCCTTGCCGGAGCGCAGGATGAAGGGGACGCCCCGCCAGCGCCAGTTGTCGATTCCCACCTGGATCTCGGCCAGCGTTTCAGTTCTCCGCGCGGCATCCACCCCGTCCTCCCCGGCGTAATCGGGCACCTGCTTCCCGGCCACCGAACCAGCCGTGTAGCGGGCCCGCCGGGAGTCAGTGACGGGATCCTTGACGCTGCTGGCGCGGAGGACGGCGGAAACCGCATCGCGCAGATCGCGCTCGCCGATGGTGGCCGGAGGTTCGATCGCCATGATGGCCATGACCTGCAGGAGGTGGCTCTGGATCATGTCGCGGAGGGCGCCGGCACCGTCGTAGTAGCGCGCCCGGCCTTCCAGGGCCAGGTCTTCGTCGAAGAAAATCTCCACCTTTTCCACGTGCTGCCGGTTCCACACAGGTTCCAGGAAGTTGTTGGCGAACCGCAGGCCCAGGATGTTCAGGACCGTGGCTTTGCCCAGGAAATGGTCCACCCGGTGGATGTGGTCCTCCGGTACCAGGCGGGCCAGGGTCCGGTTCAGGGAACGTGCCGACTCCTCGCTGGAACCGAACGGCTTCTCCATGACCAGCCGCGTGCCTTCGGGAACCTCCCGGGGCTGGAGTGTCTCGCAGGCCAGCTGGCTGATCCGGGGCGGAAGGGCGAAGTAGACCGCCACCGGCCCCTGCAACCCGGCGAGCAGGGCGGCAAGGGCACCCTTCTCCGTCACATCCACCTGGTGGTACGCCGTCTCCTTCCGCATCGACTCCAGGGCCTCCTTCCCTGCATTACCTGCCGCACCGGCAGCAGCGGCGAAGGATGCCTCCACCCGCTCCTGCCACTGTTCCGGTGTCCACGAATCCGAGCCGGCACCCACCAGGGCCAGGCCTTCCGCACGGCCGGCCGCAACAAGGCGGGCCAGGCCAGGGAGGAGGAGCCTGCCGGTGAGGTCGCCCGAGGCGCCGAGGATGAGCAAGGTCTTCACAGTCGTTTGGCTCGTCATTTGGCCAGCATGCCATCTACCGTGCCTGACTTGATACCCTAGATAGTCGAGTCCCGATCATCTCCTGAAAGAAGTTCACGGCGCGTGTTCAATTCACTGTCTGACCGGTTGACAGCAACCTTCAAGAATCTCCGCGGCAAGGGCCGCCTGACGGAGGCCGATGTCGATGCCACCGTCCGGGAGATCCGCCGTGCCCTCCTGGACGCTGACGTCGCCGTTCCGGTGGTCCGCGAGTTCACCGGGCGCGTCCGCGAACGCGCACTGGGAGCTGAAGTCTCCGGCGCGCTGAACCCCAGCCAGCAGATCGTTAAGATCGTCAATGAGGAACTCGTGGAGATCCTCGGCGGTGAAACCCGGCGCATCCGGCTGGCAAAGAACGGCCCCACCGTCATCATGCTTGCGGGCCTCCAGGGCGCGGGCAAGACCACCCTGGCCGGCAAGCTGTCCAAGTGGCTGAAGGCCCAGGGCCACAGCCCCATGCTGGTGGCCTGCGACCTCCAGCGCCCCAACGCCGTCACCCAGCTCCAGGTGGTGGGCCAGCGCGCCAACGTGCCGGTCTTCGCCCCGCACCCGGGAGCCACCTCCACGGAGCTGGACCAGCCCGCCGGTGACCCGGTCGCCGTCGCCCGCGCCGGTGTGGAGGAAGCACGCCAGAAGCTGCACGACGTCGTGATCGTCGACACCGCCGGCCGCCTTGGCGTGGACGCCGGCATGATGGAGCAGGCCCGCCAGATCCGCCGCGCCATCGTCCCCAACGAAGTGCTGTTCGTGATCGACTCGATGATCGGCCAGGACGCCGTCAACACGGCGCTCGCGTTCGATGAAGGCGTGAACTTCACCGGCATCGTGCTGTCCAAGCTCGACGGCGATGCCCGCGGTGGTGCCGCACTGTCCGTTGCGTCGGTCACCGGCAAGCCGGTCATGTTCGCCTCCACCGGCGAAGGCCTGGACGACTTCGAGCTCTTCCACCCGGACCGGATGGCCTCGCGCATCCTGGACATGGGCGACATCCTCACGCTCATCGAGCAGGCCGAAAAGGCCTGGGACAAGGACGAAGCTGCCCGGATGGCGAAGAAATTCGCCGACCAGGAAGACTTCACCCTCGAAGACTTCCTGGCCCAGATGCAGCAGATCCGCAACATGGGCTCCATGAAGAAGATGCTCATGATGATGCCGGGCGCGCAGAACATCCGGCAGCAGCTGGAACAGTTCGACGAGCGGGAAATCGACCGCGTAGAAGCGATCGTCCGGTCCATGACCCCGCACGAGCGCCTGGCGCCCAAGATCATCAACGGCTCGCGCCGGGCACGTATTGCCCGTGGCTCCGGTGTCCACGTGTCCGAGGTCAACGGCCTGCTGGAGCGCTTCGCCCAGGCCCAGAAGATGATGAAGAAGATGGCCCAGGGCGGCATGCCGGGGATGCCCGGAATGCCCGGCATGCCCGGAGCCGGGGGCGGCGCGCGGAAGAACGCAAAGAACGCACCGAAGAAGAAGGCAAAATCCGGCAACCCCGCCAAGGCGGCACAGGAGCGCAAGGAGGCGGAAGCCCGCCGTGCCAACGCCGCCAAGGCGCTCCCCACCGGTGCTGCGTTCGGCCAGCAGGGCGGCGACTTCGACCCGTCCTCGCTGAACCTTCCCAAGGGCTTCGACAAGTTCCTGGGCAAATAGGAGTTCCCCGGCATCAGGAAGCGCCAGGTGCCGTCTTGACCGCTCAAGACGACACCTGGCGCTTTTTCGTTGGGATGTCGGCGGCGTGGAATAGGGTTGGGACATGTTCAAGCAGAGGGTAGTTTTCGTGCACGGCGCCGGAAGTTTCGGTGCCGCCGCGTGGCCCCGCCAGCACGGCATGGCACTGTCCTATGACGCCCTGTTCCTCCGCCGGCACGGCTACGATGCCGTCGCGGAGCCGGTGGAATCTTCGTTCGCGGAAGACACCGCGATCATCCTGCGGTCCCTGGGGGACGACGGCCGTGGCGCCGCCGGCGGACACGTGGTGGCACACGCCCAGGGTGCCATCGCGGCCATGATGGCCGCCGTTGAACGCCCCGACCTGGTCTTTTCCCTGACCCTGGTGGAGCCCGCCTGCCTGTCCCTGACCGCGGAACTGCCGGCCACGGCCGCCCACATCGGCCTGATGCAGCCACTGTTCGACGTCCGCCACCAACTCAGCGATGACGACTTCCAGCGCGAGTTCGTGCGCAGGATCTACGCCACCGACCTCCAGCAGCCTGCCACCGCCGAGGAGAGACGGTCCGCGCGGCGGCTGCGGCTGCAGGAGCCTTCGTGGGAAGCGCCGCTGCACATTGTTCCGGGCGTCCCCACCCTGGTGCTCACCGGAGGGTGGGAGCCGCTTTATGAGGAAATTGCCGGGTACCTCCGGGAGACCGGTGCCCTGCACCGCGTTGCCGCGGGAGGGCACCGGCCCCAGGACTCCCTGGATGGGGACCGGGCCATCCGCCAGTTCATCAGTGGGGTCAGCAGGAGCCAGCCCGCCCGGGCGTCCTAGCCTTCGGCGGGGACCCGCAGCTCCGGCAGGTACACCTTGCCGCCGGCTGCCAGGAACTCCTCGCTCTTCTCCCGCATGCCGGAGGCCATGTCCGCCAGCGCAGCCTGCGCCTCCGCGGACCCGTATTCGTCCCGGATGTCCTGGCTGATCCGCATGGAGCAGAACTTCGGACCACACATGGAACAAAAGTGCGCCGTCTTGGCCGGTTCGGCCGGCAGCGTCTCATCGTGGAACGACTCCGCGGTCACGGGGTCCAAAGACAGCGCGAACTGGTCCCGCCAGCGGAACTCGAACCTTGCCTTGGACAGGGCATCATCGCGCTCATGCGCCCCGGGGTGGCCCTTGGCCAGGTCTGCGGCGTGCGCTGCGATCTTGTAGGTGATCACCCCCGTTTTCACGTCGTCCTTGTTGGGCAGGCCCAGGTGTTCCTTCGGCGTGACGTAGCAAAGCATGGCAGTGCCGTACCGGGCGATCTCGGTGGCGCCAATGGCCGAGGTGATGTGGTCATACCCCGGCGCCACATCCGTCACCAGGGGCCCCAGGGTATAGAAGGGCGCACCCTTGCAGAGTTCCTGCTGCCGCTCCACGTTCTCGCGGACCAGGTGGAAGGGAACGTGGCCGGGCCCTTCCACCATCACCTGCACGTCGTATTCCCACGCCCGCTGCGTCAGTTCGGCGAGGGTGTCCAGCTCGGCGAACTGGGCGGCGTCGTTGGCGTCCGCCGTGGAGCCGGGGCGGAGGCCGTCGCCCAGCGAGAAGGCGACGTCGTATTTGGCGAAGATTTCGCAGAGCTCATAGAAGTGCGTGTACAGGAAGTTCTCCTGGTGGTGGGCCAGGCACCAGCCGGCCATGATGGAGCCGCCGCGCGAGACGATGCCGGTCACCCGGTTGGCCGTCAGCGGGATATACCGCAGCAGCACGCCGGCGTGGATGGTCATGTAGTCCACGCCCTGCTCGCACTGTTCGATCACGGTGTCGCGGAAGATCTCCCAGGTCAGGGCGTTGGCCTCGCCGTTGACCTTCTCCAGCGCCTGGTAGATGGGGACGGTTCCAATGGGCACGGGGGAGTTGCGGAGGATCCACTCGCGCGTGGTGTGGATGTCGTCGCCGGTGGAGAGGTCCATGACGGTGTCGGCACCCCACTGGGTGGCCCACTGCAGCTTGTCCACTTCCTCGGCGATTGAACTCGTCACGGCCGAGTTGCCGATGTTCGCGTTGATCTTCACCAGGAAGGCCTTGCCGATGATCATGGGCTCGGATTCCGGATGGTTGATGTTGTTGGGAATGATGGCGCGGCCGGCAGCCACTTCGCTGCGCACCAACTCCACATCGCAGTTTTCGCGCAGCGCCACGAACCGCATTTCCTGCGTGACGATTCCCTGCCGGGCATAGTGCATCTGCGTCACCGTCCGGCCGTCGACGGCGCGGCGGGGCACCGGCTGCGCACCCTTCCACTCCGCGGAGGCGGCGCCGCGGCGCACGGCCGAGCGGCCGTCGTCGAGCAGGTTGCGCTCCCGGCCGCCGTAAGGCTCGGTGTCAGCCCGTGCCGCGATCCACTCGGAGCGGAAGGGCTGCAGGCCGCGGACGGGGTCGCTGCCGGGTCCGGCGGTCCTGTAGGTCCGAAAGGGTGCGTTCGGCTGGCCGTTGGGGGACGGCTCAAGGGCAATTTCGGTCACCGGTACACGGATACCGCACGCCTCATCCGCAACGTACGCGAGCGAATGCGACTTCAGCGACTGGGTTACCGGCGGCACGGAAACGCCGCCGGGCTCCCCGTCGGACGGTTGGAGGGCAGGGTTCAACTGGGTGTTTTGCGTACTCAAGGGAATACTCACTTCCTTCGCCGGCATTACCCGGACAGGTTCAACGGTCGCAGGCTGCGTCAGCCCGATCTCAGCCCCTGCAAGGGCACCCGTGTGGTCAGGAACGAAGCTATCACAGGCACCTGGAGCGCCCTTGTCATAATTCCGGTGCTAGCCTGACCGGGCATCGAAAGGAGCCCCATGGCAGACATCATCCACTTCCGAGGCCCCGTCCTCACTGCACCGGACAGGGTGCGGCACGGGCTCTGGTCCGTGGACGGCAGGCTTACGTTCAGCAGGCCGGCGGCTGCTCCGGACCGGATTTTGGACGGCTGGGTGCTCCCGGGCTTCGTGGACGCCCACTGCCACATTGGGCTGGGTGCCGCTGGTCCGGTCGAACCCGCGGCCGCCAGGGACCAGGCACGCGCGGACCTCAACGCCGGAACCTTGCTGGTCCGGGATGCGGGCTCGCCGGCAGATACCCGCTGGATGCAGGGCGGCAGGGACTTCCCGGTGTTGATCCGGGCGGGGCGCCATATCGCCCGGACGCGCCGCTACCTGCGGGGGTTCGCCGAGGAAGTGGAGCCCGGGGGCCTCGTGGAGGCCGTCCGCAAGCAGGCGCGCGACGGCGACGGCTGGGTCAAGCTCGTGGGGGACTGGATTGACCGCGGCGCAGGCGACTTGTCGCCGTCGTTTCCTGCCGACGTCGTACGCGATGCCGTCCGGGCCGCACACGACGAAGGGGCCCGGGTGACAGCGCACTGCTTCGCCGAAGACACCCTGGACCAGGTGCTGGACGCAGGCATTGACTGCGTCGAGCACGCTACCGGACTGCTGCCCCGCCACGTGCCCCGGTTCGCGGAGCAAGGTGTACCGATCGTGCCCACGCTCATCAATATCGCCACCTTCCCCGACATTGCTGCGCAGGCGGAGCCCAAGTTCCCGCGGTATGCCGCCCACATGCGCGCCCTCTGGGAACGCAGGATGGAGCGGGTAGCGGAAGCCCATGCCGCAGGGGTCCGCATTTTTGCCGGTACGGATGCGGGCAGCGTTATCCGGCACGGCAGGATCACGGACGAAATCCTTGCCCTGCATGGTGCAGGCCTGCCTATGGAGGCGGCCCTGGACGCCGCCTGCTGGGCAGCCCGTGCGTGGCTGGGAGCGGACGGGCTGGAGGAGGGCGCCCGCGCCGACGTCGTCGTGTGCCGGGAAGACCCGCGGGCGGCGCCGGAGACCATTACGGCCCTGGAGCACGTGGTGTTGGGCGGGCGGATCATTCGCTGACAAACGGCTCACCGGGACTTGGAATAAATTGAAGCTTCAAGTAATTTTAATGTGTGACAGGCCGCCAACGGGACGGCCGCCAATGCAAGGAGCCTTCAATGACCGCATCAGCCAGCAGCCAGGATCTTCTTCCTGCCGACCTCGCCATGGGCACCGTGATGCTCAAGGTGGGCGACATGAAGGTCATGACCGACTACTACCAGCGCGCACTGGGCCTTGAGGTGGTAGCCGAGCAGGATGGCGGGCTCTACCTTGGCCGCATCGGCAGGCCGCTGGTCCACCTCGCGCCGGCTCCCGGACTGCACCTTCCCGGCAGGGGAGAGGCAGGCCTGTTCCACACCGCGCTGCTCTTCGAGGACCAGGCTTCCCTCGCCGCCACCGTCGCCACGGCAGCCCAGTACGAGCCGCGGGCCTTCACCGGCAGTGCCGACCATCTGGTCAGCGAAGCCTTCTACTTCACCGACCCCGAGGGCAACGGCATCGAACTGTACTGGGACCGTCCCCGCAGCAACTGGTCCTGGAACGGGACCGACGTGGTCATGGACAGCCTGGCGCTCCCGCCGCAGCGCTACCTCGAGCAGTACCTTACCGAGGAGTCCCTGGAGGGGCAGCGGCAAACGGCCGCCGGCGTGGGCCACGTCCACCTCCAGGTTGGCGATGTGCAGACCGCCCGGGACTTCTACGTGGGGACCCTCGGGTTCGAAAAGACCGCGGGCTGGCACGGGCAGGCACTGTTCGTTTCCGCGGGCCGCTACCACCACCACATGGCCATGAACGTCTGGAACAGCCGCGGCGCAGGTCCGCGCAAGGACACCCTTGGGCTGGGTGAGGTGCTGATCGAGGTTCCGTCGGGGGACGACGTCGGCGCCCTGACTGACCGCCTTAAGGTTGCCGGGGTGCCGGCTCACCACACGGGCTCGGAGCTTCGGTTCGAAGATCCGTGGCGCAACCGGATCCGCGTCGCCGTCCGCTGACCGCTGGGCCTCCCGCGCCACTTCGCGGGAGGCCGGTCCGGCGTGCAAGGGCGCCCCTGCAGCTACTAGGCTGATTCCGTACGGCCGGGCGGCAGGAAGTGTCCGGCGGGCAGCTCCGTCAACGGAAGAAGGACACCAGCCATGGGCTTCACCGAGATCTTTGTCGCCACCCATGACGCCGCGCTGAAACATGCCGGCCTCCTTGATGAAGGCCGCAGCGCCTCCGCGGCGGACACTGCTGCGGTGCGGATCGAGGGAATCACCGATTTTGAACTGGAACAGCTCGGCGATCTTGCCGGGACGGCCGTCCATGCCGGCGGAGCCGACTACGAGCTGACCATGGTGGACGTCGCAAGCGACTCCCTCCTCGCCGTCCCGCCGGCCATGGTCCGCGCCCTGGCGGACCTCCTCACCTACGAAACCGAAGGCGAGGGAAACGTCCTCGACGATGTTGCCGAGCAGTGGGCCGGCCAGGAGGACATGCCGTTCGCTGCCGCCCAGGCGCGGACCTACGTGCAGCAGCTCGCGGCGCTTGCCGCCGGAATCAACGATTCCGAGCGGACTGGACTCTACGTTTGGTCCGCCTGACCCTCCCGGCCGCGCCCGGGAAACCTTCGCGCAGTGTCACCGGCGCCCGCGCCAAGTCGAAATAACGGCGTTCATCTGGCACAATAAACAGGTACTCGATCTGCGTGGCCCCTCTCTCCGCGTCCGGATCCTGTCCTTCGAGCCCGCAAGTACGGCCCGCCCCACGGGTGCAGAAAGCCGGGTTCACCCCTTTTTCTGAAACAGGAGTGACCACAAAAGTGGCCGTAAAGATTCGCCTTAAGCGCTTCGGCAAGATGCGCGCCCCGTACTACCGCATCGTCGTCGCGGACTCACGCACCAAGCGTGATGGCCGCGCCATCGAGGAGATCGGCAAGTACCACCCCACCGAAGAGCCCTCGTTCATCGAGGTCAACTCCGAGCGTGCCCAGTACTGGCTCTCCGTCGGCGCCCAGCCGTCCGAGCAGGTTGCCGCGATCCTGAAGATCACCGGTGACTGGCAGAAGTTCAAGGGCCTGCCGGGCCAGGAAGGCACCCTCAAGACCAAGGTCGCGAAGGAAGCTTTCGTTGCTCCGGAGAAGGGCTCGGTCATCATCCCGGAAGCCATCACCAAGAAGGCCTCCAAGTCTGACGCTGCCGAGGCCCCGGCCGACGCCGAAGCTGAGACCACCGAGGCTGAGTAAATTGCTGGCAGAAGCGCTGGAGCACCTGGTCCGCGGAATCGTTGATTCCCCGGACGACGTCAAGGTCAGTTCAAAGAGCAACCGCCGCGGGGACACCCTCGAGGTGCGCGTTCACCAGGACGACCTCGGACGGGTGATCGGCCGCCAGGGCCGCACGGCACGCGCACTGCGCACCGTGGTGGCAGCACTGGCCGGCGGCGAACCGGTAAGGGTCGACGTCGTCGACACCGACCGCCGCCGCTGAGCGCTCGGCAATATTCAGTTTTGTTCCGGCCCCTCCACCACCAGGTGGAGGGGCCGGAGTTCTTTCCAAGCACATAGCTTCACTAGCACCACCACAACCCGGAACAGAGGAACAGATGCAGCTTCAGGTGGCACGGATTGGCAAGCCGCACGGCATTCGCGGGGAAGTCACCGTCCAGGTGCTGACCGACGCCCCGGAGGACAGGTTTGTCCCCGGAACGGAATTCGTGGTGGAGCCCGCAGCGTCCGGTCCGCTGACCTTGAGCAGCGCGCGCTGGAACAAGGACATCCTGCTGCTTGGCTTCGAGGAAGTGGCAGACCGCAACAGGGCCGAAACCCTTCGCGGTGCCAAGCTCTTCATCGAGACCGAAGAGCTGGAGGAAGACGACGACGAAGGCTGGTACGAGCACGAACTGGTCGGCCTGGAGGCCCGGGTGGGCCCGCAGGTGGTGGGCAAGGTGACAGCGCTGAACACCATGCCGGTCCAGGACCTCCTGGTGGTCACCACCCCGGCCGGCGAAGAGGTCCTCATCCCGTTCGTGGAGCAGATCGTCCCGGAAGTAAACCCCGGCGAAGGCTTCATTCTCCTTACCCCGCCGGACGGCCTCTTCGAACTGAACTCGGACGAAGCCGCCGCCCCGGAAACGGAAGGCCGGGACTAGATGCGGATCGACGTCGTCAGCATCTTCCCCGAATACCTTGCCCCGCTTGAACTCTCGCTGATTGGCAAGGCCCGCCAGGACGGCATCCTGGACCTGCATGTCCACGACCTGCGCAGCTTCACCACGGACAAGCACCGTTCCGTCGACGACACCCCGTACGGCGGGGGCGCCGGTATGGTCATGAAGCCCGAGCCCTGGGCGCAGGCTCTTGCCGCGGTGGCCGAAGGGCGCCCGGAAAAGGATCGCAAGCCCGTGTTGATTGTTCCGTCGCCCGCGGGGGAGCGGTTCACCCAGGCCCTCGCCTACGAGCTTGCCGAGGAACAGCACCTGGCATTTGCGTGCGGGCGGTACGAGGGCATCGATGAGAGGGTCATCGAATGGGCGCAGGAGCACTTCACCGTCCGGCCCGTGAGCCTGGGCGACTACGTGCTCAACGGCGGCGAAGTGGCCGTCCTGGCCATGGTGGAGGCCATCGGCCGCCTGCTGCCGGGCGTGGTGGGCAATCCCGAATCGCTGGTGGAGGAATCCCACTCCGACGGGCTCCTCGAGTATCCGGTCTACACCAAGCCCTCCGTGTGGCGGGACCGGGAGGTGCCCCCGGTGCTCCTCAGCGGCAACCACGGAAAGATCGCTCAGTGGCGCCGGCACGAACAATACCGCCGGACGGCGGAGCGCCGGCCGGACCTCCTTGAAGGGTTCGACGCCGGGAGCCTCCCACGCGCGGACCGCACCGAACTGAACAACCTGGGCTACGACGTCGTGGGCGGCAGGCTTGCCCGCCGCCCGGCCGAGCCGGCTGAACGCCGGGACTAACGCCGGCCGAATTGGCGTAACCCTGCCGCTGTGGCAAAATTAACCCTTGTGTCTGCTGGGTCCGCACCTGCCACAGGGGGTAGCGCGGCCAACAGCCTGACAACCGGCTCCCTCAACCCTTGAAGCGGCCGGGACTTTACTTCGGCGGTGAGCCCCCGGCCTGCTTTACAGCAGCCGGACTTGCCTGCCGTGACCTAAAGTGAATGACCTGTGGCGTTCACCAGGAGTGCAATCATGCATATTCTCGATTCCCTCGACGCAGCCTCGCTGCGCAACGATGTTCCCCAGTTCCGCGCGGGCGACACCCTCAAGGTGCACGTGAACATCATCGAAGGCAAGAACACCCGTGTCCAGGTCTTCCAGGGCTTCGTCCTGGGCCGCCAGGGTGACGGCGTTCGCGAAACCTTCACGGTCCGCAAGGTTTCCTTCGGTGTCGGCGTGGAGCGTACCTTCCCGGTGCACTCCCCGATCATCGAAAAGATCGAGGTTGTCACCAAGGGTGACGTCCGCCGCGCCAAGCTGTACTACATGCGTGCGCTGCGTGGCAAGGCCGCCAAGATCAAGGAAAAGCGCGACTTCAGCTCCGCAAAGTAGGTCCTTTCGGACTTACCGCCGACTGGAGCGCGGCCGTACCCGGCAAGCGCCGGAGCAATGCACCAGCGCCAGGATACGGACCATGCACCAGACAAAACGCCAGCCCCGCAAAATGGGCTGGCGTTTTGTCTTTCTGGCACTGCTCCTCGCCGTCGCCATCAGCGGCCTGGTCAGGTCCCTCTGGCTCGATGTCTACTTCATTCCCTCGGAGTCCATGGAGCCGCTCCTGGAAGGCGGCGACCGGATCCTTGTCTCGCGCACAGACTTCCAAACTGAACCCATCCGCCATGGCGACGTTGTCGTTTTCGACGGGCGCGGCAGCTTTGCGCCCCTGAACAGCGGCAAAGGCCCGCTGGTGGACGCCGCCGCCTCCGCCATGCAATGGCTTGGGCTGGCCGGCAGCGACACCACCTACGTCAAGCGAGTGATCGGCCTCCCCGGTGACACCGTGGTCTGCTGTGATGCCGGAGGGAAAGTCACGGTCAACGGGACGGCGCTGGATGAGCCTTATGTCTTCCCCGGGGATGCGCCGAGTACGCAGAAGTTCAACACGGTGGTTCCCGAGGGCAGGCTGTGGCTGATGGGGGACCACCGGTCCGTGTCCGCCGATTCACGCAGCCTGCTCGGTGCTCCCGGCGGTGGACTCGTTCCACTCGACCGGGTGATCGGCAGGCCGGTCCAGATCCTCTGGCCGCTTGATAGATTTGCCCCAGTAGCACGGCCGCCCGCACCGGGGCCCACAACAGAGAACGGACGGTAAATGCCCGAGAACCACGCGCGGAACCCTGAACCGCGCCATGACGGCGCTTCCGGGGAACCGGACGTTCCAGCCTCTTCTTCCGTGCCCGGCGAAGGCCCTGAGCCGGAAGCTCCCGCCAGCAGGCGCAACCGGTTGGGGTCCAAAGCCGCCGGCAAGCCCGCCGGGAATCCCTTCCTGGGCTGGCTGAAGGAAATTGCCACCGTGGTTGTCATCGCCGTGGTGCTGTCCTTCCTCATCAAGACCTTCCTTTTCCGCGCCTTCTTCATCCCGTCCGAATCCATGGTGAACACCCTGGACGTCGACGACAGGATCTTCGTCAACCTCCTGGTTCCCGAGCCCTTTGCCCTGAGCCGTGGCGACGTCGTCGTCTTCCGTGACACCAAAGGCTGGTTGCCGCCGGCCCCGGCCAAGTCCCAGGGCCCCTTCACCTGGGTCCAGGACGGCCTGACGTTCGTTGGGCTCCTGCCGGACAACTCTGAGCAGCACCTCGTCAAGCGGGTCATCGGACTGCCGGGGGACCACGTGGTCTGCTGCGACGCCGGCGGTAAACTGACCATTAACGGCACTGCCATCGACGAGACGTACATCAACCCCGCCGAAGTCCCGCAGGTCCGCAACTTCGATGTCACCGTCCCGGAGGGCAAGGTGTGGGTGATGGGTGATAACCGGAACCACTCCGCCGACTCCCGCGCGCACATGGAGACCGACGGCGGATTCGTCGACCTCAAGGACCTCGAGGGCAAGGCTGCCGTGATTGCATGGCCGCTGAACAGGATCAAGACCCTGGACAACTACCCTGACGTCTTCAAGAGCGTTCCGGCGGCCCACTGACCATGTCCTCCGCGGTACAGGCCTCCCCAGCCGCCTCAGGGCGCCCCGCCCGCAAGCCTGCCGCCAGGGGAACCAAGGCGCCAACGCTGCGGCATGAGCGCACCTTCAAAGCCCAGGGAATCCGGTTCCTGGCCGGCGTAGACGAGGTGGGCCGGGGAGCGCTTGCAGGACCTGTGAGCGTCGGAATCGCCGTCGTGGATCTTGAGCGCCAAAAGCCGCTGGCCGGTGTGCGCGACAGCAAGCTGCTGAGCCCGTCCGAGCGGGAACGGCTCGATCCCCTGGTGCGGCGCTGGAGCGTGGCCTCCGCGGTGGGACACGCCACCGCCGGAGAGATCGATTCGCTCGGCATCATCGCCGCCCTGAGGCTGGCCGGAACCCGTGCCTGGGGCAGCATCCTGGACGCGGGCGTTGTCCCGGAAGCTGTACTGCTGGATGGAAGCCACAACTGGCTCTCACCCGCAGAGCAACTGTCCCTGTTCGACCAGCCCGTCCTGGAGGCCGCCTGCGAGGCCCCGGTGCATACCAAGGTCAAGGCCGACATGCAGTGCCTCAGCGTGGCTGCCGCAAGCGTCATCGCCAAGGTGGAGCGGGACCGGATGATGCGCCACCTGCACACCGAATACCCGGAGTACGGCTGGGACATCAACAAGGGCTACGCCACAGCCGCGCACCGGTCAGTCCTCCGCGAAGCCGGGCCGACACCTTACCACCGGGTCAGCTGGCGGCTCCTGGGTGGGGAACTCCAGGAGGCCGCGGGTTCCGGCGCGGACGCACCGGACGGGGACTGACACCATGTCCGGCGCCGGGGGCGCCGGACATGGTGCAAGATGGAAGCATGAGTGCCGAAGATCTTGAGAACTATGAAACCGACATGGAGCTTCAGCTCTACCGTGAGTACCGCGACGTCGTCGGCCTGTTCAGCTACGTTGTCGAGACCGAGCGGCGCTTCTACCTGGCCAACCATGTTGACCTCCAGGCCCGCAGCGCCGACGGCGAGGTCTACTTCGACCTGACCCTCCAGGACGCCTGGGTCTGGGATGTCTACCGTTCCGCCCGGTTCGTCAAGAGCGTCAGGGTCCTGACCTTCAAGGACGTCAACGTCGAGGAACTGCCCCGCAACGAGGAGCTCGCACTGCCCAAGGACGTCGACCTGGGAAACTAGGCACAGGCTAAAGCCCGACTTTCCCTCCACACCGGCCCCTGTCCACATAGGACGGGGGTCTTCTGTTTTCCGCCTGCGTCCGCCGCCAGGCTGGTTGTGGAGGTGGACATGAGATCCAAAGACCTGTTGGGCCGGCGCGGCGAAGACCTCGCTGTGGGCTATCTTGAAGCGCTGGGCATGTTGGTGGTGGAGCGGAACTGGCGGTGCCCCGGGGGTGAGATCGACATCGTTGCCCTGGACGGTGATGCTCTGGTCATAGCCGAAGTCAAAACGCGCCGCTCCCTGGACTACGGCCACCCGTTCGAGGCGGTGGGCCCGGAAAAACTTGCACGGCTGCACCGGTTGGGTGCCGCATGGTGCCGTGACCGCGAGCTGCGGATGCCGCTGCGCCGCGTGGACGTTGTCGCGGTGCTGGACGACGGCGGCGGGGAACCCCTGGTGGAGCACCTCAAGGGGGTGGGGTGATGGCGCTGGGCCGCACCTATTCGGTGGCGCTCGTGGGCCTGAACGGCTACATGGTTGAAGTTGAGGCGGACATCGGCCAGACACTCCCGGCATTTGTCATCCTGGGATTGCCGGATGCGTCGCTCAATGAAGCGAAGGAGCGCATCCGGTCAGCGGCAAAGAACTCCGGGATCCCGCTCAGCCGCCGGAAGATCACCGCCAACCTCATTCCGGCCTCGCTGCCCAAACGCGGATCCGGGTTCGACCTCGCCGTCACGATGGCCGTCCTGCGGGCCGCGAACGACATCAAGCCCACCGGGCACACCGTCTTCATCGCCGAGCTGGGGCTGGACGGCAGGCTCCGGCCGGTCAGGGGAATCCTGCCGGCCGTCATGGCCGCCGTGCAGGCCGGCTACCCCGAGGTCGTGGTGGCCCGCGCCAACCTGGCCGAAGCCTCCCTGGTCCCGGGCGCGACGGTACGCGGCTACCGCACGCTTGCCCGGCTCGCCCTCGACTTTGGCGCCGATCCGCAGGAACTTGCCCTGGACTTCGAACCTGACGATTGTGAGGAATCCAGCGACGGCACAGCCCTTCCCGGCCCGTGTCCGGACATGGCGGACGTCTCCGGCCAGGGCGACGCCCGCCGGGCCCTGGAGGTCGCGGCCGCGGGCGCCCACCACCTGCTGCTCACCGGGCCACCGGGCGCCGGAAAGACGATGCTGGCCGAACGGCTGCCAGGCCTGTTGCCCGACCTCGGCGACCATGAGTCCATGGAGGTCACCGCCATCCATTCGCTCTGCGGCCTGCCCTCCTCCACTGTGCAGCTCCTGAGAAGGCCGCCCTTCGAGAACCCGCACCACTCCGCAACCGCTGCAGCCATCATCGGCGGCGGTTCAGGTCTGCCCCGGCCCGGCGCGGCATCGCGTGCGCACCGTGGAGTGCTCTTCCTGGACGAGGCGCCGGAATACGAGCGGCGGGTCCTGGATGCCCTGCGCCAGCCCCTGGAAAGCGGGGAACTGGTAATTCACCGCTCTGCCGGTACCGCGGCGTACCCGGCCCGCTTCCAGCTCGTGCTTGCAGCCAATCCGTGTCCGTGCGGCAAGGCCTCGGGCAAAGGGCTGGACTGTACCTGCACTCCCGTGATGCGCCGCCGTTACCTTGCCAGGATGTCCGGGCCCCTGCTGGACCGGGTGGACATCCAGCTCCAGGTGGAGCGGGTTTCGCTGGCTGATTTCGGTCAATCCGGCGCCGAAGAGGACACCGCGTCCGTGGCGGGCCGGGTACGGGAGGCCCGGGCCCGGCAGGCGGAACGCCTCCAGCGCTTTGGCCTCGAGACGAATTCGCAGGTGCCCGGACGGATCCTGCGCGGGGACCTGCGGCTCGCTCCGGCAGCAACCCGGATCCTGGACCAGTCGCTGGAGCGCGGAGTACTGACTGCCCGTGGGTACGACCGTGTTCTTCGGCTCGCCTGGACCCTGGCGGACCTGGGGCGCCGCGACGTGCCTGACATCAACGACATCGGGCAGGCGCTGGGCCTCCGGCAGGCCACGGCGGCCGCGGCATGACAGCCGGCCAGGAACGGAACGGACTAATGGAACTGCGGGTGGAAAAGGAACAGGCTGTGGAAAAGACGCGGGGCATGGAAACGGAACGGCTGGCGCGGGCCGCCCTCTCACGGCTGATGGAACCGCAGGATGCGGCGGGCCTTGCCCTGGTGCAGCTTGCAGGGGCGATGGACGCACTGCGGATCGCCACCGGCCAGGTGGCGGCCGGCCCTGGCCTCGAGCGCGACATCACCGCACTCCTGGCAGACAGCGGAGCGGGCGGTAGTTGGGCCGGGCTGGCAGCAGCGTTGAAGCGTTGGCAGCCACGGCTCCCCGACCTCGCCCCCGAACGCGACCTGGCCACCATGGCCAGGCTGGGCGGACGCGTCATCATTCCCGGCGATGAGCTGTGGCCTGGCCAGCTTGCGGACCTGGGTATCCAGGAACCCATCTGCCTCTGGTGGCGCGGACAGGAGCAGCCGCTGCCTGCACTGGAGAAGTCCATCGCCCTCGTGGGGTCCCGGGACAGCACCAGCTATGGGGCGTCGGTCACCGGAGACCTCGCGTACTCCCTGGCGCAACGCGGCTACACGATTTTTTCGGGCGGCGCCTACGGAATTGACGCCCATGCGCACCGGGCTGCCCTTGCCGGCGGATCCGCAGCCATGCCTACCATCGCCGTCATGGCAGGGGGAGTGGACAGGTTCTATCCGTCCGGAAATGAAGACCTGCTGCGTGCTGTCGCCAACCAGGGCGCAGTCCTGGCGGAGGTACCGCCGGGGTCCGCCCCGACCCGCTACCGCTTCCTGCAGCGGAACCGGCTGATTGCTGCCCTGTCCGCGGTAACAGTAGTGGTGGAGGCGCGCTGGCGCTCGGGCGCCCTCAACACGGCCCACCACGCTGAGGCCCTGGGCCGTGCCGTCGGCGCTGTCCCCGGGTCTGTCCACAGCGCCAACTCGGCCGGGTGCCACCGCCTCCTCCGGGACGGAGGGGCAGTCTGCGTCACCGATGCGGCGGAGGTGGCCGAACTTGCCTCGCCCAGCGGAACGGGACTGCCTGAACAACGGACGGCAGACGCGGCAGTCCAGGACGGGCTGACCCTGGAGGACCTGATCCTGCTGGATGCACTGCCGCTGCGCTCCACAACGTCGGTGGAAAAACTCTCGGCCGTGGCCGGCCTCGGCCAGGAGTCGGTCCGGGCAGGACTTGGCCGGCTGGGGTTGCTGGGATTGGCCGTGGCGGAGCGGGGTGGCTGGAAACGCGGCAAAGGGTAACCGTGTCAGCACCCCGAGGGGCCCGCGCAACTGGGAAAGTAGAGGAGTGGAACATGAACAACTGCCCGCTGAACTCGGGAAGGCGCTGGACGCGTTCGCCGGCTATCTGTCGGGGGAGAAGGCGGTGTCGGAGCACACCAGGCGGGCCTACCTGGGCGACCTGCACAGCCTCCTCGCCCATGCGGCATCGGAAGGCGTGGCAGGACTGCAGGACCTCGAACTGGGCACCTTCCGCCGCTGGCTTGGGACCCAGAGCTCAGCCGGCGCGTCCCGGGCCACCCTGGCGCGCCGGTCCGCCACGGCCCGGGTGTTCACGGCCTGGGCACTCAGGGAAGAATTCATCGACGTCGACCCAGCCCTTCGCCTGAAGGCACCCAAACGGGAAGGATCCCTGCCGGGCGTGCTCCAGGCCTCCCAGCTCACCCGCATCCTGGAGGGACTCGAGACGCAGGCCGCGGACGGTGAACCGCTTGCCGTAAGGAACCGGGCCATGGTGGAACTCCTGTACGCCACGGGTATCCGCGTGGGGGAACTTGCCGGTCTCGACGTCGACGACCTTGACCCGGACCGCCGGACGCTCCGGGTGATCGGCAAGGGCAACAAGGAACGCACAGTGCCCTACGGGGTCCCCGCCGCCGTGGCCGTTGACGACTGGCTCCGGCGGGGGCGCCCCCTACTCGCAAAGGACGGCAGCGGGGCCGCCCTTTTCCTCGGGGCGCGCGGTGGACGTGTCGACCAACGCCAGGTCCGCACCCTGGTCAACGACCTCTTCGAGGCGCTCGGGGACACCGCCGCGTCAGGGCCCCACGCGCTGCGGCACTCGGCCGCGACGCATCTGTTGGACGGGGGCGCCGATCTTCGGGCGGTGCAGGAGATTCTGGGCCACAGCAGCCTGGCCACCACCCAGATCTACACCCACGTCTCGGTGGACCGCCTTCGGAAGAGCTATCAGCAGGCGCATCCCCGGGCCTGAGCAGTGTGGCTAATCGCACTGGCGTATTTCTGCGGGGTGCGGCACAATAAGAGTCACGTCCGGCAACTTTCAAGTGTCGCTTGAAGCTCCCTGAGCTTTGCGCTGCACGGCAAGTCCGGACGCGGCTTTATACGATATATCTGAATACGCACAAGGAACCACCACCGCAGAGCAGTGCACGGCAGTTTCATCCAGGCAGAGGTCGTTGGGGAAGACGTACCTATAGCTATGGAGGATGGAATGTCTGTTGCAATGACCCGCGGTGTGCTGTTCGTTCACTCGGCCCCTACGGCGCTGTGCCCCCACGTTGAGTGGGCGGTTGGCGCCGTCGTGGACAAGCGGACGGACCTTGAGTGGACCCCGCAGCCTGCCGCGCCCGGAATGTTCCGGGCCGAGTTGTCCTGGACCGGAACCCCCGGCACGGGAGCCAAACTGGCGTCCTGCCTCCGAGGCTGGGCGCACCTTCGCTATGAGGTCACGGAGGAGCCAAGCCAGGGCGTGGACGGCGGCCGCTGGTCGCACACCCCCGAACTGGGGATCTTCCATGCCGTCACCGACGTGCACGGCAACATCATGGTGTCCGAGGACAGGATCCGCTACGCGTACGAATCCGGCGCCGGAGACCCGGCCGCCGTCTACCACGAACTCTCCCTCGCCCTCGGCGAGGCCTGGGACGAAGAACTCGAACCGTTCCGCCACGCTGCCGAGGGCGCCCCGGTGCGCTGGCTCCACCAGGTGGGCTGACCGCCGTCGTCCGTCCCCGCGGTTGCCCGGCCACCGCAACACTTCCATAGCAACAAAAGGGAGGCCCCGCCTGTTGGCGGGGCCTCCCTTTGGCTTCCGGGCGGATTGCCCGGACACGGCTAGACGCTGCGGATGGCCACCACGGCGTTGTGTCCGCCGAAACCGAACGAGTTGCTCAGCGCCACGATGTTGCCGGCAGGCAGGTCACGGGCGGAGGTGACCACGTCGAGCGGGATCTCAGGATCCTGGTTCTCGAGGTTGATGGTTACCGGAGCCTTGCGCTCGTGGACGGCCAGCACGGTCAGGACCGCCTCGACCGCGCCGGAAGCACCCAGGAGGTGGCCCATCTGCGACTTGGTGGCAGAGACGGCCACGTTGTCCACGTGGGCGCCCAGCGCCGCGCGCAGTGCCGTGTACTCGGGCTTGTCACCAACGGGCGTGGAGGTGGCATGCGCGTTGACGTGCACCACGTCTTCGGCCTGGATGCGGCCGTCAAACATGGCAGCCTTGAGTGCACGGGTGGCACCGAGACCTTCGGGGTCAGGGGCGGTGATGTGGTAGGCATCGGCGGTCACGGACGTGCCGGCCAGTTCGGCGTAGATGCGTGCGCCGCGGGCCAGGGCATGCTCTTCGGCCTCCAGGACGAGGGCACCGGCGCCTTCGCCCATGACGAAGCCGTCACGGGCGGTGTCGTAGGGGCGGGAGGCGCGCTGGGGGTCATCGTTCCGGCGGGAAAGTGCCTGCATCGACGCGAAGGCCGCCAGCGGCATGGGGTGGATGGCTGCCTCTGCACCGCCGCACATCACCACGTCGGCCTTGCCGGAACGGATGAGTTCCAGGCCAAGGTGCATGGCTTCCGTACCGGAAGCGCAGGCAGAGACGGGGGTGTGGGCACCGGCGCGGGCACCGAGGTCCAGGCTGACGGCCGCGGCAACACCGTTGGGCATCAGCATGGGAACAGTCATGGGCAGGACCCGGCGCGGGCCCTTTTCCTTCAGCGTGTCCCAGGCATCGAGCAGGGTCCAGACGCCACCAATGCCGGTGGCGAAGGCGACGGCCAGGCGGTCCTGGTCGATCTCCGTGATGCCGGAATCGGCCCACGCTTCGCGGGCGGCGATGACGCCGAACTGGGTGGACGGGTCCATCCGCTTGGCTTCGACACGGCTGAGAACGTCCAGCGCAGGGGTGCTGCAGCGCGCGGCGAAGTGGACGGGGAGCTCGTACTTGGCTACCCAGTCGTCCTCAAGGGTGCGGGCACCGGAGACCCCTTTGAGGGCGTTGTTCCACATCGTGGGTACATCGCCGCCGATGGGCGTGGTGGCACCCAGACCGGTAATGACTACTTTGCGCGTCATGGGATCACTCTTTCGTCGGTGGGGAATCCGCCTGCGCCTGTCGCAGGGTCCCGCACATGTTGATGATCGGCCAGTCCCGGTCGGGGTTCTGCGCCGGATAAAAACGGCGGGCTGCCGGTCCGGTCAGTCCGGACCGGCAGCCCTGCCAAGCCGTGAGACGGCTAAAAGCCTAATGTTAGGCCTGTGCTCCGGCGATGAAGCTGACGGCGTCGCCGACGGTCTTGAGGTTCTTGACCTCTTCGTCGGGGATGCGCACGCCGAACTTTTCCTCGGCGTTGACCACGATGGTCATCATGGAGATGGAGTCGATGTCCAGGTCCTCGGTGAAGGACTTGTCCAGCTCGACGGCCTCCGGGGCCAGGCCGGTTTCTTCGTTGACGATTTCAGCCAAGCCGGCCAGGATCTCTTCGTTGCTAGCCATTGGTGGCTCCTTTTCTTGTATTGCCGGCAGGGTCTGCCGGAAACGGTCCGGGCCGCGGATGCGACCCTTGGGCGTATCTAGGGAAGGACAATTACCTGTGCGCCGAAGACCAGTCCGGCACCGAAACCGATCTGCAGGGCCAGCCCGCCGCTCAGTCCGGGGTTCTCCTGAAGGAGCCGGTGGGTTGCCAGCGGGATGGAGGCAGCGGACGTGTTGCCGGCCTCGGCGATGTCCCGTGCCACTGTAACCGTCTCGGGCAGCTTCAGCTTCTTCACCATCTCGTCGATGATGCGCATGTTGGCCTGGTGCGGGATAAAGGCAACCAGGTCTTCCGCCTGGATACCGGCGGCATCGAGTGCCTGCTGGGCCACCTTGGCCATTTCCCACACGGCCCAGCGGAACACGGTCTGTCCGTCCTGGCGGAGGGTGGGGTACAGCTCCTGGGCTTCTTCCAGCAGTGCGAGATCGCCCGTGGAGTCGGACTGGCGGGCTGCCAGGCCGAGGTCGCGGACGTCCAGCAGTGAGCGGGTCATGCCGATGGCATCCCACCTGCTGCCATCGGAGCCCCACACGGACGGGGCGATGCCGGGGGTGTCGGAAGGGCCTACGACGACGGCGCCCGCGCCGTCGCCGAGGAGGAAGGAGATGGTGCGTTCCCGGTTGTCGATGACGTCGGAGAGCTTCTCCGCACCGACCACGAGGACGTACTTCGCGGTGCCGGACCGGACCAGGGCGTCGGCCTGGGCAATGCCGTAGCAGTACCCGGCGCAGGCGGCGGAAATATCGAAGGCAGGGGCCGGAGTGGCACCTATGCGGTCGGCCAGGCTGGCCGCGGCGGAGGGAGTGGCGTACGGGTGGGTCACGGTGGAAACAATGACTGCCCCGAGTTCCGAGGCTTCAATGCCTGCCTTCGCCATGGCCTCGCGGGCTGCGCCTTCGGCCATGTCGATCACACTGACGTCGGCTGCGGCGCGGTGGCGTGTCACGATGCCGGTGCGCTGGCGGATCCATTCGTCCGAGGAATCGATCCACTGGCACACGTCCTCGTTGGTGACGATGACGTCCGGCCGGTATGCGCCGAGGCCGAGGATGCGGGTGTGCTCCTGGATGGGAGCCTGTTTCAGCGTGGGAACGCTCATGCGTTGCCCTCCAGTTCTGCGAAGAGCGCCAGGGCGGCGGACAGGTCATCGGGGGTTTTGACAGCAACGGTCTTGACGCCGGGCATGCCGCGCTTGGCAAGGCCTGCCAGCGTACCGGCGGGCGCCAGCTCGATCACGCCGGTGACGCCCCGCTTCACCATGGTTTCCATGCACAGGTCCCAGCGGACGGGGCGGGAAACCTGGGCGATCAGGCTTGCGACGGCGGCACCACCGTCGGTGACTTCGCCGCCGTCGTAGTTCGACAGGAGGGGCACCTTGGGGGCCACCGGGTTCAAGCTGGGTTCCAGTGCCTTGAGCGCATCGACGGCGGGCGACATGTGGCTGGTATGGAACGCGCCGGCCACCTTGAGGGGGATGACGCGGGCCTTGGCCGGCGGGTTGTCGGCAAGGGCCTTCAGCTGTTCGAAGGTTCCTGCCGCCACCGTCTGGCCGGCACCGTTGACGTTGGCAGGGGCAGCACCGGCGGCTTCAATGGCGGCCAGCACCTCGGCGGGGTCTCCGCCGACGACGGCGCTCATGCCGGTGGGGGTGACGGCTGCCGCAGCGGCCATGCTGTTGGCCCGCTCACGGACGAACGTCATGGCTTCCTGTTCGGTCAGCACGCCGGCGAGGGCTGCTGCGGTGATCTCGCCTACCGAGTGGCCGGCAAGGATGACAGGAAGGGAATTGAGCTCCACGTCGAAGAGGGAGGCCGCGGCGACAAGCCCGGCAGCAACGATCAGGGGCTGCGCCACGGCAGTGTCCTTGATGGTTTCCTCATCGGAGGTGGTGCCATGGGCTATCAGGTCGATGCCTGCGATGTCACTCAGGGAGGCCAGCTGGCCTGCCACCGAGGGAAGTTCCAGCCAGGGGGCAAGAAAACCCGGGGTCTGTGAGCCCTGTCCAGGGCAGACTATTGCAAGCACGTAACCAGCTTTCCAAATTACTGTGTGATCCAGCGGTGTTTCTCCGCACCAAGCTCACGGGGTCAGATTGTAGGAAGTCTACAATGCCTCAGGCCTGGTTCCGGGACGCCTGGCGCTCCGTGGCGGCCTTGGGCGGGGCAGAAAGCCGGCCCACCACCAGCGCTGCCTGCAGCACGAAGGCCTCCCTCGGCAGGAGCGGGTCCCACCCCGTGACATCGCAGACCCGCTTCAACCGGTAGCGCACCGTGTTGGCGTGGACAAAGAGTTCCCGGGCGGTGGCCTCCAGCGAATGGCCCAGCTCCAGGTAGGTGCCCAGGGTTTCGACCAGGCCGTTGGAGGCAGCCAGGAGCGGCCGGTAGATGTTCTTCACCAGGGAGCGCCGGGCGGCGTCATCCCCGGAAATCACCCGCTCGGGCAGCAGGTCGTCCGCGGCCACCGGACGCGGGGCAGACGGCCATGCCCGGGCTGCCGTCAATCCCGCGAAGGCTGATTGGGCGGAGCCGCTGGCCTCCAGCAGTGAACTGGCCTCGGGTCCGTAGACCACCGGTCCGGGGGCGAACATGTCGCTCAACTTCACATAGGCGGTTTCGCGGTCCTGCACCCCGCCAAGGATGAGGATCAGCCGGTCGCCCTGGATTCCCACCAGGGCGTCCTCGGCGTAGCGGCCTGCCATCCGCCGCAGTTCGCTGACATAGCTGGCGCTGGGTTCGGACGGCGAATTGCCCACCATCACCGTGAAGCGCTCCTGTGCTTTCCAGCCCAGGGCCGCAATGCGGGAGCGCAGGGCATCGGTATTCTCGCCGCGCAGGATGGCATCCACAATCAGAGCTTCCAGCCGGGTGTCCCAGGAGCCGCGGGACTCGGCGGCTCGGGCGTAAACGTCCGCGGCAGCGAATGCGACTTCCCGCGAATAGCGCAGCACGGCCTCCCGCAGGGACGGCTGGTCGGCCTCGGGGGCAATGACGGGAACCTGGTCCTCCACCACCTCCACCACGATCCTGATCAGCTGCAACGCTTTCTGCAGGCTGATGGAACGGGTCAGCTCCGTAGGTGCCGTCCCGAAAACGTCGGTCAGGATCCACGACGGTGAGCTGGGCCGTTCGTACCAGGTGACGAAGGCTGCAATACCGTTCTGCGCCACCATGCCGAGTGCGGAACGCTCGTCCGCACTGAGCCGGCTGTACCAGGGGAGGGACTGCTCGAGCTTGCGCATGGTGGTGGTGGACAGCTGGCCCACGTTGGCGCGGAGCTGCTTGAGGGTTTCGGACTTCTCCGGCGTGACCTTCGGCGGCGAGGGTTTCCGCTTCGAGGACTGGCTGGCTGGTGCTGGCATTCTCTGAGCATACGGCCACCGCCGCGCAAGCTCCATTTGTGCGAAGGCTACAACGCGCCTTGCGCTGCGTCACAGCGCAGGCCGCCCCGCGGACTGGTCCGCCCGGGAGGGAACGACGGCGGCCCTCACCTTGTGGGGTGAGGGCCGCCGTCGTTGTTTACTGCTGGATCCGTCCAGCCGGAAGGCTAAGCTTCGCCTCCGGCGTTGCCGGTGGTGCCGGCGTTGACGTTGAGCAGCTTGTACTTCTCAATCGCCTTCACCGGGGCGTCAACATCCACCTCACCGCGGCGTGCCAGCATTTCAAGGGCACGGACCACGATGGAGTGGGTGTCGTTCTTGAAGAAGCGGCGTGCTGCTGCGCGGGTGTCGGAGAAGCCGAAGCCGTCGGCGCCGAGGGTGGCGTATTCGTTGGGGATGAATTGGCGGATTTGGTCCGGGACGGCTTTCATGTAGTCCGAGACGGCGACGATGGGGCCGGTGGCGCCTTCGAGTTGCTGGGTGACGAAGGGGACGCGGGCGGGCTGGCCGGGGTTGAGGAAGGCTTCCTCTTCGGCGGCGAGGCCGTCGCGGCGCAGTTCGTTCCAGGAGGTTACGGACCAGACGTCGGCGGAGACGTTCCAGTCATCGGCCAGCACGCGCTGGGCTTCGATGGCCCAGGGCACGGAGACGCCGGAGGCGAGGATTTGGGTGCGGGGACCGTCGATCTTGGCCGGGGCGAGGAGGTAGATGCCCTTGATGACGCCTTCGATGTCGAGGTTCTCCGGTTCTGCGGGCTGGATGATGGGTTCGTTGTACACGGTGAGGTAGTACATGACGTTCTGGTCCGTGGAGTCCGTGCCGTACATCCGTTCCAGGCCGGAGCGGACGATGTGTCCGATTTCGTAGCCGTAGGCGGGGTCGTAGGTGAGGACGGCGGGGTTGGTGGAGGCCAGGAGGGGGGAGTGGCCGTCGGCGTGCTGGAGGCCTTCGCCGGTGAGGGTGGTCCGTCCTGCGGTGGCGCCGATGATGAAGCCGCGGGTCATTTGGTCTCCGGCGGCCCAGAAGGCGTCGCCGGTGCGTTGGAAGCCGAACATGGAGTAGAACACGTAGACCGGGACCAGGGGGACGCCGTGGGTGGCGTAGGAGGTTCCGGCGGCGGTGAAGGCTGCCACGGCGCCGGCTTCGTTGATGCCGGGGTGGATCAGCTGGCCGGCGGGGGATTCCTTGTAGGCCAGGACCAGGTCCCGGTCCACCGACAGGTAGTTCTGCCCCTTGGGGTTGTAAATCTTCGCCGTCGGGAAGAACGCATCCATGCCGAAGGTGCGGGCCTCGTCCGGGATGATCGGGGCGATGTGCTTGCCGAAGTTCTTATCCCGCATCAGGTCCTTGAGGAGCCTGACGAACGCCATGGTGGTTGCGGCCTGCTGTTTGCCCGAACCGCGCTTGGCCACCTCGTAGGACTTCGCGTCCGGCAGGGTGATCTCGGCGTGGGTGTCGCGGCGCTCCGGAACGGATCCGCCCAGCGCAGCACGGCGCTCCATCATGTACTTGATTTCCGGGGCGTCGTTACCGGGGTGGTAATACGGCGGCCGGTACGAGTCCTTCTCCAGCTGCTCGTCGCTGACCGGGATCCGCAGGTGGTCGCGGAACTTCTTCAGGTCATCGAGGGTGAGCTTCTTCATCTGGTGGGTCGCGTTGCGGCCCTCGAAGTGCGGGCCCAGGCCGTAGCCCTTGACGGTGTGGGCGAGGATGACGGTGGGTTTGCCCTTGAATTCGGTGGCGGCCTTGTAGGCGGCGTAGACCTTGCGGTAGTCGTGGCCGCCGCGTTTGAGGTTCCAGATCTGGTCGTCGGTGAGGTCCGCGACGAGGTCCTTGGTCTGCGGGGTCTTGCCGAAGAAGTGTTCGCGGACGAACCCGCCGGACTCGGCCTTGTAGGTCTGGTAGTCCCCGTCGACGGTTTCGTTCATGATTTTCACGAGCGAGCCGTCGGTGTCGCGGGTGAGCAGGTCATCCCATTCCCGGCCCCAGACGACCTTGATCACGTTCCAGCCCGCGCCGCGGAAGAACGCTTCGAGTTCCTGCATGATCTTGCCGTTGCCGCGCACCGGCCCGTCCAGGCGCTGGAGGTTGCAGTTGATCACGAAGTTCAGGTTGTCCAGGTTCTCGTTCGCTGCCAGCTGCAGCAGGCCCCGGGACTCGGGCTCGTCCATTTCACCATCGCCCAGGAACGCCCAGACCTGCTGGTCCGAGGTGTCTTTCAGGCCCCGGTTGTGCAGGTACCGGTTGTTCTGCGCCTGGTAGATCGCGTTCATCGGCCCGATGCCCATGGACACCGTGGGAAACTCCCAGAACTGGGGCATCAGGCGGGGGTGCGGGTAGGAGGACAGGGCGTGGCCCTGCCGGGACTTTTCCTGCCGGAACCCGTCCAGGTCCTCCTCGGACAGGCGGCCTTCCATGAACGCCCGGGCGTACATGCCCGGGGAAGCGTGGCCCTGGAAGAAGACCTGGTCCCCGCCGCCGGGGTGGTCCTTGCCGCGGAAGAAGTGGTTGAACCCGACCTCGTACAGGGTCGCGGCCCCGGCGTAGGTGGAGATGTGCCCGCCAACCCCGATATCGGGACGCTGCGCCCGGTGCACCATGACCGCGGCGTTCCACCGCATGTAGGCCCGGTACCGGCGCTCGAACTCTTCATTGCCCGGGAACGCCGCTTCCTGGTCCACCGGGATCGTGTTCACGTAATCGGTGGTGGTCACCATCGGCACACCCACGCTCTGCGCGCCCGCGCGCTGCAGCAGGCTCCGCATGATGTATTGGGCACGCTCGGTGCCCTGTTCCCTGATCAACGCATCCAGGGACTCAACCCACTCGGCAGTCTCTTCCGGATCACGATCAGGCAGCTGGTTAGTCAACCCGCTGAGGATATGGGAGGTCTCTTCTCCTGCAGCCACGTCCAACCTCTCTTTGCGCGCATGAATCGGCGCACTCAGGCCAGGCAGGATGACTGCCCGGCGTACATACGCCGTGTGCGACGTATCGGTTACAACAGCCCGGTCATGTGTGCCGGGCAGCTTCCTAGCGCTCCTATGTCTGCCCGGAGTCACAAGGTAGTCATCCCGCAGGCATAGTTGTCACCAGCCACTCTAGCCCTGACACGAACACGATGCGTAGCCGCGGCCCGGTGCTGCAGTTGTATTTCGTTCGTCATACTGGTTGTGTGACGAAAAGCCCCTGCGACGGGGATGGCGCGGCCGGATGTGACGCAGAATATGCGCAGTCCCGGGGGCGGCAGCTTGAAGCGCAGGCACAAAGGGTGTTGGCTTGGGAGTAATGGAAATCACTATGCACACCGCATATATGAGGTATTGGAGGAACACGTGAGCGAGGCCGACGCCGCCACTTCGGTAAATGTGGCGGAAAAATTGGGTTTCAAAAACGGGGATCTGATTCAGGAGTTCGGTTACGACGACGACGTCGATTTCGACTTGCGTGACGATATTGAGGACCTCACCGGTTCCGAGATGCTCGACGAGGACGACCACGAGGTGGCGGACGCCGTTATCCTCTGGTGGCGCGACGGCGACGGAGACCTGGTGGACAGCCTGATGGATTCCCTCACCACCCTGAGCGAAAACGGCGTTGTCTGGGTTCTTACCCCCAAGTCAGGCCGGGACGGCTACGTTTCGCCGGCGGAGATCCAGGAAGCTGCCCCCACGGCCGGCCTCCACGTCACCACCTCCGCCGGAGTCTCAAAAGACTGGAGCGCCGTCCGCCTGGTCAGCAGGAAGAACAAGTGACGGCAGCGGTCCAGGCCGTCACCGCAGCGGTACCGTCGCTGGGCGCCGCGGCTCCCGACTTCGAGCTGGCCAACCAATACGGTGAGCCGGTAAAGCTGTCCTCTTTTCGGGGGCAGAACGTTGCCGTGGTCTTCTACCCCTTTGCCTTCTCCGGTATCTGCACCGGTGAGCTGTGCGAAATACGGGACAACCTGGGCATGTTCGAGGATTCGAACACTGTTGTCCTGGGTGTGTCCGTAGACAGCAAGTTCAGCCTCCGCGCCTACGCGGCGCAGGAGGGCTACAGTTTCGATCTCCTGGCCGATTTCTGGCCGCACGGGGCCGTGGCCAGCGCCTATGGTGTGTTCGACGCCGCCAGCGGCATGGCACAAAGGGCCACCTTCATCATCGACGGCGACGGCAGGATCCGCTACAGCGTGGTGAACCCCCGCGGCCAGGCCAGGGACTTTAGCGAATACCGCTCCGCCCTCGCGGACCTGAAGCGGGACTAGGAAGCCATGGCCGGGCAGCGGCGGGGGACGGGACTCACCGGGTTCGCCAGCATGCCGCCGGTGGCCCCGGCCCCGCCGTCGGGAAATGACCTCGACGTCCTGGCCCGCATCCGCGACCTCCTCGCCGGCGCCCCCTTCGCCCTGCTGACGGGCGCCGGACTGAGCACCGATTCCGGCATACCGGATTACCGCGGCCCGGAGTCGCCGCCGCGTTCGCCCATGACCTACCAGGAGTTCGTCCGGGACCCAGCCAACCGGCAACGGTACTGGGCCAGGAACCATATCGGCTGGTCCCACATGCGGCACGCCGACCCAAACCAGGGCCACTACTCCGCCGCTGAGCTGGAACGCCGGGGCTACCTCACCGGCCTGATCACTCAGAACGTCGACCGTCTGCATCAGGACGCCGGCAGTGCCAACGTCGTCGACCTCCACGGCAGGTATGACCAGGTGGTCTGCCTGGACTGCGGGCGCACGTACTCCCGGCGCCTGCTGGCTGGTGTCTTCGAGGAACTGAACCCGGGCTTCCTGGAACGGGCAGCGGCCGGCGGCCTGGTGGAAATGGCGCCGGACGCGGACGCCACCGTAGAGGACCAGGCGCTGATCAACAGCTTTGTGGTGGCAGTTTGTCCCGCCTGCGGGGGCACCCTGAAGTCGGACTTCGTCTACTTCGGGGAAAACGTGCCCAAGGATCGGGTGGAACGCTCCTACGCCATGGTGGACCAGGCCGCAGCCTTGCTGGTGGCCGGCTCATCGCTGACAGTCATGAGCGGCCTGCGGTTCGTCAGGCACGCTGCCAAGGAATCCAAGCCCGTGGTCATCATCAACCGGGGCGCCACCCGCGGCGATGACAAGGCGACCATCAAGCTTGAAGCCGGGGTGAGCCAGGCGCTGGATTACCTCGCCGCCGAACTCCCGCCCCTGTAGGCCGTCCATTTCTTCCATGGATTCGCGTTTCCGGTCCCCGGTCGGGTAGAGTCTATGTTCGTTGGTTACGGCGGAACGGCCGGAAACAGCGCAATTCGGGTCTTTAGCTCAGCTGGTAGAGCGCCACGTTTACACCGTGGATGTCATCGGTTCGATCCCGGTAGGACCCACCAAGGAAAACCCCGTTGCCCCGCCTGATGGCGGAGGCTGCGGGGTTTTTTGCTGTCCCTCCCGCCCGGCGTGATTGTCGGTGCCTTGCCATAGCTTGCAGGAATGGAACACGTCATAGTGCATACGGACAGCGACGGGATGCCCACTGCGGTGCTGAGCCGGGGGAGAGAATGGGCAGTAGGCGCCGAGCCGGTGAGATGGTTTGAGCGCATCAACTGGTGGGAAACAAGCCGGAGGATGCCAAAGGGCGCCGGGGGAGTGGATGTCGAAGTCCTGCAGGTCCAGGTCCGGCTGGGGCACAATGACAGGTCGGCACTGACCACCATGTATCTCCAGCGGGATGGGCTGGGCGGTGGCTGGCGGCTGAGGGAGCCGGTGGCCGGGGCAGCCTAGGGGGCGGAGCCCAGTCCCCGGGCATTGGAAAACCCTCCACCGCGACTATTGGGGGATGCCGCGGTGGAGGGCCTGCGATGAATATACCGTGAACTTCCGGAAACAAAAAGTCATGCGTCGTCATATTTCCGGAGCTTCGCGGCTGCCGGCCCGTGCTTACTGCCGGACGGGGATAAACACCCGTGGCTGTTCGGTCCAGGTATCGGCCATCTGGGACATGGTGCGCCGCATGATCCGGTCTGACGCATCACGAGCTGATGCGGCGTCACCCCGGGCGATCGCTTCCGCAACATCCTCATGCCATTGCAGGGCTGCCTGGTGCGGGTGGTCGGGCATCAGGCCGTGGACCGTACGGCCTGTCAGGGTTTCTGCCACCTGGCCCATGAGGTTGGCGAACATCTCGTTACCGGAGCCTGAGAGCAGCAGTGAATGGAAGCGGATGTCCAGCTCGAGGAACCGCGCCACCTCGCCGTTGTTGCCGGCTTCGCGCATGGCGCGGGCAACGTCCACGAGTTCCATCCGCAGGGCCGCCGGAGCATTTTGCGCTGCCAACTCAGCAGCGGCAGGCTCCACGGCCGCACGCAGCTCAGCCAGTGAGCGCAGCTGGGCGCCGCGTGCGTCGCTGGCCAGGCGCCACCGGATGACCTGCGGATCGAAGGGATTCCAGCGGCTGGACGGCATTACCCGGATCCCCACCCTCTTGGTGGTCTCCACCAGGCCCAGGGACTGCAGGACCCGCACAGCTTCCCGGATCACGGACCGGGACACCTTCAGTTCATCCTCCAGCTGCTCCGCGAGCATGACATGGCCTGCGGGGAGTTCCCCCGAGACGATCCGGGTGCCCAGATTCTCGATGGCACGGTGGTGGAGGCTGCTGGTCATGCTGTAAGCCTAGTTGTTGGCAACCATCTGGCCGGCAGTGCACCCGGACTGCCACCGACACAATCGGTCCCGCTTCGTGGCTGCCACTTTCGCACCACTCCAAGAATATATATGCTTTATTCCGACCCCCTGATCTGCCCCGGTGACTTCCGCCTGCGGAAGCCGGCCGCCGAGGCGAACAATGAATTGGAGTTATTGATGTCTGCACACATCGGTGTCACCGGCCTCGCCGTCATGGGCGCCAACCTCGCACGCAACCTGGCCCGCAACGGGTTCACGGTTGCGCTGCACAACAGGTCCGTGGAGAAAACGGACGCGCTGCTGGAGAAGCACGGCTCGGAAGGTGACTTCATCCGGACCGAAACCCTGCAGGAACTGGTTGACTCCCTGGAGAAGCCGCGCCGGGTGCTCATCATGGTCAAGGCCGGCAAGCCCGTGGACTCGGTCATTGAACAGCTGGAGCCGCTGCTGGAGCCGGGCGACATCATCATCGACGCCGGCAACTCTCACTATGAGGACACGCGCCGCCGTGAAGCGGCCCTGGCCAAGAAGGACCTGCACTTCGTGGGCGTCGGCGTGTCCGGCGGCGAGGAGGGCGCGCTGAACGGCCCGTCCATCATGCCCGGCGGTTCCAAGGAGTCCTACAAGGCCCTTGGCCCGCTGCTGGAGAAGATCTCCGCAAAGGTCGACGGCGAGCCCTGCTGTGCCTGGATCGGCACCGACGGCGCGGGCCACTTCGTCAAGATGGTCCACAACGGCATCGAATACGCCGACATGCAGGTCATCGGCGAGGCCTTCGACTTGCTCCGCTCCGGTGCAGGCATCGAGCCGGCCGAGCAGGCAAAGATCTTTTCCGAGTGGAACAAGGGTGATCTTTCGTCGTTCCTGATCGAGATCTCCGCCGAGGTCCTGGGCCACGTTGACGCCAAGACCGGCAAGCCGTTCGTCGACGTCGTCGTTGACGCTGCCGGCCAGAAGGGCACCGGCCGCTGGACGGTCATCTCCGCCCTGGAACTGGGCTCACCGGTCTCGGGCATCGCCGAGTCCGTTTTTGCCCGCGCACTCTCCTCCCAGGCCGCACAGCGCAAGCTTGGCCAGGAACTGCTGGCCGGTAACGAGGCCACGGTGGAAATCCCCGAGACGTTCGTCGAGGACGTCCGCCAGGCGCTCTACGCCTCCAAGCTGGTCTCCTACGCCCAGGGACTGGACATGCTCACCTCCGCAGCCAAGGAATACGGCTGGGACCTGAAGCTTGACGAGATCGCCTCCCTGTGGCGCGCAGGCTGCATCATCCGCGCCGAGCTCCTCAAGGACATCACCAAGGCCTACGCCGCGGACGAAAAGCCGGCCAACCTGCTCTTCGCTCCGGCGTTCACCAAGGCCATCGCAGACGCCCTGCCCGCCTGGCGCCGCGTTGTTGCCACCGCCGTACAGCTCGGTATCCCCGTGCCGGTGTTCTCGTCCTCGCTGGCGTACTACGACGGACTGCGCCGCAAGCGCGTGGCCGCCGCCCTGATCCAGGGCCAGCGCGACCTGTTCGGCGCCCACACCTACGGCCGCGTCGACACCGAAGGGACCTTCCACACCCTCTGGGGCGAGGACAAGTCCGAGGTTGAAGCGGTGGACACGCACTAGTCCACGCACCGTTTCCGGCCCAGCGGCCGGCGCTACCCGATACTCTGGGGGCGCCGGCCGCTGGTGTTTCCGGCCGGACCGTCCGTCGATCCGCGCTGACTGTTCGTCCCGCCGCACCGTCCCAAGGAGTCCCGCCCATGAGCCAGCCCGTCGTTTTTGTCACCGGTGCGTCCACGGGAATCGGCTTTGAAGCCGCAAGGAAGCTCGCGGCCCACGGGTTCGCGGTTTACGCCGGGGCCCGCCGGGTGGAGAAAATGGAGCCGCTCAAGGCTGACGGCGTCCGGATCCTGCCGCTGGATGTGACCGACGAGGCCTCAATGCGTGCGGCCGTGGGGGAGGTCCTCGCAGCCCACGGCACGATCGACGTGCTGGTCAACAACGCCGGGTACGGGTCCTATGGGTCGCTGGAGGAAGTGGAACTGGCCGAAGGCCGGCGGCAGTTTGAGGTCAATCTTTTCGGGCTGGCCCGGATGACGCAGCTCGTGCTCCCGGCAATGCGCGCCGCCGGAAGGGGCCGGATCATCAATATCTCATCGATCGGCGGAAAGATGTACGAGCCGCTGGGTGCCTGGTACCACGCCACGAAGTTCGCTGTGGAGGGCCTCAGCGATTCGCTCCGGGTGGAGCTCAAGCCCCACGGAATCGACGTGTCCATTATCGAACCGGGCGGTACACAGTCTGAATGGGGCGCCATCTCCGCCGAGGGCCTGTTGGCCAATTCGGGCTCGGGACCCTATGCGGCGCAGGCCAAGGTCGTGGCAGCCGCGCTGGCTTCCACCGACGGTTCGGCAATGTCCTCGCATCCAGAAGTTATCGCGGAGGCGATCGTCCATGCCGCCACTTCGCCGCGGCCCAGGACCCGGTATCCGGTGGGCAAGGGCGCGCGGGCCATCCTGCTGCTGCGCCGGCTGCTCCCGGACCGTGCCTTCGATGCCGTTCTCTGGGCCATCTACAGGCGTTTCCCCGGGTAGCAGCGCAGCAGGCAGGCCCGAACTGCGTCCGCTAGATCCGGTACTCGATGTCGTATTCGGCCGGGTCCACCGCGGGCTTGGTTTCCCGCTGCGCATCCCGGTGCCGCCATTTGGCGGGAACTCCGGTGATGATCGACTCCGGCGGGGCGTCCTTGACCACGACGGCGTTGGCACCGACGGCGCTGTCCCGTCCGATGGTGATGGGCCCCAGGATCTTGGCGCCGGCGCCGATGGTCACGCGGTCGCCGATGGTGGGGTGCCGCTTGATCCGGGCCAGGGAGCGCCCGCCAAGGGTCACACCGTGGTAGATCATCACGTCCTCGCCGATCTCTGCAGTCTCACCGATCACCACGCCCATGCCGTGGTCGATGAAGAAGCGGCGGCCGATCGTGGCACCCGGGTGGATCTCGATACCGGTCCAGGACCTGCCCAGCTGCGACAGGAGGCGGGCCGGGAAGCGCAGTTCCGGGTTCTGCCACATGCGGTGCGTCAGCCGGTGGATCCAGATGGCATGGAGGCCGGAATAGGCGAAAAAGTTCTCAAAAGAACCTCGAGCCGCCGGGTCGTGGGACCGGGCGGCGTCGAGGTCTTCCTTCAGTCTTGCGAAAAAGCCCACAAAGTTCTTTCTACAGGAAACGGGCGGACAGCGGACTGATCAGCCGCGGATGTCGTCATAGAGCACGGTGGAGATGTAACGCTCACCGAAGTCGCACACTACGGCAACAATCAGCTTGCCCGCGTTTTCCGGCCGCTTGGCCAGCTCCAGGGCGGCCCAGACAATCGCGCCGGAGGAGATGCCGCCGAGGATGCCTTCCTTGATGCCCAGATCGCGGGCTACCCGGACCGAATCCTCAAGGGTGGCGTCGATGACCTCGTCGTAGATGTTGGTGTCGAGCAGTTCGGGGATGAAGTTGGCGCCCAGGCCCTGGATCTTGTGGGGGCCGGGGGCACCGCCGTTCAGGATGGGGGAGTCCTTGGGTTCCACGGCGACGATCTGGACGCCGGGCTTGCGCTCCTTCAGTACCTGTCCGACGCCGGTGATGGTTCCACCGGTGCCGATGCCCGCCACAAAGATGTCCACCGCGCCGTCAGTGTCGGCCCAGACCTCCTCGGCGGTGGTCCTGCGGTGCACCTCCGGGTTGGCCTCGTTGGCGAACTGCTGCGCCCAGATGGAGTTCTCGGTGTTGGCAACGATTTCCTGGGCCTTTTCCACGGCGCCGCGCATGCCCTCCGAACCGGGGGTCAGTACAATCTCGGCTCCGAATGCGCGCAGCATGACCCGGCGCTCCGTGGACATGGTCTCTGGCATGGTGAGGATGACCTTGTACCCGCGGGCAGCACCAACCATGGCCAGGGCGATGCCCGTGTTGCCGGAAGTACCTTCGACGATGGTGCCGCCGGGCTTCAGGGCACCGGACTTTTCCGCGGCGTCGATGATGGCCACACCGATGCGGTCTTTGACGCTGTTGGCCGGGTTGTAGAACTCCAGCTTTACGGCAACGGTGGCGTCCAGTCCCTCGCTGAGCCGGTTCAACCGAACCAGCGGGGTCCCGCCGACCAGCTGCGTTACATCGTCATAGATCCGTGCCATGTACATACGCCTATCTCTAAGGGGTGGATACTGAGGTCAGCCTAACGAGGCCGCGTAACGGTGGGCTAAGCGTTAAGCCATGCAGAGTAATATTTCCGGGCCTTGGCCAGCTTAGGGTTGATGATCACCTGGCAGTAACCCTGCTCCGGGTGCTTGGCGTAGTAATTCTGGTGGAATTCCTCCGCCACATGGAACCGCGGCAGCCGGCTGACCTCCGTGACAATGGGATGCGGCCATAATGCCTGGTTGCGGTCGATCGCCTCTTCGAAGAGGATCTTCTCCTCTGTGGTCTCGTAGAACATCGAGGAACGGTACTGGGTGCCGACGTCGTATCCCTGGCGGTTCAGCGTGGTGGGATCATGCAGGGCGAAGAACATGTCCAGGACCACCTCCGCGGGGATGATGTCTTCATCGAAGGTCACGGCCACAACTTCGGCGTGGCCGGTGGTCCCACTGCAGACAGAGTAGTAATCCGGGTGCGGATCGTGGCCGCCGGTGTAGCCGGACACCACGGAGGTGACGCCCTTGGTCCTCTGGTAGACGGCGTCCAGGCACCAGAAGCACCCTCCGCCCAGAACAAAAGTTTTCATGACCTCTTCAATGGTTGACGGCGCCGGAAGATTCCCGGCACCCCGGCCGGGTGCCGCAAACTGCGGCGCCGCGATGCCAATGGGGTAAAACTAAGACTATGGAACCTGTGGACACCGACGTTACCGGCCAGGCAGATCACGACGGCGACGCCTCTTCCGACACGCCGGCTGCGGCCGGTTCCGCGGACGCCCCCACATTGGCCGAACTGCTCCTTGCGGTTGAGGAACTGTGGCCGGAATCCCTGGCGGAGAACTGGGACGAGGTGGGGCTCGTGGCAGGCCACCCGTCCGCCCCGGTCACGAAGGTGATGTTCGCCGTCGATCCCACCCTGGAAGTCATTGAGGAAGCGGTTGAGTGGGGCGCGGAACTGCTCATCACCCACCACCCCCTGCTGTTGAAGGGCGTCACGTCCGTGGCCGCCACGTCGGCAAAAGGCAGGGCAGTCCACCGTCTTATCGAGTCGGGAACGGCACTGCTGACCGTGCACACCAACGGGGACTCCGCCGTCGGTGGTGTCTCCGACGTCCTGGCCGATGCCCTGGGTCTCCAGGACGTCGCCCCCCTGACCGTGGCGGCCAACGGGCTTCCGGAGGAGGGCATTGGGCGGGTGGGGGACCTCGCGGACGCCATGAGCCTGGGCGACTTCGCGGCCCGGGTCTTCGGAATCCTGCCCTCAGTGGCTGGCGGCGTGCGTGTTTCCGGCGACAAGGACGGGCTGGTCCGGCGCATCGCGGTCTGCGGTGGTGCCGGGGATTCGCTGTTCAACGAGGTACGTGCCAGCAACGCAGACGTCTACGTCACCGCTGACCTCCGCCACCACCCGGCGTCGGAAGCGCGGGAGGCCGCCGCCAACGGACGGCCGTACCTGGTGGACGTGTCGCACTTTGCGAGCGAATGGCTCTGGCTGCCTGCCGCGGCCGCGGCCCTGGGCAACGTCCTGGCCGACCAAGGCCATGACGTGGAGATCCTGGTCAGTACCACCAACAGCGATCCGTGGGACTTCATCCTCACTCCCGGCTAGAGTCTAGGAAGCGCCGGTTCGGTGCCCGGCCCAGGCCGGAAGGATCTAGCGGAGGTAAACGTGGCCAAGGCAGCACCGGCGGAACAGTTGAAGTTGCTCGAACTGCAGGGCCTTGACGCCAGGTTGAAGGGCCTCACCAACCGCCGCCGCACGCTCGAAAACGATCCCCGCATCAAGGACCTCGAGGCCGCCCTGTCCGTCGCCAACGGTGAACTGGGCGCGGCCAAGGTGGCCGTCCACGACGCCGAGGCTGCGCTGAAGCGGGCCGAGGCCGACGTCGAACAGGTTGCCTCCCGGATCCAGCGTGATGAAGCACGGCTCAACAGCGGCACCGGCCTGTCCAAGGACCTGGTGGCTCTGCAAAAGGACATTGCGTCGCTGAACAAGCGGCGCTCCGACCTTGAAGACGTGGAGCTGGAAGTCATGGAGCGGCTGGACTCGGTGCGGGAACGGCAGGCGGCGCAGCAGCAGATCGTCGATGACATCCAGGGGTCCTTTGGAACCATCAGGGCCGAACTCGATGCGGCCCTCGCCGACGTGGAAACCGAAGCGGCGGGGCTTCGTGCCCAGCGCGGCGACTTTGCCCAGGGCCTGGACGCGGGCCTGCTGGCAGTTTACGAAAAAACGCTCGCGAAGCGCGGGGTGGGTGCCGCGCGGCTCTTCCACGGCACCTCGGAAGCCTCTGGCATGAAGCTCAGCCCGGGCGACCTCGCCGAGATCAAGGCAGCTGCTGCCGACGACATCGTTTTCTGCCCCGACTCCGGGGCCATCCTGGTCCGTTCGGACGAGTGGTCCTAAACAGCCCACAGGCATCCTGCCGGGCCGTCAGCCCGGCAGGATGATGTTCAGGGCGTGCGGCTTGCGGGCGGTGCCCGGCACCAGCTCCGCCTCCCACCGTTCGCGGGCTGCCTTTAGAAGGTCCGACGGCGCCCCGGGGGCCTTTCCACGGCGCACCAGCAGGTGCCGCGCCAGTTCACCGCGGGTGTGCTTGGCGAAGTGGCTCACCACTTTCCGGACTCCTCTACTTTCGGTGAAGACGTTGACCGTGACGGTCTGCTCCGTCGGCGGGGCCCACGCCGCCGCATAGGTGCTGGACCGGCAATCCACCAGTAAGTGCCCCCGGGCTGCGGCGCCCAGGGTATCGCCAAGCTGTTCCTTCCAGAACGGAGCCAGCCGCCCGACGTCGGGCAGGGACGTGCCCATTGACAACCGGTAGGCCGGAACGCTGTCGCCAAAGCGCAGGGCCCCCCACAACGCCGAGATCACCAGGACGGACTCATCGGCCTTCCGGCGCTGCACCGGCGTCAGGGTGCGGTAGCCCAAGGCGTCGTACAGGACACCCGAGTAGATGCTGTGGGCAGGGGCCGCCGGCTCGGCGTGCAGCCGGGTATTGCGCTCGACGTCGTCCCGCAGCGATGCCCCTACGCCCAGCAGGGCGAGGGCATCCTGGTGTGCACTGATGGTGCCAAGGGCCTCGAGGACCTTGGCGCGGTACGGGTTGAGCTCCGGGAAGCCCAGGGCGGTCCAGTCGACGGCGGGACCGTGGAGCGCGGGCGTCTTGCCTTCGGAAGGGGGAAGCAGAATCAGCACCGTCCGATCCTACCGGCGACAAAAGCGGCCGGCGGCGCCGGTAGACTGGGACCCGGATGGGACAGCCAGACGGCCGCGCGCCACGCAAGTGGCTCGAGGAACGTCCGGGCTCCGCAGGGCAGGGTGGTGGGTAACGCCCACTCGGGGTAACCCGCAGGCCAGTGCCACAGAAAACAGACCGCCTGCATTTCCGGCCCCGGCCGGGAAGGGCAGGTAAGGGTGAAACGGTGGTGTAAGAGACCACCAGCTTCCCGGGCGACCGGGAAGGCTAGGTAAACCCCACCCGGAGCAAGGCCAGACAGGACACGTTCGAGGGCTGCCCGCCCGAGTGTCCGGGTAGGCCGCTGGAGGGTGCCGGCAACGGTACTCGTAGATGGATGGCCGTCGCTCCCTCGCCGGCAACGGCAGGGGAGAACAGAACCCGGCGTATCGGCTGTCCCATCCTTAAATCGCGTTTGACCACGGGCAATGCGTCGGGGATCCTGAACCGTGCCCGTAAATCCTGAAACTCGTCCCGCACCGGCTGCGGGCATTCCCGGCATCCGTGCCCAGGGCCTGGCGCTCGCCGGATTCCTGGCCCTCTCGGCGCTGGCCTGGCTGCTCTCCTCAGTCCCGATCGTCCTCAACTCGGGCGGGTGGTATGCAGGCTCAGCGAAAGCGCCGTGGATGCCGCCGTCGTGGATGTTCCGCAGCACGTGGATGCTGCTGTACGCAGGCGTGGCCACCGCGGCGTGGCTGGTCTGGCGCAAAGGCCGCCTCGCCGGCGGCACCCGCTCCGGCTACGTAGTCCAGTTGCTGCTCAACGCCGCCTGGCCCGTGACCTTCTTCGCCCTGTACCCCATGCTCGGGACCGTGGCACTGTGGGCGGCCTTCGCCGTCATCTGCGCCCTGACCGCCCACTCGCGTTCCTGATCCTGCGGTTCGGCCCGGTGGACGCCGCCGCCGGCTGCCTGGTGCTGCCGTATTTCTCCTGGCTGGTCTATTGCGCAAGCCTGAACCTGTACTCCGCCATCCACAACTGATTGCCCGCTACTGCATCCTTCCGGGCCGCCCCATGTGAGTGATTTCACGCAGCCCGAGCGTGTTCCGCGGACCGCGCCAAATTAGAATGGATCCCGGACGCAGGAGTTCTACCGCCGAAAGTTGCGTCCGCAACCGGCGGTTTTTCTTTGCACGCGATCCAGGTGCCTGGGGACCATCCCTGCAGGTGCCGGTGCCCCTGGACATCATCAGGTGGCCTACATCCGTGTACGAAGACGTACACGGCTGAACCGAGGAAGGTATTTCTGTGAGCCAGACGTCTGATTCTTGTCTTGATACGTGGATGGGCCGGGAGGCCCTCGCCGAGGCCATGATCCCGGTCATCGGCAGGCTGTACCGCGAAAACAACGTGGTGACCAGCATCCACGGCCGGAGCCTGATCAACAAGTCCACCATGAACATCCTCAAGGCGCACCGTTTTGCGCGCCGGATGAGCAAGGACGAACTGCTCCTGGAGGACACGGCCCCCCTGCTGAACACGCTGGCCGGACTCGAACTCGGCGCCGCTGCGATCGACATCGCCCGGCTGAACCAAAAATTCAAGGAAGAGGGCAACGGCGCCACCCTTGAGGAGTTCCTCCGTGCAGAACTCGCCGAGATCGTGGGCAAGCGGGGCGGCGATGACCGCACCAGCACCGACGTCGTACTCTACGGCTTTGGCCGGATCGGGCGCCTCCTGGCACGCCTCCTCATCGAAAAGGCCGGCGGTGGCCACGGCCTGCGCCTGCGCGCCATCGTGGTGCGCCGCGGTTCGGACAATGACCTCTCCAAGCGTGCCAGCCTGCTGCGCCGCGACTCCGTCCACGGCTCCTTCGAGGGCACCATCCGCGTGGATGAGGCCGCCAACACCATCACGGCCAACGGCGTCCAGATCCAGGTCATCTACTCGAACGACCCCGCTACGATCGACTACACCGCCTACGGGATCAGCAACGCCCTGGTAGTGGACAACACCGGCCGCTGGCGCGACGCCGAAGGCCTGTCCCAGCACCTGCAGAGCAAGGGCGTGGCCCGCGTCCTGCTGACCGCACCGGGCAAGGGCGAGCTGAAGAACATCGTCCACGGCATCAACCACCGCGACATCACGGACTCCGACAAGATCGTGTCCGCGGCATCCTGCACCACCAATGCCATCACCCCGGTCCTGAAGGCCATCAACGACAAGTTCGGCGTGGTCCACGGCCACGTGGAAACCGTCCACTCCTTCACCAACGACCAGAACCTGATCGACAACTTCCACAAGGGCGACCGCCGCGGCCGTTCGGCAGCGCTGAATATGGTGATCACCGAAACCGGTGCCGCCAAGGCCGTGGCCAAGGCCCTGCCCGAACTCCTGGGCAAGCTCACCGGCAGCTCCATCCGCGTCCCCACCCCGGACGTTTCGCTGGCCATCCTGAACCTCACCCTCGAAAACGGCACCACCAAGGACGAGGTCAACAACTACCTGCGCGAAATGTCGCTGCACTCGGACCTGCGCAAGCAGATCGACTACATCGATTCGCCCGAGGTTGTCTCCACCGACTTCGTGGGCTCGCGCCGCGCCGGCATCGTGGACGGCCTGGCCACGGTGTCCACGGACAAGAACCTGGTCCTCTACGTCTGGTACGACAACGAGTTCGGCTACAGCTGCCAGGTGGTCCGCGTCATGGAAGAGATGGCAGGCGTGAACCCGCCGTCCTTCCCCGCCAAGGAAAGCGCTGCCGCCCTGGCAGCCATCGCAGTCTAGTAACGGTCAGGTCTTTCCCGGCTGGTTCACTGGAATCAGCCGGGAAAGCGGACCACACTGGTGGCATGGACAACGAATCGACACTTCAGCACGAAACCACCCTCGAGCACGCACTGGACGTGGCCAAGGCCAACCATAAGGAAGCCGTGCGCCTGCTGGAACGGGCCAGGGAGGCCCACAAAACCGGTGACGTCACCGATGACCGGGTGCGCCAGCTCGAGAGCCTGCTGGCCGTGGCGGAAGAAGACCTTCGACGCGTCACCAGGGAACAGTAACCCGGGGGAGTCCCCGGCGCTGTGACCCATCACTCCTCCTCAACAGTGTGGATATCAGCGGCCGGGCGCGCCCTTTGTCCTAGGCTCTTGGGGTGCCCGACTTTCCCTTCCCGGCGTCAGCCCCGTGACCATCAGCTGGTCTGCCTACCGCCGCGCACGCCGCCGTTCCCGGCAGGCCTGGGCGCTTCTCGCCACCGCCGCCGCAGCAATTCTCGTGGCCCTGGCCTGGTTCTTCACCACCGGCCAGTTCGCGGCAGCCGGACCCGCGGCAGAGGGGCCCACTGAGGCGCCGGTCTTCGACGCCGCCTGGATGAAACCGGTCCAGGAGCCCAACCCGGTGCCCCCGGGCAGCGCCGTCGCAGCCCTTGATGGCCTGGCCGTGAAAGGCAGGGCGCCCAACACCGGCTACAGCCGCGAGGCCTTCGGCCAGGCTTGGCTTGATGTCGACCGGAACGGCTGCGACACCCGCAACGACATCCTTCGCAGGGACCTGGCCGGCGTTGTGTTCTCCGAGGGGTCCGCCTGCAAAGTCACGGCCGGGCATTTCCGGGAACCCTACACGGGCCAGGACGTGGACTTCCAGCGCGGATCCGAGAGCAGCCGCGCCGTCCAGATCGACCATGTGGTGGCCCTGGGCGACGCCTGGCAAAAGGGAGCCCAGCGCCTCACGGCCAAGGACCGCCAGAGCCTGGCCAATGATCCGCTGAACCTCGTCGCAGCGGACGGCGCCGCCAACCAGCAAAAAAGCGCGGGTGACGCCGCTACCTGGCTGCCGAAGAACACGGCAATCCGCTGCCATTACGTTGCCCGGCAGATCTCCGTCAAGGCCGCCTACGGGCTGTGGGTGACGGCGGCAGAGAAAGACGCCATGCGGCGCGTCCTTGCCTCCTGCCCCCAGCAGCAGACCATTACCGCACCCTGAGCGGACGCCGCCCGGACAGGGTCAGTGGCCAAAGGGGTCAGGGTCCACCCCGGGCATCCAGGTCAGCCCCGGCACGCCCCAGCCGTTCTTCTTTGCCTGCTTCATGGCTTTGCGTGAATACCGGTCCATCAGCCGGTTGACATACAGCTTGCCGTCGAGGTGGTCGTATTCATGCTGGATGACCCTGGCGAACCAGCCCGTGGCCTCGAAGCGAACAGGTTCACCGAACCCGTCGAAGCCTTCCACGCGGGCCCATTCTGCCCGTTTGAGCGGATACTGTTCACCCGGGAAGGAAAGGCAGCCCTCTTCCTCCTCGTCGGGGTCGGGAGCAGCACCGGAGACCTTGGACAGTGTCAGGACGGGATTCACCAGGACGCCGGTCGGGGGAGCGTCGTCGTCGTTCGCATACTTGTAGACGAAGATCCGCTTGCCGACGCCGATCTGCGGGGCGGCGAGGCCCACTCCGTTGGCGGCGTCGTTGGTTTCGAACATGTCGGCAATCAGGGTGCGCAGTTCGTCGTCGAAAACCTCCACCTCGGCGGCGCGGCGGTGCAGCACAGGCTCGCCCCAGATGGTGATTGGCAGAACAGTCATATCAGTAGTCCTTCGGCTTCGCGGTGTCCCCGGCTGCAATGCATGTACCCGGTGGGGCACGAAAAAGGAGGCCGCACCGGATATCCGGTGCGGCCTCCTCTGTCGACGGCTGCATGTGCCGCCCCGTGAGGGTGAGCGACGGGGGTTGAACCCGCGACCTCCTGGACCACAACCAGGCGCTCTGCCAACTGAGCTACGCCCACCATGTGCCTCAAGGGAAATCCACCGGAGCGGCTCCCTGGAAACGCAACTCAAATAGCTTACCTGCTCGGAAGGGGTGCTTTGTCCACTTTCTGCGTTTTGGGGCAAAATTTCACGAAACGTGGCGCAGATTACTCTCCGGAGCCGCTTCCGGCGTCGGCGTTGGCGATTCCCCTGGCGATCTTCTGGGCGGTGGCGCTGTCGGGCCCGGGGGTGGGGACGAACACGGCTTCACGGTAGTACCGGAGCTCATCGATGGAATCCTTGATGTCTCCCAGTGCGCGGTGGCCGCCCTTTTTCGCCGGGGACTGGAAGTAGGCCCGGGCGTACCAGCGGCGCGAAAGTTCTTTGATGGTGCTGACGTCGATGACCCGGTAGTGGAGGTGCTCCACCACGGCGGGCATGTCGCGGGACAGGAACACGCGGTCGGTTCCTACCGAGTTCCCGCCCAGGGGTGCTTTGCGCGGGTCCGGTACCCAGGCGGAAATGTACTCCATGACCGCGGCCTCTGCTTCCGCCATCGTCTTGCCGTGCGGCAGTTCCGCCAGCAGCCCGGACCTGGTGTGCATGTCCCGGACGAAGTCGGACATCTGGGCCACGGCGGCATCGTCGGGTTTGATGACGACGTCAACGCCGTCGCCAAGGATGTTGAGCTCCGAGTCTGTGACCAGTGCTGCCACCTCGATCAGGGCGTCGTTCTTGATGTCCAGGCCGGTCATTTCGCAGTCGATCCAGACGATTCGTTCGTTAGATATAGGCACCGGACCAGCCTACCGTTACACTTCCGGGCACCCTGCCGATGCTAGGATTTCGGGTACGCGGCGGGTCGCCCTTCCGCCCTGAATCCTGTTCCGGCTGGCCTGCGCGGCCGCCGGGTGAACCGCGGAAAACGCATGAAGATTGGACGATCCTGAGATGACGGCGCCTGTGCCCGCAGCGGGGGAGATGGCGGCGGACGGCATTGCCGGAGCGGGCAGTGCCGAGGTGGACAATCCACGCTCACCCCTGCTTGCCGGTTTCCTGGGCTCCCTGTCCATGATGATCGGCTCGATTGGCGTGGGCTGGCTGGCTCCTGTCTCGGAGCTGCGCCGCATGCCTGTGTTCATCTGGATGCGGACCGAAGCCCCTGGAGTAGCGCTGTCCATTGTCCTGGTGGCCGTGGGCGGCATGCTCCTGGTGCGGGCCTGGCTGCGGCTGGGACAGAAAGTCCGCGTGTGGGGCGAACAGGCCCGGCGGGCAACCCTGGCCGCGGTGGTGGCGTGGGGACTTCCCATGATGTTCAGCGTGCCGCTGTTCAGCCGTGACGTGTATGCCTACATTGGCCAGGGGCGGCTGATGGTGGAGGGCTTCAACCCGTACGAAAACGGCATCTCCGCCCTGTCCAACTACTTCCAGCTGGGCGCGGACAAGATGTGGACCGAGGCCCCGGTTCCCTACGGCCAGCTGTTCCTGTGGATCGAGCAGTTCGTGGTGTGGGTTACCAACGTCCAGCCGGAGGCCTGCGTCATGCTTTTCCGGCTGGTGGCATTGGCGGGCGTGCTGCTCTGCGTCATCTATGTGCCCCGGCTCGCCGAACTGCACGGCGTGAACCCGCACCGGGCCCTCTGGCTCACGGCGGCCAACCCGCTTTTCCTGACAAACTTCATCGCCAGTGTCCACAACGACTCCCTGATGATCGGACTGGCGCTGGCGGGCCTGTACTACTCCGCGACCCGGCGCCAGGTCCGCGGCATCGTCCTGGTGACCCTGTCCATCGCGGTGAAGCCCATCACGATTGTCTTCCTGCCGTTCATTGGACTCCTCTGGGCAGGACGGAATGCGGGCTGGCTGCGGAAAGTGGCGTTTTGGGCGGCGACAGCGGGCCTGAGCCTGGCCCTGCTGACGGCAATGAGCATGGTCAACGGGTTCGGCTTCGGCTGGATCAACGGGCTTTCCGCGCCCGGCAGCATCTCCATCTGGTATGCTCCGGTGGGCCTGATCGGCATGGTGGTCGGGTCGCTGGCCGGCGCCTTCGGTTTTGATGGATCCGTTCCCGCAGGCTGGGTGTTCGACGCCGGGAAGCTGCTCGCCGTGGGCATCGCCGCCTGGCAGATCTTCCGGGGCGACTACGACCGCCTCATGCGCCGGCTCACCCTTGCCCTGGCCGCCGTGGTCCTGCTGGCCCCCATCATCCAGGCCTGGTACGTCGTCTGGCTCATCCCGCTCTTCGCTGTTACCGGTATCAGGAACGACTGGCAGGTCAAGGCCCTGTACTTCGTGGTGTCCTTCTTCATGATCTACGCCATTTCGGACCAGTTGGACGTTTTCCCGTACCTCCAGACCCAGGACCTCGGCTTCGCCCTCGCCCTGGCCCGCGTTGCCGCGGCGCTGACCGCCCTGCTCTTTGCCCTGTACCTGATCTTCTGGGACCCTGGCACCCGCAGGCTGTTCCGCAAGTCGCACGAGCCCGTCGTCGAACGTCCTGTGATCTAGCGGCCGCTACCGCTTCGGGGCCGCGGAACTGATCCTGCGCAGGGCCTCCCGGCGTGACAGCGGACTCATGGCATCCCGGTGCCTGGCGGCAAACGCCTCAACCCAGGCCGGCGCCCTCTTGGCGTACTCCCGGAGTGCCCAGCCGATGGCTTTCCGGATAAAAAACTCCGGATCCGCAAGGTTCGGCTCAATGACGGCGGCGAGCAGCTGGGTGTCCGTGGCTGTTCCCGCGCGAAGCTGCGACGTGATGGCAGCCCTCCGGATCCAGAGGTCCGGGTCCCGGCTCCACTGCCGAAGGAGGGTGGCCATTTCTTCAGGGTGCGCCTGCAGCAGGGCGCAGATCCGGCCGGACACGCCATCGGCAAAATCCCACCACGCACCCGTCCGGATCATCTCCTCATACACAGGAAGCATGTCCAGGTCGGCGGTCAGCAGCCGGTGTGCTGTCAGGTCGATGGCCGCGTACTTTTCCTCGCGGAACGTCGCGGTCCGCCACAGGTCCAGCACCGTGGCGCGGAGCTGCGCCGCGGAGGCAGGGGGATGCGTCCGCGCGGCGTCCGCGGTGATCCGCCGCACCTCGGGAACCCGGACTCCGAGTGAAGGGAGCCGAGACTTCATGTACGCCTGGGCTCCCGCGGCCCGTACGGGATCGGCCATTGCCCGGAGCGCGTCCCTGACGGAGTCGATGAGGTCCTGGTCGGCGGCCGTATCCATGGGGCAACTTTAGCCAGTGTGCAGGCACCTCGGTGCGGTAGGCTCGTGAGCGCTAACATACTACGACGCAGAGGGAACCATGCCCGGAACTGAAGTCCACCTCGCCCACGGACGCTACTCCGCCGTCGTCACCCTGCGCGGCGGGGCGCTTCGGGAACTGCGCCACGGGGACAGGGGCTTGGTGGTGGGCTTTGGCCCCGACGGACCCGTACCCGACTACCGCGGCGTCATCTGCGCGCCCTGGCCCAACCGCCTGGCGGACGGCACCTACTCCTATGCAGGCAAGTCCTATGCCGCTGCCGTTAACGAACCGGAACGCGGCGCTGCCCTGCACGGCCTGGCCATCCACAGGCCCTGGGAAGTGTTGGAAACGGCCGCGGACCGGGCGGTCCTGGGGTGCCGCATTCCGGCCGGCCCCGATTACCCCGCGGACCTGGAACTGGCAGTCACCTACTCCCTGTCCGAGGACGGACTCCGCGGCGAGGTGCGGGCGGTCAACGCCGGCACCGTGGCCGCGCCTTACGGGGCATGCCCCCATCCCTACCTGGTGGCTGGCCCGTCCCCGCTGGATGACTGGTCGCTGGAACTTCCGGCCGGCGCCTACCTGGAGGTGACCCCTGACCGGTTGCTGCCTGTGGGCATGCGGCAGGTGGCCGGGGACGCCTTTGACTTCCGGTCATCGCGGCGGCTGGGACCGGTGAAGATCGACCATGCGTTCACGGACATCGCGCGGGACGCAAGGGGCCTCGCCCGGGTGCGGGTACTGGACCCGTCAGGGACAGGCGTGGAACTGGAGTGGGGCACCGAATGGCCCTGGGTCCAGGTGCACACCGGCGACAAGCCCGTCGGGCCGGACCGGCTGGGCCTGGCCGTTGAACCCATGACCTGCCCGCCGGATGCCCTGCGTTCAGGGACGGACCTGGTGCATCTGCAGCCGGGCCAGGCCCATTCGGCAAGCTGGACCATTCGGGCAGTGGACTAGCTTTGGCGGGGCGCGGCGGCTGCGGCGGGGGAGTCCGTCCACCCGGCACGCTGCAGCCAGGCCGCGCACAGCCCGGTCCACTGACCGGGGCCTGGCTGGTCTGCGGCAAGCCCCAGCCCGTGCCGTCCCTCCGGGAAGACATGCAGCTCCGCCGGGACGCCGGCGGCAAGGAGCGCCCGGGCGTAGTTCAGGCTGTTGCTCACCGGGACGGCATTGTCGTCGGCCGTATGCCAGAGGAATGCCGGCGGTGCCAGGGGCGTGACGTTCAGCTCCGGCGAGAGTGCCCTGAGAAGGTCCGACGGCGGCGCGTCGCCAAGGAGGTTCGCCACCGATCCCTGGTGGGCTTCGTGGGTCAGTGAAGCAACGGGGTAGCAAAGCACCGAAAGGTCGGGGACGGCTGCGCGCACGTCCAGTTCCGGGTTTCCAGTGGCAGCTGCCGTGCTCAGGGTGGCTGCCAGGTGGCCGCCGGCTGAGAAACCCAGGACGCCGATGCGCTCCGGGTCGACAGCCAGCCCATGCTGTCCATTCCTGATGTGGAGCATGGCTTCCTTTGCGTCTTCCAAGGGTGCCGGGTGCCGGTCAGGGGCAACCCTGTAGCGGAGCACGAACGCGTGGATGCCCAGCGATGCCAGCCATCCCGCCACGGGCTCCGCTTCGTGGTCGGCCTGCCGGGCATAACCTCCTCCGGGCAGGACCAGGATGGCGGGGCGGGAGCCGGCACCCTCCGGACGGGCCGGAACTGCGGTCAGCCCCCGCACCTCCATCAGGCGGCAGCTTCGGTGCTGCGCCGCAGCGTGACCTCGCCCGTGATGTCACCGGGTGAGGCGTCTTCCCCGGCGTCGCCGGCGGACCTCGGTCCGGTGGCCAGGGTGGCAAGCCGGCCGATGTCCTCCAGCGGCAGGCGGACCGTGGACAGGGCGGGCCGGAAGTCGCGGAGGGTTTCAATGTCGTCGAAACCGGCGATGGCTGCGTCACGGGGGATGCGGAGCCCTTCAGACCGCAGGGCCGCTGCCGCGCCGATGGCCATGACATCGTTGACGGCGAAAATACAGAGTTTTGCGGCTGTGTGCCCGTCCCCGGACCCGGCTGCCTTGATCCGCGCCGCAAGTTCAAGGCCCGCGTCATATCCTCCGGACCGGTTGAACGCGCTGCGGAGCACTTCTGCCGGACGGCGTCCGGCCTGGTCCAGTCCCTCCTGGAAACCACGGACGCGGTCATCGGAGGTCAGGAGGCCCTCCGGGCCGCCGACGATGACGAAGTCCCCGTCCCAGCTGCCCGCAAGCTCGGCGGCGAGCCGGCCGGCGAGCTCCCGGTTGGGGACTTTCACCACGTGGTACCCCTCCGGAGCCGTTGCGCCCACCACGGGGTGGCCCACCACCGCCACCTGGCCGCCGTTGCGGCAGTACCGGTCGAGTTCGGCCGCCAGCTCGGCGTTGCCGTCCTTGTCCTCGTCCCGGCACGAGCGGGAACCTGCGATCACAATCGAGTCCGCCCGGCGGGCAGCGAAGGCTGCCACTGCTTCCCTTTCTTCCGCGGGCCCGGCGCCGGTGGTGGCCAGCAGCACCATCCGGTGCTGCTCCCGCGCGGCTGCCTGCACGCCCCGGGCCACGGCCGCGAAGTAGGGGTCGGCGATGTCGTGGACAATCAGGCCGATGAGGCCGGAGCTGGACTTCGCCAGGCCCTGGGCCTGGGCGTTGGGGACGTAACCCAGCGACTCCGCCGCCTGCCTGACCCGTTCGGCGATGTCCTGGCCCGGCTTCCGGGCGGAACCGTTAAGCACGCGGGAGGCCGTGGCGGGGGAAACGCCGGCAAGGCGGGCCACCTCGGTAAGGGTACTTGCAGCCACAGCATCTCCTGGTCTAGGTACGGGCTCGAAGGCTAAGCACATTATGGCAGTTCAAACTACTTCCGGAAAGCGCTTGCCAACAGAAAAGGCGCGGTGCATCATGGAAGCAGTGGGAATGCGCTTTCCCAGTTGGCTTGAGTACATTGCTCACTCACCGTGGAGGACACATGGGCTTCGAAACAAAGACGATCCGCATCGCCATGAACGGCATCACCGGCCGGATGGGTTACCGCCAGCACCTGCTGCGTTCCATCCTGCCCATCCGCGACGCCGGCGGATTCACCCTCGAGGACGGCACCCGCGTCCAGGTTGAACCGATCCTCGTGGGGCGCAATGAGGCGAAAATCCGCGAGTTGGCAGAGAAGCACAAGGTGTCCGAGTGGACCACCGACCTGGACGCGGTGATCAACGACCCCACAGTGGACGTTGTCTTCGATGCCTCCATGACCAGCCTCCGCGCCGCCACCCTCAAGAAGGCCATGCTGGCCGGCAAGGACATCTTCACCGAGAAGCCCACGGCCGAAACCCTTGAAGAGGCCATCGAGCTTGCCCGCATCGGCAAGCAGGCAGGGGTGACGGCCGGTGTTGTCCACGACAAGCTCTACCTGCCCGGCCTGGTCAAGCTGCGGCGCCTGGTGGACGAGGGCTTCTTCGGCCGCATCCTTTCCATCCGCGGTGAGTTCGGCTATTGGGTCTTCGAGGGCGATATCCAGGCCGCCCAGCGCCCGTCCTGGAACTACCGCAAGGAAGACGGCGGCGGGATGACCACTGACATGTTCTGCCACTGGAACTACGTCCTGGAGGGAATCATCGGCAAGGTCAAGAGCGTCAATGCCAAAACCGCCACCCACATCCCCGCGCGGTGGGACGAGGCGGGCAAGGAATACAAGGCCACCGCCGATGACGCGTCCTACGGCATCTTCGAACTTGAGACGCCGGGCGGCGACGAAGTCGTCGGCCAGATCAACTCCTCCTGGGCGGTGCGCGTCTACCGCGACGAACTGGTGGAATTCCAGGTGGACGGAACCCACGGTTCCGCTGTGGCCGGCCTGAACAAGTGCGTCGCCCAGCAGCGGGCGCACACGCCCAAGCCCGTGTGGAACCCGGACCTGCCCGTCACCGAATCCTTCCGCGACCAGTGGCAGGAGGTTCCGGCCAATGCCGAGCTGGACAACGGCTTCAAGCTGCAGTGGGAGGAGTTCCTCCGCGACGTCGTGGCCGGCCGCGAACACCGCTTCGGCCTGCTCTCCGCCGCCCGCGGCGTGCAGCTCGCCGAGCTGGGCCTGCAGTCCAACGACGAACGCCGCACCATCGACATCCCGGAGATCACCGTCTAATGACTTCCCTCATCCTTCCCTCCTCCGACGGCGGCACCAGGGAGTACCGCCTGCAGGGCGGTGCCACCTGGGCCCGCCCCAGCGCACCACTGACAGCTCGGCGGGCTTACGCCGCGGCCCACGTCATTCCCGAAGTCCTGGCCGACAATACCCCCGGGGCCCCTGCCCGCCTCGACTGGGACGCCACCCTGGGTTACCGCCACGAGCTCTGGTCCTATGGCCTCGGCGTGGCCGATGCCATGGACACGGCCCAGCGGGGGATGGGCCTTGACTGGGCCGCCACCCAGCAGCTCATCAAGCGCACCGGCGTCGAAGCAGCCTCGGTGGTCGCCGCAAACAATCCGGCCACTGCCGGCAAGTCCGTCCGTGACCTGGTGTCCTGCGGTGCCGGCACGGACCAGCTGGACACTGACTCGCTTCCCACGGGGGAGGCGGGGGTCCGGGCCGTCCTTGAGGCCTACCGCGAGCAAATCGCCGTCGTCAGTGAGGCCGGACCCAAGGTGATCATCATGGCCTCCCGGGCGCTGGCCAAGGTGGCACGCGGACCGGAGGATTATCTGCAGGTTTACTCCACCCTGCTGCAGGAGGTGGATCAGCCCGTCATCCTGCACTGGTTGGGCACCATGTTCGATCCCGCCCTCGCCGGCTACTGGGGTTCGGACGATGTGCCCGCCGCCACCGAAACCTTCCTGGGCCTGATCAGGGACAACGCGGACAAGGTGGACGGCGTCAAGGTCTCGCTGCTGGACGCATCCCATGAGGTGGCCCTCCGTGCCGCCCTGCCCGATGGCGTGCGGCTCTATACCGGGGACGACTTCAACTACCCGGAACTCATTGACGGCGACGGCGGCCACCACTCCGACGCCCTGCTGGGGATCTTCGCTGCCATCTACCCCGCCGCCTCGGTGGCTCTGCAGAACTACGAGGCCGGCAACAATGCCAAGGCCCGGGAAATTCTGGACTCCACGCGCGAACTGGGCAAGCACATCTTCAGCGCCCCCACGTTCTACTACAAGACAGGAATCGCGTTCCTGTCCTGGCTCAACGGCAAGCAGCCGGGCTTCCAGATGGTGGGCGGCCTGCACTCGGGCCGCTCCGTATGCCACCTGTCCAGGACCTTCGAGCTGGCGGACCGGGCCGGCCTGCTGAAGGATCCGGCGCTGGCTGCCTTCCGGATGTCAGACTACCTGCGGATCAACGGGGTGGGAGTATGAGCGACTTCTCCCGGCTCTCCATCAACAGCGCCACCACCAAGAAGTGGACACTTGCCCAGGTGGTCGAAGGCTGCGTCAATGCAGGCATCCCCGCCATCGGCCCCTGGCGCGACCGCGTCGAGGAAGCCGGCCTGGACAAGGCGGCCCGCCTGGTCAAGGATGCGGGACTGCGCGTGTCCTCCCTGTGCCGCGGCGGATTCCTGACAGCCGCCGACGCCGGGGGCCAGGCCGCCGCGCTCGCCGACAACCGTGCCGCCATCCTCGAAGCCGTGGCCCTGGACACCAGGGAGCTGTTCCTGGTGGTGGGCGGCCTGGCACCGGGGGAGAAGGACATCGTGGGCGCCCGGCAGCGCGTGGCTGACCGGCTCGCGGACCTGGTCCCGTTTGCGCGGGAGAACGGCGTCCGCCTGGTGCTGGAACCGCTGCACCCGATGTACGCCGCGGACCGCGCACTCATCTCCACCCTGGGGCAGGCCCTGGACCTCGCCGCGCCCTTCGACGCATCAGCAGTTGGCGTCGCCGTTGACACCTTCCACGTCTGGTGGGACCCGGAACTGAAGGCGCAGATCGATCGCGCCGGCCGGGAAAACCGCATTGCCTCCTACCAGGTGTGTGATTTCAACATGCCCATCGCTGCCGATCCGCTGCTCTCCCGCGGGTACATGGGCGACGGCGTCGTGGACTTCGCCACGATCGGCACCTGGGTGCGGGACGCCGGATACACCGGCGACATCGAGGTGGAAATTTTCAATCAGGAGATCTGGGACACGGACGGCACCGCCGTCCTGGCCACGGTCAAGGAGCGGTACGCGGAGCTTGTCCTGCCGTACGCCTGACCTGATCCAAGACCGCGGGCTCCTGCTGCGTCACGGCAGGAGCCTGCGCCCCACGCGCAGAAGACCCGGACCGGCGGTCCGGGTCTTCTGCGTATTGCTGCCTCAGGCGTAAAGCGAGGCGAACCGGCGGTACCTCGCCAGTACGCCGTCGTCGTCCTTTCCCACAGGAAGGTCGACGGCGTCTGCCGCCCACTCGGGGAAGCATCCGGTGAGTGCCGCCGCAGCCTGGCGGGCGGCGCCGTCGGCCACGTACTCGCCCGGCCGCGGCACCGCGACGCCCGCTCCCAGCAGGCTGGCAGCCACTTCCTGCACGGCTGCTGACTGGGCGCCCCCGCCCACCAGGAGGATCCGTCCGGCGGACACCCCCTGCTCCTGCAGGGCCGCCAGGCCGTCCGCCAGTGAACAGACAACACCCTCGACGGCGGCGCGCGCCAGGTTGGCGGCGGTGTAGTTCGCCCGGGTGATGCCGTGCAGGGAGCCGGTGGCGTCCGGCAGGTTGGGGGTCCTTTCCCCATCGAAGTAGGGGACCAGGGTAAGGCCGCCGGCACCGGGCGCGGCGGACAGCGCCAGCCGGTTGAACTCCGCCAGGTCCACGTCCAGCAGGGCGGCGGTGGCATCGAAGATGCGGGTGGCGTTCAAGGTGCACACCAGCGGCAGGTAATGCCCGGCGGCGTCGGCGAACCCGGCCACCAGCCCCGAGTCATCTGCCGCCGGCGAATCGGAAACCGCAAACACGGTTCCGGACGTGCCCAGCGACATCACAACGTCGCCCAGGCGGGCACCTGCTCCCAGGGCGGCTGCCGCATTGTCCCCGGCGCCTGCGGACAGCAGGGCACCTGCCGGCGTTTTTCCGGCCGCCTCCAGTGGGCCCAGGACCCGCGGAAGGACCGGGACGTGGCCCAGTGCGGCGGAAAGGACATCGGGAAGGTAGCGGTCCTCCGCCGTCGAGTAATACCCGGTGCCGGACGCGTCCGAACGGTCGGTGGCCAGTGCCGCCAGTCCTTCCCTGCCACTGCCCGGCCCGTGGCCCGCGAGCCGCCAGGTGAGCCAGTCATGCGGCAGGCACACTGCAGCCACCTTGGCGGCATTCTCCGGCTCGTTCTCCGCGAGCCAGCGCAGCTTGGTCACCGTCAGGGACGCGACGGGAACGGTCCCCGTCGCGCGGGCCCAATACGCGGCGCCGGCGGCAGGGTCCCCGCCGCCGGCATCTGCGATGAGTTCCGTGGCTGCGCCGGCGCTGCGGGTATCGTTCCACAGCAGTGCGGGCCGGACCACCGTCCCGTCCGCGTCCAGGCAGACCATCCCGTGCTGCTGGCCGCCGACGGAGATGGCGGCCACGTCATTCAGGCCACCGGCATCCGCGGCGGCCTTGAGCAGCGCTGTCCACCAGTGGTCGGGGTGGACCTCGGTGCCCTCCGGGTGCGGGGCACGGCCCTCGCGGACCAATGCCCCGGTATCCGCATCGCGGATGACCACCTTGCATGACTGGGTGGAGCTGTCGATGCCTGCGACAAGCACCATGGCCTAGCGGGCGCCCAGGAGGTGTTCGATGGCGAGCTGGTTGAGGCGGACGAAGGCGAAGGAGCGCTCGGCGGCCTTGTCGGCGTCGAAGTCCTCGAAGGCTGCGGCGTCTGCCAGCAGGTCGGCGGTCGTTTCGCCGGCACTGAGGGTGGGCTCGCCGAGTTCGAAGACGCCGGAGGTCTTGAGTGCTTCCTGGACCTGCGGGTCAGCGCGGAACGCCAGTGCCCGTTCCTTCAGCAGCAGGTACATGGCCATGTTCGCCTTCGCGGACTCCCACACGCCGTCGTAGCCGTCGGTGCGGGAGGGCTTGTAGTCGAAGTGGCGCGGGCCGTCGTACTTCGGGCCGCCGCCCGGGAAGCCGTTCTCCAGCAGGTCGACCGTGAAGAAGGCACTCGTGAGGTCGCCGTGGCCGAAGACGAGGTCCTGGTCGTACTTGATACCGCGCTGGCCGTTCAGGTCGATGTGGAAGAGCTTGCCTGCCCAGAGGGCCTGCGCAATGCCGTGGGTGAAGTTCAGCCCAGCCATCTGCTCGTGCCCGGTCTCGGGGTTCAGCCCAACAATGTCGCCGTGTTCCAGCTGGGCAATGAAGGCCAGGCCATGGCCGACCGTGGGCAGGAAGATGTCGCCGCGCGGCTCGTTCGGCTTGGGCTCGAGGGCGATCCGCAGGTTGTAGCCCTTCTCCTTGATGTAGCCGGCAGCCGTGTCAACGCCTTCCTTCATGCGGTCCAGGGCGGCTGCCAGGTCCTTGGAGCCGTCGTACTCGCTGCCTTCCCGGCCACCCCACATGACGAACGTTTCGGCGCCGAGCTCTGCGGCGAGGTCGATGTTGCGCAGGACCTTGGAGAGGGCAAAGCGGCGGATGGAACGGTCGTTGGAGGTGAAGCCGCCGTCCTTGAAGACCGGGTGGCTGAACAGGTTGGTGGTCACCATCGGGACCTTCAGCCCGGTCTCTGCCAGGGCCGCCCGGAAGTTCTTCAGGATCAGCTCCCGCTCCGAAGCGGAGGCATCGAACGGGACCAGGTCGTTGTCGTGGAACGTAAGGCCATAGGCGCCCAGTTCGGCCAGGCGGTGTACGGCCTCCACCGGATCCAGGGCGGACCGGGTGGCCACGCCGAACGGGTCGGCGCCGGTCCAGCCGACGGTCCAGAGACCGAAGGTGAACTTGTCTGCGGGGGTGGGGGTAAGCGTCATGATGCGTCCTTGCGATCGGGTGCCTGCGGGATTGCGAGGCTTTAGTTCATTGCCTGAACTATATTGACGGACGTATGGTGGGGTCAATAGTCCGGCAGGCATGCCGCCGGAAATTTGGCGGAAGCGCCCGACCGAGGAGCTGTGTGATGGTGATGCCGGCGCCGGCAGTGCCCGGACCCGCAGGGGCGGCCCCCGGAAACGTGGGGGATGTGCGCCGCAGCAACCTGGCGCTGGTCCTGGGGGCGATTGCCGAGTTCCCGACCGGCACCCATCCCAGCCGCGCGCAGGTGGCCGGTGCCACCGGATTGACCAAGGCATCTGTGTCGAGCCTGGTGCTGGACCTCCTGGATGCCGGGATCATCCGTGAAATCGGCCTGAACCCGCAGGGCCGGGGGCGGCCGGGGGTTGGGCTGGAACTCAGCCCTGCCTGTGCGGTCATAGGAATGGAGGTCAACGTGGACTACATTTCTGCAGCCGTGGTGGGCCTTGCCGGAACGGTGCTGCTCCGCGAGGTACAGGAACGTGACAACCGGAACAGCCCGGACAAGCCGGTCCTCGCCGCGCTCGCCGTCCTCGCCGCAAGGTTGCGGAGTGCCGCCGGAGAACGGGGAGTCGAGGTCCTGGGAGGTGGGCTGGCGGTGCCTGGACTGGTGGACCCGGCCGCCGCGCGGGTGCTGGCCGCTCCCAACCTGGGCTGGATCGATGTGGACCTCGATCTCGACGCCCTGTTGCCCGAAGCCGCACTGGGAGTTGCTTTGTTCAACGAGGCCGATGCCGCAGCCCTGGCTGAACTGCGGCACCGCCCGGACGGGGCATCAAACTTCCTCTTCGTCTCCGGCGAGGTGGGCGTGGGCGGCGGGATCGTCATTGGTTCTGAGCTGTTTACCGGGCCTGGCGGCCACGCCGGCGAAGTGGGGCACATCGTGGTGGACCCGGACGGCGGCCGCTGTTCGTGCGGAGGCACCGGTTGCCTTGAGACGGCAGCGGGACAGGACGCCATTCTCTCCGCTGCCGGCCTGGCAGCTGAGGGGGGCTCCCGCTCGGCCGCCACGGCCGCACTCCTGCAGGCGCTGGAGGCCGGGGAGCCCGGGGCGGTAGCCGCCGTTGAACATGCCGGCCGTTGCCTGGGCATCGCACTCGCATCGACAGCCCGGGTGGTCGACATCGATTCGGTGGTCCTCGGTGGCCACTTTGCGGTCCTGGAACCCTGGCTGCGGGAACCCTTGCTGAAGAGTGTCCAGACATACGCGCCGGGCAAGTATGCGCCGGAGGACATCACGATGTCCGCAGTGGGGGAGTCTGGCGCCCTGCTCGGCGCCGCCGGCAGTGTGATCCGGAACCTTGTGGAAGCCCCGCACCGGCTGAGCGCCTAGCAGCAGATGCACGATGCCCCGGTCCGAAGACCGGGGCATCAGCCACCAAGGTGCCCCAGGAGGGAATCGAACCCCCGACCGGCGGATTACAAGGTTGGCGATTCGGCTGAAGAAGAATCGAACGTTATCGAAGGCCCGTTCCGCCGGCAGCGCTTCGCCGACAGTCCCCTGGAGATCGCAGCGTGAGCGCCGCAACGGCGCGGCCTCACATAGACGCCCTCCTTACCACTGTTGAGCAACTCGACGCCCTCCCACCCTTCGCCGTGCTCCTGGCAGACCCTGAGGGTCGCAGCCAGTATGAGCGCGACCGACACCTAGCCATCCAGAAGCGCCCCGATGAAGGGTCGATGAATGGGGACTGGTGGTATCCCGCCTGGGACTCCGACATCTTCAACGCCCTGGCAACGACCGAGGTCGTCCACCGCTTCCACCTCGGCCCGTTCAAGGTCCTCTGGCTCCCGGAAGCACCGGCGGCCGAGGCCGCCGCATGAGCCGCCAAGAGCGCCTCCAGGCCCTTTTGGAGCTGTACGCCGAGATCCTGCACCGCAAGCAGGGCAACACCACAACTTAAAAGTAAAGGCCGGCTGGATGTACCACCATCCGCCGGCCATGCAATCAGTCCCCGGCTACGGACCCTGATCGCTGCACCAGTCTAACCACTGCACCCAGCACCAGTCCATAGCCCGTGACGCCCTCATATCGAGGCGGTACGGCTACCCCGCCTGGTGCTTTCGTGCACCCAAAAACACGCTAAGCCTTCACATACGGGCTGCTTACTGGGTCAGAGCCAGTTCCAATGTCGCGTGTGCAGGCAGGGTGTTCACCCGGAAGAGCAATCCCGTGGAATCGAAGAAGTGCCAGCACCTACAGTGGGCCCAGCCGGGCCGCCAGATCTGCACACACACCGCCCGGCAGCCCTGCGCTGCCGGATGCCGCCACTGCCCAGAAGTAATGCCCTGGGCCAGATGCGATACGACCGACGACCGACGTGACCGACGCGGTGTCCAAGTAGCTTCTGTCTTTCAGTCCGTAATCCCACCAGCACAGCCCTGTGCTTTTGGACCGGACCAGAAGGCAGAAGTCTCCCCTCCCAACTTCCCTCTACTCCCTCTGCGGTGACTGGAAAAGCAAAAGACAAAGGCCCTGCAAAGCAGGGCCTGAACAGGCAAAACTTCCAGAATATCGGCCAGAAATCAAGGCCAAATCAGTGTAGAAAATACACCGGAAACACACACTAGAGCAGGGGGCTACCAATGGAGACCAACGACACGCTGAACTACTGGACCGCATGCATGAAAGCAGCAGACCTCACCGAAAAGACCATCCGCGAGCGCCTGATCTTCATCAAGCAGCTGGCCCGGGACGTGGATCTGGAGACGGTGACCCGGAAGCAGCTCATCATCTGGATGGCGGGACAGAACTGGTCCAATTCGACCAGGGTGCATCGTAGGTCGGGGCTCCATACGTTCTTCGCGTGGATGCAGGATGAAGGTTTGAGGTTGGACAATCCCGCCTACCGGCTGCCAAGGGTGGCGACCAGGAAGCGCGAGCCCAACCCCTTCACGGTCGATGAGATCAACCAGCTGCTCAACGGCGGGATCTACCGGAAGACGCGCGTCATGGTCGCCCTGCACTATTACCTCGGGTTACGGGTCTCCGAGATCGCGGCCGTCAACGGCTCTGACATCGACTGGAACGCCCGGACCCTGTCCACGGTAGGCAAGGGGCGCAAGGCGGCCACCCTGCCCGTCCCAGCGGCGCTGTGGCCGCTGCTGCTGGAGATGCCCAGGACCGGCTACTGGTTCCCGAACCGGACCCGTAACCGGATGTTCGCTGCGGGGGAAGGTCACATCACCGGCAATTCCGTGTCGGGCCTGATCGGGGAAGCGATCAAGCGCTGCGGCCTGAACCACCGCCCGCACGATCTCCGGGCCGCCCTGGCTACGGAGATGCACGACGCCGGCGTCAGTGACTTCGTCGTCCAGCGCAGCATGCGGCACTCCAACATGGACACCACCACGCTCTATCTCAAGCTCCGGCCCGAGGGCATACGCCATGGATTCGACAGCCTGCCCACCATCGACATCCCGCGGCGCTCCGGCCGGCGCCGCACAGCGGCGGGGGACGCGCCGCTGGCAGCCTGAGGACGACAAAAGGGCCGGCCATCATGACGATGACCGGCCCTTCCCCAACGTGCCCCAGGAGGGAATCGAACCCCCGACCCGAAGATTAGAAGGCTTCTGCTCTATCCCCTGAGCTACTGGGGCGCGGCGCAATCCAGTGTAGCCCACCCGAAACACCGATATTTGATGTCCAGGGCACGTGTGGGGCTGATATGTTCTGAGCATCATCTACCAACCTGGGGGTCTCCATGTCCGATAAACCGCTTCACTCCTTCACGTCCCACATCGCGGGCAAGAACGCCAAGGTCTCCATCTACCCGGACAGGGTCGAATGGGCCCGCTCCGGCAGCCTCATTCCCGGGCTGAGGAGTAAAGGCACCGAGATGGTGCCTGTGCGGTCCATCACCAGCATCACGTCCAAGAAGGGACTGACCAACACCACCGTCAGTCTCATCGTTCCCGGCAACACCGTGGACTTCCGCATCTCCCACGGTGAAGCCAAGAAGGTCAAGGAGACGCTCCAGCGGCTCATGCTGGCCGTCTGACGAGGCGGCCTGGAGAGCGTCCCCACCCAACGGTCTGGGTGGGGACGCTCTTTCTTTATGCGGCGCCGGCGAGGAAGGCCGCAACCACGTGGCTGGCGTGCCGATCGTGGTTGTGCCTGGCGCGGTCGTACCGGGCGGTGATGCGCGGATCTGAGTGCCGGGCAGCCACCTGAACATCACGCAGCGGCACACCGGCGTCCAGGCAGGCTGTGACGAAAGAGTGCCGGAGCCCGTGCGGGGTGACGTTCTTCTTGATGCCGGCCTTCCTGCACAGCCTGGTAACCGTGAGCGCGGCCGACTTCCGGTTTACCGGCAGCCCTGACTTCCGGCGCAGCAGCAGATGCCCGGAAGCCCGGTCTCCAGCTGCCGCATCCAGGGCGCGCAAGACGGGCACTGGTAAGGGAATGGTTGCTGGCTTGCCGCCCTTACCAACCAGCCGGAGTACCCGGTGGCCGCGCTCCATGTCCTGGTAGTCCTCGATCTTGACGTTGCAGGCCTCGGAGACCCGAAGCCCCAGCATGCCCATCAGGGTGATCAACGCAGCGTCCGATGGGCAGGACGCCCTGGCCGTCTGGATTAGGCTGCCCAGCTCCATCCGGTCCAATCCCATGGTCCGGGACTCGTCCTGGAACACCCGGGGCATGCGGATGTGGGCTGCGGGGGAGCGGTCAATGTAGCCGTCGATCTCCGCGAAGCTGTAGAAGCCCCGGATGATGGAGAGGTGGTGGGCGACAGTGGCCGGCGAGTTGTGCCGCTCGTCCTCAAGGTACCGGGCGAAGAGCTCCAGCACCGGCCGCCGCATGCCCTCCAAGGGATCGACGCCGAGGCCGGCGCACCAGTTGAAGAGCAGCTTCAGGGACACCTTGTAAGTTTCCCGGGTCCCGCCCCGGTACCGGGCAAGGTAACCGGCAGCAGCGAGCTCCGCCGGTGTGGTGATACGTGTTGTGGGTACGCCAATGAGCGTAGTGTTCTCCATGTCGTCTCCATGATCTTTTAGCGGTGAATGGATGGCGGCATAGGCCCTGTCAGTGCTCCAACACTGGCGGGGCCGCCGTCGTTTTGTGGGAGAGGACTACCACCTTACGCCGAAAAAGCCCCGCCCTCCAGAGAGGGCGGGGCTTCGTGATCGTGCTGTGACAGTTGGGGAACTTAACCGGTCTTATTGGCCCCTATGCTGCAGGAGTACGCGTGCTCGGAATTCTGCATGGAAGAGGCCGAGTGGCTCAACGGCATTCGGTGAGCCCTAGACTTGGCGCATGGGGAATCTTCTGAATGACCGCCGCCCGCCCAAAACAAGTGAGCGCCTACTTCAGGCCATTGGGTTGTTCGTGCTTGGCTGCGTCTTCTATTACATCGGGGGGCGGTGGTCTGTCGATGCCGGCGGGCTCTCGCCAGATAACCGCCTCATCGCCGTTCAGGGGGTATTGTCCTTCGCTGGAGCGGGCCTGATGATCGCCGCGTACTTCTGGTTCAAACGGAAGTAGACGTCGGCTTCTTGATCAGTTGGCTTGAGTACGGGCGATGCCGCGGCGCCTTTGGTTCCCTGACTTCCGTGGCCCACCCGACGAATGCCACGATGGGAAGCGCCACCAAGGCGATCTGAAGGCTAATCAGCCCACCTTGGGCGCCAGTCCTAAGGCCGACCAAAACGGCGTTGACCGCAGTGAACACCGCCCAGGCGGCGACGGGGGTGAGGGCTGTTGACCGCATGGTGTACCTGTGCGCCAGACCAACGAACAGGCCGAATATGAGGGCCAGGACGATGGCGCCGAACCATCCGCCTAGGATAATTCCCTCTCCGAGTAGCCCTGCGGGAAGTCCGGACAAATCGGAGTATTTGAGGGTTTCCCCGAGAACCTGAGGGAGAAACTCGGGCTTGTCGGGCCAGATTGAGCGCGGGACAAGGACGCTGAATGCGTTGAAGATCGAGGACTCTGGGCCTGGTCCGTAGAGTCCCGCGTACTCCATGCCAACGCGGGTGTGGTCAAAGAGCGGGATGGATTCGCTGGAGATAGCAAGAGAGTCGCCTAGGTTCTTCTGCACTTCAGCGAGGAAGGGGCGGCCGGACTGGCTGCTGGAGCGGAATGCCAATCCGAGAACTGACGTTGCGAGGGCAAAGACGGCGAGCCCCAGCAGCGCGACAGGTCGGGGCTTTTTCCTAAACGCCAGGAAGGACGCTAGGGCCAATGCCCACACGGCGACGATGACTGTTGCCCGGCCGTTGACGATCATGATCCACGGGAGCGATGCGATAAACGCCAGCACGCTAAGCAACCAGATTCCACGCTTGCCGTTTCGTTTGGCGAGGACTAGGGCCGCCAGTAGCAGCGGCATGGCGATGGGTGTGATGGCGGCTGCGACGGCGAAGGATTCTCCCACGAAAGTCCTTCGGGAGAGCGCCGTGATGGCCATGCTGAGGCTTCCGAAGCTTCGAGTTAGAAGGTACGCCTGCACGGCAAACGCGACGAGCGCCGCGGCCAACAGCAGCGTCGGGCGATACTGCTTAGGTGTTTGTGTGGCCAAGTCAACCGGAGATTCGGCCTTCTTGAGCGGATTGGCGCCGAAGAAGATGCCGGCGCACATCACAGCGAAGGCGATCAGGCCGTAGCCGGCCATGTCACTGTACTGCTCGTCCTGCATGTAGAACGCGTCGAACAGGAGGTTCTGCCCGGTGGTTTGGAGGATCACGAGCCGGACTGAGTAGCCGACAGCGAAGAGAATGACGGCAAGAGACGGGAGCGACCAGATGCCTGTTCTCCGGGAGATGGCGACTGTTGCCGCGCACACCACTATGGCCGTGAGTATTTCAAACATGGAGTCCCCCAGAAAGTGCGCGGCTGAAGGGCCAGAATATCAGCCGCGCACTTTCACTTAGCCCTTGCTAAGCAGCCGTGCCGGTAGCGTCACGCCATAAGGTGCCGTCGCTCCAGATTGGTTTGCTCAGGGTGGAGTCGTAGATCATCGTCCCGGCGCCCATGGATGCCGCTGTCGGGCGCGAGGCGGTGGCGATTACGCCGGGCCGGAGGCCGTTGTCAGCAGCCGTCGCGAGTACCTTAGTGACGGGGCTGTTGAACCGGGTGTTCGCGTCACGGAAGGAAACGCCTGGGCCGCCTGACAATGCCCCAACGATGACCTGATTGGTGGCGTGCCCGTCGTTGACATAGAAGCCGGTGGCCTTTGTTCGGAGCGTGGATGTACCCGAAAGGTAAAGGTCGACCAGTTCGTTCCAAATGACGGCCGGGAGGTTGCCGCTCAGCGACCGACCGACACGCATCTGCTGGGCGAGTCCCTTACGAGCAACAAGGTCGATGCCGGCGATTGCCGGGTTATCTCCGGTCAGTTTGGCCAGAGCCCGCGCCCATCCCGACCTGCCCGCCTTGTTCTTTGCGCCAGCCGGGAGTGTCGCGGAAGCTGCGCCGAACGCCCAGGCTTCGAGGATCTGGGTTTCGTCGCCGCCCGCTGATTGCTTGGTCGGTTCGATGAAGGCGTAGTTACCGAGCCGTGAGGTGATGGCCGGGTCGTTGCACGAGTCCAGGAAACCGCCGTCGAGCAGGTAGGTCACTGTGCCGTCGTCCTCCAGGACAACCTCCCACAGGTACTCCTGCCCGTTGACCAGAGGCGTGGCGAAGAACCCGTCCCGCACGGTGGTGGTGGTATTGGCCGCCCGGTACTGGAAGCTCCACTTGTCCCGCTGGACGATGAAGTGCCCGGAGTCAGCAATCAGCGCAGTGCTGCTGGACCCGGCCCCGACCACGATCGCGACTGGGGTGGTTACCCCTCCGGTGGTTAGCACCTTGAACTTGACGGCGAAGCGGCGACCGGAGGCGATCGGGAAGCCCGCGTAACCGGAACCAACTGCGGTGCAGACGAGTGAACCGCCAACGAGCTGTGGCAGCCCGGCTCCGGTGACGTCGTACACCTGCCCTGACGGGGCTGTCCCCGGTGCCCCATTTGCCCGTTCGAAGTCGTCCCAGTAGATCAGCTTTTCGCCTATCTGCTCCACGATGGCCGTTTTCAGGGGCGCGGATGCTGCCACGGCGGCAGGGCCATAAGTGGCAGAAAGTAGACCATTCGCCGGGCTCGCCGGGTCGGACAGTTCCCGCTTCAGAACGTCCCTCGGGGACAGGTCAAGGAATCCGGACATGATGCTCCTTAGGCGATCGTACGGGCGGGCTGGTTGCTGATCCGGCCGGCAGCGTCACGCGTGACGGCAGGCTGGGTAATGGTCAAGGTGGGGCTGCCGGCATAGGTCACCGTGTAGGCATCCACCGAACCCGGAAACGTGGTGGACGGGGTCCCCGAATACACCCCGGCGGTACCGTCCGGCCAGACCAGGGACGCCGACGTGGCAACGCCGTTCGCGTCCCGGGTCACCGCCCCGGAGAACAACAGGGACGGGTCAGCGGCGAGCGCGAGGAGCGCGGCGCCGAGGTCGGCTTCCAGGGCGTTGAGGTTGACGTCGTTGAGCGGTGTGCCGCCCAGGATGCCGTTCTTCCATGTGCGTTTGCGCATCGGGTTACTCCTGAATCGTGTAGGGCAGCGGGTCGGGCAGGACGGCGGGAGCGCCGGGTGCCTGGATGTTGGGCTGGATGGCCGGCCAGGTGAGCAGCTCGCGTCCCTCCAGGGCACGGAGCCTGTTTTCGTGGTTGCGCAGCAGGTCCTGGTGGGCGACGACCAGCAGTTCGTAGCGCAGGCCGTCTACTTTGCCGTCGAACCAGGTCAGCAGCTCCGGGATGTGCTCCGCGACCTGCTGGGCGATGAAGCCGTATTCGTTCTTCCGGCCCGGGACCTGCTGGGCCGGGCCTTCGGCGGGCTGCCCGTCAGGGGTGCGGACCGGCAGGTAGGTGGGCTTCCTGTCGTACAGCACTGGTTGCGGGCCCAGCACCTGTTCCGGGTCGATGGAGTGTGCCCGGACGTTCTCCTTGTACTCGATGGAGGATGTGTTCCTACCGAAGTGGAAACCTCCGTCGTTGCCAACCCAGAGGGCGTAGAACTCGGTACCGGCCACCGTGTTGGTCCAGCCCCGTTGCGAGCCGTCCGCTTGGCCGGCATGCGTGGCCTCCTGGGCGTTGACTGCGTTGGTGGCGTTCGCTACCGGCGAGGTCACCAGCGGTGCGAAGTCCGTGGGTTTGCCGGAGACAGTGTCCCAGGTGGTGGCCTGCGCACCGACCTGCACCCAGGTGGGTCCGACGAGGACTTCCACGCCGAACGCGCCGGGGTTGGTCTCGATGAGCGCGCCGAACCGTGCCACCGCCGAGGTGCCGGCGGAGTCGTAGGCGACGAACGTTCCGGTGGTCGGGTCCACGCTGACGCCCAGCGTGCCGTCCTCGCGCTTGAACTGCATCTGGCCGTTGACCAGGATTCCGTTCGGGATGACGCCGATACCTGCGGTGGCGAGGACGTTCGCGGCGCTGAACTGCTGGACGGCGCGCTCCAGGTCCTGCACCCGGCGCTGGAGCGCGTCCTCGCCCGGGAATTGTGACCCGGGAAGCCCTGGCTGGTCCATCTAGTCGATCCCCTCAATGTTGGACACGTCGATCAGCGGCGTGATCGTGGTGTTGGTGATTTCGGCGCCGACAACACGGGCGGTTCCGGTCAGCCCGTCCGGCCACGCCGGCGCGGTCAGGTCAAAGCCGATGTCATCGCCGAGGAACCAGTCAGTGCCCAGACGTGGCGCTAGTTCCCGGTTGGCCGTGATGGCGAGCGCCAGCGTGCCGTTCTTCATCGCTGCCAGTGCACGCTGCGCGTGGGCGGTCAGTGTCGCGGGGTCGGTGATGGACGTTGACGGGGTCCAGCGGTATTCGAACCGCGGGCTGAGGTCTGTGGCGTCCACCTGGTGCGGTGATTGGGGGCGGGCGCCGTCCACGCCGGAGGAAACGGCCATGACGTCGTTGGCGCCCTCGGAGGAGCTGTACCCTTCGGTGAGCTCCGCGGACGTCACCGACCCCGGCAGGTGGAACTGGGCTGCCGGGTTGAGGTCTTCCGGGGGTGGGGATCCTAGACGGTCACCGACGTGGGCGACCAGGCCCAGGGTCTGGGCGTCCACCCATTCCCAGGCCACCGTCCATTCCGGGCCGCCGACGACGCCGGAGAGGTCGCGGAGGATGCTGTAGAGCGTCTTGTCCGCGGCGTCCGTGTAGTTCCTGGTCCGTGGCGTCCCGTCCCCGCCGTGGATCTCCACCCGGATCGGAATGCCGCGCTTGGCGCCGGTCGCGGCGTACTTTTCGATCAGGTCCTTCACGATCAGGTTCTGCGGGACGTTGGTATAGGTCTCGTCCCCGACGTAGACCCGGTCAAAATAGCCCTCTCCCGTGACCAGGGAGAGTTCGACATCCGGGCCGGCGCTGGTGACCCGTTTGGTCACCATGCCGCCCCAGACGGGAACCTCTGTGCCGTCCTTGAGGATGTCCAGGGCGACGAGGAACACCGAGCGCTTCCGCGTCGCCTGCCGCCAGTTCGTGGGCGCGCTGTCCAGGGGCAGCTTGGCCGTCTGGGACTCGAACCGCATCAGGGTCTGCTTCAATGCCCCGTCCACCCGCAAGTCCGTGAGGTCAGTGATGACGCTCCCGTTGTTCGCGTTGACCGAGATCCACGAGAGCGTCACCGTTGCCTCCTAGGGAGCTAGTTGGTCCAGTTCCTGTGCGACCCGTTGTTCGGTTGCCTGCGGATCCGGGGTCCCGTGGATAGTGATGTTGTTGATCATGGGAGCGGGGCCGGCAGTCGAATGCTTGGGCGCGTCCTGCCCTGGCGATGTGGCCGATTCGATCGCAGGGCTGATGCCGGTGGGCTTCCAGAGCGTCTTATAGCTGGTGCCGGCGGCGAGGAAGATCAGCAGCGCCAGCCGGAGCACGTCCGGGGTGTTGAACAGCCCGGCGACGTACGCGGTCACCGCGGCCACCGCGAGGTAGAAGGCGAAGGCCACCAGGGACTGGGTCCGGGCGGTCCAGCGGGACTGCTGGATGACGCTGATGACCGGCGGGCTGAAGAAGCCCACGGCGAGCGCCCACAGAGCTGCGTTGTCCAGTGCAAGGAAGTCCGTCACTTGGTGATCCCCTGCACGCTGACATCCACCTGTACTACGCCGTTTGCCAGGGCCTGCTTCACGGCGTCAATGATCTGGTCCGGGCTGGCACCGGAGGCGGCGGCCTGGGAATTGATCGCAGCAGCCAGCCCCAGGACGGCCGAGTCGAACCAGCCCACGATGGCGCCAAGGTTCGTCTCTGCACCAAGGCCGGCGCCGGCGCCGCCACGGGCAACGGGCGTATTCAGGACCTTGCCGGCGGCGCTGGAGGCCACCTGATCGATATGGTTCGTCGTCAGAACCTTCGCCTTGGGATCGTCCACGACGTAGTTGATTCTGTCGGCTGCGGCGAGGATGCGCCGCTGTTCTTCCTCGGTGAGTGCCATGAAAATGTCCTCCAGTGTGATGGTCGTGCTTTGGGGGGTAATGGTGCCCGTCCCGGTGATGTTGGGCATCGGTCCGGGGTCGGTGTGCGTGTTGTCCGGGACGTTGCAGTGCCCGTAATGGCCGCCCCTGCTGTTCCAGACGTCGGGGTCGCGGCTGTTGCCCTGCCACTGCGGGGAGCCAAGCGGCCAGACCCGGGGGATCCCCAACCCGTCCAGCCAGTCCAGGATGGTGCCCAGGCCTTTACAGGGCGTGTCGGCCACGGTGTTGTACTTCACGCCGTCCACGACACAGCCCGGGGTGAAGAACACCTCGATCTGGATGCAGGCGGCCCCGTCTCCGTTCCATGCGGCGAGCGCGCGGGCTGACTGGCTTGCCGGGTAGTACTGCTCGATGTACCCGGTGAAGGGGTTCCACATCAGGTGCGGGCAGTACCCCTGGTTCTTCAGGTAGTTCGCCACGGCGGAGTACTGCGGCTGGGAGCCGTCAGGCTTCAGGGCGTCCCAGGTGATGTGCCAGACGGCGCGGGCAGGCAGGGACCGGTCAAGTCCGCCGCCATTATCCTGGTCGACGTGGACAGCGCCGGGGCAATACTCACTCAAGGGGTGCCTCCTCGTTTTGGGACGCGACTATGACGTTCACGGGCCCGGTGTGGGTGGGGTGCTTCTGGCGCAGTTTGGCTTTGCCGCGGCGCATTTCCTTGCGGACGGTCAGGCCAATCCAGATGATCGCGCCCACGAACAGGGCGTAGAGCATGATGCCGATCACCGCCCGGCCGGGGTACTGGCCGAGGAAACGGTTGATCACGCCGAAGCCGAAGCCCACTGTGATGATGGCCAGCAACCCCATCAGTGACTGCCCGGCTGGCCAGTCCCGCCAGGTCCCTTTGGTGGCCCGGTGCCAGTAGATAGCCACGGTCCCCGCGACGAGCGAGATGATGCCGAGGAGCCCGGCGGATATGTAGTCCTGCATGGTCATGCTGTCCTCCCCTGAAAGGCGTGAGTCAGGGACTCCGAGTAGTGGTTGCGGTGATCGGCGCTGCTGAGGCGGCGGGCCTGTTCGGTGACCCGCCGGTCCATCTCCAGCGCGTTCTCGTGATCCACATCGGCCTGCTGCATGACCTTCTGGGTGGATTCGGTGGCTGCGGTATTCGCTTCCCGCAGCTCGGCGAGGCGCTTCAGGAATTTCATGGGGTACCTCCGGCGTTCTCACGCGCGTCTTGGATGGCCCCCATGACCCGGATAACTGTGTCGCCGACTGCGGTGTTCTTCAGGATGGTGTCCGCCTGTACCCCGTTCGTTTCGGTGACCTTGGCGAGCGCTGTCTCGGCAGCGATCGCTCGCTGGAGCAGCGTGTCGTAGTGCGGTTTGGGGATGATCCATCCCCTGAAGACGCCGTAGAAGATGAACGCGACGACGCCGACCAGGAGACCCCATGGGCCCACCTCGGCTAAACCTGTGGGGATGATCCAGTGCTCCATTAGGCGGTCCTGTAGGTGAGGGTCGCGTGCACTTCCGTGGTTGGGCCGTAGCCGAAGCCGGCCGCCCCAGGTGCTTGGGCGATTGCTGTTCCGCTGGGGTTCGTGTAGATCGCGGCCATGTTGTTGGACTCGGGGTTGGAGAGCATGATCTTCTGCAGGCCGCCGTTGGGGCCGCCAGGGAGCCACTGCCCTTCGCCGTTGGTCGCTTGCCCGGCAGCTGAGGTAAACGGAAGGGTCACTGCGATGTTTCCGCCGCCCAGGGCAGCGTTGGTGGCGCCGGCCTTCAGCTTCATCCGCACCATGCAGAGTTTGGGCCCGATCATCATGTAGGAGCCGCTGGACTGGTAGCCGTCGCCGAGGTTCACCCATCCGCCCCAGGCCGGGGTGTAAGCCGTCCAGGCCTGGCCGTTCCAGCTGGCGCCGTCGTAGACGAAGTCCGGGCGGCCGGGGAGGTCCATCCTGGCTACCCTGAGTCCGTCGTACTTCGTCAGCGCATCCAGCTCTGTCTGGGAATAGATGGGCAGGATCCCGCCCGCTGCCACGTACTTGGCCGTGTTCAGCACTACGGACGGGGAGCCGCCACCAGCCTTTGGCACATTGATGGTTCCCACCAGGAATGACCTTGGCGGCAACGCCGGTGGGTTGTTTGTTCCGTCCGCCGGTCCCGCGGCGTACTGGGGGGTGTAGCTGAGGGCCCCAGTGCCGTCGCCAGCCGTGGGGTCATTGATTTGGATGTAGACGATGTCCTTACGGTCATAGGTCGCATCCGCTGCGGTCATGGGGCCGCTTACGTTGGAATCGTTTGCCCACCCGTACATTCCCTGAGCTGTGGAAGCTCCCGGATCAATTTCGGCAGTGCATGCGCCCAGAGTCCATGTTGTTGAGGTCGCCGTCAAGACATTAGCCGGGGTGTCCACGCGGAAGCCCGAGCGGCCACCGAGTGGCCGCCCGGCGCCGCCGCCATGCCTGACAGCGTTTGCCTGCCGTTCCTGCTGCGCGGTGACCGCGAGACCGTCCGGGGCCAGCAAGGTGATTGTCATGAGGGCCTCCTAAGACCAGGTGGGTTTCGTAGAGACGGTGAGCAGCGCCGTCGCCGAATAGTTCTGGGCTGTAAATGCGATTTCATTGACGCCCGGGTCCAAGTTGAACCAGCCACGGGACGTTACGTATCCGGACCGGGCAGCCTGCCCTTGGGCGAGAACTTCCCGGCGTTCGTTGTCCACGGTGACGAACTCACCCGCGGCGAGCGCGAGTGACGTGGCGAAGCTGAGGGTCTGTTTCTTGCCGATGTGGGTTGCCGCCCAGCCGCCGGCGGGGACTGGCCCGTCGATGCGCATCCAGACCGGGGAAGGGAAGTTCCCTTCGTTGGTGATCGTGATCTTCCCGGAGTTAGTGATACCGGACCAGGTGCGGGGCCATGTTGATGGGCGGACCAGGCCGCCGGTGGAGGAGGGGAGGACCGTTGAGGCAGAGATGAGGTTGCCGTACTTGAGCGGGTCCTTGGCGACGACCTGGAAGCTGTAGGCAGCCTCGTAGGCGTTCAGTTTGGTGATGATGACGTCGTCCTGCCGCTGCACCATGACGGTGCGCAGCTGGCCCGGTTCAGCCACGGTGAGGGGGAACTGGTCCAGGGTGACGGCGGCGATTAGTTGATCAATCGCCGCCGTCAGCACTGCCGGGTCCGTGGTAATGATCGCCCCGGTCCCCACGAGTGTCCGGGGCTTGAGGTAAGCCTCGGACATCGTCCCGCCGTGCCCGCGGGAACGCTGCGTGGCTTGGGCGGTGGATCCTGGGGAGCCCCAGCCTTCCAGCTCCTCAAGGACCCACTGAACCCCCGTTGCGTCCTCGGTGTTCATCACCACGTCACCGACAGCGACCGGCGGGAACGCCGAGAGCAGCGACCCGGGGGACAGCAGCCCGTCCGGGTACGTGAGCGGGCTCGGGTAAGGCATGCGGTCCTCCTAGACTGCCAAGGCGTTTTGCCGCCGGGCGATTGCGTGCGCCGTCCCTACCGGGTCGTCCACCTGGTTGATGGTCCAGTTGTTCGTCACCCCGGCCGCCCCTGCCCTGCCAGCCGCCACGGGCATGCTGTAGGGGCTCAGCGCGGCAGCGGAGGGGACGTCGACCAGATTGTTCATCGTGGACGTGATGTCTGACTTCATGTCCCCGGCGCCGAGGATCACGCCTTCGCCGATGTTCCGACCGAAGCCGCGGAACAGTTTCGACGGCGACGCGATGCCCAGGGCAGCCTTGAACGGCCCGACGATCCAGCCCGGGATCAGGCTCAGGAAGAAGTTCCCGATCGTGCCGGCCAGGGACTTGATACCGTCCATCAGGCCTTCCACGATGTTCTTGCCGATCCCGAACAGCCAGTTGCCGGCGCCGGCGAGCGCGCCCATGATCGCCCCGCCGAGGCCTGAGAGGGTCCCGACGACGTTGCCGATCATCCCGGAGACCCCGGAGACGATGTTGTTCCAGATCCCGCCGAGGAAACCGGCGACCTGCCCGAACACGGAGCTGATGAAGCCCCACGCAGCGCCGAAGCCGGAACTGATGACACCCCACACGGCACCCACCGCGCCGCCGATCACCCCGACGATCGAGTTCCAGATCCCGGCGAGGAAGCCGAAGACCGTGGTGAAGATCGAGGAGATGAAGCCCCAGATGAAGGTGAAGTTGGCGACGATGTTGCCCACGACCATGCCGATGAAACCGCCCACGACGGCGACGATGGTGTTCCAGATCCCGGCGATGAAACCGGCGATCATGTTGAAGATGCTGACCACGGTGTTCCAGATCGCGGTGAGCTGGGCGCCGTGGGTCTGCCAGAACGCGATCAGGATGTTCGTCACCAGGGAGACGATCCAGTTCCATACGCCGGCGATGAAGCCACCGACAGCAGTGAAGATGGCGACGATGAAATCCCATGCCGCCGTCACGCCGGCCACGATCGGGGCCAGCAGCATGGCCACCCCGGCCGAGACGACCCCTGCGATGGTGTTCCACACCCCGGCCAGGAAGCCGACGATGTTGTTCCATGTGTCGGTGAAGAACTGGCCGATTGCGGCCAGCCCCGGGGCGAAGAACCCGGCGATCATGCCGAGTCCGGTGGCGACGACGGTTCCGAGTACCTGGAAGGCCCCGCCGACCGCGGCGGTGATGGTGTTCCAGATGCCGCCGAAGATGTTGCCGAGGCCTTCCCAGACCTGGGCCCAGTTCCCGGACAGCACACCCGTGACCGTCTGGACGATCCCCAGGACAACCTGCATCGCGCCCTCGATGATGTTCGCGATGACACCGAACACCGTCGTGACCACGGGCAGGAGGAATTGGATGGTTGGGATCAGCATGCCGGCGACCAGTTGGACGACGGGGACAACCGCGCCCATGATCGCCGTCAAGGCCGTGACGACCATGGGCAGGACCGCGGACACCAGCTGCATGAAGATCGGTGCCAGCTGCCCCACCAGGGTGGCTGCCAGCTCGGCAACCTGGACGATGATCGGGACCAGCACCGGGATGAGCTGGGCCAGCGTCGCCCCGAGGGTCATGGCCAGCTGGGCGATCAGAGGCAGGGCCATGGACAGGGTGTCCATGAAGACGCCGACAAAGACCTGCTGGAGTGACTGCAGCGCCGGGGTAACCCCGAGGATCGCGGAGACCAGCGAGTACCCGACCACGCTCAGCAGCGAGCCCAGAATGGACAGCAGCGGCTGAATGCTGGGACCGAGCGCCTGGAAGATCGTTCCCAGCGGGGACACCGAGGACCAGAGTTCCAGCATGGAAGGGATGAGCGGACCGACCGCTTGACGCAGCATCCCGAAGACATCGATCACCGTTCCGCGCATACTGAGCAGGGAGGCCACGACAGGGTTGTCTTCTTCCACCCCGAAGGCATCCCGCATGGCGCCGGTGAAATCGCCTTTGAGGATCAGATCGCGGAGCGCCGGCAGGCCGGATGCGAGGATGCCGTGGGTCCGCAGCAGCCACCCGACGGCGGGGGAGTCCTCCTCCAGCCCGAAGGCTTCCCGCAGCGCCCCGGTGAAGTTGCCGTGGACGATGATGTCCCGCAGCCCGGGGATCGCAGCCGCGAGGAAGTCATGGGTGGACAGCAGCCACCCCACCACCGGGGAATCCTCCTGCATTCCGAAAGCCTTCGTCAGGGCTCCCGTGAAGTCCCCGTCGCGGATGATCGAGGTCAGGCCGGTGACAGCGTTGCCAATCCAGGAGAACAGTCCACCGATCCCGGCGGCAAGGCCGGTGATGGCCCCTGTCGCGGCCGGCTTGATCGCATCCAGCGCTGACATCAGGCCGCCGTTGATGGTCGCCTGCAGGTTCCCGATGGCGCCCTCGAAGGTCTTCGTGGAGCGTGCCGCCTCCACTGCCACCGGATCGGTGCCGAGCTTCATCAGGGCTGCGTTGAATTCGTCCGACGTGATCTGCCCGGCAGCCATCGCGTCCCGGAAGTTCCCCGTGTAGGCACCGGCTTCCTTCAGGGCATTCATCAGGGGACCCGCTGCACCAGGGATGGCATCGGCCATCTGGTTCCAGTTCTCCGTGGTCAGCTTCCCGGCACCCGCGGTCTGGGTCATCACCATGGCCACTGACTTGAACGTGTCAGCGTTGCCGCCGGCCACGGCGTTGAGGTTACCCGCGGCCTGGGTCAGCCCGGTGTAGTCCTTCACCCCGTTGGAAGCGAGCTGGGCCGTCATGTTCTGGATCGTCGGCAGGTCATAGACCGTCTGGTCCGCGTAGGCCTTCGCCGCGTCCTTCGCGGCCGTGATCGCCGATGTATCCATGCCGGCGAAGCTCATCGTCGCCTTGAACTTGTCCGTCGCGTCACTGGCCGCCGCGGCGTCCTTGATGAAACCAGCGAACATGCCCGACCCGAGCACGGCGAGCGCCGGGACGACGAGGGCCTTCATGGAGCCGACGAGGCCGCCGCCGATCTTGGAGCCCATCTCATTGCCGATGCCCTTGGTATCGACCCCTGCGAGGTCCGCAGCGATGGCACCCTTAGCGCCTTTCAGGCTGGGGACCAGGGAAATGTAGGCGGTAGCAAGCTCAACGGCGGCCACGGGCGTCCTCTATTCTTTTGTCCAGCCCAGAAGGGCATCCATTTGCTCGATCGGGACCGGTTTGCCGCGGGCCATGGTTTCGCCGTCCGTCTGCCGTGAGGCACCGGGGCGGGGGATGGGTGTTGGCTTTTTGGCCTGCGGGTCGCCCCCGCGCTGCCAGTTGCCGGCTGCCAGCAGGTCAGCGACGACGGCCAGGAGGTGCGACTGGAGGTCCCAGCGGGAGTCGTCGCCGTGGATGGCGCGGTGCAGAGCCGATCCGTGGGGCGACTGCCGCACTACGGCCAGCAGGTCGCCCCACGTCAGGTGCTCGGTCCCGAGCCAGCGAAGCCGCAGCCCGAGGGCTATGAGGTCGAACTCAAGGGGCTCCTGATACTCATCGATCAGGTCCAGGAGCCCATTTATTCCCCCCGCTGTGCTCCCAGGTGCTTGTAGAAGTCGCGGTTCAGCTGTCCGAACTCTGCGCTGCTCATCGCGTCGATGACGGCCAGCTGGTCGTCGTCGGCCAGTTCTTCCAGGATGGTGAAGAACGCATCGAGGTCATCGAGCTTGCGGTTCTTCCGCAGGAAGCCGGGGGTGATGTGGTCGATGGTGCGCTTGAGGGTGTAGGTCTCGCCGTCGTGCTCGAAGGTGAAGCACTCGCTCACGTCTTCGGTCTTGGGCTTGCGGTCCTGGGGCTTTTTGGGGGTAGGCATGTCTTGCGGACTCCTTTGATGTGGTGTGCGGACCAGCAGATGGTGAGGGTGGGCCGGGGCGGGGTCCGCACGACAACCCCGACCCACCCGGCATTGAGGGACTAGGCCGTCTTCTGGCCGTCGTCCGTGTAGACGTAGAAGTAAGCGCCCGTGGCGTCCGGGAAGGCCTGGACAGTCACGTCCGCCGCCGCAATGGCGTCGTCCTTGAACGTGGTGTCACCGACGTCCATCACGCGGGCGTCCGGCAGGACCACGCGGACGTGGGCGATGTCGGAGAGCACCTCGATGACCCACGAGTTGCGCGGGGTGGACTGGGACGTACCGACGACCTTGAGCAGGTTGCCCTTGGTCGCGGTGGCGGCGGTGGTGGTGACGTTGGAGGTGCCGTACACCAGCCCCTGGACGGCGGCATTGAGGAACTCGGCCAGGGACAGCTTGATGGTGACGTCCATGCCCTTCTTGGTGGCGGCGATGGTGTCACCGCCCCACGCGGCGATGGTGCCGGTGTTGCGCTTCTCGGACTTGACCACGCCGTTATCGGTGACGTAGCCGAGCGCCTTGAACGCTGCGTCAAGGGCGGTCGTCGCGTCGGTGGGGAGAGTGGAGCCGCGAGGGGCCACCAGAACACCGCCAGTGACGAGGGGCTTACCGACCACAACGTTGTTTACAGAGTTAGCCATGATGGCCTCTTTCCAAGGTGGATTTGCGGACCCCTCGGATTTGGTTGGTTACACGGTTAGAGCGGCGCCGTGCGCGCGGATTTGAAAGCTCATCGTGTAGCGGGTCTGAGCTGTCGTTGGGTCGGGTAGGTTGGCTGGTCCGGACATTTCCACGACACCGAACAGGGCGCCCTCGGAACGGTTCAGGATGGCCCGGGCACGGTTCAGCAGGAACAGCGCCCGCTGCTTGGACCCTGCCCAGGCCTCAACGGTGATCTGGGCCGCCTCGGTGGCCAGGGTTTCGCGAGGGCCGCCGGTGCGGAGCACACGGACGAACTCCGGTGGCCTGGTCTGCGGGACGTCCACGACGACCTGGACCCCGACCGCCGGCACGCGGAGCGCTGCGCAGACGGCCAGTTCGACGTCGGGGAACTCGACTGCCTCAGCCACGGCCAGCATCCAGGGCCTTGGTCAGCGACCGGTTGGTCGCCTCGGCCTTCCGTGCGGTGTAGTCGCCGGTGCCGATGGAGACGCGGGAACGGGTCGGAGTGTGGGACGGGGTAACGTCCCACTTTCCCGGCCCAGCTGCCGAGGCGATCCGGCGTGCCCGCTTCATCAGCTCCGCCATGACGGGGCCCGACTTCAGCAGGTCAACAAACGCCGCGTCATTGATCTCGATCCGGTCCTGGGCCATCCTCACCACCCGCCGGTTCCAGCGTGGCCGCCGTGTAGGCGTACTCGCCGGCGGCGTCGGTCCAGACAGCAGCTTCCGTGACCATGAAGGTCCCGCCGTCCAGCTCAAGGCGGTCACCGACACTCAGCCGGTCTTTGGACTCAATGCGTGTGGGCATCAGCCCCTCCAATCCTGCAGAACAATTTCCACATAATCGAGGCGGCCGCTGGGGGAATCCCAGACCGCCGGATGGCCGTACACGGTGTAGACCTCGCCGTTGTACCGGACCCGGTTGTAAGCGGTGACCTGCGTGCCAGGGGGCGCGAACACTGTCCACGCCACCAGCACCTGGTCACGGTTCAGCAGGTACTCCTGCGTCGTGCCCGGTTCGACCTCACAGCCCCGGACGTCCACCTCTGAGGCGGGCGGCAGCGACCAGTCGTCCGTCTGCTCCTGGGAGTAGGGGTCGGTGGACTTCTGTGCCGTGAGGACCGTGATGGTCTTGCGTCCCAGCGAGCGGCCCATCAGGCAAGCTTCCCGACACGGAACGGAGTCAGCGCGATCGACTCCAGAGGACTGAATCCGTCCGCCTCAATCGCATACTTCACCTGCCGCTGACCGATCCGCTCCATGTCCACCGCCACAGGGGTGGAGTAGTAGCGGGCAGCGAGGCCGCAGCAGACGCCGATGATCTCCGGCGGCACCGACTCGAACCCGTGGGTGTAGGTCACCCGCCATGACTCTTCGTCACTCGGCCAGCGGACCGAGCTGCCCCACTTGGTGCTGATGGTGCCCCGACGCCGTGACACGGTGTAGGCAGTCGCAGGGACCGGCGTCCAGCTGGTCCCGCCGTCGTTGGTGACCTCCACGAGGGAGACCGACGTGACCGGTAGCTGCTCGAGCGCGGCGAAGGACCCGTCTACCGGGTCCACGTACTCCACATCATCAATGACCTGGCTGACTGTCTGGCCAAGGTAGGCCCGGATCATGCCCGAGGCCACCAGCAGCAGGAACCCCGCCGTGGGATCATCCGCGGCGATGCTCTGCTGCATGTAATTGCCCAGGTCATCGACCGTTGCCAGTGGACCGGGGGAGCCTGCGGGGAACACGTCACCTCCGGGATATGGCATGGTGCCTACTTCTCAGTGGCGGGGGTCTCGGGCTCCGGGCCGGCGTCCTTGACCTCGGCCGTGGTGGTGGCTTCGGCTGGTTCCGGTTCCGGGGGTGTCACGACCTTGGTCTGCACCCCGGGCAGGCCGGCCACTGTGAAGGTAACCGGGCCGGGAGTTTCAGCACGGACAACGACGTCCTCCGTGTAGTGGCTGACCTCGGTGGTACCCGGCGCTTCGTACTCGACATTCCCGGTGCTCTGGTTCTCGGCCGGCTGCTCCACGGTGACCGGGGCGCCGTCAAACTCGACGTTGCCCGTGGACTCCACGAGGGACAGGTCCTGATCCTGCTGCCTGCTTCTGCGTGCCATGATGACCTTCTTTCAAGGGGTGTTCAGGGGCTGTGCTGCTGCCCCGTGCGCGGTGGAAGTCACGCACGGGGCAGCAGGGACTGGCAGGCCTGCTTACAGGCCGGTGACCTGGCCGAAAGCGCCCGGCCGGTACACGGCGAGAGCGAGGCGTTCCTCGGCGCGGATGGCGGTGAGGTTCTTCTGGAAGAAGTCGGCGTGGGAGTTGGAGGCTTCCACGGTGATGCCGCCCTTGCGGAAGATCTGGCCGCCCTGCTGGAAGGCTCCGACCAGGGCGCTGTTCGCGGCCAGCGCCGGGGTGGCGACGACCTGCTTGCCCCAGAGCGTCTGGCTCTGTTCGCTGACGAACGGGCCGGAGGCGTAGTAGGCGCCCTGGCTGTTCTTGGACAGCACCTGGGTCTGCCAGCCGACCGGGTCAATGACGATCGCGTCCGGCTCCAGGAATGAGGTGGTGCGGATCGCGGTGATCTGCCGGTAGATCGCGTCCATGCCGTTGTCGCCGGCGATCGAGGGGGCGGTGCCCTTCACGATCGGGGTGGCGAGGCCGGGGCGGTTGAGCAGGCCGACGAGGTTCGCGCCGGTGCCGTCGCCGTTCAGCAGCTGGGCCTCTTCGGCGAGCTTGATGAACAGGATCAGGCGGGCGTCGATGTAGGACTGCGCCTGTGCCCAGTCCTCGAGCATTTCGTCCGAGATCGGCAGGAAGGTCGCGATCTTGTGGAGGACTTCGTCCACCTTGGTGAACGCGAGCGCGGACTCGGGCTTCAGGCCGCCTTCCGCGACCGCTGCGGCGGCGTTGGTGACGGCGGACTCCACGAGGTAGCGGATCAGCGGGGTGCTGGTCGTGCCGCCCGGGAAGAGGTCCGAGATGGTCAGCTTCCGGAACTTGATGTCCACGACGCCGGGCAGGACGGTGGGGTTCTGGATGTTGGCGTAGCCGCCGCCGGGGCTGCCCGCGGTGCCCTCGGTGAGCGTGGTCTTGACCTCCACGTCGCCGGTGGACCACTGGCCGCCCTTGAGGCCGCGCTCGACCAGGCCCTTGTAGCCCGCGGACTGGACGAACTGGGCGCCGATGGACTTGGCCCCCGTGGCCTCGGGCTGGGCCGGGTTTTCGTCGCCGGAGTCGGTGCCGGCCGCGGCGAGGAAGCTCTTGCGCTTCTCCTCCACGAACTCGATGGACTTGATTTCTTCCATCCACTTCTTGATGTCGGCCTCGATGGGATCGAGGGCGGCCTTCTGTTCGGCGAAGGTCATGGTGGTCGATTCGGCGACCTCCAGGCCCTTCTTGGACAGCTCGCGGACCTTGTTCTTTGCTTCAAGCAGAGTAGGCATGATGATTCCTTTCCGGATCAGACTTCAAATGAGGTGTTCAGCAGCCGGAGCCGGGCGGCTCGGGCGCTTATTTCGGCTGAAGGCCCATCGTCAACGGGGGCAGACTTCGCGCCGGCTGCGGGGGCCACGGGGGCGCCGGCTGCGGGGGCTGGGTCTGTGCCGGAAGCATCAGAAGCATCTTCATCGGGGTCGGTCGTGACTGTTTCCATCACGTCCACCGGCACCGCATCACCCGTGAGGGTGACGACGCTGCCGTCGTCTTGGTAAGACTGCTTGTAGGTCTCGCAGTCGTAGGTTTCGCGGTTCTCCAGTTCGAAGACCACGTATCCGCCGCCGTTGCCGTCCGGGACGGTTCCACGGAGCCAGCACCAGGCGCCGGGGTTGGCGTCCCGGAGGGCGTCCCGGACCCGGTCCTGGGTGGCTTCCAGTGAACCGACGAGGCTCTTGGCTACCGGCCGCTGGCTTCGGAGGAAGGACTTGGTCGCGGAGCATTCAGCGCCCAGCGTTGCGGCGTGGTCGTGGATGCCCTGGATCATCTCGGCATCGGCGGCGCTGTTGCGGGCGCCGGCCTTGATGCCCTTGGAGGACAGGACGACCGCTTCCCGGTTGGAGGGGATGGCCACGAACGCGCCGTTGAGCAGCTCGCGCTTGGTGACGGTCGCCCCGTCTTTTTGGGTCTTCTCGGTCATGAACGCCACCGACGTCCGGTCGATGTGGCCTTCCTTGACCAGCGTCCTGACTTCCTGGGCCCGGGGCAGGGACGAGAACGTTCCGGAGACGATCAGGTTGCCGGTCTTCTCATCGATGGTCGGCGTTCCGGAGCCCACGGTGGTGGCCACGCTCATGCCATGGTCAGAGTCGAACGTGATCTTCTCCGGCAGCGGCAGCTTCCAGTCATCAGGAAGCAGCGTGTCCCCGTCCCGGTCTTTCGTGGGAGCGGAGAGCACTACCTCGAACGTTCCGGGGAACTCGTCGTCACTGCCCGTGGGGGTGATCGTGGCGTCCTTGCGAACAATGGTCATGGCTTGCCTTCCTTACTGAATTCGAGGTCGCACGTGCAGCCGGCCACCTCATCGGCGCCACCGGTGATGTCGCCTGGACCGTTCATGCCGTTGGAGAAGGTCTCGCCGAGCTTGACCGTTTCGCCGGCCATGGCCGCGTGCGAGGGGCGCGGGTTCTTGGAGTTCACAACCCAGGTCTTCGTGGCCGCATCGTTCTGCTCCGCGGAGACCTGGCTGGCGAGGCCGCCAATGAACGCGACCCTGGACAGAGCGATCTGCCCAGCCCGGGCCAGCAGAACCGCGCCCAGGACCGTCAGGTCCGAGGCGGCCTCCACCTGATCGGCGGTTGTCTGGTTGATGCTGACTGCGGACTCCGCGGCCTCCGTGGCCAGGTAGTCCCCGATCCGGTCCGGGTCATACTCACCGCCAAGCACATCAGCGACGTCGGCGCCGATGGCCTGGGCGGTGGCCTGGGAGAGCGGCAGCAGGATGTCCGTCAGCTGCTGGTCCCAGTCCGCTGGGTTGAAGGCCTTCAGGGATGCGACCTGGCTGTCAAAGAACTTGGACAGCTCCTGCTGGTGCATCTCCACGAGCTTTTCCCGGATCGCCGGCTTATTGCCTTTGACCCGTGCGAGTTTTCCCATCACGGTGCGAACCGTGACCGCCTTCCCAGCCTGCGGCGCGGGCAGCGGCATCGGCAGGGGACTGCCATCCGTCGCCACGGCCGGCGGGCCCGCTGCGTTGGACCCGAGGGGGACCAGCGCAGCGTTGCCGTAAAGCTTGTCCGCCTCCGGCCCGGCCGGGGCGAGGTTGAACATCGGCCGGCCCTCAGCAGGCTTCAGGACGCCCACCTGGATCAGCTTGTTCACCGACTCGGCACGGACCTCAAAGTCGCCGCGGAGGACCTCGTCCATGTTGAACCTGGTGAAGACCTCGCCCGGGGCGTAGAAGTCGGGCACCAGCTGGTGGTTGATCACCGATTCAAAGTCCACGAACCGGGGAGCCATCGTGTCCCTGTACAGCGAGCGGAGCTGCTCGGTGACGTTGGAGAACGTGGCGTGGTCCAGGATGTGCACCGCCGGGGGCGGCACGTCGTACGCTGCGCACACCTCTTCCCGGTTGAGCTTCCGGGACTCGATGTACTGCATCTCCTCCATGTTCAGCTGGATGACGGTAGGGGAGATGCCTTCCTCAAAGACCGCCGTGCCGCCCATGTTGTCCGCGCCACCGTGCGCCGCGTTGAACTGGGCCTTCAGCCGGTCGATCGCGCCCTGGCTCAGCGTCGCGTCCGTGGACAAGACCACCGAGGGGCGGGCTCCCTTGTCCCAGAAGCTGGCCGTGGCCCGCCGTGAGGCGTCCTCGTTCAGCAGCGTCATCCGCAGGCTCTCCAGATTGGAGAGGCCACGGTTCAGGGTGTCCGGGTTATAGGTGGTGAAGGCAACGACGTCGGACTCCGGGATCGGCGGCAGCTGGGACACATCCCGGACGCCGGCGGAGTAGATGTAGCCCAGCGACCCGTCAGGCATCCTCCGGACCACCACATTCGTGGGATGCATCGGATGCAGCTCGCGGACCTTCCCCTTGTCGTCGCGGAGCTTCAGCCAGAAAGCCTCGCCGTAGATATCCCTGGTGGAGGACGTCCACTGCCAGAGCTTGAATCCGCTCATCCGCGGGTTCGGCCGCAGCATGAGATCCGTCAGCGGTCCAGCCTCGGGGGTCTGCTCGTTGCCGACGCCGGCGCGCTTGATGTCGAACGGCATCCGGGCCGTTGCCATCGCAAGCTTCCGGACCAGGGTGCCAACCCACATCTGCGACTTGTAGAGCGCCCCGTAGGCCGCCCACAGGCCGGAGAGCTGCATTGAGCCGGAGCTGTAGTAGCTGGCGTCCGCGAACATCGGTGTGCGGTCACCGATCGTGTCAACCTGGTTGGGGACCACGGCTCCATCAGAAAGGAACACTTGACCTCCTCTTAGGTTGTGACTGCCTGCATGTACTTGATCCGCTGCCGGGGGAGCCACTGGTAACCGTCCAGCTTCAGCCGGTCCCCGGTAACGCCCACGGAGTAGGCGGCGGCCAGGACAACGTGCTCGTCGTCCCATTCCACGAGGACGCCCTCGAAGGCTTCCTCGGTGTCGATGGTGATCAGGAACTTGCCGCGCTCGGCATCCCGGAGCAGCCTGTCTTTACGAGCCATTCCGGACCCCTTTCGTCAAAGGACCAGCAGGTCCTGCGTTTCGTACTTGCTGACCTTCTCGGGGACCGTGCCATGGACCAGGAAGCAGCCGGCCGCGCCGGTCACTGCGACCAACGGGGCGACGTCGTTCGGGGACTTGCCCCGATCCCAGAAGAAGGCGTCCCCGGAGGGCTTCGCCAAAGCGGTAGCGGCGGCCACGTTCAGGATCGGCTGGCCCGGGTGACTGATGTCCGGTTCGACGTCTTCCGGCTTGATCGGCTCGCCGTCCTCGTCCATCTCCTGGCCACGGACCCGGTCGTAGAACATGCCCGTCCAGCGGGACAGGTCAGCACCCTCCCACGGGATGACATTCAGGCCGTCGATGGCCTCCAGCTCAGGGAGCAGCGAGGACACCGGGGCGCCGTTCTTCTGCAGCGTCACCCCGACCAGATCCGGGTTGCTCTTACGCGGCACGCTCTGCCCCTCAGGAGGCGAATCGAACCACGGGCCCACCCACGCCGTGCCGGAGCGCGAGGCGACCACCTGGACGCGGAGAACGCCGTCTGCGTTGAAGCCCGCGACCCCGATATGGGCTGTGGTGCGGTCCCAGGAGACATCGACGCAGAAAGCGAACTTCCCGACGATCATGTCTTCCCGATCGGCGCCCTTCTCCCACCGGCCAGGAGGGAACGGACCGTCCGCCGTCGTATCCAGCCACTGGCAGAACACCTCCGTCCGGACAAGGCCCTCGGGCTCACCCTTCACAGCCGCGGCGATCGCCTTCTCAAGGCTCGGCACGTGGCCCATGGAGGGATTCGACTGCGCCCAGCCGTGACGATCCCACATCGACATCCCCGGAGCCATCGACCACTCAAACAGCCCGGTCGAGTCGGCGTCGGCCTCGTCGCCCTCATCCAGATCCGGCATGACGACGTCTTCCAGGCCGTCCGGATTCCCCAAGGACATGTGAGCCATGTTCCGCAGGAACCGCAGCACGATCGATGAAGCGTCACCGGCGTTGGAGACCGCCCAGACCTGCGCAAAGAAACGGGCCATCGTCGTCTTGGAGATCGCGGCCCAGGCATCCCAGCTGGAATGCTCGCGCAGCTCGTCCAAAACGACCAGGTCAGCGGACAGGCCACGGCCGCCACGGCGATTCGCCGCCTGCACCTTGTACCGTTCGCCGCTGGCCAGCTCCAGCGCCTTCTTGCCGTTGGTCTTATCGATCCGCTCAATCTCGTCCTTGAGCTCCGGGACACCCTCAGCGAGTTCTACGGCGCCCCGCCAGACTTCCTCAGCAATGTCCAGGTTCTGGGCCGTGCCGATAGTCAGCTTCGCGGCGTCCATGTACATCCGCCACAGCGTGAGGACCTGCATCAGGGTGGACTTGCCGTTCTGCCGGGCGACCAGCAGCACGACGGTCCGGAAGCGGAAGGACCCATCCTCGTTTAGTTCAAGGGCATGGATCAGCAGCCACTTCTGCCAGGGGAACAGCGGGATATCCAGGACCTGTTCAGCGAAGTCGATGCACTCAAAGCCCTTGGACGTCTCCCGGGTCAATTCCCGGCGTTCGGGTGTGTAGATCCGTGGTGTCTCGCAGCCGTACAGCTTTGGCTTGCCGGCTGCGTTCGCCATGAATTACCCCGTCTCCCGTCCTCCGCGCAGAAGCTCCAGTCGGCTCTTTTGCTTTGCAGCCGGTTTGCCGAGGCCGGCGCGCTGCATGGGCGTGCCGCCGAGTTCCTTGAGCATGTTGAAAAGGTGAGGACCGAGGTACATCACCGAGACCGCATCACGGCCGCCGGCCTTCGCCACTTCCTCGATCATGTGCGCGTACCGTTCGGCGAGCGCGATCAAGCCTTTGTCCTGGTCCAGGGTTTCCATCTTTGAGATGGCTTCCCGAATCTCCTCCAGGAGCGACGGCCCGTCGAAGGCGGCGAAGGCCACCGGGTCCGGTGGCAGGGGCGTCTTGAAGTTCACCTGGCGCGGGGCCCGGGGATCCTCGCCGGCGGCCTCGCGGGCATCGAACACCCACCGGCCAAGCGTCTGCTCCGGGATGTCCAGCTCACGGCCTACATCGGCGATCGGACGGCCAGAGTTCAGGACCAGCTGGGCTGCCTGTGCCTTGTACTCGGCGGTGTAGCTGCGGCGCTTACGTGCCACGGTTACCTCCCGGTCAGTAGTAGGCAGGGAAAGCTGACTCACGGCTCGTGGCGAGCGCAGGAATGATGGCGGCTAGGACATCTTCGGAGGTTCCCTTGGGGACGAAGGCCCGGTCCAATGACATTCCGCGAGCGCTCTGGTTGACCGAGATGAAGCGGATACTGCCGCCCCCGTGGAAGTGCAGGGCGCGGCGGCCATTGGCACGGAATATCTTCTCCACGATCTCGCTCGGCGTCAGTTCCTCGAAATCTTTGGCCATGCCTTCGGCCCGCTGGAGGTTCTCCGTAAAGATTGCGACCCTGCCGCCTTGGGTTGCCGATTCGATCGCCGCATCCTTCTGCAAGTGGTGCATGCTTCAGCCCTCCTTCGATACGGGGCAGTCGCCCTGGTAGTTGCCAAGCCCCCGCGTCCCCAAAGGATTCCGGGGTTTGTTGTGGATGGCGTTCGCCTCTGTTGCCCGCTGAAATTGGAAGTCGATGGGCAGCCCTGTGAGGGACGCAAGGTACTGGCCGATCGAAAGCCCCAGGAACCAAATGGCCGGCATTCCCGATGCGTCTGCCAGTTTGTCGTAGGCCTCGTCCTCCATGATCAGGCGAACGTCCACATCGCGGTATGGGCCGCGCTCAGACGCCGTGCCCACGAGATAGGGGCCGTAGGAAGGGAAAGCTTCCCGCAACGGGCCGCAGGCCTGATCAAGCAGGAACATCTGCCTCGGTGATAGTGCGCTCATGCTTCCTCGGGGTCGGGTTTTCGCTTAGGGGGGTGGGGGGTACGGGGAGGGGGAGGACACTACCCGGCGAAGCCTCCCCGGTCGTCTAGACCCAGAGATTTTTCGGCCCCTACCCTCAGGACCCGGGCCGTCAGCGTCTGTTCGCCGTCGATCAAAGCGCGTAAAGCACGATGGTGTCCGTCTTCGAGGTAGAGCGTGCCACCCCACTCGATCACGTGGGGATGTGCGTCACCACCAACGGGATGGCTGCCGTTGACCAGGGCATGGAGCAGGACGGCGGGCTGGGTAGCGACCAGGTCAGCGATGCACACCGTCATCGTCGGAATGCCCAGCCACTTGGCCGATGTCATCCCGGTCTGTCCCCACGGTTCGCCGTCGTCGCGGGAGATGGTGCCACGGAACAACGCCGGCCAACCTCCCATTCAGTCACCAGGACTGGGCAGCGTGCCCGAGGCCCGGCTTCTCATCGCGGTCACCACGTGACTTGTTGCAGCGAAGGTGCGTGCTGCGCAGGTTCGTTGGCTCCTCGGCGAGATGAGGGTGCGTCTTGCGATGCTTGATGTGGTCAACGCTGAAGCTGTCCTCGTCGGGATACTTCAGCCGGTAATCGATCGGCTGCTGGCAGATAGCACAGTCCAACCGCTTTGCCCGCTGGTTAGCGACCAGGGATCGCCACTTCCCGCCGGCCCGCCCAGCGCGTTTGCTCACTGAACCGGACCTCCCGTCAGACATGGGAAGAGCCCCGCCGGCTAACCGGTCGAGGCTCTGATTTTGTGGCTGGGTGCGAAACACCAGCTCACCCCATAATTTAGAGGACTAAGTCAAGCACCCTCGGTATTACCCAAATGTCGGCGTGGCGCGAGGTCATAGTTTGGCAAGAGCATCGCTCGTGCATGGTCGGGAGTGACGATGCCCCAGGCAAGTCCTATTTCGCGGAAGGCATCGCCCACTGGTTTGAATGCGGCGGACAATCCTTCAACCATGTCGCCCACTGGTTTGAATGCGGCGGACAATCCTTCAACCATGTGGTTCATGCTGCGAAGGTGATGCTGCTGCCGCTCGATGGCACGGAACTGGTCTGGCTCGGTCCATGTCTTACGGCACAGCTTGCAGGTGTAGGTCCATCGGGCCTTGCCCTCTTTGCTGATCATGCTTTCCTGCCTGTCTCCGGTACGTGTTTCGTAGCGACGTGGCGGACGCCGGCGAGTGGATCTGCAAACGTTGGCTTGCTGAGGTACTCATCGATGAGGGCCAGCCTTTGACGGAAGCCCCGAACACCGCCGGCCCGTCGGGGATGCAGCACCGTGGGCTGCCGGGACTGGCCGGAAAGGTATCGGTCCAACACCGCCTGCTGCCACGGCTCCAGCTCGATGCCGAGGTTCTCCGCCAACTTAGCCGCGTCAATACCATTCTTGATCCCCATCACGCTTTCCTTCCGGTCAGGTACTTCTTCTTGAGGGTGTTGATTGCCCGGGCCGGGCGGGCTGCCCGACGTCGGGCAGCGGCGAACCACTGGTCGGCCGGCACGCGGTGGGTGATGTCCAAGCTGCACCGGATAACCACCCGGCCATCTCCTTGGGTCCAGCCCGAGACCCTGCCAGTGCATGGGACTCGTTCTCCCTGGGCGTTGGTTATGAGCTGGTGGCAGTCCCCGTCGATGTCCACTTCCACGGGCGGCGCTTGGTAGGCGGCGTCCTTCATCTGTCGGGCTACCTTGGCGAGATCCCAGCCCACAGCTTCCACATGCTCGGCCGATGGGTGAGTGGCAATGTAGTCCACATGCCAGCGGGCCAGCCAGTCAGCAAGGACACCAGTGCCATGGTCCAGGGGCAGGCGCTGCTCCGGACGGTCCTGAATCAGCTTCCCAACTGCCAGCCAGATGGCACGGCGGGCAGCGCGCATGATGTCCGAGACTTCGCCGTTGATCGGCAGCGGCGGGTACAGGTCACCGGTTCCGCCCACACGTTCCGCTGAAGCTGCGCGGCCACCAGCTGGTGCAAGCGCGTCCTCCAGATCGGGCCAGTATCTGGCGACGTCGGTGAGGGCTGACCGGAGCCATTCGATGCAGGCCGGGCATAGGTGAGCACCGGGCGCTGCTTTGGCCGGCTCTTCATCGTGGAAGATGCAGAGGTCGGGGTACACGGTGGCACGCTTGGCATGGGTGTAGGGAAGGAGGGCAAGTCGTCCTCTGACCTCCACGTAGTACTTCTCTTCCAGCTCCAGGGGCGTGGTCATGCCTTGCCTCTCAGGTCGTTGAGGATGTGGCCGTTCGTCAGATCCTCGGGGCGCCAGACGCCGGCGTTGAGCTTGGCCAGCTGCATGGAGCTGATCCAGTCGAACTGGGCAGGGGACAGGCGGCCCTTGCTGGTCTTCAGCTCACGGAACAGTGCACGCTGCCGATGCTCACTGACCAGGACGAGATCCGGGAAGCCAGCAACAGACCGGCGGGAATCACGGGTGTGGTAGACCAGCCGGTAGCCGTTGAGCTTGGCCAGCTCGATAACGGCAGTCTGGAACTGATCTTCAGACATCGGGTTGGGCGATGAAAGTCGTTGGGCAGGCATGTCTAGTTCCGTCCTCTGGATCGGGGGCGTCTGCGTCTGGTGTTCTTCGATGGCCGGCTTGGCATAGAAGGTGGTTGGCTTCCCTTCCCTTCCCTGCCCGACCCATGACCCGTCCCATGTCCCGACCCGACAGATCTAGATCCGTCGGGAAGGTGACCTGCCGGATCTGGCTGATCCGTGGTCGGAAGTGTGCGCGGGGTGCTGTCTGCGCTGCTGTCCGGGCCGGGTGCTGCTTCCGTTGCCTGGGTACTTCCCGGAGCTGCCGTGGGCTGCTCTACGGGGCGCTGCGCTGACTGCTGGCCGTTGGCCTTCTTGGGTTTCTTGAGCGCCGGGTGCTTGGCGCTGGGGGTCACGTGGTGGCCGTGCTTGGCCAGCCATGCTGCTGTTGATGCGGAGTAGAACGGCTCGCTGGGTGCGGGCTGAAGTTCCAGGGCGTCGTCGTTGTCCTTCTTCTTGGAGTTGCACTCACCGCACGCGACGACCAGCGTGTCGATGGTGGCGGCCTCACCGCTGATGGTGTGGTCGAATGTACCGGCCCGGGTGTAGGTGCCGGCGCGGGCCGACTTGCGGTCTGCGCCGAAGTACACGATCTTCAGGCAGTAGCGGCAGGCGTCGCCGTCACGCAGGCGGACCGCGGATGTCAGCTTCGTGTCCCTGGAGTCCCGCTTCTGCTGGTTCATCCATTCCTGCTCAGCCTTTGTGATCAGGTGGATGAAATCCGGGTCCTCGATTATCTTCCAGGACGGGGCGCCGTCCGTTTCGACCTGCTCCATGAGGCCGGCCTGCTCAGCTACCTCAAGCAGCCGCTCATAGTTCGGGCCTCCCATCATCATTGCCACGCCGTACTCGATTACATAGTCAGTCCGGTGCGCCGCGGACTCGTACGCGCACCGGTGGATAAAGCCGAACATCTCGTTGACGCTGATCTCGCCCTTGCTGAAATGGGGGACGTTCAGTGCCTTCGGGAAAGTTGCTGCCTTATCGCTGCCTTTTAGCCAGGACACTTAGCTCTGCCCTGCCTCGTTGGCCAATTCCAGCAGCACGTCCGCGTGGCAGGGTCGGTCTAGTGGGCACCAGCAAGCCAAATCCTTGCCGGCCAGCTCAGCGCGCACTCCCGCGGCCAACGGCTGCCGTCCCCAGGGCCTTGCGTTCAAGTGCTCGCGGTACAGGACGATGGACAACTCTGCGTTCAGAACCACCCAGCTGTCCCCTTCGGAGGTCTGAATAGAGCCAATGGGGTAAGGATTTCCCCACTTTGAGCCGCGGCCAACGTAGACGGCGCCCTCGGGCATCCGCCAGCCCTTGGTCCGCTTCCGCTGGACTCGCTGTGGTTTCACTGTGGGGGCTCCGTTTCGGTTCGGGATCGGCGAGCGCTGGGTGATCTAGTTCGTCAGGGAGGTAGATGTCCCTGGTCGTGGTTGGCACGACGGTCATTGCTCGCCTCGGTCTATTGCCTCGATCCACTGGACGGCCACGGCGGCCACTTGGATCAGTTCGGCCCGGAGCAACGCAGGGTCTGACTCGGCAAAGGCTTCCGCAACTTCTTCAAGCAGAATGTCCGCGAACGTGACGCACGCTTCTGTGCTGAGTCGTTTACATTCCGATTTGGCAGTCTCTGCCACGTAGGCAGCGGGACCTGTGTAGGACCAGACCAGGTCAGGGCCCGTCCCGTTGGGGTGGTTCTGTTGGCCCCACTTAACGTCCTGACGTTCGCGCTCTTCGGCTACTTCGTCCAGCACGTCGGCCGGTCCAGCCTCGTCTTCCAAGACAACGTTCCGGATGTCCTCTCCGCGCTCGATAAGCTCCAGGAGACCGTCTCGCTGTGCATGTGCTGCGTGCTTTGACTCCGTCTTACTGACCGTGCGCCACTCACCGGACCATGGGTCCCTCATCTCCCAGGTCAGCGTCCAGCTTTCGTTGTCTACTTCTACGAACTCGGCTCCGCACATGCAGTAGGCGTCGCGTAGCGAGTTCAATTCGGGACGGCTGCTGCGGTCTCCGGTCCAGACGCTGCTGTGGCCGAGGCCGCCACCGGTGGGGCAGACGTAGTTGGTGAAGGGCTTGAGGTTGTCGACCACACTGTGGTCTCCCTGGTCGTAGGTCTCGTTGCAGTCTCCGCAGAGCCTCTTTCCTGCTTGCCAGTTGGTGGAGAACTTGAAGTAGTGGCCGGTTACGGCGGTCTCGCTCATAGGTGGGGCTCCACAATATCTACTACTCGATTGAATACGGCGTCGGTGATGTCCGTGACCTTGTTGCCGGATGAGACGGTCACGGAACCGTGGAAGCCTCGGCCGTCGCGAAGGAAGTTGGTGTCGCCGGGCTTCGGGTCTTCCGGCTGCCTGCCGCCGCCGGCGTGGGCCAGCTCGGGGAGTCGGTTCATCCAGCCTTCGCGGAAGGCGTTTAGCTCGTTGGCTACGGTGGAGCCGTCTTCGGAGCGGATAGGCATCAGGAGGCCAAGGAAGGACTCGCCGCAGCTGATCAGGATGCGCTTGGCGTCCTCGGTGGGTTCGATAACCAAGGGCTCACCGTAGGCCTGGGAGGCGGTGGCGAAGAGCCGCACGAGTCGGCCGGCGGCGACGAGTCGTTCGGGCATGACGCGGTCGGACAGGACTGCCTGGATCAGGAGGCGGCCGAACGCCAGCGGGAACTCTCCGTTGTCCTCTTCCCGCGGGATCTTGAACTCCTTGCCAGGGAACAGGCCGGAGACGTCCATGAACGTGATGTCCTTGTCCCGGACCGTGATGCGGAGCGTGTCCCCGATCTCGTCCTCGGGCTGCTTACCTTTGGCTTTGAAGATTGTCAGCAGCTCCTTGGCGACATCGGCCGGCAGGTTGAACGCGTCCGTGTTGATTTCGCCGGTCAGGCCCTCGGACTCCCATACCGAGGCAACGGCGTGCCCGAGGGTCACGGTGTTGCAAGCGGTGACGTGCAGCATGCCGTCCGTGGCCGTGAAGTGGACTACGGCGAGCGCCTGGCTAAGCTTCGGGTCTCCTGTGTGGGGCGTGACGGCCATGAGTGCTTGGCGGAGATCCAGGGTGTTGACGGTGAGAATCATGCGGCTCTCGCTTCGTGGCAGTTACAGGGGCAGGGTGCTGGCTGGTCGGTCTGGGTGTCCCAGCCGTCGCCGCTGCAGGAGGCGTGCTTTCCATCTCGGCAGTCGGGGTTCACTGTTTGCCGCCCTGGAGGTCGATGTCTGGGACAAGGCCCTCGGGCTTCAGGATGACCCGGGTGTGGTAGACGGAAACGTCGATGGGTTCCAACTGTGTGGCGACATAGAACGTGTTGTCGGACAGCCCTACGTAGTGCTTGCGGTAGTCGTTCGGTCCCTGCCTGCACGTCACCATTAGCTTGCGGTCCTGGGGGTCGATGGAGCAGCGTCCCTCAACGAAGAACTCATACTTTCCGGTTATGCCGTTGACGCCGACAATCCGCCGCTGGACCTCGAACTGGTCCGCCGCCTTGGACAGGTTGTCAGAAGCCGTCTTGGCGTCGGAATCGCAGGCGCCGGCCGTTGCCAGGATTGAGATGGTCAGTGCCGCTGCGATGGCGAGCGGCTTCTTGCGGGACTTCTTCGATTCAGTCATTTCGGGTCTCCATGGGTTGGGCATTCAGGGTTGGTCGGTCTTGGGTGTGCCGGGTGGTACCGCCATGGTGGGCAGGTGCATCCGGGAGTGGGCTGCCTGCGGGTACTGGAGCCCATGGCGCACAACTCCGGGCGCTCCTTGCTACTCACTGGGTCACGATGCCCTGGCGTAGGCGAGACGTTCAGCCATGGTCTTGGCCCTGGTGATCAGGTCGCCGCGGCCGGCTCGGTGTAGCAGCCTGTCCAGCGTCTCCGGGTTCACGCCCAACCGTGCCGTGATGGTCTCCCAGCTGCACCCTTCCCCGACAAGGAACTCCACGTCCTCTGTGAGTGCGTCTGACCGCCGGATTGTGCCCTCGGTCGGCCTTCCCCGTCCCTCGGCTACAGCTGCACCAAGGTCCGGTGTGGCGTTGGGATCATCAATCGTCTCGTCGTCCCATGCAAGGGGCGGGGCATACCCCGCCTTGGCAATCCTGCTGATACTGACCTTGGAAGCGGGGCCGCGCTGGTTCCAGAGCAGGTCGTACAGCTCCTTGATGGCGTCGTGCTTCTGCTTGGTGAACCACTGGCCCTCTTGATGCACAATGTTGCCGGTATTGATGCCAAGCATTGGTGTCAGATCCTGATGCCTCCAGCCCATGGTCATCAGTGCCTGGATTCGGCGCCGCCCGCCCACGTTCGGAACAAAGCCTTCCGGGTTCGCCCGCGCAAGCACGCTCTTGATAGTGACCGCGAGAATGGCGGCTTCGGTCTCGCGGTACAGCAGCTTTTTCAGTCCGCGGTTCAAGTCGCTCACGATGAAGGCGCTAACGCCAGCCGCTTCCGCGATCCCGCGGATGCTAAGAGCCTTAGCGGCAACGAGCTCCTGCACATGGGTCTGTGCCCGGTCCGCGCTCACCATTCGCTTGACACCGCGGGCTCGCTCAACCCGCCACTTCTTCTGCCAGGCGCGGGAGTCGGAAGGCCTTTGCTTCGTCGTTGTGTCAGTCATCGATCTCTTCCTTTCCTTTAGCAGCGGCAGTTGCCGTTGTGCGGGTCGAGCGGCTTCTTGCAGCTGTCACACTTGACGACCTTTGGCATGACGGTGACAAGCTGCGAGGGAGGGGCCGGGTTCTTCTGGTCGGTCATACGGTGGCCCATCCGTTCAGGTTGGTGCCGGCTTGCCGGCAGGCTCCGATGGTCATCCAGCCGTAGTCGAAAGCGTCCTCACGCCTGGGGAAGGCTGGCTCGTCAATGTGGTGCTGGATGCCCATGCCGTCCCAGAGGGTCAGGAGCCATTGGCCGTCCGCGGTGCGGCGGACGCCGGCACGCGGGAACTCGGCGCGGTCTACCAGGAACGGGTCCGAGGGCGTGGGAGCGGGGGAGTCGCTGAGGGCCTTCACGTGGTCCAGGACTACTTGCCGGGCCATCCACTGCTTGCCGATCGGGGCGAGGTCGTCCAGGACTTCAGGTCGGTAGCCGCAGCCGCAGACGTGCTCGTTGTCCGGGTTCTCGGTGAGGAAGTGGTTACTCATCGTCGGCGTCCTCGTCTTCCTGGTCTTCGTCGGGTTCGGACATCAGACTGGCCATGCGTTCGTCATATGCCTGCTGGAAGTGGTCCAGTACTTCCTGCTCGACCGCAGACAGCTCGTAGTGGTAGACGCTGCCCAGATCCTCGATCCAGCCCTTGGTGGTCCACTTGTAGCTGAAGTCGCCGGCGTCCCACCCTGCGAGCTTGCGCAGCTCGTCCTCACGGGACTTGTCGGCCAGGTGCAGCAGGAGGGCCATCTGCTCTGCGGTCATGTCCTGGAGCGCTGCCTTGATGGCGGAGTGGTCGTCATCCCTGTTCGGTGCCCGGCCGGTGATCTCCGCGAAGAGGTCAATGCGGCGGTGCAGCTGGTCCAGCAGCAGCCGGTACAGGGCTTCCTCTGCGGCGCCCTCCGGCGGGGACTTGATGACCTGCTTGAAGTGCTCCGCCCGGACTGCGTGTGCGATGTCAAGGGCGGCAGTCAGTTCAGCATCGCGGCGCTTTGCGGCCTTCTCTTCCTCGGTCAGCTCCACCTTGACCTTGGCTGCCTTCGCGGGCTTCTCGAACCACTCGATTTCACCCCAGGTAGTGACCAGTGCCCGGTGGCTGGCGGCTACGTGGTCTTCGATGCTCAGCGCATCGTCGCCAGCCTCATAGAGGCGGTTCCACCCTCCGGTGTAGCGGTCGGCCTCGGGCAGCCGTATTGCACCGGCTGCATCCAAGGCGGCGTTAGCGTTCGCGCTCTTCACGGGGGCATCCCGCCGCCTAGTCTCCAGGGCGACCGTATAGTTCCAGTTCCTTCCCTCGGCGGCTGCCTCGAGGAGCTTGGCCGTGGCCTCTTCGTCGTCGGCAAAGTCGACAAGCACCAGCGCTTGGTCAACGTTCAGGGTCTGGTCTTCCAGCTTGCCCTTGGCGTCCTCGTTGAGCTTGGTCAGCAGCAGGCGCTTCCGGACGTGGCTCTGGGATCGGCCCGTGGCCTTGGCTACGGTCTTGACGTTGAAGCCGTCCCCGAAGTCCAGGATGGTCTGGTAGGCAGTGGCCTCTTCCACCGGGGTCAGGTCCGCGCGCTGGGTGTTCTCCACAAGCATGGCCACCAGCTGCTTCGGCTCGGTGTCCAGGTCTTCGCGGATGACGCAGGGCAGGGAATCGACGTTGGCGAGCTTGGCCGCCGCGTGCCGGCGGTGCCCGGCAATGATGGTGTACCCATCACCGGCGAGCGCGGGGGCGACGACCAGGGGCTGGAGGATGCCTTGCTCGGTGATGCTGTTGGCCAGGTCGGTGACGATACCTACGTCTTTGCGGACGTTCTTGGCGTGGATGACCAGCTGGTCGATATGGAGTTCCTGGAAGGTCGCGTTCACAGTCCGGTGTCCTTCCTGGTGAAGGCCACCAGTGCTTCGTTGGCCGCGTAGACCTCTTCGGCTGCCTGGTTCTCGACGTCCAGGGCGAGCTTGAGCGATTCCTCTGCCTTTACGGATTCGGCCTTGGCGATGGCCAGCTTCCGGTTGGCGGCCGCGCTCTTACGTGCCAGTGCGGTCAGCTCGACATTGTCCACCGGCGTCCATGCCGGGCGGCGAAGGTGAGCGTTGGGGATGTGGTGCTGCATGACCCGGTCGAACGCCTGCTTCTGATGGTCCGACAAGGGCTCGCCCAAAAAGCTTTTGATGATGCCGTCTTGCAGATTGCGCTGGTGTGTTTCGTTGCCGAGGAACTGCTGTTCGGTCTCGACGGGCTGTTCGGTCATTTCGTGTGTCCTGTCTCAAGGATGAATCCGGCGGCGCCGGCCAGTAGGAGGGTGACGCCTGCGAGGTAGGCGGAGTTGATGACGGGGGCGGCCTCGGTGGAAGCGAGGAACAGCAGCGCCCCGAGGACCAGGAACGGGAGGTAGAGGAAGATGCGGCGGCGATTCCGGCCGACCCGCACTGAAGGTGACTTCGTGCTCATGCTTCGATTCCTAACTCTTCGGTGGTGAATCCGGCGGCGCGGCCGGCGGCTTCCCTGGATTCGTGGAGCGAGTAGTTGGCCCGGTGAACGCCGTTGATCAAGACGTGAGCGGCGTGAGTGTCCACCTGGATCTTCTGCGGCATCGGCCACTTGCTCCGGCAGTACGTGATGAGCTGGTCTGCCAGCTCCCTGTTGTCCCTGAAGGTCAATTCCGGGCGGTCCCTGAACGGCTTCCTGCCGACAGGGTGGACGACGGCGAAGCGCCGGATGCGGGCCTTCACGGGCCGACCGAGTAAGCGACGCGCCGGTCCAATGCCCGTTCCAGATTCCGCTGGACCTGGACAACATCGGCGGGGCTAGGGTAAGCGTGGGCGGCAGCCGCAGGAGCCTGGGGGGTTAGCTCTGCGGCTGCCGCGTTGGGGCCTGCTGCCACCGTTGGGGGTTCGGTGGCAGCAGGGGCATTGAGGGCGGCAAGCGCAGCGGCTTCGTCGCGGGTGTTGAGGTGGTCCAACTCGTCGCCGTAGCGGTCAACGGACTTCTCTACCTCAGCGGTGAGGTTGTGGACGTGCTTGTCCAGGTCTTCCAGTGAGGCGTTCAGGTGGTCCAGTACCTGGTCGGCGTTGCCGGTCCGGTCGAACTTCCGCATTGTCCGGATGGCGTCAGCTACCTGGATGGCCGAGTCGATGACGCGCTGGGCCAGCTGCTGCCGGCGGCGCTGCTCGGTGTACAGGTACTTGTCCGTCAAGCCGGCGGGTCCTCCCAGCTTCCTGTCTTCAACACCGAAGAACAGGTTCCGGGGTGGCTCCACTTCAAGGTTTTCCTGTTTGGCTGAGAGCACCATTGATAGACTCGATTCTGATTCGAGAGTCGGCAAACGCCGGCAATTGGATTGGGTTACTGGCGGTCCGGTGGTTCTTTGGCGAGATGAACCGGACCGCCTTTTTACTGCCCGAAAGGTGGGCTGAGCTTTATGCCGGCTTCTGAGAAGCCTGCGCGTCGCCATTCTTGATGGCGGCGATATCAGAGGCGAGGAATCGCCGGTGACCGGTAGGTGTACGAATCGCGGCAATCTTTCCCGCTTTATCCCAGCGACGAATGGTGTCGCCGTGGACCCTCAGCTCGGCAGCCGCCTCGCCTACGGTAAGTAGTTCCCCGTCGCCTACTTGTGTGTACCTACTTTGCATGGGGTAAGTGTACGCATACCTACTTAGAGGATGTCAATTAGTACTTGCAGTGGATAATCACAAAAAATCGCTCTTGCACAACTTTGCGTATGCGTGCAATAGTTTTGCCATGACAACGGAAGCAGTTCTGAACCAAGGATTTATCCCTGAGTGGACATTCGCTGACCGGCTGCGCAAGGCGCGGCTGGCGTCAGGGCTTACGCAAGAAGAATTCGCTGAGCAGCTCGGAGCAAAGCCGGGCGCTTACTCGCACTGGGAAGCCGGCCGCAATACGCCGCGGAATCTGGTTGCACTGGCGCAGCGGATTGAAATGCTCGTCGGCATCCCCGCCGCATGGACGTTGGGCCTCATGGGGGACGTCCCGGACAATGGAGGGCCAGGTACTCGTTCCCCAAAACTTAAGCCGGTCTCAGAGCGCAAGCCTTTGGATTAGAAGGCCGCTGCTCTATCCCCTGAGCTACTGAGGCATCAGCTTCCGGCCTGCAGGCCGGCGCCTCAAAAAGTTTACATTGCCCCGGATGCCGGCGGCGTCATCCGGCCTTCACTGTTCCTCCCCACGTGGCGGGTTTGGGCCAGTTGTCCACATACGGGAACCCGCGCCTCCTGCCCTACGGCGTCCCGGGGCGATGCTGGTGATGCCTGCTTCAGGCGCCACCATCCAGACAGGACGTAGACATGAGCGAAACGATTACCATCCGGGGCTTCGTAGCCACCGAGATCACGAGTTCCACCACGCCGGGGGGAGTGGCAACAGCCTCCTTCCGGCTTGGTTCCACCGTGCGCCGCTTTGACCGGGAATCCAAAACCTGGGGCGACGGGCACACCAACTGGTTCACCGTGCAGGGCTACCGCAACCTGGCCGGGACCCTCGGCTGCAGTATCCGGAAGGGCCAGCCGGTCATCGTCGTGGGCAAGCTGAAGATCCACACCTGGGAAAAGGAAGGCCGGGTGTACCACTCCACCATCATCGATGCCGACGCCGTGGGGCATGACCTTGCCTTCGGTTCGGCAAACTTCATCCGGACCTCTTCCAGGCCTGCGCTTTCCCTCGTGGAGCAGCCCCAGTCCCCGGAGGATGCCCCTGCGGTGGACCCGGACCTTGACGAACCGGAGGACCGCGAGGACGCGCATCCCGAAGAGCACGGCCCCGCGGCGGTGGTCATCGAGGACAACGACGGCGGACTCTCTTCCCTTGACCTGGAAACCGGGGAACTCGCCGAAGTCTAGGAACACGCATCAGCGATCAACCAGGCCCGTTCAGTCCCGGGCGGACGGATTGGCAGCACCCCCGGCCGCCGTCCGTCCGCCCGCCAACACATGCTGCCCCGGCCTTTACCGTTGGATGCCTGCGGCCGGTCGCGGCGGCCGCAGGCATCGTCGTCATGGAACAATGACAGCATGCGTCCCACCCCTTACCGCCGGCAGATTAACCGGGCCGGTGCAGCGCTGACTTGCGCCGCCCTGGCCGCTCTCTTGTCAGGGTGTGCCGCAGGTCCCGCCGCAAACACCCCTTTGGTTGGCGGCAACGGCGAGGGATCATCGACGCCCGGCGGCGGCAGCACCCGCCGCCGGGGGAGCGTCGGCCCAGCCGTCGGGTTCAGCCCGTCAGGGCAGTTCCCCCGACGGGGAAGCGATGGCGAATACCTCCGGCGGTGCATCGTCCGCCGCAGCTGCAGCAGCCGCTGCAGCCACCGAAAACGTCAAGCGGACAGTCACCGATACCTTGGCGAAACTCGCAACAGGGACGCCAAAACCGGCGACGGCCCAGGTGAGCGACGCGTTGACCGGGGCGGGCATCGCGCCGACAGTGCTTCAGGTCTCGCAGAGCCGGACGCCCACCGGACTGGAGGCGGATGCCATCGAGGCTGCGGTGCTGCAGGGCAAGGACTGCGTCATCGGCCAGGTGCGCGAAGGTGCCGTGACCGTTACGGTCCTCCCGGTCCTGGCCAGTGGCAAGTGCTTCGTGGGCTCCTGATCCCGCTGCAATTCAGGCCGCAAATGTGAGATCTGCCCGCCAACCCACTAGATTTGAGACCATGGCGGAATTTATCTACACAATGACCAAGGCCCGCAAGGCCGTTGGCGAAAAACTCATTCTTGATGACGTAAGCATGTCCTTCTTCCCGGGCGCCAAGATTGGTGTTGTGGGCCCAAACGGTGCCGGTAAGTCCACCATCCTCAAGATCATGGCCGGGCTGGACACGCCCTCCAACGGTGAGGCCAGGCTCAGCCCCGGCTACAGCGTCGGAATCCTGCTCCAGGAACCACCCCTCAACGAGGAAAAGACCGTCCTGGGCAACGTCCAGGAGGGTGTGGGCGAAATCTACGGCAAGATCCAGCGCTTCAACGAGATCTCCGAGGAAATGGCCAGCCCCGACGCTGACTACGACACCCTCCTCGAGGAAATGGGCAAGCTGCAGGAAGCCATCGACGCCGCCGACGCCTGGGACCTCGATTCCCAGCTGGAGCAGGCCATGGACGCCCTCCGCTGCCCGCCGGCCGACGCCGATGTCACCAACCTTTCCGGTGGTGAACGCCGCCGCGTGGCACTTTGCAAGCTCCTCCTGCAGAAGCCGGACCTGCTGCTTCTCGACGAGCCCACCAACCACCTGGACGCCGAGAGTGTCCTGTGGCTCGAGCAGCACCTGTCCAGCTACCCCGGCGCCGTCCTCGCCGTCACCCACGACCGGTACTTCCTGGACCACGTGGCGGAATGGATCGCCGAAGTGGACCGCGGCCACCTGTACCCGTACGAAGGCAACTACTCCACCTACCTGGAGAAGAAGCGTGCCCGCCTCGAGATCCAGGGCAAGAAGGATGCCAAGCAGGCCAAGCGCCTCGCCGAGGAACTCGAGTGGGTCCGCTCCAACGCCAAGGGCCGGCAGACCAAGTCGAAGGCCCGCCTGGCCCGCTACGAGGAAATGGCCGCGGAAGCGGACCGCACCCGCAAGCTTGACTTCGAGGAAATCCAGATCCCGCCGGGACCGCGCCTTGGCGGGCTTGTTCTGGAGGCAAAGAACCTCCAGAAGGGCTTCGAGGACCGCGTACTGATCGACGGGCTGTCCTTCAGCCTGCCGCGCAACGGCATCGTCGGCGTCATCGGTCCCAACGGTGTGGGCAAGTCCACCCTCTTCAAGACCATCGTGGGCCTGGAACCGCTCGACGGCGGCGAGCTGAAGATCGGTGACTCCGTCAAGATCTCCTACGCCGACCAGAGCCGCGGCGGCATCGACCCCAACAAGACCCTGTGGGAGGTCGTTTCCGACGGACTCGACTTCATCCAGGTAGGCAACGTGGAGATGCCGTCCCGCGCCTACGTGGCCGCCTTCGGGTTCAAGGGCCCGGACCAGCAGAAGAAGGCAGGTGTGCTCTCCGGCGGTGAGCGCAACCGCCTGAACCTGGCCCTGACCCTCAAGCAGGGCGGAAACCTGCTGCTCCTCGACGAACCCACCAACGACCTCGACGTCGAAACCCTCAGCAGCCTGGAAAACGCGCTGCTTGAGTTCCCCGGCTGCGCCGTGGTGGTCTCGCACGACCGGTGGTTCCTGGACCGGGTGGCCACCCACATCCTGGCCTACGAGGGTGACGACGAGAACCCCTCCAAGTGGTACTGGTTCGAAGGAAACTTCGAGTCCTACGAGGAGAACAAGGTGGAGCGCCTGGGCCCTGACGCTGCCAAGCCGCACCGCGTCACCCACCGGCGCCTGACCCGCGACTAACAGTGCGGAGCCCGGCCCGGATCCGGCGCAGCACAACGAAGGCCGGCACCCGAAGGAATTCGAGGGTGCCGGCCTTCTGCGTGCCTGGTTTCTGGGCGTGCTTGGTACTTTATGGTGCCTGGGACGTCAGGCGCCCGCGGGATCGGTGGGAATGCGCACCATCCCCTCCTGCGCCACCGTGGCGACGTGCTGGCCCCCGCGGTTGAAGATCTTGCCCGTTGCCAGGCCGCGTGCCCCGTGGGCGCTGGGGGATTCCTGGACGTAGAGCAGCCACTCATCAACCCGTGCCGGCCGGTGCCACCACATGGCGTGGTCCAGGCTGGCGACATTCATTCCCGGCGTGATCCAGCTCAGTCCGTGCCGCCGGAGGATGGATTCGAGCAGCGTGTAGTCGCTGGCGTACGCCAGGGCGGCGCGGTGCAGGTTGGCGTCATCAGGCATCGGCCCGAACGTCTTCATCCACACGGCGTTGCTGGCCTCCCGCGGACCGGACGCCGAAACATAGAGGGCAGGGTTGACGTGCCGGATGTCGAAGGGCCGCTCGTACGCCCAGTGGCGTGCCACCGGATGGTCGAACCGGCCCAACAGGTCCGCCGTGCTGGGCAGGGATTCGGGGTCCGGGATTCCGGCCGGCATTTCCGAGGAGTGTTCGATGCCTTCGTCGTCGCCCTGGAAGGAGGCAATCATGGACAGGATGGGCACGCCGTCCTGGTAGGCGTGGACGCGCCGGGCGGAAAACGACCGGCCGTCGCGCAGCCGCTGCACCCCGAAGGTAATGGGTTTGTTGGCGTCGCCGGGCCGCAGGAAGTAGCCGTGCATGGAATGGACGAACCGTTCGGGGTCAACTGTCCGGATTGAGGCCACGAGTGACTGCGCCAGCACCTGGCCGCCGAACACCCTGTGGTGGGGCTGCTGCTGTGACGGGCCAAGGAAAATATCCTCATCCGTCCGGGCGCCCTCAAGCTCACCAAGGTCCAGCAGTTCGATCAGCGATGAGGTGGGGTCGCCGCTGGGCGGGGCCAGCAGTCCGGCTTCGGCTTCAGTCATGGTCCGACTCTAGACGGCGCCCCGCAAACCACTCAACCGGAGTGCAGCCGGTAGTGTTCTAGGTGTGTCTGAACTACTCACTTCGTCCTTCCGTTTCGCCGACCCACGCGATCTGGCCGACCTGAAGACCTTCGCCACCCGGGCCAAAGCCATAGACGACGGCGCCATCCGCCTGCAGGCCGCCGGCTCCGTCCTGGCCGCCTACGTGTGCGTCCTGCGGCCCCGGCTCCTGGGCGAAGCGACCCCCACCATCCTGGGCCTGCGCACCATGGCACTGGCGGAACCCTCCGGAACGGATGTCACCGTTGCGTTGTCCTCCGTCCTGGACCGGCTGGCACGGGCAGGAGAGGGCGACGTCGAATTGCCGGTTCCGCCTACCACCGTCACCGAGTCCTGGACCGGGGTAGGCGCCCCCCGGGGCGGTTGGGAGCTGTTGGGGTCCGTCAGCGACGCCAGGCTGCGTGCGGCAGCCGAGGCGGGGATCGCCGAGGTAGCGGGCATCGTGCCGGACAAGCCGGGTGCGCTGATCGTCAATAACGCCCGGGCCGCGGTTTGGGGACGGGAACTGGACGACGCAGGGCTGCCCGCAGGGGCGGCTTTCGCCGCCTTTGCGCTGGGGTTCCTGGGGGACGGGGACCAGAAGCTTTACCGGGCCGGCCGCTGGTTCCGGCTTACCGGACCCCGCGGCCACGTCCTGGCGCGGACCGGCAGCGGCCTGCTCTAGGCGCGGACCGCAGGGCGGCTGCCGGACAGAGCCTGCCGGACAGAGCCTGCTGGATTGGGCTCAGGAACCGGAAGGGCTGTTCACCATGGTCAGCGCCGCCCGCTCCATGTAGTCCCACAGCGTCCCCTCGTAAAGCGGCGGAAGCTCCAGCGCATCCACGGCGGTGCGCATATGGAACAGCCACCGGTCCTTTGCCTCCGGCGTGACCTTGAAAGGCATGTGCCGCATGCGCAGGCGCGGGTGGCCGCGCTCCTCGCCGTACGTTGTGGGACCGCCCCAGTACTGCTCGAGGAACATCAGGAACCGGCGTTTCGCCGGGGCCAGGTCCTCTTCCGGATACATGGGCCGCAGCAGCGGATCGGTGGCCACTCCGTCGTAAAAGACGTCAATGAGCTTCACGAAGGTGTCGTGGCCGCCCACGGCGTCATAGAAACTGTCGGTGTAGTCCGGCTTACTGAACGGATCGTTCTGCATCAACTGGGGCCGCTGCCCCGGGCCCGGCTCAATGGGAAGCGACATGCTAGTCCCCGGCTTTCTGGTCAGTCTTCTTGGTCTCAACGTGCGCCGAGCCCTGGTCGGTGGTGCCGTCGTCGGACTCGTGCAGCGGAACGTAGCGTCCCTGGGACCTGTTGCCCACGCGCAGGATCTCGCCGTTGCGCAGATACCAGATCGCGCCGTCGTCAGAGCGGACCCGGGTGATCCGCAGCCCCATGGACTCCACGACCCCCACCACTTCGCTGGTTTCGATGACGTCGCCGATTCCGTACTGGTCCTCAATGGTAATGAAGATCCCCGCCAGGAAGTCGCGGATCAGCTGCTGGGCGCCGAAGCCGATGGCCACACCGAGGATACCCACGCTGGTCAGCAGCGGGGCAATGTTGATGTCCAGGTTCTGCAGCACGTACATGCCGGTAATGATCACCACCAGCACGCCCACCACGCTGTTGAGCAGCGAGCCGATGGTTTCGGCACGCTGGACGCGGCGTTCGTGATCGAGTGCCCGGAAGGCCGGGGCCGCCCACCTGAACGTTGGCTTCTTGAAGAAATTGCTGCCCGACGCCACCCGCTTGGTGATGCGGGAAATGATGAACGTGGCCACGAGCCAGACGGCAACGCCGACGCCGAGGCTGATCACGATGCCGGGCAGGCTCACGCCGCTCGGCTGGGTGGGTGCTGGGGGAATGATGGACAACATGCTGACCATGGGTGGAAATAGCTCCTTGGGATATTGCTCTGTTCTCTTTCAACCCTAGCGCCGTAGCGTGGACCAATGCGCATCCTCATCCTTGGCGGAACTGCCTTCCTCTCCAGGACAATCGCGGCCCAGGCAGTGGCCGCCGGCCACGCTGCCACCTGCCTGGCGCGGGGTACTGCGGCGGAGCCCCCTCGGGGCGCCGCCTGGGTCAAAGCCGACCGTTCAAGCGGTGCCGGTGCCTACGCCGGGCTGACGGGCGAATGGGACGCGGTGGTCGAGGTCGCGCGGGATCCCAAACCTGCGCGGGAGGCCCTCGCATCCCTGGCCGGCAGGGCCCGGCACTGGACCTTTGTTTCGAGCACCTCAGCCTACGCAGAGCACTCCACACCGGGCGCGGCGGAGGACGCACCGCTGCTGCCGCCCTTGCCCGCAGGGGCTCCCTTCAGTCCGGAAAACTACGGCGAGTCCAAGGCAGCCATCGAGGAGACCACCCTGGAGGCCACGAACGGCGCGGCCCACCTGTGCCGCGCCGGCCTGGTCAGCGGCCCCGGGGACCCCACCGACCGGTACGGCTACTGGCCGGGCCGTTTCGACCGGAACCCGGTACCGGTGCTGCTCCCGGACATCGGGCACCAGCCCACCCAGGTCATCGATGTCCGGGACCTGGCGGCCTGGATCCTGCGCGCAGCAGAACAGGGAACCACCGGCCCGCTGAACGCAGTGGGTGAGCCGGTGTCCTTTGCCGACCTCCTGGCTGCCTGCCGCGACGGGTCAGCGGCCAACGCCACCACCATCACTGCCAAGGAAGACTGGCTGGTGGAGCAGGGCGTCAACTATTGGTCCGGGCCTGATTCCCTTCCGCTCTGGCTGCCGCCCGGCCATGAGGGCTTCATGGCCCGCAGCAACCAGGCAGCCAAAGCGGCGGGGATGGTGCTGCGGCCCTGGCAGGAAACCCTGGCCGGCACCCTGGCCGATGAACGCGCCAGGGGACTGGACCGGCCCCGGCAAGCCGGCCTGCAACCCGGCACGGAGCAACGGCTCGTCAAGCTGCTCCAGGGCGGGAAAGGCTAGGCGGCCACCGTCACCGGCTGGTGCTCCACGGGGAAGTTCACGCTCCGGGCAATAAAGCAGACCTGGTTGGCCTCGTGGTGCAGCGAGGCCGCCAGATCCGCCTGCGCCGCGTCGGCCACTGTCACGTGCGGGTTCAGGACCACCCGCTCGAACTGTCCGCTGCCATCCCGGTTCAGCCGCATCAGCCCGGTGGCCTCGTCCCGGTAGTGAGTGACCACCACGCCGTGCTTCACCGCCACGTGCAGGTAGGACAGCATGTGGCACTGCGCCAGCGCAGCCAGGAGGAGTTGTTCGGGGTTGTAGCGTTCGCGGTCGCCGTGGAAGGTGGGGTCCGCCGAGCCCTTCAGGACCGGCAAGCCGGGGATGGCGACGTCGTGGTCGCGGGAGTAACCCCGGTAGGACGAGGTGCCCACCCCCAGGTTGCCGGTCCACTGGACCGTCAGCTCGTACCGGTGTTCGTGGACGTTCATTCCGGACCGCCAGCCGGCAGGACATCGGCGGCACGGGCGCGCAGGGCGCGGGCGACGCCGTCACGGTTTTCCAGCATCATCCGCCGCAGCGCCGCGCTTTCCGCCGGCAATGACGCCAGGAAACTGTCCGTCCGGTCAATGGTGGCCTGCGTGGTGAGCAGGGCCGGGTAGAGCCCGACGACGATTTGCTGGGCGAGTGCGTGGGTGCGGGTTGCCACGATGCCCGGCACGGCCGCGAAATACTTTTCGGAGTACGGCTCCAGGAGGGATCGGTCCAGCACCCGCATGAAACCGGCCACCGCGGAGCCCTGCAGCGCGTTGGACAGCTCTCCCTTGACCACAATGGCTTCCCAGGCCGCAGCCTTGGCTTCGGGGGTGGGGATGGCTGCCTTGGCCAGGGCGGCTGCGTTCTGGCCGCTGGAGGTGTTGTCCCGCTCCAGCTCGGTGTCGATGCCGTCCTGCCCCATCCGGCCACCGGCCACCAGCGAAGCCACCAGCTCCCAGCGGAGGTCCTGGTCCACGGCAAGGCCGTCGAGGACCACGGACCCGTCCAGCAGGCCGGACACCCTGTCCAGCTGGGACGCGCTGCGGGCCAGCAGCGCGAAGGACTTGATGAACTGCAACTGGCCGTCGGAGCCGCCGGGGACGGCCGAAGCCAAATCCCACAACCGGTCCACGGCCGCAATGGTGGTGGCTTCGCGGTGTTCCTCGGCCACATAGAAGTTAAGCGTGGTGGCCAGCTGCCGGAGCTGGACCAGGATCACCGAGGAATCAGTTTCCGCGGCCACGTTGGCCAGGATCAGCTCCACGTACTTCCGGGCAGGCGTCTCGCCGTCCCGGGCAGCATCCCACGCGGAGTTCCAGACAAGGGTCCGCGGCAGGCTTTCGGCGAAGTCCTTCAGGTGTGCCGTGGCGGTGGCCAGGGACGCCGGATCCAGGCGCACCTTGGCGTAGGCCAGGTCGTCGTCGTTTATGAGGATCAGGTCCGGCCGGGCCAGGCCGGCCAGCGCCGGGACCTCGGTACGTTCGCCGTCGACATCAAGCTCCTCGCGGTGCACCCGGGTGAGCTTGCCGGCGTCGTCCAGGTTGTAGAAGCCCACGGCGAGCCGGTGCGGGCGGATGGTGGGCCACTCCGGAACCGCGGACTGCAGGATGGCAAAAGACCGCAGCTTTCCGGCGGAGTCGACGTCCAGCTCGGGAGCCAGCGTGTTAACGCCGGCGGTCTCCAGCCACTGCCGGCCCCAGTGGTCCAGGTCGCGGCCGCTTGCCTTCTCCAGCTCAACCAGCAGGTCCTGCAGCTCGGTGTTGTGCCAGGAGTGCTTGGCGAAGTACTCCCGGACGCCGGCCATGAACTGTTCGGGTCCAACCCAGGCCACCAGCTGCCGCAGCACCGAGGCGCCCTTGGCGTAGGTGATGCCGTCGAAGTTGACCTCCACGTCCTGGAGGTCGTTGATCTCGGCAAAGATCGGGTGTGTGGTGGGCAGCTGGTCCTGGCGGTACGCCCAGGACTTTTCCACGGAGGCGAACGTGGTCCAGGCGCTGGTGAAGGACGTGGCCTCCACCGCTGCCAGGTGGGACATGTACTCGGCGAAGGACTCGTTGAGCCACAGGTCGTTCCACCAGCGCATGGTCACCAGGTCGCCGAACCACATGTGTGCCAGTTCGTGGAGGACGGTGATGGCGCGCCGCTCGATCTGCGCCCCGGTGACCTTGCTGCGGAAGACGTAGCCCTCCAGGATGGTCACCGCCCCGGCGTTCTCCATGGCGCCGGCGTTGAACTCCGGCACGAACAGCTGGTCGTACTTTTCGAACGGGTAGGGGCAGCCGAACTGTGCCTCGAAGAACCCGAAGCCCTGCCGCGTGAGCTCGAAGATGTTGTCCGCGTCCAGGTACTGCATCAGCGACTTCCGTGCGAAGACCCCGAGCGGGATCACGCGGCCGTCCGCGCTGGTGACCTCGCTGCGGACAGACTGGTACGGGCCGGCGATCAGGGCAGTGACGTAGGACGACAGCCGCGGCGTGGGGGCAAACGTCCAGACGGACCGGGCGGCACCGTCTTCGGCGGCCTGTGCCTGCGCCGGTTCCGGGGTGGGGGAGTTGGAAACAACATCCCAGTGGGACGGAGCCGTAACGGTGAAGGCGAACGTTGCCTTCAGGTCCGGCTGTTCGAAGACGGTGAACATCCTGCGGGAATCCGGAACCTCGAACTGGGTGTAGAGGTAGACCTCGTTGTCCACAGGGTCTACGAACCGGTGCAGACCTTCGCCGGTGTTCATGTAGGGCATGTCCGCCACGACGGTCAGCTCGTTGTGCTCCGCAAGGTCCGGCAGTTGGATCCGCACGCCGTCGGCCACGGTGTCCGGATCAAGGGTCCGGCCGTTGAGGGTCACGCTGTGTACCGTGCGGGTGACGGCGTCAATGAAACTGGACGTTCCGGGCACCGCCGTGAATTTGACGGTGGTGGTGCTGCCAAAGACTTCTCCGCCGCGGGTCAGGTCAAGGCTGACATCGTAGGACTGGACGGAAATCAGTTCGGCGCGCTCACGGGCTTCGGCGCGCGTCAGGTTCATGCCTGGCAAAGGAGGTCCTCCAAAGAATTTTCGGCTGCCGGCCGGTGGTTCCGGTGCCGGCACTGTGATGCATTCTTCCACCCCTGCCTCCCATGGCAAGTTGCGCAGCTCACAGCAGGGCCGGGCGGCGGGCCGTGGCTCCGCAGGGGTAGCGTTGGATGCATGGGAAAGCTGCTGGATTCGGTGGATGCCAGGGCCCTGCGTTTCGCCGTCGGGTTCCCTGTCGTCCTGGCTGCCGCCTTTGTCTACTGCGCGTTCCTGCTGCGTCCGGATCTGCCGGAGCCGCTTGCGGTCCAGTGGACGGACAGCGGCGGTGCGGCCTTCGCGCCCTTCGGCGCCTACGTTGGGGCCGGAGCCGCAGGAATCATCGTGTCCGGGTGGCTGGTCCTGCTCCAGGCCGCGCCGCTGAGCCGGCCCGTACTGATGCGCAGGATCATGATGGGTGCCGGGCTCTTCCTCAGCCTGTTCATCACCTCAGCGCTCGCTGCAGGGCTGATCGGCCAAACGGGGCTGGCTGACGCCCGGCAGTCGCACGTTGACATGACGGTTCTCGCCCTGGGAAGCGGTGCGGCGGTTTCCCTCGGCGTGACCATGGCCATGGTGTACAAGGCCGACCGGCAGTGGTCCCCGGGTGACGACCGCGCGCTCCAGGTCGCAATCGCCAGGGAGCTGGACCCGGACCTTGCCCGGGACAGCATCAGGCTCTGGGTGCATGCCCGCAGTTCGGTCTTCGTCATGATCGCCATCGCCTCCCTGTTCCCGGCGGCCCTCATCGCGGTCGTGGTGCCCTGGCTGGGGATCCTCCTGGTGATCCTGGCCCTCGTCGGTGCCGCGTTCCTTTTCGCCCGCGTCCGCGCGGACCGGCGTGGACTGAAGGTCCTGCTCGCCGGCGTGGTACCGGTGATGGATGTACCCGCCGGCGCCATCTCCGATGCCAGCGCGGCCGAAGTGAGGGCCGCAGATTACGGCGGGTGGGGCTACCGGCACCACCGCGGGACCGCGGCCATGCTCGTCGGCAGCGGGCCCGCCGTCGTCGTCAGCAAGACCGACGGCCAGCGCCTTGCCGTCAGCGGCGGCAGCCAGGCCTCAGCCGCGCGGCTTGCCGAAGTGCTCACCCGGGTGGCCGCCAGGGCACGCCGCGGCGGGGGTCCGCCGCCGGATGACCGGAACCCCTGACCCCACCGCCGCCCTAGTATCCTTATCGGTGTCGTTCCGGCCTCCACCGGCGGCCTGCCAGCCCCAACGAACGGACTTAGCACGTGACCACTACCCCTGCCTTCCCGCGGGTCCACATTGCCACCGACCACGCAGGCATGGAGCTCAGCGCCCACCTGGTGTCCCACCTGACCGGGAAGGGATACGAGGTGGTGGACCATGGGCCCAAGGCCTACGACGCCCAGGACGACTACCCCTCGTTCTGCATCAACGCCGCCCTCGCCGTGGTCGCAGACCAGCAGGCAGGCATACACGCACTGGGCATCGTGCTGGGCGGGTCCGGCAACGGCGAGCAGATAGCCGCAAACAAGGTCAAGGGCGTGCGTGCCGCACTGGCCTGGAACCTCTCCACCGCCACCCTGGCCCGCGAGCACAATGACGCGAACGTCGTGGCGGTCGGCGGACGCCAGCATTCGGTGGAAGAGGCCACCGAACTGATCGAGGCGTTCCTGGCCGAACCGTTCAGCAATGACGAACGGCACGTGCGCCGGATCGGCAAGATCGCGGCCTACGAAGCGACCGGCGAGGTCATCGAGTAGTGCCCGAGGGCCATTCCGTCCGCAGGCTCGCCCACCAGTTCGGGGACGTCTTCACCGGCGAGGCGCTCGCTGTCTCCAGTCCCCAGGGCAGGTTCAGCGGGGGAGCGGCGCTGCTGGACGGCCACACGATGGTCGCCGCCGAGGCGCATGGCAAGCACCTGTTCCTGCACTTCGACAACACGCTGGTCCTGCATGTCCACCTCGGCCTCTACGGGGCGTGGAGCTTCGGCGGTGACAGCACCTTCGCCGGCGCGTCAAGCATCGGTGCGCCACGGCGGGTAGGAGAGCGGGAGGCCTTCGCCGACGGGGACGACGACGGCGGCGCGCCCTACGCGGGTCCGCCGGCGCCCGTCGGGGCCGTCCGGGTCCGGCTCGCCGGAAGGCATGGCTGGGCGGACCTTCGCGGTGCCACCACCTGCGAAGCCATCACCGCAGCGGAGGCCGACGCGGTCCTGGAGCGGCTTGGGCCCGATCCGTTGCGGAACCTCCGCGGCGACGCCGGACGTTTCGCCGCGAATGTGCTGGCCCGGAAGACCCCGCTGGCGGCCCTGCTCATGGACCAGAAGGTGATTGCCGGCGTCGGGAACGTCTACCGCGCCGAAGTCCTGTTCCGCCGCCGCCTCGATCCGTTGCTGCCCGGAACCGCCTTGGCTGAGGCCGACGCCCGCAGGCTGTGGCGCGACGTCGTTGCCGTCATGAATGACGGTGTGGCGGACGGGCGGATCATCACCACCCCGCCGAAATACTGGACGCTCAACGGCACCACGGCAGCCAAGGTTGCCGCGGCAGGGGAACCGGTGCCGGCCAGGAGCGCCCACTTCCCGCACCGCGACGACGTCCATTTCGTCTACAAGCGGCACGGGCTGCCCTGCCGGGTATGCCGCACCATCGTGCTCATGGCCGACCTCGCCGGGCGGAACCTCTACTGGTGCCCCTACTGCCAGCAGCCGCAGGGCTAGGGGCAAACGCAAAAGGACCCCTCAACTGAGGGGTCCTTTTGTCATGGAGGGGACGACGGGAATCGAACCCGCGTAATCAGTTTGGAAGACTGAGGCTTTACCATTAAGCTACGTCCCCGGAGGAAGATCCGTTTTTCGCGGAAACTCCGGGCTGGCTGTCCAAGCCGGATACAACTAAACCTAATCCATGGCCTACGTGTCAAATGTGCATTCGCGACGCGTATCACCGTAGACTTGCCTGTGCACTTACGGGGTGTAGCTCAGCTTGGCTAGAGCGCCTGCTTTGGGAGCAGGAAGTCGCAGGTTCAAATCCTGTCACCCCGACTCTGCGGCCAGGACCAGCCGGCCTGGACACACATTGCGTTGCAGAAACTCATCCCACAACCCAGGAGTACTTAGACCGTGAAGAGCGCTGTCGAGAACCTCACCCCCACGCGGGTCAAGCTCAATGTTGAGGTCCCCTTTGAGGAACTGAAGCCCAGCATCGACTCGGCCTACAAGACCGTCGCGTCGCAGATCCAGGTTCCCGGGTTCCGCAAGGGCAAGGTTCCCGCCAAGCTCATCGACCAGCGCGTCGGCCGTGGCTACGTCCTGGAGACCGCCATCAATGACGGCCTCAACGGCTGGTACCAGGCTGCCGTGCAGGAATCCGGCATCCGCCCGCTGAGCCGTCCCGAGGTGGAAATCACCGAGGTTCCGGACCCCTCCGCCACCGACGGCGGCCTGAAGTTCGCCGCCGAGGTCGACGTCCGCCCCGAAATCGAACTCCCGGACTACGCAGGCCTCGAGGTCCAGGTCGCCGCTGCGGAATCCTCCGACGCCGACGTGGACAAGGCCCTGGACGAACTGCGTGGCCGCTTCGGCACCCTGAAGTCCGTTGACCGCCCCGCTGCCGACGGCGACTTCCTCACCATCGACATCACCGCCACGATCGACGGCGAAGAGGTCGACTCCGCTGCCGGCCTGTCCTACCAGGTAGGCGCCGGCACCATGCTTGAGGGCATGGACGAAGCCGTGACCGGCCTCAGCGCCGACGAAGACGCCATCTTCGACACCACCCTGGTGGGCGGCGACCACGCCGGCGAAGCCGCCCAGGTCAAGGTAGTGGTCAAGGCCGTCAAGGAACGCGAACTGCCCGAGGCGAACGACGACTTCGCACAGCTGGCCTCCGAGTTCGACACCCTCGCCGAACTGCGCGAAGACCTGGCCAAGCAGGCCGCCGAGTCCAAGATCGTCGAGCAGGGTGTTGAAGCCCGCGACAAGGTCCTGGACAAGCTGGTGGAACTCGTGGAGGTTCCGGTTCCGGACTCCGTCGTCGAAGAGCAGCTCGAAGCCCACTTCCAGGAGGGCAACGGCCACGGTGACGGCGAGCACGACACCGAAGAGCACCGCGAAGAGGTCCGCGCCAACACGGCCCGCGCCTTCCAGAACGAAATCATCCTCGACGCCATCGCGGAGAAGGAAGAAGTCAACGTCAGCCAGAGCGAGCTGATCGACTACATCGTCACCACCGCCAGCCAGTACGGCATGGACCCCAACCAGTTCGCCCAGATCATCGATCAGAGCGGCCAGGTCCCCATGATGGTTTCCGAGGTGCGCCGCCGCAAGGCACTGGCCGTCGTCCTGGGCCAGGCCACGGTGACCGACACGGAGGGCAAGGCTGTTGACCTGAGCGACTTCGTGCGCCCCGCCGGCGAAGAGGCTCCCGCGGCCGACGCCGAGGTTGCTGAGACCGAAGCCGCCGAGGCAGAGGTTGTCGAAGCCGAGGACACCACGGCTGACGCCAAGGCATAGTCCTTCCTGAACCGCAGCAACGGCCCCCGGATCCCTTCGATCCGGGGGCCGTTCGCGTTCTGCGGGAAGCAGCCCGCTGCCGGTTCGGTGATCGTGCGCCGTCAGCGAACAGCCGTCGGTGCGCGAACAAAACACCCGTGAAACCGGTTAGTGTCCAAGTAGTGATTTTCAGTGATGTCACCGTCACCAGTGAGAGGTAAGTAAACATGTCACAGCACTCAGAGGCCCCCCGGATGGCGACCGTCGATCCTGCAGCCCAGGACAACTACATTTACAACCGCCTCCTCAAGGAGCGGATCATCTGGCTGGGCTCGGAGGTGCGTGATGACAACGCCAACGCGATCTGCTCGCAGCTGCTCCTGCTCTCGGCCGAAAACCCGGAGAAGGACATCTACCTTTACATCAACTCTCCCGGCGGCTCCGTCACGGCAGGCATGGCCATCTACGACACCATGCAGTTCATTCCGAACGACGTTGTGACCGTCGCCACCGGCCTGGCCGCATCCATGGGACAGTTCCTGCTCTCCTCCGGCACCAAGGGCAAGCGCTACGCCACCCCCAACGCCCGCGTGCTGATGCACCAGCCGTCCGGCGGCATCGGCGGCACCGCTTCCGATATCAAGATCCAGGCCGAGCTCATACTGCACATGAAGAAGGTCATGGCGGAACTCACCGCCGAGCAGACCGGCCAGACCGTTGAAACCATCCTCAAGGACAACGACCGCGACAAGTGGTTCACAGCCACCGAAGCACTCGAATACGGTTTCTTCGACAAGATCGCCGCGCACGCCGGCTCCGTCTCAGGCGGCGGCGGAACGTCCAACGGTTCCTCCGGCGAATCAGCCTCCCAGAACTAACCGGCATCCAGAACCCCTTTCGATCAGGAGCAAACACAATGAACTACAACTTCGGGTGGTCAGCCGGGAATCTTCCGTCCAGCCGCTACGTCCTGCCGCAGTTCGAGGAACGCACCCCCTACGGCTTCAAGCGCCAGGACCCCTACACCAAGCTCTTCGAGGACCGCATCATCTTCCTCGGCGTGCAGGTGGATGACGCTTCCGCCGATGACATCATGGCCCAGCTGCTGGTCCTGGAGTCCACGGACCCGGACCGCGACATCACGCTGTACATCAACTCGCCCGGCGGCTCCTTCACGGCCATGACGGCGATCTACGACACCATGCAGTACATCCGCCCCGAGATCCAGACGGTCTGCCTGGGCCAGGCCGCCAGCGCGGCCGCGGTCCTGCTGGCTGCGGGCACGCCCGGCAAGCGCCTGGCGCTGCCCAACGCCCGCGTCCTCATCCACCAGCCGGCTTTGTCCGGCGGCCAGGGCGGTCAGGCCTCGGACCTGGAGATCCAGGCCGCAGAGGTCATGCGCATGCGCTCCTGGCTGGAGGACACCCTGGCCCAGCACTCCGGACGCACGTCGGAGCAGGTCAACAACGACATCGAGCGCGACAAGATCCTCACCGCCGAAGAAGCCCAGGCATACGGCCTCATCGACCAGGTTCTTGACTCCCGCAAGATCAAGCCCCAGGCAATCACGAGGTAGCAGTACCGAAAGCCGGTGCGGTCCAGTTCATTTGGCCGCACCGGCCTTTTCATTCCACCCTTGGGACCGAATGTGACCTAGAGTGGATGTTGTCACAAACCGGGCCGTGCCGGCCGGTAAAGATTTCAGCAATGGTGCAGGGCTGCCAGGCAGCAGGATACTAAGGGGTTCATATATGGCTCGGATTGGCGAGAGCACGGATCTGCTGAAGTGCTCTTTCTGCGGAAAGAGCCAGAAGCAGGTGCGCAAGCTGATTGCCGGCCCCGGTGTCTACATCTGCGATGAATGCATCGAGTTGTGCAACGAAATCATTGAGGAAGAGCTCGCGGAAGTCGCCGACCTCGGCAGCTTCGAGTTGCCCAAGCCGCGCGAAATCTTCGACTTCCTGCAGGAATACGTCATCGGACAGGAGCCCGCCAAGCGCTCCCTCGCCGTCGCGGTCTACAACCACTACAAGCGCATCCAGGCAGGCCACGCGCCCAAGTCCGGAAACCTCGGGGACGGCGGGCACCACGACGACGTCGAGATCGCCAAGTCGAACATCCTCCTCATTGGCCCCACCGGCTGCGGCAAGACCTACCTGGCGCAGACCCTCGCCCGCCGCCTGAACGTGCCGTTCGCCGTGGCCGACGCCACCGCCCTCACCGAGGCGGGGTATGTGGGCGAAGACGTGGAGAACATCCTCCTCAAGCTCATCCAGGCCGCTGACTACGACGTCAAGAAGGCCGAACAGGGCATCATCTACATCGACGAGATCGACAAGATCTCCCGAAAGAGCGAAAACCCGTCCATCACCCGCGACGTGTCCGGCGAGGGCGTGCAGCAGGCCCTCCTGAAGATCCTCGAAGGGACCGTAGCCTCGGTACCGCCGCAGGGCGGACGGAAGCACCCGCACCAGGAATTCATCCAGATCGACACCACCAACGTCCTGTTCATCGTGGCCGGCGCGTTTGCCGGCCTGGAAGAGATCATCGGTTCCCGCTCCGGACGGAAGGGCATCGGTTTCGGTGCTCCACTGAACGAGGCCAGCAAGAAGGTTGACTCCTATGGTGAGGTCATGCCGGAGGACCTGCTCAAGTTCGGCCTGATCCCCGAGTTCATCGGCAGGCTCCCGGTCATCACCACCGTGTCCAACCTGGACCGCGATGCCCTGATCCAAATCCTTTCCACTCCCAAGAACGCGCTGGTGAAGCAGTACCAGAAGATGTTCCAGATCGACGGCGTGGAGCTCGTGTTTGACGACACCGCCCTGGAAGCCATTGCCGACCAGGCCCTGGAACGGGGTACCGGCGCCCGCGGCCTGCGCGCGATCCTGGAGGAAGTCCTGCTCCCCGTGATGTTCGATCTTCCCAGCCGCGAGGACGTGGCCAGCGTAGTGATCACCGAAGACGTGGTCCTGCGGGGCGCCGAACCCACCATGATTCCGCACGTGGCCAAGCGCCGTAAGTCTGCCTGACCGAGAGGACCTCCGTGACTGCACCCGCAAAGAACAAAGCCGACTTCTGGTTCGACCCCCTCTGCCCCTTCGCCTGGGTCACTTCCCGCTGGATCGGGGAAGTGGAAGCCGTGCGGGACATCGAGACCGAATGGCACGTCATGAGCCTGGCAGTCCTGAACGAGGGACGGGACCTGGACCCCGGCTACCGTGAATCCATGGACAACGCATGGGGCATGGTCCGTGTGATCATCGCCGCCCGGGAAGAGCATGGGCCGCAGGTCATCAAGCCGCTCTACGATGCCATGGGCACGCTGATCCACAACCAGGGCGAAAAAGACCGTACCGAGGTCATCACCAAGGCCCTCGCTGATTGCGGGCTCCCCGCCTCCCTGGCCGATGCGGCCACCTCCGATGCGTACGACCAGAAGCTGCGGGCCAGCCATGAGGAAGGAATCTCGCTGGTGGGCCAGGACGTCGGCACCCCTGTGGTGGCCTTCAACGGCACCGCGTTCTTCGGCCCGGTGCTGACCCGCATCCCCCGCGGTGAGGAAGCCGGCAGGATCTGGGACGCCACCACGGCCATCGCTGCCTATCCGCACTTCTTCGAGTTGAAGCGCAGCCGCACCGAGAGCCCGGAATTCGACTGAACGCCGGACACTGAAGCGCTGCAAGGGCCCCGGGATAACTACCTGAATGTAGTTATCCCGGGGCCCTTGCACGTGGTGCGGCGCAGGAGAACAATAGTTCCTACCACTTCGAAAGAAGGGGACGCAGGAACCAAAGATTCAGTGATTTGTCAGTTGACGCAGCCATCGGCAAAGTTGAATGCAAGCTACCAGTGACGGGGTAGTAAGACCTGAAGATCAGAGGATCCTGCCAGACCATCAGAGCACGTCACCGGATGGCCGAAAAGTCGAAGCCCCACCAACGGCAAAACGCTGATGGGGCTTCCCCTTTGCCTGTAAACAGGCCGACGTGGCTATGGTCCGGCGTCAGGCCTTGGCGGGCTCGTCGCTCGGTGCCAGGGCAACATCTGAGACCGTGAGGTCGCCCTCACCCACCACCAGTGTGATCTCCCGGGCGTTGGACGCAGCCTTCAAATCGGCCAGCCCGGCCTGCAGCTGGGCTGTCAGCGCTTCAGGCGCCGTGATGGTGGCGGACAACACCTCGGTGCGCTGCTTGACCTTGGCCTCGGACTTGGCCTTGCGGACACCGCTGAGTGCCACGCCCACCGTTGCCAGCATGGTGGTGTCGCCGTCCGGGATCTCCAGCGCGGCCGGCCATTCGGCCCGGTGCACGGACCCGTTGCGCCACCAGCTCCATACTTCCTCCGTGGCGAACGGCAGGAACGGGGCGAACAGCCGCAGGAGGGTGTCCAGGGTGGTGGCCAGCGCGGCCAGCACGGAAGCCTGCTCCGCTTCGCCTGCGGCCCCGTAGGCCCGGTCCTTGATCAGTTCCACATAGTCATCGGTGAACTGCCAGAAGAACGACTCCGTGAGCTGCAGGGCCCGGGCGTAGTCGTAATTGTCGAATGCCTTGGTGGACTGCGCCACGACGTCGGCCAGCTGGGCAAGGAGTGCACGGTCCAGGGGATTCGTCAGCACGGCAAGATCGCCCGAGAGCACGGAGTTCTCGGTGGCGCCCAGGTTCAGGACGAACTTGGAGGCGTTCAGGAGCTTGATGGCCAGGCGGCGGCCGATCTTCATCTGCGCGATCTCGTAGGCGGTGTCGGCGCCCAGCCGTGCAGAGGCGGCCCAATAACGGACGGCGTCTGAACCGTACTCGTTCAGCACGTCCGTGGGCACCACCACGTTGCCCTTGGACTTGGACATCTTCTTGCGGTCCGGGTCCAGGATCCAGCCGGAGATGGCCGCGTGCTTCCATGGTGCGCAATCCTGCAGTGCGTCGGCGCGGACCACCGAGGAGAACAGCCAGGTGCGGATGATGTCGTGGCCCTGGGGGCGCAGGTCGAACGGGTAGACCTTGGCGAACAGGTCCTCGTCCCGGCTCCAGCCGCCCACGATCTGCGGGGTCAGGGAGGACGTGGCCCAGGTGTCCAGGACGTCGGCGTCGCCGGTGAAGCCGTTGGGCTGGTCGCGCTGTGCCTCCTCGAAGCCCGGGGCGGCATCCGCCGCAGGATCCACCGGGAGCATGCCGTCGGACGGCAGGACGGGGTTGTCGTAGTCCGGGTTTCCCTGCGCGTCGAGCGGGTACCAGACGGGAATGGGCACGCCGAAGAACCGCTGGCGGGAGACCAGCCAGTCACCGTTCAGGCCGGCAATCCAGTTCTCGTAACGGGAACGCATGAAGGACGGGTGGAAGTCGATGTCCTTGCCCCGGCCAATGAGGCGTTCACGGCGGTCCTCGTCGCGGCCGCCGTTGCGGATGTACCACTGGCGGGACGTGACCACTTCGAGGGGCTTGTCGCCCTTTTCGAAGAAGTTCACCGGGTGCGTGATCTTCTTGGGTTCACCGTCGAGCAGGCCGGCTTCCTTGAGGAGTTCCACCACGGCTTCCTTGGCGGAAAAAGCAGTCTTCCCGGCGATGGCGGCGTACGCCTCCTTGCCCGCCTCAGTGGTGATCCACTCGGGGGTTTCGGCGATGATGCGGCCGTCGCGGCCCATGATGGCGCGGGTGGGCAGCTGCAGTTCGCGCCACCAGGTGACGTCGGTCAGGTCACCGAAGGTGCAGACCATGGCGATGCCGGAGCCCTTGTCCGCCTTGGCCAGCGGGTGGGCCTTGACCTCGAGTTCAACATCGAACAGCGGGGACTTCACGGTCTTGCCGAACAGCGGCTGGTACCGCTCGTCGTCGGGGTTCGCCACCAGTGCGGCACACGCGGCCAGCAGCTCCGGACGGGTGGTCTCGATGAATACCTTGTCCCCGTCTTCGGTGAAGAAGGGGTAGCGGTAGTAGGCCCCGGCAACTTCGCGGTCCTCAAGCTCGGCCTGTGCCACGGCCGTGCGGAAGGTGACGTCCCACAGCGTGGGAGCCTCGGCCATGTAGGCGTCCCCGGCGGCCAGGTTGGCCAGGAAGGCGCGCTGGGACACCGCGCGGGAAGTGTCATCGATGGTGCGGTAGGTCAGGTCCCAGTCAACGGACAGGCCCAGGGTCTGGAACAGGTTTTCGAAGACCTTCTCGTCCTCAACGGCCAGTTCCTCACACAGTTCGATGAAGTTCTGCCGGGACACAACGTCAAAATCACGCTGGTTCTTGGCCGGCTGCGCGGGCGGCCGGTAGTCGGCGTTGTACGGGATGGCCGGATCGCAGCGGACGCCGTAGTAGTTCTGGACCCTGCGTTCGGTGGGCAGGCCGTTGTCGTCCCAGCCCATGGGGTAGAAGACGTTCCTGCCGGTCATGCGCATGTAGCGTGCCTGGACGTCCGTCTGGGTGAAGGAGAACATGTGCCCCACATGAAGGGATCCCGACGCTGTGGGCGGGGGAGTGTCGATCGAGTAGACCTGCTCCCGGGTGGTGTCGGGGTTGAACTTGTAGGTTCCTTCGGACAGCCAGCGCCGAGTGAGCGCGGCTTCGAGGCCTTCGAGGGCCGGTTTGTCCGGAACGTTAATGGGGGCGGTGGTGGGCGTGTCTGTACCCTGCGTGTCTTCAGCCATTGGGCAATTCTTTCATGCTGGCTCCATCCCACCCAACCCGTCTTGCCCGGGCGGACGCGGACAGGGGTAGCATGCGGGCCATGGGAGAGTTCCGGGCAACCTTCGGCGTGAAGCGCATCTACGAGCCGCCGGCGGACGACGACGGCTTCCGGGTGCTGGTGGACAGGCTTTGGCCGCGGGGGATGGCCAAGGAAAACGCCGCCGTCGACCTTTGGCTCAAGGACGTGGCACCCTCCACGGAGCTGCGCAAGGAGTTCAACCACCGCCCCGAACAGTTCGCTGGTTTCAGCGAACGCTACCGGTCCGAACTGGACGCCAATCCGGCCGTTGGGGACCTGCTGGAACTGGCGGGGGAACATCCCAGGGTCACCCTGCTCTACGCCGCCCGCAATACGGACGCCAACCACGCGCGGGTCCTGCTTGATTACCTCCAGGGACGGCCCGGCGGCTGATCCCGCTAGGGTGGTGCCATGACTGAGGACTTGCAGAAAAAGGCAGCATTGGTGACCGGCGCGAGCAGTGGAATCGGAGAGGCAACGGTGCGTGCCCTGCGCGCCGACGGGTGGACGGTCTTCGCCGTGGCACGCCGGGCCGACAGGCTGGCGGCGCTGGAAGGGGAGACAGGCGCCGTCGCGATTCCCGCAGACATCGCAGAGGACGACGACGTGTCCCGGCTGCTCGCCCAGGTCACCGAAGCAGGCGGCATTGACACGCTGATCAACATCGCCGGCGGCGCCCGCGGTGCTGACAAGGTGGGTGATGCCAACACCGCCGACTGGGAATGGATGTACCGCGTCAACGTCCTGGGAACCCTCAAGCTCACCCGCGCGTTCCTTCCGATGCTGCGGGCCACCGGCGCGGGCACCGTCCTGAACCTCACCTCCACCGCGGGGCTGGACGCCTACGAAGGCGGGGGCGGCTACAACGCTGCCAAGTTCGGGCAGCACGCCATGACCAACGCCCTCCGGCTCGAAGAGGCTGAGCACAACGTGCGGGTCATCGAGGTGGCGCCGGGGCTGGTGCAGACCGAGGAGTTCGCCCTCAACCGGCTCGGGGATGCGCAGTCCGCAGAAAAGGTCTACCAGGGCGTGGAGAAGCCGCTGACCGCAGAGGATGTGGCCGACGTCGTCCGCTACGCCGTCAGCGCCCCACACCACGTGAACCTTGACCAGATCGTCGTCCGGCCGGTGGCGCAGGCAGCCACGCACAAGCTGATCCGGAAGGGCTAGGGGACCTCGATGTGCAGGGTGGCCACCACAGCGGCATGGTCCGTCCCGGCCAGTGGGTGGACTGAGTAGCCGGAGCCGGTGATGTCGCGGGTGGTCACCAGGTGGTCCAGGGCAATTCCCGGCAGGCGGTAGCCGCGCATGGGCCAGGTGGGCACCAGCCTGCTGCCCGCTGAAGCCGCCACGTCCACCAGGGTCCGGCCGCCCCCAGCCCCGGCCAGCAGCGAACGGAATTCCCGGTGGTCGTAGGTTGCGTTGAAGTCCCCGGCCAGCAGCAGGGGGCCGGAACCGGCGCCGGCCCCGGCCACCGTGGCCAGTTCCTTGCGCCACTGGTTCACGGCGCTGCCCGCCGGCGCCACGGTGTGCACGGCCACAACCCGAAGGGAGGATCCACTGCCATCGGCCAGGTCGAGCCGCACAACCGGCATGCTGAACCCGGTGTGCGGAAGCGTCCCGGAGTCCTCGAGCACGAACGACGAGTAGACCGCAGTTCCCCCGGCGCCATCCCTGGTGTGGGCAATCCGGTGCGGAAGCAGTCCGTCCAGTCCCGCCGCCGTCAGTTTCAGTGCTAGCTGCGGCGTGTACTCCTGCACTGCCAGCAGGCCAACATGACGTTCACGGACCAGGTCCACGATCCCCGCTGCGTCCGCGCCGCCCAGTTCCGCGTTGATGCTCATGGCCACCAGGGTGACCTCATGTCCGGCCGCCTCGGCAGCGGGCCCGCGGACATCCAGCGGAAACAGCCAGAACGCCTGGCACCCCACCAGCGATGCAGCCAGGACCTGCTGCCACCGGCTCCGCCCCAGGAATGCGAGGAGCAAGGCTGCCGCGGCAGGCACTGCCGCCCACGGCATGAACGCCACCAGCTGCACCCCCAGGACGGGCCACTCCACCGGTACGGCGCGTACGGCCGACACGGCTGCCACCGGCAACGCGACCGGTACGAACAGCCACCTGCCGACGGTGGCCGCCCGCGTCCGCCCGGGAGAGGGAACGGAAGCTGTCATGAGCCGAGTCTAGGGAATGCGCCGTGCCGGTGGCAGCCCTCCTCCGGCAGCGGACAGGGACGCGGTTCAGGGCAAGGCGTCCAGTGTGCCGACAACGGCGGCGTGGTCCGTCCCGGGGAATTCAACCGTGCTGAACCCCACCACCCTGATGCCATGGCTCACAAGGATGTGGTCGATGGCTGTAAAGGCGGGCACCGGCGCATTGATGGGCCAGGTGGGGACAAGGCCCATCCCCGCGGTCCCTGCGGCATCTGTAAGGCCGGCGGCGAGCAGGTTCCGGAATGCGGCGTGGTCGTGGCCGGCATTGAAGTCGCCCAGGAGGACGGAGCTCCTGTCCGCCGGGAGTCCCCGCTGCAGGCCTGCCAGCTGGTCGAGTTCCGCCCGCCAGGATGGCGTATGTCCAAGGCGGGGGGAATCAATGTGCACCGAGGTCAGCTGGATGCCACCACCGGTGCCCGGGACGTCGGCGATGGCCCGGGTCTGGTAGAAGGACGTACCGGGCACGCGTGGCATCGGCACGAGTGGATAGCGGGAGAAGATGGCGTTGCCGGTGCCGGCTCCGTCAACATCGATGACCCGGTAAGGAAAGTCCACGCCAATTCCTGCCGCTTCAAGGTTTGCCAGGCCTTCAAGGGCCAGTTCGGGAAGGGCGAGAATGTCGACGTCCCGTGCCCGGGCCTGCCCCAGCAGTGCGGCAGGATCCACGCCCGTGGAGCCTACGTTCAGTGCCATCACGGTCAGCGGGTGCACGCCGGCATGGTTTGCGGCCGCAACGGCGTGGGCCGGCCGCCCAAAGAGTGTCCCCCCGGCCGTGTACACGGGGACGATACGCGGCGCCACTATCAACATCTGGCCTACCAGGAGACCGGTGGCCAGCACGGCCAGCACAATTCGCGCCCCCCGGAGTTCCAGGGCCGCGGCGGCCAGCGCGACTGCCGCCGCGGCAACGGACGCGAACAAACTGGCGGGGAACAGGGACAGCAACTGGACCCACGGAGTACCGGACCCCCCGCCGGCGAAGCGCACGATGGTCAGCCCTGCTGCGGGCAGCCACAAGACGGCCGCGATTGACCAGCAGGCCCAGGAAGCCGCCCGGCGCAAAAGGCTGGGCCGCAGGCCCGGCACGGATGGCTGCACCGCTCGCATCTGTCCATTATTGGCGGCCCGGTCCTGGCCGGACAGCGGTCACTGCCCTCAACTGCCTCCCTAATTCCGCGCCCCTTCACCGCCAGTTCCCCGGGAGGCGCCGGGACAGGGAGTCCCGGGACCGGGAACGGGGTGCGGCGCGATGCTGCCGGAATGGCACAGGACGCCACGGCGATAGTAGACTCGGGGTTGGCGATGACCCGGCAATCACCGGCGAGCTTCCGGAAGAACACGCGGCCCAGGCAAAGAGTGGCCGCGCCAGTAGAACCGGACGGGTAAGCCCGTCACAGCAGTAATGAGAGGCCGGGGCAGCGCGTGTTCCTTGCGGAAGACACGCGGCGCCGGTAAGTGAGGTGGTACCGCGGTGGGCGTGAAGTCTTTCAAAGACGGCACGGAAGCCGTCCTCGCATCCTGAACGGAACATCCGGCCCTGCCGGGGTTCACCACGCTCAACCCAGGATGTCGAACATGACGTTTTACCCCAAGGCCTCGGCCTCCAGCACCGCTTCCAAGGGCAGCGCCGGCGTTTCCGCCTCCGTGAAGTTCCCGGAGATCGAAGAACGCATCCTGAAGTACTGGGACCAGGACGGCACCTTCCAGGCCAGCATCGACCAGCGCAGTGCCGACGCCCCCGGCGGCGAGCCCGGCAGCAACGAATTCGTGTTCTACGACGGCCCGCCCTTCGCCAACGGCCTGCCGCACTACGGACACCTCCTCACCGGCTACGCCAAAGACCTCGTCGGCCGCTACCAGACCCAGCGCGGCAAGCGCGTGGAGCGCCGCTTCGGCTGGGACACCCACGGCCTGCCCGCCGAGCTCGAGGCCATGAAGCAACTGGGCATGACGGACAAGACCCAGATCGAAGCCATGGGCATCGACAAGTTCAACGACGCCTGCCGCGCCTCCGTGATGAAGTACGCCGACGAATGGCGCAGCTACGTCACCCGCCAGGCCCGCTGGGTGGACTTCGACAACGACTACAAGACCCTCAACGTCGAGTACATGGAATCGGTCCTCTGGGCGTTCAAGCAGCTGCACGACAAGGGCCTGACCTACAACGGCTACCGCGTCCTCCCGTACTGCTGGAAAGATGAAACGCCGCTGTCCAACCACGAGCTGCGCATGGACGACGACGTCTACAAGAACCGCCAGGACCAGACCGTCACCGTCACGTTCCCCATCCTCGCGGGGGAGTCGGAGGTTTCCAAGGAGCTTGCCGGCGTGCAGGCCCTCGCCTGGACCACCACCCCCTGGACGCTGCCCACCAACGCCGCGCTCGCCGTCGGGCCTTCCATCACTTACGCCGTGCTGCCCGCCGGCCCCAACGGCATCAAGGCGGCCTCCACCGACGCCCCCGTCACCGGGAGCTTCCTGCTCGCAGCGGACCTGCTGGGCAGCTACGCCAAGGACCTGGGCTACGACAGCTTCGAGGAAGCGGAAGCCGCCGTCGTCTCCACCCACACCGGCGCCGAGCTGGAAGGGCTGGAATACCAGCGGCTGTGGGACGACTTCGCCGACAACGAGAAGTACGGCATGGAGAACGCCTGGCGCTTCGTGGTGGCCGACTACGTCACCACCACGGACGGCACCGGCGTCGTCCACCAGGCGCCCGCCTATGGTGAGGACGACCAGAAGGTCTGCGAGGAGGCAGGCATCCCCGTGGTGCTCTCCGTGGACGAGGGAGCAAAGTTCCTGCCCCTGTTCAAGCACGGCGACCTCCACGACATCGTGGGACTGCAGGTCTTCGAAGCCAACAAGCCCATCACCCAGGTGCTCCGCGCCCAGGGCCGCCTGGTCCGCCAGGCCAGCTACGAGCACAGCTACCCGCACTGCTGGCGCTGCCGCAACCCGCTGATCTACCGCGCGGTGTCCTCCTGGTACGTGGAGGTCACCAAGTTCAAGGACCGCATGTCCGAACTGAACCAGGAGATCAACTGGATCCCCGGCAACGTCAAGGACGGCCAGTTCGGAAAGTGGCTCGCCAACGCCCGCGACTGGTCCATCAGCCGTAACCGCTACTGGGGCAGCCCCATCCCGGTGTGGCAGTCCACGGACCCCGAATACCCCCGCACGGACGTTTACGGCTCCCTGGCGGAAATCGAAGCCGACTTCGGCCGGTTGCCGCTGAACAAGGACGGACAGGTGGACCTGCACCGTCCGTTCATCGACGAGCTCACCAGGCCCAACCCGGACGACCTCCGCACGCCCGAAGAAGGCCAGTCCGTCATGCGCCGCGTGGAGGACGTCCTGGACGTCTGGTTCGACTCCGGCTCCATGCCGTATGGCCAGGTGCATTACCCGTTCGAGAACGAGGCCTGGTTCAACACCCACAACCCGGCTGACTTCATCGTCGAATACATCGGGCAAACCCGCGGCTGGTTCTACATGCTGCACATCCTGTCCACGGCGCTGTTCGACCGGCCGGCGTTCCGCAACGTCATCAGCCACGGCATCGTCCTGGGTTCCGACGGCCAGAAGATGTCCAAGAGCCTGCGCAACTACCCGGACGTGTCCGAGGTCCTGGACCGCGACGGCTCCGACGCCATGCGCTGGTTCCTCATGTCCAGCCCCATCCTGCGCGGCGGCAACCTGATCGTCACCGAGCAGGGCATCCGCGACGGCGTCCGCCAGGTCATCCTGCCGCTGTGGAACGTGTACAGCTTCTTCACCCTGTACACCAACGCTGCTGCCGCAGGACAGGGCTACGATGCGAAGCTGCGCTACGACGGGTATGCGGACACCCTGGACCAGTACCTGCTGGCCAACACCGGCGACCTGGTGCGGAACATGACCGAGCAGCTGGACACCTATGACATCTCCGGCGCCTGCGACTCGCTGCGCAGCTACCTGGACATGCTCACCAACTGGTACGTCCGCCGCAGCCGGCAGCGGTTCTTCGACGAGGACCAGGACGCCTTCGACGCCCTGTTCACCGCGCTGGAGACCGTAACCCGTGCTGCTGCGTCGCTGCTGCCCCTGGTCTCCGAGGAGATCTGGCGCGGCCTGACCGGCGGCCGCTCCGTGCACCTGGCTGACTGGCCGGACGCTGACCTCTTCCCGGCCAACCCGGCCCTGGTGGAGGCAATGGACCGGGTCCAGCAGATTTGCTCCACCGGGTCCTCGCTCCGCAAGGGAGCCAACCTGCGCGTCCGCCTTCCCCTCCAGGAACTCACCGTCGTGGCACCCGGGGCGGATGCGCTGGAAGGCTTCGCCGCCGTCGTCGCCGATGAGCTCAACCTCCGCGCCGTCCGCCTGCTCGACGCAGCCACCGCTTCCCCTGAGGAATTCGGTATCCAGCAGAAGCTGGTGGTGAATGCCCGTGCTGCCGGCCCGCGCCTGGGCAAGAACGTCCAGGTGGCCATCAAGGGTTCCAAGTCCGGCGACTGGTCCGTGGACGACGCCGGTGTGGTCACCGCGGGTGGGCTGCAACTGGAGCCCCAGGAGTACACGCTGGAGACGGTGGTGGCAGAGTCCGAGGGCGGTTCTGCCGCTGTTGCCGTGCTGCCCGGCGGCGGCTTCGTGGTCCTGAACACCGAGGTCACCCCTGAACTGGAGGCCGAGGGCCTGGCACGCGACATGGTCCGCGCCATCCAGCAGGCCCGCAAGGACGCCGGACTCAACGTCAGCGACCGGATCCGGACCACCGTCACGGCGCAGCAGAACGTGGTGGATGCCCTGCTGGCCAATGCTGAACTGGTCAAGGGCGAAACCCTGACGGTGGAGCTGGCCGCCGGGCCGGGCGACGTGTCCGAACCTGCCGTCGCCGTCGAAAAAATGGAGGCCTAGGACATGACCGACGAATTCTCCGTGGAAAGCGTCTACGCCGAACTCCTGGGACGGGCGCCGGAAAACAAGATGGAGCCCCGCCTTGCGCCGCTGTTCCGCGCCATGGACGTGCTCGGCGAGCCCAACAAGGCGTATCCGATCATCCATGTCACCGGAACCAACGGCAAGACCTCCACCTCGCGGATGATCGAATCCGTGCTCCGCGCCCATGGCTTGAGCACGGGACGCTACACCAGCCCGCACCTGTCCAAGGTCACCGAACGGATCAGCATCGACGGCCACCCCGTATCCGATGAGACGTTCGTCAGGATCTGGGACGAAATCCGGCCCTACCTGCAGATCGTGGACGCCGAACTGGAAGCCGAAGGGCAGCCCCGGCTGACGTACTTCGAGTGCCTCACCATCCTGGGCTTCGCCATTTTCGCCGACCAGCCCGTCAACGTGGCCATCATCGAAGTGGGCCTTGGTGGCATCACCGACGCCACCAACGTGGGCGACGGCCAGGTATCGGTGGTGACACCGATTTCGCTGGACCACACGGACCTGCTGGGCGACACCACCGAGGACATCGCGTACGAAAAGGCCGGCATCATCAAGCCCGGCGGCTACCTCATCAGCGCAGCGCAGCCCCTTGACGCGGCCCAGGTGCTGCTGGAAAAGGCCAAGGAAGTGGGCGTGCCCTTCCGCTTCGAGGGCGTTGAGTTCGGCGTCGAGTCACGGACCGTGGCCGTGGGCGGGCAGATGGTCACCGTCCAGGGGATCGCCGGCCGCTACCCGGACCTGCTGGTACCGCTGCACGGCGCCCACCAGGCGCAGAACGCCGCCGTGGCCGTGGCAGCCCTGGAAGCATTTTTCGGCGGCGAAAAGGAACTCGACTTCGAGGTCCTGCAGGAAGGCTTCGCCGCAGTGACGTCACCCGGGCGCCTCGAAGTGGTGCGGACCGCGCCCACCATCATCGTGGACGCTGCCCACAACCCCGACGGCATCAAGGCCTCAGCTGCCGCCCTGCACGAAGCATTCACCTTCACCCGGTTGGTTCCAGTGGTAGGGGTGCTCAAGGAGAAGGACGCCGAAGAGATCCTCCGCCAGCTCAAGGAATCCCTGGGGGACGTGGCCGTGGAGTACTGCTTCACCCAGTCCAACTCACCGCGCGCCGTACCGGCAGCGGAGCTGGCAGAGCTTGCCATCGACCTCGGCTTCGGCGAGGACAACGTCCACATCGCCGAGAAACTGGATGACGCCCTGGAATGGGCCGTGGAGCGGGCTGAAGCCAATGATGACCTCTCCGGGGCCGTCCTGGTCACCGGATCGATCACCCTGGTGGCCGAGGCGCGGATCCTGCTCGGAAAAACGGAGGCATGACCATGGCCAGACTGACAAAAGCCCAGCGCGAGTGGCGGCCCGGCATGCCCAAGAAGCGGCGTTCCACCAAGGTCATGTTCGCCTCAACCGTGCTGCTGCTCGAGGCGTTTGTCATGTTCTTCGCCACCCTGGTGGTGTTCGGCCTGCGCCGCGGGGAGTTCCCGCCCGCCCTGATCCTCGGCGTCGGCATCGGCCTCAGCGTGGTCATGATCTTCGCCTGCGCAGTCCTCAACAAGCCCTGGGGCATCGGCCTGGGGTGGATCCTGCAGCTTGTCCTGATCCTCACCGGCATTTTCGAGCCGGCCATGTTCCTGGTGGGCGCCCTCTTTGCGCTGGCCTGGTGGTACGGAATCCGGACCGGCATCCGGCTGGACCGGGAAGCCGCCCAGCGCGCCCGCGAACAGGCCGAATGGGAAGCCACCCACCCGGACCAGGCCGCGGGTCCCGCCCAACCGCAGACCCCGTAAGCCTGTCCCCGTAGACTTGACCCGAAACCCCACCAACGCATTGGAGCAGTTGTGACCACTGAGCGCACCCTCGTCCTGATCAAGCCCGACGGCGTCGCCCGTAACCTGACCGGGGCCATCCTGGCCCGTATCGAAGCCAAGGGCTACAGCCTTGCCGAGCTGAAGAAGGTTGACGCCACCCGTGAGCTCCTCGAGCAGCACTACGAGGAGCACGTGGGCAAGCCGTTCTACGAGCCCCTGGTGGAATTCATGCTCAGCGGCCCCGTAGTGGCGGCTATTTTCGAAGGCCACCGCGTCATCGAAGGCTTCCGCTCCCTGGCGGGCACCACGGACCCCACCACGGCGGCTCCCGGCACCATCCGCGGCGACTTCGGCCGGGACTGGGGCCTGAAGGTGCAGCAGAACCTGGTGCACGGCTCCGACTCGACTGAGTCGGCGGACCGGGAGATCAAGATCTGGTTCCAGTAAGCCAGGTGAAATGACAGCTAAGGCCAATGTTCTTTTGAACATTGGCCTTAGCTGTCAGGTGGAGCAGGTGACGGCGGGGTTGCCGGGGGAGCAGCCTGCTAGAACCCGGAGGTCCCTGCGAACACCTGGATGAACGCGAAGAAGATGGTGGCGATGACGGCCACGTACAGCAGCGCCGTGATGATCCAGCCGGAATCGCCCAGGACGCGGGCCGCACCCGCCGGCATGGGGAGGACGCCGGCCGTGATGTTCCGGATGGTGGTCCACACGAAGAGCGGGATCATGGCAGCCCAGACGATCATGCAGAACGGGCACAGGATGTGGATGGAGTACAGGGCCTGGGACCACAGCCATACGACGAACGCGAAGCCGAGCGTGACTCCGGCCTGCAGCCCGAGCCAGTACCAGCGGGCAAAGGCCGCACCCGACAGCAGGGCCATGCCCACCGTGATGGTAATGGCGAAGGCCACGATTCCGATGAACATGTTGGGGAAGCCGAACAGGGAACTCTGCCAGGTCTGCATGACCTGGCCGCAGGAGATCCAGGGATTCACATCGCACACAGTGGTGTGGTTGGGGTCCTTGAGTACTTCGAGTTTTTCCAGGACCAGGGTTCCGGAGGCAAGCCAGCCGACGATGCCGGTGATGACCAGCAGCCAGCCGAAGGGCCGGTTCCGGGCCATCCGCGGAAGGCTTCCGGCGGCGCTGGTTTGCGGCTCGGCGGCCCGTTCCTGCTCGTGGGCGCTGACGGGGGAGATGCTGGGCATGGGTGTTGCGTCCTTTTCGTCCGGTGCTCCTGTGCCTGATTGTAACGCCGACGGCTGGAGCCACCACACAGGCAAAGGAACAGCAACGCCCGCTTCCGCGGCGATCCGGCGCGGGTGTGAGAGAATGGACGTGGCTGGAAGCCGATCCACATTCGGACTCCGGTCCGGTGGTTTGTTCCCAAGACCGCCAATGATGAGCAGGGCAGGCTTCGGATTCTTCCGGCAAACCCGCGACTCCATTGGGCGGCACCTGGTTGTAGCACGCAGAACAACGGGTTTTCAGAACATCCGCCGGCTCCCACGGGCTGCCGCACCCCAATGACGGTGCGAACCTGGGAGTATCCACTTGACTTCTGTCAATGCCTGCGGGTGTTGACAATATGTGCCCCAATGGGTGCCGGATGTGGCGGTACGTCAGGGGCAGGAGTGTTGCCACATATGGACAATGATCAGGAACTGGCCGTTAACGACGAAGCAGCGGCTGCTGCGCCCAAGAGGGCTCCGCGGACCCGCCGCAAAGCGGCAACAAAAACCGGGGAAGCTCCCGCGGATGCCATGACCAGCGGACCGGACGCCGCTTCGGCCCCCGGTGGAGACCCGGCCGGTCAAGAAGCCGCGGTCGAAGCAACCGCCGTGGAAGCAACCGCTGCCGAAGAAGCCGGCACCGCGCAGAAGGCCCCCGCCCGGCGAACCCGGGCCCGGAAGAAGGCCGACACCGCCGAACCGCTGCCTGCCTTCGCCGCTGACGTGGAGCCTGCTGCCGAAGTGGCGGCCGTTGACGCACCGGCCGCCATTCAGGACCCTGCCGCCGAAAGCCCTGCCGTTCCTGCCCAGGATGCAACGGCAGATCCCGAAACCAAGCCCGTCCGCCGCCGTCGGGTAGCCACCCGCAAGGCTGCCTCCCCGGTCGCCGCCCCCACAGGTGACTCCGCGGCAACGGCTGACGAAACACCTGCAGCCGCAGCCCCTGAAGCTGCCGCAGCCCCGGAAGCCGTGCTGCCGGAAGCCGCTGACCAAGTCGCGGAACAGAACGTGGAGCAGGCGAACGGATCCGCCGGGCAGGAAGCAGGTCCTGCGGTGGCAGGCGCCCCCGCACAGGAGCAGCCCACGGAAGCGCCGGCAGTGGAAGACGGCGAGGCCGCCGCTGCCGCCAGCCCCTTCGGTTCCCTCTTCCTGGAACCCGCTTCCCCCACGTCAGTACTCTTCCAGGCGCCGGACCTCAGCACTGTAGTCCGGCCCGCGGCGCCCGCAGCCGCGGAGCCCGAGGAAGAAGAATCCGAAGACGCCGAGGATTCCTCCGGCCGCCGCCGTCGCCGCAGCCGTGGCCGCAGGGGCCGCAGCCGTATCGGTGGTACGGCGGAGGAGGATAACGAGGACAGCAGTTCCGATGCTGAGGACGAGTCTGACGAAGACGCAGCCGGCCAGGTGGAAGACGGCGTGACGTCGCGCCGCCGCCGTCGCCGCCGCCGCGGGGACCAGGACCTTGAGCTCACGGGCGGCGGGGACGATGATCCGCCCAACACGGTCACCCGGGTCCGCGCGCCGCGTGCTGTCACTGAAGCGCCCGTGAGCAACCGCGTGACCAGCGTCAAGGGCTCCACCCGCCTGGAGGCCAAGAAGCAGCGCCGCCGCGAATCCCGCGACACGGGCCGGCGCCGGACTGTCATCACCGAGGCCGAGTTCCTGGCGCGCCGCGAGTCCGTGGACCGCCAGATGATCGTGCGCCAGCGCGATGACAGAATCCAGATCGGCGTCCTCGAAGACGGCGTCCTGGCCGAGCACTTCGTGTCCAAGACCCAGCAGGATTCGCTGATCGGCAACGTGTACCTCGGCAAGGTCCAGAACGTGCTGCCGTCCATGGAAGCGGCGTTCGTGGACATTGGACGCGGCCGCAACGCCGTCCTGTACGCGGGCGAGGTCAACTGGGAAGCAGTCAACCTCGAGGGCAAGCAGCGCCGCATCGAAAACGCACTGAAGTCCGGCGACACCGTGCTGGTGCAGGTCACCAAGGACCCCGTGGGCCACAAGGGTGCCCGCCTCACCAGCCAGATCTCCCTGCCCGGCCGCTACCTGGTGTACGTCCCCGGCGGTTCCATGACGGGCATCTCCCGCAAGCTGCCCGACGTCGAACGCAACCGGCTCAAGCGGATCCTCAAGGACCGGCTGCCCGAACACGCCGGCGTCATTGTCCGCACCGCTGCCGAGGGCGCTTCCGAGGAAGAGCTCACGCACGACATCAACCGGCTACGCGCCCAGTGGGAAGGCATCGAAAGCCAGTCCACGTCCACCAAGATCCTGGCCCCCGAGCTCCTCTACGGCGAACCCGACCTCACCATCAAGGTGGTCCGCGACGTCTTCAACGAAGACTTCTCCAAGCTCATCGTTTCCGGTGAGGAAGCCTGGGACACCATCGAGGCCTACGTCACCTACGTGGCGCCGGACCTCGTGGGCCGGCTTGAGAAGTGGACCAAGGACCAGGACATCTTCTCGGCCTGGCGTATCGACGAGCAGATCCACAAGGCCCTCGAACGGAAGGTCTTCCTGCCCTCCGGCGGCTCCCTGGTGATCGACCGCACCGAGGCCATGACCGTGGTGGACGTCAACACGGGCAAGTTCACCGGCAGCGGCGGCAACCTCGAGGAAACCGTCACCAAGAACAACCTCGAAGCGGCCGAGGAAGTGGTGCGCCAGCTCCGGCTTCGCGACATCGGCGGCATCATCGTGATCGACTTCATCGACATGGTGCTCGAATCCAACCGCGACCTGGTCCTGCGCCGACTGGTGGAGTGCCTGGGCCGGGACCGGACCAAGCACCAGGTTGCCGAAGTGACCTCACTCGGCCTGGTCCAGATGACCCGCAAGCGCATGGGCACCGGCCTGCTCGAAGTGTTCGGCGAGCAGTGCGAAGCCTGCGCAGGCCGGGGCGTCGTGACCCATGACGATCCCGTGGAGCACCGCCGGGCCAACATCGTGGCGGCCGAGCACCACGTCCAGCGCACCGACAACCGGCCTGAAGCCCGGGCGGAAACGCGCCCGGAAGCGCAGCGGAACGACAACGGCCAGCCCGGTGTCCGGACCGAACGCAAGCGGCGGCGCGGACGCGGCGGCCAGCAGCCCGAGGCTGCCCCGGCACCTGCCGTGCATGTCCACACCGTCCAGCCGGACCCGTCCGACGCCGAGCGGCACGCCAAGGCGGAGGCCACCAGGCTTGCCCTCGCGAACATCGCCGCTGCCGCCCATGCAGCCCACCTGCACGACGACGAGGTAGCGGCAGCCCGGCAGGTGCCGTCCGCGGAGCCGGCGCCGGTACCCGTTGAGGAGACGCACGACGCCGATGCCCCGGCACGTCCCGCAGCCGTCCTCACGTTCGGCGGCGAGGAAGTCCCTCTTCCGTTCGTGGAGCACGCCGGGGAACAGCATCCGAAGCCTGCCCTGACGCTGGACCGGCTTGCGGAAGCATTCGCCCACCTGGGCCAGCCGGCTTCCCCCGTGGAGAACGCCCCTGCCAGGCAGGCAGAGGCCGTGCAGGCAGCAGGAGAGGTCGCGCCGGAAGGGCAGGCCGACGGCGGGACGGCAGAAGGCCGCGCCGGTGCCGCTCCTGAGGCGTCGCCTGAAAAGGACTATTCGGACCACACGCTGGAGCAGTCCCGGCAACGCCGGCCCCGGCGCCACCGGGCCGCCAGCCGTGCCCAGGGTTCCGCCAACGAGACCGCTGTCCAGCACCATGAAAACGTCCAGGCTGATGCCGGTGGGCACTCGCACGCAGCCAAGGCCCCCGAACCGGCGAAGGACCAGCCGGAACCGCGCAAGGCGGCCGAGGAACCCATCATCCTCGGCGTCGGGGTGCCTGCCTCGGAACTCTAGCCACAGGAGCGTCCAGCCAGGAATCCCCGTCCTGCGCATCGGTCCACCGGGATTTCCGGGTGGACCGTGCGGGGCGGGGATTCCTGCTGTTGCGGGGCGGTCTATTCTGCGGCGGCCGTTGTCACCCTTTTCCCCGGCTGCGGCGCACGGGCTAGGGTAGGAACCGACACGGGGTGCCGCGCAGCAGGCCGGCTGAGATCCAGACCCGTTGAACCTGTCCGGCTAGTACCGGCGAAGGGATGTCTCTTGTCTTCGACCCTTTCCATGCCCCTGCCAGCTGCCTCCTCCGTCCGCACCGGGCTGCCCACCGGCCGGGACGTCCCGCGGGTCCTGTCCATCGCCGGCTCCGACCCGTCCGGGGGCGCAGGCATCCAGGCCGACCTGAAAAGCATTGCCGCGCACGGCGGATACGGCATGGCTGCCATTACCGCCCTGACGGCACAGAACACCCGCGGCGTGCAATCCGTCCACGTTCCTCCCGCGGCCTTCCTCGCCCAGCAGCTGGACGCGGTCAGCGATGACATCTCGATCGACGCCGTCAAGATCGGCATGCTGGGCGACGAGGCCGTGATCCGCACCGTCCGGCACTGGCTGGAGAAGGTCCGTCCCGCCGTCGTGGTCCTGGACCCGGTCATGGTGGCCACCAGCGGCGACAGGCTGCTGGAGGAGTCCGCCGAGGCCGCGCTCCGGGAGCTGCTGCCGCTGGCCAACCTCATCACTCCCAACCTGCCGGAGCTTGCCATGCTGGTGGGTGCGGACCCTGCCGACAGCTGGGCGGCCGCGCTGGAGCAGGGGCGGCACCTGGCGGACGCCACCGGCGCCACCATCCTGGTCAAGGGCGGCCACCTGGCGGGTGCGGACTGCCCGGATGCGCTGGTCAATACGGCTGGCCTCCTCGCACAGGAAGTGGTGGAGGTTCCGGGAAACCGCATCAACACCCGCAACAGCCACGGCACCGGCTGTTCCCTGTCCTCCGCGATGGCCACCGTCCAGGCGCGCCTGGGCGACTGGGAGGCATCCCTCCGGACGGTCAAGCCATGGCTGGCCGGCGCCCTTGAAAACTCGGAGCAGCTCGAGGTGGGCCAGGGAAACGGGCCGGTGCACCACTTCCACCATGTGCGGCCGGCCCCCGCGGAAGGCGGCTTCGCTGCCCGGCTGTGGGCGGAGGCCCAAAAGGACCTCGCGGACATCTACGCCCTGGACTTCATTCACGGCCTGGCCGCCGGGGACCTTCCCGAGAAGGACTTCGCCTACTACCTGGCCCAGGATGCCCTGTACCTGAACGGATACTCCCGGGTGTTGGCCCGCGCCAGCGCCCTGGCTCCCTCCGAAGCGGAACAGCTGTTCTGGGCCGGGTCCTCGCAGCAGTGCCTGGAGGTGGAGTCGGAACTGCACCGTTCCTGGCTCAGCACCCGGGCCGCCCAGGGCGGCCTCGGCCCCGTCACCAAAGCCTACGTGGATCACCTCACCGCAGCGTCGGCGTCGGGCAGCTACGCCGTCCTGGCCGCCGCCGTCCTTCCCTGCTTCTGGCTCTACGCCGAGGTGGGCGAAAAGCTGCACGGCCAGTTTGTTGCCTCCTTGGAGCCGGAGGGGCACGCCTACTCGGCCTGGCTGCGGACGTATGCCGACGAAGGATTTGCCGAAGCAACGCGCCGCGCCATCGCCATCGTGGACGCAGCTGGCCGGAAGGCCTCGGACGCCGAGCGGGAGGCCATGGTGACCGCGTTCAAGCAGTCCTGCCGCCTGGAAGTGGAATTCTTCGACGCGCCGAGGCTCCATTCCTGACTCCTGCGGGCAGCACCGCCGCTATGATGGAGTTCATGGTTGCGGTGCTGCCTGCCGGAGTGTGGTTACTACCACACCCGGGCCGCCGGAACCAGCCTCATTTGCGGCCGTAGATGGATTTAGCGTATTCTAGATCTTCGGTGCTTACGCCAACACTTGGGTTATGACCCCACGGCGTTGAGGCACAGCGGGAACCCTGACTTTTTTGAGTCGGTTCCGCACGCAAATTTTGTAATAAACGTCGAGAGAAGTGAGTTCCCAAGTGGTGTACGCGATTGTCCGCGCAGGCGGCCGCCAAGAGAAGGTTTCCGTTGGAGACTTCGTTACCCTGAACCGCGTCGCCGGTGGAGCCGGCAGCACCATCGAGCTGCCCGCACTGCTCCTGGTTGATGGTGACAAGGTCACCTCCGCCGCCGCTGACCTGGCCAAGGTAACTGTTACGGCTGAAATCCTCCAGGACCTGCGTGGTCCTAAGATTGTCATCCAGAAGTTCAAGAACAAGACCGGCTACAAGAAGCGCCAGGGTCACCGCCAGGAACTGACCAAGGTCAAGATCACCGGCATTAAGTAACCACCGGTTACTGTTCAGGTATTTCAACAGATTCCCCAGAATTTAGAGGCAGGCATTTCAGATGGCACATAAAAAGGGCGCGAGCTCCACTCGCAACGGTCGCGATTCCAACGCTCAGTACCTCGGCGTCAAGCGCTTCGGCGGCCAGGTCGTTTCCGCAGGCGAGATCATCGTCCGCCAGCGCGGCACCCACTTCCACCCCGGCGCCGGCGTTGGCCGTGGCGGTGACGACACCCTGTTCGCACTGACCCCGGGCGCCGTTGAATTCGGCACCCGCCGCGGTCGTCGCGTGGTCAACATCGTTGCTGCTGCAGCTGCAGAGTAACAACCAGTTCTGAAGCGGTGGAGCGGGCCTGAGGGTCCGCTCCACTGTTCTTTTAACAGCATTACAATCGATGTGGCGTCCCCGGGCGCCCCATAAACAGCATCTGAGGAGATCCACGTGGCCAGCTTTGTAGACCGGGTAGTACTGCATGTATCCGGCGGAACCGGCGGCCATGGTTGCGTCTCCGTCCACCGCGAGAAGTTCAAGCCCCTCGGCGGTCCCGACGGCGGGAACGGCGGCAACGGCGGCGATGTGATCCTTCGCGTGGACCACCAGACCACCACCCTCCTCGACTACCACCACGCACCGCACCGGCACGCGAGCAACGGCGGCCCCGGCATGGGCGACTGGCGCGGCGGCAAGAACGGCGAGACCCTGATCCTGCCCGTACCGGACGGCACGGTTGTCAAAACCAAGGACGGCGAAGTCCTCGCCGACCTCGTGGGAGAAGGCGCCGAGTTCGTGGCAGCCGCCGGCGGCCTGGGCGGACTCGGCAACGCTGCCCTGTCCTCACAGAAGCGCCGCGCCCCGGGCTTCGCGCTGCTCGGCATCGAAGGGGATTCCCGGGACGTCGTCCTGGAACTCAAGAGCATTGCCGACATCGCGCTGGTGGGCTTCCCGTCAGCCGGCAAGTCCAGCTTGATTGCAGCCATGTCCGCCGCCCGGCCCAAGATCGCCGACTACCCGTTCACCACCCTGGTTCCCAACCTGGGCGTGGTGCAGGCCGGCGACGTACGGTTCACCATCGCCGACGTCCCCGGCCTCATCGAGGGCGCCAGCGAGGGACGGGGCCTGGGCCACAACTTCCTCCGCCACGTCGAGCGCTGCGCCGCCCTGGTCCACGTGCTGGACTGCGGCACCCTTGAATCGGAGCGGGACCCGCTCACCGACCTCGCCATCATCGAGGGTGAGCTGGAGAAGTACGCCGTCGATATGAGCTATGCCGGCCAGGACGGGGAAGTGATTCCCCTGAACCACCGCCCGCGGCTGGTCGCGCTGAACAAGGTGGACCTGCCCGATGGCAAGGACATGGCTGAGTTCGTGCGTCCGGAACTCGAATCCCGCGGATACCGCGTCTTCGAAGTATCCGCCACGAGCCATGAAGGCCTGCGCCAGCTCGGCTTCGCCATGGCGGAGATCGTCAAGGCAGCCCGGGATGCCGTGGCTGCGGCCCCGCCCAAGGTGCAGCCGGCCGTGCTGCGGCCGCGTGCTGTCAACGAAACCGGGTTCAAGATCCGGCGCGAGGAAAAGAACCTGGAACCGCTGTTCCGCGTCCTGGGCGAAAAGCCCGTGCGCTGGGTCAAGCAAACCGACTTCACCAACGAAGAGGCCATCGGCTACCTGGCGGACCGGCTCGCCCGGCTGGGCGTTGAAACCGAACTGTTCAAGCAGGGCGCCAAGCCCGGTGACACGGTGGTCATTGGCGAGGACGACGGCGTGGTGTTCGACTGGGAGCCCACCATGATGGCAGGAGCTGAGCTCCTGGCCTCGCCGCGCGGCACCGACGTCCGATTCGCCGATATCGGCGACCGCCCCACCCGCAGCCAGAAGCGCGAAGAGCAGCAGGAGCGCCGCGACGCCAAGGCTGCCGCCCGCGCGGAGCTCGAAGCGGAGCGGAAAGCCGGAATCTGGACCGAGTCCGTCAGCGGCCGCCGTGCCGCCCAGACCGTCAAGGAAAGCGGACTGGAAGCGGACGATGACCTCTAGGGGCATGACTGCAGTACCCGGCGTGCCTGCGGGGGACAGGAGCGCGCTGGCCGGGGCCCGCCGGATCGTGGTCAAGGTAGGTTCCTCCTCGCTGACCAGCATCAAGGGCGGCATCTCGGAGGAATCCCTGACCGCCCTCGCTGACGCCCTGGCGGCTAAACGCAATGCGGGTGCCGAGATCATCCTGGTTTCCTCAGGGGCCATCGCGGCAGGCCTCGCGCCGCTTGGCCTGGCCAAACGGCCCCGGGACCTGGCCACCCAGCAGGCCGCGGCCAGCGTGGGCCAGGGGCTCCTGATGGCCCGGTACACCCAGGCCTTCGGTGCCCACGGCGTCACCGTCAGCCAGGTCCTGCTGACCGCCGAGGACCTGATGCGGCGCAGTCAGCACACCAATGCCCTCCGCGCCATGGACCGGCTGCTCAACCTTGGGGTGGTCCCGGTGGTCAACGAAAACGACACTGTGGCCACCCACGAGATCCGCTTCGGCGACAACGACCGGCTGGCCGCCCTGGTGGCCCACCTGGTGCGCGCCGATGCGCTCGTACTGCTGTCCGACGTCGACTCCCTCTATGACGGGCCGCCCGCCCAGGGTGCCCGGCGCATTCCGCTGGTCACCGGCGCGCACGACCTCGAGGGCGTGTCCATTGGCAAGGCCGGCAAGGCCGGCGTGGGTACCGGGGGCATGATGACCAAAGTGGAGGCTGCCGGCATGGCGGCAGGATCGGGAATCCACGCCCTGGTGACGTCCACGCCCAACGCAGCCGCGGCCTTGAACGGCGAGGACGTAGGCACCTGGTTCTCCGTCAACGGCTCCCGCAAACCTGTCCGACTCCTGTGGCTGGCGCACGTTGCGTCGGTGCAGGGCCGGCTGGTCCTGGACGAGGGGGCGGTCCGCGCTGTGCGGCACCACCGCACGTCCCTCCTGCCGGCTGGCATCTCCGCGGTGCATGGCGACTTTGAAGCCGGCGACGCCGTTGAGCTGGCCGGAGCCGACGGCACCATCATTGCCCGCGGGCTGGTGAACTACTCATCCGAGGAACTGCCGCGGATGCTGGGACGGTCAACGCATGAGCTGGGCGAGGAAATGGGCAGCGGCTACAACCGTGAAGTTGTTCATGTAGACGACCTGGTGCTGGTCTGAGCTGCCACCTCGCCTAAACTTGGATCATGACTGACGCACTGATCCACGCTGCTGAACATTCCGGACCCACCGCTGCGCAGGCGCAGCCGGGTCCTGCAGCTGAACCGGCATCGGCCCAGGCACCCCTGTCCGCCGCCGAGGTGGAGTCCGCGGTCCACGCCATCACCGACCGCGCCCGCCACGCCGCCCGCACGATGGCCACCGCCAACCGGGCCTGGAAAGACCGTGCCCTCCGCGCCGTGGGCGCCGCCCTGCAGGAGAACGTCCCCGCCATTCTCGCCGCCAACGCCATGGACGTGCAGCGGGGCAACGCCAACGGGACCTCCGCTGCCCTCCTGGACCGGCTCACCCTCACCGACGCCCGCGTCGCCGGACTCGTGGCAGCCCTTGAAAACCTGGCCGGCCTCCCGGACCCCGTGGGCAACGTGGTACGCGGACAGACTCTCCCCAACGGGCTTCGCCTCCGCCAGGTCAATGTGCCCATGGGGGTGGTTGCTGCCATCTACGAGGCAAGGCCCAATGTCACCGTCGACATCGCAGGACTTGCCCTGAAGAGTGGCAACGCCGTCATCCTCCGCGGCGGCAGCGCGGCCGAAGCCACCAACCAGGTGCTGGTCCGCATCCTGCGCGAGGCCCTGGAATCCGTCGGGCTGCCCGCCGACGCGGTCCAGACCGTGGACCAGTACGGACGTGCGGGCGCCACCGTCCTGATGAAGGCCCGGGGCAGGGTGGATGTCCTGATTCCCCGCGGCGGCCGCGACCTGATCCAGACCGTGGTCACCAACTCTGCCGTCCCGGTGATCGAAACGGGGGAGGGAAACGTCCACATCTTCATCGATGAGTCCGCCGACGAGAACATGGCCGTAGAGATCCTGCTCAACGCCAAGACGCAGCGGCCCAGTGTCTGCAATACCGTGGAGACGCTGCTGGTCCATTCCGGCTCAACGGTGCTGCCCGCCGTCGCCTCCGCCCTCCGCAGTGCCGGTGTCCGCCTCCACGTGGACGGGCGCATCAGCGCCGCACTGCCCGCCACGATCGACACCGAACCGGCGACGGATACGGACTGGGGAACGGAGTACATGGACCTGGACCTCGCCGTGGCGATGGTGGACAGCCTGGACGAAGCCGTCCGGCACATCCGTACCTGGTCCACCGGCCACACCGAGGCGATCCTCACCAACAACCTCGCCAACGCCGAGCGCTTCATCGCGGAGGTTGATTCGGCGGCCGTGATCGTCAACGCCTCCACCCGCTTCACCGACGGCGGCGAACTGGGCCTCGGTGCCGAGGTGGGCATCTCCACGCAGAAGCTGCATGCCCGTGGTCCCATGGGCCTGACCGAACTCACCACCACGAAGTGGATCGTCCAGGGCGAAGGCCAGGTCCGCGGGTAGCAACGCGGTAACATAGACCAGAACCCGGAAAGCAGCGGAAGGTTCCGCTGCCTGAAAATCCTTGAACAAGGGGAGAAAATGCTGCTCCAGCAGATTGCCACGTCCGTCGCCGCCGCAGGCGAATCAGGCCACGAGGAGCTCGCACCGCTGTGGGCCGAACCATGGGTCTTCGGCGTGTCCATGTTCGGCATCCTGGTGGTGCTGATGCTCATTGCCTGGTCCTACAACAACCTGGGCAACCGGCACGCCGCCACGGATGAGCACGCGGATCCGCACCGCCAGCACCCCAACAAGCACGATCGCGGGCAGGGCCACTAACATTTCCCACAACCTGCAACGCAATGGGGCCCGGGGGAGGCTGCGGCTGGGCGTGATGGGCGGGACCTTCGATCCCATCCACCACGGCCACCTTGTGGCGGCCAGCGAAGTCGCAGCGGAGTTCGACCTCGACGAGGTGGTCTTCGTTCCCACCGGGCAGCCATGGCAAAAGTCCCATAAACAGGTCAGCGAGCCCGAACACCGCTACCTGATGACCGTCATCGCCACGGCCTCCAACCCGCGCTTCACCGTCAGCCGTGTCGACGTCGACCGCCCCGGTCCCACCTACACCATCGACACCCTGCGCGACCTCAGGGCGCAGCGCCCCGATGCCGACCTCTTCTTCATCACCGGCGCGGATGCCCTGGCGCAGATCCTGTCCTGGAAGGACATCGACGAACTCTGGTCGCTCGCCCACTTCGTTGGCGTGACCCGGCCGGGCCACGTCCTCGACGGTATGGGCCGGGACGATGTCAGCCTGCTGGAAGTGCCCGCCATGGCCATCTCGTCAACTGACTGCCGCGCCCGGGTAGCCTCCAACAGCCCGGTCTGGTACCTGGTCCCGGACGGGGTGGTCCAGTACATCGCCAAGTACGGCCTGTACTCGGACGCACCGGAAGGCGCGGATGACGCAACGTCCGAAGCACGCGAACCAGCCAGCACCGAATGAGTTCTCAATGAGTCAGGAACAGCCACCAATCCGCAGCCGCCGGGAACTCCGGAAGGCCAGGGACGCCCAGCAGGCCACCTCGCCTGCCACGGAGCAGCGCCCGCCAGCCGCCGACCGGCTGGCTGGCAGCGCGCCCGCGCAGGACGGCCAGGACGCTGCGGCCGGCACCGGTTCCGCCGGGGGAGCCGCCCCCGCGGTTCGCCCCCAGGCGCCGGCGGACCAGCCGGCCACTCAGCGCTCCTCCCAGATCCGCGCCCGCGACCGGGCGGCGCTGCGCACCATCAAGGAACTTGAGGAAAAGGAAGGGCAGCTTGCTGCCGGCGGGCCCCCCACCCGGCGCCAGCTGCGGCTGCAGCAGCTCAAGGAGCAGGCCCTGACGGCCGCCAACCCCATCGTTCCGGCCACCGCTGCTCCCGCCGACAAACCGGCCGCCAAGCCCGCAACGCCAGGTACCGCCAAGCCCGCCACGGCGGGCAAAGGCACCAGCGGGGCAGGAGAAGGCGCGGACAATCCCAACGCGGACAATCCCACGCCGGCCCCCGCCGGAGCCCCGGAGGGCATGACGGTGGAGCAGGCCCTGGAGGCGCGCGCACTCATCGCCGCGCAGGCCAGGAACCAGATTGCCAAGATGGAGCACATCGCTTCCCTGGATCCGGAAGCCGTGGATCCCGAAATCCTGGCTGAGCAGATTGCGTTGGCCGAACGGGCCGCTGTCATGAACCGCCGCGCCATGGCCCGGCAGAAACTTGCCGAGCAGGCCGGCAGCCCGGCCGGCGCCCCTGGCAGCGGTCCGGCGCAAAAAGACAACGCGGGCCCGTCTACGGCCAGCAACCTCGCAATGGTGACGCCCCTTGAGTTCGTCCAGGTTCCGGGTGTGGAGCGGCCGGTCATGAAACCGCCTGCCACCTCCCACGTTCCTGTCACCACCCGGCCCGGTATCAAGGTGCCCGGCACGAAGGTACCGGGTGCCGGGAAACGCAGGCCCGCCACACGTCCCAAGGCGCCCGCCCCGGATACGGCTACCGGCCGCTCGCAGGTCATCGCACGCGCCGAAGCGGCTGCCAAGGCCGCCAGCCGTCCAAAGCCGGTTTCGCGCCCGGAAGACCAGTCGGAGGATCTTTTCGAAGACCTTCCCAGGGTTCCCGCCCGGTCCGCCTACGGGCTCGACCCCCTGGATGCCGCAACCGCCGGGCTTACCAGGGCCCGCCGGAACCGCATTCTCCAGTTCTGCATCCTCGCGTTCGGGATCCTGGCCCTCGTCGCCGGCATCATCCTGATCGTCAGCGGCATGTCCCGCTGACCTGCCGGCCGGCACCAACACTTAACCAAACAAGGAGTCCCGTGACTGCAACAGAATCGTCCATCGCCATAGCCCGTACGGCCGCCAAGGCCGCCGCGGACAAGATCGCCCAGGACATCGTCGCCATGGATGTGAGCGAACGTTTGGCCCTCGCCGACGTCTTCCTCATCGCCTCGGCGCCCAGCGAACGCCAGGTCAACGCCATCGTGGACGGCATCGAGGAAGAGCTCGCTAAGCAGGACCTGCGGCCCGTGCGCCGCGAGGGCCGGTCCGGCGGCCGATGGGTCCTGCTGGACTACGCCGACGTCGTGATCCATGTCCAGCACGAGGAAGACCGCGTGTTCTACGCGCTGGAGCGTCTCTGGAAGGACTGCCCCGTCGTCGACCTGCAGCTCGGTGACGACGCGTCCGCTAAGGCCGGCGCCGTTTCCGACAGCGAGTAGGGGCGAATATTCCCGATTTGGAATTTTCGGAAATGCTGTTCTAAGATATTTGAGTTGCTTCGGGGGAGACCCTGAAGAAAGCCCGCAAGGGCAGCAGCAATCCGGGGCTGTGGCGCAGCTGGTAGCGCACCTGCATGGCATGCAGGGGGTCAGGGGTTCGAGTCCCCTCAGCTCCACCGGAGAAGTCCGCCGGAACCGTTTGGTTCCGGCGGACTTTTTTGTGCCCGCATCCCGGCTGCTCCGGATTTCACCGGCGCCCGGACCTTGCACCCCCGCGTTCCCCGGTGATCTGTCCAAGCGCGGGTGCATTCAGGGCGTGGACAGCGGACGGTGACGGCCGATTGGCGTCCAGCGGAAAAGTGCATTACTCTGGTCAGGTTGCTCCGGGGAATTCGACCGGAAAAACAAAAGTACGGGGCTGTGGCGCAGCTGGTAGCGCACCTGCATGGCATGCAGGGGGTCAGGGGTTCGAGTCCCCTCAGCTCCACCGTTACGGAAAGGGAACCATCACATGTGATGGTTCCCTTTTTTGTTGCCACCGGCAACCGATTCTGGGCGGAAAGCCTTCCGGCGCAGGTCAAAGCGCGGTACAACTGTGGTTGAGGGCACATCGTCCCGCCTCCGGACAGCTTTCATCCAAAGCGGCGGCCGCGGGACAGGCTGACGAGGAGGTCACAGATGTCCCACGCAGACGGCTACAGCCGTAACGGCGGAGCTTTTCCCGATGAACCGCGCCTGACGCGCGATACCGCCATCCGCGGACCAGCCAGGCCCGGCCCGTATATCGGCGCCGGTATCCTGCTGGCCGCCGCCATCCTGTTCCCATTGATGCCGCAGCTCTACTCCTTTGACGCGCCGCGGCTGGCCGGGATGCCCTTCTTCTACTGGTACCAGCTGCTGTGGGTGCCGATCTCTGCCGTCCTGACCGGCAGCGCGTACTGGCTGGTCACCAAGGAAGACCGACGACGGCGGGCCGAGGCGCGTGCGGGTGGTCCGCCCAAGGCGGGGACTGGCACCGCCGGGGCCGGTTTGGGAGGGGACCGGCCATGAACACCCGCGAGATCAACTGGACAGCCCTGATCATTGTGGTGCTGCTGTTCGTCATCGTGGCCGTGATGGGCTTCCTCGCAGCCAGATGGCGCCGGAGCACCGATGTAGAGGGGCTGCACAGCCTGGACGAATGGGGTCTTGGCGGCCGCGGCTTCGGCACCTGGATCACCTGGTTCCTCCTGGGCGGGGACCTGTACACCGCGTACACCTTCGTGGCGGTGCCGGCAGCCATGTGGGCCACCGGCGCTGTGAGCGGTTTCTTCGCGGTCCCGTACACGATCGTCCTGTATCCGATCATCTTCATCATCATGAGCCGGCTGTGGTCCGTATCCCACCGCCACGGCTACGTCACCTCGGCGGACTTCGTGGGCGGCCGCTACGGCAGCCGCTGGCTCTCCCTGGCCGTCGCCGTTACGGGCATCGTCGCCACGATGCCCTACATTGCGCTGCAGCTGGTGGGCATCAAGGCTGTGCTCACCGTCCTTGGCCTGGGGAGCTCCGGAAACGTCCTGCTGACCGACCTGCCGCTGATCCTCGCCTTCGTGGTGCTGGCCGCCTACACGTACACCTCGGGCCTGCGCGCCCCGGCGATGATCGCCGTCGTCAAGGACCTCCTGATCTACCTTGCCGTGATTGTGGCCGTCATTTACCTGCCCATCAAGTTCGGCGGCTGGGACACCATTTTCGGTGCAGCCCAGGCCAAGCTCGGCGCAGTAAACCAGGCCACGGGCAAGCCGGCGGGTGTCTTCGTCCCGGGCGCGGCCAACTACTCCGCCTACTGGTCGCTGGCGCTGGGCTCGGCCATGGCGCTGTTCATGTACCCGCACTCGGTGACCGCGGTGCTGGCCTCGAAGGCACGCAACACCATCCGCCGCAATGCCGCCATCCTGCCGCTGTACTCCCTGATGCTCGGCTTCCTGGCCCTGCTGGGTTTCGTGGCCATCAAGGCGGGCACCAAGCCAATCGACCTGGACGGATCCGTCAACCCGCAGCTGGTGGTCCCACAGCTGTTCCTTGACCACTTCCCGGCCTGGTTCGCCGGGATAGCCCTGGCCGCCATCGCCATCGGGGCGCTGGTGCCGGCAGCGATCATGTCCATTGCCGCCGCCAACATGTTCACCCGGAACATCTACCGCGACTTCATCCGCCCCGACGTCGATCCAAAGACGGAGGCGAAGGTGTCCAAGATCGTCTCCCTGGTGGTGAAGGTGGGCGCCCTGGTTTTCGTGATCGCCATGGACCAGTCGGCAGCCATCAACATGCAGCTCCTGGGCGGCATCTGGATCCTGCAGACCTTCCCGGCAGTGGTGGCCGGGCTCTACACCCGCTGGTTCGACCGCTGGGCCCTGCTGATCGGCTGGGCCGTGGGCATCATCTTCGGTACCGTCTCCGCCTACAACGTGGTCAACCCAGTGACCAAGGCGCATTTCGGTGGTTCGGTGGCGCCCATTCCCGGCACGGACTTCAGCGTCTACATCGCCGTATCGGCGTTCGCGCTGAACCTGGTGGTCGCCGCCGTGCTGACCCTGGTGATGCGGGCCCTCAAGGTCCGGACCGGCGAAGACCTTACCCGGCCCACGGACTACGCCGCCGACGAAACGGATCCTAAAGTGGTGCAAATCGAAAAGACCCAGCACTTCACCCAGCCGGGCGGACCCTCCCCGGTGGCCTAGCCGTAAAGTGGCCTGACCTCAGGGTCACCGAGCCGCCCTTCTGCCGGGTTGCGTCCCGGCAGGAGGGCGCTTCCGTCACAGCGCTTTCGTCACAGCCAGCCAGTGCGGCGCAACGGCGGTTCCTCCCCGCCCGGGCGGCGCACCAGGACCTGGTTGACTCCGGTGAGTCCGTTTTCGAATCCGATGGCGCTGGCGGCCATGTACAGCCGCCACACCCTTGCGCGACCTTCTCCGGCCAGTCGCACCGCTTCCGCCCAGTTCTGCTCCAGCCGCCCGACCCACGCACGGAGAGTCAGCGCGTAGTGGGGACGCAGTGCTTCCACGTCGAGGACTTCGAACCGGGCAGTCTCCAGGGCGGACACCATTTCGCCCAGGCTGATCATTTCGCCGTCCGGGAAGACGTAGCGGGGTATGAACGAGTCGGGATCAGGGTCGGTGGGGCCGGCGTTCCAGGAGATGGCATGGTTCAGCAGCCGGCCGCCGGGGCGGAGCAGCCCGAAGAGTGCTGCGGCGTAGGCAGGGGTCTGGGCCCGTCCCACGTGCTCGGACATACCGATGGAGCTGATGGCGTCGTAGGGCCCGTCGTCCACGTCCCGGTAGTCCTGGACCCGGATCTCCACCCTGTCGGTGAGGCCGGCCTCGGCTGCGCGCTTCCGCGCCAGGGTGGCCTGCTCCGTGGACAGCGTCACGCCCACCACTGTGGCGCCGTACTTGGCGGCAGCGTGCAGGGCGAAGCTGCCCCACCCGCAGCCAACATCGAGGACCCGTGTCCCCGGCTGGAGGCCCAGCTTGCGGCAGACAAGGTCCAGCTTGGCTTCCTGCGCCGCGTCCAGGCCATTGTCCGGGCCACCGCCGGCAGGGACGCCTTCGTCCGGCCACACAGCGCAGGAGTAGACCATGGATGGTCCCAGCACCAGGGCGTAAAAATCGTTGCCGACGTCGTAATGATGCGAGATGGCGGCCGAATCCCGTCCCCGGGAATGCATCCTGCCCTTCCTGGCGATCCGCGCCTCCTCGGGCGGCGGGGCAGGGTTGGGTCCCACAGCGCCCAGCCGGACAGCGGTGCGCAGCAGCAGCCAGACTTCGCTGGCGGAAAGCGGCCGGAACGGTCCGGGCTCGGCGAACTTCCCGGCCGAACTCAACGCTGCGAAGGCTGCGAAGACGTCACCCGGGGCGTCGATGTCACCTGCCACATACGCCCGGCTCAGGCCAAGCTGCCCCGGTGACCAGAGCATTCGTCGCAGTGCCTTCCGGGATTTGAACTCAAGAACCGGTGCGTTGGCAGGGCCTGCTTCCGAGCCGTCCCATGCCCGCAGCCGCAGCGGGACGTCGCTGGTGCCCAAAACCACCCCCAGCGCTTTCTCCAGCCTGGCGGCGTGCCCGCCCGCTCCGGTTCCGCTTTGTCCGGCATCTTCAGTGTCCATGCGCCCACCCTAAGGCCGGGCAGCCCTCCGCGACTATCATGGGGGAGTGATTCCTGACCCAACCGATGTGGTGGTCATCGGGGCTGGCCAGGCAGGCCTGTCGGCTGCGTACCACCTCCAGCGCCGCGGGCTGGGCTTCGCCGTGCTTGACGCCGAGGAAGGTCCCGGCGGCGCGTGGCGGCACCGGTGGAAGAGCCTGCGCATGGCCACCGTCAACGGGATCAGCAACCTTCCCGGAATCGCCAAACCAGATGTGGACCCCGCGGAACCAAGCTCGGAATTCCTGACCCGCTATTTCGCCGGCTACGAGGCGGAGCTGGGGCTTAACGTCCACCGGCCGGTGAAGGTGCGTGCCGTGAGGCGTGAGGACAGCAATCCGGCCGGCCGGCTGCGGATCGAAACGTCCGACGGCGACTGGAGCGCCAAGGCACTCATCAACGCCACGGGTACGTGGACCCGCCCGTTCTGGCCCATCTATCCCGGCCGTGCCTCGTTCGGCGGCAGGCAACTGCATGTGGCCGACTACGTGTCCGTGGATGAGTTCCGCGGCCTGCACGTGATCGTGGTGGGCGGCGGGATCTCTGCCGTGGGGCTGCTGGAGGAGATTTCCCGCGTCACCTCGACCAGTTGGTTCACGCGCCGGGAGCCGGTGTGGCGCGACGAGGCGTTTGATGCCAAGGCTGGCCATGACGCCGTGGCGCTCGTGGAGGAGCGCGTCCGCAAGGGGCTTCCACCGCAAAGCGTCGTTTCGGTGACGGGCCTGATCTGGACGCCTGCCCTTCGTGCGGCGAAGGAACGGGGCGCGCTGGAGCGGCAGCCCATGTTTACCGCCATTGAACCCGGGGGAGTACGCCGCGCCGACGGTACCCTGCTGAGGGCCGACGTCATCCTCTGGGCCACAGGGTTCAGGGCGGAACTGGAACACCTGGCGCCACTTCACCTGCGGGGTCCGGGCGGCGGGATCGCCATGGACGGAACCCAAGTGGCGGCCGAGCCCCGCGTGCACCTGGTCGGGTACGGCCCATCGTCGTCCACCATTGGTGCCAACCGTGCCGGACGGGCAGCAGTGGCAGCGATCCTGAAGCTGCCGGCGATGGCGACGGCGGCCGAGCCGGTAACGTGGAGGTGATGCCCCGGGTGCCGGGGCCGGCAGAGGCGACAGAAGGCGGCAGCACACCGGTGGCAGCAAACACCCTGGCGGACATCTTCGACGGGCTGAGACGGCGGCCCGATGTGGAAGCCCCCAACCTGCAGGCCTGGGACGCCACCGACCGGCTCCTGCTTGAAACTGCCGTCCAGCTGGGACGGGCGGGCGGCGCCGTGTCAGTCATCGGAGACCGCTATGGAGCACTCACTCTCGGCGCCGCCGAGGCCCTGGCCCCGGCCTCGCTGCGCGTGCACCAGGACCTCATCACCGGGGAGCGGGCCCTGCGGCTGAACGCGGCCGAACTGTCCGCCAGGCGGGAGGCTGCCGGGCTTCCGGCGGACAGCGCCGGGTCCGGTTTCGTGCAGCTGCCCCTGGGGCCCGAACTGCTGGCAGGGGCGGACACCGTCCTGCTGCAGCTCCCCAAGACCCTGGCTGAGCTTGAGGAGATCGCCGCTACCGTTGCCAGGTACGCCGCGCCGGGCGTCCGGCTGCTTGCAGGCGGGCGGGTGAAGCACATGTCACTGGGCATGAACGCCGTCCTTGAACGGTATTTCGTGTCCGTGCAGCCGCAGCTGGCGCGGCAAAAATCGCGGGTCCTCCTCGCGGCCGGTCCCAAAACCGCCGCCGCCTCCCCGCGTTTTCCGGTGGTGGAGCACCTCGTGGAACTGGACCTGGACGTTGCCGCGCACGGCGCTGTCTTCGCCGGCGCCAGGCTGGACATCGGCACGCGCTTCCTGCTGACGTTCCTGCCCGCCATGAAGCCGGCACGCCGCGCCGTCGACCTCGGATGCGGCACCGGCATCCTCGCCGCAATGTATGCCAGGCAGTTCCCGGACGCCGCGGTAACGGCTACCGACCAGTCTGCGGCCGCCGTCCAGTCCGCGCTGGCCACCGCCCGCGCCAACGGGCTGGCGGACCGGATCTCCGTGCTGCAGGACGATGCGCTCAGCACCTTTCCCGACGGGACAGTCGACGCGGTCCTGCTGAATCCGCCCTTTCATGTCGGAGCTGGAGTCCACGCCGGCGCCGGGCTGAAGATGATTGAAGCCGCCGGGCGGGTCCTGGCTCCAGGGGGCGAGCTGTGGACGGTCTACAACCGGCACCTGGCCTACCTGCCTGCCCTGGAGCGGTCCGTAGGGCCCACCGTGGTGGAGGGCCGAAACCTAAAGTTCACGGTCACCCGGAGCACCCGCAGGTCCCGCTGACCCCATCCTGCCCCTCACCGGCCACGACATCCGCCGCGCCGCTGCCGGACATGTGGGCGGCGGCGGACGCTTGACGTACGATTCAAAGCATCACCACCGCCAGGTAGCCGAAGACGTTTAGGGGACACAGTGTCTGAGATCCGCCAATCCTCTCCGAGGCGCGGAACCAACTTGCCCAGGATGGGGGACTTTAACCTCACCGTCATCCTCGACGCAATCCGCAGGACGTCCGGCGGACTGAGCCGCGTGGAACTCGCCCAGATCGTTGGCCTGTCGCCGCAGACCATCTCGAACATATCCCGCCGCCTGCTGGACCAGAACCTGATCGTCGAAGCCGGCAAAGAGGGCAGCGGCCCCGGAAAGCCCCGCACCATCCTGCGCCTGAACCCCGGCGGCATGTACGCCCTCGGGGTCCACCTGGACCCGGCCGTGACCACATTCGTGGTGCTTGACCTCGTGGGTGCTGTGGTGCGGCACTCCCGGATCAAGACCCCGGGCGGAAACGATCCTGCCGCAGTGATCGCTACGATCGCCGCGGAACTGGCCCAGCTCGTGGAGGATTCCGGCGTGGACCAGGCCCGCATCGCGGGACTCGGAGTGGCCGCTCCCGGTCCCATCGACCTGGACCACGGCACCGTGGTGGACCCCCCGCTGCTCCCCGGGTGGGACCGCGTGGAACTGCGGGACGCGTTGGCCAAGGCCACCGGCTACTCCGTGCTGGTGGACAAGGATGTGACCAGCGCCGCCGTCGCGGAAACGTGGGCGGGCGGCCCCAGCGGCGCCGGCAGCTTCGTGTTCATGTACATGGGGACCGGCATCGGCTGCGGGATCGTCCTCAACGATGAAGTTGTCCGGGGGACGTCAGGCAACGCCGGCGAGATCGGCCACATCATCGTGGACCCGGGCGGACCTCTTTGCGACTGCGGACAGCGCGGCTGCGTCAAATCCTCCGCCATTCCCCAGGTCCTGGTGGCGGAAGCGGTCGCCACGGGCATCCTGGAGGGCGCCCCGTCCGGAAGCGCGGCCGAAATCCAGCAAAGCTTTTCCGAGCTGTGCGCCCGTGCGTACGCAGGGGACGAAGGTGCCGCCGCCATCCTGGACAAGTCTGCCGTCCTGGTTGCCCGGGCGGTCTCCGTGGTCACGAACACCCTGGATGTTGAACGGGTGGTCTTCGGCGGCCCGTTCTGGACGTGCCTGTCGCAGCGCTACCTCGAACTGGTCCCGCCGCTGCTGGACGCCAACAGCGCCGCCCGCCTGATCCACCCGATCGAAGTGGTGGGCACGGGGGTGGGGGAGGACGTGGGAGCCATCGGCGCGGCCTCGCTGGTCCTGGAACATACGCTCGCGCCCCGCGCCCAGCGGCTCCTGCTGGAAAGCTGACAGCGCCATGTTTCGCCGGGCATCCAAAGCCGCATCGCTGGTGGCTGCAGCAGTTTTAGTCCTCACAGCGTGCACCCCTGCCGATCCTGCGGGCGGCAACCGGACCATCAAGGTGGCGTACCAGAAGACAGACTCGTTCACGGCACTGGACACCATGTTCCAGGATGCGAAGAAAGAGTTCGAAGCCGCGAACCAGGGCGTCACGATCGAACTGCAGCCCATCCAGGCCAATGATGACGACTACGGCACCAAGCTGGCCCTGGCCCTGCGGTCGCCTTCGACAGCCCCGGACGTCTTCTACGAGGACACGTTCAAGGTGCGCTCCGACGTGGACGCCGGGTACCTGCTGAATTTGGACAGCCGCCTGGAGGGGTGGAGGGACTGGGACAAATTCGACGACGCTGCCAAGGAAGCAGGCAAAGCGGACGACGGCGGCACGTACGCGGTGCCGTTGGGCACCGACACGCGCGCAATTTGGTACAACAAGAAAGTTTTTGCGGCGGCCGGCATTGACCTGCCGTGGGAGCCGTCCAGCTGGCAGGACATCCTGGACACAGCCCGCGAGATCAAGGCCGCAAACCCCGACGTGGTTCCCTTCAACATGTATGCCGGCAAGGGCACCGGCGAAGGAAGCGTAATGCAGGGCTTCTACGAGCTCCTGTACGGTACGGGGGCGACCCTTTATGACCCGGATTCAAAAAAGTGGGTCGTTGGCTCGGCCGGCTTCAAGGATTCGCTGGCCTTCCTCAGCACCCTCTACGGGGAAAAGCTCGCAGTTCCCCCGGCCGAGGCGCTGGACCCGAACATCTGGAAGAAAGTCTTCGGCGAATGGTTCCCCAAGGCAAAACTTGGCGCAACCGTGGAAGGTTCCTATGCGCCGTCGTTCTGGCAGGACGGCGGAAGCTACGCCTGGCCGGAATACAAGCAGGACATGGGAGTAGCCCCGTTCCCCACCCAATCAGGGGGTGCACCCGGCGCAGTGAGCATGTCCGGAGGGTGGACGTTAGCCGTCGGCGCGGAAACCAAGCAGCCCGACCTCGCATTCAATTTCCTGACCACCGCCCTGAACGCAAAGAACTCCCTGGCGTTCACGGTGGCCAGCTCGCAGATCGCCGTCCGCACCGACGTCGCTGCCGACCCCGGCTACCAGTCGGCCAACCCGTTCGTGAAGGACGTGTCCAGCCTGGTCGCAGTCACCCGGTACCGGCCGGCGACGTCCGACTACCCACGGATCTCCGCTGCCGTGCAGGAGGCCACCGAGGCTGTGATCACCGGTAACAGGACCCCGGAACAGGCGGCAGCCGATTACGACGCGGCCGTGGCCGGAATTGTGGGCGGCGACAAGACCATCCGGAAGTAGCGGTGCCCGCCAGCCACCGCACACGGCAGGTGGTCCGGTACCTGCCGGTACTGCCCGCCGTCGTGCTTTTGCTTGTGTTCCTCGCCGGACCGGTGCTGTGGGCCTTCCACGCCTCGCTGGCCAACGCCGGCCTCACCGGGCGGCACGCCAGGAACCCCGACTGGGTGGGCCTGGACAACTACCAGCGGCTGCTGCACGATCAAACTTTTCCGCTCTCCTTGGCGTTGACCGTCCTCTTCGTCGCCGGATCTGCGATCCTGGGCCAGAACGTGCTGGGGCTCGCCCTCGCAGTCCTGATGCGGCGCGCACGCCCGGTGGTTTCGGCAATTGTTGGGATCGCCGTCGTGGCCGCCTGGGTCCTGCCGGAAATCGTGGCGGCGTTCGCGGCCTACGCCTTCTTCAGCCGCGACGGGACGCTCAACCAGCTGCTGGGCCGGCTGGGGCTGGCGGAGACCGACTGGCTCTACGTTGTTCCCATGGCAGCCGTGATCCTGGCGAACGTGTGGCGCGGGACTGCCTTCTCCATGCTGGTCTACCGCTCCGCGCTTGGCGGAGTCCCCGGCGAGCTGGCCGAAGCTGCCCAGATGGACGGTGCCGGCGCCTGGCAGCGGCTGGTGTTCATTACCCTGCCGGTGATCCGGGGGAGCATCGCGACCAACCTGATGCTGGTCACGCTGCAGACCCTGGCCGTCTTCACCCTGATCTGGGTCATGACCGCCGGTGGTCCTGCCAACGGCAGCACCACCCTGCCTGTCCTGGCCTACCAGGAAGCCTTCAAGTTCGGAGACATCGGCTACGGCACCGCCGTAGCTACGGTCCTGATCCTCATCGGCGGAGTGTTCGGGGGAGCGTACCTTCGTTTGCTGAGGGAGCAGAGGCCATGACCGGTAAACGCAGCACCCTGGCGGATGTGGTCCTGCTGCTGATTGGCGGGTGCTTCCTGCTGCCGCTGCTCTGGCTGGTGCTCGGCTCGCTGGATCCTGCGGCCGGCCATGCGGTCAAGGTCCCCCAACAGCCGGGCCTGGACAACTTTGCCGCCGTCCTCACGCCGGAACTGTTGTTCCGGCCACTGTGGAACAGCCTGCTGCTGTCGGCAGGGACAGGGATCGTGACGCTGGCGGCCGCCGTGCTCGCCGCGTACCCTTTGTCCCGCTACCGCTCCCGCTTCAACACCCCGTTCATGTCAGCCATCCTCTTCGGCACCTGTTTGCCCGTCACGGCCATCATGGTGCCTGTCTATGGCATGTTCGTGCAGTTCCGGCTGCTGGATTCCCTCCCGGCCACGGTGCTGTTCCTGGCAGCCACCAGCCTGCCCATGGCCATCTGGATGACCAGGAACTTCATGGATGCCGTGCCCCTGGCGCTGGAGGAGGCAGCCTGGGTGGACGGCGCTTCCCGGCTGGCGGGCCTGCGTTCAATCGTCCTGCCGCTCATGGGGCCGGGTCTTGGCGTGGTGTTCATCTTCGTCTTCATCCAGGCCTGGGGGAACTTCTTCGTCCCGTTCGTGCTGCTGCTCTCCGAAGCCAGGCAGCCGGCAGCCGTATCGATCTTCAGCTTCTTCGGCCAGCACGGGGCAGTTGCCTACGGCCAGTTGGCCGCATTCTCGATCCTTTATTCAATTCCGGTCCTGGCCCTCTACGCCATCGTGGCGCGCGGGTCCGGCAATTCGCTGGCCCTGTCGGGAGCTGTCCGGGGCTAGTCGATGTCCTCGAGCACCACGCCGAACGGCAGGGTGTCGTCCAGGTGCGCCTGGTGGCCGTGGTGGGTGTCCACCACGCGGACGCCGTGCAGCTTTTCGGCCGCGGACTGCATCAGGATGGGCCTGACAGTGTCGATGACCACCTGGCTCTTGTCGGCGAGATATTCCTTGTAACTGGCTGGGAGCTCAATCATGGCAAAAGGATAGACCTGCCGGACCCGCATGGGGAGGGGTGCCCATTGCCGGACCCGGGCTGCCCGGCTTGGATAGGATGGCGGACGGGACACGGCCGGCCCGGACCGCGCGCCCAAAAACGTCATCAGGGGGAAACCAGTGCTTTCGACCAGCGTGCCCGCACGAATCCAGCCTGCGGAGCTGGCCAGGGCGCAGCAGGTGGCCGCCAACATTTCACGCAGTTTCGACGCGAAGGTGGTTGGACAGTCCCGGCTGCGGGAATCAGTGTTGGTGGGCCTGCTGACCGGCGGCCACATCCTGCTGGAGAGTGTGCCGGGACTGGCCAAGACCACCGCCGCGCAGACCTTGGCCGACGCCGTCAGCGGTGAATTCCGCCGGATCCAGTGCACCCCGGACCTGTTGCCCAGCGACATCGTGGGAACCCAGATCTACGATGCCGCCAAAGGCAGCTTCCACACCCAGCTCGGCCCGGTCCACGCCAACATTGTGCTGCTGGACGAGATCAACCGCTCCAGCGCCAAGACCCAGAGCGCCATGCTGGAGGCGATGCAGGAACGCCAGACCTCCATCGGCGGCCAGGACTACCGGCTGCCCTCCCCGTTCCTGGTACTGGCCACCCAGAACCCCATCGAGCAGGAGGGGACCTACCAGCTGCCCGAGGCGCAGATGGATCGGTTCATGCTCAAGGACGTCCTGGATTATCCCAGCCCGGCGGAAGAGGCCGAGATCATCCGCAGGATCGACGCCGGCGTCTACACCCCGGAGCAGAAGCCTGCCGCTGCGGCCTCCCTGGACGCCGTCACCGAGGTCCAGCAACTGGCTGCCCGCATCTACATTGATCCGGCGGTGATCAACTACATCGTGGGGCTGGTGTACGTGACCCGGAACGCGTCCCAGTACATTGATGCGAGACTTGCCGGATTCATCGAGTTTGGGGCCAGCCCCCGGGCCAGCATTGCCTTCAGTCAGGCAGCCCGGGCGGTGGCCCTGCTGAACGGCCGGGACCATGTGATTCCCGAGGACGTCAGGTCGCTGGCCCACCGGGTGCTCAGGCACCGGCTCATCCTGAACTTTGACGCGGTGGCCGAGCAGGTTCCCGTGGAATTGGTGATCGATGCCATCGTTGCCGCCGTCCAGACTCCTTGACCCCGCATGGCCACCCTGCTCCAGCGCGTGAAATCAAAGCTTGCCATCTTCGCGCACCGCAAAGCCCGCGGCATGCTCGACGGCGAATACGGTTCCGTGTTCAGGGGCCGCAGCCTGGACTTCGACGACCTGCGCGCCTACGTCCCCGGTGACGAAGTCCGCGACATTGACTGGAAGGCCTCGGCGCGCCACGGCTCGCCCCTGATCCGGCGTTACGTGGCCGTCCGCAGGCAGACAGTCCTCCTGGTCGCCGATACCGGACGCAACATGGCGGCGGAGGCGCGGTCCGGGGAAGTGAAGAAAGACATCGCCGTGCTGTCCCTCGGGGTCCTGGGCTACCTGGCCCTCCGCCACGGCGACGTGGTGGGACTGGTGTGCGGTGACTCGGCCGCAACCCGGTCCTTCGCGGCGAAGAGCGGAGAGGCACACCTTGAACGGCTGCTCCGGCACGTGGACTCACACACGGGCCTCGACGCGCCCGGCAGCAGCATCCGGGACCAGCTCGACTATGTAGCGCGGAACATCAGCGGACGGCACCTGCTGTTCGTCGTCGCCGATGAACTGGCTGCGGATGATGCCACCGGACGCCTCCTGCGCAGGTTGCGCGCCCAGCACGAGATCCTGTGGCTGACGGTCAGGGATGCCGAACTGGTGCCCCCACCCCTGGACGACGCAAAGTCGAAGTGCGCCGGCGACTCCTACAGCGTGGCCGATTCCTCCCTCCTGGCCTGGCAGCCGGCCACATCCTCCGTGGTGGCGGCTGCCTACGCCACAGCCGCCGCGGAACGTGGCGCGGCCCGCAAAGCCATGCTGCAATCGGCCGGGATCACCGAAGGTGAGGTAGCCGGCAGCGGGGATGTCATCACCGGCCTGTTCGCCCTCCTGGAGAGGCACCGGCGTGCAGGCTGACCCGGGATTCTACGGGCCGCTGCAATACAGTACGGCCTGGACGTGGTGCGGAGCGGCACTCCTGGCCCTGGTGGCAGGATGGTACGTCGTCGCGTTCGCCACCACGCGTTCCCGTGCGCGCTCCACGCCCGGCCGGCCCAGCCCCCGGTCCGCCCTGACGGACCTGCCCGGGCTCAAAGCGGCGTACCTGCAACGGATCCGCGATGTGGAGCAGGAGGCGGCGGCGGGAAACCTTGACGCACGGGCAGCGCACCAGCAGGTCAGCCTCCTGCTGCGCGGGTTCGTCCGGGACGCAACGGGAGTCGACGCCACCAGGATGACGCACGAGGACCTGGCCCGGCACCCGCTCCCGGCGGCAGCACACGTCATCGAGGCCCTGTACCCCGCCGAATTCGGTCCCGGACCGCTGCCTTCCGTGGGCGCATCGGCAGCAAAAGCTTCCGAGGCGGTGCGCGCGTGGAGCTGATCTTCTGGTGGCTGCTGCCGCCCGCCGCTCTGGCCGCCGGCGCAGCGGCGTGGGTTGCGCTGCGCCGTCGCCAGGGATTCAACGCACGACGCCGGCCCGTGGCGCACGCCGACAGGCTCACCGCGCTCCCGGAATACCAGGCAGCCCTCCGCCGGCACCGCCGCCGGCTGGCAGCCGCCGGGGCCGCCTGCGCGGTGCTGCTGGCCGCCACCGCCGTTGCGGCAGCGCGGCCGGCCGATGTGACCACCATCCGTCCGGAGCAGCACAACCGCGACATCATGCTCTGCCTGGACGCCTCCGGCTCCATGAGCAGCGCCGACGCTGAAGTAGTGGACGTCTTCGCCGGCCTGGCGAAGAACTTCCACGGCGAGCGGATCGGCCTGACCATCTTCGACAGCAGCGCCATCCAGGTGTTTCCGCTGACCGACGACTACGCCTACGCCCAGGAGCAGCTGCAGGCCGCCAAGGACGCCTTCGACGGCAAACCCGGCAGCTCCGGATTCCTGGACGGCACCTGGAGCGGCCGGGGATCCTCGCTCATCGGTGACGGCCTGGCATCCTGCCTCAACAGCTTCCCCGGAGCCACCGGAGGACCTTCCGGTACGGCCGGGAACGCGGCAGACGGAAACACTGCCCCCGCGCGCCCGCGCTCCGTCATCCTGGCCACCGACAACTTCCTGTCCGGCAAGCCGATCATGACCCTGGACCAGGCCACACAGTTGGCGAAGGAACGGTCCGTGCACGTCTACGCACTGAATCCGGGCGACCTTGACTACGGCAGCGGTGCCGGCCAGCCCGGTGCCCAACTCCGTGACGCTGCGGAGTCCACCGGCGGTTCGTACCACGCCCTTGACAGTCCCGACGCTGTGCCGGGAATTGTCACCGCCGTGGAGCAGACCGAAACAGCGGCGATCCAGGGAGCACCGCGGGCCGTGTTCTCGGAAGTGCCGGGCCTGCCGCTGGGCTTTGCGCTGCTGTCCGGGCTCATCCTGTGCGCGGTCCTGTGGCCCCTGCAGCGGACACCACTGCCCAGCCGCGAGGCGCTGCGGCGGGGCGGGATCGTCCTGCTGGTCCTGGTGGCAGCCCTCCGGCCCACCATGCCCGGCGGGTCGGTACAATCCGCCACCGCCGACCTGAACGTGTTCTTCGTGGTGGACACCACCACCAGCATGGTGGCCGAGGACTACGGCAACGGGTCCCCGCGGCTGGACGGCGTCCGCAAGGACATCATGGCCATCGCCGAACAGTTGCCCGGCGCCCGCTTCTCCGTCATCACCTTCGACACCACGGCACACGTCCGGATGCCGCTCAGCACCGACACCCTGGCGCTGGAAACCATCACGGACGTCATGGAACCCCAGGTGACCGCCTACGCCAGGGGCAGCAGCATCACCGCAGCCAGGCAGGTTCTCTCCGAACGGCTGGCCGCCGCCCGGGACAGCCGGCCGGACCGGCCCCGGCTGGTGTACTACCTGGGGGACGGCGAACAGACCAGCGGCAGGGAACCGGAGGCCATGAAGGTCGACGGCGGGCTGGTGGCCGGGGGTGCGGTGCTGGGTTACGGAACCTCCGGGGGCGGCCGGATGAAAGAGAACACCGGACAGGCTGCCGACGCCCGCGGACCGGGCGGCAGCGGCGCCCCGGCACCACCGGCGACCTACGTGCAGGACACCCGGCCCGGCAGCTCCGGGGACGCGCGGTCCGTCATCGACGAAGGACGGCTGCGGACCATCGCCTCCCAGCTGGGCGTGCCCTACCTCCACCGTGCATCCGGCGATCCGGTGGCGGACATGATGGAACAGGCGCGCCCCGGCAGGGCCGAACGTTCAGACCAGGACGGTTCGCTGGCCGCGGCCACTGAGCTTTATTGGATCTTCGCCGCCGGAGCTTTCCTGCTGGCACTGCCCGAAGCGGTGGGTATCATCCGTCAACTCCACGGGCTCCGGCCCGCGTCCCGCAACGGGGGTAAACGGTGAACGCCAACATCCGAAGGCGCCGACTGCTGCTGTGGTCCGCCCTGCCGGTGCTCCTGGCGCTGTGTGTCGCCGCCAAGCTCCTCAGCCTGGGGCTCCTCGCACGTCAGGCCGCCGCCGGTTTCGAGGCTGGAAACGCATCCGCCGTGGGCGGTGCGGCCGGCGGCCTTGGAATAGCCAACCTGGCGGAGCCGCACAAGGCGCCGTTCGCCGCCGGCGACGCCGCCGTGCTGGCCGGGGACGACCAGGCTGCCCGGACCTTGTTCGAACAGTCGCTGGCGATGGTCGCGGGCGGATCCGGTGACGAATGCCCGGTGCGGGTGAACCTGGTCCTGGTGATTGAACGCCTGGGTGACCAGCGCCTCCAAACCGGGGACCCGGCGTCGGCCGTTCCCCTCTTCAAGCAGGCGCTGGACGTTGCCGGGCAGGCGCCGGAAAGCTGCCGGTCCAACGACGCGGAGGGCGGAACGGGCAGCCGGTTGTCGGACGCTGAAGGGCGGCTGAAAGACAAGCTGGGCGCTGCCGGAAACAAGGCGCCGCAGGAACCTGCGCCGGCGGGGAAGACGTCCCCGGACCCGTCCAATGAGAACCGGCAGGGCCAGCTGGACCAATTGCAGGACAGTGCCCGGCAGGCCGAACGGGAGCGGAACAGCGGGCGCGAACGGGAGGAGTACCTGGACGGCAACGGCGGGGCCGCCCCGGAGCAACCTTGGTAGGGCGGCCCCGGACGAACATTATTCTGTTGCCGGAAGAAACAACCTGTAAAACTGCGTCTTAATTCGGCGCCGACTTGTCCCCGGCCCGCCGGGCCCCCTAGAGTCGTAGACAAGTTACCGCGGTAACGTGTCAGCGATCCTCCGCTCCGGAGGGTGTGGGTGCCCCCATGTGGGCCTGACATTTGCTCACGGACTACTTCATTCCAGGCGTAACAGTCGCGGCTGCGTCCTCGTGGAGTCCCTCCGTGTTCCCAAACTCAAATTCATTGCCGGTTGTCCGCCTCTTCAGGCAGGCAGCCCCAATGGCCTAAAAGCCAAGGACGCAAATGTCACCACCAAGCCTTATTGACGCACATCCCCAGCTATCCGAGACCGCCCCGGTGGCGCTCTCCTATGAACTGTTCCCCCCGCGGTCGCCCTCGGCGGCGGAGACCCTGTGGACCACAATTCGCGAGTTGGAGACCACCGAGCCCGACTACGTCTCCGTCACCTACGGCGCCAGCGGATCCAACCGGGACACCGCGCTCGAGCTCATCAACCGGCTTCTGGTTGAAACCACGCTGCGGCCACTGGCCCACCTGACCTGCGTGGGCAACACCCCCCAGGAACTCGCTGCGATCATCGGCGACCTGCTGGACATCGGGGTGCGTGGCATCCTCGCCCTGCGCGGCGACCTCCCCAAGGACGGCGCCCAGCCGGCGGCCGGGTCCCTGCGGTACGCCCAGGACCTGATCGACCTCATCCGTCGCGTGGAGCAGCGCCGTTCGGCCCTGCTCTGTGCCGGGAAGATTGCCGTTGGCGTGGCCGCCTATCCCACCCGCCACCCGGAGTCACCCAGCGAGGACCACGACGTCGAAGTGCTGCTCGCCAAGCAGCGTTCCGGCGCCGATTTCGCCATCACCCAGGTGTTCTTCGAAGCCGCGCAGTACGAGGACCTGCTCAGCCGTGCCCGCCGTGCCGGCGTGACCATTCCCATCATCCCCGGCGTCATGCCGTTCACCAGCCTCCGCCGCCTCAAGCGGCTGGGAGAGCTGGCAGGAGTCGAACCGGCACCCAGGCTGATGGATCGCCTCGCGGCTGCCGATAACGACATTGAACGGCTCCACATCGGCGTCGACGCCACCGTCGACCTGGCAAACGCCGCCCTCGATGCCGGAGCTCCCGGACTCCACCTCTACACCTTCAACGAGCACCAAAGCGCGCTGGAAGTCCTGGACAAGCTTGCCCTGCCGCGCCACCACCGCAGCAGCCACGCCCGGGCTGCCGTTGCACGGCCCCAGCTGGCCAGCTGAACGCCGTCCCGGCACCCCTTCACGCCTTAAAGCGCTAACCCACGCCCTTTTGACCTACCTCCGACCTGAGGAACTTTGCCATGCCTGAAAACAACACTCCCTTCCCGTCCGCCTCACTCCTCGGCTACCCGAGGATCGGCCGCCGCCGCGAACTCAAGAAGGCCGTCGAAGCCTACTGGGCCGGCCGGATCGACGCCGCCGCGCTGGACGCCGCCGCCAAGGACATCCAGCTGTCCACCGCCAGGCGCCTCCAGGACCTCGGACTGACCGAAGCCGCGGCCGTCCCCGGCACGTTCTCCTACTACGACCAGGTCCTGGACACCACCGCCCACCTGGGTGCGGTGCCCGCCCGCTTCGGCAGGCTCCTCAACGCCGCCGGGCAGCTGGACATCGACGGCTACTTCACCCTGGCCCGTGGCACCAAGGAGCAGCAGCCACTGGAAATGACCAAATGGTTCGACACCAACTACCACTACCTGGTTCCGGAAATCGGTCCCGGAACCGAGTTCACCCTGGCGTCCACCGCCAAGGTCGACGAGTTCGCCTTCGCACTGGCCCACGGCATCGAAACCCGCCCCTACATCGTCGGCCCTGTCACCTACCTGCTCCTGTCCAAGGCCTCCGACGACGCCCCGGCCGGCTTCGCGCCGCTGTCCCGCCTCGAGGACATCCTGCCGGTGTACGTCCAGCTGCTGGAGAAGCTGGCCGCCGCCGGCGCCGGCTGGGTGCAGCTCGACGAACCCGCGCTGGTGGTCGACGAGGACACCCCCGCTGCAGAGGTCGAAGCAGCAGTTGCCCGCGCCTATGACGTCCTCACCGCGGCGGCCAACCGCCCGCAGATTCTCGTGTCCACCCCGTACGGGTCCCTCGCCGGCCAGCTGGGGACGCTTGCCGCCACCAACATCGACGCCCTGCACATCGACGTCTTCAAGGGCGCCGTTCCCTCCGCCGCAGCACTGGCGGGCCTGGGCAACAAGACCCTGGTTGCCGGCGTCGTGGACGGCCACAACATCTGGCGCAACGACCTTGCTGCTTCCGCCGCGAAACTCGATGACCTCAAGGCAGCTGCCGGGAAGGTGACAGTCTCCACGTCAACCTCAACCCAGCACGTCCCGCATGACGTTGACGAGGAGACCCAGCTGCCCGCGCAGCTCCGCAGCTGGCTGGCGTTCGCGGACCAGAAAGCCGTCGAAGTCACCACCCTTGCCACCTACCTGGCAGACCCTGCCGCCGCCAAGGCCGCCATCGACCAGGCAACGGCCGTGATCGCATCCCGTGCTGCCGCCGAAGGCGTCCACCGCGACGACGTACGGGCCCGCACCGAAGCCCTGACCGGAGCGGACTTCACCCGGTCCGACTACGCGGTCCGTGAAGCGGCCCAGGACGAGGCGCTGCACCTGCCACCGCTGCCCACCACCACCATCGGGTCGTTCCCGCAGACGTCAGAGATCCGCTCCGCCCGTGCGCGCAACACCAAGGGCGAACTGGGCGACGGTCAGTATGAGCAGCTCATGAAGGACGAGATCAAGCGCGTGGTGGAGCTGCAGGAAGAGCTGGGCTACGACGTCCTGGTGCACGGTGAGCCCGAGCGCAACGACATGGTGCAGTACTTCGCGGAGAACCTGGAGGGCTTCGACGTCACCGTCCACGGCTGGGTCCAGTCCTATGGGTCGCGCTGCACCCGCCCGTCCATCCTTTGGGGCGATGTCACCCGCAGTGCCCCCATCACCGTCAAATGGGCGGAGTACGCGCAGTCCCTGACCAGCAAGCCGATGAAGGGCATGCTCACCGGTCCGGTTACCATCCTGGCCTGGTCCTTCGTCCGCGACGACCAGCCGCTGGGCGAAACCGCCAACCAGGTGGGCCTGGCGCTGCGGGACGAGATTGCCGATCTCGAAGCCGCCGGCATCAAGGTCATCCAGGTGGACGAGCCCGCCCTGCGGGAACTGCTGCCGCTGCGCAAGGCAGACCAGGCCGACTACCTGAAGTGGTCCGTCGGCTCCTTCCGCCTGGCCACGGCCGGCGCCGCCGATTCCACCCAGATCCACACGCACCTCTGCTACTCGGAGTTCGGCGTGATCATCGACGCGATCGACGGCCTGGACGCCGACGTGACCTCCATCGAAGCCGCCCGCTCCCGCATGGAGGTGGTCCACGACCTTGAGGCCCACGGCTTTGGCCGCGGGGTGGGCCCGGGCGTCTACGACATCCACTCCCCGCGCGTTCCCGGCGAGCAGGAAGTCACCGAGCTGCTCAGCACCGCCGTCAGGCACGTCCCGTCCCGCCAGCTCTGGGTCAACCCTGACTGCGGCCTGAAGACCCGCGGCTACGCCGAGACTGAGGAGTCCCTGCGCAACCTGGTCAAGGCCACCCAGGCCGTGCGCGCCGGCCTGCTCGAAACGGCGAAGTAAGACAACGCGCGACGACGGCGGGTCACTCTCGGTGACCCGCCGTCGTCGTCTCTTTCATCCTCACGGCGGAGATGAGCAGCCACACGGTCCAGGCGAGGATGGCTACAATGCCCACCAGGGTGGGAAGCGTGTTCGCTGCTGAGAATCCCGAGGCCCCGATAATCCAGCCCTGGACCAGATAGGCCAGTCCGGACAGCGCCATGAGGTAGCCGATCACGCGGGAAACGTCGCGCGCCGCTGCGACAGCCACACCCCACAGCACCAGTGCGGCGCCCAGCAGGAAGTTCTGGTAGCTGCGCATTCCCCATTCCAGCCAGCGGATACCCTCTGCCGTGGCGAACCGCGCCGCCTTCTCCGGCTCGGGCGCAGCGGTCCACGCATCCACCGCCTGCTTCAGGGCCACGCCGTCCACCGCCTGCAGGGCCGCATAAAGCGCCAGGGCGGCAGCCGCGGAGAGAACACCGAAGCGGGCAGTCCAGGACACGGCGTACTGCTGGACGTCGACGGTGGGCCAGAGGGCCACCAGGCCGGCGCACACCAGGGCCACGCCTATGAACTGGCCCAGATGGACGGCGGTCCAGGTGCCGCTGCCGGCGTAGGCGGTGAATGAGGCAACGTGGTCGTTTGCGTCGTGGGATTCGGCGTGGAACACCCCGGCGACAATCGAAACGGCCACGCCGGCGAGCAGGAGTATGGCCGAAAGCCGCCAGGTCCGGGCTCTGACATCTTTCATGGGTTCATGCTGGAACCGGGCCCGGGGGAGGGCCAGTGCCAAAGGCCCCTTTAGGACTCCCAGACGATTTCGTCGTCCACCACGCCGTCCTGGTCAGCGGATGCCACCAGGACCTCGTCGGTGAAGTGCTCCCCGAGGGTGAAGTCCAGGACGAAATAGCGTTCCGGCTGGCCGGGGTAGATGGCTACGTGCCCCAGTTTCAGGGCCTTGAGGAACACCTCGTTGGTGAGCTGGCTCCGGTCCTGGACGCCAAAGACCTTGTGCAGCTGCTCGTCCTTGAGCGCGTTGCAGTGGAAGTGCAGGTATTCCTGCGGGCTGGTGCCCTCCTGCTCCAGCTCCTCGGCGATCATTTCCCGGACCTCGTCCACCAGTTCAGGCAGGAAGCGGAGCCGGTATTCGACCTTGCGCAGTGCGGCTTCATCGAAGTGCTCGTGGGCGTTGATGTTCAGGTCGAGTTCCAGCGGATGGCCGCGCAGCTCATGTTTGGCGGCAAAGAGATGATCCATGCCGTGGTTGAGCTCAATCTCCCCAAAGTGCTGGCTCGCTACCTTGTTCATAGTCTCAACATAGACCCGAAGGGCAGACCATTCCAGCGTTCGCGCCTAATTCACCGCGGTGCGCATTCCGGCGAGAGTCTCGGCCAGCAGGTCAACGAAAAGCTGCACCCGGGCCGTTTTCCGGTCATTGATCAGCAGCGCAAAGACGTTCCGGGCCAGCCGGATTTCCGGCACGTCCAACACCACCACCCCCGCTGGCTTGTTCCGGAGCGCCAGTTCCGGAACCAGGGCGGCCCCCAGGCCCGCGGCCGCCATCTCCAGGCTGGCGTGGAAGTCGTCGCTGTGCGCCACCACCCGGGGGTGCAGGTTGCAGCCGGCAAACAGCCGCTCAATCACCATGGCGTCGCTGGTGCCGGGATGGTGCATGATCCAGGGCATCTCCGACAAGTGGTCCGCCGCGACCTTCGCGTCGGCCCGGAAACCCCACCCGGCCGGCAGCACCACCCGGAAGTCGTCGTCGCCGATCCACTGCCGATTAATGGTGTTGGGCCACGCGAAACCGGTCTGGCCCACCTGGAACACCACGGCCAGGTCCAGGTCCCCGCCGGTGCGCAGCCCCTGGATGGTCTGGCCCGGTTCCGCCACGGAAACCCGCAGGTCAATGCCCAGCTTCTTCCACGCCGGATTCTTGAGGATCCGCGGCAGGACATAGGTGGCCAGGCTGGGAAAAATCCCCAGCCGCAGTTCCTGGCTTCCGGTGTCCTGCGTCCTTGACGCCGCGGCCATGAGTGCCTCGATGTCGGTGAGGACCTTGGCGGCATGCCGGGTCATGACGACGGCGGCTTCCGTGGGGATCACGGCGCGCGCCGAGCGCTGGAAGAGGGTTACGCCCGTTTCCCGCTCCAGCGCGGACATCTGCTGGGAGACGGCGGAGGCCGTGTAGCCGAGCGTTGCGGCTGCCGCAGCGAACGAGCCCAGCCGCGTGACCTCCAGGAGGGTCTTCAGGTGCACGGGATTTACCACCAGTTCACAGTACTGCACCCATCCAATGCCCTGACCGCGCCGAATTGCCGTCTGTATCACCAGCACAGCGGCAAATGTTCAGCAGAGGAGCAGCAAGTGTCACTTGACCCAGCAGGAAATGCAGGCGGCCAACGGCGCATCGCCGTGATCGGCAGCGGAGTGGCCGGACTGACGGCAGCCTATGTACTGAACCGGCAGGACGATGTCACCCTGTTCGAGGCCGATTCGCGGCTGGGCGGCCACGCCCACACCCATGACCTGCCCCAGGCCGATGGGAGCGTCATCGGCGTGGATACTGGGTTCATCGTGCACAACGAACGGACGTATCCCACCCTGCTGCGGCTCTTCGCGGAACTTGGCGTCGAAACCCAGGATTCGGAGATGAGCATGTCCATCCGCTGCGATGGCTGTGGACTGGAATACGCCGGCGCCCGCGACGGCGCCCGCGGCATCATTGCCAAGCCATCCAGCCTGCTGCGCGGCCGCTACCTGCTGATGCTGCTGGAGGTCACCCGTTTCTACAGGAAGGCGAGGGAACTGCTCAGGACCGCCCCGCCGTCGTCCGTCAGCGACGAAGTCGACGTGCCCGAACTGACGCTGGGGGAGTTCCTGGCGCGGGAAAAGTTCAGCAGCTACTTCATTTCGCACTTCATGACCCCGGTGGTCAGCGCCGTCTGGTCCTGCGATCCCACCACCGCCCTCGCCTATCCGGCGCGGTACCTGTTCACGTTCCTTGGCCACCACGGCATGCTGGGCGTCAAGGGCTCGCCGCAGTGGCGCACCGTAACAGGCGGCTCGGCGCGATACGTCGAGAAACTTGCCGCCACCCTCCCCGACGTTCGCCTCAACACTCCCGTGACTGCCATCCGGCGCCTGCCCGGGGGCGTGGAGCTCGCAACGGCGAACGGGCTGGAAGACTTCGACGCGGTCGTGATCGCCACCCATCCCGCCCAGGCACTCGGGTTCCTGGCCGATGCCACCCCGGAGGAGAAGGAGGCGCTGGGCGGCATGCCTTACTCCGTGAACCACACCGTGTTCCACCAGGACCCTGCGGTCCTGCCGGCGGCGGACAACGCGAAGGCGTCCTGGAACTACCGGCTTCCGGCGTGCGACGCGCGGCCGGACAAGGTCCTGGTGAGCTACGACCTCACCCGGCTGCAGCGGCTCGAGCCCGCGGACCGCCGCCCCTACCTGGTGAGCCTGGGCGAGTCGGAGCTGATCTCGGACAACGCCGTGCTGGAACGGATGGTGTACGAACACCCGCAGTACACCCCGGAATCCCTCAAAGCGCAGCAGGCCATCGCGGCGCTGGGCGACGGCAGGATCGCGTATGCCGGGGCCTACCTTGGCTGGGGCTTCCACGAGGACGGGGCCCTCTCCGGGGTGCGCGCCGCGGAGAAGCTGGGCCGCACCTGGCCGGTTGCCAGGGGCGCCGATTCCGCGGACTCCACCGGCGAGGGGGAGCGGGAACTGCTGTCAGCGGAACCTGTATGACCATGGATGCCTCGATCTACCGCACGTCCATTTCCCATGTGCGGCGTACCCCGTTGAAGAATGCGTTCACGTACCGGAGCTACAGCTGGTTCGTGGACGTCGACAACCTTCCGCGCCTGCCCGGGCTGCTCCGGCCGCTCGCGGTGTTCCGCGCCGGAGACCATCTGGGCGATCCGGACGCGGACATCCGCTCCAACGTGGAGCGGTACCTGCGGACCCAGGGCATTGAGCCCGACGGTGGCGCCATCCACATGCTGACCAGCGCCAGGGTTTTCGGCTACGTCTTCAATCCGCTCACCCTGTTCTGGTGCTACCGCTCCACCGGGGAACTGCAGTGCGTGGTGGCCGAGGTCCATAACACCTATGGCGAGCGGCACTGCTACCTGCTGCACACCGATCCCGGCGGCCGCGCCTCGGTGCCGAAAGCCTTCTACGTTTCACCTTTCAACGACGTTGACGGGCAGTACCGGATGAAGCTCCCGGCGCCCGGGGACAGGCTTGCGGTGTCCATTGTGCTGGAGCGTGAAGGGCAGCGCCCCTTCGTGGCCACCATGGACGGCCGCCGCAGGCCAGCCACCATTTCCAACATCCTCGCGGCTGCTTTGACGGTGCCTGCCGCGCCGCTGCTGGTATCCGCCCTGATCCGGGTCCAGGGCGTTAAACTCTGGGCAAGACGCCTGCCCGTCGTTGCCAGACCACATCACCCCTCACAGGAGGCAGTTCAATGACAATGACTGACGACAACGGAACTGCTTCAGCTTCCGTCGACAACAAGACCCTCGGGCCGGCCGCCACCCACACGCCCGCAGCCTGGACCGCCGGCGGGGTCCCGGCTGCGCCCGCCACCATCGATCCTGCCCTGTGGCCCGGTGTTGCCCAGCCGCCGTCGGGCCTGAAGGCCGATGTTGCAGGGAAGGCTGCAGGCCTGATGTTCAGGGGTGCGGTCAAGCGGCTGCCGCTGCGCGTTGAATACCCTGACGGTTCGGTCCTCGGGATGGGCGGCGCGGACGCCCCCGTGATGACCATGGTGCGGCCCGCGGCATTCGAGGCGCGGATCGGCGACAACGGGCTGATCGGACTGGGCGAATCCTTCATGGCCGGCGACTGGGAGGCGTCCGACCTGGCCGCGGTGCTCGAGGTCTTTGCAGCCTCCGTGGACACCCTGATCCCCATGCCGCTGCAGAAGCTGCGCTCGCTGTACCTGCCGCGGACGCCCCGCCAGGAGCGCAACGCCGAACAGAACACCCGCAGCAACATTTCACGGCACTACGACCTGTCCAACGAACTGTTTTCCAACTTCCTGGACTCCACCATGAGCTACTCGTCGGCGCTCTTTCCCGCCGGGGCCGGCCCGCTGTCCTCGGTGGCGTGGGATTCCTTGGCGGAGGCCCAGCGGGCCAAGATCGACCGGCTGCTGGACAAGGCCGGCGTGGGCGAGGGTACCCGCCTGCTGGAAATCGGCACCGGTTGGGGTGAGCTTGCCCTGCGTGCCGCTGCCCGTGGCGCCACCGTCTACAGCGTCACGCTGTCCAGCGAGCAGCAGGCGCTGGCGCAGGAACGCATTGCGGAGGCCGGGTTCGCGGACCGCGTGACAGTGGCCCTGCAGGACTACCGCGCGGTGGAAGGGGAGTACGACGCCGTGGTGTCGGTCGAAATGATCGAGGCCGTGGGGTATGAGTACTGGCCCATCTATTTCCAGACGATCGACCGGGTCCTGGCCCCGGGCGGAAAGGTGGCCATCCAGGCGATCACCATGCCGCACGGGCGCATGCTGGCCACCCGGAACGCCTACACCTGGGTGCACAAGTACATCTTCCCCGGCGGTTTCCTGCCGTCCGTCCGGGCCATCGAAGGCGTGACCCAGAAGCACACCACCCTGCGGGTTCGGGAGCGGATGGGCATGGGCGACCACTACGCCGCCACCCTGCGGCTGTGGGAGGAACGGTTCCTTGCACGTTCCCGCGAGGTGGGGGACCTGGGCTTCGATGCAGTCTTCCAGCGGATGTGGCTGTTCTACCTGTGCTACTCGCGGGCGGGCTTCCAGTCCGGCTACCTGGACGTGCAGCAGATTGTGCTGGACCGCCGGGAGGCGCAACTATAGGTTGCACGGTGTATCCATTCGGGGAAAGGGAGGACGCATGAAACTGAAGACCCTGGCATGGACCGCGGCGGCGACGGTAGCCACCGCCGCCGCGGGCGGAGCGGCAACGGACCCCCGGAGCGGTTGGTACCTGAAGCTGCGCAAGCCGGACTGGCAGCCGCCCGCAATTGCCTTTCCCCTGGTGTGGACGGCCCTGTATGCGGACCTTGCCGTGACGTCCGCCGCCGCACTCGACAGCGCGGCGGAGCACGACAGGGCCGCCGACAGTCCGGACCCGGCCAGGAAGGACCACCGCCGGGAACTGCGCTCCTACCGGGGCGCGCTGGCCGCCAACCTGGTCCTCAACGCTTCCTGGAGCTGGTTCTTCTGGCGCTCCCGCCGGCCGTGGTTGGCCGCTGCCGAGGCGGCCGTTCTGGCGGCCAGCAGCGCGGACCTGGTGCGGCGGACGTACCGGCTGAACCGGGTTGCCGGAGCATCCCTGGCTCCGTACGCGGCCTGGTGCGGTTTCGCCACTGTGCTGTCCAGCGCCATCGCCCGGCTCAATCCCGCCAGGTTATAGGCGGAAGGGCTGCCGGTTCAGCTTCCTTCGGGTGTGCTGCAGGTCCCAAGGGTCCCTGACCACTACATGTAGTGGTCAGGGACCCTTTTCCTTGTGGCCGGACTGGCGGGCGACACGCCGAAAATCACGACACGCTGACTGTGCATATGTGTTCAACCCCATCCACAGGGTGTGGACCCAGACCGCAAAAATCCCGGGATCCCGGGCATTTTTCCAGCCCTCGCCTGTGGATTAAAGGTGCATTAAATGACATACTTGTAATACATCATCTTGGGGTTCCAAAGAGGCGTCTGCACTACATGTAGTATCTACATACAGCTGGACGGGGACACCGGCCCAGCCAAAGATTTCAACTAAGGGGACAGGGACAATGACCGTAACGGTTTACACGAAGCCTGCTTGTGTTCAGTGCAACGCCACTTACCGCGCGCTCGACAAGAAGGGCATCACCTACCAGAGCGTTGACATCTCCCAGGACGCCGAGGCACTCGAGCGCCTGAAGGCACTGGGCTACATGCAGGCTCCAGTTGTTGTCACCGACCAGGATCACTGGTCAGGCTTCCGCCCCGACAAGATCGAGGAACTCGCGCTGTCAGCCGTTTCCTCCGTGGCCTAGGAGTCACAGCTTTTCCTGCCGGCAACCAACAAGCAGCTGAGGTGACTCCCATGGCAGCACCCACAGCAGAGCAAAGTACTTCGCAACACCACGCGGCTCAGCGCGTGGAGGTGTCCCCGCCGGCCACTTCGCACCACCAGCCAGAGCAGGTTGTCACGGACAGCCGGCTTATCTATTTTTCCTCGGCATCCGAGAACACCAGCCGCTTCGTAGTGAAGCTTGGCCGTGAGGTGGCCCGGATCCCGTTGCATGCAAAGGACGCACCCCTCCTCGCCACCCGGCCGTTCGTGCTGGTGGTGCCCACTTACGGCGGCACCGGGGGAGAGGGGTCCGTGCCCAAGCAGGTCATCCGGTTCCTGAACAACCCGCAGAACAGGCAGCTGCTCCGCGGTGTCATAGGCGCCGGCAACACTAACTTTGGGGACAACTACTGCATGGCAGCGGACATCATCGCCGCCAAATGCCAGGTACCCCGCCTTTATCGATTCGAACTTATGGGAACGCCGGAAGACGTCACCCGGGTCAACCAAGGATTGGACACGTTTTGGACACGACTGTCGCAGACACAGAAGTAACCAGGGCCCAGAAGCCTGAGATGCCGGCTGCCTACAAGGGGCTGGGCTATCACGAGCTGAACGCCATGCTGAACCTTTATGGTCCCAACGGCGAAATCCAGTTTGGGGCCGACCGTGAGGCCGCCCACCAGTACTTCCTGCAGCACGTTAACAACAACACCGTGTTCTTCCACGACCTGGAAGAGAAGCTCGACTACCTGGTGAAGAACCAGTACTACGAGCGTGAGACGCTCGACCAGTACACGATGAACTTCATCCGCGATCTCTTCAACCGCGCGTACAAGAAGAAGTTCCGCTTCGAGACCTTCCTGGGCGCGTTCAAGTTCTACACGTCCTACACGCTGAAGACGTTCGACGGCAAGCGCTTCCTGGAACGCTACGAGGACCGCGTCTGCATGGTTGCACTGCACCTGGCGCGCGGCAACGAACAGCTGGCCATGCAGATGGTGGACGAGATCATCGACGGCCGCTTCCAGCCGGCCACCCCCACCTTCCTGAACGCAGGCAAGAAGCAGCGCGGCGAGCTGGTCTCCTGCTTCCTGCTCCGCATCGAAGACAACATGGAGTCGATCGGCCGCTCCATCAACTCCGCACTGCAGCTGTCCAAGCGCGGCGGCGGCGTGGCGTTCGCACTGACCAACATCCGCGAGGTGGGTGCCCCCATCAAGCAGATCGAGAACCAGTCCTCCGGCGTCATCCCCGTGATGAAGCTCCTCGAAGACAGCTTCTCCTACGCCAATCAGCTTGGTGCCCGCCAGGGTGCCGGTGCCGTGTACCTGCACGCGCACCACCCGGACATCTACCGGTTCCTGGACACCAAGCGCGAGAACGCGGACGAGAAGATCCGCATCAAGACCCTCTCCTTGGGCGTCGTCATCCCGGACATCACGTTCGAGCTGGCCAAGAAGGACGAGGACATGTACCTGTTCTCGCCCTACGATGTGGAGCGTGTCTACGGTATGCCGTTCTCCGACGTCTCGGTCACCGAGAAGTACTACGAGATGGTGGACGATTCCCGGATCAAGAAGACCAAGATCAAGGCGCGCGAGTTCTTCCAGACCCTCGCCGAGATCCAGTTCGAATCCGGCTACCCCTACATCATGTTCGAGGACACCGTTAACCGGGCCAACCCGATCGACGGCAAGATCATCATGTCCAACCTGTGCTCGGAAATCCTCCAGGTTTCCCAGCCCACCACGTACAACGATGACCTGTCCTACGACGAGACCGGCAAGGACATCTCCTGCAACCTGGGCTCGCTGAACATCGCCAAGACCATGGACTCGCCGGACTTCGGCCTCACCATCGAGACGGCCATCCGGTCCCTGTCCGCAGTGTCCGACATGTCCAACATCACGTCGGTGCCGTCCATCGCCAGGGGCAACGACCAGAGCCACGCCATCGGCCTGGGCCAGATGAACCTGCACGGCTACCTTGCCCGTGAGCGGGTCCACTACGGCTCCGAAGAGGGCCTGGACTTCACCAACATCTATTTCTACTCGGTGGTGTACCACGCCGTCCGCGCCTCCAACCTGCTGGCCATCGAAACCGGCCAGACGTTCGGCGGCTTCGAGAAGTCCAAGTACGCCTCCGGCGAGTTCTTCGACAAGTACACGGAGCAGGAGTGGGTGCCGCAGACCGAGAAGGTCCGCGAGCTCTTCAAGGACGTGCACATCCCCACGCAGGCTGACTGGCTGGCGCTGAAGGCCTCCGTCATGGAGCACGGCATCTACAACCAGAACCTGCAGGCTGTCCCGCCCACAGGCTCGATCTCCTACATCAACAACTCCACCTCGTCGATCCACCCGGTGGCGTCCAAAATCGAGATCCGCAAGGAAGGCAAGCTGGGCCGCGTGTACTACCCGGCGCCGTACCTGACGAACGACAACCTGGAGTACTACCAGGATGCGTACGAGATCGGCTACGAGAAGGTCATCGACACCTACGCTGCCGCCACCCAGCACGTGGACCAGGGCCTGTCGCTGACGCTGTTCTTCAAGGACACCGCCACCACCCGCGACATCAACAAGGCCCAGATCTACGCCTGGAAGAAGGGCATCAAGACCATCTACTACATCCGTCTCCGCCAGCTCGCGCTGGAAGGGACCGAGGTTGAGGGCTGCGTCTCCTGCATGCTGTAGCCCCGCTGGTCGAGCCTGTCGAGACCAAAGGTTGAGTACGACGGCGGGTGCCCGCCCGCCGTCGTACGCTTTAACTTAGAGAAACCCACCCAACGCTTAGGGGATGACATGACCGAGAAGGTCAAGCTGCTTAGCCACGTCGAGGCCATCAACTGGAACCGGATCCAGGACGACAAGGACGTGGATGTCTGGAACCGCCTGGTGAACAACTTCTGGCTGCCGGAGAAAGTGCCGCTGTCCAACGATGTCCAGTCGTGGAACACGCTGACCCCGGTCGAGCAGCAGCTCACCATGCGCGTGTTCACCGGGCTCACCCTGCTGGACACCATCCAGGGCACCGTGGGCGCCGTTTCCCTGATTCCGGATGCTCTCACCCCGCACGAAGAGGCCGTCTACACGAACATCGCGTTCATGGAGTCCGTGCACGCGAAGAGCTACTCCTCGATCTTCTCCACGTTGGCCTCCACCAAGGAGATCGACGAGGCGTTCCGCTGGTCCACCGAGAACGAGAACCTTCAGAAGAAGGCCCAGATCGTCATGGACTACTACCAGGGCGACGACCCCCTGAAACGCAAGGTGGCCTCCACCCTGCTGGAGAGCTTCCTGTTCTACTCGGGCTTCTACCTGCCGATGTACTGGTCCTCGCGCGCCAAGCTCACGAACACGGCCGACCTGATCCGCCTGATCATCCGCGACGAAGCCGTGCACGGCTACTACATCGGCTACAAGTTCCAGCGCGCGCTGGAGACCGTGTCCGAGGAGCGCCGCCAGGAAATCAAGGACTACACCTTCGAACTGCTCTTCGAGCTGTACGAGAATGAGGTCCAGTACACCCACGACCTGTACGACGGTGTGGGCCTGGCCGAGGACGTCAAGAAGTTCCTGCACTACAACGCCAACAAGGCTCTGATGAACCTGGGCTACGAGGCCATGTTCCCGGCGTCCGTCACCGATGTGAACCCGGCCATCCTCTCGGCTCTGTCCCCGAACGCTGACGAGAACCACGACTTCTTCTCAGGGTCCGGTTCCTCCTACGTGATCGGCAAGGCCGTGAACACCGAGGACGAGGACTGGGACTTCTAACTGCTTGTTTCTCTGAAACGTACTTAGGCGGCTCATGACAGCCAGTTTCAATGGACCCCGCACGTTCTGTGCGGGGTCCATTGTGCTTCCCGGGACGAATCTCCAGAACACCACCGAGCTCACCGCGCGGCGAGGTACTCGGCCAGGCTGTCTTCTACGTGGGACCGTGGCAGGCGGAAGTAGTCCACTGTGCCTTTGCCCGGCACCATTGCCTTGCGGCCTGGTCGAGTCAGGATGCCAGCGCGCGCCTGCAGTGGCGGAGGCAACTCCGGCGGTTCCCAGTCCTGGTGCTCACTCCTGTATTTGCGTCCTAAGGGCGAAACCCAGCCGGGTGGCTCATTCTTCGATGGAACCGTTGGACGCCACCTGCTGATGTGCCGCAACCGATGGTGCTTTGGACATGGTTGGCCAAGGTTGCTGATCCCAGTAGTCCCGCCGTGATGCCAGGCGAGCAGGTGATCTGCTTCGTTGTCCAGGGAATTGTTGTTGCAGCCAGGGAAGGGGCACTTGCCGTCCCGCAACCGCAGCCACCGTCGCATGGCCTTCCCGGGGCGGTAACTGGTCCGTCCGATCTCCAGCGGTGCGCCGTCGCGGGGATCCACAAGCACCCGGTAGAACGACTCAGCGCCGTTGGCCACCAGATTCAGTGCCACGGAAGCCGGGATGGGACCATACCCGTCAAGCATGGCGGGTTCGTCGGTGGCTCCGAGGAGGGAAAATACGGGGACGGTGACCAGCACTTCCGCGCGGGGAACCGGGACGTCGGCGAGCCCCTTCGGTGGGCCCCCGACCTCGTCCACTCCGACCCCGTTCCGTCCGCAGCAACCGGTGCAGCCAGTGCCCCCGCGAAGTGCAGTGGCGGCGAACAGATCCGCCCGGAGCTGGGTGAGTGTGCGCTCCTCGTTGGGTCCCTGGAGGCCCCGGGCAATGGCGGTGTAGCGGTTCCAGATGGCCGTGGCCTTGTCCGCGGGCAGACGTGCGGACAAGCGCGCCATGCCGTCCTGTTCCGGAGAGAATTCGAGGCACCTCTCCTCGATGCCCTTTGCGTGCCGTTTCTCGATGCTGTCCGGGTGGTGACGTTCGCGCCAAACGCGGGCCTTGTGCCGGAACCGGTACGCCGGCATCTCCCCGGCGGGGCACCCCCGGGCGGCGTTAGGCGCTTCCGGGTCGAGGAAGTGGGCTTCCAATGCGGTCGCGGCCTCCGGGTTGAGGGTGGCGGTTTCGTCCACCATGACGCGGGCGTGCTGCCACGACAAGGTTCCCGCCGTGAGCGCTTCCAAGGTCCGGGGAAGGGAGTTGGTGAGAGCGTAAGACTGTGCCAGAAGTGCACTGGCGGCGCGGTCACCGATGGCCAGGATGCAGCCCACCTCCGCGGCGACGGCCATTTCCTGCGCCTGCACCGGCATGTCCGGCGGAGCCATAGTCCGCGCTGACTCCGCAAACCTGGCCGCTGCCTCGGCTTTCAGGGCCGCGACGCGGGCCTCGGTGCGGGCCACTCCGGCCAGGATGTCCAGGCATTCATCGGCTACGGCGGCTAACGGATCTTCGTCTGCGGGCGGCCCATAGACGGCTCTGGCGACCTCGCCACGGAGCACGGAAAGGGCAGCGTCGATCGCCTCAAACGCCCGTGCTGCGGTGCCCTGTCCCATGTACCAATAATGAAGGGAGGGTCTGACATTTTGGGCGGATGGTGGACGGGCAGGACTTTTTGCCGCAAATTTTTGTCACGCCTATATTTAGGCGAACTGCGGCTTCCGCACCCAACTGGTGTGGGCCGGCGGCGGTTGGGGGGGGGCTGCATCCGGTCTCGGGATGCTCCAGCCGCCGGCCCTGTCCATCTCCAGGACCCTGCCCCAGCGGCCGGATCCTGGCCTCAACCATAGGACCCGTTGCTGAACGGCAACCCACCACCGGCACAAGGTTCGCTCAAGAGCGGGCCCGTCATCACTTAGAGTTCCCAGTGATGCGGCCGTAGCTGTGGGAAACTCCTGCCCCTAGGATGTGGCCATGAGGAAGTGGGGCGAGATCCATCCCGCGCTCCGGGCCGTCCTGGTTGGCGCAGTGGCCTGCGCTGTCATCCTGGTTGCCAGTCTTTTCGCCGGGCAAAGTCTCGAAGACGCCATGGCCAACGCCATCTTCTACGGGCTGATGATCGGTGGCGGCGTCTTCTTTATGACGAAGCGGTTCCAAACGGCCGCGGAGAGACTCGATGAACATGGCGACTTGGTGGTCTTCCTGCGATTCCCGCGTTCATCGCCCGGCTCTTTGAGCAGCGTCTGGAGGATGGGGATCGCTGTCCCTGGTGCGCAGAGGATCGAATTCCAGCCGATCGTCGACGACTCGTTGACGCCCAGTGGCCGCGGCATGACGTTCACCGGAGTTGGGCTTGCGGACATTCCGGTGCGGAAAGCTGACCGCCACGACAATCAACAGGACGTACCGTTCGACTTCCGGATCATCACCCTGGACTCAGACGGCGGCGTCGTTGAAATCGCGGCCGGCCCGGCTACCCTCCAGAAAATCCAGGACGCCATAGGGCCAGCATCCTCGTAGTCTGTGGCCGCCGGATAGCCGGAATCACAGCTCGGGAGGAGTGCAGACGTGCCCTTCGGGGTCCATCGGGTATCCGCAGAGCGGGCACAGCGGACGGCCCGCACCCACCACCTCACGCGTACGCTTGGTAAATGCTCGGGCGGTGCCCACCGGCATCCGCACCAACAGCATTTCGGGGGCCTCGACGTCGTCCCTCTCGAAGGATTCGTCGTCCGGATCACCATCGGCGTCGGTGAGGGGATAAGCCTCGATCACCACCTGCGCCGTTGCCGGGTCCCAGCCCAGGCCCATGGCGCCGGTCCGGAACTGCTCCTCAACCGCCTCCAGCGGATCATTGTCAACCAGCTCGACGGGCGTGCCGGTGGGAACGCTGAACGGGTTGCCGTCCAGCGTGATGAGCTGGTCGAGGATTTCATCGATTTTCTCCGCGAGCAGGGCCGATTGCTGCTTTTCCATGGCGATGCTCAACAGCTGCGCTCCAGCGCGTACCTGCAGGTAGAACGTGCGCGCCCCCGGAGCTCCGACGGTGCCGATGACGACCCGGTCCGGCCAGGCAAACTCGTGAACAAGTGTAGGCATGTCAGAATTCTAGGCGAGATCCCATCCGCGGCGCGGCCTGCCCTGCCGCAGGGGAGTTTACGAAGCACGCAAGTGAGCCAGCACCAGCCCGACGGGTATGCTGACGGCGATCACCACCAGCAGGGCCCGGTATCCCCAGAGAACCCAACCAGACATCGCGCCCCGCCCTTGAACGGTCCGGAACATCAGTGCCAGCGAAACAACCAGCAGCGCCCCGCCGGCATCAACAACCCAGGGGTTACCAACCAACGTGCCACCGATGACTGCGGCGGAGGCGCTGTTCCACGCAACCAGCTCCGCAATGACTTTCCACCCCACAAAGCGTTGCGCCGCCAGGAAGTACTGGCTGATGCCCAAAGCGCCCTGGGCTACTCCTCCGACCAGTACCAGGTAGGCAGCGGCCCACGACCCATGCTCAAGATGCAGCGGACCGGTTACCGCCGCGACCAGCCCGCCTGCGACAACACAAATCAGTGCGACCACGCCGAAAGCCATGGCTCCCCGCAGACTGCCTGCAGCCTTCAATCCTGGCGACTCGCTCATACTTTCCAAGCTACTGCACTCCATGACACCGCAGGCGGCAGGCTATTCCGTCAAGGAGCAGGCTATTCCGCCACTGAGTACGAGGAGCCGGTGGGCGTGCGCTGCAGCAGGCCGAAGTCGATCAGGTAGCGGCGGAGCAGGACGACGTCGTCGGTATAGCTGAGCAGCCGCTCGTTGATTTGCCTCTCTGTGAGCTTTTCGCCGGGTTTGATGATCTCGTTGGCGATCTTTGCCAAGAGGGCCCGCCGCTCGGCCACGTTGGCTGGGTAGCGCTCGATCCGCCCCAGCCGCATGAATTTGTCCAGCCCGGTCCGCTGCTGCCGGCGCGGCTGTTGGGCGAGCAGGTCCCTGAACACGGAGTCCTGCGCAATCAACACACCCGACGCCTGCCGCCCCACGAGCCCGGACTCAAGAAGGGCCGCCAGGGCCCGCTGCCGCCGCTGCTCCTTCACACCGGGCAGGACATCGCCGGGAGCGGCTCCCAGCACGATCTGCGCGTAGGCGATCCTCGCGTCCGTGTTGCCAAGCGTTGCCAGCACCCGCCGCCAATGCGGACCGTTCATTCCTGCGCTTCCGGCCATGTCGGTGTCCTTCCTCTGCCGCTGACCTGACCCACGCCCTGGCGTTGGGCGTGCCGGAAGATCCTAGTCCTGGGGGCATGGTCCCGGGAAGCGGGGGGTGCGGTGGATCTGCAACGGGTGCCCACCGGCGTCGTAAGTTCAACCGCACCGACGACGTCCGGGACACCGTCCAGACAGGACCCGTTATGCGTCCCCGTCCCTGGCGTACAGGGCCAGGAGGTCGCGGCTGAACTCGTGCGGGGATGTTTCGCACGGACTGTGCCCGCCCCGGTACACCCCTATCCGGGCCCGGATTGCCTGTGCGAACAGCCGGTGCAGCTGGAGCGGCCACAGGTCATGTTCGCCTACGGCCACGAATTTGGGCAGCGGCGCCTCCGCCAGTTCCGCCCGAAGGTCCGGGACGTTCTGCATCAGGGTGTAGATATCGCGCACGGAGGCGCGGCGGGTGAAACGGAACCGGTAGTTGACGAACCGCTGCCGTCCCGGCGGCACGTGCGCCACCCGGCCGCTCCGGATGCTCCAAATCAGGAGCGCTGCACCCGCGCGGCCGTTCACCCACGTGCTGAACCGGCCAATACGGCTCACGCCCCGGAAACTCTGGCCGGGTTCCGGCGGGCACCCCAGGAACGTGATGGACCGGAACAGTCCAGGCCGCTGCACGTAGGCGAGCTGGGCGATAATGCCGGCGAAGGAATACGCCACAACGTGTTCCGGCGTGGCAGTGGTTTCCAGGACTGCCAGAAAATCGTCCACGAACAACTCGTAGTCGTAGTGCTTTCTGGCTGGCACCAGGTTCTCCGGGCCGGCGCCGGCCGACTGGTACTGGCCCGCCAGATCGTACGTCAGGGCGTAGTAGCCGGCCCCGGCGAGGTCAGGCATCATCAGCGAGAAATCCTCTTTCGAACCGGTGGCGCCGGGCACCAGCACGACGCAGGGATCATCCGGATTCCCTAAGGCCATGGCGGCGAGCTTCCCGCTGGGGACGTCGATGGTGAACTGAACGGCGCCCGCTGGCGGGACCGACCAATCGACGTCGCCCAATCCGGCGTCCAGCAGGGCGGCTGCATCCACCTGGGCAGAACCGAACTCCTCGGGGTCAACCCCGTACTCTTTCCGGCCCGGCTCCGCCATGGTCCCAAGATAGTCCAGCAACCCTACATCGGGCCGCCATCAAGGATCCGCCGCGCATCTGCCTGCGCCTGGAGGGCCACCTCCGTGACCACCTCACCTTTCAGGTGGCCGGCCGCGGACATGATGCTTCTGAGCTCACCCACGGTCAGCGGCGGGGTCGCGCTGTGTGCCATGGCATGGCAGTTGTGGCAGAGCGGGACAAGGTCCGCAATGGGGTCAAGCTGATAGGTGTTGTCGAGCATTTCCGGCGGCACAACATGGTGGACGCCTATTGCTCCCGTCCCCGCCACACCGTAAGTGGACTCGAACGAGAAGCCGCACGCGGCACATTGCGTGCCGTGGAACGCGGTGCAGGCCAGCCGTGCGTCGGGGTCGCGCTCGTACCGGTTCACGTGGACGGTGCTGAGGGTCTCCGGCGGCAAGGCTCCGCCCGCCACCTCGAGAGGATTCCCCGTGGACCAGGCGTGGGCCCGCCACAGCCGGCGCAATACAGGAACGGACGACGGCGGCACGGTCACCAGGGACGGTACGTCCGCCTTCAACGCAAGGTCGTCGGGGAGTGCCTCGCCCAGGATTCCGGGCCGTACCTGCTCTCCGAACGGAAGAAGTGAATCCCAGGCCACCCAGAAGAACCAGCGAGCGGGTCCGGGATCCGCAGGAGCCGCAATTTGATACGGCTGGGACGTCACGAACCCGTGGCCGATCAGGCCGCTGGCGGCCTCGGTGCTGCCCCCTACGAGGAGCCATGCCTCGCTGCCGGGACCAACAACGCCGGGATAACCGTCCGTGCGCCAGCGATCCAGGAACATTCCCGATCCGGCCACCTTCTCGACGACGGCACGGTAGTTCCAGCGGCGCAGCACGTCAGCGTCACACCCGAGAATTACGGCGGCCACTGTTCACATCCGTTCGCGCTAGGCGGCTGCACACGTCCCCCGGACGGCCGACCATCAAAACCCGCCACGCGCCGTCGACCCCCAAGCGTACGCAAGGCGCGCTAGATCGGTTCCTTGGCCAGCGCCTTGGTCTTTGCGGGCGTCTCGCGTCCCAGCCGCTCATCAAGCGTGACGCGCAGCCGCGCGGCGGCAACCTGCACACGGTGCTCGGCCGGGGTGGCCTTCTTCTGGGCGGGTTTGGCAGCGCTGCTGCGGGGAGCGTGGACGTACCGGTGTTCAGGCGACGTTGCACTCATGGTCCAACCTCCTTGCTGCTGTCTTCATCCGTTGTTCCATTCTCGCCTAAGTTGAGGCGGTCGTCCACGAAGGCCCCGGCCTCCTGCGCGGAACCTGGCCCGGGCCCGGCATCGTCCCCGTTCTCGTCGCCGGACACGCTCTTCCAGGCAATGTCGAACAGCTCGAGTTCCTCGTTGCGCGCCAGTTCGCTCCTGGCCAGGACTTCCAGCGTCGCCAGCCCCAGCGCCTTGGTGCCTTCATCAGGATCCAGGGCCCGGTCCAGCGCCCACTGGGTCCGGCGCCACCACTCAGCCCGGCTGTCCGCCTCGGTCTTTTGCTGCAGCGCGTTGGCGTCGGCCTCGCGTTTCTGGTCGAGCGCTGTCTTGTCGGCGGCGGTGCGCTGCTTGAGCGTGCGCCAGTTGATGTAGAAGGCCAGCAAGGCAGCGGTGAGGACCGCCAGGGGTCCGAGGCCGGCCAGGATGACCCACCAGTCCGCCGGTCCGGAATGGACCACAACGTCCAGCGGGCCGGGGGAGGGAACAGGGGTCACCAGACCAGCTTAGGCCGCAGTGCGGCCGGCAGCCGGGCCGACACCCGCAGTCTGTTGCATCAGCCGCCGCGCCGTGAGACAAGGATGGGTCCGCGGGCGTGATGCAATACCGCGTGCGCCGTTGAACCGATGGTCTCCCTGAGCATCCCGCGGCCCTGCGTGCCCACCACGATGATCCGGGCCTCTTCAGCGGCTTTGAGGAGGGCGTGCGGGACCGAGCTGTCCGTTACTAATTCGGTCTCGACATGGACCGCGGGCGCCGCAGCCGCTGCACGGTCCAAAGCCGACGCCAGAACCGCCCGGGCGCCGGCCGCCGCATCCTGTCCTTCCGGCACTTGGTAGCCGGCAGGCCGGTGCCGGACATGGACCACTTTGAGAGGGGCGTGCCACGCTGCTGCCAGCGCGCAGGCGTCATCCAGCGCGGCAGGGGAACCCGAGTCATCGACGGCGGCGACGACGGGGCCGGCCGGATGGTGTTCCTCCCGGATCACGGCAACAGGGCAGGTGGCAGTGGCTGCCAGCTCCAGGCCCGCCGAGCCCACCAGGAGGCCAAGGAAGCCGCCCAGGCCGCGGCTGCCGACAACCAGCATGCGTTCGCCTGCGGAAATTTCAGCAAGAAGCTGCGCCGGCAATCCGTGGAGCAGGGTGCTCCTGACCTGAAGCCCGGGTACCTCCGCGGTGGCCACCGCCACGCCGTCGTCAAGGATGGTCCGGGCGGACTGTTCCAGGCCACTTCCTGACACACCGGGGACCGGACCGAGGTGCCGGGTCAGGAGCGGCCACAGCGAACAGTGCACAACATGGAGGGAACAACCGATGGCGTGCGCGTGGCGTGCCGCCCAGCGGACCGCGGCCGCAGACTCCTCCGAACCGTCAAAACCGGCAACAATGGACCCTGCATCCTGCGTCACAGCACTGCGCTCCTGCCCAACACGATCTTCACAGGACCTTAGGCCCTTTGGCGGCCCTGCTCCCTGGTTTCATCCTGATTCTAAACAGTGGGGAGGAACATGGGCAGCATCGTGCGCCGGATAGCCGTGGTGGTGCTTGCCCTCGCCGCCCTGCTGATGGGCGCCGCGGCGCCCGGCACCGCGGTGGCACCTGTGGCTGTCATTGTGGAGGACACCGCAGGGGTGCTTGACCAGAACACGCTGGTGCCCGCCGTCGAACGCATCCAGTTCTATGAGCCCACCCGCGTCGCTGTCTTCACCTACAACGGCGCGGCGGCGGACAACCTCAACGAACAGGTTCTGAAGTTCGCGCGGTCCACGCATCCGGAGTGGATCAGCCCGGACGGCCAAAAATGGGCCGACGGACTGTTCATCTTCGCCCTCGACCCCGTCGGCCGGCACGTGGGGACCTACATGGGCGAGGACCGGAAAGTGTCGCTCGAGCAGCGCAGCGACATCCAGGACGCGTCCAAGGAATTGTTCCGCGATGCCCAGTGGACCGACGGCACCATCGCCGGCATCCGCCGCGGCGCAGAGCTTATTAACCAGCCCTGGTACCGCTCGGCGGCGTTCGTGGTCACGGCCTGGGTCCTCGCGGGAACCGCGGCCCTGGGGGCAGCGGCATGGCTGGTTGTGCGCGCCGTGACCCGGAGCCGGTGCCGCAGGCAGATCGAACGCGGGGACCGCAGCTACTCCAGCGTCAGCATGGACCTGGAGGTCACCGAACTGAACGCAGGCACCATTCCAGAATCATCCAGTTACGGCAGCCAGGTGCTGGAGAAGCACCGGACATTCCTCAGCAAATATGCCGCTGCCACGGAGCTGTCCAACCAGGTGCACGCACTGGGTAAGCGGGCATTGAGCAGCAGGAAGAACCTCAAGCTGGCCCGCCGCTTCGCCGACAGTGCCGCGGAGCTGGATGCCCTGGACGACGTCATCTCGGACAGCAATGCCCTGCTGAACCGCGCCGATTCCTGGCCCACGGCCTGGGACCGGCAGCTGGCGCCCTTCCGCAAAGACCTTGCGGGGCTGGAGCAGCTCCTGGCCAAACGCCATGGGCAGGGAGACGCGGCAACGGCAACGGCGCTCCGGTCCTTCCGGGACGAAAGCCTGCGGGACATTGAGCGCTGGACGGCCGGACTCGCTGACCGGCGGATCACACCGGAGGAGGCTTTGGACCGGCTGTACAGCGCCCGTTCCCGGCTCTCGGAGCTGCTGGAGAACCACGCCGAAACCGTGATCCAGGGCTTCGCCCGGACAGACCGAGAGGCACGGCTGATGCGTGAACAGATGGAAACTGCCCACGGCGGTACGGACCACCGCAGGCAGCGTACCTACGAACCGAGCATCCTTGGCACGGTGTACCCGTCCTACACGTTCTTCTCCGTGGCCACCTTCAATTCCGGCTTCAATACCGGGGTCAGCAGCGTCAATTCGGCCAGGGGCGGGGGCGGAACCACCGGATACGGCAGCAGCGGCGGCAGCTTCTCCGGATCCGGCAGTTCCTCAAGCTTCTGACTGTGGACCCGCGCCGCCGGGCTCAGGCGGCCCCGAGGTTGTTCAGCCTCCGGGGCGCACGGTGGACGGCATACCGCGGGTGCTGCGGGGACACCCGGACAACACCGGAACGCGAAGGTACCACGTCTTGGATCAAGCCCGTGCCCGCGCACTCGCGGACCTCCTCGATGGCGGCGGCCGCCGCCCGCTTGTCCGTAAATTGTCCGGAAACCGCCAGCACGTGTCCATCGGGCATCACAAGCCGGAACCGAATCTGTGAATCATCATCGACAAACAGTTCGAACGTACCTGCCATAAGCCTTGTTCTCCTCAATCGTCCTGCCTCCATTGGTGAGGCTGCATGCCCTGCTGGCACGGCACGGCAAAACCCAAGGCGCACTACGCCATCGTGGTGCGCCTTTCGACCTAAACCACCATCTCAGAGGGCAAGTCCCCGCTTTTAGGGACCAAGGTCCCTGATCGCAGGTGCCCGGGGGAGTCAGGCCGCTACGCGCGACAAACGGATCAACGCAACTCCGGTGGCGATGAACCACGACCACAGCAAAATGCCGTACCCCCAATAGACGCCGGGGGCTGCGTGGCGAAGGAGCTCGCTGACGACCCCCAGTGCGCCGGTGGCAATGCCCAACCACGCCAGGTACCGCGGGAAGGTTGCCTTGCCGGACGTGAGCATGGCCAGTCCCATCAGCAGAATCCCAAGGGCGGAGAGGACGCCGACAATGGCCGGGGTGTTGTTTTCGGCGATGATGGCTTCGGCGGCGGTGGCATAGGTCCTGCGTTCCTCCTCGGTCCCGGCGGCCACGAAGCGGTCGCTGAGATAGACCAGGTTGAGGGATCCGCGGCTGCTGACCGGAACGGCAAGCAGCAGCGCCCAAGGGAGGGCGCCGACGACCAGCGCCATTAGGGGCAAGCTCTTCCGGAAGGCCGAGAGGGCAACGAAGAGGGCAGTAAAAACAAGGACTGGGAAGATGTTCGGGAGTATCCACAGGATTTGCTCGGCCACATAGCCCGCCTTGTGCGACGCAATGAAGTCAAGGGTGGCGGCTCCGCCGTGAACGGGAGGGGGAGCCATGAAGTCGAGCACCAGGGCCGCTATCAGCAGAAGCACGAACAGGATGGACGACGCGCCCGCCACAAGGTAGAGGAGCTTCCAGCCGTGGTGGTCGCCGGCCTGGACGTGGGCACCGGCGGCCCCCGGCGTGCGCCGGACGCTCGGACTGCCAGTCATGAGGAACGGTTCCTGGTCATGCCCCGACTCTGCTACCTGACCCGCGGGCCGGATAGTGCCGTAGGGCCCGACGGGCTTCAGGTTCTTCCGGGTTCCGTGACCAAGGGCCCTTGGCCCTTCAGCGGGGTCTGGGAAGCTTGTTGAATTGAATCATGGTCCCGCACCAGGAGGCAGAGATGGCGACAAATGGCCCCCATTCAGGCCACGGCACGGAGGAGCAGCTTCGGATAGAGTTGGAGGATGCTGCATCCGTGAAGTGGTGGGCGCGGATCCTGTACACGCTTGGTTCACAGTACGGGCGGACACAGCTGCGGTTCGTGGGAAAGGCTGAGGACGGCCGGCGGCTTTATACCGGTGACACGTTCCCCGGGCCGCCCCTGAACCGAACGCCTCCCGAGGAGGCGTGGGCACCTGGCCTGGAGGCGAGCCTTACCCGGCTGCGGCAGGAGATCGTCCGGGACGGATGGTTAGAAACCAGTCGCGGCACGCAGCCCTGGGAGGTGACCTACAGCCGTTGCCGGGGGTCCTGACCGCTGTGCTTGGCGGCTGGCGGGTTTCCATGGCCGGCCACGGTTCCGGCCGGTTCTGGTTCGCCTGATCCGGGCCTCAGGCGATCGGCCAGACCACCTTGGTCTGCCAGGTGGCCGGATCCGGCTGCTGTTCGGGATCGGTCAGGTAGTACTCCCACATGGAGTCCGCCGGGGTGGCGCCGTCCGCTTCCATGCTTTGCCGGATGGCGTCGTACGTGGTTCCCAAGCTGTCGTAGGGGCCCGTGTGGATGGCTTCAAAGGCATCTGCATCGGGAAGCACGCCGCTGGCCACCTCGCCGGTGCCGTGGAAGTCCCCGGCGACAGCGAACCCGGCTTCGACGTCCACCGTTTCCCCCGGCATTCCGTGGTACCTCGCGAACGGCGGACCCGCCGGGCTGGCGCCCTGCACCTGGACCGCGGCCATCACGGCACCAAAGGCCCGCCCGAAGAAACCGGTGAGCAAGTCCATGGGAACACGTTCGCGGACCACTGCCACGGGCTGTTCGGTGATGTGGACCTTTTGCGGCTGCGGGCCATGTTCAGTCATGGCACCAGCCTCGCGGTCCTGGCCCCGGCATGACAGGGCCTTAGGACTCTAAAGGCCATGCTGGCCGGGGCCAAATGCCCTAGCCCGGCCGTCGGCAGCAGGGTAGGTTCGGTTTCATGCTTGATGACCGCAACCAGCACCTGCCAAAGAGTCCTGGATGAGGAAGCAGGCCGCCCCGCCTGCGGCCACCGGCGGCAGCCCCGGCAGCTTTGACGCCGGGGAATCCGCGGGGTCGCCCGTCGAAAGGGCCTGGGGCTTCGTGAGACGGTATCCCGTCGTCGCGCTGACCTGTGCAGTGCTCGCAGCGGTGCTGGTGCTGCTCCAATTCGACCTGGAACTGCAGGTCCGCGTCCTCGCCTCGGCCTATGCGGCCGTGATCGTGTTGGCACGTTCTGCCGGCATGGTCCGGTCCTTGCGGGAGGGACGCTGGGGGATCGACCTCCTGGCACTGACGGCGATCGCCAGTACCGTGGTGGTGGGCGAATACCTCGCTGCCCTGGTGGTCATCCTGATGCTGACCGGCGGCGAAGCGCTGGAGGACTTTGCCCAGGGACGTGCCGCGCGTGAACTGCGCTCCCTGCTGGACCGGGCGCCGCGTTTTGCCCACCGCGAAGGTGCTGGTGCGGTCCTCGAGGACACTCCAATCGGCGACGTAGCCCAGGGTGACGTGCTGGTGGTCCGCCCCTCCGAACTGGTACCCGTGGACGGCGAACTCCTGTCCGACTCTGCCAGCCTCGACGAGTCATCTCTGACCGGGGAAAGCCTGCCGGTGGAGCACACCATGGGGGATAACCTGCTCAGCGGCTCTGTCAACGGGGTGGCCGCCATCCGCATGCGCGCGTCAGCCACCGCCGCGGACTCCCAGTACAGCCGGATCATCGCGTTGGTCGAAGAGGCATCCAACAGCCGCGCGCCGGTGGTCCGCCTTGCTGACCGTTACGCTGTTCCCTTCACCATCCTGGCCCTGGCCATGGCCGGCACCGCGTGGTTCCTGTCCGGCGAACCCCTCCGCTTTGCCCAGGTGCTGGTGGTCGCCACGCCCTGCCCGCTCCTCATCGCCGCGCCCGTGGCCTTCCTCGCCGGTACCAGCCAGGCCGCCCACAAGGGCATCATCATCAAAAACACCCGGACCCTCGAGCAGTTGGCGAAGGCGCAGACAGCGGTGTTCGACAAGACCGGAACCCTCACGTCGGGGCGCCCGGTCCTGGACGCTATCCAGGTGGCGCAAGGCCAAGGCGAGGCACTGGGCAGCCAGAGGATCCTGCAACTGGCTGCCTCCGCCGAGCAGTACTCCTCGCACGTGCTGGCAGGCTCCGTCATCGAAGCCGCCGCGGCCGCCGGACTGACGCTCCTTCCCGTGCAGCAGGCTACGGAGAACGCCACCCACGGCGTGGAAGCCGTCTGCGACGGCCGGCTGGTTGTGGTGGGCAAGGCCGGCCTGGTGCGGAGTTCCTCAACCGGATTCCAGGAGGCCACCGTCCACAGCGGGCAGCTGGCGGTCCATGTGGCCGTGGACGGCCGGTACGCAGGTGCCCTGATCATGAAGGACCCACTGCGCCGCAACGCCGTGGATACGCTGGCCCGGTTGAACGGCCTGGGCGTGCGGAACACCATGCTATTGACCGGTGATGCCCAAGCGACCGCCGCGCATATTGCCGAAGAAGCGGGAATCGGCCGCGTCCAGGCGGACTGCCTTCCGGAGGACAAAGTCAACACGGTGGCCGGCATCCAGGAACGGCCTGTCCTGATGGTGGGCGACGGCGTCAACGATGCGCCCGTCCTTGCCGCCGCCGATGTGGGAATCGCCATGGGCGCCAAGGGAGCCACGGCGGCGAGTGAGTCCGCTGACGTGGTGATCATGCTCGACGACGTCTCGAAAGTTGCGCAGGCCGTGGCCATTGGGAAGCGGACAGTATCCGTGGCGTTGGTCAGTATCTGGACAGGGATAGCACTCAGCCTGGTACTGATGGCCATCGCCATGACGGGATACATACCCGCCGTCGCCGGCGCCCTCCTGCAGGAATTTGTGGACCTGGCCACTATCCTGAACGGCCTGCGCGCGCTGCACGGGGCCGAGCCCAAAAAGCAACGCTGACCGGACAGACCTGCCCGACCGGAAAGCTGCGGCGCAGTGCCAAGGGCCGGCCACTTCCGGCCGGGAGCGCCGGCATGACCTTTGGCCCTTACCCCGGCATTCCCCGGCCGGGATCGTGGTTCCCATGAATGCAGAAACAGGGGCCAAGCCCGTCATCGTGGGTGTGGACGGTTCTGAATACTCCTCCGCCGCGCTCCGCTACGCGGGCACACTGGCAGCCCGTTTGGGCACCCGCCTCGAAGTCATCTCCTGCGTCGGGATGCCTGACTACCTGGTGATGTCACGCCTGGAAGGGGCGGACCGGCAGTTCACCGCCAGGCTTGAGGATGCGGCAGGACGCCTGGTCGAGGACGCCCTGGGCCGGGCCTTCTCCGGGGACCGGCCCGAAGACATCGACGTCACCATCAAGTTCGGGCCACCGGCAAAGGTGCTGGTGGAGGAGAGCAGGCGGGCGCAGATGCTGGTGGTGGGACGGCACGGCGAGGGCGGCCTGCTGAAGGCGGCCATGGGCTCGGTCAGCAAGGCCTGCGCAGCCCACTCCGTGTGTCCGGTCCTGCTGGTAGGACAGGAGGCGGACGCCGTGTGAGGGCCGCGGAGGGCCTGAGCTCTGCGGAGGCGGCGCAACTCCTGAAGCAGGCGGGCCCCAACCAGCTCCCCACGGAGAAGCCCGCGTCCCAGTGGCGGAAGCTCTGGGGGGAGATGACGCACTTCTTCGCCCTCATGCTGTGGTGCGCCGCCGCGCTGGCCTTCATCGCGGACATGCCGCAACTGGCAGTGGCGATCATCGTCGTCGTCATAGTCAACGGGGTGTTCGCCCACATCCAACAGGAACGCGCCCAGCACGCCGCCGCGAAACTGCGGGGCCTGCTGCCTGCCGACGTGCTGGTCCGGCGGGACGGGAAGGTACGGAAGGTCCACGCCGGAGAACTGGTGGTAGGGGACGTGGTGCTGCTGGCGGCCGGGGACCGGGTCCCGGCAGACATGGCACTCCTCGCCGCTTCCGCCTGCGCGGTGGACGAATCGATGCTGACCGGGGAAAGCGACCCGGTGCCCAAAGCCGCAGGGGACCAGGCCTGGGGCGGCACGTTCCTGGTCAACGGTTACGGGGAGGCCGCCGTCACCGCAACAGGCGCCAGGACCAGGCTGGCGGGGATCGCGGCCCTCACCAGCGCCGCGGTTCCGCCACCAACACCGCTGTCCCTGGAACTGAGGCGGATCGTCCGGGTCACTGCGGGCATGGCACTGGGCATTGCGGCGGTCTTCTTTCTGGCCTCGCTGCTGGTGGGTTTCCAATGGCGGGATTCTTTCCTGTTCTCCATCGGCGTCGCCGTGGCGCTGGTCCCGGAAGGACTCCTGCCCACCGTCACACTGTCCCTGGCCATGGGCGCCCAGCGTATGGCAGCACGCCAGGGATTGGTCCGCAACCTGGAAGCAGTGGAAACCCTGGGCTCAACGACCTTCATTTGTACGGACAAAACCGGGACCCTGACGCAGAACCGGATGAACGCCGTCGAAGTCTTCACCCCCGACGGCGCCATCCAGGTGGCAGGGGACGGGTATGCCCCTGAGGCGCGCATCGAGGGCGGCGGCGTCGAGAAGGCTGCCCAGGCCGCGCTCGCCGCCCGCACCGCTTCCCAGGGCCGCGCTGAGCTTCACGACGGACAATGGCGGGCCCTGGGTGATCCGATGGAAGCGGCCATGGACGTCCTGGCACGCAGGCTGACGGGCACCGTGGCCGGGCCCGTGCCGTTGCAGCGGTTCCCCTTCGATCCTGTGCGGCGCAGGGAGTCGGCGATTCTGGGGCAGGACCTTTTCTGCAAAGGTGCCCCGGAAACCGTCCTTCCCGTGTGTGAGTCAGTGCCTGGCCCGGTCAGGGACCAGGTGGACGTGATGGCGAACCGGGGCCTGCGGGTCATTGCGGTGGCCCGCAGGCGGCTTGGAGGCGCCCCTGGAACATGGCAGTCCGCGTCCGCAGCAGAGCTCGAAACGGGCATGGAACTCCTGGGCCTGATCGGGCTGCAGGACCCGCCGCGGCCGGATGTTGGGGACGTGATCCGTACCGCGCGACAGGCAGGGCTGCGGGTAGCCATGGTCACCGGCGACCATCCTGCCACCGCGGCGGCAATTGCCCGGCAGATCGGCCTGACCGGGACACCCGAATACGTTCTGGAAGGCGCAGACCTTCCGGAAGACGACCAGGTACTCGGAGCACTCCTGGACCGTGACGGAGTGGTGGTCAGCAGGGTCTCACCCGAGCAGAAGCTTCGCGTCGCCAAGGCCCTGCAGTCCCGCGGGCACGTGGTGGCCATGACCGGCGACGGCGTCAACGACGGCCCGGCACTGCGCGAAGCCGACATCGGGGTGGCAATGGGCCTGAGCGGAACCGATGTGGCCCGCGAAGCCGCGGACCTGGTCCTCCTCGATGACCACTTCGGCACCATTGTGGCCGCCATCGAACAAGGCCGGGCAACCTACGCCAACATCCACCGGTTCCTCACCTACCATCTGACCGACAACGTGGCCGAACTGACCTCCTTCGTCATTTGGGCGCTCTCCGGCGGCCACTTCCCGCTGGCCCTGGGCGTCCTCCAGATCCTTGCCCTGGACATCGGCACCGACCTGCTGCCGGCACTCGCCCTGGGCGCCGAGCCGCCGGGCAGAGGGGTGCTGTCCCGTCCGCCCGAACGCCGGCACCTGATGGACCGGCACCTGATCATCCGGGTGTTCTGCATCCTGGGCCCGGTTGAAGCAGCCGTCGAAATGGCCGTGTTCTCCGCTGTCCTGGCAGGCGGTGGCTGGACCCGGGGACAGGACCCACCGGTGCCCCTGCTGATGGCCGCCTCCGGGGCCGCCTTCACCGCCGTCGTCCTGGGACAACTCGCCAACGCGTTTGCCTGCCGCAGCGCAACGGTGCCCCCATGGAAGCTGGGCTGGGGAACGAACCGGCTCCTGGTGTGGGCCGCGCTCGCAGAAGCGGCCATCCTGGGGGCATGCCTGTACCTGCCGTCGCTCGCCGCGCTGCTGGGCCAGTCCCCGCCGCCCCCCGAAGGGCTCCTCCTCGCACTCCTGGCAGCCCCTGCCGTCCTGCTGGCGGACTGGATCCACAAATCCGTCCGGGGGCGGCTGCGCCGCACTTAGGCACTGGGCGCCGGGACCAAAGCCTCTGACTGCCCCAGCTGCCCCCGGGCAAGAATCGAGCCATGAGTGCCGCCGCAGAATCCTCCGTTACTGCCACCAACGTCATTTGGATCGAGGAGACCGGGATCGCGGACATCCCCTCGGTGGGAGGAAAGAACGCCTCCCTCGGGGAGCTCAGCCGGGCACTGAAATCAGCCGGGGTCCGGGTTCCTGAGGGGTTTGCCACCACGGCCTCCGCCTACCGTGCTTTCCTTGCCGCGAACGACCTCGAACCCCGGATCGAGATGCACATGGAGGAACAGCGCGCCGGGACTCTCACGCTGCGCCAGGCGGGGGCCGCGATCCGTGAACTCTTCCTGCAGGCAACCTTTCCGGAAAGCATCGCCGCGGATATCCAGGAGCACTACCGGAATCTCTGCCAACGGGCCGGGCAGCCCGCCGTTTCCGTAGCGGTCCGCAGCAGTGCTACAGCTGAAGACCTGCCGGATGCCAGCTTTGCCGGGCAGCAGGAAACCTTCCTTAACGTGGCCGGCGAGCGCGGGGTCCTCGACGCGTGCCGGCGCTGCTATGCCTCGCTGTTTACGGACCGGGCCATCAGCTACCGCGAGATGAAGGGGTATGACCACCTGGACGTTGCCCTGTCCGTCGGCGTGCAACGCATGGTCCGCTCGGACGTTGGCGCATCCGGGGTGATGTTCTCGCTCGATACCGAATCCGGATTTCCCGGCGTGGTGGTCATCAGTGCGGCCTGGGGACTGGGGGAGACAGTGGTGCAGGGGACCATCAACCCGGACAAGTACCAGGTGTTCAAGGGGCTCCTCGCAGACCAGCGCTTCAGCCCGGTCATCGAGAGGGAGATCGGGGCTAAAGAACGCAAGATGGTTTACAGCCAGGGCGGGGATGCCCGGACCCGGATGGTCGATACTACGGAGCGGGAGCGGCGCTCGCTGGTGCTGGATGACCGGGAAGTGGTCCTGCTGGCCCGGTGGGCAGTGGCCGTTGAGGACCACTACGGCCGTGCGATGGATATGGAGTGGGCCAAGGACGGCGTGACCGGCGACCTCTTCATGGTGCAGGCGAGGCCGGAAACCGTGCAGGCGCGCCGGAGCACATCCAGCTTCCGCACGTACCACCTGGAAAAGCCCGGCCGCGTCCTCGTCACCGGCGCAGCAATCGGCGACTCCATCGCCAAAGGCCGGGCATGCGTGGTCCAGGATGCAAAGGACATCGAATCCTTTGTTGATGGCTCCGTGCTGGTCACCCGGATGACTGACCCGGATTGGGTGCCCATCATGAAGCGGGCCGCGGGCATCATCACCGACCACGGCGGTCCAACCAGCCACGCCGCGATCGTCAGCCGGGAGCTGGGGGTGCCCGCCGTGGTGGGAACACGGAACGCCACGGAGGTACTGCCCGACGGCGTCCCCGTCACGTTGTCCTGCGCGGAAGGCGAGGAGGGCCGCGTCTATGAGGGGCTGTTGGAGTTCTCCGTGGAAGACGTGGACATGCACGCATTGCCAGCCACCCGCACGGCCGTGATGATCAACATCGCGAGCCCGGCGGCAGCTTTCAAGTGGTGGCGTTTACCCGCCGCCGGCGTAGGCCTGGCCCGGATGGAATTCATCATCAACAACCTGGTCCGTATCCACCCGATGGCCCTGGTCCACCCCGAAAAGGTGGCGGACCAGGAGGAGTCGGCGCTGATCCGTCAGCTCACCAGCGGCTACCCGGACCCGCAGGAGTACTTCATCGACGTACTGGCCACGGGAATCGCCAAGATCGCCGCACCTTTCCACCCCAAGCCGGTGATTGTGCGGCTCAGCGACTTCAAGAGCAATGAGTACGGCCACCTGATCGGAGGCAGTGCCTTCGAGCGGCCGGAGGAGAATCCCATGCTGGGGTTCCGCGGGGCATCCCGCTACTACAGCAGCCACTACCGGGAGGGGTTCGCCCTGGAGTGCAGGGCACTGAAACGGGTCCGGGAACAGGCGGGGTTCGCCAATGTCATTGTCATGGTTCCCTTCTGCCGCACGGTGCGGGAGGCCGACCAGGTCATCCAGGCGATGGAGGAGCAGGGGCTGGTGCGCGGCGTGGACGGGCTGCAGCTGTACATGATGTGCGAGATCCCCTCCAACGTGGTCCTGGCGGAGGAATTCGCCAAGCGCTTCGACGGCTTCTCCATCGGGTCCAACGACCTCACCCAGCTGGTACTGGGGGTAGACCGCGACTCGGAAGAGCTTTCGGGACTGTTCGATGAGCGGGACCCGGCCGTGATGTCGATGATTGCCCAGGCGATCAGCAAGGCCCACGCCGCCGGGATCAAGATCGGGATCTGCGGGCAGGGGCCCAGCAACCATCCGGACCTGGCGGAGTTCCTGGTCAAACAGGGAATCGACTCCGTCTCGCTGAACCCGGATACCTACGTCAGGACCCTGCCCGTTATTGCTGCGGCAGAGGCAGCCTTGGCCAAGGGGCAATAAAATGCGTGGCCCCCACAGGGCCACGCACCGGCGTCGTACCTTGACTGTCCTCAATCCCTGCTGATGGGGATCTTCGACGCCGCGGCTGTCTGTCCCTGCTCCGGCATTGGCGCCCGCACCTCAAGGACTCCGTCCTTGTAGGATGCCGTTATGTCGCCCTGCTGAACTCCACTTGGGAGGGGAATCCGCCTGACAAACGAACCGTAGCGGAACTCGGAACGGTAGCTGTCCTTGTCCTTGTGTTCCTGCTTTTCCTGCCGTTCGCCTTTGATCGTCAGGACGCCGTCTGTAACCGTCACGTCCACGTCCTTCTCCGGGTCGACGCCGGGCAGCTCGGCCCGCACCACCAGCGTATTGCCGTCCACCATTTCTTCAACCCGGATGGCGGACGTCCCCACATCGCCTTCAAAAAGCCGTTCGATGACGTCCATGGGGGAGCGGCGGTTCTCGAACCATTTCATCAGGTCAGTCATTGTTGTCTCCTGCTCAGGTGGATGCCGGCCCATCGCGTTGCCCGGCAGTTCCACCATCCCCTTCCCGGGAATCCGGTTCCAGAGGCAAAGGTCCCAGCCCCGGTCCGCTGGCCGCGGCGGGCGGGCGGCGGGTAAGCCGGCCGATGATTTCGATGGCCACGCATCCCGCGGCGGCCACTGCTGCCGCGGGCACCAGCAGGCCGGCAGGCGGCACGTTCACACGGAAAAAGTCCTGCGTCAACGGCACCGTGAACAGCAGGACCAGCCCCCCGTACATTCCGGCAAGGATCAGGACCTTGGTCCAGTTCAGCGGGCGGGAGGCCAGCACCAGGATCCACGCCGCCACCAGGCCCAGGGTCACCGTTGCCGCGGACTGGGCGTCTTCCTGGCCGTAGCCTTCCCAGGATTGGGCGTAGACGCTGACGGCCAGGACGCACAGGGCCGCGCAGGCACCAGCCGGCAGGGCGAAGGCCAGCGAGCGCCGCAGGAATCCGGGTGCGTAGCGCTGTCCGCCGGGCTGCAGGGCCAGGAAGAACGACGGCAGGCCAATGGTCAAGCCGTCCAGCGCGGACATTTGCCGGGGCAGGAACGGGAAGGCGAGCAGCATAATGCCGGTCACGACGGAGATGACCGTGGCGTAGACGGTCTTGCTGAGGAAGACCAGGGAGACGCGCTCGATATTGCTGATAGCCCGGCGTCCCTCGTCCACCACCGCCGGCAGCCTCTCGAACCGTCCATCAAGGAGCACCAGCCGCGCCACCGCCTTGGTTGCCGGTGACGCCGAGTCCATGGCGATGCCCAGGTCCGCCTCCTTGAGGGCCAGGACGTCATTCACTCCGTCCCCGGTCATCGCCACGGTATGTCTGCGCCGTTTCAGGGCCTGGATCAGGTCCCGCTTCTGCGACGGCGTTACGCTTCCAAAAAGGTCGCAGCCCTCTACCGTCTCCTCAAGCCGGAGGGGGTCCTCGGGCAGGCTGCGCGCGTCGAAGGCAACGCCGGTTCCAAATCCGACGGCGCGCGCCAGTGCAGCAACGGTCCGGGGGTCATCACCGGAAATGATCTTGACCGAAACCCCCTGGCGCCGGAAGTAGTCGAGCGTGTCGGCGGCATCACGGCGGATGCTCTCACGGAAGGTCAGCAGCAGCACCGGCACCAGATCCATCGGGAGGCCATCCTCCGGGGCTCCCTGCGGGAGCGGGGCAGGCAGATGCGCCAAGGCAAGGGTCCGGAGGCCGGTGGTGGCAAGGGCCGCGGCCTGGCTGTGCGCCGCGGCGCTTCCGGGTGAGGCAAGGACCGCGTCGGGTGCTCCCAGGATCCAGGTGCCCGGGGCCGCCGACTCCGGCGCGAATGTGACCGAGCTCCACTTCCGGGCTGAAGAGAACGGCACCGAATCCTGCTCACGAAGCGGCAGCAGGACCGGAAAGGCGGCTCCGATGGCGGCAGCGGTGCTGCTGGCGTCAGCGTTGCCGCCGAACCATTCCAGCGCCGCCTGCCAGCCCGCTGCCCGGGCCCTCCCGGTGTCGTGGAGGCCGTCGAATTCGATGGCCCCGGAGGACAAGGTCCCGGTTTTGTCGAGGCACAGGACGTCCACCCTGGCCAGGACCTCCACCGCGGCAAGTTCCTGGATCAGGACCTTTTGGCTGGCAAGCCGGAGCCCGCCCACGGCAAACGCCACGCTGGTCATCAGGAGGAGCCCCAGGGGAATCATGGCCATGATGCCCGCTATGGCGCCGACCGCGGCCGGGACCCACTGTCCCGATCCCATGGCCCCGGCCCAGCCGCCCTGCTCCAGCATCTGGGCATTCGTAAGCAGCAGGGCCGTCGGAAGGAGCAGCCACGTGATGACGGCAAAGACTTTTTCCAGCCCCCTGCGGATCTCGGACGTGACCAGGGAGAACCTGCGTGCTTCGGCTGCCAGCCGGTAGGCGAACGTCTCTGGACCCACGCGGAGCACCGTGGCCCGGCCGGTGCCGGCCAGGATCAGTGAACCGGACAGCAGCACCGCGCCGCCGGTTTTGGGTATCGGTTCGGATTCGCCGGTCAGGAGGGATTCATCCACCTCGAGCGGGGCTCCGGCCAGGAGCAACAGGTCAGCGGTGACCTGGTCCCCGGCGTTGAGGACCACGAGGTCGTCGGGGACAAGGTCCTCGGAGGAGATGGTTTCCCGGGCGCCGTTCCGGACCACCGTGTTCCTGGCAGCCTGCAAAATGGCCAGCTGGTCCAGGGACCGCTTGGCCCGGTACTCCTGGATGATGCCGATCAGCGAGTTGCTGACTGCCGACAGGCCGAAGAGCGCATCCCGCCACTGGCCAAGGACCAGCAGCAGGATGAAACACCCTCCCACCACCGCGTTGAAGAGGGTGAACACATTCGCCTGGACGATCTCGCGGACGCTCCTGCTGGTTGCCGTCGGCACGCTGTTGACGCGCCCGGCAGCGGTCCGTTCGAGTACTTCGGCGGTGGAGAGCCCGTCCCGGGAATGGCGGATGTCCACTCCCGGGCCCGGTGCGCTGTGGTCCCCAGGTATCGGCATCGCGCGGCGAGGCGGCAGGCCCCGGTCAGCCGTCGTGCTGCTTGTGCATCCGGGTGATCACGGTGGGGCACGGTGGTTGGCTGAGCACGGCATGTGCCGTGGACCCCAGGACGAACCTTCCGAAGCCACCTTTTCCGCGGCTTCCCAGGACCAGCAGCCGGGCCCCGGCGGCAGCGCGCAGCAACGCATCGGCCGGTTCCAGCACGGTTTCCATGACCGTGTGCACCGCGAGGTCCGGGTAGTCCTGCCGGAGGCCGGCCTCCGTTTCGGACAGCACGATCCGTTCCTCCTCGACCACATGGGTGGCAAAACTGCTCTGCGGGAGCCCTGCAGCGATCCACCGGTTGGGGCCGGTGAAGGCGTAGAGAATGGTCAGTTCCTCGCCGAGCGCGTCAGCTTCGGCGGCCGCGAACGCTACCGCCTGGGTTGCTTCCCGTGAGCCGTCCACGCCGACCAGGATGCCGCGGCCCTCCGCCTGGCCGTCGCCGATGACGGCCACGGGGCACTCGGCCGTCGCAGCTGCCTGGAGCGCCCGGTCCGTCAGGGCGCCGCGGTTGTGCCCGCTGGTCCCGAGGACAAGCATGGACGCATTCTTTGAATAGTCACCCAGTGCAGCCCCCACACCGCCTTCGAGGAGCTGCAGCGAGACCTCCAGGCCCGGTTCGGCGGCGGTGGCCTTTTCGCCGGCCTCCTTCAGCAGCCCCAGGCCGGATTCCCGCAGGACTTCCAGGTAGGGCAGGACTTCTGCTGCCATCCATCGGTCGTCAACAACGTTCACGACGGCGAGCGGGCAGTGGAGCCTGTTGGCCCGGGCGGCTGCCCACATCAGGGCAGCATTGGCAGCGGACGTTTCTGAGATGCCGACGGCGATAGGCTTGGCAGGTGCCATGGGGACCATCCTTTGCTGGTTCTATGAAAGTGGTGACGGGTGGGGCTGCACGGCCTAGTCTGCGGTGGGCTCCCGGGGCGGCCACCAATGGGTTGGGGCGGCGATGACGAACCTGCGGCCGCTGATGTCCTCCGGCGTGATCCGGAGCAGGACGTTTTTCTGGCCGGGCTGCCACGGGGACAGGCCCGCCTCCATGGCATCCCTGATTTCCTCGTCGTCGGACACCACCATGGCATGGCCCTTCAGGATGACGCTCCAGGCGATGGTGCCGTACTGGTTCATTCCGTCCGCTTCGACGGCCACCGCCTTCCGGTCCGGAAGGGAGGCCAGCCTGGTTCCTTCGCCGGTACGGATGAGCAGCGTGCCATTGGTGGGAACAAAGTTCACCGGGTAGTTTTCCACCCCGGCCCCGTCGGCGAAGGCGATCCTGCAAAGGGACGTCGATCGGAGGTACCGCCAGCAGTCGTGGACGCCGAGTTCCTTGATTTCCGGTTCTGTCGCTGCGCTGTTCATGGCCGTAGCCTAGGGCGGCAGGCCCGCTGCGGCTAGGGAAGAAGGTCCCGCCCCACAGCCCGGGCCGGATACCAAGACTACTGAGGGTATTTTTCGCCGTGCTCTCCTACCATTGGAGGAGAAGCGTCTTCATGCTCTTGTGAAGGCGGAATTGGGGGCGGAGGCCGGCACTTCCGTTTCGGATACTTAGACCGCGCCAGGGATCCGCAGCGCCGCAGGTTCCTTCCGCAGGAGGTGGGACGTGGGCACTGAGCAGCCGTGGCGCTCCCCGACGAGGGACACTGTGGAGGACCTGCTCCGGGACTTCGCTGCCCGGGGAGACGAACCGCCGGATAACCAGGAACGGATCAACGGCTTGTTGGCTGCGGTGGTTGCCCTCGCCCAGGATCTCAGCCTGGAGGCTGTCCTGGACCGCCTTGTCCGCTCGGCCTGCGCCCTGGTGGGCGCGAGGTACGGCGCGCTGGGGGTCATCGGCGAGGACCGCACGCTGAGCCACTTCATAACCGTGGGAATCGATGAGCAAGGTATCCGTGCCATCGGCGAATTGCCCACTGGCCATGGCGTCCTGGGGCTGCTCATCCGCGAACCGAAGCCCCTGCGCCTCCACGACCTTGGCCGGCACCCCATCACCTCCGGGTTCCCGCCGAACCACCCGCCCATGAAAACCTTCCTTGGCGTCCCTGTCCGCGTCCGCGACGAAGTCTTCGGAAACCTCTATTTGACCGAGAAACAGGGCGGGCAGGACTTCACCGCGGAGGATGAAGACCTCGCCGTTGCTTTGGCGGCCGCCGCCGGAGTGGCAATCCAGAATGCCCGCCTCTTTGAAAACAGCAGCCGCCGGCAGAAATGGCTGGAGGCAGGCATGGAACTGAGCAGCCGCGTGATCATGGCCTCCCAGCCGGGTGATCCGGACGACCTCGACCTTGTTGCAGGCACCGCTTTGAAGGTCTCAGACTCGGTGCTCGCGGTCATTGCCGTTCCTGCCGGCGACGGAGCGCTGCGGTGCCGGTCGTCCCTTGGCGTCCAGGGCATTCAATCCGGCCAGGAGCTGATGGCCTCCAGTGCAGTGTCCAACGTTATCCAGGACGGCGGTTCAGTCGTGGCACGGGACCCGCGGCAGGTTTTCGACGACGGGATGGCAGGAAAACTCGGTTCCGTCCTGGTGTGCTCCCTGGGGCACAGCTCCACCGAAAACGGGGTGCTCCTGCTGGCCCGCGCCCACGGGTCACCCGTGTTTACGCAGGCGGAGGCGGAATCCAGTGCCATTTTTGGGAGCCGCATAGGCCTGGCGCTGGACCTGGCGCGCGTCAACGCCCTGCGTGAACAGAACCTCCTTTTCACCGACCGGGAACGGATTGCCCGGGACCTGCATGACCTGGTGATCCAGCGCCTGTTTGCGGCCGGACTCAGCATCCAGAGCCTGCGCCGTTACACCCTTGATCCGGTAGCGCACGAACGGATTGCCGCCGTGACCACCGAACTCGATGACACCATCCGCAAGCTGCGGGACACCATCTACTCGCTCAGGACCGCCGACGAGGAACGCGAACCGTTGACCGGCCGGATCCTGCGCGTGGTCAGGGAAAGCTCCCGCAGCTACGCGGTGACGCCCAAGGTATCCCTGGACGGGCCCGTGGACTCGGTGGGGGAAGACGTGGCCGTCCACCTGCTGTGCGTGGCGTCGGAGGGACTCAGCAATGCCCTGCGGCATTCAGGTGCGGAGGACATCCAGGTCTCGGTGGCCGTGGGCCCGGACCAGGTGCAGCTCCTCATCAGCGACAACGGCCGGGGCTTCACCGAACCGGACCACGAAAGCGGCCTGGCGAACATGCGCCAACGAGCAGGCCAGCTGAAGGGCAGTTGCACCATCGACAGCGCGCCCGGAACAGGTACCAGCCTGACATGGACGGTCCCGCTGGCGTAGCCCCGGCCGGCGGGGCGTCAGGCAGGGTCCGTGGAGCTCTTGGTGACGAAGACGGCTGCCTGCGTCCGCCGCTCGAAGCCCAGCTTGGCCAGGATTGACGAAACGTAGTTCTTGACGGTTTTTTCGGCCAGGAACAGGTCATCGCCGATCTGCCGGTTGGTCAGCCCCTGGCCGATCAAAGCGAGCACTTTCTTCTCCTGCGCGCTCAAGCCGTCCAGCCGGGGGTCGGTAGGCGCCGTGGACAGGCCAGCAATGATCTGCTGCTCAACTCCCGGATCAAAGAGGGACTCGCCGGCAGCAGCCCTCCGGATTCCGGCAAGGAGATCATCACTCCTGATCTGCTTCAGGATGTACCCCGATGCGCCGGCCAGGACCGCTCCCCGGAGGGCCTGTTCGTCGTCGTAGCTGGTGAGGATCAGGCAGCGCAGGCGCGGATCAAGCGAGCGCACATCCCGGCAGACCTCGATCCCGGTGCCGTCCGGAAGCCGGCCGTCGAGGATGGCGATGTCCGGGTGCAGGGCGGGGATACGCCGCGTGGCTTCGGCCGCGGAGCCACTCTCGCCCACCACGAGGAACCCCTCACCCTCCAACAGGTCCTTCAGTCCCTGCCGGACGAGTTCGTGGTCATCAAGGATGAACACACGGACCTGCCCGGGAGATCCCGCCGCTTCGTCAGCCCCAGTCTCATGCATCTGCACCGAACGCTCCCACAATCTCCACGATTCAACCCGCCTGCGCGGGGCGGCCCCCAGGAAGGGCCTGGTCCCATTGTTCCCTGCGCCGCGGGGCGCGGGAAGGGACCAAAGTCCGGCAGGCCCGGCATGTCGCCGCCGCGGCTGCGGCCGGGCACCGTGGCACCGTCCCGCCGTGATGACCTTTGGCCCTGTCCTCCGCTGCGGTTCCAGTCCACGCTGGGGTGGGAGAAACAGGAGGCAACGTGGCAGACCAAGGGAACGGGGCGGCGGTGCCTGGCTCCGGCCAGCGTCCCAGGATCATTGTGGGCGTGGACGGATCCGAGGCGTCCGTCGCAGCGCTGCGGGTGGCCCGGACCCTGGCGGAGCCGCTCTCGGCGCCGGTGGAAGCCTGGGCATGCTGGGACGTTCCAGCCGGCTACGGGGTGTACCTCGCCGTGGGGATCGAAGGCTTCAAATATGCCGCCGACCAGGTACTCCAACAAACGCTGGTGGACGCTTTCGGTGAGGTGCCGGCCTTCGTGCACCCCCGCCTGGTACGGGGCAGGCCCGGCCCCGCGCTGATCGATGCGAGCCGAAACGCCTCACTGCTGATTGTCGGAAGGCGGGGGCACGGAAACTTTGTGCCGGGATCGGTCAGTTCAGCCTGCGTGAGCCATGCCTACTGCCCGGTGCTCGTGGTGCACGCCACGGAAGGCAGAGACAAGGCTGACGCCGGCGAAACCCATTCCGCTGCCGCCCCCTAATACGACAGGGCGCCTCCGGCGCCCTGGCCGGGTGCCCGCGTGAGGCTGGGCACGGTGGGGGCGCCGTCGTCGTACGGGCGCCGGAAGGTCCTAGTGCGTGTGCCGGCCCTGCCCATGGTGGTGTGCTGCCTCTTCCCCCACCAGTTCGTGAAGCCCTTCGACGGCCCTGGCGAGTGACAGGCCGGGGGAGTCGACGATCAAAGGCATCAGGAGCCGGTTCTCCTTGTCCAGGTGCAGGGCAAAGATCCGCTGGATGGCGCCCGCGGCCACGGCGGCCGCAACGCCCCCGGCCGTCCTGAGCTCGTCCACCAGTCCCACGATGGCCTGGTGCTCGGCCAGCATTCCGTCAACCAGCAGCCTGCCCTCAGGCATGCCGTGGGGGCCGCTGTAAAGGGGGCCCTCTTCCGCGAGGGCATGCGGCACCAGCTCTTTGTCGCACCAGTCCAGCAGGGCAGCCTGTGCCTGCTCCGCAGCGCCGGAACCGCCCGCCTCCACCGCTTCGGTGAGCAGGCCCACCAGCCCGTTCAGATGCCGCAGCATGGCGCCATGGTGCGCCTCCACCGCCTGCAGTGCCGCTGCCTCGGCGGAGGCATCCTTGGCAGTCCCGGGTTCGGCGTTCATTCGCTGTTGCCCTCCACGTGGGTGGCATGGCGGCTGGTGGTGCGCAGGGACCAGCGGAGGTCCTTGATGGCCCAGTAGGCCGCCGCGTTCATCACCGTGAAACCTGCGATGCCCAGCAGCGGTACCCGGACCACCAGCCCCAGGATCAGGACGGCCGCGCCCGCGGCAACCAGCGCAAGTCCGCGCCGGAAGCGGGTACGCAGTGAAACGGCAAAGGCATCCTTGTTGAGCATGGCTGCCAGCCTTGGGTCTTCCGACTCAAGGGCGTTGCTGATCAGGTCGAGTTCGCGTTTCTCGAATTCAGAGAGTGGCATGGCTGCAGCCCACTGTCCTTTGCCTGCGGGAGCCACGGTCTCAGGTACCCGGGTGGCCGCGCAGGACGGCCAGCCTGTTCTTGTATTCCGCAGCGTCGATCTCCCCGCGGGCGAAGCGCTCGGCCAATACGTCCTCGGCCATCCGAGGGGGCTGTGGGTGGGTGCCGTAGGGGGAGGGGGCCCGCAGGGAACGGGCCAGCAGCACGATGCCGGTGATGATGGCGCCCCAGACCACCACCATGCTGATGCTCATCAGGACGTAGCCCCACAGGCCCATGCCATCGTTCCAGCCGTACACTTCCGCGACCTCCGGTCCCATGAAGGCGGACGCCAGCCGTCTGCTTTCCGTTCCAGTATTGGGCCCCCGCAGGGTTGCCGGGGAGAGCCATTGGTCCCGTTTCGGCCTGCGTCAAAGCCCCAGCAGGGCGCCGGGCGTGGCGAAACCGTACCCCGCGGCCGTGACGCGGTCGACCACCTGCGGGATGGCCCGCTCTGCACCGCGCACCTGCTGGGCGATTGGGTCAGTGTCCAGGCCGATGAACGCCGGGTGGTCAGGAATCCCCGGACCCGCCGGGTTCGCTGTCCGGAGTGTGGACTACCAGCACCGGGCAATGGGCGTGCGCCACGATGGCGGAGCTGACTGAACCCAGGAGCAGGCCGCCGAATCCGCCGTGCCCCCGCCGGCCCACCACGACCATGTCGGCCTCGCGGCTCGCGTCGATCAGCGCTTCGCGGGGATGGCTGCGGACCAGGGTCGACGTGACGTTGGCCGGTGCCTCGCCTCCGAAGGCTTGGGCCAGGGCGTCATCCAGGACTTTCCGGGCACCCTCCTCGAAGCCCTCGACGCCCATCATCACGTAGCCGCTGTACATTTGCGGGTATTCCCAGCAGGCGATGGCCTGGACCTTGGCGCCCAGTGGGGTGGCCATCCGTTGGGCCTGCCGAAGTGCCTCCACGGACGCTTCCGACCCGTCGACGCCCACCACGATCCTGGCTATTGGTGCCCCGGCAATGCTCATGTCTGCTCCCTCATTGGACCCGCGTTTGTCACGCCCATCATGCCTGCGGATGCGTGCCGGGGCTAGGGACGAAGGTCATGGCGCTCCGGGAGCAGGGGGCACGGCCGGGGGAAGGGGCGCTGCGGGCCACCCGGGTTCGGCGGCGCCCTGGTCCAGCCGGAAGGGCGGATATTCGTCCCGCATCAGGGCTGTGTACACCACTACACGGTAGATCCAGCGGTTGATACCGAGGATGAAATCGAAGAGCGGGCGCTGGTACCGGCCGGTGAACAGCAGGATCACTGCCGCGACCAGGACCAGCAGTCCCAGCAGGGACAGTCCGGATCCCCGTTCGTAGGTGCTGCCGATGACGTTGTCGTCGCCCTGCCACCGCCAGACAGCGCCCGTTGTCCCCGCGAAGGCGCCCACCAGGAGCAGGTGCGGGATGGCCAGGAGCCACCACTTCACCAGGACCAGTCCGCGCGAGAGCCGCTGGGGGTAGTCCACCTCGAAGTCGGCGGGGTAGTTGGCCCGTTTGAGCGTGAACGGCGGGTAAAGATCGGTTCCCACGGCGGCGTAGGCGTAGAAGGCCACACGCCAGTTCCACCGCAGGACGCCGACGTTGAAGTCGAAGAGTGCCCGCGGGTAGCGGCCCGTGAACAGGATGGCGAATCCTGCCACGATGGTGGTGATGGCGAAAGCGAACCAGAGGAAGAAGAGCAGGATGAAGTGGGGTATCGCCAGGAACCACTTGACCAGCCACATCCACCGGGTAAGGGCCGGATCGATCTCGCCGAAGAGCCGTGCAGGGTAGCCGGGGCGCCCTCCCGCCGCGACTGTTCCCACGGTGGATGGCGGTGGGGGAACCGCGTGGCGGCCCAGTCCGGTGGCGCCAATAATGAGGAGGGGCACACCGATCAGCAGGGCTATGGTGCCGCCCACCAGCAGCCCTGTGGCGGCCGGTCGGATCAGGTCGGAACGGAAGCCGGCCTGCGCCTGCACATCGACCCCGGCGGAGGCGTCGGCGTTCATTACCACCACTTCCCAGGTGCCGGGCGTGATGTTCCAGCTAAGCTCCTGTGCTCCCGTTCCTGACACGGAGGCGGTCCAGAACAGCTGGTCCGCGGGCGGTGAAGCCGGGTTGCCGCCCGGTATGTCGCGGTATTCGGCGCGGAAGGGCCGCTGGCGGATGTCGAGCAATTCCGAGTGGTGAACCCCTGACAGGTACTGTTCGGCGTCGGCCTGCGGGGCGATGCCGACGAAGACCGGTTTGCCAGGGGCCACCGGTTCGATGCGCAGCCGCAGGGTGCCGACGTCGAAGGGCAGCCTGCCCGGAACATCGTCTCCGATGGCGTCGGCGCGCGGGGAAGTCAGGGCGTAGGAAGTGACGGAGAAACGCGACGTGCCGGACGTCAGGAAGCCATCTCCCTGGATGGTTCCCACGGCTGATGCCACGGCCCCGCCTGCCAACGCGGCCAGGCCCGGGAGTGTCAGCAGGATCCCGAGGATCAGCATGATGATGGCCGCGGTCTTCTTCATGGCAGTGGACCTTCCGCGTTGCAGGGCGGCCGGCGCTGCGGCCTAGATGGCGTTCTTGGCGGCCTGCGTCCGGGTAATGATGGTGGGGCAGGGCAGGTGCTTCAGGACACCGTGGGCCGTGGAACCGAGCAGGAGCCGTTTGAAGGCGCCGCGGCCCCGGCTGCCGACCACCAGGAGCCGGGCTCCGGCGGCGGCGTCGACAAGTGCGTCCACCGGGCCCCTGTCGGTTTCCAGCCGCTGGTGGACGGTTAAGTCGGGGTAGTCCTCCTTCAGCCCGGCGACGGTTTCGGAGAGGACCACCCTGTCCTCATCCACAATGAGGTCGGCAAGGGCGGCCGGGGTCAGGCCGGCATCGACAATGGGGTTGGGCACGCTCACCGCATAAACCACCGTGAGCTCGTCTCCCTCCCGGTCCGCCTCGGCGGCTGCGAAGGCAACGGCCTGGGTGGCTTCGGGGGATCCGTCGACGCCCACCACCACCCCTGACCTGCCTTCGAGGTCCTGGGTTCCGACGACGGCGACAGGGACTTTGGCGGCGGTGGCGACCTGGAGTGCGCGGTCGGCAAGGGAGCCGCCGAGGTGCCCGCTGCCGGAGCCGATCACCATCATCGACGTCTTCTTGGAGTATTTGGCCAGGGACCCGCCCACGCTTCCGGTGAGCAGTTCAGTGGCAGGGGTCAGGGGAACGGCTCCTTCGAGGCGTCCTGCGGCGGTCTTGAGGAGTTCCTCGCCCGCCTGCTGGAGTGTGCCGAACCATGGGTAGGGCTCGGCAACCCAGCGGTCGTCCACCACGTGGAGGACCACCAGCGGCAGGCCGGCGCGGTGGGCGCGGCGGGCTGCCCACAGGACGGCGGCCTGGCTTTGGGCAGAGTCGTTGGTGCCCACAGCGATGGGTTTCTGGGATGTCATTGCCGCACTTCCTGCTCGTCGTGAACTGGGTTCCTGCCTTTCAAGACTGTCCCCGGCCCGCGCCGGGCTGTAGGGCCAAAGGTCACCGAAGCGCTGGTCAGGACCCTGCAGGCCCGGGTCCGCTGGGGGCGGCGGGAGCGGCGGGCTCCGGCCCGGGCGCATCGCTTTCTGCCAGGGTCTTGTAGATGGTCCAGCCGACGGCGGTGAGCGGGACCGCCAGCAGGGCACCGATGACACCTGCGAGGGTGGCTCCAGCCGCCAGGGCCAGGATGATCACCAGTCCGTGGATCCGCAGTACCCGGCCCATGAAGAGGGGCTGCAGGATGTGGTGTTCAAACTGGTTGGCGGCCACCAGGAGCACCAGGACGATGAGCGCGGGAACAGGCCCATTTTCGACCAGGGCCACCAGCACGGCCAGGCTGCCCGCGGTGGTCGCGCCGATGATGGGAATGAAGCCGCCCAGGAAGACCACCGCTGCCAGGGGGACTGCCAACGGAACCCTCAGTACCAGGAGCCCGATCAGCACGATGACGGCGTCAATGGCGGCAATGACAAGGGTTCCCCGCACATATCCGCCAAGTACCACGATGCTGCGGTCGGCAGCGAGATGGGCCTTTCCCTGGCGTCTTCCGGGAAGGAAGCCGATCAGGAAGGCCCGGATCTGCTCCCCGTCCTTGAGGAAGAAGAACAGGATGACCGCCGTCAGTACCGTGCCGGCGGCAATCTCACCCGCTGTCCTCAACCCGGTCAGCGCGTCGGCCCCCAGGGTGCCCCCGGCCAGGAATTTCTGGAACTCCGCGCGGGCGGCATCGATCTGTTCGTTTGTCAGGGCGACGGGTCCGGTGGTGATGAATTGCTGCAACTGTCCGATTCCTGCTTCTGCCCGGGCCGCCAGCACGGAGGCTTCCTGGCGGACCAGGGCGATGATTCCACCCACCACGCCTGCGGCAATGGCCAGGATCAGCAGGAAGGACGACAGAACCGCCAGGGCGCGGGGCCAGCCGCGCGCCGCGAGCCAACGGACCGCGGGAGCCATCGCCGAGGCCAGGATCAATGCCACCAGGACCGGGATGGTGACGAGAGGAACCCGGACAGCCGCCGTCACCACCGTCCAGGCGAGCGCCAGCACGGCGAGCGTCTGGACGGCCCGTATGCTTGCCCGGCCCAGGCCATCGGTCCACAGCACCGACATCCTGGCGGTGAAGGACTGCGGACGGGACGGGCCTGCCGCGTCCCCGTTGGGAGGAACAATCCGTTCCATGGGCTTTCTCCTTGCCTGCCGTGTGCACCCAAGGTTCCATCGGCATTGGTTGGTCAGTATGCTTACTATTGTCTGCCCAACAGTCAACCAGAAAGGCACCATCATGACTGAACAAAACGTCCCCGACGATGAACTGGAAATCGTGGCGGAAGACGACGTCCTTCTGGATGAGAGCCCGGGCGCGGCGTCGTCCCTGGAACTGGACCCCGTAGCGGGGGAGCCGGACAACTATCCCGGTGCTGCCGAAAACAACCCGGACCGCTGGCAGGAAGACCCGTTGCTGCAGGACGAGGCCCGTCCGGACGGGGAGGAAGACTTCCCGAGCGACCAGGCACTGCGGGATGAAAGCGCCCAGGCGCGGTACCGCTCCGGCGATGAGCAGGTGCCGCCGGACGCCCCCACCCTTGGTGAAGCCGCCGCGGACGTCGATTTTGGGGAAGTCCCCACTGGCCTTGAGGCCGATGCCAGCGACGACGAGGAGAACTTTGGCGGCTCGCCCCTGAGCGAGTTCGAGCCTGACGACCTGGAACGCTAGCAACCCTGCCGGCCGGGAATCAGGCCCGGCCCGAAGGGGGAGGAGAACCATGCAATCCAAGGAACTGCTGCAGGAAGCCTTCGGCCGGCTCCCCGGCCTGGTCCGGCAGGCACTCGACGGCCTCGAGGCAGCGCAGCTGCAGCACCGCCCGGGCGGCCACGGCAATTCGATAGCCTGGCTGATCTGGCATACGGGCCGGGTCGAAGATGCGCAGGTAGCCTCCGCCGCGGGCCTGGAACAGGTCTGGATGGCGGAGGGATTCGTAGGCCGCTTTGGCCTTCCGCTCGGCGAGCGCGACACAGGCTATGGGCACTCCAGTGAGCAGGTCGATGCCGTCACGGCGCCCCGGGAACTGCTCCAGGAGTACTACGATGCGGTTCACCGCCAGACCGCCAGGGTGCTCGACGGCATCGGCGACTCCGACCTGGACCGCGTGGTTGACAGGCACTGGGATCCGCCGGTGACCTTTGGGGTGCGCCTCATCAGCATCCTGGGGGACTGCCTCCAGCATGTCGGCCAGGCAGCCTACGCGCGGGGCCTGCACCCGGGGACGGCGGACTCCCGGGGTGCGTGAACTGGCGATACTGGGCACCGCCTCCCAGGTCCCTACGCGGACCCGGAACCACAACGGTTGCTTTCTGCGGTGGGACGGCGCGGGCTTGCTCTTCGACCCCGGCGAGGGCACGCAGCGCCAGATGATCCACGCCGGCGTGGCGGCCGGCCACATCACCAGGATCTGCCTCACCCACGTGCACGGGGACCACTGCTACGGCCTGCCCGGGGTGCTGTCCCGCATGGCATTGGACCGCGTGCCGCACCCCGTCCATTTGCACTATCCGGCCTCCGGCGAGGCGGTGGTGCGGGCGCTGGTGTCGGTGAGTTCACCCGGCATCGACCTTCGGCTCCACCCGCATTCGGGACCCGGACCCGTGGCGGAAGGCCTGGAGGTCCGGCCGCTCAAGCACCGCATCGAGACGTTCGGCTACCTGCTCCGGGAGGCTGACGGGCAAACACTGTTGCCGGCGCGGTTGCGGGCGGCAGGAATTGCCGGCCCGGACGTGGGCCGGCTGCAACGCGACGGCGTCCTTGGGACAGCCAGGCTGGAGGACGTAAGCATCCCCAGGCCGGGCCAGCGCTTCGCCTTCATCATGGATACGGCGCCGTGCCCCGGCGCCGAAGAGCTGGCGGATGGGGCGGACCTGTTGGTCGCCGAGTCGACCTTCAGTGACGACGACGACCCCCTGGCAGGTCGGTACCTCCACCTCACTGCCGGGCAGGCGGGGGCCCTTGCGGCGTCCGCCGGCGCACGCACCCTGGTGCTCACCCACTTTTCCGCACGGTACGGTGACGACGTTTCCGTCCTGGCAGACCAGGCCCAGGCGCGGGCCCCGGGGGTTACCGTGATCGCCGCCAAGGACCTTGACCGCATCCCTGTTCCGCGGCGGCGGCAGCCGGCGCGGGAGGCTGCCGGCCCAACAACGGCGATAGGGTTAAACCATGACGGCAGCAGCTGAATCCACGGTCACGTTCGATGGCCGTTTCGCCCGGGAACTGGCGGAACTCGCCGTACCCTGGCGGGCCGAGGAAGCGCCCAGCCCGGAGCTTCTCGTCCTGAATGACAAACTGGCAGCAGACCTGGGCCTTGACCCGCAGTACCTGCGCAGCCCCGAGGGTGTGCGGCTTTTGGTGGGAAACCACGTTCCAGCGGGTGCCACACCTGTGGCACAGGCGTACGCCGGACATCAGTTTGGCGGGTACTCGCCGCTGCTCGGTGACGGACGGGCCCTGCTGCTGGGCGAGGTCACTGACCGGCGGGGCCGCCTCCTGGACGTCCACCTCAAAGGCTCGGGGCGGACGCCCTTCGCCCGCGCCGGGGATGGCCGTGCCGTCGTCGGGCCCATGCTGCGTGAATACATTGTCAGTGAGGCCATGCATGCACTGCACATTCCCACCACCCGTTCGCTCGCCGTGGTGGCCACCGGGCGGCAGGTCCGGCGCGATGATATGCTGCCCGGCGCCGTCCTGGCGCGGGTTGCGGGCAGCCACCTGCGCGTTGGCAGCTTCCAGTACGCGCGCGCAACCGAAAACATGGACCTCCTGAAGCGCCTGGCGGACCATGCCATCAGCAGGCACTACCCGCATGCGGCCGGTGCCGCCAACCCCTACCTTGCGCTGTTCGCCGCGGTCGTCTCCGCCCAGGCAGAGCTCATCGCCCGGTGGATGCTCGTCGGCTTCGTGCACGGGGTCATGAATACGGACAACATGACCATCTCAGGGGAGACCATCGATTACGGGCCCTGCGCGTTTATGGACGCCTTCAACCCCGCCGCCGTCTACAGTTCCATCGACGTCGGCGGACGCTATGCCTATGCCAACCAGCCGGTCCTGGCCGAATGGAACCTGGCCAGGCTCGCCGAGGCCATGCTGCCGCTGATTGACCAGGACCCGGAGAAAGCCGTGGCCCCGGCAGTGGAGGTCCTGGGCGGTTTCCGGGGCCAGTACAGCAAGGCCTGGACCCGCGGAATGACGGCCAAGATGGGCCTGGACAGCGCCGATGAAAACGGCGTTGCCGGGGCCCTGGTGGATGATGTCCTCGACATCCTCAAGGACGGACCCGTGGACTACACCCTGTTCTTCCGCAACCTGGGTAAAGCCGCCCGTGGAGACCGCCGGCCCGTGCGCGGCATGGTCCCTGACCTTGCCGCCCTCGATTCCTGGCTGGTGCGGTGGCACGAGCTCAAGCCGGCCGCGGAGCTGATGGACAGCGTGAATCCCGCGTACATTCCCCGGAATCACCTTGTGGAGGAGGCGCTGTCGGCAGCAACCGGCGGGGACCGGGGGCCGTTGCAGCAACTGCTGGCGGCTGTCAGCGACCCCTTCAATGAACGGCCCGGCCTCGAACGCTATCTTCAAGGGCCCCCTGAGGACTTCGGCAGCTACATGACGTTCTGCGGGACCTGACCGCGGCGGCCCGTCGAGTGCTTTAACGGCAGGAGGGTGGCAGCCGGTTTCCCGGCTGCCACCCTCCCACAACGGTCGGCACCGCCAAGCGGGCCGGACCGGCGAAGACTAGGCTACGCGCACTGCGGAGTACCCGCCGAGCCAGCTGATGGAGTGCACCTCCGTGTCGAAGCCGTTGACGCCGCCGCTGACAACCTGGCCGTTGCCTGCGTAAACGCCCACGTGGCCGGAGGTGATGATCAGGTCACCGGGGGCGGGAGCGCCCACCACCGTGCCGTACTGGAAGAACTGGGTGGGGGCCAGGTCGCCTACGGACTTGCCGACCGAGCGCAGTGCCTTCTCAACCATTGCGGTGCAGTCCTGCTGGACGCCCAGCTGGCTGTAGGCCGAGGCGAGGATCGCGGCTCCGGTGCCCGAGCCGGTAGTGGAAGCTACAGGCGTGGCGGAGGCGTAGGACATGTTCATGCCGGTGTTGGCCGGTGCGGTGGCGGCTGCCGCCTGCACGGGTGCTGCAGCAGGGGCCGGTGCCGGCGCTGCGGTGTAGCCGGCGCCGGGAATCTGGATCTGGTCGCCCGGGTAAATGACCGAGGACAGGCCAAGGCCGTTGGCGGACAGGACGTCATTGAGGTTGACGCCGTACGCCGCGGCAATGGCGCCGAGGGTGTCGCCGGAAACGACGGTGTGGACATTCCCTGCTGCAGCGGCAGGGGCTGCAGCCGGTGCCGGGGCGGTGGCCTGCATGCTGGTCTGTCCAGTGGTGTCCGGTGCGGTTACACCAGCGTGCGCCGGGGCGCCGACGCCGAACGCAATGCCGGACGCTGCTGCCACAGCAAGCGCCGGGCGGCCCAGTGAACGGGCCTGCGACTTGGCGGTTACGGCGAGGCCCTCGAGCACAATGGAGCGGGCCGGAGTCGCGCGGTGACGGGCTGGAATGGAATTTTTTGACACGGTTGATCGCCTCTCCCATGCCTGCGGGGTGAGCTGTCGGGTTCGGGCTGGAGATACCCGGCCGGAAGCGGCCCCGCGATGGAGGGAGGCGCTATCGACTTAACCCCTAGGCCACATGTGGCCGTGGAAACTTGGTTCCCCCGTCCCTGCCAACTGGAGCGGTTGGATCCCATGGTCAGCGGCAGGGCTCGGCATACTGACGGGAATGTCCCGTCTGGGAGGGACACCTGAAGACCCTAACCCATGTGCACGCCGATTGTCACATTTAGATAACATACGAGGCTGCCCTCTCGAATTGCGCAAACGTGTGGACGATAAGCCTGCTTGCGGTCTGACCTCGGCTGATGCCAGCGCCGCCGTTCACGGTAACAATGTGGAAACGGCTTCCTGTGTGACCCACCAATCCGCCGGTAAGCTTCGGGACTATGCCCCTGTTCGTGACCACCGCCAGGTTCCCTTTGCTCGGGAGCCTGGTGGCTGTTGCCCTGGCCGCCACCGTTGTCCTTCCGGCCGCTGCCGACGACCCGCCTCCGCCCGGCGGGTACCCCTCTTGGGCAGACGTGCAGGCGGCCCAGTCCTCGGAAGCTTCGAAGGCAGCGGAGATCACCACCATCAACGGGCTGCTGTCCGGCCTTGAAGCAGAGTCTGCGGCGGCAGGGGAAGCGGCCGTCCGCTCGGCGGCCGGGTATGCTGCCGCCGCCGCCGGGCTGCAGGCAGCTTCTTCCCGCCTGGAAACACTGTCCGGCCGGGCCGCCCAGGCCAACGCGGAGTTGGCGCGGTACCGGAAAGACCTCGGCGCCTTGGCAGTCGAGTCCTACAAGACCGGCGGAACCAACGCAGGGTTCTTCGTGGCGCTGGATGCCCTGGGAACCAACAGTGTCCAGGGACTCAACCTGGTAAAGCTCGTGGGGGACAAGACTGCGGCCCTGGTCGCTAAGGCGGCGGCTGCGGAAAAGGCCGCCGCCGCCCTTGCCGACCAGGAAAAGGTTGCCAGGAGCGAGCAGGAGCGGCTTTCCGCGGAGGCGAAGGCAACGTTGGATTCCGCCCGCGCGGCCCAGGATTCGCTGGCCCGGCAGGTCGCGGAGGAACAGCGGCATGGCGGCGAACTGACAGCCCAGCTCGCAGCCCTGAAGGGCACGACGGCGGCCCTTGAGGGTGAGTACCGCCAGGGCCAGGCGGCGCAGGCAGCCTACGAGGCGGCCCAGGCGGCCAAGCGCGCCGCCGCGGAGGAGCAGGCACGGCAGCAGGCGGAGGCGGCGGCCAGGGCTGCCGCCGCGGCGGCGCAGCAGCCGAAGGCGCCAGCGCCCGCAGCAAACCCTGCCCCGGCGGGTCCTGACCGGCCAGGCGGTGTCCAACCCGTTCCGGCCCCGCTTCCCGCCGTCGATCCCGGACCGGCCGCCCCGGAAGCGCCGGCCCTGCCGGTTCCGCCCGCCGTCGTCGTTCCTTCCATTCCCGGCGGCGCGGTGAACGATCCGGCCGGAGCGAAAAGCTACGCATCCGGGCGCCTGGCCGCCTTCGGGTGGGGCCAGGACCAGTTCCTGTGCCTGGCCCAGCTGTGGACCAAGGAGTCCAGCTGGCTGACCACCGCCACCAACGCCTACTCCGGTGCCTACGGAATAGCCCAGGCGCTGCCGCCGGGCAAGTACGCCAGCGCCGGCAGCGACTGGCTCACCAGCTACCGCACGCAGGTCGACTGGGGCCTTGGCTACATCAAGGACCGGTATGGTTCCCCGTGCGCGGCCTGGAACCACTCTGTGGCCCTGAACTGGTACTGATTGACGCGTTAGGCTGTTTCCATGCCTGATTTCGAACGGTTCCGCGCGCTGCTCGAAGAGGAGCGGGCGCGGCGCTTGGCACTGCTGCCGGCGCTGCGGGCAGATATCGAAGCCGCAAATTCGGCGCGCCAGGACTCCAATGTGGATGACGAGCACGATCCCGAGGGTGCCACCATTGCCTTCGAACTCTCCCAGGCTTCAGCGCTCCTGAAACAAAGCTCGGCCGGCCTTGGACAGATTGAGGAAGCCCTGGCGCGGCTGGCCGCGGGAACCTATGGAACCTGCGCGGTGTGCGGGGAGCCTATTGCCGAGGGCCGCCTGGAAGCGCGGCCGTGGACGCCGTTCTGCATCCTGCACGCCTCGTCCGGCCGCGGGCGATGACCGGGACCGCGGAGGTGGTGTCGGCGGCGGCGGACTTCGTCGACCGGACGCTGCAGAATGAGGGCTCCTGTTACCGGGCCGACGACGTCGGGAGCCGGCTGGGCGGGCAGCTGGCCTCCTATGGATCGTCGGTGGGGGCCGTCCGGGGGACGGTCCGTGATGCGCTGCGGAAATTCAAGGACCTGGACCACGACGGTACCGTTATGCTGGCCTCCGCCCTGTGGGGACAGCCGCGGCCCGGTTCGCGGCCGGTGTTCGAGCGCCGCCTCGCCGCCGTGGTGCTGCTGCAGACGCGGGTAAGGCTACTCCGGCATTCCGACCTGACCCGGCTGGAGGGGTTCCTCCGTTCCGCCCGGGCAGGGGACCTGGCGGCGCCCCTGCTTTCCGACGTCCTGGTCCCGCTGCTGGCGGGGCTGGGCGGGCGTGAGCGGCAGCGGGCCGGTGTTGTCCTGGCCCGGTGGCGGGAAGATCCGGACCCCGGGCTCCGGGCGGCAGCGGACGCCCTTGAAGAAGACTTGTCCATTTGAAACGCACCGAGGAGATCCACATGAATGAGCCGTTTGACCTTGAGCGTTTTGTTGCCGCGCAAAACACCGGCGGAACCTATGAGCAGGCGCTGGGCGAGCTGCAGGTGGGCACTAAGTCGGGGCATTGGATGTGGTTTGTCTTCCCGCAGCTTGCCGGGCTGGGGCAGAGCGACACGTCACGCAGGTATGCCATTTCGTCCCTTGCGGAGGCGCGCGCGTACTTGGACCACGAGGTGCTGGGTCCACGGCTGCTGGAGTGCGCGCTGGTCCTGGCGAACCATGCCGACCAGTCCGCCGAAAACATCTTCGGTGGCATCGATGCCAAGAAGCTCCGCTCCTCCATGACACTGTTTCTCCGGGCGGCGCCCGGAGAAACAGTGTTCAAGACCGTCCTGGCCCAGTTCTTCAACGGAGAACCGGACCCGGCCACCGACGAACTCCTGGCCGGCCTGGACGCGGGGGACTGACCGCGGAGGCGGTGCGGCGGCAGCGTGTGCGCCGCACCGCCCAGGCGGCCGGGGGGTTACGGCGTCGGGCTGCCGCCGTTGACGTTGAGCGTTTCGCCCACCACGTAGCTGGATTCGGGCGAGGCCAGGAACACGTAGGCCGGGGCAAGCTCAGCAGGCTGGCCCGCCCGGCCCAGGGGAGTGGACTGGCCGAATTCCGGCAGTTCCTCCTTGGGCTGGCCGCTGCTGACCTGCAGCGGGGTCCAGATGGGGCCCGGTGCCACGGCGTTCACCCGGATGCCCTTGGGGGCCAGCTGCTGCGCCAGGCCCTTGGTGAAGTTGTTGATGCTGGCCTTCGTGGTGGCGTAGTCCACGAGGGTCGGCGACGGGTTGTAGGCCTGGATGGACGTGGTGTTGATGATGGTTGAGCCTGCCGGCATATGCGGCACCGCGGCCTTGGTCACCCAGAACATGGCATAGACGTTCGTCTTCAGGGTGTGGTCGAACTGCTCGTCGCTGATGTCTTCCAGCTCCTCCTGCGCAACCTGCTTTCCGGCGTTGTTGACCAGGATGTCAACCCCGCCCAGCACGGCCACCGCCGTGTCCACCAGTTCCCGGCAGGCGGCGGAGTCCTTGAGGTCCCCCGGTACCTTGACGGCCTTGCGGCCCGCAGCCTCAATGATTCCGGCAATGCGCGCGGCGTCCTCTTCTTCCTGCGGCAGGTAGGAAAGCACGACGTCGGCACCCTCCCTGGCAAAGGCGATCGCCGTTGCTGCCCCGATGCCTGAGTCCGCGCCGGTCACGATGGCCCGGCGGCCATCGAGGCGGCCGGTGCCCCGGTAGGTTTCTTCGCCGAGGTCGGCCTTGGGCGCCAGTTCCGCATCAAGTCCCGGCTCCGGCTGGTGCTGCTTGGGCGGGGAGATCTTTTCGTAGGCAGTCACGGGATTACGGAAGGTGTACTGGTCGGTCATGGTGGTACTCCTGTTCGTGCGGGACACGGGCTGGTTCGTCGCCCGGGATGGTGAAGCAGCAAGGCTGCGCAGGGCAGCCGCGAAAAACTAAGCATGCTTACCGTTCCAGCCTAGGTGTATTGACCACGGAGGTTAGGAACATGCGGCGTGGTTAGGTGACAAAAAGAAGACCTCCAAGTGGAGTGGGGCTTGTCTAAGAGTCCGATCCACAAGGAGGTCTTCAATGTCCCATGCTAACGCGCTTCTGACGCCGAAGGGACGGCTCCGGCTGGCCCGGTGCATCGTCGATGACGGGTGGCCGCTGCGCCGTGCTGCTGAGCGGTTCCAGGTGTCGGTGACGACCGCAGCGCGGTGGGCGGCCCGTTACCGGGAGCACGGTGAGCACGGGATGGGTGATCGTTCCAGCCGGCCCATCAACTCCCCGCGACGGACCTCCATGCGGCGGGAGCGGCGGATCGTCGCGATCAGGGTCAACCGCCGCTGGGGCCCGGCACGGATCGGCTATCTGCTGGGCATCCACCCCTCCACGGTGCACCGGGTCCTGTCCCGATTCGGGCTGGCGAGGCTGTCGTGGCTGGACCGGGCCACGGGCCGGGTGATCCGCCGCTACGAGCACCACAGACCCGGGGACCTGGTCCACGTCGACATTAAGAAACTTGGACGGATCCCCGACGGCGGGGGCCACCGCAGTGTCGGCAGGGCCGCCGGAAACCGGAACAAGACCGGCACCGCGGCGAACAGGAGACCGGGCCACGCTTTCTTGCACAACGCCGTCGATGACCACTCCCGGCTCGCCTACACGGAGATCCTGACCGATGAGAAAAAGGACACCGCGGCCGGATTCTGGGAACGTGCCAACGCCTACTTCGAGTCCCACGGGATCACGGTCAAACGGGTCCTGACCGATAACGGTTCCTGCTACCGCTCCTACGCGTTCAAAGACGCCTTGGGCCCGGACATCAAGCACAAACGCACCCGTCCCTACAGGCCTCAGACCAACGGCAAAGTCGAGCGCTACAACCGCACCCTGCTCGACGAATGGGCCTACGCCCGTCCTTACAGATCAGAGGCCGAGCGTGTTGCCGCTTTCGCTGGCTGGCTCCATCACTACAATCATCATCGAGGTCACACCTCACTCAAAGGTCAGCCACCGGCCAGCCGCGTCACCAACCTCTCAGGTCAATACACCTAGGCAAAAGCTGCCGCGCTGCCAAGCGGCCCCGCGATCAGCCGCGCTGGACCTCCACCAGCCTGACTTCGGCCAGGCGGCCGCCGTCCACCACGGCCTCCATGTAGGTGCAGGCCGGCTGGCGGCGCCGATCGGTGGGCGAGCCGGGATTCAGCAGCCGCAACCCGCCGGGCGACACCGTGTCCCAGGGAATGTGGCTGTGCCCGAACACCAGCACGTCGGTGCCCGGATACAGTGCCTCGCACCGCAGTTCGCGGCCCTTTGCCTGGCCGGTCTCGTGGACCATCGCAAAACGCAACCCGTCCAGGACCGCGGTGGTTTGCGCGGGCAACCGCCTGCGAAGGTCGGGGCCGTCGTTGTTGCCGTAAACGCCCAGCAGGCGCCGGCTCCGGTGCTCGAACTCGTCGAGCAGCGCCGCCTCTACCCAGTCACCCGCGTGGAACACCACGTCGGCCTGGTCTACGGCGTGCCACACCTGCGCCGACAGGCTCCTGGCCCGCTTGGGCACGTGCGTGTCGGCGATCAGGAGCAGGTTCAACGGCATATCCGAATCCTGCCATGACGCCCTGTTCCCGTGCTGCCCGGAGTCGTAATCTGGGGGCTGGGAGGTGATTGCCATGGAGGCAGCCCAAGGCGACCGCATCGTGGTGCACGGGAGGACCGTGGGGTCCACGGACCGGCACGGAGTGATCATCGAGGTGCGGGGCGAGGGCGGGCACCCGCCGTACCTTGTCCGCTTTGATGACGGGCACGAAACCGTCATGTATCCTGGCGGCGATTTCGCCGTCGACCACGGACACGGCACCTGACGGTCCAGCGGGACTGCAGCCCCCCGCTTCACCTGTCAGACTGGACCAATGGATCATTTCCCGTCCGCCGGCATGTCCGCCACTCCACCGCAGCGCACCGGTCCGCGCGACCCGGGCGACGCCTGGGTGGAAGGGGACCGCGGCCGCTACTGGGGCCGGTTCGGAGCGGCCGGCGTCCTCGCGTGGGACCCCGCCAAGGGTGTGCTCCTTCAACACCGTGCCGTCTGGAGCCACAACGGGGGCACCTGGGGCCTGCCCGGCGGCGCGTTGCACCAGGGCGAAGAACCCGTTGACGGCGCCCTTCGTGAAGCCTATGAAGAAGCCGCCGTCCCGTCGGAGAGCGTGGAAGTGCTGTTCACTTCCGTGCTGGACCATGGTTACTGGTCCTACACCACGGTGGTGGTGCGGGTGCGGGAATCCTTTGAACCGGTGATCAGCGACCCCGAAAGTATCGCCTTGCTCTGGATCCCGGTGGCGGAGGTGGACGCCCTGGACCTGCACCCCGGTTTCGCCGCGGCCTGGCCGGACCTGCTGGCACGGCTGGACACTGACGAACCCTGGGCCGGCGAGCGCTGGTAGGCCGGCCTCCCGGACCGTTGACCAAGGGCCGGCGCCGGGATACCGGGGCTAGTACCCCTCGCCGTACTCCGCGGTGACCAGGATGGGCAGGTGGTCGGAATTTCCGCGCGGCAGCGTTTCCACGCTGGCGATGTCCAGGCCCAAGGACGTGGCAAAGTCGAAATGGCCCTTGAACACCTTGTACCGGGTGTAGGTCCGCCGGTTGCTCAGGGAGAGGGCGTACCCGGAGTTCTTCATATGCATGTCCAGGTTCTTTGTGAAGAACGGGTAGTTGAAGTCGCCCACCATCAGGGTCATCAGGCCCCTTCCCATGCTCAGCAGTTCCGCATGGGCCGCATGGATCTGTTTCCGCCGCAAAGAGTTTGACGCCGTCAACGGGGCTGCATGGAAGGAGCCGATCACCAGTTCATGCTGCGTCTCGGTGTCCATCACCCGGGTGCCGATCAGCCGCTCGTGTGCCGGCGCCAGCACCCTGTCGTGCATGGACTTCTTCAACGCGAAGGACTGCGTGTCCAGGGCGGTGAAGCGGCTGGTGCGGTAGTAGATGGCCAGCCCCAGCCGGTTGCCCTTCGTGGCATCCGCCAGGTGCAGGGGTCCAAGGGTTTCCGGGAGGTCGCTGGCGTCCACTTCCTGGAGGCACAGCGCATCGATGTCATGGTTCCGGGCCAGGGCGAGGAGCTCGCCGCTGGCCTTGTGCTTGCGGAGGTTGTAGCTGATGACGCGCATGAAACACCTCTTTTGAGGGTTGCTGACAGGACCAGTTCCTTACTCTAGTCCGATTGCCACCCGCACCCTCCAACATTTCGCTGCCTGCGCGGCCGTGCCGTGCCATGTCCCCGGGAGATAGAGTTAGTGGCAATTCACTGAATTTCCGTAAGGGGCCAGCCTTGACCGCAGACCTGCCTGAACTCGCCGACGGCAACTTCTACTACCAGGACCTGGGCGGCGCCCGATTCCGGTCCACCATCCATGCCCAGGGCGCCTGGAACGCCCACGAACAGCACATGGCGCCGGCATCGGGCCTCATGGCGGACGTCCTTGAACGGCACCAGCCACGGGACGACATGCGGATGGCCCGCATCAGCTACGAGATCCTTGGGCTGATTCCCGGCGGGGAATTCCGGATCGACACCGCCACCCTGCGGCCCGGCAAAACCATCGAACTGGTGCAGGCGGAACTGGTGGCCGGCGGGCGCACCGCCATCCGCGCCACCGGGTGGCGCATGCTGACCAGCGATACCGCCGGCGTTGCCGCCGTCGAGGACACCGCCATTCCCGGCCCGGACGAATGCAAACCGTACGACGCCGCAGCCATTTGGCCCGGCGGCTACATCCGCTCCCTCGAAATGAGGGTGGCTGAGGGCCACCGCCCTGGGTCCGGCAAGGTGTGGCTCCGCACCGACCACCCGCTGACCAGCGCCGCCGACAGCGGCGACCTGGCCCGGCTCATGGGCCTGGTTGATACAGCCAACGGCATCGCTGCCCGGGTTCCGCCGGGAGAGGGCAGCTACGCGTTCCCCAACCTGGACCTGCAGATCCACATGTACCGCCGTCCCCAGGGGGAATGGCTGGGACTGGACAACGCCGTCTCCTTCGGCAGCGATGGCATCGGGCTGACATCCACCGTGCTCCACGACCTGCAGGGCCCGTTCGGCCGGGCCGAACAAATCCTGACATTGCGCAAATCCTGACTTTCCCCGGCTATGGTGCAGGCATGTATCGTTGGGTATCGTTGTATATCGTTCGCGATCGGCAAAGGAGTTCATCATGCGTGCTTCACACCCTGCAGGCGGATTTGGCGGAAACAACCTCGATGGCATGTGGCAGGCCGTCGAGGAGCTGCGTTCCCGGTTTGAGAAGCGGGCCGGAACCCGGGCCGGAAAAGGCGAAGTGCGGGCGGCGGTCCTGGCACTGCTCGCGGAGCAGCCCATGCACGGGTACCAGATTATCCGGGAGATCGAGGAGCGCAGCGGCGGCAGCTGGAAGCCGAGCGCAGGTTCGGTGTACCCGACGCTGCAGCTGCTGGCGGATGAAGGATCGATCAGTGCCGAGGAAGCGAACGGCCGCAAGATCTATTCGCTGACCGAAGCCGGCCGCGAGGAAGTGGCGGCCACCCATGGCTCGGCCCCCTGGGATCCGGCCGGTCAGATGTCCGGCGGCGTTGCTTCCCTCCCCAAGGCCGGGATCGAGCTGGCCCAGGCCGCGGCGCAGGTGGGACGCACGGGGTCCCAGGACCAGGTGCACCAGGCCGTGGCGGTGCTGGATGAGGCCCGCCGTCGCCTGTACGCGATCCTCGCCCAGGACTGAACCGGGTGGCGTCCACGGTCCAGGGCGGGGCCAACCCTCCGCCACCCCTGCGGGAGCACCGCGGGCGCTACCGGCGGATCCTGCGCTTCGCGGCATGGAACCTTGCCTCCACCTGGTGGTTCGAGCTGTTCCTGCCGCGGGTGGGACTCGGCCCGATGGCCGCTCGGAGCCGTTCCCGGCGGATGCGGCGCTTCGCCCAGCGGTTCCACGACCTCGCCGTGGAACTTGGGGGGCTCATGATCAAGGTGGGCCAGTTCCTGTCCTCGCGCCTTGATGTCCTGCCGCCGGAAATCACCAAGGAGCTGGAGGGGCTGCAGGACGAGGTGCCCCCGGTGGCCTTCCCCGCCATCTCTGCCCTCGCGGCGCAGGAACTGGGGACGCCGCTGGAGCGCGTCTTTGCCTCCGTCGATCCAGCGCCCATCGCGGCGGCCTCCCTGGGCCAGGCGCACCGGGCACGCCTGGATTCCGTCGATGCCGGGGACACCGGCCTGGATGCCGTGGTCCTGAAGGTGCAGCGGCCGGGCATCGGCGCTATTGTCGACGTCGACCTCGCCGCCCTGCGCAGGGTTGCCGGCTGGCTCAGCCACATCCGGCTCGTTTCCCGCCGGGCGGACATGCCGGCGTTGGTGGAGGAGTTCGCACAGACCAGCCTGCTGGAAATCGACTACCTGCATGAAGCCGTCAATGCCGAGCGTTTTGCCGCGGACTTCGCCGGTGATGGCCGGGTGGAGGTTCCGGGCGTGGTGTGGGAGCGGACCACCCGCCGGGTGCTCACCCTGGAAGACGTCACTGCGATCAAGATCACGGACGTCCAGGCCCTGCGTGCCGCCGGCATCGATCCAGCAACCGTGGCCCCGGTGTTCGCGTCCATCATGTTCGACCAGCTGTTCACCAACGGCTTCTTCCACGCCGACCCGCATCCGGGGAACATCTTTGTCACCCCGGTTCCGCCAGGGGAAGGGGAACTGCCCTGGAAACTGACGTTCATCGATTTCGGCATGATGGGCGAGGTGACTGCCTCCACGCGCAGCGGGCTGCGGAAGCTGCTGATTGCGGCCGCCGCCCGGGACGGGAAGGGCCTGGTGGCGGCCATCAACGACGTGGGCGTCCTGATGCCGTCCGCGGACAGCGTTGGCCTGGAGCGCGCCATGACCCAGCTTTTTGCCCGTTTCGGCGGTATGGGCTTCGCCGAACTCCGCGACGTGGACCCCCGCGAGTTCCGTGACTTTGCAGTGGAGTTCGGCGACGTGGTCCGCTCACTGCCGTTCCAGCTGCCGGAAAACTTCCTGCTCATCATCCGGGCCATGTCCCTCACCTCCGGAGTGTGCAGTGCCCTGGACGAGCGTTTCAACCTCTGGGACTCGGTGGAGCCGTACGCCGCCCGGCTGCTGCGGAACGAGCGGGGCAACGTGGTGCAGGACGCGGCCCGGCAGGCCATCGACGCCGCCGCTGTTGCCTTCCGGCTGCCAGGCCGGCTCGACGCCCTGGCGGGCCGCCTGGAGGAGGGCTCGCTGCAGGTTGCCGTCCCGCGCCTGGAGCGCCAGGCTGCCCGGCTGGACCGGGCTGTGCGCCGCTCGGCGTCCGCCCTGGTCTTCGGAGCCCTGCTGCTCGCCGGGGCAGTGGTCCGGCCTGACGATGTTGCCCTGGGCAATGTGCTGATGACCGCATCCGCCGTTCCGCTGCTGCATGCCCTGTGGGTGGGGCGCCGGGGGCGTTAAGGCCGCCGCCGGCGTCGGGCGTAACCTAGGGATGGCCTGCCCATCCGCAGGCGTTGAACCTGTCGCCACCGAAGCTGTCGACGCTGAATGCCTGGGAGCCCCGCACTATGCACCACACCGGTACCGGATCCAGCACGCTCACCGTGGTGCGGCAGGATGTGTCGCTCGGGGCGGGCCGCGACCTTGAATTCGGGCTGGAGCTGCTGGCGAGGGCGCGAAGCGGCGGAATCGGTCCCACCCTGCGGCTGTACCGGCCCGCGCCCACGGTGGCGTTCGGGCAGCGGGACACCCGGCTGCCGGGATTTGAGGCCGCCGCCCAGGCATGCCGCGACAACGGTTTCGAACCCCTGGTCCGGAGGGCAGGCGGACGCGCAGCCGCCTACCATTGGGGCACCCTGGTGGTGGACCACATCGAGCCGGACACGGATGCCGTCGCCGGATCCAAGGCCCGGTTCGGGTACTTCGGCGGCCTGTTCGCGGACGCGCTGCAGCACGTAGGCGTGCAGGCGGCGGTAGGGGAGATCCCCGGCGAGTACTGTCCCGGCGAGTTCAGCGTCCACGGAACCGATGCCACGGACAGTTCCCGCAGGGTGAAACTGGTGGGCACCGCCCAAAGGGTGGTCTCCGGTGCATGGCTCTTCAGCTCGGTGATCGTGGTGGAGGACTCCGCCCCGATCCGCAAAGTGCTTACCGACAGTTACGCGGCGCTTGGCCTGGACTGGGATCCTGCCACCGCCGGCGCCGCCAATGACCTGGTGCCGGGTGTGGACGTGGCCGCTGTTGAACAGGCCCTCCTGCAAACGTATGCGGGCCATGCCACCCTGGAAACTGCTTCCTTCAGCAGCCTGGGGGCATGACCCGCAGCAATTGGTCCGGGGCGGCCGGTCAGGCAGCCAGGCGGCTCTTGACCTCGGCGGCTGAGGGGTTGGTGGCCGCGGTGCCGTCCGGGAAGAGGACCGTGGGTACGGTGCGGTTGCCGCCGTTCAGCTGCTCCACGAGCTCGGCAGTGCCGTTCACTTCTTCGATATTGATTTCGTTGTAGCCAATCCCCTGGGCGTCCAGCTGCTTCTTGAGCCGGTTGCAGTAGCCGCACCACGTGGTGGAAAACATGGTGATGGTGCCGGATTCGGGAGTGAAGTCCACAGGGATCTCCTAAACGTCGCTTGAAAGGTTTCCTTACTGTCAACCGTAGCGCGGCGGCCGGTATTCCCGGGTGTCGATAGGCTGCTGCGGTGCCCGGATGACAGTTTGTGGCGCGCGGTGGCAAGCTGGTGCCATGTGTGGACGCTACGTAATGGCACGAGCCGTGGGGGACCTCCTGGCCGAGTTCGACGCCGAACTCGAGGATGAGGTGAGCATCCCGCCGTCGTGGAATGTCGCACCCACCGACGCCGTCCCGATCGTGCTGGAGCGGCTGGTGGAGGACAGTGCCGCGCCCCGCCAGGTGCGCCAGCTGCACGTGGCGCGCTGGGGCCTGGTTCCGTCCTGGGCCAAGGATCCAGGCATCGGCTCCCGCATGATCAACGCCAGGAGTGAATCGGTGCTGGACAAGCCTGCCTTCCGCAAGGCTGTGCAGTCCCGACGCTGTGCCGTCCCGGCTTATCTGTAGTTGTTTAGTCGGCGGCCCCGACGCTTGGGGACTGAAACTGCTGAAGACGCGTCATCAATGCGGGTGATTCGTCTGTTAGGTTCCATTTCGTATGCCAGCTCGCTCAATGTCCGACGGTCTTCCCCCTACCGAGGAAATGGATCTGTCAGCTCAGGAGAACTAGTTGTTGTTACGGGCCAGGAAGTTTGGAGCTTGCTGGGTCCAGCCGCCCTCTTTCTTGACGGATTCCAGGCTCGTTTTGGCGGCTGCGGGAACCACAAGCCACCCAGCTTCGGTCCGGTCCGGAGTCTCGATCTTGAGGCCGTAGGATTCGAAGCTTTTCAACAGAGTGCACCCTATGGTTTTGCTTTCTCCGTGGGCGTCGACTGGAATCATGCAAATCGTCTTGCCGGCGGGAGCACCGGGGCTGAGGTTCTCTGCAGCAGGGGCGCCGTAGTACGTGATCGTCGCGCTGTGTCCCAAGAGCCGGGTATCCGAGGCATTAATGCCTGCATTCCCTATAACGGGGAGTGCTCCGGCAGGAACCCTGTCCGTCTCCTGCTGTGGGTGGTTTAGTGCTTCGATGATCCTGGAGGCGTCCTCTGATCTGTCCTCAGGGGTTGTCGCTAGGGCCAGTGCGCCAAGTACTAGAGCGCCTGCGAGGGTGCCAGCACCCAGGCGCCGGCCTCTTCGTTTCCTATCCCTTGCCGGCGCTTCCGGACGCTCGCCATCATGGATGAAGGGGTGTTGGACAGGCACTGGCAGCTGTACGAGCTGCTGGCGCAGCGCGGCGCTTCTCTCAGCATGGAATTGGTAGGGGCTCACAATGTCCTGCCTTCGAAAAATACTTGTTCAGTCGGAGGGGTGTTTAGGTCCAGAGCCCTGTAGAACGCTCCTAGCCTTGTCTTCGCGCGGTGCAGACGTGATTTCACTGTTCCTTCCGCAATTGCGAGGGCAAGGGCAGCTTGTCGAAGACTCAGCCCCTCAATAACACACAGAGTCAGCACGTCACGATCCCGTGGTTTGAGCCGTGCAAAAGCTGCCCGCAACAGCGCTGCCTCCACATCACGTTCGGCGGAATCAGCCAATTCGTCGGCAACATCTGCTCCCAGGGTTGGCGGTGGAAGCTGATCCAGAAAGGCCTTGTACCGCCGTCGCTGGCGGTTGTGGTTGCGGATGGTGTTGTTGGCCGTGACCAACAGCCAGGCGAGTATGGAGCCGTTGACTATGCGCACGTGCTCTCTGCGACGCCAGGCTTCATAGAAGACGATGGCGGTAATGTCTTCGGCATCAGGACCAGGGCCAATAATTCTTATCGAATGACGGAGCACTCGATCTCGGTGCCGATCAAAAAGCCTTCCAAATGCGTCACCATCGCCGTTGATTACCAGCAGCCACAAGGCCTCATCCGTGCTCTCTGATCCCCCGCTCATACTCCATAGTGTCCGGACCATTGAATTGGTTCCACAATGTCCGGGATTTGTTCCAACTCCTAGCTAGAAACGGGGGTTATTTCGGCTTGCCGGATTGATGCGATCGTTCGTGAGATTAGGCGTAGCGGCTCCTGCTGCGGGCGATCCGGCGGTGGCCAAAGGCCGTCAGCTGTCGGCGGGGGCCGGTTCAATAAGCTCCGGACCGTCGTTCCGCACGCTGTTGACGCGGTTGCTGACCACGCGGGGGATCAGGTGCGGTTCGGGCATGGAATCCAGTAGGGCACGGACGTCTGCCTCGGAGGTTGTGTCCGGGTCGAGCCAGTCCGAATACATTTCTGGAGGCACGATCAGCGGGGTGCGGTCGTGGATGTGGCCGAGGGCATCGGTGGCATTGGTGGTGATGATCGTAGCTGTGCGCAACCATTTGTCAGGGTGGTCGTTGGGCAGGGAAGGATCGGGCCAGTTTTCAAAGAGGGCCGCGAAGGCAAGGATTTGGTTGTCTGGCCCGTGGAGGTATGTGGGGATCTTCCCGCCCTCAGGGGTTTTTTCCCACTCAAAGTATCCGTCGCCTGCGAGCAATCCCCGTCTTGCCGATGCGGCTTTCCTGAAGGAGGGTTTCTCGGTGATGGTTTCCATTCTGGCGTTGATGAGTCTCGCACCGCCTTTGGGGTCCTTGGCCCAGGACGGAACAAGGCCCCAGCGTGCGGTGACTAACTTTCTCGTCACTGGTGCGCCGTCTCCTGAGCTCCGGTCCAGAATCAGGGGGACCGTGTCTGTTGGGGCCACGTTGTAGGAAGGCTGGAGTTCGTCGACGTAGGACTCCTCGACGTCGAAAGCCGCGAGAAGATCACCGACAGCTCTGCTCATGACGTATCTGCCGCACATAGGGCCATTATGCCCGCTGCTGCGGCCGCTCATCCTGTCCCGTGGCCTCAACTGTCGTCCAGTGCATCGATGGAAGGGGGATCCGTTGGTCAGTCGGCATCGTGCAAACCAGGGTGGCGCCGCAGCCGCAGCAGTTCGCCATGGGCGGCTTCCAGAGCGGCCTTGAGTTCGGAGATCTCGGCCCGATGCCGGGCCCGTTCGTCTCGGAGGGAGATGGTGAGGGTGCGGACGATGTTGCTTGTGGAGGTTGCCGCGGCGGGCTCGTTGGGCAGGGGCGCCCGCATGCCGGCAGTGCGGCTGCGAAGGTCTTGGATGCGGTTACGCAGATCAGTCGTGCGGTAGAGAAAGTCCTTGGAAACGTGGCCCGCCGTCGCGACCGCCTCAAAGGTGATGGGTGCGCCGGCTTTCAGTAGTGCACGTATTCCGGCGTCAGCGCGGTCCCGCGCTGCTTGGCGTTTTCGTGCCGCAGCCTGGGCGAGTAGTTCCGGATTGCCGCGGCTCACTGCGGCTCCTGCGGATCGTGGCGGTCCGCGTTGATGCGGGTTTGCGCTCCTGCACCTCGGATTGGCTCGTGAGCCTCGTTCGGTGATGTTTTGAGCGTCTCTACTATGGTCTCGAGTGCGCGCTGTTCTCGGCGCCGGAGCGTGAGCCAGACGTGGTTTTCGCTCATCGGTTGCCCCGTGCGTTGCTGGTGCGCAGCCTGCCGGCTGTCGATGAGCTGGTCGAGAGCGACGGCCTCGCCCTCGTGGACGCCCAGGAATCGTTCGTCGGTAACGAACAGGTTGCAGGTGAGGCAGGCGTTGCCTTTGTCGCAACTCTTGGCCGGAGGCAGCGTGCACCAGCCGTTCGGTAGTACCCGGTCGGTGCGTGAGTCCAATGCCATCAGCTCGTAGAGGTCCTCGCCTGCGATCGCCGATGCGGAGCCCGATGTCGTGATCTTGCGGTAGCGGAGGAACTCTGCTTTCGCTGTTGCGTCCAGGGTTTGTGCGTAGTGCATCGTCATTTCCGGGCTTAGATGGCCCATATAGCGCTGGACGACGTGCAGGGGGACACCGGCGTTGATGAGGCCTGTCGCTTTCGTGTGCCGGAACCGGTGTGTTTTGCCTAGATCCAGCGGGGTCCCGTCGGGTTCGGTCAACCCCGCGAGGGCTACGAGATGACGCAGTTGTTGTCGAAACCGCCCGTCCTTGTAAGGGTGCTGGCCGCGCAAATTGCCCTGAGCCTTGACGAACAAGTACTTCGGCGTCACATCGGTCTCGAAGTGTTCGGTGAGCCACCGGCGCTGCTCGGCAACGATCGCAGTGACTTCCTGGTCGACGAAGATCGTGTCCGGCGCGTCCAGGATTTTCGTCTGCTGGTAGCGCAGCTTCGCGATCTTCCCGCCCTCAGGCGTGGGACCCTCAACCGGGATGATCGGGTCAAGGTCCAGCATGCAGATCTCGTTGATCCGACGCCCTGTGGCCATCATCAGAAGCAGAATCCGCATCCCCTGCTCATCCCCCAACCCACCGAGCGAGCGAGGGACGCCAAGCAGGTGAGCGTGTGACGCCAGCGCCGACATGACGGCGTCGGTAAACAGGTGCCGTTCGTCGTAGCGGTTCTTGTGAACCCGCGGAATGTCTCCGGGCCGCCAGAACCTCAAATACTCGGGACCGATGCCGGCCCAACGCTCATCGCCGAGCGCCGCCGCAACCTCGGGGCCGAAATCGTTCATGAACGCGTAGAGTCCCCGGACTGCCGCGGTGATCTGCGCAACGCTCCCGATCGAACGGGGCTTGCCGGCGTTCTTCCCGTTGCGTGTCTTCGTCTGACGGATCTCGCCCAGGAACTCCAACATTAACGGGCGCAGTCGAGCGGGGTCGGAAGTGAGTCGCGGACCCGGGAGACCTCGGGCTGCAGCAAATTGTCCAAAGGCAAGGAGCGAGTTGTGGCGTCCGTGCACGCTTGCCCAGGTTAGCTGGCCCGCCTCGAGTTGGGTCTTGACGTAGAACATCGCGCCGTGACGGAACCACCCGGGTTGGAGTCGGTGCCAGTGGATCGCGACCTGCGAGAGCATCTCCTGCGGCCGCCGGGGGATCCGCAGGTCCATGGTCAGGTCCCAGATCTCTCGCTGCCACCATGGCCTCGTGTCGTATGCGAACCAGAGCAGCTTGCTGACCCGATCCAGCGGAGACAGGATAGTGCGCAGCGTGTTCGGATTGGGCAGCTGCTTTGTGCGGCGCACCCAGGTCGTAGCCAGCTCGGTGCGCCATCCCGCCGGCGTGTAGTCCATCACGCTCTCGAACGGCTGGCCCGCCCGCTGCAGCCGTTTCGATGTCGCGGCGAGCTCCCTCAGGAGTAATCCCAGCGACGCGCAGGGCACGCGCCCACCGAGCTCGACGATGCGCCAGATCGCGAACATCAACTCGTTCTGCATCGTCGTCGTCAGGCCGTCGAGGTGAATGTTGCCGATCTTGTCATGGTAGAAACCGAATGAGCTCAGGTGCTCGGCCGGGACCGAGTCCCGCGTGTAGTGCAGCAGCCGAAGCCCTTCGGGGACCGCGCTGAGCAGTTCCTCGTTCCGTGCCGCGTCGAAGCCCGGCGCTCCGCTCGCACTCAGGATCCCGACCATTTCTGCGTCAGATGTCCGCATGCCCGTCCCTCCATTGTTTTGTCACGGCGGACCAATCGGCCAGTGCCCGTAACTCTTCGTCCTCAGTCACCCAGGCGTAGGTGTTCAGGGTCGTCTGGACATCGGCGTGACCGAGTCGTCGACTGACCACATGAATCGGTCGGCCAGAGAGAAGCAGGGCCGTGGCATGCGTGTGACGGAACCAGTGTGGGGACCAACGCGCCGGCACATGATCGCCAAGCACGCGCTTTATCCTGGCGATCAGCTTGTAAATCGTCTCTGGGCGGATCGGCGCGAAGCGCTCTCCGCCGGCGACGTTCACGAAAACGTATGAGCTGTCGATGTCCTCCACCACCAGGTCCAGGCCCGCCTCGCAGAGGTGCCAGACGTACTCGGCGTAGAGGCGGTCCAGCTCGTCGGAAATGTAGAGCTTGCGGTAATTTCCGCCCTTCACCCGCGCCCCGTGGGGATGGGGATGTGGGACGACCTCGATGTACGGATTCTCGCCGCCGCCAGAATGCCAGTCCCGGTGCTGCAATGACAGCGCCTCGCCCAGCCGCATGCCCGTCTCCTCAAGCAAAGAAAAGAACAGCCGGTCCCTGAGAGATCCCGACCACGACCTCGTGCCGGGATCCCAGTGCGCGCAGGCTTGTTTGATGGAATCGATCTGCGCGGGCGTCAAGGTCGGTGCCGCCCGCCGTCGCCGCTGGACCTTCACCGACACAGACGCCGCACGAGAACCGCGTCGGATGTGAGTCAGGAATGGCAAGTACGGCGAGCTCGACTCCCGACCCAGGAACAGCGCCGGAATTCCCTCGAGGCCGCGCCACTGCTGAAAAACATAGAAAGAGCGAACCGCCTGCAGTCTCTGGGCCGCCGTTGCATCAGCGATCCGCGCCGGCGCTGCGGACAGAGATGCAACTCCCGGCGGGAGCCCCGACCGCATCCAGCCAAGGAAACCAGTGAAATCCTCAACACCGAACACGTCCCAGCTCCGGCCGCGAAGCTCGAGGAACTCCCACCACAAGGCCAAACCTCGCGCATAGGCCTTCACTGTGTTCGGGGACGCGTCGGTCTGCCGCAAAAACTCAAGGTACGACTCGATCTCCCTGGCTGGCAGCAGATCAGCGCCCAGAACAGTCCAAGTGGGCTCCTCGCCCTCCAACCGTATGCTTTGCACCCTCATCACGCGGCTCCTTTGCCAAGCCCATAGTCCACCCGGCAGACTCGCCGACCTCGCAGCGACACGAAAGACGGCCGCAACGTCAAAGACGCGTACCAGATAGTGCCGACTTCAACACTTCCCGGAAGGCAAAGACTGGCTGTTGAAGACTCTAAAGACGGAGGCCTTTCAGTATCGGATAACCCGGCCGATGGCTACTACGAATGGAAGCAAGGCCCGGGGAAGGCGAAGCAGCCGTACTACGTCCATCCCGGTGGGGACCGCGGCCTGGCCTTCGCCGGCCTGTATGAGTGGTGGAAGGACCCGTCCGTTCCGGAGGGGGAGCCGGGCCGCTGGTTGCTGTCCACCTCGATCCTCACGGCGGACACCCCTCCGCCCGGGGCGGAATCCACCATCTTTGGGAAGTTGACCGAACTCCACGACAGGGTGCCGCTGCCCATGGATAAGTCCACCATGGAGGCCTGGCTGGACCCGCAGGCCGATGATGCCGCCGCGCTGGTTGACCTGGTGCGGTCAGGGGTCAAGGACGCCGCTGCGGACTGGCACGTGGAATCGGTGGGCAAGGAAGTGGGCAACGTCCGCAACAACGGTCCGGAACTCATCCGCCCGGTGGAAGCGCTATTCTAGCAGCCCTGCGCGGGGTGTACTGCCCTCAGACGGTGACCGTACCGGCGTCGTCCACTGCCCAGGTGGGGTTGTACGCCACTTCCCAGCGAAAACCGTCGGGATCGGCAAAGTACCCCGTGTAGCCGCCCCAGGCCTTGGTGACGGGCTCGGCAATAACTGCTGCCCCCGCGGCAGCGGCCTGTTCCATGACGCTGTCCACCTCTTCGGGGCTGCCAAGGTTGCGGCTCAAGGTAATGCAGGGAATCCCGTCAGGTCGGCCGGTAACGGCTTCGGCCTGCATCTGGCGGGCATCCCAGAGCGAAAGCACCAGGCCGTGGTTCACCTGGATGAACAGCACTTCCCCGGCAACTTCGCGGTGGACCGGCCAACCGAGGCCATCAACGTAGAAGGCACGGGACTCCTCGACACTGCGCACGCCGAGGGAAATAAAGTCGACTCTGGGCTCCATGCTTCGATAGTGTCAGATGATGGCGACAATTCAAGGAAACGACCGGGATGCCCGCGCCGACAGGGAACAGCTCGCTGCTGTCCGGGTGGCCGTTGACGAAGTCGATGACCAGATCGTCACCCTGATCGCCCGCCGCGAGCGGCTGATCAGGATCGCCGGCACGCTGAAGGGCGACGACGCGGAAGTGCGTGCCCCGGGCCGCGTGGAGCGGATCATCGAACACGTGCGGTCGGCTGCGGAGAAAAAGGACATCGACCCGGACATCGTTGAAGCAACCTACCGGGCCATGATCTCCGCATTCATTGAACTTGAACTGCGGATCCACAAAGAAAACAGCTGAGGAAGCCTAAAGAGCTTCCTCCACCGGCACCCCGTGCTGGAACTCCCGGCCGTCCGCTTCACTGAAGGCTGACAGGACGTGCCCCTTCCCGAGCCCGTTCAAGGCCGTCATGGGAAAGCTTCCGGTGATGCTGTTCTCCGAGTGGGACACTCCGGACAGGTCGAAATCCTCCTCGATTCCCTGGTCCCGGTTGAACGAGTAGCAGGCGATTGCCTCCCCGTTCATGAATTCAATGCACAGCCGGCGCTGCGCCGAATAGTCGGGCGAGGCCCCCATCAGCCCCACCACGTAGGCGCCCGATACCGGAATGGTGCCGTCGATATCGAACGTCGCAACCAGGGTGGAGTCCTGGGTCTTGATGCTGGCCTGCTTCAGGAGCGCGTCATCGGTACTCATGCCAACATCCTGCTCCCTGCCGCACGCCCCGTCCACCCCCGCCTATGTTTTGGTGCGAACCCGGCGTAGACTGATTTTATTCGAATACATGTTCGAATATAGTTGTGATGGGCCAGGTCCGGGAGGTGCGCATGGGCATGTTCAGCGAATCCGTTGACGTGGCGTGTGCTGCCACCGGTGAGCCGGAATCATTGGTGTGGGCCGGTGTGTCCTACACCGTCTGCGCAGAACCCGTCCGCTGGTACGAACGCCGGCAGTGGTGGGCTGAGGACAGCAGGGCTCCGCTGGGCAGCGGGCCCGGAGTAGTGGACCACGAAATCTGGCGGGTCCAGGTGCTGCCAGCCCGGGGGGCCTCCCGTTCCGCCGCCGCGCAGGACCAGCCCGGGGAAGAAGCCCTGACCCTTGACCTTTCCCGCCATCTCCGCAGCAACCGTTGGCGGCTGGTGCGCATCCATGACGCCCTTCACCCCAGAACTGCCTGACCCGGAACAGCATGAGCTTTACCCACCTGCACGTTTCCACAGCCTTCAGCGCCCATTACGGAGTTTCCTGGCCGGAGGAACTGGCCATGGCTGCCGCCGCCGATGGCGCCACAGCCCTCGCCTGCACCGACCGGGAAGGCCTGTACGGCACCATCAAGCACCTCAAAGCCTGCATGGCGGCGGGCATCGACCCCATTGTGGGGGTGGACCTTGCGGTATTTGACGACGACGGCGATCACCGCACCCAGGTAGCCGGCAGGGTGGTGGTGCTGGCCAGGGGGCAGAACAACGGTGCCGGCTACCGCGCCTTGTGCCGGCTTGTTTCCGATGCGCACGCGAGGACCTCCGGGAAAGCCGGGGGAGTGGTGCCGGCAGCGGTTACCCGGGCCGAGCTGGCCTCCCGCACCCTTGACCCCAAGACCCTCAAGCCGGTGCTGACGGTACTGCTCGGCCCGGACTCGGACGTGGGCCGGGCCATGGGCGGGCGGCGCTACCTGCGTCCCAGGACCCTGTTCAAGCAATGGCTTGACGCAATGCCCGCCGGAACGGTGGTGGCGGAAACCGTCTCTCAACTCAGCGCGCCAGGCAGCCCATTCAGCACGGCGCACGCTGTGCGCATGCTGCGGCTCGCGGAGGAACACCACGTTCCTGCAGTCCTCACCAACGCCGTCCGGTATTGCGCAGCGGACGGCGCACCAACCGCAGATGTACTGGACTCTGCACGGACCTTGAAGTCCCTGCCTGAACTGGCAGGGGAACCACTGCTGCAACCCACTGGCCAGGGGTGGTTGAAATCAGCGGATCAAATGCTGGGCCTTGGCAAGGAAATCATCTCCGCCGCCGGTTATGGTGCCGCAGACCTCAAGCAATTGATGGCGCAGACCGAGGCGCTCGCCGACCTCTGCAGGATAGACCCCGCCACTGACATGGGATGGAAACAGCCCGTGGTGCCGGAAGCTGCCGTCATCGGTATCAGCCAGGATCCCCATACAGAACTCCTCCAGCGCTGCCATGCGGGAATCGGCAGGCGGTTCCCTGGCATCGGAGGTACGGCGGAACGGGACATGCTGGCCCGTTTGGACCATGAACTGGGGATCATCAACAACCTGGGCTTTTCCTCCTACTTCCTCACTGTTGCCGAGGTCTCCAGGATGATCCAGGACATGGGGGTCAGGGCGGCAGCCAGGGGATCGGGAGCATCCAGCCTGGTCAACTACTTGATTGACGTCAGCCACGTGAACCCCCTCCAGCATGACCTGATCTTTGAACGCTTCCTCTCCAACGACCGTGCCACGCTCCCGGACATCGACATTGACGTCGAAAGCGCCGAACGCCACAACGTCTACCGCCGGATCTTCGAGCGTTTCGGCTCCGAGCGCGTAACCCTGATGAGCATGCAGAACGGATACCGGGCCCGTGGTGCAGTCCGCGACGCCGGGCTGGCGCTGGGCATGGATGATGGCGAGGTGGGGGAGATCGCCAAGCAGCTGTGGCGGTTTTCCGCACGGAAATTCCGTGAAGCCCTCCAGGAAAAACCCGAACTGCGGGAATTTGCCGGAAGGGTGGAGCAGTCCGACGCGCAGGGAAACCAGCAACTTGACCTGCTGGTAGACCTGACCGAACGACTCGACCGGTTGCCGCGCCACATATCCATGCACCCATGCGGGGTGATCCTGGGCGATGCCACGCTCCTGGACCGCACACCGGTCCAGCCAAGCGGACTTGGCCTGCCCATGAGCCAGTTCGACAAACACGACATGGACCCCATGGGCATGCTCAAACTCGATGTCCTGGGTGTCCGCATGCAAAGCGCCATGGCTTTTGCCGTCCGGGAAATCATCAGGATCCACCCCTCAAAGGAAGAAGTGGTGGAGGCCGGGACCCACCCCGCAGGACCTGTTGGTTCGGGGCCGGATTACATTGCCGCCAACGGCAGGATCGACCTGAATGCCGTCCCCCTCGACGACGAAGCCACCTATGAGCTGATCAGGAGCACGCATACCCTTGGCTGCTTCCAGATCGAATCCCCCGGACAGCGCGAATTGATCGGCAAGATGGCGCCACGGGAGTTCAACGACCTCATCATCGATATTTCCCTGTTCCGCCCGGGGCCCATGAAATCGGACATGGTACGGCCTTTCCTGGAACACCGGCACGGGTTCGCCCCCGAGGTCTACCCGCACCCTGACCTCAAACCAGTGCTGCAGGAAACCCACGGGGTCACGGTTTTCCACGAACAGATCCTGAAGACGCTGGATGTCATGACCGGCTGCGGGCTGGCCAAAGCCGATGAATTCCGCAGGGCGTTGAGCAACGAGGCCGGTGAAGCCAGGGTGGAGGAGTACTTCCGGCGCCATGCCAAGGGCAACGGGTATACCCCTGAAGTAGTGGACAAGGTGTGGGGGACATTGAAGTCCTTTGCCAGTTTCGGTTTCTGCAAGGCCCACGGGGCCGCCTTCGCCGTCCCCACCTACCAGTCCGCCTGGCTGAAGACACACCACCCCGAAGCTTTCCTTGCAGGCCTGTGGGAGCACGACCCCGGCATGTATCCCAAACGGCTGCTGGTGGCCGAAGCCCGCCGGTTGGGTATCCCCATCCTTCCCCTGGACATTAACCGGAGCAAAGCCGAATACCGGGTGGAGCGGATCGCGTCAGGCGCGGATGCGGGCCGGCTCGGAATCCGGCTCAGTCTGAACGGAATCTACGGCCTGTCTGCTGCAGAACTGAAACGGATCGTCGCCGGCCAGCCTTACGACTCGCTGGCGGACCTTCGGGCGCGCTCGCGGCTGAGCAAGCCCAGCATCAGGCGCCTTGCGCAGCTGGGGGCTTTTGATTCCCTGCACCGGGAAGCCGGAGGCCCTGCCAACCGCGCGGACCTGGTGCACCATCTGCAGCAGCTCCAAACAGCAAAGACAGGAAAGAAGGGCGTTGAGGTCCTGGAAGGGCAGTTGTCCCTGCCCCTGGGCGACATCGAACTGCGCAATATCAAACCCGGGCTTCCAGCCCCCACGGTGGTGGAAAACGTCCGGGCGGAACTTGACCTCATGGCCGTGGATGTCAGTACCCACTTGATGGACAGCCACCGGCCCCTGCTGGAGCGGCTGGGCGTCACCACGGCAGATAAGCTCCTCAGCCTGCGCAACGGCACCGAAGTGCTGGTGGCGGGGGTTCGGGTTGCCACCCAGACGCCGCCCATGCGCGGCGGAAGGCGGGTGGTGTTCATCAGCATCGATGACGGTACCGGCTGCGTGGATTCAGTGTTCTTCCACGAGGCCCAGGAAAGCGCCGGTCCGCTGCTGTTTGGTACCCGCCTGCTGCTGATCCGTGGAACCACCAGAAGGACCGGTCCCAGGGGCATCAGCATCAGCGCGTCCATGGCGTGGGACCTGAGCCGAACGGAGAGCCTGCCCTTCCCGGAATCCGGCACAGGGCCCGCCCCTGTGTCCAGGCATGATGCCGCCGGAGATGGGCCGCATCCGCTGGATGGCATCAGCAGGACGCTTGCGATCACCGGGTTCAACGGGTGAGAGCTGCGTCGCTGCCCCCGTGTGCCGCGTTGGTCGCCCCATACCGGAACCGATAGCATTGACGGTGGCTGGCTGTGGTCCCCGTATGCCACAAGCTATGAAGCCTTAACTTTGAATAGGAGACACCCGTGTCAGATGCCCAGCAGATCACCCTTCTCGTCGATGGCGAAGAGACCAAGGTGACTACCGGGACAACCGGTGCGGAACTCTTCTTTGAGCGCCGTGACGTTGTTGTTGCCCGCGTCAACGGCGAGCTGAAGGACCTTGACCAGGAACTTCCCGAAGGCGCCGAGGTGGAGGGCGTCACCATTGATTCGCCCGACGGACTGAACGTCCTGCGCCACTCCACCGCCCATGTCATGGCCCAGGCTGTGCAGCAGTTGCGCCCCGACGCCAATCTCGGCATCGGCCCGTACATCACCGACGGCTTCTACTTCGACTTCGACGTTGCCGAGCCCTTCACCCCCGAGGACCTCAAGACCCTCGAAAAGATGATGCTGAAGATCATCAACCAGAACCAGAAGTTCGTCCGCCGCGTGGTCAGCGAGGACGAGGCCCGCGAAGCCATGAAGAACGAGCCCTACAAGCTTGAACTTTTGGGCAAGAAGAACGAAGCCGCCGAAGCCGGGGAAGGCGTGAACGTCGAAGTCGGCGCCGGCGACATCACCATCTACGACAACGTCGAGCGCAAGGAAGGCACCACCGTCTGGTGCGACCTCTGCCGCGGCCCGCACCTGCCCAACACGAAGCTCATCTCCAACGCCTTCGCCCTGACCCGTTCGTCGTCGGCCTACTGGCTGGGCAACCAGAAGAACCAGCAGCTCCAGCGCATCTACGGCACCGCCTGGCCCACCAAGGATGCCCTGAAGGCTTACCAGGAGCGCATCGCCGAGGCCGAGCGCCGCGACCACCGCAAGCTCGGCTCCGAACTGGACCTGTTCTCCTTCCCTGACGAACTGGGCTCGGGCCTTCCTGTCTTCCACCCCAAGGGCGGCATCATCCGCAAGGAGATGGAGGATTACTCACGCCAGCGCCACGTCGAGGCCGGCTACGAGTTCGTCTACACCCCGCACATCACCAAGGGCCACCTGTACGAGGTCTCGGGCCACCTGGACTGGTACAGGGACGGCATGTTCCCCCCGATGCACGTCGACCCTGAACTCAACGAGGACGGCACCGTCCGCAAGCCCGGCCAGGACTACTACCTGAAGCCGATGAACTGCCCCATGCACAACCTGATCTTCCGCTCCCGCGGCCGGTCCTACCGCGAACTGCCGCTGCGGCTGTTCGAATTCGGTTCGGTATACCGCTACGAGAAGTCCGGCGTGGTGCACGGCCTCACCCGTGTCCGGGGCATGACACAGGACGACGCCCACATCTACTGCACCCGCGGGCAGATGAAGGACGAACTCACCAAGACACTGACCTTCGTCCTGGACCTGCTCAAGGACTACGGGCTGAATGACTTCTACCTGGAGCTCTCCACCAAGGACCCTGAGAAGTACGTCGGCGACGACGCCACCTGGGAGGAAGCCACCGCCACCCTCGCCGAGGTGGCCCAGGAGTCCGGGCTGGAGCTTGTGCCCGATCCGGGCGGAGCCGCCTTCTACGGCCCCAAGATTTCCGTGCAGGCCAAGGATGCCCTGGGCCGCACCTGGCAGATGTCCACCATCCAGCTGGACTTCAACCTGCCCGAGCGCTTCGAGCTCGAGTACCAGGCCGCCGATGGCAGCCGCCAGCGTCCCGTGATGATCCACCGTGCACTCTTCGGATCGGTGGAGCGCTTCATGGGTGTCCTTACCGAGCACTACGCCGGGGCTTTCCCCGCGTGGCTGGCCCCGGTCCAGGTCGTGGGCATCCCGGTGGCGGAGGCATTCAACGACTACATGTTCGACGTCGTAGGCCAGCTCAAGGCGGCGGGTATCCGTGCCGAGGTGGACACGACCTCGGACCGCTTCCCCAAGAAGATCCGCACCGCCAGCAAGGACAAGATCCCGTTCGTGCTGATCGCGGGCGGGGACGACGCCGAGGCGGGCGCCGTTTCATTCCGCTTCCGCGACGGAAGCCAGGACAACGGTGTGCCTGTTGCTGAGGCAGTCAAGCGCATCACCGAAGCCGTCCGCAACCGGACCAGCTAGCCGAACGGAAACAGCACAGTGCAGGAGAACACAGGCGCAGGATATCCAGGCGATGCCGGCGTTACCGACGACTTTGCCCTCGCCGGTGTCCCGGACGCCTTCCAGCGCCTGTGGACTCCGCACCGCATGGCCTACATCAAGGGCGGCCAGCACCAGTTCAAAAATGAGGACGACTGCCCGTTCTGCGTCGGCCCCGCCCGCACAGACGAAGAAGCGCTCATCGTCTACCGTGGCCGGACCTGCTATGTGGTGCTGAACCTGTTCCCCTATAACCCGGGCCACCTGCTGGTTTGCCCCTACCGGCACATCCCGGATTACACCGACCTCACGGTCGAGGAAACAGCGGAGTTCGCCGAACTCACCCAGACCGCCATGCGGGTCCTCCGAAAGGTCTCCAATCCCGGCGGCTTCAACCTGGGCATGAACCAGGGCGTGGTTGGTGGTGCGGGAATCTCCGCACACCTGCACCAGCACATTGTGCCGCGCTGGGGCGGGGACGGGAATTTCTTCCCCATCATCGCCCAGACCAAAGCCATCACCCAGACCCTTGACGAGGTCCGGCAGCAAGTGGCTGACGCCTGGCCCGGGGAATCGGATGCTGAATAGGCATGCCCGCGGTTTCTTCACCGCACTGTTCACCCCGCTGGCCCGCTGGCTCCTGAAAATCGGTGTCTCCCCGGACGCGGTAACCATTCTCGGAACCGCCGGGGTTGCCGCCGGAGCCCTGGTTTTCTACCCGCTGGGCCAGCTTTTCTGGGGGACGGTCTTCATTACCGCCTTCATTTTTTCCGATGTCCTGGACGGCATCATGGCCAGGATGCAGAACGTCAAAAGCCGCTGGGGAAACTTCCTCGACTCCACGCTTGACCGCATCGCCGACGGTGCACTCTTCGCCGGGGTGTCCATTTGGTTCTTCACCGGAGGCACCAACGCGGCCATCGCCGTCTGCGCCCTGCTGTGCCTGGTGCTGGGCATGGTGGTCTCGTACGCCCGTGCCAAGGCAGAGTCGCTGGGGTTTACCGCCAACGTCGGCATCGCTGAGCGGGCCGAACGCCTGGTTTCGGTGCTGGTGGTCACAGGCCTGACCGGACTGGGGCTGCCGGAGGTGGTGCTCCTGGCGACCCTTGTCCTCCTGGCGGCGGCGAGCCTCGTCACTGTGGTACAGCGCGTTCTTTCGGTGCGCCGGCAGGCTCTGGCGGAGCCTACGCCCGCTGATTAAGCATGATTAAGCCTGCCGTGCAGCGGGGGTCTAGTATATAAGTGCCCGGTCAAGCGACCCGGCAACCCGTGCGTGCACCTCCGGCAGCTGCCGCCGCATGCCCGGCGAAGATCATCTGTCTACCCATAGGGGTTTTTGTGTCTACACCTGATGTAAGCAACGAGGCCGGTTCGTCCGCGAACAGCGTCACGGGCAGCAGCCGCGTGAAGCGTGGCATGGCCGAGATGCTCAAGGGCGGCGTCATCATGGACGTCGTCAACGTCGAACAGGCCCGCATCGCCGAAGACGCCGGTGCCGTGGCAGTCATGGCGCTGGAGCGTGTTCCGGCTGATATCCGCGCCCAAGGCGGCGTGTCCCGCATGTCCGATCCCGACATGATCGACCAGATCATCGACGCCGTGTCCATCCCGGTGATGGCAAAGGCCCGCATCGGCCACTTCGTGGAGGCCCAGGTCCTGCAGTCCCTCGGCGTCGACTACATCGACGAGTCCGAGGTGCTCACCCCGGCCGACTACGTCAACCACATCGACAAGTGGAACTTCAAGGTTCCCTTCGTCTGTGGTGCCACCAACCTCGGTGAGGCCCTGCGCCGCATCAACGAGGGTGCGGCCATGATCCGGTCCAAGGGCGAGGCCGGCACCGGCGACGTCTCCAACGCCACCGGGCACATGCGCAAGATCCGCTCCGAGATCGCCAAGCTCACCGCACTGCCCGAGGACGAGCTGTACGTGGCCGCCAAGGAACTTCAGGCCCCGTACGAACTGGTCAAGGAAGTCGCCGCTGCCGGCAAGCTCCCCGTGGTCCTGTTCACCGCAGGCGGCATCGCCACCCCCGCTGACGCTGCCATGATGATGCAGCTCGGCGCCGACGGCGTCTTCGTCGGCTCCGGCATCTTCAAGTCCGGCAACCCCGCCCAGCGCGCCGCCGCCGTCGTCAAGGCCACCACCTTCTTCGACGACCCCGACGTCATCGCCAAGGCCTCCCGCGGCCTGGGCGAAGCCATGGTGGGCATCAACGTCGACGAGATCCCCCAGCCGCACCGCCTGGCTGAGCGCGGCTGGTAATTTCGCTGTTGTGGGGCGCCCGGCGGCGCTGATCCTCTGCGTGCTATTCCCCGCGTCCCGCTAAAGCCGCTTCGCGGCGAGCCGGGACGCGGGGCCCCTTTTACGCACGCTGCCGGATCACCACCGCCTGGCGCTTCGGCTTTGTTTTTAACTTACGACGCCGGTCCCTCACCTTTTTAGGTGGGGGACCGGTGTCGTTGTTGGTTGAGCTTGTTGAAACCCCGTCGATTGCTCCGTAACGGCCCTTTTGGAGGCTCAAAACGGCGTTTACGGAGCAATCGATGGGGGTTACTCGAGGCCGCGGCGCTTGAGCAGGGGGTCCAGCCCGGCTTCGCGGCCCCTCAGGATCCGGAAGGACTCCAGGGGGTCCCGGCTGTTGCCGCGGCTGAGCAGTTCCTGCCGGAAGCGGTCGCCGTTGGCCCTGGTGAGGCCACCGTTTTCCGTGAACCAGTCGACCGTCTCGGCGTCCAGCACCTCGCTCCAGATGTAGGAGTAGTAGCCCGCGGCGTAGCCGGCGCCGGCGAAGATGTGCTGGAAGTAGCCCGTCCGGTAGCGCGGCGGGATCAACGGATGCGCAATCCCTGCCGCAGCCAGGGCTTTTGCCTCAAACTCCAGGGCATCATCCGGAACGTCGCCCGGCTCCAGCGTGTGCCACGCCAGGTCCAGGAGGGCTGCGCCCAGGTACTCGGTGGTGGCAAACCCTTCGCCCCAGAGCCGGGATTCCTCCAGGCGGTCCACAACGTCCCGGGGAAGGGGTTCGCCGGTGACGTGGTGGCGCGCGAAGTTGGATAACACCTCTGGCCACATGATCCACATTTCGTTGACCTGCGAGGGATACTCCACGAAGTCCCGCGGCACGGAGGTGCCGGAGAAGCGGGGGTACGTGACGCTGGAAAACAGGCCGTGCAGCGCGTGGCCGAACTCGTGGAACAGGGTCCGGAGCTCGTCCAGGGTGAGGAGCGTCGGCTCGCCCGCCGGCGGCTTGGAAATGTTGAGCGTATTGGTCACCACGGGCCTGGTGCCCAGCAGTCCCGACTGGTCCACGAGCGAGTTCATCCACGCTCCGCCGCGTTTGCTTTCACGCGCGTAGTAGTCGCCCAGGAAGAGCCCCAGCCCGGTTCCGTCCCCGTCCCGGACTTCCCAGATCCGGACGTCCGGGTGGTAGGCCGTCAGGTCGGGCCGCTGGTGGAAGGTGATCCCGTACAGCGCCGTGGCGGCAAAGAACACTCCATCCGTGATCACCCGGTCCAGCTCAAAGTACGGACGGAGGGCCTGCTCATCAACGTCGTACTTCTCCCGCCGTACCTTTGCCGAATAGTAAGCCCAGTCCCAGGCCTCCAGGGGATGACCGGCGACGTCCGCCAGGGCAGCTGCCTCGGCGTCGGCGTTGCGGACAGCCGCCGGCGCCATCCGGCCCAGCATCGTTTGCACCGCCGCAAAATCCGGCGCCGTCTGGCGGTCCGCGACAAGTTCGGCGTAGTTCGCGAAAGCCAGCAGTTGGGCCTTTTCGGCCCGCAACCCGGCCATGTCCTTGGCGAGGTCCAGGACATCCAGGTTTCCGCCGCCGCTGCCCCTTGCCACGGATGCCTCGAACAGGCGACGGCGGACGTCCCGGTTCTCGAGCGAGGCCAGGGCAGGCTGGTTGCCGGGCTGCACCAGGGTGAGCAGGTACTTGCCTTCGTGCCCGGCAGTGCGGGCTGCTTCCGCGGCGGTGGCGACGTCGTCAGCGGGCAGGCCTGCGAGCTCGCCGGCGTCCTCCAACAGCAGCGCCGCAGACTTCATCCCTTCCTTGACCCGCTGGCCGTACTCCGTGCCCAGCCGTGCCAGGTCCGCGTTGATGGCACGCAGCCGCTCCTGGCCCGGTGCGTAGAGCTGGATGCCGGATTGGCGGAACTCCTTGAGGTACTCCTCCACCAGGCGCGCTGATTCGGGATCCAGGCCGTCCGTATCGATGGCGGCAAACCGCTCGTATAAAGCTCTATTGAGGTACACCTCGTCCTCGTGGGCCGGGAAGCGCGGCGAAAGCCTGGTCTCAAGTTCCCGGATCTCCGCGGAGGCGTCCGCTGACACCAGGGTGTAAAACGCTGCGGCTGCCCTGTTAAGGAGCTGCCCGGAGCGTTCCATGGCCAGGGCCGTGTTTTCGAAGGTTGCCGGCTGGGTGTTGCCGGTGATGGCCTGGATCTCGGCCAGGTGTGCTGCCAATCCTTCTTCGATTGCGGCGCCGTACTGGCCTGCGGTGAGGGCCTCGAAAGGGGGGGAGGCCATAGGGCAGGGGGCTGGCGGCAAGGAGCGGGTTGGTCATGGGCTAAACCTTTCACAGCGGGGCGCGCTTCTCAATCACATGCAATGGGCGTGGTGCTCCCAGCCGGCATACCTACAATTGCGGCTATGGGGTCCGGTCCGGACCCCGTTTCGCGCGTCCTGCAGGGCAGGCTCACGGGATTGGCAGTGACGAAGGGACCTTGCTCAATGAGCAACCATGGAACGACGCCGGCAGCTGCCTTCCTGGGTATCCCGCTCCGATGGATCGGTCCGGGCGCAATAACTGTCGTCGTGGCCGCTTACGGCATCTTCTGGTACCTGGCGCGGCCGGCGGGCGAACCGTTGCTTAGGCACGTGGGCCAGCTCTTCGGCGGTGAATCGGTGCTGCTGTATTCCGTCGCCCTGGTCCTGGTCAGCACCCTTCCGCACGTGGAACCGGTGTTTGGTGGAATTGACCACGCCGCCATCTGGCACCGCCGTGCGGCCATAACGGCTACTGTCCTGCTTCTGCCGCACATCGAGCTGGCCTCAAACCCGGAGGCAACAAGCGTGGGAAAGACGCTGGCGGTGGTGGCCATATCCGGCTTGGCCGCCCTGGTGGTGTGGGCGGTGCTGCCGCGTTGGCGGACCATGCTGCCCGCCCCGGCCAGGCGCCTGGTCGTTGCAGCGCTGCAGGCCAAAGGAGTCCGCCTGGTGGTACGGCTGCTGGGCGGTTATGAACGCTGGCGCGGCTTCCACCGCCTCACAGGGCTGTTCGTCGCAGCCGGCTTCCTGCACGGACTGTTCGACGCCAGCGCGTTTGAGGCGGCGCCCGGCCTGCGGTGGAGTTATGTGGCAATTGGCGGAACGGGGATGGCGTTCTACGTTTACCGGGAACTGCTGGCGCGGCGGTTCCTGCCCCATCACGACTACCAAGTGGCCGGTGTCCGCCCGGTCGCTGCAGACTTGGTGGAAGTAGCCCTCCGGCCACTGGGCCGTCCGCTGGAGTTCAAACCCGGGCAGTTCGCCATGGTCTACCTTGAAACGGCGGACGGCTGGCAGCGGCACCCTTTTTCCATCTCGGGTCCCGCACCGGAAGGTGGAATCAGCATCACGGTCAAAGCGCTGGGAGACCACACCACACGGCTGCCCGACGTGGTCCAGCCGGGAATGCCTGCCGTTGTGGGCGGCCCCTACGGCCGCTTTGACCGGCACAGGGGCACTGCCCGCCAGGTCTGGATCGCCGGCGGCGTGGGGATCACACCCTTCCTCAGTTGGGTGCGGTCGCTGGAAACAGCGGGGGCGGACGTGCCCGGGGAGGTGCACTTCTTCGTTACCTCGGCCGGCCCCTCACCGTTTGCCGAGGAGATCCTCGCCACCGCCAGGAACCACCCGTGGCTTCATATCCATGTGGTCGACACCGAAACAGACGGGAGGCTGACTCCGGAAGCGGTCCTTGCGGCTGTGGACACGGAGCCACGTCAGCTGTCCGTCTTCATGGGTGGACCCGATGCCATGCTGCGGCAGTTCCGCAGGGCCTTCCGGGCAGCCGGTGTCCGCCGGGCCAACATCCACCGGGAGTACTTCCAGTGGCGGTAATCCAGGCAGTTGCCGCCTAACGGGGCCGGCGTCCGGCGTGCTCCCGTGCCAGGACCGCATAGGTGTCGTCAGGGCTGCCGGGGGAGAAGCTGCCGAACTTGCGCTCCGCGGCGGTGCGGATGAGGAAGTCGGCGATGGCAGGGTTCTTGGGAAGCAGGGAACCGTGCAGGTAGCTGGCTACGATGTTGCGGTACCGAGCCCCTTCCTGGCCGTCGTTGCTGTTGTTTCCCGTCCCTTTTGCCACGGTTCCCAGCGGGCGTACGCCGCTGCCCAGGGTGGTCTGGCCGCTGTGGTTTTCGTAGCCCAGGACCTCGCCGAACTCGGTGGTTGAGACCTTGACGTTGCCGATCAGGCGCTCATCCGTGCCGTGCGTTTCCACGTCCAGGACGCCGATGCCCGGAATGACGGTGCCGGTGCGGGTTTTGAAGAACCTGCCAAAAAGCTGGTACAGGCCGCAGATCACCAGCATGGGGGCGCCGTCCTCGGCCAGCTCCTTCAAGTGGCCGGCCCGGGCCTGCAGGTCGTCCTGGATGACCAGCTGCCCGCTGTCCTGCCCGCCGCCGCCGACGATGATGTCCACGTCCTCGGGGAAGGGGTCGCCCACGTTGTACTCGAGCAGTTCGGGCGTATAGCCGTGCCAGGCGATGCGGCGCTGGAGGACCAGGGCATTGCCCCAGTCTCCGTATATGTTCATGTCCCGCGGGTACAACTGGACTACCCGAAGGGTGCCTTTGGACTGGTTGCCAGCTTCCGTTGCTTCTGCCGGACTCATGAGACAACCTCCACGGTGGTGATTTTGGACAGTTCGCGGCGGATGGCGAGCATGGCGGTGTAGGTGCAGAAGATCCGCTTGGGTTTGCCCTGGCCTTCCCGGATAAAGGCGGCAAGGGCCTCGGGGATGTCGGTGTCCACGACGCCCACCGGGACTTCGTCGTACTGCAGCCGCAGTGCCATGTCGTAGGCGCGCGACCCGGTCAGCAGGTCCACACCGCCGCCGCGAAGCGAATCGAATTCCACGTCCCACAGCCAGGACATGTCCCGGCCGTCCGCGTAGTTGTCGTTAATGGCGATCATGGTGGCGTAGCCGCTTGCGGGGAAGGACTTCAGCCCCAGCCGGAAGCCGCTGGGGTTCTTCACCAGCACGAGGTCCAGGGGCTGCCCATCCACCGTCAGGCTCTCACCGCGGCCGAAGGCGGGTGCCACCTGGGACAGCGCCTGCAGCAGGGTTTCGTGGTTCGTAGTGGCGGCGCCGCCCCCGCAAATGCTGCGGGCGAGGGTCAGTGCCGCGGCCGCATTGAAGATGTTGTAGACGCCGCGCAGCTTCATCCCGGTGGTGACCGTACCGCCGTCGTACTCAAATTCGGCGCTGTCCGCGCCCACCTTGCGGAGTACGACGTCGGCCTGCGGCTTTGCGGGCAGGCCCGCCGGGGCGGGGCTCCCGGGAGCGGCGCGCATGTCATCGTCGTTGGGGAAGGTGGCCAGCAGGGAATCGTCGAGGCCGAAGTACTTGACGTCCTGCCCGGTCAGCGTTTCCGCGATCCTGGCAACACGCGGGTCCTCACGGTTCAGGACCACCGTTCCCGTGGTCTTGGCGGCGATGTGCTGGAGCAGCTGTGCGGTCTTGTCGATCTCGCCAAAGCGGTCCAGCTGGTCGCGCAGCACATTGAGCAGCAGGCAATAGCGGGGCGGGACACTGTTGACGAAATGGACGGCGTGGGCCTCGTCAAGTTCCAGGACGGCAATGTCCGCGTCCAGCCTGCCGCGCCAGTCCACTTCGCCGAGGAGGGCCGCCGCCACGCCCCTGGTGAAGTTGCTGCCGGTCCGGTTGGTGAATACCTTCAGGCCCTGGCTTTCCAGCAGTTCAACCACCATTTTGGTGGTGGTGGTCTTGCCGTTGGTGCCGCTGACCACAGCCACGCCGTGGGGAAGGGTGGTGAGTGTCCGCCGCATGAAGCCGGGGTCGATTTTCTCCACCACCAGGCCTGGAAGTGCGGAGCCGCCGCCGCGCAGCCGGGAGACCCTGCGGACCAGCTTGCCGAGCGGAACACTGAAGAAGACCATGTTTCGAATATATCCCAGCAGCGGCATGCAACCTTTGCCGGGGGCCACCTGCCTGCAGCAACCGGCAGGCCGGGACCGTATGCTGGAAGGATGACAAACCCCCCTTCTGCTGATCCTGCGCGCGTGGGCTCGGGCCTTCGGATTGGTGTCCTGGCCCTCCAGGGCGACTTCCGCGAGCACCTGCGCGCCGCGGAAGCCACCGGCGCACAGGGCATCGCGGTCCGCCGGCCGGCTGAGCTGGATGGCCTGGACGGCCTCATCATTCCCGGTGGCGAATCCACCACGATCGATAAGCTGGCGCGTGCCTTCGACCTTGCGGACCCCCTGCGCAAGTACATTGCCGAGGGCCTTCCCGTCTATGGCTCCTGCGCGGGAATGATCCTGCTGGCCGCAGACATCGCCGATCCTGCCACCGACCTTTCCGGCGCCCCGCAGCAGACCTTTGGCGGCCTGGACATCACCGTCCGCCGCAATGCTTTCGGCCGGCAGCGGGAGTCCTTCGAAACGGATCTGGACTTCAAGGGACTGGACTTCAGCGCGACCGCTTCGGGGGTGGAACCGGTGCACGCCGTCTTCATCCGCGGCCCCTGGGTGGAACGGGCGGGGCCGGACGTGGAGGTCCTGGCCCAGGTGGAACCTGCGGACCCCGGCCAGGCATCGCACGCCGCAGCGCTCCCCGGGGCGGCTAGAATTGTCGCAGTGCGTTCCGGCCAGCTGCTGGCCACCTCCTTCCACCCGGAAGTGACCGGCGAAAAACGCGTACACGAACTTTTTATCCGAATGATCAGAGGAGAAGCGTAAAGCCATGTCAGGCCACTCCAAATGGGCAACGACCAAGCACAAAAAGGCGATCATTGACAGCCGCCGCGCCAAGTCGTTCGCCAAGCTGATCAAGAACATCGAAGTTGCCGCCCGCATGGGCGGACCGGACCTCGCCGGCAACCCCGGCCTGGAACTTGCCGTGACCAAGGCCAAGAAGACCTCGGTCCCTAACGACAACATTGACCGCGCCATCAAGCGCGGCGCCGGCCTGACCGGTGAAGTGGTGGACTACACCGAAATCATGTACGAGGCCCGCGGCCCCCAGGGCTCCGCCCTGCTGATCGAGTGCCTCACCGACAACAAGAACCGGGCTGCTTCCGAAGTCCGCCTTGCCATCTCCCGCAACGGCGGAACCATCGCCGACCCGGGTTCGGTCAGCTACCTCTTCACCCGCAAGGGCGTGGTGAACCTGCCCAAGAACGGCCTGAGCGAGGACGACGTCCTGATGGCCGTGCTGGACGCGGGCGCGGAGGAAGTCAAGGACAACGGCGAGACCTTCGAGATCCATTCGGAACCGGGTGACCTCCAGGCCATCCGCGAAGCACTGGCTGAAGCCGGCATTGAATACGACACTGATGAAGTTGAGTTCGTTCCTTCCATGCAGGTGGAACTCGATGTCGACGGCGCCCGGAAGTTCCTGAAGCTGGCAGACGCCCTGGAGGAACTCGACGACGTGCAGAACGTCTACAGCAACGCCGACCTCAGCGACGAAGTCCAGGCCGCCCTGGAATCAGAATGACGTCCGGCTTTGCCAGCTAAACCACCACGCAAGGCCCGCCCCGGCCCGCCGGCCGCGGCGGGCCGGAAGTGACCCTCCGTGTCCTCGGCGTAGACCCCGGCCTCACCCGTTGCGGCATCGGCGTGGTGGATGTTGAACGCAACCGGCGGGCCAGCATGGTGGCGGTAGGGGTCGTGGGCACGTCCCCGGACGAGACCCTTGACCGGCGCCTGCTGGTGATCGCCACGGCCATCGACGAGTGGCTGGACCGCTACGAACCGGAAGTCCTCGCCGTCGAACGCGTGTTCTCGCAGCTCAACGTCAGCACGGTGATGGGTGTGGCCCAGGCGTCCGGCGTGGTGATCGCCGCGGCGGCCCGCCGCGGCATCCCGGTGGCGCTGCATACGCCGTCGGAAGTCAAGGCGGCCGTGACCGGGAGCGGAACCTCGAACAAGGATGCCGTAACCAAGCTGGTCACCAAGATCCTCCGGCTTGACGCTCCGCCCCGGCCGGCTGACGCCGCCGATGCGCTGGCGCTGGCCATCACCCATGCATGGCGGGCCGGGAGCGGGGCCGCCGTGGCCACCACCGGTCCCGGCAGTTCGGCCCTCACGCCGGCCCAGCGGGCCTGGGCGGAAGCCGAGGCGAAAGCGCGCCGTGCACGCTGATTGTCCCTGCCGCTTGCTAGGGTATTCGTAGATATGTTCGGATAGCCGGGTTCTCGCTTACGAGTCCGGCAGTACAACGGGAGCCCGGCTTTGATCAGTTTCCTCCGCGGAACCGTAGCGCACGTAGGCCTGTCCACGGCCGTGATTGACCTCAACGGTGCCGGGCTGAGCGTCAACGCCACTCCGCAGACGCTCAGCCGGCTGCGCGTGGGCGAAGAGGGCCAGCTGTTCACGTCCTTGATTGTCCGGGAGGACTCGCTGACGCTCTTCGGCTTTTCTTCCGACGACGAACGGGAAGTCTTTGACGTCCTGCTCAGCGTCAGCGGGGTCGGCCCCCGGCTGGCACTCGCCGTGCTTGCCGTCCACGATCCTGAAGCGGTCCGGGTTGCCGCGCATACCGGGGACAGCAAGACCTTCACCAAGGTTCCCGGGATCGGGCCCAAGGTGGCCGGCCGAATCGTGCTGGAGCTGGCCGGGAAGCTCGTCCCGCACGGAACCCCCGCAGCTGCCGGCGTCGCCACCCCTGCCGAAGCTGCCTGGAAGCCCCAGGTGGTGGCCGCCATGACCAGCCTTGGCTGGTCCGAAAAAGACGCCTCAGCCAGCATCGACAAGGCCCTCGCCGATGATCCGGAAGTATCGTTCCGCGGCAACGTGCCGGAAATCCTGCGGACCACCCTCCGGTGGCTGGGCCAGGACGGGGCCCGGGCCGGCAACCGCGTAGGCACCCGTGGCTGAACCGTCACTGGTCGCAGCGGGGGAGGAGCCGGAGGAGCGGGCCATCGAAGCGGCCCTGCGGCCCAAGAACCTTGATGATTTCGTGGGCCAGCACCGGGTACGGAAGCAACTCTCGCTGGTGCTGCAGGCTTCCCGGATGCGTGGACGCACCGCGGACCACGTGCTGTTTTCTGGTCCGCCGGGCCTGGGCAAGACCACCCTCGCCATGATCGTGGCCGCGGAAATGAACGCTCCCTTGCGCCTCAGCAGCGGCCCTGCCATCCAGCATGCCGGAGACCTCGCCGCCATCCTGTCCTCGCTGTCAGAGGGCGAGGTCCTGTTCCTCGATGAGATCCACCGCATGTCGCGGCCCGCCGAGGAAATGCTGTACATGGCCATGGAGGACTTCCGCGTCGACATCGTGGTGGGCAAGGGCGCCGGTGCCACCGCCATTCCACTGGAGCTGCCGCCGTTCACCCTGGTAGGTGCCACCACCCGGGCCGGGCTGCTCCCGGGGCCGTTGCGCGACCGGTTCGGCTTCACCGGGCACCTCGAGTTCTACTCCGTCGCGGAGCTGGAGCTGGTCCTGCGCCGTTCAGCCGGACTGCTGGACCTCAAGGTCAACTCCGCAGGATTCGCCGAAATCGCCGGCCGTTCGCGCGGCACGCCGCGTATCGCCAACCGCCTGCTGCGCCGGGTCAGGGACTGGGCACTGGTGCACGGAGTCGAGCAAATCGACGCCCGGGCCGCCTCCGCCGCCCTCGACATGTACGAGGTGGACAAGAAGGGGCTGGACCGGCTGGACCGGGCCGTCCTCGACGCCCTGATTACCAAGTTCGGCGGCGGTCCCGTTGGCCTGTCCACGCTTGCCATCGCGGTGGGTGAGGAAACCGAAACGGTGGAAACCGTGGCCGAGCCTTTCCTGGTCCGCGAAGGCCTGCTGGGACGTACGCCCCGGGGCAGGATCGCGATGGCGCCGGCCTGGACCCACCTGGGGTACGCCATTCCGTCCGGCGTCTTCGCGCAGGAACAGCTGGACCTTTTCGAACCCGGCGGGGACGCCGAAGCAGCCGGGGACTGGGCCCCGGAGAGCCAATAGCAGGCTCCGTTCAGCTTTTCCCTTTAGACTGGTATGACGCCCGGCACGCTCGGGTCTTTGTTTCGCGGGTGGCCCTGACGCCCCCGTCGCTTGGGGAAGGACTTGTCAGGCGTCCTGCCTGCGCAGCCAACCACCCCGGCCGAAGCGAGGCCGACGTCGCTGGAAAACCAGCAGCACCACGCAAAAGAACGGAATTCCCCTTGGATCCAATGTCAATTCTCCTGTTCGTCATGCTCGGCGTGTTCATCTTCATGATGTTCCGCCGCAACAAGAAGACGCAGCAGCAGCAGGCAGAGCTCCAGTCGAAGTTTGGCCCGGGCGTGGAGGTCATGACCAGCTTTGGCCTTTTCGGCCGGATCGTAGACATCGACGACGCCGACAACAAGGTCACCCTTGAACTTTCCCCCGGCAACCTGGCCACCGTCCACCGCCAGGCAGTCACCAAGGTCGTCGAGCCTGCCGCGGAGGCCACTGTCGAACCTGCCGAGGCTGCGCCGGTAGTGCCGGATGACGCATCCTCACTGACCGCCCCGGAAGCCGGGAGCACCGCCACGGGTACCGAGATCCCGGAAGAAACCCTGAAGCGCCTCAACGATGAGGGCAAGAAGGACAGCTAGGCCTGCCGGCCCCTTCCACCCTCTACCGCTGCGGACCGCCGCCGGCGCAGGTAACAACCCGCGACGGCGGTTCTTCCGCGAATAAGAGAAAGATCGACAATGGCACGAACTGGCCGCAAGAAACCAGGGCTCCGCGTCCTGGTCTGGCTTGGCGTACTTCTCGCAGCGCTGACCGCAGTCCTGGCCGGCGGCACCGTCGCTGGGCAGGCCAGCTGGGCACCCAAACTGGCCCTGGACCTCGAGGGCGGCACCCAGATGATCCTGGCGCCCAAGGTGGAGGGCGGTTCGGACATCAACGAACAGCAGCTCAACCAGGCCGTGGCGATTATCCGGCAGCGCGTTGACGGCTCCGGCGTGTCCGAAGCCGAAATCAGCACCCAGTCAGGGCGCAACGTGGTGGTCAGCCTTCCCGGCACGCCCTCAGCGGAAACCCGGAACCTGATCCAGGCTTCCGCGGACATGAACTTCCGTCCGGTCCTCCTCAACGGCGACGGCGCAGCGGTGCCGCCGGAGAAGCAAACCCCCGACGACCAGCTGCCCAAGCCCACGGCCGAGCCGGCCAACAGCAGTGACACCAACTGGATCACTCCGGAGATCTACAAGCAGTTCGAAGCACTGGACTGCAACAGCGCTCCAGAGAAGTCCCAGCGCTCCGATCCCACCAAGCCCCTGGTGACCTGTGAGCCGGCCACTGACAAGTCCCCGGCCATCAAATACATCCTTGGCCCGGTCGAGGTAAAAGGGACGAACATTGTTACCTCGTCCTTCCAGCTGCAGCAGGGTGCGCAGGGCGCCGTTACCAACGACTGGGCTGTCAACATCCAGTTCGACGCCGACGGCACGGCCAAGTTCAAGGACGTTACCCAGCGCCTGAACCAGTTCTACGTGGCTGCCGGCGGCGAGTCCGGCACCGACCCCAAATCCCAGTTCGCCATTGTGCTGGACGACCAGGTCATTTCCGCCCCGCGTTCGCTGGCCGTCATCACTGACGGGCGCCCGCAGATCACCGGCGGCTTCACCGAGCAGACGGCCAAGGCGCTGTCCGACCAGTTGAAGTTCGGCGCCCTTCCCATCAGCTTCGACATCCAGAGCGAACAGCAGATCTCCGCGACGCTCGGTGGTGAACAGCTTCGCATGGGCCTGCTGGCCGGCCTCATCGGGCTCCTGCTCGTGGTGGTCTATTCACTGTTCCAGTACCGGGCCCTGGGCTTCGTCACCATTGCCTCGCTGGTAGTGGCCGGTGCCCTGACGTACCTGGCAATCGCGATCCTGGGCTGGACGGAGAATTACCGGCTGTCACTGGCAGGCGTTGCCGGCATCATCGTGGCCATCGGCCAGACCGCCGACTCCTTCATCGTCTACTTCGAGCGGATCCGCGACGAACTGCGCGAAGGGCGCGGACTGGTGTCCGCCGTCGAAAACGGCTGGAAGCGTGCCAAGCGCACGGTTCTTGCCTCCAAGGCCGTCAACCTCCTGGCCGCCCTCGTCCTGTACTTCGTGGCGGTAGGCAACGTCCGTGGCTTTGCGTTCACGCTGGGCCTGACGGCCATCGCCGACCTCATCGTGGTATTCATGTTCACCCACCCCACGCTGCAGCTGCTGGCCCGTACCCGGTTCTTCGGTGAAGGCCACAAGTTCTCCGGCCTGGACCCGGAGCGGCTGGGCGCCGTGCCGCTGTACCGCGGCGCAGGCCGTGTCCGCACTAGCGAGGACAAGCCCGTGGTGGTCCGCACCAAGAACACCGGCGCAGCGGCCGAAGCCGAGCGCCGCATGACCATCGCCGAACGGCGCCTTGCGGAGAAGCAGGAACAGCTTGCCGGCTCCTCCAAGACGTCCGCGAAGGAGGACAAGTAATGTCAGGCTTCGCTACATTCGGCAACCAACTCTACACCGGAAAGCGTTCCTACGACTTTGTAGGGGCCAAGAAGATCTGGTTCATCATCGCCCTGGTGGGAGTGGCACTGTCCATCATCATCCCGGTGGCCAAGGGCGGCTTCAACCTCGGCATCGAGTTCCGCGGAGGCTCCGAGTTCACGGTCTCGAACGTCAAGACAACGGACGCCACCATCGGCGAGAAGGCCGTGACCGACGTCGTGGCCGGCAGTGTTCCGCGCGTGGCCAACGTGGCCGGAAACACCATGCGCATCCAGACGGACAAGCTGACCGACGATGAAACCCTGCGGATCAAGCAGGGCCTCACCGGGGCCTACGGGGTGACTGACAACGAGGTGACCTCAACGTTCGTTGGCCCCACCTGGGGTGCCGACGTGACCAAGCAGGCGCTCATCGGCCTGGTGGTGTTCGTCCTCCTCGCGGCGCTGCTCATGGCCTTGTACTTCCGCACGTGGAAGATGTCCCTCTCGGCGCTTGCCGGCATGGCCGTGACCATGTTCATCACAGCGGGCGTTTATGCCCTCAGCGACTTTGAGGTCACGCCGTCAGCCATCATCGGGTTCCTGACCGTCCTCAGCTACTCGCTGTACGACACGGTGGTGGTCTTCGACAAGATCCGCGAGAACACCACCGGAATCGACGCCTCCACACGCCGGACATTCGGTGAGGAGGTCAACCTCGCCGTCAACCAGACCCTGGTGCGCTCCATCAACACCATGATGGTGGCAATCCTCCCCGTGGGCGCCATCCTGTTCATCGGGGCCGGGCTCCTCGGCGCCGGAACCCTCCGCGACCTGTCCCTGGCCTTGTTCGTCGGGATCCTGATCGGAACCGCGGCGACGATCTTCGTCGCCGCCCCGTTGTACGCGTGGCTCCGCCAGGGCGAACCGGACCTGGTCAAGCAGGCACGGCGTGTCCAGCAACGGCGTACGGAACGTTCAGTTCCGGCCTCGCCGGCCAAGGCCTGATCAGCGGCCGACGACAACCGTCGTTCCTTCAAAGCCGGGCAACGCGCACTCCGCGCTTGCCCGGCTTTTGTGCGTCAGCACCCGGTTATAAAAGTCGCTGCCCGGAGGAATAGACTGAGGTAATTAAACGGTGGTGAGGGGTACTTCATTGGAAGAGCGTTCGGCGTCGGTGCCAACGGCAGAGGAAGAAAAGAGTGCTGCCGGCGTGCAGGCCGGTGCACCATCCGCCGCGCGCCAGGGTTCCCTGGTTCCTGTTGACAACTCGGGTTCACGCGCCACGTTTCCGGGCCGCAGGGAGCGCACCCGGTCCCGGCTGGCCCGCCTGACCGGCCGCGGAACAGCCACCTATTCGCCCATCCTTGAACCGCTCCTGCGAACGGTCCGGGCCAATAATCCCAAAGAGGACTTCGACCTCATCCAGCGCGCCTTCGACGTTGCCGAGCGCAGCCACCGCGGGCAGAAGCGCAAGAGTGGCGACCCGTACATCACCCACCCGGTGGCGGTGGCCACCATCCTGGCCGAGCTCGGCCTCAGCGGCACAACCCTGGCTGCGGCACTGCTGCATGACACTGTCGAGGACACCCCCTATACCCTCGCTGACCTGAAGCGGGACTTCGGCCCGGAAGTGGCCATGCTGGTGGACGGCGTGACCAAGCTGGACAAGGTCAGCTTCGGCGAGGCTGCCCAGTCGGAGACTGTCCGCAAGATGGTCGTGGCCATGGCCAAGGACATCCGCGTCCTGATGATCAAGCTTGCGGACCGGTTGCACAACGCCCGCACCTGGCGCTTTGTGTCGGCAGAATCATCTGCCCGCAAGGCCCGCGAAACCCTGGAAATCTTCGCTCCGCTGGCGCACCGCCTGGGCATGAACACCATCAAGTGGGAGCTGGAGGACCTGTCCTTCGCCGCGCTCTATCCCAAGGTGTACGAAGAAATCGTCAGGATGGTGGGGGACCGGACCCCCGAGCGGGAAAAGAGCCTGGGCGTCATCCGTGACCAGATCACCGAGGACCTGCGCGCCGCCAAGATCAAGGCCACCATCACGGGCCGGCCCAAGCACTACTACTCCATCTACCAAAAGATGATTGTCCGCGACAAAGATTTTGACGACATCAACGACCTCATGGGTGTACGCGTCCTGGTCGATTCCGTCCGGGACTGCTACGCCGCCTTGGGCACCATGCATTCGCGCTGGAACCCCCTGCCGGGCAGGTTCAAGGACTACATCGCGATGCCCAAGTTCAACATGTACCAGTCCCTGCACACCACCGTGATCGGTCCGGGCGGGAAACCCGTGGAGATCCAGATCCGCACGCATGAAATGCACCGCCGCGCGGAGTATGGCGTGGCCGCCCACTGGAAGTACAAGGACCAGCCCAACCGCACCGCGGTGGGTCCCGGAAGCCCCCGGGATGGTGACATGGGGTGGCTGCGCTCCCTGGTGGACTGGCAGCAGGAAACGTCCGATCCCGGGGAGTTCCTGGACTCGCTGCGCTTTGAGATCAACGCCCGTGAAGTATTCGTCTTCACGCCCAAGGGGGAGGTCATGGCGCTGCCCGCCGGCTCAACCCCGGTGGACTTCGCCTACGCCGTGCACACCGAGGTGGGCCACCGCACCATCGGAGCACGGGTCAACGGCAAGCTGGTCCCGCTCAACAGCGAACTGAACCACGGCGACTGGGTGGAAATCTTCACCTCCAAGGCCGAAGGGGCCGGACCCAGCCAGGACTGGCAGCACTTCGTTAAGAGCGCCCGCGCCCGCAACAAGATCCGCCAGTGGTTCAGCAAGGAACGCCGCGAAGAAGCGATCGACCGCGGCAAGGAACTGTTGACCCGCGCCATGCGGAAACAGAACCTGCCGCTGCAGCGGTTGATGACGCACGAGGCCCTGGCCGTGGTGGCCGAGGAATTCAAATACGCGGACATCTCCGGCCTGTACGCCGGCGTCGGCGACGGGCACACATCCGCCCAGTCCGTCATGGAAAAGCTGATCGAAAGCCTGGGCGGCAACGAGAGTGCCGATGATGACGTCGAAGAGGTCAGCATCCCCAGCCAGGTCAGCAAGGCCCGCTTCTCCGACTCCGGTGTGGTGGTCCGCGGCGTTGGCGACGTGTGGGTGAAACTGGCCCGCTGCTGCACACCCGTTCCGCCCGACCCGATCCTGGGCTTCGTGACCAGGGGTTCGGGCGTCTCCGTGCACCGCACCGACTGCACCAACATCTCGGACCTGAAGGACCAGCCTGACCGGATCGTGGATGTGGACTGGGCGCCCACCCAGTCGAGCGTCTTCCTGGTGGAAATCCAGGTGGAGGCGCTGGACCGCAAGTCCTTGCTCTCGGATGTCACACGGGTCCTGTCGGACAACCACGTCAATATCCTGGCCGCCAGCGTCCACACCTCCACGGACAGGGTGGCCATCTCAAAGTTCGCTTTCGAGATGGGGGACCCCAAGTACCTCAGCCACGTCCTCAGCGCCGTCCGCAGGATCGACGGGGTGTTCGACGTCTACCGCACTACCGGAAACAAGCGCCGGAGCTAGCTGGGCGAGCTTCTCCAGGGCAGCCCGCTTGTGTGGGACCCGCGGTGTTGCCTCGATGGCAAGCACCAGGAGCCGCAGCCGCACATCCTGCTGGGGCCGGCCCAGCAAACCGGCGAGGGCGGGCACGGCGCGTTCCGGTTCCACATGCAGGGCGATGTCGAGGGCGGTCCGCAGGGGGCTGGAGACCATGAGTCCGCCCAGGCTGACCACATCGAATGGTCCGAGCTTTACTTCGTGCAGTGTGCAGCCGCGGGTATTCCGCAGGCTGGAGACGCGCCGCTTGGCGTCCACCAGCAGCGCCAGCCTGTCCGGTTCTGCCGCGCAGCCGTAGATCCAGGCGGCCGTCATCCGGCCGGCCACCACACGTTGCCGGATGGCCGCCGGTACGGCTCCCGCGGCCGCCCGTGCCCTTAGCTGCGGCGAGGCGGGGAGCCCGGGCAGGGTGTAGCCATTGTGGTGGAAGCGTGCCAGCAGTCCGTCGGCCGCCAGAGATTGGAGTTCAGGGCCGGCGAAGGGCTTCCCCGGCGCATAGAGTTCGGGAAACCGTGGCGGGGCGGCAGTTTCCGTCCCGCCGGCCGGGCATCCCTGCCGCGGCGCCGCAGCGGAGAGTTCCCGGCCCTGGCCGGCGGTGGATGAACCTGGAGGTGTGCCCATGGCTCCATCCTGCCCGGACCGCGATTAACGGGAACAGGCCCGCTCCGGGTTATGTGGATAACCGGGACCGGGCCTGTTCCGACAGCTCAGGGCTGGAAGGTCAGGACAGCTCGCTTGCCGACCGCTGGATCTGGTCAAGCCAGGCCTGGCGGGCTTCGAGAGCCTCCTGGGCGGCCTTGATCTTGCGCTGGTCCCCGGTCTTCTCGGCATCGGCGAGGTCTTCCTGGAGCCCGGCGATGGCCGATTCCAGCTGCGACAACGCGCTGTTGGTGCGTGCCTTCCGCTCCGGGTTGGACCGCTGCCACTGCTCTTCCTCGGCGTGGCGGACGGCGTCCTCCACCTTGCGGAGGCCGGCCTCGATCCGGCCCATGTCAGCGCGGGGCACCTTGCCGGCCTCTTCCCAGCGGTCGCGGACGGACTGGAGCGCCTTCTTGGCGGCTGCGAGGTCCTTGACCGGCAGGATGCCGTTGGCCTCGGCCAGCAGCGACTCCTTCACCGTAAGGTTCGCCGCGTACTCCTGGTCGATTTCGTCGTTGGCAGCCTGGCGGGAGCTGAAGAAGACGTCCTGGGCGGCGCGGAACCGTGCCCACAGGGCGTCGTCATCCTTCCGGCTGGCGCGCGGTGATGCCTTCCACTGGTCCATCAGCCGACGGTATTCGCCCGCGGCATAGCCCCAGTCGGTTGACGTGGAGAGGGCTTCAGCCTCGGCGATCAGCTTCTCCTTGGCAGCCTTGGCGGCGGAATTGTTGCTGTCCAGCTGGGAGAAGTAGGCGCGGCGGTGGCGGTCGAAGACCGTACGGGCCGCCCGGAAGCGCTTCCAGAGTGCGTCCTCGTTGCTGCGGCCAAGCCGTACGCCGCTCTTCTGGGCGGCCTTCCAGTTCTCGAAGAGCTCGTTCATGCGGGCGCTGGAGGTCTTCCACTGGGTCTGCGCGGGATCCTGGCCGGAAATCTGCTCAGCCTCGGAAACAATGGCTTCGCGGGCTGCAAGCTCGGAGGCGCGGACGGCATCGTGCTCGGCCTTCTCAGCCTGCTCCAGCTCGGTGATCTGCCCGGCCAGCTGGTCCAGGCGCGCTTCGGCGGCCCGCAGGTCGCCCACCATGTTGCGTTCGGCGAGCTGCTCACGCAGGTGCGTCACCGTCTTCTGCATGTCGGTGCTGGGCGCCTTGGAGCTGACGCGCTGTTCCAGGAGCACAATCTGGGCCACGACATCGTCGTATTTGCGGGCGAAGTAGATCAGCGCTTCATCGCCGCTCACGCCGGGGTACTGGCCCACGGGGTGTTCTCCGCCGTCGATGGTCAGGTAGACGTGGCCGTCGCCTTCCACGCGGCCCCACTTGGAGGCCTCGGCGACGGAGGTGCTGGGCGCGGCGGGAGCCGGTGCGGCAGCAGGGGCGGCGGCAGCGGGCTTGGGGCGCGAAGCAAAGGCAGCGGGCGAGGGCGCGGACGGCCGGGGCCCGGGAGCGGGTGCGGCCGTTTCAGCGGCGGTGGCCGTGCCGGCCTGGTCGTCGGGCTGCGCAGCGCCGTCCGCAGCGGCGTCCACGTCCGCGGTGCCTTCCTCCGAAGCCGTGGCTTCAGGTGTTACGGGTGCCTGCTCGGCAGCTGCAGCAGGAAGGTTAGCGTCGTCGGCGGCCGGTGCCGTGGTGTCGCTTGCGCCTGTTGCTGTTTCGTCGGATTTCTGACTGTCTGTCACCGCTAAAAGTCTTTCGCTTGGAGGGAAATACTCACGTACTGCACCGTAGCCATGCGGGCCCGGGCTACTTCAGAGAAAACGAGTCTATCGTGACTGGTTGTTTTGGCGCTCCGTCCGTGTCGCTCGCACCCGGCGTGATGCCGGCGGCAGCGATGCCCGTCACCACATCGAGCCCCGACGTCACCTTGCCCACCACGGTGTAGCCGCCCGCGGCATCGGCCGGAATGGCGGTGTCCTTGTAGACGATGAAGAACTGTGTCCCGTTGCCGTAAGCGTTGTTGCCGGTACGGGCAACGGCAATGGTCCCTGCGGGATACATGTTGTCCGCCGGGGTGTTTTCCAGCGGGCCCCACGTGTAATTGGGGTCTCCCTGGCCGTCGCCGTTGGGCGACCCGCACTGCAGCACGCCGAACTGGTCTGCGGTGGTGAGCCGGTGGCACGTCTTGCCGTTGAAATAGCCTTCGTCGCTGAGGGACTTGAAGACGGCGGCGGCCTGCGGAGCCTTGGTTCCGTCAACCTCCACGCCCAGGGGACTGCCGTTCAGCAGCAATTGCCCGGTGAAAGTCTTGCCGGCCGCCGTGTCCGCCGCCGGAATGTTAGGACCGTTGGTCGCCGGGGCCGATGGAGTGGCGGACGCACTGGCGGAGGCGGACGGCTCGGTCAGCCCCGCTTTCGCCGCGGCATATTCGTCCTCGGTGGGGTTTCCCGCGAACGCGGTGAGTTGAAGGACGACGGCGAGCACCACGGCGGCGGTTCCGGCGCCGGCGGCCACGAGGTTGTCGCGCCTCCGCCGCTTCTCCTGGTCGCGCCGAAGGTCACGCTTGGCTTCCATTTGCTGGATGCGCCGTTTCGTTTCGCGGGCACTGCGTGAACTGGCCGCCAAGGGTCCTCCTCATCGTCGGGCTCCTGCGCGCCGCGGGCAGCCGCGGGGCGCAGGAAGTAAAAGGCCAGGCTGTGCGCGCCCGCTGCATTAGAGATGCACACGGATGACGCATAAACTGGCTGCCGCACATAGTTTATGCATGGCTGGCTGTGCTGCCGCCGTACGCCGCCTGAGCGGTGTGGCCGCGAGTGCCGCCGCGCCTTCCATCCCTAAGGAGAACCTTCCCCATGGCACGCACCGCCTCCCTGTCCGGATTCCCCGAGTGGCTTCCCGAGGAGCGGCTGGTGGAGCTGCACGTGCTCGATACCCTGCGCAGGGTCTTTGAACTCCATGGTTTCGCCTCCATCGAAACCCGCGCCGTGGAAACCGTGGGCCAGCTGCTCCGCAAGGGGGAGATCGACAAGGAAGTCTATGGGCTGAGCAGGCTCCAGGAGGATGAAGGCGACAACCCGGTCAAAGCCGGCAAGGCCGACCCGAACGCGCTTGCCCTGCACTTTGACCTCACGGTGCCGTTTGCCCGCTACGTCGTCGAAAACGCGGGCTACCTCGCCTTCCCGTTCCGCCGGTACCAGATCCAGAAAGTGTGGCGCGGCGAGCGGCCCCAGGAAGGCCGGGCCCGCGAGTTCACGCAGGCGGACATCGACGTGGTGGGCGACGGCGACCTTCCGTTCCGTTACGACGTCGAAATTGCTCTCGTCATCGCCGAGGCCCTGAGCGCCCTGCCCATCCCGGACTTCCGCCTCCGCATCAACAACCGTAAGCTCGCCGAAGGCTTCTACCGCGGCATCGGCCTCGATGACACCGCAGGCGTGCTGCGCAGCATCGACAAGCTTGAAAAGATCGGTCCTGCCAAGGTGGCCGAACTGCTGAAGGCCGAACTGGGTGCTTCCGATGACCAGGCCGCCAAGGCGCTCCAGCTCGCTGCCATCCGCACCGAAGATACGTCCTTCGTGGCGCAGGTCCGGGCCCTCGGCGTCAGCAACGAACTCCTGGACGAGGGCCTGGACGAACTGGAACAGGTCATCGATGCCGCCGTGCAGCGGGCTCCCGGCAAGGTGCTGGCAGACCTCAGCATCGCCCGCGGCCTGGACTACTACACCGGTACCGTGGTGGAAACCGTGCTGGTGGGCCATGAGCAGCTGGGTTCCATCTGCTCCGGCGGCCGGTACGACGCCCTGGCGTCCAAGGGCGACCGCAAGTTCCCCGGCGTGGGCTTGTCCATCGGGGTGACCCGCCTGGTGTCCCGCATCCTGAGCCAGGACCTGGCCAAAGCTTCCCGTTCGGTTCCCACTGCCGTGCTGGTGGCCCTGAACCACGACGACAGCTGGGGCGCGGCCCAGGATGTCGCCGCCCTGCTGCGCAGCCGCGGCATTCCCACCGAAGTGGCGGCCAAAGCCGAGAAGTTCGGCAAACAGATCAAGTTCGCGGACCGCCGGGGGATCCCCTTCGTCTGGTTCACTGACGACGACGGCACCCACCAGGTCAAGGACATCCGCACCGGCGAGCAGGTGCTGGCCGCCCCCGAAACCTGGATGCCGCCCGTCGAGGACCTCACCGTGCAGGTTGAAACAACGGCGCCGGCTGCTGCTTCCGCCTAGACCGGGAACTCCAGCCCCGGGACGCTAAGGCTTGGGCTGGTGCTGCCGGAAACGCAGCACCAGCCAGCGTCCGGCTACGCCTGCGGCGAGGACCGCGGCCATGGTCAGGACAGCAGCCGGGGGCAGGGTGAAGGCCAGGACGACGCAGCCGAGGAAACCGACGATGTTCAGCCAGCGGGGAGCGTACCCGGGGTGCGCCGCCAGCGTAAAGGCGGAGGCGTTGGCCACGGCGTAATAAACCAGCACACCGAAGCTTGAAAAGCCCACCACCGTCATCACGTTGGTGGTCACCAGGAGCAGGATCACGACGCCGGCCACGGCGAGTTCGGCCACGTACGGAACGGTATGGGTGCCGCCCACCTTTGCCAGCGCGCCCGGAAGGTCGCGTTCCCGCGCCATGGCCAGGGTGGTCCGCCCCACGCCGGTAATAAGCGCGAGGAGGGCGCCCAGGCACGCGGCGGCAGCGCCGGCCTGTACCAGGGGCGCCGCAGGGGCAAGACGGGAATCGAGTACTGCGTCCAGCAGCGGCGTCCCGGATGTTCCGAGACGCTGTCCGAGGTGGGCCAGCAGGAGCAGTGCCAGCAGCAGGTAGATGGCGAATGCGGCCGACAACGCTGCCAGGATGGCCCGGGGGATGGCCCGGGTGGGGTCCTTGACTTCTTCACCCAGCGTGGCGATCCGGGCGTAGCCGGCAAAAGCAAAAAACATCAGGCCTGCCGCCGGCAGCACCCCCGCCGGCTTGTCCGACGGCGGCCCGGCCAGGTCCGCCCCGGCGTGCGGGCCCAGCCACGCAGCAACGGCGACGAACACCAGCGTCGCGAGGACCATGCACAGCAGGATGCGTGTCAGCAGGGCGGTCCGGGTGATGCCGAGCAGGTTGATTCCGGTGAGGGCCACGACGGCAGCCACAGCAACCGGGACTGCATAATCCCGCGCCGCGTAGCTGCCGAACGTCAATGCCATGGCTGCGCAGGAGGCTGTCTTGCCGGTGACGAAACCCCAGCCCGCCAGGAAGCCCGGCCATTCGCCCAGCTGGTTCCGGCCGTACACGTAGGTTCCGCCGCTGGTGGGGTACCTGGCGGCCAGGGCGGCAGACGCGACGGCATTGCAGTACGCCACCACCCCCGCGATGAGCACGGAGAGGACCAGCAGGTTTCCGGCCAGCGCGGCGGCCGGAGCGAAGACCACGAACACCCCGGCGCCCAGCATGGACCCGAGCCCGATCGCGGTGGCGTCAAAGGTCCCGAGCCTGCGCTGCAGCTGCTGCGGTTCGCTCATGCGGTGGCATTGCCTTTCCAGCGGGTAAACTCGGACGGGATCGTTCCGCAACGATCATATTGAATTCCCACTGTTTTCCCGCAGAAAGGCGTGCTGTGCTGCGCACACATGACCTCGGATCCCTTCGTTCCGAGCACATTGGACAAACCGTAACCCTGGCCGGCTGGGTGGGCCGCCGTCGTGATCACGGTGGTGTGGCATTCGTTGACCTGCGCGACGCTTCCGGCGTGGCCCAGGTGGTGGTCCGTGAGGAGGAAGTGTTCCACGGGCTGCGCAACGAGTACGTCCTGCAGGTCAAGGGCACCGTATCCAAGCGCCCGGAAGGCAACGAGAACCCGGCGCTTGCCACCGGTGAAATCGAGGTCATCGCCGAGGACGTCACCATCCTCAACACCTCCGACCCCCTGCCGTTCCAGATTGACGAGCACGTGGAAGTCGGCGAGGAAGCCCGCCTCAAGCACCGCTACCTGGACCTGCGCCGCCCCGGCCCCAGCCGTAACCTGCGCCTCCGCTCAGAGGCCAACCGGGTGGCGCGCGACCTGCTCCACCAGGAGGGCTTCGTGGAGATCGAGACTCCCACGCTGACGCGTTCGACGCCGGAAGGCGCCCGTGACTTCCTGGTTCCGGCACGCCTGGCCCCGGGTTCCTGGTACGCCCTCCCGCAGTCCCCGCAGCTTTTCAAGCAGCTGCTGCAGGTGGGCGGGTTCGAAAAGTACTACCAGATCGCCCGCTGCTACCGCGACGAGGACTTCCGCGCGGACCGGCAGCCGGAATTCACCCAGCTGGACATCGAGGCCAGCTTCGTTGACCAGGACGACATCATCCGGCTGGGCGAAAACATCGTCAAGGCAGTGTGGCAGCTCATCGGCGTGGAGATTCCCACGCCCATCCAGCGCATTACCTACGCCGACGCCATGGCACGGTACGGCTCCGACAAGCCGGACCTCCGCTTCGGGCTGGAGCTGACCGAGCTCACCGAATTCTTCAAGGACACCAACTTCGGCGTGTTCAAGGCACCCTACGTGGGCGCTGTTGTCATGCCCGGCGGTGCTTCCCAGGCCCGCCGCGCCCTGGACGCGTGGCAGGAATGGGCCAAGCAGCGCGGCGCCAAGGGCCTCGCCTACGTCCTGTACAAGGAGGACGGCGAGCTGGCGGGACCGGTGGCGAAGAACCTCACCGAGTTCGAGCGTGCGGGCCTGGCCGATGCCGTGGGCGCGAAGCCCGGCGACTGCATCTTCTTCGCCGCGGGCGAGAAGACCCCGTCGCGTGCCCTGCTGGGCGCGGCCCGCGTGGAGATCGGGCACCGCACCGGCCTGATCGATCCCACTGACTGGGCCTTCTGCTGGGTTGTGGACGCGCCCATGTTCGAACCCGCCGCCGCTGCCGTGGCGTCCGGTGACGTTGCCGTCGGCGGAGGCCAGTGGACTGCGGTGCACCACGCCTTCACCTCGCCCAAGCCGGAATTCCTTGACACGTTCGACAAGGATCCCGAGTCGGCGCTCTCCTACGCGTACGACATCGTCTGCAACGGCAACGAAATTGGTGGCGGCTCCATCCGTATCCACCAGCGCGAAGTGCAGGAGCGCGTCTTCGAACTGATGGGCCTGGACAAGGAGGACGCCCAGACCAAGTTCGGGTTCCTGCTGGAGGGCTTCAAGTACGGCGCGCCTCCGCACGGCGGCATCGCCTTCGGCTGGGACCGCGTGGTCTCGCTGCTGGCAGGAGTCGAGTCCATTCGCGACGTCATCGCCTTCCCGAAGTCCGGCGGTGGCCACGACCCCCTTACCGAGGCCCCGGCCCCCATCACGCCGCAGCAGCGCAAGGAAGCAGGCGTGGACTTCAAGCCCGAGGCCAAAAAGCCCGAAGTGAAGAAGACCGAAGACCAGAAGTAGTCAACGGCCGCACGGCAGGAGGTTCCCCGGTCCGCCCGGGGGACCTCCTGCCGTTAAGGAAGGAACAGCCCTGTGACCACAGCGAGCCCGGTCCAGCCCCTACCCCCGGGCCTCGAAGAAGCCATGGACGCGGCGTGGCCCGCCCTGGAACGCCATGACGCCGGCGGCTGGACCCTTCGGGCGGCCGCAGGCGTCACCCAGCGGGCCAACTCCATCTGGCCGCACAGGGCAGCGGGCAGTGGCGAAGAGGGCATTGATGGTCTCGCGGGCATGCTCAGGGAGGCCAGGGCCTGGTACCGCAGCCGCCGCCTCCCGATGATCTTCCAGCTCTTCGAAACCCCGGCAACGTCTGCGCTTCACAGGCTGCTGGACACGGAAGGCTTCACCCGCCAGTCCGAGACGCTGGTCATGGCCCGCGGCGCCATTGACGTCCGGCTTCCCGCAGGCGAAGCGCCGGCCGTGGAGTCTTCCACGGAACCGTCGGGGGAGTGGCTGCGGGTCTGGTGGGACGTGGACGGCCGCGGCGGCAACGATGCACTGGAGACTGCAAGGAAAATCCTCGAGGGCTGTCCCGCCGTGTATGCGCTGGTGCGGGACCACGGTGGCCGGCCCGCCGCCGTCGGGCGCCTTGCCCTCCCGGACGGCAGCGGCCAGGGCGGCCTGTACTGCATGGCCACCCTTCCGGAAGCCCGCCGCAAGGGCTTCGCGGCCGCCATCCTGCAGGCCCTGCTTCAGGCCGGCACGGAGCGCGGCGTGGACGGCTTCTGGCTGCTGGTCACGGCAGCGAACCACGGCGCGCAGGAGCTGTACGCGAAAGCCGGGTTCCGTGAAGCCGGCCGATACCTCTACCGGCAGGAGCGCCCCCGGCGCGCACCCACCGGTTGCTGACAATCCGGGACGGCCGGCTAACCCGCCGGATCCGCCACTGTGACCCGCACGGAGCAGGCATCAGCCGCGGCCTTCTTCAACACCGCGGCCCGGGGTTCGGCAACGTCCAGGTAGGCAAGGCGGGGCAGGCGTGCGTATTCGCGCAGCAGGGGCTCGGCCAGGACGAGGTCCGCGAGGGTCCTGTCGCCCCCAGGCACCACATACTCGAAGGCGGTTGAGCGGAACACCTCCGCGGCCTGCTGTGCCACGGCCCCCACCAGGGCGTCCGCCTGGTTGGAACGGCGACGGGCAAACCGCTGCTGGGACTGGCCGCCCGCCGCGGTGCGGGACTGGACGTACCTGGTGCCGGCCTTGGACGCGAGCAGGGTGCCTTCGCTTGCCACCCCAACGCCATAACCACCCCGCCTTACCAGCAGCAGTCCCAGCCGGCGTGGTTGCGAGGCCAATGCAGCCAGCCGCTCCAGCGGCCCGGCGCCGCGGCCCGGCCGCCCATCAGCCGGCCACGGAGCCTGCAGGAGCGCCTCGGCGCCGTCGGCCGCCACAAGGAGCAGGCCGTCGTCGCCATCCTGGAGCCGGTAACCCCCGTGGGAGGTGCCGAAGCGCTCCGCCCAGCCCGCCAGCCGGGGACCGGACACGAATGCTGTCCGCACGGAAGACTGGGCGCCTGAGTGGCCGGCGGCGGGCATGGCGGTTCCTTTGGGTTTGGGGGAGGGGGAAAAGCAGGTGCTGGACTGGAAGTAGCCTATCTATGTGGATGATCTCTTCGGGAACGGGCCAGAAAACGACGACGACGACCGTCCCGCCGCGGGGGAGAGCGCCGGTTCCCGGGGCAAGGGTTCGCCGCGCAGTCCGCTGGCCGTCCGCATGCGGCCCCGCACCCTGGACGAGGTAGTAGGCCAGCAGCACTTGCTCGGCCAAGGGTCGCCGCTGCGCCAGCTGGCGGCCGGGGCAGGCGCGGACGCCGCCGGTCCGGCCGGACCCAGCTCCCTGATCCTGTGGGGCCCTCCGGGTACCGGCAAGACCACGCTGGCGCACGTCATTGCGCGCGGACCGGGTCGGAAGTTCGTTGAGCTGTCCGCCATCACTGCCGGCGTCAAGGATGTCCGGCGCGTCATGGACGACGCCCTCACCGCCCGCGACCTGTACAAGACCACCACGGTGCTGTTCCTGGACGAGATCCACCGCTTCAACAAGGCCCAGCAGGACGCCCTGCTGCCCGGTGTCGAAAACCGGTGGGTGGTCCTGGTGGCTGCCACCACGGAAAACCCCTCCTTCTCGGTGGTCTCACCGCTGCTCTCCCGCTCCCTGCTCCTGACGCTTAAGCCCCTGACCGATGCGGACATCGAGGGCCTCCTGGTGCGGGCCGTGGAGGACCCGCGCGGGCTGGGCGGCAAGGTCCGGCTCAGTGACGAAGCCCTGGACCACCTGGTCCGGCTTTCCGGCGGTGACGCGCGGCGGGCGCTGACTGCCCTGGAAGCCGCGGCGGGCGTCGCTTTCGGTGACGCGGACGACGTCGAACGTTCCGTGGCGGAGGAAGGCGCACCTTCCGCGCCTGCCGCCGAAGAGCCGGTCACCGTGGAGCTGCGCCACACCGAGCGCGCCCTGGATGCGGCCGCCGTCCGCTACGACCGCGCCGGCGACCAGCACTACGACGTGGCCAGCGCCTTCATCAAATCCATCAGGGGATCCGACGTAGACGCGGCCCTGCACTACCTCGCCCGGATGCTCGAGGCGGGGGAGGACCCCCGGTTCGTGGCCCGGCGGATCGTCATCTCCGCGGCCGAGGACGTGGGCATGGCGGACCCCACCGCGCTGCAGACCGCCGTCGCAGCAGCACAGGCGGTCCAGCTGATCGGCATGCCCGAGGGCCGGATCATCCTTGCCGAGGCTGTGGTCCACCTCGCCACCGCCCCCAAGTCGAACGCCGCCTACATGGGCATCAACAAAGCAATCGCGGATGTCCGGGCCGGCCTCGGCGTCGGAATCCCCGCCCACCTGCGCGATGCCCATTACCCCGGCTCCAAGCAGCTGGGCCACGGTGTCGGCTACAAGTACGCCCACGACGCGCCGCACGCAGTGGCCACCCAGCAGTACCCGCCCGATGACCTGGTGGGCCGCGACTACTACCAGCCCACCGGCAATGGTGCCGAACGGGACATCGCCCAACGGCTGGAGCGCCTGCGGAGGATTGTCCGGGGCACGTAACGCCGTGGTAAGCTAAATCTTTGTCTGGCAAGGCACGGACGCACAATCTCCCCAATTCAGGTTGGCAAGGTTATGCCCTGTGCCCAGTAGCAAAAGGCAGCGGTTGGCCGATGCTCTCCATCGTGGAGGCCAGTAACACTGACACACCGCAGATATTGGAAGGACACAAGTGGCTAACAACACTCGTGCTCGCCGTCAGGCCCGCCTCTCGCGGTCCCTCGGCATTGCTCTGACCCCCAAGGCCGCCAAGTACATGGAGCGCCGCCCGTACGGCCCCGGTGAGCATGGCCGTGCCCGCAAGAAGCAGGACTCCGACTACGCCGTACGCCTGCGCGAAAAGCAGCGCCTGCGCGCCCAGTACGGCATCCGCGAAGCACAGATGACCCGTGCCTTCGAAGAAGCCCGCCGCACCAAGGGCCTGACCGGTGAAAACCTCATCGAACTGCTCGAAATGCGCCTCGACGCCCTGGTCCTGCGTGCCGGCTTCGCCCGCACCATCGCCCAGGCCCGCCAGCTGGTTGTGCACCGCCACATCATGGTTGACGGCGTCCGCGTTGACCGTCCGTCGTTCCGCGTCGGCGAGGGCCAGCTGGTCCACGTCCACAGCCGCAGCGAAACCATGGTTCCGCTCCAGGTTGCCGCAGCCGGCGCCCACCGCGACGTCCTGCCTGCCGTTCCGGCCTACCTGGACGTCAAGCTGGAAGCCCTGCAGGCCCGCCTGGTCCGCCGCCCCAAGCGTTCCGAGATCCCGGTGACCTGCGAAGAGCAGCTCGTCGTCGAATTCTACGCACGCTAAATCCCAGCAGCGTACCCAAAGAAGCCCGTGGCAAGCGCCGCGGGCTTCTTTGTATGTAAGGTACTTGGGGGACATCTGCGCGGCGCCGCTTACGGGCGCCGGCAGGATGGAACCCAACCACGGAATTTCGAGGAGATGAACGTCTATGTCTGGTGGCGATATTGCCGGCCTGATCGCTGCCGGGGTGTTCGCGCTCCTGGTCCTGCTGCTTGCGGTCCCCATCCTGAAGCTGGGAAAAGTCTTCGATGAGGTGCGGACCACCATCAGGTCCCTGAGCGACGGCGCCACGCCCCTCATGGACGAGGTCACGGCCACCGTCTCCACCACCAACCAGCAGCTGAAGAAGGTGGACGGCATCTCGTCGAACGTCTCGGATGCCACGGCCAACATCTCCGCGCTGTCCTCGCTGGTCGCCGCAACGGTCGGCTCCCCGCTGATCAAGGTTGCCGCCTTCAGCTACGGCGTCCGCAGCGCCTTCGCCAACCGCCGGAAGCCCGCCGCCGGGCGCCGCAGCCGCTAGATCCGAAGAGAATAATCATGAAAAGAATTGTCTGGATGGGAATCGGCGTGGCCATCGGCGTCATTGCCTTCCGAAAAGTGAGCCAGGCCCAGGCCAGCCTGGGGCCGGAAGGCCTCAACCGCTCGGTGGGCCGGCTGGCCGACGGGGTCTACGACTTTGCCGACGCCGTCCGCGCAGGAATGCGGGAACGGGAAACCGACCTGAAGTCCGCCCTGGGCATCGAGTCCGCTGAAGTGGTCCGCCGCTAAGCCCGGGAGGGCATACCACCGGCAGCCAGCCAACAACCGGCAGGATCCCGTATCCGGGGTCAGGCCACCTGAACGAAATACCCGTGCCACCCCTCGGTGCGGACCAAGAAGGGTAAGAAAACAGCTCATGAAGTCGCAGGAGATCACAAAGCGCTGGGTGGACTTTTTTGTCAGCAAGGGCCACACCGCGGTTCCCTCCGCATCGCTGGTCTCCAGCGACCCCTCGCTGCTGTTCACGGTGGCCGGCATGGTCCCGTTCATTCCCTACCTCACCGCCCGCGAGGAAGCGCCCTACTCCCGCGCCACCAGCGTCCAGAAGTGCATCCGCACCGGCGACATCGAGGAAGTGGGCAAGACTGCACGGCACGGCACCTTCTTCCAGATGTGCGGCAACTTCTCCTTCGGCGACTACTTCAAGGAAGACGCCATCAAGTTCGCCTGGGAGCTGCTCACCACCAGCGTTGACGACGGCGGCTACGGACTTCCGCCCGAGAAGCTGTGGGTGACGGTCTACGAGGAGGACGACGAAGCCGAGGAACTGTGGCTGAAGAACACCGGCGTCCCCGCCGAACGCATCCAGCGCATGGGCAAGTCGGACAACTACTGGTCAACGGGCCAGCCCGGCCCGGCAGGACCCTGCTCCGAGATCTATTACGACCGCGGACCGGCCTACGGCATCGAAGGCGGACCGCTGGCTGACGAGACCCGCTACATCGAAATCTGGAACCTTGTGTTCATGCAGTACCAGATCGAGAACGTCCGCTCCAAGGTCGACTTCGACATCGTCGGTGAGCTGCCGAAGAAGAACATCGATACCGGCCTGGGCATGGAACGCCTCGCGATGATCCTGCAGGGCGTCGAGAACATGTACGAGACCGACCAGGTCCGCCCCGTGATCGACAAGGCCGCCGAACTCTCCGGCAAGGAGTACACCTCCGCGGAAACCGAGGAGGACCCGCACCACATCGACGACGTCCGCATGCGCGTGGTGGCGGACCACATCCGGTCGGCCCTCATGCTGATCTCCGACGGCGTCACACCGTCCAACGAGGGACGTGGCTACGTCCTGCGCCGCCTTATCCGCCGCGCCGTGCGTTCCATGCGCCTCCTCGGCGTCGAACAGGCCTGCCTGCCGGACCTGCTGCCCGCTTCACGCGACGCCATGAAGGGTGTCTACCCCGTGGTGGAAACCGATTTCGACCGGATCAGCCGTATCGCCTACGCCGAGGAGAAGGCGTTCCTGCGGACCATCGCCTCCGGCACCGCCCGGCTCGAGGACGCCGTCAAGGAGTCGAAGGCCGCCAACAAGCCCCTGTCCGGCGAGGATGCCTTCACCCTCCACGACACCTACGGTTTCCCGATCGACCTCACCCTTGAGATGGCCGAAGAAGCCGGCCTGAAGGTTGATGAGGCGGCATTCCGCAGCCTCATGCAGGAGCAGCGCCAGCGCGCCCAGGCCGACGCCAAGGGCAAGAAGGGCGGCCACGCCGACGTCAGCGTCTTCCAGGAAATCCTGGGCCAGGGCGAGACCGTCTTCACCGGGTACACCGAACTCGACGGCGAATCCCGCGTCCGGGGGCTGCTCAGCGCGGGCCGCCAGGTCCAGCAGGCATCCACCGGTGACGAGATCGAACTCGTCCTTGCCGAGACGCCGTTCTACGCCGAGGCCGGCGGCCAGGCCGCGGACACGGGCCTGATCACCGGTGACGGGTTCGTCGTCGAGGTCCTGGACGTCCAGCGCCCCGTGAAGGGACTGAGCGTACACAAGGCGATTGTCCGCGAAGGTGAAATCGGTGCCGACTCCCTGGTGCGCGCCGCCGTCGACCGTGAACGCCGCCATGCCGCCGAGCAGGCGCACACCGGCACGCACATCGTCCACGCCGCCCTGCACCAGATCCTTGGCCCGGAAGCTACCCAGCGCGGATCCTTCAACAAGGCCGGATACCTGCGCTTCGACTTTGCCTGGGGCGAGGGGCTGAGCACTGCCACGCGGTCCGAGATCGAAGAGGTTTCCAACCTTGCCATCCGCAACAACTACGCGGTGGAAACCAAGATCATGGGGCTGGCCGAGGCCAAGGCCATGGGCGCCATGGCGCTCTTCGGCGAGAACTACGGCAGCGAAGTGCGTGTCGTGGAGATCGACGGCGCCTGGTCCCGCGAGCTGTGCGGCGGCACCCACGTCGCCAACACCTCGCTGATCGGCAGCCTGTCCCTCCTGGGCGAACAGTCCGTAGGTTCAGGCAACCGGCGCGTGGAAGCCTTTGTTGGCATGGAGGCGTTCCGCCACCTTGCGGCCGAACGCGCACTGGTGACCGAGCTGACGGACCTCCTCAAGGTGCCGTCCGGCCAGCTCGCCGACCGGATTTCCGCAACCCTGGCCAAGCTCAAGGCCACGGAGAAGGAATTGGACCGGCTCCGCAAGGAACAGCTTGCAGCGTCGGCCGCGCAGCTGGTCAACACCGCCCGTGACGCCGGTGGAGTGCAGGTACTGGCGCACGACGCAGGCTCGGTCAGCGGCGCTGACGACCTCCGCGGCCTGGCCCTCGACCTCCGCAACCGCCTGGGGTCCGGTGCGGCAGCCGTGGCCGTCGCCGGCGTCGCCAATGACCGTCCCCTGATCCTGGTGGCCACCAACGAGGCAGCCAGGGAGGCAGGCGTGAAGGCCGGCGCCCTGGTCCGGGTCGCCGCGGGCGTCCTCGGCGGTGGCGGCGGTGGCAAGGACGACGTCGCCCAGGGCGGCGGAACCGACGCCGGAAAGGTCGGCGCTGCCCTGGCAGCCGTCGTCGACGCCATCTCAAGGCGATAACCCAACCATGACCAGTGCTGTTGCCGCCGGCGGCTACCCCCAGGGCGTAAAGCTGGGGGTGGACGTCGGCACCGTCCGCGTAGGCGTGGCCATCTGCGACCGCGATTCGATCCTGGCCACGCCCTACAAGACCCTCGACCGGAACGCCAGGAAGAATTCGGACGTACGCGTCATCGCCAAGCTCGCGGAGGAGCTGGAAGCCGTGCAGGTCATCGTCGGCCTGCCCAGGACCATGAAGGGCGAGGAACACGCGTCCGCCCGGATGGCCATGGACTACGCGCTGCTCCTTGCGGGAGAACTTGCCACGCGCGGCCTGGCGGTGCCGGTGAACCTCGTGGACGAACGCCTCAGCAGTGTCTCGGCCCACCGGAACCTGCACGAAGCTGGCATGAGCAGCAGGGACCACCGTAAAGTAGTTGATCAGGTCGCGGCGGCGGGAATTCTTCAGCACGCCATCGACATGCAGAAAGCCAGGGGAGCGGATGTCGGCTCACGCGTGACAGCGCCATCCCCGTCCGTGGACCTGGGGGCCGGTGGGGCGGACCAGCCCGTCCGCGCCATCCCCGCGGACACGAACCAATCTTCAGATAATGGAAGGCAACAGTGAGCCCTGCCAACATTGACGACACCTCCGGTCCGCTGGACCCCGGGGCCGGGAGGCCACTGACCCGCAAGGAACTGCGGGCCCGGGAGAAAAGCCTCAACACCGGAGGCCACGACGCCGTGCCCGAGCAGGCCTACGAAACCGGTGACGTCCCGCCGCCGCCCGCAGCGCCTCCGGCAGCCGCGGCGGCCGCGCCCACCTTTGCCCCGCATCCCGGTACGGGAGATGTCCCGGCAGCACCGCAAGCGCCACCGTCCATCCAGGACGACCAGACCGTGCACGCCACTTCCGACGAAGGTGCCGCCGGCACGCCGTCGCCCCTCGGGCAACCCGACGACGCCGCCCATCATGGGGAAGCGACGCACCACGCTGACGTCCCGCACCACCAGGACGAGGTCCACTACGCCGACGCGCACCACGACGACGTCCCGCACGACCAGGACGAGGTCCACTACGCCGACGCGCACCACGACGACGTCCCGCACCAGGACGCCCACCTCCACCACGAGGAGGACGTGCACGGCCACTACGGGTATGAGTCGGCGGATTACCACCATGACACCCACCCGGAGCCCACGCACGTGGACCCGGTAGCCGGAATCCTCCCGGCAGGATCCGCTGAAGTGGTGAAGCGGCCGTCCAAGAAGGTCCGGCGCCGCCGCAGGCTGCTGGCCCTGTTCCTGACCCTTGCTGTCTTCGTGACTGCGGTCGCCGTGGGCGCCCAGTTCCTCAAACCCCTGCTGGGCGACGGCAAGCCCTCGGACTTTCCGGGTCCCGGAACCGGCGAGGTGCACGTGACGGTTGCCAGCGGCGAGGGGACGCGCTCTGTCGCCGCCGAGCTGGAAAACCAGCGCGTCGTAGCCAACGCGGACACCTTCATGCAGGCGTTCCATGCCTCAGGGGCCACCTTGTCGCCGGGCGACTACGTGTTCAAGAACGAAATGAAGAACGCGGATGCCGTTAACGTCCTGGCCGGCAAGGACAAGACCAAAGTCATCTACTTTGCCCTGAGTGCGGGCCTGCGGATCAGCGAGTCCCTGCAGGCGATCTCCGAGGGCTCCGGAACTTCCATGCAGCAACTGCAGGCGCTCAGCGACCAACCCGCCCAGTTCGGCCTGCCCGCCAACGCCAAGAACCTTGAAGGCTACCTGGCTCCCGGTGAGTACCGCTTCCCGCTGGGCACCCCTGCCAAGGACATCCTGCAGGCCTTGGTGAAGGCCACCACCGACGAACTGGTATCGCAGGGCATCACCGATCCGGCCAAGCAGTACGAGGCCGTCATTGTGGCAAGCATCGTCCAGGCCGAAGGCGGCCAGGCCGACTACGGTGACGTTGCCGGCGCCATCTACAACCGGCTCAAGCCCAACGACCAGACCGGCGGATTCCTCCAGGTTGACTCGGCCGTCACGTACGGCCTGGGCACCCGGAGCTTCAACTTCACCGATGAGCAACGGAAGGACAAGTCCAACCCGTACAACACCTACGCCAACCCTGGACTGCCGCCCGGGCCCATCGGCTCACCGGGCAAGACCGCCATCGACGCTGCCGCCCGGCCCAAGGCCAACGATTACCTGTACTGGGTGACCGTGAACCTGGACACCAAGGAGACCAAGTTCGCCAAGACGCTGGCCGAACATAACACCTACGTTGAGCAGTACAACGCGTGGTGCCAGGCCAACGCGGGCCGCTGCACATGAGCCTGCGGGCTGCCGTCCTTGGCCACCCGATCAGCCACTCGAAGTCCCCGGCGCTGCACCTCTCTGCCTACGGGCAGCTCGGGGCGGGCATCAGCTACACAGCCATCGACGTCACTGAGGCGCTGCTGCCCTCGTTCATGCGACAGATCCGGAACCAGCCGGGCTGGCGGGGCCTCTCGGTGACCATGCCTTTGAAGACGGCCATGCTGGGTGAGGTGGACGAAGTACGCGGAGTGGCGCGGACCCTCGGCGTGGTCAACACCGTCACGTTCGAGGAAACGGCGGGCAGCGTCAGGACCGTAGGCTCGAATACGGACGTCACAGGCATCGTCAATGCCCTGCGCCACGCTGGCACCAAGGCAGCGCCGTCCGCCGTCATCCTTGGCGGCGGCGGAACAGCGGCATCCGCCATCGCTGCCCTGCAGGACCTGGGTACCGGCGCCGTGCAGGTCTTTGTCCGTGATGCGTCGCGGACGGCGGACGTACGTTCCGCCGCTGACAGCCTGGGCGTGGCCCTCGAAGTCCTTCCGCTGGCCGCGGCCGCCCGCCCCACTGCGGAGGCCGACGTCGTCATTTCGACCCTGCCGCCCCGCGCGGCGGACGGACTCGCCGCGGAAATTGCGGCGTTGAAGACCAGGACCCCCGGCGTACTGCTGGACGTTGCCTACGATCCGTGGCCCAGCCTGATCGCCTCCGTCTGGCAGGCCGGCGGGGGCGCCGTAGTGCCCGGCCTGGAGATGCTGCTCTACCAGGCCGTGGAACAGGTGCGGCTCTTCACCCGGCACGGGGAAGACGTTAATGCAGCTGTCATAGATGTGATGTGTGACGCAGTCGGCCTTGCCCGGCGGGCGTTCTGACCGCCCTACGTGGCAGGATGGAAATTATGCGTTGGTTGACTGCCGGTGAATCCCATGGCCCGGCTCTGATGGGAATTATTGAAGGCGTCCCCGCCGGTGTGGAAATCACCAGCGGCCACATTGCAGACTCCCTGGCCCGCCGCCGGCTTGGCTATGGACGTGGCGCGCGGATGAAGTTCGAGCAGGACGCGGTCACTATCCTCGGCGGTGTCCGGCACGGCTTGACCCAGGGCGGTCCTGTTGCCATTCAGGTGGGGAACACCGAATGGCCCAAGTGGGAGCAGATCATGTCCGCCGACCCAGTGGACGCGGAACTCCTCGCCGACCAGGCGCGCAACGCGCCCCTGACGCGGCCTCGCCCGGGGCACGCAGATTTCACGGGGATGCAGAAGTACGGCTTCGACGAAGCCCGCCCCGTGCTGGAGCGCGCCAGCGCACGGGAGACCGCCACCCGTGTGGCGCTGGGGACCGTGGCGGCCCAGTTCCTCAAGCACCTCGGCATTGAGCTTGTCAGCCATACCGTGTCCATCGCCAGCGTGACGGTACCTGAAGGCCGCCCGCTCCCCGTGCCCGGTGACGTCATCGCCCTCGACACAGACCCCCTGCGCTGCTTCGACCGCGAAACTTCGGACGCCATGGTGGCCGAAGTGGATGCCGCGCACAAGGAAGGCGAAACCCTGGGTGGCGTGGTGGAGGTGCTGGCATACGGGCTCCCGCCCGGACTGGGCAGCTACGTGCACTGGGACCGCCGCCTCGACGCCAGGCTGGCCGCAGCCCTCATGGGCATCCAGGCCATTAAGGGGGTTGAGGTCGGCGACGGCTTCCTGACTGCTGCACGCCGTGGCTCCGCAGCCCACGACGAAATCGTCAGGGACGGCGACGGCCGCATCGTCCGCGCCAGCAACCGCGCCGGCGGCATCGAAGGCGGCATGAGCATCGGCGATGTCCTCCGCGTCCGCGCTGCCATGAAGCCCATCGCCACGGTCCCTCGCGCCCTGCGGACCATCGACGTCAGCACCGGCGAGCCGGCCAAGGCACACCACCAGCGCTCGGACGTCTGCGCAGTTCCGGCCGCCGGCGTGGTGGCCGAGGCCATGGTGGCCTTGGTCCTCGCGGAAGCAGTCATCGAAAAGTTCGGCGGTGACTCCGTGGCGGAAACCGCGCGCAACATCAAGGGTTACCTGGACAGCATCCCGGCATCCCTGGACTCGATCGGCCAGTAGTGCTCCACCGCAGCAGTCCCGGACCTTTCGGCGACCGGCCGATTGTGCTCATCGGCCCGATGGCGGTGGGCAAATCGGCCATCGGACAGCAGCTCGCCCAGCAGGTCGGCGCCCGGTTCATCGACACGGACGCGGTGATCGTTGCCGGCCACGGGTCCATCGCCGACATCTTCGCAGGACGCGGCGAACACGCGTTCCGGGAGATCGAGGCCAGGACCGTTGCCGACGCCGTGGAGGAAGCCGAAGGCACGCCCACGATCATCTCGCTGGGCGGCGGGGCGGTCCTTGACTCGGGGACGCAGCAACTGATTAGCCGCTGCACCGTTGTGTACCTGGAGTGCGACGCCGATACCGTGGCGGACCGGATAGCCCGGAACTCCGGCCGTCCCCTCCTCGCCGGCGATGCCATGGGCCGCTGGACGGCAATGTTCGCCACCCGCAGGCCGGTCTACGAGAGGCTGGCCGACATCACCCTGGACGTCCGCCACGGCTCAATACCTGAGCTCGGAGGACGGCTGGAAGCAGCACTGCGGAACCACGCAGCTGCCAAACAGGAAGTTGAAAAGTGAACACGCAATCAACAGTGATCAACGTCACCGGCGAAGGTGCCGGCAACAACTACGGCGTCGTCGTCGGGCGCGGCCTGCTTCGTGACCTTCCCGGGCTGCTCGGGGAGCGCGTCCGGCGGGTCCTGGTAATCCACCCCCGCGCCCTTCGCCTCACCGGAGACACCGTCCGGGACGAACTCGCCGCTGCCGGCTTCACCTCCCTCACTGCCGAAATCCCGGACGCGGAAGAAGGCAAGCACATCCAGGTGGCCGCTTTCTGCTGGCAGGTCCTCGGCCAGAACGATTTCACCCGTTCCGACGCCATTGTCGCCGTGGGCGGGGGAGCGGTGACCGACCTTGCCGGTTTCGTCGCCGCCACCTGGCTGCGCGGGGTCAAGGTCATCCACATGCCCACCAGCCTGCTGGGCATGGTGGACGCGTCCGTAGGCGGAAAGACCGGCATCAACACCGCCGAAGGCAAGAACCTGGTGGGTGCCTTCCACCCGCCCGCAGCCGTCCTGGCGGACCTGGACACCCTGGACACGCTGCCGAAGAACGAAATCATTTCCGGCCTGGCCGAGGTCATCAAGTGCGGCTTCATCGCCGATCCCGCCATCCTCGACCTGGTCGAAAAGGACCCGGCCGCCGTGGTGGACCCCCGATCCGAAGCGCTCCGCGAACTCATTGAACGGGCCATCGCAGTCAAGGCGAAGGTGGTCTCCGAGGACCTCAAGGAGTCCGGCCTGCGGGAGATCCTGAACTACGGCCACACGCTGGGCCACGCCATCGAACTGGTGGAACGCTATTCCTGGCGGCACGGGGCCGCCGTGTCCGTCGGCATGATGTTCGCCGCGGAACTCGCCCGCAGCGTCGGGCGGCTCAGCGATGCCGACGCCGACCGGCACCGCAGCATCCTTGACGGGCTTGGGCTTCCGGTCACCTACCGCCGGGACCGGTGGCAGGGCCTGCTCGACGGCATGCGCCGTGACAAGAAATCCCGGGGGGACCTGCTGCGCTTCGTCGTCCTGGACGGCGTCGCCAAGCCTGGAATCCTCGACGTCCCGGACACGTCGCTGCTCTTCGCCGCCTACCAGGAGATTGCTTCCTGATGCAGGGCGACATGAGTGGGACCGCTGACTGGCCCGAGGCCGGGTTCCCTGGAATCAGGATCAACCCGGATACCCTCCGCCCGCAGATCATCAACGAGGACGCGGTCAGGGAAGCCCTGGCCACCTCCACCGACCCTGCAGACCCGATCTTCGTGCTGCTGGTGGAGGGCCATGCCTCCGACGCCGCCGAACTGCTCGCCGAAGCACGGTTCAAGGACCCGGAATCATTCCGGCTGCGCCTATTCGAGGCCGAAGTGCTGAGCGTCTCGCACCGAATGGACCGCGCCATCGAGCTGTTCCGCCAACTTGTAGCCGAGGTCCACGGGACATCCCGCGAAGCGCCTGCACTGCAATACCTGGGACGCACGCAATACGCGGCCGGACAGACCTCGGCAGCCGTTGAGTCCTTTTCCAAGGCCCTGGACCTCCGGGTGGCACAGTCGGCGGATGCGGCCCAGATTTACTCCTCCACCGTTGCCTTGCAGCGGGCCCGGGACGTCCTGGACCTGGCCTGCTGAGCCCCGTCCTGGAGCCGCGGAAAGGCTGCCGGGTATTTACCGGTACAATGGTTGTGGAATTTTTGCATCCACGCGATTTTTGACAAACACGTGCAGGCGGGCCGTTGCGGCGTGCCCGCCCGGTATACAGCATCTGACCACGCGGCCAGACAAAGAAACCAGAGGAAACCAGTGGCAACCACTAACGACATTAAGAACGGAACGGTCCTGAAGCTCGAGGGCCAGCTCTGGAACGTCATCGAATTCCAGCACGTCAAGCCCGGCAAGGGTGGCGCCTTTGTGCGGACCAAGATGCGCAACGTGATGTCCGGCAAGGTTGTTGACAAGACGTTCAACGCCGGGCTCAAGATCGAGACGGCCACCGTGGACCGCCGTGACTACCAGTACCTGTACCAGGACGGTGCGGATTTCGTGTTCATGGACACCTCCGACTACGACCAGATCACGGTTTCCGGCGCCACGGTCGGCGACGCCACCAACTTCATGCTCGAAAACCAGATGGTCAACATTGCCATCCATGACGGCAACCCCCTCTACATCGAACTGCCGCCGAGCGTCGTCCTCGAAATCACCTACACGGAGCCGGGCCTGCAGGGCGACCGTTCCTCCGCAGGCACCAAGCCCGCCACCCTGGAGACCGGCTACGAAATCCAGGTCCCGCTGTTCATCGAGAACAACACCAAGGTCAAGGTGGACACCCGCGACGGCAGCTACCTGGGCCGGGTTTCTGAGTAGTGAGCGCCCGCGGTAAAGCCCGCAGCAGGGCACTGGATGTTCTTTTCGAAGCGGAGCAGCGCTCTGTTTCAGCGTTCGACGTGCTTCGCGCACGCCGGGAAAAGACCGACCAGGTGGTCAACCCCTACACCCTGGAAATCGTTGAAGGCGTAGTCTCCCAGCAGGCGGCCATCGACGAGTTCCTGGAGACTTACTCGCAGGGCTGGACCCTGGAGCGCATGCCTTCCGTGGACCGCATCATCCTGCGCATCGGCACCTGGGAGCTCCTATACAACGACGACGTCCCTGACGGAGTGGCGGTCAGCGAGGCAGTTGCGCTGGCCAAGACGTTGTCCACCGACGAGTCTCCGCAGTTCATCAACGGACTGCTGGGCCGGCTGCAGCAGTTGAAGCCCTCACTGCTCGCCTGACCCGCAGGACAACGCACCTCACGCAGAAGGCCCCGCCACCGGCGGGGCCTTCTGCGTTTCCCGGTGACCGTCAGCCGGCCACCGCCGCGCGCAGGGAAAGGATGTGCTGGAGCTGCTGCCGCTCCTCGGCCTGGTGCAGCGGTACGTCGCGTCCGCTGAGGATGCGCTGCCGGGTGTTGGCCAGCTGGGTGGCTGCCTTCAGGAACTGCTTCATCTGTCGCTTCCGTCCCGACCTGGCAGCCCATGCCAGGGCTGTGCGCCGGCCACCCCGCGTAGCCAGCAACTGGACTTCGGTCGGGGTGAACCAGCCCGCGGCCGAGTACTCCAACAGGCGCTGGCGGGTCAGCCGTTTCTCGGCCACCCGCAGGAAGATGATGCCACCCACCGCGAGCAGGAAGATCGGTACCTGGACCACGATGTAGTCCAGCAGGAACCCCTGGCCCATGCTGTTCCATCTGTTGTGCAGGAACATGGCCGGCAGCAGTCCCACGAAGAATGCACCGATCGATGCGCCGGTATGCCACCGTCGGGCGGCGAAACCCATCACAAGTCCTGTGGTGCCGGTGAAGATCGCATGGGCAAACGGGGACATGACGCCGCGGAGGAAGAAGACCTGGGCCAGGCCGCTGGCAGGGGATGCGGACTCTGCAATGGCACGGCCGAAGTAGAGGATGTTTTCGGTGAACGCGAATCCGCCGGCGATGGTGAAGGCAAACACCACGCCGTCCACGGGGCCGTCGAATTGCCGGCGCGCCGCAAGGAGGAGGATCAGCAACCCAAGCGATTTGGCGAATTCCTCAACGATGGGCGCCTGCACGGTTGCCATGTAGGTCCGCAGGTCCGGTTCGCCCGTGAACTGGAACGCGAAGACGAAGAACGGCTGGATCAGGAGCGTCACGGCAACGGACACCGCCGCACCCCACGTGAAAGCGAAGAACAGCAGGCGCTTGGGCTCCGGCTCCCACCTGTCGATGATGTGGACGGCAGCCAGGACCACGGCCAGGGGGACCAGGGACGCCAGGAAGCCGATCAGGAAGCCTGCGGCGCCGGTGTTGGACAGCAGAAACGGCACCACCAGGAACAGGCTGAGGAAAGCCAGTATGCCGCCGGCCACCGAGAGCCCCACCAGGCCGCCGCGGGTTCGGGACGCCTGCAGCCCCGTTGCCTGGGCAGGGGCCATCACAGCCAGCGGCTGGCCCTGGTGGCCCGGGGCCGTCCGGTAATGCTCCGGGTGCACGTGGCCCATCCAGCTCGGATTGGCCTGCTGCGGGAGGGGGCCGGGAGCGCCGCGGTAGGGGTCGTCGGGAAGCCCGGAAGGGGGTTGCTGCGGGTACATCGCCATATCCGAAAGCCTAGGCGCGTACCTCCGCACCACAAAGGACCCCGGCATCGGGCCCCGGGAATGTGACCAGCGCCGCGTTCCCACGGCACCGGACCGGGATAGTCCGTGTGGTAATTTTGAACAGCAAACATTCCTTTTTTAATTCCGTCCTGTGAGGCGGGGAAAGGGGAGACGAGCGTTGACATCTGTCACCAGCGCACCGGTTCCAGCCAGGGTTGTCCTCAGCCAGGCGGACATTGACCGGGCCCTCACTCGTATCGCCCATGAGATCCTCGAAGCCAACAAGGGATCCCGGGACCTGGTCCTGTTGGGCATTCCCCGCCGCGGTTACCCGCTGGCCGTCAGGCTGGCCGAGAAAATCGCTGCCGCGGACAACACCGTTGATGCCGCCGCCATCGTGGGCCAGCTCGACGTCACCATGTTCCGGGACGACCTCTCCCACCAGGGCACCCGGCCGCCGTACCCCACCAGGCTGCCCCGGACCGGCATCGACAACAAAGTCGTGGTGCTCATCGACGACGTCCTTTACTCAGGCCGTACCATCCGCGCCGCCCTGGACGCCCTCGTTGACCTCGGCCGCCCCCGCATCGTCCGGCTCGCCGTCCTGATCGACCGCGGCCACCGCGAACTCCCCATCCGAGCAGACCATGTTGGCAAGAACCTGCCCACCTCCTCCGCCGAAAAGGTCCGGGTCCGGCTGGAAGAGACGGACACCTCCGACGCCGGAGCGCCGGTCAACGAAGTCGTGATCGAGGGCGGCGCATGAAACACCTCCTGTCCACCGGGGACCTCAGCCTCTCGAACGCCATCCGCATCCTTGACACTGCCGAGGAAATGTCGGCCGTGGGGGAGCGGGAAGTGAAGAAACTTCCGGCGCTGCGCGGCCGCACCGTGGTCAACCTCTTCTTCGAGGATTCCACCCGCACCCGCATTTCCTTCGAAGCCGCGGCCAAGCGGCTCTCCGCCGACGTCATCAACTTCGCCGCCAAGGGATCCTCTGTCTCCAAGGGAGAGTCGCTCAAGGACACGGCCCAGACCCTGTCCGCCATGGGGGCTGACGCCGTCGTCATCCGTCACTGGGCCTCCGGGGCGCCCCACCGCCTGGCCGCCACGGACTGGATCGACGCAGCCGTGATCAACGCCGGTGACGGCACCCATGAGCACCCCACCCAGGCCCTCCTGGACGCGTTCACCATGCGCCGGCACTGGGCCCGCCTGGCCGGCACGGGCTCCGAAGGAACGGACCTCAAAGGCATGCGGGTAGCCATCGCCGGTGACGTCCTGCACTCCCGGGTGGCCCGCTCCAATGTCTGGCTGCTCCAGACCCTGGGCGCGGAAGTCACGCTGGTGGCCCCGCCCACCCTGCTGCCGGTGGGCGTCGACAAGTGGCCCTGCAGCGTCAGCTACGACCTGGACCAAACCCTCGCAAACGGCGTGGACGCCGTCATGATGCTCCGCGTCCAGGGCGAACGCATGAACGCGTCATTCTTCCCAAGCACCCGCGAATACTCCCGCCGCTGGGGCTTCGACGACAACCGGCTCCGGGCCCTCGATGACCTGGGCATGACGGACACCATCATCATGCACCCGGGACCCATGAACCGCGGCCTGGAGATCAGCGCCGCCGCCGCGGACTCACCCCGCTCCACGGTCCTGGCCCAGGTCCGCAACGGCGTGTCCGTGCGGATGGCCGCACTGTACCTGCTGCTCTCCGGGGACACCCGGGAACCAGCAGCAACCCGGGCACCGGCCTACGCCGCGGCCCCGTTCACCAAGGAGAGCAACTGATGGCAGGCAACACCGGAACGTACCTCATCCAGGGCGCCGCCATCCTGGGCGGCGACCCCACCGACCTGCTGGTCCGCGACGGCATCATCGCCGAGATCGGCCACGGCCTGTCCGCTGACGGCGCCACCGTCATCGACGCCGCCGGCCTGGTGGCACTCCCCGGCATGGTGGACGTCCACACGCACCTCCGCGAACCCGGCCGTGAAGATGCCGAAACCGTGGAAACCGGAACGCGTGCCGCGGCGCTGGGCGGTTACACCGCGGTCCACGCGATGGCCAACAGCACGCCCGTCGCCGACACCGCGGGCGTCGTGGAACAGGTCTACACGCTGGGCCGCGCCGCCGGATGGGTGGACGTCCGCCCGGTGGGCGCCGTCACCGTTGGCCTGGCGGGGGAGCAGCTCGCCGAGCTGGGCGCCATGGCCGATTCCCGAGCCCGGGTGCGCATGTTCTCCGACGACGGCATTTGCGTCCACGACCCCGTGTTGATGCGCCGGGCGCTGGAGTACGTCAAGGCGTTCGACGGCGTGGTGGCCCAGCATGCCCAGGAACCGCGGCTTACCGCCGGTGCCCAGATGAACGAGGGCGACGTCTCGGCCGTCCTGGGCCTCACCGGCTGGCCCGCCGTGGCCGAGGAAAGCATCATTGCCCGTGATGTCCTCCTCGCCCAGCACGTCGGCTCGCGCCTGCACGTCTGCCACGTATCCACGGCAGGTTCGGTGGAGATCATCCGCTGGGCCAAGGAACGCGGCATCGACGTCACGGCAGAGGTCACCCCGCACCACCTGCTGCTGACCGACGACCTGGTCCGCAGCTACGACCCCGTCTTCAAGGTCAACCCGCCGCTGCGCACCGACGCCGACGTCCAGGCATTGCGCGCCGGCCTGGCAGACGGCACGATCGACGTTGTGGGTACCGACCACGCACCGCACCCCAGCGAGCACAAGGAATGCGAGTGGGCGCAGGCCGCCATGGGCATGACCGGACTGGAAACGGCCCTGTCGGTGGTCCAGCACGCCATGATCGAGACCGGCCTGATGACGTGGGCGGACTTCGCCCGGGTCACCTCCACCGCGGCCGCGAAGATCGGGCGGCTGGCCGACCAGGGCCGGCCCATCGAAGCCGGGGAACCCGCCAACCTCATCCTGGTGGATCCGGCCGCGCGCTGGACGGTGGACCCCTTCAAGATGGCCACCATGGGCCGCAACTCGCCCTTCAAGGGAAGGGAACTCCCGGGCAAGGTGGTGGCAACCTTCTTCAGGGGCCACCCGACGGTCCTCGGCGGTGCCCTCAACACGCCCCACCCGGACGCCGCCGCAACCCCGGCAGGGGCTGCCTGATGGACAAGATCCTTCCCGGCCTTGCCATGCTGGCGGTGGTCGCCGTCGTGTTTGTCCTCCTCGCAATGGGGTGGCGCAACCGCCTGAAGCGCCAGTCCGACGTCGCACAACTGCCCCCGGTGCCCGCCGCCCCGGGCGAGCCCACCGCCGCCGCCGACGGGCAGTACGTGGCCACCACAACGGCCGGTGACTGGCTTGACCGGATCGCGGTGCACGGGCTGGGCATCCGCACCAACTCCACCCTTGAGGTGTACCCGCACGGCGTCCTGTACGGGCGGTCCGGAGCACCCGCGCTGTACATCCCCGCAGCCTCCCTCACTGAAGTCCGCCAGGACAGCGGCATGGCAGGGAAGTTCGTGGAGAAGGACGGCCTCCTGGTGCTCGGATGGACGCACGGCACGCATGAACTGGATACCGGCTTCCGAACCCGCCGCGCCGCGGACAAGGACGCGCTGTACCAGGCCCTTCAGGATTTGATTTCGTCAGCCCCAGCGGCTGGTGCCACCAGTGGAAAGTAAGACAGTGAAAGCGAATACATTGACAGCAACCACCTCCGCTCCGGCAGCCCTGGTCCTCGAAGACGGACGCATTTTCCGCGGCACCAGCTACGGTGCCACCGGCACTGCCCTGGGCGAGGCCGTCTTCGCCACCGGCATGACCGGTTACCAGGAAACCATCACCGATCCCTCGTACGCCCGCCAGCTGGTGGTGCAGACCGCCCCGCACATCGGCAACACCGGCGTGAATGATGACGACGCCGAATCCCGGCGCATCTGGGTGGCCGGCTACATTGTCCGCGATGCCGCGCGCCGTCCCTCCAACTGGCGTTCCGAGCGGTCGCTGGATGAGGAGCTGGTGGCCCAGGGCATCGTCGGCATCCAGGGTGTGGACACCCGCGCCATCACCCGGCACCTGCGTGAGCATAAGACCATGCGGGCCGGCATCTTCTCCGGCGAGTCGGCGCAGGGCACCGACAAGGAACTGCTTGACGCCGTCCTGGCCAGCGCCCCCATGGAGGGTTCGCGCCTGGCCGAGGAAGTCAGCGTCGACGAAGCCTACGTGGTGGAACCCAAGGACCACGGGTGGGAGGGCGAACCCCGCTTCAGCATTGCGGCGATCGACCTCGGCATCAAGGCCATGACGCCGGTCCGGTTCGCCGAGCGCGGCGTCCGCGTCCACGTACTGCCTGCCACCGCCACCCTCGAGGACGTCAAGGCCGTCAACCCGGACGGCTTCTTCATGTCCAACGGCCCGGGCGACCCCGCCACCGCCGACGCCCAGGTCAAGCTCCTGCGCTCCGTCCTGGATGAGAAGCTGCCCTACTTTGGCATCTGCTTCGGCAACCAGATCCTGGGCCGGGCCCTGGGCTTCGGTACCTACAAGCTCCGCTACGGCCACCGCGGCATCAACCAGCCCGTGATGGACCGCCGCACCGGCAAGGTGGAAATCACCTCCCAGAACCACGGTTTCGCCGTGGACGCACCGCTCGACGGAGCCACCCAGGCTCCGGAGGCACGCTACGGCCGGGTGGAAGTCAGCCACATCAGCCTGAACGACGACGTCGTGGAAGGCCTCGCCTGCCTGGACATCCCGGCCTTCTCCGTCCAGTACCACCCCGAGGCTGCTGCCGGCCCGCACGACGCCGCGTACCTTTTCGACCGGTTCATCGACCTCATGGGCGACGCCAAAAACGCTGACACCAAGACCGCCACCGACAACAAGACTGAGGACAAGAAGTAATGCCGAAACGTACAGACCTCAAAAGCGTCCTCGTCATTGGTTCCGGCCCGATCGTCATCGGCCAGGCCGCCGAGTTCGACTACTCCGGCACCCAGGCACTGCGGGTCCTCAAGGAGGAAGGCCTCCGCGTCATCCTCGTGAACTCCAACCCGGCCACCATCATGACCGACCCCGAGTTCGCCGACGCCACCTACGTTGAGCCCATCACCCCCGAGGTGGTGGAGAAGATCATCGCCAAGGAACGTCCCGACGCCGTGTTGCCCACCCTGGGTGGACAGACCGCGCTGAACACCGCCATCGCCCTGGACAAGAACGGTGTGCTGGAGAAATACAACGTGGAGCTGATCGGTGCCAACATCGCCGCGATCGAGCTCGGCGAGGACCGCGAGAAGTTCAAGGGCGTCGTTGAGCGCTGCGGCGCCGAATCCGCCCGCAGCCACATCATCCACACCATGGATGAGGCGTTCGCGGCAGCACAGGACCTGGGCTACCCGATGGTGGTCCGCCCGTCCTTCACCATGGGCGGCCTGGGCTCCGGCCTGGCCTACAACGAGGATGACCTGCGCCGCATCGTCGGCCAGGGCCTGCAGTACAGCCCCACCAGCGAGGTCCTGCTCGAAGAGAGCATCCTGGGCTGGAAGGAATACGAGCTCGAAATGATGCGGGACAAGAACGACAACGTGGTTGTCGTCTGCTCCATCGAGAACTTCGACCCCGTCGGCGTGCACACCGGCGACTCCATCACCGTGGCTCCTGCGCTGACCCTCACCGACCGTGAGTACCAGAAGCTGCGCGACGTAGCCATCGCCGTCATCCGCGAAGTGGGCGTTGACACCGGCGGCTGCAACATCCAGTTCGCCATCGACCCCGCCACCGGCCGCGTGGTGGTCATCGAAATGAACCCCCGCGTCTCCCGCTCGTCGGCACTGGCGTCCAAGGCCACCGGCTTCGCCATCGCCAAGATCGCCACCAAGCTCTCCCTGGGCTACACCCTGGATGAGATCCCCAACGACATCACCCAGAAGACCCCCGCGTCGTTCGAACCCACCCTTGACTACGTGGTGGTCAAGGTTCCGCGGTTCGCCTTCGAGAAGTTCCCGGCCGCGGACAACACACTGACCACCACCATGAAGTCCGTGGGCGAAGCCATGGCCATGGGCCGCAACTTCACCGAGGCCCTGCAGAAGGCCCTCCGCTCCCTTGAGCAGAAGGGCTCGCAGCTGGACTTCAGCTCCGTCCCCGAATACGAAGTGGCAGAGCTCATCGAGAAGGCCAAGCGTCCCACCACCGAACGCCTGCACCAGGTCCAGCGCGCCCTCCTGGGCGGCGCCACCGTCGAACAGCTCTTCGAAGCCACCAAGATCGACCCCTGGTTCCTGGACCAGCTGCAGCTGCTCAACGAGATCTCGCACGAGATCCGCCAGGCCGGAGCCCTCACCAAGGAGATGCTGCAGCGCGCCAAGCGCCACGGCTTCTCCGATGAGCAGATCGGTGCCCTGACCCACAACTCCGAGGCCGTAGTCCGCGGAGTCCGGCAGGCCCTGGGCATCCGCCCCGTCTACAAGACCGTTGACACCTGCGCCGCCGAATTCGCCGCGTACACCCCGTACCACTACTCGGCCTATGACGAGGAGGACGAGGTTGCGCTGCACTCCAAGCCGTCCATCCTGATCCTCGGTTCCGGCCCCAACCGCATCGGCCAGGGCATCGAGTTCGACTACTCCTGCGTCCACGCCTCCATGGCGCTGCGCAAGGCCGGCTACGAGACCGTCATGGTCAACTGCAACCCGGAAACCGTCTCAACCGACTACGACGTCTCCACCCGCCTGTACTTCGAGCCGCTCACGCTCGAGGACGTGCTGGAGGTCATCGCGGCAGAGGAACGCACCGGCGGCGTCATGGGCGTCTTCGTCCAGCTCGGCGGCCAGACCCCGCTGAAGCTGGCGCAGCAGCTGGCCGACGCCGGCGTGCCGATCCTGGGCACTTCACCGGAGGCCATCGACCTCGCGGAGCACCGTGGCGCCTTCTCCCGCGTGCTGGACAAGGCCGGCCTGGTGTCGCCCAAGAACGGCACCGCCGTCTCCTTCGAGGACGCAAAGACCATCGCGGACGAGATCGGCTACCCGGTCCTTGTCCGCCCGTCCTACGTGCTGGGCGGCCGCGGCATGGAAATCGTCTACGACGAGCCCAACCTTTCCCGCTACATTGCCAACGCCACCGAGATCACCCCGGACCACCCGGTGCTGATCGACCGGTTCCTGGAAGACGCCGTCGAGATTGACGTCGACGCCCTCTTCGACGGCACCGACATGTACCTGGGCGGCATCATGGAGCACATCGAGGAAGCCGGCATCCACTCCGGCGACTCCGCCTGTGTCCTGCCGCCGATCACTTTGGGGGGCAACGTCATCGAGCGCGTCCGCGTAGCCACCCGCGCCATCGCCGAAGGCGTGGGCGTCCGGGGCCTGATCAACATCCAGTTCGCGCTGGCCTCCGACGTGCTGTACGTCCTGGAAGCCAACCCCCGCGCCTCGCGCACCGTGCCCTTCGTGTCCAAGGCCACGGGCGTCCAGATGGCCAAGGCCGCGGCCCTGATCGGCACAGGCGTCACCATCAACCAGCTCCGCAGCGCCTACAAGATGCTGCCGGAGTCCGGCGACGGTTCAACCCTGCCCCTGGACGCGCCCGTGGCCGTCAAGGAAGCGGTGCTCCCGTTCAGCCGGTTCCGCACCCTCGAAGGCAAGGTGGTGGACTCCCTGCTCGGACCTGAAATGCGCTCCACCGGCGAGGTCATGGGCATCGACAAGCACTTCGACACCGCCTTCGCCAAGAGCCAGGCAGGGGCCAACAACGCCCTGCCCACCGAGGGCAAGGTCTTTGTCTCCGTGGCCAACCGGGACAAGCGCTCCGTGATCATGGCGGTCAAGCGGCTCTCGGACCTTGGCTTCGAGATCGTCTCCACCGGCGGCACCGCCGACGTGCTCCGCCGCAACGGCATCCAGGCCACTCCGGTCCGCAAGGTCGCCGAGGGCAGCAGCGCCGAAGGGGAGGGGACCATCGCCGACCTCATCGTGGCGGGGGAGATCGACATGGTCTTCAACACCCCCTCCGGTGGCGAAGCGCGCAGCGACGGCTACGAGATCCGTGCCGCGGCAACCTCCATTGGCATCCCGTGCATCACCACCGTGGCCGAATTCAACGCCGCGGTACAGGCCATCGAAGCCATGCGCACCTACCAGTGGTCCGTTACCAGCCTGCAGGAGCACGCGGCAGCCCTCGCGGAATCGCAGAAGGCGGCCCTGCAGCATGCCTGAGCAGGTATCGGGCACCAACCCGGTGCCAGGCGCCGGCCGGGAGTCCTTCGGCTCCCGGCTCGGCGCGGCCATGGCCGCCCGCGGCCCGCTCTGCGTCGGCATCGACCCACACCCCTCCCTGCTGAAGGCCTGGGGGCTGGACGACGACGCCACCGGACTGCGTCGGTTCTCGCTGACGGCTTTGGAGGCGGTGGCTTCGCTCGCTGCCGCGGTCAAGCCGCAGGTGGCCCTCTACGAACGCCACGGATCCGCCGGCCTGGCCGTCCTGGAAGAGGTCCTGGCTGAAGCCCGCAACCAGTCGGTACTCACCATCGCCGACGCCAAGCGCGGCGACATCGGCTCCACCATGGCCGCCTACGCGGACGCCTGGCTTCGGGACGGCTCCCCGCTGGCAGCCGATTCCGTCACCCTCAGCCCCTACCTCGGCTTCGAGTCACTGCGCCCCGCGCTGGATCTCGCGGCGGAAACCGGGCGCGGTGTGTTCGTGCTGGCACTGACATCCAACCCCGAGGGCGCCTCGGTCCAGCACGTCGGCGGAAAGGATTCCGTGGCCCGCCGGATCACGGAGTCCGCGGCCGCGGAGAACTCACGGTACGCCGGAAGCCTTGGCTCTGTCGGCCTTGTGGTCGGCGCCACCGTGGGGAGCGCCCTGGCAGAACTGGAACTGGACCTCGCCGCCGTCCGTGGACCCATCCTGGCACCCGGGCTCGGGGCCCAGGGGGCAACCCCGGCCGGGCTCAGGACCACGTTCGGCGACGCCTACCCGCTGGTCCTGGGAACATCGAGCCGCGACATCCTCGCGGCGGGCCCGGAAACCCGCGGACTGCGTGAGGCGGCCCTGCGGACACTGGAGGGGCTGCGGGGCGAATAGGCCGGCAATTGTCCGGATGCATTGATTCGGGCTGAACCAGAGGGTAGTTTCAGGACAGGTCCAAGGGCGGCCGCCCTTGGATGAAATCCGCCGACTCCGGGGGTGTCCGTGATGGTCCTGCGACCTTTATCCGCGTCTGAACGGGCCGAGGCCCTGGGCAAGGCGGCTGCGGCCAGGGCTACCCGTGCTGCTGCCAAGGAGAGCCTCCGGAACGGGGACAGGTCGGCCGCCGACATCATCAGTTCCGCACTGGAGGATGACGCGCTGGCCCGCATGCGGGTTTCGGAGCTGCTCGAGGCCCTCCCGGGCATCGGGAAGGTCCGGGCCGCCGCCATAATGCAGCAGCTGGGCATAGCGGCGTCCCGCAGGGTCCGTGGGCTGGGCGTCCACCAGCGCCGGGCGCTGGTAGATTTTATAGACGAGCACTGAGGCACAGGCGGCGCCTGTCCTCCCCCAACCGTGGCAAAAGGAATACGTGAGCAAGAAACCGGGACTGACAGTCCTCGCAGGTCCGACGGCTGTTGGCAAAGGCACCGTGTCCACCTACATCCGGGACAACTACCCCGAGGTCTGGCTTTCCGTTTCAGCCACCACCCGGGCGCCCCGGCCCGGCGAAGTGGACGGCGTCCACTACTTCTTCAAGTCCAAGGAGGAGTTCGAGCAGCTCATCGCCGATGGTGAACTCCTCGAGTGGGCAGTCGTCCACGGACAGAACACCTACGGCACGCTCAAAAGTACCGTGAACGGGGCCATCGAGGAGGGCCGTTCGGTGCTGCTGGAAATCGACCTCCAGGGCGCCCGGCAGGTGAAAGCGGCCGTTCCGGACGCCCAGTTCGTCTTCCTGGCTCCCCCCACCTGGGACGAGATGGTCCGCCGGCTGGTGGGCCGGGGCACCGAAACCCCCGAAGAACAGCAGCGGCGCCTGGAAACCGCTAAACTGGAACTTGCTGCTGAACCGGAGTTCGACCACACCGTCATCAATGACGACGTCCGCCGGGCAGCGGACGAGCTTGTTTCACTCATGGGGCTGACACCGCATCCACACCTGCCGGAACCGTCAGCCCGCTAGGAATTTGGAGAATTCGTGTCCACGAACCTTGAAGGCATCATCAACCCGCCGATCGACTCGCTGCTCGAAGCGGCCGACTCCAAGTACGGCCTGGTGATCTTCGGTGCCAAGCGCGCTCGTCAGATCAACGCCTACTACGCCCAGCTGCACGAGGGCCTCTTCGAATACGTCGGACCCCTGGTTGACACCAAGCTGAACGAGAAGTCGCTGTCCATCGCCCTGCGCGAGATCAACGAAGGCAAGCTGGTCTCCACGCCGATCGAAGCCGCAGAGTAACCTGCCGCCAACTGACATGCTGACGGAGATCACGTGCGCATAGTCCTCGGAGTCGGGGGAGGGATTGCCGCCTATAAGGTGGCATCGCTCCTCCGGCTTTTTACTGAAGCCGGCCATGACGTCACGGTGATCCCCACGGAGGCGTCCACCCGCTTCATCGGCACCGCCACCTGGGAGGCGTTGTCCGGAAACCCCGTCAGCAACAGCGTCTTTGACGACGTCCACCTGGTGAACCACGTCCGGCTCGGCCACGAGGCCGACCTCGTTGTTGTTGCACCCGCGACCGCTGACCTCCTGGCCAAAGCCGCCACCGGCCAGGCCGGTGACCTGCTGACCAACACGCTCCTGATGGCGCACGGCCCAGTGCTGTTCGCGCCCGCTATGCACACCGAAATGTGGCAGCACGCCGCCACCCGCGCCAACGTTGAAACGCTCCGCGGCCGGGGCGCCGCTGTCCTCGAACCCGCCTCCGGCAGGTTGACGGGCGCTGACTCCGGACCGGGAAGGCTCCCGGAACCGCAGGCGATTTTTGACGCCGCCATGGCGCTGGTCCAGGGACAGTCCGACTTCCAGTTGCCCCTTGCCGGCCGTACCGTAACCATCAGCGCAGGCGGCACCCGTGAGCCGCTGGACCCCGTCCGTTTCCTCGGCAACCGGTCCTCCGGCAAGCAGGGCGTGGCGCTGGCCGTCGCCGCCCGGAATGCCGGTGCCACCGTCCGGCTGCTGGCGGCGCACATGGACGTCCAGCCGCCTGCAGGGGTGGAGGTGGTTCGCGTGGAGACTGCGTTGGAGCTCCGGACCGCCGCGCTGGATGCCGCTGCCGGGTCCGACGTCATCATTATGTCGGCCGCCGTGGCCGACTTCCGCCCGGCCGATGTCTCCGACACCAAGATCAAGAAACGCGACGACACCGCAGACCCCGTCATCACCCTGGTCCGCAACCCGGACATCCTGCAGGAACTCGTGGAGCAACGCAACGAGGGACCTTCCGGGGCCGGCCAGCTCATCGTCGGCTTCGCGGCGGAAACCGGTGACAGCCAGGGCGACGTCCTCGCCTACGCCGAAGCGAAGCTGCAGCGAAAAGGCTGCGACCTGCTGGTGGTCAACCATGTGGGCACGGACAAAGTCTTCGGGCAGGACTCCAATTCGGTGGTCATCCTCTCGCGCGCCGGCTCCGAACCACAGGCAGCGGCCGGAACCAAGACTGAGGTTTCGGAAGCCATCATTGCCCGCATCGGCTTTGAACTTAACCGGGTTTCGCCCCGGACCTGAGTGTTCCGCACCACGTTTGCTTCTCGGGAGGACATCTCCCGCGGGGCCGGCGCCTTCCAACCAGTAAGGTAGTTGAGTGACTTTACCGCTGCACCTTCCCCAGACCCATGGGGCCACGCCCTCCGCGCTCCGGCTCTTCACGTCCGAGTCGGTCACCGAAGGCCATCCGGACAAGATCTGCGACCAGATCAGCGACGCCATCCTGGATGCGCTGCTGTCCGCGGACCCCGAGTCCCGCGTGGCCGTGGAGACGATGGCGACCACCGGGCTCGTGCACGTGGCGGGCGAAGTCACCACCGACGCCTACGTCGAGATCCCGCAGATCGTCCGCGAGACCATCCTTGGCATCGGCTATGACTCCTCAGCGAACGGTTTTGACGGTGCCCGCTGCGGCGTGTCCGTTTCCATTGGCCAGCAGTCCAACGACATCGCCGGTGGAGTGTTCAATTCGCTGGAAGCCCGCGAGGGCCGCCAGGAGGACGACTACGACCTCCAGGGTGCTGGCGACCAGGGCCTGATGTTCGGCTACGCCAGCGACGAGACTCCTTCCTATATGCCCACACCCATCTGGCTGGCCCACCGGCTCTCCGAACGCCTCACCGACGTCCGCAAGACAGGCCAGCTGGCCTACCTCCGCCCGGACGGCAAGACCCAGGTCACGGTGGGGTACGACAAGGACGTTCCCGTGTCGATTGAAACCGTGGTGATTTCGAGCCAGCACGCAGAGGGTGCAAGCCTGGAGCAGTTGCGCGCGGACCTCGCCGCCGTCGTTATCGAACCCGTCCTGGCCGCGGCCAACCTCGACATTTCCCGGACCGCTAACATCCTCAATCCGGCCGGCGAATTCGTCATTGGCGGCCCCGTGGGTGACGCCGGCCTCACCGGCCGCAAGATCATTGTCGATACCTACGGCGGCATGGCGCGCCACGGCGGCGGTGCTTTCTCCGGCAAGGATCCATCCAAGGTGGACCGTTCTGCCGCCTACGCCATGCGCTGGGTTGCCAAGAACGTGGTGGCCGCGGGACTTGCCAGGCGTGCAGAGATCCAGATCGCGTACGCCATCGGCCAGGCCCGCCCCGTAGGAACGTATGTCGAGACGTTCGGCACCGAAACCGTGGATCCCGCCCGGATCAGCGACGCCATTGCGGAAATCTTCGACCTCCGTCCCCGGGCCATCATCGATGCCCTCGACCTGAAGCGCCCCATTTACGCCAAGACTGCTGCCCACGGCCACTTTGGCCGCGACGATCCCGACTTCACGTGGGAACGCCTGGACCGGGTAGATGATTTGAAGGCGTTCTTCAACGCTTAGGTGACTTCCTGCCCGGACCCGGAATCTTCGGGCCGGGACGGGAAGCGCACTGTCAGTGGCCTATGCTTGGCTGTTCATGTCCAACCTGGCAGCTGAACGGAGGGAGCCCCAGTGGTCGCTGACAGTTCCGTCCAGCCGTCCCTGCTGCAGGGGTTTCCAGCCCGCGCACTGCCTGTCGGCGCGGACCTGGCCAAGCAGCTTCCCGTGGCTCGGATCCTCGTGGAATCGTCCCTGCCGCACCTGGACCGCCCCTTCGATTACGCGGTCCCGGTTGCGCTGGACCAGGACGCCCAGCCCGGAGTAAGGGTCAAGGTCAAGTTCAATGGCCAGGATCTCAGCGGTTTCCTTTTGGAGCGCCGGGCGGAGTCCGACGCCGGACACACCCTGGTGCCGCTGTCGAAAGTAGTCTCACCGGTTCCGGTCCTTACCCCCGCCGCCAGGGACCTTGCCGGGGCCGTCGCTGCACGCTACGCCGGCACGCTCAGCGACGTCCTCCGCCTTGCCGTACCGCCCCGTGTCGCCCGGCTCGAAAAGGATTACCCGGCATCCCTGGACCCTGCAGACCAGGGCGACCCCGCAGGTCCGGATGGCACAGCAGGACCACATACTGCGGAAGCCGAAGACACCCAGGGCGTTCCGGCTGTTCCAGGCGTTTCTGCGTGGACCGCCTACCGCACCGGAGCTGCCTTCCTGCGCCACCTGGCAGCCGGCGGATCCCCGCGTGCGGTCATCAATCCTCTCCAGGGCTACGGGGCCGCCGGTTGGCCGGCGCTCCTTGCCCAGGCCGCTGCCGCTGCTTACGCCTCAGGCAGGGGCGCGCTGCTGGTGGTGCCCGACTACCGCGACCTGGACCGGCTGGAGCAGGCGCTGATGGAGCTGCTGCCGGAGGAGGCCGTGGCCAGGCTCACGGCGGACGACGGCCCCACGCCGCGGTACCGGAACTTCCTGCGCCTCCTCGCGGGCCGGGCCAGGATCGCCATCGGCACCAGGTCCGCCGCCTTCGCGCCGGTGCAGGACCTGGGCCTGGTTGCCTGCTGGGACGACGGCGACGACCTCCACATCGAGCAGCGCGCACCCTACGCCCACGCCCGGGAAGTCCTCCTCCTGCGGGCAGAACAGGAGGGCACAGCCTGCCTCCTGGCAGGGCACGCCCGCAGCACCGAAGTCCAGCGGCTGGTGGAGGCCGGCTGGGCCGTCCCCGTTGAAGCCGAGCGTTCCACGGTCCGCACGACCGTCCCGCGCGTGGTCAACACGGCTGACAGCTTCGAGCAGGAACGTGATCCCCTGGCCACCATCGCGCGGCTGCCCCATGCCGCCTGGCAGGCAGCCAAGCAGGGACTGGATCGTGGCCCCGTCCTGGTCCAGGTGGCCAGGGCCGGCTACGCGCCCTCCCTCGTGTGCGAAACCTGCCGCGAACCCGCCCGGTGCGGCCACTGCCAGGGACCCTTGGCCCTGGCCGGAACAGCCGTCTTGCCCCAATGCCGCTGGTGTTCCACCCCGGCTCCGGACTGGAAGTGCTCCCACTGCGGCGGGCGGCGGCTCCGGAAAGGGGCCACGGGAGTCCTGCGCACCGCTGAAGAGCTGGGCCGCGCTTTTCCCGGCACCACCGTCATCACGTCCTCCGGCGACCAGGTGAAGGCCACAGTGGGGGCGGGCAAGGCACTGGTGGTGGCAACGGTAGGCGCCGAGCCCGTCGCGGAGGGCGGTTATGCCGCCGCCTTGCTGCTGGACGGGGATTCGCTGCTGCGCCGGGAAAGCCTCCGCGCAGGCGAGGACACCCTGCGCCGCTGGTTCAACGCAGCCGCCCTGGTCCGCCCCGCGGCGGCGGAAGGCCTGGTGGTGGTCACTGCCACGGATACCGCCGCCACCGGTGCGCTGCTGCGGTGGGACCCCGCCGGCTATGCCCGGCGCGAGCTGTCCCTGCGGATGGAACTCCAGCTTCCACCGGCGGTGCGCATCGCCTCCGTGACGGGGCCGCGCGCCGCCGTCGAACACTACACGGGTGCCGTGGAAGCGGACCTGGCCGGCGCGGGCATCGCCCTGCGAACAGCAGGCCCGGCGCCGCTCCTGCCCACCGCTCCGCCCACCGGCAGGCGCTCGGCCGAGGACGTCCGGACCCTGCTGTTCTTCCCGTATGGCCAGGCCGCCGCCGTCGTCCGCGTCCTCCGGGTCACCCGCGCCGCCGTGGCCGCCAAACGGACCATGGACCCCGTGCAGCTGCGGCTGGACGGCGTCGACGTGCTCTAGGTTCGTCCGGCAACCGAACCTGCGTCAGGCCCGCCGCCTCTTCGCCACTACCTCATGGGCCGCGTCCACCAGCTGGCGCGCCGATTCGTCCCAGCTGAACTTGGCCGCGCGGGCCATGGAGCGGCGGGACAGGTCCTGCCAGCGTTCGTCGTCGCGCAGCTGACCCACCGCGTCAGCGAACTGTCCGGGTGACTCGGGATCCACATAGATTGCGGCATCCGACCCCACCTCCCGGAAGATCGGAATGTCACTGGCGATCACCGGGGTACCCACCGCCATCGCCTCCACCAGGGGCAGCCCGTACCCTTCGGCGCGGGACAGGCTCACCAGCGCCGTGGCCCGGCGCAGGAGTCCGTCGTACTCGGCATCCGTGACTCCGTTATGAAACACGACGGAGGCGCCCCGGGGGACGATGCGCTCCAGCTCCGCCCGCCGCTGCGGCGTGATCCGGCTGAGCAGGTGCAGGGTGTAGCCGGGCAGCCCGGCCATGCCGGCCACCATGGTTTCCACGTTTTTGTACGGCATGAAGGAGCCCATGTAGATGATCGTCTTGTCCGCCCCGGCGGCGGGCTCCCGCGGTTCCTGGGCCGGCTGCGGGGCGTTGGCGATGATGCGTACGGGCCGGCGCGTCAGCCGGTACTTGGCCATCAGTGCCTCCGTGGTCCGGCTGATGGTGGCAACAATGTCGGCCCGGTCCAGGAGCAGGCGCTGCGGCCAGAACGCCTTATGGTACAGCCGCCACAGGAGGCGGACGGGGGCCGGCAGGAAACCCGGGGGAGTGGGGTGCTCGTAGTAGATCAGGTCGTGCAGGGTCAGGATCAGTCCGTACTTCCGGCCCCAGGTGCCCATGGTCTGCATGGGGCAGACCACCACATCCGCTCCAAGCGCGTTGACCTTCCGGGCAACGAACAGTTCCAGGGGCGAGAGCGGGCTGCTGATGAGCGTGTAGGGCACGTCAGGCAGCAGCGCCAGCTGCCGCTCGTCGGAAACCAGCATGGACACGTCCGCGATCTTGGCCGTTGCGGCGATCAGGCTGGCCCCGTAGCGGCTGATGCCGTCGTGGTGGTCGGTACGGGTGAAACGTGCATCGATGACGATCTTCACGCGGGATGGTCCTTTAGGAAGCTGCGGATGTAACGGGCGGCCGGTTCAGGCGTTTCGTAGTGGATCAGGTGCCCGACGCCGGGAATCACCTTGAGTTCGCCGTCCGGGAGCATGTCCAGGAGGCGGTGCTGGCTGGGGAGGGTGGCGATTTCATCCTTCTCGCCGGCGACCAGCAGCACGGGCAGCCGCAGCCGGCGGGCGACCTCGGCCACGTGGTGGCTGACGGAGGCGGTAAAGGACTCCAGGAGGCTGTCCCTGTCGGCGAAGGAACTGAAGTAGGCATGGTGCTGGCCGTGGATGTAGGCCCTCAGCCCGTGATCGCGGGTTTTCGCCATGGTCTCGCTCATCACCCTGACAATCAGGGGGTTCCGCAGCAGTGCCAGGCCGGGCCTGCGGGGAAGCCGCGCAGCAAGCTTGTAGTACAGCACCGCCAGCCGGGTCATGACTCCCTTGGGTCCCTCCAGCGCCGGCGCTGCAATGGGGTTGATGAGGATGAGGGGACGCACTGCGTCCGGGTTGTTGGCCACGAAGTGGGCCGCCACGATGGATCCGAACGAGTGTCCCAGCAGTACTGTGTCTTGGCCCAGGCCCAGTGCCGCCATGAAATCGGTGATGAACTGCCCATAGCGTTCCACTGAGTGCGGGCCGTGGGTAAAGGCGTCCGAGCTGCCGAAGCCGGGGAGGTCCGGCATGATGATGCGCATGTCCGGGAGCTGGTCCGCCACGCGCAGGAGCCCGTGGTGGTCGCCGCGGAATCCATGGACCACCAGGATGGTTCGGGTGTCCGGGGTGGCCTCCAGCGGCTCATAGGTCCAGTAAGCCACGGTGCCGCCGTCGAGGGTGACGGCGGAGGCCCGGGTGCGGCCGGAAAGGCCGGCGCTGACGTATGCGGGCGCAGGGGAGGGCGCTGGGTTCACGGTATCCATGGCCTGCCCTAGTTGACGTTGTCCGGGTGGGACCCGGTCCGCTGCCCGCGGTCCAGCGCGTTGATCGCCGCCATGTCGCGTGCTGAGAGTTCGAAGTTGAAGACATCGAGGTTCTCCCGGATGCGCGCCTCCGAACTCGCCTTGGGAATGGCGATGTTGCCCAGTTGCATATGCCAGCGGAGGATCACCTGGGCGGGCGTCCGGCCGTGTTCGGCAGCGCAGGCCTGGATGACGGGGTCTGCCAGCACCTGGCCGCGGCCCAGCGGGCTCCAGGCTTCGGTACGGATGCCCAGGTCCGCGTGCTTGCTGCGCAGTTCCTCCTGTTGCAGCCAGGGGTGGAGTTCGATCTGGTTGACTGCGGGGACCACCTCGGCGCCGGCGAGCAGGCGGTCAAGGTGGGCCGGTTGGAAATTGCTGACGCCGATGGCACGCACCCTGCCCTCCCGGTACAGGGTTTCCAGGGCGCGGTAGGTCTCGGTGAAGAGCCCGCGGCGGGGGCATGGCCAGTGGATAAGGTACATGTCCACATAGTCCAGGCCCAGGTTGACCATGGAATCGTCAAAGGCGCGCAGCGTGGCGTCAAAGCCATGGTGGTCGTTCCACACCTTCGTGGTGACGAACACGTCTTCACGGGCCAGGGGCGGGAACAGTTCGCCCGAGCCGCCACTGCCCGATCCCGCCTCCAGCTGGGAACTGATGCCGCGCGCGACGCCGGTCTCGTTCCCGTACATGGCAGCGGTGTCGAAGTGGCGGTACCCGGCGGCGAGCGCCGTGGCGACCAGGCCTTCGGCGTCGGCTGCCGGCACCTTGTACAGCCCAAAGCCGAGCTGGTCTATCAGCACGCCGTTGTTCAGGCTGAGCCGGGGTGAGGTTCTCATGGCAACGACTCTACCTACTTCAGCTGGTCAGGCCCTCGTAATCGACGAGGCGGCGTGCGGTGGCTTCGTCCAGGATCAGGTCGGTGGCGAGCCTGGCGGCCAGGGCCCCGCGCAGGCCATTGATCTTGGAAACCCCGGATACTACGCAGATCCTGCGGCGTACCTGCCGGAGCTGTGCCAGTGACGGGCCTGTGGAGCGTTCGTTGAGGACGATCCCGTCAGAGGACCCGTCGTCCCGGAAGAACACGGTGGCAACGTCTCCGACGACGTCGGAGTTGGCCAGGGCGTTGAGGTCCTCTTCATCGAGGTAGCCGCCGGCGTAGACGTGGCTTGGGTAGTCGGCGTGGACCGAGCCGACACCGAAGATGGCGATGCTCATCTTCGCCTGCAGTTCCAGGACGCGCTGCACGCTGCGCTCGTTCCACATGGCCGTCTTGGTGGCGGCGTGGTCGAAGAAGGCCGGGACGGGGAACTGTTCGACCCGTGCTCCGTAGGCGCTGCCGAACCGGCGCATGATGTCACTTGCGTAGGTGATGCCGGTGGTGTGCATGTTACCGGCGCCGTTGAGCTGGACGATCACGCTGTCGTGGGTAATCTTCCTGGTCAGGTGCCTGCTGACCGCGCTGAGCGTGGATCCCCAGGCCACGCCGATGATCGCGTTCGAGTCCACCAGGGGCCCGATGGTGCGGGCGGCCTGCATGGCCACGCGGTCCAGGGTCTCGGCTTCATTGAGCGTCCCGAGGATGGGAACCACATGGACGTCCAGGTTGTACCGGCGCCGGATCATGCCCTCCAGTTCCGGTCCGGTATCCAGGGGGTTGCGGATCTGGATCTGCACCAGGCCGGACTCCCGCGCCGATGACAAGAGCCGGGAAACGGTGGACCGGGACGTTCGCAGCTCGCGTGCGATCGCGTCCATGGTGAGGTCCTGCAGGTAATACATTTGTGCAGCTCGGAGGGCATCCTGGTCGCGGGAAAGTGCCATCTCACTTCCGTTCTGCACGTTTGTGCATAGTGCTTGACTCCATTTTCCATTTCTCCAAACAATAGAGCAGAACGGCGGTGCCGCACAGTGGCGACCGCAACACACAAAGCCCCAAGGGAGTCGTTTTGGGACCCAAGGATTCAACTGTCCAACCATCTGTTAATACGCCCCGGCCAGGAGGCGAACGCGCATCCGTCCACGGCCTGCGGCGCCGTCCGCACGCGAAGGTGCTGGTGGTTGGCGGCGGCATCAACGGAGTGGGAACGTTCCGTGACCTGGCCCTGCAGGGCGTCGATGTGGCGCTGGTCGAACGCGGTGATTACTGCCAGGGCGCAAGCGGTGCATCCTCGCACATGATCCACGGCGGCATCCGGTACCTGGAAAACGGTGAGTTCCGCCTGGTCCGCGAATCAGTGGTGGAGCGGAACCGCCTGCTGAAAATCGCCCCGCACTACGTCAAGCCGCTGCAGACCACCATCCCCATCTTCAGCACCTTCTCCGGGATCCTCTCTGCACCCCTGCGCTTCCTTACCCATAAACAGCAGGGCAAGCCCAAGGAGCGCGGCGCATTCCTCATCAAGGTGGGCCTTAGCCTTTACGATTCATTCTCCCGCGATGGCGGCACGGTGCCCCGGCACCAGTTCCGGACCCACAAGGCAGCCCTGCAGGAACTGCCCGCGCTCCGGTCGGACGTCAAATACACCGCCACCTACTTCGATGCCTCGGTGCACAACCCGGAGCGGCTGACCCTTGACGTCCTCCAGGACGGCGAAAAGGCCGGCCGTTCCCAGGGCGCCGGCGCGCAGGGTGACACCGCCCGGGCCAGCAACTACCTCTCGCTGCAATCCATGTCCCCGGAGCCCAACCCGGGGACCGGCCGGGGCAGCACCGTCCGGCTGCGCGACGAACTCAGCGGGGAGGAATTTGACTTCACCGCGGACATTATCGTGAACACCACCGGCGCGTGGGTGGACCTGACCAATGAGTCCATGGGTGCAGCCTCCGCCTTCATGGGCGGCACCAAGGGTTCGCACATCGTGCTGGACCACCCGGGCCTGCTCGCCGCCTGCCGCGGCCGGGAAATCTTCTTCGAACACACCGACGGCCGGATTGTCCTCATCTACCCCATGGGCGACCGGGTGCTGGTGGGCACTACGGACGTCGACGCGGACATGGCGGAAGACGCCGTCTGCACCGACGAGGAAATCCAGTACTTCTTCGACCTGATCCGCCACGTCTTCCCGTCCGTCGAGGTGACCCCCGACGACATCGTCTACACGTTCTCGGGGGTGCGCCCCCTGCCGAGCCACGACGCGACCCAGCCCGGCTTCGTGTCCCGCGACTACCGCATTGAACGGCGCGCGTCGGGCACAAACGGAACCGGCGCCGTCGTGCTGAGCCTGGTGGGCGGCAAGTGGACCACCTTCCGGGCCCTCGCCGAGCACCTGACCAATGACGTCCTCACCGAGCTCGGGGTCCAGCGCAAGGTGTCGACGGCGCAGCTCCCCATCGGCGGTGGCGCCGGCTTCCCGGCCGACGAGGCGGGCGTGCAGAAATGGATCAAGGCGCACATGGGTGCCGGCCGCGACGCGGACCGCACTGCAGGGCTGCTGACCCGGTACGGTACCCGGGCGGACGCCGTGATCGAGTACCTCGACGCTGCCCCTGACCAGCCGCTGCGGTCCACCCGGGAGCTCACCGTCCGGGAGCTGGAGTTCATGGCGGCCAACGAGCAGGTGGGGCACCTGGTGGATGTCCTCATCCGCCGTACCTCCCTGGCCTTCCGGGGGCTGGTCACCGGGGAACTCCTCAACGAAGTGGCGGAGGTTTTGTCAGTGCCGCTCAAGTGGGACGCTGCAGCCCGCGCCGCTGAGATCAAGCAGGCACAGGACGTGCTGCAGCGATTCCACCGCGTGGAAACGCACAGCCTGGTCTCCTGAGGCCGGGCGGCCGGCCGGGGCGCGCCAGCGTCCCGGCCCAACGGTCCTTCACCAGCGGAGGACCGACAACTAAACAAAGAAGGAGTCAAAGATGTCTCTAGGAATAGTCTTCCTCTCCGAAGTCTTTGGCACGGGCATGCTGACCCTGTTGGGTTGCGGCGTCGTTGCCAACGTGGCTTTGCGGGGAACGAAGGGCAACAACGGCGGATTCCTGATGGTCACATGGGGATGGGGTATCGCCGTCTTCTGTGGCGTCTTCGTCGCCGCCAAGTCCGGTGCCCACCTGAATCCGGCCGTGACCTTGGGCCTGCTGCTCAACGGCAAGGCCGAGTACGCCCCGGGAGTCGCTGTTGATTTCGGGACGACCCTTACCTACCTCGGCGGAGAGATGGTGGGCGCCTTCCTCGGTGCCGTGGTTTGCTGGCTGGCCTACAAGCAGCATTTTGATGACGAGCCCGAGCCCGCAGGCAAGCTGGGCACGTTTTCCACCGGCCCGGCCATCCGTTCCACCACATGGAACCTGATCACCGAGATCATCGGCACGTTCGTCCTGGTCTTCGTGATCCTGACCCTCGGCGGCACCCCCTCGGGCCTTGGCCCGCTCGCCGTGGCGCTGCTCGTGGTCGGCATCGGTGTTTCGCTCGGCGGCCCCACCGGATACGCCATCAACCCGGCACGTGACCTCGGACCCCGCATTGCCCACGCAGTGCTTCCCATCAAGGGCAAGGGCTCCAGTGACTGGAGCTATGCCTGGATCCCGGTGGTTGGCCCGCTCGTCGGCGGCGCCCTCGCCGGCATCGTTGCAAGGATCGTTCCGATCATCATCACCGCCGCCTCTTAAGCCCCCGGCAAACAGTTCGAACAACCAGACAAGGACGTCATTATGAACCAGTACGTAATCGCCATTGACCAGGGCACCACCAGCACCCGCGCCATCATCTTTGACCACAGCGGCGCCATTGTGTCCTCGGGCCAGATGGAACACGAGCAGATCTTCCCGCAGGCAGGCTGGGTGGAGCATGACGCCTCGGAGATTTGGAACAACACCCGCGAGGTGATCGGCTCGGCCCTCTCGAAGGCGAACCTGACGCGGCACGATATTGCCGCCGTCGGCATCACCAACCAGCGTGAAACCGCGGTGGTGTGGGACAAGACCACTGGCAAGCCGGTTTACAACGCGATTGTGTGGCAGGACACCCGCACGCAGGACATCGTGGACCAGCTGGCCAAGGACGGCGGAGCGGACCGCTTCAAACAGAAGGTGGGCCTGCCGCTGGCCACCTACTTCTCCGGTACCAAGATCAAGTGGATCCTGGACAACGTTGACGGCGCGAGGGAAAAGGCAGAGGCCGGTGACCTGGTGTTCGGCAACACGGATGCCTGGGTCCTGTGGAACCTGACGGGCGGCGTCGACGGCGGCGTCCACGTCACCGACGTCACCAACGCCTCCCGCACCCTGTTCATGGACCTGGAGACGCTGCAGTGGGACGACGAGATCCTGGGCATTTTTGGCGTTCCGCGCAGCATGATGCCGGAGATCAAGTCCTCCTCCGAGGTATACGGCACCGTCCACAGCTCACAGCTGCTCCGCGAAACACCGGTTGCAGGCATCCTGGGCGACCAGCAGGCAGCCACCTTCGGCCAGGCAGCCTTTGAAACCGGCGAAGCCAAGAACACCTACGGCACCGGCTGCTTCCTGATCTTCAACACGGGCGAGGAAATCGTCCACTCGAAGAACGGCTTGCTGACCACCGTGGGCTACAAGCTGGGCGACGCCAAACCCCACTACGCGCTGGAGGGATCCATCGCGGTGACCGGTTCGCTGGTCCAGTGGCTGCGGGACAACCTGGGCATGATCAGCAGCGCCCCCGAGGTGGAAACCCTCGCCGCATCAGTCAAGGACAACGGCGGTGTTTACATCGTTCCGGCATTCTCCGGCCTGTTCGCCCCGTACTGGCGTTCGGATGCCCGCGGCGCGATCGTTGGCCTGACCCGGTTCGTCAACAAGAACCACATCGCCCGGGCAGCACTGGAAGCCACCGCATTCCAGACCCGCGAGGTGCTGGACGCGGTCAACGCGGACTCCGGCGTGCCGCTGAGCGAGCTGAAGGTCGACGGCGGCATGGTGGCCAATGACGCCCTGATGCAGTTCCAGGCGGACATCCTGGGCGTCCCGGTGATCCGCCCGAAGGTCATCGAGACCACGGCGCTGGGTGCTGCCTACGCGGCAGGCCTCGCCGTTGGTTTCTGGAAGGACCTGGGCGAGTGCTCGGCCAACTGGTCCGAGGACAAGCGCTGGGAACCGCAGATGGACAAGGCCGAACAGGAACGCCAGATGCGGCTCTGGAAGAAGGCGGTCACCAAGTCCATGGAGTGGGTGGACGAGGACGTCAGGTAGGTTCTCCAACCCAGGGGCCGTCCTGCCTTTCCGGCGGGACGGCCCCTTGCCGTGTCCGGGAATTTTCCCGGCGGACGCATGCGGACGTCAGGGAACGGGCCGCGGGGGCAGATCTTCAGTGGCCGGACCCTGGATGACTTTGCCGTCCACATCGAACCGGGAGCCATGGCAGGGGCAGTCCCACGTCCGGTCTGCCCGGTTGAAGCCCACCGTGCAGCCCAGGTGGGTACAGACTGCCGACACTGCGTGGACGTGGCCGGCCTCGTCCCGGTAGCAGGCCGTGCTGGATCCTTCTGCCTCAAGCACCGTTCCATCGCCCGGCGCGAGGTCCGCCGCCTGCGCTGCGGGGCCCGTGCGGGATTGGCTGTCTCCGCTCCCCGGGGCTGCCTGCGCCGTGGGCCCCCGGGGCGCGCGGTTGCTGTCGAACAGGGCGGCCCACTCGTTGGGAGTGCCATTGAGGAGATCCGCAAGCGCCAGTGCCGCGGCCGTACCGTTGGTCAGGCCCCACTTGCGCAGGCCGGTGATCACGAACGCGTGCCGGCTGTCAGGGTTCAGCGGCCCGGCATAAGGCAGCCCGTCCTGCGGCAAAGCATCCTGGGTGGACCAGCGGTAGGACACGCTGCCGGCCCCGAAATGGCTGCGCGCGTAGCGGGCCAACCCGGCGTGGCGCGGTGCCGGATCAACCTGCTCAGCGGCGGGATGGCCGCCGCCGCCAACCAAGAGGTACGTTGTCCCGTCCAGCTGCACGGTCAGCAGCGAATGCATAGGTTCATCGGCGCTGATGAAGGTCGCGTCCAGGGGAGGGGCATCAACCGGCGCGGCGACGATGTACGAACGGTGCGGCCGGCACAGGGCCTCAAACCGGCCATGGTCTCCGAAGGGAACGTTCGTGGCCACGATTGCGTCCCGGGCCAGCACCGTTCCCGTCCCGGCGGCAACGGTGACGGGCGTGCCCTCGCGAAGGTCCACCGCGCGTGTCCGTTCGAAGACAAAGCTGCCACCGCCGTCCACCTTTCCTGCCAGCCCCTGTAGATACTGGACCGCGTGGATCTGGGCCTGGCCGTCAAACCGGACGGCGCCGGCCACCGGAAACGGCAGGGGCACGTCGGCAGTAAAGGTCGACGGAAGGCCGAGCGCGGCCGCAAGTCCGGCTTCCGCCCGCACTTCCGGCAGCGCATCAGGACCTGACGCGAAGGTGTAGTTGACAACCCGCCGGAATCCGCAGGATAGGTCTTCTGCCGCCACTACGCCGCCGATATGTTCCAGGGCGGCCTGGTTCGCCTGCCCGTAAACCCGGGCAGCGGACGTGCCATGGATGCGCTGCAATTCCGAGTAAGCGAGGCGGTGCAGGGATGTCACCTTGCCGGTGGTGTGGCCAGTGACGCCGGTTCCGACCCGGCCGGCTTCGAGGACAGCCACCGAGCGCCCCGAGCGTTTCAGGGCCAGCGCTGCGGTGAGCCCGGCGATGCCTCCGCCGATGACTGCCACGTCCACTTCCACGGTGCCGTGAAGTTGAGGGAAATCGGTAGCGCCGGCGGTTGCCAGCCACAGGGAGAGGGGCTGTCCTTCAGCAGGGCCGGCAGTGGTTGCCTCTGACATGGTGTGCCGCCTCCCAACGTTGTGGGATGATCATGCGCGCTTGCCCCGGCCAAAGCAACGGGCCGTTCGGCCTGGCTGAGGCGGGGGACGTGCCGGTGCGCTAAAGTAGATCCATGCGTGCGATCCTTCTGCTTAGTTAGCCGCCGGCTCCGACTATCGGACAGCTGAGCGGCAGCCCCTCCATGGAGAGGGGCTTTTGTGTGTCCGGGGCATGGCGCCGGGCCGGCAGCAGGAGGATCAGGCCGTTATGGCAGCACAGATGCCGTAACAGAACAGAAGAGGGCAGCAGTGGGCGTTCAGCCGGAGACAGAGACCGGAACAGCAACAACAGTATCGGCGGAGCCTGAAGAGGGCACCTACAGTTTCGCCGCCATGGAGGCCAAATGGCCCCAGGTGTGGGAAGACCTCAAGGTCTTCACCCCGGCGGACGACGGGTCGCGGGAGCGCCGCTACGTGCTTGACATGTTCCCGTACCCGTCCGGCGACCTGCACATGGGCCACGCCGAGGCGTTCGCCATGGGTGACGTGGTAGCCCGCTACCTGCGGCAGAAGGGCTTCGACGTCCTGCATCCCATCGGCTGGGACTCCTTTGGCCTGCCTGCGGAGAACGCCGCCATCAAGCGCAACGCCCACCCCAGCGAGTGGACGTACGCCAACATCGACACCCAGGCCGCTTCCTTCAAGCGCTACGCCATCTCCGCCGACTGGTCGCGCCGCCTGCACACTTCCGATCCCGAGTACTACCGCTGGACGCAGTGGCTGTTCAAGCGCTTCTACGAGCGTGGCCTGGCATACCGGAAGAACTCCCCGGTCAACTGGTGCCCCAAGGACCAGACCGTCCTGGCCAACGAGCAGGTGGTCAACGGCGCCTGCGAGCGCTGCGGCACCACCGTCACCAAGAAGTCCCTGAACCAGTGGTACTTCAAGATCACCGACTACGCGGACCGCCTGCTGGATGACATGGACGAGCTCCGCGGCCACTGGCCCGAACGCGTCCTGGCCATGCAGAAGAACTGGATCGGCCGGTCCGAGGGTGCGCACGTAAACTTCGTGATCGAGGCCGACGGCGGCAGGCCCGCCAAGGACGTCACGGTCTTCACCACCCGCCCGGACACCCTGTACGGGGCAACTTTCTTCGTGGTCGCCGCGGACGCGCCGCTCGCCGTCGAACTTGTCACGGACGAACACGCCGCGGCCCTGGACGAATACCGCGAACGGGTCAAGGCACTCTCGGAAATCGAGCGCCAGTCCACGGAGCGCGAGAAGACCGGCGTCTTCACCGGCCGCTACGCCATCAACCCGCTGAACGGGGAGAAGCTGCCCGTGTGGGCAGCCGACTATGTCCTGGCGGATTACGGAACCGGCGCCATCATGGCCGTGCCGGCCCACGACCAGCGCGACCTGGACTTTGCCAAGGCCTTCGACCTGCCGGTCCGCGCGGTCCTGGACACCGGCGAGGAGGACCCGGCCGTAACCGGCACCGCCACGGCGGGGGAGGGGACGCTGATCAATTCCGGCGGACTGGACGGCCTGCCCAAGGGTGAGGCCATCCCCGCCGCCATTGCCATGCTCGAGCAGCAGGGGACCGGCGAGAAGTTCGTGAACTTCCGGCTCCGGGACTGGCTGCTGAGCCGCCAGCGGTTCTGGGGCACACCCATCCCCATCATCCACTGCCCGTCCTGCGGCGAAGTTCCCGTCCCGGATGAGCAGCTGCCGGTAACCCTGCCCGCGGACCTCCGCGGTGAGGACCTGGCCCCCAAGGGCACCTCCCCGCTGGCAGCAGCCGAGTCCTGGGTCAACGTGGAATGCCCCACCTGCAACGGGCCGGCCAAACGGGACACCGACACCATGGACACGTTCGTTGACTCGTCGTGGTACTTCCTGCGCTTCGTTTCGCCGCACTACACCGACGGTCCCTTCGATCCGCAGAAGATCAATGACTGGATGCCGGTGGGCCAGTACGTGGGCGGCGTGGAGCACGCCATCCTCCACCTGCTGTACGCCCGCTTCTTCACCAAGGTCATCCACGACCTCGGCATGATCGATGCCGACGAACCCTTCAGTGCACTGCTGAACCAGGGCCAGGTCCTCAACGGCGGCAAGGCCATGAGCAAATCCCTGGGCAACGGCGTTGACCTCGGCGAACAGCTGGACAAGTTCGGCGTGGACGCTGTCCGCCTGACCATGGTGTTCGCCTCCCCGCCCGAGGACGACGTGGATTGGGCCGACGTGTCGCCGTCGGGCTCAGCCAAGTTCCTGGCCCGGGCCTGGCGCCTGGCGCAGGACGTGGACAGTGCCCCCGGTGCGGACGCGGCCGGAGGCGACCGCGCGCTGCGGTCGGTCACCCACCGCACCATTGCCGATGCCGCCGAGCTGCTGGACGCCAACAAGTTCAACGTGGTGGTGGCCAAGCTCATGGAGCTGGTCAACGCCACCCGCAAGGCGATCGACTCCGGTGCGGGTGCCGCGGACCCTGCAGTCCGGGAAGCCGCGGAAGCGGTGGCCGTGATCCTCAGCCTGTTTGCGCCGTACACGGCCGAGGACATGTGGAACCTGCTGGGGCACCCTGCATCGGTTGCCAACGCGGGCTGGCCCGCCCACGATCCCGCCCTCCTGGTCCAGGACACGGTGACCGCCGTCGTCCAGGTGCAGGGCAAGGTCCGTGACCGGCTGGAAGTGTCCCCGGACGTCTCGGAGGACCAGCTGCGCGAGCTGGCCCTGGCGTCGGAGAACGTCCAGCGGGCCATGGACGGCCGGGGCATCCGGACCGTGATCGTCCGTGCCCCTAAGCTGGTGAACATCGTTCCGGCCTAGTTGCTGTACCCGCAGTAATTTACCGGCCGTCGGAAGCTTTCCGGCGGCCGGTGCCGTTTGAGCCGGACGCCGATTCCAGGAGGCACCTTGCCCGACAGTAATGCCGCAGCCTGGCCGTGGGTCCGTGCTCGGCTGTCGGGCCTGCGTCCGGCCGTCCGGCCCGGGTCCAGGCGGCCCGGCGCAGGCGCTGTGGTGCGCACCGCCGTCGTCACCGACTCAGCCGCTGCCCTTCCGGCGGCCTATGTCCGCGGACTTCCCCTGGACGGGATCCTGACCGTGACTCCGATGCCCGTCATGGTGGGCGCCGAAATCTACGGCGAGGGCGAAGACGACATCCTCGAGACCATTGCCGTGGCGCTGGCTGCCGGGACTTCGGTCAAGACGTCACGGCCTTCGCCGGGACAGTTCGAGCATGCCTACCGGGCCGCTGAACTCCGGAGCTTCGATGGAATTGTCTCGGTCCACATCTCGGGCGAACTCTCCGGCACAGCCGACGCGGCGCGGCTGGCCGCCGGCAGGGTGGGGATTCCCGTGGACGTCGTGGACACGCGCACCGTTGGCATGGCGCAGGGAATGGCGGTGCAGGCAGCGGTGGAAGCAGCGTCAGCCGGCGGCGACCGGTCCGCGGTGGCCGCTGCGGCGGCGGCGCAGGCAGCACGTACCAAGGTCTTCTTCTATGTGCCCACCCTTGAGCAGTTGCGCCGCGGCGGACGGATCGGGGCGGCGGCCTCGCTCCTGGGCACCATGCTCGCCATCAAGCCAATCCTGGCGGTCGACGGCGGCAGGATCGTTCCGCTGGAAAAGGTGCGCTCGGGTGCCAGGGCCGTGGCCAGGCTCGAGGAAATCGTCGTGGCGGAGGCGGAGGCGCATCCCGGAGATTCCGTTGTCCTGGCCGTCCACCACTTCGGCAATCCCGAGGAAGCGGAGAGCCTGGCGGTGCGGCTGGAGGCGGCCCTTCCACAGTGCCCTCCGGCGCAGATCAGTTCGCTTCCTGCCGTCCTGGCAGCGCACGCAGGCCTGGGGGTCCTTGCGGTGATCGTCGGCAGGTCTGCCACGGTTCACGGTGGTCCGCGCCCCAGCTGAGCGGGTTCTCCGGGCTGGCCGCTGCCGGACCAGCTGCAGGTCCTTGGCCTCTGGCGGCTGTTCGCGGGATTCCGTAGCGTCGCCCCATCAGGGACGTCCCAGTCCGGGACGGCAGTCAGAGGCTGGAGGAACTCATGCGTGCTCACGGAGCCCGCGCTCCCTGGACACGGCAAGTGGTCTTGGCCGCACTGGTATTTGGCCTGGCCGGATGCGCACAGGGCGGCAGCCCGTCGTCCCCCAGCCAGTCCAAACCAGCAGGATCAGGAAACCCGGCCTGCGACCTGATCACTCCTGCCATCGCTGCCAAGGTCGATCCCGGGCTGGTCCAAATGGGACAAAACGGAAAGCCGGCGGGAAGTCCGGCCTATCTGTGCAGCTATATGAGCAAGTACCAGCAGGTCCTCACGCTCTCGGTGGCGCTCATTTCGCCCGCATCGGCCGCTGAAATCGCCGAAACGAAAAAAGCACCCGACTGCTCCGTCGTGGATGGCATCGGGGACTTCGCCTGCCTGCAGTGGACGGGGTGGTTCCGCGGCGAGCCCGGCGGGGCATCTGCAAACACCGTACTCAAGGCCGTCAAGGGCAACGAATCCCTTACCCTCAACATGGTGGAATTGCCGCCGATCGCGGCAGGTACCCCCGTGCCGGATGGCAACGCTTCCGCGCACGCCCTCGCCCAGGCAGCCATCGACGGCGGGTGGGGGAACGGGGGCGCGCTGCGTGTTCCCGCCGCGCCGCCCGTGGGCCAACAGACAACATCCAACAACCCGGTCTGTGCCCTGGTCAGCCCGGACGCAGTCAGGAACGCATTCGGTGCCACCACCCAGGCGCAGATACTCCCCGGTGAGGGCAGCTGCCGCTATCTGTTTGGAACGCCGAGTACGCCCGGGCCGGATTCGCTCATGTTCTCCATCGAGCTCCATGAGGGCGGTGCTTCGCTTCTTTCCGGTGTTGCGCCGCCGGACGGCCAAAAAATCCAAGGCGTCGGCGATAGCGCCATCCTTGTTGTCCGGTCCGAACCCGGCGGCGCGAAGGCCCTCAGGCCGGAAAGCAATACCCCGGTCACCTATATGTCGTTGATGGTGGCCCGTGGCCCGAACATGGCCTTCTTCACCGCGCAGATCCTGATTTCCCCCGATGGGCCCAACGAAGCACAGACGCAGGAACAATTCATCACCCTCGTCAAGGGGATCGATTTCTGAACCGGCAAGTCCCACGCGTTGATAATGCATACCTTTCCACATAGCGGCCTTGGCCGGTGCGGCGTGCCGCTGGAGGTTCCTAGGGTGGAACCATGTCACGCCGGGACGCTGGAGCAGCACGTCAGCAGGCAAGGCATGCGAGGGACCGGTTGCATGCGGCACTTGGAGAGGCCGCGCCCGGGCTCCTGGAGGATGGAGACGGCCCCGGTGGTTTCGAGTACCGCGGGGCCGCCGGCGCAGCCGAAGCCGGGAGCGTTACCCAGGGCGGCACGGGCGAAGTGCCGCCGCTCCGGTGGCGGATGGGACTGCGGGTTGCCCTGTTGCTGGGTACCTTGGCCGTGGCGGCCGGAGTTTGGTTTTGGTGGCAGGCAGGTTTGGCATCCCCGGTAGTCCTTCCACTCAGCGGCGCCAGTTCCGCTGGCAGAACCGCGGGGCCGGCTGGCGCCGACCCCGGCAGCAGGCCACCAACGGATCCTGCCGGCGGCCTTGTGGTGGTGCATGTTGCGGGGTCCGTGGCCACGCCCGGCGTCATCAGGCTCCAGCAGGGCAGCCGGGTTAATGACGCCATTGCTGCCGCAGGTGGGGCGGCCCCGGACGCCGACGTGAACCGGCTCAACCTTGCCCTGGTGCTGGCGGACGGGCAGAAGATCTACGTGCCGCGGAGCGGGGAGCTACTGCCGGCCGAACCGGACGCAGCAGGTGCGGAAGATCCTGGTCCAGGCACCACCGGTGCTGCCGGCGGGCAACCCGGGGCACACGGCGGAAAGGTCAACCTCAACACAGCCGACGCTGCGGAGCTGGACACGCTGCCAAAAGTCGGGCCGGTGCTCGCCCAGCGGATCGTGGACTGGCGAAAGGACCATGGACCTTTCAAGAGCGCCGAAGAACTGGATGCGGTGGACGGCGTCGGGCCGAAGATGCTTGAAGCCCTGTTGCCCCTGGTGACGGTCTAGGGCATTCCATGGCTGCGACTACAGGCAGGAGGGAAGGGACCGGGCAAACGAGGCGGGGCGGGTCCACCCGCGGAGAAGGAGCCGGGAGTCCTTGGCGCCGGTTCGTCGAATCCGCCGTTCAAGGCACCGGGCCGGAACAGGAGGGTGGGACCCCCACAGGTACCGTGCAGGCTGCCAAACCAAAGTACCGTTCCGGGGGAGTGCTGCCCCCACCAACCCGGGCACGCCTGAAATCACGGCGCCTGCCCGGACGGCGCCCCCACGTACTGCCAAGGCTCCTGGTAAACGGCACGGCCCGCGTCCGCAAGCTGATGGCGGACCGCAGTGGGGCCGCGGCGGAAAAGGAAGCCGGTTCCGGGCAACCCCTCCGCCGTGTCGACCTCCGGCTCGCACTCCCTGCGGCCTTGGTGTGGGCAGCGTCGCTGGCAGGGCTCTGGCTCCCGCCCGTCGGGCTCGCCACGATGTGCTGCACCCTGGCTGCTGTCGGTGGCCTCGTGCTTGCCCGGGTGGCCACGGGCGGCCGGGCGGGGCGGAACTCCAACATCGCCGGTCGTACCGGAAATCACACGCCCCGGTCGCGGGTTCGGAGCTTCCCGGCCGCTGCGGGCGTCGCCCTGCTGCTGGCCGGCACGGCCGCAGCCCACTCTGCAACATCGTCCAGCCAACGGTTCACCGGACCACTTGCCGAGGCGGTCGCAGCCGGCAAGTCCGCCGTCACCGTCGTCGAGGTAGCAGGAACTCCCCGCCCTGTGGCGGGTCCCGGCGGGTCGGACGGACGTTGGTCAGTGCCGGTATGGACACAGGAAGTGACCACGGGAGGGATCCTGGTGCGGACCCGTGCCCGGCTGGTGGTGATGGGCGGGCAGGGATGGGGCAGCGTGGTGCCGGGCCAGACGCTGCGTGCAGCGGGCAAGCTGCGGCCGGCGGACCCCGGAGGGCCCGAAGCGGGAAACCTGGCAGCGTCCACCGCGCCCGGCCCCGCGGTGGGCGGGTCACTGCTGGAAGGGTCCGCCAGGGAACTCCGGCAGCGTTTCGTTGCCGCCGCAGCCTTCCTGCCGCCCGACGCCCGCGGACTCCTTCCGGGCATGGTTACCGGGGACACCAGCGCGCTGGACGAGGGATTGAACAACGCCATGAAAGCCGTGGGCATGACCCACCTGACCGCTGTCAGCGGGGCAAACTGCAGCCTGGTGCTGGGGGCGCTGCTGCTCCTGTGCCGGCGGCTCCGGCTGCCGCGGGCACCGGCTGCGGCGGCTGCCCTTGCAGGCCTGGCCCTTTTCGTCGTCCTGGTAGGACCCGATGCAAGTGTCCTGCGGGCAGCGCTGATGGGGGCCATCGGGGTGGCCTCCCTGGCCGGTGGACGCCCGGGACGTGGCCTCAGTTTTCTTTGCCTCGCCGTGATGGGGCTCCTGCTGGCCGACCCGGCGCTGGGTTCAAGCATCGGGTTCCTGCTCTCGGTGCTGGCCACGCTCGGAATCATCATCCTGGGCCGGCGGATCATCGGCTGGATTCCCGCGGCAGTCCCACGGTGGGCAGCCGCGGCAGTATCGGTTCCCTTATCCGCCCAGTTGCTGTGCGGACCGGTCATCGTGCTCCTGCAGCCCCAGTTTTCGACCTATTCGCTGGCGGCAAATGTGGCCGCGTCGCCCATGGTGGCTCCGGTCACCCTGTTGGGAACAGCCGCGGTGCCCCTGGTGGCGGTGCTGCCGTGGGCCGCCACGGCGTTGATAGCCGTTGCCGGGGCCTTCAGTGCCGGGGTTGCCGCCACGGCCAGGCTTGGCGCCCGGCTGCCGGGCTCGGCGCTGCCGTGGCCGGAAGGGGTGCCTGGCATGCTGTCCATGGTGTTGCTGTCGGTCCTGTCGCTGGCTGCCGTCTGGGCGGCGGCCCGGCCACGCAGGGTTGTCCGGCGGATCCGCAGGGTGCACGCCGCAACCGTTGTTTTGCTGGTCGGCGTTGAGCGGCGGCTGCACGGGCCCCGGGACCCGGGCAGCTTGGACCGGGGGCACAGACGTGGCAGGCTTGGTTATTGCAATAAAACCTCCGGAAGGAACATTCGATGGCCGCTGCGCAAAAGCGAGCACCCCGCTCCCCGGCATCGAACACAGCCTCCTGGCGGGACGTAACCCCGGCACGGATCGTCCTGGTGAGCGGGCCGGAAGAGTATCTGGGCATCAGGGCCATGGACAGGATCCGCTCGCAGGTCAGGGCGGCAGCGCCGGACGTGGAAGTCAGCCGCATCAATGCGGCCGGTTATGAGGCCGGGAGCCTGACCATGCAGGTGAGCCCGTCGCTGTTCGGCGAGAGCAAGCTGATCGAGGTTGAAGCCGTGGAAGGCATGAATGACGCCTTCCTCGCCGATGCCCTCCAGTATCTTCAGCGCCCGGAGGAGGACGCTGTCGTCGTTCTTCGCCATGCCGGCGGTGTCCGCGGGAAGAAACTCCTTGACGCCGTCAGGAAGGCCGGCTGGCCGGTGGTTGAGTGCCAGCCGCTGAAGAAGGACGCGGACAAAGTCCAGTTCGTTTCCGCGGAGTTCAAGGCAGCCGGACGCCGCATCAACCAGGACGCCGTGCAGGCGCTGGTGAACGCCGTCGGGGCAGCCCTGTCAGAACTCGCTGCCGCGTGCGCCCAGCTGATCGCCGACGCCGGCAGTACGGTCACCACCGACACCGTGGACAAGTATTACGGCGGCCGGGTCGAAGCGACGGCGTTCAAGGTAGCGGACGCCGCCATGGCAGGGAATGCCCCCGTTGCCCTCTCCACGCTGCGCCACGCGCTGGCCACCGGCGCCGATCCCGTTCCGCTGGTGGCCGCCCTCGCGTCGAAGTTGCGGACGGTTGCGCGGGTGGCTGGTGCCTCCGGCTCGTCTGCGCAGATAGCGGCGGAACTGGGCATGCAGCCCTGGCTGGTGGAGCAGGCGCAGCGGGACGTCCGGCGCTGGACCCCCGAGGGCCTGGTGCGGTCCATCCAGGCCACCGCAGAGGCGGACGCGCAGGTCAAAGGTTTGTCCCGCGACCCCGTCTACGCCGTGGAGCACGCCGTCACAGTCATTGCCATGTCCGTCCAGGGAAGATAGCGCCCCACACCCGTTACAGGCGTGGCGTCGCGGCGGCGTCCGACGGCGTGCTGCCGCAGCCAGGGGGCCAGCTTAAAGGCGTGTGGCCGGTACCCGCGGGTACCGGCCACACCATCAGTTCGTGGGAACTGGAAACCTTAGAGTGCGTTGACCTTCTTGGAGATCGCCGACTTGCGGTTCGCTGCGTTGTTCTTGTGCAGAACACCCTTGCTGACAGCCTTGTCCAGCTTACGGCTGGCAGAAACGAGCGCAGTAGTAGCAGCTTCCTTGTCAGCGGACTCAACAGCAGTGTTGACGGCGCGGATGGCCGTCTTCAGCTCAGACTTGACTGCGTTGTTGCGCAGGCGGGCCTTCTCGTTGGTCAGGATGCGCTTCTTCTGGGACTTGATATTCGCCACGTGTGAACTCTCTTTGTAATGCGGAAATGGTCTAGAGGGCTTTCAGGCTGGCCTTGACTGAGCGGCGTGGGGATACCTATGGCGGCCAACCATCAGTGACCGTCGACCTGCACGGACACACAGCAATAAAGACTAGCAGGTCAGCGGCGGCTCTGGCCATTTTGGGGCGGTCACTCCCAGCCGTGTCGCCGCCGGAGTCCGGCTGCCACCTTTTCAAAGCGTGCCTTGTCCAGTACCGCACCCTCGCGCCGGATGGATTCCGCGCGGATCTGCAGGATACGGTCCAGCCGTACTTCGCTGGGCCTGTCCTGCTTGTCCCAGCCGCCGGCGCCCAGATCCACATACTCCGCGGACGACGAACCGGTGGGAACCCGGTCCTTGCTGGTCAGCATCAGCCCCAAAAGGAACGGGCCGTTGTGGCCCACCAGCAGCACCGGCCTGTCCTTCCCCTTCCCGTGATCCTCTTCGTACGGGACCCAGGCCCACACCACCTCGCCCGGATCAGGGTCTCCGTCCGGTTGGGGCGCGTAGCGGACGGAGACCCGGCCGCGGTAATCACCGGGATAGGCGGCAGCCTCGACGGGCACGCCGCCGCCGGCGGACGCGGGGGTGCGGCCGCTGGGGCCATGTTCCCGACCCGTCGGCTGGGTCTTGGGCCGGTTCTGCGGCATGCGCAGGCCGCGGCGGACGGCGTTTCCCAGGGAACGCAGATTCATTGCCATCCGGACAGCCTATCGGCGGAGTTGCGGTACCGGGGGGCCGTGGGCGGGCCGCCAGGATGCGGAGGCCGGGTCCGGGACGTGGGACACTGGAAGTTAAAGATGTGCGGCTGGACCGCGGGCGCCTTTCAGTGTGCCTGGCGGAGGGCTGCAGAAAAGCCAACAGTAAGGACCCTGCGTGTCTCCCATGGCCCGCACCGCACCGGTGCCCGCCGCGACAGATCCGGCAATTATTCGGAACTTTTGCATCATCGCGCATATTGATCACGGCAAGTCCACCCTCGCTGACCGCATGCTGCAGTCAACCGGGGTGGTCCAGGCGCGCGACATGAAGGCCCAGTACCTGGACCGGATGGACATTGAACGCGAACGCGGCATCACCATCAAGTCCCAGGCCGTCCGCATGCCGTGGGAGGTGGACGGCGTCAGTTATGCGCTGAACATGATCGACACCCCCGGTCACGTGGACTTCACCTATGAGGTGTCCAGGTCGCTGGCCGCGTGCGAAGGCGCGATTCTGTTGGTCGATGCGGCCCAGGGCATCGAAGCCCAGACGCTGGCGAACCTGTACCTGGCCATGGAGAACAATCTCGCCATCATCCCGGTCCTGAACAAGATCGACCTGCCGGCGGCGCAGCCTGAAAAGTACGCAGCGGAACTGGCCAGCCTAATCGGCGGCGACCCGGAGGATGTGCTGCGGGTGTCCGGCAAAACCGGCGTTGGCGTGGAGGCGCTCCTGGACAAGATCGTCCGCGACCTGCCGGCGCCGACGGGCGATCCGGACGCGCCGGCCCGGGCCATGATTTTCGACTCGGTCTACGACACCTACCGGGGCGTGGTGACGTACGTGCGCGTGGTGGACGGCATGCTCCACCCCCGTGAACGCATCCAGATGATGTCCACCCGGGCCTCGCACGAGCTCCTCGAAATCGGCGTCAGCTCCCCGGAACCCACACCCTCCAAGGGCCTCGGCGTGGGCGAAGTGGGCTACCTGATCACCGGCGTAAAGGATGTTCGGCAGTCCAAGGTGGGCGACACCGTCACCAACCTTGCCAAGCCGGCGGCCGAGTCCCTGCCCGGCTACGCCGACGCCAAACCCATGGTGTTCTCGGGCCTGTATCCGCTGGACGGCGCCGACTACCCGGTGCTGCGCGACGCCCTCGAAAAGCTCATGCTCAACGATGCAGCACTGGTCTACGAACCGGAGACCTCGGCCGCACTGGGATTCGGCTTCCGAGTCGGCTTCCTCGGCCTGCTGCACCTTGAGATCACCCGCGAACGCCTGGAGCGGGAATACAACCTCGACCTGATCTCCACGGCACCGAACGTGGAATACGAGGTGACTTTGGAGGACAAGAAGGTGGTCCGCGTGACCAACCCCAGCGAGTACCCCACGGGCAAAATCGCCGAGGTCCGCGAACCGATGGTTTCGGCCACCATCCTGGCCCCCAACGAATTCGTCGGGGCCATCATGGAACTGTGCCAGTCCCGCCGCGGCGTCATGGGCGGCATGGACTACCTCTCCGAGGACCGGGTGGAAATCCGGTACCGCCTGCCGCTGGCGGAAATCGTGTTCGACTTCTTCGACATCCTCAAGTCCAAGACCCGTGGCTACGGCTCCCTGGACTGGAAGGCCGACGGCGAGCAGGTCGCCGACCTCGTGAAGGTGGACATCATGCTCCAGGGCGAACAGGTGGACGCCTTCAGCGCCATCACCCACCGCGACAAGGCCTACGCCTACGGCGTGATGATGACCGGCAAGCTCCGCGAACTCATCCCGCGGCAGCAGTTCGAGGTGCCGATCCAGGCGGCCATTGGCTCCAGGATCATTGCCCGCGAAAGCATCCGGGCCATCCGCAAGGACGTGCTGGCCAAATGCTACGGCGGTGACATCTCCCGAAAGCGCAAGCTGCTGGAGAAGCAAAAAGAGGGCAAGAAGCGCATGAAGATGGTGGGCACGGTGGAGGTTCCGCAGGAAGCGTTCATCGCCGCCCTCACCACCGACGAATCGAAGGACAAGGCCAAGAAGAAGTGACCACCGCGCAGCAGGGGACCCGCTGATGCCCAGCGTACTTCCCCTCGGCGACCCGGCGCCGTCGGACGGTCTGCTGCCTGCCCAGGCAGCGGACGGTGCGGCGGCCCGGGCCTTTGGCCTGTATGTCCACATTCCGTTCTGCGCGGTGCGCTGCGGGTACTGCGATTTCAACACCTACACCGCTACGGAACTGGGCGGCGGCGCGTCGCAGGATGCCTACGCGCAAACCGCAGTGTCGGAAGTGTCCTTGGCCGCCCAGGTGATGAGTCGTTCCGGGCTGCCGGAACGCAAGCTCAGCACTGTCTTTTTCGGGGGCGGCACGCCCACCCTGCTTCCGGCCGATGACCTCGCCCTGATCCTTCGCGCCGCCATTGACCGGTGGGGCATCGAGGACGGCGCCGAGGTCACCACGGAAGCCAACCCCGATTCGGTCACCCCCGCATCCCTCGCCATCCTCAAGGAGGCGGGTTTCACGAGGGTCTCCTTCGGCATGCAGTCCGCAGTCCCGCACGTGCTGAAGGTCCTGGACCGCACCCATACGCCCAGCAGGGTTCCGCAGGTGGTGCAGTGGGCGCGGGAGGCCGGGCTGGATGTCAGCCTGGACCTGATTTACGGGACGCCGGGGGAGTCGCTGGCCGACTGGCGCCACTCCCTGGAGACTGCCCTCTCCTACCAGCCGGACCACATCAGCGCCTACGCGCTGATTGTGGAGGACGGCACCAAGCTGGCCGCGCAGATGCGCCGCGGCGAGGTGCTGGGAATTGACGACGACGACCACGCCGACAAGTACGAACTCGCCGACCAGCTCATCACCGACGCCGGGCTCGGCTGGTATGAGGTCAGCAACTGGGCGCGGAGTCCGGAGCACGCGTGCCGCCACAACCTGGCCTACTGGCGTGGCGACGATTGGTGGGGCATCGGCCCCGGCGCGCACTCGCACGTGGGCGGGGTGCGCTGGTGGAACGTGAAGCACCCGTCCGCGTATGCCAACCGCCTGTCCCAGGGGCATTCGCCTGCGGCGGGCCGGGAAACCCTTGACGCCGAAACCAGGAACATGGAGCGGGTGATGCTGGAGGCGCGCCTGCAGTCAGGCCTTGAGGTTTCGGCCCTTAGCGCCGGGGGCAGGCACCAGGTTGCCGGGCTCATTGCTGGCGGCCTGGTGGAGCCGGCCGCCGCTTTCCAGGGCCGCCTTGTCCTTACGCTGAAGGGCAGGCTCCTGGCGGACGCCGTGGTCCGCCGCGTCCTTCCGGACTGACGGCCGCCGGCGCGTCCAAGGGGAGGGCCCGCTCCGCTACTTGATCCAGCGCAGGTTGTACTGGTAGCGGTGCGGCTGGCCCTTGTTGACGTGGATCCCTGCGGCCACGGAGAAACAGGTCAGCGCGACCCAAATCAGGGTTGCGATCACGGCGAAGATGTTGCCCACGTAGGGAATGAACACCAGGATGTTGGCCAGGACGGCGGCGATGGTGGGGGGCAGGCTGAAGTTCAGTGCCTCTTTGGATTCCTGCGCGGTGAACGGCCCGCGGTCGCGGAAGATCAGGTAGATCAGCAGCGAGGGCACGCAGCCAAGGATCCCGCCGAAATGTGCCAGCGTGGCCCATTGGCGGTCCTCGCTGGCCGTGAGCGGCAGGGCATTGGCGGGGACGCCATGGTACTCGGAGCGGCCTTGGCCGTCCCTGTGATCACGTGCGTTTTCTGCCACAGTCTGTTCCTTCGGAGATGCAAGTGGTGCTGACGTCAAATACGGGTGCGGTGTGCAATACCCCTGGGAGAGCCGGCATTGCACTATCAAGAATACTGGCTCCGGGGGCAGTGTCCGCCCTTCAGGGCACGGTGAGGAAGTCGATGACTTCCTCAACCCGCCCCAGCAGCGATGCTTCCAGGTCGGCGTATGTGCGGACGGTACCCAGCAGTTTCTGCCATCCGAGGCCGATGTCTTCCTTGGTGGCGTGCGGCCAGCCGAAGGCTTTCAGGATCCCGGTCTTCCAGTCCTGTCCACGGGGCACGGCAGGCCACTTGTCGATGCCCAGCACCGCCGGCCGGATAGCCTGCCAGACATCAACGTAGGGGTGTCCCACGATCAGGACATTCCCGGCCGCGCCGGGGGAGGCCATAACGGCGTCGGCGATGCGGGACTCCTTCGAATCCGGAACGAGGTGGTCCACGAGGACGCCGAGCCGCCGGCCGGGACCGGGGTTGAAGCCGGCAACCGCCGCGGCGAGATCGTCGATGCCGTGCAGGGGTTCGACGACGATGCCCTCTACCCGAAGGTCGTCGCCCCAGACCTTTTCCACCAGTTCGGCGTCGTGCTTGCCCTCCACCCAGATGCGGCTTGCCTTGGCCACCTGGGCCCGCTGGCCGGCGACCCGGACAGAACCGGAGGCCGTCCTGCCGGCGACCGGACCGCCGGCAGCCGGACGTGGTGCCGGGGGCACGAGCCTGATGGGCCGGCCCTCCAGGAGGAAACCGAAACCCAGCTTGAAGGACCGGGACTTCCCGCGCCGGTCCTCCAGGGCAACCACGTGCATTCCTCCGGATTTTTCCACCCGCGTCACGGCACCCACCCAGCCTGACTGCACGTCCTCCAGCACCATGCCCCGCTCCACCGGCACCTCGGGCAATTCCGCTTTGGCCGGGGCGGATATGCCGCGGGGCCCCCAGTTTTGGTAATCCATGGATTCGATCCGCCTAGCGCTAGGTCCTCCGCACCGGAATTTCGCCCGGAGCGGTACCAATGCTAACAACGGGCCAAGGCATAATAGACTGTTAGCACTTAGGCATGTCGAGTGCTAACAAGGTGGCATCTGGCGGGGCATGGGCCCCGCACCGTGGATGGAGGTGGAGAGTGAGCGAGCCACGCAAACTGGAAGTGCTGCGGGCCATCGTGGAGGATTACGTCCACTCCCGCGAGCCGGTCGGGTCGAAGGCCCTGGTTGAGCGGCACCATCTTGGGGTTTCCAGCGCAACTATCCGGAACGATATGGCGGCCCTTGAGGACGAGGGATTAATCACGGCCCCCCACACCAGTGCAGGGCGGATTCCCACGGACAAGGGCTACCGCCTTTTCGTTGACCAGATCTCGGCGGTCAAGCCGCTCTCTGCAGCCGAACGCCGGGCCATCCAGTCCCTGCTTGAAGGCGCAGACGATCTCGACGACGTCCTGGACCGTACTGTCCGGCTGCTTTCCCAACTGACCAACCAGGTGGCTGTGGTCCAGTATCCGCACCTCAGCAAGGCCCTGGTGCGCCACATCGAATTCGTGCTGCTTGCCCCCCGCAAGGTGTTGGTGGTGCTCATTGCCAACAGCGGCAAGGTGGAGCAGCGGGTCATCGACGTCGGCCAGGACCTGGGCGACGACGCCGTGGCAGCACTCCGCACGCGTTTCCTCGCCGCACTGTCCGGGACGCCGCTGAGCCGGCTTGCCACGGCCCTTCCTTCCGTCGTGGCGGGCACGGCGCAGGCACACCGCCAGGCTGCGCACGCCCTGGCACTTGGCCTCGAGGGGCTGGCGCAAAACACCAGGGAGGACCGGATGGTCATGGCCGGGACAGCCAACCTGGCCCGGTCCAACGTGGACTTCCCCCTCAGCATCGGCCCCGTACTCGAGGCCCTTGAGGAGCAGGTGGTGATGCTGCGGTTGCTGAGCGAGATGGCACAGGACCACCGCGGCGTTGCCGTCAGCATCGGAAGGGAGAACCCCTACGACGGCCTGGCCGAAGCCTCGGTAGTGGCCACCGGCTACGGCCCGGACAGCGCCGCCAAGGTAGGGATCCTCGGCCCGACCAGGATGGACTACCCCACCACCATGGCCGCCGTCCGGGCAGTGGCCCGCTACCTTTCCAGGATTTTGGGGCCCTGACCCGCGCGGCCGGAGCATTCTCCGGCCGGGAACAAAGAGCCGGGCGCCCGACTGAACGCAGTACAACAAGGAAGAGATACGAACTTTGAGCAGCCACTATGACGTCCTTGGAGTCTCACCCGAAGCTACGGGCGAAGAGATCAAAAAGGCCTACCGCAAACTGGCCCGCACCCTCCACCCGGACGTAAACCCCGGTGAGGATGCCTCGGAACGCTTCAAGGCAGTAACTCACGCCTACGAGGTCCTTTCCGACCCCCAGAAGCGCCGGATCTACGACACCACGGGCAACGAGAACGGCACGGACAACGGCTTCGGCGGGGCCGGTTACGCGGGCCAGGGCTTCGCATTCCAGGACATCTTCGACACCTTCTTCGGCGCCGGGGGCACCTCCGGCCCGGCTTCCCGCGTCCGCCGCGGCCAGGACGCCCTCATCAGCGTCCGGATCGACCTTCGCGACGCCGTGTTCGGCGTGAACAAGAAGCTCGAAGTGGACACCGCCGTCGTCTGCCCCACCTGTGAGGGATCCTGCTGCCGGCCCGGCACGCACCCCGAGCGCTGCGACATCTGCGGCGGCAGCGGCCAGGTCCAGCGGGCCGTCCGCTCCATTCTTGGCCAGGTCATGACGGCGGCCCCTTGCGGCACCTGCGAAGGGTTCGGCACCGTCATCAAGGACCCCTGCAACGAATGCAGCGGCCAGGGCCGAATCCGCAGCCGGCGTTCGCTGACCATCAAGGTTCCCGCCGGCGTGGCCACCGGAACCAGGATCCAGCTCTCGGGGCAGGGCGAGGCGGGACCTGCGGGCGGCCCCGCCGGCGACCTGTACGTGGAAATCCGCGTCAACAATGACGCCACCTATGTGAGGGAAGGCGATGACCTTCACGCCACCTTGCACATCCCGATGACTGCCGCCGCCCTGGGCACCGACGTCAACCTGGAAACCTTCGACGGCACCCAGGACATCGACGTCAAGCCCGGAACCCAGTCCGGCGAGATCATCACCCTGCGCGGCCTGGGTGTCACCCACCTGCGCGGCTACGGCCGCGGGGACCTGAAGGTCCACCTCCAGGTGGACACGCCGGCCAAGCTCGACCCGGCGCAGGAGGACCTCCTCCGGCAGCTCGCCAAGCTTCGCGGGGAACAGATCACCGAGGGAAAGCTCGCCGCCAGCGGTGGCATGTTCGCCAAGCTCCGGGACCGGTTCGGTAACCTGTAGCGGTGAGCAATCCCGTCTTCTTCACACCCGCCGGCTCGCTGGCCGGAATGGTCCCTGGCGGCCATTTTGTCCTGGACGGTTCTGAGGCACGCCACGCCGTGACGGTCAAACGGCTGTCGCCGGGAGAGCCGGTGGACATCGTCGACGGCGCCGGCACCCGCATGACCGGAAAAGTCGTCGCAGCTGCCCCTTCCGGTCTCGAAGTGGAATGCAGCGCCGTGGCCACGGATGAAAGGCCGGACGTCCGGCTGGTACTGGTCCAGGCGCTGGCCAAGGGTGACCGCGACGAGCTGGCGATCGAGACGGCCACGGAACTGGGGATCGACGCCGTCGTACCGTGGCAGTCCGAACGGTCGATCGTCCGTTGGAAGGGCGACAGGGCCGCCCGCGCCCATGCGAAGTGGGAATCTGCCGTGGCGGCGGCCGCGAAACAGGCGCGCCGGGCCTGGATTCCCGAAGTCCGGGCTGCGGTTGAAACGGCAGGGCTCTCCGCTGCCGTGGCGGCCGCTGACCTGGCGGTCATCCTCCACGAAGACGCTGTGCGCCCGCTGCGTGCTGTCCTTCAGGAGTGGCAGGGGAGTGCCCCGGCCGGGATCCGGGAAGTCCTGCTGATTGTGGGTCCGGAGGGTGGCATCAGCCCGCGGGAAGTAACGAAACTTTGCGACAAAGGCGCCGTGACTGCCCTGTTGGGGCACCACGTCCTGCGGTCCTCCACAGCCGGTCCGGCCGCCGTCGTGCTGGCAAGCGACATCCTTGGCCGGTGGGCCGCTACCTGACCTTGAAGGACCTCGTGTCCTCATTGCGGTCCGGCTCCCCGCCGGAACCTGCCTGGGCCACCCGGAGCTCGTAGTCGCCCGGTGGCAGGTTGAGTGCCAGCGTGAAGACTCCCGCCTGCCCCTGGGCAGCGGCCGCCGTGGTCTCTCCGGTCAGGAAGGGCGTTTTGCTGCCGCTGTCCCCGGACTGCAGGATTTGCCAGTGCAGCTTTGCCCCCGGCGACGTGCTGCGGCCGGTGATCTTTACGCTGCCACTGGGCACCTCGGTGTTTTCCTGGGGATCGATGATCCAGACCGGTGCCACCAGGCCGGCGGCCCGGGTCATCAGTGCGCCCAGCTGGACTTTTCCGAACGCCACGTAGTCCGTGTGGCCGTCCACCAGGATCCGCACGCGGATCTGCTGCCCGGTATCGATCAGGCCCGAGCTCGCGGCGGCTGCGGTGGCCGTGTAGATCAGCTGCTGGATGGCCCGGGCCGCCATATCAGCGTCGAGGTTGCTGTTGAACGCATCAGCGGAGACGTCAACGGTGATGATGTCCTTGCCCGAAATGGACGTGGCCAGTTTGTCCGGATTCTGCCACGGCGTGAAGAAATCAGGGTCAAGCGGTTTCTCTGACATCATGGCGCGCAGGGCCCGTGTCACCGGGTTTTCCTGCTCCGGGACGTCCCGGAACTCGCGGTAGAGGAAGACGTTCCCGCCCGTGCGGCCGATCCAGTAGACAGGCGCCTTGTTAGAGGACTGGGTGGTTTCCAGCGGGGCGCTGGTGGAGGGTGCGTCCGGCATGGTGCCGCCGGTGGCCGGGACCGAGGCGACGGTCCCCGTAGGGGCTGGTCCGCCTTCGGCAGTGCAGGCAGCGAGCACCGGAACGAGCACCAGGATTCCCGCGAGGACGGCCGGGCGCAGGCGGCCCATGGGTCGTCCTGCCCTTTCGGGCACAGAGGTTTCCGGCACTGTCCTGCCCTTGTCCTTTCATGGCGTGGCGGGCCGATCCCCCTGGCGGCCTGGCGTTCCAGCAGATGCTGCTGGATTTCCAGCATTGCACAGGGGAGGGCCGCCCCAACCGCACTTTTGCCTGCCCGGCCGCAACTGCAACGGGAACGATATGAGGCCGATATGAAGTTGATACCAAACGCTGCTTTTCGTTGCCCGCGGACGGCCCTTCAGGGTGGCGGAGGTGCAGGTCACTGGCCCGCAAGGTATCCGGCCGGGGCATGTGCTGGCGTAAGATAAAGGGATCGCTGGCAGGTGCTCCGTGCAACGGGCACCGGCTGCAGCAAACAACTGATGTCGATCTTCGAGGGGACCACGGGCCTGCGGGCCAGCACCATGACTGAATCAGCAAATGGTAAGCGCCGGCTCAACACGGGTGATGGCAGTCCGGGGGAATTCCCGCACTCCCTTCCCGGCATCCGGACCGAAGTAGTCCTCTTCGAGAACTCAGACCAGATGGTTCAGTCCCTCGGCAGCCATGACGAGGCGCTGCGGTTCATCGAGGAGCAGTTCCCGGACGTCAACTTCCATGCCCGCGGCAACGAACTGTCCATCAGCGGACCGGTCAGCGACGTTCCCCGCATCATGCGGCTCCTTCAGGAGGTCCGCGGCCTTGTGGCCCGCGGCACCGTCATCACCCCCGCGGTGCTGCAGCAGCTGGTGGCGCTCCTGCGCACGCAGTCACTGCAGAATCCCGTGGACGTGCTGACCCACGACATCCTCTCCAGCCGCGGCAGGACCATCCGGCCCAAGACGCTCAACCAGAAGACCTACGTTGACGCCATTGACGCCAACACGGTGATCTTCGGCATCGGTCCGGCCGGTACCGGCAAGACCTACCTGGCCATGGCGAAAGCCGTCCAGGCACTGCAGCAGAAGGAAGTCAGCCGGATTATCCTGACGCGCCCCGCGGTGGAGGCCGGCGAGCGGCTCGGGTTCCTGCCTGGCACGCTCAGCGACAAGATCGATCCCTACCTGCGCCCGCTCTACGACGCCCTGCACGACATGATGGACCCCGAATCCATTCCACGGCTCATGGCTGCCGGCACGATCGAAGTGGCACCCCTCGCCTACATGCGGGGACGTACCCTCAACGACGCCTTCATCATCCTCGACGAGGCCCAGAACACCACGCCGGAACAGATGAAAATGTTCCTCACCCGGCTAGGGTTCGGGTCCAAGATGGTGGTCACCGGAGACGTGACCCAGGTGGACCTTCCCTTTGGGACGCGTTCCGGGCTGCGGATCGTCGAAGAAATCCTCCAAGGCATCGAGGGCGTGAACTTCTCCGTCCTGGACGCCGCCGACGTCGTCAGGCACAGGCTCGTTGGCGACATCGTCAACGCGTACAGCATCTGGGACGAAGCCCAGCGTAACCGGGTCAAGCATTCAGCAAGCCGCGAAAAACGGGGGGAACACGCGTGAGCATCGAGGTCAACAACGAGTCCGGCATCCAGGTGGATGAATCCGCGCTTGTGGCCCTGTCGCGGTACATCTTCGAACAGCTCTACATCCATCCGCAGGCCGAACTTTCCATCCTCCTTGTGGATGAGCCGGCCATGGAGAAGCTGCACATCGAACTGATGGACGAACCGGGCGCCACCGATGTGCTCTCGGTTCCCATGGACGAATTGACCCCCGGAACACCGGGCCGGCCCACGCCCCAGGGCATGCTGGGCGACATCGCCATCTGCCCGCAGGTCGCGAAGGTCCAGGCCAGGAATGCCGGGCACGCGCTGCAGGACGAAATGCTGCTGCTGACCACGCACGGCATCCTTCACCTGCTGGGCTACGACCATGCCGAGCCGGAAGAGAAGGCGGAGATGTTCGGGCTCCAGCGGGAACTCCTGTCCGGCTTCACCGGCAAAGAAGCACCTGCCGAGACCACCCAGTGACACAACTGCTGCTGGTTGCGGTGGCACTCGTTTTCCTTGCCGTCGCGGCCCTGCTGACCGCGGCCGAGGCTGCCTTCAGCTTCCTTCCCCGGCACGACGCCGAAGAGGCACTGCACAGGAGCCGCGGCACCGCGATGCGCCGCATCCTGGCTGAACCGGTCGCCCACACCCGGGCGCTTCGCTTCTGGCGCGTCTGGTTCGAGATGGCCTCCGCGGTGGCCGTCGCCGTCCTGATCGCAAGCCTGCTCGACAACGTCTGGCTCGCGGGACTGGTGGCCACCGGCATCATGGCCCTCCTGGGGTTCGTGATCGTCGGGGTCTCGCCGCGCCAGCTTGGCAGGCTGCACTCCTCCGCGGTGGTCCGCTTCACCGCCCCAATGGTCCGCTTCCTCACCAGCGTGCTGGGCCCCATCCCGGGCTGGCTGGTGGCCTTGGGAAGTTCGGCAGCCCCGGGCGCCCCCGGCGGCGACGACGCGTTCTTCAGCGAGCAGGAGTTCCGGGAACTCGTTGACCGCGCCAGCGAGTCGGACATGATCGAGGACACCGAGGCCGAAATGATCCAGTCGGTTTTCGACTTCGGGGACACCCTGGTGCGGGCCGTCATGGTTCCCAGGACGGACATCGTCAGCATCGACGCCGGCTCCACCCTTCACCAGGCGATGTCGCTGTTCCTGCGCTCGGGATATTCGCGGATCCCGGTCATCAACGAGAACACGGACCACATCCTGGGCATCGTCTACCTCAAGGACGTGGCCGCAGTCATCCACCAGCTGGGCGCTGGCCAGGAGCCGCCCCTGGTGGAATCGCTGGCCCGCGAGGTTCGCTATGTGCCCGAGTCGAAGCCGGTCAGCGACCTCCTGCGCGAACTGCAGAAAGAGTCCACGCATGTGGCCATCGTGATCGACGAGTACGGCGGCACCGCCGGGCTGGTGACCCTCGAGGACCTGATCGAGGAGATCGTGGGCGAGATCGTGGACGAATACGATACCGAGAGCGCTGAAGCCGTGGCGCTGGGTGACGGCTCCTACCGGGTCAGCGCCCGCATGGGCATCGACGACCTCGGCGAGCTTTTCGACCTCGAGATTGACGACGACGAGGTGGACACGGTGGGCGGCCTCCTCGCGAAGGCGCTCGGCCGGGTCCCCATCGTGGGCAGCAGCGTTGACGTGCAGGGCGTCTCGCTGCGGGCGGACCGGCTGGAGGGCCGGCGGAACCGGGTCAGCCATATCATTGCGGCGCCCGTACCAAGAGTAGAGACTGACCTTGAAGGCCTCCTGGAAGAGGCCGAAGCAACCCAGCAGGGAGTTCCACGTGAGCAAGAAAAATAAGGCTGCCGAACAGGACGACTTCGGCGGTTTCCGCGCCGGGTTTTCCGTCCTGGTTGGCAGGCCCAACGCGGGCAAGTCCACCCTGACCAACGCATTGGTGGGGAAGAAGGTGGCCATCACCTCCGCCAAGCCGCAGACTACCCGGCACACCATCCGGGGCATCGTGCACCGCGATGACGCCCAGCTGATCCTGGTGGACACGCCCGGGCTGCACCGTCCCCGCACCCTCCTCGGCAAGCGCCTCAACGACCTGGTGGCCGACACCCTCGCCGAAGTGGACGCCATCGGCTTCTGCCTGCCGGCCAACGAAAAGATCGGGCCCGGCGACAAGTTCATCGCCGCCCAGCTTGCAGCCGTGGGCCGCAAGCCCGTGATCGCCATCGTCACCAAGGCCGACCTCGTGGACAAGCAGGCGCTGACGGAACAGCTCCTCGCCGTGGCCGCCCTGGGCCGCGAGGTGATGGGCGAGGACGGCTGGAAGGACATCGTTCCCGTCTCCGCCGCCGACGGTTTCCAGGTGGGAACAGTGGCCGATGTGCTCATCAGCCACATGCCGCCGTCGCCCCCGCTGTACCCGGACGGGGAACTGACCGACGAACCCGAAGCTGTCATGGTGGCGGAACTGATCCGCGAGGCAGCCCTGGAGGGGGTCCGGGACGAGCTTCCACACTCCCTGGCCGTCGTAGTGGAGGAAATCGTTCCCCGGGAGGACCGGCCGGAAGACAACCCCCTGCTGGATGTGCGCGTGAACCTCTACGTTGAACGCCCCTCGCAGAAGGCCATCATCATCGGCAAGGGCGGCGCCCGCCTGCGGGAAGTGGGTACCAACGCGCGCAAAGGCATCGAAGCCCTCCTTGGCACCCGCATCTACCTTGACCTTCATGTCAAGGTGGCAAAAGACTGGCAGCGCGACCCGAAACAGCTGGTCAAACTCGGTTTCTGACCCGCATTCGGGCCGTTCGCGGGCGCGTGCCAGGCATGTTCACCAGACTGGACCACTAAAATGGACCGGATTTCGTTTTTAGAGGAAGGTTCACCACGTGGGTCGAGGCCGCGACAATCGCGACAACGAGGCTGACCTGTCAGCCGGACCGGGACCGGTATCCCGTCACGCGGACAGCCACACCGTGGGCGCCGCACGGCACCTCGGTCCCCTGCGGAGCATGCCCCTGTGGCTGAAAGCCGTCACGGGGGTGGTCGCGCTGGTCCTGGTGGCGGCTGCAGCGTTCGCAGGATTTTGGTTCTTCCGGCTCCAGAACAACATCTCCAAGGCGCCGTTGAACGCCGGCGGGGAGACCACCGAGTCCCCGGGGAACGACGCCACGGGACGGTTGCAGATCCTGATCCTTGGCTCGGACACGCGCGATGGCAAGAACTCGGAGTATGGGTCTGCCGATGATTCCACGGGCTACGGCAAGTCCGATGTGATGATGCTGATGGACATCTCCGAGGACAACAAGCGCGTCAACGTCATCAGCTTTCCGCGCGACCTGCTGGTGGACATCCCGGACTGCAAGGATACGAAGACCAAGAAGGACTACCCGGCCCGCACCGGAGTCATGATCAATGAGGCCATGAGCGAAGCCGGCATCGGCTGCGCCGTGGACACGGTCAACAAGCTCACGGGCATGCAGGTGGACCACTTCATGATGGCGGACTTCAACGCCGTGAAGGAGCTGTCCAATGCCGTCGGCGGCGTGGACGTCTGCATCAGCGACGCCGTGTACGATCCTGATTCCAGGCTGCGGTTGCCGGCCGGAACGTCGTCCGTGCAGGGCGAGCAGGCACTTGCGTTCCTCCGCACCCGCCATGCCTTTGCCGACGGCGGTGACCTGGGCCGCATCAAGGCGCAGCAGGGATTCCTCTCCTCGCTGACGCGGAAGATCAAGGATGAAGGCACCCTGTCGGACCCCGCGAAGATGCTGAAGATCGCCGACGTCGTAACCCAGAACCTGACGGTGGATGACGGGCTCGCGTCTGTTCCCACACTGCTGACCATCGGGAACCGGCTCAAGAACATCGACATCAGCAAGGTGGCGTTCGTGGCAGTGCCCACGACGCCGGCGCCCGTGGACCCGAACAGGCTGGTCATTGCCGAACCCGCAGGGGCCCAGCTGTTTTCGGCACTGCGGAAAAACGTGGACCTGACCGATCCCACCGCGCCCACCACGCCGTCACCTACCGAGTCGGCGTCGCCGTCGGCAACACCCACGGAGACAACTCCGCCGGCGCCGCCGTATAACAAGGCCATCCAGCCCGTTACAGTCGCCAATGGAAGCGGCGTCAACGGCCGCGCCCAGGAGCTGGTCCAGGCGCTGGTGGCCGGCGGCTTCACCCAAACCGGCCAGTTCCTCGCCCAGCCGGTTGCCAAGTCGGCGGTCTACTACGGCAATGGCTTCGCCGACGTGGCCGCCGATGTGGCCGCCCTGCTGGGAATCCCTGCCACGCTCATGATTCCCGCCCCGGGGGTGTCCGGCGTTCAGGTGTATGTCGGCAGCGACTTCACCACCGGCACGGCCTACGGGGCGGCAGGCGGCGGAACTGCCGCTGCCTTGCCCCAGGACATCGTTAATCAGACCGCAGGCGACAAGGTCTGCCAGCAGGCCAATCCCGAGCTGATCGTCAGGTAGCAACAGCCGTTCCTGCGGCGCGCAAACGCCAGCTGCAAGAAAATGGGCCCTGCCGGACACGGCGGGGCCCATTTTCTTGCGCTCCGGTTACCAGATGCTGACCCGATCGGCGGCCGGCATCCACATGCCATCGTCCTCGGTGACATCGAATGCCTCGTGGAACGAATCCAGGTTTTTCGCGATGGCGTTGGTCCTGAACTCGTTCGGTGAGTGGGGATCGGTTGCAAGCCGGCGGATGGCCTCCTCCTGCCGGATGACCTGGCGCCAGCCCGCTGCCCAGGACGCGAAGAAACGCTGCTGACCGGTCAGGCCGTCTAGGACCTCTGGTTCCTTGCCGTCGAGGCTGATCAGGTATGCCTTGTAAGCGATGGTCAGCCCTGCAAGGTCGCCGATGTTCTCGCCGAGGGTGAGCCGGCCGTTGACGTGGTGCCCTGGCGCGGCGGTGGGGGAGAGCGCGTCGTACTGCGCGACCAGCCGCGCCGTCAGCGCGTCAAAAGCCTGCCGGTCCTGGTCGGTCCACCAGTTCCGCAAGGCCCCGCCGCCGTCGAACTGTGAGCCCTGGTCATCAAAACCGTGCCCGATCTCATGGCCGATCACAGCCCCGATGCCGCCGTAGTTGACGGCGTCGTCGGCATCGGCGGTGAAGAACGGCGGCTGCAGGATGGCCGCAGGGAACACGATCTCGTTCATCATCGGGTGGTAGTACGCGTTGACCGTCTGCGGTGTCATCAGCCACTTGTTCCGGTCCACGGGCTTGCCCACCTCATCAAGGTGCCTGTCGACATCCGCGTTGTGGGCGCGTTCCACGTTGCCCAGCAGGTCCTGGGGGTCGATCTCCACGGCCGAATAATCGATCCACTCGTCCGGGTAGCCAATCTTCGCCCTGAACGCCTCCAGCTTGCGCAGGGCTTCGGCTTTGGTGTCTTCGCCCATCCAGCTGACGTCATTGATGCTTCGGCGGTAGGCCTCGATCAGGTTAGCCACCAAAGTCTGCATCCGCGCCTTGTGGGACTCGGGGAAATGGCGTGCCACGTAGATCTGGCCGACAGCCTCACCAAGGCCGGCTTCGACTACCGCGACGCCGCGCTTCCACCGGTCCTTGTTACGGGGCGTGCCGCTGATGGTGGTGCCGTAGAAAGCGAAGTTGGCGTCCACGAACCCTGAGGACAGGTAGGGCGCGGCCGCGCTGACGACGCGCATGGCCAGCCACTCCTGCCACGTGCTTACCGGGACTTCGTCCAGGAGGCCGGCAGCGCCGGCGAAGAAGTCGGGTGTGCTGACCACGATTTCAGCGCGCTTGTCCGCATCGATTCCGGCGGCGTCAAACCAGGTGGCAAGGAGGGGGAAGAGCTCGGCGGCTTCATCCGCTGTCTTCAGGTTGTAGGTCTTCTGCGGATCCCGGAGGGTGACGTTGTCCCAATGGTGGGACGCGAGCTTTGTCTCCAGCCCGACCACGCGTGCTGCTGCACCCTTCGGGTCGGCAACACCGGCCAGTTCGAACATCTTCTCCACGTGCGCCGTGTATGCGGCAACGATCGGTTCGAACTTCGCGTCCCGGTAATAGGACTCATCGGGAAGGCCCAGGCCGCCCTGGCCGGTGTACAGCAGGACCCGGTCGGGGTTGCCCGCATCCGGGGCGGGGTAGATGTAAAACAAGCCGCCCACGTCCTTGCGGAACAGTCGTCCCGCCAGAGCCATGAGGTCCCGCACCGACGCTGTGGCAAATACTTCCGCGAGTCGCCCGCGGATGGGTTCCATGCCCTTGCCCTCGACGGTGGCTTCGTCCATGAAGCTGTTGTACAGCCCGCCGATCTTCCGCTCGATCCCGGTGGCGTCGCCGCCCTTTGCTGCGGCCTCCTCGATGATGTCCCGGACGGCAATTTCGGACCCGTCCCGCAGGGCGGTGAAGGTGCCCTCCAGGGGACGGTCATCCGGAATTTCGGTGGCCTTCAGCCATGCTCCGTTGACGTGCTGGTAGAGGTCGTCCTGCGGCCGGACTGTGTGATCAATGGTGGATAGATCGATCCCCGAAATGGGCACTGCAACTCCTTTGCTGGGACGCCGCTGCCGGGCGGAACACCGCAGCGCGTCTGCATGCTGGACTTTACGGACGGTAGTGCCCTTTCATCTTACGCACCCGTGTTACCCTCAAAGTGTGCGTGCAGAGCTCCTTCTCCTTAGCTGCCGCGGCGAGGCCACAGACGCTATCTAGCGCACGGCCCACCCTCGCTGCGGAGTTTGTGTTGCCCGGCCACCCTTTCACTGAAGATCGATAGAAAAGGCCACGAACATCATGCGTAACGCACAGAAGCCCTCAGGAATGCCCGCCCACCGGTACATGCCGTTCCAGGACCAGATCAAGGTTGAACTGCCAGACCGCACCTGGCCGGACAAGATCATCACCAAGGCCCCGCGCTGGTGCGCAGTTGACCTGCGCGACGGCAACCAGGCGCTCATCGATCCCATGAGCCCGGCCCGCAAGATGAAGATGTTCGACCTGCTGGTCCGGATGGGCTACAAGGAAATCGAGGTCGGGTTCCCGTCCGCGTCGCAGACGGACTTCGACTTTGTCCGCCAGCTCATCGAAGGCAACCACATCCCGGATGACGTCACCATCCAGGTCCTCACGCAGGCCCGGGAACACCTGATCGAACGGACCTACGAGTCCCTGGTGGGCGCCAAGCAGGCCATCGTCCACCTCTACAACTCCACGTCCGTGCTGCAGCGGCGCGTGGTCTTCAACCAGGACGAGGACGGCATCCTGGACATCGCCCTGCAGGGGGCCCGGCTGTGCCGGAAGTACGAGGAAACCCTCGCTGACACGCACGTAACGTACGAGTACTCGCCGGAGTCCTTCACCGGCACGGAACTCGAGTACGCCGTCCGGGTGTGCAACGCCATCGCCGATGTCTTCGAGGCCTCCGCCGACCGCCAGGTGATCATCAACCTGCCCGCCACTGTCGAAATGGCCACCCCCAACGTCTACGCCGATTCCATCGAGTGGATGAGCCGGCACCTGCACCCCCGCGAAGGCATCATCCTCTCGCTGCACCCGCACAACGACCGCGGAACCGGGGTGGCTGCCGCCGAACTGGGCTACATGGCCGGCGCCGACCGCATCGAAGGCTGCCTGTTCGGAAACGGCGAACGGACCGGCAACGTGGACCTGGTGACCCTGGGCCTGAACATGTTCGTCCAGGGCATCGACCCGATGATCGACTTCTCCAACATCGACGACGTCCGCCGGACCGTGGAGTACTGCAACCAGCTGCCGGTTCCGGAGCGTTCACCGTACGGTGGCGACCTGGTGTTCACCGCTTTCTCCGGCTCGCACCAGGATGCGATCAAGAAGGGCTTCGAAGCACTGGAGCGCGACGCCGCCGCGGCCGGCAAGGCCGTGGACGACTTCACCTGGCAGGTTCCCTACCTGCCGGTGGACCCCAAGGACCTGGGCCGCAGCTACGAGGCCGTCATCCGCGTGAACTCCCAGTCCGGCAAGGGCGGCGTGGCCTACCTGCTGAAGAACGAGCACAGCCTGGACCTGCCGCGCCGTGCGCAGATTGAGTTCTCCGGCGTCATCCAGCGCCGCACCGACACCGTGGGCGGCGAGGTCAGCGGAGCCCAGTTGTGGCAGACCTTCCAGGACGAGTACCTGCCGTCCGGCCAGGCCGAGGGGCAGTGGGGACGCTACTCGCTGGGCGGGGTCAAGACGGAAACGGATGCCGACGGCGGCATGACGCTTCACGCCGCACTCACCATCGATGGTGCCCAGGTCAACCGGACCGGAACGGGTAACGGACCTATCGCAGCCCTGCTGAACATCCTCCACGACGACGGCGTGGACGTCCGGGTGCTGGACTACAGCGAGCACGCCCTGTCCGAGGGCGGCAACGCCGCGGCGGCCGCCTATGTCGAATGCGCCGTGGGGGAGCGGGTCCTGTGGGGCGTCGGCATCGATGCGAACACCAGCATGTCCTCCCTCAAGGCCGTCATTTCGGCGGTCAACCGCGCCATCCGGGACGCCCGGGCCTGACACCTGAAGGGGCGCCGCCGGTTCCAGCCGGCGGCGCCGCCGCGGCCTGTCGGCATGCTGCCGGGCAGGATGGGAAGATAGAGCGTGGTTCAACAGTCTTTTGCCTCCCGGGCGTACCGGGACGACGCCGTGGTACTCCGTACCCACAAGTTGGGTGAGGCGGACCGCATCATCACGCTCCTGACCAAGCACCACGGCCAGGTCCGCGCCGTCGCCAAGGGCGTGCGCCGCACCAGCAGCCGGTTTGGTGCCCGGCTGGAACCCTTCATGGTGGCAGACCTGCAACTGGTGTCCGGCCGCACGCTGGACATCGTCACGCAGGCAGTTGCCAAGGGTGCGTACGGCGGCAGTATCGCCGCGGATTACGGCAGGTACACGGTTGCCGCCGCCATGACGGAGACCGCGGAGAAACTGACCGACGTGGACGGTGAAGCCGGAACCGCCCAGTACAACCTGCTGGTGGGCGCCCTCGCTGCACTGAGCCGCGACGACCACGCCGCAGGCCTCATCCTGGACTCGTACCTGCTCCGTGCCCTGGCCACGGGCGGTTGGGCCCCCAGCTTTACGGATTGTTCCCGGTGCGGAATGCCCGGCCCGCATACCGCGTTCTCCGCGCCACTGGGCGGCATGGTCTGCGCACAGTGCAGGCCGCCCGGGTCACCCGCGCCGGCATCCGAAACCGTTGTCCTGCTGGCGGCCCTGCTGACCGGTGACTGGGCCACGGCGGATGCGTCGTTGCCGCAGCACCGCAAGGAGGCCGCCGGCCTGGTGGCGGCGTACCTGCAGTGGCATCTTGAACGAGTACTGAAATCCCTCAAACATGTGGAGCGCAGCTGACAGTGGCCTTGGGAAAAAAGAACAATGCACCCCGCAAGCGCACCCATCCCGTGGTGGCCCCCTACCCGCATCCTTCCGGCGCGGTGGCCCCCTCCATCCCTGCTGAATTCATTCCCCGGCACGTGGCCATCGTCATGGACGGCAACGGCCGGTGGGCCAACCAGCGCGGCCTGCCCCGGATCGAGGGCCACAAGGCGGGAGAGCCGGCCCTGCTTGATGTGATGGCCGGTGCCATCGAGCTGGGGATTGAGTATGTCAGCGTGTACGCCTTCTCCACCGAGAATTGGCGCCGTTCCCCGGAAGAGGTCCGCTTCCTGATGGGATTTAACAAGGACGTGCTTCGACGGCAGCGGAATCAATTGGACGACTGGGGCGTCCGCGTGCGCTGGGCAGGACGCCGGCCGCGCCTCTGGGGTTCCGTGATCCGGGAACTGGAGGATGCAGAGGAGTTCACCGCGGCCAACACCACCTGTAATTTGACCATGTGTGTTAATTACGGCGGCCGCGCTGAGATAACCGACGCTGTCTCCGCTATAGCCGCGGACGTTGCAGCAGGCAGGCTGAAGCCGGGCGCCATCACCGAGCGGACCATCCAGAAGTACCTGGATGAGCCCGACCTCCCCGACGTGGACCTCTTCCTGCGCAGCTCAGGGGAGCAGCGGCTCTCCAACTTCCTGCTCTGGCAGTCCGCGTATGCGGAGTTCGTCTTCATGGACACGCTGTGGCCCGATGTTGACAGGCGGACCCTTTGGACCGCCGTCGAGGAATATGCCAGGCGCGACCGCCGCTACGGCGGGGCCGTCGATGCCGCCGCTGCGACGGCGGATCCCCAGGCGGACTAGCTTTCGCCGTAGGCCCGCAGCCAGCGGGCCAGGCGGGAATAGGCATCGGACCGGACCGGGCCGGGGGAGAGGAAGACGTCATGCAGGGCACCGTCAATCCGCTCGATGGTCACGGTACGGCCCAGGGTCAGTGCCCGGGTGCTGATGATGTTCACATCCAGGACGGCGTCAGTCCGCCGCATCTCCTCGGACCAGAGCAGGCCGTTGGCACTTCCCTTGGACAGCAGGACCAGGATTGGTGCCTCGATATCCAGGCCGCGGGCCACGCGGGCATGCCCGGCAAGGACTGCCCGCAGCCACCCTGCCCGGACAGGAAATGCCAGGCGGGGACGGTAGCGCTCATCAACGGGCCACTCGCCGTCGGCCGCGTCACTGATGGTCCGCCAATAGTGGCCGCGCTCCGGAAGGCGGAGGACCGCCTGGGGGCGGAAGCGGGCCACCGGACGCACCATGCTGGAGGCTGCCCGCCGGACCAGGGAACTTCCGTGCATTTCCAGCCAGGGACTGTTCAGGATCAGCAGGGAGACGGCCTCCGGATGCCGGCTGGTCCACAGGGCCGCCACCAGTCCGCCGGTCGAATGGCCCATCAAAGCCAGCGGTCCGGGTACGCCCTCCTGGCGGATGACACGGGTGGCTTCTTCGATTTCGGCGTCGTAAGCGGCCAGGTCCGCCACGTAGCCCCCGGGTGACTCCGGGCGCAGGCTCCGGCCGTGATTATGCATGTCCAGCGCGTAGAACTCATAGCCGGCGGCAGCCCAGAACCGGGCAAGGTCAACGTTGAAAAAGTAGTCGCTCCAGCCGTGCAGGAAGAGCACAGCCCGGCGCCGGCCGCCGGCGGCCGCGGTGTCCGCGCCCAGCCTGAGCCGCACCAGGGTTGCTGTCCGGTCTACCCCGTCAGGTCCGGCCGCCGTAAAGGTGTGGGACTCGAAATCAGCCCCCAGGATGTCCTGCTGCCACTGCATGCCCTCATGCTAGACCGGGCCGCCGCGGTCCGCCGGTCCGTTCGGCGGCTTCACCGTTTTGGTGTGGCGCCCCCGGAGACGTGAAACTAAAGGCATGCGCGTTTATCCCACTTTCTTCAGGCTGGCCTTTTCATGGATGGACGCCGAGCGCGCCCACAAGATCGGATTCAAGGGCATCCGGCTCGCGCATGCGTCGGGAGCAGGGAGGGTCTTGCAGAAGCTGACTGCTCCGGCAGCGTCGCTGCAAACGACCGCCTTCGGCGTGACTTTTCCTTCGCCGTTCGGGCTCGCTGCGGGTTTTGACAAGGAAGGCCACGGGATCGAGGCCCTGTCGGACCTTGGATTCGGGCACATTGAAGTTGGCACCATCACCGGACAGGCGCAGCCGGGCAATGAGAAGCCGAGGCTCTTCCGCCTGGTGGAGGACCGGGCCGTCATCAACCGGATGGGATTCAACAACGACGGCGCGTCTGCCGTTGCGCCGCGGTTGAAGGCAGCGCGTGCCGCGCTCCAGCGCCGCTACCCGTCAGTGCGTCCGGTCATCGGCGTCAACATCGGCAAAACCAAAGTGGTGGAACTTGCCGACGCCGTGGAGGACTACCTGGTAAGCGCCCGCAGCCTGGCGCCTGCTGCCGACTACCTGGTGGTGAATGTCAGTTCCCCCAACACCCCCGGACTGCGGCTGCTCCAGGACGTGGAAACACTTCGTCCGCTGCTGACCGCCGTAGGACAGGAAGCCGACCGCGCCGCCGGACGGCACGTACCCCTGCTGGTGAAGATCGCACCGGACCTCAGCGACGAGGACATCGACGACGTGGCGCGACTTGCCCTTGACCTGAAGCTGGACGGCATCATTGCCACCAACACCACAATCGCCAGGGAAGGGTTGGCATCGCCGGCGGAATCGGTGCAGAACTGCGGCGCCGGGGGATTGTCCGGAGCTCCCCTGAAGCAGCGTTCCCTTGAGGTGCTGAAGCGGCTCAAGCACGCCACCGGAGACGCCCTGAGCCTGGTGTCGGTTGGCGGCGTGGAGTCGGCGCAGGATGTCCAGGAAAGGCTCGACGCCGGAGCCACCCTGGTGCAGGGCTACACGGCTTTCCTCTACGAGGGACCCTTCTGGGCGGCACGGATCAACAAGCAGCTGGCAAAGAACCGCCGCTCCTGACCCCTAAATCCCATGGCGCCTGTGACTGCGGCTCCTACCAAAAACGGGCACCCCGGCGGATTTCCGCCGGGGTGCCCGTGGTTAGGAGGTTTATGGATGGTCAGGCGGGGTACTGGCCGCGCTGGACCTGGGGCTTGGGCAGCCGCAGTTTCCGGAACTGGAGGGACCGCATGGAGCCGTACCAGACCGTACCGCGCTCCACCTCGCCGAACTTTTCCGTCAGCCGCTTGCGGAGCTTGCGGGACAGGATGAACACGTCCACGAAGACCGCCAGGAACATCACCCAGAAAGCTCCCAGGACGTAGATCATCATGTCGCTGGAGGCGGGAACCACCAACGACACCAGTACGAAGACCAGGGCGCCGAACATCAGGTACTCGCCGAGGTTGAACCGGGCATCCACAAAGTCGCGGGCAAAACGTTTCTGCGGACCCTTGTCGCGAAGCGGCAGGAATTTCTCATCGCCGGTATCCAGGGCACGGCGCATCTTGAGGCGCTGGTCCTGCACGGCCTGGCGTTCGGCGGCCTTGGATGCCTTGCGGTCCTCAGGTACCAACGGCCGTTTGCGGGCGGCTTCCTGGGCCCTCCGCGTTGGGGTGGGTGCGCCCTTGCCCGCCACGCTTCCTTGCCGTGCCGCCGCCTCCGCTGCCTGCTGGTCTATGGTCTCCTGCGCCGAAGGCGCTTCTTTTCTACGTCCGAACACCTGACCAGAATACCTTGCAGCGGCCCGCCTCCCGCCTGCGGCGGCAGGTCCGCTGACCGCCGGCCAAAAGTGACGGGGGTAATGTTTTGGCCATGACTTCATCACCCGCGGCAACCCCGCGCAGCACGACTACCACGACAGGACCGGGCCCGGAGGCCAGCGGCGGGACGGAAGACCTTCGTTCGGCTGTAGACCGGTCCTTCGACCAGACCCTGGACCGGCTCATGGAGTTGGTTGCCATCCCGGGGATTGCCTGGCCCAGCTTCGAGCGCACCCCCCTGGAGCGAAGCGCCGACGCCGTCGCGGAGCTTCTTCGAGCCGCGGGGCTTGGGGACGTCGAGGTGCTGTCCGTTAATAAGGCCGACGGGACGCCCGGCGGCCCGGCCGTCGTCGCCCGCCGCCCTGCTGCCGCAGGGAAGCCGACAGTCCTCCTCTACGCCCACCACGACGTCCAGCCCGTGGGCGATGAGTCGCTGTGGGAAACCGAGCCCTTTACCGCCGTCGAGAAGGACGGACGGCTGTATGGACGCGGCGCCGCCGACGATAAAGCCGGCATTATGGTGCACATTGCCGCTTTTGCAGCTGCGGCCGAGGTCCTTGGCGGCGCCCTGGGCCTCGGCGTGACATTTTTTATCGAGGGCGAGGAAGAAGCAGGATCGCCCACGTTCCGGACCTTCCTGGAAGCGAACCGTGAACTGCTCCGGGCCGACGTCATTGTGGTGGCCGACTCCAGCAACTGGAAGGTCGGCACGCCTGCCCTCACCACCAGCCTCCGCGGCCTGGTCGACGGCACTATCGAGGTACAGGTCCTTGACCACGCGGTGCACTCCGGCATGTTCGGTGGACCGGTCCTGGACGCCCCCACCCTGCTAGCCCGGCTGATTGCCACGCTTCACGACGCCGACGGAAATGTCGCCATCGAAGGGCTGGTGGCCACCGATACGGCTGTCGTAGAGATGCCCGAGGCCGACTACCGCGCCGACGCGTCCGTGCTTGACGGCGTCCGCCTGGCCGGGTCGGGAAGCATCGCCTCGAGGCTGTGGACCAAGCCCGCCCTTTCCATCATCGGTTTCGACGCTCCCGCCGTCGACGTCGCTTCCAACACGCTGCTTCCGCGGGCCAGGGCAAAGTTCAGCCTGCGGCTGGCGCCCGGCCAGGTCCCCGCCGAGGCCATGGACGCAGTGCGCCGGCACGTGGAAGCCAACGCGCCCTTCGGGGCAAAGGTGGTCTTCACTCCGGGCGAGGCAGGCAACCCCTTCCAGACCGACACATCATCCGCCGCCGCAACGGTAGCGATGTGGGCACTGGGGGAGGCCTGGGGGGTTCAGGCCGTCGAAACGGGCATCGGCGGGTCCATCCCCTTCATTGCCGACCTTACTGAGTTGTATCCCGAGTCCCAGATCCTGGTGACCGGGGTGGAAGATCCAGATTCGCGTGCGCACAGTGCCAACGAGTCCCTGCACATTGGCGACTTCCGCAATGCCATCCTGGCCGAAGCGCTCATGCTCAGCCGGCTGAACAACGAAGGCCTCACCACAGGGAAACGATGACCGTTCGGCACGCCGGCACCTGTCCTTCGTCCAGGGAACAACCTGAGTTCTTTGACGGTTACGCCAGGAGTTAGAGCTACAGGACTGCCGCGCGTAGCATGTAGCTATAGCCCATACCGTATTTGTAGGGGCAGGCGCCGTTACGGCGACGCCGCCAGACCGTCCTAAGAAGGTAGGCCAATGAGCACCTCAACCAACGAAAACAGCACCGCCACCACCGTGGCCAGCGACGAACTGCCCGTTCACGAGGTCAACCTGACCGACGTCGCCGCCGGCAAGGTGCGCAGCCTCCTCGAGCAGGAAGGCCGCACCGACCTGCGCCTGCGCGTTGCCGTGCAGCCCGGTGGCTGCTCAGGGTTGATTTACCAGCTCTACTTCGACGAACGGCTCCTTGAGGGTGACGCTGTCCGCGACTATGACGGAGTGGAGGTCGTCGTCGACAAGATGAGCGTGCCGTACCTCAGCGGTGCAAGCATCGACTTCGAGGACACCATCTCGAAGCAGGGTTTCACCATCGACAATCCGAACGCCGGCGGCTCCTGCGCCTGCGGCGATTCATTCCACTAAGCCGGTTCTTTCGCCTGATGTCGGCGCCGGGCTCCCAGCCGTTTAAAACGGCACGGGGGCTCGGCGCCGACATGTGGGCGAAACGCCCGGCGGAGCGGTAAGCTCTACATCGAGTAGTAAAACTTTTTTGTGCCCGGAGCGCCGATGGGCTGCCCGGACAACAGCAACAAGTAGGAAGGGCCGTCTGTGAGTTCGCAGAACCGAACCGGCAGCCGACGCAAAACGATCACCACGATCTCAAGCTTGGCTATAGCCGGCGCGTTGGTTTTGACCGGATGTTCGCCAGAGGTAGAGAAAGGCTGGATGCCCACTGAACGGGGCACCACCAGCAACACCGACCGCATCATGGACCTCTGGGTCAACTCATGGATTGCTGCGCTCGTGGTTGGCACCATCACATGGGGCCTGATCATCTGGTGTATTGTCGCCTACCGCCGCCGCAAGGGAACCGTCGGATTCCCGCGGCAGACCAGCTTCAACCTTCCGCTCGAAGTCTTCTACCTCACCATCCCCATCTTCATGGTCCTGGTGTTCTTCTACTTCACGGACCGTGACCAGCAGGCGATCGATGACCGTTCACAGCCTGCCGACGTCGTCGTCGACGTCCGCGGCAAACAGTGGGCCTGGGACTTCAACTACAAGTCCGGCCAGGTGATCCAGGAAGACCTCCACGAGGCAGGCGTCCAGGCACACCTCACCGGCAACACCATCGACATGGAAAAGCTCCCCACCCTGTACCTGCCGGTCAACAAGTCTGTTGACCTCGAGCTCAATTCCCGCGATGTCATCCACTCCTTCTGGGTTCCCGCCTTCCTGCAGAAGCGCGACATGATTCCCGGCAAGACCAACTACATCCGGTTCACCCCCACTAAAGAGGGCACCTACGACGGTAAGTGTGCCGAACTCTGCGGCGAGTACCACTCCGAAATGCTGTTCCGCGTGAAGGTGGTGTCGGAATCCGAATTCCAGGCCCACATGGACCAGCTCAAGGCTGCCGGCAACACCGGCCTGCTCGGTGTTGAGTACGACCGCAACCCGAACCTGAACGAAACCAAGTAAGGGGAGCGACGTGGCTACGTACACCCAATCCGCACCTGCGGGAGTCCTGTCGGCTCCCGTGGTACCCAAATCCAAGGGGCGCATCGTCGTCAACTGGATCACCTCCACGGACCACAAGACCATCGGGTACATGTACCTGATCGCGTCCTTCGTGTTCTTCTGCCTCGGCGGCGTGATGGCGCTGCTGATCCGCGCCGAACTCTTTGAGCCCGGCATGCAGATCCTGCAGACCAAGGAACAGTACAACCAGCTGTTCACCATGCACGGCACCGTCATGCTGCTGATGTTCGCCACCCCGCTGTTCGCAGGGTTCGCCAACGTGATCATGCCGCTGCAGATCGGTGCCCCCGATGTGGCGTTCCCGCGCCTGAACGCGCTGGCTTTCTGGTTCTTCCTGTTCGGTTCCACCATCGCCGTGTCCGGCTTCATCACCCCGCAGGGCGCGGCGTCCTTTGGCTGGTTTGCCTACGCGCCACTGTCCAACACCACGTTCACGCCGGGCATCGGTGGCGACCTGTGGGTCTTCGGCCTGGCACTGTCCGGCTTCGGCACCATCCTCGGCGCCGTCAACTTCATCACCACCATCATCTGCATGCGCGCCCCGGGCATGACCATGTGGCGGATGCCGATCTTCACCTGGAACACCCTGATCACCGCCATCCTGGTGCTCATGGCATTCCCCCCGCTGGCCGCGGCGCTGTTCGCCCTCGGCGCGGACCGGAAGTTCGGTGCCCACATCTTCGATCCCGCCAACGGCGGCGCCATCCTGTGGCAGCACCTGTTCTGGTTCTTCGGACACCCTGAGGTGTACATCATCGCGCTGCCGTTCTTCGGCATCGTCTCGGAGATCTTCCCGGTGTTCAGCCGCAAGCCGATCTTCGGTTACAAGGGCCTCGTGTATGCCACCATCGCCATCGCGGCCCTCTCGGTCACCGTCTGGGCCCACCACATGTACGTCACCGGCGCGGTCCTGCTTCCGTTCTTCTCCTTCATGACCATGCTGATCGCGGTGCCCACCGGCGTGAAGTTCTTCAACTGGATCGGCACCATGTGGCGGGGGTCCCTGACCTTCGAAACCCCCATGCTGTGGAGCCTCGGCTTCCTCATCACCTTCCTGTTCGGCGGCCTCACCGGCATCATCCTGGCTTCCCCGCCGCTGGACTTCCATGTTTCGGACTCCTACTTCGTGGTGGCGCACTTCCACTACGTGGTATTCGGCACGGTCGTGTTTGCCATGTTCGCCGGCTTCTACTTCTGGTGGCCGAAGTGGACCGGCAAGATGCTCAACGAGCGGCTCGGCAAGATCCACTTCTGGCTGCTGTTCCTGGGCTTCCACGGCACCTTCCTGATCCAGCACTGGCTCGGCGTCATGGGCATGCCCCGCCGCTACGCGGACTACCTGCCGGAGGACAACTTCACCTGGATGAACCAGTTCTCCACCATCGCCTCGTTCGTGCTGGGCGCGTCCCTGATCCCGTTCTTCTGGAACGTGTACATCACCTGGCGCAAGGCTGAGAAAGTCCAGGTAGACGATCCCTGGGGCTTCGGCGCCTCGCTGGAATGGGCCACCTCCTGCCCGCCGCCGCGGCACAACTTCACCTCCCTGCCCCGGATCCGTTCGGAGCGTCCCGCCCTGGACCTGCACCACCCGGAACTCCGCCAGGTCCACACCGCCGATTCGCCCGCCCCCGCGGCCGCAGTTCTCGGTAACGCCGACCAGAAGGACACTGCACAGTGAAAATCGAATCCTGGATTTTTGGCTCCGGAGTTTTCTTCTTCGTACCCGTCGCCCTGGTCTACGGCTTTTTGACCAGCTGGGGCGAGTGGGTCGGCATCCTTGGCATCCTCCTCGTGGGCGGTCTCGCCGGCATGATCGGTGCGTACCTGGGATTCACAGGCAAGCGTGTTGGACTGCGGCCCGAGGACCGCAGCGATGCTGAGATCCACGAGGGCGCCGGCGAGCAGGGCCACTTCAGCCCCTGGAGCTGGTGGCCCCTGGTGCTCGGCATCGCCTGCGCTACCGGCTTCCTGGGCCTGGCAGTCGGCCCTTGGATCATCTTCATCGCCGGCGGCATCGCCGTCGTAGCCCTCGTGGGCTGGGTGTACGAGTACAGCCGCGGAGACCACGCACACTAAGCAACAAAAAGAATAACGACGGCGGGCCCCACCAATCCGGTGGGGCCCGCCGTCGTTAAATGCCTTCCAGGGCCTTTAGGCCGCCCCCTGCGACTCCAAAAGATCGCGCAGCTCACGCAGGGCCGCCTCCGCCCTTCCAAGCCACTGGGCGTCGCCCAGCGGAGGTTCACTCACTGACAGTTCCACCTCACAGCCCTGCGCGAAGTCAGCGCCCATCACCTGGAGCAGCGACCGGGCATCTACCTCCGCGGCGCCGGCCTTGCTGATGGTGACGGGAAGCCCGGTGTCCGTGACGGCCCGGACAAATACCGCGGCGGAGCGTGCATGCAGGCCTGCCGGCGCTGCCACCACAGCCTTCTCTATTGGCAAAGGGACTCCTTTTCGAGAGACGGCCCCCTCCGTCTTTTTGGTGAATTTCCAGACCAAATATAGCGGTCACCGCATTGTGGCCGCCAAAGACGGACGATGTCCCGCGGCTGGTCTAGACCGTCCTAAAATTGAGTGAACCCACCGGCAGGAGAAAAATCATGGCAGCTGGCGCCGCCGCAATCACGGGCGACATCGACCGCACCAGCGGGACGGCGATTTACGTCCAGCTTCGTGAGATCCTTCGCGCGTACATCGCCCAGTCGTGCCCGCCGGGATCTGCGCTGCCATCCGAACGGGACCTGGCAGAGCGGTTCGGCCTGGCACGGATGACGGTGCGCCAGGCTATTGATGCCTTGGTAGGGGAGGAGGTCATCGAGCGTGTCGTGGGCCTCGGGACGTTCGTCCGGCGACCGAAGCTGGATCTCCAGGTAAAGCTCACCTCCTACAGCGAAGAGATGCAGCGGCGCGGAATGGTGCCCGCAGCCAAAGTGCTGAGCTTCGAGCAGATCGGCGCCAGCGCGTTCCTGGCGCGCGAGCTCCAGCTCGATGAGGGTACACCGCTGGTCCGCTTCCGCAGGCTGCTGCTGGCCGATGGGGAGCCGATGAGTGTGGATGAGAACTTCATTCCGGCGCACCGGGTCCCCGGCCTGCTGGATGGCGAACCGCCCACGTCCCTGTACAACGTCCTGAGCGAGCAGTTCGGGCTCGTGATGGAGTGGGGTGAGGACATGATCGAGGCTACGGCCGCATCGCCGTCCACCGCCCGGCTCCTGAATGTAGAGGTAGGCGCGCCCTTGCTGAAGATCCAGCGGCATGCCTTCGTGGCCCGGGCGATGGTCGACTACTCCGTCTCCTACTACCGGGCGGACCGGTACAAGCTGTGGGTGCCCCTCCAACGGCCCGGAGCCCGCCGGGCACGCAACCACTGACAGATTCACGACTGCCGCCTGTGTGCGGACGCAGGCAGGAACCTCGGCGCCCAACGGCCTTGCAGTGGTAACGGGCGGGATTAAACAATGAAGGCCCGATCCATAAGGATCGGGCCTTCAGTGTTGGAACACAGAGCCTAGTGCGTCAGGCTCTTGGATCCTTCAGCCGCTTCGACTGCCTCGTGGCCATGGCCATGGGCTGCTTCGAGCTCTGCGGGCGTAGCGGGAGCAACCCGGTCCTCGAAGAACCAGCGGGAGAGGAACGCGCGGCGCTTCTCCTTGCGGGTCACGACGCCGTGCTCGTTCGGTACAGCCGGCAGCACCTGGGGTGACTCAAAACCAACCAGCTTGTACCGCTTGTACTCGTCCAGCGGCGCGTGGACCTCGATGAACTCACCGTGCGGGAGCCTGACAATTCGTCCGGTCTCGCGGCCGTGGAGGGCGATCTCCCGGTCCTTGCGCTGCAGCGCCAGTGCGACGCGCTTGGCGACAATGAAGCCGATGACCGGTCCGACGAAGAACAGGGCCCGGAGCCAGTAGGTGACGTCGTTGAGGGACACGTGGAAGTGCGTGGCAATGAGGTCCGAACCTGCAGCTGCCCACATCACGCAGTACCAGATGAATCCAGCAACACCGATGCCCGTACGGGTCGGGGCATTGCGCGGACGGTCCAGCACGTGGTGCTCGCGGTCATCCTTGGTGATCCAGCGTTCGATCCACGGGTAGGTGAACATCACCGTGAACAGGATTCCAGCGGGGACCAGTGCCGGGAGCAGCACGTTGAACGTGAACACGTGTCCGAAGAAGATCTGCTCCACATGCCAGTTGCCGAGCGTGCCGGGCATGAGGCGGAGTGCACCATCGACGAAACCGATGTACCAGTCAGGCTGCGTACCGGCCGACACGGGGGAGGGGTCGTACGGACCGTAGTTCCAGATCGGGTTGATGGTGAAGAATGCCGCCATCAGCGCGATGACACCGAAGACGATGAAGAAGAATCCACCGGCCTTCGCTGCGTAGACAGGACCCAGGGGGTAGCCGACAACGTTATTGTCGTTGCGGCCGGGACCGGGGTACTGGGTGTGCTTGTGGACGACCACCATGAACAGGTGCAGGACGATCATCAGCAGGATCAAAGCCGGCACCAGCAGGATGTGGAGCATGTACAGGCGGCTGATGATGGCCGTGCCCGGGAACTCGCCGCCGAACAGGAAGAACGAGATGTACGTTCCGATGACCGGGATGGACTTGATGACGCCGTCGATGATGCGCAGGCCGTTGCCGGACAACAGGTCGTCGGGGAGCGAGTAGCCGGTGAAGCCGGCAGCCATGGCCAGGATCAGCAGGACGCTGCCCACAACCCAGTTCATTTCGCGGGGCCGGCGGAACGCACCGGTGAAGAAGACCCTCAGCATGTGGACTGCGATGGAGGCCACGAACAGCAGTGCCGCCCAGTGGTGCACCTGGCGCATGAAGAGTCCGCCACGGATGTCAAAGGAGATGTTGAGCGAGGAGCTGTACGCCACCGACATTTCCACTCCCTTGAGGGGAATGTAGCCGCCGTCGTAATGCGTCTCCGCCATGGACGGATCGAAGAAGAACGTCAGGAAGGTTCCGGACAGCAGAAGGATGACGAAGGAGTACAGCGCCACTTCACCGAACATGAAGGACCAGTGGTCGGGGAAGACTTTACGGCCGAACTCGCGAAGGATTCCGGAGCCGCCAACACGCGAGTCGACGAAGTCGGTGATCCTGCCTGTCTTGGTTTTGGCGACGAAAGCCGGCTCAGCTGTTGATGCTGCGCTCATGCGAATCACGCTCCCAGTAACTTGGTCCTACGGGTTCATGGAAGTCGCTGGTAGCGACGAGGTAGCCCTCGTCATCAACTGCGATGGGCAGCTGGGGGAGAGGACGGCTGGCGGGGCCGAAGATCACCTTGCACTCTTGCGTGAGGTCGAAGGTGGACTGGTGGCACGGGCACAGCAGGTGGTGCGTCTGCTGCTCGTACAGAGCAACCGGGCAGCCAACGTGGGTGCAGATCTTGGAGTAGGCAACGATGCCGTTGTAACCCCACTCTTCGCGGCCCTTTGAGGGGTTCAGCGATGCGGGATCAAGGCGCATCAGCAGCACAACGGACTTTGCCTTCTCGTTGAGCTTGCCTTCCTGCAGTTCATTCAGGCCTTCCGGGATGACGTGGAAGGCTGAACCGATAGTGACGTCCGAGGCCTTGATGGGAGTGCCATCGGGGTCGCGGGTGAGGCGCTTGCGCTTCCCGTCCTGCGGAGCCCACATGGTGTGCGCGAGCTTGTCGTCAGGGCGGGGACCGAGGTCACCGAAGATGGCGACGGCGGGGAGCGGGGCCAGTGCGACAGCACCCAGGAGGGTGTTGCGGATCAGCGGGCGGCGCTTGATGCCGGTCTCTTCCACAATGTCGTCGACGATGCGCACCGCGGCCTGGCGGTCCTCTTCGTAACGGATGGCGTGGCGTTCTTCGGAGACTTCGTGGTCGGGCATCAGGGCCTTGGCCCAGTGCACGATGCCGGTACCGATACCCAGCATTGCAAAGGCAGTGCCAATGCCGAGCAGGGCATTCTGGAGCCGGATGGTGGCAATGCTGGAGTCATCACCCAGATCAATGGCGAAGTACGCCACCAGGAAGATCAGGGTTCCAACAACAGAAATGCCAAATAGTAAGGCGACCTGCCGTTCTGCCCGCTTTGCGGCCTTCGGGTCCGTGTCAGCCAGGCGCAAACGATGCGGGGGAATTCCAGGATCCTGGAACTTCTCCACCTCATTCTGACCAGCCGTAGCTACGGTGCCCGAGTGGTTCGGACTGCCGTCACTATGGTTGCCCATAATTCGCCTCATCCTTCTCTCGTCCCGGCAGTTACCGGGTTAGTTTCTAATTTCAAGCTGCTGACTTGGCAGCAGAAGTTGTGGGTTCCTGCGAAAAGTCAGGACGTCCTGGACGTAAGCCAGATGGTGAAGGCAATGATGACGCCAAGGCCGGCTACCCAAACGAACAGGCCTTCGGCAACCGGACCGAGCGAGCCGAGGTCGGCTCCACCCGGCGAGCCGGAGGATTCGATCTGCTTCAGGAAGGTGATGATGTCCTTCTTGCCTTCAGGAGTGATGTTGGCATCGTTGAACACCGGCATGTTCTGCGGGCCCGTGACCATGGCCTCGTAGATGTGCTTGCCGGAAACGTCGGCCAGGGCAGGCGCGAACTTGCCGCGGGTCAGTGCACCACCGGCAGCGGCGGCGTTGTGGCACATGGCGCAGTTGGTGCGGAAGAGCTCACCGCCGGCAGCTGCATCGCCGCCACCGTTTGTCAGGTCTTCTGCAGGAACTGCCGGGCCGGCTCCCAGGGAGGCAACGTAGGCTGCAAGCTGGTGGGTCTGCTCGTCGTTGAACTGCACGGGCTTCTTCATGGCCTGCGGGCCGTTCATCTGCATCGGCATGCGGCCGGTGCCTACCTGGAAATCAACAGCGGCTGCACCGACACCCACCAGCGACGGGCCATCCTTGGAACCACTGGCACCCATGCCGTGGCAGGTGGCGCAGTTGGCGGCGAAGAGCTTGCCGCCTTCTTCCGTGTCGCTTGCACTGAACGTGGTGGTGGAAGCCTTGGCCTGGTTGACGGTGGTTGCCACGGCGTACAGCCCACCCGTGATGAGGAGCCCCATCAGAAGCAGCGCTATTGCTGCAAGTGGGTGACGCCGCTTTTGTGAGAGTGCCTTCACGTGGTGGTTCCTTTATTCGATCCTGCGCCGGCTCCGGGAGCCGCTACCTGAAATTCTGCCTCTTGTAGAAAAAGAATCAAAGCTGGCTACTTGAGTACGTAGATGACCAGGAAGAGGCCGATCCACACGACGTCAACGAAGTGCCAGTAGTAAGAGGTGACGATCGCGGACGTTGCTTCGAAATGTCCGAACTTCTTCGCGGCGAACGACCGGCCCATGATGAGCAGGAAGGCGATGAGGCCGCCGATCACGTGGAGGCCGTGGAAGCCCGTGGTCATGTAGAAGGCCGAGCCGTATGCGTTGGAGGAGAGCGAGACGTGCTCGGATACCAGCATGGCGTACTCGGTGGTCTGCCCGGCAACGAAGAACGCACCCATGAGGAACGTCAGGGTGAACCATTCGTTCATTCCCCAGCGGGCAAACTGCAGGGCGCCGCCGGTGCGCCGTGGCTGCAGCCGCTCTGCGGCGAAGACGCCCATCTGGCAAGTGAAGGAACTGGCCACGAGGACGATCGTGTTAACGAGCGCAAAGGGGAAGTTGAGCTTGGCCGTCTCTTCCGCCCACATCTGTCCGCTCGTGGAGCGCAGAGTGAAGTACATGGCAAAGAGACCGGCGAAGAACATCAACTCGCTGGACAGCCACACAACGGTTCCTACAGAAACCATATTGGGGCGGTTCAGCGTGGGGTGCGCCGGGGTACTGGGGGCATGGGTCGCAGATGTCACATAGACATTATGTCTGTAAAAGTCCGTGCTGCCCAACGCAAACCGCCTTTTCGGAGGACTTTTTCTACAAAGACGCGAAATTGCCCGGAAAAGTTCCCGCGACGGTTCACATTGGTCACTGGCCGCCATCGGTCGATAGCATCAGCACGTGACTTCTCAGGCAACTAAAGCGTCCGGCAACACCTGGCCCCGGTTGATCTCGGCGCTCATCAAGGGCAACGACCTCACTGCGGAGAGCACCTCCTGGGCCATGGACACCATCATGTCCGGGGAAGCAACGCCGGCCCAGATCGCCGGATTCCTTGTAGCCCTCAGCGCCAAGGGCGAGACAGTGGATGAGCTCTCCGGCCTCGTGGAGGCGATGCTTGCCCACGCCAACCCCGTGACCATCAGCGGGGAAAAACTCGACATTGTCGGCACCGGTGGTGACCAACTTAACACCATCAACATCTCCACCATGGCAGCCCTGGTCTCAGCCGGGGCCGGCGCCAAGGTGGTCAAGCACGGGAACCGTGCGTCGTCGTCGTCGTCCGGATCCGCTGACGTACTGGAAGCGCTCGGCGTCCGCCTGGACCTGCCCATTGCCCAGGTGGCACGGAACGCGGAGGAGGCAGGCATCACGTTCTGCTTTGCGCAGGTATTCCACCCGTCCTTCCGGCACACTGCCGTCCCGCGGCGGGAACTGGCTGTACCCACGGCCTTCAATTTCCTTGGACCGCTCACCAACCCAGCCAATGTGCAGGCGTCAGCGGTGGGCGTCGCCAATGCGCGGATGGCACCGCTCGTGGCCGGCGTCCTGGCGCGCCGGGGGAGCCGGGGACTGGTCTTCCGCGGCAATGACGGACTGGACGAGCTGACCACGACCGGGCCTTCCACCGTTTGGGAGATCCGGGATGGTGCCGTCAGTGAACTGCGTTTCTCGCCGGAGGACCTTGGCATCAGCCTGGCTACTGTTGAACAACTCCGTGGCGGTAATGCGGCGGCCAACGCGGGAGTTGTCCGGGATGTGCTGGCCGGCAGTGAGGGCCCTGCAAGGGACGCGGTGCTGGTCAACGCCGCGGCGGGCCTGGTTGCGTTCGACCGGGACGCCGAGGGCCCGTTCCTTGACCGCATGAAGGACGCCTTCGCGCGAGCGGCGGACTCGATCGACTCCGGCGCCGCCGCCGCCGTCCTGGACCGCTGGGTGTCCCTCTCGAGGGCCTAACCGGCGGTTATTGTTCGAAGCCCAGGGAGAAAGCAGCGTCAAGGTCGTGCTGCGAGTATGCCCTGAACGCGATGTGGGTTGTGGTGTGGACCACTGCGGGAACCTTTGAAAGCCGGTCCGCGATGACGTCTGCGAGGTCTTCGTGCCTGCGGACCCGCGCTACCGCGATAAGGTCCCATTCTCCGGTGACCGAATACACCTCGCTGATGCCTTCGATCGCTGAAATCTCTTCAGCCGTCTCCGGGATACGGGCGGCGTCAGTCTTGATCAGAACAAATGCGGTAACCACGCTTGAACCCCTTCAATCGGTGCCGCCGCGATGACGCACGGCAGGCTTTTCTCTCCAGCCAGCCTATTACACGGGCGCCGGACCCGGCTGACACACTGCCACCCGGATTCCGCTGCCGCTACCTGCCCGATCGTTGGCGGAAGCGGACCACACCCGCCAAGAGGAGGCGATAGCCCACCAGAAACACGGCGAGGGCCAGCGTGGCAACGATGATGAAGGGAAGGACCACCGTCTGCCCGGTCAGGGCCCGGAGCAGCATTCCGCCAACCAGGGTGGCCAGCCAGACGGGAACGCCTGCCCGGGCAATGGCGAATGGACTGCGCCATACCCTGGCAATCGCCCATCCCGCTGCTGCACCGGCAAGGAACGGCCAGGCGGTCAGCAGCACGCCGAGGATGGGCTCCTCGCGGTGGTGCGCATCCCGGCCTATCGCGGCGAAAACAAGGATCAGCACGACGTCGGCCGCTGCTGCAGCCACCGCTGTCCGTGGTGAGGCAGGTGCAGGCTTGGTTTTCAGGGAACTCATGTTTCGAGCTTAGCTGCCGGCAGGAGGCGCGGTGGTTCCGTAGCCGGCGTCGCACTTTCCGTCATGGATCACGCCCCGGCCGGATGCCACAGGGTAACCGTCCGTGGGGTCGAAGATGGCGGTACTTATCCCCGTTACCTTCCGCGCGCAGCTTCGGACGAACGACTGCGCTTCACCCTTACCCCCGATCCACATGTCGATCCACAGCTTTGCGTGGCCGTATTTTTCGGCCCCTGTATGGCAGGGCCCATCCTCAGGAGCCGGGCCGTCCCCGCAGGTGTCTTCCACAATGAAATAGCGGCGGACGTCCGGCAGGTAGATCCGCGTCCCTGCAGGGATGTCGAGCACGTCATCACCCGTCTCGCGGGAATGCCCGACGGCGATGGTCACCGGATCGGCGTATGTTCCGGTACCGCCCGCCGCTTTGTGCAGGATCGGGTGGCTGATAGCCGTAGAGCCGGGCGGGGTGTTGTCGAACCAGGTGTAGGCCGTGACGAAGACTTCCTTCCGGGTCTCCGCGTCCTGGACAGGCTGGGGCGTCCCGACGCATCCATTGGCGACGAGCGCAATACCGCAGGCAACTGCCGCAGCCATGCCGCTATTGCACGCTCGTCCCCCTCTGGTCATGCGAGCCATCCGGTGGCCGCCCCGCTTCGATCCCGCCCCGGCACAATACTCAACTGCCGCCCGTGAAGCCTTTGCCAAGCGCTCCGGCAAAGGCTCCCGCGTCCTGGCTGACGCCGCTGCAGCCACTCGACGGCCGCTCCGGGTTGTCCAGGGCCGGCCGGGGGCAATACGTATCCCGGTTGATGGACCAGAAGGAAAGCCTGCCTACGCCACGTTCAGCGGCGAATGCGTTGAGTCCGGCAGCGTCCTTCAATGAGAACGTGTTGCCCTCCACATCGTTGTTACCGATCATGGGCGTGAGCCCAAGGCTCCGCCACAACGCTGCAGCGTCCGGGGATCCGCCGGCCCTGAAAGGCAACTGCTCCAGATATTGGTGGGTTGCCTCCGCCGCGCCCGTGGATGCGCTGAGCATGGTTTCGCCCTCTCCAAGGCGGCCGAAGTTCATGGTCATCAGGTTGACTCCTTCCAGCGCGACTCCCGCCGCGAGCATCGTCTCGATGCTCCGTTTACCGCCTTCATCCAGTCCATCCCTCCTTACGGGGAGCGTCAACCAGATCCTGAGGGGGCGGTCCTTTGGACGCCGTTCCTGAAGCCTGGCCATGGCCTCGGCGCGAAGCTGGTCCGCGGCCGGTTCAGCGGCCTGTCCCTCTATGTCCAGGTCCACCACATCAAGTCCATACCGGTTGATGACAGTGCCGTAGGCCTCTGCCAAGGCGCCGGGATCGCCGCATGTGGTTGCGAGTTCCCGGCCTCGCTGTCCGCCGAACGAAACGGCAATGTTGCTTCCGGCCGCACGGGCCTGCCGTATCTGCATGTCGAGCTGGAGCTGATTGCCGGCCGCTTCCAGGCCGAGCGTTCCGCCCCAGGCTGGAATACAGGGCTGGGAAGGATCCGCGGTGATAAAGGCCAGTACCATGGTGGACCCCGCGGAAGCCTCATGCTGCAAGGCGGGATTCGGCGGCAGCGTAACGTCCAGGTACCCGCCGAACCAGCCGGCGGCTCTTCGGGCCGGAATTGGTTGAACTGGAGATCCCGCATCCTGTGTTGGTGAAGTACTGCAGCCTGCCAGGGCGATCGCGGCGCTGAAAAGGACGGGACCCCAGTGGCTAGTGCGAAGTGCCTTCATCGTCGGCGTGGTCAGGCGGACGTGGGGGAGAGGTGGCGCGAGGCAGCGGCGGGAGAGGGCAACGAAGCGCTGTTGGTCCTCTGGGGTTTGTACCACCCGACGGCGGAACCCCTCAGCGCCCGGATCACCGAGCCAAAAACGACGTAGGCCCGCAGCGGTTCGTAGATAAGCCGGTAGATCGGCACGATGAGCAGGTGCAGCGGGCTCTCGCGCACCATGACCACCGCCACCACGGAGACCACCATGTGGGTGGTGGCAACGAACGCGGAGAACAGGGCAATGGCCTGCCATTCACCGCGTGCAAGGCTGAGCATGGCCACGCCCAAAGCCAACGGCATGAAGATCAGCGGCACCAGGACTGAGATCAGCGCGTATGGCATGGTCAGCATCCCGAGCGCTCCGAACTTCGGGTTGAAAAGCATGGAGCGGTGCTTGTACAGCGTCTGGATATTGCCATAAGTCCAGCGGAGCCGCTGCTTGAAGAGTCCTTTGAGGGTCAGCGGCGCCTCCGTCCAGGCCACCGCATTGTTCTCCTGCATAATGCTGTAGCCCATCTTTTGCAGGGAGAGGGTCAGGTCCGCATCCTCTGCGAGCGTCTCGTCCGAATAACCGCCGGCCGCGACCAGGGCATCCCTGCGCCACGCTGCGCAGGCACCGGGACAGATTGAGATTGCCCCCATCAGGCCTTCCGCCATCCGGGTGACACAGATGCCGGAGAGGTACTCCAGGCTTTGCCAGCCGGCCACCAGGTTCCGCCGGTTGCCCACCTTCACATGTCCGGCGACTGCGCCTACCTGCTTGGATCCTGCGTCAGCCACAAAATGCCGTGCCAGCATCCGGATGGTCTGCGGTTCGAACAGGGTGTCACCGTCCAGGGTCACCACGATTTCGCCCCTGGACTGGAAGATTCCTTTGTTGCTCGCCGCCGGCTTGCCCGCATTGGACTGGGAGTAGACGCGCAGTTGCGGCCAGTCGCCGGCATACTTTTCAAGGACTTCAAGGGTGGCGTCCGTGGATCCGTCGTCGACCGCCACGACTTCGAAGTTGGGGTAGTCGCTCGCCTTCAGGGCATCGAGTGTCTTGGTGACCACGGGTTCCTCGTTGAAGACGGGCAGGACGACGCTGACCTGCGGCCAGTCGCCGGCGCCGGCCACGTCCCATTTGCGCTTGCGCTGCCGGGCATTGTTGATGAGGGCCAGGACAACGAACAGGAACGTCAGGATGGTCAATGATCCGACGCCGAACCAAAACAGCCAGTTCATCACCACGTTGGGGGTGACCAGGTAGGCCGTGAGGGCTCCGAAGGTCAGGTTGTCCTGGAACCCTGCCATGACGCTGCGCTGGGGGGTGAACCCGGCCGGCAGCATGGGCTCCAGGGTGGTGAACCGATAGCCCTGTGCCTTGGCTTTGGGAATGAAGTCCTTCAGCATTTCGATGGTCGCCGTCCGGTCCCCGCCGCCGTCGTGGACCAACATAACGTGCCCGAGTCCGTCGAGTTCAGGAGTGGGGACCTGGGTGCCGGGCTTGTACTCCCAGTCGCGGGTGTCCAGGTCCATGTTGACGTGAAGGTACCCCAGCTGCTGCGACTGCAAAAGCGCCAGCGTGTTGTTCTCCGGATTGCCGGTGGGAATCCGGAAGAGCCTTGAGGCGTAGCTGTCCACCGCGCGCAGCACCCGGTCTTCACCAATGATTTCCTGGCGGTTATAGGCGTCGTCATGCGCCCAGAAGTCGATGTGGCTCATGGTGTGGTTCCCCACCATGTGGCCTTCCCGCACCATCCGCCGGAAGATATCTGGGTTTTCCACCACCTGCTCCCCGATAACGAAAAAGGTTGCGGGGACGCCTTCACGCGAGAGCAGATCGAGGATTTGCGGGGTGAAGGTGGGATCCGGGCCGTCGTCGAATGTCAGCATCAATGTGTGGTCAGGAGGGAGGCCGTAGGCTTCAACGGCATAGGGCTTGTCGCCAATAGCCGCAGCCTCCTCGGCCGTGGCTTCGCGAAGCACTTCGTTGCTGAACGGGTCAGTGAGGTAATCGATGCCGTCGCGCCTCTCCACCAGGTCGATCCGGTGGAAAATTTCGTTCCCCTGCTCGTAGCCGACGCGGGGAATGTCTCTTACGTCCTGCTGTGCAAGCAGTTGTCGCGGATAGCCGGCTGCCTGATTGAGCTGGCCAGGGCGCAGGGGAGCGGTGGCCGCGGGCAGCACGGCGCACAGGGTCAGCACGATGGACAGCACTGCAGCCAGGAGGCCGTTCAGGATCCGATACCAGCGGGTGCCGCTGGTATCGAAAAAAACGGGCTGGTGAACAGTGCTGCTGGTAGAGGAAACGTCTGTCATTGGGTCCCCTGCGTGGAAACCTGCAAAAGCAACGGCGAGAACCCCCAGACGGGGAGGACCGCCACTTCCGGGCGGCTGCAAGGATCCGTCCTGAGGACGAGACTAGGTTTGGGTGTGCCGGTCGGCACGCGTAAGCGGTACGTCATTGAAGATTTGGGGGCTACTTACCTACGGTGCCTGCGTATCCCGCAACAATCCCCACCAGGCGGTCCGCGTGGCCCCCAGTCAGCCCGGGCTTCGGCGGACGAGCCAGCTTGCTTCCCACCGGAGGTGGTAGAAGGAGTCTTCAGTCCACTCCACAAGGACATCGGTTACCGTGTAGGCGACCGCACGGCCCTGGATCGAGCGGACTTTAACCGCTGCCGGGTGAAGGAGGACAACGGGCCTGCCGGGCGCCTGCCGCAGCGCTTCCTCCCGGAATTGTGTCCGGCAAAGGGTGCATGGAGTTGAGCAGTTTGCGCAGGCGTTGAGGCGGGGGAGTTCACGCATGGGGCGTCCTAGGGGGAAGCAGGGAAACCGGGCGCCGCCGCCGTCTGCATGAACAAAGGAGGTGTCGTTGAAGGCTTACCTCCGTCGCGTGCCCGCGGCGGCCCTTGCGGGCCTGCCGCCTTCACCAACACACTAGGATCCTCCACGTGGCCGCGCACGGACGGAACCTACCCAACTTCGGGGCGGACCTCCCCGTTGTTGGGCGCGTAGGGGATGGGGATGCAGTAATCTCGCTGCAGTAGGTGAGGCCCCCTAACCATGACGGAGACACCGTGAATAAAGCCCTATGGATCTGCAGCCTGGTGGGCGCCGCTGTGGGGATCAGCCTGGGCCTGGCGATCTTCCACACGCCCTTTTGGGGGTTCGCGTTGGGCCTCGGCCTGGGCGCGGTGGTGGGGGCCTCGATGCGGCGGCGACACTAGCGGCTGCCAGATAGCCTGCGTTGGCTTGTGCCGCAGGACGGCATCCTGAAGGCTGAACGAGGGAGTGCCAGTTCTGCGTTAGTTGACATAATGTAGATTATCGGCGTTTTAGGCAGGGCTGGAAGCGGGGCATGGGACACCCGCCGTCCGGGCCTTCACCCGCCCAGCAAAACCATGCACTGGGCGCCGTTCCAAACCGTCCGGCCGACGCGGCCCATTGTCTTTATCCAACCGCACGTCAAGAATGACGTGATGACGGTTTACGTGCGTTCACTTGAAACTGCAGTTCCGGCGACAAAACTGATCCAGTCCGAAGCCCGTGATGTCTTCGCCGCCCAGCCGGGACTTTCCCGGCTCGCATCCCGCCTGGTCAGCACCTGTTTCGACGGCGCAGCGATCGACACGAGGTTCACTGCCGTCCAGGAACTCACCAACACGTCACGCTCGGAGAACCCCCAGTTCTACGACCCCGACACCGGGCTCCTGCTGAACCCCAGTACCAAAGTCCGCAACGATATTTTTGCCCGGGAGGCCACCAAACTGTTCGTAGAGGCGGCCCGGGCTGCCGTACAGGCTGCCCCGGAGCTTGAGTTACTTGACATAACTCATCTCATCACGGTGTCGTGTACGGGCTTTTTCAATCCTGGCCCGGACTACAAGGTGGTCCGCGAGCTCGGGCTTAGTCCTTCCGTGCAGCGTTACCACCTGGGCTTCATGGGCTGCTACGCGGCTTTTCCTGCCCTCCGGGCGGCCAAGCTGTTCTGTGAATCCGACCCGAATGCGGTTGTCCTGGTGGTTTGCGCCGAACTCTGCTCACTGCACGTCCGCACGTCCAATGATCCGGACACGATCATGGGTTCGGCCCTGTTCGCCGATGGCGCTGCTGCCGCCGTCGTCACTGCACGCCCCGGCGCCGAGGAAGCCGCGCTGTTGAAGCTCGACCAGTTCGAAACAGTCCTCACCCCCGTTGGTGAGGACTCGATGGCCTGGAACATCGGCGATCATGGGTTCGAGATGGTCCTGGGCAACTATGTGCCGCACATCATCGATGACCACATCGTAGGTGCCTTGCAGCCGCTGCTGGCAAAAGACCCGGAATTGGCGGCACTCCCCTACACCGCAATCCCCCACTGGGCGATCCACCCCGGCGGGCGCAGCATCCTTGACAAGGTCCAGTCCCGGCTTGGCCTCAGCGATGTGCAGCTGGTTCCCGCCAGGGACATCCTCAGGAATTACGGCAACATGAGCAGCGCCACAGTCCTGTTCGTCCTCAAGCACATCCTGGAACAACCGCTGCACCCGGCTGGACCCCACGAAGGAGAGGCCATCTGTTCCATGGCTTTTGGCCCAGGGCTCACGGTGGAGACGGGACTGTTCACCAAACTCCGGCAGGCCGCGGCAAAGACCCGGGACGACCCCGGACTGGGGGAATCCGCTCCGGCAGGCTCCCTGAAGCCGGGCCAGGACCGGATGCCGGCAGAGATGGCCTGACAGGGTTCGCGTGGGGATCCTGCTGCGAACGCGCGCTGCCGGAGAGGTGGAGCAGATGGACCGCGCGGACTGCGATGCCCGGCTCCTGGACAATACGTACCGGCAGTTCTGGGTCATTAACCGGGTGCTGTCCGGTTGGCGGCGGCTGTACCGGACGGAGCTGCGAACCGTCGCCGCAGCGCAGCAGCGCCCACTGACCGTGCTGGACATCGGCTCCGGTGGCGGCGACCTCGCCGTCATGCTGGCGCGCTGGTCAAAGCGGGACGGCCGGCCAATCCATGTCACTGGCATCGATCCGGACCCCCGCGCCGCCGCATTTGCGCGCCGTCGTCCGCCAACCCCGGGGGTCGACTTCCGGCAGGCGCACAGCGGCGACCTGGTCGGGGAAGGCGCCCGGTTCGACGTCGTGATTTCCAACCACGTGTTGCACCACCTTGAGGCCACGGAACTCCGGCAACTGCTGGCGGACTCAGAAATCCTGGCCACCAGGAAGTCGCTTCACAATGACCTGATCCGCAGCCCCGCCGCCTTTGGCCTCTTCAGTGTGGCCGCGCTGCCGTTCAGGAAGTCCTACATCCGCGAGGACGGGCTCACTTCCATCCGGCGCAGCTATACGCCCGCGGAGCTGGCCGCTTCCGCTCCCCCGGGCTGGTCAGTGGAACGCCCGTCGGCCTTCCACCAGGTCCTGGTCTGCCGGAAGGACTGACATGGACGCCGATGTCCTGATCGCCGGCGGCGGTCCCGTGGGCCTGTACCTGGCGGCGGCGCTGCTGCAGGAAGGGGTAACGGTGAAAGTCTTTGAGCAGCGGCAGGCCCTGAACAGGCATACCCGGGCCATCGGCATCCACCCGCCGGCCCTGCAGGCCCTGGCCGGGGTGCAGGTGGCGTCCAGCATGGTTCACGAAGGCGTCCGCATTCGTGCCGGAATGGCGGTCAGCGGCGGGAGGACGGTGGGAACGATGGAGTTCGGCCAGGTGTCCAGTGCCTTTCCATTCGTGCTGGCACTCCCCCAGTTCAGGACCGAGCAGATTTTGGAAGAGCGGGTCCTCGCCCTTGATCCGGGCGCGATTGTGAGGGGCGCCCGGATCACGGGGGTTACGGACGACGGCGGCAGGGTCACCGCTGCGGTGGAGACCGGCCCGGGTGCCACGCATCCCTGCGGCAGTGCCACTGGAGCGTTGCTCGTTGCGGCCGACGGTGCCCGGTCAGCGCTGCGGGGGCGGCTCGGCGTCCCCGTTGTCCGCAGGACGTATCCGGACCACTACCTCATGGGCGATTTCGAGGACGGCACGGAGTACGGAGACAAGGCCGTCCTGTTCCTTGAGCCCGACGGAATCGTTGAGTCGTTCCCGCTGCCGGGAGGTGTCCGGCGCTGGGTGGTGCGGCTGGACTCGCCCGCCGGAGCGGATGCAGGGCCACATGTCCTTGCGGAGCTGGTACGCCGCCGGACCGGGAATCAACCGGATCCAGCGTCGAACTCCATGCTGAGCGCCTTCAGCGTGCGGTCCGGAATTGCGCAGCGGACGGTCGCCGGACGCGCAGTGCTGCTGGGTGACGCCGCCCATGAAATCAGCCCCATCGGTGGGCAAGGCATGAACCTGGGCTGGCTGGGCGCCCGGGACCTGGCGCCGTTGGTCTGCGCCGCCCTGGCGGGTGAAGCCGTAGGCCCCCGGCTTCGGAAATTCGAGCGGGACCGCCGCCGGGCGGCCAACGTGGCCCGCCGGCAGGCGGAAATCAACATGATGCTGGGCAGGCCGCTGCCGCAGCCGCTCATGCGGTTCCGGGTTGCCGGCATTGGTGCGGCCGCCGCAATACCCGCGGTGAACCGGTGGGCCGCCACACGCTTCACCATGCAATAGAAGCTCCGGGCCGCGGCGCGGGGGCTACCGGAAATAGCAGTCGTAGCTGTCCTGGCTAACGATCACACCGTCGCTGACCTCAAAGACGGACGACGTCCTGGCCCGGATCGTCTCGCCGAGGTCCCAATACCGCAGGTCCATCAGCACCGTGGCGGACCAGTCAGCCTCCACCACCACCCGGCCGCCCTCGCACGTGGTGCGCCGGACAGTGAACTGCTGGTCCTTGACCACGTCCCGGCTTTGGTCGGCGCCGGCCAGCACCGCCGCCAGCGTCCGCGTGGAACCTTCCGGTGCCAACAAGTGCGGGGCCTCCATCAGCACGAACTGCTCAGAGAGGAACGGCCGGATGTCCGCCGCACCGCCACCCGCTTCGAGGACCCGGATGAATGCCAGGACGTGTTCCAGCGGGGACTGTGCAGGAAGGGAATCTTCAGCCATGAAGTAGACCCTAGCCGACCGTTCCTCCGCACCGTCCGCCAGTAGGCTGTCCCCATGACCCAGACTGTTCCCACGACCACCGCCGGCGCCGCCCAGATCCGCGAGATCGTTGAGCAGGTCCTCTCTGCCGGATCCCTGCCGCCCATCGTCCAGGCCGGGCACCCGGCGCTCCGCCAGCGTGCCGCGGATTTGGATGGACAGCTGTCAGATGACCAGTTGGGCCGACTGATCGGAGTCATGCGCCAGGTCATGCATGAAGCTCCCGGGGTGGGCCTGGCCGCGCCTCAGCTGGGCATCCCGCTGCGGCTGGCCGTCCTGGAGGACCAGTACGACATCGACCCGGCGGCCGCCGCCCTGCGCAACCGGAGCCCGCTGGATTTCCTGGCCATCCTCAACCCCCGCTACACGCCGCTTGGGCGCGAACATGCGTCGTTCTACGAGGGCTGTCTTTCCCTCAACGGGCTGCAGGCTGTGGTGGCGCGTCCGGAGGCCGTGCTGCTGGAGTACGTAACGCCCGACGGCGCGGCGGAGCGGCGGGAGTTCTCCGGCTGGCAGGCGCGCATCGTGCAGCACGAGACGGACCACCTCGACGGCATCCTGTACATAGACCGCGCCCAGCTTCGGTCGTTAAGCAGCAACGCCGAATACGCAGCGCACTGGGCGGAGTCGGGCATTGCCAAGGCACGGGAAGGGCTGGGCTTCGACGACGGGCCCGCCGGGATCTCCCTCGGCTGATAACGACCGCCTCCCCCGCGTGCCGGGCAGGCAGGGCGGAAAGCCGAGCCCGCCCTAAACTGGTTCCCATGCCTTCTGCGGACCTTCCCCTCCTGTGCCCCGTCTGCTCACGTCCGCTTGAATACCTGCCTGCGCAGGCCACGCGCCAGCCCCGCCTGTCCTGCCCGGAGGGGCACAACTTCGATGCCGCCCGGCAGGGCTACTTCAACCTGCTGGTGGGCAAGGGCACACCTTTTGAACCGGACAGCGCCGCGATGGTGGCCTCTCGGTTCGCCTTCCTGGGGAACGGCCATTACGCGCCGCTGGCACACGCCCTGGCCTCCGCCGTCGTACCCCTGCTGCGGGAGGAAGGCGCCGTGGTCCTGGACTCCGGAACAGGGACCGGCCATTACCTGCGGGAGATCCTCGACGCTGCAGCCACCGCAGGGCGGCCGGCCTCCGCGATCGGCCTGGACATCTCGAAGTTCGCCCTTCGCCGGGCCGCGCGCCTCAACCCGGAGGCCGCCAACCTGGTCTGGGACATCTGGCGGCCGCTTCCGGTGGCGGACAATTCGGTGGATGCGGTCACCGTGGTCTTCGCTCCGCGGAACCCCGCCGAGTTCGCCCGGGTCCTGCGCCCAGGGGGTGTCCTGGCAGTGGTGACTCCCCGGCCCGGACATTTGGCAGATATCGCGGCCATAACCGGAATGCTCGGCATTGAAGAGGGCAAGGATGAGCGGCTTGCGGAGGCGATGGCCGGGCACTTCGAGCCCGACACATCCCTTGAGGTGGACATACCCCTCAAGTTGGGCCGTACGGCCGCCGCAGACCTGGCGTTCATGGGACCGGCCGGCCACCACCTGGACCGGGGCCAGATCGCGGCCCGGCTGGAAAGCTCGCCGGAACCGGTGCGGGCCGACGCAAGGTTCCGGATTTCAGTGTTCCGGCCCCGGGCCCAGGGCGCCCCGTAACGACTTGGCCACTATCCCCCGGCGCCCGCTGTGAACCGGCCCACGGGCCGGGTCCGCGGACTACGATGAAAAGACAGTTACTGGCGTGTACGCGTAAACCGCGGCGCCGTGACGAAGGGGGAAACAGGAATGTTCGAGTGGCTTGGGGAAAACTGGTGGGCGTTGTGGCTCACGGCTTTCCTGGCGTTTGCAGTGGTCGAGATGATCACCCTTGACCTGTTTTTCATCATGCTTGGCGGAGGATCACTTGCCGCCCTGGTCGCCGATTTTGCCGGCGCCGAGCCTTGGCTCCAGGTAGTCATCTTCTGCATCGTGTCCCTGCTCATGGTCGCCTTCGTCCGGCCTGTGGCACTCTCGCACCTGAAGAAGGGACCCTCCGAACAGCGGACCAACGTGGACCGGCTGATCGGTGAACCGGCCGTGGTGATGGAAGCCGTGACGTCTGACGGCGGCCTGGTGAAAATCGGCGGCGATATCTGGAGTGCGCGCTCCGCTGCGGGAGTGCTCCCCGCGGGACAGACGGTGGTCGTCGCGGCCATCGACGGCGCAACAGCAGTGGTTTCGGTACCGCCGGCGGCGGCCACCGGACCCGATACAGCCTGACAATTGGGGAACAAGGAGTTGTATGGAAAACGCAGGCGGAACCGCGCTGGCCATTGTGCTGGTGGTTCTGATCGTCTTTGTCATCATAGTTTTAGTCCGGTCCGTCCGGATTATTCCGCAGGCCCGCGCGGGCGTCGTTGAACGGCTGGGTAAATACCAGCGCACCCTGAATCCGGGCCTGACAATCCTGATTCCCTTTGTGGACCGGCTGCTGCCGCTCCTGGACCTGCGTGAACAGGTTGTGTCCTTTCCGCCGCAGCCCGTCATCACTGAGGACAACCTGGTGGTCTCCATCGATACGGTGGTCTACTTCCAGGTGACAGACCCCCGCGCCGCGACGTATGAAATCGCCAACTATATCCAGGCTGTCGAACAGCTCACCACCACCACCCTGCGCAACGTGGTGGGCGGCCTCAACCTGGAGGAAGCCCTCACGTCCCGGGACCAAATCAACGGGCAGCTCCGCGGCGTCCTGGACGAGGCCACTGGCCGCTGGGGTATCCGCGTTTCGCGGGTTGAACTGAAGGCCATTGATCCGCCCCACTCCATCCAGGACTCCATGGAGAAGCAAATGCGCGCCGAGCGCGACCGCCGTGCCGCGATCCTGACCGCCGAAGGAACCAAGCAGTCGGCCATCCTCACCGCGGAGGGCCAGCGCCAGGCATCCATCCTGGCTGCCGAGGGTGAAGCGAAGGCCGCCATCCTGCGGGCAGACGGTGAATCGCAGGCGATCCAGAAGGTCTTCGACGCCATCCACAAGGGAAACCCGGACCAGAAACTGTTGGCCTACCAGTACCTGCAGACGTTGCCCAAGCTCGCGGAAGGTTCGGCCAACAAGCTGTGGATCATCCCCAGTGAAGTCGGGGAAGCCCTGAAGGGAATTGGGAACGCCCTGGGCGGCACCGCCGGGGAGGCCGGGACGGCAGGGACGCTGTTCCAGGACGAGCCCACGGAGCGCACGCAACCCTAGCATCCCGAACAACAGGAGGGTTTGGCGGCAGACGCCAAACCCTCCTGTTTTGTCTCCAGTGGGATAAGAGTCGTATAATTGGGTATTTGTCCGGCAGGAGAATACCAGCTGGAACAACCAAGCTTCGCAATGCGTTGAATCCTATGATGCAACACACTGCACAAAGTAGTCCGGCGGTGCCACGGCGCCACCGGCTAGCGCGGAGATTTCATCCGCGAACCGACCAGAGGGAGAAATCATGAGCGATCGCAGCCTGCGGGGCATGCGCCTTGGTGCGCAGAGCATGGAGACCGAGTCCGGAGTTGAGCCGGCTCCGCGCCAGCGGGTCGAATACCGTTGCGCGGATGGCGAGCAGGTCTTCGTCACGTTCTCCTCCGAGGCGGAAATTCCTCCGGTATGGGTCTCCAAGACCGGTAAGGAAGCGCTCCTGGTCGACGGCGAAAAGCCGGACACCAGCAACGACAAAGCAGTCCGCACCCACTGGGACATGCTGCTCGAACGCCGCTCCCTGCCTGAACTCGAGCAGATCCTCGAGGACCGCCTCACCATCCTGCGCGAACGCCGCGGAGAGCGCCGCTCGGCCTAAGGCCCAGCCCGCGAAAGAGGGGGCGGCCCCGCACCATGGTGCGGGGCCGCCCCCTCTTTTGTGCCGGCGCGACGCTGGCGGTGCCCTCGCGGGCGGAGGCCCTAGGCCTGCTTGTTCTTTACCTTGCCGGCCAGGGTGTTCCAGCGTGCTGCCAGTCCCCATTTGGTGACGTTGATCATGGCCTCGACCACGATGTTACCGCTCATCTTGGATGCGCCCAGTTCCCGTTCGACGAAGGTGATGGGGCGTTCCTCGATGCGGAGGCCAAGTTTGGCGACGCGCCAGGCCAGGTCCACCTGGAAGCCGTAGCCCACAGAGTCCACCTGGTCCAGGTTGAGCTTTTCCAGGGTGGTCCTGCGGAACGCGCGGTATCCGCCGGTCACATCCCGGATCGGCAGAGCCAGCATCAACCGGGCATAGGTGCTGCCTACCCGGGAGATTGCCTGGCGGTACAGCGGCCAGTTCACCACGCTGCCGCCGGGAACCCAGCGCGACCCCATGGCCAGGTCTGCGCCCTGTTCCACGGCCTCAAGGAGCTGGGGAAGCTGTTCGGGCTGGTGGGAGCCGTCTGCGTCCATTTCCACCAGGACGTCGTAGCCGGCCTCCAGGCCCCACTTGAAACCGGCGATGTACGCGGCGCCCAGCCCTTCCTTGCCCTTACGGTGCAGGACATGGACCTGGGAGTCCTCGGCAGCAAAGCCGTCGGCGAGCTGGCCGGTGCCGTCAGGACTGTTGTCATCGACCACCAGCACGTCCGACGCCGGAACCGCCTTCCGCAGGCGCTGGAGCGTCTTGGGCAGCGATTCCAGTTCGTTGTAGGTGGGAATGATCGTAAGGACGCGCACAGAGGGCCTTTCCTGGTGGAAGTGGTCGGTGCACCTGGTGCCGGGCATGCCGGCCGCAGGCGCAACTCCCCATTATAGGGCGGAGGATTCCCGGGTCAGGAACGCAGGGCCGGGCTGGCGAACAGTTCGGCACCGTCTTTTACGGTTTGCAGACAGACTGGGTCGGAGCCCGTGTCCAGCGCCGGAAGAAGGGGGGTCCTGGCGCGCGGATCGGTGCTCCAGGACTGAACGCGCCCGTCAGCCACCTGGACCATCAGTTCCTCCACCTCCCACACGGCAAAACTCGCGGGAGCCCCGGGCACCAGTTGTCCGGCCATGGGGTTCGGGTGCCGCGCGGCCCGCCAGCCGGCCCGGGTGTGGCCCAGGAAGGCTGCCCGCGCAGAAATACGCTGGTCCGGGTTGTGGTGTTCCACGCAGGCGCGAACACTGGACCAGGGACGCAGGGGCGTGACGGGGCTGTCGCTGCCGAAGCAGACGGGCACTCCGGCCGAGTAGAACGCGGCGAACGGGTTCATCGACCGGCTTCGGTCTCCCAGCCGATGCTCGTAGAGGCCACCGGGGCCGCCCCAGGCAGCGTCGAAGGAGGGCTGTGCGCTGACGGTCACGGAGTAGCGGGCCAGCCGGTCCACGGCGTCGGCGTCGGCCATCTCCACATGCTCAAACCGGTGGCCTGCGGCGCGCACGCGCTGCTCCCCCACTTCCTTGGCGGCAAGGTCCAGCGCCTCCAGCGCAGCGTCCAGTCCGGCGTCCCCGATCACGTGGAACCCGCCCTGGATCCCGGCAAGGGAACAGGCGGCAAGGTGGGCTGCTGCCTGGTCCACGCTCAGGTACAAGGTGCCGCGTTCCTGGCCGGCGTCACTGTAACCGGCACGCAGGGCGGCGGTCCGCGAGCCCAGGGAACCATCGATGTTCAGGTCTCCTGCAAGGCCGCGGACTCCCGCCCCCAGCTCTGCCACCAGCGCGCGGGCCTGCTCCTCGGACGAGACCAGCCCGCCCCAGTACGGCATGACTTCGGGAAAACGGGGCTCCCCGGTTCCGGCGGCGTTCCATGCTGCCGCGAGCCGCAGGTCGTCGGCACCGCCCATATGCGGTGCACCCATTTCGGCGAGGGCGACGTAGCCGTTGGCGGCCGCTTCCGCCAAGGCCCGGGCCTGCAGCCGCTTCAGCTCATCCTGCGGAAGCTGCCGGGTTGCCTTCCGTGCTGCCTCGTGGGCCGCCCGCGTCACCCGAGCGCCGCCGTCGTACCCGTCCCGGTCCTGAAGGTCCGCCGACTTGGCCAGGGACGTGGATACCAGCGCCGAGTGCACGTCCACGCGGGAAAGGTAAACCGGCCTTCCCCCGGCTGCCCGGTCAAGCTCTTCCGCCGTGGGCAGGGTGGGATCCGCCCAGGTACTCTCGTCCCAGCCGTGGCCCAGCACCGGTCCGTCCCCGCGGGCCCCGGCGACTGCTTCCAGCAGGGCCCGGGCCGACGTCACCGGCGCCAGCTGGAGCGACTCGAGCGCGATTCCGGTTTCGGTCAGGTGCATGTGGGAGTCAACGAAGCCCGGTGCAACCAGGGCGCCCCGGAGGTCGATGATGTCCATGGTGCTGTCGGCAATGGACGTCGCCGCCTGCTCCGATCCCACCCAGGCAACTGTGTCGCCGTCCACCAGCATGGCCGTGGCGAACGGATCAGCCGCCGTATAGACGGATCCATTGCGGTACAGCACCGGGGCTGGACGGGAGGCGGCAACGGGGGTCGAATCAGGGCGGGGCATAAAGGCAGGACTCCTGGAAGGTGGGCAGGCCGGGTCGGCCCGGCCGGGGTTGGCAGACTTAGAGAACGGACGAGTAAGCCACGACGCCGCGGCGGATGAGATTGATCGCCTCGACACAGAGCCGTGCCAGGCGCGGATCGAGGCCCGGGATTTTGGCGAGCTGGTCCAGCAGGTCCACCACCTGCTTGACCCAGCGGACAAAGTCCCCGGCGGCAAGGTCGGTGCCACTCAGGACATCCTGCAGGTGGCGCCCGCGGGCCCACTTGTACAGCGGCCACACGAGGCCGAGCTCGGGTTCGCCGGTCAGCGGAAGCTTGTTCTCCTCTTCCACGTCCTCAAGCACCGACCATTCCTTGACCACGACGTCCACGGAGGTCTCCAGGGAGACACTGGGCATGCGCGGCCGCAGGCCGCGGTCTTCGCGTTTAGCCTGGTAGACCAGGACGCTGGCCAGGGCAGCCACCTCCGCCGCGTCCAGGTCATTGAACGCGCCCAGCCGCAGGGACTGGGAGATCAGCAGGTCCTTTTCACCGTAGATCCGGCGCAGCCGCTGGCCGTCGGGGCTGATGTTCAGCCGGCCCTCTCCGGCGTCCTCCAGGTAGCCGTAGGCGGAAAGGACATCGCAGACTCGGTCGAAGGTCTTGGCGATGGTGTTGGTGCGGCCCTGGATCTGGCGGACCAGGCCGTCCGTTTCCCGCCGCAGCTTCCACCAGCGCTCCGACCACCGGGCATGGTCTTCGCGTTCGCTGCATCCGTGGCAGGGATGGGCTTTCAGGGCCCGCCGAAGATCTGCGATGCGCCTCTCCTGGTTGGGGAGGGCGGCGCCACGGCCGAAGTCATGGTTGCGGTTCTGGCCGGGAGCCGGAGGACGGTTTTCGCGCAGTGCGTTGCGGACCGAAGATGCCAGGTCCCGGCGGGATTTTGGCACCTTTGCATTGAAGGACTTGGGGATCCGGACCCGGGTAACCGGCGCGATGGGCCCTTCGAGGTCGTCGGTTCCGATCCGGCGCAGCTGGTTGTCCAGGGTGAGCACGGCTGGCCGGGGTTCACGGCTTCCATGGTCGGAACTGAGGACGACGGCGGGCCCCGGGGCACGACCGCCGGGAACGTTCACCACGTCCCCGGGCAGGAGGCGGGCCAAGGAGTCGCCGCTGAGCGATTTCTGCACGCGCGACTTGGTCCGGGAGGTGGCGCTCTCGGCATCGGAGAGTTCCCGACGCAGCCGGGCATACTCCGTGAAGTCACCCAAGTGGCAGGTCATGGATTTGGCGTAACCGGCAAGCGACTCCTCGCGGCTGCGCACCTGCCGGGCCAGCCCAACCACCGAGCGGTCGGCCTGGAACTGGGCAAACGAGGACTCCAGGATCTCGCGGGCCCTGGCGCGCCCAAACTGTGCCAGGAGGTTGATGCTCATGTTGTAGGTGGGCCGGAAACTCGAGTTCAGCGGATAGGTTCGCCGGGACGCCAGGCCGGCCACTGCCGTCGGGTCCGTCCCGGGCTGCCACAGAACTACGGCGTGGCCTTCGACGTCGATCCCCCGCCGGCCGGCCCTTCCGGTCAGCTGGGTGTATTCGCCCGCCGTGATGTCCACGTGGGCTTCGCCGTTGAACTTGTCCAGCTTTTCCAGCACTACCGAGCGGGCGGGCATGTTGACGCCCAGGGCCAGGGTCTCAGTGGCGAAAACAGCTTTCACCAGGCCGTCGGCAAACAGCTTTTCCACCACTTCCTTGAAAGTGGGCAGCATGCCGGCATGGTGGGCTGCAAAACCCCGGAACAGGCCGTCACGCCACGTCCAAAAACCCAGGACGTCCAGGTCGTCCGGCGGGATGTCCTGCCCGGCCTCGTCCACCCGCTGGGCAATGATCCGCTGTTCCTTCTCGGTGGTAAGCCACAGGCCGGACCCTACGCACTGCGCCACCGCGGCTTCACAGCCGGCACGGGAGAAGATGAAGGTGATGGCAGGCAGCAGATCCATCCGGTCCAGGCTGGCAATGACCTGGGGCCGGCTGGCGGGGCGCACTCCCGACGGCTCTCCCCGGCCCGGCCGCTCGTACCCACGGCGGCCACGCTGCCCCCGGCCGCCCGGGCGGCTCCGGAAGCTTTGCTGGCTTTCGCTGCGCGCAACGGAGAGCAGGTCAGGATTGACATCGAAGCCGCGGCCCTTGACGGTCCCGGCCGGGCTGACGGATGCGGCAGGCCGCTGTCCCTCTTCGTCCGCAGGCGGGGCAATCTCGTCGAACGTGGTTTCCCCGGCAAACAGGTCCATGATCTGCCGCCCCACCATCACGTGCTGCCACAGAGGCACCGGCCGGTGTTCGGAGACGATGATGTCCGTGTCCCCCCGCACGGTATCCAGCCAGGCACCAAATTCCTCGGCGTTCGAGACGGTGGCACTCAGCGACGCGACCTGCACTTCACTGGGCAGGTGGATGATGACTTCTTCCCAGACCGCTCCCCGGAACCGGTCGGCAAGGTAGTGGACCTCGTCCATGACCACATAGCCCAGGTCGCCCAAGGTGGCTGAGTCCGCGTACAGCATGTTCCGGAGGACCTCGGTGGTCATGACCACCACCTGTGCGTCCCCGTTGATACTGGTGTCCCCGGTCAGGAGGCCTACGTTGTCCGCACCGTACTTCTGGCTCAGTTCACTGAACTTCTGGTTGCTGAGCGCCTTGATGGGGGTGGTGTAGAACGCCTTCAGCCCCCGCTGGAGAGCAAGGTAGATGGCGAACTCCCCAACGATGGTCTTACCGGCTCCGGTAGGGGCAGCCACAAGGACTCCCCTGCCCTCCTGCAACGAACGGCAGGCTGCGCGCTGGAAGTCATCAAGCTCAAACTCAAGGGTCCGGGAAAACTGTCCGAGGTAAGTGGCCGCCTCTGCCCGGCGCTCGGCGCTGGCACGGTACCTCTCGGCTGGCGAAAGTTCATCGGGATCGACGGGGCCGGCGGAGAAGGGTCCGGTGGTGGAGGACATACCCCAAGCCTAGCGGCAGGCTAGAGCTTCTTAAGTTCACTGCTGGGGGTGGCGATGTCAGCAGTGGCCTCGGTCTCCTCGACGTGCTTGGCCTCGCGGCGTTCACGGCGCTTGTCGTTCATAATGCAAATGCCGATCGCCGCGAAGAAGAGCGCCAGCAAAGGGCCGGCCAGCATGAACATGGAGATGGCATCGGCACCCGGTGCTGCGATGGCTGCCAGGACGAACACCAGGAAAACAGTGATGCGCCAGGCCTTCAGGATGGTGCGGCCGGACACGAGGCCGGCCATGTTGACGCCAACCAGCACCACGGGGACAAGGAAGGCAAGGCCCAGCATCAGCACCATGCGGGTGACGAATTCGATGTAGGTCCTGGCATCTATGACGCTGGAGGAACCTGCCGGCGTGAACTGGGTCAGCGCGTGGACCACCTGCGGCACTACGAGCCAGCCCACCCAGATTCCGGCGAGGAAAAGGGGAATGGCAGCTGCCATATAGCCCAGCGTGTAGCGCCGTTCCTTGGAGGTCAGCCCAGGGGTGATGAAGGCCCAGAGCTGGTAGATCCAGATGGGGCTGGAGATGACCGCCCCAATGAGGAGCGACATCTGCAGCTTGAAGTCGAAGGGCGACGCTATGGTGCCGAAGTTGATGGCCGCCAGGCCCCCGGTTTCATTCGAAATCCGGTTTACCGGTTCGGCGAGGGCCTTCAACAGCGGATCGTAAAGTATCCAGCCCCCAATGCCGCCAATAACGACGCCGATAGCCGACTTGATCAGCCGGTTCTTCAGCTCCTTGAGGTGCTCCCAGAGGGACATTCGCCCCTCGGGATTGGCTTTACGGCCCCGCGACAGTGCCACGGGAGGTCAGGCGCGGGTCGACGGCGGAACGTCAGTGCCGTCAGTCGGCTCACCGGGCTTCGCCTTGGGGTGGTTCACGATGGTGCCTTCCACGGGGCCAGTGGCGTCCGCGGTGGTGTCGGCTTTGCCGTCGTTCTTCATTTCCTTGACCTCGGACTTGATGATCCGCATGGACTGGCCCAGGCTGCGGGCCATGGCCGGAAGCTTGGGCGCGGCGAAGAGAAGCAAAGCAACAACGATGATAATTACGATCGGCCAAGGGCCATCAAAGAGTCTTCCCACGGGAAATCCTTTCCTCTAAATACATCCTACTTCTATGTGAAGTCGAGATCTCCGAGCGCCTGCGGCTGGCCCCGGTCCTTTTTGCGCTGCACTCGCCGGCGGCGGCGATCTTCGCGCCGGGCCGATTTGGATGCCTCGTAATCATGTCGCATGAGGGCGGGTGAGGCAAAAACGGCAGCACCGGGCGGGGCCGACCGCGTTTCCGTGGAATCCTCGATTTCAACGGGGGCCAGGTGTCCCAGCTTTTCACCCGCAGCGCTGAGGTCCTTTACCGTCGCCATGAACTGGCGGAAGAGACGGATGCCCAGAAGGACGTAGAACAGTACGGACACTGCGACGAGCGCCACCCATATAAGAATCCAGGACCACCAAGGCATGCTGAGAAGTCTATCCGGCGTACCTGTCCAACGATGCCGCCAGCCACTCCCGCGCGGCGTCAGCCGGCCCAACAGGTGCCAGGATGCGGACCATGCCCCCGTGCTGGGCCACGAACATCGGGAGCCACGCCGTGTTGCCGAACCTGATCTCGGCCACCAATCCGCCGTCGGGCAACTCCGCGCTGCGCTCCGCGTAGTAGTCCTCCGCCAGCCCGCGCCCCTGCCGGGTGAGCTGGACGGTGACTGTCGTGTCGTCGTCGTTCGCTGTGAAGAGTTTGGCGGGGACCCCGCCAGCCGGCGTCCCGTGCCTGGCGGCGGGCCGGCCGTTGGGCCGCACCTCCTGGACCCGGTCCAGCCGGAAGTTTCGCAGCCCGTCCACCAAATGGCACCAGGCTTCGAAATACCAGGTGTTGTCCAGGGAGTAGAGCCGCAGGGGGTCCACGTCGCGCTCGGTTATCGCGTCCCGCTGGGGTGAGAGGTAGGAAAGGTGGAGCTGGGAACCGGACTCGACCGCCTGGCGCACGGTGGCATGGGTGGCGGCGTCCGCGGGAGCGACCTGCGGCCCTGCGATGGAGGCCGCACCGAGTCCTTCCTCGCCCGCGGCGGCCAGCAGCTTCAGCGTGACCGATTCCAGGGCGCCTCCGCCGGGCAGGCCGGGCAGGGTGTTCAGGGTTTCCAGTCCGGTCAGCAGGGCACATGCCTCCGCCACGGTGAACCGGACGGGCTTGTTCAGGTCAAGGTCCTGGGTGATGTAGACGTGGTCGTCGTCCCACTGGATGTCGAGGAGATCGTCCGGATAGCCCTCAGGCAATCCTGAGCAGATGAGGATCCGCAGGTCCGCTTCGAGCTCTTCCCTGGTGATGCCAAAGTGCTTTGCCACGTCCCGGATGTGCAGGCCCTGGTTATGGACCAGGAACGGGACCAGTTGCAGCATCCGCTTCAGCTGGTCCTCCGAGGTCCCCTTCCGGATTGCACGGGGACGGGTATCGGGGAACGTGTAGGCGGGGACGGGCGCGGCAGTGAAGTCGGCTGCAGCCTGCAGCCGGCGCCGCACTGCCCCTGCCAGCTCCACGGGCTCCACTGCCAGGGCGTCGGGTCCATAGCTGGCCAACTCTTCGGCGAGGACTTCCGGGTCGCGGTACTCGAGGACCAGCCGGTCCCAGCCGTCGTCGGGCTTACCGGGAGCCTGGTCTGTGCCGCCGTCCATGGCCCGGCGCCGCAGGGCCAGGAGCCGCCCCTCCCTGACGTCAACGACGGCGGTGCGCAGCGGCAGTTCCGGCAGCCGGTCAAGTTCGGCGCGGATGTTGAAGCCTGCAGGCGGCAGGTAGTGCTCTTTGTTGAGGACGGTCACCGCGCTGGTGAGGCGGGACAGCCGGAAATGACGGGGAGCGTTCCGGGACCGGTCGTAGCCCATGAGGTACCACTGGCCGAAACGGCTGCCCAGGCCCCACGGCTCCACCCGCCGTTCCTCCTCCTTGCCAGTGCTTCCGGCGAGGTACGTGAAGCTGACTGGGTTGCGGGCGTGCATGGCTGCAACGATGTCATCGAAGGCCTGTCCGGCGGGTTTAATGCGCGGCTGGACGCCGGCAGGAAGTTCCACCTCGGCCAGCCTTCCCGAGGACTGGAGCTTGCGGAGGGCGCTTTGCGCGGCCGTCCCCAGCGCTGCCCGCTCCCAGAGTTGGGAGGCCAGCAGGAGGACAGTCCATTCCTCCGGTCCCAGCTGGACGTCCGGGAGCCGGCTGGCTTCCTTGCCGATCCGGTACCTGGTGGTGGCAGGGTCATCCTCGCTCCAGCCGAGGTCCGTCAGGGTTTCAACCTCGAAACCCATGGCCCTGAGGTCGTTCTTGTCCCGCTCGAACATGCGCCCGAAAGCGACGTCGTTGCCGGAGCTGTCGCGGTAGACCTTTTCGCGCAGTTCACTGCGGTGCAGTCCGTAGCGGGTATTGAGCAGCGCAATCAGCAGGTTGAGGAGGCGTTCAGTGCGGGATACGGACACCTTGGTTACGTTACTAAACTCCCCGGGTGAAAGCAGAAAGCGCGGCAGTACCGGAGGTTGTCCTTCGGTGCTGCCGCGCTTCGAGGTGCGGTCAGTTTCCGCGTGTACGGTCGCCTTAGCGGACGGCGACGAGGTCCACGACGAAAATCAGTGCCTCGTTGGGGGCAATGGCTCCGCCGGCGCCGCGCGAGCCGTAGGCCAGCTCGGAGGGGATCTCCAGGCGGCGGCGGCCGCCAACCTTCATGCCCAGGAGGCCCTGGTCCCAGCCCTGGATGACCTGGCCGACGCCGACCCGGAAGTCGAGCGGTGCGCCGCGGCCCCAGGAAGCGTCGAATTCTTCGCCTGTGGACCAGGCAACGCCGACGTAGTGGGTGGAGACGGTGTCCCCTGCCTTGGCTTCCTTGCCGTCACCCTCGATGAGGTCCGTGATGACGAGCTCGGTGGGGACGTCGCCTTCCGGGAAGTCGATCTCGGGCTTCTGGCGGTCAAATTCCCGCTGTCCAAACGACATGCTTGCTCCTAATGAGTGAGTGGTGATGGGTGCCGCGAAGGACGCGGCGTCCCAGTAAGTCTTGCTACTTGACCCCGAGGATGTCCACTACGAAGACAAGGTCGCCCTTTGCCTGGCCCTGGCCGGCGTCTCCGTACGCCAGGTCCTTGGGGACGACCAGCAGGACGCGGGAACCCACGGTTTTACCTGCGAGGCCCTGGGTCCACCCCTTGATGACGCCCGAGAGCGGGAAACTGGCCGGCTGGCCGCGGTCGAAGCTGGAGTCGAACTTGGTGCCGTCGGAGAGATTGACGCCAACGTAGTTCACGGTGAGCGTGTCTGAATCCTTGACGGTCGCGCCAGTGCCCTTGATCAGGTCCTGGGACACCAGTGCCGTGGGAGCGGGGGCACCTGCGACGTTGATCTCCGGGACGCCGTCTTTTTCCGTCACGGTCGGCAGCCCGGGCGGCGGCGTCACCGCATCACCCTGCGGCTTGTCGAGGACGGGGGTGGGGTCCGAGGCGGAAAGGACCTTGATGATCAGCAGCTGGGAAGGCCCGGCTGCTGCGCTGGGGCTGGGGCTGGCACCATCTGACGGGCTCGGGCTCGCCGAAGGCGCACTCTGCTGGGCGGGGACGGCCAGGGCCAGGCTGGAGCCAACCTTGGCGCCCACGAAGGCGTTGTAGATCACGGCGCTGCTGGTCTTGAGCTCATCGTTCAGCTCCAGGCTTTCAGGCTCATTGGGGAACGTATCCTCCAGCTGCGATCCGTCCGAACCGTTGAGGGCCAGGATGGAGATCTTGGCTACCTGGTTTGCCTTGACGGTGTCGCCGCTGCCTTCGGAAACCACCTTGATGGTGGGCTGGGTGACGGCCAGGGGCTTGTCGAAGTCCACACCCGGGGCCTTCTTGTCCCCGTTGTCGGTCAGCTTGAGGGAGTCGAACTTTGCAGTCTCCCCGGCGGACTGGCTGCTCGGCTCGGGCTGCGGGGCTGTGCCTCCGCAGGCGGTCAGGAGCAGCAGGCCGGGAAGGAGGATTGCTAGTAGTCGGCGCACGTAGTAAAACTTTCGTCGGGGCAGGGTGGACACGGCTTTCCGCATGGCTGCGGACAGATGCCGTGGAGGGTCCCTTTAAAAAGGACCTTATCCAGAATAGACCCTGAAGCTGGACGTCAGCCCATAGAGTCCAACAGGGCATCCACGCGCTCATCAACGCTGCGGAAGGGATCCTTGCAGAGGATTGTCTGGTGCGCGCGGTCGTTGAGTTTCAGGTGCACCCAGTCCACGGTGTAGTCGCGTCCCAGTTCCTGCGCGCGGCGGACAAAGTCGCCGCGCAGCTTCGCACGGGTTGTTTGTGGCGGTGCGTCCACGGCCCCCTTGATCACGGTGTCGTCGACAATACGACGCACCGCGCCCCGGGACTGCAGCAGGTAGTACAGCCCGCGGCTGCGGGAGATGTCGTGGTAAGTCAGGTCGAGCTGGGCAATCCGGGGTGCCTCCAGGCCAAGGTTGTGCCGTTCGCGGTAGTTGTCCATCAGCTTTTTCTTGATGGCCCAGTCAATTTCGGTGTCGATCCCCCTGGCGTCTCCAGACTCGATCGCGTGGAGTGTTCGCTCCCACAGATCCAGGATCAGGGGAACGTGCGGGTTGTGGGCGCCGTGTTCCTGGACGAACGCTGTGACCTTGGTCAGGTACTCCTGCTGGATTTCGAGTGCGGTGAGCTGCCGTCCGTTGGCCAGGCGGACCAGGGCGCGGCCGCTGAGGTCGTGGGATATTTCCCGGATGCTGCGGATGGGGTTCTCCATCCGCATGTCGCGCATGATCACCCCGGCCTCGATCATTCGAAGGACCAGGTCCACGGTGCCGACTTTCATCAGCGCGGTGGCCTCGGACATGTTGGAGTCCCCCACGATCACGTGCAGACGCCGGTAGAATTCGGCATCGGCATGCGGTTCGTCCCTGGTGTTGATGATGGGCCGGGAACGGGTGGTGGCGGACGAGACGCCCTCCCAGATGTGGTCGGCACGCTGGGAGAACGCATACGTCGCACCGTGGGGCGTCTTAAGGATCTTTCCCGCGCCGGCGATGAGCTGGCGGGTGACCAGGAACGGAATCAGGATTTCGGCCAGGCGGGAAAATTCGCCGCGCCGGGGAATCAGGTAATTCTCGTGGCTGCCGTAGGAGTTCCCCGCTGAGTCAGTGTTGTTCTTGAACAGGTACACGGTGCCGTTGAAGCCTTCAGCGGCCAGGCGTGCCTGGGCCTCATCCACGAGATCGTCAAGAATGAGCTCGCCGGCCCGGTCGTGCGCGATCAGCTGGGCAAGGTCGTCGCACTCGGCCGTGGCGTATTCCGGGTGGGACCCGACATCGAGGTACAGCCGTGAACCATTGGTGAGGAACACATTGGACGAGCGCCCCCAGCTGACCACCTTGCGGAACAGGTACCGGGCCACCTCCTCCGGGGCAAGGGGCCTCGAGTCGGGGCTCGAATAGGAGATCCCAAACTCGGTTTCGATACCGAAGATTCTCTTGTCCATGCGGTCCTCCTAGGCCAGCAGTGCGGTGATGTCCGCGTCGTTCAGCCGGCGGAAGGCGCGCCGGGTGCCGCGGGTGTTCTCGGAGACCCTGTCCAGGACGGCAACTTCCAGCGCACTGGGCGGCAACGGTGCCGCCGGCTGGTCCCCCTCCTGGGCAGGGGTAAGTCCCTTCAGCGCCAGCCGCACGGCATCGGCAAAACCCAGCGAGGCCTGCCACCCTTCCCCGATGGCGGACGACACTTTCTCGGCCTGTCCGCCCATGACGACAAAGCTGTGTTCGTCGGCGATCGAACCGTCGAAGGTCAGCCGGTAGAGATGGTCTTCGGCCTGCGTCGGTCCCACTTCGGCGACGGCGAGTTCCACCTCGAAGGGCTTTTGCTCGGCGGTGAAGACAGCTCCCAGGCTTTGGGCGTACACGCTGGCCAGGCCCCGCGCGGTCACATCCTCACGGTCGTAGGAGTATCCCCGCACGTCGGCGTAGCGCACTCCGGCCTGCCGGAGGCTTTCGAATTCGTTGTATTTGCCGACGGCTGCGAACGCGATTTTGTCGTAGATTTCCCCGATCTTGTGCAGGGACGGCGACGGGTTCTCGGCCACGAGGGCGATGCCGTCGGCACAGCTGATGACCACTACGGAGCGGCCGCGCGCGATGCCCTTCCGCGCGAAGTCCGCGCGGTCCTTCATCAGCTGTTCAGGTGAGACATAGAACTGCTGGGTCATCTCAGGCCTCCCGTCCGGCGATGGTGCGCGCTTCGATCACACTGCGCGAGGCCGCCGCGAGGTCGGCTTCAGGGACGCGCCGGGCTCCGGTCCTGTCAACCGTGTACACCACGGGCCACAACTGGCGGACTGTATCCGGACCGCCGGTGGCCGAATCGTCGTCGGCGGCGTCATACAGGGATTCCACGGCAACGGAGAGTGCCTGCTCCGGGGCGAGGTTGGGCCGCCAAAGCTTCTTCAAGGCGCCGCGCGCGAACACTGAGCCGGAACCAACGGTGTGGTGTTCGTGTTCCTCGTACCTGCCGCCGGTGACATCGTAGGAAAACAGCCGCCCAACCCCGGCGCTGATGTCGAATCCGGCGAACAGGGGAACCACCGCCAGTCCCTGGAGGGCCAAGGGGAGGTTGCCCCTGATCATGGCACCCAAGCGGTTTGCCTTGCCTTCAAGGCTGAGCTGGGTGCCTTCAATCTTTTCGTAATGCTCGAGTTCAACCTGGAACAGCCGCGTCAGGTCAATGGCTATGCCAGCGGTTCCGGCGATGCCCAGGACGGAGAAGTGGTCAGCCGGGAAGACCTTCTCGATGTGCCTGCTGGCAATGACGTTTCCCATGGTGGCCCGCCTGTCCCCCGCCATCAGGACGCCGCCGCCGTAGCTCATGGCCACGATGGTGGTGGCATGGGGCACCTGGACCGGCGCGGCGGTTGACGCGCCTCCCTGGAAGGACCGGCTGAAGGGCAACAGCTCAGGCCGGTCCCGCTGCAGGTGTTCGGTAAAGGACGAGGTGGCGTTGGCGGCTACCTGGTTGGCGGTTGATTCCTGCACTCATCACTCCTTGAACGTGGTACTCACAACGTCGGTACAGATTCCGGCCGTCCGCGGCTTCAGCCACCCAGCGGTCCGGGTTACTGGCCGCCCTTTTGGACGAATGCCCGGACGAACTCTTCGGCGTTGGATTCGAGGACGCCGTCGATCTCGTCGAGCAGGTCATCCACGCCTTCGGTCGATGCCGAGGCCTGCGCCTCCGGTGCTGCCGGGGGTGCTTCGGGGATGTCTTCGTCGACCTGGGTGTCACGTGACTGCGGCTGCTGCTGCTCCTGGCCTGCCATTGGTTTCCCTCTTTCTTCCGTCGGTGGATCCGGCGGATCCTCCGATATGCCCATCCTGCCACGCGACGGGCGTTCCGGCGCGGTTTACGCCGCAGGCGGAGTGCTGTTGTGTCCCAGCAGTTCACCCAGGAACGGTCCCGCTTCCCGGTAGCGCTCAAACAACGCTCCAGTCAGGGCTTTGGTTCCCCTCAGGGGCTCACGGGTGGGTACCCGCTGAAGCCTCCCATAGCCGGGTACGTCGAAGATGACCGAATCCCAACTGGCCCCCACCACATCCTTGCCAAAGCTGCTGATGCACTTTCCCCGGAAGAACGCCCGGGTATCCGCCGGTGGCTCCGCCACGGCAGCTGCGATGGCGGAATCGTCCACCACCCGTTGCATCCGGTTCCTGGACAACAGCCGGTAGTAGAGGCCCTTCTCGGGCCTGATGTCGGCCCACTGCAGGTCGACTAGTCCCAGCCGCGCGTCGCTCCAGTCCAGGCCGTCGCGCTGGCGGTACCCGTCCAGCAGGGAGAGCTTGGCGAGCCATTCCACCGAGGTGGCCGCCGCGGCCCGGTCGCTGTCGAGCTGGGTGAGAACCGAAGCCCACCGTTCCAGGACCTCATGGGTGTGTCCGTCGCCGTCGACGGCATCGGCCACACCGGTGTCCTGGGCGAGTTTGGCGGCGGCCTCGTGGTACATCCACTGGAGATCAAGTGCCGTGACGCGCCTGCCGTCCAGCAACCGGACTTTGGCGGTCAGGGACGTATCGTGGCTCACCGTTTTGAGGGCGGTGACGGGCTCGTAGACTTCGATTTTCGGAGCCAGCCCGGCTTCGACCAGGCTGAGGACCAGGGCGGTGGTGCCGAACTTGAGGTAGTTGGACACCTGGCTCAGGTTGGCGTCCCCGATGATGACGTGCAGCCGCCGGTATTTGTCAGCGGTGGAATGGGGCTCATCCCGGGTGTTGATGATGGGCCGGCGGATGGTGGTTTCCAGGCCCACCTCCGCTTCGAAGAAGTCGGCGCGCTGGCTGATTTGGAAGCCAGGGGTGGAGCTGTCCTGTCCGATACTCAGCCGGCCTGCCCCGCACACCACCTGCCGGCTGACGAAGAACGGTGTCAGCCCACGCACAATATCCCCAAACGGGACTGACCTGGGCATGAGGTAGTTCTCGTGCGAGCCGTACGAAACGGATTTGTTGTCTGTGTTGTTCTTGTAGAGATTGACCGGCGGCAGGGTTGGGTCCGCTGCCAGTCTGCGTACGGCCGCCAGGCCCACCAGGTCGCCGGCGGCGTCCCAGGCCACCGCGTCCCGGGGGTTCGTTACCTCGGGGCTGGAGTACTCGGGATGGGCGTGGTCGACATAAAGCCGCGCTCCGTTGCCGAGGACCATGTTCATCAGGAGGCTCCCCGACTCGTCCTGCCCGTCGAGCTCCAGTTCCTCGCGGCCGTAGGCCAGGGCCACTGCCTCCGCATCGAGCACCGGCGGCTGGTCGGTCAGCTGCGAGGGATGGGCGGCACCGCGGTCCACCGTCCAGCCACGGGCATCGTGCAAAGGCTCCTCATCCGTGTAGTCCCAGCGCGTTTCCGCCCCGCCGGCCGCCCGCTGCCGGGTGACCTGGGCATATGCCTGGACCACGCGGGCGCTCATCATGGTGGCGTTGGCGGAAGGGGCTGACGGAGCGTGGATGCCGTATTCGGTTTCTGCCCCCATGACCCTCATGGCCCCGCCGGCGGGGAGGGCTTCCCCGGCGGCGGATCCCTGTGGACCCGTCACAGATACTGTCCAGTAGTGGGCATTGTCTCGATGGACTTGCCGGGCTCCTGGCCGGCTTTGCCCTGCACGATGGTGCGGATATAGGTAATCCGTTCACCTTTCTTCCCGGAGATGCGTGCCCAGTCATCGGGATTGGTGGTGTTGGGCATGTCCTCGTGCTCACGGAACTCGTCCACCACGGCGCGCAGCAGGTGCTCGATACGGAGCCCCTTCTGGTGGGATGTCAGAAGGTCCTTGATGGCATACTTCTTGGCCCTGTCCACCACGTTCTGCACCACGGCACCGGAGTTAAAGTCCTTGAAGTACAGCATTTCGGTGTCACCGTTGGCGTAGGTGACCTCCAGGAATTCGTTGGATTTGTCGGTGGAGTACATGGCCTCGACGGTGCGCTGGACCATGGCGTCGACGGTGGCCTGGACATCACCATTGTGTTCGGCCAGGTCTGATTCGTGGAACGGCAGGTCCGGCGTGATGTATTTGTTGAAGATGTCAGCCGCTGCCTCCGCATCCGGCCGCTGGATCTTAACCTTCACATCGAGCCGGCCGGGCCGGAGGATGGCGGGATCGATCATGTCTTCGCGGTTGGATGCGCCGATGACGATCACATTGTCCAGGCGCTCGACGCCGTCGATCTCGCTGAGGAGCTGCGGCACGATGGTGGTTTCGACGTCGGACGAGATGCCTGTGCCGCGGGTGCGGAACAGCGAGTCCATTTCGTCGAAGAACACCACGACGGGGCTGCCGTCGGACGCCTTTTCCCGGGCGCGGGCGAAGATCAGGCGGATGTGCCGCTCGGTCTCACCCACGTACTTGTCCAGGAGTTCCGGGCCCTTGATGTTCAGGAAGTAGCTTTTAAGGTCAACATTCCCTGAGCGCTCCGCGGCCCGGGCCGCGAGCGAGTTGGCAACGGCCTTGGCAATCAGGGTCTTGCCGCAGCCGGGAGGGCCGTACAGCAGGATGCCCTTGGGAGCCTTGAGTCCGTGTTCGCGGTAGAGGTCCGGATGCAGGAACGGCAGTTCCACGGCGTCCCGGATCTGCTCGATCTGGGGGCCAAGGCCGCCGATGTCCTCGTACGTGATGTCCGGAACTTCTTCGAGGACAAGGTTCTCCACCTCCGAGCGGGGCACCTTCTCCAGCGCGTATCCGGTCCGGGAATCGACGGAGAGGGCATCGCCGACCCTCAGTTTTTCGGACAGGAGCGCACCGGAGAGCCGCACAACGCGTTCTTCGTCCGCGCGGCCCACCACAAGGGCGCGGTCCCGTCCGAGCATTTCCTTCAGGGTGGCCAGCTCACCGGCCCGCTCGTAGCCCAGCCCCGCGACGATCAGTAGTGCCTCGTTCAGCAGCACCTCCTGACCGACCGCAAGCTGGTTGATGTTGACCAGTGGGCTGATTCCCACGCGCATCTTCCGGCCGGCGTTGAAGATGTCCACCGATTCCTCGGTGGCAGCCTGGCCGCTGTTGCCGGGAGCGGGCTGCCGCTTCGGGTTGATTTGGAGGATGGTGCCAAAGCTGTAGGGCGGTTGCCCTTCCTGGTCCAGGGCGTTCTTCAGACGGAGAATCTCAGCCTTCGCCGTCTCGAGCATGCTGACCAGCTTCGAGTTGTTCTGCGTTGCCGCAGCCAACTGGCGGTCGATGTGCCTGAGCTTGTCCCGAAGTATGTTGACCTGGCGGTCAGCAACCGAGAGGTCGTTGGCGGCAGACTGCTCTGCCGGTGTACGTCCGGAGTCCTGGTTTGGTGTCTCCATGATGTATCAGCCCCTTCCTGCGCTTCTCTTAAGACATTAGTCCCAAGAGGCCGGGTAGGGATGGAGGCTCCCGAAATATGGACTAGTTCGTGACCTCGGGGTTGTCCACGACGTTGGTCCCCGCGATGGCGTCGCGGGCGGCACGGCGGAGCTTCTTGTCGGACACCGCCCGCTCCCCCACTGCTCCCGGAGTCCAGGCGTTGACGTCCTCTTCGTTGAATTCCGTCTTGGACGGGCGGCGCTTGACCGAGATGCCGGTGACGCCGTCTGCCAGCCGCCGGGTGACCAGCAGGAACCCGGTGTGGGCCACCATCCGGTGGTCAGGGCGCACGGCCAGGCCTTCCAGGTGCCAGCCCCGGACCATGGACTCCCAGGCATCGGGTTCGGTGAAGCGTCCGTCCGCCCGGATGGCTTCGGCAGTGCGGGAGAGCTGGGTGACCGTGGCGACATAGTTGATCCAGACGCCGCCAGGGGCCAAGACGGTGGCGACGGCGTCGAGGCACTCCCATGGCGCCAGCATGTCCAGGACCACGCGGTCCACGGAGCCGGGCTCCTCTGCCTTGACCACTTCCTCCTGGAAGTCCCCGAGGGAGATCTGCCACGCGGGGTGGGGGCCGCCGAAGATGGTTTCCACGTTTCCGCGGGCGATGTCCGCGAACTCCTCGCGCCGTTCGAAGGAGTGCAGGTAGCCGTTGTCGCCCACCGCGCGGAGCAGGGAAATGGAGAGGGCACCCGAGCCGACGCCGGCTTCCACGACGCGTGCGCCGGGGAAGATGTCCGCCATGGTGACGATCTGGCCGGCGTCCTTTGGATATACGACGGCGGCGCCGCGCGGCATCGACAGCACAAAGTCCGAGAGCAGGGGCCGGAGGGTCTGGTATTGCTGGCCCACGTTGTTGACCACCACCGAGCCGTCCACCTGGCCGATGATTTCGTCGTGGTTCAGGAAGCCGCGGTGGGTGTGGAAGGCGCCGCCGCGTTCCAGGGTGATGGTGTTCATCCGGCCACGCTCATCGGTCAGTTGGACGCGTTCGCCCTCCCGGAAAGGGCCCCGGCGACGGGCAGCGCCCACCGGCTGCGAGCCGCTGGCGGCAGCACCGGCTTGCGCTGCTCCCTTGGCGTCGTTGACGGCAGTTTCGCTGCTCATGTTTCTTCCTCGCTCCTGTAAACCTGTTGTGCCGCTGCCTGATGGTCCCAAGGACGCTGGGGCGTGCGGCGGCAATGCACGACCGGCAGGTAACTCTACCGGTTCTGGCCCTGCGGGTGCCTATCGTTGCGCAGGCGCTTCCCGGTGATGGCGGCGAGGACGGCTTCCTGCGTCAGCAAACCCGTGACAGTTCCGTTGTGGTCAACCACGGCGTAGTGGCGCCCCTCAAGCTGGGAGAGGAACTGGATAAGTTCCTGCCCTTTGGACCACTCCGGAATGAAGGCGCCGGCGGCCAAGGGAAACGAGACGGCGGTGACGGGGGTCGTATCTGCCGCTGCGCCCGGCACAGCTGCAAGGGCGCCCGGGTCCACCACGCCTTCCGGCCGTCCGTCGGGACCGCAGACCACCACGGACTTTGTTCCTGCGGCGCCCAGGCGCAGGGCGTCCCGGACCGTGCCGGTGGAGGGAACCCCGGCAGCCGGCGTCGACAAGGCTGCGGCGCTGACCAGCGGGAGCCGCCCGCGCAAGGTGCCCTGCTGGATGGAGGCGGATGCGCCCATCCAGAGGAATCCGCCCACCAGGATCGTGATCATCAGGAGGCTGAATTCGGGCTGGTCGCCGGCGAGGAACGGGCGAAGGAGGAACCAGTAACCGATGGCGAGGACGATGATCCGGCCGCCCCACCCGGCCGCCACGGTGCCTTTAGCCTGGCTGCCGGTCGCTTTCCAGACGATTGATTCGACCAGCCGGCCGCCGTCGAGCGGGAGGCCCGGCAGGACGTTGAAGACACCGATGAGGAAGTTGGCCCACATGAAGATGTTCGTCAGGATTTCGGCCACGCTTCCCAGGCTGTTGGTGCTGAGCACCAGCCACGCCCCGCCGGCCAGGACGAAGTTCGCGGCCGGCCCGGCCAGCGCAACCAGCACGGACCGGCCGGGAGAAGAGGTGAAGCTTTCAAACTGGGTGTGCCCGCCCCACAGGTTGAGGACGATCTTTTGCGTGGGCCAGCCGTAAATTTTTGCTGTCAGGGCGTGGGCGAGTTCGTGGACAAGGACGGAGATGAGCAGCAGCACGGCATAGGCGAAGGCCACGACGTAGGCGCTGACGCCCAGCATGGGGTTGTTTCGGGCAAGAACCGGCCCGTAGACAATCACCGTGAAGGCCGCGATCACGAACCACGAGTAAGCAAGGACAACGGGCACGCCAGCGATGCGTCCGAGCGGGATGCCTTCACGCCGCGCCGGGGCGCCCGAGGCGGGGCCTTGCCGGGTATCCGGTTCAGCCACGGTGACCACCGGGCGAGGCGGCCGAGCCAGCGGGACCGGCCGCCAGGAGCAGGGCTTCGAGCTCCTCCAGGCCCCGGCCGGACAGGGAATCCCACAGCGCGTAGCTGCCATTGTCCGGGAGGGGAACTATGTGCGGGACAGCCACGGTGGCCACGCCGGAGGCCACGGCCGCGGCCACGCCCGGCACGGAGTCCTCAAGGGCGACGCAGTGGTGGATCCCAAGGTCGGGATCGTCCTCCCGCAGGAGTTCGACGGCGGTCAGGTACGCTTCGGGATGCGGCTTGCCCTGGGTCACCGTGTCCCCGGTAACCAGCACATCAAAGTACGGCCGGGGAAGGCTGGCCACCACTTCGCGGGCCAACGGACCCTCTGACATGGTCACCAAAGCGCAGCGCACGCCGGCGAGGTGCAATTCCTCAAGGAGTTCGCGGGCACCGGGCCGCCACGGCACCTGCTGCTGGACGCTGCTGACCACCTGGGCGGTCAGGGTGTCGATTATTTCCCGGATTTCGAGTTCGACGCCGGCCTCCTGGAGCAGGCCGGCGGAAAACGTCAGCGACTGACCCACCAGCTGCATGGCCTGGTCATGGCTCCACGTTCCCCCGTGGGCCTCCACCAGCGCATGCTCCGCGGCGATCCAGTATGGCTCCGTGTCCACAATGGTCCCGTCCATGTCCCAGAGGACTGCTTTAAGCGGGGAACTGGCGGCAGGAATTGGCATAACGCCAGTCTACGGGGCGTGGCTGGGCGGAGGCTGTGGGCTACGCCCTTGGCGAATATGCAGTGGCCGGACACCCCATGGCTGGGTTTCACGGGATTTGCGGCGCTTCATTGCCTGCACGGGCCAGCCGCTTGGACGTAGGGTGAAGAAATGAATAGCTTCGAGGGAGACACCGCCGAACAGGGTGCCGGACCCGAGCGGGAACGGTTCCTGCAGCCTGTCGCTGACGGACGGCGCGTAACTGTGATGCTTGCCGCCTTTGAAGGGTGGAACGACGCCGGAGAAGCAGCCAGCGATTCGCTGCGCTACCTGAACAAATTGTGGGGCGGCAAGAAAGTCGCTTCCATCGATGCCGACGAGTACTACGACTTCCAGTTCACCCGCCCCACGGTGCGCAGGAACGCAGCCGGTGAACGGAAGATCAAATGGCCTTCCACCCGGATCTACAAGGCCAGTGCCCCCAACTCCAACGTGGACGTCATCTTCGTCCAGGGGACGGAGCCGTCCTATAAGTGGCGTGCCTACACCGCGGAGCTGCTGGTCCACGCCGAGGCCCTGAACGTGAATTACGTGGTGCTGGTGGGTGCGCTCCTGGCCGACGTTCCGCACAGCCGCCCAATCCCGGTGAGCACCTCGTCCGACGACGGCCCGCTCCGGGAGCGCATGAACCTCGAAGCTTCACAGTACGAGGGCCCCGTTGGGATCGTGGGCGTCCTGTCGGAGGTGGCCCTCCTGGCCGGCCTTCCCACCGTGTCGTTGTGGGCCGCAGTGCCGCACTATGTGGCCCAGGCGCCCTCCCCCAAAGCCCAGCTGGCCCTCCTGCACCGGATCGAGGAACTCCTCCAGGTGCCGCTGGACACGCACGAGCTGGCGGAGGAAGCTGACGCATGGGAGCGCGGCGTGGACGAGCTCGCCACCGAGGATCCTGAGATTGCCGCCTACGTCCGGCAGCTGGAGGAAGCCAAGGACACCGCTGACCTCCCGGAAGCCAGCGGCGAGTCCATCGCCCGTGAATTCGAGCGCTACCTGAAGCGCCGGGGCCAGGACCGGCCCTGACGCGGCCGTACTGACTGCCTTAACAGGAAGGGCCTGGCCGGGAGCGATCCCGCCAGGCCCTTTACCGTTTGCTGCTGTGTATGGACTCCTAGAGCCGGATACCCAGGAGCGCGTCCACCGCGTCCTTGACCAGCGCTGCGTCAGCGGCGCTGGTGGGAGCACCGCCGTCGTTCGCAGCCCGCGCCCAGCGCGATACCGCGGCAACCGCCGCCGGGGCGTCCAGGTCGGCCGCCAGCGCTTCACGCATCCCGGCCAGCAGTGCCGGGCCAGAACCCTCCGGGGCGTGGTCGAGAGCCGTGCGCCAGGCGGCCAGGTCTGCCTTTGCGGCCGCGAAGCCTTCGTCCGTCCAGGACCAATCCGACCGGTAGTGGTGGGCCAGGATGGCCAGGCGGATGGCCGCCGGATCCTCACCTGCCGCGCGCAGCTTGGACACCAGCACCAGGTTGCCCTTGGATTTGCTCATCTTTTCGCCGTCCAGGCCCACCATCCCCGCATGGGCGTAGTGCTTGGCCAGCGGGACGCCTGCCAGTGAATAGGCGTGGCCTGCACCCATTTCGTGGTGCGGGAAGATCAGGTCCGATCCGCCGCCCTGCACGGTGAAGGGCGCAGGGAGGTACTTCTGTGCGATCACGGTGCACTCAATGTGCCAGCCGGGCCGTCCCGGTCCGAGGCTGCCGCCAGGCCAGCTCGGTTCCCCTTCCCGTTCCACCCGCCAGAGCAGCGGGTCCAGGGCCTGCCGCTTTCCGGCCCGGCCCGGATCCCCGCCGCGCTCGGCGAAGAGCTCCAGCATGGCGCTTTCACCCAGGTGGGAAATGGACCCCAGGGCCCACGCATCAGGTGCCGTTGACTGCTTGCCGGCGGCTTCGACGTCGTAATAGACATCCCCGTCCGGTTCGCCGTTGGTGCCTGCCACCCGGTATGCCAGCCCCATGCTGACCAGCCGTTCCACTTCGGGGACGATCAGGCCGATGGATTCGACGGCGCCCACGTAGTTGTCCGGCGCGAGGACGTTCAGCGCCTCCATGTCGGTCTGGAAGAGTTCCACCTGTTCCGCGGCGAGGTCTCGCCAGTCGATGCCGGTGGCGGTGGCACGTTCCAGCAGGGGGTCGTCCACGTCGGTGACGTTCTGCACGTAGGAAACCTCGCTGCCTGCGTCTCGCCAGGCCCGGTTCAGCAGGTCAAAAGCCACATAGCTGGCGGCATGCCCCATGTGGGTTGCGTCGTAAGGAGTGATGCCGCAGACGTACATGGACGGCCGGGCCTCCCGTTCCAGTGCCACGTCGCGGCCCTGCGCTGTATCGAACAGCCGGATGGCGGGCATGTTTCCGGGCAGGGCAGGCACAGGGCGGGAAGTCCAGGATTTCACATGCCAAGCCTAGTCCTAGGCGCTGATGACGCCGAAACCGAGGAGGAGGTAGAGGGCGAGCCCGAGGAAGATCCGGTACCAGACAAAGACCCGGTAGCTGCGGGTGGAGACGAACTTCAGGAACCAGCCGATGATGACGTAGCCCACCACCAGGGCAATGACGGTGGCAAGCGCCGTCTCCGGAAGGCCGAAGGGTCCGGAGATCCCTTCCTTGGTGACCACCTTGTACAGCTGGTACAGCCCGCTGCCGAAGACGGCGGGGATGGCCAGCAGGAAGGAGTACCGTGCCGCGGCCTCACGGGTGTACCCCATCAGCAGGCCCGCGGTGATGGTGCCGCCGGACCGGGAGACGCCGGGAATAAGGGCCAGGGCCTGCGCCAGCCCATACAACATGCCGTGCTTGTAGGTCAGGTGGGCCAGGTCCCGCTTCTGGGCGCCGATTGCGTCCGCCACGGCGAGGATGAGGCCGAAGACGATCAGCATGGTGGCCACGATCCACATGCTGCGGAGCACGGATTCGATCTGGTCCTGGAAGAGCAGCCCCAGCACGATGATAGGCAGGCTGCCCAGAATCACCAGCCAGCCCATGCGCGCGTCAGGGTCCTGCCGGGGCACCTTGCCCGTCAGGGAGCCGGCCCAGGCCTTGACGATGCGGACAATGTCCCGCCAGAAAAAGATCAGGACGGCGGTCTCCGTGCCGAGCTGGGTGATGGCCGTAAAGGCTGCCCCCGGGTCCTGGGCGTTGGGGAGGAACTCCCCCACGATCCGCAGGTGCGCGCTTGATGAAATCGGTAGAAATTCGGTCAGTCCCTGCACTAGGCCCAGCAGGGCCGCTTCAAACCAGTTCACGCTAAGACCCTACGGCATGGCAGCGGTGCTCCTGCCCGTAAGCTTGCTGCTATGCAGCAGCGTTACGTCGGCAACAGTGGATTGCGAGTTTCAGCCCTCTCCCTTGGCACCCGGTCCTGGGGTGGCGACACTGATGAGCAGGACGCCTCGGAGTTGCTGCGCACCTTCCTTGAGGCGGGCGGCCGGCACGTGGATACGGCGGCGTCATATGCGGGCGGCGGATCGGAAGCGGTACTGGGATCGCTGCTGGGCGATGTGGTGTCCCGCACGGAAATTTCCATCTCCACGAAAGCGGGGATGACGACGCCGGATGGCCGGCGCGCCGTGGACACGTCACGCAATGCGATGCTCACCGGACTGGACGCCAGCCTGGCAAGGCTGGGCACGGACTACGTGGACGTCTGGTTCGCCGAAGCGTGGGATGGCAACGTTCCCCTCGACGAAACCCTTGCGGCGCTGGAATTCGCCGTCCGGACCGGGCGGGCCAGGTACGCGGGCATCTCTAACTACAGGGGCTGGCAGGCGGCGAAGGCCGCGGCGACCAGCAGTGTGCCGCTGGTGGCTGTCCAGGCCGAGTACTCGTTCCTTGACCGGACGGCGGAAGCGGAACTGATACCGGCCGCCGACGATGCCGGGCTCGGCCTGATGGCCTGGGCTCCCCTGGGCCGCGGGGTGCTCACAGGAAAGTACCGTGGCAGCATCCCGGCCGGTTCACGCGGCGCCTCCGTCAGCGAAGCCGCCTACGTGGAGCCGTATCTGGAGGAAAAGCCGTCGCGGATTGTGGATGCCGTGTGCATGGCAGCCAACGGGCTGGGCCGGACTCCGCAGGACGTTTCGCTGTCCTGGCTGCTGGCACAGCAGGGAGTTGCCACGGCGATCGTTGGTGCGCGCACGCCGGTGCAACTGAAGGAAGTCCTCGATGCCCAGTTGGCGCCCTTGCCGCCGCAGATTGCGCGCGCGCTGGAGGATGTTTCCGCGGTGTCTTAGGGCTTGTTCCCGGACTTCCCTGATACGTGGGCGCTGCTACTCCTCGACGATTTCGAGGTCTTCATCCTCGTCCACGTCGGCTTCTTCGTCCTCGTCATCCTCGTCGTCGAAGACCTGCAGGGGCGTTACTTCGTTGTAGGCCTCGTAAAGGGCGTCCTCGTAAACTTCGAAAGCATCGGCAACTGCGAAAAACGCTGCCTCAACGGAGGGATCACCGTCCCCGCGGCGGTTCGATGCTGCTATAAGGTGTTCTTCCAAAGCGGTGGTCAGGGACGAAAGCGCGACACGCGGATCGATGCTCATGACTTCACGTTAGCCGGAAAAGGACGAAAATGGAGAGCAAATGAAGGAACAATTTCTCACCAGCTCGGTCCAGCGGGAGCGGGATTATTTGCGGCAGTACGAGTACCTCGTACTGACCGTCAGCCCTGATGATTCCTTGCCGGAGGCGCGGCGCCGGCTCGTTGAACACTCCGAATACGGCAAGTGGGAACTGGAACGCAGCAAGCTTTACGTGGGCGGCGGCAGGCGCTTCTGGCTGCGGCGCCGGGTGATGCAGGTCCAGCGCACCGTTTGAGAATGTGCGGTCCAAAGGCTCGTTGAGCAATTCGCGGTCCAGCGGACTGTTCAGTCGTCCAACGGCCCCAGCCACGCGTTGGCTACGGTGTTATGCGCTGACTCATCGTCCGAGGGGTGGAATATCCCGGCCAGCACGTCGCGGTAAAGCCGCTCCAGCTCGGTTCCCCGGAAGTAGCTCGATCCCCCGCTGACGCGGATGGCGAGGTCCACCACGCGCCGCGCCGTTTCGGTGGCATTCACCTTCAGGCCCACCAGTTTAGGGAACCACTGGGATCCATGGTCAGCCAGGGCGTCGACGTCGGCGGTGACGGTCTTGAGCTGGGGGTAAAGGTTGTCCATGGCCATGGCAGCCTCTGCCACCTTCCAGCGGATGTCTGGGTCCTGCGCGTAGCTGCGGCCGCCGTTCTTGAAGGAGGTGCGCCTCTTCACGGTCTCCACGCCCACGACCAGGGCGCGTTCACCCAGTCCTGTATAGACGGCGGCAAGGAGGCTCTCGAAGCAGGCGAAGATGGCAAAGATCAGCGGGTCGGCGTTGGGGCCGACGGGCAGTTTGCGGAAGATGCGGCCGGCTGGAACTTTCACGCCATCCAGGACCGTGGTGGCCGACTGGCTGGCGCGCATGCCCAAGGTGTCCCAGTCGTCCAGGACCCGGTAGCCGGGAGTATCCCGCGTGAGGAACCCGTGGACCAGTTCACCGGCACCGTCCCGGGCTGCCGCATCTTTCCCGAAGATGCCCAGCCGGGTCCAGGCAGGCGACAGGCTGGTGAAAATCTTGGTACCGGTGAAGGAGTAGCCGCCGTCCTGTTCCGGTGTGGCGGTGGTCCGTGAATCGAAGAGGACCGAGTCGTTCCCGGCCTCCGAGTTGCCGAAAGCGAACACCTCGCGCTGGGCAGCTTCCTTGAGGACGAAATCGAGCGAGTTGTCGCCCCGCGCCGCCAGGACGTGGGCGACGCCGGTCCAGACCAGGTGCATGTTGACGGCCAAGGCGGTGGCCGGGGCAGCCGTTGCCAGCCTGCGCTGGCACTGCGCCGCCGCTTCGAGCCCAAACCCTGCGCCGCCGTCGGACGCTGGTACGAAAAGCTTCAAGTAGCCTGCCGCTGCCAGCTCCGTCAGGTCCTCGTGGAAGAAGGCGTTGTCACGGTCATAACCGGCGGCGCGGCTGCGGATGCGCTCCAGGAGCTCATCCGGCAGCAGTTCCTCTGGGCTCACGGCGGCCTCCTCTCAGTAGTTGGTGAGCAGCGTGTTCAGCACGCGGGCGCCGAACTTGAGGGAATCCGCGGGAACGCGCTCGTCCACCCCGTGGAACATGCCCGTGAAGTCCAGCTCGTCAGGCAGCATGAGGGGCGCGAAGCCGTAGCCGGTGATGCCCAGGCGGCTGAGTGACTTGTTGTCGGTGCCGCCGGAGAGTGTGTAAGGCAGCACCTTGGCGCCGGGATCCTCCTTGTGGAGCGCGTCGATCATGGAGTCCACGAGGTTGCCGGCGAAGGGGACCTCAAGCGAGACGTCGTTGTGAACGTAGCTGACATCCACGCCGTTGCCGGCGAGTTCGCGCACGATCTCCAGGACCTGCTGTTCCTGACCCGGGAGGGTACGGCAGTCCACCAGTGCTTCGGCAGACTCGGGAATGACATTGTGCTTGTAGCCGCCCTTGAGGAGGGTGGGGTTGGTGGTGTTCTGCAGGGTGGCCCCGACGAACCTTGCCACGGTGCCAAGCTGGTCAAGCAGCAGGTCCGGATTGTCGGCGTCGAACTCCACTCCCGTGAGTTCCGTCACCCCGTCAAGGAACTGGCGTGTGGTGGGTGTGAGCTCGATGGGCCACTTGTACTCGCCGATCCTGGTCACGGCAGCAGCGAGCCGGGTGACTGCGTTGTCCGTGTTGATCTGCGAACCGTGGCCGGCCCTTCCATGTGCCACGAGGCGGAGCCAGGAGATGCCCTTCTCCGCGGTCTGCAACAGGTATGTGCGCTGGCCGCCGATGGTGGCTGAGAAGCCGCCCACCTCGGAGATGGCCTCGGTGGCGCCCTCGAACAATTCGGGCCGGTTGTCCACGGCGTAGCGGGCGCCATATACGCCGCCGGCCTCCTCGTCGGCGAAGAACGCGAAGATGATGTCGCGCTTGGGCTTCCGGCCCTCCCTGGCAAATCCCCTCAGGACCGACAGGATCATGGCGTCCATGTCCTTCATATCGACGGCGCCGCGTCCCCAAATGAGGCCGTCCTTCAGTTCCGCACCGAAGGGGTCAACGGACCACTGGTCCCGGAGTGCGGGAACGACGTCCAAGTGTCCGTGCACCACCAGCGCGCTGGCCGAGGGGTCCTCCCCTGCCATCCTGGTGACAACGTTCGCCCGGCCGGGGGCGGATTCGAATATTTCCGCTGTCAGTCCAACTTCCTCGATGAGGCCGGCGGCGTATTCGGCCGCCGCACGCTCGCCTGGCCCTGAACCGTCACCGTAGTTGGAGGTGTCGATCCGGATGAGTTGCTGGCAGATCCGGACAACTTCATCCTCGGGCAGGACGTCAGGCATTGGATGCTCCTTGGTAGGGAATGACTGGCTGGCACGGGCAAAACCGCTGCCCTCAGCCTACCCAGTTGCCCCGATTCGTTGTTCTACGAAAAGTCGTGTTAGAGTTTTTCTCGCTGCTTCGGAGAGGCGCGAAACGCTGAAAGGCGGGACGGCTTCCCGAAATACCACCTGCGCGGGTGGCGGAATGGCAGACGCGCTAGCTTGAGGTGCTAGTCCTCGAAAGGGGGTGGGGGTTCAAGTCCCCCTCCGCGCACAAAAGGGAAAACCCCGGAACATCACTGATGTTCCGGGGTTTTTCGTGTATCCAGTGGGCGAAACGCTTCCACCCCCTGGCCGGCGGCGTCCGAGGCGTCAGCGAACCCAAATTATCCGCGCCGCGACTCGTATGGGCATCGAATTCGGCAAAGCACCGATACCCTAGGGGCAACCGCACCAGAGCCGGTATCGTCCCACGTCAACAGGGGTTTGGGGTCTGGGCACACCGTCGATCACCAAGGCGCGTCCCGCTGCCCGGGCCAGGAAGCAGAACCGTGAAAAATACCAGACCCCTGTCACTCGCGCTGGCCGTCATCGCAGTCGCAGGCGGCTCGTTCCTTGGCAATGCCGGGGCCCGGGCTTCATCCCAGGAGAACAATCCCTGCCAGCGGCTCTCGGCCGGCCAGGTCAAGTACAACAGCTTTGGCGCCAACCGGGTCACTTTTGCAACCGCAACGTCCCGTGAATCCAACGTCGTCACCCTTACCGGGTGCGTTCGCTCCGGCAACGGCTACGTCCAGGAATGGCAGGACTGGGGTTATGCAGGCCTGAAAGGCTTCGCCGGACCTGGCCTGACCTGGGAGGACACGTTCAAATCACCAACAGGGTCATACAGCGTCACTGAGGCCCTGGGCCGCTCCAACCCCGGAACAGCCCTCAGCTACCACACGGTCACCCCTGACTCCCGCTGGGGCGGCGAATACGGTCCGACTTACAACCAATACTTCGAAGGCCGCGGCGGCCCCTCGGACGAGAATCTCTACACCTACATGAACCAGGGCTATTACGAACAGGCGGCGGTCATCAACTACAACCGCCAGCCCGACATGAACACCGTGCAGGGGGCCTCATACGCGATCTTCCTGCACGCGGGCCGCACCACCTCCGCCGGCTGCCTGTCCACCAGCCTGGAGGTGGTCAACAGATTCCTCCGCAGCAACCGCCCCGGGGACCGGATCATCATGGGCGCCGTCGACGACATTTTCACCCCGTACTCCGCGAATCCTTTTGGCGCCATCAGCGGAAAGTACGCAGCCACCGGCGGTCCGGCCGGCGGCCTTGGCAACCCCGCCTCCAATGAAACCGGCGGGCTAAAAGACGGCGGGGCCTACCAGAATTACCAGGGTGGGGCGATCGTTTGGTCGCCGGGCACCGGCGCCAGGCTCTCGGTTGGGGCCACCCGCGGGAAGTGGGCCGAATATGGATTCGAGAACGGGAGCCTCGGCTACCCGGTTGCCGACGAAGTCGGTGGGCTCCGCAATGGCGGCGTCTACCAGAATTACCAAGGCGGAGCCATCGTCTGGTCGCCGGGCACCGGCGCGCACATCTCGGTCGGCGCGATCAGGGACGCGTGGGCCCGGACCGGGTTCGAGAACGGCGCTCTCGGCTACCCGATCAGTGATGAAATTGGGGGCCTGAAGGACGGCGGCATCTACCAGGCGTACCAAAACGGGGCCATCTTCTGGTCCCCCGCCACCGGCGCCCATGCCATCACCGCCGCGATCCATACCAAATGGCGCGCACAAGGGGCGGAAAACGGGCCGCTCGGCTATCCGACAACCGACGAGGTCCGGGGCATCAGGGACGGCGGCACATGGCAGGGGTTCCAGGGTGGCGCCATCATGTTTTCCCCGGCCTCGGGCGCAGCCATCAGCAGCGGCCCGATCCGTGACAAATGGGCCGCCACCGGCTTCGAAAGTGGCCGCCTGGGGTACCCCGTCACAGATGTCATCACAGGACTGAAAGACGGTGGAGCCTTCCAGAACTACCAGGGCGGGGCGATCCTTCTGACGCCAGGCGTTGGCCCCGTTCTCTCCGTTGGCGCTATCCGCAGCGTGTGGGCGGGACAGGACTTCGAGCACGGACCCCTCGGCTACCCGGTCACGGACGAGTTCGGCCTGCGAAGTGGTGTCGCCCAGGAATACCAAGGCGGCTATATCACCGCCGGCCAGTCGGGTGTCTTTACCGTGACGGGAGCAACCGCTGAGCCACTAAAGGCCAACCAGTGGCTTGGCACAGCAACCACCAAGGCCAACCCGGCGAAGGACGGCGGCACGTGGCAGGGCTTCGAGCAGGGGGTCATCATGTGGTCGCCCGCCACCGGAGCTCATATCTCCTACGGTGCAACCCGGGACGTATGGGCCCAGCAGGGGTATGAATATGGACCCCTGGGCTACCCGACGTCCAACGACCTCGGGCTCAACAGCGGGTTCTACCAGACTTACCAGGGCGGAACCATCTACTGGTCTCCGTCCACGGGCCCCCACGCACTTCTTGCCGACTACGCGAAAAAGTACGATGACATCCAGGGCTCCGGCGTCCTGGGCTTCCCCGAATCGGGGAGGGTCACCGGCCTGAAGGATGGCGGCTCATACCAAAACTTCGAGAGGGGCGCCCTGATCTTCGCTCCTGCCGTGGGGGTTCGCGTCTCAGTGGGCAAAACCCGTGATGCGTGGGCGGCGGCCGGATTCGAATTCGGCCGGCTAGGCTACCCGACCACGGATAACTACATCACCGCGGACGGCAGTACCGTTCAGGATTTCCAGGGCGGACGTGTCACCGTTCCCAAAGACGGTACCGCCAGGATCGATTATGGCGCCTCCTGAATCCCGCACGGGATGCGATCCCGGTGCGGACTGGGCAGCTAGGGGGTAATAGTCAGCGGCTTTGTCCTTGCAGCGCACGAGGCCCGGCTGAAACCTTCCGCGTGGCGAACGCGGTTATTCGTCCCGGTATCGTCACACCAATCCACGCCGAACGGGTAGGCCTCAACACTGGCCTCCCCCGGCGCTGCCTGCAGCGGCACGTCAAACTGGAATGAAAACCCGCCGGCATCGTTCATCGCGGCAGTCGTGCTGACGAAGGCGTGGCCGGCGGCGTCGGTAACTGAGACGTAAATCCGGGCGTTCTGTCCGTATCGGGGATTGCAGTCGGCGTCGGCCGCGTGGACGGTGACGGAGTCTCCGCGTCCTGCAACGCCGGGGCTCACCTCATAGCTGGGAGGAAAGCAGGGCGGCTCTCCTTGCCATGACCCGGCACAGGCGGACAAATAACAGGCGGACAAGAGGCAGCCCATGGCCGCCGTGACAGCTCTCGTCGCCCGCGGGTTTGCCCTCAAAGCCCAAAATCCCATGGGGCAAGTATGTTCAGCGTCACCGGTCACGGGGCCGGTTCGTCGCCATTTGTCGCCGGATCGTTGCTCCGCGGCCCAGCGGCAGCTGATGCGGCGTCCCCGGGCACACTCAGGCCAGGCGCGCCTTCACAATCTCGCTGACGGCTTTGCCGTCGAAACGCCCTCCGATTTTGGGCGTCACGGATTTCATGACAGTACCCATGGAGCGCATGGTCAGCACATCACCGTCCGCCCTCAGTTCCGCGATGACGCCGTCCACGATCGCCTCGGCCTCCGCCCGGCTCAAGGCTTTCGGAAGGTAGGCCTCAATGACCTCGGCCTCGGCAATCTCCGCCTCAGCCCGGTCGTCATGACCCGCCGCCGTATACGTGGCTGCGGTGTCCCGGCGCTTCGCGGCCTCTTTCTGCAGCAGCGCGGTGACCTGGAGATCGTCCAGTTCAACCGGGGTCTTACCCGACTTCTCCCGCGTTTCGATCTCACCGAGGACGTTGCGCACCGTCGTGAGGGCGACACGGTTGCCCGCCTTCATGTGCACGACGACGTCGCCCTTCAACTGTTCCTTCAATGACATGGCGTGCCTCGTTCTTCGTTGGTGGGGAGCCTTCCGGGACAAGCCTATTCCGCGTGCGGCCGGAGTGGCGCCGCGTGCCGGTTCGTTCCACCCCGGGGAAAGACACATCGGTGCCGCCGTAGGCTAGTTTGGAAACCGCAGCGGCCTGGGCCCACCCGGGCCCCGAAAGGAGCACCGAGTGGACAGCACCGTTGGCAAGTGGTTTCTGAGCGGTGATGAGCGGGGAAACCCTGCCTCCGGGATCCACGCGGGCGGGCCAGGCTCGGCGCCCTGGTCGGAAGGCAACCTGGTGGCGCCCCTGGTGCACGGGGAAGCCTACTTTGCCAGGCTGCATGCGGAGCTGTCGGACTTAAAAGCTGGAGACCGGGTTTGGTTCACCGACTGGCGGGGCGACGGCGATGAGCAGTTGGAGCCGGGCGGCACCACGATCGGCGGGCTGCTCGCAGGACTGGCCAGGTCCGGCGTGGAGGTCAGGGGCCTCGTCTGGAGATCCCACGGAGAGCGGCTATCGGCCCCCATCAGCGGCAGGTCCAACGAACTCCTCAGCCGCCAAATCAATGACGCCGGCGGTGAGGCGCTGCTGGATCAGCGCGTCCGGGTCTTCGGGTCGCACCACCAGAAACTCGTGGTAATCCGTCGTCGTGACGACCCATCCCGGGACGTCGCCTTCGTGGGTGGGATCGACCTCTCGCACAGCCGCCGGGATAACGCCGCCCACCGGGGTGACCCACAGGCGGTGAAGATGGATTCCCGGTACGGACCGAGGCCCCCGTGGCACGACGCCGCCCTCGAACTTCGCGGCCCGGTGGTTGCCGATGTACTGGCCATCTTTGCTGAACGCTGGAACGATCCCCACCCGCTGGACCGCCACACCCCTTACCGGATGTTGCTGCAGCGTCTGGCCCGCATGCCACGGCACCCCAAACCGTTGCCGGAAGCGGCTCCGCCCCCGCCGGCCGCCGGAACGCACGCCGTGCAGCTGCTCCGCACCTACGGCGTGAAGCACCCACCTTTCCCGTTCGCGCCTCACGGTGAGCGGAGCATCGCGCGCGCCTATGCAAAGGCCTTCGCCCAGGCGCGTTCACTCATTTACATCGAGGACCAGTACCTATGGTCAACAGAGGTCGCCGCGGGCATCGCGGAGGCGCTGGAGCGCAACCCGGCGCTGAAGGTCATCATCGTGGTGCCGCGCTATCCCGATTCTGACGGGTTCCTTGGCGGCCCACCCCGGCGGTTGGGGCAACAGCGTGCCATCAGCATGCTTCGCCGGGCGGCCCCAGACCGGGTGGGTGTGTTCGACCTGGAGAACAATGACGGGACACCGATCTACGTCCACGCGAAGATCTGCATCATTGACGACACGTGGTTCACCTGCGGATCTGACAACTTCAACCGCCGGTCCTGGACCACCGACAGCGAGCTCACCTGCGCAGTGATCGACACCTCCGCTCCGGCTGGTGCCGGTGGCAGTGCCGCCGGCCGAACGCCCCAGCCACTCCCGCGGAAGTTGCGGCTCCAGCTCTGGGCGGAACATCTGGGCATTGACCAGGACGACCCCCTCCTGACCGCCGACGGCGGGGAACTTGATCTTTGGAACAGGGTGGCCGGTGCCCTGGACCAGTGGCACGGGACCGGCCGGTGCGGGCCGCGGCCGCAAGGCCAGATACGCCTCCACTCCCCCGAACCGGTCCGGGCCATCCACCGTTTCTGGGCCGATCCGATCTACCGGCTAATTGTGGATCCGGACGGCCGCCCCCGCCCGCTGCGTGTCACTTCCCGGTTCTAGGCCGGACAGGGAGCAGTCCGGGGACTTGAAAAATTGTTCCTAAGCATGCTTATGATATTCCCAGCCGAATGCGAACGGCTGCCAACCAGAGGAGGAAACACCATGGGACTGGGCGACAAAATCGAGAACGCCGCCGAAAAAGCCGGCGGTAAGGGCAAGGAAGCTGCCGGAGCTGCCACTGGCGATGAGAGCCTGCGTGCCGAGGGCCAGGCAGATCAGGCAAAAGGTGATCTGAAGCAGGCCGGCGAAAAGGTCAAGGACGCCTTCAAGCACTGACGGGCAGTCAAGGAAAAAGCGCACTCAGCGAACGGGGTGCGCTTTTTTCATGCCTGCCCATCACGTTCGGTAGGTTGGGCGGTAAAGGCAACGGCAATCAAGTCGGGAGAAGACAATGAAGGCAATCAGTTATGAAGAAACAGGGCCCTCATCCGTACTGAAGCTTCAGGACAGGCCGTTGCCGGTGCCGGGGCCCGGAGAAGTCCGTGTCCGGATGGTGGTGTCCGGCGTCAACCCCACCGACTGGAAGTCGCGGTCCGGGAGCGGAAGCAGGAAGCTCGACGCCCCCAAAGTTCCAAACCAGGACGGAGCCGGTGTCATCGATGACTTGGGTCCCGGGGTGACGGGCCTGTCGGTGGGCGGCCGTGTCTGGCTGTGGGACGTCGCATGGGGCAGTAATGAAGGCACGGCACAGGAATACGTCGTTGTGCCCCGCAATAAAGCTGTGCCCCTTCCCGATACCGAATCCTTCGATGCCGGCGCCTCATTGGGCATCCCGGCGTTGACGGCGCACCGGGCCCTGACATCGAACGAGGACGGCCCAGCCAGGCTCTCCGCCGGAGCCCTCGAGGGACAAACCGTCCTGGTGACGGGAGGGGCCGGAGCCGTAGGCCACGCGGCCATCCAACTCGCGCGCTGGGCCGGGGCCACAGTCATCACCACCGTCAGCGGAGACCAAAAGGCTGAACTGGCCCGCCGTGCGGGCGCCGGCACCGTCATCAACTACCGGACCGGGGACATTGTTGGCGCCGTCCACCAGGTGGCCGCAAACGGCGTCGACATGGTTGTGGATGTCAACGCACCCGCGAACATCAAGACGGACCTGGACGTCATCAAGCCGGGCGGGACGATCGCCATATACGCGGCGAACCCGGGAGAATCACTCACCGTTCCAATCCGCGAAAGCATGGCGAGGAACGTCCGCTACCAGTTCATCCTCACCTACACCGTCACCGACGAGCAGAAACGTCAGGCCGTTGCCGCTATCTCCGAGGCCCTGGCGGCAGGCGCGCTGAGGGTGGGGGAAGAGCACGGACTGCCCCTGACACGGTTCCCGCTGGACCAGACCCCCGCAGCCCATGACGCCGTGGAACAGGAGACAGTCGGAAAAGTGCTGATCGACGTCGCACCCGGATCCTGACGCCCTACCGTGCAAGCCTGTCCCTGGCTGCATGTTCCACCAGGACCGGAACGAAGGCGCGGACCCGCCCCGTATCCAGGAGGCTGTGTTCCTGCTGCACCACATCTTCGATGTACTCCCTGGACAGCGCTGGAAACTTCACGGCAAGCCGGTCCACCACGTCGCCAAGCGCCCGCAACTCTTCGCTTACTCCCATCGGGAAAGTGTCGGGGATCCGGCCAAGCCCGTCAAGACTTGACTGAGGGGGCGCCGAGGCATGCGTCATGGTTAACCGGCACGCGCGCATGACGGCGAGCGCCGGGACCGCGTTCGGGCCAGCCTGGGCGGTCACCCTTCGCACCTCCGGAACGCCGCCGGCGTCAGTGCGGATGAAGCCGCCAGGTCCGTGGGTGCCGGTTACGTCCGGGGCTATGGGCCGCCGCTGCCACCGGACGGTACTCAATCCGGTGCTTCTCGGCCCGGACGCCGCGGCGTTCCTGCCGCCGCGCCTTCCTTTCCGGCCGGTCGATGGCGGACAGGATGGTCAGCGTTACGGCAATCCAGAGGAGCGCCGTCCCCAACACCAAAGCGATTTCCAGCTCAGTGCTCATACACATTATTTTAGGCTCGTGGGGCAGGGTTCACCCCTCTGCGGACCCACAGCACGGACGCTTAAACCCACAGTGTTTCAGAGCAGTCCCAATGCCTTGACAGCAGCCATCACATCGGAGGCCTGGACAGCGAGCAGGGCTGGGTCCGGCCGGGCCGCAAACGTGTCCCCGCGCCGCAGTTCGGCCCGGGTGAGGACGATATGGGGCCCAGGGGGCGGCCCCCAAATCTCGGGTGGGGCCGGGCCAAAGAGCACCACTGACGGGGTGCCGTAGGCTGATGCCAGGTGCGCGGCGCCGGTATCGGCAGAGACCACCAGGCGGGCAGCAGCAATGGTCGCAGCGAACTCCCCGAGGCCCAATACCCCGGCCAGGACAGCCGTACCCGGGATTCCTGCGAGGCGGCACACTTCCTCCGCCCGCTCCCTCTCGGAACTGCCGCCGGTGAAGACTACCTGGTGTCCTGCCTCGGTCAGTGTCGTCGCCACCGCCGCAAACCGCTCCGCAGGCCAAAGCCTGCTGCCGTACGCTGCCCCCACGTGCAGGACAGTGGCCCCGGGCACGGGACTGGGCACCTCGGGCGTATCCAACTGCACGTCCAACGGATCGGCGTCTATCCCATGCCATTCAAGGAGCCGTACCCAGCGTTCGCGTTCGTGCAGTTCCGGCCGCCACTGCGGCCCGTTCCGGTGTGCACTGTCATGTCCCAGGGTCCGCCGGGCCTTCAACGCCTCTATCCGGCCCTGGCTCTCCGGGCCGCTGCCGTGAAGGTTGACGGCTACGTCCACCACGCCCGGTGGCAGTGCCAGCGGCTCGTCCAGGCCGTGCGTGGGCAGCAGTTCATAGCCGCCCACCAGGCCCAGGGCGTCGGACAACCACCCCTGCGCAGCATACCGAAGCCGGTGCCCGGGAAAGGCCCGTCGGAGGCCTTTCAACGCCGGCACGGCCACCAGCAGGTCTCCGAGCTTGAGGGCGCGCAGAACCAGGAGCTCCGGCCTGCCGTCTGCCGGCTCTTGAACGACTGCTGTGTGTGCCGCTGCGCCGCCCGTCATGCATCCTGCTTTGCGAGCTTGCCGGCCGTGAGGCTCCGGACGTCCCCGTAGACCTCAGCAACGCCCACCCCGGCCACCAGTGAATCGTCGTGGACGCACCGTGCTGCCGTCCAGCCGACCTGGGTTACATCGACACCACATGTCGGGCACGCCGTCACCCATGAGGCGTGGACGCGGTGGAGGCTCCGCCCCAGCGCTCCGGCGTTGATTACGTTGCCCACCCAGAAAATGCCGACTGTGGGCACGCCCAGCGCCTGTGCAAGGTGCCTGGGCCCACTGTCGTTTGCCACCACGACGTCGGCGTCCACCAACAACGCCACGAGCCCTGCCATGTCCAGGGCGCCGGCCAGGGAACGGACTGCTGCTGAAGCGGCACTGTCCGCGATTTCCGCTGCCAGGCCCTGTTCGCTCCTATCCCCGATAAGGACCACTTGTGAACCATCGGCCGCACAGGCGGCAGCAAGCTCAGCGAACTTTGCGGCGGGCCAACGACGGCGGGGATCGGTGGCGCCGGGATGGATCACGACGAGTGGGTGGGCACGGTCCCCGGGGCGGGCTGGCGGCAATTCCTGCCCGGCGGGCGCCAGCCGGGCCTCAAGGTCGACGGGGAACGCGCCCGCAAAACCCGCCACTTCCAGAGCCCTGAGGGGTTCGTGCTGGTAATAGAGGTAGGGGACGCTGCGCTCAAGCACGGCGGCGTCGGCCGTCCGGGTCCCTACGGTGTGGCGGGCTCCCAGCCGCAGCAGGAAGGGATTCGAGAACCGTCCACCTCCATGGAGCTGGACGGCCAGATCGAAGGCGCGCCCGCGCATGCCGGCAAAGAACTGGTCCAGCTCGCCGGCATCCTCCTCCCCCGGGCGGACTCCTTCGGCGAAGGGCAGGATAACCACTTCATCGACAGGGCCTTCCACCGCCCCGAGAACCGCCTCATGGATTGGAGTGCCCAGCAGTGTCAGGTGTGCTGCCGGGTAGGCCGCCTTCAACGCAGCCATCGCTGGAATTGCGAAGAGGAGATCTCCCAGGCCCCCTCCCCGCAGGACCGCTATCCGGGACACAGCGTCGAACTTCTCCAGCACGGGGCCTACCCCCGCACCGATTTGTTCGGCGCCGCCAAGCTCCGCAGTGAGTTGCTCCAAAAACTGCCCCTTCCGTCCCGGGGAGGAAACCGCATGGCCGTCCCTCTCCTGCCCACGCAGCCGAATATCGGTTCGGGAAACCCGTGGCCGCTCCTCTGCACCCGTACCCAACCGGCAACGGATCTACGCTTCCTGTTGGGGAATACCGGGTTCATGCTGTACGTTTCATACCCGACAGCCCAACTAAGAAAAGAGAAGCACCCAAAGTGGCAACCGATTACGATGAACTGCGTTCCGACGTCAAGGAATCGCAGGACAACTCACTCGAGCAGCTCCAGTCAGCGAATGCTCCGGACGCCCGCAGCGTTGTGCAGGAGTTGGACGAGGCTGACGGGCTGGACGGCGCCGGAGTTCCTGGCGGCGAATTTGTCGCTGAGGAACTCGTAGTCCAGGTCATCCCCCAGGCTGAGGACGAATTCACCTGCTACTCCTGCTTCCTGGTCCGCCACCGGTCCCAGATCGCCCGGCAAAAAGACGGCCACAGCTACTGCACGGAGTGCGAAGGTTAATCAGCAGGTTTGTACCAGGGCGGCAACGCCCGGCCCCGTACGAAAGGCACGCCGAACCTGGCGTGCCTTTCGGCTTTAAGTAATGACCAGGTTCCTGCCCGCGTCCAGCTTGGGTGCGTAGCGTGGGGCACAGGACTTACGACGGCGACACGCAGCCAGGAGGCCATATTGGACAGCCCTGCCAGCTTCTGGAATACCTTCAGTGCGGCATTCACCCAAACCAACGTACCCAACATCACATGGGCCGAGCTTATGCTGTCGCTGGCGGCCGCCGTCGTGCTGTCCATCCCCCGGCGCAGCTGGCGCTATTTCGGCCTCCTGGCCACCGCCACCCACGAACTGGGCCACGCATTCGCTGCCCTTACCTCGGGGCAGCGGCTCTCCGGGATCCGGCTTCGCCTTGACCACTCCGGAACCACCACCACCTACAGCAGGAGCAGGCTGGCCGCTGCCTGGTCCTGCTTTTGGGGATATCCGGTACCAGCGCTGGCGGGTGCCGCATTTGTTTGGTCCGGGCTCAACGGATGGGGACCGGCAACCATGGCGGCCAGCGCAGTGGTGTTGACTGCCTCGCTCCTCTTCCTTCGCAACCTTGCGGGATTCGTGATCACGGGGGCCGCGATCGCCGGGACCGGTGCCCTCACCTTCCTTGCGCCGCCCTCCATGGTTGGCCATGCCGCCGTGATCTTCGGCCTGGCACTCCTCGTGGCCGCCGTCCGTGACCTGGTCAAGCTCACCCACGTGCATTTACGCCGTCGCGACCGTCTCAACAGCTCGGACGCGTATCTCCTGTACCGGGCCACCTCCGTTCCGTCCGGCATCTGGATCGCCCTGTTCACGCTCCTCGTGGCCGCTTCCTGGCTGGTGGCGTGGCAGCCCCTCGTGGCAATCCTCCGGCAGGGCGCCTAGGAGACTGCTGAACTAATCGGCGGATGTGGGGCGCGTCGACTGGACTGGTGGGTCTGGTGGTTAAGACTTGTCATATGCAGGGACGCGAGGACGCGCAACGCGGGTATTTGGATGTGGAGGCATTGGCCGGGGAGTTGTTGGCTCCGGGCAGTGTTTTCGCTTTTCTGGCCAAACATCGGGGGCGGTTGTTTCCGGATTCGATGATGGAGGATTTGTTCCGTCGCGGCGGGGCAGGCCGTCGGTTCCGGCGCCGGTCATCGGGTCGGTGCTGGTGCTGCAGGCATTGCAGGGCCTCTCTGACCGGGAAACCGCCGAGGCGTTGACTTTTGATCTGAGGTGGAAGGCCGCTTGCGGCTACGGGCTGACCGATACCGCGTTCCATCCGAGCACGCTGACGTACTGGCGAAAGCGGCTGGCCGCCTCGTCGGATCCGCACCGGATCATGGAAGCCATCGCCAAAGTCGTCGCGGAAACCGGGGCTTTGACGGGCAAGCGCCGCAGAGCGGTGGATTCAACGGTCCTTAACGACGCGGTCGCCAGGCAGGACACGATCACGCAGCTGATCGCCGCGGTCCGCCGCTTCGGCCGGGACATCCCGGGCGGACAAGAACTCGTGACCGCCCACGCCACGGGCTATGACTACATCCGCACCGGTAAGCCGGACATCGCCTGGGATGACCAGGACGCCAAAGACGGGCTGATCTCCGCGCTGGTCACCGACGCCCTGGCGTTGCTGGCCGCGGTCGACCCCGAAACGCTGGACGGAAAGGCTGCTGATGCCTACGCTCTGCTGGCCCTGGTCGCCGGGCAGGACGTGGAACCGGCCGAGGACTCCGACGGGACCGACGGGCGATGGCGGATCGCCCGGAAGGTCGCCCCGGACCGGATGATCTCCACCGTTGACCCCGACACCCGGCACGCGCACAAGACCCAGTCCAGGCAGCAGGACGGATACAAGGCCCACATCGTGATCGAACCCGACACCGGGCTGATCACCGCCGCGGAACTGACCAAGGCCTCCGGCCCGGAAAACAGCGACGGGGCCGTCGGTGCCCGGCTGATCGGCATGGATTCCACGATCGCCGGCACCAGCCTGGACGTCCTGGCCGACTCGGCCTACGGCACGGGGGACATGCTCGCCGCCCTCACCCGTGCCGGCCACACCCCGGTGATCAAACCCTGGCCCCTCCGCCCAGCAGTCGAAGGCGGATTCACCCTCGATGACTTCACCGTCGACGAAGCAGCCGGCACCATGACCTGCCCGCACGGACTCACCCGCAACATCACCACCAAACGACGGGTCACGTTCGGCGCCGCCTGCACAGGCTGCCCCCTCCGGCACCGATGCACCACCTCACCGCGAGGACGCAAAATCGTTCTCCACGAACATGACGCGCTGCAACGGCAACACCGCCAACGCGCCAAGAACCCGGCCTTCCAGGACGACTACCGCACCCACCGGCCCATGGTCGAGCGGTCCATCGCATGGCTCACCCGCGGCAACCGACGCGTTCCCCATCGCGGCATCAACCGGAACAACGCCTGGCTCCAGCTACGGATCGCGGGACTGAACCTCCGCCGCCTCCTGAAGCTCGGACTCACCAGCGAACAGGGATCCTGGGCCATCGCTTGAACCCGGAAACCAGGACCAGGCCTCTCACAGCCAGCCAAAACAACACCCACTACCCGGCCACAGGCACCAAAAGCCCGGAACCACCCCAAAACACTTCAACCCCAGAAACCCCAACCCACAAAAGGAAGGGCTGGCCCGACAGCGAACGCCACGGACCAGCCCTACAAAGCACTTAGTTCAGCAGTCTCCTAGGGCGTGAAGCCGGCGCATAGGCTAATGGCATGAGCCAGGAAACGGAAAGCACACCAGCAGACACCGCCGACGCGCACAGCACCCGGGGAGCCTACGTGACAGGCGGGGCGGAATTCACCCGGGACACCAACTACATCGAGGACCGCATCACCAGGAATGCCGCGCCCGGCAGCAACGGTGAGCCGGGCTGGCCGGTCGAGTCCGGGCGCTACCGCCTCATTGCCGCAAGGGCCTGTCCATGGGCCAACCGCACCGTCATTGTCCGCAGGCTGTTGGGGCTCGAGGAGGCCATCTCCCTTGGCCAGCCTGGGCCCACCCACGATGCACGTTCCTGGACATTCGACCTGGACCCGGGTGGAGTGGACCCGGTCCTGGGAATCGAGCGCCTGCAGGACGCCTACTTCAAGCGGTTCCCCGGCTACCCCCGCGGAATTACCGTTCCCGCTATCGTCGACGTGCGCAGTGGTGAAGTGGTGACCAATAATTTCCCCCAAATCACCCTTGATTTCTCGACCGAGTGGACAGAATTCCACCGGCCGGGCGCCCCGCAGCTCTACCCCGCGCATCTCCGCGAAGAAATCGACCACGTGAACAAGCGCGTCTTTACCGAGGTCAATAACGGCGTCTACCGGTGCGGCTTCGCTGGATCACAGGAGGCCTACGACTCGGCGTACCAGCGCCTGTGGGCCGCGCTGGACTGGCTCGAGGACCGCCTCTCGCGGCAGCGCTTCCTGGTGGGTGAAACCATTACCGAGGCGGACGTCAGGCTGTTCACCACCCTGGCCAGGTTCGATCCCGTCTACCACGGACATTTCAAGTGCAACCGGCAAAAGCTTAGCGAAATGCCCAACCTGTGGGGTTATGCGCGGGACTTGTTCCAGACTCCGGGCTTCGGGGACACCATCGACTTCGTGCAGATCAAGCGCCACTATTACATCGTTCATGAGGACATCAATCCCACCGGCATTGTCCCTGCCGGCCCGGATCTTGCCGGATGGTTGACGGAGCACGGCCGGGAGGCGCTGGGCGGACGCCCGTTCGGCGACGGCACCGCACCGGGACCTGTGCGGCCCGGCGAGGAAGTCGCAGCCGGACACGGAGCTTCCCGCTGACCTCATCCGCGGACGGAAACCGCTTTCCTCGTAGACTGGAGGCATGCAGACTTCTCTGGGTTTCGTAGCGCCGGGGTACGAGGGTGTCCTGGCACTGTTTGAGTCCTTCCTCGCGGAGGACTCCCGCTACAGCGCGCAGCTGGCCGCCTACCGGAACGGGGTGCCGGTGGTACGCCTGACCGGCGGCCCGGCCATGGCACCGGATACGTTGACCGGCGCCTACTCCTGCTCCAAGGGTGTCGCCGCCCTGGTCATCGCCCTGCTGGTCCAGGACGGTGTCCTTGACCTTGACCGGACGATGGCCCACTACTGGCCCGAGTTTGCGGTCCACGGAAAGGACCGTTTGCTCGTCAGGGAGGCGTTGTCGCACCAGGCGGGGCTGCTGGGGGTCGAGGGCGGTTTTAGCTTGGACGAGTTCACCACGTCCGGGGCCGCAGCCCGGCTCGCCGCTGCCGCTCCCGCCTGGGAGCCCGGCCGCCAGTTCGGCTACCACGCCCTCACCATTGGCATCCTGATGGAAGAACTGTGCCGGCGGACCACGGGCGAGGCCCTGCAGGACATCTACGACCAGAGAATCCGGAAGCCGCAGGACGTGGACTTCTTCCTGGGCCTGCCGGACAGCCAGGACGGCAGGTACCAGGACGTCCTGTACGAAGCAGGGCCGGCCGAAGCGTGGATGGATCCGCTCAGCCTCGACGGCCTGAACAGCAATGCCCCGGTCAGCACCATCATGGAACTGCCCAATATCCGCTCCGTGCGTGCCGCGGGCATGTCCGCCGCGGGTGGCGTTGGCTCCGCGGAGGGGCTGGCGCGCCTGTACGCAGCGGCCACCACCGGTGTCGGTGGCACGGAGCCGTTCCTCTCCGGCGGGACCATTACGGCCATGACTCGGGAACAGGTCTGGGGCCTGGACCGGTCCTCCGGCCTGGACAATGCCTTCGCGGTCGTTTTCATGAAACCCCACCCCTCACGGAACTTCGGGAGCCACCGGGCCTTCGGCCACGAGGGAGCCAACGCTGCCCTGGGCTTCGCCGACCCCTCCTACGGGCTGGGCTTCGGCTACATCCCCCGGCGCGCGGAAGAAGGCCGCACCCCGGGCCGTGCCCACAGGCTGGCAACTGCGGTAACGCGCTCAGCAGCAGGTTTGTCCTGAGCCACCCCCGGCCCTACTGTTGTCCGGATGGGCAATACTCAGGCACGGCCGGATGCACGGTGGGCTCGGGGGACCCAACTTCTTAGACAATCAGTGGCGGGGCTTTCTGCTGCCTTCGCGGCACAGCGGCTCCAACTGGCAGGGAAAGCGGCCATAGCCGCGGGGCTGGCGTTCGCCATCGCACCCCTCATGCCTGGCGCCGCCTCGCACTACGCGTACTACGCACCGCTGGGCGCCCTCGTGGCCATGTATCACAACGTGGCCGGGTCAGTGAAGCAGGGGGCACAGGCGCTGGCGGGGCTGGCGATGGGAATCGGTCTTGCCTTCGTCCTGGTCAGCATCAGCGAACCGTCGCCCCTGACGGTCGCCCTGTTCATGGGGGTGGGCGTCCTGCTGGGCGGCTTGCCGGGCATCGGCTCAGGCAGTGACTGGATCCCCACGGCGGCGCTCCTGGTCCTGCTGGTGGGCGGCAGCAACGCCGAAGATTTCTCCTACGGCTACCTTGTGCAGATGGCGGCGGGCGTGGCTGTCGGGATTGCGGTGAATTTCCTGATCTTTCCTCCGCTGCACCTCAACGCCGCCGCATCGAGCCTTGCCGACCTGCGGCTCGCCCTTGGCCGGCAGCTGACGGACATGGGCGCGGCACTGGTGGAAAAATGGCCCCCTGAGCACGAGGATTGGTCGCGCAGGTCGGACGAACTGGCGGAAGCGGCGCGTTCAGTGCGTCATTTGGTCAAGGAGGCGGATGCCAGCAGGCGCGCCAACCCCCGGCGGAAGCTGCACCCGCGCGACATGGACCGGGACTACCGGGACCTGCGAAACCTGGAACGGGTCACCTTCCATATCCAGGACATGACGGATGTGCTGTCCGATGTGATCTGGGAGGACGACGTGCCCTACGAGATTCCCCTTCAGGACAATGAACCGCTGGCAGACGCCATTACCGCCACCGGGGAACTGGTTTCCACGGACACCGACGGTGACGCCCAGGAATTGAAGGACCGCTACGACGCTGCCAGGGCGGCGGTGGAAGCCTGCATGGCTGCCACCGCCGACAGGCCGGCAGAACAGGGAACCGTCCCTGCCTCAGAATCGGTCCTCCTCAGCCTCCACCGGATCCTGCGGGCCGTCCAGCCGCAGGACTAGGCAGGCCCTGGCCCCAGGCCGGAAGCTGAAGGCCAGGTCCTACAGGGCCGAAACCGTCCCGCTGAAATGGCGCCGCCCGGAGCGTGGACTCCATGCAACGAAACTGGAGTGCTTCCATGCCCCGGAGCCGGTCTGTTCGGTCCCGATCTCCAGGGCGACCCGGGAAGGCAGGAAGACCGGGGCCTCGAATTCCACGTCCCACATGAACGAGTCGCCCCGGGCGGGGCCCACATCTGCGAGCGCACGGGACGCGAGGTACATGCCGTGCGCTATCGATCGCCGCATGCCCAGGGCCTTGGCCGAGAGCACGCTGAGGTGGATGGGGTTGAAGTCCCCTGAGACCGCTGCATACGCACGGCCCGTATCCACGCCGAGGTGCCACAGCGCCGTCGGGTCCGGTGCCGTGAAATCAGCTTTGGGAGGTATGGCTGAGGGCTTGTCGATCCCCGGGAGGAAGACGCCCTTGGCGAGGTATGTTGAAACTCCGCGCCAATTGACCTCGCCGGAGCCGGCGCGCCGGACTTCCGCCACGACGTCCAGCTGTGTCCCCGCACGGTGGCCGCCGAGGTTTTCCACGCGGGCGGTCATGTCAAGGACATCGGTGAACAACAGCGGTGATCTTTGCTCCACACTGTTGCGCAGGTGGATCATCCCCAGCAGGGGCAACGGGAAGTCGTCCCGGTTCATGACGCTCATGGCCAAGGGGAATGCGATGGCGTGAATGAACCCCGCGGGCAGGACGTCACTGGCCGTTTCGCCGATCAGGTGCTGGTAAGCCGTAAGGTTTTCCACCCCGACGGTGACGCCCCTGACTTCGTGGCTCTCCGCCGGGAGGACTGCGGAGTCATGTGTTCCCAGCAGCCTGCGTCTTGCGGCCTGCGCGGCAGCGTTGACGTAAAGCTTGGACAACGAGGGCATCTCGGCCAGGACCACCGGCTGCTTGACCGTCATGCCCCCACCAGGTTCTGCCCGCACACACGCAGCACCTCTCCGTTGATCCCGCCCGCGGCATCGCTGGCCAGGAACGCGATGGTTTCCGCGACGTCGGACGGGAGCCCGCCCTGCTGCAGTGAGTTCAACCGGCGCGCCACCTCCCGGACGGCGAAGGGGATCCGGGCCGTCATCTCCGTTTCGATGAAGCCGGGAGCCACTGCGTTGATGGTGCCGCCGCGGGACGCCAGCAGCGGGGCTGTGGCCCGCACCATTCCCATGACCCCTCCCTTGGACGCAGCGTAATTGGTCTGGCCCCGGTTTCCGGCGATGCCGCTGGTGGAGGCCACTGAAACAATACGCGGTGACTGCCGAAAGTGTTCGGAGGCCAGGAGGGTTTCGTTGATGCGGAGCTGGGCGGCGATGTTGATGGTCATGACCGAGTTCCACCGGGCCTGGTCCATGTTGGCCAGCAGCTTGTCCCGGGTAACGCCCGCGTTGTGCACCACGATGTCCAGCCGCCCGTGCCGCTGAACGGCATGGTCGATGATCCGCTGGCCGGCGTCGGCACCGGTGATGTCCAGCTGAAGTGCGGTGGCCCGCACCTCGTTGGCCACCGAGGCCAGCTGGTCCCCTGCGGCAGGAATGTCAACCAGGATCAGGGTGGCGCCGTCGCGGTGCAGCGTCCTGGCAATCTGGGCTCCGATGCCGCGGGCAGCGCCGGTGACGACAGCCACCTTCCCTGCCAACGGCCGTTCCGGATCAGCGGGCAGGCTGCCGTCCTCTGATGAGACGGTCAGGAACTGTCCGTCCACGAATGCTGACCGGCCGGAGAGGAAGAACGCCAGGGCGCCCAGGGCGCTGGGACTGGTGGCGGTGGTGCCGTCCGCAAGGATCACGCCGTTGCCGGTTGCGCCGCCCCGCAGTTCCTTGGCCAGGGACCGCAGGAAGCCATCCACTCCCTGCCGGGCTGCTGCAGCTTCGGGTGTAGCCGCTTCCGACGCCGGGCGGGAAAGCGTGATGATCCGCCCGCCGGCGCGCAGGTCCCGGAGGGAGCCTGCCGCCGCCAGCACGGGCTTTTCAAGGTCTGTCGGGTGTTCCAGCCCGTCGAGGACCAGGATGATGGCGCCCAGCTTTTCGGCGGGAACAGCATGCCGCCGGACGTCGAGGTCCCAGGACAGCAGCTCCGCGGCGAGCTTATCCGCCCCCGGGGTGGTTCCCAGGACCACGACCGGTCCGGTTACCAGGGGCTGCCCTGGCTGGTAGCGGCGCAGGACCGCAGGTTGCGGAAGGCCGAGTTTCTTTGCAAGGCTGCGGCCCATGCCGCTGTTGACCAGTTGGGTGTACGTATCTGCCACGGCCGCCCCCTACAGAGATTCCAGGATGGCGACGACGCCCTGGCCGCCGGCGGCGCAGACGGACACCAGGCCCCGGGCCGGCTTCCCGGTGGCAGCAGACTTGGCCTGGAGCATCTTGGCCAGCGTGCCCGCTATGCGGCCACCGGTGGCGGCAAAGGGGTGGCCTGCTGCGAGTGAGGACCCGTTGACGTTGAGGCGCGAGCGGTCGACGCTGCCGAACGCACCGTCGAGGCCCAGGCGGGTGCGCCCGAACTCGTCATCCTCCCAGGCTGCCAGCGTGCTGAGCACCGTGGCGGCAAACGCTTCGTGGATCTCGAAGAAGTCGAAGTCGGCCAGCGTCAGGCCTTGCCGGGCCAGAAGCCTGGGCACGGCGAAGACGGGAGCCATCAGCAGCCCGTCCTTCCCATGGACGAAGTCGACAGCAGCAGCCTCGGCATCGACCACGGCTGCCAGCTTGGGCAGGTCACGGGCGTCTGCCCATTCGTCCGACGCCAGCAGCACCGTGGACGCACCGTCCGTCAGCGGGGTGGAATTGCCCGCCGTCATGGTGGCATCCGCTCCAAGGTTGCGGCCGAAGACCGGCTTGAGGGATGCCAGTTTCTCCAGCGAGGTGTCCGCCCGGAGGTTCCCGTCACGCGTCAGTCCCCGGTAGGGGGTCATCAGGTCATCAAAGAACCCGGAGTCGTAGGCGGCGGCCAGGTTGTGGTGGCTGTTCAGTGCCAGCTCATCCTGCGCTTCCCGGGAGATCTTCCACTGGGCGGTGGTCAGGGCCTGGTGCTCGCCCATGGACAGGCCGGTACGCGGCTCCGCAGTGCCCGGGGCCAAAGGGGCCAGGTCCTTGGGCCGGAGCCGGCTGAGGATCTGGAGCCGCTGGGGAAGGGTTTTGGCCCGGTGAAGGTCCAGAACGACCTCGCGGAGTCCCTCACTGACCACCACGGGTGCGTCGGAGGCCGAATCCACGCCGCCGGCGATGGCCGAATCGATTTGCCCAAGCTTGATTTTGTTCGCCAGGCCCACCACGGTCTCCAGGCCCGTGGCACACGCCTGCTGGAGGTCATACACGGGCGTTTCCGCCGAGAGCGCCGACCCCAGCACTGCCTCCCGGGTGAGGTTGAAGTCCCGGGAGTGCTTCAGGACCGCGCCGGCCGCCACCTGCCCGATCCGTTCGTCCTGGAGCCCGAACCGCGCGATCAGGCCATCGAGGGCCGCCGTCAGCATGTCCTGGTTGGAGGACTTGGCGTAGGCACCGCCGGCGCGGGCAAACGGAATCCTGTTGGCGCCAACAATCACCGCCCTGCGGGTTGCCGGGACGGCAGGCAGAGCTGATCCGCCTGCGTGGGTGGACTGTCCTTCTGTGGACATGGAGGGCTCCTCTGGTCACAAGTGGTTACCGATACCCAGCGTACCTGATACGCTGGGTATCGTGAACTTTCAGGACACGCACTCCCCCTTGACCATCGAACTGCCGTCGCCTGCCAGCCCCGACGGACGTTCGTCGCGCTGGCAGAGCCACCGGGAGGAACGGCGCAGGGAGCTCATCAAGCAGGCCCGCCGCGCCGTGCACGCGCTCGGCAGCGATGCCTCAATGGAGGACATCGCCACGGCAGCCGGGACATCGAAGTCCGTCTTCTACCGGTACTTCCGGGACAAGGCCGGGCTGCAGCAGGCAGTAGGCGAGGTCGTCCTCAGCCAGATGCAGCACCGCATCCAGGAGGCCGCGCAAAGTGCACTCACGCCCCGGGAAGGCCTGCTCGCGATGGTCTCGGCTTATCTCCAAATGGCCGCCACCAGCCCCAACGTCTATACCTTTGTCACCAGCTACGCGCCGGCTGATGCCGCCAACCCGCCGCACCCTGCCGCAGCAGGCGGACCGCTGGGCCCCTTCTTCGACGCCATCGCGGACATGATCGCCACTCCCATGCGGTCCCACCTGGCGGACGTCAAGGAAACCGTCATCGGCTACTGGCCCAAGGCCGCGATCGGCCTGGTCCGGAACGCCGGCGAACAATGGCTCAGCACCCCGGACTCCCCCGCCAAACCAGACCAGGAGACCATGGCCCGCCAGATCACGGCGTGGCTGTGCGTGGGCATCGTCCCCGAACTCACCACCGCTTCACCGACCACCAAGTTATCCGCCAAAGAAGGACTGTGACATGACTGACGTAGTGGACCGCCCCGCGCGCAAGGGACTCCGCCCCGCCGCAACCCCTGCAGCAAAGCCCGCGGACGAAAACGCCGCACCCGCCGTCGACGTGGAGGCGCTGGGCAGGCAGCTCCTGGGCAAATGGGCCGATGTCAGGCTTCAGGCACGGGACCTGGCCGGCAGGCCCGAACTGCACAAGATTGAGGGCCTGACGCACACCGAACACCGCACCCGGGTCTTCGGACAACTCAAGTACCTCGTGGACAATGAAGCCGTGCACCGCGCCTTTCCCTCGGAGCTGGGCGGATCTGACGACCATGGCGGAAACATCGCCGGCTTCGAGGAACTGGTAGTGGCGGACCCTTCACTGCAGATCAAGGCCGGGGTCCAGTGGGGACTCTTCGGATCCGCCGTGATGCACCTGGGGACCGCAGAACACCACAGCAAGTGGCTGCCCGGAATCATGAGCCTTGAAATCCCCGGCTGCTTCGCGATGACGGAGACCGGCCACGGCTCGGATGTGGCCAGCATCGCCACCACCGCAGCCTACGAACCCGACACCGAAGAGTTCATCATCAACACCCCGTTCCGCGCCGCCTGGAAGGACTACATCGGCAACGCGGCCAACGACGGCCTCGGCGCCGTGGTGTTCGCCCAGCTGGTCACCCGCGGCGTGAACCACGGCGTCCACGCCTTCTACGTGGACCTCCGGGATGCGGACACCAAGGAATTCCTGCCCGGAATCGGCGGGGAGGACGACGGCGTCAAGGGCGGCCTGAACGGCATCGACAACGGCCGGCTGCACTTCGAAAACGTCCGCGTCCCGCGGACCAACCTCCTGAACCGGTACGGCAACGTCGACGCGGACGGAACCTACACCTCCCCCATCGCCAGCCCCGGCCGGCGCTTCTTCACCATGCTGGGCACCCTGGTCCAGGGCCGCGTGTCTCTGGACGGCGCCGCCGTGGCCGCCTCCAAGGTCGCGCTGAAGGCTGCTATCCAGTACGCCACCGAACGCCGCCAGTTCAACGCTTCCTCGCACACGGAGGAAGAAGTCCTGCTCGATTACCAGCGGCACCAGCGGCGCCTGCTCACCCGCCTGGCCACCACCTATGCGGCCAGCTTTGCACACGAGCAGCTGCTGCAGAAGTTCGACGACGTCTTCTCCGGCGCCCACGATACTGACGCGGACCGCCAGGACCTGGAAACCCTGGCTGCGGCGCTGAAGCCCCTCAGCACCTGGCATGCCCTGGATACCCTCCAGGAATGCCGTGAAGCCTGTGGGGGCGCCGGCTTCCTGATCGAGAACCGGTTCGCCTCGCTGCGCGCCGACCTGGACGTCTATGTCACTTTCGAGGGCGACAACACCGTGCTGCTGCAGTTGGTGGCCAAGCGCCTGCTGGCCGACTACGCCAAGGAGTTCAGGAATGTGGACTTCGGTGTGCTGGCCCGGTACGTGGTGAACCAGGCGGCGGGCGCCGCTGTGCACCGCACGGGCCTGCGCCAGGTGGCCCAATTCATGGCTGACACGGGGTCAGTGCAGAAGGCCGCAATCGCCCTCCGCGACGAGGAAGGCCAGCGCGCCCTGCTCACGGACCGGGTGCAGACCATGGTGGCTGAGGCCGGGGCTGCCTTGAAGGGCAGCAAGCGCCTGCCGCAGGACAAGGGCGCTGCATTGTTCAACCGGCACCAGAATGAACTCATCGACGCCGCCCAGGCGCACGCTGAACTGCTGCAGTGGGAGGCCTTCACCGAGGCGCTCCGGGAGGTGCAGGATCCGGGAACCAGGTTGGTCCTCACCTGGCTGCGTGACCTCTTCGGCCTGTCCCTGATTGAGAAGAACCTGTCCTGGTACCTCATGAACGGCCGGCTCTCCATGCAGCGGGCGCGCACTGTGGGCGGCTACATCAACAGGCTGCTGGAGAAGATCCGACCGCATGCCCTCGACCTGGTTGAGGCCTTCGGGTACGGCGGGGAACACGTCCGGGCTGCCATCGCCACGGGCGCTGAAAAGAGCCGCCAGGACGAGGCGCGTGCGCACTTCCGCGCTGAGCGCGCCAGCGGGCAAGCCCCGGTGGACGAGAAAGTCCTGATCGCCAGGGCCGCGGGCCGGAAGGCCTGACCCGGGCGGACACCGGGAACCGGGCAAAAAACGACGGCGCCGCCCCCTGCCAAAGGGAGCGGCGCCGTCGTGGTTTGTATCTCCGGGACGCTCAGGCCCCGGCGGGCAACACCGAGCGGTACACCTCGAGCGTGGTTTCCGTGATCGACTCCCACGAGAAGTGCTTTTCGGCGCGCTCGCGGCCTGCCTGGCCCATGGCGCGGGCGCGGGCGGGATCGGACACCACTTCGGTCAGGGCGGCCGCGAACTCCGCGACGAACTTCTCCGGGTCCAGGGGCGTCCCCGTACCATCGGTGACCTGTTCCAGGTCCACCAGGAGGCCGGTTTCACCGTGCTGGACCACCTCGGGGATGCCGCCGGTGGCGCTGGCCACCACTGCGGCGCCGCAGGCCATGGCTTCAAGGTTTACGATGCCGAGCGGCTCGTAGATGGAGGGGCAGGCGAAGGCTGTGGCGTGGCTGAGGACCTGGATCAGTTCGTGGCGCGGCAGCATCCGTTCAATCAGCACCACGCCGGTGCGCTGCTTCTGCAGCTCCTCGATGAGGGCCGCTGTTTCGGCGGCCAGTTCCGGAGTGTCCGCCGCGCCCAGGCACAGGACCAGCTGGACATCGGCGGGCAGCTTCGCTGCCGCGCGCAGGAGGTAGGGAACGCCCTTCTGGCGTGTGTTTCTTCCCACAAAGACGACGCTCGGCTTGGCGGGGTCGATGCCCAGCGCACGGACGGCGTCGTCGTTCTCGTCACGCTGCCAGAGGGCCACGTCGATCCCGTTGTGGACCACCCGGACCTTTTCCGGGTCAACGTCCGGGTAGCTGCGCAGGATGTCCTGGCGCATGCCCTCCGAAACGGCGATGATGGCCGCCGCCGCTTCGTAGGCCGTCTTCTCAACCCAGGAGGAGAGGGCGTAGCCGCCGCCGAGCTGTTCGGCCTTCCAGGGCCGCAGCGGCTCGAGGCTGTGGGCGCTGAGAACGTGCGGAATTCCGTGCAGCAGGGAGGCCAGGTGGCCGGCCATGTTGGCGTACCAGGTGTGCGAATGGACCAGGTCCGCGCCCTGCACATCCGGCACGATGCGCAGGTCCACGCCCAGGGTCTGGACCGCCGCGTTGGCCCCGTCCAGGTCCCCGGGAACCTGGTACGACGTTACGGTGGCGCCGTGGTAGTCGGCGTCGCGGGGAGCGCCGAAAGCACGAACCTGCAGGTCAACGTGCTTACTAAGCACCCTGCTCAACTCGGCTACGTGCACCCCGGCGCCGCCGTAGATCTCTGGCGGGAACTCTTTAGTCACAATGTCTATTCGCACAAGACCCAAGGTAGTCGTTCACGGATAACTGTTCTAGTGTGAAGGAGTCCGGGCCTACCGGACTGTCTTGGGGAGTTACGAAGGCGTATAGGAGCGACCATTATGCCGTTGACCAAAAAAGTCCTGGCCATTGTCCTCGCAGGTGGCGAGGGAAACAGACTGATGCCTCTGACGGCAGACCGGGCCAAGCCCGCGGTGCCTTTCGCCGGCAGTTACCGCCTTATCGATTTTGCGATTTCCAACCTGGTGAATTCGCGTTACCTGCAGATTGTGGTCCTCACCCAATACAAATCCCATAGCCTCGACCGGCATATTTCCGAAGCATGGCGGATGTCCACCCAGCTCGGAAACTACGTCGCTTCCGTGCCCGCACAGCAGCGCGTCGGCAAGAGCTGGTTCCTGGGCAGCGCCAATGCCATCTACCAGTCCCTGAACCTGATCCATGACGCCAACCCCGACATCGTCGTCGTGGTGGGCGCGGACCACGTCTACCGCATGGACTTCGCCCAGATGGTGGACCAGCACGTCCGCAGCGGCGCCAAGGCCACCGTGGCGGCCGTCCGCCAGCCGCTGCACATGGCCGACCAGTTCGGTGTCATCGAAGTGGACCAGAACGACGCCCAGAAGATTGCCGCGTTCGTGGAGAAGCCCTCCAGCACGCCCGGGCTCGCAGCCGATCCGTCACAGTTCCTCGCCTCCATGGGCAACTACGTGTTCGACGCCGACGCCCTGGTTGCAGCGCTCCACGTGGACGCCGAGCGGCTGGACACCAAGCACGACATGGGCGGGGATATCATCCCCTACTTCGTCAACCGTGGCGAGGCCGGCGTCTACGACTTCACCCTCAACGAGATCCCCGGTTCCACGGAACGCGACCGCACCTACTGGCGGGACGTCGGTACCATCGACTCCTTCTATGACGCCCACATGGACCTCATCTCCCCGCTGCCTGTCTTCAACCTCTACAACTCCGAGTGGCCCATCTACACCCGGCAAAGCATCTCCCCGCCGGCCAAGTTCGTCCGCGGCAAGAACAATACCGTTGGCACGGCGCTGGATTCGATCGTCTCCAGTGGCGTGGTGATTTCCGGTGGAGTGGTGGAGGGTTCGGTCCTGTCCAACGACGTGTACGTCGCCACCAGCGGCCGGGTCATCGATTCGGTCCTGATGGACAAGGTCCAGGTGGGCGCGGGGGCCGTTATCAACCGGGCCATCCTGGACAAGAACGTCAAGGTTCCGGCCGGAGCCGCCATCGGCCTGGATCCTGAGCTGGACCGGGCCCGCGGCTTCAAGGTCACCGAGTCCGGCATCACCGTCCTGGCCAAGGGCCAGGAAGTGCCGGAACCGGGCGAGGAGGAACGCCAGCTCGCCGCCAGCCACCTGAGCCTGCTGCCCAATGCCATCAAGGCCGCCGCGGAGCAGTACTCCGGTGTCCGTGAGGCCGCCGACAAGGTGGCCGGGACGCACGCTGCCGCAGCAGCGGAGGCTGCACCTGCCGCCCGGCTGGGCTGACCCGGAGCTAGCCTCCCCCGACGGCATCCGCAGGCCGGGGCACCACTGATGGTGCCCCGGCCTGCGGCGTACGCTGTAAAATTTTCCCAATGAGCTCCCCCGATCTGACCCCTGAGGACATCCAGGCCTGCCTCAAGGTCCTGAACACCATCCACGCCTACGACGAGGAGCACCCGGACTACATCTCGGTGCGCCGCGCCACGGGGAAGATGTTCAAGGCCGTCAAGCGCCACCGGCGCGTCACCAAGCGCGATTCGATCGCCGAGGCGGACCGGGCCGTCATTGCCCAGACGGCCACCGCTGCCCCGGACCGCATCGACGACGAGACCCGCGGCAACAAGCTGGCGCCGTCCGCCACAGGGAAGGTCGCCGGACACCTCCTCCGGTCCCGCCCCTGCTACATCTGCAAGCAGCACTACACCCAGGTGGACGCCTTCTACCACCAGCTGTGCCCCGAATGCGCTGCGTTCAGCCACAGCAAGCGCGATGCCCGGACCGACCTCACCGGGCGGCGCGCCCTGCTCACCGGAGGACGGGCCAAGATCGGCATGTACATTGCCCTCCGGCTGCTGCGCGACGGTGCGCACACCACCATCACCACCCGGTTTCCCAAGGATGCCGCGCGTCGCTTCGCGGCCATGGAAGACAGTGGCGAGTGGCTCCACCGACTGCGGATCGTGGGCATCGACCTGCGCGATCCTGCCCAGGTCATGGCCTTGACCGACTCCCTCGACCAGGCCGGTCCGCTGGACATCATCATCAACAACGCGGCCCAGACCGTGCGCCGGTCCGGCAACGCCTACAAGCCGCTGGTGGACGCCGAGGATGAACCGCTTCCGGCGGCCCTGGAGCAGGCCAACGGCGGCCCTGAATTGCTGACGTTCGGCCATGCGCATGACAAGCACCCGCTGGCACTGGCCGGCAGCGTCACCGACCACCCGGTCCTTGCCGGCGATGCCGTCACGTCGCTGGCGCTGTCCACCGGATCTGCCTCCCTGGAGCGCATCGCCGCGGGCACCGCGATTGACGCCGGCGGCCTGGTCCCGGACCTTGCCAGCATCAACAGCTGGACGCAGGTGGTGGACGAGGTGGATCCCCTGGAAATGCTTGAGGTCCAGCTCTGCAACGTCACCGCACCGTTCCTGCTGGTCAGCCGGCTCCGTGGCGCCATGAAGCGGTCCACGGCGCGGCGCAAATACATCGTGAACGTTTCCGCGATGGAGGGGCAGTTCTCCCGCGCTTACAAGGGCCCCGGCCACCCCCACACCAACATGGCCAAGGCGGCGCTGAACATGATGACCCGCACCAGCGCCCAGGAGATGCTGGATACCGACGGCATCCTGATGACTGCCGTGGATACCGGCTGGATCACGGACGAGCGCCCGCACTTCACCAAGGTCCGGCTCATGGAGGAGGGCTTCCACGCCCCCCTTGACCTGGTGGACGGCGCGGCCCGTGTCTACGACCCGATTGTCATGGGTGAAAACGGTGAGGACCAGTACGGGGTCTTCCTGAAGGATTACAAGCCCAGCCCCTGGTGATGCGGGGTATGCTCACGGCATGAGCAACGAGTCATCCACCCAAGTGCAGAATCTCGAACACCACGAATGCTGGGCACTGCTGCGGACAGTCTCCGTAGGCAGGCTCGCGGTCCTCGTTGACGGCCGGCCGGATATCTTCCCGGTCAACTTCACGGTGGACGGCGGCACCCTGGTCTTCCGCACCAGCCAGGGCACCAAATTGTCGGCGGCCTCCGGCGATGCCCCTGTGGCGGTGGAGGCGGACGGCGTCGACTCCGAGACGGGTCTGGCGTGGAGTGTGGTGATCAAGGGCACCGCTGCCCTGGTCAAGAGCACCGAGGACGTGCTGGAGACCTCCCGCCTCTACCTCTTCCCCTGGCAGGCCGGGCGGAAGGACGCGTTCGTCCGCATCACCCCGGACAGTGTCACGGGCCGCCGCTTCAAGGTGACGGACCCGATGACGTGGTGGACGCAGATCAGCGGTTCCGCCAGGGCGTCCCAGGAATAGGCCGACGACGGGTTCCCCGGCCAGGCGGCCGGGGAACCCATGCGTCAGGCGAGCTGGGTGATCTCCACGCTGACCTTCAAGGCCGAGCCGCCGCCCCCGGACAGGATCCCCTTCAGCGGGGGGACGTCCCGGTAGTCGCGGCCCCTGGCCACGGTGACATGGAAGTCACCGGCAGGTTTGTGGTTGGTGGGGTCCCAGCTGCGCCAGTCCCCGTCCCACCATTCGAGCCAGGCATGTGATTGCCCGGCCACCGTCTCGCCGATCCCGGCGCTGGAGCGGGGGTGCAGGTACCCGGAGACATAGCGGGCCGGAATGCCGCAGCTGCGCAGGGCGCCGATGGCCAGGTGCGCCAGGTCCTGGCACACCCCCTGGCGCTGGCCCCAGGCTTCCTCCGCGTTGGTGGTAACGGCGGTGGAGCCGGACATGTAGGTCATCTCCCCGCGCATCCAGGCGAACACCGCCATGGCGGCCTCGTGCGGGTTCTTCCCTGCCACGACTCCCGGGATGATTCCCAGGACTTCTTCACCGGGCCCGCTGAGCCGGGACTGGGGCAGCCAGTCACTGAATGCGTCGAGGGTTTCGGGAGATGCCAGCTGGTCCCAGCCCACAATGTCCGCCTCGGCAGGAATCTTCTCCGCCCTGTGCACCTCCACGGTGATGTTGGAGACCACCTCGAGGTTTTCATGCGGCATCTGCATGTCGAAGGCCGTGACCCGGGTTCCCCAATAGTCGCGGTAGGTGCTCACTGCCGCCTGCGAGGGAGAGACCTTCACCACGGACTCCAGCACCACCTGCTGCGAATCCGTCAGCGGCGTCATCCGGGCCTCGTTGTAGGAGAGGGTCACCCGCTTGTTGTACTTGTAGGCCGTCCTGTGGACGATGCTCAACCGGGTCATGACACTTCTCCCACCCAGGCAAGTTCGTCCGCCTGATTGAAGTACTTACGGGAAATGGCGTCCGAGGCCTGGGACACGGCCTTCTGCACGCGCTCCATGTGTTCGGGCAGCTCGGACATGAGGTCGTCAGTGCGGTGGAACTCAAGGAACGTGCGGGCCTGGCCCACGATGCGGCGCGCATCGTTGATGAAACCCACGCGCTGGGCGGAGGGGTCCAGCTTGGCGAGGCACTCGTCGGCATCGCGCAGCGCGTAGACGATGGACCGCGGGAACAGCCGGTCCAGGAGCAGGAACTCGGCGGCGTGCTGGTCTCCGAACGCGGCGCGGCGGGTGCGGAGGAAGGATTCATAGGCACCGGCGCAGCGGAGCATGTTCACCCACGACATGCCGGCGGAGAGGACATCCCGGGTGGAAAGCATCCGCGCCGTCATGTCCGCGCGCTCCAGCGAACGGCCCAGCACCAGGAAGAGCCAGCTCTCGTCGTGGCTCACGGTGGTGTCGGCAAGCCCGCTGACCATCGCGGTACGCTCCAGGGTCCAGTTGCAGAACCGGTAGGTGCCCACCACGTCCTTGCGGTGCTGGCTCAGCCCGTAGTACGTGGTGTTCAGGCTTTCCCACAGCCCGGAGGATACGGTCTCGCGGGCGCGGCGGGCGTTTTCGCGGGCGGCCCCCAGTGAACCGGCGATCGAGGTGGCGCTGGTCTTGTCGTACGCCAGGGCGTGAAGGAGTTCCGGCAGGCCGAAATCCTCGCTCTGCGGTTTGGCTCCCATGACGGCCAGGAGTTCCTGCGCCACGCTCTTCCGCTCCTCCATGGGGAGGTGGTTGAGGCGTTCCAGGTGGACATCCAGGATGCGGGCGGTACCGTCGGCCCGCTCCACGTAACGGCCGATCCAAAAAAGGGACTCGGCAATACGGCTAAGCATTCGCGGCTACCTCCTGCGTGCCCGGAATGTTGACAGGGAAAGGCCCGACGGCGGCAACGTCTTCATGTGCGCGCCTCACTGCTGCTGCTCCGACTGGCGATCCCGCCAGTTGCTCTCCACCGGCCAGACGGAGACGCGTTCGCGGACCGTGACGGACTGGCGGGGCATGGTTTCCACCGGCATCTGCGGCGAGTCGGCAAGGACCCAGGTGTCCTTGGAACCGCCGCCCTGGCTGGAGTTCACGATCAGGGAGCCTTCTTTCAGTGCAACGCGGGTGAGGCCTCCCGGGAGCACCCAGACGTCGTCGCCGTCGTTCACCGCGAAGGGACGCAGGTCCACGTGGCGCGGGCCGAACTTGTCCCCGCCCAGGGTGGGAACGGTGGAGAGCTGCAGCACCGGCTGGGCGATCCAGCCGCGGGGATCGGAGATGATCCGCTGGCGGAGGGCGTCCAGTTCGTCCCGGGAGGCATCCGGGCCGATGACCAGGCCCTTGCCGCCGGAGCCGTCCACCGGCTTGACCACCAGTTCCGCGAGGTTGTCCAGGGTGTACTCCCTGGCCTCCTTTTCCTCGAGGCGGTAGGTGTCCACGTTGGCGATGATGGGCTCCTCGCTGAGGTAGTAGCGGATCAGGTCAGGCACGTAACTGTAAACCAGTTTGTCGTCGGCCACGCCATTGCCTACCGCGTTGGCGATCGTCACGCCGCCGGCGCGGGCAGCGTTGACCAGGCCGGGGCAGCCGAGCATCGAGTCGGAACGAAACTGCAGCGGATCAAGGAAGTCATCGTCAATGCGCTTGTAGATCACATCCACCCGCTGCTCGCCGGCCGTCGTTCGCATGTACACGCGGTTTCCGCGGCAGATCAGGTCGCGGCCCTCCACGAGCTCAACGCCCATGAGGCCGGCCAGGAGGGTGTGCTCGAAGTAGGCGCTGTTGAAGACGCCCGGGGTCAGGACGACGACGGTGGGATCGTCCACGCCGGCGGGCGCGGTTTTGCGCAGGGCCGAGAGCAGCCGGCGCGGGTACTCTTCCACCGGCCGGATGAGCTGCTGGCCGAACGCTTCGGGCAGGCCCTTGGCCATGGCGCGCCGGTTCTCCAGCACGTAGCTGACGCCGGAGGGAACGCGGACGTTGTCTTCCAGGACCCGGAAGGTGCCGGCCGCGTCCCGGACAACGTCGATGCCGGAAATGTGCACCCGGACCCCGCCGGCCGGTTCGAACCCGTGGACCTGCCGGTGGAAGTGGGCGCTGGTGGTCACGAGCTGGCGGGGAATCACGCCGTCGGACACCACGGTCATCTTGTCGTAGACGTCGTTCAGGAAGGCTTCCAGGGCACGGACGCGCTGGGCCACGCCGCGTTCCAGGACGTCCCACTCAGCCGCGGGGATGACCCTGGGCACGATGTCGAGGGGGAAGGGCCGTTCCTCGCCCGCGTAGTCGAACGTGACCCCGCGGTCCAGGAAGGTGCGGGCCATGGAGTCCGCGCGTGCGCTCACGTCCGCCAGAGAGAGCTTCCGGAGGGCCTCCGCCACCTGCCCGTACGAGTCCCTGGCCTGTTGCCCCGGGGCGAACATCTCGTCGTACGCTCCGGTGCGGCCTGCGGCCTCGGAGTAATCCTGGAATAGGTCTGACATGTCCAATAGCCAACCATCTTTTTGTTTCGAGTTCATTACTGCCATCCATTCTGGCGTGTTGTCGCCGGCAGTCCGGTTCGTACTTTACTGGCCTCGTCGGGCACAGTAGGTGAGTGCCAGTCAGCAGAAGCGTCCCCGAGCCGGGCCACGGCCGTTTCCGGCCGCTTGCGGCGCAGCTGGCTCCGGGCCTGCTGACGGCGGCAGCCGCCGTTGCGCTGGCGTTCCTGGTGCACGGGCTAGTGCCGGCATTGCCTGCGATGACCCTGGCGGTGGTCCTTGGCGTCCTTGCCGCCAACCTGCCCGGTACGGCGGGCTGGACCGGGGGCCGCGCCCGCGCGGGGCTGGACTTCGCTGGCAAGCACCTGATGCGCGGCGGGATTGTGCTGCTGGGACTGAAAGTCAGCATCATGGACGTCCTTGACCTGGGGTGGCTGTCCCTTGTCCTGATCGTGGCCGTCGTGGCGGCCAGTTTCGGCGGCACGTATGCCATCTCGCGCCTGTTCCGCCTCCCGCCGGTAACGTCGCTGCTGGTGGCCACCGGGTTCTCCATCTGCGGCGCGTCAGCCATCGGCGCCGTGGCCGCCGTCCGCCGCATCCGGCACGCGGAAACCGTGCTGCCTGTGGCCCTGGTGACGCTTTGCGGCACCCTTGCCATCGGCGTACTGCCCCTCCTCGCCCACCCCCTGGGACTGACGGCCACGGTCTTCGGGGCCTGGACCGGGGCGTCCGTTCATGACGTGGGCCAGGTGGTGGCCACAGCACAAACCGCAGGGACTGCCGCGCTGGCAATCGCCGTCGTCGTCAAGCTCACCCGGGTGCTGCTGCTGGCACCTGTGGCCGCAATCGCAGGCGTGCACCACAGGAAGGGTGAACGGGCCCTGGGCGCAGCCAACGGCACCACATCCAGGATGCCGCCCGTGGTGCCGCTGTTCGTGCTGGGCTTTGTGGCGATGGTGGCGCTGCGGTCCTCCGGCTGGCTGGCGCCGGCCTGGCTTGATATCGGCGCCACGCTGCAGGACATCCTCCTGGGGGCGGCCCTGTTCGGGCTGGGATCGGCGGTGCGGATCCGCACACTGCTGCATACGGGAGGCCAGGCGCTCCTGGCCGCGCTGGCGTCCTGGCTCCTGATTGCCGTGCTGGGCCTGGCGGCCGCCTTCCTGATCGCGGGCTGAGCGGACGCGCCGGCAGCGTGATTAGATAGCCGGGTGTCACATGAGAATCTGCAGCGCCGCGAAGCCGCCGAACGTTCAGCCCTGATCAGGACCACCAGCTACGACGTCTCACTCGATGTGCGGCAGGCAGCAGATCCGGCCGTCCCCGGCTACACCAGCCGCAGTGTCATCACCTTTACCGCCGAGCCCGGCAGCAGCACCTTCCTGGACTTCATCGGCAGCAGCGTCCACAGCGTCCTCCTCAACGGCAGGAGCCTGCAGGTCGGGGATGTGGTGGACGGCGCACGGATCAGGCTGGACAACCTCGGGGCCGAGAACCAGGTGGCCGTGACCGGCACCGCCCTTTACAGCCGCTCCGGTGAAGGCATGCACCGGTTCGTTGACCCCGCCGACGGCCAGACCTACCTGTACACCCAGTACGAGCCGGCTGACGCGCGCCGGGTCTTCGCCAACTTCGAACAGCCCGACCTGAAGGCAACCTATACCTTCCACGTGACGGCCCCGGCGGAGTGGAAGGTGGCCTCCAACGGTGCCGAGGTGGCCCGGACCTTACTGACCAGCGATCCGGCGACGGCCTGCTGGGACTTCGCCACCACCCTGCCGATGTCTACTTACATCACCAGCATCCTGGCCGGCCCCTATTTCAGGGCGGAGGACCGCTGGGAGGGAACGCTCGACGACGGCAGCAAGCTGGACGTTCCGCTGGGGCTCTACTGCCGGGCTTCCATGGCGAGATCCTTCGACACCGAAGAGCTTTTCGGCCTCACTAAGAAGGGCCTGGACTTCTTCAACCGGCTTTTCGATTTCCCGTACCCGTGGGGCAAGTATGACCAGGCGTTCGTCCCCGAATACAACCTGGGTGCCATGGAGAATCCCGGGCTGGTGACGTTCACCGAGAGCTACGTCTTCACCTCCCGCGCCACCGACGCCCAGTACCAGGCACGTGCCAATACCCTGATGCACGAGATGGCGCACATGTGGTTCGGGGACCTGGTGACCATGCAATGGTGGGATGATCTCTGGCTGAAGGAATCCTTCGCCGACTACATGGGCACGCTGGCCGTGGACCGGGCGACGGACTGGGACACCGCCTGGGTCAACTTCGCCAACAAGCGCAAGGCCTGGGCCTACGTGCAGGACCAGCTGCCCACCACGCACCCCATCGTGGCGGACATCCCGGACCTTGAAGCGGCAAAACAGAATTTCGACGGCATTACCTACGCCAAGGGCGCCTCGGTCCTCAAGCAGCTGGTGGCCTACGTGGGGTTCGACGCGTTCATCGCCGGTTCCCGGGAGTACTTCCGCAAACACGCCTATGGGAACACCTCGCTGGCTGACCTCCTGGCCGTCCTGGATGCCGCCTCCGGCCGGGATTTGTCCGGCTGGGCGCGGCAGTGGCTCCAGACATCCGGACTCCCCACCCTGTACGTGGAGGCCACCCAGCAGGGAACCGACGACGACGGCGTGCTGGGGCAGGTTGCTATCGTCCAGGCGGGGGTGGACCCGGTCACGGGACGGGAAGAGCTGCGTCCGCACCGCCTGCGCGTCGGTTCCTACGACTTCGCCGCCGACGGCGCCCTGGTGCGGACCGGAACCATAGAAACTGACGTGGCCGGTGAACGGACTGAACTCCCCCAGCTCGCCGGCCAGCGGCGGCCCGCGCTCCTGCTGGTCAACGATGACGACCTGACCTACGCCAAGGTCCGCCTGGATCCTGCCTCCGAGGCCACTGTGCGCGCCTCGCTGGACCGCATCGCCGATCCCATGGCCCGGGCCCTGTGCTGGACGGCGCTGTGGAACTCGGCACGGGACGGCGAAAGCCCCGCATCAAAGTACGTGGACGCCGTGACAGCCTTTGCTGTGGCTGAGACGGGCATCGGCGTGCTCCTGAACGTCCTCGACAACGCCGCCACCGCCGTCGAACGCTACACGCCCGCCGGCACCCGTGTCAGGGTGCGCGCATCCTTCCTGGCGGCGGCCGCCGCCGAGCTGGACCGGTCCGCCCCGGGTTCGGACCAGCAGCTCGCCTGGGCCCGCACCGTCGCTGCCCTCAGCAGCCATGACGGGGCCCTGCTCCCCCGGCTCCGCGGGCTTCTGGACGGCACATCAGCCGTCGAGGGGCTGGCGGTGGACGCCGACCTCCGCTGGCAGCTTTGGCATGCCCTGGCAGCCAACGGCCAGGCCTCCGCAGCGGAGCTCGACGCCGAACTGGGCCGCGACACCACAGCCTCCGGCCGGGCGGGGCACGCAACAGCCATGGCGTCCAGGCCCGATCCCGATGTCAAGGCTGCGGCGTGGGAGGCGGCCGTCCACGGGACCGGGCTGTCCAACCAGCTCCTGACCGCCACCATCAGCGGATTCACCACCGCCCCGCCGGCGCTGCTGGAACCCTACGTGGAGCCCTACTTCGACTGCCTGCGGACTGTGTGGGACTCGCGGAGCATCGAGATCGCCAGCCGGATTGTCCGGGGCCTCTACCCCGCAGCCCAGGACCTCCCGGACGGCGGGGCGCCCAAAGACCACCCCGTAGTCCGGCGGACCGATGCCTGGCTGGACGCTAACCCGGACGCCCCGCACGCACTGCGCCGGATCATCGTGGAGCAGCGCAGCCACTTGCTGCGCGCACTCACGGCACAGGCCGCCGTCGTTCCCCCACCGGCCCCCTAACCTCGCTGCGCTCGGCTAGGGTACCCTGCCGGCGTGGGCCCACTCATCGGTTGCTGAGTAACTGCCGTTTTGGGGCCCCAAAACGGCAGTTACACAGCAATGGATGGAGCTAGGGGACGCGGTGGAGCCATTCCGGGGTGCCAAACTTCGCCGCCACCCGGTCCTCGGCAGCTGCGAGCTCGTGTCCGGCCAGTGTTGACGGCGTGGCGCCGTAGCGCTCGCTGAAGACCTCGATCATGGCCTCGATGATGGCCGTGCGGGCCAGGCCGGTCTGGCGGCGCAGCGGATCCACCCTCTTCTTGGCGCTCCGGGTGCCCTTGTCGGAGAGCTTCTCCTTGCCGATCCGGAGGACCTCCACCATCTTGTCGGCGTCGATGTCGTAGCTCATGGTGACGTGGTGCAGCATGCCGCCATTGGCCAGGCGCTTCTGGGCGGCGCCGCCGATCTTGCCCTGGTCCGTGGCGATGTCGTTCAGCGGGATGTAGAACGCGTTGATGCCCAGCCGTTCCAGCGCCGCCATGACCCAGGCGTCAAGGAAAGGGTAGGAATCGGCGAAGCTCAGTCCGTCCACCAGGGTCTGGGGCAGGTAGAGCGAGTAGGTGATGCAGTTGCCGGCCTCCATGAACATCGCTCCGCCGCCGCTGATCCGGCGCACCACGTTGATGCCGTGCCTGGCCACGCCTTCGGGATCCACCTCGTTCTGCACAGACTGGAAGCTGCCGATGACCACCGACGGTTCCTGCCAGTCCCAGAACCGGAGGGTGGGTGTGCGCTCCCCCGCCCCCACGGCCTCGGTGAGCACCTCGTCCAGGGCCACGTTGATTTCCGTGGGAAGCACGGTGGGAGCGATGACGTTCCACTCGTGGTCTCCCCAGGAGGTCGCCTTGGCCAAGGCACGCCGGACCGTCACGGCAACCGCGTCCGCGGAGAAGCCGAACAGCACGGCTCCGGCCGGCAGGGCGGCTGTGACGGCGGCAGCGAGGTCTGCGGCCGGTGTGGTGTCCGGAAGCCCGGTCAGCGCGCGGTTGATGTCCTCCAGGGCCTCGTCAGGTTCCAGGAAAAAGTCGCCGCTGACGGAGACGTTTGCCAGGGCGCCGTCGACCACCGCCAGGTCCACCACCACCAGCTTGCCGCCGGGAACCTTGTACTCCCCGTGCAGGCGCTGGTTGCTGTCGGCATTACTGGCAGGAAATCCGGACTCGCTCATGCTTCCCATCCTGCCCCAGAATGCAGGTGCGCCGTTAACGCGGAAGGCCCGCACCGTTTCCGGTGCGGGCCTTCTGCAAACAAGCTTGGCGAAGGAATTACTTCTTGCCGCCGAAGCCCTTGAAGCGAGCGTTGAAGCGCTCGACGCGGCCTGCAGAGTCCATGATGCGCTGCTTGCCCGTGTAGAACGGGTGGGACTCGGAAGAGATTTCGACGTCGATGACCGGGTAGGTGTTGCCGTCTTCCCACTCGATGGTCTTCGAGGAAGACACAGTGGAGCGGGTCAGGAACTTGGTGCCGGAGGCCAGGTCGTTGAAGACAACAGCTTCGTACTTCGGGTGGGTATCAGACTTCATAATGGGACCTTTGTTCGCGCAACTGGATTTTGCCAGCTGCCAGGTATGAATGGGATGGCTGCGGTCTGTCGCATCAGCCGAAGCCGAAAAAGCAGGACAACCAGCTATCAATCATAGCCGATGACGATGGGGCTGACGAACCAGCCGCATCCCCCGGCATATGGCGCCCCCGCAGGTCAGCGGCGGACGCGCAACTCCCAGAAGGCGACGGCCGAGGCAGCCGCAACGTTCAGCGAATCCACGCCGTTGCGCATGGGGATTTTGACAGCGAGATCTACGGCGGCGAGAGTCTCCGGGCTCATGCCGGCACCCTCGGTGCCAAGCACCAGGGCGAGCTTGTCCACGTTGCGGGAGGCGACGGCGTCGAGGTCCTCAGCGTCCGGCGTCAGTTCCAGCGCCGCAACGCTGAAGCCGTGGTCCTTGAGTACCTGGAGGTCGCCGGGCCAGTCCTGCAGGCGGGCCCAGGGAACCTGGAACACGGTGCCCATGCTGACCCGGACGCTGCGGCGGTACAGCGGGTCCCCACAACGGGGCGAGACCAGTACGGCGTCGATGTCCAGCGCCGCCGCTGAACGGAAAATGGCGCCCACGTTGGTGTGGTCCACGATGTCCTCCAGCACAGCCACGCGGCGCGCCCCGGCGAGGAGGTCCGGCAGCGGCACCGGAGCCGGGCGCTGCATGGCCGCCATGGCGCCGCGGTGCAGGTGGAACCCGGTGATTTCCTCCAACAGGGCAGCAGTGCCGATGAAAGCCGGAACGTCCGGGTATGCCTGGAAGACGTCCTCGAGGTCCGCCATCCACTTCTCCGCGAGGAAGAATGACCGGGGCTGGTGGCCGGCGGCAAGGGCGCGGCGAAGGACCCGCGAGGACTCGGCAATGTACATCCCCTCGGCTGGTTCCCGGAGCTTGCGCAGGTGCACGTCGGTCAGGGTGGTGTAATCGCTGACCCGCGGGTCAGCGGCGGATTCGAGGTAGTGGAAGGTCACCGGCTGATTATTTCAGCAGGTTGGCGATCATGACGGCGAGGGCCACGATGCCCAGGCTGAAGATCACGGCGCGCAGGACCCGCGGCGAAAGCTTCCGGCCCACCTTCGAACCAACCAGGCCGCCGATGGTGGAGCTGATGGCGATCAGCAGCACCACGAGCCAGTTGATGCGGTCGAAGGCAAACAACAGGTAGGAGATGGCAGCCACCATGTTCACGCCGAGGACCAGGATGTTCTTCATGGCATTGGCGTTCTGGATGGTGCCTGTGAGGAACACGCCGAGGATCCCGACCAGCAGGATTCCCTGCGCCGCGACGAAGTAGCCCCCGTAGACCCCGGCCAGGTAGACCAGGACCACCAGGAGGAACACGTGCCGTTTGTCGCGGACCGCATGTTCGGGGTTGGCCTCGCGGTTGCGCACCCAGTCCTGGAGCCGCGGCTGGAACACCACCATCAGCAGTGCAAGGACCAGGAGGACCGGGGCGACGTAGTGGAAGACCTTCTCCGGCAGGTGCAGCAGGAGCCAGGCGCCGGTGACGCCGCCCAGGACCGAGGCGGGAAGGAGCCGCAGCACCTGCCGTCCCCGGCCGGCCAGCTCGCGGCGGTATCCGAAAGCGCCGGCGCCCGTTCCGAACACCAGGCCCATGGCATTGCTCATGGAGGCGGTCACCGGAGCGACGCCCAGGGCGATGAGCACCGGGAAGGTGACCAGGGTGCCGGATCCCACCACCGCGTTGATGGTGCCGGCCCACAGGCCGGCGATGAACACAATGATGCTGCTGAAAAGTTCCAAGGTAGTAGCGCAGGCCCTGTCTAGCGGCGTGCTGTGGCGGTGTAGCGTCCCGCGTTTTCGGAGACATCCAAAGGAAGCCCGAAGGTGGTGCTCAGGTGCTCTTCCGTCAGGACCTCGGTGATGGGTCCGGCAGCCACTACGCCGCCGTCGCGCAGCAGCATGGCGTGCGTAAAGCCGGGCGGGACCTCTTCGAGGTGGTGCGTGACCAGGACCATGGCCGGAGCCGACTCGTCACGGGCCAGCTCGCCCAGTTTGTGGACCAGTTCCTCGCGGCCGCCCAGGTCCAGTCCGGCGCCGGGCTCATCCAGCAGCAGCAGTTCGGGGTCGGTCATGAGGGCCCGGGCGATCTGAACGCGCTTGCGCTCCCCTTCGGACAGGGTGGCGAACGTCCTGTTCAGCAGCGGGCCCATGCCCCAGTCGTTCAGGAGCCGGAAGGCGCGCCGTTCGTCGTCGCGCTCGTAGCCTTCCCGCCAGCGGCCGGTGACGCCGTAGGCGGCAGTGACCACGACGTTGAGGACGTTCTCGTGCTCCGGGATCTGGGTGGCAAGTGCAGCCGAGGAAAGCCCGATGCGGGGGCGAAGCTCGAAGACGTCGGTACGGCCCAGCGTTTCGTCGAGGATTCCGGCCTTGCCGCTGCTGGGGTGCAGGCGGGCCGCGGCGATCTGGAGGAGGGTGGTCTTTCCGGCGCCGTTGGGTCCCAGGATGACCCAGCGTTCGCCTTCGTTGACCTGCCAGTCGACTTTGTCCAGCAGGGTCTTTTTACCTCGGACAACGCTGACGGAGTCCAGTTCCAGAACATCACTCATAGGAATAGACACTAGGACAAAAAAGAGGACGACTGATAACCGGTGTAAAGGGCCCCGAAGGGTTCCGCTGCGCACGCCCGCAACGGATTCAGGGCACCCCACCCGCGCTGGCTAAGATTGCAGGCATGACTTCGAACGTGACTGCGGTCAGCTATGGCCTGAATATGACCCCCGCCGGGCTGGAGCAGCTGCGTTCCGTCCTTGCCTCACACGGCGCGGAAGTGCTGTCCGAATCCTCCGCCGGTGACACCCGGTTCGGAGTCCAGGTCCTTGACCTGGCCCTTCCCGATGCCACGGCCGCGGGCCTGGACGCCCTCCGCCGGGCCGTGGCGGATGCCGCAACCGGTGGTTTCGACACCGCCCTGGTGCCATGCGGGCTTCGCTCCGCTGCCCGGAAGCTGCTGATCATGGATGTGGACTCCACCCTGATCCAGCAGGAGGTCATCGAACTCCTGGCCGCGTACGCCGGCAAGCGTGAAGAGGTGGCGGCCGTAACAGAAGCTGCCATGCGCGGCGAACTCGACTTTGCCCAGAGCCTCCACGCGCGGGTGGCCGTGCTCGCGGGGCTGCCCGCCGACGTCGTCCATTTCGTCCGCAAAGAAGTGAAGCTCAGCGAAGGTGCCGATCAGCTCGTGGCCGCCTTCAAAGCGGCTGGCCACATTGTGGCTGTGGTGTCCGGCGGCTTCAACCAGATTCTGGAACCTATTGCCGGGGACTTGGGCCTGGACTACTGGCAGGCCAACGAACTGGAAATTGTCGACGGCGCGCTGACCGGCAAGGTGTTGGGCGCGGTGGTGGACAGGGCGGCCAAGGAGAAATACCTGCGGGAATGGGCTGCGGCCGAGGGCATTGCGCTTGAACACACCATCGCCGTGGGCGATGGCGCCAATGATTTGGATATGCTCGGCGCCGCCGGAATCGGCGTGGCCTTCAACGCCAAGCCCGCTGTCCGCGCCGTGGCCGACGCCGCCCTGAACATGCCTTACCTGGACGCCGTCCGTCACATCGCCGGGGTCTGAGGCGTCCCTGACGGATGACGGCAAAATGCCCGGTGCAGTCGCACCGGGCATTTTGTTTGCTGAATGCTGGCTACTGGCCGCTCTTGCCGAAGTAGTCCGCTCCGCCGGCGTACTCGGTGTGGCCGGATTCGACGTCGGCCGTTGCCATCCCGGCCACAACCTGCGCGAACTCCTCCACTGAGTACAGCTTGCCGGCCTCCGCGCGGCGGGCCTCGATGGCGCCCGGGGTGGAGCGGTCCAGGAGCGTGGCGGTGACGGTCCCTTCGATCATGTCCCCGGAGACCACCACCAGGGAGATGCCCTTGTCGGCCAGGTTGGGGATCAGGTCCCGCAGCGCGTCCTCGCCGGCTCGCTTGCTGCGGGCCACCGGCTCGTAGGCCGGCATGGTGGGGACGGTGTCGATGAAGTGGGCCTGGTGGCTGGTCACGAAGACCACGCGGGAGCCTTCCTTCATCAGGGGCACGGCGGCGTTGAGCATGTTCACCTGGGCGTCGCGGTTCAGCTTGAGCGCATAGTCCTCCCCCATCCCGGTTTCCATGCCGCCGGACGCGTTGAGGACCAGGAGGTCCAGGGAGCCGAAGTTCTCCATGGCGGCGCTGGCCAGGGCCTGCACACCTTCCTGGGTGGTGAGGTCCGCCCCGACGGCGACGGCGCGGCCACCGGCAGCTTGGATGCCCTGGACCACTTTGTTGGCGCGCGGCGCCTTCTGGCGGTAGTTGACCACGACGGCGGCGCCCTCCGCAGCGAGGATCTTGGCTACGTCGGCGCCAATGCCCCGCGATGATCCGGTGACGATCGCCGTCTTGTTGTCCAGCAGTCCCATACGAGCTTCCTTTGTTCGAAACGTCTAAATTGTTGTGGCCTGCAGTCCATCATGCCAGCGGACGTTGCCAACATCCTTTGTCTGACTTCGACAAATAAGGACGTCAGGGCTAGTTTCCTGCAGCGGCGGAGGCCGAAGGGTCAGTGGCCCATGCCCAGGCCGCCGTCCACCGGAATAACCGCACCGGAGATGTACGCGGCTTCGTCGCTGGCGATCCAGCGGACCACGTTGGCCACCTCGGCCGCTTCGGCGAAACGGCCGGCGGGGATGCTGGCCAGGTAATCCTTCTGGGTGGCCTCGGGGAGCTCGGCGGTCATATCCGTGTTGATGAACCCTGGTGCCACCACGTTGGCGGTAATGCCGCGGGACCCGAGTTCGCGGGTGAGCGAGCGGGCGATGCCCACCAGTCCGGCCTTGGACGCGGAGTAGTTGATCTGTCCGGGGGCGCCGTACAGGCCTGAGACCGAAGAGATGAGGACCACGCGGCCCTTGCGCAGCCGGATCATGCCCTTGGACGCCCGCTTGATCACGCGGAAGGCGCCGGTCAGGTTGGTGTCAATGACAGAGGTGAAGTCATCCTCGCTCATGCGCAGCAACAGGGTGTCCTTGGTGATGCCGGCGTTGGCCACCAGGACTTCCACCGGACCTTGGGCCGCTTCCACTTCCTTGAAGGCGGCGTCCACGGAAGCCTCGTCGGTAACGTCCGCCTTGACGCCAAAGATGCCCTCCGGCAGCTGGGTTTCGCTGCGGTAGGTCACAGCCACCTTGTCACCGTTGGCGAGGAACGCCTGGGCGATGGCCAGGCCAATACCGCGGTTGCCGCCGGTCACCAGGACGCTGCGGGGTGCGGAAGCTGTTTCAGTCATAAAAGGGCTCCGGAATTCTGCGGCAGGCTGCGCCGCGGTAGCGGGGTGTGGTTTGGGCTGCCTCCGATCTTAGCTGCAGGCTCCCGGCGGGTTTGGGCAGCACTGCCGATGGTGCGAGAATTAAGGGAAGCCTTTGGAGCGTGATCATTCACCGTGACCCTTGAAAACCATGCGGGACACTCCGCGCCCGAAGAACCGGGCCGGTTCTCCGGCGACAGCGAAGTCCACAGCATCACTGACGCCGCCGGCGCGCATTCGGAGGATATGCGCCAGCGGATGATCAAGTATGCCCTGGCCATGGGCATCCGCATGGTGTGCCTGATCCTGATATTCGTGGTGGATGGCTGGTTGAAGATCATTGCGGTGGCGGGGGCTGTGTTCCTGCCCTGGATCGCCGTGATCATCGCCAACGGCAGCGACAAAGCCGAGACGCCCAGTGACCTGCTGCTGGACTCCGCGCCGCTGGCCGAGCTGGAAAGCCCTGCAGCCCCGGTGGAGGACGACGAACCGGGAAGCGCCGTCCTGCAGGGCGAGCTGGTGAAGGACGAGGACCCGGAGCACGGGGAGGAGCGGCAGGCATCATGAGTATTTTCGATTTCGCGGCAGGATCGGACCTGGCCTCGGAGGCCGGCGCCGTTTGCTCACGGAAGGCATGCAGGGCCCAGGCATCCTGGCAGCTTCTCTGGAACAACCCGAAAATCCATGCCCCCGAGCGCCGCAAGACCTGGCTGGCCTGCGCCGACCACCGGGACTGGCTGGAGGACTACCTGCAGACGCGTGGCCTCTGGAAGGAAACCCTCCCGCTCGACGCCCCCGGGGAAGCCTCACTGGAGCAGGACATCTGAATGTACCGTTTCCTCTTTTCCAGCAAGTGGCTGGGCTATCTCCTGCTGGCCGCGGTCTTTGCCACCGCGTGCGTGTTCCTTGGCCGCTGGCAGATGGACCGTCGCGCCGAGACCCTGGCCGAGATCAACCGCGTCGTGAGCAACTACTCGGCCGCTCCCATTCCCTTTGCCCAGGCACGGGACCAGTTCACCCAGCTTGACCCCGCCAAAGAGTGGACCCAGGTGGAGCTGAAGGGCTCCTACGACGCCGCCGGCCAGCGGATTGTCCGCAACCGGCCGCTCAACGGGCAGCCCGGGTACGAGGTGGTGGTCCCGTTCCGTCTCGCCAATGGGGAAACGGTGGTCATCGACCGCGGCTGGCTGCCCATCGGCAACAAGAATCCAGGCAGCCCTGACTCCGTTCCCGTCCCGCCCTCCGGTGACGTGACCGCCGTCGTCCGTTTGAAGCATGGTGAGCCGGAGCTGCAGCGCGGGGCGCCCGAGGGGCAGCTGGCATCCATCGACCTTCCCACCTACTCCGCGCAGCTGGGTTATCCGATCTTCACGGGCGCCTACGGCCAGCTGGCCTCGGAGACGCCGGCGCCGGCGGATACGCCGGTTGCCTTCCCCAAGCCGTCCACTGACGAGGGGACGCACTTGTCCTACTCGCTGCAGTGGTTCGCATTCGGGGTTCTGATGTTCGTAGGCTTCGGCTACGCGGCGCGGCAGCAGGCACGTAACGCAGCCATCGACGCCGAGGACCAGGACGAGACGGTCCTGGACGGGGCGGTCCACTCCGCTGTCCCTGCGGCCCGCCGCCAGCCCGCACCGCCGCGCAAACGGAAGAAGGCGACGGCAGAGGAAGAAGAAGACGCCCTCCTGGACGCGCAGGGGTACTAGGACGTGGAGAAGCGCGACGGCGGTCCCTTAGCCAGTTGCGGTTCTTCCGTCCGCTTCGCAACGTGCGTGATTTCCCGCGTGCTGGCTCGTTCGTCGCCTTGACGCACGCTACGTAAATCACCCACGCTGCTGCGCTCGTGCCAGGCAAGCCAGCGCGAACGCCAGAGGGGTCACCCCGACCTGACCAGCCGAACCCGGCAACGATAGTGGAACCACGCGGCCTGCGAGTGGTCAAGGCCTTGCGTGCTGAGTAACAACCTCATCAGCTGCCACGACTGCGTGGGGCAGGAAGTGAGGTGTCTTGAACTCACCCGGAGGCTCACGCGGCCGGGGGTGCGAACGCAGCCCTCACTCTCAGGACAGCTAGGCCAGGGTGATCAGGTCCAGGTAGTCCTCGTTCCAGAGGTCTTCCACGCCGTCCGGAAGCATGACGACCCGTTCGGGGTTCAGCGCCTCGACAGCACCTTCGTCGTGGCTGACCAGGACGACGGCGCCGGTGTAGTTCCGGAGCGCGCCGAGGATTTCCGCGCGGCTGGCGGGGTCGAGGTTGTTGGTGGGCTCGTCGAGGAGGAGCACATTGGCGCTTGAGGCCACGATGGTGGCCAGGGCCAGGCGTGTCTTCTCACCGCCGGAGAGTACGCCTGCGGGCTTGTCTACATCGTCGCCGGAGAACAGGAATGAGCCCAGGATGCCGCGGACCTCGGCGTCCTTCATGTCCGGCGCGGATGAGCGCATGTTTTCCAGTACCGTGCGGTTGTGGTCCAGGGTCTCGTGTTCCTGGGCGTAGTAGCCCACCTTCAGGCCGTGGCCGGGAATGACCTCGCCGGTGTCGGGGGCATCCACGCCGGCGAGCATGCGCAGCAGGGTGGTCTTGCCGGCACCGTTGAGGCCCAGGATGACCACCTTGGAGCCGCGGTCGATGGCCAGGTCCACGTCCGTGAAAATCTCCAGCGACCCGTAGGACTTGCTGAGCCCGTCCGCAGTAAGCGGGGTCTTGCCGCAGGGTGACGGGTCCGGGAACCGCAGGGCTGCCACGCGGTCCTGCTCACGGACAGCTTCCAGTCCGCTGAGCAGCCGCTCGGCGCGTTTGGCCATGTTCTGCGCGGCGACGGCCTTGGTGGCCTTGGCCCGCATCTTGTTGGCCTGGTCCATGAGGACCTGCGCCTTCTTTTCGGCGTTGGCCCGTTCACGCTTCCGGGCCCGCTCGTCAGTCTCGCGCTGGAGGAGGTAGCGCTTCCAGTCCATGTTGTAGAAGTCGATCTGGGCGCGGTTTGCGTCCAGCAGGAACACCTTGTTGACGGTGGCTGCAAGCAGGTCGGTGTCGTGGCTGATCACGATCAGGCCGCCTTGGTGGTTCTTCAGGAAGTCACGCAGCCAGGCGATGGAATCGGCGTCGAGGTGGTTGGTCGGTTCGTCCAGGAGCATGGTTTCGGCATCCGAGTACAGGATGCGGGCCAGCTCCACGCGGCGCCGCTGTCCACCGGAGAGCGTCTTGAGCGGCTGGTTCAGCAACCGGTCAGGCAGGGCAAGGTTGGAACAGATCGACGCCGCCTCGGCCTCGGCCGCGTAGCCGCCGGCGGCGAGGAACTCGGACTCCAGCCGGTCGTAGCGGTTCATGGCCTTGCGCTGGACGTCTGCGTCATCGCTCGCCATTTCGTCATGCGCCTTGCGCAGTTTACCGACGACGACGTCCAGGCCGCGGGCGGAGAGGATGCGGTCCCGCGCCAGTTGCTCCATGTCGGGGGTCCTCGGATCCTGGGGCAGGTAGCCGATTTCGCCGCTGCGGGTCACCTTGCCGGCGGCTGGGAGCCCTTCGCCCGCGAGGACGCGGGTCAATGTGGTCTTGCCAGCACCGTTGCGGCCCACAAGGCCGATCTTGTCCCCTTTATCGATGCGGAAGCTCACCTGGTCCATGAGGAGCCGGGCACCGGCGCGCAGTTCAAGATCCTGGACAGTAATCACAGCAGGTAAGGCCTTTCACAACAGGGAACGCCACGGTCCGCGCATTGTGTGCGAAGGGACGCTGGGGCAGAGTGGCCGGAAAACGGCACACTTCAGTCTACCGTCCGGCGGACCAGGCCAGTTTCAACAGCAGAAACTCCACAGCCCGGCGATGGGCCATGGGCTTAACTGCGGGTTGCGCCGCAAAGGTTCAAGCAGAATGGGGTCATGGAATTTGATCGGCTGCTGCAGATCCGGCGTATCTACGCGCAGCCGGCCGCCCTGGAGCTGCCACGTGGCCGGGAGATTGTCGCGCGCTGGCCAGGAGCCGACGTCGTACTGGTGGACAGCCACTGGAACATACCGGACCTGCATGGTGACGAAACCAACGTGCCGCGCTGGTCCCGGATCAAAACGGAAGCGCTGGTGCTGGGGGTCAAAAAGTCGTTGACCGTCAAACCGAATGGCCGCTCGGCGGATTTCATTGCGCCTTCCACGGCGAACGGCTGCGCGATGGCGTGCGCGTACTGCTACGTTCCGCGGCACAAGGGTTACAGCAATCCAATTACGGTGTTCGCCAATATCGACCAGATCGCTGCGGCCCTTGAGCGGCACGCCACCCGCCAAGGGCTAAAACTGGAGCCCAACCAGTGCGACCCGGAACTGTGGGTGTACGACATCGGCGAGAACAGCGACTGCTCGGTGGACGCGCTTCTCAGCGACAACGTCCAGGAGCTTGTGGGACTCTTCCGCGAACTGCCCAACGCCAAGCTGTCCTTCGCCACCAAGTTCGTCAATCGGGGGATGCTGGCGTGGGACCATGGCGGCCACACCCGGATCCGCTTCTCCCTGATGCCGGCGGATCTGGCCAGGTCCATTGACGTCCGGACCTCGCCCGTGGCGGAAAGGATGGCAGCGATTAATGACTTCGTCGACGCCGGCTACGAAGTGCACGTGAACTTCTCCCCCGTCATCATCACCGACACCTGGCTGGCCGACTGGGAAGAACTTCTCCGCCGGCTCGACGCGACATTGACCCGGGCAGCCAAGGCCCAGCTCGCGGCGGAGGTCATCTTCCTGACCCACAACGAGCAGCTGCACGAAGTCAACCTGGGCTGGCACCCGCAGGCCGAGAAGGTCCTGTGGCGTCCCGGCCTGCAGGAGTCGAAGACATCCTCCAACGGGTTCAACAACGTACGCTACCGGGCCGGGGCAAAGGCCGGCTATGTTGCGCAGTTGAGCGCACTCATCCAAAAGATCACGCCGTATTGCCGTATCCGTTACGCGTTCTGAAACGCGCAACGGATACGGCAGCCGTCAGGCCTGGTGTTCGTCGGCCCCACTGTTCGTGGCGGGCGCGGCAGGCTCGCTGTGGCCGCCTTTTGCCTTGCCGAACGGCAGCACCTTCAGAAGCGGGTTCACCACCGTGAGGACAATGAGGCCCCAGGCGAGCCCGACGACGGTTGAGCAGAGGGTGTCGACGAGCCAGGCCAGGAGACCACCGACGACGGCAACGCCGGCCACCGGGTGCTCAATCGCATGGACCAGGTCATAGGGTGCGTGCCAGCCGAGGTCGTGCGCGCCCTGCAGCATGATGTGGCCGCCGACCCAGAGCATGGCAATGGTTCCCACGAACGTGATGGTAGCCAGCACGGCCGGCATTCCGGTGACCAGCAACCTCCCGAGGCGCTTGGAGCGGGGAGACTCCTTGCCCGCCAGGTGCACGCCGATGTCATCCATCTTGACGATGAGTGCGACGGCCCCGTAGACGAGCACCGTGATGGCGAACGCCACCAGGACCAGGATGAATGCGCGGACCCAGATGGACTCCGTGGCCACCTCGTTCATGGAGATGACCATGATCTCGCAGGACAGGATGAAGTCGGTGGTGATGGCGCCCTTGACTACCTTGGCCTCGGCATCGTGCCCGCGTTCCACCGCCGGAGCTTCGTCCTCCTCGTGATGGCCTCCGCGGAGCTTGTGCCAGACCTTCTCGGCCCCCTCGTAGCAGAGGTAGGTGCCGCCGAGCATGAGAATGAACGGAATGATCCAGGGGATGAAGGCGCTGATGAGCAGCAGGGCGGGCAGGATGATCAGGAGCTTGTTGCGGATGGAGCCCCAGAAGATTTTCTTGATCATCGGCAGTTCACGGGACGGGTCCGCACCTGAGACGTACTGCGGGGTGACCGCGGCGTCGTCGATGACGACGCCGGCCGCCTTTGCACCTGCCTTGGCGGCACCGGCTGCTACGTCATCCACCGATGCTGCCGCGATGCGGGCCAGGGCCGCCACGTCATCCAGAAGGGCTACGAGGCCGCCGCTCACAGACGGCCCCCGAGGGTCTTGAGGTCAGGGCGTTGAGCATTGAGGGCTGGGTGCGTGATGGGCATGTTCGGAGTATATTGCAGCCCGCCAGCGGGCTCAGCGCTTTGTCAGGTCCTCGGCCAGCATCACGATGATGCCGCTTGGTCCCCGGACGTAGCTGAGCTTGTAGGCGTCCCCATAGGTTGCCACGCCGCGCAGGGGGTGGCAGCCGTGCCTTGCGGTGATCTCCAGGGCCTGACCGATGTCGTCGACGGAGAAGGCAACGCGGTGCATTCCGATCTCGTTGGGCAGGGTGGGCTCGGTCTCGATCGCGTCGGGGTGGATGTATTCGAACAGTTCGAGGCGGCCGGCTCCGTCCGGGGTCTGGAGCATGGCGATCCTGGCGTGGTTGCCGTCCAGGCCGACGGCGGTATCAGCCCATTCCCCGCTCACGGTCTGCCGGCCCAGCACAGTGAGCCCGAGGTCGGTGAAGAAAGCGATGGCGGCTTCCAGGTCGCGGACCGCGATGCCTACATTCTCTAGTTTGATCGGCATGGGCCACACGGTACCAAGCCGGATTGCCCCGGTCGAGGACTGCCCTCTTTTTGAAGTCAGCAATGTGCCGCACCGCGTCACTGGACATTTCTCTCGACGTCCTTAATACTCGATGGACTAGCAAAGATCGGCTTCGAAGAAGAGGTGGGCATGGACCGCGGCGAGGAACAACGTGCGCTGATATCCGTCATCAACACGCTTGCGGGCAAGTTTCCCTGCTGTTCCCGGAGAGACGTCGAGGACGCCGTCTGCGAAGAATACTCGGCCTTCAACGCCGGGCCCGTGCGGACCCTGGTGCCCATGCTTGTGGAACGTGCTGCTACCAGGCGTCTGGAAGGTGGACTGCTGTAAGGGTGCTTCCGGCATCAATGGGTTGCGGCCCTGCTGGTTAATCGCGGGAACTCAGAGCCTGGTCTGGTACCTCGCCATGACTACGCCATTGGGAAATACCCGTGTGTCCGCCAAGGCCAGGTTCACCCAGTTGTCCAGGGCGGTGAAGAAGGGTTTGCCGCCGCCCACCAGGACCGGATGGGTGACGGTCACGTACTCGTCGATCAACCCGGCCCGCATGGCCGCTGCGGCGAGCGTGGCTCCCCCTATATCCATCGGGGCGCCGTCTTCGCCCTTGAGACGGGTGATCTCGGTGATCGCGTCGCCGGTGACCAGGCGGGCATTCCAGTCGACGGTGCTGAGGGTCGAGGAGAACACCACCTTCGGCATGTCCCGCCAGCGTTGTGCGAACTCGATCTCCGCCGGGGTCGCGCCAGGCTGCTGGTCGGCGGTGGGCCAGTGCGGGCTCATGGTCTCCCAGAGCCTGCGCCCGTACAGCGCCAGGCCCGTCGCCGCCACCCGGTCGGACCACCACTGGAACAGCTCGTCACCCGGCACGCTCCAGCCAAGGTCGTCGCCGGGTGCGGCGATGTAGCCATCGACGCTCACGTTCATGGCAAAGGTCAGCTTACGCATGGCGCCAGTGTCCCCCGGGTCCGTAGTCGCTGTACAGACCAAGATTCCCCGCCGGAGCGCGCTGGAAATCCCGACGATCCTTAGACTGGCCCTTTCGACCCGTCCCGGACCCAGAGAGGGAGTAATGGTGGGTATCTTCAAGAGGAAATCCCCGGAGGTGGAGACGCCCGACTCCGCCCTGACATTTTTCACGCAGTCCAAGGCCAACGAGTTCCGGGTCATCGCCCGCGAAGTCTTCGCCGGGTCGGGTCTCGAAGTCCAGATCCACCCTGGCCATGCCGTCGACGATTCCGGACGTGAATTCGGCTTCTGGAACATCGGGGCCATTTGCCATCAGCAGCCCCAGTCCGCGTGGCGCGGCTTGATCGCCGACCACCTTCAACGCGTATTGGCGAGCTTTGAGGCCCCCGATCCATTTAGCCTCCTGTCCCCTCAGGACGTACAGAGCCGGACCTTCGGCCGCCTCTACGATGAGGCCGGCATCCCGCGTATGGACAGCTACCCGCACAGGGAGTTCGCACCAGGCATCGTCGAGATGCTCGCCCTCGACCTTCCAGATACCGTTGCGGTCTTCAACCATGACAACGCGAAAAGGTTTGGTGGTTGGGAAGCCCTCCAGGGACAGGGCCTTGAAAACCTCCGCAGCCTGGAAACCGAACAACTCGAAACCCTTCCAGTACCCGGAGGGGGCACCTTCAGTGCGCTCCTGGGTGAATCTGTCTACACCGCAAGCCGCGCCCTGCTTCTGCCCGGTTTGGCCAGGGACCTCACGGGCCAGCGCACTGTAAAAGACTTTGGGTGGCTGATGAGCCTCCCGAACAGGCACCAAGTTGTCTGGCACATCATTGAGGATGCCACCGTCATCCCTGTGCTTAACGGAATGGCCCGCTTCACCATGCTGGGCTACGCGGATGCGGCCGGGTCGGTGAGCCCGCACGTCTACTGGTGGAACGGCACGGGCTACGAGCAACTTACCTATGTGCGCGACGACGGCACACTCACGGTGCACGTCAGTCCAGGCTTCCAGGCCGTGCTGAGCTCCGTCACAACGGACGGATAAACGCGGCGCGGCCCCCTTTGTGCCTACCCGAAAGCACCCACACCCTACCTTAGTAGGACCCCTACAAAATGGTCACCGTTCCGCCCCGGTAGCGTCGGCTGTACATTAGATTCCGCTTGTACAACCCCGACAGGACCGCCATGAGCAGCACTGATACCAACACCACGCAATCCGGCCAAACCGGCCGCAGCCGCTGGAACGGGACCGACCTTGGCCTGATTGCCGTCTTCGCCGCCCTCGTGGCCGGCGCCGCACTGGTGCCCGGGCTGGCCCTGAACGGCTTCGGCGTCCCCATCACCTTCCAGACCCTGGCCGTGATGCTCACCGGCCTGGTGCTGGGTCCCGCCCGCGGATTTGCCGCCGTCGGGCTTTACACCCTCGTGGGCCTCGCTGGTCTGCCTGTCTTCAGCCAGGGCCGCAGCGGCCTGGCCATCCTTGCCGGGCCCTCGGCCGGCTACATCATCGCCTTCCCCATCGCCGCCGCGGTGGTGGGTTGGCTGGCCACGGTGGTCATCCTGCGCACCACGAAGGCCCGCGCCCTGTGGTTCTTCCTGGCCGCAACGGTCACGAGCGTGATCTTCGTGCACACGCTGGGCGTCCTGGGAATTGCCCTGAACTCCAAGGCCACCCTGGAGCAGGCCTTCCTCGGCGACCTCATATTCTATCCGGGGGACATCATCAAGAACCTCCTTGCCGCCGCCGTCGCCGTCGCCCTCCACCGGGCCTTCCCGGACGTCCTGGTCCGCCGCGTCCGCCGCCGCACCCAGCCCGCCCAAAGCGCCCAGGGATAATGCATGCCGGCAGTAACGTTTGACCAGGTGGGTGTCGCCGTCGAAAGCGAGAACTCCCCGCAGCCCAAGGTCCTGCTGGACGCGGTGAGCCTCAGGCTGGACGAAGCCCGGGTGGGCGTCATCGGCGCCAACGGATCGGGCAAATCCACGCTGCTGCGCCTGATCAACGGACTCATCCAGCCCTCCAGCGGCACCGTCACGGTCGACGGCGACGACACAGTGGGTGCCGTCCGGAAGGTCAGGCGCAACGTGGGGTTCGTCTTCACGGATCCCCTGTCCCAGCTGGTGATGCCCACCGGCCGGGAAGACGTGGAATTGTCCCTGCGCCGCTCAACAAAGAACGGTGCGGAGCGTCAGCGGCTGGCAGACAAAGCCCTCGAACGCCTGGGCCTGCTGCACCTGGCGGACCAAAGCATCTATGAACTGTCCGGCGGTGAGCGGCAGCTGATGGCGCTCGCCGCCGTGCTGGCAGTGAACCCCCGGGTGCTGGTGCTGGACGAGCCCTCCACCCTCCTGGACCTGCGCAACCGCGAGCTGCTCCGCAGGACGCTGGCGCACTTGGACCAGCAAATCATTATGTCCACCCACGACCTTGACCTGGCCTTGGACATGGACCGGGTCCTGGTCATCGACCAGGGCCGCGTGGCCTTCGACGGCGCCCCGGCGGACGCCGTGGCAGCCTACCGCGCATGGTGCCTCCAGGGCCTTGACGCCACAAGGCGGGATTCCACATGAGGGGCCACGGCTTCCTCCTGGCCAACTACGTGCCCGGGACCTCACTGGTACACCGGGCACCGCTGGCGCTCAAGTTCCTCCTGGTCATCGGCTGTGGCCTGCTTTCCTTCCTCATCGTGGACTGGCGCATCTCCGGGGTGATCCTGGCCCTGCTCTGCGGCCTGTTCCTCGCCACGGGCGCGGGGGCCAAGCGGCTGTGGCACGCCGTCCGCCCACTGGCCCCCGTGCTCCTGCTCATTGGTCTCTTCCAGTGGTGGCAGCTTGGCGGACCCACAGCGGGCCGGATCGTGCTGAACATCCTGGTCTGCGTCGTGGCGGCATCCCTGCTCACCGCCACCACGCCGATCCAGCGGCTCCTGGACGGCGTGGTCCACCTGGCGCGCCCCTTCAAAAGGTTTGGCGCCGATCCCGAACGCTTCGCCCTGACCATCGGCATCATGTTCCGCAGCATTCCCTTCATCGCGGGCACCTTCGCTGACGTGCGCGACTCCGCCAAGGCCCGGGGACTGGAGCGCAACCCCCGTGCGCTGGTCCTGCCGGTCTTCATCACGTCCGTGGCCTACGCCCGCCAAACAGGTGAGGCGCTGGCCGCCCGCGGCTTGGGCGAAGCGGAAGACTGACCGGCCCGGACGCCAGGCGGCGTTACAGCCGCCGGTACTCCAGGAGCGCCGCCGTGCCCATTCCACCGGCCATGCTGATCATGGCCAGCCCCAGGGCGCCCTCGGTGTCCGCCCGCCGCGCCTGGGCCAGCAGCCGGGTCACCAGCACGGCACCCGACGCACCGTAGGCGTGCCCCAGCGCCAGCGCCCCGCCATCGAGGTTGACCCGGCCCGGATCGATCCCCAACTCATCGAGGCACGCGAGGGTCTGCGAGGCGAACGCCTCGTTGAATTCCACCAGGTCCAGCTCGCCGGCTTTCACGCCTGCGGCGGCCAACACGCCATTGGCAGCCGGAACAGCGCCCATCCCGAGCACCTGCGGAGCCACCCCGGCGGTTCCGGTGCCGCGCACCAGCAGGCCATCAGGCACCCCCAGTTGGCGCGCCCGCGCCAAGGACGTTACGACGACGGCGGAGGCCGCGTCCGCGTCAAAGCAGGAGTTTCCGGCGGTAACGGTTCCTCCCGGCACGAAGGCGGCCGGGAACCGTGCCATGACAGCAGGGGTCAGGCCGGCCCGTGGGCCGCCGTCCGACGAGACGGTCCCCGCAGGCGTCTCCAGCGGCACGAGTTCGTCCGTGAAGCGGCCGTCCCGGATGGCAGCGAGGGCTTTCCGGTGGCTGGCCAGCGCGAAGTCATCCTGGCGTTCCCGGGAAACACCGTACTCGTGGGCCACCGTTTCCGCGGCCACTCCCATGTCCGGGTCCCCGAAGCTGTCCGGCACAAACTGGGCGCGGCGGTAGAACTCGGGGCCGCCGTCGTCCGTCCTGTGGGCCCGCAGGGGCGCGGTACTGGTGCTTTCCACTCCCCCTGCCAGGTAAAGCGGTCCGCCGCCGGCCGCCACCAGTTGTGCGGCAAGGACGATTGCATCCAGGCCTGAACCGCACTGCCGGTCAACGGTGATTCCCGGCACGCCGGCCGGCAGTCCCGCTTCCAGCAGGGCAAGCCGTGCAACGTTCCCGCCCCCGCCCACGGCGTTCCCGATAACAACGTCGGTGACGGACGCGGGGTCAAGCGCCACCGCAGCGACCAGTTCCCGGAGGACCGGAGCCAGGAGTTCGTGGGCGCGCAGGCTCCGCAGGCCACCGTTGACGGGGCAGACCGGGGTCCGTCTCGCGGCGATGATGACCGGCTGCCGTTCGGGCGGCAGGAGGTCCGGCGGCTGGACGTCAGGCGCCAAGGGCACGCACCCTGGGATCGCGGGCATTGATCCACTCCAGCAGGAGGTCCCGGCTGACCTTGCCGCGGTCCGTGGTGGGCAATTCCTGGAGCAGGTAGTACTGCAACGGCCGCTTGTGCCGCGACAGGATATCCTCCAGGCCCGCCCGCAGTTGGGTGGCGCTGATTCCACCGTGGGACGGCACCACGCCGGCCACCACGCGCTGGCCGCGCAAATCATCCGGCATCCCGGCAGCAACAGCTGCCGAGACCCCGGGGACCGCCGCCAGCGCCAGCTCCACCTCATGCGGGTAGACGTTCCGTCCCGCGGTGAGGATCATGTCGGCGCGGCGGCCTAGGATGTGCAGCCCGCCGTCCGCCAGGTAGCCCTGGTCGCCCACCGTGTACCAGTCGCCGAAGCACCGCAGCGCTTCGCCGTCGTCGCCCCACAGGTAGCCGTTGCTTACCATGCCGCTGCGGACGCAGATGTTGCCGTAGCCGCCGACGGGGACCGGTGCGCCGTCGTCATCCAGGATCCGGACGTCGACCCCGGGAAACGGCCGGCCAATTCCGGTGCCGCCGGCGGTGGCAGCCTGGCCGGGCGCCAGTCCCAGTCCGGAGACGAAACTCAGTTCAGAGGCGCCGTAGTACTCGTAGATAGTGGCATTCGGCGCCCAGCGGCGGGCAGCTTCAAGGGTGCGGGCGTCAAGCTTCGAACCGGCGCAGATGATGGTCCGCACGCCGGAGGCATCGACGCAACCGGTCATGCCGCGCTCGCTGAGCATCCGCAGCATGGTGGGCACCAGGACCAGCCGGGTGACGCGGTCGTGGGTGATGGCCGCGTGGACGTCGCCGACGTCGAACGTCTCCAGCGTCTGGAACTCCGAACCGGCGTACAGGCACTCGGCCAGGGCGTAGAGGTTCAGGCTGGCGGCCAGCGGACCGGGCGCCAGGGTCACGTCATCCTGCCGGAGCCCAAAAAACTCGATCGACGCGTCGAAGGATTGCTGCCAGGACCGCCGGGAGCGGGTGAACGCTTTGGGCACAGCCGTGGTTCCGGAGGTGAGGCCGACCAGGAAGGTGGATGCCGCCGGCCCGTCGGCCAGCCCGTCGTCCGGAGACACCGGTGCGGGGTCGGCGCACGCCTCCACCCGCCGGACAATGTCCTCCTGCAGGCCCACGGGCCACGCCGGATCCAGGACGGCGCATTGCCGGCCGCCTGCCACGGCGGCTGCGAAATTCACGGCAAAGTCCACGGAATTGGGCTCAGTGAGTGCCGTGACGGATTTGGTGCCGGCCACCTTTTCTGCCGCGGCGTCCCGCAGCTGCTCCCAGTCAAGGCGGCGTCCGGCGATCACGACGGCGGTGTCGTGCGGCCGCTGCCCGGCCCAGCGCTGGAGCTTGTCGAGGAAAGGCACGGACCAACTTTACCGGCAGGGCAGATTGAGCGCCCGGCCCGCGGGTAATGTGACGTTATGAGTTTCAATGACAACGTGCAGCTTGATCCCTCCCAGGTCCAGGACCGCCGGGGCATGGGCACCGGCGTGAAAGTCGGCGGCGGCATCGGCGGCGGCCTGGTCCTGCTCGTTGCCATCCTCCTGGGAATCAACCCCAACATGCTCGGCGGACTGGTGGACGGCGGCTCGACGGGACAGTCCCAGGGCACCGCACCTGCGTGCAGCACCGGCGCGGACGCAGACGCCCGCCTGGACTGCAGGATTACGGGCACCGTCAACAGCCTTAATGCGTTCTGGCCCGGTTACCTGAAGCAATACAAGGTGCAGTACCCCCGGCCGGAGGCGGTCATCTTCAGCGGCGGCACCAACACCGCATGCGGTGCCGCGACCTCAGAGGTGGGCCCGTTCTACTGCCCAACGGACACCACGGCGTACTTCGATCCCGGGTTCTTCCAGGAACTCGTGGACCGCTTTGGGTCCTCCGGCGGCCCCCTGGCGCAGGAGTACGTGGTGGCACACGAGTTCGGCCACCACGTCCAGAACCTGCTCGGTGACCTGAAGCGGGCGCAGCAGGATCCGCAGGGTCCGGAGTCCGGTTCCGTGCGGACCGAACTGCAGGCTGACTGCTACGCAGGGCTGTGGGCCAAGTACGCGTCCACCACCCCGGACCCGGCCACAGGGCAGCCGTACTTGGAGCCCCTCACCCCGCAGGATGTGAACGACGCATTGTCCGCCGCCGCGTCGGTGGGTGACGACCGCATCCAGAAGGCCGCCACGGGCCGTGTCTCCCCCGAAGGCTGGACGCACGGCTCCAGCGAGGAACGCCAGCGCTGGTTCTCGCGGGGCTACCAGTCCGGCGACATCAACCAGTGCGACACGTTCAGCGCCGCAACCCTCTAGCCCTATCGATTGCTCCGTAGCGGCCTTTTTGGCACCCCAAAACGGCAGTTACGGAGCAATCGACGAACCGACGACGACGGCCGGTCACCTTCGCTGAGAAGGTGACCGGCCGTCGTCGTACTTAAAGCGGTGGGGACTTAGATGTTGAAGCCGAGGGCCCGCATCTGGTCCTTGCCGTCATCGGTGATCCGCTCGGGGCCCCATGGCGGCATCCATACCCAGTTCAGGCGCCAGTCGTCCACGACGCCGTCCAGGGCCTGGCCCACCTGCTCCTCGAGCACGTCGGTGAGCGGGCAGGCGGCGGTGGTGAGGGTCATATCGATCAGGAGCGCGCCGTCCTCATCGGAGTACTTCAGGCCGTACAGCAGCCCGAGGTCCACCACGTTCACGCCAAGCTCAGGATCGATGACGTCCTTGAGCGCCTCTTCGACGTCCTCCAGGGCCGTGCGGCCCGGCTTGATTTCGGTCATGACAAGTCCTAACTAGGCCTGTACTGCGGCCTCGGCCGCGATGGTAGCTGCGCCGGCGCCCTTTGCGTAACGGTCGTAGCCTTCTTCCTCGAGACGGTCGGCCAGCTCGGGGCCGCCCTCCTCGACAACCTGGCCGTCCACGAACACGTGGACGAATTCAGGCTTGATGTAGCGCAGGATACGCGTGTAGTGGGTGATGAGCAGCGTGCCCATGTTGCCCTCGGAGTGTGCGCGGTTGACGCCCTCGGAGACGATCTTCAGCGCGTCGACGTCCAGGCCGGAGTCGGTCTCGTCCAGCACGGCGAACTTGGGTTTGAAGAGCTCCAGCTGGAGGATCTCCACCCGCTTCTTCTCGCCGCCGGAGAAGCCTTCGTTGACGTTGCGCTGGGCGAAGTCGGCATCGATGCGCAGCTTCTCCATGGCGTCCTTGACGTCCTTGGTCCAGGTACGCAGCTTGGGTGCTTCGCCGTCAATTGCGGTCTTGGCGGTGCGCAGGAAGTTGGTCATAGTGACGCCCGGAACCTCTACCGGGTACTGCATTGCCAGGAACACGCCGGCGCGGGCGCGCTCGTCAACGCTCATGGCCAGTACGTCTTCGCCGTCCAGGGTGACGGTGCCGCTGGTGACGGTGTAGCGGGGGTGCCCTGCAATCGTGGAGGCAAGGGTGGACTTGCCCGAGCCGTTGGGGCCCATAATGGCGTGCGTCTCGCCGGTCCTGATGGTCAGGCTGACGCCCTTCAGGATCTCCTTGGTGCCCTGCTCCGTGTCAATGCTGACGTGCAGGTCCTTGATCTCAAGAGTTGACATGCTCTTCTTTCTTTTCGCTCGTAAGTCTGGTGCTGCGGGCGCTCAGTAATTGTTTACTGCTGCGCCGTTCAAAACGTTGGTGACGTCCACGTAGACGTCGTCGCCGTCGAGTTCGACGGCGAACACCGGCACGGGATCGTAGGCGGGGAGCTGGAGCGGCTGGCCGCTGCGCAGGTCGAACTGGGAGCCGTGTCCCCAGCACTCGATGGCGCAGCCTTCCACGTCGCCCTCCGACAGGGAGATGTCCGCATGTGAGCAGGTGTCACCGATGGCGTGGATGTCCCCCATCGAGTCCCGGACCACGGCTACTGGATGGCCGTCCACCAGGATGCGCAGCGCCTGCTTGACCTTGATGTCATTGGCGCTGCACACCAGCTCACCCTTGGGTTTGCCGCTCATACGTTCCTGCCTGCCTGTATCTAGTAGTCGATTGCCGTGAGTTCGCGTTCCACAGCCTCGGTCAGGCGCTCTTCGAGGGCCGGGACCTTGATCTGCTGGATGATCTCGTTCAGGAAGCCGCGGACCACCAGCCGGCGGGCAACATCTTCGGGGATGCCGCGGGCCATCAGGTAGAACAGGTGCTCGTCGTCGAAGCGGCCGGTGGAGCTCGCGTGGCCGGCACCCTGAATCAGGCCGGTCTCGATTTCGAGGTTGGGCACGGAGTCCGCGCGGCAGCCGTCGGTCAGGACCAGGTTCTGGTTCTTCTCGTAGGAGTCGGTGCCTTCGGCCTGCTTTTGGATCAGCACGTCGCCTACCCAGACCGTGTGCGCACCCTTGCCCTGCAGCGCGCCCTTGTACAAGACGTTGGACTTGCAGTTGGCTACGTTGTGGTCCACGAACGAACGGTGCTCCAGGTGCTGGCCGGCATCGGCGAAGTAGAGGCCGAGGAGCTCAGCCTCGGCTCCTTCCCCGGCGAACCGGACGTTGGAGTTCAGGCGGACGATCTTGCCGCCAAGCGTGACGGCGATGTGCTTGTACACGGCGTCCTTGGCGACCTCGGCGTCATGCTGCGCCAGGTGCTTGGCGTCGTCTTCCCACAGCTGCACGGAAACGACGGTGAGGTGGGCGCCTTCGCGGACCAGGACCTCGACGTTGCCGTTGTGGTCTGCGGTGCCGTCGTGCTCGATGATCACGACGGAGCGGCTGTTGGCTCCGGCTTCGATCACGACATGGGAGTTGGTGCGGCGGCCCGCGCCGTTGCCGGTCAGGACCAGTCGAACCGGAACGTCCAGCTCGGCGTTCTCCGGGATGGAGATGAGCCGGGCTTCCACGGCGTTGGCGGAAGCCACGACGGCGGCACGGTCGGCCGGCACCAGGGTGGCACCGCGGGGGGCCTCGCCTGCGCGGAGGGTCCGCTGCACCACTGTTGCGGGCGCTTCTACTGAAACGCCCAGGGCACCGTCCTCGGACGGGGCGTCGGACAGGAGGTTGGCCATCTCACGGACCGGGGTGAACCGCCATTCCTCTTCCCGGCCGTTGGGCAGGGCGAAGTCGGCCACGTCATGGCTGGTGAGCCGCTCGGCGCGGGAGGCCATGACCTGTGTGCCGTGGCTGTGGTGGCGGTCCACCTTGGAGGCGACGAGGTGCTCGCCTTCCTCGGTGAAACCGGCAATCGAAGGAGCGCCGATGCGCGCCTTTTCGGTAGTTGCTTCGGCAGTCATTAACCGACGGATCCTTCCATCTGGAGTTCGATGAGGCGGTTCAGCTCAAGGGCGTATTCCATGGGCAGTTCGCGGGCGATCGGCTCAATGAAGCCGCGCACGATCATGGCCATGGCCTCGTCCTCGCGCATGCCGCGGGACATGAGGTAGAACAGCTGCTCCTCGCTGACGCGGGAAACGGTGGCCTCATGTCCCAGCTGGACGTCGTCCTCGCGGATGTCGATGTACGGGTAGGTGTCCGACCGGGAAATGGTGTCCACCAGGAGGGCGTCGCAGCGCACTGTGTTGGCGGAGTGCTTGGCTCCTTCACGGATCTGGACCAGGCCGCGGTAGGCTGCACGGCCGCCGCCACGGGCCACCGACTTGGAGACGATGGAGCTCTTGGTGTTCGGCGCGATGTGGACCATCTTGGAGCCGGTGTCCTGGTGCTGGCCTTCGCCGGCAAACGCGATCGAGAGGGTTTCGCCCTTGGCGCCCTCACCCACGAGGTAGACGGCCGGGTACTTCATGGTGACCTTGGAGCCGATGTTGCCATCAACCCATTCCATGGTGGCGCCTGCTTCGCAGACGGCGCGCTTGGTCACCAGGTTGTAGACGTTGTTCGACCAGTTCTGGATGGTGGTGTACCGGACGCGGGCGCCCTTCTTGACGATGATTTCCACCACGGCGGAGTGCAGGGAGTCCGAGGTGTAGATCGGCGCCGTGCAGCCTTCGATGTAGTGGACGTAGGAGTCCTCATCGGCGATGATCAGGGTCCGCTCGAACTGCCCCATGTTTTCGGTGTTGATGCGGAAGTACGCCTGCAGCGGGATGTCCACGTGGACGCCCTTGGGCACATACACGAAGGAACCGCCGGACCACACCGAGGTGTTCAGCGAGGCGAACTTGTTGTCGCCCACCGGGATGACCGTGCCGAAGTACTCCTGGAAGATCTCCGGGTGCTCCTTCAGCGCGGTGTCGGTGTCCAGGAAGATCACGCCCTGTGCCTCGAGGTCCTCGCGGATCTGGTGGTACACAACCTCGGACTCGTACTGGGCGGCAACACCGGAAACCAGGCGGCTGCGCTCGGCTTCCGGGATGCCCAGCTTCTCGTACGTGTTCCGGATGTCCTCCGGGAGGTCTTCCCAGGTGGCAGCCTGCTTCTCGGTGGAGCGGACAAAGTACTTGATGTTGTCGAAGTCGATGCCGGAGAGGTCTGCACCCCAGGTGGGCATGGGCTTGCGGTCGAAGTACTTCAGGCCCTTGAGGCGGAGGTCCAGCATCCATTCCGGTTCGCTCTTCTTGGCCGAAATGTCCCGGACTACCTCTTCATCGAGACCACGCCGTGCATTGGCGCCGACGTCGTTCTTGTCGGCCCAGCCGTACTCGTAGTTGCCGATGCCGTGGAGCTCGGGATTCTTTTCCAGAATCTCCGAGATCACAGTGTTTTCGGCTACTGCTTTCTCTGATAGTTGGTCCGTCATCACGGCCTTTCTTGCTGATGGTTGGTTACTTCGTCCAGGCGGGCGGGGGCTGCCGCCGGCGCGGTGGCCGGCCTGGCAGACAGCCTGCCTGTGGGAATGTGGGTGGTGCAGACGTGGCCACCACGGGCCAGGGTGGAGAGCCGGCGTACGTCCACTCCCACCAGCCTTGAGAAGACTTCGGTTTCGACGTCGCAGAACACCGGGAAGCGGGCGGCGAGCTGCTGGATGGGGCAGTGGCCCTGGCAGAGCTGGACGCTGGAGAGCGCCGCGGGCAGGGGTGCCTTTGCCTCGATGGAGGCGGCGGAGGCCACGAAGTTGTCGCGGCTCAGCGCGGCTGACAGTGCGGTGGCGCGGTCCCTGATGTCCGGTCCGGCCTGCTCTATTTCCGGGGCATAGCGCCGTTCCATGTCAGCGAACCGTTCTTCGGCGAATGCCCGTACGGCGTCGGGACCGGCCACCTTTTGCAGCTGTTGGAGTGCAAGGGCTGCAATGTCCAGGTAGTCGTTGCCCAGGCTGGACTGGCCCTGGGAGCTGAGGACGTAACGTCGTGCGGGGCGACCGGCGCCGGCTCCCGGCTTGGCGAGGCGCTTGACCTCGATGACTCCGGCCCTGGAGAGGTGGTCCAGGTGGCGCCGTACAGCGGCCGGGGTGAACCCGAGCATGTCTCCCAGTTCGGCGGCGCTGACAGGCCCGTGTTCCAGGACGGCAGCGAGGACCCGGTCCCGGGTGCGCTCGTCAGCGTCTGCTACAGGACCGGACGGAGCGGGTCCCGGCCCGGCCACAGGCACAGCGGTAGCGTTGGTCATGGAATACACAACACAATCATGTCGTAATTTAGTCCCGCACTCCAGTAAGGGCAGGCTGACCTTGGCTCCGTACGGAAAATGACTCCCAGGCAGTTTCCAGGGGCTCCGCCCGAGCGGGCCGGACGGCACTGAATACTACATCCCGTAGAATACTGTGGTGCGATCCCCCCAGTCCCCCGTCCTGTCCATCCATGGGCTCATCAAGGACGTAGGCCCCCTTTCCAGCCTGGACGGAAAGATGCTCAGGGTTGTCAGTGGCGTCTCCCTCATCGCCGAGCGCGGGCAGGTCACCGCGCTGCTGGGCGCAAACGGAGCCGGCAAGACCACCACGCTGGAATGCGCCCAGGGCCTGCAGAAACGTACCGGCGGCAGTATCTCCCTGCTGGACCAGGACCCGGCCACCGCAGGCGCTGACCTGCGCTCCCGCGTTGGCGTGATGCTGCAGGACGGCGGGCTCCCGCCGTCGGCACGGCCCATCCCGTTGTTGCGGCATATCGCCGGCCTGTACGCCCGCCCCTGGCCACTCGAAGACCTGGTGGGCAGGCTGGGGATCGATACCTTCAGCCGGACCAGCGTCCGCCGGCTTTCCGGGGGCCAGAAGCAGCGCCTGGCACTGGCCGCAGCCTTGATCGGCAGGCCCGAAGTCCTCTTCCTGGATGAACCCAGCGCCGGCCTTGACCCGCAGTCCCGGCAGCTGGTGTTCGACCTGATCGCCGAGCTGCGTGACGGCGGCATGGGAATCATCCTGACCACCCACCTCATGGACGACGCCCAGCGCCTTGCGGACTACGTGTACATCATTGACGGCGGCCGCAACGTCGCCGAAGGCACCGTCCAAGAGCTCCTGCAGCGCAGCCCGGTGGCGGACCAGGCCGACGAGCATGTCCGGACCCTGGTGTTCGAGGCACCCGCCGGGCTGGACCTGGCTGCGGTGCTCCCGGACGACGTCGATGTCTCCGAATCCCGCGCCGGCAGCTACGCCGTCACCGGTGCCCTCACACCTGGCCACCTCTCCGCCCTGGCCCAGTGGTGGGAAGCAAAGGGCATCATGCCGGCATCGATGAGCCTCCAGGCGCGTAGCCTTGAAGACGTCTTTCTGGACATCTCAGGAAAGGAAATCCGATGAGCACCGCAGCGATCCGGGAGACGCAGCAGCCCGCGTCCCTGCTGCGCCGCGTCCTCCTGCAAGGCAAATACGAGGCACTGACCATGCTGCGGAACGGCGAGCAGCTGATCCTGGCCGTGGTGTTGCCGCTGCTGGCACTGGTCGGCCTGACGGTGACGCCCTTCCTGGACGGTATGGGCTCCAGCCGCATCAACGTTGCCGTTCCGGGGATCCTCGCCCTGTGCGCCATGTCCACGGCTTTCACCGGCCAGGGCATCGGCACCGGCTTCGACCGCCGCTACGGGGTGCTCCGGTTCCTGTCCACGACGCCCCTGGGCCGCGGCGGCCTGATCGCCGGCAAGGTCCTCTCGGTCCTGGCCGTCCTGTGCCTCCAGGTGGTGGTGGTGGGGCTGGTTGCCCTGGCGCTGGGCTGGCAGCCGACGGCGTCGGCCTGGCTCCCCGGCCTTGCGCTGCTTGCGCTGGGCGCGGCGGCATTCACCGCGCTGGGGCTGCTGGTGGCCGGAACTGTCCGGCCGGAAGCGACGTTGGCGATCACCAATCTGTTGTGGATCCTGCTCGGAGCCATGGGCGGCATCGTCATTCCGGCGGAAAGACTGCCCGCCGCGGCGCAGGCCGTTGTCCATTTCCTGCCTTCCGGCGCCCTCGGGGAATCGATGCGCGCCGCTTTTCTGGGCGGGGCCGTGAACGGCGGCGCCGCCCTGATCCTGCTGCTTTGGACCGTCATTGCCGGAGCCGCAGCCATCCGTTGGTTCAAGTGGAATTGAGATAATCGTGACCACGGCTTCACGCCTCCCCCAGATTGCCGGCCGCCTGGCGTCGCGGCTCCCCCGCACGGTGGACGCCCGCATCCGGCGCCTCGCCGTTGCCTCCCTGATCGGCCAGACGCTCCTGGTTGTCACGGGCGGGGCCGTCCGCCTGACGGCGTCAGGCCTTGGCTGCCCCACCTGGCCCCGCTGCACCTCGGACTCGATCATGAACACTCCCGAGATGGGCATCCACGGCTTCATCGAGTTCGGCAACCGGCTCCTGACCTTCGCGCTGGCCGCCGTGGCCGCGCTCATGCTGGTCTACTTGTGGAACCTGCGCAAGGAACGCAAGGACCTCTTCCTGCTGGCCCTCGGACTGCTCGCCAGCATCCCGGCCCAGGCCGTCATCGGCGGCGTCACCGTGCTTACCAACCTCAATCCGTGGGTGGTGGGCCTGCACTTCCTGGTGTCGATGGCCCTGGTGGTGTTCTCCACCCTGCTGGTGAACCGCGCCTTCGGCCGGACCGGCCGCTTCCCCGCAGGCCGACCCGCCCAACTGCCGCCCGTGCTGCGCCCGGTGACGGCCGCCGTCGCGCTCTTCTCCGCAGTGGCCGTGATGCTCGGCGTGGTGGTCACGGGTGCGGGTCCGCACGCGGGTGACGCCGATGCTCCCCGCAATGACCTTGACTGGGACCTGTTCTCCCACATCCACGCCGTACCGGCCTACCTGGTTACCGCGGGAACGGTGGTGGCGCTGGTGCTGGTCATCCGGCGGCGCATCACTGGCCCCTTCCGGACGGCGGTCCTGATGCTCCTGGGAGTCACCGTCCTCCAGGCCATCATCGGTTTCACGCAGTACTACAACGGCATTCCCGCGTTGCTGGTGGCGGCCCACATGCTCGGCGCGGCCCTGCTCATGGCAGCATCGACGAACGCCTGGGACATCGCCCGGTCCAGCACGCTGAAATAGCCCAAGCCGCGCCAGGCGCCCCGGTCCAGTCCAGGACCGGGGCGCCTTCACGTCTTAAGGCCGCAGGTCAGCGGCCGGCCGCGACGGCGCTGCCCTTGGTGGCGGCGTCGAAGGCAGGATCCAGGTTCTCGATGCCGTCCGCGGAGACCCGCAGTACCCGGGCCGTGGCAATGTCATAGAAGAGTCCCGTGGCCTGGACCGTTCCATCGGCCAGCGCAGGCCCTGCCACCGGATGGTCCTGGAGCTTTGCCAACTGCACGGCCACGTTGACCATGGAGAGCTGGTCCAGGGTGCCGTAGCCCGCTGCTGCGGCCTGCCGGCCCACCGGGTGCCCTGCCAGCAGTGCCGCATAGCTGGGCCGGGCATGGTCCAGCCATGACGTGAACGCCGGGCCCAGCGAACCGTTGTCTCCGCCGTCGGCTTCCGCAAGCAGCGCCTTCATGGCGCCGCAGTTGGAGTGCCCGCAAATGACCAGGGACTGCACCCGCAGGCCGTTGAGGGCAAAGGACAGGGCCGAGTCAATCGAGGCCTCCTGCCCGTGGCTGCCCACCACGTTGCCGATGTTCCGCAGCGTGAGCAGGTCGCCGGGGCCGCTGCTGGTGATCAGGTTCGGGTTGACGCGGGAATCGACGCAGGCGACGAACAGGCTGTCAGGATTCTGGCCGTCGGTCAGGTCATGAACCAGCGGACAGACCTGGTGGGCAAACCGGCGGTGGTATTTGTTGACCCCCACCAGCAGGGGTTCCTTCCGCGGCGGAAGCGGCAACTCGGTGGCATTTTCACGCCTGGGCGCCTGGTGTCCCGCATCCTGGAAGACGGTGTTGCCGTGCTCTTCAATGCTCACCGCGCCGCCGGTCGACTGGTGCTGCAGTTGCCAGGCAAGCAGCGCTTCGCGGAACGGGTGGTCAATGTAGTCTGCGTTCAGCTCCACCACTACTTCCTTGCCGGCCGGTACAACCGCAAGGACAGGGTTGAGCCTTGGCAGCGCGAAGAAGCTGCAGGAACCGGCGATGGTCACGCGCCAGGGCGACGACGGGGCGGCCGGCGGGTGGGCATGGATCTGGGCCCGCAGGACACGCCAGAGCACGTTGGCGGCGGCGAGGGCGAGGCCGATCATGACGCCCTCGAGCAGGTTCAGGAACACCACGCAGACCAGGGTTGCGGCATAGATCGGAAGGTCACCGGTCCGCAGGCTGGTGCGGATGTCCGCCACCTTGATCAGGCGGGCACCGATCACCACCAGCAGGCCGGCCAGGACGGCCAGCGGGATCAGCTGGATCAGGCCCGCGAAGAGCGCCGAGAAGGCGAGGACCCACACGCCATGGAGCACCGCGGACAGGCGGGTGGCGGCGCCCGCTTCCACATTGGTGGCGCTGCGCACGATCACGCCCGTGACGGGAAGGCCGCCCAGCGAGCCGGAGAGGATGTTTGCCGTGCCCTGGCCGATAAGCTCCCGGTTGAGCTTGGTCCGTGGGCCGGTTTGCATCTTGTCCACGGCAACCGCGGATAAGAGGGACTCAATACTGGCGATCAGCGCCATGGTCATGACGGCGAAAGCGAAGGCGCGCCAGTTTCCGTCAGGGAGCTGCGGCAGGGCGATGGCGTCGACGATGGACCCGTCCAATGAGATTCGTTCAACCCCGGGCGCCAACGCGACGGCCAGTGCGGTGCCCGCTGCGACGGCGGCCAGGGGGCCGGGGACCCGCTGGATGGCCGCCGGCAGGAACTTCCAGCACAGCAGGATGGCCACGACGGCCAGCCCCAGCAGGGCCGCGTGCAGTTCGAGGCTGGTGATGGCCGCCGGCAGTCCGGCAAGGTTCTCAAGCGCAGATCCGGCAGGCCGGGACCCAAGGATCACATGCAGCTGCTGCAGGATGATGGTGACACCGATGCCGGCGAGCATGGCCTTGACCACTACCGGCGATACGGCCAGGGCTGCCCTGCCTACCCGACTGAAGCCCAACAGGAGCTGGACGACGCCGGCGGCCGCGGTGATGGCGCAGGTCACCTGCCAGCCGAAGTCCTGGACCAGGCCGGCCACGACGACGGTGAGCCCGGCCGCCGGTCCGCTCACCTGGAGGGGTGAACCCCCGAGGCTTCCGGCCACGATCCCACCAATGGCGGCCGCAATCAGGCCGGCCATGATCGGCGCGCCGGACGCCGCTGCGATCCCCAGCGACAGCGGAAGTGCAACGAGGAACACCACCAGGGACGCCGGTACGTCGGCACCAAGGTGGGAGAGGAACGCAGCGCGGAACCGGAAGCGGCGGCTGCCTCCGCCACCTCCCGGCGGGCTGTGGCTTGGGGTACGGACGGCGGAGGGACGGGCTTCCATGGAGTTTCCTTAGGTCGCGGAAAGGGTCCGCTCCACCGTAAGCAGCCCGTCACTGGCAATGACAGTGAAAGTGATGCATATGACAAAACTGTCATATGCGCTGGAAGCCGGACTTAAACCGGAACGGCGGCCCCCGCTGCTAAGCGGAGGCCGCCTTGGGCCCGAGTGGTACCGGCTAGCCGGGCATGACCGCGCTCCCGACGAACGGGTCCACCGCGAGGGCGATGAAGAGCAGCGTCAAGTAGCTGATGGAACCGTGGAATACCTTCATGGCGCGCTTGTCGGAAATATCCTCCCGGTGGGCGCGGGAGTACAGTGCATGGGACTCGTAGAGGAACCAGGCGCCCGCGATGACCGCAGTTGCCGTGTATACCCAGCCGGCCCCGCCCGCCGGGATCATCAGCAGGGATGAGGCCACCATGGCCCAGGCGTACAACACCACCTGGACGGACACCACCTTGGCGCCGGCAATGGCGCCGAGCATTGGGACGTTGGCGTTCCGGTAGTCCTCGCCGTAGCGCATCGACAGGGGCCAGTAGTGCGGAGGCGTCCAGAGGAAAATCACCATGAACAGGATGACGGCGGGCCATTCGACGGAGTTGGTTACGGCGGCCCATGCAATCAGCACCGGGAAGCAGCCTGCGGCGCCTCCCCACACGATATTCTGCGCCGTGCGGCGCTTGAGGATCATGGTGTAGATGACGACGTAGAAGAAGATTGCCCCCAGACCCAGCCACGCCGAAAGCGGGTTGGCGCCAAACCAGAGGATCACGATGGCCGCCGCACCCAGCAGCCAGGAGAAGACCAATGCTTCCCGCGGGGTGACCTCACCCGTGACGAGCGGCCGGTTTTCCGTCCGGTGCATCAGCTTGTCGATGTCCCGGTCGATGTAGCAGTTGAATGCCCCCGCACTGCCGGCGGCGAAGGCGCCGCCTACCAGGGTGGCAAGGATCAGCCCAATGGAAGGGAAGCCCCGCTCGGCGTAAATCATGGTGGGAAGCGTGCTGACCAGGAGCAGTTCGATCACGCGAGGCTTGGTGAGGGCGAGATACGCCTTGGCCTTACGGGCAAACCCGATGCCGGAGGCCCGGGATGCGTTCAGCGGCGTATCTGTTGTGCTCACGGTGGCAGTCACCCGTTCTGTGTGGCAGTTGAGGCTGCAGGGCAGCTCCGGTCGTGCGGCCCGGACCCGGGCACGGCACTCAGGGATGGAAAAGCGCAAGGTGCGTGCAACAGCCGGGAAACTCCGGGCGGCAATAAGGATGCGCGCCCGGCGTTGGCCTCCGAATATCATACCGCGCCGCAAGCACTTCCCCTGCCCCGCAATATGCGCAATTGATTGCTCGCGGGCCCATTCGAGCAGATTAAGTCACCGCGCCGGAATAGTGATTCACAAAAGGGGAAATTGCGTCCAAAACGTGAGATTTGCGGCGCCCGAAGGATGGATAAGAGCTAAGCTGTCACCAGATCAGCACGCAGCAAGAAAGCGGTGGAAAACGCATTCCCGTTGCTGTCCGTGACTGAATGCAAGGATCAACGTTTCGATGGTGAACGGCTGGTACACACCGCAGCGGGCGCCAAGCAGAGCACCCTTGACCGGATCCGGTGTACCACCGAACGCCAGCACAGAGAGGGGCCCGGTTTTCGTGCCACATTTGGAAGAGCAAGAACTGTCATGGACCAGCTTGGACCAGCGCGCCGTGGACACCATCCGTGTCCTGGCCGCGGACGCCGTCGAGAAGGTGGGCAACGGCCACCCCGGAACTGCCATGAGCCTGGCACCCGCCGCATACCTTCTCTTCCAGAAGCTGATGCGCCACGACCCGCGTGATCCACAGTGGCTTGGCCGTGACCGGTTCATCCTTTCCCCGGGCCACACGTCCCTGACCCTTTACATCCAGCTCTTCCTTTCCGGCTATGGGCTGGAACTGAAGGACCTGGAGGCCCTGCGCACCTGGGGCTCGCTAACTCCGGGACACCCCGAGTACAAGCACACCGCCGGCGTGGAGATCACCACGGGCCCGCTGGGCCAGGGCCTGGCGTCCTCGGTGGGCTTCGCGTACTCCCAGCGCCGCCAGCGTGGCCTGTTCGACGCCGATGCGCCGGCCGGCGAGTCGCCGTTCGACCACACCATCTGGGTCATCGCCTCCGACGGCGACCTCCAGGAAGGCGTCACGTCCGAGGCGTCCTCGCTGGCAGGCCACCAGGAACTGGGCAACCTCGTGGTGATCTACGACGAGAACCACATCTCCATCGAGGACGACACCGACATCGCGTTCACCGAGGATGTCCTGAAGCGCTACGAAGCCTACGGCTGGCACACCCAGCGCGTGGACTGGACCCGGACGGGCGAATACAAGGAAGACGTCCAGGAGCTCTACAGTGCCCTGCTCGCGGCCAAGGCGGAGACCTCCAAGCCGTCCATCATTTCGCTGCGCACCATCATCGGCTACCCGGCCCCCAAGAAGCAGAACACCGGCAAGATCCACGGTTCCGCCCTCGGCGCCGACGAGGTTGCCGCGCTGAAGGAGGTGCTGGGCTTCGACCCCGCCAAGTCCTTCGAGGTGGACCAGGAAGTCCTGGACCACGCCCGTGCAGTAGTGGAACGCGGCGCTGCCGAGCACAAGGAATGGGAAGAATCCTTCAACGCCTGGCAGGCAGCCAACCCCGAAGGCGCCGCCCTCCTCCAGCGGATCGAGGCGCAGGAACTCCCTGCCGACGTCGACGCCGCGCTTCCGGTCTTCCCGGCCGGCAAGGATGTCTCCACCCGCGCAGCCTCCGGCAAGGTCCTGAATGCCCTCGGCCCGGTCCTGCCCGAGCTGTGGGGCGGCTCCGCCGACCTGGCAGAGTCCAACAACACCACCATCGAAGGTTCACCGTCCTTCGTCCCGGCCTCCAAGCAGACCGGCGCCTGGTCCGGCAACCCGTACGGCCGGGTGCTGCACTTTGGTATCCGTGAGCACGCTGCGGCGGCGATCGTGAATGGCATCAGCCTGGCCGGCAACACCCGGGCGTTCTCTGGCACGTTCCTGATCTTCAGCGACTACCAGCGTCCTGCCATCCGCCTCGGTGCCCTGATGGGTGTCCCGTCCCTGTACGTCTGGACGCACGACTCCATCGGCCTGGGCGAGGACGGCCCCACCCACCAGCCCGTGGAACAGCTCGCGTCGCTGCGCGCCATCGTGGGCCTGGACGTCGTCCGCCCCGGTGACGCCAACGAAGTGGCAGCCGCGTGGAAGACCATGCTGGAAAACCACGCCAACCCCGCAGGCATCGTCCTGACCCGCCAGAACATCCCCACGTGGGAACGCGGCGAGGGCGACGCCGGCGGCGACACTTTCGCGTCGACGGCAGGCGTGGCGAAGGGCGGCTACGTGCTGGCCGAGGCATCGAAGGACGGCGCCACGGTGCCGGCCGATGTGATCCTGATTGCCACCGGTTCCGAGGTCCAGCTGGCTGTCCAGGCCCGCGAGGCGCTGCAGGCCGACGGCATCGCAGCCCGCGTGGTGTCCATGCCCTGCGTTGAATGGTTCAAGAAGCAGGACGCCGCCTACCGCGAATCGGTCCTGCCCGCGGCAGTCAAGGCACGCGTGTCCGTCGAAGCCGGGCTGGCCCTTAGCTGGCGCGAATTCGTCGGCGACGCAGGCCGCTCCATCAGCCTTGAGCACTATGGCGCTTCCGCGGACTACAAGCGCCTCTTCCAGGAGTTCGGCATCACGGCGGAAGCAGTGGCCGCCGCCGCCAAGGACTCCCTCGCCGGCCTGCAGGCCTGAAACCTAAACTTTTAGGAGATACAACAATGACAACTCCCACCCAGCAGCTCTCCGACGCCGGCGTTTCCATCTGGCTCGACGACCTCTCCCGCGGACGCCTGGAAACCGGCACCCTCCGGAAGCTCATCGAAGAAAAGAACGTGGTTGGCGTTACCACCAACCCCTCGATCTTCCACGCCGCCATCACGTCGGGCACCGACTACGACCACATCATCGCCGCCAAGGCAGCAGAGGGCGCCAGCGTGGAGGACACGATCTTCGAGATCACCACCACCGACGTCGCCGACGCGTGCGACCTTTTCGCCCCAGTCGCCGCGGCCACCCGGGGAATCGACGGCCGGGTCTCCATCGAGGTCGACCCACGCCTTGCCTGGGACACCGCAGGAACCATTGCCGAGGCCAAGCACCTCTACCAGCGCGTCAACAAGGCCAACGTCCACATCAAGATCCCCGCAACCGTCGAGGGCCTCGAAGCCATCACGGCCACCCTGGCAGAGGGCATCAGCGTCAACGTCACGCTGATCTTCTCCCTGGAGCGCTACCGCGCGGTCATCAACGCCTTCCAGTCCGGCCTGGAGCAGGCCAAGGAAAACGGCCACGACCTTTCAAAGATCCACTCGGTGGCGTCCTTCTTCGTTTCCCGCGTGGACTCCGAGATCGACAAGCGCCTCGACAAGATCGGCACCGAAGAAGCCAAGGCCCTCAAGGGCAAGGCCGGCCTCGCCAACGCCCGCCTGGCCTACCAGGTCTACGAGGAACTGTTCGCCACCGAACGCTGGGCCCTGCTGGCCGGCGCCGGTGCACTCCCCCAGCGCCCCCTGTGGGCCTCCACCGGCGTGAAGGACCCGGCCTACCCGGACACCCTGTACGTCACCGAACTCGTGGCCCCCGGCGTCGTGAACACCATGCCGGAAAAGACCCTGGATGCCACTTTCGACCACGGCGTGGTCACCGGCGACACCGTCTCCGGCACCTATGAGGAGGCGAACGCCACCCTCGACGCCCTCGAGAAGCTCGGCGTCTCCTACAATGACGTCGTCGCACTCCTTGAAACCGAAGGCCTGGACAAGTTCGTGGCCAGCTGGAAGGAACTCCTGGCCGACGTCGAAGGCGCCCTCGCTTCTGCACGAAAGGCTTCCTAACACCTATGAGCACTCTCAGCTACGACGCCACCGGCGCTGCCCAGCAGGCGCTTGAACAGCACCTTTCCGGCCTGGTCCAGGACCGGGTCGCCACCCGGATCTTTGCGAAGGACCACACCTTGTGGGGTCCGGATGCCGAATCCGAATCAGCGGTCCGCCTGGGCTGGGTGGAGGCCGCCACGGTTTCACAGCCCCTGGTCAAGGACATCCTGGAACTCCGGGACGCGCTGCGCTCCGAGGGCGTGGACCGGATCGTGCTTTGCGGTATGGGCGGGTCCTCGCTGGCCCCCGAGGTCATCGCGGGCACGGCGGGCGTCGAGCTGACAGTGCTGGACAGCACGGACCCGGACCAGGTCCGTGCCGCCCTCGCCGACCGGCTGGCCCAGACGGCAATTGTGGTGTCGTCCAAGTCCGGCTCCACCCTGGAAACGGACTCCCAGCGCCGGATCTTCGAGCAGGCCTTCACCGAGGCCGGCGTGGACGCCAAGAGCCGGATCATCATCGTGACCGACCCCGGCTCACCGCTGGACAAGGCTTCCCGGGAGGCCGGCTACCGGGCGGTCTTCAACGCCGATCCCAATGTCGGTGGGCGCTACTCGGCCCTGACAGCGTTTGGCCTGGTTCCCTCCGGCCTGGCGGGCGTGGACATCCAGGCTTTCCTGGACGAGGCGGAGGAAGCTGCCGAGATCCTCAACGACGATGCCGCGGACAACATCGGCCTGGCCCTGGGTGCCACCTTGGGTGGAACCAGCCCGCTGCGGAACAAGATCGTCATCGCAGAGGACGGCTCCGGCATCGTTGGATTCGCCGACTGGGCTGAACAGCTCATCGCCGAATCCACCGGCAAGCTCGGCACGGGCATCCTGCCGGTGGTCGCAGGTCCGCAGGCCCCGGAGGTAACATCAGGCGCTCCCGACGTGCTGGTGGTCCGGCTCGTGGCAGCCGATGCCGACATCGAACTCGGCGAGAACCAGGCAGCCATTGCCGGCGGCCTTGCCACCCAGATGATGGTGTGGGAGTTCGCCACCGCCGTTGCGGGCCGGTTGCTGGGGATCAACCCGTTCGACCAGCCCGACGTCGAAGCCGCCAAAGTAGCGGCACGCGGGTTGCTGGATGCCCAGCCGGAACCGACTCCGGCAGCTTTCGTCGACGGCGCCATTGAGGTGCGCGGCGGCGACTGGCTCGGCGACGCAGCAACGGCGGAAGGTGCCGTCAAGGCGCTCCTGGGCACCTTGGCTTCTGACAGCTACCTGAGCGTGCAGGCGTACTTTGACCGGTTGGCTTTCGCGGGACTCGAAGGCATCCGCGACGATCTGGCAGCTGCCACCGGCCGCCCGGTGACCTTCGGCTGGGGCCCGCGGTTCCTGCACTCCACCGGACAGTTCCACAAGGGTGGACCTGCCATCGGCGTGTTCCTCCAGGTCACTGCCGCCCCGGCTGAGGACCTGGGCATCCCGGACCGGCCGTTCACCTTTGGCGAGCTCATCGCTGCCCAGGCTGCAGGCGATGCCCAGGTCCTGGGTGAGCACGGCCGTCCCGTGCTGCGCCTCCACCTCACCGACCGTGCCGCCGGCGTGGCGCAGCTGCAGGGCGTCGTCGCTGCACTGTCCACCCGCGCATCCGCAACCGAAAGCTAAGGCACAAAAGCAACCATGCCAGAAACTGAATACGGCCGGAAAGGCACGGGCCGCGGGCGTAATCCGCTGCGTGATCCGCGTGACCGCCGTTTGAACCGGATCGCCGGTCCGTCCTCGTTGGTACTTTTCGGGGTCACGGGCGATCTTGCCCGCAAGAAGCTCATGCCCGCGGTGTACGACCTCGCCAACCGTGGCCTGTTGCCGCCCAGTTTCGCGTTGGTGGGTTTCGCCCGCCGGGAGTGGGACAAGGAGGACTTCGCCGCCGAGGTGAACGCCTCGGTGCAGGCCCATGCCCGCACCCCGTTTGATGAGGCGGTGTGGAACCAGCTGTCCGAGGGCATCAGGTTTGTCCAGGGCGAGTTCGACGACGACGCGGCGTTTGAGCGGCTCGGCGAAACGATCAAGGAACTTGACGACGTCCGGGGCACCCGGGGCAACCACGCGTTCTACCTGTCGATCCCGCCGAAAGCTTTCGAGCAGGTCTGCCGTCAGCTCTCCAAGCACGGCCTCGCGCAGGCCGACGGTGACAAGTGGCGCCGCGTGGTGATCGAGAAGCCGTTCGGCCATGACCTGGAATCGGCCCGGCAGCTGAACGACATTGTCGAATCGGTGTTCCCGCCGGACGCGGTGTTCCGGATTGACCATTACCTGGGCAAGGAAACGGTGCAGAACATCCTGGCGCTGCGCTTCGCGAACCAGCTGTTCGAGCCGCTGTGGAACGCCAACTATGTGGACCATGTCCAGATCACCATGGCCGAGGACATCGGCACCGGTGGCCGGGCAGGGTACTACGACGGTGTCGGCGCGGCACGGGACGTGATCCAGAACCACCTGCTGCAGCTGCTCGCGCTGACCGCGATGGAGGAGCCGATCTCGTTCAACGCCGATGACCTGAGGGCGGAGAAGGAAAAAGTCCTGGCAGCGGTCAAGCTTCCGGAGGATTTGTCGACGCACTCGGCGCGGGGCCAGTTCAGCGGAGGCTGGCAGGGCGGCGAGCAGGTCCTGGGCTACCTGGAGGAAGAAGGCATTCCCGCCGATTCGACCACGGAAACCTATGCCGCGGTCAGGGTGGACATCCACACCCGCCGCTGGTCCGGGGTGCCGTTCTACCTGCGCGCTGGCAAGCGCCTGGGCCGGCGCGTCACGGAGATCGCCGTGGTGTTCAAGCGCGCCCCGAACCTGCTGTTCACCGATCACGGTGAGGACGACTTCGGGCAGAACGCGGTGGTGATCCGGGTCCAGCCCGATGAAGGCGTGACGATCCGGTTCGGGTCCAAGGTCCCCGGCACGCAGATGGAAGTCCGCGACGTCACCATGGACTTCGGGTACGGCCACTCGTTCACCGAGTCTTCCCCGGAGGCGTATGAGCGGTTGATCCTGGACGTGCTGCTCGGTGAGCCGCCGCTGTTCCCCCGGCACGAGGAAGTGGAACTGTCCTGGAAGATTCTTGACCCGTTCGAGGAATACTGGGCATCACTGTCCGAACAGCCCGAACCCTACGCCCCCGGTTCCTGGGGCCCGGCCAGCGCTGATGAGCTGCTGGCCCGTGACGGACGAACCTGGAGAAGGCCATGATCGTAAACCTGCCCGATACCACTACCTCGAAGGTCTCCAAGAAGCTCATGGCCCTGCGCGAGCAGGGCGGTGTGATCGCCCTGGGCCGGGTCCTGACCCTCGTCGTGGTAACCAAGTCCGGGCTCGAGGAAGAAGCGATCGAGGCTGCGAACGACGCGTCCCGGGAACACCCGTGCCGGATCATCGTGCTCGCCGACGCCGGGAAGGAGTCCCAGGACAGGCTGGACGCGCAGATCCGGGTTGGCGGGGATGCCGGCGCATCCGAGGTCATCGTGCTGCGCGGCTACGGCCAGCTCGCCCACGAAAGTGAGTCCCTGGTCGCGGCGCTGCTGCTCCCGGACGCACCGATCGTGGCCTGGTGGCCGCACGGCGCCCCCGAGAACGCCTGCGAAACATCCATCGGCGCGATCGCGCACCGCCGGATCACCGACTCCGCGAACGAACCCGACCCGCAGGCTGCCCTGGAACGGATCCACCAAACCTACAAGGCCGGGGACACCGACCTCGCATGGACCCGGCTGACCAACTGGCGCATCCAGCTCGCTGCCGCCCTCGACGAAGTGGACTCTTCGCCGGTGACCGCGGTAGCAGTCGAGGGCGCCTCGGACTCACCGTCCACCATCCTGCTGGCAGCCTGGCTCACCCTAACCCTGGACGCCCCGGTGACCATCGTCGCGGACCCGGCCGGGACCGGCATCCGCCGCGTCCGCCTCAGCCGGCCCGGCGGCGACGTCCAGCTGTTCCGCCCGGGACTTTCCATCGCCGAACTCACCCAGCCGGGCCAACCCGCCCAGCGCATCTCCCTCCCGCGCCGCAGCCTCCGCGACTGCCTCGCCGAGGAACTGCGCCGGCTGGACCCCGACGAAGTCTTTGGCGAAGTGATTACTATTGGACTGCCACGTACCAATCTAAGGAGCGTCCGACCCAGTGAGCGTTGACCCACGAGTAAGTATCCATCCTGATTCGTCCGTCCTCATGGCCGCCATAGCGGCACGCCTGATCACCAAGCTCGTTGATGTCCAGGACAAGTACGGAGAAGCCACGGTGGTGCTCACCGGGGGAACCGTGGGAATCGGCACGCTGAAAGCTGTCGCGGACTCCCCGGCAGCGCCTGCCGTCGACTGGTCCAAGGTCAACTTCTGGTGGGGTGACGAACGCTTCGTCGGTTCCGCAGATCCGGAGCGGAACACCAAACAGGCCTTCGACGCATTGCTCTCGCATATTCCCGTGGACCCGGAACGGATCCACTCGCCGAGTTCGTCCGATGAGTTTGGCACGCCCGAGGAAGCGGCGGAGGACTATGCACGCCAGCTGCGCGACGCCGCAGCAGCCGAGCACGCGGCTGACATGTCCGATGACAGGCCCGAGGAACCATCCGCACTCCCCCGCCTGGACGTGGTCCTGCTGGGTGTGGGTCCTGACGCCCACATTGCTTCGCTGTTCCCGGAGCAGGCCGGAGTCCGCGAGAAGGAGCGCACCGTGGTGGGTGTGCGGAATTCCCCCAAGCCGCCCCCGCTGCGCATCTCCCTGACCCTACCTGCCATCAACACGGCAGCAGAGGTCTGGATGGTTGTGGCCGGTGAGGACAAGGCAGGAGCCGTGGGACTCGCCCTGGCCGGGGCCAACCCGGTGCAGGTGCCCGCATCCGGGCCTCGCGGAACCTCCCGCACGTTGTGGCTTATCGACGAGAACGCAGCCTCACGCGTCCCCGAGCAACTGGTCCGGAAGGACGCCGCGGGCGCGTAGCTTCTCCAGCGCTCCGGCCAGGACGTCTTCGGCGTCCTGGCCGGAGCGCCGTTCTTTAACGTAGTCAAGGTGGCTCTTGTAGCCGTCCTCAAACGGGTCGTCGGCCGCTGCCTGCCCGTCCCTGGATGCCGGCGCGCCGCATCTCCGGCAGTCCCAGATTCGGGGAATCTGCTCCTCAGGCATCTTCAGGAACACCGGCTGGGTCTCATGGCCCTTGGCGCACCAATAGGACACACGGATCCGCGGGAGGGAACCCGCCGACACGTCGTTGGACTGCAGGCTCGAACCGGAGCCTGCAACCACCCCGGCCCGGGTGCCCCGAAAGCCTGATGACGGATGGACCATGGAAACTCCTTCCTCGAACCCGTAACCGGAGCCCTGCAGCTTAAACCAAAAAACTGCGGCTGCCGGGCGAACCGACAGCCACAGTTTAGGGTCAGGGGCCGCGTGGCGGGAGTGCCACTGGACCCTATCCAGCGAATTCTTTACGAGTCAGCAGTACCGCTGAACCGCATGATCAGGCCGAGTGCGATGATCACGACGCCCCAGGTCACGCCCAGGATGATGGTGAAGCGGTTCAGGTTGCGTTCTGCCACGCCCGAAGAGCTGAGCCCCGAACTCATGCCGCCACCGAACATATCTGACAGCCCGCCGCCGCGTCCCTTATGCAGGAGGATCAGCAGCGTCAGCAGGAGGCTGGTGATCCCCAGGAGGATCTGCAGAATGACATGAAGAACGTCCACGACGGCCTTTCGAAAGTTGGAATTGCGGGAGTATGTACCGGTGGCAGGCTAGTCCGTCACCAAGTGGCTCTCGAACCTGACAATATTAGCAAACTCAGCGGGGTCAAGGCTTGCACCGCCCACCAGGACGCCATCGACGTCGCGCTCCTGAAGGATGGCGGCAGCATTGCTGGCCTTGACCGAACCGCCGTAGAGCAGGCGGGTCTTGGCCGCCACGTCGGCGCCGAACAGTTTTTCCAGTTCGGCCCGGATGGCGGCGCACATTTCCTGTGCGTCCTCCGGACCGGCCACCTCGCCGGTGCCAATGGCCCAGACGGGCTCGTAGGCAACCACCAGGTCGGCTGCCTGCTCGTTGGTGAGGCCTGCTACGCCGGCGCGGAGCTGCTGCAGCGTGTGCTCGACGTGGGTCCCGGCCTGGCGGATCTCCAGCCCCTCGCCGACGCAGAGGACCGGGGTAACGCCGTGCTTGAAAGCTGCCTTGACCTTGGCGTTGAGGACGTCATCCGACTCGTTGTGGATGGTGCGGCGTTCGCTGTGCCCCACCAGGACGTACTTGCAGCCAAGCTTGTTCAGGAACTGCCCGGAAATGTCGCCGGTGTACGCCCCCGAATCGAATTGCGAAAGGTCCTGCCCACCGTAGGCAACCTCCAGGTCGTCGCCCTGGACCAGGGTCTGGACGCCGCGGAGGTCGGTGAACGGCGGGAAGACTGCAACCTCGACGCGGCTGTAGTCGTGCTTGGCGTCGGACAGCGTCCAGGCGAGTTTCTGCAGCAGGGTGATGCCCTGCACGTGGTCCATGTTCATTTTCCAGTTGCCCGCGATGAAGGGCTTGCGGTCGAAAGCGCCGTTCGTTGACGTAGTCACGTAATCTCCAAAAGTTCTTGATATGTGTTCGGCCGGCAGGCTGCCGCGGGCAACCTGCCGGCCGGAGGACTGCGAAGTCCGTTACTGCGGGACAGCAGCGGTGGTTCTACCGGTCCAGGACGCTCAGGCCGGGGAGTTCCTTGCCTTCGAGGTATTCCAGGCTGGCGCCGCCACCGGTGGAAATGTGGCCGAACTGGTCATCACGGAATCCCAGGGTGCGCACTGCTGCAGCGGAATCGCCGCCGCCCACTACGGTGAACCCGTCGGTTTCCGTCAGGGCCTGCGCGATGGCGCGGGTGCCTGCAGAGAATGCTTCGAATTCGAAGACACCCATCGGACCGTTCCAGAAGACCGTACGGGCTCCCTTGATCCGCTCGGCGAAGGCCGCAGCGGTATCCGGTCCAATGTCCAGGCCGATGCCCTGGGCACCAAAGCTGCTGCCCTCAATGGCGTCAGCCGGCACTGTCTCGTGCGCGGCGTCGGCAGCAAACTTCTCTGCCACCACCACGTCCGTGGGAACCACGAATTCAGTACCGGCGTCCGTAGCGCGCTTCAGGTAGTCCTGGACCACAGGGATCTGGTCCTTCTCGAGGAGGCTTGAAGCAACTTTGTGGCCCTGTGCGGCCAGGAACGTGAAGAGCATGCCGCCGCCCACCAGGATGGTGTCAGCCTTGCCGATCAGGTTGTCGATGACCGCGAGCTTGTCCGAGACCTTGGAACCGCCCAGAACCACCACATAGGGGCGCTGCGTGTCGGCGGTCAGCTTCCGCAGGACTTCCACCTCGGTGTGCACCAGGTCGCCCTGGTACGACGGGAGCCGGGTGGCGACGTCGTAGACGCTGGCGTGCTTGCGGTGGACAGCACCGAAAGCATCGTCCACATAGGCGCCGTTGCTGCCGGTGAGGGCCACCAATTCGTCGGCGAAGGCACCGCGTTCGGCGTCGTCCTTGCTGGTCTCGCGGGCGTCGAACCGGACGTTCTCCAGGACCAGGACTTCCCCGTCCTGCAAGGACGCGGCAGCTGCCCTGGCGGCGTCGCCGACAGTGTCGGCAGCCAGGGTGGCCTTGAAGCCGGCAAGTTCGGCGAGGCGGTCCACTGCAGGGCGCAGGGAGTATTTGTCCTCCGGGGCCCCCTTGGGGCGTCCGAGGTGGGCTGTTACCAGCACGCGGGCACCGGCGTCCGTGAGCTTTGCCAGCACTGGGAGCGAGGCCTTGATGCGGCCATCGTCAGTGACTGTAGAGCCGTCGAGCGGCACATTCAGGTCACTTCGAACCAGAATGTACCGCCCGCGGACACCTTCAGCGATCAGTTCGTTGAGGGTGTGTGATGTCATGTGTCTAACCCTAGCCCAGCTTGGCTGCCACAAGCTCCGTGAGGTCGACGAGGCGGTTGGAGTAGCCCCATTCGTTGTCATACCAGGAAACAACCTTGACCTGGTTGCCGATGACCTTGGTGAGGCCGGCGTCGAAGATCGAGGAAGCGGGGTCACCGACGATATCGGAGGACACGATGGGCTCCTCCGTGTAGGTGAGGAATCCCTGCAGCGCGTCGGACTCGGAGGCGCGCTTGAGCGCTGCGTTGACTTCCTCCACCGTGGTTTCGCGGGAGACGGTAACGGTGAGGTCGGTGGCAGAGCCCGTGGGGACGGGAACGCGGATGGCGTAGCCGTCCAGCTTGCCCTTCAGCTCGGGGAGCACCAGGCCGATAGCCTTGGCCGCACCGGTGGAGGTGGGAACCATGTTGATGGCGGCGGCACGGGCACGGCGCAGGTCCTTGTGGGGGCCGTCCTGGAGGTTCTGGTCCGCAGTGTAGGCGTGCACCGTGGTCATGAGGCCGCGCTCGATGCCGAACTCGTCGTTGACCACCTTGGCCAGCGGGCCGAGGCAGTTTGTGGTGCAGGACGCGTTGGAAATGATGTTGTGCTTGGCGTTGTCGTAGAGGTCGTGGTTGACGCCCATCACGATGGTGATGTCCTCGTCCGAGGCGGGTGCGGAGATCAGGACCTTCTTGGCGCCGGCATCGATGTGCTTCTGGGCGTCTGCTGCCTTGGTGAAGAAACCGGTGGATTCGATGACGATGTCAACGCCCAGTTCGCCCCAGGGGAGGTTGGCGGGATCGCGTTCCGCCAGGACCTTGACCACATTGCCGTTGACGACGATGTTGCCGTCCTTGACCTCTATGGTTTCCTTCAGCCGGCCCCCGACGGAGTCGTACTTGAAAAGGTGGGCCAGGGCTTCGGGGCTGGTGAGGTCGTTGACGGCAACGATCTCCAGGTCCGCGCCCTGGGCCAGTGCTGCGCGGAAGTAGTTGCGGCCAATGCGGCCGAAGCCGTTGATACCAATACGGGTCGTCACTTTTACAGTCTCCTTGGTGCTTTGAAAAGCACTACTAGTTGAGCGGGCGTTCAAGCCAACTAACAGATCCCGCACGCCATTGGGCAGAGATGATTTACACGGAGGGCGACCAGCCTCATTGCTGAAGGCTAACCGCCTTCCGTGACCTATCTTACGTTTAACTGGGTCCGCCCCCGCAAGTGCGGGGGCGGCCGGTCCACATCCCGGCCGGTTTAAGTCGGAATGTGAAGTTTGTTACAGCGGTGTATAACGCCGGTCACTACGGGAAGGTGATGAGTCCCGTGGCGTTGGCGCGTGCTGCCTCGAAGCGCTGGGCGACGTCGGCCCAGTTGACGATGTTCCAGAACGCCTTGACGTAGTCAGCCTTGACGTTGACGTAGTCCAGGTAGAACGCGTGCTCCCACATGTCCAGCATCAGCAGCGGGGTGGTGCCCAGCGCCACGTTGCCCTGCTGGTCGTAGAGCTGCTCGATGACCAGGTTCCCGCCGATGGGTTCGTAGGCCAGGAAGCCCCAGCCCGAGCCCTGCAGGCCGAGGGCAGCCGCGGAGAACTGGGCGCGGAAGGCATCGAAGGAGCCGAAGGCGTCGTCGATGGCGGCAGCCAGTTCGCCCTCGGGCTTGTCGCCGCCGTCCGGGGAGAGGTTCTTCCAGAACACCGAGTGGTTGATGTGGCCGCCGGTGTGGAACGCCAAGTCCTTGGAGAGCCGGTTGATGTTGGCGAAGTCGCCCTTTTCACGTGCCTCGGCCAGCTGGGCCAGGGCGTTGTTGGCGCCTGCCACGTAGGTGGCGTGGTGCTTGCTGTGGTGCAGTTCCATGATCCGCGCAGAGATGTGCGGTTCGAGGGCGGCGTAATCGTAGCTGAGTTCCGGCAATACGTACTCGGTCACAAAATCCTCCAATATCGTGGACCAGGAAGGCCCGGTTGGTAACTCTCGGATTGTGCATCCGGGCAGCTGGTGCCCGGAATTATTTCTGATTCTATGGGGCGCCTACTCGTCCAGCATTTCAGGCGTCACATTGGCGTCCGTTCCCGGAATGCCCAGGTCAAGCGCGCGCTTGTCCGCCATGGCCAGCAGGCGGCGGATCCTGCCCGCGATCGCATCCTTGGTCATCACGGGGTCGGCCAGCCGGCCCAGCTCGTCAAGGCTTGCCTGCTTGTGCGCCACCCTCAACTCACCGGCGTACTTGAGGTGGTCGGGGACGTCGTCGCCGAGGATTTCCAGGGCGCGTTCGACCCTGGCGCCGGCGGCGACGGCTGCCTGCGCCGAGCGGCGTAGGTTGGCGTCGTCAAAGTTGGCGAGCCGGTTGGCGGTGGCCCGGACCTCCTTGCGCATGCGGCGCTCCTCCCACACCATGAGGGCATCGTGGGCGCCCATCCGGGTCAGGAGGGCGGCGATGGTGTCCCCGTCCCGGATCACGACGCGGTCCACTCCCCTGACTTCACGGGCCTTGGCCTGGATATCGAGCCGGCGGGCGGCACCCACCAGGGCCAGGGCCGATTCGGGTCCGGGGCAGGTGACCTCCAGCGACGATGACCGGCCGGGTTCGGTGAGTGAACCGTGCGCCAGGAACGCCCCGCGCCACACGGCTTCGGCGTCCGCGGCGGAACCGTTGACGACGGCGGATGGCAGCCCGCGCACGGGGCGGCCCCGTCCGTCCAGGAGGCCGGTCTGCCGGGCCAGCGCCTCGCCGTCGCGGACCACCCGCACCACATAGCGGCTGGCGCGGCGGAGCCCGCCTGCGGAGACCACGATGATCTCGCTCTGGTGTCCGTAGACTTCCGCGATGGCGGCCCGGAGCCGGCGTGCGGTGGACGCCAGGTCCACTTCCGCCTCGATGACGATCCTACCGGAGATGATGTGCAGTCCCCCGGCGAACCGGAGCATTGCGGAGACCTCAGCCTTGCGCACTGATGACTTCTTGATGTCCAAACGGGACAGTTCTTCCTTGACCGATGCTGTCAGTGCCATGGCACCTTCCTAACTGTTCCCAAAAATGTCCTGGTACGCCGTGGCCAGCCTGAGCGGCTCGTGGACGGGGCGGCGTCCCGACGCCCCTACTTTACCCAAGACAACCTCCGCGCCGATCATGCCGGCGGCCTTCTCGAACTCCTGCCGGTCGGGCACGGACGCAGGATCGGCCAGGACCACGTCCACGCTGAACTCAGGGGCGTAGCGGCGGAGGACGTGGAGGTGGTCGGCCGCGGTCATGCCGGTGGTTTCCTTGGTGTCCGTGGCGAGGTTCATGGTGAGGCAGCGTTTGGCGGGGGTGCTGCACAGTGCCTGGCGCATCTCCGGCAGGAGCAGGTGCGGCAGGACGGAGGTGTACCAGGAGCCGGGGCCAAGGACCACCCAGTCCGCGAGTTCGATTGCCGTCAGGGCTTCAGGGCAGGCGGGCGCAGCGGGGGGCAGGAGCCGGACTTCCTCCAGCGATCCGGCCACCGCGCAGCGGGCCTGGCCGCGGAGGGTCTGCAGGGCTGTGCTCCCGTCCGGGCCGGTGACCCTGACGTCGCCTTCGATGGTCAGCGGGACGGTGGACATGGGCAGGACCTGGCCACGGGCGCCCAGCAGCGCACCGGCCCATTTGAGCCCCGCGACGGCGTCGCCGAGCAGTTCCCACAGCGTAACGATCAGCAGGTTGCCCATGGCGTGCTCATCCAGGGAGCCGCCCGGGCCCTTCCCGGCGCGGAACCGGTGCTGCATGACGTCGCGCCAGGTGCGTCCCCAGTCGGTGTCGTCGCAGAGCGCGGACAACGCCATGCGCAGGTCTCCCGGCGGGAGGACGCCGTACTCTTCGCGCAGGCGCCCGGAGGAGCCGCCGTCGTCCGCTACGGTGACGATTGCCGTGAGCTCGGAGGTGAGCAGGCGCAGTGCCGACAGTGAGGCCGCCAGGCCGTGGCCGCCGCCCAGGGCCACGACGTTGGGGCCCTTGTCCTGCTGGCCCGAGCCCTTACCAGCGGCCGGCGGCACCAGGGGCAGGGCTCCGGTGAACAGTGCCATTACTCGCGGCCCAGATCCCGGTGCGCGGTGGTCACCGTGACCCGCGGATACTGTGCAAGCTTCTTTGAAAGTTCCACTGCGACAGCAACGGAGCGGTGCTTGCCGCCGGTGCAGCCGACGGCGATGGTGGCGTAGTGCTTGTTCTCCCGCCGGTACCCCTCCAGGACCGGCTCCAGGGCGAGGACGTAGCGGTCCACGAAGTTCTTGACGCCCTCGGCCTCCAGGACGTAGTCGCTGACGTCCTTGTCCAGGCCGGTCTGCGGACGGAGCTGCGGCACCCAGTGCGGGTTGGGGATGAACCTGACGTCGGCAACATAGTTGGCATCCACCGGGAGCCCGTACTTGAACCCGAAGCTCATGACGTTGAGCCGCAGCGCCACCGGGCCGGTTTCGCTGAACAGTTCCGTGATGGCAGTGGCCAGGCCGTGGACGTTGTAGTTGGAGGTATCGAGGACGACGTCGGAGCTGTCGCGCAGTTCCTGCAGCAGCTCGCGTTCTGCAGCAATGCCGTCCAGGATCCGGCCGCCGCCCTGGAGGGGGTGCGGCCGGCGGCCCTGTTCGAACCGCCGGACCAGGACGTTGTCGCTGGCATCGAGGAACAGGACGCGGAAGGTCACACCGCTGGCCGCGAGGGCGCCCAGTGCCGCCCGGATGTCCGCGAACAGGCCTTTGCTGCGGACATCGATGACCACTGCCAGCCGGGGAATCGACTGCGGGGCGTGGGAGACGAGTTCGGCGAGCGTGCCAAGCATCTGCGGCGGCAGGTTCTCCACGACATACCAGCCGTGGTCCTCCAGCGCGTCCGCGGCGGTGCTTCGTCCGGCGCCGGACATTCCGGTGACCACCAGCAGTTCCGCTTCGAGCGGCTTGACGGGCTCCAGCCCGTCGTGGCCTGCTCCGGATTCCGCCGTCGTGTCTGCCATGAAGCCTGCCCCGTTTCCTCGTTGTCCTGCCGGGCCCCGCGATGGCAGGTCCCGCCCTTTACCCTAGCTAAGTTTCAATGATTTCGCCGGTCGCCATGTTGATGGCGGGCACGGTTACCGCCTCGGGACCCTCTGCGGCAAAGTGGTTGACGATGGCCCCGGCCAGGGCGGGGCCAATGCCCTTCGCCTCGGCGAGCTCTTCCACGGTGGCCGCCTTCACTCCCTTGACCGATCCGAAGTGTGCCAGCAGGGCTTTGCGCTTGGAGGCGCCCAGGCCTGGAACGGCGTCCAGCGCGGACACCGTCATGGCCTTGCCGCGCTTCTGCCGGTGGAACGTAATGGCGAAGCGGTGTGCCTCGTCACGGATCCGCTGCAGCAGGTAAAGGCCCTGTGATGTGCGGGGCAGGATCACCGGGAAGTCGCTGTCGGGAAGCCACACTTCTTCAAGCCGCTTGGCCAGACCCACCACGTACACGTCATCGATGCCCAGGTCCTTCAGGGCGCGGGCAGCGGCGTTGACCTGTGGCTGGCCGCCATCCACCACCACCAGGTTGGGCGGGTAGGCGAACTTGGCCTTGGGCGCAGGAGTGGTGGTGTCCAGGGCAGCGGTGTCCGGTGCCGGGTCCTGGCCGTCCGCTGCCAGCACCGATTCGTCCACCTGAGCCGATTTGTCCTGGAGGTAGTGGCGGAACCTGCGGGTCAGGACGTCATGCATGGCGGCAGTGTCATCGGCGGCCGCGGCGCCGGTGATGGAGAACTTGCGGTAGTCGGACTTCTTCGGGAGCCCGTCCTCCACCACCACCATGGAGGCCACCACGTTGGTGCCCTGGACGTGCGAGACGTCGAAACACTCGATCCGGAGCAGGGGAACGGGGAGGTCCAGGGCTTCCTGCAGCTCCTGCAGGGCCTGCGACCTGACGGTGATGTCCCCTGCGCGGCGTGTCTTGTGGAGTTTGAGCGCGTGTTCGGCGTTTTCGCGGACGGTGGACATCAGCGCCGCCTTGTCCCCGCGCTGGGGCACCCGGATGTCCACTTTTGCGCCGCGGATCCCGCCCAGCCATTTGGCCAGGTCTTCCGGGTTGCTCGGCGCGACCGGAACCAGGACTTCGCGGGGCAGCCGGCCGTGCGTGTCGCCGTCCTCACCGTAGACCTGCTGCAGCAGGTGCTCCACCAGGTCCGGAGTGGTGAAGTCTTCCACCTTTTCCACCACCCATCCGCGCTGGCCGCGGATCCTGCCACCGCGGACGTGGAACACCTGGACGGCCGCCTCCAGCTCATCCTCGTGCAGGGCGAAGACATCGGCGTCGGTGTCCTCGGACAGCACCACGGCATTGCGTTCGAATACCTTCCGCAAGGCGGTGATGTCGTCACGCAGCCGGGCGGCGTGCTCGTAGTCGAGCTTCGCGACGGCGCCTGCCATCTGCTTTTCCAGCTTGTTGATGAATCTCTTGGCTTCACCGCCCATGAAGGAACAGAAATCGTCGGCCAGGGCCCGGTGGTCCTCGGGGCTGATACGGCCCACGCAGGGTGCTGAGCATTTGTCGATGTATCCCAGCAGGCATGGCCGGCCGCTGGCCTGGGCGCGTTTGAAGACGCCGGCGCTGCAGCTTCGGACGGGGAAGACCCGAAGCAGGGTGTCCATGGTTTCCCGGATGGCACCGGCGGTGTAGGGGCCGAAGTAGCGGGTTCCCTTTCGCTTGTCCCCCCGCATGACCTGCACCCGGGGGTATTTCTCGCTCATGGTCACGGCAAGGTAGGGATAGGTCTTGTCGTCCCGGAACACCACGTTGAAGCGCGGCTTGAATTCCTTGATCCAGGTGTATTCGAGCTGCAGCGACTCAAGCTCGCTGCCCACCACGGTCCACTCCACGCTGCTGGCCGCATGGACCATCGCATAGGTTTTCGGCAGCAGACCGGCCGGATTGGCGAAGTAGGAGTTCAGCCGGGACCGGAGGCTTTTGGCCTTGCCCACGTAGATAACCCGGCCGTGCGGATCACGGAACCGGTACACGCCCGGGTTGGTGGGGATTTCACCAGTCTTGGGCCGGTAACTTGCTGGATTTGCCACCTATCAAGTCTACTGAGTCCAGCCGGGTGTCCTTGCCGGCCGGCGCTTCCGCACCGGCCGGGCAGCCCCGGAGCGCCGGACTACTCTGCTGACTTGCTCTGGTTGTAGCTGGCGGACCTCTCCTGGCCGCTGAGGGCGGCAATCGCGTCCATGATGCGGTCCGTCACTTCGCGGCGGGCCGGCAGTGAGTGGTCCGGTCCCGTCTTGTCGAAGTACAGCGGCTCCCCCACCTTCATGGTGAAGTGCTGGGGCCGGACGCCCTTTTCGCCGGCGCGCTGGAGCTTCTCGGTCCCGATCAGGCCGACGGGAATCACGGGTGCCCCGGTGGTGAGCGCGAGCCAGCCGACACCGGTGCGGCCACGGTACAGGATGCCGTCCCGGGAACGGGTCCCTTCCGGGTAGATACCGATGCCACGGCCGGACTCGAGGATGTCCAGCAGGGTTTTGAGCGCCTGGACGCTGGCGGCCTGTTCACCGCGCTCCACGGGAATGGAGCCCACGGACTCGAAGAAGGCTTTCATGACCCTGCCCTTGACTCCGCCCGTGGTGAAGTATTCGGCCTTGGCGAAGAATGCCACGGGGCGGGGCATCAGCGCCTGGACAATCACGCTGTCGAAGAAGGACAGGTGGTTGGGCGCCACGATGAAGGGGCCGTCGGACGGGACGTTTTCGAGTCCGACGACGGTGGGCCGGCAGGTGCCGCCGATCAGGTTGCGCGTGGTCCAGCGGACGGCATCAAACATTTCCATCGTTGCTCACCCCGCTCATGGCCGCGGTGTGGACAGACTGGAGCCGCTCAATGACCGCCACCAGCTCATCCCCCGTGCTGACGACGGCGACGGATCCGGCTTCCTCCAGCTCCCCGTCCGGGGCAAATCCCCAGGCAACGCCAATGCAGTCAAGCCCGTTGGCGATGGCTCCGGACACGTCCTGGGCGCGGTCGCCCACCATGATGGCGTGCTGCGTATCAAGGTCGCGCAGGGCGGTGGCGATGATCTGGGTCTTGCCCAGCGGAACGCCTTCCATTGCCGTTTCGTCATCAGCCGAGCCATGGATGCCGTGGAAGAAGCCGTCGATGCCGTGGTGCGCCAGCAATTTGCGCGCCAGCCGCTGGGGCTTTTGGGTTGCCACCGCCACGGGCCGGCCTGCCTCCGCAAAGGACTCGAGGATCCCGCGGATGCCCGGGTACAGCCTGCTCTGGGCGATGCCCTTGGCGACGTAGTGCTCGCGGTAGAGCCGGACAACCTCTTCAAGGTGTTCGGCCGGGACGTTGGCCACGTTAAGCAGGGAGTCGCTCAACTTGGGGCCGATCATCGCATCGAGCAGGTCCTGGCCGGGAACCGGAAGCCCCAGCCCGCGGAGGGCTGAGGCAATCCCCTCGGTTATTCCACCGGCGGGATCGACAAGAGTGCCGTCCAGGTCAAAGATCACGGGCACTGTTGTTGAAGTCACCGGGCTAGTTTCTCACGACAGCAGGAGTGCCTGAAACTCGCATTCCCGTTGAGGAATACTTCGCTGTGGTTTCGTCCTGTCAGCCCAGTATTTCGGCCAGGAATTTGCCGGTGTGGCTGGTGGCGGACTTGGCCACCTGCTCCGGCGTTCCTGCCGCAACGATCTGGCCGCCGCCGGAACCGCCGTCCGGCCCCAGGTCAACGAGCCAGTCGGCGCTCTTGATGACATCGAGGTTGTGTTCGATGGTGATCACCGTGTTGCCCTTGTCCACCAGCCCCTGCAAAACCATGAGCAGCTTCCGGATGTCCTCGAAGTGCAGGCCGGTGGTGGGCTCGTCCAGGACGTAGATGCTGCGCCCGTTGGACCGCTTCTGCAGTTCAGCCGCGAGCTTCACCCGCTGTGCCTCACCGCCGGAGAGGGTGGTGGCCGGCTGGCCCAGGCGGACGTAGCCCAGGCCCACATCCACCAGGGTGTTCAGGTGGCGTGCGATGGGTGAGAACGCGGCGAAGAATTCGGCCCCCTCCTCGATGGGCATGTTGAGGACATCGGCGATGGTCTTGCCCTTGTAGTGAACTTCCAGGGTTTCCCGGTTGTACCGGGCTCCGTGGCACACCTCGCACGGGACATACACGTCCGGCAGGAAGTTCATCTCGATCTTCAGAGTGCCGTCACCCGAGCACGCCTCGCAGCGGCCGCCCTTGACGTTGAACGAGAAACGGCCCGGAAGGTAGCCGCGTACCTTTGCCTCGGTGGTCTCGGCGAAAAGCTTACGGATGTTGTCAAAAACGCCGGTGTACGTGGCCGGGTTGGAGCGCGGGGTGCGGCCGATGGGGCTCTGGTCCACGTGGACCACCTTGTCCAGGTGTTCCAGGCCCTGGACCGTCTTGTGCCGGCCGGCCACCTGCTTGGCACCGTTCAGCTTGTTCGCCAGCACCTTGTAGAGGATCTCGTTGACCAGGGTTGACTTACCCGAACCGCTCACGCCCGTCACCGCAGTGAACAGTCCGAGCGGGAAGGCGGCGTCGACGTTGACAAGGTTGTTCTCCCGCGCGCCTACGACCTTGATCTCGCGCTTCTTGTCGTACTTCCGGCGCTTCTTCGGTACCTCGATGGCCTTGCGGCCGGACAGGTAATCGCCGGTCAGCGATTCCCGGTTGTCCAGCAGCTCTTTGTAGGTTCCGGAGTGGACCACCTGGCCGCCGTGTTCGCCGGCACCGGGTCCGATGTCGACGATCCAGTCGGCCACATGGATGGTGTCTTCGTCGTGCTCGACGACGATGAGGGTGTTGCCCATGTCGCGGAGCCGGGTGAGGGTTTCGATGAGGCGGCGGTTGTCACGCTGGTGCAGGCCGATGGAGGGCTCGTCGAGAACGTAGAGCACGCCCACCAGTCCCGAGCCGATCTGGGTGGCGAGCCTGATGCGCTGGGCCTCGCCGCCGGAGAGGGTGGCGGAGGGACGCTCAAGGTTGAGGTATTCCAGGCCGACGTCCAGGAGGAAGGTCAGGCGGGCCTGGATCTCCTTGAGGACCTGGTGGGCGATCTGGGCTTCGCGTCCGGTCAGCACCAGGTTGTTCAGGAACTCCGCGCAGTCCCGCATGGGGAGGGCGGCGACCTCGGCGATGGACTTGCCGTTGATCAATACTGACAGTGATGCCGGGTTGAGGCGTGCGCCGTTGCAGGCTGGGCAGGGAACCTGCCGCATGTATTCCTCGTACCGGTCGCGGGCCCAGTCCGAGTCCGTCTCGCCGTGCTTGCGGTGGACGTACTGGATGGCGCCTTCGAAGCCGGTGCTGTACTTGCGTTCGCGGCCAAAGCGGTTGCGGTACTGCACTACCACCTTGTGGTCCTTGCCGTGCAGGACGGTCTGGCGCACGTCCTTGCCCAGCTTCTCCCACGGCGTGGTCATGGAGAAGCCGACTTCCTTCGCCAGGCCTTCCAGGAGGCGGTTCCAGTATTCGGTGGTGGCAGTGCCCAGCGACCACGGGGCGATGGCACCCTCCGACAGCGACAGTTCCGGGTTGGGAACGATGAGTTCCTCATCCACTTCCAGCCGGGTGCCGATTCCGCTGCAGGCGGCACAGGCGCCGAACGGGTTGTTGAACGAGAAGGAGCGGGGCTCGATCTCGTCGATCGCGAGGGGGTGCTCATTGGGGCAGGCAAGATTTTCCGAGAATGCCCGGATACGTTCCGGCGCGTCTGCTTCGACGTCCACGAATTCGGCGAGGACGCGGCCTTCGGCCAGGCCCAGGGCGGTCTCGATGGAATCGGTGAGCCGCTGGCTGATGCCGTCCTTGACCACGAGCCGGTCCACCACCACCTCGATGGTGTGCTTGAACTGCTTGCCCAGCTTGGGAGGATCACTCAACTGGACCAGGTTTCCGTCCACGCGTGCGCGGGAATAGCCCTTGGCGCTGAGTTCCTTGAAGAGGTCCACGAACTCGCCCTTGCGTCCGCGTACCACCGGCGCCAGGACCTGGAAGCGGGTGCCCTCGTCGAGTTCCAGGAGCTGGTCCACGATCTGCTGCGGGGTCTGCTTGGATACCGGCTCACCGCAGACGGGACAATGCGGCCTGCCGACACGGGCCCACAGCAGGCGCATGTAGTCGTAGATCTCAGTGATGGTGCCCACCGTGGACCGCGGGTTCTTGCTGGTGGATTTCTGGTCGATCGACACTGCCGGGGACAGGCCTTCGATGAAATCGACATCGGGCTTGTCCACCTGGCCAAGGAACTGGCGTGCGTAGGCGGACAACGATTCGACGTAGCGCCGCTGGCCCTCCGCGAAGATGGTGTCGAACGCCAGCGAGGACTTGCCGGATCCGGAGAGGCCGGTGAACACGATCATGGCGTCGCGGGGCAGGTCGAGGTCCACGTTGCGCAGGTTGTGCTCCCGCGCGCCCTTCACCACGAGGCGGGAGAGGTCCGGCCGCTGCGGGGCAGCGGAAGGGACGGCGAGGGAAGTGGAGGGGGCAGGGGTTTCTTCAGCTAAGGCTTTAGGCACCCCATAATGCTAATCGAAAACTTTTTCGAACACTGACGGTTCCGCCCTCAGGGAACATCGTAAGCGGCGGCCAGCAGCTTCACGGCTTCGGCGAAGCTGGCACCTTGGGATTTGGCGACGGCGGCGTACGCGGCGGCCGCTTCCGAGAGGCCTCCCAGCCGCTCATCCCGGGCCGAAACCACTGTCCCGTTCCGGCCCCGGGTGGCAACGACACCGGCAGCCTCCAGTTCCTTGTATGCCCTGGCGACCGTGTGCGGGGCGACGTCGAGTTTCTCTGCGAGGGCGCGGACGGCGGGGAGCCTGGTGCCGGGCGCCAGCGCACCGTTGTCCGCCAGGTGGATCACCTGGAGACGCAGTTGTTCGAACAGCGCCACGCTGCTGGCAGGGTTGGGGCGCCAGGTTCCAGGAAACCCGTCCGGGGCGGTCACAGGCCGCCCTCCAGGACCTCATTGCGGCCGTCCCGTTCGGCGAACTGGGCGTCGTAAAGCTTCGCGTAGTAACTGTCGGCGCCGAGCAGGCTTTCGTGCGTGCCTTGTTCGACGATGCGTCCGTGGTCCATGACGAGAATTAGATCAGCGTTCCGGATGGTGGACAAACGGTGGGCGATCATGAAGCTGGTCCGTCCGTGGCGCAGCCGCTGCATTGCTTGGCGGATGAGCAGTTCCGTCCTGGAGTCAACGGAACTGGTTGCCTCGTCCAGCACGAGGACGGCGCGCCCGGCCAGCTGCGCCCTGGCGATCGTAAGGAGTTGCCGCTGCCCCTGACTCAGGGGCTCCCCTCCGTTTTCCAGCATCGTGGCATAGCCGTGGGGCAGGGACCTGATGAAGCGGTCGGCATGAGTGGCTTCCGCGGCCGCGACAATCGCTGCGCCCGGCGCCCCGGGCAGTCCGTAGGCAATGTTTTCCCGGATGCTGCCGTCGAAGAGCCAGGAATCCTGGAGAACCACCCCGAACTGGGCCCGCAACTGGTCGCGCGGTATTGCCGCGATGTCCCGGCCCCCCATGGTGATGGTGCCGGATGCAGGTTCCAGGAAACGCATCAGGAGGTTCACCACGGTGCTCTTGCCTGCACCGGTGTGTCCCACGATGGCTACCGTCTGGCCCGGCTCCACGGCGAAGGTGAGGTTGCGCACGGCGGGCACGGCCCCGGGGTAGCCGAACGTGACGTCGTCGAAAACGATGCGCCCGCCGGCCAGCCCGCCGGTGCCATGGCTGCCCTGCTCCGGCGGGTCCTCGCCCGCGTCCAGGAGCACGAAAACCCTTGCGGCCGATGCTGCGCAGGACTGCATCACGTTGAGCAGCCCGCCGACCTGTCCCACGGGCTGGCTGAACAACCGGCTGAACTGGATGAACGCCTGGACCCCGCCGATGGTCATGGCTCCAGCGATAATCTGGAGGGCTCCCACCACCGCGACCAGGATGTAGTTGAGGTTGGACATGAGCACCATCAGCGGCTGGACCACCCCGGCCGCATACTGCGCCTTGGTGGCCGCCCGCGCCAGGCGTCCGTTGCTGCGGCTGAAGACGTCCGCCGCGTATTCCTGGCGGCCGAAGGCTTTGATGACTTCATGGCCGCTGATGAATTCCTCGACGTGGCTGTTCAGTTCGCCGGTCTCTGTCCACTGCCGGGCGAAGTGCTCCTGGGACCGCCGGGCCACCAGGACGGTGATCAGCGTGGAGACGGGGACGGTGGCGATGGCGATCGCCGCCAGCAGCGGCGAAATCCACAGCATCATGGCCAGCGAGCCGCACAGCATCAGGACGGACACGATGAGCTGCGTCAGGACCTGGTTCAGTGCTTGGGCGATGTTGTCGATGTCGTTGGTGGCACGGCTCAGCACATCCCCGCGGGACCGGCCCCGGAAGTAGGTGGACGGGAGGCGGTGCAGCTTATCCTCCACAGACGCGCGCAGCCGATACATGAGCCCCTGCACCGCACGCGCAGTCAACGCCCCCTGTATCCAGTTGAACAGGGATGCGAATACGTACATCAGGGCAACCGCTGCCAGCAGGGCTCCGAGTCGTTGGTCGAGGCTGCCCTGCATGACGCCGGCCACCACTTCGTCGGTGGCGTCTCCCAAGTACTTTGGGGCTGCCACGTTGAGGACAGCGAAGGCGCAGGTGGCTCCAATGGCCCCGAACATCTGGAGCCGGAAGGGCACCAGGAGGCCGAGGAGCCTGCGCGCAGTGGGCCAGAACCTGTACTCCTTGTCCTTGGCTTCTCCCTCCCCTGCCGTCACAGGGTGCCGTCCAGCGCGAGCTGTGATTCGGCAATTTCCCGGTAGGTTGCCGACGTTTCCAGCAGCTCGCGGTGCGTGCCCCGGGCAACGAGGCGGCCGTCGTCGAGCACGAGGATGAGGTCTGCGCCTGCCACGGCTGAGATGCGTTCGGACACCATGATGACCGTTGCATCGGCAAGCGCCTCATCCAGCGCGAGCCGCAACCTGGTGTCTGTGTCGTAGTCCAGGGCCGAGAAGCTGTCGTCGAAAAGGTAGACGGGTGCCTTCCGCACCAGGGCCCTGGCGATGCACAGCCGTTGCCGCTGGCCGCCCGAAAGGCTGGCTCCACCCTGTCCGACGGGGGTGGCGAGCCCCAGTGGAAGGTCTCCCATGAACCGCATGGTCTGCGCCGACTCCAGTGCCGCCCAGAGCGCGTGGTCGGGGGCTGTGGGTGCTGCCATCCTCAGGTTGTCGGCGATTGTCCCGGTAAACAGATGGGAATGCTGGGGCACCACGGCCGTGGCTGCGCGGAGCTGCTCCAGCGACAGGTTCCGGACGTCATGGCCGGCCAGGGTGACGCTGCCCTCGGTTGGGTCGAGGAAACGGGGGATGAGGTTCAGCAGCGTTGTCTTGCCACTTCCGGTGGAGCCGACAATTGCGGTGGTGGTGCCGGCAGCGGCGGTAAAACTGATATCCGCGAGCACCGGCGCCTCAGCTCCCGGGTAGGCGAAGCCGACACCCTGGAAAGTTACGGCTGCCGGCCGCGTAGTGTCCACCCGGAGCTGCCCCCCGGCCGCGGCTGGGCTGCTGACAGACGGCTCCGTATCCAGCACCGCCTGGATGCGTTCGGCACAAACGGAGGCCCGCGGCGCCGTCATCAGCACATACATTGACATCATGATGGCCAGCAGTATCTGCATGATGTAGGCGATGAATGCCGTGAGCGCGCCGAGGTTCATCAACCCCGCCTGGATGCGGTGGCCGCCGAACCACACCACGGCCACCGAGCTGATGTTGACCACCAGCATGATCATGGGCAGCATCCCGGCCACCAGGAGTGCCGAACGCAGGTTGTTGGCGGTCAGCCGGGCGTTGGTGGCCGCGAACCGCCGCATTTCATGGCCCTGGCGGACAAAGGACCGGATCACATCTGTACCGATGATCTGTTCGCGCAGGATGCCGCCCGACCGGTCCAGCAGCTCCTGCCCTTCCCGGTAGAGCGGGATGAGGCGCCGGACGATCGAGTACATGACCAGCAGGAGCAGCGGGACAATGACGATTACCACCGCGGACAGGGCCACATCCTGCTGGACGGCCAGGACGATCCCGCCGATGCCCATGGCCGGCCCGGCGAAGAGCATGGTGAAGACAAGCAGGGCGAACGCCTGGATCTGCTGGACGTCGTTCGTGGCGCGCGTGGTCAGGCTGTGGGTTCCGAACAGGGCCACATCCTGTGAGGAGAAGGACTGGATCCGGTTGAAGACGTCCGCCCGCAGCCGGTGCCCGATCTTCATCGCAACAAGCGCGCCGACATAGCACGCAGCAATGGCGGACGCCGCCTGCACCACCGCGATGGCTGCCATGAGCACACCGAGCCGGGAGATCACCCGGGGTTGGCCAGCCACGATTCCGTCATCAATGATGGCTGCGTTCACGGTGGGCAGCAGCAGGTTTGCCGCTGCCTGGACCAGTTGGAGGACGATGATCGCCCATACGTGCCCGCGTTGGCCGGCAAGCTGCCGCCTCATTAGTCCGACCAGCAAAATACCCCCTGTACATGCCTACGGCCGACCAGGGGCCAGCGGCTTGACCCCTCAACTACAGAGGCCATTGTAAGCCAGATCACTTTCAGCTGCTGTCACACGCTGTGACTGGTCCGAAAACAGGTTGGGAGGGCGGCGCTAACCCGTCTTCCGGCCCACGGCGAAGATCCGCCTGAAGGGAAACACCGTGCCATGGGGCCCGCCCGGATAGGCCTCCCGCAGGGCCGCCGCGTACTCGGATTCAAAGCGCTTGGCATCCTCGCTCCCAAGGGCGCCCATCACCGGCCGCAGTGCGGTGCCGCGGACCCACTCCAGCACGGGGTCCGGCCCCTGCAGGACGTGCTGGTAACTGGTTTCCCAGGCATCCGCGGCCCAGCCGGCGTCGAGCAGGATGCCCAGGTAGTCCCGCGGCTCCCCCACGGTTTCCCCGCCCCGCAGCACGCCGCCCAGCCTGCCTGACCAACGTTCGGACGCTGCGAGCTCCCGCATCAGGGAATGGGACGGGGCGTTGAAGTTTCCGGGCACCTGGAAGGCAAACCAGGCCCCGGGCGGGAGGACATCGAGCCACCGGCGCATCAGGTCCTGGTGGCCGGGGACCCACTGGAGCGCCGCGTTACTCACCACGACGTCCGTCCCCGCCGGAGGCATCCACGTTGCGATGTCCGCCTGTTCAAACGACAGTCCCGGAACGTCCTTTGCCAGCGGGGCTGCGCGTGCCAGCATCTCGGCGGACGAGTCCAGGCCAACCACCCGGGCTTCGGGCCACCGTTCGGCCAGCGAGGCGGTCAGGTTCCCCGGACCGCAGCCGAGGTCGACGACCCGTGCCGGACGGTCGGCATGGATCCGTCCGGTGAGATCGAAGAACGGCCTGTTCCGGTGGTCATCGAACTGGACGTACTTTGCGGGGTCCCATTTCATGAATTCTCCAGGTTCTAGCATGCACACGGGCAAGGCGAAGCCTAACCCGGCCGGGGCGCCCCTTCGGCCCGCAACGTGGCACTAAGGTTGAAGTCAATGAAACTCGTTGACCAGCTGAGCGATCTGTCCGTCCCCAACGCCGCCGCCGTCGACCCCGACGCCCTGTACAGCCGTTTTGTGGACTGGACCGAATCCCGGGGCCTGTCGCTGTACCCGGCACAGGACGAGGCCATCATGGAGCTGGCAACGGGGGCCAACGTCATCCTCGCCACCCCGACGGGATCCGGTAAGTCACTGGTGGCCATTGCCGCTCACTTCCAAGCCATGGCCCAGGACCGGCGAAGCTACTACACCGCGCCCATCAAGGCGCTGGTGTCCGAAAAGTTCTTTGCGCTCTGCGACATCTTCGGCGCGGAGAACGTCGGCATGATCACCGGTGATTCCGGGGTTAACCAGGATGCACCCATCATCTGCTGCACGGCCGAGATCCTGGCCAACATCGCCCTGCGGGAGGGCTCCGCGGCGGAGCTCGGAGCGGTGGTCATGGACGAGTTCCATTTCTACTCCGACCCGCAGCGCGGCTGGGCCTGGCAGGTGCCGCTCCTGGAGCTTCCGCAGGCACAGTTCCTCCTGATGTCCGCAACCCTGGGCGATGTCAGCCGGTTCGAAGAGGGGCTGTCTGCGCTCACGGGCCGCGCCACCACCACGGTGAGTTCTGCGGAGCGGCCCATTCCGCTGCATTACTACTACCACCAGACCCCGGTCCACGAAACGCTGGAGGAGCTTCTCTCCACCAGGCAGGTGCCGGTCTACGTGGTGCACTTCAGCCAGCTTGAGGCGATCGACCGCGCCCAGAACCTGATGAGCATCAACGTGTGCACCCGGGAGGAAAAGGACAAGATCGCGGACCTCATTGCCAATTTCCGGTTCGCCGCCGGTTTTGGCAAGACACTGAACCGGCTGGTCCGGCACGGAATCGGTGTACACCACGCCGGCATGCTGCCCAAGTACCGCCGGCTGGTGGAGCAGCTGGCCCAGGCCGGACTCCTTAAGGTGATCTGCGGGACGGACACGCTGGGCGTTGGCATCAACGTCCCCATCCGCACCGTGCTGCTCACCGCCCTGAGCAAGTACGACGGCGTCCGAACCAGGCTGCTCAACTCACGCGAGTTCCACCAGATTGCGGGCCGGGCCGGCAGGGCGGGTTACGACACCGCCGGGACGGTGGTGGTCCAGGCGCCCGAGCACGTGATTGAAAACGTCAAGGCCATGGCGAAGGCCACGGCAAAGTTCGGCGACGACCAGAAGAAGCTCCGCCAGGTGGTTAAGAAAAAGCCGCCCGAAGGTTTTGTGTCCTGGGGTGAGCCCACGTTCAAACGGCTGGTGGAATCCGTCCCGGACCCGCTGACGTCCAGCTTCACGGTGACGCACGCCATGCTGATGAACCTGATGGAACGGCCCGGCGATCCCTTCGCAGCCGCCAGGCGGCTGCTCACCGAAAACCATGAGCCGCGCTCCTCCCAGTTGCGGCTCATGAAGAAGGCGCTGGGAATCTACCGCGAACTCCTCGCCGCCGAAGTCATCGAGCGGATCCCGCCGCAGGAACAGGGCCCGGATGGCCGCACAGTGCGCCTGACGGTACACCTGCAGCCCAACTTCGCCCTGAACCAGCCGCTCTCCCCCTTCGCACTTGCCGCACTGGACCTCCTTGACCCGGAGTCGCCGTCGTACGCCCTGGACGTGGTGTCCGTCATCGAGGCGACCCTGGAGAAACCCCGGCAGATCCTCTCGGCGCAGCAGAAGAAGGCCCGCGGCGAAGCTGTGGCGGCCATGAAGGCCGACGGCATCGACTATGACCAGCGGATGGCCATGCTGGAGGACGTCACCTACCCGCAGCCGCTCGCGGAAATCCTTGGCGAGGCCTTCGAGGTGTACCGCAAGGCCGCGCCATGGGTGGGCGACTTCGAACTCGCCCCCAAGTCCGTGGTCCGGGATATGTACGAGCGGGCCATGAACTTCGGCGAATTCGTTCAGTTCTATGGGCTGGCCAGGTCCGAGGGCATCGTGCTGCGGTACCTGGCGGACGCCTTCAAGGCACTCCGGCAGACGGTGCCGCAGGACATGCTCCGTGAGGACCTGGCGGACCTGACCGCCTGGCTCGGTGAGCTGGTCCGGCAGGTGGACTCGAGCCTTCTGGACGAGTGGGAAGAGCTGGCATCCGGTGTGATGCCCACGCCGCACGACGCTCCACCACCCCCGCCGCCGTCGCTCACCTCCAACATCCGCGCCTTCCGGGTGATGGTGCGGAACGAAATGTTCCGCCGCGTGGAGCTGTTCGCCGACGAGGACGCCACGGCGTTGGGAGAGCTCGACGGCGCCGCCGGCTGGGGTGCCGGGCGCTGGGAGGATGCGCTGGATGACTACTTCGACGAACACGACGACATCGGGACGGGACCGGACGCGCGCGGCCCCGGTTTGCTGATCATCACCGAAGAACGCGGGACCTGGAAGGTGCGCCAGATCTTCGACGACCCTGCCGGCAACCACGACTGGGGCATCTCGGCGGAGGTGGACCTGGCGGACTCCGACGCGACCGGAACGGCCGTGGTGCGGGTGACGGATGTGAACCGGCTCTAATACGAAAGTAGGGTTCGTCAGGCTGCGGTGGCCGGGGTGATGGTGACGTTGAAGCCGAGGTTGTTGAGCTTTTTGATGGCGTTGTTTTTGGCTTTGATCGGGTCCAGGTGGGTGAAGTGGTCGGGCCCGGGGTCGGCGTAGCATTCGCCGTCGGCGAGCATGTGCCAAACGGCGGTGAGGATGGAGTGTTCCAGGGCCACGGTGGCTTTCATGGGTCCTCGGCGGGCGGCGATGCGCCAGTATTTTGCGGCCAGGTAGGTGTTCTTGCTTCGGGAAGCGGACAGGGCTGCGATGCCCAGGGCGCCTTTGAGGTATTTGTTGCCGGGCAGGATGTGGGCTGACTTGATCCGTCCGGCGGATTCGTTGGCGCCGGGGCAGACGCCTGTCCAGGAAGCGAGCCGGCCGGGTGTTTCGAAGCGGGACATGTCCGCGCCGGTTTCGGCGATGATCACGTCGGCGACTTTGAGTGAGACTCCGGGGATGGTGGCCAGGAATTCCCTGGCGGCACGAAAGGGCTCCATCGCTTCCTCGATTCGTCCGGTGAGGGCGTCGATGATGCGGGACTGGGCATCGATCTGGTCCAGATGCAGCCGGGCCATGAACGCGTGGTGGGCCTTGAAGCGGCCGGTGAGGGCCTCCACGAGCTCGGGGATTCTTGAGCGGAGGGTGCCTTTGGCGAGGCCGGCGAGGACCTCGGGGTCGCGTTCACCGCTGACAAGGGCCTCGAGCATCGCCCGGGATGAAACACCGGTGAGGTCCGAGACCACGGAGGAGAGCTTGATCCCGGAGCCTTCGAGGAACTTCTCCAGGCGCTGGATCTCGCGGGTCCGGTCACGGATGGCAATGGCCCGGGCCCGGGTCAGGTCCCGCAGTTCCCGGATTGGCTCGGGCGGAACGAACGAGGCCCGAAGCAGTCCATGCGCACCGAGCTGGGCGAGCCAGGCCGCGTCAGAGACATCGGTTTTGCGGCCCGGGATGTTCCGTGCGGCCTTGGCGTTGACCAGCATCACCGGAAGGGTTTCTTCGAGGAGATAGAAGAAGGGTTTCCAGTAATCGCTCGTGGCTTCCATGACGACCGTGGTGACGTGCTCGCCCTCCAGGAAGTCCCGCAGGGCGAGGATCTGGGCTGTGGTTGCGCCCCACGTTGTGACCGTGGAGGTGTAGGTTCCGGCCCGCTGCCCGGGCAGCCGGAGACAGACCTTCGCGTCGCGTTTGGAAATATCCATTCCCGCGGCTCGCTCGTGCACGATATCCATAACTGTTCCTCCTTGACACCCCGACTCGACCTTGGTGGCGTCTGCCGCGGGGAGGACAGGAAAATTCAGGAATCTAACACTCGTGCTCCAAAGGCAACAATCCACGGTTCCCGTGGAAGCCCTCCGCGCCACGCTAGCCCACAGGCTCAACCACGGCACCATAGACGGACCGGCGTCCACCACGGCAGACACCACCATGATCTGCCCAAAACCTCATCCGCGGCCAGAGCCGGCGGCGAGGCAACCGCATACTTTCTCCCACCACGGCGCGCCAGCGACGCTGGACCGCTAGCCCCGGGCTGGCCTGGCGCATCCCCTGCGGCGGGCGCGCCGGAGCCGGCGGTAAGCTCGGATAATGAGTGTAATCCGCCCCGCAAACCGGCAAGACGTACCCGCCATCCTCCGGATGATCCACGAGCTGGCACGTTACGAGAAGGAACCCGATGCTGTCCGGAACACCCCGGAAATGCTGGAGCGGGCCCTGTTCGGATCGAACCCGAGTGTCTTTGCCACCATGGCCGAGGACAGTGCAGGCGAGGTGCAGGGTTTTGCGTTGTGGTTCCTGAACTATTCCACCTGGGAGGGCGTGCACGGGATCTACCTGGAAGACCTGTACGTCAGCCCGGACGCCCGCGGCGAAGGGCACGGCAAGGCCCTCCTCCAGCACCTCGCGTCGACCGCCGTGGAGAACGGCTACGCGCGCGTGGAATGGAGCGTGCTGGACTGGAATGAGCCCTCCATCAACTTCTACCGCAGCCTCGGCGCCCGGCCCATGGACGGCTGGTCCACGTTCCGCCTGACGGGCGTGGAACTGGACCGTTTCGGCCAGGCAACCTCCCTTCCCGCTGCTGCCCGTGGCTGACGTGCGCCGGGCGGCGGCCCCCGCTGCGGGACACGAGGTCAGGGCCAGGCACGAATTCCGCGGGATGCGCACGGTGGAGCACTACTTCACCGTCCCTTTGGACCATGCCGCGCCCGCCGGCGAGGCCATCACGGTTTTCGCCCGTGAGTACGTATCTGCGGCCCACACCCCCGAGGCTGCCGCTCAACTTCCCTGGCTCCTCTTCCTGCAGGGCGGCCCGGGCGGGCGCGGCAACCGGTGGGGCTCCCTGGGCGGCTGGAGCAAGGCCGCAGCGCAGGACTTCCGCATCCTGATGCTGGACCAGCGCGGCACCGGCCTCTCCACTCCCCTTGACCGCAACACCCTTCCCGCCCGTGGGACCGCCGCTGAACAAGCCGCGTTCCTGGAGCACTTCCGCGCTGACTCGATCGTGGCGGACGCGGAGTTGATCCGCCACGCCCTGGATTCCCCTCCCTGGACCATTTATGGCCAAAGCTATGGCGGCTTCTGCGCCTTGACGTACCTGTCCTTGGCCCCGGAAGGATTGCGCGAAGCCCTCATCACGGGCGGCCTGGCCCCCCTCGCCGGCAGCGCGGACGACGTCTACCGGGCCACCTATCAGCGCGTGGCGGCACGGAACGACGAATACTTCGGCTGGTATCCGGAAGACCGGGAGACGGTGGAACGCATCGCCGGCCACCTGCGCCGCACCCCGGAGTTCCTGCCCGACGGCAGCCCGCTCACGGTGGGGCGGTTCCAGATGGCGGGCGCATTCCTGGGCGGCAACACCCGCGTGGACAGCCTGCATTACCTGCTGGAGGACGCGTTCGTGGAAACGTCCGGTGTTCCCCGGCTGTCGGACACGTTCCTGGAACAGATGCAGGCGGTGGTCTCACGACGATCAAACCCGCTGTATGCGCTGATGCACGAGTCCATCTACGGCCAGGACCAGGCCACCAACTGGTCAGCCTGGCGGATGCTCGGCGAGAACCCCTGGTTCAGGCCTGACGCCGAGCCACTGCTCCTGACCGGCGAAATGGTATACCCGTGGTACTTCGAACAGGACCCCGCGCTTGAGCCGCTGCGGGACGTGGCTGACCTGCTGGCGGCCAAGCAGGATTGGACGCCACTGTACGACCCCGCGGTGCTGGCGGCTAACACCGTTCCGGCGGCGGCGGCGGTGTACACGGATGACATCTACGTGGACCGGGATCTGTCCCTGCAGACGGCAACCGCCGTGAACGGGCTGCAGGTCTGGGAGACTGCCGACTTCCATCATGACGGGATCGCCGACGACGGTGAGCGGATTTTTGCTCGACTGCTGGGCATGGCACGCTCAGGCGGCCGCTGACCGCCGGCGTGATGTCCGGGTGACGACGGCGGCGCCCAGGAAGGCTGCTCCGACCAGTCCGCCGAGCAGGTTCAGGCCGAGGTAGCCGGCGTAGCCCAGGACGAGCCCGGACGCCGCCCCGCCTACGGCACCTGCGGCGCCCATCAGCATGTCGGACACGCCCTGCACGGCCACCCGGGCTTCCCTGCCGACGCTTTCGGCCAGCAGCGTGGAGCCGGAGATTGTCGCCGCAGACCAGCCCATGCCCAGCAGGACCAGCCCCACGGCCACCGCGCCGGTTGAGGACTCCCCCAGGCCGGCGACCGCGACGGCAGCGATCAGCAGCATGAAGCCAATCATGATGGTCTCCAGCCTCCCTGCCCTGTCGGTCAGCCATCCCATCAACGGAGACAGCGCAAACATCCCGGCGATGTGCAGGGAGATGGTGAACCCGATGAGCACCAGTACGTCCCCGGCGGTAATGTGGCCCGCGTGCTGGCCCGGCCCCTCCACCAGGTGCTGCAGGTGAAGAGGAGTCATGGACATGACGCCCACCATCACTGCGTGGGCTGCGACGACGGCGGAAACTGCGAGCAGCGCCGTCCGGGAACCGCGAATGGCCTGCAGGCCGCGGTGGAGCGACCCCCGGCCGTGTGGCGGGCTGCGGCCGGGCGTTCCCCTTCCCCAGGCACGGTGGGAACGGTGGATGCCGCTGCAAGTTGGCGTGCCAGCAGGAGCGGGTCCGGCCGCAGGCCCGCGAACAGGAGCACCGCGGCGATGAGGAGACCGGCCCCGGAAATCACGAATGGGCCAGCGATGGGGGGAAGGCCCAGGAGTGTTCCCACGACCGTTCCGGGCTGGATGAGGTTGGGTCCGGCGACGGCGCCAACCGTGACCGCCCAAACCACCGTGGACAGTGCCCGGCCGCGGTGTTCGGCGCCGGCCAGGTCCACGGCGGCAAACCTTGCCTGCAGGCTCGCTGCCGTGCCGACGCCAATGCCTGCCGAGCCGAGCACCAGCAGGACGAAAAGCCCGGACGCAACGGCCAGGACCATGAGGACAGCGCCGGCCAAGGCAGCCGAGAGGCCGGCCACCTGGCCAGCCCGCCGTCCACGGCGTTCCGCCAGCGAGGCCAGCGGCAGGGCCGCCGCGGCGGCGCCCAAGGTCATCACGGTGGCCACCGAACCCGCCCAGGCGCTGGAACCGGAGAGTTCCACGGCGAGGATGGAGCCGATGGACACGGTTGACCCGGTCCCGAGTCCACCAAACACCTGGGCCACGCTCAGCAGCAAAACGGTTCGCCGCTGCACACGGCGCGCGTCCGGATCCATCACAAGCGTGCGGCCCATGATCTGAGCATAGTCCTGCGTCCACGCGTCCCACAGGGGTGTGGACCGATGCGTCCTGCGGAGGCTTAAACAGGTAATCCCGGCCGCGTGGGCGGCCGGGATTACCTGTCGTGTTGACGCGGGCAGGTGCCTACTCGGCGTCGCTGTGGCTCTTCCGGGCGTCCTCTTCGAGCCGCGGATCGATCTTGGCGGCCTGGGCCTTGGAGCTGAGCAGGCTGGCGATAACGGCGACGATGATGGTGCCCACAATCACGGCGAGTGAGACGAAGGTGGGGATTTCGGGTGCCCACTCGATGTGGTGTCCGCCGTTGATGAAGGGAAGCTCGTTGACGTGCATGGCGTGCAGGACAAGCTTGACGCCGATGAACGCCAGGATGAAGGACAGGGCGTGCTTGAGGTAGATGAGCCGGTTCATCAGGCCGCCCAGCAGGAAGTAGAGCTGCCGCAGGCCCATCAGGGCGAACAGGTTGGCGGTGAACACGATGAAGGGGCTCTGGGTGAGGCCGAAGATCGCGGGGATCGAGTCCACGGCGAACAGCAGGTCAGTGAGGCCGATGGTGATGAAGACGATCACCATGGGGGTGAAGACCTTCCTGCCGTTGACGACGGTACGCAGCTTGCCGCCGTCGAACTTCTCCGACATCGGGATAACCTTGCGGATCTTCGCAATCAGCGGGTTCTCGCGGTCCTCTTCCTCTTCACCCTCGTCCTGGGCCTGCTTCCAGGCTGTCCACAGGAGGAAGGCGCCGAAGATGTAGAACACCCAGCTGAACTGTTCGATGACGATGGCACCCAGCGTGATGAAGATGCCGCGCAGGATGAGCGCAATGATGATGCCCACCATCAATACTTCCTGCTGGTATTTCCGGGGCACGGAGAACCTGGCCATGATGATGATGAAGACGAACAGGTTGTCGATGCTGAGGCTGTACTCGGTTACCCAGCCTGCGACGAACTGGCTGCCGAATTCGGGCCCGGTGAATGCGAACATGGCTCCGGCGAATGCCAGGGCAAGGGTGACGTAGAAGGTTACCCACAGGCCGGCTTCCTTCATGGACGGTTCGTGCGGGCGCCGCACCACCAGGAGAAGGTCAACCAAGAGAATCAGGCCGAGGACGGCAAATGAGCCAACCTCAAACCACACAGGCAAATCGAGCACGGGAAAGCCTTTCGCAGGGTACACAAAATGGTGTAAGTCTCTCCGGCCGGCGTTCGCACTGTGTGCTGATGTGGCGGCCCGCTACGCCCGGCAGGGCAGCTTTGCCCTGCGTGTTGACGATCGTAGCGCTTGGGATACTCCCCTACGTGCCTATAACTCTACCCCAGGCACTCGCGGGAGCGCTCCGGTCAGCACCCGCGGGATAACGTTTTCCAATTTTCATTGACGCCCGGCGAAGGCCCTTGCAATAATCGCTCGCAGCGAGAAAGCGGTTTCTCGTCCAACCTGGGTCACTTTCAGAAAGTCAGGGTCAATGAAGACTTCCCTTCGCTCCGGCATCGTGCTCAAAACGCTCGCCGCGGCCGCCACGGTCACCATGCTCGCCGCCGGCTGTACGCCCGCGTCATCGACCGACGGCGGCGGAAACGTCACGGTCCGCTTCACCTGGTGGGGCAACGACCTGCGGAACAAACAGACGCAGCAAGTGATCGACGCCTTCCAGGCCTCGCATCCCAACATCAAGATCCAGGCTGAACCCGGCGTGTGGAGCAGTTACTGGGACAAGCTCGCCACCACCACCGCCGCGAACGACTCTCCGGACGTAATCCAGATGGACCAGGCCTACATCGCTGAGTACGGCGGCCGGGGTGCACTCCTGGACCTGTCCAGGCAAAGCAACATCGACACGTCGAAGATCGACCAGGATGCTTTGAAGTCCGGTCAGGTGGGCGGCAAGCAGTACGGCCTGAGCACGGGGCAGAACGCCAAGGCGGTGATGATCAACACCAAAATGTTCCAGAATTACGGGGTGCCCGTCCCGGACGACAAGACCTGGACCTGGGATGACTACGCAAAGACTGCCGCCGCTGTGGCCGCTGCGGCGGCCAAGGCGGGCCAGACCAACTACGGCAGTTCCTACTCGCTGACGGACTCCGATCTGAACACCTGGGCCATGCAGCACGGCGAGTCGCTGTACTCGGCCGATGGCGGACTTGGCTTCAAGGAGGCCACGGCCACGTCCTTCTTCCAGAACGTGCTGAACCTGCGCAACAAGGGAGCTGCCCCTCCGGCCAACATCGCCACGGAGGACATCAGTGCGCCCGTGGAACAGACCCTGTTCGCCACCGGCAAGACGGCAATGTCCTGGTGGTGGACCAACCAGGTCAACGCCCTGCAGTCCGCGCTGAAGACCGACGTGAAGATCCTCCGCGCCCCCAGCTCCGCCGGCAGCGCCAAGGAGAACGGCATGTCCTACAAACCCTCAATGTTCTGGTCCGTTTCCTCGAGGAGCAAGCACCCGAAGGAGGCTTCAGAAGTTGTCAACTACATGCTCAACAACCTGGATTCGGCGAAAACGATCCTGACCGAGCGCGGCTTTCCCACGAACACGGATGTCCAGGCGGCCATCGACCCACAGCTGACGCCCGCGGATAAGGCCGCTGCGGCATTCCTGAAGGACATCAAACCGGAGCTCAAGAGCGGCCCTCCTGTCCCTCCCACCGGTTCTTCCGGAGTCCAGGCGTTGATCCAGCGCTACAGCACCGACGTCCTCTTCGACCGCAAGTCCCCCGCCGACGCTGCGAAGGGCCTGATGCAGGAAGCAAAGGCCATGATCGACTCGGCCAGGAAGTAAGTCAGGAAGCACATCGCCAACAAGAACGGCGGACACCCCACCAGCAGGGTGTCCGCCGTTCCCGGCTTTCAGGCCGGCGCGCTGGCGGCACAGGGTGCCCGGACCGCCAAGCTAGGCGTGGCCTGCCGCCTGCATCTGGCGCAGCTCCTTCTTCAGTTCGCTGACCTCATCGCGGATCCTTGCCGCCACCTCGAACTGCAGCTCCGCCGCGGCTCCATGCATCTGTTCGGTGAGCTGCCCGATCAGGCCCACCAGGTCCTCGGCCGGTGCGGCCGCCAGCCCGTCGGAACGGACCTGCGCAGCGCCCTTCTTGGCCCCGGGCTTGTTAGCCCCCGTGATGCCACGTTTGCCCTTGCCGTAGTCGAAGCTGCCCAGCAGCGCATCGGTATCGGCGTCTTCCTTGGCCAACTGGTCCGTAATGTCCGCGATCTTCTTCCGCAACGGCTGGGGATCGACGCCGTGTTCCTTGTTGTACGCAACCTGGATGGCGCGGCGCCGGTTGGTCTCATCGATGGCGTTGGCCATGGAGTCGGTAATCCGGTCCGCGTACATGTGCACCTGGCCGGAGACGTTGCGGGCGGCACGTCCGATGGTCTGGATCAGCGAGGTGGAGGAGCGCAGGAAGCCTTCCTTGTCCGCATCCAGGATGCTGACCAGGGACACCTCCGGAAGGTCCAGGCCTTCACGGAGGAGGTTGATGCCCACCAGGACATCGAAGGACCCCAGCCGCAGCTCACGCAGGAGCTCCACGCGCCGCAGGGTGTCGACGTCGGAGTGCAGGTATTCGACTTTCACGCCGTGGCCCAGCAGGTAGTCGGTGAGGTCCTCCGCCATGCGTTTGGTCAGCGTGGTCACCAGGACGCGCTCATCCTTCTCCACGCGGGTCTTGATCTCGCCCAGGAGGTCATCGATCTGCCCCTTGGTGGGCTTGACCACCACCTCGGGATCCACCAGGCCGGTGGGCCGGATGATCTGCTGGACGAAACCGTCCGCCTTGCCCAGCTCGTACTTGCCGGGGGTGGCGGAGAGGTAAACGGTCTGGCCCACGCGTTCCAGGAACTCGTCCCACTTCAGCGGCCGGTTGTCCATGGCAGAAGGTAACCGGAACCCGAAGTCCACCAGGTTCCGTTTGCGGGACATATCTCCTTCGTACATGGCGCCGATCTGGGGGATGGTCACATGGGACTCGTCCACCACCAGCAGGAAGTCGTCCGGGAAGTAGTCGATCAGGCAGTGCGGCGCGGTGCCGGGCCCGCGGCCGTCAATATGCGCCGAGTAGTTCTCGATGCCGTTGCAGAAACCCATCTGCTGCATCATTTCGAGGTCGTACGTGGTGCGCATCCGCAGCCGCTGGGCTTCGACGAGCTTGTTCTGGCTTTCCAGCACCTTGAGCCTGTCTGCCAGCTCATCCTCGATCCGCTTGATGGCCCGAGCCATCCGTTCCGGGCCGGCCACATAGTGGGAGGCCGGGAAGACGTACATCTCTTCCTCGTCGCGGATGACCTCGCCGGTGAGCGGGTGGAGGGTGTGGATGCTCTCGATCTCGTCGCCGAAGAACTCGATCCTGATGGCCAGTTCCTCGTACATGGGAATGATTTCCACGGTGTCACCGCGCACCCGGAAAGTGCCGCGGTGAAAGTCCATGTCGTTGCGGGCGTACTGCATGGAGACGAACTTGCGGAGGAGGTCGTCCCGATTCATCTCGGCGCCGCGGCGGAGGGTCACCATGCCGGAAATGTATTCCTCGGGGGTTCCCAGGCCGTAGATGCAGGACACCGTGGCCACCACGATCACATCGCGGCGGGTCAGCAGCGCGTTGGTGGCGGAGTGTCGGAGCCGTTCCACTTCCTCGTTGATGGAGGAATCCTTCTCGATAAAGGTGTCCGTCTGCGCCACGTACGCTTCGGGCTGATAGTAGTCGTAGTAGGAAACGAAGTATTCCACGGCGTTGTTGGGCAGCAGTTCGCGGAACTCGTTGGCGAGCTGCGCCGCAAGGGTCTTGTTCTGCACCATAACCAGGGTGGGCCGCTGCACCTGCTCAATAAGCCAGGCGGTGGTGGCGCTTTTGCCGGTGCCGGTGGCACCCAGCAGCACAACGTCCTTCTCGCCGTTGTTGATGCGCTCGGTCAGCTCCGCGATGGCGGCCGGCTGGTCGCCCGCGGGCTTGAACTCACTGATCACTTCGAAGGGCGCTACAACACGGTTGATCTCCTGCGCAAGGCTCATGAATCTAATTTACCGCCGGGCACCGACATGGAACGGCCCCGTCCGTTACCGGCGAACATCCGCCGGGCCTGGAGCGGGGTCAGGAACCGTACGACGGCGGTTCCCACCCGGTTGCCTCGGCCCAGGCGGCCATCAGTGGCCATGCGACGTCCGTGAACCACGGTTCCTTCGCCTCCGCGTAGGAGCTGGTGGTGCCCGAACCGGCGTGCGCCGCCGCAAGCTCCGCCTTGTGCGCTTCATAAAGGTTCCGCGCTGAGGCATCGCTCCGCAGCCAGTCGCGGAACATGAGCGCGTACCGCCATCCGGCCGAGCCGGCCGCCCGGACATGGACGTTGACGGCACGGCACGGGTCTGCGTTGGCGTGGAACCGCTTCAACCATTCAGCGGGGGCCGGGGCATTGGGCTTGGGGGTGTCGGCCTCGACGCCCCGTACCGCCGGAAAACCGGCGGCGGACAGCAGCGGTTCGATCGCAGCCGCGGCCGCAAGGTCCGGCACGGCCACCTGCAGGTCAATGACGTCCTTGGCGGACAGGCCGGGCACGGCGGTGGATCCGATGTGGTCCACCGCCAAAATCTGCTCCGGAGCGGCAGCCGAGAGCCGGGCCGCAACCCGGGCCGCCTGCTGCGCCCAGTCAGCCCGGTGCGGTTCCAGGACCGGGCCGCCATTCCGTGCGGCCCGCTGGCCCGCAGCCAGGTTGTGGGCGAAGGGGATCAGCCGCCTGTCCCAGAGCCGGTCCACCTGGTCCAGCAGGTGCTGCACCGTACCGGAATTGTCCAGCACCGCATCGGCAGCGGCCAGCCGGTCACTGCGCGTGGCCTGGGCGTCCATCCGGGCACGCGCTGCTTCCCCGGTCATTCCCCGGTGCTCGAGCATGCGCTGCAGCCGCACGTCGTCCGGTGCATCGACGACCACCACGAGGTTGAAGCTGCTGCCCTGGCCGGTCTCCACCAGGAGGGGAATGTCCTGGACCACCACGGCGTCACCGGGCGCCGCGGCCGTCATGGCTGCGGCGCGGGCGCGCACCAGCGGATGGACGATGCCGTTCAACGCGGCGAGGCGCCCCGGATTGCCGAAGACCGCCGCGCCGAGCCGGGCGCGGTCAAGCCGCCCGACGTCGTCGAGCATTCCTGCCCCGAACTCCTCCGCTATGCGCTGCAGCCCTTCGGTCCCGGGCTCCACAACTTCCCGGGCCAGCGCGTCCGCGTCAACCAGCACGGCGCCGCGTTCCTTCAGCCGCGCGGCCACCACCGACTTCCCCGAGGCGATCCCGCCCGTCAACCCGATTTTCAGCACACCCCCACCCTACTGATCCGCAGCTGCATCCGGTGCCAATGCGGATAGGCTGAAGGCATGACTGCAGGGGGTGCGGCAGTGGAGCCGCTGGTTCATATCGAGGATTTCCGGATGGATTTCGGTGACACCACCGTGGTCCGGAACCTCTCCTTCGATGTCCAGGCAGGTGAGACATTCGGTTTCCTCGGCAGCAACGGATCGGGAAAGACCACAACCCTCCGCGCCCTCCTGGGCATCTACCAGCCGACGTCCGGGATCCTCCACATCGACGGAAAGCCCTTCGAGCCCGGTGATGGGGCCCGGCTTGGGTACCTTCCGGAAGAACGGGGCCTCTACAAGAAGGAACACGTCCTGGATGTCATGGTGTATTTCGGCCGGCTGAAGGGCCTGGGCAAATCGCAGGCCCGCACCTGGTCGCTGGCATACCTGGAACGCGTCCAGCTGGCGGACAAGGCAACCATAAACCTGGACAAACTCTCCAGCGGCCAGCAGCAGAAGGTGCAGCTCGGCGTCACCATCATGAACGACCCCGAACTCCTGATCCTGGACGAGCCTACAAAGGGATTCGACCCGGTGAACCGACGCCTGCTGATGGACATCATCGAGGAACACAAGCGCGGCGGGGCAACGGTGATCATGGTTACCCACCAGATGGAGGAGGTGGAGCGCCTCTGCGACCGGGTGGTCCTCCTCAAGGACGGCACCTCACGCGCCTATGGGACGGTGGCTGACGTCCAGGACCAATTCGGCGGCACGGTCTACCGTCTTTCCTATGGGGGCGACCAGGTCCTGCCCGCCTCCACGCTGTACGACGTGGTCCGGCAGGGAGACGGCCGCGCGGAACTCGCCCCGCGCCCCGGCGGCAATGAGGCAGCAGTCCTTCGGGAGCTTGTTGCCGCGGGACTGCCGGTCACCGGTTTTACCACCTCCAGGGTCTCCCTCGAGGAGATCTTCATCCAGGTGTACGGCGACCAGCACGCGGAAGCAGGGGTTTGACCATGACGACGGCACCGGCCAGGAAACCCTCCCCCAACCGCCACAACCTCGGCACCGTAGTGGGCTTCGAGTTTTTCCGCACCACCAAAAAGCCGCGGTTTTGGATCGCAACCCTCGCGATTCCCGTGGTTATGGCCATCATCTTCGGGTTGATCTTCATCAGCAACAGCTCCACGAGCGCCTCCGCCAATGCGCAGAAAAACGCTGCCCTGGAATTCAGCTATACGGACAGGTCGGGAATCATTCCGGACCAGGTTGCCGCCGCGATGGGCGGCACCAAGGCGGTCAGCTCCACCGACGGGGCTCGCGAGGTGAAGGAGGGACGCATCGATGCGTTTTTCGCTTTCCCGGCCAACCCTGCCACGGAGGCAGTGCAGGTTTACGGCGCTGACAAGGGCGTATTTGAGAACGGCAAGTACGAGGCGGTGGCCAGGCAACTCCTGGTGATGTCAGCCCACGCACGGATCGGTTCGGCGGACATCGCGGCGGCCGCCGGAGGCAACATCAAGGTGGAGACCGAAACCTACCGGGACGGGCAAGTGGCAGGAGGGTTTGGTGCCGCGATACCACCCCTGATGTTCCTGGTGCTTTTCTACATCACGATCATCCTGCTCTCCAACCAAATGCTGAACAGCACCCTGGAAGAGAAGGAGAACCGGGTCACCGAGATGATCCTCACCACCCTGAATCCCACCACCCTCATCGTGGGCAAGATCATTTCACTGCTGCTGGTTGGCCTGGTACAGATTTCCGTGTTCCTGGCCCCAATCGTGCTTGGGTATGCCTTCTTCCGCGACAGGCTCTCGCTTCCGGCCATCGACCTCAGGGATGTCGTCTTCGAGCCGGGACCGCTGCTGGTGGGCGCCCTGCTCCTGCTGGGCGGCTTCACACTCTTCACCGCCGTGCTGGGTGCGATCGGTGCGGTGATGCCGAACGCCAAGGAAGCCGGGGTCATCTTCGGTCCGCTGATGGCCCTCATTTTTGTCCCCTTCTATGCCATCAGCCTCATCCTCAGCGACCCGCACTCCCCCATCGTCCAGGTGTTCACCTATTTCCCCTTGTCGGCTCCGGTAACCGCGATGCTCCGTAACGGCTTCGGCACGCTCAGCCCGGTTGAATCAGTGATCATCATTGCCGAGCTCTTCATCGTGGGAATCCTGGTCCTGCGCCTGGCCATTCATTTGTTCCGCTACGGCTCCATCCAGTACACCGGGAAGCTGTCCATCATTAGCACCTTCCATCGCCGTTCCGGCGACGCACCCCGCCAACCGGCGCCCCACTAGACTGGGCCGGATGCAAGAGCAAGAGAGCCGTGCCACCGCCTACACCACGCTGGCAGCCGGCGGGGACTTCCGGCACGAACTTGAGGTCAAGCGCTCCAGGTTCATCACGGTCGTCCGGAGGGCGGCCAGCGAAGACGCTGCCCGTGACCTTGTGGCAGGCCTCCGTCGCGAGTTCCACGATGCCCGCCACCACTGCTCGGCGTTCATCATTGGACCGGACCGGACCGTGCAACGTTCGAGTGACGACGGTGAACCTGCCGGGACTGCCGGCATCCCCATGCTCGAAGCGCTGTTGAAGAGGGAAACCGCACCCGGGGTGAGTGACCTGAGCGACGCCAGTGCCGTCGTCGTCCGCTACTTTGGCGGCGTCCTGCTCGGGGCGGGCGGACTGGTCCGGGCGTATTCCGAGTCAGTCTCGGCAGCACTGGACCTGGCGCCCCTGGTCCGCCGCAGCAGGCGCCGGATCTGTTCCACGGCCGTGCCGCACGCGGTTGCCGGGCGGTTGGAGAACGAGCTGCGCGCCGCGGGCATGGTGATGGCGGGCACCAGCTACCAGGACCGTTGCACAGTGCTGCGGATTGCCGTCGCAGACGACGCCGCCGCCATCGCTGCCGCATCCGGGCTCCTGCAGCAGCTGACAGCCGGGTCCACCGCGCTCACTCGCGAAGGAACGGAGTGGATCGATGAGCCTTTCAACTGACGTGGCCCTGGCGGACGTTGACGAAGCAATGGCGGACCGGCTGCTCCAATTGGCCAAGGGCGACGCCTCCCCCGACGAGGTGGCGCCCCCGCTCGGCGGCCCCGGCTGGAACCTTGAACGCACCGCCTGGTTCTTCGGATATCACCGGGCCGCAGCCGGCGGGCTGGACGGACCTGCGGCGGAAAAGTCATGGGCCGTGTTGAGGGGCCCAAACCTTGCCGGCTCCGTGCGGCTCAAGCGCGAACCCGGCGCAAAGATCCCTTCAGCGGAGACCGGCATCTGGCTTGGCCGGAGTTTCCGTTCCCAGGGAATTGGCGGCGCCGCGCTGGAATTGGTCCTGGCAGAAGCCCGCCGGGAAGGGTTGCAGCGCGTCACAGCACGAACCCTGGCCGGGAACCATGGCGCCCAGCGGCTGCTCACCGCAGCCGGCGCGGCATTGACGCACGACGACGACGGCACCGTCCACGCCGTCATCGACCTTTAGCCCCGGAAGCAAAGAATACGCCCACGGCGCGGGCCCGCTGCAGCCTCGCGCTTGCCGCTTAAACCACGACGGGCCCCCGCTTTCGCGGAGGCCCGTTGCGTTAGCCCGGGAAATCCGGGCCGGCGGCAATTAGTTGCCGGTCAGCTTCTCACGCAGGGCAGCAAGTGCCTCGTCCGAAGCCAGGGTGCCGGCACCGGAATCGGTGGCAGCAGGCTCGGAGGAGTAGCTGGTGGTGCCGGAATCGCTGTCACCGGACGTTGCAGCTGCAGCGTCGTCGGCAGCGTGCTGGGCAACCTGCTTCTTGTGTGCTTCCCAACGGGTCTGGGCGTCAGCGTACTGCTGCTCCCAGGCTGCACGCTGGTTCTCGTAGCCCTCGAGCCATTCGTTGGACTCGGGGTCGAAGCCCTCGGGGTACTTGTAGTTGCCCTCTTCGTCGTACTCTGCGGCCATGCCGTACAGAGCCGGATCGAATTCGGTGCTGTCGGCGTCGACGCCCTCGTTGGCCTGCTTGAGGGACAGCGAGATGCGGCGGCGTTCCAGGTCGATGTCGATGACCTTGACGAACAGTTCGTCGCCAACGGAGACAACCTGCTCGGCCAGCTCAACGTGGCGCACGGCGAGCTCGGAGATGTGGACCAGGCCTTCGATGCCGTCTTCGACGCGGACGAACGCACCGAACGGAACCAGCTTGGTGACCTTACCCGGAACAACCTGGCCAAGGGCGTGGGTGCGGGCGAAGGTCTGCCACGGATCTTCCTGCGTAGCCTTGAGCGACAGGGAGACGCGCTCGCGGTCCAGGTCGACCTCGAGAACCTCGACGGTGACTTCCTGGCCAACTTCGACAACCTCGGACGGGTGGTCGATGTGCTTCCAGGAGAGCTCGGAAACGTGGACGAGGCCGTCTACGCCGCCCAGGTCCACGAATGCACCGAAGTTGACGATGGAGGAAACGACGCCGGGACGGACCTGGCCCTTTTCCAGCTTGTTGAGGAACGTGGAGCGGACCTCGGACTGGGTCTGCTCGAGCCATGCACGGCGGGACAGGACCACGTTGTTGCGGTTCTTGTCCAGCTCGATGATCTTGGCTTCGATCTGCTGGCCGATGTACGGAGCAAGGTCGCGCACACGGCGCATCTCGACGAGGGACGCGGGCAGGAAGCCACGCAGGCCGATGTCGAGGATAAGACCACCCTTGACAACCTCGATGACGGTACCGGTGACAACACCGTCTTCTTCCTTGACCTTCTCGATGTCGCCCCAGGCGCGCTCGTACTGAGCACGCTTCTTGGAGAGGATCAGACGGCCTTCTTTGTCTTCCTTGGTGAGCACCAGGGCCTCGACCTGATCGCCAACGGAGACAACGTCCCCGGGATCAACGTCGTGCTTGATGGACAGCTCGCGGGAGGGGATGACACCTTCGGTCTTGTAACCGATGTCGAGCAGGACTTCATCGCGGTCGACCTTGACGACGGTACCTTCGACGAGGTCTCCGTCGTTGAAGTACTTGATGGTGGCGTCGACAGCTGCGAGGAAGTCCTCAGCGGTACCGATGTCGTTGATCGCGACTACGGGGGTACCGGGCTTCTCGGTGGAGGTGATGGTCATGTAGTAGGGGCTCCGTTGTGGATAGTTAGTCGGTCAGGCAAACCGGCGCGCCCGCGTTATGGAACGCAGGCGCGATTCTCGGGGAATCCGATGGATTCCCCGGGTCATCCTGATTTGTGGATTGCTTTCAATGCAGTCTTTAAGGGACCGCAAGCGCGTGCACGTGGTACACGCCCGTTCATTCTAGTCGCTGCCGGCAATGGGGGTCAAAGCGGGTGGGCAGCCGTACCGCCCGGCCTAGAAGTGGGTGAGGCAGTGCGTGGCCCGTTCCACCGCGAACATTTGCCGCGCCCGGAACGCAGCCCCCGGCGACGCTTCGACGAGGGTGCCGGCCGCCTTGAGCGTCACGGGGCAAACCCCGCCGAGATAGATGGAGGACAGGGCAGAGACGTCCAGGGCGAGGTCGGCAGGCGCGCCGTCGGGCAGGGGTTCGACGGCGGCCTGGCCGGCTTTGACCTCCAGGGCGAACGTTCCCCGCGCGAAGCCCAGGGAGTCGGCGACCTCGAACACCAGCCGGCCGTCGGCCGGGTAGTGCCGTGCCTCCAGGGCTTGCCGGACATCGAGGATCCGGAGCCAAAGCATGTCCCGGGGTTCGGAGGCTTCAACACAGCGGGAGTCCTCGAGCGCCCATGGCAGTGGATCATCGACCATTGCCTCTTCGCACGTGACACTTTCGACCAGGTCGATGGCGCCCAGGTACTGCCAGAGCTCCAGGTACGCATGGTCGGTGGCTGCCACCAGGTCCACCACCTCCATGGTGAACGGCCGGGTGTCCCAGCCGGCGAACTTATACGAGACGTAGCCGTCAACCACGCCATCGGGCCCGTAGTGCAGCGCCACTTTGACCTTGGGATCCTCGTCCTCGGCCCGGCTGATGGATCCGGACGCGAGCTGGCGGTAGAACTCGTGCCGGCCGATCGAACCGGGCGTGAGGCGGTGCAACTGCTCGAAGACCTTCGGCGCCAGGTCAAGGAGAACCTTGGGATCGGCCACGTCAACGCGGCCCGTGGCGTGGTGGTTGAGGACGAACCGGCGGCTGGTGTCCACCTTGATTGACTGCTCCCGCGTAGCCACTCCGAATCCGAACCTGGTGTAAATCGAGGCCTCCGACGCGGTCAACGCCGCCATCGCCAGCCCCTCCCGGCGGGCCAGTTCCAGCTCCTCCGCCATCATGCGGCGCAGCAGTCCCCTCCGCCGGTGCGACGTCCGGACTGTCACGGCGGTGACGAGGCGGGTGTCGAGCATCCGGCCAAAGCCGATGTTCATTGTCTTGTCGAAGGTACCGAAGGTTGCCACCGGGACGTTGGCTGCCAGGGCGTGGTCGGCCACTGGCCCAACCTGGTAGGCCCCCGTCATCACCCGCCCGTCCGCGCGCTGCATCCCGATGCCCCGGTCCACCCGTTCGTCGCTGCGGCGTGCGTCATGGAACCCGAAGGCAACGGCCCGCATCCAGTCGACGGTCTGCGGGTAGGCAGGATCTTCTCTGGCAGCCGGTTCAAAGCGCCGGATTTCGTAGTTTCCACTCAGATCACCCATTTGTCCGAGCCTAGTCAATGCATCCGGCGCCTGACCAGCATGAACGCATCCTTTATGGCGGGGTGCCGCCGCGTCAGGGCCTAGTGTCCGGCGTCGTACCAGCTGGGCCCGACGCCGATCTGGACTTCCAGCGGCACGCTGAGGTCCGCTGCGGCAGCCATCTGTTCGGTGACGAGCTTCTCGACGGCGGCACGTTCACCGGCGGCCACCTCAAGGACCAGTTCATCGTGGACCTGGAGCAGCATCCGCGATTTAAGCCCCTGCGACTGCAGTTCGGCGTGGACGCCCAGCATGGCACGTTTGATGATGTCGGCGGCGGAACCCTGGATGGGGCTGTTGAGCGCGATCCGCTCGGCGTTCTCGCGCAGCTGGCGGTCCGTGCTGGTGAGGTCCGGCAGGTAGCGGCGGCGGCCCTCAATGGTGGCGGTGTAGCCATCCACCCTGGCCTGGTCCACCACGCCCCGGAGGTAGTCACGGACTGCGCCGAAGCGGTCGAAGTAGTCCTTCATGAGGGTACGGGCCTCGTCGACGGAGATCTCGAGCTGCTTGGACAGGCCGAAGGACGTCAGGCCGTAGGCAAGGCCGTAGGACATGGCCTTGACCTTGGAACGCATGGCACTGGTGACCTGGTCCGTGGGGACGTGGAAGATATTGGAGCCGACGAACCGGTGCAGGTCCTCGCCGTCCTTGTAGGCCTGGATCAGGCCTGCATCGCCGGAGAGGTGGGCCATGATGCGCATCTCGATCTGCGAGTAGTCAGCGGACAGCAGGCACTCATACCCGTCGCTGACCACGAAGATACCGCGCACACGGCGGCCTTCCTCACTGCGGATGGGGATGTTCTGCAGGTTGGGGTTATTGGACGAGATGCGGCCGGTAGCTGCCACGTTCTGGGCGTAGGTGGTGTGGATCCGCCCGTCCTCCGCCACGGACTTCTTCAGCGACTCGATCATCTGCCGCAGCTTGGCAGCCTCACGGTGCGCCATGAGCTGGACCAGGAACTCATGCCCGGTCTTCTCCAGCAGGTTCTTCAGGGACGCGGCATCGGTGGTGTAGCCGGACTTGATCTTCTTGGTTTTGGGGAGCTGGAGTTCGTCGAACAGGACGGTCTGCAGCTGCTTGGGCGAGCCCAGGTTGACCTCGTGGCCAATCGCGGCAAACGCCTGTTCCTGGGCCTGGTCGATCACCCTCGCAAGGTCGGAAAGCTGGTCCTCCATCTTGTCCATGTCGATGGCAATGCCGGCGAGTTCCATGTCCGCCAGGACGCGGCTGACTGGCAGCTCCAGGGTGGACAGGAGTTCCTCGGCGCGGCGGTCCTTGAGTTCGTCCTCGAAGAAGCGGCTCAGGGCCAGCACCACGGCGCCTGCCTGGACCAGGGCGTCGGCTGCCGCCGTGTCGTCGCCGTCGAAGGACAGCTCCAGTTGACCAGCCTTGGCCGTGGCGGCCGGTATGCCCACGTTGAGGTGGTGCTGGGCGAGTTCAGCGAGTTCGTAGGTGCGCCGGTCAGGCTGGATCAGGTAGCCGGAGATGGAGGTGTCGTCCACCACGCCCTCCAGCTCCAGTCCACGGGCCGTCAGTGCCTTGAGCGCAGCCTTGAAACCGTGGATCACCTTGGGCGCCCCGGGATCGCGCAGCCAGGCGGCCAGCACGTTTTCGGTTTCAGCGTCCTGTCCGGAGAGCTCCACATAGACTGCGGCGTCACCGCGGACAATGGCCACTGCGTCAGCGTCCTCACCGATCCGGCCCGGCACGAGGTCCACGGCCAGTGCTGACCGCTGCCCGGCGCCGGCGGCCAGGAAGGCGGCCAGCTCCGCGGCACCGGCGGGGGTGCTGTAATTCGGGGTTTCGATGCTTTCACGCTCCGCAGCGGGGGTGTCGGCGTCGCCGTACAGGGCGAACAACCGGCCGCGGATGGCCTTGAACTCAAGCTGGTCGAAGAGGTCCTCGATGGCAGCCTGGTCCGGGCGCGGCTGGTAGAGGTCCTCCAAGGTTACGGGGAGGTCGAGGTCGGTGTGGAGCTGATTCAGCCGGCGGTTGCGCTTGACGGCGTCAACGTTCTCCCGCAGGGCATCGCCCACTTTGCCGCCGATCGAATCGACGTGCTCCAGGACGCCTTCGAGGCCGCCGTAGAGGTTGATCCACTTGGCTGCCGTCTTGGGTCCGACGCCGGGCACACCGGGAAGGTTGTCCGCCGTCTCCCCCACCAGGGCGGCGAGGTCGGAGTAGCGGCCAGGACTGACAAAGTACTTCGCCTCGATGGCGGCAGCATCCATCCGCGGGATGTCGCTGACACCCTTGCGCGGGTACAGCACGAAGACGTTGTCCGTGATGAGCTGGAACGCGTCCCGGTCTCCGGAGACGAGCAACACCTCGAACCCGGCTTTCTCGCCCATGGCAGCAAGGGTGGCCAGGATGTCGTCGGCCTCGTAGCCGGGCATCTTGATGGTCTTGATTCCCCAGGCCTCCATGACTTGGCCGATGAGGTCGATTTGGCCGCTCATTTCGCGCGGGGTTTCGTTCCGGCCGCCCTTGTACTCGCTGTACTCGGTCTTGCGGTGGGTGGATTCGTCGGAGACGTCGAACGCGACCGCGATGTGGGTGGGCTGCTGTTCCTTGATGAGGTTGATCAGCATGGAGGTGAAGCCGTGGATGGCGTTGGTGTGCTGGCCGTTGGAGGTGGAGAACTTGTCCGCCGGGAGCGCGAAGAAGGCACGGAAGGCCATCGAGTGGCCATCAAGGACCAGCAGCCGCGGCTGGCTGGTGATGGGAACCACCGGCGCTTCGGTGGCTGAAACGGACCCGCCGGCGGCGGGGGCGGCGCTCTTCACTGCAGGCTTCGGGGCGTCGGCGGGGCGCTGGCCGGCAGCGGCCTCATCGATGGCCTGGGACGGGAAGGGAGCCGGTTTGGTTGTTTCACTCACAGGTGCCAGCCTAGTTGCCATGACAGACAATTTCACGCCGGGCCCTTTCGCCGACGAGCTGGCAGCCGCCGGGATTCCCGGCCATATGCACGACTGGCTGGGCGCCTTCGGGGTCGGCGCGCTGGTGGTCAAGATGGGGATACATTTCCTGGAGATGAGCCCGGAGCGCACCGTTGCCACCATGCCGGTTGAGGGCAACACGCAAGTGGCCGGAATCCTGCACGGCGGCGCGCACGTGGTGCTCGCCGAAACCCTGGGCTCCTTCGCCTCGGGCATGCACGCGGGCCCGGGCCGCCACGCCGTCGGAATCGAAGTCAATGCCACGCATCACCGGTCGATCGCTATGGGCCTGGTCACGGGCACGTGCACCGCGGTCCATTTGGGCCGGACCCTGGCCACCCACGAAATCGTCATGACCGATGCCCAGGGGCGGCGCCTTTCAACGGCGCGGATCACCAACCTGCTGCGGGACAACGCCGGCTGACGCGGGCGGCCTCAGGACTGCCGGCCGGTCCCGGGCTGCAGAAGGTACCGCAACTCCACGATCCCCCTGCCCAAGGTGCGTGAGGCAGCCAACTCCAGTGGCGGCGTCGGGCCCTTCATGGGCAGCAACCGCTTCCCCTCCCCCAGCACCACGGGAATGACGGAGAGGATGATCTCGTCCAGCAGGCCGGCGTCCGCGAACTGGGCCGCCAGCTTGCCGCCGCCCACCACCCAGACGTTCCGGCCCCGGGCCGCCTGTCGGAAGTCGGCAGTGAATTCCTGCACGTCCCCGCGCACAAAGGTGATGTCTGCTCCGTCCGGTGCCCGGTGTTCGTGGTGGGTAAAGACGTAGCAGGGCGTACCGTCGTACGGCCAGGTACCGGGCTCATGCTCCATCAGCCAGGCGTAGGTTTCCCCGCCCATGACAATGCAGCCCACACCGGCCATGAAGTCGTTGTAACTGTCGGTCCCGCCGTCGAAACCGTCGAACTGCAGCAGCCAGGCGAGATCGTCCGTGGGTGTGGCGATGAAGCCGTCGAGGGACGCGGCCACAAAGTATTGGATGCGCGGCATGGCCCCAGCCTAGCCAGCAGGCTCCCCTTGGCCAATAGGTCGGCCAACGGTGTCCGCCAGCAGGCCCGGGCCGCTACTTGGTGAAGTACGGGATGATCAGGTAAAGCCCGAAAAGCACGGCCAACCCGCACAGGCCGAAGCACAGGTAGGCGATGGAGCGCTTGACCCCGGGGGACGCCTGCTGGGCATCGCCGGCGATGGCGGTGAACCGGACCCCAAGCGAGTAGAGGGTCACCACAATGGCCGCCGATACGAGCGTGGTGCCTGCAACGGTCAGGAGTTCCAACCACTTCATCGCTGATTCTCCTTGGATTCTTTGGCCTTGGCGTCAGCCTGCGCCTTGGCTTTTGCTTCGGCCCGGGCGCGGGCCAGGGCCTTCTTCTTGGCGAACCGGACGGCCTGGCCGGCTTCCTCGACCTCGACCGCGTTCTGGTGGCTCACGGACGACTTGCGGGAATAGAAGAACATGAACAGGACCGCCGCGGTGCCGGCGATCGCAGCGATCAGGACACCCACGGCGCCGGTACCCACCAGCAGCGCGGTCAGGGCACCGACGACGCCGGCGGCCGGCAGGGTGAAGAGCCACCCCAGCGCGATCTTGCCCACCATGTTCCAGCGGACGGTGGTGCCGCGGCGTCCCATCCCGGAGCCGATGACGGACCCCGAAGCCACCTGCGTGGTGGAGAGGGCGAAGCCGAGGTGCGAGGAGGCAAGGATGGCAGAGGCGGTGCTGGTTTCGGCAGCGAAACCCTGTGCGGGTTTGACCTCGGTCAGGCCCGACCCCATGGTGCGGATGATCCGCCAGCCGCCGGCATACGTTCCGACCGCGATGGCAAGGGCGCAGGAGGTGATCACCCAAAGCTGGGGGCCCGAGCCAGGTGCCTGGCTGTGGGCAGCGATCAGCACCAGGGTGATGATGCCCATGGTCTTTTGTGCGTCATTGGTGCCGTGGGCCAGCGCCACCAGGCTGGAGGTGAAGACCTGGCCGGTACGGAAGCCGCCGCGTTTCTGGGTGAGCTTGGACCCCGTCTCGGGATCCTGGCGCGCGGTGAGGGCGTAGGCCAGGCGGGTGCACACGTAGGCGGCAAGTCCGGCGATAACGGGGGCGAAGACAGCCGGCAGGATGACCTTCTGCAGCAGGCTCTCAAAGTTGACCGAGTTGAAGCCCGAGCCGACAACGGCGGCACCGATCAGTCCGCCGAAAAGGGCGTGGGAGGAACTGGAGGGCAGCCCCTTCAACCACGTGATCATGTTCCACAGAACGGCCCCCATCAGCCCGGCGAAGATGATTTCCGGAGTGATCTGCACCCCCTCGGACCCCTCGCGGATGATGCCGCCGGAGACGGTCTTGGCCACCTCCGTAGAGAGGAAGGCACCCACCAGGTTCAGGACGGCGGCCAGGGCCACCGCTGTCCGGGGCTTGATGGCACCCGTTGCGATGGGCGTTGCCATGGCGTTCGCGGTGTCGTGGAAGCCGTTCGTGAAGTCGAAAAATAGTGCCAGTCCAATGACCAGCGCCACCATGAAGGTGATATCCACCTGTTGCCCAATCTGCAGAGTCGACGTTCAGCAGTTTCTCGTACCAGGCTGCCGTGGACAGCATAGTTCACCGGCTGTTTGCGTGGAATGACTTGTGGTGTTGGCACAACCGGTGGGAAACCTTATCGATCGTACGCGTCCACGGCATGAGGTCAAAACACGGGTTGGGCCAGAAATGCGCGGATCCGGTCGAGTTCCGCGGGCGTGATTCCGAGCCGTGGATGGGGTGAGACGGTGAGGATGCGCCGCCCCAGGAAACCCGCCCATCGTTGCGCTTCGGCCTCGAACGCCAGCTGGTCGTCCACCCAGGCGACGGCCCTCGGCCCGGTCTCTTCGACGTCGTCCTGGATGGCACGGAGTTTCCACCAGCCGGTCCCGCCGGCTGCGCCGTCTGCGGCCAGGTACGGCCACCCGCCGCCCTTGAGGCCGACGGCGGGACACAGGTATTCGGCGGCCAGTTCTTCCCAACTGGTCAGCCAGACGCACCTCAGTCCCGGCATCCGGGCCAGGGAGTTCAGCCCGGCCACGAGCTCGGCCGCGAAGGCGACGGGCAGTAAGCCGGCATCGGCGCGCTGCCAGGGGGAGCCCCACCCGGTGGTCCCTTCGGGGCTGAACGGACAGATGACTCCGTCGACGTCCAGGTAGAGCGTGCACCCACCCGGGGCAGCTCCGGCCCCTGGTGGGTGCAGGCCCGGGACCCGCCGGGCGTCCGGCCGCCGGGAGGTCACGGCGCCGCGGTTGCCTGCCCTGAGTTGACGTTCACCAGCCAGGAGACACCGAAACGGTCCGTGCACATGCCAAAGACGTCACCCCACGGCGCCTGCTCCATGGGGACAGTCACCGTTCCCCCGTCGCCGCTGAGCTTTTCGTAGTAGCCACGGAGTTCCGCCTCGCTGTCGCCGCTCAGGGATACCGAAATGGCAGATCCTGCGTGGTACTCCATGCTGTTCGGGGTGTCGGCGCCCATGAGCACCAGGCCCTGGGTGGTGGTCAGCATGCCGTGCATGATCTTCTCCGCTTCCGCGGGATCCTCGCTGGCCTGGAAGTCGCCGAAAGTGCTGAGCGTCAGTTCGCCGCCGAAAACAGATTGGTAGAAGTTCATGGCATCGCGGGCATTGTCGCGGAAGCTCAGGTAGGGATTGAGGATCGTGGGCATGTCGGGATCTCCTTCACAGTGCCGGAAGTTGCTGGGCCCGAAACCCGGGCCCAGCAACATCCTGCCCGATCCGGGTGAAGACCGGTAGGGGGGAAACAGTCCCCTGTCGGGCCCTCTGTATGGTGCGGCGGGGCGCGGGGAACGTAGGCTCGGGGCATGGCCAGATTCTTCGATGTTCATCCGCACGACCCTCAGCCCCGCGCGATTGCCCAGGCGGTAAAAATCATCCGGGACGGCGGCCTGATCGCCTACCCCACGGACTCCTGCTACGCCCTGGGGGCACAGATGGGAAACCGGGAAGCCCTGGACCGGATCAGGAACATCCGGCACCTGGACGACAAACACCACTTCACGCTGGTGTGCCGGGATTTCGCGCAGTTGGGCCAGTTCGTGAACATCGGCAACGACGTCTTCCGCAGCATCAAGGCGGTGACACCCGGCAGCTACACGTTCATCCTGCCCGCCACGAAGGAGGTTCCCAAGCGGCTGCTGCACCCCAAGAAGAAGACGGTGGGCGTACGCATCCCGGACAACCGCGTGGTCCAGGCCCTGCTGGCCGAACTGGGCGAGCCGCTGCTCTCCAGCACGCTGCTCCTGCCGGACGAGGAGGAGCCGCTGACGGTGGGCTGGGAGATCAAGGAACGCCTGGACCATCAGGTCGATGCCGTGATTGATGCCGGGGACTGCGGCGCCGAGCCCACCACGGTGGTCGACTTCTCCAGCGGCGTGGCCGAGGTAGTGCGGCACGGGATGGGCGATCCGTCACGCTTCGAGTAACTCCCCCGGACCTTCTGCCGGTGCGCCCGGTCAGTCCTGCTTGCGTGCCCTGCTGGGCTGCACCCGCGGGGGCTCTCCGGGCATCTTGGGGTAATCGGGCGGGAAGGGCAACTCCCCGAGGCCCGCTTTGACGTCGCGGTCCCACCACTGCAGCAGGGTGTCGATGGTGCCGGGCGCGGCACTGAAGTCCGCCCACGGGTCGCCCACCGTCTTCAGCCGCTCCGGCACGGTAAGGATGGTGAAGTTCTTCGGATCCGCGGTTTCCAGTTCATCCCAGCCCAGCGGACAGGACACCGGGGCGTGTGGAAGGGCGCGCGGACTGTAAGCGCCGGCGATGGTACGGTCGCGGTTCGCCTGGTTGAAGTCCAGGAACACCCGCCGGCCACGCTCTTCCTTCCACCAGGCCGTGGTGACCTTGTCCGGGATGCGCCGTTCCACTTCCCGGGCTGCAGCGATGACCGCGTGGCGCACGTCGAGGAACTCGCGGGTGGGTTCGATGGGGGCGTAGACGTGGAGGCCCCGGTTCCCGGAGGTCTTTATGAAGCATGCCAGCCCGGCTTCGGCCAGGACGTCCTTCAGCACCAGGGCTGCGGGGATGGCGTCGTCGAAATCGGTGCCGGGCTGCGGGTCCAGGTCGATCCGCAGCTGGTCCGGGTTGTCGGTGTTTCCAGCACGCGACGGCCAGGGATGGAACACCACCGTGTTCATCTGGACGGCCCAGACGGCTGCGGCAGGCTCATCGAACACCAACTGGGGGTGGGACCTCGCACTGGGGTAGACCACCTTGACGGAGCGGATGAAGTCCGGCGTGCCCTTGGGCGGATTCTTGGAGAAGAACATGTCGCCGTCGATGTTGTCGGAGTACCGCTGGAGGGAGACTGGCCGGTCCCCGTTGGCGGCGATGAACGCCTCCCCCACATCGCAGATGTAGTTCGCCAGGTCCAGCTTGGTGAGGCCCAGGTCCGGCCACAGAACGCGGCTGGGGCTGGAAATGCGCATCTCGCGTGGTCCGTTGGGTCCTTGCACGGTGATGGTGGTCTGTTCACTCGCCATGGGGACAACGTACACCCCGCCGCCGGCCGGGATGGGCATATCCGTCCTGGCCTCCGGCATGATGGGTCCATGCCAGCATCCGATAAGCCGCTCACCCTGGCCGTGGGCGAAGCCTCTTTCTCCGCCGTCCATGCCCGCCCCGCGAATCCCACCGCCACCGTGGTGGTGGCGCATGGGGCCGGCGCCGGCATGGAGCACCCGTTCCTTCGCGGCTTCACCGATGCGCTCAACAGCCTGGGCTTGGCCACGCTCCGCTTCAATTTCCCCTACCGGGAGGCGGGACGGAAGTTCCCTGACCGTCCGCCGGCGGCGATCGCTGCCTGGCGGGCTGCCATGGCCGCCGCCCGCGCCCAGGCTGATGCCCACGGTGACGGCGGACCGCTGTGGGCGGCGGGCAAGTCGTTCGGGGGTCGGATGGCCTCCATGGCCGTCGCCGGGGGCATGGACGCCGCCGGGCTTGTATACCTGGGATATCCCCTGCATGCTCCCGGGAAACCGGAAAAACTCCGGGACGAACACTTGTACGGCCTGACGGTGCCCATGCTGTTCCTGCAGGGAACCAGGGACACGTTTGCCACGCCCGGCATCCTCGAGGATGTCGTCGCCCGGATCGGCCGCAACGCCGTCCTGCAGTGGGTAGAGGGCGGGGACCACTCGTTTGCGGTGGCGGGGCGGAAACGGGCCGCCGATGAAGTGGGCGCGTCCCTGGCCGCGCCGGCGGCTGAGTTCATCGCAGCACACACCTAGGAGACTGCTGAACTAAGTGCTTTGTAGGGCTGGTCCGTGGCGTTCGCTGTCGGGCCAGCCCTACCTTTTGTGGGTTGGGGTTTCTGGGGTTGAAGTATTTTGGGTGGTTCCGGGCTTTTGGTGCCTGTTGGCCGGGTAGGGGGTGTTGTTTTGGCTGGCTGTGAGAGGCCTGGTCCTGGTTTCCGGGTTCAAGCGATGGCCCAGGATCCCTGTTCCGCGGTGAGTCCGAGCTTCAGGAGGCGGCGGAGGTTCAGTCCCGCGATCCGTAGCTGGAGCCAGGCGTTGTTCCGGTTGATGCCGCGATGGGGAACGCGTCGGTTGCCGCGGGTGAGCCATGCGATGGACCGCTCGACCATGGGCCGGTGGGTGCGGTAGTCGTCCTGGAAGGCCGGGTTCTTGGCGCGTTGGCGGTGTTGCCGTTGCAGCGCGTCATGTTCGTGGAGAACGATTTTGCGTCCTCGCGGTGAGGCGGTGCATCGGTGCCGGAGGGGGCAGCCTGTGCAGGCGGCGCCGAACGTGACCCGTCGTTTGGTGGTGATGTTGCGGGTGAGTCCGTGCGGGCAGGTCATGGTGCCGGCTGCTTCGTCGACAGTGAAGTCATCGAGGGTGAATCCGCCTTCGACTGCTGGGCGGAGGGGCCAGGGTTTGATCACCGGGGTGTGGCCGGCACGGGTGAGGGCGGCGAGCATGTCCCCCGTGCCGTAGGCCGAGTCGGCCAGGACGTCCAGGCTTGTGCCGGCGATCGTGGAATCCATGCCGATCAGCCGGGCACCGACGGCCCCGTCGCTGTTTTCCGGGCCGGAGGCCTTGGTCAGTTCCGCGGCGGTGATCAGCCCGGTGTCGGGTTCGATCACGATGTGGGCCTTGTATCCGTCCTGCTGCCTGGACTGGGTCTTGTGCGCATGCCGGGTGTCGGGGTCAACGGTGGAGATCATCCGGTCCGGGGCGACCTTCCGGGCGATCCGCCATCGCCCGTCGGTCCCGTCGGAGTCCTCGGCCGGTTCCACGTCCTGCCCGGCGACCAGGGCCAGCAGAGCGTAGGCATCAGCAGCCTTTCCGTCCAGCGTTTCGGGGTCGACCGCGGCCAGCAACGCCAGGGCGTCGGTGACCAGCGCGGAGATCAGCCCGTCTTTGGCGTCCTGGTCATCCCAGGCGATGTCCGGCTTACCGGTGCGGATGTAGTCATAGCCCGTGGCGTGGGCGGTCACGAGTTCTTGTCCGCCCGGGATGTCCCGGCCGAAGCGGCGGACCGCGGCGATCAGCTGCGTGATCGTGTCCTGCCTGGCGACCGCGTCGTTAAGGACCGTTGAATCCACCGCTCTGCGGCGCTTGCCCGTCAAAGCCCCGGTTTCCGCGACGACTTTGGCGATGGCTTCCATGATCCGGTGCGGATCCGACGAGGCGGCCAGCCGCTTTCGCCAGTACGTCAGCGTGCTCGGATGGAACGCGGTATCGGTCAGCCCGTAGCCGCAAGCGGCCTTCCACCTCAGATCAAAAGTCAACGCCTCGGCGGTTTCCCGGTCAGAGAGGCCCTGCAATGCCTGCAGCACCAGCACCGACCCGATGACCGGCGCCGGAACCGACGGCCTGCCCCGCCGCGACGGAAACAAATCCTCCATCATCGAATCCGGAAACAACCGCCCCCGATGTTTGGCCAGAAAAGCGAAAACACTGCCCGGAGCCAACAACTCCCCGGCCAGTGCCTCCACATCCAAATACCCTCGTTGCGCGTCCTCGCGTCCCTGCATATGACAAGTCTTAACCACCAGACCCACCAGTCCAGTCGACGCGCCCCACATCCGCCGATTAGTTCAGCAGTCTCCTAGGGCATCCAGGCGCGGTCCTGGATCCCCGAGCAGCCATGGCGGCGGCCGGGGGCGGTTACTTGCGCTGCTTGGTGCGCGCAGTGGCTGGGGCCGACCACGGGTCCTCCGGCCACGGGTGCTTGGGGTAGCGGCCCCGCATTTCCGCACGCACCTGGCCGTAGGGGCCGGACCAGAATGAGGTCAGGTCATCCGTTACCGCGAGGGGCCGGCGGGCCGGGGAGAGCAAGTGGAACAGGACGGGGACACGGCCGTCCACCAGCCGCGGGGATTCGGCCAGGCCAAAACACTCCTGCAGTTTCACCGCGACGACAGGTGCCGCGCCGGCATCGCCCGGTTCCGGGTAATCGATCCGGACGCGGGATCCACTGGGGACGTCAAGGTTTTCGGGGGCGAGCACGTCCAGCCTGGCGGCTTCCGGCCAGGGCATCAGGCGGCGCAAGGGGTGGGCCAGGTCAATTGAGCCCAGCGGCTTACCGGCGGCAAGGTCTTCCAGTTCCGGCCCCAGCCATTCGTCCAGCCTCTCCAGCAGGGCCTCGTCCGACACATCCGGCCAGGGCTCTCCCGCCTGCCTGTGCAGGAAGGCAAGCCTGCGCCGCAGGGTGGCCGCCGCCGGCGACCAGTCCAGGGCTGTAAGCCCGTTGGACTGAAGCGCAGCCGCCACGGCCATCCTTCCCTGTTCGGCGGTAGGGCGCACCGGCGTCGTGGAGAGGACGATGGAGCCCAGCCGCCTGGTCCTGCGCGCGCTCAGCCGTCCCGCCACGAATTCGGCTTCCACCGTGTCGGCCAGCAGGTGCGAGGCCGCCGTTTCGGCCGTGGCGGCTGTCAGGGGTCCGGCAGCACGGATCACGGCGCCCGTGCCCGCCGCATCCCGGCCCGCGGCACGGGCAACTTCAGCTACCGCGAGCCATTCGTGGCCTGACAAGGTGCTCCCGGCGGGCAGGCCGGCCCGGGTGCCGGACGTCAACAGGTATTGCCCCGCGCCCCCGCTGCCCGACACGCGGCGGGCCACACGGTCCGGAAAAGCAAGGGCAACGACGGCGCCCACAGCTTCGGGGCCGTCGGCAGTGGCCGCAACGGCCGGGGCACCCGCGTCCCGCCGCCGCGCCATGGCAGCAAGCCGCCGGGATTCCTCCGCCCAGCGCCGTCCCAAGGGGCCTTTGTCCGCGCGAAGCTGGGCCAGCAGCCGGGGCAGGTCGCCACCCGGCGCACGGTAATCGCCGGTGAGCGCGGCGACCACTTCGCCGGCGAGCCGGCGTCCGGCGGAGGTGCCGCCGTCGTGCAAAGCCCGGGCCAGCCGTGGATCGGCGGGGATGGCGGCCAGGGCCCGGCCGGCGGCCGTCGCCTGCCCGTCTCCGGTCACGGCGCCGAGCTCCCGGAGTACCTCGACGGCGTCGTCCATGGCCAGGCGGGGCGGGGCGTCCGGCAGCGCCAGGCCCTTCCCGCCGGGCGCTCCCCAGCATGCCAGGGTGAGGGCGGCACCGGTCAGGTCCGCCACATTGATTTCCGGGGTGACGTGTGCGGGGGCCGCCCCGTAGGCCTGCTGCGAGTAGCAACGAACCACCCGCCCCGGGCCCTGCCGTGCGGCCCGGCCTGCCCTCTGGTCTGCTGACGCCCGGGAGCACGAGACCGTGACCAGCCCGCTCATGCCGCGGCCTGAGTCCCGCCGGGGCTCCCGGGCCAGTCCGGAGTCCACCACAAGCCGGACGCCGGGAACCGTCAGGGATGATTCAGCGAGATCGGTGGAGACAATGACCCGAGGGGGATCCCCGGGACGCCGGCCCGAGACGGCCCGGTCCTGTTCCGCGGCTGCCACCTGGCCGTGCAGTTCCAGCACGTCCATGCCGCTGCCCAGCCGGCCGCGGAGGGACGCCGCCACGCGGAAGACCTCCCTGGCGCCCGGCAGGAACACGAGCGCGTCCACGGCGCTGTCGGCGGCGAGGGCAGCGGCGTGGGCGTCCGCCGCGGCCGCGGCCACATGGTCAAGGAAGGCAGGCGCCACTCCCCTGGCGTCCAGCCGGGCGCCCGGTGCCGGGAGCCACTGGATCGCCAGCGGATAATTGACCGCCGGGCAGCCGACGACCGGCGCGGGGCCGCCGCCGTCGGGATCCCCGAGCAGCGCTGCGAACCGGGCTGCATCCAGTGTTGCGGACATCGCAACCAGCGTGAGGTCGCCGCGCAGGGCGCGGACCTCCGCCAGCATGCCGGCCAGCAGGTCGGTTTCAAGGCCCCGCTCGTGCACTTCGTCCAGGACGACGGCGGCTGTCCCGTCAAGGCCCGGATCCGCCAGCAGGCGGCGCAGCAGGATGCCCGGGGTGACGAATTCAACCAGGGTGGCGGGGCCGGCCTGGCGTTCCCCGCGGACCGTGTAGCCAACGCGGCCACCCAGGCCTGTCCCGTCAAGGGCGGCGAGGCGGCGGGCCGCGGACCGGGCGGCGACGCGCCGGGGCTGCGTGACGATGACGCGGCCGTCACGGGCATGCAAATTTGCGAGCAGCGGCGGGACTAGCGTGGTTTTGCCTGTACCGGGAGGCGCCTGGACAACAACAACGCCCCTCTCCGCGGCCCGCTGAAGTTCCGGCAGGGAGGCTTCGAAAGCGAGCCCGGCACCGATGGCGGCGAGTTCGAAAGCACCGGCGGCGGGGCTGCCGTCAGGAGGAATCATCCGTCCATTCTGCCTTGCCGCGGGCCTGATTTTCCGATCGGGTCAGGGCTTGGCCTGGCCCTTGGCCTTGCCCTTGGCTTCCTTGGCGGTGTCCGAACGCTGTGAACCGGGCGCGTCCTTGGCTGGTGCAGGTGCAGGTGCCGGTGCAACGGCTGGAACCACCGGTTCCGCGGCGGCGGGCCCGTCCTGGGCGGTGTCAGCCAGCGCCGGCGCGGCTGAGGTGTCCTCCGCCACGGCGGGAGGTGCCGTGGACGCCGCCGCAACCTGCGTGGCGATGTCAGCCCGGACGGCCGAAAGGGCATCCTCGATACCTCGGTAGCGTGCAGCCGAAATCCGGCCTGCCGAGGCGGCCTCGCCCAGGTCCTTCTCGAGTGCCTGCAGGGCGGCAAGCGCGCCGTCCATCCTGTTCTCCGATGCTGCCTGGCTGATGCTCAGCACGCGGATCTGGAATCCGCGCAGCACGCTGCTGTCCGTATCGCCCGACTGGACTCCTGCCGCTCCTGCGACGAGGCCGCACGCGACCACGGCGCAACAGAGGACCAACAGGGCGCGGACCCGGCGGCGGCGGGGTGCGGGAGTGGGCGCTCCGGCCGCCGCGGGCCCGGCCGGCTTCAGCTCAGGCGGCATGCCTGCCCCGCAGCGGGACGGAAGGTGCGGAACGTACGGGCAGGACCGTGACAGGGGCCGCGTCAACAGACGGCACGGTCGTACCGCGCGCCGGTGGGGTGGGCCGTGCCATGAGGACACGGGCGGCCATCCGGATGGCGGTGGCGATCAGCAGGCCAAGTCCTACTCCGAGCAGTACGTGGCCGGTGAGGTAGTGCCGGGCCGCCCCCGGGCCGCCCAGCGCCGCCACCGCCGCCCCGCCTACGGTCAGCATCAGTGACAGGGCCGTACCGAAAATTGCGCCCATGGCTACTGCTCCCATCCCCTTTTATCAGCAAGCTTACTAAGTATTGCTCAGTAAGCTTACTACCACGTGGTCGCGGCGCAAGGGCGCGGTTGTTGAGTCGGCCTCAGCCTGCGGCTTCGAGCAGGTGGCCGGACGGCTCGAGCCCTGCATAAGCGCCCCTGAAAAAGAGCAGTGGTTCGGCGTCCTGGCGGGCTTGGAGGTGCCGCACGGCTGCCACCACGATGGTGTGGTCGCCGCCGTCATGCTCTGCGTGCAAGTCGCAGTCGATCCAGGCGAGAGCATTGTCCAGCACCGGATTACCCAGCGGAGAGGATGCGTGTCCCACTCCGGCAAATTTGTCCGCCCCGGAGCGGGCGAACTGTCCGGCAAGGTGCCGGTGCTCCGCGGGGAGGATGTTGACGGCGAACGAACCGGCCTTCCGCAGCGCAGGCCAGGTGGTTGACGAGCGGGACGGACTGAACGTTACGAGCGCAGGGTCCAGGGACAGTGAGGCAAAGGACTGGCAGGTGAAGCCGGCCGGCCCGTCAGGGGTGGAACCGGTAACAACAGTGAGACCGCTGGCGAATGTTCCGAAGATATCCCGAAGCCGGCGGGGAGCAAGATCTGATGTGCCTGTCATGGAGGGCCCTCTCGTCTGGATCGTTACCCCACCAAACCATCACCAAACCGGGCCGCCCAAGCCCTCCGAAACACACCGACCCGCACCGCAATGAAAGGTCACGCCCGGACATCCGGAGTCATCGCCAATCCCTCCAGGGGCGGGGTCTACGCCCGCTGGTCCAGCGCGGCGAGGAGCCGGCGGACGGAACCGCCCAGGTTCCAGTCGATGGCCAGTTGCTCGAGTTCGGAGCGCCGGTCACCGGTCACCGGCTGCAGCAGCGCGCCCGCTTGTTCAAGGGTGGGCAGTTTGAGGTCCCGTACCAGGCGGACGACGGCGGGGGCTGCTTCGAGGTAGGCCGCGGCAGCGGAAAGTTTGGCCCGGACGGGACCGGACACCCCGCCGTCGTCCGCCTCCGCCGCCTCCAGCAGCCGTTCCAGGGTGCCGTACTTGAGCAGCAGCGAAGCGGCCGTCTTCTCACCGATCCCGGCCACGCCGGGCAGGCCGTCTGAGGCATCGCCGCGCAGCGTGGCATAGTCGGCGTACTGCTGCGGCAGGACTTTGTACTTGGCCACCACGGTCTCTTCCACGATGACCTCGAGGTTCTTCATGCCGCGGGCCGTGTAGATCACCCGCACCCCGCGGCCGTCGTCGCACACCTGGAAGAGATCACGGTCGCCCGTGACGACGTCCACCGGCAGGCTGGCGTGGCTGGCGTAGGTGCCCACGACGTCGTCGGCCTCGTGCCCGGCCGCGCCCACGATGGCGATGCCCGCCAGCTCCAGCACCCGGCGGATCATGGGCAGCTGCGCTTCCAGGCCCTCAGGCACCACTTCGACGTCCGTGCCGTCGGGTACAACCCGGGCCACCCGGTGCGCCTTGTAGGTGGGGACCAGGTCCACCCGCCATTGCGGCCGCCAGTCGTTGTCCCAACAGGCCACAAGATGGGAGGCCTGGTAGTCCGTGCTGAGGCGAGCGATCATGTCCAGCAACCCGCGAACGGCGTTGACCGGCGTCCCGTCGGGGCGGCGGATGGTGTCCGGGAGTCCGTAGAAGGCGCGGAAGTACAGGGAGGCAGTGTCGAGCAGCATGAGGCGCTGGGGCATACCTCGATCCTCACACGGAATTGCTCCGCAGCGCAGGAGCCTTGACTCCGGCCGTGGCGCCTAGAAGGACTGTGTGCTGAATCCCAGACCCAGCAGGCCCCGTCCCGACTGCTCCAGGATGGCGTCAATGCCCAGGGTGGGGTGGTTCAGGAGCACGCCCATGTCCCGCTGAATGCGCTGGAGCGGGTGTGAGAGCCGGTGCATGCTGCCGCCTGAGCCGCCCACCGCCAGCCGGACCGCTTCCTGGGAGGACTCGGCGCTGAGGGCCAGCGAGAGCCGGAACGAGGCGTGCTGCTCCTCAGCCAGGGCGGGAGCGGCCTGCCCTTCCGGGGGCAGCATGGACAGGGCCGCCTGCCACTGCAGTTGTGCCGCAGCCAAGGCCCCGGTCGCCCTGGCGTAGCGCGCCTGGGCGAGGGTTGAATCCGCCTGCCGCATTTCGATGCCGTTCTTTTGCCTTGGCGCCAGCAGCTGCTCCCGGAAAATTTCCACGGCGTACTCGGCCGAGCCCAGGGCCGCAGCGGGCGCCACCAGGTTCAGCAGCGTGGCCATGGGTGCGTGGATGAGCGGGTCCTGATGGATCAGGCTGCCGGGGTTCGCCGGGCTGCTGAGCAGTGCCCATTCCGCCACGCGGTGCTCCGGAACAAAGAGTCCGTCGGCGATGAGGTCGTTGCTGCCGGTTCCCCGCAGCCCGTCGGTGTGCCAGGCGTCCAGCAGTTCAAGATCGGCCACTGGAACCAGCGCCTGCAGCCGTGCACCATCGAGCTGAACGGCCAGCAGGGCCCACCGCGAGTGCATGACACCCGAAGCAAAACTCCAGTGGCCCGAGACGGCGTAGCCGCCCGGAACCTTCCGCGCCAGGCCCATGGGGGCACTTGTCGCGGCGGCCAGGGGTACCTGGCCGCCCGCAAAGACCTCCTCCTGCACCTCGCGGGGCCAGCGGGCCAGCATCCAGGCGTGTTCGGCGAGGTGGCCGGCAGTCCAGGCGGTGGAGGCGCATCCCCTGGCAAGGACCCTGACAACTTCAGCATAGGTTCGTGCGCCCAGCCCATACCCGCCCACGGCGGCGGGCGCCAGGATGCGGAAGACGCCGGCCTCCTGCAGCTCCTGCACCGTCAAGGCCGGCAGCCGGCGAAGCCGCTCAGTGTCTTCCGCGCGGGCACGCAGGCCCGGAACCAGCGCGGCGGCCCGGGCCGGCATGTCCGGCACGCCCGCCGCGGGCCCGGCGGCGGGCGGCAAGGGACGGTCGACGGCGGCCCGGCCGAGTTCCAGCGTATGGCCGGTGCGGTCGCGCTTGGCGGCAAGGTAGCGGGAGTTGGCATCGGACAGGTGGACGCCGGTGGGAACCTGCTGCTGGATGCCAATTCCCAGCGCCGCCAGCTGTTTGGCCTTGTCCGGGTTGTTGCTGAGCAGCCGCACCGTAGTGGCGCCAAGGGCGTTGAGCATCTGGGCTGCCGCCGTGTAGTCGCGCTCGTCCTCACCATGTCCCAGGGCGAGGTTCGCGTCATAGGTATCAAGGCCCTGGTCCTGCAGCGCGTAGGCATCGAGCTTGGAGTACAGGCCGACGCCCCGGCCTTCCTGCCGGAGGTAGAGCAGGAAACCCCCGGTGGAGGCAATCCTTTCGACGGCTTCCCGGAGTTGTGGCCCGCAGTCGCAGCGCTCGCTGCCAAAGACGTCCCCCGTCATGCACTCGCTGTGCAGCCGGACCAGCGGCGCAGTCCCGCCATCGAGCAGCGCCTGTTCCCACCCTCCCAGGGCCAGCAGGAGGTGTTCCCTACCATCGGCCAGTCCGTGGAACGTCATGACGTCGGCGGAGGCGCCGTAGCCGTCGGGGAAGCGCAGGGGAACGCTGACTTTCGTGCGGACGCTGGCCACGGGCAGTCCCGCCGGCAGGGGTACGGAATGGGCAACTGCGGTCATGGGGGCCTCGATGTTCGAAAGAAGATAGTTGAAGGTTAAAGTAACCGTACCTTTCCCTTAGTTCAACCTTCAAGCTTTTGACGTTTCTTTTCGAAGTCCCGCGGCAGGGGGTCATGCAATAAGGCGCGGAATGTACTCGAGCATCTGGAGCCGTCCGTCGAAGGTCCTGCTGTCCACCATCTCCAGCGCGACGTCCGGATAGCCGTCGAAAATCCGCTCACTCCCGGTGCGGCCGGTGATCAGTGGAAACACCACCAGCCGGAACCGGTCCACCAGGTCCGCAGCCACCAGGGAGCGGCAGAGGCTGAGGCTGCCGAGGGTGATCAACAGCCCAGCGTCTCCCTGTTTCAGCTGCCTGACGGCCTCGACGGCGTCCCCGGCCACGAGCTGGGAGTTCGGCCAGCGGAGGGGTGCCTTCAAGGTGGCGGAAAAGACCACCTTGGGAACGGCGGCGAGGCCGGTCAAGGATTCACTTTCGTCCGCCGAATATTCCGTTCCCGCGGCCGCGGCATCCTCCGACAACCCTGACATGAGGCGGTAGGTATTGGCCCCCATCAAGTAAGTACGCCCGTGACCGGCCTCCTGTTCCAGCCACGCGAGGTACTCCGGACCTTCCAGGCCCCACCAGCCCGGCCACCCCGCACCCGAGGCACACCCATCAAGGGTGATGATCAGGTCCACCATCAGCTGGCCCACGGCAATCAGAACCAGTCGCCGTCGGCGTAGGCGCTGCGGACGTGGGCACGCAGGTACTCCCCCACCACTGCCGCACCAAGGTCGCCCACCTCCGGGGCGACAACACGGCCCTCCACGCGCCGCGCCATACGCTGGATGAACCGCTCCAGGCCGGGATCGCTGCCCAGGCGGAAGAAGGTGGCCTGGACGCCGGCGCGGCCAAGGCGGTCCAGCTCGGCAACCGTTGCGCGGATGGTCTCTGCGTCCGGCGGCCAGTTGAACCAGGAGTCCCCGTCAGGCAGGAGGTGTGCCGTGGGCTCGCCGTCCGTGACCACCAGCAGGACCGGCTGCATGGACGGGTGCCGGCGGAAGAAACGCCCGGCCAGCAGCAGGCCGTGGTGCAGGTTGGTTCCCTGTTCGCGGAAGGCCGGCAGGGCCGTCAGTTCCCCAATGTCCATGGACTGGGCATAGCGGCCGAACGTGATGAGCTCGAGGCGGTCACCGCGGAAGCGGGTGGAGACGAGGTGGTACAGTGCCAGCGCGGTCCGCTTCATGGGAACCCACCGCCCTTCTGCAGCCATGGAGAAGGAGACGTCCACGAGCAGGGCAACTGCGGCCTGGGTCCTGGCCTCCGTCTCCGAGACTTCAATATCGCCCACCGCGAGGCGCAGGCCGCGCGCCGGGTCGCCGCCGTCGGCCATGGTGCGCCGGATGGCGTTGGTCATGGTGCGGGTGACGTCCCACGGTTCGGCGTCCCCGAACTCCCACTGCCGGCTGGAGCCCGTCTGCTCTCCGGCGGCACCGGCCATCCGGGTGTCACGGCTTCCCTGCCTGCCGGAAAGTTGCTTGGCGGCGTCGCGCAGCAACGATTTTCCGAGCCGCCGCATGGCTTGCGGGGACAGCCGGAGGTCACCGTCAGCGCCACGGCGAAGGTAGCCGCCCTCCTGCATTGCCCGTTCGATCTCCGCCAGGGTACGGGCGCTCACGGCGGCGCTTTCCCCCAGCTGCCGGGCCAGGGCGTCGAGGTCCAGGTCATCGAGCCGTGAACCGTTGTAGGACTGGGACAGTTGCTCCGACAGTTCGTCGAGTTCGGCGATGTCCTGCAGCACCCCGGTACCGTCGCCCAGTCCCAGGCCCTCCTGCCCCTCGAACCGTTCCGATCCGGACCAGTCCTCGCCCGGACGCAGGGCCTGGAGGCTGGCATCGAGTTCGCTGAGCTGGGCCGTCAGCTCGGGCGACCCAAAAGCCTGGGCGGAGAGCCGCATCAGCTCATCGCGCTGTTCCGGGGACATGGACTGCAGGAGGCGCTGGGCGGCGGCGGCCCGCTGGGCCAGGGCGTCCACGAGCTCCTCCACGGACTGGGGGTTCTCCGGAAAGTACTGGCCGTGCTTGGCCATGAATTCCTGGAAGTCCGCCTCCGTGTCCTCGCCGCGCCGGTGCTTGCCCAACAGCCCGTTGAGGTCCCGGAGCATGTCGTTCACGGCCTCCCGGTCCGCATCGGTGGCGCTCTCCAGCGCCTGCTTCATGCCCGCGAAGCGCTGTTCGAGGACTTCGCGGCCCAGCAGGTCCTTGATCCGGTCGTAGGCTTCCCGGGCTGCGCTTGACTGCCAGTCGTAGCACGCCAGGTCATTGACTGCCGCTGCCGTGGAGGACGGCAGGTTTTCCAGCTGCATCTCGCGGAAGGCGCGGTCCGTGTTATCCATCATGGCATCCCGGGCCAGTTGCTTGCGTTCCTCCAGCACGGCGGTGTCCAGGAGTTTCTTCACCTCGTCCAGGGTGCCGTCCAGCCGGTGCCGGCCCAGCAGATCGCGCCGCCGCTGCTGCACCCGCCGGGCAAGATCGTCCAGGCCATCGCGGTTGCGGCCGCCGCGCCGCAGGAATTCCTGCAGGGCGTGCCGCGGCGAGTAGCCTGCCATCACGTCCTCGGCGACGGCGTCCAACGCCTCGGCGAGGTCCACCGGCGGGGCGAGCGGGTCCGGACCGCCCGCATACCGGCCGTACCGGGCAGACCTCTTGTGGATGGCCATGGTGCCTCCTGTGCCTAGCCGTAGATGGTTTCCTCGTCGTCGGACTCCTTGGAGATCCGACGGCCGAGGTACAGCCCTTCCAGGGCGAGTTCGACGGCGGCGGCCCGCTGTCCGTCGTTGGCCGCACCCAGGCGATGGCCAATTTCGTCATAAAGGCCGGAGCCGTTCAGCGACGGGAGGTTGCCCAGGAACTCCCGTGCGGTGACCTGTTCGCCCGTGGTGACGGTGCGGTGTCCGTCCAGGGCAGCTACGAGCGGGCCCATGTCCAGGCCCTGGAAGTGGGCCCGGACAGCTTCAGCGGTGGCGGTCCGGAGGAGGTGGTCCAGGATCCCCTGTTCCCGCCCTTCCTCGCCGGATTCGAACTCGAGCTTGCCCGTCAGCACCTCCACGGCGGGCTCAAGGTCGATGATCCGGGCCACTGCCTGGTCCTCCCCCCGCAGGCTGGCCCGGCGCAGGGCCGCTGCGGCCACCGTTTCTGCCCCGGCAATGGCGAACCGTGCGGACACCCCCGAGGTCTGGTTGATGGCAGGGGACTGCCGCAGCGCCCGGGTGTAGCGGGCCAGGATTTCGAGGATGAACGGCGGGACGTCGGCCACCAGCCGCCCTTCCTGCCGGATGACGGCTACTTCGTCTTCCAGCTCAATCGGGTAATGGGTGCGGATCTCGGCGCCGAAGCGGTCCTTCAGCGGCGTGATGATCCGGCCACGGTTGGTGTAGTCCTCGGGGTTGGCAGACGCCACCACCAGCACGTCCAGCGGAAGCCGCAGGACGTAGCCGCGGATCTGGATGTCGCGTTCCTCCATGACGTTGAGCATGGCCACCTGGATGCGTTCAGCGAGATCGGGGAGCTCGTTGATGGCAATAATGCCGCGGTTGGAGCGTGGGATCAGCCCATAGTGGATGGTTTCGGGATCCCCCAGGCGGCGGCCCTCGGCCACCCGCATCGGGTCAACGTCGCCAATGAGGTCAGCCACCGACGTATCCGGTGTGGCGAGTTTCTCCACGTAACGCTCCGAACGGTGCCGCCACGCCACCCGCAACCGGTCGCCCTCCGTCAACGCCCGCGAGCGTGACTGTTCGGTGATGGGTTCAAAGGGGTGCTCGTTCAGCTCCGAATCCTCGATGACCGGCGACCACTCGTCCAGCAGCCCCGCCAGGGTGCGGAGGATGCGAGTCTTTCCCTGGCCGCGCTCCCCCAGGAGGACGACGTCGTGGCCGGCGAGCAGTGCCCGCTCGAGCTGCGGAACCACGGTCCGGCCGAAGCCGTACAAGCCCGGCCACGGGTCACGCCCCGCAGCCAGGGCGGCGAGGAGGTTGTCCCGGATTTCGTGCCTCAGGTCCTTGTGGACGTACCCAGCCGCACGCAGTTCACCAGCGGTGTAAATTTCGGGGCGATCAGTCACCCCTCTACGGTAATCCCCGGCCTGCCGCTAATCGAGGGATTCCGCCAGATTCCTGGCCGGCCGCGGTTACCGCTTACCGCTCCCCACGCCTCGCAAGCTCGGCACGGGGTCCCCTCGCGGCTACCGCTTGCCGCTCCCCACGCCTCGCAAGCTCGGCACGGGGTCCCCTCGCGGCTACGCTTAGACCCAATGACACAGAGCACATTGATCCTTTTGGTCCGCCATGGCGAGACGCCCACCACCGGCACCGTCCTGCCGGGCCGGGCTCCGGGCCTGCACCTTTCCGAACGCGGCCGGGCGCAGGCGGACGCCGCCGCCGAACGGCTCGCCGGCCTGCCCGTGGACGCCGTCTACTCGTCTCCCCTGGAACGGGCACGGGAAACTGCCGAACCCACGGCCGCCCGCACCGGACGGCCGGTCACGGACGAAGCCGGGCTCCTTGAATGCGACTTCGGTGATTGGACCGGCGCCGCGCTCGCCGGACTGGCGGCCCTCCCGGAGTGGCAGACCGTCCAGCACAATCCGTCGGCGTTCCGGTTTCCCAACGGCGAAGGCTTTTCCGGGATGCAGGCACGGATGGTGGCTACGCTGGACGACCTTCGGGCCGCCCACCGTGGTGGCGTCGTGGTCTGTTTCTCCCATGCCGACCCCATCAAAGCGGCCGTGGCCCACGCGCTGGGCACCCACCTGGACCTGTTCCAACGGATCATGATCAGCCCGGCGTCGGTCTCGGTGATCTCCTACACTGACGGGCAGGCTCCGGCCGTGCTGATGGTGAACTCGACGTCGGAACCCCTGAGCGGCCTGAGGTCGCCGTGAGCGGGCCGGGATGCGTATGGGGCATGCGGTGTCCGCGCGGGAGCTGACCCTCCTCACCGAGGGCCGGGTGGAGCTGCTGGGCCGCATCATGAGCGGCAGCAATGCCACGTTCCTCGCGGAGCTTTCCTGCGACGGCGATTCGGCATGGGCCGTCTACAAGCCGGAGGCGGGAGAACGGCCGCTGGCGGACTTCGACGCCGGCCTGTACCGCCGGGAGTGCGCCGCGTTCCTGCTGAGCGAGGCATTGGGCTGGGGTATGGTGCCGCCGACGGTCGTGCGCACGGACGCCCCGCTTGGGGTGGGGTCGCTCCAGTGGTTTGTTGAAGGGGACCAACAGGAACACTATTTCACCCTGTACGCCGACGCCCCGGAGACGCACAGCGAGCTGGCCCGGATGGCCGTGTTCGACTATGTGGCGAACAATACGGACCGGAAAAGCGGCCATGTGCTGCGCGGCAAGGACGGCCGGATCTGGGGCATCGACCACGGCCTGTGCTTCTCCGCCGCCTTCAAGCTGCGCACCGTGATCTGGGACTTCGCCGGCGACCCCATCCCGGACAACCTGCTGGAGGACATCCGTCCCCTGGCCGGCGCGGTTCCGGCCGGAGTGGCCGGGCTGCTCCACCCCGCCGAGGTGGCCGCCCTCCAGCGGAGGGTGCAGCGCCTGCTGCAGGACATGGTGCTTCCGGTCGACCACACGGGGATGCGCTACCCCTGGCCGCTGGTCTAGGCTCCCGCGGGATCCTAGGCGGCGGGCTTGTGCAGGTCCGGGCGGCCTTCCAGTGCAGCCTCTGCCGCCGGCGCAGCCTGCTCGAGGTACGCACCGATATGCTCCAGCAGGTAATGCTGGCCCAGCACGGTGGGGTGGTCGCCGTCGGGGCCGATCAGGTCGTCAAAATCGTCGCTGATCCAGCCTTCCGAGATTGGGTCAACGAATTCTGCGCCGGCCTTGGAAGTGGCGGTCCTGAGCTGGTCGCTGATATCGACCAGTCCGGGGTCGGGATTCGATGTGTACGACGGCGGCCCCACCACGATGATCCTGGCCTCCGGGGCAAGGGCCTCGGCCCTGTCCATCGCCGCCAGCGCAGCGTCGCCTACGTCCGAGGAGGCATAGCCAAGGTCATTCTCCGAGCCGAAGAAGACCACAATTCCGGTGTCCGGGGTGACGAAGTCGTCAACCTGGGTCCCGAAGGTTCCGTTGTAGTCGCCCAAGCTGACGTAGCCGCTGCCGTCCTCGGCCGCGTTGACTACTTCCAGCCCCGCCACGCCCGGATCCGTCCGCATGAGCGCCGGCCACGCCTCCTGCGGGGACGTTCCATGGCCGGTGCTCAGTGAATCCCCCACCACCACAACGCGGACCAGGGGCGCGGTGGCCGGTGGCCGGGTCTGGGCGGCGCTTCCCGACGTCACGGCCAGGAGGATGGCGGCCACCCCGGCGGTCACCAGCCGGGCGGGGTGCCCGTGCAGCAGCACGCTGTCCTGCATCGCACCTCCTCCTGCCTGGATTTACCGGGTGGCCGGGCAGGTGCCCGGCGGCCGTTCGTCTTGTTGTCTGTCCCATCGTAGGCAATTGTGGGATTACTGTAGGGCCAAAGGTGACCGGATCAACAGGATGCACAGCGACTGCACAGGAACGTTTAGGGCATTAGGTACCCCTGGCCGAGGTCCGGGGACCTAGAACTTCCCGTACCTTGCACGCCCCATGGAGTACACGCCGTAGCAGATCAGCCCTGCGGCGATGGCAGCAAGCAGGAACACGCCGTACGGCTGCGACCCGAGGGTCTTCAGCCCGCCGTCGAGGCCGGAGGATTTGGAGGGGTCCGCCGTTGCGGCGGCCACAATAATCAGGACTCCGACGACGGCGAGCACCACGCCCTTGGCGGCGTAGCCGATGGTGCCGATCCACTCCACGGCAGTCCGCGCGTTGCCCGGGTCCTGCAGGTCCTTCATGAACTTCCGGGTGACACCCCGGTACACATAGAAAACGCCCGCTCCGATGATGGCCAGCCCGACCACCACCAGGAGGACCACTCCGGCCGGCGCTCCCATCAACTTTGCGGTGAAATCGCTGGCCGCCTGGCTGGAATTCTTGCTGCCACCGGAGGCGAAGACTGCGAAGGTGAAAGCAAGGAACCCGAAGACCACTGCCTTCCCCGCTGCGCTGGCTGCGGCCTTCAGCTTCTTCTTGGAGTCGGACTCCGTGCGTGCCCCAAAGACCGCCTCGCTGACCATCCACAGGGCCAGGGCGGCACACGCCACGGCACCGGCCCACAGCAGGATCCCCCCCCCGCCGGGCTTGGAGGCCAGGGCACCGATCGCCCCGGACTGGTCCGCTTCTCCCCCCTGGCCCCGGGTCAGCTGCAATGCGATGGCCCCGATCAGGATGTGGACCAAACCGATAAATACGAATCCGGCGCGTGCCAGAATGCGCACTGCCGGGCTGCGGCCCGCAGACGCGGCCTCGGATACTGCCCTGTTAGCTCCCTGCGCCGCGTTGCCCATGGCCGGCCCTTCCACCTATGTAGTTGATCTTCTGTTTTCTGTCCGCTTCCCCTGCCTGCGCCGCGGAATGCTTCAGTGTAAATCCGTCTGCGCCGTCCGGACAGATCCCGGAAGGTTCGGGCCACGCACGGACGGCTACTAGAGTCGAAGCGGTGAATGCCAAACAGAACACCGGGACATTGACCGCGCTGAACACCTCCGCTCCCGCGGCGGACCACGCCGAAGACGGATTCGTCCGCGTGCGCGGTGCCCGTGAAAACAACCTGCGGAACATCAGCGTGGATGTTCCGCGGGATGCGATCGTGGCGTTCACAGGGGTCTCGGGTTCCGGCAAGTCGTCCCTGGCCTTCGGCACCATCTACGCGGAGGCGCAGCGCCGGTTCTTCGAATCGGTGGCGCCCTACGCCCGCCGGCTCATCCAGCAGGGCCACAACCCCAAGGTGGACCACATCACCGGGCTGCCGCCCGCCGTCGCCCTCCAGCAGCGCCGCGGAACCGCAACGTCCCGGTCCACCGTGGGAACGGTCACCACATTGTCCAATTCGCTCCGGATGCTGTTTTCCCGCGCGGGCAGCTACCCGGAGGGCGCGGCGCCGCTGGATTCGGACGCCTTCTCCCCCAACACTGCGGCCGGCGCCTGCCCGGAATGCCACGGGCTGGGTACCGCCCACACCGTGACGGAGGCGTCCCTGGTCCCGGACCCCACGCTGAGCATCCGCGACGGGGCAATCGCCGCGTGGCCCGGTGCCTGGCAGGGCAAGAACCTGCGCGACATCCTGACGCACCTGGGTTACGACGTGGACGTCCCGTGGCGGCAGTTGCCGCGGAAGCAGCGGGACTGGATCCTGTTCACCGAAGAGCAGCCAGTGGTGGAGGTGACGCCCCAGCGGGACCGCGTGGCCAAGCCCTACAAGGGCCGGTTCTGGAGTGCCAAAAGCTACGTCATGCATACGCTGCTCGATTCCAAGAGTCCCGCCATGCGGGAAAAGGTCCTGCGCTTCATGGAGACCGGGCCGTGCCCGCGGTGCGGCGGAACAGGACTCAGGCCCGAAGCCCTCGCGGTGACGTTTGCCGGCCACACGATCGCCGCGCTGAACGCGGTTCCCATGACCGAGCTCGCCGCGATCATCCGCCCCACCACCCTGCTGGCCGCGGCGGCGACAGCATCCCGTAAGCAGTCATCGGAGTCCAACGAAGTGGCCGTGGCCATCACCCGCGACTTGCTCCAGCGCATCACCGTGCTGCTGGAACTGGGCCTGGGTTACCTGGCGCTGGGACGGGCCACGCCGACGCTTTCGCCCGGGGAAATGCAGCGGCTGCGCATCGCCACGCAGCTCCGCTCGGGGCTGTTCGGTGTCATCTATGTGCTGGACGAACCATCTGCGGGCCTGCACCCCGCCGACGCAGAACCTCTCCTGGCCGTGCTGGACCAGCTCAAGTCGTCAGGAAATTCCGTCTTCGTGGTGGAACACAACATGGAGATGGTCCGCCGGGCGGACTGGCTGGTCGATGTGGGACCGCGGGCCGGCGAGGACGGCGGAAATGTGCTCTACAGCGGCCCCGTGCAGGGCCTCGATGAGGTGCCGGAGTCCGTGACCAGGCCGTACCTGTTCCCCGGCGTGCCGCAGGCGGGAGGGGACGACGACGGCGCCCGGCAGGGTGCCCGGCGCGAAGCAGCCGGGTGGCTGGAGCTGCGGGACGTCAGCCGGCACAACCTGCGGAACCTGGATGCGGCTTTTCCGCTCGGCGTGCTGACAGCGGTCACGGGGGTCTCCGGTTCCGGAAAGTCCACCCTGGTAAGCCGGGTCCTGGCCGATGTGGCCGGTGCCGTGCTGCAGGCCGGAGCCGGAACATCCGCCGAGGAGCCGGACGAGGACGCCGGGGAACAGGGCGGACCCGTTGCCGTGGGGCACGTGTCCGGCCTCGAGCGGATCGACCGCCTGGTAAAAGTGGACCAGAGGCCGATCGGCCGGACCCCGCGCTCCAATTTGGCAACCTACACGGGTTTGTTCGATGCGGTCCGCAAGGAATTCGCCGCCACTGAGGCTGCCCGGAGCCGGGGATTCGGGGCCGGCCGCTTTTCCTTCAACGTGGCAGGCGGCCGGTGCGAGACATGCCAGGGCGAAGGTTTCGTGGCCGTGGAGCTCCTGTTCCTTCCCGGCAGTTACGGTCCGTGTCCGGAATGCGACGGAACCCGGTACAACCCCGAAACCCTGGAGGTCACCTACCAGGGCAAAAACGTCGCCGAGGTGCTGGGCATGACGGTCAACGCCGCCTCTGGTTTCCTGGCCGGGGTGCCCGCCGCCGCCCGGTCCATCCAGACGCTCCAGGAGGTGGGCCTGGGCTACCTTCGTCTTGGCCAGCCCGCCACAGAACTTTCCGGTGGCGAGGCGCAGCGGATCAAGTTGGCCACGGAACTGCAGCGCGCGCGCCGCGGGCACACCCTGTACCTGCTGGATGAGCCCACCACCGGCCTGCACCCGGCCGACGTCCAGCTCCTCATGGCGCAGCTGAACCGCCTGGTGGACGCAGGAAATACGGTGATCGTCGTGGAACACGCCATGGATGTGGTGGCGGCCGCCGACTGGGTGATGGACCTGGGGCCCGCGGGTGGCGACGCCGGCGGCAGGATCGTCGCCGCCGGCGACCCGGCCGCCGTCGCGCGTTCCCGCAGCAGCCGCACTGCCCCCTATCTCGCGGCAGCGCTCCGGGCGGCTTCCCCCGGGATGGACCAGTAAGCCGGCACTCTTGCCGTCGCAGCTGCAGCGGCGTAAGACAAAGGGATGCGGATCCAACGGGGCGCGCTCTCCCAGGACATCCTTCGCGGCCGGGTAGCGGTGGTGACTGGCTCATCACGCGGGCTGGGGTTTGCCATGGCCCGCACGCTGGGCCTCCACGGCGCAACGGTGGTGCTGGCAGCCAGGTCCGGCGACGACGTCGCTGCCGCCGTCCGCCTCCTGCTCGATGAGGGGATCGCGGCATCCGGACGCCGCTGCGACACCGCCGAACCGGCGGACGTTGAGGCGCTTCGCGACGAGGCCCTTTCCCGGGGAACACTGGACATCTGGGTCAACAACGCCGGCACGTCGGGGATTTTCGGCCCCACGGCTTCAACGCCCGTTGACGACTTCACGCGCGTGGTGCGCACCAACATCCTGGGTACGTTCCACGGCTCCAGGGTTGCTTTGCCGGTATTCCTGGGCCAGGGGCACGGCGACCTGGTCAACCTCTATGGCCAGGGCGACCGGGGTCCGGTGGCGCTGCAGAACGCCTACGCCTCAAGCAAGCGGTGGGTCCGCCAGTTCACCGAGACACTCCGCCTGGAAACCAAGGGCACCGGCGTCCGGGTTCACGGTATGAACCCCGGACTCGTGGAAACTGCACTCCTGGCGCGGGTGCGGTCCCAGGCGGGCTACCAACAGCGCCTCAGCGGCCTGCAGGTGGTGGTGGGGCTGTGGGGACAAAACGCGGGCGAGGCAGCACTGCCCATCGTGGAACTTGTCACCTCGGACCATCCGGAATTCAGGTTCCTGACCAAGCGGCGGATGGTGGCTCACGGACTCCGCAGCGTGCTGGCCGGACGCCTGCGCAGCGTCAACCGGATGCCTTTGGACATCACGGTGGTGGAGCCGGCGGACCCGCCCCGGCCCGGCGGTGGAGAAAGCCCGTGACCCGGTCCGGGAACTCCACGGGATCCACCGCGGGGCCCTTTGGCGCGCGGCGGCCGGCCTCCGTCAGGAGGCGCAGGCCCTCGTCCACCGCCGCTTTCGATGCCTTCAAGGAAGCCGACGAGACACCCTTCCAGGGGTCGAGGACGGCCGCCAGGGCCGCGTCCGCGTCGTCGTCGGGGGCAAGGGTGGTGACCAGCCCGATGTCCCACGCCTCCCGGGCAGTGAGCATACGGCCCGTGTAGAGAAGGTCCTTGGCCCGGGACGGACCTACCCGGAGTGCCAAGCGGGCGGCGAAGGTGGGTGGAACCAGCAAGCCCAGGCGTGCCACAGGCATCCCCATTCGTGCCGTGGGGGTCAGGAGTTGCAGATCGCAGGCAAGGGCAAGCTGGCAGCCACCGCCGGCCGCAACCCCTTCGACCACCGCCAGGGTTGGGACGGGCAGGTCCTCAAGCGCCTGCAGGGCGGCTTCCAGCACGTCAAAGGTCCGGCCAACGTCCGCGCCCGACGTCCCGTCCCATTCGCGTATGTCGGAGCCGGCGCAAAACACTCCACCGCGGCCGCGCACCACGACCGCGCGCAGGGTCGGGTCGGAGGCCAGGCCGTGCACTGCGCACCGCAAATCCTCCCAGTCCCGCTCCCCCAGGGCATTGAGCCTCCCGCCGCTGCCGAAGGAAATCGTGGCAATGGACTCCGCCCCGTCAACACTGACCGTGGCCATCAGGAGCCTGCCTCCCGCGGGGTGAAAGAACCAGGCCACTGGGACGCGCGGATCCGCGGCAAGTGGCGGACGGGGCCAAGCATGCCCCACTCGTCCCCGCCCAGCCGTGACAGCGGATCAAGCCCGGCCACGTCCGGGTGGTCACCGCTGAGCACCTGGGAGGAGACAGCTGCGTGCACCACCAGGCCGAACACCAGGACGCAGTCACCCATGCGCAGGGTCTGGTGAAGCGAGCATTCCAGCACCGCCGGAGAGTCCTTGACCCGGGGCGGCCGGACCATGGCACTGGGCTCACGGGCCAGGCCGGCGGCATCGAATTCGCTGACGTCGGCACTGAAATTGGTGCCGGTGGCATTGACCTCCTGGATCAACGCTGCAGGCGCGAGGTTGACCACGAACTCCCCAGTCGCTTCGATGTTCCGCAGCGAATCCTTCTCGCCGACGGAGGTGAACTGGATGATCGGCGGGTCCACCGAGGCGACAGTGAAAAACGAGTGCGGCGCAAGATTGTCCACCCCTGCCGGGGAGGTGCTGGACACCCAGGCGATGGGCCGCGGAACCACCACCGACGTCAGTAGTTTGTAGAAAGCCCGCGGCCCCAGGTGTCCAGGCTGGAAGTCCGTCCGCATCCTGCCCTACAGGTTTCTTGGCATCGCGGCGGCAGCGGCATCCTTGGCCAGCGCCCCCTTGGCCCTGGGAAGGAGGATCAGGGCTGCCATGGCAATGACGCAGCAGAGGATGATGTACAGCGAAATTGACGTCGAGTTGCCGTAGCTTGCCAGCAGGGCGGCAGCAATGAGGGGCGCGGGGCCGCCGGCGATGACGCTGGCCAACTGGTAGCCCAGGCCGGCGCCCGTGTACCGGATGTCGGTGTCAAAGCTCTCGGCGATCAGGGCGGCCTGGGGGCCGTACTGGATGTCGTGCAGGATCAGGCTGACCACCACGGCAACGCCAACCCAGAGGGAATCGCGGGTGTTCAGCAGCCCAAAGTAGGGGAATGCGAACAGCGCTGTAAGCACGATCCCGGTTCCGTACACCCGCCGTCGCCCGAAGCGGTCGGAGAGGCGTCCGAACAGGGGGACACTGACGAGCCCGATCGCCGCCGCGATCAGCGTGTCATCCAGGATCGAGTTGCTGTCCAGCTTCAGCTGCTTGGTGGCGTAGGTGATCACGAAGGTGATGAACAAGTAGAAAGGCGCCTGCTCCGAGGTGCGCACCAGGGCCGAAAGGAGGATCTCCTTGGGCTGCCGGCGGATCACCTCGACGATCGGGGCACGCACCACCTTGTTGGACTTGCGGACTTCGTCGAACTCCGGGCTTTCGATGACGCGCAGCCGGACGAACAGGCCTACGCCAATCAGGATGATGCTCAGGATGAACGGGATCCGCCAGCCGTAGGCAGCAAACCCTTCAGTACCCGTTACGGCAGTTGTGATCCTGACGACGCCGGTGGACAGGACCAGCCCGAGCGGCACCCCGATCTGCGGCCAGGAAGCGGACAGGCCGCGGCGGTTCTGGTCGCCCCATTCCATGCTCAGCAGGACCGAACCGCCCCACTCGCCGCCGACGCCGATTCCCTGGATTATCCGGAGCAGGACCAGCAGGACCGGCGCGGCCACGCCGATGCTTTGGTAGGTGGGCAGGCAGCCGATCAGGACCGTCCCAAAGGCCATCAGGAAGAGCGTGGCCATGAGCGTTGTCTTGCGTCCGATCCGGTCGCCGAAGTGGCCGAAGATCGCCGCGCCGATAGGCCTGGCAACAAAGCCGACAAACTGGGTACCGAAAGCCGCCAGCACGCCGGCGAAGGCAACCTGGCCCGGGAAGAACAACTGGGGAAACACCAGGGCGGCGGCAGTCCCGTACAGGAAGAAGTCGTACCACTCGATGGTGGTACCCACCACGCTCGCCACCGTAGCACGCCGTACGGCCTGTTCCCGGGTCACTCCTTGAATACTCATCATCACTCCGTTGGTCAGATGCAGTAGAACGCCCGGCCTTATGGCAATAACAAGGGAAGAAAATGTCAATGCCTGGCGCTGGACCCGCATTGCGGTTCCATTTCCATCGTGCGAGCACTTGGTTGCCCGTGTCAACGGTTTCCCCCGCTGCCGGGCCCTTCCCGCGTACTGCGTGGCCCGCCGTCGTCCGTCTTTTATGGTTGCTGCAGGCAAATATCGGTGCGGCTATGGACTCTTGGGCGGGGCCCAACCAGACTGTCTACAACAGCTTGCCAAGTGAACCGGAATTGACCGCACTTTCATTCTTCGGATAAATGGACGGCTGCATTTACTGGGGCTTTACCGTGATGCCGTTCGCGGCATTGAAAGGATCTGGTTATGCCGGACTTCGCACCGTTCTTCCCGCTTATCGCCATTATTTTGGGGGTGCTTTTTGCCGTCGGCTTTATCTGGGTTGCCACGAAGCTGATGTGGAAAGTGGCTGAACCCAACGAGGCCCTGATCATTTCCGGCTTAACCCGTGGAACCCTTGAAACCCGGGAAGGAATGGATTTCAAAATTGTCACCGGAAAGGGCGCCTTGGTCCTTCCCGGCCTCCAGACGGTGCGGCCCCTCTCACTGACATTGAATGAAACCGAACTCAAAGTCTCCTGCGTTACCTCACAGGGCATCCAGGTGATAGTGGAGGGCGTCGTCATTTACAAGATTGGCGACGCACCGCCCTTTATCGCCAATGCCGCCCGCCGCTTCCTGGGCCAGCAGCCAAAGATGGAAAGCCAGGTTTACAACGTCTTTGAGGGCCACCTGCGCTCCATCATTGGCAGCATGACGATGGAGGAAATCATCCGCGAGCGGGACAAACTCGCCTCGCAGGTCCGCAGCGCCAGCGGTGTAGAGATGGAGAAGCTGGGCCTGGTGGTTGACTCGCTGCAGATCAAGGACCTGCAGGATCCCACCGGCTACATCCAGAACATCGCGAAACCTCATATTGCCCAGGTGAAGATGGAGGCCCGGATCGCCGAGGCCACCCGAAACCGGGAGGCGGCGGAAAAGGAAGCGGAAGCGGCAGCCCTGATCGCGGATGCGCAGAGCGTGTCCGCGATCCGCCAGTCGGTGGCTCAGGCCAATGCCGAACGCGCCCGGGCCAATGCCGCCCAGGCCGGGCCGCTGGCTGAGGCCACGGCGCGGCAGCAGGTGGTGGTCCAGGAAACCGAGGTTGCCAAGCTTGAGGCGGACCGGGAAGAGCAGAAGCTGCAGACGAGTATCCGGAAACCTGCCGACGCGAAGGCCTACGCCAAGCGCACGGATGCAGAAGGCCAGAAAGCTGCGGACATCAGTGCCGCCGAGGCACTGGCCCGCCGCACCGAGCTTGAGGCCCAGGCCAACGCCCGCCGGACCGAAGTGACGGCCCAGGCCAACGCCACGGCAGCGGCGGCCGCGGCCGGAGCCACCAAAGTTACGGGCGAAGCCGAAGCGGCCGCCACCAAGGCGAAGGGCGACGCTGCTGCCTCCGCGATCAAAGCCAAGGCCCTGGCCGAGGCGGACGGCATCAAGGCGCGTGCCGAGGCACTGGCCACCAACCAGGACGCGGTCATCTCCCAGCAGCTCGCCGAAAACATGCCGGCCATCATTGCCGCCGCCGCTGAGCCCTTCTCGCACGTGGGACAAATGACCGTCCTGAACGGCGGTGAGGGCGTCAACAAGATGCTCGGCGGAATCCTGGCCCAGGCCGGTGACTACCTGCCGGCCCTCCGGTCCGCGCTGAAGAACGGCAAGGACGCCAAGCAGCCACCCACCGCCTCCGGGGCGTAGGGATACCGTGCGCAAGGAGGTCGACCGGAGCCTGACCGGCAAGATCGGGCGGGTCACCGGCCGCATCGGCCCGGGCACCATCGGCGAAGTCATGCTGCCCTACCTTGGCGGCACCATGGCATTCCACGCCCATCCGTTCGACAAGACCAGCGACTTCCCGGTGGGCGCTGAGGTCTTGGTGATCTACTTCGACCCGCCGCAAACCGTATACGTGGAGGAGCTACCGGACGTACTCAAACACACCCGGTAAGGGCGGCCCCTGCTTACCCGCCGGCGTGGCGCTACCGTCCGCCCTCCATCTTGCGGCTGCGCTGTTCCTGGGCCATGGGCCCGTAGGGATAGACCCCCGCCTCGGGCCTGCTGGCCTGGGTCAGACGGGTGACCTCCTCAGCGCTGAGCTCCAGGTGGGCGGCCGCCAGGTTGTCGGCGAGCTGCTCCGTGGAGCGGGCGCCCAGGATCACGGACGTCACGGCCGGCCGGTGCGCCAGCCAGGCCAGTGCCACCTGGGCCGGGCTCACATTGTGGTGGGCCGCGATATCTTCGACGGCGTCGATGACCGTCCACGTGCGCGGGTTATCATTGCGTGCCTTCCAGGCTTCCATGCCGCGTTCGGGGTTCTCCCCCAGGCGGGTTGCCCCGGAGGGACGCTGGTCGCGGTGGTACTTGCCGGACAACCAGCCACCGCCCAGGGGCGACCACGGCAACAGGCCGATTCCTGCGTCAAGCGCGGCCGGCACGATCTCGTGTTCGATGTCCCTGACCAGGAGGCTGTATTGGGGCTGCAGGCTGACGGGCGGGTTCCAGCCCTGGCTGCGTGCAACATGGACAGCCTTGGTGAGCTGCCAGCCCAGGAAATTCGAGAACCCGTAGTAGGCGATCTTTCCGCGGCCCACGGCGTCGTCCAGGAACCGAAGGGTCTCCTCCAAGGGGGTGATGGGGTCCCACGCGTGCATCTGGTAAAGGTCGATCTGTTCCACTCCCAGGCGGCGGAGGGAATCATCAAGGGCGCGGGTCAAGTGCCGGCGGGATGTTCCGACGTCGTTCGGTGCCGTTCCCATGGGAAAACGGCCCTTGGTGGCAATCACCGCCTGGTCCCTCAGGCCCGGCCGCCCTGCCAGCCAGCGTCCAATAATCTCTTCGGACACTCCCGAGCTGTAGACGTCGGCGGTGTCGATGAAGTTGCCGCCCGCTTCGAAGTAGCTGTCCAGGATGGCGTGGGATGTTTCCTCGGTCGCTTCCGCGCCGAAGGTCATGGTGCCCAGCGCGAAGCTGGTGACGACGGCGCCGCTGTGGCCCAGGGTCCGGTGCTGCATGGTGTGTCCTCGCGTTCAGTTGCGGTTGGTGGGATGGTTGCGTGCGGCCGCGTCCGTGGTGGTGGTGCGGATCCGGTACAGGCTGGTGGTCGCGGTCAGGTAGAGGTCCTGCCCGTCGGGTCCGCCAAAGCACAGGTTGGAGACGGTCTCCGGCACGGTGATGGTGCCCAGGAGTTTGAAGGACGGTGAGTAGATCCGCACGGAGGGGCCGGCCGAGGTCCAGATCCGGCCCTCGACGTCCACCCGCAGCCCGTCGGCCGGGTGGCCGTCCTCCAACTCGAGCGTGCCGGTCCTGGCGCTGCAGTGGCCGTCACGCACGGCGTAGGCGGCGATCCGCAGCGGGACCCCGTGGGCGCTGCCGGCCGTGTCCGCGACGTAGAGGACAGATTCGTCCGGCGAGAAGGCCAATCCGTTGGGATGCACGAGGTCGGTCACCACGGGGGTCAACGTTCCGGAGGCGGGGTCGAAGCGGAACACATGGCAGCCCCCGTATTCCTGCTCTCCCTCATGCCCTTCTTTTGTTCCCGGAAGGATCCCGTAGGGCGGGTCCGTGAACCAGATGCCGGCGTCGCGGGCAATCACCACGTCGTTGGGTGAATTCAGCCGGCGGCCCTGGAAGGAGTCAACCAGGCCGGTGACGGTCCCATCCCGGTCGCGCTCCACCCGGCGCCGGCCGTGGCTGCACTGCACAACGCTGCCGTCGGCGTCGAGGGTACGGCCGTTGGTGAACTCCACGCCGGTCGCGTATTCCTGGGTCACCCCGGTGTCCGGGTGGAACTCGAGAATGCGGTCGTTGGGGATATCGCTCCACCGCACCGTCTGCGACGACGGCACCCACAATGGCCCCTCCGCCCACACCGTCCCGGTGTACAGGCGCTCCAGCACGCCGGCCGTCAATCCGTCACCCATGAGAAAGCCCCTTCGCCGTCCAGGTTGTTGCCTTAACCGCCTACGCCAGGTGCACGGCGTTCCATTCGAGCAGCTTAGGGTCCGCAAGGCCTTCGGTCACAAAGGGGTCACCGCCAATGAATCGTTCGGCTTCCCCGTACGACGTGAAGATCCCCATCGAGCTCAGGCCGGGCTCCGGAGACTGGAAGGGGCCCAGGGCGAGCAGTCCTCCCCCGGCGGCCCGGAAAGCCTCGTAGTACGCCCTGTGGCGGGGATAGACGTCCATGACTGTGGATCTGTCCACACCCTCGCGCAAGCTGTAGATCACGACACATTCCATGGGCCTGAACTTACCCTAGCCCTGGCCTTGGGTCTGCGGGACGCGTAGGCTGCCGTACCTCACTGCATAACGCACTGCGGTTTCCGTTCCGGCGTGGTGACGCAGGGACATGCTTTGGCTAGGATCAAGGTTCTACGGTCAGTCATTTGACGGCCTGGCGCCCGCCGTGGACGGCCCGGCGCCAGGTGAGCAGGGAGGCCACCATGGATGTCACCCAGTCCGCGCAATACCCGCTTGATCCCTTTCCGCAGTATGAACGCATGCGGGCAACGGCCCCCGTCTTCCAGGATGGCCAGTCGGGCAGCTGGCACGTGTTCCGGTACGACGACGTCCAGCGGGTGTTGTCGGAACACGCCACGTTTTCATCGCGGATGGGCGGGGACAATCCGTCCGGTACCGGGCAATTGTTCGCGGCGAGCCTGATCACCACCGATCCCCCGAGGCACCGCCAGTTGCGTTCCCTGGTCACCCAGGCGTTCACCCCCAAGGCCGTTGACGCGTTGGCTCCCCGCATCGCCGGGCTCACCAACGAGCTCCTTGACGGGATCGCAGCCGGCGGAAGCGCGGACCTGATCAGGGACCTGGCCTACCCCTTGCCGGTCATCGTCATTTCGGAGCTGTTGGGCATCCCCGCGGAGGACCGGGAGCGCTTCAAGCACTGGTCTGATGTCATCGTCAGCCAAACGCGGTCTGGTCCCGCGGGCGAACCCCAGGACACCACCACGTCGGAGATGGTGGAGTACTTCCTCGCCCTGATCGACCAGCGCAGGAGCCGTCCCGGCTCGGACCTCATCAGCAGCCTGCTGGCCGCGGAGATCGACGGCAAAAAACTGACAGTGCCCGAGCTGCTCGGTTTTTGTGCCCTGCTGCTGGTAGCCGGCAATGAGACCACCACCAATCTGATCGGCAACGCCGTTTTGTGCCTGGCCGAGTCGCCCGGCACCCTTGGCCGCCTCCTCGAGGAGCCGGGCCTGCTCCCCCAGGCGCTCGAAGAAGTCCTCCGCTTTCGTTCACCCGTCCAGTCCATGTACCGGGTGGCCGTCGCGGAAACTGTCCTCAGCGGCCAACGGGTTCCCGCCGGCGCTCCGATAGTGGCGTGGATCGGCTCGGCCAACCGCGACGGGCAACAGTTCCAGGCGGCGGCTGAGTTCGACATCGACCGCAGCCCCAACCGGCATCTGGCGTTCGGCCATGGCATCCACTTTTGTCTGGGTGCCCCACTGGCACGGCTCGAGGCCAGGATCGCCGTGCAAGCGCTGCTGACCCGTTTGCCGGGCTTGGCCCTGGCTCCCGGAGCGGAACTGGAACGCATGGAAAGCAGCATCGTTTACGGGCTGAAGGAGCTTCCCGTCATGTGGCAGCCCGCCTGACCGTCCCGGACGCCGTGAGCCCGCTGATTCGTCAGGCTCCCGTCATCGGACCGTGTCCGCTGCCGCTGCGTAGGCGGTGGCCTGGGAGCGCACCTGTCGGAGGTAGGCGTCGGACTGGTTGTAGGCGTGCACGGCAGCCGTCCAGCCCTGGGCAGTGGTGAGGTCACCGCCGTGGACACACAAATAGGTGGCCGCGCTTAGGGCGGCGTCGTCAATGTTGAACGGGTCCGCCGCCCCGTCCCCGTTTCCGTCCATACCGGCGATCCGCCACGTGGACGGGATGAACTGCATTGGGCCCACCGCGTGGTCCCAATGGGCGTCACCGTCCAAGGCGCCGCCGTCGGTATCAGGGATGGCGGCGAACCCCGCTCCGTTGAGGCTTGGGCCCACGATCGGGCCGCTGGCCTGGCCGGCAGAACCCAGGCTGCCGCCCCCGTACGTCCCATGGGCTGATTCGACGAAGCCGACAGCGGCCAAAGTGTTCCAGCCGATTCCACACGCGGGTGCGGCTTGGTTGGCGGTGACGGCGGCATTGACGTAGGCGCGCAGCGCCCGGACGGGGATTCCGGTGGCCGCGGCGGCGTTGCCAAGCCACCCGGCTTCCGGGACCGGTGTGACGTTGACGGCGGTGGCGAGCCCGCCGGCCGCGGCCTGGAGCCTGGCCGCGGCGCGGGGCGGGGCCGGCGTGGCGGCGTTGGCTCCGATACCTGGCTGGCCCATCACCCAGAACGAGAACACTGCGCTGGCACAGAGCACGAACAGGCTGAAGACCACAAAGCGTTTTACACGGAGCACTGACCAATCAAACCATCACAGCCCTCCCGTGCGCCGATACCATCAGGCATGGGCAGGAAGAATTACCTTGTCGAGGGCGGCTCCGGTACAGGTAAGACCGCTGTATGCCATGAACTGCGGCGGCGCGGCTACCAGTCCGTCAACGGAGACCGTGACCTCGCCTACCAGGGTGATCCGGAAACCGGTGACCCGGTTGCGGGGATCACGGGAACCGCTGTACACGGCCATCACCTCTGGCGGGTTGCCGACGTCCGGGCGCTGGCCGCAGACCAGCGGGAACCTGTGACATTCTTCTGCGGCGGCTCCCGGAACCTGGAGTCCTTCATTGACCTGTTCGATGCCGTCTTCGTCCTGGAGGTGGATGTCCAAACCCTGCGCCGGCGCCTTGACCAGCGGCCGCCGGACGAATGGGGCGGGCAGGCGGCGGAACGGCAGCTGATCGAACACCTGCACGAAACCCGGGAAGAAATCCCGCCCGGCGGCATCCCGATCGACGCCTCCGCGCCGCTCGCCCGCGTGGTGGACGAGATCCTGCGCCAGGTCCAGCACCGCCGACCCGGGTAGCCGGGCTTGGCACTTTTCCCGGCCGACGGCGGGTCAGCGCACCACGGTGCGGTGTCCGGCGTCGAGCCTCCTGGTCCAGCCGCGGGCATCAAGGTGTTCCAGCAACGGAACGGCGGTCCGGCGTGTCGTGCCGAGCGCCTGGCGCGCCTGGCTCGTGGTGAAGGGCTGGTCCAAACCGGCGAGGGTGCGCATGGCCAGTGCCGGTGCCGTGGGCAGCAGCACCACCCCGTCGCGGAGCCGCAGGATACGTCCGGTGCGCTCCGCCGCGGCGAGCTCGCGGGCACCCAGGCCCAAGGCCGCCAGCTCGTCGGCTTCGGGTGCGTGGAAGGCATCCACGCCGAGCCTGCCCTCCAGTGTGGCGATGGCCGCCTCGATAGGTCCAAGGTTGCCCTGGCTGCCGGGCAGCCGGACGTGCCCGGCGTCCTGTTCCAGGCCAGCCCCGCGGATGACGTGGGAAAGCAGCTTCTCATCGGGCAATTTGAGCAGGTCCCGCGCGGCGCCCATGGAAAGGCCCGGTGCCAGGGCATCCCGCTCCTGCAGCGACTGGACCGCGCCGCGCAGCTGGTGCTGCCACGCCTCAAAAACGGGAGCGTGCACCCACCAGTCATCAATGACCTGCACACCGGCAGGTGCCTCGGTGTCATGTCCGGACAGCAGTCCGAGCCGGCGCAGATGGCCTGACTGCACGGCCCGGCGGGCCGCCACCTCTCCCAGCACATCACCGGCGGGGTCCATGCCTGCAAGGCGCTCCGCCCAGTGGGCGCCGTCGCCGCGGCGCCGCAGGGCCGGGGGGTCGGCATCGAGGATTCGTGCACCGCCCAGCACGGAGCGGCTTCCTGGGTCCCGCAGCACCAGCCGGTCCCCCAGGACCAGGGGCAGGTGCCGGTCGAGGACCAGCCGGGCGTGGTCGGCCCCGAAGGGACGCAGCCGGGCCGGCACGGACGCGGTGCCAACGTGGACCATGAGTTGTTCCGGTACGTCGGTGTAGGCCACACCGGTGGTGCGGTGGATACCCACCACGGCTGTGGTGGGCCACGCGTCCGGGGAGACCAAGGCGTCTCCGCGCCGGATTTCCGTTGCTGCAATGTCGCGCAGGTTCAATGCCACACGGCTGACCGGCTCCACGGAAGGGTAGGAAGTATCACGGCTCTGCAGGCCACGGACCACCACGGTCCGGGTATCGGTGTGCCCGAGCAGTTCCAGCCGGTCGCCCTGGGTGAGCGTTCCAGCCGCCAGGGTTCCGGTCACCACGGTTCCGGAACCGGTGATGGTGAACGAGCGGTCCACCCACAACCTGACCCGCCCGGTGGTGACCGGCGCAGGCACCCTGGCCAGGACGTCGTCGAGCGTTGCCCGTAACTCCGGAAGGCCGCTCCCGTCAATGGCGGACACCACCACCGCGGGCGCATCCCGCAGCCCTGTCCCGGCCAGCTCTGCGCGGGTCCGCGCGAGCACGTCTGCCACCTGCTGCCCCGTAGCCCGGTCTGCCCGGCTCAGCACCACGACGCCGTGGTCGATGCCCAAGGCAGCGACGGCGTCCCGGTGGTCACTGGACTGGGCCTGCCAGCCTTCGTCTGCGGCAACCACGAAGCAGACCACCGGCGCCGGTCCAATGCCGGCCAGCATGTTGCCGAGGAACCGTTCGTGGCCCGGTACGTCGACAAACGCGACATCCTGCCCGGACGGCAGTGTGGTCCAGGCGTACCCAAGGTCGATGGTCAAGCCGCGGCGGCGTTCCTCCTCCCAACGGTCCGGTTCCATGCCGGTGAGGGCACGGACCAACGTGCTTTTACCGGAATCGACGTGTCCGGCTGTGGCAACGACGTGCACCGCTCAGCCCGCCCTGCCGGCGTCCGCGGCTTCGAGGCTTGCCAGGGCCGCCCGCACCGCCACCGCGATCCGGGCGTCGTCCCGTTCGGGGACGCACCGCAGGTCGACCAGGCAGAAGCCGTCGTGGACGCGTGGCAGCACGGCCGGGTCCCCGGTCCGCAGGAGCCGGGCGGCGCCTTCCGGGAGCCGGACTGCCCACCCGGCCAGGGGAACCCCAGGGGCACCCCCGCCGCCTACCCTGCCGTCATGCGGGACCACGGCTGCGCCAAGTTCCTGGGCCAGCCGGTCAGTTCGGCGGCGCAGTTGCCCCGCGTCGGCGTGCAGCGCCTGGACTACCGGCGGCGGGCCGCCTGCAACAGTCGCCTCCAGGGCGGCAAGCGCAAGTTTGTCGGCCCTGACCGCGCGGGCCAGCGGGTGGCGCGCCAGCCGCGCGATGACTTCCCTGCGGCCCAGCAGCAGGCCGGCCTGCGGGCCGCCCAGCAGTTTGTCGCCGCTGGCAATAACGACGTCGGCCCCGTCCGCCAAAGCGGTGGCGGCATCCGGTTCATCCGGCAGGAACGGGTCCGGTGCCAGCAGTCCGCTGCCGAGGTCGGCCACGAGGGGCACCCCGTTGTCCGTAGCCAGGCGGCTCAGCTCATCCACGGGAACGGCCGAGGTAAAGCCGTCGACGCGGAAGTTGCTGGGGTGGACCTTGAGGATACAGCCGGTATCCGGCCCGAGCGCCCCGGCGTAGTCATGGAGATGGGTCCGGTTGGTGGTGCCTACTTCGCGAAGCCGCGCGCCCGTGGATTCCATCAGGTCGGTGAGCCTGAACCCGGCACCGATTTCCACCAGTTCGCCCCGGCTCAGCACCACCTCGCGGCCGGCTGCCAGGGCCGTGGTGGCGAGCACCAGTGCCGCCGCTCCGTTGTTCACTACCAGCGCGTCCTCGGCCGCAGGACATGCAGCGAGGAGGGCAGCGCGGGCTCCGGCGCCGCGGCGGGAACGGCTGCCGTCCGAAAGGTCCAGCTCCACGTCCACGTAACCACTGGCCGCCACGAGAGCAGCAACCGCGCCTTCGGAAAGCGGCGCACGCCCCAGGTTGGTGTGGACAATGACACCGGTGGCGTTCAGGACCGGGCGCAGGGTTGTCGCCGTCCGGGCAGCGACGGCGGCCAGCAGGACAGGTTCCACCTGGCCGGCCGGGAGGCCGCCGCTCCGGGCCTGCTCCTGGACATCCCGGACGAGTTCGCGGATGATCCGCCCGTTCAGCCGGGTGCGGGCCTCGCGGACCGCCGGCAGTGCCAGCAGGTCATTCGTGCGGGGAATCAGGCGCCGGGGATCGACCTGGTCCACAGCCCTCCTCGTATCGCGGCATTCGTTGCCGAAAGTTGGCGGTGGCGGACGGGAATCGAACCCGCCAGGCCGAGATGCTCAGCCGCACCGGTTTTGAAGACCGGGGGGCCCACCAGGACCCGGACGCCACCGCGCCTCAATATAGCAGGGTTGCCTTGAAGGTACGCTGGGCAGATGAATGAGGCCCAGACATCAATGCAGCGACTCGATGAAGGTGCCGCCAGCGCAGTCCGGCTCACCGACTATGCCCACGGGGGTGGCTGCGCCTGCAAGATTCCTCCGGGCGAGCTCGAAGACGCGGTCCGTGGCCTGATCGGCCAGCCCGGAGCCGAGGTACTGGTGGGCCTTGACAGCGGCGACGACGCGGCGGCGGTCCTGGTGCGCGAGGACCTTGCCGTCCTGACCACGGCCGACTTTTTCACTCCCGTGGTTAACGACGCCTTCGACTGGGGCCGGATCGCCGCCGCCAATGCGCTCTCTGACATTTACGCCATGGGCGGCCGGCCAATCACTGCGATCAACCTCGTCGGCTGGCCCCGCGGCGTCCTCCCCATGGAGTTGATGACCGAAGTCCTGCGCGGCGGGCTCAGCGTGGCCTCGCAGGCGGGTTGCCCGGTGCTGGGGGGCCACTCCATTGATGACCCGGAGCCAAAGTACGGCATGGCAGTGACGGGCGTGGCCCATCCGGACCGTTTGCTGCGCAATGATGCCGCCCGCCCCGGCCTGCCCATCACGCTCACCAAGCCAATCGGCGTCGGACTTCTCAACAACCGGCACAAGCAGACCGGCGAGGTGTTCGCTGAAGCCGTGGAGACCATGGCTGCCCTGAACCGCGACGCGGCCCAAGCCGCAGTGGATGCCGGTGCCAGGGCGGCGACGGACGTGACCGGGTTCGGGCTTCTTGGACACCTCTACAAGATGGTCCGGGCCTCGAACGTCGGGGCAGTGATCGACCTGGCCTCGGTACCGGTAATCGAGGGAGCCCGTGAAGCGCTCCGGGACGGATTCGTCTCCGGCGGCACCCGGCGCAACCTGGACTGGGTCCGGCCGCATCTCAGCGCCGCCGCCGGTGTGAGTGACGACGACCTGCTGCTCCTGGCTGATGCCCAGACCTCAGGCGGCCTGCTGGTGGTGGGCGAGCTGCCGGGGCACCCCGTCATTGGCCACACCACCGCCGGGCAGGGCATCGAGGTCCGCTGAGCCCAAGTCCCTCCTGGGGAAGCCGGTCAGCTGCCGGTGGTAATTGAGTCGCCGGTGACCCCGGCGGCACGGCGGGCTGCGAGCCGGTTCTTCTGCGGTTCAATGGTGTACCGCGGATCCCTGGCCGAGGCGAGGCCCGCCTCGAACACCCCGAACCGGGTCAGCGCCGAAGCAGTAAGCAGCGCCAGTCCCGAAGCAGCTGCCACCACACGGTTCCGTCCGCCGAACAACGCACCGAGGCCGCCGGCGACGGCCAGCCGCTCACTCCATGTGAGCATTGCCCCTGCTTTGCCCTGGTGCAGCGGCTCGGCGGCGACCGGGTCCATCCGGCGCTCCATTACCTTCATGGCCGCAACGTCGCCCAGGACGCCCAGCACGGCGAGATTCCGTGCAGGACCTGTTTCGCGTACCGGCGTCGTGACCAGCGCCAGGCCGGCAGAGGCGAGGCAGGCGGAGCTTACGAAAACAAACGGCAGTTCCTCATGGGCGGCGTTCCATGTCGGTGTGGCAGTATCGCCCAGGAGGACCGCTGTGTAGGCAGCCAGGGGTCCGGCGAAAACGGCGGCTTCAATACCGGCTGGTCCTTCGACCGCCTGCAGCACCTTGCGCAGGGGACCCAATGGCAGCCGGTTTCCGCTCATCCGGTCAATTTCCGCCACGGCTGATACTCCGGCGCCGGCGCTGAAGGCGCTGAGGATCCACGAGCCGACGCTCATCGGCGAGGTCACCTTGAAAGTCCGCAGCATGTGCAGGAACCGCTCGGGCCGGCCCAGGTCCTTCACCAGGAAAACTGCGCCGGCGCCCACTGCCGCCAGGGCACCGAGCCGCGCATTTCTCCGCAGCACCGGGCGTCCGGTCAACTGGCCGCCGAGGCCAAGGAAAGCGGACCCCGCGGCCACGCCCCCGAGGAACAGGTAGATCGCGACGTCGTCTCCCCAGGGTGCGGGCTTAACCACCGCACGGCCGTAGTACGAAGTGAACTCAGGCTCCGGAACCATTGGCATTTCCCGGGAACCATCCCCGTTGTCCCGACGGCGTCCGGTTCCACGTTTGCCGCCCTCACGGCGACGGCGCGCAGGTTCGGATGGCCTGAAACTGTCGAACTCGGAAAGTGTCACGCGCGTCCTCCCAGGAAAGCCAGGGCAGCCGCCGCGGCCATTCCCGCCACCGCCAGGCCGGCCCGCCGGTACATCGTCGGCAGGTCAGCGGTGGGTACCCGTGGGTCCGGCGGAAGTCCATAGACCTCCGGTTCGTCCAGGAGGAGGAACACCGATCCGGTGCCGCCAACGCCGTCGTTCTCATTCGCCCCGTACAGCCTCGCCTCGGTCATTCCCTGTGCATGCAAGGCGTCAACCCGTTCCCGGGCAGTCTCCACCATGGCGTCATGGTCGCCGAACTTGATGGACGTCGTCGGGCACGCCTTTGCACACGCGGGCGTCTCGTCGGCCACCAGGCGGTCGTAGCACAGCGTGCACTTCTGGGCGATGCCCTCATTAGGGACGGCGGGATGCTTGGCGTGCTGATCCTCCCTGCTGGTTGCGACCTTGACGGTGCCGTTGCTGCGGCGCTCAATGACGCCGAACGGGCAACCGGCCACGCAGGTTCCGCAGCCGTTGCAGACGTCGTCCTGCACCACCACGGTGCCGAACTCGGTGCGGAACAGCGCGCCGGTGGGGCAGACGTCCAGGCACCCGGCGTGCGTGCAGTGCTTGCACACGTCCGAGGACATCAGCCAACGGAAGTCGGCGGTGTCCGGTGGCGTGGTATCAGCGTGGTCCATCGCAGCCGGCGCGGGGGGACCGATCCGGGGCATGCCCAGGCTGACCAGGGCCCGTCCCGATTCACGGGCCTCGACAATGCGTTCCTGGCCCTGCTCGATGAAGGCGACATGCCGCCACGTGCTGGCACCCAGCGAACCGGTGTTGTCGTAGGAGGACCCCAGCAGTTCGAGGTTGCCGTCCTGCGGGTTGTGGTTCCACTCTTTACAGGCCACTTCGCAGGCCTTGCAGCCGATACAGATCGAGGTGTCGGTGAAGAATCCCTTGCGCGGATGGTTGTGTTCCCAGTGGGCATCGGCAGTGGGGTCGGTCGGTCCGGACAGCTGGCCCATTCAGTTCTCCAACGTCGGGTCGATGCCCGGAACGCCGCACTGGTGCTGCGTCCCGGGCCGGGCAAGGTTTGTGTCGGCGGGGCCAAAGATGACTCTCATCATCGCGGGCCACCTTCGGCCGGGCCGTTTTCGTCCGCGGGTTCGATGCCCTCTGCGGCAGGGTCGGTGACCGCCTGGTTACCGGTCTGGGGAGTCAGCCCGGCCTTCGCCTGGTACTCGGCCACGAGAGCAAGCAAATCCTTGCCCCGCGGCCGGCGCCCCGGACGGATGTCGCAGGAGGCCACTTTCGATTCCTGGATCTGGACGTTGGGGTCCAGCGTCACACCCAGCAGGTCGTTGGCGGCGTCGCCGCTGACGACTGCATTGCTGCCGACGCCCCAGTGGTAGGGCAGCCCGATCTGGTGCACGGTGTGGCCGCCGACCTTCAGCGGCGCCATCCGGTCAGTGACGAGCACCTTCGCCTCGATCGCGGAGCGGGGCGAGATGATGGTGGCCCACCCATACGGCTCCAGGCCCCGTTCGGCTGCCAGTTCGGGCGAGACCTCGCAGAACATCTCCGGCTGCAGCTCCGACAGGTACGGGAGCCAGCGGCTCATTCCGCCGGCCGTGTGGTGCTCGGTGAGCCGGTACGTGGTGAAGACGTACGGGTAGATGTCCGCACCACGGGTGCCGGCGCTTGGCGCGCTGAGGTTGTCCGCACGGGGGAACACCAGCCTCGCCGGATTCTGCTGTTGCGGGTACAGCGCGTTGGCAACCGGCGATTCCTGCGCCTCGTAGTGCGTAGGAAGGGGCCCGTCCATCAGGCCCTTCGGCGCAAACAGCCAGCCCTTGCCGTCGGCCTGCATGATGAAGGGGTCGTCACCGCTGAGTGCCGCCGGACCGCCGACCGACGGATCGGGTTTGCTGTCCGGCGCCAGGTCGACCGGGAAATCGGGCACGTCGTCGCCCACCCACTTGCCCTGCTCCTGGTCCCACCAGATGTACTTCTTCCGCTCGCTCCAGGGTTTACCTGCAGGGTCGGCCGAGGCCCGGTTGTACAGGATGCGCCGGTTCGCGGGCCATGCCCAACCCCATTCGGGAGCCGCGGGGCCCTGCTCCCGGCCCGGCTTGCGGTTGGCAGCATGGTTGAAACCGTCGGCATAGACGCCGGTGTAGATCCAGCAGCCGGCAGTCGTGGAACCATCGGCGCGCAGTTCGGTGTAGGCGGAGAGGGGCTTGCCGGCGTCCGGACCAGACAGGTGGCGGCCGTTGATTTCGGCCAGCACTGCCTCGGCGTCGGGGTCGCCATGTTCATCCGTAGGGTAGTCCCACGTCAGGTCCAGCAGCGGACGGTCACGCTCGTCCTGCGAGCTGGCCAGCTTCTCCCGGATCCGCTGGCCCAGTTCGAAGAAGAACTGCAGTTCGCTCTGGCACTCCCCCGGCGGTGCCACAGCCTGGTGCCGCCACTGAAGCAGCCGCTGGGTCTGGGTGAATGAACCTGCCTTCTCCACGTGCGTTGCTGCCGGCAGGAAGAACACCTCGGTCTCGATGTCTTCGGTGCGCAGCTCGCCCGACTCGATCTCCGGGCCGTCTTTCCACCACGTGGCGGATTCGATCATGTTCAGGTCCCGCACCACCAGCCACTTCAGGTGCGACATGCCCAGCCGCTGCATCCGTCCGTGTGCCGAGCCCACGGCAGGATTTTGTCCCAGCAGGAAGTAGCCCTCCACCTGGTCTTCAAGCATCCCCATCACGGTCTCATAGGTCCCGTGGGCGCCGGTGAGCCTCGGAAGGTAGTCGTAGGCCCAGTCGTTCTCTGCCGTTGCTGCCTCGCCCCACCAGGCCTTGAGCAGGCTGATGGTGTAGGCGTCCGCGTCAGCCCAGAAGCCTTTTTGCTGCTTGGATCCCACAACGGACAAATACTCTTCCAAGGTGTCGTGGCGGCCGGCGCTGGGCATCGGCAGGTACCCCGGCAGCAGGTTGAACAGGGTTGGGATGTCCGTGGAGCCCTGGATGCTGGCGTGGCCGCGCAAGGCCATGATTCCGCTGCCCGGCCGTCCCACGTTCCCGAGCAGGAGCTGCAGGATGGCTGCGGCGCGGATGAACTGTGTTCCCAGGGAGTGCTGGGTCCATCCCACGGCGTAGGCGAAGCAGGTGGTCCGGTCGCGTCCTGAGTTTTCAGTGATGGTGCGCGCCAGGTAGTCGAAGTCCGCAACGCTGATGCCGCACATGTCCTGGACCATCTCGGGCGTGTAGCGGGCATAGTGCCGCTTCACGATCTGGAAGACGGTCCGGGGGTTCTGCAGGGTGTCGTCACGCTGCACTTCGGCGTGTTCCATGGGCGGACCACCGCTGCCGAATGTGTCGCCATGGGCGCGGGCCCCGGCGTCGGCGCCGTGTTCCGATCCGGAACCCGGGTCCTCGATTGCACCGTCTTCTTTTTCGGCATAGCCCCACGAGGATGTCTCGTAGGCCCCGCGCTCGGGGTCGAACCCGGAGAACAGGCCACCCAGGTCCTCGGCGTCCCGGTAGTCGTCATGGACCAGCGTGGCAGCGTTGGTGTAGGCGCTGACGTACTCCTTGAACCAGAGGTCGTTGGCGATCACGTTGTTGATGAGCGCACCAAGGAGCACGACGTCGGAGCCGGCGCGGATCGGGATGTGCTTATCCGAGACGGCCGACGTCCGCGTGAACCTGGGGTCGATGTGGATGACCTTCGCTCCGCGGGCTTTAGCCTCGGCAACCCACTGGAATCCCACCGGATGGCACTCGGCCATGTTGGAACCCTGGATGATGATGCAGTCGGCGTTGGCCATGTCCTGCAGTGACTGCGTAGCGCCACCGCGTCCAAACGAGGCTCCCAAACTGGGAACCGTTGCGGAGTGTCAAATACGCGCCTGGTTCTCGGTCTGCACCGCCCCGGCAGCCGTAAAGAGCTTTTTGATCAGGTAGTTCTCTTCGTTGTCCAGGGTCGCGCCGCCCAGCGAGGCGATGCCCATGGTCCTGCGCAGCAGCCGGCCGTGTTCGTCTTCCTGCTGCCACGTCCTGCGGCGGGTTTCGATGAACCGGTCCGCGACCATCTCGACGGCGGTGGCCAGGTCCAGGTGCTGCCATTCAGTGGATCGCGGCGCACGGTAAAGGACCTTGGTCTGCCTGCCTGGCGAATTAACCAGTTGCTCGCTGGCGGAACCCTTGGGGCAGAGCCGGCCGCGGGAAATGGGTGAATCCGGATCGCCTTCGATCTGGATGACTTTCTCGTCCTTGACGTAGACGCGCTGCCCGCACCCCACCGCGCAGTACGGGCACACACTTTGCACGACGCGGTCGGCAGTTGCGGTCCGGGGAGCGATTGCCTTCGTCCTGGCCGAGGTAACCGACGGTCCACGGCCCAAAAGGTCGCCCGTGGTCAGCTGACGGACGACCGGCCATTGAAGAAAACTTCGCGGTGCCATTTCTGGAGCATATCCCAGAGAGCGGCACGAGCAACAGGACAGGGCAAGGCGTGTCTCCCGGTCCTGCACGCGTCCAGCTGCAACACCAAGAAAGCCGTTGCAGGCCCGGTCATTCCGGTGCTGCAACGGCCAACGAACAGCCCGGCGGCCCCGGGCTGCATGGTTTGTTTACCGCTCGATGCTGACGCTCAGGTCGAGGTGGATGTTCTCGCTCGCGAGCCGCTCCTGGAGGTACTGGGCGAGGCTGGCATTGGTGGCCGTATGCGCACCCTTCGGAACTGCGCCGCGGAACACAGCCTGGGTGTTTGTTGACCTAAGTACATCCAGGGGCGTTGACCGGAGGTGTCCGTCGGTCAGCCGTTCGATGTCGGTGCGGAAGGTGCGTCGGTGGTCATGCTGCGCAGAGGCGTGCATGGTGAATGGAATGAAAGCTACGGGCAAGGGAGTCCTTTCGAGCGAGGCAGCCAGTGGTCCGGCACCTCACTTCTAACAAGGCAAAAGCGGGCCTAGGTATTCCCTCTGGGACCAATGGAGGCGGATATCACGGGCATGCCTGCATACTGCCCCACTGACCGGCAGAAGATATTCACAGCCCACTAATCATTGCGCAAACGCAACTAACGAACCAGACTGGCTATACGGACTGTCCACTTGAGGAGAGACGATGCATGCACTGACAGTGACACCGGGCTCAACAGACTCACTGCGCCTTCGCGATATCCCGGAACCGCCGGAAAACCAAGGCCAGGTGCTGGTGGAGGGATTGGCGGTGGGGCTCTGCGGAACCGACAGCGAGATCATCAAAGCTGAATACGGGCAAGCGCCCCCGGGCCAGGACTACCTGGTGCTTGGGCACGAGAACCTTGGCCGGGTAGCGGACGCTCCCCCGGCTTCCGGCCTGGAAAAGGGTGACCTGGTGGTGGGAATTGTCCGCCGGCCGGACCCGGAACCCTGCAAGGCCTGCGCCGCGGGTGAATGGGACATGTGCCTGAACGGAAACTACACCGAACATGGCATCAAAGGCCTTGACGGTTTCGCGCGCCAGCACTGGCGGGCGGACGCCGCTGCAATGGTCAAGCTCGACTCCGGGATGGAGGACGTTGGCGTCCTGCTCGAACCCACGACGATTGTTGCCAAGGCCTGGGAACAGATCAACAGAATCGGGCAGCGCGCATTCTTCGACCCCCATACGGCGGTGGTTACCGGGGCGGGGCCTGTTGGCCTGCTCGCGGCACTGCTGGGGGTCCAACAGGGCCTGGACGTCCACGTCTTCGACGTCGTCACGGACGGACCGAAGCCACAGCTTGTCCGCGACCTGGGGGCGACCTACCACAGCGAACCCCTCCCGGAATCAGGCCTGAAGCCCGACGTCCTGGTCGAATGCACAGGAGCCACCCCGGTGGTCCTTGATGCCCTCAAGTGCCGGGACCAGGACGCCATCACCTGCCTCACCGGCGTCTCGGGGACCGGGAAACAGACAAAAGTGGACGTCGGCGCCCTCAATCGGGAGGAGGTGCTCATGAACGGCGTGGTGTTTGGCAGCGTCAACGCCAACCGCCGCCACTACGACGCGGCCGCCCAGGCACTGGCCAAGGCAGACCGCGGCTGGTTGCGGCGCCTCATCAGCCGGCGGGTCCCCTTGGAGGACTTCGCTGACGCTTTCGAGCACCGGCCCGACGACGTCAAGGTAGTCCTCGACCTGCCCCGCTGAAGGAGGCCGCAACCATGACCGGGAAACCAGCCCGTCCCGACGCCCAAGTAGACCGCCGGCTCCCTTCGGGGCAGCAATACGCAATCGCCTCCGGCCGGCACGAGGTCCTCTTGACTGAGGTCGGAGGTGCCTTGCGGAGCTACCTGCACGACGGCCGGAACCTTCTGGATGCGTACGGGCCGGAGGATATGTGCACGGGCGCGCGCGGGCAGTCCCTCATTCCCTGGCCCAACCGGATCGGCAGCGGGCGCTACAACTGGGAAGGCCGGCCCCTTCAGCTTGACCTGAGCGAGCCGGACAAGGGCGGCGCCATCCACGGGCTGACGCGTTGGCGGAACTGGACCGTGCTGCACCATTCGGAGGACGCCATCGCCTTCACCTACACCCTGCACGCCTGCCAGGGCTGGCCCTGGGTGCTCGACTGCCGCCTGGAATACCGGCTTGGCGAAAGCGGGTTGAGCGTCCGAACCACGTCAGTGAACCGCAGCCTGGAAGCGTGCCCCTACGGCACTGGGGCGCATCCCTACCTCAGTACTGGCGTGGGCCGACCGGGTTCCATCGACTCCGCCTTGGTCCAGGTGCCCGGCCGCACCTTCCTGCCGGTGAATGGGCGGGGCATCCCCACCGGGCATGAACAGGTGGACGGCACCGCATATGACCTAAGGGAACTCCAACAGCTGGGTGGACGGCACATCGATGTCGCCTACACCGGACTGGTCCGTGACGGTGACGGCCGCGCCCGGGTCAAACTCCAGCGTCCGGACCATTCCGGAGGAGTCGAACTGTGGGTGGACGAGGCATACCCGTACCTGGAGATCTTCACCGGGGACACCCTCCCCGAGCCGGAGCGGCACCGCAGCGGGCTGGGTGTTGAACCGATGACATGCGCCCCTGACGCCTTCAACTCCGGCGAGGGCGTGACAACCCTCGAGCCGGGGCAATCCCACACGGCCGAATGGGGCATCAGGCCGCTCTAGCGGAACCACTCCGGGATCCGCGGCGCGGGCGCCACAAACCAACCGAGGACATACGACTAACTATTGCGCCAGCGCAAGTAAGGGAGTTCAATGAAATATGGCTTGCCGCAGCAGAAACGGGCCAATTCAGGTGCCGGCTCCCAAGGTAAAACGGCCGTCCGAAGTGCCTTGCCCGCCGGCGGCGGCCGCGAAGGCCTCCAAGGCCGCAGCCAGTGCCGGGCGGCGGCCTGACGGCATCCGCGAAATGACCTCCGCAATCGCCTGCCGTCGGTGGTCCAGCACAGAGTCCACCAAAGTCTTTCCCTTTACGCTGAGCTCCAGGCGAACGTACCGCCGGTCCTCCGGATCCTCCCTCCGCTCCAGCAGGCCTGCAGCGACCAGGCGGTCGCAGATGCGGGTGGCATTGGAGGCATGCACGCCCAGCTCGGCCGCCACCCCGCCAAGGTTCTGCGGTCCACGGGTGTGGATGAGGACCAGGACCCGCAGCTGCGGAGTATTCACGACATCCTCGACCTCGGCAACGGAGCGGGCCACGACGCGCAAAAGGGTGTCGGCTGCCAGCATCACCGCCTCAACTTCCCGGCTCGAAGGTTCCAGCGTGGGCTCAGGTCGACCAGCAGCATCCATGGGGACCAGTTTCCTCCGATAGTTGCTCCCCCGCAAAGTTTGAAGGTTCCACATGACCAGCACGGGACTTTCCGTCAAGGTAAGGAGAATCGTGGGAACACACCAGGCAGAAAAGGCCGTTGCAGGAACAGTCCACGGCATCGACAGGCTCATCATGGATGTGCAGACGGGCCGGTTTGAGCGGTCGTTGTCCGCGCTGACGGCGGTGGGCGCGCTGGTGACTGCCGCGGAGATCTTCCTTGAGCACGACAAAGCGAGTTTCGGCAACAAGTGGATGTGGGTACCCGTGGCTCTTGGCCCGGTAGGCGCGGCCGCGGGCGTTGCCGCGGTTTTCAGCCGCCGGATGGCCAAGACGGCACTCCCGCTGGCCAGCGCTGCCATCGTGGCGAACGGCTTGCAGGGTACGTGGCTGCACCTGCGTGGAATCAGGCAGAAACCAGGGGGCCTGTCCAACCTGCGCTACAACCTGGAGATGGGGCCGCCGCTGTTCGCACCGCTGCTTGTGACGATGGTAGGGGGCATGGGTGTCCTCGCCTCGGTCCTGAGGAGGGAGCCGTGAGCGCGCTCCCCTTGGGCGAAGACGACGGCGGCGTCCGGTACCCAGGCTTCAGCACCCTCGCCCAGGCGCGGCACTGGGATCCGGTGACGGCCGCCGTCGTGCAGTCCAGGACGGCGCTCCCTCCGGACGTGCGCTTCTTCACCCCGGCGGAGGAGGCCGCGGCCCGCGCCCTGTTCGACCAGCTGCTGGGGCAGCATGCGGAACCGCGGGTGCCGGTGGTGAACATGGTGGACGCGCGCCTGGCCGAGGAGCAAACGGACGGCTGGCACTACGGAAACATGCCGCGGGACGGCGAAGCCTGGCGGGCGTCGTTGGCCGGGCTCGACCAGGAGGCCCGGTCCCGGGAGGACTGCACCTTCGCCCTGCTCAGCCGCGAAGCGCAGGCCGGACTGCTGCAGGACATCTGTGACCTCGACCAGGACCTCTGGCACGGCCTCCCCGCGGACCGGGTCTGGAGCCTTTGGACCCGGTACGCGTGCACCGCGTTCTACTCCCATCCGCTGGCTTGGGACGAGATCGGCTTTGCGGGCCCCGCGTACCCCCGCGGCTACAAAAACCTGGGCGTGGACCGGCTGGAGCCATTCGAAGTGCGCGACGTCCGCCCTGGTGCGGACCCCACGCGAAGGACCGGCCAGTGAGCAGCCTGCGCGCGCGCAACGAGTCAGCGTGGCTGCTGCCCACCGGACCGGGCAGCAACCATCGCCTGCGCGCGGACATGCGCCGTTTCCGCGACGGGGACGAGGTGGACATTGTCATCGTGGGCTGCGGTGCCGGGGGCGCCACACTGCTCCAGCGCCTCGCGCGGGCCGGGTGGCGGGCCGTGGGCCTTGACGCTGGGCCGTTCTGGGAACCCGGGCAGGACTGGGTCAGCGACGAAGCCGGCTCCCACCACCTGTACTGGACCGAGCCGAGGGTCATCACTGGCAAGGATCCGGTTCCGCTGGGCTCGAACAATTCGGGCCGGGGCGTGGGTGGCTCCATGGTCCATTTCGCCGGCTACACGCCCCGGTTCCATCCGAGCGACTTCCACACCTGGAGCGTGGACGGGGTGGGCGCCGACTGGCCACTTGAATACGCCGAACTCCGGGAGTTCTACGAGGACATCGAAGCCGAACTGCCCGTCGCCGGCGAGCACTGGCCGTGGGGCGACCCCCACAGCTACCCCCACCGGCCGCACCCGGTGTCCGGCAACGGGGAGCTGTTCCTGAGAGGTGCGAACGCCTGCGGCATCACCGCAAAGGTGGGGCCGGTGGCCATCGCCAACGGCCGCTTCGGCAACCGTCCGCACTGCATCTACCGCGGCTTCTGCCTCCAGGGCTGCAAGGTCAATGCCAAGGCCTCTCCCCTGATCACCCATGTCCCGGACGCCCTGGCACACGGAGCCGAAATCCGGGCGGACTCCATGGCCACCCGCGTGGGGTTCGACGAGCACACAGGCCTGGCGACCGGCGTCGAATACCTCCACGGCGGCGTGCCCCGGTTCCAGCGCGCCCGGATGGTGGCCGTGGCCGGCTACTCGATCGAAACACCGCGGCTGCTGCTGAACTCCGCGTCGTCGCGCTTCCCGGACGGAATGTGCAACGACTTCGACCAGGTGGGCCGGTACCTCATGGTCCAGGGGGCGCCGCAGACCGCAGGAAGGTTCCAGGCGGAAGTCCGGATGTGGAAGGCCCCGCCCCCGGAAGTCAGCACCGAGGAGTTTTACGAAACAGACCCCGAAAAGCCGTACAAGCGTGGCTTCTCCATCCAGACCGTTTCGCCTCTTCCCATCACCTGGGCGGAACACGTTGCTGCGCAGGGCCACTGGGGGGCGGCGCTGCGCCGGTACATGAGCGACTACCCCCACTGGGCCTGCCTGGGCGCGCTCTGCGAGTTCCTGCCCCTTGCAGGAAACAGGGTGACGCTCGCGGAGGAAGCGGACCGCAATGGCATCCCCGTGGCCTGCTTCAGCTACGGCCAGTGCGACAACGACCGGCAGCTGATGTCCGCCGCGCAAAAGGTCATGGAACGGATCCTCACCGCTGCCGGAGCGGAGGAGGTGATCACCATCAACCGCTACGCGCACCTGGTGGGCGGGGCCCGCATGGCCGCCGGTGAGCGGGAGGGAGTGGTGGACCGCAACCTGCGCAGTTTTGCCGTACCAAACCTGCTGGTGACCGATGGCAGCGTGCTGCCCACCCAGGGCAGTGCCAACCCTGCCCTGACCATCATGGCGTTGGCGGCCCGCGCCGCCCGTGTCCTGGTCCAAGGCACCCGCAGGGGTGTCCCGCTAAGCACGAAGGAAGACTGATCATGGCAACTACAGTGGCTGACTACCTGCTCTCCCGCCTGGGCGAGTGGGGCGTGGACAAGGTCTTCGGCTTCCCCGGAGACGGCATCAACGGCATCCTGGCCGCGTTCCGCAAGGCGGGCAACCAGCCGAAATTCATCCAGGCCAGGCACGAGGAGATGGCCGCGTTTGAAGCTGTTGGCTACGCCAAGTTCGATGGACGCCCCGCCATCTGCATGGCCACCTCCGGCCCGGGCGCGATTCACCTGCTGAACGGGCTGTACGACGCCAAGCTGGACCATGTTCCCGTGGTGGCGATCGTAGGCCAAACGGCACGGAGCGCCATGGGCGGGTCCTACCAGCAGGAGGTGGACCTGCTGACGCTGTTCAAGGACGTGGCGTCCGACTACGTCCAAATGGTCACGGTGCCGCAGCAGCTGCCCAATGTCATCGACCGGGCCATCCGCATCGCGGAGGCACAGCGGGCGCCCACGGCCGTGATCATCCCGGCAGATGTCCAGGAACTCGAGTATTCCGCACCCACCCACGAATTCAAGATGGTGCCCTCCAGCCTCGGCATCCGCTGGCCGGACATCCACCCGGACAGCGACTCAATCCGTGGTGCCGCCCAGCTCCTGAATGAGGGCTCCAAGGTGGCCATTCTCCTGGGGCAGGGCGCGAGGGGCGCCGCCGCGGAGGTCCGGGAACTGGCAGAGCTGCTGGGAGCGGGAGTGGCCAAGGCCCTTCTGGGCAAGGACTCGCTGCCCGACGACCTGCCCTACGTTACGGGCTCGATCGGCCTGCTGGGCACCCGCCCCAGCTACGAAATGATGCGCGATTGCGACACACTGCTCACCATAGGCTCGAGCTTCCCCTACACCCAGTTCCTGCCCGAACCAGGCCAGGCCCGGGGCGTGCAGATCGACCTCGACCCGAAAATGATCGGGCTGCGGTACGCGAACGAATTCAACATCGTGGCCGACGCCGGCACCGCCCTGCGAGCGCTCATTCCGCACCTGGACCGGAAGAAGGACCGGTCCTGGCAGGAGGGCCTGGAAAAGTCCGTCAGCCGCTGGTGGGAAACCATGCACGACGAGGCTATGGTCAGCGCCGACCCCGTCAACCCCATGCGGCTGTTCGCGGAGCTCTCCAGCCGGCTCCCGGAAAACGCCATGCTCAGTGCTGATTCGGGCTCATCGGCCAACTGGTATGCCCGGCAGCTGAAGTTCCATGGCGGGGTCCGCGGCTCACTGTCAGGGAACCTGGCCACCATGGGCCCGGGTGTCCCGTATGCCATCGGGGCCAAGTTTGCGCACCCGGACCGGCCCGCCATTGCCTTTGCCGGCGACGGTGCCATGCAGATGAACGGACTCGCGGAGCTGATCACCGTCAAGCACTACTGGCAGGAATGGAGCGACCCCCGGTTGGTGGTGGCTGTCCTGCATAACAACGACCTGAACCAGGTCACTTGGGAAATGCGCGCCATGGGCGGCGTACCGGCCTTCCGCGAGTCCCAGGCCCTGCCCGACGTCGACTACGCAGGCTTCGCGGAAAGCCTGGGACTGCAGGGCATCCACGTGGATAATCCCGACGACGTAGGGCCGGCCTGGGAGAAGGCACTCGCCGCGGACAGGCCCACGGTCTTGGATGTCCGCACCGACCCTGATATTCCGCCCATTCCGCCGCACGCCACCTTGGAGCAAGCCCGCAAGACAGCCGAAGCCATGGTCAAGGGCGATGACAGTGCCTGGGGCGTGGTGAAGGAGGGGGTCAAGACCAAGATCCAGGAATTCCTGCCGCACAAGGAGGGCTGAGCCTTGGCTAATTCCGCTCCGGACCGTGCGGAGGCTCCTGTCACCGCCGTTAAGGCGGCGGCCTACACCGTTCCCACGGAGGGACCGGAAGCGGACGGCACATTCAGCTGGGACTCCACCACCCTGGTGCTGGTCCAGGCAGCCGCGGGCGGGAAGACGGGCCTGGGCTGGACCTACGCTCCCGCGGCAGCAGCAGCCCTGGTGGAGGACCTTCTCGGTCCTGCCGTGTGCGGCGTGGATGCACTCGACGTTCCCGCTTCCGCGGCAGCCATGGCCCATGTCGTACGCAACCCGGGAAGAACTGGCCTGGCGTCCTACGCCGTGTCCGCCGTCGACTGCGCCCTCTGGGACCTGAAGGCCCGGCTCCTGGACCTTCCGCTCCACAAGCTGCTGGGCGCCGTCAGGGACAAGGTGGCGGTCTACGGCAGCGGCGGTTTCACTACTTACACCGCAACCCAGCTGCGCGACCAGCTCGAAGGCTGGGCCCACGGCCAGCACATCCCGAGGGTAAAGATCAAGATTGGCGGGGACAACGGAAGGGACGTCCGGCGCGACCTGGAGCGCATCCGCCAGGCGCGCACCGCCGTCGGCCCTGGCGTGGAACTTTTCGTCGATGCCAACGGCGCCTACACCGCCAAGCAGGCCATCCGCGTGATGCGCGCGGTTTCCGGCGAGGACGTTTCCTGGTTCGAGGAGCCGGTCTCCAGCGACAACCTGCCGGGGCTGCGGGAGGTCAGGGACGCCGTGGACGCCGATGTTGCCGCCGGCGAATACGGGACCGGGCTCCCCTACTTCCAGCGGATGTGCGCCGCCGGCGCCGTCGACTGCCTCCAGGCGGACGTGAGCAGGTGCGGGGGCATCAGCGAATGGCTCCGTGTCGCCGCGGTCGCCGCTGCCCATGGCCTGGAGGTCTCCGGCCACTGCGCTCCCAACCTGAGCGCCGCCGTCGCTGCCGCCACCCCCAACTTCCGCCACCTGGAGTGGTTTGCGGACCACGTCCGCATCGAGAGCCTCTTCTTCGATGGAACGCTGGACCCCGACGGCGGGTGGCTCCGCCCCGGGGCCGGCAACGGCAACGGCCTCTCGCTGAGAACCGCGGAGGTCGACAGATACCGGGTGGGCTGACCAGCAGCCCAGGGCCGCCAACAGATCCCAACACGCCAGGAAGGACCCGTTCAATGGAGATATCCCACAGAGAACCGGCCGGTCGACCCGCACCAAGGGGTGCCTGATGGCGGAGATCAGCGACTATGCGATGGTGGGCGACCTGCACACGGCTGCCCTGGTTGGCCGCAGCGGGTCCATCGACTGGATGTGCCTGCCGAACTTCGATTCACCGGCCTGCTTTGCGGCACTCCTGGACTCCCCGGAGGCGGGACGCTGGCTCCTGGCACCCGCCGGTGCCGGCAACTGCACCCGGCGGCGCTACCGGCCCGGGACGCTGATCCTGGAGACGGAATGGGACACTGCGGACGGCAGCGTACGGGTGACGGACTTCATGCCTGCCCGCGATGACTCCGTCGACATGGTCCGCATCGTGGAGGGTCTCAACGGCAGCGTACCCATGAAGGGCGAACTGCTGCTCCGCTTCGACTACGGGCGCATCGTTCCCTGGGTCAGGCGCATGGATTACGGCATCCGCGCCGTCGCCGGTCCGGACGCCGCTTACCTCAGCACCCCGGCCCCCGTGAAGGGCCAGGACATGCGGACCGTCAGCGAATTCACCGTCAAGGCAGGTGAGCTGGTCCCGTTTGTCCTGCACTGGGCACCCAGCTGGAAGCCCGTTCCGGACCGGACGGACCCCCACCGGGCCCTGGCCTCCACGCAGGCTTTTTGGGATCAGTGGACCGGCCGCAACACCACTGCCGGTCCCTACCAGGACGCTGTCCAGCGGTCCCTCATCACCCTCAAGGCACTGACCTATGCCCCTACGGGCGGCATCGTGGCGGCCCCCACCACGTCCCTGCCCCGAGGACCCCGGCGGCAGCCGCAACTGGGACTACCGGTACTGCTGGCTCCGGGACGCCACCCTGACGCTGCAATCCCTGCTCGCCTGCGGTTATACCGAGGAAGCAAGTGCCTGGCGGGAATGGCTGCTGCGGGCCGTCGCCGGGGACCCCGCCGATCTGCAGATCATGTACGGGATCGATGGCACGCGCCGGCTCCCCGAGGCGGAACTTCCATGGCTCCAGGGCTTCAAAGGCTCGAAGCCGGTCCGGACGGGAAACGCAGCGGCACCCCAGCTTCAGCTCGACGTATGGGGCGAGGTACTCGATGGCTTAGCGCTCACCCGGGCCGCTGCCGCTGATGGGGTGGCTGATGATTCCTGGGACATCCAGGTGGCGCTCATGGAATACCTTGAGGGAGCCTGGGACCAGCCGGACAACGGGCTTTGGGAGATGCGCGGCCCACGCCGCAACTTCACCCATTCCAAGGTCATGGCCTGGGTGGCCGCCGACCGGATGGTCAAAGGAGTACAGCAGTACGGGCTGCCCGGTCCCCGGGAGCGATGGGCGGCGCTGCGGAAGCAAATCCACGATGACGTCATGGCCCACGGCTTCGACGAAAAACGCAACACTTTCGTCCAGTCCTACGGAAGTACCGAACTCGACGCCAGCCTGCTGCTCATCCCCCGTGTCGGGTTCCTGCCCCGCAACCATCCACGCGTCGTCGGCACCGTCGAAGCGGTCCAAAAAGACCTCACCCAGGACGGCTTCGTTCTGCGCTACCACCCGGAAGCGGCCAATGACGGGCTGCCCGGAACCGAAGGCGTTTTCCTGGCCTGCTCCTTCTGGCTCGTCGACGCGCTCCAGGGAATAGGGCGCCGGGAGCAGGCCACCGCCCTGTTCGAACGCTTGTTGGCGCTCCGTAACGACGTGGGCCTGCTCAGTGAAGAATGGGACCCGAAAAACCATCGCCAGCTCGGAAACACTCCCCAGGCCTTCAGTCACTTCCCTTTGATCCACTGCGCACTGCAGCTTGAACACGCACGCCCGGGCCCCGGGGCCGTGCCGGGCTCCGTACCCGCACGGGGGTTGGAAGCCCTGGGAAATCCCTCTGGAGCCGCCTAACTTCCTTGCGTTAACGCAATAGTTGCTATTGAATAAGAGAATAATTCGCGTGGGAGGGCTGCAGGCTAACTGACGGCTGCTGGACTCCACCGCCATGTGGCGCGGCCCCCGCACAAGTCCCGCTCCTTCCGTCCTGCACGGAAAGCTGGCCCTTCCGGGCCCGCGGGAGAGCGTCAGCATGCTGGGGTGCTATCTGATAAGCCATATTGCGAAGGAGCAATCCAATGGCCCGCAACGCCACGTCAGCAACCGCAGTGGGAAACGCCCGGTGGAAGAGGCTGATTCCCGTCGCAATCATCGTCTACATCATCTCGTTCATGGACCGGACCAACATCGGGTTCGCCCTTAACGGCCTCCACCAGGACCTGGGCATCGACGCCGCCCAGCAGGGGCTGGCTGCCGGTATTTTCTTTATTGGCTATCTGGTCCTGCAAATACCAGGCGGCCACCTCGCCGAGCACTGGAGTGCCAAGAAATTTGTCGGCATCATGGTACTCATTTGGGGCGTGTTGGCCGTCCTCTCCGGATTCATCCAGGACTTCACCCAACTGCTCGTGGTCCGCTTCTTCCTCGGCGTGGCCGAGGCCGGAATCTGGCCCGCGATCCTTGTCCTGATCAGCCACTGGTTCCCCGCCGCCGAACGCGCAAGGGCTTACGCGTTCTGGATGATGAACATCGCGATTGCGTCCATCATCACGGCCCCGCTGTCCGGGTGGATACTGTCCTTCTCGGACTGGCGGTGGTTGTTCATCATCGAGGGCATCTTCCCGTTCGTCATCGCCGCGCCGCTGTGGTGGGCCCTGATTGCCGATCACCCGCGGGAAGCGAAGTGGTGCTCCGTCGAGGAGCGCGAGTACATCGAAAATGGACTTGCTGCCGATGCGGCGGCCCATCCACAGCAGGAAAAGCTGGGCCTGCGCCACGTCATCTCCAACTCGGTGGTGTGGCGGCTGACCCTGGTGTACTTCCTCATCCAGATCGGCTTCTACGGCATCAATATCTGGCTCCCGCACGTGATCAAGACGATCACCTCCGGGTCCTCGATCGAGGTCGGCCTCATCACCGCCATCCCGTATGTACTGGCAATGGTGGGCCTCTGGTACAACGCCAAGGCCGCAGACCGCACCGGCCGCTACTCCACCCACGTGCTCCTCTCCATGGCCGTCGGTGCTGTCGCCCTGGTGCTCTCGGTGGCAACCGGGGATAACATTCCGTTCCTTGCAGTCACCCTGATCAGCATCGCCGTCGCCGGAGCCCTGGCCTACGACGGGCCGTTCTGGGCCTCCGCGTCACGCGCCATGCCGGTAGCGGTGGCCGGCACCGCCATGGGACTGATCAATGCGGTGGGGAATCTCGGCGGATTCGTGGGGCCTTACGTGGGCGGGTACCTGCAGGACGTGACGCACGGCAGCTTCCTGGCCACGTCCATCTTCCTGGCTTGCTGCCTGCTCGCCGCCGGCCTGGTGATGCTCAGCCTGCGCCGCGGCGGTGACAGGCCGGTACCGGGCGGACAAGCGGACGGACAGGAGTCCCGGCGCAGGCATGCCGGAAAGGTTAGCTAGTCCACGGAAGCGTCCGTGGCGGGTATTTCTCCGGCAGTTTCACTCAGCGGGCACTTCGTGGGACGGCATCACCTGCGGCACGAGGTGCCCGTGGATCCTCCACCCCTGGGCAGCCGTGAAGCCGGCTAAGGCCGGCCCCTCCCCAAACACACGGCTGTCAGCGGACGCGTGCCGCAGGACCGCGCTGATGCAGGGCAAGCCCATGAGGGCCCTCTGGGCGTACGCCAGCGCTTCATGCAGCGTGCCGCCATTGATGGCAGCCCGGCCCACGGTATGGCTAGTTACGTACTCCAGGAAGTACGGCATAAAACGCAGCTTTGCATATCGCGGAACGCGGTCGTAGAGGCCTTTGTCACGCCCGCGGGCGCACCGCTGCCTTCCTGGACCGTGCATGGATCCATGGCGTGGCGGGTCCGACGAGCGCCCCTCCGTCCATAATCTATAGAGGGCGACGGACTGGCTTCGCTTTATCGTGGAACCGCCGTCCAAGGGGAACGGGAAGTGCGAGGTAATCGGTGGAACAAGGTCATATTTCCGACAACGATGCTCCGATCACGGTGCACAACGATGATCCGGGCAGTCCAGCCGGGAGTCTTACGATCGACCAGTTGCTCCGGGAATGCCGGATCGGGCTGGACCGTGTCCAGCCTTCCGATCTTGAACGGGAAATGGCAGCGGGTGCGCTTGTTGTCGACACCAGGCCGGCCGATCAGCGGGACCGTGATGGAGAACTTCCCGGGGCCATCACCCTCGACCGGAACGTGCTCGAGTGGCGGCTCGACCCATCCAGCCCCCACCGGATCCCCGGCGCCGACGACTTCACCCGGAGGATCGTGGTGGTCTGCAATGAGGGGTACAGTTCCAGCCTCGCCGCCCATACCCTGCAACGGCTGGGGCTGGCTCGGGCCACCGACCTTGTCGGCGGTTTCCAGGCGTGGGCCGCGCTCCGGAAGCAGCCCGGCCAGATGCCCTAAGCCGCGGGACCGGTGGCCTTCCCGCATGGTCCGGACAGGCCCGAAGTCGGAGGGAGCATGAAGATCACAGGACCACGTGGAGACAGCGAAATCCCCGCGTACGTGCGCGCACTGGGCATACCGGGGTTGGCGGATATCCACGTCCATTTCCTCCCGGATCCCATGATGCGCAAAGTCTGGTCGTACTTTGACCATGCAGAGGAGAACTACGGGCGTCCGTGGCCCATCCGGTACCGCACCGATGAGCAAGCCCGGATTGCATCCCTGCGGGGCTTCGGCCTGAAAGCCATCCCGGCGTTGTCCTACGCACATAAACCCGGCATGGCCCAGTGGCTCAACGACTGGAGCCTGGATTTCTCCCGCCGGGTGCCGGATGCCCTCCACTGCGCGACGTTCTATCCCGAACCAGGTGTTGGCCAGTACGTCCGGGGCGCCATCGACGCCGGCGCGAAGCTGTTCAAAGTCCACGTCAAGGTAGGCGGCTTCGCACCCGAAGATCCGCTCCTCGACGACGCATGGGAAGCACTCCAGAGAGCGGGCATCCCTGTGGTAATCCATGCAGGATCGGCCCCACTGGCCGGGACCTTCACGGGCCCCGGGCACATCCAACGGCTGCTGTCCAGGTTTCCGTCGCTGGTGCTGGTGATCGCCCATATGGGCATGCCGGAGTATGACGCCTTCGCAGACCTCGCCACGGACTATCCTGGGGTCTTCCTCGACACCACCATGGTCGGCACCGATTTCACCAACACCTTCGCCCCCATGCCCGGCAGCTACCGGAACCGTCTTTCCGGCTTGCAGGATCGCATTATCCTCGGTTCCGATTTTCCGAACATTCCATACGCCTACGCCCATCAGCTCGAAGCCCTGGACCGGCTGGATCTCGGCGAAGACTGGCTGCGGGCCGTGTTATGGGAGAACGGCGCCCGCCTCCTCGGCCTGCCACGCTCCGGGCCCGCCCTTCCCGGCCCGGGTTAGCCGTCTGGTCGGCGGGACCTAGTCCTCGAGGAAGGCCGGCGTGAACAGCAGGGTCAGGCCTTCAGCCATGGTCGGGTGGGTGATGATTGCATCGCGAACCTTGGTGTAGTCCAGGTCAGCCAGCATTGCCATTTGCACCACGGCAATGGTTTCGCTGGCGTCAGCACCGTACATGGCGGCACCCAGGATCTTATCCGTGCTGCGGTCAACGACCGCTTTCCAGAAACCATCCAGGTGTCCGACCGTCCGGGCGCGGGGAATGGCGGCCACGGGCATCTTTGCGACGCGGACGTTGTACCCGGCATCCCTGGCCTGCTGTTCGCTGAGCCCTACCCGGCCAAGCTCCGGGGTGGTGAACACGCAATAGGGAATCAACCTGCCCTCGGTGCTGCGCGGCCGCCCGTCCCCGTTGGCAGCGGCAATGTTGGTTTTGAGTACGCGGTAGTCGTCATAGGAAGCGTGCGTGAACTGCGGGGTCCCGGCGGCGTCCCCGGCTGCCCACGTTCGGTCAGCAGAGGTGCGCAGCTGGTCATCCACCCTGATGAATCCGTTGTCGTCCAGGTCGACGCCGGCATTCTGGAGATTTGCGCCGTCGGTCACCGGCCTTCTCCCCACCGCCACCAGGACGTCCTCGGCGGTGACGGTCTCCCCTGAGGAGAGGGTGACGACGGCGTTTCCGTCCGCGGCCCTGGTGATTTCCTCGGCCCTCTCCCCCACGAGCACGGTGATGCCTGCTGCCGTGAACTTTTGCTCGACGGCAGCAGCAACGTCCGTGTCCTCCCGGGCGAGCAGTTGACCACGACTTTGGACGATAGTGACGTCGACGCCGATGGTGTTGAGGAGATCGGCGAATTCGCAGCCAATGTATCCGCCGCCCAGAATGACCATGCTCGAGGGCATCGACCGGAGCCCCAACAGGGTGTTGGAAGTCTGGACGCTGGATTCCGCCAGTCCCTTGATGGGCGGCAGGAGCGGCTCGGTGCCGAGGTTCAGCACGACGTCGGCCCCGCGCAGGGTGCGCGTGCCGCCGGCCTCCAGCCGTACCTCCACAGTCCGGGGAGCCACAAACGACGCCTCGCCAAGGATGAAGTCCATGCCCGAATCGGTGAAGGAGGATCGCTGGCCGGCGACCATGGTCTCCACGACGTCCTCTTTGCGGCGGCGCAGCATTTGGAGGTCCATGAGCGGTTGCCCGGTCCCGGAGACCCCGAATTCGGCGGCCCGGCGGACGGTAGCCAAAACCCGGCCGCTGTTAATGAGGGTCTTGGTGGGAATACACGCCACATTGATGCAGGTTCCGCCGACCATGGAGCGTTCGACCATAGCGACCGCCTTGCCGGCCCGGGCAGAGTCCATTGCCAGCGTTTTCCCTGCCTTTCCGCCGCCGATCACCAGCAGGTCCACGTCTTCGATGTCCATACCGTTCCTCCCCTGCCTTCGGTTCCAGCGGCCATAGCGCCCACCAGTACGGTACGCGCCCGCGGCCCGGCCTTACAGGGAACAGGCTCCCGAACGGCACGCAGTTGTGGCACAGGAATACCGCACGGTGCGGGCCCAGGGACATTCATCGCTCCACTGTGTCCCTTCAGGCCGGCCCCGCAGTGGCTTATCCTGCAGGGGATGCATCCGTTTCAGGCATGCTCCACGCAAAGGAACCCGCAAGATGAGCCTTCCCCCAGGAATCGATCCTTCCGCGCGGCCCAGCGGTACGGGCTGTGCAGAGTGCGACAACCAGGGCGGGTGGTGGTTCCACTTGCGCCGGTGCGCCCAATGCGGCCACATCGGCTGCTGTGACTCCTCGCCGTCCCAGCATGCCAGCGCGCACGCGGCCGCCACCGGCCACCCTTTTGTCTGTTCGTTTGAACCCGGCGAGGACTGGTTCTGGAATTACGCCACGGAGGAATACTACGAAGGGACGGTACTGGCGCCGCCCCAACACCGGCCGCTCAGCCAGCCCGTCCCGGGACCGGCAGGACGGGTGCCTTCGGACTGGGAGCGCCACCTGCACTGACGTGCCCATCCTCCGTTCCGCCCACCGCGTGGCCGGCGCCGAGGCCAGCAGGGGACTCCCCCGTGCTGGCGCGGTGGTAGCGAATCCACACCCTGCGTTTGGCGGCCAGCGCCGTGGCACTGGCCGCCTTCCATTACGCCCGGACCGCGGCAGCTCAGCGCACGTTGATCGGCCCCTCCAACCCCAACTGAGGGCACGGATACCAAGGGCCGGGGAAGTCGCCGTAACCGCGGGCGGGAAGAATTCCCGCCCGCGCGGTGCGGAGTTTCACCCGCGTCTGCCCGGCGTGCGGTCCTATGCTGTGGCCATGCACCCCTTAATGGCGATCGGCCTGGTGTTCCTCACCTGGTTTGCCTGGACGGGCACCATACTGACCTTGTTGGTGTCCCTCGCAAAAGCCCGACGGCGGACGTCCGCCCGCCCCGGACACAGTGCTGAAGCTGCCCGGGCCAGACCCGCTGACATGGCGCCAGTCAGGACATAGCAGCCCTTTGCCCGCTCCCCTTCGCCGTCACGGTTATTTGGCCCCGAGAAAGATCGGGTTGGTCAACGCAGCCATCGGGCCCAGCAAGAGCGCTACGCCCATGTTGGTACCGTTGCTGGCTGTTCCGTCGGCCATGGGGTGGCGCACTTCGGCCCTGACATAAGCGGAAAGCTGGGCCGTGGTGACCCAGGTGTGCGAGCCCTGGCCGGAGGCCGGGAGGGTGACTTGCTGGGTCTGCCCCTCGTCGGTGATGATCCGGATGACGCCGTTGGGGATCCCGCTGACTTTCACGCTGACGGTCACGGGAGCATCGGACTTAACGTCGAGCCTCTCCCCTACGCCTGCCTTACGGCCGCCCGCGGATACTTCGAAGTCCAGGGCGATGTCTGCGGATTCGGCTATCCAGCTGCGCCCATTGCGGATGCCGTCGAGGACGGCGTCGTGCGAAAGGGCCGCGGCGTTGACCACGTTGTGTGGCAGGCCGATGACCTGCGGCTCGCTGTGGGCATCGCTGTTGCCCATGGCCGGGATCCAGCGTCCGCCGGTGCGCACCGAATGGGCGAGCATCGAGTCCCATGTGTTGATGGCATACTCGTCGTCCACGGTCCACGGGCCGGTCCAGACTTCGACGGCGTCCGCATCGTCGTAGCCGAACTTCCAGCGGCAGGCGACATACGGGCAGTACGGGTGGGCGGGGACCACCAGGCCTCCGGCGGCGTGGATGTGCTGGGCCTCCTGCTCGAAGCCCTTGTCACGGGCGCGGTAGCGCCAGTCGATCCAGTCGCCTGGTTCGATGCCCAGTGCGAGGTAGTGGCCGTTGCGGGTGGTGACTTCCTCCCCGGTGAGGATGAGCAGGTCGTCACCGGCCAACGGGCCCCAGACTCCGTGGGAGGCAGGAGTGTTGTGGTCAGTGCTGATCATGAAGTCTAGTTTCGCTGCCCTCGCTCCGGCAGCGACTTCCGCAGGGGTGCGCTTGCCATCGGAGTAGATGGTGTGCAGATGGGCGTCTCCGCGGTACCAGCCAGGTCCGCGGCCGTTTACCTGCTTGGCCGGGTACTGGGGACGGAAAGGGGCGCCGTCCGGGCCGTAGGCGAGGGTGACGTTGACGGTATAGTCCATGCCCTGTTCGGCCACCTGGTACGGGCCAAGTGCGATATTCCAGGTGCCTTTGCCCACCGGTCCTGGCAGGTACCCTGGGGTGGCTTCGGCGGCGCTGATGAAGAACTCAGTACGGAAGCCGCCCGACCAGCCGCGGAATCCCTTTCCGGCAAGGCCGGTGCCCTTCTCGTCGAAGACTCCGATGTCGCAGGCGTTGGAAAGGAGTCCCGGAGTAACCGAGGGTTTGCTGTAGCTGTAGGAAACGCTGATCCTGTTCACGCCGGCCGGCACCTCAACTGGCAGGTACACGAAGTCAGCGGCACCAGGATCGAGGTGCCCGGTGATCGTCTTGGTCCTGCTGGCGCCGGTATCGGCAGCGGCAAAGGACATGGGTGCCAGGGTCACGGCGGCACCGGCCAGCGCAGCGGCAAGGAATCCGCGGCGGGAAGGGGACAGGAAGACACTTTCAGCCTCGTGGGCCTTACATGGTGAAGTCACCGCCCGAGTCTCACCATGCGGACTGAACGGCAGGCGACGAGCAGGCGACTACCGGGAGAACCGCTGTACTTAATTAGTAGTCGAGTAGCAGTTTTTGGACCGCCCGGTTTCCATCCGGCATGGTTGCCTCAGTGGGCGGCCACGACCACCATGGAATTGTGGCCATGAACGCCGTCCGGCACCGACTGGTTCTGTCCCTGTGCCTGCTGGTCCCACTGGCAGCAGCGGCGGGGTGCGCCTATGACTACCCGGACCCGGCCAACAGGACGCCGGCCGAACCCGGTGGTACTCCCGTACCCGGGTCCCCCGGGGGAACGGAGGCCGCCACCCCGACGCCGGACCCACTGATCCTTGAACGGGAGGTCCGGAACTACCAGGAGCTGGACGGAATACTTAAGTCCGTGCCGGGGCCGGTCCTTCTCTTTCAGGAAGGGCCGCTTGACGGCCCTGCCCGGGGTTTTGGCACAATCGAGCAGGTGCCTGCGGCCGGCCGATACACAGTGACGGCAGCCTGCGTTGGCGGCGCCAGCGCCAAGATCTTCATCCGGCAGGAAAATCCCAAGGTCACCCTCTGGCCTGTCGAGCTCACTGTGGACTGCCCGGGGGCAGCGTCACAGGTGATCACGCTCCAGGAAGGCTACGTCTCCGCGCACCTGTCCTTGCCGGGGCCCGCAGGGACACCGTGGACGGGCGCGGTCGGCGGAGTACGCGTGACCGGTTGAACCGCCCGGTGGAATAGGAACGTCCGCTGGCATGTTGGCTGTGGGTGTGAAGAGCATCGGATTTTTGTCCTTCGGCCATTGGACCGACCACCCGGAGTCCGGCACACGCAGCGCATCGGACGCGTTATTGCAGGCCATCGACCTGGCCGTCGCGGCAGAGGAACTGGGAGCAGACGGCGCGTACTTCCGCGTCCATCACTTCGCGCAGCAGTATGCATCCCCGTTCCCGCTGCTGGCCGCAATCGGGGCGCGCACGAACCGCATCGACATCGGTACCGGCGTGATCGACATGCGCTACGAGAATCCGCTTTATATGGCGGAGGACGCAGGCGCGGCCGACCTGATTTCCGGCGGCCGGCTGCAGCTTGGCATCAGCCGAGGTTCACCCGAGCAGGTCATCGACGGGTGGCGCTACTTCGGTTTCGCCCCGAATGAGGGGGAATCGGATGCGGACATGGGCCGCCGTCATACTGAGCGCCTGCTTGAGGTGCTCACGGGGAAGGACTTCGCGGCCCCGAGCCCCCGACCGATGTTCCCTAATCCTCCGGGTTTGCTGCGCATTGAGCCGTACTCGGAAGGGCTGCTTGACCGTATTTGGTGGGGTTCCGGCTCGAACGCAACGGCGGTCTGGGCCGCGAAGCTCGGCATGAACCTGCAGAGTTCCACTCTCAAGGATGACGAGAGCGGCAAGCCCTTCCACGTCCAGCAGGCCGAGCAGATCGAACTGTACCGGCAGGCCTGGAAGGAGGCCGGGCACCAACGGGAGCCCCGCGTCTCAGTCAGCCGCAGCATCTTCGCCCTGACGAACGACCTCGACTGGCGATACTTTGGCCGTGACCGCCGGAGTTCCGACCAGATCGGCAACATTGACGAGAAAACCAGGGCGATTTTTGGCCGCTCCTATGCTGGCGCCCCTGATGAGCTGGCTGCGATGTTGGCCAAAGATGAAGCGATCGCCGCGGCAGACACCCTGCTGCTGACTGTTCCCAACCAACTTGGTGTGGATTACAACGCACACGTCATTGAGTCGATCCTGAAGGAGGTGGCTCCGCAGCTCGGCTGGCGCTGAGCCGCCGCTGGTTCGGTCCCAGTCGGACGCCCGGTGCGGGGTTCCACCGGTCTGCATTCCGGTCCCGGACAGCGAGATGCGGACCGGCGTTCCGCCCGGTCCTTAACACGCACCCAATTGACGCGTAGAGGAGCCTCGGTTCCCGCCCGCTCCGGAATCGTTACGCGAATGGCAACCGCCACCGCCACCCTTGGGCACGATGGGTCCGCCACATACGACTTCGATATCCACTGGGACCTGCCACCAACAGCGCCGACCTGCTTCCCCAAAATCCTCCACACGGGTTCCATAGCCAGCTTCCTGAACCCAGGCGCCAAAGCTGTCAAAGCCCTGCTCGAACAAGCCCACGCGCAGTGCACCATCACCTACGATCCGAACATCAGGCCATCCCTGCTCGGCAGCCACGCTGAAACGAAGGCGACCTTCGAAGAACTTCTCTCCCTGACCGACGTCGTCAAGCTCAGCGACGAAGACGCCCATTGGCTCTATCCAGGAAAAACCCTCGACGACATCGCAACCCACATCCTCGAATTGGGCGCGGGCCTGGCGGTGATAACCAAGGGGGCTGCAGGCTCTCAATTCACTTCCCGAACGCAAAGGTCACGGTTCCGGCGGCAAAGGCCACAGTCAAGGACACCATCGGCGCCGGAGACTCCTACATGGCCGCCCTGATCATGGGCCTCTTAGCCCGCGGCACCGAAGGCTTCGCGCCCGCCGTTCTGGAGGAACTGGGACGCACCGCAGCCGCGGCCGCAGCCATCACGGTCCAGCGGGCGGGAGCGAATCCACCGACGCTCGAGGAACTGAGGGCTGCCGGCGAAGCACCCAGGTCGTGGGGTATCGGCTTGTGAGTTGAGGGTGCGGCCGGGTCCTTGTCGACAATCCCATTTCAGCTCGGTAGCACACGCGACTTACCCGAGTTAAGCAAGGGCCAATAGCCCCTGGCAGGTAGGGGCGCCCGCTCCTAAGGTACCCGCAGCGGGCAATGCTGCGGGCCGACGGTCTTCATTACGCATAAGGACGGCCTTCCCCAGCCGTACGATGAGCCCCTGGAACGGGGCACTTTATGTATGGAGAACAGGGCAGGCTCATTGGCTTTCCGCCGGCCACGAATCCAGCATCATATCGGACCGGGAACCCGTCCTCGCGCCCCGCTGCGAACATCTACGGGCTGACCCCGCCGCGGCGTGGCAGCTGCCTTCCTTTGCAGGTGGCTTGGAGAAAGCATCCAGGCACCAGGCGCTCACAGCTATTGGCGTCAAAGTACTGACTGTAAGGAGATCATCATGTATGAACGTACCTGCCGCGGAGTGGAACCTGCCATGCTTGGCCGCTCCCTTGCCTGCATCCTTCCCCCGGACCTATTGATCGAACTGGCCCGGAGCGCTGACCCGGACCATAGGGAGGTGCTGTTGTCCACGCTGGCCATCGATCAAGGACTCCGGGTCTCCCGGGCCGAGGTCGCAGCACGCACTCTCCCGCATCCCACGGCCCTTCAGCGCACGACGGCAGGGGGTGCCCCCAACCGCAGAATCTACGACCAAGCACATTCCAGTGACCAGACACCGGGGAGGCTTGTGCGCTCCGAAGGAGACCCGGCGAGCGCCGACCAATCCGTAAACCAGGCTTATGACAACTTCGGTTACACGTACGCCCTCTACTGGGACATCTTCCACCGTGACTCGATCGATGACCAGGGCATGCCACTCGAGGGATTTGTTCATTTCGGCACAGACTATGACAACGCTTTTTACGACGGAGCCGGGCACATGTACTTCGGTGACGGCGACGGGAAGACACTCACTGACACCACCAAAGGCACCGACGTCGTTGGCCACGAGCTCACGCACGGCGTGACACAGCACGAAGCGAACCTGACCTACTCCGGTCAGTCCGGTGCGCTCAACGAATCGTGCTCGGATGTTTTCGGCGTTCTGGTCAAGCAGTACCACCTCGGCCAATCAGCACAACAAGCGGACTGGCTTATCGGCGCCGACATTGTCGGGCCGCTTCTCTCCCCCGCCCTCCGCTCGATGAAGGCACCCGGTACCGCCAACCAGTACGACCACCAGCCTGCGACGATGGACGGTTACGTCCGGACTACCACCGACAATGGCGGCGTCCACACCAACTCCGGAATCCCAAACCATGCGTTCTATCTCGTTGCCACTGCGATTGGAGGAAACGCATGGGAAGCACCCGGACAGATCTGGTACGACACCCTTGCCGACCCTCGACTACATCCGAATGCAACCTTTAGCTCGTTCGCTGCCCTCACCCTCCGGTCCGCGCGCACCCGCTACGGTGCGGCAAGCGCCGAAGCAAACGCCGTCACGTCAGCGTGGGATGCTGTCAAAGTCCGGGTTCGCTGAAGGGCCTGGCGGGACCAGGCAATTGGAGACGTAGTACACGGCGTCAGTTCGGCTGAAACTCCGAACTCTGGACTTCTACCGTCAAGAGTCGTACCCTACGGGCACCAGCTGGGGAAGCCGCCAAGGAGGGGCATGTCCTCAGCGTTGGAAATTCTCGAGCTTCGCGTCCACGGGGTCCGTAACACCCCGCCCTATGAAATGTTGGGAGTAGACGCCGGCGATGTGGTCCCGTCGGACGCTGACGGCATCAAACTCGTTGACAAATTGGCTGGGTTCTACAAGGTTAGGCAGTCACCCTCAGGCACGACTTCGGTATCGGATTCGAAAACCCGTCTGGAAGCGTACAGCTGGGGCAAGCTGGACCGCTTCGCGCCGAACGGGTTTCTGGGCAAAACCCTCCGGGCGCTCTACAACCTTGGCTGGTTTTTAATTGCCCCGTTCGGTTTTGCCAACGCCGCCTACTGGGCCCGTGTCCTCAAGGCTGATGACCGACGCGGTGACGGTGTCGACCCAGGAACAGGGGCGGCGCTCGTACGTCTTTTCAGTCTGCTGTTGACGCTTTTGCTGGCTACTGCCGTCGCCACCGCCGCCATGGACTTTATCGCCGTCCAGTGCTACCGCGTCGCCGCAAACGGACAGCCCCAGGTCTGCAATGCATTGCCGCACTGGTTCGATGGGCTCCGGGGCTTGACGCGGGGCCAACGACTTGCAGCAGTCTCAACCTTTCCGATCCTCGCCGTGGCTCTAATGGCCGCCATCAGCCTGTCCAGCGATGTTCGTTTTCGCACCCGGTTCACGGATCAGAAACGCGTCCACCGCAATGCCCATCTCCCCAAAAAACGAGAACGCCGCAATACAGAAAACAGGTTGAAAGGCGCCCCCGTCCTCACTGCGCCACGGTTGTGGATCCGGCGGGTGAACTCGCCAACCGGAGTGGCGCACATTGCCGCCAGCGTCCTGCTTGTGACTTTCCTGCTCGCTGCCGACCTCAAAACAAGTTCCGTGGAAGACGCCGGCATCGCCACCACGTTAATAACTATTTCGTGCCTGCTCCTGGCAGTCGTAGCGGGCTCCGTCATGTACTGGGGATCGGAGAGCGTCCGTGCACCTTTGAGAGTCAAGTCCTCGCGGATGGCCTGGGCCGTAGCCCTCCTCCTTTCCAGCTTCGCCGTCTACCTTTATGCGATCGTGGCGATCTGCCAGGCCACCACTGCTGACCCAGCAGCCTCCTTCACCGTGGCCCAACTGGTGCCGACCGTGCTGGTTGCGCTGCTGGCAATACTTGCGACGTCAGGGTCCCTTATGCGCCTGGCCCCGAACGCCGCCGTCGCTTGGGGAACAGTGTTGTGGTGCTGCGCGCTCATCGGCGTCTTGCTCATCATCAGCCGCTGGAGTTCTTCACCTATGTCCGTGACTGCGGCCTTCGGCGTGTGTGCTGCCTGCCTGCTGGCCGTGGCAACATCCCTGATGAATCAGCGTGACAGGGCGCCCGAGCGGCCACTCGGTCGACAGGCTGAAGCGTGGCATGGTCTGGCTCCCGCCGTGATGATGTATCTCAGCCTCCTGCTTGCTGCCTTCTACTCAAGCGCCATCGTCGTAGGTGTCGGCAACTGGTTACAGTCTGGCGGCCTCCTTTGGCAACAGGATGCCACCCATCCGCTATTCCGCACGCTGCTAAAGGACGACGGGGCCGCCATCTCAATCCCTTTCCTCTATTGGGCAGCGGGCGGAGTGATGGTTCTCCTGGTCCTTGCAGCCATACTCATCCTGAGTACGCTCATGCTGAGCAGCCTCTGGATCGGTCAAGGAGTTGCAGATCCCTCGATCGATGACACCGAACGACCCTACGAATCGGAAATTATGGCTGTCCGCCGCAGAAGCGCCTTGCTCCAGCGCGGTGAGCGCGTGGTGGAGCTTGCAGCAGGAGCCACCATGCTCGGTGTCGTCGTGGTCCTGGCCCTGACGATTCTCCATGAGGACGGCGCAGGCCACCAGTGGCTACACCACCTGTGGTTCTGGAACACGCTCGCCCCTGCCGGCACCGGGATAGCCACAAGCGCACTGACAGCGGCGGGGGTGCTGATACTGGGCGTGGCAATCTCCAGCGCTGTCGTCGGAACAGGCAGGCCATTGGGCTTGCTCTGGGACCTGGTGGCCTGGCTGCCCCGGGCAGGCCACCCGTTTGGCCCCGCCTGCTACTCCGAACGCGTTGTACCCGAACTTGCAAACCGAATGCTCCAATGGCTCACCGACCAGAAAAAAGTGGATGATCCGGCGGTGCTCGATCAAGTGCAGCCCGCGCGTCGCATCCTCCTGGCCACACACAGTCTGGGAGCCGTTCTGGGCATCGCCGCGCTGTATCACCTCGCCGCCATAGTCCAACACAGGGAGTTCGAAGCTGCGGCAAACAACATCGATGCCAAAGCAGCCAAGGAGGCCACCAACATAAAGGTCCGGGAACTTCTATCCAGAATCAGGTTGCTTACATTCGGTGTCCAGCTCCGCCCCTACTTCGGCAGGTTCTTCCCCGACCTATGGGGGCCGGCTGTCCTGGGAACCCCCGGTATACAGGGGCCGAGATATTTCGGAAGCGATCCGTGGTCAGGCCGCTTTCTGCCCGCGCCGCCTCTACCGTCCGAAGGCCAGCTCTCGGGGCTGCTTGGCAGCGGCGCAACGGAACCAGGAGTCTGGTTGAATATCTGGCGCCGGACGGACTACCTGGGATTCCCTGTCTACTCGTATCCGCACGACACTTCAGATACGAACTCACTGGACGCCACAGCCTCTGAGATCGAACCTGACTCCTACCAGGCGCTAGTGGCAACCCATGGAAACTACTTCAAAACCAACAGGTATGCCCTCGCCCGCGAGTCGTTACTGGACCAATGGGAACTCTAAGGACACGGACAGCATCCACCATGGAGGCACCCGTGGCTACAGCTGAGACACGGGATGCAGCCGCTTATAGTTTCGTCACGCACGAAAAACACAGGTTGACGTGACTGCCAAATAGGTTTTATCACTCCCAAATCGTTGCGGTGCGGAGGACGTCATGAAGAAAGACCCAGGAACCCGTGAAGAACTTTCCGAGCTGAATGAGCAGCGGCGAGCGAGTATAAGGTCTTTTCTCCAACGGGCCCGGCCCCGTCGGAGCAGGTTAACCAACATGAGCGTCATAGGAAGCGCGCTGGCGGCGGCACTAACTGTCGGACCAGCGGCCGGCGGGACCAAATTTACTGAAGGTGCACAGGCCTGCTGTCATTAGAGGACGACTCGACCGTATGGCGCGTGCTATGCCTGCTGGCAGCACTTTCATCACTGACTGCAGCCGTGTCAACAGGTTTGGCCAACTCCCACGAGCTCGCGGCCCGTGTCAGCGCCGCAGAAGCCTGCAATGCAGAGTTGGCCGGCCTGGAAGGAGCACTCTCTTTCGGCCACCTTCGCCTCGAGGACGCCGTCCAGCTTTACCAGCAATACATCGCCAAGGTCCCCTTTGTCGACGACACACCCCTTCCTTCGTCGACCGGCGCTGGATAAGCGGGCCTCAGCAACCGCGCCCCGAGTCCGGCGGTTGTGCGGTTGTGCGGTTGAGCGCCCCCCTTCTATTCGAGTACACGCTACTCGTGCCATGGACCCCAGCCGGCGGGTAGTCTCCGTCGAGGACCACTTGGACCACCTGGCCCCGTATGAGGAATGAGAAAGAAGATGGGCTCCGTTTCCACATCTGAAGGGACCGCTCGAAACAATGCTGGGTCCCGAATGCGCCTGGCCGTCCTGCCACAGGTACGGCACTGGGTTTTGTGGCCTTTCATGATGGGCGTTGCCGTCCTCGTGCTTGGCTTCGGGATGAAGAACCTCCCGGGACCAACTTCATCGGAATTCACGGTGGACCAGTTCTTCAGCGCCCATCACACCCCCGCGCTCAACGCGGTGGCCCTAACCTTTGACACGGTCTTGGGGGACCTCATCGGCGCGGTTCTGCTCGCCGTCGTAAGCCTCTATTTGTTGGTTGTCCGCCGCGCCCCCGTAAACGCCGTCGCCTTCGGGGCCGTTACCGCAGTCGGTTGGCTTTCCTGCCACCTGGTCAAAGCTGCTGTGGCACGCCCCCGGCCCGATCAATCAATGCTGGCGGATCCGCTAATTGCCGCGCCAGACACCCACAGCTTCCCCAGCGGCCAAGTCTGTCTTGCCACCGCCGTAGCCTTCGCCCTGTACTACCTTGCACGGGGGACACGGTGGCAGAAGCCATCCCTTGGATTGGGAATCATATTCGTCCTGGTGGTGGCCTGGTCCCGGCTCTACCTTGGCGTCCACTACCCCACCGACGTCCTCGCTTCCGTCGCCACGACCACCGCTGCCATCCTTTTCTTCTCGGGCCTCTGGAACCGGTATGCGCGAGCCATCTTGAGCAGAATCAGGCCGCTCGAGTGGTTGGGCCCCATTCCACCCCGCACTGGTACAGCACCGAACCCATAGGCAGGGCGTTCCTCCCCAGCGGCGTGGCGGGCCCTTCGCTCGCGGGATCCGTGCGTGGAATCACGGCTCGAGCGCGACCGTCAGTAAATCACCGACCTGGCAGTCGAGCACTTCACGGATTGCCGTCAGGGTCGAAAACCGGATGGCCTTCGCACGGTCGTTCTTGAGCATAGACAGGTTTACCAGGCTGACCCCGACCCGCCTGCTGAGCTCTGTCAAGGCCATGCCGAGGTCCGTGAGCAGGTCATCCAGGTGGCAGTGGATGTTCGACGGCGCCTCGGAGGGCATCAGACCAGTCCCTCGGTGTCTTTCTGGAGCCGCCGGCCGTACTCGAAGACTCCCGCGATGAGGACCAAGGCAATGCCCACGATTATCGGGGTCAGGTTGATGTCTGCCGAGAAGATCCGGGCCTCCCCTGCAGCCCAGGCCTTCGCACCGATCATTTCGGCAAGCTGACTCCGCCCCGTGCCGTCAAGAACCTGACCGGCCATGCCTGACACAGCGAGCACAACTCCGGCCACACCTACGATGTGCGCAGACCGCGCCGTGAAAAGAGTTCTGCCCTGAAGCCTGTAGGCCAGCAGGAAAACAAGCGCCAAAAACGCCAAGACCCCCACCTGACTCAGCACACCCGCCCAGGCCAGGCTTACGGCAGGACCTGCAGGAAGAACCGGCATCGTCGCTTCCATCGAGATGAAGTGACCAGCCGCCCCCAGCGAAAGATCTGCGGCAGTCTGCTTTGAGCTGGCCACTGGAACGTCCAGCGTCACCGGCCCCGTAAACAGCCCGACGGTACTCGATACAGTCAGCCAAGTAGTCATAAGGGCTGCAACCACTGAACTGGCCGGCCGCCCGCCCCCCCCATTCCCAGGCAGAGGCTCCAGGGGTAGCCGACGGCGGCTCTCCGGAGCCATGATGGCACTATGACTGATCCCCAGCGGAAGCTGTCCGCCGCAGAGCTCTCCGAAGCGGGGCTCACGGGCTGGCGCATGACCGGCGAGACCCTCACCGCCGCCTTCAGGACCCGGAAGTTCTCCACCGGGCTGGAGTTCGTGAACCGCATCGGCGCCTCCGCCAAGGAGGCCAACCACCACCCTGACCTCACGCTCACCTACCCGCAGGTAACCGTCACGCTCTCGAGCCATGACGTCGGCGGGATCACCAGCCGCGACGTCGATCTCGCCCGCACCATCAGCGGCCATGCGGCCGACCTCGGCGTCGCCACCGCGGAGTGAGCCGGAGGGGAACGTCGAGGCGCTGCGCGATCTTTTACGGAATCCTTACTTTCGGCCTTTGAGATACGAATGGGACCCGCAAGAGTCGGAAATCGGCGTAAGGGCTCGCAGGATCTCGTCTGTGAATCGAATCCGAGAGGTTCCGTGCCTACACTCCTGCTATGACCATGGAAAGCGAACAGCAAGCCCGTGCGGAGCATCGCTGGCCAGCAGTCGTCGGCTTGCTGATCGCGTTGGCCCTGTATGCGACGCTGCCCACGACCTTCCTGCCGACTGTTCGCCTGGCTGTCGTCATCGTCGGCGTCGGTCTGCTGATCCCACTCGTTGCCTTGAATCCCCGGCGCCTTACCCGCGAAACGCGCTGGTCCCGGTATCTTTCCGTTGGCCAAGCGCTGCTGCTGGTCACGGCCAATGAGGCCGCCCTTGTTCAGCTGGTCATAGCGCTCACCAAGTCCGCCAGCAGCAACGGACCAACCCTCCTATTGGCTGCACTTCAGGTATGGGTCACGAACGTCATCGCCTTCGCCTTGGTCTACTGGGAGTTGGACCGTGGCGGCCCCGTCTCACGACGGCACACCCCGCGCCACGAACTACCTCGGGCGGACTTCCGCTTCCCACAGGACGAAGACCACGACGCCGTCAAGGAAGTAGCCGCCAGGTCGTCAGTCAAGACCGGCTGGACTGCTTCGTTCGTTGACTACGTTTACTTCTCGCTGTCCAATTCCATGGCCTTCAGCCCCACGGACACCATGCCTCTCTCTGCACGGGCGAAATCCCTCATGGGGCTGGAGGCCTTTGGAGGCTTCGTGCTGCTGGCGCTCGTCATCGCGCACGCAGTATCTCTGCTCGCCCAATAAAACCCTGCCCTGCCGCCAGCGGAACCGGCCGTGGCACATGAGCGGATTATTATGACATCCGGCGTCCACCAAACGATCCCTGCCCCTCTCCGCAGGCGGCCCATTGTCCTTTGCAGTGTCACAGCCGATCCAAAGGTTGATCGAGGCCTGGGCATAGGCTTCAAGCATATTTTGAGCCTGTGGATGTGAAAGAAGATCCCGCAAGCGAAGACGGACATGGCCGAGGGTCCTACCCCGAGCCTGGGAGAGACGCAGCCGGGGGCTGGCCGCACCTGAGCCGGCGCAGGTTCCTTCACGGCGCTTACCTTGTCGGCACGGGGGCCTTGGTGACCGCAGGTTTCTCAAAAGCCGGGTTACTCCCTGTTCTGGCCGCAGGCCAAGTCAGTCAAGCATCTCCCGGAGCTCCGGCCAGGCCCGCGCCCTTGCCAACTGCAGAAGTACTCTCCGCACCACCCGACCGGTCGTTCCTGAGCACCCACCTGACAGCGCCGCATGTGACCGCGTGGTCGACCGCCGCCCCAGCATCTGGGCTGCTTTTTACGGGCCCGATGGGGCATGGTTCCAACGGGCTGATCATGAATGATGCCGGCGAACCGGTGTGGATGGAGCCAACAGGGGCGGGCGTCATGGACCTCAGGGCGCAGACTTTCGAAGGCAAGCCTGTACTCACCTTTTGGACCGGCACCGGAATCGGAGGCCATGGGCTGGGCAAGGGCGTGATCATGGACAGCGCCTACCGCACAATCCACGAAGTCCAGACCGGAAACGGGATCCAGGCAGACCTCCACGAATTCACACTAATGCCCGCCGGGACAGCCCTGTTGACGTCCTACCCAACCATCCAGCAGGACCTGAGCGCGGTAGGTGGCCCCGCTGCCGGCTATATATACAACTGCCATGTACAGGAAGTGGAGGTACGCACCGGCGCTGTCCTGTTGGACTGGAACGCCCAGGACCATATACCGCTCACCGATTCCTACCTGCGACCACAGGATGACCCGAACAGCGACGGAACGAGCGCGGCGAAAGCCTACGACCCATACCACCTCAATTCCGTGGACGCGGACGGAAACTCGCTACTGATCTCCGCACGGCATACGCACACCCTCTATCTCGTTGACCGGACCACCGGAAATGTCAGGTGGCGCATGGGCGGGAAGCACCGCGACTTCAGCCTTGGACCGGACGCTCAATTTGCTTGGCAGCATGACGCGCGCCGGCAACCGGACGGCTCAATCAGCATGTTCGATAACCATTACGACGCCGGCGGCACAGGAATCTCCCGCGGCTTGGTTCTCGCCGTCAACGAAACAACGCGGACCGCCGTCACACAACGGCAGTTCACCCACGCCGGGCACCGCGGCAACGCGATGGGCAGTGTCCAACACCTGCCTAACGGAAACATCCTGGTGGGCTGGGGAACAGACCCCGCCGTCACAGAATTCACAGCAGACGGCACAGCAGTTTACGAGGCCACCAGGGTAGGCAGCGGATCTTACCCCGCCTACCGCAGCCCCTGGACTGCGCAACCCGAAACGCTCCCCGATCTGGCAGCAGTACCGGGAAATGGGTCCACGATGCAGGTCTACGCCAGCTGGAACGGGGCCACAGAAGTCACCAAATGGCGTTTCTTCACCGGAACCACCGCCGACGAACTCAGTGAGGCCGGAACCTTTCCGAAACGCGGCTTCGAAACATCAACAGCGGTCGCCGCCGCCCCCTACCTCGCAGTACAAGCGCTGGACAAGAACGGCGCCCCACTGGCCACCTCCACCACCATCGCCGTCTGACGTTTCACCGCGGCCCTAGACAATGATCCGCACCCCAGCGTCACGTTCCTGCTTAGCCGGCCATCACAAGAGGGTCCGAACAGTCTAAATTCCTGGACGTCACTGACGTGCCTTCACAGGGCCGACGTCTTCACAGGGACCGTGTATGTCATTGGCGAAGCGCCGGTCACAGAGAAGGTGACCGGTGCTTCGGTTCAACAGGCACCGCCGGCGGGGTCTACTTAGCCATACCCCTTTTACGCCCGTGTCACCGACGGAAAGCCGGCTTACACCCGTTGACACCTCCAAGTAACGCGGGTAACCTAGACGTCAGCACCTAGTAACGCGCGTTACTAAAATCGCAGCCCCGGAAGCGCCCCGCGGGCCGTCGCTCGAAAGCTGAAGGTCTTCTGGGAAAACCCGCCTACAAGGCACCCGCACATCAGTTTCCGAGCAGACGACGGCGGGACAGTCACGACTGGAGCGGCGTGAGCCGTAATACTGTCGCGCCCGGAGTGCTAGCAGAGAACATATTGCCGTCGCCCCAGCAGCAGGACAGTCGGTCACTGCCAACCAGCAGTTCATCGACTGCCTGCTGCTGGAACGCTCTTCGGCCAGACCGCGAAATCAACGTCGAAGAGCAATCCCCCACCCACCCTTCACCTTGCAAATGGAGACAGGAGAGAGACAACCATCATGACACAAGCTCCATTCTCAGGCCGCTCCAGCCATGCCCCCAGTTCCAGTTATCCGGAAAGCCCTTAACTGCGGCAGCAACTGCGGCGCGCTCGGGACCGATTCCGGGCTGCTCCACTGGACAAAAGCACTGCTCCTCGGGGGTCCGCGAACTTCCTTCGGCCATGAAACGAGAACAATTGAACAGCACTTCTTCCACCATCGACACCTATCGGCCGGTGATGCATTACGCCGCCAGGGATACGTGGCTCAATGACCCCAATGGGCTGGTCTTCCATGAGGGCACGTACCACCTTTATTACCAGAACAATCCCTTCGGAAACGTGCACGGCAACATGTCCTGGGGCCATGCGACCTCGACGGACCTGGTCAGTTGGAGCGAACAACCGGTCGCGATCCCGTGCGATCAGTCCGAGGAGATCTACTCCGGCAGCATTGTGGTTGATACCGGAAACACCAGCGGGTTCGGCACAGACGGGCACGACCCCTTGGTGGCCATCTACACCAGCGCGTACAAGCCGGGCTCCCTCCATCAAGGCACCCAGGCCCAGTCCATCGCGTGGAGCACGGACGGCGGCTACACCTGGACCAAGTACGCCGGCAACCCGGTCCTCACCCGAAAGTCACCGGAATTCCGGGACCCCAAGGTCTTCCGCTACACCGGCCCGGCGGGCAACTACTGGGTCATGGTGGCCGTGGAAGCACACGACTTCAGCGTCCTGCTTTACCGCTCCTACGACCTCAAGAACTGGGAGTACCTCAGCACCTTCGGCCCCGCCAACGCCACCGGCGGGATCTGGGAATGCCCGGACCTCTTTGAACTGCCCCTGGACAACGACGCGGCAGCAATGAAGTGGGTGCTGACGGTGAACATGAACCCCGGCGGCCCCAACGGCGGGTCCGCCGGGCAATACTTCGTGGGAGAGTTCGACGGCGTCACTTTCAGTTCCGAAACAACCCTCACCGAGGGGATGCAGGATCCGGAGCGCGTGCCCGACTACCAGTGGCTGGACTGGGGCCGGGACTACTACGCCGCCGTCTCGTTCAGCAACGTTCCGGACGGACGGCGGCTAATGATCGGCTGGATGAACAACTGGCAGTACGCCAACCAGATTCCCACGTCGCCCTGGCGCAGCCCCATGAGCCTGGTCCGGGACGTATCCCTCGTTACCGTGAACGGGCAACCGCGGCTCCAGCAGCACCCCGTGCCGGAGTTAAGGGCAACTTCGAGGCCCGGTCCCGTGCAACGGGTCACCGTAAACGGGCCGACGCCGGTTGGGGGCGGCACGGCAGTACAGCTTATGGACATCACCTTTTCCCCTGGCGACGCCGAGGAGTTCGGCCTCGTGGCCAGAGGGTCAGCGGACGGGGCGGTCGGGACACGGATCGGGATCCGCCCCCGCAGCGGGGACCTCATCGTAGACCGCAGCCGCTCCGGTGACACGGGCTTCCACGAAGCCTTCCCGTCCGCCAGCCGCGCCCCAATTGCGGCCGGCGGGGATGGCAACTACACCCTGCAGATCTTCATCGACCAGTGCTCGGTGGAAGTATTCGCGAACGACGGGCTCGTTTCCGTGACCGAATTGATCTTTCCCGAGGCCGGCCAAACATCCCTTGCCCTCTACTCCACCGGCGGTACAGCCAACGCTGTGCTTCAACTCACCAACTTCGGACAGGACGACTCTTAATGGAACACCGCAAACTGGGATCTTCCGGCATGTACATCAGCGAAATCGCCTACGGAAACTGGGTCACCCACGGTGAGCAGATCGACCAGGCCGCTGCGACGCAGTGCGTCAAGCAGGCACTGGAGTTAGGCATCACCACCTTCGACACCGCCGACGCCTACGCTGGAACCCGGGCCGAGGAAGCCCTGGGTGAGGCACTCAAAGGAACACGCCGTGAAAGCGTGGAGATCTTTACCAAGGCCTACTTCCCCACCGGAGATGGCCGGAACGACCGCGGCCTGTCCCGCAAGCACGTCATGGAGTCCATCGACGCATCGCTCCGCCGACTCCAGACTGACTACGTCGACCTCTACCAGGCGCACAGGTACGACTACGAGACCCCGCTGGAAGAGACCATGCAGGCCTTTGCCGATATCGTCAGGGCGGGGAAGGCGCACTATGTCGGGGTGTCAGAGTGGACGACGGACGAGATGCGCGCCGGTGTTGCCCTTGCCAAGGACCTTGGTGTCCAGCTCATATCCAACCAGCCGCAGTATTCCATGCTGTGGCGCGTCATCGAACAGGAAATCGTTCCCTTGAGCGAAGAACTGGGCATCGGCCAGATCTGCTGGTCCCCACTCGCCCAGGGAGTCCTCACGGGCAAGTACACCCCCGGTGCGGCGGCCCCGCAAGGCTCCCGCTTCCGAGGCGACAACGGCGAACTGAAAAATGACCACCGCTTCCTTGACGAGGACATCCTCACCCGTGTCCAACAACTGAAGCCCCTGGCAGAGGAGACCGGACTGTCCATGGCGGCCTTCGCGGTCGCATGGGTACTGCAAAACCCCAACGTCTCGGCAGCCATCGTGGGAGCATCCCGGCCCGAGCAACTCGTCGACAACGTCCGGGCCGCGGGAGTCAAACTCGACCCGGAACTGCTCCTGAGGGTTGATGACATCCTCGGCCCCGTCATCGAAAAAGATCCGGGGAAGGTCGAGTCCTTCAAGACCCGCCCGTAACCGCCACTGAAGAAATGTATTGACACCTCTTAGTAACGCGGGTAACTTAGATCACAGCCGAAGGTAACGCGAGTTACTAAGCGCAAATCACGACGTTACATCCGCATCAAAACTGGCACCCCCAGCTCAATGAAGACCTCTGGAGCATTCAATGGCGAAGACCACCTCCCCCGTCACAGCCGGCACCACCCGGCAGCGTGGCGTCACCATGAATGACGTAGCCAAGCATGCCGGAGTATCCCGGACGGCTGTTTCATTCGTGCTGAACAACCGCGAAGACGCCAGCATCTCGGAGGAGACACGGACCCGCATTGCTGACGCGGTTCAGGCATTGGGCTACCGCCCGAATGCCGGGGCGAGGGCGCTGGCATCCCAGCGCAGCGACTGGTACGGCATCGTTACGGAGATCGTCACCGCACCGTTCGCCGTAGACATCATCAAAGGTGCCCAGGACCAGGCCTGGATTGACCGCCGGTTTCTCCTGATCGCCCCGTCAGACCAGGGTGATACAGACGGAACCAACCAGGGAATGGAAGATGCTGCTGTTGAGAAGCTGCTGGAACAGCGGGTGGAAGGCCTGCTGTACGCCGCTACACACCACCGCGGCGTCCATGTGCCCCGCAGCGCACACGAAGTACCCTCCGTCCTCGTCAACTGCTTCGACCTGGACGGGAAGCTGCCCTCAATCGTCCCTGACGAACGCACGGGCGGACGGGTCGCCGTCGAACGCCTCCTCCACGCTGGCCACACCAGGATCGGTGTGATCAACCTGGATCCGGGAATCCCGGCAGCCGTCGGGCGACTGCAGGGCGTCCAGGAAGCCCTGGCCGGCGCGGGTCTTGACCTCGATCCGGAGCTGGTCGTAGCCGGGTATGCGACAGCAGACGGCGGCTACGACGCTGCCTGCCAGATCCTTGATCGATACCCGGCCAAGGACAGGCCAACCGCCCTTTTTTGCCTCAATGACCGCATGGCCATGGGCGCTTACGACGCCATCAAGGAACGTGGCCTGACCATCCCCGGCGACATCGCCGTGATCGGCTTCGACAACCAGGAACTCATCGCGGCCTACCTCAGGCCCAAGCTGACCACCGTTGCGTTGCCGTTCGAAAAGATGGGCGCTCTGGGAGTCCAGACGCTCGCCGCCCTTACAGCCGGACAGCCGATCACTGCCAACCAGCAGTTGGTCGACTGTCCGCTGCTAGAACGCTCTTCGGTCTGACCGCGAAATCAACGTCGAAGAGCACATCCCCCACCCACCCTTCACCTTGCTGATGAAGACAGGAAGAGATAACCCCATCATGACACAAACCAGGTTCTTCAAGTCCGCCCGCGTTGCCGCGGCCGGACTGGCTGTAGGCGCGATGCTGCTGACCGGCTGCGCCGCGACCGGCAACAAGTCCGGCGGCACCGACGCTGCGGCCAACGCCAGCGCGTTCCTCACTATCCCCCGCGAAGACATGGGCACATTCGTGCAGAACTTCAACCCGTTCGCACCGACCGTGAACCCCATGGTCCAGCAGTCGATTTACGAGTCCCTCCTGGTCTTCAACCCGGCCCAGGGAAACACGGTGCCGTGGCTCGCCACCGACTGGAGGGCAGCCGACGACGGCAAGTCCATCACCTTCACCTTGCGTGACGGTGTGAAGTGGTCCGACGGCCAGCCGTTCGTTGCCGACGACGTCGCCTACACATTCGAGCTTCAGAAAAAGCTGAAGGGCGGCTACGAGTACCTCGATAGCGTGACTGCCGAAGGCAGCAAGGTCACCTTCAACTTCAACAAACCCTGGTCTCCGGCCCTGTACGACGTCGGCCAGCTCAGCATCCTCCCCAAGCACATCTGGTCCGCACTGGCCGACCCGGAGAAGGACGCCAACGCCAAACCGGTGGGCACCGGACCTTACACCGAGGTGGACAACTTCCAGGCCCAGTCCTTCGTGCTGAAGAAGAACCCCAACTACTGGCAGCCGGAAAAGCAGAAGATCGCCGGCATCAAGATGCTTGCCTTCGCAGGGAACGACGGCGCCAACCTCGCCGCCGCCAACGGCGACGTGGACTGGGCCCCCCAGTACATACCGAACATCGAAAAGACGTTCGTCTCCAAGGACAAGGACCACCGGCACTACTGGTTCCCACCCACGGGCGCCATGATCAACTGGCAGCTCAACACCACCAAGGCGCCCTTCAACGATGTGGATGTGCGCAAGGCGCTGAGCATGGCCGTGGACAGGGACCAGGTCACCAAGATCGGCATGAGCGGCTACGCCCAGCCGGCCGACTGCACCGGCCTCTCCGGCAACTACGAGACCTGGAAGAACAGCCAGGTCAAGGACAACTGCACCTGGACCAACCACGACGTCCAGAAGGCCAATGACCTGTTGGACAAGGCCGGCTACCCGAAGGGTCCCGACGGCAAGCGCACGCTCAAGGACGGCAAGCCGTTCGAGTTCAGGATCTCCGTGGGTGCGACTTCGTCCGACTGGCTTTCGGTAGCCAACGTGATTTCCCAGAACCTCGCAGAAGTCGGAGTAACCGCAAAGGTGGACTCCCCGGACTGGGCCGCTGTGGTGTCAGGGTACGAAACGGGCGACTTTGACTCGGGCATCGTGTGGAGCGCCAACGATCCGAGCCCGTACAAGTACTTCAACGCCTCCATGGGCTCCTCAACGGTGAAGCCGGTGGGCACCAAGGCGTCGGATAACTACCACCGTTTCGGGGACCCCAAAGCCGATGCCCTGCTGGCACAGTTCGCTGCCACCACGGACCAGTCCACGCAGAAGGACATCGCCAACAAGCTCCAGGAAGAATACAACGACGTCGCACCACTGGTGCCGCTCTTCTCCGGCCCTGAGTGGGGTGCGTACAACGACACGCACTTCACCGGCTGGCCCACCCCGGACAACCCTTACGCCACCCTCTCGGTCCGCGCACCCTCTACGGTTCTCGTGCTGACCAGCCTGGAACCGCGCAAGTAGCGACCCACCGAGCCTGAGGCCCACCTGGCCCCGCGCCATTTGGCGCCCGACGGCCTGGCCTATGCCACCGGCCGGCCGTCGGGCGTACCCGACAATCTTGACCACTCCCGAATTGGAGGGAAACCGTGCGCTTCATCCTGCGCCGCCTGGGTTTCTACCTGATCGCCTTTTGGGCATCCATTACCCTGAATTTCCTGCTCCCGCGCTTCATGCCCGGGGACCCCGTCTCACGAATGTTTGCCCGCACCCAGGACAGAATGCAGCCCGAACAGCTCGAGGCACTGCGCAAGCTCCTCGGAGTGGACGACCGGCCAATTTGGGAGCAGTACGCCGGCTACCTCCAGAACGTCCTCACCGGGCAGATGGGCGTATCCATAACCCGATTCCCCACACCCGTCACCGAGGTCATCTCGTCCCAGATCGGCTGGACCCTGCTGCTCGGCGGGACAGCACTGGTGATAGCCGCCGTCGTGGGAAACCTGCTGGGCATCCTCGCAGCGTGGCGCCGCGGCGGCGCCGTCGACTCGGCGCTGCCTCCCCTACTGGTCTTCATCGGATCGTTCCCCTATTTCTGGCTCGCAATGGGCGCCCTGTACCTGTTCGGCGTGGTGCTGGGCTGGTTCCCCATCCGGCACGCGTTCACCGACGGCCTCGAGCCCGGCTTCACCACCGAGTTCATTGGCGACGTCGCCGCCCACCTGGTACTCCCGGCGCTCACAATCGTCCTGGTCTCCATCGGCGGATGGATGCTCGGCATGCGGAACACGATGATCGCCACCAACTCCGAGGACTACATCACCATGGCCGAAGCGAAGGGACTGCGCCCGGGACGCATCATGCTCCGCTACGCCGCCCGGAACGCCATGCTTCCCTCCGTCACCAGCTTCGGCATGGGACTGGGCTTCGTAGTGGGCGGCGCGCTTCTCACCGAGGTCGTGTTCGCCTACCCCGGCGTCGGCTACCAGCTCCTCAACGCCGTCCAGGGCCTGGACTACCCCCTCATGCAGGGCCTGTTCCTCACCATCACCGCCGCCGTGCTGCTGGCGAACTTCCTGGTGGACGTCCTCTACGTCCGCCTCGACCCCCGCGTGCGCAGCAACTGAGCCTTGCGTACCCAGTCACCAAGGAATCCATCATGACCAGCGTTATCCTCCAGCAGCCAACCGAAGAAAAAGCTGCCCGCAAGACCAACCGCGGCTTCGTACACGGACTCATCACCAACAAGAAAGCCATGACAGGCACGGCCATCATGCTCGTCTTCATCGTCCTGGCGCTGGCCTCGCCCGTGCTGTTCCCCGGAGACCCTTCCCGGATCACCGGGATGGCCTCACTGGAACCGGACAGCGAGCACTGGCTCGGAACGACTGCCAAGGGCCAGGACGTGCTCGCCCTGACCGTCCACGGCGCCAGAAGTTCCCTGCTTGTGGGCCTTACCGTCGGGTTTGCGTCCACCTTTATCGGGATCCTCGTTGGGCTCGCCTCGGCCTATTTCGGCAAATTCATCGACGAAGCCTTGTCGCTGCTGACCAACGTCTTCCTCCTCCTTCCCGGCCTGCCGCTGCTCGTCATCCTGGCCGCCTTCCTGCCCCCGGGACTGGGAACCGTGATCCTGGTACTCACGGTGACAGGATGGGCCGGATCGGCACGCGTTCTCCGGTCACAGGCCCTGTCCATCCGCTCCAAAGACTTCGTCGCTGCCGCCGTCGTCTCCGGTGAAAGCGCCGGCCGCATCATGTTCCGGGAGATCCTGCCAAACATGGCATCGATCGTGATGGGAACACTGCTTGCCTGCGTCATCTACGGCATTGGGGCCCAGGCAGGCCTGGAATTCCTTGGACTGGGTGATGTCAGCACCGTCTCCTGGGGCAACAACCTCTTCTGGGCCGGAAACGAAGGTGCCCTGCTCACCGGAAGCTGGTGGGTCTTCATCCCCTCCGGCCTGTGCATCGCCCTGGTGGCGTTCGCCCTGGCCCTCATCAACTACGCCGTCGACGAAGTAACCAACCCCCGGCTGCGGAAGATCCGCAAGCCCGCCACCACCGAAAGGAGCGCCCTCAAGTGACCGTTTCCCAAACCTCCTTCGGCTCCCACGAACCGGTTCTCGACGTCAGGAACCTCACCGTCAAGTACATCGGCGACACCCGCTCGACCACGGCTGTGGACGACGTCTCCTTCAGCATCGGCGCCGGGGAAGTTTTCGGGCTGGCCGGCGAATCCGGGTGCGGAAAATCAACCATCGCGAACTCAATCATGCGGCTGCTCAAGGACCCGGCGAACACCGCTGCCGGCAGCATCTCTTTCGGGGGCAAGGACGTGCTGGCCATGAACCAGGACGAACTGCGCCGTTTCCGCTGGCAGGACGTTGCCATGGTGTTCCAGTCCGCCATGAACTCGTTGAACCCGGTGCTGACCATCGGGGAGCAGATGGCAGACATCTTCACGACACATGCCGGCTACTCGCGTCAAGAATCTCTTCGACGCGCAGCACAGCTCCTGGAGCTCGTGCGGATCGATCCGACCCGCCTCAGGTCCTACCCGCATCAACTCTCCGGCGGAATGCGGCAGCGCGCCGTCATCGCCATGGCCGTGGCCCTGAAGCCATCACTGCTCATTCTGGACGAGCCCACCACCGCCCTGGACGTGGTGGTGCAGCAGGAAATTATGGCCCAGATCAAGGACCTCCAGCGTGAACTGGGCTTCTCTGTCCTTTTCATCACCCACGACATGTCGCTGATGGTGGAACTCTCACACCGCATGGCCGTCATGTACGGCGGCCGGATCGTGGAGACCGCCAAAGCCCACGACATCTACACCATGCCCAGGCACCCCTACACCCAGGCCCTCATGGGCGCGTTCCCGCCGCTTACCGGCCCGCGTGTCCCGCTGACGGGCCTGCCCGAAGGCGTCAAGTTCCAGAACATCCCGGACCTTGCCGAAGTGGCGCCCGGCCACTTCGTGGCCCCGTTTGCCGCCGACGCCGAAGCCGCCGTTTATGAAGGAGCAGCACAATGAGCCACGCCGTCCACTCCCCGGCACGCTCCGATGTGTCGGCCCAGACACCTGCACTCGAGGTGCGCGGACTGGGCAAGACATTCCACACCGGCGGCCTGTTTTCCAGCCAGGCAGTCCGCGCGCTGCACGGGGTCGACCTGACCATCGGCCGCGGCGAAATCGTCGCACTCGTCGGGGAATCCGGCTCGGGCAAAAGCACCCTGGCCCGGTGCGTCGCCCGGCTCGAGAAACCCAGCGAAGGCGCTATCCTGCTCGACGGCGTTGACGTTCTCAAACGCGACCGGTTCCAGGCCTCCCGGTCATTCCGCGCCCAGCTGCAGATGGTCTTCCAGGACCCGTTTGGCTCCCTTAACCCCGCCCACCGGATCGAGCACTTCCTCCGGCGGTCCCTCACTATCCACGGCAAGGGCGGCACCGGCCAAGGTTCCGAAGCGCAGACGAGGCGCCGCCTCGAAGAGCTCATGACCACCGTAGGGCTCCAGGCCGACATGCTCGACTCCTACCCCCACGAGCTCTCCGGCGGGCAGCGTCAACGGGTGGCGATCGCACGCGCCTTGGCCGTCGAACCACAAGTCATCCTCGCCGACGAACCGACGTCCATGCTGGACGTATCGGTCCGCATCGGCGTGCTTAACCTAATGCGGAAGCTGCGCGACGAGCAGGGCATTTCCATGCTCTACATCACCCACGACCTCGCCTCCGCCCGGTACCTCGCGGACCGGACGGCCGTCATGTTCGCCGGCGAAATCGTGGAAGAGGGCGAGTCCTTGGACCTGCTGGCCAACCCGGCCCACCCCTACACGCAATTGCTGGTCTCAGCCGTCCCGGACCCAGCCCGGGCCGGATCCTACGACCCCGTTCACCGCGCCAAACTAAGGCAGGCCGTCATGGCTTCCACCACCTGCGCCTTCGAGGACCATCCCGACCAACGCTGTTCAGCAGAGGAACTTGTTCGGCACCAGGTGGGCGACCCGCTGAACCGTCACTGGGTCCGCTGCCACCTCTACCGGCCAAGTGCCGGGGCCGGCGGCCACGCACTGGCGACGGAACCCTTGCCGGAACCTCAGCCTGCAGGCTGAAGTTCTTCTTTCCAGAACTTGCCCTTCCTGTCCCCTTAGCAGGACGCACAAAAGATTCGACCCAAACAGCGGCCCCTTCTGCGCTGCCCAAAAACATCAACATTCACGCACTGGCAGCGCCGAAGCTGCCCACCGAAAGGTCACTGATGGAAAACTCACAGGCCGTCTCCCGGCGTTCCCTCCTGACCGGAAGCGGGGCCGTCGCCCTCACCGGATCGCTCGCACTCTCAACGTCATTCGCCCAGTCAGCGACAGCGGCACCCCCAAACGCTCCTAACACCGCCCCGGCCAAGCCGCCCTTCAAAGGACCAACCCGCATGCGCCCGACCTATCACTTCAGCGTCCCCGACAACTGGAAGAACGACCCCCAGCGGCCCATCTTCATCGACGGCGAATACCACTACTACTACCTCTACAACGGCGATTACCTGCAGGGTGGTGGAGGCACATCGTGGCGGCGCGCGACCACCACCGACCACGTCTCCTTCCGCGACCGCGGCGTCGCCATTCCAAAGTTCAGCAACGACAACGGCGACTGCTGGTCAGGATGCCTTGTCATCGACGAACGAAACACCGCTGGATACGGCGAGAACGCCGTGATCGCCCTCGTAACGCAGGCACCCCAGGGCCGCCAGGCCCAATACCTCTGGTACTCCACGGACCGTGGGCGCTCGTTCCAACCCGGTGGGGCGGCCCCGGTCCTGCCGAACCCCGGAGTACAGGACTTCCGCGACCCGAAAGTGATCTGGGACGCCGACCGGGGTCAGTGGTTCATGGTCAACGCCGAAGGGCAAAAGCTCGGCTTCTATACATCCCCCAATCTGCGCTCCTGGCAGCGGGTCAGCGAATTCATCCGCACTGATCTGGGGCTGCTTGAGTGCCCCGACCTTTTCCGCATGACCGCCGACGACGGTACCTCGCACTGGATCCTCGGCACGAGCGCCAACGGCAAAGGCCGTGGCCTGCCGGCAACCTACGCCTACTGGACAGGGACCTTCGATGGCACGACGTTCGCTCCCGACCGTGCCGAACCGGAGTGGCTGGACTACGGCTATGACTTCTACGGAGCAGTGACCTATCCCCATCACGACCCGTCCGGAGCAGAGGATGCCACCCTGCGCAGGGCGCTCGGATGGGCGAACTTCTGGGACTACCCCCACAACACCCCGACCCTGGCGACTGACGCGTACAACGGCGACGACATGATTGTGCGTGATGTCCGGCTCAAGAAGGAAGGCGCCAGCTACCACCTCGTCTCAGCCCCGACAGCCGGCCTGAGCGACCACGTCAAACAAAGCCACCGCCTTGGTGACGTGACTGTCACGGGCACCCGGGACCTCGATATCAAGTCACTGGCCTACGACCTGAACTGTGAGCTGAGGTGGGATCCGGCCAGCCCGCCAACCAATGTTGGCCTTGAGATCTGTCGAGCAGACGGTGGGGGCCGGCACGTCGCCGCCGGGGCATTCCTCCCCGGCCCCTTCGCGTACGTCAACCGGAGACCCACCATCAACCCAACCGGCGGGGAAAGCCAGACGCCCCTCGACCCATCGGCAGGGCGGCTCACGCTCCGTATCCTCGTGGACCGGACAAGCGTCGAAATGTTCGTAGGAGACGGGCGGGTGGTGCACTCACACCGGGTGTTCCCCCTGGACGGGGACAACGGCATCCGTCTATATGCGCACGAGGGAACTGCCACCTTCGGCAACCTCACGATCAACGAAATCGGCGCGCTGTCCTAGCTGTACTCCCAGCCCAACGCATGACGCTGCGGGCAGGCCATTCCGGCATCGGCCACCGAAGTGCCTGCCCGCTCCCCTACCATCACCTGCCGGAGAGAAGATCATGGCACGCCCCAAAACATATCCCCATGACACCCAACGCTTCCTGGACGTCCTGGTTGTCGGAGAAGCACTCGTCGACGTGGTCACCACTCCGGACGGCCAGGTTGAGCATCCCGGTGGATCGCCGGCCAACGTCGCCTACGGCCTCGGGCTTTTGGGCGTCTCCACCGGACTGCTGACGGCCATCGCCCCGGACCCACGCGGCACACTGATAGAAGAGCACCTCCGCCAGGCAGGCGTGACTCTCCTGCCCGGATCAAAGCTTCTCGCGCGCACTGCAACAGCCGCAGCAATCCTTGGGCCTGACGGCTCTGCGGAGTACAGGTTCGACATCCACTGGGAACTGCCACCAGCAACGCCGGCCTACTTCCCGAGAATCCTCCACACGGGTTCCATAGCCACCTTCCTGGAACCGGGGGCGAGTGCGGTCAAAGCCCTGATCGAACAAGCGCACGCCCAGTGCACCGTCACCTACGATCCGAACATCCGTCCCTCGTTGCTGGGCAGCCATGCGGAAGCGAAAGGGATTTTCGAAGAACTCGTATCCCTGGCCGACGTCGTCAAACTCAGCGACGAAGACGCCCACTGGCTCTATCCCGAGAAGACCCTTGAGGAAACTGCCGACCATATCCTCCGGCTCGGCACCGGCCTGGCAGTCATAACAAAAGGGTCCGAAGGGTCCCAATTCACCTGCGCTGCCGCAGGCATCACAATTCCTGCGGTGAGGGCCACGGTCGTGGACACCATTGGCGCCGGCGACTCCTACATGGCCGCGCTCATCCTGGGCCTTCTCACCCGCGGGACCGAAGGCTTCGCCCCTGCCGTCCTGGAGCAGCTGGGACGCACCGCAGCCACAGCAGCGGCCATCACGGTTCAGCGGACCGGAGCAAACCCTCCCACCCTGAAGGAACTGCAATCCGCGGTCGAAGCACCTTGGCGTCGTCCCGAAGGGCGAGGTGATAGCTGCGAGGTTTCCGATCCGGCGGCCGGTTCACCAGTTGGGCTCCAGCCCCTCGGGCCAGCAACTGGGCTCGTCCATCAGAAGGCTTCTGTCCACCCAGCCGCTTCTCGTTGCAGGCGTTATCTTGATTAAAAAGCTGAGTGCGCTCATAATTGATTAGAGTCAATTAAGAGGAGTACCCGCCATGAAGGCGTTTGTCGTTAGCAAGTACAAGGCCGGGCTACGGATGGCCGAAGTCCCTGAGCCGACCGTTGGAGAGCACGATGTCCTGATCCGGGTCGAGGCAGCGGGGCTCAACCAGCTGGATGAGAAGATCAGGCTCGGCGAGTTCAAGCAGATCCTCCCCTACCCGCTGCCGCTGGTGCTGGGGCACGACCTGGCGGGAACGGTTCTCCAGGTTGGGATGAACGTGCGCGGCTTCAAACCAGGCGACGAGGTGTTCGCCAGGCCGCGCAAGGAACGGATCGGCACCTTTGCCGAACGCATTGCCGTCCACGAGGCGGACCTGGCGCTCAAGCCCGCGTCCCTGTCCATGGCCGAGGCGGGGTCCCTTCCGCTGGTGGCTTTGACGGCGTGGCAGGCCCTGGTGGAGCGCGGCAAGGTGGAGCCGGGGCAGAAAGTGCTCATTCATGCGGGCGCCGGCGGCGTTGGTTCCCTTGCCGTCCAGTTGGCAAAGCACTTGGGGGCGACGGTGGCTGCCACGGCCAGCGCCGCCAACGCGGAGTTCGTCCGAGGTCTTGGCGCCGACGTCGTCATCGACTATCGGAACGAAGACTTCGAGGAGATCCTCAGCGGCTACGACCTGGTTTTGGACAGCCTCGGTGGCCAAAACCTGGAGAAGTCGCTCCGCATCCTCAAGCCCGGCGGTGTGGCAATCGGAATCGCGGGTCCCCCGGACCCCGCCTTCGCCCGGGAACTGGGCCTCAACCCGTTGCTCCGGCTCGCCATCGCCGTCCTTAGCCTCAACGTCCGCCGCCAGGCACGCCGGCTCGGCGTGCGCTACGAATTCCTCTTCATGCACGCCAGCGGAGAGCAACTCCGGCGCATCGCAAGGCTGGTCGACGACGGCGTGCTGCGTGCCGTCGTCGGACGCAGCAGTGCGTTTGCCCAACTCCCGGAGGCCTTGCGGGCGCTGGGCAACGGAGGTTTGCGTGGCAAGGCGGTGGTCATGAATCCGCCTGGCGGGGAGGCCGGGGGCGAAACAGCCGACCAGCACGGTCTTGGGGACCGGGCATGAGCGCCGCGGCCTCTTCCTATGCCGCGGCGCCCACCCGCAGCATCACGGCTGGCGGCATCACCTACGCTTACCGTGAACTGGGGCCAATCGGCGGCGTTCCTGTGGTCTTCTTCCACCACCTGGCCGGCAACCTGGATAACTGGGATCCGCGGATCATCGACCCCATTGCCCAAGAACATCACGTCATCACCTTCAACAACCGTGGGCTGGCCGGCACCACCGGCAAGGTGCCGGCCACCGTCGAGGCAATGGCCGACGACGCAGCCACCTTCATCCACGCTTTGGGGCTGGACAGGGTCGATGTCTTCGCCTTTTCACTGGGCGGAATGGTGGCCCAGGCCCTTGTCGGGAAGCACCCCTCCCTGGTCCGGAAGCTCATCCTCGCCGGTACGGGCCCCAGGGGCGGGAAAGGCATGGACAAGGTTGCCCGGGTCACGTACTCAGACATCCTGCGGGCCACCCTGGTCCGGGCTGATCCCAAGGAGTTCCTGTTCTTCAACCGCAACTCGTCCGGCAAGCGGGCAGCAAAAGAGTTCATCGGACGTCTCCAGGAGCGGAGTGCGGGACGTGACCTTCCGGTACGGATCCAGGCGTTCCGGACGCAGCTAAAAGCTATCAGGAACTGGGGCCGCGCCGAGTCAGCGGACCTGTCCACCATCACGCAGCCAACCCTGATCGACAACGGCGACAACGACCGCATGGTTCCCTCGGTCCTGTCAGAGGACCTGCACCGCCGCATCACAGGTTCAGAGCTGGTCATGTACCCGGACTCCGGCCACGGCAGCATTTTCCAGTTCCACGAGCAGTTCGTTCCTGTTGCCGCCAAGTTCCTGCAGCGCTGACGGCCATGCGCGCCGTTGGCTACACTCGAAGTCAGCCCGTCACCACGACCGTCCCGGAGGACCTCCCTCAATGCATCTTGCTTCCCAGCCCGTCTCCCGGCGGGAGCGGAACAAGCAGGCCAAGCTTGACCGCATCACGGCGGCGGCCCGTGAACTCTTTGCCGAACATGGCATCGACGATGTCACCACCCAGCAAATTGCGGAGAAAGCCGACATCGGCGCGGGAACCCTGTTCCTCTACGCCAAGAGCAAGGGCGAACTGCTCCTGCTCGTCCAGAACTCCGCCTATGCTGATGCCCTCGCCAAGGGAACGGCCGGCGCCGCTGAGGCCCGCGCACCGCTGGACGCAGTCATGGCCATCGTCCGGCCCGTGGTGGAATGCAACCGGACCCAGATCCATAACGGACGCACCTACCTGCGCGAAATTGTCTTCGGCGACCCAAACGAGCCGCACCACCACGCCGCACTCACCCTCGCCGCGGGGACCGAGGCAGCCATCGCCGACGTGCTGCAGCGCGACGGCCGCACGTCCCCCAAAACTGCAGCCACTCTTGCCCGCACCGTCTCCGCCATCATGTTCCTCACCATGGCAGCGTCAACCAACACCTCCCGGGCCACCGACGACCTGATCCTGGACATCCGGGACCAGGTAGCAGCCATCATCCCTGCCTGACCGCCCTACTGAGCGCTGCCTTATGCGGCAGAACTCCTCAGTACCCGGGCACCCTCATAGAAAAGGCAACCAGCCATGACTTCCCTCAACAATGCAATCGTCCTCATCACCGGCGCAAACGGTGGGATCGGAACAGAGTTCGTCCGCGAAGCTCTCGCCCGCGGCGCCGCCAAGGTCTACGCCACCGCCCGCCACCCGCGCACCTGGGACGACGACCGCATCATCCCCCTCACCCTGGACGTCACAGACCCTGCCTCCATCGGGGCAGCGGTAGAAGCAGCACCGGATATTACGGTGCTCATCAACAACGCCGGCGCCTCCCCCGCCAGCGCCAGCCTGCTCACCCTGCCGGAAGACGACATCCGCTCCAACGTCGAAACCAACTTCTTCGGCCCGCTCCGCCTTGCCCGCGCCTTCGCACCCCTGCTCAAAGAACAGGAAGCAGCAGCGATGGTCAACATCCACTCGCTCCTAAGCTGGTACGCAACGGCTGGCGTCTACAGCGTCTCCAAAGCCGGCCTGTGGTCAGCCACAAACGCCCTGCGGCTCGAGCTCGCCCCCGAGGGCGTCCACGTCCTCGGGGTACACGTCGGATGGGTGGACACCGCGATGGCCGCGCACACGACCGACCCCAAGCTCCCGCCCGCAGTCCTGGTAAGCCGGGTCTTCGACGCCCTCGAAGCCGGCGAATACGAGGTGCTCGCCGACGAGGCATCAGCACGCGTCAAGGCCGGCCTCAGCGCCGGCATCGTGGAGCTCTACCCGCAACTCAAAACCCCCACCGCATAAAGGGGCGCGGTTCTGCGCTAACACTCACACGCACAGCCCAAGTCACTGCACTGGTGCTGCGGCGGACAGCGGTCCCAGTTCAGCGGCCTGGGGAGGGTTGGCTCCCGGCCGGGAGCAGGTGATCCCGGCGGCCCGGTTGGCATAGGTCGCCAGGGCACGGAGCTCGTCCGCGCCCAGTGTCTGCAGGCGGCGTCTTCCGGCTGCCCCAAGCGTTCCGAGCTGGGCAAGGCCGGCGATGACAGCAGCCATGAAAGAGTCGCCGGCGCCCACGGTGTCAGCCACGGTGACGGGTTCCGCTTGCATTTCAGCCCGCCACCGCCGGGTGATGATCACCGGGCCAGCGGCGCCCCGGGTCAAGGCTGCAACGGACGGTCCTAGTTCCAGCCAGGCTGCAAGGCTTTCCTCCGGGCTGCGGTTGGGGTACAGCCAGGCCAGGTCTTCGTCGCTGGCCTTGACGATGTCGCTGGCCGCCACGAACCGTTCCGCCCGGATACGGGCTGCGGCAACATCAGGGCTGATGGCCGGCCGGCAGTTGGGGTCGTAGCTGATCGTTGCCCGCTCCCCCGCCGCCTCGAGAAGGCCAAGGACGGCCTGGTCCCCTGGCGCCAGTAGAGCCCCAATTGATCCTGCGTGCACATGGGAGGAAGTCTCGACGGCGGCCAATGCAGGCAATGTTGCCCCCGCCAGGTCCCAGCTGATGTCGAACGCATAAGTGGCGGCACCGCCGGCACCTAACCTTGCGGTGGACGACGACGTCGGTGCGCTGCCGCCCCTGATCACCGTGACGCCGTTGGACTGGAGGTGCTCTTCGATCATGAGTCCGTACTCGTCATCGGCGTAGTGCGTCACCAAATTGCTGGCAAAGCCCAAACGTGCCACCCCGACTGCCACGTTGAGGGGACTCCCGCCCGGGTGTACCCGGGCCGGAGTTGTTCTTCCGGCTTCCCGGACGACATCGACGAGCGACTCACCAAGGACGGTGACGCTGACTCCCCGTTCAGCCGGCAGGCGCGCAGGTGTGGGTCCGGTATCGGTCATGGCTGCTTCCTCGCAGTTCTCTTCATCAGTCCCGGGAGCATGGATCTAGCGGCCCGGGTACACCACGGCTTTAAGCTGGCCACGCTGCTTGCCCGCCTTGAGTGCCTCTTCTGACTCGGCCAGGTTGAATTTGCCCGTGACCAGGACGTCCAGGTCCACTTTCCCGTCAGCAATCAGCTGGATGGCCAGCGGCCAGGTGTTGGTGTAGCGGAAAACGCCAGAAAGCCAGATCTCCCGGTTCTGGATGTAGGAGACGGGCAGCTCCACGTCGTCAGCTCCCAGCCCCACAAGGATGACGCGGCCGGCGGGTGCCACTGCCGTGATCCCGGCGCGGACTGCCTGGGGTGCGCCGGAGGCGTCAATGAACGCATCAACGTCGAGCCCTTCCACACTGTCGGTCTTCGCGTTGAGCGCGTGCGTGGCGCCGTGCTGGAGGGCGAAAGCGAGACGGTCCTCGGCGATATCGGAGATGTAGATTTCGGTGGCGCCGAAGGCGCGGGCGGCTTGGGCGGCGATAATGCCGATGGGCCCGGCTCCGGCGATCAGGACCCTGCTGCCGGGCTTGATCTCTGCGCGTCCGCAAGCCCAGAGGCCCACGGAGAGAGGTTCAATCAAGGCCGCGGCCTCGTCGCTGACGCTGTCAGGGATGTCATAGGCAAAGTCCGACTGGATGGTCACGTACTCGGCGAACGCGCCGTCGACCGGCGGGGTGGCGTAGAACTCGATGTCCGGGCACAGGTTGTAGCGGCCGGCCTTGCACTGCTTGCACGTACGGCAAGGCCGTTGGGGTTCGACGGCGACGCGCTGGCCGATGCGGGCGGGGTCAACGGAGCTGCCGACGGCGGCGATCCTGCCGGAGAGTTCGTGGCCCAGGATGAGCGGGTGGTCCACAATATAGGGGCCGATCCGGCCGTGCTCGTAGTAGTGGACGTCGCTGCCGCAGACGCCGACGGCGGCGACCTGGACCAGGACCTGGTCGGCGTCGAGCTGCGGGAGGGGCAGGGTTTCCATGGCCATGTCGCCCTGGCTTTTGAGGATGTTGGCGCGCATGGTCGCGGGCAGTTTCGCATGGGCATGTGGGCGGAGCCGGGTTGTGGGAGTTGTCATCGGAGCGATCCTTTCGAAGCGGTGTGCAGGTTACTTGACTGCGCCCAGGGAGAGGCCCTGGACGAGCTTGTCCTGGGCAGCGAAGCCGGCGAACAGCACCGGCAGGGAAATGACGACGGCGGCTGCGCAGACTTTGGCGAGGAAGAGGCCCTGGCCGGACACGAAGCCGGTAAGGAACACCGGGGCCGTGCCCGCCACCACGCCGGTGAGGACGCGGGCCAGGAGCAGTTCGTTCCAGCTGAAGATGAAGCAGATCAGTGCGGTGGCGGCGATGCCGGGCATCGCAACGGGTGCCACCACTTTGCGAAGCGTCAACAGTAGCCCGGCGCCGTCTATCTGGGCGGCTTCCAGCATTTCGACCGGCACTTCGGCGAGGAAAGACCGCATCATCCAGACTGCGATGGGCAGGTTCATGGAGGTGTACATCAGGATCAGGAACCAGATGTTGTCCAGGGCCCCCACGCTGCGGGCAAAGAGGTACAGCGGCAGGATCGCCGCGACCACGGGCATCATCTTGGTGGACAGGAAGAAGAACATCACGTCCGTCCACTTCTTCACCGGCCGGATGGACAGCGCGTAGGCGGCGGGGACGGCCAGGACCAGGACCAGGACGGTGGACAGGATGGAGGCCGTGGCGGAGTTGATCAGGGACGGCCACGGGCTGACGCCGGAGGTTTCGCCGAAGAACTCCCGGTAGGCGTCCAGGGTCAGGTTGGCGGCAACCGACGGCGGGTTGGTGGCCGCGTCAGTCTCCGAGTGGAAGGAGGTCAGGATCATCCACACCACAGGTGACGCGAACAGCAGGGCCAGGAGCCACGCAGCGATCCCAGCGGCGGTGCTGTTGCGGGTCGGATCCATGCGGGACTTTCCGCGGCGTGTCCCCGTGCTGCGCGGGCTGGTGCAGGTTGTGCTTTGGGATGCGGCGGGGGTGAGGGTACTCATCGTGCTGCCTCCTTCTTGAAGAGTGAAAAGACGGTCCGGAGGGCGAAGGTGGCGACGATGATGGTGCCGATGACCACCACGACGCCGGCGGCGGAGGCCAGGCCGTATTCGTTGGCGTAGTAGAACGTCTGGTAGATGGCATAGGGCAGGTTGGCGGTGCCCAGGCCGCCTGCGGTGAGGGTGAAGACGGAGTCGAAGTTCTGCACGATGTAGATCGCGCCGAGCAGGCCGCCGAGTTCCAGGTACTGGCGCAGGTGCGGCAGGGTCAGGTGCCGGAAGATGGCCCAGGGGGTGGCGCCGTCCATCTGGGCGGCCTCCACGGTGTCCATGGGGCGGGACTGCAGTCCTGCGAGCAGGATGAGCATCATGAACGGGGTCCACTGCCATACGAGGGAGACGACGACGGCGGCCAGGGGTGCCTGGGAGAGCAGGTCCAGCTGCGGCGGCGCGGTGCTGCCGAACAGGGACCAGAGCCAGGTCAGGAGGCCGTTGACCAGGCCATAAGCGGGGTTGAGCAGCGCGTGCTTCCAAATCAGTGCCGCGGCCACGGGGACCACCAGGAACGGCGCGATCAGCAGGGTTCGGGCCAGTCCGCGGCCGATGAACTTCTTGTCCAGCAGCAGCGCCAGGCCCAGCCCGATGAGGAGGCTGGCCAGGACCACGGAGACGGTGAGGACGATGGTAGTGAAGATGGCCTGGCGGAGGTCGGGGTCGGTGAGGACAATGACGTAGTTTTCCAGGCCGGCGAAGGCTGTCTTGTTCGGGCTCAGGCTGTTCCAGTTCAGGAACGAGATGATCAGCGTCACCACGAACGGAAGCTGGGTGACGACGATGAGGAAGATCAAGGCCGGGAGCAGCGGGGCACGCCGGGCCCAGGCCATGGCGCGTTCACGGGATGGCGCACGTCGTGTGGGTTTGGCTGCGGTGTGTCCCGGTCGGGAGATACGCGCCGTTGCGGTAGTCATGGGATTCTCCTGCGGTTCGGTTGGTGCTACTTGTACTTGTTGCCGATTTTTTGGGCGGCGTCCTGGCCCTTGGCCAAAGCGTCCGCCACCGTGCCCTGCCCCGCGATGGCGGAACTGACGCCCTGCGAAACGTTTGTGCCCAGGGCAGCGAACTCGGGGATGCCCACAAACTGGATTCCGACGGCGGGTCGCGGCTGGGTGCCGGGGTTCTTGGGATCGGCGTTCTCGATGGCGAACCGCTCCGCGGTGAAGAAGGGGGCAGCCTTCTGGAATTCCGCATTTTCATAGGTGGAGACGCGTTTGCCGGAGGGGACTTTGGCCCAGCCGAGCCTGGATGCCACGAGATGTTCGTAGTCCTTGGAGCTGGCCCAGGCTACGAACTTCCCGGCGGCATCCTGTTTCCTGGAGGCGGCCTGCATGGCCCAGGACCAGGTCCAGAGCCAGCCCGAGGACTTGGTCTCCTTAACGGGAGCCTGGGCGTAGCCGATTTTGCCTTTGACCGGAGAGGAGTCGGCTTCAAGGGCACCCGCGGCCGAGGTTGCGTCGTACCACATGGCCGTTTTGCCCTGGCTCATGTTGTTCAGGCACTCGGTGAAGCCTGCCTGGGCGGCTCCTGCTTCACCGTGTTGGCGGACCAGGTTGGTGTAGAACTCGGTGGCGGCGGTGAACTCCGGGCTGTTGACCTGGGCATTCCAGTCCTTGTCGAACCAGGTGCCGCCAAAGGTGTTCACCACTGTGGTCAGGGGCGCGAAGACCTGGCCCCAGCCGGGCTGGCCGCGCAGGCAGATGCCTTTCATGCCGGGTGCTGCGCCGTCTACTTTCGCCGCGATGTCGGCCACTTGGTCCCAGGTGGGTTTGTCCGGCATGGTGAGACCTTTGGCCTCGAGGATGTCCTTCCGGTACATCAGGAAGGACGATTCACCATAGAACGGTTCGCCGTAGAGCCTGCCGTCCGTACCGGTGAGGGAAGCAGTGTAGGCGGGGAGGATATCCGCCTGGTCGAAGCCGGGGTCCCTGGCCACGCTGTCCAGCGGTGCCAGCCAGCCGTTGGCGGAATAGAACGGGATTTCGTAGTTGGACAGCGATGCGACATCGTATTGACCGGCCTGGCTGGAGAACTCCTGGCTGATCTTGGCCCGGACGTCGTTCTCCGGCAGGATCGTGAAGTTGACGTTAATGCCGGTTTCTTTGGTGAAGTTGTCAGCGGTGAGTTTCTGCAGGTCCTCCATTTGGGGGTTGTTGACCATCAGGACGTTGATGCTGTTGGGGTTGCCGGCGGAATTACCTCCGCCGGCACCCGCGCAGGCCGTGGCGCCCAGAGCGATGCAGAGGGCTCCGGCGGACAGGACGGCAGCGCGCGTTTTCGGGCGCATTAAGGACTCCTTTGTTCTTCAGGAAGAATCAGGGCAGATGCACCCGACTGCTGCGTCAGGGTGCCGGTCTAGTGTGCGGCTGGCCTCCGGGATCCCGGTGCCGTGCTCTTGTTCCTCAACAGTAGGTGTGCGGGATGTGCCACAACTAGCGTCACCGTTGCCCGTTTCTGATACTTATTTTCCGATTCGATAAGCCTCAGCAGCCGGTACCCTGATTAGGGCGGAGGGGATGCCGTCCAGAATTCATAACCACCGGACGCGCGGAGACTGCCATGGCCACAGTGGATAATGCCGAGGAGGCGGCTGCCCGGCTGGCCGAAAGGCTTGTGGGCATGCGGGCCAACCGGGAGGTGATTCCCCCGGATCCCAACCACTCGGTTCGGTGGCACCAGCACAGCTACCCAAGCCCACTGGCGCGGTGGAACTACCATCCTGAATACGAGATCCACCTCATCCGCAAGGGCGCCGGAAAATTCATCGTCGGCGACCACATTGGCACCTTTGAGGCCGGCCACGTGTCGATCGTGGGTTCTGGCCTGCCGCACGACTGGGTCAGCGACCTGGAGCCGGGCGAAGTGCTGGAGAACCGGGACGCTGTCATCCAGTTCGACGGGAAGTGGGTGGAGCAGGCGTCGGCCTTGGTCCCCGAGTTGGCTGAGGTCCGTCCGTTGCTCGAACAGTCAGCGCGTGGCATCGAATTCCTGGGACAAACCGCAGTGGCGGCGGCGGAGGCCATTGAGGCCATGGGCCGGACCACCGGCCTGGAGCGCCTCCAGCACCTGTTTGAATTGTTCGCCCTCCTTGGCGCGGCGCCGGAAGGTGACCGCCGGTACCTTGCGGAACAATGGTTCAGGCCGCAGCTGGACAGCCAGGCCGCCGCCGTCGTCGACCTTGTCCTGGAGTACGTGTTCAGCAACCACTCCGGCAGCGTCCGGATGTCCGAGGCTGCTGCCTTGGTGGGGATGCCGGAGCCCACCTTTTCCAAGTACTTTAAGCGCGCCACCGGCCAGAACTTCAGTGACCTCGTCCGCAAACTGCGCCTGGCACATGCCCGGCGCCTGCTCGAGCGCAGCGATAAAGCGGTGTCAGACATTTGCTATGAAGTCGGTTTTACCAACCTCTCCAATTTCAACCGACACTTCCTCAACGACACCGGAGAAACCCCTCGGCACTACCGCCAACGCACGCAAAAGTGAGCGTCGGGGCCCGCTCCCCAGGACCTGCCCGCCGCCGGGAGTGCCGCCGGCTTGGTCGCCATCTCCCTCCCGCCTGTACTGGCAGGTCCGTGGAACGCATCCTTGCTAACTGATCCATGGGGGCGCACACGCTGCCGTGCCCTACACGCTTCTCCAACTCCGCACACGAGGCAGAGACCCGGCCCCTGTTGGCCGAAAAAAAGAGGGCAACGCAGGGGTCATATCCCCTCGACCGGGCCGGCAGGACGGGCCTAATCTTTTGCTCGCGGGACTCCGAACAACAAATGGACTCGGGAGCAGGTCATGGCGGTAGCAATCATCATGGAGTTCGACGAATCAACCCTCGAACAGTATGACGCGATCAACAAGAAGATGGGACTGACACCCGGAGGCCCTGGTCCCACGGGATCCATTTCCCACTGGGCAACGGCGACCGACAACGGCTTCCAGGTCACGGATGTCTGGGAAAGCCGGGAGCAGTTCGATGCCTTTGCCCGGGACACTATGGGACCACTGAGCATGGAATTGGGATTCGCCGCACCACCAAAGATGACCTTCCTCGACGTGCACAACTACTTCACTCCCAACGCCACAGGCTAAAAGCCTTCCGGGCTCTCTGCTTTGTAGGCCATGGAAAATGTCCAGTCAGCCGGGCAGGGTGAAGAAGCTGGCCGGGTTGTCAGCGCCCAGCAGGTCGTGGTGGAACGCGATGGCATCTACTGGCCGGGTGTCCACGAAGAGCACTGCAACGTCCAGGGAGTGAACCACGGTGTACCGCACGGGCCCGTGGAGCCAGGAGTGTATTCCGGTGAACTCTTCCACGAACAACCCTTGACCGAGCAAGCCGCGCTCAGCAAGCAGGTCATAGACAAGATTCCAGGCGAGATCCATCAACTCATGGATGGCTGCGTCCACTGTTGGAGCTGTCATGCCTCCATGGTCCTCCCGGGCACCGACAGGGTTGCGGACGATCCCGGGTGTGTCTTGTCAATGCTCAGGGTGACGACTTTTCCGCCCCGGTACTGCTGCGGAAATCGCATAGGACAGAAAGTCTTCTGAACCTGCTTCCAATCTGCAGGAATCTCGAACCGCCTGGCGCGGAAAGCCATGTCCGCAGAGCTCCGCTGACCATACGAGAAGACGGCGTTGTGCCTGCAAAATTGAGACCACCACGCATACTGTTGGCACCATGACGACCCTCCCTGAGCAGTTGGCCCATCAGAAGCAACTGTCAGCTCAGCAATTGGAGCAGCGCCGCACGATGAATGATGACCTGGCTGCACCACGGCCGGTGGATCACAGCGGCATATTCCCGGACAGGAAGTCAGCCGTTGCCGCCAGCGAGGAACTGGCCAACGCGGGATACGAGACGCAAATCGCGGACGATGGGGGAAACGTCCTCCTTGAAGCCCGAAAGGTCAGCGCCATCGACGGCGATACCGTAGACGGATTCACCAAAGAGGTACTGACCGTCTTCCAGCGGTTTGGCGGCGACTACGACGGGTGGGGCGGCCCGATCGTCACTTCGATGCCCCAGGCTCCCGCCTTGCACCGCTCCTGGATCGAACGGCTCATCCGTCCCCGGAAGTAAGGTGGCAGCCCAACGCAGACGGACACCCATACAGGGTTGCCGTGGACATGCGACCAGACGGCTGCAGCCAGATGTGCCACCCGGCCCGTACGATTCCGTAGGCGATCAGGACCGTCGAAGCGAGTGCAAGCAGGATCCAGACAACAGTTCTGGCCCATCGCCGAGCCGCCTACAGTCCTTCTAATGCCTACCTACTGCTGTTCCACTTCGCGGAAGCGGCGCTGCTCGCGACCGGCGTTACTGAAGGCTTTCGAACACCATGGTCGCCTGGATGCGGTCACCGCCGCCAAGTCCCTTGCTCCCGCTGCTGGACGTGGTGATCGTATGGAGCCGGTAGCCCTTGCGGCCTGAGCGTTGATTGTTTTCTCCAACTCGGTCAGGTTGCCTGAACCGGTTCCCCACAGCTTCTCTTTGAGGATCACCTGCAAAACCACGTAGTGCATGAACAGCTCCCTCCCATAACTGGCCAGTTGTCGGCAATGCTACTTCAAGCCTTACAGCAGCTGCGAAGGATCTGCCGGTGGCTTGAAAGACATCGCGCGTCGCCTGGAGAATAATCCGGCCACTTGTCAGCGAAAGCCCCCGGCCCAGCCGTAGAATCACCCGGAGATCAACACATTGGGGGACGCGTGATTTTTACCGGCAATCTGTCATGTCGAAGACACGGCAGCAAAGATGGCTGCAAAGGGCCTGGGTTTGTCCTCAGTGAGGCCCCGGCATGAATCACGACCAGCAGCAGCCGCCGTATCCCCCGCAGCCGAATCGCCCTCCGCTGACCTACACGGAGTCGGCTCCGTATCAGCACCATCCGTATTACGGTTCCCCGCAGGCCAGGTGGCAGGGGTCGCCACCGCAAAAGAAGAAAAGCAAAACAGGCTGGATCGTCGGTGGAATCGTACTGGTGGTAGCCCTGGCGTGCACTCTGGGTTTCACGGCCTGTAATGCCCTCGTGCAGGGCATCAACGGCGGTGGCGGCTCCCAGGCCGAGAAAGCCGCGGCGATGATGGCCCGGGCGGACAAGATTCCGCAGAAAGGCTGGGTCGAGGTCTACCGCCAGAACCCCCAAGTCGATCCCGGCTGTCTCTCCATCGACACCTCCTGCCTGCGGCTGACTGCCAGATGGACCGTGGACCACAAGGTCAGCCTTGATGAGGTGGCTGGGAGGTTCGGCATGAAGTCCGAAAAAGCCGGCCCGCTGTCGGGGCGGTACATGGGGTGCGTCAGGAAAGCGTTCGATGGCACGAGCGAAGAGTCGCTCTGCATCGACGAATCCGCCGAAGGATCAGACTCCTACGACGTCACCATTCAGATGCGGCGTGACTAGGCCCAGGATCAAGGTCATCTACACCGGCCAGTAATCCAGTGGACCCAAGGGTGAAGATTGGCACCGTCAGCAGCGGGCCGCCCGATGACTCCTCGGCGCGCAGCACTAAAGGTCCGCGGCTCAGTACTTGTAGAAGCCCTCCCCCGAGGCGACGCCCAGCTTGCCCTGGTCGATGTAGTGCTCCTTCAGGTACTGGGCGAATGCCTGGGAGCCGGCATCCGGCGAGGCCGAGGCGATGTTGTACGCGGTGGTGAGGCCGACGACGTCGTAGATCTGGAACGGTCCGCTCGGGGCCCCGGTGGAGATGCGCCAGGTCTTGTCAATGGTGTGCGGGTCAGCGACGCCCTGCAGCAGCAGGCCGGCGGCCGCGTTCAGCAGCGGAACCAGCAGCGAGTTCAGGACGTAGCCGGCCTTCTCCTTCTTGATCTCGATCGGTTCCAGTCCGCTGTTCCGGGCAAATTCGACGACGGCGGCGTACACCGCCGGGTCAGTCTCCGCGGTGCCCATGACCTCGGCGATGTTCTGCGCCCAAATGTTGTTGGCGTAATGGAGCGCGAGGAAGCGGTCCGGGCGTCCGGTGCAGTCTTTCAGGTCACTGGGCAGCAGGGTGGAGGAGTTGGTCGCGAAGATGGCCTTCGCCGGCGCCAGCTCCGCGAGCTTGCGGTAGACGTCCCGTTTGAGTTCCAGCAGTTCGGGAACGGCTTCGATCACGAGGTCCGCGTCGACGACGGCGTCCCCGAGGTCTGCGGTGAGGCGGAGGTTTGCCAGGGCTGCTTCGGTCTTGCTCCCGGAGGCGCCGGCTACTTGTGCCCGGTAGATGCCGGCGAGGCGGGTGAAACGGTCCCGCGCCTTGGAAAGCGCGTCCTCGTCGACGTCGTAGGCGGTGACCGCGAAACCGTGGAATGCCGCCTGGAAGGCGATCTGGGAGCCGAGTACACCGGTGCCGAGCACGGTGAGCGTCTTGATGGAGGGCATTGTGGTTTCCTTTCGGCGCGGGGCTTAGCGGCCGCCGGGGTTGTCGGACCCGTAAATACTGCGGATCCAGATGGTTGACAGGACGTCCAGGGCGGCAGTCTCCGCGATGGCGGGGCTCTCCCGGTTAAGGGCAGCAGTAATGACCCGTTCGTTCATCAGGTTCAGGCTCACCGCAAGGTCGTGCGCGTCGATGCCCGCCGGCGCGGCCCCGCGGGCCTGTTCGGCACGGATGACGTCGCTTGAGAAGTCGACCCAGGACTGCATCGATCTGGACCACAGCCCGCGCACCTCGTCGTTGCGGGCGCGCGCACCGATGGCGGCGGTCGACACAGCGCGGTGCGAGACAAATACCTCTACGAACATTCCGATGGAACGGGTCCACGCGCCCGAGGGGTCGCTCTCGAAATCGCGCGGCAGGTGCCCCACCCGGTGCTCGACCTCGGTGATGACCCGGTCCAGCAGGGCCAGCAGCACGGCGTCTTTCGAGGGGAAGTAAAAGTAGAACGTGGGGCGCGAAATGCCGGCACCCCGGGCCAGGTCCTCGATGGAGACGTCGTCAAAGGCACGGCTGGCCAGGAGGGCCTCCGCGGTCACCAGAATTGCGTCCTGCCGCTCATCCCCCGAAACCCTCGCGCTGCGTCTTCCTCTTTGAACCATGCGTCCAATCCTAGCCTCGGTTATCAACACAGTGTTGACTATCTCAACATTAAGTCGATAACTTGGCGGCATGAGCGTGCACGTAGATGTGTTGATTGTCGGCGCCGGGCTGAGCGGCGTGGGATTCGCCAGCCGGCTGAAGCGCGAGGTACCCGGAAAAACCTTCACCGTACTGGAGTCACGGAGCGCCGTCGGGGGGACCTGGGACCTGTTCCGGTACCCCGGGATCCGGTCCGACAGCGACATGTACACGCTCGGCTACTCCTTCCGGCCCTGGGCCGGCGCCAAGGCGATCGCGGACGGCGAGTCCATCCGCGAGTACATCGAGGCAACGGTCGCCGACGAGGACCTGGCACCGCGGATCCAACTGAACACCAGGGTCATTTCCGCCGCATGGTCCAGCGAAACCGCACTGTGGACCGTGACGGCGGTCCACACCTCCGGCGGCGAGTTCCGGTCCGGCGACACCGCCTCCTCCCGCGAGCCGGTCACCTTCACCTGCTCGTTCCTGTCCGTCTGTTCCGGCTACTACCGCTATGACGAGGGCTTCACCCCGGCTATCGAGGGGGCCGACACCTTTGCCGGAACCATCGTCCACCCGCAGCACTGGCCGGCAGACCTCGACTATGCGGGAAAGCAGGTGGTGATTATCGGCAGCGGCGCCACGGCCGTGACGCTGGTGCCGTCCATGGCAAAGTCGGCGGCCAAGGTAACGATGTTGCAGCGCTCCCCCACCTACATCGCCCCCGTGCCCGCGCGGGACCACCTGGCCGACCGCCTCCGGGGCAAGCTGCCCGCGCAACTGGCGTACGACGTCGTACGCTCCAAGAACATTCTCTTCTCCATGTTCACCTACCAGCTCAGCCGACGGCGGCCCGAGACGATGAAGGCGATCCTGCGCAAGTCGGCAGTAGCCAAACTGCCGGCGGGCTTCCCGGTGGACACACACCTGGCCCCGTCGTACCAGCCGTGGGACCAGCGGGTCTGCGCGATCCCCAACGGGGACCTGTACCGGGCCATCAGCGCCGGCACTGCCGGGATCGTGACCGACACGATCTCCCGGATCACCCCGGACGGGATCGACCTGGCCTCCGGCACATCGCTGCCTGCCGACGTCATTGTCACGGCCACGGGACTGAACTTGCTGGTGATCGGCGGTATCAAGCTCTCCGTCGACGGCGAGCCCGTGGATGTCGGCAGAACCCTCACTTACAAGGGCATGATGCTGGAGGGTGTGCCGAATTTCGCCCTCACCATCGGCTACACCAACGCGTCCTGGACCCTCAAGGCGGACCTGGTCGCCGGCTATATCTGCAGGCTGATCAAGCAGCTCGACCGCAGGAACCTCCAGTGGGTGGTACCCGTGGCACCCGCCGACGTCGCCAAGGGCACGCTGTCCTCACTGATCGACCTGAAGGCCGGCTACATTTTCCGCGGCGCCGACCAATTGCCCCGGCAGGGCGCAGGTTCGCCGTGGCGGCTGCACCAGAACTACTTCCGCGACTTCGCCCTGCTCCGGGCGGGCAGGCTGACCGACCACGTCCGGTTCGGCCGGCGCGGGCAGCCGGTGCGGGAAACCGTCCGGCAACCCGCGGCCCCGGCCAGGGATGCCCTCGCGCTGCCGGGAACGGGCCATGTCACCGTCGCGGGGACACGCCTGCGCTACCGGAGGACCGGCAGCGGGGATCCGGTCCTCCTGCTCCACGGCATCGGCCAGAGCCTCGAGGACTGGAACGAACAGCACGAGCGGCTCTCGGACCGCCACACGGTCTACAGCGTCGACCTTCCCGGCTTCGCGTACTCCGAACGGCTCCCCGGCACGACGACGCTCGCGAAGCTGGCCGGGATCCTGCCGGCCTTCCTGGACGCCGTCGGGGTTTCCGGGCCGCTGCCCGTGATGGGCAACTCACTCGGCGGTGCCGTAGCCATGAAGCTGGCCGCCGACCATCCGGACCGCGTCTCCGCGCTCGTGCTGGCCAACAGCGCCGGATTCGGCAAGGAAGTGGCACTGGTCCTTCGCCTCCTGTCGGTCCGCCCGCTCGCGGCCCTGCTTCTGCGGCCCCACGAGAAAGCATCACGCCGGACCGTCCAGTCGCTCTTCTACGACAAATCGCTGGTCACGGACGACCGCATCGGCCACGCGCTCGCCCTGTCGCAGCGGGAGGCGCACCGCCGGACGCTGCTCGACGTCGCCCGCGACCTGGGAACGGTCTCCGGTGTCCGGGCCGAGTGGCGCACCGCTCTGATCGGCGCGCTCGCCACGTCCGACGTTCCGGCGCTGGTGGTGTGGGGCGACCACGACCACATCCTGCCGTTCAGCCACCTTGAAGCGGCCGCCGCGGCGCTGCCCCGCGCCGAGTCGCACGTCTTCGCCAAGACCGGACACATGCCGCAGATCGAACGGCCTGACGAGTTCGCGGCCGTAGTCGAGGACTTCCTCACAAGGGTCTCCGCAGACCGTCAGGCGGCAAGCATCTAAGGGCGCTTCCCGACGTCGGTAAGGACTTCGGCCGCCACGTCCGCGCCGGCGCCGCTCCCACAAATCCAGCCCGGTCTGTATCGGTGTGGACACTGTACACACCCTCTTTGATAGGACAAAAGACGCAGGCCATCCTTTCCTGCGGTCCTCCAGACCGGCATGCGGCAGCGCCTAAAGCAGGTCCGGAACAGTCATGTTGTCCCGGCTCCCCCGGCTCATGAATAGGTGTAGGCCAATACCGGCCCACCCGGCAGAACCGAAACGAGGAAACGCAAGAACCCAGGAACAGGAAGCGGAAGGCCCACCAGCCAGGGTCCTGAACCCGCCACCCCGCACACCTGAATAGGCCCCCGCGGAGGCCCCGCTACAGCCCGCGAACCTAGCGTCAGAGCGCGACCACAAGCTTTGTACACACTTTAAAGCAGAACCCTTCTGACCTGAGGAAACACTGTGCCCGAGGTTGGACTCGAACTGTCTTCTAAACCTTGAAATGACCGTGAGCCCGCGAAAACATGCGGAATCCTGGCCAGACCGAAGGCTGTTTGGCCCAGTACGAGACGAAAAGCGTGGACTTTGTCCATACCCCCTTTCGGGGGCACTGGAGGACTACCGGGGCACCAGATGCCTGGAAATCTCGGCGGCAGAGTCCAGCAAGTCGATGGTGCCCGCGGCGACTCCGACGACTAGGTCGAAGCCTTCATCCGTGGTGAAGCCATGCCGGTAACCGTTGATCCACAGCAGCAGCACCATGAGCGTCCACGCCGTCCGTTTGTTCCCATCAATGAGTGGATGGAACCAGGCGACCGACTCCAACAAGGCTGCCGCCTTCACCGCCAGTTCCGGATCGATCAACGGGCAATCGCCGTCGTGTTGGGTGTGCCACTGCTTGAATAGGGCTTACGGACTGAACGATCGACTTAGGGGATCTGACGTGACACAAATGATAAAGGAATTACACGATTCCTGGGACCGGGGAAGGTGGCGCAACCCGCCCGTGCGTGTCGTCGCTGATGGTCGGACTCTGCGGGTAACCGCAGCCGAGAACAGTGACGCGTGGAGGCACACCTCGTACGGCTTCGTCCATGACAGTGCGCATGCCCTGTTGGCACCGCTGCCCGCTGAGGGGGCCGTGGAGGTTTCATTCCTTCTGAATTACACCGAGCAGTTCGACCAGGCGGGGATCTATCTTCACGTTTCGGAATTTTCTTGGATCAAGGCCGGCGTGGAGGTGTCCGACGGAGTCCCCCAGGTTGGGGCGGTCGTAACGCATGGGGTTTCCGACTGGTCGGTGGCACCTGTTCCTGAGTGGATCAATCGGGAAATCACAGTGCGGCTGAGCAGGGCTGGTAACGCCGTCACCATCAGGGCCCGCGCCGGGGATGAGTCTTTCCGGCTCATCCGCGTTGCTCCTCTGGATGAAACAGCAAGTGCCGAGGTCGGCCCATTTTGTGCCTCGCCCACTCGGGCTAACCTCACGACCACCTTCACCCGATGGGTTGAGACCGATGCAGATGCAACCCTGCACGCTGAACACGACTAAAGCCGCAGCACTATTCATCCGTGAGTCGTACTGGGAGCGGTGAAGGATCGGCAATCGGTGCCCCGTCTGAAACGATCTTCGGCCATTGGCTACAGTGATCCAGGTGACGCCTGAAAGGAAGCTGTCCTGCAGCCGATCTTTGGTGTGGCTGGCCTGCATAGCCGGTACTGTGCATGCCGGGTTCAGCTTGTACTGGGCCCTGGGTGGGCAGTGGCTCTTAGCCACGGTTGGTCAATGGGCAGTCCAGCTGTCCGTCGAAGCCCCCCTCGAGGCAGGACTAGGGCTCGGAGTTGTTGCGGTAGTGAAGTTGCTGGCAGCGACTATCCCCGTGGCCGTCGCGTATGGGCGAATGCCCCGGCAGAGGTTCTGGCGTGCCGTGAGCTGGGCCGGCGGACTGCTCCTTGTCGTCTACGGGGGCGTGAACACGTTAGTCAGCGGTGCAGTTCTTGGAGGTGTGGTTCGGCCTGCAGGTGGGTATGACCTCAACGCGATGATTGGCCACGCATGGTTGTGGGATCCCCTGTTCTTCCTTTGGGGTATAGCCCTATTGTTATCGCTCTGGTACTCGCGCAGGAGCTCAACGGCAGTTGCGTAAGCCGATCCCCTAACGGCACGGAGTCATTTCGCAGACTGCCTGTCATGCAAGAATCGCAATATGGATCAAGATGAGCGCCACAGGGAAGAATTGATGATCCTCGAAGCTTTGATGCAGGCGATGGATCGGCGCGACGAGGTCTTTCAGGTGATTGAGGATTCAGGGGACGTGGACGAAGCGATTCGTCGGGTGGGTCAACTGTTGGGCGTGGGAGCGGTGGACAGCCGGGCAGTCCTAGATATGCAGGCCAGAAGTTTCACCCGACGCCAGCGCCTGCGCAGCGCTTCTCGTGCAGAAGAACTCAGGTCGATGTTGCCCGATGGGCGTTGATCTGGTCGCGCGCGAGCCGCATAAGGTCGATCGTCATGGCATCGATCCGCATCTCTCCGCGCTATTTAGTGCGTCGTTAATTCAACGGGTCAGAGGTGCCCTTAAGCCGATCCCTCACCGGACAGTGTGTGCGACAAATAGCGCCGTGAACAAGCCGCAATTTTCGCCGAAAGTCACAACACCAGGGCGGCAACTAGTATCGAGGGAAATTCATCCGAACATCACTTTCAAAATTCCCCCCAACGATTCCGTTTACCGGTAAGGTCGCTCAAGCTCGCTGATCTGCCATTTGAAGCCAGCGCCACAAGGCGTCTGCCTCGTTCTCCCGGCCGCGGTGTCGTGAGGCGATTGCGTCCACTTCGATTGTCGTGCCACGGACCTCCACCGTGCAGTAAACCGGTACGGGACCCACGTTTCTCGGGATGATCTGGTCCGTGTCGACGTTGTTGCGTCTGAGCGGGGCTGCTTTGCCGTTAACTGTGGTCAGAGATTGGAGGCCATCAGGTCTTCTCTCCTTTGCGCTCTGGCTGTGGGGCTTGGGCGTTTTAGTCCGCGCGCGGATCTACGAGGACTATGTAGCCATCTGAGTGGTAATAAACCTGTCTGGCCCGCAAGGCGTCCGGGGGCAGCCAGAGGAATGCTCCATTTTTTGTAACGGCGTCGGCGGTGCCTTCGATGCGGTCCTTGTTTCGGGCAATGAGAACCACCGTGTCCCCAGCGATCAGTTCGCGCCAATTGGCGACTACGGTGCGCCTGAACCCGTATCGGGTCGGACTCATTTCTGCAGTTGTCGGGATACTGCCCGTGGTGGCGGCAGCGGAATCTTCGGCAGTCTCTACTGCCGTGGCCATGTTGGTTGTCATGTTGGGGCCGGACGTCAGGCAGGGCTTGAATGAGGTGTGGTCGTTCATTTCCCACCTTGTCTTGGAAAAGCTCTTGGATCGAACCCTGCCACTTCTGTCTTAGCGCAACGTTGACCCCGTCGGGTCCCGATCACTGCAAATTGCAGCGCGGAGTCTCTCGAGCCGGGACGACCGTAAGCCCAATCCCCGCCGCTTGGTCCAAGCACTCGGTGTGTCAGAAGGCGGAGCCCGTTCCTGGGCGTCGTAGTGGCCCGCTCCCCCACAATTTTGTGCGACCTGCAGCCAAGCCTGCTTCGCCTTTATCCTTCTGTTCTTCACTGGGCCGTTCCCCGCCGCAGTCAGGGCGCCACATGGGGCCCTTGATCCGACATGCCCTTCCGTGCTCCTAGCCAGCAGGGACTCTCATAAAGCAGACGTAAGTGTGGACACTGTCCACACCCAATTTGGCAGGACAAATCGAGCGCATACGGCTCCGGCGGCGGTTGCAAGGAGCCCTTCAAGAAAATTGCCGTACCAACGGCGGCTACGTCATGTTGTACCCGCCACCTCGGACCATGAATAGGTGTTGGACAACCACGCCCACCACACAGAACCGAAACGAGGAAGCATCTAACCGCACCACAGCAGGCGGAAGGCCCACCAGCCAGGGACTTGAACCCGCCACCCCACACACCTGAACAGGCCCCGCGGGGGCCAGGCCACAGCCCGCGACCCAACCCGTCAGATGACGCGACCGCAAGCTTTGTTAACACGTCAAAGCAAAATCGCCTCTGACGAGGGAATACACTGTGCCCGAGGTGGGACTCGAACTATCTTCCGGGCCTTGAAAACACTGGGAAACCGCGGAAACATGCGGAATTCGAAGCAATAAGCAGTCTCTACAAGGCAGTCCGAGACGCAAAGTGTGGACAATGTTCACACCCCCCCATTTTCGCCCCGTTGAAGCGTTCAACCTAAGAACCGCATCCCGAAAGGAAGGGATGCGGTTCTTCTTTGTCCTGACTGATTTGGCTCGCCGAGTAGGTCATGCCGCATGGCTCTTTGCCGTCGAGGGACAGGCAGAACTACGAACTGCTTGTCATTCTGCTATGTCCCATGATCGCTGGATGGGTCCTCCGCGCAACCAGGGCGCTACCGCGCCGACCCCGGAACCGAAAACTTCTGCATTGAAAGACCAACGCATTGGTCCCGGACGAAGTTTTCGCCCCGGCGCCGGTTCCCCAAGTTGCACTCCGGCCCCTCAACCCAGCGGGTGGTCCCCTACCAGAACGACGCCCAAAACCAACAACCGCAGAAAATCAAGGCAACACCAGGGTGAAGGGAAACAATGATCATGGAAAAGCTCACGATCACAACACCATCAGATGTCCTCAGCTTCATCGGCCACACCCTGGGCTTCTGGCCCCAGGAAAGCCTGGTCTGCATCACCCTGAACGAGAACAGCATCGGCGCGACCCTGCGCATCGACCTGCCCCGCCAACCCGGCCAGGAACTCCCCTACGCACGCACCGTCGCCCACTACCTCACCAGCGACACCACCGCCACATCCATCCTCTTCGCCGTCTACACCAGCGAAACCAATCAGCCCGGACAGGCCCGACCGTATGCCGGCACGATCGCGGCCCTGACCGGTGTGCTCGCGGAACAGGGCATCACTATTCGGGACGGACTGTTCGTCGGCGACGAAACCTTCTCCCCCTACGACGGCGAACCCGGCACCAGCCTTGCCCTGCCCGTCAGCTCCACCCAGACCAGCGCGATCAACGCCGAGTTCATCTACCGCGGCAGCATTGTTGAACCCAGCGACCGCATCACCCTGCCAACCACTGGTCAGGAAGCCGCCAAAGCGACCGCCGTCGAACGTTACATGGAAACCATTAGGTCGCAAGCGACCGACACCGCGCTCCAGCAAGGCCGAAAACTCTGGTCAGACATACTCGATTCCAAGTCCTTCCCGAACGACGACCACTGCCACGCCTTAGTGGCTAACCTGCAGTTTCCGGCCATCCGTGACCGATTGTTTGCAGACATCTCAGGAGTCGACGAACCCATGCAGCAAATTCTCTTCGCCCAAACCCAAACCGCCCCGAAATGTCACGCATCGAATGGGCACAACAACTGCTCCTGCACGCTTACACCCGCACGAGCGCAGAACATGCAGCACCGGTCCTTACGGCGATCGGCTACATCAACTGGTGGGAAGGCAGAGGCAGCAAAGCCCACCAATTCCTCCACTAGCCCTCGACACCGACCCCGCCTACCGCCTCGCCCGCCTCAGCGACCAAATGATCGGCTCCGGCCTCGTCGCCGGATGGAACATGAACAAAGACACCGCCTTTAAGGCACTGCCCTTCAACTGATCCTCGAAAGGACAAAGACTCAATAGCTCCGACCAGCGTGCCCTGAACTAGGATCCGCGAGAGGTTTACCGCGACGCGTCAACTCTAAAGGGCCACCCGATTGTCCAACAGGCTGTTGGACAATCGCGGTTGAGAAGCACCGGCTTCTTGTGCTTAGACTGCAGGACCATACGCCTTATCTAGCGCCCCTCGGCCACGCTATTTCGGACCTCCTGGTGCCGCCAGCAACTCCGCCTGCTGAATACAGCTTTATGGAATCTCCACTATCGGCGTTTCAAAAACCGTGAGGGAGTGGCTGAAAGAAGGTGCTGCTCTGCGTTTGGCGGCGCGGCCACAACGACCAATGCTGAGGAAATCCGCGAGTTCGCGCTGGCTTTGTCCCGGCCCACCGGAGCCGTCGTGGAAGGCTGGAGGGGAGAAATTGAAGGAATAGACCTCATGCTGCGCCTCTTCGAGGAGAAAATCCGGAATACCGACAACACCAGAGCCAAGACTGTGTACCTCGCAATGCCAGCGTTGCCTTGACTAAGAAAAATCCGTCAAAAATCGCTCAAGAAGTTTTCTCGACGCCGTGAAACCTTTTCGGGTTTCCCGGACACTAAGGGCATGGGGAACAAAGCCGGCCGTCCCACTTCCTTGCAGCTGGGACACCCCGCACGGAACAACCCTCGCTTATTCCTGGGATTCGTGGGAGTGCTTGGTTTTGCCGTCTAGTCTCGTTTGATCATGTCAAGTATTTTTGGCCCCACCATGGCGGCTATATGTGGCCCCACCTCGTAGAGGTTTCCGGTTAGCGGTGGTGGCGGGACCGGACGGTCTCACGGCATAGCACCCCTACCGGGGGGGTCAACGGGGAAGACACAGATGGAGTCGAGAGTGGAGCTATGCGCCCGGATGCCAGGATTAAGGGCTCATCGATCAGTCTCTTGCGAGGGAACACCGGGTCAAAGGGTCAGCGGCTTAAAGAACGCACCCAGCCATATTCCCCTTGGCGAGAAGCCAAGACAGAGGGATCAACGAAATTATGGTCGCCCAGCGATACCCGGCTCGATCCTCCAGCGGCCGCACTGGACGCCGTATCCACCCGAAGCATTGATAAATCCAAGCTATTTAGAATTGGCCAGTATTCACTATTGACCTTCCAGAAAGCTTGGATAAAGTTTGGGCTAGACCGCGTCTTTCGCGGGCTTAGCTTTGGGGGAAGCTACGTAATCCCCTGCGTAAGAGGGGGATTACATGCAGGCAAGATCCTTAAAGGCAAGAATACTTACCGCAATGATGACGGCAGCGATTCTTGTGGTTGGACCGGTCACGGCAGCGAATGCAGGTACCGGAGCGCCGACCGCGACATCTGAGTCCGTTACCGTCTACACGCCCATGGTCGTGGCTGGGTATGACGCTGAGGTGGCCGAGGCAAACGGCTTCAAGATCGTAACTCACGCCGATGGCTCTCAGGAGTCCGTACCGGTAACAGCCGCCGCCGCTGCCCAGCGCGAGCGGGCTGACCAGCTCCGCGCGGCCGACCAAAAAAGTGCCCGTACTTCAGCGGCATTGACGGTCTGTGGTGACTCCTGGCTCTCGGGCGCAAAGGTCGACAACAATGTAGTTGTATTCCAGACAGGCTTTATTGTCTACGGGGCCGCTTACCAACATAGCTGGACGGTATACGCCACAGGAGCGATAACCGGGAACTCCTGGTCCACCAGCGGCCCGGGCCCTGCCTCGGGTAACAAGAGCTGGGAAGGCGCCATAGGCAATGTCATTGGGCCGGGAATCGCAGGTGTTCCGTGGGGCTCAAACTCCGCTTCGGTCATCCTTGTCGATGGCACAGTGTGCTGGTCAGACGGACCCAATTTCGCCTTTGGGTAAATAGGCCAGATAGTGGGGCTGATTCCATCGAATCAGCCCCACAGTCATGCTCCCTCAAACTGCGCTCACCCGTCGTCCTCAGCCTCTGCGTGGAGTGAGGGGGGCGACCCGCCCTTCTGCGTACGCACGTCGCTTCGGGCTTGACCGTCCTCCACGAAAGTAATCCTGATTTGGCTCCCCCACCTAAGAACCGACCCTGGTGAATGATCCTGGGAGGTCACCCAGAACGGCCTCGGCCATGTACGCGTGCGAAGCCCCGGACCCGTCAGGGTCACCGGCTGCGAGACCAAACCCGATGTTCGCCGCACTCTCTTCTGCAATGTGCACAGGCTGCCCAACGAGATCGGGAACAGTCAGCGAATGACGTTCAACCATGTCTGCATCTCCTAGGGCAACTGATAGCCGCAACGGTGTAGTAAAACCCTATTTCACCAGAATAGGGCCGACGGCCGGATGAATCTTCGCCTGGACAATTGGGGGGGCCGAAACCCAATTCCCATTTACAGGTACCCTCGTGTGGTTCATAGTCGAGGTATGCGAGTGGCCGGAATTCTCCCCTCAGACGCTCCTGACCCGCGGGCCGGATGGGCCGAGCGCCTGAAGCTGATGCCCATTCCGGTGATGGGGCTCGCGCCTCAACCATCGTTGGAGGACACCGACAGCGTTGGTGTGACCTATGGCCAAGATGATCGTGGGTACAACGAGATGACGGCGAGCATCACCTATACGCTCTGGCGAAACCCGGATGACCGCTCAGACCCGGTAAACCTCGCGGACCTCAATGAGAAGACACGCAGATCGATCGAGGAAGTTCCGCCATGGCCGCGGCCCCCTTGGCTGATCGAGTACGTGGAGCGCCTGCGTTACCCGCAACTTGAGGAGGCCGTGCGAACCACCTGGCACCGCGATTCATCCGAGCGTTTTTCGGTTCGAAGCCTGTTGGTTGACCATGTCAACCACATCCTCATGAACCAATATCGGCAAGAGCTCTGGCCGGGCAGCAACCCGTGGGACCAGCACGCCCCCACAGTTACAGGCCGGATGGTCAACAGCCAGGCCAGGACCGTCATCAACGGAGTCGATATGCCCGGTGCAGAGGTCGATACGGACCCGTTCGTCTACGGTATCGGAGCCCAACTCGCAGGCGGCGGCGTGGTGACCGCTGTGCTTCCCCGCACTGAGCTCAAGCACATCCAAGTCCAATTCACGCCCCGGACCTAACGGTTCCATTCCAAACACAGCAACACCAAGCTTGACGTGGCCCCCTAGGGGAACCTCGTCCGTAAGCAACGTCTTCCTCATGGCACTCGTGCTGTTCGATATGTGCCGGCAACAGCAAAGCGGTCTTTCCCGGCGAATACCTTCCGGGGTGCTGGTAGGGCTCGCCGCAACCATAAAACTGACCCCTGCCTTGTTCATCGTCTGTTTGATCGTTTCCCGACAAAAACGAGCTGCTCTCGGGAGCTCACTGGCTGCCGTCGGGGCAACGCTCTTTGCGTTCCTGGTCTATCCCGACATGAGCTGGGACTTCATCACCCACGTTCTATGGAATCTCTCTGACAGGGTTTCATTGGACGGTTTCTTCGCGACATCGGGCAACAATTCGATCCATGGGGCGTTGGCGGCCGTGGGCAAATGGAGATCATTTCCGGCACTCCTGTTGGCGGTCTGCCTTGCCGCTCTCGGTCTATATGCTGCCGTTGGCGTTCACCGTCGCGGTAAAACCACCCAGGCAGTGATCCTGGTGGGCCTCACCGCCTGCGTGGTTTCACCCGTGAGCTGGATGCATCATTGGGTTTACCTGCTGCCCGCCATAATCATCCTCTGGAGGGAAGGCGGCCCGAAAACGCGTGCATTCTGCTACTCCAGCGGGGCCATACTCACAGCTACCGGGCCTAACCTCGGCGACGTTCTTCTCGACCTCGAACAGCCCCTACTGCTGCCTTTGGCCATCTAACTTCGTGAATCATTGCTCCTCACAGCCACAATCAGTGCAGTACTGCTCGCAAGAGGGAGTCAGCGCGAAACCATCCAATCGGGACGGTTGACTGTCACGTCGCGTTGATGGTTATGGATGTTGGGCGATGGTGTGGGCGAGTCGGTAGGAATCTGTGCCCGTTTCGATGATGGTGCCGTTGAAGGTGAGGCGGTCCACGATCGCGGCGCAGAGACGCGGGTCGGTAAACGTTTTGGTCCAGCCTGAGAATGACTCGTTAGAGGCGATCGCAATGGAGTTCTTTTCTTCCCGCTCAGTGAGGACTTGAAAAAGCAGCTCGGCACCACGGCGATCAAGCTCCATATAGCCCAGCTCGTCGATGCAAAGCAGGTCCACGCGGCCGTACCGGGCGATGGTCTTGGCCAGCATTTTTTCATCAGCGGCTTCGACGAGTTCGTTCACCAGGCGGGTGGCCAGGGCGTATTTAACCCGGTACCCCTTCTCTGCAGCAGCGGTGCCGAGGCCGATAAGCAGATGGGATTTGCCGGTCCCTGAGTCACCGATAAGGCATAAGGGAGCGCCTTTGCGGATCCAGTCGCCGGCCGCAAGAGTGTGGATCGTTGCGGGATTTATGTTTTGGTTCGCGTCAAAATCGAAGTCTCCAATCCACTTGTCCCTGGGAAGTTTGCTGCTTTGACGCGGCGGATCGAGGAACGTCGGTCACGGTCGTCGCATTCGGCCAGCAGCAGCTCAGCCAGGAACCCCTGATACGACAGCTGCTCTTTCCGGGCAACGCTCAGCGCTTCCTCCAGGACCGCCCTCACCGTGGGCAGCCGCAGGCGGCGGCAAGCTTGGTCCACGGCCGCGATTGCTGCTTGTTCGGTAAGGCCGCGCCTGCGGCGCAGCGTCGGGGTAATGGTGGCTGTCGGGGCTGTTGGACTCATGAGATGTTCTCCTTCGACGCTGTTCCCGCTTCGGTGGTGTGTTTACTGCGTTTGGCCAGCAATTCGTCATAGGCATTGACCGAGGGCAAGGGCCGGCTATCGTGTGGCAGGCCGGCGATCACCGCCGCGGGGTCTGTCAGCCGGCGCTGGGTCAGGCTGACAACTCGTTGCATTTTCACCTCACCGTGATCACCGTGATGACGGTCCGAGGTGGCCCCACCCGAGGAAACAGCTGCTGCGGCATGGCGTCGGGCTTCAACCGCAACAACGTCGGCGCTGACCGCTCCCACGCTGAGCGCAGCGATGATTCCTGCCTCAACGTCGAGAGGATCCATGCATCGGTGCAAGAGGAGGACGTCGATCAGTTCGCGCGTCCCGTCGGCATCACCATTGACCCTGCGGGATGCGGCCCAGAAGGCCTCATGGGCGGTCGTGAACGATCCCGACTCCCTCGCCCGTGCCAGAGCGGTGGACCCAGGCAACGCACCGGGTTTAGTCTTCAAGACCTCTAAATAGTGGTCCAACTGGACGGAGCATCCGGTCCGGGTTGCGATCCGTTGATGTCTGGCGACCATCAGGCGCCCGTCGAAGACCAAAACCTCAGAGGCGCGTAAGGACACCCGTAGCCTCCGGCCGATGAACCGTGCAGGGACGGAGTACTTCACCATCCTCACGGTGATCATTGATGACCGGTCGACCCTCGGGCTCAACGCTAGCCCAGGGTCAAACCCTTCCACCGGTAACGGATTCAGCCGGGAGCGTTCGGCTGCGAAGTCTTCGCCGATAGTGCGGATCCTGTCGTTGATCCGGCGGTTTTCATCGCGGGATTCCCAGTCCTTAATCCTCTCGTTGAGCTCGTTCAAGGAGGCCGCCACGGGCATCGGAGTGAGCCGGTTCCGGCGAAACCATCCCACTTCCCCTGTGTGTCAGGCTGTTGTGTGACAGTTTCGCTGTCGCTGCGGCCGGCGCTCAGGACGGGGAAGGTCCATCATGGATTTCGTTATGCCTGTCCGTGTCACGAATCGGAAGCACTTCACGACCGACCAGAAGCACGCGATTCTGGATGAGTACGACAAATGCCTGGAGTGGGGCTCTAAGGCCGCATTCATCCGGGCGGCCGGCATCACCGAAGGCACCATCAACACCTGGTGCCGGCAGAGGGAAGCCGGTCAGCTGAGGTCCAGATCCGACACGGTAAAGGAGGACCAGCGATTGAACGCAGGCGATAAGCAGTTGCTCAAACGGGTCTTGAAAGAAAACGAAATCCTCAAGGCCAAACTGGCACGGTCCGAGGCTGCCGTGGACATTCTGGGAAAAGCTTCCGCGCTCTTGGACGCGATGGCCAAGAGCGCGGCAGCGACGGATCCGAAACTGGAAGAACCGGAGCCGCAGCGGCCCGAGTGGCTGACGCCAAAATCTGGAAAGACATCGCCCTGACCTTTGCCGGGAAACTGATCACGGCCGGCTGGTCAGCGGTGAAGGCCTGCGCCCTGGTGGGCCTTCACCGCACGGCCTGGTACCGGCACTTGAGCCCGCCCACACCGCCCGGGATCCTGGTGCCCCATGTCCACCGGGCCTACCCGAACCGGATCAGCGACGCCGAAGCCGAGGCGTTCATGGAGCTGTTGAACTCCCGGGAATACGCCAACCTTTCCGTCACCCAGGCCTACTACCGGATGCTCGATGCCGGGCACTGCTTCTTCTCCATCGCCGCCGCCCATCGCATCGTGGCCCGGCACGGACAGAACGGCGACCGCCGCGAACAACGCACGGCAACCGGTCCCAAACGAGCCAAACCGGTCGTGCACGCCACCGCCCCGAATCAGCTGTGGAGCTGGGACATCACGATGCTCCACGGCCCGGGGAAACACACCTACCGGCTCTACACGATGTTGGACGTGTTCTCCCGCAAGGTCGTTGGGCACCGGGTCGAACACACCGAAACCGCGTCCCTGGCCGCGGCACTGATCACCGACGCGGTCACCGCGAACCGGCAGCGCCCAGAGGTGCTTCATGCCGATAACGGGGCACCCATGAGGGCCGGCAGCACCCTTCAGCTGGCCCAGTCCCTGGGCATCACTCTGTCCTACTCCCGGCCAAGGGTCTCGGACGACAATCCCTACTCCGAATCACTGTTCAAGACCGTGAAATACGACCTGGACTTTCCGCGCCGCTTCCGCGACATCCAGCACGCCCGGGACTACATGGCGGCTTTCTTCGCCAACTACAACGCCAACCACCGCCACAGCGGTTTGAACTACTACACCCCGGACCTCGTCCACAAAGGGCGCGGGAACCAAGCACGCCTACAACGGCAAGCCACCCTCGACGCGATCTATGCACGCCATCCGCAGAGATACCGCAACAAACCCACCGCACCAGCTGTGCCCTCCCAGGCCGGCATCAACCACAAAACCACCCCGCTGTCACAGACAGCTTGATATATACCGCTTCTCCTTCGACACCGCCCTTTTCATGAGCCCCGGCGATACCTGGTTGGCAGTAGAACGCATCAAACCCGTAATGGGAGCGGAATAGCACCCACCGGTCGTTTTCTTGCCTGTTCCGGCCCTGCCCGAACAACACCGAGGTAACTGCGCTGGTCAGGTTGTCGTATCGGATGTGTTTGACCGGGACTCCACCGATTTCATTGAAAGCCTCGATATGTCCCTCGAGAAATGCTTCTTGGGCCTGGGTCGGATAAACGCGGTGGATGGACTTACCAGAATGCGACAGTCGGAACACGAACATGTGGCACCTGGTCTTCACGCCATTGAGCACGACAAAGACCTCGCCGAAATCCACCTCAGCTTCAGCACCAGGGGCATGTTCCTGCGGGACGAAGACTTCGACTCGGCGGCCGGCTTCCACATCGATCTGCACCCTGCGGACCCTCACGTAATCCCGGACGGTTGAATACGAGAGCTCCGTCGCCCCGTTCTCCTCTATCAGCCGCTCTAGGATTCTGCGTGCCGTATGCCGCTGTTTACGTGGCGCAGCCGTATCGTCGACAAGCATCTGGTCGACCGCAGCTTTGAACGGCTCCAATCGCCACGCAACACCCCGCCGCGGTTTCCTCTCCGGAGGGGCAGCTGACTCCAACGCCTGACGCACGGTTCTTCGGTGGACCTTGTGCCTGGCCGCCAACGCACGGACCGACAAACCCTCAACACGGGCATCCCGTCGGATCCGCGCAAACAACTCCACTCTCGACTCCATCCGGACCAACCCTCCGTCGCACCCATCCACTGATGAATCCAACGTTGAAGGTGGGCCACATATAACCGTCACAAGAGCCCGGCGAGTCACGAAGTGGGGCCAAAAATAACCGTCCTACCGGGGCCATCCAAACCTGTCATAGCCACTCGTTCCATGTTGGTGCCATAGGGGATGTCGCTGCTTAGATTCACGGTGTACACGCCAGGTTCGTGACGGGTCACGAGTACCCCTTCCCAACCGTCTCTTTTGAGTGGGCGTGGGCCAATCTGACGGCGGTGGTTATGCTGTCCTCGATTTCTGTGGTGGTAAGCCCTGTGATGTGGAAGTAGCGGTCGGCTTCTATTGTGGTGATCATTGGACCTCCGTCGTGGCCGCTTGGTAGTCGACTTTAAACTTTGATGCCGCGGGTCCGCGTCACTGTGCGATGGTCGGCAGGCTCTGGCGGGGAAAGCTGGGTGGTGTTGCGCGCCTGAGGGCGGCCAACTCGGAGAATGGGCCGCCCTCAGGCTTCGCGCTGCTGTCCTCGTGGGGCAGCTGAGATTCTTTGGTTTACGCGTCAGCTGCCGGTTACCTGAAGTGTTTCTGTTTCATTGAGTGCTACTTCAAGTGGCTGGGCCTGACGGAACCGCCTTAGGACGTTCCCTGTCATCTTGGCGATGTTGTTGTCGTAGTTGTTGTGGGAGAGCGCGGCTGTGTAGGCGATGGAACCGACTGAGAAGAAGCCGCCGCCTCCTTCCAGGGGGCAGTAGACGATGTCTGACCGGACGCCTGGGTGTTCGGTGCCGCCAGTGCCGGGCAAGGATTCGTACACTTCTTCTGCGGCCAGGAGGTAAGCGTCCGACAGTGGGCCTGATGTTGCGAGGACGAGTGTTCCGGGGGGCGAGCCGAGACCGGGCTGGTAGCAGTCGACTTCGGCGCCGGCGGCGCCGCCTCCCATGATCCCGAACTCGCCGAGGCGCTCGTCTTCACCGATTCCGTCGAAGATGAATTCTGCGGCTGGGGTGTGACTGTCCTCAAGTCGTTCGTAGTAGGTGCAGCGGTCAAAGCCCTGCGCGGCGAACCCTACTCCGGCGAGCTTCTGCGGCGGTAGGCCTTTGTTCCTCCAGATGCCGGCGAGTTCCCCGGATGTGGCGTGGCGTTTGTCTCCGTACGGGGACTGGTGGGGGCGCGTGCCGCCGTCGGAGCGTCGGAGTTCCATCAGGTGTGGCTGGTCGGGGTCGAAGGAGACGGTGGCGTAGAAACCGTTCCCGCCCAGGTACATCAGCCTTCCGCCGTTGGCGGTGAATTCCTCCAGGGCGGTGAGTTCGTTGCGTGTGACGTATTCGGGGTGGCTGCCTGTTATGACTACCCGGTAGTCGCTGAGAAGGCTGTATCCCTCGCGGTCGAGGTCTTCATCAGTGATGGCGTCGTAGTCGCAGTTCTCGGTTTCGAGCCAGTGAACGATGCACAGGTCTGCGGGCAGCCCCCATACGCCTTCGGCTTGGAACCATGCCCGGTGTTTGGGCTGGAGGGTCAGGATGGGTTTGCGGACGCTGCCGAAGACAACTCCGGAGCCATCGTTGTGGATTTCATAGCAGGAGCGGCCGAATTCGGGGTGATCCTGGAGCGTGAGGTCTTCGCGGTCCAGGATGGGCGTCCGGCTGACGATGATCTCGGCTCCGTCTGCCTCGAAGGCAATGCGGTCGTTGGCGTACGCGAGATATGTTGCTGTGGAGAACAGCACGGCGACGTCGTTCTTCTTTTCGCCGGCCCGGACAAAGAAGGGAAGGTACTGTTCCGCGCCTTCGGCAGTGAGTTTGGCCGCGTATACGCCGCTTGGCAGGTCAGAGGGAACGTTCAAAGTGAACGCTGTTGGCCAGCCGGCGTCGGTGATGTCGTCGTCGTGGAAGTGGATTGCGTCGTATTCATCGGGGACAAGCCGGAAGTCATCCACCAGACCGGTGAAGGAGTGTCCTGCGACGGCTCGGGTTGGTGCGTTGTGACATGTTCCGTGGAGCTGGTTTGGTGATTCGTCGATGACGTCCCACAGGAGCAGTCCGTCATCACGGCTGCTGCGTCCAAAGTGCCAGTCAGCAACGGTCTCCGTTCTGGTGGGAGTGCGTCGCTGAATGGAGACATCGCCGATCTTGCCGTTGAAGCCGTTGGCTGCAAGCCATCGTTCGCCGTCTCGACGCGCTCCGGCGCCGATTCGGAACGGGGCTTCGGGTGCGCTGGCTGCAGGGATGGCGTCTGCGACGTTGTCTTCGGCTTCCAGGGGCAGTGCGTGGTCGGTGTACCGGTTCATGATGTTGGACAACGGTGCCTGCGTCAGATGGATCTGGCCATCTGCGGTGTTCACCTCGACCTGGAGGCTGTACCAATGATGTCCTTCCAGCGGGCTTTCAAGAGCCAGTGACTTCACGGTGCCCTGTTCGCTCCAGAGGAAGGTGGGTCGGCCGGCGTCCAGGACAAGTGCGTAGCCACTGGAGGACTCTTCGTCCCAGTTGCCCAGGATGACCTGCCGGTCGCTGCCTCCTCCGAATGAGTTCTGAGTGACGTGGTAGGCGCCGTAGTTACCGGAGCGGGAGCTCAGGGGCAACGTGGGGTACACCTTGGCTTTGATGACCAGTCCGTCCGGTTTCGTCATCAGCGAGGACGGGTCTGGCACCTCGACATAGGATCCGGGCTGGCATACGTATTGCGTGCCCTGTTTTTGACCATCGAATTCTGATGCAACCGGAGTTTCCAGGAAGCCCGGCCCGGCTTCGCCGGTGAACCCGTGCCGTAGGCGGACAAGTGAGGCTTGGTAAGCGGAGGGTCCCTCACAGCTGACGTGGAAGGAAATGCTTTCACCCGGGCGGGCGGCAAAACGGTCGGTGTAGCCGAAGATTTTCGGTTCGACGAGGATCTCGGATGAGGGGGCGGCTTGGGCAGTCATGGTTCAGCTCTCCAAAAAGTTCTTGCGACGCAGCGCGAACACTCCGCGTAGCGCGTTTTCATAGGTGTAGAAGGTTGAGGGCAGAAGAACCAGGTTTCCGGGTGCTCCTACGGTGATCCTGCCGATCGCCCAGGGACCGTTGGGGCCGAGGTTCAGGACGATCTCTTTGCCGTTGACCGAGGCGTTGCCCAGGGCCCGCAAGACGCGTGCGGTCTTGTCGTCATGAGGTCCCAGCGGGCAGCGGTCGTACGCCGCTGCTACTTCATCGGTGAAGTCGCGGCGAAGCCGGGCGGAGAACCGCTGTTCAAAAATGCTCAGGAGTTCGGATGAGCGGTCCGCGCTGGTACGCATCAGTTCGCTCCCCTCCGGCAACAATTTGCTTGGCCACTTGGTGGACTGGTCCGCGGATTCAAGAGGTTCTCGCTTTCATTCTGAGATGGGATTGCTGTGGAGCGGGCTGGTTCGGGGAACTCCCCCGTTACCTGCGCTGAAGCGTTTTGTGTTCTAGGTAACTTCAACGTTAGGGCCGGGGTGACGGGAAAAATATCGGTAGTTTTGCGTAGTCCAGAGCCTCCTATTGGAGAGTGGAGCCCTCTCCTGCCGGGAGCCTTGGGGCAAAAGACTTCCTGACACGCCACGAAAGCACCGGGCGCTGCTAAGGCGGCAGACCCGGTGCTTTCGCCCCGTCGGTGAACGGCAAGGGGCGCGTGGCTGTCTAGAGACCGTCCTCGCTTTCGAGGGTGCGGCCGGTGCGCTTCAGAACGAGCGCGACGATCGTTCCTATGACCAGCCAGGAGATGCCAATGACTTTGGCCAGAATGTTAGTGCTGTAGAGGGCGTATCCGAGCACGGCAATGCCGAGGATTGGCGAGATCCAGTGCATGAAGTACTTCTTGCTGGACTGCCGGATTCCAAAGTGAATGATGACGCTGACGTGCAGCAGGATGTACGCGGTGAGTGCGCCGAAGGTGACCATCGTGACGATGAGTTCGATCTGGCCTACGGCCAGGACGCCGATAACGGCGGTGAGGATGGTTACGACGATCATGGCAGCGGCCGGAACTTTGTGTTTCTGGGTGACCACTGCCAGACGTCGGGGCAGCTGCCCGTCGCGGGCCATTGCGAAGATCATCTTTGAGGTGGTCGCGTGGGATACCAGCACGTTGGCAAAGAGCGCTATCAAGGCCGTGATCAGGGTGAAGACGATTTTGAACCAAGGCGCCACCACGGTTTCACTGATGTAGTAGAAGGCGTTGTTCACGGCGTCACCGTCGGCGAAGGGTTCGTTGTTCGGAACGAAGAGAGCCGCGAAGTAGACCTGCGCGACAAACATGGCGATGACTAGCCAGAGCACGATCATGGTCGCTTTCGAGACCGCTTTTCCGCCGCCCTTGGCTTCTTCATTGAGCGTCGAGATCGCATCGAAGCCGATGTAGCTAAGGGCAGCGACCGGGATGGCCGTGAACACGAGCTCCCAGGAGAAGGATTCTGGCTGATAGAAGGGTGCGAGGCTGAACTGCGCCCGCCCTTGAGTAATTGCTACCAAGGCTCCGCCCACGAACACGACGAGCGCTGCTCCTTGAATGATCAAAAAAATCATGTTCATCCGTGCCGTGACCACGATTCCGCGGAGATTGATGAAGGCGACCACGGCGATAAAGCCAATGACCCACACCCAGCCTGGAACTTCAGGCATGAGTGCTCCCATGGCGGATGCGGCGAGGATGCACAGCAGCGCCGGCAGGAGGAGGTAGTCGAGGAGGATGGCCCATCCAGAAAGGAAGCCAACGAATTTGCTGGTCCCCAAGCGGACATAGGAGTACACGGACCCTGCCACGGGGTATTCCTTGGCCATCTCCTTGTAGCTGACGGCGCTGAAGAACATGGCGATACCGGCGACCAGGTAAACCAAGGCGGCCATGCCGTGGGAGAAGTTGAAGATGGTACCGAAAACGGGCACGGGGGCCAACGGCACCATGAAGATGAGCCCATAGACAACGACGTCCGTGAGGGTCATGGTGCGATTGAGCTCTTGCTTGTAGCCAAGAGCCCCTAGTTTCTGCTGCTCGACGTCGTTGATCCCGGCGTCACTGGCCGGGGTAGCGTGACTGTCAGTTTTCATGGGCTATCTGTGCCTCTCGGAAGAAATCCTAGCCGTGAATTCGGCTCAGCGGATTCTGTAGGTGGATCGGTGAAAACGAGCGATCGATGGGCGCTCTGTGCTGTGATGCGGCCTCGTGGGCGGACGTTAATGGGACTTGGGCTGTCTTTGCTGCAGTGGGTCGTCAGGTTCCGTTGCGGGTGAGACGACAAAGGGAACAAATTCCTCGACGTTTAAGGCCTTTAGTCGCACGGCGTAGAACCCTGCCTGCAGTGTTTGTGGTATAGGGAGGACGATCCGCGATTTCCATCTCTCTGGATCTGGACGGCGGTCGAGCAGGTGGATGGCACCGTAGCCTTCCGGGGTCGTTCCGATGCCGTCGGCTATGCAGCTGCGGTGACCAGGGACGGCTCTCATCGGGGCGTTAACGCAGTGGGCGGGAAACGAGCCAACGACATCCGGAACCTGGTTTGTGTGGATCCCGCCCTCGGAAAGCCCTTCAGAGAAATCCCACGCCGCTACGAGGTCCGGGGCCTGGAGTCGCCGGGCGTGTAGCCCCCACAGATCAGTTGCCGGCGTGGACTTCGCGATCACGTAAGGCGACTCGATAGTTCCCTTGAAGGACTCTTCTGCGGCCATCCACCCTGAGACGTATTTGGCACTGGTGCCGAGCATCATCGGAACGGCTGGCAGTTGCTCGAGTCTGCGATGTCCGGCCGTTGTTTGGCTGCCGCGAAGTTCCGAATGGACTGATGCGGTACGAGGCTTCAGGAAAATAACGCCGAGACCGGCTGCGAGGTCATACGACGCGGCGACTTCGTACCAGAGGCCAGGACGAAGTTCTTCAGGAAGACTGAGTTCCAACCTGGCGTGACCGTCCCCGACCAGAAGCGTCAGCTTGCGCTGCTGCAGGAAGAGCCCAATGCCGCTGTTGCTGCTTGTATCCCAGGCGGTCACAACACCTTGCCAAGAAGCCTCGGGCTCGTCTGGCCGTATCAACGCTCCCAAGGTGACACCCTGAACTCCGGTAAGCGCACCTTCGCTGCCTGGAACTTCCAGAAACGGGCGAAGACAGGTTGCGTGGACCCGGCGTTCCGTCACCGCGTCAATAGTGCTGGTAACTGGCATGGCATCCATGAAAGATGCGATCGCTTCGCCGCGGTATTTTTCGATCCGCAACAACTGAGACTGAAAGTTGGAAGTTCCGCGGCATACAACTGTGAAACAGATGTCCTCGAGCGGCCCGACGTTGAAACGGTCTGCCTGCCCGTGGATCTCAAGGGAGGACATTGGCTTGCTCCTTGGTGCCAGATGCGTCGCCGGAATCGCTTCTGTCGTTGCAGCCGGCTGGCCGCGTTGCCCTGCCAAAGGGGCACTTCGTCTCACACTTGGTGTGAGTTCCGAGAAGAAGTTTTGGCTCATTGCTTGTCACTTTGTGCTCTTTCACGACTCAGGTGACGCTCATCACTCCGTGTGATCAAGCCTAGGAATACAGAGGTCCTGGCAACATCGGTATTTGTACGTACGCCCTGACGAAACCGGACGGCTGCGGCCTGCCTAGGCGTCCGTCAGGCCCGATACGAAAGAGAGGGCCGTATAATTAGCCCGTACCCGGAGGTCAGGATCCTCCCGTCTTGGAGGCCATCATGGTCAGCGGAAAGTCCCAAATTCTCCTCAAGGCAGCTTTCGCTGCCGGCGCAGCCCAATACCAGCGCGACGGCGCCAACGAGATTCTGCACGTTCTGGCCGACGGAACCAGGCACGACGCCGCCGCACTGATTTTCTGGAACCGTGCGCTATCCAAACACGACGTGCTGGCCAACGATGGCTACCAGCCAGAAACCCTCACAGCACTGGGTGACCCCTACGCTTCAACCAAAGCCCATCGGAAGCTGCTTAAGCTTCATCAACCGTTACGCATCGATGACCTGAAGTACGACTACCGGGATACGGAGCTGTACCAGACGGCGCTGGCACCCGCAGGTTTCGCGGATGGCATGAGCGCCTGCCTCATCTCCGACGACGGCCAATACGCGGGAATGCTCCACCTTTCCGCCTCCCGTTTCCACAACTTCGACGATGATGCCCGCGACCTTATTGGCGCGCTGTCCCCGATCGTCGCAGAGCTGTGCCGAAGGCAATCTTCCGGCTACCCAATACTGCGACTTCGCGAAGACTGTAGAGCAGCGCTCTTCGATGGACAGGATTCGCCTAGGCCCGTCATTTCCAGGGAGATGAGCGGTGTCGTATTTGACTCCCGGTTCAGGGACTTCGTCTCGCGCTTTCTGGCCGGACCGGCAGCTTCCGTGTCCGGGCTTTGGACCTCCGAGAAGGGAAGCGTAGCGCTGGAGATCACCCGCACTGCCGGGGTGGCATCAGGCAAAGGTGACGTCGCTTTGATCGTTGAGACTCCAATGGAGCTTCCCTTCGGGCTGACAGCACGCGAAGCCGAGGTTACCGATCGCATTGCATTGGGGCGCTCTAACCAACAGATCGCATCTGAACTCGGCATTTCCATCCGCACCGTCACAACTCACGTGGAGAACATCCTCGTGAAGACGGCCCAGGAATCCCGAGCCGGTGTTGCTGCAGTAGCGATCAACGCCGGCCTTCGAAGACTCGACTCATACAGTACCTCCCTGTGAGGACCATCTGACCGCCGCAGATCATTAAGCACACGGAATCCGAGCCGCGAAGTGCACACACGGAAATCAGCAATGAAGGGGCGTGGGCTTATGTCCCACTTCCTTGGACGTGGAACAACCTCGTGGCGGAACACTCCCCGAGATCTATTGGTGGATGGCTCGGCGGAAAGCTTCGAAGCACCTGACGAACGCATGGGCCCATGTCACCAGCGGCCGCCAAACAGCCCTCGCGAACACTCCGGTCGTCTCCGCACGCCAGCCGGCAGACGCAGTTGTCATGATCAACCGCGAGACGCTGGCCGCGGACCTCACGGCCACAAAGGATGGCTCTACCGTCCGTGTCCGCCTTGAACCATTCGCGGGGCTCCACAACGACCGCTACACGGTCTACTGGCCAACCGGACCGGTCCCCGAGGTCCGGACCGCCGAACTCGCCATCATGGATGCAGATGCAGCGACATCGGAGGCCGTCACCGACGCCGTCACCGCCGGCGAACAGCAACCAGAAGCTGACCATTTCTTCGCTGGCGAAGGCACGCGCGCCGCTGGACAGGACGGCCTGCACTGGCGAACCGCAACAGGCTGGTTCTCCTGCATCCTCAAGGACCCCCACATTGAAGCAGCCTGCCTCAGGATCAAAAGCCGCAAAAATCCGGGACGTCGCCAGCGGCTCACCCGGCTCACCCTAAACGGTGCGCCTCTGACTAAGGTATTGCGTTCCGCAACGAATGATGGCCACGGGGTAATCGAGTACGCCATCCCGGCGGAAGCAAGAATTCAGGACTCGCAGACACTCGTGCTCGCGGTGCATGCGGAGGCAGGCTCCACCACCGAGGACTTGCTGTCGGTGGAACTGCGAAAAACAGATGACCACGGCTAACGAAGGCAACGATCGCATGCTCTCGAAGCGGGCCACCTACCCCACCCCTTGCTCATTGCATTTGTAGAGACTTAGGTTTGTTGCGAGCACGTGGAAGCCCCCGCAACGAACGTTTCTGACCAGGACGGGTCTCTGACCCGCATTCTGCAAGGTTGGTCGCGACACAGGTTTGCCCATTGCTGAGGAGCTTGGCGAAGGTCACCCGGTTCCCTCCGCTGCTGACAGCGAAGTACACCTGTTCCCCATCCGGAAGTCGTGGCCCATGTAGGCAATAGGTACCCATCTGCTCTATTTGATTGTGGTGTTCCCTGCGGCCCGGCGTCCACGTTGTGATCCCTGCGCTCCCGCGGGGAAGCCAATCGGCTGGAGGGGGCAATGCAGGTATTAGGGACACGCGAGCAGGTCCTGGGGCCAGCGCCGGGCGCGCAGCTCGATCGCAGCGAGGCCCACTTGCCGCGCGGATCTTCTTGACGTGTGGTCCCGCAGGAAGGTGGCGTGATGATTATTCGCCAACACCGGGAGAACGAGGACTAGGAAAGCTTGTCGAGTACAGTGGGACTGCTCGCGTAGTTAGCTGCAGAAAATCGCGTTTTGTTCCACACCCCCGCTACATTGCCTTCTCGTTGACACGGCTGACGGCAGCTATGGGCTCGGCACCTGATTGCCGGTGTGGATGGCTTCCCTGTAGGCGCTGATTTTCCGTTCCAGGGCACCGAGGTGCACATGTACTTCCGCGAGTCGGTCAAGAACCGCCTCGTGGTGCTGCTCAAGCAGGGCGAGCCGGTCTTCTGCAGAGGCCCCGGCCTGGTACGCAACGGCGTACTCACGCATCTGTTGGATATTCATGCCGGTACCGCGGAGCATGAGCACCCCAGCGAGCCAACTCACGGCCGAAGCATCGTATCTGCGCCACCCGCTCGGCCCTCTTCCCGGCGCGGGGGCGATGCCTTCCTTCTCGTAATAGCGGATGGTGTCCACGGTGGTGCCCAGAAGGTCTGCCGCTTCACTGATGGTGAGGCCGGGGTCGGGTCCGGCCGGTGTCAGGGGAGGCATGCTCCCCAGTCTCCCATTTGACATGGTGTGCACACCAGCACCGACGCTGGAAGCATCCGGACGCTCCGGACCTTGATGTGAAAGGGCAGCATATGAAACAGGTTCCACTGGGCTCGCAAGGCCTGACCACCTCCGTCATGGGCCTTGGTTGCATGGGTATGAGCGCTTTCTACGGCGGCGCCACCGAGGACGAATCGTTCAGGACCATCCGCCGGGCGCTGGACCTCGGAGTGACTATGTTCGACACCGCTGAGGCCTACGGGCCCTTCACCAATGAGCAACTGCTGGGGAAAGCGCTTGGCGGTGATCGCGATCGCGTGAGCATTGCCACGAAGTTCGCCATTGAGTTCGACGACGACGGGACGCCTCATGGGCCCAACGGTTCCCCTGAGTACGCACGCCGGGCCCTCGACCGGTCCCTTCGTCATCTGGGAACCGACTATATCGATCTCTGGTACCTGCACCGCGTCGACCCGGCAACACCGGTTGAGGAAACGATCGGGGCGATGGGGCAGGCGGTGGAGTCCGGCAAGGTCCGCTACATCGGCGTCTCCGAAACGTCAGCCCAAACACTGCGGAGAGCTCATGCCACGTTCCCGATCACAGCCATTCAGTCGGAGTACAGCCTGTTCGAGCGGGATGCGGAGCACAACGGAGTCCTTGATGCCGCCCGTGAACTGGGCATCGGGTTTGTTCCGTTCTCGCCGCTGGGCCGGGGCTTCCTCGGCGGCACGATCACCAGAAAGGATGATCTGCCGGAAGGTGATGCCCGCAGGAACCTGCCTCGATTCTCCGATTCAGCCATCGAGGCCAACCTCCGGATCCTGGACGTGCTGCGGACGATCTCGGAGCGAAGGGGCATCACACCAGCGCAGCTCGCACTTGCCTGGGTGATCCACAACGGCACAACCCCCATCCCAGGGACCACCAAGACCCATCGCGTGGAAGAGAACGCAGCCGCAGCCGACGTCGAGCTCACCACGGCGGACCTCGCCCAAATCGAGAAAGCCTCACCCCACGGAGCAGCAACCGGCACCCGGAACACCCAAGCAGCCATGGCGCGGGACCGAGGCTAGCACGACCAGGCGCCATCTTGGGATGTATGTGTCTAGTGGCCGGGTCAGGGCTCCTGCGAACTCCTACACCAAGGTCAGAACGTCGGCAGGCCGCGCCTGCTACAGCGGACATTCCCCTTTCCGTCGGAATAACAATCAGCGGTATGGCCGTGGCAATTCCTCCAGCGCTGCATTAGCACTTAGGAGTTAGCGCCGAAAGCAGTTCGGGATGAGAGGTGGCAAGGGGTGAGTCAGGGCCGCCGCCCGAAGGTGGCCGTCATCATGTATGTCGCATTACTTGTCTGGTATCCCGGATGGGCGGGTTTCCGTCTTGAGTGCCTCGTCTGCGGCTTTCAGGCCAGTTCGACGCGCACGGGCAGGGATTCCCAGGCCCGCAGGGTGTTGTTGTGGTGCCGACGGGTTGGGCCGTTGATTTCAAGGGATGTGATGCGTTTCGCCAGTGTGTTCAGGATGGTCGACGCCTCCAGCCGTGCGACGTGCTGGCCGACGCATTGGTGGATGCCGAAGCCGAACCCGACGTGGCCGGAAGGGTCCCGGTTCAGGTCGAAAATTTCGGGGTTTTCCCAGCGGCGTGGGTCGCGGTTGGCTGAGCCAAGGAACATCAGGATCTTTCTGCCCTCGGGAATGAGGGTTCCGCCCACTTCGATGTCGCGGGTCGTGGTCCGGAAGAACGTCTGCACGGGCGACTCGAACCGTACGGCCTCGTCAAACGCAGTACGCGACAGGGCAGGATTTTCGCGCAGCCGGGCCCACTGGTCTGGGTAGGTGGCGAACGCGGAAAGGACGGCAGCGAGACCGTTCACTGTTGTGTCGACGCCGGCAGTGAGCAGTGACCGCACAATCAAAGGTGCCTGGGCTTCAGTGATGTCTCCCCTGTCAGCCGCTGCCCAAATCTGCGCACCAAATCCATCCGGTGTCAAAACATCTCGGGCGCACTGAGCGGCAATGGACGCCGAAAGCTGGGCGACGCGCGGTGCTCCCTTGGCGACGAGTTCATTGGGAGGGCCGAACGCGTTGAAGACGTGGTCTCCGTAAGGCAGGAGGTTCTCCCGCCCCTCTTGGGGTATGCCGACGGCATCCGGAAAGATCCTGAGGGGGAACGCTGCGGCGAGGTCCGTGACAGCGTCAAACTCGGTGCCCTTCGCCAGTAGATCGTCCACAAGTTCCTCCGCGTCGGCTGCCCAAGACTCGGCCAGCAGGCGGAGCTCGCGGGGCCCAAGTATTTTGGAAAGGATTGCGCGGGGTGCATCGTGGTGAGGAGGGTCAGCTTCCAGGAGCAGGCTCGGCGGCCGCCACGGCTTTTCATAGCGGAAGTTGCTCAGCCCCACGCCGGCGGCAGATTGGAAGGTTTGCCAGTCAGTCAGGGCAGCATGAACTTCCGCGTAGCGGCCCATCGCATAAACATCGTACTTTTCCAGATACACAACAGGACCAGCCTCGCGGAGGGCGGCTTGGAACGGTAGGGGGTCCTCGAGTACGTCGTAGCTGAACGGGTCGACGTTGCTTACGGGGGTATCCGAGGTAATTGGTTGTGCAGTCATCGCGGGTCCTCTCTCAGGAAGCCGGGTTAGAGGTCAATAACTAAGCGGTCACTGCAGGAGCGTGAGACGCATGGAAGCATGCAGTGGCCCGCGGCCCGGTCAGCGTCGCCGAGAATGGAGTCGCGGTGGTCAGGCTCCCCCGCAAGGACGGTCACTTCGCAGGTTCCGCAGGTCCCTTCCCGGCAGGACGTCAAAACGTTTATTCCGGCCCCCTGAAGTGCGTCAAGAACGCTCTCGTCCGGGGAAACAGTAACGGAGAGGCCTGCCCGGGCAAGCTCGACTTCGAAGGCTGTGTCCCGCGCCGGGGCGCCCTGCGCCTTGGCCGCGAAGTGTTCCAGACGCAGCAAGCCTGTCGGCCATTGGGCGCAATGATGTTCGACGGCGGTCAGAAGGCGTTGCGGACCGCAGACGTAGACTTTCGTATCCATGGAGGGCCCGCCGATGAGCTCACCCAGGTGACACGGCCCGGTTTCGTCCTTGGGCATGACCACAACCCGCTCGCCGTAGGCAGCGAGCTCGTCCAGAAAGGCCATAGTGTTCCTTGACCGGCCAAGATAGAGCAGCTTCCAGTCAGCCCCAAGCATCTCTGCCTGCTGGATCATCGGAAGCATCGGGGTTATGCCGATACCGCCAGCGATGAACAGGTACTTTTCGGAAGGCACAAGAGGGAAATTGTTCCGGGGCCCGCCCAGCGCCACCATAGTCCCCTTCGTCAGCTCTTCGTGGATGTAGGCGGAGCCCCCGCGCCCGGTCCGCTCATGCAGGACAGCAATGCGGTAGCTGTAAGCGTCCCACCTGTCCCCGCAAAGCGAATACTGACGAATAATGCGGGAGGGAAGCACTACATCCACATGGGATCCTGGCGTCCAGTCAGGCAACCTCCGCCCATCAGGGCGGGCCAGGTTCAGGGCAACCACGTCTGTCGAAACCCTGATCTTCGCCGTCACGGTCAGCTGGATTTGCGACCCGTCGGCGACGGAATTCATTCCCGTTAACATCTCGGCTCCTTTGCTCGCAGCGTTCTACCCAAGGTTCAACCGAACGTGACCTACACCACTACGCGAGTCTCAATGATTGAGAGAATAAATCTTGGGGGGAGCTATGAAGGAGGGGGCGCCGGGTACTCCATCGCACGGGACACAGCGGAGGAAGCGGCTTGAAGTACGGCGATGCGAGACTTTGCGGCGGCGTCGTTCGGTACAACGATCGCCAAGGCGGCCACTACTTTTCCGGCCGGGTCCTTGACGGGCACGGCGACGCCGGTGGCATCGGGGTGTATGTGTCCGGGCAGGAAGGCATATCCCTGGCGACGCACCTCTGCCAGGGCTGCCCGCAGCTGTGAGGGGGTGCTGATGGTCTGTTCAGTGAACACTTCCAGCGGTTGCCCCAAGATGCGTTCCTGCTGCGCCGGCGGGGCGAATGCCAGGAGCAGCAGACCTGAGGATGAGGCGTGCAGGGGCAGGCGTCCTGCAACCCTCGTGATGTTGATGACGGCTCCGGGGGCTGTGAGACGCTCGACGAAAAGCACCTCGTCGCCTTCCATGACACCCAGTTGGATGTTCTGGCCAACAATCGCATGGAGGTCCTCCATGACAGGCATGGCGGCTTCCCTGAGGCTGAGGGTTGGCGAGGCGCGCGAAACCACTTCCCACATTCGAACCCCGATCCGCACGCGGCGGTCCTCGTCCCTTTGAAGCCACCCAAATCTACCGAGTTCTTCCACCAAGCGAGATGCGGTCGCGATGTGCAGCCCGGACCGCCGCGCAATTTCAGTGATTGTCAGGGCCGTATCACCGGGCCCGAAAGCCTCTACGATGCGGACTGCGCGCGAGAGGACCGATTCCCCTCTTTGAGTACGAGGCATGTTCTATAGCTTCCGGTACTGCCAAGGAAGTGTCGAGCCTGCTTAGACGATGGCGAACGTCAGTCTAGGCGAAGAATCCACCATCGACCGGAAGGCTGGTGCCGGTCACGAAGAGCGCACGGTCTGAGATCAGGAAGGCTGCAGCGTAACCGACCTCCCCTGGCTCTCCCATTCGTTTGATCGTCTGAGGGGCAATCAAACTTTCGATAACCTCCGGAGGCGCGGTCCCGGCAAGAGGTGTGCGAATCGCATTGGGGAGAATAGCGTTGACTTTAATACCGCGTCCCCCATACCCTGTAGCCGCGTTCTTGGTGACCCCATTACGCCGTGCTTGGTTGCGGGTTCTGCCACTCGATCATCTCCCCGCTGCCCTTCTCGGTGATGCGCGAGGTGGTGTCCTTGGAGCCGCTGGCGCCGAACACTTCGGCGAAGTGCGCCGCGATCTCCTCGGTCGTGAGCCCTTTCGGGCTCAGTGACAACACGATCTCTTCAACACCGGTCAGCCGCCGCTGCCGCTTGCGCACGATTGAGGATCGGAAATGGAGCCGGCGTCCCGCGGCGCATCGATCTCCACCGGCCCGATCTCAGTCAGCAGGGTTTTCGTGCGGGTGCCTTTGCCGGAGCTCCCGCTCCCCAGCCCGGCCACGTCGTGCTTTTCGTATCCGAGGTGTTCGTTCCTTTCCGCTTCCAAAGCGGTCTCCAATACGTTCTTCGTCAACGGTTCAACAGCCCGTCAGGGCCGACGAGGCCCATGCCCCGCTCCCTGGCCTGGGCCAGGAGCTGCTGCGCTAACTCTTCCTGATCCACATCAGTCACCATGGGATCCATGGTTACGCTCATGATCAGTCCTCCCCGCCAGATCAGCCAGCCATAGCCTGGGCAATCCGGGAAGGCCGACGGCCAAGGAGATCAGTGATGGTCTGGCCCGCCCGCACTACTGCGTCCAGGTCAACGCCTGTACTTATTCCCAGCCCGTGGAGGAGCCACAAGAGTTCCTCCATGGCCAAGTTGCCCGTCGCGCTTCCTGCGAAAGGGCATCCACCTATGCCGCCGGTAGATGCGTCGAAGCAGGTGATCCCGGCCTGGAGACCGGCCAGGACGTTGGAGAGCGCCTGCCCGTACGTATCGTGAAAATGCAGGGCAAGCCGCTCCAGCGGTACGCCGCCTTGGACGTGCTCATCTATTAGGGCTTTCACGTGCCCGGCGGTGGCGACGCCAATGGTGTCACCGAGGCTGATTTCGTAACAGCCCGCGTCCAGCAGTTGACGCGAAACTTCTGCCACCGTGTCTTTCCCCACCGGCCCTTCCCACGGGTCCCCGAAGCACATGGACACGTAACCGCGGGCTGTCATGCCTCTCTTGATGGCTTCAGCGACGACTTCCATCGCCGTCTCACAGGCTGAGGCGCGGCTCATGTTGAGGTTCTTCCGGGCGAACGTCTCGGTGGCGCTGACAAACACTGCCACGGACTTCGCCCCGCTCTCCCGGGCCCGTTCAAGTCCGCGCATGTTGGGGACCAGAACAGGATGGCTGGTGAGGTCGCCGAGTTCCGCGAGCACCTCCGCAGCGTCGGAAAGCTGGGGCACCCATTTCGGCGACACAAAGCTGGTCGCCTCCACGACTGGCAGGCCAGCCTCAGCAAGCTCTTTAATGAAGCGAACCTTTACATGCGTGGGTACGAGCGTAGCTTCTGCCTGAAGGCCGTCGCGGGGGCCCACCTCGTAGACCCTGACATCCGTGGGGAAGCCTGGAGTGCTGTAGACCGCTGGCCGCGGCCCCGTCACGCCCGGGCTCCGGCGCGGAATTCGGCGAGGACCTTCTCCGCAAAGTCGGTTCGGACGCTCTTCTCTGCAATCATCCGGGCGACGACGGCGTCCACCTCGTCCAGATGCGCTCCGACAGTGACTGCGATGTTGCGCGCGTGCAGGGACATGTGGCCCCGCTGGATGCCCTCTGTTGCCAAGGCACGGAGAGCCCCTGCGTTCTGGGCCAGACCGACGGCCAGGATGATCTCTGCCAGCTCGGTTGCGGTGCCCACACCCAGAACGGCAACATTCGCCTGCGCCACCGGGTGAACCTTGGTGGCGCCTCCGACCAGGCCGACCGGCATCGGCAATTCCAACGTTCCGACGAGGTTTCCCCTCGCTGTCCGTGGAACTGCGAAAAATCTAACGGTCTCGTAGGTAGCTGGCCTCATTAGGTCCGGAGAATCGGCGTCAAGAGCTATGTTTGCCAGGTCGGGCACACCTCAACCTGACGTCCGGCAGCAGTCCCGGATGCTTCTATGTTCGTCAAGCCGTCAACCACCCCCGATCCAAACTCGTACGCACTTCTGTCCGGGCAGCAGCGCGTCAATGCGTTCTGGGCCGATCGCACTTGCGAAGGTAGCCGGGTATGTCGGTCACTTCGCCATGGGTGCCTTGGCCGAGGAAGACCACGTTTCCGTAAAGATGTAGCTCAGCGGCAGGCCGGTTGTCACTCAATGAAAATGGTGATGTCCACTTGGTTCCCGATAGAGAATCCTAAGTCGGACAACTGGGGTTTGCCCTAAGAACTTTGAGGAATTCGACGATGCCATTTTTGACCGAGTGGGACCTTGCGGTAGGGAACTTTCCGCTGATCAGGGATGCGGTCCGCGGGGCCTTGCATGTAGAAGCTGTGGAAGATGGGATTAGCATTTCGCGCCTTCCTGGTTGGACGCGTGCTCAGGACGGTGGGGATCTGATGATCGGGCGAGCATCCTCAGAGAGTTCGGGAGTCCGGCTGGTATTGACGACCGCTGCCAGTTGGATCGAGTTGGAAATGACATTCACCCGAGTCTCGCTGGAGTGGCTCGGATTCCCCGCCCGGCCCGCGGCAGTTTGCCTCACGACCGGAGGCGGCCACGAGGAAAGTGTGTTCTTCGAGGAGGGCGATATTCTGCAGGTCGGTGATCGTGATCAGCCACCTGTCACGGTCCCGGGTTCGCGGAGCATTGTGCGGTTCGAACTACCTCCCGCTGATGGCGATCAGACTGTCGAGATTTGGCTGCCGCACAACTCCAGTATCCGACTTCACCGGCTGCGTGCTGATTCTGAGCTGCGGCCGGGAAATCGGACCGGTCCGCGTTGGATCCACTATGGAAGTTCTATCAGCCAGGCAGCCGCGGCCGACACACCTTTGGGTGTTTGGCCGGTGATCGCCGCGCGTGAATTGGGTTTGGATTTGCTCAACCTCGGGCTGGGCGGTTCGGCACATCTTGATCCGTTCGTTGCCAGATCCATCAGGAATGAACCGGCTGAACTCATCACGCTCAAACTCGGAATCAATGTGGTTAATGGAGCAACCTTTCGAAAGCGCACCTTTGGGCCAGCAGTTCACGGCTTTCTGGACACGATCCGTGAGGGCCAGCCAGAGACACCAGTCGTCATTATCGGCCCAATTTTCTGCCCGGCGCACGAAGAAACACCTGGACCGACGATGTCCGAAAACGGGACCGTTCGTGGCAGCGATATTCCTCGCCGACCCAATGACGGGCAGCTAACATTGGTCGAAATTCGAAAGATTCTTGCGTCCATCGTCGAGTCGAGGGCCGCAAATGACCCGAACCTCTATTTCCTCGACGGGCTCCGACTTTTCGGCGCCGGCGACGCCGAGTACCTGCCGGATGGTCTGCACCCTAATGCTGCGGGATACGAACTCATGGGCAAACGCTTCACAGCGATTACCCGCTCTGAACCGTGGCGCCCGGCCATTTCACCCTCGTAGTCCTGGCTGTGGCTCCAGCCGTAGCCAGCCAGCCTAATCGCTTTCGCGGGCCCCCAAGCCGCGGAAGAGCAGCATCCCTTTGCTGATGTATCTCGCGATGGAAGGCTGTGCTGGCTGACGTAATTACAAACTTCCGGAGGACGCGAGCCCATTAGCCGGCCTGGTCGGAGAGCACGCGACCGAACCTGCTTGTACGCCCAAAATTTACCGGCGTCAAGGTTTGTACACACTAAACAGCAAAAAAGCCTCTGACCCGCGGAAACACTGTGCCCGAGGTGGGACTCGAACTACATTCCAACCCTTGAAAACACTGGGAACCCGCGAAAACATGCGGAGTCCGGGTCAGTCCGAGGGCTGTTTGGCCCAGTACAAGACGGAAACTGTGGACAATGTCCACACTGCTTCTTTCCACTAATACCTGCCTGCTCAGGCTCACGGAAATCTGCGCCGTCAGCCATTCGGTTTGGTCCGCATTCTTACTGTTGCGGCAGTTGCCGCTTATTCGCGGCCTGGCGCAGCGTCCACCACAGGAACTCGCCTGCGTGTGGACCGTGCATGAAGCGATCGCCCACAAGCCCCATCAGCAGGTCGTTGCTCCACACGATCTGCTGACCGATCAGCGACTGGGACTGAGGCGGCAAGTCCAGTCCGAAAAGTGCTCTAGCCGCCATCGACTTGTGTTTATAAGTCAGGAGTGTCAGGAACCTCTCTTGATAAGCGACCGAAAGCACTTTCGAGAGCAGTACTTCCTTGAAGCCCGGGAATGAGAACGAGACGCGATCGTTAATTATGTCTGTGAGCCGATCCTCCAAGGGCTTGTCAGTCCCCCGCAGCAAATAGTTCACCACCTGACGGACCTGAGCTGCACCATACTCCGGGTTCTTGTCGAAAGCACGGAGGAATGCCCTTTGATCGCCTAGGTTGGACCCGCTGGTGTCGGTCCCGAACGCCCGCAGGTCTGCCGGATCTGCAGTGGAAAGGCATTCCTCGCTGAAGATGCGTTTGTACTTGGACCAGAAGCCCGGCACGCGAGGATCGATTCCTGCATCCTCCTGTCGCAGGAACTCGGCCTGGAGGCGCCTGGCGGCCGCTTTGGCCTCCGGGGTGACGTTCTCAGCCGTAGGTAGATCTCTCGGCGGCCACTGGGACGATCGAGGTCCGGGCGTGGGCCGAGCCGCGCCCTGCGCCCAGGCGTAGTCGCAGTCCGGGCACCAGGACCTTTTTCGCCCATCCGGCAGCACCTCGAGGACCTCGACGTCCTCGTGGCTGCCGTTCAGCGGACACATCACCAGTGCCATGGGAAGCTCCCTCAGTTTGTTAGTGGGCATCGCCGCACGTCGGAGACCTAGGGAGCCAGTTTATAACTCAGCTTGAAGCAGGCAGCGTCAGTACAACTAGAGCAGTCCTGCGGATTCTGTTTGGTCCAGCCGGGTGGAAAGGCGTACTTAGGCCACCGTCCGGTGTCAGCCACCGGTGTTCGAAGGCGTGATGAGTCCGGGTGCAGCGTCCCGGGTACGACGGCGCGCTAAGAAATGCAATGCAGAATTGCCACCGTCGTCCCGACTTGACCGATAGCGTGTGGCTGAGGACATCGTAGTCGGGAAGGTGCAAGCAAGTGGATACTCATCCGCGTAGTCCGCGGGACCTCTTCGAGGGTCGCCGCCATTTTGAGATTCCCGCATTTCAACGCCCCTACGTCTGGGACGAGGAGAGCCAATGGTCGCCTCTGTGGGATGACGTGGTCCGGGTCACCGAGAGCTATCTTGCGCCTGGCGGTAAGCCCCCCATTCAAAATCACTTCTTGGGAGCAGTTGTCTACGAGTCCAAGACACCGTCTGCCGGCGATGTGACTCGACACGAAGTCATCGACGGCCAGCAACGCATGACCACCCTTCAACTTTTGCTTGACGCCGCCCACGAAGTTATCGCTAGGCGCGGGCACCAGACGGAAGCGGATCAGCTCGAAGAGCTCATTTTGAATAAGGCGTCCACCTTCAAGGGCCGCATCGAGCGCTTCAAACTCTGGCCCTCCCAGGCAGACCGCAGCGCCTTTGCCCACGCTATGGATCCAGAGGAACCGCGGGTCGAAGAGCACCGTGTCATCGAGGCACACGACTTCTTCCGGTCCGAAGTAGAACGGTGGCTAACTGGGACACCAGACGAAGAAGGGATCGTCCCACCGGGGACTGAAGAACTCCGCGCAAAGGAACTCTGCTCAACGCTTGAACATCGATTGGTAGTGGTCGCCATCGACCTGTCCGGCCACGAAGACTCGCAGCTTATTTTCGAAACTCTGAATGACCGGGGCACCCCGCTACTAAAAGCAGACCTCATCAAGAACTGGGTATTCCGCCGGGGCGAACAAATCGGTGCAGATGTGGACAAGTGGTCGAGGACACACTGGGCCGACTTCGATACCGTATGGTGGCGCGCTGAAATCTCCCAGGGCCGTCAGATTCGGTCCCGTGTAGACATCTTCCTGCAGTACTGGCTCACGATGCGCTTGCAAGAAGAAGTAAAAGCGGAACTGGTATTTAGAGTTTTTGCGGACTATGCAGGGTCGCGACTAACCACTGTCGATCGCGCTGAAGCGTTGCTGACGGAACTGCGGAAGGATGCCGATACTTACCGGGGGCTGAGCGAACTCGATGTATCCACGCCCGAGGGCCGGTTCCGTTCTCGGGTCATTGAAACGATGGAACTGGCGGCCACTACCCCTGTTTTTCTATGGCTCCTCTCGGAGAACCACTCGGTTCCTCGTGACCAGTTACGGATCGCCCTGGACGCTATCGAGAGCTGGGTTATCCGGCGCACACTCCTGCGGAAGACCTCCAAGGATTTAAACCGCTTCATGGTGGCCACTTTGAAGTCGCTTGGAGCAGTCAAAGCCGAGGACGCCGGAATTGCAATCAAAGCCTTTCTTTCGGAACAAACTGCGGAGACACGCTACTGGCCTTCTGATCTAGAACTGATGACGACCCTTCCTGACGTGAAACTGTACGGAAATATCCGCCAGTCACGCCTCCAGGTCGTCCTCCGTGCAGTTGAACAGCAACTTCGTAGCCATAGCACCAGGTACGAAGCAGTGGAACTTCCTCGGGGATTGGAAATCGAGCACGTGATGCCCCAAGGTTGGCGGACTCACTGGGACCCGCAGCCGAGGCTTACACCTGAAGAGGCAGCCGTGCGTGACCGAGTGGTAAACACGATCGGCAATCTTACGCTCGTTACCAAGTCCCTGAATGGTTCCCTATCGAACCGTCCCTGGACCGACAGTGAGGCAGCGGGGCTGATCGACGGTGGTGAGCCGGACAAGGGCAAGCGAACCCTGCTAGACGCATTCAGCCTTCTTGTGCTCAATAAGGAAATCACTCAAGGAAACCCCGATTGCTGGACGGATGGGGACATCAAGAACCGCTCGCTAGCCCTGACCAAGGCGATCACTCAAGTCTGGCCTGGCCCCGCGGTGGAGACACAGGACGCCGCCTTCGAGGCGGCACGCGCCTAAGGCAGGCACAGGACGCCTATCACCATGCCATTCGTGTTTACTCACCCGCCTTTAAGATTGTTTATGCTTCGACCCACGAACTTCACTGATAGAAGATCGTCGTAATCCTAAATTGTGAATCTCAAAATCCGATATCCCTATAGCCCGTCTACGCTCTTCCGACACCAGAAGAGGACAACCATGAGTACCAGTAACATCACAATCGCTGGCCATGCCATCAATAGACCAATTGAAATCTTGACGGACTACAGCCAGCGCTATGCAGGAACCCTGTCCAAATACGACTTTCGCGACAAAGGTGATCCGAACACCCTTACCGCGGAAGAGATTTGGGCCACCAGAATTATCCACTCGCGGATTACCCGATCTGAGCAGGCCGAGCTGGAGAAGCGGTCACGAAGTTGGAGGGCAGACTGGGCGGCAGTCGCGCCTACCGGCCGCCTTGAAGACGCGGACCCGGCCAATAACGGCGGAACCTACGACGCGATGCAAAAACTCTATTCCCACTTCACAGATATACGCGGAGTGAGCTGGGCTAAAGCCTCCAAGATTCTGCACTTCAAGCGCCCGTACCTGTTCCCAATCCTGGACTCGCGTCTGATGAACGTTTACTGCCGAGCGGCAATGACGGCAGCCGAAGAATTCAAGCACCGCGGTTACAGGCGGATGTATTGGGCTGCCATCCGCAACGACCTCATCGCAAACAGAGACAGTCTTGCACAGCTTCGACAAGCCCTGGCCAATCAGGATGCCGGCCACCATGTCGGACCTGAGTGACTTGCGCATCCTTGACATTCTCAGTTGGTCCCATGGCAGCTGACCCACCGTCTGCTTCCATACCCCGCACTCATCAGTCCCGGCCGACACCGGCTTACCCGTCTCGCAACTGATGAAGAATAAACCAATTCGGTGTGAAGGCCATGACCACCGTTAAGGGAAATGCTCTGCCGTCACCATGGCGGGAGCTCTAGAGAACACCGCCGCAGGCTGCAGAGCGTGAGTAGTTGTTGGGATTAGTCAAGACCTGACGTAGAACTTCAACGGGTACCGCGTAATAGCTGTTTCCCTCGCCGGCATAGGCAACACCGACGAGTTGACCTGCGTCGTTTATGAGCGGGCTGCCCGAGCTGCCGTGCTCGATTGGCGCATCATTTACCAGCATGGGCAGTGATGACCACCCGACGGGGTCTGGGGCGTACTTCAAGACCCTTCCGTGCGTTGTCGTCAGCGGGCCTCCAAGTGGGAAGCCTACGGCTGTTACGTTCGCCCCGACTACAGGATTTTCGGTAGCAAGTGGAATCGTGGCTGGCAGCGGTTGCTTCGTCCACACCAAGGCCAGATCGGCTATGACCACGGCGCCTGTGGCTGTGACGTCGATGTCATGGCCATCGTAGGTACTGACCTGAAGAAGGGCAGCGCCTCCGATGACGTGGCGATTTGTGACGAACACGTGGTCTGAAATCGCGAATCCGGACCCCCTTGCGACTTCACCACAGCCAATGTTGCGCACGCGTAGTGCCGCTCGTTCGTAGGCAGTAAATCCGGTCGAGGCAACTGGCCCGGCGACGGGCGTGGCAGTCGTACCGCTGGGGTCATATTCGGCCGGGCGAGTGGAAACCGCGGAAGGCGGAGGCACTGGAGTGAGTCCGCATCCCGCCAATCCCATGGTGCACAGCAATAATCCAATGGGCTTGATTACTGATTTCACAACCTGCTCACCCGCCCAGCTTTTTTGAGAGGGCGTTACTGTCCGCACGTGCGCGATTGCAGTCTGTGTCGGCCTGGCGTGCCGAGTTGATGGCTGAGGTGTACTCGCTGGCGTGGTAATTAGCCAAGTACGACATAAAGTTCTGCTGGTCGCTGATGCACAAGTCCATTTCCTTTGTGACTTGTTGGGACATCACGAGCAGCGTGGCAAACGATGCAGCTTGATCTCCGGCTTGGGCCTTTTCGTTGGACAACGAGCGGATCCGGTCCGTCGCAGTGTTGAACTGCGTGGTCATGTCGCTGAGTTTGGTTTGTAGGTCCCCCGCCTGGGCTTTGAGGCCGTCCCGCTGCTTGGTCATCGTTGCGAGATCATCAGATGTCCTGTTGGCAGAGGCCCGCCATTCCTGAGCCGAGTTGGTGGAGTAAGCGAATCCAGCTCCCAGGCTGGCGGAAATCAAGCACAAAATAACGATCGATACGACATACGGCCACCGTCTGGAGGGTCGCTGCGGTTCCGACGTTGATTCTTGGCTTCCAAACCCCTGCAGCTCGTCCAAATTCCCCCACGATTTAGTCCTAGTACTTCCCGGTTCCCCTAGGGTCTCTGCTGCTTCGGTGATACGGATGAGTGCGGACAGCGTGCGGAAGTAGCGAACCCCATTGATAATTGCGAAAAGCAGGCCACCGCCGATAGCGCCTATGAAGAGAACGTACTGGCCTCCGGGCGATGCCGCGTTGTACGTGGCAAGGGTCAAGAAGCCACCGGCGACGACAAGGCCAACGTTGATCAATGCCCACACCGCATACCCCCGCGCGGCTCGCTCCAGCCGGGCAACGCCGCCCTGGTCCCCCACCATAAATTCCCTCTCAACCTGCGTGGTGTGATCCACCTGTGCCAAGAGTAATGGGGAGCCAGGTTTCCGGAACGAACTGGCCAGATTGTGTCACGGCCCACTGCGCAAATGAAGAGGCTTTTTACGACGGCCGGAAGTGACTGCACGTCGCGGCGGTCCAGGTACCGTGGATGCCGTCGATGCCCTGTCGGATACGGCGGGCGCGTGGGAGGGTTAGCGCCTCACACCGTTCGAAGAGGAGGCCACTCGGTGCCAAAGCTGCATGGGTGGGCGCTGAGTGGACGGAGGGACGCCGCCGACGGGGCCAGCTGGGAGGCGGTCGTGTGGATCCGGTGGCGTGCTCGGGCCTGACGTGCTCAGTGATTTAACGCAGCGCCCCAGTCGGCAGCACCTGGGTGTGGCGGGCTCCTCTTCAACCTCGGTCGAGAGTCTTGTCGAGCTCGCGCCAACGCTCCCATGCAGACTGACGTGTGACTCCTAGCGCAGTCGCAATCTCGGTCCAAGACAGTCCGGCCTTCCGCGCCTGCCGCACAGTCCCCAACTCGGTGCCATCACATTTCTGCCGAATCTCCTGGATGCACCGCAGCGTGAGCAGCAACTCTTGCTGCCACGCCGGATCAGTCATGTCAGAATACCGCTGTCTGGGCCCCGTCAGAGCGCGATGGGTAACAGGCCCTCCACTGTATCTAGCCATAGCGCCAGGTTCACCTTGCAGACACCGCCTGTCAAGACACCCTGACATCGCTCCATAAGCACTCACTGATAGCGACAACTGAACAAAGGAATTGCTGCGACCTTGTCAGGAGGACGGTCCGCCAGTGGGAACCAGCGGGCTTTCCTAAAAAGGGCACTACGGTCATCCATGTTGAACTTCGAGTGGTACCCCGTTGGCTATTGTTTTCGCTTCGTGGCGGCGTTCTTGTCAGTTCGCGGGCGGTCGCCCTGACTAACATGTCTACGTCGTTCTTCCAGCGCTGTAACTCACTGCGGTGGGCGGTCGCATCCACGCTGTCCGATACTGGATCACTCAATGGGACAGTTTGCTATGTCTTTCCGAGCGGACGCGCGGCCTGCCCCGAAAAAGTTCCTGACGTGGGTGAGAATGAGGCATGGCAGCGCGCATCTGCGGCCCGACGGCCGTGATCTACAAGCTGACTCGGCGATTCGTTCCAGTGATCCACCCCGCCTCCTCGTGAAAAAGATGAGACTTCGGTACGCGGGGGTTTGCAGGGCGTGTGAGTCGCCTCTTCCGCAGGGAACAGAAGCGGTCTATGAGAGCGAGACCAAGACCGTCCGCTGTTTGGAGTGCGCCACCGACGCTACGAACACCATGCCTCCCGATGTGGAACGGCGTTCTGATGAGTCCGGAGTAGCCGGGTCGTCCGCACGACGTGAATATGAGCGCCGCAAGGCCAAGGATGAGGCAAGGCTCCGTGAGAAATGGGGCCGCTTCGGTGGCATCGCAGTGGCCCTCGCTGACGAGCGGCAAAGCACCAAAGCGTGGGATCGAGGCGCGGTCGGTGAGGAACGCCTCGGCGCCCGGCTAGATGCCCTGGTCACCAATGACATCGCAGTTCTCCACGACCGCCGTATCCCTGGCTCAAAGGCGAACATCGACCACATCACGATCACTCGCGGTGGAATCTGGGTGATCGACGCCAAGCGGTACAAGGGGCGACCCGAGCTGAAGATCGAGGGCGGCATCCTCCGACCACGTGTCGAGAAGCTCCTCGTAGGCCGGCGGGACTGCACGAAACTGATCGATGGAGTACTCAAACAAGTCGGACACATACGCGAGCACGTCGGGGATGTGCCGGTCACCGGGGTGCTGTGTCTCGTTGATGCTGACTGGCCCCTGATCGGGGGTGCCTTCACGACGCGTGGCATCCACATTGTCTGGCCGAAAAGGCTGGCGAAACTGCTTACAGAAGACATCGGCGGCGACGTCGACGTCGCCGCCGTCCGTGAGTCGGTAGCTTCGCGGTTCAAATCCTTATGACGTCCCTGTCGAGGGCGCCCGCCACCGACACCCTACTTACTGCCCGGACAGGTAGGTGCCATAGCGCTGCCATACTTGGTGGCGAACGCTTTTTGATATTTGTTGGCCCAGCTGCTGCTCTTTTTAACCCGGTTCTTCTCTTCTCAGCTGGACAAGCCACGACACTACCGGGAGGGCGGGGCGGATGTTGACGACGTGGGGACCGTCGGGGTTCGGGAAGCTTGTCACCGGTTCCGGCAGTTGGCAGCTTACCCTCGGTGATGACGGTCTGACTGTCCGCGCCGACGGAGCATCGTTTGCTGTCGGCATGGAGGCACTGACATCGCCGATAGTGCTGCCAGGCGTGTTGTGGTCCAGGCTCGTAGTGCCTTGTCAGGGGCGAAGCATCGTGCTGCGCGGTATTCCCTCCCGATCCGCCCGTGAACTCGGGAGGGCCATCGAACTGCTGCTGGGTGTCGCTGAGGTGAAGGCCTGGGCGGCAGGGTTCTTCGATGCAGCCCTTCCCTCTGCGGCGGGACGGCGATGGCTTAGCCGGGACTTTCGCCTGCGGTGGGAAGAAACGAAACCCGGGGAAAGGCTCGGGAAGCTCCTGCGCGAACCGCTCCTGGGCGGCCACATTGCCGCTCTCGACAACACTGCCCAGAAAGCAATCCGGTTGTGGAGCACTGACCTCGAACAGTACATTGCAGGGTTGAACGCAGATTACATGGGTTCCGAGCTGGAATCCCGTGCTGACTTTTTTGACCGGGTTGAGCGTTCACCTTTGACCCGGGAGCAGGCCCACGCCGTGATCTGTTTCGACAACCGCGTGCAGGTCATTGCCTCCGCCGGTTCCGGGAAGACCTCCACCATGGTCGCCAAAACCGCCTACGCCCTGCACCGAAACCTTGTACCGGCGGAGAAAATCCTGCTGCTGGCCTTCAACAAAGACGCCGCCGAAGAACTCAAACAACGGATCAAGGACCGCCTGCAGCCCCTGGACCTCGACGGTGGCCAGGTCGCCGCCCGCACCTTCCACGCATTCGGACTGGAAGTCATTGGGAAGGCCACCGGGCGTAAACCTGCCCTGGCCCCGTGGCTGGAGAATGGACAGGACCACGAACACTTGATGCGCCTGGTGGACGGGCTCAGGGATACCGATCCCGGGTTCCGAACATTGTGGGACCTTTTCCGCATCGTTCTCGGCAGCGACTTGCCCGAATTCGGGCAGGAACAGGACGATCCAGACCTCTGGGAGACCGCAACGAACGCCCCGGCGCTTCGGACCCTGCAGGGCGAAACCGTCAAAAGCCACGGCGAACGGATGATTGCCGACTGGCTGTTCTACAACGGGGTCCAATACAAATATGAAGCACGGTACGAGCACGACACCACCGACGCTGAACACCGACAATACTGCCCAGACTTCTACTACCCCGACATTGATGCCTACCACGAGCACTTCGCCTTGGACGCACACGGCCGGACGCCCCGCACCGGATTCGAAGGGTACCTCGACGGGGTCACTTGGAAGCGTGCAACCCACCAGCAGTACGGGACCACCTTGCTGGAGACCACCACGGCAGGAACATGGGACGGAACTGCGTTCAGCTACCTGGAAAGGGAACTCACCGACCGCGGCCTCACCCTCGACCCCAACCCGGACCGGCCCGTCCCCGGGCGCCAGGTGATCGAGAACGCGGATCTCGTGCGGACGTTCCGGACCTTCCTGATCCACGCGAAAAGCAACCGCCTCGGCGACGCCGCCCTCCGGGACAATCTGAAATCCCGGCCCGGACTCCGGAACCGGTTCCGGCACTCGATCTTCCTGACCCTGTTCGCGTCAATCCGGAACAAATGGGAGCAGGAACTCGCGGCGGAGAACTACATCGATTTCGAGGACATGCTCAACCACGCCGCCGACCATGTCGAAGCCGGCCGGTGGGACAGCGGATACGAACTGGTCATGGTCGATGAAATGCAAGACGCCAGCCACGCCCGGGCACGACTGGTCCGGGCCCTGGTCAATCATTCCGACAGGTACCTGTTCGCGGTCGGCGACGACTGGCAAAGCATCAACAGATTCGCCGGCGCGGACCTGTCCGTTATGACGGACTTTCACCGCTGGTTCGGCCCCGGTCAGACCCTGCGCCTGGAGCGAACCTTCCGGTCCCCGCAAAGCATCAGTGACATCTCCAGCACCTTCATTCAAAAAAATCCCCAACAACTCCCTAAAAAAATCAAATCCCTGACCCCGGAAATCGGAACTCCGGTCAGAATCATCGGCGTCAGCAACACCAACCGGTTCGCCAACAATGCAGATAGGTTCGCCGGCGCCGTGAACACCTATTTGGAACAACTGAACCGCGAGGTGCGCGCCGGTGCCGTGCCGGCCGGGGCCGAAGGCAAAGTTCAGGTCCGTATCCTCGCCCGATACCGTCACCTGCTCAACAGCATCCCCGCTGGCTACGGAAACGGGTGGGATCACCTGAATATACAGATCAACACGGTCCACGGCGCAAAAGGTCTCGAAGCTGACTACATCGTGATCCTTGGAATGACCAAAGGCAGATACGGGTTCCCCAGCACCATCATCGATGACCCCGTACTCGAACTCGCGATGCCCGACGGCGACACTTTTCCCCTGGCCGAGGAACGGCGCCTCTTTTACGTCGCCCTGACCCGTGCCAGACGCTCAGTGTTGCTCCTCACCGTTGAGGGCCAGGAATCCCCCTTCATCCAGGAATTGGTGCGGGATCACGGCCTGACCGTGCAAAACCAAACCGGACAAACAATACAAACGGTTATCTGCCCTATCTGCGGCAACGGATTCATGACCCAACGCTCCGGCAAATACGGCGCCTTCTACGGCTGCAGTCAATACCCCGCCTGCACAGCAACCATGAACACCGCGACCTACACCCAAAAAATCGCCAACACCAGAGGGACACAAACACGCCAAAAACCCCCAAGCCAACCTCGGAACTCCTAAAGCTCAAGAAACTACCGAAAATCAACGAAGGACTTCTGTTAGCACCCGAGCGATGAGCCCGGCCGACGACCCATTGAAACAGGCCGCGCACTTATCAGAAGGGAGTAGCGGTCCGCGGATTTCCCCGCTCGAAATGTGAGGACCCACCGCCACAATCTGGGCGCTGACGGCAAGCGCGACGCATGACATATCTCTAAGGAATCCAGTGACGGGAGTGGCGGAGTTCGTACGACACCAAATCGCCCTCTCTCATCCACTGCCAGACGGTCCTGAATCAAGTGGCACATTCATCCCTCTGTCCCCGGCACCGCATCTGACAACGAAGGCTCGAACCCACCGGGACAAGAACATTTCAAAGCTGACTCATCCGACATGATCGGGTATTCGCCCCGTGCCGTACCCTCTTACCTGCGGCTCACTATAACCGCTGTAGACGAGTAGAAGCGTTCTACCCGGCGCCACCGACTGGAAGCGGCTTCCTTCGTGTTCGGCCTGGAAGGACTGTCAGCCCCAGTCAGTAGTCTTATAGAAACTGAGCCTAGGGGGAAGCATGTCGGTCAGAGACATCATGGAATCCAACGTCAATTCGATGATGGTTGGAGATTGGCGAATCCAGGACGGGCGCACTGTTCCAGACACGGAATCTATCGGTCTAGGCATCAATGCAGGCGTCAAGTTGGAGGCAACCTACCTCTATGCCGACCTTGCCAAGTCCTCAGACTTCGGTCAAATGCTGTCGCCAATGGATGCCGCCAAGATCATCAAGTCTTTCCTGTTTTGCGCTAGTGCCCTTATCAAGGAGCATGGTGGTCATATTAAGAGCTTCGATGGTGACAGGGTTATGGGCATTTACCACGGTCCCGAAAAAGAGACGCGAGCCGCCAGAACTGCCCTCAAGCTGAACTGGGTGGTTCAAGAAATCATCAGCGACAAGGCGCAACGGTGGGTGAAGTGGCCAAAGGAGCCCATCGTGATCAAGCATGCGACCGGCATTGCTACCGGAGAGGCACTACTGATACGCGGCGGAGTCCGTAACCACAACGACATCGCTTCCATTGGGTCTGCTCCCAACTTGGCAGCAAAACTCAGCGACCTCCGTAATCAAGATGGGCGGACATTCGCCTGCTATAGGACTTGGTTGAATTTCACCGGAGACGCGGCAAACAACTTCTTCGGCGTGAACCGTTGGTCCGATACTAAGAACATGACCGTCGGCGGAGCCTTCAACATCTATAAGGCGACGAATGACCGTACAACCCCGTAACTACAGCCGCCAGTCCCTCAGATCCGGCCCGTAGACTTGAACCAACAAACTATATGCAAAAAAGGGGGCAAATCCTTGACGCTCAAGGAAGACATCGACGGCGCAGTAGAAGACCTGAATAAGGCGTGGACCACAACGACGTGGGGAGCCTCAAAAACTGAAGTACCCGACCCTGACGAGATGGGCTATTCAGAGGGAAAGAAGATCAACGCGACATTCTTCTACGCCGATATGGCAGACTCGTCCGGTTTGGTTGCCGCTGCGAAAAGTAAAGAAGAAGTTGCGAGTGTCATCACCTCCTACTTGAAGGCTTGTGTGCGTGCTATCCGCAACGAAGATGGCCACATCCGTAGCTTCGACGGTGACAGAGTGATGGGCGTGTTCAGCGGCGACTCAGCTCCAACGCGCGCGGCACGAGCGGCATTACGTCTGAACTATGCCGTGACGAACATGCTTGATCCTGCCATTCAAACTACGTTCCCTTCACTCAAAGCGGCGGGATGGCATCTCAGGCATGCTTCTGGCATAGCCATCGGCCCTACCCTGATGGTTCGCGCAGGGATACGAAATAACAGCGACTTGGTATCAATTGGCGTTGGTCCCAACCTGGCGGCCAAGCTTAGCGATGAAAGAGACGGCGACTACCGGACCTTTATCGGGGCTGGCACGTTCAAGGCGCTCGACAATGCTCTGTACAAGGACTCCAAGGGTAATGATGTGTGGCTAGGTCCCTATGACTTCAAAATGGGTGGGAGCAACTACAAGTACTACAAGTCCAGTCACCACATAAAGATCTCATGACTGATAAAGATGCCATTGACAACGCCTGGAAGATTCATGCGGCTCAAGTGGACTGGACCGGCAAGGTGGATGCTAAAGCTTCCTTTGCGTTCGCTCTTGAGTCAGCAGCAATCGTCTCGACCGTGGCCCTGAGCGCAAAAGGCCGGATATTCGGAGATCTCAGCGACCCGGCTGCAGGGTGGTTCTACGGGATCGGATTGGCTCTCATCTTGGTTGGAGCAGTCTTCGCAGTCACCGTAGTTATCCCTAGGCTCAAGTCCGACACGGTGAAGAGCACGGCGCCTGAAAACTTCATCTACTTCGGCCATGCTCAGCACTGGGAACCTGATGAGCTGGCGGTTGCGCTCAAAGACCGGGAGCTTCTGCCAGTTATTAGCCGTCAGATTGTCGTCATGGCTGATATCGCATGGCAGAAGCATCGGTGGGTTCAACTCTCGATGTTTGCCGGGTGTGCTGGCGGTGTCAGTATTGTTCTCGCTGCACTCGTGATCAGGTTTTCCTGACGTAGCTTCTGCCGTATTTACCCCTATTTATGGACACTAGGGCGGAAATTAAAAGGATGTGCAGCATGAATTTGAGAGTTGTCTTCGGCTCATAATATTTAGTCGTTGCTCGGCGCTTGCGCTCATTGAAATCCACGCGCCTTGCAGCATTCTTTAGAAACCCCAATTCGGGACGACCCTGTTCGTTTCACCGCACCTACACCGGGAGCATAACTTGGGTCAAGGCCTTGGGAAGACTTGAAGCAAATATTATTGCGGCCCACTGCTCGCTACGCTGCGGACTAGCACGGAGGCGAAATGGCTAAGGAGAACTGCGCCATTCAACACGCTAAAAGGCGCATACACGCGCCTTCTCGCTAGTTTGGTGACAGCGGGGACGAAATCACATCTTCACCTCGGAAGACCTCCCGGCCCGACACATACCGCCAAATTACATGGTCCAGCCTTCTGGCTTCGGTGGGGTAGCGTTCGGCGACCTGCCTAATGAGGGCTGCAGCGTCAGACCTGCTCAGGTCCCGCTCGCCCAACTCTGCATGCTCCTTGATGAACCTGATGACCATGCGGTCAGGCTTCACGGACTGGAAGCCCGCCAGTATGAGCAGATAGTTGTAGGTGACGCCGGAGCGCTGGCTCGGCAGACGCAGCCAGGCGTCCTTGAGCTCGCTCAGGTGCTCATCTGAGTCGTAGACCCGATGCAGATCAGCCTGTGTCCGATACCCCAGCTTGTGAAGATTTGCAGCGGCCTGCCGGATCACCTCAGCCTTCAACGGGGCGTTCTTTTGGGTGTGTGCCGGCTTACGGTTGTCTGCCACCTCATTAGCCCAAACAGCCGCTTCGTCGTGGCAGTCCTCGAAGGTCTTCAGGAGCTCTGTCGTGCCATCCTGGTCGGCGTCGCCGCCCTCGGCTGCACGGTGCGCCCGGTACCGGTTCACGACGTTGATGACGCTGTTGTAATGAGAGCCCGTGGAGTAGATGGAGTCGATGATGCATAGTGCCAGGCTGTGGGGGTAGCCATCGGCTGTGATCCATTTGGCCTCGTTACCGAAGATTCCCCGACATACCTCCGTCAGCTTTTCCGCTTCAGCGGTGAAGTCAGTCGTCACTCTCGGACTCTAGCAAGCTCAAAGCATGATCCTCGGGATTCAGGTAGTTGTACCAGCGCAGTTCGTCGACAGTGGATGGGTTCAGAGAGAAGCCTGCCACGGGGCCGAAGGAGCAGAGGGGGTCACTCCCCCGGCTTTCGATCGAGCTAGCTCCCCCGCCGGTGGACTCCGTGCCTCCTTTGTCTGTGGTCATCGAGTCAGTTCGACAACTGCGGAAATATAGACCTTCCAGGTTCCCCTTTTGCTCGCTTGAATACTCTTCACAAGAGGAGCAACGAGGTCAGTCTGTATCAGCCGTTTGGGCACTGCCAACAGCGCGGTGCGATGGGTTCGAGTCGTCCAGCTTTGCTTCGTGCTGCCTCTCTTCAAACCACTCCCGCATCTCTTCGTCCTTCTTCTCACCGCTCCTGACGACAACACTCAGCCCGTCGTTGATACCTTCAGTCCATTTCTTCATCTGATCACGCATGTCACTCGCTGCTTGAGCCAGCTCATGAAGGCCATGAACCCTAACCCACATCTTGTCTTTGTAAGCGGCCCAGTCCAGAACGCAAGGTGAGTTGAGTTTCTCGCCATTCAGGCCTTCATAGTAGACAGCTCCCTCGTAACGCGACGGGATCTCTTTGTTCGTTACACGACCTCGGCTGAAATCGAACAGAGTGCGCCACTCTTGCCCAGGAGCGAGAAGGGGTATCTCATCTGGAAGGAAAATCTCTCCATTGTCGCGAGCTCGCGTCAGTGTCGGTTGGAAGACCATGCGGACCTTCTTTGCTGCGGTTTGCCCATAGTTGCGCACTACTAAGTCGATAGCTTCTGGGCCGATCCCAGACTCCGTCATGAAGGCGACAACGTACGGCTGAGCTTTCTCGCGCTCTAGCTTTAGCGCCTGTCTACGAGCCTCTTTCGCCTCGCCCAGTTGTCCATATCCGACCCATGCATGAATATTCGCTCTTGAGGGGTCCATGTGTGGTGCGGGTTAGCGCCAGGGTCCGATCCCACGATTTGCGCTGGTCGGCGCCGGTGTTGGTGTGGTTGAGCGCCACCTGTAAGGCTCCTTCCACCGCGTGACGGCCACGTGGTGGAAGGAGTACCGGTAATGGTACGGAAGATCAGGGCGAAGCTCGTCTTGCAGTTGCGCAATCAGGGCCTGTCCGGCAGAGCGATCTCGCTTGCTCAGGGCATGTCGAGGCACAGCATTCAGGCGGTGATCGACGCTGCGGATCAGCTCGGGCTCGGTTGGGACGACGTTGCGGAGAAATCTGAGGGCGAGGTGTATCTGACGCTGTTTCCCGGTCGCGGGGTGCGGGAGAGCGTGTTCGCGCAACCGGACTGGATTCAGGTGCACCGTGAGCTGGCAAGGGTCGGGGTGACGTTGAAGCTGTTGCATCAGGAGTATCTCGACGGGTGCAGTCGGGCCGGGCAGGCGGCGATGAGTTATGACCGGTTCTGCAGGCTTTATGGCGATTACGCGAATGTCACTGGCGCGTCGTCCCGGGTCGGCCATAAGGCCGGCCGCAGCGTCGAGGTCGACTGGTCAGGGCCTACGCTGCAGCTCGTTGACCCGGCAACGGGAGAGATCTCGAAGGTGTATCTGTTCGTCGCCTGCCTGCCGTTCAGCAGGTATGCGTTCGTGGAGGCGACGTTGGATATGCGGCAGGAGTCGTGGCTGCGGGCGCATGCGGCGATGTTCGCATTCTTCGGCGGCACGGTCCCGCGGCTCGTCCCGGACAACCTGAAGACCGGGGTGATCTCTCACCCGCGCGAGGGCGAAGTCGTCCTCAACGACGCCTACCGGGAGTTGGCGGCGCATTATTCGGCGGCGGTACTACCTGGCCGGGTGCGGCACCCGAAAGACAAAGCGAGCGTCGAAAACACTGTCTCGCACATCGCCACCTGGGTGATTGCGGGTCTGAGGCAGGAGCAGTTCGCCAGCCTGGTGCAGCTGCGGGCCCGGATTCGGGAGCAGATCGATGCCTACAACCGAGAGCCGTTCCAGAAGCGGGAGGGCTCCCGGTTGAGCGTGTTCACGGCCGAGGAGAAGCCGCTGCTGCAACCGTTGCCGGCGGTGACGTTCGAGATCAGCACCTGGACCTATGGGCGCAAAGTAGGCCGGAACGGACACGTGGTCTGGGCAAAGAACTTCTACTCAGTCCCGTTCACCCACATCGGCGCGCATGTTGATCTTCGCGTCACGGACACCATGCTCGAGATCTATCGGGGTGATGAGCGCCTGACCAGCCACCTGCTGCTGCCCGTGACGATGACGAACCAGTATCGGACGAACGAAGCCGACCTTCCTGAGGGGCACAGCTGGCAAGCCTGGGACCGGGCCCGGATCGACGCCTGGGCCTTACGGATGGGACCGGCGACCGGGACCGTGATCGAGAAGATCTTCCAGTCCGTCCGCATCGAGGAAGCCGGCTACGACCCGGCCCTGGCGGTCCTGCGCCTGTCTCGCAGGTTCTCACCAGCCCGGGTCGAAGCCGCATGCCAGCTCGCGTTGCGCGGGCCGATACGATCGCCCCGTTACGCCCACCTGCGGCCGATCCTGGACACCGGGCAAGACAAAACCGGGCACGTCGAGGACCCTGATGACGAAGATGGCGGATACGTGCGCGGCAGCTCCTACTACGCAGGAGGGACCCGATGAGCCGCCTGGACACGGAAACCAAACGCAAGCTGCGGGAGATGAACGCGGGCGAGCTGCTGGAGGCCATCGATACCCAAGATGAGACGCTGAGCATTAGCCTGCCGTTCGAAGATCGTCTCCGGCTGGTCGTCGATGACGCCTACGCCTCGTTCACCCATGCCAAAGTCAGCGGCCTGATCCGGCGAGCGGGGCTGCGCTACCCGAACGCTGACTTGCGCCGCATCGACCTCCTTGACGAGCGAGGTCTTGACCGGCCGCTGCTGAGCCAGCTCGGCACCTGCTCGTTCGTGGCCCGGCAGCAAAACGTTGTCTTCCAAGGGTTCACCGGGTCGGGGAAGTCCTACCTGGGATGCGCGATTGCTAAACGAGCATGCGAACACCGCATCCGCGCGCATTACGTCCGCATGCCCGACCTCGAGGAAGCCTGGGTCGCCGCCCAAGACACCCCTGGCGGATCCGGCAAATTCCTGCGTAAATATGCGGCGTTTACCCTGCTGGTCATTGATGAGTGGCTGCTGGATCGACCCACGGAATCGATGCGCACCATGCTGCTGGAACTGATGGAACGCCGCTACGGTGAGACGTCAACAGTGTTCTGCACCCAGTACTCGCAGAAGGACTGGCACCAGCGGCTCGGCTCCGGGGTTCACGCCGATGCGATCATGGACCGGATCATCCACAACACGATCTGGGTCGAGACAGGCAGCTACAACATGCGCGAGCACACGGCACTCGTAACCGCCTAGCAACCGTCAAGGAGGGCGTCAGCGGTGCCAGGCCACGCGACCGCTGGCGCTCTCCCGCACGAACCCCGGCGCTGAACCGCACGAACAGGTGGCGCTCAAAGCTTCAAATACTCACCATGCAGCGGCACCAGCGATCACCAAAGTCGCAAGGGATAGCCAGAATGCCCCCTGCTCAGCCCAGTTAGGCGAATCAAGCGAATCGGTGATTTTCTTAACCAGTGCGGCCCAGTCGTCAGGATTCATGGGCTCAATTGTCTCAGGTAGCCCCGACAGCCCTCGGACCACTCATTGACGACACATTGGGGACTGCCATAGATTGTCGCCTCGTCAAAGAACAGCACCCAACACTGGCCCCGAGTGCATGCCGCAAGTCGCCCTCAAGCCCGAGCGGGAGAGGCCCACCGGGCGGCGGACGCCCAAACCGTGTTCCACCTCTCGCCCGGCCAGGGACTCGGGTGAGCCTAGTGGAGAGACCTAGCCAGATCGGTGCAGGGATGCTGCGTCATCCAGATCTCATTACCAGAGAGACAGAGCCTCTCCGCCACGGCGAATTCCGAAAAGTCAAGCTTTGTCAACAGTAGAGCGTCTAAAGACTACCTGACCTGCGAAAACACTGTGCCCGAGGTGGGACTCGAACCACATTCCACCCCCTGAAGACACAGGGAAGCCGCGAAACCGTCCTGGATCCGAAGCAGTTCGAAAGCGATAACACCCGATCCGCGCACCAGAGTGCGGACATTGTCCACACCTCTTTTTGGCCATATTTCGGCACCTAGTCCCGCCGGGAGATCTTGAGGGAGAGGAACGTCGAATTTAGTTTGGAGGCGATACAGGCGACGGAACGTCTATTATCGGTACTCTGAGCGCGGCACCGGAAATGGTTGAGTGAAGACCGATTTCCTGCACCTTACCCCTCCCAGTCCGCTTGTTACCGGAGGGCCCCAGCGGAGCTCTTCACCATCTCGGACAGCTTCTGGATCAGGCCCTTACGTAAGGTATCGGCGCCGTCTAGATTGTCTTGATAAATGATGTGACGATACCTGTTGAGGTCGAAAGGAATATCCTTGGTATCTTGGGTTAAGAGTATGACCTTTTTACCCAAAGTATGGGCGATGCCCAACTCGTAGAAGACGTTGGCGTTTCTCCCGGTAATGTCAGCAATTACAAACTCGGAAGCATTGATCATTTCCCAGATATCTTCCATAACGTCGTGGCCGTAGAGATCATCGGCGCGCAGCCCATTTACTCCGAGGCCCACTAAAGTCGGATTAATGACTTTATTCCAAATTCGATCAGACCACTCCTCTGTGAACGGCATGAGAATGCAACACTGCATTGGAACGAGGCGAGTGTTGCGTGATTTGAAAATAGGGTCGATGATCATTTTGTTAAATCTCCTTTGAAATAGAAAACGTGCTTCCTCAGCAACCTGATCGGAATACTTCGCTAATAAGGGTAGAGGGTTTTGTGATAATGTAGGTCGGCTCGACAAAGTTACGATGAGAAAAAATCCGACCACAACATGTTTATACGTTACAGGCATTATCAGACAGTTTGAGTCTTGATCCAGTTCGGGGATCACGGCTTGTATGTCAGACGATCTATCCCAGTAGAAGGGATGACCTCGCCTGATTGCAGCGTTAAGAGGGTCGGACATTTTGGATGGTTGGGAGCGTTTCATCCATAAACTTCGTCCGTTATGCGCCACCTCGACGTAGGAAGGGAATGCGAACTCTTCGTCGATTGAAACGAAGTATGCCGAGTCTGGCTTCAGCGCCGACCAAAGCGCTCCTACCGCGATGCTTAAGACGGTTCCGTGAGGCGCACATCGAGACTTTGCTGAGCCAACCTTTGCCATTGCGGAGGCAATTTGCAAAATACTTTTTCGCTCATAGATGCTTTGGACGTAGGACGCGTAAAGCGCTTCAATAAGTCGTAGCCTCAATAATGTCGATTCGTCGCTCTCGACGATGTCTACATATAGACTAGCCAGTGTGCCCGAAGACGGCCCTAGCGGACGGACAACGATCTCGTGGACGCCCGTTTCGTGTATCCAGCCTGGAGCGGTTCCAACCAGCTCGCCATGATAGATTGTGCGTTTTTCCGGTTCTAGGACTTGCGTCTGGAGTCGACTAGGAATCGCTCTATCGACGAAGAAGTAGAGCCGGTGCACTGCAACCGATCGGACGGTCAGCTCGATGATGTTGGGCAGTATGTTTGTTACTCGGTCATCAATACTTGGGCGTTCAGTCAATTGTGTTGCGACCAAGATAGCGGCATTTATCTTGTCGTATCTTGCAAGGAAGCGCTCCATGCTCATGACTTCGTTTCCATCGCGCCATGGCCAGCGTCTACCCCGCGACTGACGGCGTAGGCGCCGGTGGGTCTCTTGCTCTTCCACAAGCACTCTCTCGACTACGAAATTTCCCCTAATAACGGCATGCGGCATCACTGCCGTCTGGCTGAAGCCTAGCCCAGCGCCTCCAGCTGTCCCAATATTGGAGGCCGACTCACCCGTCGCGTGTCAGTCTTATTGCCGCACGCGAAGCTCTTCCTTGTGCAACCAAAACTGTCGCAATCTGCTACCTTCCAGTCTTTGCCGACAGCAGGGCCGCGAAAACATGAGGAATAAAGGCAGTAAGAGTCAATCCAGAAGAAAAAGTGTGGGCAATGCACACATCCAATCCTGGCCTCATTAGTAACTCAAACCTACGGCCGGACCCTACAAAGGAGCGCTGTTCCTCATGGTCCCGACAAATTCGGCACTCACCAGGTCCAGGTTTCTTGCCGCAACCCGCCACCAAGTCGCACATGTCCTGGATCTGACCCTCTACAGTCAGACCATCCAGCTTAGTAAACGAACCGGTTGGCGATGGTCAGGAAGGCCGCGGTGGCGAAGAACGTCAGGAAGACGGTGAGGATCACCGTTGATCGGTTCCCGCTCTTAGGCCTTCGAAAAGTCGAGCTTTGTCAACACAATAGATGAAAGGCCTTAGCTGTGCGCGAGCGGGCGTGGAAGGAAAAGAACCTCGAGCTCCTGTTCGAGCAGCAGCGCCGCTCGCCACGTTATCGCCGCGACAGCGCCGGCTGGAGTCATTGACGGCCGCCAACCCGTTGGCACTGGAGTTGGCCGGTGCCGACGACGTGGAAGCGCACTGGCAGGAGCTTGACCTGGCCACTCAGCGACGTCATCAGTCCGATCGTCGAGCCGCGGCCCACCCTGTCGGCAAGGGCTGGGCGGGACACAAGGGCGTCCAGAGGGACCCTGTTGAATGCATGTGGCTGTAAGGCAGCCCGTCGCCAGCTACGGCCGCTTGGCCACCCATCGGCCGCTACTCTACTGGGTGCCGCCCTCTTCGCTCTGCCCCGGGACCCTCGTCGCCTTCGCCCGGAACTCAGGAATCTCGAACTCGTAGGCGTCCTCGTCGTCGAACGCTTCGTACGGGGGCACGACGACAGCGACACCTGTCGGCTCGATCCCTTCGAGCTGCCAGTTGTGGTTCCACCTGATCGCAACCGTGACGTCGATGTGCGCCATCGACATGGGTACGACCTCTGGCACCGGCGCGTACTGAACCGGCGCGATCTCGAGCTGCTCGACGACCACGATCGAGATATCCCCGAAGATCCGAAGGTCCGCGAGCCCGTAGCGGTTCCTATCGTCGCGGGCGATCCTGAAGTCGTGGATCTCGGCGATCTCGACTTTCGAGAGCAGGACCGCCGACAAGCGCGGAGACGTGTCGACCGCGAGACGCATGGTGCCCGACTGGAACTCGACGCCTAGGTCGTCGAACGCCATGGCCTGGCCTTGGTCGGCGATCTCTTCGTTCAAGAAGACTGGCAACTGCTCCTCAGCGCTCAGAGCGAGATCCTCTTCGGCAGGCTCGAACTTGTTCAGCTGCGGCAGCAGCTGGCCCACGCCCTTCGCGACCAGGGCGTCTCCGCACTGCGCCCTGCATGCGGCTCGTAGCCCGTCGTCGCTCGTCACCAGTACGACTGCGCCCTCCGCGTTGTCGAGATTGTGCTCGACGCACGCGAGCACCACGGCATCGGCGGCCCCGGTCTTAGTGCCCGCCTTGCGCTCCCCGGTGCCGATCTGGAGCACTTGCTGCCTCAGGGCATCGCGCCACGTCTCTGCGGGAGGCGACCATACGGTAGCCCGGCCAACCAGCAGAGCCTCAATCCTGGCGATCAGCGCGTCAATCGCGGGAATCTCGGGCTTCTGGAGAGGAGTGACGACCGCGGCGTCGACGCGATGGCTCGTCAACATCTCCGCGAGCGACTCCTGAGCCAGGAGAGCGTGCTCTGCCCACTCCCATACGACGACTTCGGGGACAACAATCGACGCCCCGCAGCTCGCGACCTTGATCAGGTTGTTCAGGACGCGTTCGTTGTAGTGCCCGTGCGGAAGAGCATTGGTATCGAGGATCACAACAGTCATGGGCACCGATAAACTTTCAGCCACACCCCAAGCCACCTCTCTACGGAGCCGATTCGCCCTAGTCAGCGCTACTTTCAGTTTGCGGCATGCCAAGGCTTAGAAACACCGCTCCAAGGAACAGGATCCGCGGCTAGTCCTTTCGCAAGACCGCTAACAACAGCGTCAATAACCTCTGCAGCTGTCGTCGCCGAAAAACCGAATTCGGATCATCGAACATATGGCGTCAGGTAAGGGGATCCGTCAGCGTGCCAATGAGGAGGGGCTGTCAGGAATGCCGCCAGGCTGCTATCCGGGTATGTCCTGGAAGTACTGCGCTACGTCGTAGTTGCCAATGAGCCTTGCTAGGCCGACCGGCGTCTGCCCGCTTGCGTTGACGTGCAGCGGGTCAGCGCCGTGGGCACGGAGCAGTCCGATCAGCTCACCCCGACCTTTGGAATTAAATACGGCGATCCAAAGTGATGTGTTGCCGAAGACGTTCTCCGGGTCGACCTTTGCTCCTGCCTCGATCAGAGAGTCAGCCGCCGCAGGGGCGAATTCCTGCGCTGCGAGATGAAGCGGCGTGAAGCCCTGGCGGTCCACAACGTCAGGCGACGATCCCGCGGCTAGCAACCGTCCTATTGCCTCGGCATCGTCTTCCAGCGCAGCGTAGTGGAGTGGAGAACGGCCGGCAGGCTCCACCCGGTGCCTCGGCTCGTTGTCCACGTTCATTCCATATTCTCGATAGCGCCAAGTCGGATGCGCACTTCCGCTGGTCTGAAGTCATAACCTGTCGCCCGAGCACCTGTCCAATTGAGGCCCACGAGAATCCCGTCACCCTCGAGGCCGTCGATCCAGCGGGTGCGCCACGCGCCCAAGCGGATGGCCATCGGTTCGAAGTCCCTGTAGTCGGAGACATTCGCGATAACGCGCTCTGCTCTGCTCCGAAGGGACCAGAAAGGCATGCTGCGATCACCATCCCCGTTGAGCGGGGCCGGGAGGCCACCTGCATCGCGGATCGCCCACACCTCACCGTTCTTGACGATCTCTTCGTAGAAGACAGTTGCATGCGCTGCGCTGACACTCATTCCCACAGCCTATGACGCAAGGCAGGCCAGCAAGCAGCCCACGAAACCCTCATAGGCGCCGGACCGTGGACAGGGCCAAGGCGCGGCCGGGGTGAAGGATCCCGAAATGGAACCCTGTTCTGGTCCATACCGTTCTCATTGCTGGGCACGTTGCCGTCCGTCGGCGTCGAAGAGGGTGCCTCTGCCCGGCGCATTCCCTTATGGCACGCAAGAATAGAGCCTAGGCTGACGTTCGTGGAGGACACCGATAACGGCATCTTTGCTCGGGGAGTGCGATACGAGTTCATCGGCGGGGGCTACAGCAACTACCAGTTTCAAGCCGGCACTCCCTGGCTTCGTTTCGTCGTCACCCCGGAGCAGCTGGAGTTTCACGGACGCGGCCTGGACCTTTTCCGCATCGGCCCCTGGATTGTGCCGCGGAGCCAGGTCAAGGAGGTCTTCTCCAAGCGCCGGCACCGCCTGTTCCCGCCCGTCATCTGGGAAATCGAGATTGTCACCGCGGACCCAAGTGTGTGGTTTACCTTCTGGTCGCCCCACGATTCCGGTCCGGTCCTCCTCTCGATGGAGGAATGCGGTTGTCCCGTGGACTGGACCCCGCACAACTGGGCAGACATGCCGATCGAGTGACCTGGCGAAGCTTTCGTAACTTCATTGTCCCTAGACAACGAATTCTGCTGAAAGGCTTCAGCCTGGCGTGGACCGTGCGTAAGCCGATCCCCCACAGGGCGGGTGAGCCTTTCTTGCTATCACCAGCCCTCGACGGACTACCAATCCATCAACACTTCGTGCGCCGTCTCCACAATCTTGTTGGAAATATCCTCCCGGCTTTGCGGCATGTCGTCCCAGTCGTCACGAAGGACAACCAAATATTTCAACTCCACGGGCTGCCCTAGTTCGTGCCAAGCATGGCCAAGAATGAGATTTGCCCCGTTGTAGGGTTCGAGGACGCCGGCAACGATTTGTTGGAGCCAGTGCCGAACCAATGCGCGCCGGGCTTCGCCGTCGTCCTCATAGGGCTTGCCCAACTCCTCCCGGACCTGGACCCATAAATCAGCGGCCCCACGTGGGTCATTCCGTAGGTGTCCGGCCAGTTCGCGAAGCGTGGGAGAGTCATAGCCCTCAACAAGCAAATCCGCCGCTACATCCGGATAGTTCTCGCTGGGTACCAACCCCACTTGGTCGCGCAAGAACATCAGGCGCACATTTCCAGTTTCCTGTTTCATGGGAAAACCCTAGTCCCGGTGCCGCCCGGCCCCTCACCTCCGGAATGAATGTCCCACAGGGTGATCGTTGAGGGGCGGTCAAGGATCCCCTTACGTACACCGGCTCGTCTTCAGATCTGACTCAAGTGTCTCGTAACCTCTGCGCCTCGAAACCCTAGCGTTTCGAGACAGCGGCCAGCAGGCCAAAGCTGGACTGACTGCCTCTTACAGCCGCGACGGGACATCCGAAGGCGATATGTAGGGCGCGCTGAAGCTCGCCATTCATCGCCGCCCCAAATCACAGCCACGTTGTGGTTCAAGAACTACATTTCAGGCACCGTGATCGAAAGGTTTATGGCCGACCTGACATCGGACTCAAGTCCGCTGGCCCGCCAATATGCAGGCGTGAGTGTGGACACTGTCCACACGCTCTTTGGCAGGACAAAGCTCGGCGCGAGACACGGGTGTGTACGCCTAAGACCGCCTCCTGGGCAAATCCCATAGGGAGATCGCTGAAGTCATGCTGTTCCCACTCCCGCGGCGCATGAATAGGTGTAGGCCACCGCGGCCCACCTAACGAAACCGGAACGAGGAACCGTATAACCGCAGCTCAGCAGGCGGAAGCCCCACCAGCCCGGGACTTGACCCCGCCACCCCACACAGCTGCATAGGCTACGTGGCAGCCAGGCCAAAGCCCGTACACCTAGCGTCAGAAGCGCCCCAGCGCAAGCTTTGTACACACGTCAAAGCAAAAAAGCCTCTGGCGAGGGAAAACTTTGTGCCCGAGGTGGGACTCGAACTACATTCCAGCCCCTGCAAACACTGGGAAGCCGCGAAAACATGCGGAATCCGAAGCCGTCCGACCGATGTTCGACCCATTTCGACGGCGAACGTGTGAACATTGTCCACACCCCCACTTGCCCGTGAAATGGGTCCCACACGCCGGGCCAGTGTGGCCGCCCCGGTATGCCTAGCGGGTTAAGTGGCTGGCGCCGCGACGTCCTCCAGCACTGACCTGTCGAAGAAACGGATCTCGCCCGTTGTCTCGAAGAACACCGGAACTACTGATGTGCTCAGGTCTTTGAACGTTTCGTAGATTTCAGCCGCACTCCCGTGCTTCCTGGCAATTGTTCCAACCAGCTCGGTACCGCGAACCCGAACAGTTCGATATTTGTAGCTCATCGTGACTCCTTCGTCGGCTAGCGCACACCCTACCTCCTTGGAAGTGCCGCTTGAGAGGTTGACTTCTATGGCGCCAACACCACTGGTGGCGGGGGCTCCGGATCACTTCTCCATAAACGCAGCGGAAGCATGGAACTGCACTCGAGTCCTTGCAGTCACCGGAAATCCACGAAAACGAGATCCGAGCCGATATCCGCTCATGATCAGTCCTCCCCGCCAGGCAACCCCCGGAGTGTAAGGCCAACCCCGGATCCACCGTTATTCAGACACTCCCGTTGAACAACGACCACAGCCGTTGCTGGGGTGGCGCGCTAGGGATGACTGCAGGAGGTGTTGCTCATGAAGGATTCCCAGTGTTCGATGCAGTGCGGAGACAGCGGGGCTCCCCGCCCCGCCGTGGCGGGGGCTCTGTGGTGCTGCGGGAAGGTGCCGGCAGTTAGGCACCTTACCGCAGCCTTCCAGACCCGGTTCTTTATTGCACAGACCAGGCACCGTCTGAGGGCAGGACAGCGCCGGAGATGTTCGTTCCGTCATCACTGAGGAGGAAAGTGATTGACGCGGCTAACTGGGACGCTTCTGCTACGGGAGGGATCATCTGCATGAACGGGCCGAGCCGTTTTGCGCCGAGCTCGGAGCTGAAGGTGGCTTCAATTCCTGTCGCTACCGGACCAGGGGCTACTGCATTGACTCTGATACCTTGCGGGGCGTACATGAACGCGGTACTGCGTGTCACTCCGAGTACAGCATGTTTGGAAGCAGTGTACGCCAGACCGGCGGAGTTGCCGCGGAGGGCGGCCTCGGAAGCGACGTTGACGATTGATCCCTGCCCCGCGGCAATCATCGAGGGAATAACTGCCCGGGTCAGGCGGAACATCCCATTGACGTTGACCGCGAACACCCTGCTCCAGACCTCGTCCGAAACCTCATGCAGCGGTGTCATGTCGTCCATAATCCCGGCGACATTTGCCAACGCGTCAATTCGGGCTCCGGCGGCGTCAACGATCCTGGCTATGTCCTGATCCTGGGTGATGTCTGCCTGCACCGGGACGATGTCTTCTTCCGGGTGGGCAGTGACCAGCGCGTCGAGCCGGTCAGCGGCGATGTCTACGGCGACGACCCTGCCCCCTTCCCGCGCGATCCTGGAAGCGGTCGCACGTCCTATGCCCGAGGCGGCCCCTGTGACGATCACGGTCTTGCCGGCGAACCGCCCGTCCGATATGCGTTCCGCCCACTGCCCTCCCTGGGCAGTGGCATGATCGTCCTCCGGTTCGTTCTCCGGGAGCACTCCCCCGTTGACTTCGCGCACCAGATGATCAAGGAGTGTTTGCGGGAACTGGCCGCCGCCGAGTTCGACCAGCTTTTGGAGGGCGAAGTGTTCAATGGGTTTGAGGGCTGTTTCGTCCTGCCCGGCAGCAGCGAGCATTCCCCGCAGCAGCGGGCCTCCTACCGGATGGTCCAGCCATTCCCGGATGGAACGGGAACCGGTCAGGGCTTGTGTGGTTTCGGTCATTTTGCTCCTTCCAGAGCCGGTACGGGGAAGCCGGTTGTCTTTGCGTCGTCGGCTACTGCTGATTCGTTCGCGGAGGGTTTGGTGCCATCGAGGCCCCTCCAGCGCGCGCGGAGGGTGTGGGCTGCTGCTTTCGGCTTGCGGTCTCGGGTGAAGATGCCTTTTCTGTTGCCGTCCACGCGGTGGATGCCGTTGGAGGTTTGGAAGTCGGCGAAGTTCCAAACGTGTTCTCCGATGAAGGCCTCGATCCTGTCAAAGACGCGGTGGTTCATGGTGAGGTAGGACTGCTGGTATTCCTCGCTCCAGGGCATGTCCCACACGGAGTGTTGCCCTGGCATAGTGTCGGCCCCGTATTCGCTCATCATGATGGGTTTGCCGAAGGCCTGCACCCAGCCGCGCAGATCCGTTTCGAGGTACTGTTCCGCCGTTGCAAGGTCACCAGTGAATACGTACCAGCCGTAGTAGCGGTTGATGCTGAGGACGTCGAAGAGGTCGGCGATCTTGTCGTTCTGGAAGGTGGCGAACATAACCGCGGCGTAGGTCAGCGGACGGGTGGGGTCCAGTTCCCGCGCGAGCTTCACGAGAGGTTCGAAGAATTCCCGGGCTCCTTCCTCGTTGGAGGCCGGCTCGTTGGCGATGCTCCACATCACCACGCTGGGGTGGTTCTTGTCCCGGGCGATGACTTCACGAAGGTGCTGCGCGTGGGCGGCCTGGGTCTCATGGTTGAAAGTTTCCGGTGAAAAGGTGGGCTTGGGGCCTATCCCGGTGAGTCCGCCTTGGACTCCCAGGTTCAGCCCGACTGCGGCGGTTTCGTCAACGATGACGATGCCGTGGCGGTCGGCGAATTCCAGCACCTCCTCGGCGTACGGGTAGTGCGAGGTTCTGAAGGAGTTCGCGCCCACCCAGTCGAGCAGCTGGAAGTCGTGTACCAGGTATGCGTTGTCATGGCCCTTGCCGCGGACCGCCGTATCCTCGTGTTTGCCGAACCCGGTGAAGTAGAAGGGCTTGCCGTTGATGAGGAATTCGGTTCCACGGACTTCGACGGTCCTGACGCCGAACGGTTCGGTGTAGCTGTCGATCACCTCGTCGCCGTCGAGGAGCTCGACTACGAGGTCGTAGAGGTAGGCGGCACCCGGCTGCCAGAGCCTGACGGCATCAATGCTGAGGGTCCCGTTGCTTCCTTCTGCTGTGGCGACTTCGTGTCCTGCGGCATCCAGGGCGCGGACGCGGACGCCCGTCTCATGGCTGGCCGTTACGGAATAGTCGACGACACCTGTCTGGCCGATGACACCGGTGACGATGGTGATGTCGCCGATATGGCGCTGAGGCTTGCTGTAGAGCCACACGGACCTGGCCAGACCAGCGTAGTTGTAGAAATCATGCAGGTAAATTTGCTGGCGCCGTCCGTCCCGGGTGGCTGTGATGCTGCCGGGGGGAATGGTCGCGCTGGTCAGCTCGTTGTTCACTCCCACCGTGAGGCGGAATTCTCCGCCGGGGGTGACGTGGTCGGTGATGTCGGCTTCGAAGGGCGTGTAGCCCCCTATGTGGCGGGCAACCAAAACGTCGTCGACGTAAACTTGGCCTTCGTGCGTGGCTGCGTCCAGCCGCAGAAGCACCCGCTCCCCTTTCCAGCCGCGGGGCACACGTACTGTTCGCTGGTACCACACCCACCCCACGTGGTCACGGATCTTCTGGTCGGTAAAGAGGTCGTTGTAACTGGACGGCACCGGGGCCTCAAGGTTGGTTTCCAGAGTCCCGGTCCAGGGCTCCGATACATCTGAGCCGTCAATGGCGAAGCGCCAGAGTCCATCGAGGTTTACAAGTTCTCGGGTAGTTGTAGGGCGGGGCTTTAGCACTGCGTGTCCTCCTGGTGATTATTGGTACGGGTTGATGAACTGGGATAGTTCTGCGGCATCCGGCCATCCCTTGATTCAGACATGTGTGGTTTGGCCATCGCATACAGCCGTTGCGGCTGATTCCTCAACCTGTTGACGGATGGTGTCGAGCGTTTGGAACACCGCAACTGTGTCGGTCGCGGGATGTGTCGGATGCTGCGTTGCTCCGGAGCGGATGGCTTCCCCGGCGGCGCGGAGCATGGGGACGTATCCGTTGCCTTCGCGGTGATGTTCTATTGGCTCCGGTGCGAACATTGCGGCCCAGGACCCCGCGTGGACAAGCAGGGTTGTCGATGTCCAGAACATGCCGGGGAGGGTGATCCATCCCTTGGTGCCGCTGATGGCGGCGGACGGATCGACGAATTCCGTCATTGAACTCGCGCATTGGGCGAATCGGCCGTCCTCGAAGTCAAGGGTGAAGTGTTCAGCGAAGTCGAGGCCGTCGGCTCTGAGCCGTCCGCGGGCATGGATGTTTGTCGGTCCGCCGAAGATCGCGTGGGCCAGCGTGACAGGGTAGATGCCTTGATCCAGAAGTGTTCCGCCGCTGCGTGCCACGTCCCACCTGCTGCCGCTGTCAGGGATCAGGGGAAAGCCGAACCCGGCGCGCAGGCTTGCTGGTTTTCCGATGATCCCGGAATCCAGGAGTTCAAAAAGGTGCTGGAATGCGGGGTTGAATTTCATCCACATGGCTTCCATCAGGAACAGGCCCCGGTTGTCAGCGAGGGCGAAGAGTTCCTCGACCTCGTGTGTGTTCGTGGCCATGGGCTTTTCGATGATCACATGTTTGCCTGCCAGCAGCGCCTGACGGGCCATCGCAGCGTGGGTGGCAAAGGGCGTGGCGAGATACAGCACGTCGACCAGTGGATCCGTGATCAATGATGTGTAGTCGTTGGTCCAACGTGCCACACCAAATTCGTGGGCGAACCGGGCCGCGTTGGCGTGGTCCCTGCTGAAGACGACCTCTATGTGGTTGCCGGGAATGAGCTGCAGATCGGGCACGATGCTGCGGGAGATGGTGCCGGCCCCGGCGATGGCCCACCGTAACAGGCCTTGGGGATGAGGAGGCGTTCGGTCCATGGGTTTCCCTATCAAAGTCGGGGTAAAGGATTGAAGAAACAGCGGCGCGATGGGCACCTGCTGCCTGACGTTGCCGGCTATTCAGGGGCAGCGGGGTCGGTGGCGTCTGCCAGGTATTCAAAGCGCTCCACACGTGCCGGTCCGTCAAGCGCTTCCAGTCCGATGACTCTTCCCGTGAATCCGCCCGCTACTTCCGTGGACAGGTACCGGCCATCGATCGTCGCGAGTAATTGGAACCCGTCCTGTGCATAGCCGAGCTCAACCCTGTCCGGCCCTATACGGACGCCGTGCTGGTGAGGATTTCGCACCGCGCGAAGTGCAAGGGGTGCTGTCGGCGGAATGCCGGTCGCTGATGCGAGAGTCTGGTCCAGCGGCCCAATGACAGTGCGGGCGGATATGACGTCACCGCGGCGCTCAACCCCCGCCCAGTGTGAGTCATCCACGCGGAGGATGAGGGCCAGGTCACCGGCGGGCGCGTCCACGTTAACCTGCCACTCGGCGTCCCTTGCCCTGACCGCCAGCAGCCGCTTGGCTTCCCTGTCCTCGGGCCTCCGCCCAGCATTCAACATGAGGCCTCCGTTTTCGTCTGACCGGCAGAAACTGCCGGGAGGGACGCCCGGGGAGATCCAGCGCGGATGCAATTCCGGCTCGGTGAAATCGTCAATAAAAGAGGTGGCGGGCTGGGTTTCCTGGTATCGGTCCGGGATGATCACCGGCCACTCGTCGCTCCAATCCACGCCGGAGAGGAACGTCTCGCGTCCGTTGACGTGGAAGCGCGGGAATTCCCCTCGCGGGCGTACGCCCAGATAGACCATGGCCCAGGTGCCGTCATGGAGTTCGACCATGTCGGCGTGGCCGGTGTTCTGGACCGGGCGGGAGGTGCTGCGGTGCGTGAGGATCGGGCCCTCAGGATGAGCCTCGTAAGGGCCCGTGACCGAACGGGCGCGACCGATGGTGACCGCATGGCCGGGACCTGTTCCGCCTTCGGCGACCAGGAGGTACCACCAGCCGTTCTTGCGGAAGAGGTGGGGGCCCTCAGGGGAGGAGAGCCCGGTGCCCCGCCAGATCAGTTCGGTCTCGGACAACAACCGGCCGCTGAGTGGGTCGACCAGGGCGTGCCCGATGCCGCCCTGCGGGTCCGCCCAGGCCAGGTGGCAGTGCCCGTCCTCGTCCCAGGACAGGTCCGGATCCCATCCAATGACTCCCCTTGTATAGACCGGTTCGCTCCAGGGGCCGGCCGGGTCCTCGGCGTGAACAATGAGGTGTCCCTTGGCCACGTCTGTGATATTGGTTGTTGTCATCCAGAACCTTCCGCCGTGAAAACGGATGGTCGGTGCGTAGATGCCTTTGCCCGCCCCGGAGAGGCCGGGACTGACGTTGAGCTGGCTTTCGCGGTCCAGGACGTTACCGATCTGTCGCCAGGTGCGCAGGTCCCTGCTGGTGAATATTGGTACGCCCGGGAAGTACTCGAAGCTTGAGTTGATGAGGTAAAAGTCTTCACCTACCCGGCAGATCGAGGGGTCAGGATGGAAACCCGGGAGTATGGGTGTTGTCCCCATCATGCGACTCCTGCCTGAACGTTCTGTTCGCGGTGGAGCTCGGCCAACCGGTGGCGTTCGGCGCGGCGTTTCTCCTGCTCCACTGGGTCTGCTATCGGCGCCGCGAGCAACAGTTTCTGTGTGTAGGGGTGTTCAGGGGTAGACGTAACCAGGTCCGCTGGTCCTGTTTCGACGATGTCTCCCCTGTAGACGACACTGACACGGTGGCTGATGTGGCGCACGACCGCCAGGTCATGGGAAATGAACAGGTAGGCGACTCCGGTCTGGCGTTGGATGTCGATGAACAGGTCCATAACCCGGGCTTGTGTGGAAAGGTCCAGGGCCGAGACCGGCTCATCGCAGACGATGAGTTTGGGCTCGGGGGCCAGGGCGCGGGCGATGGCGACTCGTTGACGCTGTCCGCCGCTGAACTCCCGCGGCAGGCGCTCTGCGGCGTCGCGCGGGAGACCTACCTGGTCCAGCAGCATTTGGACGCGGGTTCTTGCCTCGCTGGCGGTTGCGCCTTGGACTACGAGGGGTTCGCTCAGGGTATCCCCGATGGTCAGTGAAGGGTTCAGCGACGTATATGGGTCCTGAAAGACAACCTGAATGTCTTTGGACAGGATTCGGCGGTCTTTAGGGCTGGCGTGGGTGATGTCGGAGCCTTTGACAGTGATGCGGCCCCCACTGGGCGTTACCAGACCCAGGACCGCCCGCCCGATGGTGGTTTTTCCGGACCCGGATTCGCCCACGACGCCCAGCGTTTCCCCCTCGCCGATGCTCAGGGAAACCCCATGCAGGACCTCGATTGACTTGGGACGGAATCCCCGGCCGGTGAAGGCGACGCGAAGGTCAGTCACGTCCAGTAGTGGCGTCGTCATGAGTTTCTCTCCCCAGAAGCCGCAGCGACGGGCACTGGCGGGTCGGTTCGTACGGTGTGTTCGTCAAGGATTGAGCCAAGGAGCATTTGTGTATAACGGTGCTTGGGTTCGCGGAACAGCTCCAGGGCCGTGCCCGATTCGACAATCTGGCCGTCCTGCATCACGGCGATCCGATCGCAGATGTCGGCGACCACACCGAAGTTGTGCGTGACGAGCAGGACCGCCATGTTCAGTTCAGCCTGGAGGTCCCGGAGCAGGTCAAGGATTTCGGCTTGAACTGTCACATCGAGTGCGGTTGTGGGTTCATCGGCGATGAGAAGTTTCGGACGGCTTGCCACCGCACCGGCAATCAGGACGCGCTGCGCCATTCCGCCGGAAATCTGGTGAGGGTAGGACCCGAACGTCCGTGGGGGATCCTGGATTCCCACGCGCTCCAGCAGTGCGAGCACCCTGGCTTTCGCATCCGCCCCGGAGATGCGGGAGGAGGCGCGGAGGCCTTCCACGAGTTGGGCGCCGACAGTGTACGAGGGGTCCAGGTTCGACATGGGCTCCTGCGGTATGTAGGAAATCCCGCGGCCGCGCAGGGCCCGCAGGTCCTGCTCCCGGAGGCCGAGCAGTTCCCGTCCCTCCAACTTAATGGAGCCACGCACCACCACTGCCTCCGACGGGAGCACCCCAAGGACAGAGAAGGCGGTTTGGGTCTTGCCTGAACCGGACTCACCGACCAGGCCAAGGATCTCCCCTGCGCGGAGGTTGAGGCTGACCCCTTTTACGACCTCCTTCAGTTGGCCGGACGGCGTGGGATAGGCAACAACCAGGTCCTTCACCGACAACAGCTCCCCGGAACCGTCGCTTCCGGCACCCTCGGTCTTGTTCTCAACTTTGGGCCTGGCCAATTTTGACGGTTTCAGTTTCACACCCTCGAAGGCGTCCCGCAGGGAGTTGCCGAGCAGGACGAGGGAAGCTGTGAGGGTACCGAGCAGAACGCTGGGCCAGATGAATTGGGTCGGGTCGACGTACAGGTTGGTGAAGCCGTCCGCGATCATCGCGCCGAAGCTGGGAACGAGGTTCGACCCGACACCCAGAAAGGCAAGCCCGGACTGGAGGCTGATGGCGGACCCGGCCAGGAACGCGGCGGCGATGATTATGGGGCCGCGGACGACAAAGAGGACGTGCCGGGCCAGGATCCTTAGGTTGGACAGCCCGGATACCCTTGCGGCATCCACGTACAACTCATTCTTCACGCCGACGACGAGGTTCCGCACAAGGCGGTAAATCCCAGGTGAAAGCAATACACCAAAGATGAGCATGGTGGCGCGGTAGTCGCCCTTGGTGATCGGCATCAGGACGATGAGCAACAGGAGTCCGGGGAAGGTCATGATGAGGCTGAAGACCCATTCGGTCGCACTGCGCAGCCGCCGTCCGAAGTAGCCGCCGATCAAGCCGAAGGTCACCCCGATGACGAGGGCGACGCTCGCGCCGATCAGGGCTGCGATGATGCTCGTGTTGATTGAATGGAGGAGCCGGGATGCGATGTCGCGGCCGTTCTGATCGGCGCCCAGCGGATAACTGGGCGTTCCTGGCGCGGCGTTGATCGCGTTGAGTTGGGCCTCGTTGGGGTCGTGGGGGCCAATCCACGGGGTCAGGAGTCCGAGGACGATGATGACCAGCAGCAGCACGGAGGTGATGACCGCCTGGGGGTCTTTGAGGAGTTTCCGCACCGGAGATTTCCTTGGCGGGGTTGCCAGTCCGGGGTCAACGCTGAGTTCTTCGATGCTCAATAGATTCTCGCCTTCGGGTTGAGCCAGCCGTTTACTACATCGGTAATGAGGTTCACGGTCACGACGAGCATGACGCCGAACAATGTGATGCCCATGATGACGGGGATGTCGCCCTGAAGGGATGCGTTGAACGCGTACTGGCCATACCCGGGTAGCGCGAACACGTTTTCGATGATGAGCGCGCCGCCCAGCATTTGGATGAATTCAAGGGACAGGACTGTCAGTGCCGGGCTCGCTGCGTTCCGCAGCGCGTGGCGCAGGACGATGGACCGGGTGCGTATGCCGCGTGTTCGCAGCGTGCGTACGTAGTCCTTCCGGAGTTCATCGATCATGGATCCGCGTACTTGGGCGGCCATGTTGGCCACTCCCCCAATGACCAGCACAATCACAGGAATGGTGATCGATGCAGCCCACTTGGCGGGGTTTTGCGCGAAGGGGGTGAAGCCGGTTGCCGGAAGCAGCTTCAGGTTCACGGCCAGGACTGCCACGAGGGCAATGGCAATGAGCAGACCGGGGACGATGTGGCCGACCAGTGACAAGCCCTGGGAAACTTTGTCGGCTACGCCGCCCCGTGAGGCCGCCCAGACACCCAGGGCGACGCTGATGATGACGCTGATGATCAGCGCTGTGACTACAAGGGAAAGGGTGACACCCAAACGGGAAGCTACGGCGGGTGCGACCGGCTGGCTGGTGAAGAGGGAAGTTCCGAAGTTGCCAGTCAGTACTGATCCAAGCCAATCCAGGTATTGGACAAGGGCGGGCCGGTCGAAGCCGAGCTTGGTCATGAGGTCTTTGATGGACTCGGGGGTGGCTGCGCTTCCCAGGCGTTCGCGGGCGACGGATTCCAGGGAGCCGCTGAGGAGGAAGAACGTGATCATGGTGACCAGTAGCGCCAGGACGATGCCGGCGCCAAGGCGACGCAGTGCGTAACCGATCATGCGTTGCCCCGTAATATTTCCGCTGGCATCTTTGATCTCCTTATGGTGTGTAATTCACGGAAAGGGGAATGGTGGGCAAGGCCCGGCGTGTGCGCCGGGCCTCGCCAGGGGTTGAGCTAGTGGCCGGATACCGCGAAGTCGCGGACCGTGGGCAATACGACCACCGAGGGGAGGAAGTCGACGCCGGGGGCGGTCGCCCAGAGCGTGCCGACATACGCGATCGGCGCGTTCAAAGCGTGCTTGACGGTGTACTCGCTGATCTTTTTGTAGAGGTCCGCTCGCGCGCCGTCGTTTGGTTCATTGGCAACGTCCTGGAGCAACTTGTCGAATTCAGGGTCCTCCCACTTGAACGGGTTCAGGAATGCCTGGGGGGTGTACATGTCTCCTACCTCGCGTCCCGCCTCGTTGAGGCCCGCGAACCAGAGCACGGCCGGATACTTCTTCGAGGCGACCGACGCAGCCGTGTTTTGTGGGGGCACGGGCTCCCAGGTCACCTTGATCCCGATGTCAGCCAATGCCTGGCTAATGACGGGTTCAAAGTTTTGCGAGACGACGGTGCTGGGCATCGTCATGGAGAACCCGTTCGGGTAACCTGCGTCTGCCAGAAGTTTGCGCGCCTTCTCCTTATCGAAGCCGTAGGTGTCCTCAAGTGCGGAGTTGTATGCGTCGCCGTTGGGGTTGAACACCTGGACCGTCGGTTTGCCCACCCCGTTGAGGAGTCCTTTCACGATCTGCTCACGGTCAAAGGCCATGTTGATGGCCTGTCGGACCCTCTCATCTGCCAGTGCCGGGACGAGTTCGCCCTTCCGGTCAGCCAGGACGAGAAGGAGCGCAGCAGTCGCCTGCACCTCCTTCACCGTAAAGCCGGCGCCTTCAGCCTGCTTTCGCTGCGGAGCTTGAATAAGAGCCGCTTTCACTTCGCCTGCCTGGAGCGCGTTGTATTGCGCGGTCCGGTCCGCGATGACCCTCACCTTGACAGTTTTGAAGGGGAACGCTGCCGCGTTCCAATAATCGTCGCGTCGCTCCATGACGTACTCGGTACCGTCGACAGTGGCGTCAGACAACACGTAAGGACCCGACCCCGTCGGGCGAAGCTTCGTCGTGGCCGACGACAACGACTGAGCATCCCCGATCACGCCCGTGGCCTGAGCCAGGTAGTTCAACAGGGACGGCTCAGGGGAGGACAGCTGAATGGCAACAGTTGAAGCATCCGGCGCCGATACTGATGTCACTTTTGCAAGTTTGGACTGCTGCTGGCCAGGAGTGGCCCGGGTCCGTTCAAGAGTGGCGACAACGTCTTTTGACGTGACAGGGGCCCCCGTACTGAACTTCAGATCGCCACGAAGTTTGAGGGTCAGAGTGCGCAGATCCTCCGAGTACTTCCAGCTTTCTGCAGCATTCGGTTGGGCCTTCCCGTTCTTGTCGACCATCAAGAGGGTGTCAAAGACCGAGGCCCACACGTAGGACTGCTGTCCCTCGGCAAGCTGGGATGGGTCCAGGGACGCCGGCGGTGCCTGCACGGCAATGCTCAGCTCTTCGTCACGGGACGGCGCCTGCTGTGTGGACGAGCCAGCGGACGGGGATGAGCAGGCCGCGGTCGCCAGCAGAGCAGCAACAGCCGTTGCGGCAGACGCTGCGCGTGTCAGCGATTTCGCTCGGGACAAGACAGAAATCATGTCGGGAGACTCCTTTGTCAATTGGGGATATGGAGGTAGTGCGAATTCAGGGGCTAATCCGTCACCCGGGTTAATCGTGGTGAGCCGCATCACAATGAAAGCATTCAACGCCACTAAAGACAACCGGTTGCCATCAAATTTACTTGCAATATTTTTACCGAGTCTAAAGGTCATATAAAAAGAGGAATTAGACGCGGCAAAGCTGCCCACCGCCGCGGGTTGCGCGCGCTTCATAGGCTCGAATGGAAGAAATATTAAGTAATTGTGGCGCTGGCAAGGTTCATAATCCCTGCGTGCCGCCGGTAATTGCCCGGCGGGGCTAACTAAGGCCCCACGCCGCCCAGATAGAGAGAACTACATTTCTGATATTACCTCTGCGATTTTGCGCTTGGCTTCCATTACCGGTTGCCCTGTCAGCGCCTTGAACGCTTGAGAAACTTCCGAAGCCAAGTCGAAGGATGGATTGATCAGCCATTGCATGCGCAACCCGCTCCAAACAGCCACCACTTTGCGGGCAACGACCTGAGGATCCAGGCCCGGCAGGGCAAACCCGTCCGCCTGCCGTCTTTGGATACCTTTCGCGAACTCGGCAATTGCGCGCTCCTGATGGTCCTTCAGGAACCCGTGTGCCGGATGGTCGGGGTTCACAGCCTCGGCGCTGAGCGCGAAGAAGAGCCGCGTCACTGCAATATCCTCCGAGCTAAGACCCGCAAGCGCCCGTGCCGGCCATTCGTCCCGTTCCGCGTCTCTGCCCAGGAGCTCACGCGTCAGCAACGTCCGGCTGTCCTGATTGGCCAACTCCATGGCCGCAACGAGGATGTGATCCCGCGTAGGGAAGTGATACAGCATTGCGGTCTCACTCATACCTGCCCGGGAGGCAACTTCCGACGTCGTAAGGGCGCGGTGCCCCTTCTCAAGGACGATGTCGAGAGCGGCACGTGCAATGGCCGACCGCCGTTCAACTGTCTTGGCGTACGGCTTTCGTGCACGGGTCGTCGTCGATTCCATAGCTCAAGACTAGGGTAAAACTGAGCCTTACACTATAGTTTCTCCACATTTTGCTGAAAACCTTGTGTGCCACGAGCCCCTATCCCGCCAAAAACCGACTGCCGCTCGGATATTTCCGATGAATGATCGCGCAGGCCTTCTTCCCCGACGGCGCAGCCTGGCGGCACCTCATGCTCTCAGCGGGCGCCCGCTGGAGCCGCGCAGGACGAGTTCAGTATCCGTGAGCAGGGTTTGGGTTTCGCCTTGAGAGCCGCCCAGGAGGTCCAGCATCAGCCGGGTGGCCAAAGATCCGCATTCGCGCAGCGGGGAGCGAATGGTCGTCAAGGATGGGGTGGTGAAATCGGCGCCAAAAATGTCATCAAAGCCCACGATGCTGACGGCGTCGGGCACGTCTATTCCCGCGGCCTGCAGCTCCTGCATTAAACCTATGGCCAGGAGATCGTTGTAGGTCATGACGGCGGTAGCACCGCTTTCCCTTACCGCCCGCGCTACCCGGCGCCCGCCCTCCAGTGTGGGCTTCATGGACTCCAGCCGCGTGGCTGCCAGCCTTGACCATTCACACGCCGCCTGAATACCCTCCCACCGGCGGTCCGACATCCAGGAGCGGGGAGGGCCGGCGACAAATGCCAGTTTCTTGTGGCCCTGAGAGGCCAGGGCGCGCACGGCCTGGCCTATCCCCTTTGCTGCATCCGGAATGACACACGTGACGCCCTCAATCTCCCGGTGGATCACCACGACGTGCTTGTCGCGGGCGAGGATCCGAATATCCTCGTCGTCCATGCGGGGACTGGCGAGGATGAGGCCATCTACAGTCCCGAGCATGCGACGGGCTGCCGTCAATTCCGCGGCCCCCGACTCAGCCGACTCCGCAAGCACCAGAGTGTAATCATGCAGCGCAGCAGACCTCCCCGCCCCCCGGATAATTTCGAAGAACGTTAGATTAGTGATGTCCGCAACGATCAATCCCAAGTTTTTGGTCTGCCCTGTTGGAAGTGCGCGAGCGAATGGATTTGCGCGGAAGTTTAATTCTTCGGCCGCATCAGCGACAAGCTTCTGCGTTTTCGCACTCACCCTTCCTGGCTTATTGAGTGCTCGAGAGACCGTTGAGGGATTAACGCCGGCGATTTTTGCAATGTCGTAAATCGTGGCCGAGGCTTTTCTCTCACCGCCTTTCTCGTTAAGTGCGCTCACATTCGAATGAGATTCCTCGGGTTCGTCGCTACTGCTCATGGGTTTTACGACATTGCTGATTTGGCTAGTTGACCCGTGGTAAAAAAGCGGAGCACTTTTCAGGGCAGAACCCCCATTCCCTGCGTGGATGCGGTCATTCAATTCTCCTCCCCGTGTCTTTTGCTGATCAGATGGTTTGTCCTGCGTCGGCGAGGAGGGTGCTTCCGGTCATGATGGTGGACAGGTCGCTTGCACAGAAGAGGACGACGCGTGCGATGTCGTCCGGGGTGCCTATGCGGCCGATGAGGCTGTTGGTCATCACCGCCGTGGCATGGCCGGAGTCTTCCCTTGGCGGGTTTGCTGCCGCGGCAGCCATGTTGCCCTCGGTGGGCACGAAGGTGGGGGCGACTCCGAGGACGCGGATTCCGAGGGGTGCGAATTCGAGTGCCATCTGTTTCGTCATTCCGCGGACGGCGTGTTTCGATCCAACATAGGCGGATAGCCCGGGAGCCGTGCCCGCGAAACCGGCGGTAGAGACGATGTTGATGATCACCCCACCGCGTTTGCCGCCGGTCATCTGACGTGCGGCTTCGCGAGATCCGTTGAAGACGCCGCGCGTGTTCACGGCGAAGACCTGCTCCCAGGTGCCGTCCGGTGTTTCAAGGACCGGAACGCTGGGGAAGATCCCGGCGTTGTTCACCCAGATGTCGATGCCACCAAATTCTTCGGACGCCGTCGCAGCGGCGGCTCGGACGGATTCGGAGCCGGTGACGTCCATGGCGACGCCGAGTGCCCGCACCGGGAAGCGGGCAGTAATATCTCTCGCCGTGGCACGTGCCCGGTCCGCGTTGATGTCACCGATAAGGACGTTGGCGCCTGCCTCTGCCAGCCGAAAAGCTGTGGCCCTACCAAGCCCCTGAGCCCCGCCCGTGACGACCGCGTGCCGCCCGCCCAGGGAAAGGAGGTCAGCGAGGGGTGCGGCGGAGACGTCGGCGAAAGCGGCTGTCATGAGAGGACCCCGGCATCGAGTGCGTTGTGCTGGGCGACGCGGCCGAGCCACGCCAGGCTTGGCTTGGGGGTGCGGACGAAGGTTTCCCGGTCGACGGCGATAAGGCCGAAGGTGGGCTCCCAGTGTCCCCACTCGAAGTTGTCCAGAAGTGACCAGTGAAGGTATCCGCGTACGTCGATACCTTCAGCCATGGTTTCGAGGAGGCCAGACAGTGCTTCGGTGGTGTAGCGAATCCTTTGTTCGTCATCGGCCGTGGCAATGCCGTTCTCCGTGACCAGGACCGGAACACCCCCGGTAATCTCCCAGGCATGGCGGACGGCCATGCCGAGCGCATCGGGGCGGTACGCGGTGCCGACGAGGGTGTTATCGGGATGCGGCGGGTGCGGGACCAAGCCGTTGGCGTCCACCTCCTGGCTTGAGTAGGCCTGGACACCGACGAAGTCGTCGCCCCGGCTGCCCTCCCAGTAGACATCCTCTTTGCCGTACCTGATTTCAAGGAGCTTCTCTTCACCGCCGGGGGCAGCGGTGAGGGCGCCGGCGGCGATGGTCCATCCGACCTTGGCGTTGGTGCGTGCCCGGACGACGTCACGGGCGGCGTGGTGAATGGTGGTGAAGCTGCGACCGATTTCGGGATCCGCATATGTGAGGAACTCACCGTGCGTCTGCTTCTTCTCCCCTTCACCTTCGACGGTGGGGCTTTGCCACTGGCCGCCCTGCGTCTGCTGCATCCTGCGCATGGCGGTCATGATCGCTGCCTGCATGTTGGGTTCGTTCATGGTGACCACCCACTCAACCCCGTCCAGGATGTCCGTGGCTGCGGTGACATACCGCTGGAACTTTTCGGACGCATCCGGAGCCAGCCAGCCGCCGTCGTTCGCAAACCATTGCGGAGTGGTGAAGTGCTGCAAGGTGACGACAGGGGTCACGTTACGCTCGAAGCAGTACTCGATCATCCGGCGGTAGTGTGCCAGCTCCGCCTTGGAAAAGTGTCCGGGGACGGGTTCGATCCGGGACCACTCGAGGCTGAACCGGTAGGACGTCAGACCGGCGTCGGCGAGGAGGGAGATGTCCTCCCGGTAGCGGTGGTAGCTGTCGCAGGCATCGCCGGAAAGCTCCATCCCGGGCATGGTCAGTTCGCGGGCCCACCAGTCGCTGTTGACGTTGTTGCCTTCAATCTGGTGGCCGGCAGTCGCCGCGCCCCATAGGAAGCCGTCGGGGAAAGTAGTCATATCATCCTCTTCTGTGAGTGTTGGTCCTGGTGCCCTTGGGCGGCCAGGTTTCCTAAACTGGTGCCGCTGAGCGGCTCGGGTCTGCTGTGCTTGTTTGCGCGAAGGCGCCGGCCGCACGGAACCTGCCGGGGCCAGCGGTGTATTCGGTTCCGTCGGGGAAGACGATCCGGGCTTTGGTTTCAGCCGGGATGTCGGCGTCGATACGGAGTTCGTCACCGTCGAGCTGCCAGTGAACCTTGATGGTTCCGTTGGGTGTCTCGTGCGACCCGCGTGCCCACGTGAGGCTTGGGCCCGGGGTTGGGGCAATGAGAACGGAGTTCCAGCCCACCGAACCTGAACCCTGTCTCAAGCCGAGCGTGTGTTCATGGAGGAACCGGAGGACCGTGCCCTTGCTGTAGTGGTTCAGGGACTCGTGGGCGTTACCTTCTTCATCTATTCCTTCCCATGCCTCCCAGATGGTGGTGGCGCCCTTGTCCACCATGTACAGCCACGACGGCGAGCTGCGCTGCAGGAGCAGCTCGTATGCGACGTCCTCCCGGCCGGCCTCAACGAGAACCGGCAGGAGGTCTCCCGTGGAGAGGAAACCCGTTCCGAGATGCATGTCCTCGGAACGGATCAGCTCGACGAGCCGGTCGGCGGCAGGCCCGCGGGCATGGTCGGGCAGGAGGCCGAATGAGAGCGCCCGGACGTAGCTGGCCTGGCTGTCCGTGGCAGTGTTTCCATCCGGATGAAGATAGGCGGCCTGCCACGCCTTCCGGACGGACTCCGCGATGCCCGCATACCGTTCTGCCTCTACTGCGCGTCCCAACACCTGTGCCGTGCGCGCCAGCGTGCCGGCGGATCGGTAGAGGTATGCCGTGCCCACCTCGCCCTTATCTTCCATGAACCATGCCATCGGCTTGTCCTGGACGGGGTCGATCAGGTTCCCGTCGGCGTCGCGCTTTTTTGGCTCGGTCCATTCGCCCCAGTGGAAGGTGCCGTCCCAGAGATACTCCTCAAAGGGTTCCGGGTCGGGTGCAAGCTGGGCGCGGGCGTGGTGGCGGGTGGTGCGTGCCTTCTCGAGGGCCCATTGGACCCATCGGTCCATGGCGTCCCAGTTCTCGGCCAGAACCGCCTCATCCCCGTACTCCTCGTAGAGGGCCCAGGGAACCGCGACAATCGCGTCGCCCCAGCCGGCGGACCCCGTCATCATCGCGAACTGGTCATCCAGGTTGTTCTTGATCCGGCGGCCGTCGGGGGAAAAGTTCGCGATCCGTCCGTCCTCGAGCTGGTCGTCGCGCACCGACCTGAGCCATTTCCGGCTGAAGCCGAGCACGTCCCGCAATCTGGTGGCGGTCGAAATGAACACCTGGTAGTCCCCCGTCCAGGCCAGCCGTTCCCGGGTGGGGCAGTCGGTCGGGACGTCGACGGCGTTCCCGAGGAAGCTCCATTCCCCGATGCTGTGCAGGCGGTTGAGGTCCTCATTGCTGCACGAGAATTCGCCGGTCCGGCGAAGGTCCGTGTGAACAATCTGCATCGACAGCGCCGAAGGATCCAATGTAGTTCCCCCGCGGCTGATGCGAGCGTACTGGAAGCCGTGGACCGTGTGCCGGGGTTCAAAGACTGCGGCCGCCGGTCCTGCTGTCACTTCATCACGCTGGGCAAAGATTCTTGCCGGCTCTCCCGGCCGGTGCGAATCAAGGTGGGAGGTCGAGAGGTCCCCGTCCGGGCCAAGGTGCTCTCCGTACTCGATCACCGTCCGCGTGCCTTCCGCTCCGAGGTCCCCGAGCCGGATCCACCCGGACGCGTTTTGGCCGAAATCTGCCACCCAAACGCCCGGCCTGACCTCACGCACGTCTTTCGGCGCACGGGAGTCAATGACACGCACCGGCGGAGCAGGCGACCAGTCGATCGGAGGTGCCTGGACCAGGTCCACAAGTACTTTTGTCGTTGGTTCAGCAGGCTTGCCGAAGTCAACGCTTTGACCGTCCATCAGGTCGGCGCGGGTCGTCGTCGACGGTGTGCTCGTCCACGTGCCATCCGTGAGGATGACCCGGCGTGTGCCGTCGGTGAGTTCGATGTGCAGTTGTGCACGTGTCCCGAGGGTGGTGCCCCAGCCGGCGGGCAGCCGGAAGGCACCCACCTGGCCTCGGTACCAGCCGTCGGACAGTTCAATGTCCAGACGGTTGCTTCCGGGCACCAGTGAGGAGGTCACATCGAAGGCCTGCGCGTAGAGGGTCCGGTCATACGACGTCGACCCGGGGGACAGTTCCGTGGTACCCGCCCGTTCGCCATTGAGCGCCGCTGTGTAGACGCCGAGTGCGGTGGCGTAGAGGCGGGCGGACTTCACGCCGCCCGGCACTTCGAAGGAGGTGCTGAGGACGTAGGCAGGCCGTTGACCGTAGCCAGGGTCTTCCGGCTCAACCGGGGAGATCCAGGACGCAGTCCAATCCGTGTCCAGCAGCCCGGCTTCGAACCCGGACCACTCAGACCAGTCATCCCGGGCTGCTGCCCGGACCTTCCACTGGACGCGTTGTCCGCTGCGCAGAGCCTGCCATGGCCAGGACACGTACAGTCGCTGGTCCGTCGTTACGGTGGGCTGGAGCGCGCCGTCGATGGTCGCCTCGAGTTCGTACGGAGCGGTGATATCTGCCGGAGTCTTCCATGACAGCCTGGGGGCAGGCCCCGTGACGGGGAACTTGTCTCCGCCGCTGTCGACGGCCAGATTGTAGGGCTGTGCGCCCATGGGTGGTCCTTCTTCCTGGATGTGGCCGGTGCTAGCGGACTGATTTGACCTTGAGTGCGATCACTGTGCCGCCTAGGAGGGCCAGGATGGCGCCCGTGAGGTAGAGGAGCGTGTAGTTCTTCTCCGCCCCGATGGCGCCGATCGTGATGACCAGCGAAGCGATGAGCGGGGCGACGGCGCTCGGGATTTTCTGGGCGAACGCCACGACTGCCATGTATCGGCCGGTTTCGGTGCGGTTGGGCAGGATCGCGAAAATAATGGCTTGGTCGACTGTTGCGAACACCGCGATCGAGGTCTGCATGAGCACGGCGCCGATGATCAGCTGGGGCAGTGACCATGCGGTTGCCTCTGCCAGGGCTCCCCCGACAAAGAGGAGTGCGGAGACCATCACGAACAGCCGGCGGCGCCGCAGCTTGTCCGAGAGGAATCCGCCCAGCAGCGCGCCCGCCGCTGCGGCGACCACGCCCAGCATGCCGATGGTGGCGACGACCCCGGCCACTTCCCGGACGGGGAGATTGAGGCGCTGTGCGTAAAAGAAGGTGCCGAAGGTGGTGTTGAAGTACAACCCCATGAAGAACACGAACCGGCCCAGCCAGTTCCAAGCGAAGTCGGGATACTTGCGCACGTTGAAGCCGTAGCTGGCCACCACCGACTTCGCAGTGACCTGCGAAGTTACTGCAAGGTCCTTCGAGCTGCCCTCCGGCTTGATGATCGGAAACAGAGCCAGGAGCACCGCGCCAATCACGCCCGGGATAACGAAGACCAGCAGCGTGTTCGACGAAACGGCGTAGGCCACCCCGATACCCAGCACGGGCGCGATCTGGGTCATGAGGGATGTCAGTGCTGACACCCGCCCGCGCTGCTGGTCCGGAAGCTTGTCCGCCATCAGATTCTGGATCGCGGCGCCGGAAATGGACCAGCCGGACATGCCCAGGACCCAGCCCGCTCCCACGATCAGCAGGTCCGGGGCAAGCCCCATCACCACCAGACCCGCCAGACCGATGCCCGTCCCCAGGAAGATGAGCGGGGTACGGCGGCCAAAACCGGACCGCATCCGGTCGCTCCAGATACCCACCATCGGGCTGATGACCAGATAGATCAGCTGGGCCGTACCGGTGATATAGCCAAGTACCTCTTCATGGCCTGGAGCCAGTTCGCTGATCCGAACCGCGATCCCGTAGGAGAGCGGCACCATCATGGCGATGGATGCCCCGAAGCTGGCGAGCATCAGCCAAAGAATGTAGCTCCTGCTCACAGGTGACTGAGGTTCCTCGGGGAGGGCCTTAACAGCGTCGGAGGCTTCGCCGGGATTTTGGTTGCCGGGCACCGGCTGCGCGGCCGCAACCCCGCCAGCGAAACGAGAAGCCTCGTGTTCGTTCGTAGTCACCTATGACTCCTTAATCGAATGGCTTCCAGCCCTGCGGCAACGCAGACTCCGGGCGACAACTGTGTCGAAAGCCAAGTAAATAGTAACCACTGTGGTTAGTCTTCGAGAAATAGTAGTCACGATGGTTACAATTGGCAATACCCTCACCAATGAAAAGCGAGCATCAGAAATGAGACGATCTCCGTGACCGCGACTGCAGAGCAAGAGACCGGGACGAAGGCCGCTTCACGACGGCGCGGCCCGTACGCGTCAACGCCCGCACGACGGACGGAAATCGTCAGGGCCGCTTCAGCAAGCTTCGCCGAGCATGGCTACGAAAGGGCATCCCTGCGCGATATTGCTGCCCGGGCAAACCTGACCCATGCAGCATTGCTCCGCCACTTCGCCACCAAGGATGACCTCCTACTGTCAGCCCTCGCCCAACGCGACGCCGACGACGAGGAGTTCGCCCGACGCATCCTTGAATCCAAGGTGCCCAAGGAAAAGGTCATGAGCAACATCCTTCAGGAGGAATTTGCCCACCCTGAACAGCTGCGGAACTGGCTGGCCATCACCATCGCAGCAACAAACCCCAACCACCCCGCCCACGATTTCTTCATCGCCCGCCGAGAACGCATGCGCCAACACTTCACAAGCAAGAGACTCGCCACCACGCAGGACAGTAAAGAACTCAGCGCAGACGACAAAGTAACCATGGTGATGGCGATGGTCGACGGACTCCGGATACAGTTCCTCCTCGACCCCCAACGGCCGACACTTCACCTCATGGACACCCTCATGCAGTTCATCGCCACACCAGAGCAAACCGAATAGGCCTCCGGCGGGCGTCTTCTACCAACAGCGGACAGTGGTGATTCTCAATAGGACGATGACTCCCGGTTTGCTCACACTAAGCCGCGGGAGGTGCGAATGATTGGCTTCGAAAGCGAAGCCAGCATTACAGTTCTGACGTCACAGCGAGCCGCAGCTACGAAGTCCTCGACGGCGACGCCGTCAACGACGAAACCCGCTGGCTGCCCCACAACAGCGGGAATGAACCGGAACGGATGCTTTGCCAAGCGATAGTCAGCGATGACTATGCCGGGCAGCAGGCCCGCACCCCCGCCTCGGGGAGGAGGCCCTGGACGAAAGCCTCGCCTGCCGCACGTCCCCACGGTTTTTGAACGACAAGGACTTAAGTCAGCTTCGCTCGTTGTCCCGCGCCGACCTTCGTGGTTACTGGGCCGTTCCGGGGCGCAGTCGAGCGCCACATGCCGCTCGTGCCCCAAAAGTACCCTAACTGCTCCCGGGCACAAGACGGACTCTCATAGGGCAGACGTAAGTGTGGACACTGTCCACACCCCCTTTGGCAGGACAAAGCGAGTACATGCGGCTTCACGTGACGTCCAAGAGGGGCCCGTCGCGAAGACTTCGCACTCAATTCGGCGACGTCATGTCGTCCCCGCTCCCCTGGTCCATGAACAAGTGTTGGCCACCTCAGCCCACCCGACACAGACCGGAACGAGGAACCGTATAACCCCAGCCACAGCAGGCGGAAGGCCCACCAGCCCGGGACTTGAACCCGCCACCCCACACACCTGAATAGGCTCCGCGGCGGCCAGGCCACAGCCCGCGACCAACTCGTCAGATGACGCGACCGCAAGCTTTGTCAACACGTCAAAGCAAAATCGCCTCTGACGAGGGAAAACACTGTGCCCGAGGTGGGACTCGAACCCACACACCTTTCGATACCGCATTTTGAGTGCGGCGCGTCTGCCAATTCCGCCACTCGGGCGCGGATTACGTGAGCCGAAGTACGCCCACAGCTGACTGTGAGCAACGCGATCGCTTCACGTACGCGGAATTACTCTACATGCAGATAGGCTGAATTCCAGAATCGCGCCGCCGTCGCCGCAAACGAACCCTGCAAGCCAAGTACAGCCGCGGTGGCACCTAAGATAGTGATGTCCCGCCGTACCTTTTCAAGGAGATCCCGTGACTGAACAGACGGAGTCCAAGCCCACGTCCCAGCCGGCGCGCCGCGTCATTGTGGCAGAGGATGAAACCCTCATCCGCCTCGACATCATCGAGATCCTGCGCGGCGAAGGCTACGACGTCGTTGGCGAGGCGGACAACGGCGAGAAGGCCGTCCAGCTCGCCGAGGAACTGAAGCCGGACCTGGTCCTGATGGACGTGAAGATGCCCGTGATGGATGGCATCTCGGCGGCTGAGAAGATCGTCAAGGCCCGCATCGCCCCCGTGGTGCTGCTGACCGCCTTCAGCCAGAAGGAACTGGTGGAGCGTGCCCGCGACGCCGGCGCCATGGCCTACGTGGTCAAGCCGTTCACGCCTGCCGACCTCATCCCGGCCCTGGAGATCGCACTCTCCCGCCACGAGGAAATCAAGGCCCTCGAAAGCGAGGTGTCCGACCTCCAGGAGCAGTTCGCCACCCGCAAGCTCGTCGAGCGCGCCAAGAGCCTGCTGACCACCAAGATGGGCCTGACGGAACCGGAAGCCTTCCGCTGGATCCAGAAGACCTCCATGGACCGCCGCCTCAGCATGCGCGAGGTCGCCGAAACCATCATCAACCAGGTCAACTAGCGCTCCGGCTGGCCCGCGGAAACCCACGAAGGCGGGCCAAGCCTCGCACTGGCAGGTCACCGAACCAGCCAAACCAGCACAACGCAAAGGACCCCTGCCAACCGGCAGGGGTCCTTTTCGTTGAAGCCTAGGCCTGGGCGGCCTGGTTCTTCTTCTTCTTTTCCGGCCAGGGGCCGAGCTTCTCGCGGTTGCTGCCGGGCTCGCCGCCCTGGCTGCCGGCATCGGCGAGGTCGCCCACCTTGTGGACCTTCAGCATGTTCGTGGAGCCGGCTTTTCCGGGAGGGGAACCGGCGGCAATAACCACCAGGTCGCCGTCGTCCACCAGGTCCATTTCCAGCAGGCTGCGGTCAACCTGGGACGTCATCTCATCGGTATGCCCCACCATGGGGACCAGCACCGGCTGAATGCCCCAGGTCAGCGCCAGCTGGTTCCACACGTGCTCCACCGGGGTGAAGGCAAACACGGCCTTGATGGGCCGCAGGCGGGAGAGGCGCCGGGCGGAGTCGCCGGACTGGGTGAAGGTACAGATGTACTTCGCATCCAGCTGGTCGGCGATTTCGACGGCGGCACGGGTGATGGCGCCACCACGGGTCTTGGGCTTGGTCCCCAGCGGAGGAACGCGCTCCAGGCCATGCACTTCGGTGGACTCGATGATCCGGGCCATGGTCTTGACCGTCTCGATCGGGTACTTGCCCACGCTGGTCTCACCGGACAGCATGACCGCGTCAGCACCGTCCAGCACGGCGTTGGCGCAGTCGGACGCCTCTGCACGGGTGGGGCGCGGGTTGTCGATCATGGATTCCAGGACCTGGGTGGCCACGATGACCGGCTTGGCCCAGCGGCGTGCCAGTTCCACGGCGCGCTTCTGGACGATCGGCACTTCCTCCAGCGGCAGTTCCACGCCGAGGTCGCCACGGGCCACCATGATGGCGTCGAACGCGTCGATGATCTCGGGCAGCTGCTCCACGGCCTGCGGCTTTTCGATCTTGGCGATGACCGGAACGCGGCGGCCTTCCTCGTCCATGATCTCGTGCACGCGGGTGATGTCCGAGGCATCCCGGACGAAGGAGAGCGCCACCAGGTCGACACCGCGGCGGATGGCCCAGCGGAGGTCATCCTCGTCTTTTTCGCTCAGTGCGGGGACGTTGACTGCCACGCCGGGGAGGTTGATGCCCTTGTTGTTGGACACCATGCCGCCGACGGTTACCTCGGCGACCACCTTGACGTCGTCGACCTCGATGGCGCGCAGCGCCACCTTGCCGTCGTCGATCAGCAGGGCGTCGCCCACGTTGACGTCCTCGGTGAGGCTCTTCAGCGTGGTGGAGCAAATGTCCTTGGTGCCGGGAACATCCTCGGTGGTGATGGTGAAGATGTCGCCAACAGCGAGGGCGTGCGGGCCGTCAACGAAGCGGCCCAGGCGGATCTTGGGACCTTGCAGGTCGGCCATGATGGCCACTGCCTTGCTCAGGTCGGACGCGGCCTTGCGGACGTTCTCGTAGGTGTTGTCATGCACGGTGTAGTCACCGTGGCTCATGTTCATGCGGGCGACGTCAACGCCGGCCTCCAGCACCGCGAGGGTGTTTTCGTAGCTGGCAATTGCCGGGCCGAACGTAGCCACAATTTTTGCGCGTCTCATATACCTACCCTATTGGTCTCTTGCATTGGTTAAGTTGTCTGCGAGGTGAACCCTCGATGCATCCCCCAGGTCAGCGGTCAGAGGACGGCGATGGCGCGGTCCGTTGGCGCGACGGGTGCAGGAAGGATGGTGCTTCCCATCAGGTACTTGTCCACCGCGGCGGCGGCGGCGCGGCCCTCGGCGATGGCCCACACGATCAGGGACTGCCCACGGCCGGCGTCACCGGCAACGAACACACCTTCGGTGTTGGTCATGTAGTAGCCATCGCGTGCCACGTTGCCGCGGCCGTCGAATTCGGCGCTAACCTGCTCGGTGATTCCGGCCGGTTCAGCGCCCGTGAAGCCCAGGGAAAGGAACACCAGGTCGGCGGGGATGATCCGCTCGGTGCCGGCCTTGGGGAGCCGCTTGCCGTCCACGAACTCGGTCTCGGCCACCTTTACCCCGGTGAGCTTGCCGTTTTCGCCCACGAACTCGACGGTGGAGGCGAGGTAGGTGCGTTCGCCGCCTTCCTCGTGTGCACTGGCAACCTCGAAGAGCGTGGGGAACGTCGGCCACGGCTGGTGGCTGGCCCGCTCGGCCGGCGGCTGCTTGCCGATGGCCAGGGTAGTGACGGAGGCGGCGCCGTGGCGGTGGGCGGTGCCCAGGCAGTCGGCACCGGTGTCGCCGCCGCCCAGGATCACCACGTGCTTGCCGTGGGCGTTGATCTGGTTGTCGATGGTTTCCCCGGCCACCGCGCGGTTGGCGGGCACCAGGTAGTCCATGGCGAAGTGGACGCCGTCCAGGTCACGGCCCGGGATGGGCAGGTCGCGCGGGACGGTGGCACCCGTGCAGACCACGACGGCGTCGTAGCGCCTGCGCAGCTGCTCCCAGGTGACGTCGGTGCCCACGGACACGCCGGTCCGGAAGCGGGTGCCTTCCGCCTTCATCTGCTCGACGCGGCGGTCCACCTGCTCTTTTTCCATCTTGAAGTCGGGGATGCCGTACCGCAGCAGGCCGCCGATCTTGTCGTCCCGCTCGTAGACGGCAACGGTGTGGCCCACCCGGGTGAGCTGCTGGGCGACGGCCAGGCCGGCGGGGCCGGAGCCGACCACCGCAACAGTCTTGCCGGTGAGGCGCGTGGGCGGCAGCGGGCTGACCCAGCCGTTGTCCCAGGCCTCGTCGATGATCGACACTTCCACCTGCTTGATGGTCACGGCGGGCTGGTTGATGCCCAGCACGCAGGACGCCTCGCAGGGGGCCGGGCAGAGCCGGCCCGTGAACTCGGGGAAGTTGTTGGTGGCGTGCAGGCGCTCGATTGCTTCATCGCCCTTGTCCCGCCACATGAGGTCGTTCCACTCGGGGATGAGGTTTCCCAGCGGGCAGCCCTGGTGGCAGAAGGGAACACCACAGTCCATGCAGCGCCCGGCCTGGGCTTTCAGCGTGCCCTTTTCCTGCGCTTCGTAAACCTCTTTCCAGTCCATGATGCGGACGGGAACAGGGCGGCGTGGCTGGGTTTCACGCTGGCGTACTTTCAGAAATCCGCGTGGATCAGCCACCGGTAACCTCCAGGATTCGAGACCATACTTCTTCGCCGTCGGGGTCAAGGCCCTCTTCGATGGCGTCGAGACGGGTTTGCAGCACGGCCGCGTAGTCGCGCGGCAGCACCTTGGTGATGCGGGCAGCGGTGTCATCGAAGTTCTCGAGGAGGCGTGCCGCCAGCTGGGAGTCAGTTTCTTCCTCGTGCTTGACCAGCAGGTTGTGGACGATGTCGCGGTCCTCGGAGTCCAGCTCGCGGAGCTGCAGCTCGCCGGACTCCAGCGCCTGCTTGTTGACGCGGGTGGTCCGCAGGTCCAGGACGTAGGCGGTACCGCCGGACATGCCCGCGCCGAAGTTACGGCCGGTGCGTCCGATGATCAGCGTCTGGCCACCGGTCATGTACTCGCAGCCGTGGTCGCCAATGCCTTCGACGACGGCCGTGGCACCGGAGTTGCGGACCAGGAAGCGTTCGCCCACCTGGCCGCGCAGGAACATCTCGCCGCTGGTGGCGCCGTAGCCGATCACGTTGCCGGCGATGACGTTGGTCTCCGCCTTGAACACGTTGGTACGGTCCGGGCGGACGATGATCCGGCCGCCGGACAGGCCCTTGCCCACGTAGTCGTTCGAGTCGCCGTACAGCCGCAGGGTGATGCCCGCCGGCAGGAAGGCGCCCAGGGACTGGCCGGCGGTGCCGTTCAGCGTCACGTCGATGGTGTCGGTGGCCAGGACGTCGGTACCAAAGGTCTTGGTCACCACGTGGCCCAGCATGGTGCCCACCGAGCGGTCGGTGTTGATGACGTCCACGGTGATCTTGACCGGGCTGCGGTCCGTCAGCGCCTCAGTAGCCATGGTGATCAGGCGCTGGTCGAAGTGCTTGTCCAGCTCGTGGTTCTGGCCGGTCATGTTCCGCAGCGGCGCGTCGTCGTCGAACTCCAGGCCGTGCAGGATCGGGTCCAGGTCCAGGCCGTCGGCCTTCCAGTGGTCCACCGCGTCGCGGGTGTCCAGGACCTCGGCGTGGCCGATGGCCTCCTCGAGGCTCCGGAAGCCAAGCTCCGCCAGGATCTCGCGGACTTCCTCGGCCAGGAACTCGAAGAAATTGACCACGAACTCCGGCTTGCCGCTGAAGCGGGCCCGCAGCTCGGGGTTCTGCGTGGCGACGCCCACCGGGCACGTGTCCAGGTGGCAGACGCGCATCATGATGCAGCCTTCCACCACCAGCGGGGCCGTGGCGAACCCGAACTCCTCACCACCCAGGAGGGCGGCGATGACGACGTCGCGGCCGGTCTTGAGCTGGCCGTCCACCTGCACCACCACACGGTCGCGCAGGCCGTTGAGCATGAGCGTCTGCTGGGTCTCGGCCAGGCCGAGCTCCCAGGGAACGCCGGCGTGCTTGAGGGAGTTCAGCGGCGAGGCGCCGGTGCCGCCGTCATGTCCGGAGACAAGGACGACGTCGGCCTTCGCCTTGGTCACGCCGGACGCCACGGTGCCGATCCCCACCTCGGAGACAAGCTTCACGTGGACGCGGGCCGAGGGGTTGGCGCGCTTGGCATCGTAGATCAGCTGCGCCAGGTCCTCGATCGAGTAGATGTCATGGTGCGGGGGCGGGGAGATCAGTCCGACGCCCGGGGTTGAGTGCCGCGTGCGGGCCACCCACGGGTAGACCTTCTGCGCCATCAGCTGGCCGCCTTCGCCGGGCTTGGCACCCTGCGCCATCTTGATCTGGATGTCGTCGGCGTTGGTCAGGTAGAGGCTGGTCACGCCGAAGCGGCCGGACGCGATCTGCTTGACGGCGGAGCGGCGCTTCGGGTCGAGCAGGCGGTCCACATCCTCGCCGCCCTCACCGGTGTTGGACTTGCCGCCCAGCTGGTTCATGGCGATGGCCAGCGTCTCGTGGGCCTCCTGGGAGATGGAGCCATAGCTCATCGCACCAGTCGAGAACCGCTTGACAATGCTGGAGACCGGCTCCACTTCCTCAAGGGGAATGGAGGGGCGTTCGTTCTTGAACTTGAGCAGGCCGCGGAGCGTCATGAGGTTGGTGGACTGGTCGTCCACTCCCCTGGTGTACGCCTTGAAGATGTCGTAGCGGCGCTCACGCGTGGCGTGCTGCAGCCGGAAGACGGTCTCCGGGTTGAACAGGTGCGGCTCGCCGTCGCGGCGCCACTGGTACTCGCCGCCGCCCAGGAGCGGCCGGTGCGGCTGTTCGATGCCGCCCTCGGGGTAGGCCATCTGGTGCCGGGCGGAGACCTCGGCCGCGATGACGTCCAGGCCCACGCCGCCCAGCTGGGAGTGCGTGCCGGCGAAGAATTCGTCCACCAGGTCCTGGCCCAGGCCGAGCGCCTCGAAGGTCTGGGCACCGGTGTAGGAGGCCACCGTGGAAATGCCCATCTTGGACATGATCTTCAGGACGCCCTTGCCCAGGCCCTTGATGAGGTTGTAGACGCCGTCCTGCGGGGTCACCCCGGTGACGTCGCCGGCTGCGATGAGCTGCTCAACGGATTCCATGGCGAGGTACGGGTTGACGGCGGAGGCGCCGTAGCCGATGAGGACTGCCACGTGGTGCGTCTCGCGGACGTCGCCGGCCTCGACCACAAGGGCGGTCTTGGTGCGGTTGGCGCTGCGCAGCAGGTGGTGGTGCACGGCGCTGACCAGCAGCAGCGAGGGGATGGGCGCCCACTGGGCGTTAGAGTCACGGTCGGAGAGCACGATGTACTGCACGCCGCGGTTGATGGCGCCGGAGACCTGCTCGCAGATTTCGGTCAGCCGGGCGCGGAGCGCGTTTTCGCCGCCTTCGGGGCGGTAGAGGCCGCGGACCTTCATGGCCACGCGGTTGCCGTCGGCGTCCTCGATGTTGGCGATCTTGGCGAGCTGGTCGTTGTTGATCACCGGGAACGGCAGCTGGACCTGGGGCTGGCGGACCTGCTTGGTGTCCAGCAGGTTGCCGTTGGGTCCGATGGCGCAGGTCAGCGAGGTAACCAGTTCTTCGCGGATGGCGTCCAGTGGCGGGTTGGTGACCTGCGCAAAGGATTGCACGAAGTAGTCGAACAGCAGGCGCGGGCGCTTGGAGAGCACTGCAACGGGGGTGTCGGAACCCATGGCACCGAGGGGCTCGGCGCCGGTGCGGGCCATGGGGCCCAGCAAGATTTTCAGTTCCTCGGTGGTGTAGCCGAAGGTGCGCTGGCGGATGTTCACGGACGCGGCCGTGTGGACCACGTGCTCACGCTCGGGCAGGTCGTTGAGGTCGATCAGGTTGTCCTTGACCCACTCGGCCCACGGGTTGGCCGCGGCCACTTCGGCCTTGACCTCTTCGTCGTCGATGATGCGGCCGGCGTCGGTGTCCACCAGGAACATCTTGCCCGGGGACACACGGCCCTTCTTGACCACCTTCGAGGGTTCGACGTCGATCACGCCCACCTCGGAGGCGAAGACGATCAGGCCGTCCTCGGTGATCCAGAAGCGGCCGGGACGCAGCCCGTTGCGGTCCAGGGTGGCACCCACGAGGTTGCCGTCGGTGAAGGAGACGGCGGCGGGGCCATCCCAGGGTTCCATCAGCAGCGAGTGGTATTCGTAGAAGGCACGGCGGGCCGGATCCATGGTGGCGTGGTTTTCCCAGGCCTCCGGGATCATCATCATGATCGAGTGCGTGATGGGGCGGCCGGACAGCCACAGCAGTTCCGCTACCTCATCGAAGGAGGCGGAGTCAGAGGCACCAGGGGTGCAGATGGGGTACAGCTCTTCGGGCGAGTCACCCAGCAGCGGGTTGGCAAGCTGCGACTGGCGGGCGCGCATCCAGTTCCGGTTGCCCTTCACGGTGTTGATTTCACCATTGTGGGCGATGGTCCGGAACGGCTGCGCGAGCGGCCAGGACGGGAAGGTGTTGGTGGAGAAGCGCGAGTGCACGATCGCGAGCTTGGTCTTGAACCGCTTGTCCGACAGGTCCGGGTAGAACGGTTCCAGCTGCGCGGTGGTGAGCATGCCCTTGTACACAATGGTGCGGGAGGACAGCGAGGGGAAGTACACGCCGAACTTGTTCTGGGCGCGCTTACGGATCCGCCAGGCGCGGGAGTCCAGCTCGTTGCGGTCCAGTTCCTCGCCGTTGGCGGAAGCCAGGAACGGCTGGGAGAAGTACGGCATGCAGGCACGGGCCATGGCGCCTACCAGGTCGGCAACCACCGGCACTTCACGCCAGCCGAGGACCTTCAGGCCCTCGTCGGCGGCCAGGCCTTCGATGCCTGCCTTGGCGGCGTCGGCTTCCCGCTGCTCGGCAGGAAGGAACGCGGTGCCTGCAACGTACTGGCCGGGAGCCGGGAGCTCGAACTCGGTGACGGCCCGGAAGAACTCGTCGGGGATCTGCATGAGCAGGCCCGCGCCGTCGCCGGTTCCCTCGTCGGCGCCCACTGCGCCGCGGTGCTCAAGGTTGCGCAGTGCGGTCAGGGCGGCATCGACGATGTCGTACCCGGGTTCGCCGCGGAGCGTCGCAATGATGGCGAGCCCGCAGGCGTCCTTCTCCTGTTCCGGGTTGTACAGCCCGGCGGCCTCCGGCATGGCTGCGAAGCGCTTGAACGGCGACACTGCAGCCTCAGGCTGATCCGGTCCGGACCAGCTGGGAGTGTTAAGAGTTTGGGTCATGGGAGACGTCCTTCCTCCTGATCGTGCGTATGGAAGGGACACCGTTGGCCCCACTCGTCGGCGCCGTTGCAAGGGCACAACAAAGTGTTGATTACTGGAAATTGTAGGTCAGCGCAGCCTGCTGAACTAACGGTTACGCAGGCACCTGCCCGGGGCAACACCGGACAGCAGCTTCACGCTGTCCGGACGGTGCCCCATGCCACGACATTGTGGTTTCGGGCTCTTCGAGCGGTGGCTCTACTGCCCTGCCTGGCCGGCGCCCTACTTTCCGGTGCCGGCCTCCGACGCGGGTCCCGTGGCTGTGCTGCCGGAATGTCCGGCAGCCGCTGCATCCGTTCCGGGCTTTGAGCCGGCCGGTGCCGCCGCGGCTTCTTCCGTGGGGTCGGAAGCATGCCTGGAACCGCTGTGGTTATCAGGGAGATTACCACGCGAATCACTATCTGAGACAACATTGTCCGGATCGCGGACCTCTGTGACGGTCTCAGAATGTGGTCCGGCCGTAACAGGCTGGTCCGGTTCATGGCCCGCAAGATAGACAGTGTCCGGCTCCGGGCGGCCCTTGAGCCCCAGGATGATGAAGGCGGCCAGGGCAGCCAGGAAGACGAAGATGCTGGTCCAGACATTGAGCCGGGTGGTGATGCCCAGGAGGCTGATCTGCTCGGCGTCGTCGATGCGCATGGCTTCGATCCAGACGCGGCCCAGCGTGTAATACATGGCGTACAGCCAGAAAAGCCTGCTCCGGCGGAAACTGAAACGCCGGTCCAGGGCCAGGAGGATCACGACGCCGGCCAGGTTCCACAGCGACTCGTAAAGGAATGTCGGGTGGAAAAGGGTGTCGGCGGGCATTCCGGCGGGAAAGTTGGGGTTGTTGGCGTCGATCTGCAGGCCCCACGGCAGGGTGGTGGGTCCGCCGAAGAGTTCCTGGTTGAAGTAGTTGCCCCACCGGCCGATGGCCTGGGCCAGGAGCAGGCCCGGCGCGGCGGCATCGGCGAAAGCGCTGAGCTTGACGCCGCTGCGCCGGCAGCCGATCCAGGCACCCACGGCACCGAGGACGACGGCGCCCCAGATTCCCAGCCCGCCGCGCTGGATCTGCGGAATCAGGGAGAGGTCTCCAGTGCCGTTGAAGCCGGGGCCGAAGTAAGCGTCCGGGGACGAGACCACATGGTAGAGCCGGCCGCCGATGATGCCGAAGGGGATGGCCCAGATGACGATGTCCCAGACGCTGCCTTCAGGGGCGCCGCGCTTGGCCCAGCGGACGGACGTCAGCCACAGGCCCACCACGATGCCGGCCAGGATGCACAGCGCATAGGCGTGGATCCGCAGGCTGCCCCACGGGAGGGGGATGTCGAAGCCGGACCAGTCAGGGCTGGGGATGCTGGCGGACACCAACGTGGGTGCCAGGGCGGTTGCCTGAAGGAGCGCCTGCACGGTCACGCTCCGGTTTCCTGCGTAAGGCCGGATTCCCGGCTCAGCCCGGTGGCGAGGTCCTTGGTGAGGGCGCCAACGGCGTCCACTCCCCCGTCGCGGAGCGCTGCCACCAGTGCGGTGCCCACGATCACGCCTTCGGCGTAGGCGGCGATCTCGCGGACCTGGTCCGCTGTGGAGACGCCCAGGCCCACGCAGACGCGTTCTGCGCCTGCGCCGTGCGCGGCTGCCACAACATCCTTGGCGGCCGTGCTGACGGATGTCCGGGCACCCGTGACGCCCATGATGGACACGGCGTAGACGAAGCCGCGGCTTGCGTCCACGGTCCGCTGCATGCGCTCGGCCGTGGAGGACGGTGCCACGAGGAATACCCGGTCCAGGCCGTATTTGTCAGAGGCTGCCATCCATTCGGCGGCCTCGTCCGGAATCAGGTCCGGGGTGATGAGCCCGGCGCCGCCGGCCTCCGAGAGCCGCCGGGAGAATTCATCCACGCCCATGCGGACGACGGGGTTCCAGTAGGTCATGACCAGGACGGCGGCATCGGTCTTGCTGGTGATGCCGGCTACGACGTCGAACACCTGGCTGACGTGGAAGCCGTTGGCCAGGGCCTCGGTGGTGGCCGTCTGGATGACCTGGCCGTCCATGACGGGATCGGAGTAGGGGATGCCGATTTCGATCAGGTCGGCACCGTTCTCCGCGAGGGCAATGCCCGCGGCGATGGTGTCCTCCACGGTGGGGTAGCCGGCGGGGAGGTAGCCGATCAGGGCCGAACGCCCCTGGGAGCGCGCCCTGTCGATGGCCGCTGCCGACTTGCTGGTGGTCCCTGCCTGGCTGGCGATGTCTGCGCTGTTCACAGCTGCTCCCCCTCTTTGCCGATTTCAGATTCGGCGGAATTCTTGTCCAGCAGGTCAAACCATTCGGCGGCGGTGGCCACGTCCTTGTCACCGCGTCCGGACAGGTTGACGATCACGATCTTGTCGCCCGCGGAGGCCGGGTCTTCGGCGCCGAGCCGCTGGCCCACCTTGATGGCACCTGCCAGTGCGTGCGAGGACTCGATGGCAGGGATAATGCCTTCGGTGCGGCACAGGAGACGGAAGGCTTCCATCGCCTCACCGTCCGTGATGGGCTCGTAGCTCACCCGTCCAATGTCGGCCAGGTAGGAATGCTCCGGCCCGACGCCCGGGTAGTCCAGGCCGGCGGAGATGGAATGCGACTCGATGGTCTGCCCGTCGTCGTCCTGCATCAGGTAGGAGCGCGCGCCGTGGAGCACACCGGGCTTGCCCAGGGTGATGGTGGCGGCGTGCCGGCCGGTCTCCACGCCTTCGCCGCCGGCTTCGAACCCGTAGATCTTCACGCTGGGATCATCCAGGAACCCGTGGAAGATGCCGATGGCGTTGGAGCCGCCGCCGATGCACGCGCAGACAGCGTCGGGGAGCCGGCCCTCCTGCTCCAGGATCTGGGCGCGGGCTTCCTCACCGATGACCTCGTGGAAGTACCGGACCATGGCGGGGAACGGATGGGCACCTGCCGCGGTGCCCAGCAGGTAGTGCGTGTTGGACACGTTGGCCACCCAGTCCCGGAGGGCTTCGTTAATGGCGTCCTTAAGGGTCTGGGATCCGCTGGTCACGGGAATGACCTTGGCGCCCAGCAACTCCATGCGGGCTACGTTCAGGGCCTGGCGGCGGCAGTCCTCGGCGCCCATGTACACCACGCACTCCATGCCCATCAGGGCGGCGGCGGTGGCACTGGCCACGCCGTGCTGGCCGGCACCGGTTTCGGCGATGATGCGGGTCTTGCCCATGCGCTTGGCGAGCAGTGCCTGGCCCAGTACGTTGTTGATCTTGTGCGACCCCGTGTGGTTCAGGTCCTCGCGCTTGAGGAACACCCGCACTCCCCCGGCGTGCTGGGAAAACCGCTTGGCTTCCGTGAGCAGTGACGGCCTGCCGGAGTAGTTCTTGTTAAGGTCGGCAATCTGCGCCCGGAACTCGGGATCGTCTTTGGCCTTGTTGAAGGTCTCTTCGAGTTCGTCCAGGGCAGCAATGAGCGACTCAGGCATCCATCGCCCGCCGTAGTTGCCGAAGTACGGCCCCGGGGCGTGGCGGAGGGATCCGCCCTGCAGGAATGCTTCCGCGGTCTTGTTGTCAGCGTTTCCCGAGGGTGCGTCAGCCATCAGTCCTGTCCTGTTCGGTTGGTTGTAGTCAAAAGTGTGCGGCTCCGGCCGGTGGCCGGAAATGTGTGCCTGCCCTGCGGGGCCCCAACTGCCGGCCCCGCAGGATGAATGCTGTGTGCCTCAGGCGCGGGCAGCTATGGCGGCTGCGCCGGCAGCGGTGAACTCGGCGATGCGTTCCCGGGGAGTTGCGTGGCTTACCAGCGCCTCGCCCACGAGGATGGCGTTCGCGCCGCTGGCGGCGTAGTGCGTCACGTCGTCGGCGTCCCGGACACCTGACTCGGCCACCACCACGGCCTCTGCGGGGATCATCCCGGCAAGTGAGGCAAAGACGGAACGGTCGACGTCGAGCGTCTTCAAGTTGCGTACGTTGACGCCGATAATGCGGGCGTTGGCCTCAACGGCCCGCTCGATTTCCTCCTCCGTGTGCGTCTCCACCAGGACGTTCATGCCGAGCTCCCGGCTGAGGGCGCTGAACTCGGTGAGCTGGGCGTCCGACAAGGCCGCCACGATGAGCAGGATGAGGTCGGCGCCGTGGGCACGGGCTTCCCAGATCTGGTACTCGTCGAGCGTGAAGTCCTTGCGCAGCAGCGGGATGTCGACGGCGGCGCGCACGGCATCGAGGTCGGCCAGGGACCCGTTGAAGCGGCGCTGCTCGGTGAGGACGCTGATGACGGAGGCACCGCCGTCGGCGTACTGCCTGGCGAGCGACGCCGGGTCCCCGATACTCGCGAGATCGCCCTTGGAGGGGCTGCGGCGCTTGATTTCGGCGATGACTTTCAGCTGTTCCCGGGTTGGGGAGGTTCCACCGAGGGCTGCCCAGGCGTCGCGGGCGGGTGCCGCGGCCTGGGCCAGGTCCTTCAGCTCAGCCAGGGTAACGAGGCGCTTCCTGGCGTCCATATCCTCCCTGACACCGGCGTTGATGTCATCGAGAACAGTGGCCATCAGTGGCCGGAGTTCTTCAGCTTGCTGCCCTCGACGCCGTAGCCGGCCTTGCGCATGACGTAACCGAGGATCAGGCCGATCACCATGACAACGGCGCCGCCGATGAAGATGGGGGTGCTGGCGATGACGAAGGCAATGGCTGCGATGAGCGCGCCGACGAGCATGACGATAACGCAGGTCCATGCGGCCGGGCTGTTGCCGTGGCCAAGTTCCTGGCTGTGGTCAATGGCGCCCGGGGCGACCTGTCGGGTGCCGGACTTGGAAACGGACGCAGGTGCTTTGCTCATGGAAAATCTCCTCAGGGTGGATACTGCTTACATTCTGCCATTTTTTGGCCGCCGCCCGCGTACCGCAGGGCTGGGCGCCCGGCCGGCGGTGGCAGCCGAAGGCCTTAGGTCGGGTCCTCGCCGCGGGAAAGCCGGTCCCAACTGTCGATCTCGTCCACCGGCCCTGCCGCTGCAACGGTCCCGGCGGCGCCGGGTGCGTCATATTTCGTCCGCGTCTTCCAGTAACGCGAGGCGGGCAGGATCAGCAGCGCGCCCAGGGCCAGCAGGCAGCCGGCGACGACGGCTAGCACGGGAAAGGCGGTGAGCTCAACGTGTGCCTGGCTGCCGGAGATCCCGGTGGCCCCTGCGATAGTGCCCTGCGCCGCCGCGAGCGGATCCGCCAGGACCATGGCTGCGGCGGTGACCACCCCGGCTGAAGCAAGAAGGATGATGGCGGTGATGACCCACCGGGCAATCCTGCCCGCGATGGCAGCGGCAAGCCCCCCGGCCAGCGCCACCAGTGCCAGTGCCGTCACGGTGGTGGCGGCCTTGCTGCCCTGCACCTGGATGGCGCTTTGCGTGGCCCCGGCCTGACCCACCTGGTTGGGATCGAGGGTGGCTGTCATCCAGGTTTGGGTGGTGGTGCCGAAGGCGGCCAGCGCGAGGAGCGTGATCAGCAGCACCAGCGTGGACTTGCGCGCCCAGACGGGCGTCCGGCGTGCCTTCCCGGGCGTGCCGGCACCGCCGGTTGTGCCGGCCTTGCCTGCGGGGCCCACCGCTGCTCCGGAATCCGGCATCAGGAATCAGTCCCGCCGGGGAGGGATTCCGCCGAAATGTTGTGCAGGGATCCGGCGGTGTGGACCGCGCGCAGCGGGGCGGCCGCCTTGTTGACCGTTTCCATGGCCTCGGTGGGGTTCACCGAGTCTGCCACGATGCCGCCCCCGGCCTGCACGTAGGCTCGCCCCTCCCGGAGCAGCGCGGACCGGATGGCGATGGCCATGTCCATGTCGCCGGCGAAGTCGAGGTAGCCCACCACGCCGCCGTAGATGCCGCGTCGGTGCGGTTCCAGTTCATCGAGGAGGCGCAGCGCCCTGGGCTTGGGGGCTCCGGAGAGGGTGCCGGCCGGGAACGTGGCCTTCAGGACGTCGTAGGCCTTGGCCTGCGGGGCGAGCCGCCCCACCACGGTGGATACCAGGTGCATGATGTGGCTGAAGCGCTCCACCTCCATGAACTGGGTGACATCCACCGTGCCGGCAACGCAGACCTTGGAGAGGTCGTTGCGGGACAGGTCCACCAGCATCAGGTGCTCGGCGCGTTCTTTTTGGTCGGCCAGCAGCTCCTCGGCCAGCGCCTTGTCCGCTTCGACCGTCTTGCCGCGGGGGCGGGAGCCGGCGATGGGGTGGGTGATGACTTCCTCGCCCGTGACCGTCACCAGCGCCTCCGGGGAGGACCCGACAATGGAGTATTCGCGGCCCTCGGCGTCTTCGAGGCTGAAAATGTACATGTACGGGCTGGGATTGGTGTTGCGGAGCACGCGGTAGACGTCCAGGGCGGAGGCCTTGCACTCCATCTCAAAGCGGCGCGAGATGACCACCTGGAAGACTTCGCCGTCGACGATGGCTTCCTTGCCACGGTCCAGGGCTGCCAGGTATTCGGCTTCGTCCCAGCGTTCCTGGACGCTGGAGGCGAAGTCCAGGGCGGCAGGTGCCAGCACGGACACGGGCTGCACCACGGGAGCGCTGATCCTTGCCAGGAGTTCCTTGACCCTGGCCACGGCGTCGTGCCAGGCCTCATCGACGCGCTCGGAGCTGTTGTCGAAGTTGATGGCGTTGGCGATGAGCAGGACCGTGCCGTCAACGTTGTCGTGCACGGCCATGTCCGTGACCAGGTTCAGGGCCATCTCCGGCAGGTGCAGATCGTCCTCCGGCGGGCTGACCAGCCGCTCCCAGTGCCGGACGGTTTCCCAGCCGAGGAAGCCCACGAGGCCGGACGTGAAGGGCGGCAGCCCTTCGAACCGGTCCGTTCGCAGGGCGTCGATGGTGTCACGGATGGCGTCCACCGGGCTGCCGCTGACCGGTACCCCGGCGGGCGGCTCGCCCAGCCAGTGCGCCTGGCCGTCCTTGGTGGTCAGCGTGGCCCGCGATCTGGCACCGATGAAGGAGTAGCGCGACCAGGCACCGCCGACGGCGGCCGACTCCATGAGGAAGGTGCCGGGCTGCCCCTGGGCCAGCTTCCGGTACAGGCCGATGGGGGTTTCGGCGTCGGCGAGGACCTTGAGCCGGACGGGAATGACGCGGCTGTGGCCGGCGAGTTCCCGGAACTCCTCAAGGCTGGGGCTGATGGTTCCGAGGTCCTGCATGGCTGTGCTTGTCCGCCTGTTCTTCGAAAGGCCCGGCGTCGCCGGTTCCTTGGATGTGCTTTGCTGGGATGCCTCCGGCCGTCTGGGGGCCGGCCCGGGCCGTGTGTTCCGCCTAGCCTGCCTGGCCTGCGACGACGTCAAGGTCCCTGCCGTCGAAGCAGGTCCGGGTGCCGGTGTGGCAGGCGGCACCTACCTGGTCGACGCGCACCAGGAGGGCGTCGCCGTCGCAGTCCATGGCTACGGATTTGACCCACTGGACGTGCCCCGAGGTGTCCCCCTTGCGCCAGTACTCCTGGCGGGAGCGGGAGTAGAACGTCACGCGTCCGGTGGTCATGGTGCGGTGCAGGGCTTCGTCGTCCATCCAGCCGAGCATGAGCACTTCGTTCGTGTCATACTGCTGCACCACAGCGGCTACCAGGCCCGCCCCATCCCGCTTGAGGGCGGCGGCCACCTCCGTGGGAAGCGGGCTCGCCGGTGCGGATCCGACGGACGACGCCGGCACGTGGGACACGGCGGATCCTGCGGTTTGGACGGGGGTTGGCTGCTCAGACATCGCCTCAAGTCTAGTGCCTCGGCCGGACCGTTCTCCTGTTGTGAACAACGGCACGCCACCGGCCGCCGCAGTGCTGCCCATCTCCACACCACTCGTGCTAGTTTCACAAGTGATGCATTTCGTCGAACCGTCCCGAGAAGTCCTGGCCGAAACCCTGCTTGCGGCCGGCCCTGATGCGCCCACGCTGTGCAAGGGCTGGCGTACCAGGGACCTTGCCGCGCACCTTTACCTGCGCGAGCGGAAGGCCGCCGTCGGGCTCGGTTTGATCATCAAGCGACTGGCCAAGGCTTCCGACCAGGCCACCGCGAAGCTGGCCTCCAAGCTCACCACCAACGAGGACTACGCCCGGCTGGTGAACACCTTCCGCGCCGGGCCGCCTGCCCTCTCCCCGATGAGCATCCGTGCGCTGGACGAGAGCGCCAACCTGATCGAGTACTTCGTGCACACGGAGGACGTCCGGCGCGCCGTGGACCGTTGGGCGCCCAGGGCACTGGACGAGGCCTACTCGGATGCGTTGTGGGACGAACTGGTCAAACGCGCTGCCATCCTCTATCGCGGCGTGGACCTGGGCATTGTCCTGGTCCGGCCCTCCGGCCCCCGCCACGTCGCCAAGCGCGCGCCGGTTTCCGTAGCCATCGTCGGTGAGCCGGGCGAACTGCTGATGCACGCCCATGGCCGCACCCGCCACGCCCTGGTCACCTTCGAAGGCCAGCCCGACGCCGTCGCCCTCCTCCAGTCAGCCGAAGTAGGGCTGTAACCGAACCCGGTGATTGAGCCTGTCGAAATCCGGTTTCGACAGGCTCAAGCACAGTCGGCTGGCGCCACAGTTGCTACCTGACTTCGAAGCCTGCTTCGCGGATGGCGTCCTTGACCTGGGACATCATGTTGTCCGGGCCCCAGTGGAAGATTGAGGCAGCCAGGACGGCGTCCGCGCCGGCCGCGACGGCGGGCGGGAAGTGCGCCGGCTCCCCCGCACCGCCGGAGGCGATGATCGGTACCCTGACGGCGGCCCGGACCAGCTTGATGAGTTCGAGGTCGAAGCCGTCCTTGGTGCCGTCGGCATCGATGGAGTTCAGCAGGATCTCCCCGACGCCGCGGTCGGCTGCTTCCCTGGCCCATTCGATGGCGTCGATCCCGGTGCCGGTGCGGCCGCCGTGGGTGGTCACTTCGAAGCCCGAGGGCGTGGGCTTCGATCCGGGCCGGGTGCGGCGGGCGTCAACGGACAGAACCAGCACCTGGGAGCCGAAGTGCCGGGTGATCTCGTCGATGACGTCCGGGCGGGCCACTGCCGCCGTGTTGATGGAGGCTTTGTCCGCGCCGTAGCGCAGGAGCTTGTCCACCTCGGCCACGCCCCGGACGCCGCCGCCAACGGTGAGCGGAATGAAGACTTCCTCGGCGGTGCGCCGAACAACGTCGAAGGTGGTCTCCCGGTTGCCGGAAGACGCGGTGACGTCGAGGAAGGTCAGTTCGTCGGCGCCGGCGTTGTCGTAGCGGTGGGCGAGTTCCACGGGGTCGCCGGCATCGCGGAGGCCCTCGAAGTTGACACCCTTGACGACGCGCCCGGCGTCGACGTCGAGGCAGGGAATGACGCGGACTGCTACTGCCATGGGTACTCCTGGAGATTCAGTGCTGCTGGGGGTCGCCGGTAATCAGACGGGGATCAGATGCGGCAGGCGTGGATGCTGCTGACCAGGATGGCGCGGGCGCCCAGATCGTACAGTTCGTCCATGATCCGGTTGGTTTCCTTCTTGGGGACCATGGACCGGACAGCCACCCAGTCAGAGTCGCGCAGCGGGGAGACCGTGGGCGATTCAAGCCCGGGGGTCAGGCTGGCGGCCTTCTCCACGAGCTCCTTGCGGATGTCGTAGTCCATCAGGACGTACTGGCGCGCCACCAGGACACCCTGGAGCCGCCGGATAAGGACCTCGATCTCCTTGGCCGTGCCGTTGGCTTCCCCGCCGGAACCGGTGCGCCGGATGAGGACGGCTTCGGATTTGAGGATGGGCTCGCCGAAGATTTCCATGCCGGCGGCCTTGAGGGTGTTGCCGGTTTCCACGACGTCGGCTATGGCGTCCGCGACGCCGAGGCGCACGGAAGATTCCACCGCGCCGTCGAGCCGGACCACCTTGGCGTTGATCCCGCGTTCGGCCAGGTAGTTGCGGAGCAGGCCGTCGTAGCTGGTGGCCAGGCGCTTTCCTTCGAGTTCGGCGGCGGAGCTGAAATCGCCCACCGGCCCGGCGAAACGGAACGTGGAGGCGGCGAATCCCAGCGGCAGGAGCTCTTCGGCTTCCACCTCGGCGTCCAGCAGCAGGTCGCGGCCGGTGATGCCGACGTCGAGAGTTCCCCGGCCGACGTAGACCGCAATGTCGCGGGGGCGGAGGAAGAAGAACTCAATGTCGTTGTCGGGGTCCACCATGACCAGCTCGCGGCCGTCGCGCCGCTGGCGGTATCCGGCTTCGGAGAGCATGGCGGAGGCGGCTTCGGACAGGGAGCCCTTGTTGGGGACGGCTACTCGCAGCATGGGGAATTCTTTCTGGGGTGGAAGGGTTGGTTTCAGGCAGTGCAGGCCACAGCGGGCCCGGCGGCAGGGCGCCGGACCGGTGGCTACAGATGCTTGTAAACGTCTTCCAGGGTCAGGCCTTTGGCGAGCATCAGGACCTGCAGGTGGTACAACAGCTGGGAGATTTCCTCGGCCGCAGCTTCATCGGATTCATATTCGGCAGCCATCCAGACTTCGGCTGCTTCCTCAACGACTTTTTTGCCGATGCCGTGAACACCGGACTCCAATTCAGCGACGGTGCGGGAGCCTTCCGGGCGGGTGGCTGCCTTCTCGCTGAGCTCAGCGAACAGCGTCTCGAAATTCTTCACGCCCTCCAGCCTACTTGCTGCGGACGCGGCGGCGCTTCCCGGGCGGTTGCATGACGGGCGCGATGTGAGGGAATACACACCGCGCCCGTGCGGCGCGCCGCGGCTTAGCTGCGGTATTGCTTGAGGACGACGGCGGTGGCCAGCGCCGCGGTGACGGCTTCGTGGCCCTTGTCCTCCTTGGAGCCGGGCAACCCGGCGCGGTCCAGCCCCTGCTGCTCGTTGTCGCAGGTGAGCACGCCGAAGCCCACCGGCACACCGGTGGCTACGCTGACGTCGGTGAGGCCCGACGTCGCAGCCTGGCAGACGTAGTCGAAGTGCGGGGTTCCGCCGCGGATTACGACGCCGAGGGCAACCACGGCGTCAAAGTGCGGTGCCAGGCGTGCGGCTGCCACCGGAAGCTCGAAGCTGCCCGGAACGCGCAGCACGGTGGGCTCGGGGATGCCGGCATCCTTGGCAGCGCGCAGGGCGCCGTCCAGGAGTCCGTCCATAATCTGGGTGTGCCAGCTGGCTGCGATGATTGCCAGCTTCAGCTGTGAGGTCTCAGCAGGGTTGAGGGTGCTGAGGTCGATGTCGGGGGCGCCGTGTCCGCTCATGGGTTTGTTGTGTTCCGTTCGTTCGTAAAGACGTCAGTCTTGTTCGTGGTCGTAGGGGGTTTCGGGGGCGGTCACGGGAACGGGCGCCGCCTGCGTGTCCAGCAGGAGCATGTGTTCCATGCGGTCCTTCTTGGTGCGCAGGTACCGGATGTTCTGTTCGCGGGACGGGACCTCGGTGGGCACCATTTCCACGACCTTCACCCCGGCGTTGGCCAGCCTGTTCTGCTTATCCGGGTTGTTGCTCAGCAGCCGCACCTCGTGCAGCCCCATTTCCGCCAGGATCTGCGCCGCGGCCTTGTAGCAGCGGGCATCAACGGGAAGGCCCAGCTGTTCGTTGGCCTCTACGGTGTCAAAGCCGGCTTCCTGCAGCGCGTAGGCCTTGATCTTGTTGGCCAGGCCGATGCCGCGGCCTTCCTGGCCGCGGAGGTAGAGCAGCGTTCCGCCATTGTCCCGGATCAGCTCCAGCGCGAAGGCGAGCTGTTCCCCGCAGTCGCACCGGTAGGAACCAAAGACGTCGCCGGTCAGGCACTCGGAGTGCAGCCGGACCAGGGGAGCTTTTCCGTCGGTGGGAGCATTGGGCGAGCTGACGGCCAGGTGTTCCACACCGGTCACGAGGTCGGTCCACGCCTGCGCCACGAAGTCGCCAAAGGCGGTGGGCAGTTGCACTACCGGTCCTCCGCTGACGGGATGGGGCGCCTCGCCGGACACCGCGTGGGACTTGCGGTGGCCGTTGTGCTGGCTGTCGTCGCTGGCTGCCGCTGCCGTCATCGTTTCTCCTTTTCTCCACCCGGGACCACCCGGGCATCCTCATCCGGGGCGCCCCCGGCCCCGGCTTCAAGATACGCCACCAGGTCCTCGATGGAGATGAGGGGGCACCCATGTTCAGCTGCGAACGAACGGAGCCCGTCCAGGCGCATCATTTCGCCGTCGTCGTACACCACTTCCGCGATCACCCCGACAGGCTCGAGGCCCGCAAGGCGGCACAGGTCCACAGCGGCCTCGGTGTGGCCCTGGCGTTCCCGCACACCACCATTAACTGCACGGAGCGGGAAAATATGCCCCGGCCTGGTCACGGACGCCGGTCCAGCCTGCGGGTCGGCCAGGATCCGGGCGGTCAGGGCCCGGTCCGTGGCGGAGATTCCCGTGCTGACGCCGATCGCCGCATCACAGGAGACGGTGTAGGCGGTGCCTTTGGCGTCCTCATTGACGGCCGTCATGGGAGGCAGCGCCAGTGCGTCGGCGCGGTCCCCCGTCAGCGGCACGCAGATCACGCCGGAGCTGTACCGGATGGTCCAGCCCATCAGCGCCGGAGTGGCGTGCTGGGCGGCGAAGATGATGTCGCCTTCGTTTTCGCGGTCCTCGTTGTCGACCACCAGCACCGGGCGCCCGGCAGCCATGGCGCGCACGGCGTCCTCAATGGAATCCAGTCCCCGGGCGGGTCCGGATGACGCCACGCCCGTGGCAGGGCCACCGGTGACCGGCTGGTTGGTTTGGGGATCAATCGCGACGGCGGGCGCCAGGCGGACAGCTGCGTTCACAGTGCACCTCCCGCAAGGGCGTCTTCGTCGTGGCTTGCTTGCGCTCCGGCGCCGCGGAAGGCCAGCAGCCGTTCGGTGTATTTGGCCAGGACGTCCACTTCCAGGTTCACCCGGCTGCCGGTGGTCTTGGTGCCCAGTCCGGTTTCGGCGAGGGTGGTGGGTATCAGTCCCACTTCGAACCAGGGTTCCTGCTCCGCGGCAGGGCTGACGGCAGTCACCGTGAGGGAGACGCCGTCGATGGCGATGGAGCCTTTCTCGGCAATGTACCGGGCCAGGTTGGCGGGGACGCCGAACCGCAGCCGCTCCCAGTTGCCCTGGGGCTCCCGTTCCAGCAGGACGCCTACACCGTCCACGTGCCCTTGCACCACGTGGCCGTCCAGGCGGCCGCCTGCGGGGACGCACCGTTCCAGGTTCACGGAGTCGCCGGCGGTGAGCTCGCCGATGGTGCTCCGCACCAGGGTCTCCCCCATAACGTCGACGCTGAAGTCCCTGCCGTCGATGGCGGTTGCCGTGAGGCAGACCCCGTTGACGGCGATGGAGCCGCCCAGCGCGAGGCCGTCGGTCGAGGCGGGCGCGTGCAGCCGCACGGTGGCGCTGGTGTTGCCGTCGCGCTCAACGGACAGCACCTGCCCCTGCTCGGCAATAATTCCGGTGAACATCAGTAGCCTCCCTGGGCCTGGTCCGCGCTGCCGCGGGATGGTGGGTAATCGAGTGCAACTTTGCGTTGCGGTCTGAGGTGGAGCCTGAGGTCCCGGCCCAGCGTCCGGACCGCGCCGCCGTCGGAGGCGTCCCATTCCCATTGCTGGGCGTCGGGAAGGCTGGTGATGCCCAGCCCGTTCAGTGCGGCGGTGCCGGATCCCAGCAGGGTGGGCGCCAGGTACACGATGAGTTCATCCACCAGGCCGGCCGCCAGGAAGGAGCTCAGGATGCTGGATCCGCCCTCAACCATGACGTGGCGGATCCCGGACGTGTACAGCATGGACAGTGCTTCGCGGGGATCACGGGTTGGGAGGTGGACGGCCAGGCCGTCGTCCCCATGGATTGCAGCGTCCTCCGGGATGGCCCGCAGGCCCATGACGGCACGGACGGGCTGCTTGGGCGCCGGATTGCCGGCGGCGTCCCGGGCAGTCAGCCGGGGGTTATCCACCAACACAGTCTGCGTGCCCACCAGGATGGCATCGATGCGGCTGCGGATCCCGTGGTTGTCCGCCAGGGACTCCGGGCTGGAGATCCACTGGCTGGTGCCGTCTTCGGCGGCGATGCGGGCGTCAAGGGTCTGCGCGATATGGAGGGTAACGAAGGGCCGCTTGGCAGCGACTGCCTCGAACCACTGGCGGTTCAGGTCCAGGGCTTCATCGGCGCCCAGTCCGCTCCGGACCCGGACGCCTGCCGCGCGCAGCGTCGCCGCTCCCCCGGCAGCAGGGTCATGGGGGTCATCCACGGCGTACACCACGTCCGTGATTCCGGCGGCGATGATCGCTTCCGTGCAGGGACCCGTTCGGCCCACGTGGTTGCAGGGTTCCAGCGTGACCACCATGGTGCAACCGGACAGATCCAGTCCGACGGCGGCGGCCTGCGCGATTGCGTCGGCTTCGGCATGTGCGGTGCCGGCGCCGCGGTGGTGGCCGGAAACCAGCTGGCGGCCGTCAGGCCCAATGACGACGGCGCCCACCAGGGGATTCGCGCCGCGGGGGCCTTCCAGAGCTGCCTCGAGGGCGTCTTCCATGGCGCCGGTTTCGGCGGCGCTGAAGGCTGTGACCACGCCGGCGTCCGGCTGGAGCTTCGCGGCGCCCGTCATGCGGATGCCACTGCGGAGGAGTTGCCTGCCTTGGAAGCGGCAGTACTTGCGGCATTAAAGAGCCATCGCTGGGGGTTCATTGTGCGTCGTTCCTTCCCTGTCGAACCGCGATGGCTCCGGGGATACGACAGCAGAACGCTGCGGAGCCCAAAGGCTGCGCAGATACAGCTGTACGTGCTTCTCTCATCCAGACTTTAACTGTCGGTACCGGAATTCCACCGGTTCAACCGTCTGCCGGAATCCTCCTGGGAGGACACCGGCTCGCGGGTCGCGGACTGTCACCGCCGGTTCGGACTTACACCGACCCCGGAGCACGTATGTGTGTTGTTATTGTGCCACAACCCGGGCGGCCTCCCGGTTATTCCGTCGCGGCACGTAATGTCCGGCTGCCCTTGGCGCGCAGCAGGTCGATGGCAGCGGACGGATCCTCGGAGCCGTACACGGCGGAACCGGCGACAAAGACGTTGGCCCCGGCTTCGGCGGCGCGGGCAATGGTCTCTTCGGTAATGCCGCCGTCCACCTGGATGGCCACCCCCAGTCCGGAGCCGTCCACGGCCGCCCGGGCCCTGCGGATCTTCGGCAGGGTGATGTCCAGGAACGCCTGGCCGCCGAACCCCGGTTCCACGGTCATGATGAGCAGCATGTCCAGTTCCGGCAGCATGTCCAGGTACGGTTCCACTGCCGTTGCCGGGCGCAGGGCCATCCCTGCTTTGGCTCCCCTGCTGCGCAGTTCCCGCGCCAGCTTGATGGGTGCAATGGAAGCTTCGGCATGGAACGTCACGGAGGCCACGCCGGCATCCGCGAAACCAGGCGCCCAGCGGTCCGCGTCGGCGATCATCAGGTGGGCGTCGAGCGGCACGGGGCTGACGGCCTGGATCCGCTGCACGACGGGTAACCCTATGGTCAGGTTGGGAACGAAGTGGTTGTCCATGACATCGACGTGCACGGCGTCGGCATTGCTGATCCGCTGCAGTTCGGCCTCAAGGTTGACGAAGTCGGCGGAGAGGATGCTCGGGTTGATGCAGCACTGCGTCACGGAAAAAGCCTTTCGCTAGTTGTTCTGGTCCCACGGCATGGATCACGTCGTGGTTGCTGGGTGTCGCGCCGTTCCTGCTGGTCAGGCTTTCTTCCTGATCAGGGCAAGGAACATCGCATCGGTGTGATGGATGTGGGGCCAGAGCTGTGCGGTGAGCTCGTGGCCGGCACCGAGGGACCCGGTCAGGCTGACCGCGTCCAGGGCGGCCCCGGCGTCAAGGAGTTCAAGGTCGGTGCGCTTGCGCAGGACGTCTGACACAACTGCTGTTGTCTCCGCAGGATGCGGTGAGCAGGTCACGTAGGCCACCACTCCCCCTGGCCGGACGGCGGCCAAGGCTGACGCCAGCAGTTCGCGCTGCAATGGCCCGAGGTCCGCGATGTCCTTGGGCGAACGACGCCACCGGGACTCCGGCCTGCGGCGGAGTGCGCCGAGGCCGGTGCAGGGAACGTCAACCAGCACACGGTCATACTGCTCCGGCTGCTCACCGCCCACTTCACGGCCGTCGCCGGTGCGGACCTGCCAGCTGCCGTGCGGCACGGCGCCTAGTGCCTGGCTGACCAGCTTGGCCCGGTGCGGCGCGGGCTCGTTCGCCAGCAGGGTGGCGCCCCGTTGGTGCGCCAGCGCACCAAGGAGCGCGGCTTTCCCGCCGGGACCGGCACAGAGATCGAGCCACGCTTCAGCGCCGCCGTCGGCCGCTGGGGCGCTCAGGGGCTCGCTTCCGTCCACCGGTGCATCAAGGTCCACCGCGGCCAGGGCCCTGGCCACCAGCTGGGAACCGACATCCTGTATACGGGTGGTGCCGGCGCGGACGGAAGCCAGGCGGCCCAGGTCGCCGCCACTGGAGAGCGCTGAACCTTCAACGAGCTCCCCGGAAGTGGCGCCGCCTTCCAGTGCTTCGTCCAGGTTGCCCAGCCCGGGCAGCGCAACGAGATTGACCACCGGGGCGGCGTTGTCGGCTTCCAGCAGCTCATCGATCTCTGCCGCGGAACGGCCGTGGGCCACGAGGGACTGCCGCATGGCCCGGACGATCCACTCGGGGTGGGCGTACTTCACCGCGGCCACCTTCGTGGCGTCGGTTTCGCCTGCCACGAGCAGGTCCAGCCACTCCTCGAGGCTGCGGGCGGCGACCTTGCGCAGGACGGCGTTGATCAGCGTCGACGGTCCGGCGCCGATCACCGCGCGGGCGAGCCCCACGGTCTGGTCCAGTGCAGCGTGGGCGGGGACCCGCATGGCAAGCAGTTGGTGGGCGCCGATGCGGAGCGCATCCAGGATGGCCGGGTCCAGCTGGGCCAGGGGACGGTCCACGCACCGAGCCAGGATGGCGTCATAGGTGCCTTGGTTGCGGAGTGCGCCATAGCTCAGCTCGGTGGCGAATCCGGCGTCCCGCTTGTCCAGGTGGTGGTGCCGGATCCGGGCCGGCAGCACGAGGTTGGCGTAGGCGTCCTCCGCCGCGACGGCGCGGAGCACCTCGAAGGCCACGAGGCGGGCGGGATCCGCGCGCCTGGTGCGCTGGGCCGGAGCCTGCTCGGTGAAGCTCCGCTGCGGACCGCGGTTGCGTTCGCGCCCCTTGGCGTTCCGCCGGCTGGCGTCCCGGGGACCGCCATTGCCACGGCCGCCGCCGGCAGCTCCGCCGCTGCCGCCCTGGCCGCCTTTCCCGGCGCTGCTGCGTCCTCCGGCACTGCCCCGTCCGCCTGTATTGCCTCCGGACCCGGTCATTCGAACACCACGCTCTCCAGTGAAGCCAAACCGCGCGCCCAGTCGGGGGCGGCCATCATCTTTTTCCCGGCAGGCTGGATACGCGTCAGTTCCACCGCGTGCGACCCTGTTCCCACCAGCACGGCCTTGCCGTTAAGTTCCACGGCTCCCGGGGCCAGCCCGGAAACATCCGGCCGCAACCGGACCGGCTCGACTTTGACCCGCTGCCCGTGGAGCACGGTCCAGGCACCGGGCTCGGGGGTGGCACCGCGTGCCTGCCTGCTGATGGCAAGAGCCGGGTGTGCCCAGTTCAGGTGGCCGTCCTCCAACGTCAATTTCGGCGCAAGCGAGACATCCCCGGCCTGCGGCTGCGGCACTGCTTTTCCGGCGTCGATGGCGGACAGGGTCTGGGCCAGCAGGACCGCGCCACTGTGGGACAGCCGTTCCAGGAGGTCCCCTGCGGTGTCCTGGGGCTTGACGGCCTCCGTCAGCGTGCCGAAGACCGGCCCGGTGTCCAGGCCTTCCTCGAGTTGGAACGTCACGGCGCCGGTGACGTCGTCTCCGGCCATGATGGATCGCTGGACCGGGGCCGCGCCGCGCCAGGCGGGCAGCAGGGAAAAGTGCAGGTTGACCCAGCCGTGCCGCGGGATGCCCAGGGCATCAGGGGGAACCAGCCCGCCATAAGCGACGATGGCCGCGACATCCGGCTTTACCGCGGCAATGCCGGCGATGGCATCGGCGTCGACGCGCGCGGCGCGGATGACGTCGATGCCCAGTTCCGCGGCCCGCTGGGCAACGGGCGACGGCGTCAGCACGCGCTTGCGGCCCAGCGGTGCGTCGGGCCGGGTCAGGACGGCAACGACGTCAAAACCGGCGTTGACCAGCGCGTTCAGGGAGGGAACTGCGACGGCGGGTGTCCCCGCGAAGAGGACCCTCACCCGGCTGCGCCGAAGCTGGAGCCGGGGGTGCTGGTTCCGCCAAAGCTGGCGCCGCCGAAGCTTGACCCGACACTCTTGGCGCGTTTGGCTGTGGTTCGTCCGGCGACGGCGTCGTAATTGGCGTTGCGGATGGACCTCAGGGCGGCCTTCCGGTCCTCGCCCTCGAGGCGGTCCGTGTAAAGAATGCCGTCCAGGTGGTCGTTTTCGTGTTGGAAGCAGCGAGCCAGCATCCCTTCACCGTCGATGGAGACCGGGTTGCCGTGCATGTCGACACCGGTGACGCGGGTGGCGCGGAAACGGCGGACCGGGAAACCGAGGCCTGGGATGGACAGGCAGCCCTCCACGTGGTCCGGCTGGTAATCCTCGCTGTTCTCCAGGACAGGATTAATGATGTGGCCCTCGACGCCGTCGATCCGGTAGGTGAAGATGCGCTTGCTGACGCCGATCTGGGGAGCGGCGAGGCCGGCGCCTTCGACGTCCTCCATGGTTTCGGTCATGTCGGCGACCAGTTTGGCAAGGTCGGGTCCGAATTCCGTCACGGGATCGGCGACTGTGCGCAGCACAGGATCGCCGATGATGCGGATATTCAGAATAGCCATGCGCTGTGTGTCCTCACGGTTGGCGGCAAAAGGGAACCTATCCAGTTTAGGTGCAGTCTCTTCACGTGCACCGTTAACCTAGGCGGTGCGGGCCAGGGGTGGAGGTGCGATGGGCAACAGCGCGGTGCCGGCACTGAGGGTATCTGCTGAGAGCTCCCAGACACGGCGCAGTGCGCAGAACTTCCACCAGTGGTGCTTAAGGACTTCCGGGTTGGCGCGGACCGGGCGGACTTCCGTCTCGCCGATGGCCACGGCCAGCAGGACAGGGTCTTCGCCGTACTTCCAGGGTTCCCAGGTTCCCGCTTCAGGATCCACGAGGCTCTCTTCGGCCTTCATCCCGGCCACCAGCTGCATGACCACCTTGTTGTCCAGCGGCTTGACCTGTCCGTCCCGCGTTGTTCCCTTGGTCTTGTAGTCGATCAGGCAGATGCGTCCGTTGATCCTGGCCACGAGGTCAAGGGTTCCGGCGTATCCCACCGATTTGTTCCAGACAGTGATCTCCGGGGCAATCGGCTCCACGCGGAAGAGTTCCCACCATTCGTCGAACCGCACGGCGAAAGCTTCCTCACCGTTGGCGGCCAGCGCGTCGCGGGCTTCCTTCATGGCATGGGGGCGGCCCAATGCCCTCAGCGCCACCTGTTCACAGTAGTTGTGCACACGGTCTCCGCGGCGTGCGGCGTCATCCCGGTACGTTTCAGCAGCTTTGGCTGCACGGTTGATGGCCTGCTTGATCTTGGCAGGGCTCCCCAGGCAGTCGGACAGCAGCGGATCCTTGGCCAGGCTGCTGGCACCCATGTAGCCGAACCAGCCATCGAGCCCGTGCGGCTGCTGGCTGATCACCGTGGTGATGGAAGGCACCGAGAACTGCTCAGACGTTGACCGTGCGTACATCCGGCCGTATTCGGTGGCGTGGGCGAGAAGCGGATCAGTCATACAAAAGACTCTTTCACAGGGGGCCGACAAAAGCTCCGGGGTCCGGAGCCGCACACAAAAAAGGTCCGTTTCCGCTGCTGATGAGCGGAAACGGACCTCTGCGGTGGGCGATACTGGGTTCGAACCAGTGACCTCTTCGGTGTGAACGAAGCGCGCTACCACTGCGCCAATCGCCCCGATGCATTTGAATGCTAGCCCACGACCACCCCAATTCAAAAATCGGCGGTTCCGCAACCCGGCGCGCTCCTTCCGTGGGCCCGCCGCACGCGGCTCCGTCCGATCCCTGGCCCGGGAAGCCCGCCGCCGTCGTCGGAAATTACACGCCTGTAACTCGCGAAAATCCGCGTGGATGCTGGGAAGCGGGACGGTTGGCAGTTCCGCGGCCCGCCCCGATTTGGAGTTTCCCGGAACCTCCTATATTGTTTTTACTCGTTGGAACGCGAGGAAATGCCGGAAACGGCAAGGAATCAAGCCTCCAAAATGCGGACGTAGCTCAGCTGGTAGAGCACCACCTTGCCAAGGTGGATGTCGCGAGTTCGAATCTCGTCGTCCGCTCGCAGGACACTGTCACGGCAAACACTCTTCGGAGTCGGCGCCAGCACGGTGGGTTGGCCGAGAGGCGAGGCAGCGGCCTGCAAAGCCGTATACACGGGTTCGAATCCCGTACCCACCTCGGTGAAAACCATGGTTTCCGGAGTTCCGGATGCAATGGGCGATTGGCGCAGCGGTAGCGCGCTTCCCTGACACGGAAGAGGTCACTGGTTCGATCCCAGTATCGCCCACTCGGCAAAGCAACTTGCCGGCAGTACCACCGGATTCTCCGGAACAAACTGCACAAATGCGGACGTAGCTCAGCTGGTAGAGCACCACCTTGCCAAGGTGGATGTCGCGAGTTCGAATCTCGTCGTCCGCTCTCTTTTATCCCATTAGCCGGTCTTCCGGTTCCGGGCGATTGGCGCAGCGGTAGCGCGCTTCCCTGACACGGAAGAGGTCACTGGTTCGATCCCAGTATCGCCCACACACGAACAGCAGCTCTCCGGAGCTGCTTTTTTCGTTTCCGGGTATCCGCTGCAGGCGAACGTGATTCCCTTGGCACGCCTCCCGCGCCCGGATAGGATCGAATGCGCGAGGAGCGACCTGGCTCCGCGATAGAAGGGAGGTGTCCGTGGGTTTGATTGACGATCTAAAGGGCAAGGCTCAGGGTCTCATCCGCGGCAACGAGCAGGCTATCAAGGACGGCATCACCAAGGCCGGCGATTTCGTCGACACCAAGACCGGCGGCAAGTACGCAGGCCACGTCGACAAGATCCAGGATGGCGCTTCCAAACTCGTTGACAAGAACGGCACCCCGGGGCAGGCACCTGCCACCGAGCAGGTTCCCCCGGCAGCTCCTGGTAATCCGGTTCCGCCGGTCGACAGGGCTCCGTAAAGGATTTGGCCAGGGCTTTTGCCCGGCACGTCAAGGAGGTGCGGGTCCCGCCGGGAGGCGGCACCCGCACCTTTGGCGTTTAAGGACTTCTTCTGAAGCTCCCGATTGCCGGTTGGGAAACCTGCGCCGGTAACCTGCCGGTATGCCCAAGTCCCCCGCACCCGCCCTATCCACCAGGTCCGGACTGGCCCGGACCGATTCCAAGCCGGTCATCGCCGGGATTGTCACAGCATTGGTGGGGTTCACCTCATCGTTTGCCGTGGTCCTGGCCGGCCTCACGGCGGTGGGTGCCAACCCCGCCCAGGCAGCGTCCGGCTTGCTGGCGGTGACTCTCACCGTTGGGCTCGGCGTGTTGTTCCTAGCGTGGCGTTCCCGGGTCCCGGTGACCCTGGCCTGGTCCACGCCGGGCGCAGCGCTGCTTGCTGCATCGGCAGTGCCCGACGGCGGGTGGCCCGCCGCCGTCGGAGGCTTCGTTGGGGCGGGGCTGCTGCTGGCTCTGACCGGCCTGGTGCCCGCGCTCGGCAGGCTGATGGCGCGCATCCCGACATCCCTGGCCCAGGCCATGCTGGCCGGTGTCCTGCTCCAGCTCTGCCTGGCACCCTTCAAGGCCCTTGGTTCGGTGCCCCTCTTCGTGGCACCCGTGATCCTGTGCTGGCTGCTGATGATGAAGTTCGCCCCGCGGTGGGCGGTGCCAGCAGCCCTGCTGGTGGCCCTGGGCGTAATCGGAGTGTCGCTGGCATCGGCAGGAACGACTGTCGCACCGTCCGCCCTGGTCCCGGCCCTGTCGTGGACCATGCCCACGTTCAGCGTGCAGGCCATGGCGGGGATCGCCGTGCCGTTGTTCGTAGTGACCATGGCCTCCCAGAACATTCCGGGGGTGGCCGTACTCAGGTCCTTTGGCTATGAAACACCGTGGCGGCCGGCAATGCTGGTCACGGGAGCGGGGACCCTTGCCGGTGCACCCTTCGGCGGCCACGCCATCAATCTCGCCGCACTCAGCGCCGCCCTTGCCGCCGGGGAGGAAGCTGGCGCGGACCGAAGCCGCCGATGGATCGCCGGCTTCACCTCCGGCGCAGCGTACTTGGTGCTGGCAGCATTCTCGGCCGCCCTGGTATCGCTGGTCAGCAACGCACCCGCCGGGATGCTTGAAGCCGTTGCGGGGCTGGCACTGCTGGGCACCCTGGCCTCGGCCGTCTCGGCGGCGCTGGCGGACGCTGATGACCGGATTGCCCCCGCCGTCACCTTCCTGATGGCCGCCTCCGGCCTGGTATTCGCCGGGATCGGGTCCGCTTTTTGGGCGCTCCTGGCCGGCCTTGTGGTCAGGCTGGTGCTGCAACCCCGGCCCGGTGGCCGGGCCGGCAGGAAGTCCGCCTAGGAGGGTTCGTGGTTTTGGCCTTCGCGGGCCAGGGCAGTGAGGCGGGAGACGGCGCGGAAGTACTTCTTCATGTACCCGCCGGCCATCATTTCCTCGGTGAACAGCTTGTCGAACGGGACGCCGCTGGCCAGGATAGGCACGTCCTTGTCGTAAAGCCGGTCGGCAAGGACCACGAACCGCAGCGCCACGGCCTGCTCCGTGATGGTCTCCACGTTGCGCCACACCACGCCCTCGATGCCGTCGATCAGTTGGCGGTAGCGGCTGGGGTGAACGCCGGCCAGGTGGTGGATGAGGGTGGAGAACTCGTCCTGGGCCACCGTCTTCCCGTCGAACTCCGCCTTCATGTGCGTGTTGAGTTCGCTGTTCTTCAACGGTGCCGGTGCGGCCGGGAGGCCGCGGTGCCGGAAGTCCTCGCCGTCAATGCGGATGACGTCGAACTGGTCCGCAAGAACCTGGATCTCCCGCTGGAAGTCCACGGCGGCGAACCGGCCGTCGCCCAGGGAGCCCGGCAGCGTGTTGGACGTGGCGGCAAGCTTGACGCCTGCGTCTGCCAGTTCACGCATGAGCCGGGACATCAGGACGGTGTCGCCCGGATCGTCCAGTTCGAATTCGTCGATGCACACCAGTTGGTAGCTGCTCAAGGCATCCACCGTTTTGCGGAAGGAGAGGGCGCCCACCAGGTTGGTGTACTCCACGAACGTACCGAAGGCCTTGGGTCCGGGTGATGCGTGCCAGAGGGACGCGAGCAGGTGCGTCTTGCCCACCCCGAAGCCGCCGTCCAGGTAGATTCCCGCCCTGGATTCGTCCTTTTTGCCGAACAGCTTCTTGAAGAGCCCGCCTCCGTTGCCTGACCCCACGCCGTCGGCAAATCCTTCCAGGGCACGCACGGCGGCAGCCTGGCTGGGCTGCTTGGGGTCCGGGCGGTAGCTTGAAAAGGAAACCTCCCCGAACCGGGGCGACGGGTAGAAGCCCTTGAGGAGTTCATCCACCGAAACTGCCGGAGTGCGGGCGGCAAGCTGTTCGATCTGTACCAAGGTGGTCCGTTCTGCTGGTGGTTGGTCCCCAGAAAGGATACCGGCAATGCGGGCCGTACCCGGGTGGAACGCCGTCCAGCCCCCCCGGGCGTGACGAAGGCAACATTTCGCCCTATTAACGGAATACGGACAACCCTGCGGGCGCTGGCTAGGGTGGGAACAGGTTCCATGCATGTTCCACGGTTTCCCGTGCTCTTACTGAAAGGCCAAGCCATGCCCTACCCGGTTGAACAGAATGAGAAGTTCGCAGCCTACGCCCACCCGGAGCGGCTCGTTTCCACCGACTGGCTCGCGGCCGCCATCAGCAACGGCGCAGTGGCCAACGGCGACCTCATCCTGGTCGAATCCGACGAGGACGTGCTCCTGTATGAAACTGGCCACATTCCCGGCGCCGTGAAGATCGACTGGCACACGGACTTGAACGACGAAGTCTCCCGGGACTATGTGGACGGCGCGGCCTTCGCCGAACTCGCGGCCGCCAAGGGCATTTCCCGCGACAGCACCGTGGTCATCTACGGTGACAAGTCCAACTGGTGGGCCGCCTACGCCCTCTGGGTCTTCACCCTGTTCGGCCACCAGGACGTCAGGCTGCTGGACGGCGGCCGGGACAAGTGGGTTGCCGAAGGCCGCGAACTGACCAGGGACCGGCCTGCTCCCGCTCCCGGAAACTACCCGGTGGTGGAGCGCGACGACGCCCCGATCCGCGCCTTCAAGGACGACGTCCTGGCACATCTGGGCACCGGCCCGCTGATCGATGTCCGCTCCCCCGAGGAATACACCGGACAGCGCACCCACATGCCGGCCTACCCGGAGGAGGGCGCCCTGCGCGGCGGCCACATCCCCACTGCCGCGTCCATCCCCTGGGCCCGCGCCGCCGCCGAGGACGGCACCTTCCGGAGCCGGGACGAGCTGGCAGCGATCTACCTGGGCGAAGCCGGCCTGGCCGAAGGCGACGACGTGGTGGCGTACTGCCGCATCGGCGAACGGTCCAGCCACACCTGGTTTGCCCTGAAGTACCTCCTGGGCTTCGAGACCGTCCGCAACTACGACGGATCGTGGACCGAGTGGGGCAACGCCGTGCGTGTACCGATCGTCAAGGGCGCCGAGCGGGGTTCCGTTCCCGTCGCCGTCGGAGCCTGACCACGCTCCCCGCGTAGACTTGGAACGATGACTACTCAAGCTTTGCCTTCCGCCCTGGCGGCAATCGTGGACGACTTCCAGGCCCTGTCCGAACCCGAGAGGCTGCAGCTGCTGCTGGAGTTCTCGGAGGGGCTGCCGGAACTCCCGGACCGGCTCAAAGACCACCCCGAGCTTCTTGAGCAGGTCGTGGAGTGCCAGTCGCCGCTGTTCCTCACCATCGAGACGGAAAACAACGACGACGGCGCGGTCCGCCTGTTCTTCAAGGCACCGCCCGAGGCACCCACCACGCGCGGTTTTGCCGGTGTGCTGCACGAGGGGCTTGATGGCCTGACGGCGGCGGAGATCCTGTCCGTGCCCGATGACATGCCGGAACTGCTGGGCCTTACCCGCGCCATCACCCCCCTGCGCATGCGGGGCATGACGGCGATGCTCGGCCGGATCAAGCGCAAGGTCGCCGCAGCGTCCAGCAACCGGGCCTGACCACGCCGCATGGCACGCAGGAGCAACGCCCAGGGAACCCCGGCTACAGCGGCACTGACCGCGGCCGGGGTTCCCTTTGTGCTGCATCCGTACACCCATGACCCCTCGGCAGCAAGCTATGGCACCGAGGCCGCCGAAGCCCTGGGGATCGATCCGTCCCGTGTTTTCAAGACCCTGATGGTGGACGTGGAGGGCAGGCTCGCGGTGGGCATCGTCCCGGTCAGCGGCACCCTTGACCTGAAGGCCATGGCTGCGGCGCTGGGAGCCAAGAAGGCCGCCATGGCCGATCCTGCGGCGGCCCAGCGGCGCACCGGATACGTACTGGGCGGCATCTCCCCTCTCGGGCAGAGGCAGCCCTCCCCCACCGTGCTGGACTCCAGCGCCCTGGGGCTGGACACCATGTTGGTTTCGGGCGGCCGGCGGGGGCTGGATATCGAGCTGGCCCCAACTGACCTGGCCAGGCTGACGGGCGCCGTCACCGCGCCCATCAGCTCCCTGGCCGCCGGCAATTCCCGGCCGTAGTTGTCCGGTCCTGGTCCAGGCAACTACTTGATGGTGTAGCGCTGCATCATGTCGTTGTCCTCGTGCTCCAGGATGTGGCAGTGCCACACGTAGTCGCCCTTGAACGATGAGCCAATCGCCAGGGGCTTTCCGCCTGCCGCCCCTGCACCAAAGGGAACCCGGATCCTGGTGACTTCGCCCGGCAGCGCCACCACGGTGTCCTTCCAGCCCTGTTCGTTGGCGGCGGCGTCCCTGGGCCGGCCAATGAGGAAACGGTCGACTTCCACCGCTTTACCCCGTCCCGGTGTGACCAGGCCGGTGGCCGGATCAATATAGCCGGTCTCCTCCAGGTAGGCGTCGGCATGGAATTTTTGCCGGTTGAGCACCTGGAACTGGGTGAAGTGCAGGTGGATCGGGTGGGCGTCCTCGGTGGTGTTGATGAGCTCCCACTGTTCCATCGTGTCGCTCTCCACCTCGGTGGTGTCCGGGCTGTCGAACATCCTGTTGTTCAGCAGGGCCATCACAGGAACGTCGTCCGCGTTGGCTACTTCCATGAGCGCCATCCGACGTATCTTCGCCGGCTCTGCCTCCCGCAGGCTGGTGACGTCCGCGCCTTTGTCCCGCAGCCGGGCAGGCAGGGGCACGGTATAGCCGGTGCGCGACGTGACGGTGAACTGCATGATCTGTGGGAGGGGCACCGCGCCGCCCGCCACGGATTCGGGCCCGTCCGGGTACGGAACCCGGGCGCTGTTGCGCAGTACCACCCGGGATCCAGCCCGGAGCCCGGAAAAGTCCGCCACGAGATCCGCCCGTTCCCCCGGGCCGATCACCAGCCGGTCCAGCCGGACGGGCGCGTTGAGGAGCCCGCCGTCGGACCCGATCTGGTGGAAGGCCAGCGCCGGGCCGCCCGCATCAAACGTGAAGTCGTAGAACCGGGCGTTGGAGCCGTTGAGGACTCGGAAGCGGTACTTGCCGCGGGCGACGTCGAGGTTCGGCCGGACTTTCCCGTTGACCGTCGCCACGTCCCCGAAGAACTCGGGCGCCCAAGGGCGCGGGGCCCCGTCCGGGCCTTTGAGGTCCGGGTTCGGGGGGTAGGCGAGCGTACCGTCGGGGTTGAACATCTTGTCCTGGATGATCAGCGGCACCTCGTACGGCGGTGGCGGAAACTGCGTACCGTCCCCGGTGTCGGTCCCGTCCCTGAGCAGGTAGGTTCCAGCGAGTCCTGCGTAGATGTTCAACCGGGTCATTCCCAGCGCGTGGTCGTGGTACCAAAGCCCGGCAGCATCCTGGTTGTTGCCGTAGTGGTACGTGTAGGAGTCGCCGGGAACGAAGGCCTGGTCCGGGCCGCCGTCGGACTGCGGACTGACGTTGCCGCCGTGGAGGTGTACTGACGTCCGCGGCCGCTTCGCATCGTTGCTGCCGCGGGGGACCAGTTCGCTGTCGATGGCGGAGGCGAGGGGATGGCAGTCGGCGGCGTTGCGGACCTTCAGCTCGAAGGGAACTCCTTTCCTGGCGATGATGACAGGCCCCAGGTAGGTCCTCGACGAACCGGCTTCCTGGTAGGCCAGGGTATTTGCCGGGCCCATGTCTTCCTGGAACCGGTGGGCGGCGTTACGGACCCACAGCGTGGTACGGCCCCCGCCCCGCATGTCCAGGACGCCCAACTCGTCCAGGGTGGGCAGTTGCTCGGTGAACATGGCCTGCCGGCCGTCCGCAGGACCGCGTGCCGCGGCCGCAGATATGCCGGGCGGGGCCAGGATTCCCGCCCCGGCCACAGCACCGGCCTGTAACAGTTGTCGTCTTGTGATGCGCGTTTCGGGGCCCCATTTCTTCGCAGGTTTCCCCCCTTGAGCAGCAGGATAGACCTCTGCACCGGCCTGTCACAGGGTCACGGGCCCCCGCATGAAGGTGCGGGCCTACCCGGAATGCCCTCCGCTGCGGCCCGGGGTGCGGCCGGTGAAGTGGTCCATGGTCCGGTTGACTCCCAGCACGTCCATGAGCCGGTCAAAGACGCCGGCCGGAAGCACCCGAAGGACAGGAAGCAGGTTCACGAGGGGCGGCAAAACCAGCTTCCGGTGCCCGGCCTCGATCGCGTCGAGGACCCTGGTTGCCACATCCTCTTCCTCAAGAATCGGGAGCAGGAGGGGCCAGCGGGTCCGGACGCCGTCGAACATCCCTGTGTTGATGTAGAAGGGGCACACCACCAGCGTGTTGACGTCTGTGTGGTCCGCACGGAGTTCCGCGCGGAGTGATTCGTTGAAGCCGACGGCGGCGAACTTGCTGGCGGAGTAGTCCGTCTGCCGGGCGACTCCCACCAGGCCGGCGGCACTGGCTACGGTGACCACGGTGCCGCGCCGGCGTTCCGCCATCCCGCCCAGGAAGGCGCGGGTCACCCAGTACAGGGCCAGGACATTGACGTTCATGGTCCGTTCGATGGCGTCTTCCGTGGCATCGAGGAGCCGCTGGCCGCTGACTACCCCCGCATTGTTGACCAGGACATCCACCGCCCCTGCCTCCACCGCGGCAGCCTCGACCGCGTCCCGGTCAGTCACATCCACGTACTGGGCGTCGGCCCGACCGCCCGCCGCCCGGATCTCGTCGCGGACCGCAGCGCCCGCTGCCGCATCCATGTCCCAGATCACCACCCGGCTTCCGCGCCGGGCGGCGGCGAGCGCCATGCGGCGGCCCAGCCCGCTTCCGCCTCCAGTGACGAGCAGAGTTGCGCCGGCAAGTCGGGTTCCTTTGGCCATCCCAGTTCTCCTCGGGTTTTTGTACTGACTGTGTCAGCGGTTTCGGGGAAAGCGGCCCATCAGCGTGATGGCGCCTTTCATGATCCGCGCGTAGGCGTGGTTGGACATTCCCGGGGCGGGGGCTACCGGGAGCAGCCGCTGCACGGAGATGGTCTGCGGCTCGGTGTATTTGAGGATGCCCTCCCGGCCGTGGCGGCGGCCGGCACCGGAGTCCTTCATGCCCCCGATGGGAGCATCATGGGACGCCCAGGTAGCGGCGTAGCCTTCGTTGACGTTGACAGTCCCGGTCAGCAGCTTTCGGGCCACCTCCTGCCCGTGGCCGGCGGACCAGACGCTGGCGTTGAGCCCGAAATCCGAATCGTTGGCCTGGGCGACTGCGGCGTCGTCGTCTGCAGCACGGTAGACGGAGACCACCGGCCCGAAGGTCTCTTCGCGGGCAAGGAGCATGTCGTCCGTGATCCCCGTCAGGACGGTGGGCTCGTAGAACAACGGGCCCAGGTCCGGCCGGCGCCGTCCGCCCGTGAGCAGTTGGGCGCCTTTGGCGAGCGCGTCCTGGACATGCCGGTCCACCCGCTCCACCTGGGCCGCACTGATGAGGGAACCCATGCCAATCTCCCAGTCCGGCCCGGCGCCCATGCGGATTCCCTCCACCTTGGCGGTGAACGCCGCCAGGAAGCTGTCATGGACGTCGGCGTGCACGTAGATCCGCTCGATGCTGACGCAGAGCTGCCCCGAGTTGGAGAAGCAGGCGTATACGGCGCCGGCTGCCGCCTTGGCTATGTTGGCATCCGCCAGTACCAGCATGGGGTTCTTGCCGCCCAGTTCGGCGGAGAAGCCAATCAGCCGCTCGGCGCATTGCCTGGCGACGGTTTTGCCGGTCTGGGAGGATCCGGTGAACATCAGGAAGTCGACGCGCCCGATCAGGGCAGGGCCTATTGAGGTTCCCGGCCCGGTGACGATCCGGAACAGGTCCTCCGGCAGGCCTGCTTCGCGGAGGAGTTTCAGCATCAGCAGCGCCGTGAAGGGCGTCTGTGAGTCAGGTTTCAGGACGATGCCGTTGCCCGCCAGCAGGGCCGGAATGGCGTCCGAAACGGCAAGGGTCAAGGGGTAGTTCCAGGGGCTGATGACTCCCACCACCCCCTTGGGAACGCGGTACTCGGTGGTGCGGGTCAGGACCGGGGCCGCGCCCTTCCGCCGGCGCGGGCGCAGGTGCCGCCCGGCATTCCGTTCGTAGTAGCGGGCGGTGAGGATTACGTCCGCGAACTCCTCGAAAGCACTAAGCCGGGACTTGCCGCTCTCTGCCTGCACCAGGTCAAGGATGTCCTGCTCCCTGTCCAGCAGCAGCGCCACGAAGCGCCCAACCACGGCCCGGCGTGCGGCCAGGGGCTGGCTTGCCCAGAGCTGCTGCGCCGTCCGTGCAGTGTCGACGGCGGCATGGACGTCTTCCTGCGTGCTGACGGGCACTTCGCCCAGCATTGTGCCGTCGAAGGGGGCGTGTGAGGCCTGGACGGGGCGGCCCCGGGATGACGTGACCAGGGCCGCCAGGCCTGTGGCCAGTTCCCTGCCGCGGTCGGTTACGGCTCCTGCCGGGCGTTGTTTCGGCATCTCACGCTCCCGCCGGCGCCGGCCGGGCCGGCGTGTTTGCAGCAAGGTCCGGGTCCGGGCCGGATCCCGGGTTGAGGCGCGGCGCGAGCTGCTGGCGGAGCCACGCCTTCACCAGCCGCTCCCAGCGCTCGGGGTCCACGTTCCATTCCTTGGTGTGCCGTGCGTGGTTGAACGTCTCGAACGTGACCATGTCGGGGTTCCGTTCGGCCAGCAGCGCCGAGGGTCCGTACGGCACGTACTCGTCGTCGACGCTGTGGATGATCAGGGTGGGCGTCCTCAGCTCCACGGCGCGGGAGACCCAGTCCATGACTTTGAGGTCCACGGGCGCCGAGAGGCCCGTGAGCCGGCGTCCCAGCGGGTGGCCGAGCATCAGCTGTCCGTACTTGCCCACCAGGGACGGGATCCGGTTCAGCTGCGCGTGGTGCGCCAGCACCGTCACCCAGTCAGTGACCGGCGCGTCCAGCACCATCGCTCGGATCAGGTGCCGGTACCGGGAGAGGTCTGCGGTCTGAAGGCAGATGGCCCCTCCCATGGACCAGCCGAACAGGACCACTTCCTCGGCACCGTTGGCCAGTGCGTACCCGATGGCGGCTTCAATGTCCTGCCACTCGGTGGACCCCAGGCCATACCGTCCGTCGTCCGCCGAGGGCGCCAGCCCGTCATTCCGGTAGGACACCAGTAGGCTGGTCAGTCCCAGTTCCAGGGCCGGCCCCACCGCCCGCAGCGCTTCCTGGCGGGTTGCCCCGCGGCCGTGCACCATAATGGCCCAGGTCCGCGCGGCGCCCTTGGCCCGGACCAGCCAGGCGGGGGCTTCGCCGCGCTCAACGGGGATCAGGACGTCCTCGGCTGGAATTCCGACGGCGGCCGGATCCGGGTAGGTGGCCCCGCTCCACCATCCCCAGCGGGCCGTGGAGAGATCCCCGCTGTAGACGGCCTCGACCTCGCGCAGCACGGTCCGTTCCGCCGGCGAGTAGGAAACGATGCGGCCGATCCGTGCATGCCCTTTCCCGCCGTCGAAAAAGAATCCGTAGACCCCGTCCACCGTGGTGTCGTCATTGGCGGCCAGGATGACCTGCTGCTCCTGGCCATCGCGGATCACGGCCAGGACTTCCTTGTCCGCCGTCCGCTGCCGCGCCGGGGTGATGACCCGGCGCGCGAAGTACACGGCGAGCGCCGAGGAGCCGGCACCCAGCAGGCTGGCCACCGACCCGCCTGCGATGGCTCCACCGATGGCCCACTTGGCTCCCGGCGACACGCCGCCGGTGTCCCTGGAAGGTGCAGTCATTGCAGGGCGCGCTCGCCGGAAAGGTGCCATGTGACTATTGTTACCGGCCCTGCCGCAGATGCCCGCATTCGGGAACCGGACGGGCACGGCGCGGCCGGGCGGAACCGGAAGGGGGCCCGGAAGGGGGCCCGGAAACGGCGGAACCGCCGGTCAGTGCATGTGGCATGCGGGCGGGACTAGGCTAAGGCCATGAGTGATCCCATCGTCATCCTGACTGAAGAACCCCTCGGCGCGGACGACCGCGTGAACATTGAACGGCTGGTGGACGGCGCGGACAGCCGCCTGGTGGTCCTGGTGCCGGCGAACACGGAGCGCCACCTGCTGGTGGACTTCCTCGAGAACCTGTCCATGCTGGACGTCGCCAAGGCTTTCCGCGAACTGGCGGCCCGCAACCCGGACGCCGCCACAGAGCGTGCCCATGCCGACGAGACCTTGGCGGCGTCGCTCGCAGCGCTGCAGGGACTGGGCTCCGACGTGACCGGCCAGGTAGTGGACGGCAGGGCAGTGGACGGCCTGGTGGCCAAGGTCCGCGAAACGGGCGCCTCGCAGGCAGTGGTGATCACCAGGCCGCACGCCGTGGCCGATACCTTCCACACCGACTGGGCCAACAAGGCCCAGGACCAACTCGGAGTGCCGGTGCTCCACCTCTATGCGGGTTCGGGATTTATCGGCGACTCCTAGGCGTTGGGAAAACTATGAGCATCTTTGGAAAAAGCATCTTCGGCAACAAGGCACCAGGCGTCGACGGCGGGACACACATGGGCAGCGCGCAAGAGACTGCGGCCCAAGGCGGGTCCGTCCAGAAAAGCGATGCCCAGTGGCGTGAGGAACTGACCCCGGAGGAATACCACGTCCTGCGGCAGGCCGGGACGGAACGGCCCTACACGGGTGAATACTGGGACACGCACACGGAAGGCATGTACCAGTGCCGCGCCTGCGGCGCCGAGTTGTTCACGAGCAACGAGAAGTTCGATTCCCACTGCGGCTGGCCGTCCTTCTGGGCTCCCCTGGCCGAGGGCAACGTCCGCTACATCCACGACCGGACGCTCGGCATGGAGAGGATCGAAGTGCGGTGCGCCTCGTGCGACTCGCACCTGGGCCACGTGTTCGCGGGCGAGGGTTACGGAACCCCCACGGACCAGCGCTACTGCATCAACTCCGTCTCCCTCCGGCTCGTGACCAAGGATGACGCGGAAAACCACGCCGCGGACGATGGGGCCAGGGCTGACGGGGCGCAGCCCTGAATTCGGATCCCACAGCCCAAGCACGGTCTCGACCCAGCCGGCAATAGCACTAGGCTAAGTCCTGCTTACGGTAAGGCCATCCGGGCATAAGTCCTGCTGGTTGCTTGTTACGCTCGCCAGAGAAGCAAGCAACCAGAAAGGCAGCCGACGATGACAGAGACCCTGACCACCGCCGTTACCGGAATTTCCGCGCAGAACCAGGACTGGCTGCGGCTCAAGGGCGCCGCCACCGCCCTGCAGGCCATCCAGGTCCAGGATGGATCGATTCCCGAGCCGGCAGACCACCGTGCGGCCGCACAGTACGTGGAAACCATCGTGGACGCTGTTACGGCCCTGTCCCCTGCCTTCCCGCACGATGCCGCCTACCTGGAGGCCGCCTGCGCCGACTTCCGCGCGTGGGCCGCCTGCGGCTTCGCCGTCCCGGACTTCCTCGCCTCGCTGCTGGCGTTCCAGCCCCAGGAACAGCGCCGCGACGGCCTGCAGCACCTGGTGGTGTTCCCCATGTACACCCAGAACGGCAGCAGCAGCCGGCTGGTGGAGGCCGTGCTGGTGGAAGTGATCTGGCCGGAGTTCATCGCGGGCCTGGAAGCCGGCGGGTACTCCAACAAGCTGTTCGTCCCCATCCGCTTCGTCGACTTCACCCCCGGCTATGACACCAACTCGGCCGTGCTCTTCCCTGAGACCGTGGCCGTCAGCCGGACCCCCACCTTCACCTGGGGCGCCATCTTCGCCGACCGGGAGGCCGCCCGGTTCCGCCGGGTGCTGAAGGCCGCCGCAGAGATCACGTCCCTGGAACTTCCGGAGGGCGCCGCGGAACTTCTCGCTGACCAGGACCTCACCGAGGCCACCTTCGTCATGTGGGACCTGATCCACGACCGGACGCACATGCGCGGCGACCTGCCTTTCGACCCCTTCATGATCAAGCAGCGGATGCCCTACTTCCTGTACTCGCTCGAGGAACTGCGCTGCGACCTCACCGCCTTCCGCGAATCCGTCCGGATCGAAAAAGACGACGACGCCGACCCCGAAGCCCGCCGGCACGCCAAGCTCGTCCAGTACGCCATCATCTTTGACCGCATTTTCCGCTTCGCCATCACCGGCAGCCGGGTCCGCAACTACGACGGCCTCGGTGGCCAGCTCCTGTTCGCCTGGCTGCACCAGCAGCACGTGCTGCACTGGACGGACACACGGCTTACCATCGACTGGGATGAGGTGGCCGATGCCGTGATTGCCCTCGGCGCCAGCATCGATGATCTGTACTGGCGCTCCATCGACCGGCCCAAGACCGCCCACTGGCTGGCGGCCTACCAGCTGGTATCGGCCACGGTCACCCCCAACCCGGCCTCCGTGTGGGCCAAGGGCCCGGATGCGCTGCCGCTCGCCGGGACACCCCGTGGCCTGACGGACCAGGTCCTGGACGACGAATTCCCGCTGTCCATGTTCTACGAGGCATTGGAGAAGAAGATGCGCCCCGTCATCGAGTCGACCGCCGGGATCACCGGCCACTCCGCCCTGTGACCGGCCCCGGCGCTGCCCGCGTCCTGGTCACCGGCGGCAGCGGCGCGTCCGGCGTCGCCGTTGCGCGTGCCCTCGCTGCGGCGGCCCACCGCGTGGCCACCGTGGGCTCGGACCAGGCCAGGATCGCGGCCGCTGCGGAAAAGGCGGGCGACGGCGTCACCCCCTTCACGTGCGACCTCGCGGATTTCGACGGCGTCCGGAAGCTCCGGGAGCAGCTCGGCGAAAGCTTCGGGCCGGTTGACGCGGTGATCCACCTGGTGGGCGGCTGGCGCGGAGCCAAGGGCATCGCCGACCAGTCCGACGAGGACTGGGACTTCCTGGAGCGCGGGGCGGTCACCACGCTCCGCAACGTCTCACGGGTCTTTTTCGACGACATCGCCGCATCGCCCGCCGGCAGGTTCGCCATGGTGTCTTCCACCGCACTGGACAAACCCGCCGCGGCCGTGGCCAGCTACGTGGCCGCCAAGGCGGCCGCGGAGGCCTGGACCATGGCCATGGCGGACGGCTTCCGTCGCGCCGCCGGGGACGGCGGCGCCCGGGCGGCCGCCGTCGTCCTGGTGGTTAAAGCCTTGGTGGACGATGAACAGCGGCGAAGCCACCCGGAACGGAAGTTCCCGGGGGCGACGGACGTAACAGACCTGGCCGCCGCCGTCGTGAACCTCTTCATCCCCCCGGCGGCCGAGCTGAACGGCGCCCGGCTGAGGCTCCCGCCGCTGACGACGGACACCCACCTAGACTTGAAAGCGTGAACAACCCCATGACCACCACAGCAGAAACAGGCCCGGCGCTCCGGCTGCACGATCCGAAGGTGCGCGGCTTTGCCTCCGACAACTACTCCGGCGTCCACCCCGAGGTCCTGGCAGCGCTGGCAGCAGCCAACGAGGGGCACCAGGTGTCCTACGGGGAGGACGACTACACCGCGCGGCTGCAGGAACTGATGGTCGAACACTTCGGCCCGGGCATCGAATGCTTCCCCGTCTTCAACGGCACCGGCGCCAACGTCCTGTCCCTGCAGTCCCTCCTCCCCCGCTGGGGCGCCGTAGTGTGTGCTTCCACCGCGCACATCAACATGGATGAAAACGGGGCACCCGAGCGCATCGGCGGCATGAAGCTGCTGCAGGTCCCCACCCCGGACGGCAAGCTGACCCCGGAGCTGATTGACCGGGAGGCCTGGGGCTGGGGCGACGAGCACCGCGCCCAGCCGCTGGCAGTGTCCATCACCCAGACGACGGAACTGGGTACGTGCTACACCCCGGAGGAAGTGCGGGCCATCGCCGACCACATCCACGCCAAGGGCATGAAGCTGCACATGGACGGCGCCCGACTCGCCAACGCGGCGGCCCACCTGGGCGTTCCCCTCCGGGCGTTCACCAGGGATGCTGGCGTGGACATCCTCTCCTTCGGCGGCACCAAGAACGGGTTGCTCTTTGGAGAGGTAGTGGTGGCGCTCAATCCTGAGGCCGCCCACGGCCTGGTGTACCTGCGCAAGATGAACATGCAGCTGGCGTCCAAGATGCGTTTCATGTCCGCACAGTTCATCGCCCTGCTCGAAGGCGGCCTATGGCTGCGCTCCGCCTCGCATGCCAACGCCATGGCAACCCGGCTGCGTGCCGCCGTCGACACCATTGAGGGCGTCCGGCCCACCCGGAAAACCGAATCCAACGGCGTCTTCGCCATCCTTCCGCCCGGCGTGGCGGACAGGCTGCGGAGTTCCTTCAGGTTCTACGACTGGGATGAGGCAGCAGGGGAGGTCCGCTGGATGTGCTCCTTCGACACCACCGAGGAGGATGTTGATGCCTTCGCCGCCGCCATCCGCCATGAGCTGCGGGATTACCGGGATGGCCGGGCAGGGTGACCGGCCGCTGACGGCGAGCCTTCCTCCCCTGCCGCGCCCCGCCCCGTAATCTGCCAAGGTGAACGCACTTGACCAGGTTCCTCCGGATTTTCTCCACGCTTTGGGAACCCTCAGGAAAGCCCGGTGCCGCAAGGAGCTGCGGCTGGCCGAGATCCCTGCCCCCGCGCGGCTGGCCCCCTTCGCCGTCGCGCTCGGCGCTGAAGTCATGGCGCCCGGCGTCGGTGCCCCTTCGACGCCGGTCCACGGCCCTGCAGCCCTCGCTTTCGCCGCGGCCGCCGGTACAGCCGAGGCGGGGACTGCGGACGAGGACGGGACCGAACTCGCCACCGGACGCTTCATCCTCCTGCATGACCCGGACGGCTCAGCTGTCTGGGACGGCGAGTTCCGCATCGTGACCTACATCCGGGCCGAACTGGAACCGGAAATGGGCAACGACCAGATGCTGGGCACCGTCGCATGGACGTGGCTGGTGGAGGCGCTGGAAAACCACAAGGCCCCGTACCGGGCCGCCGGTGGCACGGCTACCCGTGTCCTGTCAGAAAGCTTCGGCACCCTGGCCGGCCGGCCTGGGTCCATCGACATCGAACTCCGGGCCTCCTGGACCCCCGATTCCTCCGATGTTCAGGCACACCTGGAAGCCTGGTCCGACATGGTGTGCACGTTCGCCGGCCTGCCGCCGCTGCCCGACGGCGTCACGGCCCTCCCGCCCCGGCGGCGGGGCCAGCAGAACGGTTTCGGGGCAGCCCGGTAAACTGGGGGCATCATGACCCCAAACATTCCGGAAAACACCACGGCCGGCGTCCCGGCTGCTGCTGCCGCACCCCACATCACGGTGGAGGGCTTTGACAGCCCCATCCCCGAAATCATCGATCTCGACGCACCCCGGGACGGCGTTCCCCTGGTCATCGAAACCCAGTCCGGGCTGGAACGCTGCGCCGCCGCGATTGCCGCCGGCACCGGCCCGGCCGGTGTTGACGCCGAACGGGCCTCCGGGTTCCGTTACGGCCAGCGCGCCTTCCTGGTCCAGATCCGGCGCGAGGGCGCAGGCACCTGGCTGATCGACCCCGAGCCGTTCGGGAACCTGGACATCATCAACGACGCCCTGCACGGCGTCGAATGGATCCTGCACGCGGCCAGCCAGGACCTGCCCTGCCTGTCCGAACTCGGGATGTGGCCGGACAAGCTTTTCGATACCGAACTCGCCGCACGCCTGGCCGGGCTGCCCCGGGTGGGCCTGGCGGCAGTCATCGAACAGCTCCTGGGATTCGGCCTTGCCAAGGAACACTCTGCGGCCGACTGGTCCACCCGCCCCCTGCCGGAACCGTGGCTCCGGTACGCCGCCCTGGACGTCGAGGTCCTCACCGAGCTGCGTGAGGAACTCATCGAGTTGCTCCAGGCCGACGGGAAGCTCGAATACGCCGAACAGGAATTTGCCGCCATCCTGGCCGCCGGCGTCGCCCCTCCCCGCGTGGACCCCTGGCGGAAAACCTCCGGCCTGCACCAGATCCGGGACCGCCGCCAGCTGGCCGCCGTCCGCGAGCTGTGGCTGGAGCGCGACTCCCTGGCGCAGAAACGCGACGTGGCACCGGGCAGGCTCATTCCGGACTCCGCCCTGGTGGCGGCGGCGAAGGCCATGCCCGCCACCGTCCCGCAACTCCTCAGCACCAAGGGATTCCACGGACGCGCTGCGCAGCGCGAGGCTCCGCGCTGGCTGCGCTGCATCGCCGCGGCACGGGACCTCGAGGAGCTTCCGCCCCTGCACCTGGCCACCAACGCCCCGCCGCCGCCGAGGGTCTGGGCAGACCGCGATCCGGAGGCGGCTGCCCGCCTGGGCACGGCCCGGCCCCTGCTCCAGGCAAAAGCCGAGGAGCTGAACCTGCCGCTGGAGAACCTGCTGACACCCGATTACCTGCGGCGGGTGGCATGGCGGCCTCCTGCAGATGTCAGCGATGACTCGATTGCTGCTGAACTGCGGGCCCTCGGTGCACGGGAGTGGCAGGTGGAGCTCACCGCCCCGTTGATCTCCGGCGCCTTCCTGAACCCGCAGCCGCTGCCGCCCAAGGAAACCAAACCTGTCGCGGCAGCCAGCGGCCAGTAAACTTCCCGACCAAGCCCTTGCAGGCTAAGTTACTCACGAGTAACATCGGTGTGACCGACGCTTGGCTGCTGCCGCCCTCCGGCATGCACCCGGCGCGCCACATCTCGATGAGGAGTTACACGTGAGCCAGCACGGAAGCGGCGCATCTACGCGCACTGTCCGGGACGTCGTCTTTGTGGACGGCATCCGCACGCCCTTCGGCAGGGCCGGTGAGAAAGGAATCTACGCCGGGACCCGGGCCGATGACCTGATCGTGAAATGCATCCGCGGCCTGCTGCGCCGCAACCCGTCACTGCCACCGGAGCGGATCGACGAAGTGGCCATCGCCGCCACCACCCAAACAGGCGACCAGGGCCTCACCCTCGGCAGGACGGCCGCTCTGCTGGCCGGCCTTCCACGGACTGTTCCCGGCTTCGCCATCGACCGCATGTGCGCCGGCGCCATGACCGCTGTCACCACTACGGCCGGCGGCATCGGCTTCGGCGCCTACGACGTGGTTGTTGCCGGCGGCGTGGAACACATGGGACACCACCCCATGGGCTCCGGCGCCGATCCGAACCCCCGGTTCATGTCCGAACGGTTGGTGGACCCGGCCGCCCTGAACATGGGAAACACCGCCGAGAACCTGCATGACCGGTTCCCCGCCATCACCAAGGAACGCACCGACGCCTACGCGGTGGCATCCCAAGATAAGCTGGCAGCCGCCTACCGGGGCGGCCGCATCCAACCCGACCTGGTTCCCGTTGCCGCCCGCAAGCCCGGCGAGGGCTGGACAGTCCACAGCAAGGACGAACCGCCGCGCCCCGGCACCACCCTGGACGACCTCGCCGGCCTCCGCACGCCCTTCCGCGCCCACGGCCGGGTCACCGCAGGAAACGCCGCCGGCCTGAACGACGGCGCAACCGCTGCCGTCCTGGCCTCCGCTGATGCTGCCGCCGAGCTGGGCCTGCCCGTCAAGATGCGGCTCGTCAGCTACGCCTACGCGGGAGTGGAGCCGGAGGTCATGGGCATCGGGCCTGTGCCGGCCACCGAAAAAGCCCTGAAGAACGCCGGACTGACCATCGATGACATTGGCCTGTTCGAAATCAACGAGGCTTTCGCCGTCCAGGTCCTCAGCTTCCTGGACCACTACGGCATTTCCGACGACGACCCCCGGGTTAACCGCTACGGCGGGGCCATCGCCGTAGGCCACCCCCTGGCGTCCTCCGGCGTCCGGCTGATGATCCAGCTGGCCCGCCAGTTCGAGGAAGACCCGTCGGTCCGCTACGGGATCACCACCATGTGCGTGGGCCTTGGCATGGGCGGCACCGTGATCTGGGAGAACCCGCACCACCCCGACTACAGTGGAACTCCCGCCGGGGACACCGCTGCTACCGCTTCCGAAGGAGCCATGGCATGAGCGCCGCAGATTTCCGCACGTTGGCGGACCTCTTCCCCAACGAAACCGTGACCCACTCCTACGTCCAGGACATCGCCCTGCCGGGAACTGCAGGGAAGCCCAGCCCGGGTACCTTTGCCCTGGTCACCCTCGACAACGACCTGGACCACACCAAGCCCACCACCCTTGGCCCCAACACCCTCGTGGAGCTCGGCACAGTACTGGAAGGCCTGCGGGAACGCGCAGCCCGCGGTGAAATCGTGGGCGTGGGCGTCACCGGTAAGCCGCACTACCTCGTGGCCGGCGCGGACCTCTCCGCTGTGAAGTCGCTCGAAAAGCGTGAACACGGACTGTGGATGGCGCAGCTGGGCCACGACGTCTACGCCACCCTGGCCAACCTGGGCGTCCCCAGCTTCGCCTTCATCAACGGAGTCGCACTGGGCGGCGGCCTGGAGATCGCCCTGCAGTCCACCTACCGCACGGTGTCCACGGGGGCGGGCGCCCTGGCGCTGCCGGAAGGCTTCCTGGGCCTGGTTCCCGGCTGGGGCGGCGTGTACATCCTTCCCCGCCTGGTGGGTCCGGAAAACGCAGTCAAGGTCATGATCGAGAACCCGCTGAGCAACAACCGGACGCTGACCGGCACGCAGGCATTCGGCATGGGAATCGCGGACGCCGCCTTCGAGCCCGCCGACTTCCTGGAGCAGTCGCTGGCCTGGGCTGCGGGAGTCATCTCCGGCGAGGTGGTCCCGGAACGGCCCAACGCCGTCGACCCCTCCTCCCCCGACGCCGCCGCCCGCTGGAGCGCCGCCGTGGCCGCGGGGCGGAAGTTCGTGGAAGGCAAGACCTCCAACGCCTCTCCGGCCCCCGCCAAGGTCCTCGACATCCTCGAGGCCAACCGCACCATGACCGCCGCGGAGTCCGCCGCCCTGGAGTGTGAAACCCTCGCCGAGCTCATGCAGACGGACGAGTTCCGTTCCACCGTCTACGCCTTCCTCGACCTGGTGCAGAAGCGCGGCAAGCGGCCCGCCGGCGCTCCGGACCGCAAACTGGCCCGGCCCGTTACCAAAGTGGGCGTGGTGGGCGCCGGACTGATGGCCGGCCAGCTGGCACTGCTCTTCGCACGGCAGCTGAAGGTGCCGGTGGTCCTGACCGACATCGACCAGGCCCGGGTGGAGAAAGGCGTGGCCTACGTCCATGGCGAGGTGGACAAACTGCTGGCCAAGAAGCGCGTCAGCCCGGACGCGGCCAACCGCACCAAGGCGCTGGTGACCGGTTCGGTGTCAAAGGAAGCCTTCGCGGACGCCGACTTCGTGATCGAGGCCGTCTTCGAGGAACTGCACATCAAGAAGCAGGTCTTCGCCGAAGTGGAGGCCATCGTCTCGCCGGAGTGCATCCTGGCCACCAACACGTCATCGCTCTCGGTGACGGAGATGGCCGCGGACCTCGAGCACCCGGAGCGCCTGGTGGGCTTCCACTTCTTCAATCCCGTGGCCGTCATGCCGCTGCTGGAGATTGTCCGTGCCCCGCGGACCGACGACGCCGTGCTCGCCACCGCCTTCGAGCTGGCCAAGGCCCTGAAGAAGACCGGGGTGCTGGTCAAGGATGCGGCCGCGTTCGTGGTCAACCGCATCCTGCTGCGGCTCATGGGCGAAGTGACGGCGGCCTTCGACGAGGGCACCCCGGCGGAGGTGGCGGACGCCGCGCTGCGCCCCATGGGGCTGCCCATGACACCGTTCACGCTGCTGGCCATGGTGGGCCTGCCCGTGGCGCAGCATGTCCAGGAGTCCCTGAACGCTGCCTTCGGTGACCGTTTCCCGGTCTCGGACAACCTCAAGAAGCTCATCGACAACAACATCAAGGCACTGTGGGAGACCGCCCCGGACGGTACCCGGGCCATCCCCCAGTCCACACTTGACCTGATGTCCTTTGGCTCCAGCCCCTCCACGGCGGAGCAGGTGCTGCACCGTGTCCAGGATGCCTTGGCAGAGGAAATCGGCCTGATGCTGGCGGAAGGGGTCGTCGCCGGACCCGAGGACATCGACCTGTGCATGATCCTGGGCGCCGGCTGGCCCATGTTCCTGGGCGGCATCACGCCGTACCTGGACCGGGTGGGTGCATCGGTGCGGGTCAACGGCAAGCGTTTCCTGCAGCCCGGGATCGCGTCGGGCAAGTCCCGGGACTAGGCGTACCGGCGGTCAGGCCGGAACCAGCCGGCCGCCGTCGAGCGTCAGGATGCGGTGCGCCGCCGCGCGTGCATATCCCAGGTCATGGGTGACCAGCACGACGGCGGCGCCCGCCTCCGCAACCGACCGTACGGCAGCGTCAAGCAGCGCGAGTCCGTCCCCATCCAGCGCCACCGTCGGTTCATCCAGCGCCACGACGGCCGGCCTGCGGGCCAGCACGGTGGCCAGGGCCAACAGTCGCTGGGCGGACGCCGGCAGCTCGGCCGGATGCTCCCGGGCCGCGTCCGCCAGGCCGACGGCCTGCAGTGCCGCGCCGGCGCGCTCCGCAGCCAGGGCCGGCCCCAACAGGCGGTCCAGGCCGAACCCGACCTCCCGCAGAACGGTCCGCTCGAACAGTTGGTCGCGGGGCTGCTGGAACAGCAGGCCCACCGATGCTGCTGTTTTTCCCACGGGAGCTCCGACGATGTCACTGCCGCGGACAAGCACAGTGCCCGAAGTGGGGCGCAGCAGCCCGTTGAAGTGCCGCAGCAGGGTCGACTTGCCTGCCCCGTTGGGCCCGGTGACGGCCACGATTTCCCCCGGGTGGACTGCCAGGCGGACGTCCTGCAGCACCATGGCCCGGCGGCCGGGTTCCCGCCTTGGGCGCCTGCGCCGGGATGCCTGCGCGTCCGGGTAACCAAAGGACACGTCCCGGAGCTCCAGCGCTGCGGGCGTCGCCCGCTCCGTGCGGCTGGAGGTCGCGGAGGTGGATGGCAGCGCCGCTGGCGGGGCGTCCAGCCGCCGGATGGCGCGCGGCAGCCTCCCGGAGCCGGGCCCGAAGAAGGCAGGCGGCCCGGAGTTGGTGAGCGAGCCGTCTTCCAGGACCAGCCAGGTGCCGGCCTCCAGCAGCAGCGGATCGACCGCCTGGCTGAGGATCAGGACGGCGGTCCCGCCCCTGATCAGGTCACGGACCAGGGCGGCCAGTTCGTTGGCCCCTGCCGCGTCCAGGGAGGCGAAGGGCTCGTCCATGACCAGCACAGGTGGCCCGGGGATGATCGCGCAGCCGATGGCCAGCCGCCGCAGCTGGCCGCCGGACAGCCTCGCCGGGTCCTGGTCCAGCAGGCTGCCAAGCCCCAGCAGGCCAGCAGTCCGCTCGACGGCGGCTTCCATCCCGGCACGGTCCACGCCGGTGTTTTCCAAACCAAACGCCAGTTCCTCCGCCACCGTGGCCCGGACCGTGGACAGCACCGCGGCAGGGTCCTGCGGCACGAACCCCACGTGCCGGCCCCACTGGGCCGGATCAATCCGCGGGTCCCCCGGGCCGCCGTCGAACTCCAGCCGCGTGCCGGCCAATTCAAGGAAGCCTGCCAGCGTGCCGTGCCCACCCGGTGGCAGCCAGCCGGACAGCAGCCGGCCCAGGGTTGACTTGCCGCTTCCGGATGCGCCGAGGATGGCCATGAACGAGCCCGGTGGACAGGACACGCTGACATCCCGCAGGGCTGGGGCGGGCGCCTCGTGGAAGGTGAAGTCCCTGATGCCGGCAGCCAGGATGGGCGCGGACCCACCGCCGGCGTTGCCGTCACTGACGGGAAGGCCGGGACCGCCCGTGGCCATGTGGTCAGCCACCCGTACCTGCCAGGACCACCCGGAGAACCACTGCGGCCAGGGCCAGCAGCACCAGCACGGACCGTGCCGCCCGCTGCAGCGTGGAATCCGGCACCTCCCGGTAACTGGTCCGCGGCCCGGCGTTACCCAGCCCACGGGCCTCCAGGGCAGCGGCCCGGGTACCTGCATCCTCAATCAGTGAAAGGACCAGCGGAATGGCCTGCAGACGGAACGCCGCCGCCCTGGAGACCAGGCCCCGGGAGATGACCAGGCCGCGGGATTCCTGGGCCTGCCGGATACTGCGGGCCCGCCCCGCGATGGCCGGAAGCAGGGTCAGCGTGGATGCCAGCACGAACGCGAACCGGCCCTGCACGCCCCGGGCGGACAACGCCGCCACCAAGTCCGCGACCCTGACACTGAAGGAAAACACCAGCAGGGCCATGACGACGGCGGCCAGTTGCAGGATTCGCTGCCCGGCAAAGCCCAGGCCCTCTGCCGTGATGCGGGCAGGCCCCCACGCCGCCAGCACTGTCCTTCCTTCCGGGAAGAACAGGCCGTGCAGGACCAGCAGGGACAGGCCGAGCGGGACCATGACCGCGGCCGCCGCAGGCAGCACGCGGCGGCCCGTCCCTGCTGCCAGCGACAGGACAAGGCAGGCGGCAACCACGGTGAGGGACAGCGGCCAGCTTGCCGCCGCCGTCGTCATGACCGCCGTGCTGCCTGCAACGGCGAGGGAGGTCAGCGGGTTGAGCCGCTCCCGCCGTGCCGTTGCCGGTGCTGCCGTGCTGCCTGCCGGGGATGCCGTCACGGTGCCCGGGTCAGCCGTTCCGCGACGAATCGTTGGCCGGCCCGGAACCGTTCCCTTGGGCCGGTGCCTGCGCCTGTGCTGAAGCTTCGACCCGGGTTCCCTCCGCCGTCGAGGCCGGGGTGGTGCCGGCGAGCACCCGGTGGCGCCGGATGAAGGGGAACTGCTGGCGCGCCCGGCGGGGCAACGCGTAGACCAGGACGGCCACGATGGTGAACACGATGGCCTTGTCCATGGGGTCGGACAGGAGTGCCTGCTTGGTGATGGCCGCCAGGAGGGTGTCCCCCATGGCCCGGAAGGCGCTGACGATAGCGCCGGTGGCCACGCCCGACGTTCCGCCGAAGACGAAGGCGGCCACGGGGGCGGACACGACGCCGGCGATGATCCCGGTGACGAAGCCCGCCACGGGTGCCAGGTAGAAGCGGCGGAAGAGGCCGTAGCGTGCCGCGAGCCCGGCCAGGCAGCCGATGAGCGCGGCGCCGGCGGCGAACGGCAGCACGGTGGGATTGAAGAAGGACCAGACAATGCTGCTGAGGGCGCCGGTGGCGGCACCGGCGGCCGGCCCTGCCAGGACGGCGATCAGCACGGTGCCGATGGCGTCGAGGTAGAAGGGAACAAGGGTGCTGCCGACGAATTGTCCCAGCACGATGTTCAGGACCAGCGCGACCGGGATCAGGACCAGGGTGGATGCCGGGAGGGTGGGCAGCACGGCAATGATCAGCAGGACTGCCCCTGCCAGGAACCCGGTGAGGGCGATCAGTGCCGATGCGCTGCCTGGACCGCCGGTGATGTCTGCCGGCTGGTTGAGGACCAGGTAGACGTAGGTGGCCACGATGGCCAGGGCGCCAAGGATCTCCAGCAGCCGGCGGCGTGCCGCGGGGCGTTCCTGGGACGGGAGCGTCAAAGAGGGCGATGACATGGGGAATGTTCCTTTGGGTGCAGGCAGTGGGCCCGGCAGTACCGGGCCGGAGTGTGGCTGCCTATGTCACCTCGGCAGAATCCGGCGGCAACTGCGCCGGGCCGGTCCGGAGCCCATTCTACCGGCGATTGCCCGCGGAGGGCTGCTCCTCATCCCACCCGGCGGGCAAGGCCTCCGACGGCGGAGACGAGCTCACGGAACGCCTGCTCCGGGTTGTTGCCGGACACCACCCGCGCGTTTGGGGGCGCTCCCCACAGTCCCCGGAAGTCTGCCACCGTTGTTCCCATCAGGAGCGGGGAGTCCGTTTCGACGTCCACGGTGGCTGGGCGCGCGGTATATTCGAGCGTGCCCGCCGCCACCCCGGCCGCAAAGAAGTCGTGGACGTGGGCCAGGTAGCCCTGGTCGTAGCGCCGGTGGAACTCGAAGTAGAAGCGCAGGGCATCCGACAGGTGCCTGACCAGTGTGTTGCCGGAGGTGCTGCGGCGCCCCTCCGGGTCCACCGGGAGGACCCGTTCCGGAGCGGAGGCACCTGCCGCCCGTGCCAGCGCGGCGACGTGGGCTGGATGCAGTTCCATCCGCTCGGTGGTGTCCAGGGAGCAAACGATGGGAAGTTTATCCAGCGGCTGGCCGCGGTAGGCGGCGTAGACCTCCTTGGCCGCGTGCGGGTCCACGTGGGTGTTCCATTCGGCGGTGGGGGTGGTGTTGCCCTGGTGGTAGAAGGCACCGCCCATGATCACCACTTTGGCCAGCAGGTTGGGGAGTTCCGGTTCCTGCCGCAGCGCCAGGGCGAAGTTGGTCAGCGGAGCGGTGATGAGGGCAGTCAGCTCCCCCGGGCGGGCCCTGGCTTCTTCGATCCACAAATCCACGGCGTTCCGGCGGCTCGGCTGGCCGGCCGGTTCAGGCAGAACGGCGTAGCCGATGCCCTGGGGTCCGTGGGTTTCCGGAGTGGTAACCAGCGGGACGGACAGCGGCTTTCGGGCCCCCACGGCCACCCGCACCCCTGGCCGGCCGCACAGCTCCAGTAAGGCGAGGGTATTGCGCGCTACCTGGTCGGCGTCGACGTTGCCCGGGGTGGCCGTGACCGCCACGAGCTCCGTGTCCGGCAGGGCGGCAAGGTAGGCAAGGGCAAGGGCATCGTCGATGCCGGTATCGACATCAAGGAGGTAGGCGGGCATCGTGGCCTAGAAGAGGGCGACCTTGGGCACGGCGGGGAAGATGTCGTCGAGTGTGGCGAGGTCCTCAGGGGTGGGGGTCCAGTTAGCGGCTTCGGCGTTCTGCCGGACCTGCTCCGGCCGGGTGGCGCCGGCGATGACGCTGGCCACCGAGGGCTGGGCTGCGAGCCAGGAGAAAGCCACCTCAATCTCCGTGAGGTCGCGTTCTTTCGCGAAGGCGCTGTACCTGCCCAACTGGTCCCAGTCGGCGTCGTCCACCATGTTGGTGCGGGTGTGGCTGAGCCGGGACCCTTCGGGGGCGTGGCCCGGGGAGTACTTGCCGGTGAGCAGGCCGTTGGCCAGCGGGAAGTACGGGAGGACGCCGAGGCCGAACTCCTCCGCGGCCGGGGTCACTTCCAGCTCGGCGCGCCGGTCCAGCAGGTTGTAGTGGTTTTGCGAGGAGATGAACCGGGAGGTCCCCAGTTCGCGGGCCACGTATTCCGCCTGGGCGATCTGCCACCCGGAGCGGTTGGAGTGGCCGATGTAGCGGACCTTGCCGCTGCGGACCAGGGTGTCCAGGGCTGCCAGGGTCTCGTCGATGGGCGTCAGCGGGTCCGGGGTGTGGAACTGGTAAAGGTCGATCCAGTCCGTATCCAGGCGCCGCAGCGAGGCTTCGACTGACTGGATGATGTACCGCCGGGAGCCGCGGGCACCGAAGTCGGGGCCGTTGGCGCCCCGGGTGTCCATCCCGAACTTGGTGGCAACCACCACGTCTGCGCGCCGGCGCCCGAGCGCCTTGCCCAGCATGGTTTCGCTGAGCCCGGGTTCCTTGCCGTAGTTGTCTGCCACGTCGAACAGGGTGATGCCGGCGTCGATCGCGGCATTCACGACGCCGTCCGTGGCGTCCTGCGACTCGGTGGCGGTGTTGGCGCGGCCCAGGTTGTTGCAGCCCAGGCCAACGGTGGAGACGGTCAGGCCTGATTTTCCAACACGGCGGTAGCTGGTCACGAACGTCTCCTAGAGGCTGAAGCTGCTGGCGGGCTTGGCGGAATGCTTGAGTTTGTACTGGTCCGGCTGGCTGTACGGGGCAGCCCCGATGCTGAGCTTGGTGAAGTCGAGGTCCTCGTTGCGGGCGCAGACCTTGATGGCGCTGACGGCCTTGTTCACATCCGGGCACAGGCAGAAGATGTTCAGCTTGTAGTCGGTGAATTCGGAGCGTTCCACCGTTCCCAATCCGCGCCAGGCCAGGTGGCTGATGAGGGAGTCCTTGGCCTTCTGTTCAAGGCGTCGGTCACGGTCGGTGCCGTCCTTGGTCTTGAGGGCGAACTGGACCACCACCCAGGACTGCTCCCCGTTGGGGACTTCGGCGTAGCCGTCCTCCGCGCACTGGGCTGCGAAGGCGTCCAGGAGGCCGTCGGCAGCGGCGGCGTCGGGGACATCCGTTTCCTCAGTCTTGCTCTGGTGCCCCACGGCGCCGAAGTTCATGACGAACTGGGAATACTCTTCGTCGAACCAGGCCTCCCTGAAATGGAGGGCGCCTTCGTCGTCGCGCTTGTAGACCCTGACAATGCCGCTCATGTGGTGCGTCCTTTGGTAAACCATTCGACGTCGGTGCCGTCGAATGGCGCGTGCTGTGCCTTCACGGCGTGGTAGAGCCCGTCCGCGGCAGCCTGGATATCCTCGATCAGCCGCTGGGGGTAGTGCATTGAGACGCTGTGCTCCGCGAACTCGTCCTGGTCGTCGATGAAGACGCCGCGGGCCTCGGTCCGGATGACGTCGAGATCCATGTCGATCACATGGAACTCAGTCACGGCAGGCCGGATGTGTGTCCACTCATGGCCTACCGCGAGGTCGATGTAGACCCGCACTCCACCGGGGTGCGCGGAGTCGTAGAACGTGGCCACCCAGTCACCTTGCCGCGGCACCAGGAGGACAGCATCCGAGCGTGTGTAGAACGCAGCGCCCGGGCGGGAGCAGAATTCGTTGGTGCCCTGGAAGATCCACCACCCGTGTTCGTCTTCGCCGAGGTAGCGCCCGGGTACCACCCAGTGGGCCTTGCCGTTCCATTTCCGGTTCCTGGAGACCACCAGCTGGCCTGGCTCGAGCCCATTCGGAACCCGGGTGGTCGTGGTGTGCAGGACTGGTCCGGATTCCCCCGCCGGCCCGGGATACTTCAGCTCGTCCTCGTCCCTCACAGGATCGGAAGGCTGCCGGTGGTGGGGTGCTGCTGCCCGGGGAGGGGCCGCGCGAAGGGGACCTTGGTTCCCAGGACCTGCGCGACGACGTCGTGCGTGATCTGCTGGGCGGTCAGCCCAACGCGCTCCAGCACCTGGTTGCGGGTGCCATGGTCGAGGAACTCCACGGGCAGGCCTACCTCGTTCAGTGCCGTGTCCACACCGGCGGCGCGCATCTCCTGGCGGATGCGGGAACCGACGCCGCCCGCGCGGACGCCGTCTTCGATGCAGATGACCAGGCGGTGGTGCGAGGCCAACGCGATGATGGAACGGCGGACGGGGAGGACCCAGCGGGGGTCCACCACGGTGGTGCTGATGCCCTGCGCGCCGAGCCGGTTGGAGACATCCAACGCCAGTTCTGCCATGGCGCCGACGCTGACGATCAGGACGTCGTTTTCGGTGGAGCCGGACGGCCTGCGGGCCAGGATGTCCGCGCCGTCGCTGAGCCGTTCCACTGCCTCGACGGCGGGGCCGACGGATCCCTTGGAGAAGCGGACGACGCTGGGCGCGTCATCGATGGCCACGGCTTCGCGCAGTTCCTCGCGGAGCCGGGTGGCGTCGCGGGGCGCGGCGAGGTGCAGCCCGGGGACGATCTGGACCATGGCCATGTCCCACATCCCGTGGTGGCTGGCGCCGTCCGGGCCCGTGACGCCGGCGCGGTCAAGGACGATGGTAACGCCTGCCTTGTGGAGGGCCACGTCCATGAGCAGCTGGTCGAAGGCCCGGTTCAGGAATGTGGCGTAGACGGCCACCACCGGGTGCAGGCCGCCAAAGGCCATGCCTGCGGCGGCGGTCAGCGCATGCTGCTCGGCGATGCCGACGTCGATGACGCGCTTGGGGTGCTTGGCGGCGAACTTGTGCAGGCCCACGGGAATCAGCATGGCCCCGGTGATGCCCACGATGTCGTCGCGCTCGTCGGCGATGGCGGCGATTTCATCGGCAAACACCGAGGTCCAGGACTGGGCTCCCCCGGTGCCGGTGGGCTCGCCGGTTTCGGGGTCGATGATCCCAACGGCATGGAACTGATCCGCTTCATGGGCACGGGCCGGAGCGTAGCCGTGGCCCTTCTCCGTCATGGCATGGACGATCACGGGACCGCCGTAGTTCCTGGCGGTGGACAGTGCATGCTCCATGGCCTGGAGGTTGTGGCCATCCACCGGGCCGATGTACTTCATGCCGAGGTCCTCGAACATGCCCTGCGGCGCCCACCAGTCCTTGATGCCCTTTTTCATGGCGTGCAGGCTCTTGTAGGTGAACTGCCCCACGGGGCCGCCGTCCTGCAGCTTCTTCTTCCACCAGTCGAGGGCGCCCTCGTAGGCCGGGGCGGCGCGGAAGGAGTCGATGGTGGGGCGCAGGGACGCCAGGTAGTCGGCGAATCCGCCAACGGTGGGTGCATAGGAACGGCCGTTGTCGTTGACGACGATAACCACGCGGCGCTTCTTGTCCGCCGCAATGTTGTTGATGGCTTCCCAGGCCATTCCGCCGGTGAGCGCTCCATCGCCGATGATGGCCACCACGTGCCGGTCGCCTTCGCCGGTGAGCTGGCGGGCCCGGGAGATACCGTCCGCCCAGGACAGGGACGACGACGCATGCGAGCTTTCCACAATGTCGTGTTCGGATTCGGCCCGGTCCGGGTAGCCGGAGAGGCCGCCTTCCTGGCGGAGAGTGCTGAAGTCCTGCCGTCCCGTCAGCAGCTTGTGGACGTAGGACTGGTGCCCCGTGTCAAAGACGATGCTGTCGCGGGGGGATTCGAAGATGCGGTGCACGGCCAGCGTCAGTTCCACGACGCCGAGGTTGGGCCCGAGGTGGCCGCCCGTCTGGGAGACGTTCGTGATCAGGAAATCCCTGATCTCCGAGGCCAGCTGTTCCAGCTGTTCCTCGGTCAACTCGTTCAGGTCCTGCGGATTCCGGATGGTGTCCAAGATTCCCAATGACCCCTCCTTCGGGTGGTAGACGTGCCGTTTAACTCTAACGCCTCGGTGTGAATGCAAAGCCGAAGCCCCGGCTGGTCGGTGACCGGCCGGGGCTTCGGGGTGGATGGTGACTGCTGTCGGAACCCGCTAGTTCGCGGAGATCTGGCGCAGCACGTACTGCAGGATGCCACCGTTGCGGTAGTAGTCCGCTTCACCCGGGGTATCGATGCGCAGCACGGCGTCGAACGACTTGGAGGAGCCGTCCTCTGCGGTGGCGGTGACCTTCAGGGTCTTGGGCGTGGTGCCCTCGTTGAGGGCGGTGACGCCTTCAACCGAGAAGGTTTCCGTGCCGGTCAGGCCCAGGCTGGCAGCGTTCTCGCCGGCCGGGTACTGCAGCGGCAGGACGCCCATGCCGATGAGGTTGGAGCGGTGGATACGCTCGTAGCTCTCGGCGATGACGGCCTTGACACCCAGCAGCGCGGTGCCCTTGGCAGCCCAGTCACGCGATGATCCGGAACCGTATTCCTTGCCGGCCAGGACCACCAGCGGGGTGCCGGCTGCCTGGTAGTTCTGCGCGGCGTCGTAGACGTAGGCCTGCGGGCCGTCGGCCTGGGTGAAGTCACGGGTGAAGCCACCCTCGACGCCGTCCAGGAGCTGGTTCTTGATGCGGATGTTCGCGAACGTGCCGCGGATCATCACTTCGTGGTTGCCACGGCGCGAGCCGTAGGAGTTGAAGTCCTTGCGCTCCACGCCGTTGGCCAGCAGGTACTGGCCGGCGGGGGTGTCGGACTTGAAGGATCCGGCCGGAGAGATGTGGTCGGTGGTGACCGAGTCGCCGAGCTTCAGGAGCACGCGGGCGCCCGAGATGTCCTGGACGGGCTCCGGCTGGGCCTTCATGCCCTCGAAGTATGGGGGCTTCCGGACGTAGGTGGACTTCTCGTCCCAGGCAAAGGTGTCGCCGGCCGGGGTGTCGAGGGCCTTCCAGCGGTCGTCGCCCTCGAAGACGCCCTCGTAGCCGCGGGCGAACATGCCCTTGTCGATGGAGGAGTCGATGACCTGCTGGACCTCAACCGGGTTCGGCCAGATGTCCTTCAGGAAGACGTCGTTGCCGGCTTCGTCCTGGCCCAGGGCGTCGTTCTCGAAGTCGAAGTCCATGGTTCCGGCCAGGGCGTACGCGATGACCAGCGGCGGGGAGGCCAGGTAGTTCATCTTGACGTCCGGGTTGATCCGGCCTTCGAAGTTGCGGTTGCCCGAGAGGACTGCGGTGACGGAGAGGTCGTTGGCCTGGATGGCCTCGGAGATCTCGGCGTCGAGGGGGCCGGAGTTGCCGATGCAGGTGGCGCAGCCGTAGCCCACGATGTAGAAGCCGAGCTTCTCCAGGTAGGGGGTCAGGCCCGACTTGTTGTAGTAGTCGGTGACAACCTTGGAACCGGGGGCAACGGAGGTCTTGACCCACGGCTTGGCGGCGAGGCCCTTTTCGACGGCGTTGCGGGCCAGCAGTGCTGCGGCCAGCATCACGGACGGGTTGGACGTGTTGGTGCAGGAGGTGATCGAGGCGATCGACACCGCACCGTGGTCCAGCTCGAATTCGCGGCCGTCGGCGGTCTTGACGGCCACCTTCTTCGCCGGGCGGCCGTTGGACTTCGGACCGTGGGCGTGCGGGGCTTCCTCGGAGAGGTGCGTTGCCGTGGCGGTGAACGACGGTGAGTCGGACGCCGGGAAGCTCTCGTCGATCGCTTCGTCCAGGCTGCCGTCGGCGAGGTCCACCTTGACGTAGTTGCGCAGGTCCTCGCGGAACTGGGCCTTGGACTCGGAGAGGATGATGCGGTCCTGCGGCCGCTTGGGGCCGGAAATCGACGGCACCACCGTGGACAGGTCCAGTTCCAGGTACTCGGAGAACTTGATGTCGCGGGAAGGATCGTGCCAGAGGCCCTGTTCCTTGGCGTACTGCTCGACAAGTGCCACGTTCTGGTCTGAGCGGCCCGTGAGGCGCAGGTAGTCCAGGGTGACGTCATCGATGGGGAACATGGCGGCGGTGGAACCGAACTCGGGGCTCATGTTGCCGATGGTGGCGCGGTTGGCCAGCGGCACTGCTGCGACGCCTTCGCCGTAGAACTCAACGAACTTGCCCACCACGCCGTGCTGGCGCAGCATTTCGGTGATGGTCAGGACCACGTCCGTTGCGGTGGCGCCGGCGGGGATGCTGCCGCTGAGCTTGAAGCCCACGACGCGCGGGATGAGCATGGAGACGGGCTGACCGAGCATCGCTGCCTCGGCTTCGATGCCGCCGACCCCCCAGCCCAGCACGCCCAGGCCGTTGACCATGGTGGTGTGCGAGTCGGTGCCAACGCAGGTGTCAGGGTAGGCGCGCAGCGCACCGTCCACTTCGCGGGTCATGACGGTGCGGGCCAGGTACTCGATGTTGACCTGGTGCACAATGCCGGTTCCCGGGGGAACAACCTTGAAGTCGTCAAAAGCGGTCTGGCCCCAGCGCAGGAACTGGTAACGCTCACCGTTGCGCTGGTATTCGATCTCCATGTTGCGCTCCAGTGCGCCGGAGTTGCCGAAGGCGTCGATCTGGACGGAGTGGTCGATGACCATCTCGGCGGGAGCCAGGGGGTTGACCCGCTTGGGGTCGCCGCCCAGGTCCTTGACCGCTTCACGCATGGTGGCCAGGTCCACCACGCAGGGAACGCCGGTGAAGTCCTGCATGATCACGCGCGCCGGCGTGAACTGGATTTCTGTATCGGGCTCCGCATTCGGATCCCAGCCTGCCAAAGCGCGGACGTGATCGGCAGTGATGTTCGCGCCGTCCTCGGTCCTCAGCAGGTTTTCAAGCAATACCTTGAGGCTGAACGGAAGGTTTTCTGCACCTTCAACGGAGTTCAACCGGAAAATTTCGTACTCGGTTCCGGCTACATTAAGTTTGCCTTTTGAACCGAAGCTGTCCACAGTGCTCATCGCAGGACTCCTCTCGCAACAGTTTCATCTTTGTCGCGCGGTTGACCGCCTGCTAGTTAGGAAGCCCTAAGTAGCTCCAGGGCCCGAAAATTTGCACACGGCCGGCCGAGAATTCGGGCGCGACGTGGGACTACTACGGCCATCGTAGTCGAAAACCGCACCGGCATCACGGAGCCGGAGTCAGCAACGCCACCGTCTCGAGGTGGTGGGTGTGGGGGTACAGGTCGAACGCCCGGAGCCCCGCGAGTACCCACCCGGAGCGGCGGAAGTAACCGAGGTCACGTGCGAACGACGCCGGATCGCAGGACACATAGGCAATGGCCCGGGGCTGGGCGGCCACGAGTTGCCCGACGACGGCTTTCCCGGCACCGGCGCGGGGCGGGTCAAGGACCAGCGCGTCGAAATTCCGCGGTTTCTGGCGAAGGACCCGTTCCACGCGCCCCTGGATTACTTCCACCTGGGGCGCAGAATGCAGGTTCTTCCGGGCGTCGCGGCTGGTGCCCGGGGCCCCTTCGACCGAAAGCACGGACCCTGTCTCCCCTACTGCGTCGGCCAATACGGCGGTGAAGAGCCCCGCGCCGGCGTAGAGATCAGCCACCACCGCACCGGGGTTGAGGAAGTCCCCCTGACGCAGGAATTCTGTGACAGCACCCACAAGCGTCCCGGGCGCGTCGCGGTGGATCTGCCAGAAACCCTCGCCGGTCACCCGGTAGTCATGGCCGGCGGCGGTTTCCTGGACCCAGGTGCGTCCCCGGAGCTGCGTGACGGTGCCGGCCAGCGGATCGAAGGCTGCCACCGAGGCCTCCTCCGGCAGCGCGGCGGCGATGGCCCGCAGCCGCTTGTCCTTGGTTCCGGGCGCGGGGGCCAGGAGCACCAGGGGGCGGGAACCGTTGGCCGGCGCGGCCACCTCGACCCGTTCGATGCCCTGCAGGTCCAGGTCCCAGAGGCGCAGGGCGTTGATTGCTTCGCTTGCCAGGGGCATCTCCCGCACCGGAACGATGTGGTTGGAGCGGTGCGCGTGCATCCCCAGCCTGCCGCCGGGGGTGACCGAAAAACTCGCCCGCGTGCGCCACCCAAGGCCGGTGCCGCCGTCGTCCGCTTCCCCCACGGGTTCCACGGCACCGTCCCACGCGGACGGCACCTGCTCGAAGCCGGCCAGGCGGGTGAGCTGCTCGGCGAGGACGTCCGCTTTCAGGCTGCGCTGTTTGGCCAGCGCCATGTGCCCGAATTCGGCACCGCCCACCGGCGGGTGGCCGTGGCCCCAGGCGCGCAGGGAATCGGCCACGTGCCAGAAGTGCTCCACCCGGTCCGGGGACGCTTCGAGCACCTCGATGACATCGGCGCGCCAGAATTTGGCACTGTCCCCCGCATCGGTCAGCCGGACCCGGACCTTTTCGCCCGGAACGGCGTGCCGGACAAAGACCACCCGGCCCTCATGGCGCGCCACGCAGTGCCCGCCGTGGGCCACGGGTCCGACGTCGAGCAGGGCCTCCTGGCCGGTGTGGCCGGCATGGTCCCCTTCCGCTGGAGCAGTTGCCGGCTGGTCGGCGGGGGAAGTTCTGGCGGTCACTGGACGTCCTGGAGGTTCTTGGCTTCTTCGGAGGATTTGAGCTGCCACGGAACGCTGGCCACCATGACGCCCGGTTCGAAGTGCAGCCGGGTCTTGATGCGGAGGGCTGTCTGGTTGTGCACCAGCTGTTCCCACCACTTACCCACCACGTACTCGGGGATGTAGACCACCACCAGGTCCCGCGGGGAGTCCAGGCGCATCTGCTTGACGTAGTCCATGATGGGCGTGACCGTCTCGCGGTACGGGCTGGCGAGGACGGTCAGCGGAACCGGGATCTCGAGCTTTTCCCAGTCGGCGATGGTGTGCGCCGTCTCGTCCGGGTCGATGTCCACCGTGATGGCGTCCAGCCGGGAGGGCCGGGACGCGCGGGCGTAGGCCAGGGCGCGCAGGACGGGCTTGCGGACGTGCGAGACCAGCAAAACGGCGTGGACCCGGGTGGGCAGGGCGCGGGGCGAGGAGTCCTCGTCCACCGCGAGTTCCTTGGCCACATTGTCGTAGTGGGCGCGGATGCTCCACATGATCAGGAAGAGGATGAACATGGCCAGCAGCGCAATCCAGGCGCCCTGCTGGAACTTTGTGATCAGAACGATGACCAGCACCAGTCCGGTCATGCCGAAGCCGATGCTGTTGATGGTCCGCGACTTGATCATCTTGCGCCGGACGGCCTTGTCCTTTGCCAGTTTCAGTTCGCGGCCCCAGTGCCGGATCATGCCGAGCTGGCTGAGGGTGAAGGAGATGAAGACGCCCACGATGTACAGCTGGATCAGCTTGGTGACGTCGGCATCGAAGGAGATGATCAGGATCAGGGCACCTGCTGCGAGGGCCAGCACGCCGTTGCTGAACGCGAGCCTGTCGCCGCGGGTCCGCAGCTGGCGGGGCAGGTAGCCGTCCTGGGCGAGGATGGAGCCCAGGACCGGGAAGCCGTTGAACGCAGTGTTGGAGGCGAACACCAGGATGACGCCGGTGGCGGCCACCACGATATAGAAGGGGATGCTGCCGGCGCCGAAGATCGTTTGCGCAATCTGGCTGATGGCCGGGTTCTGGATGTAGCCCTCTGGCAGCGGGTTGCCGTTGAGCAGGAATTCCTTGGCGGGGTCCAGCACAATGTGGACCTTGGTGGCGTTGGCCAGGTAGATGATGCCGGCCAGCATGGCCGCGCCGATCACGCCCAGGAGGAGCAGCGTGGTGGCAGCGTTCTTGCTCTTGGGGTGCCGGAAGTTGGGGACGCCGTTGCTGATGGCCTCGACGCCGGTCAGCGCGGCGGCGCCGGAGGAGAAGGCCCGCAGCAGCAGGAAAGCACCGGCCAGGCCCACCAGGCCCTGGTCGAAGCCCTCGGCCGGGACGATGGTGAAGGCAGCCGACGGCGCCTGCCCCAGCTGCCCCGTGGCAGCCTGGAACATGCCCACGGCCGTCATGCCCAGGATGGACGCCATGAAGATGTAGGTGGGGACGGCGAAGACGCTGCCCGCCTCCTTGATGCCGCGCAGGTTCACCAGCGCGAGTATGACGACGCCGATGGTGGCGATGACGGCCTGCTCACCGTGCAGCGAGGGTACAGCCGTGGTGAGGTAGGCGGCCGCCGAGGACATGGACACAGCCACGGTCAGGACATAGTCCACCAGGAGGGCCGACGCCACCGTCAGGCCGGCGTACTTGCCCATGTTCTCGTTGGCGATCTCGTAATCGCCGCCGCCTGACGGGTAGGCGTGCACGTTCTGCCGGTAGGAGGCCACCACGGTCAGCAGCACCACCATCACGGCCAGGCCAACCCAGGGCGAGATGGCCACGGCGCTGACACCGGCCAGCGCCAGGGTGAGCAGGATCTCGTCCGGTGCGTAGGCCACCGACGACAGGGCGTCCGAGGCGAAAATCGGGAGGGCGATCTTCTTGGGAAGCAGGGTATGGGCCAGGCGGTCATTCCGGAAGGGCCTGCCCACCAGCACGCGTTTGACGGCGTTCAGTATTGTCAACACCCCACAAAGCTAGTCTGATTCGCGGTCGATGTCATGACGGGCGCCTGCCAGTCCTAACAGGTGCCATGCCGGTAGAGTTCTAGCTGCACGATCCTGACACAGATACAGAGGAGATACGGTGGCGCATTTCGTGATCATGGGATGTGGCCGGGTGGGGGCAACGCTGGCGCATACGCTGGAGGATGCCGGCCATTCCGTGGCCATCATCGACCAGGATGACCGCGCGTTCCGCCGGCTCCGCCAGGGCTTCACCGGCCGGAAGGTCACCGGGGTGGGCTTTGACCGGGAGACCCTCAAGCAGGCCGGTGTGGGCGAGGCCTACGCCTTCGCCGCCGTCTCCAGCGGTGACAACTCAAACATCCTGGCCACCCGGGTGGCCAGGGAAACCTTCCACGTCCCGCATGTCGTCGCCCGGATCTACGATCCGGGACGTGCCGAGATCTACCAGCGCCTGGGCATCCCCACGGTGGCCGCCGTCCGCTGGAGCGCTGACCAGGTGCTGCGCCGCATCCTGCCCGAACAACACCTCGCCGGTGATTTCCGTGAGCCGTCCGGGCGGCTGGTCCTGGCCGAACTGGACCTCGACGCCGGCTGGATTGGACACCGGATCAGCAGCATCGAAAAGGCTGCCGACGTCCGGGTTGCCTATGTGACCCGCTTCGGCGAGGGCCTGCTCCCTGACGCTGGAACGGCGTACCAGGACGGCGACACCGTGCACGCCATGCTGCAGGTGGACCGCAGCGCCCAGATCGCCCAGATCCTCGCCAAAGCCCCCGCCAAGGAGTACCAGTGAAAGTCGTTATCGTCGGCGCCGGCAGCGTCGGATCATCCATTGCCCGGGAACTGCTGGCGCACAAGCACGAGATCCTGCTGATCGACCTCAAGCCCGAGGTGATCGGCCGCAGCGGGCTGCGGGGCGCCCATTGGCTGGTGGGCGACGCCTGCGAGCTCTCCACCCTGCAGGGCGCGAAGGTGGAGGACGCCGACGTCGTGGTCTCCGCCACGGGCGACGACAAGGTCAACCTGGTGGTGTCCCTGCTCGCAAAGACCGAGTTTGGGGTGGGCCGCACCGTGGGCCGGGTCAACAACCCGAAGAACGACTGGATGTTCAACGACTCCTGGGGCGTCGACGTGGCCGTCAACACGCCGCAGCTGATGACCGCACTGGTGGAGGAGGCGGTGGAGATCGGCGACCTGGTCCGCCTGCTGACGCTGCAGACCGGAGTGGCATCACTGGTGGAATTCACCGTGCCGCACGACTCCCACGTGATCGGCATGACGGTGGGAGACATCCACTGGCCCGAGGACGCCACCCTGGTGGCGATCCTGCGCGACCAGGCACCCATCACGCCCAGCCGGGACGACGTCATCGACGGCGGGGACGAGCTCTTCTTCGTGACCACCATTGCTGCCGAGGACGGGCTGCGTGAGCTCCTGTCCTCCGCCCCGGGCAGCATCGACACGGGCGACGAGGCCTCGGACGGCGCCGAGCCGGCCACCGCGGGCAGCCACGGCCACGCGTTGGACGACGACGGCTTCGACGGTTAGTCGGCCGGCTCGGCCTTGGGTGCCGGCCGGGTTACCAGCCACGCCACCCAGATGCCCAGGATGTACAAGGGTGCGCCCATGATGAGGCGGGTCGTGGCCAGTGCGGCCAGGCCGTCCGTGCCCATAAGGTAGAGCGGCACCTGGACGATGAGCCGGAGGGCCAGGACCGCCACGATGATCCACGTGCCCAGCCGGTAGGCCTTGACCCGCGACGGTTCCTTGCGCCACTCCACGCCCTCGTTGCGGATGAAGCCGAAGAGGAGGCCCGCCACGGGCCACTTGACCGCGATGGAGAGAACCATCGCCAGGATGTACGCGCCGTTGGTAAAGAAACCGGGAAGGTAGAAGTCCTCTGCCTTCCCGGTGGTGTTGGCCAGCCACGCGGAAATACCGACGCCGGCGACGCCCGCCAGCGCCTGGGTCAGCGGGCGCCGCTGCACCAGCCGCACCACGGTGAAGATGGCTGCCGAGGCCAGGGCCGCCACCAGGGACAGCGTGAGTTCGCGGGTGACGGTGAACGCGACCAGGAAGACCAGGCCGGGGACGATGCTCTCGGCAATGCCCTGCACTCCCCCGGCACTCCGGAGGACGTCCACCTGTCCGTCATGGCGGCGGTGAAGTCCGGCCTTGGCCGCGTACTCGGCGGCCAGCCCTGCCACCGGCGATGGACCGGCATCCTGCGGCGTGCCCTGCCGCCCGGCCCTGCCGGGGTTCTCGGGACCGGTTGGTTGTTCGGGCTGCTGGGCGGTCATTCGTTCTCCTGGCGGGACAGTATCTCGTAGCGGGGGTTGAAGATGGTGGGCATGTCCTTGCCGCGGGCCAGCATCCCCTCAACCCGGATTTCCGCCCCGGCTTCGATGCCCGGAACCCGGCGGCGGCCCAGCCAGACAACGCGGAGCCGCGGAGGCCTGCCCTGTCCCGGGCCGGCGGGGCGGACAGCGTCGTCCTCCGAAACGATGGCGCTGAATTCGGCCGTCCGGTCGGCCGGGACGAATGTCACGGATTCGATATGCCCCTGGCACAGGACCCTGCCCCGGTCCGGCAATTGGCCCAGTGGCGTAATTCCACGTCCCGCCTGCGTGCTCCCGTTCTCCGGGGACTCAGCCGATCTGGGTGATTTCGGGACCACGTTCGGGCTCCTCCAAAGTGGGCGCGGCGGGCGGAGGAGTGGTTGAGGCGTCCTTGGGCAGCCGCAGCTGCAGCAGGTCGCGCGGCGGCATGGGGCTGTCTCCGCGGACCACCACGACCTGCCGGAACAGGGCCTCGAGCGGTCCGGCGGCCGGGCGTTCGAGCGCCGCGGGGCCACCCAGGACGCCGCGAAGGAACCAGCGGGGTCCGTCCACGCCAATGAACCGGGCCACGCGGTAGCCCTGGCTGCCATCAGGCAGGCCGGCCGGCAGCTTGGCCACCAGTTCCGTACCGAAGGCGCCTTCCACTTCCTCAACCTGTCCGCCCTGCGCGCCCACCGACTGGCCGATCTGTTCCCGGATCTCGTCCCACAGGGTTTCTGTCTTGGGGGCGGCGAAGGCCTGGAGCTGGAGGCTGGAACCGTTCAGGTCCAGGGTGACAGCCACCACCCGCTGGGTCGCTTCTTCCACCTCGAGACGGAGCTGGAGGCCTTCGCTCGGAGTGATCAGCAGGGCGCCCAGGTCCACGAAGCCGTCACGGCTGCTGATCTCGGCCTCGTCGAACGGACCGTCCTGGCGGCGGGCCGCGGTGCCCGGTTCGCCTTCCCCGTCCTCTGCAATCGTCAGTTCTTCGTCCGGCTGCGCCGGTTCTTCGTTCTTTGCTTTCCTGCCGAGCCCAAAGACCATGGGTGACTCCTTATTCCTGAAAAATGTGCCAGTTCTGGATGGTGCCGGTGGGACCCATGGAGGTCCCGCCGTCGTACGTGCTGGCGTGGCAGCGGTGCGTTTGCGGGGTCAGGCCCCAGGAACGGTGAATCCGCCGGTGGACCCGAAGCCGCCCGTGCCGCGCACGGAACCGCTCAATTCGCTGACAGGAATGAACTGGGCGTACTCAACCCGCTGGATGACCATTTGGGCAATTCTATCGCCGCGCCGCAGCTCTATCGGCTGGGACGAGTCGGTATTCAACAGGGTCACCGAGATCTCGCCCCGGTAGCCCGCGTCCACGGTGCCTGGAGCGTTGACAATGGTGAGGCCGTGCTTGGTGGCCAGGCCGGAGCGGGGGTGGATCAGCGCCACGAAACCCTCGGGCAGCGCAATCGCGACGCCGGTGGGAACCAGCTTGCGCTCTCCGGGCAGCAGGACCACATCCTCGCGGGCACGCAGGTCCGCGCCGGCGTCACCCGGATGTGCGTAGGACGGCGCTTCCAGGTCCGGATCCAGCATTTTCAACTGGACCTCGAGGGTGGGGACGCCAGGTGCTGGCGATGCTGCGTCCGGGGCAAGGTCTACCGTGGCGGGATGATCAGTCACAGTCACTCACTCTAACCCGCGCCCACGGAACACTCATAAGGGGACCCCTTGGCAGACGGAGCTCCAGGCGGCTCCACCCAAGGTGAAATAGCGGGCCAAAGGTGGAAAGCTTGGCCTATGCCCGAATCAAGCTCGCCCGCGTCCGTTCCCAGCTCACCCTCCGCCGGGGCACCCGTTGTCTACCGGGAGAAGCTGTGGCCCAACGCCTGGATCTGGGTCATCGCCGCAGGCGTTTCCGCAGCAGGCATCCTGGTCTTCGCACCTATCAGCATGGCGGCCGGCTACACAGCGGCACTGATACTGCTGGCCATCATCACGGCCCTCCTGGTCCTTTCGACCCCCGCCATCACCGTCACGGCGGATGCCCTCACGGTTGGAAGGGCCACCATCGAACGCCGGTTCGTGGGCGGCGTCCAGCAGTTCGAAGCCGGAGAAGCGACGGCGGAACGCGGCACCCGGCTTAATGGGCTGGCCTACCTTTGCATCCGCGGCTGGATTGATCCCGTGGTGAAAATCGAAATCACGGACCCCGCCGACCGCACCCCCTATTGGCTGGCTTCCACCCGGCACCCCGACAAGCTGACGGCCGCCCTGGTCCGGCAATAACGCGGCCTTCACTCCCCGTCCGGGCCCGGATCCGGCGGAAAATCACGGCGCGCCCTGTTCCTTGAGCCAATTCAGCGCTGCCGGGTGGCAGAGTTTCGATTGATAGTAATGCCAGGGTGGAGGATTTTGTATGCAGGATCTACGGCTTGTAGGCGTGCACGACGACGGGACGCATCTCCTGTTGAGCGGGGCCGGCGGCGAGATGTTCCAGCTGCCGATCGATGAAGCCCTCAGGACGGCCAGCCGGTCCACGGCCAAACCGCGGACGGAGCGGCCTGCCGTTCCCATGTCTCCACGGGATATCCAGGCCCGTATCCGTGCCGGCGCCACTGCTGCCGACGTAGCGGAGCTGTCCGGCATGCCGCTGGCCAAGGTGGAGCGCTACGAAGGCCCGGTCCTTGCTGAACGGGAGTACGTTGCGCAGCAGGCACGGAAGGTTGAAGTCGCGGCACCCTCCCCCGGCCATGACGCTTACCGGTCAGCGTTCGGCGACAACCCGGCAACCCTGGACGACATGGTGGCCCACCGCCTCTCGGCGCATGGCATCGATCCCGCCACTGTCGAATGGGACTCCTGGCGGCGCCAGGACGGTACATGGACTGTCTCGGCTAACTTTGAGGGCAAATCCGGCGGAACCACCGGCATCGGCGAAGAACCTCCCGCGCTCTGGACCTTTAGCCCCGGACGCAAGTCGCTGCAGAACACCAACCGCTGGGCCCAGCAGTTGAGCGAACTCGAACCGTTGGATGGCCCCGTTCCGGCCCGCCGCCTCACTGCGGTTTCCGACCGCCCGTTCGATTTTGAAACTGACGCGGACAGCGCAAAGACATCTACCGGCAGCCAGGGTCCTGTCCAGGAAGCCGGGAAGGAAGCCGACGGCCTCCTGGACATGCTCCGGTCGCGGCGCGGCCAGCGGCTGGGCGTGGACGAGGATTCGGACGACGCCCTGGCGCTGCTCCTGGCTCACGGTGTCCCGGCTGCCCACCCACGGCCTTCCGAGGTAGTCGCCGAGGCGCCTGCCGAGGCGGAACCGGAAGAGACCGAATCCCAGGACGGGCCGCAGGAAGCGCCTGCGGCGCAAGGTGATTCCTTTATCCGGCGCCGTGATGCGAGGCCGTCAATGCTGTCCCGGCTAAGCCTGATTCCGCCGCACCGGGATGGCAACGATGACGCCCTGCGGCTTCACGACGGCGTCAGCACCGACACCCGGGAAATCACCATTGCGGCGTCCCCACAGAAGCCGTCCGGTTCCGCGCCTGCTGCCGGGTCCGGCAACTCCGGCGGAGCCGGGCTTGATGAGCTGCTGGGCAGCAATTCCCGCCGTCCGTCACCCACGCAGAACGACGCGTCCCCCTCTACCGGGCAGTTGCCGGAGGCCGAGGCGCCGGAACGTCCAGCCCGGCCAAAGCGTTCCAGCGTCCCCTCCTGGGATGAAATCGTTTTCGGCACACGGAGCGACTAGGACCTTTCCTTCGTCCCGTTCCTGGGCTGGTTCCCGCCACTGCTGCATGCTAGGCTCCCCGCACCCGATCGGTCAGAAGCTGCACTTACCCCTGGAGGTTCGCTGTGCCGGACACCACCTGCCACATGTCAATGTCCCTGGACGGGTTCGTCGCCGGGCCTGACCAAAGCCGCGAGAACCCGCTGGGCAAGCGGGGGCTGGAACTCCACGGCTGGCACATCGGCGATCCCCGCGCCAACGAGGCCAACGGGATCGCGGCTGACTGGCTGATGCGCCCGCGCGGCGCCTACGTAATGGGCCGGAACATGTTTGGTCCCGTCCGCGGCGACTGGGACGAGGACTGGAGCGGATGGTGGGGCCCCGAGCCGCCCTACCATGCACCGGTGTTCGTCCTCACCCATTACCCGCATGACCCGATCCAGATGGAGGGCGGGACAACCTTCCACTTTGTCACCGACGGCTTCGATGCCGCGTACGCGGCGGCGGTCGAGGCGGCCGGGGGCAAGGGCGTGGATATCGCCGGCGGAGCATCCACCGTCCGCCAGGCCCTGGCCGCCGGCGTGATAGACGAGCTCACCTTGGACATCGCACCGGTTTTGCTCGGTTCGGGTGAACGGATTTTTGACGGTATTGAATCGTTTGGCTTCGAACCCGTCGAGGTACTCCACTCTCCCCTGGCCACCCACATCCGCTACCGCCGGGTGGGCTAGGAGCAGCCTGGCTCCGGGCCCGCCGTGGACACGACACGTCCACACCCATGCAGCATGCGAGAGCACGCGGGTTTGGACTCGCCCGCATCGACCTGTCAGGACGTGAGTTTGAGCTGTTACGAGGCGAAAATCCTCCAAAGTGCTTCTTCGAGAAGGCTCCGATGTCCGAGGAGGCTTCGTTCATGTGAAGGGCACACTTCTTTGAGGGGGCTGCCTACTTGATGTGGTCGCAGTTCCTCGAGCGGGCCCTTTGCGTGAACTAAGAATTTAGACGGCCAGCGTGGTGGTTCCCAGTCCTGGTGTTCGCTCGGGTAGTGGCGGCCGGTGGGTGAGGTCCAGCCGGGTGGTTCGTTCTTGGTGGCCGGGGTGGGTTTCCAGCCGGTGGTGTGGCGGAGTTTGTGGTGTTTGGGGCAGGGCTGTCCCAGGTTGCTGATCCCGGTGGTACCGCCCTTGGCCCAGGCGAGGATGTGGTCGGCGTCGTTATCCAGGGAGTTGTTGCTGCAGCCCGGGAACGGGCATTTCCCGTCCCGCATCCTCAACCAGGACCGCATCGCCCCCGTCACCCGGTAACTTGTCCGGCCGATTTCCAACGGTGCCCCGTCCCGCGGATCCACCAACACGCGGTAGAACGAAGCCGCACCGGAAGCGACGAGTTCCCGGGCCATTGACGGCGGGATGGGACCGTACCCGTCCAGCACCGCCGGTTCGTCAGTCACACCCATCAGCGAGAACACAGGGACCGTGACCAGCACCTGCGCCCGGATCGACGGTGGCAAACCCTTGTGGCCCATACCGTCGCCACCGGCAGCTTCGGAAGCACTGCCCGAGACCGCGGTGTCACCGCCGGCCATGCCGCTGCCGAGGACCGCACCGGCGAAGGTGTCGGCCCGGAGCTGGGTCAGGGTCCTGCCCTCGCCGGGTCCCTGCATGTCCCTGGCGGCCACGGTGAGCCGGTTCCACCCCGCCAACGCCTGGTCCGCGGGAAGGTACGCGGACAGCCACGCCATCCCGTCCTGGTCCGGCCGGAACTCCACCCGCCGCTCCGCAACCCCTTTGGCATGGCGTTTCTCGATGCTCCCGGCCTGGTGGCGTTCCCGCCACGTCCGGGCTTTGGCCCTGAACCGGTGCGCCGGCAATCCACCCACGGGACACCCCCGCGCCCGGTCCGGGGCGTCCGGGTCCAGGAAATGGGCCTCCAACGCCGCCACCCCATCAGGATCAAGGCACGCTGTCTCGTCCGCCATCACCACCGCGTGCTGCCAAGAGATCACCCCGGCCTGCAAAGCCTCCAACGTCCGCGGCAACGTCGACATCACGGCGTGCGCAGTTGCGAGGAACGACGACGCCGCCCGAGGACCCAAGGCCAGCACACACCCGATCTCCGCCGCGACCGCCATCTCCTGCGCACGCACCGGCACACCCGGCCCCGCAACAGCATCGGCGCTCTCCGCGTACGTCACAGCCGCTTTGGCCTTAACCGCAGCGATCCCGGCTTCAACCTCCCGGGACCCGGCCAGAATCTCCAGGCACCCATCCGCCAGACCAGCCAACGGATCAGCCGCAGAAAAGGACTCCGCACCGGCCCCGTCCACCTCAGCCTTCAGCACGGCAAGGGCAGCACGCATGTCCGCTAACGCCTTGACCACCGCCGCCATCCCCATAAACCCATCATGACAAGGGGGTACGACAATGGGGCTGACTCGGACGCTGGCTGGCACACCTGGTGCCGCGGATTTGGCACGGACAGCTCAGCTGACGACCACACGTACGAAGCTGGCCCGGGTGTCACCAATATTCACGTAGGAGTATTGCTGCGACGTCGGGAAGGCAAGATGTTCACCCGCATGGAGTTCGGCATCACCGCTTTCCTGCTCGACGCGGATCGACCCCTCGGAGAGAAGGAGCATTTCAGACCATCCCGCAGGATCCGGCTCCGCATCGTACCGCTCGCCAGGTTCAAGGGCCCAGGACCACAACTGCGCTTCCTTGGCGGCGGGCACGGATGCCAGCAAAACCGCGATGCTGCCTTCCCGCTCTCCGCGCCACGCAACCTCACTGATGGCTCCAGGGTGCGCAGCCGGGGCAGCCACAAGATCGACGAATGTGACGCCCAAAGCGCCGGCGAGGTGGTCGAGTCCGGTCAGGCTGATGTTGGCCTCCCCCGCTTCGAGCTTGACCACGGTACGGCGGCTCACGCCGGCGCGATCGGCCAGGGCGACCTGGCTGAGTTGTGCCGCCATCCGAAACCGGCGCACGTTCTCACTGACATGCTTCAGGACTACGGGCGTTTCCTCAGGTTGCATGTGCACTATTGTGCACCATAAGGTGGGGCATTATGTTGCACATTGGTCCCCGGAGCCTGCTCTCCCGGCAGGAACTCGCCCTCGTCCTGATCACGGCAGTATGGGGTGGCACGTTCCTCGCCGTCCACATTGCCGTGCAGTACAGCGGACCATGGTTCTTCGTAGGCATGCGGTTCCTGACAGCCGGCATTATCAGCGCGGTCGTCTTTGCGCGTGGCCTGCACGGCATCAAGCCGCCGGAGATCGTGGCCGGCTCTGCCATCGGCCTGATGATCTTCCTGGGCTACGGACTTCAGACTGTCGGCCTAGAAACGATCGGCAGCAGCACCTCGGCATTCATTACAGCCCTCTATGTTCCGCTTGTTCCTGTCCTGCAGTGGATGGTGTTCAAAAGGCCCCCGCGGTTTCCCACCTGGCTCGGCGCCGGCCTGGCTTTCGCCGGTCTCGTGCTGCTCGCCGGCCCGGGCAGCGCCGGCTTCACCTTCGGTTCAGGGGAGGTCGCGACAGTCCTCAGCACCCTTCCCATCGCAGCAGAGATCATCCTTATCGGCTGGTTCGCGGGCAAAGTGGACCTCGGCCGGGTCACCGTCCTTCAGTTGCTCGTCGCGGGGGCACTGGGCTTCATGGCGATGCCAATTGCGGGAGAAAGGCTGCCCGCATTCTCATGGATCGGGGTGGGAGCGGCCGTCGCCTTGGGGGCTGCGAGCTGCGTCATCCAGTTGACAATGAATTGGGCCCAGCGATCGGTGTCGCCAGCGAAAGCTACCATCATCTACGCCGGCGAGCCCGTTTGGGCTGCGGTCATCGGGCGGCTGGCGGGTGAACGGCTTCCCCCCATCGCAGTCCTCGGCGCCGGTTTCATTGTGGTCGGTGCCCTGGTGAGCGAACTCAGGCTCCGCAAGCGCGGGGACGCTGACAGCGCGCCCGAACCGCCGCACGTCGTCGGCGTGCCAGCCCCGCTGCAGCGCACGGACTAGCCCCGTCCCGTGCTGCACCAGTGCCACGCCCTGGTGAATCAGTGCCACATCCTGGTTCACCAGGCGGCAGGCCCGGGAGCTCCAGGCTTCAGGCCCTGTCGGCCTGTCCGCGGCCCTCGCCAGGTCCTCCGGAGCCGTGCCAGAGGCAGGCATCGACCTCGAACGGCAGCAACTGGTCCTGCTGTGCCATCAAGGACGCTCCGTGCGCCGTCACGCGCCGCATGAAATGCCTGCGGCACAATGTCTCGTAACCCACCACGGGTACGTGCCCGGCCTCCGGGGCAGCGGCTTCCACCACCATGTCCACGTCGCCCACCACCACCTGCGCACCTTCGGTGACCATCACGCCGTCGACCGTCCTGGCATTGTGGGTAGCGCGGCGGCCGCACCAGCACAGCGCCTCCACCTGGAGCACCTGCACCCGGTCGGCGAGCTCGATCAGCCGCTGGGAACCGGGGAACAGCCGGGTGCGGAAATCAGCGGTGATGCCGAACGCGAAGACATCGACGTCGATCTCGTCCACCACTTTGGCCAGCTGCTCCACCTGTTCGGGCGTGTAGAACTGGGCTTCGTCGCAGATCAGGTAGTCAACGCGCTGCCCCTGGGTGCGGCGCAGCATGACTTCCTCCCAGAAGTCGGTGCTGTCCAGGACCTCCACGGCATCAGTCTCCAAACCGAGGCGGCTCGAGATCCGGGACTCACCGGCGCGGTCGTTCCGGCTGAACCGGACGCCGCCACGGCCGCGGGCCCGGTGGTTGTAGTCCATCTGCAGGGCCAGGGTGGACTTTCCGCAGTCCATGGTGCCAGAGAAAAAGATGAGCTCAGCCACGCCGCCGCGTCCTTCCTTCAGCCGTGAAGCAGAGCAGCGGGACTTCCCGCTCGGCCTTGGTCAGCGAGCCGTGCTGGCCCACTACTTCCATGGCAGTCGGCCGCATGCGCCGTCCGTCGTAAAGCGCGACGGCGTCCCGGGCCGCGATCATGACGTCACCGATCCTGCCTTGAACAGCGGGCCTGACATCGTTGCCGAAGAGTCCCCCGGCTACGGCTTCACCGCGGGTGAAGGCCCAGATCCGGTCGCCGAACCGCGCTTTCCAGGCCGCCATAAGCCGCTCCGCGCCGCCGTCCGACAGGTGACTTTCCTCGACGTACAGGTGGACCATCCGTGGTTCCCCTGCCGTGTGGCGGACGCCCTCCACCAGGGCAGGGTCCGTGGAAAAGTCGATCCGCTGCGGTTCGTCGACGTCGAGCATGCCGTGGTCTGCCGTGAGCAGGATCGTGGTGCCGGCGGGAAGGGTGGAGTTGAGCCGCTTGACCGTGGCATCGAGCTCTTCCAGCTGGTGTTCCCACTGCTCGGAGCGGCAGCCGTAGCGGTGGCCGGCCTTGTCCAGGTCGTTGACGTAGAAATACATGAGGGCCGGGCCGGGGGCTGCCATGGCTTCGGCAGCGGCGGCGGTCCGGGCGTGGGCGGTTGTGCCCGGAATGAACCTGCCGCCCCGGAGTGCGGCCCGCGTCATGGGCGAGCCGTCGAACTGGGAAAGGCTGACGGTGCTGACGTCCACCTGTCCGGAAATCCGTTCAAAAACCGTGGGAAAGGGTTGCCACGCCGCGGGGTCTACGCCGGGATCCCAGTTCCCCAGCAGGTTGACCACCTTGTCCTGGTCAGGGTCCAGGACGTCGTAGCCCACCATGCCGTGCTGGCCAGCAGGAAGCCCGGTCCCAAAGCTGGACAGGGCAGCAGCGGTGGTGGAAGGGAACGCGGAGTCCAGCCACACCGGGACTTCGCCCTGCCCGGCCTGAAGCACAGAGCGCAGGAACGGGGTGTGCGCGGATTTCTGCTTGAGGAGGTTCCGGCCCAATCCGTCCGCGAGTACCACGCAGACCCGTGAGGCGGCAGGGAATCCGAGGGTATTGGCAAAACCTTCCACTCCAAGGCTTGCCGCTGCACTGGTCAGGACTTCAGCAATGGAACGGTGCCCGTAAGCGGGAGCAGGCGGAAGGTCGGGGGTGCGTCCGGGGGCTTGTACGGCGTGGTGGCGGTCTTCCGGCATCAGCGCTGCTGGTGCCCGCGGCTGAGCCGGTTGCCGAACACCCCGGCACGCGGCCGCGGTGGCATGGACTGGGCGTGGGACATGGGGGCCGCGGAACCGGTGTTGACCGCCCGCAGGGCCCTGGCAAACAGCTTGGCGTCCTGCACGGCCTGCAGCCCATCAGCTTCGGCGCTGATGCGCAGCACGATGTCCTCCTGCGCGATGGTTCCGGTGTAGCCGTGGTCCGCTTCGCACTGCGGATCGCCGCAGCTGGCCGGCCCCATGTCCAGCCGCTGGCCGCCGGACCACGCGATGGACAGGGTCAGTTCCCGCACCGGGTCGGAGGGCTTGTAGTTCTGCGGCTGCGCATACATGTAGCTGAGGACCACCGACCGGATCTGTGCCACGGGAACGGACTCCGTGGAGATCTGGGCGACGATCTGCTCCCCCGCCTCATCCAGCTGCTGGTCGTCCACATGGGTGATGACCAGCATGTCCGCGGTGAGGACCAGGACGGTGATGTGGCGGCGCACTTCTGCCCGGTCGAAGTGGGTTTCCAGGTGCACCAGGTGCGCCACGCAGTCCCGGCCATCCAGCGCGTCATCAACAACATCGGACACCAGGCGCGGGTAGAACCCGGCCTTCTGCAGCGCGTCCTCCAGGCTCTGGCCCTGGACTCCGTGGTTGTGTGAGCTGTGCTGGCGGACTGCCTGGTTTTCATTGCCGGGCGTTTCGGGCGCCGAAGCGGAAGGCTGGAAGCTCATGCCCCCATTTTCACAGATCGTCCGGTCACTTGCTAACCGCCTCAGCCCAGCATGGCCCGGCGCGCGCTGTCCGTGCGCTGCGCAGCGTTGCCGATCCGCACGTCGGCGGCAAGGATCGTGGCACCCGCCGGGCCGCACAGGACAGGGTTGAATTCCACCAGCGCGATCTCCGGATGGTTGTCCTTCATCCACGCCAGCCGGCCGGCGAGGTCCTCGAGGGCCTGAACGTCGACGGCGGGCAGGCCCTGGTAACCGAAGAGTTTCCGGGACGCCCTGGGCGCGCGGATGAAGTCGTGGACGTCCGCCGCGGAGAGCGGTGGCACGCGGTGGGCCCAGTCGTCCAGGAGGTTGACGGCGTCACCGGCAAGGCCAAAGGAGATGACAGGCCCCAGCAAGGGGTCCTCGATGGCCCGGAAAGTACACGCCTGGCCCACCGGAGCCATGGCTTGGACTTCGAGGGCCGGATCTCCGTAGGCGGCGAGCGCACGCCGCATCTGCAGCACGTTCAGGCGCAGCGACTCTGCGTCCTCGATGCCAAGCCGCACACCGCCCAGGTCCAGCCTGTGCCGGAGGGCGGGCTCGGTGGTCTTGAGCACCACCGGCCAGCCCAGCGAGTCGGCGGCCGCAACGGCCTCGTCGGGGGTGGTGAACGGTGCCGAGGGCAGGACCGAAATGCCGTAGTGGCCCAACAGTGAGGCCGTCGCCGCCTGGTCCAGCTGCTTGAGCTGGTCGCCTGTGACGTCCCGCAGCAGTTCATCGATCCCGGCAGCCGCCTGCCGCGGGTCGCAGCCGGCGGGCTCCACGAAGTGCCCCTGGTCGCGGGCGGCCCATTCCGCGTAGCGGACCACTGCGGCGAGGGCGGCCACCGCGGCGCCGGGGTTGGAGAAGCAGGGGACGGTGCAGCCCTCTGTTCCCACCAGGCCCTCCACGGTGATGGAGGGGTCCAGGATGCCGGTGAAAGCCGCCACCACCGGTTTCCCGGCTGCTGCCGAGCATTCCGCGAGGACTTGGGCCACAGCGTCGACGGTCAGGCCGCGTGCGGGCAGCAGGGCGGCGACGGCGGCGTGCACGGCGTCGGAGGCCAGGGCGTCAAGCAGGGCTTTCCGGAGCAGGGGCAGGGCCACGGACTGGCCGGCGTCAAGGTCGAGTCCGGAGACCACCTGCGCCACTCCCAGTCCATGGGCGGCCGCGCTGTCCGCCACCACGTTGCCCAAGGCCTGGGAGTTGCTGAAGATGGCGACGTCGGGCCCGGCAGGGAGGGACTGGGCTGATACCACCTGGGCCACGTCCACCAGCTGTTCAACGGTTTCGACGCGGATCACCCCGGACTGGCGCAGCATGGCGTCCAGTGCTCCCGCCGGCGCCTGCGTGGTACGGACAGCATGGCCCGGTGGCAGGCGGAGCCCCATGGTGTCGGATTTGGCCACGATGACCGGCTTGGTCCTGGCCAGCCGCCGTGCGATGCGGGAGAACTTGCGCGGGTTGCCGATCGACTCCAGGTACAGGCCCACGGCGGAGGTGTCAGCGTCGTCCTCCCAGTACTGCATCATGTCGTTGCCGGAGACGTCAGCCCGGTTGCCTGCCGAGAGGAGGCTGGACAGTCCCAGCCTCCGCCGGCTCGAGGCGGCATACAGCGAGACGCCGATGGCCGCCGACTGGCTGAACAGGCCCAGGCTCCCACGCAGCGGCATCGTGGGGGCCATGGAAGCGTTCAGGGACACATCCGGGTGGGTATTGGCGATGCCCAGCGATGCGGGCCCGATCACCCGCATCCCGTTGGCCCTGGCCTGGCGCACCAGGGCACGCTGCCGCTGCAGGCCGCGCTCGCCGTCGTCCGTAAAGCCTGCGGAGGCGATCACCACACCCTTGACGCCGGCCGCCGCACACTCCTCCACCACGCCGGCAACCTCCTCGTAGGGCACCGCGATGATGGCCAGCTGGACCGGCTGGGGAACCTCGGAGAGCTTGCCGTAGGACAGCATGCCCGCCAGTTCCAGCGCCTCCGGGTTGATGGCATACACGGGGCCGTGGAAACCGCCCTCGATGACGTGCTCCAGCAGCTGGTACCCCACGGTCCCCCACCTGCGGCTGGCCCCGATCACGGCAACGGACGACGGCGCCAGCAACTCCCGGACGCTCCTCGCCTCAGCGCGGTGCTCGCGGGATTCCATCACGGCACGGGATTTTTCGGTGGGGTCGACGTTGAACTCAAGGCTGACGACGCCGTCGTCGAAGTGGCGCTTGACGTCGTAGCCGGCGTCGGAGAACACCATCAGCATCTTGCGGTTCTCCGGCAGGACCTCGGCGGTGAACTTCCGGATGCCGTTTTCGTGCGCTGCCGCGGCAAGGTGCTCCAGCAGGATGGAGCCGATACCCCTCCCCTGGTGGGCGTCCGCGATATTGAACGCGACTTCTGCCTCGGTGGGATCGCTCAGCCGGTCGTAGCGGCCGATGCCGATGATTTCGCCGCCGATGGTGATGACGAACGCCACCCGGTCCTTGTAGTCCACTTCGGTGAACCGCTTGAGCTCCTTGGCCGACAACCTGGCCTTGAACGCGAAGAAGCGCATGTAGATTGAATTCTGCGACTGCCCGGTATGGAAGGCCTGGACGGCGTCCGCGTCCGACGGATGGATGGGCCGCAGATGCGCTGTCCCGCCGTCCCGCAGGACGACATCGGCTTCCCAATGTTCCGGATATTCGCCGTCCCCGGGCTGATCCACCATAGGCTTAGCCTAGCCAAAAACTATCGCAGCACACCCTATGGCTGCGCAGTAACCGCAGAAGGATTCACCAAACCCCATGGCCCGCCGGCAAAGTTCAAAACCCATCGTGGACGACGACTACACGGAAAACATCGTCGATATCGACGTGACATCCGAAATGCAGGGCTCCTTCCTGGAGTACGCGTACTCGGTGATCTACTCCAGGGCCCTGCCGGATGCGCGGGACGGGCTCAAGCCGGTGCAGCGCCGCATCCTGTACATGATGAGCGACATGGGTTTGCGCCCTGACCGCGGCCACGTCAAGAGCGCCCGCGTGGTGGGCGAGGTCATGGGCAAGCTGCACCCGCACGGCGACGCCGCCATCTACGACGCCATGGTGCGCATGGCACAGGACTTCTCGCTGCGGTTGCCGCTTATTGACGGGCACGGCAACTTCGGTTCGCTCGACGACGGCCCGGCAGCACCGCGGTATACCGAGGCCCGCCTGGCGGCGGCCGCCCTCACGCTGACCAACCACCTGGACGAAGACGTGGTGGACTTCGTCCCCAACTACGACAACCAGCTGACCCAGCCGGACGTCCTGCCCGCCGCGTTCCCCAACCTGCTGGTCAACGGCGCCACCGGCATCGCCGTCGGCATGGCCACCAACATGGCCCCGCACAACCTGGTGGAGGTCATCTCCGCCGCCCGGCACCTGATCGCCAACCCCGACGCCACCCTGGATGACCTCATGCGGTTCGTCCCGGGCCCGGACCTGCCCAGCGGCGGCCGGATCGTGGGCCTGGACGGCATCCGCGACGCGTACGCCACCGGCCGCGGATCCTTCAAGACCCGCGCCAAGGTGGAGATCGAACAGCTCTCCGCACGCCGCACCGGCCTGGTGGTCACTGAACTGCCGTACATGGTGGGCCCGGAAAAGGTCATCGAAAAAATCAAGGACGCCGTCAACGCCAAGAAGCTGACCGGCATCAGCGACATCGTGGACCTGACGGACCGGAAGCACGGGCTGCGGCTGGTCATCGAGTTGAAGAACGGGTTCAACCCGAACGCAGTCCTGCAGCAGCTCTACCGCTACACGCCGATGGAGGACTCCTTCGGCATCAACAACGTGACGCTGGTGGACGGCCAGCCGCAGACGCTGGGCCTGGTGGACCTGCTGTCCGTCTACGTCAACCACCGGATCAATGTGGTCCGCCGCCGGACCGTCTACCGCCTGGGCAAGAAGAAGGACCGCCTGCACCTGGTGGAGGGCCTCCTGATCGCCATCGTGGACATCGACGAGGTCATCCAGATCATCCGGTCCTCGGACGAGGCAGCGGCGGCCCGCCAGCGGCTGATGTCCATCTACGACCTCACCGAGGTCCAGGCCAACTACATCCTGGAACTGCGCCTGCGCCAGCTCACCAAGTACTCCCGGATCGAGCTGGAAAAGGAGCAGGACGAACTCCGCCGGGAGATTGCCGAACTGCAGGCCATCCTGGACTCCGAGGAACTGCTCCGCACCGTGGTCTCCGACGAACTCGGCGCGATTGCCGAGGAACACGGCACCCCGCGACGGACCGTCCTCCTGGAGTCCGAGGCCGTGTCCCCCACGGTCGCAGCTGCCGAACTTGCCGGAGCCAAAAAGGGCAAGGCCGCGCCGCTGTCCCTGGAAATCGCTGACGACCCCTGCTGGGCAATCCTCACCGCCTCCGGGCAGGTGGCGCGCACCAGCACCCAGGAACCGCTCGCCGAGGCTGGCCCCCGGAGCAGGCACGACGTGTACACCTCGGTGGTCAAGACGTCGGCCCGCGGCGAAATCGCGGCGGTCACCTCGCAGGGCCGGATGCTCAGGCTGCAGGTCATGGACATGCCGGTCCTGCCGCCCGTGGCCGGCCTGCCGAACCTGGCCGGCGGCGTGCCGGCCAAGGAGTTCCTCACCCTGGTGAAGAGTGAGTCCCTGGTGGCGTTCGTGCGGCTGGATGAAGTCCTGGCCATCGGCACCGCCCAGGGCGTGGTGAAGCGCGTCCAGCCGGACTACCCGCTGAACCGGGAAGACTGGGAAGTCATCACCCTGAAGGACAAGGACGTGGTGGTGGGAGTCGCTCCGGCCGGGGCCGATGACACCGAACTGGTGTTCCTCACCCGGGAAGCACAGCTGCTGAAGTTCCCCGCAGCCGTGGTCCGTCCCCAGGGCCGCACCGCCGGCGGCATGGCCGGGATCAAGCTCGCCGCGGGCGACCAGGTGATCTTCTTTGGTGCCGTACAGCCCCAGGATGAGGCCGCCGTCGTGGTCACCATCGCCGGGACCAACGGGGCCCTCCCAGGCACCGCCCCGGGCACGGCCAAGGTCACCGCGTTCTCCGAATACCCGGCCAAGGGGCGCGCTACTGCCGGCGTCCGGTCGCACCGGTTCCTCAAGGGCGAGGACATGCTGCTCCTCGCGTGGGCGGGCCACGGCCCGGCCAAGGCGTCCTCCGCGGCAGGTGTGGCGCGGTCACTGCCGCAGGAACACGGCCGCCGTGACGGCTCGGGCGTCCCGCTCTCCCAGGCCGTGGAGGTAGTGGGCCCGGCCATGGCGTGGATGGATGGCGGCGCAGCCAGGGACACCGCGGAGTAGCGGCGTCGACGTGGCCGGCTCAGCCGGCCACGTCCCGGCGCCGGAATCCGGCGACGGCGAGCGCCACCAGCACCGCGATGGTGACTGCCGATACCGCCACACTGTCCCAGGCGGGGCCGTTGCGGAGGGGGTCGTGGGCGATGTACTGGAAGAACGGCGAGACCTTCTGGATCCGGTCAAAAACGTCCACCATGGGTGCCAGGGCGTTGACGATGTAGGCCAGGACCGCCAGCACGGCAGGGACGCCGCGGCTGAGCGCGGTCCGTCCGGTCGCCGCCGACAACGCCAGCGCCAGCGAGCCGAACACGACGCCCAGGAGCGCCAGGTGCAGCATGGCCCCTGCCACCTTGTCCGCCGGCAGGACCAGGTCCACCAGGTTGCCTTCGAGCACCAGGGACAAACCCATGACGGCCGCCAGGAGGAGGGTGCCCGCCACCAAGGCGAGGAACTTCTCCACCACCACCCGTCCCCGGCCTACGGGGTTGGAGAGCAGCAGGTCCATGGTGTGCCGGTCCTCCTCCCCGCCGATGGCTCCCGCACCGGAGTTGACGGCGTAGATCAGGACTGCGATGGGCCCCATGAAGGACAGCAGTTCCACCTGGATGTATCCGATGGGGGTGGACAGGTCCGCGCTGGAAGTGGCAAAGAGGGAACGGAAGGCCTCCGGCATCTGCGCGATGAAGCCGCTGATGGAGGGCTGGGACTTCACCGAGGGCCAGACGGCCGCGTACATGGCCACGACAAGGGCCAGGGAGACGGCCCAGGCGACCAGCAGCCTGCCCTGGTCCCGGAGTGTTTTCAGCAGGACGCTAGCCAGCATGGTGCGCCACCGTTCCGGCCGCGCGTTCCGTTGGGCCGGCCGCGGCGCCGCCGTCCGCCCGGTCCATCCCGTAATAGCTCAGGAACGTCTCCTCCAGCGGGGCCTCGGAACATTCGAAGTCCTCCACGTCCCGGGCGCTGACCCGTTTCAGCAGGGCGTCCAGGGCCGATTGCGGGGCGTTGCAGCTTAGGGCCCGGCCCTCCACCAGCACATCCCGCACCCCGGGGACGCCGGTGAATTCCGCCGCGGACACGTCCTCGGCGAAGCGGGCGCGTACCCGGTGCAGGGAGCGGGCGGCCAGGTCCTGCAGCCGCTCCACCGCCACCAGCTTGCCGCCGCGCACCACCCCGATCCGGTCCGCGACGCGCTCCACCTCGCCCAGGACGTGGGAGGAGAACAGGGCCGAGCCGCCGTCCGCGGTGTGTTCACGCAGGAGGGAGTGGAAGACCTGCTGGACCAGGGGGTCGATCCCGCTGGTTGGTTCGTCCAGCACCAGCAGCCGCGGCCTGGACATGACCGCCAGGACGACGGCGAGCTTCTGCCGGTTCCCGCGCGACAGCGTGCGGGCCGGTTTGCCCAGGTCCAGTTCCAGCCGGTCCGCCACCTCGGCGGCACGCCCGCCGTCGTCCCGGTGCCGCAGATGGCAGCAGTAGGCCACGTGCTGGTGGCCGGTCAGGCGGTCGTAGAGGGCCGGTTCGCCCGGCACGTAGCCCACCACGCGGTGGACGTCCCGGGATTCGCGCCAGGCATCCAGCCCCAGGACGGACGCCGTGCCGGACGTGGGCCGCAGCATTCCCATCAGCAGCCGGATGGTGGTCGTCTTGCCTGCCCCGTTCGGGCCCAGGTATCCGAAGACCTCGCCCGGTTCAATGGTGAGGGTCACGTCATCGAGCGCTGTGTTGCGGCCGAACCGCTTCGTCAGGCCGGCCAGCTGCACCATGCTTTCCGCGTCCTTGCGCGCTTCCGGACTCATGCGGCCACGCTAGCCGGGACGCTGCCGGCGGCCCAGAGTCTTTTGGCCCGCACAGCTTAGACTGCTCCCATGCCTATCGTGCCTGATGAAAAGGACTGGACCTGGGTCCTGTCACGGCCCTGCCCGGAATGCAATTTCCATGCCTCCACGGCCACGCCCGCCACCGTCCCCGGAAGCATCGAAAGCATGATCCCCCGGTGGCTGGCCGTCCTCCGCCGGCCGGACGCGGCGGAGCGCCCCGACGGGCAGACGTGGTCCGCGGTCGAGTATGCGTGCCACGTGCGGGACGTCTTCACCCTGTTCAACCAGCGGCTGGACCTGATGCTCGCCGAGGACGACGCCCGCTTCGCCGACTGGGACCAGGACCGGACGGCCATCGAGAAGGACTACGCCAACGCCGACCCCGCCGAGGTGGGTCCGGAGCTGGCGGCGGAGGGACACGAGGCCGCCGAGGCCTTCGCCGCCGTTCCCGAAGAGGACTGGGGACGCCGGGGCCTGCGCAGCAACGGCTCCGAGTTCACCATCCTGACGCTCTCGCAGTACTTCCTGCACGACGTGGTCCACCACCTGCACGACGTCGACGGCTGACGGAAGCCCCGCCGGCCCCAAGCTGAGGCGGCGAAGCGCGTCCGGCCCCGCTTAGCGGGAGGGTGCCAGGGACCGCCGGGACTGTCCGGACGGGGCCGAAAGTTCCAGCCGGGCATCACCTTCGTGGATGTCGGCGGGGTTGTGCGTCACCAGCACCACGGTGCGGTCCCGCAGTCCGGTGCGCAGGTCCGCCAGCATAAGGGCCGCAGACTCCGCGTCCAGGTGCGCGGTGGGCTCATCGAGCAGGATCACTTCCGCGCCCGTGAGGAGGGTCCGCGCCACCGCCAGGCGTTGCCGCTCGCCGCCGCTGAGGAAGGCACCGCCGGGACCGATGCGGGTGTCCAGCCCTGCCGGCAGCCGGCCCACCAGCGTGGAAAGTCCGACGGCGGCCAGGACCGCCTCCAGCTCGCGGTCCGCCGCCGGCGCCGCGCCGTCCTGGGATGGCCTTCCCAGCAGCAGGTTTCCCCTGATGGTGGAATCAAACAGGTGGGCCTCCTGGGGGCACCACGCTGCCCGGCCGGTGACCAGGACCTGTCCTGCTGCCGGCGGCAGGAAGCCCAGCAGCACCGACAAAAGGGTGGATTTGCCGGCGCCGGACGGCCCGGTGACCGCCAGCCAGCGCCCGGGTACTGCCACAGCATTGATGCCGGAGAAGACCGGGGGGCCGCCCGGCCATTCCGCGGCCAGGTCCACGAGCTCAACGCCCGGCACCTCCCGGGCCCGGCGGGAAACGGGCTGCAGTCCCTCGCTCGGTACGCTGCCGCCCGCCAGGGCACCCGACTCCCCCACCCGGTGCATGACGGACCGCAGCGCGGGGTACTGGCGCACCGCCGTCGTCATCGCAGCGTAAGGTTCCACTAGGGAAAGCAGCAGGAGGACCACCACGGCCGCAGTCGCCGGTGCCACCTGGCCCGCGAGGACTGCGGGGCCCGCCAGCCACGCAGCGGCCAGCGCTGCCGTCCCGCAGGCCACCGTGGCAACGGCGTGGCCCATCCCGTCCGCCCAGGCGGAGCGCCGCGAAGCTCGGGTGGCGTCCCGGTCCTCCGCCAGCAGCGCCTCAAGCACGCGTGGTGCCACGCCGTTGGCGTGCAGTTCGGCGCGGGCATCGAGGGCAGCGGTGACGCGGCGCAGCACACCCGAGCGCAGGGACTGTTCGGTGGCGGCGGACTTGCGGTCGCCCCATAAGGCCGCGGCGGGCGCCAGCAGCAGGCCGCTGACGGCCGCACCGCCCACGGCGGGAAGGGCGTCGGGCACCAGGACGCCGGTGGCGGCCACGGCCAGGACAGACACCGCCACCGCCGTGACGGGCGGCAGGACCACCCGGGGCAGGAGGTCCCGGACGGTATCGACGTCGTCAATCACCGTCCCCAGCACGTTGCCGCCCTGCAGCAGCCGGCGCAGCGACAGGGCCCGACGGCTCAGCGACTCCCACAGCCGGCCGCGGAGCCGGGTGAGTGCGGCAAACACGGCATCGTGCAGCAGCAGCCGCTCCCAATAGCGGAACACGGCCCGGCCGATGCCGAAGAACCGGACGCCGACGATGGCGGTCAGCAGGTACAGGATGGGCGGTTGTTCACTGGCGCGGATGATGAGCCAGCCGGACAGGCCGGAAAGCGCAACGGCGAAGAGGGCCGCCAGGGTGCCGACGAAGGCCGCGGCCGCAAACTTCCCCCGCACCGGCGCCAGGAGTGCTGCAAGCACTCGGCCGGTGCCGGGGGCCGCCTTTTCCGGGGCACCGGCGGCCGGGTCCGGTGTGACGGGGTTGTACGTGGAAGCGCGGTCCGTGGCCCCCTCGCCTGCCGCGCGGGCTTCTGCGGGGCCGGCGGCGGGGGCGTCCGGCAGCAACGCGGCATCGGCGCCGTCCTGCCGGGCCGCTGCGTGGGTCCGGCCCGCAGGCGCCACCGGTACCAGCAGGTCCGCCAGCTGCCGCGTGCGCTGGTTGTGGGCCACCAGGATCACCGTGACCTGGCCGCGGAGCCGGCGGATGGCGTCCTCCACGATCACGGCCGACGCGTCATCGAGGTGCGCGGTGGGTTCGTCGAGCAGCAGCAGGGTGGCACCGGCCTCGATCCTGGCCAGGCCGCGGGCCAGTGCGACCCGGCGCAGCTCGCCCGGGCTCAGTTCCGCCTGGTGCTTGGAGGCCAGGTGCCCGGCACCGGCACGTGCCAGGCAGCGGCGGGCAGTTACCTCGGCGGCGAAACGGTCCGGGCCGTGGCTGGAGTCAGGCGACAGGTACAGCAGGACCTCGTCCAGGACGGTTCCGGCCACCATGACGGGGTGCTGCGGCACCCAGGCCACCGCGCGGCGGTCAAGCCCGTTGATGGAGCCGCTGACGCTGGTCCCGCCGCCGTGGCCGATGATGCCGGCAAGGACGCCCAAGACGGTGCTCTTGCCGGCGCCGCTGGGGCCGTCCAGTGCCGTGATCCTGTCCTGCGGTGCGGTGAACGTCAGGGGTCCGACGGCGGTTGCGGACCGCCCGGCGTACGTCACGGTGAGTCCGGTGACCTCGAGCGGGGCACCGGGCCTGCCGGCCTTGGCGGCCGGGAGCGGTTCCGGCTCGGGGGCACCGGTCACGGCGGCCGTTTCCGCGAGCGCCACCCGGCCGTCGTCGCTGGCGTGGTGGGCGGTGCCGAGTTCCCGCAGCGGAAGGTAGCAGTCCGGGGCCAGGAGGAGTGCCAGCAGGCCGGCCTCGAGCGCCATGTCGCCATGGACCAGCCGGACGCCGATGAAGACGGCCACCACTGCCACCGAGATGGTCGCGATAAGCTCCAGCGCCAGGGCGGACAGGAAGGCGGTGCGCAGGGTGCCCATGGTGCGGGAGCGGTATTCCTCCGAGATCTCTTCAAGGGCCTTGCGCTGGGCGGTGGCACGTCCCAGCCCCACCAGGACCGGCAGGCCCTTGGCGAGTTCCAGCATGTGGGCCGACAGCCGCGCCAGGGTGGCCTGGGCTTCCCGCACGCTGTCCTCGGTGTAGCGGCCGATCAGCACCATGAACACAGGGATCAGCGGCACCGTCAGCACGATGACGAGGGCGCTGACCCAGTCCGCGAAAAGGATCCGGGCCCCCAGCAGCAGAGGAACGGCGGCGCAGTTGACCAGCGCGGGCAGGAACTGGGTGTAGTAGCTGTCCAGGGCATCCAGGCCGCGGGTGGCGAGGACCGCCAGGCCGCCGTCGCCGGGACCGGATCCGCGCACGCCCGTGCGCAGGGCCCGCTCCAGCAGTTCCGCGCGCAGTTCCTCCTTCACGCCCAGTGCCGCACGGCGGGCCGCGACGGCCTGGCCCCACACGGTCAGGGACCGGAGGACGACGCCGGCGAGTCCGGCGGTCAGTTGGCTCCCCCAGGCCGGGTTCCCGGCGACGAGTCCGGCCAGGACTGAGGCCACCGCCTGGCCGATCAGCACCAGGGACAGGGCCTTGAGCGCCGCCAGGAGTCCCAGCCAGTAGATCGCCGAGCGGGTGGACGGACCGGCGGGAAATGTTGGCCGCACGTCAGCCCTTGGTGGTGAAGGCCCTGGCAGCGACCGCCGGGAGGAAGCTGTGGGCTTCCGGGATGTGCGCTGCGCTCACCCGGCGGCGGAACACCCAGTAGGTCCATGCCTGGTACGCAATGACCAGGGGAAGGCCGAATGCCGCCACGACGCTCATCAGTCCCAGGGTGTAGTCCGAGGAGGATGCGTTGGAGACGGTGAGGTCGAAGGCGCTGTCCAGCGTGGAGGGCAGCACCACGGGGAAGACCGCACCAAAGATGGATGCCGTGCCCAGCACCAGGAAGCCGCCGAGGGCCAGGAACGCCCTGCCTTCAGCACCCTTCCGGGCCAGCAGCCAGGCCGTAACGGCGGCGGCAACGGCCAGGATGACGGCGGCCCAGGTCCAGGGCTTCCCGTCCATGAACTGGATGGCCAGCGCCCACGCGGCGATGGGCAGCAGCAGGACCGGCAGGAGCCGCACAAACCACTGGCGGGCACGGTGCCGGACGTCCCCGTCGGTTTTCAGGGCCAGGAAGGCCAGCGCGTGCAGGAGCGAGAAGCCCACCACTGCCGCGCCGCCAAGGAGGGCGTATCCGCTGAACCAGGCCATGGGGCCGCCTTCGCGGTCACCGTTGGCGTTCAGCGGCAGGCCGGTGGTGGTGAGGGCCAAGGCGGCGCCGACGCCGAATGCGGCGAAGAAGGAACCCAGCGCGATGGCCCAGTCCCAGCGGTTCCGCCAGCTGTCGGTGTCCACTTTGCCGCGGTATTCGAACGCCACCGCGCGGAAGATCAGGGCCAGCAGGACCACCAGGAGCGGGAGGTAGAGCGCGGAGAACAAGGACGCGTACCACAGCGGGAAGGCCGCGAAGGTGGCACCGCCTGCAGTCAGCAGCCACACCTCGTTGCCGTCCCAGACGGGCCCGATGGTGTTCAGGAGCACGCGGCGTTCGGTGTTGTTGCGGGCGAAGAGCTTCATCAGCATCCCGACGCCCAGGTCGAAGCCTTCGAGGAAGAGGTAGCCGGTCCACAGCACCGCAATGGCGATGAACCAGATGGTGGGCAGCAGTTCCATTGTGTGTTTCCTCTGCTAGTAGGCGAAGGCCAGGACGTCGTCGGCGGGTTTGGGGCCGCCGTCGGGGCCCGGGGTTTCATCCTCGTTTTCGTCCGCGGGTGCATGGGCGAGTTCCGGCATCGCGGAGACCACGCCGCCGCGGATGTACTTGACCAGCAGTTTCACTTCCACCACCAGCAGGACGGCGTAGACGGCGGTCAGGGCCACCAGCGAGGCGATCAGTTCACCGGCGGAGACGCCGGGTGATACGGCGGCGGCGGTGAACATGAATACCTGGTCGATGCCGCTCGGATCAGGGTTGGGTGCCACGACGAACGGCTGGCGGCCCATCTCGGTGAAGATCCAGCCGGCGGCGTTGGCACCGAAGGGTGCAAGGATGCCAAACACTGCCAGGCGCATTAGCCACCGGGATTCCGGCACCGTCCCCTTGCGGGTTATCCAGAGTGCCACCAGCGCAGCCAGCGCGGCGAGGCCGCCAAAGCCGATCATCATCCGGAAGCCCCAGTAGGTGACTTCCATGACGGGCACGTACTGGATCTCCTGGCCGGCGCGGTCACCGTAGATCGGGTTGTCCGGGAGGGTGGTTCCGTATTTTTCCTTGTACTCGGGCAGCAGGCTGTTGACGCCCTTCACCTCGGTGGTGAAGTCACCCTTGGCCAGGAAGGAGAGGATGCCGGGGACCTCGATCACTGCCACGACGTCGTCGCAGTTCTTCGAGCCCACGTTGCCGACACTGAGGACGGAGAAGCCGGTGCCGTCGTGGCACGCGGCCTCGGCCGCGGCCATCTTCATGGGCTGCTGCTGGAACATGAGCTTGCCCTGCAGGTCACCGGTGACGGCAGTGCCGGCAAAGGAGATCATGGCCACCACGGCGCCGATGCGCAGGGAGCGGATCCACACCTTGTAGTCGGCCCGGTCGCGGCCGGAGATCCTGGCGTCTTCGCCGGGGATGACCCGGCCGTCGGCACCCACGGTGTCGACGCCGTCGTGCCGTCTCCGCCACAGGTGGTACCAGGCGATGCCCAGGAGGAAGCCGCCGGCCACGGCGAGGGCGCCGAACAGGGTGTGCGGCACGGCAACCAGGGCGGTGTTGTTGGTGAAGACAGCCCAGGCGTCGGTCATGACGGGCCGGCCGTTGATCATTTCCACGCCCACCGGGTGCTGCATCCAGCTGTTGGCGACGATGATGAAGTAGGCGGACAGCGCCGATCCGATGACGGCCACCCAGAGGCAGGCGAGGTGGATGGCGGGTTTGAGCTGCTTCCAGCCGAAGATCCACAGGCCCAGGAAGGTGGACTCGACGAAGAAGGCCAGGAGGGCCTCGAGGGCCAGCGGGGCGCCGAAGACGTCCCCGACGAAGCGGCTGTACTCGCTCCAGGCCATGCCGAACTGGAACTCCTGGACGATGCCGGTGGCAACGCCCATGATGAAGTTGATGAGGAAAAGCTTTCCCCAGAATTTGGTCATGCGCAGGTACTCCGGCTTGCCGGTGCGGTGCCAGGCCGTTTGGATCACGGCGACCACCAGGCCCAGCCCGATGGTCAGCGGCACCATCATGAAGTGGTAGACCGTGGTGATGCCGAATTGCCAGCGTGCGATTTCCAAGGCGTCCATGGCAGTCCCTACTGTTAGCCAATGCAGTTTTCTACGCTTCGTAGAACTGTAACTTCTACACAGTGTAGAACATGGTCGATGGCGGACGAAAACCAATCGCCCTCCCCTAGGATCGCCCACCGGGGCGCGGCGCGCCAGATGTTCTACCCGATGTAGAAGGTTCCGCGTTTTCGGGGTAAATTTAGTTGTGTAGTTGAACAACCGCGTGACGTCACCGGGCGCGCTACAGCGCACGGTGCGGGGAAATAAAGGAAAAGTGACATGGCTAGTCTTGGTGAACTGGAACGGGCAGTGATGGACCTGCTCTGGGCGGGCCAGGAAGCGGCTACGGCCAATACCCTGAGGGATCAGTTGGCGCGCACGTCGGCGGCGCAGGGCGGCCCCGGCCATGAAGGCAAGGAACTGGCTGTCACCACTGTGCTTACCGTACTTTCCCGCCTGGAGAAGAAGGGCCTGGTTGAGCGCGAACGCGGAACCCGCCCGCACCGCTACCAGGCAGTGTCCAGCCGTGCAGACCACACCGCCGAACTCATGCATGAGGTCCTCGGGTCTGCCCCGGACCGCGAGGCCGTGCTGGCCCGCTTCATCGGGTCCGTCTCCGAAGGTGAAGCCGAAACGCTGCGCAAACTGCTGGGCCACCTTTAACACACCATGTTCTGGGCCTCATACCTGCTGGCGGTCCTTGCGATAATCCTGGCGTGGCCGGTGCCGATCCTCCTTTCACGGGCCCAGTGGCCGGCCAGGTCGCCCTTCACGGCCATGCTGTTGTGGCAGGCGATCGCACTCGCAGGTGGCCTCTCCATGATCGGCGCCATGCTGGTCTACGGCCTGGAACCTGTCGGAGATAACCTCATCGCGGGGCTGCGCGCCCTTGCCGGCATGGTGCTCTTTAATGCCCCCACCACGGCGCTGGGGTTCTGGCATATCTTCGCCCTGTCCGCGGCGGCCCTGCTCACGGCCCACCTGGTCTTCACCCTGCTGCTGACGTACTACAAAATCCAGCGGCAGCGGCGCCGGCACCGCGAACTGCTCGCCATCCTTGCCTCACCGTCCGGCCAGGACGCCGGAACGCTGGTCATCAGCCATGATTCCCCTGTTGCCTATTGCCTTCCGGGGGGCGCCCGCTCGGTCACCGTCCTGTCGGATGGGCTGATGGCTGCCCTTGAACCGGCTGAGCTCCGTGCCGTCCTGATCCATGAGAACGCCCACCTGAGCCAGCGGCACCACCTGCTCCTGTGGGCCTTCGCGGCCTGGCGGCAGGCCCTCCCCTGGCTGCCCACCACCCGGCTTGCGCAGGAGTCGGTGAATTCGCTGATCGAGATGCTGGCCGACGACGTCGCCCTTCGGACAGAAAGCAAAGCGACGCTCATCAAGGCCATCGCCATTGTGGCCAGCGGCTCGGCGGGCAACGCCGGCAGCGGCGACATCCGGCCGTCGTCCCCTACGCTTGCCCTTTCGGGCCTGGAGGCGGCGTCGGGCGGACCTGGCTCGGACGCTGTCCGGACGGCAGCTTCCCGGGTCAGCCGGCTCCTGACGCCGCAGCGCCAGCTTCCTGCCGCTGTCCGCAGCGCCGTGCTGGCCGGCTGCATCCTGCTGCTGGCGCTGCCCACCGCCCTGCTGGTGGTTCCCGGACTGCTCGGCTGACGCGCCGCCGGCGCGCACTGCCTCCCGGGGGTTGTGCACCCGGTGGTTGAGCCTGTCGCACCAGGTGGTTGTCAGGCGTCGATGCGCTCCCGGTCCAGGCTGGAGGCGCCGGCAATGATGAAGTCCTTGCGCGGTGACACATCCGAGCCCATCAGCAGGTCGAAAATCTCCTCGGCCTGCTGCGCATTCTCGATCCCCACTTTGCGGAGGGTGCGGTGCCGCGGGTCCATGGTGGTCTCGGCCAACTGCTCGGCGTCCATCTCCCCCAGGCCCTTGTACCGCTGGATCGGCTCCTTGTACCGCTTGCCCTCCTTCGCCAGGCGGGCCAGCAGCACGTGGAGCTCGGCCTCGGAGTAGGTATAGATCATCTCGTTGGCCTTCTGGCCGGCGTTGATGACCTCCACCCGGTGCAGCGGCGGCACTGCAGCGAACACCCTGCCTTCAAGGATCATGGGCCGCATATAGCGGAAGAACAAGGTCAGGAGCAGGGTCCGGATGTGGGCACCGTCGACGTCGGCGTCGGTCATCAAGATCACCTTGCCGTAGCGGGCGGCGCTGATATCGAAGCTGCGGCCGGAACCTGCCCCGACCACCTGGATCAGGGCCGCGCACTCGGCGTTGGAGAGCATATCCCCCACCGAGGCCTTCTGGACGTTCAGGATCTTGCCGCGGATGGGCAGCAGGGCCTGGAAGTCGGAGGAACGGGCCAGCTTGGCCGTACCCAGCGCGGAGTCACCTTCCACGATGAACAGTTCGGAACGCCCGACGTCGTCCGTCCGGCAGTCGGCAAGCTTGGTGGGCATGGAGGAGGTTTCCAGGGCGTTCTTGCGCCGTTGGGTCTCCTTATGCACGCGGGCCGAGATGCGGGACTTCATCTCGTTGACGATCTTCTCCAGCAGCAGTGCCGACTGGGCTTTGTCGTTCCGGTTGCTGGAAGACAGCTTGGCCGAGATTTCGCGCTCCACCACCTTGGCCACGATGGCGCGGACGGCGCTGGTGCCCAGGATTTCCTTGGTCTGGCCTTCGAACTGCGGTTCGGCGAGCCGGACGGTCAGCACGGCCGTCAGGCCGGCGAAGATGTCGTCTTTTTCGATCTTGTCGTTGCCCGCCTTGAGCTTGCGGGCATTGGCCTCCACGGCTTTCCGGAAGGTCTTGATCAGGGCCTGCTCAAACCCCGACTGGTGGGTGCCGCCCTTCGGGGTGGCGATGATATTCACGAAGCTCCGCACGGCACTGTCGTAGCCGATCCCCCACCGGAGGGCCACATCCACCTCGCAGTCGCGCTCCACCTCGGCCAGCTGGCTGTGGCCGCGCTCATCAAGGACCGGGACCGTCTCCTTGAACTTGCCGGAGCCGTGAAGCCGCCAGACGTCCGTGACGGCCGGATCGGCAGCAAGGAACTCGACGAACTCGGAGATGCCGCCATCGTGGTGGAAAACCTCTTCGAAGGGCCCGGACTCCCCCGGGGTGCCGGGGACCCTGCGCTCGTCCCGGACGGTCAGCTTGAGGCCGGGCACCAGGAATGAGGTCTGGCGTGCGCGGGCCACGAGGTCCTCGTAGGAGAACTTGGCGTCGGGGGTGAAGATCTGGCGGTCCGCCCAGTAGCGGATCCGGGTCCCGGTGACGCCGCGCTTGGCCTTGCCCACCACGTCCAGCACGGAGTCATTGACGAACGGCGTGAAGGTAGCTGCCGGGTCCAGGCGGGACCCGGTGTCCTTGAAGCGGCCGGGCTCACCACGGCGGAAGGACATCCTGTACGTCTTGCCGCCCCGGTCCACCTCGACGTCCAGCCGCGAGGACAGGGCGTTGACCACCGACGCGCCCACACCGTGCAGGCCGCCGGAGGCGGTGTAGGAACCGCCGCCGAACTTGCCGCCGGCGTGCAGCTTGGTGAACACCACTTCGACGCCGGTGAGTCCCGTCTTGGGCTCCTTGTCGATGGGGATGCCGCGGCCGTCGTCGTGGATTTCCACGGAGTTGTCCGCGTGCAGGATGATGCGGATGTCGTGGCCGAACCCGGCCAGGGCCTCGTCCACGGAATTGTCGATGATTTCCCAGAGGCAGTGCATGAGGCCGCGCGAGTCGGTGGAGCCGATGTACATGCCCGGGCGTTTGCGGACGGCTTCGAGGCCCTCCAGGACGGAAAGGTGCCGGGCGGTGTACTCAGAGCTGGGTGCCACTGGTGATGAACTCCTTCAGGGACGTCGAAGCGGCGCTGGGACCGCACCTTCTAGGGTAGACCGCCGCAGCGCACAGACCCGCCTGCCACACCGCCGCGCGGTGTGCGGCGCGCCACGGACCGTGGTGACGGGCGGAACTGGGCAGTTCTTGACCGAACCTTGCGGATACGCGCACAGCGAACTTGCCCCATCCTTGCGATGGATTGGATACGAATGCTGGTTATATAGATGTACTGATCTACTAAGGAGGCCGATATGACAACAGCAGTGGCAGACCGCACGCTCAACGCACTGGACCGGTGCGATCGTTGCGGAGCCCAGGCATATGTCCGGGTTGTACTCGAGTCCTCCGGCGGTGAGCTGTTGTTCTGCGGCCACCACGCCCGTGCAGTCGAAGCGACGCTCAAGCCGTTGAGCTCCGACTGGCACGATGAGACGGGAAAGCTTCACGAGAAAGCTGCCGTGGAAATCGACTAGATGAGGCATCGGTAACAACGAACCCTGCGGGACTCTTCCATTCGGAAGGGTCCCGCAGGCGTTTAAGGACGCTAGGCCGGACTGGCCCGGCCGGCACAGAACAGGGCGCCTGCGAACCCGGAGGCAACAGAGCGCAAACAACAGAGGCCGTCCGGGGACCCACTTTTCAGTGGATCCCGGACGGCCTTTGCCTGTCCAGTGCGGGGTCTTAGTCCAGGTAGTCCCGCAGCACCTGCGACCTGGAGGGGTGCCGGAGCTTCGACATGGTCTTCGATTCGATCTGGCGGATCCGCTCGCGGGTCACGCCGTAGACCTTTCCGATTTCGTCTAAAGTCTTCGGCTGCCCGTCGGTCAGGCCGAAGCGCATGGCAACCACGCCGGCCTCGCGCTCGGAGAGGGTGTCCAGTACCGAGTGCAGCTGCTCCTGCAGGAGGGTGAAGCTCACGGCATCAGCGGGAACAACGGCCTCGGAGTCCTCGATGAGGTCGCCGAACTCGGAGTCGCCGTCCTCGCCCAGCGGGGTGTGCAGCGAAATCGGTTCACGGCCATACTTCTGGACTTCGACAACCTTTTCAGGGGTCATGTCCAGTTCCAGTGCCAGTTCTTCGGGCGTGGGTTCGCGGCCCAGGTCCTGCAGCATCTGGCGCTGGACGCGCGCCAGCTTGTTGATGACTTCAACCATGTGCACCGGAATACGGATGGTGCGGGCCTGGTCCGCCATGGCACGGGTGATGGCCTGGCGGATCCACCAGGTGGCGTAGGTGGAGAACTTGAAGCCCTTGGTGTAGTCGAACTTCTCAACAGCGCGGATAAGGCCAAGGTTGCCTTCCTGGATCAGGTCCAGGAAGAGCATGCCGCGGCCGGTGTAGCGCTTGGCGAGCGAGACCACGAGGCGCAGGTTGGCCTCGAGCAGGTGGTTCTTGGCGCGCTTGCCGTCGTGGATGATGAATTCGAGTTCGCGCTTGTACTTCGGATCCATGGATCCGTCGTCCGCGGCGATCTTCTCCTCGGCGAACAGCCCGGCTTCGATCCGCAGCGCAAGGTCCACTTCCTGCTCCGCGTTGAGCAGTGCCACCTTGCCGATCTGCTTCAGGTAGTCCTTGACGGGGTCCGCGGTGGCACCGGCGGACATGACCTGCTGCACCGGGGCGTCGTCGTCGTCCGCGTCGGAGTAGACAAAGCCCTTGCCGCTGCCGGCTGCACCCTTGACGGGATCGGCATCGGTATCGGCATCCTCTACTGCGTCCGGGCCTTCGAGGACGTCGAGGTCTTCCTCAGCGTCCTCAACCTCGTCCGCGTCATCGGCGGACTTTCCTGCGGCCGCTGCCGCAGCCTTGGCGCCGGGCTTGGGCCCTCGCTTCTTGGGCTCGCGCTTGCCGTCCGCTGCAGCCTCGCCTGCCGAAGCCTTGTTGGCAGCCCGTGTGGCTGCCCGCTTGGCATTGGTCGCGGCCTGCTTCTCCTCAGGGGACAAGACATCCTGGGCGGCGGAATCCTTCTTCGTGGAAGACGGGGTCACAGAAAACCTTTCTAGCGGTGGTCTGTGGAATCACCATACGGGCAACACCACTATGACCCTGTCAAGTCCGTGATGAAAACCAAGCACCACCACGGCCGGCAGAGTCACTTAAGACAACTCCCGGAGCGGCTGTAATGTTCCCTTGCGGGGACGCTTACAAGCACTCGATACACGGACCCAACCGGGTCTCGGCATCCATTGTCTCATGATTTGCCCGGATCCGGCCTCTCCTGCCGCTATCCGTTACTGCTGCCCCTCCACGGTGCCGCTGACAGTGACCTTTACAGTGCCACCGCGCCGGTCGGCACCGCACCCCTACCCTGAACGGATTCCGCCGCACCGGGCGGCAGCGCACCCCTATCATGGGCGGATACCTCCGCGCCGGCCGGTCCCCGACTCCGATCACTCCCCGGCCGGGATCTCCGGGAACTTCTGCCAGGCCGCGTCTTTCCGCGCAGCCCAGCCGCAAAGGGTTCCCCTGCCCACAAGGTCCAGCAGAAGTTCCGCCAGCCGGTATCCCGGCTCAAGCTCAAGGGCCCGCCCCAGGTAGGCAGCCGAGTACGATCCGCGGCCCCGGCACCACGAGACCCAGCCCTGGAGCGTCAGGGCTGCCGCGGCCGCAGGGCCGCCCAAAGCAGCCAACTGGGCAAGAACCCGGTCCAATGTTTCCAGGGCCTCCCAATCGGGAACCTCGGGTGCCATGCCCACGAGGACCTCGCCGTAGCCTGCGGGAACGGATCCGGCGCCCGTTCCGGTCTCCCGCACTGGACGCGGCGCCCGTGGACGGACCGCCTTGGGCCCCGCGGCGGCCCCTGCCCGGCCCCGCCCCTGAGATCGGCGCGCAGCTGACGCCGGCGGCAACAGCGGCAGCGGCACCACGCAAGCGTCGTTGCCGTCGGCGGCCGGGTCCTTGAAGACAGCAAACTGGCCGACTCCGGCCGCCGCAGCATTCCTGCCGGCGGCCGCCATCACCAGCACGGCGTCGCGCCAGGTGGGGCAGAGCAGGGTGGCCCTGAGGAAGGCGTCCCGCTCGACGTCCGGGATCCACGGCCCGGACCCGGACCGCTCGAGCAGCATCTCCCAGAAATCGAGCACGGCATTGAACTGCTGCCTGCTCCCGGAGCGCCTGCCAAGCTGTGCTTCCCAGCCCGCCTGAGCCTCGTTGACAGCTGCCAGGTGGATGGCGGGGACGGAAGCTGCCGGGCCGCCGCCTGCTGCCGGAGCCGGGCCGACGCTGCTGCCCCTGTACACCATTTCGGTGTTCAGCGTGCTGTCCCGGATCTGCTGCACCGGGCGCCCCGGAAGCGGGCAGCACGAAGGATCGCTGCACAGTGCGTCGCGCCAGTAGTTCTCCCCCACGAACCAGGCATCCCGGACGGGCATCCCGGCCCTAGCCAGGACTGACTGCACCACCAGGACAAGGCGGTGGTAGGCGGACGGCGGAGCCATCATCGCGTCGCTGGTGAAGACGGCAAGCAACGAGCCGTCAGCTTCCTGGTCGGACGCCAGGTAACTCCGGACGGCGCCGGCAAAACCGGCGGGGTCTGCCTGGACGTCCGGCCCCGGGAGGTCGAGCCGCAGCGTGGCGCCGAGCCTGGTGCCGTGCAGCGTGATGGCCACCAGGCTGGAGGCAGGCCAGTACCCCAGGGAATGTGGAATGAAACCGAGAATATCTTCGGGTCCGCGGACTGTGAGTCGTTCTGAAGCTGTCATGGCTCCAGCTTTTGCCCGGACGCGGCGCCCGGTAAGGGAGTTCCCGCTGTAAGTGGACAAGTGCGGCCGCCCGGGGACCCGGGGTGGTCAAGACCGCATCAAACACGGCCTGTGCAGGAGCAGTCAGTCGTCGCGGGGCGTTGTCTGGCGGCGGCGCGCCAGGCTTTCACGGCGTTGCCGGGCCAGCGCGCTGCGCAGCGGCGGCACCACGATCCCCTGCGCCGCCATCTGCCGGCGCACCTTCCGCCGTGAGGCGATGATGGCGGCGGCGCCGAAGGCCAGGACCAGGAACTGGACGCTCAACGCCAGCCGGAAGGGGTCCAGGCCGTACAGCACCCCCTGGGAGAACCCGGAAGCGTAGAGGACGTCGAGCACCAGGCCGATCAGGAAGATCGACACCAGGGCCGCGATGAAGCCGCCGACGTTGACGATCCCGGTGGCAGTGCCGATCCGGTGCGCGGGATTAAAGGTCCGGGCGAAGTCGAAGCCGATCATGGAGCCCGGGCCGCCGATGGCGAGCACCACCACCAGGCCGGCCAGCAGCCACAGCGGGGCACGGCCGGGCAGCAGCAGCACGGCCGCCCACGCGGCGGCTGTTCCCCCCGCTATCAGCAGCACCATGGTGGAACGGCGCAACGGGTGCCGCGACACGAAGCGTCCAATGAAGGGGCCGACGGCCATGGCGGCAGCGACGTAGAGCGCCATCAGGGCGGCAACGGTTCCGGCATCCAGTCCCTGCCCGGAGATCAGGAACGGATAGCCCCAGGTCATGGCGAAGACGGTGCCGGAAAACTGGATGGTGAAGTGGCTCCACATTCCCAGCCGGGTGCCGGGCTGGCGCCAGGCGCGGGCAAGCGATGCCCCTGTGGCCCTGAGCCCCTGCCGGGCGTGCGGCCGTTCGCTGCCGGGCGGCGCGTCCTGCAGCATCAGGACGACAAGTACGACGGCGAGAGCGGACATTCCGGCCAGCATCAGGAAGGCCGGGGTCCATCCGGACAGGTGCAGCACCAGCGCGAAAGGCAGGACACTGAACAGCTGCCCCAGCTGCCCGGACATCCCTGTCAGCTGCGTGACCAAAGGCACACGGGCGGGAGCGAACCACAACGGAATGAGCCGGATCACGGAGATAAAGGTCATGGCGTCGCCGGCGCCCACGAGCACGCGGCCCAGGACTCCCCCGGGGATGCTTTCGGCAAAGGCGAGCTGCAGCTGCCCGAGTCCCATCAGGACCGCACCGCCGGCGATCATGGCCCGCGATCCGAACCTGTCCACCAGCAGGCCCACGGGAATTTGGAGGCCCGCGTAGACCAGCAGCTGCAGGACGGTGAAGAAGGAGATGGCAGAGGCGGTGGCGTGGAACCGCTCGGTCGCCTCCAGGCCCACCACACCAAACGAGGTCCGCTGCGCCACGGCCACCAGGTACCCGAAAATTCCAATGGTCCAGATAAGCCAGGCGCGGGGTGCAGTCACTCCTTTATTATGCCCGTCCCGCGGGCGCACCCCCGGATGCTGTGACGCCGCGCTACTGCCCGGGGTTCTCCCTGGCCAGGTAGGCCTCCACCGCGGCACCGAGGTCGTCGGCGTCGGGAAGCTCGTCGTTTTCATTGGCCAGCAGCGACCGCCGCACCATGCCGTCTGCCTTCTCGTCATAGCGGGTTTCGAGGCGGGAGACCACCTGCTGGACCTCTTCGGAGGCCTCGATCTGCTCGGCGATTTGGCGGCTGACCTCGCGGCCCGATTCCCGGAGCCGGTCGGTGGGCAGCATGAGGGACGTGGCGGCGCCGAGGTATTCCAGGCCGGCGACGGCGGCGGTGGGGTATTCAGCTTCGGCAAGGTAGTGCGGGACGTGGATGACGTACCCGGCTACGTTGCGTCCGGCCTCGACGAGGCGCAGCTCCAGGATATGGCCGACGGCCGCGGGAACTTCCACGGTGGGCTTCCATACCGAGATGCCCTCGATCAGCTCGGGCCGGTTTCCGTGCACGGTCACGCCCACGGGGCGGGTGTGCGGCACGGGCATCGGAATGGAGTGGATCCAGGTGACCAGGTTGACGTCCAGCTTCTCCACGATGTTAACGACGGCACGGGCAAACCGTTCCCACTGCAGGTCCGGTTCGAAGCCGGCCAGGAGGAGGAACGGCTTCCCCAGCCCGTCCACCAGGCGGTAGAGGGCCAGCCGGGGCTCCTGGTAGTCCTCGATGTGGTCCTCGACGAAGCTCAGGTGCGGCCGCCGGGAGCGGTAGTCAATCAACTGGTCCGCGTCGAAGACCGCGACCGGCTGGGTATCAAGGGAATCCAGCAGTTCCGCGTTGATCTGCTTCACCACGTGGCCGGCGTCGGCAAACCCGGTGAAACCCATGACCAGGTTCAACCCCTGCAGTTCGGGGCTGTGGAACAGCTCGATGTTGCTGGCATAAAGCACGTCGGGGTCCAGCAGGGAGCCGGAAATCCGTTCAAGCACGGCATGTTCCTTTCAGGGTGCGGGTGGACATCATTCATAACGCTGTACGGGCACCCGGCATTCCACGGGCCGGTGTGGCGCACCTCTCAGGAAATTCCCCTGCTGCGCCGGTGAAGGGCTACGATCGGAACTGGCCTGCCAGCCGGGCCTGAACCCACCCGGTGACCGTCCGGAACGGCCGGATCCGGGCCATCATGGCAGCGCGCCCAACATGCATCCCTGCCCGAACGTTTCGAGAATTGAGGACTCATCCCTGTGGTCAAGAATACTGAAGTCAACCTTAGTACCGTCTCGCGGGACCTGAAGAAGAGCCCCAGCGACGCAGTGGTCATCGGGGTGGGGCAGGGAACCGATGGCCCCGTCCTGCTGGAGAACCCGCTGACGGCAAAGTCCGCAGAAGCACTCGCGGACTCACTCAAGGCACTCGGGGTGAGCGGCGCTGCAGACCAGCTGGTCCGCCTGCCGGGCCTGCCCGAGACCGGTGCCGGCATCCTGGTCCTGGCCGGCGTCGGAAAGGTCCCCGCCGCGGGAGCAATCACAGGTGAGGCACTCCGCAGGGCAGCGGGGTCGGCCGTACGGCAGCTGGCCGGCCTGGCCACGGTCACCCTGGCGTTCCCGACGGCGGCAGTGGCGGACGTGGCGGCGGTCGCCGAGGGTGCCGCGCTGGGCGCCTACTCCTTTACCGAGTTCCGGTCCTCAACGGACGGGCTCAAGGATCCGGTCCGCAACGTGATGATCTTCACCGAACTTGCCGGCACCGCAGAACTCGAAGCCGCCCTCAAGCGTGCCGGACTGGTTGCCAAGGCCGTGAACCACACCCGCTCCCTGGTCAACACGCCGCCCAGCCACTTGTACCCGGAATCATTCGCTGAGGCGGCCAAGGACCTGGCCAAGGGCCTCCCCGTCAAGGTCACCGTGTGGGATGAGAAGCGGCTGGAAAAGGAAGGCTTCGGCGGCATCATGGGCGTGGGCAAGGGCTCCACGCGCCAGCCCCGCCTGGTCAAGGTCGAGTACGCCCCAGCCAAGGCGACCGCCAAGATCGCGCTCGTCGGTAAGGGCATCACGTTCGACACCGGCGGGATCTCGCTCAAGCCGGCCCTGAACATGGGTGACATGAAGAGCGACATGGCCGGTGCCGCCGTCGTCCTTAACACCGTCCTGGCCCTCGCGGGACTGGGCCTGCCGGTGAAGGCCACCGCCTGGCTCTGCATTGCCGAGAACATGCCCGGCGGCGGTGCCTCACGCCCCGCCGACGTCCTGACCATGTACGGCGGCAAGACCGTGGAGGTCCTCAACACCGACGCCGAAGGCCGGCTGGTCATGGCCGACGGCATCGTTGCCGCCAGCCGCGAACTCCCCGACGCCATCATCGACGTGGCCACCCTGACGGGCGCACAGCTGATCGCACTGGGCAACCGCACCGCCGGCGTCATGGGCTCGGACAGTGTCACCGGTGCCCTTAAGTCGGCGGCGGACCGTGCGGGCGAGCCGGTGTGGCCCATGCCCCTGCCGGAGGAGCTGCGCCCCACGCTGGACTCCCAGGTGGCGGACCTGGCCAACATCGGCGAACGGCACGGCGGGATGATGACCGCAGCCGTGTTCCTGCGCGAGTTCGTGGGTAAGGACAAGGCAGGCGAACAGATCCCCTGGGCCCACATCGACATCGCGGGACCGTCCTTTAACAATGGAAGCCCTTACGGCTACACGCACAAGCAGGGCACCGGATGCACCGTCCGGACCCTGGTGGCCTACGTGGAAGACATCCTGGCCGCCGCCTGAGAAACCGCTGCAACCCCCGTGCCACGCGGCCCTGCGGCCAGGTGATTCCTGTGCCACAGAGCCGCGTGACACTGGACACAAGCGCTCCACAAACGCAGTGCCAAGGTGGAGCATGGATAGGTGGTTCGCTAAGGTGAACCACGGTAGTCACAAATGCAAGAGAGTTGCCCTGCTGACATAATCACGGCAGTGCAAGTTCCAAGACCAGATGATGCGCGCTGAACGCGTCATCGTTCACGCGAGGGAGCGTTTTAGTGGCCGATCAGGCAACTGCGCAAGAATTCGACATCCTGGTACTCGGTGGCGGCAGCGGCGGATACGCTGCAGCGCTGCGTGCGGTACAGCTCGGCCTCACCGTCGGCCTCGTGGAGAAGGGCAAGCTGGGCGGCACCTGCCTCCACAACGGCTGCATCCCCACCAAGGCCCTGCTGCACTCCGCAGAGCTGGCCGACCACGCCCGTGATTCCGCCAAGTACGGCGTGAACGTCACCCTCGACGGCATCGACATCAACGCCGTCAACGCGTACAAGGACGGCATCATCGCCGGAAAGTACAAGGGCCTGCAGGGCCTCATCAAGTCCAAGGGCATCACCGTCATCGAGGGCGAAGGCAAGCTCCAGGGCACCGACACCGTCGTGGTGAACGGCACCGCCTACAAGGGCAAGAACATCGTCCTGGCCACCGGCTCCTACTCGCGCACCCTTCCGGGCCTCGAAATCGGTGGCAAGGTCATCACCTCCGACCAGGCGCTGACCATGGACTCCATCCCCAAGAGCGCCATCATCCTGGGCGGCGGCGTCATCGGCGTCGAATTCGCTTCGGTCTGGAAGTCGTTCGGCGTGGACGTCACCATCGTCGAAGGCCTGCCCTCCCTCGTTCCCAACGAGGACGCCACCATCGTCAAGAACTTCGAGCGCGCCTTCAAGAAGCGCGGCATCAAGTTCTCCACCGGCATCTTCTTCCAGGGCGTCGAGCAGAATGACGACGGCGTCAAGGTCACCCTGGTGGACGGCAAGACGTTCGAAGCAGACCTGCTGCTGGTCGCCGTGGGCCGTGGCCCCGTCACCGCCAACCTGGGCTACGAGGAAGCCGGCGTCACCATCGACCGCGGCTTCGTCATCACCAACGAGCGCCTCCACACCGGCGTCGGCAACATCTACGCCGTCGGCGACATCGTCCCCGGCGTGCAGCTGGCCCACCGCGGCTACCAGCAGGGCATCTTCGTGGCCGAGGAAATCGCCGGCCTGAAGCCTGTTGTGGTCGAGGACATCAACATCCCCAAGGTCACCTACTCCGAACCCGAGATCGCCACCGTTGGCTACACCGAGAAGGCTGCCAAGGAGAAGTTCGGCGAAGACCAGGTGCAGACCCAGGAATACAACCTGGCCGGCAACGGCAAGAGCTCCATCCTTGGCACCTCCGGCTTGGTCAAGCTGGTCCGCCAGAAGGACGGCCCCGTGGTGGGCGTCCACATGATCGGTGCCCGCATGGGCGAGCAGGTGGGCGAAGCCCAGCTGATCGTGAACTGGGAAGCCTACCCGGAGGACGTTGCGCAGCTGCTGCACGCCCACCCCACCCAGAACGAAGCCCTCGGCGAAGCCCACCTGGCGCTGGCCGGCAAGCCGCTGCACGGCTAGTTCCCCCCAGCATTACCAGGCCCGGTGCACCCGGTCGCGCAGACCGGGTGCACTAGGCTTCCAACAAGGCAGCAATCATTCGCACTAAAGATCAATAAGGAGAACGGGGACGACATGTCTGAATCCGTTAACTTGCCCGCCCTCGGTGAGAGTGTCACCGAAGGAACCGTCACCCGCTGGCTCAAGCAGGTAGGTGACCGGGTAGAGGTGGACGAGCCGCTGCTCGAAGTCTCCACCGACAAAGTAGACACTGAAATCCCCTCTCCCGTAGCTGGCGTGATTGAAGAAATCCTGGTCGCTGAAGACGAGACCGCCGAGGTTGGCGCACCGCTGGTGCGCATCGGCGACGGCTCCGGCGGCGGTTCCGCCCCGGCCGAAGAAGCTCCCGCTGCCGCTCCGGCGCAGGAGGCTCCGGCCCAGGAGGCACCTGCACAGGAAGCACCCGCTGAAGCAGCACCCGCGCAGGAAGCGCCCGCCCAGGAAGCTCCGGCTGCCGGCGGCGAAAGCCACGAAGTAACGCTTCCCGCCCTGGGCGAGAGCGTTACCGAAGGCACCGTCACCCGCTGGCTCAAGGCCGTGGGCGACTCCGTCGAGGTCGACGAGCCCCTGCTCGAGGTCTCCACCGACAAGGTGGACACCGAGATCCCCTCCCCGGTTGCCGGCACGCTGCAGGAAATCCGGGTCAACGAGGACGAGACCGCCGAGGTCGGTTCCGTGCTGGCCGTTATCGGCTCGGGCGCCCCCGCTGCCGCTGCTCCGCAGGCTGCACCCGCAGCTCCCCAGCAGGAAGCTCCGAAGCAGGAAGCCCCCAAGCAGGAAGCACCGAAGCAGGAAGCTCCCGCTCCGGCGGCAGCACCGGCACCTGCCGCAGCTCCGGCGCCCGCCCCACAGGCTGCCCCGGCGGCCCAGGAAGCCGCCCCGGCCGCAGGCTCGGAATCCGGCTACGTCACTCCCCTGGTCCGCAAGCTGGCCAACCAGCACGGCGTGGACATCTCCTCACTGTCCGGCACCGGTGTTGGCGGCCGCATCCGCAAGCAGGATGTCATGGCCGCCGCTGAAGCCAAGGCTGCCCCGGCAGCGGCTCCGGCCGCAGCCCCTGCTGCTTCCGCCCCGGCCGCGTCGGGTGCAGCAGCCTCGTCGCTGCGCGGAACCACCCAGAAGGCTCCCCGCATCCGCCAGGTCATTGCCCGCCGCATGCGCGAGTCCCTCGAGGTCTCCACCCAGCTCACCCAGGTGCACGAAGTGGACATGACCAAGGTCGCCAAGCTGCGCGCCCGCGCCAAGAACTCGTTCCAGGCCCAGAACGGCGTCAAGCTGACCTTCCTGCCGTTCATCGCCAAGGCAGTGGCCGAGGCCCTCAAGCAGCACCCCAAGCTCAACGCTGCGTACGACGAGGACAAGCAGGAAATCACCTACCACAACGCCGAGCACCTGGCGATCGCCGTCGACACCGACAAGGGCCTGCTGGTTCCGGTCATCGCCGACGCCGGCAACCTGAACCTCGCCGGCCTGGCTGGCAAGATTGCCGACGTTGCCTCCCGCACCCGCGATGGCAAGATCGGTCCGGATGAACTGTCCGGCGGCACGTTCAGCATCACCAACATCGGTTCTGTCGGCGCACTGTTCGATACCCCGATCATCAACCAGCCGCAGGTTGGCATCCTGGGCACCGGCGCGATCGTCAAGCGTGCCGTTGTGGTTGCCGACGAAAACGGTGACGACTCCATCGCCATCCGCTCCATGATGTACCTGTCCCTGACGTACGACCACCGCCTGGTGGACGGCGCGGACGCGGGCCGGTTCCTCCAGACCCTGAAGGCACGCCTCGAAGAAGGCGCCTTCGAAGCGGACCTGGGGCTGTAACAGCCAGCCACGAACGACGGCGGCGGGTGCCATCGGTGGGATAACCACCGGCGGCGCGCGCCGCCGTCGTTGTTTAACGGGCTCCGGGCACGGGTGGCCAGCGTGGCTTTGCTACAGGCGGTAGAAGTGACTGGCTAAGCTGGAGCCATGACTATCCTCTTTAACATCCTGGTTTTCCTGCACGTAGTGGGCGCGGCCATGATCGTCGGCTATTGGATCGCCACGATGCGGACCCCTACCGTGCACCCGCGCCAGCGTGACGGTGCCTTCCTGCAGCTTCTTACCGGCATCGCCATGATGGGCATCCTTCCGTTCCTGCCGGACAAGGACCCCAACTACGCCAAGCTGGGCATCAAGTTCGTCATCGCCATCGTGGTTGCCGTCCTGGCCATTATCGGCACCCGCAAGGTCAAGAAGGGTGAACCCGTCTCCACCGGCCTCGCCCACGGTGTAGGCGGCCTGGCCCTGGTCAACATCGCCATCGCCACCATCTGGCAGTAAACCCAAGCCGGGAGCCGGTCATAATCCTCTGAGAGCGGACAATCCGTGCGCGGCAGGGGCTGGATCCCTAGGATGGGAAACGGTGGGCCCGGCCATGCCGCCGGACCCGGACCGAATCGACGTTGAGGAGAGACATGGCTACAACACGCAACGCCCACACCGTATGGACCGGAAGCCTGACCGAGGGCTCGGGCAACACCACCCTGGACAGCTCCGGCCTGGGCACCTTCGATGTCACCTGGAAGGCGCGCACGGAGGCTGCCGGCGGAAAGACCAGCCCGGAAGAGCTGATCGCAGCCGCCCACTCGGCCTGCTTCTCCATGGCGTTCAGCCACGAACTCAGCCAGGCGGGCTTCACGCCGGAAGAGGTCAACACCAAGTCGGAGGTTGGTTTCCAGCCCGGAACCGGCATCACCGGCAGCCACCTGACCCTCAACGCCCGCATCCCCGGCATCTCGGAAGAAGACTTCCAGCGCATTGCCGAGGCCGCCAAGAAGGGCTGCCCGGTGTCCCAGGCCCTGGCCGGAATCGAGATCACCCTCGACGCCACGCTGCAGTCCTAGGTTCCGCACCCCCGCACAGCGCAAAGGCCCTGCCCTTCCGGAATTCCGGAAGGGCAGGGCCTTTGCGTTGCCGGCCGGGGCTAGCCGTCGTGGCGGCGTGCCGGCAGCGGAGCAGGCTTCAGCTTCCGGTAACCGGAACGGGCCGGCGGGCGGTCCGTGGGAAGTTCCTGGATCATCTCCTTCAGCGCCCCGATGCCGTACTCCAGCTGAGGGTCGCGCCCGGCGGCGTACGCGTGCGGCGGGTAGGTCACCTCGATGTCCGGGTCAACGCCGTAGTTCTCCACGCTCCAGCCCACGCCGCCGCCGAACCAGTTGGCATAGCGGGGCTGGGTGACGCCGGTGCCGTCCGCCAGGGTGAACCGGTTGTCGATGCCGACCACACCGCCCCAGGTGCGCGTTCCGATGACCGGGCCGATGCCGCGGAGCTTTGACACCTGGGTGATGATGTCGCCATCGGACCCGGCGAACTCGTCCGCAAGGATGATCACGGGCCCGCGCGGCGCATGGTGGGGGTAGGTGCGCGGCTTCTCGCCGCGTGGCATGCTCCATCCCGTGACCTTGCGGCCAATGAGCTCGGCAACAAGCTGGGAGGTGTGCCCACCGCGGTTGCGGCGCACGTCGACGATCAGGCCATCGAATGCCGTTTCGGTATCCAGGTCGCGGTGGAGCTGGGCCCAGCCGTTGGCCATCATGTCCGGGATGTGCAGGTAACCGAAGGTTCCGCTGGAAGCCTCGCGGACCGTCCGCCGGTTGGCCGCCACCCATTCCTGGTACCGCAGGCGTTCCTCATCCTTGACCGGCACGACGGCGACCCTCCGCTGGCTGCCCTCAGCGCCGCCGTGTCCGGGGCCGTTGAGGAGGGTGAGCTCCACGGCGCGGCCGGCGGCCCCCACCAACTGCATGGCAGGGGTGGTGTTTTCAGACAACGGGACGCCGTCGACGGCCAGCAGGACGTCCCCCGCCTTGGCGCCGACCCCCGGCCTGGTCAGGGGCGACGTCGCGAGCGGGTCAGAGGACTCGCCCGCCAGGATGCGGGTGATCTCCCAGCCGCGGGCGGTGTGCACGAGATCGGCGCCGAGCCTGCCCTGTCCGCGGCTGCCGCGTTCGGTGACGGCCGCGGGGCGCACGTAGGCGTGGGAAGTTCCCAGTTCGCCGTGCAGTTCCCACAGGAGGTCCACGAGGTCATCATGGGAGCCCAGCCGTTCCACCAGGGGACGGTACCGGGCGTGGATGGACTCCCAGTCCTGCCCGGCCATGTCCTCGGCCCAGAAGAAGTCGCGCTGCAGGCGCCAGGCCTCGTCGAATGCCTGTCCCCAGACGCTCAGCGGGTCCAGCAGGACGCGGATCCGGCCCAGGTCCACCTTGACCAGCTTGCCGGATTCCTCGTCCGCCTTCGCGTCGGACGGAGCAACGGTCACCTGCTTGTCGGCGACGACCACCACTTTGCTGCGGTCACCCGAGAGCCGGTAGCTGTCCACGGCATCCACCAGGGTGGCCTGCTTGCGCCGGGCGATGTCATACCGGACCAGGCTGGGACGGGCGTCCTTGTCCTCCTGGCTGGCCTTCCCGTCGCCGGTCACGCCCGCCAGGACGGAGTCGAGCCAGAGGAGCGCGCCGTCAACGGCCTTCAACGCGCTGTAGTTGCCCTGCGGCACGGGAACGCCGATCACGCGGTGGGCAAGGCCCTCCGGATCGACAGTGACGGCGGGCACCGCGCCGTCCCCGGCACCGTCAGCGGCTTCTGGCTCCGTTCCGGCGTCAGGCTCCCCGCCCGCGGGATCAATTGAAGGGCCAAAGGGCGACGGCGTCCCGGCCGCAAGCGCCACCAGGTACGGCTTGATGGGACTGGGGAAGGACAGGTCGAACGAGTGCCCGTCGTACACGGGGTCGAAGCTGCGGTTTGACAGGAAGGCAAGGAATTTCCCGTCCGGGGTGAAGGCCGGGGAGGCGTCGCGGAAGCGGCCGTCGGTAACCTCCACTGGTTCCGCGTCGAGCCGGTCCACGGTAGCCAGGCGCAGCCGGCTGCGCGAACCGAAGGAGGTGACGGGCTCGGACCAGACCAGCCAGCGGGAATCCGCCGACCACCCAAGCTCGGCGATGCTGCCCTCCCCGATGCTGGCTACCTGGGTGAGGTCTCCGGTGCGGGTGTCCACCACGAAGACATCACCAAAGGAGGTCCCGAGGGCAACCCAGCGGCCGTCGGGGCTCGGCTCCAGCGAACTGGCGCGGGACGGCGTGGGCACGGTGACACCCGCGTCCGCCGCGGGAACCTGGGATTCGGTGCCGGGGGCGTCGGCCTGGGGCGCCACGTCCGCCTGCTGCTCGTCATCGGTGGACACGTGGGCCGTTGTTGCCGCCGGCACTTTGGCTCCGGACGCCGGGACAGGCTGGGGCAGGCTGACCGCCTCAGTGTCCTCCCCGACCGGTGATGCCCCGGCCGGGGCATCAGGGGCCTGGCTGCCCGGCTTTCCGGCGGTGTGCGGAACGGGTGCGGCGATGTCCTTGATATGCAGCGCTTCCACGCCGCCGTGGTCGGCGATGTAGGCAATGCGTCCGTCTCCCAGCGGCCTGGGCAACCGGCCGCGGACGCCCGGGGTGGCCTCGATGATGCGCGACGGGCCGTCTTTGTGCCGCAGCCAGTGGATGGTGCCGTGGGATTCGACGGCGCTGGCGGCGCCCGCCACATCAGGCGCCACCGCACCGAGGTGCTTGACGGCGTCGAGCAGTGCGGGGCGCCTCGTCTGGCTGGCGGACCCGAGGCTGATGTCCAGCTTTACCGCATCCGAGCCAAGGTCGTGGAGGACCCAGAGTTCGCCGGCCGATTCAAAGATGACCCGCTTGCCGTCGGTGGCTGCGTGCCGGACATAGAAGTCCTGGTGGTCGGTGTGCCTGCGCAGGTCCTTTCCGCTGGGGAGGACCGAGTACAGGTTGCCGTAGCCCTCATGGTCGGACAGGAAGGCGATGCGGCCGTCCACCCAGAGGGGGTCGGTGAGGTTGCCGTCAAGGTCCGGCAGGAGGCGTTCGAATTCGCCGTTGCCGTCGCGGTCGATCCACAGCTTCCCGGCGGTTCCACCCCGGTACCGCTTCCACCATGCAGGTTCGCGGGAGAGCACACTGGCCAGGACCACGGGCCGTTCATCGCCAACTTCGGGGCCGAAGGCAACGGCCTCCACGGGTCCATAGGGGAGCTCCTGGGCCCAGCCGCCGTCAAGCGGGACGCTGTAGGCGTGGGTGTGCCGGCTTTCGGCCTGGCGGAACGCGCTGGTGACCACCACGGATCCGCCAGTGGTGAATCCCTTGACCTTGGTGGTGCTATGGCCGAAATAGGTGAGCTGCCGGTACCCGCCGCCGTCCACCTGTGCGGACACTACCTCCGGCGCCGTTCCCTGGACTACGGTCCACACCAGGCGCTTGCCGTCAGGGGTAAAACGCGGGTTGCGGGCAGGGAGCTGGAGCGAGGAGACACGCCAGGCGCGTCCGCCGTCCAGGGGCGCGATCCACACGTCGTCCTCGGCCACGAAAGTGACCAGATCACCGTGCAGATGCGGGAAACGGAAGTAGCTGGAAGAGGTCATCGTTCGATCATAGCCATCCCCTCCCCCGCCCCGCGGGAGATACACAACCCGTGCTGCCGTGGTGAGATGGACCATGCATATCGTCATGGCCGGCGCCTCCGGGCTCATCGGTACCTCCATGTCCGCGGCCTTCCGCAGTGCCGGCCACTCGGTGTTGACACTGGTCCGCAGGCCCCCTGCCAGTGCCAGCGAAGTCCGCTGGGATCCGGCGGCCGGGGTCCTGGATCCCGGGGTGCTGTCCGGCGCGGACGCTGTGGTCAATCTTTCCGGCGCCGGCATCGGTGACCGGCCGTGGACACGGCACCGCGTGGAGGAACTGTTCAGTTCCCGGCTGGGACCCACCAGGACCCTGGTGCAGGCTATGGCACGGGCCGACACTCCACCGGCAGCCTTCATCAGCCAGTCCGGTTCGGGCTACTACGGTGACGCGGGCAATACCGTCCTGCGGGAAGACGCGGCGGCCGGCGAGGGGACACTCTCGCAAATCTGCATTGAGTGGGAGCAGGCCGCGCTGATGGCCCCGGCGGGCGTGCGGGTGGTGACGCCGCGGACCGGCGTGGTGTTCAGCCAGTCCGGCGGGGCGCTGGGCAAGCTGCTCCCGCTGCTGCGCCTGGGGGTGGGCGGCCCATTTGGCAACGGCAGGCAGTTCTGGCCCTGGGTGACGCTTCCCGATGTATCGGCCGCGTTCCTGTTCCTGCTGGCCTCCCCGGTGTCCGGGCCGGTCAACGTGGCCGCCCCTGAACAGGCAGATGTGAATACCATCGTGGCGGCCCTGGCCAAGGCCCTGCACCGGCCCGCGTTGCTGCGGGTCCCCGCCCCCGTGCTGCGGACCGTGATGCCCGGCCTGGGTGAGGAACTCCTGCTGCACAGCCAGCGGATGGAACCGGCCGTCCTGGCAGCTGCCGGGTTCCAGTGGCAGTACGGGCATCTGGCAGATGCAGCCCGCTGGGTGGCGGAAAAGTCCGGTGCGGCCCCGCAGGACTAGGCAGTGAGCCAACCGGCAATGCTGTAAGCCAGGGGCTCCCGAGCTATTCACTGGTGGCTGTTCACCGGCCGGGCAGGATGTCGCTGACCCGCCACCGGCCCTCCACGGACTCCAGGACCAGCCGCAGCGGCTGCGGCGGGCTCGCGGGCCCGGTGGCCAGGACGGTGTCGTCCGGGTCCACCACCTGGTAAGCGGAGGTAGTGGAGACGGCCCGCACCACCGCGTGCTCGCCGGTTGCCCCGTCCTCGACAGCCAACCCTGACAGCGTGGTGCTGAATCCGGCGAGCCGCCGGCCGGCGGCAACCTGGCCGGAGATCCTCTGGTCAGCTGCGGCGGCAGCCGACCCGGGGGCGTTTACGTCCGCCAACAGTTCCATTCCCCCGCTGCTGAAGGCGTAGTCGCGAACCGCTGCCAGCCCTTGTGCGGCTATTACTGGATCCGCTGCCCCTGCCTGCTCCCGCGCCGCGTCCAGGGGCCCGGCCGCCCGGTCCCCGCCGCCTGTTGCGGCCGGGGAGGCAGCTTGCGGGACCGGAGCGTGCGCAGGGTTCCCGGGCCACATGCCGTGCCCGGCGGACGCTGACAGCCACCACAGCACGGCTGCAGCCGCGGCAACGAGCGGCAGCACGGACCGCCTCAGAAGCCGCAGCACTTGGCCACCGGCCGGTCCCTCCGCGTGCTTTCCCCTGGCCGTCGCGGTTGTAGTTGTTGCCGCTCCCGGCCGCGCGGACCACCGGGAGGCCACCGCCCGGCGGCGAAGCCCCTGGATTTTGTCCCGGAGTCCGCTGCCCCGAGACGCCGGGGGAACGTGGCGGCGGGTCAGCAGCTCCGGCAGGACGCTGGGGTGGACAGCGCCGGAGAGGTCCACGGGTTGCGGTTCGGCACTGCGGTAGACGGCCGTGGCCAGCCCCAGCGCGTCAGGTCGCAGCCTGCGCTCGTCGTTCAGTCCTGCTTCCAGGGCGGCCACCAGGTCTTTGGGAACGCCGGGGACCAGCAGGGACAGCGGAGGCCGGTCGGCGGTCCGTCCCGGCGCATCACCCGTCAGGCAATACCAGCCCAGGGCTGCCACCGAGTACACGTCGCGTTCCGGCTGGAGGCCGGCGCGGACGGCGTCCACCGGGGACGGATCCACGAATCCGTCGGTTCCTGTGGCCCCGGTACGGCCGGGATCGCCCAGCATCCGGGCGATCCCCAGGTCCGACAGCATCGGTTTTCCCTGCCCGGTGAACAGCACGTTTCCGGGCGAGACGTCAGAATGCGTGAAGCCTTTGCCGTGCAGGTACGCCAAGGCCTGGGCGATCGGCGTCAATACTGTGACCGTCTCCCCCACGCTGAGCCTGCCGCGGGCGGACACCAACTGGGCCAGGGAACCGCCGGCAGCATAATCCATGGTCAGAGCCGTACCATTGCCCGGCTCCCTCCCCTGCACCGCGTCGTGGGCCCGGATCAGGTGCTGGTGGTCCAGGACTGACAGGATGCGGATCTCCCGTCGCACCTCCTCCTCGGTGATGCCCGGGCTGCTGCGCGTCCCCCTCCCGGCCGCCCGGAAGCACTTCAGGGCGTATTCCTGTCCCGTCCGTTGTTCCCTGGCCAGCCACACGTCCGCGCTGCCGCCGCGGCCCAGCAGCCTGCCGACGTCGTAGCCGGGTACGTCGGGTGCCTGTACATCGTCCATGGTCCATGTCTAGCCGAGTTCCGTCCGCCCTGCAGAAGTTATCCACAGCCTTTGGCGTCCGCGGTCACAAAGAGTGCAGCCGGTGAGCTTGGACACTAAACCGGGTCGGTACGGCTGCGGGGTCTAAGCTGGATGCCATGACTCTTGAGTTTTCACAGCTGGGTCTTGCCCCCGACTTCGTTGATTACATGGAAGGCTGGGATGCCCAGCGCGAACTCCATGACAAAGTTGTCGCCGGAAGTGCGCCCAGCACAGTCCTTCTTTTGGAGCACGCCGCTGTCTATACGGCCGGCAAGCTTACCGAGGACCACGAGCGGCCCTTTGACGGTACGCCGGTGGTCGCGGTGGACCGCGGCGGGAAACTTACGTGGCACGGCCCCGGCCAGCTGGTTGCCTACCCAATCCTGAAGCTGAAGAACCGCTCCGGGATCAGGGACTATGTGGAGCGGCTGGAAGAGATCATGATCACCGTCATGGCGGACTACGGCATCAAGGCTGAACGCATCAAAGGCCGCGCGGGTGTATGGATCAAGGCCGATTCCAAGGGCCCCGACCGCAAGATTGCGGCTATCGGCATCCGCGTCCTGAACGGCGTCACCATGCACGGCGTCGCCATCAACTGCAGCAATGATCTGGCGCCCTACGGCCAGATCATCGCCTGCGGCATCACCGACGCCGGAGTGACCACCATGTCCCTTGAAACGGGCAGGGAGATCCATCCCGCGGACATCGCGGAGCGGTTCGTGGAGGAATTCCGCAAGCATGAAGAAGCATTGGTTTCGAGCCCTGAAGGAGCTCTACTGTGACATTGGCACCTGAAGGCCGGAAGATGCTGCGGATCGAGCAGCGCAACGCTGCGGTCCCGGTGGAGCGCAAGCCGGAATGGATCAAGGCCAAGGTCCAGATGGGCCCGGAGTTCGTCGGGCTGAAGAACCTGGTCAAAAAAGAAGGCCTGCACACCGTCTGCGAAGAAGCCGGCTGCCCCAACATCTTCGAATGCTGGGAAGACAAGGAAGCGACCTTCCTGATCGGCGGCTCCGAATGCACCCGCCGCTGCGACTTCTGCCAGATCGACACCGGCAAACCCTCCCCCGTGGACAGGTTCGAACCCACCAAGGTGGCCCGCTCCGTCCAATCCATGCAGCTGCGCTACGCCACCGTCACCGGCGTGGCCCGCGACGACCTCGAAGACGAAGGCGTCTGGCTCTACGCCGAAACCGTCCGCAAAATCCACGAACTGAACCCCGGCACCGGCGTCGAACTGCTCATCCCCGACTTCTCCGGCAACCCCGACCACATCAAGGCGATCTGCGACTCCGCCCCCGAAGTCTTCGCCCACAACGTCGAAACCGTCCCCCGGATCTTCAAAAGGATCCGCCCCGCGTTCCGCTACGAACGCTCCCTGGACGTCATCACCCAGGGCCGGAACCTGGGCATGGTCACCAAATCCAACCTCATCCTGGGCATGGGCGAAACCCGCGAAGAAATCAGCGAAGCCCTCCGCGACCTCCACCAGGCCGGCTGCGACCTGATCACCATCACCCAGTACCTCCGCCCCTCCGAACGGCACCTGCCCGTGGACCGCTGGGTCAAACCCCAGGAATTCGTGGACCTCCAGCACGAAGCCGAAGACATCGGCTTCCTCGGCGTCATGTCCGGACCCCTGGTCCGCTCCTCCTACCGCGCCGGCCGCCTCTGGGCCACCGCCATGCGCAAAAAAGGCCGCGACATCCCCGCCGAACTCGCCCACATCGCAGAAGGCATCCAGGACTCCGGCACCACCCGCCAGGAAGCCAGCACCCTCCTCGCTGCGAACTCGTGACATCTCCTTTGTGAAGTGGCAGAGGGCCGGGCACTGGAAGAATCCAGCGTCCGGCCCTTTGGTTTAAGTCACGTAGAATTGAGGCACTATGGCGAAATCCCCTGACTCCAGCAACTCCACCCCGGCGGGCTCCAGCGCGGTGAAGCGCGGCCTGTTCACGCGCAAGCCCAAGGAAGCGAAGGCCAAGAAGCCCAGCAGGCTCAAGCAGATCGGCGAGGTCTTCACCATGACCCGCCGCCACGATCCCATGGTTCCGTGGCTGATGCTTTTGGTGTTCCTCGGCGTGGTGGCCGTGAGCTTCCTGGTGGGTTTCTGGCTGGACAACTGGATCACGGGCCTGATCATCGGTATCCCGCTCGGCCTGCTGGCCGCTACGTTCATCCTGTCCCGCCGGGCCGAGCGTGCTGCGTTCGCGCAGATCGAAAACCAGCCCGGCGCTTCGGGCGCTGCCCTGGGGACGCTCCGCCGCGGCTGGATTACGGAAGACCAGCCCGTTGCCGTTAACCCGCGCACGCAGGATGCCGTGTTCCGTGCCGTAGGCCGTCCCGGCGTCGTCCTTGTCAGCGAAGGCCCCACCCACCGGGTGAAGCCGCTGCTCGATGCCGAGCGCAAGCGCCTTGCCCGCATCCTCCCCAACGTTCCGGTCCACACCATCCAGACGGGCCGCGGCGAAGGCCAGGTGCCGCTGAGCCAGGTGGCCAAGCAGATGGGCAAGATGAAGAACGAACTGACCAAGCTCGAAGTGAGCACGGTCTCCAAGCGCATCGCGTCCATGGGCACCAGGCTCCCCATCCCCAAGGGCATCGACCCGTACAAGGCCCGTCCCAACCGCGGACGCTAGCTGGTAAGACGCCCCGGTACCGGCACTGCCGGTACCGGGGCGTTTTTCTTTGCGCCTTCCTCGCCGCGCGCAGGCGTCCGCCTCCTGCGGCACCGTTCATCGCACCCACGACAGGACAAGACCATGCCCCTCAGGACAACGACGATCCGAGCCTTCCGCATCCTCGCCGTGGCCGAGGCCTGCAGTTGGGCAGCACTCCTGGCCGGCATGTACTTCAAGTGGATTGCTGGTACCACGGAACTCGGCGTCCAGGTGGCGGGCCCAATCCACGGCGCCCTCTTCATCGGCTACGGGGTTGCCGCGCTCATGCTGTGGCGCGTGCAGCGCTGGCCGTTCCGGGTGGCCGCGCTGGCCGGGTTCTCGGCAATTTTCCCATTCGCCACCCTGTTGTTCGAACGCTGGGCCGGACGCCGCGGGTACCTTACGGCTGCCGGCGCAACGGACGCCCCTGCCCTCGAGTCCAGCCGCGCCTAGCGGACACAGGGACGCCGCTGTGGAATCCGCTGAGCAGAAACTGAAGGCACAGCCGTCTGGCCCAGCGGAGATGCAGGCCGCCGGTCCTCCGCGGCGCAAGCGCACAGTGGCCGTCTTCTCCCTGCTGGGAGCAACGCTGTTCTGGGCCGGCAATTATGTTGTGGGTGCGGGCGCCGTCCACAGCATCGACCCCCTCAGCCTGGTCTTCCTGCGGTGGGCGATTGCGCTGGTGCCGCTGCTGCTGATTGCCCAGTTTGTTGAGCGGCCATCCTGGCGGGCGGTTCTGGCTGCGTGGCCGTGGCTGCTGGCGCTCAGCGTGTGCGGGCTGCTTGGCTACAACCTCCTCCTGTACTTCGCCCTGGACCATACCGATGCGTTCAATGCCTCACTGATCAACGCCTTCAACCCGGCTCTCATCACGCTGGCGGCAGCGGTGTTCCTGCGCGAACGGCTCACGCCCCTGGCGGTGGCCGGCGTCGTGGTGGCGCTGGCGGGCGTCCTCATTGTCATCAGTGGAGGGGACATCGGCAGGCTGGCAACTGCCGGTTTTGGCACCGGGGAAGTATTGATGGCGGGTGCAGTGGTGGTGTGGACGGCCTACACGGTCGTGGGCCGCCTGGCACCGAAGGTCCCGCCAATTACGGCTACGGCGGTCCAGGCAGCCGTGGCTGTGGCCCTGTTGGCGCCCGTCCACCTCGCCAGCGGCGGCCCGGCCCTCCCCGCAACGGGCAGTGCATTGGCGTCCTTGCTCTTCATCGCGATTTTTCCGTCGGTACTGTCCTACGTGCTGTGGAACCGCGCACTGACGGTCCTGCCGGCGGGAGGTGCAGGCGTGTTCCTCAACCTGATCACCGTTTTCACCGCCGTCCTGACCATGCTCGCCGGATACGTCCACACGGCTGCACAGTTTGTGGGTGGCGCCGTCGTGGTTTGCGGTGTGGTCCTCACGAACGCTCCGGCCTTCCGTCGCCAGAATCACGGGACGCAACTGCCCCGCGGCTAGAACGCCGATGCCTGCCGGCGGGTGGGGATCAGCGCCGGATGAGGAGCGTATTCATGGCCTTGTCGTGCAGGCCGCGCTGGTCCGGGTCGAAAATGACGGCCGGGATGACCAGGCAGAGGAGCACTGCCCTCACCAGGCCGGCCAGCGGGCCAGGGGTGCCCCCGCCCGGCCTGATCACGGCTATGCCCATGATGCGGTGGCCGATGCTGTATCCGAGGGTTCCCACCAGCAGGGTCTGTTCGATGGCGAAGACAGCCAGCGTGGCCCAGGAATCGCCGCCAAAGGCAAAGTTGCTGATGAGCAGGGCGATGCCCCAGTCGATCATGATCGCAACGATCCTCCGCCCGGCCCGGGCGATGGACCCCGGACCTGACTCCGGCAGGCCCAGGCGCTCCCCCGGATATTTGGAGATGCCGGAAGTGTCCGGTCCGGTGAGCCAGGAGCCTATGTCTTTGCGATCTACCACCGTCCAAGTTTACCGATCCCGGCACCGGCGGCGCGCCCACACTGTGGATAGGGCTCGACCACAGTGTGGACGGACGATACCGTGGTCATAGCAGGGCATTCTGTAACCTGCCCGAAACAATGCGGACACGGACGGGAAATCCCGGATCCATAGTCTGTTAGAAGTTTCAAGCAATCCCCCGGCAGGTACACGCGACAGGGACAACAGGCGTTCTCCCTGATTTTGGATTGCGCTGGATCACATGGCGTGCATGCCAGATATTTACATATGCGTTAGGAGCATAGATGTTCAAGACTGCGGACGAAGTCCTCAAGTTCATCAAGGACGAAGATGTAAAGTTCGTCGATATCCGCTTCACCGACCTTCCGGGTGTCCAGCAGCACTTCAACGTCCCCGCGAAGAGTGTCGACGCTGATTTCTTCGTCAACGGACAGCTCTTCGACGGTTCCTCGATCCGCGGATTCCAGGGCATCGCCGAATCTGACATGCAGCTGATCCCGGACGTCACCACCGCGTTCCTGGACACCTTCCGCATGGAGAAGACCCTCGCGCTGAACTTCTCGATCGTCAACCCGCGCACCGGCGACCCCTACCACCGCGACCCGCGCGGCGTAGCCGAGAAGGCTGAGGCCTACCTGGCCTCCACCGGCATCGCCGACACCGCGTTCTTCGCTCCCGAAGCCGAATTCTTCGTGTTCGACAACGTCCAGTACCAGTCCTCCCCCGAGGGCAGCTTCTACAAGATCGACTCCGAGGAAGCCCACTGGAACAGCGGCCGCGAGGAAGAGGGCGGCAACCTGGGCTACAAGACCCCCGTCAAGGGCGGCTACTTCCCGGTCTCCCCCACCGACAAGCAGGCTGACCTGCGCGACGCCATGTGCGTCGCCCTGGACGAAGCCGGCCTTGAGGTCGAGCGCAGCCACCACGAAGTTGGATCCGCCGGCCAGGCCGAGATCAACTACAAGTTCACCACCCTGACCCACGCTGCCGATGACCTGCAGAAGTTCAAGTACGTCATCAAGAACACCGCTGACGCCTGGGGCAAGTCGGTTACCTTCATGCCGAAGCCGGTCTTCGGTGACAACGGCTCCGGCATGCACTGCCACCAGTCGCTGTGGAACGGTGGCGAGCCGCTGTTCTACGACGAAAAGGGCTACGCCGGCCTGTCCGACACCGCCCGCTGGTACATCGGCGGCCTGCTCAAGCACTCCTCCGCCGTGCTGGCCTTCACCAACCCGACGGTGAACTCCTACCGCCGCCTGGTCAAGGGCTTCGAGGCCCCGGTCAACATGGTCTACTCGCAGGGCAACCGCTCCGCCGGTATCCGTATCCCCATCACGGGTTCCAACCCCAAGGCCAAGCGCATCGAATTCCGCGCACCGGACCCCTCCTCCAACCCGTACCTGGCCTTCGCTGCCCAGCTGATGGCCGGCATTGACGGCATCCGCAACCGCATCGAGCCCCCGGCTCCCATCGACAAGGACCTCTACGAGCTCCCGGCCGAGGAAGCCAAGGACATCCCGAAGGCTCCGGGCACCCTGGAGGAAGCCCTGGAGGCCCTGCGCGAGGACAACGAGTTCCTGCAGGCTGGCGGCGTCTTCACCCAGGACCTGATCGACACCTGGATCGAGTACAAGTACGAGAACGAGATCCGCCCGCTGTCCCTGCGCCCGAACCCCTACGAGTTCGAGCTCTACTACGGCGTCTAGTCCGCGGCTTGCCCCGCAGGAGCGCTGAAGCAACGAAAGGCGGCCACCGATTCAACCGGTGGCCGCCTTTCGCGTTGTCCGGGCCGTCAGGCCGCGGACGGAGACCGTAAAGGTGGGGGCCCGCCTCCAGACGTGCTGAGACCGGGAGCCGGACCCCCTGACGAATGCCCCCCGAGACGAAGACTGTCCAGCCTTCCCCCCAACAAGGTTGAAGAACACCGCCATCCACATAATCGGGCAAACGCTTGCTAAGCGCAATGCCGGCCCGGCGCGTTACGCCGGCGCGGTGGGTGCGAAGCTGCGGAACATGGTCCGCTGCGGCCCCGCGGAACCGCCCAGGTACGGCCCGGCGTCGACGAAACCGGCGCGGCGGTAAGCAGACAGGCCTCCACGGTTCTCCTCGTTGACGGACAGTACGACGCCGGACTCGCGGCTTTGGTGCCGGGCGGTGAGCCTGTGTGCGGCCTCGACAGCGGCAGTGGCCGCCAGCGTTCCCAGCCCCCTGCCCTGGTGCCGGCTGTCGATGAGGAAGCCCCGCAGGAGCCACGCCGAGGCATCGTCAGGCCACCCGGCCAGGCCGGCCGCCCCCGCCTGGAGCGTCAGGAGGCCGACAGCATCGCCACCGGACTCCACGACACAGGGGTGCCGTGACTCTTCCGCGAGCCCTGCCAGCGCCATGCGCAGGGGGTCGCCCACGAACCGTTCCTGGCCGGGCAGCAGCGACATGTCCGCGACCGCACCGAGCTGGATGGCCCGGGCATCGGCGTCCAGGTCGCGGAGCGGGATGAGCCAGACCCAATCAGTGCCCATAGAAGACACGCTCAAAGACAGCCCTGGCCCGCCGGCTGACCCGGAGGTAGTCCTCCTCCAGCGCAGCGGCATGGCCCGGCTCGTAGCCGCACCAGCGTGCCACGGCCTCGAGGTCGCGGCGCGAGGACGGCAGGAGGTCGGAGGCCTTGCCGCTCCAGATGACATTGGCCGACCGGATGCGGCTGGCCAGCCGCCAGGCCTCGGCCAACAGGTCGGCGTCTGCAGCGTCCAGCAGGCCAAGGTCCGCGGCGGCTTCCAGGGCCTCCAGCGTGGACGTGGTCCGGAGTTCCGGGTGCTTCCCGGCCTGCTGGAGCTGCAACAGCTGCACCAGCCACTCGACGTCGCTGAGGCCGCCGCGGCCCAGTTTGAGGTGCCGGGCGGGGTCGGCGCCGCGCGGCAGCCGCTCCGATTCCACCCGGGCCTTGATGCGGCGGATCTCGCGCACGTCCTGTTCCGCCACGGTCTCCGGGTACCGGATGGGATCGATCAGCTTGAGGAAATCAGCGGCCAAGGCATCGTCGCCGGCCATCGGCCTCGCCCTGAGCAGGGCTTGTGCTTCCCAGATGAGGGACCAGCGGCGGTAGTACTCGGCGAAGGAGTCAAGGGAGCGCACCATGGCCCCGTTCTTGCCCTCGGGCCGGAGGTCGGCGTCCATCTGGAGGACGCGTTCCGCCATGATGGCCGGCTTGAGGGGCTGGGTGAGCAGGCTGGACACCTTTGCCACGATGCGGGCGGCCTGTTCCTGCGCCTCCGCTTCGGAGAAACCCGGCAGGGCACGGTGGACGTACATGACATCCGCGTCGGACCCGTAGCCGATCTCCCTGCCGCCCTGGCGGCCCATGGCCACCACCAGCACGGTGGTCTTGAGCGGTCCGCCGGCCGAGACGATTCCCTCCGCCACCCGCAGCGCGCCGAGGACGGCGGCGCGGTCGGTGTCTGCGAGGGCCCTGCCCACGTGGTCCTGGTCCAGGAGGCCGGCGGAATCGGCGATGGCGATGCGGAGGATTTCCCGGCGCCGGATCAGACGGATCAGGCGCATGGCGCTCTCGGGGTCCTCGTGCCGTGACATCTTGGCGGTGATTTCCTGCCACTGGGCTTCGAAAACCACCGGAACCAGGTCCTTGTCCTGCCCCAGCCACGCCACGGACTCCGGTGAGACTTCCAGCAGGTCGGCGATCAGCCGGGAATTGGACAGCATGTGGCACAGCCGTTCGGCGGCGGCGTTGGAGTCGCGGAGCAGGCCAAGGTACCAATGCGTGGTGCCCAGGGCCTCACTGACGCGGCGGAAGGCCAGCAGGCCTGCGTCGGGGTCCACGCCCTCGGCGAGCCAGTCGAGCAGGATGGGCAGGAGCTGGCGCTGCAGGGCTGCCCTGCGGCTCACACCGGCGGTCAGCGCCTCAATGTGGCGCATCGCGCCTGGCGGGTCCTGGTAGCCAAGCGCCGCGAGCCGTCCCTGCGCCGCCTCGGGCGTGAGCCTGGCGTCCTCGCTGCTGAGCTTGGCCGCGGTGTTGAGCAGCGGGCGGTAGAAGATGCGCTCGTGCAGTTCGCGGACCGAGCGCTTGGTGCGCTGCCACGCGGACAGCAGGGTGTCCGGGGCGGGGCGTTCGTTGGAAAACGGCCCCAGCACCGCCTTGGCCAGGGAGCGCAGCGCCGGCTCCGCCACCGGCATGAGGTGGGTGCGGCGCAGCTGGAACAGCTGGATCCTGTGTTCCAGGAGGCGCAGGTAACGGTAGGCGTTGTCAAAGGCGGCGGCGTCGGAGCGGCCGATGTAACCGCCCGCTGACAGCGCGGCGATCGCCGAGGTGGTGTCCCGCCGTCGTAATGTCTCATCTGCCTTGCCGTGCACCAGCTGGAGCAGCTGGACGGTGAACTCGACGTCGCGCAGTCCGCCGCGGCCCAGCTTGATCTGGCGCTGCTCCTCGGCGGCCGGAATGTTCTCGGTAACCCGGCGGCGCATCGCCTGCACGGATTCCACGAAGCCCTCCCGCCCGGCCGAACTCCAGATCAGCGGGGCCACAGCTTCCTCGTAGGCCCGGCCCAGTGCAACATCGCCGGCGATGGCACGGGCCTTGAGCAGCGCCTGGAATTCCCAGCTCTCGGCCCACCTGGCGTAATACGTCTCGTGTGAGGCGAGGGTGCGGACCAGCGGCCCTGATTTGCCCTCGGGCCTCAGGTTGGCGTCCACCTCCCACAGGCCCGGTTCCCGGGCCACCGAGGAGATGGCGCGGGAGATGCCGCTCGCCAGGGCCGTGCCGATGGTGTTGGCCTGCGCATCCTCGAGGCTTCCGGCGTCCACCACGTAGATGACGTCGACGTCGGAGATGTAGTTCAGCTCCCGGGCCCCGCACTTGCCCATGCCGATGACGGCCAGGCCGACGTCGGCGATGTCGGCAGCGCTGTGCTGCTCCGCGGCTTCCGCGCGGGAGACCGCCAGGGCGGCCTCAATGGCGGCCGCGGCCAGGTCCGCCAGTTCGCCGCCCACCGATGGCAGGAAGTCCAGGGGGTCCGCGGCGCAGAGGTCTTTCACGGCGAGGTCCACCAGCCCGCGACGGTAGGCGGTGCGCAAGGCTGCGTACGCGTCCGTGCCCGTGGCGGCAGCAACGGGCCGGGCAGCGCGCGGGTCGGCGCCGACGGACTGCAGGAGGGTGGCGCGCAGCCGTCCGGGGTCTGCGGGCAGCGGCTCGGGACTGGCCCGGACCTCGAAGGCGTCCAGGTGCTCCGGGTGCCTGATGAGGAACTCCCCCAGCGCCTCGGAGGCGCCCAGCACCCGGTACATGGGTTCGTTTTCCTCCAGGTCGGCAGCGGCCAGGTTCCGGAGTTGCGGGTGCTTTTCAATCAGCCGGACCAGGGACTGCAGGGCGGTGTCGGGGCTGGCGGCCAGCTGCAGCCCGGCAAAGAGCCTGTCCTGGTCCAGCCCCTCGAGTTCGCGCGCGGCAAGGAACCGCTCGCCCTTCTCCAAATCACTGAATCCGGCCGCGATCAGGCGGCGTGCCAGGCTCACGCCGGGCACCTAGAGGATGCCGAGGTTGCGCTGCAGCTCGTAGGGCGTCACCTGAAGCCGGTAGTCCTGCCATTCGGCGCGCTTGTTGCGCAGGAAGTGCTCGTAGACCTGTTCGCCCAGGATCTGCGGCATCAGCTCCGAGTCCTCCATGGAACGGATGGCATCGTGCAGGCTGGCCGGGAGCGGGTCATGGCCCATGGCGCGGCGTTCAGCCGAACTCAGCGACCAGACGTCGTCCTCGGCTGCGGCCGGAAGGTCGTAGCCTTCCTCGATGCCCTTCAGGCCCGCACCGAGCAGGACAGCGTAGGCAAGGTACGGGTTCGCGGCGGAGTCGATGCCGCGGTACTCGATCCGGGCGGACTGGCCCTTGCCGGGCTTGTACAGCGGCACGCGGACCAGCGCGGAGCGGTTGTTGTGGCCCCAGCTGAGGTAGCTGGGTGCTTCGCCGCCGCCCCACAGGCGCTTGTAAGAGTTGACGAACTGGTTGGTGACGGCGGTGAACTCCGGGGCGTGCTTGAGGATGCCGGCGATGAACTGGCGGGCCGTCTTGGACAGCTGGAACTCGGCTCCTGCCTCGAAGAATGCGTTGCTGTCACCCTCGAACAGGGAGAAGTGCGTGTGCATGCCGGACCCGGGGTGGTCGGTGAACGGCTTGGGCATGAAGGTGGCGTACGTGCCCTGCTGCAGCGCGACCTCCTTGATCACGGTGCGGAACGTCATGATGTTGTCCGCCGTCTGCAGGGCGTCCGCGTAGCGAAGGTCGATCTCGTTCTGGCCCGGGCCGGCCTCGTGGTGGCTGAACTCAACCGAGATGCCCACGGATTCCAGCATGGTCACCGCGGTGCGGCGGAAGTCCTGGGCCACACCGCCCGGGACGTGGTCAAAGTAGCCGCCCTCGTCAACAGGTACCGGAGCGCCGTTCGGACCCGGCTCGTGCGACTTGAGCAGGTAGAACTCGATTTCGGGGTGGGTGTAGCAGGTGAAGCCCATGTCCGCGGCCTTGGCGAGGGTCCGCTTGAGCACGTTGCGCGGATCGGCCGCGGAGGGCTCGCCGTCCGGGGTAAGGATATCGCAGAACATCCTGGAGGTCTGCTCGGTCTCGCCGCGCCATGGCAGGATCTGGAAGGTGGCGGGGTCCGGCTGGGCCAGCATGTCGGACTCGAAGACACGGGCCAGGCCCTCAATGGAGGAGCCGTCGAATCCGAGGCCTTCCTCGAAGGCCCCCTCCACTTCCGCCGGTGCCAGCGCCACGGACTTCAGCGAACCCACGACGTCGGTGAACCACAGGCGCACGAAACGTACGTCGCGCTCTTCGATTGTGCGCAGGACAAACTCTTGCTGGCGGTCCATGATGGCCTCTTCTCCGGTCAACGTCCATGCTCCGGGTCCGCGCAAAGGGGAAAGCCGGCAGCAGTTCACCATCACTGTACTAATCATTCGGCGCCGATGCTTGAGCCTGCGCCGTGCGTAACACACCATTAACCTGGCGGTTCCCCAATCGGGCCCGCGTACCGGCCCCTGCTGCGGTTCCCGGCCTCCGTTCGGTGCCGGAGCTATGGCGCTTATCACCTTTTGGCGGGGATGCCCGCGGTAGCTAGGACGGCCGGTACCGCACTACGCTCATCCCATGGCCTCCAACAGCTCCGACTCCAGCGCGTCCGCAGAAGTATCCGCCCCGTACGGCAACGGACCCGGCGTGCCGGTTCCTGCCGAACGGAAGCCCACCAAGGTCCGCATCCACCACCTCCAGCAGGCCAAGCGTGACGGCACCAGATTTGCCATGCTCACGGCGTACGAACAGTACACGGCCGAAATTTTCGACGCCGCCGGCATTGAAGTGCTCCTGGTCGGCGACTCGGCGTCCAACAACGTCTATGGCAATGAAACGAGCCTCCCGGTGACCGTTGACGAACTGCTCCCCCTCTGCCGGGCCGTGGCCCGATCCGCTAAACGGGCCCTGGTGGTGGCAGACCTGCCGTTCGGCAGCTACGAGGTCAGTGCGGAACAGGCTGTCGGCGCGGGCGTCAGGTTCCTGAAGGAAGGGCTGGCCCACGCGGTGAAGATCGAGGGCGGAAAGTACTACGCCCCCACGGTCCGGGCCATGGTGCAGGCGGGCATCCCGGTGATGGCCCACATCGGCTTCACGCCGCAGAGCGAACACGCCCTCGGCGGCTACCGCGTCCAGGGACGCGGCGATGACGCCCAACGGCTGATCGAGGACGCCCGCGCACTCGAAGAGGCCGGAGCGTTTTGCGTGCTGATGGAAATGGTTCCCGCGGAGACGGCCGCGGCAGTCGACGCGGCGCTGACCGTCCCCACGGTGGGTATCGGCGCGGGGAAGGCCACCACGGGCCAGGTGCTTGTCTGGCAGGACATGGCAGGGCTTCGCGGCGGCCGGATGGCCAAATTCGTCAAGCAGTACGCGGACCTGCGCACCACCCTGCACGACGCCGCCACCGCCTACGGGGACGACGTCCGCTCCGGTACGTTCCCCGGCCCGGAACACTCCTTCTAGGCAGGTAACAGCCGCTCAGTCGTCGTCGCCCTTTTCCCAGGCGGCGTTGCGCGCCTTGACCTTCTCGATGGCATGCTCCGCTTCTTCGCGGGTCTTGTAGGGCCCAATGAGCTGGCTCCAGTCCGAGAGCCGGTCTTCTTCCACTTCGTGGGTGTTGACGTTGAACCAGTACTCAGTCATCGTTGCTCCTCGTTCCGGCGACAGGAAACCGGGGTGATCCACGTAACACAAACACTTACGCGCACCCTCCCCAGCTTGTCGGTTGTTAGGCGTTCTGTGGTGCCTTATATGATCAATCTATGCCTTCCCTTGCCTCCACTGCACCCATTGGCACCCTCACCCCGGGTACCTTGAGTCCGCAGCGTCCCGTCCCGGCGTCCATCCCCCGTCCGGAGTACGTCGGCAAGCCGGCTCCGGCCAAATTCACTGGTTCCGAGGTCAAGAGCGCGGAAACCATCGAGAAGATCCGGATTGCCGGGAAGATCGCGGCGCAGGCCATCGTGGAGGTGGGCAAGCACATCCAGCCCGGCGTCACCACGGACGAACTGGACAAGGTAGGCCACGAGTTCCTGCTGGACCACAACGCCTACCCTTCCACGCTCGGTTACCGCGGCTTCCCCAAGTCCCTGTGCTCCTCCCTGAACGAGGTCATCTGCCACGGCATTCCGGACAGCACCGTGGTCCAGGACGGCGACATCCTGAACATCGACATCACCGCCTACCTTAACGGCGTCCACGGAGACACCAACTACACGTTCCTCGTCGGGGACGTGGACGAAGAATCACGGCTGTTGGTGGAGCGCACGCAGGAGTCCCTGAACCGTGCCATCAAAGCCGTGGCGCCCGGGCGTGAAATCAACGTCATTGGCAGGACCATCCAGTCCTACGCCAAGCGCTTTGGCTATGGCGTGGTCCGCGACTTCACCGGCCACGGCGTCGGGGAAGCCTTCCACACCGGGCTGATCATCCCGCACTACGACGCCGCCCCCGCCTATAACACCGTGATCGAGCCGGGCATGGTGTTCACCATCGAGCCGATGCTCACCCTGGGCACGGTGGAATGGGACATGTGGAGCGATGACTGGACCGTGGTCACCCGGGACCACAAGCGCACCGCCCAGTTCGAGCACACCCTGCTGGTCACCGAGGCCGGCGCCGAAATCCTCACCCTGCCGTAGCTTGGCCCATGCCCCACAGCGGGCACGTACCAGGCGCCACCCGGCCACCTGTCACGGGCCGCACCCCAGCAGCCCCCTTTCCTGCCCGCCCCTGTCAAGAACGGAATCACATTGGCCAAGAAGGACGAGAAGTCGCACAAGAACGCACCCCTGATCGGCATCGACATCGGTGGTACGGGCATCAAGGGCGGCATTGTCGACCTGAAGAAGGGCAAGCTCCTGGGCGACCGCTTCCGCGTGCCCACCCCGCAGCCCGCCACGCCTGAAGCCGTCGCCGAGGCCGTGGCCCTGGTGGTGGCCGAACTTTCGGCCCGCCCGGAAGCTCCGGAGGCCGGTTCCCCCGTCGGGGTGACCTTCCCCGGCATCATCCAGCACGGCGTGGTCCACTCCGCCGCCAACGTGGACAAGAGCTGGCTGGACACTGACATCGATGCCCTCCTCACCAAGCGGCTGGGCCGCCCGGTGGAAGTCATCAACGACGCTGACGCCGCAGGCCTGGCAGAAGCCCGCTACGGGGCCGGGGAAGGCGTCGCCGGCACTGTCCTGGTGATCACGCTCGGTACCGGCATCGGTTCAGCTTTCATCTTTGACGGAAAGCTGGTTCCCAACGCAGAGCTGGGTCACCTTGAAATTGACGGCCACGACGCCGAATCAAAGGCGTCCGCCGTCGCCCGCGAACGGGACGGCCTGTCATGGGACGAGTACAGCGTGCTCCTGCAGCGCTACTTCTCGCATGTGGAGTTCCTGTTCTCGCCGGAACTGTTCATCGTGGGTGGCGGCATTTCCAAGCGCGCCGACGAGTACCTTCCTAACCTCAAGCTCCGCACCCCGATTGTCCCGGCGGTCCTGCGGAACGAGGCAGGCATTGTGGGCGCAGCCCTGGAGATCGCCCTCCAGCACAAGCTGGCCAAGTAGGAGTGGTGCCGGTGGCGGCTGCGGCTTCCCCTCCGCTGCCGCCACCGGAGTTTTAGAGGGGGCTCTTCTCGGAGCTCTTTGCGGCACCGGCTGCGCCCTTGGCGCCTTCGCCGGCCTCGTGGCGGAGCAGCGCAATGGCAGTCTCAAAGTCCTCGAGGGAATCGAAGGCCTGGTAAACGCTGGCAAAGCGGAGGTAGGCCACCTCATCGAGTTTCTGCAGCGGCCCCAGGATGACCAGTCCCACTTCGTGGGCTTCGATTTCAGCGGCCCCGGACGCGCGGATCTGCTCTTCGACTTCCTGGGCCAGCATGGCGAGGTCGTCCTCGCTCACGGGGCGGCCCTGGCAGGCCTTGCGCACACCGTTGATCACCTTGCTGCGGCTGAACGGTTCACCGACGCCCGAGCGCTTGATGACGGACAGGCTGGTGGTTTCCACCGTGGTGAACCGGCGGCCGCATTCAGGGCACTGCCGGCGCCTGCGGATGGCCGAGCCGTCGTCCGTCATCCGGCTGTCCACCACGCGGGAATCAGGGTTGCGGCAGAACGGGCAGTACATGGCGTTCCCCCTTTTCGCTTGTGGTGTGCAACGGTGTGGAAGCCAGCAGCACCGCCGGGGGGCGATGCCGTGGCATATCCCAGTTTACGGGCAGATCTTGGGTAATAACAATCCTGTAATTACTACATGTAGTGGTCACAGGTTGCCCGGGAACCGCGCTGTGACGGCGTCCCCATGGGCCGGAAGGTCCTCGGCCCGGGACAGGCTCACGATGTGCCCGCTCACCTCAGCGAGGGCGTCCCGGCTGTAGTTGATGACCTGGATGGCCCGCAGGAAGGTGGTCACGTTCAGGCCGGAGGAAAAAGCGGCCGTACCGCTGGTGGGCAGCACGTGGTTGGAGCCGGCGCAGTAGTCACCCAGGCTGACCGGGCTGTAATCGCCCACGAAGATGGCGCCCGCGTTGCGGATGCGGGCGGCCACGGCGGCAGCATCCCGGGTCATGATTTCCAGGTGCTCCGCGGCGTAGGCGTCACAGGCTGCGATGCCTTGCTCCAGCCCGTCGACCAGCACCACGCCCGATTGCGGGCCGGACAGCGCCTCCTGCACCCTGGCGGAGTGCTTGGTGGCGGCCGCCTGCAGCGCCAGTTCGGCACGCACGGCGGCGGCCAGGTCCTCGGAGTCGGTGATGAGCACTGACGCGGCCTTGGGGTCGTGCTCGGCCTGGCTGAGAAGATCGGCGGCCACCAGGGCGGGCTGGGCGGAATTGTCGGCCAGGATGGCAATCTCCGTGGTTCCGGCCTCGGAGTCGATGCCCACGACGCCCTTGACCAGGCGCTTGGCCGTGGCAACGAAGATATTGCCGGGACCGGTCAACACATCCACCGGCTCCAGCGCCGGGCCTGCCCCGGCGGCTTCGATGCCATAGGCGAACGCGGCGATGGCCTGCGCTCCGCCGATGGCGTAGACCTCGGTGATGCCCAGCAGCGCTGCCGCCGCCAGGATGGTGGGGTGTGGCAGGCCGCCGAATTCCTTTTGCGGGGGCGAGGCCAAGGCAATGGACTCCACGCCGGCCGCCAGGGCGGGCACCACGTTCATGATCACCGACGACGGGTACACGGCGAGGCCGCCGGGAACGTACAGTCCCACACGGGCAACGGGCACCCAGTTCTGGCTCACGACGGCGCCGTCGCCGAGCTCGACGTCGACATTGCGTGGGCGCTGCCCATCCGCAAACTTCCGCGCGCGGCTGATGGATTCCTCCAGTGCGGCCCGCACGGCCGGGTCAAGCTGCTCCAGCGCTGCGGCGATTGCCTCCCCGGGAACCAGCGGGTGCTGCTGCTCTACGCCGTCGAACCGTTCCGCCAGGTCTGCCAGTGCCGCGAAGCCGCGCTGCCGGACGGCGGAAATGATCTGCAGGACCTTCTCCTCGGCGTCCGCCACGGTCTGGCCCTTGGCACGCGGCACCGCGGCCCGCAGGGCCTGGAGGGTCAGGTTGCGGCCCCGAAGGTCGATGGTGCGGAAGTCGACGGCGGCTGTCACGGGGGCGGGGAACTCCGGGGATGTGGTCACCGCTCTATTTTACGGGGCTGTTCGCCCCGGCCGTTTCCATCCCGGCGTCGTCGGGCTTCCTGCCGGTTGCTCCCACCAGTTCCAGGATGAAGACCGATACGGCGGTCGCGGCCGGCCAGAGCAGCAGGACCGGCCAGGCCCGCAGCGAGAAGGCGATGCTGGCATTTGCTCCGGCGTCCACGGCAGGGCCCCACAGCCGTCCGGCCAGGACCCCTGTCCCCCAGGCCACGGCGCTGCCTGCCATCGCCCCGGCCAGCCCGGCCAGCAGGGCCGCCTGCGGGTCGGGCCGTCTGCCGTCGGCCAGGAATACGGCCAGCAGGCAGCCGGCGAGCACCAGGATGCCGGCGAGGGTGAGGTCGCGCGGCAGCCACACCAGGGGCGCCGTTCCCGCCGCCAGGGCCGGATCCCGGGTGATCAGGTTCAACCCGCCCGGCGCCAGGACCCACCAGAGGAGTCCCGCCGGAATGCCTGCCGCCGTCGGGACCAGCAGCAGGGACCAGGGCAGCCGCCGCCTGGCGGGGCGGGCGAAGTTCGTCATGCAACACACCTTAACAAAGGTTCCTGCAAGGTCATCCGCGGCACTGCTGCCGCGGCCTGTTTTCCGGCCATGACCGCGGGCCAATACGCTTGGGGAAAGAGTTACGCCACCTAGTCCAGGAGTTCCGGTGACCGACAACAGCGAGCCGTTCGAGCAGACGTTCAGGGAGATGTTCCGCCGGCATGCCGCGGGCGTCGCCATCATCACCGTGAATTACCAGGATGAGCCGTATGGCTTTACCGCCACATCGGTGGCGTCCCTGTCGGCGAAGCCGCCGCGCTTCACCTTCAACATGGCGCGCAGTTCCAGGTCCTGGCCGGCCGTGGCCAACACGCAGTACCTGGGCGTGCACATGCTGGGCCTGGACAACCAGGAGCTGGCAGCCCGCTTCGCCCGCCCCGGCAACCGCTTCGAAGGCAACCACTGGGAAATCGGTCCCCACGGGGTACCCATCCTGAAGGATGTCGCCGGGTGGCTGATCGGCGAGATCCAGATGCGGCTTTCGTTCGAGAACAACGCCGTGGTGGTGGTCCAGGTGGTGGACGGCCAGGTGGGCGGTGAAGGATCGCCGCTGCTGTACCACGGGGGCGCCTATGGGCAGCCGGTGCCGCTGGACTACGAGATCTGACCCCCTCGGACCCGCGCGGCACAAACGGGCGGCCGACGGCGGGAGGTGATTCCCGGCGTCGGCCGCCTGTTTGTCAGGCGTCCAGGCAGGCAGGGCCCAGCAGGACCTTCAGGTCACCGAACAGCGACGGGCTGGGGTTCACCCGAAGGTGGACGGGCAGGCCCATGATTTCGGTCCGGGTGTCACCTTGCAGGTGCAGCCGGACTTCCGAGTTGCCCCGGTGGGTGCGCAGCACGTCCCCCAGCTCCGTGACCACGGCCTCGGTGGCCTTGTGCGTGGGCATGGTGATCACCAATGGCCCGTGCAGCCCTTCGCTTAGGTCCGGAACGGAAAGCTCCATGCAGTTCAGCGTGATGGCGCCGTCGTCGCGCTTCTGGAGCCTGCCCTTGACCACTACGATCAGGTCCTCGGCGAGCACGGAGGCGATCGGCCCGTAGACCTGGCCGAAGAACATGACTTCGATCGAACCGCCCAGGTCCTCGATCTCCGCCCGGGCGTAGGCGTTGCCGCTGGCTTTGGCGATGCGGCGGCTCAGGGAGGTAATCATGCCCGCGATGGTGATGATGGCACCGTCCTGCGGGCCGTCCTCGCCCAGGATGGTGGTGATGCTCATTTCGGCGTGCTGGGCCAGGAGGCCTTCGAGCCCCTGCAGCGGGTGGTCGGAGACGTACAGGCCCAGCATGTCGCGTTCGAAGGAGAGTTTGTCCTTCTTCTCCCACTCGGGCAGGTCCGGAATCTCGATGCTGAGGGAGGCTTCCGATTCGGCCTCCTCGAAGCCGGCAAAGAGGTCGAACTGGCCGATCGCCTCGTTCCGTTTCAGTGTGATGACGGAGTCGATGGCCTCTTCGTGGATCATCGCCAGCGCCCGCCGGTGGTGGCCCAGGGAGTCGAACGCCCCGGACTTGATCAGGGATTCGATGGTTCTCTTGTTGCACACCACCGCCGGCACCTTCATCAGGTAGTCCTTGAAGGAGGTGTAGGCGCCTTCGCTCTCGCGTGCCGTGACCATGGCCTCGACGGCGTTGGCACCCACGTTGCGGATGGCGCCCATGCCGAAGCGGATGTCATTGCCCACAGGGGTGAAGTTCAATGCGGACTCGTTGACATCCGGCGGGAGCACCGTGATGCCCATGCGGCGGCACTCGTTCAGGTAGATGGCGGACTTGTCCTTGTCGTCGCCCACGGAGGTCAGCAGTGCCGCCATGTACTCGGGTGCGTAGTGCGCCTTCAGGTACGCGGTCCAGTAGGAGATGACTCCATACGCGGCGGAGTGGGCCTTGTTGAAGGCGTAGTCGGAGAAGGGCAGGAGGATGTCCCAGAGGGTCTTGACCGCTTCCATGGAGTAGCCGTTGTCCTGCATGCCCTGGGAGAAGCCGGCGAACTGCTTGTCCAGCTCCGACTTCTTCTTCTTGCCCATGGCGCGCCGGAGGATATCGGCCTGGCCAAGAGAGTAGCCGGCCAGCTTCTGCGCCACGGCCATGACCTGCTCTTGGTACACGATCAGGCCATACGTGCCGCCCAGGATCTCCCTGAGCGGTTCCTCCAGCTCCGGGTGGATGGGAATGACTTCCTGGATCCCGTTCTTGCGCAGCGCATAGTCGGTGTGGGCGTTGGCGCCCATCGGGCCGGGCCGGTAAAGCGCCAGCACGGCGGAGATGTCTTCGAAGTTGTCAGGTTTCATGAGCTTGAGCAGGGACCGCATGGGTCCGCCGTCGAGCTGGAACACGCCCAGGGTGTCGCCGCGGGCCAGGAGTTCGTAGGACGGGGCGTCGTCGAGCTCCAGGTTTTCCAGGTCCAGGTCGATGCCGCGGTTCATTTTGATGTTCTCGAGGGCGTCGGAAATGATCGTCAGGTTCCGCAGGCCCAGGAAGTCCATCTTGATCAGGCCCAGGCCCTCGGACGTCGGGTAGTCGAACTGGGTGATCACCTGGCCGTCCTGGAAGCGGCGCATGATGGGGATGACGTCGATGATGGGGTCCGAGGACATGATGACGCCGGCGGCGTGCACGCCCCACTGGCGCTTCAGGCCCTCGATGCCTAGGGCCGTCTCGAAGACCTTGGCCGCCTCTGGGTCCGTGGCGATCAGCTGCCGGAAGTCGCCGGCCTCGCTGTAGCGCTTGGAGTCCGGGTTTTGGATGTCCGCGAGGGGGATGTCCTTGGCCATGACCGCGGGCGGCAGGGCCTTGGTCAGCGTCTCGCCCATGCTGAACGGGTAGCCCAGGACGCGCGAGGAGTCCTTGAGGGCCTGCTTGGTCTTGATGGTGCCGTAGGTGACGATCATCGCCACGCGTTCGTCACCGTATTTGCGGGTCACGTAGTCGATGACTTCCGAGCGGCGCCGGTCATCGAAGTCGACGTCGAAGTCAGGCATGGAAACGCGGTCCGGGTTGAGGAAGCGTTCGAAGATCAGGCCGTGGCGCAGCGGGTCGAGGTCGGTGATGCGCATGGCGTAGGCGACCATGGAGCCTGCACCCGAGCCACGGCCGGGGCCAACGCGGATGCCGTTGTTCTTGGCCCAGTTGATGAAGTCGGCGACTACCAGGAAGTAGCCGGGGAACCCCATGGACGTGATGACGCCGAGCTCGTAGTCGGCCTGCTTGCGGACCTCGTCCGGGATACCGCCCGGGTAGCGGTACTGCAGGCCCTTGTCCACTTCCTTGACCAGCCAGGAGGTTTCATCCTCGCCTGGCGGGCAGGGGAACCGCGGCATGAAGTTGGCGTCGGTGTTGAAGGACACTTCGCAGCGTTCGGCGATCAGGAGGGTGTTGTCGCAGGCGTCCGGGTGGTCACGGAAGAGCTCGCGCATCTCCTGCGGTGACTTGAGGTAGTAGCCGCTGCCGGAGAAGGCGAACCTCGAGCCGCCGTTGTCGTAGGTGGGTTCCAGCAAGGTGGAACCGGACTGGATGGCCAGCAGGGCCTCGTGCGCTTTGGCGTCGTGCTCGTGCGTGTAGTGCAGGTCGTTGGTGGCCACCAGGGGCAGGTTCAGGTCCTTGGCGAGCCGCAGCAGGTCGCCGGTGACCCGCCGTTCGATGTCCAGCCCGTGGTCCATCAGTTCGCAGAAGTAGTTCTCCGCGCCGAAGATGTCGCGGAACTCGGCCGCCGCCTCGAGTGCTTCGCGGTACTGGCCGAGACGGAGCCGGGTCTGGACCTCGCCGGAGGGGCAGCCCGTGGTGGCGATGAGTCCTTCCGAGTAGGTGTTGAGCAGTTCCCGGTCCAGCCGGGGCCACTTGCCGAAGACCGAGTCCAGAGAAGCGATGGACGAGGCCCGGAAGAGGTTCCGCATGCCCACGTTGTTGTAGCTCAGGAGCGTCATGTGCGTGTACGAACCGCCGCCGGAGACGTCGTCCTTGCGCTGGGACTCTTCGCCCCACCGCACGCGTTCCTTGTCCGTCCGGGCAGTCCCGGGCGTTACATACGCTTCGACGCCGATGATCGGCTTGATGCCCTTGTCCGTGGCCTTGCGCCAGAAATCGAACGCGCCGAACAGATAGCCGTGGTCGGTGGTGGCGAGGGCCGGCATGCCCAGGCGCTCGGTTTCATCGAACAGCTCCCCCAGGCGGGCAGCTCCATCCAGCATGGAATATTCGGTGTGGGTGTGCAGGTGGACAAACGAATCATTGCTGGAACTCACCGCACTATTCTAAGCGCTGCCCCCGGCCGGTCCGGCCAGGCGGCCCGTGTCAGGCCTGGCCCGACTCCAGCACTTCCAGTGCGTAGGCCAGGTCCTGCGGGTACTCGCTGCTGACGGTGACCCGCTCCCCCGTCACGGGGTGGTCGAAGGCCAGCTCACGGGCATGCAGCCACTGCCGGGTCAGCCCCAGGGTGGCGGCCAGGCGGGGATCGGCGCCATAGGTCAGGTCACCGGCGCAGGGGTGCCGGAGCGCGGAGAAATGGACACGGATCTGGTGCGTGCGGCCCGTTTCGAGGTGGACCTCCACCAGGCTGGCCTTGCCAAAGGCCTCCAGGACCTCGTAATGGGTCACGGAGGGACGCCCGTCCTCGATGACGGCGAAACGCCAGTCGTGCCCGGGGTGGCGGCCGATGGGGGCATCGATGGTGCCCGTCAGGGGATCGGGCAGGCCCTGCACCACGGCGTGGTAAACCTTGTCAACGGTGCGCTCCTTGAAGGCGCGCTTGAGGGCTGTGTAGGCGCGCTCGGATTTGGCCACCACCATCACCCCGGAGGTGCCGACGTCGAGCCGGTGCACGATTCCCGCCCGCTCCGGAGCGCCCGAGGTGGAGATGCGGTACCCGGCGGCAGCAAGGCCGCCCACCACGGTGGGCCCCACCCAGCCCGGTGAAGGATGGGCTGCCACGCCGACAGGTTTGTCGACGACGACGAAATCGTCGTCGTCGAGCAGGATATTCAGGCCTTCCACGGCTTCCTCCACGACTTCAAGCGGGTCCCGCCGTTTCGGGACGGTGACCTCGAGGGTGTCCCCGGTGACGAGTTTTGCCGACTTGCCCAGGGCCTTGCCCCGATTGAGCACGTGCCCGTCAGCAAGCAGTGAGGCGGCGACGGACCGCGAGACGCCCAGGATGCCTGCCAGCCCGGCATCGGCACGTGCCCCGCCGTACTCTTCCGGGATAACGACGTGGTCAGTCATGGCCGGGCGTGTCCTTGGGTGCGCTCCCCAGCCGGGTCCCGTCCAGGGCGATCCCGCGGATGGTCAGGATGCAGATGATGGCGACGGCGGACACGACAGCGGAGTCGGCAATGTTGAAGATCGCGAAATTGGGAAGCTGGATGAAGTCCACCACGTGTCCCATGCCGAAGGACGGTTCACGGAAGAGCCTGTCGGTAAGGTTGCCCAGCGCCCCGCCCAGCAGCAGGCCCAGGGCCAGGGACCACCAGGCGGAGCCCAGTCGGCGGACCTGGAAGAGGATGGCGATGGCGACCCCGGCCATGATGATCGAAAACACCCAGGTGACGTTCTCTCCAATGGAGAAGGCAGCCCCGGAGTTCCGGATGAAGTACCAGTGGAGCAGCGGCGGCAGAACGGGGATCCGCTCCCCTTCCACCATGGTGGAGGTGACCCAGAGTTTGGTCAGCTGGTCCAGGACGTAGGCGAAGACCGCGAACCCCGCGAACAGGGACAGCAGCACCGCCCGGCGGGGGCGCGGCGAGGGTGGGACAGGGCGTGCCGCGTCGGCGGCAAGTTCGTCAGTCATGGTGCTTTCAATTCGTGGAACTTGGGTGTAAATGCCAAAAGCCGGTGGCCGAGGAATCCTCAGCCACCGGCTTTCAGAATACGTGCTGCCAGCCTTAGTTGGCTTCGCTGACTTCCGGGGTCGCGACGGAGCCGCGGGCATCCAGGTCGCGGAGCTGGCCCTCGATGTAGGCCTTGAGGCGTGAGCGGTAATCGCGTTCGAAGCCGCGGAGCTGCTCCACCTTGCGTTCCAGGACGGAGCGCTGCTGTTCCAGGGCACCGAGGATCTTGCGGGACTTTTCCTGGGCGTCGTTGACGAGGCTGCTGGCTTCGATCTGCGCTTCGGCGATGATCTTGTCCTTCTGGGCCTGGCCGTCGGCGACGTGGCGGTCGTGCATCTGCTGGGCCATGGCCAGCAGGCCGGCGGCGGATTCAGCAGAAGGCGTGGCGGCAGCGGCGGGCGCGGCCGGTGCGGCTGCAGCCGGGGCGGCCGGCTGGACGTCCTTCTTCTTGTTGGCTTCGGCGGCCTTGGCCTCTGCCTCTGCCTTCTCGCGGGCTTCGTCCTTGTCGGACTTGACCGGCGCGGGGACCTTCTCCACCACGGGAGCGGCGGCAGAGCTTGCCGGAACGCTGGAACCTGCGTCGGCGAGCTTCTTGCGGAGCTCGTCGTTTTCCTGGTTCAGGCGGCGGAGTTCGACGACGATTTCGTCCAGGAAGTCGTCAACTTCGTCCTGGTCATAGCCCTCACGGAACTTGGTGGGCTGAAAGCGCTTGTTGACAACGTCTTCTGGCGTCAAAGCCATCTGGTCACCTCACTGGTCTGGTTAGTCAGTAGGCCTTCCGGCCGTCAAAACTAAGGTACCTAAATTTGGTCTGCTTACTCTAATTCAACACTGCGGTGTCAAACGGGAGGTTTCTTCGCTTTACAGTAGCTGTTCCGGGAGGGAACAGGCTGCATTGCCGTGCCTGGCGGAAAAATCAGGCCAGTCCCCTGGTGACGTTCATTGCGATGCTGACGCCGATGAACAGGATCAGGAAGCCCAGGTCCAGGGAGACTCCGCCAAGCCGGAGCGGCGGGATCAGCCGCCGCAGGCCCTTCAGTGGCGGGTCCGTGATGGAGTAGACGGCGTGCGCTGCCACCAGGGCCGCGCCGCGGGGCCGCCATTCCCTTGCGAACATCTGCACCCAGTCGAACACCAGGCGGATGATGAGGGCCACGAAGAACAGCAGCAGGGCGAGATAGAGAAGTCCGAAAACAATTCCCATGACTTATTTCATATCTCCAGATTCATGCGGCCCATCCGTGGCGGCGGCCGCTGTCGTACTGCTGTTGTCTTGTCTATTTCAGCACAGATGCCAGACAGGTGTCCCTGCCTGGCATCTGTGAACAGCCTGTGGTGCTTAGCTTTGGTTGAAGAAGCTGGCCTGCGTGTCGCTGGCCTTCTTGTCGTCACCGATCACTTCGACGTAGGACGGTGAGAGCAGGAACACCTTGTTGGTGACCCGTTCGATGCTTCCGCGCAGGCCGAAGACGAGCCCTGCCGAGAAGTCCACCAGGCGCTTGGCGTCGGCCTCACCCATGTCCGTGACGTTCATGATCACCGGAATACCGTCCCGGAAGCTCTCGCCGATGAGCTTGGCATCGTTGTAGGAGCGTGGGTGGATGGTGGTGATCTGGCGCAGGCCGGTGTTCTCTTCACGGCTCGAAGCCGCACGCTTTATGGGGGTCACAGGGGCGCGGTATTCCTCTTCAGGGGCGTAGGACGCCTCGCGGCTGACTTCGCGGACCGGCGCCGGGGCACGGCGTTCCTCGCGGTCGACTTCCATCGGTTCGTCCTCATCCTTACGTGTGGTCTGTTGCTCGGGCTCGTAATGCTCATCGCCGTCGGCGAGCCCAAGATAGATCATTGTCTTGCGCAGAGCGCCGGCCATGGTCGACTCCTAATCGTGTCCCGTAAGCGGGCCGCCCAATGATTTGACAGCACTGGAGTCCCCCGCCCATCACTTCCAATAGGTCCGACGCTACCCCACGGCAGGACGGGAACCGAGAATATCGGAACCGATTCGCAGGTGTGTCGCCCCGAACTTGATGGCAGGCTCCAGGTCCTGGCTCATACCGGCTGAGATGGCGCCGGCACCGGGGTACTCCGCCACCAGCCGGGCGGAAACGGCTGCCAGTTTTTCGAACGCCGGCCCTGGCGGGGCACCCAGCGGGGCCACTGCCATGACGCCCGCCAACTTGAGCCCATCGGCACCGGCGATCCGTTCTGCCAGGAGCGGCACGTCGGCGGGTGCTGCCCCGCCGCGGTGGGTACCGGCGTCGTCCTCAAGGCTGACCTGGATGAAGCACTCCAGCTGCGCACGCCCGCTGGAATCCATCTCGTTCCGCACTGCCTTCGCCAAGGCATCCACCAGCTGCGGCCGGTCCACGGAATGGACGGCGGCCGCGTAGCGCGCCACGGACTTGGCCTTCTTTGTCTGCAGCTGGCCGACAAAATGCCACGCCAGCCCAAGATCAGCGAGCTCCAGCGCCTTGGCGGCAGCTTCCTGGTCCCGGTTCTCGCCCACATCCGTGACACCTAGGGCGGCCAGGCGCCGGATGTCAGCTGCCGGGTGGAACTTGGTGACCACGATCAGCGAGGGAAGGTTGTCACTGCGACCCGCGTCGTTGGCGGCTGCGGCGATCCGCTTCCGCACCACGGCGAGCCGTTCGGCAAGCTCTGCGGTGCGGGGATCATGTTCGGGCCTGTCGTTCGGCTGCTCAGTCATGGCACCAGACCAATCCGGCGAAGCGGCCGGTGTTCCGGTCCCGGCGGTACGAGTACAGCGAGTCCGTTTCCAGCGTGCAGGCGCCGGCGTAGTCCACCTGCACCCCCGCAGCCTCCAGTTGCGCGCGGGCACCGGCGGGCAGGTCCAGCGCCGGCGTTCCCCAACTGGTGGTGCTCCGCGTTGCCGGAACCAGGGCTGCCACCTCGTCACGCAGGGCGGCGGGGACTTCGTAGCAGGACCCGCAGATCGAGGGACCCAGCCACGCCCGGATCCGGGCGGCACCCAGGGACTTCATGCTGTCCACGGCGGCCGGCAGGACACCGTTGGCGATCCCGGGGCGGCCGGCATGGACGGCGGAAAGCACGGGCCCGCTCCCGGACTCCCCCGCCAGCAGGACCGGAATGCAGTCCGCCACCATGACCGCGAGGGGCAGGCCGCGGGACACCATGGCATCGGCTTCAGGCGCGGGTGACGCGGCGTCCATGATGGCCACGGTATTGCCGTGCACCTGGTTCATGAAGCGCAGCGAGCCGGGCGCCGCGGCGATGGACTCTTCCAGTCGCAACCGGCGCTCCCGGACTGCGGCGGGATCGTCCCCCACGTGCAGGGCAAGGTTTCCCGCTCCCGCGTCGGTGAATGCGGCCGACACCCCGGGAAGGATGTCGGCACGCCAATGGAACAAGCCGCTGCCTACTTCAGGAAGTCGGGAACATCCAGGTCATCCGGGTGGGTTCCGGTGAGATCCGGCTCCACCACGGAGGGCAGGTCGACGTCGAAGCCGGAGTCAGCGGGAACGGCCTGCGGACGCTGCTGTCCCCAGTTGCTGAGTCCCGCTGCGCCAACACCCGCGTGGATCGGCTGCACGTTCTGCTGGTGGCCTCCGTTGCCCTGGTGGTTCCCGTTGTTCGAGTGGGCCGAGGCGGGAGCAGCAGCAGGGGCGGCGGGCCGCTGCGGCGCGGACTGCGGCTGGGACTGGTCCATGGAGGGTGAGGTTGCCTTCACGTCGTCGAAGCCTGCAGCGATCACAGTGACGCGTGCTTCGTCGCCCAGGGCGTCGTCAATGACGGCGCCGAAGATGATGTTCGCCTCGGGGTGGGCCACTTCCTGCACCAGGCGGGCTGCCTCGTTGATTTCGAACAGGCCCAGGTCCGAGCCGCCCTGGATGGACAGAAGCACGCCGTGGGCGCCATCGATGGACGCTTCCAGCAGCGGGGAGGCAATGGCAAGTTCCGCGGCCTTCACGGCGCGGTCTTCGCCCCGCGCGGACCCGATGCCCATGAGGGCCGAGCCCGCGCCCTGCATGACGGACTTAACGTCAGCGAAGTCAAGGTTGATCAGGCCCGGGGTGGTGATGAGGTCGGTGATGCCCTGGACACCGGAAAGCAGGACCTGGTCGGCGGAGCGGAACGCGTCAAGGACGGACACGTTCCGGTCGCTGATGGACAGCAGGCGGTCGTTGGGGATCACGATGAGGGTATCCACCTCGTCGCGCAGGGCGTCGATGCCTGCCTCGGCCGAACCGGCACGGCGGCGGCCTTCGAAGGTGAAGGGGCGGGTGACGACGCCAATGGTCAGGGCACCCAGCGAGCGGGCGATCCGGGCGACGACGGGCGCGCCACCGGTGCCCGTGCCGCCGCCTTCGCCGGCGGTGACGAAGACCATGTCGGCGCCACGGAGGACTTCCTCGATCTCGTCCGCGTGGTCCTCGGCGGCCTGCTTGCCTACCTCGGGGTTGGCGCCTGCACCGAGGCCACGGGTCAGCTCGCGTCCGACGTCGAGCTTCACGTCGGCGTCGCTCATGAGCAGGGCCTGGGCGTCGGTGTTGATGGCGATGAATTCAACACCCCTGAGGCCGACCTCGATCATGCGGTTGACTGCGTTCACGCCACCGCCGCCGATGCCGACGACTTTGATGACGGCCAAGTAATTCTGCGGAGCTGCCACGTTACGTGTCCCTTGTTCGTGTCTTATTGCGAAAACTGATGGTGAGCTTGAAACCCTCAACCCTAACCCTCCGGTTGAAGGTTAGAGTTATGTCAAGTAACTCTTGTCTGTGACGGTATTTCCTCTGGTTCCGACATTCAATAACCGGGTCCGCGTGTCGGATTAATACCGGGGAAAGAAAGCGCTCAGCGCGTCACGGGGTGCCGGGGCACACTGACATCGTAGACCCTGACCGGGTTCTTGGGGTCCGCCGGAGCCTTGAGGAGGGCGGCCAGGACCTTGGCTTTAAGTTCCTTCTCCGAGGCGTTGCCCCACACGATCGTCTGGCCGTCAACCAGCTTGAGCTCCACGGCATCCACGGACTGCGCGGAGGCATTGGACAGCTTGGCCAGGATGTCTGCCGGGAGCGCACCAAGCACTGCCGCGGTGGCGCGGAACAGGTCCTGGCCGATCGCGCCGGCACCGCCGTCGATGACCGGAATCGACGCTGATCCGGGATCAGCCGTGGTTGCCAGCTGGACGCCGTCGACGTCCACCAGCTGGTACTGCTCCCCCTGCTTGACCAGGGCCACGGGCACCCGCTCATGCACGGCAACGGCGAGGGTGGACGGCGGCCGCGCCTCCACTGATATGGATTTGACCTGGACCATGGACCCCAGGAGTCCCCGAACGTCGTCGTCGCTGATCTGGGGCAGCGGCTTGCCGCGCAGGGGTTCGAGCGCAGTCTGCACCTGGGCAGGGGTCACGAAGTGCGTCCCCGTCACCGAGATGGTCTGCAGGGCCAGGACCGGCGAATAGATGGCGGCGGCCAGCAGTCCCGCCACCAGCGCCAGTACTGTTCCCGCGGCGAGCAGGACTTTCTTCCTGCGGCGCCGGCCTTTGGGCTCGGGGAAGGCGAGGACCGTTGCCCCGGAGGGCTTTTCCGCCTTCGCCTGCTTGGGCGCCGACGGCTCCGGGACGCTGCGGGACGCCGTAATGACGTCGGAACCGGCGGTGCCCTTCTGGGATGCGGCGGACCGTGCCCCCGTTTCCGCGTTGTCCGCGGCCGGCGCGGCGGGACGGCCGTTCCGCTTGGGCGGGGCGTAGGTGGGCCGGCGGGAGCTAGGCACGCAGCGCCTCCACGATCAGCGGGCCGTAGGCGGTGACGTCACCCGCGCCGACGGTGAGCACCACATCGCCGTCCGCAGCGGCTTCCACCAGGGTCCCGACGGCGTCGGCCGCCGCAGCGAGCCGCCCTCCTTCGGTGAGGTGGTCGGCGATGAGCTGGCTGGTGACGCCCGGGATGGGGTCCTCCCTGGCGGGATAGATGTCCAGGACCAGTGCGGTATCGGCAAGGTTGAGGGCGTCCGCGAACTGCTCCGCGAACTCCCGGGTGCGGGAGAACAGGTGCGGCTGGAACAGGACGTGGACCCGGTGGCCGCCCGCTACCGAACGGGCTGCGCTGAGGGCGGCCCGGACCTCCGTGGGATGGTGGGCGTAGTCATCGAACACCCTGACGCCGCGCGCCGAGCCCTTCAGTTCGAACCTGCGTGAGGCGCCGGCGAAGTGTGCCAGGCCGGCGGCGGCTGCCGCCGGTTCCACGCCGAGTTCCATGGCCACGGCAAACGCGGCCGCGGCGTTCAGCGCGTTGTGGCGTCCGGGAACCTGCAGTGACAACCCGTACCGGGCGCCATGCGCCTCCACTGCAACCTGGCCTGGGCCGTCGTCGTGCAGGCGCACGTCCGCAGCCTCGTTGGTGCCATACAGGAGCACCCTGGTGTTGCCCCTGGCCCGGGTCCGTTCCGCCAGGGCCAGCGCCCCGGCGTCGTCCGCGCAGGCCACCAGGAGGCCGTCGGCGGGCAACAAGGCAGTGAAGCGGTCGAAGGACTCGTACACGGCCTCAGCTGTGCCGTAGTAGTCCAGGTGGTCGGGCTCCACATTGGTGACGACGGCGATGCGGGGCCGGTAGTTCAGGAAGGAACCGTCGGATTCGTCCGCCTCGGCAACGAAGATGCCGGACGTGCCGTGCGCGGCGTTGACGCCCAGCGCGGGGATGGTGGCGCCGACCGCGAACGACGGGTCCAGTCCCGCCGCCTGGAGCAGGACTGTGACCATGGACGTGGTGGTTGACTTGCCGTGCGTGCCGGCCACCGTGACCACGGTGTCATCGCCCATGGTCGCCGCAAGGGCCTGGGAGCGGTGCAGCACCGGCAGCCCTGCCTGCCGCGCCGCCGCCAGTTCCGGGTTGTCGTCCCGAATGGCCGAACCCGCCACGACGGTCTGCGCGTCGCCCAGATTGCCGGCGGCGTATCCGACGGCGATGCGCGCACCGGCCGCGGCCAGGTCCGCCATCACGGGGAGGTCTTTTGCGTCGGAGCCGCTGACCGGTACTCCGCGTGCCACCATGATGCGGGCCACGGCGGACATTCCTACTCCCCCGATCCCGATGAAGTGCACCCTGCCGAGGGAGGCCAGCTGGCGGGTGGTGTGGGCGTTCATGCAGATACCGCTTCCAGGACAAGACCAGCCATGCGCTGGTCGGCGTTTCGGATGCCGAGCCGGTAGGACTTCGCCTCCATGGCTGCAAGCCGTGCTTTATCGGTGGCCAGCGGGACCAGTTCCCGGGCGACCCATTCCGGGGTGAAGTCGCGGTCGGCCACCAGTACTGCGCCGCCTGCGGAAACCAGGCCCGCTGCGTTCAGTGCCTGTTCCCCGTTGCCGATGGGCAGGGGCACCAGGACCGCCGGTACGCCGACGGCGGCGACTTCGCATACCGTGGCAGCCCCGGACCGGGCCAGCAGGAGGTCGGCCGCGGCGTAGGCCAGTTCCATGCCGTCGATGTACTCCACCTGCCGGTAACCCTCAGCGGCAAGGGGTTGCCCCGCCTGGTCCAGGACGGTCTTTCCGCGGCCGGTGACGTGGAGGGTTTGGATGCCGGCCTCCGCAAGAAGGGCCAGAGAGGCTGCGATGGTCCGGTTGATACTTTGTGCTCCCGACGATCCGCCGGTCACGATCAGGGTGGGTTGCTGGTGATCCAGCCCAAGGGCCTCGCGTGCGGCGGTGCGGGCAGTCTTCCGGTCCAGGCCGGAGATTTCCTTGCGCATGGGCATGCCGACGTGCACGGCGTTCCGGAGTGGTGTGCCCTCGAAAGCCACGGCAACCCGGCCCTTGAGGAAGGCCCCCACGCGGTTGGCCAGCCCGGGACGGGCGTTGGCTTCATGGATCACGATGGGAATACGGCGTTTCCGCGCCGCCAGGTACAGGGGGGTGCAGACATAGCCGCCGACGCCCACCAGTACGTCGGCCTGCGCACGGTCCAGGATGGCGCCGGCCTGCCGGACTGCCCCGGCAAGCCGCCCCGGCAGGCGGAGCAGGTCTGCGGAGGGCCGGCGTGGAAACGGCACACGGTCGATCGTTGCCAGCTGGACGCCGGCGGCGGGAACCAGCCGCGTTTCCATTCCGGATGGAGTTCCGACCGCCAGGATCGAGGCATCCGGGGCTTCGCTGCGCAGGGCCGCGGCGATGGCGAGGAGCGGGCTGATATGGCCGGCCGTGCCGCCACCTGCCAGGACAATGGAAGGGTGTGTCGGAGTCATAGGGTGTCAGGCACGCTTTCTGGAATTCTTGGGCTGATTCTTGTCCCGCCCCGGCTTCAGCTTGAACTTCAGCATCCGTTTGGGGCGCATGGCAGGAGCCATTTGCTCGCGGGCCAGGGAAAGGACCACGCCTACGGCACACAGTGACATCAGCAGCGCCGAGCCGCCGTAGGAAATAAACGGCAGCGGAACACCGATGACGGGCATCAGGCCGGTGACCACTGACATGTTCACGGTGGCCTGGCCCAACAGCCAGACCATGATGGTGCCGGCGAGGACGCGGTGGAACATGTCTTCCTGTGCCACCACCACACGGTAGATCGCAGCGCCAAGGATGGCGAAGAGCACCAGGACGACGACGGTTCCCACCAGGCCGAGTTCCTCGCCGATGATGGCGAAGATGAAGTCGTTGTGGGCTTCGGGGATCCAGCTGTACTTCTGCCGGCTCTGCCCGAGGCCCACCCCCAGCCAGCCGCCGGAGGCAAGGCCGTACATGCCGTTGGTTGCCTGGTAGTTGGCGTCAATGCCGTCGGCGCAGGACTGTCCTGTCCACCAGGAGGTGATGCGGCACATGCGGTTGGAGCTGGTGACGGCCATGACGGCGGTGCCGGCGGCCGCGATGATGCCTGCAATGCCGAAGAGGTAGAGCGGAACGCCGGCGAAGAACAGAGCCGCCGCCATGATCAGCATGATGATCATGGCGGTGCCAAGGTCGTTGCCCACCAGGATCAGGACAATGACGATGGCCGCCATGGGTATGGCGGGTACCAGCACGTGCTGCCACCGGTTCAACAGCTTGCCTTTCCTCGCCAGCACCGTCGCCAGCCACAGGGCGAGGGCAAGTTTGGCCGCCTCGGAAGGCTGGAACGTGATGCCGCCAAGGTCGATCCAGTTCCGGTTGCCGTTGATCTCGGTACCCACCACCTGGACCAGGCCCAGGAGCAGCACGGCTACCCCGACGGCGGGCCATGCGAGCCGCTTCAGCCAGACGACGTTGATGCGTGAGAGCACGAACATGGTGAAGATGCCGATGGCGGCGAAGACACCCTGCTTGAGGGCGTCGCCATAAGGGGACTTCCCGGCGGCGATGGATTCAACGCTCGAGGCGGAGAGCACCATCATGATGCCAATGGCCGTCAGGGCCAGGGTGGCGCCAAGGATGAGGTAGTAAGTGGACCCGTTCCGGGACTTGCCGGTGCCCTCCAGGGCGGACCAGAACCGGCGGTACAAGGTACGCAGCTGGGCGCCGGCAGCGGCAGGCTGCCGGACGGCGCTTGAGCCGGGCCGGGGTTTACCGCCCTTCGGCGTGGCACCCTGCTGCCGGGTGGGCGTGCTGACCATTGTTACTCCTCGCCGGTCTGGGCCTGCCCTTCCACCAGCTCGCGGACAGCGTCGATGAAAGTACCACCACGGTGAGCGTAGGAAGAGAACTGATCCATGGAAGCAGCTGCCGGAGCCATGAGCACGGTGTCGCCGGATTCGGCGAGCCGGGCCGCTGAAGCAACGGCCCAGGACATTACCTGTTCTCCATTGCCGGGGGTACCGGCAGGGGTTCCACCGGGCGCCGGAGCAGTCTCCACTCCTTCAGTGTCACCTGCCCCCGGTTCGATCACCGGGACATCTGGCGCGTGTCGCTGGAGGGCTTCCCGCAGGTGCGAGGTGTCGGTTCCGATCAAGACAACCGCCTTGAGCCGGGATGCGTGGTCACGGACCAGGTCGTCGTAGCTCACGCCCTTGGACAGGCCGCCGGCGATCCAGACCACCTTGCTGAAGGCCGACAGGGATGCCGACGCGGCATGGGGGTTGGTGGCTTTGGAGTCGTTGACCCACAGGACACCGTTCATGCGGGCGACGGGCTGGATGCGGTGGTCGCCGGGCACGTAGTCGAGGATCCCCTGGCGGACAGCCTGGGCGTCAACGCCGTACGCGCGCACCAGGCCGGCAGCCGCAAGGGCGTTGGCCACCATGTGCCGGGGGGCCAGCGGGCCGAGGTCCGCCATCGAGGCAAGCTCCGCTGCGCTGTCCCGGCGTTCCTCGATGAAGGCCCGGTCCACCAGCAGCCCCTCCACCACACCAAGCATGCTGATGGCCGGCGTCAGCGTGGTGAAGGCAACGGCGCGGCAGCCTTCCACCACGTCGGCGTTTTCCACCATGCGCTCGGTTTCCACCTGCTCGGCGTTGTAGATGCAGGCTTTCTGGGTCCGCTCGTAGACCTTTGCCTTGTCGGCCAGGTAGGAATCGTAGGAGCCGTGCCAGTCGAAGTGGTCTTCGGCCACGTTGAGGCACACGCTGGCTACGGGCGAGACCGATTCAGCCCAGTGCAGCTGGAAGCTGGAAAGTTCGACGGCGAAGACGTCGTACTCCACGGGGTCACGAAGGGCATCGAGGATGGGGGTGCCCACGTTGCCGACGGCGATGGCCTTCAGGCCCGCGGCCCGCAGCATCGATTCGGTGAGGCCCACAGTGGTGGTCTTGCCGTTGGTGCCGGTGATGGCAAGCCAATCCGCCGTCTTCCGGCCTTCCCTGACCCTCACCCGCCAGGCAAGTTCGACGTCGCCCCAGACCGGGATGTGCGCCCGGGCCGCCGCGGCAAGCAGCGCCTGGTCCGGCCGCCAGCCCGGCGAGGTCACGATCAGTTCCGGAAGTTCGCCATCAATCTTCGGCAGGTGGGCCACCGCGTCCGGGCCCAGCAGAACATCGGCGGCACCCACGATCTTCAGGGTGTCGGCATGTGCGCGGGCTGTGTCGCTGGTGGCGGCATCCACCACCACCACGCGGGCACCGAGCTCGATCAGGGTGTCAGCGGCGGCAAACCCGGACACGCCGATGCCCGTCACGGCCACGCGCAGGCCGGCCCAGTCGGAGTCCCAGGAAACGAGGTTTGCCAGGCGCGGGGAAACGGTCACAGCAGTACAACCCATTCAGCGTAGAAGATGCCCAGGCCCGCGGCGACGAACAGTCCGCCCAAAATCCAGAACCTGACCACGACGGTCACCTCGGCCCAGCCCTTCAGTTCGAAGTGGTGCTGCAGTGGCGCCATCTTGAACACACGTTTCCCGCCGGTTGCCTTGAAGTAGCCCACCTGGATGATGACGGACAGCGTGATCAGCACGAAGAGGCCGCCCACGATGCCCAGCAGCAGTTCGGTGCGGGACAGGATGGCGAATCCGGCCACGGCACCGCCGATGGCCAGCGATCCGGTGTCACCCATAAAGATCTTTGCCGGTGACGTGTTCCACCACAGGAAGCCCACCAGCGCGGCGCTGAGGATTGCGGCCAGGAGGGCCAGGTCCAGGGGGTCCCTGACCAGATAGCAGCCGCTGCCGGCTTCCCGGGGGGAACCGCAGGCCTGGTTGCTCTGCCAGATGCCCATGAGGGTGTAGGCGCCGAACACCATGATGGAAGCTCCGGCGGCCAGGCCGTCCAGTCCGTCGGTGAGGTTGACGCCGTTGGTGGCTGCGGTGACGATCAGGTTGGACCAGATCACAAACAGCACCGCACCCAGGACGGTACCGCCAAAGGCGAGGTCCAGCCAGGGAACGTCCCGGACCAGAGAGATCTTCGTTGATGCGGGGGTCAGCCCGGCGTCGTTGGGGAAGTTCAAAGCCAGGACGGCGAAGATGATGCCGACGGCTGCCTGGAGGATGAGCTTGGCCTTGGCGTTCAGGCCAAGGCTCCGCTGCCGTGAGATCTTGATGAAGTCGTCCAGGAAGCCCACCAGGCCCATGCCCACCATGAGGAACAGCAGGATAAGGGCCGAGGCCGAGGGTCCGGGTGAATCCGGGTTCATCATCAGCATGATGAGGTGGGTGAGCCCGTAGCTCAGCAGGACCGCAGCCACCACTACGGTGCCGCCCATGGTGGGCGTTCCGCGTTTGGTGTGGTGCGATGTGGGGCCGTCGTCACGGATGAACTGTCCGTAGCCGCGGCGCACCAGCAGGCGGATGAACAGCGGGGTGCCCACCAGGGCAAAGAGCAGGGCAAGGCCTGCGCCGATCAGCAGAGCAATCACAGCAGAGTGCTCCTTTCGTCGGCAGGGGTCGGGGCTGGGGGTAATGCTATCCGATCGCCCAAGTGGCGGAGTCCCACGCTGTTGGAGGACTTGAACAGCACCAGGTCACCTGGCTCGAGTTCTGCGGCAAGGACGTCGTAGGCCTCCTCAAGCGTTTCCGCGAAGAGGCATTCGTCGCCCCAGGAGCCCTCATTGACGGCCGAAACGTACAGGGCGCGGGCCTCGCGTCCGATCACCAGCAGCCGGGAGATGTTGAGCCGCACCACCTGCGTGCCGACGGCGGTGTGCTCGCGGATGGAGTCCTCGCCCAGTTCCAGCATGGCGCCGAGCACGGCCCAGGTGCGGCGTCCGCGGCCCAGATCGGCCAGGGTCCGCAGCGCGGCACGCATGGATTCGGGGTTGGCGTTGTACGCATCGTTGATGATGGTGACGCCGTCCGGCCGTTCGGTGCGTTCCATGCGCCAACGGCTGGCAGCCGCCTGGTTGCCCAGGGACTCGGCGATGTGGTCTCCCGGGACGCCCGCAGCCCAGGCGGCCGCTGCGGCTGCCAGCAGGTTCCCCGTGTGGTGTGCTCCGATGAGCCTGCTGCTGACGTGCCGGGGCGCGGCCCCGTCGGGCAGCTGGAGGTCGAATTCGGGGCAGCCTCCGGCGTTGGTGTCGGCGTTCAGCGCCTGCACCTGGGCATCCTGGCGGCCTTCCGCGGAAAAGCCGAGGACCTTGGCGTGGGTGCGGCTGCGCATGGCGGCAACCCGTTCGTCGTCAAGGTTGATGATGGCGGTCCCCCCGGCCGCGAGGCCCTCCACCATTTCCCCCTTGGCCAGTGCGATGTTTTCCACTCCGCCGAACTCGCCGGCGTGGGCAGTGCCCACCGCGAGGACGACGCCGATATCCGGTTTGACCATCTCTGCGAGGTAGCGGATGTGGCCGATGCCGGTGGCTCCCATCTCGATCACCAGGTAGCGGGTGTCGGTGCCTGCCCGGAAGACCGTGAGCGGGACGCCCACCTCGCCGTTGTAGGAACCCTGGGGTGCCACGGTGTTGCCCTGCGTGGCCAGGATGCCGGCCAGCAGGTCCTTGGTTGTCGTCTTGCCGGCCGATCCGGTAATGCCGACGACCGTCAGCTGGCTGCCGGCTTCTGCACGCGCGTCGCGGATGCGGCGGACTGCTTCGGCGGCGAGGGCCCCCATTGCCAGGATGGCGTCGGGAACCAGGACGAAGGGGTAGGCGGTGCCGTCGGGTCCGGCCACGGGACGCTCGACCAGGGCCAGGACGGCACCGGCGGCAAAGGCCGCGTCAATGAAATCGTGGCCATCGGCATGCTCGCCCGGCTTCGCGACGTACAGCGAACCCGGGGTGGCTTCGCGTGAATCCGTCACCACCGAGAGGGGCGTAATTCCGGGATCGGCGTCCAGGCGCCCGCTGGTGATTTCGGCGATTTCCGCCGCAGTAAATGCAATCATCTCGGTCTAGGACTCTATCCGGTCGTCATGGAGAACGTTGAATCCCCTGGCTGTCAAGGCGGTCCGCAGTTCCACCCTGTCGTCCAGGGCGATGTTGACGCCTTTCACTTCCTGCCATACTTCGTGGCCGCGGCCCGCGACCAGGATGGTGTCCTGCGGACGCGCCAGCGCCACGGCATGCCGGATGGCCTCCGCACGCGGGAAGACCTCCTGCAGTTCGGCGGCCAGGGCCTCGTTGTCGAGGGCTTCGCGGGCGCCTGCCATGACATCGGCCCGGATTGCCGCAGCATCCTCGTCGTGGGGGTCGTCATCGGTGATGATCACGGTGTCGGCGAGGCGGGCGGCGATGGCTCCCATGGCCGGCCGCTTCCCTTGGTCCCGCTGTCCCGTGGCACCGAAGACAACGATCAGGCGCGAGTCCGGTTCCGGTGAGCGGACCGCTTCCAGCGCCCGCGCCAGGGCGTCGGTGTTGTGGGCGAAATCCACCACGGCAGCCGGCCGGTCGGAGACCAGCTGCATCCGTCCGGGCACCGCCACCGTGAAGGGGTCCGCAGTGTCCAGCGCAGCCTGCAAGGCAGCAGTATCGACGCCGGAGGCCAGGACCATGAGGACGGCCAGGGCGGCATTGGCGACATTGAAGCTTCCGGGCAGTCCGGTGTGGACCTCGAGGGTGGCACCGCCGGGTCCGGTGAGCGTGAACGCGGTCCCGAGGCCGCGGGGAGAGGCAGCCGTGACGGTCCAGTCCGCCGGGCCCGATCCCGTGGTGCTGAGCGTGGTGACCGGCACCGGGGCGCTGCCGGCCAGCCGCCGGCCCCACTCGTCGTCGACCGTTACCACCGCCCGCCGGGCGCGGCCCGGCGTGAAAAGCTCTGCCTTGGTAGCGAAGTACTCCTCCATCGTGTTGTGAAGGTCCAGGTGGTCCTGGGTGAGGTTGGTGAACCCCGCGACGTCGAAGGTGAGCCCGTCCACCCGCTGGTATGAAATGGCGTGCGAGGACACTTCCATGGCTGCAGCGTCGAGCCCGCGTTCACGCATCAGGGCGATGAGTCCGTGCACCTCGGTCGATTCCGGGGTAGTCAGGAGGCTGGGGATCGGCTCTCCTCCGGCCAGGATCTCGATGGTGCCGATCAGTCCGGGCTGCCGGCCCAGGGCACGCAGCAGCGAGGTGATGAAGTAGGTGGTGGTGGTCTTGCCGTTGGTACCTGTAACACCGAAAAGCTGCAGCGGGTCCCCGCCCGGCGGCTGGCTACCGTAAATCATGGCGGAAAGCGGCCCCACCACGTTGCGGGGGTTCTCGACGACGAGCACAGGCACCGGCGTGTCCGCGGAGAGCGCGAGCAGGCGCGCGCCGGCGTCGTCCGTCAAAACCGCCGCCGCTCCGGCTTCGATGGCGTCAGTGGCAAAATCGGCCCCGTGCCTGCTGGCACCGGGCAACGCTACATAGAGGTCCCCGGGCTCCACGGTGCGCGAGTTGAGGGATATGCCGGTGATCTCCATGTCTGCGGCCGGAGAGGGTACCGCCACGCCAAGGGCATTTCCGACGGCGGCCAGTCGGACGGGCGCTACGGCTGCTGGGCGGAAGCGGCCTGCTTTTTCATTCCGGGCAGCGTCGCTGCCGGGCGTGGTGAACTCTGACAAGGGGATCTCCGATGGTGCTAGTGCGAGCCCGGCATGGTTCTCCCCGGGCACTGTGCTGCGCTGGATGCTGCTGGTACTTCCGGCCTGGAACAGCAGCTACTTGGCGTACTGGGGCATCCTGGCCGGCTCGCCGGTTGAAGGCTGGACGTTGTAGGTCCGCAGCGCCTGGCTCATCACGGACCGGAACACCGGTCCGTTGGTGATGCCGTAAATGCTGCCCTTCGGCCGCTGGAGCACCACCTCCACAATAAACCGCGGATCATCCATTGGTGCCATTCCCACGATGGAGGCGGTGTAGCCGCAGTAGCCGGACTTGCCGTCGTCGCAGGGCGATTCGGACGTACCGGTCTTGGCCCCTACCCGGTAACCATCGATGCCGGCATCCTTGATTTCGCCTTCGGTAACGGCACTTTCCAGGATGTCCTGGACCTGCTGGGCCGTACTGTCCGAAACGATCTGCCGGGGCGGCTGGGCGGGCACTTTCTCCTCGGTGCCGTCAGGCGAAATGTAGGAATCGATCAACCGGGGCTGCAGCATGACGCCGTTGTTGGCAATGCTTTGGTAGGCGCGGACCGTCTGGAGCGTGGATTGGGAAACGCCCTGGCCAAACAGGACGGTGTACTGCTGGCGCCCGTCCCACTGGTCCGAGGGTGTCAGGATGCCGGATGCCGTGGCGGGCAGTCCGATGTCCGGGGCCTCGCCAATGCCGAACTTCTTCAACCAGTCGTAGCGCTGTTCCTTGCTCAGCCGCTGTCCGGCCATCACGGTCCCGGTGTTCATGGAGTACCCAATGATGCCGGCCAGCGTCCGTTCCTCCGTGCCATGGGTGAACGCGTCGCTGAAGGTCTGCCCGTCAACCGTGTAGGTGGGTGGAATGGTGAACGTATCCAGCGGCTTGGCCAGGCCCTCATCGATCACGGCTGCCGCCGTCATCATCTTCTCAACCGAACCTGGCTCATAGGCCGCGGTCACGGAGCGGACGCCGCGGTCCTTGGCGGCCACAGCGCCGGGGTTGTTGGGGTCGGGGGCGTTCGTATCAGCCAGGGCCAGCAGGTTGCCCGTCTTGGCGTCCATCACGATGATGACGCCCCATTCTGCACTCAGTTTGTCTGCCTGGCTCTGGATGGCCTGCTGGGCAAAGTACTGGAGATCGGAGTTGAGGGTGAGTTTGACATCCTTGCCGTTCTGGGGCGGTGTCAGCTCGTCCAGGCCAACCGGGATGCGGAGCCCGTCGGCGCCGATCTCGAACAGGCGCTTGCCGTCCGTTCCCTTGAGCTTGTCATCCTGCGTCTGCTCAATACCGGCTTGCCCGGTGGTCCCGTCCTGGAGGAATCCCACTACTCCCCCGGCCACGGCTCCATTGGGGTAGACGCGCTTGCTGACGCCCTCGGCAACGATGCCCGGAACCTGGAGCTTGGAAATCCGGTCCTCGACGTCAGGCTTCACGTCCTTGGCCACAATGTAATACGGCTGCGTTCCGGTGACCGCGTCACGGACTGCATTGGTGTCCATGCCCAGGGCCGCGGCAAGTTCGGAGATGGCCTGGTCGCGGCTGACGTCCACCAGCTTTTCGTGCCCGTCAGTTTGGTCGAGCCGTTTGTAGGACTCAGTTTTGGTGTTGACCCGCTGGTCAACCACGATGTTGTAGCGGATCACACTGTTGGCCAGGACGGTGCCTCGGGAGTCCAGGATGCTGCCCCGCTCGGCGGGCAGGATGGCAGAGGTCATGCGGCTGTTCAGGGCAGCTTCCGCCATGCCGCCGACATCCAGCCCCTGGACCAGGAAGAGCTTGCCGCCCACCACCAGCAGGAGAGTGAGCATGATACCCAGTCCCAGGCGCAATCGCTTCGTGGCGTTGGGTACCCTGCTCTTTACTGCTTTGCCGGTCGTCTTCGCCACCGTGAATTTCCTTGCTGCTCGACGATACTGCCTGGCCTGCGTGCCAGCCTACTGTCCGGGGACCTTTTGCTGGGGAGCCGGAACCGAGCCGCCGTGAAGTTCAGGAGCCGGGGTTGCTGCCGCCTGTGCGGCTGCGGCCTGCGCAGCGGCCTGGGCCTGTGCTGCCGCCTGGGCCGCTTCAGCCGCCGGGGCGGAGGAAGTCCGGCCCGCGACGGGAGCCGTTGCGTTGCCTGCGGCCGCGTCCTTGGGAGACGGTACGATCTGCTGCCCTGCGACTGCCGGCGCGGGGATTACCGCTCCCGCCGGTGCGCCCTTGACCGCGGGGGTGGCCTTGCCGGTTACCGAGAGCGTGGAAAGGTCAATCTGGCCCTTGACGGTGGAGGCGACCATCCCCAGCTCAGTGGCCTTGGCTGCGAGGTTCTGGGGAGCTTCGAAGCTCTGCACCTGCTGGGTCAGGTCCTGGTTGGTCTTGGTCAGGGAGCTCTGCTTGGCGCGCAGCTCCACCAGCTGGTACTGGGCGGTGGACACCGAGATGTTCAGGACCAGCACCGCCACCAGCGCCACTGCGAGCATGGCGAAGCACAGCACGACGAAGGGTGCACGGCGCTTCCGCGGCGCCGAGCGGACCACGGAGAGCGGCGTGCGGGCCTTCTGTCCCCCGCCCGGTTTGCCCGCCGGCCGGGTGTCGGGCGCCGAGCTACCGGAAACAACGGGAAAGTTCTTGACGGCGGCGGTGCTCATGCAGCTCTCCTGGCTCTGATTCGTTCTGCCGCACGAAGCCTGGCGGAGGCAGCACGCGGGTTTTCGGCGATTTCGACGGCCGTGGGCACCTCGGTGCCTTTGGTCAGGGTCTTGAGTTCGGGTTTGTGTTCCTCCAGTTCCACCGGAAAACCGAGGGGAGCCGAAGACTTGGAGCGGGACTGGAAGACACCTTTGACGATCTTGTCTTCCAGCGAGTGGTAGGACATGACCACGATGCGTCCTCCCATGGCCAGGGACTCGACGGCGGCGGGAACGGCCCGTTCCAGGACATCGAGTTCTTCGTTGACCTCGATCCGCAAAGCCTGGAAGGTGCGCTTGGCCGGATGTCCCCCCGACTTGGCAGCGGAGGCCGGTACCACGGAACGGATCTGTTCTACGAGTTCGCCGGTCGTGGTGAATTCCTTCAGGGCACGCGCCGCCACGATCCTGTTGGCGATCCGGCCGGCGAACTTCTCCTCGCCCCATTTGCGGATGATCCGTACCAGGTCTTCTTCGCTGTAGGTATTGACCACGTCCGCGGCAGTTTGGCCACGGCTGGTGTCCATGCGCATGTCCAGTGGCGCGTCGAAGGAGTAGGCGAATCCCCGCTCACGTTCGTCAAGCTGCAGGGAGGAGACGCCAAGATCCATGAGGATTCCATGCACCTCGGCGACGCCGAGGTCAGCCAGGACATCCTGGATCTCGTCATAGACCGCGTGGACCAGGTCAGTCCGGGCGGCAAAGGGTGCCAGCCGCTCCCCGGCGAGTGCCAGGGCTTCCTCGTCGCGGTCAATGCCGATGAGGTGGAGGTCGGGGAACCGCTGGAGCATGGCCTCTGAGTGCCCGCCCATGCCCAGGGTGGTGTCCACGGCAATGGGGGTTTCGCCGCGGAGTCTGGCCGCCTCGAATCCAGGTGCCAACAAATTGATGCACCGGTCGCGAAGGACCGGTACATGGCGTTCGGACGTGGGCTTGGGTTGATCGGTCACGCCTTGTCCTTTCCCGCCGTCGTTGTCCCCTGCTGTTCCTGGGATCAGATCCCCATCCGCGCCTACCGTCCTGCCCGCCTGGCTCCGGGGAAGGTGAGCCAGGTTGGCAGCCGATGGGCCGGCTGGAGATCTCATCCAAGAAACGTCCCTGCCGTTCCCTCCGGAATTCAGAGAATGCCCGGGATGGGATCGTCAGTTTCGGAAAAGGCTGTTTCCTTCTCCGCGAGGTATTCATTCCAGGCCTGGGCGTCCCAGATCTCGGCGCGGGCACCGGCGCCGATGACGGCAAGTTCCCTGCCGAGTCCTGCGTACTCCCGGAGCGCTGGTGGAATTGTCACGCGCCCCTGCTTGTCAGGTACCTCGTCCGAGGCTCCAGAGAGAAAAACGCGGATGTAGTCACGTGCCTGCTTGGAGGAGATTGGAGCCTCCCGCATCTGCTCGTGGACCCGCGCAAATTCCTTCTCACTGAAGACGTAGATGCATCGTTCCTGGCCCCTCGTGAGCACCAGGCCGCTGGCAAGTTCCTCGCGGAACTTAGCGGGGAGAATGATCCGTCCCTTTTCATCCAGACGCGGCGAGTGAGTGCCCAGAAACACTGGCCCACCGCCTGTCCGCCGTCAGGAACTGCACATCCCCTATGTTGCAACCACCCTCTTATGTCCTCCACATTACTCCACTTTCCACCACAGTCAACGCAAAACGGCCCGCCACGAGGGCAAATAATGGGAAACATCCCGCGAAATGCCGCGGATTCGAGGCGGTGGTGGGAAGTGGAGGAATTTTCCCCCAGCGACGCCCGCCGGATGCCACGGGACTGCAGGGTGGATGGCATTCGCAGGAAGGATTGCGGATTAAAAGCGAAAAGACCCGCCGGAGCGGGTCTTTTACATCAATCCCCCGTGGTCAGGGGAGCAAAATGGAGGAGCCTGGAGCCGCAACGCGGCCGGCGTGGCGCCGGGGGTTAGGGTTCACCCCTGCGCCGTTCATCCCAGCGCTCTTCCAGGCTGCTCATGAACGAACTGCGCTGCTTGCCTGGCTTTCCGCCCGCCGCCTTGGATCCGGCCTTGCCGCGCGAGCTGCGCATCGTGGCGAAGTAGACTCCCCCACCCATCACCACGAATCCCAGCACTCCCACGAGGATGCTTTGCAGGGTGACGCCCACCAGCAGCAGGAACACGCCCGCCAGCGCGCCGAGGACACCAATGACCACATGCCTGGTTGACCATGAACGCCCCGGATCCGAACCCATTGAGTTCGCGAATTTCGGGTCGTCCTCGTGAAGCTGCTTCTCAAGCTGCTCAAGCAGCTTCTGTTCGTGCTCCGACAGCGGCATCACGACCTCCTTTTGTAGGCCAACGTCCGGGCTGATCCCAGCCACTACTTCTACTCCGTAGAACGCCTGCTGTTGCTGGAAAGTTCCCGCCTGGCCGGCCTTGGCCAAAACGGGAACCCAGCATGCGGTCGCGGGAGCGGGAGCATGTCCAAGAGGGTCCGGCAGTAAGTCCATTCACTCGAAACTATGTATCTCTAAGGATAGATTGTCGAGGGCTGATCTGAAAGACGGCAATGACTTCGGCGGACCCCGTCAGGCGGGCCGTTCGGTACTGCCGTCCGGCCGGTTTTCGGGCTCCATCAGACGGGCGGGAAGGACCGATTTGTCGCCGAACTTCCGCGCCACTTCGTCGAGCACCTGCTCGGCCGCGCGCCAGTTGTCATCCCTGCGGTCAATGCTCAGCTGGAGCGAGGTCCGGGCTGCTTCCTCGAGCTGTTCAGCCCTGACTCCCACCAGCCGCACGGCCATGGCCCTGGTTCCGACGGATTCGAGGAGCTGGAGTGCCACGGCGTAGAGCAGCTGGGCGCTGTCGACCGGGGTCTGGACGGTCCTGCTGCGGGTGATGGTGGAGAAATCGGCGAACCGTAATTTCAGGGCCACGGTGCGGGCAACCATTCCGGAGCTCCGCAGGCGGCCGGCGGTGCGGTGGGAAAGGCGGAGGAGTTCCCGGCGAAGGAGGGCGTCGTCGTCGGTATCTGTGGCAAAGGTCTCTTCCGCGCCGATGCTCTTTTCAAGCCGTACCGGCGTCACCGGGCGGGGATCGATGCCCCAGGCGAGCTGGTGGACGTGCTCCCCCGTTGCGCCGAGGACCTTCTTTAACGACGACACCGGAGTTGCGGCCACGTCCGCCACGGTACTGATTCCCATCTTCGCCAGCACCTCCTTGGTCTTGGCGCCCACACCCCAGAGGGCACCCACGGGCAGGCTGTGTAAGTACGGCACCGTCTGGTCGGGGCCAATGAGCAGCAGCCCGTCCGGCTTGCACCGTGTGGACGCGATCTTGGCAACGAACTTGGTCTCCGCAATGCCCACCGAGGCGGTGATGCCGAGCTCCGCGGCCACCCGGCGGCGGATCAGCTCCCCGATGCCGCGGGGCGGTCCCAGCCTGCGGAGCGCACCTGTGACGTCAAGGAAGGCCTCATCAACGCTGAGCGGCTCGACCAGTCCGGTGATGGATTCAAAGATGGACATCAGCTGCCCGGACACCTCGTAGTAGAGCTTGTGCCGCGGTTCGATCACCACGGCCTGCGGGCACATCCGCAGTGCCACGGCCATGGGCATGGCAGATTTAACCCCGAAGGCCCTGGCCTCATAGGAGCCGGAGAGGACTACCGAACGCTCACCCGGGAAGCCTACGATCACCGGCTTGCCGCGCAGTTCGGGCCGTGTGCGCAGCTCCACCGAAACGAAGAAGGCATCCATATCGACGTGCATGATGCACGTGCGCCGGCTGCCCTGGAGGCGCGCGGCGGATACCTGGTTCATACCTGCTGGCCCCACGGCTGCAATCCTATCGGTTTGTCCGGGCCGGGCTGGTTTGTGGGGAGCCTATGGCAGGCTGGCTAAACTGGAGGCTGGTTCCGCCAACAACACCAGGAGGAAAGTCTTCGTGACGGCTATTGGATACTTCAAGCCAGCTGGCCTGGCCGCGCTTGCCGCTGTTGGGGCGCTGGTCCTGGCCGGTTGCAGCCAGACACCGTCCGGACAAGCCGAGCCGTCCCCGTCCGTTGCCGCTTCCCAATCCGCCCTTACGGCTTCACCCAGCCCTTCGGCGTCGCCCAACACGTCCGCAACCGTGGGCGCAGTGGTGGAGGGATTCCCGCAGCAGCTCCTTCCCCTCATGCCGGGGGCAACGGTGGTTTCCAGCAGCTTTGACAAGGCGTCCACTCCAGCAACGGCAGCACTTGTGGGCACTGTGACGGCTCCCACCGCAGCCGTCATCGACTTTTACAGCAAGGCTTTGGAAGGCCAGGGGTTCAAGGCCGTCCCCGGCGACAAGGTGGGCGGAGTGGCCTCGAAGGATTTCGTCCGCGGTGACAACGAGACTGTCAACCTCTCCGTGGTTGAAGCCGCGGGCGTGTCCACCTTCACCATCGGTGCCAACGTGGCAGCTGAGTCAGCCAAGTGACGGCCGCCGAGCAGCTGAGGAACGAACAGGCCGACTTTGTGGCGGGGGTGGCCGGTGAGCTCACCGGCTTCCTGACGGCACGGCAATCCGTGATGTCCGGCATCTCCCCCGACATCGAACCCATCATGGGCTCGATCTCCAACCTGGTGACCGGCGGAAAGCGCCTCCGCGCCCTGATGTGCTACTGGGGCTGGCGGGGCGCAGGCGGCGAAGCGGGGGCGGCCCAGGTGGTAACGGCCGGCGCCGCGCTGGAGCTGTTCCAGGCGGCCGCGCTGATCCACGACGACATCATCGACCGTTCGGATACCCGGCGGGGCGGTCCCAGCGTGCACCGCCGATTCAGCCAGCTTCACACCTCGCAGGGCTGGGCCCTGGACAGCGAAAGGTTTGGCCAGGCTGCTGCCATCCTTGCGGGCGACCTTTGCCTGTCCTTCAGTGAGGAGGCCTTCACTGACATCGGCGAGCGGGCCGCATCCGGCAGCAGGGCGCGGCTGATCTTCAACCTCATGCGGGCCGAGGTCATGGCGGGCCAGTACCTGGACATCCTGGAGGAAGTCGCCGGTCCGGTGCGGGACCGGGCCGGTGCCGTCGGCAGGGCACAGTCGATCATCCGGTTCAAGAGCGCAAAGTACTCCACCGAACACCCCCTGGCCCTGGGTGGGGCCCTGGCGGGCGCCACCAACGATCTGCTTCGGGGCTACTCAGCGTTTGCCCTGCCGCTGGGCGAAGCGTTCCAGCTGCGGGACGACGTCCTGGGCGTGTTCGGTGATCCGTTGACCACCGGCAAGCCCGCGGGCGATGACCTGCGTGAGGGAAAGCGGACGGTCCTGGTGGCACTGGCCCTGGACCAGGCGTCCGCGGAAGAGTCGGCCTTTATTGATGCAAGCCTTGGCAGCCCCGACTTGTCCGACGCCGACATCCTGGAAATCCGTCGGATAATCGAGGATTCCGGTGCACTGCAGGCCACCGAAGTGCTCATCAGCGAATTCGGCGCGGCCGCTTTCGAGGCGCTCGACGGGCTTGAATTGGAAGAGCTGCCCAAAACCGCCCTGCGGAGGCTGGCTGAAGCAACGGTCAGCCGAGCCTCCTGACGGGGGCTGTTACCAGGCCAGGGTTTGGGCCCTGCGCCGGATTTCCGTCTTGCGGCCTTCGCGCAGGGCGTCGATCGGACGGCCGCGGAGCGATTCGTCTTCCGTGAACAGCCACACGATAAGGTCCTCATCTGAGTAGCCGGCATCGGCCAGCACCACGATGGTTCCCTTTAAGCTGTCCACCACCTGGCCGTCCTGGATGAACTCCGCGGGCACCGACCGGATTTTCCGCTCGCCCACGCGCAGGGCCGCCAGGGAACGCTCGTCAATCAGGCTGTGCACCTTTGTGACTGAAACATCCAATAAACGGGCGACGTCGGGCAGCGGCAGCCACTGGCCCACCAGGTTTTCTACATTACTCACGGATCAAGGTTGCCACGCCGCCCGCCCCGGCGCCTAGTCGGACTAATGCAATCCGCCCCTGGCCTGCGGACACTCCCAAAAAGAAGCCATTACCCGAATTCCGAAAATTCTTGTGCTATCCGCAAATTCATGAGAGATTCACACACATCACAGTTGTAACACTATTAACTTAAGTCACAGTAGTATCAAGATTGGCAGCGGCATCCCCGTCCGCGTCCGCACCCGCAGTTGAGAAGAGGATTCTTTCCGATGACGATGTCCCGCTCGCGCAAGCAGCCCCCCAAGCCGAGTCTGCCCATGATTGCCGCCACCACCGCGGCGCTGCCAGCGGTCGTTTTGTCATCATTAGCCCTTGCCGAGCCGGCCACGGCCCAGCAGCCCGCGAGGAACATTCCCAGCAGCCTTGCGGCAGCAATGCAGGCCCAGGCCGAAGCGAAAGCGGCCGGAACCTTCATTCCTGCTGCCGTTGTCTCGACCACCATTCCCGCAGCGTTCCAGCCCGCGGAGCCCTCGGCACCCGCGGAGTACACGATCGTCCGTGGGGATACCGTCAGTGGGATCGCCGGCCGGTTCGGCCTGGATACCGGGGACATCCTGAGGCTGAACAACCTGCAGGCCAACACCATCATTTATCCGGGCCAGAAGCTCAAGCTGTCCGGCTCAGCGCAGCCTGCCGCTCCCGCGCCGGCCGCTGCCCCTGCAGCGCCGGCACCCGCGGGCGGGGCAACCTACACGGTGAAGGCCGGGGACACCCTGGGGGCCATCGCCGCGAAGCACAACGTGTCCCTCTCGGACGTCTTCGCCTGGAACAACCTCTCCATGCGCTCCATCATCTATCCGGGACAGAAGGTCAAGGTGGGCGGCGGCGACGCCGCTCCTGCCCCCGCAGCCCCGGCACCGGCAGCCCCGGCCGCACCCGCACCTGCCCTGGCAAACACCGCCGCGCCGGCAACAGGCTCCTACACCATCAAGGCCGGCGACACCCTCTCCGCCATTGCGTCCCGCCACGGCGTCAAACTGTCGGACCTCCTCGCGGCCAACAAACTGGGCATGACTACTGTCATCTACCCGGGCAGCAAGCTGGTCATTCCCGGCGGCTCCGGCCAGCCGGATGCGCAGCCCGCGGCGGCAGCACCCCAGCCGGCTGCCGCACCCCTGGTGCCCAGTTCCTTCCTGGGCTTCAGCTACCCGGCCGCTGTTGTCAGCTCAGCCAACGAAAACAAGGCACTGCTGAACGCCTCTCCCGTTCCTTCCCGGGATGAGATGAAGAACATCGTTGCCGACACTGCACGCCGCATGGGCGTGGATCCCTCGCTGGCCATGGCCTTCGCCTACCAGGAATCCGGCTTCAACCAGCGGTCCGTCTCACCGGCCAATGCAATCGGCACCATGCAGGTCATTCCCAGCTCCGGGCAGTGGGCATCAGACCTGGTGGGACGGAAGCTGAACCTGCTGGACCCGTATGACAACGCCACGGCCGGCGTAGCCATCATCCGGCAGCTGCTGGCCACCAGCAAAGACCAGGACACCGCCATCGCGGGTTACTACCAGGGCCAGTACTCCGTGAGCAAGAACGGCATGTACGACGACACCAAGGCGTACCTCGCCGCCATCAAGGCACACCAGAAGAACTTCAGCTGAGCTTCGGCCACTGACAGCTGCAAGTCTGCGGGTCCGAACCGTTACCGGTTCGGACCCGTTTTCATTTCGGACGCGTTTTGCTGCGGGACTAGGATCGTAAGGTGCAGGAACACGTGTCAGACCCAGTTGTCGGGACGCTGGTGGACAACCGCTATGCAGTCACTTCCAGGCTTGCCCGTGGCGGGATGTCCACCGTCTACCTGGCGGTGGACCAAAGGCTGGACCGCGAGGTGGCGCTGAAGGTGCTCCATCCCCACCTCGCTGCCGACGAAAACTTCCTGGGCAGGCTGGGCCGGGAAGCCAAGGCTGCTGCCCGGCTGTCCCACCCGCACGTGGTGGGAGTCCTCGACCAGGGCAACGACGGCAACACCGCCTACCTCGTCATGGAATACATCAAGGGCCACACGCTCAGGGACGTCCTCAAGGACAGGGGCGCGCTGACACCCCGGCTGGCGCTGGCTCTGATCGATCCGGTGGTTGAGGGCCTCGCTGCCGCCCACGCGGCCGGCTTCATCCACCGGGACGTAAAACCGGAAAACGTCCTGATCGCCGACGACGGCCGGATCAAGATCGGCGACTTTGGCCTGGCCCGTGCCGTCACCAGTTCAACCAGCACCGGCGCGCTGATTGGAACAGTGGCCTACATCTCGCCCGAACTGGTCCTGGGCAAGCCGGCGGATGCCCGCAGCGACGTCTATGCCGTAGGCATCATGCTGTACGAAATGTTGACCGGGCGGCAGCCGTTCGAGGGCGAAGTACCCATCCAGGTGGCCTACCAGCACGTCAACGATGTGGTGGGGCCGCCGTCGGACCTCGTCCCGCAGTTGGCCGGCGAAGTGGATGAACTGGTGCAGTGGTGCACCGCCAACGATCCGGAGAACCGGCCCGTGGACGGCAGTGCGCTGCTCCAGGAACTGCGCCACATCCGCACCAACCTCACCGATGCTGAACTGGACCTGCAACCGCCGGCCGCAGCGGCGGCTGCCGCCATGCACCAGACCGAGGTCCTGGGCCGCGCCAGCAACCCGACAACCATGATGCCCCCTTCCCGGCCAGCTGCACCCGCCTATCCGCCGCGGCAGTACCAGCAGGCGGAGGCAAACCCGACGGAGCAGGTTGCCTACCACCGGCGGCCGGGACTCACGCTGCCCGACGACGACGATGCCGGCAGCGGCTGGTCTCCCCCGCCGCCGCGGCTGGGCAAGCGGGCACAACGCAAAGCGGACAGGGAAAGCGAGAAACTCCGCGCCGAAGCGGCCGCCACGCCGGTGCGCACCCTGCGGGAAGGAAATCCGCGCCGCCGCGGCCTCCTGTGGGTCGTGCTCCTTATCCTCGCTGCCCTCCTGGCAACGGGTGCGGGATGGTTTTTCGGCATGGGTCCCGGTGCCGCCGCCGCTGTCCCCGCGGTGGCCAACAAGACCGTGGCCCAGGCCCAGCAGCTCCTGGACGGGGTGGGCTTCCACTCCACCACGAGCGACGTCTTCGACGACGACGTGCCCACCGGACTCGTGGTGGGCAGCGAGCCGGCGGCGGGGACGGAAATACGGAAGTTCCAGCCGGTCTCCCTGCTGGTGTCCAAGGGGCCACAGCTTTTCCCCCTGCCGGACCTCAGCCGCGGGAACCTGGACGATGCCAAGAAGGCCCTCAACGGGGCGGAGATGGCGCTGGGCACCGTCACGGAAAAGTTCGACGACCAGGCAACGGCCGGAAGCGTCCTGTCCCAGGATCCAGCCGCAGGCACTCCGGCCCGCCACGGGACTCCCGTCGGAATCACCGTTTCCAAAGGCCCGCAGCCACTTCCGGTGCCGTCGGTCGTGGGAAAGAACGGGAACGATGCCGTTGCCGCCATTGAGGCAGCAGGCCTTACGGCCAAGGTGGCGCCGGACCGGGTGTTCGACCGGAATGTTCCGGAGGGCGCAGTTGTCAGCCAATCCCCGGCCGACGGGACACTCACCCGGGGCGGGGCCGTCACCCTGACTATTTCCAAGGGTCCCAAAATGGTGGCGGTCCCGAGCTTTATCGGCAAGCAGGCCACCGAAGCAGAACAGGCCCTGAAGAAGCTGGGATTCGAAGTCCGCCGGAACAACATCCTGGGCGGCTTCTTCGGCACGGTCCGGGACCAGTCGCCGGTGAACCGGGAAGTCCCGGAAGGCTCCGTCGTCACCATCACCGTGGTGTAGCCCGGTGGGCCGGCCAGGCCGGCCCACCGGGACGCGTTGGCTCCGTCGCTAGTGCTTGGCCAGGGCGCCGGCCACCAGGAAGGCCATCTCCAGTGACTGCATGTGGTTCAGGCGGGGATCGCAGACAGACTCGTAGCGGTCCAGGAAAGCATCCTGGTCGATCGGGTCAGCGCCGCCAAGGCACTCTGCCACGTCGTCGCCCGTCATCTCCACATGCAGGCCGCCCGGTACCGTGCCCAGGCCGTGGTGCACCTCGAAGAAGCCACGCACCTCGTCGATGACGTCGTCAAAGTTGCGCGTCTTGTACCCGTTGGGCGAGGTGACCGTATTGCCGTGCATGGGGTCGGTAACCCACAGGACCTGCGCACCGGAGGCGGTGACCTTCTCGACGACGGCGGGCAGCTTCTCGCGGATGTTGCCTGCGCCCATGCGGGTGATGAACGTGAGGCGGCCGGGTTCGCGGTCGGGGTCGAGCTTGTCGATAAGGCGCAGTGCGTCATCGCCGGTGGTGGAAGGGCCAAGCTTGACGCCGATGGGGTTGCGTACCCGCGAAAGGAAGTCGACGTGGGCGTGGTCGAGCTCCCGGGTCCGCTCGCCGATCCACAGGAAGTGCGCCGAGGTGTCATAGGGGAAGCCGGTACGGGAATCGATGCGGGTCAGCGCGCGTTCGTAGTCCAGCAGCAGCGCCTCGTGGCTGGCGAAGAACTCCACGCGCTTGAGGGCTTCGAAGTCGGCGCCGCACGAGTCCATGAACTTGATGGCACGGTCAATGTCGCGGGCCAGCGATTCATAGCGGGCGTGGGCCGGGTTTTCGGTGAACCCCTTGTTCCACTGGTGGACGGAGCGCAGGTCCGCGAAGCCGCCCTGCGTAAAGGCGCGGATGAGGTTCAGGGTGGAGGCCGACGTGTGGTAGGCGCGCAGCATGCGGGCGGCGTCGTGGCCGCGGGACTCGGGGGTAAAGTCGTACCCGTTGACAATGTCGCCGCGGTACGCGGGCAGCGTCACGCCGTCACGGGTTTCGTCATTGGAAGAGCGCGGCTTGGCGAACTGGCCCGCCATGCGGCCCATCTTGATGACCGGCATCGCGGCGCCGTAGGTGAGCACCACTGCCATCTGGAGGATCGTCTTGACGCGGGCGCTGATCTTGTCCGCCGTGGCGGCGTCGAAGGTCTCCGCGCAGTCGCCGCCCTGCAGCAGGAACGCCTTGCCCTGGGCGGCGGCGGCCAGCCGCTCGCGCAGGACATCCACTTCACCTGCAAACACCAGGGGCGGAAGGACCGACAATTCCTTCACGGAAGCCTCAAATACATCCTTGTCCTGCCAGCTGGGTTGCTGGGAGATGGGGAGGTCCCGCCAGTGGTCCAGTCCGGGATAGTTGGCCGCTCCGCTCTGGGCGGTGCTGGACAGAGAAAAGGCTGGTTTTGCAGATAGCTCAGTCACCCTCTAAGACTAGCGGCAGCGCGGCAGCGGCGGACACCGGACCGTCACGGTGCCCGCTGTCCCCGTCACAACCGCCGCCCGGCAGCCGGGGGTTCCGCTATCCCCTGGCCTTTGTGCCGCCGTCGTCCTTCACCACCGGCTGTGGGGCCGCTTCGCCGGAACCGGCCTCCTGGACGAATCCTGCGTCGGACGCCGCAGGGGCGGCAAGTGGCTCGGCGGCGGCAAGGGGCTCCCCGGGCTTGCCGGCGAGCCGCAGCTTCACCACCGCCGCATATTCGTCCACGTACTCCTGGCCGGAGAGCCGCAGCAGGCGGGACATGATCTGGTCCGTTACCTGGCGCTGGACTGCCCGGTCCTCGGCCTGGTCCCGGTACTGGCTGAAATCCAGCGGTTCGCCGAAGATCATGCCAATCCTGCGGATATTGGGCAGCCGCTTGCCAATGGGCTGGACCTTGTCGGTGCCGATCATGGCAACCGGGATCACGGGGACCCCCGCCTGCAGCGCCAGCCTGGCGACCCCAACCTTTCCGCGGTACAGCCGCCCGTCCGGGCTTCGCGTGCCCTCCGGGTAGATGCCGAGCAGGCCGCCGGCATCCAGCACATCCATCCCGGCGTTGAGGGATGCTGCGGAGGCGGCACCGCCTGAGCGGTCCATGGGCAACTGGTTGGTCAGGCGGAAGAACGCGGCCGTAAGGCGCCCCTTAATTCCGGTTCCCGTGAAGTATTCCGACTTGGCAAGGAACACCACCGGGCGCCGCACCATGAGCGGCATGAAGATCGAATCGGAGAACGACAGGTGGTTGGAGGCGATGATGGCGGCCCCCTGCGCCGGGATATTGTCCAGGCCCTTGACCCAGGGCCTGAAAAGCAACTTGATCACTGGACCGAGGAAGATCCGTTTCATGACCCAATAGAACACGTGGTGAACCTCTCCGGAAGGCAGCCCCAGGCCCAGCGTCGGGCCTGGCCAGCGATTCAATGCAACCCTACTCTAGTGAGATTTGGCTGGAACAGTGACACGATGGACTCATGACTGAAAGCAGCACCCCGTCCCGTCCGGCCGCTTTCAGTTACCCGGGCCATGGCGCCAATGCCCGCACCGGGGTGGCCATTTGCCACGGTTTTACGGGCAGTCCCCTGAGTGTCATGCCGTGGGCGGAGCACCTGGCGGACCTGGGATATGCAGTCTCCGTTCCCCTCCTTCCGGGGCACGGCACGGACTGGCGTCAGCTTGCCCGGACAGGCTGGAAGGACTGGTACCGCAGCTACGAGAAGGCCCTGCAGGATTTGTCGGAGCGAACGGATTCCTGTTTCGCCGCAGGGCTGTCAATGGGCGGTGCCGTCGCACTGCTGGCGGCGTCCCGGCATCCGGTGGCGGGGGTCAGCGTGGTCAATCCGGGCCTGAGCTTCTACGACTGGCGGGTCCGGGTCATCGGACTCCTTAAGTATGTCCAGCGCACCACCGTCCCCATCCAGGAGGACCAGACCGGCGCCCCCGCCACCGACGATGGCGACTATTCGCTGACCCCGCTGGCCTCCGTGCATGAGCTCAAGAAACTCTTCGGCGCTGCCGTACGATCCCTGCCGGCCGTGGACGCCCCCGTCCAGGTCTTCAAATCGCGCACGGACGCTGTGGTGCCGCCGACGTCGCTGGCCTTGCTGCGGAAGGGACTGGGCAGAAACCTCGCCGAGGTGGTGGACCTTGCCAGCAGCGGACATGTGGCTACTCTGGACGTTGACGCGCCCTCGATCTTCGCCAAGTCGGGCGAATTCGTCGCCGCCCATGCCCGCCGCACCAGTACCTTGGAGACGCCATGACCTCCGGACCGGACCACAGCCCGTTTTCCAGCGCCTTCAGCGGCGAAGGACCCCGCACCGGGGTAGTCCTGTCCCACGGGTTCACGGGAAGCCCCCATGGCCTGCGCGCCTGGGCTTCGGCGTTCGCTGCCGCGGGTTTCGCTGTCCGGATGCCGCTGCTTCCGGGCCATGGAACCACGTGGCAGGACCTGGCACGCACCCGCTGGCAACAATGGCACGGCGCCCTTGATGACGCTTTCCTGGAACTGGACGCTGAATGCGACCAGGTGTTTGCGGCCGGCCTGAGCATGGGCGGAGCCCTGGCGCTGCGCATAGCCGCCACCCGGTCCGTGGCTGGAGTGCTCCTGGTGAACCCGTGCCTGGTGGTTGACGATCCCCGGGCGCCGTTGGCAGGAATCCTGAAGCTGGTGCTCAAAAGCACCCCGTCCATCGGCAACGACATCCTCAAGGCCGGGATGGATGAGGGCGCGTATGCGCGCACGCCGGTGGCCGCTGCCCACGAACTGAACAAGATGTTCCGGGATACGGTCCGGCTCCTTCCCCGGGTCACCGCGCCCGTGCAGGTCTACCGCTCCACCGTCGACCACGTGGTGTCGGACGCCAGCATGAACCTCCTCCGGCGGGGGTTGACGCACGCTCCGCTGGAAGTGGTGCGGCTGGAGAACAGCTACCACGTGGCTACCCTCGACAACGACGCCGACCGCATCTTCGAAGGGTCCGTGGACTTCATCAAGCGGGTCCAGCAGGATTCAGCCGCCCGCCCGGCGGGACCGGGACAGGAGGTCCGCCGTGAACAGGCCTGACTCCGACCAGCCGGACCAGGGCGCCAACCAGGACGACGCCGTCTGGCTGGACCTCGTGGCCCGGCTCGAATCGGACACCGTGGCCATCCGGCCCGATGCCGCCCCGCGGGAACAAGCACCCACCGGCACGGCGGCCGCTGCGCCCGAGGCGCCGGCACAGCCCTCATTCCGCGACTTTGATCCCCTGGGCCTGGCGGGGACTCCGCCCGCCGAAAAGTCTGCAGCTGAGCGCGAGGCTGCGGCGCAGGCCGGCCCCGAAACGGATATGCCCGCAGAGGGACCCAGGGACTATGACGTGGACGACGAGGGCGGGGAGTTCGTGCCGGAGGAGCCGCCCAGCCTTGCCGGCACGGACCCGTTGACCATGCTCGCCTGGCTCGGGGCCGTGGGTGGACCCGTGGCGCTGCTGCTCTCGGCCATGTTCTGGCGGTCGGCGCCCCTGCTGGCGATCGTTGGCATCGTGGCCATATTCGTGCTGGCAACGGTGTACCTGATCATGAAGCTGCCCGAGGAAAAGAACGGCGACGACGACGGCGCAAGGGTTTAGCGCCCCTGCGGGTGGCCAGCCCGCCGTCGTCCTCAGCCGTGGACGCGGCTGCTGACGCGGGACAGGTCGGCCGCTCCGATGAGGCCCGCGTTGGGGCCCAGGGCCGCCAGTTCGATCCCTGCAGCCGGGCGGAACCCCCGCCCTGTCAGGTTCCGCGCGAACGCCTTCCGGGCCGGCCCTACCAGCAGGTCACCGGCTGAGCAGAGCCCGCCGCCGATGACGAACAGGCCGGGGTCCAGGGCCGCGGCCAGATTGGCCAGCCCGAGCCCTAGCCATTCGCCGACCTCCTCGATCAGCTCCTGGGAGGCAGGATCCCCCGCCAGGGCCAGTTCAGTCACGATGGCTCCGGTGATTGCTTCGGGATGTCCGTCCACGGCTGCCAGCAGGTCCTGGGCCACCGGCGAATTGGACCGGGCCAGTAGCCGGGCTTCCCGTCCCAGTGCGTTGCCTGAGGCGTATTGTTCCCAGCAGCCGCGGTTGCCGCATTCGCAGCGGTGTCCGCCCGGCATGATGATCTGGTGGCCGAACTCCCCGGCGACGCCGAACCGGCCCCGTTCCACCCTGCCGTCCATCACCATGGCCCCGCCGATGCCCGTCCCCAGCGTGATGCAGACCAGGCGGTCCTCCCCCTGGCCCGCGCCGAACCGCCATTCCGCCCAGGCTGCGGCGTCGGCGTCGTTGGTCAGGAGCACCGGGCGCCGGAGGAGCCGCTGGAGGTTTTCCCGCAGCGGCTCGTTGCGCCAGGCCAGGTGGGGGCTGAAGAGGACGGTGCCGCCGGCCAGGTCCATCCAGCCGGCAGCGCCGATGCCGACAGACCAGATGCGGTGGCCCCGGCCCAATTCCTCCACGAGTTCCACGATGACCTGCTCCACCGCCCGCGGGTCGGTCCCGGGCGTGGAGCGGCGGGCCTCGCTGAGGATCCGGCCTTCGGCGTCCACCACGCCTGCGGCTACCTTGGTTCCGCCGATGTCAATCCCGATGGCCAGTCCCTTGCGGCCCAGGCGGAGGTGGCCGCCGACGCCCCCGTGCATTTGTCCGGCACGGTGGTTGGCGGGACGGCGGCGCCAGGGTGCCGGTCTTTTCAGGGGGCCGGCCTGATCGCCGGGCAACGGTCCGTACATAGTCCACCATTCTAGGCCGGGAGGCAGGATTGCCTTGACAAAAGCCGCGCTCCGCAGCGTCCATTGACGCCTAAGTTACTGGCCAGTAGGTTTGTGTACTGCACTGTTCCGCCCTGGGTACTAGTCTTTAGGCAACCCCCTGCGCGGGACTTCGGATATCAAAGGAGCTATAGTGCGCGAATTCAGTGTTCCGCCCCTGGTTGTGGTCCCACCCGAAACCAACATCACGGATCTCGTGTTGCGCCAGGCGGTCAAGCCCAGCAACCCGGCACTGTTTTCGCGCCTGGATCCTGCGAGCACCTGGCGGGACGTTCCCGCCACCGAGTTCCTCGCCGATGTCCAGGCCTTGGCCAAGGGGCTCATCGCCAGCGGAGTGGGCGCCGGCGACCGCGTCGGTATCATGTCCCGCACCCGCTACGAATGGTCCCTGGTGGATTTCTCCATCTGGTTCGCGGGTGCCGTCTCGGTGCCCATTTACGAAACCTCCTCCCCTTCCCAGGTTGCGTGGAACCTCGGTGACTCCGGTGCCGTCGCCGCCTTCGGCGAATCCGGCCACCATGAGAACGTCATCAGGCAGGCGGTCACAGCCGAGGGGCTTACCGACGTGCAGCACGTCTGGCAGCTGGAAGGCCAGGGACTGGACAGCCTCCGCGAGGCGGGCCGCGGCGTCAGCGACGAAGAACTCGAGGCACGCCGCAGCACAGCCGGGCTGCAGGACGTGGCCACCATCATCTACACCTCCGGAACCACGGGACGCCCCAAGGGGTGCGAACTCACGCACGGCAACTTCGTGGAGCTCTCGGACAATGCCCTGGCCATCATCGGCGAGATTGTCCATGAGAAGGCCAAGACCATCATGTTCCTGCCGCTGGCCCACGTGTTTGCCCGGTACATCTCGGTGCTGGCCATGGCCGCCGGAACCACGGTGGCCCACACGCCGGACATCAAGAACCTCCTCGCTGACCTGCAGAGCTACGAACCGACGTTCATCCTGGCGGTGCCCAGGGTATTCGAGAAGGTCTACAACTCGGCCCTGACGAAGGCCGAGGACGGCGGCAAGGGCGCCATCTTCCACCGGGCAGCGGAGACTGCCATCGCTTACTCGAAGGCCAGCCAGGACGGACGGGTGGGGCTGGGCCTGAAGCTGCGGCACGCGTTGTTCGACAAGCTGGTCTACGGCAAGCTCCGCGCGGCCATGGGCGGGCACGTTGCCCACGCCGTGTCCGGCGGCGGTCCCCTGGGTGAGCGGCTGGGCCACTTCTTCCAGGGCATCGGCCTGCAGGTACTGGAGGGATACGGGCTTACCGAAACCACCGCGCCCATCACCGTGAACACCCCGTCGCGGATCAAGATCGGCTCCGTGGGCAAGCCCCTCCCGGGCAACTCCGTCAAGATTGCCGACGACGGCGAGATCCTGGCCAAGGGAGTGTGCGTCATGCGGGGCTACTACAGGCGTGAGGACCTGACCGCGGAAGCCTTCACCGATGGCTGGTTCCATACCGGGGACATTGGGCAGATCGATGACGAGGGGTTCGTCTGGATCACCGGCCGGAAGAAGGAAATCATCGTCACCGCGGGCGGCAAGAACGTCATCCCGGCCCTGCTTGAGGACCAGATCCGGGCCGATGCCCTCGTGTCGCAGGTCCTCGTGGTGGGCGACAACAGGCCCTTCATCGGGGCCCTGGTGACCCTGGACCAGGAGGCCCTGCCGGGCTGGCTCCAGCGCCACGGCCTCCCCGCGGACACCACCCTCGAGCAGGCAGCGGCCAACCCGGTGGTGAAGGCGGCAGTCCAGGACCTGGTTACCGCAGCAAACACCTCGGTCTCCCAGGCCGAGGCCATCAAGTCCTTCCGCATCGTCCCGGCCGACTTCACGGAAGCCTCCGGCCATCTCACCCCGTCCATGAAGGTGAAGCGGGCCCAGGTGATGAAGGACTTCGAAACGGTCATCGAGGAGATGTACTCGGCCCCGCGTCCCTGACGCCGGCAACGATGAAAGGGTCTTTCCGCAAGGGAGGGCCCTTTCCCCATTAACTGTCCACCCCTGGCACGGGATCGGGTACTACAGTGGATGCATGGCTGCCAGCCGCAAACCGCTCGACGACCTGCGTGAAACGCTCGGCCACCTGGCCGATCAGCTCAAGCTGCCCGGATCGGAGCGCGTAGACGACCTTGTGGGCGACCTCATGGGTGCCAGGCCCGGCCCGGCCCGGCCGCTGTCCGAGCTGCAGGCGGAGCTCGATGCACTGGTGGGCCTGGAGACCGTGAAGGAACAGGTGCGCGCCCTCGTCGCACTGCTCCAGGTCCAGGCGCGCCGCAAGGCGCACGGCCTGCCGGAGGTGGCCACCTCCCAGCATCTGGTGTTCCTCGGAAACCCGGGCACGGGCAAGACCACCGTGGCACGGCTCCTGGCCGAGATGTACCGGGCGGTGGGCCTGCTGCAGAAGGGCCACCTGGTGGAGGTGGACCGTTCGGGCCTGGTGGGGCAATACGTTGGGCAGACTGCCATCAAGACGGACCGGGTGATCAGGCGTGCGCTGGACGGCGTTCTGTTCATCGACGAGGCCTACGGCCTGGCCCCGGAAGACGGCAGGATGGACTTCGGACCCGAGGCGATCGAGGTCCTGTTGAAGCGGATGGAGGACCACCGCCACCGCCTGGTGGTAATCGTGGCCGGGTACCCGCGGCTGATGGAGTCGTTCCTGCTCTCGAACCCCGGCCTGCGTTCCCGCTTCGCCCGCGAGATCACCTTCCCCGACTACTCTGTTGAAGCACTCCAGACGATCTTCCACCAGATGCTGGCCCAGCACGAGTACATGCTGGAGCCGGGGGCGGACCAGATGCTGCGCCGAATCTTTACCGGGCTGCACGCGGGCGAGGACTCCGGCAATGCACGGTTCGCGCGCACTTTGTTTGAGCAGGCGCTCAACCGCCAGGCCCTGCGGCTCTCGCTCGACGAGGAACAAAGCCTCGAGGCGCTTGACCGGGAAGCTGTCATGACCCTTACTGCCGACGACATTGCCGGGGCCGCGCTGGCCCTGGGCGAGGAGCCGGATCTGGAACCTGGGCCGGTACCGGAACCGGCGCAGTCACGCTGGTGGCGCTGGCTGGCCTGACCGGCCACCGCCTTGGTTGCCCGCCGTCCCGGGTTCGCGGACAGCGCCTGGTCATGGAACTGCTCCCCGAAGATCTGCACTGGATTTCCAGGTGCAGTCCTCGGGGAGCAGCCAACGAACAGGGTGACCCTTTCGGGGTCCTCGGACCGTCCTACTGTTCGATAACCAGCAGCAGGTCCCCGCCCTGGACCTGCTCCACCGCGGAGATGGCGAGGCGGGACACCTTGCCGGCCACCGGCGTCGTAATGGATGCTTCCATCTTCATTGCCTCGATGGTGGCCACGGTGTCTCCCGCCTTGACCGTCTCCCCCGGTTTGACGGTGACGGTGACGGCCCCGGCGAAGGGAGCGGCCACCTGGCCGGGCTGGGCGGGATCGGCTTTCTCGGCGGCCTTGACGTTGCTGACTACGGAGCGGTCGCGGACCACCACGGGCCGGGACTGGCCGTTGAGGGTGCACATGACGGTGCGCATGCCCTTCTCGTCCGGCTCCGACACCGCCTCCAGGGAGGCAATCAAGCGCACGCCGCGCTCCAGCTGGATCTCGTGCTCGGTGCCGCGCTGCAGGCCGTAGAGGTAGTCGCGGGTATCCAGGACCGAGATGTTGCCGTACGTCTCCACGCTCTTGAGGTAGTCCTTGGTGGGACCATCGAAGAGCAACCGGTTCAGCGTGTGCTGGCGGGTCTTGGAGTCTGACTTGAGCGCTGCGCTGTCTTCGGCGCTGAGCTCCACGTCGCGGACCTTGACGCTCCTGCCCTGCAGGGCCTTGGTGCGGAACGGCTCAGGCCAGCCCCCGGGAGGATCGCCGAGTTCGCCCGACAGGAAGCCGATGACGGAATCGGGGATGTCGTAGTTCTGTGGGTTCGCTTCGAAGTCGGCAGGATCAGCGTTGAGGCCCACCAGGTGCAGGGCGAGATCGCCAACCACCTTGGAGGACGGCGTTACCTTCACCAGGTGCCCCAGGATCTGGTCCGCTGCGGTGTACATGTCCTCGATAGCCTCGAACTGCTCCCCCAGGCCAAGGGCCATGGCCTGCTGGCGCAGGTTGGAGAGCTGGCCACCCGGGATCTCGTGCTTGTACACGCGGCCGGTGGGGCCGGGCAGGCCGGACTCGAACGGCGCGTAGACGCGGCGGACCGCTTCCCAGTAGGGCTCGAGCGAGCTGACGGCGTCCAGGCTGAGGCCGGTGTCCCGCGGCGTGTGGGCCAGGGCAGCAACAAGGGCCGACGCCGACACTTGGCTGGTGGTGCCCGCGAGGGATGCGGAAGCCACGTCCACCGCGTCCACGCCGGCGTCGACAGCCGACAGCAGCGTGGCCAGCTGGCCGCCGGCGGTGTCGTGGGTGTGCAGGTGGACGGGCAGGTCGAAGCGCTCACGCAGCGCGGAGACCAGCTTGGCTGCGGCAGCAGGCCGGAGCAGCCCGGCCATGTCCTTGATGGCCAGGATGTGGGCTCCGGCGTCGACGATCTTCTGCGCCAGCCCCAGGTAGTAGTCCAGGGTGTAGAGCTTCTCTTCCGGGTCCAGCATGTCGCCGGTGTAGCAGAGGGCCACCTCTGCGACGGCGGTGCCGGTGGCCCGGACGGCTCGGATGGCAGGAGCCATCTGGCTGACGTCGTTCAGGGCGTCAAAGATGCGGAAGATGTCGATGCCCGTGGCGGCAGCCTCGTTGACGAAGGCTTCGGTGACTTCTTCGGGGTAGGGCGTGTAGCCCACGGTGTTGCGGCCGCGCAGCAGCATCTGGATGCAGATGTTGGGCATGGCCTTGCGCAGGGCGGCGAGCCGGTCCCAGGGGTCCTCGCCCAGGAAGCGCAGGGCCACGTCATAGGTCGCACCCCCCCAGGCCTCGACGGAGAGCAGTTGCGGCATGAGGGCCGTAACGGCGGGGCCGGCGGCGACGAGGTCGCGGGTGCGGACTCGCGTGGCCAGCAGGGACTGGTGCGCGTCACGGAAGGTGGTGTCGGTGACGGCAACGGCATTCTGCTCGCGCAGTGCCTTCGCGAAGCCTTCCGGGCCCAGCTCAAGAAGCTTCTGGCGTGAACCGGGCCCGGCCTGCATGTCCTTGACGTCGGGGAGCTTGTGGGCCGGGTCCGAGTGCACGGCCAGGTCGCCGTTGGGCTTGTTGACGGTGACGTCAGCCAGCCAGGTCAAGAGCTTGGTGCCGCGGTCGGCCGATACGCGGGCCTTGAGCAGTTCCGGGCGCTGGTCGATGAAGTTCGTGGCCACATCCCCGGCGATGAAGTCGGGGTCATCCAGCACAGCCTGGAGGAAGGGGATGTTCGTGGAGACGCCGCGGATGCGGAACTCCGCCAGTGCGCGGCGGGCGCGGGCAACCGCAGCGGGGTAATCCCTGCCGCGGCAGGTGAGCTTGACCAGCATGGAGTCGAAGTGCGGGCTGATCTCGGCGCCGGAGTAGACCGTGCCGCCGTCAAGGCGGACACCGGCGCCGCCTGCCGAACGGTATCCGGTGATCTTTCCGACGTCGGGGCGGAACCCGTTGGCGGGGTCTTCGGTGGTGATGCGGCTCTGAAGGGCGGCGCCGCGAAGCTTGACGCTGTCCTGGGAAAGCCCCAGGTCCGCGAGCGTCTCGCCGGAGGCGATCCGCATCTGCGCCTGGACCAGGTCCACGTCCGTGACTTCCTCGGTGACCGTGTGCTCCACCTGGATGCGCGGGTTCATTTCGATGAAGACGTGCTGGCCTGCGCGTTCGCCCTCGGTGTCCACGAGGAATTCGACGGTACCGGCGTTGACGTAGTTCAGTGCCTTGGCGAACTTCACGGCATCCCGGTACAGGGCCTGCCGGATGCCCTCATCAAGGTTGGGCGCGGGGGCGATCTCGATGACCTTCTGGTGCCGCCGCTGGATGGAGCAGTCGCGCTCGAAGAGGTGCATGACGTTGCCCTCGGCGTCCGCGAGGATCTGCACTTCGATGTGCCGCGGGCGGAGGACCGCCTGCTCCAGGAACATGGTGGGATCACCGAACGCAGCATCGGCTTCGCGCATGGCCGACTTCAGTGCTTCGGGCAGTGCCTCGCGGGTATCGACCCGCCGCATGCCGCGGCCACCGCCGCCGGCAACGGCCTTGGCGAAAATGGGGAATCCGATCTCATCGGCCGCGGCCAGGAGTTCGTCCAGGTCCTTGGACGGCTCGCTGGACTTCAGGACCGGTACCCCGGCCTCGCGGGCCGCCTTCAGCGCCGCCACCTTGTTGCCGGCGAGCTCAAGCACCTCGGCGGGCGGACCCACGAAAGTGATGCCGGCGTCCTTGGCCGCGCGTGCCAGTTCAGGGTTTTCCGAGAGGAACCCGTAGCCGGGGTAGATGGCGTCTGCGCCGGCCTCTTTCGCGACCCGCACCACCTCGGCCACGTCCAGGTAAGCCCGGACCGGGTGGCCTTCCTCGCCAATCAGGTAAGCCTCGTCCGCCTTCTGCCGATGGATCGAGTTACGGTCCTCCTGGGGAAAAACGGCAACGGTCTTTGCGCCCAGCTCATAGCCAGCGCGGAAGGCCCTGATCGCGATTTCGCCGCGGTTGGCCACCAGAACTTTGGAAAACATACTTCTCCTGCATCATTGCGGGTGGATCGATGAGTGGTCACAGTGTCTAGGACCTGCAAGGACAAACACAAATCTTTGTGGCCACGGTCACAGATTTTCCCGTCATGGACCGAACGCTTTGGGCCTGGCTGGCGGAAACCGCCCGGGCAGCACAGTCGGTGCCATGCCGACGCCCGATAAAGCAGGATTCGCCGACGCATCAACATATGATGAGTAGGGCGGCAGGACCGTCCGGCTTCGGCTCTGCCGAGGCAAACATTACCCCCAACACGGCATCCGGCGTTAGGTTTTGGTCTCTCAAGTGCAAGTAGTCAGCATCAGCAGCCTCAAGGGTGGAGTCGGCAAGACTTCCGTCACCACAGGATTGGCGTCTGCGGCGCTGGCCGCAGGAGTCCGCACGCTGGTGGTGGACCTCGATCCGCACGCCGATGCCACCACGGCCCTCGGCGTCCAGCCCGGTGACCAGCTGGACATTGGCAGGATGCTGAAGAGCCCGCGCCGGGCCAAGCTGGCCGAGAACGTGGTGCGCAGCAGCTGGGCCGACCGCGCCCCCTCCGACGGTTCCGGACCTGCCGTCCTCGATGTCGCCGTCGGCTCCGCCTACACCGGAATCTATGACCGCCCGGATCTTGGCCGCCGCGATCTCCGCCGGCTGTCCTCCGTCCTCGCGGGCGCCGACGCTTACCAGCTTGTCCTGGTGGATTGCCCTCCCTCACTCAACGGCCTGACCCGCATGGCTTGGGCAGCAAGTGACAAGGTGGCCCTGGTTGCCGAGCCGGGCCTGTTCTCGGTAGCCGGTACCGAACGGACCTTGCGGGCCATCCAGCTGTTCAAGCAGGAGTTCGCGCCCAACCTTTCACCCGCAGGAATCGTGGCCAACCGCGTCCGGAGCGGCTCCTCGGAACACACCTACCGCCTGGCGGAGATGGAGTCGATGTTCGGCGAACTCCTGCTCAGCCCGCGGATCCCCGAACAGGCTAACTGGCAGCAGATCCAGGGTGCCGCCCATCCCGTGCACCACTGGCCCGGCGATTCGGCCAAGTCCGCGGCCGGCCTGTTCGATGACCTGCTGTCCAACCTGATGGCCGCAGGATCCGGGCTCCGCAGCCGCGCCCGCTAGGACCACGTTCCAACGAATAAGGGCCACCCTCCGTCAGGAGGGTGGCCCTTACTTCTGGAACTTTGTGTCAGCTGATTTTCCGCGCTGCCCGCCGCTTACTCAGTTCGTCGTCCGGAAAGGACTGCTCGGCGGCGTGCTCGCTGGGCAGCGAGGCAAGGCTTCCTTCGACCTCGCGCCATACGCGTCCCACGGCGATGCCGAAGACGCCCTGGCCACCCTGCACCAGGTCAATGACCTCGTCAGCGGAGGTGCATTCGTAAACGCTGGCGCCGTCGCTCATGAGCGTGATCTGGGCCAGGTCCTCAACTCCGCGCTCCCGCAGGTGTTCCACTGCGGTGCGGATCTGCTGCAGGGACACACCGGTGTCCAGGAGCCGCTTAACCACCTTGAGGACCAGGATGTCGCGGAACCCGTAGAGCCGCTGGGACCCTGATCCTGCTGCGCCGCGGACCGCGGGCTCAACCAGGCCGGTCCGCGCCCAGTAATCCAGCTGGCGGTAGGTGATACCGGCGGCCTTGCAGGCGGTGGGACCCCGGTAGCCGGCGTCCTCATCCAGTACCGGCAGGTCTTCGGTGAACAGGAGGCCCTGTGCACCGCTCACGGGCACAGCAACACCGGCCGTGGGCTGTTTAAGCCCGCCTGCTTCGCCTTTGGGACTCACCTGGATCCTCCTTGTCGTACGCTCCCCCGGAACGACTACAGCAACCGTGGCAGGAAGGCCATGGGTGTAATTTCTCCGCGGGGCGCACTTTCCAGTGTGACTTGCGCGGCTGCCGTAAGCAAGGGAACTTGATACTTCGACGTTAGGCCCGGCGGGTCCCGAGGTCAAAGACCTTGGGGGCTTCGAAGAGGCGTGTCGAAACTTTCAGCCTTAACTTTAACCTTAACGTGACCTTAGCCGTCGAAATCCTCGGGTTCCACGTCATCCAGGAACTCCCGGAAGCGCCGCAGTTCGCGCTCCTCATCGACGGTGGGACCCGGCTCGGCGTCCTCGCCCTCATCATGCTCCGTAATGCGCACACCGGCCTCGTCCATCACAGAGTCGGCGCACCAAATCCGGCACTTGGCCCGCAGGGCAACCGCCAGCGCATCCGAAGCACGGGAACTCACCGTGGTGCCGTTTTCAAACTGCAGCTGGCCATAGAAGATGTTGTCCTCCACGGCGACAATGTTGACGCTGACCACGGAGTGGCCCAGCGACTCCACGACGTCCACGAGGAGGTCATGGGTCATGGGCCTGGGCGGGACCACACCCTGCTGGGCCAGGGCGATGGCACTGGCTTCCGGCGTGCCAATCCAGATCGGGACGTGGCGTTCGCCGTGCATCTCTTTGAGCAGGACCAGCGGCTGGTTGGAAGGCAGTTCAATGCGAACGCCAACAATCTCGACTTCGATCATCAGATGTCCATGCGTGAGATATGGTCCTGCACCAGAGCCCGGTGCAGGGTGAGGCAAAGATCGCTGATCTCGCGCGCCGCCTCCGCCGCGCGTGCCTGTGATGCCGAGTCCTTGCGTGAGGTCAGTGGCGCGACGGCTCGTTCCACCAGGCCGAATTCCCGTTCGGCCGCAGCCTGGAAAGGCCTGAGGTGCCGGGGTTCCAGGCCGTGGCTTTCCAGCTGCACGCAGGCGCGGGCAACCTGCAGGGCATGCTCGTCGAACTGGCCGTTGCTGTGGCTGATGAGGCCGAAGCTCAAGAGCGACTGCAGCAGGGGGACGCTGGCGCCGGACTCGGTGCGGAGCTGCTCCTCGCTCAACTTGCGGCCCCGGTTCTGCAGTTCGGCAGCCAGTTCATCGGAAACAATGCGGGGGGAAACCACGACGCCGGGCGGGAGGTTCTCCGGCCGCTCTCCCCTGTCGATGGCGTCAAGGTAGTCCTTGATGACCTTAAGGGGGAGGTACTGGTCCCGCTGAAGGGCCAGCACGAAGCGCAGCCGCTCCACATCGCCGTCGGAATACTGACGGTAGCCCGCAGGTGTGCGGCGGGGGTTGATCAGTCCCTTTTCCTCAAGGAAGCGGATCTTCGACGCGGTCATGCCCGGGAAGTCGGCGCTCAACTGGGCGAGGACTTCACCAATGTTCAGGACCTGGGGGCCCCGCCGTTCCGGTTGTGCCATTGCCACAGGCAGCGGTCCCCGGTTCAGCTGCGGCCTGCAGCCGTGGCAGGGCTCAGGTAGAAGGTGAGGCGGAACTTGCCGATCTGGACTTCGCTGCCGGACTTCAGTTCCACGCTGTCCACGCGGTCGTGGTTGACGTAGGTGCCGTTGAGGCTGTTCTTGTCCACCACTTCGAAGCTGCGGGCGGTGCGCCGGAACTCCACGTGGCGCCGCGATACCGTGACGTCATCCAGGAAGATGTCCGCGTCCGGGTGGCGGCCCGCAGTGGTGACATCCGAATCCAGCAGGAACCGGGCACCGGCGTTGGGGCCGCTGTGGGCCACCAGCAGGGCCGAGCCAGCGGGCAGGGCCTCCACCGAGTTGCGCTCGTCCGAAGACAGCCTCGGAGCGATGGTGGGTTCGTCGGTGACGGGGGTGAGGTGGATCGAGGTGGTCTCCGACGCCCTAGCCGCACCCGTGCCGTAATCCCCATCGGCAGGGTTGTGTCTGTGGCCAGCCATGGATTCCTCCTCTTAGATGTTGCGGGTATGGAACCCGCAACCAACGGTTAGTCTCCGGCCCTGCCCGGCAGGTCCGGCACCGGCTCCCGATCCGGGCTCTGACGTGCGGAGACGCCATGCCCGCGACGCGGGGCCGGACCGGAAATACCGGTTAGCTTTAGCCTACCTGTTGTTCGTACTCGGATGCACTGAGCAAGGACTCAACGGCGTCGGCTTCGGCCAGTTTGATCTCGATCAGCCAGCCGTCACCGTAAGGATCGCTGTTGATCAGGGCCGAATCGCTGTCCAGGGACTCGTTGCGGGCCACGACTTCACCGGAAACCGGGGCGTAGATGTCGCTGACGCTCTTGGTGGACTCGACCTCGCCAACCACTTCGTTTGCCGTAATCTTCGTGCCGACCTCGGGCATCTGGGCGTAAACGACATCCCCAAGGGCGTCCTGGGCAAAATCGGTGATTCCCACGCGGACCACGCCGTCGGCATTCGGGGAGGTGACCCACTCGTGTTCGGCGGTGTAGGACAGGTCTTCGGGAATGTTGCTCATGGGAGGCCTTTCATCGGGGTACGCGCCTATGTCACAAGGGGCCCGGAAATCGGGCCGCCGCTGAAAGTATAGGCACATCTGCCGGGGCCGCCACCGGCGTTTCTGACAAGATGGGAGCCATGAGCGCAAGCACCGGTGCAGCATCCTTTGGGACAGTGCAGGTAGGCCATGCCGGAACTGCCTGAAGTCGCCGGCCTCGCCGGGTTCCTTGACGAACAGCTGCGGGGCTGTGCGGTCACCAAACTGCAGATTGTCTCCTTCGCCGTGCTCAAGACGGCGGATCCGCCCTTCGACGCCCTTGAAGGCCGCACGGTCTCCGGCGTCCGGCGCTTCGGGAAGTTCATCAGCATCGATACCGGCGGCATTTCCCTGGTATTCCACCTGGCGCGCGCGGGCTGGGTGCGCTTCACCGACTCCCCCGCCGACAGCCAGCTTCGGATGGGCAAGGGCCTCATCGCGGTCCGGTGCGCGTTCTCCGGGCCCAACGGACCGCGCGGCCTGGATCTGACCGAGGCGGGCACCAAGAAGAGCCTGGCCGTCTACGTGGTGCGGGATCCGCGGGAGGTACCGGGAATCGCCTCGCTGGGTCCGGATCCTTTTACGGAAGCGTTCGACGCCGAAATGCTGGCAGAGATCCTGGGCGGCAGTTCGCAGCAGATCAAGGGACTCCTGCGCAGCCAGAGCGTGATTGCGGGCATTGGCAACGCCTACAGTGACGAGATCCTTCACGCGGCGCGGATCTCACCGTTCGCCATCGCGAAGTCACTGGACCGGGAGAGCGTGCGGGTGCTGTACGACGCCATCCACAGCGTGCTGGGCGAGGCACTTAAGGAGGCTGCGGGCAAGCCGCCCAAGGATCTCAAGGACGTTAAGCGCAGCCACATGCGGGTGCATGCCAGGGCCGGCCAGCCCTGCCCCGTGTGCGGTGACACCGTCCGGGAGGTGTCGTTCGCGGACACCGCGCTGCAGTACTGCCCCACCTGCCAGACCAAGGGCAAGGTCCTGGCTGACCGGAGGACGTCGAAGTTCCTGAAGTAGGCAGGCCCGGAATGGCCCGTGGCCGCGCGGGAAAATTCGGGACTTCCGGTCCTGCCCGCGCAAGTCTCCCGGGCGTAACGTCTTGATTAAGGCTCGCAAGTCTCGATCAGCACGAAGGGGCCACAATGCGCAGGTCTCGACCCACCGTCCTCGGAATGGCCTTGGTCCTCGCCCTCGGCGGTGGGCTAGGGGGTACAGCCCTGGGTCCGCCCGTGGCCGGGGCGTCAGCGGCAGCCACGCACCAGAGCATTCCGGCGTCGATGGCGGTCCTGCAGGTTGGCGACGACGCCATCAGCCAGCATTATGAACAACTTGGCGGCGGCGCATCATTCCTCGGCACGCCACTCGGCAGCACCTACGACATCGCAGGAGGTCGTGCCCAGGACTACACGGCCGGCACGATCTACTGGAGCCCCGCCACCGGAGCACACGAAGTGCACGGCGCAATCCGCGGACGCTACCTGGCACTGGGCGGTCCCGCCGGGTTCTTTGGCTTCCCCTTAACGGATGAGACCACCACTCCCGGAGCGGCGGGCCAGTACAACGACTTTGCCCGCGGCAGCATCTACTGGAGCCCCGCCACCGGAGCACACGAAGTGCACGGCGCGGTCCGCGGATGCTATCTGGCACTGGGCGGACCGGGCGGCTATCTGGGCTTCCCGCTCACCGACGAATCCACCACTCCCGGCGCCGCCGGACAGTACAACGACTTCGCCCGCGGCACCATCTACTGGAGCCCCGCCACCGGAGCACATGAAGTGCACGGCGCAATCCGCGGCGAGTACCTCGCATTCGGCGGACCCGGCGGCTACCTGGGCTTCCCGCTCACCGATGAGACGGCCACTCCCGGCGCCGCCGGCCGGTACAACGACTTCGCCCGCGGCACCATCTACTGGAGCGCGGCCACGGGAGCACATGAGGTACACGGCGCGGTCCGCGGACGCTATCTCGAGCTTGGCGGACCGTCGGGCGCGCTCGGATTCCCCGTGACGGATGAGGCCGGCGCCCCCGACGGGGTGGGCCGGTACAACCACTTCAGCGGCACGTCCGCCGGTTCGTCGATTTATTGGTCGCCCACCACTGGGGCCCACGAGGTGTACGGAGCCATCCGCGCCCAGTGGGCGGCCCTCGGTTGGGAACGCAGCAGGCTCGGCTACCCGACCAGCGGAGAGTATGGCATTACGGGCGGGCGCCGCAACGACTTCCAGCACGGCTCGATCCTGTGGCACGCGGACAGCGGCAGGACCGAGGTTATCTATGCCAGCGTCCCGCCGTCGCTCCTGGGCGTGGATCTCGAGCGACTTCCGACCACGCAGAAGATTGTGGCGCTCACCTTCGACGCCGGCGCGAACGACGCCGGCCTCCGATCGATCCTCGCTACCCTCGCAGCGAACGGCGTCCCGGGCACGTTCTTCCTTACCGGAGACTGGGTCGACCAGTTTCCCTCCGACCCGGCGCTGATCTACAACGCGGGACACAGGATCGGCAACCACTCCATGACCCACCCTGACTTCACCACCCTGACCGACGCCCAGATTGCGGGCGAAATCAGCGGCGCGCAGAGGAGCATCGAGGCTGCGGGTGGCGACCCGCTCCCGTTCTTCCGCTTCCCGTTCGGCGCCCGCGATTCCCGCACGATTGCCTCCGTCAACGCCGCCGGCTACGCAGCGGTCCGGTGGACCGTTGACACGCTTGGCTGGCAGGGCACCCTGGGTGGAACGCGCGGACCCGGCTTCGTCGTCCAGCGTGTCATGGCATCCGCGCAGCCCGGGGAGATCGTCCTGATGCACCTCGGTTCCAACCCCGACGACGGCTCAACGCTCGACGCCGGGGCCCTCCCGCAGGTGATCTCCCAGCTGCGGGCGGCCGGCTATGGCTTCGTCACCCTCGACGCCGCCCTCGGCTAGCTGTATAGACCACGGACCCGGAAGAGCGCAGAACACCCCCGTCCGGACAAATCACCCCGGGCCCCCGGGCTCATTTGTCCACGGGAAGGTGCGCGGGCCGGAAATGCCCGCAGAACCCAAAAAAGCGGAAGGCACCGGAGAAATTCTCCGGCGCCTTCCGCTCTCTGGTCGGGCTGACAGGATTTGAACCTGCGACCCCTTGACCCCCAGTCAAGTGCGCTACCAAGCTGCGCTACAGCCCGCTGGTTCCGCCGTTCTCCGCTGAACCCAAACCCGAAGGTTTTCATCAGCAGTCCGGCCGAACCACCTAGAAGAGCTTACACGATCCGGAGGGGTGCCAGTGACACTTTCCGGTGATCAGCCCCAAGGTGTGTCGCAATTAACGCTTGCGGCCACGCTTCTCGCGGACGCGCATGCTCACCTCGATGGGCGTGCCCTCGAATCCGAAGGTCTCGCGAAGGCGCCGCGTGATGAACCGGCGGTACCCGGGATCCAGGAATCCGGTGGTGAACAGCACGAACTTCGGCGGACGGCTGGAGGCCTGGGTGCCGAAGAGGATGCGGGGCTGCTTGCCGCCGCGGACCGGGTGCGGGTGTGCGGCAACGAGCTCGCCCAGGAAGGCGTTGAGGCGCCCGGTGGGGATGCGCCGGTCCCAGTTCTCCAGGGCCAGGTCCAGGGCCGGGACCAGGCGGTCCTTGTGCCAGCCGGTCTTTGCCGAGATGTTGACCCGCGGCGCCCAGTCGACGTGGGCCAGGTCCTGTTCGATTTCCCGTTCCAGGTAGCGGCGGCGTTCGTCGTCCAGGAGGTCCCACTTGTTGAAGGCCAGGACAAGGGCGCGGCCGGATTCGATGGCCAGCTGGAGGATGCGGACGTCCTGTTCGCTGAGGACCTCATCGACGGCAAGGAGCACGACGGCGACTTCCGCCTTCTCGAGCGCGGCCTGCGTCCGGAGGGAGGCGTAGTAGTCCGCGCCCTGCGCCATGTGCTGGCGGCGGCGGATGCCGGCGGTGTCCACGAAACGCCAGGTGCGGCCACCGAGCTCGATGAATTCGTCCACGGGGTCTCGGGTGGTGCCGGCGGTGTTGTCCACCACCACTCGTTCAGAGCCTGCGAGCTTGTTCAGGAGCGAGGACTTGCCCACGTTCGGGCGTCCGATCAGGGCGATGCGCCGCGGACCGCCGGAGCGTTCCACGCCCTCGACGGTGGAGAACTCGGGCAGGACGTCCATGACGTGGTCCAGGAGGTCGGCCACGCCGCGGCCGTGCAGGGCTGACACCGGGTAGGGCTCGCCGAAGCCAAGGCCCCAGAGTGCTGCGCTGTCGGCTTCCTGGGCAAAGTCGTCCACTTTGTTGGCCACCATGATGACCGGCTTCTTGCTGCGGCGCAGCATCTTCATGACGCCTTCGTCCGTGGCGGTGGCGCCGACGGCGGAGTCCACCACGAAAAGGACGGCGTCGGCGAGCTCCACGGCCATCTCAGCCTGCTCGGCAACCCTGGCGTGGATGCCGCGGGCGTCGTGCTCCCATCCCCCGGTGTCCACCAGGGTGAAGTTGCGGCCATTCCAGTTCGCGGAGTACATCACGCGGTCGCGGGTGACGCCGGGGGTATCCTCAACCACTGCTTCGCGGCGGCCCAGGATGCGGTTCACCAGCGTGGACTTGCCCACGTTGGGACGGCCGATGATGGCCAGGACGGGGTCCAGCTTAAGGGGGCCTTCGAGGTCCTCGTCGCCGTACTCGCCGCTCAGCAGGGCTGCGTCGTCCTCGTCAAGCTCGTAGTCTTCCAGGCCGGCGCGGAGCGAGGCGGCACGAAGCTCCGCTTCGTCGTCCCCGATCGCTGCCAGGCGTTCGGCAACCTGGTCGGTGCCGGTGGGGGTGTATTCGTCGTCGGCGCCGGAGTGCCCGGTAGCCTGGGTGGTGTCGCTCATTGCACTGTCCTTAGTGGTCATCTGCCGGCGTCCCCGGCTACTGCTGTCAAGTCTTGGTGTCCAGCGGACGGCAAGGGCTGTCCGCTGAGTTGAATGGTGTCCTGGACGTGCCCTGCCAGCGCTGCACGGATGTCCTGCGCGGCCCTGTCCATTGAAGCACGGCCGGTTTCGCCGGCGCGGCGGGCCAGGGTAAGGGCCGCCCCGAAGCTGACGTGGAAGCGGCGTCCGGGCCGTGGAACGAAGTCCAGGTGCTCCTCGCCCTGCCGGGTGCCCAGGATGGCTACCGGCACCACCGGCGCCCCGGAGTTCAGCGCCAGCCACGCCACTCCGCCGTTGATGTCCGAGGCTGCGCCGCTCCCCCGCGTCCCTTCCGGGAGAATCCCAACGCAGCGCCCGGCGTCGAGCACGTCCTTACAGCGCTGCAGCGCGGCACGGTCACCGCGGCGATCCACGGGCAGCTGCCCGGACGCGGTCAGGACCCGGCCCAGGAAACCCTTGAACATCTCCTGTTTAACCAGGATGTGCATGGGGCGCGGAGCGGCGCCAAACATCACCGGCCCGTCGAGGAAGCTGATGTGGTTGCCGGCGAAGATCACCGGGCCGCCCGTGGGCACGTTGGTCCTGCCGGTCACGGTGGTCCGGTAGACCAAGTGGTCGAGGATCCATCCCACCGGCCTGCTCCAGGCCATGGTCAGCCCGGAGGGCAGGCCCGCGCATGCGTCAGTCACGGTTGAGGACCTTGGTGACAATCACGAGGGCAGCATCCACGGTCTGTTCGAAGTCCAGATCCGAGGAGTCCAGCGTTACCACACCGGAGGCGGCCTGCGTGAAGTTCACTACCGTGGAGTCCTTGGCGTCCCGGTGCGTGACCTGGGCAGCCAGCTGCTCGGCGTCCTGCGTCCCGCCCAGCTGGAGGCCGCGCCGGCGCAGCCGGGCTTCCTCGCTGGCGGTGAGGAGCATGCGCACCTCGGCCCCGGGCGCGACGACGGTGGTGATGTCCCTGCCTTCCACCACCATCCGGCGGTGGTGCTTTTCGATCAGGTCCCGCTGCCGACGGATCAGCTCCGTCCGTGCGCCCAGGGTGGTGGCGACGGCACTGACGGCGGCTGAGATGGCCGGCTCCCGAATGGCGTCCGTGACGTCCACTCCATCCACCCGGACATATTCCTCCAGCGGGCTGGTGCTCAGTTCAAGGACAAAGTCCCGGGATGCCTGCTCCACGGCAGCACCGTCCTCGAGGTCGATGCCTTCGGTGACGCAGTACCAGGTCAGGGCCCGGTACATGGCACCGGTGTCCAGGTAGGCCAGCCGGAGCCTGCGGGCCACTTCCTTGCTCACGCTGGACTTTCCGGAGCCGGACGGCCCGTCGATGGCCACCACCAGCGGGCGGCCGATGCGCAGGGCGCGCATGGATTCGAGGAGTTCCTGTGTCATTACTGAAGTACCCGCCATCCGCGGTCGTTAAGGGCTTCGATCAAGTGGTCGTGCTTGTTCGGCAACACGGAGATTTCAACCATACCTACGTTTTGGCCCGACGAGTGGTCCAGGCGCATGTCCTCCAGGTTGACGCCGATCTCGCCGATCTCGGTGAGCAGCTGTGCGATCTGGCCGGGCTTGTCGTCCACCAGGACGGTGAGCCACGCGTAGGCCTGCGGGGGCCCGCCGTGTTTCCCGGGGATGCGCGCCTGTCCGGCGTTCCCCTCGCTGATGAGCTGGGCGAGGTCCAGCCTGGCGCCGGGCGCCGCGGGGTTCTCCAGGGTGCCGATCAGCCGGTTCAGGTCGTCCCGGACACCGTAGAGGATCTCCACCACCTTGGCCGCGTTGCCGCCGAGGATCTGGACCCACAGGGTGGGGTCGCTAGCTGCGATCCTGGTGACGTCGCGCAGCCCATTGCCCGCCAGGGACAACGCGTGCAGCGGAGTTCCCTGCAGCCGGCTGGCCAGCAGTGAGGACATGACCTGCGGCAGGTGCGAGACCAGCGCCACGGCTTCATCGTGCTCATCGGCGGTGAACTGCGAGACGACGGCTCCCAGGTCCGAGGCAAGCGAGCGGGCCACCTGGAGGGCGGCGCCGGACGTTTCCTCGGACGGGCAGAGCACCCAGGGCATGGAGGTGAAGAGCTCACCGCGTGCAGCCACCGGGCCGGACTTTTCGCGTCCCGCCATGGGGTGCGTCCCCACGTAGCGGGACAGGTCGACGCCGGATTCGCGGAGCCGGGCAAGGATGTCCGCCTTCACGCTGGCGATGTCGATCACCACGGCGTCCGGGTAGGTGGACAGCGCGGCGAGGACGACGTCGGCTGTGACGTCCGGCGGAGCGGCCACCACAACCAGCTGCGGTGACGTATCACCGAGTTCAGGCAGCGGGCTGCCGGCACCGATGTCCACGGCCACCGCCTGGTTGGTGGGCGACGGGTCCGAGAGGAACACGGGCACGCCGCGCCCCCGCAGGCCCAGTCCGATGCTGGTGCCCAGCAGCCCGGTCCCGATGACCACCACCGGGCCGTCCAGGTGGCCGCGGCCCTGGCTCTTGAACGCGGACATGCCTCAGAGCCCTACGGATGCCAGCAGGTGGCCGACTTCCTGCTTGCCCAGGTTGCGGATGCTGCCCTGGCGCTGGTCGCCGAGCCCGATGGGGCCCACCTTGACGCGGACCAGCCGCTGGACCGGGAAGCCCACGGCGTCGAACAGGCGCCGGACAATGCGGTTCTTGCCGGAGTGGAGCACAACCTCGATCAGCACGTGGCCCGGGGTGGAGTCCACCAGGCGGAAGGAATCCACCGAAGCGAACCCGTCTTCGAGTTCGACGCCGGCCTTCAGCTGGGCGCCGATGCCCTGCGGGAACGGCCCGCGGACCTGCACCAGGTAGGTCTTGGGAACCTCGTAGGACGGGTGTGTCAGGCGGTTGGCGAGCTCGCCGTCGTTAGTCAAGAGCAGCAGGCCCTCGGTGGCGACGTCCAGGCGGCCGACGTGGAACAGGCGTTCGCCGGTGTTCTTGTTGTTCTTCAGGAAATCGCTGATGCAGGGCCGGCCCTCGGGGTCCTCCATGGTGGACACCACGCCCTTGGGCTTGTTGAACACCATGTAGACCAGGTTTTCGTCCAGCTGGATCCGCAGCCCGTCAACGTGGATGACGGCAGTCTTGGGGTCCACGCGGACACCGAGTTCGGTAACCACCTGGCCGTCGACTTCCACGCGGCCCTCGGCGATCATCTCCTCGCAGACGCGCCGGGAGGCGACTCCTGCAGAGGCCATGACCTTCTGGAGGCGCACACCGTCGGCATCGTGGAGTTCGGACTGGGGAACGTTGCCCCGGGGGCCCTTCTTCCGGGCGGGCTTGCGGACCGGCCCCAGGTTCTGGCCGAAGCGTTCGCTGCCGAAGGCACGCGAAGCGGCTGCACCGGGAGCGCCGGTACGAGGTTTGGGCTTGGGGGCACCCGGCGTGCCGGGAGCCTTCTTGGCACCGGGCTTGCGGGCAGCGGGCTTGCGTGACGACGGCTTGGCGCCCCGGGCAGCCTCGGCTCCGCGTCCCTGCTGGTCCCCTGCCAGGTCGGGATCGACGAAGCGCTCTTCGCGCGGCTTGGGCGCGCGGTGCGGGCGGTCGCCGCCGAATCCTGAGGCACGTTTGCCTGCTCCGCCGCGGGAGCCCCCGCTGAAGCTGCCGCCCTGTGCCGGGCGCTGAGAACTGTTGCGTTCGTTCCCGCTGCGTCCCGAACCGTTACGTGGTGAACCCTGGCGTCCCGCCTGTGTCATGACCCGTCCTTCAATATGTTTTTGGCCGGCTGAGATGTCCAAAGACAACCTTAGCCAGCCGCGCAGACTTCGTCTGCCCTGATAAATAACCCTTGCTGGATGGACTGGTGCGGGCAGGGGTTGTCCTGCCTACATCGTCTCGGCGTCGTAGAACTCTGCGATCCCGTCGAGCCCCGGTAGGTGCGGCGACAGTTGGGGCAGGTCCCCCACTGAACTGATCCCCATCCGTTCGAGGAAATACGAGGTAGTCCGGTAGAGGATTGCGCCGGACTCGGGATCGGTTCCCGCGTCCTCGATCAGCCCGCGTTGGGCCAGCGTCCGTACGACAGAGTCAACATTGACCCCGCGAATTGCAGACACGCGCGCCCGGGAAACGGGCTGGCGGTACGCGATGACTGCCAGTGTTTCCAATGCCGCCTGGGTTAGCCTGGCAGTCTGCCCCTCAAGCACATACTTGCCCACAATGTCGGCAAATTCCGCGCGGGAGTAGATGCGCCAGCCACCGGCGATGTTCCGCAATTCAAAACCCCGGGGACTGGATCCGATGCCAGCGCTGCTGGCACTCTCCACCTCCGGGGCTTTAACAGTATAGCCGTTATACTCGCGCTCCAGTTCTGCCAGCAGGGAGCGGACCGCATTGACCGTCAGCCCTACCCCGGCGGCGAGCTCCTCCTCAGTGGCCGGCTCGTCCAGAACCATGAGGACCGCTTCCAGGGCAGCCTTGGCCCCGCCGGGAAGGTGGGCGAAGTCCTCCGCGTGGCCGGTGTCGTCCTGCTGTGCATCCTGCGACGGGTTCACAGTTGCTCCTCGAATTCTTCGCTTAGGTTTTCCGCCGACCAGTCCGGGCGGTCCGCCGTCCAGTGGATGGCGAGGTCCGCCAGCGGGGATAGCTGGTCGAATGAGACGGCCCGGTCCCGGAAGAGTTCCAGGAGGGCCAGGAACCTGGCCACCACCACCAGGGTGGAGCCGGCGTCGGCAATCAGGGAGCGGAAGGTCAGCGGCGATTCCTCCCGCAGCCGGCGGCCCAGCACCTCGGCCTGTTCCTTGACGCTGACGTTGCTGCCGTGAAGGTGGCCGAGCGCCACTTGCGGTGGCTGCGCAGGCGCCTTGGGCCTTAGGGCCGCCTCGGCCAGGGCAGCGAACTGGTGGGGTGTGTGCTTCCAGACGAGTTCGGGAAGCATGGCCGCAAAATGCTCTTCGAGAGCCACTTGGCGGGGAAAACGGCGCCCTTCCTGGTCCAGGGTTTCGCCCAGGATTCCTGCAACCTGCTTGAACGCCTTGTACTGGAGCAACCGGGCAAAGAGCAGGTCCCGCGCCTCCAAAAGGGCAATGTCCTCGTCGTCCTCGACTTCACCGGCCGGGAGGAGCCGGGCGGCCTTGAGGTCAAGGAGGGTAGCGGCTATCACCAGGAACTCGCTTGCCTCGTCCAGCGCCCATTCTTCGCCGAGCTGCTGCAGCTTGCGGATGTACTTGATGAACTCATCAGTAACCGTGGCGATGGCAACTTCGGTGATGTCCAGCTGGTGCTTGGCAATCAGTCCCAGGAGGAGATCAAACGGACCCGTGAAGTTGGCCAGCCGCACCTCGAAGCCGGGCTTGGATTCGGCCACAGCGTGGTTAGGGCGCGCCGCCGCGGGAGATCAGCTCCTTGGCGAGCCGGCGGTAAGCGTCGGCACCTACGTGGTTTCCGGCGTAGCTGGTGATGGGCTCGGCAGCCACGGTGGCATCGGCAAACTTGATGGACCGCTTGATCACGGTCTCGAAGACCTTGTCACCGAACGCCTCCACCAGCCGGGTGATCACTTCGCGGCTGTGCAGGGTCCGGGCGTCATACATGGTGGCCAGCACGCCGTCCACCTGCAGCCGCGGGTTCAGCCGGTCCTGCACCTTGTCGATCGTTTCCACGAGGAGGGCAACGGCACGCAGTGCGAAGAACTCGCAGATGAGCGGAATGATGACGCCGTGGGCCGCAGTAAGGGCATTGACGGTCAGGAGGCCCAGGGACGGCTGGCAGTCGATAAGGACGACGTCGTAGTCGTCTTCGACCTTCTTCAGCGCACGGTCCAGGACCTGTTCGCGTGCCACCTCATTGACCAGCTGCACTTCTGCCGCGGAAAGGTCGATGTTGGCCGGCAGCAGGTCGACGTTTTCGACGCCGGTCTGGTGGATGGCGTCGCGGATGTCCACCTTGCGGTCCATCAGGACGTTGTACACGGTGAGGTCAAGCTCGTGCGGGTTGACGCCGAGGCCCGCGGACAGCGCGCCCTGGGGGTCGAAGTCCACGAGCAGGACACGGCGGCCGTACTCGGCGAGCGCGGCGGCCAGGTTGATGGTGGAGGTGGTCTTCCCGACCCCGCCCTTCTGGTTGACCATGGCGATGACGCGGGCCGGACCGTGGGAGGGCAGCGGCGCAGGTTCCGGGAACTCGCGGTATGGGCGTCCCGTGGGGCCCATCACCGCGTTTTCCAGGTCGAATTCCGTGCCCTCCAGAGTTGCTGAACCCTGTTCGCTGCTCACGTATCTGTCCACACTTTCGATGACGGTGATTTCCTGCCGCTGGCGTACCAGCGCCGTTCGTTCTGCTCCCTAGGTTACAGCGCCCGACACGGTATTCGACGGAACTTGACTTTCCGCGAATGTTGAGCCTTGACCCTCTAGCTGAGGTCGAAGGTTCGTTGCCGGGACAACGTAAAACCGCCCCCGCAGCGTGGCTGCGGGGGCGGTTTCGGGTCTCTTGAACGGCCTGGGCTAGGCCTTGGCGGCTTCCCGTGCGCCTTCTTCCTTTGGTGCCATCTCGCCGTGGCCGGCAATCATGGTCTGCTCGTCGAAGGGAACTTCGCCGGAGAGGACGCGGGCAACCTGGCCGCCGTCGATCTCCTTGACCCAGGTGCCCACCAGGACGGTGGCCACAGCGTTGCCGGTGAAGTTGGTCAGCGCGCGGGCCTCGGACATGAAGCGGTCGATGCCGACAATGATGCCCACTCCCCCGAGCAGTTCGGGACGGTGTGCCTGCAGGCCGGCTGCGAGGGTGGCCAGGCCGGCGCCGGTGACACCCGCCGCACCCTTGGAGGCGATGATCATGAAGACCAGCAAGGAGATCTGGGCGCCGAGGTCCAGCGGGGTGCCCATGGCGTTGGCCACGAAAAGGGACGCCATGGTCAGGTAGATGGCGGTGCCGTCCAGGTTGAAGGAGTAGCCCGTGGGAACGGTGACGCCCACGACAGGCTTGGAAACGCCGAGGTGTTCCATCTTGGCGATCAGGCGGGGCAGCGCCGCTTCGGAGGATGAGGTGGAGAAGATGATGAGGTATTCGCGGGCCAGGTACTTCATCAGCTTGAAGATGTTCACGCCGGCAACAACCTGCAGCAGGCCGCCCAGGATGACCACGATGAACAGTGCACAGGTGATGTAGAAGGCAATCATCAGGGTGAACATGCTCACGATGGCCTGGACGCCGGTGGCACCGACGACGGCGGCGATGGCGCCGAAGGCGCCCACCGGGGCGAGCCACATGATCATGATCAGGATGCGGAAGACAAGGGCCTGGGCGTGGCCGATGGCCTTGAGGATCGGGGTGCCCTGGGCGCCCATCTTCTGCAGTGCGAAGCCAACCAGGATCGCGGCCAGCAGGGTGGGCAGCACCGGAATGTCGCTGGGAATGATGCCCATCAGGAAGTCCACGGTGCTGTCCGTGGCGGCCTTCTTGTTGGGATCGTAGGGCGTCAGCTTGAGGCCTTCACCCGGGTGGATCAGGTTGCCCACCACCAGGCCGATGGCCAGGGCGAAGGTGGACATGATGATGAAGTAGCCAAGGGCGAGGCCGCCCACCTTGCCGACGGTGGCCGCTTTGGCGATGGAGCCGATGCCCAGGACGATGGTGCAGAAGATGACCGGCGCGATCATCATCTTGATGAGCTTGACGAAGCCGTCACCCAGGGGCTTGAGCGACTTGCCAACCTCCGGGAAGAGCAGGCCCACCACCGCGCCGAGGACGACGGCGGCGATGACGGCAATGTAGAGGTAGTGGGACTTGTCCAGTCCCTTGCGCCGCGGCGTCGCGGTCTCGAGCGACTCTCCTCGTTGAGAAGCCATGATGTGTCTCCTTGTGGATATTCTGATAGACGCTGCGGCGCAGTCTCTGGGCTCAACACGTCCGTGCAATGTGATATCCATCATTGGGCACCCCGTGATCCAGCTCACCGTTGCGTTCATATTGGTCGCAGTAGTCCCGGGGTTCAGATGGAGGCAGCATGATCCACCGCTGGAGTATCGCCCGCCGGCTCTTCCTGGCGAACCTGCTGATCGTCGTATCCTTCATTGCCATCGTGGGAACTGCGGCCTACGTGGATGCGCGGGACCGGACGTATGACGAAGCCGGCCGCCGCATGGAAGGTGTGGCAGCCTCCATCGCGGCCAACCCCCTGGTGCTCCAGGCCGCGGCCACGCCGGACCCGTCCGCCCTCCTGCAGCCCTATGCCAAGGACGTCACCAGCGCCGCCCACATCGATTTCATCACCATCATGGCTCCGGACCGGACCCGCTGGACGCACCCCAGGGATGAAGAGCTGGGGAGGCCGTACATCGGTTCAATCGACGTTGCCCTGCAGGGCAGGCCGTTCACCGAAGTCACCGCCGGCACCCTTGGGCCTTCGGTCCGGACCATTGTGCCGGTCAAGGACGCGGCGGGAACGGTCAAGGCCCTGGTAGCGGCCGGGGTGACCGTCCGCAGTGTCGATGTTGCCTTCACCGGCCGCCTGCCGGTCCTGCTCGCAGTCGGCATCGCCTTGCTGGTGGGCGGTTCCCTTGCGTCCTGGCTGCTGGGCCGGTACCTCCGCAGGGTCACGCGCGGCTGGGGGCCCGAACAGTTGGCGCAGCTGTTCACCTACTACGAATCGGTCCTGCACTCGGTCCGCGAAGGGCTGATCCTTATCGATGCCAGGAAGCGGGTGGTGATGTACAACGACCAGGCTGCCGAACTCCTTGGCCTGGCCGATACGGGAAGCAACGATCCCACCCGGCCGCCGTCGCTGGCGGACCTCCCCCTGGACAGCGAACTGCGCACCCTGTTTGACTCCGGGCGCACCACCAAGGACGAGATGGTGCTGACCGGTTCCCGCGTGCTGGTGGTTAACCAGGGCCCTGCACGGGGCCCGGAATCCCCCGGGGCGCGCGGGAAGGTTCCGGTCTACGGGACGGTGGCTACCCTGAGGGACCGGACGGAGATCGAGGCCCTTGGCAACGAACTGCAGACCATGCGGACACTGTCCGACGCGCTCCGGGCCCAGACCCACGAGCACGCCAACCGGCTCCACACCATGGTCTCGCTTCTGGAACTTGGCCGGACCGGGGAAGCCCTCGATTTTGCCACCCAGGACCTGGCCTTGAGCCAGCAGTTGACGGACGACATGGTGAGCTCGATTGACGAACCCGTGGTGGGCGCACTGGTCATGGGCAAGGTGGCCGAGGCCCACGAGCGAGGCGTCCAGCTGGATGTTTCCACCCTCGGCTCCGGCGCGGCACCCGGGGTTGCCGTGCAGGACCTGGTGACGATCCTGGGAAACCTGCTGGACAACGCCATCGATGCGGCCGCGGATGCGCCGCCACCGCGGCGGGTGGTGCTGACGCTGGAGGCGGACGACGAGGGGCTGGACATCGCCGTGAACGATTCCGGGGCTCCCATCGATCCTGCGGATTCGGAAAAGATCTTCAGGCACGGATTCAGCACCAAGCCTGCAGGGACGGGCGGCCGCGGCATTGGCCTGGCACTGGTCCGGCAGGCGGTGCAGCGTTTGGGCGGTACGCTGGCCATTGACGGCCGGCGCGGCGCCAAGTTCGAAGTATTCCTGCCTGCGGCGGTGTCCGCGGAGAAGGAGCACAAACAGTGAGCAGCATCCGGGTCCTCGTCGTCGAAGACGAGGCCATCGCTTCGGCGGCGCACGCCGCCTACGTGGGGCGGATGGAAGGTTTCGAGCTGGCGGGGACCGCCCCGGACGGCCAGTCCGCCCTTCGGCTCCTGAATGAATTCGTTACTGCGGGCCAGCCGGTGGAACTGGTCCTGCTGGACATGAACCTGCCCGACCTCCATGGCCTGGACATCGCCCGGCGGATGCGGTCGGCGGGGATCCTGGCGGACATCATCGCCATCACCGCCGTGCGCGAGTTGGCAATCGTCCGCAGCGCTGTTGCCATCGGTGTGGTCCAGTACCTGATCAAGCCGTTCACGTTCGCCACGTTCTCCGACAAGCTGGAGAACTACCGCCAGTTCCGGCTGCAACTGGCAGATCCGGGCCACGGTCCCGGCAAGGGCGGTGCCTCGCAAAGCGAGGTGGACCAGGCGTTCGCCAGCCTCCGGGCGCCCTCGGAACTTCCGCTCCCGAAGGGCCTTTCCACCGCGACCCTCGGCTCCGTCCAGGAGTTTCTCCGCGGGCAGCCCGAGGCAGTGTCCGCTACCGAGGTTATGGATTCGCTGGGCATGTCCCGGGTGACGGCGCGGCGCTACCTGGAGTATCTGGCCGACGCCGGCACGGTTTCCCGGACCGCCCGCTACGGAACCCCGGGGCGGCCGGAAAACGAGTACCGCTGGACCGCCCGCTGACGGGTTCCACGCCTGGTTTCCCCGGCGCTGAAGTCAGCGGGCTTCTGTCCCGCCCCGGAGGGCGCCGATCAGCTGGTCAATGACGCCAGGATCCTCGATGGTGGACGGCACCGTGTATTCGTCGCCGTCGGCGATCTGGCGCATGGTTTTGCGCAGGATCTTTCCGGACCGGGTCTTGGGCAGGGCGTCCACCACCGTCACATGCTTGAAGTCCGCCACGGCACCGATGTCCCGCCGGACCATGGCCACCAGGTCCTTGGCCAGGACGTCTTCGGGGATGTCGACCCCGGACTTAAGCACCACATAGCCGCTGGGGCGCTGGCCCTTGAGTGGGTCTGCGAGCCCGATCACGGCGCACTCTGCGACGGCGGGGTGCTGGCCGATCACCTGTTCCATGGCGCCGGTGGACAGCCGGTGGCCGGCAACGTTGATGATGTCGTCGGTACGGCCCATGACGAACAGGTAACCGTCCTCATCGCGGTAGCCGGAATCGCCCGTGGCGTAGCAGCCGTCGAAAGCCTGGAGGTAGGACGAGATGAAACGTTCGTCGTTTCCCCACAGGGTGGTCAGGGTGCCCGGCGGCAACGGCAGCCCGAGCACGATGTTGCCTTCGATCCCCGGCTCGACTTCCCCGCCCCCGCCGTCGAGGATCTGCAGCCGGAACCCTGGCATCGGAACGGTTGGGGAGCCGGCCTTGATGGGCAGTGGCTCCAGTCCACGCGGATTGGCGCAAATGGCCCAGCCGGTCTCGGTTTGCCACCAGTGGTCCACCACGGGTACGCCCAGGACCCGGGATGCCCAGTGGAACGTGTCCGTGTCCAGCCGCTCGCCGGCCGCGAACAGCGTCCGCAGGCTGGAGACATCGTAGTCCCGCAGCAGCGTTGCTTCGGGATCGGCCTTGCGGATGGCCCGCAGTGCCGTGGGGGCGGTGAACAGCACGTTGACCCTATGGTCCTGCACCACGCGCCAGAACGCCCCCGCGTCGGGCGTGCCAACCGGTTTCCCTTCGTACATCACGGTGGTGGCCCCGGCCAGCAGCGGCCCATAGACGATGTAGGAGTGCCCCACCACCCAGCCAACGTCCGACGCTGTCCACATGACGTCGCCGGGGCCGATGTCATAGATGTTTTCCATGGTCCAGCGCAGGGCGACGGCGTGCCCGCCATTGTCACGGACCACTCCCTTGGGCGCCCCGGTGGTCCCGGAGGTGTACAGGATGTAGAGCGGGTCCGTGGCCTGCACTGCGACAGGGGCCACGGGCTGGGCCGATTCCATGGCCGTGTCCCAGTCCAGCCAGCCTGCGTGGTCCGCAGCCGCAGCTGCGAAACCGTAGCGTGCCTTGACCAGCACGGGGATGTCCGGCGCGCCGGCCAGCGCAAGGGCCTCGGCGACCGCCGGGAGGTACTCGATGCGCCGGGCCGGTTCGATGCCACCGGATGCGGTGACCACCGCAGCGGGGGCGGCATCTCGGATCCGTGCGGCAAGCTCCTTGGGTGCGAAGCCGCCAAAAACCACCGAGTGAACCGCGCCCAGGCGGGCGGTGGCCAGCATGGCGATGGCGGCTTCCGGGATCATGGGCATGTAGATCACCACGCGGTCGCCCTTGCCGACGCCGTGGCTCCGCAGCACGCCGGCAAAGCGTGCCACAAGATCCGTGAGTTCCGCATACGTGTAGCGCTGCTGCGTTCCCAGCATGGCCGAGTCATGGATCAGGGCATCCTGCCCTCCGCGGCCTTCTGCCACGTGCCGGTCCAGGGCGTTATAGCAGGTATTCAGGGCTCCATCGGGGAACCAGCTGTACAGCGGCGCCCGGCTGGAGTCCAGGGCCCGGCCCGGCGGAGACGTCCAGTAAATGTTCCGCGCTGCCTCCAGCCAAAATTCCTGGGGCTGTTCGACACTGCGGCGGTAGCTGTCCCGGTAGCTGTTGGTGACCATGAGGGTATCCCGTCCACGACGTTGTGATGCAGCCCATGGTAGACGCCAACAGGGTCGGCCGACAAGAGTTTTGTATACAGAGTTCCAGCTATACCCGCTATTCGTGGAAAATGCTGGCGTCATTCAGCCTGCTGTGTATACACTGATGTCGTCAACGAGGAAGGAGGGCACCATGCGAGCCAGCGACAAGGCCTATGCTGCCCTGCGGGACGACATCATCGAATGGCGCCTTGCGCCCGGCACCGTCCTGGCCGAGGTGGAACAGTCCGAACGCCTTGGTGTGTCGCGCACGCCGTTGCGGGAGGCGCTGGGCCGCCTCACGGCGGAAGGACTCACGACGGCGGGCGGCCGCGGCGTCGTCGTCACCGACATCTCCCTGGAGGACATCGACGAACTGTTCGAGCTCCGCCAGACCCTGGAGGGCAAGGCCGCGGCGCTGGCCGCCCGGCGCGGGGACACCGCCACCTTCGAGCGCCTGCAGTGCGAACTCCTCAATGCCCCCGCGCTGATCAACGGCGGGGACCCCGCCCTGCATGACTACTACGAACTGGTGGGCAGGCTGGACACAGCCATCGACGCCGCCATCTCCAACTCCTACCTGGCCCAGGCCATGCGCAGCCTGCGCGTGCACCTGGTCCGGATCCGCCGCCTCGCCGCCGACGACGCCAGCCGCCTGACCGCCGCGGCAGCCGAGCACGCCGCCATCGCGGAGGCCATCGCCGCCGGCAACCCGGCCCTCGCCGAGGCGGCAACGATCGTCCACCTGCACCGCAGCCTCTCCCACGTCAAAGCGACCCACGCATCCCACCCGAAGGAGCACCATGGTTAAGGAACACCACGTCCGCGTCTACAAGAGCGAAGAAAACCTCCCCCGCGAGGACCAGCTTGCCTACAAGATCGCGCAGGTGGCGGCAGATCCCGTCGCCGTCACCGACGAAGTGACGGACATGGTGATTAACCGCATCATCGACAACGCCTCGGTCGCCATCGCCTCCCTGAACCGCGCCCCGATCGTCGCGGCCCGGGCCCAGGCGCTCACCCACGGACCCAGCACCGGCGGCAAGGGCTCCAAGGTGTTCGGCATCGAGGAACGGGTGGCACCGGAATGGGCTGCCTGGGCCAACGGGGTGGCCGTCCGCGAACTCGACTACCACGACACCTTCCTGGCCGCCGAGTACTCCCACCCCGGCGACAACATTCCCCCCATCCTTGCCGTAGCCCAGCACGTGGGCGCCAGCGGCCACGACCTGGTGCGCGGCATCGCCACGGGCTACGAGATCCAGGTCAACCTGGTCAAGGCCATCTGCCTGCACAAGCACAAGATCGACCACGTCGCGCACCTTGGTCCCTCTGCGGCCGCCGGGATCGGCACCCTGCTGGGCCTCGACGTCGAAACCATCTTCCAGTCAGTGGGCCAGGCGCTGCACACCACCACGGCGACCCGGCAGTCACGCAAGGGCGAGATCTCCACCTGGAAGGCCCACGCCCCGGCATTCGCCGGCAAGATGGCCATCGAATCAGCCGACCGGGCCATGCGCGGCCAGACCTCACCGGTGCCGATCTACGAAGGCGAAGACGGCGTCATCGCCTGGATGCTCGATGGTCCGGACGCGTCCTACATGGTCCCGCTCCCCACCCCCGGCGAAGCCAAGCGCGCCATCATGGACACCTACACCAAGGAACACTCGGCCGAGTACCAGGCGCAGGCCTGGATCGACCTGGCCCGCAAGCTGCACCGCGAACACCCTGAGGTGACCGACCCGGCCAACGTCGAATCAGTCCTGATCAAGACCAGCCACCACACCCACTACGTGATCGGCTCCGGCGCGAACGACCCCCAGAAGTACAGCCCCACCGCCAGCCGGGAAACCCTGGACCACTCCATCCCTTACATCTTTACGGTCGCCCTGCAGGACGGCGCCTGGCACCACGTGGACTCCTACGCACCGGAACGCGCAGCACGTCCGGACACCGTGGAGCTGTGGCACAAGGTGGCCACGGTGGAGGACGCAGAGTGGACCCGGCGCTACCACTCCCTGGACATCGCGGAGAAGGCCTTCGGCGGCTCGGTGGAGATCACCCTCAAGGACGGCACTGTCATCACCGACCAGATCGCCGTCGCCGACGCCCACCCCCTCGGCGCCCGGCCGTTCGCCCGCGAACAGTACATCAACAAGTTCCGGACCCTTGCCGCAGGACTGGTGGAGGAGGCGGAAATCGAAAGGTTCCTCGCCGCCGTCGAACGCCTCCCCGAACTGGGCGCCTGCGAGCTGGACCAGCTGAACATCACTGCAGCGCCCGGGGTCATCGATCTGGCAGCGGCGCCGAAGGGACTCTTCTGATGCTGTATTCGAAGACCACGCCCGAACAGAAGCGGATCCGCTTCCGCGAGCTCCTGTCCTCCGGCACCATCCAGCAGTTCCCGGGCGCGTTCAGCCCCCTCTCCGCCCGGCTCATCGAGGAAAAGGGCTTTGCCGGGGTCTACATTTCCGGCGCGGTCCTGGCCAACGACCTCGGCCTCCCGGACATCGGGCTGACCACGCTGACCGAGGTGGCCACCCGGGCAGGCCAGATCGCCCGCATGACGGACCTGCCCTCGATCGTTGACGCCGACACCGGCTTCGGCGAGCCGATGAACGTGGCCCGCACCGTGCAGGAACTGGAAAACGCCGGCCTGGCCGGCTGCCACATCGAGGACCAGTTCAACCCGAAGCGCTGCGGCCACCTGGACGGCAAGAACGTGGTGGATCTGGATACCGCCACCAAGCGGATCCGGGCCGCAGCGGACGCGCGCCGCGATCCGAACTTCCTCATCATGGCCCGCACCGACATCCGGGCCACCGATGGGCTGGAGGCGGCGCAGCAGCGGGCCAAAGCCCTGGTTGAAGCCGGCGCAGACGCGATCTTCCCCGAGGCCATGAAGGACCTCAGGGAGTTCAAGGCCATCCGGGACGCCGTGGACGTGCCGATCCTGGCCAACATGACCGAGTTCGGCAAGAGCGCACTGTTTACCGTGGACGAACTGGCCGGCGTGGGCGTGAACATGGTCATTTATCCGGTCACCCTGCTCCGTAGTGCCATGGGCGCTGCTGAGCGTACTCTGGAATCGATCAAATCCGACGGCACCCAGGAGGCACAGGTTCCAAGCATGCTGACCCGTGCCCGGCTCTACGACCTCGTTGACTACGAGGCCTATAACCACTTTGACACCGGGGTCTTCAATTTCCGGATCCCCGGAACCTGACATCCCGCCCTGGCACCACACCGGAACGCCGGCATTTGCCGGACACCAGGCTTTAGGAACAAAGGAGTTTCAGCAATGGCTGAAAATGAGATCAAAAAGGGCCTCGCCGGCGTCGTGGTGGACTACACCGCCGTCTCCAAGGTCAACCCTGACACCAACTCCCTGCTCTACCGCGGCTACCCGGTCCAGGAGCTGGCCGCCCGGTGCAGCTTCGAGGAAGTGGCCTACCTGCTCTGGAACGGCGAATTGCCCACCTCGGAGCAGTTGGCGGAGTTCACCGCGAGGGAGCGTGCGGGCCGCGCCCTCGACCCGGTGGTCAAGCAGGTTATCGACGCCTTGCCGGTGACTTCGCACCCGATGGATGTCTGCCGGACCGCGGCCTCCGTGATGGGCGCCCGGCACCCGCAGGCAGAGGATTCCTCACGCGAGGCCAACATGGCCAAGGCTGTTGACCTGTTCGCCGCCATGCCCGCAGTGGTGGCCTACGACCAGCGCCGCCGCCACGGCCAGGAACTCGTGGAGCCGCGCGATGACCTGGGCTATTCGGCGAACTTCCTGTGGATGGCCTTCGGCGAGGAACAGGTACCGGAGGTGGTGGAGGCCTTCAACGTCTCGATGATCCTGTACGCCGAGCACTCCTTCAACGCGTCCACGTTCACCGCCCGCGTCATCACCTCGACGCTCTCGGACCTGCATTCGGCAGTGACCGGAGCCATCGGCGCGCTCAAGGGTCCGCTGCACGGCGGAGCGAACGAAGCCGTGATGCACACGTTCGACGAGATAGGCATCCGGCAGGAGGAGTCCCTGGAGGAGGCTGCGGCCCGGGCGAAGGCCTGGATGGAGGATGCCCTGGCCCAGAAGAAGAAGGTCATGGGCTTCGGCCACCGCGTCTACAAGCACGGCGATTCCCGGGTCCCCACCATGAAGGCCGCCCTGGACAAAATGATTGCCCACTACGGCCGCCCCGAACTGCTGGGGCTGTACAACGGCCTGGAAACGGCGATGGACGAAGCCAAGGCCATCAAGCCGAACCTGGACTACCCGGCGGGGCCCACCTACCACCTGATGGGCTTCGATACCCCCACGTTCACTCCCCTGTTCGTGGCCAGCCGGATCACCGGCTGGACAGCGCACATCATGGAACAGCTGGACTCCAACTCCCTGATCCGGCCGCTGAGCGAATACAACGGCGTGGAGGAACGGCACCTTCCCTAGCGCATGGCAGGAACGCCGGACGGCGGGGCAGGCACTTTGGTGCCTGCCCCGCCGTCGGCGCTTAACGGCCTGGTGGGGCCCGCCTAGCGCAGGAGGCTGCGGGATGAGGCGACCGACTCGTTGTCTGTAGCCATGGTGACCACCACGTTGACCCTCCGGCCTTCCAGCACTACCGGAAGCCAGTGGTCCGCGTCCTGCCACATCCGGTCCACGGGAAGGGTGTCCACGCGGAACCAACCGGGCAGGATCTCGTCGCTGGGTTCCGGCTCGCCCTCCCAGGTGCGGGCAGTGAACAGGCTGGTTTTCATGTCCCATTCCGGCCGGGACGGGAAGATAAAGTGCACGCTGCCGGCATCACGGAGGTCTTCCTGCCGCAGCACCACCCCGGTTTCTTCAAGGACTTCCCGCACCACGGCCTGCGCGTGCGACTCCCCCGGTTCCACATGGCCGCCGATGCCTACGATTTTGCCTTTGCCGAACCCGGTCTGCTTGAGCCCCAGGAGGACCTCGGAGCCGTTCTCCCCATCGCGGAGCAGGAAACAGAGGGTCACAGCGGCTGCGGTCATGGCTCCAGCCTAACCTCACGACGGGCGCCGGAGAGCAGCCCGGTGCCCCACCCGTTGCTACAGTGAGCCCATGAGCACGGCAGGCGGGGAACGGTCCACGCCCACTCCAGGCGTCAGCACTTCGAGCCGCCGCGCCTTCCGTCTGCCTGCCTGGCTGGTGCGGAGGCCCCTGTACGCCGGGTGGCTATGGACCGGAGCCTGGGCGGTGCTGATCCTCGTCGACGAATTCCTGGACCTGGCCGGCTGGGCCTGGTACGCGTGCGTGGGGATGGCTGCGCTACCCACCCTGGTGTGCACGGTGGCAGTACTGAATGCCACGCCGCGACAATACCTGCGGCCGGCGCGGGAGTCCGTGCTGTCGCATTTTTTCGTCCGGTTCCTGGCGCTGACTGCCGCTTTCCTGGTCTGGGGCATCTCGGTGGTTGCCAGCGCCTCGATTTCGACCACGGTGCAGGCGCTTGCAGGTGACTCGGAGCGGGCGGTCACCTCGCTGGGCCTGAATCTCCTCGTGGCCGCCGTGCCGTTGGTTGTGTCCGTGCTGTGGATGGCCCTGATCGTCCGCTGCGCCTGGTTCCTTGCCCGGCTCCGCGGCTGGCACCAGGCGCCCGGGAATTCGCGCGTCCCGGCAAGATTCCTGAGGCGTTCACCGGAGCTCCGGCGGGTGGTCATCGGCCTCGCCCACCCGGGCTTGCTCCTGGTGGCAGGGCTGGGCACTACCATCCTCGCCCTGTTCCTCAGCGGGCTCGAGCTGACGCTCAACCTGATGGAGTAGTTGCCTTCAGGTCCTAGCCCAGCGCCCGTGGATGTGCCGCGGCGTAAATCTCGCGCAGGGTATCGGCAGTGACCAGGGTGTACACCTGGGTGGTGGTCACCGACGCGTGGCCCAGCAGTTCCTGCACCACGCGGACGTCCGCCCCGCCTTCCAGCAGGTGGGTGGCGAAGGAGTGGCGCAGCGTATGCGGTGACACGTCGCGGGTGATGTTGGCTCTTTCCGCCACCGCTTTCAGGATGGTCCAGGCACTCTGGCGGCTGATCCGCCCGCCGCGGGCATTGAGGAACAGCGCGGGCGTGCCCTTCCCCTTGGCGGCAAGCAGCGGGCGCCCGCGGACCAGGTAGGCATCGAGCGCCCGGGCCCCGTAGGAGCCCAGCGGCACCAGGCGTTCCTTCGATCCCTTGCCGAACAGGCGGACGATCGCGGGCCCGGCTCCCGGTTCGGCAAGGGAGATATCGTCAACGTCCAGTCCCACCGCTTCGCTGATCCTGGCCCCCGTGGAATAGAGGAATTCGAGCAGGGCGCGGTCCCGCAGCCCGGTGGCGGTATCGGTTCCCGCCGCTTCGAGGATCCGGGTCACCTCATCGACGCTGATGGCTTTGGGGAGCCGCTTGCCGGCCATCGGTGGGTGTACCTCGCTGGCTGGATCCGCGGTTGTGTGGCCCTCCAGGGCCCAGAACTTGTGCAGCCCCCGGACAGCCACCACGGTCCGGGCGGCGGACCGCACGCCCAGCGCAGAACCGCCGTCGGACCCGTCTGAAAGGGCACGGACGTACCCCGTCACATGGTGCCGGGTGATGTCACCGGGGCGTGAGCAGCCGGCGGCCGTGAGGTAGCGGGCGTATCTGGCCAGGTCCCGCCGGTAGGCTGCGAGGGTATTCGCGGCCAGCCCGCGTTCGACGCCGAGGTGCTGGAGATAATCGGTGATTCCACGCTCGATCGCGGCCGGGACGGCCGCAGGTGCGGCACCGGCGGTTGCGCCGTCAGCAGGGGCGGCCTCCGGGGCCGGCTCAGCCTCCGGGACCGCTTCCACCGATGGACCAGGCACCATCAGCGCTGGCTGGGGTGGGCGGGCCAGGGGGCGTCGGCGGGACGGAGTCCGTCATAGCTGGAAGAGCGGGCGGCTGCAGCGGCGAGGATCCCGACGACGGCGGAGGGGTTATGCAGGCGGCCGGCCAGGACGGAGGCCACAGCGTCGTCCAGGCTGATCCAGTGGAATTCGATCTCCGCTTCCTCGTCCGTTCGCTCGTGGCGTTCGTGGTGCGGCACTTCGGTGAGGTCGCGGGCCAGGTAGATGCGGATGGCTTCGCTGGAGGATCCGGGGGAATTGAAGACATCGGCCAGGACGTTCCAGGTCCCCGCCGCCAGATCCGCTTCTTCGGCGAGTTCCCGCGCCGCCCCGACCACGAAGTCTTCGCCTTCGACGTCCAGCAGGCCCGCGGGGACTTCCCAAAGGTCCATGCCAACGGGGTGCCGGTACTGCTTCAGCAGCAGGACCTGGCCCTCTTCATTCATAGGCAGGACGGCGACGGCGCCCGGGTGGTCGATGTAGTCGCGGGTGAGGGCATCCCCGGACTCGGAGAGCTGGAAAGTGTCACTGACGACGTCCCAGATCCTGCCCTGGTAGACCTTCTCCGTGGACAAAAGACGGCGCGGGCTTGGTGCATCCGAAACCTGTTTGGCAGGGGTGGCTTCAGGTGTACCAGGCATCGCGCCGTCCTTTTTGTTCTATTGACTACTTAGCGGTAACGCTACCCGATGCTGCAGGCTCCTCCACCGCGGGGGCAGCCGTGTCGGCAGCGGCCTGCTGGCCTGCGCCCTGGTGGTCCAGGGCCGCCTTGATCAGGCCGGTGAACAGCGGGTGCGGGCGCGTGGGCCGCGAGCTCAGCTCGGGGTGCGCCTGCGTTGCAACGTAGTACGGGTGCACGTCCGCAGGCAGCTCAACGAATTCGACGAGCTTGCCGTCCGGGGAGGTACCGGAGAAGACCAGGCCCTTCTCTGCGATCTGCTCGCGGTACTTGTTGTTGACCTCGTAGCGGTGCCGGTGGCGTTCGCTGACCGTGGTCTTGCCGTAGGTGCCGGCAATGACCGAGCCCTCGTCCAGCTTGGCTTCGTAGAGGCCCAGGCGCATGGTGCCGCCCAGGTCGCCGCGGCCTTCGACGAACTCCAGCTGCTCTTCCATGGTGGCGATGACCGGGTACTTGGAATCCGGCTCGAACTCGCTGGAGGAGGCACCTTCCAGGCCCACCACGTTGCGGGCGTACTCGATGACCATGCACTGCAGGCCAAGGCACAGGCCCAGCACAGGCAGCTTGGTCTCGCGGGCGAACTTCAGGGCACCGAGCTTGCCTTCGAGGCCCCGGATGCCGAAGCCGCCAGGCACGCAGATGGCGTCCACGCCGTCGAGCGCCTTGATGGCGCCCTCCCGGGTTTCGCACTCGTCTGAGGGGACCCACCGGATCTTGACCTTGGCCTCGTTGGCGAAGCCGCCGGCACGCAGGGCTTCGGTGACCGAAAGGTAGGCGTCCGGAAGGTCGATGTACTTGCCCACCAGCGCGATTTCGACCTGGTGCTTGGGATTGTGGACGGCCTCCAGGAGGCGGTCCCAGCTGGTCCAGTCAACGTCCTTGAACGGCAGGTCCAGGGCACGGACGATGTAGGAGTCCAGGCCCTGGGTGTGCAGCGTCTTGGGGATGTCGTAGATGCTCGGGGCGTCCGGGCAGCCGATGACCGCTTCGAGGTCGACGTCGCACATGCGGCCGATCTTGGCGCGCATGGCCTCGGGGATCTCGCGGTCGGACCGGATCACGATGGCTTCGGGCTGGATACCGATGGAGCGCAGCGCTGCTACCGAGTGCTGCGTGGGCTTGGTCTTCAGTTCCTGCGACGGTCCGATGTACGGGACCAGGGAGACATGGACGAAGAAGACATTCCCGCGGCCAACGTCCTGGCGGACCTGGCGGGCCGATTCGAGGAACGGCTGGGACTCGATGTCGCCGACGGTGCCGCCGATTTCGGTGATGATGACGTCCGGGGCGTTCTTGCCTTCAGCGGGGAGCCGCATGCGGCGCTTGATCTCGTCCGTGATGTGCGGGATGACCTGGACGGTGTCGCCGAGGTATTCGCCGCGCCGTTCCTTGGCGATCACCGTGGAGTACACCTGCCCGGTGGTCACGTTGGCCGAACCTTCGAGGTTTTCGTCAAGGAACCGCTCGTAGTGCCCGATGTCCAGGTCCGTCTCGGCGCCGTCGTCCGTGACGAAGACCTCACCGTGCTGGAAGGGGTTCATCGTGCCCGGATCCACGTTCAGGTAGGGATCGAGCTTCTGCATCGTGACGGACAGGCCGCGGGCCCGGAGCAGGTGACCGAGGCTGGAGGCCGTCAGTCCCTTACCGAGGGAAGACGCCACGCCGCCGGTGACGAAGATGTGCTTTGTCATCTTGGAGGAGCCCGGGAACCGGGAATTTACACGGGAATTTGATCGCTGCACCACGGAATTCGAGCCTATCATCAATTGTGCCTTCCCGTGGCTGTTCCCGTCAGGCCCGCTGCGGCAGGAGTTTGGCGTCGTCCAGCAGTTCCTGGGCGTGGGCCTGGGCGGACTCGGAGTCTTCCTGGCCCGCCAGCATGCGGGCGAGTTCCCGCACGCGTTCCGGCCCGTCAAGGAGGCGGACGTCACTGGAGGTGAAGCCGGTGGCGGTGCCCCCGTCGGCTCCCCTGACGGATGTCTTGGTGACGGTGATGTGCTGGTCGGCAAAGGCGGCCACCTGGGGAAGGTGGGTGACCACCAGAACCTGCACGTGCCGCGCCAGCATGGCCAGGCGGCGGCCGATCTCGACGGCGGCGCGCCCGCCCACACCGGCGTCGACTTCGTCGAACACAAACGTGGGGACGGGGTCGACGGCGGCCAGCACCACTTCGATGGCCAGCATCACGCGGGACAATTCACCACCGGACGCGCCCTTGCCCAGCGGCCGGGCCGGGGCACCTGAGTGCGGCTGCAGCAGGAAGCTGATGTCGTCCGCGCCGTGCGGACCCAGCTGCCCGGCAGCTTCGAGGTTGATCACCAGGGTGGCGTCTGCCATGGCCAGGGCCTTCAATTCGGCGCTGACCCGGGCAGAAAGGTCCTTGGCCGCCTTGGCGCGGATCTTGCTGATGGCCGCGGACTGCTTGGTCAGTTCTGCTTCGGCGCGGACCACTTCCGCGTCGAGGGCTTCGATGCGGGAGGAGTCGTCCTGCAGCTCGTCGTACCGGACCCGCGCGGTTTCGGCCCACTCCAGCACTTCATCGATGGTGGGGGCATATTTGCGGACCAGCTTGGCCAGGGCTGCCCGGCGGTCCTCGATTTCGGCGAGCCGTTCAGGCCCCTCGGTGTCCAGGCCGGCCTGGTAACTGGCCAGTTCGGTGGCGATGTCGTTGAGCAGGAAGCCCACTTCCGCCAGCCGCACGGCCGCCGAGCCGAGTTCGGCGTCGTGCTCGGCCACATGCTCCAGGGTGCGTTTGGCGGAATCCACCAGGGTGGTGGCGTCGCCGGTTTCGCCGAAGTCCTCGGCGATGAGGGCCTGGTGGGCTGTGCTGGCCGCGATCCGGAGCTCCTCGACGTTGGCGAGCTTGACGGCCTCGGCCTTCAGGAGCTCGTCCTCCCCCGGCTGCGGATCCACCTCGTCGATTTCAGCCAGGGCTGCCTCCAGGGATTCGGCTTCGCGCAGCCTGTCCCGTGCGGCGCTCCGCAGGCTGTCCAGTTCCGCCTGGCTGGCCTTCCACCGGCTGTACAGCTCCTGGTACGCGGACAGCGGTCCGGCGAGGTTGTCTCCGGCGAACTTGTCCAGGGCCTCCCGCTGGGCTGTGGCGCTCTTGAGCCGGATCTGGTCCGACTGGCCGTGCACCACCACCAACGATTCGCCGATCTCGGCCAGGACGCCCACCGGGGCAGCCCGCCCGCCCAGGAAGGCACGGCTGCGGCCGTCGGCACCCAGGCGCCGGGCCAGAATAAGCTCGGCGCCGCCGTCGAACTCCTCCGTGTCAGCACCGGCGTCAAGGGCGCGGGCGATGGCCGGATGACCGGCGTCGAGCTTCAGCACCGCTTCCGCGGTGGCGCTTTTCGCGCCGCTCCGGACGGCTCCGGCGTCGGAGCGCGCTCCCAGCAACAGTCCGACGGCGGTGACCACCATGGTCTTGCCCGCGCCGGTTTCACCGGTCACCACGCTCAGTCCCGGGCCGAGCGGGAGCGTGGCGTCGGTGATGACGCCGAGGTCGCGGATTCTCAGTTCTTCAAGCATGGATTCACTTCGCAGTCGACGGATCGGGATCGCTGCCGGGGTTCTCCACATTCGGGACGGGCAGCGGCGGCATGGGCCGGGGCGTCCGCACAATGGGGATGGGTCCGGTGTGCACGGCATCGGACTTCGGTACCGGGCCGCGCCAGCCGTGGATGGGCAGCTCGAACTTGCGGACCAGCCGTGCCGAGAAGGGCGTCTGGTGGGTGCGGGCCAGCCGGACCGGGGTGGCCGACTTGGTTACTTCGACCCGCGCGCCGGGCGGCAGGTCGACGGAGCGCCGGCCGTCGCACCACAGGACCCCCTGGGCGTCGGTGCGGCCCAGCACCTCGACGGCGAGCCTGGACCTGGGCGATACGACGAGGGGCTTGGCAAAGAGCGCGTGGGCACTGATGGGCACGATCACCAGCGCCTCCACCTCCGGCCACACCACGGGGCCACCGGCGGAGAACGCGTAAGCCGTGGAGCCCGTGGGGGTGGCCAGCACAATGCCGTCGGAGCCGAAGGACGTCAGTGGGCGCTGGTCCACCTCCGTGACGACTTCCAGCATGCGCTCCCGGTTGGCCTTTTCGATGGCAGCCTCGTTTAAAGCCCAGGTGTGCCAAATCTTCTGGCCGCGGACCCAGACCTGGACGTCGATGGTCATGCGCTCTTCGACGGTGTACTCCCGGCTGGCAATCCATTCGACGGTCTGGGCAAGGTCCGCCCGCTCACTTTCCGCCAGGAAGCCCACGTGGCCCAGGTTCACGCCCAGCAGCGGCACATCCACCTCGCGCACCAGCTCCGCGGCGCGCAGGATGGTCCCATCGCCGCCGAGGACCATGACCAGTTCCACGTCGGGCAGCTGGACATGGTCGTGGAGGACCTCCACCGGCTGGGCCAGGTGCCCGAAGAACCGTTCCATGTCGCCCAGCTCGGACTCCTGCATCACCGGGACCATGCCCGAAGCATGCAGCAGGGCGCAGGCTTCCCAGGCGGCCTTCAGTGACTCCTCGCGGCCGGTGTGGGCAAGGACCAGTACACGCCTGCTCATCAGGTTCCGCTCTCTAGTGGTTCTGCCAGATTTGTCCGAGCAAGGCAGCTGCTGCCGCCTCTCGCTCTTCGATCTTAGGCAAGTCTTGGGTGATCCTGCGTTTTATCCACAGGAAGTATTCGACGTTGCCGTCCTGCCCGGGCAGCGGACTGACCGCCAGGCCGCAGAGGTCCAGGCCGGCGTCCAGCGCTGCCCTGGCCACCTTCTCGACGGCCAACCGCCGCTCGCGCTCCGACGTGACGACGCCGGTCCGGCCCAGCCGGTCCTTGCCGATCTCGAACTGTGGCTTGACCATCAGCACCAGGTCGCCGCCGGGCTCGGTGCAGTCAGCCAGCGGCTGAACCACGAGGGTAAGGGAGATGAAGGAGAGGTCGGCGACGGTCAGGGCAGCGGGGCCGCCGATGTCGGCGGGCGCCATATATCGGACGTTCATGCCCTCGTGGACCTCCACGCGCGGGTCGTCCCGGAGGTGCGGCACCAGTTGGCCATGCCCGACGTCGACCGCCACCACGTGCGCGGCCCCCCGCCTCAGCAGGACGTCCGTGAAGCCGCCGGTGGAGGCACCGGCGTCGAGGCACCGTTTGCCTTGGGCCGAAACGCCGGGAAACGCGTCCAGCGCACCGGCCAGCTTGTGCCCGGCACGGCTGGCGTAGGTGTCCTGTTCATCGTGTTCCACGGCCAGGTCCCGGCTCTCGTCAACCTGCAGGGATGCCTTGCCAAGGACCTGGCCGCCGGAACTCACTTTGCCTTCGGCGATCAGTGAAGCGGCGTGCGTCCGCGACCTGGCGAGTCCGCGGGCCACCAGTGCCTGGTCGAGGCGCACCGGCATCAGGCGGCCCCGCCGTCCGGACGAGTGCCCGGGGCAGTAATGTCTGCGGGATCGCTGTTAAGCGCGGCCAGCAGATCATCGTGAAGCAGGTTGTAGACGGCCTCGTGGTCCGCTGCCGGAAGCTGGGGCAGGTCTAGGAGCCGGGCGACGGCCTGCGCCACCGGCGGATCCGTGATGTCCCGCCCGTCGGCCTGCGGCCATTCCGGTGCCGGCTTGGATGTCGGGTCTTCCGGTTCAGTCAGCTCGGTCATGGAACCAGTCTAGTGATCCAGCCACACCAGCTTGGGCGCGTGCGGGGCTGCGGCGTCAGGCGTCGCGGCCCACCATGCGGCACACGCCGCCCGCCACGAGTCGAGGTTGTCCTGGCCGCCAATGACGCCCACCGCTCCGTTGGCAACGCGCGCTGTGGACTGCCCGCAGATGTAAGTGCCGTCGTCGTGCGTTATCTCCGGGTAGGGCCGGTGCAGGTCCCCGAGGTTCGCAATGATGTATTCGGGACGTTCCGCCGCCCTGGCCGCCAGGATGGTTTCGCGCGTGTCGACCCCGGTCAGGACCGCCACCGTGGCGAAGCCGGCATTGTTGCCACCCAGGATATCCGTGTCCAGCCGGTCGCCCACCACGAGGGGACGTTCCGCCCCGAGCCTCTTGGCAGCCGAATGGAACAGCGGCGCTTCCGGCTTGCCTGCCACCCGCGGTTGCTGGCCGGTGGCTGCGGCGACTGCGGCAACCAGGGTGCCGTTTCCCGGGGCGATGCCCCGCGCCTGCGGGATGGACATGTCCGTGTTGGTGGCTACCCAGAGGGCCCCGGCATTGACCACGTACGTGGCCTCGGCCAGGTCCTTCCATCCGATGGCGGGGCTGAACCCCTGGACCACGGCGACCGGGTCCTCATCCTGTCCGGCCACCGGCACCAGGCCCACCAGCTCGATTTCCCGGGCCAGGGCCGGGCTGCCCGTGATAAGGATCCTGGACCCGGGAGCAAGCATCGAGGCAAGCAGCTCGGCCGCCGCCTGGGACGAACTCACCACCTGGTTGTCCTCTGCGGGTGCACCAAGCTCCCGGAGATGCGCTGCAACGTCCGCGGGTGACCGGGATGCGTTGTTGGTGACATAGCCCAGGCCGATGCCCAGGCCCGAGAGCTGCTTCAGCGATTCAACAGCTCCCGGAATGGCGTGCGGCCCGGCGTAGACCACGCCGTCCAGGTCGGCGAGGAGTGCATCGAAGCGGGAAACCAGGGAAACGTCGCTCATATGTGGTCAGTCTTCCCGGCGGTCTTCGTCGTGTTCAGCTCCGGCGTTGTCTTCTGCAGCGGCGTCGTCAGCGGGCACGGCCTCGAGCTCGTCATGTTCCACCGAGTCCTGGTCCGATTCTGCGTCGTCGGAAACGAAGTAGTCGGCGTCCTGGTCGTCGATGCTGGTGTCCTGCGCGGACTTCGCGTCGACTGATCGGTCGCTCTTGGCCGTTGCGTCGGTTGAATCTGCAGCAGGCGCCGCGGCGTCGGAGGCGCGTTCGAGCATCCTGCGGCGTTCAGCCTCTTCCCGGGCCTCTTCTTCCTCGTCCCAGCCGAGGTCGATGATCTCGGGTTCCTGGTCAGCGCCCAGACCCAGGGCGTCTTCTGCCACGACGGCCTGCCTGTTCCACTTGTCTGCTTCTTCCTGCCGGCCCACAGCCGCAAGTGCATCGGCGTAGGCACGGAAGAGGCGCGGGCTGTAAGAGAAGGCACGGTTCATGTCCAGTTGCGGGATTTCAAGTTCGGCTACGGCCGCGTCCAGCTGGCCAAGGTCAGTCCGTGCCCCGGCAGCTACGATTGCCAGTTCTACCTTGCCGGGGGCATCGAGGTCCTGGGCTTCCTCCGACCGGGCTACGTCAAGGGCGCGGTCCGGGCGGCCCAGGCCACGTTCACAGTCGGCCATGACGGGCAGGTGGACGTTGGAGCCACTGATACGGCGGAAGGTGCGGAACTCGCGCAGCGCCTCGCCGTAGTGGCCGGCAGCGTAGGCGGTAAGGCCCACGGCTTCGCGGACGGCGGCGAGCCTGCCTCCACGACGGCTGGCGGCGAGTGCATGCTGGAAAGCCAGCTCCGGCTCGTCGTCAATGAGGCGGCCGGCCATCACCAGGTGGCGGGCCACCCATTCCGAGCTCTTGGCTTCGAGGGTCTTGATCTGGTGCTGCGTTGCGCGGTCCAGTTCCTTGCCCGTGACGTCTTCATCGATTTCGGGAGAGCGTTCCCGGTCCGGCCGGTTGGCGCTGCGGAGGTCGGCAGCGTTGGGCACGCGGACAGGACGGTCTTCCTGGCGGTCGCGGCCAAAGCCGCGGGGACCGGCACCGCGGCCTGATTCGGCCCGGGAATCACCGCGGTCGAAGCTGCGGGGTGCCCGGTCCTGGCGGTCGCCAAAAGGCCTGCGGTTCTCTCCGCCGCCAAAACCACGACGGTCGCCTTCGCCATCACGGCGCGGACGGTCACCAAACGGTTTGCGGTCGCGATCGCTGAACTGGCGACGGTCGCCTTCGCCATCACGGCGCGGACGGTCACCAAACGGCTTACGGTCGCGATCGCTGAACTGCCGACGGTCGCCATCGCCATCACGGCGCGGACGGTCACCAAACGGCTTACGGTCGCGATCGCTGAACTGCCGACGGTCGCCATCGCCGTCACGGCGCGGACGGTCACCAAACGGCTTACGGTCACGATCACCGAACGGCTTACGCTCGCCACCGCCGGCACCGCCGCCAAAACCACGACGATCACCCTCGCCGTCACGGCGCGGACGGTCGCCAAACGGTTTGCGGTCGCGATCGCCGCCGCCAAAACCACGGCGGTCACCCTCGCCATCGCGACGGGGACGGTCACCAAACGGTTTACGGTCGCGGTCGCTGAACTGGCGACGGTCGCCATCGCCGTCACGGCGCGGACGGTCACCAAACGGCTTACGGTCACGATCACCATAGGGCCTACGCTCGCCACCACCGGCACCGCCGCCGAAGCCGCGACGGTCACCCTCACCATCACGGCGCGGCCGGTCACCCTCGCCATCGCGACGGGGACGGTCGCTGAACGGCTTACGGTCACGATCACCATAGGGCTTACGCTCGCCACCACCGGCAGAGCCGCCGCGGGAGAAGTTGTTGCCATCGCGGTCGGACCGGGACCGGAACCCGCGGGGGTCACCACCGGAGTTGTTGTTGCCGCGGAACGCGCCCCGGTCGTTGCCTCGGTTGCCACCGTTATGCTCGGCCATTTGGATTCCTCCTGTTGTGAGCCGACCACTGGCGCAACTGCAGCCGCTCTTTTCGTTTCCTACGCAACCCGAAATCAAGCGCTTCGAAGTCCGTACATCTTCATCAATTCTAGTGGAGCCACCAAATCCCCCCGGACAGCGCGGGCCCTGGGAACGGTATCGTGGCAATCTTCACAACGGGACAGCCTGCGGCAACCATTGCCTTTGCCGCCGGCATGACCCCCGCCTGTCGGATGTCGCTGCTAACCGTCGTTGGCGGGTTTTTGTGTTAAATGTGGGAGGCCCCAACCGTGTGGTTGGGGCCTCGACCATGTAATGATGTTCCGGCGGTGACCTACTCTCCCACACCCTCCCGGGTGCAGTACCATCGGCGCTGTGGGTCTTAGCTTCCGGGTTCGGAATGGGACCGGGCGTTTCCCCCACGCTATGACCGCCGTAACCCTTGTACCCGAACCCCGCAGGGTTGGGAAATCTTGTGGTTACAACGTCCCTGCCTGTGGGCAGGGGGTGGTGTTGTATTTAGTTGTTGGTTCCTGCCGTGCCCCGTGTGTTGACGGGGTTGTTGGTTGGGAACCACATAGTGGACGCAAGCAGAATGTTTTTCTGTGTGGTGTAAGTTGTTGGCCTATTAGTACCGGTCAGCTTCACGAGTCGTTAGTCCTCGCTTCCACATCCGGCCTATCAACCCAGTGGTCTGGCTGGGGGCCTCTCACACATAAATGTGTATGGAAATCTCATCTTGAAGCGAGCTTCCCGCTTAGATGCTTTCAGCGGTTATCCCATCCGAACGTAGCTAATCAGCGGTGCACTTGGCAGTACAACTGACACACCAGAGGTTCGTCCGTCCCGGTCCTCTCGTACTAAGGACAGCCCTTCTCAAATTTCCTGCGCGCGCAGCGGATAGGGACCGAACTGTCTCACGACGTTCTAAACCCAGCTCGCGTACCGCTTTAATGGGCGAACAGCCCAACCCTTGGGACCTACTCCAGCCCCAGGATGCGACGAGCCGACATCGAGGTGCCAAACCATGCCGTCGATATGGACTCTTGGGCAAGATCAGCCTGTTATCCCCGAGGTACCTTTTATCCGTTGAGCGACGGCCATTCCACAATGTACCGCCGGATCACTAGTCCCGACTTTCGTCCCTGCTCGAGATGTCTCTCTCACAGTCAAGCTCCCTTGTGCACTTACACTCGACACCTGATTGCCAACCAGGCTGAGGGAACCTTTGGGCGCCTCCGTTACTTTTTAGGAGGCAACCGCCCCAGTTAAACTACCCATCAGGCACTGTCCCTGACCCGGATTACGGGCCGAAGTTAGATGTCCAAAGTGACCAGAGTGGTATTTCAACGATGACTCCACCCGAACTGGCGTCCGGGCTTCAACGTCTCCCACCTATCCTACACAAGCCACTCCGAACACCAATACCAAACTATAGTAAAGGTCTCGGGGTCTTTCCGTCCTGCTGCGCGTAACGAGCATCTTTACTCGTACTGCAATTTCGCCGAGTTTATGGTTGAGACAGCGGGGAAGTCGTTACTCCATTCGTGCAGGTCGGAACTTACCCGACAAGGAATTTCGCTACCTTAGGATGGTTATAGTTACCACCGCCGTTTACTGGGGCTTAAATTCTCAGCTTCGCCGTGAGGCTAACCGGTCCTCTTAACCTTCCAGCACCGGGCAGGAGTCAGTCCGTATACATCGTCTTGCGACTTCGCACGGACCTGTGTTTTTAGTAAACAGTCGCTTCCCCCTGGTCTCTGCGGCCCCGATCCCCTCCCGGACGCGTAGTCCGTTCAAGGTTGGGGCCCCCCTTCTCCCGAAGTTACGGGGGCATTTTGCCGAGTTCCTTAACCATAATTCTCTCGATCGCCTTAGTATTCTCTACCTGATCACCTGTGTCGGTTTGGGGTACGGGCGGCTAAAACCTCGCGTCGATGCTTTTCTCGGCAGCATAGGATCACCAAATCCCCCCAAACGGGGGTCCCATCAGATCTCAGGCACCATGAGTGGCGGATTTGCCTACCACTCGCCCTACATCCTTAGACCGGGACAACCATCGCCCGGCTCGGCTACCTTCCTGCGTCACACCTGTTAATACGCTTGCCTCCCAGGATCAGGTCCCGCGCTCCACCAAAACCCTTCACCCACAAGGGGTGTCGGGCAGGTCTCGGGCGGTTAGTATCCCCTGTTCAACATGGACGGTTTTTCGCCGGTACGGGAATATCAACCCGTTGTCCATCGACTACGCCTGTCGGCCTCGCCTTAGGTCCCGACTTACCCAGGGCAGATTAGCTTGACCCTGGAACCCTTGATCATTCGGCGGACGGGTTTCTCACCCGTCTTTCGCTACTCATGCCTGCATTCTCACTCGTGTAGGCTCCACCACTGGTTTACACCGCAGCTTCACTGCCCACACGACGCTCCCCTACCCATCCACACTCCTGAACCACGAAGGCTAGGAACATATGTGAATGCCACAACTTCGGCGGTGTACTTGAGCCCCGCTACATTGTCGGCGCGGAATCACTTGACCAGTGAGCTATTACGCACTCTTTTAAGGGTGGCTGCTTCTAAGCCAACCTCCTGGTTGTCTGGGCAACTCCACATCCTTTCCCACTTAGCACACGCTTAGGGGCCTTAGTTGGTGGTCTGGGCTGTTTCCCTCTCGACTATGAAGCTTATCCCCCACAGTCTCACTGCTGCGCTCTCACTTACCGGCATTCGGAGTTTGGCTGACGTCAGTAACCTTGTAGGGCCCATTAGCCATCCAGTAGCTCTACCTCCAGCAAGAAACACGCAACGCTGCACCTAAATGCATTTCGGGGAGAACCAGCTATCACGAAGTTTGATTGGCCTTTCACCCCTACCCACAGCTCATCCCCTCCATTTTCAACTGAAGTGGGTTCGGTCCTCCACGACGTCTTACCGTCGCTTCAACCTGGCCATGGGTAGATCACTTCGCTTCGGGTCTAGATCACGCCACTCACACGCCCTATTCAGACTCGCTTTCGCTACGGCTGCCCCACACGGGTTAACCTCGCGACGTAACACTAACTCGCAGGCTCATTCTTCAAAAGGCACGCCGTCACCAGAATCAGACTGGCTCCGACGGATTGTAAGCACACGGTTTCAGGTACTGTTTCACTCCCCTCCCGGGGTACTTTTCACCTTTCCCTCACGGTACTGGTCCGCTATCGGTCATTAGGGAGTATTTAGGCTTATCAGGTGGTCCTGACAGATTCGCACGGGATTTCTCGGGCCCCGTACTACTTGGGATACTCTCACAGGCGGTACAAACACATTACGGTTACGGGACTAACACCCTCTCTGGCCGGCCTTTCAAAACCGTTCACCTATGCGCGCACATCACACCCCACCAGCCCGGCAGAACTGGTATGGAAAGTCCCACAACCCCGACCATGCAACGCCCGCCGGCTATCACACATGGAACGGTTTAGCCTGATCCGCGTTCGCTCGCCACTACTAACGGAATCACTATTGTTTTCTCTTCCTGCGGGTACTGAGATGTTTCACTTCCCCGCGTTCCCCCCACGCACCCTATGTGTTCAGGTACGGGTCACCAAGTCACTCGCGCGCTTGGCGGGGTTTCCCCATTCGGACACCCTGGGATCACAGTCCGGTTATCGACTCCCCCAGGCTTATCGCAGATTCCTACGTCCTTCTTCGGCTCCTAATGCCAAGGCATCCACCGTGTGCTCTTAAAAACTTGACCACAAAGATCAAAAACAAAAAACACTCGAGAGAACCACAGAAACTGCCCCGCACACCCAAAAGGCACACGAACCAGATCCAGGTTCATATTCTTGGAAATTGCTTCTTATACAAGATGCTCGCGTCCACTATGTAGTTCTCAAACAACAACCCCACACCACACACCCCACACACAAAACGCGCGCAGACCGTCATGACAGGGAAACCAGAAACAAACAAACCCGGGACCTAAACCCCGGCCCTGTTGCCTCAGGACCCAACAGTGTGCCAAACACTACCCGGAACACCAGACCACACAACGTTCCTGAACCCCCGAAGGAATCCGTACTGATCAATGGTCCGTGCCACCAGGCACCTATTTGTTGATATTCCACCCATGAGCACCCGCCGCAGGACAATCGCCTGCGCAACGGGCTTGCTTCCTGACAACACCACCACACAAACCATGCGGCTTGGCGGGGTTGTTGTAGGTGCTCCTTAGAAAGGAGGTGATCCAGCCGCACCTTCCGGTACGGCTACCTTGTTACGACTTAGTCCCAATCGCCAGTCCCACCTTCGACAGCTCCCTCCCACAAGGGGTTAGGCCACCGGCTTCGGGTGTTACCAACTTTCGTGACTTGACGGGCGGTGTGTACAAGGCCCGGGAACGTATTCACCGCAGCGTTGCTGATCTGCGATTACTAGCGACTCCGACTTCATGGGGTCGAGTTGCAGACCCCAATCCGAACTGAGACCGGCTTTTTGGGATTAGCTCCACCTCACAGTATCGCAACCCTTTGTACCGGCCATTGTAGCATGCGTGAAGCCCAAGACATAAGGGGCATGATGATTTGACGTCGTCCCCACCTTCCTCCGAGTTGACCCCGGCAGTCTCCTATGAGTCCCCACCATCACGTGCTGGCAACATAGAACGAGGGTTGCGCTCGTTGCGGGACTTAACCCAACATCTCACGACACGAGCTGACGACAACCATGCACCACCTGTAAACCGACCACAAGTGGGGGACCTGTTTCCAGATCTTTCCGGTTCATGTCAAGCCTTGGTAAGGTTCTTCGCGTTGCATCGAATTAATCCGCATGCTCCGCCGCTTGTGCGGGCCCCCGTCAATTCCTTTGAGTTTTAGCCTTGCGGCCGTACTCCCCAGGCGGGGCACTTAATGCGTTAGCTACGGCGCGGAAAACGTGGAATGTCCCCCACACCTAGTGCCCAACGTTTACGGCATGGACTACCAGGGTATCTAATCCTGTTCGCTCCCCATGCTTTCGCTCCTCAGCGTCAGTTAATGCCCAGAGACCTGCCTTCGCCATCGGTGTTCCTCCTGATATCTGCGCATTTCACCGCTACACCAGGAATTCCAGTCTCCCCTACATCACTCTAGTCTGCCCGTACCCACCGCAGATCCGGAGTTGAGCCCCGGACTTTCACGGCAGACGCGACAAACCGCCTACGAGCTCTTTACGCCCAATAATTCCGGATAACGCTTGCGCCCTACGTATTACCGCGGCTGCTGGCACGTAGTTAGCCGGCGCTTCTTCTGCAGGTACCGTCACCTTGCGGCTTCTTCCCTACTGAAAGAGGTTTACAACCCGAAGGCCGTCATCCCTCACGCGGCGTCGCTGCATCAGGCTTGCGCCCATTGTGCAATATTCCCCACTGCTGCCTCCCGTAGGAGTCTGGGCCGTGTCTCAGTCCCAGTGTGGCCGGTCACCCTCTCAGGCCGGCTACCCGTCGTCGCCTTGGTAGGCCATTACCCCACCAACAAGCTGATAGGCCGCGAGTCCATCCAAAACCACAAAAGCTTTCCACCAACCACCATGCGATGGAAGGTCATATCCGGTATTAGACCCAGTTTCCCAGGCTTATCCCAGAGTCAAGGGCAGGTTACTCACGTGTTACTCACCCGTTCGCCACTAATCCACCCACAAGTGGGCATCATCGTTCGACTTGCATGTGTTAAGCACGCCGCCAGCGTTCATCCTGAGCCAGGATCAAACTCTCCGTTGAAGTAAAACAGACACAACCAAAACCACCGGAAATAACGGCGCCAAAGGCTGCACAAAATTTGAAACCAGCTAAAAACACCAAACCACACCACAGGGGCGGCACGATTCGGCACAATCAACCAATTACATACATAATCGGTATCAACAAACTTGGCACACTATTGAGTTCTCAAACAACAGACACATTCGAATATTCCCGAAAGTAATTCAAAAGAGAATTTCTTTTCCGTATTTCTTCGCTGCGATGTTTTTATCTTATTTCATTCATATTCGCTTTTGCAAATCCGGTTGTTTTCCCGGAATTCACTCTGCGGAATGAATCCGCCCAGCAGAATGGGAAGCATTCTTCGTTCCATGCACCGCATGGCCGAGAATTGCTTCTCAATATCAGTTGGGGGTTTGTCACCACTCAGCGGCGGCGACTCAGAAAACAATACACGCCCCTCCGTGGCCGCGCAAATCGGCCGCCGAGGGGCGTGCAGGTGGTAGGTTTCGCTCCCCCGGTTACGGGACCAGTACCTCGACGGTGGCAAGGTTCTTCTTGCCCCTGCGCAGGAGCAGGTACTGGCCGTGCAGGAGCTCCGATTCGGAGATCACAGCTTCAGGATCCGAGACTTTCTCGTTGTTCACGTAGGCTCCGCCTTCGCCCACTGTCCGGCGCGCGGCGGACTTGCTCTCGGAAAGGCCGGACGCCACCAGCAGGTCGACAATCCCCATCTCATCCACCTGGACTGTGGTGGAAGGAAGCTCGGATGTTGCAGCCTGCAGCGTTGCCTTGTCCAGCGCGGCCAAGTCGCCGTTGCCAAACAGTGCGGCCGACGCGGCGATGACCTTTTCGGTGGCGTCGACGCCGTGCACCAGGGAGGTCACTTCGAAGGCAAGCTTCCGCTGCCCTTCCCGGGCGAACGGACGCTCGGCCACCGACACTGCGATCTCTTCGATCTCGGCGCGCGTCAGGAACGTGAACACCTTGAGCCGGTCCACCACGTCCGCGTCCGCGGTGTTAAGCCAGAACTGGTAGAACGCGTATGGGCTGCACATGCCGGCGTCGAGCCAGATGGCGTTGCCCTCGCTCTTGCCGAACTTGGTTCCGTCCGAGTTGGTGATGAGCGGTGTTCCCAGGGCATGGACGCTCTTGCCCTCCACCTTGCGGATCAGTTCGGTACCGCTGGTGAGGTTGCCCCACTGGTCCGAGCCGCCGGTCTGCAGTACGCAGCCGTAATCGCGGTAGAGCTGCAGGTAGTCCATCGCCTGCAGGATCTGGTAGCTGAACTCGGTGTAGCTGATGCCTTCATCCGAGTTCAGCCGTGACGCGACGGCGTCCTTGCGCAGCATGGTGCCCACCCGGAAGTGCTTTCCCACCTCACGCAGGAAGTCGATGGCGCTCAGCGGCGCCGTCCAGTCCAGGTTGTTCACCATCCTGGCTGCGTTGTCCCCCTCGAAGCTGAGGAAGCGCTGAACCTGGGCCTGCAGGTAGCCAACCCATTCCGCCACGGTGTCCTTGGTGTTCAAGGTGCGTTCCGCCGTCGGACGCGGGTCCCCGATCATGCCGGTGGACCCTCCCACCAGGCCGAGGGGCTTATGCCCTGCCAGCTGAAGCCGCCGCATGACCAGGAGCTGGACCAGGTTGCCCAGGTGCAGGCTGGGCGCAGTGGGGTCGAAGCCGCAATAGTACGTGACCGGCCCGTTGGCGAGGAGCTTTTCGAGCTCCCCTTCATCGGTGGAGACATGGACCAGCCCACGCCACTTCAGTTCCTGCCAAATGTTGGCGAAAGTGGGGTCGTTGCGCTGCGGTTCGAGGTTGTTCAGTTCTGGCACGCTTCCTAAGTTAGCAGTAACGCCGATTGCCCCGTCAGCCGGCAATACCGGCGGGGACCGGTTGCGCCGCGATCAGCCGCAGCCGCTGCGTGGCGCGGGTCATGGCGACGTACAGGTCCCCCACTTTGCCGTGTTCGTGGTTCAGCATCACTGAAGGTTCCAGGACCACGACGCCGTCGAACTCCAGGCCCTTTGCCTCGCGCGGGCTGATGACCACGATGTCCTGCTCGTAGCTGCCGGCCCCGGTGCCGATCCTGCGCCCGTACACGGCGCGCAGGGCAGCCGATGCCTGGGGCAGGAGGTCACCGTCGGCAATCACGGCGAGCAGACCGCCGTCGAGCGCTGCAAGCTCCTCCGGGAGGACCTCCACCAGCCGCTCCACCACGGCGCCTGCGGACACTTCGTCGATGATGGGGTCCCAGCTGCCCTCGCGGACGGCCTTGGGCGCGGACACCACCAAGCCGGCGGCGTTGGCCATCCTGACGGCGGCCTCCGCGATCTGCGAGGGCGTGCGGTAGTTGACGGTCAGTTCCTCCAACTGCCACCGGTCACCGAACATCGGGGCCAGCGCGCCCTGCCAGGAATTGGCGCCGGCCACGGAACTGGTCTGGGCGATGTCGCCCACGATCGTGAAGGACTTCAGCGGGCACCGGCGCACCAAAAGCCGCCACTGCATGGGGGAAAGCTCCTGGGCTTCATCCACCACGATGTGCCCGAAGGCCCAGGTGCGGTCGCTCGTTGCGCGTTCGGCCGCCGTTTGCCGGGCTTCCTGCTCCCGGTTCTGCTCCGCCAGCTCCTCTGCGGACATGAGCGGATCCACCCCGGCGGCTTCCATGTTGACCAGGGTCTGCTTTGCGTTGGCGAGATCCCGGGCACGGTCGTGCTCCTGCTGCGCCAGCCCGCGGCCTGCGGCGGGATCCAGCTCCCCAAGCAGTTCGGCGGCCTCATCCAGCAGCGGGACGTCGGACTCGGTCCACGGCGCATCGGCCGGACGCTGCAGCAGCGCCCGCTCGGCAGGGGTCAGGTGCGGGGTGCAGAACTCCAGCACCTCCGGCTTGCTGAAGAGGTCGGAGATGAGCTTCTCCGGCGTCATGGGCATCCAGCACAGGTTCAGGGCGATCCGCACGTCCCGGGCGGTCCGGACGTCCTCGGCCAGGTAGGAGCGGTCTGCGTTGTTGCCGATGTTTCCGGCCTCGACGAGCTCGGTCATCTGCTCGGTCAGTTCGCGCAGCAGAATCTTCACGAACGTCACGCGGGCCTCGTTGTACGGCTTTCCGGTGGCGCGGGCGCGCTCCCGCGCGCGGCGCACCTGCCGGGGCGTAAGGGTCAGCTTGCGACCGTCCACCTCGAGGATCCGGTTCTGGGCGGGGACGCGCATGCGGTTGGAGACGGCGTTGGCCACGATGGCGGCCATGTCCAGCCGCCCCTTGATGGCGGCGACGTCGGCGTCTGTTTCGGGCACGGCGTGGATGCCGGGCATCAGGCGGCCCAGGCTGGCCATGACCACGCCGGTCTCCCCCAGGGAGGGCAGCACCCGTTCGATGTACTTCATGAACGACGACGACGGCCCCACCAGCAGCACGCCGGCACTCTTGAGCCGGTCACGGTGGGTATAGAGCAGGTAGGCGGCGCGGTGCAGGGCCACAGCGGTCTTGCCCGTGCCGGGTCCGCCCTGGACCACGACGGCGCCGGAGATGGAGGAGCGGATAATCCGGTCCTGCTCCGACTGGATGGTGCTGACGATGTCCGACATGCGGCCGGTCCGCTTGGAGTTCAGCGCGGCCAGCAGGGCACCTTCGCCCTGGAGCGATTCGTCGTCGGTGAGCATCCCGGCGTCCAGGACATCGTCCTCGATGGCCTTGACCTCCCGTCCCTGCAGGATCAGGTGCCGGCGGCGGCGGACGCCCTGCCGGTCAAAGGCCGTGGCCTGGTAAAAGTGCCCGGCCTCAGGGGCACGCCAGTCCACCATGAGCCGCTGGAGGTCTTCGGTGGTGAGGCCGATGCGGCCGATGTACTGCGCTTCGCCGGAGTCCAGGTCCAGGCGGCCAAAGACCAGCCGGTCATCCACCGCATCCAGCTGCGCCAGGCGGTCCTCATACAGTGCGGCAAACGCGTCACGTTCCGAAACGTTCTGCATGGTGCCCACGGCTCCGGCACGGCGGACCTGCGCCAGCTGGCCGCGCTTCTCCTCCCGGAGTTCCTCCAACCGGGCATACAGGCCGGCTACATACTCCCGTTCGTGGGCCAATTCGGCGTCGTGCATTAACGTTCCCCTATCGCGAAAGACAGACCGTCCATTCTACAACCATTTCCGTTAACGCCGGTGTTACCCGGGCGGCGCACCGGCGGCATTCCGGTTCCTCGGTTTTGCCGCCTTGTACTTCGAGACCGTGGGGTCACCGGTGAGCCAGAACCGCCAGGCGTAGTCCGCCGAACCTCCGGCACCGGCCACCCCCACCCGGGGACCGGAACTGACCGGGCCGCCGGGGACGGACGGAAGCTCCAGCCCAAAGGGGGGAGCCAGCGCGTCCCGGCCGCTGTCCGCCGTCGTCAGTCCTAACGCCTTGGCAAGCCGGGCCGGGCCGCTGGCCAGGTCCGCGGGACTTTTCGACGTCGGACGGCGACGCCGGGCAAGTTCCAGCCCGTCCACGATCTCCCCCGCCCGCAGCAGCAGCGCTGACGCGACGCCCGGCGGACCGCAGACGATGTTGGTGCAGTGGTGCATCCCGTAGGTGAAGTAGACGTAGAGGTTCCCGGGCGGGCCGAACATGGGGGCGTTGCGCGGTGTCGGGCCACGGTAAGTGTGCGATCCGGGGTCCGGGTGCAAAGAGTCCTCCGGCCCCAGGTAGGCCTCAACCTCCGTGAGCCGGACGGACACGGCACCGTCGCGGGACTCGTGGGTGAGCACTGCTCCGAGCACCTTTGGTGCGAGTTCCCGGGCGTCGGCGGACAGGAAATCCCGTAGTTGTTCCGTCGCCCCAGCGCTGTGGTTCATTGCTTGACCTTACCCGGATGCTGCGGTCTTCATCCGCCGGAAAAAGGTCCGGGGTGGTTTTGCCCGCCAACGGCCATGTCCGATTTCCGCTAGTAGCAGTAGCCGGCGGCTGGCAGGATGGATACATGGACTTCTGGCAGCGCTACCGGGCAATCGATGCCCGGGATACCCGCTTCGACGGCCAGTTCTTTACGGCCGTCCGCACCACGGGGATTTACTGCCGCCCCTCCTGCCCGGCCCGGACACCGAAGGCCTCCAACGTGACGTTCTACGAGACGTCCGCCGCGGCGCATGAGGCAGGCTACCGCGCCTGCAAGCGCTGCCTGCCGGAGGCGGTCCCCGGCACCCCGGCCTGGAACGTGCGGCAGGACATCGCTGGGCGCGCGATGCGCCTGATCAACGATGGCGTGGTCAACCGCGACGGCGTGGCGGGCCTGGCCGCCCGGCTGGGGTATTCGCCGCGCCAACTGAACCGGATCCTGGGCCAGGAACTGGGTGCCGGTCCCCTGTCATTGGCCCGCGCCGCCAGGGCCCAGACGGCCCGCACCCTCCTGGTTTCAACGTCCATGAAGCTCGCCGACGTCGCGTTCGCGGCCGGCTTCAGCAGTGTCAGGCAGTTCAACGAAACCATCGCCGAGGTGTTCGATATGACCCCCACGGCGCTCAGGAGGACCGTCCGCCATCCGGTGAACGGCGGCGGGGCCACGGCCCTGACCCTGGACCTGCCCTACCGGCCACCCTTCGACCCCGGCATCTTCTCCTTCCTGGCGGTCCGCGCCATCCCGGGGATCGAGGAGGGCACGTCAACCTCCTACGCCCGGACGCTGCGGCTCCCCCACGGCGACGCGCGGTTCCGGGTGGAGTACGACGCCGGCACCCGGGAACGGCCCCTGACCCTCACCATCGGCGCCGTGGACCTGCGCGACCTTCCGGCGCTGCTCAGCCGCGTCCGCCGGCTGTTCGACCTCGATGCAGACCCTGAAGCGATCGACGGCACCCTTGCCGCCGATCCCCGGCTTGCCGGCTCCGTTGCCTCCGCACCGGGGATGCGCCTGCCGGGCGCCGTTGATCCGCAGGAGCTGCTGGTGCGGGCCATGGTGGGCCAGCAGATCACGGTGGCAGCCGCCAGGACTGCCCTGACCCAGCTGTCCGCCGCGGGCAGGCCCAGCAGTGCGCCCGGCGACGGCCTGGACCGGATGTTCCCCACGCCAGCGGAAATCGCGGCCGCCGGACACCTGCTCCGCGGCCCGCGGCGCAGGACCGAATCGCTGCTGCACGCCGCATCGGCAATGGCCGGCGGCCGTCTGGACTTCGGCTACGGCGACGACCTCCCCAGACTCACCGCCGCACTTTTGCCGCTCCCCGGCGTCGGGCCCTGGACCGTGGGATACACCGCCATGCGGGTCCTCGGCGCCCCGGACATCTTCCTTGCCAACGACGCCGCCGTGCGGAACGGGATCCGCGCCCTCGATAATGGGACCAGCGCCCAGAACCCGGACTTCCGGGAGGCCAGCCCGTGGCGCTCCTACGGCACCATGCACCTCTGGCGCGCTGCCGCCCGGCCCGCCACAAGAACCACCATTCCCGCGAAAGGGACGCCATGAAAGCCCAACTGCTTCAGCTGTCGACGCCGGACGGTCCGTTTACCGTCCTCGCCCAGGACGGCGTGGTCCTTGCGTCCGGCTGGACGGCGGGGCTGCCGGAATTGACCGGCCAGGTCCATCCCGCGCTGCGGCCCGATGCTGTGGAAGAGGTAACGGACCTTGGCGGGATCTCAGCCGCCGTGGAGGCCTTCTACGCCGGTGACCCCGCCCCGGCCATGGCAGTGCCGGTCCGCCAGCAGTCCGGACCGTTCCGGGCCCACGCCTGGGATGTGCTGCGGCAGGTCAAGCCGGGCTCACCCGTTACGTACTCGGAGTACGCCGCCCTGGCGGGGAATCCCCGCGCCGTGCGGGCCGCCGCCAGCGCCTGCGCGTTCAACGCCGCTGCCCTGTTTGTGCCATGCCACCGGGTCATCAGGACCGATGGCTCATTGGGCGGTTTCCGCTGGGGCCTGCGCATCAAGGAGAGCCTGCTGGCCCGCGAGGCCGCCTGACCACTCACTCCCCGCGAATGGCTACTTGGGGTCCGGCATCGCCGACGGCCAGGGCATCAGGCCGGGAAGATCGGTGCCGTCCCCGGCGGCCGTGGCCCGCAGGCTGTCCAGCGACGGCTGCCGGCCTGCGAGCCACGCGGCAATGTCCGTCACCATACCGCTGACGACGACGGTGCTGCCGCCGGTTCCGAGGGTCAGCGGCGGAAGTGCCACGGGCTGCAGGACCAGCCGGGTTTCCGCCGGCACGCGGGCGGCGAGGAAGTCGAAGAGGTGGGAGCAGAATGCCCTGTTCCAGGTCTCGGGTCCCGCGCCGGTGTCCAGGTCCGCGGTGTGGATGACCAGCTCGCGCCAGAGCGCCAAACCGGCGTCGAAGATCACGCCGTCGCGGAAGGCGATGCGCGTCTGCCATTCGTCCTCCCCCAGCGCATCGAAGGCCGCCAGTGCCCGCTGCACCGCGGCCGCAACGTCCTTCCGGTGCTCCTCCAGGCTGTGGCCGGCGGCAAGCTCGATGGCCCGGTTGCGGCCGTCTACGCCGCCGTCGTACAGCTCTACCGTCCTGCCGGACCGCCCGTATTCCACCTGGCGGGCCAGCGCACTGCAGATTCCGGCGATGTGGGCCAGGAGGTGGCCGCGGCTCCAGCCGGGAAGGGTGGAGGGAGCCCTTTCGCCGCCGGCGGGAATCCGGTCCACCGCAGCCGTCAGGGCGTCCGCGGCTTTATGCAGTTCAGCGGGGAGGTCGGCAGGAGAAGGTGAGGTCATGCGGCCAGCCTAGCCGAGCAGTCAGTCCAGCGGGCTTCCGTCCGGCCCGACACGGTGGCGGACGTGCCGGCGGTCGTTGCTGGCCTGCCAGAACTCGATTTCGGCCGGCTGGAGGGCGTAGAGCTGCCAGTCAGGGTTGTCGCTGCCGTCGGCCCGGGGCCGCTCGTGCCAGTCGACGGCGGAGGCCTCGGCGGACAGTTCGGTCACCGCTCCCACCACCCTGACCTGCCGGCCCAGGGCCGGCCAGTAGAAGTTCATCGCGGCGCGTGGTGACCCCGTCAGTTCGCGGCCCTTGCGGGAGGTGCGGGATGTGGCGAAGTGCCAGCCGTCGTCGTCAATGTTCTTCAGGATGAGCATCCGCGAGGACGGCTGCCGGGCGCCATCGGTGGCTTCCCCGACCGTGGCGAGGCTGAACGCGTGCGGCTGCTGCTCCCCCGCGTCCAGCGCCTCGTCCAGCCACTGCTTGAAGAGCAGAGCCGGGTCCTGCGGGGCGTTGTCCGGGTCGAAGCCGGGCAGGTCGGAGGGAAAGTCGGGCAGGGTGCGAAGGAACTTGCGGAAGGTTTCGCTCATGGCCCCAGCCTAGCCACAGACAGTTTCGACAAGCTCAACCACCGGCGGTGGTTGAGCTTGTCGAAACCAAGCCAACTACCCGGCGTACTCCCGCACGCCGTCAAGCTCGCCTTCCAGCGCTGCGAGCTGGCGTTCGACGGCGGCCGGTGCCGTGCCGCCCTGGGAGTTGCGGCTGTTGAGCGACCCCTCCGTGGACAGCACGGTGCGGACCTCGGGGGTGAGGTGCTCCGAGATGGCGGCGTACTCTTCGTCCGTCAGGTCCCACAGCTCAACGCCGCGGGACTCGGCCTGTTTGACGGCGGCACCGGACAGCTCGTGGGCCTCGCGGAACGGCACGCCCTGGCGGACCAGCCATTCGGCGATGTCCGTGGCCAGCGCGAAGCCCTGCGGGGCCAGCGATTCCATCCGCTCCGTGTTGAACCTCAGGGTGGCGATCATGCCGGACACGGCAGGGAGCAGCAGCTCCAGCGTGTCGGCGGCGTCAAACACCGGCTCCTTGTCCTCCTGCAGGTCGCGGTTGTACGCGAGCGGCAGCCCCTTGAGCGTGGCCAGCAGCCCGGTCAGGTTGCCGATCAGGCGCCCCGCCTTGCCGCGGGCCAGCTCGGCGACGTCCGGGTTCTTCTTCTGCGGCATGATCGATGACCCCGTGGAGTACGAATCATCCAGCGTGACGAAGGAGAACTCCTTGGTGGCCCAGAAGATGACTTCCTCGGAGATCCGGGAGAGGTCCACGCCGATCATCGAGCAGACCCACGCGAACTCGGCGAAGACGTCGCGGGAGGCGGTGCCGTCGATCGAGTTATGCACAGCGGAGAAGAAACCGAGGTCCGCTGCCACCGCTTCCGGGTCCAGGCCCAGCGAAGAACCGGCCAGTGCGCCGGAACCGTATGGCGAAACCCCTGCCCGCTTGTCCCAGTCCTGGAGCCGCTGCACGTCGCGCAGCAAAGCCCAGGCGTGGGCCAGGAGATGGTGGCTGAGCAGGACGGGCTGGGCGTGCTGCAGGTGGGTGCGGCCGGGCATGGCGACACCGTGGTGCGCCTTGGCCTGCTCCACGAGCGCGTCCACCGTAGCCAGGACACCGCGGGCGATGATGCGGGCGTGGTCGCGCAGGAACATCCGGCCCAGGGTTGCCACCTGGTCGTTGCGGGACCGGCCGGCGCGGAGCTTGCCGCCCAGCTGGGCACCGGCACGCTCGATCAGGCCGCGTTCCAGCGAACCGTGCACGTCCTCATCCGACTCTGCCGGCAGGTAGGCGCCGGACGCCACGTCCTCGTCCAGCTGCGTCAACGCCGCGAGCATGCCTTCCAGCTCCGCACCGTCCAGCAGGCCGGCCTTGTGCAGCACGCGGGCGTGCGCCTTGGAGCCGGCGATGTCGTAGCGGGCCAGCCGCCAGTCGAAGTGCGTGGACTTGCTCAGCGCCGCGAGGGCGTCCGCGGGGCCGCCGGCGAACCGGCCGCCCCACAGGGCACCTGTATTTGTGGCTTCGGTTTTTTGGGTTTCGCTCCCCACCCGCTCCCCTACCTCGCTAGCTCGGCCGGGGACCCCTGCGGATGTGGCCCCATGCTCGACCGATGAATGCTCTCCGGTCACGAAACTTACTTCCCTGCGACGCGGATGTCGCGGCCGGAGGCGACCTTGGCGGACATGCCCCACAGCTCGATGAAGCCCTTGGCCTGTGACTGGTCGAAGGTGTCACCGGTGTCGTAGGTGGCCAGCGAGAAGTCGTACAGCGAGGTGTCGGAGCGGCGGCCGTTGACGATGGCCTGGCCACCGTGCAGGGTCATGCGGATGTCGCCGGAGACGTACTTCTGGGTGTCCTCGATGAAGGCGTCCAGGGAACGCTTCAGCGGGGAGAACCACTGGCCGTCGTAGACAAGCTCGGACCAGCGCTGGCCAACGGTGGCCTTGAAGCGGGCCTGCTCGCGCTCGATGGTGATGTCCTCGAGGTGCTTGTGCGCGGTGATCAGCGCCATCGCGCCCGGGGCCTCGTAGATCTCGCGGGACTTGATGCCCACCAGGCGGTCCTCGACGACGTCGATGCGGCCGACGCCCTGGGCACCGGCGCGGCGGTTCAGTTCCTTGATGGCCTGCAGCGGGGTGACCTTGACGCCGTCGATCGCGACGGGCACGCCGGCTTCGAAGGAGATGGTGACCTCATCCGGTGCCGGCGGGAACTCCGGGGTGGCGGTGTAGTCGTAGATGTCCTTGGTGGGGGCGTTCCAGATGTCCTCGAGGTAGCCGGTTTCGACGGCGCGTCCCCAGACGTTCTGGTCGATGGAGTACGGGTTCTTCTTGGTGGTCTCGATGGGCAGTCCCTTTTCCTCGGCGAAGGCGATGGCCTTGTCGCGGGTCAGGGCGAGGTCGCGGACCGGTGCGATGCACTTCAGGTCCGGGCCCAGGGTCTGGATGCCCACTTCGAAGCGGACCTGGTCGTTGCCCTTGCCGGTGCAGCCGTGCGCCACGGTGGTGGCGCCGAATTCCCGGGCAGCCTTGACCAGGTGCTTGACGATGACCGGGCGGGAGATGGCGGACACCAGCGGGTAGTGGCCCTGGTAGAGGGCGTTGGCCTTCAGCGTGGGGACGCAGTATTCGTTGGCGAACTCGTCCGAGGCGTCGGCGACGTAGGCCTCGACGGCGCCGCAGCCCAGGGCGCGCTGGCGGATGGTTTCCAGCGATTCGCCGCCCTGTCCGACGTCGACCGCCACGGCGATGACCTCGGCACCGGTGGCTTCACCGATCCAGCCGATGGCGACGGACGTGTCCAGGCCGCCGGAGTAGGCCAGCACAATGCGTTCAGTCACTTTAAATGCTCCTTGTTGGGGTTGGATGATGATTTGTCTTCAAGCTTATTGCCCGGCGTCCTCTGCGAGCTGCAGGAAACGGGCGGCGAGGTCCGGGCCGCCCAGCGGGTCGCGGGAGACCAGCAGGACGGTATCGTCTCCGGCGATGGTGCCCAGGATGGACGGCATCACCGAATGGTCGATGGCCAGGGCCAGGAAGTTCGCCGCGCCGGGCGGTGTCCGGAGCACGGCGATGTTGGCGGACGCTTCGGCGGTCACCAGCAGTTCGCTGCACAGCCGCGCGAGCCGGGCGTCCAGGATCTCCTGGGTGACGCCGCTCCTGGCGGCCCGTTCCCCGCCCTCGCCGGGGACGGCGTACACCAGGACACCTTCCTTGCCGCGGACACGGACGGCACCCAGTTCCACGAGGTCCCGGGACAGGGTCGCCTGCGTGACCTGGACGCCCTCGCCCGCCAGCAGTGCCGCGAGTTCCGCCTGGGAACGCACGGACTGCCCGGTCAGGATGGCGGTGATGCGCGCCTGCCGGGCGGTCTTGGTGGCCGGGCTGGTGCCCGCGGAGGACGGCTGGGCGGACACTAGAACGTGCTCTCTCCGGTGCCTTCGACCGGAGCGAGTCCGTCAACGAAAGCCAGGCCGGAGCGGTGCATCAGCCAGGCCATCAGGGCTTTCTGGGCGTGGAGGCGGTTTTCGGCTTCGTCCCAGACGATGGACTGCGGGCCGTCGATGACGTCGGCGGAGATCTCGTAGCCGCGGTAGGCGGGCAGGCAGTGGAGCACGACGGCGTCATCCGCAGCGAGTGCCATGGCTTCCGAGTCCACGGAGTAGTCCCGGAACAACTGCATCCGGGCTTCCTTTTCGGCTTCCTGGCCCATGGACACCCAGGTATCGGTGGCCACGACGTCTGCGCCCTGCAGCGCTTCCTTGGCGTCGGTGGTGATGAGCACGGAGCCGCCGGTTTCGGCCGCACGCTCCCGGGCTGCCGTGACAATGTCCTCCGCCGGCAGGTAGCCCTCCGGCCCTGCGATGCGGACGTGCATGCCGGCGGTGACCCCGGCCAGGAGGTAGGAGTTGGCCATGTTGTTGGCGGCATCTCCGAGGTAGCTCATGGTGAGCCCCTTGAGGGAGCCCTTGTGTTCCTTGACGGCGAGCAGGTCGGCCAGGAGCTGGCATGGGTGGTAGTCGTCGCACAGGGCGTTGATGACCGGGACCTTCGAATTTTCGGCCATGGCCACCAGGCCTGCGTGGGCGCCGGTGCGCCACACGATGGTGGAGACCATGCGCTCGAGGACCTTGGCGGTGTCCTCCACGGATTCCTTGTGCCCGATCTGTGCTTCGCCGGGGTTGATGATCAGGGCGTTGCCGCCCATGTCGGCCACGCCGGTGGCGAACGAGACGCGGGTCCGGGTGGAGGTCTTGTCGAAGATCACGGCCACGGTCTTGCGGCCACTGCCTTCCGCGGCGTAGGGCTGGACGCTGTAGGGGGCTGCCTTCATGCGGGCAGCGAGGTCCAGCACCTCTGCCTGCTCGGCGGGGCTGAGGTCGGTGTCCTTGAGGAAGTGCCGGGTTGCGGTGGTCACTGGGCGTCCTTTGCTGCTTGGAGGATTGCCGGGAAAGCGGAGAGGAAGGTATCGGCCTGCGCTGTGGTGAGGATCAGCGGGGGTGCCAGGCGGATGGTGCGCGGGCCCGGGCTGTTGACGATGAATCCGGCGTCGAGGCCGGCCTGCACCACGGCCGGGGCGACGTCGGCGTCCAGGTCGAAACCAATCAGCAGCCCTTCGCCGCGGACTTCGGTGACGCCGGGGATGGCCGCCAGCGCGGAGCGCAGGTGCTCCCCCACTGCCGCGGCGTTGGCCAGCACGTTCTGGCTTTCCAGGGCATGGAGGGTGGCCAGCGCCGCCGCGGTGGCCACGGGGTTTCCACCAAAAGTGGTGCCGTGCTGGCCCGCCGACAGCAGCGACGACGCCTGCTCGCCAAAAGTGATCATGGCACCGATGGGGAAGCCTCCGCCCAGCCCCTTGGCCAGGGTGATGGCGTCGGGAACGACGCCTGCGTCCTCGCTGGCAAACCACTTGCCGGTCCGGCCGATGCCCGTCTGGACCTCGTCCAGGATGAGCAGGGCGCCTACCTTGCTGGTGGCTTCCCGCGCCGCCTTCAGGTAGCCCGGCGGCAGCGGACGGACGCCGGCCTCGCCCTGGATGGGCTCCAGGAACACGGCTGCCACGGTGTCGTCAACGGCTGCCTCCAAGGCGGCGATGTCACCGAACGGAATGTGCACCACGCCCCCGGGCAGCGGCTCGAACGGTGCGCGGTAGGCTTCCTTGGCAGTGAGCGCCAGCGCGCCCATGGTCCGGCCGTGGAAGGCTCCTTCGAGGGCGATGATCCTGGTCCGCTTCACCGAACCGTCGCCGGTGTTGCGGCGGGCCAGCTTGAAGGCGGCCTCGTTCGCTTCGGTGCCGGAGTTGCTGAAGAACACCTTGGAACCGGCCGGCGCGTGGGCCAGTTCCAGGAGTTTCTCGGCCAGCGCCACCTGGGTGGGGCTGGTGAAGAAGTTGGAGACGTGGCCCAGCGTGGCCAACTGGCTGGCGATGACCGAGGTCACGAACGGGTGGGCGTGGCCCAGGGCGTTGACGGCGATGCCGCCCAGGAGGTCCAGGTATTCTTTGCCGTCGGCGTCCCACACGAGGCAGCCGGCGCCTCGGACCAGGACCCTCTGGGGCGTGCCGAACACGTTCATCAGCGAGCTGGAGTAGCGGGACAGCCACTCTGAGCCGGCGTGGCCCTGGGTTTCGACAAGCTCAACCACCGGACTCTTCTGCCCAACCGTTGGGCTCTCCTGCTCAACCACCGGGGTGTGCTGACTCTCGTTCATCCGTTGATCTCCTCGTCCGGGACTACCTGGGTGCCGATGCCCGCCGTCGTAAATGTTTCAAGAAGCATGGAGTGGGCCAGGCGCCCGTCCACGATGTGTGCCCGCTCCACGCCTTCATCGACGGCCTTGAGGCAGGCGGCCATCTTGGGGATCATGCCCGACTCAAGCTTCGGGAGCATCTTCCGCAATTCCGACGCCGTGAGGGACGAGATCAGGGAGGATTTGTCCGGCCAGTTGGCGTAGAGGCCTTCGACGTCGGTCAGGATCACCAGCTTGGAGGCACCAAGGGCCGAGGCCACGGCGGCCGCTGCGGTGTCGGCGTTGACGTTCAGGACCTGGCCGGTGGGCTGGAACCGCGCGGCTCCCGCCACGCCTTCGCCGCCGTCGACAATTTCCGGTGCCACCGTGGAAATCACGGGGATGCGGCCCGCGGCGAGGATGTCCATGATGCCTGCGGGGTCGACGCCGACCACCTCGCCCACCAGCCCCAGGTCCACTTCTTCGCCGTCCACCACGGTCCCGGTGCGGACGGCGCGGAGCAGCCCGCCGTCTTCGCCGGACATGCCGACGGCGTAGGGCCCGTGGGAGTTGATCAGGCCCACGAGTTCGCGGCCCACCTGGCCGGTGAGGACCATGCGGACCACGTCCATCGCCTCAGGGGTGGTGACCCGCAGGCCGCCCTTGAATTCGGATTCGATGCCCAGCCGGCCCAGCATGGCGTTGATCTGCGGGCCGCCGCCATGGACCACCACGGGGTGGATGCCCACGTGGTGCAGGAAGACGATGTCCTCGGCGAAGGCACGCCGGAGTTCGTCGTTGACCATGGCGTTTCCGCCGTATTTGATCACCATGGTGGTGCCGGCGAACCGCTGGATCCAGGGCAGGGCCTCGATCAGGGTTTCTGCCTTGTCCTGGGCGGCGGACATGCTGGTGGTTTCACGCGTCTGGGTGTTCATGGTGTCACTTTCCACAGCGGCTTGTGCCTGGCGGTATTGCCGTGGCCGGGGCTCCTAGCTGGAGTAGGCGCTGTTTTCGTGCACGTAGTCGTGGGTGAGGTCGTTGGTCCAAATGGTGGCTTCGGCGTCGCCTGCCTGCAGGTCGATTTCCACCAGCACTTCGCGGGGTTCCAGGTCCACCAGGGAGCGGTCATCGCCGATGCTGCCGTTCCGGCAGATCTGGATGCCGTTCATGGCCACGTTGAGTTTGTCCGGCTCGAAGGCGGCGTCGGTGGTTCCCACGGCGGACAGCACACGTCCCCAGTTGGGGTCCTTGCCGAAGATGGCGGCCTTGAAGAGGTTGGAGCGGGCCACGGAGCGGCTGACCGTCTCAGCGTCGGCTTCGCTGGCGGCGTTGAAGGTCCGGATGGCGATGTCGTGGCTGGCGCCTTCGGCATCGGCGATCAGTTTGCGTGCCAGCTCGGCGCAGACCTGGGTGAGCCCGGCACCGAATGCTTCGGCGGACGGCACAGCCCCGGAAGCGCCGGAGGCGAGCAGGACCACGGTGTCGTTGGTGGACATGCAGCCGTCCGAGTCGGCGCGGTCAAAGGTGACGCGCGTGGCGTCGCGGAGGACGACGTCGAGCATTTCCGGCTGCACGTCGGCGTCCGTGGTGAGCACCACCAGCATGGTGGCCAGGCCCGGGGCCAGCATGCCGGCTCCCTTGGCGATGCCGCCGATGCTGAACTCCTGGCCGTCGGCGTCGGTGCCGATGAAGAGCGCTGACTTGGGCACGCTGTCCGTAGTCATGATGGCGGTTCCGGCGGCCGGACCGCCGTCGGAGCTCAGCGCAGCGGCGGCAGCCTCCACCCCGGGCAGGATTTTGTCCATGGGAAGCTGCTCGCCAATCAGTCCCGTGGAGCAGACGAAGACGTCGGTGGCCGAAATGCCGAGGACCTTCGCAACTTCCTCTGCCGTGCTGTGGGTGTTCTGGAAACCTGTGGGGCCGGTGCAGGCGTTGGCCCCGCCGGAGTTGAGGATGACGGCGTCCACCCGGCCGTCGGAGACCACCTGGCGGGACCAGTGCACGGGGGCTGCTGCCACCCGGTTGCTGGTGAAGACGGCGGCTGCGGCCTTGGAGGGGCCGTCGTTGACGACCAGGGCGAGATCGGGGTTACCGGAGGCCTTGAGTCCGGCGGTGACGCCGGCGGCCCGGAATCCCTGGGGTGCGGTGATGGTCACGGGGCTACTCCCTGAAGGTTGAGGCCGGCGGTTTCCGGCAGGCCGAGTGCGATGTTCATGGACTGTACGGCGCCCCCGGCAGTGCCCTTGGTGAGGTTGTCGATGACGCAGGTGACGACGACCCGGCCCGTATGGGCGTCGAAGGCCAGCTGCATGGCGGCATGGTTGGAGCCCTGGACCGATTTGGTCGCCGGCCACTGGCCTTCCGGCAGCAGGTGGACGAACGGCTCGTCGTCGTACGCCTCGGCCCAGGCGAGGCGCAGCTGCGCGGCCGTGGTGCCGGCCTTGACCTTGGCGGTGGCGGTGGTCAGGATGCCGCGGCTCATCGGGGCCAGGGTGGGCGTGAAGGAAACGGAGACCTGCTCCCCCGCAGCATTGGACAGGCCCTGCTCGATTTCCGGAGTGTGCCGGTGGCCTCCGCCCACGCCGTACGGGCTCATGGAGCCCATGACCTCGGAGCCGATCAGGTTGACCTTGGCGGCCTTGCCGGCGCCTGAGGTCCCGGAAGCGGAAACGATCACGACGTCGTCGGGCTCCAGCAGGTGCCCCGCGAAGCCGGGAGCCAGGGCCAGGAGGGCGGACGTGGGGTAGCACCCGGGAACGGCGATGCGTTTGGCGCCCTTGAGGGCTTCACGCTGGCCGGGCAGCTCGGGAAGGCCGTAGGGCCAGGTGCCGGCGTGGGCGGAGCCGTAGAACTTTTCCCAGGCGGCGGGGTCCTCAAGCCGGTGGTCTGCGCCGGCGTCGATGACCACCGTGCCCTCCGGCAGCTGGGCGGCGATCTCCGCGGAGGCGCCGTGCGGCAGGGCAAGGAATACGACGTCGTGGCCGGAGAGGTTCTCCACGGTGGTGTCCTCGAGGATGCGGCTGGCCAGTCCGTGCAGGTGGGGCTGAAGTTCACCGAGGCGGGAACCGGCGTTGCTGTGGGCTGTGATGGCTCCAATGGTCACACCGGGGTGCCCGGCAAGCAGGCGGAGGACCTCTCCCCCGGCGTAGCCGCTGGCTCCCGAAACCGCAACAGAAATAGTCATGCTTCGACTATACAACAATATTTATGCATTGCTACCGATATTTATGCATAGGAGAAGATTGCCCAGGAAGGGCCCGGTACTTGTCCTGCCATCCCCCCGTGTCCCTAGGATGGTTCTGGCAGCCGGGGCCGGAGACACCGGGCCCCGCGAAAGGAGCGCCATGACGCACGCAATCGTCGCACGGCAGGCAGGCGGACCGGAAGTCCTTGACTACACGGACGTGGAAATCCCCACTCCCGGTCCCGGGCAGCTGCTGTTCAAGGTCGGGGCGGCCGGCGTCAACTTCATTGACACCTATAAGCGCAGCGGGATCTACAAGGTCCCTTACCCGTTCACGCCCGGATCGGAGGCCGCCGGTACCGTGGAGGCCGTGGGCGAAGGGGTAACCGGCTTCACCGTGGGCAGCCGGGTAGCTACTGCGGAAGGCATCAACTGCTACGCGGACTACGCGCTGGTGGATGAGGACGCCGCGCTCCCGGTTCCGAAGGGGCTGGACATCTTCACCGCCGCCGCCCTCCCGCTGCAGGGCGTCACCGCCCACTACCTGATGAACTCGACCTTCAGGGTGGAGTCCGGCCACAAGGTCCTGCTGCACGCCGGCGCCGGAGGCGTAGGGCTGTTGCTGATCCAGCTGCTCAAAGCACGCGGGGCGGAAGTCATCACCACGGTCTCCACCGACGAAAAGGAACAGCTGGCACTCGACGCCGGCGCGGACCACGTCCTGCGCTACGACGGCTTCGCGGAGCGGGTCAGGGACATCACCAGCGGAACGGGCGTAGACGTCGCCTACGACGGCGTGGGCAAGGACACCTTCGACGGCTCGCTGTCCGCTTTGCGTGTCAGGGGGATGCTGGTCCTGTTTGGAGCGGCTTCCGGTCCGGTTCCGCCGTTTGATCCGCAGCGCCTCAATGCCGCGGGTTCGGTGTTCCTCACACGCCCCACCATGGGCCACTACCTGCGGGACGCGGCCGAGCGGCGCTGGCGTTCGGATGAAGTGTTCGCCGCCGCTGCAGACGGCAGCCTCAAGGTCCGCATCGGAGCGCGCTACCCCCTCAACCAGGCCGCGCAGGCGCACCGCGACCTCGAGGGCCGCAAGACCACCGGGAAAGTCCTGCTGGTTCCCTAGGCGCCGGCCACATTAACAGCCCGCAAACGCCTGGACCGCCGGAAACGGCGCGTCCGGGCGCGCCGGACACCTGTTGTTCATCTTCTCCCCGGAAAATACGGAGGTGACCCAGCAGCAGGTCCCCTCCGGGGATGCACGTTCCGGCGAGGAGCCAGCCAGCACCATGACAGACGGAGCAGCAGCCCCGGGCAGGTCCCGGACGTCCGACGACGCAGGCCGGCACCCGGCGGTCCACCAGCCCCAGCTGCCCGGCGCCCTCGCGGCACCGCCGGCCAGGACCCTGATCGACATCCTGCAGGAGACGGCCGCCCGTTTCCCCGAGGCGTCCGCACTGGATGACGGCCGCACGTCGCTCAGCTACGCCCAATTGCTGCAGGCCGTCCGGGCCACCGGCCGGCGGCTGCACCTCGCCGGACTGGGCGCCGGCGACAGGATCGGCGTACGGATCCCTTCCGGCACCAGCGAACTGTATGTCTCCATCCTGGCCATCCTCCTGGTGGGCGCGGCCTACGTTCCCGTGGATGCGGACGACCCCGAGGAGCGGGCCCGGCTGGTTTTTGGCGAAGCCCGGGTGGCAGCCGTTCTCAGGGCAGGCGGCGTTATCGAAGCGGGGCCGGCCGGAACCCGGCCAAGCGGTCCCTTCAAAGGGGCCCGGCCACCCGGACCTGGCGACGACGCCTGGGTCATCTTTACCTCAGGATCCACCGGAACGCCCAAGGGGGTGGCCGTCCAGCACCGGTCGGCGGCGGCATTCGTTGACGCGGAAGCGCGGATCTTCCTGCTCGGGGAGCCGCTCGGCCCCCAGGACCGGGTTTTGGCCGGCCTGTCCGTCGCGTTCGACGCATCCTGCGAGGAGATGTGGCTCGCGTGGCGCCACGGCGCCTGCCTGGTGCCGGCGCCCCGGGCGCTGGTCCGCACCGGCATGGACCTTGGGCCCTGGCTGATCAACCACGGCATCACGGCCGTCTCCACCGTGCCAACCCTCGCGGCACTGTGGCCCGCCGAATCACTCGAGAATGTACGCCTCCTGATCTTCGGCGGCGAGGCCTGCCCGCCGGAACTGGCCGAACGCCTTGCCGTCGAGGGCCGGGAGGTCTGGAATACCTACGGACCCACGGAAGCGACGGTGGTGGCCTGCGCGGCACCCCTGGGCGGGCCTGGCCCGGTACGGATCGGCTTGCCCCTGGACGGCTGGGACCTGGCCATCGTTGACGCGAACGCGGAACCGGTGGCCGAGGGCGCGGTAGGCGAACTCATCATCGGCGGTGTGGGCCTGGCCCGCTACCTTGATCCGGCGAAGGATGCCGAAAAGTACGCGCCGATGCCCACCCTGGGGTGGGACCGCGCCTACAGGTCAGGCGACCTCGTACGGTACGAACGGGCGGGCCTGGTCTTCCAGGGGCGCGCCGACGACCAGGTCAAGCTGGGCGGCCGCCGGGTCGAACTCGGCGAGATCGATGCGGCCATGCAGGCACTCCCCGGAGTCGCCGGCGCGGCCGCGGCTGTGCAGACCACTGCCGCGGGCAACCAGATCCTGGTGGGCTACCTCGCGGCGGTGTCCGGCCAGGACCTCAACCTGGCGGCCGCCCGGGAACAACTTTCTGCCAGCCTCCCGGCGGCCCTGGTGCCGTTGCTGGCTGCCGTGGAGTCGCTCCCCACCAAGACCAGCGGAAAAGTGGACCGGCACGCCCTGCCGTGGCCGCTGGCCGGTGCGGGCGCCGCAGAGGCGGATGCCGCTCCGTTGAACCTCCCGGACGATGCCGCATGGATCGTGGAACAGTGGAGCAGCGTGCTGGGCAGCCCCGTCACCTCGCTGGACGCCGACTTCTTTGCCTACGGCGGCGGATCCCTGTCCGCCGCCCAGCTGGTCTCCGCGCTGAGGGTGCGCTACCCCACCATCACGGTGGCCGATGTCTATGCCACGCCCAGGGTGGGCGCGCTCGTGGAGCTGGCGCGGCAGGTCCACCCGGCCGGGGACTCCGGTCCTGCGCGGGAGCGCACCGTGCGGCCCACCGCCAGGAAGTCGCAGGTCTTCCAGACACTCATGGGGGTGCCCCTGCACATCCTGGTGGGCATGCGCTGGCTGACCTACCTCATGGCCATCAACAACCTGTTGGCCGGACTCGCGGGCTTCACCGCGGCGCCCACCGTGTCGTGGTGGTCGGTGGCCGCTTCCTGGCTGGTCTTCGTCAGCCCTGCCGGGCGGATGCTCCTGTCCGTCGCCGCCGCCAGGCTCCTCCTCCGCGGCGTCATGCCGGGGATCTACCCCCGGTCAGGCCGGGTCCACCTCCGGTTGTGGCTCGCGGAACAAATCCAGGACCTCGCCGGTGCGATCAGCCTTGCCAGTGCGCCCTGGGTGCCCTATTACGCCAGGGCGCTGGGCGCGAAAATTGGCCGGGACGTCCAGCTTCACTCATTGCCGCCTGTCACAGGAATGCTGACGCTGGGCAGTGGGGCGAACGTGGAACCGGAGGTGGACCTGTCAGGGTGGTGGATCGACGGTGACAACGTCCATATCGGCGCCATCCGGATTGGCCGGGGCGCCAGCATTGGGGCCCGGAGCACACTGATGCCGGGGGCTTCGATCGGGGCAGGCGCACAAGTGGAAGCCGGCTCTGCAGTGTTGGGGAAGGTGAAGGCAGGCCAACTGGCGGCGGGTTCACCGGCCCGGCGGCAAGGCAAGGCGAAGCACAGCGTGCCGGACACCCCGGTCCAGGGAAGACTGGCCGCACGGGCATGGTTCGTCGGCTTTGCCCTGGCGTCGGCAGTGCTCTCCACCATCCCCTACCTCTCCGCTGCCGCAGGGCTATGGACCGCGTTCGCCTTTATCCAGGGCAGCCCCTCGCTGACAGGGGCCCTGCCCCGGCTCGTGGCAGCCCTGGCTCCGGCGTCGCTGGTGTGGTTCACGGCGACGGCACTCCTGGTCCTGGCCGCCACGCGGCTCCTGTCCATCGGCATCACGGAGGGCTACCACCGGGTCCGCAGCCGCGTCGGCTGGCAGATCTGGGCTACTGAGCGGGTGCTGGACCTGGCCCGGGACCTGCTCTTCCCGATCTACGCCAGCCTCTTTACGCCGGTATGGCTGCGCCTGCTGGGCGCAAAGGTGGGCAGGAACGTGGAGGCATCCACGGTGCTGCTGATCCCGAAGATGACCACCGTGGGTGAAGGGGCGTTCCTTGCCGATGACACCATGGTGGCTTCCTACGAGCTCGACGGCGGTTGGCTGCGCGTGGCTCCCGCAAAAATCGGCAAGCGGTCCTTCCTGGGCAACTCCGGCATGACCGCCGCCGGCCGCAACGTCCCGAAGAATTCGCTGGTGGCCGTCCTGTCGGCCACCCCGGCAAAAGCGAAGTCCGGGACCTCCTGGCTGGGAAGTCCGCCCGTCCGGTTGCGGCGGACGGCCATCGCCTCCGACGACACCCGCACCTTCCAGCCCCCGCCCAGGCTGAAGCTGGCGCGCACCCTGTGGGAGCTCGGCCGGTTCCTGCCGGTCATGCTCACGGTCGCCATCGCGGCCGGCACCATGCTGGCCTTCGACTGGATCGCAGCGACCTGGGGCTACGCCGCCGCCGCCCTGCTCACCGGCGTCGTGATGCTGCTGGCGGGCCTCGTGGCAGCAGGGGCGTCCGTCGCCGCGAAGTGGGTCCTGGTGGGGCGGATCCGGCCCGGCGAACATCCGCTGTGGAGCTCCTTCATCTGGCGGAACGAAGTGGTGGACAGCTTCATCGAACTGGTCACGGCGCCGTGGTTCGCCCGGGCAGCATCGGGCACCCCGGCGCTGGTCTGGTGGCTGCGTGCGCTCGGGGCGAAAATTGGCAGCGGCACGTGGTGCGAGAGCTATTGGCTCCCTGAAGCCGACCTGGTGGCCCTTGGCAGGAATTCCACGGTCAACCGGGGCTGCGTGGTGCAGACGCACCTGTTCCACGACCGTGTGATGAGCATTGACGCTGTTACGCTCGAGGACGGGGCCACCATGGGCCCGCACGGGGTCATCCTTCCCCAGGCCAGCATCGGCGCCGGCGGAACGGTGGGGCCGGCATCCTTGGTGATGCGCGGCGAAGCAGTGCCCGCCGCAACGTACTGGATGGGTAACCCGGTCAGCCCGTGGAGCGGACCCGGATCGCCGTCTGCCACCTAACCGAAGGTCCCATGAGTTCTTCAGCATCAGCCGCCCGGGGCAGCATTTCCGCAGCCACCGGAACCTCTCCCGACCCGTACCTGCCCGGTACCGGGACAAACGCCTTCCGCGTCGAGCGGTACGAACTGGACCTGGACTACCGGGTGGCCAGCAACCGGCTCAGCGGCAAAGCGGTGCTGCACGGCGTGACCTGCGCTCCGACGTCGGCCATTGTCCTGGACCTCGTTGGCCTGCGCACCACCAAGGTCCTGCTGGACGGCCGCAAGCCGCTCCGCTTCGCCCAGCGGGCCGGGCAACTGGTGGTCACCGCGCCCCGCCCCTTCGAAGCGGACCAGCCCTTCACCCTGGAGGTGCGCTATGAGGGCAACCCGCGCCCGCGGCGCGGCCCGTGGGGCGAGGTGGGCTGGGAGGAATTGACCGACGGAGTCCTGGTGGCCGGGCAACCCAACGGCGCACCCTCCTGGTTCCCCTGCAACGACCACTCCGGGGACAAGGCGAGCTACCGGTTCACCGTCACCACGGAGGCGAATTACCGCGTGGTATGCAACGGCGTACTACAGTCGCATACTGCCCGCGCCAGCCGGGAAACCTGGGTCTACGAACAATCGGAGCCGATGGCCACCTACCTGGCCACGGTGCAGATTGGCCGGTACGTGCCGTTGGAGCTGGACGCCGGACGGCACGGGATGCCGGTTCCGCAGTCCGTGGCTGTCTCCCCCGCCCTGGCGGAGCGTGCCAGGACAGGACTGGCCCGGCAGCCTGCCATGATGCGCACGTTCAGCAATTGCTTTGGCCCTTATCCGTTTCCCGCGTACACGGTGGTGGTGACCGAGGACGAACTGGAAATCCCGCTCGAGGCGCAGTCGATGGCAATCCTGGGTCCCAACCACCTGGGCCTGGACTGGGAGTCCCAGCGCCTGATCGCCCATGAGCTGTCGCATCAGTGGTTCGGCAATTCCCTGACGGCGGCGGGCTGGCAGGACATCTGGCTGCATGAAGGTTTCGCCTGCTATGCCGAATGGATCTGGTCCGAGGAAGCAGGCGTTATGAGCGTGGCGGAGCGGGCCGCTGCGGCCTGGCACCGGCTGGCGGAGGAAGACCAGGACATCCTGGTGGGCGATCCCGGTCCCGAGCGGATGTTCGACGACCGCGTCTACAAGCGCGGCGCGCTGGCCGTTCATGCGGTCCGGATGGCTGTGGGCGACCTCGCCTTTTTCGCGGTGCTGCAGGACTGGACCGCCGGCCACCGGCACGGCTCCGTCACGACGCAGGACTTCATCGTTGCGGTCAGCAGCGCCACAGCCGTCGACGCGGAGTCGCTGCTGCATCCCTGGCTTTACGAGGAGCCGCTGCCGCCACTGCCGCTGGCCTGAGCGGGCAGGGAAAGCGCGACGGCGGCCGCAAGGTGTGCGGGCAGCCCGGTTTCAGCAGGGTCCAGGTCCCGCAGGCCGGGGCGCCTGCTGACGTCCACGGTGGACGGCGCAGTCCGGAGTCCGTCACCGGTCATTTTCAGCCAGGCTTCCTTGCGTGCCCAGAGCCTTGCCCTCGCCGCCGGCAGCAGTTGGGCCGTGACGTCCCGGAGGGTCCGGCGCTCTGCCGGCGTCAGGGCGACCCCGTCAAACCCGTCAAAGCCAGTGCGGCCCGGATCCTCCATGTCCGCGCCCAGCCGCGTTCCCGGGGCGGCGTCTGCCACAGCCGCCAATAACGTCCAGCCCGCCGCCCGGGACAGGCTCAGGGCCAGCGGCAACGGCGCGCGACGGTAGCTGTAGCCCGGCCGGCCGTGGCCCAGCTCCGGACCGGTGCCGCAGCGCGGGCAGCTGTAGGCCACTGTGAGCTCTTCGGCGGGAACGGAGAGCAGCTCGGCGGCGAACCTCCGCTGCGCCAGCCGGCCGGCCAGGAAAGCAGTGCCGGCAGCCGGCGACATTGCCCGGGCCCGTGCCAGCTCGACGCCGTCGAGGAGGCGTTCGGCGTCCCGCTGCACCCCACTGTCTTTCCCGGACAGCAGGAAGGGCGGGATGGCGTGCACTTCGCATTGCGCCATGACCCGCCCTTCCCGAAAAGCCTGCAGGAGACCTACCGCTGGACAGCTCCGAAACGTTCGGCAGCCAGTGCAACTGCGCCTTCACGCGCCGTTGACGCCTCGTCAGCGGTCAGGGTGCGGTCTGCGGCCCGGAACCGGAGCCCGAAGGCCAGCGACTTCTTGCCGTCCTCGATGCCCTTGCCTGCGTAAACGTCGAACAGCGCCACGTCTTCCAGCAGCTCTCCGGCGCCTTCGCGCAGGGCGGCAAGGACGTCGTCTGCGGGCACGTCGGCCGGGACCACGAGCGCCACGTCCTGCGTGGCCACCGGGAACGTGGAAATGTGGCGGGCCACAATCACGTCAGGGGCGGCCTCGAACAGGGCATCGGCATCGAGTTCCAGTGCCACCGAACGGGCGGGCATGTCCGAGGCAGCCAGCAGCTTGGGGTGCAGTTCACCGGCGTAGCCGACGGTCTCCCCCGTGCGCAGCGCCAGCCGGGCGGTGCGGCCGGGGTGGAACGCCTGGTGGCTGCCCTGGCTGACCACCAGGTCAACGCCCAGCACGTCGCCGGCAAGCCGGGCCACGTCCAGTGCGTCGGCCCAGTCCCATGCGCGGGGCGTGTGGGCCGCAGCGGCCGGGGAGTCGTGGCCGGTGAAGACTGCCGCGATGTGGAACGGCTGGTTCGGGACGCCGTCGTACAGTGCGTCAAGAACCTCATCGGCAGGCTTGGCACCCAGCGGCGGGATGGAGGCCGTGCCCACCGTCCCCTCGGGCAGGAACACCAGGCCGGATTCGAACAGGGCCAGGTCCCGGAAGCCACGGGAGTGGTTGCGCTTGGCCACCTCGATCAGTCCGGGCAGGATGGACGTGCGCAGGTAGCCGTGCTCCTCGCTGATCGGGTTGGCCAGCTTGAGGGCGGTTCGCGCCCCTCCTTCTTCTGCCACGCCGAAGGTGTCGTTGGCCGCCTTGGAGACGAACGGGTAGGACAGGACCTCGGTGAGTCCGGCGTCGGCCAGTGCCTGGATGAGGCGGCGGCGCTGCTGCTGGACGCGGGTCAGGCCGCGGCCCGGAGGGGCGACCGGCAGCGTGGCGGGGATCTTGTCGTAGCCCACCAGCCGGGCGATCTCCTCGGTGAGGTCTTCTTTGGTCTCCAGGTCGCTGCGCCAGCTCGGCGGCGTCACGGTCCAGCCGCCGTCGTTCTTCACGACTGCGGCGCCCAGGTCCTCCAGCGAGGTGACGATCTGGTCCTCGGTGAAGTCGATGCCGATGCGCTCGGCAGCGAAGCCTGCGGGCAGCTCGATGGTGACGGTGTCCGGGGCGGTCCCGACGTCGGTGCCGGCTTCGTCGGCAGTGCCGCCGGCCAGTTCCACCAGGAGGTCCACCACGCGCTGGGCGGCGACGCCCGCCACCTGCCAGTCCACGCCGCGTTCGAAGCGCTTCGACGCCTCGGACGGCAGTTTGTGCCGGCGCCGGGAGCGGCCGATGGAAACGTCGTCAAAGTGCGCCGCCTCAACCAGGATGTTCGACGTCGAGTCGCTCACCTCGGTGGCCGCCCCGCCCATGACGCCTGCGATGCCGATGGCGCCGGAGTCGTCCGTGATGAGCAGGTCCTCGGCGTCGAGCTTGCGTTCCTTGCCGTCCAGGGTGGTGATCATCTCCCCCGCGGCTGCGCGGCGCACCACGATGTCGCCGGAGAGCGTGTCCAGGTCGTAGCAGTGCGTGGGCTGGCCCAGTTCGAGCATGACGTAGTTGGAGATGTCCACCGGCAGGGAGATGGAGCGGATGCCGGCGAGCCGGAGCCGGGAGACCATCCATGGCGGGGTGGGACGGGTGGCGTCCACGCCCCGGACGGTGCGGGCCACGAACCGGTCGCAGCCGGCTTTGCCGTAGATGGGGGCGTCGTCGTTGAGCTTGACGCCATAGCCGCCGGAAAGTTCGGCCGGTGCCTGGACCCTGGATGCGGGGTCCGTGAAGGCGGTGCCGGTGGCGTGCGCGTATTCGCGGGCCACGCCGCGGATGGAGAAGGCGTAGCCGCGGTCCGGGGTGACGTTGATTTCGGCTGCCTGGTCGTACAGGCCCAGGAGCTCCATGGCGTCGGTGCCCACCTCGGGGTCCAGCCCGATGCGGGACAGCACCAGGATGCCGTCGTGGTCCTCGCCGATACCCAGTTCGCGGACCGAGGCAATCATGCCGGCGGACAGGTGTCCGTACGTCTTGCGGGCTGAGATGCGGAAGTCGCCGGGCAGCACGGCGCCGGGCAGCGTGACCACCACTTTGTCGCCCTCGACGAAGTTGTGCGCGCCGCAGATGATGCCCTGGACGCCGGAGGGGTCGATGCCGTCCCCGGTGAGGGTCTGTTCCTTGCCTTCGGGGACTACGCGGACCTGGCACCAGTTGATGGTCTTGCCGTTGGTCTGCGGTTCCTTGACCAGGCTCAGGACCTGGCCCACCACCACGGGGCCCTGGAGGGTGTCCGTGGGACGGTGGACGGCTTCTTCTTCAAAGCCGACCTTGACCAGGTCTTCCATGACGTCTTCGGCCGTTGCTCCGGCCGGTACTGCTGCGAATTCCCGCAGCCAGGAAAGTGGGATACGCACTGTTAGATCTCCATCCCGAAGTGCTCGCTGAACCGTACATCGCCTTCGATCATGTCGTGCATGTCGGCAACCTCGTTGCGGAACATGAGGGCACGCTCGATGCCCATGCCGAAGGCAAAACCTGAATAGACGTCCGGGTCGATGCCGGCGGCGCGCAGGACGTTGGGGTTGACCATGCCGCAGCCGCCCCACTCGATCCAGCGCGGACCGCCCTTGGCGCCGGGGTGGAAGATGTCCAGTTCGGCAGACGGCTCGGTGAACGGGAAGTAGTTGGGGCGCAGGCGGACCTTCGCCTCCTCGCCGAACATCTGGCGGGTGAAGTGCTCCAGGGTGCCCAGCAGGTCCGCCATGGACAGGCCCTTGTCGATGGCCAGGCCCTCAAACTGGTGGAACACCGGGGTGTGGGTGGCGTCCAGCTCATCGGTGCGGAACACCTTGCCCGGGCACAGCACGTAGATGGGCACCTCGCGCTCGAGCATGGAGCGGACCTGCACCGGGGAGGTGTGGGTGCGCATCAACAGGTGCGCTTCGGGCGGTTCCACGAAGAAGGTGTCCTGCATTTCGCGGGCGGGGTGGTCCGGCTTGAAGTTCAGGGCATCGAAGTTGAACCACTCGGATTCCACCTCGGGGCCTTCGGCGATCTCCCAGCCCATGCCTACGAAGATGTCCGCGACGCGGTCCTGCAGGGTGGACAGCGGGTGGCGCGCACCGGCACGGCGGCGGCGGGGGGCGGCGGTGACGTCCACGGTTTCCTCGACCAGGATCCGGGCATCGTTCTCGGCTTCGAGCACCTCGGCGCGCTCGGCGAGCGCCTTGTTGACCCGGCCGCGGGAGGCGCCCATCAGCTTTCCGGCGAGCGCCTTCTGGTCCTTGGGCAACCTGCCGATTTCGCGGTTGGCAAGGCTGAGCGGGGATTTCTCGCCGCTGTGGGCAAGGCGTACCGCCTTCAGCTCGTCAAGGGTGGCCGCACCGGCGATGGCGGTGATGGCCTGGTCTACAGCGGCGTTGATGGCGGCCTCATCCGTGGGGTTCGGGATGGCGGCGCCCGGCAAAGTTTCAGTCATCTACTGTTCTTAGCTACGAGTCGTGGCTGCCGGCGGCCGGTCAGCCATGCACGGTTTCCCGCGCGGCCCGTCCGTCGCCGGCAGGTCATGGATGAATGCGCTGAACGTCAGTGTCATTCAATGACCAGGTCAGGGCTCGCCGGCAGGACCGGCGGCCACTGCCCTCCAGTCTAGTAGAACCCTCCGGTTACCATGGCCTCATGACTTTGCGGCAGCGCGCGGGTTCCCTTGATGGCACGACGACGGCCCAGCGGCTCAGGCGGGCAGCCAACCTCCTCAACGGGAGCACCCTGGCCGGGCTCGCAGTCGCCCTTGCCGCCCGGACACAGGTCAGCCGCGGCCCGCGCGGACTGCTCATTGCTGCCGGTTACCGCTGGCAGTTGCCGCTTGCGCAGGCCTTCACCCTGGGCAACGTGGTGCTGTGCCGCAGCACAGCGGCGGACCTGCTGTCGCGGCCCGCACTCCTGGGACACGAGGAGCGGCACTGCAGCCAGTACGCGTGGTGCCTGGGGCCGCCGTTCCTCCCGTTGTACCTCGCGGCCGCCGCCTGGTCTTTGCTGCGCACCGGCAATCCGGGGACCGCGAACATCTTTGAACGGCGGGCCGGGCTGGCAGCCGGCGGCTACCCCATCGCGGCGGGGAGGCAGGCGTGACTGCCCAGGATATCCATTCCCGTTTGGATCCCGGGACCATCACCGTCACGGGGACCGGATGGGCGGAAGCCACCCCGGACCTGATGCTGGTCTCCGTAGGCGTGGAGTGCCGCGCCGCCTCGGTGGCTGAAGCGTATGCGGCCGCCGGCACACGCCTGGCGGCAGCCACCTCGGTGCTGCGGGGCCGCGGTGTTGCCCCGGACGATATCCGCTCGGCCGGCCTGGCCGTCCGGGCCGACCTCGCCTGGCGGGACGGTGAAGGCCAGCGGCTCGTGGGCTACGTGGCATCGAGCAGCGTGACCGTCCGGCTGCGGGATCTCGGTACGGCCTCGGCCACAGTCTCCGAGGCTGTCCTCGCCGCCGGGGACGATGTCCGCTTGAACAGCCTCCAGCTGGTCCTTTCTGACGATTCCCCGGTCCGGGCACGGGCCCGTGACGCCGCCTGGCAGGACGCACTCAGCTCAGCCGGGCAGTTTGCCGCGCTGGCCTCGGCCGGGCTGGGGAGGGTCCTGGCTGTCACCGAACCGCGTCCGGCGGCGGGACCGGTGCCGCTGGCCGGCATTCAGCGGGCATCCGCCACGGAGGGCCCGTCGGTGGAACCGGGCGTAAGCCGGGTGGAGGCAAGGGTGGACGTGACGTGGGAGCTGCTGCCCGGCAGCGAGGGCAGGTAACGAAGCTGCGGCGTCGCCAGGAGGCGGTTCCGGACGGCGCGGCACCCTTGACTTAAATTCGAACATGTTTTCGAATGGGTGTCATGAGATGGGAAGCGCAAGCACTGGTGCAAACGCCGGACACCCCTGGTGGACCAGTTCCGGCGCTGCTGCCGCTGGCAGGCCTGGTCCGCTCCGTCACCACCCCGGAGTTCGCCGGGATCACCTTCCACGAGGTCACCGCCAAATCGGTGCTCAACAAGGTCCCGGCCGGATCGAAGATGCCGTTCGAATGGACGGTCAATCCCTACCGCGGCTGCAGCCACGCCTGCGTGTACTGCTTTGCGCGCAAAAGCCATACGTACCTGGACTTCGACGCCGGCACGGACTTCGACAGCCAGGTGGTGGTGAAGGTCAACGCCGCGGAGATTCTCCGGAAGGAACTGAACAAGGCCTCCTGGACCCGGCAGCAGGTGGCGCTGGGCACCAACACCGATCCCTACCAGCGGGCCGAGGGCCGGTACAAACTGATGCCGGGGATCATCAACGCCCTGGCGGAGTCGGGAACGCCCTTGTCCATCCTCACCAAGGGGACCCTGCTGGCACGGGACATTCCCCTGCTCAAGAGCGCCGCAGCCCAGGTACCCGTGGGGCTTGGCATCTCCTTGGCCATGACCGACGAAGCCCTCTCCGAGGCAATCGAACCCGGCACTCCCGGGCCCAGGGCGCGCCTCAAACTGGTGTCACGGCTGCGCGAGGCAGGCCTGCCCTGCGGCGTCATGGCGATGCCCATCCTGCCGTGGCTCTCCGACAGCGACGAAGCCCTGGATGCCCTGTTCGCTTCGTTGGCCGCCGCGGGAGCCACCGGCGTCACCGCCGGCGCCCTCTACCTGAAGCCGGGTACCAGGGAATGGCTCATGAAGTGGATTGCTGCCCACCACCCCGCACTGGCCGGACGCTACCGGCGGCTCTACGGAACCGGTTCCTATGCGTCCAAGGAGTACCGGGTGTGGCTTGCGGGCAGGGTCCGGTATTTCAAGGCCCGTTACGGCTTTACGCAGACCTCCGGCTTCAGCCACCGGGACCTTGACGATCCACGGGCCGAGGAGGCGGCGTACCCGGCGGGGAGCATCCCCACCGCGGCTCCCGACGGTCCCGCGGCTGCTTCAGCGTCGCCGTCCGCGGTGCAGGATTCCCTGTTCTAGGCAGCCTGGCGTATCAGGCGTGGGCCTGGCCCTTCCCCGGCACCATCGCAGCCACGGAGTCCAGGAGTGCGTGCACAATCGGATAGTCGGCCGGTATCCAGGGCAGGCCAAGGACAGCTGCCCTGTCCTCCAGCCGGATCCAGCGCAGTTCGTCGTGGTCTTCGAGCGGCGCTGGCTCGCCACTGGCCACCTCGGCGAACCAGACCCTCATGCTGGCCCGGTCGTTGAGCGGCCAGCCGGCCGGCGCCTCCGCCGGCAGTTCTGCACCCAGCGTTGCGCCGATTCCCAGCTCTTCGGCCAGCTCCCGGACCAGGGCGGCTTCGGGCGCCTCACCCGGTTCCACCTTTCCCCCCGGGAATTCCCACAGACCGGCCAGGTGCTCGGGAGCGCTGCGCCGCGCCACCAGAAGGGCGGTTGGATTAGCCAACCTGTCCACCACGGCTCCGCCTACTACCTGTATCAGTCCAGTCACCGGCCCATTCTATGGGCCACAATGGAAGGGGCCCGGAACAGCATTCCTTCTTCAGGGAACAGATCCTTCCCGCCAAGGGTTGGCTCCACTGTCGGGACCTTCCTGCCCCATAGCCGTGGCGTCCCCCTTTCCAGTTCCACCTTGTGAGAAGCAGGCATATGAGCAGCGTCCTTTCCCAGTCCACGGCAGCCCGTACCAAGACCCCCAACGTCGGCCTGGCCATCTTTGCCCTGGCCATGGGCGGCGTGGGCATCGGCGTCACCGAGTTCACCATGATGGGCCTGCTCAAGGAAGTGGAGCAGGGCCTGGGGATCAGCACCCCGGAAGCCGGGCACCTGATCTCCGCCTATGCGCTGGGAGTGGTGGTAGGGGCTCCCCTGCTGGCCGCCGTCGGCGCTAAGCTGCCCCGCAAGAGGCTGGCCCTGGGCCTGCTGCTGTTCTTCACGGTGGCCAACCTGACCTCATTCATGGCCCCCGACTACGGGTCGATGCTCGTGTCCCGCTTTGCGGCCGGGCTGCCCCACGGGGCGTTCTTCGGAGTCGCGGCCGTCATTGCAGCGTCCCTGGTTCCGCCCACCCGCCGGGGCTGGGCCATCTCCATGGTCATGGCGGGCCTGAGCGTCTCCAACGTGGTGGGCGTTCCGTTCGCCACCTGGCTGGGCCAAACCTTCGGCTGGCGCCTGCTGTTTGTCCTGGTGGGTGCCATCGGCCTGCTGGCACTGCTCATGGTGTGGAAGTTCGTACCGTTCCAGGCCGCCCACCCCGACGCGAGCATCCGCCGTGAACTCGGCGCCCTCAAGCGGCTCCAGGTCTGGCTGGCACTCCTGGTGGGCATTGTTGGCTTCGGCGGCTTCTTCGCCACCTACACGTACATCGCGCACACCATGACCGCAGTGGCAGGTATCCCGTCAGCATGGATTCCCTTGGTGGTTGCCCTGTACGGGCTGGGGATGGTGGCCGGCAACATCGTGGGTGGCAGGTTGGCCGACAAATCGGTCATGGGCACGCTCTACCGGGTCCTCCCCGCCATTGCCGTGGCCCTGGTCGTCTATGCCCTGGCCGCGCACTGGCCGTGGAGTGCCATGGTGATGGTGTTCGTGGTGGGCGCATCCGGATCCATGCTGATCCCGGCCCTCCAGACCCGCCTCCTCGATGCCTCGCCCGATGCCCCGTCGCTGGCATCGTCCCTCAACCATGCCGCGCTGAATGTCGCCAACGCACTCGGCGCATTCCTCGGGGGGCTGGTCATCGCGCTGGGGTGGGGCTTTGTCGCCCCCGCCCTGGTGGGCGCTGTCCTTGCGGTCCTCGGCTTCAGCGTCGCCCTGCTCAGCGGACTGCTGGAGCGCAAAAGGCCGCTTGCTGCCTGAGCCGGCCGGCCACCCGTCCCGGGCGGCCCCATCGCCGGTCCGGCAGCAGTAAACAGGCCACCCGTGACGGGTCTTAACGATGCGGCAACGCCCGCTTTGGAGCTACTGACTTTGCCGGGTGCGTATGTTAGCTTGAGGCTCATCGGGACTATTAATCCCGGTCACAATAAGGAGGAGACATGGGTTTTCTTGCTTGGATTATTTTGGGCCTGATTGTCGGGGCCATCGTTAAGGCCGTTATGCCCGGACGGGTCGGCGGCGGCTGGGTCACCAGCCTCATCCTGGGTGTCGTTGGAGCCATCGTTGGCGGCTGGATTGGCAGCCTCCTGTTCAACAAGGGCGATCTTGCCTTCTTCGACCTCGGCACCTGGATTCTCGCTATCGTTGGCGGCCTGGTTGTCGCCGGCATCTACGGAGCCGTCACCGGACGCGGACAAGCCACTCGCGCACCCTGATTAATCTGTCCAGCAACACTCAACGGGCCCCGGATTTCCGGGGCCTTTCTTTGTGCCCGAGTGCACTATCCGTTGAGGTCCTGGGACGGTGATGCAGGGCGGCGCTGGGAACGGGCACTGGCGTAGAGGCACACGGTGGCCGCCGTTCCAAGGTTGAGGCTTTCGGCCGCGCCGTATACCGGGACCGCAACCCGGTGGTCTGCCAGTGCAAGCTCCTCTTCGGAGAGGCCCTGGGCCTCATTCCCAAAGAACCAGGCGGTCGGCGCAGCAAGGTCGTATTCGGATGCAGGGCCGGCTCCGGTGAGCCGGCGGCGGGCGTTCTCGTCCTGCAGGACATCGAGGTCCAGCTGCCCGTATCCGTCGGCCGCAAGGATCCCGATGCCGCGGGCCTTGCATGCCGCAGCCAGTTCTGCGGGGTCCGCGGCAAGGACCACTGGAAGGTGGAACAGCGAGCCCGCGGTGGAGCGGACGGCCTTGGGGTTGTAGATATCGACGCTGGAGGTGGTGAAGACCACTGCGTCCGCGCCTGCCGAATCGGCTGCGCGCAGGACCGTGCCGGCGTTCCCGGGATCCCTGACCTGGCACAGCACGGCAATCAGGAGGGGTGCGGCGTCGAGCACGTCCGCCAGCTCAACGTCCACGAAACGGCAGACGGCGACGATGCCCTGCGGATTGACGGTGTCCGCCATGGCCGCCAGGACCTCGTCGGTGGCCAGCCGGGCGTCGGTGCCTTCGGCAAGTTCTTCGAATTCGGGGAAACGGTCAAGGCAGCTTTCGCTGGCGAAGACCTCAGTGACGATCCCCTCGGCGCCGGACGCAAGGCGTTGCTGGTGGAGCTTGAGGGCTTCCCGGACCGCCTGCGGCCCCTCGGCAAGGAACTGGCCGCGCTTTAAACGGGCCGGGCGCCCTGCAAGTTTTGCCACGTCCCTGACCCGATCGGCTCGGGGGTTGGACAGTGGAAGATCTTGCGGGCGCCCGGATTCGTTCATACAAGAACTGTAGTAGCTGACGCTTCGAGTTCCTGAACTGGCCCCTCAGGCGAGGGGTGGCAGCGGCTGCTAAGCTGCGGCAACCTTCTTGGCGGAGGTGTCTGCCGGCAGGGAGTCCTTGGCCACCTGGACCAGTGCGGCGAAGGCGTTGGCGTCAGAGACGGCAAGCTCGGCCAGCATGCGGCGGTCAACCTCGACCTCGGCGGCCTTCAGGCCCTGGATGAGGCGGTTGTAGGTCAGGCCATTGGCGCGGGATGCAGCGTTGATGCGCTGGATCCACAGGCGGCGGAAGTCGCCCTTCTTCTTCTTGCGGTCACCGTAGCTGTACACAAACGAGTGCAGCAGCTGCTCTTTGGCCTTGCGGTACAGGCGCGACCGCTGTCCGCGGTAGCCCTTCGCCCGTTCAAGAACAACCCGGCGCTTCTTGTGGGCGTTGACCGCCCTCTTCACACGTGCCACGTGCGTACTCCTTCGAAAATCTGATCCCAAGCATCTGTTGCCGGTGTTCCGGCGGCCTGAGAAGGCTGTTTGGCAGGTGACGGACCACCGGCGGGCGGTCCATCAATAAACTTGGAAACTAGATGCCGAGCATCTTCCGGATGACCTTGGCGTCGCCCTTGAAGACGATCTTGTCGCCGGCAAGGCGGCGGGTCAGGCGGCTGGACTTGTGCTCCAGGTAGTGGCGGCGGTTGGCCTGCTGGCGGCGCAGCTTGCCGCTGCCGGTCAGCTTGAAGCGCTTCTTAGCACCACTGTGGGTCTTCATCTTCGGCATGGGAACCGATCTCCTTACGTTTCTGCGGGCCCGGGGGCCGGCAGTTCTATCGCGCAGCCACCCCCGCGGGCAGCATGCTGGTTGCTGACTGCCGGAGCATGCCCGGCAGCTGTGAACTAGTTGGTCTTCTTACCGGCCGGCTTCGGCACTGCCTTGGGGGCAGGGCGTGCAGCAGGCTTCGGTGCAGCAGGCCTGGCCACCGGCTTGGGCGGCGCAGGCACGCCGGCCGGCTTCGGCGCAGCCGCTTCCGGCTTGGCGGCAACTGCAGGCTTGGGCGCCGGCGCGGCGGCCTTCGGTGCAGCAGCCTTGGGGGCAGCAGCAGCCTTCGGCGCTTCCTGCTTCGGAGCCGGAGCCTTGGGGGCTTCCTGCTTCGGAGCCTCCTGCTTCGGTGCTTCCTGCTTCGGTGCTTCCTGCTCAGGAGCGGCAGCAGGCGCTTCGGCCGGAGCGTTGTCGGCGGCAGGTGCCTCCGGCTCGGTGGAGACGGTGAAGCCTTCCGGCAGGAGGTCCGCCAGCGACTGGGTCATGGGAGCCTGGTCCTTGCCGGAGGTGTCTACCCGGCCCGCAGCCTTGGCTTCATTCTCGGCCTTGGCTTCGGCGCGCTGGGTGGCACGGCGTGCCTCCGCCTTCGCTTCTGCCTTGTTCTTCAGCGGGCCAACCACCATGACCATGTTGCGGCCGTCGATGCGGGGGCTGGACTCCACCACGCCGACTTCGGCGACGTCGTCCGCGAAGCGCTGGAGCAGGCGGATGCCCATCTCCGGACGCTGCTGCTCGCGGCCACGGAACTGGATCATGGCCTTGACCTTGTCCCCGGCGCCGAGGAAGCGCAGGGCGTGGCCGCGCTTGGTCTCGTAGTCGTGGGTGTCGATCTTCAAGCGGAAGCGGATTTCCTTCAGAACAGTGTTCGTCTGGTTCTTCCGGGCCTCACGTGCCTTGACCGCGGCCTCGTACTTGTACTTGCCGAAGTCCATCAGCTTGCACACCGGAGGCTTCGCCTGAGGTGCAACTTCAACGAGATCAAGGTCGGACTCGGCAGCCAGGCGCAGGGCATCCTCAATACGGACGATTCCTACCTGTTCACCTGCAGGGCCGACCAGCCGCACCTCGGGGACGCGGATACGCTCATTGATTCTTGGCTCGCTAATGTTAAAGCTCCTGTGTTTGTTGTTGAGTCCGGCAAATGAAGAAGGCCCCCAATTGCCGGAGCAATCGAAGGCCTCAAAGAGGTTGGACCGGCAACCCGAAAAGGGCTGCACGTGCACAGTCCCGGCAAATGCCGGCTCATGCCCAACCAGGTACCCGGCAACCTTGCGTCCCTGCGGGTTCCAGAGGAACGGGCGGGACAACGGCTGACGCGGGTGGGAGAGAACTCCGCTTGCAAACTGGATGCCATTCTACAGAAAAAATTCCCGTCAACGCCGCGAAGCGCTGCTGGGAACCTGATCGTTTAGGACAATCCCTGAAATAACTACATCCAGTCGGTCTGTGTCAAGCTTACCAGTATGAGCACCCCAGACAGTAATTCATACGTCTTCGAGCCCGGCAACGCAGGCGCAGACGTTTCACAACAGATCCGCGACATCTCCGAAGTTCCCGCCATCGAGGTCATCACCACGGCGGCCGTACACCTGATGAGCGCCGCCGCGGTAAAGCTTGGCCTGGCCGCGGAGGACAACGCAGCCGAACTCAAGGACCTCGACGAGGCCCGGAAGCTGATCACCGCACTGGCCGGACTCGTGACCGCAGCTGCCCCGGAGATCGGATCCCAGCACGCCGGACCCTTGCGCGACGGCCTGCGGTCCCTGCAGCTGGCCTTCCGCGAAGAGTCACTGATTCCGGATGCACCGGGCAAGGGCCCGGGCGAAAAGTACACCGGGGCAGTCAACTAAAGCCCAACTCCCCCAGGCACCGTCCGACGGCGGGACACCCCCTTTGCGGGTGTCCCGCCGTCGCGCTTTAACTCCACGGCTGGGCGGGACCGCTCAGGCGGCCGGCCGGCGGCGCCGCTGTTGGAGCGCAAGCCCTACGACGCAGAGCACCACGCCGGCGGCTCCGACGGAAACGAAACCGCCGGAGGGGCCCATGACGTCGATGAAGACCCCGGCCAGCGGCGAACCGAACGCAACTCCGGCGGTCAACGCGGAGCCGTACCAGCCCATCGCCTCCCCGCGCCGCTCCTCGGACACCAGGTCCGCCACTTTCTCTGAGGCCGCGGACAGCACGGGGGCGCACAGCAGCCCGGGCAGGACGGAGACGAGGGCCAGCGTCCAGGTGTCGTGGGCGAAAGCCATGGGCAGGGTCAGGGCGGCCATGCCGAGCAGCAGGAAGATGGGCGGGACGGGCCGGTGCATGGCCCCGTAGATCAAACCGCCCACCACGGAAGCCGCACACCAGAAGACGAAGACGATCCCGATCTCGCTCTGGTGGCCGCCGATTTCCAGTGCAGCGACGATGCCGACGTCGGTGCCGCTGAGGACCATTCCGGCGCCGGCCGCTACGGCGAAGAGGGCTGCGACTGTTGCGGTGAACCAGGAAAAGCCGCCCGCCAGCTTTCCCCGAAGGCCCTGCGCGGCGCTGGTGGCCGCCCCGGCGGGCGCCAGTTCGGCAGCGGCTTCCTGCACATGCGCCGGGGCCGTGGACACCACCGCGGCCTCGGCAGCATGCTGCTCATCCTCTGCGCATTCCAGGCTCAGGCCCTCGCTGCGGGTGGGCGGGTTGAACCACATGAGGAACAGGCCGGCGAGCGACGTCGAAACGCCCACCACCGTGAGTCCTGCGGTGGTGTAGCCGCTGGTGGCCACCACGGCGCCGGCGGCCGGGCCGATCATGAAGACCACTTCGGTGGTGATGGCGTCGAGGGCAAACGCGGTGCGGCGCTGCTCGCCCTCCGCCAGGACGCCCAGGGATTGACGGACCACGCTGAAGATGGGGAGCGTGAGCAGGCCGCCCACAAAGACCAGCGGAAGGAGCCACTGGTAGGACACGTGGGGCACCACCGACCAGATCACCGTCTCCGAGATCACCGATGGAATGAGCGCGGTCCGAAGACCCACGGTGTCCACGCGCCTGCCACGCCACGGCGCACCCAGCGCAATGCCGATGGTCATGACGGCCGCGGCGGCACCGGCGGCGGCATAGCCCTGGCCCAGGGTGAGGACGATGTGCAGGGTGAGCAGAACGCCGGCGGCCGAGTGCGGGATCCGGGCAACCATGCCCACCAGCAGCAGCCGGCGGATGGGCCGAACGGCAAGCAACTCCCGGTAGAGAGCGAAATTCACGAAAGCGGTCCTTCGGATGCGCCGCAGCCCCGGCGGGGATCACCCATCCGGCTGGCGGCTAGTCGGGCGCGCGCCTCAGTTTGATTTCAAGGGAATCGACGCGCTCCCCAAACAATACATTCCGGGACCACTCCGCCTGCAGGCCGGCTACCAGTTCCTGGACACCGGCCGCGTCCAGGCCGTCCTCGAGGTACAGCACCACCTGCAGTTCCGGCCCGGTACCGCCACCGGGGACTATGGACCCGTCGGCGGCCTGGGCGGCCACTCCCCTGCCGGGCAGCAGTTCGACGCCGCGGACGGCCGCAAAGCCGGCGGCGGCGTTGCCCATTTCGGCGGCCAGGTCCCGGTCAGTGTAGGAAGGGGTCCAGCCGTGCTGCTTGGCAAGGGCCCAAACGCCCGGCCGGCGCACCACGAACGTCACATCCGCACCCGGATCCAGGACCAGGAGTTCCGCCCCTTCGGCAACAGCCGAGAGGGCCGCCCGGGCGGCGTAGACGGCTACCGGCCGGGCCTCGGGATGCCAAGCGGACAGAGCGGCCGCAGAAGTGAATGCCGGCAGCGCGGTCCTGCCGTCGGCGGCCTTCAGCGTTACCAGTGCCATGTCCGCCTGCTTGTCCGCGTGCAGCCCGTGCGCTGTCGCGGCCTCTTCGGCGAGCTGGGCCACGATGGGAATGAAGACACGGGCCGTGGCCAGTGCGGCAACGACGGCTGCCTCGTCGCCCCGCCCCTCCCGGAGCGCGGCAATTGCGGTGAGGTAGCCGGCGTCGGCCGTTCCGTCGTCGTCCTCGAAGTTGTGGATCTTCGCATCGTCCCCAGCCAGGCTGCGGCCGGCCCAAGGCTGGCCCGCGGAATCCGTGGCACCGCCGGCGCCCGCCAGCGCCGCCGCAATATGGCCGGGCAGGTGGCGGGCGGGAGGGCTTACCGGTTCTTCGGAGCTGGGCATGGCCGGACTGCTTCCCCGGGCCTAGCGGCGGCCGGCGACGTCGAGGGCTTCGGGCAGCGTGAAGGCGCCGGCGTAGAGTGCCTTGCCCACGATGGCACCTTCCACGCCCAGGGGAACCAGCGACCGGAGGACTCTGAGGTCGTCCAGGCTGGAAATGCCGCCGGAGGCCACCACGGGCTTGCCGGTCTTCTCCACCATCTGGCGCAGGAGTTCAACGTTCGGGCCCTGCAGGGTGCCGTCCTTGGTCACATCGGTGACCACGTAGCGGGCGCAACCGGCCTCCTCCAGGCGGCCCAGGACGTCCCACAGGTCCCCGCCTTCCTTCGTCCACCCACGGCCGGCCAGGGTGGTGCCCCGGACGTCCAGGCCGACGGCGATCTTGTCGCCGAAGCGCTCGATGGCCCGTGCGGTCCAATCGGGGTTCTCCAGTGCCGCGGTCCCCAGGTTGACCCTGGCGACGCCCAGGTCGAGCGCTGCCTCCAGGGTTTCGTCGTCGCGGAGGCCGCCCGAGAGCTCCACCTTGATGTCCAGCCGGCCCACCACCTCGCGAAGCAGGTCGGCGTTGGAACCGCGCCCGAACGCTGCGTCCAGGTCAACCAGGTGGACCCATTCGGCACCCTGCTGCTGCCAGTTCAACGCAGCTTCGAGGGGGGTTCCATAGCTGGTTTCGCTGCCCGCCTCGCCCTGGACCAGCCGGACGGCCTGGCCGTTGACGACGTCGACGGCTGGCAGGAGTTCAAGTACCGGCAGGTCATGTGCGGTGGTCATACTCATCCTCGGTGTTGGTTCTTCGGTGGGGACTAAATCGGGGGCCGGCCGGGGCCGTTGATGCTCCGTGTTTCCCGGGCGGTTAATTGCCCGGCAGCGTGAGCAGGTAGGCGGCAACCAGTGACATGGCAGCCAGGGCGTAGAAAGACACCTGCAGCCAGAGGGGCCTGGCCTGCTGCCGGAACGAGATGCCGCCGCCAATCAGCAGGCCGGCGAGGCCCATCAGGAGTACGGACCACATCTAGGCGCCACTGCCGGCGTGGGCCGGGGCGCCGGAACCGGCGCCGGCAGGCCTGCGCAGGCCCTCCACCCAGTTGCGCAGGAGCCGCGCGCCGGCATCGCCGGATTTTTCCGGGTGGAACTGGGTTGCGCAGAGCGGGCCGTTTTCGACGGCGGCGATGAACGGGCCGCCGTGCTCGGACCAGGTCACCAGTGGCGGTGCCATCCGTGGCTGGATGACGTCGAAGTTCCACTCCTGCACGCCGTAGGAGTGGACGAAGTAGAACCGTTCGTTCTCGACGCCGGCAAAGAGCTTTGAGCCCTCGGGGACCTTGACGGTGTTCCAGCCCATGTGCGGTACGACCTCCGCTGGGAGGGCCTCCACCTTTCCGGGCCATTCACCGATGCCTTGGGCTTCAGTGCCGTGTTCCACGCCGGCCTCGAACAGGACCTGCAGGCCGACGCAGATGCCAAGCACCGGGCGGCCGCCGGCCACGCGCCGGCCGATAAGCCGGATGCCGTCCACGGCCTTGAGTTCGCGCATCACGGTTTCGAACGCGCCGACGCCGGGCACCACCAGGCCGTCCGCGTTCAGGACATCCTCCGGTTTGGCGCTCAGGATCACTTCCGCGCCGGCGCGCTCGAGGGCGCGCACCGCGGACCTGACGTTCCCGGATCCGTAGTCCAGCACCGTGACGGTGGGCTTGCCCTCGGGCGACGGCAGCCTGCGCGAGGCCGAGGGGTCGATGATTGCCCCGTCCTTCAGTTCCTGGCCGCTCACAGGGCACCCTTGGTGGAGGGGATGCCCTCAACCCGGGGATCCGGTTCGACGGCGGCGCGGAGGGCGCGGGCAAAGGCTTTGAACTGCGCTTCGACGATGTGGTGGGGGTCGCGGCCGGCCAGCACGTTCATGTGGAGGCAAATACCGGCGTGCAGCGTAATGGCCTCAAAGACATGGCGGGTCAGGGACCCGGTGAAGTGGCCGCCGATGAGGTGGTATTCCTGGCCGGCGGGTTCGCCGCCGTGCACCAGGTAGGGGCGGCCGGAAACGTCCACCACCGCGTTGGCGAGGGCCTCGTCCAGCGGGACTGTCGCCTCACCGAACCGGCGGATGCCAGCTTTGTTGCCGAGGGCGGTCCGCAGGACTTCACCGAAGGTGATGGCGACGTCCTCAACGGTGTGGTGGACGTCGATGTGGGTGTCACCGGTGGCCTTGACCGTCATGTCGATCAGGGAGTGCTTGCACAGGGCCGTCAGCATGTGGTCGTAGAACGGCACCGAGGTGTCGATGTCCGAGACTCCCGTACCGTCCAGGTTGATCTCCACGAGTACGGAGGACTCGCTGGTGGCACGCTCCATGCGGGCCGTCCGGGCTGCAGCCGTATTCGATCCGGTTGAACTCATGGTGAAGGATCCTTTGTGCGAGAAGAAGTGGTTCAAGGCGTCCAGCGCCGCAGTATCAAGTCTAGGCGTGAAGCGCGGCGTGGCCGGCAAGGATGCGTTCCAGGGAGGTCAGGAAGGCTGTGGTTTCCGCCTCAGTGCCCGCCGTGACCCGGAGGTGGCCGGGGATGCCCACGTCGCGGATGAGCACGCCGGCGTCAAGGAGTTCCTGCCAGACCTGGTGCGGGTTTTCCAGGCCGCCGAAGAACACGTAGTTGGAGTCCGACGCTGCGGGCTTGAGTCCCATCCTGGTCAGCTCGGCTACGATGCGGTCCCGCTGCTTCTTGATGTCCTGGACGTCGGCCATCAGCGCTTCGCGGTGTTCGAGGGCCGCAAGGGCGGTGGCCTGGGTGATGGCGGACAGGTGGTACGGCAGGCGGACCAGCCGCAGGGCATCGGCGACCTCGGGGGCGGCGGCCATGTAGCCGAGCCGTGCCCCGGCCAGGGCGAAGGCCTTGCTCATGGTGCGGGAGACGATCAGCCGTTCACGGCCGGGCAGCAGGGTCAGTGCGCTCGGCGTTCCGTCGTGTGCGAACTCGTGGTAAGCCTCATCGACGATCACGATGGCCTGGCTGTCCGCGCCGGCGTCATAGACGGCTTCCACGACGTCCAGCCCAAGTCCGGTCCCGGTGGGATTGTTGGGCGAGCACAGGAATACGATGTTCGGCTGGAGTTCCTTGACCTGGCGGGCTGCGGACTCAGCGCTGAGGTCGTAGCCTTCCGCGCGTTCCCCGGTGATGTACTGCGTGTCCGTTCCACTGGCCAGCAGTGGGTACATGGAGTACGTGGGCGGGAAGCCTAGGGCTGTGCGCCCTGGACCGCCGAAAGCCTGGAGGATCTGTTGCAGGACCTCGTTGGAACCGTTGGCTGCCCATAGGTTGGTTTCGTCGAGCCCATGCCCGAGGTATTCCGCCAGGGCCTTCCGGAGCGCTGTGAACTCGCGGTCCGGGTAGCGGTTGAGGCCCGCGGCGGCTTCCGTAACGGCGGCGCTGATGGCGGCCCGCACATCGGCAGGAACACCATGGGTGTTTTCGTTGACGTTCAGCAGGATGGGGACGTCCAACTGGGGAGCCCCATAGGGAGTCAGTCCACGAAGGTTGCTGCGGAGGGGAAGCCGGTTCAGACGTTCTAGCTGCTGGTTCACCTGAACAGTTTAGTTGCCGCGGCAACCGCCGGAAAATGTGACGGTTCCTGTTCGCTCCCGGCACGGCCAGGAGCGAGGCGGTGCCTGCAGCGCACCACACGGATCTCCGTGGCAGCCACTCAGTGCGTGGGAACGAACAGCTGCTGGCCTGGAAGGACGGTGCCGGCCTCAAGGTTGTTGAGCTGGACGATGTCCGCCACGACGTCGCGGGCGTCCCGGCCCGGCGCGACGGCACCGGCAATGGCCCACAACGACTGCCCGGGCTGCACCGTCACCGTAACGGTGGGTGTCACCGCGAGGTCCGCGGCCGAATCCGAGGCCTTGGCCGGGGAATGGAAGAACCCGGAAAGTGACAGCAGGAGAACAGCCAGGACTACAAGCGGAACCCCGATCAGGACGATCCTCCCCCGGCGGGTCAGCCGCAGGGGTGCAGAAGAAGGTGAAACCTGGTGAAGAGATAAAGCTGACATGAACTAAGCCCTCCTGGACTTGCCGTGCTGCCCGGGTGTCCGCCCGGCAACGCCCTTGCCGTTCCATTCCGCCGCCGCGCACATCTTCCGGCTGCGTATTCGAAGGAGGCATCTGCTGGTTAGAACACATATTCGAACTTTGCTGGTTAAGTTTTAGCACCTATCAACGAACATTGTCGAGACTCGCTAGAACAAATGTTTGAAAAAGCACTATGGCTGGCCTAGTTTTGGAACCAAGAACAACCACTCCTGAAGTTGAACAGCAGGGTCTGACAATGACAGTGGGAGTCCTTCCACCGGCACCGCGGAACAGCGTCCGGCGGAAGTTCCGGCGGCAAGCGAAAGGCAATGGCGAAAATGGCAGCAGCAGCCGCCGGGGGCAGGACCGCCCCGCAATCCAAGAGGACCAACAAGGGGTTGACGCCCCGGCAGAAGAAGATCCTCGAGACCATCCAGCGCTCCGTTAATGACAACGGATACCCGCCGTCCATGCGCGAGATCGGCGACACGGTCGGCCTTGCCAGCCTGTCAAGCGTGACCCATCAGCTCTCGCAGCTGGAAAAGCTGGGCTACCTCCGGCGCGACCCCAAACGGCCACGTGCCATGGAAGTGTTGATGCCGCTCACCCTGGACGGCGGGGGCAAAGGCGGGGCCACGTCTCCTGCCCCCCAGGCCGCCGGAGGCAGCGCCACAGTTACAGAGCTGCCCACGGCGCTGGATACGGCCATGGTTCCGCTGGTGGGCCGGATTGCCGCCGGCGGCCCCATCCTTGCCGAACAGCTCGTCGAAGATGTCATGCCGCTGCCCCGCCAGCTGGTGGGCCAGGGCGAGCTCTTCATGCTGAAGGTGGCCGGCGATTCCATGGTGGATGCCGCCATTTGCGACGGCGACTGGGTGGTGGTGCGGCGCCAGGCCGACGCTGCCAACGGGGACATCGTCGCTGCACTCCTGGATGATGAGGCGACCGTCAAGACCTTCCGCCAGCGCGATGGCCACACGTGGCTGCTGCCGCAGAATACCCAATACGAACCCATCCTGGGGGACCATGCCACCATCATGGGCAAGGTCGTCTCAGTCCTGCGTTCGCTTTAGCCTGTGGACGCCTGCGCGGCACCCGCGCAGGCGATGTCCGGCGGTCCTCAGGACGCGTCGGCGCCCAGCCTGGTAAGGGCTGCCAGCGCCTTGGTTCGGTCAGTAGTGGCCCAGAACGGGGGCAGGGCGCCGCGCAGGAATCCCGCATAGCGTTCTGTGGCCAACCGCGAGTCCAGGACTGCCACCACGCCTTTGTCCCCGGTTGACCTGATCAGGCGGCCGGCCCCCTGGGCGAGGCGGATGGCAGCGTGGGTGGCGGAAACAGACATGAATCCGTTCCCCCCTGCCTGCGCCACGGCACGTGAACGCGCCGTCATGAGGGGGTCGTCCGGCCGCGGGAACGGGATGCGGTCAATCACTACCAGCCGGCAGGATCCACCGGGAACGTCGACGCCCTGCCACAGGGACATGGTTCCGAAGAGGCAGGTGTCCGGTTCGTCCGCGAATTGTTTGACCAGGGCGGTCATGGTCGACTCCCCCTGGCAGAGGACAGTCATGTCGAGTTTCGGGCGGAGGGCATCGGCGGCTTCTTCGGCCGCCCGCCGCGAGGAGAACAGGCAGAGCGCTCCCCCGTTGGAGGCTTTGATGAGCGCTTCGAGTTCGGCCAGGGCCTCCGGGGAAACGCCCCGGCCAGGCTTGGGCAGGTGGCCGGCAACGTAAAGGATGCCCTGCCTGGGGTAGTCGAAGGGCGAGCCAACATCCACGCCCGTCCAGCTGGGCGCGCCGTCGCCAATCAGGCCCAGGCCTCCCGCGGCCGGTTCGAAGGCGGAACCGATCGCCAGGGTGGCAGAGGTCAGCACCACGGTGTGGTCTGCGAAGAGCCCCTCCCGCAGCCTGCCGGCGACGGACAGCGGCGCAATGTTGATCAGGACCGGTGCGCTGTCATCGGGCTGCGAATAGCCTTGGCCGGGATCGAAGGTGCTGGCGCGGGAGAACCACACCACTTCCCGGTTTTCCCGGGCAGCGATCAGCCGCTCGCACAGTTCCAGGATGAGCATCAGCCGGGAACGCGCCAGCTGCCGGCCGCCGTCGGCCGTGGTATTGCTGTCCCCTTTGGAATCGGACAACGCAGCCCTGCACGCTTCACGCAGCTGGTCCACGCAGTCAAGCTGTTCATCGTTCAGCCCGTTGGGGAGCAGTCCGTTGGGCGCGGCCGCGATGGCCATTTCGAGGTTGGCAGCTGCGGCGTTGAGGGCATCAACGGTGATGGCGGTATGTTTCCGTGCGCCGGAAGCGGCAGCGTGGACCATGGCCACGGACAGCTGCCCGGACACGGCTCCCGTCACCCGGTCCTGCAGTTCGTGCGCTTCGTCCACCACCACGACGTCGTATTCAGGCAGGACTGCCAGGCCCTCGAACGCGCTGACGGCCAGCATCGCGTGGTTGGTCACCACCACGTCGGCCTCGGCGGCGTCCTGCCTGGCGAGTTCGCTGAAGCATTCGGCAGCCATGGGACATTTTTGGGCCCCCAGGCATTCCATCGAGGTGACCGACACCTGCCGCCATGCACGGTCGGTCACTCCAGGCAGCAGTTCGTCACGGTCGCCGGTGGCCGTTTTCTCCGCCCATTCGCGGAGCCGCACCACTTCCTTGCCCAGTTGCGACGACGGGCCGCCCACCGAGGCCGCGAAGTGCGGAACACTGGTGTCCTCCCCCAGGGAGAACAGCTGCCCCTCCGACGGTTCCTCGGACGGGAACCCGCCTTCAAGCTTGTGGCGGCACACATAGTTGGACCTGCCCTTGACCAGGGCAACCTTGACCGGCCGGTCCAGCGCCGGCGTGATGTTCTTCAGGAGCCGGGGCAGGTCCCTGCCCACAATCTGGGTCTGGAGCGCCAGGGTCGCCGTGGAAACCAGCGCAGGCTTGTTGCTCTCCAGGGCGTGGGCGATCAGCGGTACCAGGTAGGCCAGCGATTTGCCGGTACCGGTACCGGCCTGGACCAACAGGTGGTTGCCGGTTTCGATCGCCCTGGCCACCTGGCGGGCCATTTCGTGTTGTCCGGTGCGGCTTTGTCCGCCCATGCCGGCGACGGCGCGGTCGAGCAGTTCGATAACGAACTGCTCGCCCGCCGTCTGCGCAGCTTCGCCGGCTGCGACGTCAGTCATTGACGACGAATTGTTCCAGTTCGGACGCGAGGCCCTCCCGCACCATCACCGCAGCCCTGGTACCGGCCTCGATGTGGTCCAGGCTAAGGATCTCGGCGTCGGACTCATGAAGCTTGCTGATCAGGTCCCCGCGCTCGTAAGGGATGAGCAGCTCCATCTTGACCGACGGCCGGGGAATGGAGTCGCTGATGGCCTTCAGCAGTTCCGGGATGCCCTCCCCAGTCCTGGCCGAAACCACGACGTGCCGAGGCTCGCGCTGCTTCAGCCGCTCCACCACAAAGGGGTCCGCCGCATCGGCCTTGTTCAGGACGATGATCTCCGGCACCTTGCGCGCGTCGACTTCGCTGAAGACCTTCCGGACCGCGGCGATCTGCCCTTCCGGATCGGGATGCGACACGTCCACCACATGCAGGATCAGGTCCGAGTCCGCCACCTCCTCGAGGGTGGAGCGGAAGGCTTCCACCAGCTGGGTGGGCAGCGAACGGACGAACCCGACGGTGTCCGCCAGCGTGTACCCCAGGCCGTCAGCGGTCTCAGCCTTGCGGACCGTGGGATCAAGGGTGGCGAACAGCGCATTCTCCACGAGGACCCCAGCGTCGGTGAGCCGGTTGAGCAGCGAGGACTTGCCGGCGTTGGTGTAGCCGGCAATCGCCACGGAGGGTACTTCATTGCGGCGGCGGTTGGCCCGCTTGGTCTCGCGTGCCGGCTTCATGGCGGCGATTTCGCGCCGCAGCTTGGCCATGCGCGTCCGGATCCGGCGCCGGTCGAGTTCGATCTTGGTCTCACCGGGGCCACGGGACCCCATGCCCGCGGCGGCACCGCCCACCTGGCCACCGGCCTGGCGGGACATCGACTCACCCCAGCCGCGCAGGCGGGGAAGCAGGTATTCCAGCTGCGCCAGTTCCACCTGCGCCTTGCCTTCGCGGCTCTTGGCGTGCTGGGCGAAGATGTCCAGGATCAGCGCTGTTCGATCGATGACCTTGACCTTGACGATGTCTTCCAGGCCACGGCGCTGGGAAGGTGCCAGTTCGGCATCCACCACCACGGTGTCCGCGCCGGTGGCCGTGACGATGTCCTTGAGTTCCTGCGCCTTGCCGGAACCCAGGAACGTCCCGGGGTCCGGCTTGTCGCGGCGCTGCACCAGTCCGTCGAGGACTTCCGAGCCCGCCGTCTCGGCCAGGGCCGCCAGCTCCCGCAGTGAGTTTTCGGCGTCGGCCAGCGTCCCCTCGGACCAAAGCCCGGCCAGGACCACGCGTTCCAGGCGCAGCTGCCGGTATTCAACCTCTGTGACGTCCTCAAGCTCGGTGGACAGACCTGCCCTGCGGCGCAGGGCGCGCCGTTCCTCGAGGTCCTGCTGGTCGCCGTCGTACGTTGAATGTTCTTCGTCGAGCCGGGAAATGGCTTGCGCCTTGCCAAGCACGGCTTTTCCGCTGCCGCCTTCACCGCCGGACGTGCCGGCATTTTTGGCGGGAACGTCCTTGGCGAGGATCCGGTCGATGACAGCCTGGATCTCCTGCGGACTCATGTCCTGGGCGGCTGGATCGGAACCGGTATTGGGCTGGCTGGTCATGGTCTCCTTTGAAGATTCGGCAGTTCCAGAATAGTGCTGATTGGCTCGAAGTTCATAAGTATTCGCGCTGGGCTGACGGCCTGCGGTCATTCAGTTCTCCTGGTTGTTTCGCCGCCGGCTGCGATGCGGGGGCTCGAAGGCCGCATCAGGACGGCGGCAGGGCTGGAAGACCGGACCAAGGCAGGAAGTGCAGCAACGGGCTGTCTTTCGAGTTTTGTCCGGCGGCCGGCTCAGACGGAACGGTCTGGCCGGTGCGCAAAGCGGAAGGCATGGGAACCTGCATCGCTGCGGGACGCACTGTCGCTGGAGGACAGGCTGCGGACGGGCATGGCCCGTGCCGGCTACTCGAAGATCAGGAACATGCCATCCAGCCTAGCAGAGGGCCTTCAGGCCGGTTTCCCATTACGCTGCAGGGGGAACTACTCTGGCCAGTTATGGAGTCCGCACACTATTTCAGCACGTCCCCTGCCGGCCCCTTTACCCGGAAGCCTTTGACGGTGGAATTGGCCGGGGAGACGCGACGGCTCCAGACCTCCACGGGCATCTTCAGCCCGGACGGAATCGACAAGGGCACCGCGGTGCTCCTCGCCGAAGTTCCGGCCCCGAATCCCCAGGGCAACCTCCTGGATATCGGGTGCGGCTGGGGTCCGGTGGCGCTCACAATGGCGCTGCTGGCCCCCGAATCAAGGGTCTACGCGGTGGACGTCAACGAACGCTGCATCGCCCTGACCAACGAGAACGCCGCCGCACTGGGACTGGCCAACGTGGTCGCCAGCACCCCCGGCGCCGTGGATCCGGAGATCCGCTTCGACACCATCTGGTCCAACCCGCCCATCAGGATTGGCAAGGACGAACTGCACGCCCTGCTCAAACTCTGGCTGCCGCGCCTCGCAGAGGGCGGGACGGCGTGGCTGGTGGTGCAGAAGAACCTTGGCTCTGACTCGCTTCAGCGCTGGCTGGCCGCCGAACTGGACAGCTCCTTCAGCGTGACCCGCGAGTCGACGTCGAAGTCCTTCCGCATCCTGAAGGTCAGGAAAGCGTCCCACTTGCCACAATGACGGCGGGGCCGCTGAGCTCCACATGCTCGTGGCCGCCAGGGCCGGCGAAGAACTTTACGCCCACCACTCCGCCCGGAACGTGGACCTGCCAGGCGTCCGGGGCTTCCGCCCCGGCCCAGTGCCTGATGGCGACGGCGGCAGCACAGGCTCCCGTCCCGCAGGACTGGGTCTCCCCCACGCCACGCTCGTGCACCCGCATCGTTACGGACCCGACGCCGTCATGGACCAGCGGTTCTGCCGGCACCACGAATTCCACGTTGGTCCCGTTCGCGGGTACCGGGTCGACCTTCGGGGCGGTGAAGAGCCGGGTGCCGGTGAGCTCCGAGAGTTCGGCGAGGGCCACCACCGTGTGCGGGTTGCCCATGCTCACGGACAGGGCCGGCCGGGCAACCTCCAGCCCGTCGGCGGTGACCAGGGAATCCATGGCCTTGGCGCTGGCTTCACCGGGGAAGATGAACTCCCAGGGTCCCATGTCCACCGCATAGCCGTCTCCGGTGCGGACCACCGTCTTGACGCCGCCCCGGGTGCCGATGGTGAGCGATCCGCCGTCGGGCAGGTCGATCAGGCCCTCGGTCCGCAGGAAGTGGACGAAGACCCTGACGCCGTTGCCGCACATCTCGGACAGGGAGCCGTCCGCGTTGCGGTAGTCCATGAACCATTCCGCGTCCGGGGCACCGGCCAGCAATTCCCGGCCCTCGGGCAGGAAGCGCGACGGGACCGCCCTGATCAGGCCGTCGGCGCCGATCCCGAGGTGCCGGTCGCACAGCGCCGCAGCCTGGTCCGCGCGGATCATGTGTGTCCCCTCGGGGTCGGCCACCAGGACGAAATCGTTGCCGGTGCCGTGCCCCTTGGAAAAGGGGAGCCCGCTCAGTGTGCGCAGGGCAGGTCCGGTGGTTTCTGCGGGGGTAGCATTCATGATTCCAAGCGTAGCGGCGGAGGCTCCCCCGCCTGAAACCGCTGCTACCGGGCCAGCTCCACGGCCTTGCCCAGGAGCTCCGGATCCTGCCAGTCGAGCCAGGCGATGCGCGGATCGGCACGGAACCAGGTCAGCTGGCGCCGGGCGAACTGCCGGGTGGCCACGATGGTTTCCTCCGCGGCGGCCTCGACGGTGGACCCGCCATCGAGGACGCGCAGGAACTGGGAATAGCCCAGGGCACGGGAAGCGGTTTTGCCGCGCCGCAGGCCGCTGGCGTCGAGCATCCGGACTTCGTCCAGCAGGCCGTCCTCCACCATCCGGTGCACCCGTGCGGCCAACCTGTCCCGCAGGACCTCGCGGTCCACGCTGAGGCCCAGCTGAATGGCGGGCTGGTGGTACTCCCGCCGGGGCATGAAGGAGCTGAAGGGCCGACCGGTAAGTTCGTGCACCTCGAGGGCACGGATGATGCGCCGGGCATCGGAGACGCGGGCGGCGGATGCGGGATCCACAGTCCGAAGCCTGGCCAGGAGTGCTTCGGTACCGAGCTCGGCATGCTCCGCCTCGAGGCGGGCACGCAGCGCTGGGTCGGTCCCCGGGAACTCCAGGACGTCCAGCGCTGCCCGGACGTACAGACCGGAGCCCCCGGCCAGGATGGCGCGTTTGCCCCGCTGATGGATGTCGTCGATGGTTTCGCGTGCCTGGGCCTGGAAGTCGGAAACGCTGGCTTCCTGCGTGACGTCCAGGGTGTCCAGGAGGTGGTGCGGCACTCCCCTGCGCTCGGCCATGGTGATTTTGGCCGTGCCGATGTCCATGCCGCGGTAGAACTGCATGGCGTCGGCGTTGATGACCTCGCCGTCCAGGGCGAGGGCAAGGTTGACGGCGAGGTCGGACTTGCCTGAGCCGGTGGGACCGACGACGGCGACGACGGGCGGGGCAGCCACCTGTCAGCGGGTGCGCAGCGGCAGGGCGGGCATGCCGAGCGAGACGCCCTTGCGTTCCCCTGGCGAGGCCGGAGATGGCGCCCCGCAGGAGTCGGCCTGGGACCTGTCCCAGGCGTCCCCTGCCCGTGACCGGCGCAGGCTGTAGTCCTCAAGGGTGGGGTCGGACACCAGGTGGAAGGCGGCGGCTTCGGTAATGGTGACGGTGACGAGGTCCCCGGGCCTGGGGGCGGGCGCACCCTCTGGCACCGAGAAGTGGACCAGCCGCTGGTCCTGCGACCGGCCGGAGAGCCGGTGGGTTTCCTCCGATTTCCGCCCCGACTGGGCCGTGACCATGACTTCGAGTCGTCGGCCAAGCTGCTTCCGGTTTTCTTCCGCGGCGATGCGGTCCTGGAGGGCGGTGAGCCGTTCGAAGCGTTCCTGGACCACGGCCTTGGGGAGCTGGTCTGGCAGGTCGGCCGCCGGCGTGCCGGGACGCTTTGAATACTGGAAAGTGAAGGCGGTGGCGAAGCGGGACTTTTCCACCACGTCCAGGGTTGCCTGGAAGTCCTCTTCGGTTTCACCGGGGAAGCCGACGATGATGTCGGTGGAGATGGCGGCGTGCGGGATCCTTTCGCGGACCTTGTCCAGGATTCCCAGGAACTTGGTTGACCGGTAGGAACGCTTCATGGCCCGGAGGATGCTGTCCGACCCGGACTGCAGCGGCATGTGCAGCTGCGGCATCACGTTGGGAGTTTCTGCCATGGCGTCAATGACGTCATCGGTGAAGGCGGCCGGGTGCGGGCTGGTGAAGCGGACGCGTTCCAGTCCCTCGATCTCGCCGCAGGCACGCAGGAGTTTGGAGAATGCCTGCCGGTCCCCGAACTCGACGCCATAGGAGTTGACGTTCTGGCCGAGCAGGGTGACTTCGATGGCGCCGTCGTCCACGAGTGCCTGGATCTCCGCGAGGATCTCTCCGGGCCGGCGGTCCTTTTCCTTGCCGCGCAGTGCCGGGACGATGCAGAACGTGCAGGTGTTGTTGCAGCCTACGGAGATGGACACCCAGCCCGAGTAGACGGAGTCACGTTTGGTGGGCAGCGTGGAGGGAAAGACGTCCAGGGACTCCAAAATTTCCAGCTGCGCTTCATTGTTGTGCCGTGCCCGGTCCAGAAGGGCCGGCAGGGCACCGACGTTGTGGGTGCCGAAGACGGCATCCACCCATGGCGCTTTCTTCAGGATGGTCTCGCGGTCCTTTTGTGCCAGGCAACCGCCCACGGCGATCTGCATACCGGGGTTGGCCGCCTTGACCGGGGCCAGGATGCCCAGGTTGCCGTAGAGCTTGTTGTCCGCGTTTTCCCGGACTGCGCAGGTGTTGAACACCACGACGTCGGCATGCTCGCCCTCGGCGGGCACGTAACCGGCGGCCTCCAGCAGGCCGGACATCCGTTCGGAGTCGTGAACGTTCATCTGGCAGCCGAAGGTGCGCACCTGGTAGGTGCGGGGCATCGCTCCGGAGTGCGGCACGGCCCCTGCTTCGACGGAAGGGGTGGCGCCGGATTGGGGGGAAGGAATGGTCAAACTCACCCGTTAAGGGTACCGGCTCTGGAAAGGATCGCTGTCGGGGTCCTGCCGGGAATCGAGGACCTCGTTGACGATCCGGAACGCCTGGGAGGGTTGGTAGCCTTTGCGTGCCAGCATGGACGCCAACCGCCGTACGGCTTTGTCCCGTTCGCCGGGGCCGGCCAGGTCCGTTCCGGGGCGGAGCTTGCGTTCCACCAGGGCACGGGCGGCGGCTTCCTCATCGGCGTCGGTCAGCTGCTCCAAAGCCGAGGCAGCCGTTTCCGGCTCGATGCCCTTCTCAGCGAGTTCCCGCCGGAGCGCGCCCTTGGCCAGCTTCCTGGACTGGGCCCGGCTCCTGACCCACATGTCGGCAAACTCGGCATCGTTGATCAGCCGGACTTCCTGGAACTTGTCCAGCACGGCCTCCGCGACGTGTTCCGGGATGTTCCGCTCCGCCAGTTTCCGGGCAAGCTGCAGCCGGCTCTTCGGCGCCGCTGTCAGCTGCCGGTACACGATGGCCTGCGCCACGGAGAACGGATCCGGTTCGGCGTCCGCGGCCTGCGGGTCCTCAGGTACGGCAAACCCGTCCGACACCCCAGTTGAGGGGCTGCCGGAACGGGTCCGCCGTGTTTGTGGGCCGGTCAAGGGCTAGAACCCGTCGACGGCTTTCAGCTTTGGCGCGTCCTTGGACTCATCCTCGGCAGGCTTGACGCCGACACCCAGCTTCTCCTTGATGAGGCGCTCCAGCTCGGCGGCCAGCTCCGGGTTGTCACGGAGGAAACGGCGCGAGTTTTCCATGCCCTGGCCCAGCTGGTCGCCGTCGTAGGTGAACCAGGAACCCGACTTCTTGATGATGCCGTGTTCCACGCCCATGTCGATGATGCCGCCTTCGCGGGAGATGCCCTGGCCGTAGATGATGTCGAACTCGGCAACCTTGAAGGGCGGAGCCATCTTGTTCTTGACGATCTTGGCCTTGGTCCGGTTGCCGACGGAGTCGGCGCCTTCCTTGAGGGTCTGGATCCGGCGGACGTCGATGCGGACCGACGCGTAGAACTTCAGGGCCTTACCGCCGGTGGTGGTTTCGGGGGATCCGAAGAAGACGCCGATCTTTTCACGGAGCTGGTTGATGAAGATGGCGGTGGTCTTGGTCTGGCTCAGGCGGCCGGTGATCTTACGCAGGGCCTGGCTCATGAGGCGGGCCTGGAGGCCGACGTGGCTGTCGCCCATGTCGCCTTCGATTTCCGCGCGCGGCACCAGGGCGGCAACGGAGTCGATGACAACGACATCCAGCGAACCGGAGCCGACCAGCATGTCCATGATTTCCAGGGCCTGCTCGCCGGTGTCCGGCTGCGAGACCAGGAGGGCATCGGTGTCCACGCCCAGCTTGGCGGCGTAGTCAGGGTCCAGTGCATGCTCGGCGTCGATGAAGGCTGCGATCCCGCCCGCGCGCTGGGCATTCGCCACGGCGTGCAGGGCAACGGTGGTCTTACCGGAGGATTCAGGACCGTAGATTTCGATGACGCGGCCGCGCGGGAGCCCGCCAATGCCAAGGGCGACATCCAGGGCGATGGAGCCGGTGGGGATGACTTCGATCGGAGCGCGGACTTCGTCGCCCAGGCGCATGACCGAGCCCTTGCCGAACTGCTTGTCAATCTGGGCAAGCGCTGCTTCCAGCGCTTTTGCACGATCCGGGGCTGCCGCCATGGTTGACACCTCTAATGCTTTCTCGATGGTGGCCTTCGCGGCCGTTGTGTTGGTCATCTCTGACGCTAAGGGGACCCACTGACATTCCGGCCGGAGGACAACGGCTATGTGGATAAACCCGATGAAAAAATCATAGCCTTATCCGAACAGGTATTCGAAGAGTGGAGCCCCTGCGGCGTGTCCGGCGGCAGGATCCTGGCGCCGGTCAGCGCCCGGTCCCTGCGCTAGTCGCGGCGCGGGGCGATGTCGCGGCCCAGCCGCCGTTCCGACGGGACATCCTGGACGTCGCAGACTGCAAGCCAGACCCGGCGCGGCTCAACCCCGGCCGCCAGGGCCTGGTCAGCGGTGCGCCCACCGACGCCGGCAAGGACCAGGGTGCTGCTCAGCACGCGGGAGTATCCCGCGCCGAACTCGTCATCCATCAGACGCCAGTACTCGCTGATTCGCATCGGTAAATCCTCTCATGATTGTGGACCCTAGAATTGTTGCCATGAGCAACTCCCCTGACCTCCCGCAGCGGCAGGACGCAGGCGACGACGCCGCCGATACCGCGCTGCAGAATGTTGAACACCAGATCAGCCTTTTTTGGCGGCGGGCGCGGGCCATCTCCAACCAGCTTTCGCGCGAGGTACACCCGGACATGGAGCCAGCGGCGTACGGGCTGTTGACGATCATCCGCCGTGAAGGACCCATCCGGCTCACCGAGCTGGCCATGAACATCGGGGTGGGCAAACCGTCGGTCAGCCGGCAGATCGCGTTCCTGGAAGGCCTTGGCCTGGTGTCCAAGGAGGCGGACCCGCTGGACCGCCGTGCTCAGTCGATCCGGTTGACGCCCAAGGGCGAAGAGAAGATGCACCAGGTCCAGGACGCCAGGCGCCAGGTCTTCCAGGAGCGGCTGCGCGAATGGCCGGTGGAGGACCTGGAGGAATTGGCCCGTTGCATGGCCAGGTTGAACTCCACCTATGAGCGTGACGGGTTCCCCAAAGAAGCCGCCGACGGGCCCGCCTCACCGGAGCGGGTGCAGGAGGACTGACCACAGCAGGAAGCCCCCGGCCATGGCCGGGGGCTTCCTGCTGTCCGGCGCCCACCCTGGGGTGGGGCGCCTTACCGGGCTCCGGAGAGGAGGCCCGTGGAGAGTTCGTCGTTCAGTTCAGTGTTGAGGTCGCGTTCCAGGTCACGGCCGTAACGCTGGGAGAATTCCTGCGGAACGGTGTCCGGAACTGCGACGCCTTCGGCTACGGCCACGCGGTCGCTGACCTCGCGGAGCATGCTTGACAGCGGAACATCCAGTGCCGAGCAGATCGAGGACAGAAGCTCTGACGATGCTTCCTTCTGGCCGCGCTCCACTTCGCTGAGGTATCCCAGGGAGACACGGGCACTGTGCGAAACTTCACGGAGCGTGCGCCCCTGACGCTGGCGGACATCGCGCAGGACATCACCGATTTCGTGACGAAGTACAACCATCTTGCGCTCCTTCTGTTCGCTCTTAGCCTGTTCGGCGAGGCCCACATCCTTCCAGCGGACAACGCCGTTTACGGATACGGGCTGCTTTACCATCTGTATCGCCTTGCTCCCTCATTGGTCAGGTCCGCCGCCGGCGAACCTGTCTTGGTCATTTCATCCTAGGCGCCTCCGCTCTCCGGAAGCGACACAATGTAATAACTAATCGGTAGTGGCTTTTGTTCCCGGCAACTTTACGCGCGGTAACTTGGCGGCCTGCAGGGCTCAGCCGGCGAGGGCCTCGAGGAGTCTTTCCAGCGCGGCGGCGCAGGCGGCGGCCCGGATGTCCGGCCGGCTTCCCGTGAAGGTGTACTCGAAACCGGCGGTGCCTGCGGCTGTGGCGATGCCGATGTAGACCCGGCCTACGGGCTTGCCGTCGTGCGCCTCGGGACCGGCGACGCCGGTGGTGGAAAGCCCGACGTCGGCCCCCAGGACAGTGCGCGCCCCGGCCGCCATGGCGCGGGCGACGTCGGGATCGACGGAGCCGGCACGGGCCAGCAGGTCGGTGGGCACCTGCAGCACCGCCTCCTTCACGGAGTTTTGGTAAGCCACCACACCGCCCTGCAGCATGCCGGAAGCGCCCGGGGTGTCAGCCAGGACAGCGGACACCATGCCGGCCGTCAATGACTCCGCGGTGGCAACGGTCCGTCCGGACTCAAGTGCCTGCCGGACGGCCTGTGCCGCCAGCTGGTGAAGGTTGCTCATGCCTGTTCCCGCCCCTCGGTTCCTGCCTCGCGTTTACCCCTCGCGCGCAGGCGCAGGGCCTCCACCACGTACTCGACGCCGGTCCACAGCGTGATCGCCACGGCTGCCATCATGACCGCGAACGCCACCCAGGACATCCAGGGCGCGAATGCCCCGAACGGCAGCAGGTACAGGAAGATCGCCGCGGTCTGTACCACCGTTTTGAGCTTCCCGCCGCGGGAGGCGGGGATGACCCCGTAGCGGATCACGAAGAAGCGCAGGGCCGTGATGCCCCATTCCCGGACCAGGATCACCACGGTGGCCCACCAGGGGAGCTCTCCCAGCAAGGACAGCATCACCAGCGCGGAGCCGATGAGCAGCTTGTCGGCAATGGGGTCGGCGATCTTGCCAAAGTCCGTGACCAGGTTCCGGCTCCTGGCAATGTCGCCGTCGAGCTTGTCGGTGTAGATGGCGACGGCGAACGCCGCCACAGCTGCCCAGCGCCACGGTCCGGAGGTGCTGTGCAGCCCGGGGGCGTCCGCCACGAGGAACCACACGAAGAACGGGACCAGCGCGATGCGGATCATGGTCAGGACATTGGGAAGGTTCCAGACCCCGGCACGGCCCTGGCCGGCGGCGGTTGCATCGGTGCTAGTCACGTTCCTAGGCTACCGGGCTAGCGTCCGGTGAGGGACCAGGCGTCCTCGGAGCCCTCGTCGTCGTCGCCGTAACCGCCCGGGGCGGAATCCGAGCCGTCGTAATATTCGACGTTCTGCTTCCGCTGGTCCAGGTCCGCGGCCACCAGGTCTTCGGCGTAGCCGCCCTGGGCGATGTTGGCGTTGGCGTTGTCGCTGAGGGCCGCGGTCTGCGAGTCCGGCGCGGCCGGGGCTTCCTGGCCCTTCATGGCGGCGAGGACTGCAGCGAGGTCGTCCGGCTTCACCAGCACGTCGCGGGCCTTGGAGCCTTCGGAGGGTCCCACCACTCCCCTGGACTCAAGGAGGTCCATGAGCCGGCCGGCCTTGGCGAAGCCGACCCGGAGCTTGCGCTGCAGCATGGAGGTGGAGCCGAACTGCGTGGTCACCACCAGCTCGGTGGCCTGCAGCAGCACCTCGAGGTCGTCCCCGATGTCGTCGTCGATCTGCTTCTTTTCCGCTTCGGGGGCGACGTCGTCCCGGTAGACAGCCTGCAGCTGTCCCTTGACGTGCTCCACCACTTTATGGATCTCCGATTCGGTGACCCAGGCACCCTGGACACGCATCGCCTTGGAGGCGCCCATGGGGAGGAAGAGGGCGTCACCCTGGCCGATGAGCTTCTCGGCGCCGGGCTGGTCGAGGACCACGCGGGAGTCCGTCACGGAGGACGTGGCGAAGGCCATGCGCGAAGGCACGTTGGCCTTGATGAGGCCGGTGACCACGTCCACGGACGGGCGCTGGGTGGCCAGGACCAGGTGGATGCCTGCGGCACGGGCCAGCTGGGTGATGCGGACGATCGAGTCTTCGACGTCGCGCGGCGCCACCATCATGAGGTCGGCGAGTTCGTCCACGATCACCAGCAGGTACGGGTAGGGGCGGATGACGCGCTTGGAGTCCACCGGCGGCTGGACCTTGCCGGCGCGCACGGCCTTGTTGAAGTCGTCGATGTGCTTGAAGCCGTAGTTGGCGAGGTCGTCGTACCGGGCGTCCATTTCCCGCACCACCCACTGCAGCGCTTCGGCGGCCTTCTTGGGGTTGGTGATGATGGGAGTGATGAGGTGTGGCACGCCCTCGTAGGCGGTCAGTTCCACGCGCTTGGGGTCCACCATGACCATGCGGACCTCATCCGGGGTGGCCCGCATCAGGATCGAGGTGATCATCGAGTTCACGAAGGACGACTTACCGGCACCGGTGGCACCGGCCACCAGGAGGTGGGGCATCTTGGCCAGGTTGGCCACCACGTAGCCGCCCTCCACGTCCTTGCCCACGCCCATCACCATGGGGTGGTCCGTGCGGCGGGCGTTTTGGCTGCGGAGGACATCGCCCAGGGAGACGGTTTCGCGGTCCGTGTTGGGGATCTCGATGCCGATGGCCGACTTGCCCGGGATGGGGCTGAGGATGCGCACGTCGCTGGAGGCAACGGCGTAGGAGATGTTCTTGGACAGGGCGGTGACGCGTTCCACCTTGGTACCGGGCGAGAGTTCGATTTCGTACCGGGTGACGGTGGGGCCGCGGCTGAACCCCGTGACCGTGGCATCGACGTTGAACTGGGTCAGGGTGTCCGTAAGGGCGGCGACGACGGCGTCGTTGGCTTCGGTGCGCTCCTTGGGGATGGATCCGGGGGTCAGGAAGTCCGAGGCCGGGAGGGTGTAGGTCACGTCGCCGGCGAGTGAGAGCTGCTCGGTCCGCTGCGGGATGGGAACGGGCGGCGGCGCGGGCGCCACCGGGTTCGAGGGCACCGTGGGCGCGGCGGCAGGCTTGCCGGGCGCCGCAGCACCCGGGATTACCAGGGGGATGGCTTCGGTGGCGTTTTCCGGCGGGGCCGCCTGCGAACCGGCGCCCAGGCCCTGGGCGGCCTTGATCTTCTCGACGGCGATCTCCGCCTGGGTGGGCCGCCGCACTCCCGGGGCGGGCCGCGCCGGTTCGCCCTCGTCGTCGTCAATGACGGCGTGCTCGAAGGCTTCGTCGCCCACATAACCCTCAAGGCCTGCCTCGGCCTCCTGGTCCTTCCCGAAGAGCTTCCGCTTCTTCTTCCTGGGGGCGGCCGGCGCCGGCCGCTCGAGGTAGCTGCGGTCGTGGACGTCGGCGCCGTCCTGGTCCATCAGGTCGACGCCCATGAGGTGCTCGTACGCTCCCCTGATGCGGCGCGGAATGGCGGTGAACGGGGTGGCCGTGATGATCAGCAGGGACACGAAGGCGAGCAGTCCGTAGAGGGCCACAGGCACGGCGGGATGGATGGCGGCCAGCGGTGCGGCAGCCAGGAAGCCGAGCATGCCGCCCGCTGCGCGGAGCCCGTCGAAGCCGTCGGCCACCGTGGGCTGGCCGCCCAAAATGTGTGCCAGGCCACAGCCCGCGAACGTCATGATCAGGAAGCCGATGCCCACCCTGTTGTTGCCCCGTCCGTCGGAGGGCTGCCGGAACAGCCGGAAGGCGCAGACGAAGAGCATGAGCGGAAGCAGCAGGGATATCCAGCCGAACGTGCCGTTCACCACGGCGTAGACGGCATCGGGGAACCAGCCTGTCAGGCCCCACCAGGCGAACGTGGCGATGAAGACACCGAGCGCCAGGTTGAACAGGGCGGCACCGTCGCGGCGGTCCTCGGCGGGAAGGTCGCTGACGTCGTAGCCGATGCGGCGCACTCCCCCGCCCACCAGGTGGCCCACGCCAAGCCATGCGCCGCCCACCACGCGCAGCAGCCACGGCTGGTGGTGTTCGACGGCGGGAAGCTGGCGGGTGCGTGCGGTGCTGGATGAGCCGCCACGCCCCGTCTTCCCGGCAGTGGAGCCGGTTCCGCGGCCTGTGGAGCTCCCGGATTTGCTGCCGGAGCTGCCCCTGCCGGTACCTTTGGGCGCGGAAGTAGTACGTGTGGCCATAGTAGCTACGCTACCGGAAGCATGCTGTGATTCCGGGGATATCGGGGCCGGGAGCATCCCCGCCGCCCGCAGTTAAAGGCCACCGGCCCGCCCTCCTGCCTGCGGCGGGGAGGACGGGCCGGAGCCGGCGACATGGACCATCAGGCCTCGAGGACAACCGGGATGATCATGGGCTTGCGGCGCAGCTTGCGGTTGACCCAGGTGCCCACGACGCGGCGCACCACCTGCTGGAGCTGGTGGCTGGTGTGGTCGGCATTGTTCTGGACTGCTTCTTCCAGGGCCGCGTTGATCTTGGGGATGATGTCGTCGAAGACAGAGTCGTCCTCGGCAACGCCGCGGGCATGGATCTCGGGGCCGGACACCACCTTGCCGGTGGCGCGGTGGATCACCGTGATGATCGAGATGAACCCTTCGTCGCCCAGGATCCGGCGGTCCTTGAGGTCGGCGTCCGTGATCTCGCCAACGCTGGAGCCGTCCACGTAGACGAAGCCCACCTCCACCTGGCCCACGATGTCTGCCTGGTGGTCGCGGAGGTCGATCACCGTGCCGTTGTCCGCGAGGATGACGCTGGCTTCCGGGACGCCGGACTCGATGGCGATCTTGCCGTTGGCGATCAGGTGGCGGGTTTCGCCGTGCACCGGCATCGCGTTGAGCGGCTCAAGGATGTTGTAGCAGTAGAGCAGTTCGCCGGCCGCGGCGTGGCCGGAGACGTGCACCTTGGCGTTGCCCTTGTGGATGACGTCGGCGCCGAGCTTGAGGAGGCCGTTGATGATCCGGAACACGGCGTTCTCATTGCCCGGGATGAGGCTGGAGGCCAGGATGACGGTATCGCCGTCCCCCACCACCACCCGGTGGTCGCCGTTTGCCATCCGGGACAGGGCCGCCATGGGCTCGCCCTGCGAACCGGTGGACATAAGGACCACCCGGTTGTCCGGCAGGTTGTCGATGTTCTTGATGTCGACGATCAGCCCGGCGGGGACGTCCAGGTAGCCCAGCTTTTCGGCAATGGCCATGTTGCGGACCATGGAGCGGCCCACGAAGGCCACCTTGCGGTTGTGCTTGGCGGCGGCGTCAAGGACCTGCTGCACGCGGTGCACGTGGGAGGAGAAGGACGCCACGATGATGCGCTTGGTGGCCTGGCCGAAGAGCCGCTCCAGGGTCGGCCCGATTTCTTTCTCGGCCGTGGTGAATCCGGGGACGTCGGCGTTCGTGGAGTCGGACATGAAGAGGTCCACGCCCTCTTCGCCCAGCTTGGCGAAGTGGCGCAGGTCGGTGATGCGTCCGTCCAGCGGCAGCTGGTCCATCTTGAAGTCACCGGTGTGCAGGACAGTGCCGCCGGCGGTGCGGATAAACACGGCGAGGGCATCCGGGATGGAGTGGTTGACGGCGACGAATTCGCATTCGAACGGCCCGAACTTCTCCACCTGGCCTTCTTCGACGGTCAGCGTGTAGGGCCGGATGCGGTGCTCCTGCAGCTTTGCCTCAATCAGGGCAAGCGTCAGCTGCGAACCGACCAGCGGGATGTCGTTCCGCAGGCGCAGCAGGTACGGCACGGCGCCGATGTGGTCCTCGTGGCCATGGGTGAGGATGACGGCCACGACGTCGTCCAGCCGGTCCTCGATGTAGGAGAAGTCCGGCAGGATCAGGTCAACGCCGGGCTGGGTTTCCTCGGGAAAGAGGACGCCGCAGTCCACGATCAGCAGTTTGCCGTCGATTTCGAACACGGCCATGTTCCGGCCGATCTCCCCCAGGCCGCCGAGCGGAACGATCCGCAGGGTGCCCTGGGGCAGGCGCGGAGGGGTGACGAGGCCGGTAAGGGCAGTTTGGGTCATAGTGCACTTCTTTCCAGGCGGAAGGGTGCCGGTCTTAGCCTCAGGAGAAGACCAGCCCCGCTTCCGCCAAATCCCCGCGGATGGTTTCGATCTCGGTTTCGTCCGGCTCCACGAGGGGCAAACGGACAATCGAGTTGGGCAGGACTCCCTGCCATTTAAGAATCTGTTTGGCCGCCACGGCCCCCTGGACGCGGGTCATGGTGGCACGGACTACGGGCTGCAGCTCGAAGTTGATCTTGCGGGCAGTCCCAAGGTCATTGGCGTTGACGGCGTCGATGAGCTCGCGGAAGCGGCGGGTGGCGACGTGGGTGGTGACCCCCACCAGTCCGACGGCGCCCAGCGCCATCCAGGGAAGGGTCAGCCCGTCGTCGCCCGAGTAGAACAGGAGGTCGGTTTCGGCCATGACGCGGGTGGCTGCGGCGAGGTCCGCCTTGGCGTCCTTGACGGCGACGATGTTGGGGTGCTGGGCCAGCCGGATCATGGTGTCGGGCTCAATCGGAATGGAGGACCGGCCGGGGATGTCGTAGAGCATGACGGGGACGTCCACGGCGGAGGCGATGGTCTCGAAGTGCGCGCGGACGCCGGCCTGGCTGGGCTTGTTGTAGTAAGGGGTCACCAGGAGGAGGCCGTCGACGCCGAGGGCGGCTGCCTGCTGGGAAAGGTGCACCGAGTGCGCGGTGTCGTTTGTGCCGGTACCGGCAATGATGGCCGCGCGGCCGCCCACGGCATCCTTGACGGCGCGGAACATGCCGAGGTTCTCTTCGTCTGTCAGCGTGGAGGTTTCGCCGGTGGTACCGGTGACCACCAGGCCGTCGCAACCGTCGTCGACCAGTTTGCTGGCCAGCGCTGCCGCCTGGTCGTAGTCCACTGCGCCGTCCTTGGTGAACGGCGTGACCATGGCGGTCAGGAGGGTACCGAGGGCAGGGATGTGCGCGGAAGAGTCAGCCATGGAAAAAACGTTACCCTGTCCCCGGCTGGTTAGGACAATGCCACGGGCGTGACGAGCGTCAAATACCCGGCCGCCCCGGCCGCGGCGCGTCCGCACCGGCATGGCAGTAGCGGCCGACGGCGGACTGGCGCAGGCCCTCTGCCCATGATGCGAGCCGCTGCGCCGCCCGCACATAGTGGAACAACTCCGTGGGCGTCAGCGCATCAAGGTCCGTTTCAGCAAGCCGGCGGGCCAGTTCCGCCCCTTCGGGCTGGGCGGCCAGGCTGATGCCCTCCCGTTCCCATGCCACGTCTTCGGCCGGCCGGCCGGAAACAAGCTGGCGGAACAGGTAATCCACCACTCCCGGACTCATCGCCCTCAGGGGACCGCCGCCGGAGCCGCTATCCACCGCCGGCTGGGTGGTGGGGCCAATACTGCGCGGCTGGCCGGCGGACTGCTGCTTGTCCGCCGGCAGGCTGCCAGGACGCGCGGCCCCGGGCCGCCCGGGTCCATGCTGCTGGAGCCCCTGCTCCCGGGGTACGGGGATTCCTGCTGGTCTGATCTCCATGGCCACCATGATATTCGAACATATATTCGAAAACAAGAATGTCCGGACTCCCCTTGGATGGCGCGTTGTTGCCGGGACGTGCCGGCCTTCCCGGATCTCCGGGCCGGGTCCTGCCTGTTGCTGTGACAAGCTGCGCCGGCGGCGCATGTGAGACGATCTGGTCATGACGTCCCGATCCCCGGCCACCCGGTCCCGCAAGGCCCCTGGAAGCCGGCAACCGGGGCGTCTTCGGGGCATCGACGCCGCCCGGGGCGTGGCCCTGCTGGGCATGATGGCCACCCACCTCCTGCCCACCTTCGAATCGGATGCAAACCTGACGCCGACCTGGATCGGCCTCACCTTCTCCGGCCGGGCCGCTGCCCTCTTCGCCGTGCTGGCCGGCGTGGGGCTCGCCCTCTCCACCGGGAAAAACACTCCGCTCGAGGGTGCCCAACTCTCCGCCGCCCGGCGCGGCGTGGCACTGCGCGCCCTGGTGGTTGCCGCCGTCGGACTTACCCTGGGCGGCCTGGAAGTGAATGTGGCCATCATCCTGGTCCACTACGCCATGCTGTTCCTGTGCATCCTGCCTTTCCTGGGGCTCGGGGTGAAGCCGCTGTGCGCGTGGGCCGCGGGTTGGATCCTTGCGTCGCCGGTGCTGGCGTATCTCCTGCGGCCCTGGCTCCTTGCCCCCGAGCCGCCGCTGAAACTGGGCCACAACCCCGCATGGGAGGACCTGGGTACGCCTTCACGGCTGCTCGCGGATGTCTTCTTCACCGGCTACTACCCCGTGTTCCAGTGGCTGTCCTACCTGCTGGTGGGACTGGTGATCGGCCGCCTGGTCCTCACCAAAGCCGTCATCCCGGTGCTGCTGCTGGCAGGGGGAACCGGGGTGGCAGCGGCGGCCAAGGCCCTGGGTACGGCGGCCATGGAGGACTGGGGCGGCCGTGCAGCGCTGGAGCAGGTCCTCAACGCTCCGGGGTACCCGCTGGGCAGCGTCCTGCAGGTCAACCTGACCGGCATCCAGCAGGAGGGCTCCTGGTGGTGGCTGGCGTCAGCGGCACCGCATTCGGGAACCCCGCTCGACCTGCTCCATACCTCGGCGGTGGCCGCTGCCGTCATCGGCGCCGGCCTGCTCCTGGAGCGGCTGGCCGATTGGGTCGACCTGGACCTGCTGCTGCCGTTGCGCGGGGCCGGCGCCATGACGCTGACCCTGTACACCGTGCACGTCTGGGTTGTCTCCGGCTTCTACCTCAAGCCCCTTCCCTCCGGCTGGACCGAGGACGGGATGTTCTTTGCCCAGGCGGCCACCGCTGTCACGATCGGCATCGTTTTCGCCCGGCTGCGGTGGCGCGGGCCGCTGGAGTGGGTGGGCCATACGGCGTCCCTGGTGGGCCGGGGAGGCTTCAAAGCCCTGCAGTGAGCCGTCCCCGCGACGGGAACTGCGCGCAGCTTCGCCCGGCAACTTCCGTGGAAACGACAAGGAACCCGCGGCGTCACCATGTGGGTGGCGCCGCGGGTCCCCTTGTTTTGCCGTTGCTTGGATCCGGCTAGTTCACCGTGGGGGTGAGAGTGCCGGCGGGGTCGCCGTAGTCGTCATTGATGACAACCTTGACAGGGCCCTTCTTTACGTCGAACGCAATGACCCCTTTGCGGGCGTCGCCTGCGCCGACCTGGTCGGTGGGCAGGGCCCCCAGCCCGTCCTCCAGGTAGACCAGTTCGCCTTCCTTGCCGTCGGCGTCGTAGACCTTGAAGTTGGAGGGGCTGGAGAAGCTGGTGCCGGTCAGGGCCTCCCAGGAGACGTTGAGGGCGAGGAAGCCGCCGTTTTTCGGCACCAGGTAGTCCATGCCCGGGATCTCGGGGGTGTAGAGGGAATCGAGGACGCTGATCTTCGCGGTGTTGCCCTCAGACACGGTGGCCACGACTGAGTCAGCGCCGGCCGCTGATCCGTTGGACGGCGCCGGGGCGGCCTGCGACGCTGACGGGAGGCCGGGAGAAATGGGAACCTTCCGTGCATCGACAGCCGCGCCAATCATGGCCATGGAAGCGATGATCAGCAGGATGGAAGTGATGATGCTCACCAGCCAGAGGATGCCGGTGATGATCCAGGCCTTCTTCTTGTTCTCCGGGTAGCCCTCCAGCGGGCGGCCTTCCTTGTCCCTGGTGTTCCCCGTCAGGGTCATGATCAGGTCAACGAGGGCCCAGACGCCAAGGCCGCCGGCGGTCAAGAGCTTGGCGACACCCGAGCCGGTCTTGCCCAGGTAGAAGCGGTCCGCACCGAACGTTCCCAGCAGGAGGGACAGGATCCAGGTGGTGATGAAGGACTTTCCGGGGCCGCCGGGGTAGAAAGCTGTGCCGTGGGGTCCGGGCTGGTATTCCCCCTGCGGACCTGCAGGGTACTGCCCCTGGAAATTGGGCTGTCCGCCGTAGGGGGATGGTGCCGGTGGAATGGGTGGCGCGGCCGGTCCGTTGTGGGGCGGCTGGGGCAAATTTGGGTGGCTCATTGATGGTCCTTCTGGTCAGAAGTGGGGTGCGGTGCGGGTGCGGGACGCAGGGCGCGGCTGGGCCCAGGGGCAACTGTGGGCGCGCCGGGAAGCCCCCGGCGGCCCGGTGGGGAGGAGCGAAGAGGGTGGGGCTGAAGTGCCGGCCGGCCGATGGGCGGGGTCCGTGATCCTAGGCCTGAAGAGTCCGGACCGTGGCGCAGACATGGCCAGCCTCATGCTTTCCCCCAAAGCTAAAGAGTGTTTACTAAATCAACCTACCGTGGGCGGCGCCGGACCGCGATGGGCAGAAATACCCATGGCACTTAGGTCCGGGCAACCGCGAGGCCGGGCCCGGGCCCGGGCCCGGGCCGGCACCGGGCAGTATCAGGAGGCGGCGGTGAAGAGCTTCACGGCGTCACGCATGGACGCCCGCGCACGTTTGCGGTCGCCGGCCGCGTCGTAGGCACAGCTGAGGCGGAACCAGGAACGCCAGTCGTTGGGGGCGGCTTCGGCTTCGGCCCGGTACTTTTCAAACTCCGCATCTGCCGCGGCCCGGACGATCCGGCCGCCAGGCGTGCGTGGGAGCTCATCGACGGGCAGCCCGCCTTCGGCTTCCAGGACTTTGGCCATCTGCTCGGTGCGGGCGCCGAACATGAGCTCGCGGATCAGGGCCCAGGCACCCACCACCGGCAGCACCAGGTAGGCGGCGCCGATGGCCTTGGCCGTGAGGTTGCTATCGGTCAGGAGCAGGAGGGAACGCTGGAAGGAGACCACCAGGTAGAAGACCAGCAGAAGCGTCACCGCGCCCACCCAGATCTTGGTGCGGTTTTTCCGGAAACCGGCAAGCAGACCGTTCATGGCCTAGAGTCCCAGGTCCAGGTACCCGTCCAGGCCCACTGTCAGGCCCGGGTGTGCCGCAACGTTGCGCACCCCTAGGAGCACGCCGGGCATGAAGGAGGCGCGGTCGAAGGAATCGTGGCGGAGGGTCAGCTGCTCCCCCGGACCGCCCAGGAGCACTTCCTGGTGTGCCACCAGGCCGCGCAGCCGGACGCTGTGGACCCGGACGCCGTCTACCTCGCAGCCGCGGGCCCCGGCACGCTCGCTGGTGGTGGCATCCGGGCTGGGCGGCACCTGCGCCGCCGTGCGCTCGGCGGCGATCAGCTGGGCCGTGCGGACAGCGGTGCCGGACGGGGCGTCAACCTTGTCCGGGTGGTGCAATTCGATGATCTCCACCGATTCGAAGTACTTCGATGCCTTTGCCGCGAAGGCCGAGGCCAGGACCGAGCCCAGGGCGAAGTTGGGGGCAATGAGGACGCCGGTTTCCGGGTGTCCTGCCAGCAAAGACTCCAGGGCAGACAGGCGTCCCGCGTCCCAGCCGGTGGTGCCCACCACGGCGTGGATGCCGTGCTCGACGGCGAAGCGGACGTTGGCTTCGGTGCTTTCGGGAACCGTCAGGTCCACCACATACTGGGCGCCCGAGGCGGCCAGCTGCTCCAGCGAGTCACCCCGTCCCAGGGCTGCGACGAGCTTCATGTCGGGTGCGGCGTCGACGGCTTTGACGGCTTCGGCGCCCATGCGTCCGTTGGCGCCAAGGACGGCCACCAGCTTGGGAACGGAGTGTTGTTCGGTCATGCCGTTAACCCTACCGGCGGGACCGGCGCGCGCAGGAACCGGGCGGCGTGCGTTACCTCGCACCCGGGGGCCGTCCGGGCAGCAGCGTCAGCTGCCTGCGCCGACCCATTCGACGGTGCCGTCCGAGAAGAACTGTTCCTTCCAAATGGGTACCTGTTCCTTGATGCGGTCCACCAGCTCGGAGCAGACGGCGAAGGCCTGGCCGCGGTGCGCGGCGGACACCGCGCACACTAGGGCCGGATCCCCGATCTCCAGCATCCCGATCCGGTGCGCGGCCCAGATCCGGACGGGCTGTCCGGGCCCGGCACCGGCTTCGGCGTTCTGTTCGGCAACCAGGCGCGCGACGACGTCGGCCATCACCTGGTGCGCCGTGGGGTGCGCACTGTAGCTGAGGCGCTCAACAGCCTTGCCGCCGTCGTGGTTGCGCACCACGCCGCTGAAGCTGACCACGGCGCCGGCCGTCTCGCTTTCCACGGCTGCAATCGCCTGGTCAACGGAGATGGGCTCGGCGCTCAGGACCGCGCTGACTACTTCGAATGCTTCAGTGCCCATGTCCGCCCTCCAGTTGGTCGCAAAGATGCCCGATGAGCGGGTCCAGGACGCCCAGGCCGTCCATGACGCCCTTCGGCGAGCCGGGCAGGTTCACGATGAACGTGCGTCCCGCGGCGCCGGCGTACCCCCGGCTCAGGGCGGCGAACGGCGTTTTGGCGGCGCCGGCCCGCCGGATGGCCTCCATGATTCCGGGGATTTCCCGGTCCAGCAGGGGCAGGGTGACCTCGGGTGTCCGGTCGTCCGGGCTGAGGCCGGTGCCGCCGCTGGTGATGACGACGGCGGGGTGCTGGGTAAGGAGCGCCCGGACGGCTGCGCCCGCGGGGTCGCCGTCGGGGACCACCATGGCGGGGAACACGTCAAAACCGTGTTCGGTGAGCCAGTCGGTGATCACGGGCCCGGTTTCGTCGTCGTAGATGCCGGCGGCGGCGCGGGTGGACGCGATGACGACGCCGGCTTTGCGTCCCTGCACATCGCCGTGCCGGTGCGGTTCGGGAACCCGAAGGGTGTTGGGGGTGGTCACAGGGCCCAGTCTCCGCTCTTGCCGCCGCTCTTGGCCAGCACCTTGATGTCCGTGAGGACGGCGTGTTTGTCCACGGCCTTGATCATGTCGTAGACGCTCAGCGCAGCTACGGACGCCGCTGTCAGGGCTTCCATCTCCACCCCGGTAACGCCCCGTGTCTTGACGGTGGAGCTGATGGCGACGGCATCCTCGCCAAGGTCAAAATCGACCGTCACCTTGGACAACGGCAGCGGATGGCACAGCGGAATCAGGTCCGGGGTCTTCTTGGCGGCCATGATGCCTGCCACGCGCGCAACGGCCAAGGCATCCCCCTTGGGGAGCCCGCCGGTGCCCAGGAGCCGCATCACCTCCGGTGTGGTCCGGACCGTGGCGGTGGCCGTCGCCTCGCGGGTTGTTTCTGCCTTGGCGGAAACATCCACCATCTGGGCGCTGCCGTCCTGGCGCAGGTGCGTCAGTGCGGGGGTCTGTTCTGCGTTCACAGCATCCATACTTCCACCTCGTCGCCGGCGGCGAGCTCCGTTACGCCAACGGGGACGTGGACCAGTGCGTTCGACCCCGCGAGCGCGTGCATCAGGTGCGAGCCCTCGCCGCCCTCCAGTTGCACGGTCCCGCCGGGCTGCAGGCTTCCACGCCGGACCTGGTGCTTCTGCCCGGGGGAGTTCAGGGGCTGGGTCAGGCGGGCGCGCAGGGGCAGCCGGGGCGTCGGCGCCCCGAGCAAAGCCGACAGGGCCGGGCGAAGGAACATCTCGAAGGAGACCAGGCAGCTGACCGGGTTGCCGGGAAACCCCAGGAAGGGAACGCCGTCGAACAGTCCTATCCCCTGGGGGCCGCCCGGCTGCATGGCGACGTGGAGGAACTCGACCGGTTGCTCCGCCATGGCCTGGCGCACCACCTCATACGCGCCCTTACTGACCCCGCCCGTGGTCACGATCAGGTCCACGTCATGGCCCCGGGTCCGCAGCAGCGCCTGGAGTTCTGCGGGGTTGTCAGTGGAGAGGCCTGCGCGCCGGACGTTGAGTCCCGCCTGCTGCATGGCGGCTTCCAGGAGGGTTCCGTTGGAGTCGTAGATCTTGCCCTGCGGCAGTGGTTGTCCCGGTTCAACTACCTCGTCCCCCGTGGTGACAAGCAGGACGGACACTGCCCGGTACACCTCCACTTCAGCCACGCCGAGGGCTGCGAGGAGTCCCAGCTGCGCCGGTCCCAGGCACGTTCCGGCGGCCAGGGCCCGCTCCCCCGCCGCGATGTCGCTGCCGGCGGCACGCACGTAGGTCCCCGGAACGGTTGCGGGCAGCGTCACCAGACCGCCGATGCCCTCCGCGCGGAAGTGGTCCGGCACCGCTTTTTCGATAGGTACGACGGCGTCGGCCCCCTCCGGGATCATGGCACCGGTCATGATGGGCGCCGCGGTCCCTGGCTGGAGCGGCTGCGGGCTTGACCCGGCAGGCACGGGCTGCGCGATGCGCACGTCGGTTCCGCCGTCGGGAATGTCCGTGGAACGGACGGCGTACCCGTCCATTTGGGAGTTCGCGAAAGGAGGAAGGCTGATGGGCGCCAGTAAGCCGTGCACCAGCGCCCGGCCGTGCGCATCGAAGAGGGGAAGGACTTCAACGCGGGACTCTGCCGCCAGCCCGGCCAGGAGGTGCGTAACCGCCGCCAGATGCTCAGCAACGGAGCGGGCGTGGTGGGCCGGGCCTGCTTTGCCGTGGGGGTGGCTGGTCATGGGTACGCCTTTGGTCGCGGCCGTCAGGATTTCACGTCCACTCTAACGGTGTGGAATCCCGTGGCTCCGTCCGGTGCCGGAGGCCGCGCGGTTTCGTCCTGGGGCACACCGTTGAGATCGATGGCGCGGACCTGCACCTCATACTGCCCCGGAGTGAGGTCCACGGCCAGCTTCCACTGGTACCAAGTATCAACGGAGATGCCCGGGGCCAGTTCGGCTTCCCGCCACGGCCCCCGGTTGAGCCGCAGTTCCACCTTTTGGATTCCGGTGTGCTGGGCCCAGGCAACCCCGGCCAGGAGGACGGTTCCTGCACTGACTGGACGCCCGCTGCGGGGCACGTCGATGCGTGACGACGTCTTGATGGGACCGCGCGCGGACCAGCCCCGCGGTGTCCAGTACCCGGAGTCCTGCGCAAACGTGGTGATTTTCAGTTCGGTGACCCATTTGGTGGCGGACACGTAACCGTAGAGGCCGGGGACCACCAGGCGGACCGGGAATCCGTGCTCCAGCGGCAAGGGTTCACCGCTCATGCCCACGGCAAGGAGCGCGTCCCTGCCGTCGTCGGTGAGGACCTCCAGCGGCGTTCCGGCCGTCCAGCCGTCGGCGCTCCGGGAGAGGACCATGTCTGCCCCCGGCTGGGGAACCGCAAGGGCCAGCAGTTCGCGGACCGGCCAGCCGAGCCACCGGGCGTTGCCGATCAGGTCCCCGCCCACGTCATTGGACACACAGGCAATGGTGATGTGGCGTTCCACAAGGGGCTTCCCCAGGAGGTCGGCGAAGGAGAGCTGGACTTCCCGGGCCACCATTCCGGAGACTTTCAGGACCCAGGCCTCCGGGTTGACCGTGGGAACAGCCAGGGCTGTGTCGATCCGGTAGAAACCAGGGTTGGGGGTGACCAGCGGCGGCAGGCCGGGAACGCCCGGCTCTGCGGCGGCGGGAATAGGCGGTGCCGCCGACGCAGGAGCCGGCAGGGTGATCCGTGCCCTGGCTTCGGTGGCGGCGATGGCAGCTCCGCGCCAGAATGCCGCCAGCACTCCTCCCAGGGCGGAGGCGGCGGAGGTGGCGGCGAGAGCCTGGAGGAAACTGCGGCGGGAACCGGCGGCGGTTCCTCCGGGCCCTGCTTCCCCCGGAGCGGAGCCTTCCCAGGACTGCAGCCGCCGGACCAGGAGACGCAACAGCACGACGGCGCCCGCCGCGGCCAGGACCGGAAGTACGGGGGCCAAGGGGGTCACCTGGGACCGGGTGAGGACCGCAGCCAGTCCTGCCACCCCAAAAATCCCCATCACCGCGGCCCCGGCAAACCGGCGGCGGAGCTCAAGGACCCCTGCCAAGGCCGCCAGCGCGCCAATGGCCATCCCCATGCCCGCCAGGAGGGCGGCCTTGTCAGAGGTGCCAAAAAGGGAAATGGCCCAGTCCTTGACTCCGGGCGGGACAGCATCGATGACAGCGCCGCCCACTGCGGTCAGCGGCGAAAGCGATGGGCTGGCAAATCCCGCCAGCAGTTCCCCCGCCGCGACGCCGCCGGCGGCCGCTGCGATCCCGGCGGCCGCAGCCCACCGTGCCCCGGCGCGCGGGACTGGCCGGTGCGGGACTGCCTGGTGTTGGACGGAACTTTCCGCATGCTCCCCGGGGCCGGCGCCGTCGTCGTCCGCCCCGTGCTTTTGCGGGGAACTCTTCACAACATCCAGCATAGGTTCGCCGGCGGTCACCGGCGCAGGTTCCGTCCGGGGGTTCTGCGCTGGTCACAGGTGTGATGCACGGCGCAACGTGGCGTAGCCTGAAATCATGAGTGTCCAGCTAGGAATGCCGCAGCCGCGGGAGGAAGCAGCCCCTGCGCTGCCAGGCGTTCCGGCGCGCCGCCCCGCTGACGCGCCGGCCGGGCTGGCGGACCGGTATGGCCGCCGCGCCACGGACATGAGGCTGTCCCTGACGGACAAGTGCAATCTCCGCTGCACCTACTGCATGCCCGCGGAAGGCCTGGAATGGCTCGCCAAGCAGGCTGTGATGTCAGCGGGGGAAATCGTGCGGATCGTGAAGGTCGGCGTGGAGCAGCTGGGGGTCCGGGAGCTGCGGCTGACCGGTGGTGAACCGCTGGTCAGGCATGACCTGCTGGACATTATCGCTGCCCTCCGGGCCAACCACCCGGACCTGCCGATCTCCATGACCACCAACGGGGTGGGCCTGGCCAAAAAGGCTGCCGCGCTGAAGGATGCCGGGCTTACCCGCATCAATGTGTCGCTGGACTCACTCCATGAGGAGACGTTCACCAAACTGACCCGGCGCCCGTTCCTTGACCAGGTCCTCGCCGGCGTGGACGCCGCCTGGGCCGCCGGCCTGGGACCGGTCAAACTGAATGCGGTCCTGATGCGGGGCATCAACGACGCCGAGTCGCCGCAGCTGCTGGCCTGGGCGCTGGAGCGCGGGTACGAACTGCGGTTCATTGAGCAGATGCCGCTCGACGCCGATCACGGCTGGACCCGCCGGAACATGATCACCGCCGCCGAAATCCGCGCCCTGCTGTCCCGGGACTACGTCCTCACCCCCGATCCCAGGGCGCGTGACGGCGCCCCCGCGGAGCGGTTTGAGGTGCGACGGCGGCAGGAAGGTTCCTCCCATTCGGACAGTCCGGTGCTGGGAACCGTGGGGATTATCGCCTCGGTCACCGAACCCTTCTGTTCCGACTGCCGGCGCACCAGGATCACTGCCGAGGGCAAGATCATGAGCTGCCTGTTTTCCCGCGAGGAGTTCGACCTGCTGGGCCTGCTGCGCGCGGGAGCCGGCGACGACGAGCTGGCGCAGCGGTGGCAGGACGCCATGTGGATCAAACCAAAGGCCCACGGCATGGACCACGTGGGACTTGACGCCCCGGACTTCGTCCAGCCGGACCGCAGCATGAGCGCCATCGGGGGCTGACACGGATGCTTGTACGTTACTTTGCTGCCGCGCGCGCTGCCGCCGGCTCCGACGAAGAAACATTCCAGCTGCCGGAGGGCGCCACCGTGGCGGACCTGCTGGCAGCCGTGACCGCCGTCGAGCGTTCCGCGCCTCCGGCGGGTACGCCGCCGCTTCCCCGCCTCCTTGCCCGGAGCAGCTTCCTGCTCAATGAGGTGGCCGTGCGGGACCACGCAACCGTCCTTGGCCCCGATGACGTCGTGGACGTGCTGCCGCCCTTCGCGGGGGGCTGAAGCGGCCGGCCGGTGACCCGGCCGGCGCTCACTGTCCGGCCAGGGCCGCTCGGACGCTCTCCGCAACCGCTGCCGCTCCCGCCTCGCCCATGACGATGGTGTAGTGGTTCACGTCCGGCACCTGCCTGACCCGAAGGTTGGGGAGCTTTGCGGCCCATGACTCCAGGTAGCCGGGGGCGTAGAGGGCCGCCGGCTCATTCAGCAGCCCCCGCGGCGCCCGGAGGACTTCGGTGTCCACGGCAAGGTCCGCCAGCGCCTTCAGCAGTGACGCGCCGCGGTGGAGGTCCGCCGTGTCCTCCGCCATCGCCTCGTAGCGGGTGGCGGGCCGGAGTTCGGGTTCTTCACCAGTGAGGTCGTAGTCCACATAAGCGTCCACCAAGGGGCTCCAGTCGGAACTGAAGGCGGGGTGCTGCCGCCAGAAGGACCGGTAGACCTCGCGGTTCGGGAAGGTGGCATTCAGGCGTTCGGCCGCCGGGCCCAGGACCGAGGAGATGATCTCCTCGTCGCTCAATCCCGCCGGGACCTGAAGCGGCAGGCCCCCGTCCACCAGGACCAGCGAACGGACGAGCTCCGGGAAGAGATCCGCGAGGACCAGCGACGCGAAGCCTCCCATGGAGTGTCCCACCACGACGACGGGTCCCTCCGCCAGTTCCCCAAGGACCGCTGCCAGGTCCTGCGCATGGGAGGTCATCCCGTAGGGTCCGGGCAGCTGGTTGCTTTGGCCGCGTCCGCGCAGGTCCGGCGCGATGATCCGGACGTCGGGCAGGGCGGCGGCGAGGTACGCCCATGACTTGTGCGAGGCGGTGACGCCGTGCACGGCAAGGATGGCCGGAGCGGCAGGATCATCCGGCCCCCAGATGGCGGTATGCAGTGTTCCGCCGCGCACCGCAACGTCCGCCGTGCGGTAAGTTTCCTGGCTGGTTGTCCGGGTCATGGCAACGTCCCTTCCTGGGGCGGGGTGGAGGTGGGGCGGGTATCAGGGGCGAGGCCCCGTTCGATGAACTGCATCATTTCTTCAAACACTTCTTCGGGCACCTCGGGCCTGGCTCCCTCGACCGGCGGTGCGCCTTCCTCATCCCACAGGACCCAGCGCATGCCGATCAGTTCGCCGATTCCCATGAGGGCCCAGGCCGCGACGGTGGGGTCCATGTCCCTGACTTCGCCGCCTGCCTGCGCCGATTTCAAACCCTCGATGTAGCCGTTGACGATCCGGGTGTAGTGCAGCCGCAAAGCGCCCGGGGAGACAAACTCGGCCTGCCGGATGATCCGGTACAGTGCAGGGTGCTGGGCCGTGAACCGGAAGAACGCACGGAACCCGGCCCGTTCCGCCTCCATCCGGCTGGGGGCGTTCCGTGCCGCGTCGGTCATTGCGTGCCTGACCCTGCGGTTGAGGTCCTCCACCACTTCATCGAAGATGGCCTGCTTGCCGTCGAAATACAGGTAGAACGTGCCCAGTCCCACGCCGGCCGCCTCCGTGATTTTCACGATGGAGGCCTCGTGGTAGCCCACCGAGGCGAAGACTGCCTCAGCCGCCTCCAGCAGCTTGGCCCGGGTCCGGTTCCCCCTGGCGGTGCGCGGCGCCGTGCTCATGGCCGGCTTCCCGCCGCGGGTTCAAGTCCCGGTGCGGGACGCCCGGCCAACTCCTGGCGCAATTTGGCGCGCAGCACCTTGTTCAGGGCTGTCCGTGGCAGGGCGGCGACCATCTCGATCCGGGCGGGGACCTTGAAGCGGGCCAGCAGCGAGCTGCAGTGCTCCAGCAGTTCCTGTTCGTCCGTGACCATGCCCGGACGGACCACCACGAAGGCAAGGCCGGTTTCACCCCAGCGGGCATCCTCCACCCCGACCACGGCGGCCTGTTCCACGGCAGGGTGGCCGAGGAGGACAGCCTCGACTTCGGATGGTGCCACGTTCTCCCCACCCGAAATGTAGATGTCCTTGAGCCGGTCCACCACCCTGATGTAGCCCTCGGCGTCCCGTTCCACGAGGTCGCCGGTGTGCAGCCAGCCGCCGGCCAGGACGGCGGCCGTGGCCGCAGGATCGCGGAAGTAGCCGGCAAACACGCCCGGACCACCGACCAGCAGCTCGCCGGCAGCCGCGCCCGCCAGGATCTCCCCGGTGGCCGGGTCCGCCACGGCCACTGAGACATGGGGGTAGGGCTTGCCCGAATAGCCCACCATCCGTTCGGCATCCTCATTCGCCAGGCATAGCACGTTCGGGGACGCCTCCGTGAGGCCGTAGCCCTGGCTCAGCGCCACTCCCCTGCGGTGCCAGATCCGCAGGAGCGGCGCCGGCATGGGCGCGCCACCCACCACGGCGTGCCGGAGGCTGCCCAGTTCGGCGGAGGAAAAGTCAGGATGCTCGGCGAGCATCAGGTACTGCGTGGGCACCCCCATCAGCATGGTGACGCGGCGTTCGGGGATCAGCTGCAGGACCCGGCCGGGATCGAAACCGCGTTCCAGGACCACGGTGGCGCCAACCCACCAGGCCAGCAGCGGCTGGATGTTCCAGCCCCCCACGTGGAATTGCGGCAGTACGGCCAGGACCACATCGCTGCTGCCCATGTCCAGGGTGCGTGAGAGGGACAGGTTGTTCCAGAAACAGTTGGCATGGGTCAGGACTGCTGCTTTGCTGGCCCCCTCCGTGCCGGAGGTGAACACCATCAGCAGGGCGTCGTCGTCGTGCACGTCCTGCCGCACAGTGGTTTCCGGTGCCGGCGCCACCCGCGTGGGCGGCGGCACGGATTTTTCCACCCCGCCCGGTCCCAGCGACGCGGTACGGGGCCGGTGCGGGAGCAGGGCGCATGCCGCCGCGCCCAGCGCCGCAAGGTCATCCTCCACGAGCAGCAGTTGGGGCTCGGCCACCTCGAGTTGCAGGGCCAGTTCCCTGGGCGCGAGCCGCCAGGACAGCGGAACCAGGACCAGTCCTGCCTTGGCGCACGCGAAGAAAGCCACCACGTGGTCCGAGCTGTTGCCGGTCAGGGTCGCTACGCGGTCACCGATCCGGTAACCGGCCGAGCGCAGGCCGGCAGCGAGGTTGGCCGCGCGGCGCTCCAGCTCGCTGTACGCCAGTGTGCAGCCGCGGTCGTCGATGGCGATCCGGTTGGGGGTGGCGGCGCTGCGGTCCGTGGTCCAGCGGCCCAAGGTGTGGAGCCCTTCGGAGGTGGGCAAGGTTGGTTTGGTCATGCAGCGTCCTCCAGGATGTCGCGCGGGGTTTCGGTGCCGGCGCCTGCCTGCGGGCCGCGGCGCCGCCGTGCCAGCCGTTCGGCGGTTCCCGCCAGGCCTCCGGGCAGGAAGAGCACCACGAGGATGAAGAGCGTGCCGAGGATGAATAACGGTTCTGACAACGGTACCCGCAGGATGTCCGGCAGGGATTTGATGCCTTCCGAGTTGGCCAGCGCGGTGAGGCGCTGGTCGAGGATCGTGTAGAACACCCCGCCCACCACCGCGCCCCAGCGGGAGCCCACCCCGCCAAGGACCACCATGACCAGCAGCGTGATGGTCAGGTCGGACGAGACTGCGCGGGGAATGGCACCGCTTTGGAGGAGCAGGAAGACCATCCCGATCACGCACACCAGGACCGCGGAGACGACAAAGACCAGCAGCTTGACCAGATACGGCTGGAGGCCAAGGACGCGGACGCGCAGCTCGTTCTCCCGGACGGCGGCGGCCGCGTGGCCGGCCCGGGACGACTGCACCCAGGTAACCACCACGAATACGGCCACCAGCACGGCCAGCGCCAGCCAATACAGGTTGCGGGTGTTGACCACGCCCACCAGGAAGTCCGGCAGGTTGTCGGTGCGCAGCGTCAGTCCCTCGTCACCCCCGGTGCGGCCGTCGGGATTGCGCCCCACTATGACCGAGCCGGCCTGGGCGAAGGCGAGGGTGACCATGGCGAAGGGGATGCCGCTGACGCGCAGGCTGATGCTCCCCACGACGTGGGCCAGCACGATGACCACCAGCAGGGTGAGCCCCATGGCGGGCAGGAGCGGGATGTCGAGGTTCTGCAGGATGATGGCCAGCCCGTACACCCCGGCGCCGAAGTAGAGTGCGTGCCCGAAGGAGAGCAGGCCGGCAACGCCGAGGAGCAGGTGGTAGGTCAGCGCGGCCGCGGCCATCAGCATGCACATGGCCAGCAGCTGCAGGGACCCGGGCGTATAGGTGGGACCCGGCAGCACACCCGGCAGCGAAATGTTCAGCAGCGGCAGCAGGACCAGGAGCAGCACTCCCGCCACGCTCCCGGCCCATGCTGCGACGCCGCGGCCGGTGAGGCCGGGCCGCCCGGAATCCGGTGTCCCGCCGGGCGAACCCGCGGCACGTCCGCGCCGGCGTTTGGCCGGCTGGAGCGCGGTGCTGCCTCCCGTCGCCGGGCCGCCGGTGCTGTTGGTGTCGGTATCGGTGCTCATGCGGTTCTCCCAAGCAGGCCGGTGGGACGGAAGAGCAGCACCAGCGCCAGCGCCAGCACGACGACGAAGTCACCGGTGCCGCCCAGGTAGAAGTTGGCGAACTGCTGCAGGACGGCGACGACGACGGCGGCGATCGCCGCGCCGGTCAGCGAGCCCAGGCCACCGATCACCGTGACGATGAAGGCGAAGATCAGCAGCGAACCGCCGAGCATCGGTGAGACGTAGCCGAAATAGTGCGAGGCGAGGACCCCGCCCAGCCCCGCGGCCGCCCCGCCGATGGTGAAGACCAGGGTGAAGGCCTTGCGGACATCGATGCCAAGGGCGGTGACCATGGACCGATTTTCGACGCCGGCGCGGATGATCATGCCGTACCTGGTCTTCTTCAGGAAGAACACCAGGGCCAGCAGCACCAGGGCGGCCGCAACGATACAGACGAACCGGTCGTTGGGAATGCGGGCACCAAGGATGTCCGTAGTGTCCTTGAACCAGGCCGGCCCCTGGATGTAGACGGGGTCCGTTCCCCAGATGCCGTCGAAGAGGGCTACTGCGGCAAGCGACAGGCCCACGGTGACCAGGACCTGCTCGATGTGCCGCTGGTACAGCCGGCGGATCAGGACGAACTCGGTGAAGGCGGCAAAGACCGCCCCTGCGGCGGCTCCGATTGCCAGGGACAGCAGGAACGTTCCCCAGTTGTCGGCGCCGGCCCGGCGGGCAATTTCCCAGCCGGTGAACGCACCAAGGGTCAGGAAGGCACCGTGCGCGAAGTTGAGCACGCCCATCAGCCCGTATATCAGGGAGAGACCGGCGGCGACGAGGAAATACAGTGCCCCAAGGCCCAGGCCGGTGAACGTCAGCAGGATGACGGTGCTCATTGCGCAGCCCCTCTCCGGACCGGGTCCCCCTGGGCCGCCGCGTCGGCGGAGACACCAAGATGCCTGTGGATCAGGCCGGCGTCGTCGAGGAAGTCACGGGCCGGGCCGGTGTGGACCACCCGTCCGCCGGAGAGCACGACGGCGCCGCCGGCGAGCTGGCGGACGACGTGCAGGTTCTGCTCGACGAGCAGGATGGGGACGGTCCTGGCGGCTTCGGCGAGGGTCTCCGCCACTTCGCCCACGATCTTTGGGGCGAGGCCCTTGGTCGGTTCATCAACCAGCAGGACCTTGTTGGTGTTCAGGAGGGCGCGGGCCAGGGAGACCATCTGCTGCTGGCCGCCGGACAGTGTTCCGGCCATTTGGCCGGAGCGGGCCAGCAGATCCGGGAAGAGTTCCTCCACCAGTTGCCTGCGCGGGGCGGCATCGCGTTCGGCGAGCCGAAGGTTCTCCGCAACCGTCAGTTTGGAGAAGACTTCACGGTCCTCCGGAACATAGCCCACGCCGCGCTTGATGATTTTGAAGGTGGCGTCCTTGTCTATCCGCTCACCACCCAGTTCCACCACGCCGCTGCGGTCAATCAGGCCGATGATGGCCTTGATGGTGCTGGTCTTGCCCACGCCATTGCGGCCCAGCAGGGCGGTGATGCCTGTGGCCGGCACGGAGAAGGACACATCTTCGACCACCTGCTGCCCGGCGATCCTGGCACTGAGGCCCGCAACCCTGAGGATGGGTGTCGCTTCTCCGGCGGCAGGGCCCGTGGCGGTGTTCATACGGTTTCTCCGAGGTAGGCGCTTTGGACTGTGGGGTTGGCCATGACGGCGTCCGGGGTGTCCAGGGCCAACAGGCTGCCGTGGTGCATCACGGCAACCCGGTCCACCAGGCCCAGCACCACGTCCATGTGGTGCTCCACCATCAGGACCGTGCAGCCGCGGTCCCGGTGCATTCCCCTGATGATTGCCGCCAGGGACGGAACATCCCCCGATGCCACTCCGGCCATCGGTTCATCCAGCAGCACCACGGTGGGATCGGTGGCCAGGAGCACGGCGATCTCCACCTTTCGCTTGTCGCCGTGCGACAAGTCTCCCGCCGCCGTCGCCAATTTCCCGGTGAGCCCCACCTCGGCGATGGTGCCGCGGGCAATCCGGGTTGCCTGGTCCGTGGCCGAGGGAAACCGCAGGATGCTGAAACTGCCCCCGAGTTTTGCCTGGGCCGCCAGCCGGACGTTCTCCAGCACGCTGAGCCTCGGGAAGAGATTGGAAGTCTGGAAAGTCCGTCCCAGCCCTGCCGAGGCCCGGCGGTGGATTGGCGCGGCCGTGATCTCCCTGCCGTTCAGCGTGATGCTGCCTGCCGTGGGCCGCAGGACGCCGGAAATCAGGTTGAACAAGGTGGTCTTGCCGGCCCCGTTGGGGCCGATCACGCCGATCATTTCACCGGCGTCGACGGTGAAGTCCACATCCTGCAGGATGCGTGCACCACCGATCTGGAGACCGAGGCCGTCCACCGCCAGGGCGGGCAGGGCTGGGGTTGCCATCCGGTTCCTACTTCTTTTCCGGCGGGGCGACGGTGTCGCCCGGAACGGCCTTGATGAGCTCGGGCGCCCAGCTGTCACCTTTTTGGACGAGCTTTGCCTGGTACATGTCCTGGATCAGGGCGTGGTCCGAGGCCCGCACGGTTTCCTTGCCCTTGGGGCCGTCGAAGCTGTAGCCCTCGAGCGCCTTGACCATCGCGTCAGGATCGGTCCCCCCGCCCTGCTTGACGGCCTGGGCAATCAGCTGGCCGGCGACGAAGCCGTCGGGAGTGAAGAGGTCCGGCTTGCCGCCGGCCTTCTCGACGGCGGCAATCATCTTCTTCTCCACGTCGTTTCCTGCCGCGCCCGGGAAGTAGTGGTTGAGGAAGCTGATCTTGGAGCTCGCGGGGCCGTAGGCGCCGAACGTGGCGGCATCGCCCAGGCCGGTCACCACCGGCGCGGCGTCGAAGACACCCTGCTGGTTCAGCGCCTGCCACATGGTGCCGGAGGTCGCACCGGCCCAGGCGACGAAGACCATATCCGGCTTCGCATCAAGCAGCTGGCGCGCGAAGGGGGTCAGTTCCTGGTTTTCGGGAACCAGGACAGCTTCCACCGTGGCACCCTTGGCGCCGAGGACGGCCTTGACGGCGGCGACGTTGCCCTGCCCGAAGGCGTTGTCCTGGGCGAACACCACGACTTTCTTGCCCTTGGTGTCGATGAAGGTTCCGGCCGTGGCCACGTCCTGCAGGCTTTGCCGGCCGGAGCGGAAGGTGTACTTGTTGACCCCCTGGATGGCGTCGGTGGCTGCTGGGCCGGAGATGTACAGCACTTTGTTCTGCTGGGCTTGTTCGGCAAGCTTCAGCGCGATGCCGGAGGAGGCGGTGCCGCCGATGATCTTGTAGCCCTTGCCGATCATGTCCTTGGCTGCCGTGACGGCCTTGTCCGGGTCGCCGGCGTCGTCAGCGTACGTCAGGTTGATCTTGGCGCCGTTGACCTCGCCGGTGCCGTTGGTGGCGTAGTCGATCCCTGCCTGCAGCCCCTGGTAGTAGGTTTCTCCGTACGCGGCCAGCGCGCCGGTCTTGGAGTAGATAATGCCCACGTTGACGGGCTCGGCGGCGTTGCCGGTGCCCGCGGGAGCGCCGGCGCCGGCTGTGGGCGCGCATGCGCTGAGGGCCAGCCCGGATGCCACAACGGCGGCCATCAAAAACTTCTTTGTTTCCTTCACGGGATGCCTTTCGGTGAAGATCCGCAGGATGTGCGTTCGTGAGGGGAAATCCCCAAACCTGAAAGGTGATTCAGATTACAGCCAATGTAGAGCGGACCCTCGGTTCTGTCAACGAAATTGGCTGCCAGCGACGTGATGTCGCCGCATTTCCGGGGGCCGGGGCGGGGCCGGGGCCACAGACGGGGCGCCGCGAGGGTGGCGGCACAGACCCGAACTGCGCGCAGCCGGGCGGGCGGACGCAGTTCAGGCCCGGTGGAAGACCGAACGCATGAACGGCCGGAATCCGGGGCTTCGCCCGTCCGCAGCGGCGTCTGCACTGGCCGGACCCCCGCCGTCGTCCTTTGCGGGTGGCCGCAGCTCGGTGACGTGGGTGAGCACCCCGTCCTCAAGCAGGAGGGAGTGGCGTGTCCAGCCTGCGTCGCTGCGGCGTTCGACGCGGAGGACACCGTTGCGCCAGGTGCAGCGCTCGGCGGTTCCGGGCGGCACGCCGGTACTGTCCACGTAGTACCAGAGCACATCATGGCGCACAGGGTCCACGGTGAAGATGCCGTGGCCTTCGAAATGGCTGCCGTCAGGATCGGTGTGGCGGTAGCTCTGCACGACGCCCAGACCCCCGGCCACCTGGCTGTAGGTCACTTCTGCGTCAACGCTGCGTTCGGGCCCCCACGGGCCGGCAGCGACGTGGGTCATCCCCCGCCAGTGACCCAGCATGCCGGACAAAGCCGGATGCCCGTGCTCCATTGCTGAACCGCCCATCGCCGCCCCGGTTGAATCAATCCCCTGCTACTCAGGATGGACTCTTACCGGTGGCGCCGCCAGCTTCCCTGTCCCGCGGGCGCCGGGGAATGCCGGCTCGCTATAGTCCGAACGTCTCGGTTTCCTCGAACGGGCCCACCACCGTGACGGTCCGCGGGGCTGCGGCGAGTTCGGCGGCCAGTTCCTGGACTTGTTCTGCGGTGACGGCCTTGATGAGGCGCAGGGTTTCGTCGATGTCCTGGTATTCGCCCGACACCAGTTCGGCGCGGCCCAGCCGTGACATCCGCGACCCGGTATCTTCAAGGGCCAGGACGATCCCGCCGCCGAGCTGTCCCACGGCCTTGCGCAGCTCGTCGTCGGAGATGCCGTGCTCGGCGAGCTTGTCCAGCTCCACCGCCAGGAGGTCCAGCACCTGCCGTACCTTGGACGGCGTGCAGCCCGCGTACATGCCGAAGTAGCCGGCGTCGGCGTAGGACGAGGCAAAGGAGTAGGTGGAGTACACCAGGCCGCGCTTTTCACGGACTTCCTGAAACAGCCTGGAGGACATGCCGCCGCCCAGGACCGCATTCAGGACACTCATGACGTATCGGCGCTCGTCGGTGGCAACGATCGTGGGGCATCCCATGATGATGTTAGCCTGCTCCACCGCGCGCTTGACCACGTGCAGGCCTGCGGTTCCGGCGATCAGGGCGCGTTCGGTGGAGCGCCGCTGCACCGGTGCCGCGTCGGGCTTCAGCGACCACCCTGCGGTCTGGAGGGCATCCACCACGAGTCCGCAGACGACGTCGTGGTCCAGCCCGCCTGCGGCGGTGATGACCAGTTCTTCGGGCTTGTAGAACCTGCGGTAGTGCTCCCACACGGAGTCTCTGGCCACGGCCTTGATGGCTGCGGGCGTGCCGCCGATGGGGCGGCCCAGCGGGTGGCTGCCCAGGACCGCGGCGACGAAGTGCTCGTGGGCGACGTCGGTGGGGTCATCGCTGTCCATGGCGATTTCCTCGAGGATGACGTCCCGTTCCTGCTCCATCTCGTCAGGGTCCAGCACCGCGCCGGTGATCATGTCCGCTATGACGTCGATGGCCATGGGCAGGTCGGTGTCCAGGACCCTGGCGAAGTAGCAGGTGCTTTCCTTGGCCGTGGCCGCGTTGGATTCGCCGCCGACCTCGTCGAAGGCGGAGGCGATCTCCAGGGCCGTGCGGCGCCTGGTCCCCTTGAACAGCAGGTGCTCGAGGAAGTGGGTGGAGCCGTGCTGGCCGGGAGCCTCGTCACGGGAGCCCACGCCCACCCAGAAGCCGATGGTGGCTGACCGCTGGCCCGGCATCGCTTCGGTCAGAACCCGCACTCCCCCGGGCAGCACGGAACGCCGGACCTCGGACCCGCCGTCGGAGCCGTGGACCAGGGTGTCGCCGGCGTGGTTCTGCTCAAGCGGCAGGGGTACAACAGTCATTGATGCCTTTCGGGACGGGCAGCCGGATCTGGCTGCCATCGTAACAGCGGCGGGACCGGTGGATCATCCACCGGTCCCGCCGCTTCATGCTTGTGCCTGGAAGCCCGGGCTGTTAGACGTCGGCGCCTTCAGCAGGCTCCGTGGCGTGGGCGCGCTCGGAGTCGGCCGGAGCCTCTTCCTCGGCAACCACCGGGGCGAGCGAGAGCTTTCCGCGGTCGTCGATCTTGGTGATTTCCACCTGGATCTTCTGTCCGACGGAGACCACGTCTTCCACGTTGTCCACGCGCTTGCCGTTGGCCAGCTTGCGGAGCTCGGAGATGTGCAGGAGGCCGTCCTTGCCCGGGGTCAGCGACACGAAGGCACCGAAGGTGGTCGTCTTGACGACCGTACCCAGGTAGCGTTCGCCGATTTCCGGGACCTGCGGGTTCGCGATGGCGTTGATGGCGGAGCGTGCTGCGTCGGCAGACGGACCGTTCGTGGCGCCAATGTAGACGGTGCCGTCGTCCTCGATGGAGATGTCGGCGCCGGTGTCTTCCTGGATCTGGTTGATCATCTTGCCCTTGGGGCCGATGACCTCGCCGATCTTGTCCACGGGGATCTTCACGGCGATGACGCGCGGTGCGAACTCGGAGAGCTCGTCCGGGGTGTCGATGGCCGAGTTGATGACCTCGAGGATGTGCAGGCGGGCTTCGCGGGCCTGCTTCAGGGCCGCGGCGAGGACCGAGGCGGGGATGCCGTCGAGCTTGGTGTCCAGCTGGATGGCCGTGACGAACTCGGAGGTACCGGCAACCTTGAAGTCCATGTCACCGAAGGCGTCTTCGGCGCCGAGGATGTCGGTCAGCGCTGCGTAGCGGGTCTGGCCGTCCACCTGGTCGGAGACCAGGCCCATGGCGATGCCGGCGACGGCGGCCTTCAGGGGCACACCGGCGTTCAGCAGGGACAGGGTGGAGGCGCAGACGGAACCCATCGACGTCGAACCGTTGGAGCCGAGGGCCTCGGACACCTGGCGGATGGCGTAGGGGAATTCCTCGCGGGACGGCAGGACGGGCACGAGTGCACGTTCGGCCAGGGCGCCGTGGCCGATTTCGCGGCGCTTGGGCGAGCCCACGCGGCCGGTTTCACCGGTGGAGTACGGCGGGAAGTTGTAGTTGTGCATGTAGCGCTTGCGCGTCACCGGCGACAGCGAGTCGATCTGCTGTTCCATCTTGAGCATGTTCAGCGTGGTGACACCCATGATCTGGGTTTCGCCGCGTTCGAAGATGGCGGAGCCGTGGACGCGGGGCAGGACCTCGACCTCGGCGGTGAGCTGGCGGATGTCCGTCAGGCCACGGCCGTCGATGCGGACCTGGTCCTTGAGGATCCGCTGGCGCACAACGTGCTTGGTGACCGAGCGGAATGCTGCGGAGAGTTCCTTCTCGCGGCCTTCGAACTGGCCGGCGAGGCCGGAGAGGACCTCGTCCTTGAGTGCGTCGGAAGCGTTGTCGCGTTCCTGCTTGTCGGCGATCTGGAAAACGGCGGCCAGCTTGTCGGCAGCGGCGGATTCGACGGCGGCGTAAGCGTCGTCCTCGTAGTCCAGGAAGACCGGGAACTCGACCGTGGGCTTGGCGGCGCGGGCGGCCAGGTCGGCCTGGGCGTCGCACAGTGCCTTGATGAACGGCTTGGCAGCCTCCAGGCCCTCGGCCACAACCTCTTCGGTGGGGGCGGTGGCGCCCTGTTCCTTGATGAGGTTCCAGGAGTTGTCCGTGGCTTCGGCTTCGACCATCATGATGGCGACGTCGTCACCGGCAACGCGGCCGGCAACCACCATGTTGAACACGGAGTTTTCCAGCTGGGAGTGCTTGGGGAAAGCAACCCACTGGGAGCCGTTTTCGTCGTTGACCAGGGCAACGCGGACGCCGCCGATGGGGCCGGAGAACGGCAGGCCGGACAGCTGGGTGGACATGGAGGAGGCGTTGATGGCCACCACGTCGTAGAGCTCGTCAGGGTTGATGGCCAGGACGGTCACCACGATCTGGACCTCGTTGCGCAGGCCCTTGATGAAGGCGGGGCGCAGCGGGCGGTCCATCAGGCGGCAGGCCAGGATGGCTTCGGTGGACGGGCGGCCTTCGCGGCGGAAGAACGAGCCCGGGATGCGGCCGGCAGCGTACATGCGCTCTTCGACATCAACCGTCAGCGGGAAGAAGTCGAAGCCTTCGCGCGGGTGCTTGCCGGCGGTGGTGGCGGACAGCAGCGCGGTGTCGTCGTCGATGTACACCATGGCTGCGCCGGCGGCCTGCTTGGCGAGGCGGCCGGTTTCGAAGCGGATTACACGCTTGCCGAAGCGGCCATTGTCAATGACTGCCTCTGAGAACTGGATTTCGGGACCCTCCAAGAGAGTCACCTCCGTTTCTGTTTCACGGAAGTCCAGCCGCATCAACCCAGCCCAGCATCTGTCTACTGGCCCTGCACCCGGTCATCGATCGAGACCCACGGGCCGCCGGCTTCAGTCAACGAAGCCGTTCCCGGGGATCACTACCGAGGACCGCGAATGCGTGATGCGGTTGATCCTCCTGTTTAGTTTTTCATTTGGAGAAGGCGGCCCGTTCCGGCAGGAAAGGGCCGCCCCAAAGCCAGACTAGCGGCGCAGGCCGAGGCGCTCGATGAGCGAACGGTAGCGGGCGATGTCAGTCTTCTTGAGGTAGCTCAGCATGCGCTTGCGGCGACCAACCATGGCCAGCAGACCGCGCTGGGTGTGGTAGTCGTGCTTGTGCTCCTTCATGTGCTCAGTCAGATCCTTGATCCGCTGGGTCAGGACGGCAACCTGGACCTCGGGTGAACCGGTGTCGCCTTCGGCGGTTGCGTATTCCTTGATGATGGACTGCTTTACAGCGGCGTCAAGTGCCACAATAACTCCTTGGGGATGTGCCGTGAGGGCCCAGGTCAGTAACTCACTGCCGGGTCTGCCGCGGTGGTCCCGCCCCGGTCAACCGGAGGGAACCGACAACAACAGGAACCAGCCGCCACGGACTGCAGCCGGATCCATCGTCCAGTTTACCGGCCCGGGCCTAACCTTGTCGAAACACGCGCGGCAGGACCGCGCTGCGCTCAGCCCTGCAGCCTGTCCCGGATGGCCGCCATGCCCTGCAGCACTTCGGCGAAGCTGGTACTCAGCGGTGACAGCCCCACCCTGATGCCGCGCGGGGAGCGGAAGTCGGGGATGACGTCGCCGTCCCACAGGGCCTCGACGGTGCCCTTCGTGAAGCCCGGATGGTCCACCGTGATGTGGCCGCCCCGCTCCCCCGGATTCCGTGGCGTAGCCAGTTCGGCGCCCAGGGGTGCCAGCCACGCGTCGAAGACCTCAACGGCGAAGGCGGTGAGGTCTTCGGACTTCGAACGGATGGCAGCCATGCCGGCTTCTTCGATGATGTCCAGTGTGCCCTGCATGGCGATCATGCCGAAGATGGCGGGAGTGCCGCTGAGGAACCCGCGGATCCCTTGCGCCGGTTCATAGCCGGCCGCCATTTCGAAAGCGTCCTTGCGTCCCATCCAGCCCCAGATGGGCTGGTTCAGCGAGGGCAGGTGCCGGGCGTTGACGTAGGCGAACGCCGGGGAGCCGGGGCCCCCGTTGAGGTACTTGTAGGTGCAGCCCGCGGCGAAGTCGACATCCGCGCCGTCCAGGTCGATCTCCACCGATCCCGCCGAATGGCAAAGGTCCCACACCACCAGGGCGCCGGCGTCGTGCACTGCCGCGGTGATGCCCGGCAGGTCAGCCAGGTGGCCCGAACGGTAGGCGATCTGGCTAAGGAGGACGACGGCGGTGCGCGGCCCGGTGGCCTGGCGCACCTGTTCAAGGGTGACCCCAGCGGCAGGGTCCGGTTCGATCCAGCGGAGGGTCAGGCCTTCCTCGAGGGCGATGCCCTCCACCAGGTAGCGGTCCGTGGGAAAGTTCTCGGTATCCAGCACCAGTTCATTGCGGTCCGGGTCCGCGACGGCGGCGAGGGCAGCCCGGATCAGCTTGTACAGCACCACGGTGGTGGAGTCCGCGATGATGGTCTGCCCCGGCGCCGCACCCAGGACGGCGCGGCCCAGCTGGTCCCCGATGGCCTCCGGCATGGCGAGCCACTGTTCGTCCCAGCCTCGGATCAGCCGGCCGCCCCAGTCGTCACGGATGAAGGCCGCGACATCGTCCGCCGTGCGCTTCAGCGGCCTGCCGAGCGAGTTTCCGTCCAGGTAGGACAGGGGCGTGTCCGTGCCGATGAAGTGGTCCCGGTAGTGCGCCAGGGCGTCTTTCCGGTCCAGCTCTTCGGCGCGCTGCCGCAGCGTCCCTGCTGCCCCGCCGGCGGTGTCTTCTTGGTGGATCCTCATTGTCCGATCTCCGTCCTGACGGCGAATAATTCCGGGAAGAACGTCAGCTCCAGGGCCTTCTGCAGGAACGTCACACCGCTGGATCCGCCGGTTCCGGACTTCATGCCGATGGTCCGCTGGACGGTCCGCAGGTGCCGGAACCGCCAGAGCTGGAAGTTATCCTCCAGGTCCACCAGTTCCTCGCAGGCCTCGTAGGCCGCCCAGTTGTCCGCCGCATTCTCGTAAATGTGCTTGAAGAGCGGTACCAGTTCCGGGACGAACTCGTGGGCCAGGGTCACGTCCCGTTCCAGGACTGCCGGCGGGACATTAAACCCCTGCCGGGAGAGGTAGGCCAGGAACTCGTCGTAAATGCTGGGGGCGGCAAGCAGTTCCGCCAGCATGGCGTGCGCCTCAGGATCGGATTCGAAGACCGGCAGCATCTTGCGGTTCTTGTTCCCCAGGACGAACTCGACGGCCCGGTACTGCGCAGACTGGAAACCTGAAGAGTTGCCCAGGAAGCCGCGGAACTGCGAGTACTCGGTGGGCGTCAGGGTGGCCAGCACGGACCACTGCTCGGTGAGGGTCTTCTGGATGTGCTTGACCCGGGCGATGCCCTTGAGCGCCGAACCAAGATCGTCCCCGCGGAGCCAGGCGGCCGCGCTGCGGAGTTCATGCAGGACCAGTTTCAGCCACAGTTCAGTGGTTTGGTGCTGGATGATGAACAGCAGCTCATCGTGGTGCTCAGGCTGGCTGACGGGCTGCTGGGCGCTGAGCAGGGTGGGAAGCTGCAGGTAGGAGGCGTAGCTCATCCGGGAGCTGAAGTCGCGGACGATCCCTTCATCCAGCGTGCGGGTGTTCTTTTCGACGGACACGTCCTGCCTTTCGCTTGCTGCCACCCGGGGCAGTATTGTCAGTGGCCGGCCAGGAGCTGGTGGGCCTGCGCCACGTCCAGGCGCATCTGTTCCACCAGGGCCTCAGGGCCACGGTAAGCCACCATGCCCCGAAGCCGTTCCACGAATTCGACGATCACTGTCTGGCCGTACAGATCGAAGTCCTCAACGGCCTCCTTGGGCCGGTCAATCACGTGGGCCTCGACCTGGCGGCTGACGCCGTCGAAGGTGGGGTTGGAGCCTACGGAGATGGCTGCCGGCCAGCGCTTGCCGGCCTGGTCCACCAGCCAACCGGCGTAGATGCCGTCTGCGGGAATCAGCCCCGTGGCGTTGGAGGCGAGGTTGGCCGTGGGGAAGCCAAGCGCCCGGCCGCGGGCGGCTCCGTGGACCACTTCGCCGCGCATCCGGTGCGCCCGGCCCAGGACCGACGCGGCGGTGGTGACGTCTCCGGCCTGCAGGGCTTCGCGCACCCAGGTGGAGGAACAGCGGCGGTCCGTGCCGCCGTCGTCGTGCAGGGGGTAGCCCTCGGCCCCGAATTCGCTGATCACCTGGACATCGAAGCCAAATTTTTCGCCCAGCGCCTTCATGGTGTCCAGGTCGCCGGAGTTGCCGCGGCCGAACCTGGCATCGTGGCCGATGACCACGTGGCTGGCGTGCAGGCAGTCCACGAGGTACTGCTCCACGAACTCTTCGGCCGTGAGGCTGGCGAGGTCCAGCGAGTACTTGACCACCAGGATGGCGTCCAGGCCCAGCTCACCCAGCGCGTCCAGCTTGTCATCGAGCCCCATGATCAGTTCCGGCGCGGCCTCCGGGCGGTGGATTACTGCCGGGTGGGGGTCGAACGTCACGGCCACTGCCTTGGCATGGGACAGGCGGGCCGAGCGGATCAGCTGGGACAGCACCTGCTGGTGGCCGCGGTGAACGCCGTCGAAGTTGCCGAAAGTGACAACGGATGGGCCGAAGTCCGCCGGGACATCGGACGGATCGTTCCAGATGTAAACCATCACCCTCGCCTTAAGCTGCCTGAAAGCATCAACGTTCCCGGACCCTTCCGGCCGCGGAACTCTTCAAGGTTACCCGGATTCACTGCGCAGCTTTGGCGCGCGATGGCCGGCGCCGGTACAGCCACACCAACCCAAGGATGGGCAGCAGCAGCGGGATGAAGCCGTAGCCGCGTCCGAACAGCGACCAGACGGTTTCATGCGGGAACTGCACGGAGTCCAGGATGCTCAGGGTGCCCACCACCAGGACGCCGGCCAGTTCAACCAGCACCGCCGCAACCGACACCTTGAACCACGTGGTTCCGGCCTTGGCCAGTGACACGGTGGCCAGGATGTACACCAGGGCGGCAAAGGCGGAGAGCAGGTAGGCCAGGGGCGCGTCGGAGAACTTGGTGAGGATCTGGTAGCCGGCGCGGGCGGTGGCCGAGATGGCGAACACACCGTACACCGCGATCAGGAGGCGCCCGGGCCCCGTGTTGCGGGTGTTGCGCACGGCTCCTCCGGTGGCCGGCTGGGACTGCTGGTCTTTCATTTTTGCTGCTTCTTCCACTTCAGTACCAGATCTGGTTCATTCGGGCCGCCATCACCAGCGCGGTGACGCCGACGGCGGCCAGGACAAAGTTGCTCCACCGCGTGCGCTCCAGGATGGACCAGTAGATGGCGGCGGGCGGCAGGAGCATCGCGGTGGCCATGTAGCCCCAGAACTCCCAGGCTTCCCCGGCAATCGGTTCGCCGGCGATCACGCGGATGATCGATCCCACCAGGTAGACCACCAGGGCCACCTCCACGGCCACGACGGACAGGATGGTGATGTCGTTGGGTGCCTTCTTCAGGATCCCGGCGCCCAGGCACAGCAGCGTGGACACCAGGCCGACCACCAGGATGATCCAAAAATATGCGTCCATCCGCTATGCCTCCGCCGGCGCGGTCGCGGCCGCACCGGTGCCGGGGGCGAAGACCAGGACCGGTTTGGCGTAACTGCCCGCGTCGGCAAGAAGGGCCACCAGGCTGCCGTCCGGGGCGAAGGCCGCGGCAGGACGCTCCACCGTGGCGGCGCCGGGCATCCCGGCTGCGGCACCGGCCGCGATCCGCCGGCCGAAGGAGATTTCGGCGGTTTCTTCGGCGGTGAGTTCCCGGTTGGGCATCAGCGCCCTGGCGGCGAGGGACATGTCCAGGACGTCGAGTTCCCCGGCGAGCTGTTCGAGGGTACGCGCCTGGTCGAGGGAGTAGGGGCCCACCTGGGTCCGCCGGAGCACCGTCAGGTGGCCTCCCACGCCAAGGCCGTTTCCGAGGTCCCGGGCCAGGGCGCGGATATACGTGCCGGAAGAGCATTCGACCGTCACGTCCAGGTCCACTACCCCTGCTTCATCGTCCCGGCGGATGCCGTGGACATCAAAGCGGTGGATGGTGACGGGGCGCGCGGCGAGCTTGACGTCCTCGCCGGACCGCACGCGGGCATAGGCGCGTTCGCCGTTGACTTTGATCGCGCTGACGCTGCTGGGCACCTGCTGGATGTCCCCGGTGAGCGTCGCAACGCCGTCGTGAATCTGTTGGTCGGTGATGCCGGCCGCGCTGGTGGTGGCGGTGACCTCGCCCTCCGCGTCGTCGGTCACCGTGGACTGGCCCAGCCGGATGGTGGCGGTGTAGGTCTTGGAGGTGCCCACGATGTAAGTCAGTAGCCGGGTGGCTTTGTTGATGCCCAGCACCAGAACGCCGGTGGCCATGGGGTCGAGGGTTCCTGCATGCCCCACTTTCCGGGTCCCTGCGAGGCGCCGCATCCGGCCAACCACATCATGGCTGGTCCATCCCTGCGGCTTGTCCACTATCACCAGTCCAGAAAGCACGCCTCCCAGTATATGGGCGCAGGTTGGGGCGCATGTGCAGGGAACCGGCAGGGAGCGGACGACGGCGGCCCCACCACGGCGGCCGCGTCACCGGGCGGGGCGGAGGCAGAGCAGGGGACGGCTAGGATGGCTGGCATGCCTGAGCTTGCCGCCCATGTCCGCGACGTGCCCGTCAACCAGATCCGTGAGATTACCGAGGCAGCGTGGCGCACTCCCGGCGCCGTGGTGCTCAGCATCGGGGAGCCCGGCTTTCCCCTCCCCCGACACGTCCTGGACGCGGGCATCGCCTGCCTGGACCGGGACGAGACCAACTACACGCCCAACGCCGGGATCCCGGCCCTCCGCGAAGCGTTCGCCGCCAGGTTCCGGGAAGAGCAGGGCGTGGACGTCGGCGCGGAGCGGGTGTACGTGGTCTCCGGCGCGCAGCAGGGCCTGCACTTCGCCATGAGCCTGCTGCTATCCCCCGGCGACGAGATCCTGATCCCGAACCCGGGCTACCCCACGTTCGCCATGACCAGCCGGCTGCTGAACGCCGTTCCGGTGGGCTATCCCCTGCACCCGGACCACGGCTTCCAGCCCCGGGTTCCCGACGTGGAAGCCCTCATCACCAGCCGCACCCGGGTCCTGGTACTCAACTCCCCGTCCAACCCGCTGGGCGCCGTGCTCAGTGAAGACCTGGTCCGGGAGCTGGTGGAGCTGGCCCGCAGGCATGACATCTGGGTCATCTCGGACGAATGCTACGAGGCGTTCACCTACGATGTCCCGCACGTCAGCCCGGCACGGTTCGACGGCGGCACGGCGGAGCAGGCCCGGGTGTTCACCTCGTTGACGCTGTCCAAGACCTACGGCCTGACCGGCCTGCGGATCGGCGCGCTGATTTGCCCGCCGGGGCTTGAACAGAGGATGGACAACGTCATGGAGTCGATCGTCTCCTGCGTGGCCTCCGCCCCGCAGTACGCCGCGCTCGCAGCCCTCACCGGGCCGCAGGACTACGTGCGGCACGCGCACCGGCACTACCGGGAAAACCGGGATGCCGCCTCCGCGGTCCTGGCCGCGAAGGGGATCCGCTACCTGCCGGCCCAGGGCGCGTTCTATCTGTGGGCGGACATGTCCCATGTGACCGGCGGGGACGTGCGGAGCTGGGTCCGGCAGTTCCTTGCCGACTCCGGCGTGGCGCTGGCTCCCGGAACCGCCTTTGGATCCATCGGCGAGGGGTGGGTCCGGATCGCGCTGTGCGGCCGTAAGCAGGACCTGCTGGAAGGACTGTCCCGGCTTCCTGCCGCCGGCAGGTAACAGGGGGGATCAGCGGCGGGCGCCGGCCAGCGCTTTGTCCAGCCAGGTGCGGAGCGCCTCCGCCGGGGCGGCGCCTGCCTGCCGGGCCGCGACCTTACCGTCCACGAGCACCATCAGCGTGGGAATGGCCTGCACGTCGAACCGCCGCGACAGGCCGGGCGATGTGTCCACGTCCACTTTCACCAGCTTGATCTTCCCCGGCCGTTCCCGTGCCAGCTTGTCCAGGACGGGGCTGACCATCCGGCAGGGGCCGCACCACGCCGCCCAGAAATCGACCAGCACCGGAACTGAGGACTGCTCCGCCACGGCAGCGAAGTCAGCATCGCCCGCGGACACGATCCACGGCAGGTCCGCCTTGCAGTTCCCGCAGCGGGGGTGGCCGGCAGCCTGTGCCGGCACCCGGTTGGTCTTCCCGCACTGCGGGCAGCTGAGGAGCGTGGGTTCCATGGCTAGTATTCCTTCCTGCTGTCAAAGTCGCGCCACGCCTGGAAGGGAAGGTCCGACGTCGGGACCTCACCCCTGGTGACCGGCATCAGCTCCGGCGCGGCGCCGCTGAAGTAGTCGTAGAAGAGTGCGTCGTCAAACCCTGCTGCCGCAGCCCCGTGCCGGTCCGCGGCGAAGTAGACGCGGCCGATCCTGGCCCACAAAGCAGAGGCCAGGCACATGGGGCACGGCTCGCAGCTGGCATAGAGGACGGAGCCGCTGAGGTCGAAGTCAGCGGTTGCCGCCGCTGCTGCCCGGATGGCCACCACCTCTGCGTGGGCGGTGGGGTCGTTGTCCCGGGTCACCCTGTTGACGCCGGTGTGGACCCGCCCGTCCGGCGTCACCACCACCGCGCCGAAGGGGCCACCGCCCTGGCCGACATTCTGCACAGCGAGGTCCACGGCCTGCCCGAGATAGCGGCTGGACTCGGGGTGGTTGGCGGGGCTGTTGCCGGGGTCCGCGGAGGTCATAGCACGATCCTAGCCACGGGGACCGCGTTGGGGGATGAATTGGGGGCCAAGAAGGGGAGGCCCACCGCAGGCCTACCGGCTGGTAGCGGCCTACGCTGGCGCCCGGGGGAAGTATTTTGCCTCTACCGAGGCTTCCATATCCTGCCCGCAAGGGCCTCGCACCCGGAGTACCCCATGAAACGCAAACTCACTTTTATCGCCTGCGTGGCCGCCGCAACGGTGGTGCAGGCCGCGCCGGCGTTCGCCTCGGATCCCCACCAGGATTATGAAGTCATGGCCACCGGCCTGCTTTCACCCCTGCACCTGGCGGTAGGCGACGGCGAATCCGTACAGGTCAGCCAGGACTTTTCCGGAATGCTCACGCACGTCGAGCACGATGGAACACGCCACGACGTCTACACCGCCAAGCAAGGGTGGGAAGTTGCCGGGGCGGAGCTCCGCGGCGACAAGACCTATTTCCTGGAAAGTATTGGAGCCGGCCAAGGTGACCCGGCCGCACTGCATGGCTACCTGAAGTCCATCGACGCCAAGGGCCATGTTGACACGATCGCCAACTTCGCCGACTACGAACGGAAAGCCAATCCCGACGCCAAGCAGCATTATGGCCTGGAAGCGGACGCCAGCCAGCAGTGCCTCGCCCAGGCTGGTGGCCTGCCGGACGCTCCCCCGCCGCAGTACAAGGGCACCGTGGACTCGCATCCTTACGCCCTGGCCCTCTGGAAAGACACGGCCTATGTCGCCGACGCGGGCATGAACGCCATCCTGAAAGTCGACCTTGAGTCCGGGCAGATTTCCACGGTGGCAGTCCTTCCGCCCCGTCCGCTGACCCTGACCAAGAAGATTGCTGCCACCCTGGGGGCCCCGGACTGCGCCGGCTTCTCGTACGCTTTTGAGCCAGTGCCCACGGACGTGGAAATCGGTCCGGACGGCTGGCTGTATGTAACGTCGCTGCCGGGTGGACCCGAGGACCCATCCCTCGGTGAACGTGGAGCTATCTTCAAGATCAATCCGTGGAGCGGCGACGCGGACGTGTGGGCGGACCACATCATGAGCCCCACCGGCCTCGCTGTGAGCGACAAGGGTGACGTCTATGTTGCATCCCTTTTCGGCGGAGAAATCCTGAAGTTCAACTGCCAGGGCCACCGTTCACAGTTCCTGGCCGTCAACCAGCCCGCCGACGTTGAGTTCAGGGACGGGGACGTCTTTGCCACCGTTGACGCACTGGTCGGTGCACCCGATCCCATGGCACCCAGCGGCGGTCCGACGCCGCAACCCGGAGGCCGCCTGATCGAAGTCGACCACCGCTAAACCCGGACAGGAAAACGGCAGGACCGCGCGCGGTCCTGCCGTTTCCATGATGCGTGGCTGTTGCCAGGTCCTACTTGTTGCTGTCCTCATCGACATCGCCGTCATCGCTGAGGTCGGTGTCTTCCTCGTCGAAGTCGTCTTCGTCGATCTCCACCTCACCGGAGGCATCGGTCTTGTAGGGGTCGGCATCCCCGGCGTGCTGTGCGTTGGCAGCAAGCGCGGCAACCTCCGCATCGCGCTTCTTAGCCTCACGAAGGAGTTCTTCGAGGTTGGAAGCAACCACAGGGATCTGGTCAGCGACAAACTCGAGGGTGGGGGTCAGGCGCACAGTAATGTTGCGTCCCACCTCCTGCCGAAGCACCCCCTTGGCCTTCTCAAGGCCCTTGGCGGCATCAGCCTGGACGGCCTGGTCACCGAAGACGGTGTAGTAAACGGTGGCATGCTGCAGATCATTGGTCACACGGGCATCGGTGACAGTAATGCCCTCGAGCCGGGGATCCTTGACCTTCCGGCCCAGGGCCTCAGCAACAACAACCTTAATCCGCTGCGCCAACTTGGCAGCACGTGCGGGATCGGCCATGAACAACTCCTAAGAAATTGGGACGTACGACGGCGGTGCGTGGGCTGCGTCGTACGATTCAGTTGAATGCCACGCACCCAAGGCGAGCCAATCGGCGGACCCGGCGGGATTTTTCCGGCGGCCTGGGAGTGGCATCGGGCCTGCCGAAGCTGGGTGGCCGACGTCGTAAGACGTTGGCCACCCAGCGAAGGGGCGGGGCCGCCGGAAAAATTCCGACGGCCCCACGACACACAGACTAGACGCGCGGCTTCTCGCGCATCTCGAAGGTCTCGATGATGTCGCCTTCGGTGATGTCGTTGTACGACCCAAGTCCGATACCACATTCGAAGTCCGTGCGGACCTCGGTGGCGTCGTCCTTGAAGCGCTTGAGCGACTCAACGGTGAGGTTGTCACCGATGATCTTGCCGTCACGGGTGACGCGTGCCTTGGCGTTGCGTCGGATGATGCCCGAGCGGACGATCGAGCCGGCGATGTTTCCGAACTTGGAGGAGCGGAAGACTTCGCGGACCTCGGCGGTGCCGAGCTGGACTTCTTCGTATTCCGGCTTGAGCATGCCCTTGAGCGCTGCTTCGATGTCATCGATTGCTGCGTAGATGACGGAGTAGAAGCGCATGTCCACGCCTTCGCGGTCTGCCAGTTCGGCAACCCGCTCGGCGGGCTTGACGTTGAAGCCGATGATGACGGCGGAGTCGACCGTTGCCAGGTTGACGTCGTTCTGCGTGATGGCACCCACACCGCGGTGGATGACGCGCAGCTGCACGCCTTCGCCGACGTCGATCTTGAGCAGCGCGTCTTCGAGGGCTTCCACGGCACCGGACACGTCACCCTTGAGGATGAGGTTAAGGGTGTCGATCTTGCCTTCGGCGACGGCCTGGTCGAAGTCTTCCAGGCTGATGCGCTTGCGGCGCTTGGCCAGGGCGGCGTTGCGGTCGGCTGCTTCACGCTTCTCGGCGATCTGGCGGGCGGTGCGCTCGTCAGCGGTCACGAAGAAGGTGTCGCCGGCGCGCGGCACGTTGGACAGACCCAGCACCTGGACGGGGCGGGACGGGCCGGCCTCGGTCAGGGCGCTGCCGTCGTCGTCGAACATCGCACGGACGCGGCCGTGGGCCGTGCCTGCCACGATGGTGTCGCCGACGCGCAGGGTGCCGGACTGCACCAGGACGGTGGCAACCGCACCGCGGCCCTTGTCCAGGTTGGCTTCGATCGCGATACCGCGGGCGTCCTTGTTCGGGTTGGCGCGCATGTCCAGGGCAGCGTCTGCGGTGAGCAGGACGGCCTCGAGCAGCTCGTCGATGTTGAGGTTCTGGCGGGCAGAGACCTCCACGAACATGGTGTCGCCACCGTATTCCTCGGGAACCAGGCCGTACTCGGTCAGCTGGCCACGGACCTTTTCAGGGTTGGCGCCTTCCTTGTCGATCTTGTTCACTGCCACGACGATCGGCACGTTGGCCGCCTGGGCGTGGTTGAGGGCTTCAACGGTCTGGGGCATAACGCCGTCGTCCGCTGCGACCACCAGGATGGCGATGTCGGTGACCTTCGCACCACGGGCACGCATGGCGGTGAACGCCTCGTGGCCCGGGGTATCGATGAAGGTGATCTTGCGATCGTTGCCTTCGTGGTTGTGGGTGACCTGGTAGGCACCGATGTGCTGGGTGATGCCGCCGTGTTCGCCCGCCATGACGTCGGACTTGCGGATGGCATCGAGCAGGCGGGTCTTACCGTGGTCGACGTGGCCCATGACGGTGACTACTGGAGGACGGGCCTCGAGTTCCCTCGTCGCCTTCAGCTTCGAGTTCAGCATCAAAGTCGATGTCGAAGCTGGAGAGCAGCTCGCGCTCTTCGTCTTCCGGCGAAACGACCTGGAGCTTGTAGCCCAGTTCCTCGCCGAGCAGGGCGAAGGTGTCTTCGTCCAGCGACTGGGTCGCGGTGGCCATTTCACCGAGGTGGAACAGCACGGTGACCAGTGCGGCGGGGTTTGCCTCGATCTTGTCGGCAAAGTCCGTGATGGACGAGCCACGGCGAAGGCGGATGACGGTGTTGCCGTCGCCGCGGGGTACGCTCACGCCACCCAGCGACGGGGCACTCATCTGCTCAAGTTCCTGGCGCTTGGCGCGCTTGGACTTGCGCTGCTTGCCACGGCCTGCGCCGCCCTTGCCGAAGGCACCCTGGGTGCCGCCGCGGCCGCGGCCGCCCTTGCCGAAGCCACCGCCGGCGGGAGCACCGCCGCCACCGGGACCACCGGTACCGGGAGCGCCACCGGGGCGTCCGGGACCGCGGCCGCCGCCGGGACGGCCTGCACCTGCGGGTGCGGGACGTTCAGTGCGGTTGGGCATCATGCCGGGAGTGGGACGGGGACCGCCGGGACGCGGTGCACCCGGACGGGGTCCGCCTGCGCCTGCGGCGGGGCGGGGGCCACCGGCACCGGCTGCGGGACGCGGCCCACCGGGACGCGGACCGCCGGCACCGGCCGCGGGACGCGGACCACCGGGGCGGTCGCCGTCGCGGCCTCCGCCCGGACGGGGCATGCCCTGGGACGTGGCGAACGGGTTGTTACCGGGCCGCGGAGCGCGGTCACCGTCTCCACCGCGGCCACGGGGCATGCCCTGTGAGGTGGCGAAGGGGTTGTTGCCCGGGCGGGGGCCGCCGGGACGGGGACCGGAACCACCGGGCGTTGAACCGCCCGGACGTGCGGAGGGAGCAGGGGTCTCGGCCTTGGGAGCCGGACGTGCACCGGGCTTGGCGCCGGTGGACGGAGCACCCGCAGACGGTGCTGCCGGGGCGGCCGGCGCTGCGGGAGCCGGGGCTGCCGGTGCATCTGCCTTGGCTGCCGGTTCGGCGGGGGCTGCCGGAGCCGGCGCCTCTGCCTTGGGGGCCGGTGCCTTGGGCGCAGCCGGGCCGGGAGCAGGTGCCGAAGGACGGTTGCCTGCTGCGGGGGCGGGTGCCTTGGGGGCAGCGGCGGGCGCTGCGGCCGGTGCTGCCGACTTCGCGGCGGCGTCGGGGAAGGCGTTGCGCAGTTTACGCACAACGGGGGCCTCGATGGTTGACGAGGCGGAGCGAACGAATTCGCCCAGTTCCTGCAGTTTGGTTACTGCATCTTTGGAAGTTATACCGAGCTCTTTGGCGAGCTCATGTACGCGGACCTTGGCCACATTTCTCCTGTCTCGGTCCGCACCGAGCCAGGCACGAACCGTCTACTTCTTACTGCGGACCCCAGCCGCTGTTGATGCGAAGGGGCCCATTGCAGAGCGCAACAAAGTTGTCATCGTTACGCACTCATCGCTGGGAACTCATCGGGTTTCCATCAGATTTCTGACCCGCTTTCAGGTTGGACGGTTGGTGTTGCAGCCACCGGGGCGGCGTCAACGTTCGGGCCTGACATGATCCGGTGTTCGACGGCGGCAGTCCCGGCCGCGCCCTGGAGGGCACGTCCGAAGGCTCGCCGCTTGATCGCCAGAGCCAGGCACGATGTGCTGGGGTGCAGCCATGCACCCCGGCCAGCCATCCGGCGTCGTTCGTCCACCAGGACAGCGGTTGACCCGCTGCCTTCGGCGACGAGCCGGAGCAACTGCGACCGCGGACCCTTCTTCCGGCATCCGATGCAGGTACGTTGGGGCTGATTCCCGGTGGAAAGCACTTCTGCCACGGTCATCGTCCTGACGTTCTTTCTGCTGGCCGCAGGCTGTCCGCTTCCGCAGTCACGGAAACGAGCACGCCCAAGGCACACGACTGCCGGCCGTTAGGCGCGGTCTTATCTATTCTAGCCCCTTCGGGCCGTTCTGCCCGAAACCGGGGGGCTGCTGCCCTGCATCAGCCACCCGGTCCGGCTTACTTATCGCGGTTGCCCGCGGCGTCGGAGACGATGTCGATGCGCCAGCCTGTCAACTTGGCCGCCAGGCGGGCGTTCTGGCCCTCCTTGCCGATGGCCAGGGACAGCTGGTAGTCCGGGACCACAACCCGGGCGGAGCGCGTGGCCTCGTCCGTGATGGTGACCGAATTCACGCGCGACGGCGACAGGGCGCTGGCAATGAACGTTGCCGGGTTCTCGCTGAAGTCGACGATGTCGATCTTTTCGTCGTTCAGTTCGGTCATGACGGCCCGGACGCGGGAGCCCATTTCACCGATGCAGGCACCCTTGGCGTTGATCCCCGGGGTGTTGGCCTTCACGGCGATCTTGGTCCGGTGCCCGGCTTCGCGGGCCAGTGCCACGATTTCCACCGAGTGGTCGGCAATTTCGGGCACTTCGAGTTCGAAGAGCTTGCGGACCAGGCCCGGGTGCGAGCGGGACAGCGTCACGGACGGGCCCTTGGTGCCGCGGTGCACATCGATGACCAGGGCGCGGAGCCGGTTGCCGTGGATGTACTTTTCGCCGGGAACCTGTTCGGGCGGCGGCAGGAGCGCCTCCAGCGATCCAAGGTTGACCTGGATCATGTGCGGGTTGTTTCCCTGCTGGATGGTGCCGGAGACCAGTTCGCCTTCGCGGCCCTTGAATTCGCCCAGGACGTTATCGTCCTCCACGTCGCGGAGCCGCTGCAGGATGATCTGCCGTGCGGTGCTTGCGGCGATGCGGCCGAACCCTTCGGGGGTGTGCTCGAATTCACCGATGGGGGCGCCGTCGTCGTCAATTTCGACAGCCCAGATGGTGACGTGGCCGCTCTTGCGGTCCAGTTCGGCGCGCGCTTTTTCGAAGGCGCCGGGCGACTTGTGATACGCCACCAGGAGCGCCTGCTCGATGGTGGGGATCAGGAGGTCCAGCGGGATTTCACGCTCACGCTCCAAAAGTCTCAGTGCGCTCATGTCAATATCCATCAGGCCTCCTCGGAAGGTCCATTGTGTTCAGGTTCCAGACCATCCTCCGGGAGGTGGCTGAATTCGATCTCGACTTTTCCGTTGCGGATCCTGTCGAAAGGAAGCGTTACTGGTTCACCCTGCCGGGGCTTCATGCCCTTCTTGACGGGCACTTCGGGGATGAGCGTCACTCCCCCGCCGTCCACCGCCTGGATGCGGCCGGTGACGTTTTCGCCCTGGAGGACGTTGACCTTGACCATCCGGCCGCGGGCGCGGTGCCAGTGCCGGGGTTCGGTCAGGGGACGCCCGACGCCGGGTGAGGACACTTCGAGGTCATAGGGGCGGCCGTCGTCGTTGGGGTCGTTGTCCAGGACATCGGAGAGCACCCTGGAGATATCCGCAATGACGTCCAGGCTGACTCCGCCGGTCTCTTCCTGCGGCAGGTCCACCACCACGTGGACCACGCGGTGGGAGCCGGGGATGATGGCTACATCCTCCAGGTAAAGGCGGTTGGCCTGGACGGCGGGTTCCAGGAGGGCCCGGAGCCGGGCGGCTTCGGGATTGTGGGCCGGCGCGGATCCGCTTCCCGTACCGGTATGGTCTGGTGAAGCTGTGGCTTCTGCATTGCTCACGATGCCGGCCGCCCTCCCTATAGATGATGTGGTGTTTACTAGCGTAGCTATTTTACCGGCCCAGTGGTGCACCCGGGTGCCCCCTCGGCGTGACACCATGGTCTGTTGTGAATGACCGCCGCCAGGACCCCAAGCACAGCATGCGCCCGTTCCGGTATGCCGTCCTTGCCCTTGCCGCCCTGGTTGTCCTGAGCCTCGGTTTTGCCCTGATTCCCGCGGAAAAACCAGCACCTGCCGGGCCGCCGTTTTCCGAGCGGGCCCGCGCGGCGGCCTTGGGTGCGGTCCTGGAGATGCGCACCGCGGGATTGGCCCTCGCATCAGCAGACACCGCTCAATCCACTGCGCTGGGCCCTGTTGTGACCTTGCTGACCATCCAGGCCAGGGCCCTGATGGCCCCGTCCCCGTCCGCACCCACGGAGGCTTCCCCGCCACCGGCAGCGGCATCGCCGTCCGCGGACGCCGGTCCCCACAACACCGTGGAGCTGGTGCGGGCCCTTGCCGGCAGCGGGACATCCCGCCTCAAGGACGCGGAAACGGCCGACGGCGGCATGGCCCGGCTTCTCGCTGGCACCGGCACCGCACAGCTCCTCGCCGCCGCCCGGCTGGCTTCCGCGGCGGGCGTTCCCGTGCCGCAGGAAACGGCAGGACCCGGCACCGAAGGCCAGGCAGCGGCACCGGCCGCGTCGCCGTGCCCGTCTCCATCCACTCCGGCTGCCGCGCCGGCTTCCGCTGTTTCATTCCCCGCCGCCTTGGCCGCCGCCGTGTCCGCCGAACAGCAGGCCGTCTACGGCTACCAGGCAGCGCTCCCCCGCCTCGCCCCCGCCGACGCCGGCCCGGCGTCGGAATTCCTGGGTGCGCACCAGCAACTGGCTGGCGCGGCGGTGGAACGCCTGCGGCTGGCCTGCGGCACGGACGTACCGCAACAGCCCGGGTACGTCCTTGATCCCGGTTTCCTGGCTGCCCCGGCAGCGGCGCTGGGCAGGCTTGAGGCGGCCACGTTGGTGGCCTACGGCGACCTGGTGGCGGCAGCGCAGGGCCAGGACCGGAAGTGGGCGCTGGCAGCCCTTCAGTCAGCCGCAGCCCGCGCCCTGCAGTGGGGTGCGGATCCGGGGCCCGTTCCGGGCCTCGCCCTGGACGCAGGGCAACTGCCGGCCCTTCCCGCCGGGGCCGGCCGTGCTGCTGGATCCCGGCCCTCGCCGTCGTCCGCTGCATCCTGAACCCCGTCCGGAACGGCGCATCTTTCCGGCCCGGAATCCAGGCCCGCAAGGAAGACCATCTGGAGGGTGGCGTTGGGCGGCCCGGGATGGTTTGCTGAAGGGATGAACGGGGACGAACCGGCCGAACTTCCGGAACCCACGGCAGCCGGCCGGGGCCTGGACCGGCACCTTGAGGCGGAACCGCACGGTGATGACACTGCGCACCGGCTCAACTGGCTGCGTGCCGGTGTCCTCGGGGCCAACGACGGCATCGTCTCGGTTGCCGCGATCGTGGTGGGCGTGGCCGGGGCCACCCCCGAAGTGGCCCCCATCCTCACCGCGGGTGTGGCCGGCGTAGTGGGCGGCGCAGTGTCCATGGCGCTGGGCGAGTACGTATCCGTCAGCAGCCAAAGCGACAGCCAGCGGGCGTTGATCGAGAAGGAACGGCGTGAGCTGGCCGAGGATCCGGAAGCGGAACTGGCGGAGCTGGCCGCCATCTACCAGGAGAAGGGCCTTACCGCCGAAACGGCAGCCAAGGTTGCCAGGGAGCTGACGGCCCACGACGTCCTGGCGGCGCATCTGTCCGCCGAACTCAACATCGACGAAGCTGACATCGTCAGCCCGTGGCATGCCGCCTTTGCTTCAGCAATCGCCTTCACCATCGGGGCCATCCTGCCCATGCTGGCCATCCTGCTGCCGCCGCCGGGCATCCGGGTACCACTCACGTTCATCTCGGTACTGGTGGCCCTGGCATTGACGGGCGCCCTCGGGGCCTGGATTGGTGGCGGGTCGAAGACCCGGGCAGCAGTACGGGTGGTGGTGGGCGGTGCCCTTGCGCTGGCGGCGACGTTCGTGATCGGCAACCTGCTCGGCGCCTCCGGTGTTGTCTGATCCCGCTGTGCCACGCCCCATGGCGCCGGCGGTCCCCATTCCGCCAGGGCTCGCTGCCCGCTATGCGCGCAGCAGCGCCGGCCGGGACTGGCTTGGCAGCCTTCCGGGCCTGCTGGCCGACCGCCTGGAGCAGTGGCACCTGGAGGTGGACCTCGAGCAAGGCAGCCTTCCGTGGAGCGGCCACGGCGCCCTCGTGGTCCCGGTGCGGCAGGACGACGGATCCCCCGCGGCGCTCAAAATCGCTTTCCCCCACGACGAGGCCCAAGTGGAGCGGCATGCGCTGGCATTATGGGGCGGCCGCGGCGCCGTTCTCCTGCTGGCCTCGGACGGCGCATCGTGTGCCATGCTGCTGGAGCGCCTTGAGGCCGGCCGCTCTCTGGCCGCCCTGCCGATGGATGAAGCCGTGCACGTGTGGGGCGGACTGGTACGGGAACTGGGGCTGGTCCCGGACCGCCGCCCGGAGTGGCAGGAATTCAGCCACATCGCCGCCCGGGCCGAGCAATGGAGCGACGACCTTCCCGCTGACTGGGACCAACTGGGCCGCCCTTTTCCCAGGTGGCTGTTGGAGGCGGCCCTGGAGGTGTGCCAGACGCGCGGCGCAGTGGGACGCAGGTCCGCACACGATGTCCTGGTCCACACCGACCTGCATTTCGACAACGTCCTGGCGCGGCCGGGAACGGCGGCGGCAACTCCGGCCGGCTACGCGGCGATCGACCCCCAGCCCATGATCGGCGAGCCCGGATTCGCGGTTGCTCCACTGCTGTGGAACCGCCTCAAAGACCTCCCTGCGGGCCGGCCGGGCCCTGCGCTGGTGGAGCGCTGCCATGACTTCAGCACCGCCGCCGGGCTGGACCCGGACGCGGCCCGGGAGTGGGCCATCGCCAGGGAAGTTGACAACGCGCTGTGGTACGCCCGGAACGGCCACCGTGGCGACCTGGCCCGCTCGCTCTGGGTGGCGAGCACCCTCGCGGGGAACACCCTGGCGGACCTTCCGCATCCACATTCCCTTCCGGAGCCCGGACAGGGCGGATAGGGTCCGGCGCCGCAGGAGTACGTTAAGCCGGGTCCTTCACGGCGGCCAGGGCTGACCGGACAGCGTCCACTGCCGTGTCCACGTCCTCCCCCGCCGTGTGCCAGTTGCTCACAGATACCCGGAGGATGTCCCGGTCCCGCCAGTGCGAACCGGACATCCAGACTTTTCCCTCCTCGATGATGCGGGCGGTGACCGCGCGGGTAGTGTCATCGTCCCCGAACGCCAGGCACACCTGGGTGTAGCCGACGTCGTTGAGGACCTCCACCCCGTCCAGAGCCGCCAGCCCCTCCGCGATGGCCCTGGCCGCAGCGGCCAGGCCGCCCACCTGTGCCGCCACACCGTCCCGGCCCAGGCTTTTCAGCGCCGCCCATACCGGCACGCCCCGCGCCCGCCGGGACAGCTCCGGGACCTTCTCGAAAGGATCTCCGGGGCCTTCGGCGTCGTGCACCAAATAGCTCGCGTGCAGTCCCATCGCGGCCCGCAGTGCAGACGGGTCCCGGACGATGGCGATGCCGCAGTCGTAGGGAACGTTCAAGGTCTTGTGGGCATCCGTGCCCCACGAGTCCGCTTCTTCAAATCCCTGGGTGAGGTGCCGCAGTTCGGGCGCGGCGGCCGCCCACAGGCCGAAGGCCCCATCGATGTGGACCCAGGCGCCATGTTTGCGCGCCACGGCGATGGCTTCGGGAAAGGGATCGAAGGCGCCGGAATGCAGGTTGCCGGCCTGCAGGCACACCAGCGCCGGACCGCTCCCGGAGGCAAGGGCAGCATCCAGCGCGGCCGGCACCAGGCGGCCCTGCCCGTCGGCATCGACCTGCGTGGGCTGCCCAAGCCCCAGGTACCGCAGTGCGACGTCCACGGTGTCATGCCGCTCCCGGCCCACGAAACAGCGGATCCGGGGTGCGCCGGACAGCCCGTCCCGGTCAAGGTCCCAGCCCGCGTCGGCCAGCAGCCGCCAACGGGCAGCGGCCATCCCGGTGAAGTTGGCCATGGTGGCGCCGGTGACGAAGCCGACGTCGGCCGTGGACGGCAGGCCCAGCAGTTCCAGCAGCCAGTGCCCGGCGCTGTCCTCGATGGCGGCGGTGGCGGGGGTGGCGTAGCGCAGGCACGCGTTCTGGTCCCAGGCGCTGACCAGCCAGTCCGAGGCGAGGGCGGCCGGCAGGGTACCGCCAATGACCCAGCCGAAAAACCTGCCCGAAGGCATGGCCATGAGGCCGGGCTCGGCGTGCGTGGCCAGGAAATCGATCACTTCAGCGGCCGGGACGCCCGCTTCGGGAAGCGGGCCGCCGAACACCCCGCCAAGGTCTGACGCATGAAGCCGCGGTCCCACGGGGCGGTGCCGGAGGCTGGCCAGCCAGGCCTGCGAGTGTCCCGCTGCGGCCGCCAGGGCCGCGGCATAGTCGTCATCGCCGTGTGCCATACCTGCATGCTACGCCGGGCGTGCGTGTGCCACGAGGACGAGTTTCCGGCCGGGATCAGGCGAAGTTTTCCTGCCAGACGTCGTAGCCGAGTTTGACGATCAAAGCCGCGACAACCACCAGGAAGACCACCCGCACAAACTTGCTGCCCTGCTGCACGGCGGTCCGCGCTCCCAGGTAGCCGCCGGCCATGTTCGCCGCGCCCAGCAGCAGGCCGATCCCCCACAGAATGGACCCGTGCGGCGCAAAGAACAGCAGTGCCCCGGCGTTGGTGGCCATGTTGACGATTTTTGCCTTGGCACTCGCCTCCAGGAAGGCGTACCCCATGGCGGACACCAGTGCGATGACCAGGAAGGATCCCGTCCCGGGCCCGATGAGTCCGTCATAGAAGCCGATCACGGCACCGATGATGCAGGCGACGACGTAGTGGCGGTGGCCTTCGTGCCGGAGCGCCGTCAGTTCACCGACATTCGGTTTGAGGGCGGTGAAAAGCGCGACGGCGACCAGGGCCACCACGATGATGGGCTTGAAGACTCCGGCCGGCAGGGTGGCCGCCAGGCTGGCTCCGCCGAAGCTGCCCGCCAGGGCAATGACGGCCATGGGGACGGCCGTGCGGAGGTCCGGCCCCACTCTCCGGTAGTACGTCGCAGCGCTGGTGGCGGTCCCGAAGATGGAGCCCATCTTGTTGGTAGCAAGGGCCTGGACGGGCGCGATGCCCGGAACCAGGAGCAGCGCCGGAAGCTGGATGAGTCCTCCGCCGCCCACCACCGCGTCAACCCAGCCTGCTGCGAATCCAGCCACCACAATCAGGATGATCGTGGTGAGCTGGATTGACTCGAAGCCGGAGATCACTGGTTGCGGACGGCGTTGACCACGTAGTCGACGGCCTTGTCCACCGCGATGTTCTCGGCCTGACCGCTGCGGCGGTCCTTGATCTCCACCACGCCGTCCACCAGGCCGCGGCCCACTGCCAGGATGGTGGGGACGCCCACCAGTTCGGCGTCGCCGAACTTCACGCCGGGCGAGACCTTGGGGCGGTCGTCGTAGATGACAGAGAGGCCTGCTGCTTCAAGGTCTGCCGAGAGCTTCTCCGCTGCCTGGAAGATGTCCTCACCCCGGCCTACTGCCACCACGTGCACATCGGCAGGGGCCACGGTGCGGGGCCAGACCAGTCCGCGGTCGTCATGATTGGCCTCAGCCAGCGCGGCCACGGCGCGGGTGACACCGACGCCGTAGGAACCCATGGTGACCACGACCTGCTTGCCGTTCTGGTCCAGCACCTTCAGGTCCAGGGCTTCGGCGTACTTGCGGCCCAGCTGGAAAATGTGGCCCATTTCGATGCCGCGGGCGGTTTCGAGGGGGCCGGAGCCGTCCGGAGAGGGATCGCCGGCGCGGACTTCGGTGCACTCGATGACGCCGTCCCACGTGAAGTCGCGGCCTGCCACGAGGCCGAAGACGTGCTTGCCGGCCTGGTTGGCGCCGGTGATCCAGGCGGTACCGCGGACCACCCGCGGGTCCACCAGGTACAGGAGCTTTGTTGCGCTTTCGGCGCCGAGAAGTGCCTGGTCCAGGTTCAGGCCCGGGCCCAGGTAGCCCTTGACGATCAGCGGCTGCTTTTTGAGGTCCTCCTCGCCGGCCTGCTCGAGTCCGATCTCGCCCGCGATGGGCAGGAACGCACCAATGTTTGCTTCGACGCGCTTGAGGTCCACGGCCCGGTCGCCCGGGACGCCGATAACCACCAGCTGCCGCTCGCCCGTCGGCAGGGTGACGGCGAGGACCACGTTCTTGAGCGTGTCAGCCGCAGTCCAGGCGCCGCCGTCGGCCTCCGCCCGCGGGGCGATGTGGTTGGACGCGGCAACCAGGGTATCGATGGTGGGGGTGTCCGGGGTGTCCAGGACTGCCGCGGCCGGGGCGTTGGTGAAGTCGAGCTCCTCGGGAACCACCGTGGTGACAGCCTCCACGTTGGCCGCGTAGCCGCCCGCGGAGCGGACGAAGGTGTCCTCGCCGATCTCGGTGGGGAACAGGAATTCCTCGCTCCTGGACCCGCCCATTGCGCCGGCGGTGGCTGCCACCGGCACAACTTCGAGCCCCAGGCGTTCGAAGATCTTCAGGTAGGCGGCGCGGTGCGCCGAGTAGCTGGCATCCAGGCCGGCGTCGTCCACGTCGAAGGAGTAGGAATCCTTCATGATGAATTCGCGGCCGCGGAGGAGTCCGGCGCGGGGGCGCGCCTCGTCCCGGTACTTGTTCTGGATCTGGTAGAGGCTCAGCGGCAGGTCCTTGTAGGACGAGTACAGGTCCTTGACCAGGAGCGTGAACATCTCCTCGTGCGTGGGCGCCAGCAGGTAGTCTGCGCCCTTGCGGTCCTGCAGCCGGAACAGCCCTTCGCCGTACTCGGTCCAGCGGTTGGTTGCCTCATACGGTTCCCTGGGCAGCAGCGCCGGGAAGTGGACTTCCTGGGCGCCGATGGCAGCCATTTCCTGGCGGATGATCTCCTCGACCTTGCGCAGGACGCTGAGCCCCAGCGGCAACCAGGTGTAGATGCCGGGGGCGGCGCGGCGGATGTAGCCGGCGCGGACCAGGAGTTTGTGGCTGGCGACCTCGGCATCGACGGGGTCTTCGCGCAGCGTGCGCAGGAAAAGCTGGGACAGTCGTAGGACCACGGGTGGTTTCCGTTTCTGGGGAAGTGCTGGGTCAGCAGGGCCGGACAATTCGTCTGGGTACTAATCTACCGGCAGAGAACGGACCGTACGGACTGGCGGGCCGGCAGCCGCCCCGGCCACGCCGGGGAAACAGTAGAGCCACGCCCGGGAATGCAAAGCCCCTGGCCCCCCAATAGGGCTGGTCATCGCATCCGGGCGTGGCTCGACGCCGTTATCGCCTGAGTACTGGTGAGGACTGGTGAGACCGCCCACCCCACTTCCAGCGCAGCTAGATCGAACTTATGTGATCGTGCGCACGTTTGACAAGTGTTTTTATTTTTCGGAATCCGCTTGCCCCGGCTCCCGGGCGGGCATAGCTTTAATTCACCAGGTGATGAATTAGCGGGAAAATTCCGCGCCCCGCCTGGCGGAACGTCCGGAGGCAGCTATGTCCCATTCCGCAGCATCCATGTCATCCACCGTCGACGTTCCCGCGGTGGTTGCCACGGCTCTTTCTGTCAGGCTACGCAGGCGGGCTGTCCTTCACGCTTTGGACTTCAGCATCCCGGCCGGACGTATCACCGGACTCCTGGGACCCTCCGGCAGCGGTAAGACAACCTTGATGCGGACCATTGTGGGAGCTCAACGTATCGCCGGCGGCACCGTGAACGTCCTGGGTCTTCCTGCCGGAACGCCGGCCCTGCGGCGGCAGGTGGGTTACGTCACCCAGTCCCCCAGCGTCTATCCGGACCTGACCGTTGAAGCAAATGTCCGCTATTTCGGCGCCATGCACCGGAAAGGGAAAGCCGACGTAGCAGAGGCGATTGCCGCCGTCGGACTTGAACCGCTGACCCGAAGGAAGGCCGCGGACCTGTCCGGTGGCCAGCTCAACCGGGTATCGCTGGCTTGCGCCCTGGTGGCGCATCCCCGGCTGCTGGTGCTGGATGAACCTACAGTTGGGCTGGATCCGGTCCTGCGGGCCGATCTTTGGGACCGGTTCCGCGCCATGGCAGAAACAGGAACCACGTTATTAGTTTCGAGCCACGTCATGGAAGAGGCCAGCCGCTGCGAAACACTGCTGCTGTTGCGCGAAGGCCGGCTTCTGGCCCAGCTGACTCCTGCTGAACTGGGCCAACGGGGACACAGCAGCAACCTGGAGCAGGCGTTCCTGGCCATCATCCGGGAGCAGGAGACCCACGACGCCAGGCCCTCTCCGAACCGGCGCACTGGCAGCGGCGAGGGAGCCGGCCTGGAACAGAAAGGGAGCGTGCGGTGATGGACATCCGGATGATGATGGCCACAGCCCGCAGGGTGCTCAGCCAGCTGCGGCACGACCATCGCAGCATCGCCCTGATCCTGGTGGTCCCGGCCCTGCTGCTCGCAGCCGTGTACTTCCTCTACGAAAACGAAACGCTCCCGCCGGGGATGCCACGGACGTTCGACCGTGTCGGCCTGATGATGCTTGCCATCTTCCCCTTCGTGGTGATGTTCCTGGTTACGTCCATCACCATGCTGCGGGAGCGAACCTCCGGGACGCTGGAGCGGCTGCTGACCACCCCCCTGCACAAAGCCGACCTGCTGTTCGGCTACGGCGTCGCATTTTCCATCATGGCGGCGTTGCAGTCGTTGGTGGCCACCGCGGTGGCCTACTGGATCTTCGGACTGGATATCTCGGGAGCCCCGGGCTATGTGGTACTGATCGCAGTCATCAACGCCGTCCTGGGCGTGGCACTGGGCCTGTTCTGTTCGGCGTTTGCCAGGACGGAGTTCCAGGCAGTCCAGTTCATGCCGGTAGTGGTGGTGCCACAAATCCTGCTGTGTGGGCTGTTCGTTGCACGTGACCGGATGAACGATGTACTCGAAGCAACCTCCAACGTCCTGCCGCTGACCTATTCAGTTGACGCCCTCCAGGAAGTCGCTTCCCACCCGGAGGCAACCGATAGGTTGTGGCAGGATGCGGGCACCATGACAGCCATCGCGCTGGGCGTCCTGGTCCTCGCCGCGCTCACCCTCCGCCGGCGTTCCCCGTGACGATGCGGGACCGAGGCGCTGCTGCACCGGAAGCCGGGCCAGGCATGCCCCGCAAGGGACGCAGGCGCGGCACGACGGAATCCCGCGACCACATCCTGGACACTGCGCGGCAACTGTTCGCCGAGCATGGCTTCGACGGCACCAGCCTGCGCCAGGTGGCACGCGCCGCGGGAGTCGATCCGGGCATGATCCACCACTACTTCAGTGGCAAAGACGAACTTTTCGCCCTTAGCGTCGAACTTCCAGCCGATCCGGACCAGGTGCTGGCCGGCGTGGCAGGCTCGGAACCGGACCAGCGGGCCGAACTGATAATTCGTGCTGTTCTCCGGCTGTGGGAAAGCCCTGCCCAGGCGGCCCTGATGGCCTTCCTCCGTGGAACGATCGGTTCAACGGCCAGGACCGCGGCCCTGAGGGAAATGGTGTCCCGGAGGGTAATCAACAGGATCATGACCTCCGTTCCCGGAACGCCTGAGGAGGTGGCGCTGCGCGGAAACCTGGTGGCAACCCAAATAGTGGGCCTGATGATGGTCCGTTACGTTGTTCGTCTGGAGCCGCTGGCGTCGGTCCCGCCCGATGAAGTAGTACGGCTTGTTGCGCCCAACGTCCAACGGTACCTCTCGGGCCCACTGCGTTGAGGGAGCCCGGCCACCCTCGACCGCCGGTGTTTACTTGACCAGCGCGCCCGCCGCCTCGAGGAGCGCCCCTGCCCGCTGCACGGCGTCGGCCTCGCTGGCCCCACCGGAAGCCACCGAGGTAAGCACCACGCCCTGCTGGACAACCTGTGCCGTGACCGTCGACTGCTTCTGGCCGTTCGGCAGGGCGGTGTCGGTGCGGTAGGCAAAGGTGCCGGGCCGGCTGCTGACTCCCTGCAGCGCCGTGACGTTGACGGCCACCTCCATCCCCGAGGCTGTCATGGTCATGGAGGAGCACTTTGCCAGTTGGTCCTGCTGGCCCTTGAGCCTGGCAAGGAAGCTTTGGTCCAGGCCGGACACCAGGGAGAGCGCAGTGACGGCGCCTGTGGCAGCGTCGGTGCTCATGCCCACGGCCATGGCGGCGCCGTCGACGGACGGGACAGTACTCGCGGCGGCGAGTTCCTTGCACTCGGCCGGCTTGACGTCGATAGAGGCAAGCATGGCCTTCGTTTGTTCCAGCGTGGTGGCAATGTCTGCGCTGGGCAGGACGGTCAGCCTCCGGTCGGCGGCGTCCCTCACCTGCCCGACGATGGTTGCGAGCTCCCCGGCCGTGTACGCCTTGGCAGTCGGCGTGGGTGTTGGGGTTGGCGTGGGGGTGGTGGCAACAGTTGTGGCGGACCCGGCAGACGCTGCCGGCGTGGACCCGGCCGCTTTCGGTTCGGGTGTTCCACCACAGGCGGAGACTGCTGTGGCAAGAAGGACAGAAACCGCGAAAGTTCCCAGCACCGACGTCTTCAATTTTCCCCCAATATTCTCTTCTGGCGGCGATCGCCGCTAGTAGAGAACTGTAGCGAAGGTGCCTACCTGGCGGAAGCCTACGCGTTCGTAGGTGGACCGCGCCCTGGTGTTGAATCCGTTGACATAGAGGCTGGTCACGGGGGCCAGCTGCTGGGCCTTTTCCACTACCGCGGACATGTAGCCGGCGCTCAGCCCCTGGCCGCGGAAGACCGGGTTCATCCACACCCCCTGGACCTGGGTGACGAGTTCCGTGACCGCCCCAAGCTCGGCCTTGAAAACCACGTCCCCCTTGTCGTTGAGGTGGACCATGGAGTGTCCCTGCCTGATGAGGCCCTCCACGCGGCGGCTGTAGAACTCCCGGCCGCCCAGGTAGGGCGAATAGCCCACCTCTTCCTCGAACATGGCGGCGCAGGCGGGCAGGATGCGGTCGAAATCGGCGAGGTTTCCCAGGCCCAGGCCAGGGTTGGGCTGTACCAACGCCGGTCCCTCAATAACCATCAGGGGCTGGTCGGCACGGACCTCGTGGGCCCGGTGGCCCAGCTCCGCGAGTTGGGCATGGAGTGCAAGCACCGCGTCAGCGGGCCCAAAAGCGGACGCATACCGGCGCCCGGAACTGTTGGCGGCCTCGGCCACCAGCGGGGCCAGGACGGGGTCAAGCTGGACCGGAACCAGGTTGGCTCCAGCCCAGCACGCGCCGGTGAGGATGCCGTCGTCGAAGACCCCGATGACCCCGGCCCCACCGCTGGTGGGCGCCGCCGTCCCCGTGGCACGGAGATGCGCCAGGATGAATACGTTGGCAACCGGATCCCGCTGGGCCAGCAATGCCAGCGCGGGGGTGTCCTGGCCGTCAAGGGTACGGACAGAAAGCCCCGCGGGGTCTGCCGCGTCCCTACGAGACGCTAACCACGGGGCTACCTTTGACAGCATCTTCGCCATCGGCCTCCCCCATCTCTTCCGCGATACGCATAGCCTCTTCGATCAGTGTCTCAACAATTGCGCTCTCGGGAACAGTCTTGATGACCTCGCCCTTAACGAAGATCTGCCCCTTGCCGTTGCCTGAGGCGACCCCGAGGTCAGCCTCGCGCGCTTCACCGGGCCCGTTCACGACGCAGCCCATGACCGCCACGCGCAACGGGATCTCCATCCCTTCGAGGCCGGCGGTGACCTGCTCGGCCAGGGTGTATACGTCCACCTGGGCGCGGCCGCAGGAAGGGCAGGACACGATTTCAAGCTTGCGGGGCCGCAGGTTCAGCGACTGGAGGATCTGGTTGCCTACCTTGATTTCCTCCACCGGCGGCGCGGAGAGGGACACCCGGATGGTGTCGCCGATGCCGCGGGAGAGTAGCGCCCCGAACGCTGTGGCGGACTTGATGGTGCCCTGGAAGGCAGGCCCGGCTTCGGTGACGCCGAGGTGCAGGGGCCAGTCGCCTTTTTCGGCGAGCATCTCGTAGGCGGCCACCATGATGACGGGGTCGTTGTGCTTCACGGAGATCTTGAAGTCGTGGAAGCCGTGTTCCTCAAACAGCGAAGCTTCCCAGACCGCCGATTCGACCAGCGCTTCGGGGGTGGCCTTGCCATACTTCTTGAGGATGCCTGGTTCCAGCGAGCCGGCGTTGACTCCGATGCGGATGGAGGTGCCGTGGTCCTTGGCCGCGGCGGCGATTTCCTTGACCTGGTCATCGAACTTACGGATATTTCCGGGGTTCACGCGTACTGCCGCGCACCCGGCCTCGATGGCCGCGAAGACGTACTTTGGCTGGAAGTGGATGTCCGCGATGACGGGGATCTGGGACTTCCGGGCGATGATGGGCAGCGCTTCGGCATCGTCGGCGGACGGGCAGGCTACGCGCACAATGTCGCAGCCGGACGCCGTGAGTTCGGCGATTTGCTGCAGGGTGGCGTTGATATCCGTGGTGGGCGTGGTGGTCATGGACTGCACGCTGATGGGGAAATCAGATCCGACGCCTACCGAGCCGACTTTGATTTGGCGCGTCTTGCGGCGGGGGGCAAGGACGGGCGGTGGTGCTGACGGCATTCCCAGGCTGACCGAGGTCACGTGGACTCCTTGAGTTGAAAGGGTAGAAAAGCGGCTACGCGGCGATCCCGGCCAGCATGCCGGTTACCGGGGACCATTCCGTGATGCGGGTGCCGGCAATCACGCCGGCTTCGGCGAAAGGATCCTGCTTGAGGATCGAATTGAGGGCGGCTTCATCTGATGCCTTGAAGATCAGCAGGGCACCCGCGCCGTCGCCGTAGGGTCCGCTGGCCACGATGACGCTGTCCTGCGCCAGTCCGCCCGTCCATTCCCGGTGCGCGGGGCGGACCTCGTTGCGGGTTTCGGTGGAGTTGGCGGCATAAACGTACTCAACGGCAAAAACTGTCATACCGCTACCCTATCGCCATGGCGGGCCTGGTACCGTCCCAATCCCCAATACCGGAGGACGTGCCGGGCCGGAGTGCACGCCTGCACCGGGGGCTCCAGTCAGTGCAGGAAGAGGACTTTGGCCGCGGCAGCGGTGCCGGCCGCCCAGAGCATGGAAGTGAGCGTCCCGATGATGAAACGCTCGGCGGCTACCGGCGTCTCCTTCAGTTCGGCGAACCTGCCCAGGCCCTTGATGGCCACGATGTAGGCGATGGCCACGGGCTGGCCGGCGAGGATGGCCAGGCACACCCCCAGCCGCTCCAGCACGCCGATGATGGCCCCGCCGCGGAGGATGCGCTGGCTGGGTGCGGTGGGTCCGCCTGCGGTGTTGTTCGACGGCGTCCGGCCGGGAGGGGCGGTCAGCTCGTTGTCCACTGCCTGGCCGCCTCCGCTTCCGGCGTCGGGGACGGGGAGGGCGTCCAGGGTGACGTCAGCCGAGGGGTCCTCCTCCGCAGCCCGGGCTTCCCCGGCGGCCTTGGCGGCATCGGCCTTGTCGTCGATGGTCCGGGCGAGCCTGAAGACCAGCGCGGTCACCGGCCAGCCGGCGAAACCTGCCACCACCAAGGCCACTGCCACCCACAGTGCGGTCACCTGTCTCCTTCAATCCGGTCCACCGGCTCCTGGCCGGCCGGGACATCCTTCCGGCCTGACGCATCCTCCGGGGATTGGCCGACCCGGGAATCGGCAAACCCAAGAAGCATGGACGCGGCAGGCCTGGCTGCCCATTCTTCCTGCCACCCGGAGCGGATTACGGTTCGGCTCACCGATTGCTCCGAGATTCCGAGTTCAATCGCCACGTGCTTCTGGCTTCCGTGCCGGCCCTGCCCCTGCCCGGGGGTGCCCAGGCGGCGCAGGGCATCCACTACCCGCCACTGGGCCTGCGTGCGGTCCTGGACGAGCCTGCCGAGCAGCCTGAGAACTGCTTCCGCATTGGCGCATGCCTGCACCCCTTCCCCGGCGGCGCCCTTGGCCGCTTCTCCAGCCATAGTGCCGGGCACCACTGACAGCGGCACCTGGGATCCGGCTCCTTTGGCATGCTCAACCGCCCGGCGGGCGGCCACAAAGGCCGTTCCGGTGCCTTCCCGGGGGCTGCCCTGGGGCGGCAGGGCTACAGTTCCGACGCCGATTCCGACGTACCAGCGCCCCTCCCGGAGCGCGTGCAGGGCTATCTCCACCACGGCGGCCGCATCCCGCACGACGCCCTGGACCTCATCCCCCACGGAGCGGTCGAAGATGGGCTTGTCCGTTCCCGGCAGTTCGAGGCGTGCCAGCTGTTCAAGCAGGGCCGGTACGCGGTCCTGGTCTCCAGTGCTTCCCCGCTGGTCGATCGTCATGACGAACATGCCTCAACCATAGACGGTTGATGCCAGACAATCAATCAGATTTGGCTGATTTCTTAAAGTCAACCATGAGGGGGCGATCAGCCGAACAGATTGACCGGCTTGACGATGTCCGCGTAGATCAGCAACGCACTCATGCCCATCAACAGGGCAGCGACCACGTAGGTGACGGGAAGCAGTTTGGCGATATCGAACGCCCCCGGGTCCGGCCGTCCGCGCAGCTTTGCCACCCTGCGCCGGGCACCCTCGTACAGGGCGCCGGCGACGTGGCCGCCGTCCAGCGGCAGGAGCGGGACGAGGTTGAACACCGCGAGTGCGAAGTTCAGGCCGGCCAGCAGGCCAACGAGGGTTGCCACCCGGGACTGCATCGGAACAGCCTCCATGGCCGCCACCTCGCCTGCCACCCGGCCGACGCCCACCACGCTGATGGGGCCGTTGGGGTCGCGCGGCTCTTCGCTGAACGCAGCCTTGGCCACCCCCACTACGCGGGCAGGCAGGTTGAGGACTACGCCGGCCACCTGGCGGATGTTCTCCCCCGCCATGGGCAGGACGGACGACGCCGGCTGGGGCACCAGTGCGGTCTGGGCACCGATGCCAAGGAATCCAACGTCCTGGTACTGGAGGTTGCCGGCGGCGTCGGTGGCCTGGCGGCCATCGCTTCCCATCACCGGCCGGGCCGACAGCACCGGCGTCACGGTGGTGGACACCGTTTGGCCGTCCCGCTGCACCGTAATGGCCACCTCCTTGCCGGCGGACGCGCGGATCCACTCCGTCAACTGGTCCCACCGGGTCACGTGCTTTCCGTCGAAGGAGGTAATGGTGTCATTGGGCTTCAGGCCTGCCGCGGCGGCGGGCGTCAGCTGGCAGTCGGCGGAGTTCGGATCAACGGTTTGTCCCGCCGCCACCTGGCATTTGGAGACGTCGGAAATGGTGGTGGTGGCCGTGGCAACACCGAACCCCATCAGCAGCACGGCGGTGAGCAGCACGCCCAGGATAATGTTCATGGCCGGGCCGCCCAGCATGACAATGACTTTCTTCCAGACGGGCAGCCGGTAGAAGAGCCGGTTTTCATCGCCCGGCCCCACTTCCTCGTGGGCCATGGAACGTGCCTCGGTGGCCAACGTCTGGAACATGCCGGTGCTGGAGGGCCGGACCGAGCCGTCCTCCTTGTTGGGCGGGTACATGCCGATCATCGAGACGTAGCCGCCCAGCGGCACGGCCTTCACGCCGTACTCGGTCTCGCCCTTCCGGCGCGACCAGAGCGTCGGCCCGAACCCGATCATGTACTTGGTGACACGGACCTTGAAGAGCTTTGCGGGGACCAGATGCCCCACTTCGTGGAGCGCGATGGACACGGCAATGCCAAGGGCGACGAAGACGACGCCGAGGATGAAAAGTAGGACAGGGGTCATGGAGGTGCTGCTGCTTCCTAGAGACTGCTGACTGCTAAACGTTCATGGGCCCGGGCACGTGCCCAGCTTTCAGCATCCAGCACCGAATCCACCGTCAGCCCGGAGGACCCTGAGTGTTCGCTGAGCACGCTGTCCACGGTATCGACGATGTCGGTGAACCGGATCCGGCCGGAATGGAACGCCGTGACCGCTTCCTCATTGGCTGCGTTGAAGACAGCCGGATAGGTGCTCCCCTGCTTGGCGGCGTCCTTGGCCAGTCCGACGGCAGGGAATGCTGCGGTGTCCAGCGGTTCGAAGGTCCACGCCGCGGCCTGGGTCCAGTCGCAGGGGCTGGCTGCCTTGGGCACACGGGCGGGCCAGCCGAGCCCCAGCGCGATGGGCAGGCGCATGTCCGGCGGGGAGGCCTGGGCGATGGTGGAGCCGTCCACGAACTGGACCATGGAGTGGACCACGGACTGGGGGTGCACCACGACGTCGATCCGGTCCAGCGGAATATCGAACAACAGGTGCGCCTCAATGACCTCCAGGCCCTTGTTCACCAGCGTGGCGGAGTTGGTGGTGACCATGACTCCCATGTCCCACGTGGGGTGGGCCAGGGCCTCCTGCGGGGTGACGGCGTGGAGTTCCGCCCGGCTCCGGCCACGGAACGGTCCCCCGGATGCGGTGAGGATGAGCTTGTCCACCTCCGCGGCGGTGCCGGAGCGCAGGCACTGGGCAATGGCCGAGTGCTCCGAATCCACCGGGACAATCTGGCCTTCGCGCGCCGCTGCCTTGACCAGGCTGCCACCCACGATCAGGGATTCCTTGTTGGCAAGGGCCAGGGTGGCTCCGGACTTGAGGGCCGCGAGGGTGGGGGCCAGGCCGATTGACCCGGTGATGCCGTTGAGCACCACGTCCGCTTCCATCGCCGCGATGCGGGCGGAGGCGTCCGGGCCCGCCACGATCTCCGGCCGGTACCCCTGGCGGCCTGCCGCAGCAGCGGCGTCGCCGATCAGCGCTGCCAGCCGGGCAGGATCCCCGCCGGCAATCCCCACCGCGGCGGCGCCGGTGTGGACCGCCTGCTGCGCCAGGAGTTCCAGGTTGCCGCCCCCGGCGCTGAGGGCCACTACGTCGAACAGGTGCGGGGCGCCGTCGACGACGTCAATCGCCTGGGTGCCGATGGAACCGGTGGATCCGAGGAGGACGATTCTGCGTGGCTGCATCCTTTAAGTATCCCGCACCCTCCACGGCTCCGTGCGCCCGGCCAGTTGGGAGCAGGAAAGCACCCACCCGGCCCTGACCTGCTGTTGGACCCTTGACCGGCACGGGGCCGCGCGTAACGTGGAAGGCGTGGACTGGCTGTGGTGGTTTGATGCGCCGGAATACCAATTCGCCCGGCAGGTGCTGCAACGGGGTGTCGCGGCGCTCTATTTCGTGGCGTTCCTGTCCACCCTGAACCAGTTCCCCGCCCTGCTCGGCGAGCGCGGGCTGCTGCCGGTGCCGGCGCTCGTGGCCGGGTTCAGCCGGTTGCGGCGCCCGACGCTGTTCCGCTGGCGGTACTCGGACGGGCTGCTGCGCGGAGTTTGCGCCGCCGGCCTGGTGGTGTCGGCGCTGCTGGTGGCCGGGATCCCGCAGCTGGGCCCGCCCTGGGTGCCGCTGCTTGCGTTCCTGTCCCTGTGGCTGCTGTACATGTCCATCGTGAACGTGGGGCAGACTTTCTACGGGTTCGGCTGGGAAATGCTGCTCCTGGAGGCGGGTTTCACGGTGGGCTTCCTGGGTTCCAACCAGACGGAGCCGCCCCGGACCATCCTGATCCTGACCGTGTGGCTGGTGTTCCGGCTGGAGTTCGGCGCGGGAATGATCAAGATCCGCGGCGGCAGGGAGTGGCGCGACCTGACCGCCCTGTACTACCACCATGAAACCCAGCCCATGCCCGGGCCGTTGAGCCGGCAGGCGCACCTGCTGCCCAGGCCGCTGCACCGGATCGAGGTGGTGGGCAACCACATCGCCCAGCTGGTGGTGCCGTTCCTGCTGTTCGCACCCCAGCCGGTGGCGGGCGTCGCTGCTGGGGTGGTGGTGGTGACCCAGCTGTGGCTGGTGGCCAGCGGCAACTTCGCCTGGCTCAACTGGATGGCGATCGTGCTGGCGTTCGCGGCCGTCAGCGACCCCGTGGCGCACGCCGTGTTTCCGGCCATCCCCGCGGACTGGAGCGCCGCCACGGGCGCCAGGCCGGAAACCCCGCTGTGGTGGCTGGCCGTCACCCTGGCGGCGTCGGTCCTGCTGCTGGTGCTGAGCTACTGGCCGTTGCGGAACCTCTTCTCCCGCCGGCAGCTGATGAACGCCAGCTTCAACCGGTGGCAGCTGGTCAATGCCTACGGGGCGTTCGGCACAGTGACCAAACAGCGCATCGAGATCGTGGTGGAGGGCACGCTGGATGAGGATCCCGATGACGGTTCGGACTGGCGCGAGTACGGCTTTAAGGGCAAGCCGGGGGACGTCCGCCGGATCCCGCGGCAGTGGGCCCCCTACCACCTGCGGCTGGACTGGCTGATGTGGTTCCTGCCCCTGCGGACGGTGCACGAGGAATGGTTCTACGCCTTCCTGGGCAAGCTGCTGGCGGCGGACCGGCAGATGTTGCGGCTGCTGCGGAAGGACCCGTTCGACGGCGCCGCGCCACGTTGGGTGCGCGTGCGCAGCTTCCATTACCGCTTCGCCGGCCGGAAGGAGTTCCGGGAAACGGGGAACCGCTGGGTACGGACGCTGCTGTATGAGCCGATCCCGGCCACGTCCCTCCGGCGGCCGGAGGGACGGCAGCGGTAGTTATGCCTCCACGGCGGCGCGCCGGACGATCTCCTGGGCGTGCTTGAGGATGGGGCCGTCGATCATTTTGCCCTGGTACTTGAAGACCCCGGAGCCCGCCGACGCGGCAGCGTCCAGCAGGGCGGTAGCTGCGGCCACCTCATCGGCCGAGGGCGCATAGGCCTTGCGGACCACGGCTGCCTGGCTGGGATGGATGCAGGCCTTGGAACTGAAGCCGGAGGCGACGGCGTCGGCCGCTTCCGCAGCCAGCCCGTCGAGGTCCGGGATGTTGGTGTACACGGCGTCCACTGCTTCCTTGCCGTGGGCGCGCGCTGCCAGGAGCACTGACGAGCGGGCGTGCAGCGCCACTGCCCGGTAGCCGCCGTCGTCCGTCCGGCTGGACGTACCGCCCAGGGAAGCCAGCAGGTCCTCGGCCCCCCACATCAGGCCCACCACGTTGGGGGCAGCAGCGATGGCAGGGGCGTTGAGCACACCCAGGGCCGTTTCGCACAGCGCAATCACCTGGTAGCCCTCCAGCGCCTTGAGCTGGTCGGCCGATTCCGCCTTGGCCAGCATGATGGTGCGGTAGGGCGTGTGCGCCAGGCAGTGCAGGTCCTTTTCGAAATCCTCGGTGCCCACGGGGTTCACCCTGACGATGGTGCAGCTGGGCTCAAGCTCGGGTTCCACGCCGGTGGTTCCCAGTTGGGCCAGGATGGCGCCGCGGGCCCGCTGCTTGTCCGCCGGCGCCACCGCGTCCTCGAGGTCCAGGATGACCGCGTCCGCCCGGGCCGCGGCCTTTTGGTAGCGCTCGGGACGGTCGGCGGGGCAGAAGAGCAGGGCGGGGCCCATCACAAAGGTCATAAGGCTATTCTCCGACGTTTTGGCTGCTCTGCGCGTTCTGATGGGCCTCCCGTGTCCACATCAGGCAGCTGCGGGTGGCCCGTGCCACTACGGCTCCGTCCTGGTTGCGGCCGGTGTGCTCCATGGTCACGATGCCCTGGCCCGGGCGTGAGGCCGAAAGCCTCCTGCCGGTGACGACTGTCTCCGTGTACAGCGTGTCCCCGTGGTACAGCGGGTGCGGGAAGGAAACGTCCGTCAGGCCCAGCTGGGCGATGATGGTCCCCTGGGTCAGCTGGGTGACGGACTGGCCCACCATGGTGGCCAGCGTGAACATGGAGTTCATTAGCCGTTGCCCGAAAGGCTGGCCGGCGCTCCAGGCGGCGTCCAGGTGCAGCGCCTGGGTGTTCATGGTCAGGGTGCTGAACAGGACGTTGTCCGTCTCCGTCACCGTCCTGCCGGGACGGTGGGCGTACACCAGCCCCTCCTCCAGTTCGTCGAAGTACAGCCCGCGCTGCTCGATGACGCGCCGGCCGCCGTCGGGCGCAGCGTTGCCGTCCATGGGGTTGCTGCCGGTCATACGGTGAGTTCCCTGTCTTCCTCGAACAGATCCGCACCGGTGGCGGACACTACATCCTCTACCGAGACGTTGGGGGCCAGTTCGCTCAGGACCAGCCGTGATCCGCTGCCGTCCCGGACGACGTCGATGACGGCCAGGTCCGTGATGATCCGGTCCACGCAGCCCTTTCCGGTCAGCGGGAGGGAGCATTCCGTCACGATCTTGGGTTTGCCGTTGCGGTCAACATGCTCCATCATCACGATCACGCGCTTGGCCCCGAACACCAGGTCCATGGCCCCGCCCATTCCCTTGACCATTTTTCCCGGGATCATCCAGTTGGCCAGGTCACCGTTGGCGGCCACCTCCATGGCGCCGAGCACGGCCACGTCAACGTGGCCGCCGCGGATCATGCCGAAGGACGTGGCCGAGTCGAAGAACGCCGCTCCCCTGTTGACGGTCACGGTCTCCTTGCCGGCGTTGATCAGGTCGGGGTCGATTGCGTCCTCCGCCGGGTAGGGGCCGACGCCGAGGATGCCGTTCTCGGAGTGCAGCACCACCTCCACTCCGTCCGGGATGTAGTTGGGGATCAGGGTGGGCATCCCGATGCCCAGGTTCACGTACTGGCCGTTGCGGAGTTCCTTGGCCACCCGGGCGGCCAGCTCGTTCCGCGTCCAGCCTTTTGTTTCCGCCGCCGATGCCGAATCACCGGCACCGGTGTGCTGCCGGGAACCGGGCCGCCGGTATTCCGGACGTACGGCTTCGGGCCGCGGGGCGTCGGGGCTGTTAGGATCCATGGTCATGCTCCTGCCTGGTTGAGTGCCACCGTCCGCTTTTCGATCCGCTTTTCCCCGTCCTGGGCCAGGACCACCCGCTGGACGAAAATGCCGGGGGTGTGGATATGTTCGGGGTCCAGTTCGCCGGGCTCCACGAGTTCCTCCACCTCGGCGATGGTGATGCGCCCTGCCATGGCGCACAGCGGGTTGAAGTTCATGGCCGTGGCGTGGAAGACCAGGTTGCCGTGCCGGTCGCCCTTCCACGCGTGCACCAGCCCGAAGTCCGGTGTGAGCGACTCTTCCAGGACGTAGTCCACTCCCCCGAAGGGGCGCACTTCCTTCGCGGAGGAGGCCACCGCGATCCCGCCGTTGGCGTCGTACTTCTGCGGCAGGCCGCCGTCGGACACCTGCGTGCCTACCCCCGCCTTGGTATAGAACGCCGGGATCCCGGCCCCGCCGGCCCGCAGCTTCTCGGCCAGCGTGCCCTGCGGGGTGAGCACCACCTCGAGCTCGCCGGCAAGGTACTGGCGGGCGAACTCCTTGTTCTCGCCTACGTAGGAGCTGATGGTGCGGCGGATGCGGCCGTCGCGAAGCAGGATGCCGAGCCCCCAGTCATCCACGCCGCAATTGTTGCTGACGGTTTCCAGGTCCGTGGTGCCGGCCCGGTGGAGGGCGTCGATCAGGGCCACAGGGATTCCGCAGAGCCCGAATCCGCCCACGGCCAGCGAGGCGCCATCGGGGATGTCCGCGACGGCTTCGTCAGCGCTCGCAACAACCTTGTCAATCATCATTGATCCTTTCGGCCGGCTAGAGTCCCAGTTCGCGGGCGATCAGCATCAGCTGGACCTCCGTGGTGCCCTCCCCCACTTCAAGGATCTTGGAGTCGCGGTAGTGACGTGCCACGGTGAACTCGTTGATGAAGCCATAGCCGCCGAATACCTGGGTGGCATCCCTCGCATTGTCCATGGCCGCCTCGCCTGCGACCATCTTAGCGATGGCCGCCTGGGTCTTGAACGGCTTGCCGGCAAGCATCCGGGCGGCCGCGTCGTAGTACGCCAGGCGGGCGGTATGGGCGCGCGCCTCCATCCGGGCGATCTTGAAGGAGATGGCCTGGTACTTGCCGATTTCGTGGCCGAAAGCACGGCGCTCGCGGGCGTACCTGACGGACTGGTCCACGCAGCCCTGCGCGGCACCTGTGGCCAGGGCGGCGATGGCAATCCGGCCCTCGTCCAGGATGGACAGGAAGTTGGCGTAGCCGCGCCCCTCCGTCCCCAGCAGGTTTTCCTCCGGCACTCGGACGTCCTTCAAGGTGAGGGGGTGGGTGTCCGAGGCGTTCCAGCCCACCTTGTTGTAGGGCTTTTCCGCCTTGAAGCCCGGAGTGTCGGTGGGCACCAGGATGGTGGAGATGTCCTTCTTGATGCTGCCGTCCGGGCGTTCCTGCTGTCCGGTGACGGCGGTAACGGTGACCAGGCGGGTGATGTCGGTTCCGGAGTTGGTGATGAACTCCTTGTTGCCGTTGATGACCCAATGGCCGTCCTCCCGCCGGGCGTGGGTCTTGGTGCCGCCGGCGTCGGAGCCTGCTTCGGGTTCGGTGAGCCCGAACCCGGCGAGCGCCTGGCCGGACGCCAGCATGGGCAGCCATTCCTGTTTCTGTGCGTCCGTCCCGAACCGGTACACCGGCATGGCACCGAGGGACACGCCGGCCTCCAGGGTGATGGCGACGGACTGGTCCACGCGGCCCAGCTGTTCCAGTGCGAGGGCCAGGGCGAAGTAGTCCCCGCCCATGCCGCCGTATTCCTCCGGGAACGGCAGTCCGAACAGGCCCATTTCCGCCATCTGCTTCACCACTTCATAGGGGAAGCTGTGCTCTTCGTCGTGTTTGGCGGACACCGGGGCCACCACGTTGTCCGCGAAGTCGCGGACGGTGTCGCTGAGGTCCTGGTATTCCTCGGTGAGTTCAAAACCGGTCATGGTCAGGCTCCTTCGCCTTGTTCTGCAGCTGCGCCTGTAGCGGTGTCTGCGTCGGTGTGTTCGGGTTCCGCATCCGCAGGGTGGATGGTGGCCAGGATTTGGTCGGCCTTGACAAGGTCACCGATACGGGCGGTGAGGTGGACGGTGCCGGCCAGGGGGGCCACCAGATGGTGTTCCATCTTCATGGCCTCGACGGATACCAGGACCTCGCCCGCCTCCACCGCATCTCCGTCGCTGACCGGGACCGCCACGACGGTTCCCGGCATCGGCGACCGCACCTCGGGATCGGCGGCACCTTCCTGGCGCTGGACTGCCGCGAGCACCCGTTCCAGCCGGGCTTCCCGCGTCAGGCGTTCCAGGCGGCAGGACCAGCCGCCGCTGCCAAGGAAGAGTTGCCCGGGGGCCGTGGCCACCTGGTACTCCCGTGCCGCCCCGCCAAGGGTAAGGACTGAGCTGCCGTCCTCCGCCAGGCTCAGCGCCGCGGCCTGCCGGGCGCCGCCGTCAACAGCAACCACGGCGGTGTCCGCACCGGTGGGACTTCCACTGACCTGAACTGTGGCCACACCGCCGTCGGGCGTTCCCAGGCTGATCCGGCGGGGCGCCGGTGCCCCCAACCGCCAGCCGCTCCTGGCCTGCCATGGCCCACTGGCGGGAGTGGGATGGTTCTCTTCCTCCAGCGAGAGTGAGTACAGCGCGGCAGCCACCAGTTCGTGATCCCCAATGCGCCGAAATTCCAGCGCCGGCATTTTCCGTTCGATCAGTCCGGTGTCCAGTCGCCCGGCGCGGACGTCGGGATCGTTGAGCAGGAGCCGCAGGTACTCGACGTTGGTCTCGATGCCCAGTGCCGTGTAGCCGGCCAGCGCCCTGTCGAGGGTTTCCAGGGCCTCTGCACGGTCTCCGCCCCAGGCGATGACTTTGGCGATCATGGGGTCGTAGTTGGCGGAGAGCTCCAGTCCTTCCACCAGCGAGGAATCCACCCGGACCCGGCTGTCAGCGGCGTTGGGCAGCTCGGCCAGCCGGAGCACCGTCCCGGTGGAGGGAAGGAAGTTCTTCTCCGGCACCTCGGCGTAGACGCGCGCTTCCACCGCGTGGCCGGAAAGCCCGACGTCGGACTGCCGGATGGTGAGCGGTTCACCGGCGGCGATCCGCACCTGCCATTCCACCAGGTCGACGCCCGTCACCATTTCCGTGACGGGGTGCTCCACCTGCAGCCGGGTGTTCATCTCCATGAAGAAGAACTCATCCGGTGCGTTGTCCGAGACCAGGAACTCCACGGTTCCGGCCCCGGTGTAGTTCACGCTGCGGGCTGCGTTGCAGGCGGCCTCGCCGATCCGCGCACGCACGTCCGCCCCGTTGGGCAGACCCTCCAGCAGGGGCGACGGGGCTTCCTCGATGACCTTCTGGTGCCGCCGCTGCAGGGAGCATTCGCGTTCGCCCAGGTGGATGACATTGCCGTGGCCGTCCGCCAGCACCTGGACTTCGATATGCCGCGGTGTGGTCACCAGGCGCTCCAGGAAAAGGGTGTCGTCACCGAACGCGGCGGCGGCCACCCGCCGTGCGGTGGCCAGGGCGGCGGGCAGGTCCGCCGGCTTTTCGACGACGTGCATGCCTTTGCCGCCGCCTCCGGCGGAGGGCTTGATCAGGAGCGGGTAGCCGACGGCGCCGGCGGCTTCCTCAAGCTCACTGTCCGTCATGCCGGGCCTGGCGATGCCGGGGACAACCGGCACGGAGTAGCCTGCCACATGGTTTTTGGCGCGGATCTTGTCGCCCATAACGTTCAACGCATCCACGCCGGGACCAATGAAGGCAATACCGGCCTTCCCGAGCGCACGGGCGAAGTCCGCATTCTCGCTCAGGAAGCCGTAGCCGGGGTGGACCGCTTCCGCGCCGGACTGCCGGCAGGCCTCAAGGATGGCGTCAATGCTGAGGTAGCTTTCGGTTGCCGCTGCCGGGCCGATGCGCAGGGCCGTGTCAGCTTCACGGACGTGGCGGGCACCGGCGTCGGCATCGCTGTAAACGGCCACCGAACGGATTCCCAGGGCACGCAGCGTCCGGATGACGCGGCAGGCGATTTCCCCCCGGTTGGCCACCAGGACGGTGCTGAAGAGGGCTGCGCCGCGGTTTTCGGCGCTGCCGGCCTGCGTGCCTGGGGTGGACCGCTGCGTTGCGGTGTTGGTCTGCATGGTCATTGCTGGCTCACATCCGGAAGAGGCCGAAGGAAGTTTCCGGCAGGGGGGTGCGGGAGACGACATCGAGGGCCAGGCCCAGGACGGTGCGGGTATCGGCGGGGTCGATGACGCCGTCATCCCACAGCCGGGCGGTGGAGTAGTAGGGACTGCCCTGGTCCTCGTACTGCCGGCGGATGGGTGCCTTGAAGGCTTCCTCGTCGTCGGCAGCCCATTCCTCCCCCGCCGCCTCGAACTGGTCCCGTTTGACCGTGGCCAGCACGCTGGCGGCCTGGTTGCCGCCCATCACCGAAATCCGGGCCGCCGGCCACATCCACAGGAACCGCGGCGAATAGGCCCGGCCGCACATGGAGTAGTTTCCGGCGCCGAAGGAGCCGCCAATGACCACCGTCAGTTTGGGGACCCGGGCCGTGGCAACGGCGGTCACCATCTTGGCGCCGTTCTTGGCGATGCCGCCCTGCTCGGCGTCCCTGCCCACCATGAAGCCGGAGATGTTCTGCAGGAAGAGCAGCGGGATGCCGCGCTGGTCGCACAGTTCAATGAAATGTGCGCCCTTGAGCGAGGACTCGCTGAACAGCACGCCGTTGTTGGCCACAATCCCTACGGGGTGCCCATCAATCCGGGCGAATCCGGTGACCAGGGTGGTGCCGTAATCCTTCTTGAACTCGTGGAACTTACTGCCGTCCACCAGCCGGGCAATGACCTCGTGGACGTAGTAGGGGGCGTTGACGTCCGTGGGCACGGCGCCGTAGAGCCCTTCCGGGTCCACGGCCGGTTCGACGGCGGGTTCCACCTGCCAGGCGGGCGCGGCCGGAGGCGGCAGGGTGGCAACGATGTCCCTGATGATCTGGAGGGCGTGTTCGTCGTTTTCTGCCAGATGATCGGTGACTCCGGAGATTTTCGAGTGCACGTCGCCCCCGCCCAGTTCCTCGGCGGTGACGATTTCTCCGATGGCTGCCTTTACCAGCGGCGGCCCGCCGAGGAAGATGGTGCCCTGGTTCCGGACAATGACTGTCTCGTCGCTCATGGCGGGGACGTAGGCTCCGCCGGCAGTGCAGGACCCCATGACGGCGGCGAGCTGCGGAATCTTGGCGGCGGAGAGCCGCGCCTGGTTATAGAAGATCCGGCCAAAGTGGTCCTTGTCCGGGAAGACCTCGTCCTGCATGGGCAGGAAGGCCCCGCCCGAATCGACCAGGTAGATGCAGGGCAGCCGGTTTTCCAGGGCGATCTCCTGGGCGCGGAGGTGCTTCTTCACCGTCATGGGGTAATAGGTGCCGCCCTTGACGGTGGCGTCGTTGGAGATGACCAGGACCTGCCGGCCATGCACCAGGCCAATGCCTGCGATGACTCCGGCACCGGGAGCGTCGTCGCCGTACATGCCGTTGGCGGCGAGCGGGGCGATTTCCAGGAAAGGGCTGCCGTCATCCAGGAGCTGGTCGATCCGGTCCCGCGGCAGCAGCTTGCCACGGGCCACATGGCGGTCCCGCGACTTTTGGGGGCCGCCGAGGGCAGCATCTGCCAGCTTCTTCCGCAGCTCCCCCGCGAGCGACGACTGCTCCTCCCGGTTGGCGCGGAAGGACTCGCTTGCCGGGTCGAGCCGGGTGGCCAGGGTCTCCATCGACGCTCCGTCCTTGAGTGGGTCCGGGCGGCCGCCAAGGCCAACTCGGTTAGTGACTAATAACTGAAATTCAGGTTAGTCTCGATTAACTGTGATGTCCAACACAGCATCGCATTGCTAGACTCTGGGACGGCCCAAGGAGGAAAAGTGTCCAGCAATACCGCGCAGCCTGCTCCTGCCGCCCAGGCCCCCACCACCCAGCGCGGCAAGGCCAAGGAGAACCGGCGGCAGGCGTTGCTCTCCGCCGCCGCCTCCCTGTTCGCGGCCAACGGCTTCAACCGGGTTTCACTGGAAGACCTTGGCGCGGCGGCAGGTGTCAGCGGTCCTGCCGTGTACCGCCACTTTTCCGGCAAGCAGGCAGTCCTGGCCGACCTGCTGGTCACCGTGAGCCAGGAACTGCTCGATGGCGGGCGGCAGGTCGTGGAGCGCACGGCCGACCCCCTGGCTGCCCTGCGGCAGCTGGTGGAGTTCCAGGTCAACTTCGCCCTCGGCAAGCCGGACGTGATCCGGGTGCAGGACCGGGACCTTCCGAATCTGTCGGAGCAGGACCAGCTGGCCGTGCGGTCGCTCCAGCGCAGCTACGTGGAAATCTGGGTGGACGTCCTGGCCCGGATCCATCCCGATACCGACGTTTCAGACCTGCGGATGCGGGCCCATGCCACATTCGGGCTCATTAATTCCACCCCGCACTCCGTCCGCAGCCATGGCCGCAGGATGGCCTCGAGGGCCGCGCGTCCCCTCCTGGAGGCCATGGCCATGGCCGCCCTGACGGTGCCCTCGGCCTGATTCGCACCACCCCGGACACCAACGGCCGCTGACCGCACAACCGGCCCCGGACAGCACCGCCTGTGCGGGCCGGGGCCGGTGGTGGGACTCCCTTAGACCATGGTGAGTACCATGCCGGGCTCGGCCAGGATGGCTCCCACGTCCGCCAGGAACCGGGAACCCTGCTCCCCATCCACCAGGCGGTGGTCGAAGGACAGGCTCAACGTGAGCACTTGGCGCAGCGCCACCTCGCCCCGGTATTCCCATGGCATGGTCCGGACAGCTCCGAGGCCAAGGATCGCTGCCTCCCCCGGGTTGAGGATGGGGGTACCGGCGTCGATGCCGAAGACACCGATGTTGGTAATGGAGATGGTGCCGCCGGAGAGGTCAGACGGCGTGGTCTTGCCTGCCCGCGCGGCGTCGGCGAGCGCCCCGAGCTCCTGCGCCAGCCTCGGGAACGGCAGGGCGTCGGCGTCCTTGATATTGGGAACCATGAGCCCGCGCGGTGTGGCGGCGGCGATGCCCAGGTTCACGTAGTTGAAGGTGACGATCTCCTGGTTTTCCTCGTCCCAGCGGGAGTTCAGCGCCGGATTCCGCCCCAAGGCGATCAGCACGGCTTTGGCGGCCAGCGTCAACGGGGTCAGCTTGATTCCCGAGAATTCCCTGCCGGTCTTGAGCTTGGCCAGGAGTTCAAGGCTTGGCGTGACGTCCACGGTCAGGAACTCGGTGGCATGGGGCGCGGTGAAGGCGCTTTGCACCATGGCGGCAGCGGTGTGCTTGCGCACCCCCTTGATGGGCGTCCGGGTCTCCCGCTCCCCCGGCCCGGCTCCAGCTGAAGACGCGGCACCCCGCTCCTGTGGGGCAGGTTCCGCGCCGTGGCCGGAAAACGCCTGCACGTCCTCCCGCGTAATCAGGCCGCCGGGACCGGTCCCCGGAACCTGTGCGAGGTCCAGCCCCAGGTCCTTGGCGAGCTTGCGGACGGGAGGCGTGGATCGGGGACGTTCGGCTGGCCTGGTGTCAGCCGGCGGGGTTTCAGCAGGACCGGTTTCGACGTGCATGGTTTCGACAGGCTTGGTTTCGACAGGCTCAACCACCAGGGGCTTGGTTTCGACAGGCTCAACTACCGGGGCAAAGTTCCGCGCCCGGCGCGTGGGGCGCCCGGAACCTTCGACGACGGCGCCGTACCCCACGAGGTTCGGTTCCCTTTTCGGGGTGTCCAGCGCAGCCTCCCCGGACTCCGCGCCCGCGGCGCCGGACGGCGCCAAAGGTGCGGACCCGGCGTCGTCCGCCACCTCGAAGGAGACAATCGGTTTGCCCACCTCCACCACGGAACCGGGCTGTTCATGAAGTTCTTTGATGACCCCGGCGAAGGGCGACGGGAGCTCCACCACGGCTTTGGCGGTCTCCACCTCGGCGATGACCTGGTTCAGGCTGACGGTGTCGCCGACGTCCACTTTCCAGCTGAGGATTTCAGACTCCGTAAGTCCCTCCCCCAGGTCCGGGAGACGGAATTCCTTAATCATGGTGGCGCTCATCCTTCCAGTCCACTCAGGGAATTGGGGCGGCCAAGGGCACGGTCCACGCCGTCCAGGATGCGGTCCAGGCCCGGGAGGTGGTGCATTTCCAGCTTGGAGTAGGGGTAGGGAATGTCGAACCCCGTCACCCGGACCGGAGCGGCCTCGAGGTGGTAGAAGCACCGTTCGGTGATGCTGGCCGCCACTTCCGCTCCCAGCCCGCCGGACTGGGCAGCCTCGTGCGTGACCACCAGGCGCCCGGTCTTGCGCACCGAGGCCACCACCGGTTCGTAGTCCACGGGGGCCAGCGAGCGGAGGTCGATGACTTCGATGGAGATGCCCTCGTCCGCGGCGGCGGAGGCTGCGTCCAGGGCGGTCTTGACCAGTGGCCCGTATGCCACCAGGGTCACGTCACTGCCGTCGGTCAGCACCCGGGCCTTGTCCATGGGGAGGGTCGAGGCGGGATCTGCGTTCTCGTCCACCTCGCCTTTGTCGTGGTAGCGGCGCTTGGGCTCGAAGTAGAGGACGGGATCGTCACAGGCGATGGCCTGCTGGATGACCGTATAGGCGTCCTGGGGGTTGGCCACGGTGACCACCCGCAGCCCCGAGGTATGGGTGAAGTAGGCTTCCGGGGATTCGGAATGGTGCTCCGGTGAGCCAATGCCGCCGCCGAACGGGACCCTGATGGTGATGGGCATTTTGACGGCCCCACGGGTGCGGTAGTGCAGCTTGGCAACCTGGCTGACGATCTGGTCGAAGGCCGGATAGATGAACCCGTCGAACTGTATTTCCACGACGGGCCGGTAGCCGCGGTAAGCCAGGCCGACGGCGGTTCCCACGATGGCGGACTCCGCCAGCGGGGTGTCCACCACGCGGTGGGTTCCGAAGTCCTTTTGCAGGCCGTCCGTCACGCGGAACACACCGCCCAGGGCGCCGATGTCCTCGCCGAGGAGAACCACCTTGGCGTCGTTTTCCAGCGACTTCCGGAGCCCGGCGTTGATGGCGCGGGCAAAGGTCAACTGGGTCATCAGCGTGCACCTTCCTCTGAAACGGCACCTGCGGGATCGCCGAAGGAGGCCAAATACCGTGCATAGTGGTCCTGCTGGCGTTCCAGCCAGGAATTGGGCGTGCTGTAGACATGCTTGAAGATGTCCATGGGCTGGGGCTCCGGCATGGTGGTGCAGCCGCGGCGCATCTGCGCGGCCACGGTGTCGGCCTTGTCCTTGACGTGCTGCTGCAGCTCCCCGGTCAGCAGTCCCTTGCGCTCGAGGAGGCCGGCCAGCCGGCTGATGGGGTCCTTGGCGGCCCAGTCCTCCAGCTCATTGGCGTCCCGGTACCGGGTGGGGTCGTCGGCGGTGGTGTGCGGCCCCATGCGGTAGCTGACGGCTTCGATAAAGGTGGGGCCGCCGCCGCGCCGTGCGCGGTCAAGGGCCAGCCTGGTGGCGGCCATGACCGCCAGGACATCGTTGCCGTCCACCCGCAGGCTGGGGATTCCGAAACCGGTGGCGCGGTCCGCGAGCTGGATGTGGGACTGCAGGCGCACGGGCTCGGAGATGGCCCAGTGGTTGTTGGTGCAGAAGAACACCACCGGGACCTGGAAGCTGGCCGCGAACACCATGGCCTCGTTCACGTCGCCCTCACTGGTGGCACCGTCGCCAAAGTAGGTGACGGCCACGGCATCGGCACCATCGTTCTGGATGCCCATGGCGTAGCCGGTGGCATGCAGGGTCTGGGCGCCAATGATGATCTGCGGGGTGGCCATGTTGATGCTGTACGGGTCCCAGCCGCCGGAAGCGTTGCCACGCCAAACCCGCAGCAGGTCCGTCAGGTCCACGCCGCGGCAGTAGGCCACGCCGTTCTCGCGGTAGCTGGAGAACACGAAATCGTCCGCGCGCAGCGACCGCCCGGACCCGATCTGGGCTGCCTCCTGCCCCAGGAGCGGCGGCCAGAGGGCAAGCTCACCCTGCCGCTGCAGCGCCGTGGCTTCAACATCGATCCGCCGGATGACGGTCATGTCCTCGAAGAGGGAGCACAGCTGGTCGTCCGTGATGTCCCTGACCCAGAAATCGAACTCCGGGTGGCTGATCCGCTCACCGGCCGGGGTGATCAGCTGGAGGAACTCCGGCCCTGCTGCACCGGCATTTCCTGCGCTTTCGGGGGTACTTGCGCCGCTATGGCCCGTTTGGTCTGTAGACACGATTGCCGCAACCTTCGAACGTCGTTGACCTGTGGTTTTGGGGCTTTTGGCTCCTGCCGCCACCGGCCTTCCGGGCGTCATTGCCCCAGATACTGTGACCCTACTCACAACAGCCAGGAGGTACAACCACTGCTGCCATTACTGAGCAAAGTGCCCTGTCGGGCTCCGCTGCACCGTGCTAGCGTTGCGCATTATGCGAGCTTTGGATGGCACTGACACCCGCCTGCTGGCGGCGTTGGCGCAGGACCCCCGCCGGACGGTGGTGGCCCTCGCCCAGAAGCTGGGCCTGTCCCGCAATACCGTCCAGGCGCGCATGGCCCAGCTGGAAAAGAAGCACGTATTCCTGTCCTTCGAGCGGCGCCTCAATCCGGCAGCCCTGGGCTACCCGCTCATGGCTTTCATTTCGGTCCACGTGCAGCAACAAAAACTTGGGCGGCTGGCAGAGGAAATCGCCGCCATCCCCGAGGTCTTGGAGGGCTACGGGCTGACCGGTTCGGCAGACCTGCTGCTGCGCGTGGTGGCCAGGGACGCGGAGGACCTCTTCCGCATTAACGGCAAGATCCTGGCCTGCGATGGCGTGGAGCGGGCAGACACCGCCCTTGCCATGGGCGAGTTGATCCCCTTCCGGGTGCAGCCGCTGCTGGACCGGGGCTCCGAAGCCGGGTAGCGGCAGCGTCCGGCCACAGCAACAGGGACGACGCCGGCAGGCAGGGTTATAGGCTGGTCCAGTCATGCGCCGGGCCGGGGAGGTCCGGACCACTTCGCCGGCGCCGCAGCGCCTGTTCGACGAAAGGCTTCCCCTTTGAGCAGTTCCCACGGTCCGGGCAGTCCCGAGGATCCGTACCGGCAAGGCCAGGCGGGTTTCACCCCACAGGGGTTGCCCCCGATGCCGGGCCGGCCGGCACCGTTCGGCCTCCCCGGGGAACCACCACCGCCGGGGAGCCGCAAGCGGCTATGGATCATCCTGGGCAGCATTGGCGGGGTGCTGCTCCTGGTGATCCTCGGCGTGGTGATCCTGGTGAATGTGGTGGGCAGTGCCACCAACCAGGCCCGGGGCCTGGCCGATGATTTCACCAAAAAGGTGATTGCCGGTGATACCTCGGGCGCCTACGACCAGTACCTTGACCCTGCCCTGCAGAAGCAGCTTTCCAAGGAGGCTTTCATCTCGGGCGTGCAGAGCCTGGAAATGGACAGTTCCTGCAAGCCCGCCTACACCGACCTCAAGGTGGCCACGGAGAACGGCGTCAAGTCGGCCGAGGTGGTGGGCCAGATCAGCTGCACCGGCAAGAAGGTGGACCTCGCCTACCGGTTCGAGGGCACCGACAAACTGCTGATGACCAACATCAAGCTGCGGCCTGCGGCCTAGGCACCACCAGCCGGACGGTAGAAGGAAAGGGTACTGATCTTTCTACCCATCCGACCCGGTCAATGATCCGAATCGCTTCCGAGGGCCCCACCCAGGGGCCAGTATCCGGCGGGACAATCCACCCGCCCTGAAGGAAGGATTCGGGTCATGCGAAATTCACCCAACCGCCTCGTCGCCTCCGTCTTCGGAGCCGTCTACCTGCTGGTGGGCCTCCTGGGCTTCGCCGTAACCTCAGGCGTCGGATTCGTCGCCACGGAAGGCGCGAACCTCATCATCTTCGAGGTGAACCCGCTGCACAACGTGATCCACCTGGCCATCGGCGCCGCACTGCTCTTCGCCGGACTCCGCGGGATTGACAGCGCACGCACCGTGAACTCCGCCGTCGGCGCCGTCTACCTCCTGGTTGGCATCGTGGGGCTGTTCCTGCTGAATTCGCCACTGAACATCATCGCCCTGAACGGTGCCGACAACGTCCTCCACCTCGCCAGCGCCGTGCTACTCCTCGGCGTGGGCCTGTCCCTGGACAAGTCCCCCGCCGCTGTCCGCGCCTAGCATGCCAAGGTCCGGCATGTCCCCGCTCCGGCCTACGGCACCGGGCGCCCGCCCCGTGATGGTGCAGCCCCCGGCACCCCGGGCGGACTCTTGGGTCCGCCTGGTCACAGGGTTCGCCGGCTTCGGTGCAGCCGCGGTCAACCTGGCCATCTCGTCCAGCTTCTTCGCGGGAGGCTCCCCGGACCCGGCAGGCCTGCTTGCGGGCCTGACGGTCGGCCTGTGGGGCACCGTCCTGCTGGCCGGCGCCGTGGCGTTCCTGGCCAAGGACCGGCTGGCCGGCAACAGGTGGGCGCGGTACGCCCTGGCAGGCGCTGCCGCCGCCCACCTGGCCGCCATTGCGTTCCCCGTATCAACGTCCTCCCGGCTCAGCCTGACGCAGCTGTCGGCGCTGCTGCTGACGCTGATGATCATCGCCTCGCTCGGGTGGCTCCAGCGGCACAGCACACCGCCGGACGGGACGCCGCAGTCAGCAGGGGTCGGCATGCGCCCCGGCAGGCTGTTGTTGGCAGCGTTCGCCGGGGCGGTGCTGGTGGCAGGCATTACGACGCCGGGCCTCGCCGCCTCGACGGCGGGACAGTACGCCGTGCCACACGGTGAACACGGGAACCTGGCACCGGGCGGCCACCACCATCCCTGATCGGCCGCCGGAAAACACACCGGGTCCGTCCCAACGAAAGAGCCTCCGTGCCGCATCCGCGGCAGGAGGCTCTTCACGTGGCACCCGAACAGGTTCCGTGCAGGTTGGCGTGGTCCCTGTTTCCGGGCGCCCCGGTTTAGTGGTCCACCGCCTTTTCGGCACCGATGCCGGTCAGCGAGCGGACTTCCATCTCGGCCTGCTTCGACACGTCCTCACGCCTCTTGTCCAGGGTGGTGCCCAGCCAGCCCAGGAAGAAAGCCAGCGGGATGGAGACGATGCCCGGGTTGCTGAGCGGGAAGAGGGCGAAGTTTGCCCCGGGGATCATGGAGGTCTTCAGTCCCGAGACCACCGGGGAGAAGATGATGAGCAGGATCGCCGAGGCCAGGCCGCCGTACATGCTCCACACCGCGCCCTGGGTGGTGAACTTCCGCCAGAACAGTGAGTAGATGATGGTGGGCAGGTTTGCCGACGCAGCGACGGCAAAGGCCAGCGCCACCAGGAAGGCCACGTTCTGGCCGTTGGCGAAGATGCCGCCCAGGATGGCCAGGATGCCGATGACCACCACGGTGCGCCGGGCCACCCGGACTTCTGTGGCGGCGTCGGCCTTGCCCTTGGCGATGACGTTGGCGTAGATGTCATGCGCAAAGGATGCTGCGGCCGTGATGGTCAGGCCGGCCACCACCGCCAGGATGGTGGCGAACGCCACCGCGGAGATGAAGCCCAGCAGCAGTGGCCCGCCCAGGTGGAAGGCCAGCAGCGGGGCGGCAGCGTTGACGCCGCCGGGGGCGGACTTGATGGTGTCCGCTCCCACCAGGGCAGCTGCACCGTAGCCCAGCACCAGGGTGAACAGGTAGAACAGGCCGATCAGCCAGATGGACCAGACCACGGACTTGCGGGCTTCCTTGGCCGTAGGCACGGTGTAGAAACGCATCAGCACGTGCGGCAGGGCCGCCGTGCCCAGGACCAGGGCCAGGCCGAGGGACATGAAGTCCAGCTTGGAGGTCTCCGTCTTGCCGTACTGCAGGCCCGGGTTGAGGACTGCCGGGTTGTTGGCAGTCTCCACGGCGCCGCCCAGCAGGGCCGAGAGGTTGAAGCCGTAGATGGCCAGGACCCAGAGGGTCATTACGGCGGCGCCGGCGATCAGCAGCATGGCCTTGATGATCTGGACCCAGGTGGTGCCCTTCATGCCGCCGATCAGGACGTACATGATCATGAGGGCGCCGACGACGATGATCACCAGGGCCTGTCCGCCCCAGTCGCTGATACCCAGCAGGAGCGAGATCAGGCTTCCCGCGCCGGCCATCTGGGCCAGCAGGTAGAAGAAGCAGACCGCGAGGGTGGAGATGGCGGCGGCGATCCGGACCGGCCGCTGCTTCAGCCGGAAGGACAGAACGTCCGCCATGGTGAACTTGCCGGTGTTGCGCAGCAGTTCAGCCACCAGCAGCAGCGCCACGAGCCACGCCACCAGGAACCCGATGGAGTACATGAACCCGTCATAGCCGTTGATGGCGATGGCGCCGGTGATGCCCAGGAAGGATGCCGCGGACAGGTAATCGCCGGCGATGGCGGTGCCGTTTTGTGAGCCGGTGAACGAGCGACCGGCGGCGTAGTAGTCGGCGGCGGTCTTGTTGTTCCTGCTGGCGCGCAGCACGATCACCATGGTCACGGCCACGAAGAGGCCGAAGATGCCCATGTTCAGCAGGGTGGTGTCCTTGAGCGCGGCGACATCCACCGCAGCGGGAATTGCGATCATTTGTTGGCTCCGCCCACTCGGTTTGGGTTCTTGTCGAATTCGTGGCCCTCGATCTCGTGCCTGATCTCCGTGGCAATGGGGTCCAGCCGCTTGTTGGAATAGTGGACGTACCAGCCGGTGATCGCGAACGTCGAGACGAACTGGAGCAGGCCCAGGATCAGTCCGATGTTGATGTTGCCCCAAACCTTGGTGGACATGAAGCCCACCGCATAGTCCGCGAGCAGGACATAGGCGAAGTACCACAGCAGGAAGGCCACTGCCATGGGGAAGACAAAGCTGCGGTGACGCTTGCGCAATTCCTGGAACTGCCCGGTCGACTGGACCTGCTCGAAGTCCACGGACGCCGCTGCGTCCGGAGTATGGGCATCATTACCCATCGTTCCTCCTCATTGAGTTGCCGGAACACACCGGGCGGAGGGCCCCGAACCGCCGGACAGGGTCCCTGGCCGGCAGCACCACGCGGGGGCACCGCAGATGTGACACCAATCACTGTGCCGCCCTGGCGTGTCCCTGTTCCAGCACTTCACCGCCCACTGTCGCTCAACGGCTGCGATGCTGCGGCAAGCGGCGCCCGCCGCTACGCTGGGCACCATGCCGGACTCCCCCCTCCTCACCGCCGCAGCCGTTGCGGTGATCGCCATGGCCATTGCCGTCGTCGTCGGCGTGGGCCTGAAGGTGCTCCGCTCCTTCCGGGAACTGGGCACCGACGCTGAGCGCGCCACGTACCACACGCTCCACGCCGCCTCCCAGGCCGGGCAGCACCTCAGGCGCGGCCTGAACCCCGCCGGCGCGGCGAAAGCCAGCCGCCAGCTGCGGACCCTCCTTGCCTGCGATGCCCTGGCGATCACTGACACCTCCGGCGTACTGGCCTGGGACGGGGGCGCCGAGGACATCCGGCCGCGCCTGATGGAACTCGCAGCGGATGTCCTGGCGTCCGGCCGGACGGCTGTGCTGTCCGCCGGCACGGAGGGAACCGGCGGGCACCTTGCCGGGGTCATCGCCCCGGTACGCGCCGGCACCCGCGTGGTGGGCGCGGTGGCAGCCTTCGCGCCGTCCGCTGGGGCAGGCCTGGTCCGGGCAACCGGGGAGGTGGCGGACTGGGTGGCTGTCCAGGTGGAACTCGCCGAACTGGACGCGTCACGGAACCTCCTGATGGAAGCGGAAGTCCGGGCGCTGCGGGCCCAGATCAGCCCGCACTTCATCTACAACTCGCTCAATGCCATCGCCTCCTTCATCAACACCGATCCGGAGCGGGCCAGGGAGCTGGTGGTGGAGTTCGCGGATTTCACCCGCTACTCCTTCCGGCGGCACGGCGACTTCACCACCCTCGCCGAAGAGCTCCGCTGCATTGACCGCTACCTGCTCCTGGAGCGGGCCCGGTTCGGCGAGCGCGTCCAGGTCAGCCTTCGGGTAGCCCCGGAAGTGCTGGGCACCGTTATCCCGTTCCTCAGCCTGCAGCCGCTGGTTGAAAACGCCGTCCGGCACGGGCTCGAGGCCAAGGAAGGCCCGGGGCACATCACCATTAAGGCCGAGGACGCGGGGGCGTTCGCCGAGGTCACCATCGAGGACGACGGTGTGGGGATGGATCCGGAGCACTTGAGGTCCATGCTGGCGGGCCATACCGACGGGGACCACGTGGGGCTGCGGAACGTGGATGCGCGGCTGCGCCAGGTGTACGGCAACGACCACGGGCTGGTGGTGGAAACGGCGCCGGGCGAGGGAACGCTGATCACCATGCGGGTGCCGAAATCCCAGCCGGGGCATGATGCGTGAGGCGGGCCTGCCGCTGGAAGTAACCTAGGAGCATGATTAACGTCCTCGTCGTTGATGATGAGCTGCCCGCCGTTGAGGAGCTGGCCTTCCTGCTGGGCAGGGACGAGCGCATCGGCAGGGTCCTGCGGGCCACGTCCGGCGCAGAGGCGCTCACGGCCCTGTCCGGCGGCAGCATCGACGCCGTCTTCCTGGACATCCACATGCCTGCGGTCTCGGGCCTGGACATCGCCGCCGCCATCGCCCGGAGCAGCAATCCGCCGGCCGTGGTTTTTGTCACCGCCGACGAGGACCACGCCCTGGCCGCGTTCGAACTTGCCGCCGTGGACTACCTGCTCAAGCCCGTGCGTGCGGAGCGCCTGGCGCGTTCGGTGGGACGGATCTGCGAGCTGCGCGACGGCGGAGCGGCGCCGGAGATGATCACGGTGGACCAGGGCGGGACCACCAGGATGATCCGGCGCGACGACGTCACGTACGTGCAGGCCCAGGGCGACTACGCCCGGCTGCACACGGCCGACGCAAGCTACCTCATCCGGGTGCCGCTGGCTGACCTTGAACAGCAATGGGCGGACGCCGGCTTCATCCGCACGCACCGCTCCTACCTGGTGGCACTCAAGCACGTTTCCTCGATGAAGCTGGCCGCCGACGGGCCGCGCGTCACGGTGGCCGGCGCCGGGCTGCCCATCAGCCGGCGGCACCTGCCCATTGTGCGGGAGAAGCTGGAGGCAACCAGGATCAGGCCGCACGCATGACCCGGGTCCGGGTTACGGCCCCGCGGGCGGCTGCCCGTACCGCTGTCCGGGGTGCCCCGCGTGCGTTTGAGTCGCGGGAAGCCGCGCAGGACTCCGAGGTAGGCCAGGTGTTCGTCAGGTCGCTGATCAGGTCCCAGCTGCGGCTGGCCCTGGTGGTGGCCGGCGGCTTCCTGCTGATCCTGGCGGCGTTCCCGCTGACGCTGGTGCTGGTTCCCGGCCTGGCAGAGACCCGGATCGCCGGCATTCCGTTCGGCTGGCTGCTGCTGGGCGTGGGAATCTACCCGGTGATCGGGTTGGGCGCCTGGCTGTATGTCAGGACCGCGGCGCGCAATGAGGCGCGCTACCGGGACCTGGCCGGGGACCAGTGACGCGGCCGTGAATGCCGGCATCGCCATCACCGCCGTCACGGTGGTGTCCCTTGCCACCGCCATCATCGGGTTTTACGGGCTGCGCATTTCACGCACCACCGGGGACTTCTATGTGGCGTCCCGGACTGTGCGGCCCTGGTGGAATGCGTCGGCGATCGGCGGCGAGTACCTGTCTGCGGCCAGCTTCCTTGGCGTTGCCGGGCTGATCCTGGTGTCCGGGACCGACGCGCTGTGGTTCCCGGTGGGCTACACCGCCGGCTACCTGATGCTGCTGCTGTTCGTCGCCGCCCCGCTGCGCCGGTCCGGCGCCTACACCATCCCTGACTTCACCGAGTCCAGGCTCGCCTCCCGGACAGTCCGCCGGGTCACCAGCCTGGTGGTGGTGATGGTGGGGTGGCTGTACATCGTGCCGCAGCTGCACGGCGCGGCCCTGACCATCCATATCGCCACGGGGCTGCCCAACTGGGTGGGTTCGCTGGCCGTCGTGGTGGTGGTATGCCTCACGGTGGTGGCGGGCGGAATGCGGTCCATCACGTTTGTCCAGGCATTCCAGTACTGGCTCAAGTTGACCGCGCTGGCCGTGCCCATCCTGTTCATCATCTTTGTGCTGGCCGGCCAGGGAGCCGAACCCGAGTCCGCTCCCGCGGTGAACCCCACGGGGGCGGCTCCCGCGGGACTCTACCAGAACGTGTCCCTGCTGGTGGCGCTGCTCTTCGGCACCCTGGGGCTGCCGCACGTGCTGGTCCGGTTCTACACCAACCCGGACGGGCACTCGGCACGGCGGACCACGCTGATCGTCCTGGGACTGCTGTCCGTGTTCTACCTCTTCCCCACGGCATTCGGACTGGTGGCCAGGATGTTCGCCCCCGATCTTGCCCGCTCCGGGCAGCCGGACGCCATGGTCCTGCGGCTGCCCGGTGAACTCATTGGCGGGGTGGCGGGCGACCTGCTCTCGGCCCTGGTGGTGGCCGGGGCTTTCGCAGCGTTCCTGTCCACCACGTCCGGCCTGGTGGTCTCCCTGGCAGGTGTCATCAGCCAGGACGTCCTGGGCGGCAGCGTCCGCGGGTTCCGGCTCGCTGCCGTCATCTCCGCAGTGGTCCCGCTTGGGTTTGCGTTCATGACCGGCTCGCTGGCCCTGGCCGGCAGCGTAGGCCTGGTCTTCGCCTTCACTGCGTCCACGGTCTGCCCCGTCCTGCTGCTCGGCATCTGGTGGCGGGGCCTGACCGACGCCGGGGCGATTGCCGGCATGGTGACCGGCGGGGTGCTGTGCGGCGGGGCGATGATCGCCGGTGCATTGCCGGGAACCGGCCCGACGCCGGCCTGGCTGGCGCAGCCGGCAGCCTGGAGCGTGCCGGCCGCCTTCGCCGTCATGGTCATCGTGTCCCGGGCCACTTCACACCGGATTCCCGGGACCATGCCCCGCATCATGACGCGCCTGCACACCCCGGAACGGCCGCTGGCAACCGAGCGGTGATCGGGAGGACAATAGCGCCATGTCCATCGAGGACGGCGGTGCCTCCCGCCAGCAAGGCGGGGTCCCTCCCTCCGTGCGGGCCCAGTTGCTCGCCACGGAACACTGGGGCCTGCTGGCGTCGCGCAGTACGGCCCAGGGCGAGGTGCTGACCCGCATCAGCATGTTCCTGACGTTCACCTCGGCCAGCGTTGTCAGCGTGGCCCTGGTGGGGCAGGCCACGGGCTTTTCGGATGCGTTCGTGCTGCTGGCAGTGGTGGTCCTGGTCATCGACACGGCGATCGGGTTGCTGACACAGCTCCGGGTGATGAACGTGGCCCACGAGGACCTGATGTACGTCACGGCCATGAACAGGCTGCGGGCCGCCTACGTGGACCTCGATCCGGGCGTGGCGCCCTACCTGATGGCCGCGTACCACGACGATGAGGCCGGTTCGAGGCAGACCTATTACTTCTTCGGCAACCGCGGCTCCTTCAGCCACGTCGCGGGCAGCAGCATGATCTTCATGACGACGGCGAACGCTGCCCTGATTGCCATCGTTGCCGGGTTGTTGGTCACCCTGGCAGGGGCGGGGACGTCAGGCGGCCTCATCGTTGGGGCGCTGTGCGGACTGGCGTTCCTGGCGGTGTCCGCCGTGCGGGGGTACCGGAGCTACCAGGAGGTGTGGCGCCGCTTCGCGCCGCTCTCCCCCACCCCGCCGGCCGGGGACTGAGCCCACGCAGCAGTGGCCCGGTCAGTCGATGGCTGCCATCAGCTCGACAACGCGGTCCAGGAAGGCGTCCACCTGCGATTCCTCGTAGCCTTCCCGGCCCACGGCCGGGCGGAAGACTGCGCGGCGCACGCTGTCCACGCTCAGCGGCTTGTCCTGCTCCAGGTACGCGACGAGTTCGCGGCACAGCCGGTCGACGTCGTCGGTGTTGTAGCTGCGCGCCCGGTTCTTGCTGGGGCGGCGGAAGCGCTCTCCGTCGGGCCGGTGCAGGCGTCCACGGAGGATCCCCGAGAGGCTGCCGATTTCCCGCAGCCAGGCTTCTTCCCCGCGTGCGGCGATCAGTTCGTCACGCTCCCGGCGGGCGAACGCGTCCTCGAGCCGGTCCAGTGCGGCGTCCACCACGGCGGCGGAGTAGCCGCCCTTGACGGGGTCGAAGGACACGCACCGCACGTCGGCGCTGTTGACGGGCTCAGTGGCTGACTCTGGCGTCTCCAGGGAGATCCGTGCGCGCTGCAGGAACTGGTCGACCTGCCGGGCGTTGTACCCGTACTCGCTGCGCTGCACGCGCTCAAAGGACGCAGGGATCTGCCGATGAATGTCCAATGCCACTTCGATTCCTTCAATGCTCTTCAGCCGGTAGTGCTTCCGCACCAGTTTAGGGTGCCGGGACCAGCGCGGCCGCGGGTCCCCGTTGTGTGTCATTTCCAGGCGCGGGGGGCGCTGGAGGGATTATGCGCCGGCCACCATGCCGTACAGGATAAAGGCCACCGGTGAAGCGAAGACGATGGAGTCCAGCCGGTCCATCACTCCACCGTGCCCGGGCAGGATGCTGCTCATGTCCTTGACGCCCAGCTCACGCTTGACCATGGACTCGGCGAGGTCGCCGGCGGTGGACGCTGCCACTGTTCCCACGGCCAGCACCGCACCCACCCACCACGGCTTGTCCAGCACGAAGAGGGCGGCCAGGACGCCTATCAGCATGGCACCCGCCACCGACCCTGCGAAGCCTTCCCAGGACTTCTTGGGGCTGATCTTTGGTGCCATGGGGTGCTTCCCGAGGGACGCGCCCACCAGGTACCCAAAGGTGTCGTTGGAGACCACCAGCAGGAGCATGACGGCGATCTCCCACGCCCCGATGGGGGCCAGGCCGCCGGGCCACAGCCCCAGTGGGGTGGTGCCCGCCGCATGCAGCGGCAGCGCCGCGAAGCTGATGAAGAACGGGACCCACCCCAGGGTGAACACCCCGGCGAAGATGCTGTTCGCCGAGCCGGCGGCACTTTCGATCGAGCGCCAGAGCAACACCGCCACGGCACTGAGCAGCAGGGCGAACAGCTGGCTCTCGATGCCGCCAAAATAGGCGGCGAACGGCATTGCGAGCGTGCCGGTCATGACCGGCACGATGGGCATCCTGGTGCCGTTGGCTTCCAGCGCCCGGTAGATCTCCCACACGCCAAAGACGGCGAAGGCAGTGACGATTGCTACGAAGGCCAGCGGGACGAACAGCAGGCCGCCCAGCACGGCGATGAGCATGGCCAGGCCCACCACGACGGCGGCGGGCAGGTTCCGCCCGGCCTTTGGCGTCGGGTTGCTCCTGGGCTGCTTCCCCCGTATGCGCGCCCGTGGTGCGGGAGCCTGATCTGCCTGGCCCATCAGACTTCGAGCAGCTCCGCTTCCTTGCGCTTGAGCAGCTCGTCGATGCCGTCCACGTGGGCCTTGGTGAGGCTGTCCAGTTCCTTTTCCGCGCGCGTGCCTTCGTCCTCGCCGGCCTCGCCGTCCTTGACCAGGCGGTCGAGGGTTTCCTTGGCCTTGCGGCGGATGTTGCGGATGGAGATCTTGGCGTCCTCGCCCTTGGTCTTGACGATCTTCACGTATTCCTTGCGGCGTTCCTTGGTCAGTTCAGGAATGGTGATCCTGATGACGTTGCCGTCGTTGGACGGGTTGGCTCCGACCTCGGAGTCGCTCAGGGCGCGTTCGATGTCCCGCATGGCGGTCTTGTCGAACGGGGTGATCAGGATGGTGCGGGCGTCCGGGATGGCGAAGGAGGCCAGCTGCTGCAGCGGCGTGGGCGAGCCGTAGTAGTCCACCAGGACCTTGTTGTAGAGGCCGGGGTTGGCGCGGCCGGTGCGGACGGCGGCGAAGTCTTCCTTGGCTACCTCTACCGCCTTGTCCATCTTTTCTTCGGCTTCGAGCAAGGTTTCTTCGATCACGGTCTCTCCTGACGGTTCTGGTGCAGTCCGGGGCGCCGGTTCCCTGCACTCACGTGGTTCTATGTTGCCGTTTCCGTCCCCGCCCGGTGGGGCGGGGACGGAACTGTCCTGAAATCATCCTAGCCGCAGCTAGGCGGTGACCAGGGTGCCCAGCTTTTCGCCGAGGATGGCGCGGGTGACGTTGCCTTCCCCTTCCATGCCGAAAACCACCATGGAGAGGTCGTTGTCCTTGCACATGGTCATGGCCGTCTGGTCCATGACGCGGATGTCGCGGCGGAGGGCGTCGTCGTAGCTGAGGGTTTCCAGCCGCTCTGCGGTGGGGTCCTTCTTGGGGTCAGCGGTGTACACGGCGTCCACCCCGCTCTTGGCCATGAGGACCACGTCGGCGTGGACTTCCAGGGCACGCTGGGCGGCCACGGTGTCGGTGGAGAAGTAGGGCAGGCCGGCCCCTGCGCCGAAGATGACCACGCGGCCCTTTTCCATGTGGCGGATGGCGCGGCGCGGTATGTAGGCCTCGGCCACCTGGCCCATGGTGATGGCGCTCTGGACGCGGGTTTCAACGCCCGCCTGTTCCAGGAAGTCCTGCAGTGCCAGGCAGTTCATGACCGTTCCGAGCATGCCCATGTAGTCCGCGCGGGAGCGGTCCATGCCGCTCTGGGACAGTTCGGCGCCGCGGAAGAAGTTTCCGCCGCCCACCACAATGGCCACTTCCACTTCGGGAACGGCTGCGGCGATCTGCTTGGCGACGTTGCGGACGGTCTCGGGATCGACACCGAGCTTCCCGCCGCCGAAGACCTCTCCGGAGAGCTTCAGGAGGACCCGCCGCCGGTTCTTCTCCGAATGCGTGACAGTGTTGACGGCTTCCATGATGCCTTCCCGTTGGTGACTCTGAAAAAAGGGTATCCTGCCGGCTCCGGTGGTCGGAACCGGCAGTGGTCCAAGCGGACTGTTGCTGCGGCCGTTTGGGCGCATGCAAAAGGGGCGGCCACCGAAGTGGCCACCCCCTTGCAGTTTCGACTAGGAGCCGACGCGGAAGCGCGTGAACGCGGTTCCCTTGACACCGGCCTCTTCGAGGACCTGTGCCACGGACTTCTTGGCGTCCTTGGCGAATGCCTGGTCAACCAGGACCTCGCCCTTGTAGAAGCCGGTTACGCGGCCTTCCACAATCTTGGTGAGGGCAGCTTCAGGCTTGCCCTCGGCCTTGGCGGTCTCTTCGGCGATGCGGCGCTCGGACTCGACGAGCTCGGCCGGAACGTCCTCACGGGTGAGGTAGTTCGGGGCCATGGCAGCGATGTGCACGGCGACGTCGTGGGCGGCGGCGGTGGCGGCTTCGCCTTCACCGTCGACGGCGAACAGCACGCCGACCTGGGCCGGGAGGTCCTTGGAGGTCTTGTGCAGGTAGGCGTCAACCGTTGCACCCTCAACGCGGGAGATGCGGCGGACAACGACCTTTTCGCCCAGGATGGCGCCTTCTTCGACGACAACCTCGGAGAGCCGCTTGCCGTCAACTTCGGTGGCCAGCAGGGTCTCGAGGTCGGCAGCGCCGGACTCGACAGCGACGGCCAGGACCTTGTCGGCCAGCTGGATGAACTTGTCAGCCTTGGCAACGAAGTCGGTCTCGCAGTTGACCTCGATCATGACGCCGACGCCGTTGCTGACCTTGGCGGCCACGAGGCCTTCAGCGGTGGAACGGCCTTCGCGCTTGGTAGCGCCCTTGAGGCCCTTGATGCGGATGATCTCGATGGCCTTTTCGGCGTCACCGTTGGCTTCGTCAAGAGCCTTCTTGACGTCCATCATGCCGGCGCCGGTGCGCTCGCGCAGGGCCTTGATGTCAGCGGCAGTGTAGTTCGCCATGTGAACCCCTCTGTCTAGAAATGTGTGGTGGTGTACGGACCGACAGGACGGCAGCCCATGTCGGTGGGCTGCCATCCTGTCAGCAGCTCCGGCTGCGGACAGCGCGGAGAATCCGGATTTTTTGCGTGCCTTACTTGGCGTCTTCGGCGGGAGCCTCGGCAGCTGCCGGTGCTTCCTCGGCGGCCGGAGCTTCAGCGTTCTCTGCCGGAGCTGCGGCGGCTTCTGCCTTGCTGCCTTCGAGGAGCTCGCGCTCCCACTCGGCCAGCGGCTCTTCCGGAGCTTCAGCAGCGCCCGTGCCGCGGTTGTTGCGGGCGATCAGGCCCTCTGCAACGGCGTCGGCAACAACGCGGGTCAGCAGGTTCACGGAGCGGATGGCGTCGTCGTTGCCCGGGATCGGGAAGTCGACTTCGTCCGGATCGCAGTTGGTGTCCAGGATGGCCACAACCGGGATGTTCAGCTTCTTGGCCTCGTCAACGGCGAGGTGTTCCTTCTTGGTGTCAACAACCCACAGCAGGGACGGAGCCTTGGTCAGGTTGCGGATACCGCCGAGGTTGGACTCCAGCTTGGTGAGCTCGCGCTTGAGGAGCAGGAGTTCCTTCTTGGTGTAAGCGGAACCGGCGACGTCGTCGAAGTCGATCTCTTCGAGTTCCTTCATGCGCTGGATACGCTTGGCAACCGTCTGGAAGTTGGTCAGCATACCGCCGAGCCAACGCTGGTTGACGTAGGGCTGGCCGACGCGGGTTGCCTGCTCGGCAATTGCTTCCTGGGCCTGCTTCTTGGTGCCGACGAAGAGCACGGTGCCGCCGTGGGCAACAGTGGCCTTGACGAACTCGTAGGCGCGGTCGATGTAAGACAGCGACTGCTGCAGGTCGATGATGTAGATGCCGTTGCGCTCGGTGAAGATGAAGCGCTTCATCTTCGGGTTCCAACGGCGGGTCTGGTGTCCAAAGTGGACGCCGCTGTCAAGCAGCTGGCGCATGGTTACGACGGGCATTCCGGCGCTCCTTATTTTCCGGCAGGTCATTCATGAGAAAACCCTGAGGTTTCTTACCCTGCCAATAGTTGACGGTTGATCAGCGTGGCCCGGACGGGCCGTGCTCCTGGCATCCCCCGCCCTTCCCATCAGGACGAAAGCCTGACCGCAGGAAGCGCGGTCCTCCATGGACAACGCCGGAGCGTTGGCTGCCGGAAGGCCGGATGCGCGTAGTCAGCCGCCGCTCCCCCACACTCCTGAATGAGATGTGCCGACGCCGTCCGGACACGGCGATACACCGCGGGGGTGGACCACTGGGACGGAAAGCGTTGAGGGCGCAGCAAACTGCTCCATCAAGTGTACTACAGGCACCCCCGCCCGCCGGACACTGCGCGCCCGCACGGGCCGTTGTCCACATAGGCGGAATCCGCCCTGCCGCGGGCGGGCCAGAGCGGGCAGTCTGGTCGCATGAAGACACCAGTCCTGCTGGCAGCAATCCTGCTGCTGCCGGCGTCCGTCGCCTCCGCGGTCTCCGGCACCCCACTCGCGCCGGCCACCACCAGCACGGCGGCCCAGGCAGCCGTTCCGGGCCAGGCAGGAGTTCCGGGCCAGGCAGGAGTTCCGGGCCAGGCAGGACTTCCGGCGACGGCGGGCCGGCCAGGCGCCCGGGCCTCGTGGCAGTGGCCGCTGGCTCCGCGGCCTGCGGTCCTCCGCGGATTCGATCCCCCACCAAAACCGTGGCTCAGCGGACACCGGGGCGTGGATCTCGGCACTGCCGGGGCCGGCGCCGAGGTCCACGCCCCGGCGGCAGGAACGGTCAGCTTCGTGGGCGTGGTGGTGGACCGGCCCGTCATCACCATCGACCATGGCGGTGGCCTGCGAAGCAGTTTCGAACCGGTGGAAAGCATGCTGCCGCAGGGTACCGCCGTGGCTGCAGGCCAGGTGGTTGGCACTGTCCTGCCCGGTCACTGCCCGCCGGCGCAATGCCTCCACTGGGGAGTCCGGGACGGTGCGGATTACGTCAATCCCCTGCAGTTCGTCCTGGACCTGCGGCCGTCCATTTTACTGCCGCTCGCGGGTGGACAATGATCACGGAACGCAGGCATGTACCCATAGCAGCAGCAGCCAGTCAGGCAGTTAGTCAGTCAGTCAACTGCCTGTAGGGAGCGGCCCGCCTACACGATGGCCGAGATGCCGGTGATGGCCCGCCCTGTCACCAGGGTGTTGATTTCAGCCGTGCCCTCGTAGGAATAGATGGCTTCGGCGTCGGCGAAGATTTTGGCCATCCCGTAGTCGGTCACGATGCCGTTGCCACCCAGGATGCTGCGGCCCAGCGCCACACTCTCCCGCATCCGGTCGGTGGCGAACGCCTTGGCCAGGGCAGACTGCTCATCCTTGGCTTCCCCGGCGTCCTCCAGCTGCGACAGCCTTACCATCATGCCCATGGAGCTGACGGTATTGCCCAGGATCCGGACCAGCTGGTCCTGGATGAGCTGGAAGGAGGCCAGGGGCCGGCCGAACTGCTTGCGCTCTACGGCATAGCTGCGGGCAACATCGAAGGCGGCCATCTGGAGGCCCACAGCCTGCCAGGCAACCGACAGGCGGGTGACCTTGAGTACCTTGTTCACGTCGCGGAAGCTGTTGGCGTTGGCGAGCTTGAAGTGGTCCGGTACCACTACGTCCGTCAGGACGATGTCGGCATTCTGGACAGTCCGCAGGGAGATCTTGTTCTCGATCTTTGTTGCGCTGTATCCAGGCAGCGTGGTGTCCACCAGGAAGCCCTTGACCTGGTTGTCCGCCACGTCGCGTGCGTACACCACCACCCAGTCGGAGAACGTGGCATTGCCGATCCAGCGCTTCGCGCCGTTGAGGATCCAGCTGTCCCCGTCCCTGCGGGCCGTGGTGCGCGTTCCGCCGGCGACGTCGCTGCCGCCCAGCGGCTCGGTCAGGCCGAAGGCGCCGATCTTCTTCAGCGCATAGATGTCGGGGAGCCATTCATCTTTCTGCTCCTGGGATGCCAGCAACTCGATGGAGCCGGTGAAGAGCCCGTCATGCACCCCCAGGAAGGTGGCGATGGAGGCGTCTGCCCGGGTGGCCTCGGCGTGCAGCATGCCGGCGAAGAGGTTGGAGTAGCCCTGCCGCCGGACCGGGCTGACCAGGTCCAGCCCGGCAAGTTTCGGAACCAGCTCCATGGGGAACTCTCCACGGTTCCAGCAGTCCACGGCAATCGGCTTGATCTCGCGCGCCAGGAACTCGCGGACTTCGGCCAGCCGGTCCTGCTCCTTGCCGGAGAGAAGCTGCTCAAACGCGAAGAAGTCGCCGTCGGCGTAGGGAAGCTCGGGGAAGTCGGCTGCGGAGGTGGCCATGGTTACCTTCTTTGGTGATCAGCGCTGACCATGCCGACGGAGCGGAGCACGGTATGTTACTGATCAGTAACATACCGCAGGGTGCGGAGTTAACCAAGAAAACCGCGGCCAACAGGAAATTGTCGGCCGCGGTTTATGGGTAGGGCTACTCGGACTTGAACCGAGGACCTTAGGATTATGAGTCCCGCGCTCTAACCAGCTGAGCTATAGCCCCCAGCCCCCGGGAGCAGGCGGTGGACCGCCGTGCTCCGGCAGGGCAAAAACACTCTAGCAAACCCGGGAAAGGGTTCAGACCACTTTGTCCTCGTAGGACGCGCCGCGGTACAGGTCCTCGAAGGTCTGAAGCGTCCCCTGGATGCTGTGGGGTTCCACCATCTGCCGGCTTGCCCGGCCCATGGCGCGTTGTTCCTCCTTGGGCAGTTCCAGGACCTGGGTGATCTTCTTGGCAAGGTCGTCGCTGTCATTGGGCGTGAAGAGGTACCCGTTCTCGCCGTCACGGACCAAGTGCGGCAGCGCCATGGCGTCCGCCAGGACCACGGGGGTGGAAGCGGACATCGCTTCCAGGGTCACCAGCGACTGCAGCTCAGCGGTCCCGGGCATGCAGAACAGGTCGGCACGGACGTAGGCGGTCCGCAGTTCCTCGTCGCTGGCCAGGCCCAGGAACTTGACCCGGCTGGTGAGTCCCAGCCGGCGAACCAGGTCCTCCAGGGCAGACCGCACCTCGCCGCCGCCCACGATCTCCAGGTGCACGTTCAGTTCGGGCGGCGTTTTGCCGATGGCCTCGATCAGCACGTCCACGTGCTTTTCCTCGGCGAGGCGGCCGGCAAACAGGACGGTGGGGTTGGCGTGCGGCTCGATGTGCTCACCGGGCTGCAGCTCGTACGCGGCAGAGTCGATGCCGTTGGAGAGCGGCAGGACCTTGCGGAGGAAGGCGTGCTCGTGCATGGCCCGGGCGGCAAGCGGGGTGGGGGTAGTGACGACGTCGGCCTGGCCCATGACCTTGCCCATGTCCTTCCAGGAGACCCGCCCGATGATGTCCTTGAACCACTGCGGGAACGGCAGGAAGGGGTTTGAGGTTTTCGGGCATGAAGTGGTTGGTGGCGATAATGCGGACGCCGCGTTTCACGGCCTCGTACAGCACGTGCTCGCCAATCATGTAGTGGCTCTGGATATGCACCACGTCCGGCTTGACCCGATCGAACAGGAGGCTGATTTCCTTCTTGATTTCCCAAGGGAAGCAGAGGCGGAAGCTCTCGTGCGTGAACGCCTTGTGCGAGCGGAGCCGGTGCACGGTGGCTTCATCGCGGAATTCGGTGAAGCTCTTTCCCTTGCTGTCGCGGGAGGCCAGGACGTGAACGTTGTGGCCCCGGGCCGTCATCCCCTTGGCCAGCCGGTATCCGAACTGGGCAGCACCGTTTACGTCGGGCGGATAAGTGTCTGCGGCGATCAGGATGGTCAGGGGGCGCTGGTCGGCTGGCGTGGTCATGGGGAGTACTCCTGATGGTCACGGTGCGGACAGCGTGGAACTGACAGCACGGTTGGCCACTGGCGCAGGGGCGCAGGGCTTCGTGGGATGACTGGCGAAGTTGGACGGGAAATGGACTAGTGGGTGGGCTTTCCGGAAGCCTTCCGCGCGTCCTTCTTGCGCTTGGTGACTTCCGGGTGGTGCCGGGAAAGGGCGATGACTCCAACGATAGCAAGGCAGGCCGCCGTTCCCATTGCAATAGCCATGACCGCATGGACGTCCGGCCGCAGTTCACCCAGGATGATGACGCCGATGGCAATACCCACCATGGGGTCGACCACCGTGAGCCCGGCGATTACCAGGTCCGGCGGCCCGGTGGAGTAGGCACTCTGCACGAACCATGACCCCAGCCCCCCGGCGGCGATGATGGCCACCACGGAATACCACTGGACGTTCAGCAGGAAGAGCCCGTTCGGGTCCAGGAGGTGCTTGCCGATGATCCGGGTGAGCACTGCCACGAAACCGAACAGAATGCCGGCGCCGAGGATATAGATAAACGCGTTCATCCGGTGCTTGAACGTTACAGCCAGCGTGCCGAACAGCCCCACCGCCAAGGCAAGGAGCAGCACAATGGTGAGCTCGTCTTCAGGGCTGACATGGTGGTTCTCCTGGGTCACGTTGACCGCCAGGAGAACGAAGAGCGCGGATCCAGTGACGCACGCGGCGATGGAGACGGCCGTGGCGCGGTTGATGGTCAGGTCCTGGTCCCGGGCGTTGACCACTGTGGTGATCACCAGGGCAATGGCACCGATGGGCTGGATCACCGTCAGCGGCGCGGAGACCAGGGCTACGGCATTCATGGCCATGCCGGTGCACAGCAGCAGGAGCCCCAGCATCCACCGGGGGTTGCGCAGGAGGCGCAGGAAACCGTTGGAGCTGAGGGCCAGGCCGCCGGTGTCGGCCTTGACGGCGCTCCCCTGGCGCTGGGCACCCAGGGCAAGGCAGAAGGCGCCAAGCACCGCCAGGCCGACGGCAAGCCACACCATCAGCCGTTCCCGCCGTCGTGCTGTTGTTGTTCCCGGTCCTTGCGCAGCATGGCCCAGAAGTAGTTGTACGCGGCAATCCAGTGGCCCACCAGGCCCAGGCCCAGCACCACCCAGGCGGCAGTGAGGAGCGTGGCGGACATACCGGTATCCAGTCGGGAGAGGAGCAGCAGGGGCGTCCCCAACAACAGCAGCCCGGTCCGCACCTTGCCCACCGCGCTGACCGGAAGGTCCGGGTGTCCGTGGAAGAGGGAGAGCGTCAATACCAGCAGGACGGCATCGGGAATCACCAGTGCCGCCAGGTACAGCCAATGCACGACGCCGGCAATCACCAGCGTGAAGGCCACCGCCAGCAGGGCCAGGCGGTCGGCAATGGGGTCAAGGACCCGCCCAAGCTTGGAGGCTTGGTCGAACCGGCGGGCGATGTAGCCGTCGATCCAGTCCGTCCCCGCCATGACAGCCAGGACGACCACGCCGGCCCAATATTCCTTCTGGGCCAGCACAAGCCAGATGAAGAGCGGAACGCCCATGAACCGCACCACGGTGAGCAGGTTGGGGATGGTAACCACGCGGTCATGGTCCACCTGGGGACGGCCGGGGCGGGCGCCTGCACCAATGAACTTCACCCGTCCCCCTCTCCTTCCTGCTGCGCTGCGGCGCAGTCTTACTGTCATGCCCTGGTGGCCCATGCCTGCAGGGCCGGAAAACGCGTCCGCCGGAACGTGGCTTGCCCGGCCGGGGACCTAGTTGGCGCGGAAAAGCCTGCGCAGGAGGACCACCAGGACCGTGCCTGCCGCGACGAAGGCAGCCAGCGGCTTCCAGCGCCTGGACAGGTCGGCGGAGCCGGACACGGCGGCGAACCGCTGCCCCGCCGATTCCACGCCGTGCCGCGCCAGCACCTGGCCCTCACGCGCCTTGACCTGGGCGGCGGCGAGGAGGTAGCGGGCCTGGGTCTTCACGTCCAGCTCCGTGCCGAGTTCGTCCCGGACTTCGGTGAGGTGGTGGCGGCGCTGGCTCAGGCGGCGTACCAGGTCGGCTTCGGACGCGTGCGGGAATTCCTGCTCGTGCTGGGCGGCCTTGGCTTCCTTCTCCGCCTTGGCCTTGGAAGCTGCCTCGGCCTTGGCGGCCTTGGCAGCCTTGGCCTCGGGGCTCTCCGGGTCAAGGATGGCCGGGTTGAAGGCCGAGCCCTCGCGGGCCACCCCAATATCGTGCCTGATGCCTCGGATGGTCTCTTCCGGCATCAGCGGCATGGCCTTCTTGAACCTTGCGAGGCCAACAAGGCCGCCGATGAGGGCTATCAGCAGGAAAGCGGCGGAGACCAGGAGGGCTGCCAGCCAGGCGGGCATGATGGTGGCCAGGCCCATGATGGCCGCAACGATCAGTCCGACCACCAGGAATGCGAGGAAGAGCAGCGCGACGGCGAAGAAGGCCGCGGCCACCCCCACCTGGATACCCTTGCGCTTGAGTTCGATCTTGGCGAAGGCGATCTCGTCGTTGAGCTGGCGGGGGGCCAACCGGAAAAGGAGTCTTGCCGTTCCGGGCAGCGCAGTGATGCGCAATCCCGGGCTGGTACGCCCGCTGTGACGTCCGCTCATCGGTTCCGCCTTACTGGTTCATGGGTCGATACTGCATCCGTTGGGTGTGGAATGTGCAGCCGCACAGTCCACGCCACCAAAACTACCATTCAGGTTCAGGGCGAACTTGGGGGCTTGCCGGTGGGCGCGGCCTACAACGCTGCAAAAACGGGCCCGGGCGGGCCTAGGATTGTTCTCCGTGACCAATCCCCCCAATCCGGGCGACCTGCTGAGCCGCCGCCGGAAGCTCCTGTACATCCTCCTGTTGGGCGCCCTGACCGCCCTTGGTCCATTTACCATCGACCTCTACCTGCCCGCCTTTCCGGCGCTGGAGGCAAGCCTGGGGGTAACGGAGGCCCAGGTGCAGCTCACCCTGGCCGGCACCACGGTCGGCTTCGCGTTCGGGCAGCTGGTGGTGGGTCCCTTCAGCGACAAGTTCGGCCGCAGGACTCCTCTGATCCTGGCCACGGCACTGCACATCGTGGCATCGCTGGGCGCCGCAGTGTCCGCCGACATCACCACGCTGGGAATCTTCCGCGTGCTGATGGGGGTTGGCGCGGCCGGCGGCGGCGTGGTGGCCATGGCCATGGTCCGCGACCTGTTTTCCGGTTACGCCATGGTGCGCATGTTCTCCAGGATGTCCCTGGTCAACGGGCTGGCGCCCATCCTTGCCCCTGTCATCGGTTCACAGCTCCTCCTGGTGATGCCGTGGCCGGGCATCTTCGTGTTCCTGGCAGCCTACGGAACCCTGGTGATCGTGGCCGCGCTCCTCCTGGTGCGTGAAACGCTGCCGCCGGAGAAACGGGGCCGGACCGGCATGACAGCCGGGCAACGCTACAAGGCGCTGTTCAGCGACCGGATCTTCGTAGGGCTGCTGATGGTTGCGGGATTCAATTTCGGCGGCCTGTTCACCTACCTGTCGGCCTCGCCATTCCTGTTCCAGGACGTCTTCGGGTTCTCGGCCCAGCAGTACGGCCTGCTCTTCGGCGTCAACTCCCTGGGCATCGTGGCCGGCGTGCAGACCAGTTCGCGGCTCATCCGGATCGTTCCGCCCCAATGGATCCTGGCCGGCGCCACGGCATGGATGTTCCTGATGGCCCTGTTGATCGTGGTCTTCGACCGGGCGGGCCTGGGGCTGTGGGGCGTCATGGTCCCGCTGTGGTTCTACATCCTGGGCACCGGCTTCATGTTCCCCTGCTTCCAGGTGCTCGCCCTGGCCGGGCACGCAGCCCAGGCGGGAACGGCAGCGTCGCTCCTGGGCGCCGCGACGTTCCTGATGGCCGGGCTCATTTCCCCGGTGGTGGGCTGGCTCGGCATCACCAGCGCCGCGCCCATGGGCGGGGTGCAGGCAGCCTGCATCCTCCTGGCGGCCGCCGCACTATGGCTGGTGGTCCGGCCGCGCACGGTACCCTCGATCCACTGAGCCAGGCCATCATCGGGGGCGCATGACACCCCCCGCCTCCAATCGAAAGGCAGCCCGTGAGCCGCAAACCGCAACGCAACGGACGGGGACTGTTCCTCGGGGCGGTGCTCGGCGCCGTCGTGGGCTACTTCGCCGGCCGCGCCGTGGGAAACCCGGCCTGGGGCATCATCCTGGGGACGCTGGCGGGCGCCGCGCTCCTGTACCGGGTCAACCCGGGCTCCCGCCGGCGCCGCTGAACTTCCCGCACTGATTGTTGTGGCCGGTCCGGTGCGGCTTTCCCTGCCGTCCGGGTCCCGACCGCGATAAAATGATGCCGTGCCCAACTGGCAGAACCAACCGCCACTTCCGGCCACATGGCAACGGTGCGACGCCCGGATCCTGCCACTGTGGTGGGAGCGGCTGTGTGCGCAGGCAGGACAACAGTCGGCGGCCCTGTACGCCGCGGGACTGTTCACCGAAGACCGGCGCCGGCCCATCGCCCAATGGTTCAATCCCGCCTTCAACGCGGCCCTGCTGGTGGCGCCGGAAACCTCCCCTGAATGGCCGGTGCAGCGGTTCGGCATCTTCTACGCTCCCCCGGACGCCGGCTTCGTGAGGATCCACTCCGCTCCGCACGAATGGAACCCCCGCGAACCCCGGAAGTCGCCAACCGAGCAGGAAGCCTTCCAGGCGGCCATCGCCGAGGCGGAAAGGTTCCTGCAGGTGGAGATGGACTTTGTCTGATCCACTGCAGCGCCGCAAAAGAAAAATCCCCGCTCCTCCAACCGGAGGAACGGGGATTTTTCGTTGCGCTCCTCCTGCTGGACTTGAACCAGCAACCCTTCGATTAACAGTCGAATGCTCTGCCAATTGAGCTAAGGAGGAATGAAGCAGGTATGACATTAGCAAAGGATTCCGGCACAGGGAAATCGGCAGTTTCCGGCGCCCAAACTCCCCTGCCGGGAAACAAAAATCCCCGTTCCGGAGGCCGGAACGGGGATTGGAAGCTCCTCCTGCTGGACTTGAACCAGCAACCCTTCGATTAACAGTCGAATGCTCTGCCAATTGAGCTAAGGAGGAATGAAGCGGGTACCAGCCTAGCAAACACCTGGCGGGGAAATGAAATCGGACGGCCGTGACGTGGCCCACCCCGGGTCCGCGGCCCGGGCCACCACTACGCCTCGGCCCGCAGGGCCCTGCGTTCCATTTCCAGCATCATCAGTTCCCGGTTGAGCCGCTGGTAGGTTTCCGGGTCCGCCGCCGCGTCAAGGCGCTGCAACTGGCCCATTTTGTCCGCCTTGACCCGGGTGATCTGCAGTTCGAACAGCCGGGACAGGATGTCGCGGCAGTACTTCAGGACCGCTTCCTCGGTATGGGCCGGCAGCGGCACGACGGCGAGTTCGGATACCAGCGGCCGGAGGGGCTCAGGAACCTCGTGCATCACGTGTTCCACCCAGCGCACGGGGTCAACGGTCAGGCCGGGGCCGGTGGCGCGCATGGCGTCGTGGACGGCCTGGAAGGCAGGGATGGCGAACCGGGCAGCGGCAAAGCGGTCCCAAACCCCGCCGGCCAGCAGCGCAGGCTGCTGCAGCGCCACCTCCAGCGCCTGCCGCTCCATGGAGGCCACGGGATCGCGGGGGTCCGGCCGGTGGAAGGACGGGACAACACCCGACGACGGCCCGGCAGCTACGCCCGGCGCCCCGGACTGGGCAGGGACCGGGCGGGAGGGGCCGCCTGGCTGCGGCTGGCCCGGAGCCGGGGACCGTCCCGGTTCGCCGCGCTTTCCGGCGTTCGTCACTTCGGCGTTGACCATCCGCAGGACCTCGTTGGGGTCCGGCATGCCCAGCCAGCCGGTCAGCGCCTGGCAATACCCTGTCCGGGTGGAGGCGTCGCGGATGGCGGCCACCACCGGCACCGAGGCCTTGAGGCCCTGGACACGGCCCTCAACGGTGTCGAGGTTGAATTGCTTCAAGGTGCTGCGGATGGCAAATTCGAACAGCGGCCGGCGGGACTGGATCAGGGCGTGCACCGCGTCATCCCCACGGCTGAGGCGCAGGTCGCAGGGATCGGCGCCCGTGGGTTCCACGGCCACGAAGGTCTGGGCGGTGAAGCGCTGGTCCTCTTCGAAGGCCCGCAGGGCGGCCTTCTGCCCGGCGGCGTCGCCGTCGAAGGTGAACACCACTTCTCCCCCGGTGCCGTCGTCGGACAAAAGCCGGCGGGCGATCTTGATGTGTTCGGTGCCGAACGCCGTGCCGCAGGTGGCTACCGCCGTCGTAATTCCTGCAAGGTGGCAGGCCATGACGTCGGTGTAGCCCTCCACCACCACCAGCTGCCGGTCCTTGGCGATGCTTTTCTTCGCCAGGTCGATGCCGTAGAGGACCTGGGACTTCTTATAGAGGGTGGTCTCCGGGGTGTTGAGGTACTTGGGACCCTGGTCGTCCTCGTACAGCTTGCGCGCACCGAAGCCGATGGTGTCGCCGGCCATGTCCTTGATGGGCCAGATCAGGCGGCCGCGGAAACGGTCGTAGATGCCCCGGTTTCCTTCACTGAACATGCCGGTGAGCTTGAGCTCGGCGTCAGTGAAGCCGCGGCCGCGGAGGTGCTTCAGGAGCGCATCCCACCCCTGGGGGGCGTACCCGCAGCCGAAGTGTTCCGCGGCGGCCCGGTCGAAGCCGCGGCCAAACAGGAAGTTGCGGGCCGTGGCCGCGCCGGGCGTGAGCATCTGGGCCCGGAAGAATTCGTCCGCGATCTTGTGTGCGTCCAGCAGCCGCTGGCGGCGGCCCACTTCCTCCCGGTTGGGGCCGGTGCCGCCGTCCTCGTAGCGGAGCTCGTAGCCGATCCGGGAGGCGAGCTTCTCCACGGCCTCCTGGAAGGAGCTGTGGTCCTGCTTCTGGACGAAGGCGATGACGTCACCGTCCTCGCCGCAGCCGAAGCAGTGGTAGCGGCCTACCTGTGGACGGACGGTGAAGGACGGCGAGCGCTCGTCGTGGAAGGGGCACAGACCCTTGAAGGTTCCCAGCCCCGCGCCCTTGAGCGTGACGTAGCCGTCAACCACTTCCTTGATGTCCGTGCGCTGGCGTACTTCGTCAATATCTTCACGTTTAATCAGCCCAGCCACACAGCAATCTTAGTGTCACCGACCGGCTTCACGTCCCCGGCGCCCGCTTCTCCGGTTCCGGCGCCTTTCCCTCGAGCAGGCTCAGGGCCAGCTTGGGGCACAGGATGACGGCCTCCTGCGCCGCTTCCCGGTCGGCGTCACGCAGCGGAATGTCTGTCCGGTCCCGGCCCACCTTCCCTCGTGCCACCGGGTACCCCCAGTCGTCCCGGTCAAGTACGCCGGGAAGCAGCTCCACACACAGTCCGCGGCCGTCGCAGCTGGTCCAATCGATATGCAGGTGGGTTTTCATGCCGCCGCCCCTCCCGGGCCCGTGCAGTAGCCGGAAAGGTGGGCGCGGAAGTCCCCGGCGAAGACCTCGAGGGCGCTGCTGACCAGGCCGGTGGTCCCCTCCGGGTGACGGCACGCGCCACGTCCCGAAACCAGCTTTCCCAGCCGGTCCAGCTCGGAAGCAAGCCGATGGTTGGTTTCCCCGCCGGCGATCCGGTTGAGGATGGACGCCATGGCTGGCAGCCCGAACATGCAGGGGCCGCATTGCCGGGCTGACTGGTCGGCCAGGTAACTGACGATCCTGGCCGTGGCCTGGATGCCGCACGACTGCAGGTCCAGGGCATGGATCACGCCTGCCCCCGGCCGGACGGTCCGGCCGGGCAGCCCCGCTGGAGAGAGCGCGTGGGCGGCGGGCCGCACCCACCGCCCGTGGTAGCCACCCACCAGGACGGCGGACAGGGCGGCAGGGTCCATCCCCGCCTCCTGGAGGACCGCGGAAAGTTGCGCACCGCCGGGCACTTCCAGCACCACGTCCGGTACTGGCGCAGGCCCGGAAACGGACACGAGCCGGGTGCCGGGGTCCGCCGCAGTCCCCATTTGGCGGAACCACGGCGCCCCGTAACGGGCGATCAGGGCAACCTGGGCAAGGGTCTCGACATTGACCACCAGCGTGGGCCGCCCGTTGAGGCCGGATTCGCTGAGGCGGCGCCGCTGGTCCGTGGGGACGGCACTGCCGTTGGCAATCATGTTGACGACGGCGCTCGACTCACCGGAGATAAAGGTTTCAGGAGCCTGGACCATGCGGATCCGCTTGCCCCGGGGACGTTCGCCGACGGCCTGTTCAACGCGGGGAAGACCGGCCGCCGGCGCGTACATGTACATGCTTGCGCCGCCCAATGCTTCGGCGAGGGCCACGAGTCCGTCGATGACCAGGTGGGGTGCATGGGCGAGGAGGGTCCGGTCCTTGAAGCTCAGGGGTTCGCCTTCTGCACCATTCGCAATCACCACCGGCCGGGCAGCAAACATGCCTTTCCGACCGGACCCTGCAGCGGCACTGGCCTTGCGCCAGGTTTCGAACGCGGCGCCGCCCCGGCCGGTGAGCCCGGCCGCGGCAAGGGTGTCCAGCAGCCCTGGTCCGGCAGCCTGCGCTTCCCAGGGCCCAAACGCCTGAACATGCTGCGACCAGCCTGCGTCAGGGCCAGCGGCCAGCAGCCTCGGTTGCTGGCGCAGGCTGTCCTGTTCCGGGTGGAGTGGCACCGGCTGGTGGGTGTCATGGGGGTGGGTCACGGAACGTTTCCTTGCCTGGCATGGGAGGTTTCGAGGAAGGAGGGGCTCAGGCGCCACAGCAGGGCCGCCGCCACGGCGACCGCTGACGCGACGGCCAGCAGGAGGAACCATCCGCTGGAGACGTCGGTGCCGTTGCCGAGGGCGTGCGCCATGGCCACCGGCCAGACGCCGTAGCTGAGCCAGTGCACGGCTTTGAAGCTGCGCTGCCCGATCCGGTGCCGCAGCAGGCCCGTCACCACCACCGCGAGCACGAGGTCCAGGGCCACCGTCCCCAGCCCCTGCCAAAACGGCTGGTACGAGCCCAGGAACGGGACGACGATGTCCACCGGGTTCAGCTTGGCAAACGAGTCCAGGAGCAGGGATCCCACGTGCAGCCCCAGGAACACCGTGGCGAGCAGCGCAATGTTCCGGTGCAGGAGGCTGATGGAGAACCGGGGCAGCACCATCAGCGGGCGGCCGGACCTGTTGAGGATCCCCAGCAGCACGGACGCGGTGAACAGTGCCAGGGACACGAAGCCGCTGACCCGCCCAAAGGCCCACATTGCCTCATCCACGGCGGCCACCCCCGGCAGGGGAGCTTCCGCCGGCGGCCAGGGCCGGGCTGCCGCTTTCGGCGGGCCATTCCCCGGTGGTGATGACCCTGCCCCGGCTGTCCACCAGGCGGGCAGCGATCCCTTCGCTCCGGAACCAGTCCACGGCAGCGAAGCCGCGGACGACTGCCGCCGTGCTGAATGCGTTCGCTTCCAGGCAGGTGGGGGCGGCAACGGTCACCGAACGCCAGACCGGCTCGGCAGGCAGGCCAAAACGGGGGTCAAGGATGTGGTGCACGTCGGTCCCCTGGTGCTTCCAGCGGCGCTTCTGCGTACTGGAGGTGGCCAGGGCAAAGCCCGGGGCCAGGGAAACCTGCTGGCACGGGTCGGCAGGGAGGTCCTGCACCATGACCTGCCACTGGCCCGGCCCGCCGTCCTCCTGCGGCCCCGGGCCTGCGCTGGCCAGGTCACCGCCCAGGCTGACGAGCACCCCGCAGCCCAGTGCTTGGTGCACGGCGGCAGCGGCGAGGTCGGCTGCGACTGCCTTTGCTGTTGCCCCCAGGTCCAGGCGGAGGCCGGGCGGGAGGGTCAGGGTCGAGGTGTCGAGGTCCAGGCGGGACCAGCCGGGTGCCCGCGGTACCGAAGACTGCCGGGGAGGTGCGGGCTGCGGCGACACCGGGATGCTGGTGAGGCCGGGCCTCTGCCATTCCGGGCCATGGCCCAAGGCCGCCAACTCAGCTCCGAGGGTGGGGTCCACATCGCCGCCGGTGAGCCGGGCCGCGTCCAGCGCGCGCTCGAGCAGAAGCCGGAACAGGGGGCTGATGCCAACGCCCTGCGGCATCCGGGACTGGACCCTCATCAATTCGGAGTCTTCCCGGAAGCGGCTGCAGGCGAGGTCGACCGCAGCCACGACGCCGCGAACGGCCTCTTCGGCTGCGGCGAGCATTTCCGGATCGGTGACGGTAACGGATGCCTCAAGTTCCCAGACAGTCCACCTGGCCTGTGCAGTGTTGTCCGCCGGTGGATTGCTTCCCCCGCGTGAACGGTGTTCGGCGGCCCTGGTGCCGGCTGCGCCGGCAGCGGCCCTGCCGGAGCCTGCCATCTCAGGACCCCGAGGACCGGCCATGGACGGTGCTGCCCTTGCCGGGCTGGACCGGTGTGGTGCTGCCGGAACTGCCGTACGTCTTCGAACGGCGTGAGGTGTTGTTCTTGGTGGTCCCGCGGTCGTCGCCGTCGGAGCGGGCCGATCCGGATTGGGGCGTGCTTGGCTGGGTGGTGCTGGTGTCCGTGGCGGGTGTGGTCCTGGCGATCACGGAGGGCGTTGCGGCGTAGACGGCGGATGCCGCTACCCCGGCGGCGGCGAAGCTGCCAACGCCCACGGCCGCGGTGATCCCGGTGGCAAGGCGCTTGCCCCTGCTGCGAGTACTCATGACCAGCTCCCGTTCCTAGCGGCCTGTCTTTCCTCCCATGGTGCGCCTCCTTCCTGTGAAGATGCTTTAAGGAAGCTGTTGATCGGGCGGATGTCCGGCCACACCCGGGCTGGTCACCAGAGCGAGGGCAGGCTTCCCACCAGGCGCTCGTACATGGCCAGGGCGGACCCGTCGGTCAGCGACGCCACCTGGTCGATGACCACGCGAAGGCGCGCGCCGTCGTCGTCCGCCGCCCGCCAGTCCGCCGCGAACATCGGCTCCAGGTGCCGGTCCCCCGTGGCGCTGAGGGCGGTAACCAGGGCGTGGAGCACTTCCCGCTGCCGCTCGTAGATGGGCTGCCGGTGCTCGGTGGTCATCACGAACGTGGTGGCCAAGCCCTTCATCACCGCAATTTCCATGACGGTTTCGTCGGGAACCATCAGTTCTGCGTTATAGCGCGTGAGGTTTTCCGGCCCATAGACGGCGCGGGTGGTTTCCAGGGCGCTCTGGCAGAACCGGCCAATCAGCTGGCTGGTCATGTTCTTCAGCGCGGCCATGGATTTACGGCTGCCATCGGCCTCGCGCACCCAGACGTCCGTGGCCTCCAGCCGGGCCAGGGCGGCATCGATGGCCGCGGGGTCGTTGTGCGGCAGGTACCACTGCTTGGCGTAGCCCACCACGCGGGCGCGGTGGTCCGGGTTGTCCATCCAGCGCAGCTGGAAGTGGCCGGCAACAATCGCGTCCTCCACGTCGTGCACCGAGTAGGAGATGTCGTCCGCGAGGTCCATGACCTGGGCTTCCAGGCAGCTCCGGCGTTCCGGCGCACCTTCGCGGAGCCAGGTGAAGATGGGGAGGTCGTCCTCGTAGGCACCGAACTTGCTGGTCCGCTGGCCGTGGATCACCGGCGCTTCCAGGGCTGACCAAGGGTATTTCGACGCCGCGTCAAGGCTTGCGCGGGTGAGGTTCAGCCCCGCGGGCTGGCCGTCAGCCGTGAGCACCTTTGGCTCGAGCCGGGTGAGCAGGCGGAGGGTCTGGGCGTTGCCTTCGAAGCCGCCGATGGCGTGCGCCACCTCGTTCAGGGCCGATTCGCCGTTGTGGCCGAAGGGCGGGTGGCCGAGGTCGTGGCTGAGGCAGGCCGTGTCCACCACGTCCGGGTCGCAGCCCAGGGCCCGGCCCAGTTCGCGGCCGACCTGCGCCACCTCCAGGCTGTGCGTGAGGCGGGTGCGCACGAAGTCGTCGGTGTCCGGGGCCACAACCTGGGTTTTCGCGCCCAACCGGCGCAGCGCGGACGAATGCAGCACCCGGGCCCTGTCCCGTTCGAAGTCGGAGCGGTACGTGTTCTTGGGCGGTTCTTCCACCCAGCGGGCGGAATCGTGCGTGTCGTAGCCCGGCAGCGCCAGGGCCGCGGTGGGGGTTCCAGTGGACTGGTGCCCGGCAACCGATGCTTCAGCCACCGGACACGTCCAGTTCTGCTGCCGCAATGTCCTTGGACTGGTCCTCGTTGAGTGCCCGGGAGTCCAGCCAGTCCTTGGGCAGGGCCGGCCTTTTCGGCGAGCCGGCACGGCCGCGGGGGCCTTCGGCGTCCACTCCGGGGTAGGGCGAGTCCAGGTCCAGTTCGGCCAGCGTGTCCCGGAGCACCTCCAGGCTGGTCACCAGGGCCAGCCGGGTGCGCAGTTCCCCGCCCACCACATAGCCCTTGAAGTACCAGGCGATGTGCTTGCGGATCTCACGCAGCGCCTTGCCTTCGTCACCGAAGGTCTCCACCATGAGTTCAGCGTGGCGGTACACCCCTTCGGCCACCTGGCGCAGGTTGGGGCGGTGCCGGACGTCGCTGCCTTCGAACGCTGCCTGCAGGTCCCCGAAGAGCCACGGCCGCCCCTGGCAGCCGCGGCCCACCACCACGCCGTCCACGCCGGTTTCGCGGACCATGCGGACGGCGTCCTCGGCGGACCAGATATCGCCGTTGCCCAGCACGGGGATGTCGGGCAGCGCCTCGCGGAGCCGGGCGATGGCAGACCAGTCGGCCTTGCCGGAATAGAACTGGGCGGCGGTCCGGCCGTGGAGTGCGACGGCGGCGACACCGGAGTCGCGGGCGATGCGCCCGGCGTCAAGGTACGTCAGGTGGTCATCGTCGATGCCCTTGCGCATTTTGATGGTCAGCGGAACATTGCCCTTGGAGGCTTCCTTGACGGCGGTCTGCACGATCGAGGTGAAGAGATCGATCTTCCAGGGCAGTGCCGAGCCGCCGCCGCGCCGGGTCACCTTGGGGACCGGGCAGCCGAAGTTGAGGTCGATGTGGTCGGCCCGGTTCTCCTCCACGAGCATCCGCACGGCAGCGCCGACGGTGCCGGGGTCCACGCCGTAGAGCTGGACGGAGCGGACTTTCTCGTCGTCGTCGTGCGAAATGATGCGGAGTGATTCTGGGGTCCGCTCCACCAGCGCGCGGGAGGTGACCATCTCCGCCACGTACATGCCGCCGCCGTATTCACGGCACAGCCTGCGGAAGGCGGAGTTGGTGATGCCGGCCATGGGGGCGAGGATCACCGGGGTGTCAACGGTGAGGGGTCCCAGCTTCAGGGGCGGGAGTTCCAGCTTGGGGGCGGGCGGAGTTGCAGCAACAGTCACCTGTCCATTGTTGCAAAGCCGGGCAAATCGGCGCTTCCGGCCAGTGCCAAAGTACCTGTCCCCCGGTCCGGGCGGCTGTTAGCGTGGCGCGGGGACGGACCACCAGCCAGGACGCTTCAAGGAGACTTACCCATGCTGTCAGAGACCTCGTATCCCGTCATCCGGGCCACCCTTCCCGTGGTGGGCGAGCATATCCAGGAAATAGCGTCCCGTTTCTACCAGCACATGTTCGGTGAACACCCCGAGCTGCTCAACGGCCTGTTCAACCGGGGCAACCAGGCCGATGGCCGGCAGCAGCAGGCGCTGGCCGGTTCGGTGGCCGCGTTTGCCGGTTTCCTGGTCAACGACCCTACGCATCTGCCGGACCACCTGCTGTCCAGGATTTCGCACAAGCACGTCTCCCTGGGCCTGAGCCCGGAGCAGTACCAGGTGGTGCACGACAACCTGATGTGGGCGATTGTGGATGTCCTGGGCGACGCCGTGACTCCTGAGGTGGCGGCGGCCTGGGACGAGGTCTACTGGCTCATGGCCAACATGCTCATCAACAAGGAACGGGGGCTGTACGACGCCGTCCGGCTGAGCCCCGAGACCGTGTGGCGCACCTGGCGGGTGGCCGAGAAGATCCAGGAAACGGACGACGTTGTCAGTTTCGTGGTGGCGCGGACCGACGAGCGCGAAGTCAAGCCCTCCCTGCCGGGACAGTACGTCACCCTCCGGATGGAGATGCCGGACGGCGTCCTGCAGCCACGCCAGTACAGCCTGACGCAGGCCGACGACGGGCAGCACCGGCGCTTCGCCGTCAAGCGGGTGCGCACGGAGGGGGCGCCGGACGGCGAAATGTCCAACCTCCTGCACGACCACGTCAACGTTGGCGACGAGGTCACCCTCTCCGCCCCCTTCGGCGACGTCGTCCTGGAATACACGGACCGGCCCGTGGTGCTGGCGAGCGCAGGAATCGGGATTACGCCCATGGCCGGCATGCTGTCCCACCTGGTCAAGTCCGGCTCGCAGCGGAAGGTCCTGTTCCTGCATGCGGCCGACTCCCCGGCCTCCTTTGCCCTGCGTAACCAGGTGATGGCCGACCTTGCGGCGCTCCCTGACGCTTCCCTTACGTCGTGGTTCCTGGAGCCCGACGGAGAAGGCTCCTCCGCGGGCAGCGGCGGCGGTACGGTGCACTCGGGGTTCATGAACGTCAAGGACATCCCGTTGCCGTCCGACGCCGAGTATTACCTGTGCGGTCCCGTGCCCTTCATGCAGGCCGTCCGGTCCGCCCTGGTGGGGGCAGGTGTCCGGGCGAAGGACATCCAGTACGAAGTCTTCGGCCCGGACCTCTGGCTGGCCGACTACCAGTAGGACAAGAAGCGGCAGTCCGCGCGGGTTCAGCCGCGGTCTGCCCGCCGGCCCCGGCGGGTGGCCGGCTCTTCCCCGGGCAGGCCGCGGGATTCGACGGCGGTGCGCCGGCTGCGCTGCTCAAGGGCGGCTGCGGCGAGCGCCCCGGTATCCGCCACGTCCTCCGGCTGGCTGTGACCGCCGTCGTCCGCGGCCCCCGTTGCCTTGATTCCTGTTGCCTTGACCACCAGTACGGCGATCAGCGTGGTGACCGGAATGGCCAGGACCAGCCCGATGGAACCCACCAGCGTCCGGATGACTTCCTCGGAGAGTTCGGCGCTGGTGAGGGTGTCCATCAGGGGCCGGTCGTAGAGCATGACGATGATCAGGATGGGCAGCGCGGCTCCGGCGTAGGCGAACGCGATGGTGTACACCGTGGACGCGATGTGGTCGCGGCCGATCCGCATGGCGGAGGTGAACAGCTTCCGGGCGCTGCTGGCCGGTGCCAGTTCGTAGAGCTCCCACACGGCCGAGGACTGCGTAATGGTGACGTCGTTGAGGACGCCCAGCCCGGAGATGATGAGTCCGCAGAGGATCACTCCGGAGATGGAGATGTTGGAGGAGGTGTTCACCAGGGTGGCGGCGTCGTGGCTGCCCACGCCGGCCAGGTTGGCGGCGTCCGTGGCCCAGGCTGCGAGCAGCGCGGTGATGGCCAGCCCGAAGACCGTGCCCAGGAGCGCCGTGGACGTGCGGGCGGAGAACCCGTGGGCGAAGTACAGCACCCCGATCATGATCACGGTGGATCCCACCAGGGCGAGCAGGAGCGGCGGTTTGCCCTCCACCAGGCCCGGGAGGAGGAAGTTCGCGAGCACGAAGTATGCGCCCACCAGCCCGATCAGGGCCCGCAGCCCGCGCCACCTTGCAACGGCGATGACCACCACGGCGTAGAGGACGGCGAGCAGGATGATGGGCAGGGTCCGGACGAAATCCACGAAGATGTACGCCGGCGATCCCTGGGACCCGCCGGCCCCCTGGGCGTTGGACAGGTTCAGGTAGCGGATCTGGTCTCCGGGCTTCACCCCGTGGGATGAGGCCACGTCCGGGTTGATGACCACTTTGACCGGGCTGCCGCCTTTGTCCGGCTCGGTGTAGGCGAACGTGCAGGCCGAGCCCTGGCCCGGCGGCTGCTGCGGACCCTGCTGGCTGGTCGCCTGTTGGCCGGGTGCCTGTTGGCCCGGCCCCTGCTGGCTGCTCCCCTGCATGCAGCTCTCGGTCACGACATTCTGGATGGTGCCGGTATCGAAGGTGACGCCGGGGGCGGTGGAATACGGGTTGGCGAGCGACACCCCTTCCTTGCTGCCGGATGGCCAGAGCGCCGCCATCCCGGCCAGGGTCAGCAATGCCAGCGGAATGAGCACAGCGGCCAGGATCCGGTTCGCTTTGCTGCGGGCAGCCATCGCCTGGGGCGTCGGCTCCGAATGATCCAAGGAAGAGTGGGAGTGACCGGCGCCCATCAGCAGTACAACCTCATGGTTGAACTCTACGTGCGGCGCCATAGGGTTTATAAATGGACCATCGGGATGGGGAGGAACCTGGCATGGACAACCGTGGTGGGCATGGGGGCGGCAGCAATGGAGCACCTGGGAAGGGCGGCGTGCAGGCCGGGCAGGTGGCGGGTGTTTCCGCCCACCAGCCGTTCCTGAGCGTCCTTGAAGCATCAGGCAACACCCAGGGCGTGGTCCTGGTCCTGCACGGCGGCAAGGCCCACAGCCGGGATCCGGTGGAGGCCCGGCACCTGAGCCCGGCCAGGATGGTCCCTTTCGCCAGGCACCTGCATCGTGCCGGCAGGAAGCAGGGACTGGCGGTGTGGTCCCTGCGCAACAGCGTCCGCGGCTGGAACGGCCCGGACATGTCACCGCTGCAGGATGCCCGCTGGGCGCTGCAGCAGATCGCGGACCGCCACCCGGGCGTTCCCATTTTCCTGTTGGGCCACTCCATGGGTGGGCTGACCGCCGTGTGCGCGGCCGACCATCCGCAGGTGGAGGCCGTAGTGGCACTGGCACCGTGGCTGAGCCCCGAAACCCCTGCCCACCGGGTCGCCGGCAGGAAGGTGTTGATCGTCCATGGCACCACCGACCATATGACCAGCCCCTCGCAGTCGCTGGCTTTTGCCCGCCGGGCGTCCGCTGACGCGGCGAGCATGCAATACGTCTCGCTCAAGGGCGTGGGGCACTTCATGCTCCGGAAGGTCCGTGTGTGGCACACCCTGGCGACCGGGTTTGTCATCAAATCCTTCGCCGAGAGCACGGGCGCCGGCGTCCAGCCATCCCGTGCGTTCGTGGAGCTGCTTCCCGAGTCCTCCGTCCACGTCACCCTGTAGGGACCGGTCCCGTGACGTGGCGTCCGCCGCCCAACGACCGCTTCTACCGGCTGATCGTCCGCACGGGCCAGTTCCTCCGCTGGGCCCTGCAGCTGGACCTGCATGCCACGGGAGTGGAGCACCTGCCCAGTCCCGGGCGGCGGAAGGGGCCATCCCGGCAGGCGGTCCGCGGAGAAGGGGCCGTTTTTGCCGTGACACACTTCGGGTACGTCGATTTTGCCGTGCTGGAACTGCTCCTGTGGCGCCATGCACGCGCCCAGTTGCGGTTCCTGGTGCACCAGGGCGCAGCGGACCACTGGCTGGCCGGCCCGGCCATCAGCGCCAGCGGCCATGTGGTGGTGGGCTATACGGGCCGTGCAGACGCTTACGCGGCCGCGGTTGCCAGGCTGCGCGAGGGAGAATACCTGGCAGTGTTTCCCGAGGCGGGGGTCAGCAGGAGCTTCACGGTCCGTGAATGCCGTACGGGGGCTGTCCGGATGGCGGCGGAGGCCGGTGTTCCCGTCATTCCGGTGTCCATCTGGGGCGCCCACCGCATCCTGACCCGGGGGCACGGCTTTTCCCTCCGGCGCAGCTGGCGGGCGCCCGTCCGGATCCAGGTGGACGCGCCGCTGGTATATGCGGCCGGCGTTGACGTTGAGGCGGCAACCGAAGCTTTGCGCAGCACCCTGCAGGCGGGAATCGACCGCTGCATCGCCGGCTTTCCACTCCGGCCGGAGCCCGGAGCCTGGTGGATGCCGGCGCGGCTGGGTGGTGGCGCGCCCACGGATGCCGAGCGGCAACTGCTGGACGCTGCCGACGCCGCGGCGGGCCGCCGTCGAGCGCCCCGCAGCAGGTAGGCGGCTTAAACGGCAGCGCCACGCGCCGTCCGGGAACGGCACGCGGCGCAAATCACCGGACGGGCGACGCCTAGTCGGAAACCACCAGGGTTTCGGCACCCGCCAGGCGGGCCTTGCCGCCTGCCAGGAGGGGCTCGACGGCGGCGCGCAGCGCGGTCATCGAATCGTCCAGTTCCAGCATGACGGGGTGCTGGTAGGCGATCAGGGCGAGCATGTCCCGGACAGCCTCGGCCGCGTCGTCGGCATCAAGCGACGGCTCGTGCCCAACGAATACGTCCGTGGGACTGTCCGGCCCGGCGCCCGTTTCCGCTTGCGGTGCGTCGTCAGGGCCGGCAGGGGCTGCATAGCTGACGGCGAACGCCCGGATGCGGCCCTTCTTGCTGGGTGCCACGCCCTGGCCGAACGCCGATTCCGGCTGGGCCCGCAGCACGATGGCGCCGTGGGCTCCCGTGAGCTCATCCAGGAAAAGCTTCTGCACCTGGCCCACGGACAGCACACCGGGTGAGTCCCAGCCGTGGATGGAGGTGTAGTACCGGCCCACCACATCGGTCAGCTCCACCGAACCGGTGGCCAGGTCCATGACGATATCGGAACCGGCGTTTTCACCGTCAACCGGGCGGCCGCCGTGGTCCTTGTCCGGGAAGACGGGCAGCCGGAGGGCTCCAGGCTCCACGACGACCAGCCGGGAACGCTGGATGGGCGCCAGCCCGGCAGCCTCGGCGAACGCGGCCCCGGGAGTGCCCGGTTCCACCTTGGCACGGAGCTTGGAAACGCCCGACGGCGCGTGTTCGGCTTCGCGGCGCAGCATGGCCAGGAGGGTGGCGCCGATCCCGTTGCCGCGGTGGTCCCTGGCGACTTCGATGTAGGTCCAGAGGCGTTCCGGGTGCAGGGACGCTTCATAGACGACACCGGCTGCGACCGGGATGCCGACGCCGTCAACCACGTCCTCGGCCACGATGCAGCGGCGCCATGGCGTGCCGTTCCCTCCGTTGGAGGACACGGCCAGGGCGCCACGGAACTGGCGGGCCTGGGCGGTCTCGGGGCCGCCCCAGATCTCCAGCAGCGCGAGGTCGTCGCCGTCCCGCCATTCGCGGTATTCGATGGCCACGCTCAGGCGCCGATCAGCCGTGCCGCCAGGTAGCCTTCCACCTTGTCCAGGGAGACGCGTTCCTGGCTCATGGTGTCCCGCTCGCGGATGGTGACGGCCTGGTCCTCGAGGGTGTCGAAGTCCACCGTGATGCAGAACGGGGTGCCGATCTCGTCCTGGCGGCGGTAGCGGCGGCCGATTGCACCGGCGTCGTCGAAGTCGATGTTCCAGTTCTTCCGCAACTGGGCGCCGAGGTCCTTGGCTTTCGGGGACAGGGCCTCGTTGCGGCTCAGCGGCAGCACGGCGGCCTTGACCGGGGCCAGGCGCGGGTCCAGCTTCAGGACGGTGCGGACATCCACGCCGCCCTTGGCGTTGGGGGCTTCGTCCTCGGTGTAGGCGTCCACCAGGAACGCCATGAAGGAACGGGTCAGGCCGGCCGCGGGTTCGATCACGTACGGGGTGTAGCGCTCGTTGGTGGCCTGGTTGAAGTAGCTCAGGTCCGTCCCGGAGGCTTTGGCGTGCGTGGACAGGTCAAAGTCGGTGCGGTTGGCGATGCCTTCCAGCTCGCCCCACTCGGAGCCCTGGAAGCCGAACCGGTACTCGATGTCCGTGGTGCCCTTGGAGTAGTGGCTGAGCTTCTCTTTGGGGTGCTCAAAGAAGCGCAGGTTCTCCTCGCGGATGCCCAGGCCGGTGTACCAGGCCATGCGCTCCTTCATCCAGTACTGGTGCCACTCTTCGTCCGTGCCGGGTTCGACGAAGAATTCCATTTCCATCTGCTCGAACTCGCGGGTGCGGAAGATGAAGTTTCCGGGCGTGATCTCGTTGCGGAAGGACTTGCCGATCTGGCCGATGCCGAACGGCGGCTTCTTCCGCGAGGTGGTGAGGACGTTGTTGAAGTTCACGAAGATGCCCTGCGCGGTTTCGGGCCGCAGGTAGTGCAGGCCTTCCTCGCTGGCCACCGGTCCCAGGTAGGTCTTGAGCAGGCCGGAGAACTCCTGCGGCTCGGTCCACTGGCCGCGGGTGCCGCAGTTGGCGCAGGCGATGTCCTTCAGGCCGTTCTCGGCGGGCCGGCCTTTCTTTTCCTCGTATTCTTCCTCGAGGTGGTCTGCCCGGTAGCGCTTGTGGCAGGAGAGGCATTCCACCAGCGGATCGGAGAAGACTTCGACGTGGCCGGAGGCTTCCCATACCTGGCGGGGCAGGATCACCGAGGAGTCCAGGCCCACCACGTCCTCGCGGCCGCGGACCACGGACTGCCACCACTGGCGCTTGATGTTTTCCTTGAGTTCGGCTCCGAGGGGCCCGTAGTCCCAGGCAGAGCGCGAACCGCCGTAGATCTCACCGGCCTGGAACACGAAGCCCCTCCGCTTGGAGAGGGAAATGACCTGGTCGAGGACGGATTTTGCTGCCATGGGTAACTCCAATTTCTACAGGGCCGCTGGGTGCGGTCCGCGGGTTGTCAGGCCCCGGCTGCCATGTGCCTGCGGCACAGCGGCAACGGGTCGGGGCGGATGAAGGAAGATCGTGGAAAAGCTTGTGTCCTAGCGTACCGGCCGCTGCCTGCGCAGCGCGCCCCGGGGCCAGGGCAGTGTGGCCAGGATGATGGCGCCGAGGGTGAGCAGGGTTCCCAGGACCGTGGCCGGCGCTACGACGGTTCCCGGGGCCGGCAGGGCAAGGTCCAGGGCCAGGGAGCCGAGCAGTTGGCCGGCGATCATGCCCAGGCCGGTGACCAGTACGCCCAGGCTGCGGACCAGCAGGGCGCCCAGCCCAATGAAGACGCAGCCCATGGGCCCGCCCAGGTAGTACCACCACTCCCCCGGCAGCGGGTTCGCAGGGCCGGCCACGGCCAGCTTCACAGCGAACGCAATCCACAGCACAACGCAGCCGGCCACAAAGTTCACCAGGGTGGCGGCAATGGGGGTGCCGTAGTGGAGGGTGGCGGTACCGTTCATGGCCTGCTGGAAGCTCATGAGGAATCCCGCCGCCACCGGCAGCAGGAGGGGAACCAGCAACCCGGCCGCCCCGTCCCCGGAACCCGCGCTGCTGAACCTTGGAGAGACCGCCCAAGCCACGGCGGCGATGGTCAGGATGCAGCCGATGATGCGGATGGCGGTGACCGACTTCTTTCCGGCCGGGCCTATGCCCAACCGGTCCACCAGGAGGCCGCTGACGGTCTGTCCGGTAACTGTGGCCACGGTGAACAGCGCCACGCCGAGGATGCCTATGGTGAAGGACTGGGCAAAGACGAACAGTGCTCCAATGGCGCCGGCCACCACGTAGATGCGGGGAAACGCGCGGCTGCGGACCGCCGGGATGATGGCGGCCAGGCCGGCCCGGCCCCGTGGCAGCACCAGGGAAATGGTGAGCATGACCAGCAGGCCTGTGCTGAAACTCACGGCCGCCGCAGCGATTCCGTCGTCCAGGCGTGCCCCCAGGGCACCATTGATGCGGCCCTGGACGGGGATGGCCAGGCCGGAACCCACGGCCAGGGGCAGGCCTGCAAGTGCCGGCAGGCGGGAAGGGGAGGTCATTGAATCCACCTTAGTTCAGGCATTATTGCTCTATGAGCAACCCCATTGAGGACGTCCCCATCCGCGACACCATGATCAGGCTGGGCCAGCTGCTGAAGCTGGCCAACCTCGTTGAGGACGGGGTGGAGGCGGCGGAGCTCATCAAAAATGGGCTGGTCAAGGTCAACGGCGAGATCGATGACCGCCGGGGCCGGCAGCTCCACAACGGGGACACTGTCGCCGTCAATGGCCAGACCGTGCGGGTCGTGGCACCCACGGCCGACTAGCCGCGCGGCTGCCGCGCCGCCGTCGTCCGTCCTATTTCTTCAGCACCTCATGCGTGAGGAATTCCCCCACGTGCCCGATTTCCTGCTGGTTAATGCCGTGCCACATGCCCGTGTAGAGGACCTTGGTGAGCTTGACGTGCCTGCGCACCCACCCCATGGTGAACTCGATCTTGTCCTGGGTGATCACCGGGTCCTGCTGGTCCCGTCCCCAGAACATGGGCACGGTGCCGCCCAGCTCGCCGTCCTTGAAGCTGGGGTCCCCGGCGGCGTCCACCACGAACCCTGAGAGTCCGACGACGGCGGCGAAGTCCGTGGGCCGCTGGCGCAGGAGCGTGGTGGCCATGGCCATGCCCATGGAAAAGCCGAGCAGACTCACCGAAGGGTGGCCGTCGCGGATGCTGTCGATCCACTCCAGCACGTACGCGGACGCCATCTTGACCCGTTCCAGCGAGTACTCGATCGAGGCCGTCAGCGGGAACCAGGTGAAGCCGGGGCCCATGGCGATGGGCGCCCGCAGCGACGCGACGGCGAAGTCCCCGGGCAGCATGTCGGCCAGGCTGAGCAGGTCCTGCTCATTGGCTCCGTAGCCGTGGAGCAGCACCAGCAGCGGCTTGCCGGCGCGCTGGTCTTCCGGATGGGACCACAGGACAACGGGGGCAGGAAATACTTCGGCGTCAGTCATGGTTTCCATTCTTACAGTTACCGGAAAGTAACAACCTACGTTCGCGTAGGCAGCGGAGCGGAAGGCAGGATAGGACCGTGACTGATGCAAGTGCCTTTTCGACTACTCCTTCGCCCGCCGGTTCCCATCCCTGGACCCGGTATGTGGCGATGGGCGATTCCTTCACCGAGGGCATCGGCGACCCCGAACCTTCAAGCCCCGGCGGCCACCGCGGCTGGGCCGACCGCGTCGCGGAGGAACTCGGCCGCACCCAGCCGGACTTCGCCTACGCCAACCTCGCCGTCCGCGGCAGGCTGCTGCAGCAGATCGTGGACCAGCAGCTGGCCCCTGCCCTTGAACTGAAGCCTGACCTGGTCACCCTGTCCGCCGGCGGGAACGACCTCATCCGCCCCGGCGGGGACCCGGACTTGCTGGCCGAGAAACTCGATTCCGTGGTCCAGATCCTGTCCATGGGCGGCGCCACGGTGGTCCTGTTCAACGGGCCGGACACGGGGTCATCGGTGCTGGGCAGGATCCGCAGCAAGGTGGCCATCTACAACGAAAACCTGCGGACGGTGGCAGCCCGGCATGACGCGGTCATCGCCGACATGTGGTCCCTGCGGCAGTTGAGCGACCCGCAGATGTGGGACCAGGACCGCCTGCACTTCTCCCCCCTGGGCCACCACACCATTGCCGCCATGGTGCTGGACGCCCTGAACGTGGAACATTCCCTGGAACCACTGCAGCCCAAGCCGCTGCCGCCGCGGACCTGGCGCGAGGCACGCAGCGGGGACTTCGTGTGGGCGCGCGAGTATTTCGTGCCGTGGGTGCTGCGCCGCCTGCGCCACCAGTCCTCCGGCGACGGCATCACGGCAAAACGTCCGACGCCGGGTCCCGTCTTTGGCCCGGGCGTTCCGTTGGGCTCCGGCGAGGGTCCGCTGGGAACCTCCGAACCCAGCCGCCGGTAAGGCTGCCGGGGTTACGCTGGAAGGACAACACTCGAGAGGCGCGGCACCGTGAGCAGCTTGTTTATCTGGATCATCATCCTGTCCTTCGTTGTCCCCATGGCCATGCGGGCATACCGGCGCTCCATGGCGCGGCGGGACCGGGACCAGGGCCTGCCCGGACAGTTCCCCGGCCCGAACCAGTTCCCGGGTTCGAACCAGTTCCCAGGCTACGGCCAGTTCCCCGGCTCCTCCGGGCCGCAGAGCAACCAGCCGCGTGACGGCTATACCCAGCAGGATTACTTCTCCGGCGGCTTCCGCCAGCCCGGCCAGCCGCAGGGTCCCTTTGGCGGCCAGCAGCTGCCGCCCTACCAGTACGGACAGCCGCCCATGGCGGACCCCCGTTACGGCGCTGGGTCGCAGGACTTCGGGCAGGACCCCCCGTTACAGCAGCAGCAACCGCCTTACCAGGGACACGAGCCGTCCTCCGGGCCGGCCACGCCCCCGCCGCCGGCAGCTCCCCAGGGGTACCGGGCCCGGAAGCTCGCAGAGCTGGACCAGCAGTACAGCAACGGTGAGCTGTCCATGGAGGAGTACATGAAGCGCCGCGGCGACATCATGAACGGCTAGCCACACCTGCACACAGCAGGCCGGGGACCGAATGCCGGTCCCCGGCCTGCTGTTGCTTAATCGTCGCGCTCACTGCACCTGGCTAGTCCACCTGCGGGAAGCCAAGGTCGATCACCGAGGTGGACGGGTCCGGCCAGCGGGTGGTGACTACCTTGCCGCGGGTGTAGAACCGGATGCTGTCGGGACCGTACATATGGGTGTCGCCGAACAGTGAGTTCTTCCAGCCGCCGAACGAGAACGTACCCACCGGGACCGGGATGGGGACGTTGACGCCCACCATGCCTGCCTCGACGTCGAACTCGAACTGCCGCGCCGCCCCGCCGTCGCGGGTGAAGATGGCCGTGCCGTTGCCGAACTGGTTGTCATTGACCAGCTGCACCGCATCGCTGTAGGTGTCCACGCGGACCACGGACAGGACCGGGCCGAAGATCTCGTCGTCGTACACCTTCATGCCCGGCTTGACGTGGTCCACCAGGCTGACGCCGATGAAGAACCCATCGGAGTCGAACTGCTGGGAGCGGCCGTCCACCACCACGGTGGCTCCTTCGCCTTCGGCTCCGGAAACATAGGATGCCACCCGGTCGCGGTGCTCCGCGGTGATCAGGGGACCCATCTGGGACGCCGGGTCGGTGCCCGCACCGATCTTCAGGTCTGCCATGCGGCTGGAGATCGCCTTGACCAGGTCGTCGGCAATGTTTCCGACGGCCACCAGGACGCTGACGGCCATGCAGCGTTCGCCGGCGGAACCGTACGCGGCGGAAACCGCAGCGTCGGCGGCCATGTCCAGGTCGGCGTCGGGAAGCACCACCATGTGGTTCTTTGCGCCGCCCAGGGCCTGCACCCGCTTGCTGTGCTCGGCCGCACGTTTGTAGATCGACTGGGCTACCGGCGTGGAGCCGACGAAGCTGACAGCCTTCACGTCAGGGTGCTCCAGCAGGACGTCCACGGCTTCCTTGTCCCCCTGGACCACGTTCAGGACACCGGCCGGCAGCCCCGCCTCGGCGAAGGCTTCGGCGATGAAGACGGCGGCCGACGGGTCTTTCTCGCTGGGCTTCAACAGCACGGTGTTGCCGCACGCCAGGGCGCTGCCGATCATCCACAGCGGCACCATGGCCGGGAAGTTGAACGGGGTAATGCACGCCACCACGCCCACCGGCTGGCGGACGGAGTGGACGTCGATGCCGCTGGAGACCTGCTCCGAGCGTTCGCCTTTAAGCATGTGGGACAGGCCGGTGGCGAAGTCGATGTTTTCCAGGCCGCGGGCAATTTCACCTTCGGCGTCGGAGAGGACCTTGCCGTGCTCGCTGGTGAGGATCGCCGCGAGCTCGGACTTTCGCTGGGTGAGGATCTCGCGGACCTTGAAGAAAATGGTGGTCCGCTTCGCCAGGCTGGTTGCGCGCCATTCCGGCAGCGCGGCGCGGGCTGCCGCGATGGCCTCCTCCGTCCGGGCTGTGGAGGCGAGGGCCACCTGCTTTTCCTGCTGGCCTGTGGCGGGGTTGAAGACCGGGCCAAAGCGGTCGGCATCGGTGACGCGCGCGCCGTTGATGTAGTGCGGGATGGTTTCCAAGGGAGTCTCTTTTCCTGCGGTGCCGGCGGCGTGGTTAGTTGGACGGTGCCTGGTCGGCTGGCTGGAGCGAGCCGTCCACGAGCTTGATGATCATGGAGCAGTCCTTGCCCGCATCACCGGCATCAATGAGCCGCTGGAACAGCTGCTGGACGTGCTTGCCGATTTCCAGGGGCGTGCCGGTGTCCTCGGCGGCGCTGATGGCCAGGCCGATGTCCTTGTTGGCAAGCTCGGTGGTGAAGGTGGGTGCGAAGTCGTTGTTCGAGGCCGCCGTGGGCACCACGCCGGGGACCGGGTACCAGGTCCGCAGCGCCCATGAGTCCCCCGAGGAGACCGAGGCGATGTTCCAGAAGACCTGCTTGTCCAGGCCCAGCCGGTCAGCCAGGACAGCACCCTCCGCCGTGGAGGCAAGGTTGATGAAGAGCATCAGGTTGTTGCAGATCTTGGCCGCCTGGCCAGTGGTGGGGCCACCCGTGGGAATGATGTTTCCGGACATGGGCCCGATGTAGCCCGAGGCGTCTTTGACGGCACCCTCTTCGCCGCCCACCATGAAGGTCAGGGTCCCCGCTTCCGCGCCGCTCATTCCGCCGGACACCGGGGCGTCCACGAAGCGGAAGCCGGCGGCAGCAGCGGCGTCGTGCAGTTCCTGCGCGGAGGCAATGTCAATGGTGGAGGAGTCGATGAGCAGCGTCCGGGTATCCGCGTGCGCCAGCACGCCGTCGTCCCCGAGGTAGACGGCACGGGCGTGTTCGCCCTTGGGCAGCATGGTGAAGACGGCGTCCGCACCGTCCACTGCTTCAGCGATGCTCGCTGCCCGTTTGACACCGCCTGCCTCAGCGGCTGCCAGTGCCGCGGGGTTGAGGTCGAAGCCGCGCACATCGTGCCCGGCATTGGCCAGGTTCACCGACATGTGGCCGCCCATGTTGCCCAGGCCGATCCATCCGATAACTGCCATGCGTAAGCTCCTTTGCTTCCATTCCGGCATCTGCCGGCATGCCTGTGTCTACGATCACACCCTGCTAGAGTGCAATCAAGGGGAAAAAACACAGACGCTCTGTGCATTGATGCACACACAAGGAAGGTCACGCGTGGACTCGAGACGGTTGCCCAGCCCCGACGACCTCCTCATCCTGCTGACCGTGGCGCGCCTGGGCCGGTTCAACGCAGTGGCCGAAACCCTGGGCACCACCCACACCACTATTTCCCGCCGCATCCTGGCCCTGGACAAACAACTGGGCGGCCGGACCCTGGAACGCAGCCCGCACGGCTGGGAGTTGACGCAGCTCGGCGCAGCCGCTGTCGCGGCGGCGGAAACAATCGAGGACACGATTGGCTCCCTCTCGGGCCTGATCAGCCAGGACCAGAGCACCCTGGCCGGTTTGGTGCGCGTCGCCACCACCGACGGAGTGGGAGCCGTGTTCGTCACCCCGTCGCTGGTGCGGCTCCAGCAGCAGAACCCGCAGCTGAACGTCGAAATGCTGAGCGCCACCCGGAAAGTCAGCCAGAACCGGTCAGGCGTGGACCTTGAAATCGTGGTGGGCCGGGCCGACGTCAGCACAGCGCAGACCATCTTCCTGAGTAACTACTACCTGCGCCTCTACGCCAGCCACGGCTATGCCGCGCGGCACGGGCTGCCGGAAACGCTCGACGACGTGGGGCAGCATGCGTTCGTCTCTTACGTGGAGTCTGCACTCCAGGTGGCGGAGCTTGGGCCCCGGTGGTCATCGCAGCTTCCGACGCCCAGGACGAGCTTCCAGGCCACCAGCGTGTTCGCCCAGGTCGAAGCGGTGCGCCAGGGCGCCGGCATTGGACTGCTGCCCAACTTCATGGTGGCGGACCGTGACGACTTCGTCCCGGTCCTTGCCGGGGACTTCGAGCGCCAGCTGCCCATCTGGGCCGTTGCAAGGCCGGAGTCGCTCCGCTCGGCCCGCGTGCAGGCAGTGATCGCTGCCCTGAAGGACGAGGTGAAGGAGCGCTCGGTGCTGCTGGCCGGGTGAGCCGGCCAGCAGCGGTGACGGCGGGTTAGGTGCGGCGGGTCAGGCCTGACAGTTCAGGCCCGGAAGAGCCGCCGCACTACCTGCCCCGCTGCGAGCGCGTCCAGGCCCTCGTTGATCTCGCTGAGTGGCCGGGTGTCGGTGTGCAGCAGCTCGACCGGCAGCTTCCCTTCCCGCCAGTACGCCAGGTACTTGGGGATGTCCCGCGCGGGAACGGCGTCACCCATGTAGGAGCCCAGCAGCCGCTTGCCGGCCCCGGCGAACTGCAGGGCCGGTACCGTCAACTCTGCAGAGGGGTGGGGCAGGCCCACCGAGACCACCGCGCCACCCCTGGTGACCTGCGCCAGGCAGGACGCGATCACAGCGGCCGAGCCCACCGCTTCGATGGCGACGTCGACGCCGTCGCCGGCTGCTTCCTCAATCAGCCGCCCCGCGTCCTCCGGCGTCCCCACCGCGGTGGCCCCGGCGTCGCGGGCCAGTTGGTGCTTCCCCTGGTTGGGGTCGATGGCGATGACGCTGGCGGCCCCTGCCAGGCGGGCCGCCATCACGGCCGACAGGCCCACGGCGCCCAGGCCGAACACTGCCACGGACTGGCCGGTGCCAACTGCGGCGGTGTTGAACACTGCTCCCATTCCGGTGAGCACGGCGCAACCAAACATCGCCGCGACGGTGTCCGGGACGTCGTCGTCAATCACCACCACTGATTCCCGCGCAACCACCGCGTAATCAGCGAAGGCGGAAACGCCCAGGTGGTGGTTGATCCGCTCCCCCGCCGGCGTCCGCAACAGTGCCGGACCATGGAGCAGGTCACCGGATCCGTTCACCTCAGCTGCCCGGTGGCAAAGCGCCGGCCGGCCGGCCAGGCAGGAGCGGCACTGGCCGCAGCTGGGCACGAACACCAGAACCACATGGTCGCCCACGGACACGTCGGCCACGCCGTCCCCCACGGACACCACCCGCCCCACGGCCTCGTGTCCCAGGGCCATGGGTAGCGGCCGGACCCGGGAACCGTCCACCACGGAAAGGTCCGAATGGCACAGGCTCGAGTAGGTGATGGAAACTCCGAGCTCACCGGCTCGCGGCTCCGGCTGTTCCAGCTCCTGCACCAGCAGCGGCCGGGACTCGGCGTAGCTTTGCTTTCCCCCGGCTGCGGCCGGGGCGGGAACGGTGGAGTAGAGGACGGCGGCTTTCATGGGCCTACTTCCTGCTGGCCGCGAGCAGGTCTGCCGTGCCCTTGGCGTCGGCGGCGTCAACATCGTGCAGCGAGATGCCCCGGGTTTCCTTCAGGAAGAAGACCGCGACGGCGGTAATGGCACACGCGATGAGCAGGTACACCGCTACCGGTACAGAGGACTTGTAGGTGCCCAGGAGCGAGGCAGCGATGATCGGTGCCAGGGAACCCGCCACGATGGACGTCACCTGGTAGCCGAGCGAGACGCCGGAATACCGCATCCGGGTCGGGAACATTTCCGCCATGATGGCCGGCTGCCCGGCATACATGAAAGCGTGGAAAACCAGCCCGATCATGATGGCCGCCAGGATGACGAAGTCGTTCTTGGTGTCCATCATGGGGAAGGCGAAGAAGCCCCAGGTGGCACCCATGACGGCGCCGGCCATGTACACGGGCTTGCGGCCGAACCGGTCCGACAGCTTACCGACCACGGGGACCACCGAGAAGTGGACGGCGTGGGCAACAAGCAGCAGGAGGAGGATCCGCGTGGTGTCGGCCTGCACCACGGTCTTCAGGTACGTGATGGAGAACGTGACCACCAGGTAGTAGAGGATGTTCTCCGCGAAGCGCAGGCCCATGGCGGTGAAGACGCCGCGGGGGTACCGCCGGAACACCTCGGCTACGCCGTAGCCCTTGTGGCCGGCGTCCACTTCCTTGCGGGCCTCCAGGAAGATGGGGGCGTCGTTGACCTTGGTGCGGATGTAGTAACCGATGATGACGATGACGGCGGACAGCCAGAACGCCACGCGCCAGCCCCAGCCCAGGAACGCGTCCTGCGTCAGTGTGGAGGAGAGGACGAACAGCACGGCCGTGGCGAGCAGGTTGCCCAGCGGCACCGCCGACTGCGGCCAGCTGGCCCAGAAGCCGCGGGACTTGCTGGGGCTGTGCTCGGCGACGAGGAGTACCGCGCCGCCCCACTCCCCGCCCACGGCAAAGCCCTGGGCGAACCGGAGGAAGACCAGCAGCGTGGGCGCCCAGTAGCCGATCTGCCCGAAAGTGGGCAGGCAGCCCATGAGGAAGGTCGAGACCCCCACCAGGATGATGCTCAGCTGCAGGAGCTGCTTCCGGCCGAACTTATCTCCGAAGTGGCCAAAGACGATGCCGCCGATGGGACGGGCAACGAAACCGACGGCATAGGTAAGGAAGGCGGCGATGATGCCGTCCAGTTCGGTGCCGGCGTTGGGAAAGAAGGCCTTCCCGAACACCAGCGTGGCGGCCGATGCGTAGAGGAAGAACTCGTACCACTCCACGACCGTGCCGGCCATGGACGCCGTCACCACTTTCTTCAGGCCTGAGGCCTTGACGTCGGTTTCCTCTGTACGCCTTGCGGCGGAGCTTTCCGTACTCATGCGAACTCCTTCGGCGTCGTCGTCGACACCACGGGGACCAGTCAATGGCAGACGGATGTGATGCACACCACGAAAGCCGGATTCGATGAGTATGGTCTGCCCGCGGGGCAACCTCAACGCCGATGAGTGCAGAAGGCATCTGCAGGAATGCACATTGCCGGCTGTTCGCCGGGGGTTTAGACCAGGAAGCTGCTCCGGAGCTGGCCGCCCAGCTGCCCGATTTCGGTCAGGAATCCGTCGTGCCCAATCGGCGCCTGGATGACATGGACATCCACGTCCCCGGGCAGGGCCCGGGCCAGTTCGTGGGACTGCGCCGGGAAATAGAGCCGGTCGGAGTCGACGGCGGCCACGAAGAACCGCGCCGTGGAGGCGGCCAGGGTTTCGGCCAGGGTTCCCCGTCCCCGGCAGACATCGTGGCTCATCAGCGCCTCGGTCAGGGCGATATAGCTGTTGGCATCGAAGCGCTTCACCAGCTTGTTGCCCTGGTGGTCCAGGTAGCTTTCCACCTGGTAGCGGCCCCGGGAGGCCAACACTTCCCCCTGCAGGGGCGACTCCGGCGCCTGGGGCTCCCGGCCGAAGCGGCCTTCCAGCTCCGCGGCGGACCGGTAGGTGATGTGGGCGATCCGGCGGGCGAGGGCCAGCCCCTCCTCCGGACACGGACCGCCGTAGTAGTCTCCGCCGTTGAAGTGGGGATCCTGCCGGATGGCCAGGGTCTGCGCCTGCGCGAAGGCAATCTGCTCGGCAGTACTGGCGGCTCCCACGGAGATCACGGCGCAGCGCTGCACCCGTTCCGGGTACGTCACGGCCCATTCCAGGGCCCGTGCGCCGCCCATGGATCCGCCGAGGACTGCGAACCAGTCCTTGATGCCCAGCTGGTCCGCGAGCCGGGCTTCGGCAACGGTGCTGTCGCGCAGCGTGACCAGGGGAAACCGGGAGCCCCAGGGTTTACCGTCCGGCGCGGGCGAGGACGGGCCGGTGGATCCGTAGCAGCCGCCCACGATGTTGATGGACACCACGAAGAAGCGGTCCGTGTCCACGGGAGCTCCGGGGCCGGCCAGCTGCTCCCACCAGCCCTCTTCGTCGGTGTCGCCGCGGGTCACATGGGTACTGCCGGTCAGAGCGTGCTCGATCAGGATGGCATTGCTGGCGTCCGCGTTGAGCGTCCCCCAGGTTTCGTAGGCCAGGGTCACATCCGGGAGGTATCCCCCGGCTTCGAGTTCCAGACCCCCAATGGAGGCGTAACGGACGATTCCATGTTCAGGGATGGTGGTTCGGGCGACGGTAACCGTCATGGCAAGACCTCTTCTACGCGCTTGCCTGCCGTCGTCTGACCGGCAGGCCAGGTCCTCACCCGGGGCACCCCACCGCGGATGGAGGGTTGCCGGCCAGCAAGCCGGGGCTGTCACTGGCACTCATGACCTGGTTCGAGTGTACGAAACACCCCCCGCTCCTGGCCAAGAGTATGACTGGTTGTGACTTCCCGGCTTGCTGCGCCCCCTGCCGGCCTCCTTACTGGCGGGCCGGCATCTCTCTCATGGGGGCCGGCGTCGTTCCTTAAGCCCCTTCGGTGCCCTTGGCGGCCCGGAAGCCTGCTTCCAGGTCAGCCAGGATGTCGTCGATGTGCTCCAACCCAACGGAAAGCCGGACCAGGCCGGGGTGCACCCCGGCCACAACCTGCTGCTCCGGTGAGAGCTGGCTGTGCGTGGTCGACGCCGGATGGATGACCAGGGAGCGCACGTCGCCGATGTTGGCCACGTGCGAGTGCAGCTCCAGGGCGTCGACAAAGCGCTTGCCGGCTTCCGCGCCGCCGGCCAGGTTGAAGGCGACGACGGCGCCCGTTCCCTTGGGCCCGTACTTGCGGCCTCGCTCGTACCACGGGCTGGACGGCAGCCCCGCGTAGGCGACGGATTCGACGTCGTCCCTTGCCTCGAGCCAGCGCGCCACTTCCGTGGCGTTCGCAACGTGGCGCTCCACCCGCAGGCTCAACGTCTCCAGGCCCTGGGAAATCAGGAACGCATTGAAGGGCGAGACAGCCGAGCCGAGGTCGCGCAGCAACTGCACCCGGGCCTTGAGGATGTAGGAGAGGTTGGCGCCGAGCGCGCCGCCTTCGCCAAGGTCGCGTGCATAGACCAGGCCGTTATAGGTGGGGTCCGGGGTGTTGAAGCCGGGGAACCGTTCCGGGTCCTTGCCGAAATCGAACCTGCCGGAATCGACGATGACGCCGGCGATGGCCGAGCCGTGGCCGCCCAGGTACTTGGTGGCCGAGTGGAGCACGATGTCCGCGCCCCATTCCAAGGGGCGGATCAGGTATGGGGTGGAAAGGGTGTTGTCCACGATGAGGGGCACGCCGGCCTGGTGGGCCACTTCGGAGATGCCTTCAATATCCAGGACGTCCTGGCGCGGGTTGGACACCACTTCACCGAAGAAAAGCTTGGTGTTGGGCTGCACGGCGTCGCGCCACTGGTCCAGGTTGTCAGGATCAGCCACGAAGGTCACCGAGATGCCGAACTTCTTCAAGGTGTGGGCGAACAGGTTGTAGGTTCCGCCGTAAAGGCTGGGGCTGGCCACGATATGGTCGCCTGCCTCAGCGATGTTCAGCACTGCAAAGGTCTCCGCAGCCTGCCCCGAACTCAGCAGCAATGCCGCCAGGCCGCCTTCAAGGCTGGCGATCCGTTGCTCGACGGCATCCTGGGTGGGATTGCCGATGCGCGTATAGATGGGTGCAAGTTCGGCCAGGGCGAAGCGGTTGGCCGCGCTTTCGGCGCTCGGGAACACAAATGACGTGGTCTGGTAGATAGGCAGGGCGCGGGCCCCTGTTGCGCTGTCCGCCTCCTGGCCAGCATGGATCTGGCGGGTTTCAAAAGACCAACCGTTGGACATCCAAATCTCCTTTGACATGGGCCCGGCATGCTCACCAGCAGTGCGGGCCGCGCTTGCTCCCGGCTGTTGCCGGAGAGCCAGGTCTTCACCCGGGGCACCCCACCGCGGATGGAGGGTTGCCGGCCAGCGAGCCGGGGCTTGGCGCTGGCACTCATGACCTGGGCCCAGTCTAGGAACCTGACGGTTGCCGTGGACAGCATTGTGACGAACATGGTCTTGCCCCGGGGCATTTGCACAGGGGCAAGACCACGCGAAATGCCAGTAAGGGTATCCTTAGCTGAGAGCCCGATCACAAAGTGCCAAGATGTTCGCATGCGCATGGATCACGTCTCTTACGCCTGTGAACACGATGGCCTCGCGGCCACTACCGAACGTATTGCAACTGCCCTCGGCGTTGAGGCAGTGAAGGGTGGCGTCCACCCCCGCTTCGGAACCCGGAATATGATCATCCCCCTGGCCGGCCACAAGTACCTCGAAGTCGTCGAGGTCCTGGACCACCCGGCGTCGGACAAGGCACCGTTCGGCCAGGCCGTACGTGCCCGCTCCGCTGCCGGTGGCGGCTGGATGGGCTGGTGCGTCGAAGTGGACGACCTCGCCCCCTTCGAGGAACGCCTGGGCCGCGCCGCCGTGAACGGCAACCGCAAGTTCCCGGACGGCCGCGAGCTGGTCTGGAAGCAGATTGGCATCCTGGGCCTCATCGCCGATCCCCAGGTGCCGTACATGCTCAAGTGGGAGGGCGATCCCTCTCTCCACCCGTCCCACGCGTACGAGAGCAACCTCAAAATGAGCTGCCTGACCATCGCCGGTTCCGCCTCGCGCGTTACCGAGTGGCTGGGCGAGCCCGTGGAGAAGCCGCTTGAGGACGTTGCGGTGGAGTGGGTGGCCCCGCACGGTACCCCAGGCATCCTCTCGGTCACGTTTGAGACCGCCAACGGAGCTGTCACCATCTGACCCTCCCCCGTTCCTCCCCGGACCATTTCGGGGAGGTCCCCGGCGTGTGCCCGGGCAAACTTCGGCCGCCATTGGGTGGTGACAACGGCGTCACCACCCAATGGCGGCCGAATTCACTTAAAAAGGTGCCCCCTGCGCCGTTACCAGGGCGCCAGCGTGAACCGCGCACACTTTGAATGATGCTCCTATAGCTGTCAATTGGTGTGGAGCCAGTCTGAGTAGCGTTGGAAGAAGTGGTCGTCGCAGGTGAGTCCGCGCTCGAATCTGGACAGTGTTGAGGGCCAGATGTGAAGGGTGTCGGCGGCTCTCTGGAGGGTGATGTTCTTGGCTGTGCGTAGGGCCCGGAGTTCCCCGGCTGCGGGCGCGGGGTGCGGGTGGAGCAGTTGATCGTAGATCTCGCGGGCGATGTAGCGTTTGAGGCAGCGGATGATTTCTTTGCTGGTTTTGCCTTCCTGCCGGCGTTTGCTGACGTAGGTTTTAGTGCGCGCGTCACAGCTCATGCGAACGAGTGCGATGTGGTGGATCGCTTTGTTGGCCTGCCGGTCTCCGCTGCGACTAAGGCGGTGGCGGGTAGTCTTCCCTGACGAGGCCGGGATCGGCGCGACGCCGACGAGGGCTGCGAACTTCGCCTCGGTGGTAATTCTTTCGGGGTTGTCTCCAACGGTGACCAGTAGCTGGCTGGCGGTGTCGGTTCCGACCCCGCGCAGGTCCCGGAGCATGGGCGCCTGGGCGGTGACGAGCGCATCGAGTTCGGTGTCGATCAGTGCCAGTTCCTGGTCCAGCGCGCGGTAGCGGCGGGCGAGGCGTTTGAGCACGATCGCGGTGGTGTTCAACGGATCGTTCAGATCCCCGCCAGGGCCGTGATTTTTCCAGCGCGGCGATTATCGCCGTGCCGGTCATGCCCCGGTAGCGGGCGCGCAAGGTGTCTGGGGCGGAGACAAGGATGCTTTTGATCTGGGTGATGACAGCTACCCTGGCCCGCATCGCGGTGGATCTCTCGGCACGCACTACACGCATGGCCTCAACGGCACCGTTACGCGCTTTCGGCAGCGATGTCCCAGAGCCCGCCAGGGCGGCTTCGGCTGCCTGGTAGGCGTCCAATGGGTCCGATTTGCCGTGGAGGCGCCGGTACTGCCGGTTAGGCCGCATGACCTCCAGGACCTGCAATCCTTCGCCGGTCAGGACCCGGGTCAGCTCGGCACCATAGGTGCCGGTGCCCTCGACCCCAATGGCCAGGACGGTGCCGAACGAGGTGATGAATTCGACGATCTTCCGGTAACCGGACCCGACAGCGAGGAATTCCTTGTCCGCGAGGTGCTCGCCGGTGTCGCTGATAACAGCGACGTGGTGCGTGTCGGAGTGGGTGTCGATCCCGGCGATGACTGTCAGAGAGTGCTTTGCCATGATGAAACTGCCCTGGCCTTTCCGTTGCGTGCGGTTGGGACGAATCGGGGCACGCCGGCCGGGTGGGCAGACAAGACAGTAATGGGGACTTATTCGAACAGGCTCCTATTAGGTCATGTCCACCTGGCCGCCGCGTTTCCTGCAGCTCGTGCCACGGTGGGCAGATCATTCACAAGACAAACCCTTCGAGAGGGCGTCAGTCAGAACCCAGAGTCACACCGCAGCACGAGCCAATTCCATCATTACTGTCAGTGCCTCGTTGGATGATGTGCATATGGGAATCAGCGATGGTGTTGGGGTGGTTTTGGAGGGTGTTCGCGCCTCTGTTGCTGCCCTGGATGCGCTCACTCTTGAGGACCAGAGCCTTGAAGATGCTGCATCGACCGCCGGGGGTGCCGGTGTGGATGTGTTGCAGCGGCGGTATGAGCTGTGCCTTGAAGGCTTGGAGCTGATAGCCCGGCTGGAAGCTCGGGTCGCCGCGCTAAAGTCCCGGCAGGCTGCCCGAGCCGTTGAACTGCAGGAGGCGATGACGTCACCTGACGCCTCGGTGCAGGACCGCACTTACGCGCAAATGTCCGTGGTGGAGGAGATCGCCGGTGTCCTGACCATCAGCTCCGCGGCAGCGGGGGCGTTGGTGGAGCAGTCCCGCCGGATTTGTTTCCTGCCGCTGGCGTTCGAGGCACTGGCTGCGGGCGCGATGTCGTGGCAGCACGCCCGGATTGTCGCGGACGAAACCGAGAGCCTCGATGGGACTGGTGCGGCGTCTCTGGTGGCACACTTCTTCGACCCCGACGCACCCCATGCTTCACGGGGTGCCGCTCCGGGTGAGCTCATTTCGTCCCGGTTCCGGGCCAAGATGCGGGGCTGGCGGGAACGCCACCACCCCGAATCGATCGAGAAACGCCATGCAAAGGGGGTGGCTGACCGGCGGATGGAATACACCCCTGACAAGGACGGCATGGCCTGGGTCTCGCTCTACCTCCCCGGCGATACTGCGTGTGCGATCTGGAACCGGACCACCGCCACGGCCCGCGGACTGCAGGGGCCCGATGAACCCCGCACCCTCACCCAGCTCCGTCCCGACATCGCCGCCAGCCTCCTCCTCGCCGGCCAGGCGGCGGGTGGTCGGATCACCGGCACCACAGCCACCGGGACCGGTGCCGCCAGTGTGACCGCGGTGGGGAAGGTTCCTGCTCCGCGGGCCGATGTGCTGGTCACCGTGCCGGTGTTCGCGCTCCTCGGCCTTACCGATGAACCCGGCGTACTGGATGGTTTCGGGCCGATCCCGGCGTCCATGGCACGCAAACTTGTCGCCGACGGGGCGGACTCGTTCTACCGGGTCCTCGTCGACCCCCGGGACGGGGCACCCTTGGAGATCGGCCGCAAAAACTACCGGCTCACCGGGGCCATCAAACACTGGATCCGCATGCGCGACACCACATGCACCTTCCCCGGCTGCACCAACAAAACCCCCGACAACGAAACAGACCACCTACAAGCGTGGGAACACGGCGGCACCACCAACGTCAACAACCTCGCACAGCTCTGCCCCAAACACCACCGACTCAAACACCACAGCCAATGGACACCCGACCCGGCCACGAGCAAGGACCCGCCCGGCTGGACCTCACCCACCGGACGCCACTACAACCCCGAACGCCAGGACCCCGAACCAACCCACTGGCCGCCGGGAATCCTGCCGCTGGAGGCAATCGTGGGGCACACCGATGCGTCAGGTCCGCCCGAACGCACAGCTGGCCGTGGCAACAGTGGTCAACCCAATGACACGCCTGGACTCAGCGACGCCCCAGAACTTGCTGACACCGTTCCACTGGCTGCAGCGCCAACGTGGCGCGGGTTGCATCTGTCGGAAGATATCCCTTGGCAGCAGGTCATCGCATCGATGCCGCTGTGGCCTGATCCGCCTGTCGAAGAACCGCCAGGTGAGAACATGGTGGACCCCGGCGAGCTTTGCCCCGCTGATCCCCTGTGGGATGAGTTCCATGCAAAGTCTTTCGAGCTGCCCGCTGACCCGCAGGCGGACTGGCAGCTGCTGCTGGGCATGTGAAGGTGGGTGGTGTTGGGCATTGCGGGTACACAACACTTGTGCCGCGCAGGTAGCCACTAAGCCCCCCCCTGCCAGGCCGCGGCGGCGCTAGCCCAGCCCTACGGCCTTACCGAAGAGGCTAAAGCCGACGAATGCCACAATGTCCAGCAGCGCGTGGGCGATGACCAGCGGCATGACGCGCTTGGTGCGGGTGTAGAGCCAGGCGAAGACCACCCCCATCACGGCGTTCCCAATGAAGGGACCAAAGCCCTGGTAAAGGTGGTAGCTGCCACGCAGCACGGAACTCACGGCGATGGCCAGTGGCGTGCTCCAGCCGAACTTCCCGAAGCGGTCCATCAGGTACCCCACCACAATGACTTCCTCCAGCACCGCGTGGCGCATCGCCGAGAGGATCAGGACAGGAACGGTCCACCAGTACGCGTCGAGGGCACTGGGGATGATGGCGGTGGTGATGCCGAGCGCCCGGCCGGCCGCGTAGAGCCCCAAGGACGGTATCCCGATCAGCGCGGCCAGCCCCAGACCCTGCAGCAGGTCCTTTCCGGGCCGGGCGAAGTTGAATCCCAGCTTCCGAAATGCTGAGCCGGAGTTCTGTGCGTCTCCGGCGGAAGCCTGGCGCTGGTCGGTGAGGAAATAGAGAACCAGCAGCACAGGCACCAGCGCAAAGATGATGTCGAGCAGCTGATACGTCAGATCGAAGTACTCGCGGGTGCTCTGCGAGCGGTTCAGGGTGGAGGTACCCTCGGCCAGCGGGGCGCGGGTCATCTTGTCGAGCAGCTGCACCACGGAGTAGACAGCGGACTGGCCCAGGGACAGTCCCAGGACGATCCAGACTTCGAGCCGCAGTCGACGGCGTGAGGGAACCAGCATGTTCCCATCTTGCCTTCAGTTTCTGGATCCTGCCTGACGGAACTCCCCCCAGCCTCCCGGGAGTATCAGGCAGGTGCCACGATCACTTCCGTGCCGTTGGCTTCAAAGGCTGCCTTGTCGCGCGCAGAGATCCCGGAATCGGTGATCAGGCGGGTGAAGTCGTACCCGTCCATCGTAGCAAAGGCCCGCACTCCGACTTTGGAGGAATCAGCCAGGACGTAGGACACCCGGGCGCGGGAAGCCAGCAGGGCATTGACGGAGGCCTCGCCCTCCCCCGTGTTGGTGGGTCCCACCTCCGGGTCGATACCGTTGACACCGATGAAGGCGATGTCCAGCACCACCTTCTGCATGATGATGTCCGTGTAGGGGCCCACGAGCTCATACGACCGCGGGTTGAGGATGCCGCCTGTCACCATCACCTTGATATTGGGCCGGACCGCCAACTGGCCCGCAATGTTGATGGCGTTCGTTACGACCGTGAGCGTCGGCTGGTTGGAGGGTGCATTCAGGTCCTCCCGGGTGGCCAGGATCTGTGCAAGCGCGGTGCTGGTGGTGCCTCCGCAGAGACCAATGACGGCGCCCGGCCGGATGAGGGCCGCGGCGCACTGCGCGATCTGTTCCTTCGCTTCGGCATGGTCGTCGCGGTTGTAACGTCCGGGCAGGTCATACGCCAGGGCGCCGGTGGTGGCACCGCCGCGCGTCCGCGTCAGCAGGCGGCGCTTGGCAAGGCTGTCCAGGTCGCGCCGGGCTGTGGCAGGGGAAACGTTGAGGGTGCTGACGATCTCGTCGACTTCTACCTGGCCGGTTCTGGCGAGCAGGTCCAGAATCGCTGTCAGCCGGTCGGTGCGCGTCATGCAAGCGGGCCTTTCGATACATCAGCCACCGCTTCGGGATGACGTTTCCTGATTCTAACCATACGGAAAAGATCAGGAACAATCATACAGCAGGAGACGTGCTAACGCCCGCGCACTCCGGCCCGCCACACAGCGTACGTCAATGGCATCCCGGGACGGTAAGCGAGATGGGTCGCAGAAGGCGCATTCAGCAGGTGCAGGTCGGCCCGGTGTCCGACGGCGATGGACCCCACGGCGCGTTCACCGTCGGCGTCCCGGCCGGCTTCCTTGTGCAACGCCAGCGCGCCGCCGTAGGTGGCGGCCCGGACAGCCTCGTGCACGCTCAGGCGCATCTGGAGCACGGCCGTCGTCACGCAAAAGGCCATGGAACTGGTGTACGACGTGCCGGGGTTGCAGTTGGAGGCCAACGCCACCTGCACCCCCGCGTCGAGAAGTTCGCGGGCGGGAGCCAACGGCTGGCGGGTGGAGAGGTCGCAGGCAGGAAGGCACGTGGCAACGGTGCCCCGCTGCCCGGTTCCCAAGGCCGGATCCCAGCCTGACCAGGATGCGGCCAGGGCTTTCACATCCTGCGCGGCAAGGTAGTTCACGTGGTCCACGCTGGCCGCGCCCAGCTCCACGGCAAGCTGCACGCCGGGACCCTCGCCGAGCTGGTTGCCGTGCACCCTCAGTCCCAGGCCGGCCTCGCGGCAGGCCACCAGCACACGGCGGGATTGTTCGGCATTGAAGGCGCCCTCTTCGCAGAAGACGTCGGCCCACTGGACGTACGGGCGGACCGCAGCGAGCATCGGCCCGCAGGCCAGCTCGGTGTATTCCTCCGGGTCCTGCCCGGCTGGAACCAGGTGTGCGCCGAGGTAGGTCACCTGGTCCGCGATGGTGGAGGCAATACGCGCGCTCCGGGCCTCGTGTTCGACGTCCAGGCCGTAGCCGGTCTTGGTTTCGAGGTAGGTGGTGCCCTGCGAGACTGCCTCGGCAACCCGCCCCATGGCAAGGCGGGTGAGGTCGAAGTCGGAGGTGGCCCGCGTGGCGTTCATGGTGACGGCGATGCCACCGGCAGCGTAGGCCTCCCCCGCCATCCTGGCTTCGAATTCTGCGGTGCGGTCCCCGGCGAACAGCAGGTGGCTGTGCGAGTCCACCCACCCCGGCAGCATGGCCCGGCCTCCGGCGTCGACGGCGTCATCCGCTGCCGGAGCGTCGGCCGCCGCCCCGATCCAGGAGATCCGTTCACCTTCGATGACCACCGCCGCGTCCTTCAAAACCCGGTGTTCCAGGTCCTGCGTCATCAGCTCGGTAATGTTGGTGATCAAGGTGCTCATGGGATCATTCTTCAGCGTCTGACGGACCAGCGCGTGGCTGCCAGGGCCTGCACTGTCCGGGATTCCGGACCGTCCGCAGCCCCATCGGCGGGGACAGCGCTGCCGGAAGAGCCCAACCCCGCAAGGATCTGGCCGGCGGCGAACTCCGCCAGGGCCGCCGACGTCTGGAATCCATAGCCGCCCTGGCCCGCGAGCCAGTAGAACCCGGCCGCTTCAGCATCGAACCCGGCCACCGGCACACCGTCTGCGGCTTCGGTGCGCAGGCCAGTCCAGGCCCGGCGCACACCGGTGATCCCCAGGCCGGTGAACGCATTGAGCTTCTCCACCAGGCGCTCCACATCGCCGGGATTGGGCCGGGCATCCTCGGGCCCGCTGGGCACCGTCTCCGAAGGGGAAATCAGCACGTCCTGGCCGTCGGGACGGAAATAGAACGTGTCGTCCGCCGCCGCCACCATAGGGGTGCCAGCCGGCAAGGGATGGTCGACGGCGGCAATCGCCGCAGTGCGCCGGTACGGCTGGAGGCCCAGCTTCTCGACGCCGCTGAGCACCGCCAGTTCGTCCGCCCAGGCGCCGGCCGCATTGACCACGACCGCGGCCTCAAAACCCTCAGCGCCGGCCCCCACCTGCCACCCGGAACCCAGCCGTTGTGCCGAATGCACGCGGGCACCGGTGATGATGTCGGCTCCGGCGGAGAGCGCCCGCTGGCGGTGGTCCTCCAGCAGCAGGGGTGCGTTGCAGCCAAAGGAGCCGGTATCCAGTCCGGCGGCTTCAAAGGTTCCCGGTTTCAAGGCCGGACACAGCTTGAGGGCACGGTCCACCGTGATGGGCTGCATATGTCCGCTGGCCTCCGCGGCAACATCCTCCGCAGAGCCCACCAGCAGGAAACTGCGCGGTGTCAGGACAGCTTCCGGGGCTTCCGCGTCGCGGGCCGCGAGCAGTTCGAGGGTCCGGACGGTGAGCTCCTGCACCACGGGAGGCCCGTAGCTGGGAATCAGCTGGCGGGCGGAGCGGGAGGACGTGTGGTACGCCAGCTCCTGCTCCGCCTCCACCAGCGCAACGCTGCAGCGGCCGGCGAGCGCGGACGCAAGGGACAGGCCGGCGATGCCGCCGCCCACAATCAGGACATCGTAGTGTGCTGCCATTGGTCCATCCTGACAGAGATCGCGCGTCCGGGGACCCTGCGTTTCAGGGGAAATCCCGTCAGGCTGCCGCCCCGGCACGGCTGGCGACGAAGGCACGCACGCAAGCTTCGACGTCGTCCGCGGAATGGGCAGCTGAAAGCTGCACCCGGATCCTTGCAGCACCGCGCGGGACCACGGGGAAGCTGAATGCTGTGACGAAGACACCGTGCTGCAGCATCCGGTCCGCCACCTTGGCCGCCATGACAGCGTCGCCGAACATGACAGGGACAATGGCGTGTTCGCCCGGGAGCAGGTCGAACCCTTCCTCGGTCATGCGGCGGCGGAACAGTTCGGCGTTCTCGAACAGGCGGCGGCGGAGGTCCGCCGAGTTCTGCACCAGGTCCAGCGCCTTGAGGGTGGCGGCCACGATGGCGGGAGCGAGGGAATTGGAGAACAGGTAGGGCCTGGCCTTCTGGCGCAGCATGGCCACGATCTCGCCGCGTCCGGAGACGTAGCCGCCGGATGCTCCGCCCAGGGCCTTGCCGAAGGTGCCGGTGTAGATGTCCACCCGGTCGGAGACGCCGGCGTGCTCGGGAGTCCCGGCCCCGGTGGCGCCCATGAAGCCCACTGCGTGGGAATCGTCCACCATGACCATGGCGCCGTACTTTTCGGCGAGGTCGCAGATGGCTTCAAGCGGGGCGAGGAAGCCGTCCATGGAGAAGACGCCGTCGGTGACGATCAGTGTCCGGCGGGCGCCCTGCGCTTCCTGCAGGCGGGCCTCGAGCTCGGCCATGTCCTGGTTGGCGTAGCGGTAGCGCCGGGCCTTGCAGAGGCGGATCCCGTCGATGATGGAGGCGTGGTTGAGCGCGTCGGAGATCACGGCATCGTCCGGTCCCAGCAGCGACTCGAAGACGCCGCCGTTGGCGTCGAAGCAGCTGGAGAACAGGATGGTGTCCTCTGTGCCGAGGAACGCGGAGACCTTTGCTTCGAGTTCCAGGTGGAGGTCCTGGGTGCCGCAGATGAACCGGACGCTGGCCATGCCGAAGCCGCGTTCATCCATGGCGGCCTTGGCGGTGCCGATGATGTCCGGGTGGTCAGCCAGGCCCAGGTAGTTGTTGGCGCAGAAGTTCAGCACGTCGGCTCCGGGGCCGCCAATCTGCCCGGCGGTGATGTGGCTGGACTGCGGTGAGCTGATGCTGCGTTCGGTCTTGTACAGTCCGGCGGTGCGGATCTCGTCCAGCTCTTCGCGCAGCCGGTCCTTGATGGAGGTGAACATGGGGTTTCCTTACAGTCGGGTCCAGTCGAGGACAACTTTGCCGCCCACGCCGCTGCGGGCAATATCGAAGCCTTTTTCCCAGTCCGTGGCCGGCAGCGTATCCGTCACCACGGCAGAGATTCCGGCGTGCAGCACGGGGTTGGAGGAGAGCATGGCGCTCATGGCATACCAGGTTTCGTACATCTCGCGGCCGTAGATGCCCTTGAGCGTGAGCATGTGGGTGACCACCTTGCCCCAGTCGATGGTGATCTCCTGGCTGGGCAGCCCCAGCATGGCAATCCGGCCGCCGTGGTTCATGTTGTCGATCATCTCAGGCAGGGCGGAGGGGTGCCCGGACATTTCCATTCCGACGTCGAAGCCTTCGCGCATGCCCAGCTCACGCTGGGCATCGCGCACCCTGGTGGTGGAGACATCGATGGCAAGGTCGGCCCCCAGCTGCCGTGCCAGGTCCAGCCGCGGCCGGGAAACGTCCGTGATGGCAATCTTGCGTGCCCCGGCGTGGCGGGCCACGGCGATGGCCATGAGCCCGATGGGGCCAGCGCCGGTGATCAGCACGTCCTCGCCTACCAGCGGGAAGCTGAGGGCGGTGTGGACGGCGTTTCCGAAGGGGTCGAAAATGGCACCGAGTTCGGGCGTGACGGAGGGATCGTGGTGGACCCATACGTTGGTTTCGGGGATGACGACGTACTCGGCGAAGGCACCGTCGCGCTGGACGCCCACGCTGACCGTGTGGATGCACATCTGGCGGCGTCCGGCCCGGCAGTTCCGGCAGATGCCGCACACCACGTGGCCTTCGCCGGAGACCCTGTCCCCTACCTTGACCTCGCGGACGTCCTCGCCCGCTTCCACCACTTCGCCGTAGAACTCGTGCCCGGCGATCAGGGGAGCTTCGATGATCCCCTGTGCCCAGGAATCCCAGGACTGGATGTGCAGGTCGGTGCCGCAGATTCCGGTGCTCATGACGCGGATCTTCACGTCGGCCGGGCCGGCTTCGGGTTCGGGCCGGTCGACGAGCTCGAAGCCGGCGTGCGGGCCGGCCTTATACAGGGCCTTCATTGGCGTCCTTACTGCTTGGCGTTCACTCTGCGGGGTACCTCCCCATTGAAGCCCCGGCGATGCTTTAGCACAACAGGGATCTTCTCAATCGACGATGTAGCCATTGCTAATGATTAGAGTGGACGTATGGAGGTTCATCAGCTGGAAATCCTGCGGGAACTGGGCGCCCTCGGCAGCGTGAAAGCGGTGGCCGATACGCTCATGGTCACCCCGTCAGCCGTGTCGCAGCAACTGGCGCACCTGCAGCGCACCGTGGAGGTTCCGCTGACGCGCAAGGAGGGCCGGAACCTGGTGCTGACGGAGGCAGGTCAGGTGCTCGCGGACGCGGGTGCCGCCGTCGTCAGCGCCATGGCCGAGGCCCGCGGCGCGCTGGGCACCTATCACGGGTCCCCCGCGGGCAGGGTGACCCTCAGTGGCTTCCACAGCGCGGGGCAGGCGCTGTTCGCGCCGCTGGCCCGCATGCTGGACCGGCCGGAGCACCCTCGCATTGAACTTTCGGACGAGGATGTAGCCCAGCAGGACTTCCCGGCCCTCACCGCCCGGTACGACCTGGTGCTCGCACACCGGATGGACCACAGCCCGCGCTGGCCGGCGGAACGCGTCGCCGTGATCCCGCTGGCACATGAGCCCCTGGACGTGGCGCTGCCGGCAGGCCATCCATTGGCCCAGCAGGAGACGGTCACGGCGGACGACGTCGGCGGCGAGGCCTGGGTCACCAGCCACCCCGGCTACTCCCCCGCCGACGTCCTGTCCGCGGTTGCTGCCCTCTCCAGCCGGGAGCCGAACATCATCCACCGCATCAACGACTACTCCACGGTTGCAGCGCTGGTGGCTGCCGGGGGCGTTGTGGGGCTACTGCCCAGGTACACGGCGGGACCGGTCCTGAACCCGGACATCGTGCTGCGGCCGCTGGAGGGCATCAGCACCCGGCGCAGGATCGACCTGCTGGCCAGGCCGGAGAACCTGAAGCGGCGCTCCGTGGTGATGGTCTGCGAGGCCCTCGAGGACATCATGGCAGGGCTGGTGCAGCACGGCTGAGCCGGGCGGTGCGTTGAAAGCTAGGAGTCTTGGTCGCTGCCCTGCCCCATCTTGTGGCCAAGTCCTTGGCCGTGTCCCGGCGCATGGCCTGGACCCCGCCCCAACCCGCGTCCCAACCCAAGGCCGGGTCCATCGCCGCCGCCCTTCACGATCCGCGTGGCCGTGGCCTTGTCACCGTCCTTGACGCCGGTAATGCGCACGGTGTCCCCGGCGGCGATGTCTGCGATGGTTCCGTCGGCCGGCTTAAGCCGCTTGCCGTCGTCGGACTTTCCACCGGGGCTGGGCGCTGCTCCCGGACTGGGCGTTGCATCTGGGTTGGGCGTTGCACCTGGGTTGGGCGTTGCACCTGGATTGGCGGCCGGAGGAATCGTGGTGACCTTCGTGTCGCCGTTGACCGTGTAGGTCTGGGAGAAACCGTCCCCGCTCTTGACGGTGATGGCCGAACCGCTGACCGATTCCACGGTCCCGTTCTGTTCCAGGACCGTCTGGAACGTACCGTCGGGGTTCTTGGCCACGCCCTCGCCGTGCAGGAGTTGCCCCCGCGCGGCTTTCCCCGGCTTATCAGGCCCCGGAGCGTTGCCTGGGTTGCCAGGCGCTGGTTGTGATGATGGTGAGGGTGCGGGCGTCCCCGTTGCCGACCAGGCGAGGGCGGCCCCCGTTCCGGTGAGTGCCACGGCTACGGCACCGGCCAGCACCGCCTTGCGCATCCTCATAGGTTCCCGGACCACCATGGTTGTTCCTCCCGCACGCAGCCAGGGCACCTGCGCCCTGTGGGCTCCAGTGTAAGTCCGCCACCGACGCGCAGCCACGGGTAGTTTCGCTGACCGCCGGCTGAGTACTTAAAGCCAACCGGGCCGCAGTTAATGCCGTAACGAGGGCTCAAAACGGCAACAACTGCGCCCCGGCTGGGCGGGAATACTAAACGGTGACGCCCAGCTTCTCCAGGATCAGTTCCTTCACGCGGCCGGCGTCGGCCTGTCCACGGGTGGCCTTCATGACCCCGCCCACGATCGCGCCGATGGCCTGTACCTTGCCGCCGCGGATCTTGTCCGCGACGCCGGGCTGCGCGGCGAGTGCGGCGTCGATGGCTTCCAGGAGGGGCCCGTCGTCGGACACGACGGCCAGGCCGCGCTTCGCCACGATCTCCTCCGGGGTGCCCTCACCGGCGAGCACGGCGTCCAGGACCTGGGAAGCCATCTTGTTGTTGATCTTGCCCGCCTCAACCATGCGGCTCAGCTCCACCACCGTGGCAGCCTCAACGCCCAGCTGGCCGGGGTCCACGTCGGCGGCCTTGGCGCGGCCCACGATCTCACCCATCCACCATTTGCGGGCCACGGAAGCCGTGGCGCCGGCGGCGATGGTTTCCTCGATCTCGTCCAGGACGCCGGCGTTGACCACGTCGCGGAATTCGAGGTCGGAGTAGCCCCAGTCGGCCTTGAGTCGCTTGCGGCGCTCGGCCGGCGGCTCGGGCAGGGTGGCACGCAGTTCCTCCACCCATTCGCGGGAGGCCACCACGGGAACCAGGTCCGGTTCCGGGAAGTAGCGGTAGTCGTCGGCGTCGGACTTGGCGCGTCCGGAGGTGGTGGTGCGGGTGTCCTCGTGCCAGTGGCGGGTCTCCTGGATCACCGGTTCACCGGAGTCCAGGACAGCGGCGTGGCGCTGGATCTCGTAGCGGACGGCGTGTTCCACGGCGCGCAGCGAGTTCACGTTCTTGGTCTCGGACCGGATGCCGAACCGCTCACGGCCGTGCGGGCGGAGCGAAACATTCGCATCGCAGCGGACGTTGCCGCGTTCCATCTTCGCGTCGGACACGCCCAGGTTCTTCACGATCTCCCGGACGGCAGCGACGTAGGCCTTGGCCAGTTCCGGTGCGCGGGACCCGGCACCTTCGATGGGCTTGGTGACGATTTCCACCAGCGGAACACCGGCGCGGTTGTAGTCCACCAGCGAGAAATCGGCGCCCTGGATCCGGCCGGTGGCGCCGCCCATGTGGGTCAGCTTCCCGGCGTCCTCCTCCATGTGCGCGCGCTCGATCTCGACGCGGAATACGGTGCCGTCCTCAAGTTCAACATCCAGGTAGCCGTCGTACGCGATGGGCTCGTCGTACTGGGACGTCTGGAAGTTTTTGGGGGTGTCGGGATAGAAGTACTGCTTCCGGGCGAAGCGGCAGGATTCGGCGATCTTGCAGTTGAGCGCCAGGCCGATCTTGATGGAGGACTCGATGGCCGTTTTGTTCACCACGGGCAGCACGCCGGGCATGCCCAGGTCCACCTCGTTGACGTTGGTGTTGGGCTCGTCACCGAAGACGTTCGGGGCGGAGGAGAACATCTTGGTCTTGGTGTTCAGCTCCACGTGGACCTCGAACCCCAGGACAGGATCGTACTTCTCCATGGCCTCTTCGAAGCTCAGGATGTCGTCAGTGCTCATTATTTTGCCTCCTGGGTTTCGAGGGTTGCGGCAGCGGCGGCGGTTTCGACAGGCTCAACCAGTGAAGGAGCCTGTGCCAGCAGCGGGCCGCCCCACTTCGCTTCGAGCAGCGATTCGAGGACCGCACCCACCCGGTACAGGCGGGCGTCCTCGCGGGCCGGGGCCAGCAGCTGGATGCCCACGGGCAGCCCGTCCTCGTCGGCCAGGCCGCCGGGCAGCGACAGGCCCGGGACGCCGGCAAGGTTGGCCGGGATGGTGGCGACGTCGTTGAGGTACATGGCCAGCGGATCGTCCAGTTTTTCCCCGAGCGGGAACGCCGTGGTGGGGGCGGTGGGCGAGATCAGCACGTCAGCCTGCGCAAAGGCGGCCTCAAAGTCCCGCTGGACCAGCGTGCGGACCTTCTGCGCGGAGCCGTAGTAGGCGTCGTAGTAGCCGGCGGACAGGGCGTAGGTGCCCAGGATGATGCGGCGCTTGACTTCGTCGCCGAAGCCGGCGGCGCGGGTGGCACCCATCACGCGTTCGATGGTCATGGGGCCCTCTTCGGGGAGGACGCGCAGGCCGTACCGGACGCCGTCGAACTTGGCCAGGTTGGAGGAGGCCTCGGACGGCATGATCAGGTAGTAGGCGCCCAGGGCGTACTGGAAGTTGGGGCAGGAGACCTCCACGATCTCCGCGCCGGCTTCCTTGAGCAGCTCCAGGGCGTCGTTGAAACGGTTTTCGACGCCGGCCTGGTAGCCCTCGCCGTGCAGTTCCTTGATGATGCCGATCCGCAGCCCCTCGACGTTGCCGGTCTTCGCGGCGGCGACGAGGTCCGCCAGGGGTTCGGGCAGTGAGGTGGAGTCGCGAGGATCGTGGCCGCCGATGACCTGGTGCAGGAGTGCGGAGTCCAGGACAGTGCGGGTGACGGGGCCGATCTGGTCCAGGGAGGACGCCATGGCGATGGCGCCGTAGCGGGAAACGCTGCCGTACGTGGGCTTCACGCCAACGGTTCCGGTGACGGCACCGGGCTGGCGGATGGAGCCGCCGGTGTCCGTGCCCAGGGCCAGGGGTGCCTCGAAAGCGGCGACGGCGGCAGCGGAGCCACCGCCGGAGCCGCCGGGGATCCGGTCCAGGTCCCAGGGGTTGCGGGTAGGGCCGTAGGCAGAGTGCTCCGTGGAGGAGCCCATGGCGAACTCGTCCAGGTTGGTCTTGCCCAGGATGGGCATCTTTGCGGCACGCAGGCGCTCCACCACGGTGGCGTCGTACGGGCTGTGCCAGCCTTCGAGGATCTTCGAGCCCGCCGTGGTGGGCTGGCCGATGGTAACGATGAGGTCCTTAACGGCGATGGGGACGCCGGCCAGGTAGTGCAGGGCTTCGGCTTCCGCCCCGCCGGCGGCACGGATGGCGTCCACCTCGGCGGCGACGGCGAGCGCTTCTTCGGCGTTGACGTGCAGGAAGGCGTTGACCTTCCCGTCGACGGCGGCAATGCGGTCCAGGTGGGCCTGGGTGGCTTCGACGGCGGTGACTTCGCCGGCGTGGAGTTTCTCGGCAAGCTGCGCGGCGGAGAGCCGGATCAGGGTGTCGGCGCTGGTGTTCTTGTCAGTCATGTCTATGCCTCATCCAGGATGGCCGGAACCTTGAAACGGTTGTCGTCGGAGTCCGGGGCGCCGGAGAGTGCCTGTTCCGCCGTGAAGGTGTGGCCCACGACGTCGTCGCGGAACACGTTGGTCAGCGGAATGGGGTGCGAGGTGGCCGGCACGTCGTCCCCTGCGGCCTCGCTGACGGACTTGACCGAATCCACGATGACGGCGAGTTCGCCGGCCATCCTGTCCAGCTCTTCGGCACTCATCTCGATGTGAGCGAGCCGCGCGAGGTGCGCGACGTCGTCACGGTTGATCGCAGCCATGGATCTCCCCTGCAAAGTTCGAATTGTTTTCCGATCCAGTCTAGTGCGGAAACGCAGATGCCCGTCTGACATCCCCCAGCGGGCGTCAGACGGGCACCTTCGATGCCCGCTCCTGCCTCGGGGACAGGGAGCGCGGGCAGCTACAGACTAACCGATACCGATGGCTCCAGTCAGCATCCCGACGCCGAGCATCACCAGGGAGATGACGGCGGTGCGCCACAGGACCTTCTTGTGGTGGTCGCCCAGGTCCACCTTGGCCAGCGAAACGAGCAGCAGGATGGCCGGAACCAGGGGGCTCTGCAGGTGGAAGGGCTGGCCCGTGATGGAGGCGCGGGCCATGTCGGCGGCGCCGACCCCGTAGTGGGCTGCGGTTTCGCTGAGGACCGGCAGGACGCCGAAGTAGAACGCGTCATTGCTCATGAAGAACGTCATGGGGATGCTGAGCACACCGGTGATGACGGCCATGAACGGGCCCATGGAGGTGGGGATGATCTGGACCAGCCAGGCGGACATGGCGTCCACCATGCCGGTGCCCTTGAGGACGCCGGTGAGGACGGCGGCGGCCATGACCATGCTGACCACGGCCACGATGGACGGTGCGTGCGCAATGAGCTGGGCGCCCTGGTCCTTGACCTTGGGGAAGTTGACCAGCAGGGCGATCGCGGCGCCCACCATGAAGACGAACGGCAGCGGGACGACGTTGGCTACGAGCACCACCATGACGGCGACGGTCAGGGCCAGGTTGAACCAGAACAGCTTGGGGCGCAGGGTGCTCCGGTGGGGATCGAGCGCGGTGTCCGCCATGGCGGAATCGTGCTCGTCCACCAGGGTTTCGGTACGGTCCAGGACAGCCACCGAGCCACCGGCGGGGGCTGCTCCGCCGGGGTTGCCGCCCTTGCGGCCGCGGCCGGTTCCGGAAGCGGGGGTCCCGGAGGCACCTGCGGACGTGCCGCCGTCGAACTCTTCCGCAGTGTCCGGCACGCCCCAGATCTCGGGGGCGGTGGCGCGGAGGCGGTTGCGTTCCTGCAGGCCCAGCAGCCAGGAGAAGGCGAAGACGACCACCAGGCCGGCCACGAGGGACGGGATCATGGGAACGAAGACGTCGTTGACGTCGATCTTCAGGGCGGTGGCGGCGCGGGCCGTAGGGCCGCCCCACGGCAGGATGTTCATGGTGCCGTTGGCCAGGCCGGCCACGCAGGTCAGGACCACGGGGCTCATCTTCAGCCGCAGGTAGACCGGCAGCATGGCCGCGGTGGTGAGGATGAAGGTGGTGGACCCGTCGCCGTCCAGGGATACGGCGGCGGCCAGGATGGCGGTGCCCAGGACCACCTTGGCGGGGTCGTTGCCCAGCTTGCGGAGAATGAACTTCACCAGCGGGTCAAAGAGCCCGACGTCGATCATCAGGCCGAAGTAGATGATGGCGAACATCAGCAGGGCCGCGGTGGAGGTCATGGACTTCATGGAGTCCATCACCATGTCGCCGATGCCCAGGCCGGCACCGGCGAACAGGCCGAAAACAGTAGGGACAATGATCAACGCCAGCACTGGCGTCAACTTCTTCGTCATGATCAGCACCATGAATACCGCGATCATGGCGAATCCAAGTATTACCAGCACAGCCGGCTCCTTCTTGTGAACAGCGGCACAGCGGTGTGACGCGTGCTACAGACTGTAGGGTGGCGGCCGTCACGGCAGTGCCTTTGGCTCAATTGATTGGCATACTGCTTATTGGGAGCATTTTGCTCATTGTGCTCACAGCGCTTCGGCGTCAGAACCCTGGCCCGCCGCCACCCGTCAAGGAGGATGAATGCAGCGTTCCGCGTCCCGGCAGCCGCTGCGATTTTCCACCCAGACGCTGCTGCTCCAGCTGGCTGTGGTGCTGCTGGTGGTGCTGCTGAGCACCGCCGTCCATGCGTGGCTGACCTACGACCGGGTGGGCAGCGATGCGGAGAACCAGGCACTGACCCTGGCCCGGACTGTTGCCTCCGATCCGGAGGTCCGCGCCGATGTGCTGGCCATCAGCAACCAGCCCGGCACTCCCCCGCCCGCCGAGCTCCTGGCCGGGCCGCTGCAGGCATCCGCGGAGGCAGCGCGGACCCGGACCGGGGCGCTGTTCGTGGTGATTACCGACGAAACCGGCATCAGGCTGGCCCACCCGGATCCGCAGCGCCTGGGCGAAAAGGTGAGCACCGATCCCTCCGAGGCATTGTCCGGGCAGGAGATCACCACCCGGAACACCGGAACGCTCGGTCCGTCCGCCGGCGCGAAGGTTCCGGTGTACGCGCCCGGGACCGGCACGGTGGTGGGCGAGGTGAGCGTGGGCTACTCCATGGAAACAGTGGCCCAGAGCGTGGCCCGGGATATCGGGCCCGTTGCACTGACCGCCGCTGGCGCCCTGCTGGCCGGGGTCCTGGGCTCCTTCCTGCTGCGCCGCCGCCTGCAGCGCCTCACGCTGGGCCTGGAGCCGGAAGAGATCAGCACCCTGGTGCACGACCAGGTGGCGGTGCTGCAGGGCGTGGACGACGGCGTGATCGGCGTCAGTGCCGACGGCCGGGTCAGCGTCTTCAACGCCGCGGCGCAGCGGCTGCTTGGTTTGCCGGACCTGGCGGGCTCGCGCTGGGAGGACGCACCGGTCCCGGAACAGCTGAAGTCCCTGACCCGCCCGGGAACCGGTGTTGCCGGCCCGGCGGTGGGTACCACCGGATCGACCCAGGACGCCCTCGAGCTGGTCGCGGGCGGCCGGGTGCTGGTGGTAAATGCGCGCAAAGCCCTGCACCGCCGGGAGGACCTGGGCTGGGTGCTCATGCTGCGCGACCGGACGGAACTGCAGGAGCTGACGCGGCAACTCGACGCCGTCGGCACCATGTCCACCGCGCTGCGCGCCCAGCGGCACGAGTTCGCCAACCAGCTGCACACCCTTGCCGGTTTCCTGGGCATCGGGCAGCACCAGGAGGCGCGTGATTACCTCGCAGGGCTCGCCGCCACCGGCCCGCTGAAGTTCCCGGTGGACCAGGCCGAGCTGCTCCAGGACCCGTACCTGCAGGCATTCGTGGGCGCCAAGGGCGTGGAGGCCGACGAGCGGGGCATCGCGCTGCGCATCGGGCCCGAAACCCTGGTCCGCGGGCAGGTGACGGAGGCCCAGGATGTAACCACCGTGCTGGGCAACCTGATCGACAACGCCGTCAACGCCGCCGTGGCGGGGTCTTCCGCGGACCGCTGGGTTGAGCTGGAGGTGCTGGATGAGCCGGGCGACGACGGCGGCACGCTGCACGTCGTGGTGGCGGACTCCGGTGACGGGCTGGCGGAAGGCACCGACACGGAAGCCGTGTTTGCCGAGGGTTTCACCACCGCCTCCGGACCGGTCCGCGCCGGCGGCGGCCAGGGCTTCGGACTGGCGCTGGCCCGCCAGCTGGCGCGGCGCCGGGGCGGCGAGGTGAAGGTGCTGGACCGCGGCGCCAGGGGTGGGCCGGGTGCCGTGTTCATGGCCACCCTGCCGCATACGACGGCAGGAAGCCCTGCCGCAAAGACCACGGGGGAAGCCGGAAAGGAAAAGAATGGCTGACGATTTTCGGGTCCTGATCGTGGACGACGACTTCCACGTGGCCAAGCTGCACGCCGCGTACGTGGATTCGGTGGCCGGGTTCCTGGCGCTGGCCCCTGTCGGTACGGCGTCGCTGGCCCTGCAGGCGATCCACAGCCTGCGGCCGGACCTGGTGCTGCTCGATGTGTACCTTCCGGACGCCTCCGGGCTGGACCTGCTGCAGCAGCTGGACGTGGACACGATCATCCTCAGCGCCGCGTCTGATCCCGCGTCGGTCCGGGTGGCGTTCCGCCGCGGCGCCCTGGGGTACCTGCTCAAGCCCTTCACCGCGGAATCACTGTCCCAGCAGCTGCGCTCCTATGCCCGGTACCGGCGCCTCCTGGGCCAGCCCGGGGCACTGGACCAGGAGGGCGTGGAGCGCGCCAAACGCGCGCTGATTCCGGGGGACGTCACGCCGTCGTCGAAACCACGCTCCGCAACGGAGGCCGCGGTGCTGGAATCGCTGGCCCCCGGCGAGCAGTACTCCGCCGCCGAGGTGGCCGCCCGGGTGGGAGTTTCCCGCGCCACCGCCCAGCGGTACCTGTCCTCGCTGGCGGACGACGGAGCGGTGGACATCCAGCTCCGCTACGGCACCACCGGCAGGCCCGAGCACCGCTACGGCCTGCCGGCACGGTAGGGCCGGAAACTTACTCGCTCTTCTGCGCGACCAGTTCGATTTCGACGAGCATCTTCGGGTCCAGGAACGGGAGCACGTGGACCAGGGAGAGGGTGGGGCGGATCTCGCCGAACACCTCGCCGTGGGCCCGGCCGGCCTCTTCCCACTTGCTGATGTCCGTCAGGTACAGCTTGGATTGCACCACGTCCCCGTAGTCGAAACCGGCGTCTGCCAGGACCTTCCCGAGTTTCTGCAGGATGTACTGGGTCTGGGTGTAGAAGTCATCCCCCACCACTCCTTCGTCGCCGCTGGCCGCGGTGGCAGAGATGTAGAGGGTGTTGTCCACCTGGACGGCGCGGGAATAACCGAGGGTCTGTTCCCAGACGGATCCGCTGCCGAAGGTTTTGCGCATGGGTGGGCCTTTCAAAGCTGGGATGGGTCGCCACCACTGTAGGGCTGCTACAGGTCGCGCCGGTAAACCAGCAGTTTTATGTCGGTTCCGGGGACCAGCCAGTCCCGTGCCGGCACCCGCTGGAAGCCGGTCTTGCGGTAGAGCCCGTGCGCGCTCTCCCAGGTTTGGCCGGTGGTGAGGGCCACCGCACGGATACCGGGAAGCGTCCTGGCATGGCCGATGATGGCCTCCACCATGGCTTTGCCGGCGCCGCTGCGCTGGACGGCCGGGTCCACCACCAGCATCCGGAATTCCAGCTCATCCTGCAGGGCGATATCAGCGTAGGGCTCCCCCGCCAGTGCCAGGGTCACCGAACCGACCACGGCTCCATCGCGCTCCGCCACCCAGATGGTGGCCTGCTCCGCGCGCTCTGCCACATCCATGATCTTGACCATGTAGGGGTGGGCTGCGTCGTCGAAGTAGCCTGCCGAAAGATAGGAAGCTCCGGTGATCCGGGCAATGGCGGGGAAGTCGGCCTCGACGGCGGGACGGATGGTTATCTGCGGCTGCACCCGTCAATGCTAGTGGCGGGCCGGGGCGCCGTACGGCAGGAAGGCACTTTCCGTGACAGAACTATCAGAACGGGCAACCCCGTTCCTTCAATCAGGCCACCCGTGTGCCCGCTCAGAGCGGAAACTTGCCGGACAGCTCCAGGCTGGCGGCGCAGGTCCAGGCGTCCAGGCGCTCGTCGTCCGTGGGTCCGCCGTCGAGCGGGCTGGTCAGGCGCGGCCTGCGCACCCAGCAGCCGGCCTCCTCCGCGATCAGGGCGCCGGCTGAAAAGTCATGCTCGTTCAGCCCCCGCTCACCGTAGGCATCGTGGGTTCCGTCGGCCACCATGCACAGGTCCAGGGCGGCGGAACCAAGCCGGCGGACATCGGCGAAGCCGTCCATCAAGGCGCCGAAGGCAGCGGCCTGTTGGGCTCGGATATCGGGCTCGTAGCTGAACCCGGTGGCCAGGATCTGCCCGGCGCGGCCCGGTACCGGCCCGTCCAGCCTGGTGACAGTGCCGCGCTCCTCCAGCCATGCGCCCTGGCCGCGGGCAGCGTAGTACACCCGCCCCAGGGCGGGGGCGTTGACGACGCCGGCCAGCCAGGCGCCGTCGGCATCGGCGACAGCCACGGAGGTGGCGTAGTAGACGATGTTGCGGATGAAGTTGGTGGTGCCGTCCAGGGGGTCGATGGACCAGCGGTAACCGGTGGGGTCGGCGGCCCGGGTGGTGCCCTGTTCCTCGCCGGTGATGCTGTCGCCGGGGCGGGCGGCGGTAATGACGCCACGCACGGCGTTTTCCGCGGCAAGGTCAAAGGCCGTCACCCAGTCCCCGGCCGCTCCCTTGTTGCTCGCGTCCAGGGCGTTGCCGTCACGGCCGGACAGGACTTTAGCGCCTGCCGCGGCGGCCTGTTTGGCTACCTCCAGCAGTTCCGTTGCGGACGTCATGCGTTCTCCTCCACGGTGCTCTCCCCGGCAGTGTTCTCCCCTGCAGAGGCAGGTACGGTCGCCTCTTCGTTGCCCCCGTCATCCCCGCCCGGTTCCACGGCATCTCCTGCCGCCGCATCCCCCACGGCTGCCGGCCCGCCGTCAAGCAGTTGCCGGAACCCGTCCTCGTCCAGGACGCGGATGCCCAGCTGCTCTGCCTTGTCCAGCTTGCTGCCGGCGCTTTCGCCCGCAACCACATAACTGGTGTTCTTGGAAACGGAGCCGGCTGCCTTGCCGCCGCGGAGCAGGATGGCTTCCTTGGCCTCGTCGCGGCTGAAGTTGGGCAGGGACCCCGTGACCACCACGGTCAGCCCTTCCAGGGTGCGCGGCATGGACTCGTCGCGTTCGTCCTCCATGCGTACCCCGGCGGCGGCCCAGCGGTCGATGATCTCGACGTGCCAGTCCTCGGCGAACCACTCCTTGAGCGCGGCGGCGATGGTGGGGCCGACGCCGTCCACATGCGCAAGTTCCTCCTCGGACGCGGCGCGGATGCGGTCCATGCTGCCGAACGCCTGCGCGAGGGCCCGTGATGCGCGGGGACCAACGTGTCGGATGGACAGGGCGACCAGGACGCGCCACAGCGGCTGGGTCTTGGCCTTTTCAAGTTCCGTGAACAGCTTCTGGGTGGTGGCGGTGGGTTTGGACGGCGACTTGGCCGTGCCCTTGCTGAAGAAGTATGGCACCAGCTCGTATTCGCCGGTGGGAACGCCTTTACTCTTCTTTTCGCGCTGGATCCGGACGCCGGCCAGGTCCTCGGGGGTGAGGTCGAACAGCCGGGCTTCGGAAGTCAGCGGAGGGGTGTCCGGTTCCGCGGGCTGGGTCAGTGCGATGGCCGCTTCCCAACCCAAGGCCTCGATATCGAAGGCGCCACGGCCGGCAACGTGGAACACCCGCTCCCGCAGCTGGGACGGGCAGGACCTGGCGTTGGGGCAGCGGACATCCACGTCCCCCTCCTTCGCAGGTGCCAGCGGGGTACCGCAGGAAGGGCACTCAGTGGGCATCACGAAGTCGCGTACCGGCGGGTCCTGCTGGTCCCGGAGGTTCAGGACCGGGCCCACGATTTCAGGGATGACGTCCCCCGCCTTGCGCAGGACGACGATGTCGCCGATCTTGACGCCCTTGGCCTTGACCACGTCCTGGTTGTGCAGGGTGGCCATTTCCACGGTGGATCCGGCAACCTTGACCGGCTCCATGACGCCGTAGGGCGTGACGCGGCCGGTACGGCCCACGTTGACCTGGATATCCAGCAGCTTGGTGTGGACTTCCTCCGGCGGGTACTTGTACGCCACGGCCCAGCGCGGAACGCGGGTGGTGTTGCCCAGGGCCCGCTGGGTGGCGAAATCATCCACCTTGATGACGATGCCGTCAATTTCGTGGAGCAGCTTGTGGCGCTGGTCCCCGTACCGCTTGATGAAGGCCAGGACGTCGTCCCGGGCGGCCAGGACCTCGAAGTACGGGCTGACCGGCAGGCCCCACTCCTTCAGCAGGCCGTAGGTTTCCGACTGGCTGCCGGCGGCCAGGCCCTCCCGGGCGCCGATGCCGTGGACGAACATCTTCAACGGCCGCTTGGCCGTCTCCGCCGGATCCTTTTGCCGCAGCGAACCTGCTGCGGCGTTGCGTGGGTTGGCCAGCGGAGCCTTGCCGGCCTCGATCAGGGCCTCATTGAACTCGGCGAAGGCCTTGGACGGGATGAAGACCTCGCCGCGCACTTCCATTTCCGCGGGAAAGCCGCTGCCGCGCAGCTCCTGCGGGATTTCCTTGATGGTGAGCAGGTTGTGGGTGATGTCCTCGCCGGTGGTGCCGTCGCCGCGGGTGGCCGCGCGCACCAGCCTGCCGTCGCGGTAGAGGAGGTTGACCGCCAGGCCATCGATCTTCAGTTCGGTCAACCAGGCAGCCTTTGCGCCGCCGTCGCCGATTTTTTCGATGCTGGCCTCGGCCCGGTTGAGCCAGGCCTCGAGCTCCTCCAGCGAGAAGACGTCCTCCAGGCTGTACATGCGCTGCAGGTGTTCCACCGGCGCGAAGGCGGCGGACACCTCGCCGCCCACTTCCTGGGTGGGTGAATCGTTGGCGACGAGCCCGGGGTGCAGCGCCTCGATCTCCTCAAGGCGGCGGAAGAGCGAATCGAACTCGGCGTCCGCTACCAGGGGCGCGTCCTCCTGGTAGTACGCAAACCGGTACTTCCGGACCAGGTCAGCAAGGTTTTCGTATTCCTCGCGGATGGCTTCTGTGGGTACCGCTTCGGGCTGGTGCGGTGCCGTGGTCCGGGTGGCGGTCTGTTCTGCGGGTCCTGGTCCTGTGCTCACAGACCTATCTTGCCCTACACCTCCGACAGCCGTGGGGCAGCACGGCGTGGCACCCGCCCGGGGTCAGTGCGAGCGGAGCCGGTTCCGGTTCCGGTTCCACACGGCGAAGGCACCGGCGGAAGTGCCCACCAGCAGCGTGCCCAGGGCGATGGGTCCGAGGGCCGGTCCACCCGGGCCCTCACCGCCGGCGGGAGCCACGGCAGCCATCTGGGTCGGCCCGCCGGAGCGGGTGACGGGGCTGTTCCAGTCCTGCCCGCTCGAGGGGCCGGTGGGTGGGCGGTAGCCCGCTGTGGCCGACGGCGATTCCGTGGCAGCGGCTCCCTCCGGGTCCGGCGCCACCGTTGCCGGCAGGTTGGCCGGGTCCGGGGCCGGGACGTCAGGCTGCGCCGGTTGGGGCTGGACGGGCTGGACTGTGGGGGCAGGCACTCCGGCGGGAGGTGCCGGCTGGGCTGGCGCCGGGACCGGGTCCTTGGATTTCCGCGGCCGCCCGGTCTGGCCGGCGTCGGGGCTGCCGGCGAGGATGGGTACGCAGACCAACCCGCAGTCTGATGGGGCCTGGGTGTCCGACGCCGGAGTTGGCGAGGGTGCGGTGGCGGCGGCGAGCGCGGGCCCGGCCGGGAAGAAGCCAAGAGCCAGGGCCAGGGCAGCTGCTGAAGCCGTCGTCGAGACGGCATGGCGGATCGGAGCGGACGGGGTCATTGCTACCTTTCGATGCGCGCAGCCCCCCACCGCGGCTTTCTGGTGTCCCCGGTAGTCTTCTACAGCGCCGGGCGGGGCCGCAAATCCGCCGCGGCAGCGGCCCCGCCGTCATTGGTCCTGCTCAGTCCCGGTTTTCAGGCGGCAGGGCCACCTGGATTTTCCGCGCTTTGCCGCGTCCCACCACGTAGCCGCGGCCCGGGATGAAGTCGGGGCTCACCCGGCCCAGCGAGGTGTTGAGCAGGCTGTCGCCTTCGATGTCGCCCGGGTTGAGGAGCAGGCCCCGGCGCCCGGATTTGAAGGGCTGGGCAAGCTGCCAGGCGCTGGACCAGGTGGAGGATTCGGACTCGCCAACCACCCATTGGTCCGCCTTCAATGATGCGGTGACCAGCTGCGCCATCCCTGATTCGGCGATGGTGTCCGTGAACTCCGTCAGGCCTTCGATGAAGAACGCCACAGCTCCGGGATTCCCGGTGGAATGCTCCACCAGGTCCTCCACCACCTCGGCGAGGTCGTCAGGTCCCACCACCGAGCGGTTCCAGATGGGGAGGGAGGCGACGGCGGACCGGCGGGATCCGAGGTAGATCAGCTCGGTGGCGGGGTTGGACCGGCGCAGTGCGTAGGCCAGGGTCACCAGGGCCACGGTCCGGCCGGCGCCTGGGGGGCCTGCCAGCAGCAGCGGGCCGCGGGCCATGATCTCCGCGGGCTGCAGGGATTCGTCGTCCACGCCGACCACCGGCAGGTCCGGGCTGCCGGCGGGCAGGACGTCCAGGTCCACCTGCTCGGGCAGCCGTTCGATTCCAGGTGCGGTATCGAGGCCCTGGCGCAGCATGGCTTCGCTGAGCTTGTGGACTTCCCGGGCCTGCAGCGCCAGGTTGGAGTTGCCGCCCAGCACGGCCAGCTGCACTTCGAGCCCGTCCAGCAGGCCGCGGCCCGGGGGCGACGTGGCGGTGAGGACATCCCTGGGCACGTCCATGGAGATGTAGTCGTCCTCGTTGGAGAGGCGCAGCACGAGCCGGCGCTGGATGGAGGCGAGCAGCGACGCGGGGACGGCGTTGGGCCGGTCCCCCGTCACCACCAGGTGGATGCCTAGGGTGCGGCCGTCGGTGGCCAGCTGCAGGAAGATGTCCCAGAGCCCGGAAAGCTTGCTGTGCTCGTAGGCTTCCCGGAACGCGGACATGCCGTCCACCAGCACGAAGATCCGCTTCTCGTCCGGCCGGTTGGCCAGCTTCCGGTACTCCACGATGGTGGACGCCCGGACCTCAGCGAACTGTGCGGACCGCAGCTCGGCGATGTCCCGGAGGAGGCGCAGCAGCCGCCCAACGCGTTCCACGTCGTCGCCGTTGATGATCTCGCCCACGTGCGGAAGCTCTTCCAGCATCCGCAGCCCGGAGGAGCCGCAGTCGATGCCGTACACGTGGACCGGGCCGCCGCGCGGGGTAACGGCAGCGGCAATGGCAATGCCGCGCAGGGCTGCGGACTTGCCGGAACCGCCCGTTCCGTAGATGGCCATGTTGCCGTCCCGGTCCGGTTCGTAGAACACGGTGGGCTGGTCCTGGTGCACGGGGTCGTCTGCCACGCCGAGCAGGAGCTGTTCGTCGGTGCGGGGGTTGGGCAGCTTGGAGAAGTCGTAGGTCTTGGCCAGTTCGTCCAGCCATGGCTTGCGGGGCGGCTGGATGGCCAGGGTGTCCGCTGCGTGCACGATGGTGGAGGTCATCCGGGCGATGTCGTTGGGTCCTGCCGGTTCCTGGACAACAGGCTTGTCAGGGGCGGGCGCTTCCCAGCTGGGGCCGGAGCCGAAGGCCATTTCCACGATGTCGATCTGCGGCCGCTGCGGCTTGTCGGTGGTCCAGCCGCCGGCATAGCCGGTCTGGAACCCCTGGATGCGGCCCGGCCCGGTCTTGGCGGCGCCGCGCCCCGGAATGGCGGGGTCGAAGTAGGCGGCGTCCGGGACGCCGAGGATATCCGTGGCGTCGTCCTCATCGGCCATGCGCAACGCAACGCGGAGGTTGGTGTTGGCACGGAGGTTGTCCTTGATGACACCGGCTGGCCGCTGGGTTGCCAGGATGAGGTGCAGCCCCAGGGAGCGGCCACGGGCGGCCACGTCCACCACCCCGTCCACGAACTCGGGAACGTCGTTGGCCAGGGCGGCGAACTCGTCCACGATGATGATCAGGTACGGCGGGGCTTCCGGGTCCGCTTCGCGCTGCAGCGCCAGCAGGTCCTTGGCCTTCTTCCGGTTCAGCAGCTGCTCCCGGTAATGCAGCTCCGCACGCAGGGACGTCAGGGCGCGGCGCACCAGGTGCGGGGACAGGTCGGTGACAAGCCCGACGGTGTGCGGCAGGTTGATGCAGTCCGCGAACGCGGCGCCGCCTTTGTAGTCCACGAACAGGAAGCTGACCCGGTCCGGGCTGTAGGCGGCGGCCATGCCCATGACCCATGACTGCAGGAACTCGGACTTGCCGGCGCCGGTGGTGCCGCCCACCAGCGCGTGCGGGCCCTCGTTCTTCAGGTCCAGGTACAGCGGCTCGATGCCCTTGGAGCCCACCAGGGCCCGGAGCGTGCCGTTGTCCTTGCGGTTCGCCACCGCGGTGGCATGCACGGAGTTGTTTTCCGTCCAGCGCTCGGCCACCGACTGCGGGTTGTCCAGGAAGTCCTTGCCGATCAGCGTCGCGTAGGACACCGCGCGCGGCAGGTCGGAGTCGTCGTTGACAGGCTTGCCCACGTCCACCACGGGCGCGAGCATCCGGGCGAGCTGGGCGGCGAGTTCCGCGTCGACGCTTTCACAGCTGACCGGGTAGGTATGGCGGCCCAGGCGTACCTGGCCGGTGGTGGTGCCGTGGTCGCCGTCCACCACCATGAAGTCGCGGCAGGCGGCCGGGAGGGCCTGTATGTCGGTGGCTACCCACAGGACATGGACGCCGGAGTCGGGCCCACGTTCCGCCAGCCGGGTGAGGCGGCCGCGGTCCACGGGAGCGTCGTCCTCCACGATGACCAGCACCGACGGAAGGACGGGTTCTTCGAGTTCGTGTTTGGCGGGGTCGATGCCGGGGCGCAGCTCGGGGGCGGTCCGTTTGGCGGCCGCTTCGCGGGCATCCACCAGGTCCTCCAGCCGGGCCAGCAGGGACGAACCGCCGGCGGAGCCGGCGGCCAGGTGGTCCCCGCCCAGCGGGCTGTGCCCCGAGCCTACGTGCGGCAGCCATTGCAGCCAGTTCCACCGTTCGCGGGACTGGGCGGAGGTGATGGCTGTCAGGACCACCTCGGCCGGGGAATGCAGGCCCACGAGCTGGAGCACCATGCCGCGGGCAACATCATCCACCAGGCCGCGGGCGCCGGCGATGCCAAGGGCCCCGGAGGTGCGCAGCTGGGAGACCACGGGGACGCCTTCGATCTCGCTGAACTGCTTGATGCAGTCCTGGATCTCGCGGGCGTACTGGACCTCGGTGTCATTGTTGGAGGGTTCCTCCAGCGGGATGCGTGACGGCCCGGTCCCCAGCCCGAAGCGCAGGCCAAGGAACGAGGAGTGCTCGGGCCGGTGCGTCCACAGCAGTGGCCCGAGCTTGTAGATGGCATCCACGGTGTCGCTGACCGACGGCGCTTCCTGGAGCCGGACCGCCCGTTCCACCTGCTGCAGTTCGGTCAGGTCCTGCCGGAAGGCGGCCATGGACGCCCGGAACTGCTTGAGCTGTTCCTTCTGCTGCTTCCGCGTCCGCATCTTCTGGTCCACGTAGTGGCCCACGATGAACAGGGGCATCATCAGCATGAACACCATGGACAGCACGTTCTGCGTGACCGCGAAGATGACCGCGCCCATCATCAGGGGTGCCACCAGCATGATGTACGGGAACGGCTGGTCCTCGGGCCGCTTGGGCCCGGCAGGAAGGACGCGCTTGGGCACATCGAAGCGGGGCACCACCCGCGGGGAGCGGTTGAAGTCAACCAGGGGCGACGTCGGCGCTGCCGCGTGGTTGTGCCCCAGCGGCACCACGGTGACGGTGGTGTCCCCCAGGGTCACGGTGTCGGATGAGTTCAGGGTGGCGCGGGTGACGGGCAGTCCGTCCATCAGGAGGCCGTTGGCGGAATTGGTGTCCACGATCTCGATGCTCTCGCCCACGGTGATGCGGGCGTGCCGCTTGGACGTGAGCGGGTCAGTCAGGCGGATGTCCACGTCCCGGTCCCGGCCGATGTAGCTGGTTCCGGTGGGCAGCGAAAATTCACGGCCGACGTCGGGCCCGGACAACACGCGCAGCGTGGCCGCAGCAGGGCCACGGCTGGCTCCGGGTTCGTGGAACTGCCCGCTCACCTGCGCCAGCGAGACCACGGAGCCCGGGCGCAGGCCGGATTCGAGGAGGTTGTCCTCCCGGGCCAGGACGTTTCCGGTGATGCCGGCGCCCACGAAGGCTTCGTCGATGCGCAGGGAAAGGTTGTCCGGTGCGGGCGTGCCCTTGCGGTCGGGGTCGGCCGCCCAGAGCACGGTGGCGATGTCGGCCACGGTGGCCAGCCCGTCCACCGTGACAGCCAGGTCCTTGGCGTCGGCGGGTTCGCGGCGGAGTGTCAGCCGGATCCTCATCCTTCGTCCACGCCCCTCATCTTTTCGAGCAGGTACAGGTCATCAGGGGTCACCAGGTGCGTGGTGACCGCGTGTTCCACCAACCGGGCGCGGCGGTTGGTGGCAAGCTTGCCGCCGCCTCCGCGCAGACCCACCACGCCCACGCGGTCCAGCTTGTCGCAGACGTTGTCCAGCTTGCGGTTGAAGCGGGTCAGCGCCCAGCCCAGGGTCTTGGCGGCGGCCGCCGAGGACGGGATGGTGCTGAAACCGGTGCCTTCGCGCCGGAGCACCGGCTCGGCGAGGGCGACGATCAGCGCCTTCTGGGCGTCGGTGAAGACTACGGGGCCGATGGTGGTGTCGCCGCTGCTGGCGCCTTCCCGGGCTTCCTGCCGGAAGGATGGCGTCTTCAGGTGCACGGCAAACTCGTAGGTGGTGGGCCCGGCCGTGAAGATGACGTTGGTGTGGCTGAACACCAACGGAATCCGTGCACCGGGCGACAGCCACGCCTGCATGCCCCCGGACGCGTCAGCCACGGTAGCGGACAGCATGCTGCCCACGTTGCTGAGCCACCAAATGCCGTCGTAGCGGGCCACCTGCAGGAACTGCCGGTGCAGGTACGGGTTGTCATCCACTTCAAGGTCGCCTTCGCGGCCGATATTGAAGATGTCCTCATCCGATGGCTCGTACCATTCGCCACAGAAATCTATTGCTAGATCCCCCATGATCTGTGCCTCCTCAGTGGGCAATGTGTTTGCGTCATCAGCTGGCTAGTCCTGCAGGCAGGCGATGGAGTCCTGGCCTTCCGGCGAGGCGCTGCCGTCGGCCCGCACCAGGATCACTTCCAGGCAAATGGGAGTGGGGCCGAACCCGGAAACAAAGGTTTTAGGTACCTTTGTGGTTTCGAAGGGCCCGTCCGTCTTGGCCGATTTGGAGCGGTACTTGTAGGAGTCGCCCTCCCTGGGCTGCGGGTTGGTCCAGGAGAAGATGATGGTGTTTGGATCTTCGGGCTTTCGTGATGCCGTGAGGCCTTCAACACTGGGGACGGTGCCGCTGTCCACGGCGTCGGCCGGCGGCTTGCTGACCTGCTGGGTGTCCACTGCCTTGGGCGTCCCGGTCGCAGTGTTGGCCACTACGATGCCCACCACCGCCGCCAGGGCCAGGAGGGTTCCGCCCGCCAGCGCAAGCCAGAGGTTGCGCTTGCCATGGTCTGCCGCCGGCTCTGCCTGGGGCTGGTCCACGTTCACGGGCCGATGCACGGTTGCGTCGGCGGTGTAGGTGTCAGGCCCCGCGCCGTCGCTGACCGGGGCACCATAGTTCGCCGCGCCGGTGCTGCCGCGCAGGACGGTGGACTGTGCCCACTCCCCCTGGCCGCCGCCGTCGGCCGCGCCTGCTCCGGGCCCGTTGGTCCCGGCGGGACCCGCCGGGATGGAGGGCACAGCGGGGGCCTGCCGCCATTGGCCGGGGCCGGCGGGAGTGAAGGACGACGGCGGGAGGGCACCACCGCGGCGTCCCGTGGCGTCGGCACCGGCACCGGTTGCGTTGGGCCGGGTGCGGGCCGGGAAGGTGGGCGCGCTGCCGGTGCGTTCGGGATCGATGGCGGCAATGCTGCGGACGCGCGTCTCCTCCGTGCCGTCGTCCGGGTGGCTCTCCTCCTGCTGGGGTTCTTCAAGGACCTCGAAGGGCGTGACGGAGAGGTTGAGTTCGGCCTGGATGCGCTGGAGGGCCAGGGCGAAGGCGTGGGCGGAGGAGTACCGGGACTGCGGCGACTTGGCCATGGCCGTTGCCAGGGCCAGTTCCAGCGACTCCGGCACATCCGGACGGCCCAGCCGGGGCAGCGGCGAGTTGCTGATCCGGTTGATCAGTTCGCGCTGTGAGTTGTCCGCCCCTGGCATGACGAACGGCGACCGGCCGGCGAGCAGGGTGTACAGCGTGGCGCCGAGGGCCCACACGTCCACCATGACGCCGTCAACGCTGCCGTCCCGGAACTGCTCCGGCGGGGACCAGGGAATGGACATGCCGGAGTCGTCGTCGGAGTCCCCGGCGAGGGTGCCAGAGATCCCGAAGTCGGTCAGCGCGGGACGGTTGTAGTCCGTCACCAGGATGTTCGCGGGCTTGATGTCGCGGTGGGCGATGCCGGCGCGGTGGGCGGTTTCGACGGCGGAGGCCACCTGGATGCCGACGGCCAGGACTTCATCAACGCTGAAGCGCTGGCGCCGGTACCGCACGTCCAGGCTGGGCCGGGAGCAGTACTCCATGGCCAGGTAGGAGTGCCCGTCGTCGGTTACTTCCGCTTCGAAAATGGTGACGATGTAGGGGTGCGAGGACAGCTGGGCCATGAGGTTGGCCTCGGACTCGAAACGCCGGCGGGCGCCCTCGGTCTTCAGGTCCGAGAGCAGCACCTTGACGGCGACTTTCCGGCGCGGCCTGTCCTGCTCGTAGAGGTAGACGTCGGAAAAGCCGCCCGAGCCGAGCAGGCTGATGTAGGTGAACCCCGGAATGCGGGGCGGCGGCGCAACGGGCCGTTTGGAACTCAAGGAATCTCCTCAAAACGCAATGAGATGTTGTCGCCCAGTTCGGCGATGTCGCCGTCGAGCAGGATGGCCATCTCGTTCTGGGCGAGACGGCGGGGCGGTTGGCCTTCGCGGACCAGGACGGTGCCGTTGGTGGCCTTGAGGTCGCAGAGCATCACGTGCCAGCCCTCAAGCCGCACCTCCACGTGGGACCGCGAGATGTCACCGCCCGGGCTTGCCACCTGCACCAGGCGCGGCATCACGCCGCCCTGGACCCGGGACACCGACGGCTGGCGGCCGATCACCATGGACTGGTCGAGGTCCAGCAGGTCTCCGGTGGACAGCCGCATCCGCCCCAGCCGGGGACGAGCCACCTGCACCGCATCGGGCAACAGGGCGGCACCGCAGACGCTGCACTGGGCGCGGGTGGGCGGGTTGGCGTGGCCCTGGGCGCAGACGCGGGCCAGCACCAGCGGACCATCGCCCGCAGCCTGCTGCGCCGCAGGTGCGTTTGAGGCCGGGCACGCGGTTCCGGCGAGGCTGCTCTTCATGACCGTCTGCCCGTCGTGGTCAGGGTCGAAGCCTGGGTCGGGCTGCCGGTCCGGGGCAGGCGGGTGCGCCAGCGGCCCATGGTCTGCGACGGGAGCCTGGACGGGTGCGGGTTCCGGTGCCGGGGCGGGTACCGGGTCGTGGCCGGCTACCGGGGCCGGTACCTGGACAGACGGCTGGCCCTCGGGGCGGGAGGGCGCGGGTGCTGCTCCCCCGTTGCGCCAGGGGACGGAGTCGATGAGCACTCCAGCCGACGCAGGACGGGGCGGACCTGCAGCGGCACCGTCCGGGCTGGTCCGGGGTCCTTCGGCACCGTCCGGGCTGGCAGGCGCGGGGCCGGCTTCCGGTGCTCCGGCTTCCGCTGCCGCCGGTTCTGCGGAGGAGCCCGCCGGGTCCGCCTCCCCTGCCGTCCCGAGGGCGGGCACTGGTTCGGCGGCGCCCAGCGCCGGCTGCTGCTGCGGCACCACGTGCCCGAAGTCGGCGTCGGGGTCCTCGCGGACGGCGGCGTCCTCGATGTTCCGCATCACGGTGCGGTCCCACAGGTGGTCGTAGGACGTGGTCATCTCCACGGCGGGTGCGGCATCAGCGTGGCCCGCCGCGGGGGCGGTTGGTTCCGCCCCGGTTGTACCGGAACCGGGCAGCTCCGGTCCTGGGTCGCCCAGGCCGGCCGAGTCTTCGGCGCCGGTTTCTTCGAGAAGCTCTCCGTCAGCGTCCATGATCGCGCCGGGAGCGATGGTGGCTTCCGGATCAAGGTGGCGCACGGCGGGTTCCGGATCGGGCACCGCGTCAGGTTGCTGCGGGTCAGCGGCGGCTGCGGCCGGCATGGCAGTAGCGGTCCCGACGGGGGAATCGGATGTTTGGCCCCCACCCGTTGGCACTTCCGGGGCAAGGGGCTGGTCGATGTCGGCGGGACCGTCCACCTCCCCGGAAGAATTCACGGCGAATGGGCCGTCAACACCGGCCGGAGTGCCCATGGATGCTTCGCGCTCCGCTGGGGCTGGAGCGGCGACGGCGGCGGGGCCGGACGGCGCGCCCAGGGTCAGGGACTGGAGCAGCACCACGCCCTCCCCCAGGGGAAGCTCGGGCAGTGGCAGTCCAGGCTGTGGCAGCCCGACCAGCGGACGTCCGGGGCTGCCGGCACCGTGCCCCGCGGTATCCGTGCCGCCGGCGATGGTCAGCCGGCACTTTCCGGGCACCACGAACATGCGCTCGGTCCAGGTGGTCACATCGCGCCCGTCGAGATCCACCGGTCCGCCGGGCTGCTCCACGGCGAGGTCGAGCCCGCCGCGGAGGAAGACCCGGAGTGACCCGTTGAAATCGAGGATGCCGAACGACGGTATCCGGGTCAGTGACCCGCCGGAACTGCTGGTGACGGCGGCCAGGACCTCGTGCGGCTCGGGGCGGGAACCCAGGAGGTCCCAGATGGCCCCGGCGAGTTCCGCCGGTGTTTCCGGGGCCAGCAGGACTGCGGTCCCTGACCGGACAATGCCCAGCCAGGTGCCGGGGGTGTAGCTTGCGCCCGTCATCGGCCGGGCTCCCCGTCCTGGTCCGCGCGGGCGTCAACGGGTTCGGGCAGGGGCTCTGTTACCGCCTCCGACGCCGGGGGCCGCGGCAGCGTCACTTCGTCACCGTCCACCGGCGCGTGGCGGGGCGCGGTGGTGCCGGCACCGTCGTCGTGCGCGACGTTCCGGGCGTCCACCACGATTGCCGTCACGTTGTCCCGGCCGCCGCTGCGCAGGGCAGCCTGGATCAGGGCGTCCACTGCGTCCTGCGGCTCCGTGGCGCTGCTGAGGATCCGGAGAATGTCCTCGTCCGCCAGTTCCCCGGTGAGGCCGTCGGAGCAGACCAGCACCCGGTCGCCTTCCTCCACGGGGAGGAGCCAGTAGTCCGCCTCTGTCTCATCGCCCGTGCCCAGGGCCCGGGTCACCACGTGGCGCCGGGGGTGGACGGTGGCTTCCTGGGCGGTGATCTCGCCGGCGTCCACCAGCTCCTGGACCTCGGAGTGGTCCACGCTGATCTGTTCGAACCGGCCCTGGCTGAGCCGGTAGGTGCGCGAATCGCCGATATTCAGGACCAGCCAGTACGGCATGCCCATCTGTTCGACCACTACGGCCCCGGTCAGGGTGGTCCCGGCGCGGGCGCCGGTGGCTTCGCGGATGGAGGCGTCAGCGCGGACCAGGTACTGCTGGAGGAGGGACGCCGTGATGTTCCGCTCCCCGGTGGTGACCTGGGGCATTTCGGCCAGGGCGCGCACGCAGAGTCCGCTGGCTATTTCGCCGGCTTCATGGCCGCCCATGCCGTCGGCCACGGCAAAGACCGGGTCGGCGGCGATGTAGGAATCCTCGTTCAGTTCCCGGCGGAGTCCCCTGTCCGTCCCGTAGCCGTAGGTGAGGCTGAGGCCCGGCCCCGGCTGGATGGTGGGGGAAACACTGGCGGGGTGCTGGTTCATGCCTGTCCTAGGTAAAAGGTGCGGTCTCCAAAGTGCACGCTGGAGCCGGGGGTAACAAACGTGGGGACGCCCGGCACCAGGGGGGTGCGCAGGCCGTCCGGGGTGGTGACGGCGCTTCCATTGGTCGACTGCCGGTCCGTCACCCAGATGCCCGCGCCGTCGGTGAGCAGGTGCAGGTGCGTTTTGGAGATGGAGCGCCCGGGATCGTCCACGGCCAGCAGTTGGGCGTGCTGTTCGCCCGTTTGCCCCACCGGGTTTCGGCCCACCAGGACGCTGCGGTCCAGCTGGAAGTCGCGGCCGTCGTCCAGGCGGATGCGGAGGACGGCCACCTGGGCGGGGCCGCCGGCGCCGGGACGGACCTGGGTGCGTTCGACGTCGTCGTCCACGTGCTGCGAAGGCACCCGGTGCCCCGGGGGAACGCCCTGGGAGCCCGCCGCGGGCGGCGCGAAGGACGCCGGCGACGTGTAGGGCATGGTCTGGGACGGCATGGTGGCCGACGGCGCTGGTGCTTGGGGCGAGGACGCCTGGGGTCCGTTGACCTGCGGCGCCGGTGCCAGCGGCGCCGCGGCGTAGGAGGCCGGAGGCTGCGCTGCCGGGGAGGGTGACGCTTCGGTGGCCGCGGGGTGCCGTGGCTTGGCGCCTGCCACTGGGGAGAGCACCTGCTGCACGGGCGGCAGGTCCATGGGGGCGAAGCTGTAAGGCCCCTGGATGCCGCCGGTGGTGATGGGGTCCCTGCGCGGCCTTGACGTCGAACACCAGGGTCTTGGCAGCGGTGTCGTTCCAGCCCCGGAGGCCGCCGTTCTTGTCCCACCGGTTGGAAATCACCACCAGCACAGCCCACGCCGCACCCAGCAGGAGCAGGGGGCCGAGGATGAACAGGGCGGCGTCAAACCATTTGAAGACCACTACCAGCACTGCCGCGAGCAGGGAAAGGAGGATGCCTGCCCCGGTGATGAGGCCGCGCAGGAAGACAGCGCCCGCGCCGGGTGCGTAGCCGTCCTGGTCCGCGCTGCGGATGCCCATGGCCAGGTTGCCGGGGGTCTTGCCGGTCCGGGCTTCCAGCCCGAGCACCACGAACAGGTAGGCCAGGGTGAGGCCCAGGCCAATGCCGCCAAACAGCACCAGGGACGAGGTGTCGTACACAATGAAGCCACCGCTCCTGGTCCGGGTGATCCCGGCGAAACCGATGGCGAACGCCACCACCAGCACCGCCACCCCGGGCAGCCAGTCGATGACGGCGGCGCCGAGCCGCTTGCCCGCCGTAGCCGGAACAAGCTCAAGGTTTACTGCCATTCCCGTTCCTCCCCCTGGAGCGGCTTCCACCCTGGTGGAACCGCCGGTCATGCCCGGCCCGGTGCCCGCAAGCGCGCTGTTCCTGCCCGCGGGGCCCGTTTGTGCTGTGCCCGCCGGCCGACCTGCCGGGGGGCTTTCTACTACCGGGATAGTACCGGGAATCCCGGGGGCGTGCTCGGGGCGCGCGCCCGGGGCACCACTCCTGTCATAGCCCATCACAGGATCCGGGGTGCGGGTCCGGCGTGCGGCCCGGTTGGGCAGCGGCGCACCGCAGGCAGTGCAAAAGGTGGCGCCCGCACGGATCTGCTGTTGGCAGCGCGGGCAGCGTTCGGGATCGGGCATCACTGCGGGCTGGGTCCTTGCTGGTCTGGCTTCTGCTGTTCGGGTCCGGCGGCTTCGCGCTGCGGGGTCTCCGGTTGGGGTGCCGATGATGGGGTCGGCGTTCCGGCGGCCTTCCCCGCAGCGCTTCCGCCGGCGAGGCGACGGCGGCGCGCAGCCAGGATTCCGCCCACCGCGGGGAGCGCCACACGGCCGCCGCGCAGCTTGAGTCCGTTGCCGGAGTTCATCGCGGTCCGGGCGTCGGCCAGCAGCGAGCGCGGCGAGAACCGTGCCTGCTGCCGCCGCCAGAATCCCATGCCCGTGGTCATTTCCTTGAGTGACCCGTCAACGATGGTCCAGTATTCGCGGACCTCCTCCTCCGTGGGCTCCCCGGCTCCGAAGATGGAGGCGTCAGCCCGCCGCGCCAGCATGGTGGTGGTTCCCTGGGTGGCGGGGAACGCTTCGGCCAGCACGGCGGCGCTTTCGCGCCGCGTCGAGCGGGTGTCGACGGCGGCGCCCAGGTCTGTCGCGAGGCTCACCACCTCGTTCCACCCTCCGCCCACACGCTGGGCGGGGTGCCCGTCGCGGAAACGCGACTTCCGTCGTCGTGCCTTCAACAGGCCGATCAGCAGCAGCGGCAGCGCCAGGATCACCAGCGGGATCGCGACGACACCCAGGGCACCCAGGAGGGCACCCCAGAACAGCCACGGGTTGTTCTTCTTCTGGTCGGCATCCAGCGCGTCCGGTGAAGAGTCCGGCGGCAGGTCCGCCGGTTCCTGCGGCGGGGGCGGCGGCTGCAGCACCTGCGGCTTGGGCTTGGACTTGTTCTCGGGGTCCGGCGGGATGGGAATGTTGTCCTTGGGCGGGGTGGGATCGAAGCTGACCCAGCCGACCCGTTCAAAGGCCACCTCAACCCAGGCGTGGACGTCCTTGCCGGTGATCTTCACCTCGCCGGCGCCGTTCTCCGGGCTGGTCGGTTCAGGGTAGAAACCCATCACCACCCGGGAGGGGATGCCCAGGTGCCGGAGCATCAGGGACATGGCCACCGCGTACTGCTCATCGTCACCTAGCATCTGCTTGGCCGTGAGCAGGCTGCGGATACGGGCCGAGCCATGGCCGGAGACGCTGGGCAGCTGGCCCTCACTGACCAGGCCGTTGCTGAACGCCCCGGTCTTCTGGAAGTGGGCTTCGATCTGGCGGACCCGGTCGATGGCCGTGGGCGCATCGGCGGACAGGTCGTTGGCCTGGGATCCCACCACCGGCGGCACCTCCAGCGCGTCCGGGAGGGAAATCTTGGCGAAGTCGTACTGCGTCAATTGGCCATGCTCGAGCTTGACGGGATCGGAGACCTGGACGCTGTAGGAGTCGCCGCGGGACAGCCCACTGGTGGTCACCGCGGTGTCGGAGCCGGGGTTGAAGTAGAGGCCCGCAGCGGCGGCGGAGCCGGACTGGTCAAAACTGATGCCGGTGGTCTTCCGTCCGCCGGGGACAAAGTAGCCCTGGTAGTCCTCAATGTTGATGCTGATCGAGTAGTCGTTGGTGGGCACCACACCGGAGGAGTCGGCGAGGGTGTTGATGGATTTCGCATCGCCCACCTTGCTGAAGTTTCCGGAGCCGTTGGGGTCCATGTTGTAGTTGGTCCCGTTGAAGGCATCCAGGGCGCCGAGCCGGACCCGGCCGTCCTTCGGGAGGCCCTTGACCACGAACAGGGTGTCGTCCTTTTTGTCCTTCACGTACGTCCGGAAGCTTGCCAGGGGCGTGATGTAGTCCTTGGGGTCGAACGGGGGCACCACCACGTTGCGGAGGACTTTCCGGTCCTCCCCTGCGCTGACGAGCGGAGCGGCCACCGCGGTGACCCCCACGCTGGCGGCGATGACCCCCGCCGCCATGCCCAGCCGGCGGATCCTGGCCCGGCGTGCGGCGGCCGTGTCCGTCTGCGGGTTGTTGACCGCCACCCGGCGGGTGTTGTTCCGCCTTAGGGCGTCGCGGCGGAAGGTGGCCCAGGCGATGCCGAGGACGGTCAGGCCGACGCCGCGTTCCAGTGTCAGGAATGCCGCGTTGGTGCTGAAGGCGATGCCGGTGACGAACAGGACCAGGACCGGCAGGAGGGGCAGGTACGGGCTTTTGGCGCGCCAGGTCAGAAGCGCGGCCACGAGCGCCGTGATCAGCGAGCTGAGGAACGGGACGATGAGCACCCCGCCGGCCGTCCCCACCGGCACGCCCACCGTGAGCATGTCCTTCCAGGCGAAGACGACGCCAAGGAGCAGGGTCCGCAGCGAATCAAGGGTGGGGACGAATCCGGCAATGGCAGCATCGGGCACCGCCAGCCAGGTTCCGAGGACCAGGTACGCGGCGAGGGCCAGGGCCGTGGTGATCAGCAGGCCCAGGCGCAGGTGGGCGTTCGCTGCGCCGATGCCCAGGCCCAGGACGATGCCGCCGAACCCGGACAGCAGGTAGTACGGGTCCCCGCCGAAGCTCAGGCCGAAGCCGAGCAGGCCCAGGCCCAGCAGGACCACCAGCGCCCCGGCGTCGAGCACGAAGTGCCATGGCGGTTGGCCGTCCATGAAGGCCGACTCCGTGGTGGCCGCCTTGCGGCGGGTACGGGTTGGGGGAATCTGTGTTTGCGGGGAACGGCCCGGTGCGGTGCTCATGCGGCCGCCTTTCTCAGCACGATGGCAAGGTCGGCCAGGTCGCCGAGCGTCAGGACAGTAAGGTCTGCGATGTTGGCCCGGGTGGGGGCGGCGCCGGCTTCCACCCGCACTGCCAGGCTGCGGACACCGGGCGGGACGGAGGCGGCGGCGGAGCGGAGCTGGGTTGCCGTCACGTTGCTGCCCACCACGAAGAAGACCACGGAGGCGTTGGGCACCGTGTCGGCCAGGGTCCGGGCGAGGTCGACGGCGGTGCGGCGCATGGGGGCGCCGACGATCCGGGTCATGTCGTCGAGCATGTTGCGGCCGGTTTCGCAGCGCAAGGGGCCCTTTTGGGTCAGGACATCCAGTTCACGCTGTTCGCGGATGGCCTGCCGCCCGATGGAGGCGGCCACGGAGACGGCCATCTCGAACTCGGTTTCGGAGACGTATTCCTCGGTGTTGATGGACAGCGAGATGGCCAGGTGGGCGCGTCGGGTTTCTTCGAACTGGCGGACCATGAGCTTGTTGGTGCGGGCCGTGGTTTTCCAGTGGATGTGCCTGCGGTCATCGCCCGGTACGTAGTCGCGCAGGGCGTGGAAGGAGACGTCGGCGCTGGAGAGGTCCGTGGTAGGCATGCCCTCAAGGTCCCGGATGAAGCCCGCGGCGGAACCGGCCAGGGCTACGGTCCGCGGGTGGACGAAGAGGTCCTCCGGTTCGGTCCAGAGGACCTGGCGGCGCAGCAGGTGCAGCGGGTCCGCACGCACGGAGCGGACCGGTCCCACCACGATGACGGCGCGGCGGGCGGTGGGGATGGTGAACAGGTCTTCATGGACCTGGCCGGGCTTCATGCGCGGCAGGTGGAACACGGCCGTGGTGCTGCCGACCGGCAGTTCCAGCGCGGCCGGCAGGAGGGGACGCGCCGAGGTATTGGACACGGCGATGCTGCCGACGGCGCTGTCCCCCACCGCCACCCGGGTTCGGGCCAGGTCCAGGACCACGCCGTAGGCGGACCGGCCCAGGATGAAGGCAACGGCGATCACGAACATGGCGAAGGCGGCTATGGCCGCTGCCGTGGCTTCCTGCCAACCGAAGGCCTGGCCGGTGGCCCAGAGCAGGATCGCGGCGGCCAGGACGGACCAGCCCAGGATGCTGACCACGGAAAGAACCGGCCACGCATACTTCAGCCAGGTGTCCCGGACGGACCGCCAAGCGGGCGTCAGGGCCTGGAGTGCGGTGCTGCTGGCCTCGGACCACACCGCTGCGGGGTGCAGCCGGGTGGGGCGGCCGTTCCGGTGGAAGAGTTGCTGGAAACGCTCCGCGAACCGGGTCAACGGGGTACCGCTGGACGTGCCGTCGGACATAGGGGTGTGCCTTCGTTGTTGCGCTGGAATGGAATGGCGGGGGCTGCGGCGTTCGGCCGCAGCCGGGCGGCTCAGGCGTTGGTGCGCTGCTGCGGGGCGGCGACGTCGGCCAGGATCCGGGTCAGCACGGCCTCAGCGGTGGCGCCGGAGAACTCTGCTTCGGGGTCCATCACGAACCGGTGGGTCCACACCACGGAGGCCAGTTCCTTGATGTCGTCCGGAAGGACAAAGTTCCGGCCCTGCGAGGCGGCCCAGACCTTCGCGGCCCGCACCATGGCCAGGGCACCGCGGACGGAAACTCCCAGCCGGGTTTCCGGGGCGTTGCGGGTTTCCTCGCAGAGCCTGGAAATGTACTCCAGCACCGCGGTGTCCACGTGTGCCGTTGCGGCGAGGTCGGCCATGTCCGCCACTGCCTGGGTGGTGATGACGGCGGACAGTTCCTTGGAGCGGTCCTTCAGGTTGCTGCCGCCCAGGAGCCTGACGGTGGACGCGTGGTCCGGGTAGCCGATGGAGGTCTTGATCAGGAAGCGGTCCAGCTGCGCCTCGGGAAGGCGGTAGGTTCCTGCCTGTTCGATCGGGTTCTGGGTGGCCATCACCATGAACGGCCGGCCGGCGGAATACGTGACACCGTCCACGGTCACGCGGGATTCCTCCATGACCTCCAGCAGCGCTGACTGGGTCTTGGGCGAGGCGCGGTTGATTTCGTCGGCCAGGACGATGTTGTTGAAGATCGGTCCCTTGTGGAACTCGAACTTCTGCGTCTTCTGGTCGTAGATGGTCACACCGGTGACATCGGAAGGCAGCAGGTCAGGGGTGAACTGGATGCGGTTGTTGGAGCCCTGCACCGTGGCAGCCAGGGCGCGGGCCAGGGAGGTCTTGCCGGTCCCCGGCGCGTCCTCGAACAGGACGTGGCCTTCGGCCAGCATGGCGGTGAAGGTCAGCCGGATGACGTGTTCCTTGCCCAGCACCGCCTGCCCAACGTTGGCAACCAGCTTTTCGAACGTACCGGCAAACCATTCGGCCTGCTCAATGGTCATGGTCATGAAAGTTGTTCTTCCTTTTGATGGATCGGGATTCCTTGCGGGCCCGGGAGGTCCGGGCCCACAGGGGGTGATGCGGTTGCTAGCGGTTGGGCATGCCCTTGGGCGGGGTGCAGCCCACGTTGGAGGTGTCGCAGCGGAGCCAGTTACCGGACGCCATCCCGGAGTTCAGGTGGTACCAGATGCCGCTCGGGTTGTTGGAGGTCTTGTACCAGACCTGGTAGCGGTCCGCCGTGGACGGGGCACCGGCATCGAGCCACTTGCCGGCACCGGTGCACTGGGACGGATTGCCGGCAATGTAGCTGTCAGTCCCCTGGCGGGGCTCCGTGCAGCTGCGCACCGGGCTGGCCGTCACGTACCAGTCCGTGGGCGGGGGCGGAACGTTGTCCGGGCCGGACGTCGAAGTGGCGGGTCCGCCGACTGCGCCTGCCGTGACCGTGAAGGCACGGACCCGCAGTTTGTGGCTCGTGCTCCACCCGCCGGCTCCGGCATCAAACTTGTTCGCTTTGCCAACGTTCTGCCAGCCACCGCCGTCCATGCTCACTTCGTAGTAGCTCAGCGGCCTGCCGTTTGTCCCCGGATCATTCCAGGTCCAGTGCACCTGGCCGTCTCCCCTGGCTGAGGTGGTGCCGTTCACGCTGGGGGCGTTGGCAGGACCATACGGGTTACCTGTACCAATCCCCTTGGCGTCCCCGGACATGTTGTTCTTGGTGGACGTGGCAATGATGGTCACGGTGATGTCCCGGCCGTTGGTCATGCCGCCGATGGTCCCTCCCCCGGCCTTGATCGACCCGGTCTTGCCGTCGGCGTTGTAGGAATAGGCAATCTCGGAGGCGGTGGAGCCGTTGCGTTGCGCATCCGTCAGGGGCGTGAACGTCACGTCCAGCTGGCCGCTGGTCCCGTTCTCTTTGACGGTTCCTGCGTTGACAGTGCCAGGTTTGCCGGCTGCCCGGATCGCCGCGGACTGCGCGCTCGTGGCACTGGTTCCAGCCTTGTTGGTGGCGGATACCGTGAACGTGTAATTCGTTTCCGAATTATCCACGGTGACGTTCTGCGAGGTGCCGGACACCTGCTGGCTCGCCACGGGCGCTCCACCCCGGAGCGTGGTGAGGGTGTAGGAGGAGACGGCGTCGCCGTTGTTGTTCGGGGCCGACCATACGACGCGCAACTGGCTCTGCGAACCGACGGGCGTTGCCTGGGAGACGCTGGGCGCCGTCGGCGTGGCGGGAACTCCGGCGGGCACCTCCGCTGCGGAATAGGGACTCCACTCGGACGGGTCCTTGGCGTCATTGCGGGCCAGGACCCGGACCTTGTAGGAGACGCCGTTCTGCAAGCCCTTCCACACGTAGCTGACTGACGTCAGCCCCTGGATCTGGGCGTTTTGGCCGGCCGGCGCCGGCGAGATTTCCAGGTCGTACGACTTGACCGGGGATCCCTTGCTGGCCGGCGCGGCCCAGTTGACTGCCAGCTGCTTGTCGCCGAACTTCAGCGACGGCGCCTGTGGCGTATCCGGCTTAACGTCCGGCCGGACATCGGCTGACGCCGGGGACGGGTCGGAATCACCGAACTCGTTGGTGGCCGTCACCTGGAAGTGGTAGGTGGTGTTGTTGGTCAGGTTGTTCAGGGTGCACGTGTTGGCCGGGCATTCCTGCCGGAACCCGCCCTCGCCGACCACCGTGTACTTGGTGATGGGCGAGCCCCGGTCGGCCGGCGCGGACCAGGTCAGCAGCGCCGTCTGGTCGCCGACGCTCTGTGCCTGCGGCGTGGTGGGTGCTGCAGGCTTGTCCTTAACGGTCAGCCGGACACGCGCAGTGGCGTGCCGGGACGCATCCCCCGTCTTGTCCTCCACCGTGTAGGCCACCACCATCGTTCCGGTAAAGCCCGGCGCCGGTGTCACGGTCACAGAGTCACCGTTGACGCCCACATTGCCGCTGCCCGTTTCGGTATTGGCGGCGATGATCTTCAGCGGTGTTTCGGGGAACGGATTGGCGTCGTTGGCCAGCACGTTGATGGTCACCGGCTTGCCGGCGGCGGCGTTGTCCTGCACGTCGTCGTTGGCCACCGGTTTGGGCCGGTTGGAGGCGGTCACGGCAAGCTGGTACGTGGCCGTGGCCTCGAGCCCGCGGGGGTCGATGGCCTTGACCTGCACGGCGGCGCGGGTTCCGGTCGCCGTGGAGTCGGCCGCCGAAACTTTAAGCGTGTTGCCTTCGATGCGTGCACTGAAGCCGCCCGGGGAATCCCCCACCAGCTGGTACTTCATCTTCTCGACGTCGTCCTGGTCAGGATCTGAAGTGAGCTTGCCAAGGTCTGTGCTGGCACTGTCACCCTTGGGAACGTCCACGTTGGCGCCCAGCAGCTCCGGCGGGTTGTTCTTGTTCGGGTCCGGCAGGACCTTGGTGCGGATGCTGAGGGTGGACTTGAGTCCGGCAGGATCATCCGGCCCGGTCCCGTCGGTCACCTCGAACGTGAGCGATCCGGGGCCTACGTAATCCGCACCTGCCGTGTATTTCAGGCCGGTGCCGTCGCGCGTCACCGGATCGCCGCCGTCGGCACCAATGAGCTTGATCCGGTCCGCCTGGGTCAGCCGGGGTGAACGTCCTTCCCGGACCTTGACCCATTCCTTCAGGTCGACGTCCACGGACTGGCCTGCCACGACCTCGAGGACCTCGTCCTTGGCCAGGGTGGGAACCTGCTGGCCAAGGCCCGGTACCCAGATGATGGCTGTGGACTGCTGGCCATCAACGTCTTCCACGGTGTACGGGATGAGCTGTGGCTGCTCGGTGAGGTCCACCAGGATGTTGCCGTTGCCGCCGGGCCGGGCCGTGGTGGCGTCCGTGCTGATCTTCAGGTTCTCGCCGACGCCGTCGGGATCCTCGTCGTTTTTCAGGACGGGAACGTCCACGGCGGTCTTTCCCATGGCCTGGGCGGATGTGACCCGGTCATCGCGGGCGATCGGCGCCTTCAGCGGCACGTCGTTGTCAACCACCAGGCGGATGGTGGCCTGGGCGGTGGCGTCCCGGTCGTCGGCGATGGTGTAGCGCACGTTGACGGTTCCGGCCTCGTTGGGGGCCAGGAGGATGATGCGGCCGCTGTTCTTGCTGACGGTGGCCTGCAGGGCGGGGTCGGCCTCGATGCCGTCGGTGAGGATGCGGATGCGGTCGCCGTCGGGATCGGTGTCGTTGGCGGTGGCGTCGACGGCGATCTGCCGGCCGGGGCGCACCCGAACCTCGTCGTCCACCGGGGTGGGCTTTTGGTTCATGTCACCACGGGGCGCGATGCCCACCGTGACGGTTCCCGTGTTCACTGCCCCCTGTCGGTCCACCACCTTGTAGCGGAACGTATCGGTGCCGGCGCCGTCCCCGGCTGCCGTGAAGTCGATGAAGTTGCTGCCCACTGTGGCGGTTCCCATGGCGGGGGTGCTGTCGATGCCGGTCAGCTGCACGGAGTCGCCGTCGGGATCTATGCCGTCCAGGGGAACCGGAATGCGGACGGTACCGGCAGCCACCACACGGGCGGTGAGGTTCCGCGGCTGCGGCCGGGAGTTCTCCGCGCCTTCGAGCGGAAGGATGTGGATGGTCACGGCGGCGGCGCTCTTCTGGCCCTGCGGATCCACCGCGTTGTAGATGGCGCGCACGGTCTTGGGCTGGCTGCCCGCAATGAACCGGAGCGTGTTCTCGGAGACGAAGCTCTTGCCGTCGGCAGGATCAACCGCCTGCGGCAGGACGGGGTCCACGGTCAGTTCCTGCCCCTGCGGGTGGGTGTCGTTGTCCAGGACGGGGATGGTGACCACGTCATTGACGCGGACATTCACCTCGTCCGGCTTGGGCTGGGGTGCTTCCACCACGGCCGGTGCCGGGACCGGCACCACGGAGACCGAGCCGGTGGCCGACTTCTTTCCGTTGGACATGGTGTATTCGAACAGGATGGGGTCCTTGGTCCCCAGGATGTCCGTGATGCGCAGGACGCTGTGGTTGATCACGCTGACGGACACCGTCGCATTGTCCGGAAGCCTCACAGACTGCAGCACCAGGACACCCCCGGAGGGGTCGGAGTCATTGGCCAAGGGGTCCAGCAACACGCTGCCGCCGGTGGGCATCAGGGCAACGTCATGGACCGCCACGGGGTCGCCGCCGTCGTTGCCGGATTCCACGTCCACCCGGATGAGGCCCTGGCTGCTTTGGGGGCCGTTGCTGGCGATGTAGGTCAGGTAGACGGGGCCCGGGGTGCTGCTGCGGAAGGTGAAGGTGCCGCCGTCGGTGACGGGGCCAAGTTCGGCGGGGCCGTTGGCTTCCACCTGGGCCAGGCGGAGGGCACCTCCGTTGGGGTCGACGTCGTTCTTCAACGGGGAGATGACCAGATCCTGGCCCACCACGGCGGTGACGTGGTCGGCGTTGACCACCGGTGCCAGGGCTCCGGGCGGCTGCACGTTGACCACTACCTTGCCCGTGACGGTGGCGCGGCCGTCCCAGATACTGACCTGGACGTTCTTCTTGCCGGCGGTGGCGCCGGAATCCTGGAAGGTCAGCAGGCCGTCGCGCCGCACCTTGACCTGGTCCTGGTCGTTGTCGGCCTTGGCGTCCAGCAGGACCAGGTCGTCGCCGTCGGGATCGATCCAGTCAGTAAGGATGTTCTGGCTGACGGTCTTGCCCTGTTCCACCAGCATGGTGGTGTCTTCCCCGCGCTTGAACTTGGGCGGCTTGTTTTCGTCCGGCCCCACCACGCTGAGCGTGACCTGGCCCGTGGCCGACAGGCCGCGGCCATCCGAGGCGCTGTAGTTGAAGGTCTCGGTGCCCGGCTTGGCGTCTGCGGGGACGGTGATCTGGAAGGCGGTGCCGCCGTAGATGCTTTCCAGCGTTCCCGATTTGGGTCCGGAGTCCCCCACCGCTGCGGTGAGGACGTCGCCGTCGGGGTCGGAGTCATTGTCCAGGACGCTGAGGACGGTGGTGCGGCCCGGCCGGACTCCGACGGCGTCCGGCTTGGTTTCCGGCGGACGGTTGGGTTTGGTGCGGTCCGGCAGGATGTTGATGGTGTTGTTGTCCGCCGATTCCTGGTCCTGGTCGTCGGACTGGTTCTTGGGTGGGATGACGTCGTCCCAGTTGTTCACCAGCTGCATGTTCTGGTTGACCAACCACACATTCCCCGAGTTCACATCGTTCAGGACCACCAGGTCCCGGTTCACCCGGAAAACATACGACGGCGACGCACTCGCCTTCGGCACCGCTACATTCTTATCATCAGCATCATTGACGCAATCCCGGACGTACTTGTTCGCACCCGACCACGCCGCATGCGTACACCCGCCCAACTGCACCGGAGCCGCAGGCACACCCTCACCATCAAACCCCACGGTCTTCGCCGTCCCCCCGTCAAGAGGCTGCTTCAACAACGCCTTCCGCGTCGCCACCGCCACAACATCACTGCCCGGCCCAGGCTGCTGCAACTTCGCATCCCGCGCATTCTCCAACGCCAACCGCTTACCACCAGGCAAAAACAAGCTCCCCGCAGCAGCATCCAACACCACCGGACGGTCCCCCACCACCGTCATCTGCAAATCCCCGGCACCCTTAAGACCATCCCACGTACTGGACTCCGACGACGCAACACCACCCTCGGCATCAACCCCCGTCACCGTCACCACACCAGTCTTCGGATCCGCCGAATAAATCCGGTCATCAGAACCCACCACCGACACAAGACCCGCCGAACCAACCAACACCGGCTCGGACGCTTCCTTATCAAAACCATTCACCGTGGACGGCGACACCGCCCACACCTTCCCCGACGCAGCATCCGTCACCGAAATCGTCCGCGCCCCAAAACTCACATCAGCCGCCCCCGGCAACTGCTTATCCCCACCCAACCGCATATTCGCCGGCGAAACCTGGTTCAACGTCGAACCCGTCTCATCATCAACAAACACCTCACCGGCATGCTGCAACACATCAAACGTCGTCGACGCCGGCGTCACCGCACCATCCAACACCCGCGACGGATAATTCAACCGCCCCACAGCATTCTTCGACTTCGAAACAACCCACACACCACCATCGTTCAACTCCACCTCAGTGGTCTTAAACCCCGGATACAACACAGCACCCGTCACCACCACAGCCACCACAGCACCAAACGCCGTACCAGTGACGAGTTTCCTATGTCGCTTTTTCAGCCCGAGCTTCCCCAGCAGAGTTGTCACAGCGTTACTTTTCCCTCAGATTGTGTAGCCAGATGGCGGCCTGGTCGCAGGACAGGCAGCAGGCTTTCTTTCCCCGCGGCAAGCCTACCGAACCGCTGCAAGGCCCGCGATGGGGACAACTGCCCGCGGCGCTCCGGCATAGCCCGTGTCAGCAATGCGGGGCTCCCAGGCCGGCGGGATCGGCGAGCGTGGTGTGGCCGGCGATCACGTAGCGGCCAACGTTGCGTGCCGAACCGGATTCCACCCGCCACCAGCGGACGATCCCGTTGCCCGACCAGTTGTCGCTCTGGTCGATGTAGCAGGCCACCATGATGCGGTCCTGGTCCGCCTTGTAGAACCAGGGTGGGCTGTCGGCATTGACGCCGTCACAGTCGAAGTAGGGACTTGGCCGGTAGTTCGATCCGCCCAGGGTGAAGGTACAGCTCCTGACGAAGTTGGGGTCGGAGGTCTTGATCCGGGTTTCCCACAGGCCCTGCTTGCCGGCGGTGGCGCTGGCGGTGACCACCGCGCTGCCGGTGCCGACGGAGTTGAAGGTCTGGACCGCGATGGTAACGGTATCGCCGAAGTTGGCCGTGTTGACCGTCCTGCTGCCGGAGGGGGCAACGTTCTCCCAGCCGCCGTTGTTGATCTTGATCTTCGTTTGCGCCACGTCGTTGGTGCTGGTGGACGGGGAGGACCAGTTCAGGGTGGCGGACTTTTGGTTGACACCGCCGTTTTGGCCGGACGCCGAAGGCGTGCCGGGAGATCCGTAGGGTGTTGTCGTCGCGGGTGCACTGGCGTCGGAACTCGGGGCCATCGTGGAGTTGGCGACGACGGTGATGCTGACGGCGTTGCCATTGGCGAAGCCGCCGATGGTCTGGCCGGGCGTGATGGGCCCGCGGGCACCGTTGCTGGCGTTGTAGCTGTAGCTGACTTCGTTTTCTGCTGAACCGTTGCGTTCGGCCGCGGTCAGTTTGCGGAAGTCCACTGTTATGGAGCGCCCTGCTCCGCCGGTGTTGGCCGGTGTGGCCGTCACGCCGGAGACCGGGGACAGCTTGCCGGTGGCGCGGCGGGGGGCCGAGGGCGGACTGACGGCACCCTTGCCTGCCTTGTTCTCTGCCTGCACGGTGAACGTGTAGGCCGCTTCGGAGTTGTTGGCGGTGAAGTTTGCCGTGCGGACGTCGCCGGGGACGGTCTGCGTCTGGGCGGGGGCGTTGCCGCCGCTCATGGTGACGTAGTAGGAGCTGATCGGGTCGCCGTTGGTGTTGGGTTCGGCCCAGCTGACCCGGAGCTGGTTCTGGGTTCCCACGGATGCTGCGACGGCGGACGAAGGTGCTGCGGGTGCCGCCGGGACACCGGCGGGATTGTCCTCCGCGGAGTAGGTCCCCCAGTCGGAGGCGCCGAGTTCGTTGACGGCCTGGGCGCGCACTTTGTACTTCACGCCGTTGGTGAGGCCGGTCCAGGTGTAGTTCAGCCCGGCGACCTCGTTCTTCACCGCTACCCCGCTGGCCGGTGGCGGTGAGATCTCCAGGTTGTAGTGCTTCACCGGTGAGCCCTCGGTCCTGGCCGGGGGCCAGGTGATGGCCATGGTCTTGTCGCCCGCCTTCACGGTGGGGGCGTCCGGCGGCGATGGCTTCTCGTCGGGCCGGATTTCGTTGGACTGCGGCGACGCCTGCGAATCCCCCACCTCGTTGGTGGCCAGCACCGTGAACACGTATTTCACGTTGTTGGTGAGCCCGCTCAAGGTACAGGTGGTGGTGGGGCACTTCTGTTCGAAGCCGTTGTTCGAGCGGACGGTGTACCCGGTGATGGGAGCGCCGTTGTCCGACGGCGGCGCCCACTTGAGCACGGCGGTGCGGCTGCGGACGTCGGTGGCGCTGGGGGCCGAGGGTGCGTCAGGCTTGCCGCGGACGGTGAGGCGCAGGCGGCCGTCCACCTGGCGCGACAGGTCGCCTGTCTTGTCGGCCACGATGTAGCGGACCACCATGACGCCCTTGTACCCGTCGGCCGGGGTCACGGTGATGCTGTCTCCCGATACGGACGGCTGGCCGGCCGCGGAACCGGTCTCGACCGTGGCGCCAACGATCCGCAGGGGCGTATCCGGGAAGGGGTTGAAGTCGTTGGCCAGGACGTTGACCTGCTCTGTCTTTCCTGCGTTGGCCTTGTCCACTGCATCGTCGTTGGCCACCGGCAGGGGCCGGTTGGAGGCTACGTGGCGTGCGGTGATGGAGGCACCGACGGCGGGTGACCTGCCGTCGGTGACCTTGACCTGGATGTTTCCGGTGACGCCGATGCCGAGGGAACCGTCGGCAGTGATGGTGAGCGTGGCGCCGTCGACCTTTGCGCTGAAGCCGGCGGGCAGCGTCCCGTCCAGTTCGAAGCGGAGGTTGTCCTTGTCCCGTTCGTCCGCGTCCTTGGCCAGCCCGGCGAGGTCCACCGTTGCCGTTTCGGCCTTGGGGACGTCCACGGAGGTGCCGCTGAACGTCGGCGGGTGGTTGGCGTTGGGGTCCGGGATCACCTTGGTCATGATCACCAGCGTGGATTTCAGGCCGTCGGCGTCGTCAGGGCCGGAGCCGTCCGTCACTTCGAAGGTGATGGAGCCGGGGCCCACATAGTCCGGTTTGGCCGTGTAGCGCAGGGCCTTGCCGTCGGACTGGATGACGCCCTCCGGGGATCCGCCCTGGACGCGCACGGAATCTGCCACAGTGATCCTGGCACTGCGGCCGCTGCGGACGCGGACGTATTCGGACAGGTCCAGGGTGACGTCCTTGCCGGACATGACCTCGACGGGGTCGGTCTTGGCGAGGGTGGGGTACTGCGCGCCCTGGCCCGGGATCCACATCAGGGCGGTGGAGGTGAGGCCGTCGACGTCCGTGACCGTGTAGGGGATCAACTGGTCTTCCGGGGTGAGGTTCACCACCACGTTGCCCGCGCCGCCGGGCCGGGCATTCGGGTTGCCGTCGGGAAGGCTGATCTTCAGCTCGGAAGCCACGCCGTCGGCGTCGGAATCGTTCTTCAGGACGGGGACGTCCACCGCAGTCTTGCCGAGGGTTTCGGCCACGGTCACGTGGTCGTCCTTGGCGACCGGGCGCTTGAGTTCGGCGTCCGGGCTGATCCGGACCCGGATCACGGCGCTGGCGGATGCCTTCTTGTCGTCCTGGATGCGGTAGCTGATGCTTTCGTTGCCGGCGGTGCCCGGTGCGGTGAACAGCACCTTGGCGCCGTCCGTTGCCTCCACCTGCAGGTCGGGCTTGGCCTCGAAGCCGTCGGAAACCAGGCTGAGCGGGTCGCCGTCGGGGTCTGAATCGTTGGCCAGGGCCTCCACGGCCACCTTGCGGCCGGGCCGGACGTCCACGGCGTCGTCCACCGCGATGGGTTTCTGGTTGTTGGCCTCCGGCGGGGCGATGCCCACAATGACTGTGCCGGTGTTTTCGGCACCGATACGGTCCCGGACCCGGTACGTGAAGCTGTCGGTGCCGGCAGCGTCCCCGGCGGCCGTGAACTCGAGGTAGCCGTCGCGCACCACGGCGGTTCCCATGGCGGGTGCCTTGTCGATGCCGATGAGCTGGACGGAGTCGCCGTCGGCGTCGATGCCGTCCAGCGGCACGGGCACCTTGACGGTCATCCCGGCCACCACGCGCGCGGTCAGGTTGCGGGGCTCGGGCCGGGTGTTCCGGTCATCGTCCCGGGCGCGGATGCGGATGGTCACCTGCTGCGAGTCCACCTGGCCGGAGGCGTTCTGCACCTTGTAGATGGCGTACACGGTTTTCGCCTCGGGCCCGGCCACGAACCGCAACTGGTCCCCCGCCACGAACATCCGCCCGTCGGCTGCATCGGGCTGTTGGGCCAGGTCCGGGAGGAGGGTGAGCTTTGATCCATTGGGGTCGGCGTCGTTGGCCAGGACGGGGATGGTGACGACGTCGTTGACCCGGACCGTTGCTTCATCCGGCTTCGCCTGGGGTGCCTGGAGCTTGGCCGGGGCGGGGACTATCAGCACCGCGATCTCGCCGGTGGCCGATGACCGGCCGTTGGACACGGTGTACCGGACGGTCAGCTGGCCCTCGGCGCGGATGTCGGTGATCCTTACCACCGAGTGGTCCAGCACGGCCACGCTGACCGGCAGGCCGGCGTCGGCGGTTACGGACTGCACCACCAGGACGCCGCCCGAAGGGTCCGAGTCGTTGCCCAGGACGTCCACCAGGACGTCGCCGCCGGTGGGGAGCAGCGCGGTGTCCCGGACGGCGACCGGCGCGCCCTCGTCGGTGCCCGGCACCACATCAACGCGCACCAACTGCTGGGCGCTGGCCGGTCCGTTGGTCACCAGGTAGCTGACGTAGTGGGCGCCAAGGGTCCGGGAGTTGAAGGTGAACGTCTGCTGGTCCGGGTTGAGGGTCGCCGTGGTCTCGGCATCCGGGGTGGCCTGCGCCAGCCGCAGCGTCCCGCCCTGCGGGTCCGAATCGTTCTTGAGCGGGGTGATGACGGTGTCGGTGCCGGCAACGGCCACCACGTGGTCGGCGTTGGCGATGGGCGGCAGGGCCCCGGGGCTCCTGACGTCGACGGTGACTTTGCCTTCCGCGGTGGACTGGCCGTCCGAGACCGACACGGTGAGGACCTTCCGGCCCGGGGCGGCGCCGGAATCCTGGAAGGTCAGCTGGCCGTCCGGGCGGATCCGGGCCTGGTCCAGTGGATCGCTGCTGGACACGGAGACGGCGAACAGGTCATCGCCGTCGGGGTCCATCCAGTCGGTGAGGATGTTTTGCGTGACCGACTTGCCTGACTGGACCACCAGCATGGTGTTCCGGTTGGGCTTTGGCCGCGGCGCATTATTGGTGCCGGGTGGGATGATGTTGAGCGTGATGTCAGCGGACGCTGACAGGCCGCGGCCGTCGTCCACGGTGTACTTGAAGGTTTCGCTGCCGGTCTTGTCGGCGGGCACGGCCACCTGCAGGCCCGTGGAGCCATAAATGGGCGAGACGGCGCCGGTCTTAACGCCTTCGGGGGTTCGGACGGTGAGGACGTCGCCGTCGGGGTCGGAGTCGTTGTCCAGGACGGGCAGGATGGTGGTCTTCCCTGCGCGGATCCCGAACTGGTCGGGTTTGGCCACGGGGGCGCTGTTGGGTTTGGTGCGGTCCGGCAGCACGGTCTGCTGGACCTCGTCGGCGGAGTCCTTGTCGGCGTCGTCCGAGGTTTGCTGCGGGGGGATGACGTCGTCCCAGTTGTTCACCAGCTGCATGTTCTGGTTCACCAACCACACATTCCCCGAGTTCACATCATTAAGGACCACCAGGTCCCGGTTCACCCGGAAAACATACGACGGCGACGCACTCGCCTTCGGCACCGCCACATTCTTATCATCACCATCATTGGCACAGTCCCGCACATACTTATTCGCACCCGACCACGCCGCATGCACACACCCACCCAACTGCACCGGAGCCGCAGGCACACCCTCACCATCAAACCCCACGGTCTTCGCCGTCCCACCATCCAACGGCTGCTTCAACAACGCCTTCCGCGTCGCCACCGCCACCACATCACTGCCCGGCCCAGGCTGCTGCAACTTCGCATCCCGCGCATCCTCCAACGCCAACCGCTTACCACCAGGCAGGAACAAGCTCCCCGCAGCAGCATCCAACACCACCGGACGGTCCCCCACCACCGTCATCTGCAAATCCCCGGCACCCTTAAGCCCATCCCACGTACTGGACTCCGACGACGCAACACCACCCTCGGCATCAACCCCCGTCACCGTCACCACACCAGTCTTCGGATCCGCCGAATAAATCCGGTCATCAGAACCCACCACCGACACCAGACCCGCCGAACCAACCAACACCGGCTCGGACGCATCCTTATCAAAACCATTCACCGTGGACGGCGACACCGCCCACACCTTCCCCGACGCAGCATCCGTCACCGAAATCGTCCGCGCCCCAAAACTCACATCAGCCGCCCCCGGCAACTGCTTATCCCCACCCAACCGCATATTCGCCGGCGAAACCTGGTTCAACGTCGAACCCGTCTCATCATCAACAAACACCTCACCGGCATGCTGCAACACATCAAACGTCGTCGACGCCGGCGTCACCGCACCATCCAACACCCGCGACGGATAATTCAACCGCCCCACAGCATTCTTCGACTTCGAAACAACCCACACACCACCATCGTTCAACTCCACCTCAGTGGTCTTAAACCCCGGATACAACACAGCACCCGTCACCACCACAGCCACCACAGCACCAAACGCCGTACCAGTGAACCAGCGGGAGCGCGGCAGGCGGCGCCATCGGGGCGCGGCGGAAGCAGGGATCTGGGCGCGCGTCTGTCCGCGACGTTTCATGTGTGGAAGTCCCCCGGTAGATCTAGGCTTCGTGCCTGCAGCCGGCGTCACAGGACCCCGGGCACCACAACGATACCGCTATACGCCAACAAGTGGATAAATTCTTTTCAGTCCGGCCCGGTCTGTCCGGGACCCGAAGCTTCCGGAGCTTAGTCCAGGACCAGGCCCTTGCCGCGGCCGCGGGTGAGGCGGACGGGATTGATTTCGCCAAAGCCGCGCACGTTCTCCGGGTCCTGCGGAATCAGGACGAACCGTTCGTCATGTTCCAGGGCGGAGGCCGTCATGGAATCCACCAGGACGGTGCCGGGGTCCGCCAGGGTGGTCAGGCGGGCGGCGAGGTTCACGGTGGGACCGTAGATGTCGCCCAGGCGGGACAGGATCCTGCCCCACACCATGGCTACGCGCGCTTCGGGGAGGATCTCGTCCTCGGTGAAGGCTTCGGCCAGCGCCAGCGAAATCTCCGCACCCGCAGCAGGGGTTTCGGCGATGTACAGGACTTCATCGCCAACGGTCTTGACCAGCCTGCCGCCGCCCACGGAGATGATCTCGGCGCACTTGTTCTCGAAGCGCTGGACCAGCCGGGCCAGCGTCTTTTCGTTCATCCGCCGGGACAGGCTGGTGTAGGACACCAGGTCCGCGAACCCGACCGCGCGGGCCAGGGGCAGCGGCGCGTCGTCCTCGTCGCCCTCCCGGCCTTCCTCGCTGGCCTGGAGCCCGGCTTCGGCGCGGACCGCGAGTCGCTGGACGCCGGCGTTGAGCTGGCGGCGCCAGGAGTAGACCAGGACTTCCTCGAGTGCGTCGACCAGGGCGGGAAGTTCGTTGACCAGGCGCTTGCGGGCCACGGCGTCCGTGACGCCCTGCTCGTGGACCATGTCCTCCACCAGCGCTTCGATCTGCCAGACCACCATGCGGTCGGTCATCTGCCCGATGGAGCGGGTCACCGAAATGGCCGCTTCCTCCGTGAGCTTGCCGGCGCGGACCAGGTCCACCACGGTGGACAGGGCCGCCTGGTCGCGTTCGGTGAAGGCGACGTCCTCGTCGCCGAAGTTGGGGAATCCCAGGGCACGCCAGAGCTTGCGGGCAGAAAGCAGTGAGAGGCCGGCCCCGGCCGCAACTTCACGACGGCGGAGCTTGCGTTCCCCACCCAGCAGCCGGGCTTCGAGCGCCTTCATGGCCAAACGTTCCGCGGACATGGCGCCGGTTGGCGGGTGGCGGTCGACGCCGGGCGGCTCCGCGGCAGCAGCCGGCCCGGTTGCGAAGGGGTCGGCGGAGCCGGCGTCGGACGAGGCGTCGAAGGCGCCGGTTTCGATGCTCTCGACGCGTTCCTGCTGGTCCTCATCGGTCATCCCGTCCACCTTCTCTCATGTCGTCCGGAAATGCACCGGCTGGGTAATACGTCGCGCCGGGCTGGGCCCCGCTGTCCTCCGGCAGTTCCCCGATGGCGTCGAGGATAAAGTCGCGGAACCGGGCCACCTCGGGCACGTCGCGAAAGGTCACCATGCCCTGGTGCCCGGTTTCCAAGGATATATTCCCGGAACGCACCAGTCGCTGCAGCAACGATTCATGGACCGTCAGGTTTCGCACCGATGCCAGGTTCACCTGCTGGTCCCGCCGGTTCAACAGTCCGGACCGGGCCACCATCCGCTGGCTGGTCAGCGTATAGCGGGTGCCATGCCACCGGAGAAGCCGGGGCAGGCAGTAGCCCAGCCATACAGCCACCGCCGCGAGCACGCAGGCACCCACCAGCCAGGGCGTCCACTGGCGGCCAAGGGCAGGCGCCACGCGGGCGGGGCCGCCGCGGATAACCCACGCGCTGGCGAAGGCGGCCAGTGCCGGCGCCAGGACGAAGGCCACGGCGGCACCGGCAAGCTTTCGCGGCTGCGGGCGGGTAGTGACGATGACCTGCTCCCCTGGAACAAGGGACCTACGCATAACCACCCTGCTGCGGCGCGTCCGGCGACGACCAGGGCCGCAGGTGCACCACGTCGCCGGCCGTGACCACATGCTCATGCGAGTCCCGGTCCACCACCAGGAGGGAACCGTAGTCATCCAGGCGGGAGGCATGTCCAATGATTTCGTGGTCGCCGGGAAGCTGCGCGCGCACCTGCTTGCCCAGGGTGACCATCACGGCCTCCACCCGTTTGTGCAGCGACGGCCCCCCGGCCATGCCCGCCGCGGGGTCGCCGTCGGCATTGCAGAAACTGCGGTACAGGACCGCGAAGTGGGACAGGTAGCTTTTCAGCAGCGCCGTGCGGTCGGTGGTGGTGGCACCCTCGATGGCCACGGACGTGGCAGTGGGCACCGGAAGTTCCTCTTCGCGCAGGCTGACGTTGAGGCCGGTCCCCAGGATGACGGGGGGCACGCTGCCGTCCACCATGGGACCAAGCTGGGCCAGGATGCCCGCGATCTTCCTGCCGCGGACCAGGACGTCGTTGGGCCATTTGAGCTCGGCCGGAATGCCTGCCGTTTCCAGGAGCGTCTCGCGCAGGGCCAGGGCTGCGATAAGGGAAAGCCACGAGTAGCTCTGGGTGGGAAGGGGCCTGCCTTCGGCGTTCACCGGGCGCAGGACCACGGAAACCGACACGGAGCTCAGCGGCGGCGCCTCCCAGCGCCGGTCCAGCCGGCCCCTTGCCGCGGTCTGGTACTCCGCCGTCAGGACGGAGAGATCAGGCCACGCCGCAGGGTCCACCGTGACGCCGCGCAGCAGGTCGGCGTTGGTGGAGCCGGTGGAGTCCACCACGTCGATCCGCGGTATCCCCGTGGCGGAGAGGAAACGCTGGTCGGCCAGGTCCCCTCGGTTCAGGGGGGTAGCCGGTGCATGTGCGTCATCCATAGCTAGATCCTACCGAGCCGCGCCTGGTCGCACCCAGCCGGACGCGGTCCCGGAACAGGCGCCGGGGACTGCAGGAGGGCCGCCCTAGAGGAAGATGTCCGGGACCAGGCGGTCTTCGGGCGCACCCAGGCTGTAGGGGCGGAAGTCGGTCACGCCGGCGGCGGCCAGGACCTGCTCATCCGTGTAGAAGTTGCCCGACGGCGGCGCAGCGGCACCGAGATTGCTGCCGGTCAGAACGGCGTGGGCGGCGTCGGCCATGATCTGCGGGCCGCGCGCGGCCATCACCATGGTTTCGCCGTGGGGCATGTTGCGGATGGCGGCCGTGTCGATCAGGGTGCAGGGCCACAGTGAGTTGACCCTGATCCCGTCAGCCTTCAGTTCTTCGGCCAGGCCCAGGGTGGTCAGGCTCATCCCGTATTTGGCCATGGTGTAGGCGAGGTGCTTTCCAGCCCAGGAGGGGTGGAGGTTCAGCGGCGGCGAGAGCGTCAGGATCTGCCCCTGTCCAGAGGCACGGAGCGCCGGGAGCGCCAGCTTGGACAGCAGGAAGGTGCCGCGCACGTTGATGTCCTGCATGAGGTCGTACTTCTTCATCTCCACCTTGTCCGTGGTGGAGAGGTCGATGGCGGAGGCGTTGTTGATGACGATGTCGATGCCGCCGAACCGCTCCACGGCTGCGGCCACGGCGCCGGCCACGTCATCGTCCCGCCGCACGTCACCCACCAGGGGCAACGCCTGGCCTCCGGCCGCCTCCAGCTCCCGGGCCGCGGTGTGGACCGTCCCGGCGAGCTTGGGGTGCGGCTCCCCCGTCTTGGCAAGGAGCACAATGTTGGCGCCATCGCGTGCCGCCCGCAGGGCGATGGCCAGGCCGATCCCGCGGCTGCCGCCGGAGAGCAGGATGGTCCGGCCCGCCAGGGAGCCGGCGGCCCGGTACGGGCTCTCGGAGGCATGCAAAGCATCGTCGCTTGAAGTCATGGGAACACTGTAACCCAACTAAGTTACTCATGAGTAACATTGTGCAGGGGGTGTTGGAACGGCAGAAAATTGTAGGTTCCCTACAGCCGTTGGCTCCCAAAGCGTCACTAGACTTGCCACCAGGGTTCGTCTTTTGTGTGGATGCTACTTAACGCTCCGCGCAGCCAGACCCGCCAGCCGACAGAATTGACCTGCTACAGAGCCGGAGACACTTGATGAGCCACGATCTGACAACGACAGCGGGAAAGATTGCCGATTTCCGCGACCGCCAGGCGCGCGCCGAACAGCCCTCCGGCCCCGAGGCCATCGAGAAACAGCACGCCCGCGGCAAGAACACCGCCCGCGAGCGCATCGCCCTGCTGCTGGACGAGGATTCCTTCGTTGAGTTCGACGCACTGGCCGTGCACCGCTCCAGCGCCTTCGGCATGGAGAAGAAGAAGCCGCTGGGTGACGGCCTGGTCTCCGGCTACGGCACCGTGGACGGCCGGCTGGTGGCGGTCTACAGCCAGGACTTCACCGTCTACGGCGGATCCCTGAGCCAGGTCAACGGCGAAAAGATCGTCAAGGTCCAGGAATTCGCGCTCCGCAACGGCTGCCCCGTCGTCGGCATCCTGGACGGCGGCGGCGCCCGTATCCAGGAGGGTGTGGCCTCGCTGGCCATGTTCGCTGACATCTTCCGCAACAACGTCCACGCCTCCGGCGTGGTGCCGCAGATCTCGCTCATCATGGGCCCCTCCGCCGGCGGCGCCGCCTACTCCCCCGCCCTCACCGACTACGTGGTGATGGTGGACAAGACCTCGCACATGTTCATCACCGGCCCGGACGTCATCAAGACCGTCACCGGCGAGGACGTGGACATGGAAACGCTCGGCGGTGCCCGGCAGCACAACGCCACCACCGGAACGTCCACCTACCTCGCTTCGGACGAGACCGACGCCATCGAGTTCGTGCGCGAACTGCTGGACTTCCTCCCGTCCAACAACCTGTCCGAGGCGCCCGTCCTGGGGCACCAGCAGGAATTGGAAATCGACGACGACGACCTCGCCCTGGACACGCTGGTTCCGGACTCCGCCAACCAGCCCTACGACATGCGCGCCGTGGTGGAGCAGATCGTGGACGACGGGCATTTCCTGGAGATGCAGGCCCTGTACGCCCCCAACGTGATGATCGGCTACGGCCGCGTGGAGGGCCACACTGTAGGCATCGTGGCCAACCAGCCCCTCCAGTTCGCCGGCACCCTGGACATCGCCGCCTCGGAAAAAGCGGCCCGTTTTGTGCGCCACTGCGACGCCTTCAACATCCCCATCGTCACCCTGGTGGATGTCCCCGGGTTCCTTCCGGGCAAGGACCAGGAGTTCCAGGGAATCATCCGCCGCGGCGCCAAACTCCTCTACGCCTATGCCGAGGCCACCGTCCCCAAGCTCACCGTCATCACCCGCAAGGCCTACGGCGGCGCCTACATCGTCATGGGCTCCAAGAAGCTCGGCGCCGACCTGAACCTGGCCTGGCCCACGGCCCAGATCGGCGTGATGGGCGCCCAGGGTGCCGTGAACATCCTTTACCGCCGCGACCTCGCAGCGGTCGCCGAGGACGGCGGCGACGTCGAGGCCCGCCGCGCCCAGGTCATCCAGCAGTACGAGGAAGAACTCCTCAACCCCTACCAGGCAGCCGAGCTTGGCTACGTGGACGCCGTCATCGCCCCCTCGGACACCCGCATCCAGATCATCAAGGGACTGCGCGCCCTGCGTGACAAACGCGCCAGCCTTCCCGCCAAGAAGCATGGGAACATCCCGCTGTGATCAGCACCCCAGGGGCGCCTGAGCCCGCCGAAGCCCCGGAACCCCAGGCCGCGCCGCTGTTCTCTGTTGTCAAAGGACAGCCGAACGACGAGGAACTCGCCGCGCTGGCCGCCGTCGTGCTTTCCCTCGGCGGGGAAACCCCGGCCCCGGCAAAGACCACCAGCGTGCGGCACTGGGTCCGGAGGCAGCAGCTTCGGCTCGCGCCCACGCCGGGCCCGGGTGCCTGGAAGCGCAGCCGGGGCTGACGGCTTCCACATCCTGTCCATGTGGCCGGGTAGGCTCGGGATGTGACTACCGACACTGCACCCGCCGCGCGCCCGCATACCCGGATCGACGACGTCGCTGACAACTACACCGACACCCTGATCAGGCTCAATCCGACCTTTGCCACCACCCTTGGCCTGCCGGGACATGAGACGGAATACCAGGACTTCTCCCCTGCCGGCATCGCCGGGTTCGCCGAGGCGGCAAGGCATGCCCTCGTCTCGCTGGAAGGCCTGGAGCCGGAGGACGACGTGGACGCCGTCACCCTGGACGCCATGCAGGAGCGGCTGGGCCTGCAGCTCCTGATCCATGCTTCCGGGTGGGAGTATGCGGACCTGAACAACATTGCCTCACCGGCCCAGGACATCCGCGCCATCTTCGATCTCATGCCCACTGAAACCGAACAGGACTGGGAGCACATCGCCGGGCGCGCACACAACGTGCCGGCGGCCATCAGCGGCTACACCGAGTCCCTGCGCCTGGCCAGGGATGCGGGCAAGGTCGCCGCCGCCCGCCAGGTGCGCATCGTCATTGAACAGGTGGCCAAGTACGCCGCCGGGGACGGCTTCTTCGCAAAGCTGGCCGCGGGTGCCGCCACGGATGCGGGGCCGCTGCCCACGGCCCTGCAGGAGAAGCTCGACGCCGGAGCTGCCGCCGCCCGCCAGGCCTACACCGGCCTGGCGGAATTCCTGCGCACCGAACTGCTGCCCGCCGCTCCCGAAAAGGATGCCGTGGGCCGGGCCCGCTACGCACTGGCTTCCCGGTCCTTCCTGGGCGCAGAGGTGGACCTGGAGGAAACGTACGCGTGGGGCGTCCAGGAACTCGACCGACTGATCGCGGAGCAGGAACAGGTCGCAGCCGCCATCAAGGCAGGCGCCTCCATTGCCGAAGCCAAGGAAATCCTCGACGACGACCCCGCACGGCAGCTGAAAGGCACCGAGGCGCTGCGGGAATGGATGCAGGACCTCTCCGACAAGGCCGTGGCCGAACTCGCTGGCGTGCACTTCGACATCCCCGACGTCATGAAGAGGCTTGAGTGCCGAATCGCCCCCACCGACGAAGGCGGCATCTACTACACCGGCCCATCCGACGACTTCAGCCGCCCCGGCCGCATGTGGTGGTCAGTCCCCGCAGGCGAGGACACCTTCACCACCTGGGCCGAAACCACCACCGTGTACCACGAGGGCGTCCCGGGCCACCACCTCCAGGTGGCCACTGCCACCTACCGGCGCGAGCTGCTCAACAAATGGCGCCGGAACGTCTGTTGGACCTCCGGCCACGGCGAAGGCTGGGCCCTGTACGCCGAGAAACTCATGCAGGAACTGGGCTACCTGAAAGACCCTGGCGACCACATGGGCATGCTGGACATGCAGCGCATGCGGGCAGCGCGCGTGGTCTTCGATATCGGGGTCCACCTGGAACTCGAGATGCCCGAACGCTGGGGATCCGGCACCTGGACCGCCGACAGGGGCTACGCATTCCTGAAGGAAAACCTCCCCCTCAGCGAAGGCCAGCTCAACTTCGAGTTCACCCGGTACCTCGGCTGGCCGGGACAGGCGCCCTCCTACAAGGTAGGCCAGCGCCTTTGGGAACAGATCCGCGCCGAGCTCGAGGCACGGCCGGGGTTCGACCTCAAGGAGTTCCACACCAAGGCCCTCAACATCGGCTCCGTGGGACTCGACACCCTTCGCCGGGCGCTTCTGGGCTGACAGCCCATCCTCCCGGCCGGATCCCTGGCTGGTGGACCGAGCCCCCGGCATTAGGTGGACAGCGCCCACGGCAATCAATAAGCTTGCTTACTAAATTGCCGTGGCGCGCATCGCCGTATGGACAGGGAGACGACGTTGACCAACCTCCAAGGGACACCGGCCGGGACGGGGGTGCGTGGTGAACTGCGCCAGGACACGACCGTCGGTGGCAAGGACCTCACCAGATGGGACACCCGGACAGGCCGGCACCTGGTCGGAGTGGTCCACCGCATCAGCCAGGTACATGGCCCGCATGGCGCACTGATCCTGACGCTGCTGGTGGGGGCGGTCATTTCCGCCGCCCTGACCGCCGCGTTCAGCGAGGTCTATGAAGCGGTAGTGGCCGCAGACGGGGTGGCCGGACTTGACCATCCGGTATTGGCGGCCAGCAAGGACCTCCGCACCCCTGCCTTGGATGTGGCGGTCACGGCCTTCACCGATGTTGGCGGGACCATCGGGATGCCGGTCCTCGCCGTCGCCATCATGGCGGTGCTCGCGTTGCGGCGCCGCTCCTGGACCCCCGTCATCCTGATCGTCACCGCGGGCCTGGGTTCACTGCTGATGACCATCGCCGGCAAGCGCCTCGTGGGACGCACGCGGCCGGACCTCAGCGACGCCGTACCGCCCTACGAACACTCGGCATCGTTTCCCAGTGGACACTCCCTGAACGCGGTGGTGATTGCAGGCATCGTGGCGTACCTCATCATCCTGCGGCTCCACTCGAACCGCGCCCGCATCCTCACCGCCGCGGCGGCAGCCCTCTTCGCCGTCGCGATCGGCCTGAGCAGGGTCTTCCTGGGCCATCACTGGCTCACCGATGTGCTGGCGGCCTGGGCACTGGGTGCCGCCTGGCTGGCCATCTTGATCACCGCCCACCGGCTCTACCTGACGGTCAGGAAACACCACGAACCACGAGACGTTAAGCACACCCCTGCCGGGAATAAGTAACAAATGCCGCCGTTATCCCTGGTTCTCCGGGGATTTCCGGCCGGGGCCCGCATCCTGTGCACGTAATATTTCTCAATGTTGGTTCGACGTGATATTTAGCAGAGGTCTAGCTTGTTCTGGTGAGCACTCAGACAAGCACCCCCTCCCCCGCAGGGAAGACCGGATTCCAGCTCCCCAAGTGGGCGGGTTCGTTCGGCTTCCAGATCATTGCCGCCCTCGTGGTGGGCCTGGGCCTCGGCCTGCTGGCCAAGTACACCGGCAGCACCAAGACCAGCCCCAACGCCCTCGGCGCCACGCTGCAGACCATCGGCTCAAGCTATGTGTCGCTGCTGCAGACCGCCGTCGTTCCCCTGATCTTCACCGCCGTAGTCAGTTCCATTTCCAACCTGCGCCAGGTGTCCAACGCCGCCCGGCTCGCATGGAACACGCTCCTGTGGTTCGCCATCACATCCCTGATCGCCGTGCTGATCGGCATCGGCCTGGGCGTACTCCTGCAGCCCGGCGCCAACACCGGCATCAACGGAGACGCCAAGTACACCGGCAAGTCCGGTGACTGGTGGGCCTTCCTCGTGGGCCTGTTCCCCAAGAACTTCCTCGGCCTGGGTGCCAGCTCCACTGTCGGCGACTCCGGCGCCGTCACCACCTCCATCAGCTTCAACGTCCTGCAGATCCTCGTCATCGCCATCGCGGTGGGCGTTGCCGCCCTCAAGGTGGGCAAGGCCGCAGAGCCGTTCCTGAACCTCAACGCCTCGGCCCTCGCCGTTATCCAGAAGGTGCTCTGGTGGATCATCCGCATCGCACCGCTGGGCACTGTCGGCCTCATCGGCAATGCCGTGGCCGTCTACGGCTGGGACACCATCGGCTCGCTGGGCAAGTTCACCGTGGCCATCTACGCCGGCCTGGTCCTGGTGCTGTTCGTGGTCTACCCGATCCTGGTCCGCAGCCATGGCCTGTCCGTCAAGCAGTACTTCTCCGGCGTATGGCCCGCAGTGCAGTTGGCCTTCGTTTCCCGCTCCTCGGTGGGAACCCTGCCGCTGACCCAGCGCGTGACTGAACGCAGCCTCGGGGTGCCCCGCGCCTACGCCTCCTTCGCCGTGCCGCTGGGCGCCACCACCAAGATGGACGGCTGCGCTGCCATCTACCCCGCCATCTCGGCGATCTTCGTGGCCCAGTTCTTCGGCATCCACCTGGACTTCAGCCAGTACCTGCTGATCGCACTGGTCTCCGTCCTGGGCTCCGCCGCAACCGCCGGCACCACCGGCGCCGTGGTGATGCTCACCCTGACGCTGTCCACGCTGGGGCTGCCGCTGGCCGGCGTCGGGCTGCTGCTGGCCATCGACCCCATCCTGGACATGGGCCGCACCGCGGTGAACGTGGCAGGACAGGCCCTGGTCCCCACCATCGTGGCCAAGCGCCAGGGCATCCTGGACGAGTCGCTGTACAACGCACCCCGCAACGGCACACCGTTCGTGGATGACAGCGATGCCGCCGCCGGCGGGTCCGCAACGGACGGCACCAGCGCCGGGACCGCATCCCGCGAACTGCAGGATGCCAACGCGTAACGCGCGCCAGCAAAAAGACGTCCCCGGGAGTTTCTCCCGGGGACGTCTTTGCTTAAGGGCTACGCCCCAGGCCGCAACCGGCCTGAAACAGTCAGCGTCCGCCGCCGCCAATCACCCCGTTCTGGACGGCCTTGGTGACGGCGTCGGCTTCAGCCTGCGTCAGCTTGCCGTCCGTCACTGCCTTGTCCAGTCGGGTCTTGAGCTCGGCCGCGTGTTCGGACTGTTCCTCGCTGCGGATCTCCTGGAGGGCTGCCGTCACCTTGGCCTCGTCGATGCCCAGCGAGCCGGCCAGCGATTTGGCGAGGGCGGCCTCGCGGGCGGCGGGGTCCGGCTTCTGGCCGTCGGCCGGCGGCGTGGTGGGCTTGTTGGCTTCGCGGAAGGCCTTCAGTGCGTCGGTCACCTTGGCTTCGTCCACGCCGAGCTTCGCTGCCAGGGCGGATGCCTGCTCCATGCCCTTGCCGTCACGGCCGCCGTGCCTGCCCATGCCGCCGTGGTCAGTGCCAGCGGAGCCATCGGCCGAGGCACTGGCACTTGCACTCGGGGTGGGAGAAGGCGTGGTGGTGGTGGCCGATGCCATGCCGGCCACGCCGATTCCTGCACCGAGCGCCAGCGCCGCGGCTGACAGGCCCAGGGTCATTTTCTTCGTGCGGGTCATTTTCGTTGTCTCCTCATTCGCCGTCGCCTGACGGCTGCTGGTGATACGCCTCGCGGCGGGACATTTCCAGCATCGGCCACCAGGTTCAGGAAAGGCTGTCGGAAACCTTTCGTTCTCCTGTGAATCCAGATTCGGCCCCGAAAATAAGTTGCATTCAGTGCAAAGTTGCACGTAGTGTAATTCCGTGCCAGATCCGCTGTCCGCTCCAGAAACCCCGCAGGATGCGGTGCCCGCCGCGCCATCCCGCCGCGAGCTGAACAAGGCCGCCACCCGCCAGGGCATTACCGACGCCGCTCTGGGCCTCCTGCGGTCCAAGGGCCCGGGCAACTTCACGGTGGAGGACATCGCCGACGCCGCGGGAATCTCGCGCCGCACTTTCTTCAATTACTTCGGCAGCACCGACGCCGCCCTGGCCTCCATCGTCCACGGCTTCCTGGACAACGCCATCCAGCAGCTGCGCCTCCGCCCGGCCGAGGAGCCCATGCTGGAGTCGGCCCAGGCCGCTTTGGTGGCCCTGGCCGACCCCAAGGCCATCGCCCCGCTCGCCGAACTGTTCACGCTGACCCAGCAGAGTCCGCTGATGTCCCATACGGAACTGGAGGCGTGGGACCACTGCCGGGCCCAGGTCTTCACCGTGGCCCGTGAACGACTTGCCGGTAGCCCCGGCGAGCGGGACGAGCTGTACGTCCATGCCCTGGCCGGCTCCATCATTTCTTGCGGAAAGGCCGCCATGGAGGTCTGGTTCAGCCGGCGCGGCCCGGACCTTTCACCCGCCTCCCTTGCAGAACTCCGCCAGCTGCTCATCGATGCCATGGGCTTGCTGGGCGCCGGCTTCACCACCACCGCTTTCCCATCCGCCACCCGTTCCTCCTGATCAGATCGGTCCTCCCGCATGGCACTCCTCCTCTACCGCCTCGGCAAGTTCTCCTACCGCCGGCGCTGGCTTGTCATCTCCCTCTGGCTTGCGGTCCTGGTGGCCGTCGGCGGTTCCGCCGCAGCCTTCCACGGCACGCTGTCCAACAACTTCCAGATCCCGGGCACCGAGACGCAGCGGATCGCGGACAAGCTCAAGCAGGATTTGCCCGCAGCCTCGGGCGGAAGCGCCACGATCGTTTTCGAAGCCCCCGACGGCGGATTCACGCCTGAGAGCCGCGCGGCCGTGACGGATGCGCTGAAGAAGCTGCAAGCCCTCCCCGAGGTCCGCGGCACGGTTGATCCGTTCACCACCCAGGCCCAGGTGGACCAGGCCGGCAAGGCGATCACGGACGGCGAACAGCAGCTGGCGGCCGGCCAGGCACAGCTGGATGCCTCCCGCGCCCAGCTGGAGGCGGGCAAGGCACAGCTGGCAGCGGCTGAACAACAGCTCACCGCCGCCGGCGCGCCCGCAGCAGTAGTCGAGGCCCAGCTGGGCCAGCAGAAGGCAGCGCTGGCTGCCGGCCAGGCCAAGCTCGACGCCGGCGCCCAGGAACTGGAGGCCAACAAGGCGAAGCTGGAACTTGGCAAGCGCCAGGCCCAGGCCGCGTCCGCCATCCGCTTCGTCTCGGAGGACAACAAGGCGGCCGTGGCCCAGGTGCAGTTCAACACCTCCATCAACGGCCTGGCACCAGCGGTCCGCAAGCAGGTACAGGAGATCGCCCACGAGACGTCCTCCGCAGGCGTCCAGGCCTTTGCCAGCAAGGAAATCACCGAGGACATCTCAGCCCTGTTCGGCACAGCGGAAATTGTCGGCATCGCCGTCGCTGCGCTGGTCCTGATCCTCATGCTGGGGACGCTGATCGCGGCCGGACTGCCGCTGCTGATGGCCATCATCGGCGTCGGCGTGGGCGTGGGCATCACGTTCGCACTCTCAGGCCTGTTCGACATGAGCTCCATCTCCCCCATGCTTGCCCTCATGCTGGGCCTGGCCGTCGGCATCGACTACTCGCTGTTCATCGTCAACCGGCACCGGACGCAGCTCCTGGCCGGAATGGACCCTGAGGAGTCCGTGGCCCGGGCAAACGGAACCTCCGGCAACGCGGTGGTCTTCGCCGGGCTCACCGTGATCATCGCCCTTGCAGCCCTGGTGGTCCCCGGGCTGCCGTTCCTCACTGTCATGGGCCTCGCCGCCGCGGGAACCGTGGCGGTGGCGGTCCTGGTCGCCATCACCCTGACCCCCGCCATGCTGTCCCTGATTGGCCGCCGGATCATCTCCAAGCGGGCCTGGGCCAAGTCCGAGGCGCACAACGCCGAACCGGGCCACGAGGCGGCGGATCTTGCCTCCGACCGCGAACGAAGCACCCGCGGGTGGGGCGGCCTGGTCACCAAGCACCCCTGGGTTGCGCTCGTCGCCGGCATCCTCCTGCTGGGCACCCTTGCGTTGCCCGCCACACAGCTCCAGCTGGCGCTGCCTGACGGCGGCTCCGAGCCTGTGGAGTCCGAGGCCTACCAGGCCTACGACCTGACGGCACGCAGCTTCGGCGAGGGCGTCACCGGCCCCATTGTGGCCGTGGGCGAGTTCCCCGCGAACCTGGATGCGGCCCAGGCGCAAAAGCTGCAGTACGACATCGCGGACAAGCTCCGTGCCGTGGACAACGTGGTGGCCGCAGTGCCGGTGGCCCTCAGCGAGGACCGCCGCACCGCAGTCTTCCAGGTCATCCCCAAGGAAGGCCCCGCCAGCGCCAGCACGGTCAAGGTGGTCGCCGAACTCCGCGGCCTGAACGGCGAAATCAAGGCCGACTACGACGTCGCCATGGGCCTGACCGGCCAGACGGCCGGCAACGTGGATGTCTCCACCAAGCTCGGCGACGCCCTGCCGCCCTACCTGGCGATCGTCGTCGGACTTTCCCTGGTCCTGCTCCTGCTGGTGTTCCGCTCCATCGTGGTGCCGCTGCTGGCCACGGGCGGCTTCCTGCTGTCCCTGTCGGCGGCCTTCGGCGCCGTCGTGGCTGTCTACCAGTGGGGCTGGCTGGGGAACGTCTTCGACGTAGCCAACCCCGGTGCCGTGCTGAGCTTCCTTCCCATCATCCTGATCGGTGTACTGTTCGGCCTGGCCATGGACTACCAGGTGTTCATCGCCTCCGGCATGCGCGAGGCCTACATGCACGGCTCATCCGCCAAGGAAGCGGTCAGGGTGGGCTTCCGGCACGCAGCCGCCGTGGTCACCGCCGCCGCCATCATCATGGTCAGCGTGTTCTCCGGCTTCATCTTCAGCCACCTCACCATGGTCCGGCCGCTGGGCTTCGCAATGGCGTTCGGTGTCCTGTTCGACGCGTTCGTGGTCCGCATGACGATCGTCCCGGCCGTGATGTACCTGCTGGGCGCCAAGTCGTGGTGGCTGCCGCGTTGGCTGGACCGGATCCTGCCGGACGTGGACGTGGAAGGCGCCAAGCTCAGCCGCGGCCAGGGGACGCCGGTGTCCGGCGAACTGGTCCACTAGGCTGAAACCGTGCTCCATCTGATCCTCGCCTCCCAGTCCCCCGCCCGCACCAAGCTCCTGGCCGAGGCCGGCATCCGGCACACCGTGCTGGTTTCCGACGTCGACGAGGCGGCCGTCCAGGAACGGTACGGCGTGACGGACCCGCACGACACCGCGCTGTTGCTGGCCCGGGCCAAGGCGGAGGCGGTCGCGTCCCTCCCGGAGGCGGAGGGCGCGCTGGTGCTGGGCTGCGATTCCGTGTTCGAGTTCGACGGCGAGGCGCACGGCAAGCCCTACACTGCCGACGTCGCGCGCGAACGGATGCTCCGCATGAGCGGCAGCGCGGGGGTGCTGCACACGGGGCACTGGCTGGTGGACTGCAGGGACACGGACGACGACGGCGCCGGCCGCGGTTCGGGCGCCACGCTCGGGGCAGTCGCATCCGCCGAGGTTTCCTTCCTGGACATGGCCCCGGAGGAGATCGACGCCTACATCGCCACCGGAGAGCCGCTGCACTGTGCGGGTTCCTTCACCATCGACGGCCTGGGCGGGGCCTTCATCCGGAAGGTCGACGGCGACCCGCACGCCGTCGTCGGACTTTCCGTATCCACCCTGCGCGGCCTGCTTGCCGCCGCCAATGTGCGCATCACTGATCTCTGGCCGCCGAGGTAAAGTCGTCCGTTTTCTGCAGTGCTTGTAGCTTCCCTACAAAGGACGACCGGTTTACACGCGGATTCCGCAAGTAATATCGGCGGAACCTCCAAAACCGCGCTAGGCTCCCTGAAGGAAAGAAGGAGACGCCTTGTCAGCAAATTTGGAGCAGTCCGCAGGAACCACGCAGTCCAGCCTCACAAAGGTGCTGATCGCCAACCGCGGCGAAATCGCCGTGCGGATCATCCGGGCGGCCCGGGACGAGGGCCTCGCCTCCGTAGCCGTCTACGCCGACCCGGACCGCGACGCACTCCACGTCCGGCTCGCTGACGAAGCCTTCGCCCTGGGCGGTGCCACCGCCGCCGAGTCCTACCTGGTGATGGACAAGATCATCGACGCCGCGCGCCAGTCCGGCGCCGACGCCATCCACCCGGGCTACGGATTCCTGGCCGAGAACGCCGAGTTCGCCGCCAAGGTCATTGCCGCAGGCATCACCTGGATTGGCCCCTCCCCGGACGCCATCTCCGCCCTGGGCGACAAGGTCCGCGCCCGGCACATCGCCGAGAAAGTCGGCGCACCCCTGGTCCCCGGCACCGCGGACCCCGTCGAATCAGCCGACGAAGTCCTGGACTTCGTGGACCGGCACGGCCTGCCGGTGGCCATCAAGGCGGCCTTCGGCGGCGGCGGCCGCGGCATCAAGGTGGCCCGCACCCGCGAGGAAATCCCCGAACTCTACGAATCCGCAGTCCGCGAGGCCACGGCCGCCTTCGGCCGCGGCGAATGCTTCATCGAGCGCTTCCTCGACGCCCCCCGGCACGTGGAAACCCAGTGCCTGGCCGACGCCCACGGCAACGTGGTGGTGGTCTCCACCCGCGACTGCTCGCTGCAGCGGCGCAACCAGAAACTCGTGGAGGAAGCTCCGGCGCCGTTCCTCACCGAGGACCAGAACCGCCGGCTCTACGAATCCTCCAAGGCCATCCTGAAGGAGGCCGGCTACCTGGGCGCCGGCACCTGCGAATTCCTGGTGGGCCAGGACGGAACCATTTCCTTCCTCGAGGTCAACACCCGCCTGCAGGTGGAGCACTGTGTTTCCGAGGAAGTCACCGGCATCGACCTGGTCCGCGAGCAGTTCCGTCTTGCCCGCGGCGAGGAGCTTGGCTACGGCGACCCCGAGGTCCGCGGCCACTCCATCGAATTCCGCATCACCGGCGAGGACCCGGGCCGCAACTTCCTGCCCGCCCCGGGCACGCTCCGGGTCCTGAAGAACCCCACCGGTCCCGGGGTCCGCGTGGACTCCGGCGTGGAACAGGGCGACGTGATCAGCGGAAACTTCGACTCCATGCTGTCCAAGCTCATCATCACCGGCGCCAGCCGCCCGCAGGCGCTGCAGCGCGCCCGCCGCGCGCTGGAGGAAATGGTGGTTGAGGGTATCCCCACAGTCATCCCGTTCGACCTCGCAGTGGTCTCGGATCCCGCCTTCGCGCCGGCTGAAGGGCCCTTCAAGGTCCACACCCGCTGGATCGAAACCGAGTTCACCAACAACCTGCCGGCATGGACCCCGGACGCCGCTGCCGACGCCGACGGCTCCGCCGAGGACCGCCAACGCGTGGTGGTGGAAGTGGGCGGCAAGCGCCTCGAAGTAGTGCTTCCCGCATCCCTGGGAACCCTGGGAACGGGATCGTCCGCCGCCGGCAAGCCGGGCAAGTCCAAGAAGCGTTCCCGTTCCGCCGGCCCCACGGCCGCCACGGGCAATGCACTGACCTCCCCCATGCAGGGCACCATCGTGAAGGTGGCCGTGGCGCACGGGGACGTTGTGTCCGAAGGCGACCTGGTGGTGGTCCTTGAGGCCATGAAGATGGAGCAGCCCCTCACCGCGCACCGGTCCGGCACCATCACGGGCCTGACGGCAACGGCCGGCGAAACGGTGTCCGCGGGCGCCATCATCGCCACGATCGAAGACTAGGAAGCCGAATGCTGGCACCAAGTTTCCAGGAAGAAGTGGCCCGCTACCACCAGGCGGTTCCCGAAATCACCCGGGGCAACACCGCCCCGATCAAGGAACTGTACTCCCGGCTGGACGACGTCACCCTGGCCAACCCGTTCGGCGGAATAGCCCGCGGCTGGGCCCAGGTGGAGGCCCGGCTGGACCAGGCGGCGCGGCAGTTCCGCGACGGCGAGATGCTCGGCTTCGATACCGTCACCTCCTACACGGCCCGCGACACCGCCTACCTGGTGGAGACCGAACACTTCCGGGCCCGCCTGGACGGCGCTGCCGCCACGGAGGAGTTCGCGCTCCGCGTGACCAGCATCTTCCGCCGCGAGGAGGGCTACTGGAAGCTGGTGCACCGCCAGGCCGACCCTGCGGCCCGCCCGCAGTCCCGCCGGTCCCTGGCGCAGCCCCCGGCCTGACGCGCCACCCAGCCTGACCGTTTCCGAAACGCCTCCGGCCGTGTGCCGGGCCGGTGCTGGCCGCCGGCGCCGGCAGGATGCAGACTTAGCACATGCTGCCTTTCCTGCTCCTGGCCTCCCGCGCGGAAGACGCCGCCGCCGAGGACGAGTACGCCGCGTACCTGAGGTACGGCGGCCTGGAGGAACGGGAACTGCACCGGATCCGGCTCGAAGCCGCTCCCCTGCCTTCGCTGGACCTCTCCAGGTACTCCGGCGTCATCGTGGGCGGCAGCCCGTTCACGTCCAGCGACCCGCCAGAGCACAAGAGCACGGTTCAGCACCGGGTGGAGCGGGAACTTGCCGCACTCCTGGACCAGCTGGTGGCCCGCGACTTCCCGTTCCTTGGCGCCTGCTACGGAGTCGGTACCCTGGGCAGCCACCAGGGCGCCGTGATCGACCGGACCTACGGCGAGCCCCTCGGCGCGGTGGAGGTGGAACTGACCGATGAGGGACTCCAGGACCCCATCCTGCAGGGCATGCCCCGAACCTTCACGGCACTGACCGGGCACAAGGAAGCCGTCCGCTCGCTCCCCCCGCACGCCGTCCTGCTGGCACGGGCCGCCACCTGCCCGGTCCACATGTTCCGCATCAGGACCAACCTTTATGCCACCCAGTTCCACCCGGAGCTGGACGCGGACGGGTTGGTGACGCGGATCGATATCTACCGGGACGCCGGGTACTTTCCACCGGAATCCGCGGAGGAGCTCATGGCCGCGGCACGGGAATTCACGATCACCGAACCCATGGCGGTGCTGAAGAACTTCGTCGCCCGCTACGCGCGCTGAAAACGGCAATGCCCGGCGTGCCGAAAGGCAGCGCCGGGCATTGGGGCAAACGAAACGTCAGGCGACGTTGTTCTCGTAGTCCACATCGCGGGTTTCGCGGGTGAGGAACAGCGCGATCAGCGTGAGCACTGCCATGGCGGTCAGGTACACACCGACCAGGACGGGGCTGCCCTTGGCCGCTTCCCACAGCGCGACGGCGATGAACGGCGCCACGGCAGCACCCAGGATGCTGGAGAAGTTATAGCTGATGGCCGAGCCGGTGTAGCGGACGTTCGTGGGGAACAGTTCCGGCAGCAGCGCACCCATGGGGCCGAAGGTCAGGCCCATGAGGGAGAACCCGAGGATCAGCAGGCCCATGGTGCCCACGAAGCCGCCGCTGAACAGCGGCACGAACAGCAGGCCGAAGACAAAGATGCCGGCGGTGACGGCCATGAGCATCTTGCGGCGGCCGTACTTTTCGGCCAGCGGCCCGGAGACCAGGGTGAAAATGCCGAAGAACACGACGCCGGCAATCAGCATCCAAAGGAAGTCGTTGCGGGAGTAGCCCAGGCCGGGAACGAACGCGGCGGCTGCGGCCTCGGACATGGGCTTGCCTGCCTTTTCCGCGGCGGCCTGCGCGCCGGCCAGGGTGGGCTTGGTGCCGTAGGTCAGGGTGAACGTGGTCATCAGGTAGAACAGCACATACGTGGCCAGCATGATGAAGGTGCCCAGGATCAGCTGGCGCCAGCTGGACTTGAAGACGCGGCCCAGCGGCAGCTTGGCTACCTCGTTGGATTCCACCACCTTGGTGAAGGCCGGGGTTTCGATCAGCTTGAGCCGGACGTAGAGGCCAAGGATCACCATGGCGGCGCTGAGCAGGAACGGCACCCGCCAGCCCCAGGCCTGGAAAGCTTCCGGTGTCAAGGTGTAGCTCGCCACCAGGAAGATGACGTTGGCGATGATGAAGCCGATCGGGGCTCCCAACTGCGGGAACGTACCGTAGATGGCGCGCTTGTTGGCGGGGGCGTTCTCGGTGGCCAGGAGGGCTGCGCCGCTCCATTCGCCGCCGAGGGCCAGGCCCTGGGCGAAGCGCAGGACCACCAGCATGGCCGGTGCCCAAAACTCCCAGCCCGGAACCAGCGCCGTGGGGAGGCAGCCGATGAGGAAGGTGGCAATGCCCATGGTCAGCAGCGACGCAACAAGGGTTCCCTTGCGGCCGAACTTGTCGCCGAAGTGCCCGAAGACAATCGAGCCGAGCGGGCGGGCAATGAAGGCCACGCCGAAGACGGCAAAGGAGCTCAGCAGCTGGGTGGTTTCGTTCGCGCCCGGGAAGAAGAGCTTCGGGAACACGAGCACGGCGGCCGTGGCATAGACGTAGAAGTCGTAGAACTCCACGGTGGTGCCGATCAGGCTTGCCACGATGACGCGGCCGCGGGAGTTCACCGGCTGGTGCGAACCGGGCACCTTGGTGGTATCGGTGGATGACATGGGTAAACGCTTTCGTGTGACCGGCCGGGCGCAGGCAACGCTGCCTCCCGGCTCGAATAGTTAGAGTTTGATCTTACTTCCCAGCGTCCAGTCAATGGACGAAACGTCCACGATGCGGACCTGTGTTGTGCATCTCATATCGCGGACCCCGGGACCGCCTCACGCCGTCCGGCGGGCCCGGATAGGCAAAAGTCACAGCGCGTTAACAAACCTCGACCGTCCGCGAAACGCGCCGTCCCTACCTTGGAGGAACAACATCCCCCGAAGGAGGTAACCCGTGACTGTTGACCGCACCGTTGATGCCGTATCCGCCAGCGCACAGCCCGGCCCTACCCGCACCACTGACGCCCCTGCCCTTGAATTCCGCCCCGGCCGCTGGATCGCCAACTGGGATGCCGAGAACAAGGAGCAGTGGGAGGCCGCAGGCCGGGCCATCGCCCGCCGCAACCTGAACTGGTCCATTTTCGCCGAGTTCCTCGGCTTTGTCGTCTGGCAGCTGTGGTCCATCGTGGTGGTCCAGCTCCCCGCCGCAGGCTTTACCTTCTCCACCTCGGAAATCTTCTGGCTCATCTCCATGCCAAGCCTGGTGGGCGCCACCCTCCGCATCCCCTACACCTTCATGGTGCCCCGCTTCGGCGGCCGCAACTGGACCATCGTGTCCGCCCTGCTGCTCCTGATCCCCTCCACCGGGCTGGCCCTCTGCGTCTCGAACCCGGGCACGCCGTTCAGCGTCATGCTCCTGGTGGCTGCCCTGGCCGGGTTCGGCGGCGGCAACTTCGCCAGCTCGATGGCCAACATCACGTTCTTCTACCCGGCCCGGGAAAAAGGCTGGGCGCTGGGCCTGAACGCCGCCGGCGGGAACCTGGGTGCCGCCGTCGCGCAGCTTGCGGTGCCGATTGTCATCACCCTGCTGGCCGCCGGCAGCGTCAACCTCCCCATGGCGGGCTGGATGTGGGTTCCCTTCATCCTGCTGGCAGCCTTCGGCGCCTTCAAGTACATGAACAACCTCACCAGTGCCAAGGGTGACGTGGCCGGCTCGGTCGCGGCCCTGAAGGAACCGCACCTGTGGATCATGGCCCTGTTGTACATCGGCACCTTTGGCTCCTTCATCGGCTTCGCCGGTGTGTTTCCCAAGCTGATCAAGGACTACTTCCCCGCGTTCTCCTCCATCGGGGTGGGAAGCGTGGCCCTGTCCCTGGCGTTCCTCGGCCCCCTGGTGGGTTCCCTGGCCCGCCCCTACGGCGGACGCATGGCGGACCGGATGGGCGGCGCCCGGATGACAGTGTCCGCCTTCGCCGCCATGGCCGTCATTACGCTGACCATGATCTGGACGCTGCCGCTGAAGAACTTCCTGCTCTTCCTGGTTCTCTTCCTGATGCTGTTCACCGCCAGCGGCTTCGGCAACGGCGCAACGTACCGGATGATTCCGGTCATCTTCGCCACCTCCAGCCGGGCTGCCCGCAAGGGTGCAAGCTCCGTCGCCACCCAGCGGCTCGCGTCCTCGGCCCTCGGCCTGATCTCCGCGATCGGCGCCTACGGCGGCTTCGTGATCCCCCAGGTGCTCAATGCCTCCAGCACCGCCAGCGGCTCCTACACCCCGGCCTTCTACGGATTCGTCGGCGCCTACGTCCTCATGCTGGTGGTCTGCTGGACCTGCTACATCCGCAACGCCGGCCGGAACGCGATGGGACACGTCTAGCATGACCAAAAGCGCCGACACGCACTGCCCTTACTGCGCCCTGCAGTGCGCCATGACGCTCACGGCCCCGGCGGGCCTGGCCCCGGCTTCGCAGCCGGGGCCGGGCCCCGCGCCTGCCGCCCCCACGGCACCCCCCGTCCTGGACGTGGCAGGCAGGGACTTCCCCACCAACCGTGGCGGCCTGTGCCGCAAGGGCTGGACCTCGGCCAGCCTCCTGAACCATGCGGGCCGGATCACCGAGCCCCAGTTGAAAGGCGCCGACGGCGTCCACCGGCCCATTGGCTGGGACCAGGCCCTGGACCTCGCCGCCGCGGCAGTAAGAGACGCCCGCGCCCGGTACGGTGCGGACGCCGTCGGCGTTTTCGGCGGTGGCGGGCTCACCAACGAAAAGGCCTACCAGCTGGGCAAGTTCGCCCGGCTGGCCCTGGGCACCTCCCGGATCGACTACAACGGCAGGTTCTGCATGTCCTCAGCGGCCGCGGCGGGAATGCGCGCTTTCGGCGTGGACCGCGGGCTGCCGTTCCCGCTGGAGGCCCTGGACACCGCCAGCACCATCCTGATGCTCGGCTCCAACGTTGCCGAGACCATGCCGCCGTTCGTCCAGCACCTGCAGGGCGCCCGCGACGCCGGCGGTCTGGTGGTGGTGGATCCGCGGCGTTCGGCCACAGCGGCCTTCACGGCCGACGGCGCCGGCCTCCACCTGCAGCCCCTTCCCGGCACCGACCTCACCCTGCTGCTGGGCCTCTCCCACGTGGTCATCCACGAGGACCTGGTGGACACCGCTTACCTCCAGGAGCGCACCTCGGGCTACAGCGCCGTCGTCCGCAGCGTGAACGCCTTCTGGCCCGAACGCGTCCAGTCCATCACCGGTGTCCCGGCGGACCTGATCCGCGAAACCGCCAGGATGCTTGCCGCCGGCGCCCGCAGGGGCGGCAGCTACATCCTCACCGGCCGCGGCGTGGAACAGCACGTGGACGGCACGGACACCGCCACGGCGGCCATCAACCTGAGCCTCCTGCTGGGCCTGCCCGGCTCCGCCCGCAGCGGCTACGGCACCCTCACCGGCCAGGGCAATGGCCAGGGCGGCCGCGAGCACGGCCAGAAGGCCGACCAGCTGCCCGGCTACCGCAAGATCACCGACCCCGCCGCCCGCGCGCACGTCGCCGCGGTCTGGGGCGTCTCCGAGGAACTGATCCCCGGCCCCGGCCTGCCCGCCGTCCAGCTGCTGAAATCGCTGGGACAGCCCGACGGCGTCCGGTGCCTTTTTGTCCACGCCTCCAACATTGCCGTGGCGGCACCTGACGCCAACGCCGTCATCGAGGGGCTGCGGAGCCTGGACTTCCTGGTGGTCTGCGACTTCTTCCTGTCCGAGACCGCTGCGGAGGCGGACCTCATCCTTCCGGTCCTCCAGTGGGCCGAGGAGGAAGGCACCCTGACCAACCTGGAAGGCCGCGTGCTGCGCCGCCGCCGCGCCATCTCCCCTCCCGCCGGCGCACGGAGCGAGCTGTGGATCATGGCCCGTTTGGCCGAGCGCCTGGACGCCCCCTCCACCTACAGCGAGGACCCGGAAACGGTCTTCGAGGAGCTCCGCCGGGCTTCAGCGGGCGGCCTGGCCGACTACTCCGGCATCGACTACGCCATGCTGGACCGCGGCGAGGCAGCCTACTGGCCCTTCCCGGCCGGCAGCACCGGAACCCCCCGCCTGTTCCGGGACGGCTTCGCCCACCCCGACGGCAAGGCGGTCATGGTCCCGGTGGCGCCGCGCCGCCGTCGTACTCCCGCAGCTGAAGCCGCCGGGAACCCAACAGGCCCTGCCGGCACAGCCATGACGCTCATCACCGGCCGCCTCCTGGAGCACTACCAGTCGGGGGCCCAGACCCGCCGGGTCCCCGAGCTGGCCGCCGCGCAGCCCGAGGCCAGGATGCAGCTCCACCCCGGGGCGGCCGACGCCATGGGCATCGGTGCCGGAACGCTGGTGTCGGTGTCCAACGGGCGCGGCGAGGTGGTGTGCCGGGCGGAGCTCAGCACCGCCATCCGCCCCGAGACGGTTTTCCTGCCGTTCCACTTTCCCGGGGCTGAGAGCGCCAACCGGTTGACGGAAGCCGCCACGGATCCGGTCTCCGGGATGCCCGAGTTCAAGTTCAACACCGTATGGGTCCGGCCCGTGGCCGCACCCGAATCCGCCCGCATGCTGCACACGACGGAGGCCTCATGAGCGAGCAGATTGTCATTGTGGGATTCGGTCCCGTGGCCGCCCGGCTGGTGGACGAGCTCCTGCCCGCCGTGCGCGGCGGCCACGCCAGGCTCACGGTGGTGGGCCAGGAAGCCGAGGCCGCCTACAACCGCGTCCTGGTGGCGGACCTGGGCGTCGGCCGGACCACCGCCGACGCCCTGGCCCTCGCCGACAGCGCCGAACTGGTCGCCGAGGGCGTGGACGTCCGGCTGGGCGTCCGGGTCAGTCGCGTGGACAGGGCGCGGCAGAAGGTGGCCCTGTCCGACGGCGCGTCCGTGCACTACGACCGGCTGGTGTTCGCCACCGGATCCCGGCCGGTGATTCCCAACCTCACCGGCATCAACCCGGACCCGGCTTCCCCCGTGCTGCCGGCCGGCGTCACGGCGCTGCGGGACCTCCGCGACGCCCAGGTGCTGCGGCAGGCCGTGGCCGGCGGCAAGCGCGTGGTGGTCCTGGGCGGCGGCGTCCTCGGCTTGGAGACGGCGCTGGCGGCCGCGGAGGAAGGTGCCACGGTCACCGTGGTCCACAACGGCCCGCACCCGCTGGGCCGCAGCATCGACCGCGGCGGCGGGGCCGTCCTGGCTGCCGGGCTGCGCCGCTGCGGAGTCCGGGTGGCCGGCAACGCCCGGTCCACCGGCGTTGAGCACAACGCGCCCGACGGCGGATTCTCGGCTTTGCTGCTCGACGACGGCTCAGCGATCGACGGCGACCTCCTGGTCATCTCCTGCGGCGTCCGTCCCCGGACGGAACTGGCCGAAGGCTGCGGCCTCTCCACCGGCACCGGGATCCTGGTGGACCACCGGCTGCGGGCGCACCACGAACCGCACATCTTCGCCGTTGGCGACTGCGCCGAGGTCCGCTGCCCGGATCCCGGCTGCGCCGCCTGCCGCAACGCCACGGGGCCCTCCGGCCTGGTGGGTCCTGGATGGCGGCAGGCCGAATGGCTGGCCGGCTACCTCACCCTGCTGGCCGAGGGGGCGGAAGCGGACGCCGAAGTGCTCCCCGCGCTGCCGCCGGAACAGCCCGGCGTCGTGGTCCTGAAAGCCCGCGGCATGAACATGGCCGTGGCCGGGGACAACGCCGCCGAGCCGTGGGATGAGGAAGCACTCACGGCCGGAGCGGTCAACGGCAGGCCACGCCTGCAGGTGTCCCAGTGGGCGGATCCGGAGCACGGCCGGTACGTGAAGATGACCACCCGGGGCGGTGTGCTGGAAGGCCTGGTGGCCGTGGGCATGCCCCGGACCGCAGCCGAACTGGTGGGGCTTTTTGAACGGGGTGCAGAGCTGCCCGCCGACCGGTCACTGCTCCTGCGCCTGGATGGACCGGACCAGCTGCCCGGGGGCGGAGCTGCCGACCCCGCGGGTACCGTGTGCCGGTGCGCGGGGGTCAGCGGGTCGGCCATCACTGCGGCCGTAACCGGCGGCTGCTCCACCGTGGCGGACGTTTCCAAGGCCACCCGCGCGGGCACCGGCTGCGGCGGCTGCCATGAGGACATCAAAGGGCTCATCGAACAGCACTTCCAGGCGGCAGCGGCCTAGCGGCTGCGGGGCTTTCGCCCCTTGGCACCGGGATTCCACAGGGCTTGAATGGTCACAGGATTCCACCGGCCGCAGGAGGCACCAATGTCCTTGCCCATCATTCTGGCATTCGCCGCGGTGGTGCTCGCCGCCGTGGCCGGAGTTGTCCTGGTCCGGGAGAAGGATCCGCAGCGCCGGGCCCGTGGACTGGTGAAAATGGGCGCGGTGGTCATGACGGTTTTCACCGTGGCCGCTGTGGCTTTCATCGGCGGCTACGCCTTGGATCAGCCCGGCGGCATGGCCGGCCTGATGATGACCTTGTCCTGGTTTGTGCCCATGCTGGCCCTTGCTGCCCTCGCCTGGTTCCGGCCGGCCGCGGCCGCTCCGCTGCTGATGGGGTTGGCCGTGGTCCTCGTCGCGGTCTGCGTCTGGTTCGCCCTCGATCCCGCGGCCGCCCGCAGCCTCCAGGATTCAAACGGGCCTGTCATTGCGGTCGGCGTCATCGCCCTGGCGTTCCCGGCCGCTGTCCTGGGACTTAAACGGTCAGGCCCGGCCGGCTGGTTGCTGTTTGCCATTGGCACGCTGCCGCTGCTGATCACGGTTCTTGGCCGGTCGGGGCCGGCGGCCTCCCTGGCCGCCGCCAGCGCGGTGCCGCTGATAACCGGCATTACCTACCTGGTGGCCGCACGGCTGGCCCGGCGCGACCCGGCCTCCCGGAATACGCTCCCGGCGTCGGCATAAGCCTCTGCACGGATACCGCTGCCCTTGTTTCCCCGTTCATGCCCTTGACGGCGGCGTCCGCACAGCATGTGATGGACGGGACTGACCCGCGCTCCCATCTTCCAGGCCGGACGCCTGACGTCCGGAACAACGAAAGGACCTGCCATGTCCCTGCTCGATTCCGCCCTCTGGGAAGGCAAGATCTACCTCAACGGCTGGCGGGCGGGCGGCGGCGGGACCGGCAGCAGCATGGAACCGGCCACCGGCGGACAGCTCGGCAGCTACGGCGTCGCCTCCGTCGACGACGTCCGGGAAGCTGCGACTGCCGCCGCGAAGGCACAGAAGGAATGGGCCGCCCGCAACCCGGAGGACCGGGCCGCGGTGCTGCGCCGCGCCGGGCAGCTCTGGGAGGAGCACGCAGCCGAGGTCCAGGACTGGATCGTGCGCGAGTCCGGGGGCATCCCGCCCAAGGCGGCGCTGGAAACCCATATCGCAGCCAACGAATGCTACGACGCCTCGGCGCTGCCCTCCCTCCCTGCCGGTGACGTCCTGACGTCCAACGAAAACCGCTGGTCCTTTGCCCGGCGCCGTCCGGTGGGCGTCGTCTCCGTCATCGCGCCGTTCAACTTCCCACTGATTCTCTCCATCCGCGCCGTGGCCCCTGCCCTGGCATTGGGCAACGCCGTGCTGCTCAAGCCGGACCCCCGGACCGCGATCTGCGGCGGCGTGACCGTGATGCGCATCTTCGAGGAGGCCGGACTTCCGCAAGGCCTGCTCTCCCTGCTCCCCGGCGGCGCGGACATCGGAGCCGCCGTCGTCGAAGCCCCCGAGGTCCGGGTGATCGCTTTCACGGGCTCGACGGCGGCCGGCCGGAAGATCGGCGAGACGGCCGGGCGGCTGCTGAAGCGAGCGCACCTGGAACTGGGCGGCAACAACGCGCTGATCGTGCTGCCGGGCGCCGACCTTGCCAAGGCGGCCTCCGCGGCGGCGTTCGGCTCGTTCATGCACCAGGGCCAGATCTGCATGGCTGCCGGCCGCCACATCGTGCATGAGGACATCTACGACGACTACGTTGCCGCCTTGTCGGAGAAGGCGGCCTACCTGCCTGTGGGCGATCCGACGAGCGGCACCGTTGCCCTGGGGCCGGTCATTGACGAACGGCAACTGCAGCGGGTGGACGGGATCGTCCAGGGCGCGGTCCAGGCGGGCGCCCGGCTGGCTGCCGGCGGCACCCACGACGGCCGGTTCTACCAGCCCGCCGTGCTGGTTGACCTGGACACTTCCAGCCCCGCCTGGAAGGACGAAATCTTCGGCCCCGTGGCCCCGGTGATGAAGTTCTCCACCGTGGATGAGGCCGTGGCACTGGCCAACGACAATGAGTACGGCCTGTCGATCGGCATCCTTGGCGACGTGGGCCTGGCCATGACCATCGCGGACCGCCTCGACTCCGGGAAGGTCCACATCAACGAGCAGACCGTCTCCGATGAGGCCAACTCCCCGTTTGGCGGAACGAAGAACTCAGGCAACGGCTCGCGGATCGGCGGCCACCACGCCAACATGGAGTCGTTCACCGAGATCCAGTGGCTCACCATGCGACCGGACATCGCCCCGTACCCGTTCTAGGCCCCTTCCCGTCTTAGGGCGGGCAGCACACCGGTTACCTGTCACAGCCCGAATACTTGCCCGGCGGCCACGTAGATCCCGTATGCCCCCGCAGCCAGGAGGGCACCCAGATAAACGAGCACGAGCCGCGTGTCGCGCAGGAAGCATTTGGACCGCGCCAGGCCCCGCCGTCGTGCCTTCCAGTACCCCGCAAACCCGAGGCCGGCGAAGACCGCCAGGGCGGCAGGTCCGGCCAGCCACCCCAGCAGCGCAACGGTGGCAAAGATGCATAGCCGGAGCGGATCATAGGGTGCCTGGCCGGTGGGTGCGGGGGTGCCGGGACCCTGCGGGTTGGAGTGTGCTGCGGCGTGCCGGCGCACCAGCTGGGACGGGTTGGGTCCGCCGGCAATGCGCCGGGCATCAGAGGCCGGGTCCATGAATCCTCCCTAAACCTGGCGCACCGGAAGCAGCCGTGCGCCGGTCGCCGTGCTCATCCGCTGCCGGGCCAGGGAGGGCCATGCCTGGACGGCGCAGAAGGGCGCGCACTGGTGCTCCCCGTCGTCGCCCTTGGTTCCGACGTGGACGCAGCACTGGGTGAGCCGTTCCTCGATCATGGTGGACATGTCCATGAAGGGCTTGACCATGATCCGGGTGACCCGTTCGGCGAGGAGCCGGCGCAGGCGCTGCTGCTGGCCGGGCAGCTTGCCGGCCGCCAGGGTGGTCAGGGTTCCGATGCCAAGATCGCACTGCGTGCAGATGTTCTTCCAAAGATCCATGGTCCGTGGGTGCGACAGGGACGACTGCTCACTCAGCAGGTCCAGCAGCGAGGTTTTCATCAGGTTCCGCAGTTCCAGTGGGATGGCGCTGTCAGCAATCCGGTTGGCGATGCTGTCAGGATTCAGTTCGAGCCACGCCAGGAGCTGGTCGTGGCCGATGAGCGCTGCCAGGGAACGCCAGGTGCAGGCGTCGTCCTTGAGCATGTAGCCCACCGATGCGCAGTGCGGATGGGAGCACGGCAGTGCCGTGAGGTCGTGCCAGGAGACCACGCCGCCGGTTTGTGATTCAAGCCGGTCCAGGACGCCGGTATGCGTGAGCCGGTCCAGGGGGTCGATGCCGTGCCCGCGCCCGGATCCAAACACGGGCTGCAGCGCCACCCCGCCCACATACGGGGTCTCCAGCGCGCGCATCACCACGTCACCGATCTCACCGTCATTGACGCCCAGGGATGCCGTCATGGTCAGGGTGGTGAATATGCCGGCCGCGGAGAGGCGGGAGATGGCCGCGTCCTTGTAGCGGGTCAGGTCGCCGCCCCGGTGGTGGATCGAGGCCTCCCGGGAAGAGCCGTCGTATTGGAGGTACACCTCCACGCGGTCACGGTGCCGGGCCAACAGGGCAAGCATTTCGTCGTCAGTGGCCAGCAGCACGCCGTTGCTGTTCACCATGATCCGCACGATCGGCCGGGCCACGAGTTCGTCCAGCAGTTCCGCCAGGTACGGGTACAGCGTTGGTTCGCCGCCGGACAACATCAGCACATCGAGGCGGTTGCTCTCGCGTGCCAGGCGGGTATCGACGTTGGCCAGCACCTCCTCCAGCGGAGCCACGCCCTGCAGTTGCGGTCCGGAGGCGGTGAAACAGGTGGGGCACTTCAGGTTGCAGTGCTCGATGATGTCCTGGAGCAGGATGCAGGTGTGCTGGGTCTGCATGGCCGGAAGCCCGTAGGCATACGCCCCGGGGATGGCACGGAAATTGCCTGCCCGGTCAGGAACATGCTGCTTGGTGGGCGCCTGCCATTTCTCCAGGTAGCGCAGGATCTCCGGGGACTCGTCGTAGAGCGTGCGGACCAGACCGTGCTCCGGGCAACCTCGTTCAAGCCACACCCGCCCGTCGCGGACCAGCAGCGCCCCGGACAGCCGGCGGACCTCGCTGAGTGGAGGGTTGGTGTCGTGGCAACGCGGGCAGAACGCCGTGACGTAGCGGTGGATCCGGTCACCCCGCAGCGGCTGGCCAGGCCCTGGCAACTCTCGAGACCTCATTGATCAGTGCTCCCTTCTCAGATTCTGGTCTGTGCGAGGGCTCCCACGCACAGTCCCCCGCCGAGCAACAGGAAGATGCCCAGCCCAATCAGCATCCCGGCCCCGGTCCTCGCGGTGCGGGGGCGGACGGCAAGGGCAATGCCCAGTCCCAGGTAGAGGGCGATGGGGACGAAGGCGGCGGGGCCGGCCAGGATGCTGGTCGGCCAGGTCCCGGGCGGTGGGGTTCCTTCGGAGGGGGGCGGATCCTCCCTGTCGTTGTCCATTTCAGGCCTGGACCTGGACAAGGAAGCCGATGCAGAGGCCACCGCCGAGCAGGACAAAGGCGCCCAGGCCTATCAGCAGCCCCGCACCCCACAGCGCCGTCCGGCGCCGGACTGCAAGCACGATTGCGACGGCCAGGTACAGGATGAGGGGGATGAAGGGAGCCGGCACGGCGAGGAAGGTCGCGGACCAGGCGTAGGGCCCCTGGGCTATGGTTCCCAGGACGTAGACCGCGTACAGCGCCACGGCGCCAACCACGGCCCCCAGCCCCAGGGATCCGCCCCGTGGTTCATTGTCCTGGCGATTCTCCTGCCGCGGTTGTTGCAGTGGCCCGTCGGGGGGTTCTTCGCTCATGCCACGGTCCCTTCCACCTCTCGTCGCAGCGGCGTGCCGAACACGCGCCGGACACACCAGGCCAGCAGGGGAAGGGCCGCCAGCAGGAACAGTTGGGGCCGGCTCAGGCCAAGCCAGAGGACCTCGTTGCCGCGGACGAATTCCACGAAGAACCTGAAGACGGCGTAGGCGCTGACGAAACAGATGAAAAGGTCACCGGGATGGGGCAGGGCGTCGCGGTACCGCCACATCAGGGCAAAAGCGGCCAGGTGGAAGGCGATCTCGTAGGCAAAGGACGGATGGAGGGCCACTCCGGCCGGGGCGCCGGCCAACGCAGCCTGGGCCGGGGTGAGGACAATCCCCCAGGAACCGCCGGTAGGGGTGCCCGGGAGTTCGGTGAGCAGGCAGCCCACGCGCCCGATAACCATGGCAAGTGCCACCGCAGGGGCCAGCAGGTCTCCCGTGGACTCCCTGTAACCGGTCAGCCGCTTGCCAAGGTGGACGCCGAACCAGGCCCCCACCAGTCCCGCAAGGATGCTCCGGTCGCCGTTGCCCCACCAGTCGGCCAGGGACACCTGCCGCGAGATGTCCCAGGTGAGGACCCTCGACCCGATGGCACCGAACGCCACGGCGAAACCGGCGATGGGCCACAAGCGGGGGTCGGTGCGGCCCCTGCGCCGCTTCTCATAGGCGTAAAACAGGAGGGCTGCGCCGATGCCCAGCCCCACCATGCCGGCATGCACCAGCGCGTTTCCCGCGAGGGGAAGCCCAATCATGGGCAGAGTGTAACAACGGACTGCCCACCGGGCGCGGGCCCTTCGGCCCTTACATGTGGACGTGCAGGCGGCGCGCCGCCTCGGAAATGGATCCGGTGAGTGACGGGTACACCGTGAAGGTGCTGGCGACGTCGTCGACGTGCAGCTTCTGCTTGACGGCGATGGAAATGGGGAAGATCAGTTCCGAGGCGTTCGGGCCCACCACCACGCCGCCGATCACGGTGCCCGAACCCTTCCGCGCGAAGATCTTCACGAACCCGTCCTTGGCGTTGCGCATCTTGGCGCGGGCGTTGCTGCGGAGGGAGAGCTTGATGATGTCCGCCTGGTACTTGCCGGACTCGATCTCGGCCTCGGAGACACCCACGTTCGCGATTTCGGGTGAGGTGAAGATGTTGGACGCCACCTGGTGGAGCTTAAGGGGGGTGACGCCGTCGCCCATGAAGTGTGCCACCGCGATGCGTCCCTGCATGGCAGCAACCGAGGCGAGCGGCAGGACGCCGGTGGCATCGCCTGCGGCGTAGATGTTCGGGGCCGTGGTGCGGGAGACGCCGTCGACCTTGATGTGGCCGCTGTCGCTGACGGCAACGCCCGCCTCCTCCAGGCCGATGCCTGCGGTGTTGGGGATGGAACCAAGGCACAGGAGGCAGTGGCTGCCCGTTACCTGGGTGCCGTCGGAGAGGGTGACCACCACGCCGTCGTCAGTGCGTTCCACCGACTGGGCGCGGGAGCGGGACAGGACCCGGACCCCGCGGCGTTCGAAGACTTCCTCCAGGACCACGGCGGCGTCGACGTCCGAGCCGGGCAGCACGCGGTCGCGGCTGGAGACGAGGGTGACTTTGGAGCCGAGGCCGTTGTAGGCGGACGCGAATTCGGCGCCGGTGACGCCGGACCCCACCACGATGAGCTCCTCGGGCAGCTCGTCGAGGTTGTAGATCTGGGTCCAGTTCAGGATCCGCTCACCGTCCGGGCGTGCCGTTTCCAGTTCGCGGGGGTGCGCGCCGACCGCCAGCAGGATGGTGTCGGCCTCGACGGTCTCGGTGCCGTCAGCGGTCAGGACCTCGATCCGGTGGCTGTCCAGGAGCCGTCCGGAGCCTTCGATGATCCGGACGCCCTGCTTCTCGAGGCCGTCGCGGATATCCCTGGACTGGTTGCGGGCCAGGTTGAGGAGGCGGTGGTTGATGTGCTTGAGGTCGGCGTGCATCACGGGGACGAAGTCGCCGCCGTCGACGTCGAACTTCACTCCCAGCTCGCCGGCCTCTGCCACGCGGGTCATCAGGTCAGCCGTGGCAATGAGGGTCTTGGAGGGGACTACGTCGGTCAGTACCGCGGAGCCGCCGAGCCCGGCACGTTCGATCACGGTGACCGTGGCCCCCAGCGAGGCGGCCACCATGGCAGCTTCGTATCCGCCGGGACCACCTCCCAGGATTGCGATCCGGGGGGAACTGAAATCTGGATGCGTAGTCACAGTCATCCATTCTCTCCCATTGGCGGCCCGACCACCAAGAAATCGGGGTGCCGTCCGGGCCTGCCGTGACCGGGGCAACAGGGCGGCAGGATAACTTGTACTGGTGAGTACAACAGACTTCCTGAACACCGACCCGTTCGCCGCCGCCCGCGCCGCCGCGGACTACATCGCGGAAGAAACGGGCGTGGACCGCCACGACACCGCCCTGGTCCTCGGCTCCGGGTGGGGCGAAGCCGCCGACCTGATCGGCGAGACCACCGCCACCCTGTCAGCGGAGGAAGTCCCCGGCTTCCACGCCCCGGCCGTGGAGGGCCACGTGGGCACCATCCGGTCCATCCTGACCAAGGAAGGAAAACGGGCGCTGGTCCTGGGCGCCCGCACGCACTACTACGAGGGCAAGGGTGTCCGCGCCGTGGTGCACGGCATCCGCACCGCAGCGGCCGCCGGGTGCAGCACCCTGGTCCTGACCAACGGCTGCGGCGGCCTCAACGAGGACTGGACCCCCGGCACGCCGGTCCTGATCCGGGACCACATCAACCTCACGGCCACCTCACCGCTGGAAGGCGCCACCTTCGTGGACCTGACGGACCTCTATTCGCCCAGGATCCGCGGGCTGGCCCGGGAAGTGGACCCCACCCTGGACGAGGGCGTCTACGCGCAGTTCCCCGGACCCCACTACGAAACCCCTGCCGAGGTGCAGTACGCCAAGCGGATCGGGGCGGACCTGATCGGGATGTCGACGGCGCTGGAGGCCATCGCCGGGCGGCACGCCGGCATGGAAGTGTTCGGCATTTCACTGGTCACCAACCTTGCGGCGGGCATCAGCCCCCAGCCGCTCAGCCACCAGGAAGTCATTGAGTCGGGCCAGGCAGCGGGGCCGCGCATTTCCCGGCTGCTGGCAGGCATCATCGCCCGGCTGTAGCCGGCCGGGCACCAGGGGTGCGCCACGTGGCCGGGCAATGACGATAGCGTTATGCCCATGACGTCTTCCGATGCCGAACTTCGCCTGCTCACCGAAGCCCGCGAATGGGCTGCCCAGGACCCGGACCCCGCAACGAAGGCGTCGCTCATTGAGCTTGTCCGTCTTGTGGAGGAAGGCGATCCGGCGGCCCGGCAGGAACTGGAAGACAGCTTCCGCGGCACACTGCAGTTCGGCACCGCAGGACTGCGGGCGGCGCTGGGCCCCGGGCCGAACCGGATGAACCGCGTGGTGGTCCGCCGCGCGGCCGCCGGACTTGCGGCGTTCCTGGTGGACGCCGTGGCCAAGGCTGCCGCGGGCACCCGGCCGCGCGCCGTCGTCGGCTATGACGCCCGCCACAACTCGGACGTCTTTGCGGCGGAAACCGCCGCGATCTTCACCGCTGCCGGTATCGAGACGTTTGTGCTGCCGGCCGCCCTCCCCACTCCCCTGCTGGCCTACGCCGTTCGCGCCCTGGGCTGCGATGGCGGCGTCATGGTAACCGCCAGCCACAACCCGCCGCAGGACAACGGGTACAAGGTGTACCTGGGGCGGCACGCGGTAACGGCAGACGGCGACGGCGCCCAGATCGTGGCGCCGTACGACGCCGAAATCGCCGCGCGCATCAGCGCCGTGGGGACCCTGGAGTCCATCGAGCTGGCAGCTGATGGCTGGACCATCCTGGACAACGCGCTCGCCGCTGACTACCAGCGGTCGACGGCGGCACTCGCCATCCCCGGCCGCTTTCCGTCGCGGGACCTCCGGATTGTCCTGACCCCGCTGCACGGCGTGGGCGGCGGAACAGCGCAGGAAGTACTGAAGGCCGCAGGTTTCACGGACGTCACCGTGGTGGCCGAGCAGGCCGACCCGGACCCCGATTTCCCCACGGTCAGCTTCCCCAACCCCGAGGAACCGGGGGCCCTTGACCTTGCCCTGGACACAGCGGAGCGGCTGGACGCCGACCTCGTCATCGCCAACGACCCCGACGCGGACCGGGCTGCCGTGGCTGCGAAGGACCCCGATACCGGGGCGTGGCGCATGCTCCGGGGCGACGAAGTGGGCTCCCTGCTGGGCGCCCACATGGTGGCCCGGCTCGCGGACGGTGACGCCGCAGTGAAGGCTGACGGCCGCGGCCTGTTCGCCAATTCGATTGTTTCCTCGCGCCTGTTGGCACGGATCGCCGCGGCGGCCGGGCTTGCCCACGAGGAGACCTTGACCGGATTCAAGTGGATTTCGCGGGTGCCCGGGCTGGTCTACGGGTATGAGGAGGCGCTGGGCTACTGCGTGGCGCCGGAGCAGGTCAAGGACAAGGACGGCATTTCCGCCGCCGTCCTGATTGCCGAACTCGCTGCCACCGCCAAGGCCGCGGGCAAGACGGTCTTCGACACGCTGGACGAGCTGTACCTCCAGCACGGCCTGCACGCCAGCGACCAGCTCAGCATCAGGGTCGCGGACCTGGGTCTGCTGGACGCCATGATGAACCGGCTGCGGGTTTCCCCGCCGGAGTCGTTCGGGCAGTCGGCCGTGGAGGTCTTCACCGACCTGGCCGAAGGCAGCGCGCAGCTGCCTCCCACGGAGGGCCTGCTCTACATCACCCGGAACCTGACCCGCGTGATCATCCGGCCCAGCGGCACCGAACCCAAGCTCAAGTGTTACCTGGAAGTCATCCACCAGGTGGGTTCCGCGGCGGAGCTGCCGGCGGCACGCCAGGCGGCGCGCGCAGCGCTGGACGAGGTCCGCCACGACGTCAGCGAGGCACTGGGCCTGTAGCCGCCCCAGCCACGAAAAGGGTGCCGGGCTTCACGCACGCCCGGCACCCTTACTTTTTGTGTACTTATGGGTTGCCCCGGTGTCAGAGCTGCACCTCGACGACGCCGTCCCTGACGCGGGTGCCGAAGGCTGCCAGCCGCAGCCCCCGCGTGGTGAAGCATTCACCGGTTTCGAGGTCGTAGACCTCCTTGTGCAACGGCGAGGAGATGGTGGGGCGGGTCCCCTTGGAACCGAGGATGCCGCGGGCCATGACGTGGGCTCCCGTGGCCGGGTCCTGGTGCGCCACGGCGAAGACTTCGCTGGGGCCGGTGCGGAAGAGCGCCACCTGGCGGCCTGCCACCAGGGCTGCCTCACCCCATGCCGGTTCGAGGTCATCCACCATGCAGACACGGTGCCAGCCGGTCCCGAACCCGGCGGTGTCTGATTCGGCGGCGAGCGCCCCAAGTTCAAGTGTTGCCGTCATGTCCGGCTCCTTTCCCTGTGCCTGTTGTCCCTTGCAGTGGCAGCTTTTGCGGCCGTGTCCCACGCTAGGGTCCGGGTGTTTCAAGGGGGTGCGGTGAATGTGTCCGGGGCGTAAAAGAGACCTAACGCGGGCGGAAATGCGTTCGTGATGCAGAAGTTAAGTTGACGAAACAATTGGGAAACTGAGGCGAAACTGCCCCTTCCTAGGCTGGAGGCACAAGCTGCAGAGCACCGTCTGCGGCCCATGCGAAAGGCCCACAGTGACCGAACAGACTTCACGCACAGAGACACCGCGCCGCATCGTCGTCGCCGGCGGCGGCCCCGCGGCCCACCGTTTTGCGGACGCCATGCATGCCCGCGGCCTCGATGGCTGGCATGTCACGGTCCTCACTGAGGAAGCGCACCTCCCCTACGACCGGGTGGCACTCTCCAAAGCCCTCACCGATGCCGGCGTGGACCTCACCCTGGGCACCGCCTCCATGTGGGACCACGGGTCGCTGGCCCTGAAGACCGGCGAGCGCGTGGTGAAGATCAACCCGGAAGCAAAGAGCGTGGAAACCGCCGCCGGCCACCGCTACGAGTACGACCAGCTGGTGGTGGCCACGGGCTCGGACGCCGTGCGCCTGCCCATCCCCGGTGCCGAGTACGCCCACGTGTACCGGACGCTCGAGGACGTGTGGGCCATCAACAAGGCCATTGCCGGGCTCACCGAAAAGCTCGGCCGCAAAATCAACGCGGTGACCATCGGCGGCGGGCTCCTGGGCCTCGAGTCGGCCGCCGGCACCGAGCAGCTCGGCGCCACCCCCGTCGTCATCAACGGTGCGCCCTGGCTCATGAACACCCAGTTGGACGAGGGCGCCGGCCAGGCCCTGGGCCGGCTCATCGAGGCCAAGGGCTTCGAAGTCCACGGCGGCGTGTTCCCGTCCGAAATTGTGACGGACGACGACGGCCAGGTCACCGGAGTGCTCATGGCTGACGGCCGCGTCATCCCGGCGGACCTGGTGATTGTCGCCGTCGGCGTCAAACCCCGCGACGAACTCTTCCGCGCCGCCGACGGCGAAGACCAGCTCTTCAGCCTGGGCCCCCGCGGCGGGGTGGTCATCAACGATTACTGCGCCACCGAAGTACCCGGCATCTGGGCCATCGGCGAAGTGGCCAACTTCGGCGGCATGTGCCTTGGCCTGGTGGCCCCCGCGAACACCATGGCCGAGATCGTGGCCGACCGGCTCCACGGCGGCGACGCCACCTTCCCCGGCTTCGACACCGCCACCAAGCTCAAGCTCTCCGGCGTGGATGTTGCCAGCTTCGGCGATGCTTTCGCCAGGACCGAGCACGCCCTGGAAATCGTCTACGCCGACCCCGCCCGTGGGGTCTACCAGAAGATCGTCACCACCGATGACGCCAAAACCCTCCTGGGCGGCATCTTCGTCGGCGACGCATCGCCGTACATGAGCCTGCGCCCACTCCTGGGCCGCGAACTTCCGGCCGAGCCCGGCGCCTTCCTCTCCGCGGCGGGCGGCGGCGAAGCTCCGGAAACCGAGCTCCCCGACGACGCCACCCTCTGCTCCTGCAACAGCGTCACCGCGGGAACCATCAGGGACACCATCAACGGCTGTGGCGCCTGCGAGGGGAACGCCCCGGTCCAGGAGCTGGGCGAGCTGAAGGGCTGCACCCGTGCCGGCACCCAGTGCGGCTCCTGTGTGCCCATGCTGAAAAAGCTGCTGGAAACCGAGCTGACCAAGTCCGGCGTCGAGGTCTCCAAGGCCTTGTGCGAGCACATTGAACTGTCCCGCCAGGAACTCTTCGACGCCATCCGTGTCCTGGGACTGACCTCCTTCGAGGAGATCATGGCCAAGTACGGCACCGGCGCGGGCTGCGACATCTGCAAGCCCACCATTGCCAACATCCTGGCCAGCCAGAACAGCGCCTACGTCCTGGATGCGGGCCGCGGCACGCTGCAGGACACCAACGACCGCGCCCTGGCCAACATGCAGAAGGACGGCACCTACTCGGTGGTCCCCCGCATCGCCGGCGGCGAGATCACCCCGAAGAAACTCGGAGTCATCGCCGCCGTCGCGGAAAAATACAACCTGTACACCAAGATCACCGGCGGCCAGCGGATCGACATGTTCGGCGCCCGGCTGGAACAGCTCCCGGAGATCTGGAAGGAACTGGTGGACGCCGGCTTCGAATCCGGGCAGGCCTACGGCAAGAGCCTGCGCACGGTGAAGTCCTGCGTCGGGTCCACCTGGTGCCGTTTCGGCGTCCAGGACTCGGTGGCCATGGCCATCCAGCTGGAGCTGCGCTACCGCGGCCTGCGCAGCCCGCACAAACTCAAGATGGGCGTCTCCGGCTGCGCCCGCGAATGCGCCGAGGCCCGCGGCAAGGACGTGGGCGTCATCGCGACGGCGGACGGCTGGAACCTTTACGTCGGCGGCAACGGCGGTGCCACCCCGGCCCACGCCCAGCTGCTGGCCAAGGACCTGGACGACGAAACCCTGATCAAATACATCGACCGCTACTTCATGTACTACATCCGCACCGCCGACCGGCTGCAGCGCACCGCCCGCTGGCAGGAAGAGCTCGACGGCGGCATCAAGCACGTCGAAGACGTGGTGGTCAAGGACACCCTGGGCATCGCCGCCGATCTCGAGGCCGCCATGGCCAAGCACGTGGACACCTACATCGACGAGTGGGCCGACACCCTGAAGGACCCGGAACGCCTGCGCCGCTTCCGCTCCTTCGTCAACGCCCCGGACCAGAAGGACGATTCCATCACCTTCGTCCCCGACGAGCGCGGCCAAATGCGCCCCGCCACTGCAGAGGAAAAAGGCAAAGTTCTGATCGGCGCCTCCATCCCGGTCCGCACCGCCACGACCACCCCTGGAAACGAGGCATAACCATGCAGCTGAGCATCGACCTGGCCGGCCGGAACGTCCTGGTGGCCGGCACCACCACTGCCGCGCGGCAGGCGGTCCGCCGGTACCAGGCCGCGGGGGCCGTCGTCGACCGCCTCACCAGCCCGCACGACGCCCAGGGCACCCCGCTGCCGGAGCACCTGTTCCTGGTGGCCGCTGTCGAGGACGGGCAGCCCGGCTGGGCCGCACTCCTGGACCGCTGCCGGGAAGCCGGCATCCCGGTCGCTGCCGAGCCGGCGGCCGGCCCCGCCGGGCACGTCACCCTGGTGGGCGGCGGCCCGGGCACCGGTGACCTGCTCACCGTGGCTGCGGTCAAGGCGCTCCGGGATGCGGACGTCGTCTTCTATGACCGGTTGGCCCCGTACCAGGAGCTGCCGCTGCTGACCTCCGCGGATCTGGTGGACGTCGGGAAGAAGCCGGGCCACCACAAGGTCAGCCAGTCGGATATCGAGAAGCTGATGGTCGAAAGCGCCCTCGCCGGCAACAACGTGGTCCGCCTCAAGGGCGGTGACCCCTATGTCTTTGGCCGCGGCGGGGAGGAAGTGGCCGCCTGCGTGGCTGCAGGCGTCAAGGTCCACGTGGTATCCGGCGTGACCAGCGCCATCTCCGTGCCGGCAGCGGCAGGCATCCCGGTAACCCACCGGGAAGTCAGCCACATGTTCACGGTGGTTTCCGGGCATGCACCGCTCACCGAGGAGGAGCACCACCACCTTGCCGGGCTGGGCGGCACCATCGTGGTGCTGATGGGCATCGGCACCCTCCACCAGCTTGCGGCAGGGCTGCGCCGCGCCGGCATGCGCCCGGACATGCCCATGGCCGTGGTGGAACGCGGGTACCGGCCCGGCCAGCGCACCACCATCGCCGACCTGGGCACCATCACTTCTGCCGCGGCCGGCTGCAGCAACCCGGCCGTACTGGTCATCGGCGAGGTGGTGCGGGTGGCGGAGGCCAACCAGCAGCACGCCGGTGCGGCAGCGGACCTGGACAGGCTGGCGGCCTCGCTGCTGGGATCATGAAAGGATTGACCCCCATGACTGCACTTGCACCGGCCGAACCCACGCAGGCTGAAGAAGCTCCTGACGCCGCGGAGTCGCCGCTGGAGGGATTCCGCATCGGCGTCACCTCGGACCGGCGGTCCCGCGACCTGATCGAAGCCCTGGAACGGCGCGGCGCCGAAGTGCTGCATGCCCCTGCGCTGAAGATCGCCCCGGTCCAGGAGGACATGCGCCTTATCGAGGACACGCGGGCCATCATCGCCGCCAAGCCCGATCTCTGCATCGCCACCACCGCGTATGGCATGCGCCGCTGGTGCGAGGCCGCGGATTCCTTCGGAATCGGCGACGAACTGCTGGAAACGCTGGGCAGCTGCCGCATGTTCGTCCGTGGACCAAAGGCCCGCGGTGCGGTGCGCGCTGCCGGCCTTGCCGACGTCGGGATCAGCAGCGACGAAACCACCTCCACCCTGGTGGACATGCTGCTGGCTGAAGGGGTCCGGGGCAAGACCGTGGCGATGCAGCTGCACGGCTACACCGACGTCCGCCAGCTCGAGCGGCTGAGGATGTCCGGCGCCACGGTCCTGACCGTCACGCCCTACCGGTGGGTCAAGCCCGACGGCGAGGACCGGCTTCCGCGGCTCATCGACGCTGCCTGCACCGGGAACCTGGACGTCCTGACCTTCACGAGCGCCCCCGCCGTGGATGCCATGTGGAGCACGGCCCACGAGATGGGGCTCTACAAGCAGCTGGTGGAGAGCCTGAAACTGAACGTCACCACGGCCGTGGTGGGTCCCGTGACGGCCCAGCCCCTCCTGGACGCCGGGATAACGCCGCTCATCCCGGAGCGGTTCCGGATGGGTGCGCTGATCCGGCTGGTGTGCGAGCACCTGGCGCTGAACCACGTCCGGCGGCTGGATACCCGTTCCGGGAGCATCGAGCTGCGGGGCCGCAGCCTGCGCATCGACGGGCAGCAGGTGGAACTGGCGCCCGCTCCCCTGCTGCTCCTGCGTGCGCTGCTGGGCGCCGGCGGTGCGGTCCTGTCCCGTGAATCGCTGTCCGACCTGCTGGAACTGCGGGGCTCGGTGCACGCGCTGGACATGACCGTGAGCCGGCTGCGGTCCTCTCTGCCGGACGGCAAGCTGATCGAAACCGTGGTGAAGCGCGGGTACCGGATCCGCGTCTAGCTGCCCGGGCCCGGGCTTTTGTGTCGGCGGGCTGGTGAATGAGAGGTGCGTCACGGGTTCTGTTACCGGCCGGTAAATATTGGCGAACACGGGCCCGCTGAACAGCAACTGAGGGGAAACACTCCGGAAAAAAACGCGGGCCTACGCTGTGTTCCAACACGAAGTTCCGGCCGCTTACCGGCCGCCAGCGAAAGGGCCAGCACATGTCCGCTCCGGCATCCTCACTGTCCACCTCCACCGCCACCCGCATTGTCATTGCGGGCGCCGGCCCCGCGGCTCAGGCCCTTGTGGCGCAACTGGACCGCGCCCGGTTCACCGGGACCGTCACCGTGCTGAGCAACCGCGACGACACCCCCGACGAGCTGCTGGAGCTTGCCATGCTGCCCCAGGTGTCCGTGCGGTTTGGCCAGCCTGCCAGCCACATCGACCCCGCCAACCGCACGGTGGCAACTGTTGACGGCATGGAATTCGCCTACGACCACTTGGTTATCGCCACCGGATCGGCCCCCGTTGCGAGCCCGGTGGACGGTGCCGCGCAGTGCCTGAGCTATGCCACCATCGACGACGCACCAAGGGTCGCGAAGGGTGTGCAAAAGGTGGCCCGGGCGCTGGGGCGCCGTCCGGTGGGGGATCCTGGTGGGCACCGGCGCGGCAGCAGGGCAGGCCGAAGCCGTGCTGCGCGCCAAAGGTGTGCGGCCCATCCGCACCACTGCCCGCCCCGCCGCCATCATCCCCCCCGTCGTGTCCGGCCCATCCGCCCGGCAGGCCGCGTCCGCCGTCGTCTTCGAGGATGGCAGCAGCATGACCGGTGACCTGGTGGTGATGGCCGAGGAGCGGGTGTCGCGCGACGGCCTGGCCGCCAGCGCGGGGCTGCAGACGGCACCCGGGGGCGGCATCGTGATCAGCCGGGACTACCGCACGTCCGTCCAGGGGATCTGGGCGATCGGGGACGCGGCAGCGTTCGACGGCGTGCGGCTGGGGCTGCTGGTGGCGGCGGCTTCGGCGGCAGGCGCCTGCGCCACCCAGTTGCTGAGTGCCGCGGCGGAGGCGCCGGTCCTGCAGGCGGCCTGAGCGGCCACCCCCGCCTGCGGGCCTCCTGCGTGGGGCCTGCTGCGGCGCGGCCCGCTGTGACAAGATGGTTCCCGAAACCGAGTCAACGCCGGGCCCACAAGGCCCTCCGAGAGGACCATCATGAGCAACGAAGCCACCGTTCACGCAGGCACCGCCGATCCGGGCCGGTCCGCGGACATCGCCTCCTACGTCGACCACACGCTGCTCAAGCCCGAAGCCTCGGAAGCCGATGTGCTGAAGGTTTGCGCCGAAGCCGCCGAATACGGCTTCAAGTCGGTCTGCGTCAATCCGGTCTGGGTCAAGACGGTCACCACGGCACTTCGGGGTTCAGGCGTCCTCACCTGCTCCGTGGTGGGCTTCCCCCTCGGCGCCACCCCCACCGACGTGAAGTCATTCGAAGCCCGCGGCGCGGTCCTGGACGGCGCCGCGGAGGTGGACATGGTGATCAACATCGCTGCCGCACGGGCCGGGGACAAGGGCGCCCTCGTCGAGGACATCGCCGCGGTGGCCGAGACGGTCCACGCGGGCGGCGCCATCCTGAAAGTCATCATCGAAACAGCCCTCCTGACGGACGGGCAGAAGGTGCTCGCCTGCCAGGCGGCAGTAGAGGCCGGCGCCGACTTCGTGAAAACCTCCACGGGCTTCAACGGCGGGGGTGCCACGGTCGAGGATGTGGCCCTGATGCGCAAAACCGTGGGCCCGGAGGTGGGAGTCAAGGCCTCCGGCGGCGTACGGTCCCTGGCGGATGCTCAGGCTATGATTGCAGCAGGTGCAACACGAATTGGTGCCAGCTCCGGAATAGCCATCGTCAAGGGTGAACAAGGTTCAACCGCTTACTGACCTTGGCCGGAAGCCGCCACAGATCATGCCCTTTGGGGCCGAGGAGGAACACATGTCCAGCCAGATCAACGCGTCCAGCAGGGACACGGCGTCCAACAAGGAGACGGTCCGGACCCCGCAGAACGAAAACAACCTCGCCACCAGCGTGATCCTGTTCGTGGTCTGCTTCGCCCTGTTCCTCGGCGCCATCTACTCGCTGTCCTTCCTCACCCTGGACAACCCGTGGCCCATGGCCGTGTGCCTGCTCCTCTTCGCGCTGGCGTTCTGGCTTCCGCAGACCATCTTTGGCCGCTCGGACTCCGCCGGCGAGCACTAAAGGCTTTAGTCGCAGCACAGGAAGGGACCCCGGACACTGTCCGGGGTCCCTTCCTCACTTGGTGCCCTTGGTGCGGCCGGCTAGAACCAGAGCCTGATCCACGCCCCCGCGGCCGCCGCTACCCGGCCCCAGTGGTGCTGGGCGATGGCCCAGCCGGCCACTGACATTCCCACCATCGCGTACGCACTCACCGGGATCAGCACCAGCCATTCCCGCTTGGAACCGGCCCGGCCCAGCAGGGGGACGGACAGTGCACCGTTGGCACGCCAGACGCTCCGCAACAGGGGCAGCCGGCGCAGCATCTTCCGCGGCCGCACCACCAACGGCCACAGCAGCGGCACTCCCCCGGTAGTGATGAGGTCCCCGACGATGTGCACCACCACCCCGATCAGCATGGATGTGGGCAGCCACGTCCACTGTTCCGGTGCGTACGCGGTCACCAGGCCTGCCATGACCAGGGCGAAGATCCAGTTGGAGATGAAGCCGCTCTTGGGAAAGAGTTTCAGCGCCTTCGCCGCGATGTTGATCAGGAACATGCACAGCAGCCCGGCGCCGACGGACAGCCGTCCCCAGCCGGTGTCCACGTGGACCTGCGATGCCAGCCCGGCGAGGAACACGAAGAACGCCGCACCCAGGATGGAATGCGTGCCCTGCCGGTGGCCGCCGCTGGCGTTTTCAATGCCGCGGGCGATCACATTGGACAGCGGCGGCAGCGAATGGGCCACCGTGCTGGACCGGTGGTCCCAGTCGCAGACCAGCGCGGTGCCGGCCGTGGCCATGCCGCCGATAAGGATGCCGGTGGGATCCAGCGGGTACCAGCCCAGGGTGTACGGGCCGGTGGACGCAACAGCTACCCACGCCGCGGCTCCCGACGCGGCGTGGTGTCCTCCCATCAAGTGCTAACTCACCGCCAGCGGGGCGTCGGAGAAGATGTTCCGGATGACGCCGTTGGCCCATTCGAGGATCTCGGCATCCTGGAGGTCCCGGCCGCCGATCCGCGCCGTCTTGGGCTTGGGAATGAGGATGGCGTCCATGGCCGGCTTGGACTGCGATCCCGGATACATCCGGTTCAGCCGCATGGTCTTGGACTCCGGAAGCGATGCCGGGGAGAACTTGATGAAGTTGCCCTGCAGGGCCACGTCGGAGAGGCCGGCCTCCCGGGCGGCAACACGGAAACGCGCCACTTCCACCAGGTTCTGCGCGGGCAGCGGCAACTCGCCGTAGCGGTCCACCAGCTCGGCCTGGACCTCGTCGATGGACTCGTTGGTGAGGGCGGCGGCAAGCTTCCGGTAGGCCTCCAGGCGCAGCCGTTCGCCGGGAACGTAGTCGTGCGGCAGGTGCGCGTTGACCGGCAGCTCGATCTTCATTTCCGCAGCCTTCTCTTCGGCTTCGCCGCGGAAGTCGGCCACGGCCTCGCCCACCAGGCGGATATACAGGTCGAAGCCAACCCCCTGGATGTGGCCGGACTGCTCCCCGCCCAGCAGGTTGCCTGCGCCACGGATCTCCAGGTCCTTCATCGCCAGCTGCATGCCCGCGCCCAGCTCGTTGTGCGCCGCTACCGCCTTGAGCCGTTCCAGCGCCACCTCGCCCAGGGGTTTCTCTGATGGGTACAGGAAGTACGCGTAGGCGCGTTCCCGGCCACGGCCCACCCGGCCGCGGAGCTGGTGCAGCTGGGACAGCCCGTACTTGTCCGCGCCATCCACGATCAATGTGTTGGCGTTGGAGATGTCCAGCCCGGTCTCGATGATGGTGGTGCAGACCAGGACGTCGAAGCGCTTCTCCCAGAAGTCCACGATGATCTGTTCCAGCCGGCTCTCGGACATCTTGCCGTGCGCCACCTCCACCCTGGCTTCAGGTACCAGTTCGCGGATCTTCGCCGCCGTCCGTTCGATGGTCGAAACCCGGTTATGGACGAAGAACACCTGGCCCTCACGCATCAGCTCGCGGCGGATCGCGGCGGAGGTCTGCTTGTCCGTGTACGGGCCAACGTAGGTCAGCACCGGGTGGCGTTCCTCCGGTGGGGTGGCCAGGGTGGAAGTCTCCCGGATGCCGGTCAGGGACATCTCCAGGGTGCGGGGAATCGGGGTGGCGCTCATGGCCAGGACGTCCACGTTGGTGCGCATCTTCTTCAGCGCTTCCTTGTGTTCCACACCGAACCGCTGCTCCTCGTCCACGATCACCAGGCCCAGGTCCTTGAACTCGAAGTCCTTGGACAGCAGCCGGTGGGTGCCGATCACCACGTCCACGGCGCCGCTCTTGACGCCCTCGGCGGTCTCCTTGGACTCCTTGGCGGACTGGAACCTGGACAGCGGCTTGACCCGCAGGGGGAAACCGGAGAACCGTTCGGTGAAGGTCTCGTAGTGCTGCTGGGCCAGCAGCGTGGTGGGCACCAGCACTGCCACCTGCTTGCCGTCCTGCACGGCCTTGAACGCCGCCCGTACCGCGATCTCGGTCTTGCCGTAGCCCACGTCGCCGGACACCAGCCGGTCCATGGGGATCTCCCGCTCCATGTCCGCCTTGACCTCGTTGATGGTGGTCAGCTGGTCCGGCGTCTCCACGTAGGGGAAGGCTTCCTCCAGTTCGCGCTGCCAGGGGGTGTCGGGGCCGAAGGCGTGGCCGCGGGAGGCCATCCGGGCGGAGTACAGCCGGATCAGTTCACCGGCGATCTCCTTGACGGCCTTGCGCGCCTTGGACTTGGTGCTGGCCCAGTCCGCACCGCCCATCTTGCTCAGGACCGGGGTGTCGCCGCCAACGTAGCGGGTTACCTGGTCCAGCTGATCCGTGGGGACGAACAGGCGGTCGCCGGGGGCGCCGCGCTTGGCGGGCGCGTATTCGAGCACCAGGTATTCCCGGACGCCGTCGCCGCCGCCGGCCACCTTGCGCTGGATGAGTTCGACGAACCGGCCGATGCCGTGCTGTTCGTGGACCACGTGGTCCCCCGTCACCAGCTGCAGGGGGTCAACGGCGTTGCGCCGTTTGGAGGGCATCTTCCGCATGTCCTTGGTGGACCCGGCGGAGGTACGGCCCAGCAGGTCTGCTTCGGTGAGCAGGCCAAGTTTGAGCCCGTCCAGGACAAAACCGCGGCCGACGGCGGCGGTGGTCACTTCGATGATGCCCGCCTGGGGTTCGTGGTCCAGGCTGTCGACGCGGGCGCAGGGGATGTCGTTTTCGTGGAACAGCTCGGCCAGGCGCTGGGCGGGCCCAGGGCCCTCGGTGGCCACCACGATCCGCCACTGGTCCCGCACGTGCGAGCCGATGAAGTCCATCATCTCGGCGACGTCGCCCTGGTAGCCGCGGGGTTCACGGGCGTGCAGGTTCAGGACATCGATCTCGGGCAGCAGTTCCGCGTCCTGCGCCAGGGACGTGATGGACCACCAGGAGACGCCGTGCGCCAGGGCTGAGCCGCGGGTCTCGGCCAGCGACCGGAAGCTCGCCGAATGGAGCGCGGCCGACGCCTGCGAGCTGAGGTCCAAAGGTGCTGCCCCGCCGTCGGACGCGGTGGACCATGCCGCCTCGAGGAATTCCTCGTTGGTGGCGGCGAGGTCGTGGGCGCGGGTGCGCACCTTCTCCGGTTCGATCACCACGGCGATGGAGTCGGCCGGCAACTGGTCCACAAAGGGGACCATCGCGTCCACCAGTACCGGCGCCAGCGATTCCATGCCTTCCACCGCGATGCCGCCGGCGATCTTCTCCAGCATGTCCGCGGCAGCCGGAAGCTGGGATTTCAACGTCGCGGCGCGGGACATCACGGAGGGGGTAATGAGGATCTCGCGGCAGGGCGGGGCGTGCAGTTCCGTGGGGTGGTGGACGCCCGGGGCGGACAGCGAGCGCTGGTCGGCCACGGCGAACCAGCGCATTTGGTCAACCTCGTCGCCGAAGAACTCAACCCGGATGGGGTGGTCCTCCGTGGGCGGAAAGACGTCGATGATGCCGCCGCGGACCGCGAACTCGCCGCGGTGCGTGACCATGTCCACCCGGGCGTACGCGGCGTCGGCGAGGCTCTTCACCACGCTGGTGAACGGAACATCCTGGCCCACCTTCAGCGTGACGGGAACAAGGTCCCCAAGTCCGGCCACCACAGGCTGTACCACGGCGCGGACCGGCGCGACGACGACGCGCAGGCGGGCCGCCGTCGAACTTTCCGGATGTGCCAGGCGGCGCAGCACGGACAGCCGGCGCCCTACGGTGTCCGAACGTGGGGAAAGGCGCTCGTGCGGGAGGGTCTCCCAGCTGGGAAACTCCGCCACAGAATCCGCGGGCAGGTAGGCGCGCAGTGCTGCGGACAGATCCTCCGCTTCACGGCCGGTGGCGGTGACAGCGAGCACGACGCCGGGTTCGCGGCCGTCCGCGGACGCTGCCAGGCCGTCCGCCATCTCCGCCAGCAGCACGGGGCGCAGGCCGGCAGGAGCGCTGAGCTGGTAGTCCTGGCCGCGGACCTCGAAGCCCCTGGCGGCCTCCGCCCGGACGCGGGCGAACGTCTGGTCCGGTTCCAGGGCACGGCGCAGGCCATCCAGCGTGGGGACCGTGCCGGCGGGTGACTGGCCGGGAAGACTCATGGCAGAAGCTCCTGTGGTGTTCAGCGAAAGCAAGCAGGCAACGCGAAAACCCGAAATTCGCTGCGAATCCCGGGTACTTCCAGCCTACCGCGCAGGAACGGCGTGGCAGCACGGAACCATGCCCGCGGGAATGGATCTAGGCTGGCAATGTCGAGCGATTTCCGCAGCCTTTTCCGCAGCGCAGCCGTCCGCAGGGGCGGCCGCTGCGAATTCCAAGGGACGAACAGGAGCCAGCATGACCGCAATGAGTGCCACACCAACACCCAGGACCGTCCTCGTTACGGGCGCCACCGGCTACATCGGCGGCCGGCTTGTGCCCAAGCTGCTGGAAGCCGGCCACACGGTGAAGGTGCTGGTCCGCTCCCCCGACAAGATCGCCGGCGTCCCTTGGCGCGACAAGGTGGAGGTGGTGCAAAGCAGCCTCGACGACGGCGACGCCCTCCGGGAAGCGCTGGCCGGCGTCGACGTCTTCTACTACCTGGTCCACTCCATGGCGGCCGGGGCCGGGTTCGAAGCGAAGGAAAAGGCCATGGCCAGGACCGCCGCGGACGCTGCCACCGGCGCGGGAGTGCACCGGATTGTGTACCTGGGCGGCCTGCACCCGCAGGGGGTGGAACTTTCCACCCACATGCGCTCGCGCGAGGCCGTGGGAAAGGTCTTCCTGGACAGCCCGGTGGACGCCGTGGTGTTCCAGGCAGGGGTGGTGATCGGCTCCGGCTCCGCCTCCTTCGAGATGATCCGCCACCTCTCCGAAACGCTGCCGCTGATGCCGGCGCCCAGCTGGGTGCGCAACCGGATCGAAGCCATCGCCGTCCGCGACGTCCTCTACTACCTGGTTGCCGCCGCATCCCTGGAGGGGACCATCAACAGCACGTTCGATATTGGCTGCCGGCAGGTCCTGACCTACGCCAGGATGATGCAGGAATACTCTGCGGAAGCAGGCCTGCCCTACCGGGTGGTGCTGGCGCTGCCCATCCCTGCGCCCAAGCTGGCAGGCATCTGGGTGGCGCTGACCACGCCCATCCCGTGGTCCATGGCGGTCCCGCTGGTCCAGTCGCTCCAGCACGACGCAGTATCCAACGAGCACGATATCGACCAGTACATCCCGCAGCCCGACGGCGGCCTGACCCCGTACCGGACCGCGGTGGCACTGGCGCTGGGCAAGGAGCGGGACGGACAGGTGGAGACCACCTGGGCCAATGCCGGCGCGGATTCCGACCCCCTGCCCAGCGACCCGGAGTGGGCCGGACACAAGGTCTACATCGACGAGCGGACGTTCCACGGCGAGGTGGATCCGGCCCACGTGTGGACGGTCATCGAAGGCATTGGCGGGCGCAACGGCTGGTACTCGCTGCCGCTGGCGTGGCAGGTCCGCGGCTGGCTAGACAAGCTGACCGGCGGCGCCGGCCTGCTGCGCGGGCGCCGGCACCCCCACACCCTCGCCGCGGGCGAGGTGGTGGACTGGTGGCGGGTGGAGCGGATCGAGCGCGGCAGGCTGCTCCGGCTTCGCGCCGAAATGCGTGCCCCGGGACGTGCCTGGCTGGAGCTCTCCGTGGAACCGGACGGGACGGGCAGCCGCTACCGGCAGCGCGCCATCTTCTTCCCCAAGGGACTGAGCGGCAGGCTGTACTGGCTCGCCGTCCTGCCGTTCCACAGCCTGATCTTCCCGGCCATGGCCCGCAACATCACCACCACCGCCCGGAAACTGGCCGATGCGGAGCCCGCGGCCACCACCCCGTAGGATGTTGGAGGCTTAATCCGTTCCCCACGTCCCAGGAGGACCCATGGCGCTGAGCGCAACCACCACCCTTCCGCACCCCGTTGACAGCGTTGCCGCTGTGCTGGTGAACGAGGATTTCCAGCGCCACGTCAGCCAGCTGGTGGGCGGCAGCCTGGAATCATTCACCGTGGACGGCGACATCGCCGGGGCCTTCAACACCACCTCCGTGCGCACCCTGCCCACCACCAGGCTGCCCGAAATCGCCCGCAAATTCGTGGGTGAGCACCTCAAGGTGACCCAGGTGGAGAACTGGGAGGCACCCGCCGCGGACGGCTCCCGCCAGAGCAACATCTCGCTGAAGATCGCCGGCGCTCCCGTGGACGTCACCGCCGTCCAGCGGCTGGTGGCCGACGCCGGCGGAACCCGCGTGGAACTTGAGGGCGCCGTGAAGTCCTCCGTGCCGTTCCTCGGTGGCAAGATCGCCGACGCCGCCGAGCCCATGGTGGCCAAGGCGCTGAACCTGCAGGCCGCCCAGGCGCAGGCCTGGCTGGAAAGCCACTAGCCCGTGCAGCTTCCCGTCTTCGCCGCGCTGGTCCTCATTGTTGCCGGTGTCTGGTCGCTGGTGGTGTGGCCGCAGTTCCTGCGCCGCGTCATGAAGGATCCGCGCGCCCGTGATGCCGCCGGCAAGGCAACGAAGTTCCTGACCGTCCACGTGGTGCTGGTGGGCATCTCCATGGTGCTTGGACTGGCCACCGCCGTGATCGGGGTCCTCGGCCTGCTCGGCTGACCCGGCACCGCCCGTAGTGGCACGCAACAGCCCGGGCCTTCCTCCTGCTGGAGGAAGGCCCGGGCTGTTTGCTGTCGGGCTCAGGCCGCCTGGTTGAGCGCGTCCTCGGCCGCCACCCAGGAAATCATGGCGCACTTGACCCGGGCCGCGTAGCGGGCCACTCCCTCGAAGGCGGCGGCGTCCCCCAGCAGTTCGGGATCGGCGTGGACCTTGCCCCGGGAGCGCAGGACTTCCCGGAAGCTGTCGATGACTTCGTGGAGCTCGGCCACCGTCATGCCTTGGGCGAGGTCGGACAGGACAGATGCGGACGCCATGGAAATGGAGCAGCCGGCCCCGTCCCAGGCGATCTGGGCCACCTTTCCGTCCTGGACCGCAAGGCGGAGCGTGACCTCGTCCCCGCACACCGGGTTGAGCTGGTGGGACTGCCCGGTGGACGTGCCATCCGGCGCTTCCGTGGTGGCCAGGCCGCTGCCGTGGCGGGCCTTGGAGTGGTCAAGGATGATCTGCTGGTACAGCTGGTCAAGGCTCATGATGTCAACTTTCGTGTTCTCCGCTAGGCGCGGAAGTAGGCCCGGACGCCGGCCACGGCTTCGAGGAAGCGGTCCACGTCGTCGGTGGTGTTGTAGAGGTAGGCGCTGGCGCGGGTGGTGGCGGTCAGGCCGAGGCGCCGGTGCAGCGGCTGGGCGCAGTGGTGCCCCACGCGGACGGCAATGCCGCGGGAGTCCAGGAACTGGCCCACGTCGTGGGCATGGACACCTTCGACATCGAACGCGGCAAGGCCGATCCGTTCCTTGCCCGCGGCCGGGCCCAGGACCCTGATGCCCGGGATGCCTTCCAGGCCCGCCACCATGCGCTGGCCAAGGTCTGCCTCCCACCGGTGGATGCGGTCCAGCCCCGTTTCGGTCAGGTAGTTGGCGGCGGCCGCGAGCGCAACGGCCTGGGAAATGCGCTGGGTCCCGGCCTCGAAACGCTGGGGCGCCGGAAGGTACTCCGCCCGTTCCATGGTGACCGTTGTGATCATCGATCCGCCGGTGAGGAACGGCGGCAGGATGTCCAGGAGCTCCTGCCGGCCGTACAGCACCCCGATTCCGGTGGGTGCGAGCATCTTGTGGCCGGAGAAAACCGCGAAGTCCACGTCCAGCTCCTTGACGTCCAGGGGCAGGTGCGGCGCGGACTGGCAGGCGTCCAGGACCACCAGGGCGCCGGCGTCATGCCCCAGGGCCGTCAGCTCCTGCACCGGGTTGATAATGCCCAGAACGTTGGAGGCGTGGGTAAAGGCAAGGATCCTGGTGCGCGGGCCGATGATGTCTGCGGCCTGGTCCATGCGGAGGCTGCCGTCGTCCGCGATGGGAATGTAGCGGAGGGTGGCCCCGGTGCGGAATGCCAGTTCCTGCCAAGGAATCAGGTTGGCGTGGTGTTCCATTTCCGTCACCACGATCTCGTCGCCGGGCTTCAGCGCCAGTCCCTTCAGCGCTTGGTCTCCGCGGCCCTGGGCCGCCCAAAGCCCGGCATTGGACAGTGCGTAGGACAGGAGGTTCAAGCCCTCGGTGGCGTTCGACGTCCAGATGGTTTCCACGTAGTCGGCACCAATGAAGTCGGCCATGGTCTGCCGGGCATCCTCGAAGGCTTCGGTGGCCTCCACCGCGAGGTGGTGGGCGCCACGGTGAACGGCGGCGTTCCGCTGTTCGTAGAACTCCTGTTCGGCTTCGATGACGCTCAACGGGTTCTGCGACGTGGCCCCGGAGTCCAGGTAGACCAGCGGCTGCCCATTGACCAGTTGGTCAAGGACCGGGAAGTCGTTGCGGATGCGCAGTACCTCGGCGTTATCCATGGCAGGGACGGCACGTTCCAGCGTGGCTGGCGTTGATACTACGGCCAAAACGAACTCCTTGGGCTGCCAATGGCTGACACCCAATTGTCCCACACACGGCTGTGGCGGCCGCCCGGGAGGGGCAGCCGCCACCGCTGCCCCGGGCTTCAGCCGAGGGAGCAGAGGGCCGGCGACGGCTGGGGGGAGAGTCTTGGTCTCAGAAGACTCTGACGTCGCCGGCCCCGTCTAAGCCCGGCCCCTGCGGGCCGGAAGTTGAGTGGGCCTCAATGTCCTGTCGGCTGCTCCGCGGCGTCCAGCCGGCCGCTTCGCTTTGCCTCCTTAAGTAAATCCCGCGGCGGCCTTCCGTACACGAGTAGGCAGTACTCGAATCCACCGGGCAGTACTACCGGGGCGCCCTGCGGCTACGCGCCGATCCTTTATGGCGCGGGATCGCTTAGGGCAGCACTGGGTGACCGTCCCGGGAACGCCGGAGGCGGCGCGGAGCAGCGGTTGGGCAGGGCGGATTTAACCCGGCCGGGACATTACTTGGGCAGGGCCGGCTTAGCCCGGCCGGGATTTTACTTGGGCAGGGCCGACTCGAGCTCGTCGCGGCTCCGGACCCCAAGCTTGACGTAGGTCCGGTAGAGGTGGCCTTCCACCGTCCGGACGGAGACCATGAGCCGCTGGGCGATCTCCCGGTCGGTCAGGCCCTGCACCGCCAGCTCCACGATGTCCTGCTCACGCCGGGTCAGGCGGACGGCGGGCGCCGCAGCAATGAAGCGGCCTTCCCGGAACCGCTCACCCAGTTCGTGGTCGCACTTCTCCCGCTGGGCAACGGCCTGCCTGGAGCGGCGTCGTTCTCCGGCCTGCTCCAACACGGTGCTGGCACGGGCATAGGCTTCCCGGGCCAGGTTCACAAAGCCTGCCTCCTCCAGCGAGGCAGCCGTTGCCATGAGGGTATCGCCGTCTGCAGCCTCCCAGGCGGTGGCCAGGGTCAGCAGGGCTTCCGCCCACCGGCCTTCCACGCCACGGGCGGCTGACTGCACCATGGGCACCACCGAGGGATCCCCCAGGTCCCAGCACATGGCCAGGACTTCGAGCAGGTTGCCGGTGCGCGCGGAAGCCTCCGTGGTGGTCATCAGGGTCTGCAGTGCGGCCAGCCCCTTGCCGTCACGGGCAAGGTACTCGGCGGCGGCTGCCACGTAGGCTTCGGCGAGGAGATCGTGGGCGGGCCAGCCGGCTGCGGCGTCTTTGTGGTCCTGTTCCAGCCGCCGGGCCTGTTCGGCATCCCCAAGCCGGGCCGCTGAATAGAAGCCCAGTGCGGTACCAAACCGGTACAGCTGCAGGGGGTCGTTGAGCCTCAGCGCCTCCACGGCCGGCAGCAGGACCTGGTAGGCGCGCTCCATCCTCCCCTGGCGGAGCAGCGAATAGCCCTGGAGCAGCTGCAGGCTCCCGTTGAAGGTTGCTGCGCCCGGGCTGTTGGCCGCGGCGTAATGGTTGATCTCCCGCTCCGCCGACTCCCATTCGCCCAGGGCCAGGTAGTCGGAGACGAGCCTCCCGAGCACGAATTCAGGGAAGAAGAACAGGCTGCCTTCCAGCGGTGGCAGCTCCGAGGCTGCCAGCAGGGCGGCTTCGAGCCCCTCCACCGGACGCCCTGCGGAGGCAAGGGCATGGGCAAGGAGCCCCTCTGCCAAGGCCCGCAGCGGTTCCCCACCTGTTCCGGTGCGGCGCTTCCGCATCCCGTTGACGGCGTCCTCCAAAGCCTGGACATTCACGTCGGCGCCGAGTTGCAGGAGGTGCAGGAGCTCTTCCTGCCAGTTGTCTTCCCGGCCGGACAATGCTGAGTGTTTTTCGACGTCCTCTGCCACAACACCCACGGGACGGCCAGTGGCCTGGTGTGCCGAGACCCTGAGCATCAGGACGGCCGGTCCCTCGGTGTCCTCTGCCAACGGGAGCCAGCAAGCGTCCAGCAGAGCCGCTGCGTCCGCATAGGCGCCCTCGTTGTACAGCGCCCGGGCCTGTATGGCCTGGGCCAGCGGAACCAGCGGGGGGTGGTGGATGCGGGCGGCAATGGAACGCGCACTGTGGTTGCGGAACCGCAGCAGGGCCTCTTTCGCTGCCGCAAGCATTTCTTCGTCGCTCACCCGGATGCCACACTCCAGGGCCCATTCCACCGACCGCAGCCGGCCCTCCCCCTGCAGCAGGGTGGGGTTCTGGTGGGCCTTGACCTTTTCGAGCAGCTGGAGGCTGCGGGAGACGGAGACGGTGTTCCGGATGGCCCCGGCGAAAAGCCCGTTCCACATGGAAAGTTCAGCGGGGATACCGGGGGTTTCCACGATCATCTGCTGGTCCAGCAGGGAACGGACCACTGCTGCCCCGCTGATGTCCTCGATGACCTTTCGGCCCACCGGCCCGGCCAGGGCAATGAGCTTCAGGGCTTCCTGTTCCTCGGGCCCCCGCCGGAGATGGTCTTTGGCCACTACGGCCGCGAGCCGGGCACCGTCCGCGGGCAGTGCACCCAGCAGCATCCAGATTCCGTTGCTCTTGGCCAGCACGCCTGCTTCAGCGGCGTCATGGAGCAGGGCATCAAGCAACCGGGGGTTTCCCCCGGAAGCATTCCAGATGGCATCCACGGTGGCACCAGGCACTGTCCCGTCAAGGATGTGGGCCAGGACTTCTTCGATCTGTTCATGGTTGAGGGGACGGAGGTCCACGCGCTCGGCCAGGCCGTCGTACCAAAGCTGGTCCAGCGGCTGCGGCAGGCCCGGACGCGGACGGGCGGCGGCCACCACCGTTGCCCAACCAGCCGAAATCACCTCGGCGAGAACGCCCGCGGAGGCGTCATCCAGGTGGTGGGCGTCATCCACCGCCAGCAGGACCGGCGAGCTGCCGGCACCCTTGAGCTTCTCGAAATAGGACCACATGGAGCGGAGCACTGCCACGGGTGATACCGACTCTTCAGCGGTGAGGTCCCCCGTATAAGGGGTCAGGACCCCGAACGGCACCCCGGCCAGGGCAGAACTGGCATGGATGCGGAGGATGCTCATGGTCCCTGCGAGCCGCTCCGTTACGGCATCCGTTACGGCCGACTTTCCGATGCCCGGGCCGGCCATGATGAACACGGCCTGGTGGGTGCCGTTCCGGACCAGGTTGCAGATCCGCTCCACCGGCTCCCGGCGGCCGGTAAGGAGCCGGTGCGCAGCCGCCGGCTTGTGCCCGTTAGACGAGTCCAGTCAGATCACCCCTTGAAGTCACGCCCAGCTTAGTGAAGACCTGGTACAAATGGCCTTCCACGGTGCGGACCGACACGCCCATTTCCATGGCGATGTCACGGTTCGATGCACCGCGGCCGGCCATTCGGGCAATTTGCCGTTCCCGGCTGGTCAACAGCGGGCTCCCGCTGCTGGGCACGATGGGCAGGTTGGAGACGGTGGCGGCCAGGATGTCCAGCCGGGCCTGGGCGGTCCTTGCCGAGAGGGCGTCCCCGTCCTGGCGGGCGAAATCAACCGCCAACGCCATGCACCGGGCTTCAACGGCGTCCAGCTCCAGTGTCGCTGCGAGCTCGCCGCCGGCAAGGAGTGTCTTGGCGTCCTTCGTCCTGCTCCCGAGGGCGATCAGCCGTGAAACTTCGGCCAGCGGACCCTGCCGATGGCCTGCGATGTCCTCCAGGAGGCGGAAGTCGGTATCGCTGCCGTTCACGGTTGCGGCCAGCAGGTACATGCCGCCCAGGGTGTGCCTGCCTGCTTCGAGGTTGCGGCGGGCACCCTGTTTCAGTCCCGCCACGGCCTCGGAGTCGCCCAGCCAGCGGCCGGCGACGAGGGCACAGAACTCGATGATGCTCTCCGCTGCGAACCCTGCCTTGCCGGATGTCCTTTGCAGCTTAGCCAGGTACTTGCGGGCAAAGGCGGCGTTCCCGGTCTGCGCGTAGGCCAAGGCCGTGGCGGCGTACGCCGTCCGCAGGGCCGCCTGGACTGGCTGCAGTTCCAGCTGCGCAGCGGCGGAGATCAGGGGTTCAAGGGCCGCCTCGCCCCGACCCGAGAAAGCGAAGGCCACTCCGGCCGCGAGTTCGGTGGCGGCGCTCCGGTACGGCAGCCGGTGGGGCTGACCAGTACTGAAGGGGCTGAGGAGGTCGATGCAGCGCCGCCACTGGCCCGCCACCAGCAGCACGAAGTAGGCCTCCCTGGTGTAGCGCTCACGGAGCCCAACGATGTGCGAGGCGTCGGTGAGCTGCCCGCCGAGTTGGCGCATGAGGCTCAGTGCGTCCATCTCCCGCCCGGTCAGCGCCAGGGCGCTCATCAGCGTGATGGCGGACTGGAACCGGAACGCGGTGTCCGGGTTGGCCTCGGGATCGGCCGCCTGTTCCAGTGCCGGAATCATGGCAGCGTAATTGCCGGTGTGGGCCTGGTATTCGAATTCGCTCAAGGAGATGCGGTTGGCCGCAACGGCTGCGGGTGCAGGCCAGACCGGAGGCTGCGCCGTCCTGTCCAGCCATTCCCTGGCGGTGGCCAGGAGTTCGGGGACCTTGCCCTCGTGCTCAGGGAGGTACCGCATCACCCGCGCCTTGGCGGCCATTACCTGGGCATACTCTTCGGGATCGAGGGCATCGAGCTCGGGCCGGGAAATACTTTCCAGGGCTGACAAGGCCTGGTCCGGCATGTCCAGCTGCAGGTATGCCGCGGCCTTTTGGCGCTGCGCCGACGCCCATCCGGCATCGGTTCGCCGCAGCATGTCCGCATAGGTCAGGGCGAACCGGGGGTCGAAAAGCTGGACTGCAGCCTCGGCAGCCGCCAACGCCAGCGCGGGAGCCAGTTCGGCCTCGCACTCATGGGTCCAGGCGGCGAAGGACATCAGTTCATCCACCGTCATGATTGCCGGGTCCGGCTCCCTGCCGCCCAGGAGTACGTTGCGAAGCTCGCGCCGCCGGGAGATGCTCAGCCAGGTCCTGACAACATCCCCGATGTATTTCTCGCGCAGCGACACCCAGCGGTTCTCGGAGTCGTCGATCTCGAGCAGCGCGCCGTCCTCCATGTCCGCAACCACGTCCGCGCCGTAGATCGCGGTGAGGCTGGACAACTCCACGCGCCGGGCGCAGGAGAGCATTTCGATGACCTCGCGGGTCTCGGGAGTTTCCCGCGACCAGCGGGAGCGGACGATGTCATCAAGGCTGGCGGCGCCGTCGAGCACCACCTTGTCCCGCAGCGTCCAGACCGAATCGGAGAGGACCAGGTTTCCGGAGAGCTGCTGTTCGGTGACAAGGGCTTTGAGCAGCAGTGGATTTCCGCCCACCATCTGGTGGTAGGTGCTGACCAGGGAGGAAGCGACCCGGTGGCCCAGCAGGGACAGCAGCACCTGCCTGGTTTGCAGCTCGTTGAGGTTGCTGAGCCGTACTTCGGTCAGCTTCCGGTCCGTAAGGAGCCAGTGGAAATCAGCCGGAAGGTCGCTGGAGTTTGGGGCGACGGCAACGATCTTCGCCGTGCCGGTCAGCAGGACGTTCAGCAGCACGCCCGCGCTCATGTCGTCGATGCAGGCGGAGGTGTCCAGCGTAATAACGCATGGCCTGCCGGCGGCGTCGCTGCGGATCAACGAGGTGATGCCCCGGAGGATGGCGGTGGGCGAGCCCATGTAGGCCTGCGGGAGCCGGGCCAGCAGGAATGAGAGGCAACCGTACGGGGTGGCGGATCCCGAAGGCCCACTCCGGAGCTGCAGGGACCAGATATCCGGGCCGAGGTCCGCCACGGCGGCGCGGGCAAGGGAGGACTTGCCCACTCCCCTGGGACCGGTGACCACCACTCCCAAGGAGTTTTCGCTGGTCAGGGCGGTGCGGACGGCGTCGAGGTTGGCGCTTCGTGCAGGCATGGACCATTGCTGGCCCTCCGGTGCCCCGGAGGATGGCGTGGGCAGCCCGTCACCTTGCGGCGTTGACCCACGTCCCCAGCTGAGTGGCTCGATTGACATGAACTTTTCCCCTACATCCTGCAATAGCGGGATGTAGCCCCATTGCTCCCCCGCATAGGAAGAAGAGTACCCCGTGCCACAGACAGGGAAACAGGGCCAGAGGGAACTTTTACGATTCCGGCTGGCGTATTTCCGTTTTGGCAGGGTGGAACTTCTGCTGCGCCGCCGTGAGTCCCTCCCGGAGCAGGGACTCTACGGCGTCGGCGGCATCGTCCAGCAGGAAAGGTAATTCCTTGTGTTCCGCGGTGCCGAAGTCGCGAAGGACAAAGTCGGCGGTGTCCATCCGTCCGGGCGGCCGTCCCACCCCGACGCGGACCCGCAGGTAGTCCTTGGTGCCGAGTGCCTTGGAGATGTCCCGCAACCCGTTATGGCCGCCTTCCCCGCCACCGAGCTTGAGTTTGACCGTGTTGAAGGGGATGTCGATTTCGTCATGCACCGCGACAACGTGGTCCGCGGGGATGCCGTAGAAGTTGGCCAGGGCTGAGACGGGGCCCCCGGATACGTTCATGTAGCTCATCGGCTTCGCCAGGACCACCCTGGGGCCACCGATGCCAAGCCGGCCTTCGAGGACCTGGGCGCGGGCTTTATGGGTTTTGAATCCGGACCCAATGCGGCCGGCGAGTTCATCGAGCACCATCTGGCCCACGTTGTGCCTGTTGCCTTGGTACTGCGTGCCGGGGTTGCCGAGGCCAACGATCAGCCAGGTGTCAGTCATGGATTCAATCCTAGGGGGATGGCGTGGACAGGATGGCAGCGTCCGGAAGGACGCCCGCCTGCGGACATGGCAGTGGCCGGGCCCCTCGGGGGTCCGGCCACTGCGGGAACTGCGGTGGTTACTCTGCTGCGGCTTCTTCTGCTGCGGGAGCTTCCTCTGCTGCGCCCTCGGCGGCAGCTTCGGTTTCAGTTTCCTCGGCGATTTCGACGGCCTCGGAGATGTTCACCACGAGTGCCTCGGCGTCCGTCAGGAGGACGGTGCCCTTGGGCAGGACCAGGTCGGAGGCGTGGATGTGCTCGCCGGCGGCGCGGCCTTCAACACTGACCACGACGGCGGTGGGCAGGTGGGTTGCCTCGGCCTCGAGGGACACGACGGTCAGTTCCAGGTTGTGGACGGTGCCGGGGGCGGTTTCGCCTTCAACGTGGACCGGAACGTCAACCGTGACCTTTTCGCCCTGGCGGACGGTCAGGAGGTCGATGTGCTCGATGATCTGCTTTACGGGATCGCGCTGGATGTCCTTGACCAGGGCCAGGTGGCCTTCGCCGTTGATGTCCAGGGACAGCAGGGCGTTGGCGGTGCGGACCGCGAGGGTGGTGGCCTTGGCCGGGAGGGTGACGTGGATGGGCTCTGCGCCGTGGCCGTAGATGACGGCGGGGATCAGGTTGGCCATCCGGGCGCGGCGGGCGTAGCCCTTGCCGAATTCGGTGCGCAGTTCTGCTGCGAGCTTCTGCTCAGACATGGAAATCTCCTTGAAGACTAAACGGTGTTCAGCAAGGGCGGAGGTCTGGTGTGACCTTCAACGCCGGGCGGCCCGGAGGCGGCCCTTCAAGAAGGCGGTCCCTGCAAAAGGACCTGCAGACCCAGTCGATAACGGAGGCTATGCCCTCCCTCGCCAAGGTATCGCCTAAAAGCCTACCAGTGGGGGGACCATTTCCTTTAATCCGCACCGCCCCCTGAGCTCGCAAGCTCAGGGGGCGGTGGGGCGCAGACCCAGCCGGCTCCTGCCGGCGGGGTCCCGTCAAGTACTGTCCTAGGCCTTGCCGTCGAAGAGGCTGGTGACGGAACCGTCGTCGAACACTTCGCGGATGGCCCTGGCAATCAAAGGCGCGATGGAAAGCACCGTGAGCTGCGGGAAACGCTGGGACGAATTGAGCGGCAGCGTGTTGGTGACCACCACTTCGCGCGCGCCGGACTCGGAGAGGCGCCGGGCCGCGGGGTCGGAGAAGACAGCGTGGGTGGCCGCGATGATGACATCCTTGGCGCCGGCGTTCTTCAGGACGGTGACGGCGCCGGAGATGGTTCCGCCGGTGTCGATCATGTCGTCGATCAGGACGCAGGTGCGGCCCTCGATCTGGCCCACGACGGTCTTGGAAACGGCCTGGTTGGGGACGGTGAGGTCGCGGCTCTTGTGGACGAAGGCCAAGGGCGCGCCGCCCAGCCGTTCGGCCCACTGTTCGGCGACGCGGACGCGGCCGGTGTCCGGCGACACCACGGTGATGTTGTCCGAACCCACGCGGGTCCGGATGTAGTCGGCCAGCAGCGGGATGGCCATCAGGTGGTCAACCGGGCCGTCGAAGAAGCCCTGGATCTGGGAGGTGTGCAGGTCCACGCTCATGATGCGGTCCGCACCGGCGGTCTTGTAGAGGTCCGCCACCAGCCGCGCGGAGATCGGCTCGCGGCCGCGGCCCTTCTTGTCCTGGCGGGCATAGGGGTAGAACGGCGAAACGACGGTGATCCGCTTGGCGGAGGCCCGCTTCAGCGAATCGATCATGATCAGCTGTTCCATGAGGTGGTTGTTCAGCGGTGCGGGGTGGGCCTGGATCACGAAGGCATCGGTACCGCGGACGCTTTCACCGGCCCGGACGTAGATCTCACCGTTGGCGAAGTCGTAGGCATCCAGCGGGAGGAGTTCGGTGCCGAGCTCCTTGGCGATTTCCCTTGCCAGCTCAGGGTGTGCCCGCCCGGAGGCGAGCACCAGCTTCTTCTCGCCGTGCGCCGTAATTTCGCTCATTGTTACTTGCCCTCTTCTGTAGATGCCGGGGTACTTGAGGAGTCAGGGGTGGCCGCCTGGGCCAGTTCGGCGGACCGGGTCCCCGGGCGGTGCGCCGGGACCCAGCCTTCAGTGTTGCGCTGGGCGGCGATGCTCAGCGCCAAGGCACCGGCCGGTACGTCCTTGCGGATCACCGCGCCGGCGCCGCTGTAGGCGCCGTCCCCCACGGTGACCGGGGCAACAAAGACCGTGTTGGAGCCTGTCCGGACGCCCGAGCCGATCACCGTGCGGTGCTTCTTCTCGCCGTCGTAATTGGCTGTGATGTTGCCGCAGCCGATGTTGGTGTCCTCGCCGATTTCGGCGTCCCCGGCATATCCCAGGTGGGACAGCTTGGAGCCGCGGCCGATGGTGACGTTCTTGGTTTCGTAGAAGGCGCCGATCTTTCCTTTTTCACCCAGGACGGTGCCAGGGCGAAGGTAGGTGAAGGGGCCGACGGCGGCGCGCGGCCCGATCACCGAGCCGGAGCCGTGGGTGCGGACCACCGTGGCACCCTCGCCGACTTCGACGTCGGTCAGGGTGGTGTCGGGGCCCACGACGGCGTCCCTGGCCACCGTAGTGGTGCCGTGCAGCTGGGTGTTGGGCAGGAGCCGGACGTCCTCGTCGAGGGTGACTGACGCGTCGATCCACGTGGTGGCCGGGTCCACCACGGTCACGCCGGCACGCATCCATGCTTCCACGGTGCGGCGGTTCAGCTCGGCACCGAGGGCTGCGAGCTGGACGCGGTCGTTGGCGCCTTCCACCTGCCAGCGGTCAGCGGTGACGACGGCGGCAACGCGGCCGCCTGCCTCGCGTGCGAGTCCCAGCACGTCGGTGAGGTATTTCTCCCCCTGGGCGTTGTCGGTGGTCACCTTGGCCAGCGCCTCGCGGAGCACGGCGGCGTCGAAGGCGTAGATCCCGGAATTGACTTCCCGGATCAGCTTTTCGGACTCGGAGGCGTCCTTGTGTTCGCGGATGCCGGTGACGGAGCCGTCCTCACCGCGAAGGATGCGGCCGTAGCCGGCGGCGTCGTCCAGGACGGCCGTGAGGACCGTGACAGCGTTGCCTTCGCGTTCGTGGGTGGCAACGAGTTCCTTCAGCAGGTCGCCGGACAGCAGGGGCACGTCACCGTAGGTGACCACCACGGTTCCAGCCAGGTCCTCATCCGCGTGCAGGGCATGCAGGGCGGCTTCCACAGCGCGGCCGGTGCCGGGCACGTCGTCCTGGTCCACAATGACGGCGTCGGGGTCGAGGGCCGATACATGGCCGGCCACCAGGTCGCGTTCATGGCGCACCACAATCGCAAGGCGCTGGGGGGCGATGCTGCGGGCCGCGCGGAGGGCGTGGCCCACCATGGACAGGCCGCCGATTTCGTGCAGGATCTTGGGGGTACGCGATTTCATCCGGGTACCGGCGCCTGCTGCCAGAACAATTACAGCGGCCGGGCCGGCATTCTCGGGGATCACGTACGGGCTCTCCTTGCTTCGTTGTGCTGGCGCTTGGCGGAACCCCGCGGGCCAAGCCGCCGGGCACCGGGTGCCATCCTCATGATCGCGCCCCGCGCAGCAGTTCCGCCCATAGGATTCGAACCTATACTCCACGGCTCCAAAGGCCGGGGTGCTGCCGTTACACCAGAGCGGACCGTGCCGGAAGACTCAAGCTCCGGGCACAAGTCCCTATTTTGCCACGGGTTCAGGGCCCTGCGCGACACAGGGCGTCCGGCTGCCGTCCGTCCCGCTGAATCCTGCCGCCGGCGGTGGGGCATGATGGGAAGGTGAGCAACAACCTTCCGCGGATGCGGATGACTGGCCTGCAGCGCCGAAGCCAGCTGATCGACGTCGGCCGCGGCCTTTTCGCCGCCCGGGGGCTGGACGGAACCACCATCGAGGAAATCGCTGCCTGCGCTGGTGTGTCCAAACCGGTCATCTACGAACACTTCGGTTCCAAGGAAGGGCTCTACACCGAAGTGGTGGACTGCGAATTCCACATCCTGCTGGATGCCGTCAATGCCGCCCTGACCGAGCAAGCCAAACCCCGCGTCCTCGTTGAGCGGGCGGCCCTGGCCCTGCTCACCTACATCGAGGAACGCACGGAGGGCTTCCGTATCCTGATGCGCGACGCTCCCCCGTCCCAGCCTGAGGGCGCGTTCTCCACCCTGCTCTCCCACGTCACCGCCCGCGTGGAGCACATCCTCTCCGACGAGTTTTCCCGCCGCGGCCTCAGCGGCGAGGACGGAGCCATGTACGCCCAGATGCTCGTGGGCATGGTGGCCATGACCGGCCAGTGGTGGCAGGACAGCCGCCAGCCCGACAAGCAGACCGTGGCCGCGCACCTGGTCAACCTGGCCTGGAACGGCCTGACCGGGCTCAAGAAGGACCCTGAGCTGCAGTCAGAGGGGTGAGTTGTCACCTTCGTGAGCGGGGCACCTGCGTCCGGTCCGGGTCCGCGGCACAGGAGCCCTTCGCCGTCGCTTAGACACAACGCATAGGGGCACCTGCGGTCGCTGGGCGACCTACGGCGCCCGATGCGCCGCGATGCGCGACTACACGAAGGCCTTCTGCACCGCTGGTGCCCGCGTCGCCTTTGTCAGTCGCCGAGGAGTTCGGAGGCTTCCAGCCACTCCATTTCCAGGGCGTCTTTTTCGTCGGTGAGGTTCTTGAGCTGTTTGTTCTGGTCGGCGAGCTTGTCGAAGTCGCCGGCCTCGGTGGTCTTCAGCATCAGGTCATGAAGCTTCTTTTCCTCCTGGTCCAGCTTCTTGATTTGCCGCTCGATCCTGTTGAGGGCCTTGCGGGCCTCGCGCTTCTCGGCCTCGGAGGGTCCGTTGCCAGCGCCACCGCCGGCCTGTGCCTGGCCTGCGCTGGTGACCGGGTTTCCGCCGCCTGTCACTGTTGAGCCGGCCAGTGCTGCTTCGCGCAGTTCGAGGTACTGGTCCACGCCCCCGGGCAGTCCGCGCAGCTTGCCGTCGCCGAGCAGTGCCATCTGGTGGTCGGTCACCCGTTCAAGCAGGTAGCGGTCGTGGCTGACCACCACCAGGGTGCCCGGCCAGCCGTCCAGGACGTCCTCAACGGCGGCGAGGGTGTCGGTGTCGAGGTCGTTGGTGGGCTCATCGAGCATCAGCACGTTGGGTTCGCCCACCAGCAGCCGGAGGAGCTGCAGGCGGCGCCGCTCACCGCCGGAGAGGTCGCGCACGGGTGTCCACTGTTTCTGGTTGGTGAATCCGAGCTGCTCCACCAGCTGGCCGGCCGTGAATTCCTTGCCACCCACGTTGAACGAACGCTTTTCCCGCTCGATGACCTCGATGACGCGCAGGTCAGCGACGTCGTCGAGCTCCTTGACTTCCTGGGTGAGCACGGCGGTGACAACCGTTTTGCCCTGCTTGCGCTTGCCGGCGTCGGGCGTGATCTCGCCGTTGAGCAGCTTGAGGAGGGTGGTCTTGCCCGCGCCGTTGACGCCCACCAGGCCCAGGCGCTCCCCCGGGGCCAGGCGCAGGGTGACGTTGTCGAAGAGCTTCCTGCCGTCGTCGCCCTGGAAGTTCAGGGACACGTTCTCGAGGTCCAGGACGTCCTTGCCCTGGCGGGCGGTGGCCATCTTGCTCAGCGCCATCGAGTCGCGCGGAGCCGGGACGTCCGCGATGAGCGCGTTGGCTGCCTCGATCCGGAACTTCGGCTTTGCGGTGCGGGCGGGGGCGCCGCGCCGCAGCCAGGCGAGCTCCTTCTTGACCAGCTGCTGGCGCTTGCCTTCCACCACGGATGCCATCCGGTCGCGTTCGGCCCGCGCCAGCACATAGGCGGCGTAACCGCCTTCAAAGGGGTCCACGATCCCGTCGTGCACTTCCCAGGTCTTGGTGCAGACTTCGTCGAGGAACCACCGGTCGTGGGTGACTACGAGGAAGGCGCCCTGGTTGGCCCGCCAGCGCGTCTTCAGGTGCCGGGCCAGCCAGGCCACCCCTTCGACGTCGAGGTGGTTGGTGGGCTCGTCCAGCATGATGACGTCGTGGTCCTCGATGAGCAGCTTGGCCAGGGCCACGCGGCGCTTCTGGCCGCCGGAAAGGGCGTGGACGTTGGCGTGCCAGTCGACGTCGGACACCAGGCCGCCCATGATTTCCCGGATGCGGGGGTTGCGGGCCCATTCGTAGTCCGCCTGGTCCCCCACGATCGCCGCACCCACCGTCAGGTCGCCGTCGAGCACGTCGCTCTGGTCCAGGTACCCCACGTTGACGTCGCCGCGTTTGGTGACCCGGCCGGAGTCCGGGGTGGAACGCAGGGACAGCAGGCGCATCAGGGTGGACTTGCCGTCACCGTTGCGGCCCACCATGCCGATCCGGTCCCCTTCCTCCAGTCCCAGGGTGATGCCGTCCAGGACGGTGCGGGTTGCGTAGGAAACCGTGAGGTTTTCGCCGCCAAGAAGGTGTGCCAAAGGGAACTGCTTTCTGCTGCCGGACTGGAAGTGTTAGAGGAGGGTGTCGGAGATGATTCGTGCGCCCGGGACGGGGCCGTGGACGGCGAGTGCTGTCAGGCCGTAGCGCTGCAGGTCCTCTGCGAGGGCAGCGGCTGCCACGGAGTCTTCGGCCAGCAAAGCCACGGTGGGGCCGGATCCGGAGACCATGCCTGCAATGGCGCCATGGGATTCACCGATTCCCAGCGTATCGCGCAGCGCAGGCGAGAGTTCAATGGAGGCACGCTGCAGGTCGTTCACCAGTACACGGCCCAGGGACTCGGCGTCGCCGCCGCGCAGCGCCGCGAGGATCTGTGGATCAACCCCGGCGGGTTCTTCGGCGTCGATTCCCCCGGCGCCGCGCAGGCGGTCCAGGGTCCGGTACACCTCGGGCGTGGAGAGGCCGTAGTCTGCCACCACCAGCACCCAGTGGGTTTGCGCCTTGGCCAGGGCCGGAGACAGTTCGTCGCCCAGGCCGAGGCCGACGGCGGTTCCGCCCAGGAGCGAGAACGGGACGTCTGCGCCCAGTTCCGCTGCGAGGTGTGCCAGTTCCTCACGGGACAGTCCGCTGTTCCAGAGGGCGTCGCAGGCCAGGAGGGTGGCTGCGGCGTCGGCGGAACCACCGCCCATGCCGCCGGCCACCGGTACCCGTTTGGTGATCTCCAGGTGCACGCCGGTGGCGTGTTCGGAAACGTCGGCCATGATGGCGGCCGCCTTGTAGGCCAGGTTGCTGCCGTCCAGGGGGATGTCGACGTCGTCGAGGTCCAGGGTGCTTTCCGGGCTGAGGCTGATGGTGATGCCGGGGGCAGCGGTACTGGTGGCGGCCACTTCCTCATATAGGGACACCGCGAGGTAGACGCTGGCCACCGAGTGGTAGCCGTCCGGCCGCAGCGGCCCCACTGCCAGGGAGACGTTGACCTTGCCCGGCGCCTTGACCCGGACCGTCCTGGCAGCGAAGCGCCCTGCCGCGCTCACGGGCGGTTTTCCCTGGCTTCGGCGATACGGGCGAACGCTGCGATGTCGATGACTTCGCCGCGCGCGGTGGGATCCACGCCGGCCGCCAGCAGGCAACGCTCGGCATCCGGCGCTCCCCCGGCCCAGCCGGCCAGTGCGGCACGGAGCGTCTTGCGCCGCTGCGCAAACGCAGCATCCACCACGGCAAACACCTGCTCGCGGGTGGCAGTGGTGGCCGGTGGTTCGCGGCGGGTGAAGGCCACGAGGCCGGAGTGGATTTTCGGGGCCGGCCAAAACACGTTCATGCCGATCACGCCGGCCTTGCGCATCTGGCTGTACCAGGCGGCCTTGACGGACGGCACGCCGTAGGTCTTGGATCCCGGCCCGGCGGCCAAGCGGTCCGCTACCTCGTCCTGCACCATCACCAGGCCGTGCTGCAGGCTGGGGAAATGCTGGAGCAGGTGCAGCACCACGGGAACGGCCACGTTGTACGGCAGGTTGGCCACCAGGGCAGTGGGTTCCACCGGCAGTTCGGTGACTTTCATGGCGTCGGCGTGCACCAGGTGGAATGCGTTGGCGGCGGCCGGCCGCCATTCGTTCACCGTTTCGGGGAGCTTCGCGGCGAGTACAGGGTCGATTTCGACGGCGACGACCGCCGCTGCGGCGTCGAGCAGGCCCAGCGTCAGGGACCCCAGGCCAGGACCGACTTCAAGGACCGTCTCGTCCGGCCCCACGCCCGCGGCCGCAACAATGCGGCGGATCGTATTGCCGTCAATGACAAAGTTCTGGCCCAGGGTCTTGGTGGGCCTGACCCCGATTTCCGCTGCCATCCGGCGAATGTCGGAGGCACCGAACAGCGGTGCGGGCACGGCGGGGATCGGTTCAGTCACCTAGGTATCCTATCCCGCGCGGCACGGCGGCCCTTCCGGTTAACGGCGATGGCCGGCCCCGGAGTACCCGGGGCCGGCCATCGCCGTCAGCTGCGCGTTTGTGCCATGCGGATCAGCGGCTGGCCGCCCAGCCGCAGCCCCACGGCGACAGGCCGCGCTGCGCGTAGACGCGGTTGGCGATGTCGATCTGCTGGGCCTTGGTGGCGAGGCTCGCGTTCGGAGCGTAAGCACCGCCGCCGGCGCCGATCCAGGTCTGGATGTCGAACTGCAGGCCGCCGTAGTAGCCGTTGCCGCTGTTGATGCTCCAGTTACCGGTGGACTCGCACTGGGCGATCTTGTCCCACATGGCTTCGTTCATCATGGCCGGTGCTGCCGCGCCGGTGTTGGCACCTGCAGCGGCGGGGGCCGCCGCGGCCTGGACGGCCGGCTTGGCTTTGGTGCCCACGGTGACCTTCTCGGTGACCGGCTGGACTGCGACATTCTCCGACACCAGGGTGCGGGAGGCCTCCCGGCCATCCACGAGCACCAGCTTGAAGGTGCGCTCGATCTTTCCGGCGGATCCGGCCTGGGTCACCTGCTTCTCACCCTTGAGCATGTCTGCGCTTTCGGCGGTGACCGTATCGAAGGGGACGTCCTCGCTGGTGACGGCGGTCTGGCCGGTGTCCACCCTGGAGACCTTGATGACCATGTTGTTCACCACGTTGGCGTTGGCCGGCTGCGAAGAGCGGTCGTTGGCGCCGAGGGTCACTCCGGAGTCCTCGAGGACCTTGCCCACCGTAGGGGCGGTGGTGGTGGAGGTGTTCACTTTGCCGTCGGCAACGATGCTGACGGTCTTGGGCGTGGAGATGGAGACGTAGGAACCGGCCGGCGCGAGGGTGGCATCCTTGGGCGCTGACACGGAGGACGCACTTGCCACACCGAGTTCGGTCACCAGGTCCTCGACGTCCTGCGCCGTGGTGTTGACCGTCTTCTCGGCCCCGTCAAGGCTGACCTTGACTTCCTTGGCCTGGTTGATGTTGATGATGGTGCCGTCCTGGACGGTGGCGTCCAGGGAGGGCGAGACGCGGTCGCCGGGCTTCAGGTCCAGGTTGGCGCTCTTGACCACCTGTGCCACTGTTCCACCAAAGGACTGCACGGACGACGCTTGGCCGTCCACGTTGAGCGTGACTATTTTGTTATTGCCCACGAAGGCTACGAGGCCTGCGACCAGGCCGCAAAGCACCAGCAGCTGGGCGCCAACCTTTATAAAGCTGAACTTGCCGTCCGATGTGAAGAACTTGATCACGATTGCCCGTAACTCTCGGTCCATCCGGGCACGGGGAACGCGCAATAAAATGCCCGGAGCAACCTCGAAAGGAGAGTCCGGGCACCCATGCGCCGCCACACTCCGCGCAGCGGCAGGGCCGATTATTGGTCAAGCCGGACCGGCTGCACGTGGAGTGAAATTACCCGTCGGCCTTCCCCGACCCCGGCTAATAGTTTTCCACTGTAACCGTAGCGTTATAAAGCAGCCAACATTTTTGCATACCAGGTATACAGTCGAGGATTGAGGTTGAGACTGCGGTCAGGACCAGGATCCGTATGCCCGTGCGGTATTTTCGCTGATTGCGGTGCACAGGACGGCAAGGTCGGAGCCTGTCAATTCTGCCATGGCCCGCACGGTGTAAGGGACCATGTAGCTCGCGTTCGGACGCCCCCGGTGCGGGTGCGGCGTCAGGAACGGGGCGTCCGTTTCCACCATGACAAGCTGGCGGTCAGCGACCGCGAGCGCAGCCCGGAGGTTCGCAGCGTTCTTGAACGTCAGGGTGCCGGCAAAGGACATCCACCAGCCCTGCTCATTGCATGTCCTGGCAAGGTCCTCATCCCCGGAAAAGCAATGGAACACCACCCGCTCCGGCGCCCCTTCCTCCCGGAGTACCCGGACGACGTCCAGGTGGGCATCCCGGTCATGGATCTGCAGGGTCAGGTCCAGCCGTTTTGCGATATCGATGTGGCGCCGGAACGAGTACTCCTGGTGCCGCAGCCCCTCGCCTTCCGTGCGGTAGAAGTCCAGCCCGGTTTCGCCGATGGCCCGGATGCGCGGATGCGCGGCCAGCTGTTCGATCTCGGCAAGGGCCGCTTCCAGTTCACCCCGGGCGGCGTAGTGCGGAGCATCGTTAGGATGCAGCGCTACCGCTCCCAGGAGCCGTTCGTCCAGGTCCACCGCTTCCACTGTGAACCGCGAGGACTCCAGGTCGCAGCCAACCTGGACAGCCCCCTGCACCCCGACAGCCGCTGCAGCATCGAGGGCAGCCTTGATCCCTACCGGCCCCTTTCCTTCCGGGAAGTCCAGGTGGGTGTGGTTGTCCATGACCGGGACCGGCAACGGTTCCGGTGCCGGCGGGAAATCCCTGCGGCGTCCTGCGTCAGGATCGGTGGTTGCCTCTGCGGCAGGCGCCCGGTAGGCGGCGGGAATGGACGAATCGCACATCCAATCAGCCTAGCGGCCCCAGGCTCCCCCATATTTGCCGGAACTCTCTGTCAGGCAGGGCAGTTGTGTTAGTAGTCTGGAACGAACACACGCGCACGCCCACCGAGGGGCGAAGGCAGGCTTGCTGTCACGTCCAGGTGAAACCCGGGCTGAAAGGTTGCCGATGGAACCCCACCGACGCACTGCCAACGATGGAAGCGCACCGAACCTCAACCTGGCCGGCGTCGCCGATCCTGTCAGCCACCTGAACGGCCACAGGCCGGCAGCCATGGAGTCCGGAGCCTTCCACGCGGCCGCGCAACGCATCCTGACCACCGTCAACACGGTCATCGACGGCAAATCCGATGCCGCCAAGCTGGCGCTCACCGTCCTCCTCGCCCAGGGCCACCTGCTGGTGGAGGACGTTCCCGGCGTCGGAAAGACGCTGCTGGCAAAAACCCTTGCCCGGACCATCGACTGCACTGTCAATCGAATCCAGTTCACCCCCGATCTCCTGCCCTCCGACGTCACGGGGGTGTCCATCTACAACCAGGCTTCGAGGCTCTTCGAATTCCGGCCCGGGGCGGTGTTCGCCAACATTGTCATCGGCGACGAAATCAACCGGGCGTCCGCCAAGACCCAGTCCGCCCTCCTCGAGTGCATGGAGGAGCACCAGGTGACGGTGGACGGCACATCCTACAAACTCGATGAGCCGTTCATGGTGGTGGCCACCCAGAACCCCATCGAAATGGAAGGGACCTATCCTCTGCCCGAAGCCCAGCGGGACCGCTTCATGGCCAGGATTTCCATGGGCTACCCGGACAAGGACGCCGAGATCGAGATGCTCGAGACCCACCAGGCGGTCTCGCCGCTGGCGAACGTCTCCCCCGTGGTCACGGCCGCCGATGTCGCCGCCATGATTGCCAGCGTCCAGCAGGTGTTCGTGTCCGGTCCCGTGAAGGAATACACGGTGTCACTGGGCAGGGCCTCACGGGAGAGCCCGCTGCTGAGGCTCGGTGCGAGCCCCCGGTCCATGCTGCAGCTGCTGCGCGCCGCCAAGGCCACGGCAGCCCTGGACGGACGCGATTTTGTCCTCCCGGACGATGTGGCTGACGTGGCGGAGGCCGTCCTGGCGCACCGGATCATCCTTGACCGGAAGGCTGCCGGCGCCGGCGAGACCCCGCACAGCGTCCTGCGGGGCATCCTGTCCCGGCTGCCCGTGCCGCAGGCTGCCGCCGGACAGCCCGACCGGGCCGGGGCCGCCGCCGGCAGCAGGAACCGCTAGGCGAATGCCATGGCCCTCCTGGACAAGCTCCCGCGGCACCTGTTCACCAGGCGCGGGTGGGGCATGCTCGCGGGCGGCGCCTCCGCGCTGGCTGCGGCCCAGGTCATGGGACGCCGTGACCTCCTGACCCTGGCACTGCTGCTGCTTCTGCTGCCCCTTGTCTCCCTCGCGGGCGTCCGCCTCGTCAAACCGCGCTTCCGGGTCTACCGGGAGTTCAACCCCTCACCGGTGGAAACCTCAGCACCCGCCGTGGTTTCCCTCGCGGTGGCCAGGACCGGCCCGGGCAGCGGGCGCGTCGTCATGGACGAGCGGCTCCCGGCCCAGTTCGGCCACCCACCCGCCTTCCGGTTCCCGTCCCGCGCCGCCACCGGCGGCACCAGCCGCTACGAATACCACCTCACCTCCAGGTATCGCGGACAGTTCAGGATCGGACCGGTCACGGCCGAGTTCACCGACCCCTTCGGTCTCTCGCTGCACCGGCGGTCCATTGACGACGGCGACGTCCTCACCGTGACGCCTGCCGCCGTCGTCCTGCCTGCCACAGGATTGGCAGGGGCCCGGGGCAACGACGGCGTGACCGCCACCCGGGTGCGGGCAAACCCCAGCGATGACGACGTGATGACCCGTGAATACCGCCACGGCGACCCGATGCGGAGGGTCCACTGGGCGGCCACGGCCAGGCACGGGGCCCTGATGGTCCGGCAGGAAGAATCCGTGACCACGCCGGAAGCGACCATCATCCTGGACCACCGTTCCGGGGCGTTCGCAGGCGGGCCGGGAACCTCGTCCCCGGGGCTGCGGAGCCACGACGGGCATGCACCGGCCACCAGCGACACGTTCGAATGGTCGGTTGTTGCTGCCATGTCCGTCAGCGCCCACCTGGCAGAACGCAATTACGGCCTTCGCCTCCTGGATGCCGGAGGCGAACCGGCGTTCCTGCACTCGCCGTCGTCCACAGAGCCGGCGGCCGAGGAGTACAACGGCCCGTCCGGCCTGCAGTCAATCGCCGAAAGCCTGGCTGCGATCCACCTCTCCGGCCCGCTCCACCCACGGCGGGACGGCGGGCTCCTGGACAAAGGCGGCCGCGCCGCGGAGCACCGGGCCGCGGGAACGCGGACGCACCCTGGCATCGACCAGGGGCCGCCGGCGTTTGACGACCACTTGATGGACAAGCTCTCCGCGCACCGGATGCGGGGGCCGCTGATTGCAGTTCTCGGCCGGATTACCGGCGAGGAGGCGGCGGCCCTGGCTCCGGCTGCCGCCTATGGCACCGACGCGTTCGCCCTCCTGGCCGTGGAACGTCCCGCGGAGTTCCAGCATGTCCTGGAGGTGCTGCGGCAGGGCGGCTGGCGGGCCGTGGCCGCGGGGCCGAATACCCGGCTTTCTGCAGTGTGGGGCCAGTTCGGCCAGGATCCGGCCCTCCCGGTGGCACCGGCGTCGGAGGTCCGCCGGGGAGCGGGGGTGGCCAAATGACCATGGCACCGGCCCGGCCAACAGTGGCCGGGCAGCGAGCGCACGGCAATCCCGGGGTGCCCGCAGGACGAACGGGCGCGGGCGCCTATCCCTGGGCCATGGCGGCAGCCATCGCGGCGGCAGCCTGCGGGGCTGCCCTGTCCCTGAACGGCGTCCTTCGCGGCTGGAACTGGTACTGGGCCGCCATGACCACGGTGGTGGCGGTGGCCTTCACCATGGCAGCACTACGTTCCGTCCGCGCCCAGCCCCTGCTGGTGACCGCCGGCGGGTTCGTTACCCTGGGCGGTGTGCTGACCCTGACGTTCTTCCGCGGTTCCAGCTTCCTATGGGTCGTCCCCACCGGGGCCACACTGCCGGAACTGGACCGGTTGATCCAGCGCGCCAGCGAAACGGTCCTGGCCGAGACAGCGCCCGTGGCGCCGAACGCCGGAATTGTCATGGTGGTCTGCGCCATACTCGGCCTGGCCGTCATCCTGGTCGATGCCCTCGCAGTGCCGCTGGCCATGCCCGCAGCTTCCGGCGTCGGGCTGCTGGCCCTGCTGGTGGTCCCGGCCATGATCAAACCCCAGAGCGTGGGCGTCGGAAGCTTCGTCGCCACGGCGGCGGGGTACCTGATCATCCTTGCCTGCAGCCAGTGGTTCGCGCCGGACGGCAGGGTGCAGGGCGGATCGGCGCGCAGCCCGGGGCTGGTGCGGCGGGCCGCCGTAACCGGCGCCGTGGCCCTGGCCGCCACCCTGGTGTTGCCCCTGGCCATCCCCGGCTTCGACCGTGGCACCTTCCCGCAGGGTTCACGGCTGAACCCATGGGGCGGCTCCACCGGCCTCAACCCGATGATCACCCTGGGCAGCAGCCTGCGCACCCCGGACGGAAGCGGCAGGATCACGTACGCCACCAACTCGCCCGTACCCCTCTACCTGCGCTCGGTGACGGTGGACAATTTCGACGGCGACTCCTGGGGCCCGGATGACCGGACCGGCTCCAGGGTGCCGCTGGACGGCCGGATCGACCCCGGCTATCCGGTCCTCACCGACGAGCAGGTGCGCCTGGTCACCGCCATCGACGCCGGGTCCTTCACCAGCCCCTACCTCCCGGTCCCCTATGCGCCCGAAACCGTCAGCGGCCTCGGCGGACAGTGGACCTGGGATCCTGCCACGCTGAGCATCAAGGCCACTGACACCACCACCCGGCGGCAGGAATACCTGGTGACCTCAGCGGTGCCCAAGCTCACCGCAGCCCTGCTGGCCCAGTCCTCGGGTCCGGCCCGCGGCATCGCCGATGTGTTTACCAGGGTCCCGGGCAACGTGCCGGACATTGTGAAAACCACGGCGCAGAACGTGGCGGGAGGCGCGGGGACCCCGTACCAGAAGGCCATGGCCCTCCAGAAGTACCTCCGGTCCTCCGAGTTCACCTACTCGCTTCAGTCACCGGTGCAGGGCGGCTACGACGGCAACGGGCTCTCCGTCCTGGCCGACTTCCTGCAGCAAAAGAGTGGGTACTGCATCCACTACGCCTCCGCGATGGCGGTGATGGCCCGGCTGGAAGGCATTCCGAGCAGGATTGCCGTGGGTTACGCACCGGGCAGGCTGACCGGGGCCAGCATCACGGTGGCCGGGCAGGGCTCCCTCCCGGAGTACGAGGCCGATGCGCGCGACGCCCATGCCTGGCCCGAACTGTACTTCCAGGGGCTGGGCTGGGTGGCCTTCGAACCGACGCCTTCCCGCGGAGTTGTCCCCGACTACGCCACCGAGGCTTCGGCATCATCCGGTGCCGAGTCCCTGGGCAACAACGACGGACTCATTCCTGATACCGTCCCCGCACCCTCACCGGCTGCCACGGCAACTGCGCAGGCCGTCCCCGGCGCAGGCGGCAGCGGCACCGGCGACGGCGCGCAGTTGATGCCCTGGCTCCTCGGTACCGCCGGAGCCGCCGCCCTGCTGCTCCTGGCCGGAGCCCCGCATATGGTCCGGACCGGCACCCGGTCACGCAGGCTGCACCCCAAACGTCCGGACCTGGCAGTGCCCCTGGCGTGGAGCGAACTGAAGGACCTTGGCACCGATTACGGGCTGCCACCCGGAGAGAGCGAGACGCCGAGGACCTATGCGGCCCGGTTCCGCAGCACGCTGCTGGGCGAGCCCGGCGGCATGGACCGGGACGCCCACGAGGCAGTGGCATCCCTGACCGCGGCCTTCGAACAGCACAGGTACGGCCGTCCCGGCAGTGAAGGTCCAGCCGGTGCGTTGGGCCCGGACCTTGCTGCCGGAGTTGCCGCCGTGGAGGAGTCCCTCCAGGCGAACGCTCCCCGGTCCAGGCGGTGGGCTGCCTCCTGGCTCCCCCGGTCCGTCACGCGCCGCCTGGGGCTGCTGCTGGGGATGCCGTTCAGCGCCGCCGGCCGCGCCATCCGGCGGCTGCCGCGTGCCAGGGCCCAGGTGGGGCCGGCAGCGGACGACGGCGGCAGCAGGTCCCGCGGGGGCTGAACGCAATGTGCCGGCCGGGAAATTTCCCGGCCGGCACATGCAGGTTTCTTGCCGGAATCAGCCGGCGTAAGGGTCAGCGATACCGATGTACTGCGTGTAGAGGTACTCCTCGATGCCTTCCAGGCCGCCTTCACGGCCCAGTCCGGACTGCTTCACTCCACCGAACGGCGCCGCGGCGTTGGAGATGACGCCGGCGTTCAGGCCGAGCATGCCGGTCTCCAGCTTTTCGCCCATCCGGATACCCCGGTTGATGTCCTTGGTGAAGACGTAGGCCACCAGGCCGTATTCGGTGTTGTTGGCCAGGCGGACAGCTTCGTCCTCGCTGCCGAAGGTGATGATCGGGGCCACCGGGCCGAAGATTTCCTCGGACAGGATGCGCGTTCCCTCGGAGACTCCGGACAGGATGGTGGGCTGGTAGAAGTAGCCCGGGCCCTCTACCGGTCCGCCGCCCAGGACGGCCTTGGCGCCGGAAGCGACGGCGTCGGAGACCAGTTCGTGGACCTTGTCCCGGCTCTTGGCGTCGATCAGCGGCCCCACCTTGGATTCGGGCTCAGTGCCGCGGGCGGTGGTCATTTCCTTCATTTTCGCGGCGAACTTCTCCGCGAATTCGGCGGCCACGGACTCGTGGACGATGAACCGGTTGGCAGCGGTGCAGGCCTCGCCCATGTTGCGGAGCTTCGCCGCCATGGCGCCGGTAACAGCGGCGTCCAAGTCGGCGTCCTCGAAGACCAGGAACGGGGCATTGCCGCCGAGCTCCATGGAAGTGCGCAGCACGTTTTCGGAGGCATCGGCCAGCAGCCGGCGTCCAACTTCGGTGGAGCCGGTGAAGGACAGCTTCCGGAGGCGGGAGTCCTTGATCAGGGGTCCGGTGGTAGCTCCGGCCGTGGAGGTGGGAATGACGTTGAGGACACCGGCGGGCAGGCCGGCCTCCTGCATGACGGCGGCGAACAGCTGGGAGGTCAGCGGGGTGAGGTTCGCCGACTTCAGCACCATGGTGCAGCCCGCCGCGACGGCCGGGGCAATCTTGCGGGTGGCCATGGCCAGCGGGAAGTTCCACGGGGTGATCAGCAGGCACGGACCCACCGGCTTCTTGGTCACCAGGAGGCGGGACTTGCCGTCGGGGGAAACGGAGTAACGGCCAAAGGCACGCACTGCTTCCTCGGAGAACCAGCGCAGGAACTCAGCGCCGTAAGTCACCTCGCCGCGTGCTTCGGCCAGCGGCTTGCCCATTTCCAGGGTCATCAGGAGGGCGAAGTCTTCAGCCCGTTCCGTCACCAGGTCGAAGGCCCGGCGGAGGATTTCGCCGCGTTCGCGGGGCGGGACCTTCGCCCAGGACTCCTGGGCTGCCGCGGCAGCATCCAGGGCCGCCGCGCCGTCCTCGGGGCCGGCGTCGGCGATGCTCAACAGCACCTTCCCGGTGGCAGGATCCTCGACGTCGAACGTCTTGCCGGAAGCGGCGTCGCGCCACTCCCCGTTGATGAGCAGCCCGGTGGGAACGGAGGCCAGAAGCCGGGTTTCGCGCTCGGCGGTAACGGCCGGCTGTGCAGTGACAGTCACGATGACTCCCTCGTCGGTAGGGTTTTGGCAGCCCTTCGCCGCGGCCGGAGTGACCGGGATCATGGGGCTGATTAACAGCCAGACTACTGCGGGGCACTGCCATGGTCTACGCCGTTGCGCACTGCGGAATCGCTACTGCGCTGTGCAGCTGCACAGCGCAGCAGCACAGCGCAGCAGCACGGTTCCGGGAGTGCGCCGGGCGGGCCCTGCGGACCTTAGCGGGCGGCGAGGACCGCGGAGTAGAGTTCCCGCTTGCTGACGCGGACGTCCTCGGCCACGGCGGCCACCGCTTCCTTCAGCCGGATGCCCTGGGCCACCAGTTCGTTGACGGCCGCCACGTGGTCTTCCGGGGTCCCTGCTGCCTGTTCGGGAGCGCCGCCCAGGACCACGGCGATCTCGCCGCGGACCTCGTTGTCCTCGGCCCACTGGAGGAGTTCGCCCACGGTGCCGCGGATGACTTCCTCATATGTTTTCGTCAGCTCGCGGCACACTGCGATCCGGCGGTCCGGGCCGAACCTTTCCCGCAGGGCCCGCAGCATTGCCTCGAGCCGGTGCGGGGCCTCGAAGAACACCATGGTGCGCCGCTCCCCCGCCAGGTCCGCCAGGCGGGAGGCCCGCTCGCCTGCCTTGCGCGGCAGGAATCCTTCGAAGCAGAACCGGTCGGTGGGCAGGCCGGAGAGCGCCAGGGCGGTGAGGACGGCGGATGGCCCCGGAACAGCGGTGACGGGGAGTCCAGCCGCGATGGCCCCCTCCACCAACCGGAACCCGGGGTCCGAGACCGCAGGCATCCCGGCGTCGGTCACCATCAGCAGCGTGCTGCCTGCACGCACCTGGTCCAGGAGCTCGGCCGTCCGGGTGGCCTCGTTGTGCTCGTGGTAACTGATGATGCGGCCCGCAACGGCGACACCCAGGCTTTGGACCAGGCGGTGGAGGCGCCGGGTGTCCTCCGCCGCCACGATGTCCGCCGTGCCCAGCAGTTCCACCAGCCGGGCGGAGGCATCGCCCGTGTTACCGATGGGAGTGGCGGCAAGGACAATCCGCCCCGCCGTCGCAGGGCCGGGCTCGGGAAGGGTGCTGGGGTTCGGGTCCACCCACCAAGCCTACTGCCGCCGGGTCTTCCAGCCGCAAAAGGTAGCATGGGGCTCGTGACGCAGACCTCGACGCGGCCCGCCGGGGCCGGGAAACCCAGCCCGGCGGCATCTTCCGGCGGAACCGCCACCACTGCGGCAGGGCCCGCGGGGACCGCTGCCAGGGCCTGGATCAGCCGGCCGGACGAAGCGTTCACCGTCGAAGCGCTCACGGCGAGGCTCATCGGCACCGCCACCTCGTGGCGGGACTATCCCGCATCACTCCGGCTCTGGTTCATGCTGGTTCCGGTCCTCACGGCGGTGGTCGCCGGACTTCTCCGCTTCATCCGCCTCGAAGTGCCGCACAAGCTGGTCTTCGATGAGACGTACTACGTCAAGGATGCCTATTCCTACCTCATCAGCGGGTACGAACGCAGCTGGCCGGACAAGGCCAACGATTCCTTTAACGCCGGAAATCCGGACGTCCTGCTGAACACCCCCGAATATGTGGTCCACCCGCCGGTGGGCAAATGGATGATCGCGGCCGGCATGTGGCTCTTCGGGCCGGAGAACCCCTTTGGCTGGCGCTTCGCCGCGGCCCTCACGGGCACCCTGACCGTGCTGCTGGTCTCACTGATCGCCCTGAAACTGTTCCGCTCGCTTCCGCTGGCCGGCGCCGCAGGGCTGCTCCTCGCCGTCGACGGCCACCACCTGGTGATGTCCCGCACCTCGCTCCTGGACGTCTTCCTCACGTTCTGGGTCCTGGCTGCCTTCGGGGCACTGCTGATGGACCGCGATGACGGGCGCCGCCGCCTGGCCCACCGGCTGGCCCGCGCCGCCGCCGCGAACGGCGGCCAGCCCCCGGCCCGGGCGCTGCTGTCCGGACCATGGCTGGGCGTGCGCTGGTGGCGGGTTGCCGCCGGGGTCTGCATGGGACTGGCGGTGGGAACAAAATGGTCGGGCCTGTTCTTCCTGGCCGGCTTCGGCATCCTCACGGTGCTGTGGGACCTCAACGCCAGGCGTGTGGCGGGCGTCCGCGGCTGGATCAGCGGCGGAGTCATCCGGGACGGTATCCCTGCCTTCCTTGGGATGGTCCCCGTGGCAGGGATCGTCTACTCGGCCACCTGGACAGGCTGGTTCCTGTCGGACAACGCCTACTTCCGCCACTGGGCGGAAAGCAACCCGTCGGCGGAATGGGGCTGGCTCCCCGACTCCGTCCGGTCCCTCATCCACTACCACCTGGAAGCGTACAAGTTCCATCAGGGCCTGAGCTCCGAGCACCCCTACCAGGCCAGCGCCTGGAGTTGGCTGGTGATGGGGCGGCCCACGTCATTCTTCTACGAGTCCCCGCCCCAGGGCACCCCCGGCTGCGACGTGGAGAAATGCACCTCTGCCATCCTGTCCGTGGGAAACCCGCTGGTCTGGTGGCCGGCCGCCATTGCCTTGGTGGTCCTGCTGTTTTGGTGGGCCGGACGCCGGGACTGGCGTGCCGGAGCGGTGCTCGCCGGCGTCGCCGCGGGCTACCTGCCGTGGTTCATGTATCCCGAGCGGACCATGTTCTACTTCTACGCGGTGTCCTTTGAACCGTTCCTGGTCCTTGCCCTGGTGTATTGCCTGGGACTGGTCCTGGGCCGACCGTCGGATCCCCCGTGGCGCCGGCGTTCCGGGCTGTACCTGGTGGTCCTGTTCCTGGCAGCGGCAGTTCTGCTGTCGGCCTTCTTCTACCCGATCTGGACCGCCGAAGTGATCCCATACGTCGACTGGAAGGTGCGGATGTGGATGCCATCCTGGATCTAGGGCAGGATGGCAAGGGAGACCTGAAGGAGCCGCTGCCGCGGCGCGGCAGCGGAAACGGAGACCTGCTGTGAGAGAAGCGAGCACGGAACTGCTGGTTGAGCTTGACGCCAACAGCAATGTGACTGACCTGCTGCTGGAGCAGCACGCCGCCAACCCGGCCCACGCCCTGTACCGGCGCAAGGGGCCCAACGGCTGGGTGGATGTCTCCGCGCAGAAATTCCTGCAGGACGTCAGCGCGCTGGCCAAGGGCCTGATCGCCGGCGGCCTGGAACCCGGCGACACCGTGGCGGTGATGTCCCGCACCTCCTACGAGTGGACGCTGGTGGACTTTGCCATCTGGTTCGCCGGCGGCGTGACCGTACCTATCTATGAAACATCGTCCGCCAGCCAGGTGCAGTGGATCATCCAGGACGCAGGGGTCCGCCGGGTCTTCGCGGGCGATCGCGCCACTGTGCAGCTCGTCAGCGGCGTGGTGGCCGGTTCGGCCGAGCTTAGGGACCGCCTGGTCAACGTGGTGCGGATGGATTACGACGGCGAGGCCCCGGACCTTGCCAGCCTCGCCGCTGCGGGCACGGGAGTCAGCGACGCCGAGCTGGAGCGCCAGCGGAGCCGCGCAGCGCTGGCCGACCCCGCCTCGCTCGTATACACCTCGGGCACCACGGGCAAACCCAAGGGGTGCGAGATCACGCACGGAAACTTCGCCCTGGTGGCCAAGAACATCGTTGCGTTTTTACCGGAAATCCTGCAGAAGGACCAGGCCCGCACCCTGATGTTCCTGCCGCTGGCCCACGTGCTGGCGCGGGCCGTCCAGGTGGTCTGCCTCGCAGCCGGGGCAACACTGGGGCACACCCCGGGCGCGGCGCAGCTCCTAGAAGACCTTGGGACGTTCCGGCCCACCTTCCTGCTGGTGGTGCCCCGTATCTTCGAAAAGGTCCGGGCAACGGCAGCGCACAAGGCCGCCGTGGCAGGCAAGGGCAAGTTGTTCGATGCCGCAGCCGCCGCCGCCATCGAGTACTCCCGGGACCAGGACCGGCAGAGCCGCGGCGACGGTCCAGGCCCCGGCCTGCTCAGCAGGGCCCGGCACGCGGTGTATGACCGCCTGGTCTATCCCCGGCTGCGCCAGGCTTTGGGCGGAGAGGTTGGATATACCGTCTCCGGCGCCAGCCCCCTGGCCTCCGATGACGCACACTTCTTCCGTGGCGTGGGCATTCCCGTTCTCGAAGGTTACGGACTGACCGAGACCACGGCGCCCTGCACGGCCAACACCCCGTCCCGGACCAAAGTGGGAACCGTGGGGATCCCCGTCCCCGGCACCACCATCCGGGTCGCCGAGGACGGCGAAATCCTGGTCAAGGGAATTGGCGTGTTCAAGGGCTACCACAACAACCCCGCAGCCAATGCTGACTCGTTCGTGGACGGCTTCTTCCGCACCGGTGACCTGGGCTCCCTGGACAGGGACGGCTTCCTGACCATCACAGGCAGGAAGAAGGACCTGCTGGTGACCGCCGGCGGCAAGAATGTAGCGCCGGGACCCTTGGAGGAGCAGATCCGCACCCACCAACTGGTGGGCCATGCGGTGGTGGTGGGCGACGGCAAGCCCTTCATTTCAGCCCTGCTGACCCTGGACCCGGAAGGGGTTGCCAACTGGCGGTCAGAGCGGGGACTGCCCCCAATCCCCCTCACTCAAGCTGCCGTCGACCCCCAGGTACTGGCCGCCCTCCAGGAGGCGGTGGACCTTGCGAACCGGATGGTGTCAAAAGCCGAATCGGTGAGGACCTTCAGGCTGCTGGATGCCGAGTTCACCGTGGAGTCCGGGCACCTGACGCCGTCCCTCAAGTTGAAGCGGGCCGCCGTGGTGACGGAGTACCAGGCGGAGATCGCCAAGATCTACGGCTGATCCACCATTTCCGGCTCCGCCGACGCCTTCCTGGCCTCCGGCGCAACGCCGCGGCGGCGCCGGGTGGGCCACGTAAGCACCAGCGTCACGATGGACGCCAGGAGGACCAGGCCCGCGATGGCGATGCCGGCGTCGATCCAGAACTGGCTGGGGAAGAGCCTGATCAGCGTATCGTCCAGGCTGAAGGTCCAGGACCCGTCGGCAAAGAAGACGCGGTGGAATTCGGTGAAGAACTGCTGCCAGCCCAGGGCCGCCAGTGTGCCCAGACCCAGGATCAGGACCAGCGTGATGATGGAGCCCGCGAAGAGCCCGCGCCGGATCCCGCCGGTGCTGCGCCGGCGCAGGTACAAAATGGCGATCAAGGCCAGGAGCAGCAGCAGCGCACCCGCGCCGAAGGTGGAGAGGATGACCGCCTTGACGTCCGCCATGTGGCTGACTTCGCCGTCCTTGAAGAGCTTTTCCCCGCTGCGCTGCACCAGGTCGCCCAGGTACCTGGGGCCGGCCCAGTTGAGGAGGTAATCGACGGCGTAGGAGCCGTAGGTCATCCGGTCGTCGGTGCTGAAGCCGTAGCCGTCGCCGGGGAACCCGGGACGGTTGTACTCCACCCAGAGGAAGAGCGGGGTGGTCACCGCACGGACGGCAAGGATCAGGAGGATGAACGGGTAGATGATGGCGAGCAGGACCTGCATGAAGCGCGGTGCTACGGGCTTGGCGTTCGCGGCGCTTTCACGCTGGGCGTTGCGGCGCTCCACTTCCTCTTCGGGGGGACGGACGTGCAGGGCGGAGGTGGGAAGGGGTTCCTTGAACACGGGTGAGCCGGGGCTTCCGGCCGGCTCATCCGCTGAAGAGGCGGCAGCCGGAGACGCGGCGGCCGGACGTCCGGCTGCGTCGCTTCCGGGGGCGGAGGATTCGACGGCGGCCTCGGCGGCCTTGCGGTGGGCCCGGGTTTCCGGCTGCGGGGCTTCGCCCTCTGCCGCAGGTTCCTGGCGTCCGGCCTTGTCCCGGCCGGCTTCTTCCCCGCGGGGTTTGTCACCGCGGGGTTCTTCCCCACTGTTCTTGTCCCCGTCAGCAGGCGTCAGCCAGGAGAACGCGGGCTCGTCGGAATCCCCGGACGTATCCAGCAAAGGCTCCGGCTGCGGCGCAGCGCTTTTGGCGCGGACCGGTGTTTCGTCATTCACAGCAGCGTCACTTCCGTTGGGTTCCGCACCGGTTCCATTCCGCCGGCACGATTGATTCTGCTGACGAGCCTACCGTCCGGAACTTCTGCTGGGCGAGGAACCACCCCGGCAGGATTACAACGATTCAGGCAGCGATTTCCGTGTAGCCGGCATCTTCCCGGCGGAGGTCTCCGCGTTCCCCGGCGAGGAAAGCGCGCCTGCCCCACACCAGGACGTATGTCCAGTACGCCGCGAGAACTGCCGCGCCGATGCCAATCCTGGCCCAGGCAGGGAGCGGACTCGGAGTGACAAACCCCTCCACCAGCCCGGAAACGAACAGGACCAGGACCAGTCCCAGTGCCACCGTTACCAACGACCTGCCTTCTTCCGCCACCGCCCGACCCCTGGTCCGTGGACCGGGGGCGACCATGGCCCAAAAGATCCGCAGTCCGGCGGCAGAGGCGACAAAAACGGCGGTCAGCTCCATCAGCCCATGAGGCAGGATGTAGCTGAAAAAGACGTCGGACTTACCGGCGGCGGCGAAGATTCCGGCCGCAATGCCCACTCCCTGGGCGTTCCCGAACAGGATCATCGGTACCCAGACCCCGGTGATTCCCAGGGCCACGGCCTGCGCGCTGATCCAGGCGTTGTTGGTCCACACGGCGCCGGCGAAGGACGCTGCGGGGTTTTCCGAGTAGTAGTTGATGAAGTCCTGGTCCACGTACTGGGCGGCAGCGGACTCGGATGCCACGGCCCTCAGCGCGTCCGGCGACGTCCCGATCCATGCAGCGTAGGCGGCGGCGATGAGGACGAAAGCCGTTCCGCAGGCCAGGGTGAGCCACGTGAGCCGGTACAGCGCGGCGGGCAGGGCCGCCACGAAGAACCTGGCGAGGTCGGCCATCGCGTTGGAACGTGCCCCGGTAAAGCGGGTCCTCGCCTGGGCCAGCGTGGCAGAGAGGGAAGCGGAGAGGCCGCCCTCCGGGGCCATGGAGCGGACCAGCGACAAGTGGCCGGACGTTGACTGGTACAAGGTCAGCAGCTCATCCGACTCGGCGCCGGTGAGCCTCCGTTTGCCCGCAAGCTCCTGCAGCCGCGCCCACTTGTCCGCATTAACGGCGGCGAAGGCATCCATGTCCACGGCTACAGCCTAGCGGGCGGCACTAGACTTTGACCGTCCGCACCGTCGGATGGTCCACATCATCAGCCTCGGAGGGCAGGGACGCAGTATGAGCCAGATCATCACCGGCGAGGCCGTGGTCCTCGAGCTTCGGCCCGCGGGCTTTGCCGCCCGGGCACTGGGCCTGGCCATCGACGTCGTTTTCCACGTGGTCCTGCTCGTGCTGATCATGCTTGGCCTGGCCGCCGCCGGCAGGGACCTGGACGATGCAGCCGCGCGTGCCCTCGGCCTGGCCGCCGTCGTCTTCTGCCTGGTGGTGGTGCCCGTGGCAATGGAAACGCTGACCCGGGGCCGGTCGCTCGGGAAACTGGCCACGGGCCTGCGGGTGGTGCGTGAGGACGGCGGTGCCATCCGGTTCCGGCATGCCGTGATCCGCGGGCTGACCGGATTCCTCGAAATCTACCTGACGTTCGGCGGGCTTGCCCTCGCCGTGGCACTCTTCAACGACAAATCCAGGCGGCTCGGCGACCTGCTCGCCGGCACGTACGCCGTGCGAAGCAGGGTTCCCGCCGAAGCGGCCGTCCAGGTTTTCGTGCCGCCCTACCTTCAGGCGTGGGCGGCCGCGGCGGACATCGGGCGGATTCCCGACGCCACTGCGCGCAGGGCCGCCCAGTTCATCCGCCAGGCGGGCCGGATGGCTCCGCTTTCAAGGGCCGGCATGGCGCGGGCTATCGCCGAGGAACTGTCAGCCCACGTGGCCCCGCCGCCACCGCCGGGGACGGGTCCGGATGACTACGTGGCCGCCGTCGTCGCTGAACGCCGGAACAGGGAATTCACGAGGTTGCTGCAGTCACGCCGGCGGAACACGGAGACGGGACGGCGGCTGCAGCGGTTGCCGTTCGCCGAGTGACTCAGTTGTCGTACTCGCTCCAGGGAATGTTCCAGTCGCCATACCCGTCGGTATTCGCCGCGTAGTCACCCTCTGTGTTGATGATCTGGACGACGTCGCCGGTTCCCATGTTGTCGAACACCCAGGCTGCCCCGTCCGGAAGGAACCCGATGCAGCCGTGGGAAACGTTCGCGTTGCCGATATACGGATAGGCGGACTCCAGCGCCTGGTGGATGTAAGCCCCGCTGAGGGTGAGGCGAATGGTGTATTCGACGTCGGCCTCACCGTAGTAGGCGGGATCGTCCGGCTTCAGGCCGATGCTTGCAGCCCTGAAGTGGTCAAACCGGTTCTTCTCCATCAGCACGGCATATCCCTTGGCGGAGGGGAAGCGTTTGTCCCCCATGCTCACGGGCAGCGTCTTGATGGCCTGGTCGTTGACGCTCAGCGTAAACGTGTGGGCCGTGGCGTCCGCGATGGCCACCTTCTTGTCGCCGATGTTGACGTTCACTTTTTTATTGAAGTTGGCGATCTGGCCGTTTCCAAGGTCGACGCCGAAGAGCTGCATGTCCATGGTGATCGTGGAGTTCGCCGCCCAGAAGTTCTCGGGACGGTAGCGGACCATCGTGTCGCTGTACCAGTGGAACGCCCCGGCCTGTCCCGACGTCGTGGTGATCTTGATGGCCTTCTCCACGGCGGCGCGGTTGGTCACCGGCTCGCTGAAAATGATCTGCAGGGGCTGGCCGACGCCCACCTTCATGCCGTTCAGGGGGTAGATGGCGGCGTCCGCCTCATGTGAGCTGGAGACGGTGTTGAAGGACTGGGTGGTGCTGGTCTCCCGCCCTGCACTGTCCTTGACCACGTAGGTGTAGCTGTACTCGGTGTTGAACTCCAGAGGCGCGGTGGCGGACCATGAGGTCCCGCCGGCGTCGATGCTTCCGTCGATGCTCTTCCCCGCGATGCTGGCCAGGGTGACGCGCTGGATGATCCCGTTACCCACCTTCAGGGAAACGGGCGCGGCGGGATTGACCTGCTTGGCGCCGTCGACAGGTGCGGCGTCGACCTTAACCGGCGGGACGACGGGCGATGCGATGCCCGGCGATGTGCGCAGCGCGGAGCCTGCCTCCGATTCAAGGGGCCCACCTGCAAGTCCCGGAGCGACCGCGGCAAAGACCCCGCCCACGGCAGCCAGGATACAGACGGCAGCCACGGCAACGATTTTCTTGGCAGTCCCCCGGCGGCGGGGCTTTACATCAGGCTCCATGTTTTCGATCCTACGTGCAGAAAATAACAGGCCCGGGCACGTTGCGTGCCCGGGCCCTTACGTCTCAGTAACGATAATGCTCGGGCTTGTAGGGGCCCGCGACGTCAATGTCCAGGTATTCCGCCTGGTCCTTGCTCAGTTCAGTGAGTTCAACGCCCAGGGCGTCCAGGTGCAGCCGGGCCACCTTCTCGTCAAGGACCTTGGGGAGGACATAGACCTTGTTCTCGTACTCGTGCTGGTCCCGCTTGGTCCACAGCTCGATCTGGGCAATGGTCTGGTTGGCGAACGAGTTGCTCATGACGAACGACGGGTGGCCGGTGGCGTTGCCGAGGTTGAGCAGCCTGCCTTCGGAGAGGACGATGATGGAGCGCTCGGCGTCCTGTCCCCCGTCGAAGACCCACTCGTGGACCTGCGGCTTGATCTCAACCTTCTTCACGCCGGGGATCCGGGCAAGGCCCGCGATGTCGATTTCGTTGTCGAAGTGGCCGATGTTGCCCACGATGGCCTTGTTCTTCATGCCGGCCATGTGTTCGGCCAGGATGACATCCTTGTTGCCGGTGGTGGTGATGAAGATATCGCCCTGCGCCAGGACGGACTCCAGCTTGGCCACCTGGTAACCGTCCATGGCTGCCTGCAGTGCGCAGATGGGGTCGATCTCGGTGACGATCACGCGCGAGCCCTGGCCGCGAAGGGCCTCGGCGGCGCCCTTTCCGACGTCGCCGTAACCGCAGACGACGGCGACTTTGCCGCCCATGAGCACGTCCGTGGCCCGGTTGATGCCGTCGGGCAGGGAGTGGCGGATGCCGTACTTGTTGTCGAACTTGCTCTTGGTCACCGAGTCGTTGACGTTGATGGCGGGGAAGAGCAGCTTGCCTTGGTCTGCCAGCTGGTACAGGCGGTGGACGCCGGTGGTGGTTTCCTCGCTGACGCCCTTGATCGTGGCGGCAGTGCGGGTCCACTTCTGCGGGTCTGCGGTGAGGGATCGGCGCAGGACGTCAAGGAAGATGCCGTATTCCTCCGAGTCCTCGGGGTCCGCGGAGGGAACATTGCCCACGGCTTCGAACTCCACGCCCTTGTGCACCAGCATGGTGGCGTCGCCGCCGTCGTCCAGGATCATGTTGGGACCAAGCTCGGGGTTGGCCTCCGCGCCCGGCCAGGTGAGGATCTGTTCGGCGGTCCACCAGTATTCCTCAAGGGTCTCGCCCTTCCAGGCGAACACGGGCACGCCCTGGGGATCCTCGACGGTGCCCTTGCCCACCACCACGGCTGCGGCGGCTTCGTCCTGGGTGGAGAAGATGTTGCAGGATGCCCAGCGGACCTCGGCGCCCAGCGCAGTGAGGGTTTCGATCAGGACGGCGGTCTGGACCGTCATGTGCAGGGAGCCGGCAATCCGTGCGCCCTTGAGCGGCTGGGACGCGCCGAACTCCTCACGGAGGGACATCAGGCCCGGCATTTCGTGCTCGGCAAGGCGGATCTGGTGCCGCCCGGCTTCGGCCAGGGAGATGTCGGCAACTTTGTATTCAAAAGTCATGGGTGGTCCTTTGCTTGGTCCGGGTCCTGGTCCAGTCCCCGTGCTGCTGTTTCTGTGCGTGCGGAGGCGGCTGAACTAGTGCTCTGCCGCCTCGGGGTCGTGCTGGTCGGAACCTGCCGAGGCTGCTGCAGCCAGCAGCTCCGGAGGCAGCAGCAAAGGGATCCCGTCCTCGATGGCGTACCGGTTCCTGACGCCCGTATCCCCGGCGGCGGTGGCCACCAGCTCCTCCCCCTCCTGGACCAGGGGCGAGCCGGTCACGGGGCAACGCAGGACGGACAACAGCTCGGGACTGATCTTTGGCATTTGTTCATGCTCCCTGGCGGGCGCGCTCGCGCCGGTAGCGGAAAAGATGTGCAGCCTCCAGCCTACCGCCAGATGGGGCTCAGGAAGGTTCCCGGAGGACCCGCAGGTGCCCCCGACGTGCGCCTTCGGTGCCGGCCGGAGCTTCCAGGGCGGAATGGTGTGCCCGCTGGGCGGCCGCCTGGGGCTCCGGAGGGAGGGCGGCGGCGTCGCGGACAGCGTTGGCCAGCGCCAGCAGGTCATCGGGTCCGGGCTGCTGCGGGGTGGACGGCATGGCCAGCCGCAGTACTTCCCAGCCGCGGGGCACCGTCAAAGAATCAGCGTGCTGCTCGCAGAGGTCGTAGCAGTGCGGTTCGGCGTAGGTGGCCAGCGGACCCAGGACGGCGGTGGAATCGGCATACACGTACGTCAGGGTGGCTACCGCCGACTGGCGGCAGGCAGACCTTGAACATTGACGGATAGCTCCCACGACATCACAGACTACCCCTTCCCCGGCGAAAAGCCGCGCATTGCCGCCCAGGCCGACGCGCCCCCGGGGCACAGCGGATGTATCGCGTAAATCCTCCCCCGGGTTTACAGTCGATGTATGCAGTCATCGAACCATGAATCAGGTTTTTCGGTCCGGTTGGCTGACCCGGATGCCCCTGTGGCAACGGGTGCGGAGACCAGTGGCAGGAGCTTCTCCCGGCGGCGCCGGAACCGCCACGGGCGTGGCCTCCGCGGCGAGGTGATGCTGCCCACCCACCCCGGATACCGGACCCGCGCCGACCGCTTTGACGACATGGTGCTGGACTCGGCCCAGCGGCTGCACGACATCTGGGGCAAGACCCTGGACGGCGTGCGGTTCGGCGTGGATGAAATCCCGCCGGAGCTGGAACAGCTTGCGGCGACTGCGTCCACTCCCCCCATGGGCTCCTACACGCCGGCCGCCGATGGGGACGGCCCCACGATCACGGTGTACCGGCGGGTGGTGGAGCAGGCGTGCTCCAGCGTCGAAGAACTCCAGGACCTGGTCCACGACGTGGTGGTGGAACACACGGCGGAGATGCTTGGCGTTGCGCCGGAAACATTGGATCCGGTCTACCGCCGCCGCTACTGACGCCGCGGCCCGCACGACGGGCTGCCCTGCATCGCCCTTGCTAGTAGCCCAGGCTCACAGGGACGGTTTCCTGCCCGGCTGCAGCAGCCAGGAATGCCAGGGACGAAACGTCATTGCGGCCTTCCTGCCCCACGAGCACTGATCCGTAGGCGGCATCGCCGGACGCAGACACCGCATAGCCAACCACGTCCGCCCCGTCAGCCTGGTCGGGAATGCTGATGGAGGCTGTGGTTCCCCCGGCGATGTCGGCAGTGGCCGCGGCTCGCACCTTTCCGTCGGCTGTGATGGGCGAGTACGTGATAGTGGCCCTGGAGTCCAGGACACCGAACACCAGCTGGCGTTGGCCGCCCTTGGGGACCGGGACCACGTGCTGGCTGCCCAGCCGCACGGCCGATGCCGCCCAGGCCACATCCGAAGGCTGACCGGGCTGGAGGCCGCGGCTCATCCGGGCGGCGGCAAGGAAGGAGACGTCGGAAGAGGCGGCCACCGTGTACTGGCCGGCGGGTACCCCCGCCAGGGAAACCTCAGTTGTTGAACCGGCTTTTGCGGTAATGACGCCGCCGGACGGAAGCGCGTGCTGGCCGTCGCGTCCGTACAGCTTGATCTCCACCACAGCATCAGAGGCGCCAGGCACTGTCAGTTCCAGGGCGGGGCCCGCGTCCCGGTAGCCGGGCTGTGCCGTCAGGGAAGCCAGTCCGGCAGGGTCCTGGATGTCCACTCCCGTCATCACCTGGCGGACGGCGGGAGCAGTCCCCGGGCTGATGTAGTCCACGCCGCCGGGAGTGAGTCCGCGCAGGAAGCTCTGCTGGATGGAGGCTGCGACCGGACCACCGGCGCTGCGGACGTGGACGCTGAGCTGGGACTCGTTGGGGGCGAGCCCGGCGAGGACCACGCTGCGCGTGGTGCCGGGGGCAACCAGCAGGCCACGGCTGCCTGGCGCCTGGATCTGGCCGCGGCCGCCGAACAATTCAAGGCTCACAGTGGCTGGCGTGCTGGAGGGGTTGGTCAGCGCGAGCACGGAGGTGCGGCCGACCGTGGTGCTGGCACCAGCCAGCCACTGGTCATTCGAAGGTTGCCCGCAGGTTGCGGCGGCACTGCCCTGCAGGTCGCCGTCAGTGGCCGTATATTTCATGGCACCGGCGGCCGACGCGTTCTGGTTCGCGACGGCGTTCGCACTCAGGACGTTCACCTGGTCCACGGTCCGGTCTGCCACTACTCCGGCGAGGAGCTCCTGCGGGGCCGTCGCAGTTGGGGCCGGCCCAGGGTCCTTGGCAATTTCGACGGCGGCCGTCCCGTCCAGGTGCGCCAGCCGGCTCCCCGGCAGCACGCCGCCGGCACTCAGCACCGCGGCGCTGACCCTGGTTGCGGCGGTGGCCGACTCCGGCCGGAACTGGGCATCCGTCCCTGCATCCGTACCTTCCAGCAACCGCGCAGGGCCGGGGCACACGCCGACGCTGGCCCCCGCGGGGACGGCAGCTTTGGCTACGGGCACCGTGCGGCTTGATGCAGGCTCTGCCACGAGCGATCCGGCCGCGACCACGGCCCCGCCGCCGGCGAGGATCAGAACGCCTGCGGCCACCCCGGCGATCGCGGCTGCCCGGCTTTTCCCGCCCGGCAGTCGCGTGGCGCCGCGGCCTGGGCTTTTCCGCCCCTTGCCGGTCCCGGGCACGCCAGCGGTGGCTTTGCCGGCTGAACCGGGCTTTTCCGCGGACGGCTCCTGTCCGCCGTCCTGTGGCTGCCCGGCAGCGTCCGGTGTCCCGGCGTCGGGAATCCCGGCCTCCGCGGCCTCCGGGATGCCGGCGCCTTCCTTGGCCTTGGCCTTGCCGGCCGGTGGAGTGTGCTCATGCATGTTGGTGTTCCTTACGCAGGGAGCCCTCGTCCCGTGAGAGGCCGGTCCGCGGCCGCCGGGCCGGCATGGGGATTGCCAGGATGACGGTCAGCCCGATCACCGTGATTTGTCCGGCGGCCGCCCAGAACGACCAGGGGTTCTCGTACCGGACCGTCAGTTGGCCCGCCGACGCAGGCAGGGTGAATGCCTGTGACCAGCCTGAGGTGGTGGAGGTCAGTTTCCGCCCGTCGAGCCAGGCGGTCCACCCGGGATCGGCACGCTCGGCGAGGACCACCAGCCGGCCTTCAGGCCCGGCGGGGACGGCTGTGTCGACGCCTGCGGCACCGGACGCCACCAACGCGGTGGCCGTGCCGCCTGCATCGACAATGCGGACCCGGTGGGCGACGTCGGCGGCCTGGGTGCCGCGCTGGTTCAGCGGGCTGATGCGCCACAGCCAGCCGACGTCGGTCTGTCCCACGGCCACCATGCCAGGGACAGCGTCCATGCGGCTCGCAGTCAGCTGGGCTGCGGTGTCGGCGGAGCGCAGCACCACGAAGCCGACGCCGAGTTGTTCGAGGTCGGAACGGGGGTCTACGCCCTGGCCTGCCACCATGGTGGCCACAACGCGGCGGACGGCTGCGGTGACGTCGTCGTCGTCGCGTACTTCTTCTGATCCGGGGCCGCCGATGATGTTCCTGGCGGAGGCGATGGCGGAGAGACTGTCCAAAGTGGTGCCTGCCCCGCGCATCAGAGAGGCGTTGAAGGTCCCGTCGTCACTCGTACTGAGGAGGAGGGTCCGCGTTTGCTCGGGTCCGGTACCGCGGTCGACGGCGGTGGCGGGAAGGGAGCGGCCGGTGGCAGCCTCCACCAGCCGCGGAACGCCCAGCGCTCCCCCATCCGGGGAAGTTGCCGGAGTTGCGCCGGCGGCAAGGCCCTGCGTTGCCGGCGCGGCGGCCGGGGTGGCCGGACGCAGCAGGTTCTGCGCGGACCAAACGGCCATCCCTGCCAGCGGTCCGGCCAGCACCAGCACCAGGGCAACTGCCAGGCCGGCGCGGGCCGCGGTCCTGGTTTTCACCCCGGCACCGGAGGTCCGGTCCGCAGCGGCCAGGAGCTGCTCCCACCCCAGCAGTGCCGCGGCAAGGAGGGTAAAGGAAGCGGCGGACACGGCAGGTCCCGGGAACGGGGCCACGATGACATTCTGGTTCAGTCCGGTGGCCACGTGGCCCGCGAACCAGCCGCCGGCCAGGGCAATCATCGAAGCGGTCCAGAACCACCTGGCAGTCCGGGCCCGGCGTCCTGCGCTGAAAATCCCCACGACGGCAAGGACCAGCACCGGCCCGGCAATGAGCACGGCGAGCAGCAGGGCCCAGGGCACCCGCCCGCCCGCAAAGGCCGTGAGTCCGTGGAGGCCGCCGGCGGGAGCGAACGACAGGGGTTGGCCCATGAGCTGCTGCCACAGTGGCGCTGCCTCGAATCCCAGCGGGAGGCCCGGGTCTGCCAGAAGGGCACGTGGCCTGTCGAGGGTGGACAATGCGAACGGGACGAACAGGGCTGCGCTGGGCAGCAGGGCCCACCACACCGTTCGTCCGCGCCGCCCCAGCAGGACACCGCACAGCACGATGACGAGGGTCGCGGGAAGAAGGAGGGAGGGCGCAGACGCGGTGGTGACCGCCAGTGCCAGGCCCGCAGCGGCAGCGGCTGTCCACGACGGCAGGCCGTTGATGCCCGCCTTGGCCGGGAGCTGCTCAGGGGCCGGGTAGCCGGGCGCCGCGGTGGCGCTGAACCGTCCGTGGCCAACGGCCGAGCCCGTGGCCCGCAGCAGGCCAAGGACCACCAGCGGCAGCATGATGTGGGCCACCAGGGCACCTGCCCGGCCCTGGTTCAGTGCGGCCTGGAGTGCCGGCGCGGCAGCCCAAAAGAGGGCGGCTGCGAAACGGAGCCGCCGGCGTTCGGTGACGCCGCCGGCGGCGAACCAGGCGGTGAGTCCGGACAGCGGAGCACCGAGCAGGAGCAGCCAGGCCATGGCAGCGTTGGCATCTCCTCCCCCGGCGAGGCCGACAATCCAGAGGACGTAGTCGAAGGGATCGCCGTGGCCGGGAAGGCCCGCTCCGAGGCTGATCCACCAGCTGGAGGCGTTGTGCCAGATGTCCCCGAGGCCTGCGGAGACCGGGATCAGGGCACCGCCGGAGACGGCGCCGGCACGGAACAGTCCTGCCAGCGCCAGAAGCGAGGCCACTGACGCGATGATGACGGCGGCCAGGGCACCGTTGCCTACCCAGCCGCGCTTGCTGGTGGCCAGGGCCGCGAAGTCGTCCGCGGCGTCGCCGGTGGGCTGGTGTGCGAGCGGATCCTGGACAAGGTGGTCCGCGCCTGCCCCGTCCGATCCCAGCGCCTCCATCAATGACCGGCGGTGGCTCCACACCTCCCGGCGGGGGGTCTGGAGCTTGCGGATCACGGACCGGCGGATGCGCCGCGTGCGTTTTGCCGTCCTCCGGGCCTTGGCCACGGCCCGGGGCCGGCCCAGTGCCGCGCAGGTGGCGAGGAGCTGGGAAATGCCATGCCCGGGATCTTTGACCACGATGCTCAGGACAAGCTTGAAGAGGCTGCCGAGCAACGCGCCGATGCCGTGGACAGGCACCATCCAGAGCGGGCTGTGCTTCAGGCGGAGGTGGACCTGCGCTTTTCGGGCGGCTGACGGGTTCCCCAGTGCATGGGGCCGGTGCGCCACGTGGAACATCCGGGCCGCGGGAACCACCACCACGCGGTGGCCGGCAAGCCGGTTCCGCCAGCAGAAGTCGACGTCGTCTCCGCTGCCCGGCAGTGCGGGGTCGAAGCCGCCCAGCTGTTCCCAGACATCCCGCCGCACCAGCATGCCGGCAGAATTCACCGCGAAGGTGTCCGTTCGGCCGTCGTACTGGCCTTGGTCCATCTCATCCGCGTCGATGAGGGTAAGCCTCTCGGCCCAACGGCTGGTGGAAAGGCCCACATCCATCAACTTCCGCGGCGAATGCCAGTCCAGCTGCTTGCAGCCGGCGACAGTAACCGATGGGGCCCGCTCCACGGCGCCCAGGAGTTCCGCGAGTGCTTCCGGCGCCGGCGCCGCGTCGTCGTGCAGGAGCCAGATCCACTCGGTCCTGCCGGAGCCGGCATTTCCATCGAAGGGCACGAGCGCGGCGAGCGCGGCGGAGACCGCGGAACCCATGCCGCCCTTGCCCCGGGCATGGCTGACAACGGCGGCCTCCCCCAGGGACCGGCTGAGCAGGCTGTACGAATCGTCGCCGGAACCAGCGTCCACGCCGACTGCGCGGTCAACCGGGCGCGTTTGGGCGGCCAGTGCCGAAAGGGTTCTGGGCAGATAGGCACTGCCGTTGTGGGCAACCACAACGGCAGTGACATGGACATCCTGAAGAATTAGATTGCTCGCTTCCTAAGCCGCCGGCGCTCACGCTCGGAAAGGCCTCCCCAAATGCCAAACCGTTCGTCATTGGCCAGCGCGTATTCGAGGCACTGGGACCTCACGTTGCACGCGCCGCAAACCTTCTTGGCGTCGCGTGTTGAGCCGCCCTTTTCGGGAAAGAAGGCTTCCGGGTCGGTCTGGGCGCACAAAGCGTCCGTCTGCCAGCCGAGCTCGCCTTCGTCATCGAAGTCCTGCTGCAGCGGCAGTCCAATCCATACTGGCTGGACAGTCCCGGCGGCGGCCAGTTCCATGGGCGGATCAAGGTCGTCCTCCGGCTCGGCGCCGCCGTCCAGGAGGGCTTCATGCGCCGCGAGGAACGCGGTGGCCTGGTCCTCGAGGACACTGGTGGAATTCCTGTTATACCTCTCCGCAGCATCAGGATCTGCGGGATCCACGTACCAGTCACTGGGCACCCCCCGCGCACGGTACTTTGCCGTTGCCTGACCGGCCACGACGGCATCTTCCTGGATACGCTCTGCTTGCCCCACGGCGACCCTCCTGATGTTTCAGCCATTGCCTGGATACGTGGACACTCGGTTGTGTGCCGGTATTTACGCAATTGCTTTAGTTACCTAATTACACGTGTGTAACTAGGGCTAGTCAAGCCGTTGCCGGGATAATAGACAGTCGCTGTTCAGAAGTTTGCGCACGCCACGCCCGGGATTTTTGCCGGTCCGGGCGTGGCGGGAGCCGGGACCGGCCCCGGGCGGGCCGAAAACCCGTCAAACGCACGGCCTGGCGGGGAAAATACCCGGTCTTGGGCAAAATAGCAAGCAAACTTAGCAACGGCAGTGATTAACATCACTTTGGTTGCCGCGCCGTTCAACCGAAGCCGTCGACGGGTGACCCTGTCATTGCGGAGTGGCAGGATGAACCCATGACGACAACCCCCGCAATTGACTTGATGGGCACCCTGCGCTCGGGCAACTCAACGGCACCACGGCTTACCTGGTATGGACCCGATGCAGAGCGGGTGGAGCTCTCGGGGCGGGTCCTGGACAACTGGGTCGCCAAGACCAGCAACCTTCTGCAGGACGAGCTGGACGCCGAGCCCGGCATGCGGCTGCGGCTCGCTCTTCCGGCGCACTGGAAGGCGATGGTGTGGGCGCTGGCGTCCTGGCAGATCGGCCTGGAGACAGTGTTCGACGGCGGTCCGGCGGACTTCCTTGCCACGGACGACCCTGCGGGGGCCACGGGACAGCACGACGCCGTCATTGCCGTTGCACTTCCGGCACTGGCGATGCGGTGGCCCGGGGACCTTCCCGCCGGCTGCCTTGACTACGCTGCCGAGGTGCGTTCCCACGGGGACGTGTTCATGGCGCACACCGACCCGGATCCGGAAGGATGTGCCGTCCGCACCAGCGAAGGACGTGCTGTCGCCCACCGGGACCTGTTGAGCGGCTTTGCCGTGAACCACGAGGAGGGCGCCAGGGTGCATGTCGCTGCGGACCGGGGGCTTGAATCAGCGTTGTCCAGTGCACTGGGGGCCTGGCAGCGGGACGGCTCGGTGGTGCTGACCCATCCCGCCGTGGCGGTTACCGACAAACTGCGGGCGGACGAACGCATCCACGGCAGCTGACCGCCGCGTACGGCTAGGCTTGCGGGCCGCCGTCCACGCTGGTGGACGCTGGACGCTCCGCAGTGCGGGCGGACTCCCGGTGCGGGTGGGCTTCGATGATTTCGTGGTCGTGGGAGAATTCCGGCTCCTGGTCCAGCTCCTGGTTGAAGACCAGGAAGCGGTAGGCAAAGAAGCGGACAACCGTGGCTACCAGGATGCCCGCCACGCCCGCCAGGAACAGCAGGTTCTTGTTGTCGATGCCCATGCCGTACTTGGCCAGCGCCGTAAAGCCGGTGGAAATACCGATGCCTATGCCGTTAATGATGACGAACATGACAAACTCGCGGAGCACGTTGGCCTGGCGGCGGTGGCGGAAGGTCCAGAAACGGTTGGCCACCCACGAGAAGATGGTGGCAACGGTGGCACCGACAAAACGTGCCTTCGCCTCGCTGTCCGACATGGGGCCGTGCATGAGGTAGTAGGTCAAGCCGTTGTCGATGACGAACGCCACACCGCCCACCGCCCCGAACTTGGCCACTTCACGCCAAAAAAGTGAGGCGAGCCCCCGGATACGATCTGCAAGTGCGCTAAACATGACCCTCCATGGCCTGACGAACTGTGGGCCACGTGGCCAAAGCTCCATTTTAGCCCCCAAACCTTTGAGCTGCCCGGGAGAAGTTGGCCACCTGGGCTCCGCCGGGCGGAAATCGGGGTGGCCCGCCGGGTTGCAAAAGCGGGATTGGGCCCGTCTTCGGTAGTCTGGCACATGTGACTTTTCCAGTGATAGGCGTGGTTGGCGGCGGCCAGCTCGCGCGAATGATGGCCCCTGCCGCTACAGCACTCGGCTTTGAACTCCGTGTCCTCGCCGAGGGCGAGGACGTCTCGGCGGTGTCGGCCGTACCCGCCACTCCGGTAGGTGACTACAAGGACCTGCAGACGCTCCTGGACTTCGCCCAGGGCCTGGACGTCATGACGTTCGACCACGAGCACGTGCCGACCGACCACCTCCGCGCCCTGCAGGACGCCGGGGTCAACGTCCAGCCCGGGCCGGACGCCCTGGTCCATGCCCAGGACAAGCTGGTGATGCGTGCCGCCATCGACCGGCTGGAACTGCCCAACCCGGCCTGGGCGTCGGTGGCGGACGTTGCTGACTTGGTCCGCTTCGGCGACGAGACCGGCTGGCCCGTAGTCCTGAAGACCCCCAGGGGCGGCTACGACGGCAAGGGAGTCCGGATCGTCGCCTCTGCCGAAGAGGCTGCAGAGGCCGCAGACTGGTTTGCCGCCATGAGCCCCCTGCTGGCCGAAGCGAAAGTCGAATTTACCCGCGAACTCTCCGCGCTCGTGGCGCGGACCCCCGATGGCGAGGCACGGGCCTGGCCCGTGGTGCACACCATCCAAGTGGACGGCGTCTGCGATGAGGTGATTGCTCCCGCGCTCGAGATCCCGCTGGAAGTTGCCGCCGCCGCGGAGGATGCGGCACTGCGCATCGCCGCCGAACTGGACGTTACCGGCGTGCTTGCGGTGGAACTGTTCGAAACCCCTGGTTCGGGGGCGGGCTTCTTGATCAATGAACTGGCCATGCGGCCCCACAACACCGGCCACTGGACCCAGGACGGTTCCATCACCAGCCAGTTCGAGCAGCACCTTCGCGCGGTCCTAAACCTGCCGCTGGGCGCCACCGATGCCCTGGCTCCCGTTACCGTCATGAAGAACTTCCTGGGTGGCGACAACCAGGACCTGTACGCCGCCTACCCCATGGCACTGGCTGCCGAACCCGCGGCCAAGGTCCACTGCTACGGCAAGTCCGTGCGGCCGGGACGCAAGATCGGCCACGTCAACCTGACAGGCAGCTCCACGACAGAGGTTGATTCGGTCCGCCGCCGCGCCACGGCCGTGGCCGGCATCATCCGTGACGGGCGGGTCACCACCGACGAACCTTCCGCGATTTTCGAGGAGAACGCATGAGCGCCGAAGCCACCCCAGCAGCCGGTACCGCGGCGGGCCCCCTGGTGGGCCTGGTCATGGGCTCCGATTCGGACTGGCCGGTCATGGAGGCCGCGGCGGACGCCCTGGCCGAATTCGGCATCCCGTTCGAGGCGGACGTCGTCTCCGCCCACCGGATGCCCACGGAGATGATCCGGTACGGCCAGACGGCGCACGAGCGTGGCCTTCGGGTCATCATCGCGGGGGCAGGCGGCGCAGCCCACCTGCCTGGCATGCTCGCCAGCGTCACGCCACTGCCGGTGATTGGCGTCCCCGTTCCGCTGAAAACCCTCGACGGGATGGACTCCCTCCTCTCCATCGTCCAGATGCCGGCGGGCGTCCCGGTGGCCACAGTCTCCATCGCCGGAGCCCGGAACGCCGGGCTGCTGGCTGTGCGGATGCTGGCCGCCGGCACCGATGAACTCGCCGACTCCCTGCGGGCGGACCTCATCGACTTCGCCGCGGACCTGAACGCAGTGGCGTCCCGGAAGGGGGCGAACCTTCGGCAGAAGGTCAGCGAAGTCTTCCCAGGCGGCTCGAGCCCCCTTCGGGGCAGCCGTTAGGGCGCCCGGCATGGCCAGCAGCAGCAGCGTCCTCCACACCGGCTCCGGCCCGTCACTGTCGGACCCGGTCCGCTACCCCGTCAGCGCCTCACCCGAGGTCCGCACCAAGCGGGCTTTCGTCCTGGTCCTGCTGACGCTGCTGGTGCCCGGCAGCGCCCAGCTCGTGGCAGGCGACCGCAAGCTGGGCCGGACGGCGCTCCGCGTCACGCTCTCCGTGTGGGCGGTCCTTCTCCTGGCACTGGTCCTGTTGCTGCTGAACCGGAGCCTGGTCATCAACATCGTGACCAACCCCATCACGTCGCTGCTGCTGGTGGTGGTGCTTGCCGCGCTGGCCCTCGGCTGGGCCCTCCTGTTCCTGAATACCCTGCGGCTCATCCGCCCTGTCCTGCTGGCACCGCGGGCCCGCCCCGCCGTCGGCATTGCCCTGGTCCTGGCCCTGGTCCTGGGCAGCGGCTCGGTGGGGTACGCCGCCTACCTGCTGAATGTGGGCCGCAACGCCATCGACAACATCTTTTCGTCAGGGCCCGCCATCGAGCCCGTGGACGGGCGCTACAACTTCCTCATGATGGGCGGCGATGCGGGCGATGACCGCACCGGCCGCCGGCCCGACAGCCTCTCCATCCTCAGCGTGGATGCCCAGTCCGGCCAGACCGCCATCATCTCCGTCCCCAGGAACTTCCAGAACGCCCAGTTCAGCGAAGGCTCCCCCATGCGGGCCCTCTACCCGGACGGCTACAACTGCGGTGACGAGTGCCTGATCAACGCCATCAACACCGAGGTGACCAACGAACACGCGGACCTGTACCCGGGCGTGGAGGACCCCGGCGCGCAGGCCACGATGGAAGCCGTCTCCGGCACCCTGGGCATGAAGATCCAGGCCTACGTCCTGGTCGACATGGAGGGGTTCTCCACCCTGATCGATGCCATGGGCGGCATCAAAATCAAGGCCGGCGGCTGGGTTCCCATGAGCGGCTACTTCGACGAGGCCACCAAGACCCACGGCATGCCCCTGGGCTGGATTCCCGCCGGGGACCAGACCCTCAACGGCGCCCAGGCCCTCTGGTACGGCCGGTCGCGCGAATACGTTGACGACTACTCCCGCATCCAGCGCCAGCAGTGCGTCCAGCAGGCCATGCTGAAACAGCTTGATCCCGCCACCCTGCTGTCCAAGTTCGAGGACATTGCCGGCGCCGGGACCAAGGTGGTGGAGTCCAACATCTCCTCCGCCCAGCTGGGGAGTTTCCTTGACCTGGCCATCAAGGCGCGGGGCAAGGACGTCAAACGGCTGACCATCGGGCCGCCGGACTTTGACGCGTCGTTTTCCACGAACCCCGACTTCGACCAGATCCACGAACGCGTCGACCAGCTGCTGGCATCGGCCTCCGCCAAGGGTTCACAGTCGGCCGGCATTGCCGACGACGTGATGGCCCTTCCCCAGGCAGGCGCCGGACACGTCCAGGCCGCCGGGGCCGTCCCGGCCACCCTGCCGGCCGCGGGCAACGCTGTCCAGCAGCCCTCGCCGTCGGACTTCACGCCTGTGACCACCACGCCCGACGGTGAGCCGATCACCGAAGAAATGCTGACCCAGCTGAAGCTGGAGGGCAACGAAGAGGCCATCCGCCAGCTCGTGGCCACCAACGGGCAGTGCGCCCCGCTGTAGCGGCCACCCGCCATCTCCCACCCACCAAGGAACGGAACGGTTTTGTACGAGATTGAGAACGTCCTGCGTGACTACGCCTGGGGTTCGACGACGGCCATCGCCTCACTGCTGGGGCGCCCCGAGTCGGGGCGTCCGGAGGCCGAACTGTGGATCGGTGCGCACCCTGATTCGCCGTCGGTGGCGCACCTGCCCGGGGACGGAACCCCGAGCCCGCTCGACGCCCTGATCGCATCCGACCCGGAGCATTTCCTGGGCGCGGACTCCGTGGCCGCTTTCGGGCCCCGGCTGCCCTTCCTGGCCAAGATCCTGGCAGCCGCGCAGCCGCTTTCCCTCCAGGTGCACCCGAGCCTGGAACAGGCCCGTGAGGGGTTCGCCCGCGAAAATGGCGCCGGCGTGGATCCGCACGCACCGCACCGGAATTACAAAGACGACAACCACAAGCCGGAGATGATCTTCGCCCTCACGCCGTTCGAGGCCCTCTGCGGGTTCCGGCCGGTCGCCGAAACCCGGCGGATCCTGCAGCACATCGCAGATGCCTTTCGCAGGACCGCCCAGGTCCCCGCGCTGCTCCAGGCCCTCCTTGGGGATCTCGCCGCCACGGACGAAAGCGCAGGACTCCGCCGCGCCTTTGAGCGGCTGATCCGCGGCGGCCAGGGCGTTTCGGAGGAAACAGCGCTGGTGGTGGCGGCCCTGGTGTCCGGCGCTTCCCTCGAGCCCTTCCAGGCAGAGCTGGGCACCGTCATCAGCCTCAACGAAAAGTATCCCGGCGACCCCGGCGTCCTGATCTCGCTGCTGCTGAACAGGATTTCGTTGAAGCCGGGGGAAGCGGTCTACCTTCCGGCCGGAAACGTGCACGCCTACCTGCACGGCCTGGGCGTGGAGGTCATGGCGTCCTCGGACAACGTCCTGCGCGGCGGCCTGACCCCCAAGCACATCGATGTCCCGGAGCTCCTGAAGACCATCGACTTCCACCCGGTGGCCGTTCCAATGCTCACCGCGGAAAATTCCGTGCTGGACCAGGAACTGTTCCGGCCCCCTTTCGGGGAGTTCCAACTGCAGCGCATCGAGCTGGGGCCGGACGCCGGTCCCATCCCGCTGGCGCAGGCAGGCGCCGCAGTGGTCATCGTGGTGGCCGGCGCCGTGTACCTCGATTCCCCCAAGGGCGACCTGGAGCTGGCGCAGGGCGGCAGCGCGTTCATTGCCGCGGCCGAGGCCCCTGTCAACGTCCACCGGGTGGCTGGCAGCACCGGGCCGGCCCTGGCCTTCGCGGTGACCACCGGGCTCTAGCACCTCGGGCAGCCGCAACGGCAAAAAGGGCGACGGCGGCACTTCCGTAAGTGCCGCCGTCGCCCTTTTTTGGCCTTGCCCGGGCTAGCCCTGCAGCTGGTTGCCCGGACGCAACTTTCGAACCAATGGGCGGACCTGCCCGGCTGCGCCTTTGAGCAGCCGGCGCGCCTGCTGGAGGCCCTTGCGCGCCAGCGGCATGGCCTTGGCGTAGGCGGGGTAGAACGGCGACAGCGGCCGCTCCCAGGTCCCCAGGAGCATGTTTTCGTGCTTGGCGAACTGCTTCTTGAAATCGGAAATGCCGTCGTTCAGGAGGCCGTTGAAGTCGTACCGGCTGCAGCCGTCTTCCCGCATGGCCTGCAGGGCCGCCCACTTCACGCCGTAATTCACCCGCTGCTTCTGGCCTTCGGCGGAGACGCCGCCGTAGAGCTCGAACGCGGTGGCGGCACTGCGCGAAAGCCAGGTGAAGGCCAGCATCTGCTCGCCGTCGAACGCGGCGATGATCGGGGAAGAGTCGCCCAGGTTCCGGAAGATGTCCCGGTAGTACTGGTCCTCGTGGATGCCGAAGCCCGCGCGCTCGGCGGTCTGGTGGTAGATGGCCAGCACCTGGTCCAGCTCGGATTCGTTCTTGACCTTGCGGAACTCAACATCGCTGCGCATCGCCTTGCGGATGTTGGCCCGCGTGGACTTGGACATCTCCGCCATCAGCTCGTCGTCGGACCGGGTGAGGTCCAGGATGAGCGTGCGGGGAATGAGGACGGTGTTGGTGGACTCGCGGAAACCGGCGGCGGCCACGGCGCCGGCAAACGCGGAGTCCTTGTCCCAGTCCGGTTCGATGCTCAGGGCCACGCCCCGGTGGCGGAGGGCGGCGTGCTCGGCCAGCCGGTTCAGGACCACCTGCGCGTTCTCCACGGAGCACATGGGGCCCCGGGGAATGTAGGCCAGAGCGCGGAAGGGGACGGGAAGCCTGCGGACCAGGAGCTGGGCGCAGCCGATGGTTTCGTCGCCGTCCTTGACCAGGACCCGGTCCACGGACCAGCCGTGGGCGGCCTTGGTCTCGCCCCAGCCCCACAGCTGCTGCGGATGCCCCTGGAACCGGTCAACGTGCTCGTCCCAGAGGGCGCGGTCAGTACAGGGCACAACAGCAGGAATCATGGCTTAAACCTTATACCAAGGCTTAACGCCAAAGCCCCCGGCGCGTTGTGCGCCGGGGGCTTTCAGTCAACGGGGACCGCGGGTCAGTTCTTGCGGGCGTAGCCTTCCCACTTGCTGGCCTGGTGCTCGCCGTCCACGAAGCGGATGGTGCCGGACTTGGAACGCATCACGATGGACTGGGTCAGGACCTTGTCCTTGGAGTAGCGGACGCCCTTGAGCAGGTCGCCGTCCGTGATGCCGGTGGCGGCGAAGTAGCAGTTGTCGCTGGAGACGAGGTCGTTGGTGGAAAGCACCCGTTCGAGGTCGTGCCCGGCGTCGATGGCCTTCTGCTTCTCTTCGTCGCTGGTGGGCCACAGGCGGCCCTGGATGACGCCGCCCAACGACTTGATGGCGCAGGCCGCAACGATGCCTTCGGGGGTGCCGCCGATACCCATCAGCGCGTCCACGCCGGTGCCGGAGCGGGCCGCGGCAATGGCGCCGGCGACGTCGCCGTCCATGATGAATTTGGTGCGGGCACCGGCCTCGCGGATTTCCTCCACGAGGGGGCGGTGGCGGTCACGGTCGAGGATCATGACGTTGAGCTGGTTGACCTTCACACCCTTGGCCTTGGCGATCAGGTGCAGGTTCTGCTTGACCGGCAGGCGAAGGTCCACCATGTCGGCGGCCTCGGGGCCGGTAACCAGCTTTTCCATGTAGAACACGGCGGAGGGATCGAACATGGAGCCACGCTCGGCGACTGCCAGTACTGCCAGGGCGTTGTTGATGCCCAGGGCGGTCAGGCGGGTTCCGTCGATGGGGTCCACTGCGACGTCCACCTCGGGGCCGGTGCCGTCACCAACGCGCTCACCGTTGAACAGCATGGGCGCTTCGTCCTTCTCGCCCTCGCCGATCACCACGACGCCGTTGAAGTGGACGGTCTGCAGGAAGGAACGCATGGCGTCGACGGCGGCGCCGTCGGCGGTGTTCTTGTCGCCGAAGCCAACCCAGTGGCCGCCGGCAATGGCCGCAGCCTCGGTGACGCGGACAAGCTCAAGGGCAAGGTTGCGGTCCGGCTCGTCGTGGCCCACGGCAAGCGACGGTGAAATCGTGGAGTACTTCTGGGTCATGGACGCTGGTGACACGTGAACCTCTTCTTCGAGTGGCGATCATTGAACCCGCCCGCCGGTGCAGCAGGACGGTGATTCCTCTGTTACCGATCATAGTCGCGGCACCGCGCCGGGGGCGGCCCGTGACGCAACCCCGCAATGTGCGTGGCAGCCCGGGGCGGACTGCCGGCCGGGCCCGAATGGAAGTCCCGCTCCGGGATGGGCGACTATAGAGGGGTGAACGACATGCAGGAAGCCACCAATCCCAGCTCAGGCCCAGCCCGGCCCGACGGCCGCCCGGGCGCCGCGGACAGCAGTGCTGATACCCCCGTGAAGCCCGTCATTCCGGCGGCAGCGGCCAAGCGCGCCAACGCTTCGGTGATCGGCATGATCATTGCTTTGGTGCTCAGCATCGCGGCGTTCCTGCCTGTTGTGCTCATGAACCCGCAGCCGAAGAGCGAGGGCTACCGCCCGGACATCGACGTGGCGTCCGTGGCGCGGAACGCGGCGGATGTGGCCGGATTCACACCCGTCGCGCCGGACACCGGCAACGCCTTCCGCGCGAATTACGCCCGGTGGGAAGCGGGAACGGGCAGCGGAGTCCCCACCTGGGAGGTTGGCTATGTCACCCCCCAAGACGTCGTTCATCGCTTTGGTGCAGACCACGCACGCCAATCCCACGTGGCTGCTCCAGCAGACAAAGAACGCTCCTGTCACCGGCTCACGGAACGCCGGTGGCCAGCAATGGGAACTCCGGGACACCGGCAAGGGCGAAAAGGCGATGGTCCTGAACTACCGGGGCAGCACCGTCATCCTCTTCGGCGCAGCCCAACTGGACGAATTCGCAACCCTGGCGGCCGCCGTCGTCACTTCTCTCGACGCCAGCCCCGCCGTCACAGTTTCCCCTTCCACCACTGCCGCGCCTTAACGTAGTAAGCATGGCTACTAACCTCACACCTGCACTGGCGTGGCGCCGCCTGCGCGAAGGCAACGAACGTTTCGTAAACGGCGGATCCTCCCATCCGAACCAGAACGCGTCACGGCGCTCGGAACTGGTCGAGACCCAGAATCCGTTCGCGGTGATCTTCGGGTGCTCCGACTCCCGGCTCGCCGCCGAAATCATCTTCGACGTCGGCCTCGGCGACGTCTTCGTGGTCCGCACCGCCGGACAGGTGATTGACGACGCCGTCCTGGGCTCCCTGGAATACAGCGTCGCGGTGCTGGGGGTGCCGCTGATCGTGGTCCTTGGGCACGACAACTGCGGCGCCGTAACCGCCACCAGGGACGCCGTGGAGACCGGTGAAATGCCTGCAGGCTTCATCCGCGACCTCGTGGAACGCATTACGCCTTCCGTCCTGACGTCCCTGCGGAACAACCAGCCCGAGGTCAACGACATGGTGGTGGAGAACGTCAAGCAGATGTCCCATCGCCTTGCGGACAGCTCGCGTGTGATTTCCACCGCAATCGAGGAGGGCCGGACCGCGGTCATCGGCCTGTCGTACCGCCTGGCAGAGGGCCGCGCCGACCTTGTTTCCGGAATCGGCGAGCTCTAGGAACCCTGCGCCGGCGGCCCAGCCGGCCGCCGGCAATGCTCCCTTAACGGTTTTCGATGGGGCGCCCGGGAGCCATAAGCTAGCCCCATGACTTCCACTGAAGAGTTCCGCATTGAACATGACACGATGGGCGAAGTCCGCGTCCCCGTGAACGCACTGTACCGCGCGCAGACGCAGCGGGCAGTAGAGAATTTCCCCATCTCCGGCAAGACCCTGGAGCGCACCCACATCGAGGCGCTGGCACAGGTCAAGAAGGCTGCCGCCCAGGCCAACGCTGAACTGGGCGTGCTCGACGGCGAGCTGGCCAAGGCGATTGCCGATGCAGCCGATGAGGTGGCCGCCGGCAAGTATGACGGCGACTTCCCGATCGACGTTTTCCAGACCGGTTCCGGCACGTCCTCGAACATGAACACCAACGAGGTCCTGGCAGAGCTGGCCACGCGCGCACTGAAGGCCGCGGGCAGTGACAAGGTTGTCCACCCCAACGACCATGTCAACGCTTCGCAGTCCTCCAACGACGTGTTCCCCACGTCCGTCCACGTGGCCGCCACCTCCGCGCTGATCAACGACCTCATCCCCGCCCTGGGCTACCTGGCAGAGTCGCTGGAACGCAAGGCCGTTGAGTTCAAGGACGTCGTCAAGTCCGGCCGCACCCACCTCATGGACGCCACCCCGGTGACCCTGGGCCAGGAATTCGGCGGCTACGCCGCACAGGTCCGCTACGGCATCGAGCGCATCAACGCCTCGCTCCCCCGCGTGGCAGAGGTTCCCCTGGGCGGCACGGCCGTGGGCACCGGCATCAACACCCCTGCAGGCTTCCCCGAGCGCGTCATCGAGCTGCTCGCCACGGACACCGGACTGCCGCTGACCGAGGCCCGCGACCACTTCGAGGCACAGGCCAACCGCGACGGCCTGATCGAGGCGTCCAGCCAGCTGCGCAACATCGCCATCTCCTTCATGAAGATCAACAACGACCTTCGCTGGATGGGCTCGGGCCCCAACACCGGCCTGGGCGAGATCGCCCTCCCGGACCTGCAGCCCGGCTCCTCGATCATGCCCGGCAAGGTCAACCCGGTGATCTGCGAGGCCTCCATCATGGTGGCCGCACAGGTCATCGGCAACGACACCGCCATCGCATGGTCCGGCACCAACGGCGCCTTCGAGCTCAACGTCGGCATCCCGGTGATGGCCGCCAACCTGCTCGAGTCCATCCGCCTGCTGGCCAACACCAGCCGCGTCATGGCGGACAAGATGATCGACGGCATCACCGCCAATGTGGAGCGCGCCCGCTTCCTGGCCGAGGCCTCCCCCTCGATCGTGACGCCGCTGAACAAGTACATCGGCTACGAGAACGCCGCCAAGATCGCCAAGACCGCCGTCAAGGAGGGCCTGACCATCCGCCAGGCCACCGAGAAGCTCGGTTTTGTCGGCGAAGGCGAGGGCAAGGTTTCCGAGGCCGACCTCGACAAGGCACTGGACGTCACCACCATGACGGCCCCGGCACACAAGGCGTAAAGCACTCAGCGCCCGACGGCGGCCGGCACCTTTCGCACGAAAGGCGCCGGCCGCCGTCGCACTTTAAGGCAACATCAGCTCGGACTCCAGAAGTTTGCACTTCGGGGTACTTAGTGCAAAAATTTACTTTGTGACTGATAGTGCAACTTCTGACGGCCTGCGCGAGCGCAAGCGGACGGCCACCCGGACCGCCATTACCTCCGCCGCCCGCGCCCTAACCTCCGAAAAGGGCCTCAACGGCTACACCGTGGAGGAAGTCTGCGAAGCGGCCGGGATTTCGCGCCGGACCTTCTTCAACTACTTCCCCACCAAGGAAGACGCCATCATCGGCCACGCCGAGGACGACGTTCCGGCCGATGTCATCGAGGAATTCGTGGCCGGTGCCGCCGGCTCCCGTGCCGGCGAAATTTCGCCCACCCTGTTCAGCGACCTCGTCCGGCTCTCCCTGCGCCTGGCCGAAGGAATGACGGAGTCCGAGGAAGAAACCCGGCAGCTGATCGGGGTCGTCAAAAAGGAACCGCAGCTCATCCTGAAAATCATCGGGGTCACGGAACAGCGCGAAGCCCAGTTCGCCCGGGACGTCGCCAGGCGTGAAGGCCTGGCGCCGGACCACCCAGTGGTGCAGATGGCAGTGGTCCTGCTCAGCACCATCGCGCGCAAAATCAGCATGGCCTACTTCTCAGACGGCAATACCCGCAGCTACCCGGACCTGCTGCTGGAGAACATCTCCGCCGCCAGCCTCCTCTTCTCCCAACCATTCGACAGCACGGCCACCGCCGCAGAAGGACAATCATGAGTACCGCCACCACCAAGGCGCCGGCAGGGCCCCTGCTGCTGACCCAAAAGCGCATCTGGATCATCTTCTCTGCGCTGATCGCCGGCATGCTGCTTTCCAGCCTGGACCAGACCATTGTCTCCACGGCCATGCCCACCATCGTGGGCAAGCTCGGCGGGGTGGAGCACCAGGCCTGGATCACCACCGCCTACCTGCTGGCCACCACCATCGTGATGCCGATCTACGGCAAGTTCGGTGACATCCTGGGCCGCCGCAACCTCTTCCTGGTGGCCATCGCGCTTTTTACCCTCGCATCCGTGGGCTGCGCCCTGGCCGCCGACTTCTGGGGGTTCGTCATCTTCCGCGCCATCCAGGGCCTGGGCGGCGGCGGCCTCATGATCCTCTCGCAGGCGATCATCGCCGACATCGTTCCCGCCAAGGAGCGCGGGAAGTACATGGGTCCGCTCGGTGCCATCTTCGGCCTCTCGGCCGTGGCCGGCCCGTTGCTGGGCGGCTTTTTCGTGGACCACCTGACCTGGGAGTGGGCGTTCTACATCAACATCCCGGTGGGCCTTGCCGCCTTCGCCATTGCCTGGTTTGCCTTGACCCTGCCCAACAAGAAGGCCGAGAAGCGGATCGACATCCTTGGCGTTGTCCTGCTCTCTGCCGCCACCACCTGCCTGATCTTTTTCACCGACTTCGGCGGCAAGAAGGACGAGGGCTGGGACTCCCCCCTCACCTGGGCATTTGGTGCGGGGCTGCTGCTTTCTGCCGCCGCGTTCGTCATGGTGGAGCGCCGCGCCGAGGACCCCATCATCCCGCTGAGCCTGTTCCGGAACCGGATCTTCATCAATGCCACCGCCATCGGCTTCACCCTGGGCCTGGGCATGTTCTCCGCCATCGCGTTCGTCCCCACGTTCCTGCAGATGTCTTCGGGTACGTCCGCTGCAGAATCCGGCCTCCTCATGCTCCCCATGATGGCCGGCCTTATGGGCACCTCCATCTACTCGGGCATCCGGATCTCCAAGACCGGCAAGTACAAGATGTTCCCCATCCTGGGCGCCGTCTTCACCATGGCGGCCATGCTCTGGATGACCACCCTTGCCGCCAGCACCCCCATCTGGGTCATCTGCCTGCAGCTGTTCGTCTTCGGCGCCGGCCTGGGCCTGATCATGCAGGTGGTGGTCCTGGTGGTCCAGAACTCCGTACCTGCCGACCAGATCGGCACCGCCACCAGCACCAACAACTACTTCCGCGAAGTGGGGGCCGCCATGGGCGTGGCCGTCTTCGGGTCCATCTTCACCACCCGCCTCTCCGAGGCCCTGACCAGCGCCTTTACCGGCGCGGGGGCCTCCGCCGAGCAGGCCGGGCAGTCCACCCGGACCCTGGACCCGCAGGCACTGAACCAGCTCCCCGAACAGCTGCGGGACGCCATCGTGAATGCCTATGCCGACTCCCTGGCGCCCGTGTTCTGGTACCTGCTCCCCTTCATCGCCATCGCGCTGCTGCTGGCCCTCACGCTGAAGCAGATCCCTTTGTCGGACACCGCCGGTATGGTGGCCCGTGGTGAGGCCGTGGGCGGCGAGGAGGCAGAACGGCTCGCCGCCGGGCTTCCCGCCGCCGCTGCCGGGGACGCGGAAGCCGGACGTGACGGGGACGTTGTGAAGGACGACGACGGCGAGCTGGTTTCCCAAGGCCGCTGACCGGCGTCGGACGCCTTACTTGGCCCCTGGCCAGCTGTGCGCCAGGCGCACGGCGGGGCCGGCGGGAAGTGACCAACAGGGTCGCCGCAATCTTTGGGGGTTGCGGCGCCCCTGTTTTATTCAGGGTGTGCCGCTGCTGCGGCTAGGGCTCGAAGTGGACTGCTGCGGTGGGGGCCAGCGCCTGCCGGATGCTGGTGAGGTGCCCGGGCATCAGGTCGGGAAGGTCATCAACGGTAAACCAGCCGACAGCAAGGGATTCGTCGTCGTTGACCCTGGCTTCGCCGGAGACGTAGCGGCACAGGAACACCACGTCCAGGAATTCGCAGACGTCACCGTTGGGATACGTGACCGGCCCCACAGCGCCAACCGACACCACGCGCTCTGCCTCGGCCACCACAGCCGTTTCCTCGAAGATCTCACGGACCAGCCCTCGTGCCGGCTGCTCGCCGGGGTCGAGCATGCCGCTGACCAGCGCCCATTGGCCGTTGTCGGCCCGCTGGGCCAGCAGGATCCGGCCGGCGTCATCCACCACCACGCCCCGCACGCCGGGAACCCAGATGGGATCGTTGCCAATCTTCTTGCGCAGCTTCAGGACGTATTCGGGTGCAGGCATAGGGCCAGCCTATCCAACCCCCGGGGGTCGCTTCCCGTGAGTCAGGCGGGAAGCAGCATGGCCCCGGCGGCTCCGGCAAGCATGAACGGCCCGAACGGGATGGACGACTTAAGGGTTCCCTTCCGTGCCGCGAGGAGGGCCAGGGACCACAGGCCGCCCAGCAGGAAGGCCAGGAAGGTTCCGGCGAACAGGTGCACCCAGCTCAGGTAGCCCAGGTACATGCCCAGCACTCCTGCGAGTTTGACGTCGCCGAACCCCATGCCGGGCGGGTATACAAAGCGGAGGACGAAGTAGAACAGCCACAGGATCCCCGCTCCCGCCACCACGCGCACGGCCGGGGTGGAAAGGAAACCGGCGCCGGCCCCCGCATCCGGGAGCGGGCCGGCCCAGGCGACGGCGGCTGCCGCCAGCAGGAGCACGCCGGCCACCGCATAGGACGGAAAGACGATCCGGTTGGGCAGGAGGTGGTGCCGGACGTCGATGACGGTCAGCCGGACCGCCATCACCGCGAAGTAGAGGCAGGCCGCCAGAACCAGCCAAAAGGCCAGCGGGGTGTGCTGCCAGAGTTCACCGAGTCGTCCGATCACCCCTCGGATGCTACTGGATCACACCATTCCCGCCGTAGCGCGCCCGCGTAAACTGTGGATATGTCGACCTGGGACTCACGGCGCAGCCCGGCTCCGGACCCTCCTGCCGCCCCGGCGGACCTTCCCGCCGTGTTCCGGAACCTGTGCCGGTCCTCTCCCTGGAAGTGGCAGTCGCTGCGGTTTGAGTACTGGGACCAGGCCTTTGCGTCGGCCCCCGCCCCGGGCGCCACGTTCGTCCGCGCCTGGCTGCGACGGCCGGGCGCTCTCCGCCTGGAAAGCCCTGAGCGGCTGGTCCTGCACAGCACCACGGGTATCAACGATTCCCGCGACGTTTTCTATGTAAGCGCCACACGCAAATCCTGGCTCCTCCCTCCGCACCTGGTCACCCCCGTCTATGACGACGGCGGGCTGGTACGCCGCCGTCCGGAGGCAGCCTACGGCGAGCCCGGCTTCGGCAACGGACGCTTCTCGGCGGCGCTGGATCCCGTGGAGCTCGCCGGCAACGCCCCGGTGCCCATCGAGTTTCCCGGCAGCAACGCGCTGGACATCCGGGAGGTGCGGTACTCCGACCACGAGGGCCGGACAGTCCTTGAAGCCGTGGTGGCCCCCAACGCCGCGTACCGCCCCGCCGATCCAGCCGCTCCCCTGTGCCTGCCCGGCAGCTCCCTCCTCCGCGTGGACGTGGACACCGGTGTCTGTGTGTCCAGCCAGTCGCTGGAAGCGGAAACGGAAGGATATGGCCACTGGATCCGGATCATCGCCGTGGACGAGTACATGCTCGATGACCTGTTCCTGGCCCAGTCCATGAACCTGACCGATGTCCGCCGGCACATCAGCTGGGACATACCGGCCTGAACGTGACAGGCTGCGTCCGCGCCCGTCGGCTAGGTGTATTGACCTGAGAGGTTGGTGACGCGGCTGGCCGGTGGCTGACCTTTGAGTGAGGTGTGACCTCGATGATGATTGTAGTGATGGAGCCAGCCAGCGAAAGCGGCAACACGCTCGGCCTCTGATCTGTAAGGACGGGCGTAGGCCCATTCGTCGAGCAGGGTGCGGTTGTAGCGCTCGACTTTGCCGTTGGTCTGAGGCCTGTAGGGACGGGTGCGTTTGTGCTTGATGTCCGGGCCCAAGGCGTCTTTGAACGCGTAGGAGCGGTAGCAGGAACCGTTATCGGTCAGGACCCGTTTGACCGTGATCCCGTGGGACTCGAAGTAGGCGTTGGCACGTTCCCAGAATCCGGCCGCGGTGTCCTTTTTCTCATCGGTCAGGATCTCCGTGTAGGCGAGCCGGGAGTGGTCATCGACGGCGTTGTGCAAGAAAGCGTGGCCCGGTCTCCTGTTCGCCGCGGTGCCGGTCTTGTTCCGGTTTCCGGCGGCCCTGCCGACACTGCGGTGGCCCCCGCCGTCGGGGATCCGTCCAAGTGTCTTAATGTCGACGTGGACCAGGTCCCCGGGTCTGTGGTGCTCGTAGCGGCGGATCACCCGGCCCGTGGCCCGGTCCAGCCACGACAGCCTCGCCAGCCCGAATCGGGACAGGACCCGGTGCACCGTGGAGGGGTGGATGCCCAGCAGATAGCCGATCCGTGCCGGGCCCCAGCGGCGGTTGACCCTGATCGCGACGATCCGCCGCTCCCGCCGCATGGAGGTCCGTCGCGGGGAGTTGATGGGCCGGCTGGAACGATCACCCATCCCGTGCTCACCGTGCTCCCGGTAACGGGCCGCCCACCGCGCTGCGGTCGTCACCGACACCTGGAACCGCTCAGCAGCACGGCGCAGCGGCCACCCGTCATCGACGATGCACCGGGCCAGCCGGAGCCGTCCCTTCGGCGTCAGAAGCGCGTTAGCATGGGACATTGAAGACCTCCTTGTGGATCGGACTCTTAGACAAGCCCCACTCCACTTGGAGGTCTTCTTTTTGTCACCTAACCACGCCGCATGTTCCTAACCTCCGTGGTCAATACAGCTAGGCTTCGCGGATGACCACGCTGAGCACACTCTGGCCCCTGTTCGACCTCCGGCTGGCCACGCCCCGGCTGGAGCTCCGTCCCATCACCGACCAGGACATCCCGGCAGCTGTCGTCGCCGCCCGCAACGGCATCCACGATGCCGCCAGGAACCCTTTCAGCACGCCGTGGACAGAACTGCCCGACGACGAGCTTGGCCCCAACATGGCCCGCTGGTACTGGCGTTGCCGCGGCGGGTTCACCCCGGAAGACTGGACGCTGCTCCTGGGCATCTGGCACGACGGGCAGTTCATCGGGTGCCAGGATGTAGGCGCCAGGGAGTTCGCGGTCCGGAAGACCGTCACCACCGGCTCGTGGCTCAAGCAATCCGTCCAGGGCCGCGGGCTGGGCAGCGAGATGCGTGCCGCCGTCGTGCTCTGGGCCTTCGACTGGCTGGGCGCCGAAGTGGCCGAATCCGAAGCCGCGGCCTGGAACAGCGCTTCCCTGGGCGTCTCCCGTTCCCTCGGCTACGAACTGAACGGCACCACACGCAAAGCCTGGGGCACCAAAGTCGAAACACTCCAGCACGTCCGCCTCACCCCCGAAACCTTCAACCGCCCGGACTGGGAGCTGCAGGTCGAGGGCCACGAAGCAGCAGCGAGGTTCTTTCACCTCACGTAAGTGCTTGCCAGTGGCTGGGTACGCCGGGCCTGGGCGTGGGGCAGCCTTCCGGCAGCGTGCGTCAAAGGCGAGGAACGAGCTAGCACGCAGAGGAAGGTTGCCCCACGCACCCCCATTAGCCCTCGAGCAGCTCCGTCACCAGGGCGGCGATTGGGGACCTTTCCGAGCGGGTCAGGGTGACGTGGCCGAAGAGGGGGTGTCCTTTCAGGGTTTCGACGACGGCGGCGATTCCGTCGTGGCGTCCCACTCGGAGGTTGTCACGCTGGGCGACATCGTGGGTGAGGACGATCTTGGAGTTCTGGCCCATGCGGCTCATGACCGTGAGGAGGACGTTCTTTTCGAGGGACTGGGCCTCGTCCACGATCACGAAGGCGTCGTGGAGGGAGCGTCCGCGGATGTGGGTGAGGGGCATGACCTCGAGCATGCCGCGGTCCATGACCTCCTCCACCACTTCCTGGCTGACCAGGGCGCCGAGGGTGTCGAAGACGGCCTGCGCCCACGGGTTCATCTTCTCGGATTCCGAGCCGGGCAGGTAGCCCAACTCCTGGCCGCCCACTGCATAGAGCGGCCGGAAGACGATCACCTTGCGGTGTTCGCGACGTTCCAGCACGGCCTCAAGGCCCGCGCAGAGGGCCAGCGCGGACTTGCCGGTGCCGGCCCGGCCTCCGATGGAAACAATGCCGACGCCTGGGTCCATCAGCATGTCGATGGCCAGGCGCTGCTCGGCGGACCGGCCGTGGAGGCCGAAGACGTCACGATCGCCCTTGACCAGGCGGACCTGCTTGTCCGCGCCCACCCGGCCCAGTGCGGAGCCGCGGTTGGAGAGCAGCACCAGCCCCGTGTTGACGGGCAGTTCGGCGGCGGCGGGGATGAAGACTGGCTCGTGGCCGTAAAGGGTGGCGATCTCCTGTTCGTCGGCGTCGATTTCCGCGACGCCCGTCCAGCCGGAGTCCTTGACCAGCTCATTGCGGTACTCATCGGCCGTGAGGCCCATGGCGGAGGCTTTGACGCGCATGGGCAGGTCCTTGGAGACCACCGTGACGTTGCGCCCCTCGTTGGCCAGGTTCTTGGCCACGGCGAGGATGCGGCTGTCATTGTCCCCGCTGCGGAACCCCAATGGCAGCACCTCAGCGGAGATGTGGTTCAGCTCCACCATGAGGGTGCCGCCGTCGTCCCCGATGGGCAGGGGCTGGTTCAGGCCGCCGTGCTTGACCCGGAGGTCGTCCAGGAGCCGCAGGGCATTCCGGGCGAAATAGCCCAGTTCCGGATCGTGGCGTTTGGCTTCGAGTTCGGTGATGACCACGACGGGCACCACCACCTCATGTTCGGCGAAGCGCAGGAGTGCCCGCGGGTCGGAGAGCAGGACGGAGGTGTCGATGACGAAGGTGTGGATGTCGGCTTCCCTTCCGGAGACAGCAAAACCGGCCGCAGCATCAGTTGCTGCGCCGGCCTCAGAGGTGGCTCGCTCGGCGCGAGAGGTAGCTTTTCCGCCCTGTCCAACAAGGACCTCGGGCAGTTGTTCAGAAGTAGCCACATCGACTCCAGCCCCGGGCGCCAGCCCGGAATTGTTATTGGTGAGGCGGCTCGGCCACGAGGCCGGATCCGGCCTCCCATACACCCGGTGCGATGTTCCGCTCCATGTACTGGCCTCCCCGATCAGCCGGCGGTTTTGCCTGCTGATGGATATAACGTAAATCCACTCCGGGTCATTTCCGCAACTATTTGGCGGCGATTTCTCCGGCGGATGTATGAACTCGTGATGAACCGGGGGTTTCAGGCGCCGAAGCGCCGCTGCCGGCCGGCATAGTCCCGCAGCGCGCGGAGGAAATCGACCTTGCGGAAGGCAGGCCAGAGGGCCTCGCAGAAATAGAACTCGCTGTAGGCGCTCTGCCACATCAGGAACCCGGAGAGCCGCTGTTCCCCCGATGTCCTGATGACCAGGTCGGGGTCCGGCTGGCCGCGCGTGTAGAGAAAGCGTGAGATGTCATCGACGCACAGGTCGTCGGCGAGCTTGGAGATGTCCATGCCCTTGGCCACGGCATCATGGAGGAGTTCCCGGACGGCGTCGACGATCTCCCGGCGCCCGCCGTACCCCACGGCAACGTTTACGTGGATTTTTTCCCGGACAGGAGTCCTGGCGGTGAGCTTGTTCAGCCTCTCGGCCAGGTAGTCCGGCAGCAGTTCCGGGGCGCCCATGGCGTGGACGGAGATGTTGGCGTCTTCGTCCAACCGGTCGAGGGTGTTGGCGATGATCCCCATGAGGAGGTCCAGTTCCTCGCTGGAGCGGTTCATGTTGTCCGTGGAGAGCATGTACAGCGTCACCACTTTGACGCCCAGCTCCTGGCACCAGCCCAGGAACTCGTGGATCTTGTCCGCACCGGCCTGGTGCCCTTGGGCGGTGGGGGCGTTGAACTGCTTGGCCCAGCGCCGGTTGCCGTCCACCATGACACCAATGTGCCGGGGAATGCGGTCACGGGGTAGATCCTTGAGCAGCCGGCGCTCGTAATAGCCATAGAGGAACCCGGGCAACTCCACGCGTCCACTCACCTGACTTTCCTGCCGTACGTACATCCACATCCTAGGCTACCGCCAGCCGTCCCCCGGGACAGGCAGCACGGCAGGACAGGCCTTCACAGGAAGTTACCCGGCGGTAACTTACCGGTCCGTAAGTTATTCTGGTGCCATGAACAGCGACTCTCCGCAGGCCTCCCCGGCGCCCCGCCCGGAGGACAGGAACGCCGGTGCGGATCCGGAGCCCAGTGCAGTGGATGAGGCGGCGGTCCGCCTGGCGGAACTGTTGATGATCAAACCGAAATGGCGCGGCTGGATCCACACGGTCACGGCCCCGCTGGCACTCGTGGCCGGGATCATCCTGGTTGCCCTGGCCCCCACCCCGGACCGGCGGATTACCTCTGCCATCTACGCCGCCACGGGCGTCCTGCTCTTCGGAGTCAGCGCCGTCTACCACCGCGGCAATTGGTCACCGCGGGTCAAGCTCGTCCTGAAGCGGCTGGACCACACCAACATCATGCTGGTGATCGCCGGCACCTACACCCCGCTGGCCTGGACCCTGCTGGAGCGGCAGCAGGCGGTGGTGCTCCTCTGGGTCATCTGGGCCGGAGCCATCCTGGGCGTCCTGTTCCGGCTGCTGTGGACGGATGCGCCGCGCTGGCTCTACGTTCCCATCTACATCGCACTGGGCTGCGGCGCGCTCTTCTACCTGCCGCAGTTCTTCCAGGCCAGCATTCCGGCAGCCGTCCTGGTCTGCGTGGGCGGCGTCCTGTACATCACGGGCGCCGTGTTCTACGCACTGAAGAAGCCCAATTTCAGTTACCACCACTTCGGGTTCCACGAACTGTTCCACGCGCTCACGGTGCTGGCCTTCACGGCCCACTTCGTGGCGATTGCCTTGGCGGTCCTTGCCTAGATTCACCGGAGCCGCCGCCTGGCATTCCCTACTCGCCGGGCCGTGAAAGCCCGTCGGCGGGGCCGTTTCCGTTAGCCTTCGGCACTGCCTGGTGCGTGCCGGCGTCGAGCCCGTCCTGCGCGTCCGCCGCGTCAATGTCTGCCTCGGCAGCGGCCGCCAGGCGTTCTTCCTCGACTTGGGCGCGGTAGCGGACCCGGCGGATGCGGCGCACCATGTCCACGATGAGCAGGGCAGTGGCCACAACGAAGAACGCCGTCATGATGAAGCCCAGCAGGCCCGGCGTTACCTGGTCCTCGGAAATCCCGTCCCGGAGTGTCGGAGTGGGCAGCGGGCTCGGCGTGGTGGCGAGGCTCAAGAGCAGAGAATGCACGGTAAATACCTTCTGGTGGAACGGATGCAGCAGGACGCGGAGGAAACGGCCCGTCGCCGCGTCTGTCTTCTACACAAGATAGAAATAGCCTGCGTATCTATCTTAGCCCGGCGAACAGGTCCTTCTCGGGGAGTTCGGACGGCACCCGCGAGTGGATCAGGGAATAGTCCTCCCAGGGCCAGACCCGGCGCTGCATGTCCGGCGACACCGCGAAAAAGAACCCCAGCGGGTCAACCTGGGTGCGGTGGGCGCGCAGTGCGTCGTCGCGCATTTCAAAGAAGTCGCCGCAGTCCACCTGGGTGGTGGTGGGGTGCGCGGCAGGGGGTGGCGTGTGGCCTTCCGCATCTGACTCCAGCCAGGCCGCCAGGCGCTCGGCGTACGGAGACTGCAGTCCCGCCTCTTCGAGGGCAAAGTGCAGGGCCCGGAACCGTTCCGGGCTGAAAGCACGGTCGTAGTAGAGCTTGCTTGGCTCCCAGGCCTCCCCCGCCTCGGGGTAGCGTTCGGGATCGCCTGCAGCATGGAAGGCTTCCACGGCTACCCGGTGGGCCATGATGTGGTCCGGGTGGGGGTAGCCGCCGTTCTCGTCATAGCTCAGGATCACGTGCGGCTTGAAGGACCGCACCAGCCGAACCAGGGGCGCCGCTGCCTGCTGGAGCGGGAGGGTGGCAAAGGATCCGGCCGGAAGCGGCGGAAGCGGGTCCCCTTCGGGGAGGCCGGAATCAACGAAGCCAAGCCACCGCTGCTTGATGCCCAGGATGGCGGCGGCCTGCTGCATCTCCAGCCTCCGGGCACCGGCCATGTCCCTTTTCGGATGCGGCACGCCTTCCATGGCAGGGTTCTGGATGTCGCCGCGGGAGCCGTCCGTGCAGGTTGCCACCAGGACGTCGACACCGGCTGATGCGTACATCGCCATGGTTGCAGCGCCCTTGCTGGATTCGTCGTCCGGGTGGGCGTGGACCGCGAGCAGCCGGAGCGGAACCTGGGAGTTGCTGGACGCTGTCATGGAGGGGACGGCTCCTTATTCATTGTGCGCGGCTTGTGGCAGCTTACGGTTGTTGGTCGCGGCGCATTGGCCCGGGCGGCAGCCGCAGCCACCGCGAAGAGTCCGGCGGAAAGGGCACTAAACTGGTCTGGTGACTTCCCCGGACCAGCCGGCCCAATCCGCGCCCGCAGACACTAGCCTAGCCAATCGGTATGGTGCTAAAAAGCGCCGGCTCTCCCCCAAAGCTGCCCGGGTGGCCATCGGCGCCGCGCTCGTTGTCGGAATCGGCTTCCTGGCGTGGGTGACCACCTCCAACTCACTGGCAGGGGTGACGTACAAGGACGTGGGATACAGCACCACCGATGCCACGCTGGCGGAAGTGGACTTCCAGGTCACCAGGGAACCGGCCAACCCCGTCAAGTGTGCCGTGAAGGCGCTGGACTCCAAGTTCGCGGTGGTGGGCTGGAAGGTGGTGGACATTCCGCCGTCGGCAGCGGACGGGACGGCCGACGGCGGCAGGACAGTCGCCCAGCGCGTCACGTTGCGTACGGAGTCGGCGTCCGTGTCAGGCGTGGTGGACAGCTGCTGGATTCCCGCCGGAGCGTCGTAAAGGATGTGATGCGCGACGCTTGCTTGTTGGGTTATCTCTAGAGGATTGACTACAATGGAGAGATACCTTTACCCCGCTGAGCTGGTTACTGTTCCACAAGTGGCCACCGTGGCGGGGTCTTTTGCATGTAAGACCACTAGAGGAGAAGTCCGTGTCTACCACCAACAGCGCATCTGCAGCCTGGCTTACCCAGGAAGCTTTTGACCGCCTGAAGGCAGAGCTGGACCACCTTTCCGGCGCAGGCCGGGCGGAGATCGTCCAGAAGATTGAAGCAGCGCGGCAAGAGGGGGACCTCAAGGAAAACGGGGGCTACCACGCGGCCAAGGAGGAGCAGGGCAAGATTGAAGCCCGCATCCGCCAGCTGACGGTCCTGCTCCGGGACGCCCATGTGGGTGAAGCGCCTGCCGATGACGGCATCGTTGAGCCCGGCATGCTCGTGGTTGCAAGGATCGCCGGGGATGAGGAGACCTTCCTGCTGGGGTCCCGCGAGATCGCCGGCGACTCGGACCTGGATGTCTTCAGCGAGAAGTCTCCCCTTGGTGCGGCCATCCTGGGGCACAAGGAGGGCGAGACCCTCAGCTACGTTGCGCCGAACGGCAAGGACATCAAGGTGGAGATCCTCTCCGCCAAGCCCTACGCCGGCTAACGCCAGGACAAGCACCAAGCCGGTCCGGCATAAAGCGGCGGCCGTCCCCACCAGGGGACGGCCGCCGCTTTTGTGTGCGCACAATGTGCCGCGGGGACGCAGGACCGGAGTCAGGCCTCCCGCGGGAGAGCGGGGACGCGTGGACGCAGCAGCAGCGCCGCCACTACACCGCCGGCAGCGCCACCCAGGTGCGCCTGCCAGCTCACGTAGCCCGCCACAAAGGGAAGGGCACCCAGCAGGATGCTTCCATAACCCATGAAGAGGACAACTGCGAGCAGGATCTGCCGCCAGCTGCGGTTGAAGAACCCACGGACCAGGAGGAAGGCAAAGAGCCCGAAGACAAGCCCGGATGCGCCCACCGTGACACCGTCGCCGATAAGCCAGACAGCCACTCCGCTGCCGAGCCAGCTGAAGGCCAGCGCCGTGAGGAAGACCCGCAGCCCGGAAAGGAAGACCAGGAACCCGAAGATGACCAAGGGCAGGCTGTTGGACAGCAGGTGGTTCAGGTTGGCATGCAGGAGCGGGAAGGTGAAGATATCCAGCAGCCCGTCCACGCTCCTGGGCCGCAGCCCGAAGGTGCGCGTAAGGGCACCCATCATCAGCGTGTCCACCACTTCGATGGCAAACAGCAGTGCCACGAATCCGCCAAGCACCAACAGGGCGCCCTTGGCGCGCGACGCGATGGTCTGCCGGTCCGGGCCGCGCCCGCTGCTCCCCAGTCCGCTACCCAGCCCGGCCACGGCCGTTCCTAGTGGACGACAATCGGCTGGAAGCCCTCGGCGCGAAGTGCACTGAGGACCTGTTCGCCGTGCTGGTGGCCCTTGGTTTCAAGGTTCACGGTGATGGAGACATCACCCATGCTGATGGAGCCGCCCACCCTGGTATGGTCCAGGCCGGTGACGTTGGCGTCGTTTTCGGCGATGATGCGGGCAATGGTGGCCAGCGAACCCGGGCGGTCATCGAGCATCATCCGCACCGTCATGTAGCGTCCGGCCGCGGAGAGGCCGCGCTGGATGACTTTGAGCATCAGCATCGGGTCGATGTTTCCCCCGGAGAGGACCACCACGGTGGATCCCGGGTTTTCAATCTTGCCGTCCATGAGTGCGGCGACACCCACTGCCCCGGCGGGTTCCACCACCATCTTGGCCCGCTCGAGCAGGAAGATCAGGGCGCGGGCCAGGGAGTCTTCACTGACGGTGACCACATCGTCAACCAGTTCGCGGATGATGCTGAAGGGCAGCTGCCCCGGTCGTCCCACGGCGATGCCGTCCGCCATGGTGGAGACCTTCTTCAGGGGCACCAGTGCGTCGGCGGCGAGTGAGGGCGGGTAGGCGGCGGCGTTCTCCGCCTGGACGCCGATGATGCGGATCTCCCGGCCGAGTTCCCTGGCGCGGGCCTTGATGGCGACCGCAACTCCCGCCAGGAGCCCGCCGCCGCCCACGCCCATGAGGACCGTGTCGACGTCCGGGACCTGCTCAAGGATTTCCAGGCCTACGGTCCCCTGGCCTGCCACTACGTCCACGTTGTCGAACGGGTGGACAAAGACCATGCCGGTTTCATCGCTGTAGCGCTGGGCTTCGGCGAGCGCCTCGTCCACGTTGTGCCCGTGCAGGATCACTTCGGCGCCGTGGCTCCGGGTGGCGGCGAGTTTGGGCAGCGCTACGCCCAGCGGCATGTAGATACGGGCTTTGATGCCGAGGCTCTTGGCGGCAACGGCAACGCCCTGGGCGTGGTTGCCGGCAGAGGCTGCCACGACGCCCCGTTTCTTCTCTTCCGGGGAGAGCCGGGCCATGCGGACGTAGGCCCCACGCACCTTGAAGGACCCGGCACGCTGCAGGTTTTCGCATTTGAAATGGACGTCGCCGCCCACCATTCCGCCCAGTGCCCGGGAAGATTCAACGGGGGTGCGCGCAATGATCCCGTCAAGCAGCTTCTGCGCCTCAAGGACATCGTCCAGTGTGACGGGAAGGGTTTCAAGGATCTTCACGGACTACTCTCCTCTGGGTTTTGCCCCGCTGCCCTCCGGAGAGGCGGCGCGGGCATCACGGTGCTCGGATGACGTGCCGGCTTCCGGGCCGTTCCCGGAACCGGATGCAGTTGGCGGTTCAACGTCCTCGATGGTGTTGTCCCCGCCCGCTCCGGCAGTGATGGGCCTCCCGGCAATTACCGGCACTTGTTCATGTTCCCACGTTCTGGCGGCAATGTAGCGAACGGCCGAGTTTGCTACGGCGAGGATCGGCACGGAGAACAGCGCGCCGGGAATGCCGGCGAGGTACGAGCCTGCCGCAACGCTGAGGATCACGGCGACCGGATGGAGTGACACTGCCTTGCCCATGACCAGGGGCTGGAGGATGTGGCCCTCGAGCTGCTGGACCAGCAGGACGATGCCCAGCATGATCAGGGCGTTCACGGGGCCGTTGGCGACCAGGGCCAGGAGGACGGCCACGACGCCGGTCACCAGGGCGCCCACGACGGGAATGAAGGAGCCGAGGAACACCAGCACGCCCAGGGGAAGCGCGAGCGGGACACCAATGATGGCAGCGCCCACGCCGATGCCCAGCGCGTCGACGGCGGCCACGAACATCTGGATGCGCGCGTAGCTGACCATGGATGCCCAGCCCTTGTGACCGGCACCGAAGGTTGCTGCCCGGGCTTTGCGGGGAAGCATCCTGACCAGGAAGGCCCAGATCCGGTCCCCTTCCAGGAGGAAGAAGATAAGGATGAACAGCGAGAGCAGCATGCCGGCGGCGAAGTGTCCGGCAGTGCTGCCAAAGGACAGGGCCCCGCTGACGATGCTGCTGCTGTTGTTCTGCAGTGCGTCGGTGGCGTCCTTGACGTACTGGTCGATCTGGGTGGCGGTCAGGTGCAGCGGGCCGGCCGACAGCCAGTCCTGGACCTGCCGCACGCCTTCGAGGGCCTGGGAGTAGAGTTCGCCGAAACCGACCACCAGCTGCCTGCCCACCAGTGCCAGCGCACCGGCAATCACGCCAATGAACCCGATCACGGTCACTGCGACGGCCAGCCCTGCGGGCAGCCCGCGGCGCTTCAGCCATGACGTGACCGGGCTGAGCAGTCCGGCAAGGAGTGCGGCCACCATGATGGGAATGATCAGGAGGGTGATGTGGCTGAGCAGCCACACCAGCGTCCCGGCCATCAGGAGGATCAGGCCCAGCCGCCACGACCAGGAGGCGGCGATGCGGATGCCGTACGGGATGTCCTTGTCCAGCTCACGGTCGGTGAGGACCCGCAGGGGCGCCGCGGCGGTGGCAGGTGCCGGCGCGGGGGGTACCGGTGCTGGAGTGGCAAGGGTAACGTCGTCCTCTTTTGGCGTCATGTACCAATACTTCCCCAGCAACCGCCCCAATGGGAAACTAGTGCCCTGCCGTGCCGGGGGCGTAGTCGATTCCCCATTCCATACTGAAGGACTCCCCCGGCGCGACCCATCGAAGGCCGTCGCCGGAGTTGAAGGCATTGGCCGGTCCCGTCATCGGCTCCACGGCCACCGCCCGCGTCCGGCCCGGATAGACCGTGCTCACGAAGACGTGGACGTACTGGCAGGATTCGTCCTGCCAGAGCGACACGCTGCTGCCGTCACCCGCGGCCAGGGTATGCCTGGCCACTCCGCCCTCAAAGCGGAGGTCCGTCAGGGCAACGTCCACCGCAAGGTCCGCGATGCGGCGGCCGGCCCGGAAATCAACTTCCCCGTCAACCGGGGCCATGCTGCGCGGGATGAGGCGCTCATCGGTTACCAGGCGCGTGCCGGCGGACACTGTCAGCTGCAGGTCCCCGGGCGGAGTGTCACCGACCCGCAGGTAGGGATGCGCGCCGAGGACGAAGGGGGCGGCTGCCGCACCGTCATTGGTGAGGGTCTGCCGGACCTGCAGCCCCAGGTCTTCCGAAAGCTGGTACTCCACCCGGTGACGCACCAGGAACGGGTAGCCGTGCTGCGGAAAGACGGTAGCCTCCAGCGCCACAGCGTGCGGGGATTCAGCTGCTTGAACGTAGCCGGCATTTCGAAGCAGGCCATGGCTGGCGTTGTTGCGGGACACTTCGGTGATGTCCAGTTGTTGCTTCCTGCCGTCGAGGAACCATTCTCCGTCCTCCACCCTGTTGGCCCAGGGAGCCAGCGTGATGCCGGCCCCGCCCGGTGCAATCTCGTCATCGCCATAGGTCTCTGTCAGGAGGACCCCGCCCCGGCTGAACGATCGGAGGCCGGCGGCGAGTTCGGTCACCACGGCCACGGCGTCACCGCGGCGGAGCTCGTATTGCCGGCCTGTGGCGCAGGGCCGGGCGGGGGCGGGGGAAGTGGTTTCCGGTTCGGAAAAGGCAGTCATGGGGATTACCGTACATCGGGCGGACGAGCTCCTCCATCCCACCCTCTGTTACTTTTTGTTCTTAACTATTCATTTTTGATCGTTTGTGCCAAACTTTTTCCATGACAGGGATCACCAGCACCAATCTCTCCGACGGCCGGGAGCTGTTCTACTTCGACGACGCCGGCACCAGCGTCCCGCGTTCGGCGCACTTCACGACCGACCACCGCGGCCTCCCGCCACGGGCGGAACCCGGAGAGGTCCGTTTCGACGCACTGACCGACGAGTGGGTGGCCATCGCAGCGCACCGCCAGGCCCGCACCCACCTGCCGCCGGCGGACCAGTGCCCCATCTGCCCCACCACCCCCGGGAATGCTTCCGAAATTCCTGCCGCCGACTATGACGTGGTGGTTTTCGAAAACCGGTTTCCCTCCCTGGGACCGGCGCTGGGGCCGGTTCCGGAGGATGCCGCGTGGGGCACCAAAGGCCCTGCCTACGGCCGCTGCGAGGTGGTGTCTTTCACTCCGGACCACACCGGGTCCTTCAGCGGGCTGAGCCAGGAGCGGTCCCGGACCGTGGTCGAGGCGTGGGCGCAGCGCACCGCTGCCCTTAGTGCGATGACGGGCATCAGGCAGGTGTTTCCGTTCGAGAACCGCGGCGCGGACATCGGCGTGACCCTGCACCATCCACACGGACAGATCTACGCCTACCCCTACGTGACGCCGCGCGCCGGTGTCCTGGGTGCGGCGGCCCGGAGGTACTATGACGCCAGGGATGGCCGGGATACCCTCACCGGTTCCCTGCTCCGCGCTGAGCGGGAGGACGGCAGCAGGATGGTGGTGGAAGGAAAGCACTTCAGCGCCTATGTACCCTTCGCTGCCCGGTGGCCGCTGGAGATCCACTTGGTTCCGCACCGCCAGGTCCCCGACCTCGCCGCACTGGGCGGGGAGGAGAAGGATGAACTGGCCCATGTCTACCTGGACCTGCTCAAGCGGGTGGACGCCCTGTATCCCACGCCCACCCCGTACATCTCGGCCTGGCACCAGGCGCCGCTGGACGCGGTCCTGCGGCCGGCGGGCTACCTCCACCTCCAGCTGACATCCCCGCGCAGGGCAGCCGATAAGCTGAAGTACTTGGCCGGGTCGGAAGCGGCGATGGGCGCCTTCATCAACGACACCACCCCCGAAGTCGTGGCGGAACGGCTGCGCAGTGTTGCCGTGCCGCCGTCGTCCACCCCTGCTGCCGCCCCCGCGGCCACCACGGAAGGAGCACACGCGTGAGCACCCAGTACCACGGCAACGATGCCGGAGCCGCGGCGAAGGGGCTGGCGGCACGTTTCGAACAGGAGTTCGGCGGCGCTCCCGACGGTGTGTGGCAGGCGCCGGGACGGGTGAACCTCATCGGCGAACACACGGACTACAACGAAGGCTTCGTGCTGCCCTTCGCCATCGACCGCACCGCCCGGGTGGCCGTGGCTGTCCGGCCGGACTCCACCGTCCGCCTGTTGTCGACCTACGGTGACCAGGGCCTGGTCACCACCTCGCTGGAGTCACTGCAGCCCGGAACCGCCAAGGGGTGGACCAAATACCCCCTGGGCGTCATGTGGGCCCTCCAGGAACGGGGCACCGGCGTCCCGGGCCTGGACCTGCTCCTCGACTCAAACGTCCCGCTGGGTGCGGGCCTGTCGTCGTCGCACGCCATCGAATGCGCTGTCATCACCGCACTCAACGACCTCACCGGCGCCGGGCTTGCGGCCGAGGACATGGTGCTGGCAACCCAGCGGGCGGAGAACGACTTTGTGGGTGCGCCCACCGGAATCATGGACCAGTCCGCGTCCCTGCGCGGCTCCAAGGGCCATGCAGTGTTCCTGGACTGCCGGGACCAGGCGGCGCGCCTGGTCCCGTTTCAAACCGAACCCGCCGGCCTGGTGCTCCTGGTGATCGATACCAAGGTGTCGCACTCCCACGCCGACGGCGGTTACGCCTCACGGCGGGCATCGTGCGAGCTCGGCGCCGAGGTAATGGGGGTGAAGGCCCTGCGGGACCTGGAGGTTGCGGACCTTGAGGAGGCCAGCGGGCTGCTGGACGAGGTCACGTTCCGTCGGGTGCGGCACGTGGTCACCGAGAATGACAGGGTGCTCCAGACCGTGGAGTTGCTGGGCGGGCCCGGCCCAAGCGCCATCGGCCCCCTGCTGGACGCCAGCCACGCGTCCATGCGGGACGATTTCGAAATTTCATGCCCTGAGCTGGACCTGGCCGTGGACACCTCCCGGGCCAACGGCGCCATCGGTGCCCGCATGACCGGCGGAGGCTTCGGCGGGGCAGCCATTGCCCTGACCCCGGTGGACGCCGAACAAAAGGTGCGCGACGCCGTCGTGAAGGCTTTCGCGGACGCCGGCTTTGCGGCCCCGGACATCTTCACGGTCTCCCCTGCAGCCGGAGCCATGCGGGTCGCCTAGGCAGGCCTCGCACTAAATGACCGTGGGCCCCACCGGTTCGGTGGGGCCCACGGTCAATTAAAGTACGACGGCGGAAGTTGCCGTAGTGCCTAGTCGTCGCCGCGCAGGATGGCCAGCAGGCGGATGATCTCCACGTACAGCCAGACCAGCGTGACCGTGAGGCCGAACGCCGCCGTCCAGGAGAACCGCTGCGGGGCGCCGCTGCGGACGCCCGCCTCGATGCTGGTGAAGTCCATGATCAGCGAGAAGGCGGCGAGGCCGATGGCCAGCAGGCCGATGAAGACGCCCAGCGGGATGCCGAAGATCTCGAAGGAGGTGCGCAGGCCAAACGGGCTCTGCACGGCGCCAGTCCACATCATGACCATGTTGATCAGCGCAAAGACGGCGTAGCCGATAAGAGCGATCATGAAGAACCGCATGGCCTTCGGGGTGGCCCGGACCTTGCCGCTCTTGAACAGGAGCAGCGTCACGGCGAACACCGAGAGCGTGCCGATGACGGCCTGCAGCCCGACGCCGGGGAACATCCCGTCCAGGATGCGGGTCAGGCCGCCAAGGAACAGGCCCTCCAGGGCGGCGTAGGCCAGGATCAGCGCCGGCGAGGGCTGCTTCTTGAAGGTGTTGACCAGCGCCAGGACGAATCCGCCCAGCGCACCGACCACCATCAGCAGGGAAGCCAGGCCCTGCGCCACCACCAGGGTGACTGCTGCGCCGGCAATCACCGCGGCCAGGCATGCGGCGGTCTTCATGATGACGTCGTCGAACGTCATCCGGCCGGTGTCCGCGGGGCCTGCCGAGGGCTGGCTGTACATCTGCCGCAGCTGCTCGTCGGTCATGCTCTGCGGCTGGGTGCCCCAACCCTGTTGGCCATAAGGCTGCTGGCCGTAGGAGGCCTGGCCGTACGGCTGCTGGCCGTAGGGAGCGCCATAGGGAGCCTGCGGGACAGGCGGTGCCTGGGTGGCTCCACGGAAACTCTTTCCGTTGAAGATCGGGTTGCCGCCAAGTGCCATTGCGGGATTCCTCCATGTGGGTGTGGGTGATGAGCTTTTTGTTACGCTACCAATTCCCACGTGGGGGCCGCCGCGAAAGTTCCCATGGGGCCCGGTTGCAACCGAACCGTGACCGTTGCCACGGTGGGTACCGGGCCCCATCGGGCAGGCTAGCCTACGCCCAGGTACGCCTCCTTGATGGAGGGGTCCTCCAACAACTGCTTGCCGGTGCCGCTGTGGGTGATCTCCCCCGTCTCGAGCACGAAAGCCCGGTGGGCTCCGGCAAGGGCCTGGTTGGCGTTCTGCTCCACCATCAGGACCGTGGTTCCCTGGTTGTTGATCTCCTTGATGATCTTGAAGATCTGGCGGATGAACTGCGGCGCCAGGCCCATGGACGGCTCATCGAGCAGCAGCAGTTTCGGGTTGGACATCAGGGCCCTGCCGATGGCCAGCATCTGCTGCTCACCACCGGACATGGTCCCCCCGTACTGCTTTTCCCGCTCCTTCAACCGCGGAAACAGGTCGAAGACCCGGTCCAGGTCCTTGGACACTCCGCTTCTGTCCTTGCGGCCGAACGTTCCCATGTCGAGGTTTTCCATGACGGTCATGCCAGGGAAAATGCCGCGTCCTTCCGGGGCCTGCGAGATGCCGTGGACCACCCGGATGTGGGCCTTCATTTTGGTGATGTCCTGGCCCTCGAAGGTGATCTTGCCTTCAGTGCAGTTCAGCAGGCCGGAGATGGTCCGCATGGTGGTGGTCTTGCCGGCGCCGTTGGCACCGATGAGTGCCACCACTTCGCCTTCGTTGACGGTGAAGGAGATGTCCCGCAGGGCCTGGATGCGGCCGTAGTGGACGGAAACTCCCTCAAGTTCAAGCAACGTCATCTTCAGGCTCCCCTAGGTAAGCAGCAATAACACGCGGGTCTTCGCGGATTTCGCGCGGCAGCCCGTCCGCGATCTTTTTCCCGAATTCCAGCACGACGATCCGGTCGGTCACGCCCATGACGAGTTTCATGTCGTGCTCGATCAGCAGCACGGTGTAGCCCTCGTCCCTGATGGTGCGGATGAGGGCCATCAGTTCCTCCTTTTCGGCCGGGTTGAAGCCGGCCGCGGGCTCGTCCAGGCAGAGCACCTTCGGGTCAGTGGCCAGGGCCCGTGCAATCTCAAGCCTGCGCTGGTAGCCGTAGGGCAGTTGCCGGGACAGGACATGCGCATGGCTGCCGATACCCACGAAGTCCAACAGGGCCATGCCGCGCTCGATTGCGGATTTCTCCTCCCGGATGTGGGTGGGAAGGCGCAGCAGCGCGCCGCCCACGCTGGTCCGGTGCCGCGCGTCCAGGCCCACCACCACGTTCTCGAGGGCGGTCATCTCACCGAACAACCTGATGTTCTGGAACGTGCGGGACAGGCCCAGCCGGGTGATCTTGTGCTGCTTGATGCCGTTCAGGACCTGTCCCTCCAGCACCACTTTTCCGCTGGTGGGCTTGTACACGCCGGTCATCGCATTGAAGCAGGTGGTCTTGCCGGCGCCGTTGGGCCCAATCAGTCCCAGGATCTCACCGCGCCTGATGTTGAAGCTGATGTTGTCCAGCGCCACCAGGCCGCCGAACTTGATGGTCAGGTTCTGCACCTCCACGATGTTGTCGCCCACCTTGACCGCGATATCGCGGTCCGGGGCCACCTTCTCGGCCAGTTCCTGGTCCACGCCGGCCTCGGCGAGGGCCTCCATGTCCAGCTCCGGCGCAATCGGGGCCGCCGAATCCTCCTGAACCTGGCTGTTCTGGTCCGCGCTGTGGCGTCCCGGGCTTTGCTGGGCCGGCTGCTCCCCGACGCTGCCGGAGCCCGCATGCCTTTCCTCGGAGCTCATGCCTCCGCTCCTCTCTGTCCGGCCAACGGTGTTTCGGGGCCGGCCGGTGGTTGGTCTTTGTCTTTGGGCTCGGAACCTTCACGGCTGGTGACCTTGTTCAGGGCCGTCCTGCCGTAGGCAAGCAGCCGCTGCCGCGCGGGCAACAGCCCCTGGGAGCGGAAGATCATGATCAGCACCAGGGCGATCCCGAAGATCAGGTATTTGTATTCCGCAATGGCCGTGAACCTAAGCGGGATGTAGCTGACCAGGGCTCCACCCAGGATGGCGCCCACCTTATTGCCGGCACCGCCCAGCACGACGGCGGCGAGGAACAGGATGGAGGTGGTGACGTCGAACTTCTGGTTGTTGACGAACCCCACCTGCCCGGCGAAGAGTGCTCCGGAAAGCCCGCCGACGGCAGCACCGATGGCGAAGGCCCACACCTTGTACTTGAAGGTGGGGACACCCATGATTTCGGCGGCGTCCTCGTCTTCGCGGATGGCAATCCAGGCGCGGCCCACCCGGCTGCGTTCCAGGTTGCCCACCAGGAGGGTGACGATGATGATGATGGTCAAGGTCAGCCAGTACCAGGGCACACCGTTTGAGTTGGAGAAGATGGGCGTACCGTCAGCCCCATCACCCGGCGGGTGGCCGACGTTCTGGAAACCCACCTGGCCCTTCATTGCAGGAATGATGGTGGCCAGGATGCGGATGATCTCCCCGAAGCCGAGCGTCACAATGGCCAGATAATCGCCCCTCAGCCGGAGTGTGGGCACGCCCAGCATGACGCCGAAGAACATGGTGACTGCCATGGCCACCGGAAGCGTCCACAGGTAAGGGATGTGCAGGTAGGGCGAATCCGGGCTGGTCAGCATGGCGGCAACGTACGAACCCACCGCAAAGAAGGCGACGTATCCGAGGTCCAGCAGGCCGGCGTACCCGACGACCACGTTGAGGCCGACGGCGATGAGCGCGAACCGGGCCATGTCGAAGCAGGCAAGCGCGAAGTTGTTGCCGGGCTCTGTGGTGATGATGGGCGGGTTGAGCAGTGGAAGCAGGTAGGCCAGAACCACGACGACCACCAGGAAGGCCCACTGCTGCTGGCGGGACAAGGCGTGCCAACGGTCCGAAAAGTAGCCGGACCTGCGCTTTCCGCTCGGGCGGTGGTCGCTCTTGCCGGCGGCCTTCGATGATGCTTCGCGGTCCTCTGCTGCCTGTTGGTCGGCCGCTGTCTGCAGCGGCGTGGGGCCGTCCGTCATACTCATGCCTTGCTCCTTCCGAGGGAGGTTCCCAGGATGCCTTCGGGCCGCAGCAGCAGCACGAGCACCAGGACCACGAACGCCACGACGTCGGTCCACTGCGAGTTGCCCAGCAGGATCTGGCCGTAGTTGCCGATCAGGCCAAGGAGCAGTCCGCCCAGCAGTGCCCCGCGCACGTTGCCGATGCCGCCAAGCACCGCGGCAGCGAAGGCCTTGATGCCCAGGACGAAGCCACCGCTGTACTGGACGCCGGACGGGATCTTCATGACATAGAACAAGGCGGCGGCTCCTGCGAGCAGGCCTCCGATGACGAAGGTGGTAATAATGATGCGCTCTTTGTTGACGCCCATCAATGTGGCGGTGTCAGGGTCCTGGGCCACTGCCCGGATGCCGCGGCCAGTGCGCGACTTGCTGATGAACCTGTCGATGCCCACCATCATGATGACGGCGGCGATGATGATCACCAGCTGCTGCGAATCGACGATGGTACCGAAGACGTCGAAAATGGGGGTGGGCCGGAACATGGTCAGGGCCAGTTCGGGGCTGGGACCGCGCCACAGGTAGATGAGGTACTGGATGGTGAAGGAAGCACCAATGGCCGTGATCAGGAAGACCAGGCGGGGCGCGTTCCGTTGCCGCAGGGGTTTGTAGGCGATCCGCTCCAGCAGGAAAGCTGTCACCGCTGAGGCCACCATGGCAAGGACCAGCGCCAACAGCAGGTTCAGGATGATGGCCCAGATATCGAGCCGGGGTGCCGAGGGGCCGAAGCCAAGGGTGCTGAGGGTAAAGAAGACGGCGTAGCAGCCAACGATGAACACTTCGGAGTGGGCGAAGTTGATCAGGTTCAGAACGCCGTAAACCAGGGTATAGCCGAGTGCTACGAGTGCGTAGATGGCCCCGAAAGTGAGGCCGTCAAAGGTGGCGCTCCAGAAGTTCTGGGCCAGGGACGGTATGTCGAAGGTGATCCAGTCGTTTTCCGTCGGGAGCAGTGGGACGAGAGTGGGAAGCATGGGAACATCCTGATCCAGTTGCACGCGGCCTTGTGGGCCCGGCCGTGGGACTTGTGTCTATTGACGTAGTTCGGTCCTGGGCTGCTGCCAAGCGAAGAAAAGGCTGTGGGGGCCGCTGTTGCTGGCCCCCACAGCCGGTTCCCGCGTGGCTGCTACTCCCCGATGGGGCCGATGGGAACGATCTTTCCGTTTTCCACCTTGTAGCCGTAGACGGTCGGGGCCTGGAGCTCGCCCTTGTCATCCCACTTGTAGTGCTTGCTCAGGCCGTCCTTGTCGTAGGCCTTGACCCAGGACAGCAGGTCCGCACGGCTCTGCTTGCCGGCGTCGATACCGGAGAGCAGGACGGTTGCGGCGTCGTAGCCTTCGATCGAGTACGTTCCGGGTTCTGCTCCCTTGGAAACGTCCTTGTAGGCGGAGGCGAAATCGGGGATGAGTTCGCCGGGGAGGCAGGGGCAGGTGAAGTAGGCGTTGTTGGAAGCGTCGCCCGCCTGCTTGATGAACTGGTCGTCCTTGACACCGTCAGGTGCCACGAACGTACCGTTGAAGCCCTTGCCCACCAGCTGCTGGTCGAAGGGGGCGCCTTCGGCGTAGTAGCCGGCGTAGAACACGGCGTCCGCCTTGGCGTTCATGATCTTGGAGATCACAGCGGAGAAGTCCTTCTGCCCCGTGGTGACCTTCTCGGTTCCGGCCAGGGCGCTGCCCAGGCCGGCGGAGGTGGAGGTTCCCAGGCCAATGCCGTAGTCGGAGTCGTCCTGGACCAGGTACACCTTCTTCGCGCCGAGCTTGCCGGTGAGGAACTTGGCGGCTGCGGGGCCCTGGACGGCGTCATTGCCGAGGCCGCGGAAGAAGGTGGTCCAGCCGTTTTGGGTCAGCGTGGGGTTGGTGGCCGACGGGGTGATGTGGACCAGGCCCTTCTGCTCGAAGATGTTGCCCGTAGCTTTGGACTCGCCGGAGAACGGCAGGCCGATCACACCCACGATGTCCGGCTCGCTCACCAGCTGGGTGACGGGGCCGGTGGCCTTGTTGGGGTCGCCTTCAGTGTCGAACTTCTTGAACTGGACCTGGCAGCCGGGGTTGGACTTGTTGTGCTGGTCGATGGCCAGCTGGATGCCGTTGAAGATGTTGACGCCGAGCTGGGCGTTGGGCCCGGTCTGCGCGCCTGCGTAGGCCAGCGTGGTGGTCGCGGGGCAGGTTGCCTTGCCGTCACCGGCCGGCTTGACCGCACCGGCGGGGACATCGACTTTCGAAATGGCGGGGATGTTCACCTTGCTGGACGAGCCGGAGCTTTCGGTGGTGCCAGGGCCCGCCTGGTTGGCGCAGGCCGACAGCAGCATGCTGAATGTGGCTGCCGCTGCCAACGAGGTGAGGACTTTCTTTCGGTACATTTGTCTGCCTTCCGAAACAGGGCCATGCGATGCGCGTGCGGATCAATGGGGCGCTTCGGCGCCCGGAATTGGACCAGGAATTCCTGATTTAGCTTCAAGCTAATGCATAGACAGCAGCGAAACTAAGTGACAGAGGTCACAGCCTTATAACAGTCGTTTCCTATGTGGAATTAAACGCGGGAAGCCGCCTGCTGGTGCAGGCGGCTTCCAGGTGTGCCAACCCTCCGGACGACGGAAGGGACAAGGTGTACCCCAGGTGGGACTCGAACCCACAACACGCGGATTTTAAGTCCGCTGCCTCTGCCAATTGGGCTACTGGGGCGCCGGGTCAATGGTACCTGCCCGTGACGCATTGGCTGGAAACGCCGACGGCGGCCGGCCCGCAAAGGGGACGGCCGCCGTCGGGCGTGGTGGAGCAGACGCGCTACTTGGCGTTGGCCGCCACGGTTTCCTTGGGAGCGGCGGTGGCGCTGGAGCCGCCGGCCGGCACTGCTGCGGGCGCAGCGGCTGGCTTGGGGGCCGGAGTGGCCGCCGAGACGAAGGCGCCTCGCGGGTTGTCCAGGTCCATCAGCTGCGTGGTGTCGCGTCCGGCGAAGAAGCCGATGATCCAGTTCAGGATGACGCGGAACTTGCGCTCCACCGTGGGCATGGCCATGCCGTGGTAGCCGCGGTGGGCCAGCCAGGCGAGGCCGCCCTTGAGGCCGATCCGGCCCAGCAGGTTGATGTTGGCAACGCCCTTCCACTCGCCGAAGCCGGCCACAGCACCAAGGTTCTTGTGCTTGTAGTCCGCCAGCGGCTTGTCCCAGCGGGAAGCCCACAGGTTCTTGGCGAGGCGTTTGGCCTGGCGCAGGGCGTGCTGGGCGTTGGGGACGCAGGTGCCGTCCGGCAGGCCCTTGCCGGTGAGGTCGGGAACAGCGGCGATGTCGCCGGCTGCCCAGGCGTTCTCCACGATGCCTTCATCGCCGGCGATGCGCAGGTCCGGCAGGACGCGGACGCGGCCGCGGGGCTCGAGCGGGAAGTCGGTGGAGCGCACCATCGGGTTCGCCTGCACGCCGGCGGTCCACACGAGGGTGTCGGCCTCGAACTCCTGGGCGGGGGTCTTGTCCGGAAGGTTGATCAGCTTCAGGCTGCCTTCGGCGCTGTCCAGCGAGGTGTTCAGGAGTACCTCGATGCCGCGGCTGCGCAGGTGCTCAACCACCCAGTCGGCCTGCTTGGCGGTAACCTCGGGCATGATGCGGCCCATGGCTTCAACCAGGACGAAGCGGACTTCCTCCTGCTTGATGCGGGGGTTGTTGCGCACGGCGGCGCGGGCGAGGTCTTCCATCTCGGTGATGCACTCGATGCCGGCGAAGCCGCCACCGACAACGACGAACGTGAGGGCCCGGGCGCGTGCGGCGGGGTCCGTCATGGTTGAGGCAACCTCGATGCGCTCCAGGAGCTTGTTGCGAAGGGCAACGGCTTCCTCGATGGTCTTCAGGCCGATGCCCTTGTCCGCCAGCCCCTTGATGGGGAAGGTGCGGGTGATGGCGCCGGCTGCGAGCACGACGTCAAAGTAAGGAACCTCGAAGTTCTCGCCGCCGTCGGCCGGAGCCACCACGGCCGTCCGGTTGACGTGGTCGATCGACGTCACGCGGCCCTGGATGAGTTCGGTCTGCTTGAGGTGCTGGCGGTGGGAGACCACCGCGTGGCGGGCTTCAATGTTGCCGCCGGCAACCTCGGGGAGGAAGGGCTGGTAAGTCATGTAGGGCAGTGGATCCACGACGGTGACGATGCCACCGGCATTCGCGATCTTCTTCTGCAGTTTCAGTGCTACGTAGAGGCCGACGTACCCGCCGCCGACGACGAGTACCCTGGGACGGTCCTGGAGCTGTGGGGTGGTTGCCATTGTTTAAGGATACAGGAGTTTGTGAAAATCTTCACTAGCCGTCGGACGCCTCCGGAACCTGCGGATTCCGGCGTGGCTGCACGCTTTCCATCACCCCGGTATCCGGTTCTTCAACGGCCGGGGAGCCGTTGCGGGCAGCCCTGCGGAGCTGGATGGCAGCGGCCGCGATGATCACCACGAACAGGACCGCAAAACCGATGACGACGGCGGCGCCAATGGCACTGTCCCGCTGTGACGGGGCCTTGGCTGCGGGAACGGTGGCTTCCGGCAGCGTGGGTGCGGCGCTGGGCACTGACGTTGCGGTTGGCAGCGGGGCTGCCGGAGCGGCGTTGCCGCGCCGGTGCACGCGGATCCACTCGGCGATGGTGCCCAACGGATTGACGGTGGCCTCCGGAACGTCGGCCTTGAGCGCCGCCTCGGCATTGAGGATGCCGTAGCCGTAGAGCGGATCCTTGCCCGGGGCACCGGCGTCCTTGGCCGTTGAGACGATCCTGTTGATGACCTGTTCGGCGCTCATGTCCGGCCACTTGGACCGGATCAAGGCGGCCACGCCGGCCACGATGGGGGTGGATCCGGACGTGCCGGCCCATTCCGCGTAGCCGCCGCCGGGGAGCCCGCCGAGGAGGTTCTCGGCGGGGGCAGCCACCCCGATGCTGATGCCCTGCGACGAAGCGTCCACGCTGGCCACGTTCTTGCGGTCCAGGCCGGCGACGGTCAGCACGCCGGGAATGGTGGCCGGGGCGCCTACCTGGGTGTTGCCGCCTACCCGGTTTCCGGCGGCGGCCACGATGACCACGTCCTTCTGTTCGGCGTAAAGGAAGGCGGCATCCCAGCTTTGCGGCCATTGCGGCGTGGTGCTGCCGAGCGAGATGTTGATGACCTTGGCGCCGTTGTCCACCGCCCAGCGGACCGCCTCCGGAATCTGGTCCTGGTCGCTCTTGCCGGAGGGGTTGGCCGACCCCAGCCAGGTGGAGACGGAGAGCAGCTGCGCTTCGGGTGCCACACCCATGATGCCGTCCGGAGGAACTGCCGGTCCCGGGCTGGGACTGGGGCTGGCGCTGGCGGGTTGGTGTCCGCGCCCTGCCAGCATGGTGGCCACGAGGGTGCCGTGTTCGGGCTTGGAGCCGACGCTCTTCTGGCCGTCCGGCTGGCCCGAGCCGGACGCGTCGTAGCCGCCCACAACGGAGCCTTTGAGGTCCGGGTGCTGGGCGTCGATGCCGCTGTCGATGATGGCCACTTTCACGCCGGCGCCCTTCGACACCTCCCAGGCCTTGGTGATGCCCGAGTCCGCCAGCCAGTATTCCTTGTCCCGCCATTCGTCGGCACGTGCGGACGGGGCGGTGAACAGGCCGGCACAGAGGCAGCAGGCAGCCAGGAGGACCGCCACTGCGGCGGCCACGGTTCGGGAAAGAAACGGGGTTGAAGCTGGGGTGGAATGCATGGGCTACCCGATGCTCAGTGCGATGCCGTCAAGGATGTCGTGCTCGCTTGCCGTGGCTGCGGTGATTCTCCCGCCGGTCAGTTCCCCCATCCGTTGCAGGATGCGCCGCCACACCAGTCCCCCGGCACCGATGACGTCGACCCGCCCGGGGTGCATGTAGGGCAGGGCCGCCCGGCCGGCGCGGGTCATTTCCAGCAGGTCGGTGGCGGCGTCGCCGATCTTCCGAATCGGAAGCTCCACACCGTGGATGGCGTCCGGCGAATATTCCGGCAGGCGCAGCGCATGGGCGGTGATGGTGGTGACGGAGCCGGCGACACCGACGACGGCGGTGGCGCGTTCCAGCGGCACGTCACGGCCGGCGCGGGCCATGGCTTCGTCCACGTCGGCTTCCGCAGCGGCGATCTGTCCGGCGGTGGGCGGATCGTTGCGCAGGTGCCGTTCGGTCAGCCGGACACAGCCAATGTCCACGGACTTGGCGGCCGTGACTCCTGCGGAAGTTCCCAGGACGAACTCGGTGCTTCCCCCGCCGAGGTCCACCACGAGCACCTGCTGGCCGTCGAGGACGGGCAGGACACTGCTGGCCCCGGCAAAGGATAATGCCGCTTCCTCGTCCCCGGAGATAACCTCCGGTTCCAAGCCCAGCAGTTCCCTGACGCCGTCCACGAAGACATCGCGGTTGCGCGCGTCGCGGCTGGCGGACGTGGCAACGAAGCGGACCCGCCCTTCTGCGCCATGTTCCTTGATGAGGCGGGCATAATCGGCTGTTGCGGCGAGGGTGCGCTCCAGCGCCTCCGGGGCGAGCTCGCCGGTGGCGTCCACGCCCTGCCCGAGCCGGACCACGCGCATTTCGCGGTGGACGTCGGTGAGGACCGTGCTTCCGTTGCTGCGGTCGATGTCGGCGATCAGGAGCCGGATGGAATTGGTGCCGCAGTCGATGGCGGCCACGCGGCTCATTCGGGCACCCCCGTGGTGCCGGCGGATTTCCGGACCGGGGCGGGACGGCCCACGATCTCCGGCAGTCCTTGGGGCCCGTGGCGGCTCAGGTCGCGGGAAGGTGCCTCACCGGCGGTGTCCCAGGCGCCGTCGCAGTAGCACTTGTCAGCAGTCCACCACTCGGCGATCATCCCGATCGCCTGGTCGCCCAAGGGGTTGACGCCGCTGCCCGCCGCCAGGGAGTGGCCCACCAGGACGTGCAGGCACTTGACGCGGGCAGGCATCCCGCCGGCGGAGACGCCGTCGATCTCCGGCACCGGGCCGATGCCCGAACGCTGGCCGATGGCTTCACGGGCGGCCAGGTACTCCTCGTGGGCTGCCCGGTAGGCGGCGGCGAGCCCGTCGTCGCCGGCCAGCTGGTCGTTCATGCTGTTCATGACCCCGGCGGCTTCAAGCCTGGAAACCGCGGACGTGATCACCGGGTGCGTCAGGTAGAAGGTGGTGGGGAACGGTGTGCCGTTGCTGAGGCGGGGCGCGGTGGCCGCCACCAGGGGGTTGCCGCAGACGCAACGGGCCGGAATTTCCACGACGTCGCGGACGGGGCGTCCCAGCTGCCTGCTCAGTACTTCAAGATCGTGTGCTGTCGGTTGGCGGGATTCGTCCCGGGCGGCTGCCGTGTTGTGTTCCACTGTCGCGGGCCGTCCTTCCTGTGCGGTTCAGTCTGTGGCCGCGCGCCTGATGGACTCCCACAGGGAATCCACCCACGGCAGATCGGCGGGGTCTTGTGCTGCTGCGCCGGCGGGGCTACTGCTTTCTCCGGCCGGCTCATCGCTGCCAAAAACCCAGTAGCCGGTTTCGCCCGGCATAACCATGTTAATGCGGTCGCGGGCCTGCTGCTTCACGTAGTTGGGATCCTGCCACCGCGAAACCTGCTGGCGGAGGGAGTCACCTTCGGCCTGGCGTGCGGCGATATCGGCGTTCAGGGCGTCGATTTCGGCCTTCTTGTCGAAGAAGACTTTGACCGTGGGCGCCAGCATGATGGTGATGGCAACCATCACCACTGCCAGCGCGAGCATGCGCCCGGAAAACGCCTTCGCGGGGACGGGATGCTGCTCCTCGTCGGCGCGGGCCGGATCCTTGCCGTCAACCGGGCTGCTGCCCTTGCGCCCGGGGGAAGGCTTCGGAGCCTTGGCCTCCCCTGCCGTCCCTGCGCGCTGCCCCGCTGTTGTTGACCGCCCGTGCTGGTCCTTCGATGGTGCAGGGGCGCCCTTGGCCGGCCGGAAATCCGCCCGGATGACTTCGGCACCGGCGGAAGATCCGTCGTCGGCCGTTTCCTTGGCTGGACGGGTGGGGGCGACCTTGGGAACTTTGGGGCGGCGGGTAGCCATGACACTCCTGAAACGCAGCCTGCCGGGCCGCCACTATCTGTGCTGGACAGTCCCAGCAGGCAAACGTTGCTGGAACAAATGCTGCTGTAAACAACAGCGGTGGCTATGGTCTTTCAACCATAGCCACCGCGGATGGGATTAGTCGGTTACTAGCCCTTGAAACGCGGGAACGCGCTGCGGCCTGCGTAGCGTGCGGCGTCGTCCAGTTCCTCTTCGATGCGCAGCAGCTGGTTGTACTTGGCGACGCGCTCGGAGCGGGCGGGTGCGCCGGTCTTGATCTGGCCCGCGTTGGTGGCCACAGCAATGTCGGCGATGGTGGTGTCCTCGGTTTCGCCGGAGCGGTGCGAGGTGATGGTGGTGTAGCCGGCACGCTGGGCCAGGCTGACGGCGTCCAGGGTCTCAGTCAGCGAACCGATCTGGTTGACCTTGACCAGCAGGGAGTTGGCGGTACGGGTGTCGATGCCGCGCTGCAGGATGGCGGGGTTGGTGACGAAGAGGTCGTCACCCACCAGCTGGACCTTGTCGCCGATGGCGTCGGTGAGGGTCTTCCAGCCGTCCCAGTCGTTCTCGTCCAGCGGGTCCTCGATGGAGACCAGCGGGTAGTCGGCAACGAGTTCGCCGTAGTAGGCGCTCATGTCGCTGGCGGACAGGGACTTGCCTTCGAACTGGTAGGCGCCGTCCTTGTAGAACTCGGAGGAGGCAACGTCCAGGGCCAGGGCGATGTCCTTGCCCGGGGTGTAGCCGGCGTTCTTGATGGCTTCGGTGATGAGGTCCAGGGCTGCGCGGTTGGACGGCAGGTTCGGGGCGAAGCCGCCCTCGTCGCCGAGGCCGGTGGACAGGCCCTTCTGCTGCAGCACGGACTTGAGGTTGTGGTAGACCTCAACGCCCCAGCGCAGGCCTTCGGAGAAGGTCTCGGCGCCGATGGGGGCGATCATGAATTCCTGGATGTCGACGTCGGAGTCGGCGTGGGAGCCACCGTTGAGGATGTTCATCAGCGGCACGGGCAGGACGTGGGCGTTGGGGCCGCCCAGGTACTTGTAGAGCGGCAGGTCAGCGGAGGCTGCGGCTGCGTTGGCAACTGCCAGGGAGACGCCCAGGATGGCGTTGGCGCCCAGCTTGCCCTTGTTGGGGGTGCCGTCCAGGTCCAGCATGGCCTGGTCGATGCTGCGCTGGTCGGTGGCGTCGAAGCCGGTCAGGGCGGGGGCGATCTGGTCGATCACGGCGTCGACGGCCTTCTGCACGCCCTTGCCGAGGTAGCGGCCCTTGTCGCCGTCACGCAGTTCGACGGCCTCGTGCTCACCGGTGGAAGCACCGGAGGGAACTGCGGCGCGGCCGATCTGGCCGTCCGACAGCAGGACTTCAACTTCAACGGTGGGGTTGCCGCGGGAATCGAGGATCTCGCGGGCGTGGATGGCATCGATAAGCGCCATGAATTTGCTCCTTATGGGCGATTAACGGGGGGAATCAGGCAGAAAACTCGACGTACTCGTCAGGGACCAGCCTAGTCGAGAGTGCTCCGGGTTACTCAAACCGGTCAAGGCCGGGACGTCATGATGGCGCGGGGTCACTTTCGTCCCACGGGCCACGCTGGTAGCGGCGGACGGCGTCCCGCAGGGCGCGTTCAGCGTCCATGCCGCTGTCCCTGGCAGAACGGACGACGGCGAGCAGCAGGTTTCCGAGCTCCTCCTCGCCTTCAGGTACGGGAGCCCCCTCGGGGAGCTCCAGCCCCGCACGTGCTGCACGGTCCAGTGACTTCTGTGCCCTGGCCAGCGCCGGGAGTGCCTGTGGGATGCCTGCGAAGGGGTCCTGCCGTTCGGGCTTTTCGGCCCGCTTGACGGCATCCCACTTCTGCTCGATCTCCGCCACGGTGGCCGGGAAGGTGTCCTGCAGGGAGCCGTCGGGCCGGAAGACATGGGGATTCCGGCGGATCATCTTGGCACCCAGGCCGCGCGCCACGTCGTCGAACGTGAAGGCTCCGCGCTCCTCCGCAAGGCGGGCGTGCAAAACCACCTGGAGCAGCACGTCGCCCAGCTCGCCCTGCAGTTCGGCGTCGGGGTGGCCTTCCTCGATGGTCTCGGCCACTTCGTAGGCCTCCTCGAGGAGGTACTCCACCAGGGAAGCGTGCGTCAGGGCGCCCATCCAGGGGCAGTGTTCGCGCAGCCGGGCAATTTGGCCCAGCAGTTCTTCGGTTGGAGAACTGCCGGGCCGGAAATCCGGGTCAGCCAAGGTTGGCGTAGGCGTCGTTGATGTACTCCACCAGCGCTTCCTTTTCCTCCAAGGGCAGGAAGGATGCCTCGGCGGCGTTGAGGGTGAGCTCAAGCAGGTCGTCGAGGTCGTAGTCGAAGGTTTCCACGAGCAGGTTGAACTCGTCGGTCAGGGTGACGCCGCTCATCAGGCGGTTGTCGGTGTTGATGGTGACGTTGAAGCCCAGCTGGTAGAGCATGTCCAGCGGGTGGCTTTCAATCCCTGCGCCAAACTCCGCAATTGCGCCCGTCTGCAGGTTGGAGGAGGGGCAGATTTCCAGGGCGATGCCGCGGTCGCGGACCCAGCTGGAGAGGTCGCCCAGGGTGACCAGGCCAACGGTGTCGCCGGCTTCCTCGTCGTCGTCGAATTCCACCATGATGTCCTCGGCGATGCGGACGCCGTGGCCCAGGCGGAGGGCGCGGCCGTCCACCAATGCCGACTGGATGCTCTCCAGCCCGGCTGCTTCGCCTGCGTGCACGGTGGCGGGGAAATTGTGCTGGGCGAGGTAGGTGAAGGCGTCCCTGAACCGGCTGGGCAGGAATCCGTCCTCGGCACCGGCGATGTCGAAGCCCACGGCGCCCTGGTTGCGGTGGCGCACGGCGAGTTCGGCGATCTCCTGGCCGCGGTCGGCGTGGCGCATGGCGGTGATCAGCTGTCCCACCTGGATCTCGCGTCCGGTCTCGGAGACGGCCTCGACGCCGGCCTCCAGTCCGTCCTGGACTGCCTCCACGGCCTCATCGAGGCTGAGCCCCTTCTGGAGGTGCTGTTCCGGCGCCCACCGCACTTCGCCGTAGACCACGCCGTCGTCCGCGAGGTCCTCGACGAATTCCTTGGCTACCCGGAACAGTCCGTCGTAGGTCTGCATGACGGCCACTGTGTGGTCGAACGTCTCCAGGTAGCGGACCAGGGATCCGGAGTCGGCTGATTCGCGGAACCATTGCCCCAGGGCGACGGGGTCCGTTGAGGGGAGCGTGTGGCCAACGGCCTGCGCCAGTTCGATGATGGTGGCCGGACGGAGTCCGCCGTCCAGGTGGTCGTGGAGGGAGACTTTGGGCAGGCTCTTCAGGTCAAAATCGATGGCAGGGGCGGCGTCAACAATAGGCTCAGTCACGTTCCCACCTTAGGGTGGCCCGCAGTCCAAAGCCAGCCGTTCGAAGCCGGCCGCTATTTGGCGGCGGGACCGGCCTTTGCCGACGGCACCACGAGGGCCTGCGTGCCGGCCCTGCCATCCTTTGCTGGAGCGGTGGATTCGTCGGACCGTTCGTCCGATTCCGGTGCGTCGTGGCGGCCCAGCCGTTTATGCCACCAGCGGAGCGTGTGGTCGATGACGACGCCCAGGACGATGGCGAAGACGACGGCGATGCCGGCGCTCAGCAGCGGGTTGTGGTGCAGCCACGGGAACGAGCTGGCCAGCAGGCCGATGCCAAGGGAGTAGCCCACCCAGGTCACGCAGGCAAAGGCGTCGAAGACGAAGAACCTGCGGTGCGAGAATCCGGTGCTTCCGGCCACGTAGTTGACGGCCACGCGGCCCCAGGGGATGTAGCGGGCGGTGAAGATCAGTACCGCGCCGCGTTTCTCGAGTTCATAGCGGGCCCAGGCGAAGACTTTCCGGACCTTGGGCCGGCGCATCCACCCCCAACGGTCCAGGCCGATCTTGCGGCCGAGAATGTAGGCCATGTTGTCACCGGCAATGGCGCCGACCAGGGCAGTGAGGCCCAGGATCCAGAGATTGGGTTCGCCGCTGTGCCGCGAGAAGGCCGCGAGGGCAACGATGAGGGTCTCGCTGGGGACCACCATGGCGAAGCCGTCCACGAAGAAGAACACCAGCAGCGCCGGGTAGATCCACCACTGGCCCGCTGCATGGAGCACGGCCTCATTAATAAACTCCACGCGGTGTTGCTCCTGTATAAAAATGACACAGCCAAAGTGCCGCAGCCAAAGCGGAAATCGTTCCTAAGTGTCCCACGCCCCGGGCCCTGTCCGCTACGCCCCAATGCCCGGAATTACCCCTTAAACGCGCGGGTCATGTCCCGGGTTCCCGGATGCGCTCCACCACGTTGGGCTTGCCGCGGAGTTTGTTGATCAGCAGGTCCACCAGGATGCCCAGCGCTACGGCGCAGACAATGGCAATTGCTGCGCCCAGGATGTGGTTGTCCTCAAACCACTGCCCAAAGAAAAGCCCGATCGCCACCGAGTAGCCTGCCCACAGGCTGGCCGAAAGGACGGTGAGGCCCACGAACCGCAGGTGCGGGTAGTGCGTGACGCCGGCGGTCAGGTTGACCGCCACCCTGCCGATGGGTATGAACCGGGCCACCAGGATCAGCGATGCCGGCCGCTTGCGCAGCTCCTGGCCGGCCCAGCGGAATGCGCTTTGCATCCGCGGCCCGCGCATCCACGACCAGCGGCGGGTGCCCACCCGGCGGCCCAGAAGGTAGGCGATATTGTCCCCGAGGAAGGCACCCGCTGCTGCGACCAGTATCAGCAGCAGCGGATGGGGAACATCCGCGGTGGCGGCGACGGCGGCGAGGCCCACCACCACGGATTCGCTGGGAACCGGCGGAAAGAATCCGTCAATGATGCAGCAGGCCAGCACCAGGACCAGCACCCACGGCTGGCCCGCCGCGGCGAGGATGAAGTCATTGATGGCCTGCATGGGTTCCTACGCGATGCGGTCGATGATGAGCTGCTGTGCGGGCCGCGAACCTTCCGGAGCGATGACCACGGCGTGTTCCAGGGCTTCCCGGGCGCGGGCAAACCGTTCCGGGGTATCGGTGAGCAGGGTCATCAGCGGTTCGCCGGCCCGCACGGTGGCCCCGGGCTTGGCATGCATGCGCACCCCCGCCCCGGCCTGCACGGTGTCCTCCTTGCGGGCACGGCCGGCACCCAGCCGCCAGGCGGCCACGCCGACGGCGAGCGCGTCCAGTTCCACCAGCACCCCGTCCGCGGGAGCGTAGACGACGTCGGATTCCCTGGCCACCGGCAGCGCGGCGCGGGGGTCGCCGCCCTGGGCGGTGATCATCCGGTTCCACACGTCCATGGCCCGTCCGTCCTTGAGGGCAGCGGCGGGATCGGCGTCGTGGACCCCTGCACAGGCGAGCATCTCCTCGGCGAGCCGGACAGTGAGTTCGACAACGTCCTCCGGGCCGCCGCCGGCCAGGACCTCCACGGACTCCGCAACCTCGATCGCGTTGCCGGCGGTCAGGCCCAGGGGCGTGTTCATGTTGGTCAGCAGTGCAACGGTGTTGACCCCGGCATCCTTGCCGAGCGCCACCATGGTTTCGGCGAGTTCACGGGCGCGGGCCTCGTCCTTCATGAAGGCGCCGCTGCCCACCTTGACGTCCAGCACCAGCGAACCGGTTCCCTCGGCGATCTTCTTGCTCATGATCGAGGAGGCGATCAGCGGGATGGCCTCCACCGTTCCGGTGACGTCCCGCAGCGCGTAGAGCTTCTTGTCCGCCGGGGCCAGGCCGGCACCGGCGGCGCAGATGACCGCACCGACGTCCTGCAGTTGGGCGAGCATGTCCTCGTTGCTGAGGTCCGCGCGCCAGCCCGGGATGGACTCCAGTTTGTCCAGGGTGCCGCCGGTGTGCCCCAGCCCGCGGCCGGAAAGCTGCGGAACGGCGACGCCGAACACCGCCACCAGTGGCGCCAGCGGGAGCGTGATCTTATCCCCTACCCCACCGGTGGAGTGCTTGTCGGTGGTGTATTTCAGGCCGCCGTCGGGACGCCGGAGGCTGGAGAAGTCCATCCGCTCCCCGGAGGCGATCATGGCAGCTGTCCAGCGGGCGATTTCGGCGCGGTCCATGCCGTTGAGCAGGATGGCCATGTTCAGGGCGGCCATCTGCTCGTCCGCGATGGCCCCGCGGGTATACGCGTCGATGGTCCAGTCGATCTGTTCCGGGCTCAGGGTCCCCTTGTCCCGCTTGGTACGGATGATGTCGACGGCGTCGAACGCTTCGGCTTTGGTGTCGGTCACCGGGTCTCCTCGAGGTGTTCGGGACCAAAGGCGTCGGGCAGCACCTGGTCCATGGTTTTGATGCCTTGGCCGGTCATCAGTTGCATGCCGTGGGCGCTGAATTCGTACAGCAGCTGCCGGCACCGGCCGCAGGGCATGAGGACGGTGCCCTCCCCGTCCACGCAGTAGAAGGCCCGCAGGAGCCCGCCGCCGGTCATCTGCAGTTCTCCCACCAGGACGCACTCCGCGCAAAGGGTCAGTCCGTAGCTGGCGTTCTCCACGTTGCAGCCGCTGACGATCCGGCCGTCAACCGTCAGGGCCGCGGCTCCCACCGGAAACTTTGAATACGGGGCGTAGGCATTTTTCATGGCGGCGGCCGCGGCGGCCTCAAGGGCTGCCCAGTCCACGGGCTGCGCCCCGCCTGCTGGTGGGTGGCTTTCTTGTGCCTGGTCCACGGCCGTCATCCCTTGACGTAGGGAATGCCGCTGGCGGCCGGTCCCCGGGACTTGCCCACCAGGCCGGCGACGGCGAGGACGGTCACCAGGTAGGGCAGCATGGCCATGAACTGGCTGGGCACCGGCGTGCCGATGATGGTCACGATGCTCTGCAGGTTGTCCGCGAACCCGAACAGAAGTGCCGCGAAGAAGGCGCCCACCGGGTTCCAGCGGCCAAAGATGAGCGCGGCCAGCGCGATGAAGCCGCGGCCGCCGGAGATTTCCTTGGTGAAGCTGTCGATGGCCACGAGGGTGAAGAAGGACCCGCCGATGCCCGCTACGGCACCACCCAGGGTGACGTTCCAGAACCGGGTGGCGTTGACATTGATGCCCAGGGTGTCCGCCGCCTGCGGGTGCTCCCCTACTGCGCGCACGCGCAGGCCCCACCTGGTCTTGAACAGGCCAACCCAGACCACTGCGACGGCCACGTACATGAGGTAGCCCACCAGCGACTGCCGGAACAGGATGGGCCCGATGATCGGGATGGCGGACAGCACGGGGATGTCGATGACGTCCAGGCCCGGCGGGGAGTTGAACTGCGCTTTGTTGGCCTGCATGACAGTGCTGAAGAGGAAGCCCGTCACGCCGGAGACCAGCACGTTCAGGACGACGCCGACGATGATCTGGTTGACCAGGTACTTGATGCTGAACAGTGCCAGGACCATGGACACCACCGCGCCGGCAACGGCGGCCGCCAGCAGCCCGATGAAGGCGTTGTGGGTCATGCTGGCCACGATGGCTGCGGTGAACGCCCCGCCCAGGAGTTGGCCCTCGATGGCGATATTGACCACGCCCACGCGCTCGCACAGGACGCCGGACAGCGAGCCGAACACGAGCGGAACCGCCAGCGTCACGGATCCGGCGATCAGGCCGGCGAGCGAGATGGCTGGCGTGCGGGCCCCGCCCACAACCCAGATGAGGAAGGCCGCCACGAAGACGACGATGAAGGTGACCGCAACCCAGCCGGGGGCCGGCCGGTTCTTTGTCTTGAGGAAGAGCGCGTATCCGGCGAGGCCCAGCAGGAGCACCGACAGGACAATGCCGCCTGCGAAAGCGTTGACTTCCACGGCCGGGAGCTGAAAGAAGTCGCCCCCGGTGGAGATGCCGAAACTGGCCGTCTGGCTGGGCGCCAGGAAGCCGAAGAACACCAGCGAGACCAGGGCGAACACGGCCAGCAGGACCGGGGTCTTCCAGCTGACCGGCTTGGCCGACAACGCTGCGGCAGGTGCAGCCGGTTTGGCACCTCCGGGCTGCGGGCTGCCGGGCCTGGACGAGGAAACTGTTGTGCTCATGCGGCACCTCCGGTTGTGGCTGCCTGCCCGGACTTGGCTGCGCGCGCGGGCTTCCTGCGCCGCGGGTTCAGGCCAAAGACGGCCCGCACCAGCGGCGGTGCGGCGATGAAAAGGACTATGAGGGACTGCACCACCAGGACGATGTCGATGGGGGTGCCGGTCTGGATCTGCATCTGGACTGCCCCGGCGCGGAAGGCGCCGAACAGCAGGCCTGCAGCGAAGGTGCCCCACGGCGTCGAACGCCCCAGGAGAGCCACGGTGATGGCGTCAAACCCGTACGTGGCGGCGACGCCGTCGGTGAGGACCTTCTCGGTGCCGGCAACCTGGGCCACGCCGGACATGCCGGCCAGGCCGCCCGCGATGGCCATGACCAGGATGGTAGACCGGGAGACGTTGATGCCGGCGGTCTGCGCGGCATTGGGGTTAGCGCCCACGGCCCGGAATTCGAAGCCAACGGTGGACCGGTTGAGGAGCCACCAGACCAGGACGGTGGCGGCGATGGCCAGGATGAAGCCGAGGTGCAGCCGGTATTGGCTGCCCAGTATCTGCGGGTAGACGGCGCTGGGGTCCAGGATGGGCGAGATCGGGTTCGACTCCCCCGGCCGCTGGAAGGCGGGGGTGTTCAGCAGGTAGCGCAGGAAGTAGAGCGCGATGTAGTTGAACATGATGGTCAGGATGACTTCGTGGGCTCCGGTGCGGGCTTTGAGCAGGCCGGCGAGGCCGCCCCAGAGGGCGCCGCCGACGATCCCGGCTACGAGTACCAGCAGCAGGTGCAGTCCAACCGGCAGGTGCAGCGCGAAGCCCACCCAGGCGGCAAGAATGCCCGCCACGATGATCTGGCCCTGCGCACCGATATTGAAGAGGCCCGCCCGGAAGGCCAGTGCCACGCCCAGGCCGGCCGTGATGAGCGGCGTGGCGATGGTGAGGGTTTCCATGAAGGGGGCAAACTGTGCTGCCACCCCGTTGCCGCGGGGGTTGAACACCGATCCCTGGAACAGGGCAATGTAGGAGCGGGTGGCAGCGTTCCAGACCGCGGCCAGCATGTCGGTGGGCCGGGCAAAGAAGTAGCCCGCGGTGGTGGCTACCTGCTTGTCGGTGCTCGCGATGAGCAGTCCGCCCAGGATCAGCGCGAGCAGCACAGCCAGCACGGACACCATGCCGCTCCCGGTGAAGATCCGGCGCAGGACAGTGTTGGAGCCGTCAGGCAGCTGCCCGCTCTGGGCCGTGGCCGGAACGGCTGAAGGCTGCATGGCGCCGCCGGCGGTATCGACGGCCACCACCGCTGCTGCCTGGTCCCCGGCTGAGCCGTCCTGGCCCTGGCGGGGCGGCGGTGACGGCTGACCGTCCGGTGCGGGTTCAGTGGGATGCTGTTCAGGCATGTTCGGCTCCCTGGGCGTTGGAGGCAGGGGCCGGGGTGCCGGCCTGCGGGGTCTGTGCGTGTTTTGCCGCTGCGTGTTCTTCCGGCGCGTGTTCTTCCGGCGGGATGCCCGCCATCATGAGGCCCAGGACGTCCCGGCTGGTTCCGGCGGGAACGGTGCCCACCAGTTTGCCCTTGTAGAGCACGGCGATGCGGTCGGCCAGTTCCATGACTTCATCAAGCTCGGTGGAAATGATCATCACGGGTGTGCCCTGGTCCCTTTCGGCGACGATCCGCCGGTGCAGGAACTCGATGGAGCCGACGTCCACGCCGCGGGTGGGCTGGGAAGCGATGAAGAGGCGCAGCGGGCGGGACAGTTCCCTGGCCATCACCAGTTTTTGCTGGTTTCCGCCGGAGAGGGTCCCTGCTGCTGCGGCCGCCGACGGTGTGCGGACGTCGAATTCACCGATGCGGGCCTTGGCGTTCTCCATGATCCGCGCCGGGCTCATGCTGATCCCCTTGGCAAAGGGCGGCTTGTCATAGAGGTCCAGGATCAGGTTTTCGGCCACGGAGAAGGTGCCCACCAGGCCGTCCACCTTGCGGTCTTCGGGGACGAACCCGACGCCGGCATCGAGGACTTCCTTGACGGAGCGGCCCACGAGTTCGTTGCCGTCCAGGACGATGGAGCCGGTGACCCGCTCCTGCAGGCCGAGGATGGCTTCGGTGAGTTCGGTCTGCCCGTTCCCCTGGACTCCAGCGATGGCAAGGATTTCGCCGCGCTTGATGTTGAAGCTGAGGTGGTCCACCACGTGCTGACCGTTGGGGGCGACGACGGTGAGGTCGCGGACTTCGAAGGTGGTTTCCCTGGGCTGGGCGGGGGCTTTGTCCAGGGTCAGGCTGACGGCGCGGCCCACCATCATCGAGGCAAGCTCGGTGGTGGAGGCGGCAGGATCGGCGGTGCCCACCACCTTGCCGCGGCGGATCACGGTGATGGTGTCCGAGACCGCCTTGACCTCGCGCAGCTTGTGCGAGATGAAGACGATGGACGTGCCGCGGGACTTGAGCTGCCGCATGATGTCCAGGAGTTCGTCGGTCTCCTGCGGCGTGAGGACGGCCGTGGGTTCGTCAAGGATCAGGACCTTGGCATTGCGGACCAGCGCCTTGATGATCTCCACCCGCTGCTGCACCCCTACCGGCAGGTCCTCCACCAGGGCGTCCGGGTCCACGTCGAACCCGTACTGGTCCGAGATCTCCTTGATGCGCTGCCGGGTCTGGTCCAGGTTCAGGAAACCGGCGGCCTTGGTGGGTTCGGCGCCGAGGGCCACGTTCTCAGCCACGGTAAAGACCGGCACCAGCATGAAGTGCTGGTGCACCATGCCTATTCCCGCGGCCATGGCATCGCCCGGGCCCCGGAAGGTGACGGGCTTGTCGTCGATGAGGATGTCGCCTTCGGAGGGCTCGTACAGCCCGTAGAGCACGTTCATCAGGGTGGACTTGCCCGCCCCGTTCTCACCAAGGAGGCAATGGATCTGCCCGGGCTCAACCACCACGTCGATGTGGTCGTTGGCCAGCAGCGTCCCAAAGCGTTTGGTGATCCCTCGAAGCTCAAGTTTCAAAACTCTGACCAATCTCGAAGCGTCCGGTGATCAGACCGGACGGGATATCTGGCTGCAGCACCAGCCTAGTAGCTGCAGCACCGGGAGGAGCCGGCCGCGCGCGGTAAACGTTGGGCCAGCAAAAAGCGCCACCGGCCGGCCAGTGGGTGACGGACCGGCGGCGGCGCTTCCTGGAGGGATCAGGCCTTGGGGCTGGCCGCGGACTCGACCTTCAGCTTGCCGTCGACAATGTCCTTCTTGATCTTCTCAAGATCGGTCTTCAGTTCCGCGGGGACCTGGGAATCGAGGTCGTGGAAAGGCGCCAGCTGCACGCCGTCGTTGGCGAGCGTGCCCACGTACGGGGTGCTGTTGAACTTGCCGTCCTTGTCCTCGGAGACCACGGTCTCCACGGCTTCGCCCATCTGCTTCATGACGGAGGAGAGCATGATGCCCTTGTAGTCGGGGGCGGTGAGGTAGCCGTCGGAGTCAACCCAGATGAGCTTGACGTCCTTGCCGGCAGCCTTGGCTTCGTTGAGCGCGGCTCCTGCGCCCTTGCCCACGGGACCGGCCACCGGCATGACGATGTCCGCGCCCTGGTCAAGGAAGTTCTTGGTCAGCTGCTTTCCGACGTCCTGCTTTTCGAAGTCACCGGTGAAGCTGCCGTCCTGGGCATCCTTGTTCCAGCCCAGGAGCTTGACGTTCTTGCCCTTTTGCTGGTTGTAGTACTTCACACCGTCCGCGTAGCCGTCCATGAAGATGGTGACAGTGGGGATCTTGATGCCGCCGAAGGTGGCCACGGTTCCGGTCTTGGTGGTTCCTGCTGCCAGGTAGCCGGCCAGGAATGCTGCCTGGGCGGTGTCGTAGATGATCGGCTTGACGTTGCTGATGGGCTGGTCGTAGCCAAAGTCGATGATGGCGAAGTGCTTGTCCGGGTTGGCGGTAGCCTGTGCCTTTGTGGCGTCGCCCAGCAGGAAGCCGACCGTGATGGTCAGGTTGCAGCCGGCGGTGACCATGGCGCGCAGGTTGGGCTCGAAGTCGTTGTTGGTCTTGGACTCGATCTGGTTGACCTTGATGCCCAGGTCCTTCTCGGTCTTCTTCAGGCCCTCGTAGGAGGACTGGTTGAAGGACTGGTCGTCGAATCCGCCGGAGTCCGAAACGATGCAGCCCGTGTAGTCGCTGGCACCTGCGGATGCGGTACTTCCGGCTTCGGGGGCTGCACCGCAGGCGGTGAGCACGAGCGCGGACGCACCGAGGGTGGCCACGCCGGCCATTGAACCGCGCTTGAAGCTGGCACGCAGTGATTTCTTCAATTTTCCTCCAGGGATGATGCGAGTGGCGCTACGGGCTGGAATTCAATGAGTGTCCGTTTCGGCGCTGAAATTCTGTTTTCACTGAAGGCACGCAGCACTGCGCCGGAGCGCACTGATGGCACTTACTTTAGTGGCCTGCGCCACGTCCCCATAGCACGGCGGGAGCCCATCCGGGAGATTGTTTACAAGTTGTTACCAAGCAGTAGGGGCACCGCGAAAGCGGTGCCCCTACTGCTTGGTACGTTCCTGCTGCGGCTACAGCCGGACCAGCATTTTGCCGGTGTTTGCCCCGTCCAGGAGGTCCATGAATGCCTTCGGCGCGTTCTCCAGCCCGTCCACGATCGTCTCGTCGTAACGCACGGTTCCGTCCGCAAGCCAGCCTGCCATCTTCTCCGCGAACTCCGCCGCGTGCTGCCGCTGGCCGCCCACCAGGAAGCCGCGCAGGGTCAGCTGCTTGCCGATGGCCTGCATCAGGTTGTGCGGCGCGGGAGTGGGCTCGGTGGAGTTGTACTGCGCGATTGCACCGCACATCGCCACCCGGCCGCCAACGTTGAGGACCGCCAGGGCAGCCGCCAGGTGTTCACCGCCAACGTTGTCGAAGTAGACGTCGATGCCGGCCGGGCCTGCGGCCTTCGCCAGCTGCTCCACGACCGGACCGTCGTGGTAGTCGAAGGCGGCGTCGAAGCCGAGCTCCAGGAGGCGGGCCACCTTGGCGGGCGAGCCGGCAGAGCCGATGACCCGTGAGGCGCCCATGGCCTTGGCGATCTGGCCCACCAGGGAACCCACCGCGCCGGCCGCACCGGAGACGAACACCGCGTCCCCCGGCTTGAATTCTGCAACCTTCAGCAGGCCGGCGTACGCCGTCAGCCCGGTCATGCCCAGGGCGCCGAGGAAGGCCGAAGCCGGGGCCAGGTCCGTGCGGGCGGGGGTGGCGGCGCTGCCGTCCACCACGGCGTACTCGCGCCAGCCCAGGGCATGGACGACGACGTCGCCTTCCTGGTGTGCCGACGAACGGGACGCGACCACCTCACCCACGGCGCCGCCGTCGAGCGCTTTGCCCACGGCGAAGGGTGCGGAGTAGGACTTGACGTCGTTCATGCGGCCCCGCATGTAGGGGTCCACGGACATGAACAGGTTGCGCACCAGGATCTGGCCGTCTTCGAGGGCGGGCAGGGCTGACTCGGCCAGCTCGAAGTTGTCATCGGTGGGGCGTCCCACGGGGCGGGAGGCGAGGCGGATTTCGCGGGTGGTGGTTGCGAGGGCTGTGCTCATGCTGCGTACTCCAGGATCTTGAGGTCGACATTGATGTTGCCGCGGGTGGCGTTCGAATAGGGGCAGACCTGGTGCGCCTTGGCCACCAGGTCTTCGGCGGTGGCAAGGTCCAGGGCGGGGAGGGCAATTTCCAGTTCGGCGGCCAGCCCGAAGCCCGCTCCGCCGTCCAGTTGCCCAAGGTGGATTTTTGCCGCGACGGCCGAGTCCGTCAGGTCTGCGCCTGCCTTGCGGCCAACCAGCCGCAGCGCGGAATGGAAGCAGGCGGCATAGCCGGCGGCGAAGAGCTGTTCGGGGTTGGTGCCTTGTCCGCTGCCGCCGAGTTCGGCGGGGCTGGCCAGGTCCACAGCCAGCCGTCCGTCGTTGCTGCGTGCGGTGCCGTCACGGCCTTCGCCTGAAGCCAGCGCCTCGGCGGTATAAAGAGTCTTCACGAAAAGAGTCCGTCCTGTAGATGGAATGGTGCCTGGTTCAGCGGTCAGAGGGATTCGTGCAGCGCGGACGTGAGCTTGCCCAGGGTGGAGCGCAGCTGTTCCAGTTCGTCCAGGGAGAGCCCTGCGGCGTCGGCCAACCGCTGCGGGATGGCCCGGGCCGGTTCACTGAGCTTCCGTCCGGCCGGCGTGAGGTGGATCGCGACGCGGCGCTCGTCCTCGCCGGAGCGCCGGCGTTCCACCAGCCCGAGCGCCTCCAGGCGCTTGAGGAGGGGCGAGAGCGTGCCTGAATCAAGGCCGAGTTCCCCACCGAGTTCCTTGACGCCCCGGGGCTCGCTTTCCCACAACACCAGCATGACCAGGTACTGCGGATAGGTGAGGCCCAGCTCGTCCAGCACCGGCCGGTAAACGGCGGTGGCTGCCCGGGACGCCGAGTACAGCGCAAAACATACTTGCCGGCCCAGGCGGGGTGCTTCGGTCATGCAATAACGGTAACGCACAATTCAGTTGTGCACAACTTACCTATGGCGCCGGCACCCGAGGCATGTTCCGCCGTCGTACTTTCCCGGCGGCGGGCCGGCACCACCTGGCGTGCCCCGGCCCGCGCCCCGGCTAGGACAGGGGTGCCGGCTCCAGGTCGCGGATGGTGCGCAGGGCGGCGGCGGTGAGCACCCTGATGCCGAGGCCCAGGGCGCGCTCATCCAGGATGTAGTCGCCGCGGTGCAGGTCGTAATCCTCGCCGCCGGGCGTTTTGGTGCCCAGGCGCATCATGGCGCCGGGAAGTTCAGCGAGGAACCAGGCGAAGTCCTCGCCGCCCATGGACTGGGGCGTCAGGACCACGGCGCTCTCGCCGATTTCAGCGCGGGCGGCCGCTTCGATGATGGCTGTCTCATGTTCGGAGTTGACCACCGGCGGCACTCCCCTGGTGTGTTCAAGGTGAACGTCAACGCCGTAGGGTGCGGCCACCTGGTGCACCACTTCGTCCAGCAGTTCACCGGCGGCGTGCCACGCGTCCCGGTCCAGGCAGCGCATGGTGCCTGCCATGTAGCCGGTGCCGGGGATGGCGTTGGGGGCCGAGCCCGCCGTGATCTGGCCCCACACCACCGAAACGCCGCTCCGGACATCCACCCGCCGGGACAGGACGGCCGGGACATTGATGGCGATCTGTGCCAGCGCGAACACCAGGTCCTCGGTGAGGTGCGGCCGGGACGTGTGGCCGCCGCGCCCGGACAGTTCGATCCGGATGGTGTCAGACGCGGAGGTGATGGCCCCGATCCGGGTGCCTACTTTTCCCACTTCGATGCGGGGGTCGCAGTGCAGCGCGAGGATCCGGGGGACGCCGTCCAGGACACCCTGCTCGATGCAGGCATGCGCTCCCCCGGGCATGGTTTCTTCGGCGGGCTGGAAGATGATGCGGACGGTGGCGCCGAGGGGCGTTTCCTGGTGCATACGGTGCAGTACCAGGGCGATGCCCAGCATGGTGGTGGTGTGCACATCGTGGCCGCAGGCGTGGGTGACACCGTGGTTCTTCGAAGCGAAGGGCAGGCCCGTCTCCTCGATGATGGGCAGGGCATCGATGTCGCCGCGCAGCGCTGTGGCGATGGGCCCCTCGCCTACGTCCACCGTCAGGCCGGTGCCCTCGAGGCGGCGGGGGCTCAATCCTGCGGCTTCGAGCCGCTCGGCGAGCTTGTCGGTGGTGCGGAATTCCTTGAAGGACAGTTCCGGGTGCGCATGCAGGTCCCGGCGGAATTCGATCAGGTCCGGCAGGAGCGGTTCGAGCCAGGGGGCCACCAGGGCGGTGGGCTCGGCTTCAGTAGTGTAATTGCGCACTGTTTCACTCTAGCGAGGGTGGCGGTTTAGCGCCCATTCCCTGACGACGCATTACATTCCGGCCCTGCCGGCACCGTGGCGCCGGCAGGATTTCCAGTCAGAGGACGTCCGTGTCCCCGCTCGCCTTGAGCGCATCCACGGCGGCCTTCACGCGCTGGGAATTGGCCATGGTGGTCACCAGGAGGGCGTCCGGCGTATCCACGATGACAACATCCTGGATACCGATCAGCGCGATGACGCGCTTGGTGTCGGTGACAACAACGCCGCTTGAGTTCTCGGTGAACACGCGGGCGCCTTCGCCAAGGACAGTGACGTCATCCACTTCCTTGGCGCTGTTGAGGCGGCCAACCGAGGCGAAGTCGCCTACGTCGTCCCAGCGGAAGGTGCCGGGCACGACGGCGACGTCCCCGGCTTCGGCGGCGGGCTCTGCCACCGCGTAGTCGATGGCGATCTTGGGCAGGGTGGGCCAGATCCGGGCCGTCACCTCGTCGCGCTGGGGCGTATCCCAGGCCCGCGCGATTTCCTGCAGGCCCTGGAAGAGTTCGGGCTGGTTGGCTTCGAGGTGCTTGAGCATCAGCGACACGGGCGCCACGAACATGCCGGCATTCCAGACATAGTCCCCGCTGTCCACGTACTGCTGGGCCACGACCTCGTCCGGCTTTTCGACGAACTCGACGACGTCGTGGGCGCTGGGTGCGCCGTCGATGTGCAGGGCCTTGCCGGAGCGGATGTAGCCGAAGCCGGTGGAGGGGTGGGTGGGCTTGATGCCGATGGTCACGATCTTGCCCGCGGCGGCAGTATGGATCGCTTCCCGCACCGCCTCCTGGAAAAGGTCGTCCGGGCTGATCACCTGGTCTGCGGCGAAGGACCCCATGATGGTGTCGGGATCGCGTTCGTGCAGGATTGCCGCCGCGAGGCCGATCGCCGCACCCGAGTCTTTTGGCTCCGACTCAAGGACCAGGTCCGAGTCGCGGACCTCAGGGAGCTGGCGGCACACGGCTGCGCGGTGGGCCTGCCCTGTCACCACCAGCATCCGGTCGCCCGCGAGGGGGTGCAGCCGGTCGTAGGTGGCGCGCAGCAACGTGCTGCCCGATCCCGTGAGATCGTGAAGGAACTTGGGAGCTGCTGCTCGTGACAGGGGCCAGAGGCGGGTCCCCACTCCGCCTGCCGGAATCACCGCAATGAAGCGGTCAATGGGTGAAGCCGGGCTTGTCACTTTGTCTGTACTCATCACGGCTACTTTAGCCGAAGGGCCGCTGGCGGCTCCTGTACCGGCGGATGGGCCCCGCTTTTGGGCCGCTTACGGGCCCGGACGTCCGCAATGATGTGGCGTTTGTCTCATTTCCCCGCAAAATCCGCTCCAGTACTGGGCTCCAACAAACGACTAAATTGAATAAGCTGTTAGCGAAGCCTAGATTTAGGCCTGAGCTACGAGTGCTCTCGCAGCAGGCGTTCCCCCCGCATGGATCTCATGCCAGCGCCGCTGTGTTGCAGGGAGGTTTATCAGTGCCGACAAAACCAGCTGGCACCTTGTACCGCGGCCGTGAAGGCATGTGGTCCTGGGTAGGACACCGTATTACCGGTGTAGTGATCTTTTTCTTCTTGTTGGTCCACGTCCTGGACACCTCCTTGGTGCGTGTGTCACCGGAGGCCTACACCGCCGTGATCGGCGCCTACAAGAATCCGCTGATGGCGCTGGGTGAGACCGGCCTTGTTGCCGCCATCGTCTTCCACGCCTTCAATGGCCTGCGGATCATCGCGGTCGACTTCTGGAAGAAGGGCGCCAAGTACCAGCGGCAGATGCTGTGGGCAGTCCTGGCGCTTTGGCTTGTGACCATGCTTGCCTTCTCCATCCGCCACCTGTCCCTCGCCCTCGGAGGTCACTAAGCCATGACTGCAACGATCGAGAGCCCCCGCAGCGGGCGCGTCGCTCCCCAGTACCGCCGCAGCGGCGGTTCCAAGGGCAACTTCGAGATGATCGCCTGGCTGTTCATGCGTCTCTCCGGCGTGGTGCTGGTGGTGCTGATCTTCGGCCACCTGTTCGTGAACCTCATGGTCGGCGAGGGCATCCACGCCATCGACTTCGGCTTCGTGGCCGGCAAATGGGCGGATCCGTTCTGGCAGTTCTGGGACCTCGCCATGCTCTGGCTGGCCATGCTGCACGGCAGCAACGGCGTCCGGACCATCATCAACGACTACGCCGAGAAGACCTCCACCCGGCGTTGGCTGAAAACCGTTCTTTACGCAGCCGCAGTGGTCATCATCCTCCTGGGCACCCTGGTGATCTTCACCTTCAACCCGTGCCCCGTGGTCAACGGCGTCGCCCTTCCGGGTGGTTTCTGCCCTGCCTAGCACTGGCACATCCCCGGGCCCGCGGGCTTATCCGCGGGCCCTGTTTTGCGGAGCAGGCAAAGCCGCCCCGTTGTTTCATAGCGAATTTTGAGAGAAAGAGCGTCTGGTATGCAGGTCCATAAGTACGACGTCGTCATCGTCGGTGCCGGTGGCGCTGGCATGCGCGCCGCGATCGAATCCGGTCAGCGCGCGCGCACAGCAGTACTGACCAAGCTATACCCCACCCGCTCGCACACGGGTGCGGCACAGGGTGGCATGTGTGCAGCCCTTGCCAATGTCGAGGAAGACAACTGGGAATGGCACACGTTCGACACCGTCAAGGGCGGTGACTACCTGGTTGACCAGGACGCCGCCGAGGTCATGGCCAAGGAAGCCATCGACGCCGTGCTGGACCTGGAAAAGATGGGCCTGCCGTTCAACCGCACGCCCGAAGGCCGCATCGACCAGCGCCGCTTCGGCGGCCACACCCGCGACCACGGCAAGGCCCCGGTCCGCCGCGCATGCTACGCCGCTGACCGCACCGGCCACATGATCCTGCAGACCCTGTACCAGAACTGCGTCAAGCACAACGTTGAGTTCTACAACGAGTACTACGTGCTGGACCTGCTGACGGTTGAAGAGGACGCTGTCCGCGAAGACGGCACCCCTTACAAGCAGAAGCGCGTGGCCGGCGTCGTCTCCTACGACCTCGCTTCCGGTGAACTGCACGTTTTCCAGGCCAAGTCCGTAGTGTTCGCCTCCGGTGGCGCCGGCAAGGTCTTCAAGACCACGTCCAACGCCCACACCCTGACCGGCGACGGCATGGGCATCGCGTTCCGCCGCGGCATCCCCCTGGAAGACATGGAGTTCTTCCAGTTCCACCCGACAGGCCTTGCCGGCCTGGGCATCCTGCTCTCCGAAGCCGCCCGCGGCGAAGGCGCAATCCTTCGCAACTCCGAGGGCGAACGCTTCATGGAGCGCTACGCCCCCACCATCAAGGACCTGGCGCCGCGTGACATCGTGGCCCGCTCCATGGCCAACGAGGTCCGCGAAGGCCGCGGCTGCGGCCCGAACAAGGACTACGTCCTCCTGGACCTGACCCACCTGGAGCCGGCCCATATCGACGCCAAGCTCCCGGACATCACCGAGTTCGCCCGCACCTACCTGGGTGTGGAACCGTACACGGAGCCCGTGCCGGTGTTCCCCACCGCGCACTACGCCATGGGTGGCATTCCCACCAACATCAGCGCCGAGGTCCTGCAGGACAACGACACCGTGATCCCGGGCCTCTACGCCGCCGGCGAAGTGGCCTGCGTGTCCGTCCACGGCTCCAACCGCCTGGGCACCAACTCGCTGCTGGACATCAACGTCTTCGGCAAGCGCGCGGGCATCGCCGCCGCCGAGTACTCCAAGACCGCCGAGTTCGTGGAACTGCCGGAGAACCCGCTGGGCTACACCACCGAACTGCTGGACATTGCCCGCAACGGCACCGGCGACGAAAAGGTGGCCCAGATCCGCAAGGAACTGCAGGACACCATGGACGCCAACATGCAGGTGTTCCGGACCGCGGACACCCTGAACCAGGTGCTGCGCGACATTGCATCCTTCGAGGAGCGCTACAAGCGCATCAACGTCCAGGACAAGGGCAAGCGCTTCAACCTGGACCTGCTCGAGGCCGTTGAACTCGGCTTCCTGCTGGAACTGGCCAAGGTGATGACCGTGGCCGCCCTGCACCGCGAGGAATCCCGCGGCGGACACTTCCGCGAGGACTTCCCCGAGCGTGACGACGAGAAATTCATGAAGCACTCCATGGCGTACAAGGATGACCATGCGCCGGCTGACGGATCGGCGGAATCAATCGCCGGTATCCGCCTGGCCACCAAGCCGGTTGTCTTTACCCGCTACGAGCCGATGGTAAGGAAGTACTAAGATGACCGCTGAAATCGCTGAGCCAGCCTCAAAGGTTGAACTTCCTGCCGGCGTTGGCGGGGCCGGGGAAATCCCCTCGTTCGACGTCCACCTGCGCGTCCGCCGCTACAACCCGGAGGTTTCCGAGGAAGCAACCTGGGACGACTTCCACCTGACCATGTACGGCACGGACCGTGTCCTTGACGCCCTGCATAAGGTCAAGTGGGAAACGGACGGCACGCTGTCCTTCCGCCGCTCCTGCGCACACGGCGTGTGCGGCTCGGATGCCATGCGCATCAACGGCCGCAACCGCCTTGCCTGCAAGACCCTGCTGAAGGACCTGGATACGTCCAAGCCCATCACCGTGGAACCCATCAAGGGCCTCCCGGTGGAGAAGGACCTGATCGTGGACATGGAGCCTTTCTTCCAGTCGTACCGCGAGGTCATGCCCTTCCTCATCAACAAGGGCCACGAGCCCACCCGGGAGCGCCTGCAGTCCGCGGAGGACCGTGAGCGCTTTGATGACACCACCAAGTGCATCCTTTGCGCCGCGTGCACGTCCTCCTGCCCGGTGTTCTGGACGGACGGGCAGTACTTCGGCCCCGCCGCGATCGTGAACGCACACCGCTTCATCTTCGACTCCCGTGATGACGCCGGCGATATGCGCCTGGAAATCCTCAATGACAAGGAAGGCGTGTGGCGCTGCCGCACCACCTTCAACTGCACCGAGGCATGCCCCCGCGGCATCCAGGTCACGCAGGCCATCGCGGAGGTCAAGCAGGCCATCCTGGCCCGCAGGATCTAGCACCTTCAGCTCCAGATAAAACGGCCGACGGCGTCGCTCACCACGTGTGGTGGCGGCGCCGTCGTCGTATTTCCCCCGGTGGTTGAGCCTGTCGAAATCCTGGCTTCGACGGGCTCAACCACCGGACACACGTCACGCACGAAAAGGAAGGGGACACCGTGTCCCGCACAGAGAAGGTCACATTCGCCGGTTCCACCGGCGAGATGCTGTCCGGCATCATTGATCTCCCCGAAGGTCCTGTGAAGGGCTGGGGCGTCTTTTCGCACGGCTTTACGCTGGGCAAGGACAGCCCCTCCGCCGCCAGGATGTGCAAGGCGCTGGCGGACAGCGGCATCGGCATGCTGCGCTTCGACAACCTGGGCCTGGGTGGCTCCGCCGGGGAATGGTCGGCGGGTTCGTTCAGCCACAAGGTGGCTGACACGGTGAAGGCGGCGGAGTTCATGCGCGGTGAGGGCAAGGAAATCTCACTGCTGGTGGGCCATTCGTTCGGCGGCGCGGCTGTCCTTGCCGCTGCACGGGAGATTCCGGAACTCGATGCCGTGGCCACGGTGGGGGCGCCCTTCTCGCCCAAGCACGTGGCCCACGTGTTCGATGCCGCGCTCGACAGGATCCTGAGTGAGGGCAGCGCCGAGGTGGACCTGGGCGGCAAGCGTGTGGAGATCCGCCGGCACTTCGTGGAGGACCTGGAGAATGCTGACCTGACGGACTGCATCAGGCAGCTGCATAAGCCGCTGATGGTCCTGCACTCCCCCACCGACAACACCGTGGGGATCGAAAATGCGAGCACCATCTTCCAGACCGCCCGGCACCCGCGGAATTTCGTCTCCCTGGAGGGAAGCGACCACCTCCTGACCGGCAAGGGCCAGGCTGCCCGTGCGGCGAGGATCATCGCAGCCTGGGCCGACCAGTACCTGGATGCAGCCACTGCCTGACCCCGGCGCCTCCCGCCGCTGGGGGGCTGCAGAGGATCAGGTCTGGGGCGTCGCCCGCCGGGCCCCGAGAATCGCCTTCCGCGGCGCTGCCCCGGACTCCAGGTCGGCCTCGCGGACGGCGGACCACCCTGCCGAGACAAGGTAGACCTGGCTGACCAGGTTGAACCAGATGAGCAGGCCGATAATGATGGCAAACGGCGCCAGGATGGGATTCCGGCTGGCGCCGCCAAGCAGCTCGGTGCTGAAAATCTGCAGGACGGTGGTGCCCACGGCCGCCAGGATGGTGCCTTCGAGCAGGGCCTGGCGGGACAGCTTCAACCCTGCCGCCAGCCGGAACATGATCAGTGCCGTGACCCAGTTCAGGACCAGCGGCACGACGATCTTCACGGACGTGGTGAGGGGGCCGGCGACGGCATCACTGAGGTGCAGGAAGTCCGCGACCCATCCGGCAGCGGTGCCGAAGACCAGGGAGGCGCCGGCACTGATGACCAGGGCCGTGCCCAGCAGCAGCAGGGTGCCGGAGTCGCGCAGCTTCATCAGGATGGGGTTGACCGTCAGCGGCGGCAGCTGCAGGACGCCGCGGAGGCCGTCCCGGAGCCCGTTGATCCAGCCGAGGGACGTGACGATGGTGACCACGGCACTGATCAGCGCAGTCCAGCCCAGTCCGCTGGGATCGAGCAGGTCCTTGGGATCCACCAGGCCCTCCCCGCCGTTGACCTTCAAAAGGCCGGGGGCGCTGGCTGCCACGCTGCTGATGATCGTGTCCAGCAGCGCGGGCTGGCCGCGCAGCACCAGGCCGGCAATGGAGAACCCGGTGGCCAGGAGGCCGGTGATGGAAAAGAACATGTTAAAGCCGATGCCGGCGCTCATCAGCGGGCCGTAGTGGAGGGTGTAATGCCTGAACGCGCGCAATGGCCGCAGGACGTTCAGCCGGGCGGTGAGCCACTGCACCAGAGCCATCAGGGCCCCGAACTTCCCGCCGGACCTGCGGGCCCGGTTCCACTCCATCCGCTTCTGGATGACTTCCAGCTTCAGCTTGGCGTGTTCGGTGGGCAGCGGCTGCTGGTTACCCTGCGTCGGTTGGGGCGTCCTCGGCGGCGTCCGTGAAGCGGGTGCCTGCGTGGTTGTCAGTTTCGGTCCCAAAGTCCAGCTCTTCCCGTAGCTGCCAGATGCCGTCGGCATCATGCTCATAGAGTCCCATGCTAACCACGGGGAAGGTGGCCCTGTAGTTCTTCAGCACCGTTTCGGCCTCATCCAGGCTTTCCGGGGCAACATCGTGGGCGATGGTGACGTGGGGATGGTAGGCGAAGGGCAGTTCGCGGTGGAGCGGACCCTGCTGCAGCTTGCGGTGCAGGTCCACGCAATGATCAAACCCGTCTTCGACGTTGATGAAGACCACGGGTGAGACGGGCCGGAAGGTTCCCGTCCCGGCAATGGTGACCATGAAGGGACTCTGGCAGCGGGCCACCTCGCGGACATGCCGGCGGGTAGCGTCCCAGTCCTGGGTGGGGGTGGTGGTCACCAGCGTGATGTGCGCGGGCACCACGTCGGCCAGGGGATCGCCGAAGGAGGCCCGCCAGCGCTGCAGTTCCTCGGCTATCTCGGCTGGAAAGCCCAGGATGACGCCCACGCTGATTTCCTCGCTTCGGGCCGGCTCATGGTCGGCAGCCGCAGCGCGGCCGGACTCGTCTTCGAAGCGGTCGGCCAGGGTCCGCTCCGCCTGGCCGGCAGAGCAGGCACCTCCCCTGGCGGTGACGTTTCTCGAAGACATGGCGCTAGCGGACCCCTGCGAGGCTGAGGGACGGCAGGAAACCCATGCGCTGGTACACCTGGCCCAATGTGGCCGAGGCGATCTCCCGGGCGCGTTCTGCGCCGAGGGCCAGCAGCCGGTCAAGCTCGGCGGGATCGGCCATGAGCTCGTTGGTCCGGTTGCGGAGCGGGGTGATGAAGTCCACCACCACCTCTGCGAGGTCTACCTTGAGGTGCCCGTACATCTTCCCCTGGTACTCGGCTTCGAGTTCCGCCACCGACTTTCCGGTGAGGGAAGAGTAGATGGTGAGCAGGTTGGAAACCCCGGGCTTCTCCTCGGCGTCGAAGCGGATGTCCGTGCCGGCGTCGGTCACTGCCGACTTGATGCGCTTTGCGGCGATCTTGGGATCCTCCAGCAGCTGGATGGCCCCGTTGGGGGACTCCCCCGTCTTGGACATCTTGGCGCTGGGGTTCTGGAGGTCGTAGATCTTGGCGCTTTCCTTCACGATCGTCGCATCGGGAACCGTGAACGTGTGGCCAAACCGGGTGTTGAAACGCTGCGCGAGGTTCCGGGTCAGCTCCAGGTGCTGCCGCTGGTCCTCGCCCACGGGCACCAGGTCGCTCTGGTACAGGAGGATATCCGCGGCCATCAGCGTGGGGTAGGCGAAAAGGCCCAGCGTTGCGGCGTCAGCGCCGGACTTCTGGGTCTTGTCCTTGAACTGCGTCATCCGGGACGCCTCACCGAAGCCGGTGATGCAGTTCAGCGCCCAGGCGAGCTGCGCGTGTTCCGGGACATGGGACTGGACAAAGAAGATGCTCTTGTCCGGGTCGATGCCGGCGGCGATGTACTGCGCCGCCACAATGCGGGTGCGCTTGGCCAGTTCAGCGGGGTCGAAATCCACCGTGATGGCATGCAGGTCCGGGATGAAGAACACGGCGTCGTATTCCGCCTGCATGTCCACCCAGTTGCGCACGGCGCCGATGTAGTTGCCGAGGTGCAGGGAATCGGCGGTGGGCTTGGCGCCGCTAAGGATGCGTTTCTTGGCGGTGGGGGCAGTCTGGGTGGTCATGGAAAAACTTTCGGGCTCAGAGCTGGTAGTCAACTACCAGCGGGGCGTGGTCGGAGAAGCGGGTGTCCCAGGAGGCTGCACGGTCCACCACGGCCGAAATGGCGGATGCCGCCAGTTCGGGAGTGGCCATGTGGTAGTCGATGCGCCACCCGGTGTCGTTGTCGAACGCTTTGCCGCGCCAGGACCACCACGTGTACGGCCCGTCGACGTCGCCGGCAAGGTTCCGGTGGACGTCATGCCAACCGATTTCCTCGCCAAAGAAACGGTCGAAGTAGGCGCGTTCCTCCGGCAGGTGGCCGGCCTTCTTGAGGTTGCCCTTGGAGTTCCGAATGTCCCGGGGCGTGTGGGCGATGTTCAGGTCCCCTACCACCAGGGCGTGGTCGCTGTGCTTGGTCAGCTCCGGAAGCCGGGTGCTCATGACGTCCAGGAAGCGGTACTTGTCGTCCTGCTTGGGCGTCCCCACCTCGCCGGAGTGGACGTAGGCGCTGGCAACGGTGAGCTGGACCGGGTTCCCGGCGGCGTCAGGGACGCGGAAATCGGCTTCGACCCAGCGCCCGGCGGTGGCGAAGTAGTCATCGCCAATGCCGTTCCGGGTTTCGAGCGGCTCCTGGCGGGAGGCGATGGCGACGCCGGCGCGGCCTTTTGCTTCCGCTTCGGCGTGCAGGATGTGCCAGCCGTCCCCGAGCAATTCCCGGACGATCGCGTCGGGGGCGCGCACCTCCTGCAGGCAGAGGATGTCCACTTCGCGCGGCTCCAGCCAGGCCGCCATGCCGTTCTTGTAGGCAGCCCGGAGGCCGTTGACGTTGACTGATGCGATGCGAAGGTGGTCCTTGTTCAATGCCGAGCTCACCCGTTCCACTCTAGTCGATGATGGTTCCGGTCACCGGCTCTCCGCTGCCGCCGGAGGACTTGATCATGTCCCGGGCGTTGGTGGCTGTGATCTCGATGGTCTCGAGGGCCCGGTTGATGGTGTCCTGGCTGGCGGCGGCGCCCTTGGCACGCTCCTCTTCCACCACGCGGATCTGCACCTGGACGATCTTGAAGGAGTGGTCCAGTTTCAGGTCGCGTACCTCGTCGGCCTCGGTGCGTTCGTAGACCACCCGGGTCCCGCCGTGATCCGCCGAGGCCTGCGCCGGGGCGCGGCCGGTTGCGGTGTGGAAGGCGCTTTGTGCCTCGGAGAGCTTGGCACCGGCCTTCTTGGCGGCCCGTTGGATGCTGAAGACCACGAACGCTGCCAGGGCCAGCCAGAAGGCGGCGATGACGGCAACAACCCAGCCCACGACGTCGTTCTGGTTGGCGGCGAAGATGACGGCCACAATGAACGCCGTCACCAGGACCATCAGGCCCGGCCCACTGATCCGGAACATCGAAAAACCGGCCCTGGCGGGTTTGGCGGATGACGAGGAGCTGCCCAAAGTTCGCATGCACCCATTGTCTCAAATGCCGGCCGGTGCTTCGGCCGCCTTCCACCCCCGGCGAACAGCCCGGCAACCAGCCCCGGCTGGCGGCTCCGCGGTCAGCATCGGGCTGGCCCGGTCATTTCTGCCGTCGGTCTCCGCTGCGCAGGACCTCCAGCCGCTGCCGGTACTCGGTCTCGTCAACCTCGCCCCGGGCATAGCGCTCACGCAGCACTCCTTCGGCCCCCTGGGCTGCCGCCCATTGGTGGTTGCGGCGCCACGTCCTGCGGGCCACGAAGATGAACAGCGCGATGACGAGGATCCAGAAAAGCGGGAACAACAGGAACCAGGGGGAAAAGGCACCGTGCCAGGGACCGTAGACGACCGTGTCGGCCGGCACCGGCGCAGCCGTGGACAGGGCTGCGGTGGACAGGGCTGCGGTGGACAGGCCCGCTGCGGACAGTGCGGTGGTCAGTGAAGTCAACATTTCGATTCTCCAGACTCTTAACCGGCCGGGGATCCGGCCTGTTATCCACTCTGGTTGCAGCGCCCCGCCGCCGCGTCCGGCGGCGGGAGTCACCTGTCCGGGGCCGCGTACTCCCCCGGGAGGCCGGCGGCTGCACCCGGTAAAGGCTTCAGCCTGCCCAGCCCGGCCGGACCAGGCCCGATTCGTAGGCCAGTACCACCAGTTGTGCCCGGTCCCTGACCATCAGCTTCGCCATGATCCGCGAGACATGGGTCTTTGCCGTCAGCGGGGTAATGAACAGCCGCCCGGCAATTTCAGCATTGTTCAACCCCTCCCCCACAAGCTGGAGGACTTCCCGTTCCCGGTCGGTGATGCGGTCCAGTGCCACCGGCGGTTCGGCGGCGCGGGAGTGCCGCGCCAGCTGGGCCATGATCCGACGTGTTACCGAGGGCGACAACAGCGCGTCTCCGTCGTGGACAATACGGACTGCGCGCAGGAGCTCGGCCGGTTCAGTGTCCTTGACCAGGAAACCGGCGGCCCCGGCCCGCACGGCCTCGGCGATGTATTCGTCCAGCTCGAAGGTGGTCAGCATGACCACCCGGGTGGCTGGCAGCGCAGGGTCGGAGAGGATCTGCCGCGTCGCCTCCAGGCCGTCACCGTCCGGCATGCGGATATCCATCAGGACCACGTCGGGGTGCCACTGCCGGGCCAGCCGGACCGCGTCGCGCCCGGTTCCGCATTCGGCCACGACCTTCATGTCGGCTTCGGCGTCCAGCAGCGCCCGGAATCCCGCGCGGATCAGGTTCTGGTCATCCGCCAGCAGGATGCTGATCATCCTGGTTCCTGCCCTCCACGGGCGGGCAGCGGGAGGACCGCGCGGACCCGCCAGCCCGTCCCGGACTGCGCCGGTCCCAGCTCCAACCTGCCGCCCAAAGCCGCCACCCGCTCCCGCATGCCGGTGATGCCGTTACCTTCGGGCGCTGTGCCGGCCCCGGCGCCGTCGTCGTCAATGGCCACCAGCAGCTCCCCTTTCCCCACTTGGATGGACACGTGCGCCGTCCGCGCCCCGGAATGCCGGACCACATTGGTCAGGGCCTCCTGCACAATCCGGTACGCCGCTTCCTGGGCTGCAGCGGCTACGTGGTCAGTGCCCGCGCCGGCCTGGAACCGCACATCGAGCCCGGCCCGCCGCGCATTGTCAACGATTTCCGGGACCCGGCCCAGGCTGGGCCGGCTGGTGGGGCTCAACGGCGCATCTTCCCGGAGCACGCCCAGCAGCTGGCGGACTTCAGCCAGTGATTCCTTGCTCGCTGCTTTGATGGTCTCCAGGGCAGGGCGGAACTGCGCCGGATCCTTCTCGCCCAGGTGCAGCGCCACCGAGGCCCGGACGTTGATCAGGGACAGCGAATGGGCCACCACGTCGTGGATGTCCCGCGCCAGGGCAAGCCGGTATTCGTCGCGGGCAGCCTGCTCTGCCGCGGCCGCCTGGCGGCGCCGCTCAGCCACCCGTTCGCCGCGGAACCGCACCCCTTCCCCAATCAGGACCAGGATGGCCAGCCAGGAGGACCCGGCGAAGGCGCGGACGAACGCCCCTTCATCGCCGCTGCGCACGGCGGCGAGAAACAACGCCAGGATTCCCGCCGCCGCCCCCGACCACGCCACGGAGCGTTTTCCCGCCGCCGCCGTCAGGATCAGTGCCAGCGCGAAGGACAGGACCACCGGACCCCATGCGTAGCCCAGGGCAAGGTAGGCTGCGGTGGCAGCGGCGGCAACGGGCAGCATCACCAGCGGCGCGCGCCGGCGGAAAGCCAGCGCGGCCGGGCCGAGCAGCAGCAACGCCAGTGCCAAAGGGTCCAGTGGCGCGTGGCCGGGCTGCCGCAGGGAAGCGAACGCCGAGCCCGCCACCTGGATCACGGCGACCACCACCACGATGACGGCGGTGGGCGGTCCCCTGAAACGGCGCTGCATGGTCCGAGCCTATTCCCGCGCGCTGCGAAAGTCGTCAGATGGGCGGCGTACCGCTTGTACTCCTCCGGGAGTAGGTGCACGGACCCGCCTGGCCTACCCCTGCTGCGCTTAAACGGCCGACGGCGGCAGGGCACCTTCCGTGCGAAAGGTACCGTGCCGCCGTCGAGCGCTTTGGGCCGGGACTACTCCCCGACGCCTGCTGCGCGTTCCGCAGCCTCCACCACGTTGGTCATCAGCAGCGCCACCGTCATGGGGCCCACTCCACCGGGGTTCGGTGAGATCCAGCCGGCCACTTCGGCAGCGGCGGGATCGATGTCCCCGTAGACGCGGCTCTTGCCGGTCTCCGGATCGGTCTCGCGCGTGACGCCGACATCCAGCAGTGCAGCGCCTGGCTTCACGTCCGCGGCCTTGACGATGTGCTTCACGCCCGCCGCGCCGACAATGACGTCCGCCTGCTTCAGCAGTTCGGACAGGTTGGTGGTGCCGGTGTGGGTCAGGGTCACGGTGGCGTTGACGTCCCGCCGCGTGAGCAGCAGGCCGATCGAGCGGCCGATGGTGACGCCTCGGCCCACCACCACCACGTGCTTGCCGGCCAGGCTGTATCCGTTGCGCTCGAGCAGCTCGATGACGCCGCGGGGCGTGCACGGAAGCGGCGTGGTGATCTTGTTGTTGACGTTCAGCACGAGCCGGCCCAGGTTGGTGGGGTGCAGCCCGTCCGCGTCCTTGGCGGGGTCGATCCGCTCCAGGATGGCGTCCGTGTCCAAGTGCTTGGGCAGCGGCAACTGCACGATGTACCCGTGGCAGGCGGGGTCCGCATTGAGTTCGTCAATGAGGGCCTCCACCTGTTCCTGGGTGGCGTCGGCCGGAAGCTCGCGCTGGATGGAGTTCATCCCGATCTGCACGGACTGCTTGTGCTTCATGGAGACATACAGCTGCGAGGCGGGGTCGGCGCCCACCAGCACAGTGGCGATGCCGGGGGTGACGCCCTTGGCCTTGAGTGCGGCCACGCGTTCGGTCAGCTCGGCCTTGATGGCGGCGGCGGTGGCCTTGCCGTCAAGGATCTGTGCGGTTGTGGTTTCAGTCATGGGTTACCACTGCTCGTGCTGCGGGTACAGCGGGAAGTCGGCAGCCAGCTTGTCCACGCGGGCCTGGAGGGCTTCGACGTCGGCGCTGGTGCCTGCCTTGAGGGCGGTGGCGATAATCTCTGCCACCTCGGTGAACTCGTTGGCGCCGAAGCCGCGGGTGGCCAGGGCCGGGGTGCCGATGCGCAGGCCGGAGGTGACCATCGGCGGGCGGGGGTCAAACGGCACGGCGTTGCGGTTGACGGTGATGCCCACGGAGTGCAGGAGGTCCTCGGCCTGCTGGCCGTCCAGCTGCGAGTTGCGAAGGTCAACCAGGACCAGGTGCACGTCGGTGCCGCCGGTGAGGACGGAGACGCCGGCTTCGGCGACGTCGGCTTGGTTCAGGCGGTCGGCGATGATCCGGGCGCCCTCCAGTACGCGCTCCTGGCGCTCCTTGAATTCCTGGGTGCCGGCGATCTTGAAGGCCACGGCCTTGGCAGCGATGACGTGCATCAGCGGGCCGCCCTGCTGGCCCGGGAAGACGCTGGAGTTCAGCTTCTTGGCCCACTGGTCCTTGGCAAGGATCACGCCCGAGCGGGGACCGGCAAGGGTCTTGTGCACGGTGGAGGTGACGACGTCGGAGTGCGGGACGGGGCTGGGGTGCAGGCCGGCTGCCACCAGGCCGGCGAAGTGTGCCATGTCGGTCCAGAGGAGCGCGCCCACTTCATCGGCGATGGAGCGGAAGGCGGCGAAGTCCAGGTGGCGGGGGTAGGCGGACCAGCCGGCGATGATGACCTGGGGCTTCTCGGCGATGGCCTGTTCGCGGAGCTTGTCCATATCGATGCGGAAGTTGTCTTCCTCCACCTGGTAGGCAGCCACGTTGTACAGCTTGCCGGAGAAGTTCAGCTTCATGCCGTGGGTCAGGTGGCCGCCGTGGGCAAGGGACAGGCCCAGGATCTTGTCGCCGGGGGTGATCATGGCGGAGAGCGCGGCGGCGTTGGCCTGCGCGCCGGAGTGCGGCTGGACGTTGGCGAACTCGGCGCCGAACAGGGCCTTTACCCTGTCGATGGCCAGCTGTTCCGCCACGTCGACGTATTCGCAGCCGCCGTAGTAGCGGCGGCCCGGGTAGCCCTCGGCGTACTTGTTCGTGAGGACCGAGCCCTGGGCTTCCATCACGGCGCGGGGCGCGAAGTTCTCGGAAGCAATCATTTCCAGGGTGCCGCGCTGGCGGCCAAGCTCCTGCTCAAGGACTGCTGCGATTTCGGGGTCAAGCTCAGCCAGCGGCTGGTTGCTGACGGCTGTGGTTGAGGTGGCTGTAGTAGTCACGAAGAACTCCTGGCTAGGGATACGGGCACTGCTATAGGTCAGGCTACCGGCTGGCGCGCTTCCGCACCGCGTTGATGACAGGCGTGAAAGCCCGGCATGGTGCTGCTGCACTGACGCAGGGGCAGCCCCAATTCCGGCAAAACATGACCCTCGGCCCAGGCGTACGATCCGTGGTCTTCGTGATTGCCGCTCCCTGGTGGTTAGCCACCCAACGCCAGTTGCGACCCTCCCAGCCTACCAAAACCGGCACCCGCGGCGCGGGTAGGCTGTTACGCGTGAATCATGAGCAGCTGAACCAAGCGTACGTCGTCACCCTGTCCTGCCCGGACCGCCCCGGAATCGTCCACGCCGTGGCCGGAGCCCTGCTTGTGGCAGGGTGCAACATCATGGACTCGCAGCAGTACGGCAGCCCTTCCACCGGCAACTTCTTCATGCGCGTGGAAGTGACCACGGCGGCCCCTAAGTCCGAGCTGCGCGCCGCGCTGGAACCGGTGGCGGAAGCATTCTCCATGCAGTGGAACCTCGATACCGTCGGTGACAAAGTGCGCACGCTGGTGATGGCCAGCACCTCTGCCCACTGCCTCAATGACCTGCTCTTCCAGCAGCGCTCCGGTACCCTGCCCATCGAAATCCCCGCCATCGTGTCCAACCACCAGGATCTGGCAGGCCTCGCCGAGTTCTACGGCATCCCCTTCCACTACATCCCCGTGACCAGGGACACCAAGGTCCAGGCGGAGGACAAGCTCCGCGCCCTCATCGCCGAGCACGACATCCAGCTGACGGTCCTGGCCCGCTACATGCAGATCCTCTCCGACGAGCTCTGCACCGACCTGACCGGCAAGGCCATCAACATCCACCATTCGTTCCTGCCGTCCTTCAAGGGCGCCAAGCCGTACCACCAGGCGCACGCACGCGGCGTGAAGCTCATCGGCGCCACCGCGCACTATGTGACCGCCGCCCTGGACGAGGGTCCCATCATCGAACAGGAAGTCATCCGCGTGGACCACGCCCGCACGCCCGAACAGTTCGTGCAGATGGGCCGCGACGTGGAAGGCCGCACGCTGGTGCAGGCCGTGCAGTGGCACGCCGAGCACCGGGTGCTGCTGGACGGCAACCGCACGGTGGTCTTCAACTAGGCCGTTGGGTGGAGGGGTGGCTTATGGTGAAGCCATGGCTCCTCTTTACCCTTTCGCCGGCAATTCCCCGGCTGTCCATGAATCAGCGTTCGTGGCCCCGTCGGCCTCGATCATCGGCAAGGCCACCCTGGGCCCGGACGCCAGCGCGTTCTATGGTGTCTCCGTCCGGGCCGACACCGCCGCCATCACCGTGGGCGCCGGCAGCAACCTGCAGGACAACGTGGTGCTGCACGCCGACCCCGGCTTCCCCTGCACGGTGGGCCAGCGGGTCAGTGTGGGGCACGCCGCCGTCGTGCACGGCTGCACGGTGGAGGATGACTGCCTGATTGGCATGGGCGCGACCGTCCTCAACGGCGCCGTGATCGGCGCGGGCTCGCTGGTGGCCGCCGGGGCAGTGGTGCTGGAAGGAACGGTTGTTCCGCCCCGCTCGCTGGTGGCGGGAGTGCCAGCCAAAGTGCGCCGCGAACTTACGGAGGAAGAGTTCGACGGCGTCCGCGCCAATGCGGCGCGCTACGTGGAGCTCGCGGCGAAACACCGCGAGCTCCACGCGTCTGAAGGCTAGTCCAGGCTGATCGGCCCGAACTCCTCCAGCAGGTCGCCCGGACCGGGATTGCCCGGCGCCGACGACCCGCCCAGGTGCTTCACCACGCCCCACACCGCGTTAAGCCCGGTGGTGACGGCGCCTTCCGCCCAGCCGGCGGTGAAGGAGACGTCGTCGCCGGCCAGGAAGATGCCGCGCTGGGGCTCCGGCAGCCTGTCCTGCTTGAAGTGCGTGAACAGCCGCTGCTGGTAGCGGTAGTGTCCGGGCAGGTTGGCCTTGAAGGCGCCCATGAAGTTCGGGTCCGCCTCCCAGGACACAGTGATGGGCTGGCCCACGATGTGCCCGGCGATGTCCACGCCGGGGTAGATCTGCTCAAGCGAGTGCAGCATCAGTTCCACGCGCTCGTCGGCGTCCAGGGCCAGCCACTTCAGGGCGTCGTCGTTCCAGGTGTAGGACAGGAGGATGACCGCCGGCTGGTCCGGGCCGTTGTCCAGCAGGTAGGTGGCGCGGTTCAGCCTGTCCGTCAGCGTCATGGACAGGACCTCATTGCCCGTTTCCGGGTCGATGTCCTTCCAGAAGGGCCGGTCCACCATCACAAAGGTCTTGGAGGACTGCATGTAATGCGATTTCTCCATGGCGGTCCACAGTTCGGCCGGGAACAGGGCCTCCTCGGTGTGGATGCGGGTGGACAGCAGCCACGACTGGCAGGTGGTCACTACTGCCGGGTAGCTGGCCTCGCGGCCCCAACGCTCCCGGACCCGCAGGTTGCCGTCAGAGTCCCGGCTGATCTTCCCCACAGCGCCTCGGGGCGAGCCGGAGTGCAGCGAGGCCAGGGAGGTGCCGGCCGGCCAGTGCGCCAGGTCCGACGGCGCGTGCTGCCAGAGTGCCTCGGGCAGACGCTGCGCTCCCCCGCGGATGAGCCGGTGCTGGTCGTCTGCGTCGGTGTAGACCACGCGCAGGATTTCCAGGATGGAGTTGGGGAAGTCCGTGTCCCAGCCGCCGGTGCCGAACCCCACCTGGCCGAAGGCTTCACGGTGGGCGAATCCCGCCTTCTTAAAGGACTCGCTGGCGGCGATGAAACCGTAGAAGGTCTGTTCATCCATGAGCGGGAGCAGTTCGTTCCAGAGTTCCTTGATCCTGGGCATGTCCCGCGCCTTGATGGCGTCCTGCATCTGCACGAACTTGGCGCCGTCGTTGACTGCCGCCTTCCAGGCCTCGGCCACTTCACGGAAGAACGGCGGCAGGTCGCTTGGCTTTTCGGCATAGTGCTTCTTGCCGGCCAGCTCGATCACGGTGCTGGACGTTGCCTCGGCGAGGGGGTTGGGGAAGTCCTGGGTCTCCAGCCCGAGCAGGTCCACGTAGTGGTAGAACGCCTTGCCGGAGACCGGGAACCGCATTCCGCCCAGGTCGGCCACCACGCCGGGCGCCGCAGGAAAGGCAGCCGTGCGCAGCCGCCCACCGATCTGGTCCGCTTCGTAGACCACCGGCCGCAGCCCGAGTTTCATGAGTTCATAGGCGGTCACCAGGCCGGAAAGCCCGGCGCCGATCACAGCCACCTCCGTGCCGTAAAGCTCCGGCGGGACGGCGCCGAGTCCCTCCGGGTGGGCCAGGTAGTGGTCGTAGCTGAACGGGAAATCGGGGTTCAGCATGGTGATGGGAGCTGCCTGTTCACCGGCGCCCCGCCCGGCCGCGTCCGCCGGCGGCGTGGAGGTGCTGGAGGGGTCGAAGGCAGGCAGTTCGGTGGCGATGGTCATGGTTGTTCTGCTTTCACAGGTTCCTGGCTCGGGGCCTTGGCGGTCAGTTCACGGTAGTCGAGCTCACTGAGCGCCGCTACCTTGGAGTTCCGGCGTCCATAGCCGAAGTAGATGGCGATGCCCACGAGCATCCAGGCTCCGAAGACAACCCAGGTATCGGCTCCCAGGTTCGCCATCAGGTAGGCGCACATGAGCGTGCCCAGGACGGGAGTAATGGGGTACAGCGGCACCCGGAAGCTCCGCTTCAGGTCCGGGCGGTTGCGGCGCAGGTAAACAACGGCGACATTCACCAGCGCGAACGCGAACAGGGTCCCGATGCTGGTGGCGTCGGCCAGGGCGCCGAGGGGCACCAGGCCCGCGGTGAGCGCGACGGCGGTACCCACCATGAGCGTTCCGGCGGCCGGGGTGCCGGTGCGCCGGGAGACCCGGCCGAAGACCTTGGGGACCAGTCCGTCCCGCGACATGGACAGCAGGATCCGGGTCTGCCCGTACAGGACCGTGAGCACGATGCTGGCGATCGCGAGGACAGCGCCGACGGAGAAGACCAAGGCAATCCACGGCTGGTGGGTGGTCTCCTCCAGGATCTGGACCAGGGCGGCCTCGGTGCCGTCGAACCAGCCCCAGGGGCGTGCGCCGATGGCAGCAACCGCCACCAGGACGTAGATGCCGGTGACGATCACCATGGACAGCAGGATGGCTCGGGGAAGGTCGCGCTTGGGGTTCCGGGCTTCCTCGCCGGCAGTCGAGGCGGCATCGAAGCCGATGTAGGAGAAGAACACCCTCGAGGCCGCGGCGGAGACACCGGCCGCGCCCATGGGCAGGAGCGGCTGGAAGTTGCCTGCGTTGAACGCGGTGAAGGCAACGGCGCAGAAGAACAGCAGGATGCCCACTTTGACGATGACGATTGCCGTGTTGATCCGGGCGCTCTCCCGGGCTCCGCGGACCAGTAGGACCATGGCCAGCACCACGATGGCCACCGCCGGAAGGTTGACCAGTCCCCCGTCGCCGGGCGGCTGGGCCACTGCGTCCGGCAGCACCTGCCCGAACGCCGCCAGCGTCTCGTTGACATACTGGCCGGCGCCTACCGCCACAGCGGCTACGGACACGGCGTATTCCAGGACGAGGCACCAACCGCAGATCCACGCCATGCCCTCGCCCAGGGTGGCGTAGGAGTAGGAGTAGCTTGAGCCCGCCACCGGGACCAGGCCCGCCATCTCGGCGTAGGACACCGCGGAGAGGAGGGCGGCGAGGCCGGCAATGACAAAGGAGATCCAGATTGCGGGCCCGGCAAGGGGCACCGATTCGCCGAGGATCACCAGGATACCGGTGCCCAGGGTGGCCCCCACGCTGATCATGGTCAGGTGGAGGACGCCGAAGCTGCGGAGCAGCTTTGGGCCGCCTTCGCCGCTATCGGCTTCGCTGACCATTTGTCCTATTGGTTTACGCCGCAGCAGCTGGGCCCGGAGGCCCGGCCGTCCTGCGCTTGGCGCCATGGGCTTTTCGGTGGTCACAGGCACAGTCACCGTTGACGTCCCTTCAGAGTAGTTGTCGGTTTCCCCTCACCAACACTGGCATGTGAGCCAACTCTCAACATGGTGCAAAATGACTTATAGTGATCCACCGTGAGACTTTATGCACAATGGCAGCGAATCCCCCAATCCGGCACCCCGGCCGCCGGACGCAACCATGACGGTTGAGCCAGGCGAGTCCGGACCGCTGAGTTTTGTCACGCTCCAGCAGTTCCTTGACCAGCTGCCGCCGCTACTGAGGCTCCTTCACGACGGCGGCAGCGGCGGCCGTCTCCTGCGCTGGGTTGAACCCAGCGAGCTGGAGGACCCCACCCCCTATCTTCCGGAGGGTGAGTTCCTGCTCACTGCCGGGCTTCCCTTCCTTGCCGGGGGCGGCACGCCGGCACGGGTGGATGCGTATGTCCAGCGGCTGGTCCAGGCCAAAGTGGCGGCGCTGGGATTCGGGATCCGGCCCTATTTCGATGCTGTTCCCGACGTGGTGGTGGAGGCCTGCCGGCGGCACAACCTCACGTTGTTCGAGGTGCCGGAATCCCTTCCCTTTGCCGCGATCGGCCTCCAGTTCTCACAACTCCTGGAAACCGATAATGCCCGGGTGTTCCGGCAGCTGGCAGAGACCAACCGGCAACTCATGCGCGCCGTCCTCTCCCCCCGGCCCGAGCATGAACTCCTGGCCGCGCTCGTCCAGCGCGTCCCTGTGTGGGCGGTCATGGTGGGTGCGGACGGCCGGGTCCGGGCCCGGGGCACCAGTGCCGGCGGCAGCACCGCCGTCGACCTTTCCCTGCTGGAACCCATGCTGGAACGGCTGCTGTCCGGCCGCGGCCCCCGGGTTGAGATGGACGGCTTTGACCAGCCGGGATCCGCACTGGTGGTGGGCCATCCCCTGCGCAGTACCAAGGACGCCAACCTCGGCGCCCTGGTTCTCGGCTCCGACGCACCGCTGACGCCTGCGCAGAACAACGTGGTCCAGTCCGCCGTCGGCCTGCTTGAGCTGCTGGTGCGGCAGCGCACCAGCGGGTCGCTGGCCCCGAGCCAGCTGGCCACCGCCGTCCTCCTGCACCCCGAAAGCCTCGCTGCAGGCAGCACCCGGCACCTGAACGGCCTCAAGGACCTGCTGGCGCAGAGCCTTTCCTCCACCCGGTCCGCGCCGATGCGAGTCGTGCAGGGCATCAACGTCGAGGCGCCCCAGTGGCCTGCGGGCGACGGCCCGGTCCGGGAGTTGCTGCAGTGGCGGCGGATGCTTGACACCAAGCTCGTGGAGGTTACCGACTACGGGTTCGCCGCCGTGACCCGGCTCAGGGTGGACGATACCCTGCTCGCGGATGTGGAGCGGCTGGGGTGGCGCCTGGTGGTCGGCGAACCGACCGAGCTCACCGGCCTGGCCGCCGCGTACCAGCGGGCCACCTCGCTGCGCGGCCAGGTCCAGCGAAGCGGGCAGAGCATCCGGGCCGATGAGGTGTCCTGGTCCGTCACCGGGCTGCTGGGCCGTGAGGCCGGAACATTGCTGGCCGAACGCCTGCTCCAGCCGGTCCTGGCCCTGGAACCGGACCGGCGCCACCCACTGCTGGCCGTCCTCCGCGGCTGGCTCAGCGAGAACGGCAGCTGGGACGCCTCCGCCAAACTGTTGGGCCTGCACCGGAACAGTGTGCGCCGCCAAATCGGCGTCCTGGGCGAACTGCTGCAGATGGACCTTAACCAGGCCCAGGTGCGCGCGGAACTATGGATCGCGCTGCAATACGCGGACGGCGTGGCCGGGGCGGACTGACCGCAGCCTAGGGCCTGCCGTCCCCGGGCAGCCCCCGTTCCTGCGGCAGGTCCGCCTCCCAGGCCCGGTACACCCCGGGGCGGCGTTCCCGCAGGTACGGCACCACTTCCCGCGCGGCGCGGACCGCCTCCGTCCCCACCTCGGCAAACAACAACGCCTGGCCCTCCCCCGCCTCGGCGAGAAGCGCACCGTCAGGTCCCGCCACCACGCTTCCACCGCCGAAGATGTAGGCGTCCTCGCTTCCGCAGTGATTCGCATAGGCCACGTGGAGCTGGCTTTCCAGCGCCCGGGCACGGACGAGCACCTGAGGTACCGCCTCGAAACCCGCGGACAACGCGGTGGGGACCAGGAGCAGCTCGGCGCCCCGGGCAGCAGCCGCCCGCGCGGACTCGGGGAACTCGATGTCATAGCAAATCAGCAGGGAGGTGCGGATGCCATGGAAATCAGCCACGGCCGGAGGTTCCGAGGCCGCGACGAATGCCCTGCGTTCCTCATCGCCGAAAAGGTGCACCTTGGCGTAGGTGAGGATTTCCCTCCCTCCGGCATCCACCAGGGTGGCCGATATGTGCCACCCAGTGCCACCGGCGGACTCCGTTTCCGCCCCTGCCGGGGCCGGCAGGCTGTACACGAGCGCGATCCCGTTGTGGCGGGCGATCCCTGCCAGCCGGTCACGGATCGCCGGAATCGCCGCCGGATCCAGTTCGCCGCGCAGCCGCAACGGAGCGTAGCCCACGGGAAAGAGCTCCGGCGTGAGCAGGAGGTGGGCGCCGGCCTGCGCAGCCTCGCGGGCGGCCTGGTCAACGGTCTGAAGGTTGGCTTCGATGTCCAGGACCACGGCGTTGGCCTGCAGGAGGGACAGCAGCATCGTTACCACCTTCGTTGTGCGTGTCCACGCGGAGGTGGAGAAGCAGGGTTGTTTCCTTCCAGCCTAGCCAGCCGCCGGCGGTGGTTGGCAGGTCGTTTGGACCCGCAGGAGCGGAGGCCGGGACGGAATGCACGAGCCCTTCCCCACTCTCTCCCACCGCTCCTGGGGGCACCCTTGCGTTAACTTCTTGACTACAAGCGGAGCAGTAGGGCAATCTTCTTAGCATGTCCGCAACTACGCGCTCAACGAGGAGCAAACCCAAGAATCCCGGATCGCAGTCTGCCCTGCGACAGCTGAACCAGCAGCGGATTATCGAGACCCTGATGGGCGGCCCGTCCACCCAGGCGGAGCTGGCGCGGCAGACGGGGCTGTCCACCGCGACGGTCTCCAATATCGTCAAAATCATGCTGGATACGGGCCTGGCATCCACCGAGCCGATTACCAGTTCCGGCCGGCGGGCGTTGAACGTGCGGCTGAACAGCAACGGCGCCGTGGCTGTGGGGATCGACTTCGGCCGGCGGCACCTGCGGGTGGTCCTGGCCTCGCTCAGCTACCACGTGATAGCCGAAGAATCGGTCATGCTCCCGCTGGGCCACCAGGCTGATGACGGGATCCAGGCAGCGGTGTCACTGCTGGAGAAACTGCTGCGCGAAAGCGGCGTTGAACGCACTTCCGTGGTGGGGGCCGGCGTCGGCATTCCAGGCCCCATAGACCGCCGGACGGGGACGGTGGCGCAGGGGGCAATCCTCCCGGAATGGGTGGGCATCAACATCCTGCAGCATCTTGAGGAAACCTTGAGAATCCCCGTGTTTGTTGACAATGACGCCAACCTCGGCGCCTGGTCCGAGGTGACCTGGGGGCAGCACTCCGGGGTCAGCAACTTGATGTTCATGAAAATCGGATCGGGCATCGGCGCCGGGCTGATCCTCAACGGCGCCCCCTACTACGGCAACGTGGGAATCACCGGCGAAATAGGCCACGCCACCATCCACGAGCAGGGGCTGGTGTGCCGCTGCGGCAACCGCGGCTGCCTGGAAACCATCGCCTCCACCACCACCATGATCGAGCTCCTCAGCCGCGGTGAGGACCGGCCCATGACACCGGCGGACATTGTCCGCAAGGCACTGAACAGGGACTCGGCAACCCTGCGCGTGGTGGATGATGCCGGGCTTGCAGTGGGACGCGCCCTGGGCAATGTGGCCAACCTGATCAACCCGGAGGTCATCGTGGTGGGTGGCCCGCTGGCCGGGCTGGGAGACATCCTGCTGGACCCCATCCGCCGCGGCCTGATCCGGCATGCGGTGCCGGTCATCGGAGAGACCACCACCCTCACCATGTCCTCGCTCGGCGACCGCGCGGAGGCCCTTGGCGCTGCCGCCCTGGTGTTCCAGCATGCCGGAATACGCAAGCCCTAGACCATTTCGTTATCCAGCATTTGCGTTAAAGACTTGACGACAACAGCTGTGATCCAGTTTACTTTTGGTTCAGACGGCCCTGCGCTTTGCCGGCCGGACAAAGAAGTCATTGCATTGGAGGGTTAGGGCTCATGACGTCCCAGACCACGCAAACGGATCCGATCATCCTCGAGATGCGGTCCATCACCAAAGAATTCCCCGGCGTTAAAGCCTTGTCGAACGTGAGCCTCCGGGTGAAGGCAGGCGAGATCCACGCCATCTGCGGCGAAAACGGGGCCGGCAAGTCCACCCTCATGAAGGTCCTGTCCGGCGTATACCCGTACGGCAGCTACGACGGCGACATCGTCTACCAGGGGCAGGTCCAGCAGTTCCGGGATATCCGGGCCAGCGAGCACGCGGGCATCGTGATCATCCACCAGGAACTGGCGCTGATCCCCGAACTGTCCATCATGGAGAACATCTTCCTGGGCAACGAGCCCACCAAGCGGGGCATCATCGACTGGGCCGAGGCCCGCCTCCGCTCCCTGGACCTCCTGGCCCGCGTCGGCCTGCGCGACGATCCCGACACCCCCATCAAGGAAATCGGCGTCGGCAAACAGCAGCTGGTGGAAATCGCCAAGGCGCTGAACAAGTCCGTGAAGATCCTCATCCTGGACGAGCCCACCGCGGCCCTGAACGAATCGGATTCCCAGCACCTGCTGGACCTGATGCTGGGCCTGAAGGCCAAGGGCATCACGTCGATCATCATCTCCCACAAGCTCAACGAGATTGAGCAGATCGCCGATTCCATCACCATCATCCGCGACGGCAAATCCATCGAGACGCTGGACGTCAAGAAGGACGGCGTGGACGAGGACCGCATCATCAAGGGCATGGTGGGCCGCACCCTCGAGTCCCGGTTCCCCGACCATACCCCCAAGATCGGCGACGTGTTCTTCGAGGTCAAGAACTGGACCGTGGGCCACCCCACCGTGCAGGACCGGCTGATCTGCAAGAACTCCAGCTTCTACGTCCGCCGCGGGGAAATCGTCGGGTTCGCCGGGCTGATGGGCGCCGGCCGCACCGAACTGGCCCGCTCGGTCTTCGGCCGCTCCTACGGCCGCTTCATCGACGGCCACATCTACAAGGACGGCAAGGAGGTGGTCCTCAAGAACGTCCGCCAGGCCATCGACGCCGGGCTTGGCTACGTCACCGAGGACCGGAAGACCCTGGGCCTGAACCTTCTTGACGACATCAAGACCACCACCGTGGCAGCAGCCCTGAAGAAGATCAGCCACAACTCGGTGGTTGACCCCAACCAGGAGTTCACCGTGGCTGAGCAGTACCGCAAGTCACTGCGCACCAAGACGCCGTCCGTGGAGGAAGGCGTGGCCAAGCTGTCCGGCGGCAACCAGCAGAAGGTGGTCCTGGCCAAGTGGATGTTCACCGACCCGGACCTGCTGATCCTGGATGAGCCCACCCGCGGCATCGATGTCGGTGCCAAGTACGAGATCTACGGGATCATCCAGCAGTTGGCGAACCAGGGCAAGGGAGTCATCGTCATTTCCTCCGAACTGCCCGAGCTGCTGGGCCTGTCCGACCGCATCTACACCATCTTCGAAGGCGCCGTCACCGGTGTCCTGAACAAAGACGAGGCCAGCCAGGAAAGCCTGATGAAGCTGATGACCTCCGCCACCCGAAAAGCCGCCTGACCCTCTGGCCCCTCCAGAACCTTCCGGACACAAGGACTGACACCATGAACGCCCTCAAAAAGCTGTTTGGCGGCAACACCCGCCAATTCGGCATGATCTTCGCCCTCGTGGCCCTGATCATCTTCTTCCAGATCGCCACTGAAGGCCGGACGCTGACGCCCGGCAACGTCATCAACCTCTTCAACGGCAACTCCTACATCCTGATCCTGGCCATCGGCATGGTGCTGGTGATCATCGCAGGCCACATCGACCTCTCGGTCGGCTCCGTCGCCGCGTTCGTCGGCGTCACCGTCGCCCTCGCCATCCGCGACTGGGGTATCCCGTGGTGGGCCGGCGTCCTGCTGGGCCTGGTGCTGGGCGCGATCATCGGTGCCTGGCAAGGCTGGTGGACTGCGTATGTGGGCATCCCCGCCTTCATCGTGACCCTGGCCGGCATGCTCCTCTTCCGCGGCTTCAACCAGTTCGTGGGCAAGTCCAACACCATTCCCGTACCCAACGACTTCCAGTACATCGGCTCCGGCTACCTGCCCGAGGTTGGCCCGGACACCGGCTACAACAACCTCACGCTCCTGATGGGTGTCGCCGTCGCGGTCTTCGTTGTGGTGGGCGAACTGCGCTCCCGGGCCCGGGCCAAGGCGCTCGGCGCCGAGGTCCCCGAGATGTGGGTCACCGTGCTGAAGCTGGTGCTCATCTGCGCCGCCATCCTCTACGCCACATACCTCTTCGCCACCGGCCGTCCCGGGACCTCGTTCCCCATCCCCGGCCTGATCCTGGCCGTGCTGGTCCTGATCTACGGCTTCATCTCCTCCCGCACCATCCTGGGCCGCCACGTCTACGCCGTCGGTGGCAACCGGCACGCAGCCGAACTCTCCGGCGTCCAGTCCAAGAAGGTCAACTTCCTGGTCATGATGAACATGTCCATCCTGGCCGGCCTGGCCGGCATGATCTTCGTGGGCCGCTCCACCGCATCAGGACCCTTCGACGGCGTGGGCTGGGAGCTGGATGCCATCGCCGCCGTCTTCATTGGCGGCGCGGCAGTGACCGGCGGTGTGGGTACCGTGGTCGGCTCCATCATTGGTGGCCTGGTCATGGCAGTACTCAACAACGGCCTGCAGCTCCTCGGCGTCGGCGCCGACCTCACCCAGATCATCAAGGGCCTGGTGCTCCTGATCGCCGTCGCCTTCGATGTCTACAACAAGTCCCAGGGCAAACGCTCCATCATCGGCATGCTGACCCGCAACATGAACCGGCCCTCCGGTGGCCCCAGCAGCCCCGTCCAGCCCGACGAAACCACCTCCACCAAGGAAGCGATCGCCAGGGAAGCCTGAGTTTGCAGCCTGAATACCGTTCCATCACACAAAGAAAGAGAACCAACAATGCGAATGTTTGGTAAAGCAGGAAAGGCCGCAGCGGTAGCTGCCATCGCAGCACTGGCGCTGACGGGCTGCGGCCGCTCGGAGCCGTCCGGCGGGTCCAGCAGCGGTGCCGCGGGATTCGACCAGAACTCCTCCATCGGCGTCGCCCTCCCCCAGAAGACCAGTGAAAACTGGGTCCTGGCCGAGAAGCTGTTCAATGACGGCCTCAACGGTGCCGGGTTCAAGGCTGACGTCCAGTTCGCCAACGGCGGCGTGTCGGAGCAGCAGAACCAGATCAGCGCCATGGTCACCAAGGGCGCCAAGGTCATCATCGTGGGCGCCATCGACGGCTCCCAGCTGGGCACCCAGCTCAAGCAGGCCAAGGACGCCGGCGCCACGGTCATCGCCTACGACCGCCTCCTGCTGAACACGGACAACGTGGACTACTACGTGGCCTATGACAACTTCAAGGTCGGCGTGCTCCAGGGCCAGGCCCTGCTGGACGGCATGAAGGCGAAGAAGCCCACGGGTCCGTACAACATCGAACTGTTCGCCGGCTCCCCCGACGACGCCAACGCCAAGGTGTTCTTCAACGGTGCCATGAGCGTCCTGAAGCCCAAGATCGACGACGGCACCCTGAAGGTCGTCTCCGGGCAGAACAGCTTCGAGCAGGCCGTGACCCAGGGCTGGAAGGCTGAAAACGCCCAGCGCCGCATGGACACCCTGCTCAGCGGCAGCTACACCAGCGCCAACGTGGACGGCGTCCTCTCCCCGAACGACACCCTGGCCCGCGCGATCCTGACCTCGGTCAAGGCTGCCGGCAAGCCGATCCCGGTTGTCACCGGCCAGGACTCCGAGGTTGAGTCGGTCAAGTCGATCATTGCAGGCGAGCAGTACTCCACCATCAACAAGGACACCCGCAAGCTGGTTGAGCACGCCATCACCATGGTCAAGGACCTGCAGGCCGGCAAGAAGCCTGAGGTCAACGACGACAAGTCCTACAACAACGGCAACAAAGTGGTTCCCGCCTACCTGCTGGAGCCGGTCATCGTGACCTCCGCCAACGTCAAGACCGCTTACACGGACGATCCCGTACTCGGCCCGATCACCAAGTAATACCGATAGGCAGAGCCGGCTCCCGCCGGCGCGCGGAAAGCCCGGTCCTTTAGAGGACCGGGCTTTCCTGCGTCCTGCCCCAGCAGCAACACCCCTTCACAGGCCAGACACAGGTGTGGCCGGATTCCCGCACAGGATGCCCGGCGAGGGTTGATGCGAAGCCGGCCCCACGCGCCGGCACCTGAGTCATAGGAGTAACGTGAGCGTCCTTGCCCGAAGCGTAGGCAATGCCTTCAGAAACAAGGTCCGCACCGCAGCAGTCGTAGCGGTGCTGGCCGTCGCCATCGGCCTGGCCTTGGCCATGCTGGTGGCGAACCAGGCGGTCGGAGCGAAGGTGCAGGAGCTCAACGCCTCCGTCGGCACCGTCCTGACCGTCAACCCCGCCGGCGGGCAAGGCTTCGAAGGCGGCGGTGAACCCCTCACAGCCGACCAGGCAGCCACCGCCGCCGGCGTGCCCAACGTCAGTGCCGTCGTCGGGACCTCCTCCCTCAGGCTGAGGAACGCTGCCGCAGCTGCGGCACAGGCGGCAGGCGGGACCGGCCAGGCCGGGCCCGGCGGCCAGACCGGACAGGGCGGCCCCGGCGGCCAGGCCGCAGCCACCCTCACCACCAGCCTCACCGCTGCGGTGGATGCCGGTACCCTGGGCAACCGCAACCAGCAGGCCAATGGAACCACCGGGTCCACCGGGACCACCCAGCAGCCGGTCCGCTCGCTGCCGATCACCGCCACGGGCATCGGCGCAGAGGTGGACACCACCGGCAAAGCCCTGAACATTACCCAGGGCACCGGTCTTGGCGACTACTCGGCAGCCTCCACCGGTGCGCTGCTGGGAACCACCCTGGCGGAGAAGAACAGCCTCTCCGTCGGCTCCACCTTCACCATCAATGACCAGGCCTACACGGTGACCGGACTGTTCGACGCCGGAACGGCCTTTGGCAACAACGCTGTTTACGTCACACTGCCCACGGCCCAAACACTCGCCGGGACACCCGGTGAGCTGTCCAGCATGATCGTCACCGTCAATTCCATGGACAACGTCGCCGCCGCCAAGACTGCCTTGCAGGCCGCCCTCGGCACCGACAAGGCGGACGTTACCCAGGGGCAGAACCTGCAGACCGCCGTCAGCTCCCTTGGCAGCGTCAAGAACATCTCCTTCATCGCCTTTGTCGCCGCGCTGGGGACCGCCGGGCTGATCATCCTGCTCATCATGGTGATGCTGGTCCGCGAGCGCCGCCGGGAAATTGGTGTCCTGAAGGCCATCGGCGCACCCAACCGCACCATCGGCCTGCAGTTCGTTCTCGAAGCACTGGTCCTCGCGGCCCTGGGCAGCGCAGTAGGGGCAGCGATCGCATCCTTCGCCAGCGGCGGGATCGCCTCGGCCCTGATCAGCAGCAACACCACCACTGCCACCGCCGGCCGCAACTTCCCGGCCGGCGCCGCGGGTGGAGGAAGCTTCCGCGGCGGGCAGGGCGGACCCTTCGGCGGCGCCTCCCAGCTGCTGAACTCCGTCACCGCAACCGCGTCCCCGGGAGTGATCGCCGGCGGCATCGCTGCCGTGTTCGGCGTGGCCATCATCGGCGCCCTGGTCCCCGCGCTGCTCACCGCGCGCATCCGTCCCATCGAAGTCCTGCGAGGAGAATAGCCATGATTGAAGTCAAGAACCTGGTCCGCACCTTCAACTCCGGTGACCGCACCATCAAGCCGGTCAACGATGTCAGCTTTGTCCTGGAGCAGGGCACCCTCGCCTCGATCGTGGGCAAGAGCGGAAGCGGCAAAAGCACCCTGCTGTCCCTCCTGGGTGCGCTGGACAAGCCCACCAGCGGCGACGTCGTCGTCAACGGCGTCAGCCTGGCCAGCCTGCCGGACAGCAAGCTGACGGAATACCGGCGCCGGGACATCGGCTTCGTGTTCCAGCAGTTCAACCTGATCCCCAACCTGTCCGCCGTGGACAATGTCATGCTGCCCATGGAATTCGCCGGCATGCGGAAGTCCGCCAGGCTGGAGCGGGCCAAGGGATTGCTGGAACAGGTGCAGCTTGATCCGACCAAGCACGACCGGCGGATCAACAGGCTCTCCGGCGGCGAGCAGCAGCGCGTGGCCATTGCCCGCGCCCTGGCCAACGAGCCGAAGCTGATCCTGGCCGACGAGCCCACCGGCAACCTGGATGAGCAGACCGGAGACCACATCATCGAGCTCCTCAGCTCGCTGAGCCGCGACCACAACACGACCATCCTGGTGGTCACCCACGACAGGGTCCTGGCGAACAAGACCGACCGCAGGTTCCGGCTGCAGCAGGGCAAGCTGACGGAAGAACCGGTCCGGGGACGGACTGCCGTCGCCGCCACGGCCTGACCCACGGAAGGGGGCCAAGGGAAGGGGTGTGCGCTCCAGCCCTTGGCCCCTTTTTGTCCATAACCTCCCCCTCGCAACAGGGTCTCCACTCCCGCGGTACCGCTGTGACAGGATGGCAGCTATGAGCGCTCCCATTGCCACACCATGGCTGTCCACGCAGCCTGACCAGGATCCCCGGACCGCCACCGGGACTCCCCTGCGCTGGGGAATCATCGCAACGGGCAGCATCGCCCGCGCCGTCTCCCAGGATCTGGCACTGCTTGAAGATGCCGAGCTCTATGCGGTCAGTTCCAGGGCGCAGGACACCGCGGATGCGTTTGCCGTGGCGTATGACTTCGCAAAGGCCTACGGGGACGACGGCGGGGTGCCCGGCTACCAGCGGCTGCTCGCCGATGAGGCGGTGGACGTCGTCTACGTCGCCACCCCGCACGCGCAGCACCACGAGATGGTCCTCGCCGCCCTGAACGCGGGCAAGCACGTGCTGTGCGAAAAGGCTTTCACTATCAACGCCCGGGAGGCGGCGGAGCTCATCGAGGTGGCGCGCAGCCGGAAGCTCTTCCTGATGGAGGCGGTCTGGAGCCGGTTCCTGCCGTCGATGCAGCGCGCTTTCGAGATTGCGGCGTCCGGCGAGCTGGGCGATATCCACTGGGTCACCGCAGACCTCGGATTCCCCGCGCCCTACTCCCCCACGGCCCGGTTGTGGGCCCGGAAGGACGGCGGAGGTGCACTGCTGGATCTGTCCGTCTACCCGCTGCTGTGGGCGCTGGGCACGCTTGGCTTCCCGCAGACCGTCAGCGCCACGGGCTTCGTCAACGACGACGGCGTGGACGCCCAGAACGCCCTGAGCCTTGGCTACGGCCACGCCGCCCAGGTCCAGCTCACTTCTTCCCTGCTGGCCCACGGGCCGCGCACCGCCACGGTGGCAGGGAGCCTGGGTTTCCTGCAGAGCGTGGGTTCCATCAACAACCCCCGCGAACTGGTCATCGCCAAGGGGTGGGAGGACCGCCGGACGGAGACCTTCGACGTCGTGGGCAAGGGTTACGCGTACGAACTACGCGAGGTGATGCGGTGTGTCCAGCAGGGGCTGACCGAGAGCCCGGTCATGCCGCTCGAGGACACCCTGAACACGATGCGCCTCTTCGACGGTGTGCGCGCGCAACTCGGGGTGACCTACCCCAACGACAGCCGTTAGCAGGATCAAGAAGGCTGCGTACGACGGCGCCGGGCAGCTTTTGCTCGACGATCCAGTACCGTGACTTCCCGCTTCTTTGCAGTGACAGTTTCTGCGTCCGGTGCCGGCATTTGTAAATTCCTTTGAATGAATGCTGGACTTCCGGCGATAAGCAGTCTTAGCATTTAGGCAGCATCGATTGCGCCGTTCACTGGGGGGTGGTACGCATGGCTCGTAGTAGTTCGCCATGGCCTGCCCTGCGCCCCGTACTTCTTGCCGGAGCGGCAGCCATTACCTGGCTGGCGCTTTCCTCAACGGCTGCCACCGCCGACACAGGTACTGATTCCTCCTCCCTGACCGGCGGCCTCACGAGTTCGGTGGCCTCCCTGACCCACGATCTTGCCTCAACGGTTTCACCAGTTCCTGCCGGCGCCGCGGGCGGGCCGGCTGCCGCGCCCGGGCTGCTGCAGCCTGTCGTAACGCCGGCTTCCGGCCTGGCCGACAACCTCATTGCCGCGGTTCCCGTGGTGGGCCAGGTGGTTCCAGCCGGAACTGTTTCCGGGGTCTCTGCTCCCCTTGTTGAGGTGGCCGACACCGTGGCTGCCGGTGTAGCCCAGGAACTTGCAGCCCCTGCAGCCGAGGCTCTTCCGGTCCTTGAGCCGGTGCTCGAACCGGTTTCAGATCTTCTGACCGGCGCTGCTCCGTTGCCCGTCCCGCCGTTGGATGACGTGCAGGTGGGCCTTCCCGGCACAGTGGTCCCCGCTCCCGCGCAGGAGCAGCCTGGAGCCGTGGAAGAGGCTCCGGATGCCATAGGCGCGGCCACGGGGTCTGCCCAGGCTGTTGAGGCACCACCTATAGCCTCAGCCACCCCTCGTGGGGCGCCCATGGAACCTTCGGCCGCACGCATCCTGGCCAACACGGCATTCGCGCAGGCCGGGGTGTTCGAGACCCCCGGCTCCGCAGCGGAGCAGCCGCTGGCCGTTGACCCGTTGCCTGTTCCTGCCCAGGCTCCCGCAGCCCCGGCATCCGGCACAGGCAGCGGAGGATCAGCGGGCGGCACGTCAGCTGCCGCCGCGTGGCTCAACCCCATCTACTTCGATTTTGAGGGGGCCGGCGCTGTCCGCGCCGACCGGTCCCCCGGGCACGTTCCCTCGCCGGTGTCATTCGACCCCGGTTCTTCCCCTGACTAGTTGAGGCCCCCTGCCCTCGCACGGGCAGCACGCGGCTTTACGGGCAGCTGTCCAGCGCCCGGACACTCAACTATTCCAGGAGTAAACACCATGAACTGCACACTTCGCAGGGGGCTGCTGAGCACCCTCTTCGCCGGCGGCCTCCTGGCCTTCGGCTGCGCCACCGCCAACGCGGCGGACACCACCAGCGGGACGGACCTCTCCGCCTCCGCCCTCATCTCGGCGGCGGCACCCGCTGACTGGACGTCGTTGGGCCTGCTGGGTGACCCAACGCCGGCGGGATCAACAGGTGTCGCCGCCGCAGTGGACGTCAACCTCGGGCTTGGCGGCGTTACCAACCCCACCACCGACGGCACGGGAACCACGGCAGACCTCGCCGTCGACGCCAACGTGGACCTCGGGCTTGGCAACGTCACAAGCACCGACCCCGCAACCACCGCCACCACCGACCTGGCAGCCGCAGCGGACGTCAACCTCGGGCTCGGCAACGTCACAACCACCGACCCCGCAACCACCGCCACCACCGACCTGGCAGCCGCAGCGGACGTCAACCTCGGGCTCGGCAATGCCACAACCACCGACCCCGCAACCACCGCCACCACCGACCTGGCAGCCGCAGCGGACGTCAACCTCGGGCTCGGCAACGCCACAACCACCGACCCGGCAACCACCGGCACGGGAACCACAGCAGACCTCGCCGTCGACGCCAACGTGGACCTCGGGCTCGGCAACGCCACAAGCACCGACCCCACAACCACCGGCACGGGAACCACGGCAGACCTCGCCGTGGACGCAGCTGTAGATCTGGGCCTCGGCGGCATTACCAGCGGCGACGCCGCCGGAACCGCCGGAACCGTGGACGCAGCCCTCGACGTTGTTGTTGGCGGCGTCGCTGCCGGCGACATGGCACCCGCGGTCGATGCCGCCGCAGGCCTTGGGGTTGATCTCGGCCCCGGAACCGCGGGCAGCGGCGGCGTCGATGCCGTCGCCGATCTGAGCATTGACCTGGGCATCGGGCTCACCGGTGACAACACCACGGGAACTCCGGGTACCACCGCCCCGGGTGACGGCACCACCGGCGACACCGGAACCCTTGACCCCGGCACGGAGAACCCGGGTTCGGACAACGCTGCGGACAATGGCGCCGGCAACGGCACCCCAGGCGATGACTCCACCGGCGGGTCCGGCACCACAGGCGTCGACGGCTTCACGGCAGCACCGGCTGGTTCCAGTGCAGTCAGCGGGGCCATCTCTCCTTTGACGGCGCCACGGGCTGCCACTGCTGGCAGCAAGCAGGCGGCCGGCACCGCTAACGGGGCCCACGCGGCCCTCGCCAACACGGGCTGGGACGGATCGCTGGTTCCCCTGGCCCTGCTGCTCCTGGCCGCCGGGATCCTGGTGCTCCGCAGGCGCAAGGTTTCGTAGCGGCCGACGACAGAACGGTACGTGCCCGCACCTGTGCGCCTGAAACGGCAGCACGCCGCGGGCTGGCGGAAGGAGGTCAGCAGCCCCGAAACGCATTACCTGCATGAAACATGTCATCAGCACACATGTCCTTGTAGCCGGTGGTCCGGCGGCGAAGGTGTTCGGAAATCGCCGCCGGGCCGCCGGCGTGCCCGAAGGCGAAAGCCTAGGTCAATCGCCGGTTCTGCCCCACCGCCCGTATAATTTGAGGTACGACAGTGCCGCGGCGCACCGGGAGGAACGGTCATGGTGGCGGAATCGCCTAGCTCCATCAAGAATGAAGTTGTCGGCGGTCGCTACCGTTTGGGTGAGGTCGTAGGCCGCGGCGGAATGTCGTCGGTGTACTGTGCGCGGGACGAAAACCTGGGCCGCGATGTGGCTTTGAAGCTCTTCGCCCCGCAGGCCCCGGACGCGGACGAGCTCAAGCGGCAGGAAGCCGAGATCCAACTCCTGGCAACGCTCAACCACCCCGGCCTGGTGACACTTTTCGATGCAGGCATCGATGACCGCATACCGGATGAGCCCCGGCCGTTCCTGACCATGGAACTGGTGGAGGGCCAGGACCTGCGCGGCCGAATCCGCCACAGCACGGTTCCGTTGGAGGAGCTGTCCGTCATCGGCGCCGGCATCGCCGATGCCTTGGCCTACGTGCACGGCCTGGGCATCATCCACCGCGACATCAAACCGGGCAACATCCTCCTGGTCCAGATCCGGCCGGGTGAGCCGCTGCGGCCCAAGCTCACGGATTTCGGCATCGCGAGGATTGTGGATTCCACCCGGCTTACCGCCACGGGCACCATGGTGGGGACCGCCGCCTACCTCAGCCCGGAGCAGGCACTGGGGAAACCCCTGTCGTCGGCCACGGACATCTATTCTTTGGGACTGGTGCTGCTCGAATGCATCAAAGGCGCCGTGGAATACCCCGGCAGTGCCGTGGAGTCGGCGGTTGCCCGGCTCCACCGGGCCCCGGAAATTCCCGACGACGTCCCCACCGAGTGGGCCGACCTGATCCGTTCCATGACCGCCATCGAGCCGCTGGAACGGCCAGCGGCCGCTGACATTGAAACGGCGCTGCGCCAGGCGCTGGTCTCCCCCGCGTCGACGCCGGGAGAGTTGGCACCGGAAACCACCCGCGTACTGCCGGCCATGCCCTTCCACCCTCCCTCCATCACCGCGGAGGAATCGGTGGATGACGTGCGGGAAGCCGCCGCGGCATCCACGACTACAGATCCTGCCCCTGAAACAGAGGGCGGCAGGTCCGCTGCGAAGCCGCGCCTCACCCGGAGCCGGCGCATCTGGTTGGCCGTGGTGGTGGGTGTCCTGGTGGTCGCCGCAGCCGCCGCTGCGGTGCTGATGAGCATCTCCGCCCGCCCGGCCGACGTCGTCCCTTATCCGACCGTGACCGGCGTCCTGGGTGACCATCTGCAGGAACTCCAAAAGAGCGTGGCGCCGTGATCCTGAGGCCGGCCTCGCCATGCCGACTGCTGCTGGCCTGCGCCGCCGCTGCGCTGGCGGCCGCCCTGCTCAGTGCCTGCGCCGCTCCAGGGACCGGGCTCCAGCGCGAAGCTGCAACCCAGCTCCAGGCACGGGTACTTGAAGTAACGCAAGCTTCGTCCCAAAACGATCCCGCAGCCGCACTGAAGGCACTCGAGGGCCTGGAAGCGGACCTTTCCGCTGCGCAGGCCAAGGGCCAGGTCTCCGAGGAGAGGCGGCGCAGCATCACCACGGTGGCCACAGCCGTCCGGGCAGACCTCAACGAAGCGATCAGCGCGCAGGCAGCGGCCGCGAAGGCTGCCGAAGACGCCCGGATCGCCGCCAGCCAGGCAGCACAGGCGCCTTCACCCGCTCCTGGCCCCGCATCGCAGCCAGCTCCCGCGCCGGCGCCGGCGCAAGGAAACTCGTCGGGCAACGGCGCAGATGCCGGCAAGAACAACAGCGACAAGGGCAAGGGCAAGAACTAGGTCAAAGCGCAGCAGGCGGCAAGCCAAAAAGAAGCGGTGCTCCGGTAAAAACCGGAGCACCGCTTCTTTGTGCCGGAGCGGCGGGTACTAGGCCAGGCTGGCGATGACCTTGTTCAGCGTGGCGGAGGGACGCATGACGGCGGACGCCTTGGCATCCTCCGGGCGGTAGTAGCCTCCGATGTCCACCGGTGAGCCCTGGACCTCGGCCAGCTCGCCCACGATCGTTTCCTCCTGGGTGGACAGCTCGTTGGCGACCGGGCTGAACGCGGCGGCCAGCTCGGCGTCGTCCGTCTGCTTGGCCAGTTCCTCTGCCCAGTAACGGGCCAGGAAGTAGTGGCTGCCACGGTTGTCCAGCTCGCCGGCGCGGCGGCTGGGGGACTTGTTCTCCAGCAGGAACGTGCCGGTGGCGCGGTCCAGCGTGTCGGCCAGGACCTGGGCCCGGGCGTTGCCGGTGGTGGTGGCCAGGTGCTCGAAGCTCACGGCCAGGGCCAGGAACTCACCCAGGCTGTCCCAGCGGAGGTGGTTTTCCTTCAGCAGCTGCTGGACGTGCTTGGGGGCGGATCCGCCGGCGCCGGTCTCGAAGAGTCCGCCGCCGTTCATCAGCGGAACAACCGAGAGCATCTTGGCGCTGGTGCCCAGTTCCAGGATGGGGAACAGGTCCGTGAGGTAGTCGCGGAGCACGTTGCCTGTGACGGAGATGGTGTCCTCGCCCTTGCGGATGCGCTCGAGGGTGAAGGCGGTGGCCTTGACCGGCGACATGATCTGCAGGTCCAGGACCTCGGTGTCGTGGTCCTTCAGGTACTCGTTGACCTTGGTGATGAGGTTGGCGTCATGGGCGCGCTCCTCGTCGAGCCAGAACACGGCCGGGGTCTGGGAGGCGCGGGCACGGGTGACGGCCAGCTTGACCCAGTCGCGGATGGGGGCATCCTTGGTCTGGCAGGCGCGCCAGATGTCACCGACGGAAACCTCGTGCTCCAGCAGGACGTTTCCGGAGCCGTCCACAACCTGGACGGTGCCGGCTTCCTGGATTTCGAACGTCTTGTCGTGGCTGCCGTACTCCTCGGCTGCCTGTGCCATGAGGCCCACATTGGGGACCGTGCCCATGGTGGTGGGGTCGTAGGCGCCGTTGGCGCGGCAGTCGTCGATGACCACCTGGTAGATACCGGCGTAGGAGCTGTCCGGCAGGACTGCCAGGGTGTCGGCTTCCTTGCCGTCCGGGCCCCACATGTGGCCGGAGGTGCGGATCATGGCGGGCATGGAGGCGTCCACGATGATGTCGGAGGGCACGTTCAGGCTGGTGATGCCCTTGTCGGAGTCCACCATTGCCAGTGCGGGGCCGCCTTCCAGGCCCTTCTTGATCAGGTTCTGGACGCCTTCGCGGACATCGGCCGGCAGGTCCTCGAGGCTACTCAGGATGGCTGCGAGGCCGTTGTTGGGGCTGATGCCGGCGGCGGAAAGCTGCTTGCCGTAGGTTTCGAACAACTCGGAGAAGTACGCCTTCACCACGTGGCCGAAGATGATGGGGTCCGAGACCTTCATCATGGTGGCCTTCAGGTGTGCGGAGAACAGCACGCCCTCTTCCTTGGCGCGGGCAACCTGGGCCTTGAGGAACTCGTCCAGGGCGGCGGCGCGCATCACGGTTCCGTCGATGACCTCACCGGCCAGGACCGGGAAAGCTTTCTTCAGGACCTTGACCGAGCCGTCTTCACGGACCAGCTGGATGGCGATGGTGCCGTCGTTTTCGATGACGACGGACTTCTCGTTGGAACGGAAGTCGTCCTGGGCCATGGTGGCCACGTTGGTCTTGGACTCCGGGGTCCACGCGCCCATGGAGTGCGGGTTCTGGCGGGCGTAGTTCTTGACGGACAGCGGAGCGCGGCGGTCCGAGTTGCCTTCGCGCAGGACCGGGTTCACGGCGGAGCCCTTGATCTTGTCGTAGCGCGAGCGGATGGCGGTCTCCTCGTCCGAGGAGGGGTTGTCCGGGTAGTCCGGCAGCTCGTAGCCCTTGCCCTGCAGCTCTGCGATGGCGGCCTTCAGCTGCGGGATGGAGGCGCTAATGTTGGGCAGTTTGATGATGTTGGCTTCCGGCGTCTTCGCCAGCTCACCGAGTTCAGCAAGGGCGTCACCGATCTGCTGCTCGGGGGTCAGGTAGTCACCGAAGACGGCGATGATGCGGCCGGCGAGCGAAATGTCGCGGGTCTCCACCTCCACACCTGCTGTCGAAGCGAACGCCTCGATGATGGGCAGGAACGAATAGGTAGCCAGCATCGGCGCTTCGTCGGTGTGGGTGTAGATAATCTTGGACATGCGCGGGCGTCTCCCTGTGGGTCGGCTTGGTTGTGAAAAATTCGGTCTATTTCACCATGTACAACTTACCCGAGGACCCGGCTTTGAACCGTACCGGGGGCCCAGCGTTACCCCGGCGGTGAGCAGGATTACAGCGATGGAGAACGGACGACGCCGGCACGCGGCCTGGGTGCCGGGGCCTACGGCCTGCGTACGGCGCGGATGGGGAGGGGAAAAGGGTCCGGGACGCTATTTGATATCTCACTACTGTGTACAAACTTGCCGGGTGACGATAAGTTCGCTAAGTCACTCCCGCCCCAGGGCCCACCCCCCTTTCAGACAGGACAACAATGACACGCACCAGGTCTCTGGCTTCCGGCCTCCTGACTCTTTCGGCGGCCGCCGTGCTCGCACTCACTGCTGCCGGTGGCGCCTCCGCCGCGCCGGCTTCGTCGGACGGAAACGAATCTCCGTCGGTGGCCAGCGTCACGCTCGATGCCGGCGCTGCAGCCGATTACTGGACTCCGGAGCGGATGCAGGCCGCCGTTCCTGGTGACACGCTGGCCGGCAAGGCCCTGGAACGCGGAAACCGCTCGAACCCTGCCCTGGTGGAGAAAGGCAAGCCGTCCTCCACCAAGGGCACCAAGGGCAAGCCCACGCTTGCCCAGAGCGCAAGCCCCGTCTCCCACATCGGCAAGGTCTTCTTCACGCTCGGCGGAACGAACTATGTCTGCTCCGGCAACGCCGTCACCTCGACCAACCGCAGCGCTGTGGCAACGGCCGGGCACTGCGTGAACGAGGGCCCGGGCGCGTACGCCACCAACTTCGTCTTCGTCCCCGCCTATGACAACGGGGCGGCCCCCTACGGCAAGTGGACCGCCAAGGCCCTTTATGCCCCCACCCAGTGGGCTTCCACCGGCGACATGACCTATGACACGGGCTTCGCCGTGATGAACCCTGATACCAAGGGGCGGAAGCTGACCGACGTCGTCGGCGGCTCCGGCACTGCCTTCAACCAGGCCCGGGGCCTGACCTACACGTCGTACGGCTACCCGGCAGCGGCGCCCTTCAACGGTGAGACCCTCAAGAGCTGCACCGGGACAGCGTCCAATGATTCCAACAACCCCCAGTTCAACACCCAGGGCATTCCGTGCGACATGACCGGCGGTTCATCCGGCGGTCCGTGGTTCATCGGCAAGGGTTCCGATGGCCTGCAGAACTCCATCAACAGCTACGGCTACAACGGCTCCGCAGTGATGTACGGCCCGTATTGGGGCGACGTCATCAAGGCCACCTACACCAGTGCAGCCAAGTCCTAAGGCATCTGATCCGGACCAGGATCCCGCCGTCAGCCACGCGGACCTGACCCAGTCGCCCGGGGAAGTCCTCGAGTACTGGACCGAGGAGCGGATGACGGCAGCTAAGCCCCGGGAGATTCAGCTTCCGGAGCCCGAACCTCCTACCGACCAGGACTAAGCCGAAACAACAACGACGGCGCCCGCCCCCTATGCAGGGGGCGGGCGCCGTCTCGTTAATCCGGGCCCACGCCGCCCGGTTTCCCTGCCGGGCGCAGCGGGGTCAGGGCGGCGGTGGGGCTCAGTGGAAGAAGTGGCGGGCTCCCGTGAAGTACATCGTGATGCCGGCAGCGTTCGCTGCGGCAATGACTTCCTCATCCCGGACAGAACCGCCCGGCTGCACCACGGCGCGGACACCGGCGTCGATCAGGATCTGGAGGCCGTCGGCGAACGGGAAGAACGCGTCCGAAGCAGCAACGGCACCGCGGGCACGCTCAGGTGCGCCGCTCGCGTCCGCGTTGGAGGCACCGCCGGCACCCTCGACGTCGGACTCCACCGTGACGCCCAGCGTGTTGGCCCGCTCCACGGCGAGGCGGCAAGAATCAAGCCGGTTGACCTGGCCCATGCCGATACCCACAGCGGCGCCGTTCTCTGCGAGGAGGATGGCATTGGACTTCGCGGCCCGGCAAGCGGTCCAGGCGAAGGCAAGGTCCGCGAGGGTCTTTTCGTCCGCGGCTTCGCCGGCGGCGAGGGTCCAGTTGGCGGGGTTGTCGCCGTCGGCGTCCACCTTGTCGCTGACCTGCACCAGCATGCCGCCCGAGACCTGGCGGAACTCCGTGGGGTACCGGCCGTAGCCCTCGGGCAGGGCCAGCAGGCGGATGTTCTTCTTCTTGGAAAGGATCTCCACCGCCTCCGGCTCGAAGCCGGGTGCGATGACCACCTCGGTGAAGATGTCCTTGACGGTGTTGGCCATGCCGGCGGTCACCGTGCGGTTCGCGGCGATGACGCCGCCGAACGCGGAGACCGGATCGCAGGCGTGGGCCTTGGCGTGGGCATCGGCGATGGGGTCCGCGGCACCGGCGGATCCCACGGCCACGCCGCACGGGTTGGCGTGCTTGATGACGGCGACGGCGGGCTCGGCGAAGTCGTACGCGGCGCGCAGGGCGGCGTCGGCGTCAACGAAGTTGTTGTAGCTCATGGCCTTGCCGTGCAGCTGGTCCGCCTGGGCGATGCCGACCGGCGCAGCCTTGTCCACGTACAGGGCAGCCTGCTGGTGCGGGTTCTCCCCGTAGCGGAGGACCTCGGAGCGTTCCAGGGACAGGCCGGCGTAGGCGGGCCAGTCGATGACGCCGTCACCGTCCTCGTCAAGGAACTGGCTTGCGGTCCAGGTGGCCACCGCATTGTCGTAGGCGGCGGTGTGGGCGAAGGCCTTCGCGGCGAGGCGGCGGCGGGTTTTCAGGTCGAAGCCGCCTTCCGCGGCGGCCTCCACCACCTGCCCGTAGAAGGACGGGTCCACCACGATGGCGACGGCGGCGTGGTTCTTTGCGGCCGACCGCACCATGGCGGGGCCTCCGATGTCGATCTGCTCCACGACGTCGTCCTGCGCGGCACCGGACTTGACGGTTTCCACGAACGGGTAGAGGTTCACCACCACCAGATCGAAGGCTTCGATGTCCATGCTGGCGAGGGTTTCCATGTGGGCCGGGACGCGGCGGTCCGCCAGGATGCCGCCGTGGACGCGCGGGTGCAGCGTCTTGACGCGGCCGTCCAGCATCTCGGGCGAACCGGTGACTTCCTCGACCTCCTGCACGGGAATGCCCGCGGCGGCGATCTTCTTGGCCGTGGAGCCGGTGGAGACGAGCTTCACGCCCGCTGCGTGCAGGCCGGAGGCGAGCTCCTCCAGACCGGTCTTGTCGTAAACCGAGATCAGGGCCCGGCGGATGGGTACACGGTCAATGGATACGCGCTCATGCTGCGTGAAGCTCACAAATGTCTCCGTCTTATCTCGCGGAACAAGCCGCGGTTGGTGGGGATAGGGCCAGTTTATCGCGAAGGGCGCGGTTGGCCGGTGTCGGCCGGAGTGTGAACACCGTGGGCGCGGGCTAGAGTTTTGACCAGGAGGCGGCGATGAACACTTACACCACTGTGCCCAGCGGCGAACAGGTGGTCCAGGAACTGCCCTGGCGATGGAAAGTCCAGGGCAGGATCTTCCTGATCGGGGGTCTCGGCTTCATGTTCGATGCCTGGGATGTGACCCTGAACGGCATCCTGATACCGCTGCTGTCCAAGCACTGGTCGCTGTCCGCCGGAGAGGCGGCCTGGGTAGGGACTGCGAACCTGATCGGCATGGCGCTGGGCGCGTTCATCTGGGGAACCATCGCGGACACCGTGGGGCGGAAGAAGGCGTTCACCGCCACGCTGCTCCTGTTTTCCATCTTCACCGTGCTGGGCGCCTTCTCCCCCGACTTCATCTGGTTCTGCATCTTCCGGTTCATGGCCGGGTTCGGCCTGGGCGGCTGCATCCCGGTGGATTACGCACTGGTGGGCGAGTTCACCCCGCGGAAGCAGCGCGGCAAGGTGCTCACCGCCATGGACGGCTGGTGGCCGGTGGGCGCAGCCCTGGCCGGGTTCGTCTCGGCCGGCCTGGTGGCCCTCTACGGTGACTGGCGCCTGACCATGCTGGTGATGGTGCTGCCCGCCCTGCTGGTCTTCTGGATCCGGCGGAGCGTGCCGGAGTCCCCGCTGTTCCTGATCCGGAAGGGCCGAAGGGAAGAGGCAGCCAAGATCATTGACGGGCTGGTGGAAGCCACCGGCGCGGAACCGCGGGCATACAGCCTTCCCGATGCCCGGGATGTCCCGCGGCTTTCCGCCGGCAGCGCCTGGACCCAGCTGCGTTCGGTGTGGCAGTTCAACTGGAAGATCACAGCCGCCGCCTGGTCCCTGTTCTTCAGCATCCTGCTGGTGTACTACCTGTCCCTGACGTGGATGCCCAGGATCCTCATCGGTGCCGGCTTCGCCGAATACAAGGCGTTCCTCACCACGGCGTCCATGGCCGCCGTCGGCTTCCTGGGCGTGGTGGTGGCCGCCCTCCTGGTGGAGCGGGTGGGGCGCAAATGGATTCTCGCCATCACCGGTCCGCTGTCCGCGCTGACGTTGGTGATCGTGGCATTCGTAGTGGACATTCCCACGGCCGCGGTGTTCTGGCTGCTGGTGTTCGGGTTCGTGGTGCAGGTAGCCATTCCGGTGCTCTACGCCTACGTGTCAGAGCTCTACCCCACCGAGTTGCGGGGCACCGGGTTCGGTTGGGCATCCACATTTTCCCGGCTGGGTGCGGGGTTTGGCCCGCTGGTCTTCGCCAACTACTTCTGGCCGGAACTCGGGCTGGCCACTTCCTTCGCCCTGGCCGGCGCCCTGGTGCTGGCCTCCGTGTTGTGGATGGCGTTCTTCTCCCCCGAAACACGCCAGGCCCGCCTGCAGTAACCCGCGCTAGGCGGCGGAATACTCCGGGTCCGCGGCGAGGGCTGCCAGGGTGGAAACCAGGAGCCGCCGTTCCACCACCTTGATGCGTTCGTGCAGGGTTTCCTCGGTGTCCGAGTCCTCGATACCCACGGCTTCCTGGGCAATGATGGGGCCGGTGTCCACGCCGGCGTCAGCCCAGTGCACGGTGCAACCGGTGACCTTGACGCCATAGGCCATGGCGTCGCGCACACCGTGGGCGCCCGGAAAAGCGGGGAGCAACGCGGGGTGTGTGTTGAGGTACCTGCCATTGAACGCGTCGATGAAATCCGGGCTGACAATCCGCATGAACCCGGAGGACACCACGACGTCCGGCGCGTAGGCGGCGACGGCCCTGGCCAGCGCGGCGTTCCAGTCGGCACGGTCCGGGTAGGCCTTGAAGTCCACCACAAAGGTGGGGATGCCGGCGGCAGCGGAGCGTTCGACGCCGTAGGTTCCTTCGCGGTCGGCGCCCACCGCCGCGATTTCCACGTCGAGCTCCCCTGCTTTGACGGCGTCGATAACTGCCTGGAGGTTGGACCCGGTGCCGGAAACGAGGACGACGATACGCATTGGTCCAGCTTAGGTGCAGGCTCGCGTACGCTGGAAAACATGAACAGCGAACCGGGTCGGGGCGGGCGGCAGCAGGCCAGGCGCCCGCTCAGCGAGGCAGCGAAAGCCTCGCTCGCCAAGACCCACACCCTGTTCAGGACGTTCGTGGTCACGGTCCTCGGCGCGTTCTTCGTGTACCAGCTGGATGTGGGCTACCTGTGGTTGACCATCCTGCTCACCGCCGCGAGCCTGGTCCTGGGCATAGTCCTGCTGGTCCGGTCCATCCGGTTGAAGGAATCCAAGCTGGTCCTCGTGGGCACCATTTCCGGGTTGGTGGTGGCAGCCGTGATGGTGCTGCTGATCGTCACCACGCTGGTCCTGTTTGACCAGGTGCGCGAGTACCAGGCCTGCCTGGGCCGGGCGCTCACGGACCGGGCCACCCAGGCGTGCATGGTGCAGTTCCAGGACGTCCTGCCCGCCAGGGTTCCCTAGCCCCGGAGTGGTCCTAGTGGACCAGTTCCCCTTCGCGGTCGGCCGCGCCGGTCTTCTCCCGTTCCAGCCAGGGTCCTGCCGCGTAGCCAATGACGACGCCGGCACCCACCTCCGCAGCCACCCACAGGGCCGTCCACAGCGGGTCAGGACCAATCGCGGTCAGGCGTCCCAGTCCTGCTGACCCCCGCGCAATCCAGGCCAGGCCCATAACCAGGAGGCCGGCTGCCAGCCCCGCGAGCACACCAAGGACCAGGGTGGAGACGGTGGCGGTGAACCAGCGGGCGTGGACCTTGATGGCGAGCCACTCGTCAAAGTGGTTTTCCCCCTCCCGCAGGAACCACCATCCCGCCATGACTCCCGCCAGCACGGGGACGATCAGGGCGACGGCGGCGTAGTCCAGGGATCCTGACGGGATGGCGGCCAGGACAGGTATTGATGGCAGCGGCCCCACGGCCGTGCCCAGCGCCCCTGCCTGGGATCCGGCGCCGAGGGCAAAACCGGCTCCTGACGTCCATGCGAGCGCGAAGACCACAAGGTTGGGCAGGAAGCCCAGCTGCGCGATGGTGAGGGCGGCACCTCCCACCGGGCCGGCGTCGAGCGCTTCATACACGGACACCACGAGGTTCCAGTGGATGAACAGGTCGACTGCCAGCAGCGCAGCGGCCAGGGTGAGGGCGGCGGCGACGGCGACAAAGCCTGCCTTCGCCGCGGAGGCGAAGTAGGAGCCGGCCCAGCGGGAATGCTGGCTGGTGCGGGAGATCCAGTCCACCGCGTCGACGCCGATAAGCCGGCTCCAGGAGCCCGCTTCCCTTCGCGCCCCGACCACCATGCCGAGGCCGAAAGGGACCAGGGGAACCAGCATGGCGTACCAAAGATTGATGACGACGTCGCTGCTGCGGCAGACGAACCCGGTGGCTGCGCCGAACGCTGCATAGACTGCCCACGAGCCCAGCAGGGCCTGCCACAACTGGTCCGTATAGGAGGCCCGCGCGAGCCTCCGGCCGGCCCGCCACGCCAGGAGGAAAGGGATCAGGGTCAGGCCCAGGGGAATCAGGCTCAGCGTGCCGGACCCGCCGTGGGTGGCGGTCCCCGGTCCGGCGCCGGCAAGCTCCAGCGGCACCCCATGGACCAGGAGCCAGGACTGCCCTGCCAGGCGTGCCAGGACTTCGAACTGCCCGTTCTGGAACCCCGCGGTGGCCCAGACTGCCACGATGGGCGCCACGACCACCAGCGCTGAGATGATGGCCGCCTGCGCCGCTTCGAGGGCACCCTGCAGCCACAACGGCATGGGAAGGCCACGGTCTCCGGTCTGATCAGCGCGCAGTTTCATCGTGTTCCATGGTGTCACGCCGGGTGTGCCGTGTCCGCTAACGACAGGCTCGCCGGCGGCACTGATCAAGATCCAAATGCCCGGCGGTCCGGCGCTTTTTGCCCTGCCCCGCCGTAAAATTGGTAGAAACCAACACCTGCGCCCCCGCGGGGGCATCCTGCGTTTTCTGCTGGCCGTGGGCGTGAACCGGACCAGCCTCGCACCCGGATACCGTCAACCGGGAAAACAGGAGCCGCGAATGAGAGATGAACCGTAAGTTCTGAAGATATTCGTCCTACTGGCTGGTGCAGCTTCCGCCTTCAGCGCGGCTGCACCAGCGTTGTTAAACTGTGCGGCGCCGGGAGCCTCCAACCAGGCTCCCGGCGCCGTTCACCGTGTCGGGCCCGCTGCTCCAGCCAGCCGGCCCTGCGGACTTAGCGGGAACAGAGTTCCCCGGTCCGGTCAGCGACGCTTGTCGCCGTCCGTTTCGATGTTTTCCTTGCGGACTTCCTCGTTGACGGTGACGTCGTCGCGGACTGTCTCTTTGTCCAGCCGGACCCGTTCGACGGGAACGGTCTCCTTCTCCACCACGGGGCGTTCCTCATGCAGGACCACCTCGTGCTCTTCCTCGCTGATACCCGGACCGTCCATGGCGGAGCCGCGGTTGGCGTCCGTGATGGGCTCGCGCTCTACGCGGACCTCTTCGCGTTCCACCGGGATCGTCTTGGTGACATTCTCGGTGGTGACGTACTTGCGCAGGCGGGCCCGGCCCGCGGTCTCGCGCTCCTTGCCCACGTGCAACTGTTCTTCGGACCGGGTCATGGCGTCGTCCGTGGTGGGGCCGGACGTATCGTGGCCCACGGTCCCGTGCGTGTGGGTGTCCCGGTCGGGAGTAATCCCGGCGGTTGGCGTGCCGGCGTTCAGGTCCGCATCGCCCTGAAGGTCGACGTCGCCGGCGGTGTCCCTGGTCGCCTCGGTGTAGGTCCGTGCGCCGCGGTCGTAGTACGTGTACAGCCGGTCCTCTTCCTCGGGGGTGAGGTGGCCGTCGGCATCAACGCGGGGGGCGTCCTTGACGTGCTCCTTGGTGAAGGGCACCACCAAGTCCTCGCCCTGGTTGTGGGCACCCTCAACCGGCACGAAGGATTCAGACGTGCCGAAGAGGCCGGTCTTTACGGTGACCCAGGTGGGTTCACCCGTATCGTCGTCTGCGTACAGCTGTCCGATTGAACCGATCTTCGTGCCGTCGGAACCGACCACGTGGCCGCCCTTCGTGAGCAGGTTTTCAAGGTTTTCCCTGTTGAGCATGACGTCTCCTTGGATGGTCGTTGCACTGGGTCTGCCAGCAGTGGATGTTCCGGACCGGGGCTTTCTCCCGTCATCCGGCTTCCGCCCCGGCTGCTTGAGGCTCTGCGCTGACTGCCCCACTACCGTAAGCATGCTTAGCATCAAATGCCAAGCCTACTTAGTAATTTTCTTGGCGGCCGGGGCAGCTGTTCACCCGACCTTCTCCTCCGGGTAACGCTTTTTCCCCCGCCATTTCAGGGACGGCGCGCACGGTGAAGGGGTGAGGATCGCAATCGTCGCCGAATCATTCCTGCCGTTGATGAACGGCGTCACCCATTCAATCCTTCGGGTCCTGGACCACCTCCAGGAGCGCGGTGACGACGTACTGGTCATCGCCCCGTCAGCGCAGGAGGGAGCCGAGCCGGGCCAGGTCAAGGGAGCGGAGGTCCATCGGCTCCCGGCGGTCCCGCTGGCCGGTTACACGAATGTACGGGTGGCACTGGGAGGTGTGTACCGGGTCAAGCGAATCCTTGCCGAGTACGCGCCGGACGTGGTGCATCTCGCCTCGCCGTTCGTCCTGGGCTGGCGCGCAGCGCAGGCGGCGCACCAGCTCGGCATCCCCACGGTGGCGATCTACCAGACCGAAGTTCCCAGCTACGCCGCCCGGTACGGCGTTCCCTTCCTGGAGAACTGGGCCTGGAACAGGGTGGAGAATATCCACCTGCTGGCCTCACGCACCCTGGTGCCCTCCACGTTCGCGCTGAACCAGTTGCGCGGACGGGGCATCCCGCGGGTGCGGATGTGGCGCCGCGGCGTGGACACCGCCCGGTTTTCGCCGGAAAAGCGCGACGACGGGTGGCGGGCTTCGGTTGCCCCGGACGGTGAACGCATCATCGGCTACGTGGGCAGGCTGGCCGTCGAAAAGCAGGTGGAAGACCTTGCGGCCCTCGCCGGCATTCCCAACACCAGGCTGGTGGTGGTGGGCGACGGCCCGCAACGGGCAGCCCTGGAGGCGGCCCTCCCCCAGGCGGTATTCACCGGTTTCCTGGGCGGTGAAGACCTGGCGCGGACGGTGGCATCCTTCGACTTGTTCGTCCATCCCGGCGAGTTCGAAACCTTCTGCCAGACCATCCAGGAGGCCATGGCGTCGGGTGTACCGGTGGTGGCGACGGGCCGGGGCGGGCCCTTGGACCTGGTGGAGAATTCACGCACCGGCTGGCTCTACGAACCGGGTGACCTGTCCGCCATGCGCGCCCGGGTGCAGGACCTGATGGGCGACGACGCCAAACGCCGCGCCTTCGCAGCCGCGGCCCACGCCTCGGTCCAGGACAGGACATGGCCGGCGCTTTGCACGGAACTGGTACGGCACTACTCGGACGTCATCGCGGCAGTCCCCGCACCCCCGCGGAAGGCCTCAAAGGCAGGAGCAACATCATGAAAATATCCGTGATCGGCTGCGGGTACCTTGGTGCCGTCCACGCGGCAACCCTCGCGTCCATGGGCCACAGCGTTGTGGGCATCGACGTGGATCCCGGCAAGGCGGCCCAGCTGGCACAGGGAGCCGCACCGTTCCACGAACCGGGGCTTGACGAACTCCTGGCGCACGGCCGCGCCACCGGACGGCTGCGCTTCTCTACGGATCCGGCTGAGGCGCGCACTGCCCAGGTGCACTTCCTGTGCGTGGGGACGCCCCAGGACAAGAAGTCCGACGCCGCCGACCTGACCTTCCTGGTCTCCGCCGTGGAAGGGCTGCTGCCGCACCTGGCCGCGGGCGCCGTCGTCGTCGGTAAATCCACGGTGCCCGTCGGCACTGTGGACATGCTCCGGGAGATCCTCGCACAGCGGCCGGACGTGCTGCTCGGCTGGAACCCCGAATTCCTGCGGCAGGGCACTGCCGTCAAAGACTCACTGGTCCCGGACCGGCTGGTCTACGGCGTTGACGGCGGCCGCCCAGCCGCTTTCGACCCCTGCACCGGGGCACCGACAGGAGTGACTGCGGCCCTGGACGCCGTGTACGAACCACTCCTTGCTGCCGGCATTCCCCGGCTGGTCTGCAACTTCGCCACCGCGGAACTCATCAAGTCCGCCGCGAACGCGTACCTGGCCACGAAGGTGAGCTTCATTAACGCCGTGGCCGAACTGTGCGACGCAGCGGGCGCCGACGTTACGGAGCTCAGCGAGGCAATGGGGCTGGACCCGCGGATCGGCAGCCGGTACCTGCACGCCGGGCTCGGTTTCGGCGGCGGCTGCCTGCCGAAGGACATCCGCAGCTTCCGCACCCAGGCCGCCACCCTGGGCGTCCCTGCGGTGGAGGACTGGATGCGGCTGGTGGATACGGTGAACCTCGGCCAGCGGGAGCGCACGGTGGGACTTGCTGCAGAGTTGTGCGGCGGAACCCTCGCCGGGCGTTCCATCACCGTGCTGGGCGCATCCTTCAAGCCCGACACCGACGATATCCGCGACTCCCCCGCCCTGGATGTTGCCGACCGGCTGGCCGCTGCGGGGGCCCACGTGACCGTCACGGATCCCAAAGCAGTGAACCTTGCCTGGCGCCGCTATCCGCGGCTTCGGTTCGAGGCGTCCGCTGCGCGGGCGCTCCAGGATGCCGAGCTGGTGCTGCTCCTCACCGAGTGGGATGAGTACCGGCAGCTGTGTCCCGCCGCGGCCGGGCAGCAGGTACGACGCCGGGTGGTCCTGGACGCACGCAACGTGCTGGAAGCGGCGGCCTGGCAGGAACAGGGCTGGGTGGTGCGCGGGCTCGGAACGTCCGCCGACGCCCTGGCGGCGGCCGCAGTGCGTTGAGGGCCGGCCCCGCGGAGGGCTAACCCAGCAGCCCGAGCTCCGCGAATGCCAGCGCCACGCCGTTGCCCGCCGGCGGGGCGGTGATCCGGTCCGCCACGGCAAGCACTGCGGGATGGCCACCTTCCACCCCGATGCCCACGGCCGCGTACTCAAGCATTTCGATGTCGTTGGCGCTGTCGCCGATGGCCACGATGTCCGCCCGGTCCAGGCCGAGCCGGGCCTCCACTACCTGGATGCCCACCGCTTTGTGGGTGCCGGCCATGAAGATCTCCCCGGCCCGGTCCCCCAACGCCGACAGTGAACTGGGGATCAACCCCACCCCTGGCCCGAAGTCCGCCATCAGGCTGGTCAGCGGCACCGGTGAGTCAAAGCAGGAGATTTTGGCGTAGGAGGTGGCACGGAGATCGTCGGAGTACTGCATCGGTCCCAGGATGTCCTCCAGCGGATCGACATCCGTACTGAGGATGCCGTCATGCTGGGGACGGCCGGCAAAGATGGGCCCCAAAACCTCCCGGAGCCGGCGGTCCACGCCTGTACGGCCGTGCAGCGCCTCCGGCGCTTCCAGGATGTAGGCGGCACCGTGGGCATCAAGCGTTTCAACGAGGCGCGCCGCGAGCCCAGGTTCAAAACGCGCGTCCCGAAGGATTTCACCGCCCACCTCCACCCTGGCACCCGCTCCGGTAATGGTGCCGTCGAAGCCCGCGTCCAGGATGTGCCCGGGGACCATGGAGAGGGGACGCCCGGTGCAGACGAACACCCGGTGGCCCAGCTTGCGGGCGGTCCGGACGGCGTCGACATGCGCCTCGGGAGCCAGCCCATGGTCGGCGTAGGTGCCGTCGACGTCAAGGAATATGGCCCGCGGCCGCTGGGTCTGGCTGGACATGCGAGCTCCTTCAACAAAAAGCAGGGACACCCAGATCCTATCGGCAGCGGTTTCTCGACGGCACGGGGTTCTCCCACGTCAGGGGCCAAACTGATAGTCATCCTGTGATATTGGAGGTCTTGCAGATTAGTAAGCCTGCTGATTGAATGAGGGAACCGGAAATGGGGGCCCGGCACAACTGACTGACAAGGAGTGGCAACATGGGCATTATCGGATTTCTCATTTTGGGCCTGATTGCTGGAGCCATTGCAAAGGCCATCCTGCCGGGCCGCCAGGGCGGGGGCTGGGTGGTCACCATGGTCCTCGGCGTTGTCGGAGCCATCCTGGGCGGCTGGATCGGATCGTTGATCTTCGGCGGCGGCCTGGCGGAGTTCTTCGACCTCAGGACCTGGCTGCTGGCTATCCTCGGCTCGATCGTCGTGCTGCTGATCTACGGCGCCGTCGCCAACCGCAGCGGCCGCCGGGCGTAGCCGCTTCCACATAAACCATCAGTAAGAGGCGCCGGACTCCGCAAGGAGGACGGCGCCTTTTACGTCCCGCCACACGCTGGTGCGGACTCAATATGAACCCGCCGGCACCCACCCATTTCCCCCCTCCTGCCTTTATGATGGCGAAGGGGTGGTGTGATGACCGGTTTTCTTGGCCGTGACAACAATGTGGCATTACAAACTTTTGGTGCGGTCATGGATGCAAGTCCGGACGCACTTCTGGCCCTTGCTGCGGACGGTGCCGTACTGGCGGCCAACGCCGCGGCCGCCAGGATGTTCGGACTGCAGCAGGAAGCCTTCTCCGGCCTGCACTACCGGATGCTTATCGGACAGGGCTTCCACGACGAAGTGGCCCTTCTGCTTCACCGGCTGCTGACCCTGCCGGACGAGCTTCCGCCACCGCAGGAAATCACTGCGCTGGGACGGGACGGGACCGAGATCCCCGTTGAACTTGCCGCCGCGCCCCTCCCCCACCCGGAACCGCACGGTCCCGGCGCCAACCCGGGCGGGAGCGTGCCGCCGATGGCCCGGCTGCTGCTCTCCATCCGCGGGACGGCACACCGCAAGGCAGCCGATGCCAACCTCCGCGAGGCGATGTCGCTGCTGACAGCCACCCTTGAATCAACGGCAGACGGCATCCTGGTGATCGGGACCGACGGCAGCGTGGCCGGGTTCAACGACCAGTTCCTCACAATGTGGGGCATCCCTGCCGAGATGATGGAGGCCGACAGCGAGGAGCCCGCGCTTCGGCTGGTCATGGCACAGATTGCGGATCCCGTGCCCTTTGCCGCGCGGCTGGGCCAAGTCCAGGAGGACCCGTCAGCCGAAAGCCATGACGTTGTGGAACTGCGCGACGGCCGGACCTTCGAGCGGTACTCGCGCCCGCAACGGGTCGGCGAGAAAATCGCGGGCCGGGTGTGGAGCTTCCGCGATGTGACACCGCGGCGGAAGGCGCAGGAGCAGGCACACCAGGCCATGATGGACCTCGCGGTCCAGGCGGAGAAGCTCCGTGCCATGGCCTTCCAGGACCCGCTGACCGGGCTCGCCAACCGTGCGGTGTTCAACGATGCCTTGGCCGAATCACTGCAGGAACCCCGGCTGAAGACGGTGGATGTCCTTCTCCTGGATCTGGACGACTTCAAGGAAGTCAACGACATCCTCGGCCACCAGGCGGGTGACGACATGCTCGTCGAGGTTGCGCGCCGGCTCCGTGGCTGCGTCCCGACGGCCGACGTCGTGGCCCGGCTGGGCGGGGACGAGTTCGTGGTGCTCCTGACGGCCTGCCCCGACCCTGACGCCATCGCGGCGTGCATTGTGCGCTGCCTGCATGTCCCGGTGACCATCAGCGGCACCGTCCTCCGTCCCAGCCTGAGCCTGGGGGTGGCCTCCCTGGGCCAGGACAGCATGGGACCTTCCGAGCTCCTGCGGCACGCCGACATTGCGATGTATGCGGCCAAGGCGGCCGGAAAGAACCGGTTCCTGCGGTTCCACCCGGACATGATGCAGGCGCTGGTCCAGCGGACGCACATGGAAAGCGGCCTGCAGCTGGCCGTCCCGCGCGGCGAGATTACCGTCGACTTCCAGCAGATCGTCTCGCACCGCATGGGGCAGGTGGTCCAGCTGGAGGCGCTGGCCAGGTGGGACCGGGGCGGCGAGCGGGTACCGCCGTCGATCTTCATCCCGCTCGCCGAGCGCACCGGGCTGATTGGTGAGATCGGGGCCGAAGTGATGGCCACCGGCATGGTGCAGCTGGCACGCTGGCTCAGCGAGGATCCGTCACGGTCCCTGGCCGTGAATGTCTCCGGCGTGCAGCTGCAGGAACCGGACTTTGCCGAGGGCGTCCTGAAGCTGGCCGAAGCCAGCGGCGTTGCACCCTACCAACTGGTGGTGGAAGTTACCGAAAGCGTGTTTTTCGACGCCGACTGCAGCCTGATCCAACAGCTCAGCGCGCTGCGGGACGCCGGTGCCCGGGTGGCGCTGGACGATTTCGGCACCGGCTATTCGTCGCTGGGCCGGCTGCAGGACCTGCCCGTGGACACCGTCAAGATCGACAAGACCTTCGTATCCATGGTGCGGACCGGGAACGAGCGGCTGCCGATCCTCAGTTCGATGATCAACATGGCGCACAGCCTGGGCCTGACCGTTACGGCGGAAGGAATCGAGACGGCCGATCAGGCGGATTACCTGACGGCGCTGGAGTGCGATTCGCTGCAGGGGTATCTGTTCTCGCTGCCGGAGCCCGGTGAGCGGCTGGGCCAGGCGTTGAACCACGCAGAAGAGGCCCTCCATGCCTTGAAGGGCAGGTAGCCGGGGCTGCCCGTCGGCCTAGGCTGCTTCCTGGCGGCCGGGACGCTGTGGCTTTCCGGGCGCAGCATGGGAATCCTGGGGCTGGGCGGGGTGCGGTGACCCGCCGGCAGCGGCGGACGCGACGGCCGGCCCGGCGGTGGCGGCAGACGCGGCAGCACGGTTGCGGCGCCAGCGGCGCACCAGGTCGACGGCGGCGAGCAGCCCGGCGAGCGGGGTCAGCACGGCTGCGGCGTAGACGAACAGCATCCACGTCAGCGTGGTCAGCGGCGGCTGGTTGTTGTTCAGCAGCGACAGCCCGCCCAGCATGCCAACCACCCAGAACAGCAGGACGGCCGTCAGCACTGCGCCGGCAGGGAAATACTGGTTGGTCACGATTTTCTTCAGGGTTTCCATGCACTTCCTCCTGCCTGGCCGGGGGGACCGGCTAAAGCCGTTCAATGACCAGTATGGGCCCCGGCAGGCAGGAAACTGCGCAAGACGACACGGCGAGTGATGAAGCTAACGCGGCCGCCCGCCGTCGTACGATTTGCGGGGCCGGACCGGTGGTCCTTCCCCTTCCCGGAACGCGTCAGGCCGAATACCGTAATGCCTGTCCGCTCATTATTTGGAGGCTCCCATGCGCAAAGTCACCGCCGGCTTGTTCCACTCCGTGGACGGCGTGGTGTCCGAACCGTTCAAGTTCCAGTTCGACAGCTTCGACGCGGAGCTCGGCGAGGGCCTGACCAGGATGATCAACGCCGTGGACACAGTCGTCCTGGGCCGGGTCAGCTACCAGGAGTGGGCCGGGTACTGGCCTACCGCCCCGCAGGACCAGGACTTCGCGGCGTTCATCAACCCCGTGGAAAAGTTCGTCGCATCGCGCACGCTGGCGGGGCCGCTGGAATGGGAAAACTCGCATTTGATGGATGCACCACTTGAGGATTTCGTGGCGGGCTTGAAGGAGCGCGACGGCGGCGAAATCGCCGTGTGCGGGAGCATCTCGGTGGTGCGGCAACTGCTGTTCGCCGGACTGCTGGACTCGCTGCAGCTGATGACCCACCCGGTGGTTGCCGGCAGCGGGCGGCGGCTGTTCGAGGACGGCGACCCCCTGACCCGCCTGGTACTGCAGGACCAGTCCACGACGAGCAAGGGCAACGTGCTGAGCACCTATGGGGTGCGCGCCGGCGATTAAGCGGCCAGCGGCGCCCCGAACAGCTCCTCCGCGAGCCGGGCCAGATGGTCAGGGATGTCCGCCTCGGACGCGTGTTCGCCGCGGCCCAGGAAGACTGCGGTGCCACGGATCCCGTCAAGGTCCAGGCCGCATTCGTGCATCAGCTGCCCGGCGCGGAAGTTGGCCGGGAGGACCATGGTGCCGCTTTCAGCATTGAGGTAGACGTGCCAGTCACCGCGGATCACCGATTCCAGCGGGCCGCCCACCAGGGATTCAAGGGCCTTCAGGTCCGGGCCCACCTTCTCCAGGCGCATTGGCTCGGCATTGCCGGCCGGTACGACGAGTGCTGTGTAAGTTCTGGTGTCCATCGTTCGTGTCTCCACTGGGTTTAACACCTGTAGAGGTGGCGGTGTTCCCGGAGAAGCTACGCCCGCGCGGCCAATTCGGTGATGTCCCGGGGCGTGGTCCGGCAGCAGCCGCCCAGGATTCGTGCGCCTGCCTGCTGCCATTCACCGGCGCGGGCCGCAAGGCTTCCGGAGGCCCCTCCCCCGGCCGCACCGCCCCGGCCTTCGCTTGCCTGGCCCCAGGTCTTGGTTGCGGCATCGTAGGTCTCGCCCGAATTCGGGTAGGCCACCAGGGGCTTGTCCGTGTGCCGGCCCAGGGCGGTGAGTGCCGGGCCAACCAGGTGAAGCGGCACGCAGTTCACTCCTACCGCGGCGACGCGCGGCTGCCCGTCCACAAGCTGTGCTACAGCCGCCAGGGGCGTGCCGTCGCTGATGTGGCCGCCGTCGCGCAGGGAAAAGGAGAACCAGGTGTCGACGCCGTGTTCCCGGCTGAGTGCCAGCAAGGCCTCCGCCTCGGCGAAGGAAGGCAGCGTCTCGAATGCGAGGAAGTCCACGCCGGCCTTGGCCAGTGCCGCTACCCGGGGCGCATGGAAGTCTTCGAACTCCGCGGGGGCGAGGCTGTAGTCCCCCCGGTATTCCGAGCCGTCTGCGAGATAGGCGCCGTATGGGCCCACGGAGCCACCCACCAGCAGCGGGCCGGCCTCCGGATGCTCCGTCAGGTACTCCCTGCGGGCTTCATCCGCCAGCCCGACAGAAAGTTCCACCAGGTCAAGGGCTTCCTCCTCAGCCATTCCACGCGCCGCAAACCCCCGGGGCGTTGCCTGGTAGCTGGCGGTGGTGGCGATGTTCGCACCGGCCTCGAAGTAGTCGCGGTGCACGTCCCGGATGAGTGCCGGCTGCTCCAGCAGGACCTTGGCCGACCACAGGGGGTCATCCAAGTTGCAGCCGCGCGCTTCCAGTTCGGTGGCGAGCGCACCGTCGGCAATCAAAGTACGACCGGACTCCAGTGCGGCGGAAAGGGAAAACGTGGCAGGCATGAGCTCACTATAGGCATGAACTCATGCTTTTACTGAGTGTTACCGCCGCCAGCAACTGCCCGCATCTGAGGGCCCGTTCGGATCGCTAGACTCACTTTTATGTCGAAGACCTCCAGCATGGGCCGTGGAGTGCAGGCCCTGCTAGCTGTTGGGGAACGCCATGCACGGGGGTTTCCCGGGGGCACGGCCGCCGAGGTCGCGGCCGATCTCGACCGGGACCGGAGCCAGGTGTCCCGCAGCCTGCGGACCGGCGGGAAGGAAGGCTTCCTGGCCCGCAGTGCGGCCCGCACCTACGTCCTGGACTGGTCGGTCTTCACCGACGCGCAGCTGCTGACCGAACGCCGGCTCCAGGCCGACGGCGCCACCGCCCTGGACGCCCTGGCCGCCGGGACCAACGAGGCGTGCTTCCTGGGTGTGCTGCGCGGTGACAGCACGGTGACCATCGGCGAGAGTGTCCCGGCCGGCAGCAACCTGGTGGGTTCATGGCTGGGCCGCCCCTATCCCGCCTACTGCAGTGACGCCGGCCAGGCGGTCCTGTGGGAGGCGCCGGAAGAGGAGGTCCGGAGCGTGTTTTCACAGGTCGTGTTCACGCGCCACGGCCCCAATACGCCCGCCAGCGTAGATGGGTTCCTGGCGCGGCGGGAGGCGGCGCGCGCCCGCGGCTACTCGATCGTGGATGAAGAAGCCGAGCCCGGGCTGTACTCCCTGGCCGTGCCGGTCCGCGACTTCAAGGGCGACGTGGTGGCGGCCCTGCAGATCGTGGGTATCAAGGACCGGCTGGAACCACGGCGGGAACCGTGCGCAGCCGCCCTGATGGCCCAGGGATGCTGGCTCGAGTCAAGGCTCGGCTACCGGAGCTGAGCCTCAGGTCCCGGGTGCACCGAGGCGCGTGGCGGCGGCCGAAAGCACAGCTGCCGCGGCGGCGGAATCAGCCACGAACTCTCCGCGGCTGCCCAGCACGCTGAGCGCCCCCAGGATGGAACCGCCGGCGTCCCGCACGGGCACGGCAAGCTCCACCACGCCGTGTTCAAACTCCTCCTCGGCGGCGATGAAACCGGCAGTGCGGTCCCGCACCATGAGGTCCCAGATACCGTCGGTAGTGTGGGCAGCGCCGGGTCCGCCGATGCCGATGTAATTCACGTCCGCGAGCAGTTCGGCCAGGGCGGACCGGTCGAGGTCCCACAGCAGGGCCCTCCCGGCGCCGGTGCACCAGACGGGCGTGACCATGCCGGGCACCACGAAACTGCCGGGCACGGCTTCATTGCTCGAGGCGCGGAGAAGGATGACCCGGTAGCCGTCGCGGACCGAAAGCCGTGCGCGCACTCCCAGCCCGGCCACCAGCTCCTCAAGCAGCGGCTTCGCCTCCCGGACCCAGCCCGTATTCAGGGCGGCGGCCAGGCTGAAGAAGCGGGGGCCCGTCCGGAACGGCCCGCGGTCAAAGCGCTCCAGCAGGTCCAGGGCGCACAGCTCCTGGGCCAGGCGGGACACCCGGCTTTGCTCCATGCCAAGCTCGGCGGCGAGCTGCGAAACGCCCAGCGGCGCCTGCCCCCGCTTTTCCCGCTCCACCACGTGCCGCAGGATCCGCAGTCCCTGCGCCATCGAGGACGCCTCGGCGGTTGATTCCACGCTTTCCTGCCCTCCCGGCTGCCGACAACGGCCCCATTGTTCCACGGGCGCTGCTTGTTCCACCCAGGGCGCTGCCGTCGTCGTCCGAGCCCTGCCTACCGGACTGCCCGCGCTGCGCTGCGTCCGTGCCGGAAGTGGAAGTAGGCGTAGCAGGCGGCGACGAAGGGAATGCCGAAGTAGAGCGCCGCCGCCTGGGCCGGGTCGAGCGCAATGCCGACCAGGGAGATGACGCAAAGGGAGAACGCGAGGATGGGGACCAGCGGGAACAAGGGCGCCCGGTAGGCAAGGGTGGAGACGTCGCCGCCGTCGCGAATGAAGGCGCGGCGGTGGAAGTAGTGCGACGCGGTGATGGACATCCAGACACCCACCACGGCGAAGCCTGCCACCGAGACGAGGACCAGGTAGACGGTTTGCGGGGCCACCACGCTGCTGAGCAGGGAAGCGAGGCCGCCCACCATGCTCACGGAGAGGGCCACCATGGGAATGCCGCGGCGGTTCAGCTTCTTCAGGGCGCGTGGTGCATGCCCTTCGTCCGCGAGTGAATAAAGCATCCGGGCGCAGGAGTAGAGGCCGCTGTTTCCGGCGGACAGCAGGGCCGTGATGATGACGAAGTTCATGATGTCCGCAGCGAACGGCACGCCGATGGCGGAGAAGACAGTAACGAACGGGCTCTCGTCCAGCCCCACCTCCGTGTAGGGGATGGTGGCGGCGATAACGGTAATAGCGCCCACGAAGAAGATCAGCAGCCGGATCACGGTGGTGCGCATGGCCTTGGGAATGGCGGTTGCGGGGTCCTTGGTTTCCCCGGCGGCGACGCCGATCAGTTCCGACCCGGAGAAGGCGTAGAAGACGGCCAGGACCGTGACCAAAATGCCGGTGAATCCGTTGGGGAAGAGGCCCGATTCCGTGGCGAAGTTCTGGAGCAGGAAGGGGTGGTTGCCGCCGCTGCTGAGCGGGTGGAAGCCGAACAGCGCCGCCCCGCCCAGGACGATCAGCCCGATGATGGCGGCCACCTTCACGATGGCGAACCAGAACTCGGCCTCGCCGAAGAACCGGGAGGAGACGGCGTTGAAACCAAAGAGGATGGCGGCAAAGACCAGGCACCAGACCCACACCTCAACGTCCGGGAACCAGCGCTGCATGAGGAGCCCGGACGCGGTGAACTCGGAGCCGATGGCCACGGCCCAGCACAGCCAGTACAGCCAGGCGGTGGCGAACCCCGTAGCCGGCCCGATGGAGCGGGCTGCATAGATGTGGAAGGCGCCGGACACGGGATAGGCGATGGCCAGTTCGCCCAGGCATGCCATCACCAGGTACACCACGAAGGCACCCACCAGGTACGCGATGACGGCACCAAGCGGACCGGCCTGGGAGATGGTGTACCCCGAGCTGACGAAGAGGCCGGAGCCGATCACCCCGCCCATGGCGATCATGACCAGATGGCGCGGGCCCATGGAACGCCGCAGGGACGACTCCACGGGCTGCGGCGCTGCGGGCCGGGGATCGAGGGCAAGCGGGGGTGTGGGTTCCACGGGTCTCCAAACGAAGAAAAGCACGGTGTCAGTGCCGAAAGTAGCACGGCCGCCGAATTTAGCAGCATCAAAAGCATGGAAGCATGTTCATATTGCACGGCATTACGGCTGCGTCGGGGATCGAAGGTACGACGGCGGCACTTGGCCGGGCGACGTCGCGGTGCCTTCCCGTCGTGGCCGGGAAGGCGACCGGGTAAACTTGACCAGTCATGCGCTGTTCCTACTTTGATGCCGGCACCTGCCGCTCCTGCACCCAAATGGGCAGGCCGTACGGCGAACAGCTGGCCGGCAAGCACCTGCACTGCCAGACCCTCCTTGCCGGACACACGGACCTGGAGTGGCTGGAGCCCGTGGCCAGCCAGGAGTCCGGCTTCCGCAACAAGGCCAAGATGGTGATCGGCGGGACGGCACAGAACCCCACCATCGGCATCCTCGACGCCGACGGCCACGGCGTGGACCTGCGCAAATGCGGTGTCTGCTCCCCGGGCCTGCGCGCCGTCTTCCCGGTGTTGGCCACCTACATCCGCCGCCTCCGCCTGACGCCGTACAACGTCCCGAAACGGACCGGGGAACTCAAGCACGTCATCATCACCGAGTCCCCGGCAGGTGAGATCATGCTCCGCCTGGTCCTCCGCTCCGAGCAGACCCTGCCGCGTATCCGGAAGCACCTCCCCGATCTCCTGGCCGACCTGCCGCAGGTCAAGGTGGTCTCCGTCAACCTGCTTCCGGAGCACAAGGCGGTGCTCGAAGGCGACCGCGAGATCCTGCTGACGGAGCAGTCCACCCTGGAGATGCGGGTCAATGACATCAACCTGCACCTCCGCCCGCAGAGCTTCTTCCAGACCAACACCGCCATGGCCGCGGCCCTGTACCGGCAGGGGCGGGAGTGGGTCAACGAACTGGCGCCGGCCTCGGTGTGGGACCTGTACTGCGGTGTGGGCGGCTTCGCCCTCCACAGCGCCGACCCGTCCCGCACGGTCACCGGCATTGAAGCCAGCAGCGAGGCCATCGTCTCGGCGCGGCTCAGCAGTGACGAGGCCGGCCTCGCGGGCATGGACTTCCAGGCCGGGGACGCCACCGCGTTCGCCCTCGCGGCGGAGCAGTCGCCGGAGCTGGTGATCGTGAACCCGCCCCGGCGCGGCATCGGCAAGGAGCTGTGCGGCTGGCTGGAAACCTCTGACGTGCAGCACGTGGTGTACTCCAGCTGCAACGCCCAGTCGCTGGCCCGCGACCTGGCCGCGCTCCCGTCCTTTACTGCCCGGCGGGCCCGGGTTTTGGACATGTTCCCGCAGACCACGCACTACGAAGTGATGGTGCTGCTGGAACGGACGGCCTAGCGCCGCCGGTTCCCGGGGTTCAAGTGCGGACGCGTTCGACGGCGGCCGCGCCGGCTTCCCGCCCGATCGACCGGAGGCCGGCCGCCACCCCCGCGGCGTCGGCGGCGGAGCGGTTCTGGCTCAGTTTCTCCTTCGCCTCGATCCGGGTGATCACCAGTTCCACGCCCACAATCGCGCGCAGCTGCCCGGCGATGAATTTCTCCGGGGCGTCGTCCACGGCCCACGGATCCGCCCGGCAGCCCTCGTGCAGGCCGGTCAGGTGCCGGACATGCCGGGCCAGCCAGCCGGCGTCGTCATGGACCACCAGTTCGCCGTAAACATGTGCCGTGCCGTAGTTCCAGGTGGGGACCACCCGGCCGTGTTCGGCTTTGGAGGCGTACCACGACGGTGAGACGTAGTTATCGGGGCCCTGGATAATGGCCAGCGCTTCACCGGCTGGCGCGGTGGACCACTGCGGGTTGTTCCGGGCCATGTGCGCCTGGAGGGCGCCGTGCTCCCCCACGCCCGGATTGAAGGCGACGGGCAGCAGCGTTGCCAGCAGGCCGGCGTCGGTCATGGTCACCAGGTTGGCGGCGCCGGGATGGGCCAGGAGGTTCCGGACGGCGTCAGGTTCGGCGGCGAAATGGGCAGGAATGTACATGGGAGTCCTTTCGAAGGTCAGGGGGTCTTGATCCGGGAGCGGACCGCAGCGCCGGCGCACAGGATGACGGCAAGGGCGCCGATGGCGGTGGCCCACGTCAGTGCCTCGCCGAGCAGGAGTGCGGCCCAGCAGATACTCAGGACGGGCTGGAGCAGCTGGACCTGGCTCACCTGTGCCATGGGGCCGATGGCCAGCCCCCGGTACCAGGCGAAGAAGCCAAGGAACATGCTCACCACGGCAAGGTAGCCGAACGCCGCCCACTGGACTGGAGTGGCCGACGGCGGCTGGCCCTGGACGGATGCCGCGGCCAGGACCAGCATGGCCGGCGCGGCAAGGACCAGTGCCCAGGCAATGGTCTGCCACGAGCCGAGTTCCCTGGCCAGCAGGCCTCCCTCCGCATACCCGACGGCGGCGCACGCCACGGCGCCGAGCAGCAGGAGGTCCGCCCAGTGCAGGTGGCCGATACCGCCCGACTGCAGGAAGGCGAAGGAGATGGCCGCCAGGGAGCCAAGCACCGTGACGGCCCAGAAGGGCGCCGGTGGCCGCTCCCCCGTCCTGAGGACCGCGGCGGTGGCCGTGGCGGCGGGCAGGAGGGCAATCACCACGGCGCTGTGCCCGGCGGGCACGGCGGTAAGTGCATAGGACGTGAGCAGCGGAAAGCCCGCGACGACGCCGCCGGCCACGAGGGCAAGGCGCAGCCAGGCGCGTGGGCGCGGCAGCCGCTGCCGGGTGATCACGAGTGCTGCGGCGGCAAGGACGGCGGCCACCACTGCACGGCCGGAACCGATGAACAACGGCGGCAGGCCGGCGACGGCCACCTTGGTGAAGGGAACGGTGAAGGAGAAGGCCGCGACACCCACCAGGCCCCACCAGATCCCGGAGGACCGCCGGGGCAGTATCACTGGGCCCACCAGCACAGTAGCGCTACTATGTTCTTTCATGAACAACGATAGCAGTTCGCGGATCGTGGCGGCACTCCGGCAGTGGGTTGCGGGAGCGGCGCCGGGAGCCAGGCTGCCCTCCACCCGCTCGCTGGTGGCCGAGTACCAGGCCAGCCCGGTGACAGTCCAGAAAGCCCTCCAGGCGCTGGCCTCGCAGGGACTGATCGAAAGCCGCCCCGGCGTCGGGACGTTTGTCCGTGCCGTCCGCACCGCCCGCCCGTCGGACTACGGCTGGCAGACCGCGGCCCTGCGGTCCCCCTCATCTCCGCTGCCGCCGTCGTCGAACACCATGCGGAACGTCCCCGCCGACGCCATCTGGTTCCACTCCGGCTACCCGGACCGGGAGCTGTTGCCGGAGCGGCTGGTCCGGTCCGCGCTGGCCCGGGCCGCCCGCGGCGACGCGGCCCTGTCCCGGCCACCTGCCGCCGGCATGCCGGAACTGCAGCAGTGGTTCGCCCAGGAGCTCGGCTCCGCAACCCCGGTGGGGACCACGCCCCCGACGCCCAGTGAGGTGATCGTGCTGCCGGGCAGCCAGAGCGGACTCAGTTCCATCTTCCGGGCCCTGGTGGGCGCCGGGCAGCCGCTGCTCATCGAATCGCCGTCGTACTGGGGTGCCATCCTCGCCGCCGCCCAGACCGGGGTGCGGCTGGTCCCTGTGCCCACGGGGCGGGACGGCCCGGACCCTGCCGACGTTGACCGCGCCTTCACGGAGACCGGAGCGCGGGCGTTCTACGTGCAGCCCAACTATTCCAACCCCACCGGCGCGCAGTGGGCGGCGGGCCGTGGCGACGAGATCCTTGACGTTGCCCGCAGGCACGGGGCGTTCCTGGTGGAGGACGACTGGGCCCACGACTTCGGCATCACGTCAAACCCCCTTCCGCTGGCCACGCGCGATGATTCCGGCCACGTGGTCTACATCCGGTCCTTGACCAAGAGCGTGTCCACGGCCATCCGCATCGCCGCCGTGATCGTGCGCGGGCCCGCCCGCGAACGCATCCTGGGCCACCGCGCCGCCGAGTCCATGTATGTCAGCGGGTTGCTGCAGGCGGCGGCACTGGACGTGGTAACGCAACCAGGGTGGCAGACCCACCTGCGGAGCCTCCGCCAGCAGCTCCAGTCCCGCCGCGACCTGCTGGCCGCCAGCATCCGGGAACACATCCCGCAGGCCCACATCGACAACCTGCCCAAAGGCGGGCTCAACCTGTGGGTGCGCCTCCCGGACACCACCGACCTTCCCCGGCTGGCGCGCCACTGCGAGGACGCCGGTGTGATCATCGCTGCCGGCACCGAGTGGTTTCCGGCCGAGCCCGCCGGAGCGTTCATCCGCCTCAACTTCTCCGGCCCGAATCCGGGCGCCTATCCCGAAGGCGCCCGGATCATCGGTGAGGCCCTGGCCCGGAACAGCGGCTAGGAGACTGCTGAACTAATCGGCGGATGTGGGGCGCGTCGACTGGACTGGTGGGTCTGGTGGTTAAGACTTGTCATATGCAGGGACGCGAGGACGCGCAACGAGGGTATTTGGATGTGGAGGCACTGGCCGGGGAGTTGTTGGCTCCGGGCAGTGTTTTCGCTTTTCTGGCCAAACATCGGGGGCGGTTGTTTCCGGATTCGATGATGGAGGATTTGTTTCCGTCGCGGCGGGGCAGGCCGTCGGTTCCGGCGCCGGTCATCGGGTCGGTGCTGGTGCTGCAGGCATTGCAGGGCCTCTCTGACCGGGAAACCGCCGAGGCGTTGACTTTTGATCTGAGGTGGAAGGCCGCTTGCGGCTACGGGCTGACCGATACCGCGTTCCATCCGAGCACGCTGACGTACTGGCGAAAGCGGCTGGCCGCCTCGTCGGATCCGCACCGGATCATGGAAGCCATCGCCAAAGTCGTCGCGGAAACCGGGGCTTTGACGGGCAAGCGCCGCAGAGCGGTGGATTCAACGGTCCTTAACGACGCGGTCGCCAGGCAGGACACGATCACGCAGCTGATCGCCGCGGTCCGCCGCTTCGGCCGGGACATCCCGGGCGGACAAGAACTCGTGACCGCCCACGCCACGGGCTATGACTACATCCGCACCGGTAAGCCGGACATCGCCTGGGATGACCAGGACGCCAAAGACGGGCTGATCTCCGCGCTGGTCACCGACGCCCTGGCGTTGCTGGCCGCGGTCGACCCCGAAACGCTGGACGGAAAGGCTGCTGATGCCTACGCTCTGCTGGCCCTGGTCGCCGGGCAGGACGTGGAACCGGCCGAGGACTCCGACGGGACCGACGGGCGATGGCGGATCGCCCGGAAGGTCGCCCCGGACCGGATGATCTCCACCGTTGACCCCGACACCCGGCATGCGCACAAGACCCAGTCCAGGCAGCAGGACGGATACAAGGCCCACATCGTGATCGAACCCGACACCGGGCTGATCACCGCCGCGGAACTGACCAAGGCCTCCGGCCCGGAAAACAGCGACGGGGCCGTCGGTGCCCGGCTGATCGGCATGGATTCCACGATCGCCGGCACCAGCCTGGACGTCCTGGCCGACTCGGCCTACGGCACGGGGGACATGCTCGCCGCCCTCACCCGTGCCGGCCACACCCCGGTGATCAAACCATGGCCCCTCCGCCCAGCAGTCGAAGGCGGATTCACCCTCGATGACTTCACCGTCGACGAAGCAGCCGGCACCATGACCTGCCCGCACGGACTCACCCGCAACATCACCACCAAACGACGGGTCACGTTCGGCGCCGCCTGCACAGGCTGCCCCCTCCGGCACCGATGCACCACCTCACCGCGAGGACGCAAAATCGTTCTCCACGAACATGACGCGCTGCAACGGCAACACCGCCAACGCGCCAAGAACCCGGCCTTCCAGGACGACTACCGCACCCACCGGCCCATGGTCGAGCGGTCCATCGCATGGCTCACCCGCGGCAACCGACGCGTTCCCCATCGCGGCATCAACCGGAACAACGCCTGGCTCCAGCTACGGATCGCGGGACTGAACCTCCGCCGCCTCCTGAAGCTCGGACTCACCGCGGAACAGGGATCCTGGGCCATCGCTTGAACCCGGAAACCAGGACCAGGCCTCTCACAGCCAGCCAAAACAACACCCACTACCCGGCCACAGGCACCAAAAGCCCGGAACCACCCAAAATACTTCAACCCCAGAAACCCCAACCCACAAAAGGAAGGGCTGGCCCGACAGCGAACGCCACGGACCAGCCCTACAAAGCACTTAGTTCAGCAGTCTCCTAGGGACCGGCCCCCTGCGCCAACCGGTCAGCGCGGCGCCAGCAGTCGTTCACCGGGCCGCCATTCCCGGTTCACTACCCATTAGTAACTTGAGAGCTCCTGTTGAGACCCCAACCTTAAGAGGCCCCCTCCATGAGCTCCACACCAAACCGGCGCGCCCTGACCCTGGCTGCGTCGCTGATAGTTGCCGCCTGCGCGGCCGCCGGCACTGCCGCAGCGCAGGCCAATGTCCCGGAGCAGGGCAGCAGCCCCGCCGACGGAATCCACCATGAAACCACCACGGAACTGGCCAACGCGTTCGACGCCGTCAGCCGCAACACCGCCTGGCAGCAGACGTCCAAGCTGAAACTGAACTTCCCGACGTACCACACCGAGGGAATCGCCTACAGCCAGGACCACATCTTCCTCTCGGCCGTGCAGATCCTCGAGCCCACCGCCAAGTACCCCACTCCGCAGGGCGGGTACGACCGCACGCCCGGCAAGGGCATCGGCCACCTGTTCGTCATGGACAAGGCCGGCAACCTGCAAAAAGACATCACCTTGGGTGAGGGCGACATGTACCACCCCGGTGGCATCGACTTCGACGGGACCAACGTCTGGGTTCCCGTGGCCCAGTACCGGCCGGACAGCAGCGCCATCATCTACAAGGTTGATGCACAGACCCTGGACGTGCACAAGCAGTTCGAGGTCAAGGACCACTTCGGCGGCATTGTCCTGGACAAGCAGACCGGACACCTGGTGGGCAACACCTGGGGTTCCCGGCGGTTTGCCGAGTGGGACCTCCAGGGCAAGGAACTCGCCACCTGGGAGAATCCGAACTATTTCATTGACTACCAGGACTGCCAGTACGTGCCCAATGCGAAGATGCTCTGTGGCGGAGTGACCAACCTCCCGCAGACTCCCTCCGCCGGCGGCACGGCAGCCACCTATGAACTGGGCGGCATGGCAATGATCGACCTCAAGTCCCATGCCGTGACCCGCGAAGTACCCTTCCAGCAGTGGTCCACCGCAGGGCACGCAGCCACCCGCAACCCGTTCAAAATGACCGCCGACGGCAACCACCTCAGCATGACGGTCGCCCCGGACAACGGCGATGAAGGCAACGGCACCGAGATCCTCACCTACGAGGCCGACGTCACCCCGGCCAAGTAGCAGCAGAACCCTCCCTGCACCTGCCCCGTCCGGCGGCAGGTGCTCCCCTGAGCAGGAACGATTGGATACCCCATGCCTTATACGGCACCAAGATTCACCAGAAAAAGAGTCGCTGCGGCCACCGGCGCGGCCGTGCTGGCTGCTTCGGCAGTGACGGCCGGCCTGGTCGGCGTCAGCGCCGTCCCGGCCACCGCCGCCGGCACGCAGGACGCCACGGCCACTCCGATCAAGCACGTGGTTGTCCTCTTCCAGGAAAACGTGTCGTTCGACCACTACTTCGCCACCTACCCCAAGGCGGCAAACACCCCGGGCGAGACGCTGCAGGGTTCAGGATCCCCCGCCGCTTCCTTCACCGCTTCCGTGGACACTCCCAAGGACATCAATACCCTGGCCGGCGCCGGCCTGCTGGCGCCGAACAACCCCAACTCCGCCCAGCCCGCACGGCTCTCCCCGATGCAGGCCGTCACCTGCGACCAGGACCACGGCTACAAGGCCGAGCAGAACGCCTACAACGGCGGCCTGATGGACAAGTTCGTCCAGTTCACCAGCCGCGACGCCTGCGGCACCAACCAGTACGGCCGGCCCGGCCTGACCATGGACTACTACGATGGCAACACGGTCACGGGCATCTGGAACTACGCCCAGAACTACGCCATGAGCGACAACCATTTCAGCACCGTTTTCGGCCCGTCCACCCCCGGCGCGCTGAACCTGATCTCCGGCCAGACCCACGGCGCCAAGGAATTCACTGCCGCCGGCCAGCCCGTCGCCACGCCGGCCACGGGAAGCAGCGCGGTCCGCCAGCCCGATGCCAACGGCGTGGGAACGGTCATCAATGACCCGGACCCGGTCTACGATGACTGCTCCAACAACAGCCACGCCAAGGCCAACAACCTTGCGGGCATGACCGGACGGAACATCGGCGACCTGCTCAACGCCCAGGGCACCTCCTGGGGTTGGTTCCAGGGCGGCTTCGCCCCCACTACCGCTGCTGCCGGCAGCACCCCGGCATCATGCCTTGCCAGCCACACCAACGCCGCCGGCGCCTCCGTGGTTGACTACTCCCCGCACCACCAGCCCTTCCAGTACTACGCGTCCACCGCCAACCCGCACCACCTGGCGCCGGCATCGGACGCGGAGATCGGGCACGACGGCCAGGCCAACCACCAGTACGACCTGACCGACTTCAGCAAGGTGGTGGACAGCGACAACATGCCTGCCGTGTCCTTCCTCAAGGCCTCGGAATTCCAGGACGGCCATGCCGCCTACTCGGATCCGGTCGACGAGCAGAACTTCATCGCCAAAACCGTCAACCAGATCCAGCAGTCCAGGAACTGGGACAACACCGCCGTCGTCCTCGCCTATGACGACTCCGACGGCTGGTACGACCACGCCGCCGCGCAGCCCAAGAACGCCTCTACCGGCACAGACGACGCCGCATGGTGCCAGAACGCCGCAGCGAACGGCGTCCCCGTGGCCGGCGGCTACGCAGACCGTTGCGGACCCGGCCCCCGCCAGCCGCTGGTGGTCATCTCCCCGTTCGCGAAGAAGAACTTCGTGGACCACACCGAAACCGACCAGGCCTCGATCCTGAAGTTCATCGAGGACAACTGGCACACCGGCCAGATCGGCGACTCCTCCGCCGATGCGACCGCCGGGTCAGTGGAAGCAATGTTCAACTTCCACCACGAACGCAACGACAAGGTCCTGCTCAACGAACAGACCGGTGCCGTCGCCTCCATCACCCACAACGGGCACCCCGCAGGGCAATGACCTGACCCTCCGCACAGCAGTAACGGCAGGAGCGCTGCCCGGCAGGAACCGGGCAGCGCTTCTTTCTTTAATGGCTCAAGATTTGCGCTTAATCCGTTCTCCGCCAGCAGGCGAAGCTACGCTGGCCGTGCCATCCGCATCCAGCACACGCCATTGGGGGACGCATGCCTGCCAACCGAGACTTTCCCTTGCCTTCCCGCGCGTACCGCAGGGACGGGACGCCTGCCGCGTCGGGGCCCCGGCAGGCGATATTGCGGGTGGGGGCCGCGGCCGCCGTCGTCCTCCTGCTGACCGGCTGCTCAACCCAGGCGTCACTGTCCATTGCCGCCGCCCCCGCCAGCGAATCAGCCACGGCATCTCCTGCCGCGAAAGCGGCCGCAGACAAGGCCGCAGCCGATCAGGCGGCCGCGGCGAAAGCTGCGGCAGAGAAGGCTGCTGCTGAAAAAGCTGCAGCGGACAAGGATGCAGCGGACAGGGCTGTCGCGGACAAGGCCGCGGCGGAGGCTGCAGCCCGGCAAGCCGCCGAAACGAAGGCGGCGCAGGATGCGGCCGCTGTAAAGGCGGCAGCGGAAGCGGCCGCCAAGGCCGCTGCGCCTCCCGCACCGGCGGCCCAGCCGGTGCCGGGGACGAATCCGGGCTGCGACCCGAACTACTCAGGGTGCGTGCCAATCGCTTCCGATGTGGACTGCGCCGGTGGCAGCGGCAACGGGCCGGCGTACGTGCGCGGCCCCGTCCAGGTCATTGGCCGTGACATCTACGGCCTGGACGCGGACCACGATGGCGTGGGCTGCGAGCGGTAGGACCGCAGCGGCTCAGGCGGAGACTTTGACCAAGTCTTCGCTCTTCTCCCACAGGCCGCGCGCCAGTTCGGCGTCGTAGGCCTGGGAGGAGGCCTTGGCCAGGGCGCGCTTGGCGTAGTAGGCGCCGGAGATCCAGTCCGTTCCTGCGGTGCCGTTGATGAGCCAGAGCATGGTGTCGGCACCCTGGTCCGGGCTGAGCATGAAGCGGTTCAGCAAGGTGGTGTAGGCGTGCCGCCACGGGCTCCCGGACTCCGCTGCGAAGTTGGTGCGGACCACGCCCGGGTGGAATGCCGCCGTCGTGATTCCCTGGTCGTGGAAACGGCGGTGCAGTTCGGACGTGAACAGGATGTTGGCGAGCTTGCCCGTACCGTAGGCGCGGTTGGTGCTGTAGCCGTATTCGGCGTTGAGGTCGAAGAGGTCGAGTTTGCCGAAGTTGTTGGCGGCGCTGGACGTGTTGATCACCTTGGCGTTGCTGGCAGTGAGGGTGTCCATGAGGAGGGTGGTCAGCAGGAACGGTGCCAGGTGGTTGACCTGGAACGTCGATTCGTTGCCGTCCACGGTGAGCGTCCGCTTGCCCATGATCCCGCCGGCGTTGTTTGCCAGGACGTCGATGCGCGGGTACTTTTCCTTGATTTTCGCCGCAAGGTCCCGGACCTGCGACAGCTGGGCGAAATCGGCCAGGTAGTAGTCGGCGCCGATGTCCCCGGCCAGGGCGCGGGTCTTCCCAGCGGAACGGCCCACCACGACCACCTGTTCCCCCGCCTTGGCAAGCGTCCGCGCGGCTGCGGCTCCGATGCCGTCGCTGGCGCCGGTAATCACGATGGTGCGGGGAGCAGTCACGGGGGTGTCCTTTGGTTGGCAGGCGGCGCGCCGGTATGGCACGCCAAGGGGGATAACGACGGCGGGACGGCGGGTGTTCCCGGACAGTAGCCTTCCGGTGCCCGCGTGCCTGCGTCCGGGCAGGGCAGGGAGGCCAGGCCGGCGCCGTCAAAAAGGCGAAATGTCCTACTTATTCACTTTTAGGGTGTCATACGTCATACTTATTGCGGCGGCCACCAGTTTCGTTGGCTGCCCTACCCCATATCGAGGAAGCAACATGCAATCCCTTCTCCTTCCCGCCGCCACAGAGCCGTGGAACGGACACGACACCCAACTGGTCGTGGTCGCCGCCATCGGCATTGCGCTGATCGTATTCCTGATCGTCAAACTCAAGCTCCATCCCTTCCTGTCGCTGGTCCTCGGATCGGCGTTCGTCGGCCTCGCCTCCGGGGTTGAACTGGGGAAGGTCATCAGCAACTTTGAAGACGGCGTGGGGGGCACGCTGAAGGAAGTTGGCCTGCTGATCGCCCTCGGCGCCATGCTGGGCAAACTGTTGGCAGACTCCGGCGGCGCCAACCGCGTCGTGGACACCCTGCTCGGCAAGGTCTCTCCGAAGGTCCTCCCCTGGGCCATGGCCCTGGTCGCCGTCATCATCGGTTTGCCGATGTTCTTCGAGATCGGCCTCGTGCTGCTGCTGCCCGTCATCGTCCTGGTGGCCCAGCGGTCGGGCCGGAAGCTGATGCGCGTAGCCATCCCGGCCCTCGCCGGCCTCTCCGTCCTGCACGGCCTGGTCCCGCCGCACCCCGGTCCCCTCGTGGCCATCTCCAGCCTGAACGCCCCGTTGGGCATCACCCTGGCACTCGGGCTCCTGATCGCCATTCCCACGGTCATCATCTGCGGCCCGCTGTTCGCCATCTACGCTGCGCGTTGGGTCCCCGTGGATGCCCCGAAGGTAGCCGGCGGCATTGATACAGAACACACCCAGGCCGATCCTGACGCCAAGCGCCAGCCCACGTTCCTCGTCACCCTGCTGACCATCGTCTTCCCTGTCGTGTTGATGCTCCTCAAGGCCGTGGTGGACATCGTCGACCCCAACGCCAAGAACCCGAGCGCCGCACGCGTCTTCTTTGACTTCATCGGTGAACCGCTGGTTGCCATGACCCTGGCGGTCCTGCTGGCCCTGGTGACGTTCGGCTACGCGGTCGGCTTCACCGGCACCAAAATCGGCGCCAAGATCGGCGCCTCCGTTGGGCCCATCGCAGCCGTGATCCTGATCGTGGGCGCAGGCGGCGGCTTCAAGCAGACCCTCATCGGGGCCGGAGTGGGCGATGCGGTTGCCAAATGGGCCACCGGAGCCAATATCTCCGTCCTGGTCCTGGGCTTCCTCATCGCGGTCGCCATCCGGCTCGCAACCGGGTCAGCCACCGTGGCAACCGTGACGGCGGCGGGCATCGTGGCGCCGCTGGCGGCCAGCCTCTCCCCCGGGCATGCAGGCCTGCTCGTCCTCGCTGTGGGCGCCGGTTCCCTGTTCCTCTCCCACGTGAACGATGCTGGTTTCTGGCTGGTCAAGGAACTCTTCGGCTTGACTGTTGGCCAGACCTTCAAGACCTGGTCCGTCATGGAAACCCTCATCTCCGTGGTCGGATTCGCCCTGGTCATGATCCTGTCCGTGGTGATCCCTTGATGGATGCCGCACAGACCCCCGAGTCCGTCCAGCAGCCGGTCCTGGTCGTCATGGGCGTGTCGGGCTCCGGTAAGTCCACGGTGGCAGGAATCCTGGCCGGCCAGCTCGGCTGGGACCTGGAGGAAGGCGACGACCTGCACCCGGCCGAAAACGTGGAAAAGATGGCGTCCGGCATTCCCTTGACCGACGAGGACCGTTGGCCGTGGCTGGACACGATTGCCTCGTGGATCATCGAACACACCATGGCAGGGATCCCCGGGATCATTACCTGCTCGGCGCTGAAGAAGACCTACCGGGACCGGCTTCGCGAGAAGAACGTCGTCTTCGTGCACCTGTCAGGTTCCAAGGAACAGATCGGCCGCCGGCTGACGGCGCGGATGGACCACTACATGCCCCCGTCCCTGCTTGATTCGCAGATCGCGACCCTCGAGCCGCCGGGACCGGATGAGAACACCATCGTGGTGGACGTGGGGCGGACCCCCGCGGAGGAGGCTGCGGAGGTGGTCAGGCGGCTGGGGCTCTCCCCGGCTTCCGGTTCATCCGCCCTGGGGCACCCCCACCCGGGTACGTCCTCCGCCGCAGGCCAGCCAGAGGACCCTGCCGGCGTATAGGCTTCTCCGCCCGGCAGGCTGTAACGCCACCGTGCCCGGCTGGGGCAAACGCTCCAGCCGGGCACGGAAGCTGATTCATTAATCGACGACAATCACCTTGCCCACCATGCCCATGTAGTCATGGAGCGCGCAGATGTATTTGAAGGTTCCGGTTGCCTTAAACGTCACTTCGAATGACCCCTGTGGGGGGATAATTCCCGAGCTGAGGTCGCCGCCGGTGAAGTCGGCAGGCGTGCCGGACGGGGCGAAAATATTCGCCGGTTCGTTGCCGAAGGTCACGGTGTGTGGAGCACCCATACCGTTATTGACGAAGTTCACCTTTTCACCAACATGTACCGTCACGCTTGGCTGGACGAAGCGCATGACCATCGCCACGCCGTCGTCACCACCCGCCATGACCTGGTGGTTGCTGGCTTGTTCGGCCAGCGAGGCGTCGAGGTGCTGCCCATCGCGGATGACGGACCGCGCCGCGTCCCGTGCTTGCCTGTTGTAGTCACCCTGGTTATAGGGATAATCCGTGCCCTGCTCGCGCACATGGACGGTTCCCTTCATCATCTTGCCGTGAACCAGGCAGTAGTAGGTGAAGTTTCCCTCGCGCGGGAACGTCAGGCTGTAGTCCTTGACAGCCGGGAAGCCCGGCACGTCAACGTTGGCCATGATGCCCGAGTTGTAGTACGACTTGCCGTCGTAGTAATCCTTTCCGCGCTGCTGCAGTTCATTGGGATCGAACGGATTGAAATCCTGCAGCGGCTGACCCGACGCCAGGAAGGTCACCGTGTGGATCTCCGCGGAGTTTGCGTGCCACATAATGGTGTCCCGCTCATTGATGAAGATTTCCGAGGGAAGGAATGCCATCCCCTGGATCTCCTGGTCGTGGGATTCAGAACCCACCTGCACGTGCCAGGTCCGGTGCCCCCAGTCACCGGCCGCGGCCGGGCCGGCAAGCCCCAGTGAAGCGAGCAGTGCAACAGCGAATGCAACGATAAACGACAGTTTGTTGAATCTTCGAGTTATTCCCCGAGTGTGCTTCATAGCGATGCTTTCTCGAACTGCCATCGGCCAGAGGCGATAAGCAGCTGCAGCCAGTCCAACGCAGTGGACAACTGGCCAGACGGGCCGCTGTTTTCGGAGTGAAGGTGCCGGCTGCCGATGCCGGGGAGCGCGGGCAGCTGGTGCCGGCCGACTTACGTGCCGGACATGCACCACCCCATCTGGTGCCGCGTCATTGGAGATTTCCAAACGCCGCCGTGGGCGTGGGATTGGCACGCTGCGTACGTACGCACATTACAGAATGCTCCTTCAACCGTCCTTTGTCGAGGAGGAAATATTTCCCAGATCCTGGCCGTCGCGCAAAAGAAAAGCAGGGCCTGCCGTTGAACGGCAAGCCCTGCTTGGAAACCTAACGGTCCCGGATCCCTAGGAAATTAGAGAGCCTGGATGTTGGTGGCCTGGGGACCCTTGGGGCCCTGCTCGGTGTCGAAGGAAACCTTCTGGTTCTCTTCGAGGGAGCGGAAGCCGGAGGAGTTGATCGCGGAGTAGTGCGCGAAAACGTCCTGCGAGGAGTCGTCCGGGGAGATGAAGCCGAAGCCCTTTTCAGCGTTAAACCATTTGACGGTACCAGTAGCCATTATTTTGTCCTTCGTGAAGGTGGAGGGAACGTCCCGACTTTCGGGCCCTCCGGCGTGGGGTGTTCAAAAACCGCTACTTCAGAAGAACACGGACTTTCGACCGCGCGTACTGCCTGAACTACCAACTGCATAAACACAACAACAGGTCCTACACTACAGGAGATTTGACGCTCGCCTAATTGCATGCCTGCCGGGCCCGGCTCACGCCTCCGTCGCGCCCTGCAGCGCAGGGCTGTAACGGGTGTACCCGGGCCGGAGCCGCACCGATCGCGGGCCCACCATGGCGATGTCTTCCCACAGCACCAGGAATGACCCGCGGTGACGCCAGCGGAGGATCTGGGCCACCAGCCGGGGCCGCATGAGGCCGTTCCGGTCGTAGCCCATGAAGGAGGCCGTGCTGTGCGGGCCGATGACCAGCCCAAGCAGGCGCGGCTCCGCCATCAGCTGGTGCGGGGTGCCGTCCAGGACGAACCGGACGTCTGCCACCCGGCCCAGCCTCCCGCCGTCGGCGTCCAGGACGGGGGTGCCCAGCAGGTCACCGAGGATCATGGCGGCCTCCCGGAATGCGCGCAATGATCTTGTCCCGGACCCACCGCTCCACCCAGCTCGCATCCAGCGGCTCCCCGCTGATGCCAAGCCGCAGCACCACGCCCACCTCCGCTATGTCTTTCCACGGGATGCGGATCAGCCGGGACGACGGCGGCCTGCCGCCGAAAATGCGTGTACCCAGAACCGGCCCGGTCAGCAGCGACTTAAGGACAGGCGCGGCCGTCCCGGGCTCGATGGCCTCATCCACCGCTGGGCCGCTCAGTTCAAGGTCGTCGACGGTGGTGACCGGAACGCCGTTGTGGTCCAGAACCTGCCGGTCCAGCAGGTGCAGCTGGGCGTCCAGGACGCGCCCGGCCACTTTCGGGGCGGGAGGCAGCGGGTCGTGCGACGATGTCATGAGCCGGCTCCTGTCACGATCATGAGGGGGATGGCGGCGATGGAGGCCACCAGGATGATCACCAGGTAGACCATGCCCAGCCCGTTGACCACCCGCCCGTTCACGTGCTCGCGCATGTACTGGGGGTCGTTGGCCACAATGAGGATGGGCAGGTAGGTAAGGGGCAGCGCGATCGCGGAAAACACCACCGAGTACTCGGTCACCAGGACCGGATCCACGCCGGTAGCCAGAACCGCGATGCCCACCAGCAGGCACACGATCATGGACAGGTGGAAGCGGGCGGCCTCGGCTGGACGGCGGAACTTGCCCCAGGACCAGCCGAAGAACTGGGCCAGGGTGTAGCCGCTGGAGAGGGTGGTTTCCAGGGCTGCGCCGAAAGTCGCCGCCACGATCCCCACCAGGACCAGCGCCAGGCCGACCTTCCCCGCGCCCTCGGCCACAGGCAGGATCACCTGGGACAGCGACGTCACCGAAATGCCGGCGGGCAGCAGGACGACGGCGGCGCACGCGGCGATGGAGACGGACAGCAGGCCACCCAGCGGGAATCCGATGAGGACGTTGATCCTCTCCTGGAGCAGGTCCTTCACCGTCCACCCCTCCTCCACAGCGCCGGAGGAGAAGAAGAAGACCTCATACGGGGTCATGGCCGCGCCGAACAGGGCGATGGCGTAGTAGCTGTAGGTCCACACCGTTTCCTGCGCCGGCACGGCGGGCGACAGCTGCCCTGCCAGCGAGCCCCAGTCCGGCTTCAGCAGGAACAGTGCCACGGCAAAGATGACCAAGGTCAGCCCCAGCAGGCCCGTGACGTTCTCCATGACGGTGAACCGGACGCGCCAGACCACCAGCCACACGGCCAGCGCCGCCACAGGAATCCACAGCAGGTAGTACACGCTGCTGGCCAGCTGCAGGGCCAGGGCTACGCCGCCGATCTCCGCGGTCACGGTCATCAGGTTGATCAGGAAGGACGCCGCCAAGTTGGCCAGCCCGGCCCGCGCGCCCAGCCGTTCGCGGATCACTTCAAAGGTGGCCCGGCCGGAGGCCGCAGCCACCCGGCCGGACATGTTGGCGAACAGGCAGATCCCTACGACGCCGACGGCCACCACCCACACCAGGGACAGGCCAAATCGGGATCCGACGACGGCGTTGGTCACCAGGTCCCCGATGTCCACAAAGCCGCCGATGGCGGTGAGGACCCCGAGTGCGACGCCGAGGAGCCGCTTCACGGTTCAGCCTTCATGGTGACCCCACCTTGCCTTCGAGTTGCTTGAGGGCGTCCTGCGCGCCGGCGAGCGCCTTGTCCCCGTCGGACACGGAGGGGGTGCCGCCGTCGCCCGCTGCCAAAGCCGCGCGCGCCGTGGCAAAGCCCGCGGCGCACTGGTCCAGTACGTCCAGTGCCTGCTTCTGGGTTTCGCGGTCCTCCGCGGTGGCCGGGGAGAGCTTCAGGACGGTGCTTCGGCTGGACTGGAGTTCCTTGAGCTCGTCATCGAGCGTGGTGGAGGTGGCGGCACGGGCCAGCTTGCCGTCCATGTCCTGGCGGAGCGCGATCCGGGCGGTGGCGACGGCAGAGGAACTGTCCTTGACGGCTGTGGACACCGACTGGCTGGTGCCGCCGCTGCAGCCGGTGAGGAGGGCCACCGCCAGGACGGCGGGCGTGGCAAGGGCCAGGGAACCCAGGTATGTCCGGCCCGGCCGCGTGTTGCGTCCTGCCGGCCCCGGAGCTGGAGTTGCCAGCACCGTTGCCTCCAACCTTCCGGGAAATCCCGGGTCCTCGGAATCCGCCCTTTTCGCGAGGCAGCCGCAATTAGTTGCCTATGGTCAGGTATAGCACCGGCCGGGGAAGTTTGACCTGCTCAAAGCGGGATTTGTTCCCGGGAAGTGGCCTCCGGCAACGGCCCCTCGACCCCACCGCCAAACGGGCATATCCTGCATCCAGATCCTGCGGACAAACCCTGCCAACGGGAGGCAAAGCCATGGAGATGCCCAAGGCGACCGAGGAAGAAAAAGAGCGGTTCCGCCGCGTGGTCCCCGACCACCCCGGGGTGGTGGTCAAACCCATGTTTGGCAACCTGGGAGCGTTCGTCAACGGCAACATGTTCGCCGGGCTGTTCGGGTCCACCATTGGCGTGAAGCTCTCCCGTGAGGACAAGGAACTGCTGGAGTCCTCCGAACGCACCATGCCGTTTGGACCCGCGGAGAGGCCCCTGGGCGGGTACACCGGCCTGCCCGAGGTGTGGAATGAAGAGGGCGACGGCGACGACACCCGGGCGCGGGCATGGGCCGAGAAGGCTCTGGCGTACGTCGGCTCCCTGCCGGCCAAGGAGCCCAAGGCGCCGAAGGCACGGGCACCCCGGACAGCCGGCTGACCGTGTCCGCCCCCGCTGTCTCCCGCGAGGCGACCCACACCGTGGTGGTGGGCGCTGGCCAGGCGGGCCTGGCCACCAGCTACTGGCTGGCGCAGCGCGGCGTCGAGCACGTGGTCCTCGAACGGCGGGACGCCCTGGGCGGGGCCTGGCAGGACCGGTGGGACTCCTTCTACCTGAACACCCCCAATTTCTCGGTCACGGCGCCTGGAAAGTCCTACGAGGGGACCGAACCGGACGACTTCATTTCCCGGGATGCCACCATCGATTTCTTCCGCCGCTACGCGCAGCACATCAACGCCCCGGTGCAGCTGCGCACGGAAGTCACCAGGATTTCGCCCACGGATACCGGCTTCACCGTGGAGACGGGCCAAGGCAGCTGGTCCGCCCGCAACGTTGTCCTGGCCAGCGGTGCGTTCCAGCGCCCGCGCATGCCGGCCGCCGTCGGCATCTCCCCCGCCGTCCTCCAAATGCACAGCCATGAGTACCGCAACCCCGCCCAACTGCCGGACGGGGCGGTGCTGGTGGTGGGGACGGGGCAGTCCGGTGGCCAGATCACCGAGGATCTGCTCGACGCCGGGCGGACCGTGCACCTGTCAGTTTCCTCGTGTCCCGAGGCGCCCCGGCGGTACCGCGGCCAGGACATTTTCCACTGGATCATGGCGGTGAACATCCACGGACCGGAGTACGGAATCAACGCGCTCCAGGTGCATGGACTGCCCTCCCCGGCCGGGCGGTTCATGTGCAACCCGCTCCTGTCCGGCAATGGGGGCGGCCATAGCGTGCACCTGCGGGGATTGGGGCGCCGCGGAGTCAGGCTGCACGGCCGCTTTGAGGGAGTGGACGCGGGCGCGCTGGTGTTCACCGACGACCTCCCCCAGCGCCTGGCCCTGGTGGAAGCCGGGTTCCGGCAGCGGCTCGGGATGCTGTCCGACGCTTACATCAGGGCGGCCGGGCTGGACGCGCCGGAGGCCGACGTCCCGGAGGAGGACCCCTGGCTGCCTGCGGACACCGGCGCCCGCCTGGACCTGGCTGCGGAAGGGATCACCTCCGTCATTTGGTGCACCGGCTATGGCCTGGACTTCGCCATGCTGGACCTTCCCCTCCTGGATGAGTGGGGCTACCCCCGCCACGCCAAGGGCGTCACTGAGCACCCGGGCGTCTACGCCGTCGGACTCCCCTGGCTGACGCGGCACATCTCCGCCACCCTGGTGGGCGTGGGTCCGGACGCCGAGCACGTATCCGAACATCTGGCGGCGCGCGGCTGACGCGCCGCCCCTGGAGGTCTTTGCCGTGGAACCGTACCGCGTGATCCTGCTGCCGGGCAGTGTGCTGCCCGCCGGTCCCGCCTATGGCGCGCTGCTGGGAGCCCTGGGGGAAAGTGCTGATGCCCTGGCCAAGGACCTGGAGCTTTATCAGGATGACGCGCCACCGCCTGGTTGGAACCTGGACACCGAAGGGGACGGCGTGCTCCGCGAGGCCGACGCCCGCGGCTGGGACAGCTTCCACCTGCTGGGCTATTCGGGCGGCGGCGCAGCGGCCCTGGCGCTCACTGCCCGGCACCCGGAACGGCTGCTGAGCCTGGCCCTGCTGGAGCCGGCCTGGGCCGGCACCTGGGACTGGAGCCCGGAGCACACGCGGCTGTGGCACCGGTACGGGGAACTGGCTGCCCTGCCGCCGGAGGAATTCGTGGCGTCCTTCATGCGGCTGCAGGTGAAGCCCGACGCCGTCCTGCCGCCTCCGCCGCCCGGCCCGCCACCGCAGTGGATGGCCAAGAGGCCGGCGGGCATCAGCGCCTTCCTGCACGCGTTCGAAACGTATGACCTGGACCGCGGCCGGCTGGCTGCCTTCGACAAGCCGGTGCTCTTCGTGCTGGGCGGCATGAGCAGCCCGGATGAGCAGGGGGACAACGCCGGCCGCCTGTCCCGCGTCTTCGCCGATTACCGGCTGGAGGTGTTTCCCGGCCGGCACCACTTCGATCCCCCGCACCGTGCGGAACCCGGGCGGGTCGCCGCGCTGCTGCGGGCGCACTGGGACCGGGCGGAGGCGCAGGTGGAACGCCGCACCGGTGCGCCCTGAGCCAGCCTAAGCTGGGTGCCATGGACACAGCCACGGATGCCCCGGATTCCCTGGGCTCCCGCGCCGGCGAGGCAGTACGGACGCTGACGCCCGGCTACTTCGCCCTCACGATGGCCAGCGGGATCATCTCCGTGGGCCTCGAACTCGAGGGCTTCCACGCGCTTTCCGTGGCGCTCCTGGTGGTCTGCGGGCTCTCCTACGTCCTGATCCTCGCCCTCAGCCTGCTCCGCCTGGCAAAGTTCGCCGCCGACATGCGTACTGACTTCATGGATCCCGGGCGCGCCTTCGGATTCTTCACCTTCATCGCCGGAACAAACGTGCTGGGGGCGCGGCTTGGCATGGCGGGATGGCAGGGCACGACGGCGGTCCTGCTTGCCGTCGCCGTACTGGCCTGGGTGGTGCTCGGCTACGTCGTGCCCTGGACTGCGGTGCTTGGCCGGTCAGAGCGGCCCGTGGTCAAGGATGCGAACGGTTCCTGGTTTATCTGGTGCGTGGCCAGCCAGTCCGTGGCGGTTGCGGCGGCGTCGATCGAGCCTCTTGCCGGGCCGGAGTGGCGCGCCGCCCTGGCGCTCGTCGCCGTCGTCGCCTGGTCCGTGGGACTGATCCTCTACGCGGCCGTGGGGATCTTTGTCTCGCTGCGGCTCATGACCTACCCCATCCGGCCGGAGGACCTGCGCCCGCAGTACTTCGTGGCCATGGGCGCCATGGCCATCAGCGTCCTGGCAGGTGCCCGGATCGTGGAGATGGCGGGCGCACCCATGGTGGACGCAACGCGCGGGCTGGTGGCCGGGGCTTCGGTGGTGTTCTGGTCGTTTGCCTCCTGGCTTTTCCCGGTGCTCCTTGCGGCGGGGTGGTGGCGCCATATGGTCCACCGGGTGCCGTTGTCCTACGAGCCGGGCCTGTGGAGCGTCATCTTCCCCCTGGGCATGTATGCCGTGGCCGGGATCTACCTTGGCCGCGCGGACCAGCTGCCCCTGGTGGCGGCGATCGGCCGCGCCGAATTGTGGCTGGCAGTTGCGGCCTTCCTGGCCACCCTCGCCGCCATGCTCTGGCACCTGTGGGCCACGCTGCTTGCGCCGGTTGTCCGCGGGGCCGGCCGTTAGCCCGCCCGCGTTCCCGGGCCGTGGGCCTTCTGCCGTCCGTCGCGGTGGGCGAGGTAGGCGTAAACCATGAGGGCGAGTCCGGCGAGGATCATCACCGCGGGGAAGGCAACGTCCACCGGGATGAGCAGCGCCGTCGCCTGGAGGATGAAGATCAGGCCCATGACGGCGAGGATGCCGGCCGGGATCAACGGCCATCTCATCCGCTCGGCGTGGCCGCCGGCCTCGTCCGCGGTGTGGACCGGGACCACTGACAGCACCCCGAAAGTGGCGGCCAGGCCCAGGAAGAGGATGGCGGCGGTGGGCGTGCCCTGCAGTTGCGGCGGGAGGGCCACGATGAGAGCCAGCGTGAACATGACGCCGGAAGGGATCAGGGCCCACCAGTTGGTGCGTTCGCGCACGAAGACGGCCGCGAATCCGGCAGCCATGAAAAGGAACAGGAAAGCGGCCCCCCAGGCACCCCCTGTGAGCTGGGTGGCGGTGACTACGGCTGCCAGGCCAAGGAACACGGACCCGGGGATGGCCGCCCACCAGTTCTCCCGGCGGCGGACGAACAGGGACAGGAACAGAACCCCCACGGCCGCGAAGATCAGCGGTGCCGTGAATGCGGCGGTGTCCATGACGCCCAGCCGGTCAAGGAGCAACAGCACGCCCAGGGCGATGAGGATCACGCCCGCAATGACGCTCGTGTTTGCAGATTTCACCGTGTGCCTCCCGGTTCGGCAGGCGGCCGTGCACCGCGCCGCCCATTTCAGGCTAGGGCGGCTCCAAAGCCCGCAACAGGGCACTAAGCCCCCGTCCGCCGTGATCGGTCGCGGGAGTCCCGGCGATGACGGGACCTTCAGCCCTATAGCCAGCTGGGGATGCTTGGCATTCTGGTGAGGGCAGTCTCCGGGTCCCCACTGTGCGGGGCCGGAGCGGCCCATCAAACCCCCAGTGACTTTCCACCCGAGGCATCCACGGGATGCCCGCCGGTGCGCAGCCGCATCCGGCCGGCTGGATTTTGAAAGGACCGGCATGTCCGCTGACATCCTCACGTTCCGCCCCGCCCGAATGCGGCAGGCGGAAGCTGCCCGCCGGCGCGCGATGCTCCTCCACCCTTCCAATTTCATCCCCGAGCCAGTTCCTGGCGGTGACGCCGGGAAGGAAGCTGAACAGCTCGCCATCCGGTTCGATTCGCTCTATCAGCACTTCCTGGACCACGGATTGCCGGCGAACCAGGCCCGGACAGAGGTGGCGCGGACGGCAGCACGGGACATTTGGGACGGTTTTGCCTCCCGGTTGCGCGGCCACCGGGCAGCCGGCCAGCAGCTAGACGCCAATGTCCTGGCCGTTGCCCTTGCGTCAATCCAGTGCATGAACATCGCCCTGCCACGGCGCCCGGACGACCTTGACCACGCTGTCCGCGCCGTCAGTACCGCCCGGCGCCGCCTCCAGTACAACGGCGGCCTGCTGGCGCGCCTGCATCCGCACCGAAACCCGGCGTTCCATGATGCCGTGGCCACGCTCCAGGCGCTGGAGGTATTCCTCACACCGCAAAAGAAAGCCGCCTGAGACGGGACGGGGTGGTCAGGAACATGGCAACCGAGGACGAATACAGGGCAGTGTACGGCGGCGGCTTCCCGGCGGCAGGCCTGGGCGCCGCGGCCGGGCTGGGCGACGGCGGATGCAATGCCATTTCCAGGGACAACGGCGGGCTGGTGGGCCGCTGGAGTTCATGGGAAACTGCCAGCGTGGCACTGAACCGGCTCCAGGAGCTCGGCGGGCGGTATGAATACCGCCTGGAGGAGTCCCATCAATGGGTGACCGGTCCGGAACACAACACCATCTGCGCTGTCTGCAGCATCCCCCGGGAGGCTCCGGTACCCACCGTTACAGCGCTGGGAATGGAGTGGCCACAAGTGCTGGATGAATAAATGTGGTTCCTTCCGGAGGGGCGGCTGCAGGGAGAGGGCAGCCGGGGAGGGCATCGAACCGATGAGAGCGTCTTAATGAACACACCTGCAGAACCCCCTGGAGAGGCTGCGTTCCCCGCCTTGCCCGTCCGGGTGTTCATCCTCAATGACCACGAGATGGTCCGCCGAGGCCTGGGCGACCTGCTCGAGCATGCGGGATTCGATGTTGTTGGCGCAAGCGGATCGGCTGCGGAGGCGGCCCGCCTGATCCACATCCTGCAGCCGGACATCGTCGTGCTCGATGACAGGCTGCCGGACGGAACAGGCATCGAGGTGTGCCGTGACCTGCGCGCAACTGCCCCGGACGTGAAGTGCCTGATCCTTACCGGCTGGGACGAACAGCACGCGGTGCGCGCAGCGGTTCTCGCGGGCGCGTCAGGGTATGTGCTCAAGCGGATCGGAGACCATAATTCTTTGATCAACTGCCTCCGCATCACCGCCGCCGGCATACCGCCCATGGGTCCGGGGGTCAGGGAGCGGGTGGCCGAAAGCCTCCATGCCACCGCTTCCGCGCCCTGGCTCAAAGCCATGACACGGACGGAGCGGAGCGTGCTCGCCCTCATGGCGCGCGGGCTGACCAACCACCAAATCGGGCAGGAGATGGTCATGACCGAGGCTGCCGTCGCCGCCAGCGTCTCCTCCGTGCTCCAGAAGCTCGGCTTCCGGCGGCGGGCCCACCTGATACCCGCGCCCATCCCCCGGGCCTGGGAACTGCTGCACTGACCAAACCGCCGGTCAGCCGGCAGCGGGCGCCCTCCACGTCACGCTGGTGCCTTTGCCGGGGACGCTGTCGATGATGCATTGACCGCCCAGGCGGGCGGCCCGGTTCCTCATGTTGGTCAGCCCGCTGACCCGCTGGGGATCCTTGAACCCGCGCCCGGTGTCGCGGACCGTGAGGACCACGTCGCCATCCTGGACGGCGAGCAGGATGGCGATGTCCTCCGATCCCGAATGCCGGACGGCGTTGCTGACGCTTTCGTGGAGTACCGGGAGCAACTGTGCGGCGACATCGTCGTCCACCGCATCGTCCACCGGCCCGGAAAACTGGATCCTGGGGAGGAATCCGGACGCGTTGGCGGCTTCCTGGACGGCGCGCAGCACCCGCCCGCTGAGCAGTTCCCTATCAGGCTCACGGGCCTGCAGGGAGTAGATGGTGTCCCGGAGCTGGTGGATGCAGTCGTCGAGTTCCGCGGTGATCCCGGCGATGCGCCGCTCGTGTGCCTGCGGATCCGCTGTGTAGCGGCGCAGCCCCTGGATGCTCAGCCCGGCAGCGAAGAGCCGCTGGATCACCAGGTCGTGCAGGTCCGCCGCGATCCGTTCCCGGTCGATGAACAGGGCGTGCTCCTCGCGCAGCTGGTTCGCCTTGAGCAGGTCCAGCGTCAGCCCGATCCGGGAGGCAAACACTGCGCTTTGTTCAGCATCGACGTCCGTATAGCGGGCGCCGCCAACGGCCCGGGCCAGGACCAGGACGCTGTCGCGGTGGCCGTCACTGTTGCTGCCCAGGGCGGCCACCAGGACCGGGCCCAGCTTCTCGGCCGACGTCGGATCGAACACCTGGAGCGGGTCGGCCAGGACCCTGGACTCCCCCGTCTCCAGCACTTCGGACAGGATGGCGGCGGCGGGCAGTTCCTGGCCGCCAGGCATCGACTGGGCACCCACCGAGGTCCGGCACCTGATGGTTCCGTCCTGCCCCACCGATGCGATCAGGGACAGGACAGAGGAAGAGGCGTTGAGGGCGCGTTCGGCGATCATGTCCAGGTTCTCGGTGTCCGATCGCGGCTGGTCCTTCAGGCGGTCGCTGACTTCCATGCCCGCTTCCAGCCAGCGCTGGCGGCGCCTGCTGTCATCAAACAGCTTTGCGTTCTGGATGGCCACACCGGCGGCGGCCGCCAGGGCAACCGCCAGGTCCTCGTCCTCACCCGTGAAATCCTGGCCACCGATCTTTTCCGTCAGGTACAGGTTCCCGAAGACCTCGTTACGGACCCGGACCGGGACGCCCAGGAAGGTGCTCATGGGCGGGTGGTTGGGGGGAAACCCCACCGCGATGGGGTGTTCGCCCAGATCGTGGAGCCGCAGGGGCTTGGGTTCGCGGATCAGCTGGCCCAGCACGCCGTGGCCGGTGGGCAGGTCGCCGATCACCCGGGCGCCTTCTTCATCGATGCCCACGGTGATGAAGTGGCTCAGCTGCTGGTCGTCACCGATGACGCCCAGGGCCCCGTAGCGCGCCCCGACAAGTTCGCACGCAGACTGCACCAACCGGTCCAGCACTGCCTCCAGGCTCAGGTCCTCCGTCATGGAGACGACTGCGCCGAGCAGCCCCTCAACGTGTTCCTGTGCCCGGACAAGATCATCTGCCCGCTCTACGAACTCCCGCAGGAGTTCCCGGGTCCGTCGCCTAATAGGTTCACGCCACATGTAAAAACGCTCCGATATCGAACGCATCCACGGCGGGCTGCCTCACCCCGGATCCGATATTTGAAAGCCCCCAGCGTCCCGTTCACCACTCTAACAACCCGTGGCGCCGCGCGCCCTAAAGGTTACGGCCGGCCCCGGCCCGCCGTGCCCTGCCTCCCCTCAGGACGCGTCCCCGGGCGGCAGGAATCGGGAGCGGGGGTACCTTGACGGGGATGCTGAACCGGAACGCCCGCCGGGCAATGTGGTGCGTATCCCTACGGCGCCGGACGGGCGGCGGCGGGGCGGGCAGCTGCTGGGCGTCGCGTGCGAAGAACCATTGCTTGGCCACCTCCACCAGCACCAGGTACACCACCACCATGCCCATGAGGGCCAGGAAGAACGGCACCGGCAAGGGGTCGAAGCCCAGCACTGCGGCCACGGGTGACAGCGGCAGGAAGATGCCGAGGGCCACCACTCCCAGCGAGGCGGCGATCAGGCCTGCTGAGGGCCGGCTCCGCAGAAAGGGGACCCGCCGGGTGCGGATGGCGAAAATGATCAGCGTCTGGGTGGCGATGGATTCGATGAACCAGCCGGCCCGGAACTCCCCCGGAGCTGCGGTAAACACAAACAGCATCAGCGCGAACGTCGCGAAGTCAAACAGCGAACTGATCGGCCCGAAGAGCAGCATGAACCGCCGGATAAAGGCAATGTCCCAGTGCGACGGCGCCCGCAACTGCTCCTTGTCCACCCGGTCCCCCGGAATGGCCAGCTGCCCGGAATCGTACAGCAGGTTGTTCAGCAGGATCTGGCCCGGCAGCATGGGCAGGAAACTCAGCACCACCGAGGCCACTGCCGCGCTGAACATATTGCCGAAGTTGCTGGAGGTGCCCATCAGTACGTACTTGATGGTGTTGGCGAAGATCCGCCGGCCCTCCATCACGCCCTCAGCCAGCACGCCCAGGTCCTTGTCCAGGAGGACGACGTCGGCCGCGTCCTTGGCAACGTCAGTGGCGGTATCGACGGAGATGCCGATGTCCGCCTTGTGGAGTGCCAGCGCGTCATTGACGCCGTCACCCATGAAGCCCACGGATCCGCCGCTGAGGCGCAGCAGGGCGATAATGCGTGCTTTTTGTTCGGGCGAGACACGCGCGAAGATCGTTGCCGTTCGGGCGGCGGCGGCGAGGTCGGCGTCGGACATGGCTTCAACCTGGGCACCGGTGAGGGTGCCGCCTGAGATCACGTCCAGGTCCGCACAGACCTTCTCCGCCACCTTGGCGTTGTCCCCGGTGGCGATCTTCACCGAGATGCCCAGTGCTTCCAGGAGGTCCAGGGACTGGCGGGCACTGGCCTTGGGGCGGTCCAGGAAGACGAGGAAACCGGCCAGGGTCAGGTTGCGCTCGTCCGCCGGCATCAGCCTGTCCAGCCCCGGGGCCGGGCGGGTGGCCACGGCAACCACTCGGGAGCCGGCGTCGAACTGTTCGTCCAGCAGTGCCTGCACGGCGGGCGGGGTGGATCCGCAGAGGGCCAGGATGTCCTCCGGGGCGCCCTTGGTGACCAGCTGCGCGGGGCCGCCGTTCTCCCGGACCAGCACTGTGGTGCGGCGCCGCTGGTGGTCAAAGCCGATCAGGTCCACCCGCTCGAAGCGCCCCGGGTCGAAACCGGACGCCCCGGGGCTGTCCCACAGGGCGGCATCCAGCGGGTTCTGCCCTGCCGGGGAATTTTTGGCCTCCGCGTAATCGGTCTCGGTGGCCAGCAGGCCCAGGGTGAGCAGGCCGTCGTCGGACGTCTCCGCGGCGGCTGGCAGCGCACCGGTGAAGCTGATCCTGCCCTCCGTCAGGGTGCCGGTCTTGTCCGTGACCAGGATGTCCATGTCCCCCAGGTCCTCGATGCATACCAGGCGTTTGACCAGCACCTTGCGCTTGGCCAGCTGCCGGGTGCCGGTGGCCAGGGATGTGCTGACCACGGCAGGGAGCAACTGCGGGGTGATGCCGACCGCGATGGCCAGCGAGAACAGCAGCGATTCCAGGAGGGGCCGCTCCAGCAGCAGGTTGGCCACGAAGATCAGCGAGGTGAGCACCATCGCTACCTGCAACAGCAGGAAGGAGAACCGCTTGAGTCCCAGCTGGAATTCGGTCTGCGGCTGCCTCTCGCCCAGCCCGAGGGCGATGCGCCCGAATTCGGCCCGGCCGCCGGTGGCCACCACCACCCCGGTGCAGCCGCCGGACTGGACCACCGTGCCCATGAACACGCAGGAAGTGAGGTCCCCCAGTGCTGAACCGGGTGCTACGGGGGAAGCTTCCTTGGCCGCAGGCTGGGACTCCCCGGTAAGGATGCTTTCATCGCAGAGAAGGTTGTTGGTGGTCAGGAGCCGGATATCCGCGGGGATGATGGCACCCAGGGAGAGATGGACGACGTCGCCCGGTACCAGGGCGGTAACGTCCACTTCCCTGGTGCTTCCCCCGCGGAGTGCCACGGCACGGTGCGTGACGCGGTCGTGCAGGGCCTCGGACGCCCGTTCCGCGCGGTATTCGTTGGTGAAGCCGAGGCCGACGCTGACCAGCAGGATCACGCCGATAACGATGGAGTTGGTGGCGTCGCCCAGGAACAGGGACAACCCCGCGGTGACGATCAGGAGGATCAGGATGGGGCTGGCGAACTGCCGCCCCAGGACTGCCCAGGCGTTGGCACGGTGCGTGCGGACCGCATTGGGGCCCAGCTGTTCCAGGCGGGCGGCGGCTTCCTCCCCGGTGAGGCCGCCCGGCCCGGATCCCAGGCGTGCCAGCGTTTGCTCCGCCGTCAGGCTTGCGGCATCAGTGATGGCCAGCTGGAGGGAGCTGCGCTCCCGGACGTTCACGTCTGTCATGCCGATCCGTTCGGACGCGTGGGCTTCTTGGCTTTAACCTAAGGCAAGGGTACGACGGCGGCGGCATTCCACCTTGGCAGTTACTTCAGGCTGAGCACCTCGTCAATCGGCCGGCCGTTGACGTACACCTGCGCGCTGGTGGCTCCCGATGCGGCCATGGCGGTGTACTCCAACTGCGCCTTCACCCGCGGATCATCGCATTCCCCGGCCAGCATGAACTGCCCGGAGAGCCAGATGGTGATGGTGCTGCCGTTCAACTCTCCGCCCAAGTAGGTCAAGTTGGACTGGTAGAGCGCATTTACCAGCCCGGACATGCCCACGTCCCGGCTCTTATTGGCCAGCAGCGTCCCCACACTGGGGCCTACCTGGTCGGTGAAGCGGACGGGTGCCGTGGTGGTGGCCACCAGGCTGTCACCGCAGCCGATCATGGGCCCCGAGACACCGTTGTCCCCCACCGCCACGTAATAGATGGTCAGCGGGGCAACCTGTTCCGGGAGCCCGGTGGGGGCAGGCTCCTGCGTTGGCTCCTGCGTGGGCGGCGGGCTTGCCGGGGCGGACGACGGCGGCGCGGCAGCCGGGGTGGTGGGCGCGGCTGAGGTGCTGCCCGGCGTCGTCGGGGCCGCCGTCAGGGTGGGGCCCGCCGTCGTACTGGGACTGGTACTGGCCGTGGGGCTCGGGGCCGCGGAACTGGTCGTGGGACCGGGCGACGGCGTGCCGGAGCAGCCCGTGAGGACCAGCAGCCCGCTGAGGCCGAGAACGCTGAGTACCGAAAGCCTGGGCTTGGTCATGATGCCCCCTTGGATGTGGGTCCCGCGGCCGTGGGACCCACATCCAAGCTACGCCCGGGGGTTACTCCAGAACAGGGACTAAAGTCCGAGCACTCCAGGCTACGGATGCACCAGCACCTTCACCGCCGTGTCCTTGTGGTTGATGAGGGTGTCGAAGCCCTGCTCCACCAGGTCCTCCAGCGCGATCCTGCCCGTGATGAACGGCTTGAGGTCCACCTTGCCCTCCTGCACCATCCTGATCACCGCTGGGTGGTCGCGGACGTAGGCGATGGTGCCGCGCAGGTCGATCTCCTTCAGCACCAGCTTCTGCATGTCGACGGTGGCGGGCGCGCCCCAGATGGACACGTTCACCACCACGGCCCCGGGCCGGACGGCGTCGAGCATGGTGTCCAGGACGGCGTTCACGCCGGCGCATTCGAAGGCGACGTCCGCCCCGGTGCCGCCGGTGAGTTCGCGCACCCGCGCCGGGACGTCCTCCTTGCTTGGGTCCAGGACGTGGTCCGCCACGCCGCTGGAGGTGGCCTTCTCCTTGCGGGCCTGGGTGAGCTCACTGATGATCGTGGTCACGCCCATGCCTTTGAGGACCGCCGCGGTGAGCAGGCCGATCGGCCCGGACCCGCCCACCAGCGCGGTGTCGCCTGCCTTGACGCCGCTGCGCGCCACCGCGTGGTGCGCCACGGACAGCGGTTCAATCAGTGCGGCCTCATCCAGCGGGATGTTGCCGACGGGGTGCACCCAGCGCTGGTCCACCACGATCTTCTCGCTCAGCCCTCCCCCGCCGCCGGACAGCCCGATGAACCCCATCTGCCGGCACAGGTGGTAGCTGCCCGCCTGGCACATGTCGCAGGTCCCGTCCACGAAATAGGGTTCGACGACGACGTTGTCACCCACTTCCAGCCCCTCCACGCCTTCGCCGACTTCAGCCACGGTCCCGGAGAATTCATGCCCCAGGGTCACCGGGGATTCCTCGTGGGACAGCGGGTGCGGATGCCCCGGCGCGGGACAGAAGATTGGCCCCTCCAGGAACTCGTGCAGGTCCGTGCCGCAGATGCCGCACCACGCGACGTCGATCTTCACCGCCCCCGCCCGCAGCTCCGGCTCCGGGATGTCCTCGATCCGGATGTCCTTGCGGGCGTGGAAACGTGCTGCCTTCATGATGGTCCTTTCATGTGGGTTTCGACAGGCTCAACCGCCGAGTCAGCGGGTGTGGTGGCTGGGCTGCAGTTCGTAGACCGGTGTGTCGAGTCCTTCCATCCGGGCCTTCAGCTGCAGCGCCAGGTAGGCGGAGTAGTGCCGGCTCTGGTGCAGGTTGCCGCCATGGATCCAGAGGTTGGGCACATTGGTGGGCTTCCACATATTGCGCAGCTCCCCCTCCCAGGGACCAGGGTCTTTTGGCGTGTCTGAGCCATATCCCCAGCATTTGCCCACCCGGTCCGCGATTTCGGGCGAGACCAGGTCCGCCAGCCACCCGTTCATCGACCCGTACCCGGTGGCGTAGACAATCAGGTCCGCCTCCAGTTCGGTGCCGTCATCCATCACGACGGCGTTGCCGGTGATCTTGGTGACCTGCCCGTTCTTCAGCTTCACCCTGCCGTCGATGATCAGCTGGGAGGCGCCGACGTCGATGTAGTAGCCGGAGCCGCGCCGCAGGTACTTCACGAACAGGCCTGAGCCGTCCACGCCGAAGTCCAGGTCGAACCCGGCGGCCTCCAGCTGGGAGTAGAACTCCGCGTCCCGGGATGCCATCTCCTGGTACACCGGCACCTGGGCCCCGGGCAGGACGCGCATGGGCAGGGAGGCGAACAGCAGATCGGCCTTTTCGGTGGTCACGCCGGCGGCGAGCGCCCGCTCCGAGTACAGCTCACCCAGCGCCAGGTCCATCAGGGACTCGCTGCGCGCGATGTGGGTGGAGGAGCGCTGGACCATGGTGACGTCGGCCCCATGCTCCCAGAGATCGGCGCAGATATCGTGCGCCGAGTTGTTGGAGCCGATCACCACGGCCTTCTTGCCCGTCCAGTCCCCGCCGCCCGGGTGCTGGGAGGAGTGCCGCTGCTCGCCCAGGAAGGACTCGGCGCCGTCGAAGACCGGGATGTTCGGGTAGCCGGAGACTCCCAGGGCGAAGATGAGCTGCCTCGGCCGGAGCGTCACCGGTTCGCCGTTGCGAAGGACGTTGACCTCCCATTCCTGCGTGCCGTCGTCGTACGCCGCCCCCACGCACTCGGTGCCGGACCAGTAGTTCAGCTCCATGATGCGGGTGTAGTGCTCCAGCCAGTCACCGATCTTGTCCTTGGCGGCGAAAACGGGCCAGTCGTCCGGGAACTTCAGGTAGGGCAGGTGGTCGTACCAGACGGGATCGTGCAGGTGCAGGGACTTGTAGCGGTTGCGCCAGGAGTCGCCGGGGTTCTGGTTCTTCTCGACGATGATGGTGGGCACGCCAAGCCGCTTCAGCCGGGCGGCGAGGCCGATCCCGCCCTGGCCGCCGCCGATGATCACGCAGTACGGCTGCTCCTCGTAGCCGAGCCGCGCCTCCTGCTCTTCCTTGAGTTCCTTCCAGGACCGGCGGCCGCGGACAATTTCGTGGGCCACGCCCTGCTCCCGCCGCGGACCCTTCTTCTCCTCGAAGCCCTTGAGTTCCTGCATGGTGGTCAGCAGCGTCCAGCATTTGCCGTTCCGCAGCCGGAGGTGGCCGTAGCCGCGGGCGGCACCGGTCTCGAACGTGATCCAGGCTTCCACATTCTCTGCGTCCCCGGTGCCAGCCTCCGAGAGTGCCCAGTTGGCCGGCTGCACGTGGTCCAGGGTGGCCGCCAGCATGCGGCGGATGTCCCCCTTTCCTTCCAGCGTCTTGAGGTTCCAGGTGAATGCCACGAAGTCCCGCCAGTAGCAGTCGTCCTCGAAGAGTTCCAGCGCGGCGTCCAGATCGCGCCGCTGCAGCGCGTCATCCAGCCCGGCAAGCCAGGCCTGGGCGGCAGCCGTGGGTGTTTGGGTCATCTCCACTCCTTTGTGCTGTTTCATGGGCTCCACCCGCCCGATATGCTGGGGCGGGCGTGAGCTGAATCACCAGTTGAACGCGGCGGGGGTAACAGCGGCGTTACACGGATCCGGCAAGGGAGCCGGGCTGCGAGGAGGAAACGGTGGACTACGGCCAGAGGTTTTCGGACCCGGCGCGGTACGCACGGACGCTGCGGCGCGCTCACGAGCTGGTCATCGCCGGTGTCACACGGCCCGAGATCCCCGCCCGCCTGGTCGATTCGTGGCACCGGTCCATGGCCCTGGGCATCAGCCCGGACCAGCACAGCCCGCGGCACCTGCACGAGGTGTCCGAGGTCCTGGAACTGCGGCGGGAACACCGGCTGCAGCAGGTCATGCCCGCGCTTCACGATCTGTTGGCGGATGATTCCCGGTCCGGCCGCCACCTGCTGGTGCTCACCGATGCCAGCGGCGAGATCCTGTGGCGGGTGGGCAGCCCGGATGTGCTCCGGCGTGCCGACACGCTGGAGTTCTCCGAAGGCGCGGACTGGTCCGAGGCGGGCATCGGCACCAACGCCATCAGCGAGGCCCTGGTTACCGGCGGCGCCGTGCAGCTGTTCTCCGCCGAGCACCTGGTACGCACGCACCACGAGTGGGCCTGCACGGCGGCGCCCATTACGGACCCGGCCACGGGACGGGTGCTGGGCGTGCTGGATGTCTCGGGGCCGCTGGACACCATCAGCGCGGACACCCTGAGGATGGTGCGGTGCGCCGTCCGCGTGGCGGAGGCCTTGCTGGGAACGTCCGACGGCGGCACCTCCCCGGGTGCCCCCTCTTCCGTGGCTGCCTCTTCCGTGCGTGCGTCGCGGCGGCCCGCGCCCATCGCCGCCAGGTCCGTGGCGGTGGAGTCGCTGGAACTGCTCGACGACAAGCCCGCGGCAGTGTTCGCTGACGGGAGCCGCGTGCCGCTGACCCTGCGCCGGGCGGAAATCCTGGCGCTGCTGGATTCGCGCTCGCAAGGATGGTCCGCCGAGGAACTGGCGTATGAGCTGCACGGGGACGCGGGGACGCCGCAGGCCATCCGGACGGAGATGTTCCGGGTGCGGTCCATGCTGGGCAGCGCCGTGGAGTCCAACCCCTACCGCCTGGCCGCTGGCCTTGCCGGACATTCCGATTCCGGGAGGGTCCTGCGGTTGCTGCGCGATGGTCTTGTGGCGGAAGCGCTGGAAGCATACCGGGCACCCCTGCTCCGCCGGTCGGTTGCCCTTGCGGTGCAGCTGCTGCGGGACCAGCTGGACCTGGCTGTGGGATCAGCCGTGCGGGCCGGCGGGGACGCATCGCTGCTGGTTCAGTGGCTTTCCACCGACATGGGAGCTGTTGACCCGCTGGCTGTCGAGGCACTGGGCCGGCTGGTGGGCCGCGGCGATCCGCGCTACCTGGCCTTCCGGGCGGCCTGCCCCGCTGGTTGAGCGCGACAAGGGTGTGGCCGCCGCTTCCGTAACCGGGGAGTTGTAAAATGGCCGGGGCCACACCGTCCGGCGCTACGCCTGCGCTGGAGAACAGACCCCGGGCTCAGCCGGGGCTCCTGGACAGGACGGGCAGTGTGGACCAGGGAATGGTTTCCGCTTCCGCCTAAAGCTGGGGAGCACAAGGGATGTCTGGGGCTACCGAATCTACTGCCGGCCGCTGTATCCGCTGCCGGCCGGCAACACCTGCCTCCTTTGCCGTGCCCGGAACGGCCTGCGGAACCGCTCGAGGTCTATTAACCGCAGGATGGATCGGTCACTAGGAGGCCACCCATGTCATTATCCAAGCGATTCCGGGGCTCCGCCGGTGCGGCGCTGGCCGCTGCTGCCGCTGCCGTGATGCTGGCGGCGCCGCCGGCCACGGCGCTCACCCCTGCGGTGGCCCTCGCTCCACCGCCGTCGCCCGCGGTCAGCGGTGACGCGCAGTCGGCCAGCCCCCAGGCCGGTGACGAGGGCCGCTACCTGGTCCGCTTCACCAAGGGCTCGGACGTGGCCACGGAAGCCCAGTCACTGCAGGGCCAGGGCGTGCGCATCGGCCGGACCTTCTCCGCAGCAGTCAGGGGAGCGGCCATCACCGCCACCAAGGCACAAGCGGCTGCCCTGGCCCGTTCGCCACGTGTTGCCCTGATTGAGCCGGACTCCCCCGTGACGGTTGCCGACACCCAGCAGTCACCGTCCTGGGGCCTGGACAGGATCGACCAGCGAGCGCTCCCGCTCTCAGGCACGTTCACGCCCACCGCCAGCGGCGCCGGCGTCAGCACGTACGTCATCGACACCGGGGTCCTGGCGGAAAACACCGACTTTGGCGGCCGAGTGGCGCCGGGCTGGACCGCCATTGCCGACGGCAAGGGCAGCAGCGACTGCAACGGCCATGGCACGCATGTTGCCGGCATCATCGCCGGGAAGACCTTCGGGGTAGCCAAATCAGCCAGCGTGGTCCCGGTGCGGGTGCTCGGCTGCGACGGCTCCGGGTATGACTCCGACGTCATCGCGGGCCTGGACTGGATCGCCTCACAGCATGCCGCCGGCACGCCCGCGGTGGCCAACCTCAGCATTGGCGGTCCCACCAGCACCACGCTGGATGACGCCATCAGGGGAATCATCAACGACGGCGTCACGGCCGTGGTGGCTGCCGGAAACGCCGCGGTGGATGCCTGCACCACGTCCCCGGCACGGGTGGCCGAGGCCTTGACCGTGGCGGCCAGCGATTCCTCGGACCGGCAGGCAGGGTTCTCGAATTACGGGAGCTGCGTTGACCTGTATGCCCCGGGGGTGAACATCCAGTCCGACTGGGACACCTCCACCACCTCGGTAGCGACGCTGAGCGGCACGTCCATGGCGTCTCCGCACGTTGCCGGCGCTGCGGCGCTGTCCCTGTCGCGGAACCCGCAGCAGACGCCGGCTGCGGTGGCAGCGGACCTGACGGCTGCGGCCACCCAGGGCACTGTCACCAACGTGTCAGCGGGAACCCCCAACCGCCTCCTCTTCACCGGCCCGGCTCCGGTACCGGCCCCGGCCCCGGTGGCGAGGGACTTCACCAGTGACGGCAAGGCCGATGTCCTGGCCCGGGACAGCGGCGGCAGCCTGTGGACGTACCCCGGCCAGGGCAACGGGCTGCTCGGCGCGCGCGTCAACGTCGGCGGCGGCTGGAACATCATGACCGCCATCAGCGCAGCAGGGGACCTCACCGGCGACGGCAAACCCGACCTTGTCGCCCGCGACACCGACGGCAGCCTCTGGACCTACCCCGGCCAAGGCAACGGAACCTTCGGCACACGCATCAACATCGGCGGCGGCTGGAACATCATGACCGCCATCAGCGCAGCAGGGGACCTCACCGGCGACGGCAAACCCGACCTCGTCGCCCGCGACACCGACGGCAGCCTCTGGACCTACCCCGGCCAAGGCAACGGAACCTTCGGCACACGCATCAACATCGGCGGCGGCTGGAACATCATGACCGCCATCAGCGCAGCAGGGGACCTCACCGGCGACGGCAAACCCGACCTCGTCGCCCGCGACACCGACGGCAGCCTCTGGACCTACCCCGGCCAAGGCAACGGAACCTTCGGCACACGCATCAACATCGGCGGCGGCTGGAACATCATGACCGCCATCAGCGCAGCAGGGGACCTCACCGGCGACGGCAAACCCGACCTCGTCGCCCGCGACACCGACGGCAGCCTCTGGACCTACCCCGGCCAAGGCAACGGAACCTTCGGCACACGCATCAACATCGGCGGCGGCTGGAACATCATGACCGCCATCAGCTAGGAACGGAGGTGGCCCGTCACCAGACGGAGTCGCCGCGCAGCACAGCGTCGCTGCCGCCGTCCACGTAGACGATCTGCCCGCAGAGGTGGGTGTTTTCGGCGCTGTTGAGCCAGGCCAGGAGGCGGGCGACGACGATGGGTTCGGCGATGCCGTTCAGCGGCATGGGGACCACTTTCAGCAGCGATTCCCGCTCCTGTTCAGTGTCGATCAGGTCGGCGGTCATGGGCGTGGCGATCACGCCGGGCGCCACGGCGTTCAGCGGGATCCCGGCTCCTGCCCACTCGGCATTTGCAGCTTTCCGGCGGACCCACCGGGACAGCGCCAGCTTGGTGGAGGCGTAGATCAGTTGTCCGGTGGTGGCCGGTTCCTTGGCCAAAACCTGGGCCCGGTCCATGGCGGCCGGTTCGTCCCCGTCAGTCAGCACCGCCACGAGCTCATCGTCGCTGGCCATGAGGGCGGCCATGGAGGAAACCACCACGGCGCGCGGTGCCTCCGATCCGGCCAGCAACGGCCGGAGCCCTTCGATCGAGGCGACGGTACCGAAAAAGTTCACGGCCACCGTGGCCGGAGCCGGGATCGCGAGACCGGCCACTGCGTAGATGGCGTCAATCCTGCCGCCGCTGACTTTCCGCACCGCATCCACCAGGGCGCCGCGGCCTTCCGCGGTGGAGAGGTCGGCCACCACTTCGGCGTCGTGGAGATCAACGCCAATCACGCGTTCGCCCCGCTGTTCGAGCAGTTCCTTGGTTGCCTTTCCGATCCCTGAGGCGGCACCGGTGATGACGGAAGTGCGGGGCATGGTGTCTTCTTTCGCTGGCTGGGCGGGGTATGTGCCAACGATGCCCGGCGGCGCCCGCTGGAACCAGAGTCCAAAGGCCCGTGCGGCGGTGAAGACAGGAACAAGGGATCTAACAAGCCTTGTCACGCCGTTAACCGCGCATTCACATCCTCCTCTAAACCTGTACAGAACCTGGAAATACGTTGGGAGCCATGGACAACATCTCCCGCAGAACCCTCATTTCCGCCGGCCTCGGGGCCGGCCTGGTGGCCGCTTTGCCGAGTGCCGCCGTCGCGGTTTCCACCGCTGACGACGCCGGCCTCCGCACCAATCCCTTCATGCTCGGCATCGCCTCCGGCGAGCCGTGGCCGGACGGCTTCGTGCTCTGGACGCGCCTGGCGCTCAACCCCGTGGCAGAGGACGGGCTGGGCGGCATGCCGTCCCGCCCGGTGGCCGTGCAGTGGGAAGTGGCGGAGGACCAGGGCATGCGCAGCGTGGTGGCCCGCGGCGTCGAGCAGGCCCGGATCGAAACCGCGCACTCGGTGCACGTGGAACTGCGGGGCCTGAAGGCGGGCCGCGAGTACTTCTACCGGTTCCGCGCCGGCAAGCACCTGAGCCCGGTGGGGCGGACCCTGACCAGCCCGGCGCTGCATGAGACGCCGGCCGCGCTGGCCATGGCGTTCGCCAGCTGCGCCCAGTACGAGCACGGCTACTTCACCGCCTACCGCCGCCTGGCCGAGGACCACCCGGACCTGGTGCTGCACCTGGGTGATTACCTTTACGAATACAAGAAGGGCAGCTACGTGATCGGCGGCGGGAACCCGCGCGACCACGAGGGCCCGGAGACGGTCACCCTGGAGACCTACCGGCAGCGGCACGCGCAGTACAAGGCCGACGCCGACCTGCAGGCAGCGCACGCCGTCGCACCGTGGGCAGTGGTCTGGGATGACCACGAGGTGGACAACAACTGGGCGGACGACGTGCCGGAGAACAGCGACGCCGGCCAGCTGAACGACAGCGTGGAGCACTTCCGGCAACGCCGTGCCGCAGCATTCCAGGCGTACTACGAGAACATGCCGCTGCGGCCGTCGTCGCTTCCGGCGGGTCCGGACATGAAGATCTACCGGAGGCTCCAGTGGGGCCAGCTGGCCAACTTCCACATGATGGATACCCGGCAGTACCGCGACGACCAGCTTGCCGGCGACGGCTGGAAGAAGAACGTCGCCGGGCGGCTGGCGGAGGACCGGACCATCACCGGCGCCGAGCAGGAGAGGTGGCTGCTGGACGGGTTCCGGCATTCCACGCAGCGCTGGGACATCCTGGGCCAGCAGGTCTTCTTCGCCGAGCGGGACCGGAACAAGGCGCCGGAGATCGACGACGTGTCCATGGACGGGTGGGATGGGTATGTTTCCTCCCGCCGCCGCATCACCCAGGGCTGGGTGGACGCGAACGTCCGGAACGCCGTCGTGCTCACCGGCGACGTGCACCGCAACTGGGCCAACGACGTCAAGGTGGACTACAAGGACCCGGCTTCCCCCGTGGTGGGTTCCGAGCTGGTGTGCACCTCCATCACCTCAACGGGCGACGGCAACGGCTCCACCGCCGACCCCGTCATGGCCTGGAACCCGCACCTAAAGTTCTACAACGACAACCGCGGCTACGTGAACACGCGCATCACCAGCGAGTCCATGACCGCGGACTTCAGGACGCTGGACCACGTCACGACGCCGGGTGCACCGGTGGCCACCAAGGCTTCCTTCGAGATCCGCGACGGCGTGCCGGGGCTCCAGGCGCGGGACTGACCTGCCGCGGGGCTGAACGCGGCCAGGCCTACTTCACGGCGTTGGCCGCGTTCACCCGCCCGTGCGCCGGGGTATCGAGACAGCGGAGCTCCTATTTACAGGAGTAGTCGTAATCGAGTCCGGCGGATACGTATTGGGTGACTGTCACCTTGCCGCCTGGGGTCAACGGAGAGAGGGAACAATTCGACTGCGCGCCCCGCAGGGTCTTTGCCCCCGCAAGCCAACTTGGCAGCCCGGCCAGTGAACTGCTGGACGGTACGGTACCGGCAATGCTTCGCCACTGACTTCCTGTTGAGTAGATTCCGACACCGGGGCCGTTCTTTCCGTCAGTGTTGCTCCGGAAGTAGTCGGCCATCCCTTCGAGTGTGGCCCGGTTCAGGGCCGTGGAGTTCGTTGCCCCCGTTTGCCAGCTATTGCCTGTCTCCACATCCAGCCACCACAAATACGTACCGGGACTCGCCACGCCCCGCTTGTTCGCATCGTCGTAGGCCTTCGCGTAGCCGTACATGTATGAGCAGGCGACGTCGACCGGACCTGCGGCTTCACCATTGGGATTGCATTTTCCGTAGGGGCCGCTGGTGATCTCGATGCCAGAGCCCTCGGGGTAGATGTTGGACGAGGGCCACCAAGAACCCGTGCGCCCCGGGTTCGCCGTGTTTACGTACAAAGCAACCAAGGGCTGAGTGGTTCCCCCTGTGGAGGACTTGGCCCAATCGAGTTGCTTAATGAGGCACGGGTTCGTGTTGTTGGCCAGTCCTCCGTTGACACCCACGATCGCGAACGCCTGCCCGGCCGGAAGCGCCTTGTCGCATTGGGGCCAGGAAATGTCGTTGCCCACCAGGTCCGTGTTTCCGGATGGTGCTGCTGACACCAGGGCAATGCCTGTGAACAGCAGCCCAAGACAGACCAGCAATGTGCCTGCCATCTTCATCCCATAACGAGCCATGCCCGGTGCTCCCGCAACGTCGTTGGTACTTCGAGGTGGGTAAGACTATACGCGCCGACGAAGATGGGCCGGTAGGCGGTGAGTCCCCTATTTTCGGTAGTGATGTATGGGAGTCATGGACCTCGCGATTACGGTGCCGCGCGGCTCCCCGAGTCCGTGCCGGACCCGGTGGTTGCCGTGAAGTTCCAGTCGAAGGATCCGTCGGAGTGCAGCGTGAGCTGGAGGAAGCCACGGCTGTCGCTGAAGCGTTTTGCGATGTAGGCCGGGCGGCGGCCGGTGAAGGGGCGCGTATCGATGCCGCCCGTGGAAACCTGGAAGGCCGTCATTCCATCGTCGACGCATTTGTCGGCATTGTTCACCGGGCATGACCGCTCGTAGTTGTGCTGCGAGGCCGAGAGGGTGAGGCGGACGCGGTATTTCCACATCACGTCGATCCACGGCTTGTTCTCTTCGGTCCGGCCGTGTTCGCTGGTGTCCGACGTGAAGTACGGCTCGTGGTAGACCACTGCCAGGTGCTGGCCGGCGGCCTGCGCGGCCGAGAGATCCTGGTCCAGCCAGTCCGTCGCGGCCTTGGCATCCGGGGTGTCGTACCGCCACAACGCTGAGGACAGGAAGGCGAAATGCCACTTCCCAAAGTCCTTCGAATAGGGCTGGCCGTTCGGGACGAACCCGCGCTCCTGGTTGATCGCGGCCTTGTCCGTGGAGCCCGGGCACTGGCCGTTCATGAAGTTGTCCAGGTCTTCGTTGCGGCCTGGTTCCCAGTCGTGGTTGGGGGCGGACACCCAGTACAGCTTGGGCAGCGTGCCGCCCCAGAGCGGTTTCCAGTAGTTCACGTAGTCCGCGCAGCGCGCGGTGCTGTACTGGAAGTCGCCCAGGCCCAGGAACGCGTCGATTTCGTTGTTCGCCGCCAGCCGGGCAATCGCTGCGCCGTTACGGCCGGACGGGCTGTCCGGGTCGGTATTTCCCTCGGGGTTCATGTCACCGACGGCGGCGATGTGCACGTCGGGCAGGGGTGATGGCGGGTCCGGCGGTTTCGGGCCGCCGGTGCACCCTGCGGCGGCGAGCGCCAGGAAAGCCGCGGCCGTTGCCGCTACACGCCGGAAGCGTCTGGAACGAGGGAGCGCTGGCTGCATCCCATGACCTCCTTCGGGGAGCAGGACCGGACGGTGGGAGGACGACGGCGGACCGGCCCGCCTGCCGCGCTCAGCATACCGGGACGCCCACTGCCTTGCAGGCGTTCACCCGGCCGTGCGCCCAGTACGACCCGGTGCCGGAGATCGGATCGGCCGTGGATTCAACCTTGGCGCGGACGGCAGAGTTGGAGGTGCCGGACGGGGTGCTCCAGACCAGTGCGGCTGTGGCGGCGGCGATGGGGGACGCCATCGATGTGCCGCTGAGGATGTCGTAGCCCGGGGACAGGGAGTTCTGCGTGCCCAGGACCGTGGCGTAGTCCGGGAGGGTTGAGTAGACCCCGACGCCCGGGGCGGCAACGTCCACCCACTTCCCAAACGTTGAAAATGATGCCTTCGCGTCCTTGTTGTCCGTGGCGGCCACGGCGATGACGTTCGGGTAGGCGCCCGGGTAGACCTGGGCCTGCGTACCTGCGTTGCCGGCTGCGGCGACGATCACCACCCCCTGGTTCCAGGCGTTGTTGACGGCGGCCTCGAGGGTCCGTGATGAGACCCGCTGTCCGAGGCTCATGTTGATGACCTTGGCGCCCTTTCCCACGGCCCAGTCGATGCCGTTGGCGATGCCGGAGGAGGACCCGGACCCGTTGCTGTTGAGGACCTTCGCGTCCAGGATGGAGCAGCCCGGGCACACACCGGCAACCCCCAGGGAGTTGTCCGCCGTGGCAGCCACGAGGCCGGCCACGTGGGTGCCGTGGCCGTACTTGTCGTAATCCTCCGGCGCCAGGATCTGGGTGTCGCTGAAGTTTGCCCGGTCAACCACCTTGGAAGAGATGTCGGCGTGGTTGATGGCAACACCGGAATCGACGATCGCCACCCTGACACCGGTTCCCCTGGTGACGTTCCACGCCTCGACGGCATCCACATCGGCATCCTTGGTGCCTTCCGGGACCGTGACCGTTCCGGCGGTGTTGGTGAAGGACTGCCCCACGTTCTGGAGGGCGTACTGGCGGTCAAAGTACGGGTCGGCGGTAGCGGCAGTCACCAGCTGGTCCGGTTCGGCGTACTCAACTGCGGGGCTCCGGCCCAGGGCGGCCACAAGCTGCAGTTCCCTGCCTGCCGGCACCTTGATGAGGTGGGCGCCGGTACTGCCCACTGCCGGGCCGTCGCTGAGTCCGTGCATGCCGAGGACGGCGGTGGCAGTGCTGCCGTCCCGGAATTTGACCAGGATTTGCCCCGGCACCGGTGGGGACGGCGGCGCGGCGGCAAGGCCCGGGGTGGCTGCTGTTATGGCACCCAGGACCAGGACCGTCGCAGACAGGCCGGCGGTAAGCATCTTTTTCATGGCTTATCTTGCGCCCCACAGGCCACACCTGAACAGGGCTTGCCATGCGCAACTTTGGATAAAGGACGCGCCAGCCTGGTGTTCGTTAGTCGAACATTTGTACGTTTGATGAACTACTTGGTAGCCTCCCATCAGTAGGCATGCCGTGGATCACTCCCCCTGGTGACAGGGCTCTCAGCCCGCATGCACCCCCGCTTCCCTGATCAATGAGGATTTCATGACCACTTCCCCCTCCACCCGCGCGTCCCGGTGGCCGGTCTGGCTTTGCTGGCTGGCCATGGTCCTGGACGGCTTTGACCTGGTGGTGCTTGGCACCGTCATCCCCACGCTCATCAAGACCGGCGAGCTAGGCTTCGACGCGGTCGGTGCCACCCTGGCCGCAACCATCTCCCTGGTGGGCGTGGGTCTCGGCGCCCTCTTCATCGCCCCGTTGTCGGACCGGTTCGGGCACCGCAAGCTGCTGGTTGCCTGCGTCCTGTGGTTCTCCATCTTCACCATCGCGGTGATTTGGGCGCCCAACGTGGCAGTGTTCAGCACTTTCCGGCTGCTGGCCGGCCTGGGGCTTGGCGCCTGCCTTCCGGTAGCCCTGGCCTACATGAACGATTACGCACCCGCCGGTTCCGCGGGCAAGTCGACCACCCGGACCATGACCGGCTACCACGCAGGCGCGGTGGCCACGGCCTTCCTGGCGCTGATGGTCATCCCGGACTGGCGCACCATGTTCGTGGTGGGCGGCATCGCGGGCCTGGCCCTGGTGCCCCTCCTCTGGTTCAAGCTCCCCGAAACCCTGCCGGCGGAACGGGAGGCCAAGAAGCAGGAGCAGGGCAGTGTCCGCGACCTCGCGCAGAAGCCATACCCCCTGGTGGCCCTCGCCATTGCTGCGGCCTCGTTCATGGGGCTCCTGCTGGTGTACGGCCTGAACACCTGGCTGCCGCAGCTTATGGCGTCCGCCGGCTATCCCGTCAGCGCAGGCATTTCGCTGCTCCTGGTGCTGAACCTTGGCGCCGTTGCCGGCCTGATCATCGCCGGCATCCTGGCGGACAAGCACGGAACGAAGCGGATCGTGCTGCTCTGGTTTGGCCTGTCCGCCGTCTGCCTGGCCCTCCTCAGCGTCAAGGTTGACAACGCCATCCTGCTCAACGCCCTGGTCTTCGTCACGGGAGTGTTCGTCTTCAGCTCCCAGGTCCTCGTGTACGCCTGGGTCAGCCAGCTGTTCCCGGCGCGGCTGCGCGCCACCGCCCTCGGTTTCGCCGCGGGCGTGGGCCGCGTAGGTGCCATCGCAGGGCCCGCCGTGACCGGCGGACTGGTGGCCGCCGGCATCGCGTACCCGTGGGGCTTCTACGCTTTCGCCGCCGCCGGCGCCCTGGCCGTCGTGGCGCTCGTGACGGTACCGCACACCATTGCCGCCACGCAGCCGGTGAACCACGCCGGCTAACCAAAAGCAGCCGGGCGCTTCAGACACCAACGACGGCGGGAGGCCGGCTCTGGAAGCCGGCCTCCCGCCGTCGTACTGCTTTGACGTCCTAAATGCAGGCGGGCTGGTAGGCGGAATCCGCCGGACCCGACGCCTGGGCCAGGGCGTTGGCCACCAGCTGGTGCACCACGGGATCGTTGGGCGTCTGGTCGTGTTCAATGACGTCGGCCGGGCACTTGTCCTGGATGGTGATGTTGGTGACCTGGCGGGCGCTGCCGCTCAGGAACTGGCTGTTGTACGGGATCACCACCTCATCATGGGTGGTGGAAATGACCGTGTAGGCGGGGCCGGCGACGGTATCGCCGATCGAGTTCAGCTCCTGCATGAACGGCGAACCGGCCTGCTGGTCTGCGCACGCGGCGCATCCGGCGGCGGTGTAGTCGGGCGTGGGCACCAGGTCCGGCGGCGGAAGGATCACGCCTTCGGTGCCGTGATTGGACGGTGCAATGCCGACAAGCTGGTGGACGTACTTGGCGCCACCCAGGAAGCCCATGTAGTAGCGGGGCATCATGCCGCCCTGGCTGTGGCCCACCAGGTCCACCTGCTTGGCGCCGGTAGCGGAACGGACAGCGTCCACGAACGGTGCGAGTTCATTCGCCGAATCCTTCACCGGGGCCGTGGCGTAAACGCCGTTGGTGGCACCGTAGTTGAGGGCGAAGACGCAGTAGCCCTGGCTCTTGAGGTCCGGCGAGAGCGTGGACCAGTTCTTCTCCATGCTCTCGAACGTTCCGGGAACCAACACCACCGGATACGGGTGCTCGGCTGAAGGTTTGCAGGACCAGTCGTTGGCCCCGGGCGGGGAGATGTCGACGGCCTGGGCGGGAGCGGCCATCAATGAGGAGGCGAGGATCGCGGCGGCGGCAACGGACAGGGCTCGGCTAAGCAATGACATGGAAACCTCTTTGTTTGTCTGTCTTGGGAGGGGGCCGGAGCTGATGGTCTTGGGGGGGTGCCCATCAGTTCCGGCCGTGGTTTTCCATGCTGGCAGCGCTCTGGTTCATCCGCAGCGGAAGTGCACGGATGTGCGGCCAAAATCCGGGTTCAGCGGCACTCCCCCTCGGGTTGACTGTGACCGGCGACACATGCATTGTTACTGGTGAGTAGCACTTTTGGTGCGGCTAGACAGTGGACCGCCCGCCCAGCGACGCTTGCACGAATGTGCAGTTTCGGTCCCTGGCGCCGAAGACGCCGGAACGGTTCGGGCTCGCCGGAACGTTCCGGCGTCCCGGCACCGATCCGGCGATCTCGGGGCGCGGGGTCGACGTCCTGGGCCATCACGGCGAGTCTGGGACTGCGGAAGCATGGGACAGGCGGATCCGCCGCTGGATCTCGCTGTAGGCGGTGACCAGGAACACAAGGACGACGGCGAGGAGCAGGCTGACGGCGGCCGGGACCACGGCGCTTAGCGGTATCAGCCCCAGTGCGGCCACCACGGCTGGCGCGGCCCAGGGGAGGACGGTGCCAGGGCGCCGGCCATAGCGGAGCGAAACGATGGCATCGCAGCCATAGAAGAGGGCGAGACCGGCGCCGAGTGAAATTCCTGCGCCTGGCGGCAGCGGTTCGAAAGCCGCGGGAATGGCGGTGGCGATCCCCGCCGCGATCGCCGTCATGCCCGCCACCAAAAGGAACGGATAGAACAGGGTGGTCAGCAGGATTCCGGTGAAATCGGACCTGTCCTGCAGCCATTCGAGGCCTTCATTGATGGCGCCGGTGCCGTACTGGAAGAAGGCCCACCCCAGGAAAGCGACCACGAGGAAGCCCAACAGGCCGGCCACACCCGCTTCCGGGCTCCATTCACCGGACACTTCAGTGACGATCGCGGACACGGACTCCCCCAAGACAATGACGACGAAAAGCCCCAGGCGCTCGGAGGCATGCTCAATGTCGATGCCGCCCACGCCACGGTCGGCCCACAGCCGCCCGCTCAGTGCCACCATGCCAATCTCGATGACGATCGACGTTGCCCACAGAACCACAGCGAGGTGGAGGGGCAGGAACGCCGCGACGAACCAGAGGACCGCCGTGCCGCCGTTGTAGATCCAGATCCGCCAGGGCGATTCGCTCGACCCCCTTTGGTAGTGGTGGTACAGCCACAGCGCCAGAAGGACTACGCGCATTGCCCCGTTGGACAGGGAAAAAGCCCAGGCCCGTTCTCCGAAGGCGCCGGGTGCCGCAATGGCCATTAGGCCCGCCGCGGCCATGGCCGCGAGCATTGCCACGCCCAAGGCTCGCGACGACAACCTGGGCAGCAGGTTGATCACGGAAACAATGTTGACCCACGCCCACCAGGCTGGAAAGAACAGCAGCACGAATGTACCGAACTCGGCCCACCCCGGGTTCCCGTGGATTCCGTGGGCAAGCTGTTGCACAAACGCGACGAACACAAGATCGAAAAACAGTTCCATCCAGTGCACGCGCCGGGGAGCCTGGGAAGCCCTTCCGGTCCGGTCACGGGAAGCCACCGAGTCCGGTCCGACGGGCCTGCGTTTCATGACGACTCCTTTGCGCGCCTTACCTGAGGTTAGGCGACCCAAACGGGGCAGTCCATGGCGGGATGCGGGCGGTCGAAGTAGACGTTCAGGAAACGTGATGGGGCGTTACGTGGACCATGCAGGACCGGGAGGCGCCGGGTAATTTCGCGAGCTTCCGGCTCCACCGGCGGGTACGCTACTTTTGCAAGCGGATCCCTACAAGGAACGGACGGTCACGCATGCACGCCGTACTCGAATACACCTACGCGGACGACTACCTGGAAAGCCGCGGGCAGTATCGCGCAGACCACCTCAGGGCGGGGTGGGAAGCAGTCGAACGCGGCGAGCTCCTGCTCGGCGGTGCAATCGGCGAAGGTCCCTTCAAAGGCTTGCTGATCTTCACCGGCGAGAACCCGCTTAAGGACGCAAAAGCCTTTGCAGCCGCAGACCCTTACGTCATCAACGGCGTGGTGACATCGTGGACCGCCAGCCCGTGGACAACGGTGCTGGGTAACGAGGCAGCGACACCGGTCCGCCCCTAAACGCTACTCCGCGATGTCCTCCGCCCACAGCTCCGGCTTGTCAGCCTGGAACGCGGCCATCATGTCCACGCAGCGCTGATCATCCAGGACCACCACCTCAACCCCGCGTGACCGCAAAAGCTCCAGTTCGCCGTCGAACGTCCTGGCCTCCCCCACCACCACGCGGGGGATCTTGAACTGGATGATGGTGCCGGTACACATGGCACACGGGGCCAGGGTGGTGTACAGCGTGGTGTCCCGGTAGCTCGTCTGCCGGCCGGCGGCGCGGAGTGCGGACATTTCCCCGTGCGCGATCGGATCCGCGTTCTGGACCCGTTCGTTGTGTCCGCTGGCAATCACCACGCCGCCGCGGGCCATCGAAGCTCCAATCGGGATGCCGCCTTCGGCCAGGCTTTTTTGGGCAGCTTCATATGCGGCTTCGAAGGCGGCAAGGCCGGCGCTGTCCAGTTCCGGCGCAAGGGAATGTGGCTGCTCGTGAGTCATGCGCCATTCTTGCATGGACTGGGCCGCCTACCACGGGGATCCCCACCACCCGGCGAGGGACGGACGACGGCGGCACCCGCCTAAGCGCTCACGTCCCCGTTGGCATCGATGGACTCAGCGATCCGCTTGATCGCGGCGAGGGTTTTCGGGATGCCGTCGAGCGCCTGCTGGGTGCGCTCGGCGATCTGGGCGTCGGCCTCATCGCCGTATTTCTCCCTGAACATGGCGATCCCTTCCGGCAGGAACTCCCACGACTCGGTCAGCGTCGTCCCGTTATCAGCCGGGGTCAGGGTGAAACCCCAACGGACAAAGCGGCCACCCACCACCCAGGCGAACTCGCGGCCGCGCTCGGCAGCCACCACCAGCGACCGGGTCTCCCACGTCCGCCCCGGGATCTCGTTGCGGCCGGTGAACCAAGCGCCGGCCTGACCCGCGCTGGCCTTGTCGTCCCACCAGCACGACGTGCAGACCGGGCTCCACTCGCCGGTGCGGGTGATGTCGGAGACCAGGTCGTAGAGCGCGTCGGCTGGGACCTGGACCGTGACGGATTCCTGGTGTTGGCGGGTGTTTGTCTTCATCGATCCATCCTCTACTGACGTCACTTCTTCTGCCGCCGGCTGCCGCCGTGCCAGTCCTCCGGCTGGCCGACGGTATCGGCATCGACTCCGAATGCGGCAAGCTGGGGCTGCTCGCGCAGGCTCCGCTTGAGTTCGGCAAAACCGGGGAACTTTGCCAGCCCCACTACGTGGTCCCACAGCTCGGCGGCCGAATCGTCGTCCGGCAGCCGGCTGATCACCGGACCGAAGAAGGCCACGCCGGCTGGAGGCTCGAAGTGGATGATGGGCGTGCCCACGTCCTTACCCGTCAATGCGAGCGCCTCGTCCGTTTCCTGGCGAATCTCGCCGTCCCAGGACTCGTCGTCGAGAGCCTCCGCCAGTACCAGGGGCAAGCCAGCGTCGGCGAGGATAGGCTCCACGAACTCACGTGTCCCGCGCCGCTCACGCACTTCGCCCTCGGTGCGCTGTTCGGCCTGGTCCGGGGCAGTGTCGAAGATGTGTTTGCCGAACGCCTCATAAAGCCTGGCTATCGACTCGCGGCCGTGCTCCGCACGGGCCCGGGCCGCCACCCGTAGAAGCCGGAGCCCGGCGGTGTGCCCGGCCTCGTACTCCGGCGGAAAGTGAGCGTCGTAGTCCACGTTGGAGTTGATCAGACGCAAGGAGATGAACCGCCAGTCCACGGTGTAGTCGCGCTGCGCCTGCACCTGCCGCACCCATTTGCTGGTCATCCAGGCGAAGGGGCAAACGGGGTCAAAGTAGAAGTTGATGTCGGCATTCACCCGACCACCCTTGCACCAGTTAGGGACCTGCGTCTAATCAACAAGCCCGGCCCAAGCAGCTGGACGCTCACGCACCGTGGCCGCAGCGTAGGCGTCACGGCGCTTCACCTGGGCGCCCGGTTCTCCCCTGCCTTGGACAGCGTGAAGATTCCGTAGTGCATCGCCCCGGTGCGGTAGGCCAGGATCAGGCGGGGAATGCTCAGGATGGCACCGCGATTGCGTGCGCCCAGGGCGAGTTGGCGGGTTTCGCGGTCAACGAAGAGGGCCTTCAGGAGCCGGCGAGCGCAAATCATCCACGTGCGGGCGACCCGGCGGCTGACATCCTCATAGCCGGTGACCACAAAGCCCGCCGCCTCCGCCATGGCCTCATATTCTTCGGGCGTGCCCATCGAGGGCAGGCGCCCTTCGCGGCAGATCGGCTCGAGCAGGAGGCGGACCTTCCAACCGCTGGCATTGGCCTCGGCGAGCCACACGCAGATGACGAAGCGGCCGCCCGGTGCCAGCACGCGGTGCGCCTCGGCGAAGAACCCGGGCTTGTCCACCATGTGCTCGCTCGACTCGATCGCCCAGGCGGCGTCGGCCGAGGCATCGGCCAGGCCGTTGTCGAGCCAGTCACAGACGTGGATGGCCACGTCCGGTACGGAGTGCGCGGCGGCGTAGTGGGCCTGCTTGGCGGAAAGGGTGAAGCCCTTGACGCGGACCCCGTATGTCGTCGCGAGCCGCCGTGCGGTGGAGCCGTAGCCGCAGCCAATGTCGACGCACACCTGGCCGGGCATGAGGCGCAGTTGCTCACCGACGGTGTCGGCGAGCGCCTCGACAGCCTCGCTAGGAGTCTCCGCGCCCGTAGTCCAGAGCCCGTGATGGACGTGGTCTCCCCACACCCTGCGGTAAATGGGATCGAGGTCGTCGTAGTGCTCCGCCACCGCCGCGGCGTCCTGGGAGGTATCGGGCACGATCACGCCACGACACTACAACGGCGCTCCAGCAGCTAGGAAGGGGAAGGTTTGTCGTGGGTGTCGCCTAGAGTAAAAGCCGACGATGTGACGCACTAAACACCGGGGCACGAATGGACTTTTACGCCATCAACTCCCTGCGGGAAAACCATGCAGGCTGGTCACTTCTCCGCGCCCAAAATGCGCCCCTGGCACTGACGTTTTTCATGGCCGCGTTCACCGGCCCCAACCAGCGCAACCTGGGCCGGCAGGAGCTGATCGACGTCCTGGATGACGTCCTGTTCGGTCTGCGGGACAGCGAAGGCGCAGACAGGTTCCCACGCCCCGCGGGTGAGTACCTGGACGACTGGGCCGCCGACGAGCGCCAATGGTTAAGGAAGTACTACGTCCCCGGCCGGGACGAACCCCACTACGACCTCACGGCGGCGGCCGAGGACGTGGTCCGCTGGGTGGAGAATCTGCGCGGGCGGGACTTCGTGGCCACACAGTCCCGACTCACCAGCATCTTCGCGGTGCTGAAGGAACTGGTGCAGCAGTCCGAGACGGACCCGGAGGTGCGGCTCGCAGAACTGCAGCGTCAACGGGACGGGATCGACGCCGAGATGCAGCGGATCCGGGACGGCAACATCCGCGTCATGACCGGGCCGGAAGCGCTGGACCACCTCCAGCAGCTCACGGCCCTGGCCAGGGACTTACTCTCCGATTTCCGTGAGGTGGAGCAGAACTTCCGCAAGCTCGATCGTCAGGTGCGCGAGCAGATCGCCACCTGGGACGGCACCCAGGGTGAACTGCTGGAATCGATTTTCGACAACCAGCAGGACATCAGCAGCTCCCTCCAGGGCCGCACCTTCCAAGGCTTCTGGGACTATCTGATGTCGCCCCGGCTCCGCACCGACTTGCAGGACCTGCTTCAGCGCGCCACACGGATCGAAGCGCTGGCCACAACGGACAGCCTGCACGCGGTGGCCAACCTCCACCAGGACTGGCTTCCCGCCGTTGAACAGACTCAGGCCACGGTCCGGCAGCTTTCCCAGCAAATGCGGCGGCTGCTGGACGACAAGGTGTTCCTTGAAAACAAGCGCATCATGCAGCTGATCCGCAGTATCGAATCCGGCGCGTTGGGCACGCGGGAGGCACCGCCGTCGGGCGCTTTCATGGAGATTGAGGCGCCGTCCGTGGACGTGGTGCTGCCCTTTGAGCGGCCCCTCTATGAGCCCAGCCGGAAAGTGCTGGTGGATGACGCCGTGGAAACGGCGGACGACGCCGACGTGGACGCCTCGGCCCTGTTCGGCCAGTTCTTCGTGGACAAGGAACGCCTGCGGGCCAACATCGACGCCGTCCTGGCCGGGGCGGAGCAGGCCACCCTCGCCGACGTCACGGACGCGTACCCGCTCTCCCAGGGCCTGGCGGAGGTGGTGGCGTACTACCAGCTGGCCACCGAATCGGACTGGGCCACCATCAACCCGGAGCAGTCCCAGCACCTGACCTGGCGGCTGCCGGACGGCACCATCCGCGAAGCCACCATCGACCAGATCATCTTCGGAAGGCCGGCATGAACCCCGCCACAGCTGACACTGAAACCCGCACGCCGGAGGAGCTTCCCGCCGTCGTCACCCGGCTCTTCAAGGGCGTACTGTACGCGGAGAACGATGAGAAGCTATGGCAGTCGCTGCTCGGACTGACTTCGCACGTGCGCGACTACGTCTCGGTGCTGGGCCTGGAGCTGGTCCTGGACGAATCCGAAGGTTACGCGTTCCTGCGGTCCAAGGATGATCCGGACGGCAGGCTCCCCCGGCTCATCGCCCGCCGCACCCTGACGTTCAACGTCAGCCTCCTGCTGGCCCTGCTCCGCCGGCGCATGATGGAGTTCGACATTAACAGCAGCGAGGTCCGGCTCATCATGACCGAACAGGAGATCGCGGACATGGTCTCGGTGTTCCTGCCCGAGTCCAGCAACGAGGCCCGCGTCCTGGACCGGCTTGGGGCTGACATCAAGAAGGTCGTGGATCTCGGTTTCCTGCGCAAGCTCAAAGGGCAGGCGGATACCTACGAGGTGGCACGGATCCTGAAGGCATACGTGGATGCGCAGTGGCTGGAGGAGTTCGACGCGCGGCTGGCTGACTACCGGGCGACGCTCGCCGGTGAGCCGTCCAGCACGGCGCCGCCTGCTGCGGAGGGGACGGCCGGGCGCGGGAACGGGGAGGACCAATGACGGCGGACCTGCAGGAGAGCCTGTTCAGCCTGGACGACACTGCGGACGACGCCGGCACTCCCCCGGGTTTCCGGCTGCACCGCCTGGAGCTGCTCAACTGGGGCACCTTCCATCAAGGGGTGCGCACGTTCCGACTGGACGGGGCGAACAGCCTGCTCACCGGCGACATCGGTTCGGGGAAGTCCACGGTGGTGGATGCGATCACCACGCTGCTGCTTCCGGCGCACAAAATCGAATACAACAAGGCCGCGGGGGCGCAGAAGAAGGAACGCTCCCTGATGTCGTACGTCCGGGGCTTCCACAAGAGCGCCCGGAGCGCCGGCGGGGAGTACTCCAAGCCGGTGCCTTTGCGTCAGACGGGACAGCTGACCGTGGTGCTGGGCGTCTTCCACAACGCGGTGCTGGGCAAGTGGGTCAGCCTGGGGATTACGCTGTGGGCCACGCAGGAGGCGGGGCAGCCCAACCGCTTCTACTCGCTCGCGGAGGCGGACCAGTCCATCGCTGCGGACTTCAGCAACTTCGGCCAGGACCCCCTGAAGCTGAAGAAGAAGCTCCGCGCCGCCGGGGCCTCGGTCCATGATTCGTTCGAGCCGTACTCGGCCGCGTTCAAGCGCCAGTTCGGGATCAGCGGCAACCAGGCCATGGAACTGTTCCACCGCACGGTGTCCATGAAGCAGGTGGAGAACATCACCTCGTTCGTGCGCGGCAACATGCTGGAGGAGGACGACGTCGCCACCCGGATCACCAACCTGATCCACCACTTCGACGACCTGAAGAAAGCCCACGACGCCGTCCTCCGGGCCAAGGACCAGATCGCCCTGCTGACCCCCATCAAGGAGGGTGCAGCGCTGCATGCCGGGCTGACCGCCGACGACGAACTGGCCCGCCGGCAGCGCGACCAGCTGCACCCCTGGTTCACGGACCGGAAGCTGCAGCTGAGCCTTGAGCACCAGGCCGAACTGGAGCAGACGGGCGTGCGGCTGCAGGAGGACTCTGCCCGGCTGAACGGGGAGGTCAAGCAGCTGCGCCGGGACCTGGCCGGGGTGGAAGAGGACATCCGCACCAACGGCGGCGGACGGCTCGCAGCGATCGACGCCGAGCTGGCCGCTTTGGCCACCAAGTCCGCCGAACAGAAGCAGCGGTTCGAGGCCTACTCGGTGGCCGCGGCGGACCTTGGCCTGCAGGCCCCGGAGGACCGTGTCCTTTTCGACGCGAACCGGGCGGGGCTCGCCGGGGTGGAACAGGGCCTGGCGGCGCGCTCCGAGGCCCTGCATGAAGAGCGCACCACCCTGTCCATCCAACAGGCAGGGCTCAGCACCAGGTCCGGCGAGATCAAAGCCGAGCTCACCAGCCTCCAGGCCCGGCGCAACCTGATCCCGCTCCCCCAGCTGGATATCCGCCGCCGGCTTTGCGAAGGCACCGGGATCACGGAAAGCGACCTGCCGTACGCCGGCGAACTGCTCAAAGTCCGCGACGGCGAGGCCGGCTGGGAGGGTGCTGCCGAACGGACCCTCCACGGGTTCGCGCTCTCGCTCCTGGTGCCCTCAGAGCACTACGCCGCCGTCAGCAGCTGGGTGGACGCGAACAACCTGCGGGGCCGCCTGGTGTACCTGAGGATCGGTGAGTCCCCTGCGCCCAGGGCTGCCGAGCCGGGGACGCTGGCGGCGAAGATCGCCATCAAACAGGGCACCCCGTTCCGGGACTTCCTGCAGGACGAGCTCAGCAGCCGGTTCGATTACTTCTGCTGCGAGAACCTGGCCGACTTCCGCCGTTACCCCAAGGCGCTGACGGCCAACGGCCAGCTCAAGGGCGGCCGGGGCCGGCATGAGAAGGACGACCGCAAGGACCTGGCGGACCGGCGCAACTACGTTCTGGGCTGGGACAACCATGACAAGATCGCCGGTTTCCGCACCGAACAGGATGAGGTGCACGGCAAGCTGAAAGTGGTGGCCGGCCAGCTGGATCGGGTCAATGGTGAGCTGGGGGCACTGGGCCGGCGGAACCGGCAGCTGGGCGTGGTGGGTTCCGTCACGGAATTCGGCGAGATCAGCTGGCAGGCCACGGCCCGCAGCATCGAGGATCTCAAGGCGGAGAAGCGCGCGCTGGAGACCACCAGCGACGTCCTGCAGCAGCTCATGGCCAAGCAACAGCAGGTCACGGCGGAGCTGGAGCGGCTGGAGGAGAAGGCGGGCAAGCTGCGGGAGCGGCTGGGCGCCAATGAAAAGGACGCGCGGGACATTGCCGAGGCAATCGAGGAGTGCCGGGCGGTGCTGGGCGCGACACCGGTGACGGACGACGCCGGGGTGCTGGCCGCCGTCGGACGCCGCGCCGAAACGGCGCTTGGGGACAAGCCGCTCACCTATAAGAACACCGCGACGGTGGAGAGCACCGTCCGGAACGGGCTGACGGACACCATCGACGCGCTGTCCAAGAGGATCGCCCGTGCGGCGGAGAGCACGGTCCGGCAGATGGCGGACTTCCGCAACAGGTACCCGAACGAAACCACCGACGTCGACGCCTCGCTGGAGGCGGCGGCGGACTACAACCGGCTGCTGGAGCAGCTGGTGGGCAACGACCTGCCCCGGTTCGAGAACCAGTTCAAGGACCTGCTGAACCAAAACACCATCCGCGAGGTGGTGGCGTTCAATGCGTTCCTGGACAGCCGGCGGCAGAACATCATTGACCGGATCGGCGAGATCAACCAGTCCCTGTCAGGTATTCCTTACAACACGGGCCGGCACATCCAGCTGGAGCACCAGGCCACATCGGACCAGGACGTACGCGAGTTCGGCAGCGACCTGCGGGCGTGCTCTGAGGGGACCATCGGTGAGACGGACCTGTACTCCGAGCAGAAGTACCTGCAGGTGGAGCGGCTGATTGACAGGTTCCGCGGCCGCGAAGGACTGACCGACCTGGACCGGAAATGGACGGCGAAGGTGACCGACGTGCGGAACTGGTTCACATTCTCGGCGTCGGAGAAGTGGACGGAGACCGGCGAGGAATACGAGCACTTCACGGATTCGGGCGGCAAGTCCGGCGGTCAGAAGGAGAAGCTGGCGTACACCATCCTGGCGGCGGCCCTGGCGTTCCAGTTCGGGCTGGGGTCCGGCAAAGGCGCGGGCAGGAATGCCGGCAGCGGCAGGAGCTTCCGGTTCGTGGTGATTGACGAGGCGTTCGGCCGTGGCTCGGACGAATCCGCCCGGTATGGGTTGGAGCTGTTCCAGCGGATGAAGCTGCAGCTGCTGATCGTCACTCCCCTGCAGAAGATCCACGTCATCGAGCCGTTCGTCTCGCACGTGGGATTCGTGGCGAACATCAACGGTGACGATTCCCAGCTGCGCAACATGACCATCCAGGAGTACCGCGAGGAGAAGGACCGGCGTGGCCACTAAGGCATGGACCACGCTAACAGCGCTGCGTGCGCAGTCGCTGAAGGCGTGGAGCAGCGGTTCGCTCCTACGGGAGTTGCTGGAGCCCACCGGACTGTACCCCCGGCGTCGGCCATTGAAACGGCCGACGGCGGCAGAACTGCTCAGCGATTACGCTGCGGTCCGCGCGTGGGCAGCTGACCTGTTTTCCGGGGAAGGCGCCTACTCATTGGAGACGGTAGAGACCGGGCGCCGGACTGTGGGGGCCAATTCCCTTCCCGCCGCGGCTGTCTTTGCCACTGTTGAGGACGAGATCGGCTTTGTGGGGAAGGCGCGGGAGGCCGGTGTCTTCCGGTCTCTGACCGAGGGCCTGGCCGGGCTGGATCCACGGCTGGTGGACTGGGCAGCGAGGCGGCCGATGAAGCTCCTCGAACTGGGGCCTGACGCCTTGACTGCGGCGCGCGTCGCGTTGTGGCTGCGGGACAACCCGGAGCCGGCTATCTACGTCCGCCAGTTAGGTCTGCCCGGGGTGCACACGAAGTTCATCGAGCGGCACCGGCAGGTTATTGACCAAATGCTGGCTTCCTTGGAGTCTTCCCCCGGCGATCAGGAAGCCTCCGCAGCTGACGGCGAGCTGGAGTCCCCGGATCGTGATGCGGCGCTCGAAGACGCCGCGGGAAGGACACCTGCGGCGAGATTCGCACGACGGCACGGGTTCCTGCACCCTCCGGAGTTAGTGAGGTTTCGTCTGTTGGATCCTGAAATTGACCCGTTCAGTGGGGCGCGGGACATCACATTGACAGCCGAAGCGTTCGGCGGGTTGCGGCTGCCGGTGGATACCGTCATTGCCACGGAAAACCAGGTGAATTTCCTGGCACTTCCTGACCGCCCGGGGACGCTGGCACTTTTTGGGGGCGGGTACGGATTCTCTTCCCTGCGGGACGCCGCCTGGCTCCGTGACTGCCGGGTCCTCTATTGGGGTGACATCGATACCCACGGCTTCCGGATCCTCAACCAGCTCCGGGCAGTCCATCCGCACGTGGAAAGTGTGCTGATGGATGAGCGAACCCTGCTTGCACACAGGGATGCTTGGGGCAAGGAAGCATCCCCCTCGCGGGCGCCGCTCACGAGGCTGACGGCGGCAGAAGCGGCGCTATACGAATTGTTGGGGAACAACACCTATGGCTCGAATATTCGCATGGAGCAGGAACTGATCAACTGGCGCTGGGCGCTCAAACAGCTGGGGAGTTGAGCCTTTGTCCCAGTTACCGCGCCAGGCCGAGAAAGACAGCGAGCGACTGTTCAACAGCCACCATCGTTTCTGAATCAATCCGCCCTATCCTGTGTCCGAGATTGGTTCGGCGTACGGTTGTGAGCTTATCGACCATGATTTGGCTTGTGCGATCCAGACCGTTCAGTTTTCCCGGGTCAATCGTCAGCCTCAGCAGTGGGGCATCCACGAGGTACGACGCCAGGGGTAGGAGAGTGACAGACTCCGACTCGGCAAAGAGGTCGTCCTGGACGATGAGTCCCGGCCGGGGTTTCTGGGCATAGGTCCCGCCGGATACCGTCCACAACTCGCCGCGGTTCACTCCGGCCAGTCCTCTGAAATCTGTTCGACGAAATCCTGGTCGTCTGTAGTGCGGTCAGTGGCTGCGACGGCGCGCGCCTGGCGCTGGGCCTCGCGCTTGAACTCGTCCGTACGCGCATCCGGCACCCACATCTGAATTTGACGAAAGCCTCGCTCGCGCATGGCTACCCGGTGCCGCGCGACACGGTCCCTAACGCTCATGAAAACAACGTTACATGTAACGCGCTTACCTGTCAGCGGCAGTTGCGGTAGGAAGGACGACAACGAAACTTGCCTCCCGCCGTCGTCCTCGCACCGGTGCCCTATCCAGAAGCTACGGGTGCACCAGCACCTTCACCGCCGTGTCCTTGTGGTTGATGAGGGTGTCGAAGCCCTGCTCCACCAGGTCCTCCAGCGATCCGGCCCGTGATGAACGGCTTGAGGTCCACCTTGCCCTCCTGCACCAACTTGATCACGGCGGGATGGTCGCGGACGGAGGCGATGGTGCCGCGCAGGTCGATCTCCTTCAGCACCAGCTTCTGCATGTCCAGAGTGGCCGGCGCGCCCCAGATGGACACGTTGACCACCACGGCGCCGGGCCGGACGGCGTCGAGCATGGTGTCCAGCACCGCGTTCACGCCGGCGCATTCGAACGCGAGGTCGGCCCCGGTCCCGCCGGTGAGCTCCCGCACCCGCTCCGGCACGTTCTCCTGGCTGGGGTCAAGGACATGGTCCGCCACGCCGCTGGAGGTGGCCTTCTCCTTGTGCGCCTGGGTGAGCTCGCTGATGATCGTCGTCACCCCCATACCTTTGAGAACCGCAGCGGTTGGCAGCCCGATGGGCCCGGACCCGCCCACCAGCGCGGTGTCGCCGGTCTTCACGCCGCTGCGGGCAACGAAATAGGGTTCGACGACGACGTTGTCACCCACCGCGAGGCCCGTCACCCCTTCGCCCATTTCAGAGACAGTCCCCGAGAATTCGTGCCCCAGGGTCACCGTGGATTCCTCGTGCGAGAGCGGGTGCGGATGCCCCGGTGCCGGGCAAAAGATGGGCCCTTCCAAGTACTCGTGCAGGTCAGTGCCGCAGATGCCGCACCACGCCGCGTCGATCTTCACCGCCCCGGCGCGGAGTTCCGGCTCCGGATGTCCTCAATGCGGATGTCCTTGCGGGCGTGGAAACGTGCTGCCTTCATTATGGGTTCTTCCTTTAGTGAGACGGGATACAGGGGCCAGCGCAGCGGTGGGTGCAGGCCATACCCGGCGATCGTGCCATTCTGAACGGCACTCGGCCAGAGGCATCCGGCCCTGTACCAGAGCGATGATTACCCCGAGCCACGCGTTGCCGCGGACATGAACCGCCGATGCCCTAGACTCATTTCGGCTCGCGGCTGGATGAGCCTAGGCGCACGTTCAGAGGACGAGACTTATGGCCATTGGTAAGCAGGTTCGCTTGTTCCTAGTCGACGGCACTCCCGGGGGAATGCTGACGGCAGAGATCATGAACTGGACTGGGCACGTCATCGCGGCTAGCCGGTCCGATCTCGCTGAGCTGCTTCGCCGTGAAGAAGTCCAACGCACAGGCATCTACGTCCTGCTCGGCTATGGCGTGGAGGATCCTGATGAAACACTCATTTATATCGGCGAAGGTGACAATGTCGGCGAGCGTTTGAAGATGCACCATAAGCCCGAAGACAAGGGCGGCAAAGATTTCTGGAACCGAGCAATCGTGCTGACCAGCAAGGACGCGAACCTCACAAAAGCCCATGCCAGATACCTGGAAAGTCGCTTTATCAACATCGCCAAGGCTGCGGGCCGCACAATAGTGACCAACGGAACCGCACCCGCTCCACTTCCGCTCCCCGAAGCCGACAGGTCGGATATGGAGTACTTCGTTGATCAGGCCAAGATCATTCTCCCGGTTCTTGGTGTCGACGCTTTACGCAGCTTGCCGACTCCAAGCGAAGCTGCCGGCAGCCCGGCAGGCACAGAAAGCACTTCCCCGGTCTTTGAGATGACGCTAACGAACCTCGGAATCACTGCGTACGCTCAAGAGACCGACGGCGAATTCGCTGTCCTCGAAGGATCGGCAGCTCGGCCCGCATGGGTCGGGACCAATCACGCCTACGACAAGCTTCATCAAAAACTGATCGCCGCAGGCGTTCTCATTGCTGATGGACCCGCAGCCCGTTTCGGGAAGACGCATGTTTTCAAGAGCCCCAGTGCAGCAGGCGCTGTCATAGCGGGACGGACCACCAACGGCCGGACCAGCTGGCGCATCCCTTCCACGGGCATGACTTACGGCCAGTGGCAGGAGCAGGGAATCGCGCTACCAGAAGGAAGATAATTCGAAACTAAGCGAGTGAGCAAAACGGCCCGGTCACACATGGACCAGCAAGGACCGCGCGTTCCGAAGGCGTGGGCGGCCGCAGATTTTCACCTGCCGCCCTCCCTGCACCGGGTCGCGGCTCAATCGGACTTGTCGGACCAGGGAATGACCGTCAACGCGTTCGATGTCTCCTTGAGCTGCTGAACACAAGAGGATCCGCCGAGAAGCTCTCTGTCACTACGCCGGGCATCAACACCTTCAGGACCTGCCCGATTCAGAAGGCATCGCCGTGGATTGCCGAGGCGGCCGACTGGTTAGCCTTTCGCAGTGTTTGTGGGTCCGCTGGCTGAGGCGGCTTTGGAGCAGTTGTGTTTTGACAACCAGGCGTTCCTGGGCGCCGACGTCACCGCCGCGGACGGCATCTGCGAAACCAGGTTGCGGCGGCGGTTGATCGCATCACTTGAGCCTGCGGGAACCTGCCAAGCCAGCGCTCCTCATCGCTTGCCCCCTGCAGCAACAAAGGGTTTGTCTCTGGAAAGCACCGGACTCAGAGCCCGGCGATCAACTTCCCTTTTGCGGCAGCGAACTCGTCGTCGGAGAGGATTCCGTCCCGGTGCAGGTCAGCCAACTCACGGAGTCTATCTGCGAGGCTCGGAACAGTGGCGGCCAGACCTACTATGACAGGTTGAGGCTCTGACGCGGTTTCATGTGCGTCCACATCGACTGCTCCGAGCACCGAGTTACCCGCAGCCTCCAGCACGAGGCCAACCTCGTTGTGACCCTTGGCGCTCTTGTTGAAGACACCATTGCTGATTTGATTGATGAGCGTGTGAATCTGCCTGTCAGTGACAATTGTTAAGAAAGGCTTCCGCGCTTCGTTGGTTGCGAGGTGCGCTATGCCCGCAACCGCAAGACCCGGCGCGCTACCTTTCATGAAGGCTTTTCCGCCCTTCATCAAGCCCGCGAGCGCTGGACCGAGCGCGCTCTCCAAGCCGGAGGCTGCGTCGGAAGCTTGGTCCTGCCCTGGGTGAGTGAACTTAATCGAGCGCAACTTCTCGTACGGCGTATTCTTGGCGATGCTCGCAGGTTGAGTGGCAGTAGAGGCCCCCGTTGCGACACGTACGTAGCCGCCTTGGTAAATCTCGACTGTTGAGGCGCCGAAGATGCCACGGGTTACGAGCGCGCCAGCAGCCTCCGCGTCCACGGCATGCTTCCGCTCGAGTTCTGCTTTCGCATCCAGCCTATCCGCCGCGGCCTTCTTTACCACCGCTCCCAGCTTAGAAAAGGCGCCTTCCTTCTTTGTGCCCATGCTAGGGAGAGAGCTATCATCCGTTCCCGGCCCCTCAACCAGCTCCGACCAGGCCGCACCGTCCCAGTAGCTCATTTTGCCTTCTTGATCCGGGTACCATCCAGCTGGCGACTGTTCACTCATGGCAACATTCTGGCACAGCTAACGGGCTGCCCGAGGACGTTGAATTTGTGCCGCAAGCACTAATCAGCAATTGCGGAGCCAAAGCTCAAAGCGAGCATTTCAACTGTCCGACGATCGAGATTGCAACCTGGGAAGCCCGGGGACTCCCGCCCCGCCTTAAGGAGCCGTCAGCTGACAATCCAAGCGCAAGAACTTCGGGACGGAGACATTCCGGGCCGATGTCTCCATCCGCAAACCGAATATGGATCACTGTTACCGCATGACGCCGCCTACAAGGCAGATCCGTGGACTGACCGGACCTGGGCGAAAGAGCTTCGGCCAGCATTGCTGAGGACCTCAGCTGTCGGCGACGCGGACGGCATCAGACAACCCCACGGTCGTTGGGCTACGAACCAGCAGCACGGAAACCGTCGACCCTCTGAAGTTGCGAATCCTGGGCAAACGTATCGATCGAGACACGAGGCGAAGGCACGAGACTACGTGCCCCAGGCAGATATTCTTAGTGCACCATGAGTAGAGCCGTCGCCGCCCCAGTCGCTCCCTACGAGCGCAAGAAGACCGCAAGGTCCGTTACAGTTTTGGATCTCTTTGCTGGAGCCGGTGGATTAACGCAGGGTTTCTACGCAGCTTCCCCGAGGTTCCTCACTGAACGCGCCGTCGAGTTTGAGTGGTCAGCGGCTGCCTCCTTTGCGGCAACTTTCGGGGACAAGGTTTACGCGGGCCCAATCCAGGATTGGCTGCTGAACGAAAAGGTCCCCGAGGTGGACGTCGTCATAGGTGGGCCGCCGTGCCAGGGGTTTTCCCAGCTGGGAAAGCAGGACCCAGAGGACATCAGAAATACTCTGTGGCAGCCCTACGCAGAAGCCCTTGTACGGGCACAACCGAAGTACTTCATAGTCGAAAACGTACCTGCTTTTAGCAAGTCACAGCAGCTCCAAAACTTCCGGGAAGCTACCGGCGCGAAAGGGCTCATCAAGGACTACGACTTCCAGTGGCACGTCCTTAACGCGGCCGACTACGGAGCTCCTCAGGCCCGCAAGCGCGCCATACTTATAGGCCATCACAAGGACCTACCATTCCCTGGATTCCCGATGCCAACTCATATTGGACGTCACCGGACGGTGCGGCAAGCTCTGGAAGGAATTGACACCCGTGTCCGAGAAACGTTGCTGCCGACGCGCACAACGGAGTATGCGGGACGTATCTTCGCTGGCGCTTTCCGCACTTCTGAGCTGCATCTAAGCCGTGACTATGCCACGGAATCGCTCGAACGTTTCGGGTGGATCCCCGAGGGCGGAAACCGGTTCAATCTTCCTGACAGACTCAAAGCTCCTTGCTGGTTGAATCACAACTCGGGTTCCGGTGACGTGATGGGACGACTCCATTGGGACAAGCCTTCCGTTACGGTCCGAACCGAGTTCTTCAAGCCAGAAAAAGGGCGCTACCTCCACCCCACGGAGCACCGCGCAATCACTCATCTTGAGGCTGCAAAGCTTCAGGGCTTCCCGGACGACCGACTATGGGTTGGATCAAAAACTGCCATAGCCAAGCAGATCGGCAATGCGGTCCCCACAGCCCTGGGCAGGGCCATAGCCCGCCAACTCGTGCAGCACCTCTAAGACGCCTCGCCTTACCAGGAGTCTGCGGGCAAAAGTCGCATCTTGGTGGTAAATATTATCGAGAAGACTTCGGCGGTGGCCGATAGCACTGATCTCGATGTGGGGGACAGAACCAATGATGGTTCGGGATTCATGGGCCGGCGTGACTTCGCCGCTCAGCAAGTTTGTTGCGGCTGAAACACAGAGCGCACTCAATGCTTACAGGGCCCGTCCTGACCTTGTCCGCGAGCACAGCAACATTGAAGCTGCTATCTCCCAAGGCGGCTACGGCCGGAAGCAGCTAAACGAACTCATACAGAATGCGGCCGACGCCATCAAGGATGCGGGTGGTCGCATCAAAGTGGTCTTGACGGAGGATGCGCTTTATTGCGCCAACGAGGGCCAGGCCTTTTCCGAGGCGGGCTTTCGGACTCTAATGCTCTCCCACTCATCTGAAAAGCGTGACGATGAGATTGGGCGCTTTGGACTAGGTTTCAAGTCCGTTATCCAGGTAACTGCCGATCCAAAGATTTACAGCCGCAGCGGTTCTGTATCGTGGAGCCAGACTAGAAGCCGGCAACTGCTTCAGGATCTGTATCCCAACCTCGAAACGTACCCTGTTCTTCGACTAGCCACACCCGTGGACCCGGACATAGCAGCGGCCGACGACGGTGTTCTCGCCGAATTGTTTCCTTGGGCCTCCACCGTTGTGAAGCTGCCGCTCACAGGTAATGTCTCGTGGCTGTCCGAAGAGATCAAAAAATTCCCCGGCGAGTTTCTTCTTTTCTCCGAAAAAATTGGAACTCTGGAGTTCGAGGATCGGATCGACGGATCCGCCCTCATTTGGTCAGCCGCTAGGGAGGGTAACCGAGTAAGCCTCAGTGACGGAACCACAACAAACGAATGGCGCATCTTTCGGGACAAACATTTCGTCAGTACTCAGGCAACCGTCGAAGCTGGGAGCATTGTCGCCCGCAAGCAGGTGGATGTAACCTGGGCGGTCCCACTCACGGATAATCAGCGCCGAAAGATGGGCCGTTTCTGGAACTACTTCCCCACCCAGCACGAGACCTCGCTTCGCGGAATCGTTAATGCTGCTTTCAAGATGAACGAAGACCGCCACAGCATGCTTGAGACTCTCTATAACCGGGAAATCCTCACCCGGACACTTCCGCGAATGGTGGCAAGCGCGCTGAACGACCTCAGAACCCCAGGAGATCCTGCGCTGTTTTTGGATATTCTGCCCTCGCGTGATAAAGAGTCAAGCTCTTGGGCAGACTCCGTGATCAACAAACCGATCTTCGAGATTTTGCCTTTTGCGCCATGCCTGCCGGACAGATCAGGCGTCCTCAGGCTCCCGAATGAAATTAAGGTGCAGCCTGCACTAGAAGAAGCCACCCGCCTTATCGCTTTGTGGGAGTCCTGGGTCCCTGCAGACCGGCTGTGGTTACACGCGTCTGCTTTAAGACGAGAATTCCAGGTCATGCGAATTTTGAAGGAAGCGAACTTCAAGCGCGCGTCTCTTGAGGAATGGCTGGAGGAGGTTGTTGCGGGAGGCGAGCTGCAGGACTACGAAAATGCGCTGCAACTGGCCGCCATGATCGACAAGTCCTATGCGGATTACCGACCAGCCATGCGTCGAAGCCGTATCGTTCTTATGTCCGACGGCAGCGTTCAAGCCCCGATCACGTCAAGAGTGTTCCTTCCCATGAGCGCCGACGACGAATCCGCAAACGTTGTCTCCTATGACTTGATGCACCACGGCAACGCAAACAGCTACCTCCGTGCCCTTGACCTCCAAGCGCAAGACGGCCGGGGTATCGTCAACCGAGTCGCGAGCGAAGTGGCCCAGGACTACTCCGACGCCGAGCTCGCGCAGTCTCTATGGAGGCTTACTCGGTCGCTAGCAGTCCCCGAGAGTCTGGCTGTAATCAACGAGAGAACGGAGCCTGCGAAAGTCTTGGTTCGGTGCCGTGATCATCAGTGGCGTCCCCTTGGCAACGTTTGGCTCCCCGGCGGACTGTTCGCTCAAAACAGTGTTGGTGATGAACATCTTGTAGTGGACGACCAGTTCCACGCTAACGACCTCGCCCTTCTTAAGAACCTCGGCGCGAGGACAGCACTCCCGGACGCAAAGATGGCTCGAGGCGGTGCAACCTACGATCTGTGGAAGCACTCTGAGGCGACCCGAATTGCCAACGCATCTCGTAACGGACCCGCTCCCCTCTCCGAGGCCGGCATACGCTTCAATCAGGCCTTGACCACGGACGGACTACACCTTCTCAACGAGGCGTCAGCAACGACTCGGGCGAAGGTAACACGGACGATTCTGGGAAGGCCGCAGTATCCGTCAAAGGTCGAATTCAGCAGCGGTTTTCGACCGGCAGAAACGGTAGATGCTCCGGATCTATGGTGGGTAAAAAACTATGGGGCTTTCGAGACCCCCATCGGATTGGTGGACACCAAGCGGTGTGTCGGCAAAGTTGATGGCATACCAACCGATTACCTGCCCTTCCCAGGCGAAGAAGAGGCTGCCGCATTACGGTTGCCAACTGATCCTCGCCACATCCACTGGGGTTTCGTACTTTCTCTGGCCGAACAGGGTCTTCCGATGCTGCAGCTGCACGAACTCTATGGGGCATTAGCTGCACTCGATGTGCGTCCGCCGAAGGAGCTTCTTACTCCCCTTACCGGGGGCCGAAATACACGCTATCTAGCATCAGATGTACTCCTGGCAGTCGATCTTAAATCTCGGGACTACCTCGTTGAAACAGCCAACATCCCGGTCCTGTACACAGGTCATTCAGATCTGGATGAGGCCCTGACAGAGAACTGGGGAATCAAACCCGTCACAGTCGAATTCTTTACCTCGGCTCGAGGCATCCCGGTTGAAGGAGAAGAGCCGAAAAGTATCAAATCGCAATTCCCCTACCTCAAACGGGCGGCCAGCGAAGTTGCCGTTCAGACCTTGTGTGTTCCATGCGTCTCCGTGGAGGAGGTTCAGACGAACAGCTACGACTCGGGATCAGTTGCCACCCCAAGAGCCTCCTACCTACAAGATGGCATGCTCTACTACCGTGCTCCTCAAGGCGACCAGGCGTTGCTCACTACCATTCTCGGTGCATTTGGGAGCAAACGTTCCTCGGCTCAGGTCGTGCAGGCGATGCGACAGCTGAAGAGAGACGATGAGGCTCAGGCTCGAATTGGACGTGTGAACAAACAAAAGACCGATGCCGGCAAAGTGGCCGAGCTCGTGGGGAGGGAAACCCTCCGCGAATTGATCCCTGAAAGTGTCATGAAAATGCTGGCAGCGCGGGATCTGGAACTAACCGATGAACGCATGTTCGATATCGTCAGTAATCTCCATGGCAGCAGCTTGCTCAAGGTTCTCAAACCTGCGCTTGAAGAGGCTGGAATCGAAACGCCTGACCAGTTCCGTGGAGGTCGAACGGCTCGGGAATTTGTCAAGGAACTCGGCTTCTCCCCGGCACTTGCCGGCGAATCCATCAAGAGAAAACCGGAACGCGAAGAATTTGTCGGACCCGTGGGCCTTAAGCCGCTACACGCCTACCAAGAATCCACAAGCCGGAAGATTTGCGATCTTCTGGCTCAGCGAACTCCACATCGGCGTGGCTTAGTGCAGCTTCCGACGGGGGCTGGCAAGACCCGGGTTGCCGTCGAATCGGTGATCAGGGATATTGCCTCGACTTCCAAGGACCAACGTCGTCTGGTCCTGTGGATTGCGCAGTCTGACGAGCTATGTGAGCAAGCCATCGAAACCTGGACATACGTTTGGCAAGCTGCAGGTTCTCCTGGCGAACGGATGGCGGTGAGCAGGCTATGGGGCGGAAACAAAGCCGTCCGTGAGGAGACCAAACTTCACCTGGTCGTCGCGACAATTCAGACACTTTTCAGCATTTACCAAAACCGGCGCCAGATGTACGACTGGATGTCCGATCCGGACCTGGTCATTATTGATGAGGCCCACGGAGCAACTACTACGCAGTACATACAGGTATTAACCTGGTTGGGCCGTTCTTACACTGAGAAGTCGCGATCACTGCTGGGGCTGTCCGCCACGCCGTATCGGGGATCCAACGAGAAAGAGACAGAACGGCTTGTTGCACGCTTTGGCAGGAATCTCATTGAACCAGATGAGTTCGATGCGGAAAATGCGCACGAGTACCTGCAGAGCATCGAAGTCCTGGCCAGAGTCAACCACGAGGAACTGAAGGGCATCGAACTAAGGCTGAAGGACATGCCTTCCGCTACGGATCAAGAGTCACAAAGCTCGATGCTCGAGGCAAGGATCGACCTCCAGCAAGTTGCGGACAGCACGCAGCGTAACGAAGCTATTTTGGATCACATCAAGGCGTCGAAGACGAGTGGGCCCACGCTCGTCTTCGCCGCGTCGGTGGAGCATGCTGAGGCACTTGCGGCTGTCCTGTCGGTGGAGGGCATTCCTGCCGCCGCCATCTCAGGAAAGACCGACCTCGGCCACCGACGCTCAATTATCGAGGACTTCCGGAATGAAAAGATCCGGGTGCTCACAAACTTCGATGTGCTCACCCAAGGATTTGACGCGCCTAGGGTAGATGCTGTCTACGTATGCCGTCCAACCTTCTCACCGAACAAATACATACAGATGATCGGTCGCGGCCTTCGCGGTCCGCGTAACGGCGGTAGCGAAGAAGTCTTGATCGTGAACGTCAAGGACAATCTGGACCAGTATGGACACAAATTGGCGTTCACACAGTTCGACTATCTCTGGAGGAACGAGGCAATTGGTGCTCGCTGAAATTGAGCTGGACGAGAGCCAGCGGGCCGTAGCAGATGCGGAACCAGAGGACAGGCTGTTTGTCACCGCCGCGGCGGGGCAAGGCAAGACCGAAGTGCTTCTTGCCCGAGTGAAAACACTCGTAGAAGACGGTCTAAACCCGGCAGACGAGATTCTAGTGCTGAGTTTCTCACGAGCCGCCGTAGAAGCAGTGCGTAAACGTGCTCGTGTGCATGACCTGGATGGCCTGCAGATCAGGACATTTGACTCCTTTGCCGCACAAATACTGATCGACATGGACGAAGACATTCTTGGTAACAGCTTCGACGCGCGGATCCGGAAAGCGACGCAATACATTGCTGGCGACGAGACGCCCGACCGAATCCTGAACCTAAAGCACATTCTCGTTGATGAAGCCCAGGACCTCGTGGGCGATCGTGCTGAGCTTGTTCTGGCCTTGCTATCCGCCCTTGGAGACGACCTTGGCTTTACCGTTCTTGGTGATCCCCTTCAGGGCATCTACGATTTCCAGCTGGATGAATCGAAGTCGAAACTAACGTCGGCAGAACTTATCGAAAGACTCGTGAGCGATTTCGGCGCCGAGCACTTCGCGCTGGAGAAACACTACCGGGCGGTCACTGACCGTACCCGGGAGCTCATTTCTGTGGGTGACGAAATACGGAGCCTTGGTGAGCTCGATGATTCAGGTTCAGAGACAGCACACGGCCTTCTTGACGACTTCCGAAGGCAAGTGTCCAGCACCTCGGTGTTAAATGAGTCCGGGGCGCTAAGCCCGAACGACGGCGAGACGACGGCCCTCCTCTGTTCAACAAACTACGAGGTGCTTATCGCGAGCGAACTTCTGTGGCAAAACGGCTATCCGCATCTAGTTCGCCGGAAAGCTCAGGACATGAGTGTGGCGCCTTGGGTGCACCAGGTCTTCAAAGACCTCGAAGATCGAACGTACGATGCGGACGACATCAAGTCACGCCTTACCGCTCTCTTTGGCGACTCAGCAGCTGACCTGTGGCTTGCGCTAAAGACGGCTGAAGGGAATTTCACGGCTTACAATTCCTTGAATGTTCCCCAGCTGAGTCAGCGACTCCGCAGCCGTTCAATCCCGTTAACTCTGACAGTGGCAGATACTGCCAGCCTTATAGCCTCCACCGTTCACCGAGCCAAGGGGCTTGAGTTCACCAACGTCCTCTATCTGCAGCCTGAATTTGGATCGCCGGCCGCTGAGCAGAACGAGGCAACGCTCAAGCAAAAATACGTTGCGCTGACCCGCGCACGGGAAGAGATCATTTCCACGAAGTTGCCGAAGAAGCTGCTTCAGCGCGCCGACGGATCAACTGGACGCTGGTTGGAAAAGGCCTACGGAAAGTATGGCGCGTACAACGCCCGGATGGAGTTCCTCAACTCGGACATCGATGACGTCTCCCCTTACTACCCCGAAGACGGCGACGCCCAGGCAATACAGGACAACCTCGTATTGGAGGACCTCTTGGGCCAGGTAGTGTCTGGCTCCCTGCAATCCGAGCCGGAGCCCGGCGAAGTGCCCCGCTATGTATTGACGACCAGTGAAGGCAAGGTTATCGGGCGAACCAGCCCATCCTTCGCGTACGCACTGAAGAAGAACTTTGCATTCAAGACCCACCGCAGGGACGAATGGCCTGCAGGATTCACGGGCGCGCGCGTCACGTCCATCGAATGCGCTACCGGCCACCCGGAAGAGACGAAATTAACTGGGTTAGGCTCCTCGGGCATGTGGTTGGTCCCCCGGCTGACTGGTTTGATCACGCGGACGAAGAACTAGGAGCAATAAGTGTCAAAACTCGATGCCAAGTACGCCTTCCGCCGTGAGATGGTGGACCGCCTTGAAACAGATCTTTATGGACCGGGCTCTACCGATGAACTCATCACGGAACGTCCGCTGGAGCGCTATGTGACGGGCGTTCTTTGGCCCGCAGCTGACGACACCTACGTCGAAGCCCCTGACGAGCCAGAATCGGTTGCTGCAGCTTCAGGAGAGGCCTCCGTCGACAGCTCCGTCGCGAACGCCCGCCTGACCTATCCCAGCAGTGTAGGCCTTACCGTCTCCGTGGATACAAACCGTTCCACGTCCCTGGCTGTCACCCCAACGGCAGCGCGCTATACGCCAATAGCTACCGTCAGGGAGAGTGGCAGCAAACGGCGTGACACTTATGATTGGCAGCGAACTGCCGCTGATTTGCCCGAGATCGAGGTAGATCTTGCTGCATCTGGACCTCAGCGTCACCTGCTTGAGGGCGGCGCCCTGGAGCTGTATGCATTGGTGCGTGCCCCGGAAGATGCTGTTATTACCGTCACCGTTGTTCTCCGAAACACGCAACCCAAGCCGGACCCAGCCTCCGACAAGGATGTGGCGTGCTGGTTCCAGGCCGGCGTTTCAGTCCACACGCCAGTCCCGGCGCTGGTAGACCGTTCCAAGCTCCGCACCAGCGTCCCGTCAGACCCCGACTTAGCGTCCTCGGAGCTTCTCTACCGCAACCACATGGTCTTCGGGGCAGGCCACGGGTGCGCAATCGAAGTAAAAGAGGCCGACGTCGACGGGCGGCTTTGTCAACGAGTCTCGTCAACGTTTGTCCCCCGGCAAGACGTCCACAGATCCATGGCGGGAGGCAGTGCCGCGAATCTGTCGCTGCCTTTCATGGCAACAGCCTCTCGCGACGAAGTCGTTGCCGAACTCAACCGCCTCGCAGAGGACTACTCGTCCTGGATCGCAGCATCCACTGCATCTGCAACACAGGACGGGCCGGCGTACGTGCCACCCCATCTGCGCGGAGTCGCGGAGGAACACATGAAACAGGCGGGGATCGCCCACAGTCGCATCAAGGCTGGAATCAGATTGCTCGCCGAGGATACAAAAGCCTTCGGGGCGTTTCAGCTGGCGAACAAAGCGATGCACATGCAGCGTTCCCGCCAGGACTGGGTACGAAAAGGAGCCAAGGGCGATTTCAATCTTGGCGAGCAGAGCTGGCGCCCCTTCCAGATCGCTTTCATCCTCATCAATCTGCCGTCTCTAACGGACGACCAACACGAGGAAAGGGACATAGCCGATCTCCTCTGGTTTCCCACCGGTGGTGGAAAAACTGAAGCTTATCTCGGGCTTATCGCTTACCTTCTACTACTTCGTCGGCTTCGGGACAGCAACGTTCGCGGCGTTGCCGTGATCATGCGCTACACACTGCGACTTCTGACCATCCAACAGTTCGAGCGCGCCGCCATGCTCATCTGCTCCCTGGAATCCCTGCGGCTGGACAACGAGAACCGTCTGGGAGACACACCGTTCAGCATCGGGCTCTGGGTCGGCGGAGGCGCCACCCCGAACGACATTGCCACTGCGAGGACGAACCTCGGGAAGCTCAGGAGCAACCAGGAAGTCATCGAGGGCAACCCAAAACAGATAGAAGCATGCCCCTGGTGTGGCACCCGACTCACCGTTGACGACTACCGGATTACCAAGGTACCCACAGATCGAATGACTGTGACATGTTCCAATCGTTCATGCGACTTCACTGACGGCCTTCCCGTTCATATAGTCGACACGGATGTCTATAGGGAGCGTCCGGAGCTCGTGATCGGCACTGTCGACAAGTTCGCAGGGATGTCCTGGCGCGGCGAGATTGCAACGCTTTTTGGACGCCTCTCCCCTGCTGATCTGGGCCCGGACCTGATTATCCAGGATGAGCTTCACCTTATTTCCGGCCCCCTCGGTTCTACAGTTGGATTGTTCGAAACGGCTGTCGACCTGGCCGCCAGTGGCATCGGGCGTGAAGGGGGTTCAGAAGCCAGAAAACCAAAGATCGTTGCCTCCACGGCTACGATTCGAAGGGCTGAAGACCAGATTCGGTCCGTCTTTAGCCGTCAGTCCAGCCTGTTCCCGCCCCCGGGACTTGATCCTGACGACTCCTTCTTTGCCCAGAAGGCCCCCTCTAACCAATTCGGGACACGCCAATACGTTGGAGTGCTCGCGTCCGGCACCAGTCATGCGACGCTCATGGTCCGCACCTACGCCTCGTTGTTGCACTCGGCCAACCTTATTGAGGCGGCAACGGCCGAAGACCGTGACCCTTACTGGACGCTCATGGGGTACTTCAACAGTCTCCGGGTTCTTGGCTCCGCTTACCTTCAGGTATACGACGACGTCCGGGCCCGGCTTAATCTGCTGGCGAAACGCGACGGCAGGCTTGAGGGGCGTGGAATTCAATTGAGTGAGCTGACAAGCCGCGTTGAAAACCACAAAATTCCAGAGGCGCTCAAGTCCTTGGAGAAGAGCTTGATGAGTGGCCAGGTACCTGAGGACGTTGTATTGGCCACGAACATGATTTCAGTTGGCCTGGACGTCGACCGTCTGGGTCTTATGGCAGTCATGGGACAGCCCCAATCCAGCGCAGAGTACATTCAAGCAACGAGCCGCGTCGGGCGACAGCACCCGGGCCTGGTAGTGACCATCTTCAACGCAGCGCGCACACGGGACCGCTCACACTACGAATCCTTCAATGACTTCCATGGAGCGCTTTACCGGGCAGTTGAAGCAACCAGTGCCACGCCCTTCGCCGCACGATCTCGAGACCGCGGACTTCACGCGACGCTAGTCTCAGCGTTGAGGATGCTTGTCCCTGAGCTGCGCGGCACTGCAGGGCACGTCCGAGATGAATCCCCAGCAGTTGACGAAGTTATGTCCTGGATAGCCAACCGAGTCGCATCCGTCGATCCGGAGGAGTCATCCGCCACGCGCGAAGAGCTAGAGCGGCTTCTCAACATTTGGCGGAAAGCTGCCCTTGCTGACTCTGATCTCCCCTATGAGGGCAAGCGGAATTCGCCCCGATCGCTCCTCATCGATTCGAGTAAAGCTTTAGAAGACCCGGACTTCGTCTACAGCACCAGCACCATTCCGTGGCCCACGCCCCGCAGCATGCGCGACGTTGACGCAGAAACCGCGCTTCGGCCGGCCCCTATGAGGAAGGACGCCTCCCTTGGCTAGAAAGACTTACGCCGCCCGCCGCAGCCAGTTGATTTCCACTTTCGGAGTCGGCAGCCTGTTCCCTGCGGAAAATAACAGCTTCATGATCACAAGCATTGACCAATGGGATAAGAAACACCTAAAGGCAGTTAGTGAGCCGCGCCTGGCTCGCAGTCTGGGGGTGTCCGAGCTCCTACTGCCCCCGGCCGGGACTCGCGGGAAGATTCCGGTCGTCCGTTTTCCTCAGTTGCTCGTCTGCCCTAACTGCAAACGCCTCGGGAAGATCCAGCAGTTACAAGCTTCCTACGAGGATCCCAAGTGTGGCCTATGTAAGTCGCTGGCACCACTTACTCCATCGCGTTTCGTCGTCGCGTGCGAGGACGGGCACATCGACGACTTTCCCTATTCCTATTGGGTTCATGGCTTCACCCCGACAGAGGATGCCAACCACTTGCTTTCGCTTGCCTCGGAAGGCCGCACATCTTCCCTGGCCGACATGGTGGTCCGGTGTTCCTGCGGAAAATCCCGGACGATGGCGGACGCCTTCAACTCCATCGCCTTGAAGGAGATGAAGTGCCAGGGAAACCGCCCGTGGCTCGGCTGGGGATACCGGGAGCGTGAATGCGGGAAGCCTCCAAAGACGGTGCAGCGTGGTGCGTCTAACGTCTGGTTTCCGGTAGTCAGATCTGCAATCTCGATTCCGCCCTACTCGGAGTTTCTTGCCAAGGTCGTGACGTCGAAGGCTTCTCAGCTCAGCCAGCCTCAGGCCCTTGAACCGGCATCGGCTTGGGTTTTGGAGGGCGTTGTCCAGGAGTTTGATGGACGCTTCTCTGTGGACGAGCTGCGGGCCGAAATCCGACGCCAATTCCACGGCAGCGAAGAGACTGAGCTCTCCGAAGACCAGCTTCGTGAGCAAGAGTTCCTTGCGCTGATGAACGGCCGGAAGGACAGCCCTGACACAGATTTCGTGGCTGAGAAAGTAGCCGTTCCAACTGCCCACCAGCACTGGATCAAGGCGGCAAGAAAAATCACTCGGCTCAGGGAAGTGCGGGCACTTTACGGGTTCAGCCGCCTGCAACCGAGAGGCGAGGACAAGCCCGACGCAAAGCTGTCACCGCTCTCCCCTGACGACAACCGTCAGAACTGGCTGCCCGCAATCGAGACGCTCGGCGAGGGACTCTTCGTAGCCCTGGATAGGTCACAGGTTGAAGCGTGGGCAAAATCTGACTTCGCCGCAGGCAGGGAAAATACCTTGTGGATCAACGCCAAGCGTGCAGCGAAGCAGCGGGGATTGGACCCTTCCCCGGTGAGCATTTTGGAGACCCTGGTCCACACACTGTCCCACATCATCATCGACCAGCTTTCTCTCGACGCAGGCTACCCGGCATCTTCAATCCGGGAACGTCTCTATGTGGGTCAGGATCAGCTCGGAGTGCTTCTTTATACGGCTTCATCGGACTCGGCTGGCAGCCTGGGTGGCATCGCAGCGCAAGCGAGCCCCAAGCGTTTTGGTCCTGCACTGGATGAAGGCTTGTTCCGTACGTCGTGGTGCTCGGCCGACCCTGTGTGCATCGAATCCCGAGGCTCCGGTACGGATGCCCGTAACCTCGCTGCGTGCCATTGTTGCGTCCTCGTGCCGGAGACCAGCTGCGAACTGTTCAATTCAAATCTGGACCGAGGCTCTCTATTCGGAGTGCACGGGCAGATCGGTCTGGGGTTTCTGGAGTGGGCCAAGTTGAATCCGCTGGGAGAGCCTGGTGGCGCGGATGTGGAACAATCCGCAAAGCCTGAGCATGTGGACATCCCCGAGAGCATCAGGCAGAGCGCCTGGCTGACCGTCTTTGCGGAATCCGGTCCCGATTTGAAGGAATTGATTCCCGAACTTGTAGAAGTTGAGGTGGAGCTCGGAGACTGGGGGGCCGACATTGGCCCAGACAACCAGTGGCAGGTAGATCTATTGTGGCCTTCCTCCCGAGTGGCAGTACTCGTGGACCGCGACGACGAACGGGACGACTGGCTTGCGGAGCAGGGGTGGACCACGTATCACACGAAGGACTTTTCGCCTTCTGATCTCGCGGACAAGCTGGCCGACAAAGTCTACTGATGCCTTGTGCGGCGAGGGGGTCGGGAGTCCGACCCCCTCGCCGCATCATGGGATCCTTAATCCAGGAAGTACTCATAACTCAAGGGCACGAGGTTTTCGGGCGACGGCTTCCAGTCGGGATACACGTTCATTAGGCCGTCCTCGGTGGTGATGGTGCCATCCAGATGTCGCTCCCACTGAATCTCAGCCACGACCACCAGGTCCGTCCGGTCGAATTCGTTAGCATTGCTCACCTCGTTTCGGGTGAGGATGACCTTCTCAACATGACCTTGAGAACCCTTCACTTCGACGCGGCGAACTTGGTCGCCGCGCACTGCTTCCAGGTCGTAGGACCGGTATGCTCCGACGTCCTCCACCGTGAACCCCGAAGACTCGTAATGCCTTATCGCCTGACGCACGGCCTGCATTTCAATTTCCCTTTTCAGGACGGGATCCGCGCAGAAGCCAGCATAGCGCTGCCGCACACCGTTTTGCCCGCTCAACGGCGGCGCAACCAGGGGGCGGTCGAAGCCGCCCCAATCGCTGTCCGGTAGCAGGTCCGGAGCCGCATCGATGACCTCCGCGGGGAGCTTGAACAGATATCCCTGGTTTGGTTTCAGCCCGCTCGTTGGGTGCTCCTGAAACGGAAAATAGATGGTGAATTTGCCGCGACCGGAGTAATCACGTTCAAGTTCGCTCTTAATGCCGAGGATGTCGGACTGATGATCTGCACGGAGATCGGTCAGGAGATACGGACGAGGCAGCGGGGTGTAATTCGTCAAGGGAATCGTGTTTGCAGGCTTCCCATCCCAGTCACCCGCACGGGGTTGAAGGTCCCCCGCTACGATCGACGCGCCATACATGCCGGATTTGAAGCGCATTGGGTTGTTCTTGCCAACCCAATGGAGAACAACATCACCAACGCGCACGTCCCGCATCAAGTCATAACGTGGTGTATCGGGTGCAATGAGTTCACTCCCCCACGTGTCCACATTGACCAGTTCCATCCAGTACCGCTGCTTGGCGTCCCCGTCCCACCATCGGGACTTCTTCGCCGTCGATCCTGCCACCATTTCTCCCCCAATCACCGTTGATGTATCGAAACTACTTTGTACCAAGCAGCTCTGACGGTTTGCCGCTCCATGACACAACAAGCCCGTCCCGCGCCCTGGTAGCCGCGACGTAGAGGAGCGAACGCTCGCGCAGAAGCGCATCCGCTTGTTCGGCCGGAGCCAGATTCTGCAACTGGTAGGCGGCTGGCATCGACTGATCCGACATACCGAACAGAACAACTCGGGTGAACTCCATGCCCTTTGACCGGTGCATGGTCATCACAGACGGCACGCCGGAAACAACAGTGGAACCGGCAATCCGCGCCTCTAGTCCCCGTTCGTTGAGTCCGCTGATTACCTTGCCAATCTGGAAGTTCGCGCGAACCAGGATACCGACTGTTTCAAGCGGCACGCCTTCCTCCTGCCATGTCCGCAGCGTCTGGGCGAGGTTGTCCAGCTCCTCCACATAGGACGTTGCCGCGTGTTCCTGCGGCTTCGGTCCCACACGGGAAGACGTATAGCCGTTGACGGATTCATCAGTGCCCTCGATGTCCGTGACCGGAACACCCTTCAGCAGTCCGACGGCGTACGCCAGGTTTTGCTGTGTGGTGCGGTAGTTGAGGGTCAGCCGCCGAGACCTGCCGACAATTCCGATGCCAAAACGGGACAGCGGCACTTTCTGTCCGTAGATGCGTTGGTGCGAGTCCTCAGCAATAAACAGGTCGTCAGGACCCTGCTGCACCAGTTCCCGCAGGAAGAGCCAGTGACCTGCGTGCAGGTCCTGGGCCTCATCGATGAGCACGTGGTCCGCCATCCGCGTCACGCCATTCTCACTACGTTGCCGGAGCACCAACGCTGCGAGGTGGGCCATCTCAACAAAGGAGGCATGCATGTCGATCCGGTTGTAGTACCTGTAGCCCTCGATGACCTTCCACACGGCCAGCCTCTTGGCGCGGTTGAGTGCGGTACCGCGCCCCGCGCGGGGGACCTTGAGATACTCGTCTTTACCCGTAATAGAGTTTGGCAGCACAACGGTCTCATATTCCTGCTGCAGGAACGTGGGGTTGGCGAGCTCGGGCTCCAGCTCGTGCTCCACGTCGCTAAGCGCGGATTCCCACTGTTGGCGCGCTCGATCGGCCTCCAGTATCTTGCCCGGAGCTGCAGCCTCAAGGCCAAACAGATCCTTCATTGACTGCCGCTGTTCCAGTTCGGAAGCGGCACGGAAGACCTTGCTGACGAGCGAATCCACACCAGCAACATGAATACCCCGGTCACCAGGCTTGGATGCCCGAGGAAGACCTGCGTCGAGCTTTGCCAGTCCGCTCTCAAGCGACTCAGCAAGCGTGGTGGTGTACGTAGTCAGCACTATGCGAGAAGAAGGCTCCGCGAGAGCAAGCGCCCTTGCCCGGTGAAGCAGCACAACAGTTTTGCCCGTGCCGGCACCTCCCGAGAGCCTGAAGGATCCGCTGTAGCGGCGTTCAGCATAAATGCGCTGCTCGGGGTGGAGGAACGTACGCCAGGAGTCGAAGTCGCCGCCTTCGATGACTTTCTTCAGTTCTTCGGAGTTGTCCCCCACGAACGTGAACTGCATCTTTGTTGCCGGGTGCTCCAGCGCCCGCTTGATCTTGTCCTCTTCGGACTCTTCTGGATCGTCGACATAGCGGCTCAGGGCCAGCTTTTCCTGCACTTCCCCGACGGATGTCCCTGCGGCAAGCTCCAGCAGCGCTGTGGCCTGCCACTCCGGGGCATCACTCAGTACATCCAGAAGCTCCTCATCTGATGAAGCAGCGAAGGCTCGGCTCACTAGATCGGCAGCGAGACCAAGGTTTCCAACCAGCTCACCCTGATCCATCCCGCACGATGCGAGCGGGTTCGTCCAGAGCTGTGGTGATTCAGGCTCTACCTTCTTCTCGGGAGCCTCCGGCTCAACCACCTCAACTGGCTCCTCGACGACGGCCTCGGGCGACGGCCCACCGGCCGCTGGCGTTGATGCCCGCACCACCTCGAGGACACCGTTGACAGAGTTCACCTGCAGCACGCTGGATCGGGCGATGTCGATTGCCTGGTCGTGAGGCCACGCACCGTAGTAGAAGTAGTGCGGGATGTTCTCGAAAGCAACTTTGAACAGCACTGCGCGGTAGTTCAAGTCGATACGGCCGGTGCGGACACGAGGGTCGGCAGGCATATGCATCGGTTCGATGTGGAGGCCCGGTGCAGTGTCATCCTTCTGCAACTTCTCGAAAAATGAGTAGACCTTGGCCTTCATTGCGCCGTCGATCTTGTCCTTCTGCTTGATCCAAGTCACGAGTGCCACGTCAAGCCCCCTTTGCCTTCAGCAGTTCGCGTATTTCATCAACGTCAATTCCCACGGTGGTCCATCCCGAGGCTTCCAGCCCCTCACGTTCGTCACCGTCGAACACCACGGCAAGGTGATGGTCCGGCCAGGCGATTGAAACTGGCACGCCGTCCACCTCGTATCCGAGCTCCGGCAGAATATCCAGACCGGTAGTGGCAAGCTGCAACAGCAGTGTTTTTTCGAATTCAGTTGCCTGATCCAACAGTGGCTTCCACGCGGGTCCGACCTCATCCGCCATTTCCTGGCGCGCGACTTCTGCAGCAACCGAGCCGCCGGCGCTCACGTCGGAAGCTACGGATCCGATGGTCAAACCTATGGGTTTGAATGCCAGGAGGTTCGAGAGCTGCAGCCAAAGACGCCAAGAGGCTTCGTGCGAAGAAGAAGCCAGTGCATCCTGCCGATCATCAAGGCAAAGGCCGACGGCGATCGTGGACAGGCTGTTAGGCGAGCCCGCGGCAGCAAAGCCGACGCTGCCGGATCTGCACGTCCAGGCGGTCACACTGCCGGTGGGCAGCGGTGGCTCTTCTCCACGGGCCAAAGCCACAGCATGCCCGTAAACAGCGTCCGCGTCCGAAGGCTGTGGCTTCTCCTGCATGAGCATCAGCGGCACCAGTTCCGAGAACTTGGTCCAGGCTTCAGGATCCGGCTTGTTGACCCACTGCCAGAGCATGCTCATGGCATCCCGCCCCAGCACACCCATGATGGACGCGTCCACAGGGAACTTAGCCATGAGCTGGGCGTTGAGCTTGGCATTGGCCCAGGAAGGCAGCGCAACCGGAGCGTCGCGGCCGGCTTCGAACGCTTCCACGTCCTGCCACGTCACGGCCCACGGCACTGCGGCACCGGCCAGCTCTGAGCTGTGCCGGAGCTTGTCGCGCTTGGTAGCGTCATCCGCAATTCTGTTGTGTTCCGGGGACGCGTGGAAGGTGAAGCCGTCCGTGTAGATCGCCAGCACGGGGAAGTTCGGGTCCGGCGGTCCCTTGAGCAGGAAGTCGGGGCGGGTTCCGGCGACATCCACCTGCGGGATGAGCTGCCACTGGAACTGCTGACCGGGGATCCGGAAGGTGATGGTGTCCGCCAGCGCACCGGGGGTCACCTTTGTGTGTGCGCCCACCGCCTTCAGCCGGTCCATCCAGGCTTTTCGGAACCGCTTTTCCAGTAGCGACTCGATCGAGGTCTCGGCGTCGGGCGCCTCTTCGGTCACGGTCCAGTCGGAGAACGACGGCGGGAGGCCGCCGTCCGTGGCGGCCTCGCCGGAGCGCAGCAGCAGACCGAGCAGGCGTTCAGCACTGGCCCGAGCCACCTTATCCACCGTCCACGGATCGGCGAAGGGAAGCAGGCAGTGGTGGCACGCCAGCCGCTCCTCGATGCGGCAGCTGCAGTCGCGCATTGTTTGCCACGCAGCATGCAGCAGCTCCCAGACCCGTTCGGGGTTGGCGAACTCGGCCAGGTAGCCGGTGCCGCCGGGGACCTTGTCGTGCAGCATCAGGGCAATCCGGCTCCCGCCGTGTGCGGGATCGTTGATCCGCAGCACCCCAAGGTGGTCCGGAGCCCCGCCCAGAACTTTCTGAAGGCCCAGCAGCATGGCTGCCTGGAGACTCGGGACCGAGAAGTCGTCGCCGTAGGTCACGTCGAGGGGCAGATGAAGCACCACGCCCTGGGTGTTCAGTTCGCGGGCCAGCACCACTTCCTTGACGCTCTCCTGGGCTGCCTTGCGGTACTTGCACCAGAACCGGTGATCGGTGGGCAGATTCTCCTTGGCGGACTGGTCCAGCTGGCCACAGTAGGAACAGAGCCGGAACATCGGCGTCCGGACGTCGTCACCGGCGATGGTCCGCACTCCGCCGTTGGACGCCGTGCGTCCGGTGTTTAGCCAGCGGATGTCCACCCGGTTGAAGTATTCGGCGCCGAAGTCGTAGCCCTCCACAAACCAGCGCTTCTGCAGGTGCTGCGGGTCGATGTCCGCCGCGGCAACAATCGTGAAGCGTTCCCGCACGCGGTTGTCCCGGCGGTCGTTGATCGCGGCCTCGTCCCGCCGCACCTCGGCGGAGACCTTTTTCATGACCACGACGTCGAGAACCTGGCCCATGTCAGCGATCTCGGAACTGCCGCAGCGCAGACAGTTCTGCACGGCCGCCGCGGCGCCGAGGTCGGTTTTGATCCAGCCGCATTGCGGGCAGACCTGCCATTTTTGGATGTGGCTTTGCTGGGGGCCCAGGTCCACGGCGTCGATCAGGATTTCCATGCCCTGCGCGTAAAACGTGGCACCCGGCGCGAATTCGCTCAGCGCCACAGAGGCGCCACGGTTGTACGACACCGTGTCCGTGACGAATTCCTGCGTGTCCGCATCTTTCCAGGAGAGCCCCACATCCAGGCTGACCGAGTCGTCCAGGAGCGTGTAGTTGGGCAGCACACCGTAGGCCTCCAGGACCGAAATCCAGTACTGGCCTCGGAGCTGTTTGAGTTGGTCCCGGATCATTTTGAGGGTGGCTTTGGCGGTCCGAAGGGCCTGATGCGCATCGGAGGTTTTGTCGTCCAGCCGCTCCGCCAGGGCGGCCGCGGCCTCCAGCTCGGGCAGGGCGTTGCCGATTTCCTTGCGGCGGGTGTCCAGTTCGTCGACGTCGGCCTTCCACTCCCCTGCCGCCCGGATCAGGTGACGGGCGAGGCCGCTGGGCTCGCCAACGTCGTGGCGCGAGGCCCACGCTGTCAGGCGGGCGGCGCTGTCCGCGGAAATCCGTTCGCCGAACTGGTCCAGGAACTCGGCGAGATACGCAGGGGCGTCCGCGGTGGCGTCCTCGATCAGGTCCCCGATGAACGATCCCGGCGCGACGCTCCCGAGGGCTTGGATGGCGTCGACCGGGTGCGGCCGGCCCACGCCCCGGGCGAAGCGGTCCGCGACGTGGGCCACGTACTGGCGTCCCAGGATTTCTTCGGCATCCAGATACGTGGCGGGCGGCCGGACCTCCCCGTTGATGACGGAAAGGGGCTCGTGGAGTTTGGGCAGGTGCTCGCCGCGGCCACGCACGAAGGCGAGGACGAGCGAGTTGCCGGTCAGGCGGCCGGCGCGGCCGACGCGTTGCAGATAGGAAGCGACGGACGTCGGCAACGAGGCCAGCATGACGCAGGAGAGGTCCCCGATGTCGATGCCCATCTCCAGCGTGGGGGTGGCGACCAGGACGTTGGGGGCCTGCGGGTTGTCGGCGCCGGACTTGAACTGCGTTTCGTAGAGGATCCTCGTCGCGTCGTCGAGCAGCGAGGTGTGTTCCCGGGCCACCACCCGCTTACTCTCGCGTGAGGAGTAGAGGTCGCGGTAGAAGTTGCGGGCGTCTGCGGCGTGCCGCTGCAGGGTCCCGCTGCACCGGACCAGCGTGCAGGGGCCGCCAACCAGCTGGTCGATGACCGTCAGGCTCCCGGGGGTGATGGCCTGGCAGACCTTGCACTGGACGGTGTGGCGTCCTGCGGCCAGATCCTCGGCATCCGGGACGGAGAGCACGATTTTCTCCGGGTCCAGCCAGTAGACATCGGCGCCGGAATTCGTCTTGGAGCTGCCGAGGGTTCCGTCGTCGGCGAGTGCGGTGATGAGTGCCTTGGCAAGGTAACCGCTGTCGGCGGGGGCGACGCCGAGACAGCGGGCTGTCCAGCGTGCGTACCAGGATGCCGCGGAAGTGACGCCGTCCAGGTTGTCGGTGGCTGCAGCGGCGGGTCCGATCCGGGGGAAGGCCGGGGCCGGCCGGCCGGAGGGGAACGCGGGCATGCCTTCGCCCTTGGGCCGCCCGCCCCAGATCTGCCAGCGTTTGCCGTCGGTCGCGATGTAGCCTTTGAGCCATTCGTGGTGGACGCCGCCCTGGAGACGGACCCTTTCCACGGTGCCCCGGATCCAGTGCAGGAGCTGCTGTTGCGTCGGTGCGGCGTCGCCGACCATGGTTTGGTGGAGGGCCGAGTCGTAGGCTTTGCGGGCTACGGAGAGCATGCGCGTGGGGTTGCCGGCGTCGGTTTCGACGGCCAGGGACCCGGTGAGTTCCAGGGTCCGGCCGGTTCGGGACTGGAGGCCGAGCTCCAGAAGGGCGTCGAACTGCAGGCGGCGTTTGGCGAAACGCCGGGCCCGGACACGTTCCGCCGGGGAAGCCTTCGGGTCCCAAAAAGGGCGGAAGCTTTGCCGGTCCACGAATTCGGGCGCGATCAGCTGGTATCGGGCCCCCGGTGTGTCCGCGCGGGCAATTGCGGCGTCCACGAGTTCCGAAAGCGTGGCCGGCTGCTCGCCGAGGGCGCGGCGCAGGGCGGTACGGAGCGTCATGGTGTGGGAGCGAGACTGGACGTATCCGGCCCGGTGCGCGGCGTCCTGGACGCTGTCGGTGAAGACGAGGGCTTTCTTTTCCTCGTCGTTCAGGCCCTCGGCGCCGAACAGGTTGGAGATACTCACGGAGAGCATGGTGGCGATGGCGCTGCCCATGAAGGCGATGCCGTCCTTGGCCAGGCAGGACGGGCAGACGTCCTTCTTGGACTGGTCGTCCGCGTCCTGGCCGGTGAGCATCAGGACGGGAATAATCCGCCCTTCAGCGAGGTCGGCGCTGTCCGCTTTCGGTGGCACGGTGGAGAGGCCACGGTTGACGGTGTGGAGCCAGTGCAGGCCCTGCACCTGCTCCGAGCCGTCCTGGTGGAATTCAATGATGTCCGCCTCGGCCGCGGCCGAGATGAGGGTCCGGAAGCGCGGGTTGTTGGTCACGCGTGCTTCACGGATCTTGGAGTCGTCCAGCTCCAGTTCCAGGCCGGTGGGAGCCAGGACGGCGCCCCAGCCCGAGCGGCCACAGTGCCGGCAGTAGAGTGCCGGCAGGAACATGTCGTGGGACTGGTCCACGCCGTCGTCGGACCAGCGGAAGCGCGGCGTTGTGTCGACTGCGGCGTCCACGCGGGACATCTCGCGGATCCACAGGTGCGTCTCCACGGTCAGGGCGGCCCTGCCGTGGCGGGCGCGGATGTGACTGAGGAGTGCGATGACGTGGGAGAGGAACTCTTCCGCGGCCTGCGGTCGCACCCTCTCCGGTAGCGAATGGTCCGGCAAGATCGCTTTTGACAGGTCCGAGAGCGCGACGGCGGTACTCGCATGCGTCAGGAGGGCAGCGGTGAGCGGGTGCGTGCGCATCGCGTCCAGAAGGTCCACGGGGCGATGTTCGCCGAACAGCGCCTTCAGGACGGGCTCGACGACGGCTTCAGGGCCTTTGCCGCCCTCGCGCAGTTCCGCGACGGCGTTGTTGGTGGTGGTGATGTCGAGGGCGACGGCGTGCAGCTCCCGGCCCTGTACGGTTCCGTTTCCGAGCTGGGTCCAAGCTTCCTGGCTGAGCCGGGATTCGGTAATGACAGCCTCGGCCGGGAAGACTTCGCCGAAGACAGTCTCCGCGAAGCGGAGCATCGCGTCCGGGTCGCCTTTGCTGCCCAGCGTCGCGGATGTGGCAACCGGAGTGGCCCGGCCCAGGGGGCGGTCCCGGTCTTCCTCGCTCAGCCCGTGGGGATGGTTCGTCAGGTCGTCCGGCCAGTAGCTCTTGAGCGTCAGTCCGAGTCGGCGCAACAGCATGGCGACGTCGGTTCCCTGGGCACCGTCGTAGGTGTGGAATTCGTCCAGGACCACGTATTGCAGGCTGGCCGCGGATTTCTGCCACAGCGGCGCGTCGGCGTGGCGGAGCAGGAGCATGTCCAGCATTTTGTAGTTGGTCAGCAGGATGTCCGGAGGGTCCTGGTGGAAGACGTCGCGGTCATTGATCAGACCGTCCCGGGCTACTTTGGTGCTGTTGGAGTCTTTTTGGCCGGTGTAGATGCCGGCGGTGACGCCTGAGAGTTCCGGATGCGTGGTCAGTAGCTCGGCCAGACGTTTGGCTTGGTCGTTGGCAAGGGCGTTCATGGGGTAGAGGATGAGCGCCTTAATGCCGGTGATGCCCTCGCGTTTGGCTCGCAGAACATGGTCCAGGATCGGGTAGAGAAACGCCTCCGTCTTACCAGAGCCGGTGCCGGTGGTGACCAATGTGGGTTCCGGACGGCGGGGTGCACCAGCCGAGCCCTTGCTACTGAGCCGCTGGAACGCCTTGGCCTGGTGGCCGTACGGCTCGAAACCCTCGCACCAGTCGAGGCAGTCGCGCCAGCCAGGCTCGGCAGTTTCGAAGGGAAGCCGCAGCCGGACGTAGGCGCCCTTGAAGAGTCCCTGCTCCGGATCCGCAAGGAAGTCCTTGATTGCTGACTGAGCGTTCCCGTCCGTCAGCGCGAACGTGGTGGCGAGGTAGTCAGAGAGCCCCCGGCGCAGATCCCCGGCCTGGGTGGTGGGCAGAAGCTCTGACATCAGGACTTCTCCTCCAGCATGTTCGAGAAGTGCGCGTAGGCCTTCCGCATGTCTTCCTCGCGGTCGAAGCTTTGGAACGGGAACTCGAAAACGTACTCAACACCACTCTGCGGGTGCGTCCAAGTGCGCTCTTCCAAGGTCAGATTCTCGCCGGTCTTGCGGTAGAGCCGGTTCATGTCACCCGGAACCTTGCGGCCGTTGGTATCGTATAAGTCGCTTCGCTCGTATCCAAAAAGCACAGGAAATTGGGTGCGGTATATGGTACATAGCTCGTCTACGGATAAGTTCCAGCCAATGGCTACCAAAACGTCGATTTCGAGCTCCATCTGCCTGCGTAATGAGGCCCGTCGAATTGGCGAGTTGGGGCTCCATGTTTCGCCCATAATGGTGTCCCATAAGGGTGCATATGCGTCAGTAAGGCAGGTGAGCCTGGCCATCCGCTGGACGACCTCGCTGGCTATGTTGTCTCGATTCCTAGATAGGACGGGAAATCCTTGTACTAGTGCTCCACGCAAATCTCCCGCACCAGAGACTTTCAGGAGAAAGTCAGCAGGGATCGACGCGAACGTCCCAGCGATCCTTAGAATGGCCGCTGCGTCGAGCCTTGGATGTCCTGCTGCGTGAACACCGTCGACATGCGCCGTTCCAGGAGGAATGACCGATACATACAACGATCGTTTCCCAGTGGGGGCTATCATTTTGCGCCATGCAATGCGGAAATATAGAAGTGGACTAACCAGCGCGTCGTCAACCAACCAAGGTGTGAAGGCAGCCTTGTACTCCTGGGCTGCTTTGGCCACCTGGTAGCTCGTGCGTGGAACAAAATCGAAGGCCAGAGCCTCGATGTCGATTTCGGTCCAATCAAGATTGTGCTTCATGGTCGGGTTCGGCTGTTTGGAGAAGGGGTTAGCCACCGTGAAATGTGGGCCCTGGAGTATCACCTCGTCCCAGTGCTCATTCACAGCAGATCCGACCTCGAAATAGCCATTCTTGCGATCTAGAGATTCGTCCCAGCCACGTGAGTATTGAAGGCGAAGGTCCCGAATGCGTGGGGCTTTGCTCAGCTTCTCTAGGACTCGAACACTCGTTGCATTAAGCGGATATACCATGCGCGCTTGGAGTGGCGCGGTACCTGGCTCATCAAGGATGCCGGCCCACACGGCCAGCACCGATTCATCAACGATAATGATCCGTTCCGAATGACCACGAGTTTCCCAGTTTCCTTCGGAGTCTTTTAGTCCAGGAACGTCGCCAGATCCGTCATGCGCCTCAGATCGAGCGACGGTGTCCGGATGAAACAGAGATGCAGCCATTCGAAATTGCGGGTTTTCTCGGCGAGACCCATACACGTGGACGCCGTATGTTATACGGTGGTGAATTTCAAAAAGAGATAACTCGTTGACAAACTGCCAATGTCGCCTTAGTCGTCGGTACGTTTCGGCTCTAAGATGCGCCGCTTTCTTCTCCGTAAAGTGGGACTCGGGATGAATTAGCCCAATCACCCCTGTCTCAGCAGATGAACGCCAAGTGCGCACCATGAACGCGCGATAAAGATCCGGCTGAAGTCCGCGCAGAGCAGAGTAGTCTCCAGTTGAGCCGAGGAACTCCGAGAGAACGCCTGTCGGAACAGCGTTCCCAACGAAGTATTCGCGCATACCGCGCCGGGCCAGAGTCTCATCGCGTTTTGCCTTGACCTGCGCTTGAGTCGGCCTATCGACAAGCTGCCACCAAGGATCGCCCTCGGCCAGAAGAGCGGCTTCATCCGAGCGCGGCCGAACCCACGGCGGATTACCAACTTGAAGGTCGAAGCCACCCCGTCCGAAAACCGAGGCGAAGTCGAGCTCCCAGTGGAAGAACCCCTGGTCGGCGGCGATTTTTTCGCACACCTGCATCCAGGGATGTTGCTTCTTGACGATCTCGATGTCCGTTGCCAGGGCAAACTCAAGGTCAGCCCGTTCGGCGTCATTCAGTTCTTCCCAGGTCGACGCGGCCCCAAAGGTCTGTTGCCCCACCATTTTCGATTCTTTGCCATGCAGGCCAAGAATCGCTTCCAGCCCTGCAAGCCATTCCTCCAAGGTCGGTGGTGTCGACCCCCCGGTCGCCCGCTCTGTCAGAGGCCAGAACCACAGCGCGTTCCAGGCATCCATCACCCGGCGAAGGCGCTGATAGGCGCCGTTCGGGTCGTTGAGCCTTTCCTCGATCTGCTCGCGGGTGACGGCTTGGGCCCGTGTGCCTGCATCGTCCATCTCGACAGTTGAGGGCTGTTTGCCGAAGTAGTCGATGTCCCGGCGGGCCTCAGTCTCGGCGACTTGAAACCGGCGCAACGTCAGCTTCCACAGCGATTCCACCCGGCGGCCGAGGTTCACCATGCGGTCGATCTGCGTTTTGCCGGGTTTGGACCTGACCTTGTTGCGCCAGGCCTTGAGCTCCTGCTGTGCCTCCCCTGCCAGGTCCTTGACTTCTTTGGCATCGGCGGCCGCGCCCCAGCCTTCGGCAGGGAGCAGGAAATGATGGATGCGGCCCACCACATTGGGATCGTCGGTCTCGGCAGTCACGGCCGCGACGAGCCCGGTCAGGACAGCGTCCTGCGGAGCGCTCTTGAGCCATGACTTGTCGTTGACTGACTGCCGTGAGTACATGGCCCGGCGGGCGCCGATCAGCGAGTTGCCTGGGCGCAGACGAAGCCCGAACCACGGCGCCTGCAGGTCCTTCACCATGGTGTCCAGCCAGAGGGAGACTTCGGCGAGTTCAACCGCCGTCGAGTTCAGGTCCACGCCGTGGACCTGGTGCAAGGCGATCTGGGCCTTGACCTTCTGAAGCTCCTGTGGGTATTCGTCCGCCGGGATACGGACATCCAGCTCCTCCTGTTTGCGCTTCAGGTACTCGTCGGCGAGCTGGCGGACAGCTTCCAGGGCGAACGCGCCGGAGCCCAGGGCCGGCTCGCAGACGGTCAGGTTCAGGATGTCGTCGGCGGCCGTCTTCTGGTCGTTCTGGTCCAGCAGTTCTTCGAGCGCTTGGGACACAACGAATTTGGTCAGTACCTCGGGGGTGTAATAGGAGGCGGACTGTTGGCGTTCGCGGCCGGCGAGTCGGAAGACGAACGAGCCTACAGGGTGCAGCACCGGGCGGCGCTCCCCCGTCCGTTCGTCCTGTTCCACTACGAAGTGCTTGGCGTCTATAGACTCGGAACGGTCCACCGGGACCACCCAGGAACCTTTTTCCGGGTTTCCGTCTTTGGCCACTTCGTGCAAGGGCTCGGGGGCGATGAAACCCGTGTATGACATCAGGCCCTCGTAGACGGCCCCGAGCTGGTTGATGCCCAGCTCTGCGTAGGAAATGAAGCCGCGGTCCTTGCCCTTTGCTTCCTTGCTCAGCAACAGGTGCTGGAGGACGCGCTGCAGCTCAGCGTTGCTGAGCTTGGTGTCATTGATGAGCGACGTTGCGGCGTCGTGGAAGAGATCAGCCTTGAGCGGCTGGAAGACCAGACCTTCGTTCTCGCCGGAGGCATCCTCGGAGGGGTCTGCTCCTGCCGGAGAATGGCCGTTGTCCACCAGGTGAAAGAGCTGCGCGAGGGATTCGTAGATGTGGGTGCCGCGACGGGACTCCGGGGACTGGATGTTGACCAGGGTCAGTTCGCGCAACCGGTCCAGTCCGTAGCCCTCGTTATATTCGCCGGCTCCGACTGGAAGGACGCCCATCTCCGGGGAGGCCTCCGCGTAGAGCAGGAAGAGAATCCGATACAGGAACCGCAGGGATTGGCGGGCCAGGAGCTTGCCGTCTACGTCCTCACCGCCAAGGCCGGCTACACGGCGGCGGTCCAGGACATCGTTGGCGATGATCTCGATAGAGCGCCGGATGCCTTCGCGCAGATCCTGGGAAACGCCGACGGTGTGTTTGACGGAGGCCTCGAGGACGGCGTCCCACCAGATGGAGCCGTCCGGCGTCGGCATAAGTGTGTCGCGGCCAAAGATCGCCAGGAACCGGTCCGTCTCGGCGTTCTTCTTGGTGTCGTTGCGGTCCGCGACCAGGAGCGCGTCCGCGGCGAGATAGCGGCCCTCGGCCCAGCGCTCCTGTTCGGTTAGCACCAGCCACCGACCGGCCATTATGACAACGAATTTGGGGGCCTTGTCCGAGAGGTAGGCCTCGGACACGGCTTTCGCCACCGTCAGCGCCGGGGACGGCTCTTTGTCGTCCACCAGAATCCGCCCGAGCGGAAGCACCGTGGACAGCACGTCTTCCAGCGCGTCCGCCGGGGCGGCCTCGATGAACAGGACCTCGGAGTTCTCCGTGGCCCACACACCGGGCACGAGCGTTTCGGTGCCGCTGCGCTCGAAGGTGACGGTCGCCGTCGGGCCCTTAAAGCCGAGGGCGCCACGCACGAGTGCGTAGGCCTCAGACGCACCCGCCGGGTCTTCCGACAGCCCGGCTAGCAGGATCTGGAGGCGTCCCCGGACCTCAGCGAAGCGGGTCAGGGTGGTGGAGTGGCCTTCCTTCGCTGCCTCGTCCCAGGTCTTGCGGAGTTTGACGACCTCGGCCTGGAACGATTCCTTGGTGGAGTCCGTGGTGAAGAAGTGTTCGCTAATCCAGTCTTCGCCTACAACGATTGAATCAAAGGACGGCATTACTGGTCAGCACCTTCCGGGACGGCGACAGGGGTTGCGCGGGGAACGACGATCAGGAGGGGACGGACCAGGCGTTGGGCCGGGGCGAGCGACTCCGCGATGCTCTGCTCCTCGCTGACACGCTCGCGTTGCTTTTTCACTTCCGCCCGCTGTGCGAAATCGAAGGACAGTTGGGTCCAGTCCGTGGCCCGGTCCTTCCAGGCCTGCAGCCGCTGGTTGGCAGAGTTGGCAGCCGCTTCAAAGGTCAGCTGCATGGTCTGGCGGGCGCTCTCCACCGCCTGCGGCAGCAGGGCCTGCAGCCCGTTCACGGTGACCGGTCCGGGGTTGGTCGCCTTGGCGTTGACGCCGATGCTGCTTAGGTGTTCGCCCAGATCCTCGAGGGGTTCGGAGAGACAGAACGTCGGGTTGGCGGGGTCGGGGAAGTCCACCGCGATGAAGGCTTTGGAGACCACCTGCCCCCGGCGGTTCATCAGCGTTCCCATGAGCAGGATCTGGGCGGCGTCGACGTCGCCGCGGACAACGAGGACTTCGCTGCGGGACATCGAGGACAGGGCCCGGTCGCTGGCCCAGTCCAGGACGGGGTGGAGCGGGCCGAGGTAGTGTGCCTCGGGCCAGCTCATGTCATCAGACTCGCGGGCGCGGTTCAGTTCCCGGGTGCCGGCGTCGACTGTCGTGGCGAGTTTGAGTCGCTCGGTGACGCGCCGCTCGGACAGGTAGTCCTGCGGAAGGTAGCCCAGGCGGTGCTGGAGGTCAACGGGCGGGTTGAGTTCGGCGAGGCCGTGGCCTGCGTGGACGGTCCAGCCGAGGACCTTGTGCGGATCACCGAAAGCCTCGTTCAGGGCTTCGTCGAGGAAGTCCAGGTCCGTGGAGTAGAGACCGAGCGGTTTCTCCACCGGGACAGTCTCGGTTTTCCCGTCGTCCTTCAGAGCCTCGAAGTCGAGGAAGTCCCAGAGGTCGCCTGAATCCTGGTCGGCGTCGGGCTCCCCGACAACATCCTCGAAGTCCTTCTTGCCGAGCAGGACGTCGCGGATGGCGTCTTCCTCCTGCTTGACGCTGTACTGCCCCATCAGGGAGGCGACATCGTTGAGGACCGTGTGTGCCTCATACTCGCGTTCCATCAGGCGCGTCAGGACCTTGATGTCGCCGGAGAAGCGGGTGTTGTGCGGGTTCAGGAGCAATGTGGTGATCTGCGGCTTCTGGCGCTGACCGAACCGATCGATGCGGCCGTTCCGCTGCTCGATCCGGATGAGGCTCCACGGGATGTCGAAGTGGATCAGATGATGGCATTCGGCGTGCAGGTTGACGCCTTCAGAAGCGACGTCGCCGGTGACCAGGATCCGCAGCGGGCTGTTGCCGCGCTTGAACTGGTCCACAATGCTTTGCTGCTCGACGTCGCTGAGGCCACCGTGCAGGAGTCCGACATTTTCCGGCTTGAGGCCGAGGGCCTTGGGCAGTGTCTCCTGCAGCCACTTGAGCGTGGCGACGCGCTCGGCGAAGACCACAGCCCGCACTGGGGAGCCCTTGCCGACGCCGATCTTCTTCAGATAGCTGACGAGCTCGGTGTACTTGGCGGATTCTTGGTTGTTGGCGGCTTGAGCGAGCTCGCTGAGGCGTTTGAGGGCATCAGCCTCCTTGGCCCCCGTCGGTAAATCGGCGTCGATCTTTCTCAGACGTTCGGTGACCGTTTCGGCCAGCGCGGCGGGGCTGGAGAGGAAAGCTTTCGCAAGGATCCAGGAGAAGAGAGCGCCGTTCTGGCCCGAATAAGGGGCGGGCTTGCCTTCGGGGTAGAGCCAGATGTCGGAGAGCTCCTCCGCGATGGCGTTCTCTGCCGCGGAGGCGGACACGAGCCGGTTGTCCGGTTCTTCCCGCTCGGCCCAGTCCGCGCCGACTTCCTGGGCGACCTCTGGGCTGTGCCGGTGCCGGCGGATGATGAGGTTCTCCACCTGTTTGGGGTCGAAAGTTCCGTCCGGGCGGACCGCGGTGGGGTCGAGCAGTCGCAGGATTTCCGCGAACGACTCGTTGCGTCCGTTGTGCGGGGTCGCGGACGCCAGGATCAAGGCTTCGGTGTTCGGCGCGAGCACTCGGGCGAGCTCGTTGTTCATGGCCTGGGTGTTGGTGACGTTGTGGGCCTCGTCGATGACCACCGCGTCCCAGTGCAGTTTCCCGAGCTGGGCCCGATACCGGGGGCTCTTGAGCGTATCCATGGAGATGATGGCGCGTTTGTAATACGTGAAGGGGTTGCGTGTGGCGGGTAGCTTCTGTCGGATTTTCTGGATGCCGGCGGAGTCGAGGCGGACGAATGGCAGAGCGAAGCGGCACCAAAGCTCGTGCTGCATCTGCTCGAGCACGTGGCGCGGGGTGACGATGAGGATTCGTTCGCCGCGGCCGCGTTTGACCAGCTCGCTGAGGATCATGCCGATCTCGAGGGTCTTACCGAGGCCCACGGCGTCTGCGATCAGGATTCGCGGACGGATGTTCTTGGTGTCCAGGGCCTTCGCGACCGCGATCTGCTGGTATTTGAGGTTCCGCGACAGCATCCGGGTGGAGACAGTCAGGCATTCAGCCGACTGCGGCGTCGGCGTCTTGCGGAGCGTGGTTTCCAGGAAGAGGCGTGCCCGGCGGTAGTTCGGGGTGTCGTCGGCGACGACCTTGGACTTGGCCGGGTCCACAACTTCGATGGTGTCCAATGCCGAGTAGAAGGCCGCCGTGGTGTCTCGAACGAGCTCGCTGAGGCCCTGGACCCTTATGAGGGTGCCGTCTACAGACTTCTCGACGCTGGTGACGAGCCAGTCCTCATCCCGGACGCGGACCACCGAACCGGGTGCGACGTTGAGTTCCCGGTGTGTGGCTGTAACTGTCAAGACCTGCTCCTGTACTTCGTGGTTCCCCAATACCATCAGCAGCGCTTTGCCAGACCTCTCGGCCGGAAGCTGGTGGTCAACCAAACATACTAGAGGCAACAGTCATGGCTTGACCGTCGCCAAGAGGGACGTGGGACGGCGACGGAGCCCAAATTACCCCTGCATTCAGGCCTCACCGTGGCGGTCCTGGGAGTCAGACCTGGCGGGGGCAGTTTCCGTCCGTCCGATGGTTCTTGGCGATTCACTTTATTCACCGCCGGAGCGAACGGTGGCCGCCACGTTGCTGAGTATCGATAGTTCCCAGCCGGACAAAATAAGGCCCGATACTGGACTTATCCAGCGCTATAAGGCGGCGAAAGGGGAGGGTCCGTCGTGCACGCGATGCCAGGCCAAGTGTCTAACGTCGATGAGCGTCCAGTCGTCCGGAAAACTTACGGCTCAGCGAATCAGCCGACCGAGGACGAATCAGCCGTCGGCACCTTTGTCGGCGCCTCTAAAATTACGTCGCCAGCCCGCAACACTCTGAGACCGCTTCCGGGCACCTTTGTCAGCAACTCAGCGCAATAGTCTTCCGCGCTCGTGCGCTTCAGGTTTGTACTCACCCAAAGGTCGCCCACGCTCGTATCGATCCGCACGGCACGAGTGGAAGGATCCAGGTCATTCGCCTGCGAAACAGCGCCGTCAAGGAGAGCGGCTTCGACCCCAGCCCTGTGGGCAACGATCTTTACCATCTCCCTGAATGTTCGCGCTGCCGAGAAGTACCGTTCTTCCAGGCCTTGCTCTCCCTCAATCTTGTAGATCAAGGTCTTGCCCTGCACCCGTCTAAGTCGCATTCTGAGGAGCCGTGCGCGGTCCTCGAGCTCAAGGGGGGTAGCACTTATGTATTTTTCACCCCTCGCCGCCAACAATTCGTCATCTAGTCGACGGCCCTGAGAAGGCGGAACCTGGTAGTCCATGAGAGAGAAGACATGATCAGCGTCAACGCTCGACAACGCCACTTCCAGACCGCCAACCGTCGAGAGACCTGCCCGATGTAACTGCGTGACAAGTTGCGTGGCTTCTTCGCTGGAGACGGGCTCGGAGTCACGGAACCGAACCTTCATAAACTCAACAAGCAGTTCTGCAGTGAGGGCATCACTTGAGCCATCGCTGGCTTCGATCTCGTTTGACTCGTCTGCCTCGGGTGTCACAGCATCTTCCTGGCTGAGCACCGCATCTATCGCGTTGAATGTCTGATCAAGATATTTCCTGAGACCGCCCGCCTCTACGAAAAGCTGATCTACTTCCGCTCGCATGGAAATAGGCAGGTCGCTGTAGCCAGAAGGCTTGTACCGGACGTCGTGCTCATACTCCGCCCATGCATGGGAAGCGACTGTTCTAACCTGGACCTCAAAGCCCGGACGAGTATTGAGGTACCAGGACATTTCTTTTAGCCGCGCTTCTACAGCCGGGTCTCGAACGCTGTCGATTATGAAATGCTGACTGTCATAACCATTTCGCTTTTCGTCCCCAGGGTTCTTGTCTTCTGCGGTTCCACACGAGCGCCGGATCTGCTCGCTGGCTCGTTCGCGAGCAACATTCGTGAACACTATGATTCGCGCGGCGACGCAGTCGGCGATACTCGCAGCGGGGTCAGGGTACTTCGCCTTACCATTGTCCAGCTGTTTGACAGCTTTCTGCGCATACGATTCTAGAGATTTCGCGCGGCACTCAATGTTGTAGACAGGGATACTGCCTTCATTCATGAGTTCGCGCAAATATGCCTTTATCTGGTCCGCTGCATCCCGAAGACGGTCGTGTTGCTGGGCGAAGTCCCATAAATGCTTCGGCACTACCTGTTCACTGTTAGCTTCGTCGATCACAATTCCCCAATACGTTAATCAAACTCACGGTCATCTGCACCACCGGACGTGGTCGCCACGCTAAAGCTCGACTCCACCATCCAGCCACGCGGACATGGACGGGAGCTGTGAAGGCCTATCATCAACGCAACCCCGCGTCGGCGAGGATTTCTATGCAGCGCGCTCTGTTCTTGAACACATTGCCCGGGTATGCATTGCCGGGGAACGCTCCCACAATTGCGTTCACCGTCGCCGGTATTTTGGCTATTTCCGCCGAGACACCCTGTTTGAAGTCGTAACTGGGATCCTTCAGCTGCACAGCTCCTATGTTCTGCAGCGCGAGGTGAGCTATCACGAGTCGTCCATGCACGACGACTCCCAGTTCGACGCCGCTGGCACTAGTGCGCATGATGTCGAGCTTCTTATCGATGCTGCGGATGGCTGACACTGAACGGCTGAGAGAAAGAGGGTCCGTGGCCGCGTTGAATAGGCGCTGATACTCCCCGCCCTGAACAAACAAACGAGAAACCTCGCGTTTCGCGATGACTGCCAAGCCTATCTCGGGTGAGGAACAGGCCAGGGCTACGGCTGCATCTCGCACATGAATGACCATATCCGGGTCCTTAAGCGAGGGCTTTTCAGACTGGCGGATAATGTAGTCGACATTGATCACACGAAGTTCGCGAGCCAGCCGATGCTGCTCCTCATGCAGGAAAGCAAAATCCTGGCTCGAGACCTCATTTTGGGTATTTGCATAGCGAGTGATCCCTCTGGCCAGGTCATCATCGGCTGCGGGTACCTCTATACAGCGAGTCATTACGAATGTTTCGCTTAGCTTAGATTCCGCAACTGTGTCCAGCACTGCACCAAGTGTCGATACCGTTTGCGCCCCATTTACGATGGATGCCTTTGTAAGCTTCATTCGCCCGACGGCTTTATTGAGAAGACTTCCCGGGGAAGTAGTGATCTGCTCGGCCAAGATTGTGATGCCATTATTGAAATACAAGAAATGTTCTGGCTCATCCTTTACGGTAGTAAGCATGCCAGCATTAATCTCAGACCTAGGAATAACGACCCTAATGTTCTCAGCGAACAGTGCGTCCCCATGATCCTTGTACCAGTGGGCTATGTCCGCCGCCGAAACCCGGCCATAGAAGACCCTAAGTGGATCTGTTGTGCCGCCCCAGTCCAAAAGGCTAAGGTCCAGGTCAACGGCCGAATTCGTCTCGACGGCTAGCGAGTTGAACAGCTCCGCCTGACCAAAATGCACGTGCGTAACAATGGGTTCCACGCCTTCCAAGTCATTCATCTCTGACAGGAAGGAAAGGATGGGTTGCTCAACTTCGGTAGAGAGAGGCTGCGAGCCCGTCGTTGTTGTCACAAGCCGGATCCGCGTGGATGGAGTCGTCAACAAGTCCTGCACAGCCTCCCTCAACTCGGGGGAGGCATGGGCAGGCTCTCCAGTGTTTTCCATCCCGACTAGCGCCCGTACGCCATCGATAAACCGCAGTGACTCCTCTACTCCGAGGCCTCCCTGACCGTTCTGCCGCCACTTGGCTTGTGTGAACACGATGATCTTTGCATTGGTGTCGATCGCGACTGCGTCGATTCCTCGATCCTTCGATCCGTCCGTAACTTCCACGGTCCGCTGGGTGGCGTTCGCCGCATCATCCAGCACAAGGTCGGAGGAGTAGAGGGCAAGGTAGCGGCTAAGATTGTTTACCTCGTCGAGATCGGGACGCTCGTCCTCAGACGCCCAGTCCTGCACGACCCTGGCTTTGATTTGATCGACATGAAACTTTGACATGCAACTGCCCCCCCTGCGGCCGGACTCGGTATCTCCACCGAGTAGCATAACTGCTGTAGGCACTTCTCACGGCCTTCTGGGTACCGCCAGCTATGTCTTCTCCGACTTACACAATTGCCGGGCACTGTCAGCGAGAAGCCCCACCTGACACGCGCCTCCAGCAGTAACTGGACATCCACCCCGCTTAGGCAACGCAACCCGATCCCCCCGTCCCCCTTACTGTTGATCATGCACGCAACGAAACCGTTTACGTAAACTGTCTGCGCAACGCACTAAACAGCAGGCAAGCCAGCACCCGCAGGCACCCTCAGCGAGGAGGAACAGTGGTCACCATCCGCGATGTCGCTGAGCCCGAGAGGACAACGGACTGGTGGGCTACTCGGACGAAACCTGTGGACGGGTCGAGACCGCGGTCCAGAGCCTGTCCTACGAAAGGGACTACCGCGCCCGCGGCCTCAAAACCCAGCAAACCTACGTAACGTGATCGGGCTCCTCGCCCCCATGGTGTCCGACGCCCTCGCCTCCCACGCCGTGCAGGGCGCCGAGGAGCCACCCGCGCCCAGTCCGAATGCTAGCTCCGCACCCTGCGGACCTACAGGACGCTGGCGTCGTCCTCATTTCGGCGGTGATCACGCCGGAGACCCGTTAGCTGCTGGGATCCAACATTTGAGCATGACGGAGGGCGCGCCCTGTTAGACCGGACGCGCCCTCCGCGTGAGCCGGATCCGCAAGTCGAGTCAGCTCCCCTGACTCAGTCGATCAGCGCCGGTTCCTTGGCACGGTCTGCGGATTCCCCAACGGGCGCAGCCTTCCGGTTCCGGTGATTCATCCAGTTCGCCACCGCCAGCAGCGCCACGAGTGCGAACGTGCTCAGGAGCTGGGGACGGGAATCCTCGCCGATGAAGCCCACCGTGAAGATCGCCGCGAGGATCACCAGACCAAACACCGTGAGCCACGGGAAGCCGGGCATCCGCAGGGGAAGCTCCGCGCCTTCCCGGTCGGCGCGGAGGCGCAGCGCGAGTTGGGCGAGGAGCGCGGACGTCCACACCAGCAGGCACGTCGAACCCACGATGTTCAGCAGGACCGGAAGGACCTTCTCGGGGAAGGCCAGCTCCAGCACCACCGTGACAACGCCGAAGGCCACGCTCGCCAGGACCGCAACCACCGGCACCCGCGCTTTCGAAACAGATGCAAGCCAACGCGGTGCCTCGCCCCGCTCGGCCAGGGAGAACGCCATCCGGGAAGCGCCGTACAGGTTGGCGTTCAGTGCCGACAGCAGTGCTGCGACGGCCACCAGGGTGATGGCGGTGGCTGCACCGGGCAGGCCGGCTGCGTCCAGCACTGCGGCGAACGGGCTCTTGAGCCCGGCCGAGCCCACGGGAACCACCGCAGCAATCACGAAGATGGCGCCGATGTAGAACACCAGGATGCGCCACAGCACCGTCCGGACGGCCTTCTTCACGCTGCACGCCGGTTCCGCGGTTTCGGCTGCCGCCACGGAGACGATCTCGGTGCCACCGAACGCAAACGCCACCACAAACAGAGCGGTCGCAATCCCGGCAAATCCGCTGGGTGCGAAACCGGCACCAGTGAAGTTGGAAAGGCCCGGCGACTGCACGCCCGGAACCAACCCGAAGAGCAGCGCGAAGCCCACCAGCAGGAACCCGACAATCGCCGCCACCTTGAGCAGGGCGAACCAGAACTCGAACTCCCCGAAGTTCTTCACGCTGGTAAGGTTCACCGCGGTGAGCACCACGATGAACACGAAGGCCATCAGCCACACCGGCAGCGCCGGGAAGATGGTGGCCAGCAGGCCGGCGGCGCCTAAAGCTTCCGCTGCGATGACCACCACGAGCTGAATCCACCAGAGCCAGCCGACCGTGGCGCCGGCCACCGGCCCGTAGGCCTTGGCGGTGTAGACGGAGAAGGCACCGCTGTCCGGGTTGGCGGCAGCCATCTCGCCGAGCGCCCACATCACCAGGATGATGAGGGTTCCGGCCACGAGATAGGAGATCAGCACCGCCGGGCCCGCGGCCTGGATGCCGGCGCCGGAGCCGATGAACAGGCCCGCGCCGATGGCACTGCCCAGACCCATCATGGTGAGCTGCCGGGGTTTGAGGGCCGCGCCGAGGGCGCGGGCAGACGTCGTTGTCTGTTGTTCCATGGGGATTCCTCTTACTTGTCGGTGGAACGGAATGGGAAAAGGATCAGGAAATTGCCAAGGCCGCGTGGGCTGCGAGGAGCCGGAGCACACGGTCGTTGGAGGCGGGATCGGCCACGGTGATCCGCACGCCGTCGCCCTGGTAGGCGCGGACCATGATGCCGGCGGCATCGAACGCATCCAAAAGCAAGGCCAGAAGCGGGGCGTCGGCGCGGATCCACAGGAAGTTGCCCTGGCTGGGCTGCAGCGTCCAGCCCTGCGCGGCAAGCTCGGCAACCATCCGGGAACGTTCCTGCTTCACCAGGGAAACCCGGGCTGCCATCTCCTCCCCCGCGTCCAGCGACGCGACGGCCGCCTTCTGCGCCAGCGCGCTCACGGCGAACGGCAGGGCGGTGCGGCGCAGACCTTCGGCGATTGCCGCCGTCGTAATGGCATACCCAACGCGCAGGCCAGCGAGCCCGTAGGCCTTGGAGAAGGTGCGCAGGATGCAGACGTTCGGGTACCGGCGGTAGAGCGCCAGGGAGTCGGGGCCGCTGCCGGCGTCGGCGTACTCCACGTAGGCCTCGTCAATCACCACCAGGATGTCGGACCGGACGGACTGCAGGAAGACCTCGAGGCGGCGGTGGCTGATCGGCACGCCGGTGGGGTTGTTGGGGGTGCAGAGCAGGATCACCCTGGTGCGGCCGGTGACGGCGGCGGCCATGGCGTCCAGGTCGTGGCCCTCGGCACGGTCCAGCGGGACGCGGACCGACCGGGCGCCGGCCAGCTCCACCAGGATGGGGTACGCCTCGAAGGAGCGCCACGCGAACACCACCTCATCCCCGGCGTCGCACAGTCCGGTGATGATCTGCTGCAGGACGCCCACGCTGCCAGGACCCACCGCCACCTCCTCCGCGGTGACGCCCAGGTGCCGGGCGATCCGTTCGCGGAGTTCGACGGCGGCCATGTCCGGGTAGCGGTTCATCCTGCCGGCTGCTTCGGCCACCGCAGCGGTGGCTGCGGGCAGGGGCTCGTAGTGGCTTTCGTTGCTGGCGAGGGCGGCGATGTCCGCACCGAGGCTGCGCCTGCCTGGGACGTAGGCCGGAAGGCCGGTGACCGCGGCGCGGAGGGTGGGAAACGCTGGCGGGGCCAGGAGTTGTTCAGGGCTCATGAGGACCGATCATGGAAGTGACCCGGACCACAATGCAAGATACGCTTTTGTGCTTGGGACTTCTGCTCAACTTCTAGTACCTCTGGTGAAAATATGACCATCACAGCCTCCCGCACCCTCGATTCGCTCGACGGCAGGATCATTCTGGCCCTGGACAAGGACCCCGAAGCGAGCGCCCTGGCACTCTCCCGGACACTCGGCGTCGCCCGCAACACCGTCCACGCCCGGCTGGCCCGGCTGGAGCGCAGCGGCGCGCTCCGCTCCTTCAGCCGCAGGCTGGACCCCGCCGCGCTCGGCTACGAGCTGATGGCCTTCCTCTCCCTGTCGATCAGCCAGACCCGGACGGGCTCGGTGGAGGACGGGCTCGCCGCGATCCCGGAGGTCATCGAGGTGCACGCCACCACCGGCGACGCGGACCTCATGGCCAAGGTGGTGGCCCGCGGCACCGCCGACCTCTACCGCATCACCAACGAGATCCTGGAGATCGACGGGATCGAGCGGACCAGCACGGCCATCTCCATCCTGGAACTCATGCCGCCCCGGTACGACGGGCTGATCAGCCGGCTGAGCGGACAGGAGTCCGCTGCTTCGGACTAAACCCGGGCGGTGCGCCGCAATAACTGCGGCGTACGGTTGTGGCGGTTCTGGATCAGCCGCTGTCAGTGGTCGCGCATAACGTCTATGTATGACCACATCCCAAGAGAAACTCTGCTCAGTTGGAAAAGAAGAATGCGGCCCGCAGACACGACTTTATGGCGGGATGTGCCGGACCCATCGCTTCTATGCAGATGCCCCCTCCTGCATAGAACCAGACTGTGACATTGTCCCCACCGCGACGGCAAACAAATTTGTCGGGGGGAGGTGCCCCCTCCACTACCAGCGCTCCCGCAAAGCCAAGAAGGCCGCTGAAGCCGGAGAACAACGATGCCGGGTAGGAGTCGGCTGCGGAGCACAAAACAAGCTTTACGAGGGCCTATGCCGCAAACATTGGAATCGTCTGGAAAACTACGGCACGCTTGAGGACCCGGTGTGCATGGAGGAGGACTGTGAAGTAACGGCCGATACGGACCCCGGCAACCAATTCAAGTCTGGTCGGTGCAACATGCATTATCTTCGCTTCACCCGAGCCATGGACCGAGCGAGGGAGCTCGGGCTTCGGCTATGCCTGCACTGCGGTTCCGATATGTCCACTGCACGCCGCAACGCCAAGTACTGCAGTGTGAAGTGCACACAAGATGCCAGCACTGCCAAAAATATCGAGAACATCCGGATTCGCAGACGCATCGGCGAAGCGCTGCGCAAAGCTCAGAAGCTTGAGAACCCCGGAAGCGTGCCATTCACGGTCACCGACTGGCTGGAATTAGCTGAACGGCTTGAGTACCGCTGCACCTACTGCGGACGCATCACGGAGCCGGAAGACCTCCACATGGACCATATCGTTCCCCTGCATAAAACCAGCCGAGGACCTCACGCCCTGTACAACATCACCCCGGCTTGCTCCGGCTGCAATATTGCCAAGAAGCACCGGCCCCTACTGATCGCGTGGGCTCCGGCTCTCCTCGGAGGAAAGCCCAGATTGGATAGGTCAGCACCCCGGGGCAGGAAACGAAACCCTTGGGCCCCGTCTGATTGGAGAGGCGCAGACGGCCCGCTCCTCTCCGTCCTGGAAATGGCTAAGCCGTTCCCCGAACTGCTCCGGGCAATTCAGGTGAGCGAAAATTTCTACCGGAACAGGAATCTGTCTCCTGTCGAGCTTCAGGTGCTCGAAGCACTTGCCGGTGCAAGATGACGCTCACGGCTGAACAAGATCCGACGCTTCAGCGCCACCGTCGGGCTCCGGCCGGTCACTCCTGACCATCAGGGGACCACAACGGACCACCACATGTCGGCCTGGACGGCAGAATCATCCTTGCCCTGGACAAGGACCCCGAGGCCAGCGCCTTGGCACTCTCCCGGACACTCGGCGTCGCCCGTAACACCGTCCACGCCCGGCTGGCGCGGCTGGAGCGCAGCGGCGCGCTCCGCTCCTTCAGCCGCAGGCTGGACCCCGCCGCGCTCGGCTACGAGCTGATGGCCTTCCTTTCGCTGGAGATCAGCCAGTCGCGCGCTGGCTCGGTGGAGGGCGGGGTCGCCGCGATCCCGGAAGTCATCGAGGTGCACGCCACCACCGGCGGCGCGGACCTCATGGCCAAGGTGGTGGCCCGCGGCACCGCCGACCTCTACCGCATCACCAACCAGATCCTGGAGATCGACGGGATCCAGCGGACCAGCACGGCCATCTCCATCCTGGAACTCATGCCGCCCCGCTACGACGGGCTCATCAGCCGGCTCTCGGAGCAGGAGTCCCGCGGTTCGGACTAAACGGGGTGAGCTGCATCACCCATGGGCATTTTGTTAGTTACTGCTACTTCTGCTGCCAAAAGTCCCAGCCGAAATCCCGCCTCTTGCTGATCTGAGGTCCAGGTCACAGGATTCCTGCATGACTTCACTTACCGTCTCCGGCCGCGTGGCACAGGTTCTCAGCAGCTATGTCAGCGACGTCTTCGGCGTCATGGGCAACGGCAACGTCTACTTCCTGGACGCCGCGGAGCAGCAGGGCCTGCGCTTCACCCCTGTCCGGCACGAGGGCGCCGCCATCGCCGCGGCCGACGCCTACTACCGCACCTCGGGACGGCTCGCCGCGGGCACCACCACCTACGGCCCCGGCTACACCAACGCGCTCACCGCGCTGGCCGAGGCCGTCCAGGCGCAGATCCCGGTCGTGCTGGTCACCGGTGACGCCCCCACCAGCGGCGCCCGGCCGTGGGACGTGGACCAGGCGGCCATCGCCGCCGGCCTCGGCGCGGCAACCTTCACCGTCACCCGCGACGCCGCGGGCGCCGTCACCCGGCAGGCGGTGGAGTACGCACTCACCCGGCGCACCGCCGTCGTACTTGCCATCCCCTACGACCTCGCGGCACTCGAGGCTGAAGACGAAGACCTTCCGGTGCCGGCGGCACCCGAGGTGACGTACGACGGCGGCACGGACCTTGCGCGGGTGGCCCGCCTTTTGGTCGGGGCCAGGCGGCCGCTGATCCTCGCCGGCCGGGGTGCGCACCTCGCCGGTGCCGGCCCGGAGCTCCGCGAACTCGCCGACCGGCTCGGCGCACTGACCGCCGGAACCGCCCTGGCGCTCAACCTCCTCAATGGCGAGGGGCACCTGGGCGTTGCGGGCGGTTTCGGCACCGACACCGCTGCCGGGCTCATGGGCGAGGCCGACGTGGTCCTGGTGGCCGGGGCGAGCCTGAGCCCGTTCACCATGCGCTTCGGGCACCTGCTCGGCCCGGACGCCACCGTCATCCAGATCGACACCGCGGTTGAGCCAACAAATCCGCGGGTGGATGTGTTTGTTCAGGCAGATGTGAAGGCTGCCGCTTCGGGGATTTTGTCCCTGCTGGATGGGAACAAGGTTGGCGGAGCGTGGCGGGCCGAAGCTTCGAAGCGTCTGGGTGCGGGTCCGGGTCACTCCCCCGCGTCCGAGGAGACGGTGGACGGCCGGTTGGACCCGCGCGCCCTCGCCACGACGCTGGATGCCATGCTGCCGGAGCGCCGCACGGTGGTCCAGGATGGCGGGCACTTCATCGGGTGGGCGCCCATGTACTGGAACATCCCGCGGCCGCAGGACCTGGTGATGGTGGGGACCGCGTTCCAGTCGATCGGGCTTGGGCTTGCGAGTGCAGTCGGGGCTGCCCGGGCGGTGGAGGACGGCCACACGCTGGTGCTGGCCTCGGGCGACGGCGGGTTCCTGATGGGCCTGTCGGACCTCGAATCGCTGATCGGTGCAGCCCGCAGCGCCATCGTGGTGATCTACAACGACGCCGCGTACGGGGCCGAGATCCACCAGTACGGATCGCTGGGCCTGACCGAGAAGCCGATGCTGATCCCGGAGGTGGACTTCAGCGGCGTTGCACGGGCTCTCGGTGCTGAGTCTGCTGTGATCCGCTCACTCGATGACCTGTCAGCGCTGCAGGACTGGATCGACGGGGGCGCCAAGGGAACCTTCGTGGCCGACTGCCGGATCACGTCCAGCGTTCGGGCGCCCTGGCTGAGCGAGTGGATGAACGCAACGCGGGCGGCGAAGGCTGCGGTCGCCGGTTAATCACCGAAGACCAATCTGGTCACAAATCACTGGACTAGATGTCGTACCACAGAGCTCCACTGCTATCCGCGCATCCGATATTGACACGCCTAGGAGACTGCTGAACTAATCGGCGGATGTGGGGCGCGTCGACTGGACTGGTGGGTCTGGTGGTTAAGACTTGTCATATGCAGGGACGCGAGGACGCGCAACGAGGGTATTTGGATGTGGAGGCACTGGCCGGGGAGTTGTTGGCTCCGGGCAGTGTTTTCGCTTTTCTGGCCAAACATCGGGGGCGGTTGTTTCCGGATTCGATGATGGAGGATTTGTTTCCGTCGCGGCGGGGCAGGCCGTCGGTTCCGGCGCCGGTCATCGGGTCGGTGCTGGTGCTGCAGGCATTGCAGGGCCTCTCTGACCGGGAAACCGCCGAGGCGTTGACTTTTGATCTGAGGTGGAAGGCCGCTTGCGGCTACGGGCTGACCGATACCGCGTTCCATCCGAGCACGCTGACGTACTGGCGAAAGCGGCTGGCCGCCTCGTCGGATCCGCACCGGATCATGGAAGCCATCGCCAAAGTCGTCGCGGAAACCGGGGCTTTGACGGGCAAGCGCCGCAGAGCGGTGGATTCAACGGTCCTTAACGACGCGGTCGCCAGGCAGGACACGATCACGCAGCTGATCGCCGCGGTCCGCCGCTTCGGCCGGGACATCCCGGGCGGACAAGAACTCGTGACCGCCCACGCCACGGGCTATGACTACATCCGCACCGGTAAGCCGGACATCGCCTGGGATGACCAGGACGCCAAAGACGGGCTGATCTCCGCGCTGGTCACCGACGCCCTGGCGTTGCTGGCCGCGGTCGACCCCGAAACGCTGGACGGAAAGGCTGCTGATGCCTACGCTCTGCTGGCCCTGGTCGCCGGGCAGGACGTGGAACCGGCCGAGGACTCCGACGGGACCGACGGGCGATGGCGGATCGCCCGGAAGGTCGCCCCGGACCGGATGATCTCCACCGTTGACCCCGACACCCGGCATGCGCACAAGACCCAGTCCAGGCAGCAGGACGGATACAAGGCCCACATCGTGATCGAACCCGACACCGGGCTGATCACCGCCGCGGAACTGACCAAGGCCTCCGGCCCGGAAAACAGCGACGGGGCCGTCGGTGCCCGGCTGATCGGCATGGATTCCACGATCGCCGGCACCAGCCTGGACGTCCTGGCCGACTCGGCCTACGGCACGGGGGACATGCTCGCCGCCCTCACCCGTGCCGGCCACACCCCGGTGATCAAACCATGGCCCCTCCGCCCAGCAGTCGAAGGCGGATTCACCCTCGATGACTTCACCGTCGACGAAGCAGCCGGCACCATGACCTGCCCGCACGGACTCACCCGCAACATCACCACCAAACGACGGGTCACGTTCGGCGCCGCCTGCACAGGCTGCCCCCTCCGGCACCGATGCACCACCTCACCGCGAGGACGCAAAATCGTTCTCCACGAACATGACGCGCTGCAACGGCAACACCGCCAACGCGCCAAGAACCCGGCCTTCCAGGACGACTACCGCACCCACCGGCCCATGGTCGAGCGGTCCATCGCATGGCTCACCCGCGGCAACCGACGCGTTCCCCATCGCGGCATCAACCGGAACAACGCCTGGCTCCAGCTACGGATCGCGGGACTGAACCTCCGCCGCCTCCTGAAGCTCGGACTCACCGCGGAACAGGGATCCTGGGCCATCGCTTGAACCCGGAAACCAGGACCAGGCCTCTCACAGCCAGCCAAAACAACACCCACTACCCGGCCACAGGCACCAAAAGCCCGGAACCACCCAAAATACTTCAACCCCAGAAACCCCAACCCACAAAAGGAAGGGCTGGCCCGACAGCGAACGCCACGGACCAGCCCTACAAAGCACTTAGTTCAGCAGTCTCCTAGGCAGCCACTGCGGGAAATACCACGAGGGATCCGTCCCCGCTTCGTTCGATGTCGATTGCTACGTCAGAATGATTAGAGGGCATATTCAGCCCTTCGCCAAAAGCGCGAAGGCGATATACGGCCCTTAGTAAGTCATCGACCTCGCCCTGCATAAAGACCGGGCTGCGGAAACCCCCTTGCCGCTTCAGCTCCAAGGTCGACAGCCGATGCAGGACTGCACTGATACCCGACTCCAGCTCGTCGATGCTCCGTTCGTCGTCACGCAAGGTACCAATAAAGCTCCTAAAAGTGTTGTTAGTATCCTGCTGTGCGTGGTCCACGGCCTGAAGCACGATCACCCTGCGTTTGAGTGCAATGGCCAGGCGCGCGAGCTCCAAGTGGGCACGGAAAGTGCCGCCATCCTCGCTGATTCCGGGGAAGGCCTTGGTCAATGCCCCAAGTTCGACCTGGCCGTCGGGCAGCGAAGCTAGAGCTTCTTTCCATTTATCGAGCCGACGCTGCGTTCGAGCTATGGCAGTGCTGATCGCGTACGAGGAAGAATCCAAGCCGAGTGACAGACCGATTCTGCCCTGATCCAAGAGAACCGATGTCGCCTTGTTAATAGCGTCCCGGCAACCGTCCAGCTCGCTGCGTTCGGCCTCAAGGTTGTCTTCGTGAAGCTGCTCAAGCAGCTCAGTGATCCGTTCGATCGCCTCCTGCCTCTGGTGGTCGGCATAGGCGCTAACACCCACAGCTACAGCCATCAGCACGAGTGGCGCAGCAACAGTCAGCGCTCCCGCCGATGCGACGGCCACGCCTGCAGTGGCAGCTGAGCCAGTCGCAGCGCCTGCAACTGCGGCCTGCCCAGCAACGGGTACGAACGTTGCTTGGGCGGCGATGCCGCTCGAATTGACCAAGGCGCCATAGATTCCTCCCGTAGCGCCTTTGGCCGCCATGGGCTTTACCAACCCTTTGCCGACCTCTGCGGCCACCTTGGCGGGCACCACCATTCTGTACAGAACCTCACCGGAGGCGGAGACATCTACTTTTGAGGAAGCTGACTTGGCCGTATCAGCTACAAGCTGCGACAACTGGCGGGCGAGGGGGCTAGCCGCATGAAGAGCAATTCCTCCTTCACGATCGCGCTTGGGTGATAGAGGATGTGCTTCGAGCGTGGCGATGGGCGCACCCGCGAGCGTAGCCAGGACTGTCCGGATTTCCGCAAGCCGCTCGGGTGTCATGCCCTCGTCAGCGAAAATTGCAGGCACACTTACGGGCTCTGTGGCAAGTGTCCACACTGGCACGACTGCCTGGGTATCAGCGGTCACGTTTTATCCCTCCACCAACTGAACGTCGAAATTTAGGCGCAGCAGCGGCGACACCCGGAACGAGCCATGATCCTCCCGAATCGTCGCGCTAGTTGGTTATCGTCCCATAGCTGACTCGACTTGTTTGTCTACGCCACCCACGGGAAGGCCTCTTGAGGAGCCCCAGCCCGGGGTCTCATTCTCGTGGAGTCTCTTTTGCCCAGTGCTAACCTCGCATGGACACATCTAGACGGAGGACATTCCCATGGCGGGCAACGGGGACAAGGCTTATAAACTCCTTAGGAACAGCGGGACCAAGGTGAAGGCCAGCGGAACAAAGCTTTATGCGCTGGCCAAAGACCCTGCCGTCCAAGCTAAAGCGAAACAGCTAGCTCAAGACGGCCAGAAGCTATATCGGCTTGCGACCAGCCCAGAGGCAAAGCGCGCTTACAGGCAAGCAGCCGACGTTCTCAAAAAGGCGCGAAGGAAGTAGCGGATGTGTGTCTGACAGCGGGAGTCGTCGTGGAGCGGTAGGCTCCAAAAGTACTGTTACTTTCACCGAAGGACACCATTGCCTCTAGAAATAGGCCTCTGGCGCGTGACCGACAAAGCTGTCGCATTGTCGCCGGCAAAGATGCCTCTAGAATCACGTCTCGAACAGCTCATCTTGGACGACCCTGCCATCCTTGAAACTGAGCTTCTGGTTATAGGCCACCAAGTTCTAACCGCTCATGGGAAATTCATCGACATCCTGGGAATCGACGTTGATGGAGTCGTCCACATCGTAGAGCTCAAGAGGGACAGAACTCCCCGCGATATCGTGGCACAGGCACTGGATTACGCCTCTTGGGTGCAGACACTTTCCAATGATGATGTGCGGGACATCTTCAGCAAGCACAATCCGGGCACTGATTTTGATATCGCTTTTGCCGAACGATTCGGTGGAACTCCCACTCCGGACGACATAAACGAGAGCCATTCGATCACAGTCGTAGCTAGCGACCTCGACGACAGCACCGAGCGTATCGTCCAATACCTCAGCGCCGCGTACTCGGTTCCCATCAACGTGATGCTGTTCCGCTACTTCTCCGATCAGGGCAATGATTACCTCGCACGTACATGGCTGATACCCGCGGGGCAGCAAACGACATCTTTAACGGGAGGAGTGAACCAGCGGTCCACCAAGGCAGCCTGGAACGGTTTGGACTGGTATGTCTCGTTTGGAATGGAAGATGCGACGCGCAGTTGGGACGACGCACGTAGGTATGGCTTCGTCTCGGCCGGCGGCGGGGAGTGGTACTCCCGATCTTTGCGTAAGCTTCCCGTCGGTGCCCGAATCTTCGTCTACGTTCCCGGCCACGGCTACGTTGGCGTCGGAACAGTGACCGGTACTGCGCAGCCAGCGTTCGAGGCTGTACTTACTGAGAACGGCGAAGCGCGTTCTTTCAGTCAACTGGACCTAACTGGCCACTACGGCCTGGGTCAGGCTGCCGTTGCGCAGGACGGAGCTGATATGAACGAATACATCATTCCGGTTTCATGGCAGCGCACAACGGACCTTCCGGCCGCATTTTGGCTCAAGGGACTTTTCGCCAACCAAAACAGCGCCTGCAAGCTCCGTCATGAACTCACAATTTCGGAAGTGTCAAAAGCGTTTAATTTGACGACGGAGTAGAGGCCGGAGGGAAAGATCAGACCGTTCCCGTGTACATGGGCAATGAAAGGAAGCCAGCATGCCAAACAGGAAGGACCCCGGAAAGATTTGGCACGATAGCCTACTAAAAGTAGATGCACGCAAGTTGCCGATTCCATCCCGCGAGGTGCCTGCTGAGCCCGGAGTGTACGTCTGGTTCCGGGAGGGTCAGCCTCTTTATGTAGGCAAAGCGTTAGGCACCAATGGGCTGCGAGGCCGACTGAGGTCCCATTTCGATCAGGGCACCGACTTCAGCCGCAGCACTCTCAGGGCAAGCATTGCTGCCGCTGAATTGGGTATTCCCCGATCTGTCGTGCGCCAGCGCCCGAGTGTGATGACCCCGGAGCAAACTGCCGTAGCCAACGAGTGGCTTGCGGGATGCGAAGTGGGATGGCTCGTCTGCGGTAGCGCCAGAGAAGCTCATGATTTAGAGGATGCGCTGCGCGCTGAATGGTTGCCACCGCTAAATCTCATCTGACAATGTTTGTTGGTTGGGCACTCCGCACGGCAGGGCTCAAGCATGCCAAGCGATCGCGTTCCGTATGAATGAAGCAACGCGCTGTACGGAAGCGTGGGCAGAATAGTGCCCCGCGTCGTACTTGACTGCCGCTTCGCGAACGCGTTCATCCAGGTCCGGCCAGGATATCCAGCAAAAGACCTCCTGAATCCGCTCCATAAGTTCCGATTCGGAAGGAAGCGCTGGGTCACCAAGGCGCTCTAGGACGGGGCCAAGGAACCGACCAACAGCTTCCGCAATTCCGAGTTGGCCATTCCCCTTGACACGGATGGGCGGTGCGACACCCAAAAGCAGGAGCAGTGGGACAGCACCTTCGGCTCGAGACATGAGAGTGATGTACTCGCGGGCCAGTTGTTCGGGCTGAAAACTGCCATATCGAATCCGTTTGGCTTCAACCAAGGTGTATGTGCTCGGAGTCTTGAAGATGGCGTCGGGCTGAACCGCCAGCTTTGGCTTACCGCCGCTTGCACTGGGGCTGAAGTCACCCGGCAGGAAGTGCATTTGCAGTTCCTCCACCTCTGCGGCAAGTTTGCTGCGCGCGGCGTCGGCCCCGGACGCCGCGCCGACAACGGCAGCGAGGAATTCGGTTCTGGGCAAGAAATCCAGTCCGATCAGCACTTCCGCGGTGAGGACATTTTCGCGACCTTGCCCGCCGGCGCGATAGTCTTTGGCTTTCTCCCAAGATATTTCTTCGAGAAGCTTTCCCACGATTGAACTGGACGCGGTGGATGAAGTTTCCAAGAGTTCTCCTTCGAGGCCAAAGTGATGTTTCCGGAGACACGAAATCGGCCAGTCGCAGTAGCCGGACGGGAACGCTATTCGCAGACCTCAATTTGAGGGCAGTTTTCGGTGACCCATTTGGCCATCCGGCGTCCGCGCCCTGCGATGAAATTCAGCGAGGCCTCCCGGTACGTGACATATTCCGCCGTTGTCGCCGGAGTTCCTGGTCGCCTGAAGTTGTCGAACGGAAGGAAGAACTCGACCTCGTCGAAGCCAGGAGTAACCAGGTCCTGGAAATGGAAGAACTCCACAAACTCCTGAAACCCGTCGAAAAGTTCGAAAAAATCAGCGTAGGCAGCGATGACATCTGCGAGCGGGCTGTCCGACTCCCCCGCGTAGTGACGCCGAATGCATTCAAGGGTGAGGTCGATGCGGTCAGCGATGCGCGGGCGCAACCCCCGTGCCGTGTTCATCGTGGGAAGGTCCCTCGACCTGACAGGCCAAATCATCGCACTGCCGATGCTGTACTCCGGGTGCAGATAACGAGACTTCTGTTCCGAGTCCAGACCGGCGACAGCGCTAACCAGAGCCTTCGGACGTAGCCAGGTGCTGTAGGAGTTCGTGATGGCGTCGCTGCCGTACCAGTGGCTGACCCCGGAAGGATCGGTAAAGATTAGGTAGCCGTTCCGACGCACGGACGGTGCTATCGGGGCGAACAGGATGCCGGAGTTCAACTTCTTCGTCCACAGCAGCTGATGATGCATCCGGAGGCTAGGGCTATCCCTGTCGGCGTCCGGCTTGGTCTTCGCTGGCTTGTCGGATTTGTAGTCGAAGGAAGTGTCAAAGTGACCCATACTGGGAGTCCTCATCTAAGCAGCCGCTTGGCACGTGCTTCATCGAGCCACTCCGGGAACTCTTGCAACATCTTCTTGAACAGCAGGCTGTCGCTGATTGCATCAACGTCTCCGATGGGCTCGTAGTTGGCGTTATCCACGAAGCGTTGCTTCATGTCATCCAGTTTTTCGAGGAATGCGATCGACCTCCTGCCAATTGACAGGAACTTCCAAAAGATCGGTGCCGTGGAAACTTCCGTCAGGGCCTGGATGGCAGCATCCTTGCTGTCTGGGGCACCATCTGTCAGGAACAGCGCGAAGACAGGGATGTCGGAAGGTGAAGCTGTTGGGTTTCCTACCGCGGCCGGTCCTTTGAGCAGACCGAACAAACCCCTTTTCGGAAGGGGCTGGGGCGCGAAACCAAAATGCTCCCTGACAGTGAGGAACGCATGCGCGTAGTTGGTACTACCCATGCTCCGACCGCGGGTGAGGCGGTCAACCGAACCAGGAAAATCACCGATGCTGATCTCACCCAAGTAGGAGGCCTTGGTGTCGAAAACGAAGAAATCGATGGCCCCGTCGTCGTCGAACTGTGTGGCCAAGGCCAGCACTTTTTCTACCAGGCGTTGCATGGCACCGGACCTGTAAACCGCTGCCATTGAGCCCGAGAAGTCGAGAACTACCGCAACCTTTGCTTTCTGCCCGTTGAGACCGGAGGTATCGACAGCTTCATACGCTGTCTTAGCCAGAGAAAGAAGACCGGGCGCCTCGGTGCTGATTTTTTCGAGGGAAAGGGCCATGACAAATCCTTTTTTTGATTCGGAAACACCGCTGCGGTCATTCCCGGCATGATCAAAGCTTTATGAGTGGATGCAACCGGAATCTATCTCATCCGTGCAAGTAGCCAACTCAAGATGCACGTTCGTTCCTAGCAGCACGATTTGACATTACACGCTAAATATTCTCGTGGTCGCCCCAAACACAAATTTTTTTCGGCAACAGCGAGACTTAGTAAGTAGCCTGATATTGATCCTCAAGTTTCCATCAAGGACCACCAAAGATTGTCCCAGTTCTAACAAAGGAAGCGGAAATCAGCATGACTGGGAAGCGAACCGTTGGCTACGATCGTGATTCAAGTCGGGGGGACTTACTCACTCCCGTAAGTCCGTGGTCATTTCGCTAACGAATAGACCCACAAATGGGGAGTTAGACAACCTTGCTGGTACGTACTTTTGGATGGTCATTTGGGGTGACCGCAACCGCCTTGGTTGTAGCCTTCGTTTATGGAGGTCCCCACGCTCTTGTTCTCTGCCTGATCCTCGGCATTCTGGAAATCAGCCTTAGCTTCGACAACGCCGTCGTAAATGCACGGATTCTTGAGCGGATGAATCCTTTTTGGCAGCGGATGTTCCTGACCGTAGGTATCGTGATTGCAGTCTTCGGTATGCGGGTGCTTTTCCCTCTTCTGATTGTCGGTGTCACAGCGCACCTGAATCCCGTTGAAGCCGTAAACCTCGCCCTCCAGAAGGGTGATCCGCAGACGCCCGGCACTTACGGGTACCTGCTGCATGAGGCACACCCTCAAATCGCGGCTTTCGGAGGCCTGTTCCTGCTGATGATCTTCCTTGATTTCATTTTCGAGGAGCGGGACCTGAAATGGATCAAGGTGCTGGAAGTCCCCCTGGCGCGGTTCGGCAAGCTGGAGGGGGCATCGATGGTCACAGCACTGGCCGTCCTCACCATCGCCGGCTTCCTTGCTGGAGACAAACAAGGAATCGTGCTGCTGGCGGGACTTCTCGGCATCATCACCTACATGCTCGTGAACGGGCTTGGCAATCTCTTCGACGTCGACGAGGACGAAGCTGAGGATGCGTCAGCAGCGGCCCGGCCGCGTGGCGTCGCGGGACGGGTCGCCGGCAAGGCAGCGCTGATGCTCTTCCTATACCTCGAGGTCATCGACGCTTCCTTCTCCTTCGATGGCGTTATCGGTGCTTTTGCCATAACGGCCGACCCCGTAATCATTGCCCTCGGGCTGGGGCTCATCGGAGCAATGTTCGTGCGCTCGCTGACTGTGTACCTGGTCCGGGAAGGAACCTTGGACGAGTTTGAATTCCTGGATCATGGTGCGCACTGGGCAATCGGCGCCTTGGCCATCATTCTGATGGTTACCATTACCGCCCCGGTCAATGAAGTGATCACAGGTCTAATTGGGGTCGTCTTTATCGGAGCGGCTTTTGCCGGCTCGGTCCTTCGGAATCGAAAGGTCCCGACATCCGATTCCGCACCCGAAACACTTTCATCCACATCTGTTTAGAAGGAAATGACAGGAGTACAACAATGGGGTTGAGCTTGCAAAAGGGGCAGACACTGTCGCTCATCAAGCAAAATGGCGAGTCCCTAACTCATATCCGCCTTGGGCTTGGATGGGACGCGGCAGCACCTGCCAAACGCGGCTTTTTCGGTCGATCTAAAACCACGGAAATCGATTTGGACGCTTCAGCAATCCTTTACGACGCCGACAGGAAACCACTGGACGTGGTCTACTTCCAGCAACTCAAGAGCAAAGATGGCTCCATACAGCACACTGGGGACAACCTGACGGGTGAAGGCGAAGGAGACGACGAATCCATTCTCGTGAATCTTCCCGCGGTATCTCCGACTGTCCAACACATCGTGTTCGTCATTACCAGCTACAGTCAGCAGACCTTCGACATGATCCAGAATGCCTTCTGCAGGGTCATCGACGATTCGGTTGCCGGCAGCCCGGAAGTGGCTCACTACCGGCTCAACGAGTCTGGCCACTTCACCGCCATGGTCATGGCTAAAGTTTCCCGCTCCCAGGGCGCATGGGTTTTTCAGGCCATCGGTAGCCCAGCCAATGGCAAGACAGCATTCGACGTCGTTCGGCCCGCAGCCGCAACGCTTTAGTATCCGGAACAGATTAAGGAGACAAAATTGGCAACTCTGACCCTGAGTAAAGGAAGCAACCTCTCGCTAACCAAGGCCGACCCGCAGCTTCGCCGCGCAATGATCGGCCTCGGGTGGGACCCACGGACCACTGCTGGGGAGCAATTCGACCTGGACGCGTCGGCATTGCTGGTCACCGCGAGCGGGAAAGTCCGCTCAAACGATGACTTCATCTTCTACAACCAGCTGTCCTCAAAGGACGGCTCCGTTGTCCATCAAGGCGATAACCGCACCGGCGAGGGAGAAGGCGACGACGAGCAGATACTGATCGACCTGAGCCTGGTACCAGCCGAGATCGAAAAGATTGTCATCGTTGTGTCGATTGACCAAGCGGACGTTCGCCGCCAGAACTTTGGCCAGGTCCGGGACGCATTCTGCCGTGTGGTCAACGAGGACACGAATAGCGAGATCGTCCGCTACGACCTGACCGAGGATGCCGCAGCCGAGACGTGCATGATTTTTGCCGAGCTGTACCGCAACAGCGGCGATTGGAAGTTCAGGGCCGTGGGCCAGGGCTACGCCACAGGCCTTCGTGGAATCGCAACAGATTTCGGCATCGGTCTGGACTGAGTTTCTTGGGTTCCCCGGCAGCCGCTGTGGCTGTCGGGGAGCCACAGCACGTCATCTTTCATAGGCCTCTCCTTCGGCTTCTTCAACTCACAAAGGATCATCATGAGTATTCAACTCACCCCGCCGGACGCCGCAGACGATGCCCTTCTTCTGAAGGCTCCGAAGGAACCGGAAATAGTCAGGGAAGACGCCGCCGCGGCCATGATCCCGGTCGCACCCGAGCGGCAGGCTGAGATCAACATTCAGGCGAAGGCATTCATCGCCGAAGTTGCTGCGCTAAATCCAGCCAGCCCCGAATACACCAGCAAGATCGACGGAATCGACCGCCTTGGCGGACAGCAATTGGTCGCTTCCGCCAACACGTCCAATCGGCTTTTGGAACGTTCATCAACGTCTGTGGCGGGTGCCAAGAAGACAGGCAACAGCGCCCAACTGTATGTGGCGACCACATTGGGTGAGTTGCGGAGCACCGTAGAGGATCTGACGCCGAACCGAGCTGACCTCAGCACAGGTCGCAAGATCCTTGGAATCCTCCCCGGCGGAAACAAGTTGGTTAAGTACTTTCAGAGGTACCAATCCTCCCAGCAGCAGATCAACAACATCACAAAGGCCCTGCTGGCCGGGCAAGATGAACTTCGAAAGGACAACGCAAGCCTCGCCCAGGAGAAAACCCTTCTGTGGGAGACGATGCAAGGCCTCAGTGAATATGCTGTGTTCGCAAAAGCGTTGGACGACGCAACAGTGGCGAAGCTAGAAACCATGAGGAACAACGGCCAGGTCGAGGACTCCGTCAAACTGGAGTCCGACGTACTCTTCCCGATTCGTCAGCGTCACCAGGACATCCTGACCCAGCTGGCAGTTTCCGTTCAGGCCTACCTGGCGATCGACATGATCCGCAAGAACAACGCAGAACTCATCAAGGGCGTCGAACGAGCCCGGACTACTACTCTGTCCGCACTTCGCACTGCCGTTATCGTTGCGGAGGCGCTGGCGAATCAAAAGCTCGTACTGGACCAAATTGATGCCCTGAATACAACGACTAACAATATGATCCTGAGAACCAGCGAGATGCTAAAGGAACAGACCGGCCGGATTCACCAGCAGGCCGCCAGCTCCGGAGTCAGCGTCGAGACCCTTCAGCGGGCTTTTGACAATGTCTTCCAGACGATCGACGCAATCGACACCTTCCGCTCGGAGGCAAACAAGAGCATGGAAGGAACCGTACGCGCTCTTGAGTCCGGCATCGAACGGGCCAAGCCTTACCTCGAACGCGTAAGGCAGCAAGAGGGGAACTGATGCTCCAGTCCAGCAATACCTATCTCCAAAATGGCTAGCAGGCTCTTCGGTTCACTGTTCGGCTTTGGCTCCGCACAGGACCCGAGGCCGGAACACTTGCTCATCAGCGACGAGAAAGAGGACGAGTTGAGTGCCGCCGAGGAGTCGCTCAACTCGTTGGCCACCGAGCTGCGGAGAAGCGGTGCTGAGTTACCAACTGTGGCTTACTCGCAATTTGCCCAGATCACAGATCTACTGCGTGCACTCGTCGAGCATGCCGGGAAGATCGGATCCACAGTTGAACAGCGAGTCCTCTTGGCCGCGATGTTGACTGATTACTTGCCCACCTCCATGCGAACGTATCTAACCCTTCCGACTTTCAGCCGGGCTCTGGATTCCTCCGAAACCGGACTGCTGCTTGAACAATTGGCAACGTTGCATGCGGCAGCCTCCACTCTTGAAAGTGAGATACGCAGCGGTTCCTCTACCGAATTAGCAATTCATGGCCGGTTCCTGCAAGATAAATTCGATATAGGCAGTCTGCTCCTGGAGGGTGATTAGATGGCCTCCATGGCTCCCGGCAGTAACGCAGCACTGACTGCAGAAAATCCAAACGTTCAAAAGGCGCTGGTCGGATTCGGGTGGTCGTTGGTCCCGAGCCGCGGCCCGCAGCCGGAACTCGTCCCACTTGCGATAATGTGCGGCCCCGACGGACGAGCCATTTCGGACGAACACCTTGTGTTTTTCAACCAGCTGTCGACGCCGGACGACGGCCTCCACTTCGTCGGTTCTGATGACGTTGAACAAATCGACGTTGACCTCCAAAAGGTACCCGAGCCGGTGAGAAAGATTGTCTTCATCGTCTACGTCGATCCAGAGGTTAGAGGGCTCGGGACATTTGCCGCCGTGAAGAGCGCGTATATTCGAGTCGCGGACCAGGAAAGCCGAGAACTCGTACGCTTTGATATTCCTTTGGCTGACCAATCACAGGTCCGGGCGATGTTGTTCGGTGAGCTCTATCGGCATGGAGGCGGCTGGAAATTTCGTGCCGTTGGGCAGGGCTACCTGAATGGGCTGTCGGGCCTCGCGACGGACTTCAAAGTGACTCTTTAGCATGGCACCTCCGTCGAGGGCTCCTCGCCCGGACATCACCTACATCACTCGGCGCAAGCGGCGCATGCCGTCTGTACCGGCTGCAGGGACGAACCAAACTACTGCGGCAAGACCTGACAACAATATGGTTAGTCGCTCCTCACTTCATTTGGAGAGGGAACCGCAGGGTGAACCGACAACCGAAGCCTCAAAGCATGCCAGCCAACCTCCCAAAACCCTGGCTTCTCGGCTGTTTTCTGCACCTGCCATCGAGGAAGTCGGCCATCTCTCGGCGAAAAACCCGGTGGTGCGGCTCAATTCACGCCAGTCCGGCATCGGAACGCTTCAGGTAGCTGGTGCAGGTGCCGTGGCCTGGGAAGACAATGACCTGATAACTGGCGCTGAGACTCTCCGCGGAGCTATTGTCGGGAGCCGTCTCGAAACAGCAGGAAACCGGCCCTTGGCTGGGTTCCATGGGGGCTCCGTAGCCATCGCCCTACGCCACGTTAGGCATCTCAGGCGTATCCTCGTCATACCTGCGGAGGGGCCCCTGGTTGTCACGACATTTGGAGGGTCCGGCATCGCAGTCCATCCCCTCAGCTCGACCGGACAACGAGGCCTCTTGTACATCTCGCAGATAGACGGCCTGCTTGAGCTACGCGCGGAGTACACGGCACACGAGAACCACGACGACATTTGGGCGGAGTTCGGTTTCCAGATGACGCTGCCAGTGTCCGCACCTGCAGGTGCCGGAGGCTACCCGCCAGGGCGCGGTACCTATTAGGGCGCATGGACGCCGACCTGCGCAGGTTATCTGCATGCACCCATCCAAGCATCCTGCGCCGAGCTCTCCCCGCGAAGCCAAACGGGCCGCTTCCTAATCCCCGATCTTTTGTCGTAGGTCCGGCTTAGGATTTCTTCCATGAGGATTGCCGTTGCAGGGGGAACCGGTACAGTGGGCCGCCACGTTGTGGCCATCGCCAGGGAGCGTGGGCACCACGTGGTCAGCCTCAGCCGCGCGGAGGGCGTGGACCTGGTCAACGGGCGCGGCCTGGATCAGGCACTCCAAAATGTCGAGACCGTCATCGATGTCTCCGGCATCCAGGCCATGTCCACCAAGAAAGCCGTGGATTACTTCACCAACGCCACCCAGAACCTGCTGGCGGCCGGGAAGAAAGCTGGCGTAACGCACCATGTGGCGCTGTCCATTGTGGGCATCGACAAAGCCAATTCAGGACTGTACGCCGGGAAGCTGGTGCAGGAGGACGAAGTCAGGCACGGCGGCATTCCCTGGACCCTCCTCCGGTCCACCCAGTTCCACGAGTTCGTACCGATGTCCATCAAGACCGCATCAGTGGGCCCGCTGGTCTTCGTTCCCACGATGATTACACAGCCGGTGGCGGCAAAGGAGGTGGCCGCGGCCCTGGTGGACGCTGCCGAGGCCGGCCCGCAGGGACGCCTTCCGGACCTCGGCGGCCCGCGGACCGAACAGCTGAAAAGCCTGGTCGCGGCCTACCTCGCCAAGACGCAGCAGAAGAAACGAATCGTTCCGCTGCCCCTTCCCGGCCCCATGGGCAAGGCCATGCGCAACGGCTCCCTGATCCCGGCGCCGGGATCCGCCGTCGGACGCCAAACGTTTCTGGAGTGGCTCGACGCCATCGACGGCGCCTAAGAGCCGGCGCTCCCCCGGCCTACCCGTCCTCCAACTCCCAGTCCTTGACGTCCGCCAAAGGAGCGAAGACGGCGGGGTCGAGCTCCCCGAATTCCAGGTTGTTGCGGACAAGGTGCGGCCAGTTCCGGTTGGCCAAGGCCCCCTTGCCCAACGCCACAACGTCCGCTGAACCGTCCGCCAGCATGGACACCGCGGTATCCGGATCGTCGAGCTTGCCATTGGCGATCACCGGCACCCCGGAGTACCGCTTGGCCAGCCCAGCCAGGGTCTCCTCCGCATCCGCGAACGCCGGCTCGGCGGCCCGGTACTCAGTGGTGTGGACAAAATCGATCCCCGTGGCGCCCAGGGTGCCGAAAATGACCTCCGCTTCCGCCACTCCCCCGCTCCACTTGTGCTCGGTGTCGCTGACCTTGGACTGGGAGACGCGGATCCCCACCGTCATGCCCGGGCCAACCGCCTCGCGGACGTCGTGGCAGATTTCAGCGGCAAGCCGCACCCTGTTTTCCGCTGACCCGCCGTAGCGGTCGTCGCGCTGGTTCAGGTAGTCCGTGAGGAACTGGTCCAGCAGGTAACCGTTGGCACCGTGGATCTCCACGCCGTCGAACCCGGCCTGCTGCGCCCGCAGCGCCGCCGTGACGAACCCGTCCCGGACCTCTTTCATCTGGGACAATGTGATCGCGGAAGGAACAGGATACGGACCTTCGCCGCGGTAAAACCCCAGCTGCTCCCCCTTCGGTGCCACCGCCGATGGCCCCACCGAGGAAGTCACATACCGGTTCCCCTGGCTCTGCGCCCCCGCATGCATCAGCTGCGCGAAGATCTTCGAGCCCGCCGCGTGCACGCCGTCCACCACGTCCGCCCAGGACCGGGCCTGCTCCTCCGTGGCGATGCCCGGCTGGAAGTGGTAGCCCTGGCTGTGGGCGGTGTCCGGGTAGATGCCTTCCGTGATCAGCAGCCCGAAACCCCCGCGGGCGAACGTCCGGTAGTAGGACGCCATCCTCTCCGTGGCATGCCCGTCCTCGGTGGCGCTGATCCGCGTCATGGGAGCCAACGCCACCCGGTTCTCAAGCTCGGTGGTACCGATCCGGATGGGTGACCAGAGCGGGGTGTATTCAGTCATGCAGAATCTCCTTGTGTTTGGGGTACGGCAGCAGCCCGGCCGCCCGGGCGGGCAGGCCCGCGTTGGCCGGGTCCGCCGCGTACGCCTGCCGGCGCCTTCGCAGCCGGTCCAGAACGGACGCGTCGGTGAAACAGCCGAGCACGGCGCTCCACAGTTCTTCGACGGTCTGGCACTGTTTGGAGGCCCCGGCGGGGCCGGTCATCAGCCAGCCGTCCTTAAGTGCGGTGACTTTCGGGGCGCCCGGGAGGCCGGTGCAGACGGCGTTGACCGTGGCTGCCACGATCAGGTGTTGCCGCATGGTCCGCACCGGTCCCAGGGCAGGGTCCGCCACGGTGGTCCTTCCGCAGGCACCGCACATGTTGTTCCCTTTCCTTACGGCATCACGTCGCCGGAGTTAGGCCCCAGCGTCTGTCCGACGAACAGGTTTCCGCCGGGGTCGCTGGCGAGCAGGACGGCGGCGGGGGCGACTTCCGCCGGCGTCCCGAAGCGGCCCAGCGGAAGCTCGGCGCGCTTTGCGGCTTTCCAGCTTTCCGAGATGCCCTCCACCAGCGGCGTCTCGATGGGGCCCGGGGCGATGCAATTGACCAGCACGTTGTCCGCCGCCGTTTCCAGGGCAAGTGCTTTGGAAAGGCCCACGACGCCGGCTTTGGCCGCACTGTAATGCGTCAGCCCAACACCGCCCTTGATGGCCAGCTGGGAGGCGATGTTGATGATGCGGCCCCACTTGCGCTGCCGCATCTCCCCCACCACCTCCCGGCAGCACAGGAACACGCCGGTCAGGTCCACCGTGAGGGTCTCGTTCCACATGGCCAGGGACATGTCCTCCAGCGGCGACTCCGTCAGCAGGCCCGCACTGTTGACCAGGACGTCGATGCCGCCCAGCGTCTCGCGGGCCTCGGAGAAGGCCGCCCGCACGCTGGCTTCATCAGCCACGTCCACGCGGATGGCACCGTCCCCGCCGGCGCGGTCCAGCACCGCCACCCGGTCCCCGTTGGCCAGGAAGGCCTCGGCGATGGCTTTCCCGATCCCGCTGGAACCGCCGGTGACCACCACCCGGCGGCCGTTTCCGGCCTGGGCGTTTCCGGAAGCTTGGTCAGCAGTCGATGTGTTCATGGTGTCCTTTCGTTGTGAGGCGGGCTGTCAGGGCGCCGTCAGGCGCGCATCTTCACGGTGAGGCCGCCGTCAACCACCAGCGCCTGCCCGCTGATGTAGCGGGAGTCGTCGGAGGTGAGGAACCCGATCACGCTGGCCACCTCCTCCGGCTTGCCCACCCGGCCCCAGGGGATGTCATTCCCGGCCCGCTGCAGCCCCTCGGGTCCCAGCGAATTCACCGGGTCCAGGGACTGCGGGGTCTCAATAAGGCCGGGAATCACGGCGTTCGCCCTGATCTGCCGCGGGCCCAGTTCCACGGCCACGCTGCGGACCAGGCCCAGCACCCCTGCCTTGGCCGCGGCATAGTGGGCGTGTTCCTCCCACCCGTACACCCCGCCGGCGATGGACGAGACCGCAACCAGCGCGCCGCCGTCGGTCATTCTCTCCGCCCCTGCACGCAGCGTGCGCAGCACGCCGGTGAGGTCCACGTTGAGCATGTCGTGCCAGCGCTCATCGGTCATCTCCCCCAGCGGGGAATTCCGGAGGATGCCGGCGTTGGCGATGGCGTAGTCCAGCCGGCCGTACTCGTCCACGGCCCGCTGAGCCAAGGCATCCACGGACGCGGTGGTACGGACATCCACCTCGTGGATCACCGCCTCACCGTTCGCCTCCTTGACCAGCCGGAGGGTTTCCTCCGGATCGTGGGGATCGCCCGGGAAGGTGCCGATGACGGACACCACCCCCTGGCGGGCGTAGTGGACGGCGAGGGCTCGGCCGATGCCGCTGGCGGCACCAGTGATGATGGCGACTCTGTTAGGCGACGTCATGGGGGTGGTCCTCCATCAGGGCTTCAGCAGGGGGCTTGGCGGCGATCATCAGGAGCCCGGAGACCAGGGTGCCCAGGGCGCCGACCCACAGGGCTGCGCTGCCGGTGCCGCTCCCCGCGGCGATGGCGGTGAAGATGGCGCCGCCGATGATGGTTCCGGGCTGGCTCATGGCACCGATGAACGCGGTTCCGGTAGCCCGGCAGCTCACCGGGTAGCACTCGGCCATGAAGTACTGGATGGCCGCGTACGGGCCCACCAGGAAGAACAGGCCGGCGCCGTAGGTCAGGATGATGGTGAACGGGTCGCTGGCCAGCGGGCTGAGCATGATGGCGAAGGAAATGCCGGAGAGGATCCAGCCGCCGATGATGGTCCGCTTGCGGCCGATCTTGTCACCCAGCCAGCCGTGGAAGACGTAGCCGAAGTAGGCCAGCAGGTTGATGACGATCAGCATCCAGAACGCGTCGGAGAGTTCCACGCCCTTGGCGTTCTTGAGCACGGAGCTGCCCAGGACGCTGAAGATGGTGATACCGAAGAAGTTCACAATCCAGGCGATGGAGAACACGGTGGTGTTCCGGCGCAGGTGCGGCTCCCAGATGCGCTTGAGCGGCGCTGCCGAGGAGTGCTCGACGCCGTACGCGTGGGCCAGGGAGTGCGCGTCTTCGGTCTTTCCGTGCTTCTCGAGCTCGGTCAGCTTGTGGTGCAGTTCGAACTGGGGCGTTTCCTTGAGCTTCCGGGCGATGACCCAGACGATCACGGCGGCCGGGACGGTGGCCATCAGGTAGAGGGCGCGCCAGCCGAGGGAGGGCAGGAAGGCCAGGGCCAGTGCGCTGGCCAGCAGGAAGCCGAGCGGCCAGCCGCCCTGGATGAAGGAGTAGTGGAAACCGGGGCGCTTGCGCTTGTCCGCGACTTCGGTGACCTGGTAGACCTCGTTCATGTAGGTGGCGTTCACGGCCTGCTCGGAGAATCCGAGGCCGCCGAACGAACGGACCACCACCAGCATGGCGTTGCTGAAGAACGGGATCCCCGTGGGGATCAGTGCCGTGAGGCCGGAGACGACGGCGGTCCCGCCAATGGTGGTCATCATGCCTTTGCGGCGGCCCAGGCGGTCAATGACCGGCCCGATGCCGAAGCAGACGATGGCGGTGCCGACAGCAATCCAGGTGTTGATGGCGTACGCCTCAGGGGCAGACCAGCCGAATTCCTGCTGCATGGCCGGCAGCAGGGTGCCGAACAGGCCGTAGTCGAAGACGGCCACGGTCCAGGCCAGCAGGGCAAGCACGGTGGCGGTGGTGGTGTGGCGCTTGGAAAAGACCGGGAAGCGGCGCTTCTCGTCCGGGCGGGGCTGCGACAGGTCGACAACCGGTTCTTGGATGCTCATGACTTGTTGTCCTTACGGGGGCTGCGTGCTAGGAAGGAATCGGCGATCTGGTCAAAGGTGCACCAGGTGACGCCCTCATGGGAGTTGATGTGTTCGATGAGCCGCTCGAGCATGAGGAGCACCTGCGGGCGGCCGGAGACGTCCGGGTGGATGGTCATGGTGAAGACGGCCTGGTCCATTTCGCGGTAGACCCAGTCGAACTGGTCCCGCCACATCTCTTCGATGTCGCGGGGGTTGACGAACCCGTGCGAGTTCGGGGATGCCTTGATGAACATCATGGGAGGCAGGTCATCGAGGTACCAGTTGGCCGGGATTTCCACCAGGTCGGTTTCCTGCCCGCGCTTCAACGGCTCCATCCAGGTCTGGGCGTCCTTGGTGTAGTCGATCTTCTTCCAGGAGTCCCCTACCCGGACGTAGTACGGCTCGAAGTCCCGGTGCATCAGGGAGTGGTCATACTTGATGCCGCGCTCCAGGAGGATCTCGTTGGTGACGGGCGAGAATTCCCACCACGGCGCAACGTAGCCGGTGGGCCGGCGGCCGGACACCTTTTCGATCAGTTCGATCGCACGGTCCAGGATGGCGGTCTCCTGCTCCCGGGTCATGGCGATGGGGTTCTCGTGGGAATATCCGTGCACCCCGATCTCGTGCCCGGCATCCACGATCATCTGGGTCAGTTCCGGGAAGGTTTCGATGGAGTGGCCCGGCACGAACCAGGTGGCCGGGAGGTTGTATTTCTGGAACAACCGGATCAGCCGGGGTCCGCCGACTTCACCGCTGAACAGGCCGCGGCTGATGTCGCACGGGGAGTCCTCTCCTCCGTAGGAGCCGAGCATGCCTGCCACTGCGTCTACGTCCACGCCGAAGGCGACTTGAATGTCCTTAGCCATGAGATTTTCCTTTCAATTCGTTCAAAACCGGGGTGTTCTGGGTGTCAGGCGGAAGGTTCAGGGGGCCTCCCTCGTTGGGCAAAAATTTCGGTGATCCGGTCCCGGTCAGGATTGATCCTGAGCAGGAGGCTGAGCAGGATCAGCGACTGTGACGGCCGGAGGTGGCCGGAGCTGATGGCACCGGCAACGCGCAGGTCTTCGCCACCGCCGCCGGCCCCGTAGATGGGCACCACCGGTCCCGCGTCCACGCGGGTGCTGGTGACCACCACGGCGCCGGACGCGACGGCGGCGGCGACCTCTGCGCAGAGGCTGGCATTTGCGTTGCCGCTTCCGGTTCCTTGCAGGACGATGCCTTCCGCTCCTGCTTCAAGGGCGGCATGCATCAGGGTGGAGTCGGCGCCGGGGTAGGCGGCAACGAGGTCCACCCGCGGAGAGCCGCCGCCCGGCTGGGGCAGGGGCAGGGCTTCGAGCCTGGTGCCGCTGCCGGCCAGGGCGACTTCTCCCTGGGCTGATACCTGGCCAAGTACCCCAAAATCTGGGTTTGCAAAGGCATCGAGCCGAAGAGTTTGGCTCTTCCGGACGCCGGCGGCGCGGAAGATCGTGCCCGCAAATTGCACCATCACGCCCTTGCCCCGCCCGTCCTTCGAACCGGCGACGGCGATGGCCCGGGCCAGGTTGTCCGGCCCGTCGGGAGCGTCGGAGTCAGCTGCCCGCTGCGAGCCGGTGAACACCACCGGCCGCTCGTCCGTGTGCGTCAGGTCCGCGAGGTAGGCGGTCTCCTCCATGGTGTCCGTGCCGTGGGTGACTACCACCCCCAGGACGTTGGGGTCCTTGAGGACTTCCTGGATGGTGGCGCAGATCCTCAGCATGTCGTCGAACGTCAGGAGGTAGGACCCCTTCTGGAATACGTCGAGCACCCGGACGGGGTGGGACACCCGCGGGCCGAGGGCTTTGAACACCTGCTCGCCGGTATCGGAGGCGACCGCGCCGCCGGCCTGGGAAGAACGCGACGAGATGGTGCCTCCGGTAGCCAGCAGCACGACGTGGGAGTCGGTAACAGTCATTTCAGCTCCGGTGGTTTGCTGCGCAATCCGCAACCCAATCGATTGGGTAACTTTCCGCAGAACGGGCATTTGCGATGGACACGAGGGGCGGCGCCGGGGGTGGGGGTGCCGGGGAAGGTTCGGGATGCGCAACTACCCAAACGTTTGGGTAGCGCTGATGAACGACTATAGGATGTGAAGCGGATCACGTCAAGGGTTGCCTTGGTGCCCTTCCGGGCACCGCGGGCGGACCTGGGCTACAGTGGCCCCGGTGGGCAGGAGAAGGACATGAAAGAAAAGGCCGACGGCGGCGGAACAGTCACGCTGAAGGATTTGGCCCGGGAGCTGGGCGTCCATCCGTCCACCGTCTCCAGGGTCCTGCACTCCGGTTCCGACGTGGCCAAGGGAGCGGCCTCTGCCGCCACCGCCGAACGCGTCCGTGAACTGGCCCGCAAGCTCGGCTACTCCCCCGATCCCCAGGCCGCCAGCCTCCGCACCCGCCGCACCAAACTGCTCGGCGTCATCGTCCCCCGCCTTTCGGACCTGGTCCTGGCCATCATGTACGAGGGCATCGACGAAGCCTCAGCCGAGGTGGGGTACTCCGCGTTCGTAATGAACTCCCGCGATGACCCCGACGAACAGCGGCGGAAGATCGACCTCATGCTGGCCCGGCGGGTGGACGGCCTGATCATTGGCGACGCCCACCTTGAGGGCAGCCTCTTGCAGGAACTGACCGACCGGAAGGTCCCGTTCGTGCTAATGAACCGCCGGGTGCCCGGCTACCCATCCGCCACCTGCGACGACGTCGTGGGCGGCGAACTTGTGGCCACCCACCTGTGGGAGATGGGCCACCGGCAGGTCGCGGTGATTGCCGGCGAACCCTACGCAAGCACCGCCGTCGACCGCACCGCCGGGTTCCTGGACCGCTGGCGGTCGCTGGGCGGCACCATCTCCGACGATGATGTGGTGTGGTCCAGGTTCGACACCGCCGGCGGCCGGGAGGCCGGGGAAGCGATCCTCGCCAGCGGCAGGCCGCGCCCCACCGCCATCTTCGCGGTCAACGATTTCGCCGCCATTGGAGCGATGGGGGCCTTGCGCTCCCACGGCCTCACGGTGGGTGGGGACGTGGCCGTGGTGGGCTACAACGACACCTCCCTGGCTGCCGAACTTCCCATTCCGCTGACCTCCGTCCACTCCCCGATGGCGGATATTGGACGGACGGCGGTGCAGCTGATCCAGGCCGTGCTCAGGGGTGAAAAACCCGAGCCCGAACAGTTGAAGCCCACGCTGTGCGTCCGGGAAAGCAGCGCCGCCAGGGCGGCGGCGGGAGTTGCCGCAAACTAGGTTCCAGCACCCACAACCTTCAACGCCAGCAGGCAGGTGGCGCGGACTTCGCCGTCGTTCAGGTCAACGTGCAGGAGCTCCTCGATCCTGCGCAGCCTGTACGTCAGGGTGTTGCGGTGGATGAAGAGCTCCGTGCAGGTTACGCGGGTATTCCCGCTGTGCCGCAGATACGTCTCAAGCGTTTCGCGCAGGGCCGTGCCGCCGTCGGACATCAACGGGGCCAGCAGGCGCCGGGACATTCCCGCCAGTCCCGGCCCGGGCAGGCCCTCCACCACGCCGGCAAGGTCCGCGACCGGCGCCTGGTGGAGCCCCGGCTCCCCTACCCGCCGCCGGGCCAGCTGCAGCACCAGCGGCAGTTCGTCCAGGTTTGCGCACCCGGAGACGACGGCGGACAGTTCCGGCGGGTCCTGGAAATACTTCCGGACGGCATCCATCAGCTCCGCCCCGGCTTCCGTGCGCTGCACCAGCAAGGTGGTCAGGCCGGCCTCCTCCATGAACCGCACCGTGCTGTACTCGGCCTGCAGGCCCACGCGCACCCGCCAGGCGATGGTCCTCAGCTTGGCCGGTGCAACCTCCCCTGCGCCGCCGATCAGCACGGCGCCCCACTCGCCGTCCGGCTCGAATCCGGCCTCCACGGCGTAGCGCTGCAGGGCCGTCGTCGGCGTTCCCTTGGCGTCGTAGAGCGCCTCCATGAACCTCGCGGCTTCCCGCGAATGCAGCGGTGAGCGGGAGCCAAGGGTGTAGCTCAGCTGCATGGCAATCACGGCAGCCACCGGCCCCAACAGTGGCTGCAGCACCACGTTGCTCTTGATCCCCTCGATGGCCAGCCTGAAGCGGAGGACTCCGCCGCTGGGCAGGCTGAGGGTGGTCCGGGCCGTTCCGCCGCCGGCTGTTCCTGCGGACATCAGTTCAAAGCCGTTGCGGTCGAGAACGGCCACCCGCGCCTGGACCGCGGTGGCCACCCGCTCCAGTACCTGCGCCAGTGAATGGCCACCCGCAGCCAGCCGCGTACACTCGTCCGCCAACTCCCACCCGGCGCGCAGCTCGGCATACCGTTCGGCCGCGATCAGCTGGTCCACATGCCGCATCACCAGGACGAACGGCACCTCCGGAGGCAGCTCAAGCAACGGAAGGCCGTGGGCTTCGCAGGCTTTCACCAGACCGGCCGGCAGTTCGCGGTGCGCCGCCCCCAGTCCGAAAACCAGCCCCGACACGGGCACGGACATCAGGCGCTCAACGTAGGCATCCCAGATGCGGTAGTCCCTGACGTTGAGGCCCATCCCGTTGGTCAGCAGCAGCGCGTTGACGCTAAGGAAAGGCGTGGGGTCCATGTGCTCGGTGGGCGCGCACCAGGCGATGGGCCGGGTCAGGCGTCCGGGACTTCCCGGCACGGCAAGGCGGATGTTCAGCGCGGGATCCGCGGCGAGATCGGCAACACGCATGGCAAGCCCTCCTGGTTAGTGCAAAAAGCATAATCCGCGTGGCCATATTCGGCGATCCGCCCAATTCCGGCCCGGTCCCCGCCTCTGTACCGTTGCCTGCATGCAAAAAAACGTGACGGAAACCACGCCTGCCCAGGTGCTCCTGAATTCGGACATGGGTGAAGGCTTCGGCCTGCACGAGTTCGGCAACGACGCCGCACTCATGGAAATCATCGACGTCGCCAACGTCGCCTGCGGCTACCACGCAGGGGACCCGGACGTCATGAACCGGACGGTGGCCCTCGCCGCCGAACATGGTGTGGCCGTGGGCGCCCACCCCGGGCTCCCCGATCCCATGGGGTTCGGCCGCCGCCGCATGGTGCTCACCCCCGAGGAGGTCGAGTCCATCATCCTCTACCAAACCGGGGCGCTGACTGCCTTCCTGGCGAAGAACGGGCTGTCCCTGAACCACATCAAACCCCACGGCGCGCTCTACGGCATGCTCGCCGGCGACGAAGACCTCATGCAGGCGGCGGCCGGAACCGCCAAACAGTTCGGTGTTCCGTTCTACGGCCTGGCCGGGACCGCCCATGAATCCGTGTGCCGCGCCATGGGCGTGGACTTCGTTGCGGAGCTCTACGTGGACCTCAACTACGGCCCCGGCGGCGAGCTCCTCATCCAGCGACGCCCCGCACCCACCGACCCGGACGCCGCCGCGGAACGCGTCAGCCGGGCTGTGGCAGGCGGGCCCGTGCCCGCCGTCGACGGCACTCCCCTGAACATCGCCTTCCAGAGCATCTGCGTCCACTCGGATGCACCCAACGCCGTCGCCGTCGCCTCCGCCGTCCGCAAGGCACTCGACTCATCCCGATCCACCCACTCCTGAAAGCGAGCAGCACATGGCCACGATCGTTTCACCCCTTCCCGGAGTCTTCTACCGCAAGCCCGGGCCGGGCAAACCCCCGTTCGCCAACGAAGGCGACACCATCGAAGTCGGCCAGACCATCGGCATCGTGGAAATCATGAAGCAGTTCACCGAGATCCAGTCCGACGTCGCCGGGACCCTGGAATCCTTTGAAGTCAACGAAGGCGACATGGTCAACCCGGGCGACTCCATCGTCGTCATCCGGGAAGGATAAAGGCAGCCCATGAAACTGTTCATCGCAAACCGCGGCGAGATCGCCGTGCGGATCGCCCGGACCGCCCGCGAGATGGGCATCGAAACCGTCTTGGGGGTCAGCGAGCCCGACGCGGAATCACTGGCCGCCCGGACAGCCGACCACTACGTGGTGGTGGGCCCGGCCCAGGCGGCCGCCAGCTACCTGAACCAGGACGCCCTGGTCGCCGCGGCAATCGAGCAGGGGTGCGACGCCGTGCACCCGGGCTACGGTTTCCTCTCGGAGAACGCCGGCTTCGCCGGGAAGGTGGCAGAGGCCGGCCTCACCTGGGTGGGCCCGAACGCGGACACCATCGCCATGATGGGCAACAAATCCCTGGCCCGGGAAGCGGCAGCCAAGGCCGGCGTCCCCGTGCTCAAGGGGTCTGACGGCCCTCTTGATCCGGAGGCCGACGCCGTCGACATCGCTCGTGCCATCGGATACCCGCTGGTGGTGAAGGCTTCCGCCGGCGGCGGCGGCCGGGGCATCCGGTTCGTGCACGACGAAAGCGAGCTCCTGGAAACCATCGAGATGGCCAGGGGCGAGGCCGCCGCCGTCTTCGGCGACCCCACCGTCTACCTGGAACGGTTCGTGGAGCATGCCCGCCACGTGGAGGTGCAGGTCCTGGGCGACGGGACCAACTTCATGCACCTCGGAGACCGCGACTGTTCCATGCAGCGCCGATCCCAGAAAGTACTCGAGGAAGCCCCCGCCCCCAACCTCCCGGACTCCGTCCGTGCCACCATCCGGGAATCCTCCGTGGCCCTTGCCCGTCAGTGCGGCTACCACGGAGCGGGCACCGTGGAGTTCCTGTACGACCCCGTCAACCACGAAGCCGCATTCATTGAAATGAACACGCGCATCCAGGTGGAACACCCCATCACCGAGCAGATCACCGGCGTGGACCTGGTCCGCGAGCAGCTCCTCATTGCCTCCACCGGAGCCATGACCATTTCCCAGGATGACGTGCACTTCAACGGCCACGCCATCGAATGCCGCATCAACGCGGAAGACCCCAACCACCACTTCTTCCCCAGCCCGGGAACCATCCGGTCCCTGGACTGGCCATCGGGCGACGGCATCCGGGTGGACACCGGGGTGGAAGAAGGCTCGGTGGTGAGCCCCTACTACGACTCCCTCCTCGCCAAACTGGCAGTCCACGCCCCGGACCGGGATGCCGCCATCGCGGCCACCCTGGCGGCTTTGGAGGCAACACACATCGAAGGGGTCAAGACCACCGTCCCCGTCCACCTGGCCTTGCTGGCGCGGCCTGAATTCGCCGAGGTCAGCCACCACTCCAAGTTCATTGAAACCGCAGCCGACCTCATGGGGGCGAAATGACCACCGAAGCCGCCGTCCTCCCGGGTGCGCGCTACACCTGGGGCGGGGACGAATTCCTGTTCGTGGAAGTCTCCGAAGCGATGAGCCTGCCCGCGAACTTCAAGGTCATGTCCATCGCCGGCAGGCTCTCCGACGCCGGGCTCCCGGGAATCGTGGACATCTGCCCGGCCAACGCATCCCTGCTGGTGCGCTTCGATCCGGACGTCCTGCCTCCTGAGCAGTTGGAAACTGCCGTGCGCGACATCGAGCGGGACCTGACGTCCCACCAGGAACGGGCACTGGAGACCCGGATCGTTGAAGTCCCCGTCTGGTACGAGGACCCGTTCACCGCGGAAGTGGCACAGCGGTTCCGCGAAGGGTTCCACCAGGAGCCCGAAGGCAGCGACATCGACTACGCGGCCAAGGTCAACCACCTCAAGGACGCCGCGGAGTTCATCCAGCGGCACCACGAACAGCCGTGGCTGGTGTCCATGGTCGGTTTCGTGGCCGGGCTGCCGTTCCTGTTCCAGCTGGTGGACCGCGAGAAGCAGCTGGAGGTCCCGAAGTACCTGAGCCCGCGGACTGACACCCCCAAGCTGACCGTGGGGCACGGCGGATGCTTCGGCTGCATCTATTCCGTCCGGGGTGCCGGCGGGTACCAGATGTTCGGCGTGGCCGCTGCGCCCATCTTCGACCCCGACCAGGCCCTGGCGGACTTCAAGGACTTCATGGTGTTCTTCCGCCCCGGGGACATCGTGAAGTTCAAACCGGTCACGGAGGCGGAATACAACGCCATCCAGGCGGAGATCTCCGCCGGCACCTTCCGCTACCGGCAGGCGCCGGTGACCTTCGAGCTGTCCAGGGCGCTGGCCGACCCGGAAGGCTACAACCGTGAACTCATGGAGGCCCTCAATGGCATTTGAAATTGGAAACCCGGGCCTGGCCACCACGGTCCAGGACCAGGGGCGAACGGGCCACTACAACGTGGGCATCCCGCAAAGCGGTTCCATGGACCAGTACTCGGCCGAGCTGGGAAACGCGTTGGTGGGAAACACGGCACGGGAAGCGGTCCTGGAGTGCACCTACCTGGGCCCGGTGCTGACCACGGACAGCGACGCCGTCATCGCCGTCACCGGCGCCCCTGTTGAGGTCAAGGTCAACGGGGAGCCGCGGCCCCAGTGGAGCCGCCTGCTGCTGAAGGCCGGGGACCAGCTTTCCTTCGGCGTGATCCAGGGCGGCACCCGCTACTACATCGCGGTCCAGGGCGGCATCGACGTCCCGGAGGTGCTCGGCAGCCGGTCCACATACAGCCTGGGCGCCATCGGCGGGTTCAAAGGCCGCAAGCTCGAGGCGGGCGACGTTGTCCCCGTGGGCGCTCCCCTCAATGGCGGAAAACTCCCCCAAGCGGAAAGCGTCCCGGATGAATTCCGGCCTGTTTTCGCCAAGGAGCAGGAAGTCCGGATCGTGCTGGGGTTGTACGACCACCGCCTCACCGACGAAGGCCTGGGCAATCTCCTCAACGAGGAGTGGAAAGTGACTCCCGTGGCCGACCGGATGGGTCTTCGCTACTCCGGACCGGGGGTGAAATGGAAGGAGCGCGAACAGCCGTTCGGTGCCGGCTCGGACCCTTCCAACATCGTGGATGCGGGGTATGCCGTGGGATCCATCCAGATTCCCGGTGGCACCCAGCCGATCATCCTGCACCGCGATGCCGTCTCCGGCGGCGGCTACGCGATGGTGGGCACCGTGATCAGCGCCGATATGGACCTGGTGGCCCGGGCGGCGCCTGGAACGGCGACCCGGTTTGCCGCTGTCAGCCTGGCTGATGCCCTGGCGGCCCGCAGGGACCTTGCCGAACGCCGGAACAAGGCTTGGGCGGCACTGGGCGCCAACCGCTGACGGGCAGCGGCGGGTCCTCTGCAAGGGGGCCCGCCGCTCCTGGCTATTAGGAGCTGGGCCGCCCCCCGAACTGAGCACCCCTGGCGTCAGGCAGCTAAGGGGCAGGAGGCGGCGGGTCTGCAGGCTGGTCAGCGCGCCAGGGTGTCCGCCACTCCGCAGCATCCCAGCCGTCCATGATGTAGATGCGCTCATGCGCGACCCGGTTGTCCCGGAATTCCAGAAGGTTGACGGTGTACATCCAAGGAGCACCGTCGTAGCTGATCAGGTTTTCGACAACCACCAGGTCATCGCGATGGGTGATTCGTCGGGTATGGAACTTGAGTTTGGCCGGATACTGAGGCCGCCATTCGCGGAAATTCTGCACCCCTTCGAACCGTTCTCCGGACTGCGGAAATTCAAGCACCGCGTCGTCGTGATAGATCTCGTGGGCCACATCCTCATCGATACCGGAGTGGTCCCAGTGACGCCGCAGCGCGTCCATAAGGTCTGCATCGTCGAGCATCTGCACCTCCCGGGCCGGAATCAGATGCTAACTCCGGACGCCGGGCATGACAATGGACCATTGGTCCCGGCGCCGGGATCCGTCGGTCGGATGCCAGACATTCCAGGAGTGGCTCGAAACCATCGACGCCCCGTAAAGCTGATGCTCGCCACCCGGGTAGGGGTTTCTTTGCATCCGCCATCGACTACCTAAGGCTCTCCCCTGGTGGCTCCCCTTTTTGGCAACCCTGCAATCCGGGCCCCCAGCGGACGTATGGTGATCCCGCCGGCAGGTGATGAAACGGCCCCGGTGCCACTGACGTACGTCAAAGGGGACTGTTATGCGCCCGCTCCGCCTCTTCATCGCCCTCCTCCTCGCGGCCGCCGGCGCAGTGGCGCTCCCCGTCGCCGCCCAGGCGGCCGACGTCGGAATTCCTGGTCCCTCATTCGCCGCTGACGGCGTCCGGACCCCGACGGCGGACAAGGCCCAGAGCAAGCTCTGGTTCCAGGATGGGAGCTGGTGGGGGCTGCTCTGGAGCGAGACCGCACATGCAACAACCATCCACCGGCTCGACGTCGCGACGCAGACATGGCAGGAGGCCGCGACGGTCGTCGATGCGCGGCAGACGGCACGCGGTGACGCCCTCTGGGACGCAACGGAAGGCAAGCTCTACGTCGTATCGAGCACGACGGTTCGCTCGGAATGGAACTCGGCACCGTCCCAGCAGGCGGTGACGTCCGGGTCCGCGGAGCTGCACCGGTTCAGCTGTGACGCGTTGGCCAAGACCTATACGCAGGATGCAGGATTCCCCGTCACCCTGCACGCCGGCAGCACAGAATCGATAACCGTAGCCAAGGACTCCCTCGGCAAGCTGTGGGTCACCTACACCACGGTGTCGGCCGACAACAGCAACCGCGTCTACGTCAACCACTCAACCACCAGCGACACGGCGTGGGGCACCCCGTTCGTCCTGCCGACCACCAACGCCCAGGTGAACTACGACGACATCTCCGCCGTCACGTCATTCCAGGGCGACAAGATCGGCATCATGTGGAGCAACCAGCGGCCGGGGCAAAAGAAGTTCTATTTCGCCATCCACCAGGACGGCCAGCCAGAGGACTCGTGGCAGACGGAGGTGGCCTACGGCGGGGGCAAGAACTGCACCGGCGGCTGCGCCAACGATCACCTCAACCTCAGGCAACTGGCCAGCGACGGCAGCGGCCGCCTCTTCGCAGCGATCAAAACCGCCAACAGGAAGGTAGGCCAAACGCTGGTGGCGGTGCTGGTGCGCGATGCCCGGGGCAACTGGAGCAGCGCCGAGTTTGGTGCCGTGGAGGACCTCCACACCAAGCCGATGGTCATGATCGATGAAGAGCACAGCGAAATCTGGATGTTTGCGGTGGCCCCCGAAGAGGGTGGAACCATCTATTACAAGGAGTCGCCGATCGACAACGTTTCCTTCGCACCCGGTGCCGGCACCCCCATCATCAGCAGCGGTACCGACACGGACATCAACGACCCGACGTCAACGAAACAAAACGTCAGCAGCCAGACGGGCCTGGTGGTGCTGGCCTCCTCGAGGCAGAACGCCAGGAATTGGCACGCCTACGTCGATCTTGCGCAGTAGCCCCGATCCCGGCATTTAGGTAGCCAGGTTCTCCAGAGAAGGGTGTCGCGTTTCATCCTTTAGGTAGAGCGGTCGCAATCCGTTGGCAGTACCCTCTTCTCAAGGCGACGACAGTCATAGGCGGGCATCAGAAAAGCCCGGATCGCCTGCCGCGAAGGGTGCGGGTTCTGGGCTGCACCACCGTAGTGCGACCCAGCTCGTAACTACCGAAACGGGCCGTCATCAACCGACAACCCGACGTCCCGTGCACCAAAAATGTGGGTATTCCGGTGGTGCGGATCTTGACCCCGGGTGGTCGGCTCGCCCATGTGGGCACCTATCGGACAAGCGCAGCCAGGCCGCGCCTCTCCTGTAGCCATTTGCAGCCCGAAGAGGCTGCCGCACCCCGGAGATTTTGATGAAAGTCTTGTCACGTATTGCCGCACTCGCAGTTGCCTTGATCGCTGGTTCTTCGTCAGCCGTTGCCGCTCCTCCACCGGTTCGTTCAGACCTCCTTCCGACCGTGATCAAGGCCGGGGAGGGCTGCGACTTCAAGTTAAGGGTTGAAGGAACTGACGCCAATGCGCGCGTCAAGACCTTCAAGAACGGCAGACAGATCACTTCCGGCAAGGGTTACCTTGTGACTTATACAAACGTGAAGTCAGGCGAGTCCCTAACTTTCGAAACGAACGGATCAGCCGAGATCATATCGGCCCCGGACGCGAACAATGTTGTAACCGTTACTGCCACCGGGAGTTACGGCCTGATCTTGTTCCCCAGTGACCTCCCCCAGGAGCTGACTCCCTCCGCGATCCAGTACACGGGTCGGATTGTCTACACGGTCGACCTTGATACCGGCGTCTTTACCTTGATCAGCTCGTCCGGCCAGCAACAGGACATCTGCGCCGGGTTGTCGTAAGGCCGGGTCTAATCCTGGAAAAGTTGAGTTTGTGGTGCCACGGTGACGTCAGTCCAAGCACGGTACCGAACTGGGCTTGGCTACACACCGAAAAGCTCAGGCGTGCCAGGCAATAGCGTTCCTTACGAAAGCGGCCATCCGCTGAACAGATGCATCCCCGGAAGAATCCGAAGCGGGGTAGGTGGCTACGGCGTCGCGGACACTATCGTCCAGCTCGGGCCAGGAAATCCAGCAAAAGATCTCCGGATGCGCTCCATGAGCTCGGGCTTCGAAGGAAGAAGTGGGTCAGCGACACGGTCCAGCACCGGACCCAGGAACCTGCCCACAGCTTCCTCGATCTCAAGTAGCCCCGTGCCTTTGAATCGGACGGGCGGGGCCAACCCAGAAGCAATAGCAGGGGCACAGCTGGGCCTGTCCTCGACATCAGGGGATGTATTCACGCGCCAGCTGTTCGGGCTGGAAACTGCCATACCTGATGCGTTTGGCCTCGACCAGGGTGTATGTGTTGGGAGTCTCGAATATGGCGTCGGGTTGGACTACCAGCCGGGATTTCACATCAACTCCACCGGAGCTGAAATCGCCGGGAAGAAATTGCATCTGCAACTCCTCAACTTTGCGTGCGAGCCTGCCACGGGCTTCGTTGGCACCGTGCGCCGCCCTTAGCACGCGTCCGAGGAAGGCCTCCCTGGGCAGGAAATCCAGGCCTATCAGCACCTCTGCCGTCAAAACATTTTCACGCCCCTGGCCTCCAGCCCGGTAGTCACGTGCTTTCTCCCAGGAGATCTCTTCCAGAAGCTTTCCCACGATGGAACTGGCAGCGGCGGTTGAGATGTCCAAAGGTTCTCCTTCGAGTTGCAGGACAATGTGGTGGCGACGGTAACTTGTTGGGCGCCTCCCGGCCGATTTTCGTGCGAGGGGACAGGACCTACTGCCGGACCTCTATTTCGGGGTGGCTGTCTGTAACCCACTTGGCCATGCGATGGCTTCGCCTCTCGACGAACTCCAGGGTCGCTTCACGGTATGTCACGTACTCCCCCGTTGTGGCCGGAACACCGGAACCTGTGAAGCCGGTGAAGGGCAGATGGAAGAGCACCTCGTCATAGGCGGGCGTGACGAGATCCTGAAGATGGAAGAAGTCCACAAACTCCACAAAACCGTCAAAGAGCGCGAAGAAGTCCGCGTAAGCGTTGATGACTCCGGAGAGGGGGCTTTCGAGTTCTCCTCCATAGTGGCGCCGGATGCACTCAAGGGTCAGGTCCATTCGGTCGCCGATCAGCCACCCTGAAGGGCCAAACCCTCGGGCGGTGTTCATGGTGGGCATGTCTTTCGTCCTGACGGGCCAAATCATTGAACTCCCGATGGTGTACGGCGGGTTGAGGTAGCGGGATTTCTGCTCGTCGGTCAGCCCTGAAATGGCCTGGACCAGAGTCATCGGACGGGACCAGCGCGTATAGGAGTTGGTGATGGCATCGCTGCCGTACCAGTGCCTGCTCCCGGTGGCGTCAGTGAAGATGAGGTAACCGGTGCGCCGGGCAGGCGGCGCGGTTGGAGCGAAAAGGACGCCCGACCCAAGGGTCTTGGTCCACAGCAATTCATGGTCTAAGCGAAGCCGTCGACTGTCCCTGTCCGCGTCGGGCCTGGTCTTTGCAGGCTTGTCGGACTGGTAGTCGTAGGTGGTGTCAAAGACGCGCATGGTGGGAGTGTATGTGCGGGTCGATGCCGAAATCCCCAACGTTGCCACAGGATTCAAGAAATTCCGGCGCAGCTAAGCCAGCAGCGGAAACCTGCAGGCCACGCTGGCGGCCCTGGCCGAAAACGGCCGCCACGCCTCCATCGCCGACAGCGACGTGGAAGAGCACGGCGGCCAGTGGATGTGGGTCACCCCGGTCGGTTCCGATTTGCAGGCGCTCGCTGACCTGGCGGACAGCGGAAAGCTCCGCGTGGAAGTTGCTGAGGTCTTCCCGCTGGACAAGGCCGCCGATGCTTTCCGGTCCAACATGGACGGCCACACCCGCGGCAAAATCGTGGTGGCCGTAAACCAGGATTCCTGATTCGATAACGGTTTGACGAAGGCTCCGCCCTGTGGGGACGGAGCCTTCGGCGTCGGAACAGCATTCGTGAGAGGCTGGGAAAAACTCACATTGGGGGAAATTGTGAATGTTGGATGGATGCTGCTTAACGCAGCTGTGCTGATCGTGCCTATCGCCTTGGGCGCCACGCTGCTGTACTGGATCATCCGGCTGGGCGTAAAGCACGGCATGCGCTCGTACTACGCGGACCGAAACGGGGAAACGGCCGTCGATATGCCCAGCGGCGTGGGATAGCCCGCACCCGCACCTGGCCAGAGGCACCTGCGCACGCGCCGTCGTCGCAAAACCTGCTACTCCCCTTTCCGCCGCACCATCTCGCCGATCCATGCAGGGGCGAACGGCGACGTACACCCCGGGGGCGTCGGGTAATCCTTCAGCACTTCAAGCCGCTCACCGATCGCGGTGGCACGCTTCCGGTAGGCGGAGTGCTCGATCCCGATCTGCGCCAGGCACGTGTTCATTGCCCACTGCAGCCTGTCCGGGGCGTCCCTCATCTCCGCTTCGATGGTGTCCAGCAGCGCCGGCAGGTCCAGGCCCCCGGGTTTCTTGACCACGCGGTCCGAGGTCAATGCCCATCCGGCGGCAGCCACCACGGGGTCGGTGTCAGCAAGCCACGCGGTGCGCAATTCCTCGCAGTGCGGGCTCTTCTTGACCACATAGTTCACCAGCCAGTCCTGCAGCTTGGGGGCGCGGGCGTCGCGCAGCATCGCATCCAGCTCATCCCGCCGGAACGCCTTTGGGCGGCAAACCAGCAGCGCCAAAAGCCGGGCTGCCGTATCGCCGGTCTCCCACAACCGGACCGACAGGTCCTGCTGGGTTTTCAGCCGCTTCGCGAGCGCGCGCAGCTGGCTGAGGTTCACCCCGTGGTCATCCCCGCGCTTTTCGTTCGCCTCGCGCACCTTTGCATCCTCGAGCTCAGCCAGTTGGGCCATCGCTTCGTCAACGGTCGTGTGCGCCGCAGTGTCCGCCACAACTTCCTCCCCTTGTTGCCTCTTGATTCAGGGTACGACGACGGCACGGCCTTCCATGGAAAAGGTTCAATCCAGCGCCTTGAAACAGGGCGCCGGCGCCGAACGGAGACCGGTGGCCGGGAGCCGCCCCGTGGACACCGGCAAACTAGGGCACTTCTCCCCTGTGCGCAGGCCGCCGACGGGTTTACCGTCATGCGCATCAGCATCCATCACCGCCGAGGAGTCATCATGGCCGGATTTGTGCAGATCATCGAATTCACGTCCTCCCGCATCAAGGAGATCGAGGAACTGGGCCGCCCCTCCCGGACCGAGGGAACCACCCGGCCCACCTTCCGCCGCATCATGGCCACGGCGGACAGGGACCACCCGAACCACTACTTCACCATTGTGGACTTCGATTCCTTCGAGTCGGCCATGGAAAATTCAGGCCGGCCGGAAACGTCCGAGTTCGCGGCCCGGATGGCCGAGCTGTGCGACGGGCCGGTGACCTTCCACAACCTGGATGTCTTGTGGCAGGACACCGGAGAAGGCGCGGACAACGCCTAGATAACGGGACCGGGGTCGTCTTGGCTCAAGATTCCGGCAATTATTCTCCCTGATGGACAAAACCCCTTCCGTACGCCGGCGCGGCTTTCTACAGTGTCCACACACGCCGGACCGGGGGACATCATGAAAAGCCAGGACGCATCACCAGCCCGCACCAATGAACGGACGACGCCGGAGCCTCCGGGCGCCGCGCACCGGCCCGTTCCCGCGCCCCCACCAACACGCCGCGCGCCTTCCCAGGCGCCGGTCCCCCGGGCCACCGGCCGCGAGCGCGAAGTCCAGCAACTGATCTACGATCTCGCCCTCCTCGCAGCCAGGCAGTGTCCGCAGTAAAGCACGCAAGCCGGCGCCCGCCGTCGTAATTTCCGACGGCGGGTACCCGGCCAACGCCCGCAGCTCCTCTACTGTCCCGGTGCCCGGTAGGACGGGGTCTTCTTCACGGCTTCGTCCAGGTCCGCCACCGTCAGGAGCGGCTTCAGCCGGACGTTGACGGTTCCTGACGAGTTGATCAGCAGCGACAAGGCGGCGGCACTGGCGTCGTCCGGCGCGTCAAAGACGCCCAGGACGTCGTAGTAACCGAAGGCGTAGTAGAAGCTTTCCAGCGTCGCGCCCACCGACTTCAAGGCCTCCGTCAGCGCATCGCGCCGCGCGGTGCCGCCTTCCTGCATGAGCCCCTTGATGCCCTGGCCCACATACGTTGCTTCGAACAGATACTTTGGCATGGTCTTCCTCCTGGCCTGTCTAAGGCGGCGCCCCGCTCCCGGGATTGCGGGTCCTGGCACCGTTAAGGCGGAAGCTATGCCCCGGCAAAACGGCAGTCAATATCCCGGGATACCCAATGCCGGAAGTGGGGGGACAGCACGCTGTCCCCCCACCCCTGCCCCCAAGGCCGTTCGGGCCCTTGCGGCACCAGGGCGGCCGGGATCAGGCTGGAACAGGTAGGCGCGAGGGCCAACGCCCGCGGGTCCTGCGCCGCGCCCCTTGCTGGACCGCGGGCTCTGAGGACAACCGGACATGTCAGTTGCAGGAGGGCGGCTCCCCGAACACGGGCGCGCCCTGCCGTTCGAAGGGCGGCACACCGGCGCCCTGCGCACCACCCTGCTCGCCGCCGGGCCGTTGTCGTCACTTCTCTATGTCGTGTTCACCGACGGGATCGCGGCCTCCCAATGGGCCGGCTACCGCCGCACCGAACAGATGGTCAGCGAACTGTTCGCCGTGGGCTCCCCCGGCTACCAGGTCCTGGTCCCGTTCACGTGGCTCTACACGGTGCTGTTCACCGCGTTTGGGGTGGGCGCCTGGATCTCTGTCCGCGGGAACCGGGCCCTGCGCATCGGCGCCGGGCTGCTCACCGCCTACGGGCTTTGGAACATCATCGGCGCACTCTTCCCGCTGCGCCTGGGCGACGACTCCTCCATCCCCGCGCATATCGTGGCCACCAACGTGCAACTGGCCCTCATGGTCGCAGCAATGTGCTTCGTCGCGGCAGGATTCCACGGCCGGATGCGCGCCTACTCGATCGTCTCGCTCGCCCTGTCAGCCCTCATGGGTATGGTCGCGTTCATGGCAGCACCGGGACCGAACCTCGTCTTGGGCGTCGGCGAGCGCATCAGCATCGGGGCGTTCCTGCTCTGGGTTGCGGTCCTGGCGGCAGTGCTTTGGAAACGGCCGACGGCGGCGGACAGTATGGGGGCATCGTCATGACCTACGTCATGGACCTGGGCGACGTGGACCGGAGCGACATCGCAGGGGCGGGTGGCAAGGCCGTGGGCCTGGCCGGCCTCATCCGGGCCGGGCTGCCGGTCCCGCCGGGGGTGGTCCTCACCACCGCCGCATACGCGGACTTCGTCACCGAAAACAACCTTGGGGCAGCCATCCAGGAGTTGGCTGCGCTCCCACCCGAAGCGGCGGAGGACGACTATGAGCACGCCTCCGCGCTCATCAGGACCCTGTTCCGCAAGGGCTCCATGCCTGCCGCCATCCAAGCCGAACTTGAGTCAGCGTATGAACGCCTCAGCGGCGGGGACACCGCCGTGTCGGTCCGCTCCTCCGCCACCGCCGAGGACCTCGCGTCCGCCAGCTTCGCCGGGCAGCAGGAAAGCTACCTCAACGTCCGTGGCCTGGACGCCCTGGCCACGGCCGTCATCAACTGCTGGGCCTCCCTCTGGACGGCGCGTGCCATGGCGTACCGTGCCCGCGAAGGCGTGCTGCCCGGCCAGGTGCGTCTCGCCGTCGTGATCCAGCAGATGGTGGAGGCCGAGGCAGCCGGGGTGATGTTCACCGCCAACCCTTCGAACGGCCGCCGCGACCAGACGGTGATCAGCGCTGCGTGGGGCCTGGGCGAGTCCGTGGTCAGCGGGCAGGTGACCACCGACGACCTGACCGTGGACACCCGCACGGGCAAGATCCTCGCGCGGCAGACCGCCGACAAGGAGGTCATGACAGTCTTGGCGGAGGACGGCACGGCTGAGGAAAAGGTGGCGGAAGCCCGCCGTCGTGCGCCGGTCCTGGACGATGCCGCGGCGGCTGAGCTCGCCGCCCACGGCCAGCGGATCACCGAGCATTTCGGATCCCCGCAGGACATCGAGTGGGCGCGGGCAGACGCCAGGTTCTTCCTGCTCCAGTCCCGGCCCATCACCGCGCTGCCCGAACCCGCGGCGGACGTCCCCAAGGAATGGCCCGTCCCCTACCCCAAGGGCCTCTACTTCCGGGCGAGCATCGTGGAGCAGATGCCCGAGCCGCTCTCCCCGCTCTTCGCCGACCTCATCGACGGCTCAGTGTCCCGCTCGCTGTCCGCCCTGATGAACCAGGCGCTGGGGCCGGGCTCCCTCCGCGAGGGCGACGTCCGCTTCCCCACCGTCAACGGCTACGCGTATTACTACTACCGCACCTGGCCCATGCTGCGGATGACGGGCAGGACGGTGCCGGCCATGGGCGCACTGTTCGGCGGCAAGGCGCACATGGGCATCGCCGGATGGCGCGACTACTCGCATCCGCGCTACGAACGCATCATCAAGGACTGGTCCGCGAAGCCCCCGGCCGGGCTTTCGGGAGCGGAGCTGCTGGCCGGCGTGCAGGCGCTCCTGGATGCCGGAACCGTGTATTACACCGCTGTGCAGTCCATCATCCCGCTGGCCGACATGAGCGAACTCTCCTTCCGGGCCTGCTACAAGGCCGTTCGGCGCGACGCCGATCCACCGGCCCAGGAGTTCCTGCTGGGCTTCGACAGCGAACCCATCCGGGCCGAAAAGTCGCTGTGCGACCTCGCAGGCTGGGCGCGCAGCGACCCTTCGCTGGTGAAGGCATTGCTGGAACGGCCGACGCCGGAACTCGCCGAGTGCCTGCGGACAGGTTCCGCACCGGAGGGCGTGGAGGACGTCTTGTGGCAGGAATGGCGGTTCACCTTCCAGGAGCATCTGGACCTCTACGGGCACGCGGTCTACAACCTGGACTTCGCCACCCCGGTGCCGGCGGACAACCCGTCCGCGCAGCTGGAAACGGTGAAGTTCTACCTGCGCGGGCAGGGCACCGACCCGCATGAACGGCAGCGGCTGCTGACCGAGCGCCGGGAGGCACTGACCCGGGAGGTGGCGTCGCGCCTGGGCCCGCGGCGCCGGGCACTCTTTCTCCGGGTGCTGAAGTGGGCGCAGGAGACGGCCCCGGTGCGCGAGGACGCGCTGGCCGACGTCGGACTCGCCTGGCCCCTGCTGCGGCGGATACTGCGGGAACTCGGCCGGCGCCTGGTGCGGTCGGGTGTCATCGCCGTACCCGACGACGTGTTCTGGCTGCGCTTCCAGGAACTTCAGGGCGCGGTGGAGTTCGGGCTGGCGGACGGGGAGCCGGGCGTGGCACTGGCCGGAGTGTCCCGGCCGGTCCGGGCGGCCGCCGTCGAGGAGCGAAAAATGTTGTGGCGCGGCCAGGCCAAGGCTGCTGCGCCGCAGATGCTTCCGCGAAAGGCATGGATGGAGAAGGCGTTCGGCTCGATGATGCCGGGCGGCCCGCAGCAGCAGGCCGGCGGCGTGATCAAGGGCACCGGCGCAAGCTCCGGCCGCGTGACGGCGTCCGCCCGCGTCCTCCGGGGCCCCGAGGACTTCGGCCTGATGCAGCCCGGCGAGGTGCTGGTTGCCCGCATGACCACTCCCGCCTGGACGCCGCTGTTCGCCATGGCGTCCGCGGTGGTGACCGATGTGGGCGGCCCGCTGAGCCACAGCTCCATCGTGGCCCGCGAGTACGGCATCCCGGCCGTCCTGGGCACCGGGGTGGCGACCCAGCGGCTGGCCGGCAGGCAGAAAGTGCGCGTGGACGGCGACGCGGGCACGGTGACCATCATTTAGCGCACGGTCCTCTGCTAACGCCCGGTCCCCTGCGGCACCCGGCGCGCGTGCCGCCTTCAGGCGGGGTCGAGTTGTCCTCGGAGTTGTTTTAGGCCATCCCGGATCCGCGACTTTATGGTGGGCAGCGGTTTTGAAAGTCTTTCGGCGACCTCCCGGTAGGTGAGCGAGCCGAAGTATGCGAGGAGAATCGCTTCGCGTTGCAACGGTGACAGTGCTGCCAGTGAGTCCCTCAGGTGCAGGGCATCCATCCGATCCAGGGCGGAAGTTGTGACCTCGTCGTAGGGACGGGACCAGGAGGCACTTGCCCATCGCGCGTCACGGTTGGTACTGCTTTGGTGTGAGCGGACCTTGTCCACTGCCTTGCGGTGGGCGATTGTCAACAGCCAGGTGGTCGGGCTACCCAGTGCAGGATCGTAGGTGCCGGCGTCTCGCCAAACCACAATAAAGACTTCCTGGGTCACCTCCTCGCTGAGCCCGGGATCCACGACCACACGGCGCACCATCCCGAACACCCTGCGTGAAGTACGCCGGTAGAATTCCTCAAAAGCCTGGTGACTTCCCTGACCGGTTTCCCGGAGTAACCCGGCCAGGCCACCGGAATCAGCGGCTGCAAAAATGGAACTCCCCGCCTCCGTGCCCATGGCCGGCGTTACGGGCTGCATGGAAGTTCCGCTGTGGGCCGCCCATCCGCCCAGCGGCGCTGTGGTGCCGTCCAGGGTGGGTGGGGTGAGGCCTGCGTTGCCCTCCAAAAGATCGGTGCGCTGGCTCGGGATGACGGCGTCCAGGCGGGGATCAGGCGCTGACACTTCGGCGAAAGTAACCAAGAACTCACGACTCCATTAGGAAGCAACATAAGAAACATTCGTAAGCCTACATATAACTAGACAGTCTAGCTAGCCTGTCTAGTGAAATCTATTTTGTGAATTTTCGGACAGCTGCCTCGAAAACCACCACGATCAGCAAAGTTTGCACTTCAGCCGTTGGCTAGAGTGAGCCAGGTGACGCCCGAGAAGAAGCTGTCCTTCAGCCGATCGTTGGTATGGCTGGCCTGCATGGCCGGTACCGCCCATGCCGGGTTCAGCTTGTACTGGGCCCTGGGCGGGAAATGGCTCCTGGCCACGGTGGGCCAATGGGCAGTCCAGCTATCAGTCGAGGCTCCCCTCGAGGCAGGACTCGTGCTTGGCATGGTTGCGGCAGGAAAGTTGCTGGCAGCGACAATCCCGGTCGTCCTCACGTATGAACGAATGCCTCGGCAGAGGTTCTGGCGTACGGTGAGCTGGGCCGGAGGCCTGCTCCTTGTCATCTATGGGGGCGTGAACACGCTAGTCAGCGGCGCCGTTCTTGGCGGAGTAATTCGTCCTGAAGGTGGGTATGAACTCGACGCGATGATCGGCCACGCATTGCTATGGGATCCGCTGTTCTTCCTTTGGGGTACAGCCCTTGTGTTATCGCTCTGGTGCTCTCGCAGGAACTCAACGGTCGCCGCGCAATCTCTCTCTCGGTGAGTCTCTGCAAGCGTTGAGGGACGTCTTCAAAGCCCCGTGGACGCCGGCTCCGCGGCTTTCGGTGCATGATATTCGGGTGAACAAGAACCGGCTTGAAGCCTTCAGTGACGGCGTCCTGGCCATCATCATCACCATCATGGTGCTGGAACTGCATACCCCGGAGGAACCAACGTGGGCAGGCGTCGCCGCCATCCTGCCCACCCTCTTTACCTACCTCCTGAGCTTTGTGTACGTGGGGATCTACTGGAACAACCACCACCACATGATCCAACTCGCCAGCCGGGTGAACGGCACCATCCTCTGGGCCAACCTCCACCTGTTGTTCTGGCTGTCCCTGTTTCCGTTCACCACGCGGTGGATGGACGAGTCCGGCTTCCTGCAGGTCCCCGTGCTGCTGTACGGCATCAACCTGCTGTGCGCCGCGATCGCCTACTTCATCCTGGAGCGGCGGCTGATCGCGGTGCAGGGGAAGGATGGTGCCCTGGCGCAGGCTGTGGGGAGGGACTGGAAGGGCAAGGCCTCCCCGCTCATCTACCTCACCGGCATCGCCCTCACCTTGGTCCAGCCGCTGCTGGGAGTCGCCGTCTTCACCATCGTCGCGCTGATCTGGCTGGTTCCGGACCGGCGGGTGGAACAGTTCGTCGTCAGGGCCCACCAGGACAGCGGCCAGAGTTAGTTACAGGCTGCCTTTCCGTCCTTGCCGGACCCCCGGCGCGCCATCTGGTCGCAGGTTGAGCCGGTCAGCATCGTCGGAGCCTTCCGCAACGCTTACGGATTTGCGGCTACTCCCCCATGCCCGGATGCACGGGAACAAAATCCACCTTGTTGCCGGAGTTGGTCCGCCCGGCCGGGGCCCGGTTGAACCCCCGGGCGTCGAGGCCGTTCTTGGCGCGGAACTCGGCGACCGCAGCGTCGTAGGCGTTGTTGAGGGTGCGGCCGGCGAAGTCGCCGGTGCTGCCGTCGTTGAAGGCAATCCGGATACGGACACTGGCCGGGTAGTGCCGGTTCATGCGGACGAAGCCGTCAGCGTCCTGCTGGAGGGTGATCACGGAATCCTGCTTTCGTTCGTAAGGGCACTCCCAAGTCTGCCGCAGAAACCCGGACCGGCGGCACCCACCCCGGGCGCCGCCGTCGTAATTCCGCTTTGGGGTCAGCAGTGAACCGGGCTGTAGAACGCAGCGCCCCAACTGGATTTGTCGGTCGAGTTCGGGCCGAAACTGGCGTCCAGCGTGATGCACTGGCCACCGGCAGTCTGCGTGTCGGTATAGACCGGGCCGGCGTAATAGGAGTAGTAATCGCTTGAAACGTCGTCCGGGCCGTACGACGGGTAGTTGCCGATCATGTTCTGGCGGTACATCTTGATCCCGTACGTGGGTCCATAGGCGTAGGCCACGGAGCAGTTCTTGCGGGCCGTGGAGTTCCAGTACACGTCGATGGAGCCGGTTTTGGTGCCCGGCTTTCCGTAGCGGTAGTCCTTGCTGTAGGTCGGCACGGTGATGGGATGCGAACCAATGTACGTGTATCCGGTACCGCACGGGCCCGCCGCGGTGGCGGGGACCGCCGCCACCAGGGACGCGCCGGCCGCGACCCCGGCAGCGACCAGCAGCGAGATACCTTTTGATTTCAGTGTGCCCTGCGAGGACTTCATGATGACTCCAACGTGATGGGTGGCTGGTGCAGCGAAGGTGCTGCAGCGCAGGCCCATGTAAGCACACCGATTGGACTAAAAGACAGGGCGCGGCATGGGGAGACCTCCCCACCGCCTCAAAATTGCCGCAAGGACCTTGATACGGCCGTGCCCGGCATCGCCATACTGGGCAATGGGGATGACTCGGCGCGGAACATGGCTGCGGTTTGGACTGGTCTCGGTGCTCTTGATCGGGATTCATTTGGGCAGCCTGTGGTTCTATTCCGACGGCGTCTACCAGGGCCGCGCAAACGTCCCGCTCCTAAAATTTCCGGCAGAGGTGGACGTCGTCTTCCTCCTGGCCTTCACGCCGACCTTCATCGGGCTCAAGTATCTGGCCTACGACTCGGCGGTGCGCGCCGTCACCAGGAATTACCGGCCGCCGGTGCTCATCGCCTGTTTCATCGCCAGCTACCTGGTGACCCTGGCCATGGACATCGCGTGCCTCATCGCCGCTTCGAAACCGATGGTAGATTCGGGGCTCGCGATTCTGGGCCCGGTGGTCCAGACGCCTGTGGTACTCCTCGTGTCCGGCGCGCTCATCGCCGGAGGCGCCCTGCAGAAAGGCACTCCGCCCATAGCCGGACCGGGCACGCCAAATTAGAACGAATGCCCGTTGTCCCACCAGTCCAGCACCCTGGTTGCATGGAACGTCACCCACTTGGACGGCTCTCCCGCCGGAACGTCCACTTCGAACCAGACCCGGCCCGGATGGCGGCGCTCCTGGACCCAGGTGCCGTCCTCTTGCCGGGCTGACCGCAGCCGTTCGATGGCGTCGGCCAACCGGGAATCGGGCGAAGCGCCGTCGTGCAGGGCTGCCGCCCGGAAATAGTCCAGCGCATTCAGCGCACTGTAGAACCACCGGAACGGGTAGGCCTGCCGGGCCACCCACGGCGCCACCGGCTCCCCCGTGGACTTCCGGTAGAGCAGCCGCCGCTCCAGCAGGTACTCGCCGCCGCGGTGCCGCACGCTACGGAGCTCCTCCGATCCACCCGTGGCGGCCTCGTAGTACAGGAGGCCCTTCAGCGAGTTGATGGTGGAGTGGACCGAGGACCGGGTGGATCCGTCCACCCATTCGCAGTTCCAGCCGCCGTCGGGCAGTTGGCGCTCAACAAACCATTGCGCGATGCCCGCCACGTCCGCCCCGAGCCATGCGCCGTTGGCCAGGGTGAACGCATTGATGCAGCAATCCACCTCGCCGCCCCAGTACGGGAGGTCCCGGTACTCCCACCTGCTGCTGGCTGCGAGCTTTTCGGCGGTGCCGGCCAGGGCGGCCGCGTCCAGGCCCCATTCCCGCAGCGCATTCAGGGACCAGGTGGTGGCGGTCCAGGGCTGCCCGGCGTCCTCCGCAGCCTCGGGTCCGTGGAAGTCGAAGTCGGCGGGAAAGTAGGGGCCGCCGGCCCACTGCCCGTCGGGATCCTGGCGCGCCAGCAGCCCGGCACCGAACCCCTCCGTCCGGACCCGTGCGCGGGTTCGCTCCCACTGCTCGGGTGGCGCGCCGGCCAGGTCACGCTCCACCTGCCATTTCAGGGCGGGGTCGGAGTCGAGCAGCCAGTTGAGCAGTGCAGGGTCCACGGCCATAGCGGGGAGACTACCACCGGGTCCCTGTTGCAGGACAGCGCCGGTTCAACGGCTGGTTCGTGTGAAATGTTGGTGCGTCAGCCCCCATGATCGCTGGCGCCACGGAAGAGCCTAGCGGCTGCAAACCGCCCAGGTTGCCGGTTCCGCCCGTGGTGTGACAATCCTTCCGGACTCCTGCGCCAAACCTGTGGCCGCAGCGGTTTCCGGTGCAACACGTCCCGCGATAATTGGCCGGTGGTCACAATATACAAAGTCCTTCACAACACTCTTTTCTTTGCTGGTTATCTGTCCATAGTGGTGATCTCCGCCGTTATCAGCCATTTCGGCCGTTCAGACCTTGGATTTGGAATCTTTGCGGTTGCCACGTCAATGCTTTTGCTGCTGCTCATCATTTCCGTTGTGATCAACCGCAACAACAAGCAAGCAATCCGATCGGCAGCAGAGATCAGTGCAACCGCGGCCGGTGCCCCCGCGGAAGTGCACAGCTTCCACGCATCTGCTTCCTACCAGCACGATGCCCACACTGTCTGGTCCCTCATACGGCCAGCTGAGAGCGCTGTGTTGTTATCGGATGCCAAGCACGGATTCACTGTTCCGGGAACGCCAAAAGGTGTCGGGGAACAGCAGTGCTTCATCGGGCAGGACGGATCCGCCTCAATCATTGAGGTTATCGGGGAAGAAAGCCCTTGGTGGGCAACGACCAGGCCAATTAACCAGGACAGGATAAATCAGCGCTTCACCTATCGCCTTGAGCCGACACCGTCGGGATGTATTCTCACCATGGGAGCTGTCCTTGAACTTCCTGGCGGCGCTGCATTCGCATCCAGCCCACACGAGTGGTGGGAAAGCTATTCGCGGCCTTACCTGAACCGGATTCAGGAAGTGCTTTCGATGCGGCAACGCTAGGCGGCGGCAGGCACCGCATCAAATCGCTATTGGGGGAAAAATGACGCAGGACGTGGCAACTGCCCAGCCAGAATTAACGGCGGCATGGGATAAGCGGTGCAGAAGACTGGCCGGCAAGTGCTGGCTCTTTATGGCCCTTGGCTTTCCCTTGCCGGCAGCGTTGGGCGGGACGGTTGTCTGGCTCAAAGAGCTTGTCATGCCACTGGTGACGGGCGATCTGGTGTACGGGCAGGCGGGCTACCTGGAATACCAGGAAGGCAAGGATGTCCTCGTGGTCATTGTGGCTGTACTGCTTGTGCTGAACGTTGCCTTCATGGGCTTGCTGCACGTTTGGTACAAGAAACGAATACGCGCCCTGGGCCCCAGGCCGGGCGGAATGCCCGGCAAATGGAGGCGCTGGGCGTTTTCCCTCTAGCAGGGATCCCGCGACGGCGGCACCCAACCCGGGTGCCGCCGTCGTCCGTCCTGTTTGGGTAGCCGGCCCGGGACTACCGCCGGGTGCCCGCCGCAGTGACCGCTTCCTCGCCTGCGTGCGCACCCTGGACCGCATGCCCACCGCGGGTTTTGGCCAGGCTGGCCGCCGTGGCCGCGAGGATGGTGGCGCCGATGAAGACCAGGGAGAACCAGATGGGGATCTCCGGGACCCACAGGAGCGGCTGGCCGCCGTTGACGAACGGGAGCTCGTTGACGTGCAGTGCGTGGAAGACCAGCTTGACGCCGATGAACGCAAGGATGACGGCCAGTCCCTGCGCCAGGTAGACCAGGCGTTCCAGCAGGCCGCCGATCAGGAAGAACAGCTGCCGGAGGCCCATCAGGGCAAAGGCGTTGGCGGTGAAGACGATGTAGGCCTCGCTGGTCAGGCCGTAGATCGCGGGGATCGAGTCGACGGCGAAGACCAGGTCCACGAACCCGATGGCGATGATGGTGAGCAGCATGGGCGTCACGAACCGCTTGCCGTCCAGCTTCACGGTGAGCTGGTCACGGTGGTACTCAGGGGTGACCGGAAGGACCCGGCGCACCAGCTTCATGAAACGGCCGTCAGCGGGGTTGGAGTCGTGGCCGCCGAACGCCTGCCGGTACGCGAGGAAAAGCAGCAGGGCGCCGAAGATGTAGAACACCCAGGAGAAGTTTTCGATCAGCGTGGCGCCGACGGCGATGAACCCGCCGCGCAGGATGAGGGCGATGATGATGCCCACCATCAGCACCTTCTGCTGGTACATCTTGGGGACGGCGAACCCAGTCATCACAATGAGGAAGACAAAGAGGTTGTCCACCGACAGGGCCTTTTCGGTGAGGTAGCCGGCGAAGTACTCGCCACCGTACGTCCAGCCCGAGACCGTCCCGATCCCGACGCCGAACACCAGCGCAAGCCCGATGTAGAACGCCGACCAGCGTGCCGACTCGCCAATGGACGGTTCGTGAGGTTTGCGGACGTGCGCAAAGAACTCGTAAACGAAGAACAGGACCGTCACGGCAATGGTAATGATCCAGATGAGCGGTGTGACCTGCATGGGGTACTCCAAGGGGTTGGCGCTGACAGTTACGCCAAGGTCTCCTCCGCCCGGTTCTACCGGAGCCGGTGGCCCGGGATGCTTCGCTGCATCCGTATTGAAGGGCCACTCACAGACGGGAGTACTCCCCTTGATGGGTTAAATGGTAGCTGATTAACGGCCGACGGCGGCACCCGGGGTGGGTGCCGCCGTCGCCTGCTTCGGCGTCAGGTCATCCGGCGGGCCGTACGACGATCGCCGTTCCGCACTGGTTGATCACCGTGCCGGAGCTTGACGATGCGGTTGCCACCTTGGCGCCGGTGGCGGACGTATCGGTCAGGGCCAGTGAGTCCACTTCCAGGGCCGCGTTCGACTTCGACGCGATGTTCGACGTCGAGTCGCCCTGTTCACCCATTCCCGCTGGCGGCGAGAAGGACGTGGTCGCCGAGTTCGTGCCGTTCCGCACGCCGTGGGCTGTCAGCAGCAGCGCGCCGGGGGTCACCGGCGTGATGGACGGTGCCCGTACGCCCGGGTAGGCCACCCCGCTGTTGGTGTCCGTGGCGGGGGTGACGTCCAGAGGCGTGGTGGTGTTGGCGCCCTGCACGGCAACGGTCGACCATGCATACCTGGAGGCGGGCTCCGCCACGCTCGGTGCGGTATCGCCGGACTGCATCACCCGGTACCAGACGGCCTGGTGGGCGGACGTGGAGCTTGCGCTCGTGAAGTCACCGACCGCCCGCGTCCACCCTGCCGGGGCAGTGGTGTTCGCCGACGCGGAGACGGTGACCTGCGAGAACAGGAAGACCGTGTCGCCCGGTTGCCAGCCCGCCGGCAGGCCCGGCGTGTACGAGCCCGCCGTGGTCAACTCCCCCGCTCCGCTGGCCGTGGACCGGACCGCGATGGCGGACGGGGCCGGCGTCGTGGTGGTGGGAGTCGGTGTAGGAGTGGGAGTCGGCGTTGGGGTCGGTGTGGGGGTTGGGGTCGGTGTGGGGGTTGGGGTCGGTGTGGGGGTTGGGGTCGGTGTGGGGGTTGGGGTTGGGGTCGGTGTGGGGGTTGGGGTCGGTGTGGGGGTCGGCGTCGGCGTGGGCGTGGGGAAGGGCCCGGACCTGGTGACAGTGAAGCTATCTGTGTAGGTCCCACCGGAGGCGCGGACGAATGAACCGGTCAGCGTGGTACTGGTCACCGATACCTTCAGGAAGCCATAGGTGGGGTTGTTGTTGCTGCCCATGAAGCTTTGGAAGTACGGCGCAGTGGTGGTGTTGTTCTCGCTGTTGATCGACCTGCCGCCCGAACCAACCGTGGCCAGGATCGTCCCGGTACCGGCCGCGAACTGGCCATTCGGATCAGTGGACGCCACGCAGTCAGGGTTGAAGCTGCTGACTGGGATGGCGGTGCAGCTGCCCTTGAGCGCGAGCGGATAGCTGCGCGCGTACGCGTGGTCGTGGGCCTGCAGGTACAGATCTACCTTTTTGGAGACCAGCATGTTCATCAGATCCGGGCTGGCGGCGCAGGGATAGTTGACCATGGACAGGCAATACATGTGCATGCCCACCACAATGAACGGGATCCCGGCAGCGCGCGCTGAATCAATTGCCGACGTCACGAACTTGTAGCCCTGGGTGCCAGACTTGTAGGACCAGTCGAGGCCCGAACCGCTGTAGGTCAGCTTCGGGGAAACCATGATCATCCGAACCAAGGGGCTGCTTGCGGGGTAATCCGTGTAGAACTGCTGGGCATAGTTCCCCACCGAGCCGAGCTGGTCCGGCAGGCACGATGCGAAGTTGGTCCACACTCCATCAGGTCCGTCGTCCTCGTGGTTTCCAGTTATGAATTCATAAGGCATCGTCCCGGCGTGCTGCTTGACGAACGAGCACCAGGCCGATTCCGGAGTGATCTGGGAGTAGGACAGGTCTCCAAGGTTGAACATGGCTGCGACGCCGCCGTTGTGCGCGGCATCGATGACCTTGCCGGTCACCGTGTTTCCCCCGGTGTCACCAGCGAATCCAAGGCTCACGGTGGTAGCGGCGCTGGCTTCCGAGTCTCTCGAACCTGACAGGTAGTAGAAGTTGGCAAGAATCAGCGCAATGCCCAGGAGGAGGGCCAGCACCCATCTCAGCGGGTGGCTCACAAGCCGGGCGGCGTTCACTTGCAGCTCCATTCAGTGGCGCGGCGCAGGCCGTTGTCGGCTGCTGAGTAACCGATGACAACGGTGTTCGCTCCCTGGCGGGACACCGAGCTCGCAGATCCGGACACGCCGGTGAACTGTCCATCAGAGCCTGGCGGCAGGATCCGTGCGCTCTTGCCGATCCAGATCACCGCCTGGGGCCGCTCCCCGCGGAAGGACGGCGAGCTTCCCGCTCCCACGGTGACGCCCGCAATGCCTGACGATGCGCTCGATTTGGGACCGGCAGCGGCTGCGCCCACATCGGCTACTGCACCGGCAGCAGCCCACGTCACGGCATGCGTTCCGTCGGCCACCGAACTCTGTCCCAGCGCCTGCCCGGTCGAATCGATCCCCAGGACGACGCCGCCCTTCCCGCTTAGGGTGGGGAGTGCTTTCGGAGCGCCGTTTGGCGACCACAGGACCGGAGTTGCGTCGTCGGCAAGGGCCACCCCGCCGGCGGTCCCGTCTGGCCCGATCGCGAAGGCGTGTCCGCCCCGCGCTCCGGCAGGCAACGCGAGTTCGTGCGGCGTCGTGGTCACGGAGGGCCAGACGGCGGGGCGTTCGTCCTCGTCGGCGCCGGGGCCGTCCGAATGCTCTTCATCGGCCACCAGGGCCCCGGCCACGATGCCGCTGTCCGATATTGCCGACGGTATTGCGATGTCGCCGGGCTTCACTGGCAGCGGATGGTACTGCCCGTCCTGCCACCACCATCCGACCAAGACCTCGTTTGCGGCGTCATATCCCGTACCGACAACAACTCCGGACGCATTCACCGCGGCCGGGGCTACGGCGTCGAGCGGGATTGTCAGCTGCGTGGGCTGGCCGCCCCGCCACAGCACTGGTGCGGACCCGCCCACGGCGGTGTCGGCGATGCCGATGACCAGGCCGTTGCTGCTGGACCCTATCGCATTGCTGCCGGGGCCGCCAAGGCCCGGGAAGATCCGCACCGAGCAGTTCGTGGCCTGGGGCAGGTCGGGGCCGGCCGCCGTCGCGGCAACGGGAAGCATCACCATGCCGCCTTCCAGCGCCAGGAGGGCTGCTGTCAGCAGCGCCTGGGGCCGGATGTCCCGGGGCCTGTCGTGATGACGGACCGCCGGGCCGCCACCGCCCGTGTCCCCACGCAGGAAAGTCTTTCGGTTGCCGCCGCGGCCGCCGCTGCCAAAAAATCCGATATTTCGCAATGTCGCTCCCTGGAGTTGAGACTCCATGCCCCAGCAGCACGCGCAGCGCACCCGGCCCCTGCATGACCGCGCTGTCCTCGAAGACTAGGGGTACCCCCGGGTACATGTCACGAGTACCCGGTACCTGCTTCCGGGTAGGCACCGTACTTCCCTAACACGGCCGATTGGGAGGTCCCTCAACTCCCCAGCGGCCGGCGCGACGGCCGCACCCACCCGGGTGCCGCCGTCGGCCGTCCTTCCGGGACAAGCCTTACTTGAGCTTTGGCACCAGCACCGGGGTGGTCTTCTTGTACTCCTCGTAGTCGGCCTGGCCGCCCCACTTCTTGTCCGCCTTCTTCTCCAGGGGCGGTACGCCGCTGCCCTTGGTCAGCAGCAGCGCCACGAACACCGGGGAGACCAGGGCCGCCCACTGCCAGCCCTGCAGGACGGGCAGCGCGATGATGGCCACGCCCACCCACAGCGTGATCTCGCCGAAGTAGTTGGGGTGGCGGGACCGGGACCACAGGCCGGTGCTGATGAAGCGGCCCTTGTTGGCGGGATCATCCTTGAACCGGTTTTTCTGGACATCGGCAGCCGTCTCGATACTGATGCCCGCGAGCCACACCAGCAGGCCCACCCAGAAGAACCAGTCCAGGCCCACCTTCTTGTCCGATGTGATGGCCACCCATGCGAGCGCAGCGGTGAGCACCACCCAGAGGCCCTGGATGGTCCAGGTGTTCAGGAAGCGGAAGAAGTCCGGCTTGAGCTCATCGAAGCGGTCGTCCTTGCCGTGCTTGCTGATCCGAAGGAAGAGGAAGCTGCCCAGGCGTGCAGCCCAGAGCACCACCATGGCCGCCAGCAGCATGCCGCGGGCATCCACGCCCGGGGACGCCAGGACCAGGAACACCGTGATGGAGATATACGTCAGGGCGCCGGTAAGGTCATAGAACTTCTCTGTCTGCGCCTTGTAGGACGGGATGAACACCAGCCACTGGATCACGAAGGCGATGGCCACCCCCAGCGCGAACACCGGGAAGCCGCCAATCCTGGACCCGCCCTGGCTTCCGGCAAGGGCGATCAGCACGGCCACCACCACGGCAATGACGGTGCTGATGAGCGCCTTGCGACTCTTTTGGTTCACAGACAGCTTCCTTTCCCCTGGCCCGCCGCGCGCTGCTGCACAGCCGGTCCCGTCCGCACCCTGCGGACACCGTTGCATCCAACAACAACTCAGCCGTGGTGGCCTTGTCCACTGTTTGTTCGGAGCGGGCGCGGGATTGTATGGGTGGAGGTGTACTGCTTTCGGGTTCAGGCAGTCCACCCCCGGCCGCGGCTGCGAACCACTCCCGAACCGCACCCGAACGGCAGCCGATGCAAGGAGTCCCCCATGAGCCCCCGAACCAAGAACTGGTTGACTGCGTACGTTGTCAGCGCCCTGATTTTCGCCGTCCTGGACGTGGCGTGGATCCTGCTGGTGGCCAACCCGCTGTACCAGAGCCAGATCGGCCACCTGCTGGCACCCAAGGCCAACCTGCCCGGCGCGGTGCTGTTCTACGCCGTGTTCGTGGCTGGCATGGTGCACTACGGCGTCCGGCCCAACAACTCCGGGGCCTCGCTGCGGCAGCGGGTCTCCGGGGCGGCCCTCTTCGGCTTCTTCACCTATGCCACCTGGGCGCTGACCGGGTTCGCGGTACTGAAGGACTTCACCGCGCTGGTGGCCGTGACGGACATCCTCTGGGGAGCCGCTGCCTGCAGCCTGGTGACGTGGGTGACCGCAACCGTCCTGCGCCGACGGCTCATGAAACCGGCCGTGGCCTGAATCTGCGTGGCGCCCGGCGCACAGAGTGGCCCGGTTTTCGGGGCGGACCGGCGAGAACCCCACGGTTTCGCGGGCGTTGGTGCCTGAAAACTGGGCCAGTGTGGCGCTCAAGCCAAAGGTTCAGGAAATCAACCGAACAGCGCCGCCACCTGGGTGAGGGTCTGGAAAACGCCGTAAGCCAGCGGGATTCCCACCAGGACCCAGGCCAGGACCAGCCTGCCGGTGGACTTGTTGACCGGCTCCTGCGCGCCGTGGGTGTTTGCAGTGCTGCTCATTTCAGGCCTCCTTCGTGGACATGTGCTGCTCGGGACGGGATTCGTGGAACCGTGGGTCCACGGGTTTGACCAGCAGGTTGGCCACGAAACCAATCACCAGCAGCCCCACCATGGTCAGCAGCGCGGGCTGATAGGACGCGGCGTTCAGCTGGCCCGGCTTGCCCTGCGCGTCCAGGATGCTGTTGACGATCAACGGCCCGGCCACACCGGCAGCGGACCAGGCGGTGAGGAGCCGGCCATGGATGGCGCCCACCTGGTAGGTCCCGAACAGGTCCCGCAGGTACGCCGGGACGGTGGCAAAGCCGCCCCCATAGAACGAGATGATGATGAAGGCGAGCACCACGTAGAGGGCCGTGGCGCTCGACCCGGCCAGCGCCAGCACCGTGTACAGCACGGCACCCACGCCCAGGTACACCATGTAGATCCGCTTCCGGCCGGTGACGTCGGAGGTGGCGGACCAGGCGAAGCGGCCGGACATGTTGCCGATGGAGAGCAGCCCCACGAAGCCGGCGGCGACGCCGGCACTGACCAGGGACTTTCCGTCGGCCTGCCGGAAGAAGTCCTGGATCATGGGCGCTGCCTGCTCCAGGATGCCGATGCCCGCCGTGACGTTGCAGAACAGCGCCACCCACACGAGCCAGAACTGCCGGGTCTTGATGGCGTTCTTCGCCGAGACGTTCTCGCTGGTCACCAGTTTGGCCGCCTTGACCTTGGAGGGGTCGAACCCGGCGGGCCGCCACCCGTCGGCGGGCACCCTGACAGTAAAGGCACCGAACAGCATGTAGGCGAGATAGACGACGGCGAGGGTCAGGAAGAGCTTGCCCACGGCATCGCCGCTGGCAACCCAGCCCTGCGCGCCGGAGTTGGGGTCGTACGCCTTGAGCAGGGCCTGGGACACGGGGCTGGCGATCAGCGCGCCGCCGCCGAAGCCCATGATCGCCATGCCGGTGGCCAGGCCCGGCCGGTCCGGGAACCACTTGATCAGCGTGGACACGGGCGAGATGTAGCCGATGCCCAGCCCGATGCCGCCCACCACGCCGTAGCCCAGGTAGACCAGCCAGAGCTGGCGGGTGAAGATGCCCACCGAGCCAATGAGGAAGCCGCCGGCCCAGAACATGGCGGACGTGAACATCGCCTTGCGCGGGCCGTTGGTGTCCACCCAGGTCCCCATGACCGCGGCGGAAAGGCCCAGCATCACGATGGCGATGGAAAAGATGACGCCTACCTCGGTCAGGCTGGCGCCGAAATGCTTGACCAGTGCGGTCTTGTACACGCTGGTGGCATAGGCCTGCCCGATGCACAGGTGGACGGCGAGCGCCGCCGGCGGGACCAGCCAGCGGTTGAAGCCCGGCGGGGCGATGGAGTGGTCACGGTCCAGGAAGCCCATGGTTGTTTCCCTTTGCTTGTCGAAGACGTCGATGTCTGATCGATCCAGAGGCGAAAGACCTGAGTGAGCCCGGCCCCTTGCCTTGGGCAATCATCATGCAGATCATCAGCAAACGTACTGTTGGCGCGCCGAACGGCGTGGATTTCACGACGAGTGGCGCTCCGGCTTCGGCCAGCGACCCGCCGGACGGCTTCGGGAACGTTCCGTGAACTCTCCGTGAACGGACCCCGGTTTCCTCCCGGTCCGTATCCTCTGCGTGATCTACTGGTGAACGCAAAAACCTTACCGACCAGTAACTTACGGTCCGGCGACCGGCCCAGGGTGGGGGCGTGCCCGCATCGCCGTCCATCTGACCTGCAAGGAATCAGACGTGAATCTTTCAAGACGCCACTTCCTGGGGGCCGCGGGAACGGCTGCCGCCACCACCCTGGCCGCCGGCAGCACCTTCCGGCCGGCCTCAGCCGCAGCCCCCGCGCTTCCCGCGCCCGGCGACTCCGGCATTGAACACATCATCGTGGTGATGATGGAGAACCGTTCCTTCGACCACTTCCTGGGCTGGATGCCGGGGGCGGACGGGAAGCAGTCCGGGCTCAGCTACACCGACCGATACGGCATCCCGCACTCCACCTACCACCTGGCCGACTTCCAAGGCTGCGGCCACCCGGACCCGGACCACTCCTACGAGGGCGGCCGGATCCAGTACAACAACGGCAAGAACGACGGCTGGCTGCGGGCCGGCGAAAACGACGAGTTCGCGGTGGGCTACTACGGCGAAGCCGATCTGGACTTCTGGCGCCAGGCCGGGCCTGACTGGACCGTATGCGACCGCTACTTCGCCGCCACCATGGCCGAAACCTACCCGAACCGCTTCTACCAGCACGCTGCGGCCACGGACCGGATCCATAACTCCTCTGCCACCTCTGCCCTGCCCACCATCTGGGACCGGCTGGCCGCGGCAGGCGTTCCGGGCAAGTACTACTACGGGGACATCCCGTTCACGGCACTGTGGGGCACCAAGTACCAGGGCATCTCCCGCCCGTACGCGGAGTTCCTTTCGGACTGCTCCGCCGGGGCCCTGCCTGCCGTTTCCTTCGTGGATCCGCGGTTCACCGATGAGGGCTCCGGAACGTCCGGGGACGATCATCCCCACGCCGACATCCGTTCCGGCGAAACGTTCCTCGCCGAGGTCTACAACGCCGTCACGTCCGGCCCGGGCTGGGCCAACACCATGCTGGTGGTCAACTACGACGAGTGGGGCGGTTTCTATGACCACGTGGCACCCGCCACGGCGCCGGACAGCAGCCCCGAAACAGCACTCCGCGGGTTCCGGGTGCCGTCCCTGGTGGTCTCGCCCCGGGCACGCCGCCGCTACGTGGCCCACGACGTCTACGACCACACCTCGGTTCTGAAGGCCATCGAGTGGCGCTGGAACCTTGCTCCCCTGACCCCCCGCGACCAGGCGGCCCGCAACATCGCCGAGGTCCTGGACTTCGGAACGCCAGCCAACCTTGCAGCACCCACCTATCTGGTCCCGCCCTTCGTGGCCGGTCCCGCCTGTACACCGGTGGGACCGCCGCCGGCCGAGGAATGGTCCGGATTGAAAGAAAAAGCCCTCGCCGACGGATGGAAGCTCCCGTGAGAATGAAACTCCGCACCGCCCTGGCCGCCATGGCGGTGCTTGCCGCCGCCATCGGCGGGACCGCGGCCACCCTCAACCCGGCCGCCGCCACCAGCGCAGCCCCCGCCTCGTCCCCAAGCCAGGGCTACCTTCCCGGCGCCAACCACGTCTTCGTGATCAACCTCGAAAACAAGGGCTACGACGAAACCTGGGGCCCGGCGTCGGCCGCTCCCTACCTCTCCAAGACCCTGCGCAGCCAGGGCGTCCTGCTGAACCAGTACTACGGCACCGCCCACAATTCCCAGCCCAACTATGTTGCCCAGATCTCCGGGCAGGGACCCAACGCGCAGATGCAGGCTGACTGCCAGACCTATTCCCCGTTCGTGGGCACCGGCATGGCGAGCCCCGGCCAGGCTGTGGGCGACGGGTGCGTCTTCCCCGACACCGTCCCCACGGTCGCCGGCCAGCTGAAAGAAGCCGGCAAAACCTGGAAGGGCTACATGGAGGACATGGGCACTCCGTGCCGGCACCCTGCCCCGGGCGCTGTTGACGACACGCAGAAGGCACGGGTTGGTGACCAATACGCGGCGCGGCACAACCCGTTCGTGTACTTCGCCGGGATCACCGGATCGCCCGACTGTGCAGCGAATGACGTGGACCTGTCCGCCCTGAAGACTGATCTCGGTTCGGCGGCCACCACCCCCAACCTGTCGATGATCACCCCCAACCTGTGCCACGACGGCCACGACTCCCCCTGCGTTGACGGCCAGCCGGGCGGCCTGGCGAGCGCCGACGAATGGCTCAAGCAGTGGGTGCCGGCCATTACGTCCTCGCCCGCGTTCAAGCAGGACGGCGTCCTGGTCATTACCTTCGACGAGTCCGGCGGGCCGCAGTCCGATGCCAGCGCCTGCTGCGGCGAAGGTCCCGGACCCAACGCTGCGCTGCCCGGCATCACCGGGATGGGCGGCGGCAGGGTGGGAGCCCTGGTGCTGTCCCCGTTCACCAAGGGCGGCACCTGGTCCACCACCCCCTACAACCACTACAGCCTGCTGGCCAGCATCGAGGACACGTTTGGCCTGCCGTACCTGGGTTACGCCGGGACGCCCGGGCTTAACCGGTTTGGACTGGACGTGTACAACGCCGGCGTCTGAGCCCGTCGATCGCGCTCAACCGACGTGGATGGACCCGGCACCGGACCGCATTGCACCGGCCGCCGGGCCCATTGCCCTTCTGCGGCTGATGCGCCAGGGCAACGTTAGGAAAGAGTGGCGGCCGGGCGCATAGTTAGGAGATGACAAGCCCTTACACCCGCGGCGACTCCTTCAGCAGCGAAGCTTCCCGGAAACACATCAGGCAGGCGCTCACGGACTACGGGGCAACGGACATCCTGTTCACACAGCGGGGGGAGCGGAGCGCCGTGGCCTTCAGGGGCGGCGGAAGGCAATTCAGGATTGTCATGCCGTTGCTGCAGTCGGATGGCGCCCTGGCCATACGCGGGGACATCGCGGACAGCCGGATCCAGGAAGCCAACGCGAAAGTCCTCGAACGGGCCAACCGCAAATCCTGGCGAGCCCTTGCCATGGCCATCGACGGCAAGCTCGGTGCGGCGGCCGCGGGAATTGCAACCCTTGAATCGGAGTTCCTGGCCCATGTGGTCCTCCCCGGAAACCAAACAGTGCTCGACGAAATCGAATCCGTCATTGATTCCGCCTACCGTTCCGGCCAGCGCACTCCCTTCGGCGATCCGGTTCCCGATCCGGGCCCTGCGGACCCGCTTGTGGGCGTAGACTCAAAGTATCTCGGGACATCGTGACAGGACATCCGTTGCCCCGGAAATGAGCCCGATTCTCCGGCAGCCTTCACCGGCCGCCGGCGCACGCCGTACCGAGCATGTTCGACGCCGGCGCGGCAAGGAATCGGTACAACGAGGGCGGCCGCAAGTGATTCACGGGCCAGACCGGCATAACCCGCTCCCCTCCCCTGCAGACGATCCGGCCCCGGGTCCCCTGCGCAGCCACTCCGGCCCGCGTCCCGGGACCCGGCAGTGCACCCTCAGAAGGCTGGTAGACCCCCATGACCACCATTCAAGACTCTGCCGTTCGCGCCGACTCGGCGCTATCGGTCAGCGGCGTCCTCGCATCCGCGTTGCCCCACGACCTGGGCACCGCCCAGGGCCCCACGCGGTACACCGTGCCGGCTGTCTTTTCCCGCCGGCCCCAGCCCCGTGAGGTCGACCTGCTGCACGGATCCGGTACCCGGCAGCGCCTGGCCGATGCCGGGTACAGCGACGTGGGGCTCCGCGTCTCCGACCGCCGCCTCCTGATCACCAACACCAATTTGGTGGACCTCAAGGCGGGGTTGGCCCGTCTCGTGGGCATGATCCTTCGTGATATCTCGAACCAGGCGGCCCTGGAACGAACTGACCGCAGCGACGAGCTGGATGCGTTGGGCCTGGTCGAGGAAGAGCGCCTCGAATCCCTTCGCAGGGCCGCCGCCGAGGTCCACTTCGACTAAGCCATTCCGCCCTGTGCCGGCTGCGTCCACCGTGGCCGGCACCATGGCATCCCGGGCGTGGCAGCGTCCTGCATTCACCACGAAAGGCACCCCATGACAGACATCCGAATTCGAGACCAGTGGAACCGGCTTCCCGGCCCGGTGACGCAGTGGTTGCTGGCCAACCCCGGCTGCATGATCCTTCCGCGGACAATTTCCGCGGAAATCAGCGCAGCCACAGGCCAAGGCACCAACGACGATGCCCACGGCGAGACCACGCTTTGCCAGCAGGACGTGGATTTTATTCGCATGAAATCCCATGAAGCCGAGCTCGGCCGGCCGGACCCGGAATACAGATTCTTCGACTCCGTGCAGCCCTAGCCACGCTCCAGAACGGTCGGGCTCGTCATCGCCGCATTCCGGCGGCTGTCCGGGCGGCCAGAGGTTTCAGACAGTGGCCAGGGCGCCCGGTGCACTTTCAACCAGGACATGGGTTCCCGCCTCAACGTAGACCACCTCACCGTCGATCTGGCAGGGAACAGCCTCCCGGGTTGAGAAGGCGTAACTGCTGACGCTCGGCTGATGTCCAAGCCCAAGGGTGACTGCGCGGAGCGTCATCAACGCCATTTTCACCAGCCCGGCGTGTGGCAGCGTCACCACCTCGAACCGGCCGTCGTCCGGATAGTGCGACTCACTGACGGTCCCATACTTTGCCATGCGCGAAATGTTGGCCAGGATCAGGCTGTCGAACCGCGCTGTGGCCCCGTCGTCCCGCACAAGCTCAAAGGGCCTCAGGCCCGAGAGGGTGCGGGCAACGGAGATGAGCTCCAGGATCTTCCCTTTGCCGCCCTGTTCGATTCCGATGGCCATCAAGGGAGTCAGCCCGAACCCGACGTATGAGTGTGCGTACCGGACTTGCTCCCCCACCGGGGTGCTGAACGTGACCCGCAACAGGTCGATCCGCCGGACCCGGCCCGCTGACACGGCTTCTCGGAGGGTCCGCACCGGCATGCTCCGGTAGTGGTCGTTGGCGTTTCCCGCAGGAAGGACGGTGCAGACTGCCGCGCTGGCGGGCACGTCCATCACGCCGTTTACCACCTCGTTGTACCCGCCGTCCCCGCTGACCGAAACGATGAGCGGCGTACCGCCGCCCGCTTCGATTCTCGCAAGCTCACGGGCGTGCCCGGCGAAGTCCGTCGGCAGCAGGTCGACGTTCAGGCCCGGCAGGTCGATAGCAAAATCCCGCTGCAATTCTTCGAGCCGCTGGCCCATTCCGGGCCGGCCGGGGTTGAAAATCAGGACGGCACGGTCAAAAGGTGCGGTGGGTGCTCCGTCATCAGCCATGGCGTACGTGTTCTCCAGGTTCCTGGTGCGGGTGGCTCCAGCTTAACCCCAGGCGACCTCCCGCCCAATCACCCCTGCAGCCGCTGCCGGTAGTTCCGGGGCGTCACACCGGCGTCGTTGAGGAAGTGCCGGTTGAAGTTGGACAGGTTGGAGAAGCCCACCTCATAGCAGATCTCGGACACGGGCTTGTCGCTGCGTTCGAGCAGGCGCCGTGCGTGGGCCAGCCGCAGCTTGCGGACCAGGTCACTGAAATTCTGCCCTGTGGCCTGCTTGAAGTACTTCGAAAAAGTGGGCTCCGGCATCCCTACCAGTGCAGCGGCCTCGGACATCCGGATGCTGCCGGCGTGGTTGCTGAACACGTACTCCAGGACAAGGTCGACGACGGCGGCAACCTGGCCGTCCAGTTGCGGCCTGAACCAGGCTTCGGCGAGGTAGCGGCGGTCGCCTTCCGGCGCCCCGGCACGGAGCGCGAACATATCAAACAGGTGCTCCAGCCGTTGCAGGCCGGTGGTTTGACCCATGTCTTCGATGGCCGCTGCTGCCGAGACGGCGGTGTGGCCCAGGAATTCGATGCCCCTCGCCGACTGCTCCAGCAGGGGCTTCACCTCGGCCAGTTCCGGGACCAGGGCCGAGGCCTGCTCCACCCGCTTGCCGTCGAACTGGATCACCGTGGTTTATCCGGGCCGCTGACTACGGCACCACATCCCCACCAGCACCCTGCAAGGAAGCAGCCAGGCCAACATCCATCACCGCAACGGATTTCGCGGCCGGCGGTCCCCTGGTCACCGTGATCGGCGAGTCACTGGTAGACATCATCGATGACCCGCGGCCGGGGCGCCGGCCGCCATGCCCATCCCGGCGGCAGCCCTCTGGACGTTGCAGTGGCAACTGCACGGCTGGGCCTTCCGACAAGCCTGGTGACGCATTACGACGACGACGCCTACGGGCTGCTGGTTGAGCAGCACTTCCAGTCCAACGGCGTTGCCCCGGTCCGGGGCGGCGCGGCACCCACCTCCACGGCGACGGCAACACTCGGCCCGGACGGCGCCGCAACGTATGCCTTCGATATCACCTGGGACATTAACGGCGCGTCACTTCCTGCCCTTGCCGCCGTCGAGGCCTCCACGCATGTGCACACCGGGTCCATCGCCACGGTCCTTCCGCCCGGCAACCACGCCACCCGGGCCCTAGTGGATGCGGCCCGGCACCGTGCGACCGTCAGCTACGACCCCAATTGCAGGCCCGGCATCAGTCCTGACGTTGCCGCCGCCCGCGCCCAGGTCGAGGATTTCGTCGCCGCGAGCGACGTCGTTAAGGCAAGTGATGAGGACCTGCTGTGGCTCTATCCCGACCTGGCGCCGGAGGACTCCCTTGCGGCCTGGCTGAAGCTCGGCCCGGCAGTGGTGGCCCTGACCCGGGGCGCGGACGGGCCGGTGGTCATGAACCGGCAGGGCCGCGTGGAACTGCCGGGCGAAACCATCGACGTGGCGGATACCGTCGGGGCGGGTGACTCGTTCATGGCCGCCCTCATCGCCGGCCTGTCCCAGCTGGACCTCCTCGGGGCGGCCGCCAGGCCACGCCTGGCGGCGCTCACCGCCGCCAGGCCACGCCTGGCGGCGCTCACCGCCGCCAAGCTGCGTGTGTTGGCCGCCTACGCCAACAGGGCGGCGGCCATGACCTGCTCCCGCCCGGGCGCCAATCCACCCACGTCCGCAGAACTGGGCGCCCTGGCACCTCCCCTTCCAGTCTGACCTGCCCTGCTTTCGGCGCGCCGCGGCGGGTGGCAGAGTGGGACGATGAGTGAGCAACCAGCCGGCCTGGTCCTGAACCTCGAGTGCACGGTGCCGTCCGCGCCGGAGGCAACGTTCCGGCTGCTGACGGAGCCGGCCGGGCTTGCGAAATGGTGGGGCCCGCACGGCTTCAGCATCCCGGAAGTGGACGTCAACCTGGTGGTGGGCGGCCGCTACCGGTTCCGCATGGCCCCGCCGGAGGGCGAGCCGTTCCACCTCTCGGGCGAGTTCCTGGAGATCGATCCGCCCTGGCGCCTGGTCTACACCTTCGCCTGGGAGGAACCGGCGCCGGACGACCGGGAGACCGTGGTGGACCTCTCCTTGGCGAGTACCGGAACCGGGACCCGGGTGGTGCTCTCGCAGGGACCGTTCCTGACCGAGGAGCGGCTTGCCCTGCACCGGAACGGGTGGAGCGACTCGTTCGACAAGCTGGGTATGGCCGCCCGGGGCGCTGGCGTGGAGCCGCGTCATGCAGAGCAGACTTTGAACCCGCCCACGGTGACGAACCCCCGGAAACCCAAGGCTCGCCGTCGTCCGCTGCCGTGAAAGCATGCCCAGCGTGACGTCAGGAGGACAGACTGGCCCAGTTTTCACAGCGAAAGCTCGAAAATCCGCGGTCCCCACCGCCGTTTCTCCCTGAAACCTGGGCCAGTGTGACACGCGGCCGGACGCCCCATGCCGTGGCGGCTACGCGGCGGACACGGAAAACCGGATCACAAGCACAGGCGTGCGATAGCTTGGCCAGTATTCACAGCAGATTTCGAACCCGGGGCAGGTACGGCATGGACGCGGACGTCATCATCATCGGCGGTGGCCTGGCCGGGCTGGTGGCCAGCAACGAACTGGTCCGCGCCGGAAAACGCGTAGCCATCGTGGACCAGGAGAACGCCGCCAACCTGGGCGGCCAAGCGTTCTGGTCGCTGGGCGGCCTGTTCCTGGTGGATACCCCGATGCAGCGGCGGCTGGGCGTCAAGGACTCCTTTGAACTGGCGTGGCAGGACTGGCAGGGCTCGGCGCAGTGGGACCGGCTCTCCGGCCCCCACCCGGATGACGAGTGGGCACAGCAGTGGGGGCGCGCCTACGTGGAGTTCGCCGCCGGCAAGAAGCGCTCCTGGCTGCATGCGCAGGGCATCCGGTTCACCCCGCTGGTGGGCTGGGCCGAGCGCGGCGACGGCAGGGCCGGCGGCCACGGCAACTCGGTCCCCCGCTTCCACGTCCCGTGGGGCACCGGCACCGGGGTGTCCGAACCGTTCGCGGACAAGGCCCGCGACGCTGCTGCTGCGGGCAGCGTCAGGTTCTACTTCAGGCACCGGGTGGACGGTCTAACGTACGACGGCGGCACGGTCACCGGGGTGCGGGGCGCGGTGCTGGCACCCGATGCTTCCCCGCGCGGCGTATCGTCAACCCGGGACACCGTTGGGGAGTTCGTACTGCGGGCACAGGCCGTGGTGGTCGCGTCCGGCGGGATCGGCGGCAACCATGAACAGGTGCGGCGCTGGTGGCCGGACCGGCTGGGGACGCCGCCGTCGAAGCTGGTTACCGGGGTGCCGCAGCATGTGGACGGCCGGATGCTGGACATCGCGGAGCAGTCCGGCGTGCGGCTGGTGAACCGGGACCGCATGTGGCACTACACCGAGGGCATCCAGAACTGGAACCCCATCTGGCCTGGCCACGCCATCCGCATCCTTCCCGGGCCGTCCTCCCTGTGGTTCGATGCGCTGGGAAGACGGCTCCCCTCCCCCGGCCTGCCCGGCTACGACACCCTGGGTACCCTCCGCCACCTGCGGACCACGCCGGACATTCAGCAGTTCAGTCACTCCTGGTTCATCCTCAACCAGCGGATCATCGAGAAGGAGTTCGCCCTCTCCGGATCGGAGCAGAACCCGGACATCACCAACCGGGACCTCAAGCTGCTCCTGAAGACCCGGCTGGGCCGCGGCGCGTCCGGCCCCATCGAGGCGTTCAAGGAGCACGGCTCGGACTTCGTGGTGGCGGACAGCCTGGCGGACCTGGTCCGCGGGATGAACGCCTTGACGGACCAGCCACTGCTGGACCACGGCCAACTGCTGCGGCAGATCGAGGAGCGGGACGCGGAAATACGGAACCCCTATTCCAAGGACGCCCAGGTGACGGGCATCCGCAACAGCCGCCGTTTCCTGGGCGACCGGCTGTTCCGCACGGTGAAGCCGCACCGGATCCTGGACCCCGCCGCCGGCCCGCTGATCGCGGTGCGGCTGCATGTGGTGACGCGCAAAACGCTGGGCGGCATCCAGACCAACCTCTCGGGCCAGGCCCTGGGGCACAGCGGCTCCCCCATCCCCGGCCTCTACGCCGCGGGCGAGGCGGCCGGGTTCGGCGGCGGCGGCGCGCACGGGTACAACGCGCTCGAAGGCACCTTCCTGGGTGGCTGCATCTTTACCGGCCTGACCGTGGGACGGTCCCTGGCGCGGGCGCTGTAAGCCGCGCCCGCACCAGCCGGAATTCGGGCAGCGTCTCCCACTCGGGCGGCAGGGTGTTGCGCTTTCCGTCCGGCAGGAAGCCCTGCTTCCGGTAGAAGGCCAGGGCGCGGGGATTGTTTTCCAGCACCCACAGGTAGGCCGGGCCGGAGCCGACGGCGGCGTTCACCAGGGGTGCCCCCAGCCCTGTCCCGTAGGTGCGCCGGAACGTGTAAATGGAGTAGAGCTCCAGCGCTTCGGGGGCGTCGTCCTCCCGGCCGGGGCCGGCGTCCGCGTAGCCAACCAGCTGGTTCTCGGCGTCGAAGGCGAGGATCCGCGGGTCGCTGGTGTCCAGGAACGCCCGCCGCCGCGCCACCCGTTCCGAGATGCCGGCCCTGCGCCGCTCGAAGAAGTCGGCCGAGAGCAGGTGCGGGTAGCACTCCTCGTGCGCGAGCGTCTGCATGAGCACCACTGCCTCGGCGTCCTCCGGCGTGGCCTGGCGAAGTCGAAAGTCCATGGCGCCAGCCTAGCCAGCAGGCCGGCATTCACATGCCATCCCCCGCACTTAAGATGAGGCATGGACTTCGAAGGCGTGCTTTTCACAGCGGTGGGCGCAGCGCTGATCCTGCTGATGATCGCCGACGTCTTCCTGACGCTGCTGTACCCGCATGGCTCGGGTCCAGTGGGCCGGACCATCATGCGGGCGTTCTGGCGGATATCGAGGAAAGTCCAGGGCGGGGCGTCCTCCGTCGCCGCGCCGCTGGCCATGGCTGCCGTCATCGCCGCGTGGGCTGCCCTGGCTGCCGTGGGTTGGGCCCTGCTGTACCTTCCGCACCTGCCGGGCGGCTTCTCCTACTCCAATGGCATCCCCCGCCAGGCCGACTTCGCGGAGGCGCTGTACATCTCCCTGGTGGCACTCTCCACCGCAGGGTTTGGCGAGATCGTCGCCGTCCATCCGGTGCTTCGGCTGGTGATGGCTTTCCAGGCGGTCGCCGGTTTTGGCCTGCTCACGGCCACGGTTTCCTGGATCTTGCAGACCTACCCGGCACTGAGCCGGCGCCGCGCCCTGGCCCACCAGCTGAACCTGTTCCGGGAAGCAGCCGGACCCGCCGGCATCGCCTCCCTCGAAGCCCGCCACGCGGCGGCGCTGCTGGAATCGATGGCCGAAAACGTGGCCTCCGTGAGCATCGACCTGTTGTCCTTCAACGAGACCTACTACTTCCATGAGGTGGAGCAGCGCGGATCGCTGCCGGCCACCCTCGCCTACGCCCACCAACTGGCGTCAGACGCCAAGGGCAGCGACAACGCCGAACTTCGGTTTGCCGGACGGATGCTCTACGCGGCACTGGAGGACCTGGCCGGCGTGCTGCGCGGGAAGTTTGGCCATGTGGGAAACACGTCCTCCGACGTGTTCGACCACTACGAGCTCCACCACCGGCACCGGCGCCCGCCGGAACCGCGGGGGTGAGCGCCAGAAGTTACAGCACTTTGGAAAGGAACTCCTGGGTCCGTTGGTGGCGGGGATTACTGAGAACCTCCCGCGGCGGCCCGGCCTCCACCACCACGCCTTCATCCATGAAGACCAGCGTGTCCGCGACCTCACGGGCGAACCCCATCTCGTGGGTCACCACCACCATGGTCATGCCGCTCCTGGCCAGTTCCTTCATGACCTCGAGCACCTCCCCCACCAGCTCCGGATCGAGGGCACTCGTGGGCTCGTCAAAGAGCATCAGCTTGGGGTCCATGGCAAGGGCACGGGCGATGGCCACCCGTTGCTGCTGCCCGCCGGACAGGTGGGCCGGGTAGGCGTCCCCCTTGTCCCCCAGCCCCACACGCTCCAGAAGCTCCTTTGCCCGGGCGGTGGCTTTGGCCTTGGAAAGGCCTCTCACCCGGATGGGGGCCAGGGTGATGTTCTCCAGGGCCGTCAGGTGCGGAAAGAGATTGAAGCGCTGGAACACCATCCCGATTTCCCTGCGCTGGAAGGCCGCTTCCGAGAGCTTGAGTTCATACAGCTTGCCGCCCTTTTGACGGTAACCCACCAGCTCGCCGTCGATCGAAAGGCGCCCGCCGTCCACCCTCTCCAGGTGATTGATGCAGCGTAGGAACGTCGACTTGCCCGATCCGCTGGGCCCCACGATGCACAGCACCTGGCCGCGGCCCACCTCCAGGCTGATCCCGCGCAGGACCCTGTTCGTACCGAAGTTCTTGGAAACCTTCTCGGCAAGCACCATCGGCACGCCCGTCATCCCTTACCTCCAAAATCGTTGCCCAGCGGAGCCCCTGGCTCTCCCGGAAGCACTGCCCCGGGGGCCGCCGGGCCTGCCGGCGCTGCCGTGTCCGGCGTCGGCGATTGCCTGCCCGAATCCGCACGGCCGGTGCCGCGGGAGAACCGCTTTTCAATGAAGTGCTGGCCCACCATCAGGACCGAGGTGAAGAGCAGGTACCACAGGGACGCCACGATCAGCAGCGGAACGGGAGTGAATGTCACCGCCGAAATGCCGCGGGACACGCCGTACAGGTCGATGCTCAACGGGATCGCCGCCACCAGCGAGGTGGTCTTCAGCATCGAGATCACCTCGTTGCCCGTGGGCGGAATGATGATCTTCATGGCCTGCGGCACCACCACGAACCGCATGGTCTGGCCCCAGGACAGGGCCAGTGCCGTGGCGGCCTCCTCCTGGCCCCGGTCCACGGAGAGCAGCCCGGCGCGTACGATCTCGGACATGTAGGCGGCCTCGTTCAGGCCCAGCCCGATCACGGCGGTGATAAAGAGGTTGGTGAAGATCGAATTGGGGATCGTCACCCACGGCTGCATGAACGGGATGCCCAGCGTGAACACCGGATAGATCAGGGACACCAGGCCCCAGAAGACCAGCTGCACGTACACGGGGGTTCCCCGGAAGATCCAGATGTACAGCCAGGCGATGTTCTTCAGCACCGGATTGGGCGACAGGCGCATAATGGCCAGCACCAGGCCGATGACGATCGCGCCGATCATGGCGTAGATGGTCAGCGACAATGTCACCCACGCAGCCTGGCTGATCCGGCGGTCAAAGATGTATTTGCCCACCTCCGGCCAGCCGTAGTCCGGGCGCTGTGCGGCGTCCAGCACAAACACCGCCAGCCCGAGCACCAGGACAACGGCAATCAAGATCCGCCAGGGGTGGCGGAGCGGAATCGCGACGATGGCCTCGGGCGGAGCATCGTCCGCGGCGCGCCCGCTGCCGCTGCGCGGGCCTCTGCCGTGGCCCGCCTCAATCATTCCGTCGGATTCCGCCCTGCTCATGTTCTGCTACCCCTTGGATGCCACGTTGAGTGCAGCCGTCTTTACTCCACCGGCTTCCACTCCCCACTTGGACAGGATCTTGGTGTAGGTGCCGTCGTCGATCAGCGACTGGAGCGCCTTCTGGAGGACCGGAGTGAAGTCGCTGCCCCTGGCGACGGGGATGCCGTAAGGAGCCACCTCAAATGCGTCGCCGGCAGTCTGCAGCTTGTCCTTGGTCTTGGAGATCGCGTACAGGGTGACGGGTGAATCAGCGCTCATGGCGTCCACCTGCCCCACGGCCAGGGCGTTGGTCGCCTGGTCCTGCGCGTCGAACTTGAAGATCTGGATTGCCGGCTTGCCCGCGTCCGTGCACGCCTTTGACTTCTTGGGCACTTCGTCGGTGTCCTCGTAAGTCGTTGCCTGGACAGCCACCTTGAGCCCGCAGGCGTTATTGGGGTCCACTGTCTTGCCCTTGGGAGCCGCCCACTGGATGCCCGCCGAGTAGTAATTGAGGAAGTCCACCTGCTTTTCGCGTTCCTTGGTGTCGGTGAACGAGGACATGCCCATGTCGTCCTTGCCGCCTCGCACCGCGGGCAGGATGTTATCGAAGGTGCCGATATCGAAGTTGACCTTCAGGCCCATCACCTTGCCCAGTGCGTTGGTGAGGTCCACGGACCAGCCCGCCGGCGCTCCGTTGTCGTCCTTGAACTCGTTCGGCGGGTAGTTGTTGGCCATACCGACGTTCAGCACGCCGGCGCTCTTGATTTTGTCCGGCAGCGACGCCGCGATCGAGTCGTTCTTTTTGACGTCGACGGCAGCTGCACTGCCGCTCGCCGACGCCGGTCCCGTGGCGGCCGGCTGGCTGTTGTCCACGCATCCGGAGAGCGCGAGCGCGGCTACTGTAAGGACTGGGAGTATGTATCTGGTGCGCATGGCTTCCTTAGCTTTCACGGATTTTCTTTAGTTGTTGCCTGACTTCGTTGTCTCAAGAATTTCGCCGGAAGAACGGAGGTCACGGAGGATCTCCGCACCCCTGGATTTCAGCTCAGGGACGCTGGAAACGCCTACCAGCGTCATGGTACGCCTGAGTTCGTCCCCGAGGATGTCTATGATGCGGCCTACGCCAGGAGATCCGGCAGCGACCAGACCGTAGAGGTAGGCCCGGCCGATGGAGCAGGCGTCTGCTCCGAGCGCCAGCGCCTTGAGGATGTCGCTGCCCCGCCGGATTCCGGAGTCCACGTAGATCTCCAGCGAGTCACCTACCCGCTGCCGCGATTCCTGGAGGACGTCCATGGGGCTCAGCATGTGGTCCAGCTGGCGACCGCCGTGGTTGCTCAACTGCACGGCGTCCAGCCCGATCCGGGCTGCCTTGTCGACATCGGATGGGTTGACGCAGCCTTTGAGTACGATCTTGCCCTGCCAGGCCTGACGCAGTGCTTCGAGTTCCTTCCAGCCGCTGGATGCGTCCGAATGGCCCAGGATGTGCTGCCACATGGAGGGGGTGACCATCGAGGTGGCAGCGGCATTGTGTGGATCCAGATTGGGGAAGCTGATGCCCTCCGACTTCAGGAAGTTGACCCACCATGATGGGCGGCGGGCAATGTCAGCGATAGTCGAAAGCGTCAAGGCGGGCGGAGCGGTAAAGCCGTTGTGGAGGTCGCGTTCCCTTGCACCGAGTGCACGGGTGTCGACGCCGACAATCAGTGTGGTGAACCCCGCAGCTTTGCAGCGCGCCAGCTTGTCCTTCGCGGCCTGCGGGTCCGAGCCGAGCCCGAAGTTGAACCAGCGGTCCAAGCCGGGGTGGCTCCGGGCAATGGTCTCCATAGCCACTGTGCTTAGCCCTGCAAGTCCATAAGGGATGCGGGCGCGGTCGGCTGCCGCCGCGACGGCTACCTCCCCCTCGGGGTGGAACAACCGGGTGGCGCCGGTAGGGGTCAGTGTCAATGGCAGGGCGCTGGTCCTGCCAAGCAGGACTGTGCTGGCATCAGGTCCCTCGACAGGCCCCCAGCTGGGCATGAGGGCCCAGGAGTCGAAGACAGCCCGATTGCGACGTAGCGTCACCTCGTCCTCTGACCCGCCGTCGAGGTAGTCGAAGATTCCTGCGGGCAGGACTTTGCGCGCGGACTTCCGGTATTCCTCCACGTTGTACGCGTTGGCCAGCACACGGCGCCGCCGGGAGAATACGGGTGCTTTGACCTGGATGAGCTCCTTGGCTTCGCTGATCTTCAATGACGGCCTTCCCCTGCATACTTTTGCTTCGTTGACTTCAGCGTAGGAAGCCGCGGGCTGTGCGACTATGGAGAAACCCACAAGTCAGGAGTTTCCGAATTAGCGAAAACTACCAAAGTGCCGGTTTCGGCACTTCCGGGGTGCCCGCCGTCGAGCCCCTCTCCCTGCCCACCCTCTTGGATGTGGCACGCTCCACGGGTTCGGAGATCGTGAGCCTGGTCGAGGTGCCTGCCAATGGCCAGCAGGCGGTGGCTGGCTCGGTCCTGTACGACTCCATGGCGCCGCCTGCCAAGTATCCCGGTGCCGTTGCCCTGGCCGTCGGCCTCTCCTTGTCCGGGAAGCGTCTGCGGGCCAAGGTCCAGGACCTCGCGGATGCCGGCTATGTGGGAATCGTCTACAAGACCAATGGAAAACCGGACACCGCGCTCCGGGCGGCCGCCCGCGAAACAGGAATGGCGCTCTTTCGCGCCTCGGACTCAGTGCCGTGGAACCAGTTGGCAGAGATCATGGATGCGGCCGTCATACCGCACCGCCAGTCGGGACGCACGCTGGTGGACATCCGCCCCGGCGACCTGTTCGACCTCGCCAACACAGTGGCCGCGCAGGCCGGGGGCGCCGTGGCGATTGTTGATCCCGATCAAACCATCCTTGCCTACTCAACGCTCCCGGACCAGCCCATTGATGAGACCCGGCGCAGTTCCATCCTGCGCCTGCAGGTACCGCGGTCGGCGGAGACAGACAAGGACTACCGGCGCGTCCATGCTGCAACCGATGTAGTGGACGTGAAGACGGAAGACCCGGGGCTGCGCCGCACCGCCACATCCATCCGCGCGGGAGCGGGGGTGCTGGGGTCTCTCTGGCTCCTGGAACGGGCCGGTCACCAGAATAAGGAGGCAGACCGGATCCTGCGGGAAGCGGCGAACGTCGCCGCACTCCACATCCTGCACAAGCGCACCACTTATGTTTCGAACCTCACGCGGCAGCTGGACATGGTCCAGCCGCTGCTGTTCGAACCGAAACGCGCCGAGCTGGCGGCTATCCGGCTCGGTATCTCCGCGGACGCCATCCGGGTGGCGGCGCTCACGGCGTGGCCACCGGACGCCGTGGCTGCCCAAACCCTGCAGTCACGCCTCCGCCTCTTCGACACCATCAGAACCGCCTGTGCGATACGGCTGCCCTCTGCGGTCTGCGGACTTTCAGACAACATTGTGTATGTCGTACTGCCACAGTCAAACGATTCGGACTGGCATTTCCAGCGCGGCGCCATCCTGGCAATTGTTAGGAATGCGCGACGGGCCCTCGGCCGCCCTGTCCTGGCCGCACTGGGCACCGCGGTTACTGTAAACCGGCTTGCAGAGTCCCGGATCAATGCCGAGACGGTCCTGTCCGAATTGATCCGCACCGTTGCGGAAGGACAGATCGACCAAGACTCGGACCAAGTGGTGGCTGACGATGAATCGCTGGGCTCGCGCCTGCAGCTGCGCCGAATTGTGTCGTCGTTGACCGCGGCCGGGCAACTCCCCGGATTGCACGCCACGAGGATCGCAGACTACGACGAACAGCACAAGAAATCCTTTGAGGAGACCATCCGGGCGTACCTGAACTGCGGCGGCAACGCCATGGAAACGGCCAGTGCACTGAAAGTGCATGTCAACACGGTCCGCTACCGGTTGTCCAGGGTGAAGACGCTCTTCGGCATTGACCTTGACGATCCCGAGACGCGGCTGCTCCTGTGGCTGCAGCTATGGGCGAGGCATAACTAGCGTGCAGGCTAGTCGGTCGCCTGCACGATGGCAGAGTCCCGACAATCACGACGGCGGGGGTGACGGTCCGCTTGCTAGGGTCTGCGTATGGCCTCCCACTCCCACTCCATGGACGACGTCATCAACGAGCCTGAGCGCGTCCAGTTCGAGTTCTTCCTGGACGAGCACCGGGCCGCGCTGGACGCGTGCCTTGACGGACTGACCGAGGAGCAGGCACGGCGCCGGCTGGTCCCGTCCCGCACCACCCTGTTGGGCCTGGTGAAGCACGCCACCTTCGTGGAAAAGGTCTGGTTCGATGAGGCCTTCACGGGACGCCCGCGCCGCGACATCGGCATTCCCGCCACGCCGGACGAGTCATTCATCCTGGACGACAGCGATACCATCGGCTCAGTCCGGACAGCCCACCGGGATGCCTGCGCCGCTTCCCGTGCCGCGGCCGCTCCCCTCGGCCTCGATGACGTGGTGACCGGGAACCGGCGCGGACCCGTCCCGCTGCGCTGGCTGTACCTGCACATGCTGCGCGAACTGGCGCAGCACTGTGGCCACGCGGACATCCTGCGCGAACAGATCCTGGCGGACTAACCGCCGGACCCTGGGCGATCACCAGTCGGTGGGCGCAGCACTGGCGATCTCCTTTGCCACCTCGAGGACCACGTCAACGCGGCGCGGACGGCGTCCACCGGGCGGGACGGCTGCCACCACACCGTTGGAGGGCACGTCGTCCGCTACCGGAACCACGGAAACGCCGAACTCCGGGTAGAGGTGTTCCATGCCAGGCCAGACGTTGCTGATGCTGTAGGCCTGCCCGCTTGCAACGATGCCGCGGATCGTCTCAGACACCGCGCTCCTCCACCGGACGCGCGGCTCGACACCGGCGGACTGGAACATTGCCATCAGGCGCTCGGCGCTGGGCGGCACATTCAACAGGACAGCGTCCTGGTCCGCGAGGTCGGCGAAGTGCAACGACTCGCGGGCCGCAAAGGGGTGGTTGGCGGCAAGCAGGAAATGCAACCGGGACTTGGCAATGGGTATGAGGTCCACGCCGGCAACAGCCTGGAGCGAGTAAACAAAAGCCGCGTCCAGGGAACCACCCGCCGCGGCCTGCTGCAGTTCTTCTGCGGCGCCTTCGGTGAAGTCCACTTCGATGTCGGGCCACCGCCGGCCCACTTCGGCCAGAAGCCGCGGCATCAGCCGGGGGCTGATTGCCACCATGCATCCAATCGACACCCGTCCACGGGGTTCCTCCCAGCCAGAACGGACGGCATCCGGAATTTCGGCCGCCTCCCCCAGGACCCGCCGGGCCCGGGCACCGAGCGCTTCGCCGGCAGCAGTTGGCACAACGCGCTTGGAGCGGGTCCTCAGCAGGAGTTCAACACCGAGGGCACGTTCCAACTGCGCGATGGCCATCGACGCTGCGGCCTGGGTGATGTTGCTGTTCCTGGCCGCGTCGGTAACGGATCCCGCATCGAGCACCGCAACGAAGTATTGGAGCTGGCGCAGCGTGAATTCGGCTGGCATAAGTTTTCCTGATCATAGTTCTCAAATTGATTGATTATACAAATGAAGTGTGCCAGACCACACTTGAAACCAGCCTCGAACCAAAGGAGATTCATATGGCAACCCCACCCTTTGTCATCACGCTCGGCACTGCCGGAGGTCCCCGTTGGTGGGCCGCGGCTGACTCCGGCGAACGGACAGGGATCGCCACCGCCGTCGTGGTCGGCGACGCGTTCTACCTTGTCGACTGCGGCCAGGGAGCGGGCAGGCGGCTCGCGCAGGCCGGCCTGGACCTGAAAGACCTGCGGGCCCTGTTTATCACCCACCTCCACTCCGACCATGTCTATGACCTCGCAGGCCTGGGCATCTTCGGCCTTTACGCCCTCCAGCACCGCACCAGTGACCCCGTGCGCATCATCGGCCCCGGAGACCGCGGCGCGCTGCCCCCGGTGTCCCCGCGTGCCGCCGTCGCCCCCGCGCCCCTCGCCCCCTCAAATCCCACCCCGGGCACCCGGGACATGTTCAAAATGCTGATGGCTGCACACGCAACGGACCTCAACGACCGCATCCTCGACAGCCTCAAGCCCAGCCCCCTCGACGTCTTCCAGGCCGAGGACATCCGTATCCCGGACGGGACCGGATACCACCCCAACACCAACCCGTGCCCGCAGATGGACCCCTTCGAGGTCTACCGCGACGAACTCGTGACCGTGACCGCCATCCTCGTGGAGCACCCACCCGTGGCTCCCGCGTTCGCGTTCCGGTTCGACACCGCAGAAGGTTCGGTGACCATTTCCGGCGATACATGTTTCACGCAGAATCTGGTCACCCTTGCACAGGACACCGATCTTCTGCTGCACGAGGCAATCGACTTCGACTGGGTCGAGCAACTGTACGGCGACAAGACAGACAGCGCCTCGCGTGCTGCCCGCGACCACCACTACAAATCACATACGAGCGTGCGTGACGCCGCCAAGGCCGCGGAGGCCGCCGGCGCCGGCCAACTTGCCCTGCACCACCTCGTCCCCGGCCACGCACCCGATCGGGTCTGGCTGGAGGCAGGCGAACACTTCTCCGGCCGCTTCATCCTGCCCACCGACCTCGACACCATCCCTCTCCGCCCCAGCGCTGAGAACTAGACGTCAGGAACAGACATGGCCTCAACAACCCCTCTCATCAACGGCACGCAGGACGTCTCGCTCAATACAAGGGACATGCGCCGCATCCTCGGATCGTCCTTCATCGGCAGCGCGATCGAGTACTACGACTTCATGCTCTATGCGACGGCAGCGTCGCTGGTGTTCGACAAGGTGTTCTTTGCTGACCTGGGCCCGGGCTTTGCGCTCTTCGCCTCGTTCGCAACGCTCGCGGTGGGTTACCTGGCGCGGCCACTCGGCGGCGTTGTATTCGGTCACTTCGGTGACCTGCTCGGGCGCAAGAAAATGCTGGTGATCTCGATGCTGATCATGGGCTTCGGCACCGTCGCGATCGGCCTCCTTCCCACGGCGGAGCAGGCCGGCCTGGCAGGCCCGGTCGCCCTGGTGCTCCTGCGCTTGATCCAGGGCATCGCTGTCGGCGGCGAATGGGGAGGTGCCGCCCTCATGGCGATTGAGCACGCCCCGGCCAAGCACCGGGGATTCGCGGCGGCATTCGCCAACGCCGGCGGCCCCGCCGGCGCGATTCTTGGCACGCTTGCACTCTCATTGTTTGCGGCCGTGTCCGGTAAGGACTTCCTCGTTTGGGGTTGGCGCATCCCGTTCCTGCTAAGTGCTGCGCTCATCGTCATCGGGCTCGTGATCCGGCTCAAGGTGTCCGAAACTCCCGCATTCCAACGGCTTCAGCTGGAGGGGGAACAGCGGAGGGTGCCGCTGTTCGATGTCCTGCGCAACAACTCCCGCGCGGTAGTCCTGGGCCTCGCTGCCGCCACGGCCTTCTATGTCTGCCAGGCGATGACCACAGTCTGGGGTGTATCCGTCGCCGTAGGGAACGGCGCGGACAAGAACGGCGTACTGAACATCAAAGCTGCCGCCGCAGTCCTGACCCTCATCATCTGTTTCTACTCTGCCCGAATGAGCGACCGGATCGGCCGGAACCGTGTTCTTATCGGCGCCTCCGTCCTCGGCATCATCCTCGCCTACCCCGTCCTGATCCTGATGACCAACGGGACGCTTTGGGGCTTTGGCGTGGCGATAATCCTCGGGAATGGACTTGTCCAAGGGTTCCTCTATGGACCAATCGCCGCCTACGTTGCCGAACAGTTCCCCACCCGTAACCGCTACACCGGAGCCTCACTCGCCTACCAGGGAGCCTCGATGCTGGGGGCAGGCTTTACGCCCATGATCGTCACGGGCCTGAGCCTGGCCGGCGGCGGAAGCATCTGGCTTATCGGGGTTTTCTGGATTGCCGTCTTGGCGGCGGCCGTGGCCGCAGTCCGCCTCACCCCGGAGGGCACGCGCCAATCGATTCAGTGAGCCGCCGGCCTGGAGTGCCTCCGCCAGGGCACTCCAGGCCGTTGAAGCCGTGCGGGGCCGGGCGTAAACTCAGCCCACATCCATGCGGAGGCGGCAAGCCATGAAGACCATCCGGACACGGGCCCTCGAAGCTGAACACCACGCCACGCTCACCCCTGGAGACGACGAGCGGTTCTCCGGATACGGCGTGATGGGCCTGACCTTTAGCACCGGCCACGTCCTGGCCATGCGGCGGTTCCCCGTGACCAGCGTGGGGCCCGGCTACACCTCTGTCTGGCTGCGCCGGCCCTCCGGTTCCTGGAGCATCTACGCAACAGCAGCACCCGACGTTTCCTGCGCCCGCTATTTCAGCGCCGGACTCACCGAAGCCGTCCAGTCCGACGTCAGCGTCGAATGGACCGGCGACACGTCCTTCACCGTGACCGTCGGCCAGGACCTGGACCTCGCCTGGGACGTGGAACTGGTGTCAACGCCGGTCACCGCGGCCATGAGCGCTGTCATGTCGGTCCTGCCCAACAAGCTCCTGTCCAGCGCGGCATTCCTGAAAACCATGGGCTCCGCCGCCGGCCCCATGCTCAGCGCCGGACGCCTCGGGCTGGCGGGCAGCGTACCCAACAAGCAGGGTTTCCGGGCCAAACCCCGGAGGATGTGGTTCATCTCCCGCAGCACGGCAACCCTCGGCGGCGAGGACCTCGGCACCCCGCAGCCACTCACCGTCCAGACCCGCCTCGGTGACTTCTGGATCCCCCAGCGCGGCATCTTTGTGATCGGTGCGTCGTCGTTCGACCGGTTCGATCCCGCCCTGCATCTCCCGGCCACCGCCCGCAGGACGGCGTAGGAAACTACGCCACCAGCCGTGCCACCAGCTCGCCCCGGCTGCCGACCCCCACCTTCCCGAAGACCGATTTGAGGTGGTCATGGACGGTGTGCGGTGAAATAAACAGGTGCCGGGCGATTTCCGCCGTCGAACTGCCCGTCAGCACCTCGAGGCACACGTCGCGTTCCCGCGCTGTGACGCCGTACGCCATCAGCAGCAGGCTGGCGAGTTCATGGGTAGTGGCCGGTTCCACGGTAACCACCATCTGCTCGGGGTCATCTCCGGTGATCAGCCTGCAGGCCTGCAGCACCACCCAGTTGTTCCCGGCGTCCCGCATCCTTGCCCGGGCGGTCCCGGACACTGCCGCGTGGGCCTGTGCCACCACAGCATAGAGCGTCTGGCTGAACCGGCCCGGCGCCGCGTCCTCCACCGCGGCGAGCCAGGAAGCGGCCGCGGGAGTAGCCGCGCGCAGGTCGCCGTGCAGGCCGGCCAGCACAATGACGGGCCCGACGGCGGCCGGTCCGGCGGCCCGCGCCACGCGGACCACGGCGCGGGTCGCCGCAGCCAGGGTGGCGGTGATGGCGGAGAGGAACTCCACCTCCCGGTCGGAAAAATCCCGGCCCGCCTCCCGGAAGATGCTGCCCACTCCCCAGCACGCCTCATCCACCCGGAACGCTGCGCGGAGCTCGTGTTCCAGGCCCAGCGGCCTGAGCAGGTCGTTGATCCGTACGCTGCCGGCCACCTCACGGTGCGGCGCGTCCGAGATCCTGGCCACTGGCCGTGGACGCCGCAGGAGCTCCACGAACGTGTTTGGCTCCCGGCCCGTGTACTCCGACTGGGCAAACCGCAGGAAATACTCCTCGAACTGGTGGCTGGCCACCGGCCACCGCTGCCAGTTGGAAATGGAGGTCATCGCCATCGAATCGGGGTCGACGCCGGCCCAGCAGCCCTGCTCGAACGGCACCTCCCGCTGCACGACGGCGAGCGCCGACGCGTAGAGGTCGGCCAGGTCCATCCCGGCGGCGGCCATGGCCGCGATCTCCCGCCGGGCACGCTCCGCGCGCTCCTCCCACATACCTCCAGTATGGTCCCGGCGGCCAGCGCGGCAATCCCCCAATTTGGGGGTTCCGGTGTGCCCCGAAACCCCCGGCGAGGGGATCGCAACGGTGCGTTCCGGCGTCGTACGTTCCTTCTATGACGCCGGGCACCCGGGCCCGGCGCCGGCACTCAGCGGAGGCTCACATGGGACAGGCACGCGACGCCATGGACCGCCTGATGGCGGCCATGGACGCAAAGGACAGGGACGCCCTGGCCGGCTGCTACGCCGGGGACGCGGTCATCCGGACTCCGGACCAGGCCCGCCTTAGCGGACGGACGGCGATCGCGCACTATTACGCACACTTCTGGGAGGCGATGCCTGACGTCAGGTACGAACGGACAGCCACGCATGAGGCCGGGGACGTGGCCATTGCCGAAGGCTTTGTGGTGGGGACCAACACCGGGCAGCTGGGCCTGCCTGCCGGCGGTACGCTGCCGCCCACCGGAAGGCAGGTCCGGGTCAGGAGCTGCGATGTCACTGCGGTGGAGGACGGCGTAATCACCTCGCACCGCGCCTACTTTGACCAACTGGAACTCCTGGGCCAGCTCGGGCTGCTGCCCGAACCGGCCCAAGGGTAAGTGGCTGGGCGCTATACGCCGGCAGCCGCGGCAACGTTCGGCGTTTCCTCCGACGCGCCGGCGAGCCGGAGCCAGGTGTCCACGACGGTGTCCGGGTTCAGGGAGACGGAGTTGACGCCCTCCTTCACCAGCCACTCGGCGAAGTCAGCGTGGTCGCTGGGGCCCTGGCCGCAGATGCCCACGTACTTTCCGCGGGCGCGGCAGGCCTTGATGGCCATGCTGAGCAGCTTCTTCACGGCGGCGTCCCGCTCGTCGAAGCTGTTGGCAACGATGGCCGAGTCGCGGTCCAGCCCCAGGGTCAGCTGGGTCATGTCGTTGGAGCCGATGGAGAAGCCGTCGAAGTGTTCCAGGAACTCATCGGCCAGGAGCGCGTTGGAGGGCAGCTCGCACATCATGATCACTTCAAGGCCGTTTTCGCCGCGGCGCAGGCCGTTCTCGGCGAGCAGTTCGATGACGCCCTGTGCCTCGTCCAGGGTCCGCACGAACGGGATCATCAGCTTGACGTTGGTCAGGCCCATTTCGTTGCGGACGAAGGACAGGGCCTCGCACTCAAGGTCGAAGCAGTCCCGGAAGGACGGCTCCAGGTAGCGGGACGCGCCGCGGAACCCGATCATCGGGTTCTCTTCGTGCGGCTCATACGCCGGTCCGCCGATGAGGTTGGCGTACTCGTTGGACTTGAAGTCGGACATGCGCACGATCACCGGCTCCGGCGCGAAGGCCGCGGCGATGGTGGCCACGCCTTCGGCAAGCCGCTTGATGTAGTACTCGCGGGGGCTGTCGTAGGCGCTGATCCGCTGCCGGATTTCGGCGGCCACGTCCTCGGGCTGGCTGTCCAGGTTCAGCAGGGCCTTGGGGTGGATGCCGATCTGCCGGTTGATGATGAACTCGAGCCGGGCCAGGCCCACGCCGTGGTTGGGCAGCTGCGCAAACGTGAACGCCTGCTCCGGCGTGCCCACGTTCATCATGACCTTCACCGGCGCCTCGGGCAGTTGGGTGATGCCGGTTTCCTCAACACTGAAGTCCAGCAGGCCCTGGTAGATGGTGCCGGTCTCGCCGTCGGCGCAGGACACGGTGACTTCCTGGCCGTCGGACAGGGTGTCCGTTGCGTTGCCGGTGCCGACGACGGCGGGGATCCCGAGTTCGCGGGCGATGATGGCTGCGTGGCAGGTGCGTCCGCCGCGGTTGGTGACGATCGCGGAGGCCCGCTTCATGATGGGTTCCCAGTCGGGATCGGTCATATCCGCCACCAGGACGTCGCCGGTCTGGAAGGAGGCCATCTGGTCGATGGAGGTGAGGATCCGGACCTTGCCGGCGCCGATCCGCTGGCCGATGGCACGGCCCTCAACCAGCACGGAGCCGCTTTCGTTCAGGCGGAACCGGCTCATGCTGCCGGGCGCGCGGCGTGACTGCACGGTTTCCGGGCGTGCCTGCAGGATGTAGAGGCCGCCGTCGGTCCCGTCCTTGCCCCACTCAATGTCCATGGGACGGCCGTAGTGCTTCTCAATGGCGACGGCGTGCCGTGCAAGCTGCTCCACGTCGTCGTCCGTCAGGCTGAAGCGCGCACGCAGGGAGTCCTCCACCGGCACGAAATCGATGGTGCGGCCGATCTCGCTGCTGTTGGTGTACGTCATCTGCAGGGCCTTCTCGCCCAGGCCGCGCTTGAGGATCGCCGGGCGGCCGGCCTCCAGGGCGGGCTTGTACACGTAGAACTCATCCGGGTTCACGGCACCCTGCACCACGGCTTCGCCCAGCCCGTAGGAGGAGGTAACGAACACGGCGTCCTGGAAGCCGGACTCGGTGTCCATGGTGAACATGACGCCGGAAGCGCCGACGTCGGAACGCACCATGCGCTGGATGCCGGCGGAGAGCGCCACCTCAGCGTGCTCGAACTTGTGGTGCACGCGGTAGGCGATGGCGCGGTCGTTGTAGAGCGAGGCGAAGACGTCCTTGATGGCCTGCAGGATGTTACCGATTCCGCGGACGTTCAGGAAGGTTTCCTGCTGCCCGGCGAAGGAGGCATCGGGGAGGTCCTCCGCGGTGGCGCTGGACCGGACGGCCCAGGACAGGTCGGCGGAGCCGGCGTGCTTGTCCACCAGCTGCTGGTAGGCCTCGCGGACCTGCGCCTCGAAGTCCGGCAGGAAGGGCGTGTCACGGACCAGTGAGCGGATTTCCTGGCCGGCCGCGGCCAGGGCGGTCACGTCATCGGTGTCCAGCCCCACCAGGCGGTCGGCAATCTTCTGGTCCAGGCCGGAATCGGAGAGGAACCTGCGGTACGCGTCCGCGGTGGTTGCGAACCCGTCCGGAACCTGGACGCCGGCGGAGGTCAGGTTCTGGACCATCTCGCCCAGGGAGGCGTTCTTGCCGCCCACCTTGTCCAGGTCCTTGAGTCCAAGTTCAGAGAACCACAGAACGTCTGTCGTCATGATTGCTGCTCCTTTGCAGTGGGGTGGCGTAGGCAGGGCCGGCCACCCACGGTAGTGCCGGCCGGAAGAAAAACCCTGTCCACAGTTTCAGGTCTGCCGCTTAGTTTCCACATGATGTGCGACACACCACGTTTGTGAATATTTTCGTCAGTGCTTCAGGTTCATCCGTTGCAGGATGGTGGCTGCCATTTCCTCGACGGATACGGTGGCGGAGTTGAGGTACGGAATCCGGTGGGAGACATACAGTTGCTCGGCGCTGCGCAGCTCAAAACCGCATTGCCGCAGCGATGCATAGGGCGAACTGGGCCGCCGCTCGGTCCGGATCTGGCTGAGCCTCAGCGGGTTGGAGGACAGGCCGAAACACTTCGACACGAACGGCTGCAGCGGCTTGGGCAGACCGTCGCGCTGGAAGTCTTCGTCCACCAGCGGGAAGTTCGCGGCGAAGATCCCGTGCTGCAGCGCCAGGTACATGGTGGTGGGCGTCTTTCCGCACCGGGACGGGGCCACCAAAATCACCTGGGCCTTTTCCAGCGCCCGCAGGCTCTGGCCGTCGTCGTGCTCCATGGCATACTCCACCGCCGCCATCCGGGACTGGTAGCGCGCGGCGTTCCCCAGGCCGTGCGCCCTGCCCGGCTCCCCGCTGGCCGGCGCACCCAGGGCCTCTTCCAGGACGCCCACATGCGTGCCGATCAGGTCCACGATCACACCCTTGCAGCCAGCCAGGATTTGCCTGATCTCGCTGCTGACGGCGGTGGAAAAGACCAGCGGCTGCGGCCCGCTGGCAGCCAGGCCGTCGATGGTCCGCACCACGGACCGCGCCTGTTCCTCGGTGGTGATGAAAGGGATAGTGACGCGGTCGAAATTGTCCACGGGAAACTGCGTCAGCAGCGTATTCCCCAAGGTTTCCGCGGTGATGCCGGTGCTGTCCGAAAGAAAGTAGACAGGCCGTAGAGCAGCAGTGGTCATGCCATGACTTTAGCGTCCGGCGGAGTCCGGGAACGAAAGGGCCGGACCGCCTCGGTTCACGGGGCCGCGGCGTTGATTGTCCGTGCGCTGGTCAGGCCGCTTTGACAGGCGACTTGCTGCCGGAGGACGCCGACTGGCTTTCGCGGGCCAGGAAGGCGGACAGTTCACCGATGGTGCTCATGAGCGGAGCGGGGAAGACCACCGTGGTGTTCTTGTCCACGCCGATCTCCACCAGGGACTGCAGGTTGCGGAGCTGCAGCGCCAACGGATGGGCCATCATCGTGTCCGAGGCGTCGCCCAGGGCCGTTGCGGCGATGGCCTCACCTTCGGCGGCAATGATCTTCGCCCTCTTTTCCCGTTCCGCCTCGGCCTGCCGGGCCATGGCGCGCTTCATGCTTTCGGGCAGTTGGATGTCCTTCAGTTCGACCAGCGTGACTTCGACGCCCCACTCGACCGTGAGCACATCGAGGATTTCCCGGATATCGGCGTTGATCCGTGCAGTTTCGGACAGGGTCTGGTCCAGCGTGTGCTGGCCCACCACTTTGCGCAGAGTGGTCTGGGCGATCTGGTCGATGGCCGCGGCCACGTTCTCGATCGCGATGACGGACTTTACGGCGTCCACGACGCGGTAGTAGGCCACCGCCGACACATCGACGCTCACGTTGTCCTGCGTGATGATGCCCTGGGACTGGATGGGCATGGTAACGATCCGCAGGCTCACCAGCGGCAGCCGGTCAACCACCGGGATAATCAGCCGCAGCCCGGGCTCCCGCACTCCCATGACCCGGCCGAGCCGGAAGAGCACGCCCTTCTCGAACTGGCGCACGATCCGCACGGACATCCTTGCCACAATGAGGAGCAGGACGACGAGGACAATGACAACGACTGTGGTGGGGTCCATCAGGATCCCCTCCTGTTTTGCTGGGCGGGACCTGCCGTTGCCGGGCCGGCGCCGTGACAAGTGCCCTGCCTCTATTTTCCCACCAAAGGATGAAAAGGAGCCCTGGGGCCGTCATTTCCGGGAAGACCAGGCAGGGCCGGAGGCTAGACTGGCGCAGGTAAGGACGGATTGGGGGATCCAGGGTGGCCATTGCCGCCGTTCCGCTGGTCGGTCACCGCCAGCGCACCCAAGGACCGCTGATGACCTTTTTCCAGGACTTTCCCGTCCCTCCCCTGCCGCCCCGGCCGCGGTCAACCAGGCACGTCCCGCCCCCTTGGGTGGCTGCACCCGCCTATGAACTGCCTGCCGTTGTCCATCTGGGCAGGTTCGTGAGCCGGACACCGGGAATGGTGGTGGCGGTCAAAGGCGCCGAAGTCTTCTCTACCGGGTGCCTGTTCAGTCTGTCCTGGCTCTTCCGCCGGACCGATCAATCCGATAGGGACTGGGACGATTTGCAGCCGCTGTTCTTCCAGCCCGGCAGGGGCTTTCGCGGGCGCAGCGAACGGCAGACCGGGCTGATGTTCGGCGTCGAATTCCCTGACGGTTCAAAAGCGAGCACCGGCAGCCAAATTCCCTACGGGCTGGTGGAACCGGGCACCAACCCGGAGCCTCCGGTCCTCGCCCTGAACGGCGGCGGTGGCGGCGGGGGCGATGAGGAGTTCTCCGGCAGCGGCACCCTCTGGCTGTGGCCGCTTCCGCCTGCCGGTGACGTCCGGCTGGTTTGCCAATGGACCGACTTCGGGTTGGAGGAAACGTCCCTGATGCTCGACGGCGGGGCGTTGCGTCAGGCGGCGGCGTCCGTTCAGCAGTACTGGCCGGAGGAGGACAGCGCTGTTGGTTAACGGGACTGAATTTATCCTGCTTGTCCTCGCCGGAGCAGTCTTCTTCTACCTCCTGTACGGCGTGATCCGCGCGGGCGTCCGCGACGGGATCGGCCAGGCAGACGAGCGGCGCGACAGGCGTCGCGAGCAACGGGACCGACCCGTCCCCTGAGTGGCCCGCTCCGCCGCTGCCACGACAGAAGCGGCGCATACTGGTCATATGAACGCGACTGGTGCCACTTTGCTGCTGCCTTGGCTGGCGCTCATTCCGTGCCTTGCCATCTGGGGCTACAGCCTGGTCGACTTCAGCCAGACCGACGAGCGGGACATCCGGACCTTCAGCAGGGACACCTGGCTGGTATTTCTCGTTTTAGGAAGCGTGCTGGGCGGAGTTGCCTGGCTCGTGGCCGGACGTCCCCGGCCGCCCGGCGTCGGACCTAAACCGCGCTGACGATGCTTCCATAGCCCTGCAGGAACATCCGGCGGCCCTGGCCTTGGTCCGTCCAGATCCAGATGACGGAGTAATCCGATGTCACAGCGTCCACCACGCCAGTGCCTGCTACGGTTCCTTCGGCGAACCGGACACGGTCGCCAACGGCCAACCGGGGATGCCGGGTCCGCTTCCGCCGGGGCTTGAGCGTGATGACTTCCCCTGCTGCGGCGGAAACTGGCGGGCAGGTACCGTTCTGGTTGCGGTGCATCGGCTTTTCCTTGGGCTCGCGGGCGGTGGCCAGCTCATTACGACCCTGCCCGCTGCTCCCAGGTCACGCTCCACGCGCGGTGAGGAAAGACTAGCGCGCGGCACACCCCGGACGCACCACCGGAGCCTACCGCACAGATTGTGACTGTCGCCGGCGGCTTACACTCAAGGCATGAAACCGGGGTGGGGGATCCTGAACATGGAGGTGCTGCTGGTGGGGGCGGTGCCTGCCGCAGGATGCAGCACAGTCTGCCCGGCCGTGGGATACGCCAGCATCATTACCGTCACCGTTGCCGGGGATAATTCGGCCGTCGACGAGGTCCAACTGTGCAGCAACCTGGGGTGTTCCGAACGGCAGGCGGACTACGGACTGCCGGTGCCTATAAAGACCGTGGCGCCCGACACCCCGACTCCCACCGAAACTGCTCCAGGTTCTACCCACACCCCTGCCCCGTTCCTCGGCACCAGGACGGCTCCCGACACGTGGGCTTTCACTGTCTCGTCGGCTCCGCTTCCGCAGCACGTGGCACTCCGGGCCCTCAGCGCCGGCCGCACCCTACTGGCCCAGCAGGAGACTGACCTGGTGTGGACCAGGGTGGGTGGTTCCGAACAGTGCGGCGGGCCTGTGACCACGCCCCCGATCATCCTGCGCGTTCCGTGATGCGGGCGGCCGCGGCCCAGGCAGGTCAGTCCAGCGCCGTCACGGAGCCCAGCGCGTCCCAGGCGAAGCTGGCCAGCCAGTGCGTGGACATGAAGTCGCCGCTCTCCAGCCCGCGGAGCCCGGCCTTCAACAGCGGGTCCAGGGCCTCGTTGAGCACAGCTGCCGAGGCGGAGGCCTCCGATGTGGAGGATTCGCGGAGCGTGGCGATGATCCGGGCCACCTGCCCGGCGCGGGTCAGGTTGAGCCCGTGGAGGTGCACCAGGTAGCCGTCGGTTTCGTCCGTGACGCTGACAGGCTGCAGGATCCGCGACTCCGCGGAAAGGCCGGGGAGGAACGCCGCGAACCAGGCGGCGAACTCGTCGGCGGACAGGACACGGCGCATCAGGTCCGCCTCGCTCAGCCCGGCGGAGAGGAAGTCCTGGCCGCTGAGCTCCCAGTCGCCCGGCCAGCCCCGGTCATTGGCGAACCAGGTGCGGGCCGCTTCCTCGCATGCCGCGGCAGCATCGGCCCGGCCGAGTGACCGGAAGGCATCCAGCATGTAGCCGACGCCGAACGCGGCGTTGGTGTGCAGCCCGTGCCGCACCGGGTACTGGGCCTTGGCCATCCACGCCACACTGAGCTCCGCCACGGCGTCCACCAGCGGCTCCAGGGCCGCGCCCCATTCCCGGAGCTGCGCATCGGAGGAGCCAGCACATGTGGCGGCCAGCCGCATCAGCCACGCCCACCCGTAGGGCCGCTCCCAGGACGGGTTGGCCACCAGGTAGTCCCGTTCCACCGCCAGCTTGGCCTGCGTCAGGTTGGCGCCCAGCGCTGCCCGGAGCGACGCCTCGGTGGAGCTGTCCACCCAGGCCGCCGTGCCGCCGTCGGACGCTCCTTCCGAAGCAGCCGCAACAGCAGGCGAGCCCAGGAGGCTGGCGCCCAGCCAGTGCATGTGCACGCAGGAGTGCCAGTCGAAGGAGGTGTAGAAGGCGGGGTGGATCTGCTCCGGGGTGGGCCGGTCGTCAGCAGACGCCTGGGTGTGGTGCGCGGAGTGCGGGTAGGGCTCGGCGAGGTTGCCCAGCACCACGGCCGCGTAATCCGGTGCCGCCTGTGCGCGAAGATCGTTGTCCATGGTGCTCCTTTGCGAAGGGGTTTAGTGGAAGGCCAGGAAGTACATCAGTCCGATGTTGACCGCCAGCAGCGGGATGGCCGTGCCCACCTGGGCCGTGATGACGCCGTACTTGTTCTTCATTTCCAGCAGCGCGGACGGCACCAGGTTGAAGTTGGCGGCCATGGGGGTGCAGAGCGTGCCGCAGAAGCCGGCGAGCATGCCGATGGCGAAGACGATGGCGGGGTCGCCGTGGAAGGTCTGCACCAGCACGGGCCAGCCGATGGCCGCCGTCATGATCGGGAACGCCGCGAAGCCGTTGCCCATCAGCACAGTGAAGAGGAACATGCCCACGCAGTAAACGATCACGCCGGCGATCAGCGAGCCTTTGGGCAGCAGGCCCGATGCCAGCGTGCCCACGGCGGTGCCCACCCCGGCCTTGGTGAAGAGGATGCCCAGCGTGGTGAGCATCTGCGGCAGCAGCGCTGCCCAGCCGATGGATTCGAGGATGCGGCGGCTTTCGAAGATGGGGGTCGCCGGGTTTTTCGGCTTGAGGATGACGAGGGCGACGACGACGGCGGCCACGGCGCCGATGGCCAGGGCTACCAGCGTGGTGTTCTTGGGGTCCAGCAGCGGGGTGCCGCCGATGTTCAGCACAGGCGCTGCAAGGACCAGGATGACGGTGACCAGGGGCAGCGTCAGGGCCGGGATGAAGAGCTTGTTGCCGAAGCGCTTCGCGAAGGCTTCACGCTCCGGGCCGCTGGAGGTGCGGTGCTTCCCGTGGCCCAGCAGGCCGGTGGAGGCGAGGACCACCAGGACCAGGACCGCGACGCCCAGGATCCAGCCGGGTGCGGTTCCGGCCTGGACCCAGGTGCTGTAGAAGAAGCACAGGCCCAGGATGCCCCAGAAGGCGGAGCTGCCCCAGCGGCGGGGGTGGTTGGTATCGGCGGCAATCAGCGATGCCCAGGCGACGAACAGCAGTCCGATCAGCCAGTAGACGGCTTCAACGTTGATCATTTGGCTTCTCCTGCGGTTTCCTTCTGGGCGGTGAGCTCAAATTCGCGGTATTCCTTGTCCAGCTGCTTGTCCAGGCGCAGGAGCCGGAAACCGTGGATGAGGAAGGCTGCGATGGCGGTGGGGATGGCCCAGAGGGCCAGCTGGAGCGGTTCCAGGTGCAGGTGGTACGTGGTGTCCACGAACGTGGTGATCAGGAGGATGGAGCCCACGGCCACGAACACGTCTTCACCGAAGAACACGCCCACGTTGTCGGCGCCGGCGGAGTGCCCCTTGATCTTCTCGCTGATCTTTTCCGGAACGTGCCCGTAGCGGCGCAGCGCGGCGCCTTCGGCCATGGGGAACACCAGCGGGCGGACGGTCTGGGCGTGGCCGCCGATGCTGTTCAGGCCCACGGCGGCGGTGATCTGGCGGACGGCCAGGTAGCCGATCAGGACGCGGCCCGCCGTCAGCTTGGCCAGCCGGCCGATGAGGACCTTGGCCTGCTCCTGCAGCCCGAAGTACTCGATAATGCCCACCACCGGCAGCACCGCCACGAAGATGGTGACCGAACGGCTGCTGGCGAAGCCGGTGCCGAACGAGTCGAGGATCTGCGCGGGGTTCATCCCGCCCAGCAGCGCGGTGACGATGCCGGCGACGGTGACGACGATCAGGGGGTTCAGGCGGATGGCGAAACCAACGATCACCAGCAGCACCCCGATGAGTACAAGCATGATTATCCCTTCCCAGGGGACCCGTGACGGGTCTGCGAAAAGTGGGGGCCGGCGCGTCCGTGCCCCCGGTTGAATGGTTGGGCGGCGCCGGGGGGCGGGAGCCCCGGTTACGTCAGAGCTGCAGGATTTTGTGAGCTGCAGGACAACGGTGTGATCCACAGCATATCGTTTTGTTCAACAATCCTGCAACCCTCCCCGGGAAGGGTTTTTGGGTTAGCGTTCGACGGCGGCGAGCAACTGGGCCTCGGCGCGGTCCAGGTAGGTGGAGAGGAAGTCCGCTGCCGCGGCCCGGTCCCCGGCCTCCAGGAGTTCCACGATCCTGGCGTTGTCCTGCACGTACGGCTCATGGAAGGCAGGGTTGGCGGCCATCGAGTGGAATACCAGGCGCATCTCGGCCAAAACCTGCTCCATGAGGCTGTTGAGCCGCTCACTGCCTGCACGGTTTACCAGGGCGCGGTGGAAGTCCTGGTTGGCGCCGGCCATGCCGGGAATGTCCCCGTCCGCGGCGGCGGCCCGGGCCGTTTTCACGATCGCCGCCAGGGGCTCCAGCGGGGCCGCTCCGGCCCAAAGCACGGCTGCGGGTTCCAGGAACCGCCGGACGCGGTAGATTTCGCGGATGTCGTCCGCGGTGGGGTGTGCGACGAACACGCCCCGGTTGGGGATGCGGGTGACGATGTGCTCGGCATGGAGCGCGGTGAACGCCTCCCGCAGGGTATTGCGGGACACACCCAGGGCCTCGCGGAGGGCTTCCTCCGCGAGCTTGGAACCGGGCTTGAGCTTGCCGGCCTCGATGCGGCTGCGCAGCTGGGCGGCCACCCAAAGGCCCGTTTCGGCGTGCTTAGTGGTCCTGGCCTGGGCCTGGAGATCGGCCAGCACCTCGTCAAACGTCATGGCACCACGATATCGGCCCCTGCCCGCGCCACTGCGCCGGCATCCCGCCTACCCGATACTGGTAAGCACCTGGCCGGGCGCGACGGCCTCCCCCGCCGCAGCGAACTGCTCGCCGAGCGTGCCGGTACGGTGGGCGGCGACGGCCGTTTCCATCTTCATGGCCTCGAGCACCAGCACCGTCTCACCCTCCTCGACGCTGGACCCGGGCTCAGCCAGCCACTTGACCACGGTGCCGGCCATGGTGGCCAGCAGGTCGCCGTCGTTCCTTTCCGCTTCTTCCCCTGCCTTCTGCTGCGGAGCGTCCGCGTCATCCCGGCCGGCGGCTCCCCGGCGGCCGCCGTCCAGCAGCGAATCCAGGAGCGCCTTGGGCAGCCCCAGTTCCATGCGCTTGCCGTCCACCTCGATGCCGATGGTGCGGCGGGGCTCCTCCGGGGCGGCGGGGCTGAAGGCAGGGTCCGCCGCCAGTGCCGCGGCGAATTCGCTCTCGATCCAGGTGGTGTAGATGTCCAGCCCACCGTCGCGGGTGAAATCAGGGGCCTCCACCACGGCCCGGTGGAACGGCAGCACGGTGGCCAGACCGCCGATGCGGAACTCGCGCAGGGCGCGGCGGGCGCGGCGCAGGGCCTGCTGCCGGTCCGCGCCGGTGACCACCAGCTTGGCCAGCAGGGAGTCGAACTGCCCCGGCACCACGGAGCCGGCGCGGACACCGGTGTCCACGCGGATCCCGGACCCGGTCGGCACTTCGAACTCCGTGACGGCACCCGGGGACGGCAGGAAGCCGCGGCCCGGATCCTCGGCATTGATCCGGAACTCGAACGCGTGGCCCCGCGCTTCCGGGTCCTCCAGGATGGGCAGCTTCTCCCCCGCCGCGATGGCCAGCTGGGCTGCCACCAGGTCCACGCCCGAGGTCTCCTCCGTGATGGGATGCTCCACCTGCAGCCGGGTGTTCACCTCCAGGAAGCTCAGGAAGCCGCTGCCGTCCAGCAGGTACTCCACAGTGCCGGCGCCCACATAGCCGGCCTCGCGGCAAATGGCCTTGGCCGAGGCGTGGATGGCCGCCCGCTGGTCGGGGGTGAGGAACGGCGCGGGAGCCTCCTCGACGAGTTTCTGGTGCCGGCGCTGGAGCGAGCAGTCGCGGGTGCCCACCACCACCACGTTGCCGTGGGTATCGGCGATGACCTGGGCTTCCACGTGGCGGGGCCGGTCCAGGAATTTCTCCACGTAGCACTCGCTGCGGCCGAAGGCGGCCAGGGATTCACGGACGGCGGAGTCGAAGCTTTCCTCGATATCGGCCTGGTTCCGGACCACCTTCAGGCCGCGGCCGCCGCCGCCGAAGGCAGCCTTGATGGCGACGGGGAGCCCGACCTGCTCGGCGAACGCGCGGACCTCGGCGGCGCTGGCCACCGGGCCGTCGCTTCCCGGGGCAAGGGGGGCGCCGGCGCGGACGGCCACTTCGCGGGCGCTGACCTTGTCGCCCAGGAGCCGGATGGTTTCCGGGGACGGGCCGATCCAGGTCAGGCCGGCGTCGATGACTGCCTGGGCGAAGCCGGCGTTTTCGGACAGGAAGCCGTAGCCGGGGTGGACGGCGTCGGCGCCGCTTTTCACCGCAATGGCGAGGATTTTTTCAATGTCCAGGTAGGTGTCCTGGGGCCTGGAGCCGGGCAGCGCGTACGCCTCGGTGGCGGCGGAAACGTGCAGTGCATCGGCGTCGGGATCGGCGTAGACGGCCACGCTTTCCAGGCCTGCATCGTCGCAGGCCCGGGCGATCCGGACGGCAATCTCGCCGCGGTTGGCAATGAGGACTTTACGCATGGGGGCTTTCCTTAGGTGTTTCGGGCAGTTCTGCCGGGAGCATGGCGGCGAACCGCACGGTGGTGCCCGGGGGAAGTTGGGCGGCTTTGTCCAGGTCTGCGTGGACGACGACGGCAATCACCGGATACCCGCCGGTCACCGGGTGGTCGGAGAGGAACAGGACGGGCTGGCCTTCCGGGGGTACCTGCACGGCGCCGCGGACGGTTCCTTCGCTGGCCAGTTCGCCGTCCCGGCTGCGGGTGAGGGCGTGGCCGTTCAGCCTGAGTCCGATCCGGTTCGACTGTGGCGTGACGGTCCACTCCCGTCGAAGGAACTCCTGCAGGGTTTCGCCGCTGAACCAGTCCTGCCGGGGTCCGGGGACCACGCGCAGCACGGTGGCTTTTTCCCGGTCCGGGAGGGGCGAGACCTCGGGGTGGCCCACGATGCTCCCGGGCTTGGGAGTCCGTACGGGCAGGACGGCGCCCGCCTGAAGCGGTTCAGGGCCGATGCCGGACATGGTGTCGGTGGAACGGCTGCCGAGGGCTGCGGGTCCGCCGAGTCCGCCCCGGACCCCTACGTAGGAGCGCAGCCCTGCCGTGGGGGTGCCGACGGTCAGTCGCTCCCCTGCCAGGAGGGCAAAGGGGGCGTCGCACGCGGGGTGGCGTACTACCGTCGTCCGCTTTTCTTCCCCAGCCCTCTGCTCGTCTGGGGGCGTGATCTCCAGCGGAACGGCTGCGCCGGTGACGGCAAGGACCTGGTCGCTGCGGGCCACGAGTTCCAGTCCGCCGAAGAGGAGTTCGATGCCGGCGTCACCTTCGCCGTTGCCCACGAGGCGATTGGCGCGGCGGAGGGCTCCACGGTCCATGGCGCCGGCGCTGCTGACGCCAAGGGACGCGTAGCCGGGGCGGCCGAGGTCCTGGATGGTGGACTGAAGGCCGGGTTTGCGGACGACGAGGCCTTCGGTGGCGTGTTCTTCTGTTGATGTCGCGCCGGTAATGGATTGTTGGTGGTTCGTCACGGTCGCCTGGGCACGGATCGCGTTGAACCGGACGGTGTCCCCGGGCCGGACCAGCGCGGGCCTTTCCCGGCCCAGGTCCCACATGGCTGCAGCGGTCCGGCCGATCAGTTGCCAGCCGCCCGGGGACTGCCGGGGGTAGACGGCCGAGTAGGCGCCGCCCAGGGCAACGGCTCCCGCGGGGACGGCAGTGCGCGGCGAGCGGCGGCGGGGAACCTCCAGGGTGGAATCCTGGCCGGTGAGGTAGGCGAATCCCGGGGCGAAGCCGGCGAAAGCCGCGGTCCACAGCTGGCCCGTGTGCGCTGCCACCACTCCCCCACGGTCGAGCCCGGTGAGGGCTGCCACCTCATCCAGGTCCTCGCCGTCGTACACCACATCGATGGTGACCAGCGTGCTCTCGGCCTCCGCGGGCGCCTCCAGGTCCAGGCCGCGGACGTGCACGGCCAGGGCCTGCGCCGCTTGCGGCGAATCAGCGGTGACCATCACAGTTCCTGCGGCGGCAATGACGTCGATCTGGCCCGGCTGCGGATGTGCGGTGAGCTGCGCCTGGAGGCTGAGGACAGCGTCCAGGGACGGCAGCTCCACCAGAATGGCCCGGTCCCCTGCGGGGCGGATCCCGGTCAGGCCGGCATGTGGGGTTGATTGAGCCTCGTGCTGCTGAGCGGTCATGGCTAAGCGAAGCTCTGGATCTGGATGCCGGCGTCCACCAGTGCGGCGCGGACGGCAGCGGCTATGGCCACGGACCCGGGAGTGTCACCGTGCAGGCAGATGCTGTCGGCCTTGACGGGGACGAGGGATCCGTCGATGGCACGGACCACGCCGTCGGTTGCCAGGCGCAGGACGTGCTCGACGACGTCCGCCACCTCGTGCAGCACGGCGCCTGGTTCACGGCGGGAGACCAGGGTGCCGTCCGGATTGTAGGCCCGGTCGGCGAAGGCCTCGGCCACGGTCCGCAGTCCGGCAGCTTCGGCCTGGCGCTGGATCTCGGAGTTCGGGAGCACCATCAGGGGCAGCGTGGGGTCCACGGCGAGGATCGCTGCGACCACGGCGCCGGCCTGCTTGGGGTGGTTCACGATGGTGTTGTAGAGGGCGCCGTGGGGCTTGACGTAGCGGACGGCGGTTCCTGCTGCGAGGGCTACTGCCTGGACCGCGCCAATCTGGTAGACGACGTCAGCAGTCAGCTCTTCCGGGGTCATGTCCACGAAGCGGCGGCCGAATCCCGCCAGATCGCGGTAACCGGGGTGGGCGCCAACGGTGACGCCGGCCTTCACAGCAGCCTGGCAGGTGGCCATGATGCCGACGGGATCGCCCGCGTGGAAGCCGCAGGCGACGTTGGCGCTGGATACACTTTCGAAAATGGCGGCGTCATCGCCGAACGACCAGTTCCCAAAGGACTCGCCGACGTCGCTGTTCAGGTCGATGCTGGGCATTGTGATCTCCGTCTCGGATGGGTGTCCTTCAAGAATGCCCTAAAAAGACGGATTGTTCAACAATCCGTCATCGTCGTTACGAAACTCTCCGCGACGCGGCATCATGTCCTGCCCCTTTTCCCCCAACGCGGTATCACATCCTGCCCCTTTTCCCCCAACGCGGTATCACATCCTGCCCCTTTTCCCCCAACGCGGTATCACATCCTGCCCCTTCTCCCCGAACAGCATCACATGCTGTCGGGTAGTGGGCGGGAAGTGATGGCGGGTCCGAGGAATCCGGGCAGGATGTGATGGCGCGTTGGGGCACTGGCCTGAGGGTTTCCCTGGGACGGGGTTCCGCTCGCTGCGGCGTGGGGAGGGGTTAAATGTCGAAGGGCCCTGACGTTCCTTGTCAGGGCCCTTCTGTAATGATGTTCCGGCGGTGACCTACTCTCCCACACCCTCCCGGGTGCAGTACCATCGGCGCTGTGGGTCTTAGCTTCCGGGTTCGGAATGGGACCGGGCGTTTCCCCCACGCTATGACCGCCGTAACCCTTGTACCCGAACCCCGCAGGGTTGGGAAATCTTGTGGTTACAACGTCCCTGCCTGTGGGCAGGGGGTGGTGTTGTATTTAGTTGTTGGTTCCTGCCGTGCCCCGTGTGTTGACGGGGTTGTTGGTTGGGAACCACATAGTGGACGCAAGCAGAATGTTTTTCTGTGTGGTGTAAGTTGTTGGCCTATTAGTACCGGTCAGCTTCACGAGTCGTTAGTCCTCGCTTCCACATCCGGCCTATCAACCCAGTGGTCTGGCTGGGGGCCTCTCACACATAAATGTGTATGGAAATCTCATCTTGAAGCGAGCTTCCCGCTTAGATGCTTTCAGCGGTTATCCCATCCGAACGTAGCTAATCAGCGGTGCACTTGGCAGTACAACTGACACACCAGAGGTTCGTCCGTCCCGGTCCTCTCGTACTAAGGACAGCCCTTCTCAAATTTCCTGCGCGCGCAGCGGATAGGGACCGAACTGTCTCACGACGTTCTAAACCCAGCTCGCGTACCGCTTTAATGGGCGAACAGCCCAACCCTTGGGACCTACTCCAGCCCCAGGATGCGACGAGCCGACATCGAGGTGCCAAACCATGCCGTCGATATGGACTCTTGGGCAAGATCAGCCTGTTATCCCCGAGGTACCTTTTATCCGTTGAGCGACGGCCATTCCACAATGTACCGCCGGATCACTAGTCCCGACTTTCGTCCCTGCTCGAGATGTCTCTCTCACAGTCAAGCTCCCTTGTGCACTTACACTCGACACCTGATTGCCAACCAGGCTGAGGGAACCTTTGGGCGCCTCCGTTACTTTTTAGGAGGCAACCGCCCCAGTTAAACTACCCATCAGGCACTGTCCCTGACCCGGATTACGGGCCGAAGTTAGATGTCCAAAGTGACCAGAGTGGTATTTCAACGATGACTCCACCCGAACTGGCGTCCGGGCTTCAACGTCTCCCACCTATCCTACACAAGCCACTCCGAACACCAATACCAAACTATAGTAAAGGTCTCGGGGTCTTTCCGTCCTGCTGCGCGTAACGAGCATCTTTACTCGTACTGCAATTTCGCCGAGTTTATGGTTGAGACAGCGGGGAAGTCGTTACTCCATTCGTGCAGGTCGGAACTTACCCGACAAGGAATTTCGCTACCTTAGGATGGTTATAGTTACCACCGCCGTTTACTGGGGCTTAAATTCTCAGCTTCGCCGTGAGGCTAACCGGTCCTCTTAACCTTCCAGCACCGGGCAGGAGTCAGTCCGTATACATCGTCTTGCGACTTCGCACGGACCTGTGTTTTTAGTAAACAGTCGCTTCCCCCTGGTCTCTGCGGCCCCGATCCCCTCCCGGACGCGTAGTCCGTTCAAGGTTGGGGCCCCCCTTCTCCCGAAGTTACGGGGGCATTTTGCCGAGTTCCTTAACCATAATTCTCTCGATCGCCTTAGTATTCTCTACCTGATCACCTGTGTCGGTTTGGGGTACGGGCGGCTAAAACCTCGCGTCGATGCTTTTCTCGGCAGCATAGGATCACCAAATCCCCCCAAACGGGGGTCCCATCAGATCTCAGGCACCATGAGTGGCGGATTTGCCTACCACTCGCCCTACATCCTTAGACCGGGACAACCATCGCCCGGCTCGGCTACCTTCCTGCGTCACACCTGTTAATACGCTTGCCTCCCAGGATCAGGTCCCGCGCTCCACCAAAACCCTTCACCCACAAGGGGTGTCGGGCAGGTCTCGGGCGGTTAGTATCCCCTGTTCAACATGGACGGTTTTTCGCCGGTACGGGAATATCAACCCGTTGTCCATCGACTACGCCTGTCGGCCTCGCCTTAGGTCCCGACTTACCCAGGGCAGATTAGCTTGACCCTGGAACCCTTGATCATTCGGCGGACGGGTTTCTCACCCGTCTTTCGCTACTCATGCCTGCATTCTCACTCGTGTAGGCTCCACCACTGGTTTACACCGCAGCTTCACTGCCCACACGACGCTCCCCTACCCATCCACACTCCTGAACCACGAAGGCTAGGAACATATGTGAATGCCACAACTTCGGCGGTGTACTTGAGCCCCGCTACATTGTCGGCGCGGAATCACTTGACCAGTGAGCTATTACGCACTCTTTTAAGGGTGGCTGCTTCTAAGCCAACCTCCTGGTTGTCTGGGCAACTCCACATCCTTTCCCACTTAGCACACGCTTAGGGGCCTTAGTTGGTGGTCTGGGCTGTTTCCCTCTCGACTATGAAGCTTATCCCCCACAGTCTCACTGCTGCGCTCTCACTTACCGGCATTCGGAGTTTGGCTGACGTCAGTAACCTTGTAGGGCCCATTAGCCATCCAGTAGCTCTACCTCCAGCAAGAAACACGCAACGCTGCACCTAAATGCATTTCGGGGAGAACCAGCTATCACGAAGTTTGATTGGCCTTTCACCCCTACCCACAGCTCATCCCCTCCATTTTCAACTGAAGTGGGTTCGGTCCTCCACGACGTCTTACCGTCGCTTCAACCTGGCCATGGGTAGATCACTTCGCTTCGGGTCTAGATCACGCCACTCACACGCCCTATTCAGACTCGCTTTCGCTACGGCTGCCCCACACGGGTTAACCTCGCGACGTAACACTAACTCGCAGGCTCATTCTTCAAAAGGCACGCCGTCACCAGAATCAGACTGGCTCCGACGGATTGTAAGCACACGGTTTCAGGTACTGTTTCACTCCCCTCCCGGGGTACTTTTCACCTTTCCCTCACGGTACTGGTCCGCTATCGGTCATTAGGGAGTATTTAGGCTTATCAGGTGGTCCTGACAGATTCGCACGGGATTTCTCGGGCCCCGTACTACTTGGGATACTCTCACAGGCGGTACAAACACATTACGGTTACGGGACTAACACCCTCTCTGGCCGGCCTTTCAAAACCGTTCACCTATGCGCGCACATCACACCCCACCAGCCCGGCAGAACTGGTATGGAAAGTCCCACAACCCCGACCATGCAACGCCCGCCGGCTATCACACATGGAACGGTTTAGCCTGATCCGCGTTCGCTCGCCACTACTAACGGAATCACTATTGTTTTCTCTTCCTGCGGGTACTGAGATGTTTCACTTCCCCGCGTTCCCCCCACGCACCCTATGTGTTCAGGTACGGGTCACCAAGTCACTCGCGCGCTTGGCGGGGTTTCCCCATTCGGACACCCTGGGATCACAGTCCGGTTATCGACTCCCCCAGGCTTATCGCAGATTCCTACGTCCTTCTTCGGCTCCTAATGCCAAGGCATCCACCGTGTGCTCTTAAAAACTTGACCACAAAGATCAAAAACAAAAAACACTCGAGAGAACCACAGAAACTGCCCCGCACACCCAAAAGGCACACGAACCAGATCCAGGTTCATATTCTTGGAAATTGCTTCTTATACAAGATGCTCGCGTCCACTATGTAGTTCTCAAACAACAACCCCACACCACACACCCCACACACAAAACGCGCGCAGACCGTCATGACAGGGAAACCAGAAACAAACAAACCCGGGACCTAAACCCCGGCCCTGTTGCCTCAGGACCCAACAGTGTGCCAAACACTACCCGGAACACCAGACCACACAACGTTCCTGAACCCCCGAAGGAATCCGTACTGATCAATGGTCCGTGCCACCAGGCACCTATTTGTTGATATTCCACCCATGAGCACCCGCCGCAGGACAATCGCCTGCGCAACGGGCTTGCTTCCTGACAACACCACCACACAAACCATGCGGCTTGGCGGGGTTGTTGTAGGTGCTCCTTAGAAAGGAGGTGATCCAGCCGCACCTTCCGGTACGGCTACCTTGTTACGACTTAGTCCCAATCGCCAGTCCCACCTTCGACAGCTCCCTCCCACAAGGGGTTAGGCCACCGGCTTCGGGTGTTACCAACTTTCGTGACTTGACGGGCGGTGTGTACAAGGCCCGGGAACGTATTCACCGCAGCGTTGCTGATCTGCGATTACTAGCGACTCCGACTTCATGGGGTCGAGTTGCAGACCCCAATCCGAACTGAGACCGGCTTTTTGGGATTAGCTCCACCTCACAGTATCGCAACCCTTTGTACCGGCCATTGTAGCATGCGTGAAGCCCAAGACATAAGGGGCATGATGATTTGACGTCGTCCCCACCTTCCTCCGAGTTGACCCCGGCAGTCTCCTATGAGTCCCCACCATCACGTGCTGGCAACATAGAACGAGGGTTGCGCTCGTTGCGGGACTTAACCCAACATCTCACGACACGAGCTGACGACAACCATGCACCACCTGTAAACCGACCACAAGGGGGGGACCTGTTTCCAGATCTTTCCGGTTCATGTCAAGCCTTGGTAAGGTTCTTCGCGTTGCATCGAATTAATCCGCATGCTCCGCCGCTTGTGCGGGCCCCCGTCAATTCCTTTGAGTTTTAGCCTTGCGGCCGTACTCCCCAGGCGGGGCACTTAATGCGTTAGCTACGGCGCGGAAAACGTGGAATGTCCCCCACACCTAGTGCCCAACGTTTACGGCATGGACTACCAGGGTATCTAATCCTGTTCGCTCCCCATGCTTTCGCTCCTCAGCGTCAGTTAATGCCCAGAGACCTGCCTTCGCCATCGGTGTTCCTCCTGATATCTGCGCATTTCACCGCTACACCAGGAATTCCAGTCTCCCCTACATCACTCTAGTCTGCCCGTACCCACCGCAGATCCGGAGTTGAGCCCCGGACTTTCACGGCAGACGCGACAAACCGCCTACGAGCTCTTTACGCCCAATAATTCCGGATAACGCTTGCGCCCTACGTATTACCGCGGCTGCTGGCACGTAGTTAGCCGGCGCTTCTTCTGCAGGTACCGTCACCTTGCGGCTTCTTCCCTACTGAAAGAGGTTTACAACCCGAAGGCCGTCATCCCTCACGCGGCGTCGCTGCATCAGGCTTGCGCCCATTGTGCAATATTCCCCACTGCTGCCTCCCGTAGGAGTCTGGGCCGTGTCTCAGTCCCAGTGTGGCCGGTCACCCTCTCAGGCCGGCTACCCGTCGTCGCCTTGGTAGGCCATTACCCCACCAACAAGCTGATAGGCCGCGAGTCCATCCAAAACCACAAAAGCTTTCCACCAACCACCATGCGATGGAAGGTCATATCCGGTATTAGACCCAGTTTCCCAGGCTTATCCCAGAGTCAAGGGCAGGTTACTCACGTGTTACTCACCCGTTCGCCACTAATCCACCCACAAGTGGGCATCATCGTTCGACTTGCATGTGTTAAGCACGCCGCCAGCGTTCATCCTGAGCCAGGATCAAACTCTCCGTTGAAGTAAAACAGACACAACCAAAACCACCGGAAATAACGGCGACAAAGGCTGCACAAAATTTGAAACCAGCTAAAAACACCAAACCACACCACAGGGGCGGCACGATTCGGCACAATCAACCAATTACATACATAATCGGTATCAACAAACTTGGCACACTATTGAGTTCTCAAACAACAGACACACCCGGCACCACCCAAACACTCACGTTCAGGATCGCTCCGGAGCAACTTTTCAAACCTACCCGATCCCGCCCGGCTTTGCAAACCACGTTTCCGTGTCTCAAAACCTCCAGGATCAGCCCCCACCCACCAACAGCACGCACAAAAGGCGAACCATTTTCCAGGCCGTTCAAAAGGGGGTTGGTCGCTATTTTTCCGCTTCAGCGGCGGCGACTCAGAAAACAATACCCGCACACAACCCCCACCGCAAATCGGGTGGAAGGAGGTGGGGAACCCGCGGAATTCCGGGGCAAAACCGGCGTTCCGGGCACCCAGGCAGCCTGTCGGCGCCGTAATTCCGCTGTGTGTGCTGCCGCACACTGCGCCGCCGCGGCCATGACTGTCGCCGTACCCACTAACCGAACGAGCTGTGGACGCCTCCGCAAACGGGAAGCGTCCACAGCTCGCCTTAGTCCTGCCCGCGCCGGCTAACGCTCGCAGGCAACACCGTCGCCATCACGGTCAAGAGAGGAACTGTATCCGGGCTGACCTCTGTACAGCGGGGCGGCGCCAGCATTCTTCGCTGCGGTGCAGTTGGCGTAGTAGGCAGTGGCAGGTGCCTGGGCTGGAGCCGGGGCCGGAGCCTTGGCTGCCTGCTGCGCTGCTTGCTGCTCGGCGGCGGCCTTGGCAGCTGCGTCCCGCGCGGCCTGGTCTGCTGCAGCTTTTGCTGCAGCAGCCTGGTCGGCGGCGGCCTTGTCAGCCGCGGCTTTTTCAGCAGCTGCCTTCGCGGCTGCAGCCTGTTCGGCGGCAGCCTTGTCAGCCGCGGCCTTCTCGGCAGCCGCCTTCTCCGCAGCAATTTTGTCGAGCGACTTCACGCCGAGGCGAACGGTGGAACCCTTGGCCGCTGTGGCGCCGCCGGCAGGATCCTGCGTCATCACCTGCCAGTTCTTCTCCATCATGATGCTCTTGCCGTCCACGATGTCCTTGGCCTCAACCTTGAAGCCGAGACCTTTGAGCTTCTCCGTGGCCTTGTCCAGGGTCAGGCCCACCACACCTGGAACGGAGACAGACGCCTCAGCGGTGGCGGTGGCGGTGGCGGTGGACGTGGCGGCGGATGCCGGTTCGACGGATGCCTGTTTGCCGCCGCAGCCGGTCAACAACAGGCCGGCCAGGACGGCCAGCGCCAACGATTTTTTCAGCCGTCCGGTGCCCGGGTGGTCGGCGTACAGGTTGTTGTTCATGATTCCCCCTAGGAATGCGATGTGGTGGTGATGCAGTTGGGCCGAGGCCCGAGGAAAGACCCGGCGGCTACTCGCAGGCGACGCCGTCGGAATCACGGTCCAGTGCGGGCCGGTAACCGGCTTGCCCGGCGTAAAGCGGCGCGGCTCCTGCAGCCCTCGCCGCCGCGCAGTTGGCGTAGTAGGCAGCAGCAGGTGCCGGAGCGGCAGGCGCAGGTGCCACGGGCGCCGGTGCAGCAGGAGCAGGGGCGACGGCAGCAGGTGCCGGTGCGGGTGCTGCCGGAGCCGGCGCAGGTGCCGGCGCAACGGCGGCCGGTGCCGGGGCAACCGCCACGGGAGCCGGCGCCTGCTGGTTGGTCGGTGCCAGCTGCCCGGCGCAGTCGCCCAGGATCCGGGCAATTGCATCGTGTTCCGCCTGGGTGACCCACAGCCCGTATGTCGCCTTCAAGGAAACCTGCCGGGCAACGTAGTCACAGCGGAAGCCCTTGTTCGGCGGCAACCAGGTGGCCGCATCGCCGTCGCCCTTTTGCTGGTTGGTGGGCCCGTCCGTGGCCTGCAGGTTCAGCGGATCGTTGGCGAACGCCGTCCGCTGCTCGGCGGTCAGCTGCTGCGCGCCCTTCTGCCAGGCGTCGCTCAAGGCCACCACGTGGTCGATCTGGACGGCACTGCTGGTGGCCGAACCCCTGACAAAGCTGATGGTCTTGCCCGTGTAGGGGTCGGCCAGGGATCCCGACTGCACCTTGCACGGCACACTGTTCGTGTACGAAACGCCGGTGAGGTCGCGTTTGAGGATGTCGTTGCGCGTATCGCACCCGTTCCGGTCCACGTCTGCCCACGCCTGGCCGAACTGTGCGCGGTCATACCCCGTCTTCGGCGCCCGGCCCTTGATCGGCAGGGTTGCCAGTACGTCCAGCGCCTTGCTTGCGTACGCCGGCTGCGCATTGGGCGCAGCCGCGGTCGCACCGGCGGCAAGAACGCTTGGATTCTCCGGGTCCAGCGGCTCCCCGGTGTCCGTCGTCGTGGCAGTTGGGGTGGCCGACGGCGATGCCTCGGCTGTCGCCGTCGGGCTCGCTTTCGCCGTCGTCGCTTTGGCAGTGCTTTCCGAGGAGGCTGCCTCCAGGTCCGCGCCGGCAACGCGCGGCAGCGCGACAGCGCCACCGATGAACAGCGCCAGAGCGGCGGCGATTGCGACGGCGCCGGCCTTGCGTTTCGCGGGCAGCCAGGCCCAGGAGCGCCGTCCGGTGAGAAGAACGTAGAGACCTGTAAGGGCAGTTGAAATGCCCAGGATAATAAGTGCTCCCCCAATGCCGCCGCTCAGCGCTCCCAACAGCATGAAAAGCCCGGTAATTACGGCCACAACGAAAGTGGAAAAGCGCGGTTTCCGTGGCGGCTTCGGCGCCGGCGCGGAAGGAACAAACCCCAAAAGGGTGTCGTAGTCGGACATTCATTTCCCCACATACAGGGGGCCAGAGAAGGATGCCCCCGCAATCCCGGGCCTGCTGCATAGCCCGATAAACTCGTCACCGCCGAGCTTATTTGCCCTGCAGAGCCGTTTACGCGACCTTTAGCGATCCTCAGCCAACATTCAGGCAGTCTTGAGGGAACCTTGAGGAAAGCCCGTCGCAATACGCCTGACCGGCTTAATAAATGCAGGGCACTCGAAAGTAGTAAATCGATCTGCAAATGCCGTTCCCTGGCGTCGTGCCCAAGGCTAGAGTGGCCTCCATGCAAATGCGCCTTGAGGTTGTACAGGTCCCGGTTTCCGACGTCGACAGATCAAAAGCGTTTTACACGGACAAGCTGGGATTCGTCCTTGACCACGATGTGGAACATATTCCGGGCATGCGCGTCGTCCAGCTGACGCCCCCTGGCTCTGCCGCGTCGGTGGTCATCGGCACCGGAATGACCTCCATGACCCCAGGCAGCCTCGAGGGCCTGCAGCTGGTTGTCCCGGACATCGCCGGGGTCCGTAGCGAGCTGGTGGACCGCGGCGCGGATATCAGCGAGATCCAGGACCTGGGCGGTGTCCTGTTCGCCTACTTCAGCGACCCCGACGGCAACCGCTGGGTCATGCAGGGCCAGACCCAGGCCCACGTCCGGGACGCACACAAGGCGTAGGAAGGGCTGGCCCGACGCGAACGGGTGTCCGCAGCGGGAAAGCCGCTACCCGGACGCGGGCGCCGCATCACCCGGAGGGAGCTCCAGCACATCCTGGACCACCTCGTTGTGCCGCAGGAACCAGGGTTTGAAGGGTGGATCAAAGCGGGCGAACCTCGGCGCTCCCACAGGCGACAGGCCGGCCAGGGTGAGCGCAGCCTGCAGCCCGTTGTTGCGCCGCTCAAAGGCCGATGCCGAACCGCTGCCCGAGAAGCCCAGCACCGCGGCGAGGGAACCGGGCACCGCCCGCACTGTGACCCTGGGATCGGTGGGCACGGGAGCGGTGTCGGCACTCACGCCGGCCGGCAGGACAAAGGCCACTGCGAATTCCGCCTGTTCCCCGGACCCAGGCAGCAGTCCGCTCTGGAGTACCGGTGCGGTCATGGCGAGCTTCTGGCCTCCCGCTTCCTGGATCACGGGGGCGGTCATCGCCAGTTTCTGCCGGGCAGTGTTGTTGCCGCTGATGTAGTTGAAGAGGTACCGGAAGGCGGCATTGCCTGCGCGGTCAAAATCGGCCGTCACCTTTACCTCGGCGACCACATAATCGGGATACCGGCGCAGCTCGAAGTGAGGATAGCGCCGGACCAACTTAAAGGGCTGCTGTTCAGTCATGGTGCGCACAGCCTACGCCCGTCATGCTGGAGCGGACAGGCCAGCGCTCCGGTGTGATAGCACCGCCCCGGCTAGACCACCTGCTGCGTTCGGCGCCGCCGCGACTTGGCCCGCAGAACAGCACTGCCCACCAGAATGACGAACAGGAGGCCCAGAACGCCGAAGATGACCGTGAGGACAACCCCGGCGCCGCGCAGCCAGACGCCGTCGCTCTCATAGCCGGGCACAATGGCCCGCCCAGGATCATTTTCCGCATAAACGACGGTAACGCTGCTGCCGACCTCGGGATACTGATCGTGGTCCACGGCGGCGAAGGTCCGGTGGACCGCTCCGTCCGCGGCAGGGAATTCCACCTGCATCCTGCGTTCGGACGCCTTGGTGACATCGTCGAAGTGGACGATCGTTCCGGTCGCCTGGACACCTGAACGGGCGAGCTCCTCGTCGGCGTTGATCATAAAGCTGCCCACGCCGATCATAATGGGCCCCAGGAAGAGCACCAGCACCGTCACCGCCAGGTTCAATCTCCCCTTCCACGACAGCGGGGGTTTAGGGTTTCCGTCTGTTCTGCGCCCAATCACGGCTCCCATTGTGCCGGAGCTGTCAGCAAAACCACACCTCGATCCATTGCCTGCAGCAACCAATGCGGGCATAATAGTTAGCAGAACTAATTAGCAGTGCTAACAAACGCCAGCAGGAGGCGCTTACCTTTACATGACCCCCACCCAGACGACGCACCAGGCAACCGCAGACCCCACGACCCCCGACACTCTCGCCATCGATCTCCGCACCGCCGTGATGCGCACCTCGCGCCGGCTCCGCGTTGAGGCCACCGGCGACGCCATCACCCCGGGCCAGTACACCGTCCTGGCCCTGCTGAACGGCAGCGGCCCCAGCACCCTGCGGGATCTGGCCAGGAGTGAGCATGTCCAGGCACCGTCCATGACCAGGATCGTCAACGCCCTTGCGGACCAGGCGTTCGTCACCAGGAGCGCCGATCCCGACGACGGCCGGCAGGTCCGCGTGGACATCACCGACGCCGGAAGGACAGTGTTGGCGGAAGCCCGGAGCCAGCGGACGGCCTGGCTGGCGCAGCGCGTGGCCGGACTCAGCGAGGAAGACCGGCTGATCCTCAGCCGTGCGGCCCGCATCATGCAGGAAATGAGCGGCAAATGAGTGCGATGTTCCGGGCCCTCGAAAACCCCAATTACCGCATTTGGGCCAGCGGCGCGATCGTCTCCAACATTGGCACCTGGATGCAGCGCGTGGCCCAGGACTGGCTGGTCCTGACCGTCCTCACCGACCATTCGGGTGCAGCCGTCGGACTCACCACGGGCCTGCAGTTCCTGCCGATGCTGCTCTTCGGCCCCTACGGCGGGGTCCTGGCGGACCGATACCGCAAGCGCATCATCCTCATGTGGACGCAGCTGGCCATGGGCTTCACCGGACTGGCCATCGGCCTGCTGGTGGTCACCGGCACCGCGCAACTCTGGCACGCCTACGTGGCTGCCTTCTGCTTGGGCGTGGCCAGCGCGGTGGACGCGCCGGCGCGCCAGGCCTTCGTCTCGGAGCTGGTAGGCCAGGAGAACATTTCCAATGCGGTGGCACTGAACTCCGCGAGCTTCAACACCGCACGGCTCACCGGCCCTGCCATCGCCGGCGTGCTCATCGCCTGGGTGGGTACCGGGCCGGTGTTCCTGCTCAACGCCGCAAGCTTCGCCGCCGTCCTGGTCTCGCTGTTCCGAATCCGCACCACCCAGCCTGCCCCGATGGCCAGGGGCGAGCGGAACAAGCACCAGGTGGCCGAGGGCATCCGTTACGTGCGGCGCCGGCCTGACCTGATGCTGATCATGGTCCTGGTGGGCATCCTGGGTGCGTTCGGAATGAACTTCCCGGTGATCAACTCGCTGATGGCCACCACCGAGTTCAGCATGGGGCCCAGTGAATTCGGGCTTCTCGGCTCCATCATGGCCGTGGGGACGCTGGCCGGCGCCCTCCTCGCGGCGCGACGCTCGGGGCCGCGGCTGCGGTTCCTGCTGGGCGGGGCACTGGGACTGGGGGTCTTCACCATACTGGGCAGCATCGCCCCGACGTTCTGGGTCTACGCGGCAATCCTGATTCCCGTGGGCCTGGCGTCCATCACTTTCCTTAACAGCTGCAACACCAGCATCCAGCTCTCCGTGGAGCCACAGTTCCGGGGCCGCGTACTGGCCCTCTACCTGGCTATACTCCAAGGCGGAACAGCAATAGGGTCGCCGCTGGTGGGCTGGATCGGCAGCGAGTTCGGCGCGCGCTGGTCCGTGGCGGTGGGCGGCATTGTGGTCCTGCTCGCCGGCGTCGCCGCCGTCGTCGCCGTCACCAGGCGGAACCGGCTCACCCTGCGCGGCGCGGTCAGGATGGCCCTCGGCTGGCGTGAGCCCGCAGTCTGAGCTTCACTGTGGCGGGGCGGCCACGATGTCCACGGAGATTTCCACGGCCGGGACCGTTCCGCGGTTTTCCAGCCAATGCAGCGTGTTCCGGTCCTCCGGCCAACCCACGCCCGGTCCGTAGTCAGTGGCCACGCCGTCCCGGTGGTCTGTGATGGTTCCCTGCAGGATGTAGACCGTGCCGGGCCGGCCTACGTGGTCATGGAGCGGGCCGAAAACACCGCCGGGATCGATGGTCACCATCCTCGTCCGCAGCTGCCGGCCCTCCATGCCCTCGATCTCCCCGGCAAGGTCAACCGTGGCCAGCAACTGCACCGAGACGCCCCGCGTCTCCGGCACCTGTTCCGCGCCCATTGCCATCCTTTCCTTCCGTACCGCTGACGATCCGTAGCGCTGACGACGGCGGCGCCGGCCCGCCGCTGCCACGCACCCGGGTGCGGGTGCTTCGGGCGGCACGTGCCGGCGTCGTACTTTCTATTGCGGAGCCTGCGTCTGCGGGCCCTGGCCGTCAGGAAGGAATCGAGGAGATGTTGAGGATGTTGCCCTCGCTGTCCAGGAACCAGGCCGCCTGGCCGTAGCCCTCCATCGATGCGATGCCGTTCTCGGTCTTGAGTCCGGGCATGTCGTAGTCTTCGAAAACGACGCCGCGGGCACGGAGTTCGTCCACGTCGCGCTGGACGTCATCAGTGGCCCAGCCGATTTGCGTGTTCTTAGCCGAACCCGCGTTGTCCGTCTGGTAGATCAGGAACGAGGTCCCCTTCCCGCACCGGTAGACAAGGCCGCCATCGGCCATAGTCCGCTCTGGTTCAAACCCCAGCTTGTCCCGATAAAATTCCTTGGCCCGGTCGATATCCTTCGCAGGCAGCACAGCCATGACTTCCATATCTTTGAGCATGACAAACAACTTCCCTTGCTGTTGTGATGGCGTCGCTCTCCCCCGAAAATGGTCCGGCCGTCCCCCACCGGGCCCTCGTGGCCGTCCTTCCCGCCGAATGCCGGGGCGGCCAACCGAGACCCCAACGGAGCGGTGGCAGCAGCCAGCGCCGCGGGGTCCCCGAAGTCTACGAGGCCATTATGGAACTGAAATTCCCGCGGGGAAATAGGGGATTTTTAAGGGGTACCTTGCCTCTGGAATTATTTGCGGGCCGCCCTGACAGCCTTGCGGACTGCAGCCCCCGTTGCCGTCACCAAAGGCACCAGGCAAACCCGGGCGGCGATGGCATTAGGGCGGAAGACGGTCCTGCCGTTGACCGTGCGGTAGACACCGAGCGGCACCACGACGCCGCCGCCTCCCCCGCCGGAGGCGCCGTCCCCGGATTCCGTGCCGCCGCCGAAGCCGAAGGACACCAGCGCCACGGGCACCATCTCCTCCCCGTTGAGGTTTACGGGGGCGCCGTATGCGCGGGCAACGCCCATGTTCTTGAACGAGTCCGCAAGCAACGCAAGAGTGTCAGCCATGGCATTAAATTAGGCACCCCTGGAGTGCATCCGGAAGGACCATAAGTCCTGCGGGACGGCAGGGCCCTGATAGCCAGGTGGCCGTCCGTTCCGGTGGCGTGACAGCAGGTGGTGCGTGCCGTCGTCGTCCGTTGTGCTATCCCCGGATCTCCGCCATGCGCAGCCGGACAATGTCCTGCACGACGTCGTCCGGCACGGGGTGGCCCGCGGTGAAGCGGATGGTCCCCTTGGACAGCGAGTACCCTTCCAGCCGGTCCGCGACTGCCGCGACGACCGCGCCGGAGAAGGGGAAGATCGAGAGGTGTTTGGCTGCCTGGACGGCGGCGAACAGCGGTTTGCCGTCAAGCTTCAGGGCAGGCATGCCGTAGCTCATGCCCTCCGTGGTGTCCGGGGCGATGGACCGGGCGAGCTCCACCACATGCTGCAGGCAGGTGCGGTCCGGTTCATCCAGCGCGGCCAGCGCATCATCCACGGCGCCCACCCCGTGCTCAGCTCTTCCTGGCCAGGACAGTGGAGGCGAGCGCGGCGAGCCCACGCTCGTAGTCGGCGCCCACCATCTTGTCCATGTCCATGAAAAGCGCGAACACGCGGCCTAGGCCCTTGTTCTCCCCGGTCATGGACCACGTCACCTCGGTGCCGCCCGGAGCCGGCATGAACGTAAACGACGTGGGGTTCAGCGCTTTGAAGGGCTTGGTGAACTGGAGCCGGATCCGGATGAGGCTGGACGGCACGGACTCCACGATTTCCATGGTGCCGCTGCCGGCTTTCCGGTTACCGCTCCATTCGTAGCCCGCCCCTGTGCCGGACGGGCTGCCGAAGTAGCGTCGGCTCATGCCGGGATCGATCGTCTCCCATGGGGACCATGCGGTCCACTCATGAAAGTTGTCGACCAGCGGAAAGATCTCTTCTGCGGAAGCGGGTATGACGGCGCTGCGGCGGACTTCGAAAGTGGACATGGCCCCAGCATAGGGGCGGGGCCGACGCGGGTTAAGGGCTGGGGCTAAGGAAGGACAACGTTGACCGGGTCCTTGCCCTCCAGCAAGAGCCCGATCTGCTTCCGGAGCAGCCGGACCATCCGGGGGAACATGGCCGAGCTGGCGCCGCCGACGTGCGGGGTGATGAGCACCCCCGGCGTGGTCCACAGCGGGTGGTCCGCGGGCAGCGGCTCCGGGTCGGTCACGTCCAGGGCCGCACGGAGACGGCCGCTTGACGCCTCGGCGAGCAGGGCGTTGGTGTCCGCCACGGGTCCGCGGGCCACATTGACCAGCAGGGCTCCGTCGGGCATGGCTGCCAGGAACTTGGCGTCCACCAGCTGCTGGGTCTGCTCACCCAGCGGAACACTGACCACCACGATCTCGTGCAGCGGCAACTGCTCATAGAGCGAGTCGATTCCGTGGATGGTCCCGCGCTCGTCCTCGCGGGCGCGGCTGGCCATCCGGGTGACTTCGGTTTCAAACGGCAGGAGCCGGGCCTCGATGGCCTTGCCCACTCCCCCGTAGCCCACCAGCAGCACCCGCCGGTCGGCCAGGCTGGGCCGCGGGCTGTTGTCCCACGTTCCGGTCTCCTGGTTGCGGACAAAGTCCGGGATGCCGCGCTGGGAGGCCACCATCATGCCCACGGCGAGCTCCGCCGTCGACGTCTCATGGACTCCGGCCGCGTTCGCGAAGGGGACGCCTGACGGCAGAACTGCGGAGACGCCGTCGTACCCGATGGACTGGCTCTGCACCAGGCCGACGTCGACACCCTCCAGGGCTGCGAGCGCGGTCGGTTTGCCCATATACGGCGGCACCAGAAGGTCCAGCCGGCCCTCCGGTGCGGGTCCGGTGAGGTCCCACAGGACAAACTCGACGCCGTCAATGGGCGTGAGTGCGTCCAGCAGGTTCTGGGCGGGCAGGCAGACGCGCAGCGGTGCCGTCACGCGGCCACCATCAGCTTGTGCAGTTGGGCAGGACAGTGGGTGCTCATGGGGGTCTCCAGGGTTCCGGGCCCGGCGCAGCTGCAGCGGGCGTTGAAGTTCCACAACCAACCTATCCCCCGGTACCGCCCACGCCGATTTCTCGCTCCGCAACACGGTGCCGCCGGACCTCTGTCACGTCCATGACAGGCCCTCCAATCCTGTAAATTTAAGGGAGGAATTGTCCGGCCAGCGAGCCGCGTTCCAACCCCACCCTTTGAATGGACGCTCCCCCATGTCTTCCGCGATTTCCGCGCCGTCCCCTGCCCGTTTTCCCTACGCCGCAATGGTGGTCCTGGCAACCATTGCGTTCACCGCCATTACCACCGAGCTCCTCCCGTCCGGGCTGCTGCCGCAGATCAGCACCGGCCTTGGCGTCTCCGAGCCGGTGGCTGGTTACCTTGCCGCCGCCTACGCCGCCGTCATTGTTGTCACGGTGGTCCCGGCGGCACGGCTGTTGGGGAAGATCCCGCGGCATGCCTTGCTGGTTGCGTTGGTGCTGACCTTCGCGCTCAGCAATGCATTGGTGGGACTGGCACCGGACTTCACCTCAGCGATGATCGCCCGCCTGGTGGGCGGCCTGGCGCACGGGCTGCTCTGGACCACCATGGCGCCGTTCGTATCCCGCGTGGTGCCGGCAGACAAGGTGGGCAAAGCCCTGGCAATTGTGTTCAGCGGCAACAGCCTGGGCCTGGCCATCGGCGCACCGGTGGGCACGGCCCTGGGCGGATTCCTGGGCTGGCGCGCCGCGTTCCTGGTACTCGCGGGCTTCGGCGTGGTCCTGACGGTCCTTGCGTTCTGGCTGCTGCCCCGCGTCCAGCGCATTTCCGACGCCGCCCGGCCGTCCCTGCGCAAGGCGATCGGCCAGCCGGGCGTGAAGTCCGTGGCCATCGCGTGGCCGCTGCTGGTCCTGGCGCACTTCGCCCTGTTCACGTACATAGCGCCCTTCATCCGGGAAGCCAACCTGCCTGACTACGCTACGAGCCTCTCGCTGACGGTGCTGGGCGGGTCCGGCCTGCTGGGCATTTGGATCGCGGGCCTCACCGTGGATTCACGGCCCCGCCGTTCGCTGCTGATCACGACGGCGGCCATCGCCGCATCGATGTTCCTCCTGCCGCTTGCCGTGGGGAACCTGCCCGTTGCCCTGGTGCTGATGACCATCTGGGGTGCGGGCCTGGGCGCCATCGGCATCTACAACCAGTCGGCGATCCTCCGGGCCGGCGGGGAGTACAGCGAGGCCGCCAACGGGCTCACGGTCCTGACCATCCAACTGGGCATCACCATCGGCGCACTCTACGGCTCGGCGGCCCTGGTGGTCGGTGGCCCGCTGCTGGTCCCGGCCGCGGCGGCGATCCCGGTGGTTGCCGCGTTCGTGATCACGCTCGCCGGCAAGCGGTACGCCTACCCGCCGGGCCCGCGCGAACGCATCTGGCTGGAACCCCGGCCGGTCACCGACAAGGTCAAGGACCCCGCCTGATCCCCGCATCGATTGCTCCGTAAGCGCCGTTTTGAGCCGCCAAAACGGCCGGTACGGAGCAATCGATGCGGGGGCAGGGCAGAACCTGGCGTTAACCTCCCCTCCAACTGCGTGAACCTCGGGCGCAACCTGGCTGGCCTAGCGTTGGCGGGTCACCCGGCACCGCCGGAACCCGTCACCCAGGAGGAACCATCCCCATGCGCACAGTCCTGACCGCTGCGGCTACCGCCGCACTGCTCGCCGCCGCCATCGCTTCGCCGGGCGCCGCCTTCGCCGCCGAAATCTCCGGGGCCGGCACGCCGTCGTCGAACGCTGCCGGCACCGCCACCTCAGCCATCAAGGCGAACGAGCGCAACGGTTCCTTCGATCTCCAGGCGCACCGCGGCGGCCGCGGCGAGTGGACCGAGGAGTCGCTGGCGGCGTTCGGCAACTCCCTGAAGCTCGGCGTCAGCACCTTGGAACTGGACACCCACCTCACCGAGGACGGGAAGATCATCGTCTGGCATGACGACACCATCCAGGCCAACAAGTGCATCGACACCGCCCCGGCCACCGCCGGCGACCCTGAGTTCCCGTACGTCGGCCGCCGCGTGGCCGAGCTGTCCCTGGCCCAGGTCAAGACCCTCAACTGCGGCTTCACCCAGCTGCCCGGCTTCCCGGAGCAGGACGTGATCGAAGGGAACCGCATCGCCGAGCTCAAGGACGTCTACCAGCTGGCGGAGCAGTACAACGCCAAAAAGGTCCGCTTCAACGTGGAGACCAAGGTGGAGGACGGCAAGGCGGGCGGCGAGGGCATGGTGGCGCTGACCAAGGCCGTGGTGGCAGAAGTGCAGGCGTCCGGGGCTGCGGACCGCACCACCATCCAGTCCTTCGACTGGTCCTCGCTGAACCTCACCAAGAAGCTGGCACCGGAACTGACGCTCGTTGCGCTTTCCAGCGGGGATAAGTGGATGCAGGTGGGCCAGCCCGGTGCCGCGCCCGAGCTGGGCGGCATCGACATCGACACCTACGGCGGCTCCCTTGCCAAGGCCGCAGCCGCCCAGGGGTACAACGTCATCTCCCCCACGTTCAGCTCCGTCACCCCGCAGATGATCGCCGACGCGCACCAGCTGGGCCTCGCCGTCATCCCGTGGACCGTCAACAATGCCACGGACATGGAGCGGCTGATGGACCAGGGGGTGGACGGCATCATCACCGACTACCCCACCCGCCTGCGCACCCTCATGGATGAGCGCGGCCTGAAGCTGCCCAAGGCCTACGCCCCGCAGGCATAGTTCCGAGGATCAGGGCCATCCATCAAGGCACGACGGCGGCTGCCGGACTTCCGCTGGGGGAAGCCCGGCAGCCGCCGTCGTCCGTCCAGGCCACAGGGCTCAATCCCGGTATTTGGCCACGGTAAACAGGAACGTTGAGTCCTCCTCGGCGTGCAGGCTGTGCAGGCCGGCCGGGACGATCAGCAGGTCGCCGGCTTTGCCCTGCCACGACTCGCCGCCGGCCTTGAGGATGACGCAGCCCTGGATCACGAAGACCGTGGCGTCCCCAGGGTTCTGGTGCTCACTCAACTGGGTTCCGGCCTTCATGGCCATGACCGTCTGCCGGAGGACCTTCTCGTGGCCGCCATAGACCGTGTCAGCAGCGCGCCCATTGCTGGAATTGACCGCCGCCTCGAGCTGCTGCCGGGCCAGCGCGTCGATCGATATCTTCTGCATGCGCCCTAGGCTACCCGCGTTCACGGCCCCTCGGGACCGGTTTCTTCCAGTCGGCGCAGGCTGGAAATCCCCTTGGGAGGGGATGGAGCACGGGTGGGGCCGGGCCTACCCTTCGAGCATGAACACCGTGTCGCAGATCTTCGCGGTGATGGCCGCGGTCATCTATATCTTCGTCTTTCCGGTGGAGAGCTTCCTCCTCCGCCGCAACAGGTGGGCGCAGAACTTCCTGAGCACGCCGCCGGAGAATGTCCCCGCCGTGATGATGTGGGCCATCCCCACCGGGTACCGGAACCTGCTGGTTGCGCTGGGGGTACTCGCGGGCGTGGTCGCGGCCAACTCCGGCCAGTTGGTGGTGGGCTACACGCTGGTGGTCTACTGCTGCGCCAACATGGTCCTCACTGCGCCCACCATGCTGCTCGCAGACCTCCAGGGGCACTATCCCATGAAATGGGACAGTGTGCCGGGGACCCTCGCGGCAACGGTGCCTGCCCTGGTGGCCCTGCTCCTGCTGCCCTTCGGTCCGTAGCTTCTGCGGGGCACGGTCCACAGCGGCCGCTGCAGCCTTACAGCGGGCACACCCCGGGGGTACCCGATTTCGGAGCCCGGCAAAGGCTTGATAGACGTTAAAGGATGCTCGATGTCCTGAATCCCGCCCTGCCCTTCATCGCCATGGCCCTGGCGGTGGTGGCCGGACTCACCCTGTCCTGGCTGCTCCGCAAGATCGTCCTGAAGCTGAACCGGAAACGGCCGGAGCTGCAGGCCACCTCCCGGGTGGCCCGCCAGCCGCTGCGGCTGGCACTGTGCCTGGTGGGCGTCCGCGCCGCGCTGGGGCTGACGGCTGCCGGCGAAAGCTGGCACGCCGGCGTCGACCATCTCTTGCTTCTTGCCTTGATCGGCGCGTTCGCGTGGCTTGCCATCGCGGTCCTGCTGATCGTGGAAGCTGTGGTGCTGAACCGGCACAGCGTGGACGTGGCGGACAACCGGCGCGCCCGGCGGCTTCGCACCCAGATGATCCTGGCCCGGAGGATCGCCGTGGCGCTGGTGGTGGTACTCGCCGTCGGTACGGCCATGCTGACATTCCCCGCGATCCAGGCGCTCGGGGCCGGGTTGCTGGCGTCCGCGGGCGTGATCTCGATCGTGGCCGGCCTCGCCGCGCAGACCTCGCTGGTGAACGTCTTCGCCGGGATGCAGCTGACGTTCACCGACGCCATCCGCGTTGACGACGTGGTGGTGGTCCAGAAGGAGTGGGGCCGGATCGAGGAGATCACCCTCACGTATGTGGTGGTCCATCTCTGGGACGACCGCCGGCTGATCCTGCCCTCCACCTACTTCACCACCACCCCGTTCGAGAACTGGACCCGCCGCCAGTCCGAGGTGATGGGCACCGTGGAGTTCGACCTCGACTGGCGCGCCCCCGTGGAGGACATGCGGACCGAACTGCGCCGGGTCCTGGCCGGCACCGAACTGTGGGACGAGCGCGTGGGCGTCCTGCAGATCACCGATGCCACCGGAGGCTTTGTCCGCGTCCGCATCCTGGTCAGCGCCGCGGACAGTGCCGCGCTGTTCGACCTGCGCTGCCTGGTCCGCGAAACCATGGTCACGTTCCTGCAGCAGAACCACCCGCAGGCGCTGCCGCACCAGCGCTGGGAGCAGGCAGCGGACGACGCCGGCACGGCCGCCCGGCGTAAGGCACCGTTGCGGGGGCTGGGTGGGTCCGGGGCGGCAGGGGCGCACGCGCCGGCGGACCCGCACGAATCGCAGCTGTTCACCGGATCGGTGGAAGCGGTGGAGCGGTCAAGGGCGTTTACCGGCCCCGGCGACGAGGTGTTCGAGGAACGCGACCGCAGCCTGGCATCCCACAACTAAAACCCTTGATAGGTGACCATATGGTCACCTATCATTGGAGCCATGGACGACGTGTTCAAAGCACTCTCCGACCCCACCCGCCGGGACCTGCTTGACGAGCTGTTCCGCGAGGACGGCCAGACCCTGAGTGCGCTTGAGGCACGGTTCAGCATGAGCCGGTTCGGGATCGCCAAGCACCTCCGCATCCTGGAGGACGCAGGCCTGGTGGTGGCCCGCCGTCGGGGCCGGGAAAAGCTTCATTTCCTCAATCCCGTCCCCATCCGCCTGGTCCACGACCGCTGGGTCAGCAAATACGCAGAACCATGGGCCGCTGCCCTCAGCGACCTCAAATCCAGATTGGAAAGTCCCATGGAAAAGATCTTCGAAACTTACATCAAGACCACCCCCGAACGGCTCTGGGAAGCCATCACGGACAGTGACATCCGCAGCAAGTACCAGTTCGGCAACACGCTGCAGTCTGACTGGACGCCCGGCGGCCGCTTCGAAATGGGCAATCCCAAGGCAGGGCAGATCCTCGGCGACGGCGAAAACCTGGAAGTCGACCCGCCGCGGAGGCTGGTGCAGACCATGCGGGCCCTCTGGGGCGAGGACGTCAAGGCCGAGGGCACATCGAAGATCACCTGGGAGATCGAACCGGTGGGCGATTCCTGCCACCTCACTGTCACGCACAGCGACCTGCGGGAGGGCGCCAACGAACAGCTCTACGGTGGCTGGCCCATGATCCTCTCCGGCCTGAAGACCTGGCTGGAAACCGGTGAGAAGCTCACCACGCCCGGCTCCCTGATGTACACCTGAGTGCCGCCGCCCGGGCCGGGTGGGCTAGGCCTTTTGCTGCCGCCAGAATACGGAAATCCCGAACGTCACCACGCACAGCACCAGCATGGCCAGGACCATCCGCATCCAGCTGTCCTGGTGCACGCCGCCGGACGCGAAAACCCCGATCATCACGGTGGCGGTGATGGCACCCACGTAGCGGCAGGTCTGGTAGATGCCGGCCGCGACGCCCCGGTCCTGCGGCCGGGTGGAGACGAACATGCCCTGGTTGGAGGCGATGCCCACGGTCCCGTAGGGAATGCCCATCAGGGCTGTGAGGACCACCACGAAGGGAATGGCCAGGGTGCCGGTCAGTACCCACATGAGGGCCGCCACCACCGTCAAGAGGACGACGCCGGCCAGCAGCACCCGCCGGACACCGAACCGTCCCATCGCCGCAACTGCCCATGGGGTGGCTACAACGGACATCCCGGCGAGGGGCAGCATCAGCAGGCCCACCACACCGGGATCGTAGCCCCCGGCCTCCTGGAGCAGCTGTGGGAGGCCGAAGAAGACGAAGTAGTAAACGCTGCTGAACACGGCGAAGGCCAGGTACACCAGCATCAGCGGCCGGTTCCGGCCCAGCAGCCGCAGGTCCAGGAAGGGCTTGGCGAAGCGCAGCTCGCGCCAGGCAAACAGCGCCGCGAGTAAGGTTCCGCCGGCCAGCATCAGCCAGCGGTAGTCCGGCGCCACGTTCAGCGCCGCCATCATGACCAGCAACAGCGCGCCAATGAACCCTGCGATGCCCGGGAGATCCGAGTCGCGCACCAGCTCCGCCACGCTGCCGCGTTCCCTGGCCTTGTCCGGCGGGGCCGCTTTCGCGACGATCAGCAGCGCCGCCAGGGCCAATGGCACGTTGACCAGGAACAGCGACTCCCAGCCCACAAAACCCACCAGCAAACCGCCCACCACGGGACCCACCGCGGCCGCCGACGTGTTGGCCATCTGCAGCCGCCCGAGGGGGCGCGCCGCGTCCACGTTGGCCTGGTGTGCCAGTGCACCCACCATCACCACCGCACTGGGATACGCGGTAGCCGTACCGAGGGCCATCACCGCGCGCGCGACGCAGAGGAGCGCGAAGTTGGGGGCCAGCGGAGCCAGCGCACACGTGATGGCCACCAGGCCCATGCCCAGCAGGAACATCCGGCGCGGGCCGAACCGGTCGGCCAGCCTGCCCATGACGGGCTGGCCGGCCGCAGAGGCCAGATAGAAGGATGTGACCACCCAGGTGACGGCCGCGACGTCCAGCCCAAAGTCGGCGCGCAGCACCACCAGGGCCACGGCGATCATGGAGGAGTTCAGCGGGTTCAGTGCCGTGCCCAGGCTGAGGCCGGCGACGGCCAGGGGAGTCCGGGGGTTGTTGCTCACGGTAACAGTCTGGCCCACCGCAGGCGCCGGGGACGACTTGGCGGACACCCAGCGTGGTGTGGCGTTGGCTACTTGGCCGTCAATCCCACCGGGAACAACGCGTCCTCCACTGCCCTGGTGAGGTCCCGGATCACCTCGGCCTGCCCGTCATCGGGCACGCCTTCCGGGTTCTCGGTGTAGATGACCAGCGCAAAGGTGGAGCCGCGGTAGCTCAGCAGGGCTGCATCGTGCAGTTCCCCGCCCACCTCCCCGTACTTGTGGTAGACGTCCACTCCGGAACGCGATCCCGCGGGAATGAGGTCCTCGTTGTTGGTGTCCTGCATGTAGCCGAGCAGCTGCTCCGTGTTGTCCTTGTCCAGGAGCTCCCCCGCATACAGCTTCTTGAGGATCAGGGCCATGTCCGCCGCGGTCAGCATGTTTTGTTCGGGGTCGTACGTGACCCCGATGGACGCCGCGTAGGCAGTGAGCTGCGGGTAGCCGACGGCATCCATCAGGAGCAGCCAGGAATCGTTGTTGCTGTCGTTGACCATGGCCTTGAGCTGGAACGCCGCGTCGTAGTCGCCCATGGGATCGTCCAGGCTCGCCTGGCCGTTTTCCACCAAGTGGTAGTAGGCGGCGGCGGTCAGGATTTTGGCCGTACTGGCCGCCGTGAATGTGTCCGCGTCGCCAAAGGTCCGTTCAGCCCCGCCGGACACGTCGGCGAGCGCCAGCCCGATCCGGTATTGGTCCGCTTCGCTAAGGATGTTGTCCACGCTGTCCTGCAGCGACGGCGGGGCGGCCGCCACTGGTGAGGCGGGAACCGCGGGCTGGGTGGGAGCCACGGCACCCGTCGGAGGCTCGGACCGGGCCACGGCCAGGGTCACGGTGCCGATGATCACCAGCACCACGGCAATAGCCAGGATGAGCAGCCTCTTGTGGCCCTGCCGCCTGCCGGCCGACGGCTTGCCCGGAGCCGGCGGGTTGCCCGGCACCGGCGGCGGAGCACCGCGGCCGGGTTTGGGCACCATGGGGTGCATGGACATACGAGGGCTCCTGGTCCGCTTCGGCAATCTCAAACAACGTCAGCGCGGGGGTGTGCCGCGCTGACAGATGCTGATTAAATCATCGGATTTTGGGAGCTTCCTGAAGACTTGCCGAACGTTCCGCCGGGGCCTCTTTGCGACCCGCCAAACCGTTGCCGACGCGCATTTTCCCTGGCGCGGCCCGAATGCCTGCAGCGCCAGGGAGCCTCCGCAGCGGGGAGTAATTTCCGGGTCGAAATTTTCGAGTACAGGGTACTCGTGCGCTTCAAATCGGCGTGACGTCTACTGGTACGTGTACCAGGGCGGTACCCGCACGCCGCTGCGGGAACCAAAGTGATCACGTGGATGGGGGAACCAAAGGTGGACCAGCAGGACGACTTGAAAGTGGACGGTCGGCATGAACCCGCGTGAAGCGCAGGCTCCCGGCTCCCGCATCGCGAACGATGTCCACGAGCCGACAAAGTACGAAGCTACAGGGCGGCTGAGGCCACGCCCATGGCCGGTTGGACCGCGTGAGGGTTACGGAAAAGTCGACTTTGACGATGGGGACGGAAAGACCGTCCTCACCCTCTTCATCCAGCGCGATGCCGAAGGAGGCTACGTCCTGCATGTGGAGCATTTGGCGGCAACGCTGCGGATTGACGGTACGCTTCTTCGCCTGAGCCCGACGCCGCATAGTGATAAAAGCGCAGCAGACTTCCGCCGGATCACCGTTGCCCGGACGGTTGCCGAGAGGGCGGAGGCCGAGCTGGCCGCGGCAGGCCTTTGCCTGCCGAAACCTAGCCCCGGGTGCGGGCCGCGATCGCGGTCTCCAGGAACTCCAGGTGGGCCGGGGCCACGGCCACCGCGCTGCCCAGGTATTCGGGATGCTTGGCCAGGAACTTCTTGATGAAGGGGCACACCGGGACGATGCCGATGCCGTCCTCCACCGTGCTGTCCAGGGCAGCCGTGGCCAGGCGGCCGGCCAGGCCCTGGCCGCCGTATTCCTCGTTGATCACGGTGTGGTAGAAAATCCGCTGCGGCGACTCCCCGCCGTCGTACTCCTTGTACGCCGCCTTGCCGATCACATTGCCGGCATCAAGAATCTCGAAGCGTTCGCGCCCAGGGGTGTGGCGGACGGTGATGTCGCTCAAGGGAACTCCTTCAGTTGCGGGTGTGCTGACCGTGCAAAGCCTAACCCGGCCCGGTCCGCTCTTATTTCCGCAAGTGAAGGTTCCTTGGCGACATCCCCGCCCGCCGTCGCGTCAGCTGAGGTAGCCGTTCGGGTTGAGGACGTACTTGGTGGCTGCGCCGGCGTCGAACTCCGCGTAGCCCTTTGGTGCCTCCTCCAGCGGAATTGCCTTTGCGTTGACGTTCTTGGCGATGTTGACCCGGTCATTCAGGATGGCCATCATCAGCTGCCGGTTGTACTTCATCACCGGGCACTGGCCCGTGGTGAAGCTCAGCGACTTGGCCCAGCCGGTGCCAAGGCTCAGCGACAGCGCACCCTTCTTGGCGGCCTCGTCGATGCCGCCCGGGTCGCCCGTGACATACAGGCCGGGAATGCCCAGGGCACCGCCGGCAGTCGTGAGCTCCATGAGGGAATTCAGGACCGTCGCGGGCGCCTCCTTGGCGTCGTGCCCGTGGCCCTTCGCCTCGAACCCTACGGCGTCGACGCCGCAGTCCACCTCGGGGACACCGAGGATCTGCTCGATCTGATCCTTCGGATCGCCCTTGGACAAGTCCACGGTCTCGCAGCCAAAGCTGCGTGCCTGCGCCAACCGGCCCTCGTTCATGTCGCCCACAATCACGACGGCGGCACCCAGCAGGTGCGCGCTGGTGGCCGCTGCGAGGCCAACAGGACCGGCCCCTGCCACATAGACGGTTGAGCCGACACCCACACCGGCTGTGACCGCACCGTGGAACCCTGTGGGGAAGATGTCCGAGAGCATGGCCAGGTCCAGGATCTTCTCCATGGCCTTGTCCTTGTCCGGGAACTTCAGCAGGTTCCAGTCCGCATACGGGACCAGCACGTAGTTGGCCTGGCCGCCCACCCAGCCGCCCATGTCCACGTATCCGTAGGCGCTGCCGGGACGGTCCGGGTTCACGTTCAGGCAGATGCCGGTCTTGCGCTCCTTGCAGTTCCGGCAGCGGCCGCAGGCGATGTTGAACGGCACTGAGCAGAGGTCGCCCACCTTGATGAACTCGACGTCACGGCCCACTTCCACCACTTCGCCGGTGATTTCATGGCCCAGGACCAGGTTGGGCGGGGCGGTGGTGCGGCCGCGGACCATGTGCTGGTCAGATCCGCAAATGTTGGTGGCCACGGTCTTGAGGATCACCCCATGGTTGACCGGGCGCCCTACGTTGGCCGGGTTGACCCCTGGCCCATCCTTGAGCTCGAACGTTGGGTAGTCAATGTCAATTACTTCCACCTTGCCGGCTTCTTTATAGGCAACGGCTTTGTTCCCTGTCATCTATCGCTCCTGTAGTCAGGCGTCCGGTGGGACGGCCGTGATCTGGGTAGGTGAGACATCCCGCATGGGGGAACAGTCCTGGCCGGTTGGTACGTCCTGATGTTTGGCGTGGTCAGGTACCGGTTCCCGGGGTGGGGATCCGCCCAGTCTAGGCACGGCCCCCAGAGCGGTCTAGGGGTAAGCGCCCCTTGTTTAGCGGGGGCGTCCCGTGGGGAACTGTTATCCGCGGCGTACGCTGTACCAACCGGCTCCGCATGAAGGATGGCCGGCCCCAGGCAAGTTCTACCGTTGAGGAGAACGGCATGAAAACGCGCACTATTGGACAACTGACAGTCTCCGCCCTTGGCCTTGGCTGCATGGGCATGAGCGAGTTCTACGGCAGCGGCGACGAACAGGAGTCGGTGGCAACGATCCACGAGTTCCTGGACGCCGGCGGATCGCTGCTGGACACCGCCGACATGTACGGCCCCTTCACGAACGAGAAGCTTGTAGGCAGCGCCATAGCAGGACGCCGCGGAGACGTTGTGCTCGCTACTAAGTTCGGCAATGAACGCCGCGAGGACGGTTCCTGGGTGGGCATCAACGGCCGGCCCGACTACGTCCGGTCCGCCTGCGACGCCAGCCTGCAGCGGCTGGGGGTGGACCACATCGACCTCTACTACCAGCACCGGGTGGACAAAACGGTTCCCATCGAGGACACAGTGGGCGCCATGGCGGAACTGGTCCAGGCCGGCAAGGTCCGCTACCTGGGCCTCTCCGAGGCGTCCGCGGAAACCATCCGGCGGGCCCACGCCGTGCACCCCATCACCGCGCTGCAGACTGAATATTCCCTGTGGGAGCGCGAGCCCGAGACCAAAGTGTTCCCCGTGCTCGCGGAGCTGGGCATCGGTTTCGTGCCGTACAGCCCATTGGGCCGTGGCTTCCTCACCGGCCAGATCCGCAGCGTGGACGACTTCGCGGAGGACGATTTCCGCAGGCACTCCCCCCGGTTCCAGGGCGAGAACTTCACACGCAACCTGGAACTGGTGGACCGGGTCAAGGAGCTGGCGGACCGGAAACAGTGCACTCCCGGGCAGCTGGCGCTCGCGTGGCTGCTGGCACAGGGTGAGCACATCGTTCCGATCCCGGGCACCAAGAAACGCGAACGCCTGCGCGAGAACCTTGGCGCCGTGGACGTGGAGCTGGCCCAGGACGAGCTTCAGCTGCTGGACGAGCTGGCACCGGCGGGGTCCACTGCCGGCGCCCGCTACCCCAACATGTCCACCATCGACACCTAGCTGTATTGACCTGAGAGGTTGGTGACGCGGCTGGCCGGTGGCTGACCTTTGAGTGAGGTGTGACCTCGATGATGATTGTAGTGATGGAGCCAGCCAGCGAAAGCGGCAACACGCTCGGCCTCTGATCTGTAAGGACGGGCGTAGGCCCATTCGTCGAGCAGGGTGCGGTTGTAGCGCTCGACTTTGCCGTTGGTCTGAGGCCTGTAGGGACGGGTGCGTTTGTGCTTGATGTCCGGGCCCAAGGCGTCTTTGAACGCGTAGGAGCGGTAGCAGGAACCGTTATCGGTCAGGACCCGTTTGACCGTGATCCCGTGGGACTCGAAGTAGGCGTTGGCACGTTCCCAGAATCCGGCCGCGGTGTCCTTTTTCTCATCGGTCAGGATCTCCGTGTAGGCGAGCCGGGAGTGGTCATCGACGGCGTTGTGCAAGAAAGCGTGGCCCGGTCTCCTGTTCGCCGCGGTGCCGGTCTTGTTCCGGTTTCCGGCGGCCCTGCCGACACTGCGGTGGCCCCCGCCGTCGGGGATCCGTCCAAGTTTCTTAATGTCGACGTGGACCAGGTCCCCGGGTCTGTGGTGCTCGTAGCGGCGGATCACCCGGCCCGTGGCCCGGTCCAGCCACGACAGCCTCGCCAGCCCGAATCGGGACAGGACCCGGTGCACCGTGGAGGGGTGGATGCCCAGCAGATAGCCGATCCGTGCCGGGCCCCAGCGGCGGTTGACCCTGATCGCGACGATCCGCCGCTCCCGCCGCATGGAGGTCCGTCGCGGGGAGTTGATGGGCCGGCTGGAACGATCACCCATCCCGTGCTCACCGTGCTCCCGGTAACGGGCCGCCCACCGCGCTGCGGTCGTCACCGACACCTGGAACCGCTCAGCAGCACGGCGCAGCGGCCACCCGTCATCGACGATGCACCGGGCCAGCCGGAGCCGTCCCTTCGGCGTCAGAAGCGCGTTAGCATGGGACATTGAAGACCTCCTTGTGGATCGGACTCTTAGACAAGCCCCACTCCACTTGGAGGTCTTCTTTTTGTCACCTAACCACGCCGCATGTTCCTAACCTCCGTGGTCAATACACCTAGCCCCCGGGAACCACGCACCCACGGCCCTTCCCCGCATAAGCGTTGCCGGCCAGCGCCGCTTATGCGGGCCCGGGCCGTCCATGCCCCGGCCAGGGCAACGGTTTACGACGGCGGGGCGGGGCTGGCGTAGGGTGGTCCTACGGCTGAAGCAAGCGGCTGCTGTTTTCTTCTGTGCGGAGCCCAGTTCCATGTCCGACGAACCTGCCCTTCGGGCCCTTGCTGCTTCATCCTTCAACCTGCCGGACCTTCGGGACGGGCAGCTGGCCGGCATGGCCGCGCTCGCCGGAGGCCACGATGTCCTGGCCGTCATGCCCACCGGCTACGGCAAATCAGCCATCTACCAGGTCGCGGCCCTGGCCCTGCACCAGGCAACGGGACGTCCCGCCGTCGTGGTTTCACCCCTGATTGCCCTGCAGGAGGACCAGCTGGACGGCCTGTCCAGGCTCCTCGGACCGGACGCCGCCGTAGCCATCAACTCCTCGCACAGCGATGCCGAAATCGAGCAAGCCTGGCGTGCCGCCGAGGACGGCTCGGCCGTGTTCCTGTTCCTCGCCCCGGAACAGCTGGCCAAGCAGGCGACCGTTGACCGGATCAAGGCACTGGACATCACGCTGTTCGTCGTGGACGAGGCACACTGCGTCTCCTCCTGGGGACACGACTTCCGGCCGGACTACCTGGCGCTGGGACATGTCCGCGGGCAACTGGGGAACCCGCCCGTGGCCGCCCTGACAGCTACGGCTTCCCCTCCGGTCCGGGATGAGATCGTGGAGCGCCTTGGCATGAAGAAGCCCCTGGTGCTGGTGCATGGGTTCGACCGGCCCAATATCAGCCTCGACGTGGTCCGGCACCACGAAGACAAGGACAAGCGGAAAGCCGTGCTGGTGCAGGTTGCCGGCCTGGCACGCAGAGGGCATGGGCTCCTCTACGCCGCCACCCGGAAGGACACCGAGAAATACGCCGCCAAACTGGTTGCGGAGGGCCTGCGCGCCGAGGCGTACCATGCGGGCCGGTCCGCCGGAGACCGGGAACGCATCCACGAGCTGTTCCTGGACGACGAGCTGGACGTGGTGGTGGCCACCACCGCGTTCGGTATGGGCATCGACAAGCCCAACGTGCGCTTCGTGGTGCACGCTGACATCCCGGAATCGCTGGACTCCTACTACCAGGAGATCGGACGGGCAGGCAGGGACGGCGAACCGGCCTCCGCCGTGCTGCACTACAGGTCAGAGGACCTTGGCCTGCGGAAGTTCTTCGGCACCCACTCCCCCGATCCCGGCTCTCTCCTTGCGGTCCTGAAGGTCCTCAAGGCGGCCCACGCCTCCACCCCCAAGTCCTCCCTTGCCGAGTTGACGGGGTTCAAAGCCCGGCGCATCACCACCCTTGTGAACCAGCTGGAGGAAATCGATGCCGTCAGCACCGGCAAGCGCGGGGTCCGGCTCACCTCCAAAGCCAAGCTGCCCGCGTTGGTGGCCGACGCCGTCGAGCTGGCCGAAGCCCGGCAGCGGGTGGACCAGTCCCGGCTGACCATGATGCGCGCCTACGCCGAGACGGACGGCTGCCGCCGGCAGTTCCTGCTTGGCTACTTTGGCGAGGACCTGCCGGAGCCCTGCGGGAATTGTGATGGGTGTGCCGAAGCCGCCAACCAGGCGGAGATGAAAAAGTCCGACGGCGGCGCGGCGGCGTCCGCTGACGGCGAGCCTTTCCCGCTGCAGTCCACGGTGGTCCACAAGGACTGGGGCCCCGGCCTGGTGATGCGGCACGAGGACGATGTCATTACGGTGCTTTTCGAACAGGAAGGGTACAAAACGCTGTCCCGGGCAGCCGTCGTGGAGCACCAGCTGCTGAAACCCGCTTAGGTAGGCTGGGGGGGACACTCCAACGAAAGGGCCGCCGCGTGGAAGTACCTGCCTATGCCTGGACCCTGACCATTGCGGCGATCGTCGGACTGCTGGCCTTCGACTTTTTCTTCCACGTCCGCAAAGCCCACACTCCCTCCCTCAAGGAATCGGCCGCCTGGTCTGCCATCTACGTGAGCATCGCGGTGCTCTTTGGGCTGGTTGTGCTGCTGTTCGGCGGACCCGACATGGGCACGGAGTACTTCGCCGGCTACGTCACGGAGAAGGCGCTTTCCGTGGACAACCTCTTCGTGTTCCTGATCATCATGGCCAGCTTCAAGGTGCCACGGGCGGACCAGCAGAAGGTGCTGCTGTTCGGCATTGTGTTCTCCCTGATTGCCCGCACGGCCTTTATTTTCCTGGGGGCGGCACTGATCAACAGCTTCGCCTGGGTGTTCTACATCTTCGGGCTGATCCTGCTGGTTACGGCGGGAAACCTGCTCAAACCGGACGACCACGACGACGACTCCGACGGGCTGGTAGTCCGGCTCGCCAAGAAACTGCTGCCGGCCTCGGAACATTACGATGGCGACAAGCTGTTCACGGTGGAGAACGGCAAGCGGGTCCTGACGCCCATGCTGCTGGTCATGGCGGCCATCGGCGGTACGGACCTCCTGTTTGCCCTGGACTCCATCCCGGCAATTTTTGGGCTGACCCAGAACGTCTTCGTTGTCTTCACTGCCACGGCGTTCTCGCTGATGGGCCTGCGGCAGCTGTTCTTCCTGATTGACGGCCTGCTGGACCGGCTGATCTTCCTCTCCTACGGCCTTGCCGTCATCCTGGGTTTCATCGGCGTGAAGCTCATCCTGCACGCCCTGCACGAAAACACACTGCCCTTCATTAACGACGGCGGGCACGTCAACGTCGTGGAGGTCAGCACCGGCCTCTCACTCAGCGTGATCCTCGGGGTGCTGGTGCTGACCATCCTCGCTTCGGTCTTCAGCCCCAAGGGCAAGGCCAAGAACGCGGTCTCGGGGGCGAGGCGCCACGCCACCGAGTACGTGGACCTCAACTACGAAACAGACATGGCGGAGCGGGACAAGATCTTCGCCAAGATGGTCCGCGAGGAGGACCAGATCCGGAAGCTTCCCGAGAAGTACAAGCGGCTGGTCCGCAACGAAACCGAGTTCCTGGACCTGGTCCGGAAAGCCCATGACGAGCACGACAAGGCCCAGGTGCGGGCTGCCGCCAGCGAGGGCTGAGGCTACCTGGCCAGGGCCGCTGCCCCGCCGGCCAGGGCGGTGATGCGGGCCCAGTCCTTGGCGGCGACGGCGTCTGCCGGGGTGAGCCAGCTGCCGCCTACGCAGGCCACGTTGGGCAGTTTCAGGTAGTCCGGCGCCGTGGCCAGGCTGATGCCGCCCGTGGGGCAGAACCGCACGTCCGGAATCGGCGCTCCGATGGCGGCCAGGTACTTTGGACCGCCGGCGGGGCCGGCCGGGAAGAACTTCATGGCGTCCAACCCTTGTTCCAGGACGGCGAGCACCTCCCCCACGGTAGCGACACCGGGAAGCACCGGAACGTCGAGGGACAGCATGGCGGTGAGCAGGGCCGGGGTGACCCCCGGGCTGACCAGGAATTTGGCTCCGGCTGCCACGGCAGCACCGGCCTGCGCAGGGGTGAGGATGGTGCCGGCGCCCACCAGGATCTCCGGCACTTCCTCGGCGATGAGCTTGAGCGAGGTCAGCGCGGAGTCGGTCCGGAGCGTGAGCTCGATGATCTCCACGCCGCCGGCCACCAGGGCACGGGCAAGGGGCACCGCATCCTGGGGGTCGTCGATGGTGACCACCGGGATGACCGGTGAAACGCTGAGGACGCCGGATGCGTCAGCCATGGTTGATCTCATTTCCCAGGCTCAGGGGCCCGTTGTCGATGCTGCGGTACCAGTGCAGGAGCAGGTTCCGGAATTCTTCGTGCCCGGCCAGGTAGGGGTCGACGACAGGCCGGAACCCGAGGAGGGCAGGCACCACGGTGTCCGCGGTGCGGCGTTCGGGCAGGACGGCCTCGAGTTCCTTCGCCAGGGGATCGTTCAGGTCCGTTTCCGGTGTGGTGGCCACGTGGCGCATCCACGCCGCGACGGCGAGCGCGGCCCACTTGGGTGCGCGGCCGGCGTCGAACGTTCCCCGGACGGTGGCAAGCAGGCGGAGTCCGATTTTCTGCGACCCGTCGCTGCCCACTTTCGCGGTGGTGTGGCCCAGTGCGGGGTTGGCGAACCGGCGGAGCACCTCTGCGCAGTACCGTTCGCCGTCCAGTTTGGCCGGCAGAATGATGCTGGGCAGGGCTTCCTCGAGCATCATGCGGTGGCAGGCGATGCGGAATGCGTCTACGCCCACGGCATCGGCGATGGTCGCCTTGCCGGCGGCGAGGCCGAGGTAGGCCAGCATTGAGTGGCTGGCGTTGAGCAGCCGCAGCTTCGCGAATTCCCAGGCGGCGACGTCGGTGCTGAACAGCGCACCGGCGTCTTCCCAGCGCGGCCTCGCGGCAGCGAAGTTGTCCTCGATGACCCATTGCTTGAACGGCTCGGCGACCACGGCGGCCTCGTCGCGGAGGCCGAGTTCACGTTCGACGGCGGCCAGGTCGGCGTCGGTGGTGGCCGGCACCATGCGGTCCACCATGGTGGACGGGAACGTGGCGTTGCGGTCGATCCATGCCAGGAGTTCGTCGCTTTCCCCGGCCGGAAGGGCCGCGGCGAAGTTGCGGACCAGGGTGCCGGTCAGTTCACCGTTTCCGGGCAGGTTGTCGCAGGACACCACCGTGACGGGTCCGGCGCCGGTGCGGGCGCGGCGCTGGAGGCCGCGCGCAATCTGGCCGACGGCGGTGCGCGGCGACCTGCCGCCGAGGTCTGCGCTGGTCTCGGCGTCGTCCAGGTCGAGGGTGCGGGTTTGCGGGTTGAACCGGTAGCCCTTCTCAGTAATGGTGAGGGTGACGATCTTCGTTGCCGCGGCGCCGATTCGTTCCACTACTGACTCCGGTTTATCCCGTCCTGAAATTGCCTCAACGATGCTGGACACGACGCGTGCCGGAGCGGCGCCCCCGCCCCGTTCGGCCACGGCGAAGAGTCCGTCCTGCGGGGCCAGCTGCCGGGCCACGGCATCCGAACGCTGGGTGACGCCGACGACGAGCCCATTGCGGATCGCCTGCCGCAAGCATGGCGTCTTCCGTGAAGACAGCCGTGTGGGCACGGGCGAACGCACCCAGTCCAAGGTGGACGATCCCTGGCTGCAGGCCGTCCCGCTGCAGCGCAGCCTTATGGCCGTTCGCCGCCAGGGTGGAGTTACTCAGGCGTTCGATGGCACTGTTCCCTTCACCGTTTCCCCGGCGGCATGTGCACGGGTCTGCCCGAACGTGGGGATGAAGCCGGTGCCGCCCTTGCCGCCCACCACGAGGGAGGATGCGGCAGCACCGTAGCGGGCCGCCGTCGGGAAGTCATCGCCCAGCACAAGGCGGGCGGTGAGGGTACCCACGAACGCGTCGCCGGCACCGGTCTGGTCCACCACGGCGGGCGCCGGGATGGCGGGAACCCAGGCCGAGACCGCGCCGGCCGCGAGCTGGACGCCTCTTGCGCCGCAGGTGACGGCCACATTCTCCGTGCCCAGCGCGCGGAGCTTGGCGGCCGCTTCCTCAGCGGTCGCGGCGCCCAGCAGCGTCCTCGTCTCACCGGGGTAAGACGGCGTGACCAGGAACGCGTGCGGCGCCAGTTCGGTGAGGGCCGCCGTCGCATCCTCCACCGAGGTGAGGCGCGGGCGGAAGTTGGGGTCATACACGAAGCGCTTGGCCACCGAGGCGGCCTTCGCGACGGCGGAGTGGGACGTCGTCGAAATGGCGCAGGCAATGCCGCCCGCCACCACGGCGCCCGCCGCGGCGAAAACTGCCGGGTCGACGTCGTCCGGGCCAAGTGTGGACCCGACGCTGCCGCTGCGGGCGTAGGAGAACTCGCGTTCGCCGTCGGGATCGCTGTGGACCAGGTAGACGCCCTGCTGTCCCTTGCGGAACGTCAGGAGGGCGGTGGAAATGCCAAGCTTGGCGATCCGGGCGGCGATGGCCTGGCCCAGGTCGTCGTCGGTCAGGACGGACAGCAGGCCCACCGCGGCGCCGGCGGCGGCGGCTGCGGCGGCCACGTTGAGCGCATCGCCGGAAATGCCAAGCTGCGCCGGAACGCCGTGGCCGAAGGGCTGGTCCGTGGCCACTTCGACGAGGATCTCCCCCATCACCACCACGTCGAAGGGATTGTGGATGTCATTCACCAGTCATGCACCGATCCGTCGAGGCGCCGGTTCACCGGCAGGTATTTGGGGTCGAAGGGGAAGCGCGCGGCGGCCTCCTCGTCGAACTCTACGCCCAGGCCGGGTGCGTCCCCGGGGTGCATGTAGCCGTCTGCGAAGCTGTAGGAGGTCTTGAAGACCTCGCCGGCCGGATCGCGGTGGCCCATGTATTCCTGGACCCCGAAGTTGGGGATGCTCATGTCCACATGCAGCGCGGCGGCGAAGGAGGCCGGCGAGAGGTCCCCGGCGCCGTGCGAGCCGGAGCGGACGCCATAGAGGTCTGCGAGGGAGAAGATCCGGCGCAGGTGCGTGATGCCGCCGGCGTGCGAAACGGACGTGCGGATGTAGTCGATCAGGCGTTCGATGATGAGCTGCTGGCAGTCCCAGATCGAGTTGAAAACCTCGCCGACGGCGATAGGCGTGGTGGTGTGCTGGCGGATCAGCCGGAACGCGGACTGGTCTTCCGCCGGCGTGGGGTCCTCGATCCAGAACGGCCGGTACTGCTCCAGCGAGGCCCCGAGCCGTCCTGCCTCGATGGGCGTCAGTCGGTGGTGCACGTCGTGCAGGACGTGCACGCCATAACCGAACTCTTCACGGACGTGGGCCAGCATCTTCGGCGCGAAGTCCAGGTACGCGGAGGTTTCCCAGGTGTCTTCCTGCGGCACGTTGCTGCTGGCCGGCTCATAGAGCTTCCCATCCACGGGCGCGATGCCGTAGGTCTTGTCCAGCCCCGGCACCGCTGCTTGGGCCCGGATGGCCTTGTAGCCCAGATCCAGGTGGTGCTGGAAATCGACACTCAGGTCCTCCAGCGTGGTACCGCTGGCGTGGCCGTAGACCATGACTCCTTCACGTGCGGCGCCGCCCAGGAGTTCGTAGACGGGCATGCCGGCGGCCTTGCCCTTGATGTCCCAGAGCGCGACGTCGATCGCCGCGATCGCGGTCATGGTCACCGGGCCGCGGCGCCAGTAGGCGCCCTTGTAAAAGTACTGCCAGGCGTCCTCGATGCGGCGGGCATCGCGGCCGATCAGCAGCGGGCAGAGGTGCTCGGAGAGGTACGACGCCACGGCCAGCTCGCGGCCGTTCAGGGTGGCGTCGCCGATTCCGGTGATGCCGTCCTCGGTTTCAATAACGAGCGTCACGTAGTTCCGTCCGGGCGACGAAACCACAACCCGTGCGTCGGTGATCTTCACTGGGAGTCCTTCAGATGGTGGATGTGCAATGTAGGTCTGGGATGAGCTGTCAGTTTCCGCTGAGGCGGAGCATGACCTTGCTGCTGTTGGAGGCGGGATCCACGGCGGTCCGCATCGCTTCCTCGGCGTCGTCGATGCCGAATTTGTGGGTGATGACAGGTGAGACGTCCAGGCCGTTGGCCATTGCGCGGAGCGCGCCCGTGATCTCATCGACGAACCGGTAGGACCCGATCCAGGTGATTTCCCGGGTGACGAGGTCCCCCAGCGCCGAAGCCGCGGGCGCTCCGGGCAGGTTGCCCACCTGCACGATGGTCCCCCCGCGGGCCGTGGCCCGCAGGACGCCTCCGAGCACCGCCGGGATGCCAGTGGCCTCGAACACCAGCTCCACGTCTGCCGGAAGCGGGCTGTTGGAAACGTTGAGCACCTCATCGGCACCCATCGCACGGGCGATCCGCAGGGACGCGTCGCTGATATCGGTGGCGGTCACGGTTCGGGCACCTGCATATTTGGCGGCCGCGGTGACCAGCGACCCGATAGGTCCGGCACCGTTGACCAGAACGTCCCGGCCTTCAAGGCTTCCAGCGCGGGCCACCGCGTGCATGGCGACGGCGAGTGGTTCGGCGAGCGCCCCGCGCAGGGTGTCCACACCGTCGGGGAGGGGACGGACTTGAAATGCCTTGGCAAGCTTCCGTTCGCTGAAGCCACCGTCCGTGTGCGGATCGAACGCCGCAGAGCCGAAGTACCGGATCTGCGGGTAGAGATTGGTCCGGCCCCGCAGGCGTTCCGGCATGGTTCCGTCGCCCACAAGTTCGGCCGGGTGAACGGTCACGGGCTGGCCCACCTCGAGGTGTTCGACGCCGGCACCCAGTTTGGCGATCCGGCCAGCCACTTCATGCCCCAGGACGAGCGGCGACTTCAGCGCCGCCGTTCCCGACGCTCCGTGGCGCCAGTACGAAAGGTCACTTCCGCAGATGCCGCCCCATTCGACGTCGAGCACTACTTCCCCCGGCCCCGCAACTGGCTCAGGCCTGTCATCAATGCGGAGATCATTGGCGCCGTGGACTACAACGGCTTTCATACGGCGTCCTCGAGCCGGACCAGGTCGCGGCCACGGACCTCGGGGCCGACGGCGGCTGAGACCAGGGTGATCAGCGAGTAGCCAATGAGCATTGCGGCGAGCGGCCACCAGTGCCCGGTAACGGCGGTGAGGGTGGCTGCCAGCAGTGGGCCGATCGCGGTGGCCAGGATCCCGCCGATTTCCTTGGCGAGGGCGAGCTGGGTGAAGCGGGTGCGGCCTCCGAAGAACTCGGCCATGGTGACACTTTCCATGGCGAACAGGCTCAGGACACCGAGGTTCAGGCCGATGACCATGGCGATGGTGATGATGGCGGAGTTGCCACTGGTGATCATCAGCATCATCGGTACGGCGAAGACGGCAGTCAGGGCGCTGAGGGCCAGGTACAGCGGGCGGCGGCCGAAGCGGTCACCGAGGAGGCCGATCACCGGGATGGTGACGAAGCCCAGCAGTGAGCCGTACATGATGGCGTTGGTGCCTACCGTCTTGTCTGTGAGCAGGACCGTGGCAAGGTAGCCGACCAGGAGGTCTGGACGAGCCCGGAGTTGCCGGCCTGCCCGAAGCGAAGGCCAAGGGCAATGAGGAATGACTTGCCCTTTTTCTGGTGCAGTGCAGCTTCGATGGTGCTGGTTCCGGCGGGCTCCGGGGCATGGGCGGCGGTCTTGATCTTTGCCTTGGTCAGGGCGACACCGTCCACAACATCCGCGCGCTGTTCGAAGACGGGGCTTTCCCTGATGGAGCGCCGGATCCAGATGGCGAACAGCATGATCACGAAGCTGGCCAGGAAGGGGATCCGCCAGCCCCAGCTCAGAAGCTGGTCCTGGGAGAGCGAAGCCACCAGGATGGCCCACAGCGCGGAGGCACCCAGGGTTCCGGAGTTGGTGCCCAGGCAGACCAGGGACGAGATGATGCCGCGGCGGCGGGCCGATGCAAATTCCGCCAGCATCACGGTGGCGCCGGCGATTTCAGCACCGGCCCCGAACCCCTGGATGAGGCGCAGGGCCACCAGCAGGATGGGTGCCCAGATCCCCACCATGGCGTAGGTGGGGAGGACACCGATCAGGGTAGTGGAGGCTCCCATCAGGGCGATGGTGATGTAGAGGACCTTCTTGCGGCCGATCCGGTCACCCATGCGGCCGAAGTAGACGGCACCGAACAGGCGGGCAACGTAGCCCACGCCGTAGGTGGCCATCGCAGCGATCAGGCCGATAACGGGGCTGACGTCCGGAAAGAAGATTTTGTTGAAGACGATGGCCGCGGCCAGCGAATACAGCTGGAAGTCCATGAATTCCATGGCGGTGCCGAGCCAGCCGGAGACGGCAACCTTGGCGAGGTCGCGGGTGCTTCGGGCCTCGGCCTGCCCGGTGGTGGGCGGCGCAATGCTTTCGGTCATCAGTTGCTCCTTTGCAGGTGATGCGTTTCGAAGGGGATGGGTTACAGCTGCTGGCTGTCCGGGGGCGCCATTGGTGGGCAACAGTGACGGGCAGCACGTCGATTTCCACTACCATACAAGCACTACCATTCTAGTGTGTCAACAGGCTAGAATAAGGCCATGCCAACGGACAAAAGAGGGACTGCCCCCCGGCTCTCGGTGCGGGACCAAACCCTTGAAACGCTTCGCCGCCGGATCATCTCCCTGCAGCTGCCCCCGGGTGAACCGCTGTCCGAGAATGAACTGGCCCAGGAGTTGGGCGTCAGCCGGACGCCGGTGCGCGAGAGCCTGATCCTGCTCCGCGAGGAGGGCCTGGTGCAGGTCTTCCCGCAGATCGGCTCGTTCGTGTCGCTGGTGGACCTGGGGCGGGTTTCCGAAGCGCAGTTTGTCCGCGAGGCCATTGAATGTGCCTCCCTGCGGGATCTGGCGGTGGACGGCTCGGGCATCGCCGGACTGCGGGAGATCCTCAAGGCGCAGTCAGATGCGGACGCACACGGCGACGTGGAGGAATTTTTCCGGCTGGATGAGGATTTCCACCGGGAGCTGCTGCGGCTGGCAGGCCACGAGTCCGCGTGGACCGCCGTCAATTCAGCGAAGGCGCACCTGGACCGGGCCCGCCGGATGAGTCTTTTGGATACCCGGCCGATGTCCACCCTGATCGAGCAGCACACTGCCGTGGTGGACGCGCTTGAAGCCAACAACCTCTCCGGCGCTGACAGCTGCCTGCGCCTGCACTTGCGCGCCGTCTTCGAGGATGTCCAGCGAATCCAGGAGGCAACGCCGGAACTGTTCTCCGACGGCACTGCCCGGCGTCCGTCCCGGCGGAGCGTGGCGCGCCTCGTGTAGCAAGGCCCCCGGCCTGACACAGCTTCCCGCCTCGCGGGAGAGGGCGCACCTAAGAAACTCCTATTGTCAGCCCCTCTTGCTACGTTTGATTCAAGGCCGGGGGAACGCTCCTCCGGGCCACGAACAGTTGGGGAGGCCCCGTGTTTTTGCTCGATGCTGCCGGTGTGCACGCCGGAGACAGCACGCCCCAGGACCTGGTTTTCTCGGCCAGCGACCTGGTGGCCGCCAGCGAATGCGAGTACCGCACCCTCCGCATCCTGGACGAAAAACTGGGCCGCACCGCCAAGGCAGAGTTCCCCGCCGACGAAATGCAGAGGCGCGCCGGCGAGTTGGGCGACCAGCATGAGCAGACCGTGCTCGCCAGCCTGGTTGCCAGGTACGGTGAGTGGGACGCGAGCCGCGGCGCCGGGGTCTACTCCCTCGAACGTGGCCAGAACCTGCGCGGTGAGCTGCAGGCAAAGCACGCCGAAACCGAACTCGCCCTCCGTTCAGGGGCAGATGTGGTCTTCCAGGCGACGTTCTTCGACGGCGAGTTCCTGGGCTACGCCGACTTCCTGGTCAATGAGGCTGCCGGCACCGGCAACCCGGGCCGCTACGAGGTCTGGGACACCAAACTTGCCCGTCACGCCAAAGTTGGGGCGCTACTGCAGCTGGCCGCCTACGGTGACCAGCTCCTGGGGATGGGGTTTGATCCCTCCCCCGTCGTCACGCTGGTACTGGGAACGCGGGTGGGAGAGGACTGGCTGCGGAGCAGCCATTCGCTGCCGGACCTGCTGCCCGTTTTCCGGGAACGACGCCGGCGCTTCCGCCACCTCACGGCCAGCCACCGCGCCGGTGACGGCGCAGTGGAGTGGCAACAGCCCGGCGTCGTCCACTGCGGGCGCTGCGACTACTGCGCGGAGCAGGTGCAGCTCCACCGGGATCTCCTGATGGTGGCGGGCATGTCCGTGGTCCAGCGGCGGAAGCTGCACGGGGCAGGCATCACCACCATCGACGAGCTGGCAGCGATGCCCGCCGGCGAGGCAAGGAACTCGGTGGCCAGGCTCCGCGCCCAGGCGCGGATGCAGCTTGGCCTGGATCGAACTGCAGGTTCCCGGACGTTCACGAAGGATGGACAGCCGCATACAGTGTCGTTCAGCGTGCTGCCGGACAATGCCATCGGCTCGCTTCCTTCCCCCAGCGCCGGTGACATCTTCTTCGACTTCGAGGGCGACCCGCTGTGGCAGGATCCGGCCACCGGCGCGTGGGGCATCGAGTACCTCTTTGGCGTCGTCGAGGCACCGGTACCGGGTGCCGCCGGTGATCCGGTGTTCCGGCCGTTCTGGGCGCACTCCCGGTCCGGGGAACGCCGTGCCTTCCTCGATTTCCTGGATTACGTCGAGCAACGCCGTGCCGTGTACCCGGACATGCATGTTTACCACTACGCCGCGTACGAAAAGACTGCGCTGCGGAATCTGTCCCTGGCCCACCAGGCCGGCGAGGACACGGTGGACGACTGGCTGAGGCAGGGGCTGCTGGTGGACCTGTATGCCACCGTCCGGCACTCCATCCGCATCTCCGAGGCCTCGTATTCCATCAAGAAGCTTGAACCGCTGTACATGGGAGACAACCTGAGGTCCGGGGACGTCAAGGATGCCGGCGCCTCCGTGGTGGCGTACGCAGCCTACTGCGCAGCGCGCGACGCCGGACGGCAGGACGAAGCCGCCACAATCCTGGCGTCCATCTCCGACTACAACCAGTACGATTGCCTGTCCACCCTCCGGCTCCGGGACTGGCTGCTGGAGATCGCACCGCAGGCGCAGGAAAACGAAACCGTTGGCGGAGCGGCTGACTCCAACGGGTCGCCCATGGCAATGGCGCCCGCTGGGCGGGAGGACAGCGACGGCAGTACGCGGGACTCCGACGAAACCCCGGAAGAGACGCGGTTGCGCGAGTACTTGGCCGGCCTTCCGGATGACCGGCCCTGGACCGATGATGAGAGGGCCCTCGCCATGGTGGCAGCCGCCACTGGATACCACCGGCGGGAGCGCAAGCAGTTTTGGTGGCAACACTTCGACCGGGTCGAAGCGCCACTGGACACCTGGGCCGACCAACGGAACGTGTTCGTAGTGTCCTCCGCTGAAGTGGTCTCAGACTGGGCGCTGGCCAAGCCCCGGGAACGGATGCGCACACGCGTCCTGAAGCTCCGGGGCACCATGGCGGAGGGCTCCGACTTCCGCCCCGGCTCCGGCTGGTGCCGGCTGTATGACGGCCCCGGGCCTGATGGGATGGCTGATCCGCAGGCGGCGCCGGGAAGAAGGGCCTTCACCTTCGGGACCAGGATCAGTGAGCTGGAGGAGGCGCCGGACGGCCCGGAACACCTGGTCACCATTACGGAGCGGGAGACCGGAAAGGTGGGCGCCTACCCGCACCTGCCCGTGGCCCTGACCGAGGACCAGCCCTTGGCCACCGCCAGTATCGAAGCAGCCATCGCGGAGATAGCCCGGACGGTTGGGGCCTCTGCGCCCTTCCTTCCAGCCCAACCGGGCCTGGACATCCTGCGCAAGCTGCCACCGCGTTTCCGTTCCAGGCCGGGTCCCGCCGAAGTCCTGCACGGCGGGGACGGCGCTGCCGACTACGCCGGGGCCATTACCGAATCCTTGCAGGACCTGGACCACTCCTACCTGGCCGTCCAGGGCCCGCCGGGGACCGGCAAGACCTTCGTCGGCGCCCACGTTATCGCCAGGCTCGTGGCCCGGGGATGGAAGATTGGCGTGGTGGCGCAGTCGCACAACGTGGTGGAAAACCTGCTCTGCCGGGCCATCGACACCGGCGGAGTGGATCCCCGGGCTGTGGCCAAGAAATTGGCCGCGCCACACCACGTTCCCTGGCGCCTCACTTCGGAAGGCGACGTGGGCCGCCTGCTTGCCTCGCCTGGCGGCTACCTGGTCGGCGGCACCGCCTGGACCATGACGGGCAAGGAAGTCCCGGCCGGGTCACTGGATCTGCTGGTCATCGACGAGGCCGGCCAGTTCTCCCTCGCCAACACCCTGGCGGTCTCTCTGGCAGCCAGGCGGCTGCTCCTGCTGGGCGACCCGCAACAGCTTCCGCAGGTAACCCAGGGCACGCATCCCGAACCGGTGGATGAGTCAGCGCTGGGCTGGCTGGCCGCCGGCCACGCCACCCTGCCTTCAAGCCTGGGGTATTTCCTGGCAGACACATGGCGGATGCATCCGGATCTGTGCCGGGCGGTATCCGACCTCAGCTACGAGGGAAAGCTGCACTCTGCCCCTGCCGCATCGCTTCGCGAGCTCGAGGGGCTGCCGCCCGGAGTGGAAACGGTCTTCGTGGATCACAGCGGCAATGCCACTGCCTCGAGGGAAGAAGCAGAGGAAGTGGTCCGGCAGGCGCGCCGCCATCTCGGCCTGAAGTGGACGCCGGACCTGGACGCTGAGTCACGCCCGCTTGAGCAGCAGGACCTGCTGGTGGTTGCTGCCTACAACGCCCAGGTCCATCTGATCCGCAAACATTTGGCAGAGGCCGGCCTGCCGGAGGTCCGCGTGGGCACGGTGGACAAGTTCCAGGGCCAGGAAGCTCCAGTGGTGCTGGTTTCCATGGCGTGTTCGGCAGTGGCTGAGGCTCCGCGCGGAGCGGAGTTCCTGCTGAACCGGAACCGCATCAATGTGGCCGTGTCGCGCGGACAATGGCGTGCCGTGATTGTCCGCTCCCCCGAGCTCACCAGCTACATGCCGCACAAGCCAGCGGCGCTGGAGGAACTCGGTGCCTTCATCGGGCTCAGCCCGCGGGAGTAGCCGCACCCGGCAAGCGCTGGTCAGTGGGCCCGGAACCCGCGGAAAGTCCCCTGGGCAGCGGAAAATTCGGACTCGACCCGCTCCACCCGGCCCGGAGTCCGGTCCGATTTGAGCCAGTCCAGCAGTTTCCGGAGCTGCGGTTCGGCGCCTTCGGCAGTCACCGAGACCGAACCGTCGTCGAGGTTGCCCACCTCGCCGGACAATCCGAGCTCCTCCGCTGTGCCCATGGTCCAGTAGCGAAAGCCCACACCCTGGACCATCCCGAACACCCGGGCGTCCAGCCTGACGGCGTCCTGGGCAGAACTGCCCTGCGCTGGATCGTGCGCCGGGCCTGCATGCCTGCCCATGGTGCTCCTCCCCTAAACCTTGCTGCCCCCATCGGGTCGCAGTGGCCGCCGCCGTGCTGCCCATGGGACGGTCCCTGCGACCCGATGAAGGGTTGCGGGCCGGTTAGTTGATGGTGATGTCGCGGGTGGCGTGGTTGTAACGGATGGTTACGGTGCCACCGGCGTGGTGAAGCTCGTGGTTGGGTCCGTCGAACGCGCCGAAAGCGCCGTAGTTCTCGGTCCAGGAGCGGTTCAGGGCGATCTTGAACGTGTAGTAGCCGGCCGGCAGTTCGGCACTCTTCTTCCACAGCTGGTCCAGGAAGTCGAATTCCATCTGTGCTTCGTCGTACTGCGGTGCCCAGTTTTCCGGTGCACCCAGGATGGTGTTGAAGTCACCGGCCAGTGCCACGGCCTCGGGCTGCGGCAGCGTTTCGACATCGGGGCCCTCGAGCGGCTCGGCGGCGGCCGTTCCGGCCTTGTCCTTGGCGGGGGCCTTCTTGCGGACGGCTGCCACCACGGGCTCAACGGCGTCCTCAAGTGCCTTGGCTGCCTTGCCCACAACGGAGGCCGCCTTCTTGGCGGGGGCCTTGCGGGTGGCCTTCTTCGGAGCCTCAGCCTTGGCCGGAACCTCCAGTGTTGCCGCAGCGGCGGAGACCGGCCGGACGAAGCCTGCGGGAGCCGTGGGAACCGGGGTGTCGGCAGGGACGGGAGTGCCGGCGTCGAGCGCGGCCGCGAAGGAATCCGCATCCGGGAAGGCGACGGTGGCACGCATGCCGTCCTCGGTGATGGTCCAGCCCGAACGGCCCTTGATCAGCCAGCCGGCCTTGACCAGCTTGGCGGTGGCCGAGGTGAGGGTCTTGTGGCCGCGCGGGATCCCGCCGCTGAGGAGCTCGGCCTCATGGTCGTTGAACGGCACCCGGGCGGTTGCTTCCGCCAGGACCTGGCCCGCATTCAGTGCATCGCCGGACCACACGCCTTCGGTCAGGACATCCAGGACGGTCTTGAGTCGAAGGTAAGTGTTTTCTGCGGTGGACTTGGCCATGATTCCCCTTATATAAAAGCGATCGGTCTTAGGCATCTTGCCAACTGCCCATTAAATCGCGCGACTTTAATTGGTTAACTCTGCGTGTCGTGACCGACTATGAAGCGGATGGTGCCGCAAGTGAGGCGGAGGTCTCGGGTAAGGGCTGTTTGCATAACCCTCAAGCGCTGACATGGGTGCTGCACTGCACTCCCCAGACACGCCTGCGGCACCCAGTTTACCGGGCGGAAAGACCACCTGTTGCGCCCGGCATGTCAGCGGTCAGTCGGCTACTTCCCTGCCGTTCAATTCCGCTACCAGCTCCGCCTTCCGCTCCTCCGTCGCGAAGGAGGAATGGATGGAGTTTGCCGCCAGCCGTGCCTTGTCAAAATCAGACAGCTCGAACACCGCGGCGAGCTGGGCAAAGTTGTCATCCACGTAGCCCCCAAAGTAGGCGGGATCGTCCGAGTTAACTGAGACATTCAGTCCCGCAGCCAGCATCGCGGGCAACGGATGGTCAGCGAGGGTGTCAACGGCACGGAGCCTGACGTTGGACAGTGGGCACACCGTCAGCGGAATGCGCGCGTCCACGAGGCGTTCCACCAGGTCCGGATCATCCATGCAGCGGATGCCATGGTCGATCCGCTCCACACCTAGGATGTCCAGGGCCTCGTAAATGTACGACGCCGGGCCCTCCTCGCCGGCGTGGGCCGTCAGCCGCAGGCCTGCTTCACGCGCTTTCGCGTACAGCCGCTCGAACTTGGAGGGCGGGTTTCCCACCTCGGCCGAGTCCAGCCCGATGGCACCGATGGGGGCATCCATGACCAGCAGCTGGTCCAGGACTTCCAGCGCCGAGTCCTCCGGCAGGTCGCGCAGGAATGCTGCAATCAGGATGGTGGAGATGCCGAACTCCTCCTCCGAGGTTGCCAGCACCGAGGCGACCCCGGTGACGCACGCCTCCAGGGGGATCCCGCGGGAGAGGTGTGCCTGCGGGTCCATCATGATCTCCGCATGCCGGACGCCCGCGGCCGCAGCCCGCTCAAGGTATGCCCGGGTCATGTCCGCGAAGTCCTGCTCGGTGCGCAGCACGGCCATGTTGGCGTAGTAGAGGTCCAGGAATGACTGCAGGTCGGTGAACTCATACTTCTCGCGGAGCTCGTCCAGGCCCGAATAGGGCAGTTCAATGCCGTTGCGTTCAGCCAGGGCAAAGATGAGTTCGGGCTGCAGCGTGCCTTCGATGTGCAGGTGCAGTTCAGCCACTGGAAGGGGCTTGGCAGGCACCGCGGGTTCCGCGGAGTCCGTCTCGGTTTCGGGCATGGCGCTGCCGCCGGAAAAGTTGTCCATCGGGACAGAATAATGCCCCTACGGGTTTCGCGCCTGCCCGCGCTTTCGGAGGCAGCGGCGCCAAGGCCGTTATCTATGCCAGGGCCCATCCCCATCGCGCCGGCGGAATCTCGATTTGATAACACCCAAACGATGTCTTAGCGTGAAATACATGCCCGTTCGGCGGGCGACTTGATTGCCCGGTGCTGCCTTCACCAGAACTGCCCAGCGGCAGCCACCGACAGTGACCTCTATTCGTCAGGGGTGGGCAGTGGCGCGACGATCTCCGGGGACGGAACCAGCGCTGGTGGCCTTCAGGAGCATCACCATCATGAAAAACACCAAATTCCGTACTGCCGCGCGCCGCGGAGTCACCCTGGCCGCCGTCTCCGCGGCAGGTTTGGCCCTTTCCGCCACGGCGGCCAACGCAGCTGCCCCCACGTCCACGTGGGACGCCCTCGCGCAGTGCGAGAGCGGCGGCAACTGGTCCACCAACACGGGCAACGGCTTCTCCGGTGGGCTGCAGTTCACCTCCAGCACCTGGTCCGCGTACGGCGGCACCGGCTCCCCTGAAAACGCCAGCCGTGAACAGCAGATCGCCGTAGCCGAGAGGGTCCAGGCTTCCCAGGGCTGGGGTGCCTGGCCGTCCTGCTCGTCGCAACTGGGACTCAGCGGCGGCGGCGGAGCACCGGTCCAGAGTGCCCCCGTCCAGAGCGCACCGGTGCAGAGCACCCAGGTTCAGAGCGCGCCGGTCCAAAGCGCTCCGGTCAAGCAGGCCCCCGCGCCGCGGCACGCAACCTCGGTCCCGCTCAGCGGCGAGACCTACACCCTCCAGGCCGGCGACACCCTGAGCATCGTTGCCCAGAAGCTGGGCATCCAGGGCGGCTGGCAGCACCTGGCCGACGCCAACCTGGACACCATCCCGGATCCGAACCTCGTGTTCGAGGGACAGGTCATCCAGCTCCCCGCGTAGCACCAGCGGACGCTTCACCCGCGGCTGTGGCCGCACCGCCTTCCAAGGCGACACAGGCAGGTCGGCGATAGACAAATTCCGTTGACCAAAGAACGACGCCGGCACACCCCCACGAGGGATGTGCCGGCGTCGTACTTTAACGGGTCAGCCCCTGCCGCCGCGGGCGGCAGGGGCAGGATGGTCAGCTGGCGGGGAGCTCGCGGACGATCCGAACCTTCCAGGCGGATTCGTCGCTGGTGTCCAGCAAGGCGACGGTGCCATGCGCAAGGTTCAGTGCCACCCGCTTCACCGCCAGCAGCTCCAGGTAAAGGTGCTCGTTCATGCGGCTGGGGGTGTCGATCATGTACTTCACGGCGTCGCGCAGCTGGCGGTAGTTGGCGCTGCGTTCGCGGTGCATATGCAGTTCCAGGGCGGACCGCTGCTTGAGCCGCGGCTCGTGCCGGTTGAGCAGCGTCACCGCGGCGTGCACGGCAACCACAAGGGTCAGCGAGACGCCATAGATCCACCAGCCACTGGAGAGCAGGAAGAGGGGCAGGTTCCCGATGGCCACGAGGGCGATGACCACCCGGAGGGCAGCAATGCGGCGGACCGTCCTGGCAACGGCGGCCATGCCGTCGCGGAACCGGTGCTGATCCTTGCGCGCCGTGGCGGGATCGATAATGAACTCGTCGAGAACCAGGATTCCCTGGGCTTCCGGGCCCAGCATCTGCCCGTAGCGGGGCAGTGCGGCGCGGGCGTGGTCGACGGCTTTGTCAGGTGTAGATGTCATGAGAGAGCTTCCAAAACGCGGGGGTGGTTGCGGTGATCTTAGTGGGTCAAACTGGAAGCCGTATGCAGGTGTCCATTATTTGGACATGCCGCCATGCCCCAAGTGGTCCTGCGCACTGTAATTGGAACATCCGCCGCATGCCGTCAGACTGAATAGATGCAAACCTTCCTCCCGTACCCTGACTTCCGCGAAAGCGCCAAAGCCCTGGACACCGCACGGCTGGGCAAGCAGCGGGTCGAAGCCCTGCAAACCCTCCGCGCCCTGGTGATTCCTGAGTACGGCTGGCAGACCCACCCCGCCATCCGGATGTGGATGGGCCACGTTCCCGCGCTCACCATGTACGGACTGGCCATGGTGGACGAATGGCTCGAACGCGGCCACCCGGACAACACGCGAGCAAACATTGCAGAATTCGCGCCGCAGGCGGGGCACCCCGACTACGCCGCCAAAATCGTGATGCCGCCCTGGCTCGGGGACCCGGACTTCCACCTGAGCCACCGCTCGAAGCTGGTGCACAAGGAACCCAAGTTCTATGCCCCCATCTTCCCGGATGCGATTCCCGAAATGGACTACCTTTGGCCCGAACCCCGGCACGAATTCCTGCCGCAGGAGCCGGAAGGGGACCTGTTGTGGATCCTTCGCGAACCGCATGACGACGTCGACCCCCAGTCCCTTTCCACGGTGGCGCTCCCGCCCGTGAACCGGAGCGCTGCTGCCGCCGCGGCGATGTCCGCCGGGGACGACGGCTACACGCCCGTCTACGTCGAGGACGGCTCCCGGCGGCCGTCGCGCGCGCCCAGGAAAGCGCCGCCGAAGCCCCAGGTGAAGAAGCCCACCCGCAAGCGCCAGGCGCAGGAGGAGGCGTTCCGCACCCTTCCGGGCAAGACTCCTGTTGCTGTTCCCTTCGAGAACGGGGCCAGGTTCGCCGTGGGACAGGTAGTGGGGCGTCCCATTACCCTGGGCGACGGCCGTTTTGGCAGGAACTTCGAAGTCACCGAAATCATCGACCGCTCGGCATTCGCCTATCCTGCGCTGCTGCAGGATCCCCGCGTGTTCTTCCCGGTGGAGGCACCCTAGGCGATGACGGTTCTTTTGGCTGGGTGCGGGGACCTGGGCACCGAGGCAGGGCTGCGGTTTGCTGCCCTGGGCCACCGGGTGGTGGGCTGGCGCCGCTCCCCCGCGAAACTGCCGGCAGCCATTGAAGGCGCCGCGGCCGACCTGGGATCGACGGACCTGCCGCCCGTCCCCGCAGGCACCACCGCCGTCGTCATCGCTGTTGCTGCAGACGCCCCGACGGAGGAGGCATACCGGTCTGCGTATGTACGCGGGGTGGCAAACGTCCTCGATGCGCTGGACCGGGACAAGGTGACGCCGGAGCGGATCATCTTTGTCTCCTCCACTGCCGTCTACGGGGATGCGGGTGGCGGCTGGGTGGACGAAAACACCGCACCGGAGCCCGGTGGGTTTTCCGGGAGGGTCTTGTTGGAAGCCGAGGCGCTCCTGCGCGCCAGGTTGTCGGGGACCCGCACGGCCGGCATTTCGCTCAGGCTGGGAGGCATATACGGGCCGGGCCGGACACGCCTGATCGACCAGGTGAAGACGGGCTCTGCCGTGGTCCCTGAGGACGTGCGCTACACCAACCGGATCCACCGCGACGACGCCGCAGCCGCTATCGTGCACCTCGCCACAATGGATGCCGCGCCCGCGCCGGCATACGTCGGCGTTGACAACGAGCCGGCCGACCTGGGAAGCGTGCTGCATTTCCTGTCAGCTGAACTGGGCCTTCCTTCACCCCGCGTTGGCGATGCCGGGCCAGCCCGTGGGGGCAACAAACGGTGCCGGAACGAGCTGCTCCGCGGCACCGGATTCACCTTCACGTTTCCGACATTCCGGGAAGGGTACAAGGACGTTATAGCCGGGAACGGCGCCCGCCATCCGTGAGTGCGTCCGCCGTCCCCTAACCACTGCCACGGCTCGCTGAGCGGGCCTTGGCCTGAGTTGAGGCAGGGCATGGAATTTCGGCAGATCATTGAGACGGTTGGGCAGCTGGTCGACTTCGCCGGAGTTGCTGTGATGGTGATTGGCGCGGTGGCCTCCCTCCCGCTGGCGATCCGCGGTCATCAGCCCCGGCGGCTTCCGCCAGGTGCTGAAAAGCTGAGTTTCTACCGCTCCTACCGGCAACTGCTGGGCAGATCCATTCTGCTGGGGCTGGAACTGCTCGTAGCTGCCGACATCATCCGTACTGTGGCCGTCACGCCCACGTTCGCCAGCGTCGGGGTGCTGGCCATCATCGTGCTGATCAGGACGTTCCTTAGCTTTTCCCTGGAGCTGGAAATCACCGGGCGCTGGCCGTGGCAGAAGGAACCCTCGGCTGCCCGTGCCGGGTCAACCGCCGCGGCGGGCTGAGGGCCGCTGCCCACGTTTTCCACATAGGGGTCTTTGGGTCTCTTCATTGTCAGTGGTGGCTGGCAGAGTGTGGTTATGGAGGCTATTGGGGAGCATCTAGGTGCGGCGTACGGCGGGAAGGCATACGACGCCGGCAGCTTTCTGCCGCGCCCGGCCCACCTTCATGCGGTCCCCGGGGAGACTTCGCAGCAGCGTGCCACAGTTCCTGCCCACCAGGACCCCATGGCTGGCCTGGCGGCCCGGATCGCGGCCGTTGCCGTGGCCGCCCCGGACGTGCTGGCGTCTGCCTCCCATCGCGAAGCCACCGAGTTCGCCGCCCGCACCGAGGAGCTCGCCCGGAGCGTGGAGTACCTGCAGCTCCTGGGAGCCGGGGCGCTGGACCGGACCCGCACCCAAGCCATCACCGACGCCGCAGCCATGACCCGTGCCGCCCGGTCCGGAGATTGGACCAACCGGTGGGACGCCAAGGGTGTCGAAGCCCTGAACACCTCCCGCACGAATGCTACGGACCGGTCCGCCGCCGTGGTTGAGACCGACGCGAAATGGCCCGGCCTGCCCGCCGGTCCCGGCCGCCCTGTGCTGTCACCGGCCGATGACGGGTGCCGGAACACTGCAGAGTTCCTCCGCCTGCGCCTGCACATCCCCATCCGCGAAGCCCGCCGCCGCCTCACCCTCGCCCACCAAGTCATCCCGGCCACCAGCCTCACCGGCGAACCACTCCCACCAGCCCGGCCCCACCTCGCCGCCGCACTCACCCCCACCACCGACTCCGACGCCGGGATCACGTCCCCGGCCGGGTACGGACCTGCCGTGTCCTCGCATGCTGCGACCATCATCACGGCAACTCTCGACCGGCTCCAACACCACACCACCGCCGAGACCCTGGAAACGATCGAACATCACCTCACCACAACCGCCACCGCCACCGACCCTGACTTCCTGACCCGCGCCGCCCAACGCTGGACCGACACCATCGACGCCGACGGGAGCGAACCCACCGAAGAAGCCCTCCGCCAAACCCAGGGCGCCTTCATCCGCAAGCCCCGCCACGGCCTCCACCACCTCGAGATTTTTGCCACCACCGACCAATACGAACACCTCCTCACTGTCATGAACACCGCCACCAACCCCCGCACCACCGGGGACAAGGCAGCAGGATGCCAACCCGGCGGTATTGACCTGGACCGGCGCACCCGCGCCCAAAAAAAACTCGACGGACTCATCACCGCCGCCAAAACGGCCCTCGCCACCAACACCCTGCCCATAACCGGCGGCAACCGACCCCAAATCGTCGCCACCATCAACTACCAAGACCTCTTCCCCACCGGCCCCGCCACACCCACAGTAAAAGGCCACAGCGCGGAAACAGGGACCGGGACCTTCGCCTTCACCGGACCCGTTCCCGCGGCCACGCTCCGCAAAATCGCCTGCGACGCCGACATCATCCCCGCCCTCCTGGGCACCACCGGCGAAATCCTCGACCTCGGCCGCAAAACCCGTCTCTTCACCCCCGCCCAACGCACCGCCCTGACCACCCGCGACCAAGGCTGCGCCTTCCCCAACTGCACCATCCCCGCACCCTGGTGCGAAGCCCACCACATCACCTACTGGTCACGCGGCGGGCCCACCACCACCGACAATGGAGTCCTGCTTTGCAGCCACCACCACCACCTCGTCCACAAAGAACAATGGACCATCACCACCACCCCCGGCACACCAGCCTTCATCCCCCACCCCACATCGACCCCACCCAAACACCCCAACAAAACCACTACTTCAAACCACCCCCGCCACCCCACCCACCACGCGAAGTGTGTCCAAAGACAGTCCGTTAGGCTTCACCCATGACCGAAAACAGCAGCGCAAAAGCATCCGAACTTCTCCGCCTCCACCAGGCCCCTGAGATCCTGCAGGTGGTCAACGTTTGGGATGCCATCACGGCCAAAGTCATCACGGACATTCCTGGAACCACAGCCTTGGCGACGGCAAGCCACTCGATCGCCGCGACGCTTGGCTACGAGGACGGAGAGAACATTCCCGTCGACGAGGTGGTCAGCTTTGTGGGCCGCATCGCGGCTGCCACCCACCTGCCGGTCAGCGCTGACCTTGAGTCCGGCTACGGGAACCCCGGGGAGACAACCCGCAAGGCCATCGGAGTCGGCATCGTTGGCGCCAATATCGAGGACCAGATGCGGCCGCTCGAGGACGCGGTGGACCAGATGGCAGCCGTTGTGCATGCCGGCGCTGCAGAGGGAATCGACTTCGTCCTGAACGCGCGGACCGACGCCTTCCTCAAGGGCAAGGACCGGGACCCCGAAGACGTTCTTGCGGATGCCATCGCCCGCGGCAAGGCCTTCCTGGACGTCGGTGCCACCACGGTCTTCGTCCCCGGCCTTTTGGACGAGCCCACGGTTACTGCCCTGGTGGAAGGCATCGGCTGGAACAAAGTCTCGGTCATCAACGTTCCCGGGTCCCTGGCGCCGGCGAGACTGCAGGAGCTGGGCGTGGCCCGCATCTCTTACGGTCCCTGGACCCAGAGGGTGGCGTTGACTGCCCTGGCTGACACAGCGGCCAAACTTCTTGCCGGTGGCCAGCTTCCCGAAGACACACGCCCGCTGAACTAGTTTCCGGCGCGCTGGTAACCGGAAGCCCCGCCACGTGAACCAAACGAAGGATTGGAAGACTTTGACCGGAAACCCCAGTGCCCCAGCTTTGTGGCCGCTGCCACCGGAGCTTCCCGGACCCGTGTTTTTTGACCAGCGGTGGCTTGATGCCGTCTTCCTGCACTGGCGCATTCCGGCGGCAACAGCGGCCCCTTTCATGCCCGAAGGCGTTGAGCCGGATGTGTTCGATGGCAGTTCCTGGGTGGGCCTGATCGGCTTCCGCATGGAGCAGGCAGCGCTTGGGCGAGGCCCCGGCATCCCGTATCTGGGGAGCTTCAACGAGGTGAACGTCCGGCTTTACTCCCGCGAGCCGGACGGCACCTGCGGAGTGGTGTTCCTGAGCCTGGACGCCAACAGGCTGCCGGTGGTTATGGCCACGCGGGCTGCCGGAATCCCCTATGTGTGGTCGCGGATCCGGCAATGGCCGCCCTTTCCCGGCGGCGACGCACGGCAGCACGCCATCAGGGCGGCCGGTACGCCTGGGGGTGCGAATCAATCCACGGTCGGCTACTCGGTGCGCCGGCTCGGCGCCACCGGCGCACGCAGCCACTTCGGGGTCATCCCTAACCTGCACACCGCGGCCACCGACCCCTTATCCATCTTCCTGACGGCCAGGTACGGCATGCACGGGCGCTTCCACGGCAGGAGCATCTACGTCCCGAACACCCATCACGAATGGCCGCTCTTCAGCGCCACGGTCCATCGGCTCAGTGACGGGCTGGTGGGAGCTGCCGGCATCAGCGTCAGTGGCCCGCCAGAGTCCGCGCTTTACTCCCCCGGCGTCCGGACAAGGTTCGGCCGGCCACGCGTGCTGGAAACTACCGGCTAGAGACCTCGGTACCGCCAAAGCCCCCGCGGACTACTTACCCAGGCCGGCCTGCCGAAGTGCCTCGGCCATGGCCGTGTTGGCAGGCTGTGGCTTGGGGCTGGACCGGACGCTCCCACCGGACGTGCCTGATCCCTGCTTCCCCTGCTGCTGGCGGTCCGGACGTCCGGGCCGCTCAGTCTTTCGGTTCCCAGAATCGCGCCGGCCGGAACCTGCGCCGCCGCCGGCGGGTTCGTCGTCGAGCCTCAACGTCAGCGAAATCCGCTTCCGCTCCGGGTCAGCCTCCAGTACCTTCACCCGGACCACCTGGCCGGACTTCACCACCTCGCGCGGATCGGACACAAAGCGGTTGGACAGGGCGGATACATGGACAAGGCCGTCCTGGTGGACTCCAATGTCCACGAACGCCCCAAATGCCGCAACGTTGGTCACTGTTCCTTCGAGGATCATGCCCGGCACCAGATCCGAGATCTTCTCGATGCCTTCCGAGAACGTGGCGGCGGCAAAGGCGGGCCGGGGGTCGCGCCCGGGTTTGTCCAGTTCCGCGAGGATGTCCTTGACGGTGGGCAGGCCGAACGTACCGTCGACGAACTTCTGCGGGTCGAGGGAGGAGGCTGGGGCGGAACCGGCGGCCACGAGGATCTTCCTCGCCACCGCATACGATTCGGGGTGCACACTGGATGCGTCCAGCGGCTCCGCTCCCCCGGTGATCCTCAGGAAGCCTGCGCACTGTTCGAACGCCTTGGCGCCCAACCGCGGCACTTTCTTGAGGTCGGTCCGCTTGCTGAAGGGGCCGTGTTCGTTCCGGTAGGCCACGATGTTCTCGCTCAGCAGGGGACCGACGCCGGCAACCCGGCTCAGCAGCGCCGGGGAAGCAGTGTTGACGTCGACACCTACGGCATTCACGCAGTCCTCCACCACGGCATCCAGGCTCCGGTCGAGCTTCGAAGCCGTCACATCATGCTGATACTGGCCAACACCGATGGACTTGGGATCGATCTTGACGAGTTCAGCGAGCGGATCCTGCAGCCGGCGGGCGATGGAAACTGCGCCGCGCAGCGATACATCCATCCCGGGGAGCTCAGCGGCGGCGAGCGCCGAGGCGGAGTAGACCGATGCGCCTGCCTCGGACACCACAATTTTCTGGGGTTTCCGGTCCACCTCCGGAAGCAGCTTGATCAGTTCAGCAGCCAGTTTGTCCGTCTCCCGCGACGCGGTCCCGTTGCCGATGGCCACGAGTTCGACGGCGTGCTGCCGCGCCAAACGCACCAAAGTGGCCAACGATTCGTCCCATTTCCGCGCCGGGGCGTGCGGGTAGACCGTGTCAGTGGCAACCACTTTTCCGGTGCCGTCCACCACGGCGACCTTCACCCCGGTCCGAAGCCCCGGGTCGAGGCCCAGCGTGGCACGGTTGCCGGCCGGGGCGGCCAGCAGGACGTCCCTGAGGTTGGCGGCGAAGACCCGGACCGCCTCATCCTCAGCTGCGGCGAACAACCTGGCGCGGAGGTCGGAGGTGAGGCGGGCCAGCACACGTGAACGCCAGGCCACCTGGGCAGTCTGCATCAGCCATGCGTCGGCGGGACGGCCACGGTCGGCCACCCCGAGGAACCTGGCCACCGCAGACTCGTAGCGGGCGCGTGCGGCGGTGAAGGCGGCGTCGTCGTTCGGGTCTGCTTCGGCGAGGTCCAGCTCAAGGATGCCGTCCTTCTCGCCGCGGAACAGTGCGAGCACCCGGTGGGACGGCATCCGGTCCGGTGCCTGCGCGAACTCGAAGTAATCGGCGAACTTCTGGCCTTCGGCTTCCTTGCCTTTCTTCACGCGGGAAACCATCCGGCCCTGGGTCCACATCCTGTCCCGCAGGGTGGCGGCGAGGTCAGGATCCTGGGCCACCCGCTCCACCAGGATGGCCCGTGCACCTGCGAGCGCGGCGGCAGGTTCACCGATGGCGTGGTCGCCGTTGAGGTACTTAGCGGCCTCACGCTCCGGGTCCAGGTCCGGCCTCTTCAACAGCGTGTCCGCGAGGGGCTCCAGGCCAGCCTCCCGGGCAATCTGGGCCTTGGTCCGGCGCTTGGACTTGAACGGCAGGTAGATGTCTTCGAGCCGCGACTTGGTGTCCGCTGCCAGGACCGCTTTGCGCAACTCCGGTGTCAGCTGGCCCTGCGCCTCTATCGCTTCGAGGACTGCACGACGGCGGTCCGCGAGCTCGCGGAGGTAGCGGAGCCGTTCGTCGAGGTCGCGGAGCTGGGTATCGTCCAGCGTGCCGGTGGCTTCCTTGCGGTACCGGGCGACGAACGGAACCGTCGCACCGCCGTCGAGCAGTCCAACAGCGGCCTTGACCTGCCAGTCCTTTACCCCCAGTTCGGCGGCGATCTGGGCGAAGATCGCGTCGTCCTCCGAAACGCGGGAAGGGGCGGACGTGGTGGTGGGTGCAGGCAGTTGAGTCACCCCAACATCTTGCCTTACCGGCCTGCCCGGCTCCACCGTTCGTTGCGGTCAGGGGGATGCAGTAGGGAACGTGAGGGTATTCCGCTGGGCCCGGCAAAGTGCTGTAGTGGACATGCCGTTACTGGCACCGATGCTCGAGGAAGAGGCCATCATGCGGGAACTGCTTGTGGTGTTTCAGGACGGGTTCGACGAGGCCAACATCACCGTGACCGTCAACGGCAAGGAGGTGCGCCGGGACGTTGGGGTCTCCACCAATCCTTTGCTGGGCATCGCGTCAGAGGTTTCTGTGGAACTGCCGGCGAAGGGTGCGCAGGTGGGAGTCGAAGTCACTAATCGGGGGCTGAAGGCCATCACCAAGGTCAGCGGGAAACCAAAAAGCGTGCTGGTCTCCATCGAGGACGGGCGCCTCAGGATGAAGGAGGGCACGGGCCGGGAGGCTGTTCTGTAGCCACTTTGCGGGGCGGCGAAACTGGCTCTGGTAAGAGTCCATTCGTTGGAGTAGCATCTGATCACCGCCGGCTTCCGCTGGAGTCCGGCGGGCCACACAAGTCTTCTGCCGGAGGTCGTCGGATGGCCTCCGGCACCGCTGCCCGGGACCAGCACCCCTGACAGCCAACGACGGCGGCACCCACGTTGGGTGCCGCCGTCGTCGTCTTATTCGGATGGGCCGGTGAGCCGCTTACCCCTGGTACATCGGGTAGTCGGTGTATCCGGTGGCGCCGTCTGCGTAGAAAGTGGAGGCGTCAGGTTCGTTGAGCGGGAGGCTTTCCTTCCAGCGCCGGGCCAAGTCCGGGTTGGCGATTGCCGGGCGTCCCACCACCACTGCGTCGGCGTGTCCTTCGGCCACCAGGTTTACGGCTTCTTCCCGGGTGGTGATGACACCGAAACCGGTGTTGACCAGGAACGTGCCGCCGAAGCGTGCACGAAGGTCCTGGACCAGTTCGCCGGTGGGTTCGTGGTGCAGGATGCTCAGGTATGCCAGGTTGAGCGGTGCAATGCTGTCCACGAGGACCTCGTAGGTGGCGCGCACGTCCGCTGCGTCGGTTTCGGCGATGCCCTGCACGTTGTGTTCCGGGGAAATCCGCAGGCCCACCCGGTTCGCGCCGAGGGCTGCCACGACGGCGTTGATGGTCTCGATGACGAAGCGGGCCCTGTTTTCGGGTGATCCGCCGTAGCTGTCCGTCCGGACGTTCGAGTTCGGAGCGAGGAACTCGTGCAGGAGGTAACCGTTGGCCGCGTGCAGTTCCACGCCGTCGAATCCTGCCTCGATCGCGTTCAGCGATGCGTTCACGAATTCCTGGATGACCATGGGGAGTTCGTCCGTGGTGAGGGCGTGCGGCACGGGATATGGCTGCTTGCCGGCCGGTGTCCGGACCACGCCGTCAATGGCTACTGCGCTGGGGGCGACGATGGGGAGTCCGCCGGTGATATCTGAGTGGGAGACCCGTCCGCCGTGCATGATCTGGGCGAACATCCGGCCGCCTTCGGCGTGGACGGCGTCGGTAACCTTCTTCCACCCGGCAACCTGCTCCTCGGTAACGATGCCGGGCTGGCCCGGGTAAGCCTGGCCGACGGGCGCGGGGTACGTGCCCTCGCTGACGATCAGGCCCAGGGAGGCCCGCTGGCGGTAGTGCTCGGCGAGGAGCGGGCCGGGTATGCCTTTCTCACCCGCACGAAGGCGGGTCAGGGGCGCCATCACCAAGCGGTTGGGAAGTTCCAGTTCGCCGAGGGTGAGCGGGGAAAACAGCATGCGCAGTTCCTTTCGAAGGCTGAAGACGTACTGTCCTTGCCAACTGTGGGGCGCATGCAACTATTCCGTGCCGTTGGTGGGTGGGACAGGGATCACAGGTTCACCTCGGTGTCCGCGCTATCCCGCCACGCCTGGGCAGCCTTGGCCGTGCGGATTGGCGTTGCAGTCATCGGCATAGTTGCGGGTGAGGGACCGCCACACGCTGATCGTTTGCGGCGGCGCGTTGAACTGGCCCTGGCCGGGGATCGGCAGCGGCGGGCCAGAGTTCACCGAGTAGGTGCCCTGGAACGAGGTGGTCAGGACAACCTGGAAATCACCTGTCGACGCGTATGCGTGGCTGGTCCGGGTCTTCTCGCCCCACCGGTCCTGCGGCAACGGGCCGCCCATGGACGGTTGCGGACCGAAGACTGTGCCGTCCCCGTAGTTCCACGTGTACTGGACCGGTGTGGCGATCACGTGAACCTTCTGTCCGAACATGGTGATGTCGAACTGCTGTTCGGTGGATTCCGCGTAGAAGTTCGTCTCGGCGCCGCGCAGCGTGTTGGGGCTTGGCTGGGCCACGACCGCGCCCGCGCTGACCGGCAGGTTCTGGAACTGCCGCTGGATGTCGGCAGCGATCCGGGGCAGAAGGTCTTCGGGCTTCGGATCGTAGAGGCAGGTGGGGCCGGAGTGGTGCGCCCACACGGCTCCCGGCACACCCCGCGGCCGCGACAGCCACATGACCGGAATGCCCTTGGCGCCGTCCTCCCGGTCCTTGCAATCGAGTTGGCGGGCAAGGCAGGGAGTGTCAAAGTCGCCTCCCCCGAGGTGGCATTGCAGTTCGTATTTGTACTCGTTCGGGTCGGTGCTTGGGGCGTTGGGGTTTGCCGGGACGAATTCTTTCAGTTCCGAATCCCAGATATGGCCGCCCATCGTCAGGCCCGGATTCCAAGCACCACCAAATTCTGGGTCGTCAGCACCCTCCGCCTGCGCTGGGAAGGCAGTAACCAAAGTACTCATTGCCGCAACGAGGAGGAGTGAGAGCAGTCTCAGAGAAGACACGTCTAGCCAACGATGTTTCCGAGCTCAACCACTGTCCACTTACCTTCGCTGAAGGAAAGGACGAGTAGATTTCCCTGGTCAGGCGCCTGAGGGTCTGTCCGAGCAACGCTTCCGTCGGCCCTCATATACGACAAAGGGTCCTGGTGAACCTGGGCTGCAACTTGGTATGTGCCGTCCGGGCCTTTCGCGAACGTCGTATTTGCGACTGGCGTTGATAACTTTCCTCCCACCAACCAGCGCCCCTCTGAATGCCAATCCTTGGTCACCTTGCTAACCTTCTGGCACGCTTCGCAGGGGTTAGGAGCAATACTCTCGAATAGGGCCGTGTCACCAGTCTCGTAGGCGTAGCTCAGAACCGAAAACCAATGCTTAGTGAACGCTTCTGCACCTTCCTTCGTCTCTGTCTTAGCTACCTCGGGCAGCACAGGCACGGGAACGTTCTGGGCTGGGCCGGAAGCGTCGGCCGGTTTGTAGACAGCAGTCGGCGTTGGGGTGGGGGTGGCCGTGGCGCTGGCTGTTGGAGTCTCGTCAGCCATCTGGGACGAGGTACCTCCCGGCCCAGGAGAACCTCCGGAGTTACAGCCGGACAAAACCAGCGCCAAACCGACAAAAAGTGCTGCCACGCCGGATTGTGCAGAACGTGACGAAACAAATGCGCGGGACGCAAAGAAGTTCTGTGATGTCATGGGCCGCTAATCCCCCAGTAGTTTCAAGACGGCTTGCTCCGGACAGTGCCTTAAGGGTAGCCCACGTCACAATTCAAAGGCATAGTTATCCACAGGCCTGAAGCCCCTGCATTGTCGACCACCCGGAATCCGACAAACGAAGTCACAAAGAAAGCCGGCGCACCGATGTGCACCGACTTCCTCATCAACAACCCTACTTTTGCGCGGGCAGCACCAACTCCCCTGTTTTGTCCGTGGACAAGGCGAGCGATGAAACGTACTGCGGGCCGCCGTCGGACGCATCCTGCGCGGACCGCACCATGTCGGGCCGTTCGAACTCCAACCCCGTCACGTGGCACAGGAGCTTGGCGTCGCTGGGGTTCCCGTCGGCGTCGAACATGGGCAGTTCGATCCCGTCGTCAAACCGGCGCAGGTAGAACTTGCCACGGGTCAGAACGGCCAGTACCGGCGGCAGGACCAGCGCCAGGCCGACAGCGAAAATAGGTGAGTACGGCTGGATCGCCGCACCAAAAGCCCCGAAGAACACGGCAATCGAAACCCCGGCGGACACCAGCATGGACACGAAGCCAACAGGGTTCACGGCGTACAGCATACCGCGGCGGAACTCAGGCACCTTGGGGGAAATCTTGAGCAGGTACTTGTTGATCGCAATATCGGACGCCACCGTGACAACCCAGGCCATGGCGCAGTTCGCGTAGAACCCGAGGATGGTGTTGAGGAAATCGAACATGTTCGCTTCCATCAGGACCAGCGCAATCAGCAGGTTGACCACCACGAACACCATGCGGCCGGGGTAGGTCTTGGTGATGCGCGTAAAGGAATTGGTCCACGCCAGCGAACCGGAGTACGCGTTGGTGACGTTGATCTTGATCTGCGAAATGACCACCAGCACGACGGCCAGCGTCATGGCCAGCCATGCCGGCATCATCTCCTGGTACACCCCAAGGAACTGGTGCACGGGCTCATTCGCGGTGGCGGAGGCGGCGGGATCCAGCGTGGCAATCAGGTAGATGGCGATGAACAGGCCCACGATCTGCTTGATCGCCCCGAAAATCACCCAGCCCGGCCCGGCCAGGATCACTGCCCGCCACCAGGCGGCCCGGTTGGCGTCGGTGCGCGGCGGCATGAACCGGAGGTAGTCGATCTGCTCGGCAATCTGCGCCATCAGGGACAGGCATACGCCGGCGGCGAGCATCACGGATGCAAGGTTCGGCCCGCCGTCGCCCGTTGCACCGGTGTAGGCGAAGAAGCTGTCGATGCTCTCCGGGTGCGAGACCAGAAGGTAACCCACAGGAACGACCATCAGGAGCAGCCACAGCGGAGTGGTCCACACCTGGAGCTTGGCCAGCGTGTTCATGCCGTAGATGACCAGCGGAATGATGAGCACAGTGGACGCGGCATATCCCAGCCACTGCGGGATGCCGAGCCCCAGCTCCAGCCCCTGCGCCATGATGGAGCCCTCCAGCGCGAAGAAGATGAAGGTAAAGGTGGCAAAGATGACGTTGGTGACCACTGAACCGTAGTAGCCGAAGCCCGAGCCACGGGTGATCAGGTCCAGGTCGATGTTGTAGCGGGCCGCGTAGTAGGCCAGGGGGAAGCCCGTGGCGAAGATGACCACGGCCGCCACCAGGATTCCCAGGATCGCGTTGACCGTCCCGTAGGAGATGCCGATGTTCGCCCCGATCGAGAAGTCCGCCAGGTAGGCGATGCCGCCCAGCGCGCTGGTTGCCACCACTCCCGCGCTCCACTTTCGGTAGGACCGCGGCGCGAACCGCAGCGTGTAGTCCTCCAGGCTTTCCTTGGTGGCGTTGAGGGCGGCAGTGTTGCCTGCCGTGGGGGTCGCCGGAGAGCGTCCGACGACGGCGGAACCGGCAGGTGCCGCGGGTTCCAACAGTTGGGTTGTGTCTGTGTCGTTGCCCATTGGGTGCGTCGCTTTCGTTTGCAGTCAGCCGTCATGGCCCTGCGTGCGACGCTATCCAGCCGGAAATACAGTCCGGTCACAGCCCTGTTTCCGGACTGTTAAGCCTTGACGGTGTTGTCAAAAAGACAGGGAAATGAGGGCACAAAGCCTCTGGCGCATTTCTACCCCACGTAGAAGAATGGCCGCATGATGTTTGAACACGCGGACGGCAATCCTGTCCTTGAACTCGATGATGAGCAGTCGTGGCGGCTCTTGGCGGCAACGCAGCACGGCCGGCTGGTGGTCTCGGTCGCCGGAGAGCCTGACATATTCCCGGTCAATTATGTAACTTCCAACCGGAAGCTTTACCTGCGCACGGCGCCTGGAAACAAACTGGCGCAGCTGACCATCAACGCCAAGGTACTGTTCGAAACCGACGGCATCCTCTCGCAGGAGGCCTGGTCCGTTGTCCTCCGGGGGACGGCGCGGGTGCTCAGTAATTCGGACGAACTCGCCGCCATCGAAGAACTCGGCCTGAAAACCTGGGTTCCCACGCTCAAGGACTTCTACGTGGAGATTGACCCCAAGTCCGTCAGCGGCCGCCACTTCGTGTTCGGCGAACAGCCGGAACGGGAGATCTAGGCACTCCTAGACTGGAAGAATGCCGGACACTTCCAGCGCTGACAAGGCCTCTGCTGACAAGCTCACGCCCGAGCAGCGCAGCTGGAACATGTCCCGGATCCGCGGCAAGAACACCAAGCCTGAGCTGCTGGTGCGCCGGCTGCTGCACGCCAGAGGCTACCGGTACCGCTTGCACGGCAGGTCCGGCGGCACCAGGCTGCCGGGGAATCCCGACCTCGTCTTTGCCGCCAGGCACAAGGTGATCTTCGTCAACGGCTGCTTCTGGCATTTCCACGACTGCAGGGTGGGCCTGCATGCCCCGAAGGCCAACGCCGAGTTCTGGGCCGCGAAACGTACCCGGACCCGTGAGCGCGATGCAGGCCAGCGCCGGCAGCTGGAAGACGCCGGCTGGGAAGTGCTGACGGTCTGGGAGTGCGAGCTGAAGGACCACTCAGCCCTTGAGGACCAGTTGGTGCACTTCCTCGAAGCCGGCGCCCCAGGCAAGTAATCAAGGAAGTCTTGAGGCAATCTTTAGCCGCTGCCGCCGCTGTCCTTGATCCCGGCACGCCAAGATGAACGGGTTGCCGGCGATCATGCCGCCGCACTGACAGTTTCGGAGCAGCTATCCCCTATCCCCTAGCTTCTCCGTGCCAACAGTGCGGACTTGAAAGCCGTAGCAGACGAGTCACTGCTGTTAATGCGCCAGTCTGTTTCCTTTTGCATGTGGAACCAGACGAAGCCCATCACGTCCGGCTGGGCAGCCAGGTAGGACACCAGGTCCGTGTTCCAGGCCGCCTTGGAACCCCCCAGTTCACTGGACGCCGTTTCCGCTATCAGCACGGGTTTCCCGGGGGCCAGGGTGCGGAGCTGGGAGATGCCGGGGCCGAGGAGGTCCACCGGGGAAACCCAGCTGCTCCAAGTTTGCGAGGTGCCCCAGTTGTAGCCGTCCAGGGCCACGATGTCCGCATAGCCCGGGCCCGGGTACAGACCTGCCAGGTCGGTGGAGCCCCAGTACGGCTCGTTCGGCGACCAGACCCACTGGACGTTGGCAGCGCCAGTTGCGGCGACGACGTCGTGGACGTGCCGCCAGGCGGCCACGTAATCCCCGGCCTGGTTTCCGTTGACGCCTTCGGCCCAGGGATACCAGTTGCCGTTCATCTCGTGGGCGAAGCGCAGCATGACCGGCTTGCCCCAGGCGGCAAGGGACTGGCCCCACTGACTGATATACCCGTCGAAGTCCCCGGCAGTGATGCGGTCCAGCGAATATGCCGGCTGGTTCACGCCTCCTCCCCAGGCCCAGGGCTCCCAAGTAACCAGGGGTGTGGCTCCGCGGGAGCGGACGGCGTCCAGCTCAGTAATGGGCGGGGCCTGCAGGAAATCCTTGTAGCTCATCACGATGGACGGGACCTCCCCGGCCACTGTGGCCACCTCGTCCAGTTCACTGCTGGCCAGGGGTCCCCCCGGAGTGGCCGCTCCAAAACGCAAGGGAGCAGAACTGATTGTTGGAGCCGGCGCCGGCGCCGGAGCGGGAGCTGCCTGCACCACGAATATGGCGGATGCCTTGATGGACGACGTCTTGGCGGTAATGGTGAGGTTCCCGGTGGCGGCTGCCGGAATAGTAATGCCTGTGCTGAATGCCCCCGCCGAGGTGGTTTGGAACGAGAAGGTTGTGGTCCCCACAATCACGGACCCTGTGGTGGAGGCCTTGAACCCGGTTCCGGTGACCGTCACGGCGGAACCGGCCGGCCCGGAGGTGGGATTGAGCAAAACTTGCGGTGACGTGGTTGCTGCGCTGGCCGGCTGGATGACTGACACCGCCAATCCAACCCCGATTATGAGCGCGACAAATAACGACCTAAGTATTCGGAACACGGCAATCTATCCCCAGATTGAAAGGCGGCAACGGCTGCCGCCGGTGACGTCAATGCGGAAAGCATTGGCCTTGATCTTATGGGCAGAAAACCGCACTCCCATCAAGAAAACCACAATTCTTGCCGAGTCTTCTGCTAGGTCAGGGGAACAGTCCTAACCTGAAAAAGAGCAAGCAACCCGGGCTTACCGCCCCGTTTCCGGAGTCCGCAAACCAGCAGAAAGGAGTGTCATGAGCACGTCAGATGATGCGCCCAGGCCGCTGGTAGACCAGTCCGTCCTGGACCGGCTGAGGGACGAACTCGAGGAGGAGGAGGGCTACAGCCGGGTCTTCGTGGGGAACTTCATCGACTTCCTGCCGCAACGGTTGGGGCGGTTGCGGCTGGCCTTGACCACCGGCGACCTGGAGGGCTCCATGGACGCGGTCCTGAGCCTGAAAACCTCAAGCCAGATGGTGGGCGCCGAACGCTTGGCCGGACTGGCTCTGGAACTGGAGAACGAGATCCGCGCCGAAGCCCGCCACGCTGACATGGCGGTGGCGCTCCCCCGGCTGGCCGCCACGTACTTGCGGCCCATCACCCAGTGCAGCAGGCAGACCATGCACCGGCTGCAGGCTCAGTGCTGCCCCGGCGCCAAGCGGTAACCCACCCCGCGAACCGTCTGCAGCCACCGTGGCTGCTGCGGTGAGTCGCCCAGCTTCTTGCGCAGGTTCCCCATGTGGACTTCCACAGAACGTTCGTCTGCCTCGCTGATGTAACTGCCGACGTCGTAATCCTCGTCGCGGAGCCGCCGCACCAGGTCGGATTTGGTCCTGACCGTGCGCCCGGCTTCCAGCAGCGCATAGAGGAGTTCGAACTCGGTGCGGGTCAGGTTCATCTCCTTGCCGTCCACAGTGACGGTGCGGGAGGCGTAGCTCAGTTCCAGGCCGTTGTGGCTGAAGTTCCCGCGCTCCGGGTGGGCAGCGCTGTCCGCGGCGGCATCCACCGAAAGTTCCTGCGGGTCAGGAGCAGTCCGCGGCCGGCGCATCATGGCCGCGACCCGGGCACGCAGTTCGCGCGGACGGAACGGCTTGGTGAGGTAGTCATCGGCGCCCGATTCGAGCCCGATCAGGGTGTCCAGTTCCTCCGTGCGCGCCGTCAGCATCACGATGTAGGCATCCGAGAACTCACGGATCTGCCGCGAAACCTCGAAGCCATCGATGTCCGGCAACCCCAGGTCCAGGGTAATGACATCGGGATTCAGGCTCTTCGCCATCAGGACGCCCTCAGCGCCCCCGCTGGCGACGGTCACGTCAAATCCAGCCTGGGTCAGCACAGTGCGAACCAGTTCCCGAATGTCGTGGTCATCCTCGATGACCAGACCCACACGTGCCTCACTCATAGAGCCCCCTCAGTGCCAACGTCTGAAGTATAGCTGGCTGCGGATATCCTGCTGGTATGGTCCCGCACAGCCCCGCGTCCGCGTCCTCCGCCGCATGAGCAACCCCACCGCCTGGTCCTCGGGACGGCTCCGGTTTTTTCGGCGTCCTTTTCATGAATACCGGCTGACGGACCGGGTGGCGCTGAGCCAGATGCCGTTGTTCGTGACCACCATCCTGACGGCGCTGCTGATGTGGGGATTTTTCCCCGACACGATGGACAACCCGCTGTTCGTCACGTTCCTCGTCTCCCAGTTGGCCATCATGGCGCTCTGCTATGTCATCCCTTGGGAGCGGCTGCCGTACACCAGTTTCCTGGCAATCCCGCTGCTGGACTTTGTCTCCATCGCCGCAGGCAGGGAAGGCGGCCAGGAAAGCCTGACGGGAATCAGCCTGCTGGCAGTGTTCCCCGTCATTTGGCTTTGCGCGTCGGGCTACTACCCGCGGGCTGCACTGTGGTTCTCTTTCCTTGGTCCGCTGGCCATCATCTGGGTGCCGCTGCTCCTGAAGGGGAACTTCACGCCGCAGGACTTCGCCCGTTCCCTGCTGTTGCCCGTCATGATGCTTGGCATCGGCGTGTCGGTGAGCGTCCTGACCTTGAGCATGATGCGCCAGCAGACGCAGCTGGAAGAGAAGGATGAGCTGCTGCGGGCCAGCCTGCGGACCAGCAAGCGCCAGGAATCGCTGCTCAACACTGTGCTGGATACCGTCCACCTGGGGGTGCTGGCTGTCGATGCGGACGGCCACGACATCCTGATGAACCGGAAACAGCGGGCCAACCATGAACTGGCCCGGCCAAAGAACATCGCGGATCCCAACGAATCGCAGCTGCTGGTCTACGGCCCGGACCGGAAGACCCTGGTGCCTGTCCAGGAACGTCCGGTCCGCCGAGCCGTGCTGGGGGAAACCTTCACCGACTACCTGGTCTGGCTGGGCGACGGGAAGGACCAGCGTGCGCTCGTGACCACGGCACGTGCCATGAAGGACTCCGACGGCAACTTCACTGGCTCGGTGGTCGTCTTCAGCGACGTCACGGACCTGGTAAACGCACTCACTGCCAAGGACGACTTCGTTTCCAGTGTCTCGCACGAATTCCGTACCCCGCTGACGTCCATCCTGGGCTATGTGGAAATCCTCCTGGCTGATGACCCGGACGAGCCCGAGCGGGAAATGCTGGAGATCATCCACCGCAACGCCGAGCGGCTCCTGACACTGGTGTCCGACCTGCTGGCCAGCCGGAACGGCCAGCTGATCGTTTCGCCGGACGCCGTGGATGTTGCCGAACTGGTGCGCAGCAGCGTGTCCTCGGCATTGCCGCGCGCGGCCTCCGCCGGCGTGGAGCTGCGGGCGGACACCCCGGAGCGGCTGGAGGCCCGCGTGGACAGCGCCAGGATCTCCCAGGTCCTGGACAACCTGGTGTCCAACGCCATCAAATACTCGCCCGACGGCGGCGAGGTTGTGGTGTCGCTGGCACGGGAAAACGGCCATCTCGCCTGCCGGGTCAGGGACACGGGGATGGGCATGAGCCCGGAGGACGCCTCCGAGGTGTTCGCCAAGTTCTTCCGGACCAGCAACGTCCGGCGCACCGCCATCCCGGGCGTGGGCCTGGGGCTGCCCATCAGCAAGGCGATCGTGGAGGCCCACGGCGGGACCATCGACGTGGAGAGCACGCTGGGCGAGGGGACGACGTTTACGTTCCGGGTTCCGGTGCAGCGGTCCTGAGCACCTCGCCCCAGGCTTGCGAGGCCAGTTCCCGGATGGACGCCAGGATGGCCGACGGCGGCTGGCTGAGGTCCAGGGGAAATTCGACGATGTCGATGTCGGTGTTGAGGATGCGGCGGAGCTTCATCTCGCCCTTGCCGGCGTAGACCAGCCATGCGGTGGGCACGGCGAGCGCGGTGCAGTGGGCCAGCATTTGGTAGTGGTCGGCAGTCAACGATGCGCCGGCATCCGACGCCGCCCGGTACTTGGCGTTGTAGGCCACCACCGGGCGTCCGCCGAGCATGTGGACGGCATCCGGGCGCACGGACAGCCGGTCGGAATCGCGTACTGCCTCGCTCAGGAGGGCGTTGTACCGCAGCCGCAGCTCTCCCGGATAGGACGCCAGGGCGCTGCGCAGGGCCGTACCCACGAAGTCCTCGAAGACCTGCGCCATGTCCACCACGAACGACGCCGTCTGCTGTTTCCCCTCACCGGCTTCGGCGGACGCGTTGCGGAGGACCAGTTCCGCCAGGCGCAGCACTGCGTGGTAGCGCAGGTTCATCCTGGTGGGCTTCCACGGCGGCACCGGGGCTCCAGCTGGCAGGCGGGTGACGGCGTCGAGCTTTCCCTTCAGCTGGCGCAGCCGGCCCAGCACCTCGGGCCGGACTCCTGGCACCTGGCCCATCCGTTCGAGGGCAGCGCGCAGGATCCGGTTCTCGGCGATGTCCTCGGTGAATTCGTCGTAGGAGACCTCCAGCGGAACCAGCATGCCGAGGCGGCGCGAGATCTGGTCCGATATCCGGATCCGGCCCTTGACCGTTCGCAGGGATTCGTCAACGGTGAGGTAGCCCTGCAGGACCCCGCGGCCCAGGGCGCGCTCAGCCAGCTTCGCCAGGGATTCCGCCAGCGCGCTCCACAGCTCGCGGTCCTCGTCCGCCGCCACGAGCTCGGGGCGGAACCCCTGCTCCCCCGCGTAGCTGAGGAGGAACAGGAGCCGGCTGAGCCCGAGGCGGTCCTTGGGCCGGACGTCCAGCTGGACCATGGAGGTGCGTACCGAACCCACCTTGCCCACCGGCTCGATCCGGTACAGCCCCATACCCAGGGGCGAGGCCTTGGCCAGTCCGCTGGAATTCAGGAAGGAAGCAGTGGGTGCATCCAGCCGCTCCACCAGCCCGCTGGACAGCTCGTCAAGGACCAGGTGCCGCACGGACGCCCTTGGGTCAGCGCGCTGCAATGCGTCCCAGCAGCTGGTCCAGCCCGAACCGCTCCTCCAGCTGGGCCCGCGTCAGCTGGCCGTGGTAGTGCTCCTCCAGCAGCGGCATGAGCTCGTACTTCCAGATCCGGCGCAGACCGGCAGGGGTCTGGGCGGCCGGCTTCATGAAGTAGGACGGGCCGATCATCAGGTCCCGGTCCCATTCGTCAATGGCCCCGTTGAGGGCGTCCAGCAGCAGCGCCGGCGTGGTATCCAGTTGGCGGGCCTCCAGGCACCGGAGCAGGGAACCCTTGACCGGCTCCGTCTGCGGGTGCAGCTCGATAAAAGAGAAGCGCCGGCGGATGGCCGCGTCCATCATGGCGATGGACCGGTCGGCGGTGTTCATGGTGCCGATGATGTAGAGGTTGTCCGGCAGCGTGAACGGCTCGTTGGGGCTGTACTGCAGGTAGATCCGGTCATCGCGGTACTCCAGCAGGAAGTACAGCTCGCCGAACACCTTGGCCAGGTTGGCGCGGTTCATCTCATCGATGATCAGGAAGTACGGCTTTTTCTCGTTGCCGGGCTTGGCGGCTTCCTCGGCGAGGCGGCGCAGCGGACCGGCCACCAGCTTGAAGGACACCTGGCCTTCATCCGTCTTGTCCGGCCGGTAGCCCTCGAAGAAGTCCTCGTAGGCGTAGGACGGGTGGAACTGGACCAGCTTGACGCGTTCGTCCGTGGTGTCGTCCGCCAGTTCCGCGGCGAGGTGCTTGGCCAGGTAGGTCTTGCCCGTGCCGGGAGGGCCGTAGAGGACCAGCTGGCGGTTTTCCTCCAGCAGGTCGGCGATCTCCTGGAGGGGCTCCAGTTCCATGTGCAGCGAGGCTGCGAATTCCTGCGTCAGAGGGCGGAAGCCCTCCTGGACAGGGGGGACGACGGCGGCGCCGTCAGTATCGCCGTCGGGCTCGGTTTCCGCCTCCGCCGGAAGCAGCGCCTGCAGCGCCTGGACCACGCGGGTCACGTCCACCACGATGCCGGGGGTGGCGAGCTGGCGCTGGACGTGCCGGGGAAGGCTGGTGGCGGTATGGCCGTCGTCGAACCAGCGCACCTTGCGGCGCAGGCGCCGGTTGTCGTCGTTGTACTGGGGCTCCCCCAGCACGCCGCCCAGCCGTACGGTTCCGGCGTGCTGGTACAGCACCAGGTCCCCGGGCTTCATGACGGTCAGGAAGGCAAAGACCGCGGTTTTGGTGTCTTCGCGTTCCACGTAGCCGAGGTGCTTGTAGTCCTCGTCCACGGCGTGCTGCACCAGGCCGGCGGTGACGCCGGGGTCCAGCGTGCGGAGATGCTCGACGTCGAGGGTCACCTTCTCCTCGCCGTGCCAGGCGGTGAGCAGCTCGGCATGGTCGCTGTGGGTCCGGAGCAGCCAGGCGCGCCGGCCGGGGTCACCCACCTTGCGCCACTGGCTGACCAGCTGACGGGAGTACCAGTCGATCCGCTGGCCGGCCTGCTCGTCCAGGTGCAGCCGGATGCGGTGGATGTCCGCGGTGATGTCCTCTTCCCCGTCGCCCTTCGCGCCGCCCACCAGGGAGGCGAAGGCGTCGCGGATCTCCTGCCGCTCCACGTCCGCCACGACTGGCTCGAAGTAGCTGGGCCACGCCAGGAATTCGATGCTCCGGCGGATGGCGGGCTGGTCGTCGGGGGTGGATGCGGCGAGGCGGTGGAACTGGAGGGGGTCCTTGATGGCCGCCTGCACCACGGCAGCCGGCCGCTGGGCAACGTTCCGCACGAACCGGCACAGCCACTTCAGGTGGTCCCAGATGGTCCAGTTGAATTCGGCGGTCCGGTCCCGGATTACGCCGTGGTCGGTCATCCCGGCGTACAGCTCCTCTGGCAGTTCCAGCGGCGGTTCCAGCCAGCCGGCGGCTTCGGCCACGCGGGCGCGCTTGACCTTTAGGGACTTCACTTCGTGGGCCAGCGGAAGGGACTGGAGGAAGAGCAGCTCCACGGCCAGCTGTTTTGCTCCGCGCGTGGCACCCTCCAGGTTTTCGCGGAGGTTCGTCATCATCGGGGCTTTGGGGTCAGCGATGCCGCGGTCCAGCCGGTCGAGCAGCTCCGCGGCTGCCGGAACGGACCATGTCCTGGTGCGGCCGTCCAGGGGCGAGGCCTTGCCTTGGAGGCCGGGACCCAACACGAACCATGCCGCGTCCTCGATCTCCCTGGAGATGCCGAGGGCGCGGGTCATGGCAACAGTGGCAGTGGGGGTCATGCCCTCAAATTTACAGGGTCAAGCTGGGCGGCCGCTCCACGGGTGCCGGCCGCCCTCCTGCCAGCGGGGACTACTTGCCGGTGGCGGAGTGCTTCCGGCCGAAGATGAAGTAGCCCATGGGGCCAATGAAATTGACGAAGGACGCCGCCCGCCACGCGGCCTTGGGCCCGTTGATGAGTTCTGCCGGCCGCCGGGAGATGTCGAGCTGGGCGGCAACCAGCAGGGACACCTGAACCAGGCCCGTCACAATGGCGCCCATCTTGGCACCCGGTGACATTTCCTTCCAGGTCTTCTTTTTCCGGGCGGTGCGGTTCTTGTTGCCGGCCATGAGCGCTTCCTTTCGGTGTACAACGTGGTTCCAGTCCAGTAGGTCCGGTGCCGGCTGTCCAGAGTCTTAGTGCCTGTAGGGGGCCATCCGGTCTTTCTGTTCCTGGCTGAGCCTCTGTACCCGGCCCGTGGCTTCATCCACGAACGCCAGATGGCTGCTCGCCTTCACGCAGTCCTCCCGGGTAACGGGGTCCTGGAGCAGGTAGTGGATGTCGAAGCTGGCGCCCTTGACGGCACCGATCCATACCTGGACCACCGCAGGAACGTTGCGGTACTCCAGTGTCCGGACGTAACGGATCTTGTGGTCCACCACCAGGGCAAGAGTCCCGGCCGGGACGTCGTTGAACAGCGACACCGGGGGCTCAATGCCCGGAAGGCCCGCACCCCGGGGCGGTCCGAAGGCTGCGATCCGGGCCTCCTCCAGCATCCGCACGATCTGGACGTTGTTGATGTGGCCATAGGCGTCCATGTCGCCCCAGCGCATCGGCACCAGCACCTCGATCCGCTGGCCGCCGTGCGCGCTCAGCTGCGCACCGCCGTCGAATCGTCGACCGGGAAGTCCCCGGCGTCCGCCCCGGCAAACTGCGACTTGTAGAGGCGGTGGTAGGCCCCGCCGGCAGCGAGCAGCACCTGATGGTTGCCCTGTTCCACGATTCGTCCGTTCTCCATAACCAGGATCGTATCCGCATCACGGATGGTGGAGAGACGGTGCGCGATGACGAAGCTGGTCCGGTCTGAGCGCAGCGCCGCCATGGCCTTCTGCACCAGGAGCTCGGTGCGGGTGTCCACGGAACTGGTGGCTTCGTCCAGGATCAGCAGCGACGGGTCGGCCACAAATGCGCGGGCAATGGTGATCAGCTGTTTCTCGCCGGCACTGACGTTGTTGCCCTCTTCGTCGATCACGGTGTTGTAGCCCTCGGGGAGCGCCCGGACGAACCGGTCCACAAAGGTGGCCTTGGCGGCCGCCATGACCTGCTCCTCTGTGGCGTCGAGGTTGCCGTACCGGATGTTGTCGTAGATGGATCCGCCGAACAGCCAGGCGTCCTGCAGCACCATGCCCACCTTGGAGCGCAGTTCGGAGCGGCTGAGGTGGGTGACGTCCACACCATCCAGCATGATGGAGCCCGAGTTGAGCTCGTAAAAGCGCATCACCAGGTTCACCAGGGTGGTCTTGCCGGCTCCCGTGGGCCCGACGATGGCCACGGTGTTGCCAGGCTCCGCCGTGAAGGACAGGTTCTCGATGAGCGGCTTGTCCGGGGTGTAGCTGAAGGTGACGCCCCTGAAGTCCACGTGCCCGTCGGTTTTGGCCGGCAGGTGTTCGGTGGCGGTTTCGGCATCCTGTTCGTCGGCGTCCAGGAATTCGAAAACGCGTTCCGAGGACGCTACGCCGGACTGGAGCATATTGGCCATTCCGGCCATCTGGCCCAACGGCTGGGTGAACTCGCGGGAGTACTGGATAAACGCGGTGGCATCGCCCAGGGACATGGCGCCGGAGGCCACCCGGAGTCCGCCCACCACGGCGATGCCCACGTAGCTCAGGTAGGACACGAACTGCATGACGGGGAAGATGATCCCGGAGACGAACTGCGCCCCGAAGCTTGCCTTGTACAGGGCCTCGTTGCGTTCCTCGAACCGGGCCAGCATGTCAGCGTCCCGGCCGAAAACGCGGACCAGGTCGTGGCCGGAAAAGGATTCCTCGATCTGGCCATTCAGCGACCCGGTGTTTTTCCACTGGGCTGCGAACAGCTTCTGGCTCCGGGCCCCGATCAACCCGGCCGCCACCCCGGACAGCGGGAGCGCCACCAGGGCGATCAGCGCCAGTTGCCAGGAGACGATGAACATCATGATCACAATGCCCACCACGGTCAGCACGGAGTTCACCAGCTGCGCGAACGCCTGCTGGAGCGCCTGTTGGATGTTGTCGACGTCATTGGTCACGCGGGACAGCACGTCGCCGCGCTGCCGGGTGTCGAAGTAGTTCAGCGGCAGGCGGTTCAGCTTGCTTTCGGTATCGTCGCGGAGCCGCCGGATCACTTTCATGACGATGCGGTTCAGCACGTACCCCTGCAGCCACATGAAGATGTTGGCCACGAAGTACATGAGCAGGACGATGGCGATGAGCATGCTGAGCCTGCTGAAGTTGATGCCGGTGCCCGGTACCAGTTCCATCCTGGAAACCATGTCCGCGAAGTTGTCCTGGCCCTGCTGGCGCAGGCCTGCCACGAACTGCTCCTTGCTGGCGCCGGCCGGCAGCTGCCTGCCGACTACCCCGGCGAAGATGACGTCCATGGCCTGGCCCAGGATCTTGGGAGCTATGACGTTCAGGACCACGGAGATGACCACCAGGCCCACCACCGCGTAGATGCCCATGGCCTCGGGCTTCAGGAGGCCCATGAGGCGTTTCGCGGAAGGCCAGAAGTGCTGGGCCTTCTTGGCGGGCATGCCACCGAACATGTCCCCGTCGGCTTCGGAAGGGGTGAATTCCTCCTCGAAGTAGTCGTCGTCCTGCGGCGGGGTGGGCTGTGTGGCCTGTTCCACGGAATCGGCATCCTTCCTGCGGGGACTCATGCCACTTCCTCCACGCTCAGCTGGGATTCAACAATTTCCTGGTAGGTGGGCGAGGTTTCCAGGAGTTCCTCGTGCGTGCCGCGGTCCACGATCCGCCCGTTGTCCAGCACCAGGATCTGGTCGGCCTCGGTGATGGTGGAGATCCGTTGGGCCACGATGATGACGGTGGCGTCCGACGTGGTGCGCTTGAGGGCTGCGCGGAGCCGGGCGTCAGTGGCGACGTCAAGGGCGGAGAAGGAGTCGTCGAACAGATAGACCCGCGGCTTGGTCACCAGGGCGCGTGCGATGCAGAGGCGCTGGCGCTGTCCGCCGGAGACGTTGGTGCCGCCCTGGGAGATCCGGGAGTCCAGGCCGTTCTTCTTCTCGCGGACGAACGACTCGCCCTGTGCGACGAGGAGGGCGTCCCACAGTTCCTGGTCTGTGGCCTCGGTCTTGCCGAACCGGAGATTGTGCCCGATGGTGCCGGAGAACAGGTAGGGGCGCTGCGGTACCAGGGCCACGCGCCGAGTGATCTCTGCACGGTCCAGCCTGTCCACGGGGACCCCGTCCAGCAGCACCTGGCCTTCCGCGGGGTCATACAGCCGCGGCAGGAGGGACAGGAGGGAGGTCTTGCCGGCGCCTGTGGAGCCGATGATGGCGATGGTCTGACCGGGCCGGGCGGTGAAGCTGATGTTGCTCAATACGGGCGACTCGGCTCCGGGGTAGGCGAAGGTCACGTTGCGGTACTCCACCACCCCGGCAAGGGCGGCCGGGGCCTCGGGGTTTAGGGGGTCGTGGATGGAGGGCTCGACGTCGAGCACCTCGCCGATGCGGTCGGCGCAGACGGAGGCGCGCGGGATCATCATGGCCATGAAGGTTCCCATCATGACGGCCATCAGGATCTGCAGCAGGTACTGCAGGAACGCGGTCAGGGACCCCACCTGCATGGCACCGGCGTCCACGCGCTGGCCGCCAAACCAGAGCACGGCGGCGGTGGACAGGTGCAGGATCATGCTGATGGCCGGGAACATGAGGACGAACAGGGCACCGATGCGGAGCGAGACGTCCGTGAGTTCCTTGTTGGCGCCGCCAAAGCGGTCCGTCTCATAAGGTTCCCGCACGAAGGCCCGGACCACCCGGATGCCGATGATCTGTTCGCGCAGCACGGCGTTGATCCGGTCGATTTTCCGTTGCATGGAGCGGAACAGCGGCATGAGCCGGACCACCAGGTATCCCACCACCACGGCCAGCAGCGGGACGGACACCCAGACCAGCCAGGACAGATTCAGGTCCTCGCGCAGCGCCATGATGATGCCGCCAATGCACATGATGGGCGTGGCCACCATGAAGTTCAGTCCCATCAGGAGGAGCATCTGCACCTGCTGGACATCATTGGTGCCCCGGGTGATCAGCGTGGGCGCGCCAAACGCGTTGACGTCCTTGGCGGAGAAGCTGGTGACCTTGCCGAACACGGCGCGGCGCAGGTCCCGGCCAACGGCCATGGCTGTCCTGGAGCCGAAATAGACGCCGGCGATGGCCGCAGCCACCTGGGCGAAAGCCACAAGGAGCATCAGCGCACCGGTTCGCCAGATGAAATCGGTGTCTCCGCGCGCCACGCCCTGGTCGATGATCTGGGCGTTCAGGCTGGGCAGGTAGAGCGCGGCGATGGTGGCGGCAAGCTGGAAAATGACCACGGCGGCGATATACGGCAAATACGGTTTGGAGTAGCGCCGTATGAGGGTGAGGAGCATGGACTCAACTCTAGTAATGCCCACCGACATTTGGGTCCCGGCGGAAGCATAATTCCCCGCTGCAAAGTCTCAATTGAAACGTCGTTTCCAGCGGACGGGGATTCCCACCCACGCAGGAACGCCGCAGCCCGCACCCGGAGGGTTCCCCAGGTGCGGGCTGCGGCGTTGATGCGGTGCCGTCCAGGGCGCGGCAGCCCCAAACGGGCTGGCTTACTGTCCCGTTACCGGGGCAGAACCTTCCCCGCCGGACGGGGAGGGTGCTGCGGCGCTGTGCTTGCCGTGCCCGGCCAGGTACAGGGCAGCTGCTGCCTGGATCTTGCGTTCTTTCAGGAGCTTGCGCTGCAGCCGGCTGAGCTCTGCCGCCGTGGCTGCCTGCCCGGCCGCCACTTCCTGCTGGGAGCGCAGCTGCTGCTGGATGTCCAGCACCAGTGTCCCGAGCTCGGCCTGCTGCCGCGCCAGCAGGTGCTGGGTGTCCTGCAGCTTCTGCAGGGTGGCCGCGGCACTGGCGATCGCATCGGCAGCCTTGTCCACGCTGCCGGCGGACCTCAGGTCCAGCTCCTCGGAGCGGAAGCTCCGTGCGAAGACTTCCTCGAAGTCCTCCGTGGCAACCCTGCCGGATGCCGCCGCCGCTGCGGCAGCACCGCCGTCGTACACCTTGGCAGGCGCTGCGGCAGGACGGAGGGAGCTCCGTGCACTGGTGGGCTGAGCGGCCGTCCCGTCCGGCACGTCGCTGGAAACCATGGGCAGTTGCCCCGTCATGGTGGCGGTCATGCCGGCCTCACCGGCTGCGTTGGCCTCAAGCGCCTTCTCCGGCGTGATGTCAACGGTCTTGCGCAGCGGTACTTCCTTGACGAAGATGACGGCGATGAGGGCCACGACTGCAACGATGGCGGAGATCATGAAGATTCCGGCCGTGGCATCACCGTAGGCCGCACGCATGACCTCGGCGATGGGCGCCGGCAGGTCCTTCAGGTCCAGCGTGGCACCGCTGTTGCCCCCGGCCTGGATGCCCAGCTTTGCCAGCCCATCCGTAGCCAGGTCCTTGACGTGGTTGGCCATGACGGCGCCCAGGACGGACACGCCGATGGCGCCACCCACGGAACGGAAGAATGCGACGGAGGCGCTGGCGGAGCCGATGTCAGAGGCGCGGACCGTGTTCTGGACGGCCAGGACCAGGTTCTGCATGAGCATGCCCAAACCGATGCCGAAGATGCCGGTGTACAGGCCGGTCAGCCACAGTTCGGTGGTGTGGTCCATGGTTCCGGCGAGTGCCAGGCCGCCGATCAGCAGGACGGTGCCGCCGATCAGGAAGCGCTTCCATTTACCGTAGCGGCTGATCAGCTGGCCGGAGACGACCGAACCGATCAGGTTGCCGGCGATCATGGGCAGGGTCAACAGGCCGGCTTCGGTGGGTGTGGCACCGCGGGCCACCTGGTAGTACTGACCCAGGAAGGTGGAGGAACCGAACATGGCAACGCCCACGGCGACAGAGGCGACAATGGCCAGCGCGGTGGTGCGCTCCGAGATGATCTTCAGCGGGATGATCGGCTGGGACACCTTGGACTCCACCAGCACCAGCAGCGCGAGCAGCAGGACGCCGCCGCCTACCATGACGGCTGACTGCCAGGACCACCAGTCGTAGTAGTCGGCCTTGCCGGCGAAGGAAACCCAGATCAGGAGCAGGCTGACACCGGAGGTCAGCAGGATGGCACCGAACCAGTCGATCTTGGCGGGGCGCTTCACGTGCGGGATCTTCAGCGTGACCTGAAGCAGGATCAGGGCGACGACGGCGAGCGGCACGCAGACAAAGAAGGTCCAGCGCCAGCCCAGCGAGCTGTCCACGATGAAGCCGCCCAGCAGAGGACCGCCGGCAGTGCCCACGGCCATGACGGCACCCATGTAGCCGGAGTACTTTCCGCGTTCGCGGGGCGGGATGATGGAGCCGATGATTGCCTGCGCCAGGGCGGTCAGGCCACCCATGGCGATGCCCTGGATTACGCGGGCCGTGAGCAGGAACGGGATGTTTTCCGAGAAACCTGCCATGACCGAGCCGGCAACGAAGATCACGATGCTGAGCTGGACCAGGACCTTTTTATCGAAGAGGTCGGCGAGCTTGCCCCAAATGGGGGTGGTGGCCGCGTTGGCCAGCAGTGCGGCTGTGATAACCCAGGCGAAGTCCGTCTGGGTGCCCTTGAGCTCGGACATGATGGTGGGCAGCGCGTTGGCAACGATGGTGCTGCTGAGGATGGCGGTGAAGAAGGCGGCGAGGAGGCCGGTCAGGGCTTCCATGATCTGCCGGTGGTTCATGGGGGCGCCGGGCTCGTGGCGCTTGGATTGCCGCGACTCCTGTCTGGCGGTGCGTTCGCGCTGGCGCTCCTGCTCCTGGTCCGCGGCGGCGGTGACGTTAGCCATTAATGGACTCCTGCGTTTTCTGTTCGGTGGTTGTTCCGGCCGCCCTTGCCCGGATGGAATTCTTCAGGGATGCCGTGAGCTTGTTCAACATCGCGGCTGTTGCAACGGCGTCGTCCTCGTTCCAGTCGGACAGGTACGCCTGGAGCGTTTCCGCCCGGTGCCGCACCAGCTCCGCCAGCTTCTCCTTGCCCCGCGGGGAAAGTGCCAGCAGCTGGGCCCGGCCATCGTCCGGGTCCGGGGTGCGGAGCACCAGTCCCGCGTCCGCCAGTTCGGCCACATGCCGGCTGAGCACCGGCGGGCTGACCCCCAGCCGCTCGGCCAGGTGCGCTGCGCGGGTCTCCCCTTCGCCGATGAACTTGAGCACGCCTTGAAGGGCGATGCCGGTGTCCTGGCCTTTGACGTTCATCATGGTGACGCAGCGCAGTGCACGCTGGAGGTCATAGATGTGGCTGACGAGGTCGGCTGCGGTGGCCGGTGCGACAGACATGATGCTCCCTAAGAATTAGTTGCTGCAAGCAACTGTATCAGAAAAAGGTTGCTTAGGGAAACGAAGTTGTTCCTGGCGGCGCCTTAAATGACCAGCTCCCCCACGTCCGGCGGACGGTGTCCAGGACATGGGGGAGCTCGCGGTTGGTGGCTGCGTCAGGGCGCCAGATGTGTAGGCCCGAACATCTTCAGGAGGGTTTCAACCACGACGACGCTGGGCCCGTCGGCAGCGAACCCCGCCCGGAGCGCGTCCCCCACGTCTTCCGGGGCCACCCGGGTGGCCGGCACGCCAAAGGATTCGGCGAGCGCCACGAAGTCGGGACGGGCCAGTTCGGTGGCGGTGGCCTTGCCGAACGCACCCACCATGTATTCGCGCAGGATGCCGTAGCCGCCGTCGTCCACAATCAGCCAGGTGACCGGCACGTTGTGCTGCCTGGCGGTGGCCAGTTCCGCAATGGAGTACATGGACGAACCGTCGCCGGAGACGGCCAGCACCCGGCCGGGCCTGCCCATGGTCTCCAATCCAACCGCTGCGCCGATGGCCCCGGGAAACGCATAACCCAGGCCGCCGGCACCCTGGGCTGAATGGAACTGCCCTCCGCGGGCGTCCCAGCAGGACCATCCCCAGTAGGCGGCGATGGTCATGTCCCAGAACGTCTGCATATCCGCCGGAACGGCCTCCCGGATGGCCGCCATGAACTTCAGTTCTTTGGCAAGATCCTGCGATTCCAGCCTGGCGCGGACCTTGGCAAGCGACTCCTTGACCAGCTCTTCCGGGGTGCTGCCGTGCCAGTCCGGCATGGTTGCCCGCCCGGATTCAAGAGCTGCGTCCAGGGCCGCCAGCGCCTGGCTCGCGTCGGCGCGGATCCCCAGGCCTGGCCGGTTGGACTCCAGCACCCGGGGCTCGGCGTCGATCTGGATGATCCTGCCGCGCGGCTCGAAGGTGAAGTAGTTGGAGGTGACCTCGCCCAGGGATGACCCGATGACCACCAGGACGTCGGCGTCCTCGAGGAGGTCGGTCATGTACCGGTCCTCGATCCAGGACTGCAGCGACAGCCCGTGGTTCCAGGGGAACGCACCATTGCCGCCCGGGGTGCAGATAACCGGCGCATGCAGCTTCTCGGCAAGGGACAACAGGGATTTCTCCGCTTTGCCCCGCCGGGTTCCACCGCCGGCGATGATGGCCGGGCGCTTGGCTGATTCCAGCCATTTCACAGCCTCCCGCACCAGTTCGATCCGCGGCGGATTGTCCGCGGCCTCGGCCAAAGCATCCTCCACCGGCGGGACCATGATCGGATCCAGCAGGACGTTCTGCGGGATCTCGAGCCACACCGGGCCCTGCGGGGAGGAGATGGCCTCGGTCCAGGCGTCCTGGATGGCGGAGGGGATGCCGGAGGCGTGCTGGATCAGCCGCTGGCTCTTGGTGACGTTGGCCGCGGAGGCCTTCTGGTCATCGAGTTGGTGCAGCATGCCCTTGCGCCGGGCCCCGAGCCCCTCCAACGGAATCTGGCTGGCCACCACCACCATGGGTACGCCCGTGGCGTAGGCCTCCTGCAGCCCGGCGAGGGATGTCAGCGCGCCGGGGCCGGTGGACAGGAACAGCACACCCACTTCGCCCGTGGCGCGGGAGTACCCGTCCGCGGCAAAGGCGCTGTTGTTCTCCACCCGGGAGGAGACAAAGTGCAGGTTGCCCCGGCCCATGGCGTCGAACAGGCCCAGGGCGTGCTGGCCCGGGATGCCAAACACGGTCTTGGCCCCCAGCGCCTCGAGGGTTTCGACGACGAGGTCCCCGCCGTTGCGGACGCTGCTTCCCAAGGCCGGGGCCGGCGGGGCAATTTCCGTCACGGCGCTACTCCTTGGCGGCGGCCGCGAAGCCCGCGGGCCGGCGGGCTTCCTGACCGAGCGCCTGGGCCTGGTACCCGGTCTCCGCTCCGAACCTGCTGCCCGGCACTGCATTGTCCGCCATGAGGGTCACCAGTTCATACGCGACGTGGCTCGCGGCCACACCTGTGATCTCAGCGTGGTCATAGGCAGGCGCGACTTCGACGACGTCGGCGCCCACCAGGTTCATGCCGCGGAAGCCCCGGATGATCTCCAGGAGTTCGCGGCTGGTGATGCCGCCGGCCTCGGGGGTGCCGGTGCCTGGGGCGTGGGCCGGGTCCAGGACGTCGATGTCCACGGAAATGTACAGCGGGCGGTTGCCGATCCGGTCCCGGACCTTGGCCACGGTTTCCAGCACGCCCTGGTAGTAGACGTCCGCGGAGGTGACGATGCCGAACCCAAAGCGGTGGTCGTCGTCGAGGTCCTTCTTCCCGTACAGCGGGCCGCGGGTCCCGATATGGCTGATGGCCTCGGTGTCCAGGATGCCTTCCTCCACTGCGCGGCGGAAGGGCGTGCCGTGGGTGTACTCGGCGCCGAAGTAGGTGTCCCAGGTGTCCAGGTGGGCGTCGAAGTGCAGCATGGCGATGGGTCCGCCGGCGCGTTCGGCGGCGGCGCGCAGCAGCGGCAGGGCGATGGTGTGGTCGCCACCCAGGGTCAGCAGCTTGCTCCCGGCCGCCGTGAGGTCCAGTGCGTTCTGCTGGATGGTCTCAATGGCTTCGTTGATGTTGAACGGGTTCACCGCCATGTCCCCGGCATCGGCCACCTGGATGTTCTCGAACGGGCTGACGTCCCAGGCGGGGTTGTAGGGGCGCAGCAGGCGACTGGCCTCGCGAACGTGGTTCGCGCCGAAGCGGGCGCCGGGGCGGTAGGAGACCCCCGAGTCGAAAGGCACTCCCACCACTGTCACATCAGCCTTGGCCACCTGGTCCAGCCGCGGAAGGCGGGCATAGGTGGCAGCTCCGGCATAGCGGGGGATCCGGGATGAATCGATGGGGCCAAGGTTGCCGTTGGCTTCAATGCGCAGCTCTTCCAATGGAGGCCTCTCCTTCGAGGAGTTGGGGACTTCTGTGACTGCCATCATACACCGTAGTTTTCCAATGGGCATCGGTTGTTTACCAATTGATCCTCCCCGGCCGGGACACCGCGTCAGACCAGGCACGTTTTAGGCAGCCGGAAACGGCAGGAAGCCAGTGTTCCCGAGGGAAGCCTGGCAGGCAACCGGCAAAAGAGTGCTCCACGTGACGCGAAACCGAAGCCGGCGGGAATGCACGGCGCAGGCGCTACCGGCTCGCGGCGGGCACCAGGACCCAGAGCACCTCGACCGGCCTGTCCGTCGGATTGACCCAGGTGTGGGGTTCGCGGCCCGGGAAGGTCACGGTGTCGCCTGTATCGAGGTCGTATTCCTCGTTGGTGAGGATCAGCTTGATGGACCCCTTGATGACATGCAGGACGTCCACGTCGCAATCCACCGCGTACAACTCGGACTCCCCGCGGCCATGCGGCTCGATCACGGCCTGGATGATTTGGACCCGGCGCTCCGAGCGGGCCGTCAGGAGCCGCTCCACGATGCCCTGGCCGCCGAGCGATATCCGGGGACCGTCGTTGCGTTTGGTCAGGTGGGTTTCGGGTGCCACGAAAAGGTCGCCGATGGAGATGGAGAGCACCTGGCACAGCGTCACCAGGGACGCAACCGACGGTGATGTCAGGTCCCGCTCCACCCGGCTGAGGAAACCTTTGGTCAGCCCGGTGGCATCCGCGACCTGCTCGATGGTGAGCCGCTGGGACTGCCTGGCGGCCCGGATCCTGGAGCCGATGGCAACAGGGACATTGCTCGGCTCAACTGGCAGTGCCTTCATCTACGAACCTTTCATGGCCGGCAGTCCGGCTCCACTCTCGAGCCATCCTAATGGGCGGCGCTTTTGTGACGCGCAGACGCCACACGCCCCGGGTTCTCTCCGTCAATTCCTTGACTGTCAGCCACATCACACCCTAGTCTTTGGAAACTCCTGTTGCCTATAAGGCAATTACAGGTCCTCACCGTATTCGTCCGCGGCGGTTCCCGGCGTCCCGCCCCGGGTCCTCACACCCGGCCCCGACAGCTCCAAGGAGCCATTCATGGATGCAAGTGCCATCAACATCGCCATCGTGGTGGTGTACCTCCTCGCAATGCTGGCTTTCGGCTGGTGGGGCAAGTCCCGCACCAGGAACAACAGCGACTTCCTGGTGGCCGGCCGCCGCCTGGGCCCGTTCCTTTACACCGGCACCATGGCCGCCGTCGTCCTGGGCGGAGCGTCCACGGTGGGCGGCGTGGGGCTGGGCTACAAGTTCGGCATCTCGGGAATGTGGCTGGTGGTGGCCATCGGCGCGGGCGTGCTGCTCCTGAGCCTTCTCTTTGCCGGAACCATCCAGAAGCTGAAGATCTACACGGTGTCCCAGATGCTCACCCTCCGTTACGGCAGCAGGGCCACCGAGGCGTCCGGCATCGTCATGCTCGCCTACACCCTGATGCTCTGCGCCACCTCCACCGGGGCTTACGCCACCATCTTCGTCGTCCTCTTCGGCTGGGACCGGGCACTGGCCATCGCGGTGGGCGGCGCCATCGTGCTGGTGTACTCCACGATCGGCGGCATGTGGTCCATCACCCTGGCGGACCAGGTCCAGTTCGTCATCAAAACGGTGGGCATCTTCTTCCTGATGCTGCCCTTCACGCTGAATGCCGCCGGCGGTCTTGACGGGATCCGCAGCCGGGTTGATGCCAGCTTCTTCCAGATCGACGGCATCGGCATCCAGACGATCATCACCTACTTCGTGGTCTACACCCTGGGCCTGCTGATCGGCCAGGACATCTGGCAGCGCGTGTTCACCGCCAAAACACCCAAGGTGGCCAGGTGGGGCGGTTCAACAGCCGGCCTCTACTGCATCCTCTACGGTGCCGCCGGCGCGATGATCGGCCTGGGAGCCCGCGTGGCCCTGCCCGCCATCGACGTGAAGGCCCTGGGCAAGGACGTGGTCTACGCGGAGGTTGCCACCAACCTGCTGCCCATCGGCATCGGCGGCCTGGTGCTCGCCGCCGCCGTTGCCGCCATGATGTCCACCGCTTCCGGCGCGCTGATTGCCGCCGCTACGGTGGCCCGCGCCGACGTCGTGCCCTTCGTCGCCGGCTGGTTTGGCAAGACCATCAACACCGACGACTCCGACAACCCCGAGCACGACGTCAAGGCCAACCGCGTGTGGGTCCTTGGCCTGGGGGTTGTGGCGATCGTCATCGCCATCGTCACCAAGGACGTTGTTGCGGCGCTGACCATTGCCTACGACATCCTGGTGGGCGGGCTGCTGGTCGCGATCCTCGGCGGCCTGGTCTGGAAGCGCGGAACCGGCATCGCCGCCGCTGCCTCGATGGCCGTCGGCTCCGTCATCACCCTTGGCACCATGATCATCCTTGAGATCAACGCCGAGGTCCCGCTGGACGGCATCTACGCCAACGAACCGATCTACTACGGCCTGCTGGCCTCCGCCGCGGTATACGTCGCCGCCTCGCTGCTTACGCGCCCCACCGATCCCGCGGTCATGCGCGCCTGGCACCGCCGCGTCGCAAGCCAGGAGCAGGAAGGGACGCCCGAGGAAGTCCTGGCCGGCCGCTGACCTGCAGGGATTAAACGCACGACGGCGGCACTTCCTTTCGCCCTGCAGCGAAAGGAGGTGCCGCCGTCGTCAGTCCTACTCCCCCGTGTCGCGCCCGTCGTCATCCAGCGGGACCTCACGGTCCTCGGCGTCGATGACTACCGGGGCCGGCTGGACCACCGGTTCTTCCTGGTCGATGAACTCGTCCTCGGCGTCCCAGTCCGCGTCGTCTACCGGTGCATCCTCGGCGTAATCGTAGGCGGGGTCCGCTTCGACGGCGTCCAGGTGCGGCATGTCCGGGTGCTGTCCGGTGGTGCTCATGATTCAACCTCCGTGTGTTCGCCTGACGTGCTCTTTCAGGTAGGGCGCAGCCTGCGCCACACCTTCATCAGAGCACCGGCCGGGCGGACGGGTCAATAGCCGCAGCGGACCCGGAGAAGAGCCTGTAACCGGGGCGCGGGCACCGGCTGATTTTAAGGTCTACCGAAACTTTCGAGCGAGGTTTGCCAGCCAAAAAACCGCGGAAATCCGCAGTAGGCTTGCAGGGCAAAGGCGCGAGTTCATGCCCTTTCCAGCCCAGGAGTTTCAGTGTCGCAGCACGCCCGGTCCCATTCCCACGCAACGCCCCCGGAAGCCGGCGGCGTTGGCCAGCCCTCGCCGTCGAACATCAAGCGGTGGCGCCAGTACCTGGCCGACGAGCGTGCGGAAGCCGCCGTCTACCGTGACCTGGCCCAGAACCGCGAAGGTGAGGAACGGTCCATCCTCCTGGCCCTGGCCGAAGCCGAAGGCCGGCACGAAGCCCACTGGCTCGCACTGCTGGGCGAGCACGCCGGCAAGCCGAAGAGGGCCTCGGCCCGCAGCCGGTTCCTCGGCTTCCTGGCCCGGCATTTCGGCTCCGTATTCGTCCTGGCCCTGGCCCAGCGCGCCGAGGGCCGCTCCCCCTACGCCAAGGACCCGAACGCCACCGCTGCGATGGCCGCCGATGAACAGATCCATGAGGAAGTAGTGCGGGGCCTGGCCACCCGCGGTCGCAACCGCCTGGCCGGCACCTTCCGCGCCGCAGTGTTCGGCGCGAACGATGGCCTGGTCAGCAACCTCTCCCTGGTGATGGGCATGGCCGCCTCCGGTGTGGCCTCCAGCGTAGTGCTGCTCAGCGGCATCGCCGGGCTCCTGGCGGGCGCCATGTCCATGGGCGCGGGCGAATTCATTTCCGTCCGCTCCCAGCGCGAGCTGCTGGCCGCCACCCGCCCGACGCAGGTCACGCTGGCGGCCGCGCCGCAGCTCGACCTCGAACACAACGAACTGCTGCTGGTGTACCTGGCCCGCGGGATGTCCCGGGAAGCGGCCGAACACCGGGTGGCCGAGCGCATGGGCCTGCTGCCCTGCGACTGCGATCCGAGCCTGTCCCTGCAGCCTGACCTGCCCGAGGAAGAGGACCAGCACGAGGCAGTGGGCACGGCCTGGGGTGCGGCACTGTCCAGCTTCTGCTTCTTTGCCTCCGGTGCCATCGTTCCCATCCTGCCGTTCCTGTTCGGGCTGACCGGCGTGGCTGCCCTCGTGGTGGCCGGCGCCCTGGTGGGCGTCGCACTCCTGGCCACCGGTGCCGCCGTCGGCCTGCTGTCCGGCACGTCCCCGCTGACCCGCGGCCTGCGGCAGCTTGCCATTGGCCTGGGCGCGGCAGCCATCACCTACCTGCTGGGCCTGCTCTTCGGCACGGCCGTCGGCTAGCACCAGGCAGGATAGTTCGCGGAGGTCCTCTGGCAGCGTTCAGCGCTGCCGGAGGACCTCCACTGCTTCCTCCACCGTGTCCACGAGGTGGATGTAGTTCGCCATGGCACGGCCCGCGGCGAGGCTCCTGAGCATGGGCCAGGCCGGGTACTCCTGCTCCCAGTGCCGGCGGCCCACCAGCACCATGGGGGCCACCTTCTCGCGGGCTCCGTAGTAGTTTTCGCAGGCGTCCTGGAAGATCTCCTGGACGGTGCCGGCCGCTCCCGGCAGGAAGACGATTCCGCCGTGGCACAGTTCCAGCAGGATGGCCTCGCGGATGGCGTTGGCGAAGTACTTGGCGATGTGCGTGGCGAAGAAATTGGGCGGTTCGTGTCCGTAGAACCAAGTGGGGATCCCCAGCGACGGCGTCCCGTCCGGATGGCGTCCGACGACGCCTGCCGCCGCACGTGCCCACGCCGACACCGAGGGACGGAAGCCGGGAACAGCGGCGAGGGCGGCAAGCGCTGCCTGCACGTCGCCGTCGGACGCCTGGCTGAGGTACGCCCCGAGATTTGCTGCCTCCATGGCCCCGGGCCCGCCACCGGTGGCCACGGAGTGGCCGTCGAGGGCCAGGAGCCTGCCCAGCCGTGCCGCGTTAGCAAATTCCCGGCTGCCGCGGGGCGCTGCGTGGCCGCCCATCACGCCCACGATCGAGCGGCGGGGCCACGCGCCGGACCGGATCAGCTCATCCAGCGCGTCGCCGATTGCGTGGTCATGCAGGGCCGAGGCCAGCGTTGAATCCACCCGGTGGCGCTGGCCGGGCTGGATGCTCCAGTGGTAGATCCGGGCATCCGGCAGCTCCTCGTAGGGCGAGCTTTCCAGGCCGGCGTACAGTTCGGCCGGGGAATACAGCGACGCGCGGTAGGGGTCGAAGGGGACACCCTCCAGGCGCGGGAAGATCAGGGCGCCGCGGCTGCGGAGGGTGGCTTCCATGCCGTCATCGAAGATGCAGCCCAGGAACATTGCGCCCTCGACGCTGACGTTCCTGAGTGCCGCCGACCGGCCCCGCAGGTCAAGGGACTGGGCGTGCCAGCCGTGCAGGTTGACCGCACCGCCGGCCACCAGGCTGTCGAAGCTGGCCAGGTCCTGGACTTCGAGGTTGCGGGGGCGGGGACCAAGGCTTCCGGCGAAATTCATGGTTTCCCCGCGGTGCAGGTCGGCGCAGTCCGGATCATGGGGCCAGCCTAGGCCACCACACGCACGAACGGGGGCCGGACCGCGCCTGTCCGGTTGATCCCGGAAGGACTGGGTCCGACCCCCGCTGCTGTTGGCGTGCGGTGCCGTGGTGAGGCCTCGCTAAGCGGAGACCCGTGCCGGAACTTCGCCGTCGCGGAAGTGCGCTTCGAGGTCCTCGAGCGAGTGGCCCTTGGTCTCCGGCACGAACTTGATGACGAACGCCAGGGACGCCAGGTTGACCAGGACGAACAGGCCGAAGGTACCCGTGGATCCCAGCGCGTTGACCACGATGGGGAAGAGGAAGGAGATGGCGGCGTTCACGGTCCACAGTGCGAAGACCGCGATGCCCATGGCGAAGCCGCGGATGGCCAGCGGGAACATTTCGGACAACAGGAGCCAGACGCAGGTGCCGATGAAGCACTGCACGAAGGCAACGAACAGCATCATCGCGGCCAGGATGGTGTAGCTGGCAAGGTCGGACTGCGGCAGGAGGAAGACGATGGCAAGCAGGGCCTGGGAACCGACAACTCCGGAGAATCCGATGACCAGCATCCGGCGGCGGCCAACAAAGCCGAGCAGCCAGATGCCCAGGATGGTCATGAGCACTGAGGTAACGCCCACGCCGATGGTGGCCACGAGCGAGGCACTGACGCCAAGCCCGCTCTTTTCCAGGATGGTGGGGGCGTAGTAGTTCACGGTGTTGATGCCCGTTGCCTGCTGGACGGTGGCCAGGCCAATGCCGATCCAGAGCAGCCGGCGCATCCAGGGGTTGTTGCGAAGGTCGCGGAGGGCGTGGCCGCGTTCTTCCTTGGCGGTGCGTGCCGCCAAGGCGATCTCTTCGAATTCGGCCGCTGCCTCTTCCGGGCTGCGGCTCAGGTTCAGGACGCGGCGGCTGTCCTCCAGGCGGCCGCGGATGGCGTACCAGCGCGGGGATTCTGGAAGCAACAGCATGCCGGCGAGCAGTGCGAGTGCAGGGATGGACGCGATGCCCAGCATGCTGCGCCAGACCTCGTTGTCGTGGATCAGGGCGTCGAGAAGGGCGTTGATGGCGAAGGCGAGCATCTGGCCGGTGACGATCATGAGTTCGTTGATGGTGACCATCCGGCCACGAAGATGGGCGGGAGCCATCTCCGCCAGGTACAGCGGGCAGGTTACGGCGGCGGCGCCCACCCCGAGGCCCAGCACGATGCGGGCGGCAATCATGAAGGTCACGGTGGGCGCAAGGGCGCAGCCCATGGCACCGAGCAGGAAGAGCAGTGCGCAGACCAGCAGCGAGCCGCGGCGGCCCAGCTTGTCAGCCATGCGGCCGCCGGTGAGGGCGCCGACGGCGGCACCGGGGAACAGCAGTGCGCTCACCACGGTTGCTTCCTCGACGGCGCTCATGTTGAGGGAGTCGTTCATGTACAGCAGGGCGCCGGAGATCACGCCGGTGTCGTACCCAAAGAGCAGGCCGCCCAGGGTGGAGATGACGGTCAGCCGGGCGAGGTATCCGCGGCGCTTGCTGCCGGTGGCGCCCATGGTTTGTTTCTGCAACAGCATTGTTGCCTCTCAAATTCTCTCGGGGACCGGAAGACCGGTCAGGAATGTGATGCGTGCCACTAACGTTAGAGCGCTCTAATTGTCCTCGTCAAGAAAAAGTCTTAATGTCAGCACAATTTAATTTCTTAGCCCTTCCCTCTTCCTGGCTGGGACCCCTCTTGACCCCTCTACACCGCCTGCTACGATCGAGAAGGAAAGTATGTCCTATCAAGCGAACATATAGCGGCAAAGTGTCCGCTGGCGCAGTCTCCCAAGACGGGGAGGCGCAGACACCGAAGACAAGGGAACGCACCGTGGCGAACAACCTGGGACTCAACATCGACCGCTCCTCCCCCGTGCCCCTGTACCACCAGGTGGTCCAGGGCATTGAGGCGGCGATTTACAGCGGGGTGCTGGAGCCCGGCAGCAGGCTGGACAACGAGATCGACCTTGCCGCCCAGCTGAACCTTTCCCGGCCCACCATGCGCAAGGCGATGGATGAACTGGTCCGGTCCGGCCTGCTGGTCCGCAAGCGGGGCGTAGGAACCCAGGTGGTCTCCAGCCAGGTCCGCCGGCCGTTGGAGCTGTCCAGCCTCTACGACGACCTGACCAACAACGGCAAGAAGCCCACCACCGAGGTGTTGAGTTTCTCGCACCTGGAGGCGGACGACGCCACGATCAGCACGCTGCAGCTTCCCGCGGGCTCGAAGGTGTACCACTTCACCCGGCTGCGGAGGGTGGGCGGCAAGCCCCTGGCCCTCATGGAGAACTGGGTGCGTGATGACATCGCGGAGATGGGTGAGGCCATGCTCAAGGCTGAAGGCCTCTATTCGATCCTTCGCCGCGGCGGCGTGAACTTCCGGCTGGCCACCCAGCGCATCGGTGCCATGACCGCCAATGACTACCAGGCTTCCATGCTGGATACCCCGGCCGGCTCGGCACTGGTCACGATGGAACGCACCGCCGTGGACGATACCGGCCGCCGGGTTGAAACCGGCCACCACGTGTACCGCGCGGATTCCTACAGCTTTGAAATGACACTCGTACAGCGCTAATCAAGGAGCCAACTCCATGACCAATTGGGTCTATCCCCTGGGCACCGCCACCGACGGTGCCTGGGATGTGTCGATCGGAACTTCCGATTCCTCCCTTGCCGTGGACGGCTGGGCGCACACCGGACTGAAGGTGGCCACCCTGCCGGCGGGCGCCGCCGTCGAACTTCCCGCCGCGGATGAGGAACGGATCGTGGTGCCGCTCAACGGGTCTTTCACGGTGACCGTGGACGGCACGGACTACCCGTTGGCGGGGCGCCGGTCGGTGTTCGCCGGCCCGACGGATGTGCTGTACTCCGGTACCGGCCGCGCCGTCAGCATCAGCTCGGCCGACGGCGGCAGGGTGGCGGTTGCCACCGCGCCGGCCCAGGCGTCCCACCCCACCCGCCTGGTGTCCGCGGCGGAAACCCCGGTGGAGCTGCGCGGGGCGGGCAACTGCTCGCGCCAGGTCCACAACTTCGGCACCCCCGCCGCACTTGAGGCGGACCGCTTCATCGTGTGCGAGGTCCTCACCCCGGCCGGCAACTGGTCCTCCTACCCGCCGCACAAGCATGACGAGGAAAAGGACGGCGAGACCTCCCTCGAGGAGATCTACTACTTCGAAACCCAGGTGGGAGCTGGATCCGGCGCACCTGCCGACGCCGATGCCATCGGCTACCAGCGTGTCTACGCCTCCGATGAGCGCCCCATCGACGTTTCCGCGGAAGTACGGACCGGGGATGTTGTGCTGGTCCCTTACGGCTGGCACGGCCCGGCCATGGCCGCTCCCGGCTATGACCTCTACTACCTCAACGTCATGGCCGGCCCCGGGCCGGTGCGGGAGTGGCTGATCAGCGACGACCCGCACCACGGCTGGGTCCGGCAGACGTGGGAGAGCCAGAACATCGACCCCCGGCTGCCGTTCGGCGCGTAGCCGCCCGGGCAGGCCGCCATGGACTGGCATAGTGGAGTTCTGTGAAACAGAACTCTCCTTCGCCGCGGTCGGTGACCATGGAGGACGTAGCGCGCGAGGCCGGCGTGAGCCGCGCCCTGGTGTCGCTGGTGATGCGCGATTCCCCCAAGGTTTCGCCCGCAAAGCGCACGGCGGTACTGGAAAGCGCCGCTGCCCTGGGCTACTCCCCCAACAGGCTGGCCAGCCGCCTGGCAAGCCACCGCACCAACACCCTGGGTGTCCTGTTCCTTGACCTGCACAACTCCGTCTTCGCCGATATCTATGACGGCATCACCGACGGGCTGGCCGGCAGCGGCAACCAGGTGATGGTCGCCGTCGGCTCCGCCGATCCCGGAACGGAACTGGAGGCCGTCCGGTCCTTCGTGGACCTTCGCGTGGACGGCGTGCTGCTGGCCGGCTACACCGGCAGCTCGGAGGAGCTGGCCGGGGCCCTGCGCGGGACGCCCGCCGTCGTCATCACCCGGGAGCTGGAGGCCGACGGCGTGGATTCCGTCCTGACCGACGACTTCCGTTCCGGGTCGCTCGCCGTGGAGCACCTGTACCACCTGGGACACCGGCGGATTGCGCACGTGGACATCTCTGACTGGCTCCCCTACACGGCCCGGCGGGAGGGCTACCTGCACGCCATGAGGCAGTTCGGACTGGAGCCGCACCTGGTCCACAGCGACATGACCGAACGCGGCGGCCGGGCCGTGATGGAGCAGTTCCTGGACTCGGGTGCCACGCCTCCCACGGCAGTCTTTGCGCACAACGACCTCACCGCCATTGGCATCATGGAGGCCCTGGCTTCCCGGGGACTGTCCGTCCCGGGCGACATGGCGATCGTGGGCTGCGACAACATCGAAGTGGGCGCCTCGCCGCTGATTGGCCTGACGTCCATTGACCAGCACGCCGGGCAGCTCGGCCGGCTGGCGGCGCAGGCCATCCTGGAGCGGGTTGCCGGGACGGCCGGACCAGCCGTGACCCGGAAGCTTGAACCCGCTCTGATGGTGCGCCGCTCGTCCGACCCCTCCGCCTAGCGGCTGACCAACTCCTCCGCGGCCTGGACCGTGCCGCGGCCACCGCGGCGCTGTTCGCTCCGCCTGGCGCCTGCCGCGGCGAACGCCATGACGGCAACGCCCGCAAGGGTGATGAGGGCGCCGGCCCAGATGGGCGACGTGTAGCCGAACCCGGCGGTGATGGTGACGCCGCCCAGCCAGGCGCCCAGGGCGTTGCCCACGTTGAAGGCTCCGATGTTGGCGCCGGAGGCAAGGGTGGGAGCACCGGAGGCGTACTTCATGACCCGCATCTGCAGGCCCGGTACGGTGGCAAACCCGAAGCCGCCCATCAGGACCAGCGAGATGACCGTCAGGACGGGATTGGCCGCCGTCAGGGCAAAGGCCACCATGACCACGGTCAGCGCGGCGAGCACCACGAGCAGCGTCCGGTCCACGTTGCGGTCGGCGGCCTTACCGCCGAGGGTGTTGCCCACGAAGAGGCCCACGCCGAAGACGACCAGCAGCCACGGCACCGCGGAGGCCGCGAATCCTGATACCTCCGTGAGGGTGTAGGCGATGTAGGTGAACGCTCCAAACATGCCGCCGAAGCCCAGGACGGTCACCACGATGGACAGCCATACCTGCCCGGAGCGGAAGGCACGGAGTTCGGAACGGAGGCTGCCTGCCTCGTCCGATGCGCCGGCCGATGCCGGGACGAGTGCAAGGATGCCGGCGAGCGCGGCTACGCCAATAACGGTGATGGCCCAGAAGGTGGCACGCCACCCGGCGGTCTGGCCCAGCAGGGTTCCGAACGGTACGCCCAGGACATTGGCCGCCGTCAGGCCCGTGAACGTGAGCGCGATGGCCCCTGCCTTCTTGCTGGCCGGAACCATGCCGGCCGCCACTACGGCTCCGATTCCGAAGAAGGCGCCATGCGAAAGGGCTGCGATGATGCGCCCCAGCATCATGGCCCAGTAACCGTCAGCGGTGGCGGAGAGCAGGTTGCCGGCAATGAACAGGACCAGCAATGCAGCCAGCACGGGTTTGCGCGGGAAGCGGGTCACGGCCGCGGTCAGGCCCAGCGCTCCCACCACCACGGAGAGTGCGTAGCCGGAGATGAACCAGCCCGCGGACGCTTCACTGACTGCAAAGTCCGCGGCCACCTGCGGAAGGAGGCCGGCGATCACGAATTCCGTGAGTCCAATGCCAAACCCGCCCAGGGCGAGTGCTATCAGGCCAACAGGCATGAGGATGCTCCTTTGAGCTGTTCGTGGTTGTTCCCGAGGCGGGAAGGCGCCTAAGATAGTTGCAGACGCGGTATTTATTGTTGCACATGCAGATATGCCGCGCAAGCAACTATCTATGACCGGAGCAATGGATGGCGTCCTACGCCATCTTCGAAGGAGCAACCATGGGCATCAAGGACGACGCCGTTGAGGTCCGTGCCCAGGGCTGGCGCACCCTCGCAGCCCTGCACGGGCTGATCGAAAACGAACTGGAACGCAGCCTGCAGGCGGAGTCGAAGCTCTCCGTGGTGGAGTACACGGTGCTGGATGCCCTCAGCCGGCAGGACGGGTGGCACATGCGGATGCAGCAGCTGGCGCGCGCCACGGCGCTGAGCCCCAGCGCCACCACCCGGCTGGTCAACCGGCTGGAGGACCGTGGCCTGCTGACCAGGATCCTGTGCGACGACGACCGCCGCGGCATCTACACCGAGCTCACCGCCAGTGGAAGCAGCCTGCTCGCGGCAGCGCGGCCGGTCCACGACGCCACGCTGGAACGTGCCCTGGACGGGGCCCTGGCCATTCCGGAACTGGCACCGCTGGTGGATGCGCTGCCGCGGCTGCACGCGCGCGCCTAGGACCCGGCCACTCCAAGGCACCAACAACGCCCCCGTGAGGATCCTCATGGGGGCGTTGCTGTGGGGAACAGGGAGTGCTGGTTCCGGTCAGGAAACCTCTGCGGCTGGCGCCTCGGCTTTGCCGCCTGCAACGTTCTTGAAGTAGTGCTCCAGGTCCTCAAGGCTCTTGTCCTTGGTCTCGGGAATGTATTTCGCGGCGAAGGCAATGGCCCCCACGCCAAGGACTGCGAACACAAAGAACGTGTTGGAGATGCCGATGGCGGCCAGCAGCTGCGGGAACCCGAACCCGATCAGGAAGTTCACGATCCACAGCAGGAAGGCCGACGCCCCCATGCCCAGGCCGCGGATCTTCAGCGGGAAGATTTCCGAGAGCATCAGCCACGTCACCGGGGAAATGGCACCCTGCTGGAACGCCAGGAACGTCACGGTCAAAGCCAGGATGACGAAGCCCCGGGCGGAGCCTTCCGGCAGGATCAGCGAGAAGAAGCCGATCAGCAGCAGCGCCGTGGTGGTTCCCACCTGCCCGGTGATCAGCATCCGGCGCCGCCCCACCTTGCCCAGCAGCCAGATCCCGACGAACGTGGCCAGTACCGAAATGACCCCGTTGGCGATGTTGGCCGTCAAGGCAGCCTCCCGGCCGAAACCGGACTGCGAGAGGATCTGGGTGCCGTAGTACATGATCGAGTTCACGCCCGTGATTTGCTGGATCACCGCGAGGCCCAGGCCCACCACGAAGATCCTGCGGAGCCACGGGATGCCCAGGTCCTTCCATGAACCCATTTTGGACTTATAGTCCTCCACGGCCATGGCCTTGACTTCCTCAAACTCCCTGCGGGCTTCCTCCTGCGACCGGATCCGCTGCAGCACGCTGAGCGTCTCGCCGAAGCTGCCGATGGAGGCCAGCCAGCGTGGACTCTCGGGCATGAAGTTCATCCCGATCCACAGCGCGATGGCCGGCAGGGTGGCGATGACCAGCATCCAGCGCCAGATGCCGTGCGATTCACCGAAGGAGTTGCCCAGGTAGGCGTTGAAGATGAACGCCAGCAGTTGCCCGGTGACGATCATGAGTTCGTTCTGGGTGACGATCCGGCCGCGCCGGTGGCTCGGCGAGACCTCCGCCAGGTACACGGGCACTGTCACCGATGCCCCGCCCACGGCGAGTCCCAGGATGAACCGGGCGGCGATCATTACCTCGGTATTGGGCGAGAACGTGCAGCCGATGGTGCCCGCGAGGAAGATGACCGCCAGCACCATGATCATTTTGCGCCGGCCGTTGCGGTCGGCCAGGCGTCCGCCGAACAGGGCGCCGAAGGCGGCGCCGAACAGCAGGGATGAGGTGACCAGGCCTTCGGTCAGCGGAGTGAGGCCCAGGTCCTCCTGCATATACGGCAGGGCGCCGTTGATCACGCCGGTGTCGTAGCCGAACAGCAGGCCGCCGAAGGTGGAGATGATGGTGACGGTCCGCAGGGCCCGCTGATGGTTGCCGGGCTGCTTGACCGCTGCCTTTCCGGAAACAGGCGAACTCATAGGCTTACCTTTTGGACGTACTGCTCCATGGTCTCCAGCTGGTAGCGGGACACTTCTTCGGCGTTCTCGTCCTCAGCGAAGACGCTGGACACCATCACGGTGTCCTCCCGGTCGAGGAAGCCGATTTCCTTCAGGCCGCCGAAGAACTCGTCCCAATTGACGTCGCCGTCGCCGATCTTCAGGTGCTGGTGGACGCGGACCGGGTTGCCCGGCGGGTTGGTGATGTAGCGCAGGCCGTGCGAGGCGTGGTGGTCCATGGTGTCGGCCACGTGGACCAGGCGCAGCTTGTCCCCCGCGGCCCGCATGATGTCCAGCGGAGAGTTCTTCATGTGGAAGCTGTGCGAGGCCACGTAGACCATGCCCACGTTCTTCGAGTTCACGCCCCTGATCACGCGGATGGCGGCCAGGCCTTCCTCCACGAAGTCGTCGGGGTGGGGGTCGATCAGCAGCTCGATGCCTTCACGCTCAATGATGGGCAGCAGCTCTTCCATGGAACGGTAGAACGCCCGCTCTGACTCCTCCGCCTTCTCGGGACGGCCGCTGAACTCGGTGTTCATGGTGCTCACTCCCAGGTCCACGGCGATCTGGATGGCGCGCTTCCAGTAGCGGACGGCGGCTTCGCGGGCGTCCTCGTCGGGCCCGGACCAGCGGAGCACGGGGAGGATGGAGGCGATTTCAATGCCGGCGTCCCTGCAGGCCTTGCCCAGCTGGCCCACCAGTTCGTCGTCCGCTTTGGGGTGGTTGTAGAACGGGATGAAGTCCGCGTGCGGGGTCAGCTGCATGTACTTGTAGCCAAGGTCCGCCACCACCTTGGGGAACTCCAGCAGGCTGTGCGAGTGGTGGAACGGGGTGGGGTCAAGTGCGATTTTCACGTAAACACTCCATTGTGGATCAGGAAGGGTGGAGACACGAAAGGGGACGGATGGCTCCGCCCCCTTTTCCGGTCCTGGTTACTTGTAGAGGTCGGGTTTCGGAGCCAGCTTCACGGCGACCTTTTCGCCGTTCTTCTGCGCTTCCACGCCTGCCTCGCAGCAGGCGGCGGTGGCGTACCCGTCCCAGGCGGAGGGGCCGCCGATTCCGCCCTTAAGTGCCGCGTCCACCCATGACTGGATTTCGACGTCGTACGCCGCGCCGAAACGCTCCTCGAAGCCGGGGGTGACGTTGCCGCCCCAGCGGCCCGAGCTGCGGGTGTAGGGTCCCTTATCGCCGCCGATGCTGACGATGCCGTCCTCGAAGGAGGCCTGGGTGGCCACCTCGTAGCCGAACTTGGCGTTGACGTAGATTTCGACGTCGGCCAGGACGCCTGATTCGGTCTCCAGCAGGACGTGCTGGGGGTCGTGCTGGCCGGAGGGCGCGTTCTTGGTGGCCTTGCCCAGGCGGACCTGGACGCTGGTGATTTCCTCGCCGGTGAAGAAGCGGATGGCGTCGAACTCGTGGACCACGGAGTCGTTGATGAGCATCTCGTTGGTGAAGCCTTCGGGGGTGCTCGGGTTGCGGTGCTGGTGGTGCAGCATCAGCAGCTCGCCGAGTTCGTGGTTGCGGATGATCGAACCCAGTGTGGCGTACTCGGCGTCGAAGCGGCGCATGAAGCCCACCTGGATCCGCTGGTGGCCCAGCGCCACCTCGGCTTCGACGATCTTCCAGGAAGATGCGGCGTCGGGCGTGAGCGGCTTTTCGCAGAGGATCGGGATGTCCCTGGCGAGGGCCTTGAGCAGGATGTCCTCGTGCAGGAATCCGGGGGTGGCGATCAGGACGGCGTTGACGTCGCCGTTGTTCAGGGCCTCGTCAGCGTCCGCCAGGGCCACGGCGCCCGGGATGCCTTCAATAGCGGCCTGGGCGCGGGCAAGATCCACGTCCACGACGGCGGCAACTTCGGCTCCGTGGATGCGCTTGCTGAGGCGCTGGATGTGGTCGGCGCCCATGCGGCCGGCGCCGATGACGGCGACGCGGAGGGTTTCAGTCATTGTTCTGTCCTTCTGGTATTGGTGGCGGTTAGCTGACGGCGGTGCGGGAACCGCAGGACAGCAGGTAGTTGCGGGTGCGCTTGGCGATGGGCATCGGTACGTCGAAGGCCACGGGGTACATGTCCTGTTCCACGATGCCGAAGATGGGCCGGTCCAGCGCCTCCACGGCTTCGATGACAGCGCGCAGGTCAGGGAGGCCGTTGGGCGGTTCGGTCATGACGCCGGCCAGGTTGGCAGCTGCCCAGGTCATGTTCTCCTCATTGACCTTCCTGAGGATGTCCGGGTTGATCTGCTTCAGGTGCAGGTAGCCGATCCGGTCCGGATAGTTCTTGATCAGTTCCAGGCTGGAGGCGCCACAGTATTCGGCGTGTCCCGTGTCCAGGCAGAGGTTCAGGTACCGCGGGTCCGTGGCACCGAGCAGCGTCTCGATGTCCGCCTGCGCGCCAACGTGGGAGTCGGCGTGGGAGTGGAACTGCTGCTTCAGGCCGAAGTCCTCCAGCAGGGTCTTGCCCAGGCGGTTATGGCCGGTGAATAGGTCGTCCCAGGCCTTCTCGCTCAGCGTGCCGCTTTCCACGGCTTCGCCGGTGACGTCGTCCCGCCACATGGCCGGGATCACCACGATGTGCTCGCCGCCCATGGCCGCGGTGAGTTCGGCGACCTTGCGGGCCGGCTCCCAGGCGGTTTCCCACTGGTCCACGCCGCGGTGGAAGGCGGTAAACACCGTGCCGGCCGAGATCTGCAGGTCGCGCTGCTTCAGCTCCTCCGCCAGGCGGGCGGGGTCGGTGGGCAGGTAGCCGTAAGGGCCCAGTTCGATCCACTTGTACCCGGATTCGGCCACCTCGTCGAGGAAGCGTTCCCACGGGGTCTGCTTCGGATCGTCCGCGAACCAGACGCCCCAGGAGTCCGGCGCCGTGCCGATGATCAGCTTGTTTTCAGTCATGACAGCGTTGTCCTTTTCTTCGATTGCTCCGTAACCGCCCTTTTGGACGCTCATAACGGCGGTTACGGAGCAATCGACGGGGGTGTCCTAGTTGGAGGGGAAGTTGTAGGAGGCGCCGGAGGCGTGGTGGGTTTCGGGCCAGCGGGAAGTGACCACCTTGCCGCGGGTGTAGAAGCTGACGCCTTCGGGGCCGTAGATGTGCTTGTCGCCGAAGAGGGAGGCCTTCCAGCCGCCGAAGGAGTGGTAGGCCACCGGCACCGGCAGGGGCACGTTGATGCCGATCATGCCCACCGTCACGGAGCGCTGGAACTTACGGGCGGCCGCGCCGGAGGAGGTGAAGATGGCGGTGCCGTTGCCGTAGGGGTTGGCGTTGATCAGCGTGATGCCGTCCTCAAGGGTGTCGACGCGGACCACCACCAGGACGGGTCCGAAGATTTCTTCTTTGTAGGCGGTCATTTCGGTCTTGACGTGGTCCAGGACGGTGGGGCCCACCCAGAAGCCGTTTTCGTGGCCGGGCACCACCAGGTCGCGGCCGTCCACCACCATGGCGGCGCCGGCAGTTTCTGCTTCGGTGACGATCCGGAGGATGCGTTCCTTGGAGGCGGGGGTGATGACCGGGCCCATTTCGGCGCCGGGTTCGGTGCCGTTGTTGACCTGGACGGCTTCGGCGCGTTCCTGGACCTTGGCGACCAGGGCGTCAGCGGCGTCTCCGACGGAGACGGCGACCGAGATGGCCATGCAGCGTTCCCCGGCGGAGCCGAACGCGGCGGCCGCGAGGTGGTCGGCGGCGTTGTCCAGGTCGGCGTCTGGCAGGATGATCGCGTGGTTCTTCGCACCGCCCAGGGCCTGGACGCGCTTGCCGTGCTTGGTGGCGGTTTCGTGGACGTACTGCGCGATCGGGGTGGACCCAACAAAACTGATGCCGTCCACGTCCGGGTGGGTCAGCAGCCCGTCAACGGTTTCCTTGTCGCCGTGCAGGACCTGGAACACACCGTCCGGCAGCCCGGCTTCCTTCCACAGCTTGGCCAGCAGCAGCGAGGCGGAGGGGTCGCGTTCGGAGGGCTTGAGGATGAAGGCGTTGCCGGTGGCGATCGCCATCGGGGCCATCCACAGGGGCACCATGACCGGGAAGTTGAACGGCGTGATGCCGGCGACGACGCCGAGGGGCTCGCGGAAGGAGAAGACGTCGATGCCGGTGGAGACCTGGTCCGAGTAGTCGCCCTTGAGCAGGGTGGGGATGCCGCAGGCGTACTCGACCACTTCCAGGCCGCGACCGATCTCGCCCTTGGCGTCGGAGAGGACCTTCCCGTGCTCGGCTGTGACCAGCTGGGCGAGCTCGTCCACGTGGGCGGCGACGAGTTCGCGGAACTTGAACAGCACGGCGGTGCGCTTGGCCAGGGAAATGTCACCCCAGGTGTCGGCGGCCTTGCGGGCGGCGGCGACGGCGGTGTCCAGGTCGGCGCGGTTGGCCAGGCGCAGTTCGCCGGTCACGGCGCCGGTGGCCGGGTTGTACACGTTCGTGGTGCGGTCGCCTTCGCCGGCGGTTTCGGCGCCGTTGATGAAATGGTTGATGACCGTTGTTTCGGTGGTGGTGGCAGTCATGGGACTCTTCCTTGAGTAGTGAGAAAGCGTGGTTAGCCGAGCAGTTTGCGCTGGCGTGACTTGTGATCGACGTAGGTCTGGAAGGCCTGTTTGGTGGAGTCCAGTTCGGAGACCTGGGAGACAGGGACGTCCCACCAGGATTCGGAGGACGGTGCGTCCAGGAGGGGGTCGGATTCGACGTGGATCAGGATCGGGCCACTGTTCTCGGGGGCGGCCTTCGCGTCGCGGATGGCCTGTTCGAGTTCCGAGATGACCTTCTCCCCCGGCTCGATCCGGATGACCTTCACGCCGAGGGACTCGGCGTTCAGGGCCAGGTCCACGGGCAGGGTCTCGCCCTCGTCGAAGCTGTGCTGCTCCTCGTTCAGGGCCCGGTACTGGGTACCGAACCGCTGCGAACCGAGCATCTCGGACAGCGAGCCGATGGAGGCATAACCGTGGTTCTGGATCAGGACCACGATCAGCTTGATGCGTTCGGCGACGGCGGTGACCAGTTCGGTGTGCATCATCAGGTAGGAGCCGTCCCCCACCATCACGACGACGTCCCGCACCTGGCCACCCGGCCCGCTTGCCGCCGTCGTACTGGCTGCTTCGGCGATTGCTGCACGCTTGACGCCCAAGCCGCCGGGGATCTCGTAGCCCATGCAGGAGTAGGCGTATTCGACGTGGTAGCCGAACGGGTCCCGGACCCGCCACATCTTGTGCAGGTCACCAGGCAGGGACCCGGCGGCGCAGATGACCACGTCGCGGGCGTCCATGGCCCGGTTGGTGGCGCCGATGATCTCGTTCTGTGCCGGCAGCGGGGTGTAGCGGGTGTCGAAGGCTTCGTCCACTGTGGCGTTCCAGCGCTTCTTCTCCGCAGCGATCTTCTGTTCCAGGTCCGCCCCGACGCGGTAGCCGCCCAGGGCGGCGTTGAGCTTGACCAGGGCCTTGCGGGCGTCGGCGACGATCGGCAGCGCAGTGCCGTGCTTGTAGGCGTCGATCGGGGCGACGTTGATGTTCACGAACCTCACGTCGGGGTTCTGGAACGCGGTCCGGGACGCGGTGGTGAAGTCCTCGTAGCGGGTGCCGATGCCGATGATCAGGTCCGCCTCGGCAGCGATGGCGTTGGCCGCCGTCGTGCCGGTGGAGCCGATGGCACCGAGGGAGAACTGGTGGTCCCACGGCAGGACGCCGACGCCCGCCTGGGTGTTGCCCACCGGAATCCCGGTCAGCTCGGCGAACTTCGCCAGTTCCTCGTTGGCGTAGGCGTAGAGGACGCCGCCGCCGGCGATGATGAGCGGGCGCTTCGCGGCCCGGATGGCCGCGGCGGCGCGGGCGATGTCCTCGTCGTCGGCGTCGGGGCGGCGGATCCGCCACTCACGCTCGGCCAGGAACTCGGCCGGGACGTCGAAGGCCTCGGCCTGGACGTCCTGCGGCAGGGAAATCGTGACAGCGCCGGTCTCGGCCGGGTCCGTGAGGACGCGCAGTCCGTGGTGGAACGCGGAGAACAGCTGCTCGGGCCGGTTTACCCGGTCGAAGAACTTGGACAGCGGCCGGAACGCGTCGTTGACGGTGATGTCGTAGGCGTACGGCTGCTCGAGCTGCTGCAGGACAGGGTCGGCGGCGCGGGTGGCGAACGTGTCGGATGGCAGCAGCAGCACCGGGAGCCGGTTGGTGGTGGCCAGCGCGGCACCGGTGAGCAGGTTGGAGGAACCCGGGCCGATGGAGGTGCTGATGGCGTAGGTCTGGCGGCGGCGGGTGTGCCGGGCGTAGCCCACGGCCTGGTGGACCTGGGCCTGTTCGTTCCGGCCCTGGTAGTACGGCATCAGGGCCGGGTCCAGTTGCTGGTACTGCTTCAGCGCCTGGCCCACGCCGGCCACGTTGCCGTGCCCAAAGATCCCGAACGTGCCCGGGATGAGCCGCTCACGGTAGTCAACGCCGCCCACCGTGTCCACGGTGTACTGCCGGGAAAGGTATTCGACGACGGCCTGCGCCACCGTCATTCTGCGCGTTCCTGTTGGTGTGCCCATGGCTAGTTCTCCGGAAGTTCTGTGGTGTGGTGCAGGAGGGAGGCTGCCGCGGCAACGGCACCGGCGACGTCCCCGTCCGCGGGGTAGAGCAGCGTCCGGCCCACCGTCAGGCCCTGGACAGCGGGGAGGGCCAGCGCGGCACCCCAGGTGGCGAAGACCTCGTCCTGGGACCCGTCCGGGTCCCCGCCCAGCAGCACGGTCGGCATGGTGGTGGCGGCCATGACGCGTTCCATCTCCGCCACCACGGGAAGCTTCATCCAGGTGTAGGCGCTGGTGGAGCCCAGGCCCTCGGCGATGGCGATGGACTTGATGACGGCATTGGGAGAAAGGTCGTTGCGGACCCGGCCGTTCTCGCGGACCGACAGGAACGGCTCCACCATGGCGATCAGCTTCCGTTCCGCCAGCGAGTCGATGGCCCTGGCGGTCGCTTCCAGGGTCACTACGGTGTCCGGGTCGCCCAGGCAGATACGGGTCAGCATCTTGCCGCCGTCCGCACCAAGGGCCGCCAAAGCGGCGGCGGTGTGGCCGGTGAACCGGTCATCGAGCTCGTTGACCAGGCCGGACAGCCCGCCGCGGTTCATCGATCCGAACACCAGCTTCCCGTCCAGGGCGCCCAGCAGGAGCAGGTCGTCCATGATGTCCGGGGAGGCCAGGACACCGTCGACGGCCGGGTTGGCCAGGGCGATCTGCAGCCGGTCCAGCAGCTGGCGCCGGTCCGCCATGGCCACCGGATCGCTGCCGACAGCCAGGGCGCCGCGGGCGGGGTGGTCGGCGGCGACGATGAAGTTCTGCCGGCCGGCCTTCACGCCCGGGTGGCGGCGGCGGGACTTCGCCGCGCGGGCCACGGCGTCCGGGTCTTCGAGGCGGATGGTGCTCAGGTGCTCATAGCGGCGCGGATCATCATCCACGGCGTGGTTCGAGGCGAGGGGCGTGAGGGTCACAGTGCTGCTCCTTCGGGAATGGAAGCGCCGGAGACCGTACCGGGCACGGTACGTCCGCGTTCGGCCAGCAGCGAGGTGACCTCGCCGGGCGTCGGCATCGCGTCGGCGCAGGACAGGCGGGAGGCCACAATGGCACCGGCGGCGTTGGCGTAGTCCAGGACCTGCTCCAGCGGCCAGCCGGACAGCAGCCCGTGGCAGAACGCGCCACCGAACGAATCCCCGGCGCCGAGGCCGTTAAGGGTTTCAACCGGGACGGGGGCGGAGACCACGCGCTCGGTGCGCGTCTTGGCCATCACGCCTTCAGCGCCAAGCTTGACGACGGCGATTTCCACGCCGGCGGCCAGCAGCCGGTCCGCCTGCTCGTCAGGGGTTCCTTCCCCTACGGCGACGGCGCATTCCTTGTCATTGCCGATCGCGACGGTGACGTGCGGGAGGATCCTGGCCACTTCTGCGCGGGCTTCCTCTTCGGACGCCCAGAACATGGGACGGTAGTCCAGGTCCAGGACAGTGAACTGCCCCTCGGCCAGTTCGGTGCGGGGCCGGGCCTGGTGCGCGGCGATGTGCGCGGACCGGGAAGGTTCCTGGCACAGGCCGGTCACCGTGGACCAGAAGATGCCGGCCCCGCGGATGGCATCCAGGTCCAGCTCTTCAGACTTGATCTGCAGGTCCGGAGCGGTGGGGAAACGGCCGTAGAAGTACAGCGGGAACTCGTCCGTGGCGGGCTTGATCGCGCAGAATGTCACCGGTGTCTGCAGGCCGGCGACCGGCGTGACGAAGGTGTCGTCGACGTTGAACTTGTGCAGTTCCCGGTGGAGGTAGGTGCCGAATGCATCGTCCCCGGTGCGGGTAATGACGCCGGCCCGGCGGCCGTGCCGGGCAGCGGCGACGGCGACGTTGGACGGTGAACCGCCAAGGTATTTGCCGAAGGAGCTGACGTCCTCCAGGCCAACCCCGATGTCGTTCGGGTAGATATCAACGCTGATGCGCCCGATCGTAAGAAGCTCGTGGGTCACGGGAATCGTGGACCTTTCTGGTGTGGAACTCGGATCCTTTGAGGAGCAGGAGTTCCGGGACTGGCAGGCCGTGGCGTGGGCCACAGGGACTACTTTGCCCTAGATCGAATGTCCTGTCAAAGGTTTGTACTGACATACTTACAACAAGCGTTTAGAAAGGCCCCGACCCCAGCAGGGCACGCCCGCGCTACCTTCGGGGAACTGCCAACTCCCCGGTCACGTACTGGGCGCGGCCAAACCCGAAGGACCAGTCGCCGGCAGTGTTCTCGACATAGCCAATGAAGACGTCCTCGCCGGCGACCCCCACTTCGGCAAGCTTTTCGGCCACCGCGGCAAAGAGCCGCTGCTTGGCCTCCTGGGATCGGCCGCCCTGGGTGAAAATCTGGATCATCACCACTCCCCCGGTGCGTTCGAAGCCCAGCCCCGCGTCCTGGGCGAAGATCTGGCCCTGCGGGTGTTCGGTGAGGATGTGGAAGTAGTCCCGCTCCGGGATGCCATACTCCGCGAGAATCGCATCGTGGATGCCGCGGCTCAGCTGCTGCAGCTCATCGGCGGTGCGGCCTTCGTTGACGTCAATGCGAACCAGTGGCATGAAGCTTCTCCTCTAATAGTTTGTACTGACATACTAACAAGGACAATTTTGGCTACGCAAGATCCCCTTGCGCAGGCAATAAGAGCGGTCTTAGTATTAGTCAACTAATAGGTTGATAAAGGCAGAGGTTGATTATGCGAAAGGCGGGAATGGTGGCGGATGACGACGCGGCTTTGGATGTGGCTTTCCTTGCCCTGGCTGACCCCGTCCGTCGACGCATCATTGCCCGGCTGAGCCGTGGTCCGGCCACCGTCAATGACTTGGCCGAACCCTTCGAGATTTCCAAGCAGGCAGTTTCGAAGCACATCCAGGTACTCGAGCAGGCGAATCTGGTTACCCGCAGCAGGGACGCCCAGCGCCGGCCCGTCCACCTGAACCCCGCACGGCTGGAGGCTCTCACCGCCTGGATCGACCAGTACAGGCTGGTCCGGGAAGGGCAGTTCCGCGGCCTCGATGCGGTGCTTGAATCCAGCGCCGGGCACACGGCGCCTAAGGCTAAGGACAGGAAATGACCAACCAACTGAAGATCACGGCCCCCGAGGGACTCCCCTACATCGACTTCGAGCGGGAGTTCGACTTTCCGGTGGCGGACGTGTTCCGGGCCCACAAGGACCCTGAACTGGTGGCCCAATGGCTGGGTCCGCGGGGCATGAAGATGGAAATGGACCACTACGACTTCCGTACCGGCGGAAGTTACCGGTACATCCATACGGGTCCGGAGGGGGTGCCGTACGAGTTCCGTGGCATTTTCCACACGGTGCGCGAGAACGAGTTCGCCCTGCAGACCTTCGAGTTCGGCGGTTATCCGGACTCGGTCAGCCTGGAGTCCATGACATTTGAGGAGCTCGACGGCGGCCGGTGCAGGCTGCGGGGCCACGCCATGTACCAGAGCATGGAGGCGCGTGACGGCATGCTGCACTCAGGCATGGAGGGCGGCATGTCCGAAGGCTACGAGCGGCTGGACGAACTGTTGGCGGGCGTCTCTGTCTGACGCAGGTCGAGGGCCTCGTCCAGTACGCGGCCAAGATTGGCGGCATCATGGGCGAAGCGGCCCAGGAAGAGTCCGTCCGCGGCCGGCAGCCGGGGAAGCAGCCCGGGCCCGGCGCTGCCGCCGTAGATCAGCGGGCAGGTCGGGCCAAGCTCCGCACGGATCTGCGCCAGGACGGCGTTGACGTGCTGCGGCGGGGCGGGCTCTTGCGCACCGATGGCCCAGACCGGTTCGTAGGCCAGGACCAGGCGGTTCAGCAGGGTGGGGTCACCGTCCGTGGCGGCACGGACCTGCTCCACGCAGAAGGCGGCGGCAGCCCCGGCGTCCAGCCTGTCCGGTTCGCCGATGCAGAGCAGCGGGGTGAGGGAATGTTCGACGGCGGCACGCACCTTGCGTGCCACCACGGCGTCATCCTCGCCAAACAGCCGGCGGCGTTCGGCATGGCCGATCTCGACGAGTGAGACGCCAAGTTCGGCCAGCATGCCGGGGCTGACTTCACCGGTCAACGGCCCGTTGCCCCAGGCACAGTTCTGCGCGCCGAGGAGTACCGGCGACCCCGCCAGGATTCGCGCGGCGGGCTCCAGGACCGGGAAGGACGGAATGACGAAGACCCGGACCGGGGACTCCCCGGCGGAATCCATGCCCAGTCCGGGCCTGTCATCGACGATGGAACGCACCTCCGACAGCCAGCGCAGGCTTTCCTGGTAGCCCAGGTACATCTTGGTGCTGACACCAATGTAGAGGGGGCCCGTGCCTGTGCTGCTGCCGGAGGTGCTCATGGTTTCCTTGCGTGGATGGTGTGGTGCGCTCAGTCGAGCAGGTCGTCGGCCTTGTTCTTGAACCGCCTCGTGGCGAACATCATTGCGGCCGCCACGAACGGCAGGACGCCCAGGGCATAGACGCCCATGGAGCCCGTTGGTGACTGGGTGGCCTCGTTTACTGCGGTCCGCAGGATGGGTGCCACGAAGCCGCCCAGGTTGCCCAGGGAGTTGATCAGTCCGATGCCTGCGGCGGCAGCAGACCCGGCGAGGAACGCGGTGGGGTACGACCACACCACGGGGCCAACGGCCAGGAAGCTGCAGACTGCCAGGGTAATGAAGATCATGCCCAGCACCGGCTGGTGGTTGGTCCCCGCCCACGCCGAGCCAAAGATGCACAGGCCGGTGGAGATGAACAGGATGGTGCCGAACTTCCGGCGCTTGGCCACGGTATCTGCCGCCTTGCCGATGAAGTAGCAGGAGAAGATGCCGAAGAACCATGGGACGGCGATCAGCAGGCCGACGGCGAGTCCCACCTTCTGCCCGGTCAGCGAGGATACCTGCTGCGGCAGGAAGAACGTCACGCCGTATACGGCGATCTGCAGGCAGAAGTAGATGACGGTGAAGTACCAGACGCGGCCATTGCGCATGGCGGCGAGAATGCCGCGGGGCCCGGTCTCGTCCTTGATGGTGTCCTCCAGCGCCATGACCTCCTTCAGGGCGTACTTTTCCTCAGGGTTGAGGAACTTGGCCTTCTCCGGGCCGTTGATCAGGAAGAAGAAGGCAGCAATGCCCGCCAGGACAGCCAGCATGCCCTCGACGAAGAACATGACCTGCCAGCCGCTCAGGCCCGGCACCTGGTCGCCAATGTTGATCAGCCAGCCGGACAACGGGTTGCCGATCATCTGGGAGAACGGCTGGGCCAGGTAGAAGATGGCGAACATCTGGACCCGCACCTTGTTGGGGAACCATTCGGCAAGGTACATGATGACGCCGGGGAACAGCCCGGCCTCGGTAACGCCCAGGAGGAAACGCAGGATCACGAACGAGGTCTCGCCCTGCACGAACGCGAAGCAGGCGGAGACGATGCCCCAGGTGATGGCGATGCGCGCCAGCCAGATCTTGGCACCGACCTTCTTGAGGAGAAGGTTGCTGGGGATTTCGAAGATGGCGTAGCCAATGAAGAAGATACCGGCGCCGAGGGCGAAGGCCGCGGCGGACACCCCCTTGTCCGCCCCCAGGGCCGCCTCGGCGAAGCCGACGTTGGTGCGGTCCAGGAAGGAAACGACGTAGAGGATGACAAGCATCGGCATGAGCCGGCGGGCCGCCTTGGAAATCGCGGACTTCAGGACCGGACGGGCCAGGAGTTCCTTGGATGTTGCGGTGGTTTCTGACACAACACTCTCCTTCGAGTGGTGACGTTGGTGGTCCCCCGCAGGCCGGCGGCCTGCGGGGCTTGTGGCATCCGGGGCGGATGCCGTCAATGCATGTACAGGCCGCCGTCGACGTTCAGCGTCTGGCCGGAAATGTAGCCGGCGTCCTCACCGATGAGGAAGGAAATGGCCGCCGCGATGTCGCGGGTGGTGCCCACCCGGTTCACTACCAGGTCCTTGACGAGTTCATCCTTGCGTTCCTCGCTGAGGGTGCCGCCCATGATGTCGGTGTCGATCGGACCGGGTGAGATGGCATTGACCGTGATGTCGTACCCGCCCAGTTCGCGGGCGGTGGCGCGGGTCAGGCCGATGACGCCGGCCTTCGCCACGGAGTACGGGGTTTTGCTGAAGGTTCCGCCGCCGCGCTGCGCGGAAACGGAGGAGATGTTGACGATCCGTCCCACCCGGTTCCTGGCCATCGATTCGGCCGCGCGGCGGGTGGCGTAGTGGACGCCGTTCATGTTGATGTTCACTACGCGGTCCCACTCGGCGCTGTCCAGCTCCAGGTAGGGAACCGGGGAGCTGACGCCCGCGATGTTTGCCAGTGCCACCAGCTGGGGAAGCTCGGCTTCGATCTCGTCGATGGCGGCGCGCACCGAGGCTTCGTCGCCGATGTTGGCGCCGGCGCCGTGGGCTTTGACGCCGTGCTTTTCGGCCAGCTCCCTGGCCAGGTCCTTGCTGGCGGCGTCGTCAAGGTCGATCACGCCGATGTTCCAGCCGCGCTCGGCAAGGTAGTCGGCGGTGGCGCGGCCGATGCCGCGTTCAGAGACCGCGCCGGTGACGATCACCGTGCGCTCTGCGGGGAAAACTGTCATGGAAGGTTCCTTCTGGTTGAGGGAAAGCAGGGCTAGGACAGCGGGGCCGGACCCAGGTCCTCGATGAGCTTCTGCATGGCGACGTAGGCCTTGTTCCGGTAGGCAACCAGGGCGGCGGTGCGCTCTGCCGGGACATCAAGGAAGCCGGAGCCGGTCTTGGTGCCCAGCTGGCCGGCGTCGACCTTTTCCTGGAGGATCTGCGGGGTGGCGAACCGCTCCGGGAAGCCGGTCTGCAGTGACTTGTAGCAGAAGGCGTACACATCCAGGCCTGCCATGTCGGCGATGGCGAAGGGGCCGAAGAACGGCAGGCGGAAGCCGAAGGTGGTGCGGACCAGGGTGTCCACGTCCTCGGCGGTGGCGATGCCTTCCTCCACCACCTGCGCGGCTTCGTGGAAGAGGGCGTACTGGAGCCGGTTCAGCACGAAGCCGGTGACGTCCTTGACGGTGGCGGTTTCCTTGCCGGTCTCCCCCACGATGGTGCGGGCGGCCTGGACGGTTGCCCCGGAGGTCCCCTCGTGCGGGATGACTTCCACGCCGGGGATGAAGGGCGCCGGGTTGGAGAAGTGGACGCCCAGGAAGCGCTCCGGGTTGTCCACCACTTCGGCGAGCTTGGCGATGGAGATGGTGGAGGTGTTGGAGCCGATGATGGCGTCCGGCCGGGCGGCGGCGCTGATCCGGCCGAGGGTGGCGTGCTTGATCTCGAGGACTTCCGGCACGGCCTCCTCGATGTATTCGGCGTCTGCTACGGCTTCTTCGATGTCCTTGGCTGCCCAGAGGTTTTCCTTGAGCAGGTCCGTGGCGTTGGCCGGGAAGAGCCCGGCCGCCACGAATTCGTCGGATTCCTTCAGCAGCCGTTCGTAGTTGCTGTGGGCGATTTCGGCGGAGACGTCAGCGAGTGCTACGCGGGCTCCGGCAAGTGCCAGGACCTGGGCGATTCCGCCGCCCATGTAGCCGGAGCCGATGACGGCGATGTTACGGGTGCTCATGTGGTTTCAAGTCCTTCCGACGCGCCCTCATAGGAGCAGATGGCGTCTACTTTGGCCGCGGATGCGGAGTTTTCATCGAAGCGGTAGTTGAGCCACTCGCCCACCAGCTTCTTGGCCAGTTCCAGGCCGATGACGCGTTGGCCCAGGGTGAGGACCTGGGCGTTGTTGGACAGCACGGAGCGTTCCACGGAGTAGCTGTCGTGCGCGGTGACGGCCCGGATGCCCGGTACCTTGTTGGCGGAGATGGCGACCCCCAGGCCGGTTCCGCAGATCAGCAGGGCGCGGTCCGCTTCGCCGGCGGCCACCTTGCGGGCGGCGGCGACGGCCAGGTGGGGGTAGGCGGTGGTGTCGTCGGCGCCGACTCCCACGTCCTCCACCGAGGCGACGCGGGGGTCCGCCTCGAGCAGTTCGCGCAGGGCATTCTTGTATTCGACGCCGGCTTCGTCATTGCCGACGACGATGCGCCAGCCTGGCTGGGATTGCTCAGTCATAAGGGTTCTCCTTTAGTGGCTTTCGATGGTGGCGGCGTAATCGGCGATCCTGCGGGCGATGAGGCCGAAGGACACAGCCCCGGGGTCGGGGTGGCCCAGGCTTTTTTCGGCCAGGGGGCGGGCGCGGCCCTTCTTCGGGCTGAGCCCGGCAGTCTCGTCAGCGGCTTTTGCTGCCGCCTCCGCTGCTGCACGGAGGCTCCCGGCCAGGCTGCCGCCGTCGTCTATTGCCCGGTTGAAGGTCTCGGCGAACGGAAGCAGCGCGTCCACCATGGTCTTGTCCCCGGCTTCGGCCTTGCCCAGGGTGATGATGGCGTCGCGGAGTGCGTTGACCGCGGCGGCTGCGTCTGCCGCGGTGTAGGAGTCCTTGCTGCCAAGGGTCCTGCCGACGGCGGTGACGGCAGCGCCCCAGAGGGCCCCGGAAGTTCCGCCGGCGCGTTCGGCCCACTGCTCCCCCGCTGCGGTGAGGAGTTCCTCGAGCCCCGCGCCTGCCGCGTGGGACTTCTCGGCGGCGGCCACGGCGGCATCGACGCCGCGGCGCATGCCGATGCCGTGGTCGCCGTCCCCGGCGATGGCGTCCAGTTTCCCAAGCGCGTCCTCATGTTCGACGACGACGGACCGGGCTTCCTTCAGCGCGCCCACCGCCGTGGCGGCCAGGGCAGTCGACGCCGGGGTGGCGGCCAGCGCCGGCGCCGTTCCCGCCTCGGCGAGGGACTCCACGGACCGGGCACGGCGCGGGGCCAGGTTGCCTTTGCGGAAGGCGGGGGTGTCGGCCGGCGCGGCCCAGAATTTCTCCAGTTCCGCGTCCAGCCAGAACAGCGTCAGGGACAGTCCGGACATGTCCAGGCTGGTTACCAGTTCGCCGCACTCCGGCTCCACGATCTCCAGTCCGGCCCCTGTCAGCAGCGCCTCGATCTTGCCGAACAGCAGGAAGAGTTCGTCGTACTTGACCGTTCCCAGGCCGTTCAGGATCGGCACCACCCTGGTGCCCGCGGGGTCCGGCTTGTCCTTGAGCAGCCCGTCCACCAGGAGCCGGGCAAGTTCGCTGGCGGTGGGCAGGGGCTGCTCGGAGATGCCGGGTTCACCGTGGATGCCGAGCCCCACGGACATCATGCCGTCGGGCACGGTGAACAGAGGTTCGGCTGCTCCGGGCAGGGTGCAGCCGGCAAAGGCAACGCCGAGCGAGCGGGTGTGGTAATTGGCTTTGATGGCGAGGCGCTCCACCTCGTCCAGGTCCAGGCCGGCGTCCGCTGCCGCGCCGGCCACCTTGAAGACTGTCAGGTCCCCGGCGATGCCGCGGCGCTTGGCGATTTCTTCCAGCGGAGCGCTGGCGATGTCATCGGTGACCAGGACGGTCCGGGTTTCGATGCCTTCGGCGTTCAGTTTGTCCTGGGCCTGGCCGAAGTGGAGGACGTCGCCGGCGTAGTTTCCGTAGCTGAGCAGGACTCCCCCGCCGGCTTGGGATGCCTTGGCCACGCGGTACACCTGTCCCGCTGAGGGGGAGGCAAACATGTTGCCGCAGGCGCTGCCGGCCGCCAGCCCGGCCCCCACCAGGCCGGCGAAGGCCGGGTAGTGGCCCGATCCCCCGCCGATGACCAGTGCCACCTGGCCGGCGGGTGATTCGGTGGAGCGGACAACGCCGCCGTCAACGCGCGCAACGTACTGGCGGTTGGCGGCCACGAAGCCGTCGAGGGCGTCGTCTGCGAACTGCGCTGGATCGTCAAATATCTTTGTCATGATTCCTCGTTGAACCGGTTGTCTCGGTTGGGGTGCCTGCCGGCTAGCGTGCGGGGACTGCCGCCGGAGTTTGCCGGCCCTGGGCCACCAGGCTGGTGCCCAGGGCGTAGCCGTCCCGCTTGGGCAGGACCTGGCGGCGCAGGTAGTCCTGGTTGGCGGCGGTGACGCTCAGTCCGTCGCCACCGTAGTGCTCGGTGCAGATGATGCCCTGGAAGCCGACGGAGATGGCGAACTGGAAGGCCTCGCGGTAGCTGATGAGGCCCGATTCCATGGGGGCCGGCATGGCGACGTACTGGTTCCGGGCCTGGTTTTCATCGCGGATGTAGTTCTTGACGTGCCAGTAGTTGGAGTACGGCAGGGTCTTGTGCACCAGTTCGCGCCAGTCCTCGATGGGGCGGTGCAGCCGGATCAGGTTGCCCAGGTCCGGGTTCAGCCCCACGTTGGGCAGGTCGATGTCCTGGACCAGCTGCACGGAGGAATCGCCGGTGCCCAGGTAGGTGTCCTCGTACATTTCCAGGGACACCAGGAGGCCAAGTTCGGCGGCGTGCTTGCCCACTTCGCGGATGCGGGTGACGGCGTTGTTCCAGCTTTCCTTGTCACCCACCGGGTCTTTGTGGCCCTCGACGGTCCAGAACCACAGCTGCTTCCGCTGCTCGGGGGTGATGGCCTGGTGGAGCCCGATCGAGACAACCTCGCAGCCAAGTTGTGCCGCGGCTTCGAGGGTGCGGTGGGTGTAGGCCAGGTTGTCTTCCCAGTTGCCTTCCTCGATCACGCTGCGGCGGATGGCGGAGATGGAGGGAAGTCCAAGGCCGGCAGCCGTGGCGGCGGCCTTCAGTTCGTCCAGCCGGGCGCTGGAGAGGTCGCCGGGGCGGACCCAGCTGTCGGTGAGGTCGGCGTTGGTGAAACCGGCGTCGGCCACTTCCTCGAAGACCTGCTGCCAGTCGCTGGCGGGGGCATCCTGGACGGTGGTTCCGTCGGGCTTGGTTCCGGGGAACTGCAGCAGGGCGGCGGCGATGGGCCAATTTTCAGCGGTGTACGGCATTGTCACTCCAGATCATGAATCGCATTTCCTATAGGATCTACGCTGCTTGTGGATCCTGTCAAGGGTTTATTGGTGGACTCCCCGGGGTGGAGTCGAGGATGAGGGGCCCTGCCGGCCCCTGGGCGTGCTGCTAGCTGCGCACTTCGCTATCGTGCTGCGAGCGCTGCTTGACGCCCTCGATGTGGTCGATCATTTTTTGCCGGGCGAGTTCGGCGTCGCCGGCTTCAAAGGCTTTGAGAATCTCGGTATGTTCGGCGATGGCGTAGTCGGCGTCGGTGACGCCGAGGCCCCCAAAGAAGCGGAATCGCTGCACCTGGCCGCCCAGGGCATTGTAGGCGGACAGCAGGAACTGGTTGTCCGCCGACTCGGCAATGAGCCGGTGGAAGCGTTCGTCCGCTTCCCAGTAGGCCCGGAACTCGGCAAAGGACGGGCCGCGCGGCGCGGCCTTCAGGTCCTCGATGGCCTGCTGGAGCTGCCCGGTCAGTTCCTGGTCCGCATGTTTGCAGGCCATGAAGGCGTTGGCCGGTTCGATCACCAGCCGGGCGTCCATCAGGTCCGCCAGCTCCTCCGGAGAAAACAGCGGGGCTACCCGGTAGCCCCGCAGCGCCATCCGCCGGACCATGCCGGTGGCTTCCAGCCGGGCAAGCGCCTCCCTCACCGGCGTCGGCGAGACATCCAGCTCCCTGGCCATCCCGTCAATGCTGACCGGCGTGCCTGCTTCCAGCCGGCCGTCCATGAGGGCAACCAAAAGCGCCTCGTAGACGTGGTCCGCGAGGACCTGCCTGCTCACCCCGCCGGTGGCCTGGTTCTTGGTTGCCATGTAGAAATCCTATAGCCGCTGCAGGGGCGGGACGTTGCGGATGAGGCGCCCCGGCCTCGGCGCCGTGCGGCCGGCGGGCCGTACGGCACCGTGCGCCGGGTGCCAGGAAAAGAGGAGCGTCAGGAAACCTGCAGGCCGCCGTTGATGTCATAGGTCGCGGCCGTGATGTAGCCGGCATCCTCGCTGAGGAGGAACGCGATCAGGGCAGCCACTTCCTCACGGGTTCCTACCCGGCCCATCATGATCCCTTCAGACATCTGGGCCTTGCGCTCGTCACTCAGCGTTCCACCCATGATGTCCGTGTCGATCGGGCCGGGCGCGATGGCGTTCACCGTGACGTTGTGCCCGCCCACTTCGCGGGCCAGCGCACGTGTGAACCCGAGGATGCCGGCCTTGGAAGCACTGTAGGCGACCTTGGAGTAGGTACCTCCGCCGCGCTGGGCGGAGATGGAGGAGATGCTGACGATCCGCCCGAGTTCCCGCTCAATCATGCCCTTGAGGACGCGCTGGGACACCACGAAGGTGCCACGCACGTTGATGGCGAAGACCTTGTCCCATTCCTCCACGGTGGTTTCCATGAAGGGCGTGGGGGAACTGATTCCGGCCAGGTTGACCAGCCCCACGATGGGCGGCAAGGACTGCTCGATTTCCGTGATGGCCCGGTCCACCGAAGCCTCGTCCGAGACGTCGGCGCCCACGCCGATCGCCTTGACGGCACGGCTGGAGCCGATTTCCGCCGCTGCCGCCCTGGCGTCCTCGGCGTTGATGTCCAGGATGGCGATGGACCAGCCCTGGCTGGCCAGCCGGTCTGCGGTGGCCCGGCCAATGCCCCGGGCCGATGCTGCCCCGGTCAGGACCGCGGTGCGTTCTGCGGGGAATGCGTGCTCTGTAGTCATTGCTGTTTCCTAGTGGGTCTTGGTGGCAGGAACGGTGGCTCCGGGCGCGGAGACACCTTCCGGCCGGTTGCGTGCGTAAAGGTAGGTGGCGACGGCGGTCACGGCGAGGCAGGCGGCCAGGAACACCAGGCCAGTCTGGGAGTTTCCGGTGGCGTCCTTGAGGATGCCCACGATGTAGGGGGCCACGAAGCCGCCCAGGTTGCCGAGCGAGTTGACCATGGCCAGCCCGGCTGCTGCCGCGGCGCCGGTGAGGGCGGCGGACGGCATGGCCAGGAAGGGCGCGATCGCGGAGTAGATGCCCATGGCTGCCAGGGTCAGGAAGACCATGGCGAGTACGGCGTTGACGGGGAGCAGGAAGCCGGCGCCCAGGAGGCCGACGGCGGCAAGCACCATGCTGACGCTGGCGTGCCAGACGCGGTTGCCTGTACGGTCCGACCTCTTGCTCCAGAAGTAGACGAACACCGCTGCGATGGCGTACGGGATGAAGACAATGAACCCCACCTGCGTGGAGTCGAACTTGCCCAGCGCCTTGACGATGGTGGGCAGCCAGAGTCCCAGGCCGTAGATGCCGCAGACCAGGCCGAAATACAGGGCCGAGTAGGCAATGGTGCGGGGGTCCTTCAGGCCGGCGAGGAAGTTGTGGTTTCCGGCTTTCTGCTTGTCCGCGAGCTCCGCAGCCATGGTGGTGGAGAGCCATTCACGCTCTTCAGGCTTGAGCCACTTGGCGTGTTCGGGGCGGTCCGTCATGACGAACGGCGTGATGATGCCCAGGATGATGGCCGGGATGCCTTCGAGGATGTAGAGCCACTGCCAGCCGTGCAGGCCGGCCACGCCTTCCAGGTTCAGGAGCATGCCGGACACCGGGGCGCCGAGGGCGTTGGAGATGGGCTGGGCGAGGATGAAGATGCCCAGCACGGTCACGCGCTGCGCGGCCGGGAACCACAGCGTCAGGTAGAACAGGATCGCCGGGAAGAAGCCGGCCTCGGCCGCACCGAGGAGGAAGCGGATGACGTAGAAGGTCGCTTCACCGTTCACCAGGAACATGGCGGTGGCGAAGATGCCCCAGCTGATCAGGATGCGGGCGATCCATTTGCGGGCGCCGAAGCGGTACATGCCGCCGTTCGATGGGATCTCCAGCAGGGCGTAGCCCAGGAAGAAGATGCCGGCGCCCAGGCCGTAGGCAGCCTCGGTCAGGCCGATGTCGCCCTGCATGCCGAGCTTGGCGAAGCCCACATTGTTCCGGTCCAGGTAGGCGATGAAGTAAAGAAGGACGATCAGGGGCATCAGCCGCCGGCGGACCTTGCGGAGGGTGGTCTCGCCCAGTTGGCTGAGTGCGGGGGCAGTGGCACGGGAGGTCATCGCAGGCCTCCGGTGGTGGTGTGGGGACCCTCAAAAGGGGAATGCGCGCGCATGAAGACTCCTTTGGCTGGCGGCATTTTCGGGGGTGACATCAGATGTCTGATGTCTGACTGAGATTCTAGTCACAGGTAAATGTGGCCGTCAACACCAGGCGCGTGTCAGTCCGGTCCGTGGATCTGAATCGAGTGTTGCCCCGGCAGGGGCTGCGCCGGAGGGGTCCTAGCGGGCCGTCGTTCCGGTCCGGCTGGACATGGCAAGGAACTGCTCGTAGTCCTCAAAGGTCTGGGTGATGTGGGCATCCATGGTGGAGCGGGCCGTGGCGGGGTCGCCGGCAGCGATGGCGGCAAGGACCATCTTGTGGTGGTGGATGGCGTGGCGCTGCACGTCCGGGAAGGCTGAAGTTTCCCTGCGCATGGCGTACAGCAGGGTGGAGAGCTGCCCCAGCAGGGCGGGCACGAACGGGTTTCCGGAGGCGCGCAGCACGGTGTCGTGGAAGGCGATGTCGGCTACGGTCAGCGCGTCCACGTCCCCGGCCTGGTGTGCCGCTTCCATTTGCTCCACGCTGTCCTGCAAGGCGGTAAGATCGGCAGGCCGGTGGCGGGAGGCAGCGAGCTCGGCCGCTCCGGTCTCCACCATGCGGCGCACTTCCAGCAGGCGCAGTGCCACCTGGTCGGAGGCCACTCCCCTGGACGCTGCGCGCATGATGGCGTCCAGCCCGGTCCAGCGCTCCGGCGGGTTGACGAAGGTGCCCAGGCCACGCTTGACGTAGACAACGTCCTGCGCTTTGAGCACCTTCATGGCTTCCCGGGCCGTCAGCCTGCTGACACCGGATTCCTTGGCAATGTCGGCCTCAGGCGGCAGGGCTTCGTCGGCCTTTATTTCCCCGCTGATGATGTGCTCGAGGACCTTGTCCACGACGGCGTCGACCAGGGTGGGTCGTTTTTCTGCCATCGGTAATCCCCTGCCTGCGCGCCCGGGGCGCCCTGTTTTTCCTGTCCCAACATTACTCGACGGGGTTGGGCACGCGCCGCCCGCCGCCGTCGCCATTCGTTAAACAACGAACGCGGGGCCACCCGCAGGTCCGTTCCATGACTGGAAACGGACCGGGGTGGCCCCGCGTTCTGAAGTGCTGCCTACAGGGCGGCGTAGACCTCGCGGAGCAGCTTGGCGGTCTCAGACGGCGTCTTGCCGACCTTCACGCCGGCAGCCTCGAGGGCTTCCTTCTTGGCCTGTGCGGTGCCTGCGGAGCCGGAGACGATGGCGCCGGCGTGGCCCATGGTCTTGCCTTCGGGGGCGGTGAAGCCGGCAACGTAGCCGACGACCGGCTTGGTGACGTTGGCCTTGATGAAGTCGGCTGCGCGCTCTTCGGCGTCGCCGCCGATCTCGCCGATCATGACGATGGCCTTGGTCTCGGGGTCAGCCTCGAACGCGGCCAGGGCGTCGATGTGCGTGGTGCCGATGATGGGGTCGCCGCCGATGCCGATGGCGGTGGAGAAGCCCAGGTCGCGCAGTTCGTACATCATCTGGTAGGTCAGCGTGCCGGACTTGGAAACCAGGCCGATGGGGCCCTTGCCGGTGATGTTGGCCGGGGTGATGCCAACCAGCGCTTCGCCGGGGGTGATGATGCCGGGGCAGTTCGGGCCGATGATGCGGGTGACCTGGTTGCCGTCGGCGTCCACCTTGGACTGGGCCAGGGCCCAGAATTCGGCGGAGTCCTGGACGGGAACGCCCTCGGTGATGACGACGACCAGGCCGATGCCGGCCTCGATGGCTTCGACGACGGCGTTCTTGGTGAATGCCGGCGGAACGAAGACGATGGAGACGTCGGCGCCGGTTTCAGCCATGGCTTCCTTGACGGTGCCGTAGACGTTGATTTCCTTCTCGCCGTGCAGGACCGTGGTGCCGGCCTTGCGGGCGTTGACGCCGCCAACAATGTTGGTGCCGGCCTTGAGCATCAGGGCGGTGTGCTTGGTGCCTTCGCCGCCGGTGATGCCCTGGACGATGACCTTGGAGTCTTTGTTCAGATAGATAGACATGGTGCGTCCCTTTACTTCGCTGCGTTGGCGAGCTCGGCGGCCTTGTCGGCGCCCTCGTCCATGGTGGCGGCCAGGGTAACCAGCGGGTGGTTGGCCTCGTTGAGGATGCGGCGGCCTTCCTCGACGTTGTTGCCGTCGAGGCGGACTACCAGCGGCTTGTTGGCAGTGTGGCCCAGTTCGGCCAGTGCGCCGACGATGCCCTTGGCGACGGCGTCGCATGCGGTGATGCCGCCGAAGACGTTGACGAACACGGACTTTACCTGCTCGTCGCCCAGGATGACGTCCAGGCCGGCGGCCATGACCTCGGCCGAGGCTCCACCGCCGATGTCCAGGAAGTTGGCGGGCTTGACGTTGCCGTGGTTTTCACCGGCGTAGGCAACGACGTCCAGGGTGGACATGACCAGGCCTGCACCGTTGCCGATGATGCCAACTTCGCCGTCGAGCTTGACGTAGTTGAGGTCCTGCGCCTTTGCCTTGGCCTCCAGCGGGTCGGCAGCGTCCTTGTCCTCGAGCTGCGCGTGCTTCGCGTGGCGGAAGTCGGCGTTCTCGTCCAGCGAGACCTTGCCATCCAGTGCCACGATGTCGCCGGCGCCGGTCTTGACCAGCGGGTTGACCTCCACCAGGGTGGCGTCTTCCTTCTTGAAGACATCCCAGAGCTTGAGGATCACGGCGGCGACCTTGCCGCGCAGTTCCTCGGCGAAGCCTGCGGCTGCGACGATTTCGTCGGCCTTGGCCTGGTCGATGCCCACAGCGGGATCGATGGCGATCTTGGCCAGCGCTTCGGGACGTTCGACGGCGAGCTGTTCGATCTCCATGCCGCCTTCAACCGAGCACATGGCAAGGTAGTTGCGGTTGGCGCGGTCCAGCAGGACGGAGAAGTAGAACTCCTCGGCGATGTCTGCACCCTGGGCGATCATCACCTTTTTGACGGTGTGGCCCTTGATGTCCATGCCCAGGATGTTGGTGGCGTGCTCAAACGCCTCATCAGCGGACTTTGCGACCTTGACGCCGCCGGCCTTTCCGCGGCCGCCTACCTTGACCTGTGCCTTGACAACGGTAACGCCGCCGATCTTTTCGGCAGCTGCCTTTGCTTCTTCTGGGGTGTACGCCACGATGCCGGCAAGCACGGGTACACCGTGCGCCTCGAACATATCGCGCGCCTGGTATTCAAACAGGTCCACGGTTTAGTGTCCTTCTACGTCGAAGTAGTTTCTGTACAGTCGGACACCATCTGTACGACGATGACCGGGCTGCGGATTGCACGCACCGGCGGCCTGTCTGGAAACGAGCCACGCGGCGTAATGCTCCACTGGGAACTCTAGTCCTTTGGAGGGACCGGGCCGTCCCAGACTACCCCTTATGTGAGTAAGCACACTATTCTATGGACGGTAGAAAAACCGCGGATTTACGGGGTTTTTTGGCCCTCGGGCTGCGGCGGCTGGCTGGTTTTGGCCGGCCCCTGAATCAGCTCGTAACGTTTGGGCGAAACGAAGAATCCGACGCCGGCAGAGACGTTTCCGCATGCCACACCGCCGTTGTACGCGGAGCAGCGCAGCCCGTTGCGTTCCAGGTTCTGCCCGTCCGCCAGTACAGGCAGCTGGGCCAGGGGCCCTGCCTTGCTCCCCTTGGGTCCGAAGGCGGCTTCCATGGATGTGACGCCGGAGCGGCATTCGCCGTAGCGGGCGGTGTCCGGCGTGAGGAGGGCCACCCCGCCCAGGTAGCCCAAATGGGTTCCGGCGCAGTCGCCCTTGGAGTCGCCCGGCTGGAGCGCCGGATAGGTGGCGAGCTCGCAGTGGGCTACCGGCACAATGGGCAGCTTGTTGTTGGCGGCGTCGCTGAAGCGGTTCTGCTCGTAGGGCAGGTTCAGGTGTTCCCCGCGGGCGGACGTGAGCGAGCACGCGACCGTCCGGTCGGCGGTGATGAAAGAGAGGACGTCGTCGCCGCTGGAGAATGTCTTCGCATCAGCCAGCGGTGCCTTTTCCAGCTGCTCCATGGGTTGCAGCGGAGCCGGCGGAACGTAGGCAGGGTCTTTGGTGGTCACCGTGCAGCCTGTGGCAATGATAAGGAAAAGGGCGGCGAGCATCCCCCATACAGTCCGTCGCATGGCCTCCATTATGCCCGGGCTGGGGCGCTCATCAGGCGTCGAGTTTGGTGAGCGGGGCGTAGCGCAGGAGCAGGCGCTTTTCGCCGACGTCGAACTTTACCTTCGCCACGGTCTTGTCTCCGGCTCCTTCAAGGGCCAAGACCGTTCCGTTGCCGAAGCTGGTGTGGTTGACCTTGTCCCCCACGCTGACGGCAATGATCTCTTTTTGCGGCTGCACCCTGTTCTTGGCGATGAAAGCCGGGACGTCGGCGTTGAAGCCGGCCGATGAGTCTGCGGCGGCTCCCCGGGAGGTGCCGGCCCCCCAGAAGGACCCGCTGTACCGGCCCGAACCAATCGAACCGCCGCCCGCCCACGACTGCCGGCTGGTTCCCTCCCGTTTCCATTCCAGGAGCTCTGCGGGGATTTCCTCGAGGAACTGGCTGGCGGGGTTGTACTGGCTCTGGCCCCACATGCTGCGTACCTCGGACCGGGTCACGTACAGCCGCTTCCGGGCACGGGTGAGCCCCACGTAGGCCAGCCGGCGTTCCTCGGCGAGCTCCTTGGGGTCGGTGGCTGAGCGCTGGTGCGGGAAGAGCCCGTGTTCCATGCCGGTCAGGAATACCACCGGGAACTCCAGGCCCTTGGCCGTGTGCAGGGTCATCAGCGTCACCACGCCCAGCCGTTTGGCCTCGGCCACGGCGGCGTCAATGTCCGCGCCGGGGGCATCCGGAATCTGGTCGGCGTCTGCCACGAGGGACACCTGTTCCAGGAAGGCGCCCAGGCTGCCCTCCGGATTCTCCTGTTCGTACTCGCGCACCACGGCCACGAGTTCGGCGAGGTTTTCCACGCGGGACTCGTCCTGCGGATCGGTGCTGGAGCGCAGCGCGGCGAGGTAGCGGGTCTGTTCGAGGACCGCTTCGAGTGCCGCGGCAGCCCCGGACCCGGCGGCCACCTCAGCGAGGTCGTCCAGCATTTTCACGAAGCCCAGGACCGCGTTGACAGAACGGGTGGCCATGCCCGGAGCCTGGTCCGCCCGGCGGGCGGCCGCCATGAAGGACGTGCGTTCGCGGCTGGCGAGGGCCGCCACGGCGCCTTCGGCACGGTCGCCGATGCCCCGCTTGGGTTCGTTCAGCACCCGGCGGAGGTTGACGTCGTCGTCCGGGTTTACCAGGACGCGCAGGTAGGCCAGGGCGTCCTTGATTTCCTTGCGCTCGTAGAAGCGGGTGCCGCCCACCACCTTGTAGGGCAGGCCCACGCGCACCAGCACGTCCTCGATGGAGCGGGACTGGGCGTTGGTGCGGTAGAAGATGGCGACGTCGCCCGGGCGGAGGTTCTCCTCGTCCTGGAGCCGGTCGATCTCCTTGGCGATGAACTGCGCTTCGTCGTGTTCATTTTCGCCAACGTAGCCGATGATTTTGTGGCCTTCGCCTTCGGCGGTCCACAGCCGTTTCTCCGGCCTGTTGGGGTTGCGCGAGATCACCGAGTTGGCAGCGCTCAGGATGTTCTGGGTGGAGCGGTAGTTCTGCTCCAGCTTGATGGTTCGCGCCTCGGGGTAGTCCTTTTCGAACTCCACGATGTTCCGGATGTCTGCGCCGCGGAAGGCGTAGATGGACTGGTCCGAGTCGCCCACAACGGTAAGCTCCGACGCGCCGGGGCCCTCGCCCACGATCTCCCTGACCAGCGCGTACTGGGCGTGGTTGGTGTCCTGGTACTCGTCCACCAGGACGTGGCGGAACCGGCGGCGGTAGGACTCTGCCAAGGCGGGGAAGGCGCGGAACATGTAGACGGTCTCGGCGATGAGGTCGTCGAAGTCCATGGCATTGGCCTGCCTGAGGCGCTGCGTGTAGCCCTTGTAGACGTCCGCCACCGCGTGTTCGAAGGGGTCGTTGTAGTTGGCTTCCGAGGCAAAGGAGTCGGCGTCGATGAGCTCATTCTTCAGCGCGGATATCTTGTGCTGGATGGCCTTGGGCGCAAACTTCTTGGGGTCCAGGTCAAGGGATTTGGAAACCTGGGTTACCAGGCGAAGGGAGTCGGCGGAGTCGTAGATGGAGAAGTTGGATTTCAGGCCGACGTTCGCCGCTTCCTGCCGCAGGATCCGGACGCAGGACGAGTGGAACGTGGAGATCCACATGATCTTGGCGCGTCCGCCCACCAGCGCCTCAATGCGCTCCCGCATTTCCGCGGCCGCCTTGTTGGTGAACGTAATGGCCAGGATTTCGCCGTGGTGCGCGCGGCCGGTGGCGATCAGGTAGGCAATCCGGTTACTGAGCACGCGGGTCTTGCCCGAGCCCGCTCCGGCGACGATCAGCAGCGCCGATCCGCCGTGCTTGACCGCTTCCTCCTGCTGCGGGTTCAGCCCTTCCAGCAATTGGGCAGCATCCGGGCGGCGCCTGCCATGGTGGCCGTCGTCGTGCCGGTCCCCGGCGTTCCCGTTGGACTGTTGCCAGCCGCCTGGGCGGTGAAACCCGCCCTCCTGCAGACCCGGCGTTCCGCCCGGCCCTGCCGTGGTGGCAACGCCCTCAGGCTCCGTCCTTGTGCGGGCGGTGGAGGCGGGAGCGGCCTTGAACGGTCCGTCAGAGTACGGGTCAAACAACATATCCATGGTGCCTACAAGTCTAGGCGGTGGGACCGACAACGCCTTCCAGGCTGTGGATTACTCCCGCGGCGCGGGCGATTGCTTCAGGCCACCGAGCCTGACTCGAGGGCCGCACGCAACTCGCGGACCGCCGTCGTTCCTCCTGCGATGAACCACTCAAGCCCGTTGACCCGGACGGTGTCCACGGCCCCGCCGGCCGCAAGGACGATCGCCTTGCCCGGCAGCCAGTCCCATTCCGGGCAGCTGTGCTGGAACCAGCACCCCAGCTGCCCGTCGGCTACCCGGCCCAGGTCGCAGGAACCGGATCCGAGCATGCGGAGGGATGCCGCGGAGGTGGCCGCGGCGTGCCACGGCATGGCACACATCGGATCCATCAACCAGGTGGGGTGGATGTAGGTGGCTGCGCCGAGTTCGGCAACGCCGGTGGTGTTGCGCCTGCCTCCGTCCTCCGTGAATGCAGCCAGCAGATCGCCGTTGAGCGTCGCCCGCCGGTCATGCCCGCCAAGCCACAGCTTGTCCTCTTCAGGCTGGAAGACGGCGCCCAGCAGCACATCGCGGCGGTCCTTGAGCGCGATGGCGGAGCACCAGTAGGTGGAGCCGTGCAGGAAGTTGTAGGTGCCGTCCACTGGGTCGATCACCCAGGTGCGGCCACTGGTTCCCTGGACGGAGGCGCCTTCCTCGCCCAGGATGCCGTCCTCCGGCCGGCAGCGCTGGAGCTGTTCCAGCACGTAAGCCTCCGCGGCGCGGTCCGCCGCGGTCACCACATCGGAGACGGAGGTCTTTTGTTCAGACTGCAGGCCGGCCATGCGCATGAGGAGCGCCAGCTGTCCGGCTTCACGGACCAGCGCCGAGGCCAGTTCGTAGTCGTCCAATGAGGGGTCAAGAACAGCTGCGCTGTGTCGGCCTGTGGTCATGGGTTCAGTTTATGGGGCGGGATAATGGTGGCATGGCCAAAACCCCTGCCCAGCGGATCAAGAAGCACGGCGCCAACGCGGCGGTGCCGCAACACCACCTGCCACCGGTGGTCAACCCCACCACTGCGCGCACGCCGGAAAAGGCGCAGGGAAACAGCAACCTGATCGTCATTGCCGGCGTGGTGGCCAGCCTGTTCCTGTTCTGGTACCTGCACCTGCTGACCCTGACCCAGCTCACGCAGCTCTCCGAGGACATGGCCATGCCCGATTCGTTGGTTGGCGGTTTTGACGCCGGCTACATCGGCCGGCTGCAGGGGGTCATGAACAGCGACGCCCTGGGCCAGCTGAACTACGTCCACAAGACCGCGGGCACCCTCTTCCCGCTGATCTTTGGATTCACCTGGCTGCTGCTCATCGGGACCAACGTGGCACGGAAGGCGGTGCGCTGGGCGCTCTGGGCGTTGCCCATGCTGTTCGTGGTGGTGCGGCTGTGGGGCAATGTGGCCATTGACGCCATGATGGGCACGGAAGGCCCCGACGCCGGCCAGGTGGCTTTGGCATCCGGCCTCACCATTGCGGGCTGGGTGCTTCTGGTGCTGAGCCTGCTGGCCGGGGGCGCGGCAGTGTTCCTCAACAGCCGGAAGCGGAAAGAGGGCTAGGCAGCCGTCGCCCGGACGGCACTGCTAGCGCGTTGATCCCCATGTCCGCTGCGAGCCGTTTCGCTTCCAGCGTGCTTTTCGTTCCGGTTTTGGCTCCCGCCACCCGCAGCACGGCGGCCACAAACTCCGCTGGAACATTTTCCGGTGTCCTCTGCGCGCGTGGAATTGCTGCCCACAATTCAGTACAGGTGGCCAACAGGCCGTCCGTACCGGCAGGCAGCCGTGGCCGTGCGACGGCAGCCGCCACCAAGGCAGTCAGTACCGGCCAGACCCTGTCCAGATGCCCTTCGTATGCCACCAATGCAAGATTGCGGGTAAGGCGCCCTATGGCCAGCCCGCCTGCATCCAACTGGTTTCGGGCCGCCTGGGCCAACTGGTCCGGGAGCAGCAGTCCCCTCCTTGCCAGCTCCAGCACCGTGTCAACGGTGTCCTTGGGCTCGGTGGCAGCGAGTTGTGTAATCAGCCACTCGTGGGTCAAGAGACCGAGTCCACCAGCGGTTGCACCTGCCAACTCTCCCTGGCGCCGACACACCAGGTCTTCGTAAGTCGCCCGGTCATGATGCCAGACAGCCCCCAAGTCGGGCCAAAAGGGCACCACAGTCGCAGCCGCCAGCCAACCACCCCGCTGCCACTCCTTACCGCCCGTCCACATCTCCGCTGACAGCAAGCCGCGCGAGAGGGAAGGGAACCGGTCCAGCGAAACAGGCAATACAACGGCCTCACCCACGGCGGGCTGCGCAAAGCCGCCTCCGGCAACCCAGTCCCGCAGTATTCGTCCCGCCTGCCGCTCCAGGTCGTCGGAACCATTCAGGGGGCCAACGGGAATTTCGGGGACTTCGGACGCCAGCTCCCTGCCCACTGGCCCCAGGCGCAACAGTGCCTGGAAGAAGTCCGCTTCTCCGTATTCCCAGCCTTCTTTGGCATATAAATTGAGCACCGGCACCAACCGCTGCAGATCCACACGGAAATCTGAGTGGCTGGGGGTAGCGAGCGAATATGCGACCGTTCCGGCGTGGACTGCCAGCTCGCTGTAGCGGCAGACGCGGACAGCATCGAGGGCGTTCAGGCGGCAGAACCAGTCAAACGCATCGAAAGGTCCAGACACTGCAGCCAGGACCTTGGCCGTGAGGAGCTTGTGGCCGGCCAAATCCCATCCACCTGATGCCCACAGCCTCACAACTGACTCTGGATCGGGATACGCCAGGCGATCCGACAGCGGGCCTTCGAAGTAATCATGACGGAGGCGGTGCCGCCAGGCGTACCAATCCCGCACCTCCCGGGGAGCGTGAAACGTGGACCGAAGGAACAGGTCCAGGTACTGCTCCTCGGCCACCGTATGCTGTGAATTCCTGTCCCAGAACGGTAGCGGGCGCTCGGTGTCCACTTCAGGCACCACATATGGTGGAACACGCGGCTGCTCGGAGGTACCGGCGGCCCACAGCGACTGCACTGAAAATCGGTCGTACCTGATGGCAGGGGCAGGAGCGCCCACCACCGATTCGGCCATAGACCGGATTTTGAGGTCAGCGGATCCAGCAGCGGCCTGCCAGCACTTCTGGAGTGCGGCGTCGTCATCACGCCCGGCGGCCTGGAGTGACTTCAGGTGCCGGATCAACAGAACCTGCGGCTTCTTCTCGCTCCTTGCAAACACGGCGCTGCTGAGTTCCTGCAGGTCACTCCCGCTCAGCGGGGCCGCCAAGAGCAGCTCCAACGCCAGGAAAGACAAGAATCCGGGAGACGTTGCCACCACCGAGAGCAGGAGAGGAAGGATCCCGGCTGTTTCTTCCGGCGTCGGTTTCACGGCCGCCAGGACCTCGGCCAGCAGGCGTTGGTTCGGGCTTCCATCGCAGCGGGACAAAGCGCGCTCTACGCGTTCGAGTACGTCTGCGCGTTTCAAGGTTCCCCGCCGGAGGTAGCTGCACAGGACCGCACCAACTCCTGAACCCTTCAAGGGTGCCAGCGCATCCGGAACGTCGAAACATCGCATCAGCGCGTCGGGTGCAGTGTCATCGAGGTCGAAGACGTCCAAGAGCTGTGTCTGGGTACGTGGGAGAACCTCGCAGCATCCTGCCGGACCGATACGGAATTGGAGCCCTCCCCAGCTGGGATACACGTATGTCCGGGCAGCCTCCTCGTCCCAAACCTCGTGGACCTGCCGGAGGCCGCCATAGTAGAAGGCCCACAGGCGGGGATATGCCTCCAAATCCGTGGTCGGAATTTTGAAATGGAGAATGAGCGGCAGGCAGTGGCGGATGAGGGCAGCGGCCGTGTCCCGTTCCGCTTTTACATTCCGGATGATCGCCGCTCGGACAAATTCCCGGCACCAATCTTCGCCCTTCGCCACCATGGCATCCACCAGCAGCAGCACTTCCTGGTTCCGGCTCGAGATGAGATTCCTCCAAGGCAGCAGCCGCGCAGCATTTCGCGGAGAACTGGCCATAACGGTGACCACGTCCCTGACACTGATGCTGGCGTAAAGGTTTTCCATGGTCACGGTGCCCGCGGAGCGGTAGTCCGTATCATCCCGAAGGAGGTTGCGGCCGCTTTTTGCAAACCAGGCGGTGGTTTCCTTCAGATCGGACGAGGGAAGGTTCCTGATGTACTCCGGCACCGCTTTCCGGCCACCCTCCGTGACAAGACGCCGGATGACCTGCACTGCTGTCGGATCGGCGCGCTCCTCAATCGCCATACGGGCCGCCCTCCCGGTTTCCGCCGGCCTCCAACAAGAGCAGCCCGACGGCCAACACATGCTTGCAGGGTCCCCTGGACCCCCGATTGTCGGTCCACCATGGACAGTTACACCGGAAGGACCCGACGGTCCCGCTGATCCGGTACGCATAGGTTCCAGCGGCACTGCAGACTTCCCACCAGTGCTCCCTGCGTACAACGCCCCCGGCAGCAACAATGCTGCGGGCGGCCGCAAGCCTTGGGTAGTCCTTCACAGTGCGTTGGGGGTCGAGCGGAAGCTCCCGATGGAAATACTCCCCCTCAAGCAGATCGAATCCGACTTTGCCGGAGGCGCCCAGATACGCAAGTCCCTGGGTAATTCGGGGCACCGCCAACTTGGTCTTCGCACGGAGCTCCCGGGCGGATACGACGGACTGCCATGACAGAAACTGCAGCACGGCCTCCCCGACAGCCTCCGCTCCAGGTACCGCAAGTGACTCGAGGATCCCGCCTTCCCCGGAAAAGCCCCGCGTGGGGGCAGGTGAAAGCAGCAACGTGAAGTGGGCTCCGGGCAGTTGGAACGCCCAGGCACTGGAGCCGCCGCCATGCTTGAATATGTCCACGCGGGTGGCAAACCGGGCGACACGGCGTGCCGCAGCCAGCCGTCCTGTTCCGGCCAGGGTTACTGAGTGCGGCCTCGCCGTTGTCACTTCACGGAATCCTCGTGCTGATGGCAGCAATACAAGCGTGCGGCCAGGCCGTGCCGATGGAAGCGACGACAGGAACTGGGCAGTGGCGGCTCCGGTGAGGGTGGCCACGTGTGACATTTCCGCAGCGATGCCGGGGGTCTCGGCGAAGCCCCTTACCCACCGGTCCGGAAGTTCGACTTTCCGTTCAAAGTGGCTTTCTGCCTGCGTGGAGACCAGCAGTCCATCGCGGCCAACGGCCAAATGCAGCAGTTCGTTGCGGTGGACATTCGCCAGCGCAGACCGCAGGGCAGCGTTGATGTCCACGTTGGTGGTCCCGAACCCAATCTCGCCGCCGTCAAGGCCTGACGCCAGGAGGTCGAGCCGCGCATAGACACCGTTGCAGGCAGAGAACGACTCGCACCGCAACCGGTCTCCGCTGGCTGTCATGACGGGGTCCAGGACGTCGCTGAGGCGGAACGTCGCATCGAAGTATCTCGACGCCGCGACATCTGCCACGGCAAGGAGGGCGTTGGCCATCACGTCCGGGCGGACAGCGAATCCCCGGAAGAAATTGGGATTCTGCACCAGGCCGCGGGGAGTGGCTCCCAGTGCGGATTCGAGCAGAAGCCAACTCCCCCGGTCGGCCGCCCGAAGCGTTGATTCCGCCAGGTAGGAGCTCATGGACGCGGCCCCGGGCGTCCGGGGATCACAGGTGTGGAGCCAGCCAAACGACGGTGCTGGGACCGGTCCCCCACCGGCGAGGCCGCAGACGGCATCGACATGGCGCAAGCCTAGGCCTCAACCCAGCCGGCCGAGGCTGAAAAGGGCTCAATTTATGGTCAAGAACCGCGAAGCCATCCAACCGGCGACCATTGGGGCCTATGAGCGGGAAGCTCCATTGTGGACGGCCAGGGCCGCAGCGCGTGCCGCAGCCCGCCGCTGCTTCCGGTGCCGGTGCACCCGCTGGGCGATGACCAGCCCCGCAGCGGCCATCCCCACGGTGACCGGATAGCCCATCAGCCGCTCCAACGTGCCGGGCTCGGGAACCTTCATGCGGGTCAGTCCACCAGTGGCCGTGGCCGCCAGCGACACGCCTCCGCACACCAGCAGGAACCACGCCATCCCGGTCTTCCGAAGCCACAGGATGCCCAGCACCAGCAATGCCAGCCCACCGGAGACGAAATACGTGATGGCGCCGGCGTAGTGCCAGGGTGAGCCGGCATCCTCCGGGACCAGCCCCACCACCACGGTTCCGGCGCCGGCGGCGCCGGTGAGCAGCCGGACGGCGGAGGCTGCGAACCAGGGCTCCCGGCGCCGCCAGTCCACCCGCGTGCCGGGCCGGGCGGCCACGCGCAGCAGGCCCGAGGTCAGCAGTACCGCCCCCGCCAGCAGCCCCAAGCCCTGGACCACGAACGAGGCATTCATGAGCCAGTTCAAGGGCGAGCAGACATCCCGGCCGGAATATATTCCGCAGTGAAGCGCCCCCAGGTCGCTGATGTACCCCGTCCGCAGGTCGTACGGGCGCGGTCCCGCCCACGCCATGGCCACGGCAGCCTCGGCAGCGAAATACTGCAGCACGCTCAACACCGCCCACGCCCCGATGTACTGCCGGGTGGACGCCACGTTCGGAGTGACGGCAGTGGCGGGAGCGGCAGTGGGGGCTGGACTCATGCCTTGAGCGTAGTACGGCCCGGCACCTTGTATGCTTGTAACCGTGTCCGGACGGACCGGCCCCGCCGAACCCCCGGATGCGCGCCCTCGTAGCTCAGTGGATAGAGCACGGCTCTCCTAAAGCCGGTGTCGTTGGTTCGATTCCAATCGAGGGCACTTGAATTCTCCTTCCCCGGAGCCAACCCTCCGCGCCTACCTCCTGGGCCGCCGCCCGTCAGGCCATCCTGGACCGCCGGGCCGGTGGCGGCTGGAGCGGGACCTGCTGGACAGGTCGGACGGCACCCGCGGAACCTTTTCCGGCGTCGCGGTTTTCACCCCCACGGACGACGGCGGCCTGGCCCTGCGCGAAGGAGGCACCATGCGCTGGCCTTCCTTCACCGGCCCCGCCTCCCGCGAGTACGTCCTGAAACCCCTGCCGCAGCCCGATGCGCTGGACGTGTTCTTTCCCGACGGCAGGCCGTTCCACCGCATGGGCTTCACCCCCGGTTCCAGACAGGACAGCCACTGGTGTGATCCGGACACGTACCGTGTTTCCTACACCTGCCAGGGCCCGGACGCCTTCAGTTACAGCTGGGACGTGACCGGTCCCCGCAAGGATTTGCTGCTCGTCTCGCGCCTCGAAAGGATCGCCACATGAACGACCGCATCGTGGTCTCCGCCGTCTGTGTCTTTGACGACGCCGGGCGCCTCCTGACAGTACGGAAGCGCGGGACCGGCATGTTCATGCACCCCGGAGGCAAGCCGGAGCCGGGCGAAACCGCTGTGCAGGCGGCTGCGCGGGAACTCGCCGAGGAGGTGGGCATTGTGGTGCGCCCGCAGGACCTGGACCTCATGGGCGTGTGGATCGCCGACGCCGCGAACGAGGCCGCCACGGATATCGAAGCGACAGTCTTCATCGCCCCGGGCACATGGCAGGCCACTCCCGCGGCCGAAATCGCGGAGATCCGGTGGCTGGACATCAGCGTGCCGGCGGGCGCAGCCCTCCCCCAAGACCTCGCGCCCCTCCTGACGGACCACATCCTGCCCCTGCTGGCCGCACGGGCAGTCTGAGAACCGGCCGCGGGACAGGAACCCGCTAGAACTCGGGGACGGACTCCTGCGCCACCGCCGTGGCCTCGGCAAACTGCGTCCGGTACAGCTCGGCGTAGCGGCCGCCCGCCGCCAGCAGTTCGGTGTGGGTTCCGCGTTCCACAATTTGGCCGCCCTCCACCACCAGGATGGCGTCCGCCGCGCGGACGGTGGAGAGCCGGTGCGCAATCACGACGGCGGTCCGGCCCTCGAGTGCGGCGCCCAGGGCTGCCTGCACGGCGGCTTCGTTCGTGGAGTCGAGCGCGGCAGTGGCCTCATCGAGGATGACGACACGGGGCTGGGCGATCAGGAGCCGGGCGATGGTGAGCCGTTGGCGTTCACCGCCCGAAAGCCGGTACCCGCGCTCCCCCACCACCGTCTCCAGGCCGTCCGGCAGGGACCTGATCATGGTCTCGAGACGGGCCTGCCGCAGGACGTCCCACATGTCTTCGTCCGTGGCGTCGGGCCGGGCCAGCCGGAGGTTGGAGGCGATGGTTTCGTGGAACAGGTGGCCGTCCTGGGTGACCATGCCCAGGGTGTCCCGCAGCGAATCGAAGGTGGTGTCCCGGACGTCCAGCCCCGTCCCCGGTGCGGTGCCGCCAAGACGCACGGCGCCCGAGTCGACGTCGTAAAGCCTCGACAGCAGCTGGGCGATGGTGGACTTGCCGGCGCCGGAGGAGCCCACCAGGGCCACTGTCTGGCCTGGTTCCACCCGGAAGCTGACGCCGTGCAGCACTTCCTCCCCGCCCCGGGTATCAAGGGTCGAGACTTCCTCCAACGAGGCCAGGGAGACCTTGTCCGCGGAGGGGTAGGCGAAGCGGACGTTGTCGAACTCCACGGACACGGGCCCGGCAGGAACGGGCACGGCGTCCGGCTTCTGCTGGATCAGTGGTTCCAGGTCCAGGATCTCAAAGACCCGTTCAAAACTGACCAGCGCGCTCATGACTTCGACGCGGGCATTGGACAGCGCCGTGAGCGGGGCATAGAGCCGCGTCAGCAGCAGCGCCAGGACCACCACGTCCCCGGGCGCGAGCTGGCCGCCCAAGGCGAGCCAGCCGCCCAGTCCGTAGACCAGTGCGAGCGCGAGCGCGGACACCAGGGTCAGGGCCGTGACGAACGTGAACTGCAGCATGGCCATGCGGACGCCGATGTCGCGGACGCGGCCCGCGCGGGCGGCGAACTCGCGGGACTCTTCATCCGGGCGTCCGAACAGCTTCACCAGTGTGGCGCCGGGCGCGGAGAACCGCTCCGTCATCTGGGTGCCCATGGCGGCGTTGTGCGCAGCGGCTTCGCGGCGCAGGTCCGCCAGTTTGGAGCCCATTCGCCGGGCCGGGATCAGGAAGATCGGCAGCAGGACCATGGCGAGCACGGTAACCAGCCAGGACTTGTTGAGCATCACGATCAGGGTCAGGGCCAGCGCCACGGAGTTGCTCACCACGCCGGAGAGCGTGCCGGCAAAGGCGGACTGCGCTCCGATGACGTCGTTGTTGAGGCGGCTGACCAGCGCCCCTGTGCGGGTGCGGGTGAAGAAGGCGATGGGCATGCGCTGCACATGGTCGAACACCCGGGTGCGCAGGTCCACGATGACGCCTTCGCCGATGGTCGAGGACAGCCAGCGGGTCAACAGCCCCACCCCCGCTTCGCCCACCGCCACGATGGCGATCAGCACGGCCAGCCAGATCACCGTACCGGCATCCGTCTTGGCGATGATGGCGTCAACCACCTGGCCGGCGAGCACCGGGGTGGCGACGGCCAGGAAGGCCGCCGCGATGGAAGAGAGCACGAAGGCGATGAGCTTGCCCCGATGGGGCGCGGCGAAGGCCAGCACCCGCTTCAGGGTTTCCTTGGAGAACGGCTTGGAGCCGCTCTTGGCGGTGCTGATGTTGTAGAGCGAGCTCCACGCCACGCGGTCCATGCTCATGGTTATTTCTCCTGGCTTGCAGTGTGGTGGAGCTCCTGGACCGTGCCGTTTTCCAGGTGCCACCGGTAGTCGAGTCGGACATTTTCGAGCAGCCGGCGGTCGTGGGTGACCAGCAGCAGGGCTCCGTCGTAGCTTTCGAGGGCCTCTTCCAGCTGCTCGATGGCCGGCAGGTCGAGGTGGTTGGTGGGTTCGTCAAGCACCAGCAGGTTCACCCCGCGCGCCTGGAGCAGCGCCAGTGCTGCCCGCGTCCGCTCCCCCGGGGACAGGGAATCCACGGTCCGCGACGTGTGGTCCGCCTTGAGGCCGAACTTGGCCAGGAGGGTACGGACATCGGCGCTGTTCCAGTCGGCCAGCACGGCTTCGACGGCGTCGCCCAGCGGCTGGGCACCGTCCAGCAGGCCGCGGGCCTGGTCGATCTCGCCGACGGCGACGGTGGCACCCATGGAGGCGTCGCCGTCGTCCGGTACCTGGGTTCCCAGCAGCAGGCGCAGCAGGGTGGACTTCCCCGCGCCGTTCGGGCCCGTGATCCCGATCCGCTCACCACCGTTGAGCTGCAGGTTCACCGGTCCCAGCGTGAAGCTGCCCTGGCGTGCCACGGCATTGCGCAGGGTGGCGACGACGGCGCTGGAGCGCGGCGCCTGCCCGATGCTGAACTGGAGCTGCCATTCCTTCCGGGGCTCCTCCACCACGTCCAGCCTGGCGATGCGAGATTCCATCTGCCGGACCTTTTGGGCCTGTTTCTCGGAGGACTCGGTGCTGGCGGCGCGCCGGATCTTGTCGTTGTCCGGGTTCTTCTTCATGGCGTTCCGGACGCCCTGCGAACTCCACTCACGCTGGGTCCGGGCCCGGGATACCAGGTCTGCCTTGGTGGCGGCGAAGTCCTCGTACTTCTCGCGGGCGTGCCGCCGCGCCACGGCGCGTTCCTCGAGGAAGGCGTCGTAGCCGCCGTCGTAGACCCCCACGCTGTTCTGGGCCAGGTCCAGCTCAACCACCCTGGTCACGCAGCGGGCCAGGAACTCCCGGTCATGGCTGACCAGCACCACCCCGCCGCGCAACCCCGTCACGAAGTTCTCGAGCGTGGCCAGGCCGGCGAGGTCCAGGTCATTGGTGGGCTCGTCCAGCAGCACCACGTCGAAACGGCTCAGCAGCAGGGTTGCGAGCGCCACCCGCGCCGCCTGGCCGCCGGAAAGCCCGGTCATCAGCGCTTCGGGGCCAGCATCCAGGCCCAGCTCTGCGAGCACGGCAGGGATGCGGTCATCAAGGTCGGCGGCCCCGGAGGCCATCCAGCGGTCAAAGGCGCGGGCATACGCATCGTCTGCCCCGGGAGCACCGGAACCCAGGCCCTCTGCCGTGGACTCCATTTCGCGGGTGGCTTCCGCGCAGCCGGTCCGGCGGGCAATGTAGCCTGCCACTGTTTCACCCGGAACGCGTTCATGTTCCTGGGGCAGCCAGCCAACGAACGCATCGGCCGGGGCGAGGCTGACAGAGCCTCCCTGTGGCTGGTCAACACCGGCCAGGAGGCGCAGCAGCGTGGACTTTCCGGCGCCGTTGGCGCCCACCACGCCGACCACGTCGCCGGGGGCTACGGTCAGCGAGAGCCCGGAAAAAAGGGTGCGGTGGCCGTGGCCGCCGGAGATGTCCTTGGCAACAAGCGTTGCAGTCATGGTGGTCCTTTCGCCGCTGCCCGGACAGCCGTTGAGGGCCGGCAGAGGCGGCACAAACAGGCCGCGGCGCCGCTGGGGCTGCAGGACATAGAAGAACCCGCTGGTCCGGACTTGGGGGGTGTACGGACCAACGGGCTCGACCATCAACTATAGACGACTGTGGGCCGCGGACAAAATCAGCGGCACGGAGCGCACGGCCGGGCACGGTAAAATCGTCAGCACCACCCGTTCTGCAGAGAGCCATCCATGACCCTTTCCGCCAAGGCGTTCCAGCGCTGGCTGCAAGGCATCGCACCGGATGCCAGCACTGCCGACGTCTGCCGGGTCTCAGGAATCAAGCGGACAACCCTCGCCCAGCAACTGGTCCGGGGCAAAGTCTCCGTGACCACGGTGGTAAGGATCAGCCGGGCCTACAAAATCAACCCGGTGTCCGCGCTGGCGGGCTTTGATGATTACAGCGCCCTGGCCGGGCCGCCCCGTCCGCCCACCAGGAACGAACTGGTGAGCCAGATTTCGAGCGCGGACCTGCTCCGGACACTCCTCTCCCGGCCGGCCATGGATGCCCCCCGGGGAGCCGCCGCCCCTGAGCTGAGCCCGGCCCCGCACGCAACTTCCGTGAAGAACTGGGTGGACGCCATTGACGACGGCGAGGTCCGGCACCGCGTGTCGGCCGCCACCGGGGTGGCTCCGCAGAACTATTCCGCGCAGTTGACCGCAAACCGGCTGTCCCCCGAGCTCGCCATGGCCACCGCGGATGCCGCCGGGGTGGGACCGGCCGGAGGGCTGGTGGCCACAGGAGTCATTACGGAGGAGGAGGCGGGCTGGCCGCCCGGAGCCCGGCAGGCAGCATTGGCCAGCCTCTCCGACGGAGAACTTACCGCGCTTGCCGGAGACCGGCTCCAGGCACTGGGCAAAGTATTGCGCCGCCAGGAGCAGGACCAGGCGCAGACAGAAAAGATTTGGGAGAACCTGGGATGATCGAGACCCTTCAATGGACCACGCTGGCGATTTGCGCCCTCGTTGCAGTGGCCCGCATTCCCAGCACCGTCCGCGGCGAGAACCGCTCCCTGTTTGGCATCTTCGCCATGATGACGCTGGCCATCCTGTTGAGCATCCAGGGTCCTTACCTGGTGATCGACCAGGCTCTGGGAGGGGTCAACCTGGCCAACCTGCTGCTGCGGTTCGTGATCTTTGCGGCCATCTTCTTTATGGGCATCCGCATTTCCCGGGGGTTTGGTGCAGAGAGCGCATACCGGCTCATCACGGGGCGGGTCGGCGTTGTGGTCCTGCTGATCATTTCGGCGGCCATGGTGGCGCTCTTCTTCTCCATGGACACCGCCGGTTCCTCGGCCGGGCTAAGCGCCATCTCCGGGAAGGACGCCCGCCATTTCGCGCTGGTTGAGTACTACGGCGCAGCGGGCCGGGCCTACCCCGCCTACGTCGCCCTGGCCTTGGTTCCGGCGTTGGCGCGGGCGGCCGGGGACCGGCTCCCCGCCCTGGTGCGGATCGGAGCCGGACTGCTTGCCCTGGGCGGAGTGGCAGTTGCCCTCACGCTGCTCTTTCCCGTGATTCCGCCCTCCCTTGGCCAAATCGAGTTCATCATCAACTACACGGCAGTGCTGTGCTTCGTTGTTGGACTGGCCCTTATCTGGGCTGCCCGGGTGGTTAACGGGCGCAGCGCGGCACGCCAAAAGACATCTACCGAAACGTAACCTTCGCCCACTTTCACAAAATCATTAGACTGTGACACAATCATGAATGTGTGAAGGCGGGGCCGCCACGTGTTTTCGAACGGGGATAAATTCCAAAGCGCCGGCAGCCCCGGGGGCCTTTGCACACATTGGGGGGATGAGTGGTGGCGGATCGTTGGGGACCGCCCCCACTCAGCCTGCTTAAGGCCTCTTTCACCGGATCTCCAGTCCGGGCACGGACCCCCTACTTCCGGGCAAACCTCAGCGTCACCAGCTGGAACGGCCGGAGCTGAAGCGCAGCCCCGTTGCCGCCGGGCTCTACCCCCGGGGCTCCGGCAAGTCGTTCCAGGAGATCCGTGGGCATAACGTCCCGCACCGGGAAGTTCGCCGTAATGTTCCCCGCCGAACGCTGCCCCAGTGACTCATACAACCGGACCACGACGTCCCCGGATCCGTCCTGCGCCAGTTTCACCGCTTCGACGACCAGTGCCGGATTGCTGACGGAGAACAGCGGCTCCACTTCGTTGGCGCCGGTGACCAGCCGGGGTGCCAGGTTTGTCCGGTACCCTTCCTGGACGGCATCGGCAATGCCGGCTCCCGGGCGGATGGCCACGGTCAGTTCGTGACGTCCCCGGTCTGCGTCGGGGTCGGGAAACTTGGGCGCCCGCAGCAGGGACAGGCGCACCGTGGTGGTGGTTCCGCCGTCGGCCTCCCTGATATTCCTGGCCACGTCATGGCCGTACGTGGATGAGTTGGACACGGCCACGCCGTAGCCGGGTTCGCCGACGTGGATCCACCGGTGGGCGCAGATTTCGAACTTCGCGGCCTCCCACGAGGTGTTGGTGTGCGTGGGCCGGAAGACGTGGCCAAACTGCGTTTCGGCAGCGGACCGGTCCGCCCGCACATCCAGGGCGAAGCCGAGCTTCAGCAGCTTTTCACGTTCCTGCCAGTCCACGGAGGTGGTGATCTCCAGGGACGGACTGCCGGGGGCAAGCGTGATGCGCTGGGTGAGCGGCGAGGTGCCGGCCAGCCGCTCCACCACCACGACGGCGCTGCCGCCTTCGCCGTCAAGCCGGACCGATTCTGCGTGGACCAGCGGGGTGACGTTGCGCCGGTAGAACTCGTCGATGTCCCAGGCGTCCCACTCGTTGGGGGTGTCACGGTGCAGTTCGAGCAGGTTGCCGCGCTGGCCGGGGGCGATCGCTTCGCGGCCGCTGGCATGGTCGCGCAGGGAGGAAAGCAGTCCGTCCGCATCCACCACGGCCCGGATGACCCCATTGTCCAGGACGTAGCCGCCGTCGAGGGGTGTTGCCTGCACTGGTTCCGGGTTCAACGCCGGTTCGGCCGCCCCGAGCGCGGGGACGCCATCCCTGGAATGCGGGGCTGCGTTCAACAGGAACCGGCGGCCACCGGTGCCGAGCATTGCCCCGGCGGCGCGGCTGATCAACGCCTCAAGGGCGGTTTCGATGGCCTGGTAATTCCGCTCCGCGTCCTGGTGGACCCAGGCAATGGAGCTGCCGGGAAGGATGTCGTGGAACTGCTGGAGCAGCACCAGTTGCCAGAGTCGCTGAAGCTCGGCGCCGGGGTAGTCGTAGGCGCCGCCGGCGCGTACGGCAGCCGTGGCACACCACAATTCGGCTTCGCGCAGGAGGTGCTCGCTGCGCCGGTTGCCCTTCTTGGTCCGCGCCTGGCTGGTGTAGGTACCGCGGTGAAGTTCAAGGTACATCTCGCCCACCCAGACCGGCAGCGCGGAGTAGTCTTCCTCGGCCTGCCGGAAGAAGCTTTCCGCGGATCCGATCCGGACCCTCGGCGAGCCTTCCAGGTCCGCTGTGCGCGCAGCTGCGGCGAGCATTTCGCGGGTGGGCCCGCCGCCGCCGTCGCCGTACCCGAACGGGACCAGGGATACGGTGCCGCGGCCATGGTCCCGGTAGTTGCGCTCGGCGTGCGCCAGGTCCCTGGCGCTCAGATCCGAGTTGTAGGTGTCCACCGGGGGGAAGTGGGTAAACAGCCGGGTGCCGTCGATTCCCTCCCAGTTGAACGTGTGGTGGGGCATCCTGTTGGTCTGGTTCCAGGAGATCTTCTGCGTGAGGAACCAGCGGCTGCCCGCGGACTTCACAATCTGGGGAAGGGCTGCGCTGTAGCCGAACGAATCCGGGAGCCACGCTTCCCTGCACTCGATGCCAAACTCGGCCAGGAAGAAGCCCTTGCCCTCCACGAACTGCCGGGCCATGGCTTCGCCGCCGGGCATGTTGGTGTCCGATTCCACCCACATGCCGCCCACCGGGACGAACTGGCCCGCCTGTACCTTTTCCCGGATCCGGCTGAAGAGGTCCGGGTACAGCTCTTTGATCCAGGCGAGCTGCTGCGCAGAGGAGCAGGAGAAAACAAAGCCAGGGTCCTCATCCATCAGTGCCACCACGTTGGAGAACGTCCGTGCGCATTTGCGGATCGTTTCCCGGACCGGCCAGAGCCAGGCGGAGTCGATGTGGGCGTGCCCGGTGGCAACCAGTTGGTGCGCGGAGGCGTAGGCGGGCCGGGTCAGGACGTCGGCGAGCGCCCGGCGCCCGGCTGCCGCGGTCCCGGCAACGTCCTCGGGGTCCATCACGTCCATCATGTGTTCGAGGGCTCGGAGGATTTCGTGGCGGCGCGGAAGCTCCAGTGGAAGCTGCTCCATGAGGCCGGCGAGGGTCCAGACGTCCTGCTGGAGTTCCCACACGGTCTGGTTCAGCTCGGCGAGGGCAATGGTTCCCAGCCGATACTGGGGGGCGTCTCCTGCGGTCGCCTTGTCCCCCAAGGGCGTAGCGGCAAAGGTCCAGCCCTGCGCCATGTCCGGGTTCGCGGCCGCCTCTACATAGAAGTCCACGGCCATGCCGCTGCCCAGCAGCTTGAGCGGGATGTACTGGTTGCGCGGTGAGATGGCCTTGATGATGCTGCCGTCCGACCGCCAGGCGATGCCCTCGCACTGGAACCCGGGCGCTTCGGTGGTGAATCCCAGGTCCACCACCACTTCCACGGCGGTGTCAGGGCTGCCGCCCCAGGATTCGGGCACTTCCCCCTGCAGCCGAAGCCAGGTGGTGCCCCACGGCCGCCCCCAGCGGGCGCCATGCTCCTGCGGCTGGAAGTCCTGCCGCATCGCGTCCAGCGCAGGGACCGGCTCACCGGGCACTTCCCAGCTGCTCAGGGTAAGCGGGACCGTCCTGCTGTAAACGGCAGGGGCAATGCGCTCCCGCACAAATCTTGCCAGGCGGACTTCCGTGATCCTGCGGTCGTCATGCAATATAGGTCCTCTTTAAGCTGGGAACTGGATCATCGAGTCCATTCGATGGACAAATCTACCTGCTGGCAGCACTGCATCCAACCCCTTGGGCTGGTGGTACGGGACGGGCCCAGGCGTTGCCTGCGCTAAGACCTTGGCACGGCGGGCTGCGGTCCCAGGATCCTGGAGTCCCCGGCGTAGACGTTGAAACTGCTGCCCCGGCTGAACCCCGCCAGGGTCAGTCCGTTGGCCTCTGCCAGTTCCACGGCAAGGCTGGAAGGAGCACTCACGGCGGCCAGGACGGGGATCCCGGCAAGCGAGGCTTTCTGGACCAGTTCGAAGGACGCCCTGCCGGAGACCTGGAGGACAGTCCCGGCCAGCGGCAGGAGGCCTTCACGCAGCGCCCAGCCCACCACTTTGTCCACGGCGTTGTGGCGCCCCACGTCCTCGCGCAGGCACAGGAGCCGGGGGCCGCCGTCGTCGTCAATCCTGAACAGGCCCGCCGCGTGCACGCCGCCGGTGTCGTCGAAGACGCGCTGGGACTCCCGCAACAGGTCCGGCAGGGAGGCCAGGACCCTGGCATCCACGGTCAGTGGGTCCGCCTGGGGACTGTGGTGCGAGGACTTCTGGACGGCCTCAATGGAATCGGTTCCGCAGATGCCGCAGGAGCTGGACGTGTAGACCCGCCGGCCTGTGTCCGGGAGCGGGACGTCCGGCCGCAGCTGGGCCTCCACCACGTTGAATGTCTGAACGCCATTTTCGTCCTCGCCGGCGCAGAACCGGAGCGAAACCAGCTGTTCAGGCGCCCAGATGACGCCCTCGGACACCAGGAAGCCGGCCACCAGGTCGAAATCGTCGCCGGGTGTGCGCATGGTTACGGAGTAGGACAGGCCGCCGAGCCGGATTTCCAGCGGTTCCTCCACGGCGAGGACATCTTCGCGGTGGCGGACCGGGTACTCCAGGGCACTCGGGGAACCATCCAGGACATACTTGTGCACCTTCCGGCGCTGGGTTACTCGTCCCATATTCCACCCTGCCTGTTCATTACTCCATCATGGCACCAATAAAGGGCGCCCTGTCCCAAGGACCGGGGAGCGCCTTCCCGGGCACTGGCCCTGACATGCATCAGCCCAGGAGCGCACTCCAGTCGACGGGCCCGCCGGCTGCCGGCTTGGCCTTGGGCTGGCCGGTGCGGACGCCCGTTCGGGGCTTGGCCTTGGCATCACTTTCACCGGGCCGCGGAATGGGCGTCCCCCAAGGCAGCGCAAAGGCAGGCACCAGTTCACCCAGCTGCACCCCGTGCGGCGGCACCACCAGCACGCCGTCAGCGGCTGCCAGCCCACGCATCATGCCAGGCCCCGTGTGCTGCGCCGGGGATGCCATGCCATACAGCAGCCGGAAGGGCATCAGCCGGGTACGGCCGGGGTCGGGCTCGATCATCGTCCCGCACGGCACGTCCTCCACCGGCGGCATGGGATGGTGCCCCAAGGCAGCCAGCAGCGGGGCACCCACGGTGGAGAGGGCCATCATGGCCGCCAGCGGGTTGCCCGGAAGTCCCAGGACAAAACGTCCGTCGGGTAGTTCGGCAAGGACCGCGGGATGTCCCGGCCTCATTGCCACGCCGTCGATGATGAGCCGGCCGCCGAGTTCGGCCACTGCCCGGCGAAGGTGGTCCGTCCCCGACCGCCCGGTACCTCCGGTGGTGATGACGACGTCGGCAGGCAGGTCCGGCGCGCCGGGCACCTCCGGCAGCACGTCTTCGAGCGCCGCAAGCCATTCCGTGTACGAGTCGCCGATCCGCTGCTGGCCGGCGGCGATACCGCCCAGCATGGCCACGACGTCAGGCAGTTGCGGGCCGAAGGTATCGCGCACCTGGCCGGGTGCGGGCGTGCCCTGTTCCACCACCTCCGATCCGGTCAGCACCAGGCGGACCACGGGCTTCCCCTGGACCGGCACTTCGTCATAGCCGGCCAGGGCAGCAAGGGCCAGGTGGGCGGGGTTGAGCGTGACCCCGGCCTTGACCAGGATGTCCCCTTCCAGGGCTTCCTCCCCGGCTTTCCTGATGTGCTCTCCCGCGCGGGGCTCCCCCGGACGGGCCTTGCCGCCGGTCATCAGGACGGGCAGCCCCTCGTCATCCTGCCCCAGGACCGCGTTCTCGCTGCGAAGCACTGCCTTGGCACCGGGCGGGATGAGGCCACCGGTGGCGATGGGGCTTGCCTGGTGCGGCGCCAGCCGGGTGCCGGCCTCCACCGGGATCCACGGGCCGCTTCCATTGACTGCCCAGCCGTCCATGGCTGAGGAGGCATAGTGGGGCATGTCCTGGAGGGCAACGATGTCCTGGTCAAGCTTGCGGCCGAGGGCTATCCGCAGCCCAACGGGGCCGGGCGGAATGGGCGTTGCTGCGTCGAAGGCAGCCTCGCGCGCTTCCTGCCAGGTGTGCGCTGCGTGATGATGGTCCGCACGCGTGTGTTCACTTCCACCCCCGCGCGCCTCAGCCTCTGCTCCCGGCGGCGCGCCAGGACCGTCAAGGGGTTCTGCGGTCATTCGCCGGGAGTCCCGGCGGCTTCAGCGTCGTAGTCGGCCGCCAGGGAACGGGCAACGGCCAGTGCCGCGTCCATCGATGCCGCATCCATCTCCCTGCCGGGTGCGGCAGCCAGTCCCGCGGCGAAGCCTGCGATGAAGGTGGTCAACGGCGCCGCGGGCCGCACAACCGAGTGGGCGGCGACGCCCGCGAGGGCCAGCACGGCGTTGACATCCACCTGGACGTCCTCAAGTTTGTATGCCTGGAGGAGCGCGCGGCACCACTCTTCCAGCGTCTCGTCCTGGCTTTTCACGACTTGCCTCCCACGTTGTCTCCGGCTGTGCGCCGGTACTGTCCTGCGTGCTGGTTCCCGGCGGCAACACCCAGCGCGGCAGCATCGTCCCAGGTGTCCACATCGGCGGTGGACCCGGCGGGGACTGTGACAAGCTGCACGTCCAGACTAGCAAGGAGAGCCCTGACCGAGCCGTTGACCAGGGCGTTGCGTGAAGCCAGGGCGGCGCAGGAGCTTTTTAACCCAGCCGTGCTGTAAAAGCCTGCCAGCGGCTGGACCCTGCCGTCTTCGGAACAGGCCACCACCCCGCCCGGGCCGACACCGGCATCGGACTGCAACAGTGCGTCCCGCAGCACTGCCACCGCCTGGTAGGCCAACGGCATGTCGCACGCCAGCACCAGGGAGTAGGGGGCTCCTCCACCGTTCCTCGCCAAGGTATCCAGGCCTGCGGCAATCGCAGCCGCGGGACCAGAAAAGGCCGGCTCCTCCCGGCATGCCAGCAGGCCGGCGGGGCGGATCGACAGGGGCAGCGGGTGGCTCTCCCCGGCTTCAGCCGGCAGGCCTCCCGCATCGCCGACAACCACGGTCAGCCGGGCACCGGCCGCCGCGGCAACGGCGCGCTCCAGGAGGGTTTGGCCACGGAAGACCAACGACTGCTTGGGTATGCCGCCCAGGCGGGATGATCGTCCCCCGGCAAGGATCAGGGCATCAAAAGCCAAGCTGTTCTTGTCCACTCCCCCAGCCTAGCGACCAGCACCTGTTCCGGTGCCGGGAGGCGCCGGGAAACAGTCAGGCAGCGCGCTCCGGCAGCAGGAAGGGATCCCATGCGGGGGTCGGCTTCTCCAGTTCCTTGATCTGCCAGATCGTCCCGTGGGGGGGCTCGGGGACAAACCGAAGGGTCCACCCCATCTCGGCGGGAGTGTGGTCACCCTTGACGTTGTTGCACCGCAGGCAGGCGGCCACCAGGTTCTCCCAGGAATCGGCACCCCCACGCGACTTTGGGTGAACGTGGTCGATTGTGTGCGCGGCCTTGCCGCAGTACGCACATTTGTGGCCGTCCCGCCGGAGTACGCCCCTGCGGCTGACTGCCGTTGAGTGGTTGTACCGGGGCCGGATGTAACGGTTGAGGAGGATCACGGACGGGCGGCCCAGGACGTCGGTGGGTCCCACCACCGGGTCGTCCCCCTCGGCAACCACGCTTGCCTTGCCCGTGAGCACAAGCACCAGCGCCCGGCGGAAAGTGATAACCGCCAGCGGTTCATATCCAGCATTCAGAACGAGAGTGCGCATGCACTTACCTCTTCACGGCCGCACCCGTCAGGGGCACGAGGGCCGGCTGCCCTCGGCATGTCCGGGCTATGGATCGACATCACAAGAGTAAACAAAGAAGTGCAAAATCAGGTAATCGCCGCCCCGGAGGCCCATTCCGTCCCCGGGACAGGGAAAAGGCGGGGACTGCGGCGGCAACCCCAGTAAGCGCAAAGGACCCCCGCCTTGCTGGCGGGGGTCCTTTGGCAAGCAGTACACTGGCCGGCGCTGGTTCAGGCCGGCACGGGAATGCCTAACGTACGCGGATGGCTACCGGTCCGGAGCCAACATTGGCGCTGAAGACCACGGTGTCGTTGCCGTTGAAGCCGCCGTGGACGGCCATGCCGTTACCGGCGTAAACGGCGATGTGGGCCATGCCGCCGCCACCGTCGGCGTAGTACAGCAGGTCGCCGGGCTGGGCCTGCGACATGGGCACGGTGTCACCCAGCGACAGGTAGCCTGCCGGCCAGTCGTGGAAGTGGATGCCGACGGCGGCCAGTGCGTTGGTCACCAGCATGGTGCAGTCCTGGTGCACGCCGAGCTGGGCGTAAGCGGCGGAGAGGATGGCTGCACCCTTCCCGCTTGCGGAAACCTGGGGGGCGGGAGCGGTGGGAGCAGAGGCCGTAACAACCTTGGCCGTGGCCTTGGGAGCAGCAACAGGCTGCGCCACCGGAGCGGGAGCAGCTTCCTGCACCTGGACCTGGGGCTCAGGCTCTGCGACGGGAGCCGGCGTGGTGGTGACGGCAGGCTTCTCGTAGCTGATGGCAATGGTGGAAGCTGCGGAAATCGGGGCGTCGACGGCGGATTCGACTTCCAGCTGGGACGCCGGAGCGGAATCGCGCTTGACGTTGGCGTCGGCAGCGTTGGCTGCGAGGCCGCTGGTCAGGACCAGGCCGGAAGCCGCAGCGATAACAGCAGCCTGGCGGCCCATGCCACCGGCGTTGTCGCTGACAGCTTTGGCAATGATGGCGATCGAGTTGGTTTTGGTGACCTCGGCGCGGTGCCGTGCGGTAGCACGAGTCGTCATGAGTTCTCTCTTTCGTTTTTCCTTCGGACCGCGTGTAGGCAGGCAAAGGGGGCTGGACGCGCCGGCATCTTGGGGGTACGCCGGCGCATCCCGAACGGGGATCTGGTTTCTAGCGGAAAAGCTGTGGGCAAAGAAATAGCCCTTGGAGCGCTAAGCCCAAGAACTACTTGTTGAGGTGGTAGTACGAAGAGGTACCGGTGGCTGCGGGCGAGTGCAGCAGCGTGCCCTGGGAGGGGTTAAGCGCGCTGATCATCATGCCGTTGCCGACGTAGATGCCTACGTGCGCGCCACCATTCTGGACAACGAGGTCGCCCGGCTGCGGGGTGGAGGTGGGGGTCATGATGCTCCACGCGTTGGTGCGGGGGATGCTGATCCCGGCCTGCGCGTAGACCCACTGGACGAACCCGGAGCAGTCCCAGCCGGTGACCGGGCTGGTGCCGCCCCACACGTAGGCGTGGCCGATGCCGGTGTAGGCGATGGCTGCAATGCCGGAGGTTGCGGCGGACACAGTCTCGGCGGCCTTGGCGGCGGGAGCGGCGTCCTGGCCTGCGGTCGCGGTGGCGGCGCGCTCGGCTGGTGCGGTGGACTGGGGACGCACCGCTTCGACCTTCGGAGCGGCGGTGGTCTTGACGACCGGGCGCTCGAAGGAAACCGTCGCCGTGGGGGCAGCGGTGACGGCCAGTGCAGTCTGTGCCGAGCCGGACTCGGTGGATGCAGAGACACCGGCGGTGGTGTCAGCTGCGTTTGCCGGCAGGCCCATGCTCAGGATGAGGCCCGATGCGGCTGCCACTACGGCAGCCTGGCGGCCTACGGTCCCGGCATTTGCACTCACGGCCCTGGACACGGCGTCCAAGGGGCTGGTGCGAACCGTTTGCGCACGGTGGCGCGCAGAATGATGGCGTGAAGACACGAAGGTAGCCTCTCCCAATGCCTGCGAGGTGAGCTGTCGGATTCGGATGGGAGTCACCCGGCCACACTGCTTCCTGGGAAGCTCGTGACTTAACCCCAAGGCCTTCTGGAGAGAAGGCCAAAATTGGTTCCCCCGCCCCTGCCAGACGATGAAATGCGAACGGACCTTGAGCGGTGGCAGAGTTAGGCAATCCACTCAAGAGCGTCAACTTCGGAAAAGTTGACGCGAGTTAGACGGTACAGCAGTTTTGTTTCAATGTCACATTCAGGTCACGGCAGGTCACTGCGATCTGAGAGTGAGCAATCATTCGGTTACAGCCAGCCCATGGGATCGACCACTTCGCCGTTGACCTGCACCTCGAAGTGCAGGTGGCAGCCGGTGGAGGCACCCGTAGTGCCGCTGAGTGCCACGACTTCTCCACGGGAGACCGTCTGGCCCACCTTGACGTTGAAGGACGACAGGTGGTTGTACGTGGTTTCCAGCCCGTTGCCATGGTCGATGACCACCCGGTTTCCGCCGCCGAACTGGTGCCAGCCCGCGAAGGTAACGGTGCCGGTCGCAGCGGCCAGGACGGACGTCCCGCATTGCGCCACGAAGTCCTGGCCTCGGTGGAAGTCGCCGGAGCCGCCGGTAATCGGGCTCACCCGGTATCCGAACGGTGAGGCGGTGGTGAGGGTGGCAAGTGGTGCAGCCAGGGTGCCGGCCGACGCGGCCCGGGTGACCGAGCCCGCTGACTGGGCGCTCAGGAGCTGCTTGAGCTTCCCGTCGGGGTCAGCCTGGGTCACCACGGCCGAGCGGCTGAAGTCGATCTGGGCGCCAATATCGGCGGAAATCTGCGGCTGCGGACTGACGGAGGATGCCGCCAGGGGCGCGTTGCCGGACGCATCAGTGGCCATGACCGGGCTGGTGGCGGGCACTGTGACCGTCAGCACCAGGCCGGTGGCGGCCAGGGCGATTCCGGCCTTCTGGCCGATCCCGCTTGCGGCGGCGAATTCCGTTACCTGCCGCAGGGGCCCCCGGCGGCGGCGCGCGTCGCGATGCAGATCGCGGGGGCGCTCCGCTGCTGCGTCTTCGACAACCCGGGGTGCCGAAGGGGGGCTGGCTGCGCGGCGGCGCCCCCTGGAGGTCTGCGTGGTCAAGAAGGGTTCCTCTCTGGAAAAGCCTGCGGAGTTAGCTGTCGGATTCGGGTCAGAGAGATCAAGGACCCGGCCCGTCACGGCAAGCTTCTGCACAGGGGTATTCCCGGAAGAATCCTTCACTGGAGAGGCTTGCTGCTGACGGACTTCACCCCAAGGCAGTCCCCCGCTGCCGCTTGTGGTTCCCCCGCCTCTGCCAGTAACGACTCGTGCACCCGATCCGCTGGCAGAGCTCGGCTCCGGATCGGGTAACGCTTAAGTATCAACGAATGGTTCCACTATAGGGCCTTAAGACCCTAGGTAACAATTCCGTTATCTTTGCTTGGAAGTGCCTCGTCGGGGTAAAAAGCCGGGCGTCAGGCCTGGGCCACGGCAACGAAAACGTGGGCGGCGACCTCGGGCGGCAGCTCCAGTGCGCCCTCGATGCCAGGGACCCGCACGGAGATGTAATCACCCACGCGTTCCAGCGCCACTGCGGCACCGGGCCGGATTCCGCCTTCGTCAAGTTGCGCCAGCAGTTCCGGCTCCACCTGGATTGGTTCAGCGAGCCGGCTGATGGTGACAACAGAGGCCGGAGCGTAGCCCTTCATGGCCTCGACCAGGCTGATGGCCCCGTCGGCGCCACCGCGGGCAGGCTGTCCACCCAAAGCGGCGAGCCCGGGGATGGGGTTGCCGTAGGGCGATTCGGTGGGGTGGTCCAGCATTTCGTAAATGCGCCGCTCGACCCGCTCGCTCATGACATGTTCCCAGCGGCAGGCTTCGTCATGCACGTAGGCCCAGTCCAGGCCGATGACGTCGGCCAGCAGGCGTTCGGCCAGCCGGTGCTTGCGCATGACCTCGGTGGCCCGCTTGCGGCCTGTGTCCGTAAGTTCCAGGTGCCGGTCACCGGAGACGACCACGAGCCCGTCGCGTTCCATCCTGCCGATGGTCTGGGACACGGTGGGGCCGGAGTGGCGCAGGCGCTCGGCAATACGGGCCCGGAGGGCGACGATGTTTTCTTCCTCAAGCTCCAGGATGGTCCTGAGGTACATCTCCGTAGTGTCGATCAGATCCGTCATCCAGCTCAGCTCCTCGAGCGCAGTACCTTGCGTTGTCCCACCGTATCGCCTCTTCCCGCGAGGTAGTTCGGGGGCCAGCTTAGCCTATTTTGAGTTTGTCCGAATAGCCGCGCTTCCTGCGGTACCGCACGGGCGGCCCGTCTCAATGTCTGGACTTTGGGCCCGCCGGCTCCCGCCGCCCCTGCCATTCAGGCAGAATGGTGAAGGCCCGCTGCGCAGCCATCGCCTGCTGCCGGCCGAGCCATGACCCGCCCGTCCGGACCAAACTTTCGTCCCCGCCGAATTGGAGCACCTGTGAGCGACACCAGCATCACGATCCCCGCCGACCTCCTGCCGAAGGATGGGCGGTTCGGCGCCGGCCCGTCCAAGGTCCGCCAGGAACAGATCGATGCGTTGGCAGCAGCGTCCAAGACCATCCTCGGCACCTCGCACCGGCAGGCGCCGGTCAAGAACCTGGTGGGATCTGTCCGCGAAGGGCTGAGCCAGTTCTTCCGCGCCCCGGAGGGCTATGAAGTGGTCCTCGGCGTGGGCGGCTCCACCGCTTTCTGGGACGTCGCCAGCTTCGGCCTCGTGGAGAAGAAGGCCCAGCACCTGTCCTTCGGCGAGTTCGGATCCAAGTTCGCCGCCGCTACCAACAAGGCGCCCTTCCTGGAGGCGTCCTCGATCATCAAGTCCGAGCCGGGCACGCGGCCGGCGGCCCAGGCCGAGGCCGGCGTTGATGTCTATGCCTGGCCCCAAAACGAGACCTCCACCGGTGTGGCTGCCCCCGTCACGCGCGTTTCCGGAGCCGACGAGGGATCGCTGGTCCTGGTGGACGCCACCTCCGCGGCCGGCGGCCTGGACGTGGACGTTGCCCATAGCGACGTCTACTACTTCGCCCCGCAGAAGAACTTCGCCTCCGACGGCGGCCTGTGGCTGGGCCTGTTCTCCCCCGCCGCGATCGAGCGTGCCGCACGGATCAAGGCCGCCAACCGTTGGATCCCGGACTTCCTGGATCTCCAGACCGCGATCGACAACTCCCGCCTGAACCAGACGTACAACACGCCGTCGCTGTCCACGCTGGTCACCCTGGACGCCCAGGTCCAGTGGCTGAACGCCAACGGCGGCCTGGATTTCGCGGCCGCACGCACCGCCGACTCCGCCGGACGCATCTACAGCTGGGCGGATGCCTCCGAGTTCGCCACCCCGTTTGTGGCCAAGGCGGAGGAACGCTCCAACGTCATTGCCACCATCGACTTCGACGAGTCGGTTGATGCGGCGGCTGTAGCCAAGGTCCTGCGCGCCAACGGCATCGTGGACACTGAGCCCTACCGGAAGCTGGGCCGCAACCAGCTGCGCATTGCCACCTTCGTGGCCATCGAGCCAAGCGATGTCTCCGCCCTGCTGTCCAGCATTGACTACGTGGTGGGCGAGCTGCGGAAGTAGGCGCGGAGGACAGTCAGGACAACATACGACGGCGCCGCCCGGGTTCATCCCGGACGGCGCCGTTTTCGTTTGTCCCCGGCGGGGGTGGCCGGCTTCCCGGCGACGGGTGCGGTCAGGCTTCCGCCTGGGTGCCGGCGTCGCCCGTTGGATCCTCCGCCGCTGTTTCCTCGCTTGCGGATTCCGGGGCCGTTTCCTGGCTGCCTGCTTCGGACTCCTGCTGCTGGTCCTCGGGGCGGACACGCTCGGCCCAGGGCACCCACTCCGGGGCCAGGATCGAATCTTCCGACGGCAGGAGGCCCAGCTCATTGACCGTGACCACTTTCGAGCGGGAGTTGCGCGTCAGCACCGCGTACCACTGCCACCCCGCGTATCCGGGCAGCCTGGACTCAAACAGGTGCGTGACCAGCCGGTCGCCCTCGCTCTTGGCGGCCAGGTGCGGCCCGATGGTGGCCGCAGGCGTGATGCCCTCCACGGCGGTCCGGGCCGTGTCCACGGCGGCGGCCAGGAATGCGTCCGGCTTGCCGGTGCGCCACACGGGAACGCCTGCCTTGCGCTTGGGCGGAGTCTTGGCAGCCTGCTCCTGCACCGGCGTGCCCGGCTGTTCAGAATCGGGAGTCATGGGCGCCTAAACGTCGAGCTCGTCGGCGACCTTGCGGAGGGCGGCAGCAATGGCCTTGCCCTTGTTGCCGTCCGGGTACTTGCCCTTGGACAAGGTCCCTGACAGGTTGTCCAGGACCGTTACCAGGTCCTGGACCAGCGGGGCAAGGTCCTTGGCGCTCGGGCGCTTGGCCTTGGCAATCGAGGGAGTCTTGTCCAGGACGCGCAGGCCCAGCGCCTGGGCGCCCTTGCGCCCGTCGGCTACGCCGAACTCCACCCGGGTGCCGGCTTTGAGCTCGCTGACGCCTTCGGGCAGCGACGACTTGGGCAGGAAGACCTCCTGGCCATCCTCGCCCGCGAGGAACCCAAAGCCCTTATCCTTGTCATACCACTTGACCTTGCCGGTAGGCACGTAATCAACCTTCTTCGTTCTGCTGTCATGAGACACGGCCGGCCTCCACCGCATCCGCATGGTTGTGCGGGTTCAGGGTATGGCGAACCGGGACCGTGTTGGTCTGTATGCTTCAAGGTTATCCTGCCGCATGGCCTATCGACGCTTTGGGCGGCACTGTTCCGCCGCAGGCGCAAGGCCCTGCTTTACCCGCACCGCGCCGGGCGCGGTAGCGTTGCGTCCATGACTCCCTCGCGTTACCGGCGGCCGCTGATGGTCCTCGCCGCAGTTGTTGCCGTGCTGTCCCTGATAGCCGTGGCAGCTGTCATGGCCCTGGCCTTCGCCGGTTCGGTAGCCCCCACCTGGATCACCTACACCGCGCTGTACGGCCTTCCCGTAGCTTTCATCCTGATGCTCCTGCTGGTCCTGGACGGAGTTGCCGCCCGGCGGCGGGCGGGAAGGGCCCAGCAGCGGTAACGTTGGACTGATGTCCCTCATTCGCGCGCTTGGCAAGGACCTGGAGGCACGCAGCGACGATTCGTTGCGGGCGTTGTTCGCCGCGCGGCCGGACCTCATGACCCCTTCCGTTCCTGACTTCGCTGCCCTGGCAGCCCGCGCAAGCTCCCGGGTCAGCGTCCAACGCGCCCTGGAGCGGCTCAACCGTCCCCACATGCAGGTCCTCGAGACCCTGCACCTGTGCACCAACACCGACACCGGGCACAGCGCCTCCGCCGAAGCCGTGCACAAACTGATCCACGGTTCCACACTGGCCACTGTCGACCGAATCCTGGCCGGCCTGCAGGAGCTCGGCCTGGTGCACCCCGCCGCTCCCCCACACGGCACCCCGTCACCGGCGGCCAGCCAGCCGTACTACCTCCCCGTGGGCTCGCTCAAGGATGTGGTGGGAATCTATCCGGCCGGCCTGGGGCGCAGCTATACCGAACTGGTCCGCCTGCAGCCGGCTTTCGCCCAGCGGGCGGTGCAACTGGTCTCCGAACTGCACCGCAGCGGCTTCGCGATCCACGATGCCACCACGCCCATGGAAGCAGCCCTGGCCCTTCAGCACTGGACGTCCTCACCGGAGGCCCTGCAGGACATCCTCGCCGGCGCCCCGGAACGGACGACGGCGCTGCTCGCCAGGTTCCGGAACTGGGCCATGGGTGCCGTCCCCCAGGCGCAGCGGAAAGCGTCGGTCACGACGGAAGGGGCCGACGTCGGGCCTGTTGACTGGCTCCTTGCCCGCGGGCTGCTGGTTCCGCTGGACGCAGCCCACGTGGAACTGCCCCACAGCGTGGGACTGGCCTTGCGCGGCGGTGCGATCATCAATGACTTCACATTGTCGCCGCCGGTCCCGGAGCTTGGCCGGACCACGGCGGCGCTGCGCAGGAACGCGGCCCTGAGCGCCATCTCCGAAACCCTGCGGCTGGTCTCCGAGCTGCTGCACGCCGTCCGGGAACACCCCCTTGCCACACTGCGCAGTGGTGGCGTAGGCGTCCGCGAAGTGCGCCGACTGGCCGAACACCTGCGGATAGACCAAAGCGCGGTCGGCCTGCTCCTGGAGCTGTGCGGGCTGTCCGGCCTGATCCGCCTCGACGTCGACTCCTCCTCGTGGGTACAGCCGCCCGAACTGGAATGGCTGGTCCTTCCCCGGCAGGAACAATGGCTGTGGCTGGTGAACGCCTGGCTGGCCAGCGAACGCGTGCCGTCCATGGTGGGCCAGCCCGTGAACTCAGCCCCGGGCGCAGCGGCGGTCCGGTCAGCGGCCGGAGCCACCATCGCCGCACTGTCCGCCGGGGCGCAGCGGCCTGACGCTCCGGTGGTCCGCAAACGGATCCTGGAAATCCTGCATGAGCTCACCCGGGAGGTGTCCGCGTCCGACGGTGCCGCGCCCGTGCTGGACGCCGCCGCTGTCCTGCAGCGCGCCGAGTGGTCTCAGCCGCGGATGGCCAGGCGGTTCAGCTCGCTGATCCGCGGCGTGCTGGCCGAAGCGGAGCTGCTGGGCCTGGTGGGCTCGGGGGCGCTGAGCCAGTTGGGGAGTGCTTTCGCCGAAGACAACCCCGATGCCGCCCTCGCCATCCTGGGCGAACACCTGCCGGCGGCCCTCAACCATGTGCTGCTTCAGGCCGACCTCACCGCGGTTGCGCCCGGCTACCTCACTCCCGCGCTGACCGAAAAGCTCCTGGCCATGGCCGACGCCGAGGGGCAGGGACCGGCCACGATCTACCGGTTTTCCGGGGCATCCATCAAGCGGGCACTGGACCACGGCTACGACGTCGCAGGCCTGCTGGGCTTCCTGCGTGAACACTCCGCGACGGCGGTGCCCCAGCCGCTGGAGTACCTCGTGGAAGATACGGCCTCCCGGCATGGCAGGCTCCGCGTGGGCCAGGCCGCCAGCTTCATCCAAAGCGATGACGAAGCTGCCCTGCACGAGCTGCTGGCAGGGCCCAAGGCCGCCCAGCTGGGCCTGGCCAGGTTGTCACCAACCGTTGTCACGTCGTCGTCGCCGCCGCGTGAACTCGCCGCCGCCCTCCGGAGCCTCGGGCTGTCCCCGTCCGTGGACGGCGCTGAACCCGCCCACCTGCGCCGTGCCGCCCCGGCGCAGGAAAGCACCCGCCCCGTCTACACCGCACCCAGGATGGCGCCGCCGGCGGAGGACGTTGAAGCCCAGCTGGCGGTGCTGCGGAAGGCGGGTCCCGGCGTCGGACATCTTTCCGGCACCGCTGCCGGCAGTGAGGCAGCCACCCAGCTGGGGCTTGAGGCACTCCAAAGGGCCATCCGGCTGAAGCAGCGGATCCACATGAACGTGGTGGACAGCCTGGGGAATGCCAGCCTGGAAATCGTTGTTCCGCTCTCTGTGAGCGGGGGCAGGGTCCGGGTGTTCGATCCCGCAAAGGACACAGAGCGGGTCCTGTCCGTGCACCGCATCATCGACATCGAGGCTGCAGAGGAACTGCGCCAGTAAAGGATTCCCCGCGTGACCGACGGACCCCTGATCGTCCAAAGCGACAAGACCATCCTCCTCGAGGTGGACCACGAACTGGCCACCGAGGCCCGGCACGCCATCGCGCCTTTCGCCGAGCTGGAACGGGCACCCGAGCACATGCACAGCTACCGGCTGACCCCGCTGGGGCTGTGGAACGCCCGCGCCGCCGGGCTGGACGCGGAAAAGGTCCTGGACGTCCTGCTGAAGTATTCCCGCTTCCCGGTCCCGCATTCCCTGCTGATCGACGTCGAGGAAACCATGTCCCGGTACGGCCGGCTGCGCCTCGAAAAGGATCCCCGCCACGGCCTGGTCATGCGCACGGATGACTACCCGGTCCTGGAGGAAGTGATCCGCGCCAAGAAGATCGCACCGCTGCTGGGGCCCAGGATCGACGGCGAGACGGTAGTGGTGCACGCCTCCCAACGCGGCCAGCTCAAGCAGCTGCTGCTGAAGATCGGCTGGCCTGCGGAGGACCTTGCCGGCTATGTGGACGGCACCCCGCACCTTATTTCCCTCAACCAGGACGGTTGGGAGCTCCGCCCCTACCAGCGCCTGGCCAGCGAGAACTTCTGGGCGGGCGGCAGCGGAGTGGTGGTACTTCCCTGCGGCGCGGGCAAGACCCTGGTGGGAGCTGCCGCGATGGCCACCGGCTCCACCACCACGCTGATCCTGGTAACCAACACCGTGGCAGCCCGGCAGTGGAAGGACGAACTGCTCCGGCGCACGTCCCTCACCGAGGAGGAGGTGGGTGAGTACTCGGGCGCGCTCAAGGAGGTGCGGCCGGTGACCATCGCCACCTACCAGGTGCTCACCACCAAGCGTGGCGGCATCTACCCGCACCTGGAACTCGTGGACGGACACGACTGGGGACTGATCATCTATGACGAGGTCCACCTCCTGCCGGCACCGATCTTCCGGATGACCGCAGACCTGCAGGCCCGGCGGCGCCTTGGGCTCACCGCGACGTTGGTCCGGGAGGACGGGCGCGAGGGCGAGGTCTTCAGCCTGATCGGGCCCAAGCGCTACGACGCGCCGTGGAAGGACATCGAGTCGCAGGGCTATATTGCACCGGCGGACTGCGTGGAGGTCCGCGTGGACCTGCCCAAGGATGAGCGGGTTGCCTATGCAATGGCCGACGACGCGGACAAGTACCGGCTCTGCGCCACGTCCGAGTCCAAGACGCTGGTGGTGGAACAGCTGGTGGCCCGGCACGCCGGAGAGCAGTTGCTGGTCATCGGCCAGTACATCGACCAGCTGGACGAGCTCGGCGGGCGCCTGGAGGCACCCGTCATCAAGGGTGACACCCCGGTGAAGGTCCGGCAGAAGCTCTTTGACGCCTTCCGTGCCGGGGAGCTGCAGACCCTGGTGGTCTCCAAGGTGGCCAACTTCTCCATCGACCTGCCGGAGGCCTCCGTGGCCATCCAGGTTTCCGGCTCCTTCGGTTCACGGCAGGAGGAGGCCCAGCGGCTGGGCCGGCTGCTGCGGCCCAAGAAGGACGGCCGCGCCGCCCGCTTCTACTCCCTGGTGGCCCGGGACACCCTGGACCAGGAGTTCGCCGCCAAGCGCCAACGGTTCCTTGCCGAGCAGGGCTACGCCTACCGGATCATGGACGCCAAGGACGTGCACGCCGCGGAGTAGTCCGCAGCGTGCACCACTCCTAGCGGATGTATTCGGAGCTGTCCCGCTCTATGGTTCCCGTCCGGGGATCAAGCTGCGGACGTTCATACGCCAGCTCACCGCCGCTCCTGCCACCATAGGGGCGGCCGTGATCGGCAAACTCCTCGCGGAAGAAGGCCAGGCACCACTGCCCCATCTGGATCCTCGCTCCGGTCCGCAGGACCGAGGGACCGGTCATGGACACACTGCCGCTGACCGGCCCGTGCGGCACCAGGACGTATTCATCCTGCCCGTCGTGCCTGATCTCGGCGTGGAGTTCTTCCAGGCCCTCAAGCTCGACATCGGATCCGGGACCGCTGCCAATCGTGGTGACGTCCTCCGACAGGGCAACCTCCCGGGGGATCTGGCCGGTCCAGGTCGCGGCATCCTGGACAAAGATCAGCCGCGGCCGGCCGCCGCCCCGGGCGTAGTGGGTGGTGGTGATGCGCCGGATGATCTTCCGCTGGACAGTGGGGACCAGCGGAAACGGTGTGGACGGGGGCAGCAGGGGCACGCCCCTGGGCCGCCGCCTGCCTTGCCGGAGCAGCGGAAGCAGTGAGCCGAGGTTGCCCAGCTTGATATGCGGCGAGCGCGTCACCAACCGCTGTGATGCCGGTGCGTCCACCTTGCCAAGGCTGACAATGTTTCCATCCGGACCTGCCACCGTGACGCTGACCCCCTTGCGGGCCAGCAGGTCCGCCAGCGGCCGGATCTCCTCCAGGGGCGGCAGTCCAGCGCCTGCCAATGGCGCCAGTCGGTCCAGGGACACGGTTACCTCAGTACCGGCAGCGGTGGCACGCCCGTTGCTGACCGCCCCGGACTCGTCCGTGTACGAGAAATCCAAATCGATGTCCAGGCGGTTCTCCGTCATGTCCGTCAACCGCGGTTCGAATCCGATCCTGCCGCGTCCCGGTCGCTGGTGGTGACGCGCAGGCTTCCGTTGAGTTTCCAGGTGGCACGCGGTGCGTCCGGTCCGATGTCACGCGGAACTTCCACGGTCATGTCAACGAACTGGTAATTGATTGCCGCGCCTTTGCCGGTGAGATACGACCACATCTCCTCGGCAAGGTCCGCCCAGTCCCGGATGCTGCGTTCACTGGCAGCGGGTTTTTCAGTGGCACTCAGGTCAGTCATGATGGTCGATCCCCTTCGATGGGCCAGGAGCTATCGGATAACTACCGCTATTGGAAGGAGCCACCGGGGCGGCAGGGAGCAGCTGCCGGTGGTCCTGTGGAGCGCTGGTGCCGGGCTTGACCGTCCGGCAAGCATCACTGTATTCCCGCACTACGGGCTGGGGAAGATGCCGGAAGCGGAACGTTCTCGACGCGGATTGGGTTCCCGCGTGCGGAACGCCGCACGCGGACGCACACTGGAACCATGACTACAAGAATCGTTCCGGCCGTCCCCGGGCCCGGGCAGGAGTCCGTATGGGACTATCCCAGGCCGCCGCGGATTGAACCCAGCAGCGAACGGATACGCATCGTCCTGGGCGGGGAGCTGATCCTGGACACCACCGATTCCCTGCGGGTTCTCGAGACCAGCCATCCGCCGGTGTACTACGTCCCCAGGTCGGCATTCGCCGAGGACGCGCTGGAGCCTGCGTCGGGCAGCAGCTTCTGCGAGTTCAAGGGCTCGGCGAAGTACCTCACCGTTCGCGGCGGCGGGAAGGAAGCGGAGGGCGCCGCCTGGTCCTACCCCGAGCCGGCGTCCGGGTTCGAGGCCCTCGCCGACCGGGTGGCCGTCTACCCCGGCCGGATGGACTACTGCGAGGTGGACGGGGAACGGGTCCAGGCGCAGCCCGGCCGCTTCTATGGCGGCTGGATCACCAGCCGGGTGGTGGGCCCGTTCAAGGGCGAACCGGGAACCATGGACTGGTAACCGCAAGCCCACCTCCATCATGCTCACAACGAATATCCAGACAACTCCCAGAGACTGGGAGCATGATGGGAACATGAACAAGAACGGTCCAGAAGCCCGGCTGCTCGTCGTCGATGATGAACCCAACATCCGCGAGCTCCTCTCCACGTCGCTGCGGTTTGCCGGTTTTGAAGTGGTCTCCGCCGCCAACGGCCGCGATGCCCTTGCCGCTGCCGATACCCACGCCCCTGACCTGGCCGTGCTGGATGTCATGCTCCCCGACATGGACGGCTTCACCGTGACCCGCCGGCTCCGTGCCTCCGGCAAGCACTTCCCTGTCCTCTTCCTGACCGCCAAGGACGACACCGAGGACAAGGTCACCGGCCTGACGGTCGGCGGTGACGACTATGTCACCAAACCCTTCAGCCTGGACGAAGTGGTGGCCAGGATCCGGGCCGTGCTCCGCCGCACCCAGCCCCTGCTGGACGACGACGCCGTCATCCGGGTGGACGACCTGGAGCTCGACGACGACGCCCACGAGGTGCGGCGCGGCGGAACTGTCATCGAACTGTCCCCCACCGAGTTCAAGCTGCTGCGCTACCTCATGCTCAACCCCAACCGGGTCCTGTCCAAGTCGCAGATCCTGGACCACGTCTGGGAGTACAACTTCAACGGCGACGCGTCCATTGTGGAGTCCTACATTTCCTACCTGCGGCGGAAGGTGGACATCGACCCGGAGGCGCCGGCCCTGATCCAGACCAAGCGCGGCGTGGGCTACGTCCTGCGGACGGCTGAAAAGCGCTGACCTTGCTGAAGCGGTGGAAGTCGGCCTCCCTCAGGTCGCAGCTGGTGGCCATGATCATGGCCCTGCTGATCGTGGCCCTGACGGTGACCGGCGCGGTCACCCTGACGCTGCTGCACAGCTACCTCCAGGGCCAGGTGGATGACAAACTGAACGCCGCCGTCGACTCTGCCCGGAAACAGCGCTCCTTCACCCAGCTGCAGGCACCCAGCCCGATTCCCACGGATTACTCGCTGATGTTCTTCGCCCCCGGAGAGCAGCCGTATACCTTCGGCGGCGACCCCGACGACCACCCGGACATCAGCGCCATCACGGTCGACCAGGCCCAGGCCAGGGATCTTGCCCCCTTCCAGGTCCGCGGGACGGACGGGGAGAACTGGCGCGTAGTGGCGGTGACGGTCCAGAACGGGCAAACCACTGCCGTCGTGGTCATTGGGCTGCCCCTGGAGAGCGTGGACGACGTCCTGAAGCATGCCACCTTGGTGGTTACCGGGGTAGGCCTGCTGACGCTGCTGCTGGCTTCGCTCATTGCCAGCTGGACCGTGTCCCGCTCCTTCCGCCCGCTGGCCAGGGTGGAGAAGACGGCGGCCGCCATTGCCGCCGGGGACCTCTCCCGCCGCGTCGAAGTGGAGAACCCGACCACCGAACTGGGCCGCCTCAGCAGCTCCCTGAACGCCATGCTTGCGCATATCGAGACTGCGTTCGCCGCCCGGACTGCCTCGGAGGCACGGATGCGCCGCTTCGCCGCGGACGCGTCCCACGAGCTCCGCACGCCGCTGGTCACCATCCGGGGGTTCTCCGAGCTGTACCGCCACGGCGCCCTGGCCACGGACGAAGACGTGGCCACCGCCATGGGCCGGATCGAAAGCGAAGCCAAGCGCATGGGGTCCATGGTGGAGGACCTGCTCCTGCTGGCCCGCCTCGACGAGCAGCGCCCGCTGCAGCAAAAGCCGGTTGACCTGCAGCTGATTGCGCACGATGCCGTAGTGGACACCCAGGCAAGCGACCGTTCCCGGGCGATCTCCCTGACCGGGCTCGACGGCGGCCCGGCGGGACCGGCGCCCGTGCTCGGTGATGAGGCCAAGCTGCGCCAGGTGGTGGGAAACCTCGTGGGCAACGCCCTGCGCTACACCCCGGAGGGGAGCCCGATCGAACTTGCTGTCGGGGTCCGGGGAACCGGTGGCGGGGAGCGGTCCGTGATCGAGGTACGGGACCATGGGCCCGGCATTTCGGAAGAGGACGCAGCCAAGGTCTTCGAGCGCTTCTACCGGGCTGACACGTCCCGCACCAGGGAGACCGGCGGCAGTGGCCTGGGCCTGGCCATCGTGGCGGCAATCGTGGGCTCCCACGGCGGGACGGTGCGGGTGGAAAAGACCGACGGCGGCGGCGCCACCCTGGTGGTCAGCCTGCCGCGTCGGGACGACGCACCCCGCGATGGTGGAGGAGACGGCCAGGAAGAAGCGGACGGCAGCACTGCCGGTTCCAGGGGCGGCGACGGATCGGTTATCCACATATAGCCGGCCGGCCATGGCCCGCGCCTGCCACGGCTCCATAGGCTCGTCCCAGTAGCCCGGAACCGCCGGGCACGGGGGCAGCCCCGCCGTATCCGAGAGGCAGAGCCATGAGCATCATTTCCGTCGATACAGACCTGCTGCAGCTAAAGTCCGCCAACGTGCAGGCCACCGTGGACCGGATCAGCGCCGATGTCCACGCCATGAAGCGCGGGCTGGACGAACTGCAGGGTTCCTGGCGGGGTTCCGCAGCCACCAACTTCCAGGCGCTCGTGACCGAGTGGACCATCACCCAGGGCCGGGTGGAGGCGTCGTTGGCATCCATCAATGCCGCCCTTGCCTCTGCCGCCGCCACCTACGCCCAGGCCGAACAGGGCAACGCCCAGCGGTTCAGCTGACTTGGCGGTCAGGCCTCAGGGGTTCCCTGGTGGAAGCGCAGCCGCCAGCGTCCCCCGTCAAGGACCCACAGCGAGCTGCGGAGCGTCGTGCCGGAGCGCGCAAAGCTTCGGTAGGTTAGCAGGACCGCGGCGGCGCCGATGCGCTCTGCACCCAGGATTTCAATATCGGTCCGTTCCCCCGGGTCCTCTTCCAGGGCCATCATCATGGCATCCCGGGTCCACACCCTTCCCGAACTGCCGATTTCCATGAAGTCCGGGTGGAGAAGGACGGCGGTCCGCCCGATATCGCCCCGCACCAGCGGGCCCAGCAGCTCACGTTCGAGCTCTTCCACCAGTGCTTCGGGCCGAATCGAGCCCGCCTGCTGGGTTGCTTCCGCCACTTCAAGGGCTTCATTGTCCAGCTCACTGAACAGGTCGGGTTCCTCGTAGGCTGGCACCGGCGCCGCGGAACGGGCCGGCGCGGGAGCCGGGATATCCAGCGTCGCCGGCGGGACGCCGACGCCTGACGCCGCCTGCGCCGCCGCCGGACGTTCGGCGGCCCCCGGGTGGTGCCCGCCGGGGAACCCTGGGCCTGACCGTGCCGCCACTCCCTGCTGGTACGCCGTGGCCGCGGCCCTGGCCCGTTCATCGGCAGCTTCATTGAGGTCGTGCCCGGCGTGGCCCTTGACCCATTCGAACGTGTAGGTGCGTCCGGCCAGTTCGCGGTCGAGTTCCTTCAGCAGTTCCACGTTGAGGACGGGCTTGCCATCGGCCTTGCGCCATCCTTTGCGTTTCCATCCCGGCATCCATTTGGTAATGGAATTGATCACGTACTGGCTGTCGCAGAGGATGCGCAGGTCTTCCCCCGGCAGGTGCGCGGTAGCGCGCAGGAGATCCAGGACGGCCATCAGCTCCCCCTGGTTGTTGGTCCCATGGGGCCAGCCGCCGGCTCGCCAGCAATCGTCGTTCACATACCAGGCCCAGCCGGCCGGGCCGGGGTTTCCCAAGGCCGAACCATCAGCCGCTGCAGTAATCGTCACTGGTCCATCCTGCCAGAAGCGGCCGACACCCGGCCCCGCTCCCTCGCAAGAGTGTCCACCGGATGCCGTCCCGGCCCTCATCGGCTCCCCTGCCATAACGAAAATGCGGCCCCCTCCGAAGAGGGAGCCGCATTCTGCGGTTTGGCGGGCAGGGTCCCGGCCGGGGAGGCTTAGAAGCCGCCCATGCCGCCCATGCCACCCATGTCGTCGCCACCGGCGGGGGCTGCAGCCTTCTCCGGCTTGTCAGCAACCACTGCTTCGGTGGTGAGGAACAGGCCGGCGATGGACGCCGCGTTCTGCAGGGCAGAGCGGGTTACCTTGACCGGGTCGTTGACGCCGGCTGCCAGCAGGTCGGTGTATTCACCGGTTGCTGCGTTCAGGCCGTGGCCGGCGGGCAGGCCGCGGACCTTGTCGACAACCACGCCCGGCTCCATGCCGGCGTTGAAGGCAATCTGCTTCAGCGGCGCGTCGATGGCAACACGGACGATGTTGGCGCCCGTTGCTTCGTCGCCGGAGAGCTGAAGGTTGGCAAATGCCTTGGCGCCGGCCTGGATCAGGGCCACGCCGCCACCGGCAACGATGCCTTCTTCAACGGCAGCCTTCGCGTTGCGCACTGCGTCTTCGATGCGGTGCTTGCGCTCCTTGAGCTCAACCTCGGTTGCGGCTCCGGCCTTGATGACTGCAACGCCGCCGGCCAGCTTGGCCAGGCGCTCCTGCAGCTTCTCGCGGTCGTAGTCGGAGTCGGAGTTCTCGATCTCGGCGCGGATCTGGGAAACGCGGCCGGCGATCTGGTCGGCGTCGCCGGCACCTTCGACGATGGTGGTCTCGTCCTTGGTGACAACAACCTTGCGGGCCTGGCCCAGGAGCTCCAGGCCGGCAGTCTCCAGCTTGAGGCCAACTTCTTCGGAGATGACCTGGCCGCCGGTGAGGACGGCGATGTCGGCGAGCTGGGCCTTGCGGCGGTCGCCGAAGCCCGGAGCCTTGACGGCGACGGACTTGAAGGTGCCGCGGATCTTGTTCACGATCAGCGTGGCCAGGGCCTCACCCTCGATGTCCTCGGCAATGATCAGCAGCGGCTTGTTGGACTGCATGACCTTTTCCAGGACAGCAACCAGTTCCTTGACGTTGGAGATCTTGGAGTTGACGATCAGGATGTACGGATCCTCGAGGACCGTTTCCTGACGCTCAGCGTCGGTGACAAAGTAGGCGGAGATGTAGCCCTTGTCGAAGCGCATGCCTTCGGTGAGTTCCAGCTCCAGGCCGAAGGTGTTGGACTCCTCGACCGTGATGACGCCTTCCTTGCCCACCTTGTCCAGGGCTTCGGCGATGAGGGCACCGATCTCGTCGTCACCGGCGGAGATGGAGGCGGTGGCCGCGATCTCTTCCTTGGTTTCGATTTCCTTGGCGGAGTTCAGCAGTTCGGCGGTGACGGCCTCAACAGCCTTCTCGATGCCGCGCTTGAGGGACAGCGGGTCGGCGCCGGCAGCAACGTTGCGCAGGCCTTCCTTGACCAGGGCCTGGGCCAGGACGGTTGCCGTGGTGGTGCCGTCGCCTGCAACGTCGTCGGTCTTCTTGGCAACTTCCTTGACCAGCTCGGCGCCGATCTTCTCGTAAGGATCGTCCAGCTCGATCTCCTTGGCGATGGAAACACCATCGTTGGTGATCGTGGGGGCGCCCCACTTCTTTTCGAGGACGACGTTGCGTCCACGCGGGCCGAGGGTGACCTTAACGGCGTCGGCGAGGGTGTTCAGGCCACGCTCAAGGCCGCGGCGTGCCTCTTCATCAAATGCAATGATCTTGGCCATAACGGCAATAGTCCTTTCGGGACAGTCGTTAAGAATGAACCTTCGCTGCAGTGCCCGCGACGGACGATCCTTTGCCGGCGGCCTCTGTATGCCTCCGGGCGGGGATCTCACTGAAGTGAGGTGTTTCTTTCGCTCGTCGACCGCTGCCGTGCGCTGCCGGCCGGAACCAGGCGTTGCTTTAGCAGTCGGTGCGTCAGAGTGCTAAGTCAATAATTAGCACTCCCCAGGTGAGAGTGCAAGCGAAAAGACGCGTAACGCGCCGCAGGACGGGGCCGCTTCGCCCAGGGCGATCAGCCGGAGTGGCCCGACGTCTCCCGGCCGGACAGCGAGGGGTTGTTGTCAGCCCCGAAGGTGTACACGGAGAAAGCGGCTGAGGTGATGTCCCCGTTGGAATCGAAGGCAACCGGGCCCGATTCGCCGTCGTAATTGATGTCCGGGCTGCCCGCAAGGCCGCCGAGGCACTCCTTGTAGCTCAGGCAGGGAGCGGCCGGCGTGCCGGCACCGGCACCGGCACCGGAAGAAGCCGTTCCCCCGGAGACCGGGACCAGGTTCGCGGCAATGGAGCGTCCGGCGTCATCCTGGGCACGGGCCGCGGCGAGGGCCGCCAGCGTGACGGCGTCGTAGGTTTCAGCGGCGAAGGAGACATCCTTGAGTGCCGGGTCGACGGCCAGCAGTTTCGCCTGGAACGCAGCGCTGGGCAGCTGTCCGGGAACCACGGCGCGGGCGCCTTCGAGTGTCCTGGGTGCGAGCCCGGACCCGTAGCGGGCAAACGCGCCGTCGCTGAGGATGATCCGGGAGCCGGCAAGGCCTGCATTGTTCAGTTCCACCAGCGCGCCCTGTGCACCCTCGCGGGCAATCAGGACGACGGCGTCCGGTTTGGCCTTGGAGGCGGAGCGGGCGGCTTCCGCGGCGGCACCGGCCTTGAAACCGGCGCCCGGCAGGACCGTGAGTCCGGACCCTTTGGCTGCATCCGTGACGGCTGCCGAGAGGTCCTTGCCGTAGGTGCCTTCCTGGTACAGCACGCTGATCGTGGCGGCGCCGGCGTCCTTGGCAAGTTTGGCCAGCACGGGCCCTTGCGCGACGTCGGCTGCTGCGGTCCGGAAGTAGTAGCCGCCGCTGGCCAGCCCGGAAAGAGCGGCAGCGGTATTGGCCGGAGAGATCAGGGGGATGCGTGCACGGGACAGGATATCCGCCGCTGCCGGGGCATGGCTGGAGTCGGTGGGCCCGATCACCACGTCCGCTTTGGCGGCCGCCGCGTCGCTTGCCTGCTTGGCAGCGTCCTCGTCCGGGTGCACCGGAAGGAGCTCCACCGGCCGGCCTTTATGCCCGCCGGCGGCGTTGATGTCCTGGATGGCAAGCTTGGCGGCAGCCAGTTGCGGGGCGTTGAGGAAGGCGTTCTCACCGGCGTTGTCCAGGACCACGCCCACCCGGAGCACACCGTCGCCGGACGCCTCGGCCGGTTCCACCCTGGCGTTCCCGCCGGTGCCGGCGCATGCACCCAGCGAAAGGACAACTCCCAGGGAGAGCGCGAGGACCGGCATGACACGGCTTCCGGGACGCAAGGCGGGCATCACTGCGCGGGCCGGACGTTTTCCGCCTGCGGACCTTTTTCACCCTCGCCGACGTCGAGTTGGACCCGCTGTCCCTCGGCCAGGGCACGGTACCCCTCCCCCTGGATGGCGGACCAGTGGACAAAGATGTCGTCACCGGAGCCGTCAACGGTGATGAAGCCGTAGCCCTTTTCAGCGTTGAACCATTTGACGGTTCCCAGTGCCATGATCAACAACTCTTTCCATCGGGGGCCGGGTGGAGACCAGACCGGCGTAACGGGACGGTGTGCGGCTACCGGTAACCCGGGCCAAGGACCACGACGAGCGGTGCCTGGAACTCGGTGCTGCTCACAACGGTGGGGATATTCAGCAGCCCGGCGAGTTCCTGGGCGCTTGCCAGTTGCTGCGGGCCGGCATAGAAGATCACGGAGGACTTTTGCGGGGCGCCGGACCAGTTGCCCACCGGGCCGAGCCGCCAGCCGTCCGCCTGGACCGTCCCGCCTACCCGGCTGGCCAGCCCGGCCGTGCCGGCGGCGTTGTAGACAGCCACTGCCTGCGTCCTGTCGACCACGGCCTGCTGGGTGGCCGAGGACGTGGGCTCTGGCTCACTGCCCTGGGTTGGCCCGGCAGCGGCGGACGGCGTGGGCGTCCCCGTTGCGGCGGAGCCGGCAGCCTGCGTGGCCGTGGGCGTGGATCCGGTGCCGGGCAGCGGGGCTGACTCCACGCTTGCGGAGGCCTGGCTCGCGGTGGCGTTGAAGCCGAGTTTGGGAAGGATCAGGAAGGACACCAGCCCAATGGCAAGGGCTGCCATTCCTACCGCCAGGATGGGCCAAAGCCGTACCCGGGACGGGGCCGAAGCCGTCCGGTGGACACCTTGTCGCGACGCGGCCTCGGGGACCTTGTCGAATTCATCGCGGGCGTATCTGGTCATGGTGGAAGGACATCCTTGTTGATTGCGGCTGTTGTCCCGGCCTGGGGCGTTCTTAAGCGTCGGATCCCAGGCGCCGGGCAGTACGCGCACGGTGGCGCGACGTACGTAGTCTACGCAATCTCTTGACCAGCATGGGATCGTGGGCCACGGCGTCCTCGCGGTCGATCAGTGCGTTGAGGAGCTGGTAGTAGTGGGTTGCGGAGAGGTCAAAGAGGTCGCGAATGGCCTGTTCCTTGGCTCCCGCGTACTTCCACCACTGCCGTTCCAGGGCCAGCATCTGCTGTTCGCGCTCTGACAAGGAGGACTCGCGGAGGATGAAGTCCGCCAGGAGGGACTTCCGCGGGTCCTGCTCCGGCAGGTGTTCCCGGGCCGGTTCCGCCACGGCGCACTCCTTCGCTGGTTACGGTCAATGTCTTACCCCTATGCTAGCCGCCGAATAACAGCGGTGTCATTCGGCTGCGGCCGCCGCCACCGCATGATGCCCGGCTCCACATGTCCCTGCGACAATGGAACGATGGTTGAATCGGATGCGCTGTTTGAGCTCCAGCAGGACCCGGCGGACACGCTCAGCTTTGCCGGCCTGGCAAAGCTGCCGCTCGCGGAGCTCATGGCACCGGACTGGGCCTCGGCGCTGCAGGGCGTGGAAGCCCAGCTGCGGAAGGTGCTGGCCTTCCTGGCAGGCGAGGAGGCGGCCGGGCACCAGCTCCTGCCGCCGCCGTCGAACGTCCTGCGCGCATTCCGCCAGCCGCTCGCCGGCGTGAAGGTCCTCATCGTGGGCCAGGACCCCTACCCCACGCCGGGACACGCCGTCGGCCTGTCGTTTTCCGTCGACCCACGCACGCGCCCCCTCCCCCGCAGCCTGATGAACATCTACCGGGAGCTGGAATCCGATCTGGGCATTCCCCCGCGCATCCATGGCGACCTGTCGGCGTGGACGGACCAGGGCGTGCTGCTCCTGAACCGGGTCCTTACCGTCAGGGCGGGCGCGGCCGGCTCACACCGGGGCAAGGGCTGGGAGGAAATTACGACGGCGGCAGTCACCGCGCTGGCCGCACGCAAGGCGCCGGACGGGTCGGGGTTGCCCTTGGTGGCCCTGTTGTGGGGCAAGGAGGCTGAGGCGGTCCGGCCACTCCTTGCCGGCACGCCGGCCGTCACCAGCGCCCACCCCAGTCCGTTGTCCGCGTCCCGCGGGTTTTTTGGCTCGAAGCCGTTCAGCCGCGTGAACCAACTGCTCCGGGACCAAGGGGCAGCGGACGTAACCTGGGAACTCCCGCCGCTGCCCTAGCTAGGCTTGCCCTATGAGCAATGTCCCCGCCGCCACCAGCGCAACCAAGAAGAGCCGTCCGCAGGTCAACCTCACCGTGCTGCGCAAGGAGCAGCTGTCCCCGCACATGGTCCGGGTGGTGGCCGGTGGAGAGGGTTTTGGCGATTTCGTCAACAACGGGTTCGTTGACCGGTACGTCAAAATCATCTTCCCGCAGCCGGATGTGGAATACCCCTCCCCCTTGGATCTGGAGGTCGTCCGGGAAACGATGCCGCGCGACCAGTGGCCCTTCACCCGCACGTATACGGTGCGCTGGGTGGACCCGGAAACCCGGGAACTGGCCATCGACTTCGTGGTCCATGGCGACGAAGGGCTCGCCGGTCCCTGGGCGGCCAAGGCCCAGCCTGGCGAGACCCTGACGTTCACCGGTCCGGGCGGTGCGTACAACCCCAATCCCGGGGCAGACTGGTATCTCTTTGCCGGTGACGAAGCGGCGCTGCCCGCCATCGCCGCCAGCATCGAGGCCCTCCCGGCGGGGGCAACCGGCCTTGCTTTCCTGGAGGTCGGCTCCGAAGCCGACATCCAGCCCCTTTCGGCGCCTGCGGGACTGCAGGTGACCTGGCTGCCCCGCAACGGCACGCCGGCCGGTTCCAGCGACCTGCTGGTCAACGCCCTGGCGGACGCGGAATGGCCCAGCGGCACCGTGGACGTCTTTGCGCACGGTGAACGCGGCTACATGAAGGCGCTGCGGGAGGTCCTGTTCAAGCAGCGCGGCCTGGAACGCCGCCAGGTGTCCCTCTCCGGCTACTGGGCCCAGGGCCGGGTGGAGGACGTGTTCCAGGCTGAGAAGAAACTTCCGGTCGGGCAGATTTAGCTTGTTGCTAGCGGCGGCGCGCCCGGCGCCGCTCGTTGCTGGCAAGGCTGCGGGTCAGCGGACGCGCCAGCACGTCGCCCAGGACGATGCCCCCTGCCGTGCCCAGCACAATGGCGCCGGCACTGAGCATCCCGCCGGCGCCCGCCAGGACCTCGGATTCCTCAACGGTGAGCACATACATTGACCGGAATATCGTGAGGCCAGGCAGCAGGATCAGCGCCGCGGGCACTGCCACCACGAGCTGCGGTGCACCCATGCGCAGTGCCACCACCCGGGCCAGCAGGCCAATGATGACGGCGGCGATGGCAGGGGCGAACCGGTCACCGATACCCAACAGCCCGCAGCCGAGCAGCACCAGGTAACCGGCGACACCCACCGCTGCCGTGGGCAGCAGCAGCTTCCAGGTGGTCTGTTCCGTGATGCCGATAGCCATCACGGCTGCCGCCACGAAGAGAATGAGGACCCAGAGGTCGTAGGCGGGCGGGAAAGTCTGGGTGACGTCGATGCGCTGCAGCCCGGTCAGCTCCCCCACGACAAAGGCAACGGCAATTCCTGCCACGATGGCGCCGAAGGTCAGGAGGGTGGACAGGAACCGGCCCGCCGCGGTGACGGGGAAGCCGTTGATGGCGTCCTGCACGGAGGACACCAGGCGGCCGGTAGGCAGGAGCAGAAGGATGCCGCCCACCACCACGATTGATGGTGACGTGGTGAGCCCCAGCTGCCATAGCAGCAGCGCCAGGATGGTGACCACAAAGGAGCAGCTGGCGGTGATGAAGAAGTCAGGGACCCGCCAGCGTCCCAGCTGCCGGGCCAGCAGGCTGATCCCGATATTTGCCGCGAACGCGATCGCCGATGACACCAGGCCGCCGCCCAGCACTCCCACGAAGACCGCCGCGAAAATGCCGAACGCCACGGTCACCATCCACCGGGGGTACGGCTTGGGGCTGGTGATGGCCTCGTTGAGCCTGCGGATCGCCTCGTCACGGCCCACGCCGCCGGCGACGATGTCGGTGACCAGCTGGTGCACCTTGGCCAGGCCTGCGTAGTTATTGGTCCATGACCGCACCACGCGCAGCAGGGCGATGGGGGTCTGGTCCTTGGGTGCGTAGTTGATGCCTACGGACTGGTTGGTGATGTCCACCTCGATGTTCTTCAGCCCCAGGGCCGCCGTGACGGCGATGATGCTGGTTTCGACTTCGAGGGCTCCGGCGCCGTAACGGAACATGGTTTCCGCAAGGTGCAGGGCGAAGTCCAGGGTTTTGCGCGCTGAGGTGTCCACGCCGCCCACCTGGATGGTGGGGTTGGCGTACGGGCTGCCAGCCAACCGGTCCACAATGCTTAACGGGGCCGTGGGAGGGTTTTCGCCCTGGACCAGGCGGCGCAGCATCCGCTTGGCCGCAGCATCCTGCCGGAGCTGCGCAGGGGTCAGCGGCTCAGTCTTGGGCAGGCCGTCAGTTGTCGGCCTGGACCCTGGCCGTTCGGGCCGGTTGGTCATGCCCGTTTCCTCCCTGTGCGCGGTTGATGGACTGTCAGGATGCGCGCTTCAGCGGCAGTTTGCCCAGCAGTGTGCGGGCGGCCGCCGCGGCGGACCTGGCGAGCTTGTTGGCATGGAAGACGGCCGGGCGCACCGGCAGGACGAAGTCGCCCACCAGCTGGACCACCTCACCGCCGAAGCCCTTCTTGAACTCGTAGCCGCCGTGGCCTTCCTCGTCCTGCCCGGAGATGCCGAACGTGCCGTAGAAGTTGTAGCGCGGGTAGCCCTTCTCCAGGGCGTGCAGCATCATTCCCCAGTAGAGGGAGGTTGCGCCGTTGAAGTAGATGTAGTCCTGGACGGTGCCGCCGATGACGCACACCACCTCGTCGCCGTAGCAAACGAAGTGGATGGCTGCCACGGTTGCCGTTCCAACCGAGTCGGGGAACCGCTCGATGTCCTTCAGGCTCCGCTCGTAGCTGTCCACCAGGTCCTGGACCACCTTGAGCCGGTTGGCCTTCTTCTTGCTGCCGGTCTCCTCAACCTCGCGGCGGAGTTCGGCTGCCGTGGCTGACTCCGCGGCCAGGCGTTCGGTGATGGACTTGCGGTAGGCAGGGATGTCGATCTTGGCCATCATCAGCTTGGTGAATTCCGCGGAGGTGGTGCGGAGCAGGTTCTCGTAGTAGGCGCGTTCGCGGTACACGAAGCCCTTTTCGTCGCCGGCGCGGCTTAGGGCGCCGTAAAAATCGTCAAGGGTTTCCAGGGTGGCCTGTTCGAGGAACACGCCGTTTTTCTCCGCCTTGCGGATGGCTTTCCGCGTCCGGTAGCTGGTGCCCATGATCAGTTCTTCGGCGTCCTGGATCCCCACCAGGTTCTTGATGAACATCCAGTTGACGTTGACGAAGTTCATGTCCAGGCCCTGGTGCTGGAATCCCAGTCGCTCCAGGTCTGCCACCAGCGGCCGGTTGTCTTCGACGTCCGGCTGCTCCGCGCCGTCGGCGTCCCGTGCGATGTACCGGATGTTGGGAGAGATCCGCAGCTCGGCGGCTTTGCGGGCGGCCGCGTGCTTGCGGAGGAGTCCGACGACGGCGCCCACCAGTTCGCGGTCCGTGTAGTCCATGAGGGGGCCCTTGGCGCATTCGCAGACGGTGTAGCCCAGCCGGGTGGTGGTGAAGTTGAGCTTTCCGACGGCGACAAGTTCGCCGTCGCGCCGCACCCCGAAGAGTTCCACCTGCTGGCCGCGGGCGCGCTGGAAGCGGGCAAAGTCGATGGACTGCAGGAAACTGTTCTGCGGGTGCTTCAGGGCGAAGGCCTCGAAGTCGGCGTCGCTGAGGTTGGCGTATTCTAGCCCGGTAGCGGCGGAAACTGTGTTCAAGGGGTGACCTTCTTCTCGACTCTTCGCGGCCGGGGGGCTCGCGGGGCGGACGGTGTTCGGGGCAGGCTGCACAGGTGCGTGCGGCCCGGCGGATGCTTGGGTGTTGGCGCTGGGGGGAGCTGGTCAGTAGAACTGCTGGCCGGTGCGTGCGGTTTCGATCCGGCGGAACACCTTTTCCCCGCCGTTGACCCAGAGCCGGTGCCGGAGTGGGGACAGGACGTAGTCGTGGCAGCCCACAAAGTCGGTGACGGTCTTGGTGAAGCTGGTCTTGAACATCCCCATGCCGTAGAGGTTGTGGGTCTTGTCCTTGATGCGCGCAGCCGGCGGGGTTCCACAGAAGTCGTATTCCGTGCAGCCCAGTTCCTGCATCCGCTTTATGGCGGTCCACTGCACCAGGTGCGAATCCCCGTACTGCTTGCGGTTCTGCGTGGAGCCGCCGTCCTTGTAAGTGGCCTTGGCACCGTAGTTGATGACGAAGGCGCCCACGCTGGGTTTCCCATCCTCGTAGGTGAAGAAAAAGTTGCCCTGGCCGCGGTTGCAGAATTCGTCCCAGAACTGGGCGTAGTAGTCGTAGCTGCGGAGCGGCATGGACCCCTTTGCGCTGACGGTGTTGGCCATCAGGTCGTACAACGCCCGGTAGGTTTCCGGCCCGTGCTCCTGCCGGACCACCTGGCAGCCCTCACGCTCTGCACGCCGGATGGCGTTCCGGGCGCGGGAGGAGATGGCCTTGAAGACTTCCTCTTCCGTGCCGGCGATGTCCAGCAGGGCGGTGGAGTCGTTGGACTGGATGTTGGGGGCCTTGGCCAGGTGGGCCGCTGCGAGCTCCCGCCGCGCATCGTCGGAGTCGATGATGTCCGGTTCCACCTTGATGGTGAAGACGTTCAGCTTCCTGCTGCGGACCAACCGGGCGCACGCTTTGAGGGCAGCTCCCAGGTCTGCTGCGCCTGCCAGGTCCGGGCCCTTAATGAGGTACCAGAGCCGGCCCAGGACGGGAAAGCTCTTTTCCAGGACCAGGTTGTAGCTGGAGTTCCCTCCGCTTTCCAGCACCAGGAACCGGACTTTCCAGCCGCTTCCGTTCTTGACCGATGCGTAGGCGGCTGACTGCAGCATGTTGCCGCCGTTCGGGTTGGCCGTGACGTGCTTGTCCCAGTTCTCAATTTCCTCGGCTGTGGCAAAACGTGCGGTGAATTCTCGCAAGGGGGCCGTGTCCAATCGGGTTTGTGCGCGGTTTCGGTACTTCTGGATGCGTGCGGACATGCAGCCTCAAGTCTAAAGCCTCGGGCGGCTCCGGCTTTTCTTGAGCATTCCCAGGGCGACGTCACCCGGGTTGTGGCGTGCCACCTTGACGGAGCTCAGCAGGGTCAACAAGGGTTGGGGTATGAAGCCGGACGGGGAACAAAGCATGGCTGCCGCGGGAGGCGGAAGCCGGCCGTACAGCGCAGCCGTGCAGGCGGCCGGGCTTGCCGGTTTCCTGCTGGCCTCACTGCTCGTGGCGGCGCTGGGCGGTTTCGCCTCGGCGGCAAACGTCACTGGCTGGTACGCCGGCGCGGACAAGGCCCCGTGGTCCCCGCCCAACGGCGTGTTCGGCCCCGTGGACCATCCTCTATGCAGCAATGGCCCTGGCAGCGTGGCTGGTATGGCGCCAACGTTCCGAGGGGACACGGCAGGCCATGGTGGTTTACGGCATTCAGCTGGCCCTCAACCTGGCCTGGACCCCGGCGTTCTTCGCCCTCTATCCCGCCCTCGGGACGCCGGCGTTGTGGCTGGGCCTGGCAATCATCCTGGCCCTGATTGCTGCCGTTACGGTGACGGTGCTGCATTTCGGTCCCATCAGCCGGATGGCAGGGTTACTCCTGCTGCCGTACATCTCATGGCTGGTGTTCGCGGCCAGCCTCAACTGGTGGGCGGCAGTGCATAACTAGGCACCCTGGGTCAGCATTCGACGACGTTGACGGCGAGGCCGCCCATGGCGGTTTCTTTGTATTTGTCGGACATGTCTTTGCCGGTTTCGCGCATGGTGATGATGACTTCGTCGAGGGAGACGCGGTGGGTGCCGTCGCCCCAGAGCGCCATTTTCGCGGCGTTGATCGCTTTCGCGGCGGCGATCGCGTTCCGCTCGATGCAGGGGACCTGGACCAGCCCGCCGATCGGGTCACAGGTCAGGCCCAGGTTGTGTTCCATCGCGATTTCCGCGGCGTTCTCCACCTGCGCGGGCGTGCCGCCCATGACCTCGGCCAGGCCCGCGGCGGCCATCGACGACGCCGAGCCGACCTCGCCCTGGCAACCGACCTCGGCCCCGGAAATCGAGGCCTGTTCCTTGTAGAGCACCCCGACCGCGCCGGCGGCGAGCAGGAACCGCACCACCACACCGTCCCGGTCGGCCTGGGTTGCCTGGTCCATGCCCGGGGCGAAATGCAGGGCATAGAACAGCACCGCCGGGATGATCCCGGCCGCCCCGTTCGTCGGCGCGGTGACCACCCGGCCACCGGAGGCGTTCTCCTCGTTCACGGCCAACGCCACCAAGTTAACCCACTCCTGCCAATACCGTGGGTCGTGATGGTCCTGCCCGTCATGGCCGGCGTCTTCGGGACGGGCGGTTTCCTTCTTCAACCGCTCATACCAGTCCGGGGCGCGGCGGCGGACCTTCAACCCGCCCGGCAGCACCCCCTCGCGTTTAAGCGAGGTCTGCACGCAGTTCTCCATCACGGACCAGATATGCAGCAGCCCGGCACGGATCTCCTCCTCCGAGCGGGAGGCCAACTCATTCCTGAACATCACATCGGCGATCCCCAGCCCGGTCACCGCGCAGTGCTCCAGCAACTCCGCCGCGGTCCGGAACGGCAGCGGCAACACCTCCTTGGACGCGTCCAGTTCCTGCTGCGCCGCGTCCTCTTCCCCCTCCCGGACGATGAACCCGCCACCGACCGAGAAAAACGTCGCCGCATGCACCACATCCCCGGCAGCGTCGCTGACCGTGAACGTCATCCCGTTCGTATGCCGCGGCAGCACCGTCAACGGCCGCAACACCATGTCCTTGACGCCATACGGCAGCGACACCGACCCGGCCAGGTTCAGGACCCCGGTCTCCGCGATCGAGGCCAACCGCTCCTCCACCTCATCAGGCAGGATCAACTCCGGATGGAACCCCTCCAACCCCAACAGGACCGCCGTCATCGTCCCATGCCCATGCCCCGTCGCGGCCAACGACCCATACAAGTCAACCCGCAGCGATACGACCTCAGCGAGCCTGCCGGAGGCCTTCAGCTCCTCAGCGAACACAGCAGCAGCCCGCATCGGCCCCACCGTATGCGAAGACGACGGGCCAATCCCGATCGAAAAAAGATCAAAGACACCAACAGCCATGACGGTTCCTAACTAAGTGCTAATAAGTAGGTTTCGACGGGCTCAACCACCGAAAAGGCGACATGCGCACGCCCCAGCGGATGTGGCCTCCGGCAGCATGCGTCTAAGGGAGCGTCACGTCCGCTTAGCGGGCGTCTACGCGACCGAGCATGCAGAGGAGGCCACATCCGAAGGGCCAAGGTGACCACGGAGGGGCACCAAAAGCTACTTGGCGCGGCGGTAGAACGGGAGGTCGACCACTTCGAAGGGTACTGCCTTGCCGCGGAGATCGATGTCCAGGGCTGTGCCGGGTGCCGAGTGTTCGACGTCGACGTAGGCCATGGCGATCGGGTAGCCGAGGGTGGGTGAGGGCTGGCCGGAGGTGACTTCACCGACCGTGTCCCCGTCCTTGAGTACGGGGTAGTGCGCCCGGCCGGCGCGGCGGCCCTTGCCTTTGAGCCCCACGAGGCGGCGGCCGGAGGTGCTGCCTGCGCCGGCTTCCTTCTTTGCTGCCAGCGCGGCCTTGCCAACGAAGTCGCCTTCCTTGGAGAGTGCGACGACGGGGCCAAGCCCGGCAGCGAACGGGTCGCCCTGCAGCGACAGTTCGTTCCCGTACAGCGGCATTCCCGCTTCCAGGCGGAGAGAGTCGCGGGAGGCAAGGCCGGAGGGGGTCAGTTCCCCGTCGTCGGCGATGGCGACCAGTGCCTGCCATAGGGCCGGGGCGTCATCGTTGGCCACGAAGATCTCGAACCCGTCCTCACCGGTGTACCCGGTGCGCGCGAGCAGGAGTTCCTTGCCGGCCCCGCCCACCAGGAACGGAACCTCCACGGCGGCGTAGTACTTCAGCTCCGTCACCAGCGAGTGCTGTGCGGCCGGGACCAGGCGAAGCAGGAGTTCCTGGGCCCTGGGGCCCTGCACTGCGATCAGCGATGTCCGGGCCGAGGCGTCCTCCACCAGCACGTCGAACCCTGCGGCCCGTTCGTGCAGGGCCGCCGCCACCACCGCGGCGTTGCCCGCATTGGGCACCACCAGGAAGACATCTGTTCCGTCTTCAGCAGCGGGACGGCGGTAGGTGATGAGGTCGTCGATGATGCCGCCGTCGGCGTTGCAGATCAGCGAGTACTTGGCCTTGCCCACGGCCATGGCGGAGATCTTGCCCGCCAGGGCGTAGTCGAGGAAAGCGGCAGCCTGCGGTCCGGTGACCCACACTTCGCCCATGTGGGAGAGGTCGAACAGGCCGGCGGTGTTGCGGACGGCGTGGTGTTCAGCCAGTTCGGAGCTGTACTTCAATGGCATCTGCCAGCCGCCGAAGTCGGTGAAGGAGGCGCCCAGCTTTTTATGTTCGTCGTACAGGGCGGTGTATTTCTCGGTCACGGTGCCGGTCCTTTAGTTTTCGAACTCTTCGAGCGGCGGGCAGGAGCAGATGAGGTTCCGGTCTCCGGCGGCGCCGTCGATCCGGCCCACCGGCGGGAAGTACTTGTCCTGCTTGTGGTGGGCAGGGAACGCGGCCTGCTCGCGCGGGTAGGCACGGTCCCAGTCGGAGCTGACGACGGCGGCTGCCGTGTGGGGTGCGCGGCGCAGGGGTGAGTCCGCCACGGCGAAGTCGCCGTTGGCCACCTGGTCGATTTCCTTGCGGATGGTGATCATGGCCTCGATGAAGCGGTCGATCTCGGCCAGGTCCTCGGACTCGGTGGGCTCCACCATCAGGGTTCCTGCCACCGGGAATGCCAGGGTGGGGGCGTGGAAGCCGAAGTCGATGAGGCGCTTGGCCACGTCCTCGGCCGTGACACCGGTCTTGGCGGTCAGTTCGCGCAGGTCCAGGATGCATTCGTGCGCCACCAGGCCGCCTTCGCCGGTGTAGAGCACTGGGAAATACTCGTTCAGCCGGGCAGCGACGTAATTGGCTGCGAGCAGCGCGGACTTGGTGGCCTCGGTCAGGCCTTCGCCGCCCATGAGCTTCACGTACGCCCAGGAGATCGGCAGGACGCCGGCCGAACCGAAGCGGGAAGCCGAGATCGCGACCCCGTGGCCTTCCTCATGCGCTGCCTTGTTGGCGTCGCCGGGCATGAACGGTGCCAGGTGGGCCTTGGCTGCCACGGGTCCGACGCCGGGTCCGCCGCCGCCGTGGGGGATGCAGAAGGTCTTGTGCAGGTTCAGGTGGGAGACGTCGCCGCCGAACTTGCCGGGCTGGGCCAGGCCCACCAGGGCGTTCAGGTTGGCGCCGTCGATGTAGACCTGGCCGCCGGCCGCGTGCACGGCGTCGCAGACCTCACGGACGTCCCCGTCGTAGACGCCGTGGGTGGACGGGTACGTGATCATGATGCAGGACAGGACATCCTTGTGGGCCTCGATCTTGGCCGTCAGGTCATCGTGGTTGATGGTGCCGTCCGCTGCGGTGGCGACGACGACGACCTTCATGCCGGCCAGGACTGCCGAGGCGGCGTTGGTGCCGTGGGCGGAGGCGGGAATGAGGCAGACGTTGCGCTGCTCTTCCCCGCGGGAGTGGTGGTAGCCGCGGATGGCCAGCAGGCCGGCGAGCTCGCCCTGGGATCCGGCATTGGGCTGGATGGACACCTGGTCGTACCCGGTGATCGCGGTCAGGTCCGCCTCCAGGTCGGCAATCAGTTCACGCCAGCCTTCGGTCTGGGAGTCCGGGGCGAAGGGGTGGATGGAGGCGAACTCCGGCCAGGAGATGGCTTCCATCTCGGCGGTGGCATTCAGCTTCATGGTGCACGAGCCCAGCGGGATCATGGTGCGGTCCAGCGCCAGGTCCCGGTCCGACAGCTTCCGGATGTAGCGCAGCAGCTGGGTTTCAGACCGGTGCGTGTTGAACACCGGGTGCTGCAGGTAGTCGGAGGAACGTCCGACGGCGGCCTCCAGTCCGAAGCCTTCAGCCGCGGCAACGGAGGCCCCAAAGACGTCCGCGACGTCGGCGACGATGGCCGCCGTCGTGGTTTCGTCGAGCGAGATGCCCACGGTATCGGCGTCGATGGAACGCAGGTTGATGCCGCGCGCTTCGGCATCGGCGACAAGCGCGGCAGCGCGTCCGGGGACGCGGACGGTAAGGGTGTCGAAGAAGCTCGTGTGCAGCACCTCCACACCGGCAGCTGCCAGCGAGGCCGCCAGCACCCGGGCGTGGCCGTGCGTCGTTTCCGCGATCGCCTTCAGCCCGTCGGGGCCGTGGTAGACGGCGTACATCGAGGAGACGATGGCCAGCAGGGCCTGCGCGGTGCAGATGTTGGATGTGGCCTTTTCGCGGCGGATGTGCTGCTCGCGGGTCTGCAGCGCCAGGCGGTACGCGGGCACCCCTGCGTCGTCCTTGGACACCCCCACCAGGCGGCCGGGCAGCGACCGCTCCAGGCCCTTGCGGACAGCCATGTAGGCGGCGTGCGGGCCACCGAAGAACAACGGGACCCCGAAGCGCTGGGTGGAGCCGACGGCGATGTCGGCGCCCTGCTCGCCCGGAGGGGTGATCAGGGTCAGGGCCAGCAGGTCAGCGGCCACGGTGACCAGCGCGCCGCGTTCCTTCGCCGCCGCAATAGTGGCGGACTGGTCCCAGACCCGGCCGGAGGCGCCGGGCTGCTGGAGCACGATCCCGTTGATGTCGCCGTCGGGCAGGCCGTTGGACAGGTCGGCGACCTCAACCTCGAAGCCGAGCGCCTCGGCGCGGCCCTTGACGATGGCGATGGTCTGCGGCAGCACGTCGATGTCCAGGACAGTCTTGCCGTCCGCTGCAGGCTTGGCCTTGTTGGAGCGGCGCATCAGCAGCACGGCCTCGGCCACGGCGGTGGCTTCATCGAGCAGGGACGCGTTGGCGATGGGCAGGCCCACCAGGTCCTGGACCATGGTCTGGAAGTTCAGCAGCGCCTCGAGCCGGCCCTGGGAAATCTCGGGCTGGTACGGCGTGTAGGCGGTGTACCAGGCCGGGGCTTCCAGCACGTTCCGGCGGATCACTGCAGGCGTGACGGTGTCGTAGTAGCCCTGGCCGATCAGCTGCACGGCCGTTTTGTTCTTGGCGGCGAGCCGGCGGAGTTCTGCAAGCACCTCAACTTCACTGAGTGCGTCCTGCAGGCGGAGTGCGGTTTCCTGGCGGATGACCTTGGGGACGGCGGTATCGACCAGTGCGTCGACCGTGCCGTAGCCAACGGCCTTGAGCATGGTGTCGATGTCATCCTGGCGGCGTGCACCAATGTGGCGGTCGACGAAAGTGGTGGGGGCTGGGGTAACCGACACGAAGGAACTCCATTTTGTTCAGGCGGCGCAGGGTACGCCACAGCTATCCGGGTCCCTCCCCGCTCTGTATTGGACCTGAGAGTTTCCGCGTTGCCTGCCTGGGCAGGAACCGCTTGCACCGTCGGTGAGCACAACAGTCATGCCGGCCCCTTCACAGGGGAACGGAAGCTGCCTGCTGCTTTCCAGAGGTGCCTCGCCGCGGCGGTACAGGGGCCTGTGAGATTCCCGGGGAGGATTTGCTCCTACGGCGCCTGCCTGTGCTTCGGGCAGGACTCTCCCGCCGCAGATCAAAGGCTATTCATTTGTTGCGATCATGACGGCCGATGACAGCCCTCACAACTCTCCATTGTCCTACGCCCCAACCCCTCCGGGCAAATGGTCGGGGCTACCTGCGGAGCCGCTCCAGGGCGGCCAGGAGCTCCTCCACATCGGAACCGGCGCCCGCCTCCGGGGCAGGCCCCACGGACAGCATGGCGTTGAAGTACAGCCCGTCCCCCATGTACAGGACAGCCTTGGCCAGGCCGGGTCCAACATCCGCCGCAATCTCATCCAGCCACCGTCGCTGGATGGCGGCGAACCGGCGCCGCGTCTCTTCATGCGCCACCTCCGCCAGGCGGGTGGCCGCCACGATGACACGGTCCAGCGGAGTGTCTGCCCACACCGAAGAACGGATGAAGTAGGCCGCAGCCCCTTCATCGGCCGAAGCCATCGCGTCGGCGTCTGCCCGGGCCAGGCCCTCCAACCGGTCCAGCAGCACGGCAATCAATGCTTCCTTGTTGGGAAAGTGGTAGAGCAGGCCGCCCTTGGACACGCCGGCCTTGCGGGCCACGGCGTCAAGGGTGGCGGCGCGCTCCCCCACGTCGATCAGCAGGGACTCGAAGGCGTCGAGGACCGCATCACGGGCGACAGGCTTTCGGGGCATGCCTCCCATCATGCCCTCAGGCGGGTCCGAATCGGGAATATGCCAGTTTCAAACTATACCGTCCAGACGGTACAGTTATGGAATGACGACCTCCATCAGCCCCACAGCAGTCCACGGGGACGGCACCCCCACACGCCGCCCATGGCGCGACTGGCTTGCGCTCGGCCTGCTGATGTTTCCCGTCCTGCTGGTGGCGGTGGACAACACGGCACTGACCTTCGCACTTCCCGCCATCTCCCAGGCCCTGGAACCCGGCGGCGTGCAACTGCTGTGGATCGTTGACGCCTATCCGCTGGTCCTGGCCGGCCTGTTGGTGTCGATGGGCAGCCTCGGCGACCGGATCGGGCGGCGGCGCCTGCTGGTCATCGGCAGCCTGGGCTTCGCCGGACTGTCCGCCGCCACGGCCTTTGCGCCCACGCCTGAGTGGCTGATCGCCGGCCGGGCCGCGCTGGGGTTCTTCGGCGCCATGCTGATGCCGTCCACGTTGTCGCTGATCCGCAACATTTTCCCGGAGCCCAACCGCCGGCGACTGGCCGTGGCCATCTGGGCCGCGGGCTTTTCCGGCGGCGCCGCCCTGGGGCCGATACTGGGCGGATGGCTGGTGGAGCACTTCTGGTGGGGCGCCGTCTTCCTGGTATCGGTGCCGCTCATGCTCCCCCTGCTGGCGCTGGGTCCGGCCCTCATCCCGGAATCGAAGGACCCCGCGCCGGGCAGGGTGGATGTCGCCAGCATCGCGCTCTCCATGCTGGTCATGGTGCCCGTGGTCTACGGCATCAAAACAGTGGCCACCGAGGGTCCGGGCGCTGCCGGGCTGGGCAGCATTGCCTTCGGCCTGGCCATGGGCGTTGTGTTCGTGCGGCGCCAGCACCGGCTGGAGCACCCGCTGCTGGACATGTCCCTGTTCCGGAACAAGGTATTCAGCATGGCCATCAGCGCCAATATCCTGGCCCTGTTTTCCTTCAACGGCTTCATCCTTTTCCTTGCCCAGCACCTCCAGCTCATCGGAGGCATGACCCCGTCCGCGGCAGGCGTCGCAATGCTCCCCGCGCTGGCGGCCACGGTGGTGGCAGGCCTGGTGGTGGTGCCGCTGGTCCGCAAGGTCCGCCCGGGGTTTGTCGTGGCCGCGGGGCTGTCCTTCAGCGCCATTGGCTACAGCATGGTGGCCTTCGGAAGCCATGGCGGCGGATCCGCGATGCTGCTGGCCGCACTGCTGGTCCTGGCGCTGGGCGTGGGCACGGCGGAAACCATCTCGAACGACCTCATCCTCGACTCGGCCCCGCCGGCGAAATCAGGCGCTGCGGCGGCGATTTCCGAGACGGGCTACGAGGTGGGCTCGCTGCTGGGGACTGCGGTACTGGGCTCCATCCTGACGGCGTCCTACCAGCAGCACCTGCGGTTGCCGGCAGGGCTGAAGGAAATGCTGCCCGGCAATTCGCTGCACAACGCCAGCGAAACGCTGGCCGGCGCGGTGGACGCAGCCAACCTGCTGCCGGCGCCGCTCGCCGGAGCCCTCAAGGACGCCGCGGCGGCCGCCTTCGATTCCGGAGTGCACGTCACGGCGGCAATCGGGCTGGTGCTCATGGCGACGGCGGCAGTGCTCGCCGGCGTCATCCTCCGCAAAGTGCCCAAAGCGGTTTAGCGGAACATCCGCAGTATTGCCCGGACAGCAGGCAGGCGTCCGGCACCGCGGGATCCCTCGGCGCCGGACGCCCGTGTGGACCGTCCGCTACTTGGAGTCGGCCGCGGTGACCTTGGCAGTGGGCTTCATGTTTTCCGCCTGCACCATCCAGGCAAACTGCTCCAGCCGGGCGATGAACTCGTGCAGGAGGTCCGCCGAGGTGGGGTCTTCCTCATCCACCTCATCGTGGACTTTGCGCATGGTTCCCACGGCCGCTTCCATGGCGGCTACGATCCGCTCGATGGCGTCCGCGGTGCTGATCAGCCCTTCCGGGAACTGGGCCAGGCTGGTGGTCTTGGCCACGGTGGAGCTGCGGCCGTCGGGAAGCGCGTGCAGGGCGCGCATGCGCTCGGCGGTGTCGTCGGCGAACTGGCGGGCAGCGTCCACGATCTCGTCAAGCTGCAGGTGGAGGTCGCGGAAGTTGGTGCCCACGATGTTCCAGTGCGCCTGCTTGCCCTGAACGTGAAGCTCGATCAGGTCCGCCAGGACGGCCTGCAGGTTATTGGTCAGTGTCGGTGAAGCTTTCATGCATCCTCCTCTATTGGTCCAGTACGGCAGACGCTACCAGCCGCGAACGGCGCGGCGGCAGGGCAAAAGGCAATTTCTCAGTGAGCTTACTAATTTCGAAAACCGGTCATAAACGAATGTTATTCATATTGCGTCTTGCATCACAGCCGGGCTGCCCCCATACTAAATGAACGCCATTCATATAGTGACTTCCGTCTCACAGCCTTCCAGAAAGTGGTGCCATGACAGAGACAATCCGCACCAGTACTGCCAAACCCGGCCCGCACGCGCACGCCCCCTCAGCGGACGGCGTCAGCGCCAAGGGACTCAAGGGCGGCCAGCTCGGGCTCCTGGCCGTCGTCGTCCTGGGCATCTCCACCATCGCCCCCGCCTATACCCTCACCAGCGCACTTGGTCCCACCGTCAATGAAGCCGGCCTCCAGCTGCCCGTCATCTTCCTCATCGGGTTCATTCCCATGATCCTGGTGTCGCTCGCCTACCGGGAACTCAACGCCGACTCCCCGGACAGCGGCACCACCTTCACCTGGGTGACCAAGGCCTTTGGCCCGTGGGTGGGCTGGATGGGCGGGTGGGGCCTGCTGGCCGCCAACATCATCGTGCTGTCCAACCTGGCCGGCGTCGCTGTCGACTTCTTCTACCTCTTCCTCTCCCAGCTCACCGGCTCCCCCGAACTGGCGGACCTCGCGGACAATAAGGCGTTGAACGTCATCACCTGCTTTGTTTTCGTGGCGCTGGCCGTCTGGGTGAGCTACCGCGGCCTGCACACCACCAAGCTGGTGCAGTACAGCCTGGTTGGCTTCCAGCTGCTGGTGCTGGGCCTGTTCGTGGCCATGGCCTTCGCCAACTGGTCCACCTCGGAAACGGCCATCCCGTTCAGCTGGGACTGGTTCGACGTCACCAAGATCGAGACGTTCGGACAGATCGCGGCCGGCATCTCCCTCTCGATCTTCGTGTACTGGGGCTGGGACGTCTGCCTGACGGTCAACGAGGAAACGGCCAACGGCAAGAAGACCGCCGGTGTGGCAGGCACCCTGACCGCCGTCATCGTCCTGGCCATCTACCTGCTGGTCAGCATCGCCACCATGATGTTCGCCGGCGTCGGCGACACCGGGAACGGGCTGAACAACGCCGAGAACCACGAGAACATCTTCACGGCGCTGGCCTCCCCCATCATGGGACCGTTTGCCATCCTGATGTCCCTCGCCGTGCTTTCCAGCTCCGCCGCGTCCCTGCAGTCGACCTTCATGTCGCCCTCGCGCAGCCTGCTGGCCATGGCCCACTACGGCGCGCTGCCCGAACCCTTCAGCCGCATCAGCAGGAAGTTCTCCACACCGGGCTTTGCCACCATCGCCGCCGGCGTCATGTCTGCGGGGTTCTACGCCGTCATGCATGTGGTCAGCGAGAACGTCCTGAACGACACCATCCTGGCCCTGGGCCTGATGATCTGCTTCTACTACGGCCTCACCGCCCTGGCCTGCACGTGGTACTTCCGCCACAGCCTGTTCAACAGCGTGCGGCACTTCATGTTCCGCCTGGTGTGCCCGGTGGTGGGCGGCGTGGGGCTGTTCGTCGTCTTCGTCCAGACCGCCATGGACAGCCTGGCACCTGAGTTTGGCAGCGGTTCAGAGGTGTTTGGCATAGGCCTGGTATTCATCCTGGGCGTCGGCATCCTGGCCCTGGGCGCCGTCGTCATGCTGGTCATGTCCCGTACGCACCCGGGCTTCTTCCGCGGCGAAACCCTCAAGCAGGACACCCCCGCACTGGTGGTTCCGGAATAACTTCCAACCCAAAAGGTGCCGCGCCCCACCGGGGCCCGGCACCTTTTTTGGTGTGACGACGACGGCTGGTCACCAGTAGTGCGCCACGTCGATGACCAGGCGCGAACCGGCGCCCGGACCGTCAAGGGTGAACACCCGGAACGGGAGGCGGGCACGGACGCCCAGGCCGATGGTGGTCTGGCCCTCGAAGCTTCCGGCCCAGACAACCTGGCGGAAGGTCTGGTATCCCGAAACGTTGGAAAGCCCGGCCTTGTCGGCGGGGGTGTAGGTGGGCTGGCCGTTGTCGTCGTAGGCCGGCGCTTTGACGACCACCTGCAACCGGGCGCCGCCCCGGGTGGGCACGATTGCGCCCGAGCCGTCCTGGATAATTTGCGGGACGTAGCGCACGGTGTAGCCGGGAGCCGGCACGCCGCCCAGGTCAACCACCAGCCGGTCAAAGCAATAGTGCTGGCCGGTCCGGACGTTCGTCACGGGCACGCGGCCCATGTCGCCGCCCGACTTCATCAGCGAACCCCAGGTGAGTCCGCAGTAGGGCGCCGCGGCGGCGGGGCCCTCCGCAACGATTCCCAGCCCGACAGCCAGCAGGATGGCCGCGAGCCAGATGGAGAACTTTTTCATTGTGGTGCCATCCAAAATAAGGGCTGTTGGATGCTTCCAGCGTAGGAGGGTTGGCGGGCTGAAACGAGGTCCATTTTGATAACGACGGCGTGCGGGGACAAAGCAGCGCCGGCCACCTCAGGGAGGTGGCCGGCGCCGGGAAAGACAGGAAAACTCTAGCCTTCGCACTCGCGGCAGTACTTCAGGCCATCCTTTTCACGGGCGACCTGCGACCGGTGGCGGACCAGGAAGCACGATGAGCAGGTGAACTCGTCAGACTGCTCGGGAACCACGATGACCGTCAGTTCCTCATTGGACAGATCGGCGCCGGGCAGGTCGATACCTTCAGCGGTGTCGTTCTCGTCGACATCGATAACCGCGGTCTGCGCGTTGCCGCTCCGTGATGCCTGAAGGGCCTCGAGGGAGTCGGCCGGCGACTCTTCTTCCTGCTTGCGTGGAGCATCGTAATCGGTAGCCATAGCATGTTCACTTTCGTTGCTGCGCAGCGCCATTTCAGGCACCTCAGTGAAGCAGTTTAGGGCATGATCCCGCTACCGGCGCAATAGTGTGCTCAACCAGACATTCCACCGGTTTCGGGCACCGTTCCCGCATGCCCGGCCCTGGCGTGGGCCGCCCCGATGGACACCCCGCTCAATGCCGGCAGCCATCCCCACCGGGTGGCATCGGCCATGGCGCCGGCGGCACTCGATGCGGAGTCGAACGTGACGGAATCCAGCAGCCAGTTGCGGAGCCGTGTGAGCAAGGTAGCGGTCATGCCTGAAAACTACGCAGTTATTGTTGTGGCCACGTTTCGCGCGGGTCTCCCGCTGATTAATTCGGCGCCCGCCACGTCACGGGACAGGCGGCGCCGTACTGCTGCGCACGATGAGCTCGGGCTCCACCACCAGGGTCCGCGGCCCGTCCCGACCGTCGAACGCGGTGAGCATCATGTCCATGCACCGCCGGCCCAGTTCTTCAAAGTCCTGCCGGACCACCGTCAATGGCGGACTGAAGTAGCCCGCCTCCGGCTGGTCGTCGAAACCCACCACCGAGAGGTCCTGCGGCACCCTGACGCCCGCCTCGTTCAGGGCACGCAGGACGCCAAGGGCCATCTGGTCGTTGCCGACGAAAAGGGCCGTGGCCCGGCGGCCGGCAGCCAGCCGCCGGCCGATCCCGTAGCCGCTGTTCGCGCTCCAGTCACCCTCGGTGATCAGGTCCGCCTCGAGCCCGGCGGATTCCAGGGCATGCCGCCAACCCTCGGCGCGGGCTACGGCGTCGATCCAGTCCTGCGGACCCGCAACGTGTCCAATCCGTACGTGCCCCTGGCTGATGAGATGTTCCACCGCCAGTTCGGCGCCGCGCCGCTGGTCCACCTTGACGCCGCCCACGCTGTCGTTCCCCTCCGGTCCCACGGCCACCACCGGCACTCCGATCGGCAGTTCCGCCAAGGCAGCCAGCGTTTCCAGGTGCGGAACGATTACCACGATCCCGTCCACCGACTGGTCCAGGAAGTGCCGGACGGCGTCCAGGATCGCGTCCCGGGTGACCTCGCGCAGCGCCGCGACGCTGACGAAGTAGCCCGCATCCCGCGCAGCCCGTTCCACGCCCAGCAGGGTGTTGGCCGGGCCGTATTGCGAAAGCTCGCTGCCCAGGACGCCGATGATCTGCGAGCGCCGGGTGACCAGGCTCCGGGCGGCAGAGTTGCGGCGGTAGCCGAGGTCGGCAATCGCCGCTTCCACCTTCCGCCGGGTGCCGGGACTTACGTTGGGGTGGTTGTTGACCACCCGTGAAACGGTCTGGTGCGATACCCCGGCACGTTCCGCCACGTCCTCAAGCCTGGGCAGCCGCGGCGGGACGCTGGCCGTCACGGGGTTCCCGTCCCTGGCCGCCGCCGGGACCTTTGCCACCTGATCAGATCCCGCCGGCGAGTTTGTAGTAGGCGGCGTTCCAGTTCAGGTCCTTTTTGAACTGGCGGATAGTGGTGTCCTGGTCGATGGTGAGCAGTTCGGTCTTGGCTATTTCGGCGAAGTCCTCGAAGACGTCCATGCCCACCTGGGTGGAGAGCACGGTGTGGTGGGCTGCCCCGGCGGTGAGCCACGCCGCGGCCGAGGTGGCGAAGTCCGGCTGGGGCTCCCAGAGTGCGCGGGCCACGGGGAGGTTGGGCAGCGGCTGGTCGAGCGGGACCACGTTGACGGCGTTGGCCACCAGGCGGAACCGGTCCCGCATGTCGGACAGGGCGACGACGACGCCCGGGGACGCGTCGGCGTCGAACACCAGCCGGACGGGGTCTTCCTTGCCGCCGATGCCCAGCGGGTGGATTTCCAGCCGCGGCTTTGCTGCCGTCAGGGAAGGGCAGACTTCGAGCATGTGGGCGCCGAGGATCTTTTCGGACCCGGGTTCCAGGTGGTAGGTGTAGTCCTCCATGAGGGAGGCGCCGCCGGGCAGGCCGGCGCCCATCACCTTGGCGGCCCGGACCAGGATGGCGGTCTTCCAGTCGCCTTCGGCGCCGAACCCGTAACCGGCGGCCATGAGCCGCTGCACGGCGAGTCCGGGCAGCTGGCGGAGGGCGCCGAGGTCCTCGAAGGACGTGGTGAACGCCGCGGAGCCGTTGCCTTCAAGGAAGGACCGCAGGCCCAGTTCGATCCGGGCGCCGTAGCGCAGCGAGTCGTGCCGGGCCGCGCCTGCGCGGAGCTCCGGCACGACGTCGTAAAGGTCCTCGTACTCGGCCACCAGGGCGTCGACGTCGGACTCTGCAGCGCCACGGACGGCGTCGGCGAGCTCGTTGACGGACCAGGTGTTGACCGCGACGCCGAAGCGCAGCTCGGCCTCGGTCTTGTCGCCTTCAGTGACGGCGACGTTGCGCATGTTGTCGCCAAAGCGGGTGAGCCTCAGGGTGCGGACGGCTGCCCAGCCCGCGGCAGCACGCTGCCACGATCCCACCTGGCGGGCCACTTCGGGGTTGGAGACGTGGCCGACGACGGTCTTCCGGGCGATGCCCAGGCGGGACTGGATGTAGCCGAACTCGCGGTCGCCGTGGGCGGCCTGGTTCAGGTTCATGAAGTCGAAGTCGATGTCCGCCCAGGGCAGGTCCCGGTTGGCTTGGGTGTGCAGGTGCAGCAGGGGCTTCCGCAGCAGGTCCAGGCCCTGGATCCACATCTTGGCCGGGCTGAAGGTGTGCATCCAGGCCGTCACGCCGATGACCGAGTCATCCGAGTTAGCCTCCAGTGCGGTGCGGCGGATGGCATCGGAATCGGTCAGGACCGGCTTCCACACGATGCGCACGGGCACCGCGGAGGAGGCATTGAGCTGGTTGGCGATCTCCTGCGACTGGGCCGCCACCTGCTTGAGGACCTCCTCGCCGTAGAGGTGCTGGCTGCCGGTCAGGAACCAGACTTCGTAGCCGTCGAGGGAAGTGGTCGCAGCGGTGCTCATGAATTCTCCTGGAAAGATTTTCTGGCCGGTTGGTGGCCGGTGCTTGTTATTGGCCGTAGACGTTCTGGTAGCGGGCGTAGAGGGAGTCGATGTGGGCCTGGTCAATGGGCAGCGGCTCGCCCAGTTGCCGGGAAATGTGCACGGTGCGCGCCACTTCCTCGCACATGACGGCGGCCTTGACGGCGGAGCGGGCATCCTTGCCGATGGTGAACGGGCCGTGATTCTGCATCAGGACCGCCGGGGACGTGGAATTCTTCAGCGTCTCCACGATTCCGTGCCCAATCGAGTCGTCGCCGATCAGCGCGAACGGGCCCACCGGGATCGAGCCGCCGAACTCGTCCCCCATCATGGTGAGCACGCAGGGGATGGCCTCGCCCCGGGCAGCCCAGGCGGTGGCGTACGTGGAATGCGTGTGCACCACCCCGCCCACCTCCGGCATGTGCCGGTACACGTAGGCGTGCGCGGCGGTGTCCGACGACGGCGACAGCGCGGGATTGCCCCAGTCCACCGTGCCGCTGCCGCCCACGTTGGTGCCCCTGACCGGGGTGCCGTACAAGTCGGTCACGATCATCTGCTCCGGGGTGAGCTCCTGGTACGAGACACCGGACGGCTTGATCACCATGAGGTCGGTGCCCGGCACCCGCGCCGAAACGTTGCCCGCCGTCCACACCACCAGGCCGTACCGGGTCAGCTCGGCGTGCAGGGCGCACACCTCCGCCCGGATCCGGGCGATGGTTTCCAGAAGGCCGGTTCCGGCACCTGTCCCGGCGGTCATGCGGACACCCCCACGGGTGATTCGGATACGGAGCCTGTTGCAGGCTGGGCCGCCTGGGCGGCTTTGCGCTGGATGGCCTTGAGCCGGTGCATGACGTCGTTGCCGCCCCTGCCGAAGTAGTCGTGGAGGGCCTTGTATTCCTGGAACAGTTGTTCGTAGGCGGCCGCGTTTTCCGGGATTGGGGTGTAGACCTCGCCGGGCTCGGCGCCCATGGCCGCGGCGGCTTCACGGATGTCCGCGTATTCTCCCGCTGCGACGGCGGCATGGATGGCTGAGCCCAGTGCCGGTCCCTGTTCCGAGCCGATGGTGGACAGCTGGAGCCCGGTGGCATCAGCGTAGATCTGCATCAGGAGCCGGTTCTTCAACAGGCCACCGGCCACGATGAATTCCTTGACCGGGACTCCAGCGTCACGGAAGGCGTCCACGATAGTGCGGGTTCCAAAGGCTGTGGCTTCCAGGAGGGCGCGGTAGGTGTCCTCGGGCCTGGTGGCCAGGGTTTGGCCCACCACCATGCCCGAAAGCTCGTGGTCAACCAGGACCGAGCGGTTGCCCGAATGCCAGTCGAGTGCGATCAGTCCGTGCTCCCCGATGGCCTGGCGGGAGGCCAGTTCGGTCAGGTACTCGTGGATCCCCAGTCCGGAGTCCTTGGCAGCCTGGTGGTATTCGGGCGGGACGCCGTACTTGGTGAACCAGCCGAAAATGTCGCCGACGCCTGACTGTCCGGCCTCGTAGCCCCACAGGCCCGGCACGATTCCACCATCAACGGCACCGCACATACCCGGCACCTCGCGCAGCTCACTGCCGTTCATGACGTGGCAGGTGGAGGTGCCCATGATCGCCACCAGCTGGCCGGGTTCGACGGCCTTCGCGGCCGGGGCGGTGACGTGCGCGTCAACGTTTCCCACTGCCACCGCGATGCCCTCCGGCAGCCCGGTCCAGGCAGCGGCCTCCGCCGTCAGGGTGCCGGCGGCATCGCCCAGCCGGCCGATAGTGTGCTCCAGCTTGGAGCTGACAAAGTCTTTGAAGTCGGGGTTCAGGGCAGCAAGGAAGTCCTCGGACGGATACCGGCCATCCTGGTAAATCCCCTTGTAGCCGGCCGTGCAGGCATTGCGGACGTAGCGGCCGCAAAGCTGCCAGACGATCCAGTCGGCCGCCTCCACCCAGTGGTCCATGGCGGCGTAGGCTTCCGGATCCTCTTCCAGCAGCTGCAGTCCCTTCGCGAACTCCCATTCGGAGGAGATCAGCCCCCCGTAGCGGGGAAGCCAGTCTTCGCCACGTTCGGCGGCAAGCCGGTTGATCCGGTCGGCCTGGCCTTGCGCCGCATGGTGCCGCCAGAGCTTTACGTAGGCGTGCGGGCGGTTGGCGAAGGCGGGCAGTTCGTTCAGGGGGGTTCCGTCGGCCTTGACCGGCACCATGGTGCAGGCGGTGAAGTCGGTGGCAATGCCGACGACGGCGGCAGGGTCGATCCCCGCGTCGGCCACGGCGGCAGGGACAGCGGTACGCAGGACGTCCCGGTAGTCGTTGGGCACCTGGAGTGCCCATTCCCCGGGAAGCCGGGCGCCGTCGTCGCCCGCTGTATCCCGGGGCAGCACATCCGTGACCACGGCGTGGGGATACTCGTGGACGGCGCTGCCCAGCTCCTTGCCGTCGCGGACGCGCACCACCACGGCGCGGCCTGAAAGGGTTCCGTAATCCACGCCGATGACGCAGTGGTCATGGAGGGACTCGGAGCTGGGAGTGGTCAGCGCATCTGGCATGGGGGTTGCCTCCGTCCGGGAGGCATGGGCCTCATTACCGGGTTTGTAGGGGTCAGGGTACAGCTAAGTGCTGCAGTCAGTGTGAACGCTAACAACCGAGAAGTCAATGAAGCCGAAAACTTTTCGCAATTCCCGCCTGGACCTCTTGTTAGCGTTCACAAATCAGTCTATATTGAACCGACACATCAACAATGTGGCCAGGACCAGGGAGCACGGGTGCTGCCCGGTCCAACAACACTTCGTGGCAGTGCTGCCGCGGAAGGAGAAAATGGTGAGAATCAAAAAACTGATGGGCGCGGTGGCGCTTGTCCTCGCCCTGACGGTGGGTGCCACCGGTTGCGGCGCCCGCGGCGGAGCCAGCGAACCCAGCGGCGCGGCTGCAAAGCCCAGTGATTCACTGGTAGGCATCTCGATGCCCACTCAGACGTCCGAACGGTGGATCGCCGATGGCGCCAACGTTGAAAAGTCCCTGAAGGACCTCGGCTACAAGACGGACCTCCAGTTCGCCAATGACGACATCCCCACCCAGGTGTCGCAGATCGAAAACATGCTGACCAAGGGCGCCAAGGCCCTGATCATCGCCGCCATTGACGGCACCACCCTGACCGACGTCCTGGCCAAGGCCAAGGAGCAGAACGTCAAGGTCATCGCGTACGACCGCCTCATCAACGGCACGCCCAACGTCGACTACTACACCACGTTCGACAACTACACGGTGGGCGTCCAGCAGGCCACCTCGCTGTTGACCGGCCTGGGCCTCGTTGATGCCAGCGGCAAGAAGGTGGACGGCAAAGGCCCCTTCAACATCGAGCTTTTCGCGGGCAGCCCCGACGACAACAACGCCAACTTCTTCTGGACCGGCGCCATGGACACCCTCAAGCCGTACATGGATGCCGGCACCTTGAAGGTCCCCAGCGGACAGACCAAGTTTGAGCAGGCAGCGATCCTCCGCTGGCAGGCACCCGTGGCCCAGAAGCGCATGGAGGACATCCTCACCTCCGCGTACAGCTCCGGCACCAAGCTGAACGGCGTCCTGTCCCCGTATGACGGCCTGTCCATCGGCATCATCTCGGCCCTCACCAGCACCGGCGGCTACGCCAAGGGAAGCCTCCCCGTGGTGACCGGCCAGGACGCCGAAAAGGGTTCCGTGAAGTCCATCGTCGCCGGCGAGCAGTACTCCACCATCTTCAAGGACACCCGCCAGCTCGGCGCGCAGGCCGTGAAGATGGTGGACGCCGTCCTCAAGGGCCAGGAACCGGAAACCAATGACACCAAGACCTACAACAACAAGGTCAAGGTGGTCCCGGCCTTCCTGCTGAAGTCCGTCATTATCACCAAGGACAACTACAAGAAGGAACTGATCGACTCGGGTTACTACAAGGACTCCGACGTCAAGTAGTCAGCGCCAGGGGGCTGTGGCCGGACCCCCATCCGGCCACAGCGCCGTCCGCAGCCTCCTGCAGCAGCAGGAAGGCCCAGCTTTCGACCAGTCAGTGGGAATTGACGATGAACATACCCATTCTTCAAATGCGAGGAATCACCAAGACGTTCCCGGGCGTAAAAGCGCTGCAGGACGTCACCCTGGATGTGAACCGTGGCGAGGTCCACGCCATCTGCGGTGAAAACGGGGCCGGCAAATCAACGCTCATGAAAGTGTTGTCCGGCGTCTATGCACACAACACCTTCGACGGGGAGATCCTCTTCGAGAACGAACCCTGCAACTTCTCCAGCATCTCGGACAGCGAAAAGCGGGGAATTGTCATCATCCACCAGGAACTGGCCCTGAGCCCGTTCCTCTCCATCGCCGAGAACATCTACCTGGGCAATGAACAGGCCACCAATGGATGGGTGGACTGGCGCAAGACCAACCTCGAGGCAGCCAAGCTGCTGGCCCGCGTTGGCTTGGACGAGAATCCGGTCACCCCCGTGCAGCACATCAGTGTCGGAAAGCAGCAACTGGTGGAAATCGCCAAGGCCCTCTCCAAGGAGGTGAAGCTGCTGATCCTTGACGAACCCACGGCCGCCCTCAACGACGAGGATTCCGGCCATCTGCTGGACCTGATCCTCCACCTGAAGGGACAGGGCGTCACCAGCATCATCATCAGCCACAAACTTAATGAAATCCGGAAGGTGGCGGACGCCGTCACCATCATCCGGGACGGCAGGACCATCGAGACCCTGCGTCTCGACGAAGGCCAGATCACGCAGGAACGGATTATCCGCGGCATGGTGGGCCGTGACCTGGAGAGCCTGTATCCGGAACGCGAGCCCAACATCGGCGAGGAGGTCCTGCGGATTGAGGACTGGTCCGTACGCCACCCCCAGGACCACAGCCGCATGGTGGTCAATAACGCCAACCTGCACGTCAGGAAGGGTGAGGTGGTAGGCCTGGCTGGCCTCATGGGCGCCGGGCGCACCGAACTTGCCATGAGCGTCTTTGGCCGCACCTACGGCACCGCCACCTCGGGCAAGGTGTACAAATACGGCGAAGAAATCAACACCGCCACGGTGTCCGACGCTATCCGTCACGGCATCGCCTACGCCACCGAGGACCGGAAGCACTACGGCCTGAACCTCATTGAGGACATCAAGCGGAATATCTCGCTGGCGGCACTGCGCAAGCTCGTCAAGACCGGCTTCGTGGACAAGAACCAGGAGACTGTGGTGGCCAACGGCTACCGCAAGAGCATGAACATCAAGGCACCCTCCGTGGCCGCCATTACCGGCAAGCTGTCGGGTGGAAACCAGCAGAAGGTGGTGCTGAGCAAATGGATGTTCTCCGACCCCGATGTGCTCATCCTCGATGAACCCACCCGCGGGATCGACGTCGGCGCCAAATACGAGATCTACACGATCATCGCCAAACTCGCCGGCGAAGGAAAGGCAGTCATTGTGATTTCCTCGGAACTTCCCGAACTCCTTGGCATCTGCGACCGCATCTACACCCTCGCAGCCGGCCACATCACCGGCGAGGTGCCCATCGCCGAAGCCACCCAGGAAACCCTGATGCACTACATGACCAAAGAGAAGGAATAGCGAAATGTCCGCCCTACGAGAATCGCTCGGATTCCTCACAAGCCGCCTCCGCCAGGTTGGCATCTTCGTTGCCCTGATCCTGATCGTCCTGCTGTTCCAGGGGCTCACCGGCGGGATCCTGCTGGAACCACAGAACGTCACCAACCTGGTGGTCCAGAACAGCTACATCCTCATCCTGGCCATCGGCATGGTGATGGTGATCATCGCCGGGCACATCGACCTGTCCGTCGGCTCGGTGGCCGGGTTCATCGGTGCCGTCGCCGGCGTCATGATCGTGCACTGGGGCTGGCCGTGGTGGGCCGCTATCCCCGCATGCCTCCTGGTCGGTGCCTTAGTCGGTGCCTGGCAGGGCTACTGGATCGCCTACGTGGGAATTCCGGCCTTCATCGTGACGCTCGCCGGCATGCTGATCTTCCGCGGGCTGACGCTCATCACGCTCAAGAACCAGCAGATCACCCCGTTCCCCGCCGAACTGCGGGCCCTGGGCGGCGGCTTCCTTCCGGACATTTCCGGCGGCACTTCCGTGCTGGAATGGCTCACCGTCATCCTGGGCGTCGGCGCCACGGCGGCCCTGCTGATCCAGGCCTTCAAGGAACGCAGGATCCGCCGGAAGTTCGACCTCGAAAGCGAACCCATGGTCTGGTTCGTCATCAAGACCACCTTCACCGCGCTGCTCATGCTGGTCATCACGTTCCTGCTGGCGTCCTACCGGGGCACTCCGATCGTGCTGGTGGTCCTTGCCGGCCTGGTGATCGCGTACACCGCACTCATGAACAACAGCGTCTTCGGCCGCCACACGTACGCCATCGGCGGCAACCTCCACGCGGCTGAACTGTCAGGCATCAAGACCAAGGCCGTTACGTTCCGCCTCTTCGTGAACATGGGCGTGCTGGCAGCACTGGCCGGCCTGGTCTTCACGGCCCGCCTCAACTCGGCACAGCCCGCCGGCGGAACCGGCTTCGAACTCGACTCCATCGCCGCGGCGTTCATTGGCGGCGCCGCCGTCACCGGCGGCATCGGAACGGTGGCCGGAGCCATGATCGGTGGCCTCATCATGGGCGTCCTCAACAACGGCATGTCCATCCTGGGACTGGGCACCGACTACCAGCAGCTCATCAAGGGCCTGGTGCTCCTTATCGCCGTTGGCTTCGACATCTTCAACAAGAACCGCAGCGGTGGCGGCGGCACCATTGGAAAGCGCTTCAAGCTCAAGACCAGCCCCCCGCCGGCCCAGGAAAAGCCGGCGCCGGCCGCCAGCGAAACGGTGGATGCAGGAATAAAGTAAGACGCCCCACCTGCACAAACGAAGGCCCTCGTCGACCTGGACCACAGCCAGGGCAACGGGGGCCTTCCCTGTGTGCCTCCCGCGGCACTTTCCCGGCAACTGCTCAGGGCGCAGCCAGGCCGGTGGCAACATCAGCCGGCGAGCGCCGTCGCCGGCTCAACACAATGAAGGGTGCCGCCAGCAGCTGCACCGCACCGCCCAGGGCAAGGGACGCCGGGTAGCCGTAAAGGTCCGCGGTCCTGCCCAGCACAGGCTGCACCACCACTCCCCCGCTGGAACCCATGAGCGAAGCGAAGCTCAGGACCGTGGCCCGCTGCTTAGAGGCAATCATGTCGTTCAGGTACGCCTGGCGGACAGGGGTGCCGGCGGAGGCAACCACGGCCCACAGCGACAGCAGGACCAGGGCCAGCCAGAAGGAGTGGGTGGCCAGGAGCACCACCAGGACCACTGAGCTGGCGATCGTGGAGCCGATCAAAACCGTGGTGCGGCGGCCCACCAGTTTCCGGACCAGCGGCGCCAGCCAACCGCCAACGATGTCCGCGCCGGCAACGATCGCAGCTGCCAGTCCTGCGATGGCATAGGCCTTGGGGTCCCCGAACAGCTGCAGCAGGTACGGCTGGAGGGCGTAGAAGACGTAGAACCCCACGCCCTCGGTGAACGGGGCCGCCAGCATCATGAACCGCACCGGAGGGTTCTTCAGTCCGCCCTCCAACGAGGCCCGCAGGACCGCGCGCGTGGCCTGCACCGGGTGGGCCGACCGCTCAGGGGTGAACCCCACGTCGTGCATGAGGAGGAACGCAACGGCGAACATCGCCACCAGCACTCCCACCCGCAGCAGGAAAGGGACTCCAAGGTTCGTGGCCTGGGCAATGACACCGCCTGCCACGGATCCGGCCAGCATGGCAACGCCGGACACCATCTGGCCCCGCCCCAGGACAGCTTCCAGGCCGCCGTCGTAGCCGGAGAAGTGGAGCGCATCCACCAGCCAGGCTTCCACGGCTCCGGAGAAGAACGTGAAGCCAAGGCCAAGCAGCGCTGACACGGCCGCCCACCACCAGAACGGGGCAGAGAGCTGCCAGAGCAGGTAGTACAGGTACGTGGACGCCGCGAGGGTCACGGTGCCCAGCAGGAAGGATGCGCGGCGTCCCCAGCTGTCCGCCACCACCCCGGTGGGCACCTCGAAGAGAACCATCCCTGCGGTGAAGAAGGCATTCGCGGCGAAGGCTTCGAGGTTGGTGAGCCCGGCGTCCAGCAGGAAGAGCGTGTTGATTCCCCAGATGAAGGACGCCGCAAGGGTGTTTCCCAATGTCAGCGTCAGGTAGACGTTCTGGATCTTTCGTGCTGCGGCATTCATGGCGGCCGTTCCTTCGGGCTGTGCCGGGCCGGATCAGGACGGGCTGAAATTTGGGGGGACGGGATCGTGGCGCAGGTACTGCCGCCGGAACCGGCCGGTGCCTGCCGTCAGGGCCCGCAGTTCCACCGCGTAGCGCAGGAGTTCCTGGTCGGGGACCTCAGCGCTGATCTCCGTCAGTCCTTCGCCTGATGAGGTGGTGCCCGTGAGGCGGCCCCGCCGGCCGGACAAGTCGCTCATCACGGTGCCCACGTGTTCGTCGGCAACGGTGATGGTCACGGAGGACACCGGTTCGAGCAGCTGGACCTTCCCGGCGGCTGCGGCTTCGCGCAGCGCCAGGGCCCCTGCCGCCTGGAACGCCGCATCGGAGGAGTCCACGCTGTGGGCTTTGCCGCCGGTCAGGGTCACGCGCAGGTCCACCACGGGAAAACCTGCAGACACCCCCCGCTCCATCTGCGCCCGGACCCCTTTTTCGATAGACGGAATGAACGTTCCCGGGATGACGCCACCCACGGTCTTGTCCACGAACTCAAACCCGCCACCGCGTTCCAGCGGTTCCACGTCGATGTCGCACACGGCGTACTGGCCATGGCCGCCGGACTGCTTGACGTGGCGTCCGTGGCCGGAGGTGGGGGCAGCGAAGGTTTCCCGCAGCGGTGTCACCACCTCAACGGTATGCAGTTTCACCCCCTGCTCGCGGAGCCGGTCCAGGACCACCTCGGCGTGCGCCTCCCCCATGCACCACAGCACCAGCTGGTGGGTCTCCGCGTTCCGGTCAACCCGCAGGGTGGGATCCCCGGCGGCGATCCGGCCCAGGCTGCGGGCCAGCGCATCCTCGTCGCTGCGGGAATCCGCTTCCACGGCCACCGGCAGCAGCGGTTCGGGCATCTCCCAGGTGGCCAGCAGCAGCGGGCTTTCCCGGGCAGAAATGGTGTCCCCGGTTTCAGCGCTGCCCAGCTTCGCCAGGGCGCACATGTCACCTGCCACGGAGAAGGGAACAGGCCGCAGGCTGGCACCCAGCGGGGAGTAGATGTGGGTGACCCGTTCATCGGTGTCGTGGTCCTGGTGCCCGCGGTCAGCCAGGCCGTGTCCGCCCACGTGGACAGGAGTGTCTTCCCGCAGCGTCCCGGAGAAAACCCGCACCAGGCAGATGCGGCCCAGGAAGGGATCGTTTGAGGTCCGCACTACTTCAGCGGCGAGCGGCCCATCGGGATCGCAGGACAGTCTTCCACCCGGTTCCCCCGCGAGGTCGGTCGTGTCCGGCAGTTTGCCTTCCAATGGTGCCGGGAAGGCGCGCACCAGGACGTCGAGCAGTTCCGCCGTGCCGAGTCCTGTGACGGCGGACGTTGGCAGGACGGGAAAGAAGGAGCCTCGGGCGACGGCGGTTTCCAGGTCGTCCGCCAGCACCCCTGTATCGATGTCCTCCCCTTCCAGGTAGCGGTCCATCAGCGTTTCGTCTTCGCTCTCGGCGATGATGCCCTCGATCAGGGCGCCCCTTGCGGTCCCGGCGGCGGCGAGTTCCTCCGGGGCGGCTGGACGGACCTCCGGTGCGGGATCTCCGGAGGAGTAGTCAGTCACCTCCTGGGACAGCAGGCCGAGGAGCCCGGCTGCCCCGCCTTCGGCCGGCACCGGGACGTACAGCGGGAGCACGCCGTCGCCGAACGCTTTCTGGCAGGCGGCAAGGGCGCCGTCGTAATCCGCCCGCGGGTGGTCCACCCTGGTGATGACGACGGCGCGTGGCAGGCCCATGTGCGCGCACTCGCCCCACAGCGCCGTGGTGGTGGCATCAATGCCGTCCACGGCCGAGACCACGAACAGGGCGGCGTCCGAAGCCCTCAGTCCTGCCCGGAGTTCCCCGATGAAATCGGGGTAGCCGGGGGTGTCCAGGAGGTTCACTTTGACGTCGCCAACCAGCAACGGAACCAAAGACAGCGTGACCGAGCGTTGCTGGTGCACTGCGGCCGGATCCGAGTCGCTGACCGTGGAGCCGTCAGCGATGGAGCCCTTGCGGGTAATCACCCCGTTGGCTGCGAGCAGCGCCTCGATCAGCAAGGTCTTCCCGGCGCCGGAGTGCCCCACCAGGGCCACGTTCCGGATCCGGGCCGGGTCCTCCGCCGCGATCCCGGTGGCCTGGTCGGCCCGCTTTGCATCCGGCCCGTTCCTGCCGCCTGCACCCCGCGCCGACTCCTTGGTGCTCTTCACCGACATTGGAACCTCCTGGCATCGTTGCCGGCCGGACCGGACGTGTCATCTGATTCGACACCTTGGGACGGCGGGACGGCAAGAGCCCAGGCTATTTGCTGCGGGCTTTGCGGGTGGCTGCGTCGTTGGCCTTCTGGAGGGCGTGGACCAGTTGGTCCTTGTCCATCTTCGAGCGGCCCTTGACGTCCATTTCCCTGGCCAGCTTGTAGAGGTGTTCCTTGGACGCATTGGCGTCGACGCCGCCGGCAGTGGGCTCGGAGGACCGGATACCCTGCTCCGCGTGCTTGTCAGACGGGCCGCGCTTCTCCTTGGGCTCCCAATGGTCGCCCACCTTCTCGTAGCTGTGCTTCAGTGAGGCGTAGGCTGCGCGGGCGGCACGCTCTTCGTCGTTGTCGTAGGACTCAAGCGCAGAGTCATAGGTCTTCGCGAACGTGTCCTGGGCTTTTTGCCCGGAGCGCCGCAGCGTCGACGGCAGTTCGTCCTTGCGGGCATGGTCATTCTTGCCGGTCTTGGGCATGGCACCCATCCTCCTTTAGTCAGCAGGCTGATTATTCGGATGGATCCAGCTTAGACCCGGAGGTGGCGTGGAGCCCCCTGTCGGATTCGAACCGACGACCCCCGCTTTACAAGAGCGGTGCTCTGGCCAACTGAGCTAAGGAGGCGTGCCCCGGAAGGGCGTGCGCCCGCAGGCGCTAGATAAGGTTAGCCCAACTCCCGCCGGGGGTAAAAACGCCCGCGGAACCGGCGGCGGACGCGCAAGGGCCCGCCCCGGAGCAGATCCGGAGCGGGCCCTTGCCCGGGCTGTTTCGCGTTAGCCCTTGGCCGTGATGGCTGCCTGCAGGAAGTCCGGGAACGGCGTCTGGGCGCTGTCGCCCTTGCCCCACTGCTTTCCGTCCACGAACACGGTGGGCGTACCGGTCACGCCGATCGCCGCCGCTTCCTTGGTGGTGAACTTCACGAACGGGCGGTACGTCTTGTCATCCACGCAGGAGTCGATGTTCACGCCCAGGTCGGAGGCCATCTTCTTCAGGTCGTTGTCCGACAGGCCTGCGCTGCCCTCCGCAGGCTGCTTGGCAAACAGCGCGTTGAAGAAGTCGGAGTACTTCTCCGGGGACTCGTTGGCCACGCAGGCCGCAGCGTTGGCGGCCCGGGACGAGTAGTTGGTGGTGGACCGGCTGTCCAGGAACCCGAGTGCGCGGTATTCAACGGTGATCTTGCCGTCATTGCGCAGCGAGGTCAGCTGGTCGTTGTACTGGGCCTCGAAGTTCTTGCAGACCGGGCAGATGAAGTCGATGTAGAGGACAACCTTCACCGGCTTGCCGGCCTCAGCTTCGGCGCCCGGGGCCACTACCTCCGCCGGTGGGGTCTTGGGGGCATCCCCCAGGGAGGCCGCGTCGACGGTAGCCGGTTCCGTCTTGGCCACGTCGGTGTTGGCCAGCAGGGTCACGCCGCCGTGGGCGTTGGCGTTGGCGGGGACCGGCCCCTGGTCGGCTACCGGCGCGTTCTGCTTGAGGCTGTTGGTGACCACCAGGGCCACCACCACCAGGATGGCCACAACCGCCGCCACGATGCCCCAGCCAATGAGGAGCTTGTTGCGCTTGTCCTTCTTTACCTGCGCTTCGCGGATCAGGCGCGCCTTTTCCCGCGCCTCCGCGGTTCGCTCAGCCTTGGACTTACGTACTTCGTTTGCGGGGCTCATGAGTTCCTTGGGTCGGTCGACGTAGGGGGACCACTTGGTGGCACCCCTAACATTTTAGGGGAGAAAGCTGAGAGCTTGCGGTTTCAACCATTCTTCCGGGTTGACCAACGGACGAATAGCCCCGATGATTCCGTCCGGCTAGGGTGGCTTAGAGGCACAAGCAACCCCAGGGGGCCGCAATGCAAACACCCGTCCAGGAAAAACCAGCCGGAACAGCTACGGCCGGCAGTTCCGGTTCCGGCCACGCCGGCCATACCAAATACGACTTCATGGTGGTCTCCAACAGGCTGCCCGTGGACCGGGTGGCCCCGGGGGATGACAGCGACGACGGCTCAGGCTGGCGCCGGTCTCCCGGAGGCCTGGTGACCGCCCTCGCCCCGATGATGACCAAGACGGACGGCGCCTGGGTCGGCTGGCACGGAGCCCCCGACGAAACGGTCGAGCCCTTCAGCCACGGCGGCATGGACCTTGTTCCAGTACAGCTCAGCACCGATGACGTGGAGCTGTACTACGAAGGGTTCTCCAACGCCAGCCTTTGGCCGCTGTACCACGACGTCATCGCCCCGCCGGAGTTCCACCGCACCTGGTGGGACGCCTACCGCCGGGTTAACCGCAGGTTCGCCGACGCCGTCGTGCGCCATGCGGACCAGGGCGCCACCGTGTGGGTGCAGGACTACCAGCTCCAGCTGGTGCCGCGGTTGCTCCGTGAAGCACGGCCGGACCTGCGGATCGGCTTCTTCAACCACATCCCGTTCCCGCCGCCGGAGATCTTCGCCCAGCTTCCCTGGCGCCAGGCCATCATCGACGGGTTGCTGGGCGCGGACCTGGTGGGCTTCCAGCGGCCCAGCGACGCGGGAAACTTCATGCGCTCCGCCCGCCGCTTCCTCGGCGCCAGCGTCAAGCAGCAGCAGGTGCACGTCAAGGACCACAACGGCCAGTTGACCCACATCGCCCGGGCCCAGGCCTTCCCCATCTCCATCGACGTCAAGCAGATCACCGAGCTCGCCGCCCGGCCGGACATCATCGAACGCGCCCGCCAGATCCGCCAGGACCTTGGCAACCCCAAGACCATCCTGCTCGGAGTGGACAGGCTGGATTACACCAAGGGCATCCGCCACCGGTTGAAGGCCTTCGAGGAGCTCCTGGCGGACGGCCGGCTCACGGTGGGCGATGCAACCCTCATCCAGGTCGCCTCCCCCAGCCGGGAGCGGGTGGAGCAGTACCGGCTCCTGCGCGAGGAAGTGGAAGGCACCGTTGGACACATCAACGGCACCTACGACACCCTCGAAAACACCGCCGTCCGCTATCTGCACCACAGCTACCCCGTGGAGGAGATGGTGGCGTTGTACCTGGCCGCGGACGTCATGCTGGTCACCGCCCTGCGGGACGGAATGAACCTCGTGGCCAAGGAATATGTCACCGCGCGAAACAACAACGACGGCGCCCTGGTCCTGAGCGAGTTCGCCGGGGCGGCCGACCAGCTGAAGCAGGCACTGCTGATCAACCCGCACGACATCGCCGGCCTCAAGAACACCATCATGGCCGCCGTGGAGCTCACCCCGAGGGAAGCCTCACGCCGCATGCGGGCCATGCGCAAACAAATCCTGGACCACGACGTGGACCACTGGTCAGCAGACTTCCTGCGCGCCCTGAACGAGAAAGTGGTCCGCGATGACTCCTGAGCGTCCCGGCAAGGCGCCTTTGGCGCTCACCCCCGAACTCCGCGAAGCCCTGCGACGGATCGCCGCCACGGAGCACCTGCTCGTGGCCATGGATTTCGACGGCACCATGGCACCCATCGTGGATCGGGCGCAGGACGCACGACCGCTTCCCCGGTCAGCCGCCGCGTTCGCGGGCCTCGCCGTGCTTCCACGGACGACGACGGCCCTCATCTCCGGGCGCGCCCTTGCCAGCCTGCGGAAGGTCGCCTCCCCGCCGGTGGACACCCTGCTGATCGGCAGCCACGGCGCCGAAGCGTGGCTGGGGCCGGGCTCCACCGAGCTGGCCCTGGAGGAAGACCAGAAGGCGCTCCTGGAAGAGATCCGGGCCGAACTGGCCGGCATCGTCGCCGAGGCACCCGGCACCTCCCTGGAGGACAAGCCGGCTGGCGTCGTCCTGCATACCCGGCAGGCGGAGGACGATGTCGCCGAGGACGCCGTGGCGGCAGCACGGTCGGTGCTCCAGGACCGCAAAGGTGTCTTCCTGAAGGAAGGCAAACGCGTCCTGGAGACTTCTGTGGTCCATGCCTCCAAGGGCGAGGGAGTCACCTTCCTGCGGCAGGCCAGCGGCGCCACCGCAGTGCTGTTCGCCGGTGACGACGTCACGGACGAGGACGCCTTTGGCCGGCTTGAGCCAGGAGACGTGGGGGTCAAGGTAGGCCTTGATTTCACGCAGGCCCAGTACCGGGTTGAGGCACCCGTCCACATTGCGGAACTGCTGGAGGCACTCCTCCAGGAGCGGAGCATTGCTGTGGCCGAAGAGGATTCGCAGGCCGCGTCCGGTTAAGGGGTGGCAGGCGGCGGATGTGACGTTTGTAACATTTTCGCCAGGAAGCGCAACGTCTGGCATACTTTGTGTGTGATGTGGCGCACAACCAGCGTGCGGCGTCATTTTGTGCTCCGGGCTTAGGCTCGGAGCACTGTGCAGGAACAAAACTGAATAAACATGAACCATTCACAACGGATCGTCCGGCACGTACCTGCCGGTGAAGGGATTGATAACTGTGGCTACAGTTACTTTTGACAACGCTACGCGCCTGTACCCGGGCACAGATAAGCCCGCCGTCGATAAGCTCAACATCGACATCGCCGATGGCGAATTCCTGGTCCTCGTGGGACCCTCCGGTTGCGGTAAGTCCACCTCCCTGCGCATGCTGGCGGGCCTCGAGGACGTCAACGCCGGCCGGATCCTGATCGGTGACCGCGACGTCACCGACGTTCCGCCGAAGGACCGCGACATCGCGATGGTTTTCCAGAACTACGCGCTGTACCCGCACATGACTGTGGCCGACAACATGGGCTTCGCCCTGAAGATCGCCGGCGTCTCCAAGGAAGAGCGCGCCGAGCGTGTCCGTGAAGCCGCCAAACTGCTTGACCTTGAGCAGTACCTGGACCGCAAGCCGAAGGCACTCTCCGGCGGCCAGCGCCAGCGTGTTGCCATGGGCCGCGCAATCGTCCGTAACCCGCAGGTCTTCCTCATGGATGAGCCGCTGTCCAACCTGGACGCCAAGCTCCGCGTGCAGACCCGTACGCAGATCGCGTCACTGACCCGCCGCCTCGGCGTCACCACCGTCTACGTGACGCACGACCAGGTTGAGGCCATGACCATGGGCGACCGCGTCGCCGTGCTGAAGGACGGCCTGCTGCAGCAGGTTGACACCCCGCGCAACCTCTACGACCGCCCGAAGAACGTCTTCGTGGCCGGCTTCATCGGCTCCCCCGCCATGAACCTGCTCGAGCTTCCCGTGGTCGACGGCGGTGTCCAGTTCGGCGGCACCGTCTACCCCGTGCCGCGCGACGTCCTCGAAGAGGCACACGGCTCCACGGTCACGCTGGGAAGCCGTCCGGAAGACCTGGAAACCGCGCCGCAGGGCGAAGGCCTGAAGGTGGAGGTGGACGTGGTCGAAGAACTCGGCGCCGACGCCTACGTCTACGGCCACACCAACCTTGACGGCAAGGACCACGACATCGTGGCCCGCGTCGACGGCCGCCGTCCTCCGATGAAGGGCGAGGTCATCTACGTCCGTCCGCAGTCGGGCCACGTGCACCTGTTCGACACCAAGACCGGCCTGCGCCTCGGCGACTAACGCCATTGCAGGTTGGGCCGGCCGAAACGCCGGACCCAACCACCCGCATGACCGACGGCGGCCCTCCTCACTGGCGGGCCGCCGTCGGCCTTTAACAACGCCTGCGCGAAATTTAGCCGCCCTGCCCCAAGTACGGAAGAATTGACCCATGACCGAGGAATACAGCGCCCAGTGGCACGACGAACCCACCGACTACGCGCAGATCGGTAAACTGCCGCGGTTCGTGGCGGCCAGTGCCGATGACAACAAAGCGGCCTCGGTAGCGTCGTCCCTGAACATCACCGCCGCGGCAGCGGATCCGGAACTGCTGGACCTGCCCTGGCATATCGCCCTCGAGGAGTGGCCAGCGCAGTACCTGGCGGCCCTCCCCCGCGGCATCTCGCGTCACATTGTGCGCTTTGCCCACCTGGGCGGCTCTGTCATCGCCATCAAGGAAACCTCCGAGCACGTGGCCCGCCACGAGTACCACATGCTCCGCAAGCTGGCCCGTTTCGATGTGCCCTGTGTGGAACCGGTCGCGGTGATCACCGGGCGGACCACCCCCGACGGGCGCCCGCTCAACCCCGTCCTCGTGACCCGGCACCTGAAGTTCTCCATGCCGTACCGCGCGCTGTTCTCCCAGATGCTGCGCAAGGACACCCTGACGCGCCTCATCGATGCCCAGGCGCTGCTGCTGGTGAGGCTGCACTTGATCGGCTTCTACTGGGGTGACGTGTCGCTGTCCAATACCCTCTTCCGCCGCGACGCCGGAGCCTTTGCCGCCTACCTGGTGGACGCCGAAACGGGCGAGCTGTACCCGGACCTGTCCACCGGCCAGCGCGAATACGACCTGGAAATCGCCAGGGTCAACATCGCCGGCGAACTGATGGACCTGCTGGACGGCGGCCTCATCGAGGAGAAGGTGGACCCCGTCGCCACCAGCGAGCTGATCATGGACAGCTACCGGCGGCTGTGGGCTGAACTGACGGAGAAGGAATCCTTTGAGCTGGGCGAACGCTGGCGGGTGGGCGCCCGCATCCGGCGCCTGAACGAACTCGGCTTCGACGTGGAGGAATATGCCATCAAGACCACCCAGAACGGCTCCACCATCCAGCTGCAGCCCAAGGTGGTGGACGCGGGGCACCACCAGCGGCGGCTGCTCCGGCTGACCGGCCTGGATGCGCAGGAGAACCAGGCCCGCCGCCTCCTCAATGACATGGACTCGTTCCGGGCGGACAACAACCCTGAGATGGACGAGGAATACAGCGCGCACCTTTGGGTCAGCCAGATCTTCGAGCCGATCGTGCGTTCCATCCCCCGGGACCTGTCCGGCAAGCTCGAGCACGCCGAGGTGGTCCACGAGGTCCTGGAGCACCGGTGGTACATGTCCGAGAAGCAGGAACGCCACATCCCGCTGGCAGAGGCCGTGCAGTCCTACATCGACTCGATCCTGCGGCACCGGCGCGACGAGGCAGCGATCATGCTCAACCCGGACACCGAATTGCTGAAGATCCTTGAGGTGGAGAACGAGGAGTCGCGCTATGGTGCCGATGAATCCGATGACGAATACCCGGATTCGGACGACTGACTCCTAGATGGCCTTTCCGGGGTTGAGGACTCCGGCAGGATCGAACAGGTCCTTGATCCTGCGCTGGAGTTCCCGGACCGGCTCCGGTTGCTCCTGGCCCAGCCAGCGCAGCTTGTACTGGCCTACGCCGTGCTCTCCCGTGATGGTTCCGCCCATGGCCAGGGCCACGGTGATGGACTCGTCCAGGGCCACCTGGAGCCGCTCCATGGCGCCGGCTTCCACGTCCTGGCCCTGCCTGTCGATCCAGAACGTGGGGTGCAGGTTGCCGTCCCCGGCGTGTGCCACCACCTTAAGGTGCACCTGCTGGGCGGCGGCCATGGCCTCGAGCTCCGCAACGTAGTCCACCAGGCGGGAGCGGGGAACAGCGACGTCCTCGCCCACCCGGTACTCGTCGTCCACCTCCGTGCCGCGACTGTGCCGCCGCAGCTCCACCAGCCGCTCCGCTTCGGCGCTGGCCTCCGTGGTGACCGTGGCCCCGCCGTCGCGCAGGACCTGCCGCACCACCTCCGCTTCGGCGGCAGCCCCAAACCCGTCGGTCTGGACCAGCAGCAGCGATTTCCCGCGGGCAGCGAGGTCGGACCCGTGGATGTCGTCGAGCTGGGCCAGCGTACCGCCGTCGAGCAGCTCCATGATGGCGGGCTGGACGCGGGCCCTTCCCACCGCCAAGACGCCGGCAGCGGCAAGCCTGAAGTCCGGGTAGAAGGCCGCGACGGTGTGCACTTCCCGGGGCAGGTACTTCAGCCGCACCGTGATTCCGACGACGATCCCCAGTGTGCCTTCGGATCCCACGAAGAGTCCGGTGAGGTCGTAGCCGGCCACGCCTTTGAAGGTCTGGTGGCCGGTGTGGATGAGAGAGCCGTCCGCCAGGACGACGTCCAGCGCCAGGACAGAGTCCCTGGTGACCCCGTACTTGGCACACCGCAGGCCGCCGGCATTGGTGGCCACATTGCCGCCGATTGTGGAGCTCCGGAAACTGGCAGGGTCCGGCGCGTACATGAGGCCGTGCTCCACGGCGGCCTCGTTGAGCACGGCGTTCACGACGCCGGGCTCCACCACAGCTGTTTCGTCGTCCGGGTTCAGGGCGAGGATCCGGTCCATCCGCTCCAGGGAGAGGACAATGCAGTTGGCGGTGGCGTGGGCACCGCCGGAGACGCCCGTGCCGGCTCCCCGGGGCACGATCGCCACGCCACTGTCCGCGCAGGCCTTCACTACCGCCTGCACGTCGGCCACCGATTCGGGGAACACCACGGCCAGCGGAAGCTGGAAGTCGATCACTGGCGCCTGGTCCACCGCGTACCGGCGGAGCGGGACCTCGCCCGTGACCACCTGGCCAGGTGCCAGGATGGCTTCCAGCTCGTCAACGATGCTTCCCACAAAGCCTCCATCCGTCGTCGGACATACCTTCCCAGTCTAGGTGCGCAGCAGGCGGAACCCGGGAGTTCTCTTCTCTGTAATCGCTTCCAGTTCCACCCCTGCCGCTGGGCCGCATCCCGGAATTAAGGTTCGGAAACATTTATGGAAGCGTTTTCATTAAATTGGCGCTTCGCCGTTATGCTGGCTTGCATGTCTGTCGAAACTGTGACCCAGGACACTTCCACCTCAGCGGGTCCCCTGACGCTCATCCACCCTGCTGACACCATCCCTGGCTGGTGGCGCTCCGCGGTGATCTACCAGGTGTATCCCCGGTCATTCCGTGACCTTAACGGCGACGGCATTGGCGATCTCGCGGGGATCACCGAAGAACTGCCGCAGCTGGCAGACCTGGGCGTCGACGCCGTGTGGCTGTCTCCCTTTTTCAAGTCCCCGCAGCGGGATGCCGGCTACGACGTCAGCGACTACTGCGACGTGGATCCCATCTTCGGCACGCTCGGCGACTTCGACGTCATGATGGCCGAATCCCACCGCCTGGGCCTGCGGGTGATCGTGGACCTGGTCCCCAACCACTGCTCCGCCCAGCATCCCGCGTTCCAGGCGGCCCTTGCAGCGCCTGCCGGAAGCCCGGAGCGGAACATGTTCATCTTCCGTGACGGGACCGGTTCCGACGGGCAGGAACCGCCGAACAACTGGCAGTCCCACTTCGGCGGACCTGCATGGACGCAGGTGGAAGGGCAGAGTGGCCAGCCTGGTCAGTGGTACCTGCACCTCTTCGACTCCTCGCAGCCGGATTTCAACTGGGACAACCCGGCCGTCCACGCAGAGTTCGAGCGGGTGCTCCGGTTCTGGCTGGACCGCGGCGTTTCCGGCTTCCGGGTGGACGTGGCCCACGCTCTGGTCAAGGCTCCGGGACTGCCGGGCTGGGGCGGACGCGCGGACGGCGGCAGCAGCGACGGCTATCCAGGCCACGAGGCGCCCATGTTCGGCCAACCCGGCGTCCATGACATCTACCGGAAGTGGCGGTTGCTCCTGGACGAATACGGACCCGACCGCATTCTCTGTGCCGAGGCCAGCGTGGACCTCCACCGGCTTGCCCAGTGGGTCCGGCCGGATGAAATGCACCAGGCCTTCAATTTCCCCTATCTCCACGCAGGCCTGGACGTTTACCGGCTCCGCTCGGTCATCTCCGACTCATTGACCGTCCTTGACGGCGTGGGCGCCCCCAGCACCTGGGTACTTTCGAACCATGACGTGGTCCGCCACGCGAGCCGGTTTGGCTACAACGGGCTGGGTCCGCGGGACGGGGACGGCATAGGCCCGGCAGACCACCAGCCGGACCATGACCTTGGCCGCCGCCGCGCGGCCGCTGCCTCGATGTTCATGCTGGGGCTGCCCGGTGCAGCCTATCTTTACCAGGGCGAGGAACTGGGGCTGCCTGACGGAATCGAGATTCCGGACCATCTCCGCCAAGACCCCACGTTCGCCCGCACCGGCGGGCAGCGGCTTGGCCGCGACGGCTGCCGGGTTCCCCTGCCGTGGCGCGGCGAGGACCCGCACCTGGGATTCGGCTCGGGAAGCGATCCCTGGCTGCCCATCCCTGCCTCCTTCAAAGCACTGGCGAGGGACCTGCAGGCGGAATCGCCGGCGTCGCACCTCTCCCTGTACCGCGACGCACTGGCCTGCCGGCGTGGACTGGACCTGGGCCGCGGGTCGTTGTCATGGGCAGAGGACCGGTGCACCGGTTCCTCCCTGGGCTACGTGAACGGCACTACGCTGGTGCTTATGAACCTGAACCACGAGCCGCTGGAAATGCCGGCAGGCAACGTCCTCATTCGCAGCCTGCCCGCGGGCGCGGGCCACGCCCTTGCCTCCGGTGAGACCGCGTGGATTCAGCTTGGACCGGACGCCGCAGCAGCTTTCTGACGATGGCAGGCATCAAAGAAGTTGCCAGCCGGGCAGGCCTGTCCGTTGCCACGGTCTCGCGGGCATTGAGCGGCAAGTCCAACGTCTCTTCCAGGAGCCGCCGGCTGGCCCAGGAAGCCGCCCGGGAGCTCGGATTCGTCCCCTCCTACCATGCGTCGAGCCTCGCGTCCGGGCGGAACCACAACATCGGCCTGGTGGTGCCCAACGTCCAGCGCTGGTACTTCTCATCGGTACTGGAAGGGGTCTCCGAAACCCTGCTCGATGCCGGCTACGACCTGACGCTGTACAACGTGGGCGAGCAGCCGGAGAGGCGCAACAGCATCCTGACGGACTTCCTGCTGCGGAAGCGCCTGGACGCGGTAATCGCCGTGGCACTGGTGCTCAGCGAGGAGGAAATCGGCCAACTGCTGGCCGTGCACCGTCCGATTGTGGGCATCGGTGGTGCCCTGCGCGGAGCATCCACCATCCGGATTGATGACAAGGGCCTGGCCATGATGGCCACCCGCCACCTGATTGGCCTGGGGCATACCCGGGTTGCGCACATCACCGGGGACGCCGGGCTGACCAGGGACTTCAGGCTGCCCCAGCTTCGGCAGGAGGGCTTCACCGCGGCCCTGGCAGGAGCGGGACTGGAATTCCGGCAGGAGTGGCATGCAACTGCCGACTTCACCATCCAGGGCGCCTACGCAGCAGGCCGCCGGCTCCTGGGGACGTCCGCCGAGCGTCCTACTGCCGTTTTTGCAGCGTCCGACGAAATGGCGGTGGGCATCATGCTCGCCGCGCGCGACTTTGGGCTTCGGGTCCCGGAAGATCTCTCCGTAGTGGGCATTGACGGGCACGAGCTGGCCGAAACGTTCGGCCTGACCACCGTCAGCCAGGATCCCCGCGGACAGGGAAGGCTTGCGGCAGCCACGGCCTTGGCGCTGCTGGAAGGGGCCGGCGGGGATTCCGACGGCGGCCCGGCAGCTACGGCAGCCCAGGACCAGGAATACCCCACGGAATTCGTGATCCGCCACAGCACCGCGGTACCGCCGGACCTTGCGGGACGGCAGGCCTAGGGCTGGTCTTCGGGCGCAGCGCCATCTTCTGATGCGGCGGCACCCATGAACCGTGCGAACCTCTCCAGGATCAGCGGCCAGGCGTCCACGTATTCCCCACGGACGGCAGCAGGGTCCTCGGCGCCTTCCCACCCTTCATGGAATACCCGGACCTCCGTTCCCGAGTCGACGGCCCGGAACACCACCAGCAGCTCGGTGGACCACAGCGCCGTGGTCCCGGGGTGCCAGGTGGCGTGGAAGGACAGCGGCGGCTGCCAGTCGTCCAGCGTTCCCCAGATGCTGGTACGGCCATCGTCAGCCGTCTCCAGGATGAGGTTCTCCTCGAATTCAACATAGGAACCTGCCCCGTAGACACCGTGCTTTTCCAGAGGCCACCACAAGTGCGCGTGGTCGGTGAAGCCGGCGAATGCGCGGGCCACAGGACCCGGGACCAGGACGGTGTTCACTACTGGCTCCAAGGGATCCGAAGCCTGCCGGCTCTCGTCTTGGGAGGGGTCCTGGGCGTGGCTGAAGATACTGCTCATGAGGGTCAATCCTACCCGCGGGTGCTTGGCGGTCCTTCGGTGTGGGGGAGGCTTTAAATGTCGAGGGGCCCTGACGTTCCTTGTCAGGGCCCTTCTGTAATGATGTTCCGGCGGTGACCTACTCTCCCACACCCTCCCGGGTGCAGTACCATCGGCGCTGTGGGTCTTAGCTTCCGGGTTCGGAATGGGACCGGGCGTTTCCCCCACGCTATGACCGCCGTAACCCTTGTACCCGAACCCCGCAGGGTTGGGAAATCTTGTGGTTACAACGTCCCTGCCTGTGGGCAGGGGGTGGTGTTGTATTTAGTTGTTGGTTCCTGCCGTGCCCCGTGTGTTGACGGGGTTGTTGGTTGGGAACCACATAGTGGACGCAAGCAGAATGTTTTTCTGTGTGGTGTAAGTTGTTGGCCTATTAGTACCGGTCAGCTTCACGAGTCGTTAGTCCTCGCTTCCACATCCGGCCTATCAACCCAGTGGTCTGGCTGGGGGCCTCTCACACATAAATGTGTATGGAAATCTCATCTTGAAGCGAGCTTCCCGCTTAGATGCTTTCAGCGGTTATCCCATCCGAACGTAGCTAATCAGCGGTGCACTTGGCAGTACAACTGACACACCAGAGGTTCGTCCGTCCCGGTCCTCTCGTACTAAGGACAGCCCTTCTCAAATTTCCTGCGCGCGCAGCGGATAGGGACCGAACTGTCTCACGACGTTCTAAACCCAGCTCGCGTACCGCTTTAATGGGCGAACAGCCCAACCCTTGGGACCTACTCCAGCCCCAGGATGCGACGAGCCGACATCGAGGTGCCAAACCATGCCGTCGATATGGACTCTTGGGCAAGATCAGCCTGTTATCCCCGAGGTACCTTTTATCCGTTGAGCGACGGCCATTCCACAATGTACCGCCGGATCACTAGTCCCGACTTTCGTCCCTGCTCGAGATGTCTCTCTCACAGTCAAGCTCCCTTGTGCACTTACACTCGACACCTGATTGCCAACCAGGCTGAGGGAACCTTTGGGCGCCTCCGTTACTTTTTAGGAGGCAACCGCCCCAGTTAAACTACCCATCAGGCACTGTCCCTGACCCGGATTACGGGCCGAAGTTAGATGTCCAAAGTGACCAGAGTGGTATTTCAACGATGACTCCACCCGAACTGGCGTCCGGGCTTCAACGTCTCCCACCTATCCTACACAAGCCACTCCGAACACCAATACCAAACTATAGTAAAGGTCTCGGGGTCTTTCCGTCCTGCTGCGCGTAACGAGCATCTTTACTCGTACTGCAATTTCGCCGAGTTTATGGTTGAGACAGCGGGGAAGTCGTTACTCCATTCGTGCAGGTCGGAACTTACCCGACAAGGAATTTCGCTACCTTAGGATGGTTATAGTTACCACCGCCGTTTACTGGGGCTTAAATTCTCAGCTTCGCCGTGAGGCTAACCGGTCCTCTTAACCTTCCAGCACCGGGCAGGAGTCAGTCCGTATACATCGTCTTGCGACTTCGCACGGACCTGTGTTTTTAGTAAACAGTCGCTTCCCCCTGGTCTCTGCGGCCCCGATCCCCTCCCGGACGCGTAGTCCGTTCAAGGTTGGGGCCCCCCTTCTCCCGAAGTTACGGGGGCATTTTGCCGAGTTCCTTAACCATAATTCTCTCGATCGCCTTAGTATTCTCTACCTGATCACCTGTGTCGGTTTGGGGTACGGGCGGCTAAAACCTCGCGTCGATGCTTTTCTCGGCAGCATAGGATCACCAAATCCCCCCAAACGGGGGTCCCATCAGATCTCAGGCACCATGAGTGGCGGATTTGCCTACCACTCGCCCTACATCCTTAGACCGGGACAACCATCGCCCGGCTCGGCTACCTTCCTGCGTCACACCTGTTAATACGCTTGCCTCCCAGGATCAGGTCCCGCGCTCCACCAAAACCCTTCACCCACAAGGGGTGTCGGGCAGGTCTCGGGCGGTTAGTATCCCCTGTTCAACATGGACGGTTTTTCGCCGGTACGGGAATATCAACCCGTTGTCCATCGACTACGCCTGTCGGCCTCGCCTTAGGTCCCGACTTACCCAGGGCAGATTAGCTTGACCCTGGAACCCTTGATCATTCGGCGGACGGGTTTCTCACCCGTCTTTCGCTACTCATGCCTGCATTCTCACTCGTGTAGGCTCCACCACTGGTTTACACCGCAGCTTCACTGCCCACACGACGCTCCCCTACCCATCCACACTCCTGAACCACGAAGGCTAGGAACATATGTGAATGCCACAACTTCGGCGGTGTACTTGAGCCCCGCTACATTGTCGGCGCGGAATCACTTGACCAGTGAGCTATTACGCACTCTTTTAAGGGTGGCTGCTTCTAAGCCAACCTCCTGGTTGTCTGGGCAACTCCACATCCTTTCCCACTTAGCACACGCTTAGGGGCCTTAGTTGGTGGTCTGGGCTGTTTCCCTCTCGACTATGAAGCTTATCCCCCACAGTCTCACTGCTGCGCTCTCACTTACCGGCATTCGGAGTTTGGCTGACGTCAGTAACCTTGTAGGGCCCATTAGCCATCCAGTAGCTCTACCTCCAGCAAGAAACACGCAACGCTGCACCTAAATGCATTTCGGGGAGAACCAGCTATCACGAAGTTTGATTGGCCTTTCACCCCTACCCACAGCTCATCCCCTCCATTTTCAACTGAAGTGGGTTCGGTCCTCCACGACGTCTTACCGTCGCTTCAACCTGGCCATGGGTAGATCACTTCGCTTCGGGTCTAGATCACGCCACTCACACGCCCTATTCAGACTCGCTTTCGCTACGGCTGCCCCACACGGGTTAACCTCGCGACGTAACACTAACTCGCAGGCTCATTCTTCAAAAGGCACGCCGTCACCAGAATCAGACTGGCTCCGACGGATTGTAAGCACACGGTTTCAGGTACTGTTTCACTCCCCTCCCGGGGTACTTTTCACCTTTCCCTCACGGTACTGGTCCGCTATCGGTCATTAGGGAGTATTTAGGCTTATCAGGTGGTCCTGACAGATTCGCACGGGATTTCTCGGGCCCCGTACTACTTGGGATACTCTCACAGGCGGTACAAACACATTACGGTTACGGGACTAACACCCTCTCTGGCCGGCCTTTCAAAACCGTTCACCTATGCGCGCACATCACACCCCACCAGCCCGGCAGAACTGGTATGGAAAGTCCCACAACCCCGACCATGCAACGCCCGCCGGCTATCACACATGGAACGGTTTAGCCTGATCCGCGTTCGCTCGCCACTACTAACGGAATCACTATTGTTTTCTCTTCCTGCGGGTACTGAGATGTTTCACTTCCCCGCGTTCCCCCCACGCACCCTATGTGTTCAGGTACGGGTCACCAAGTCACTCGCGCGCTTGGCGGGGTTTCCCCATTCGGACACCCTGGGATCACAGTCCGGTTATCGACTCCCCCAGGCTTATCGCAGATTCCTACGTCCTTCTTCGGCTCCTAATGCCAAGGCATCCACCGTGTGCTCTTAAAAACTTGACCACAAAGATCAAAAACAAAAAACACTCGAGAGAACCACAGAAACTGCCCCGCACACCCAAAAGGCACACGAACCAGATCCAGGTTCATATTCTTGGAAATTGCTTCTTATACAAGATGCTCGCGTCCACTATGTAGTTCTCAAACAACAACCCCACACCACACACCCCACACACAAAACGCGCGCAGACCGTCATGACAGGGAAACCAGAAACAAACAAACCCGGGACCTAAACCCCGGCCCTGTTGCCTCAGGACCCAACAGTGTGCCAAACACTACCCGGAACACCAGACCACACAACGTTCCTGAACCCCCGAAGGAATCCGTACTGATCAATGATCCGTGCCACCAGGCACCTATTTGTTGATATTCCACCCATGAGCACCCGCCGCAGGACAATCGCCTGCGCAACGGGCTTGCTTCCTGACAACACCACCACACAAACCATGCGGCTTGGCGGGGTTGTTGTAGGTGCTCCTTAGAAAGGAGGTGATCCAGCCGCACCTTCCGGTACGGCTACCTTGTTACGACTTAGTCCCAATCGCCAGTCCCACCTTCGACAGCTCCCTCCCACAAGGGGTTAGGCCACCGGCTTCGGGTGTTACCAACTTTCGTGACTTGACGGGCGGTGTGTACAAGGCCCGGGAACGTATTCACCGCAGCGTTGCTGATCTGCGATTACTAGCGACTCCGACTTCATGGGGTCGAGTTGCAGACCCCAATCCGAACTGAGACCGGCTTTTTGGGATTAGCTCCACCTCACAGTATCGCAACCCTTTGTACCGGCCATTGTAGCATGCGTGAAGCCCAAGACATAAGGGGCATGATGATTTGACGTCGTCCCCACCTTCCTCCGAGTTGACCCCGGCAGTCTCCTATGAGTCCCCACCATCACGTGCTGGCAACATAGAACGAGGGTTGCGCTCGTTGCGGGACTTAACCCAACATCTCACGACACGAGCTGACGACAACCATGCACCACCTGTAAACCGACCACAAGTGGGGGACCTGTTTCCAGATCTTTCCGGTTCATGTCAAGCCTTGGTAAGGTTCTTCGCGTTGCATCGAATTAATCCGCATGCTCCGCCGCTTGTGCGGGCCCCCGTCAATTCCTTTGAGTTTTAGCCTTGCGGCCGTACTCCCCAGGCGGGGCACTTAATGCGTTAGCTACGGCGCGGAAAACGTGGAATGTCCCCCACACCTAGTGCCCAACGTTTACGGCATGGACTACCAGGGTATCTAATCCTGTTCGCTCCCCATGCTTTCGCTCCTCAGCGTCAGTTAATGCCCAGAGACCTGCCTTCGCCATCGGTGTTCCTCCTGATATCTGCGCATTTCACCGCTACACCAGGAATTCCAGTCTCCCCTACATCACTCTAGTCTGCCCGTACCCACCGCAGATCCGGAGTTGAGCCCCGGACTTTCACGGCAGACGCGACAAACCGCCTACGAGCTCTTTACGCCCAATAATTCCGGATAACGCTTGCGCCCTACGTATTACCGCGGCTGCTGGCACGTAGTTAGCCGGCGCTTCTTCTGCAGGTACCGTCACCTTGCGGCTTCTTCCCTACTGAAAGAGGTTTACAACCCGAAGGCCGTCATCCCTCACGCGGCGTCGCTGCATCAGGCTTGCGCCCATTGTGCAATATTCCCCACTGCTGCCTCCCGTAGGAGTCTGGGCCGTGTCTCAGTCCCAGTGTGGCCGGTCACCCTCTCAGGCCGGCTACCCGTCGTCGCCTTGGTAGGCCATTACCCCACCAACAAGCTGATAGGCCGCGAGTCCATCCAAAACCACAAAAGCTTTCCACCAACCACCATGCGATGGAAGGTCATATCCGGTATTAGACCCAGTTTCCCAGGCTTATCCCAGAGTCAAGGGCAGGTTACTCACGTGTTACTCACCCGTTCGCCACTAATCCACCCACAAGTGGGCATCATCGTTCGACTTGCATGTGTTAAGCACGCCGCCAGCGTTCATCCTGAGCCAGGATCAAACTCTCCGTTGAAGTAAAACAGACACAACCAAAACCACCGGAAATAACGGCGACAAAGGCTGCACAAAATTTGAAACCAGCTAAAAACACCAAACCACACCACAGGGGCGGCACGATTCGGCACAATCAACCAATTACATACATAATCGGTATCAACAAACTTGGCACACTATTGAGTTCTCAAACAACAGACACACCCGGCACCACCCAAACACTCACGTTCAGGATCGCTCCGGAGCAACTTTTCAAACTTACCCGCTGACGTTCCGCGTGTCAAACCGGCGTCCGCGACCATCCAAAGCGTATGCTTGGGGGATCGGTTTTCCGTCTGACTCCGTGGAGCAGCGCGGAAATAAACTGTACCACCACTCTTCCCGGTTCGCCAGTCGGCCCCACTTGGGGTCGCCACAGGCAGCCGAAAGGCCCGGAATCACACGGATTCCGGGCCTTTCGCAGTTCACCGGCCGGACGGGTCAGCCAGCCGTTGATGTTCCCGGCTTGAAGTACGCCGCACCTAGCGGGGGAAGCGTAACGGTCAGGGTGGCCGGCTGGCCATCCTGTCCGTCATCCGTTGCCTTGAGCTCCCCCTCGTTCAGCACGCCGGATCCGCCATAGGTGCTGTGGTCCGTGTTGAGCACCTCTGTCCAGGCCCCGGCCGTCGGAACCCCGAGGGTGTAGCCGACATGCGGTGCGCCGGAGAAGTTGATGGCACAGACCAGCGGGTTACCGTCGGCGTCCCACCTGATGAAGGACAGGACGTTGCGGTCCGAATCTCCCCCGTTGATCCACTGGAAGCCGGCCGGAACGTTGTCTTGGGTGTACAGGGCGGGGGTGGATGCGTAGAGCTCATTGAGGTCCTTGGTCAGCAGCTGCAGACCCCGGTGGGCCGGGATGTCTGCAAGCCACCAGTCAAGGCCGTGCTGCTCGGACCACTCCGCTTCCTGGCCGAACTCGGTGCCCATGAAGATGAGCTGCTTACCCGGATGCGCCCACTGGTAAGCAAAGAAGGCGCGGAGGTTCGCCAGCTGTTGCCAGCGGTCACCGGGCATCTTGCGGAGCATGGAGCCCTTGCCGTGGACAACCTCGTCATGGCTGATGGGCAGCAGGAAGTTCTCCGTGAACGCGTACACCAGGGAGAACGTCACCGTCCCGTGGTGCCACCTGCGGTTGTAGGGGTCCTCGGAGATGTACTTGAGTGAATCGTGCATCCAGCCCATATTCCACTTCAGGCCGAAGCCCAGGCCGCCGTGGCTGGTCGGGGCGGTGACCCCGGGGAAGGCCGTGGATTCCTCGGCGATCATGACGGCGCCCGGGTGGGTCTTGTAGACCGTGGCGTTGACTTCCTGCAGGAAGGAGATGGCCTCAAGGTTCTCCCTGCCGCCGAAGCGGTTGGGCCGCCACTGGCCCTCCTGGCGTGAGTAGTCGAGGTAGAGCATGGAAGCTACCGCGTCCACGCGCAGGCCGTCGATGTGGAACTCCTCCAGCCAGTAGAGCGCGTTGGCCACCAGGAAGTTGCGGACCTCGGTGCGGCCGAAGTCAAAGATCAAGGTGCCCCAGTCCGGGTGTTCGCCAAGCGCCGGGTCGGAGTGCTCGTAGAGGGCCTCGCCGTCGAACTTTGCCAGCGCCCAGGCGTCCTTCGGGAAGTGCGCGGGAACCCAGTCCAGCAGGACGCCGATCCCGGCCTGGTGGAGGGCGTCCACCAGGTAGCGGAACTCATCGGGGTGTCCGAACCGGGAGGTGGGCGCGAAGTAGGACGTGACCTGGTAACCCCAGGAACCGCCGAACGGGTGCTCTGCGACCGGCATGAACTCCACATGCGTGAAACCGAGCCACTTGACGTACTCCACCAGTTCCTGGGCGAGTTCGCGGTAGCCAAGGCCCAGGCGCCAGGACCCGAGGTGGACCTCGTAGACGCTCATGGCGGAGTTGTGGGGGTCACGCTTGGCCCGTGCCTCCATCCATTCGTCGTCCTTGAAGGCGTAGGACGGTTCCACCACCCTGGAGGCGGTCAGGGGCGGGACCTCGGTGCCGAAGGCGAGCGGATCGGCCTTTTCAACCCAGTAGCCGCCCCGCGTCAGGATTTCGTACTTGTAGCAGGCCCCCGCCGCGACGCCGGGGATGAACACTTCCCAGACGCCGGAGGAACCCAGGGAGCGCATCGAGTGCTCGCGTCCGTCCCAGGCGTTGAAGTCGCCCTTGACGCGGACGGCCTGCGCGTTGGGGGCCCATACGGCGAAGGAGACACCGTTGACATCCCCCAGCCCGGACTTGTAGTGCCGGACATGGGCGCCAAGCACCTGCCACAGTTTTTCGTGCCGGCCTTCGCCGATGAGGTGCAGGTCCACTTCGCCCACCGTGGGCAGGTAGCGGTAGGACTCATCGACGGTCACGGGGTCCTTGCCCGGGTAGGTGACCGAGAGCCGGTAGTCGGGAACATGCCCCTGTTCCAGTGGTTCCAGGACCGCAACCCATACACCGTGGGCCTCGTGTTCCATGGGAATTTCGCCGGCCCGCGTGACCACGGTGACTGCCTCGGCCAGGTGCTTCACGGTCCGGATGGTGACATGCCCAAAGTCGTCCAGGTGCGCGCCCAGGACGGAGTGGGGGGCGTGGTGTTCGCCGTTCGCGATCCTGCCCAGGGTGCCTTCATCCACGGGCAGGGGCACCCCCGGGCGGTCAGTTCGTGCTGAGCCTGTCATTTCGTTACCTTCCGATGCTGCGCCGGCGGAGTCGCCGGCACCGTTACTGCCCAGGATCCGCCTGGAGGCGTTTACTGGAATCGCCACCCAGTCGGGCCTGTTACGCATTTCATAAACAACTTCGTACAGTGCCTTGTCCAGCCACAATGCCACAAACAGCGGTGAGGTCCGGTCCACCGTTCCGGGAATGATGGCGGCGTACCCGGCGAGGAAGGCGTCGGCGCAGTCGTCAACCCAGCTGTCCGGCACCTGTGCACCTTCCTGCTCGCGTTGGGCTGCCCCCGCGGCGTAGTCGAACGACCGCAGCATCCCTACGACGTCGCGCAGCGGCACATCCGGAACGTTGCGCTCGGCGATGGGCCGGAGGGGTTCGCCTTCGAAGTCAAGGATTGCCCAGCGGGACCCGTCCCCCGACTGGCCGGTGACCTGCAGGATCTGGCCCAGGTGGAGGTCGCCGTGGATGCGCTGCAGTGGCCCGGTGGGGGTCTTGTCCAGGTTCGCCAGCAGGGCGTCCAGGGCATCGTCGTAAGGTCCGACGGCGGCACGCGCTTCGGCCCAGGCGGTCCGGACACGCTGTGCAACAGCTGGTCCTGCCCCCTTTCCGGCCCCCGGCCCGGTTGACTGCCCCAGGGCCTCTGCCAGGCGCTTGTGCACGGTGGCCGTTGCCGCGCCAAGGGCCTTGGCCTCCGCGGTGAAATCAGTGCCGGAGCGGGCAGCGTCGACGGCCAGCCGCCAGGCATCACGGCCCCCGGCGAGGAATTCGTGGGCCACCGCGAGCTCGCCCTGGACGTACCGGGTTCCCTGGCCGGTGCCGTTGGAGGCGTGGTTGCCGTTCGCCAGCCACTCCCCCCTGACCCAGCCAAGGGTGGCAGGGACTTCGGAGGTCCCGGCCTTGGTCAGGGCGGCGCCCACTTCGATTTCCGGGTTGGTCCCATCCGAAAGGACCCGGAAGAATTTCACCATCGCCGCCGACTCGCCGTCGTCCACAATGACGGAACTGTTGGACTGCTCGCCGGAGAGAACCTTCACGACGCCCTTCGCCGTGGGCAGGCGGTAGGAACCTTGCACGCGGAAACCGGTCGCGGTGCCGCTGTCCGCTTTCCCTTCCTGCCGGATGAGCTCCAGCCAGGCCCCCACGAAGTCGGGGTCGTGGACGGCGTCGTAGACCCACGGGCGGGTGGGATCCATTCCGGCTGCTTCACCTACCAGTGCCCGCTCCATGCCTCCGGCCGGTGCCGGCCGGAAGCTCAGGGGAACCTGCACCACGGAGGTGCGCTGGCCGCCGTCGGGCGCCTGGGTGGTGACGTTGAGGAGGAACACGGCCAGGGCCGCGTGCCCGCTGGCGTCCGCCAGGCCCAGGCTGCCCGCTTGGGAGATGGCGAAATCGGGGGTTTTGACGGGGAACCAACGCTGCTGCGGCAGCCATTCCTTGAGCAGCGCGGTGAGGGCGGGAGTGAGGATTGGCTGGTTCATCTCAGTTCTCTATCGACAGGATGGGCATGGCCTGGGTGTAGGGCGACGAGGGACTTGACCCCGCCGACCGCATCCGGAGCCAGAAGAAATCGTGGCTTCCGATGGTCAGGGTGAGGGTGCCGTCGTCGCCGATACCGGGAAAGACCTGGCCGCCAAACACATCGCGGAGGCCCCTGCCGGCGTACTCGGGAATCCGCAGCGTGGCAGCGACCGGGTGCTGGGACAGGTTGAAGGCGCACAGGATGGTCTCGGCGTCGGCCCCTGCGGGGTTGTTGTCCGGGAGCTCGCGCAGGTAGGCCAGGACGGCGTCGTGGTCTGCTTCCACGTGCTTGAAGCCGCCCAGCCCGAACGCCGGGTGGTTCTTGCGGACGCTCAGGATCTGCCGGGTCCAGCGCAGCAGGGAGCCGGAGTGCGCCGCCTCAGCCTCCACGTTGGCCATGGCGTAGTTGTACACCAGGGACTGGATGGGCGGGAGGTACAGCTTGCCGGGGTCCGCATGGGAGAAGCCTGCGTTCCGGTCGGGGTTCCACTGCATGGGCGTACGGACTGCGTCGCGGTCCTCGAGCCAGATGTTGTCCCCCATGCCGATCTCGTCGCCGTAGTAGAGGAAAGGGCTGCCCGGCAGCGAGAGCAGGAGCGCGTTGATCAGCTCGATCTCGGCCCGGGAGTTGTCGAGCAGGGGCGCCAGCCGGCGGCGGATGCCGATGTTGGCCCGCATGCGCGGGTCCGGCGCGTACCAGCCCAGCATGGCGGCGCGCTCGTCGGCGGTGACCATCTCCAGGGTCAGTTCATCGTGGTTGCGGAGGAAGGTGCCCCACTGTGCGCCCTCGGGAATGTCCGGGGTGTCGCGCATGGTCTCGATGATGGGTGCGGCCTTTTGGTCGCGCAGCGCGTAGTAGAGGCGGGGCATGATGGGAAAGTGGAACGCCATGTGGCATTCGGGTTCCTCAACGGTGCCGAAGTACTCCACCACTTCAGTGGGCGGCTGGTTCGCTTCGGCGATGATCACACGCCCGGGGTAGCTTTCATCCACCATTTCCCGGAGGCGGCGGAGGAACTCGTGGGTGGCCGGCAGGTTTTCGCAGTTGGTCCCCTCCTCCTCGAAAAGGTACGGGATGGCATCCGCCCGGAAACCGTCGATTCCCTGGTCCAGCCAGAACCGGACCACATCGAAGACGGCGTCGATCACCTTGGGGTTTTCGAAGTTCAGGTCCGGCTGGTGGCTGAAGAACCGGTGCCAGAAGAACTGGCGGCGGATGGGATCGAACGTCCAGTTCGATTCCTCCGTGTCGACGAAGATGATGCGGGCATCCTGGTATTTTTCGTCGGTGTCGCTCCAGACGTAGAAGTCCCCGAACGGTCCATCCGGGTCCTTCCGGGACTCCTGGAACCAGGGGTGCTGGTCGGAGGTGTGGTTCAGTGGAAGGTCGATGATCACCCGGACGCCGCGGGCATGTGCTTCCGCCACCAGCCTTTTGAAGTCGCTGATGGTGCCGAACTCGTCCAGGACCGAGTTGTAGTCGGAGATGTCATAACCGCCGTCACGCAGCGGAGACTGGAAAAACGGGGGCAGCCAGAGGCAGTCAACGCCGAGCCACTGCAGGTAGTCCAGCCGGTCGATGAGTCCGGAGAAATCCCCGGACCCATCGCCGTTGGCATCCGAAAAGGCCCTGACGAGCACTTCATAGAACACTGCCTTGCGGTACCACAGAGGGTCATGCTGGAGGCCAGGCGCATTTAGCTCGAAGGTGCTCTTAGGGGTGAAGTGGCCGGAACCTTGCGGATTGAAGGTCACTGATGCGTTCTCCTCACGCTCAGGATGTGGGCGGGCTCCACGTGCGGATCAAGCCGCACATAGTTGAACTCGCCCCACTCCCAGCTTTGGCCGGAGAGGAGGTCGTCCACGTAGAAGCCGCCGCCGGGCGTGATGTCCTGCGGGTCCAGTTCCAGGGCTGCCAGGTCCAGGGCCACGCTGCATTCCTTGGTCACATGCGGGTCCACGTTGACCACCACGATGATGGTGTCCTTGGATCCGTCGGGAAGGGTCTTGTGCTTGGAGTAGACCACCGTTGAGTCGTCGGTGCTGTCGTGGACCGTCAGGTTCTGCAGGTCCAGCAGCGCGAGGTGGTCCCGCCGGATGTGGTTCAGCCGCGTGATGTACGGCGCCAGCGAGCGTCCGGACTCTGCGGCCGCGTCCCAGTCGCGTGCCTTGTACTCGAACTTCTCGTTGTCGATGTATTCCTCGGCACCGGGCCGGGCCACGTGCTCGTACAGTTCGTAGCCGGCGTACACACCCCAGAGCGGGCTGCCCGTGGAGGCCAGCACCGCCCTGATGCGGAACGCGGCCGGGCCGCCATACTGCAGGTATTCCGTGAGGATGTCCGGGGTGTTGACGAAGAAATTCGGGCGGAAGAACGCCGGGGACTCGTGGCTTACTTCCTCGAAGTAGGTCTCGATTTCCTTCTTGGTGTTCCGCCACGTGAAGTAGGTGTACGACTGCTGGAAGCCTGCCCTGCCCAGCGCGTGCATCATCGCGGGGCGGGTAAAGGCCTCGGCAAGGAACACGACGCCTGGCACCGCTTTGTCCACTTCAGCAATGAGCCATTCCCAGAACCACACTGGCTTGGTGTGCGGGTTGTCGACGCGGAATATCTTGACGCCGTGGCTGACCCACAGCAGCACAATCCGCAGGATTTCGCGGGAAAGGCCTTCGGGATCGTTATCGAAATTGAGCGGGTAAATGTCTTGGTACTTCTTGGGCGGGTTTTCCGCGTAGGCAATGCTGCCGTCGACCCTGGTGGTGAACCATTCCGGGTGGGACTGCACCCAGGGGTGGTCCGGGGCAGCCTGGAGCGCCAGGTCCAGTGCCACTTCCAGTCCCAGCTCGTTGGCACGTGCCACGAAGGCATCGAAGTCCTCGAAGGATCCGAGGTCGGGGTGGATGGCGTCGTGGCCGCCTTCCTTGGCTCCGATGGCCCACGGTGAACCGGGATCGTGGGGGCCGGCAACAAGCGTGTTGTTGGGCCCCTTCCGGAACTGCACGCCGATGGGGTGGATCGGCGGCATGTAGAGGACGTCGAACCCCATGGCGGCGACGGCGTCCAGCCGCTGGGCCGCGGTCCGGAAGTTGCCTGAGGTCCAGGCGCCGGTGTTGTGGTCCTTGACGGCGCCTTCGGACCGGGGGAAGAACTCGTACCAGGCGCCCCGCCCGGCCCGGTCCCGCTCCACCAGCAGGGGGTACTTCTCGGAGACGGTGACGAGTTCCCGGATGGGCTGGCGGGCAACGATGTCAGCGATTTCCTGGCTGAACCCGGCACCAAGCCGTTCCTCCGTGCTGCGGGACTGGTCACCCAGGACCTCCGAGGCGTGCCGCAGGGCAGCCCGGTCCACGTCGTCCCGGAAGTCCTCCGCGGACGCTTCGCCCAGCAGTTTGGCACCTTCGGCGAGCATGAGGTCGACGTCGATTCCGGCGTCGATCTTCACCTCGGCGTTATGGTGCCAGGTGCCGTAGCGGTCGTGCCAGGCTTCGATGGCAAAGGACCAGTTCCCCGCTTCCGACGGCGTGAGCACGCCTTCCCAGCGGTCAGTACCCATGCCCCGTTCCCCACGGGGCGGGGCAAGGCGCACGCGCTGGCGCTCGGCACCGGAAGGGTCAAGGAGCACGGCACTGACGCCGAGCTGGTCATGCCCTTCGCGGAAGCAGGTGGCGCCCACCACGATGGCTTCGCCGGGCAGGGCCTTGGCCGGGAATTTGCCGCCCTCGACGACGGGTTGTACTGCGGTAATCGGAAAACGCCCGAACCGCAGGTCCTCGGTGATACTGCGCTGGGGCATTTTGGTGGATGCTGCACTGGTTCCTGAGTTAGTCGTCACAGGCTCGACGTTAGCGAGAAATGCCCGGGATTGCTAAGCCTGCTCACTAAAAACGGTGTGCCGCGGCCGAATTTCTTCATGCCCCTGTCATTTACCCAAAAGAAACCCAAAGCTGGTTCCAGCCGCGCATGTTGTCGGTTAGTGTGACGCAGGTGAAGGCAATCCGCAGGTTTACGGTCCGTACAGTCCTCCCCGAACCCATTCGGCCCCTGGCCAGGCTGGCCAGCAATTTGCGGTGGTCCTGGCACCGCCCCACCCGGGAACTTTTCGCAGGGCTGAACCCGCGCCTCTGGGAGGAGAGCGGGCAGGACCCCATCGGCTTCCTGGGCATGGTCAGCCGCGAGGAATTCCAGCAGCTCGCCGCAAACCAGTCCGTGGTGGAGAGGGTTCGCGCCGCCGAGCAGGACCTTGACCGGTACCTCCAGGAACCGCGCTGGTACCAGGGCCTGGGCCCGGATGCACCCGCCTCCATCGCCTACTTCTCTCCCGAGTTCGGCATCACCGAGGTCCTCCCCCAATACTCGGGCGGCCTGGGTATCCTCGCCGGCGACCACCTGAAGGCAGCCTCGGACCTCGGCGTCCCCCTAATCGGGGTGGGCCTGCTGTACCAGGCGGGCTACTTCAAGCAGTCACTGTCCCGCGATGCATGGCAGCAGGAAACCTACCCTGTCCTGGATCCGGACGGCCTGCCGCTGACGCTGCTCCGGGAACCGTCTCCCGACGGCAACGGCAAGGCCCTGGAGGTGTCCCTGCCCCTTCCCAACGGGCGCCGGCTCCTGGCACATATCTGGCGGGCCGACGTCGGCCGTGTTCCCCTGCTCCTCCTGGACTCCAACGTTCCGGGCAATGACGACGCCGCCCGCAGCATCACCGACCGGTTGTACGGCGGCGGCGGCGACCACCGGCTGCAGCAGGAGCTCCTGCTGGGAATGGGCGGGGTCAAGGCCCTGCGCGCCTTCCAGAAGCTGACGGGCAGCGCCGCGCCGGAGGTGTTCCACACCAACGAAGGGCACGCGGGGTTCCTGGGGATCGAACGCATCCAGGAACTGATGTCCGGGGAAGAGGCCCTGACTTTCGACGAAGCCCTCGCCGCGGGCCGCGCCTCCACCGTGTTTACCACCCACACCCCGGTCCCGGCCGGCATCGACAGGTTCGAGATCAACCAGATCAGCCATTTCTTCCAGGCCGGACTGGCTCCGGACGTGCCCGTGGACCGCGTCCTGGAATTGGGACGGGAGAACTACGCGGACGGTAACCCTGCCGTCTTCAACATGGCGGTCATGGGCCTGCGCCTGGCCCAGCGCGCCAACGGCGTAGCCAAGCTCCACGGCGAGGTGTCCCGTGGCATGTTCTCCGCCCTCTGGCCGGGATTCGACCACTCCGAGGTGCCCATCACCTCGGTCACCAACGGCGTGCACGTGCCCACCTGGGTGGACAGCCGCATCTCCAAGCTCGCCCGCGACCAGTTTGGCAGCGAGGCCGAAGCGCTGGGCAAGTGGGACCTGGCCTACAACGTCAGCGATGCCGACGTCTGGGCGCTGCGACGCGAGATGCGCGCTGCCCTGGTGGAGGACGTCCGCCGCAGGCTGCGGGCGGCCTGGAAGAAGCGCGGCGCGGCCGACGCAGAGCTGGGCTGGACGGACAACGTCCTGGACCCGGACATCCTCACCATCGGCTTCGCCCGCCGCGTGCCCACCTACAAGCGGCTGACCCTGATGCTGCGCGAACCGGCGCGGTTGAAGGCGCTGCTCCTGCACAAGGACCACCCGATCCAGCTGGTGATCGCCGGCAAGTCGCATCCTGCCGATGACGCCGGGAAGAAAATGATCCAGGACCTGGTGCGGTTCACGGACGACCCCGAGGTCCGACACCGCATCGCGTTCCTGCCCAACTACGACATCGCCATGGCCAGGACCCTGTTTCCGGGCTGCGACGTCTGGCTGAACAACCCGCTGCGTCCGCTGGAGGCCTGCGGCACGTCGGGCATGAAGGCGGCCCTGAACGGCTCGCTGAACCTTTCCGTCCTGGACGGCTGGTGGGATGAGATGTACGACGGCGAGAACGGCTGGGCGATTCCCACGGCCAACAACGACGCTTCCCCCGAGGAGCGGGACGACATCGAAGCGGCGGCGCTGTACGAGCTGCTGGAAACACAGGTGGCACCACGCTTCTACGGCAGCACGGTGTCCGAGGCTGCAGGCGCTGCCGGCCCCTCGACGACACCGAGGGAGAAGGTGCCTACCCACTGGGTGTCCATGATCAAGCACACGCTCTCGCACCTGGGTCCGGCGGTCTCCGCTGAGCGCATGCTCCGCGACTACGTGAACATCCTCTACCGCCCGGCAGCGGAAGCGGGCCGCAGCGCCACCGCCAACTCGTACGCCCAGGCCCGTGCGTTGGCTTCATGGTCGGCCAAGGTGCGCGGCGCCTGGCCGCAGGTCCATGTTGAGCATGTGGATTCGGTCGGCGTCTCCGAGGACCCGCAGATCGGCGACACGCTCCAGGTCAACGCCTACGTGGCCCTGAACGCCCTCACGCCGGAGGACGTCTGCGTCGAGGTGGCCTATGGCCGGGCTGAGGAGAACGACACCCTGGCCGACATCACCATGATGGAGCTCCAGGTGAAGGAGGACCTGGGCAACGGGCGCCACCTGTTCAGCAGCTCCCTGGTGATCGACCGCTCCGGGCCGTTCGGTTACACGGTCCGCGTCCTGCCCCGGCATGACGCCCTGGCCTCGAAGGCCGAACTCGGGCTGATCGTGAACGCTTAGCCCATTGCGGACAAGGACCGGCAGGCCTGCTTCCCGGCAGGCCTGCCGGTCCGTTTAAGCAAGCACCGCAGTCACTTAAAGAAGCACCGCGGTGACGGCCAGGTCCTTGCCCGCGTACCGTTCTGCGTCCTGCAGGATCTCGCAGATGATCCCGAAAGACCGGTCAGCGCGGAACGGCGCCGCCACCTGCCACAGCAGCGTGACGGGAGGGTTGCCGTTCCCGCTGATGCTGTCCGCGAAGTCATGGAGCGAGTCGTTCAGCGCGTCGAGGTTCACGCCGTAATGCTCGGGAAAGTCCAGCACCTCGCCAAAAGTCTCCAGGACGGTGCGTTTACTGTCCGCCGGAGGGACCACCACGCTGCGGCGCCCGGCGTCGGCCACCTGTTCCTGCAGCTCTTCGAGGGTCCAGGTGTCGCCGGAGAAGATTCTCATGGTTTTGCTAGCTGCCTTCCGCTATGTACTTGAACGTTGCGTAGTGGTCCCCGGTGTAATACTTCTCGCCGTCGTTGCCGGCCACGATGCGCCGGGCACCCCGGTCCGGTTCACCGGGCGTGGGAACGGTGTACTCGCGGTAATACCCGCGGTCCCGGGTGGGGAGGACCCGTTCGAAGTTGCCGAACACCTGGTCATCCTGGCCGTACTGGAACGGGCCGCCCGCCCGGATCAGCGCCAGCACCCGGCGGCCCTCCACGGGCAGCGCGGATTCCCGGATCTCCGGCAGGCTCGATGGGTTGGCTCCGCGGTGGGGCCCCGGCTGCTTCGCCGCCGGGGATGTGACCGTCCCGCGCTGGGTGCCCGCAGCGCTGGAGGCGGCACCCGGCGTCGTGCCGTCCGTCTGTTGGCCCAGCAGCCCGGCGCCGCCGAACGCCACCACGGCCAGCACCACCAGGGTGGTAAGGATCAGCGGGAGGATGGAGCGGTTGCGCATGCGGGTCTGCCTGACGGGTGGATGGAGAGTCTACGTGCGGTAGATGCTGATGGAGTTGGCCTCAGCAAGGTCGATCTCCCCCGCTGCCACCTGGATGCCCTGCCGCTCCTTGTGGCGGGGCGAGGTGGTGAGCCGCAGCTCGAACAGGCTCGGAGCCGGCTTCCCGGCATCCGGCAGGGTGACCTCGACGTCATGGGCACCCCCGTTGACCACCACCAGCCCGGCAAGGTCGCCGCCGTCGTCGCGGAGCAGGAGTTGCAGGACGCGGTGCTGCGGATCATTCCAGCGCTCGGCGGACATCGGCTGGCCGTGCTGGTCGAACCAGTAGAGGTATGACTGTTCGTCGCGGACCGGGAAGTCGTGGGGCTGGGCGGCCAGGAACTCCTTGCGCAGCCGGATGTACCGTTTGGTGCTCCGCAGCATCTCGTGTGCCTCCGGCGTCAGCGTCCAGTCGAGCCAGGTAATGGCGTTGTCCTGGCAGTAGGCGTTGTTGTTGCCGTGCTGGGTCCGCGCCAGCTCGTCCCCGGCAGTGATCATCGGGACGCCGAGCGAGACCATCAGCGACACCATCAGGTTGCGCCGCGACTGGGCGCGCTGAGCCAGGATTGCGCTGTTCTCGGTGGGGCCCTCAACGCCGTGGTTGTAGCTGCGGTTGTCCCCGTGGCCGTCCCTGTTTTCTTCGCCGTTGGCCTCGTTGTGCTTCCGGTCGAAGGACACGAGGTCCTTCATGGTGAAGCCGTCATGGGCGGTGACGAAGTTGACCGACGCCAGGCGCGAACGGCCCGAGGCCTGGAAAAGGCCCGCGGAACCGGACAGGGCATCGGCGAGCTTTGCCATCGTGCCGCCGTGCCCGCCGGAATCGATGGCTGCCCGGTCGGCCAGCCAAAACGTCCGGACGGCGTCGCGGAAGTGGTCGTTCCAGTCCACCCACCCGCGCGGGAACCGGCCGGTCTGCCAGCCGCCGTAGCCAATATCCCAGGGCTCGGCGATCAGCTTGACTTCGGCCAGGACGGGATCGGCGGCGACGGCCGTGAGGAAGGGGTGGTGGGGGTCGAATTCGTTGGCGGCGTTGCGGCAGAGCGTCACGGCGAGGTCGAACCGGAAGCCGTCGATGTGGAATTCGTCCACCCAGTAGCGGAGGGAGTCGGTCACCAGCTGGACCACGTGCTGGTCCCCGAAATTGAGCGTGTTGCCGCAGCCGGTGGTGTCGATGTACTTGCCGCTGCCGTCCACGCGGTAGTACGTGTCTTCACCGAGGCCGCGGAAGCTTAGGACAGGGCCGTCCGCCGTACCTTCGGCCGTGTGGTTGTAAACGACATCGAGGATGACTTCCAGCCCGGCGGCGTGAAGTGCCTTCACCATGGCCTTGAACTCGTCCTGGACCGCCTGCGGACCCTCTTCCTGGGCCGCGCGGGTGGCGTAGCCGGGGTGCGGGGCGAAGAAGGCGGCGGTGTTGTACCCCCAGTAGTTGCTGAGGCCCAGGTCCTGCAGGTGTGGCTCATCGATGTGGAAATGGACGGGCAGGAGCTGGACGGACGTAATGCCCAGGCCGGTGAGGTGCTCTATGACGGCGGGGTGGGCCAGGCCCGCATAGGTGCCCCTCAGAGCCTCGGGCACGTCGGGATGGAGCATGCTCTGGCCGCGGACATGCGCCTCATAGACAATGGTGTTGCGCCAGGGAAGGCGCAGCCGTTCGTCAGCTTCCCAGTCGAAGTCGACGGCGGTGCGGACGCTGGTGAGGAAGCCGTCCCCCTGGTCCACTCCCCGGCCGTACGGGTCCAGCAGCAGGGGCTGGCGGGCGGAGCCATTGCTTGCCGGAAGCACCGGGGGCAGAGGCTGGCCGTCCGACGTCGGGCGGAAGCCGTAGCGCGATCCGTACGGCAGGTCTTCCACGATGCCGTGGTGGACTCCCTTGGTCACGTTGGGCAGGGTCTGGGTACGCCACCGGCCGCCGGGAGGGCAGTAGGCGATGTCCACGCTGCCGACGCCGGGGGCGAAGCAGGCAACGTTGGCACGTCCGCCGGTGTGGTGGCGGGTACCGCCGGAGTCAGCGCGCGGGACGCTGACACCGAGGGGAACAGCCGAGGAGGCGTCCATGGTGGAAGCGGTGTCGAAAAGCGGCATGACCATCACCTAAATAATAGCGGCCAGCGGCACTTGACCTGCCCGTACGCCCCTGCGGCGCCGGGAATCCGCACGCAGGTTACGGGCGGCGAAGTTATCCTGCGGAGCGCTGGCGGGAGACCTCGTACAGCGAGATGCCCACGGCCATCGAGGCGTTCAGGGACTCCATGGCGGAATCGATGGGGATGGAGACGATCTGGTCGCAGTTTTCCCGGACCAGCCGGCTCAAACCCTTCCCTTCGGAGCCCACCACGATGCACACCGGTTCGGTGGCCAGTGTGAGGTCAGGCAGCGAAACATCGCCGTCGCCGTCGAGCCCCAGGACATAGATGCCCATGTTCTTGAACTGCTTCAGCGCGTTGTTCAGGTTGGAGGCGCGGGCCACGGGCACACGGACGGCGGCACCGGCGCTGGTCTTCCATGCCGAGGCGGTCACACCCACGGAACGGCGCTCGGGCACGATGACGCCGTGGCCGCTGAAGGCGGAGACGGAGCGGATGATTGCACCCAGGTTCCGGGGGTCGGTAATGCCGTCAAGGGCAACGAAGAGCGGCGCGTTGGAGATGTGCCCCTTCTTCCACTTGTCCACGGTTTCCTCGGCGAGCTCATAGGCGTCCTGGTACTCGTAGGGCGGGATCTGCAGGACCAGGCCCTGGTGGACGGCGTCGTCCGTCATCCGGTCAAGTTCAGGCTTGCCCGTTTCCAGCAGCGGGATGCCGCGTTCGGCGGCGAGCTTCAGGGATTCCTTGACCCGGTCATCCATTTCGATGCGGATGGCAACGTGGAGGGCCTTCGCCGGGATGCCGGCGCGGAGCGCCTCGACCACGGAGTTGCGCCCGGTAACGACTTCCTCGGTGGCGCGACCCTTGGGGCCGGATTTGGCGGCACCGGCGCTGCGGGCACCGGTCCCCCGCTTGGCTGCGGAGCGTTCAGAGAGCTGCTTGGCCTTGTGCGCTTTGTGGTACACACGGTCCTCGGCCTTGGGCGTGGGTCCCTTGCCCTCGAGGGCCTTGCGGCCATGGCCACCGGTTCCGACGGTTGGGCCCTTCTTCGCTTTAACCGATCGGCGACCATTGTTGGCCATGTTGTTCCACCCTTGATTGTGCTGACTGAATCTGCATACCAGTCTACTGACCCGAAAAAAATCGGGGATAGCGGCCTGTTCAGTCCCGCTTGAGGCTCCAGGTGGCACCGTCCGGGCCGTCCTCCACCAGGACGCCTGCCTGGTTGAGGGTGTCCCGGATGGCGTCCGACTTCGCCCAGTCCTTGTCGGCGCGGGCAGCCGCCCGGGCCGAGAGCTGCGCCTCGACCAGGACGTCGAGCGCTTCGGCCTCACGCGTGCTGGCTTTTTCGGAGCCTGCGACGGCGTTGAGCCCCAGGACGCCGGTCATCAGGACCACGGCGTGCATGGCACTCCGGGCGCCGTCGTCGTCCCCGTCGGCGAGGGCCGTGTTACCCGCCCGAACCGTCTCATGCAGTGCCGCCAGAGCGCGCGGGACGTTAAGGTCGTCGTCCATGGCCTCCTGGAATGCCTGGACATTTGCGGATGAGGAACCGTGGCTGCCGTCGATGGGGCCCGCGTCCCCGCCGAAGCGTGCCGCGGCCTTGGCCAGGAATCCGTCGATGCGTTCCACGGCCGCCGCTGCCTCCTGCAGGGACGTGGGACGGTAGTCAAGGATGGACCGGTAGTGCGCCTGGCCGAGGTAGTAGCGGACCACCCGCGGTGGGGCGAGTTCGAGCATTTCGGCCGGGCTGATGGTGTTGCCGATGGACTTGGACATCTTTTCGCCCTGGTACGTCACCATGCCGTTGTGCATCCAGAAGTTGGCGAAGGGATGTCCGGCTGCCTGCGACTGGGCCATCTCGTTTTCGTGATGCGGGAATCGGAGGTCCAGGCCCCCGCCGTGGATGTCGAAGGCTGCACCGAGGTACTTGGTCACCATGGCGGAGCACTCGAGGTGCCAGCCCGGCCGCCCGGCACCCCAGGGCGAGGACCAGCTGGCGGTGGCCGGCTCCCCTTCCTTGGAACCCTTCCACAGCGCAAAGTCGCGGGGGTCCTTCTTGCCGCGGGGATCGGCGTCGGGCGCTGCCTGCATATCATCTGATGTTCTGCCGGGTCAGGGCGCCGTACTTGTCCCAGGAGCGGACGTCGAAGTACACGTCCCCTGAGTCGTCCAGCGCCGGGTAGGCGTGGCCGCGGTCGATGAGCTGCTGGATCAGGGCATGCATTTCGGGGATGTGTCCGGTGGCGCGGGGCTCGTACGTGGGGCGGGAGACGCCCAGGGCGTCATAGGCCTTCAGGAATTCCTGCTCGTAGCGGTAGGCCAGGGCCCACCATTCCTCGCGGGCAACCTCGCCCGGCTCGGGGCTGAAGTCCGGCGCAAAGGAGGCTTCGGACTTGGCGAGAATCTTGTCGTCGATGTCCGTCACGTTGCGGACAACCGTGACGCGCAGGCCCCGGTACTGCAGCCAGCGGGTGAGCTGGTCGAAAGCGATGGCGGAACGGATATGGCCTACGTGCGGCATCCCCTGGACGGTCGCACCGCAGTAGTAGAGGCTGACCTTGCCCTCGACGAGGGGGACGAAATTCCGGACGTCAGCGGAGGCGGTGTCATAGAAGCGCAGGGTCACCGCTCCAGACTAGCTGATGGGTGCAGGGGGCTGCGGGTACACCAAGGCGGTGGCCACGGCGGAGATTCCCTCGCCGCGCCCGGTGAATCCCAGGCCGTCACTGGTGGTTGCCGTGACGCCAACGTGTGCCCCTGCCGCCTCGCTCAGGACCCTTTGCGATTCTTCCCGACGCGGGCCGAATTTGGGCCGGTTGGCAACAAACTGCACGGCGACGTTGCCGATTTCGAATCCGGCGGCCCGGACGATCCGTGCGGCCTCGGCGAGGAGGGTGGCACCGGACGCACCGGCAAATTCGGGGCGGTCCGTCCCGAAGTGGGTGCCAAGGTCGCCGATGCCGGCAGCCGAAAACAGGGCGTCCGCTGCTGCGTGCGCCACAGCGTCGCCGTCCGAATGCCCGGCGAGGCCGCGTTCGCCTGGCCAGAGCAGGCCACCGAGCCACAGCGGGCGCGGAGAATCCTCGGGGGCATAGGCGTGGACGTCGATGCCCACGCCGGTGCGGGGCAGGACGGGGTCCGGGCTCATCCCTCCACCCACCGGGCACCGAGCGGACCCTCAAGGAGCCCTTCGGCGAAGATGAGGTCAAGGGGTGTGGTGATCTTTAGGGACTGCGTTGACCCGCGGACGGCGTGCACCGCGGTGCCCAGCATTTCCACGAGCATGGCGTCGTCAGTGACGGCCGCTGCCTGCTGCTGGTCCAGTTCCTGTGCTGCCTGGTGCGCCCGCAGCAGCGTGCCGAGGGTGAAGCCTTGCGGGGTCTGCACAGCCCGCAGTTCCTCGCGGCGGGCAGTCCCCGTGACAACTTCGGGGGCAACCGCAGCGTCACTGCCGGTGGTAGCCGCCACTGTCTTGACCGTGTCCACGACCGGGAGCACCGGAATAACCGCCGCGGCGCCGGCGACCAGGGAATCGCAGACCCGGTGGAAAACGGATTCGGGCGTCAGGGCACGGGCGGCGTCGTGGACGAGGACGGCCTCGATGCCTTCCATCAGCGCTGCGATTCCGGCGCGGACGGACTCGGCCCTGGTGGATCCGCCGTCAACGACAGTCAGGAGGGGTCCGCCGTCGGCAAGTTCCTCCCGGAAGTCATCGCACAGCCGGCGCAGGCCTTCGTCGCCGGGAGGCAAGGCCACGCATACCTGGCTGGCCACGCCGGAAGCAACAATGCCCCGCAGGGCATGCATCAGGATCGGCTCTCCGCCAAGCGGCACTGCTGCCTTGGGCATGCCGTAGCCAAGGCGTTGCCCGGAACCTGCGGCAACCACGATGACTGCTGTGACCGGGCGCATGGGTGATTCACTCATGCGGACTAGCCTACGACGCCGCACCATCGCTTGGGTGCCCGGGACACCACCGGGGGTGGGCCCAAAAAAAGCCCCGGCGGCACGTGCGTGCAGCCGGGGCTAAATTCTTAGGAAGCCAGGACCTCGTCGAGAACGCTTGCTGCCTTCTCCTCGTCGGTCTTTTCAGCCAGCGCCAATTCTGAAATCAGAATCTGGCGGGCCTTGGCCAGCATTCGCTTCTCGCCTGCGGAAAGGCCCCGGTCGTGATCCCGGCGCCACAGGTCGCGAACAACCTCTGCCACCTTGATGACGTCACCGGAAGCAAGCTTCTCCAGATTTGCCTTGTACCTGCGTGACCAGTTGGTGGGCTCCTCGGTGAACTCGGCACGAAGCACATCGAACACGTGCTCCAGGCCTTCCTTGCCCACTACGTCCCGGACCCCAACAAGGTCAACGTTCTCTGCTGGAACTTCAATGGTCAGATCACCCTGAGCCACCTTGAGCTTGAGATACATCTTCTCTTCGCCCTTGATGGTGCGCATCTTGATTTCTTCAATCTTCGCAGCACCGTGGTGAGGGTAAACTACTGTCTCGCCGACCTCAAATACCATGTGGACATTTCCCCTTTCCCGCAGACCAGTTTATCACGATTCAGGCATATGACCGGCCGGAGAAAGGGCTCCCAACCGCGAAAATACGCGGGAAAAGGGCCCAATCGACCCCCTCCACCCTCTTGACGGATGCGCGGATTAGTGCATGTGGTGAGCGCTCCCACGGGGGATGTGACACCGCCGAATCCTCGTTTGCCCCTCTTTGCGGATAGGCTATGGCTGAAAAAGACTTCAAATTTCTTGAGGAGTACGTGACGTGCGTTCCACTGCGATGAACCGGGCCCAGCGCGGCAAACTGGCACTGACGGCTGCTGCCCTTGGCGCCAGCCTGCTGACCGCAGGCTGCGGCTACATCACGCCCCAGCAGACCAGCCATCAGTACTCAGCCTCGGACGGCATCCGCGCTGACCTCGGTCCGCTGCAGCTTCGGAACATCCTTATCGTTTCCACCGGCGAAGACGAGCCCGGCCGCCTGATCGGTGCCGTTTACAACTCCTCCTCCAAGGATGTGAAGCTCACCGTCAACGGCGCAAAAGGCTCCCAGACCGAGATTCCGGTAAAGGCCAACTCCTCCACCATGCTGACCGACAAAACGGACGCGGCCATCCTGAGCACCACCGGCGGCAAGCCGGGCTCCCTGGTGGACGTCAAGATCAGCGAGAACGGTACCAACGTCACCAGCACGGTCAAGGTTCCCGTCCTGGACGCCACCCTGCAGGAGTACAAGGACTACGTCCCCACTCCCAGCCCTTCGGCGACGTCCACGCCGTCGTCCTCTTCGCCGGCCAGTGCGGGCGCAACCTCCTCCGCCTCCGCGACCTCCAGCGCCACGGCAACGGCGACTGCCACCAGCCGCTAAGGCGGACGCTGGAAGAAACAGACACAAAAAGGGAGGAGCCCGGGGCTCCTCCCTTTTTTGCGGTATTTTCCGGCCTACGGCTCGAACTTGTATCCGAGGCCGCGGACGGTCACCAGGTAGCGCGGTGCGGAAGGATCCGGTTCGATCTTTCCGCGGAGGCGCTTCACGTGGACGTCCAGGGTCTTGGTGTCGCCAACGTAGTCGGAGCCCCACACCCGGTCGATCAACTGGCCACGGGTGAGCACCCGGCCGGAGTTGCGGAGGAGCATCTCGAGCAGTTCGAACTCCTTCAAGGGAAGCAGGACCTGTTCGCCGTCCACGCTCACAACATGCCGTTCGATGTCCATCCGGACAGGCCCGGCCTGGACGGTGGCGGAAATCAGTTCCTCCGGCTCGCCCTGGCGGCGCAGGACGGCCCGGACACGGGCCACCAGCTCCCGGGAGGAGTAAGGCTTGGTGACGTAGTCGTCCGCGCCGAGCTCCAGGCCCACCACTTTGTCGATTTCCGAGTCCTTGGCGGTCAGCATGATCACGGGAACGGTGGAGCGCTGGCGGAGCTGGCGGCACACCTCCGTACCGGAAAGCCCGGGGAGCTGCAGGTCCAGCAGCACCAAGTCGGCGCCGTTGCGGTCGAATTCGGTGATGGCGTCCAGCCCGTTGTCCACCACCTCAACCTCGAATCCTTCTTTGCCCAGCAAATAGGACAAGGGATCGCTGAACGACTCCTCGTCCTCAACAATCAAAATCCTGCTCAAGCGCTAGCTCCTCGTTCTGTTGCGCCGGCGGCGCGTGGTACTTGGGTAAGAGTGGGCTGTTCCGGCGTCCCCTGGGCGGGCGGCAGAGCCGGCTCCACGGAACTGGACGGCCCGGCGTCGCCGTCCTGCCCTTCCATTTCGGGCAGCCGAAGGGTGAAAGTCGACCCCTGGCCTGGCTGTGACCACAGCGTCACTTCGCCGCCGTGGTTCGACGCCACGTGCTTGACGATGCTCAGGCCAAGGCCGGTGCCGCCCGTCTGGCGGGAACGGGCGGCGTCAACCCGGTAGAAGCGCTCGAAGACGCGCTCCTGGTCCTCCGGCGACAACCCGTCCCCCTGGTCTGTGACGGAAATCGATACCAGGCCGTCCCTGGAGCGGACACCGATGCCAACGCGGGTGTTGGGCGGGGAATAGCGGATGGCATTGTCGATGAGGTTCCGCAGCGCCGTGACCAGGAGGTCCTGGTCCCCGAACACCTTCCCCTCTGTCCGGCCGCCCACCACGATGCTGATGTTCTTGCTTTCGGCAGGAAGCTGCGACCGGTCCACGGCCTCTGCGATCACCGCGTTGATGTCAACGGGACCGCCCTGCTGCGTCACGCTGGCGCCCTGGAGCCGGGAAAGTTCAATGATGTCCTGGACCAGTGCGGCCAGGCGGGCGGACTCCTTATGCATGCGCTTGGCGAAGCGGCGCACCGCTTCCTCGTCATCGGCAGAGGATTCCAGCGCTTCCGCCAGCAGGGAGATGGCACCCACCGGGGTCTTCAGTTCGTGCGAGACGTTGGCCACGAAGTCGTTGCGGATCTCTTCGGTCCGCGTGATCTCGGTCCGGTCATCGGCAAGGAGCAGGATGTATTCCTCACCCAGCATGGCTGCCCGCACCTGGACGATGATGGTTCCCTGCCCCAGCGGCCCGCGCGGAAGCTCGAGCTGCTTTTCCAGGATGACGCCGTCCCGCCGGACCCCTGCGGTCATGTCCAGGAGTTCCTTGTGCACCACGGTGTGCCCGCGGACCAGGCCGTACGCGTAGGCCGCGGGGCTGGCGCGGACCACGCCGTCGAGGTCGTCCAGCACCACGAAGGCCCGTCCGACGACGGCGAGCACCTCCGCTGCTCCGGACGGCAGGGCAATCTCCCCGGCGTCGACGTCCAGCAGTTCGCGCTGCTTCTCGCTGACCCGGTAGGCAAGCACGCCGAACGTGCCAAGCGCCAGGCCGATAAGGCCGGCAACCAGGCCAATGAGCATAGGATCCACAGCTCCACTTTATGCTCATGGATGGCGCCTCCCACCGACTCCGGGCACTTAGGGGGAACGGTTCAACTAACGTTCATCTGTGTGGGCATAATCGTTTACCGGGCGATGACAAAGTTAGTGGTTAGAGCGCCCATTGGCGACACGATTCCTGCTGCCCTGGAACGGCCGGCGGGAGTTCCAAGGAAAGGACGCCCACGTGCGTAAGGTTTTTCAGGAAGAGCTCACCCAGGTTGGTGACCAGCTGGTGGAGATCTCCCGCCTGGTCAGCGAAGCGATGGACAAGGCCACTACCTCATTCCAGGTGGCGGACGTGGACCTCGCCCAGGACGTCATCGCTGCAGATGCACGCATTGACTTCCTGCAGAACAGCCTGGATGAGCGGGCCATCGACATCCTGGCGCTGCAGGGTCCTGTCGCCAGCGACCTGCGCATGATCGTAGGTTCCCTCCGGATGAGCGCATCCCTGGAGCGGATGGGTGACCTGGCCCGGCATATCGCACAGCTGGCCCGCCTCCGCTACCCCTCCACGGTGATTCCCGCGTCCATGACGGAGACCTTCAACCGGATGGCCGAACTGGACCAGGAGATCGCCGACAAGCTGACGGTCCTGCTGGAGAGCCGCGACCTCGAGGTGGCCAGGGACATCCTCAAGGCGAACACTGCCATTAACGACCTGCACCTGAGCGTCTTCAAGGCCATCGCTGCTCCCGAGTGGACCGAGTCCCCCGCCACCACGGTGGACGTTGCACTCGCCAGCCGCTACTTCGAACGCTTCGCGGACCACGGCGTCTCCGTAGCCCAGAAAGTCACCTACCTCGTGACCGGAGCGTGGCAGCCGAACGCCACCGAGCACAGCTAGACACTGCTGATAACGACGGCGGGCTGGTCACCTGAGGTGACCAGCCCGCCGTCGTCGTTTCACCTTTGACGCAGCGCGTTCTTCGGCCGGAGTGCGTCTAAGGGAGGAACGACCGAGCACCCGGCGAAGAACCGCGAAGTCTTACTTCTTGCCCTGGTTGGCTACTGCCAGGATGGCCTGCTCGGCCGCCTCGGGGTCGAGGTAGGTGCCGCCGGGCTTGACCGGCTGGAAATCCTCGTCAAGGTCGTACACCAGCGGGATGCCCGTGGGGATGTTCAGGCCGGCAATGGCTTCATCGCTGATGCCGTCCAGGTGCTTGACCAGCGCGCGGAGCGAGTTGCCGTGGGCGGTGACCAGGACGGTCTTGCCGGCCTTGAGGTCTTCCTTGATGTCCGATTCCCAGTAGGGCAGGAGCCGGACCAGGACGTCTTTCAGGCACTCGGTGCGCGGGAGGGCGTCGCCCAGGTCCGCATACCGGGGGTCGTGTGCTTGGCTGAATTCGCTGTCGTCATCCAGGGGCGGCGGCGGGGTGTCGTAGGAGCGGCGCCATTCCATGAACTGCGCTTCGCCGTATTCGGCCAGCGTCTGGGCCTTGTCCTTGCCCTGGAGCGCACCGTAGTGGCGTTCGTTCAGGCGCCAGTCGCGCTTGACCGGAATCCAGCCGCGGTCCGCCTTGTCCAGTGCAATGTTTGCGGTGTTGATGGCCCGCTTCAGCAGGGAGGTGTAGAGAACATCCGGAAGGATGTTGTTTTCCACCAGCAGTTCGCCGCCACGCGCTGCTTCCGCGCGGCCCTGGTCGTTCAGGTCAACGTCCACCCAGCCGGTGAACAGGTTCTTGGCGTTCCATTCGCTGTGGCCGTGGCGCAGCAGGATCAGCTTGTAAGTCATGATTTTCATCCTAGCCGAGCCGTGTTGCCGCCCGCCCAGCGTTACACGCAGCCCGCGGGCCCGGGGATGGGCGGGACACCGGCGCCGGGCGATAGGGTTGGGCGGTGGTTCAAAAGGCTGAGCGGGTGAACGCCCCGCAACTCTCCGGACGGAGGCCCGCCGCCAGGCAGGGCCGGCCGGTGGGCAATGTGACCCGCGGGACCACCAACCCCAACCGGATGCGCCGGGTGGACCGTTGGCTGGCGGGACCGCAGGCCTGGCGCCTCAGGTCCGCGGCGGACCCGCTGGTGGTTGACCTGGGCTACGGCGCAACGCCCGCCACCGCCGTCGAACTCTATGAAAGGCTCGCAGCCGTCAGACCCGACGTGCGGGTCTGCGGGATCGAAATTGAGCCCGAGCGGGTCCGGGCAGCGCTTCCGCTGCAGCGTCCCCGGCTGACCTTCCAGGTGGGCGGCTTTGAACTGCCCGTTCCCGGGCGTCCTGTCCTGGTCCGGGCCTTTAATGTCCTGCGGCAGTACGAGGAAGCCGATGTGCAGGGCATCTGGCGGCTGGTGCAGGACCGGCTGTCACCCGGGGGCTTGTTCGTTGACGGCACGTGCGACGAAATCGGGCGACGGGTCACATGGGTGGCACTCGACCGGCACCGCCCGGTGTCCCTGAGCATCTCGGTGCGTTTCGGCAGTTTAGACCTGCCTTCCGAAGTGGCCGAGCGGCTTCCCAAAGCCCTGATCCACCGGAACGTTCCCGGTGAACCTGTGCATGCCTTCATGCAGGCGATGGACAGGGCATGGCTTGAGAGCGCGCCGCTTGCCTCATTTGGCAACAGGCAGCGCTGGGTGGGCATGTGCCGCAGCCTGCGCGACGCCGGGTGGCCGGTCCACGACGGCCCCGCCAGATGGCGGCTTGGCGAGCTCACGGTGGACTGGGAGGCAGTGGCCCCGCTGGGTTAGGGAATCACCAGGGGCCGTACGGGCCCATGTTGCGGCTGCCGCCGCGGCCTGCATCCTTCACTGCGGGGCGGACATCTGCCAGGTAGACGGAGGCGGCGACCACCGCGGCCAGGCCGAACAGGCCCAGGGTGCTGAAGATGCCTCCGCCGGACCCGAACAACGAAATCACGCCGACCAGGGCCGAGCCGCCCGTCAAGGCCAGCCAAAAGGTCTTGGTCCGTTTGCCGGTGGCTTCGAAGGCGTTGGGCCGGTGCCGGGCACAGTCCACGAACGCCCACAGCTCAAGACCCAAAGCCACCAGACCAAGGATGAAGAACACTGCCTGCTCTACGTAACTGATGATTAGTCGACCGTCCACAGACCCAGCCTAGCCGCCCAGCGAGTCCAGCGCCTGCTCCAGGTCGGCCCAGAGGTCCTCGACGCCCTCCACCCCGACGCTCAGCCGTACCAGGTTCTCCGGGACGCTGGCGGGTTCGGCTGAGTGCCGGCGCCTGCGTTCAATGAGGGACTCGACGCCGCCCAGGGACGTGGCGGGCAACCAGAGGTTCAGGGCCCGCACCAGTTTGTCCGCGGCGTCGGCGCCGCTGAGGCCGGCTGCGGGGGCCACCTGGATGCAGATAATGGACCCAAACCCCTTCATCTGCTCTTTGGCGCGGACGTGGCCTGGATCGGAATCGAGCCCGGGGAACCGGATGGATTCAATGGCCGGATGCGCGGCGAGGCGTTCCGCCAGGACCACCGCGGACTCCTGGGACCGCTCCACCCGAAGGGCGAGGGTCCGCAGGCCGCGCAGTGCAAGCCATGCTTCAAAGGGACCGGCGATGGCGCCGTGGATGATGCGGTGGTGCAGCAGGTCGGACCGGATCTCAGGGTTGGAGGTGACCAGCGCGCCGAGGACGACGTCGGAATGCCCGGCCAGGTACTTGGTCACCGAGTGGAGGACGACGTCGGATCCGAGCAACAGGGGCTGCTGCACCAAGGGCGTGGAGAAGGTGTTGTCCGTGACGACGATGGCGCCGGCGGCATGCGCGGCCTCTGCGACGGCGGCCATGTCCGCTATTCCGAGCATGGGGTTGGTGGGGCTTTCCAACCACAACATGGCGGCGGCCTTGCCCGAGGGGCCTTTGGGCGCGAGTGCGTCCTTGACCGCATCGGTGTCGGCGATGTCCACGGTCCGGAGCTCAATGAAGCCCTTTTGGGCGAGTTCCGAGGCCATCACCAGGGAGCCGGAGTAGCTGTGGTTGGGCATGACCAGCACACCGCCGGCGGGGATAAGGGACAATGCGGAGCTGACCGCTGCCAGTCCCGATGCATAGAGCAGGCCAGGCAGCGTGGATGCCTCAAGCTGGCCAAGCGCTTCCTCGAAGGGATCCCAGGTGGGGTTGGAGTAGCGGCCGTAACCCCGGTCGCCATCACCGAGCGGGCCGGTCCCGAAGTAAGTGGAGGAAAGGGTAATGGGAGGATTGACCGGCTGGTCCCTTTCGCGCGGCGGACGCCCCGCCGCAACCACCACGGTCTGGGGCGAAAGGGATGCGGCCTGGTGTTCGGAAAGACTCATGGGCAAAAGCGTACTGTTCCTGCCATTTGGGCCGGAAAGGGGTGTCGCTTTGTGGACGCTGGTCCTTCCACCCGTCCTGCACAGGGTGTATGTGGAGGCCTAAAATGTCCCCGCGCCTCGGTAGGCTTGAGAAGTGAACAAACAGAGGGCCGGCGTATTCATCGCATTCGAAGGTGGCGATGGTGCCGGCAAGTCCACCCAGGCGGCCCGGCTGGCGGCGGCACTGGAATCCCGGGGCTACACCGTACTGCGTACCCGTGAGCCCGGCGGCACCCCGGTCGGCGAAAAGCTGCGGTCGTTGGTGCTGGACCACGGCAATGGTGAGATCGACGCCCATACAGAGGCCCTGATCTTTGCGGCTTCCCGTGCCGCCCACGCCACCCAGGTGATCCGCCCGGCCCTTGCCCGCGGCGGGATTGTGCTGACCGACCGCTACATCGACTCCTCCGTGGCCTATCAGGGGGCAGGCCGAAACCTGGGCCAGGACGCCGTGCGTACCCTCAACGAGTGGGCCACCTCGGGACTCCAGCCGGACCTGACAGTCCTGCTGGACGTCGACCCGGAACTGGGGCGCCACCGCCGGACTGCGGGCCAGGCAGCCGAGGACCGGCTGGAATCCGAAGCCGACGAGTTCCACACCCGCATCCGGGACGCGTTCCTCGACCTGGCAGCCGTCCGGCCCGCGTCCTACCTGATCCTCCCCGCCCAGCTCCCGGCTGACGAGTTGGCCGGGCGGATCCTCGCCCGGGTCGACACCCTGCTGGATGCAGCAGCGGGGCTGGCGGCGCAGGAGGAAGTACCGGTGCCTGCGCCTGCCCCGGGAGCAGCCTCCGACGGTGGTGGCTTGTGACCGTTTGGGATGACCTCCAGGGCCAGCCCGCCGTCGTCGAACAACTGCGCCAGGCCGCCGGCGGCGAGGGCCTGACCCACGCCTGGCTGTTCACCGGGCCGCCGGGGTCCGGCCGTTCCAACGCCGCCAAGGCGTTCGCTGCCGCGTTGAACTGCGACCAGGAGGACGTGGGCCTTCGAGGATGCGGACAGTGCCAGGCGTGCCACACGATTCTGGGCGAAACCCATTCCGATGTGACCTTTGTGCGCACCGAAAAAGTCACCATCACCATTGACGAGGCCCGTGAGCTCGTGGCGACGGCGGGCAACCGGCCGTCGTCGGGCCGCTGGCGGATCATCGTGGTGGAGGATGCAGACCGCATGGCCGAACGGACCACCAACGTGCTGCTCAAGGCCATCGAGGAGCCGACGCCGCGCACCGTGTGGATGCTGTGCGCACCCTCGCCTGCCGACGTCCTGGTCACTATCCGCTCGCGTTGCCGCAGCGTGGCCCTCCGCTTGCCGCCGGCCTCGGACGTCGCAGCGCTGCTGGTCCGGCGCGACGGCGTAGACCCGGCCCTCGCGGAACAGGCCGCCCGTACGGCGCAAAGCCACGTGGGCATCGCCCGCCGGCTGGCCAGGGATCCGGCCGCAAGGGAACGCCGCCTGGAAACCGTCCGTTTCCCGCTGGGACTGCGCGGGGTAACGGCCGCCGTCATGATGGCGGACAAGCTGGTCAAGATTGCCACGGCAGAGGCGAACAGCTCCAATGAGGAGCGTGACGCCGCGGAGAAGGCCAGCCTCCTTGCTACGCTTGGAGCACCGGAGTCCGGCACCCTGCCGCCGGCAATGCGCAGCCAGGTGAAGCAACTCGAAGACGACCAGAAACGCCGCGCCAAGAGGTCCATCACCGACTCCCTGGACCGGACGCTTACCGATCTGCTGTCCTTCTACCGGGATGTGCTGGTCATCCAGCTGGGGAACGCCGTGGAACTGGTCAACGTTGAGCTGAGGGGTGAGCTGGAGGAGTTCGCAGCCCACACCACCCCGGAAGCCACACTGGCCCGCATGGACGCCATCAACAAAGCCCGCGAACGCATCACCACCACCAATGTGGCCCCGCTGCTGACCATAGAGTCCATGGCGGCCAGCCTGATCCAGCCTTCCAAGGAGACCCGATGACTGCCCGCCCCCTGCCCGCACGCCACAGGTCCCTGGCGGTCGCCGTCCGCGCTGCGGGTGCCATGGCCCTGGCCATGGTCCTGGCCTCGTGCAGCCTCCTCAACGGCGGCGACAGGAACCCGCCGGAGGCGGCCACCGCCAAGGCTGATCCGTCCATCGTGGCGTCCGCGCCCGCCGGGCTCGAGAAGTTCTACTCGCAGGAAGTCGTTTGGCAGCCGTGCGAAGGTGAATTCCAGTGCGCCAAAGTGACCGTGCCCGTGGATTACGCCAATCCTGGCGGCGACACGATCCAGTTGGCCGCTTTGCGGGCGCCGAGCACGGGCAAGAAGACCGGCAGCCTGCTGGTCAACCCGGGCGGCCCGGGCGCGTCCGGCTACGACTTCGTCAAAGACGCCGCCGGAACCCACTTTTCGGCTGCAGTCCGCAACGCCTACGACCTCGTCGGTTTCGATCCGCGCGGCGTGAAGCGCTCCGCCCCGGTCACCTGCATGTCGGACGCCGAACGCGACGCCTCCCGGGCCAAGATCTACGCCTTTGAGACCGATTCCGGACTCCAGGCGGCCCTGGCGGACAACAAGGCCATCGCCGCGCAGTGTGCCGCGCAGACGGGCCCGGTCATGGCCCATATCGACACCGTCAGCGCCGCCAAGGACATGGACGTCCTGCGGGCCATCGTGAACGACACCAAGCTGAACTATCTGGGGTACTCCTACGGCACCTTCCTGGGATCCACCTACGCCTCGCTGTTCCCGGACAATGTGGGCCGCATGGTCCTCGATGGAGCCCTTGACCCCTCCATCAGCAACGAAGACCTCACCAGCGGCCAGGCCAAGGCTTTCGAAAAGGCGCTCCACACCTACGTGGCGAGCTGCCAGAAGCAAGGAAAGTGCCCGCTCAGCGGCGACGCCGACTCCGGCGTGCAGCAGATCCGGGACCTGATCAACTCCATCCAGCAGACACCCCGCACAGCAAAGGACGGGCGGCTGGTCAATGCAACCACCTTTGTCAGCGGCCTGATCACCCCGCTGTACAACGACCAAAGCTGGCCCGCCCTCACCCAGGCCCTTGAGGCGGCCATGTCCGGCGATGTAAGCCTCATGCTCCGGCTTGCCGACCTCGGCGCCGACCGTGCCTCAGACGGTTCGTACACGTCCAATTCCACCTTCGCCTTCAACGCCATCAACTGCCTCGACTACCCCATGGTTTCGGATGCCGCGGGCATGCGCGCGGAAGAGAAGCGCCTCGAACAGGATTCCCCCACCCTGGGCTACTTCTTCGCCTACGGCGGGACCACCTGCGCTGACTGGCCCTACAAGAATGTCCGTACGCCTGCGCCGGTGGAATACAGCGGCGCCTCCCCCATCGTGGTCATCGGAACCACCGGCGATCCCGCCACCCCCGTTGACTGGGCCGCGTCATTGCGCAAGCAGTTGGGGAACGCCTCGCTGCTGACCTGGCGCGGTGAAGGCCACACCGCCTACGGCCGGGCCAACAGCTGCCTTGAGGACTCGGTGGACAACTACCTGGTGGGCGGCAAGCTGCCCGCCGACAACACGGTCTGCTGACTGCTCCCGCAGCTTCCGTCCGCCCCATTTTGACCGGGGCGCGGGGACTCTACTACAGTTGACTCTTGCATGAAGCGCCCGGTTCCGCCGGGGATTTTCATGCGGTGCTTCCTTAGCTCAGTCGGTAGAGCGTTTCACTCGTAATGAAAAGGTCATCAGTTCGATTCTGATAGGAAGCTCGGGATAAACCCCGGACAGCCCCTTGTTTTAGGGGTTTCCGGGGTTTTTCGCTGGTTAAGCGGCAATTTCGGCCGATCAGGTCTTTGCAATCCCGTTGAGTTGCGCGCGGATGAATGCCTGGTCCTCGCGGGACACGGCCGCTTCGCCGTGCGGCCCCGTGGGAAGGCTCTCACCGCTTTGCTTGGCGATCACCGCGGTGATGGTCCGGGGAAGTATCTGGCACCCGGGGTTGTCGATGAGCCACTTCCGCGTGGCGTGGTCCAGGTGGCCCCAACGGTCTTTGAGGTTCATTGCTGACTGCTGCCTCCATACTCGCGTGACAAACTGCCTCTGCCGCGGGCGGTACGCCCACGCCAAACCTCCATTAGACGCCGGCCGTGATGGACGGGGCAGGGGCCAAAGTCCCCCTCCCCGGGCCCATTATGACGGCCGCCGCTCCGACGCCGGGCGGAGTTCAGGAAACAGCAAGCCAGGCAAGGTATCCTCCCGGTATGACCCCCCGCTCCCAGGCTGCTGTTGCGCGCGCCGCGGCCTTCGATGCTGCCATTCCCGCAGGGTGCAGCCAGCACGCACCTGCCACTTCCGCATGTCCAAGCCGGTGGGACCGGACGCGGCCCGCAGGACACTTACGGAACAGGAACTAGCAGTGGAGCCACATGTCCCGCGGCACCTCAGCCAGGACGGAAAGGGTCCCGGCCGCAGGGCCGTTTTGCTGGCCGCGGTGCTGACAATGTCCGCCGCGGTGCCCGACCTGCAGCCGAACCGGAAACAGGACGCGACCTCCTCTGACCTGCCCGCCGCCGACGGCCCCGGGGACGTCAACTCGACGGTCCTGCACTCCGGTCCGGACGGCGACGAACCCGCACCCACCCCGCCGGCCGCGCCCGTGCTGTCACGCAACCAGGTTGTCGACACCTACGGAAAGCACCAGGCCCGGTACTGGGGCCTGGAGGCTCCCGGCGTCCTGACCCGGATGCCTCCAGGACAGGGCATCGCACTGACCTTGGACTTTTGCGGCGGCCCCGGCGGCAGCGGCTGCGACCAGGCCCTTCTTGACACGCTGCGGCAGCGCCACATCCCGGCCACGCTCTTCCTGAACTCGCGGTGGATCGCAGCCAACCCCGCCACCACCCGGCAGCTGGCAGCAGACCCGCTCTTCGAGATCGCCAACCACGGAACGTCCCACAAGCCGCTGTCCACCACTGGCAACACGGCCTACGGCATTCCCGGCACCAGGAACGCGGGGGAAGTCTATGACGAGGTCATGCCGAACGACGAGGCCCTGGCAAACATCACCGGCAAGCGTCCCAAGTACTTCCGCCCCGGCACCGCCTACCTGGACGACGTCGCCACGGACATCCTGGGTGCGTTGGGCGTGAAGCCGGTGGGCTTCAGCATCAATGGCGACGGCGGCGCGACCTTTCCCGCCGCAGTCGTAGCCAAAGAGGTGGCAAGGGCGCGGGCGGGGGACGTAGTCATCTGCCACGGCAACCACCCCAATGGGGGTACAGCGGAAGGCGTCAGGCAGGCCTTGGACAAGCTGCTCTCGGCAGGGATGTCCTTCGCCCACCTGCCGTAGGCCGTACGCCGCGTCGAAGCCGGGAGCAAGCCCCGTTACATTTATTGGGTCCCCGAGGGTCGGGGATTTGGTCGCTGGATCCGGTATGACTTTCTTGCCCTGTCTTTGATGATCCGGGGGGTGTTGTCGCCGGGTTCGGAGGCACGCGTTGACTGCTGATAGGGACACGGCCGGCTCCTTCCGATGGGGCCAGGTCTCTTTGTAACGTGGGTGCCAGCATCGGGTGTCGTGACTGCGGCCATAAGTGGTGCAAAGGAGCGCCGGATGGACGAACGATACGAGATTTTCTGCGGGCTTGATGTGGGCAAATCCGAGCACCACGCCGCGGCATTGAACGCAGCTGGCGAACGGGTCTTCGACAGGCCCCTGCCTCAGGATGAGGCGCGGCTGCGCGAGCTGTTCACCGGGCTACAGCAGCACGGCCGCGTGCTCGTGATCGTCGACCAGCCCAACACCATCGGCGCTCTTCCGATAGCCGTGGCCAGAGACTGCGGCTGCACTGTTGCTTACCTGCCCGGCCTGGCGATGCGTAAAGCCGCTGACCTGTATCCGGGAAAGTCCAAGACGGATGCACGTGATGCGTTCATCATCGCCGAGACTGCACGTGCGATGCCGCACACGCTGCGGGCCGTTGACCGCGACAGCGAGGTGCTCGCGGCCCTAAAGGTGCTCTCCGGATTCGACGCGGACCTGACCCATGAGTGCACCAGGGCGATCAACCGGCTGCGGTCGCTGTTGCTGCAGATTTTCCCCGCCCTGGAGCGAGTCTTCCCGGGGACAGTGCTGACCCGGTCCCTGGTCCTGGAGCTGTTCATCAAATATGCCGGACCGACCGGCCTGCGGGCCGCGGGGCGATCCAACGTGTTGCGCTGGGCCAGGAACCACAGCCGCAAGGACCCGGTGAACCTGGTTGACGCCGTCTTCACGGCACTGGGCGAGCAGACGGTCACCGTGATCGGCACCGAAGCCGTCGAATTGGTCATCCCCCGCGTCGCCGCCCAGATCAAGGAACTCAAACACCAGCGAGCCATCGTGGCCGAAGAAGTCGACAAGCTCCTCGATGACTTCCCTCTTTCCCAGGTCTTGATGTCCATGCCGGGAGTCGGCATCAAGACCGCAGCGACGATACTCCTGACCATCGGCGATGCCGGCACCTTCACCTCTCCCGGGCACCTCGCCGCCTACGCAGGCATCGCCCCTGTCACACGACGCTCCGGCACCTCGATACGCGGTGAATTCCCCGCACGATCAGGGAACAAACAACTCAAGAACGCCCTCTTCAGATCCGCCTGGATCGCCAGCTGCCACCACCCCGCATCGAAGGCCTACTACCAAAAGAAACGGGCACAGGGGAAGAAGCACAACGCCGCCGTCATCTGCCTGGCCCGCCGGCGCTGCGACGTCATCTACGCAATGCTCAAACACGGCACCTTCTACGAGGAAAAACCCGCCCTGGCCGCTTGACCAAAAGCATAGGGACACCCCCCTCTGGCAGTGCTGGCAGCCCACGTGCCGATCGGATACGTTGACAGGGAAGCCCTGCCCAGCCGCACCGGACGCTGCCACACCGGTGCTGAACGTTAGGAAGTCGCCATGCCGGAACACCACGACCTGCCCGCCATCGGATGGGTTCCTGCGTGGGCGGACCTGCAGGAACGCAGTGCAGGCCAGGTTGAAGGAGGGTTCGTCCTGGGGGCGGGCGCCGGGCAGGATCCGCAAGGCCAGGAGTACGTGGCCGGCTGGCCGGGACCCGGCGCCGGGGAGCTTGCAGGCAAGGCCGCGGCCGGGGACGGAGTGCGCCTCACGCTGCTTTCCGCCGACGCCGCTGCTGTAAAGGGCCAGGTTCCAGGGGGCCTTGCCCCTGTGGCCGAACGGGTACTGCTCATGGCGCCGACGGCCGAGTTGAACGGGACGGTGGAGCTGCCTGAGAACTCCCAGGTCGCTTTGGCACCCATGGATACCTTTGACGCCGTCGAAATAACCGTATTCGACCACCCTGTCGCCAAGGGACGCATCCAGGTCCGGGACGATTTCGCGGCGGTGGCCGTCACCGAACTGCCGCAGGGGCCGGAGAAGGAGACCTTCGAACAGGGCCTGTTCGCCGCTATGGCGGAGGAGGCGTTCCTGCACGGCGCCGAGTACCTGCACATGGTGGTGGAGCCGGAGGCAGCCGCCCGTTACGAATCGGCCGGCTGGACCGCCGCGGGCCGGCTGGTCAGTTTCGAAAGGGCCTGACGACGGCGGCAGGCCCTAGTCCGGCCTGCCCACCACCACCTGGGAAGGGCTGTGGGTCACGTACCCGTTGGCCCAGGAAAACAGCGCCCTGACTTTCTGCTGGAAGCCGGGCAACAGGGCCAGGTGCACCGCCAACCACGACACGAAAGCCAGCGGCCCCTGCAACTGCAGCCGCTTGCGGCCCAGCTCGGCCACCGCCGCGCCGCGGCCAACCATGGCCATGTACCCCTTGTCCCAGTAGCGGAAAGGCTCGCGCACGCCGCCGGTAAGGTCCGCGTAGATATTGCGCGCAGCCCACTTGCCCGATTGCTGGGCCACCGACCCCAGCTGCGGCAGCTTGTTCCCGCCGGCGTCGGTGATGTTGGCGGAGTCACCCAGTACGTAAACGCCCTCAGCGCCCGGCGCGGTCAGATCGGGCCGGACGTCAACCCTGCCGCCCCTCCCCTGCTCCAGGCCGGACTCGGTAATGATTTTCCCGGCCTGCAGCCCACCGGCCCAGACCACGATCCGGGCAGGGATGACGGTCCCGCCCTTGAGGGTCACGCCGTCCGGCCGGACTTCGGCCACGGGCTGGCCCATATGCAGCTGCACGCCGAGCTCCGTCAGGCGGTCCCGCGCGTACGCCTGCGACTTCTCCGAAAACGCGGCGAGGACGTTTGGAACCATATCCACGAGGTGGACGTGGCACCGATCTGCCAGCTCCGGCGAGAAGTACTTCGGCACCAGGTACTTGACGTTTTCAGCGAGCGCGCCGGCCGTCTCGACGCCAGTGGGGCCGCCGCCCACCACTATGACGTCAGCACCTGCTCCCGGCTCACGGTCGGCCTGGTCCAGGACGGCGGTGATGGCCGCGCTGAGCCTGGTGGCATCCGCCACGGAGTACAGCGGGTAGGCATGCTCATCCGCGCCGGGGGTGTTGAAGAAGTTCGGCACTGCCCCGGTGGCGATCACCAGGGCCTGGGCCCGGTATGTGGACCCGTCGGCCGTGGTAACGGTCCTGTTCGGCGCGTCGATGGCAGTGACCGTCGCCGTCAGGACCCGGACGCTGTTGATTCCGCGGAACTCGGCCCTCAGCGGCCGCGTCACCGTCGACACGCCGATCTGCGATGCAGCCACCTGGTAGAGGAGCGGCTGGAACTGTTGGTAGCTGTTGGCGTCAAGCAACAGCACGCGGACACCTTTGCGGCCCAACTCCTCAGCCGCAGCCTTCCCGGCAAATCCGCCGCCCACCACGATGACCTGATATAAATCGTCCATTCGTGCAACTTACCCCTCCCGGCGGACGAGTAACAGGGTGCCTTCCCGCAACTGCCGTTGCGCCGCGCCATCCTGCGCCGGATCTGCCGCGGCATTCAGGACACCTAAGATGGCGGCATGGAAGACGAAGCCTTGGCGGACATTGCCAACCGGCTGTACGCGGGACCGCTGGAGGACTTCGTTGCAGCCCGCGCCGCCGCGGCCAAGGAGGCTTCGGGCCTGGACAAGGGCCTGGCGGCAGCCGTCCGGGGCCTGCCGAAACCTTCCGTCGCTGCGTGGGCGCTCAATATGCTTGCCCGCCACCGGCCGGAGGTGCCTGCCCGGCTGGGCGAGCTGGGGGCGCGGATGCGGGCAGCCCAGGACTCGCTGGACGCCGCCGCCCTCCGCGAGCTGGGCCGTGAGCGGCGCACCCTGCTCGCCGACGCCGTCGAAACTGCGCGGTCAACTGCCCGGGAACAGGGCCGCTCCATCAGCGATGCCATGGCATCGGACGTCGAGGAGACCCTCCGGGCGCTGACGGCTGACGCGGGGGCAGCCAACGCCGTGGCCAGCGGGCGCCTGCTCAAAGTCCTCTCCGCGGACGGCGTTAACGACGTGGACCTCGACGGCGCGGTGGCCCTCCCCGGTTTGCTCCCACCCACGCCGCCTGCGCGGTCCACCGGGACTCCCCCGGCCGCACCACGGACACCGGCACCAACGGCCCCGAAGGCCGCCGGGGCCAAGCCACCGGCTCCAAAGACGCGCACGACGGCGTCTGGCGGTTCCCCGCAAGCGCCCGGCAGGCCCCGGCTTGAGGCTGTCCGGCAGGCTCCCCGGCCGGCCTCGCCACCGGCGCTGGAACGGGCCAAGAGCGCCCTCGCGGAGGCGCGGGACGCTGAGCAGGCAGCTGCCCGGCTGGCCGGTGAGCTCCAGGAGCAGGAAGAAACGGCACGCGCGGAAATAGCGGACCTTCAGCAGGAAACGGCTGACCTCAGGCGCCGGCTCAAGGCTGCCGAGGAAAGCCTGGACCGCGCCCGTAAAAACCTTGCGGCCACCGCAGCGGAAGCGAAACAGGCCGCACGGGCCGCAGACAAGGCCAGCCGGACGTCCATGCTGGCGCAGGAACGGGTCCTCCGGCTGGGCAATCGCTGACTGCTTCACAGCCAGCCCTCGCTCCGTCGCCAAGTACTATTTCTGCATGGGGGCCAAACCCAAACGGCCCGGGCTTCGGACCGCCGGGCGGCTGCCGGCGTCCCTGCGCCGAACGTCACTTGTCTTCCAGCAACCCGTGGCCCTCGCACCGACTCTCCCGCCGGCGCCGCACCGACACCTACCGAGAAGAGCAGATCATCACTACCATCACCGTCCTCGTCGCCGGAGCCACCGGTGACCTCGGCCAACGCATCGTACGCGAACTCCTCCGCCGCAACACCGCGGTCCGGGTCCTGACACGCCCCGGGAGCGGAACGGCCCATGGCCTCTACGGCGGGGAGGATCGTGTGGACATCCACGAGGCCGCCTACACGGACCGGGCCGGTCTCGCCTCGGCATTGTCCGGCGTGGATACCGTCATTTCCGCCGTCAGCGGTGCGCGTCCGGTCATCGTCGACGCGCAGCGGGCGCTCCTCGCGGCCGCCGTCGACGCAGGTGTGGCACGGTTCATCCCGTCGGACTACTCCGCGGATTACCGCCGGGTCACCCCCGGCAGCAACCGCAACTTCGAGCTCCGCCGCGAGTTCGCCGCCGAACTCGACGCCGCACCCATACGCGTAACTTCAGTGCTGAACGGGGCCTTTGCCGACATGCTCACCGGGCAAGCGCCCATGATCCTCTTTAAGCGCCGCCGGGTCCTGTTCTGGTCCTCACCGGACCAGGTGCTCGACTTCACCACCAAGGACGACGTCGCACACGTCGTCGCACATGCCGCCCTGGATGAGGACGCGCCCCGCGTGGTCGAGATAGCCGGCGACCGCGTTACGGCGCGCAGCATAGCCCGGACAATGACCGAACTCACAGCGACGCCTTTCTCCCTGCAATGGGCCGGCACCACCGGTATGTTGGCTGCCATGAGCAGGATTGGGCGGCAACTGTCGAAGGACAATGACAAGGCCTTCCCCGCATGGCAGGGCATGCAGTACTTCGTCAGCATGTTCAGCGGCGAGGCGGAACTTCAGCATGTCAACAACGACCGCTATGGCCCGCACGGGTGGACCTCGGTCCGCGATGTCCTCGAAGCGCACCTGAAGGAGACAACCGGCGACGGGAGACAACGGGCGATCGCTCTTGCCGGGCACTGATGGCCAACAGTTCCCGGTTCGTCCGCCTCGCGTCGTTATCAACACGCTGAGTCGGTTCCCTGGAATGTCAGACCCTGGTTGCAGACTGGATTTATGGAAAACCAAGCAGTGCAGGAATTTCACGTTACGTACTTCGACGCCGACTCCGGCCGGGCCCGTTCCGAGGTCTTTGACACCTTGGAAGACGCCGAACGCTTCGCCTGCCGGCACTGCCACGATGAGGACAGCTGGGCAGTGGTGGACGCCGTGGCCGTGGAACGCGTCCGGATCGCCGCCTGACCGGTCCGCGAATGGCTCCATCCGGGCATTGGCCGGGTTAACGGCGTCAGCCCGTGCGGCGCGGCGGTTGCCGGCAGCACGGGCTGACGCTGGGTTGGCGGACGGCCACCGGGACGTCGTGCCGGGAACCGCTGCCTTAGGGACTACGCGAAGTCGGAAACCGCCGGGTCGGCTCCGATTCGGCCTTCGCCGCCTGCGGTCCGGTCCAGGTTGTTGATGGCTTCAATGTCCTCGGCGTCCAAAGAGACCTCCAAAGCTGCGAAGTTCTCCTTGATGCGCGACTCGGTCACGGACTTGGGGATCACCACGTTGCCGATCGCGAGGTGCCAGGCGATGACCACCTGGGCAGGGGTTGCCTGGTGCTTGGCAGCGATGGACGCGATGGCCTGGTCCTTGAGCAGCTCGCCGCCCTGCCCCAGCGGGGACCATGCCTGGGTCAGGATGCCCTTGGAAGCACCAAACTCACGCAGTTCGCGCTGGCTGAAGTACGGGTGCAGCTCAACCTGGTGGATGGCCGGAACCACGCCGGTTTCATCGATAATGCGCTGGAGGCCCTCGACCGTGAAGTTCGAGACGCCGATGGACTTGACCCGTCCGCGCTTCTGCAGCTCGATCAGGGCTTTCCAGGTGTCAACGTACTTGTCCTGCTTGGGCTGCATCCAGTGGATGAGGTAGAGATCCAGCGTTTCCAGGCCAAGCCGGTCCATGGATTCCTCGAAAGCAGCGAGCGTCGACTCGTAGCCCTGGTCCGCGTTCCACAGCTTGGTGGTGATGAAGATTTCTTCCGGAGACAGGCCGGAGCTGGCGATGGCACGGCCCACGCCGGCCTCGTTTCCGTAGATCTTTGCGGTGTCAATGTGGCGGAAGCCGGCTTCGAACGCCTGGCGCACAACCTTTTCAGCCACGTCGTCCTCAACCTGCCACACACCGTAGCCGAGCTGGGGGATCGTGTTGCCGTCGTTGAAAGTCAAGGTAGGTGAAAGAGTCATGGCTTTATCCTGCCAAAACCCGGGAGCCCAACGCTGCGAAATCCGGCTCTGTCAGCCAGACGCTTAACTGGAAAGTAGGCTTCCAAATCGGGAATATTCCTGCGCACCCCGCCCGGGCTATTCTCCGTGAAGCTGCCTCTCGGCGTCGTCCACCTGCTGGAAGACTGCCTCGGCGCGGCGGTGGACGGACGCGGCGCCCACCGGCACCGGCCCCACGGCGAGCCGCAGCATTGCTGCCGCCTCCGCCGTGGTTGCCAGGGAATTTCCTGCCTTTGAAAGGGACCTGTGGACATTGGACAGTGCGGCGGGAATATCCAGGCCGTCGCTGGGAGCACGCCGCTGCGCTTCCATGCAGACTGCCCGGACGCGCGGCAGCAGCGCAGCGAGCTGGTTGGCAATCTCCACCAGCTCGCCGTACAGCTGGTCGTCCTCCACGCCCTCGAGCACTTGGTGGAAGCGGTCCAGTCCCCGGTGGAAGCGGTCGTGCGCGCGGCGCCACAAACCCTTGCCCAGTTCCAGGTCGTCCTTGCGCCCCTGCCTGGCGGCGCTGAAAAAGCCCAAGCGGATCCTAAAGGTACTGGCCCGGGCCGTGGTCCGGGTCCTCGTGCTGGCCGGGCCGCGGCGTCTGTCCGGGCTGCCCCGGCCGGGCGCCGGCCGGGGCTCGCTGGGGCTCGCCGTTTTCCCCGATCACGACGCCGGGCGCAATCATGGTGCCCGGTGGCAGTTGGCGCAACTGCAGCTGTGCGGCTGCGTGTTCCCGGGCCGCGTTCTGGGCGGCGATGGCCGTCTGGATCCCGTGGAACAGGCCCTCCAGCCACCCCACCAGCTGGGCCTGGGCAATCCGGAGCTCCGCGTCGGATGGTGTGGCATCACCGGAGAACGGCAGGTTGATCCTGTCCAGTTCTGCCACCAGCTCGGGCGCGAGGCCGTCTTCCAACTCCTTGATGGAGCGGGCATGAATGGCAGCCAGCCTGCCGCGCGCGGCGTCGTCCAGCGGGGCAGACTTCACCTCTTCAAGCAGCTGACGGATCATGGTGCCGATCCGCATCACCTTGGCAGGCTCGTCCACCAGATCCTGCAAGCTGCTCCCCCTGGGCCTTCCGTCCGTACCGGAGGGAACCTGAACAGGGTCCTCGGTGTCGTCCACGGGAGTACCCTCTACCGGAAGGTCCTCAGCTGCCTGAGTGTCATTAGGATCGCTCATGGGTTCATACTCTCACGGCCCGTCCGCCCACGGTCCACCTGTGAAGGCCTGCGGCGCCCTTGTCCGCTGCGGGCTCAATCAGCAGCACCGACCCTGCGGGTTGCTGTCCTGGCGGTCGGTGCGGTCCCGCCAAAACTCGCGTTCGGTCAGGGGTGGTTCTGCGTGCCCGGCCGCCCGGTGGTGTTCGAGGTACTTGGCGTAGGCATCCGCGCCCATGACGCCGCCCAGGTAGCGGGCAAACCCGCGGAACCCGTTGGCGACCATGGCAATACCGGCGCTCATCAGTGACCGGTCCGTTCGAGCCGGGCCCCGGCGGGCACCTTCTCCCATTCGGCAGCCAGTTCACGTTCGGCAGTTGTTGGTACCAGCCCGGCCGGGGCGAAGACGCGCGACGGAACAGCCGGGTCCTCGTTGTCGGTGATGGCCGCTCCTGCCGACCGGTCCCGGAACGCCTTGGCGGTGGCGATCAGCGCCGTGGCGATCACGATGATGCTGAGCACCACGAAGATCACGGACAGCCAGCCCTGGATCATCGTGTTGCGGACCACCGCTTCCATGGCCGCCGTCGTCTTGGCGGTGCCGAAGGAGGTCTTGCCGTCGGCCAGTGCCTTGCTGAAGGCTGCGTTGTTGGCGAAGTAGCCCACCGCAGGGGTGGAGGAGAAGATCTTCTGGTAGCTCGCGGCGATGGTCACCACGGCGGCGAAGGCCAGCGGCAGGGCCACGATCCACAGGTACTTGAAAGTTCCGCGCTTGGCGACGATGGCCAGGACCACGGCCAGCGCGATGGCGGCGAGCAACTGGTTGGCGATGCCGAACAGCGGGAACAGGGTGTTGATGCCGCCCAGCGGATCGGTGACGCCCATCAGCAGCACCGCGCCCCAGGCGGCCACCATGATGGCGGTGCAGAGCCAGGCACCGGGCCGCCAGGAGGCTTCCTTAAACTTGGGGACAAAGTTGCCGATGGAGTCCTGCAGCATGAAGCGGGCAACGCGGGTGCCGGCGTCGACGGCGGTGAGGATGAAGAGCGCCTCGAACATGATGGCGAAGTGGTACCAGAAGCCCATGAGGGCGGTGCCGCCGACGAACTGGTGCATGATGTGCGCCAGGCCCACGGCCAGCGTGGGGGCGCCGCCGGTCCGGGACACGATGCTTTGCTCGCCCACGTTCCGGGCCGTCTCGGACAGGAGGTCCGGGCTGATGTTCACGCCGGCCAGGCCCAGGCTGTTGACCCAGGTGGCTGCCGTTTCCACGGTTCCGCCGGTGAGGGCTGCGGGGGCGTTCATGGCGAAGTACAAGCCGCGGTCAATCGAGATGGCTGCCACCAGGGCCATGATGGCCACGAAGGATTCCATCAGCATGCCGCCGTAGCCGATGTAGCGGGTCTGCCGTTCCTTCTCCACCAGTTTGGGGGTGGTGCCGGACGAGATGAGGGCGTGGAAGCCGGACAGTGCGCCGCAGGCGATGGTGACGAACAGGAAAGGGAACAGGGCCCCGGAGAACACGGGCCCGTTTTCCCGGCTGGCGAATTCGCTGAACGCGGGAACGGTGACTTCGGGCCGGACCACGATGATGGCCAGGGCCAGCATCACGATCACGCCGATCTTCATGAAGGTGGAGAGGTAGTCGCGCGGGGCGAGCAGCAGCCACACCGGCAGGATGGCGGCGATGAAGCCGTAGACGATCAGGCCCCAGGCGATGGTCACCTTGTCCAGGTGGAACACGGCTGCGCCCCATTCGGTCTGCGCCACCAGGCCGCCGCCGATGATGGCGGCCATCAGCAGGACGAAGCCGATGATGGAGACTTCCATGACCTTGCCGGGCCGCAGGTAGCGGAGGTAGACGCCCATGAAGAGCGCGATTGGGATGGTCATGCCCACGGAGAACACGCCCCACGGGCTTTCACCCAGGGCGTTGACGACGACGAGGGCCAGGATGGCCACGATGATCACCATGATGAGCAAGGTGGCAACGAGGGCTGCCGTGCCGCCAATGACGCCGAGTTCCTCGCGGGCCATCTGGCCCAGGGAGCGGCCGCCGCGGCGCATGGAGAAGAACATCACCAGGTAGTCCTGGACGGCGCCGGCGAGGACCACGCCGACGATGATCCAGATGGTGCCGGGAAGGTAGCCCATCTGGGCGGCGATGACCGGGCCCACCAGCGGGCCGGCCCCTGCGATGGCGGCGAAGTGGTGGCCGAAGAGCACGTTCCGGTCAGTGCGGACATAGTCCTTGCCGTCGGCCTTGTACTCGGCCGGGGTGGCGCGCCGGTCGTCAGGCTTGGTGATGTAGCGTTCGATCACCTTGGAGTAGAAGCGGTACCCGATCAGGTAGGTGCACACGGAGGCAAAGACGAACCAGATGGCGTTGACGGTCTCGCCGCGCACGATGGCCAGCATGAACCAGGCAACGCCGCCCAGCAGGGCAATCGCCGCCCAGAGCGCGATCTTCGCCGGGGTCCATTTCCGGTCCTCGGCTTCGAGCCGTGCCTCGTCGACGGCGGGCGGGGGAAGATTTGGGTCTGTGGCCAGTCCGCCCTCCGCCCGGGATCCGCTGTTCCGTTGGTCAGGCACTCCGGCCATGTCTCCTCCTTGAGAGTTATCCCACTTTTCCTACTGGGCACCCTACCAACGCGGGTGGCCGCTTCAGCGGCCGACGGCGGTGCGGCGCCTGGCTGTGCGGTGAGCGGCGGCGCCGCGGCGACGAACGAGGCGCGACCGCCCCCGGTCAGGCCAGGCTGCGCCGGGACAAGGGCAGGCCGGACGGGGTAAAGGTCCAGGCAAGCACCGCGCCCGTCACCGGTACCGCCATCACGAGGGCCAGCAAGTGCAGCCAGGGAATGTCCACTGCCGTCCGCATGTCCGTCGACAGGACAAGCAGGAGCGCAGGTACCAACCCTGCCAGCACTCCCAGCAGGGCGCCCACGCCACTGGTGAAAAGGGCCTGGGATCCTGCCAGGGCCTTACGCAGCCGCGGTGAGGCTCCCACCCCGGCAAGGGTGGCATGGTCCGTACGGGCATCGACCAGGGAGAGGCCGGTGGTGATGCCCGCTGCGCTGAACGTGATGAGGGCCGCCGCGGCCACAATGGACCATGTCATCCACTGGCTGCCCTGGGAAATGCCCGGCTCGGCCCGGAAGGCCATGCCGGGTTGCCGGTAGACGGCCGCGACGGCAGCGGAGGCTGCATCCGCCTCGGCCTCCGACGGATACTTCGCCAGCTGAATAAGCAGCCCGGCGGGTTCAGCGCGGAGCTCCAGGCGTGCTGCGGTTTCCGGTGAGACAACGCCGAAGCATGGGACCGGGACCACCGGCTCAAGCACCGCTGCGGCGAGGGAAGTGCTCCTCACCGCTGAGGGCACCGTGCCCGGCCCTGACGGCGACGGCCCTTGGGTCCGCACATCCTGCGCCTGCAGCAGGACAGATCCGTCACGGACGAAGACGGGGTTGGTCACCACCATCCCCCCGGCCTCCAGCACCGCCAGGGACTCCGCAGAGGGGTCGCGGCCCAACACTGCCCGGATGTCGTCCGCGCCGCCCACCAGGATGGCCCGGCCGGAGGGCTGTTCATTGACCATGGACCCGCGGCACCGCCAGTCCCCCGGGTCCACTACCCGTCCCAAGGGTGTCGTCGGGCACGTATTGGCCTGCGGCCTGGCAAGCGAAAACAACAGGCAATTCGAGGTGTCCGTCAGCGCCGGCAGGCCAGGATCGGCGGGGCCCTCCGGGCAGTTCCGCAGGCTTGCGGGGGCGGTGATGACCCGGGTTGATTGAACCGTCCCCAGGGCATTATCCACCGCTGCGGAGAGCACGCCGGCGTCAATGTGCACGGGCGGCCGCATGCTGCCATCGGCGGCGAGTGGCTGGTCCACCGTGAGCGGCAGGTACGCCTGGTTTTCCAGGGCGCCCCAGTAATGCGAGTCCCGCAGCCCGGCCTGCTGGCTGGCTGACAGCACCAGGGCAGCGCTTGCCAGGGTGGCGGCGGCGAGTACGGCCGCCACGGCGGGGACGCTCCGGCCACGGTTCCTTGCCGAATCACGCGCCGCCATCCGGAGGGAGAGGGATAGCCAGCGCGTCCGGGACGTCAGCCGGACGATCAGCCATCCGGTCAGCATTACCAGGCCCGCAACTGCGGCCACCGCCCCGGCGATCAGCATGGTGGCCACCACGGGCAGTTGCTCCGCCCGCTGGTCGGGATCGTTCGTGGAATTGCTGAGCAGCCAGCCGCCCACCAGCAGCCCTGAGGCAAGTGCCAGCGCGACGACGCCGGCCACCGTGGTGCGGCGCCCCGTGGGTGCTGGCGCCCGCCCGGATTTGAGCGCACCCAGCACGGCCTGCCGTGACACCTGCCGCGCCGGGACCAATGCGGCCAGCAGGCAGGCGCCCAATCCCATGGCCATGGCCACGGCTGTCAGGAGGAGGTCCGGGTGCAGGCCGGCCAGCCGGGCGGAGCCGGTGGAACGGACCACGTGGACGACGACGGCAGCGGCCCCCAGCCCCACTGCGGCGCCGGCGGCCACGGCCAGGCTGCCAAGCCACAGTCCACCGGCAGTGACGACGGCTCCGACGGTGACAGTGTCCGCTCCGGAGGAGGCCAGCAGTGCCAGCTCACGTACCTGGCGCTTGGCACCGACGGCGAAAGCGGCACCGGCCAGCAGGCCTACCTCGAGCAGTGCGAGCGCACCGACCAGGCCGAAAGTGGCATAGACGGTCACCAGCACAGGTCTGTTGTCGTGCAGCTGGGAGCCGGGAACCGTGCGCTGGCCGGCGGGCGGCGGGTCCAGCACCACACTGCGGGAGAGCACGCCCACGCCTTCGCTGTTGGCCTCCCTGATCTGTTGCCAGGTGACCGGCTCGGGGCCCACCAGGTAATAGGACACGGACTGGCGGGTCGAAGGGCCGGGCGCCAGGTCCGCGGGCGCCTGGCCGGCCTTAAGGTACAGGATGCTGTTGCTGTCCGCGGCGGAAGCGTCGCGGATGGTACCCACCGGGACAAAGGTTCCTGCCGACGTCGTAAATTCCTGGCCGAAGGCGAGGTGGAACCGCGTCATCAGCCCGGGCGAGGCGAGCACCTCCGTCCCGCCGCGCGGTGGGCGGCCGGCCAGCAGGCTGTACTTGCCGTCAAAGGCCGGATTGAGCGCGTCCACCTCGCGGCCCGGCAAGGAAACCAGGGCCGCGCCCACGCCGGCGGTCAGCGTGAGTGTCCGCTGCGGAAGGACCTCGTAGCCCGCAGGGATGGCGTCGGCGGGGTTTGTCCGCTGGAAGTCCGGGTCGTAGCGGCCGGAGCTGGAAGCGACGACACCGTCATTGAGTGGGTCCTGCAGGGAGTCAGCGCTGGGAACCGTCAGGACGCTGAACCTCGCCTGGGTGTTGCCCAGTTCGTACCGGACAATCTCCCCGGGCGTGCGCTGGGAGCTCTGGTAGAGGGTGGCGGCGCCGGTCATGCCCGCCACCGGCAGCATGATCAGCAGGACGATCAGGAGCGAGCGCCCCTTATGGCGGACGATATCGCGGCGGGCCAGGCGCAAGGCGACCCGGCGGCCGCTCCGGCGGCCCTGCGGCGCGGGAGCGAGGTCAAGCGGCATCAGAGTCCGGCCTGCGTCAGGAGCATCGTGGGGTCGTGCATGGCTGCCGCCTGGTCAATGATGCGTCCATCGCGCAGGAAGACCACCCGGTCCGCCCAGGCAGCGTGCCTGGCCTCGTGGGTGACGAGCATGACGGCGGCTCCGGCGTCGGCCCTGGCGCGCAGCACCTCCATGACCCCCTGGCCCGTTGTCGAATCCAGCGCACCGGTGGGTTCGTCGGCCAGGATCAGCCGGCGCTTGCCCACGATGGCGCGGGCGATGGCGACCCGTTGCTGCTGGCCGCCGGACATCTGGTCCATGAACCGGTCCGCAAGCTCCGGGATGCCCACCTGCCGGAGCGCGTCGGCGGCCTGCCGGTGCGCCTTCCGGGCCGATGTTCCGTCCAGTTCCAGGGGCAGCGCCACGTTTTCGGCGGCCGTCAGCGTGGGGACCAGGTTGAAGTCCTGGAACACGTAGCCAACGGCCCGGCGGCGCAGGCGGGCCAGTTCGTTCAGGCCCAGGCCGGCCAGGGGCGTGGATTCAACAAAGACAGCGCCCGACGTCGGCCGGTCCAGTCCGCCGGCAACGGCGAGGAGGGAGGACTTTCCTGAGCCCGACGGACCCATCACTGCGACGAACTCCCCCGCGCAGATGGTGAGGTCAACGCCGCGGAGGGCTGCCACGGCCGTCGCGCCTTCCCCAAAGGTCCGGCCAACCTGGGCAAGTTCCAGGACCTGCTGCGGCCCCTGCACGCTCACCGGCGGCTGTCCGCGCTGAGCGGGGCGTCTTCCGTGACCCCGTTGGACGTTTTCCGGGCTGACCCCGCGGCTGCGGCCTGCGCCTGCTGGACCATCCTTGCCTCACAGAGGTCCAGCCAGCGGACTTCCGCTTCGGTCTGGAAGATCAGCGAGTCCAGGACCAGGAGCCAGGCGGTATCCGTGGCCCGCTGGTTCGCGGCCGTGTCACGCCGGGCTTTGGTGTAGTCCTGCAGGGCCCTGATGGACGCCACGCGCTGGGCCTGGATGATGGCCTGCACATCAACCCCGGGCAGGGTGACGGCGAGCGCCAGCTTGATGGCGAGCTCATTGCGGGGCGGATTGTTCCGTTCCACGGGGGCGGCGAACCAGCTCTGCACCTCCGCTTTGCCGGCGGCGGTGATGCTGTACACCACGTGGCCCTCGCCGTCGTCGCCCTCCTTGGCCACCAGGGCATCGCGTTCCAGCCGGTCCAGGGTGGTGTACACCTGCCCGATGTTCAGGGGCCACGTGGCTCCGGTGCGGTTCTCGAACTCGACCCGAAGCTGGTAGCCGTAACGCGGCTGGTCCTGCAGCAGGGCGAGGAGGCTGTGGCGTATCGACATGGTGCTCCCCGGGCTTAGTCATTGCCGGTATGCACAGGCCCCCAAGACCCGTGCATACCGCGTATGCCAACCCTAATCCGGATTACCCCTGCACGCAATACCGGGTATGTATGCCCTAGAGAACCAGGAGGACCTTGCCCACATGGTCACCGCTGTCGAAGTAGCGGTGGGCGGCAGCCACCTGGTCCAGGGGGAACGTCTTGGCAACCAGCGGGCGGATCCTGCCGTCGGCCACCAGCGGCCACACGGCGTCGCGGACGGCGGTCATGATGGCACCCTTTTCCGCCACTGGCCTGGGTCGAAGCGCGGTGGCCACCACGGCCGCCCGCTTCTTCAACAGCAGGCCCAGGTCCAACTCGCCCTTGGTGCCACCCTGGAGGCCGATCACCACCAGGCGCCCATAGTCGGCCAGGGCATCCACGTTCTGCGGGAGGTATTTGGCTCCCACCACGTCAAGGATGACGTCCGCCCCCTTGCCGCCGTTCTGCCGCCGAAGGCTCTCCGGAAAGTCTTCCTCTTTGTAGTTGATGGCAATGTCCGCACCGAGGAAGGCTTTGGCGGTGCTGACCTTCTCATCGCTTCCGGCCGTGGTGGCCACCCTGGCACCGAACGCCTTGGCCAGCTGGATGGCCATGGTGCCGATCCCGCCCGTGGCCCCGTGGATCAGGACCGTCTCGCCCGGCTGCAGCTGCGCCGTCATGATGAGGTTGGAGTAGACCGTTGCCGCCACCTCCGGCAGCGACGCGGCGGTGACCAGGTCCACGCCTTCGGGGACGCGCAGCACCTGCTCGGCCGGTACTGCCACCTGCTGCGCGTAGCCACCGCCCGCCAGCAGGGCCACTACCTTGTCCCCCAGCGAAAACGGCTTGCTGACGCCCGGCCCGAAGCCGGCAATCCGGCCTGACACTTCCAGTCCCGGAACCTCGGAGGCGCCGGGCGGCGGCGGGTAGAACCCCCGGCGCTGCTGGACATCGGCCCGGTTCAGGCCCGCAGCCACCACGTCGATCAGCACTTCGCCCTGGCCGGGAACCGGGGCATCCACGTCCCGCACTTCCAGCACTTCCGGGCCGCCCGGTTCAGATATATAGACGGCTTTCATGGACCTCTCCCGTTCGTGACTTCAATCCTGGCTGCATCCAGTGTGCACCGGGGGCTTCCCCGGGCCTGTTTTGTTGCAGGCAAGTGCCTATGAAACACTACTAGCTGAGGAAGGTTGTCCGAGCGGCCGAAGGAGCTGGTCTTGAAAACCAGTGTGCGGTAACCCCGTACCAAGAGTTCGAATCTCTTACCTTCCGCAAGGGAACCCCTGGCAGCCGGCACCACCGGCCGCCAGGGGTTTTTTGTTTTAACCAGCCGCCGCCCGACGTGTTGCATGCACGTAAATTCTTTGGATTAAACCCCTGCCGGACCCGGATTCGAAAGCTACCGGCCGGTATCGTCTGTGATTGCCGGCACACGTCCGTGTTCCGGCAGCATCATCACTCCCGTCGACAGCACCTCGGCCCGGGCAGGGAAAGCCCGGCGCCGCCAGTGTGGGCCGCTCCGCTGGGGAACGTCCCGCCGAATGCACGCTGCAGCCACTTTGCGTTCATTCAGTGCTGTTGTCATATGCCTGACACCACTTGACCAGGAGCAGGATCCGGACCCACGCCCGGATCCTGCCCCTGGCGCACTCCACCGGGCCACCCACCCGGGACACCTCAATGAAAGTAAGAGCGGATGCATCTGAATACATGGAAGTTAACGCTGGGCACAGCGTTGTCCGCGGGGCTCATCGCAGCCCCGCTGGCAGCTGTCCCGGCGGCCGCGGAGGTCTCAGCCGCGGCCGGCACCTCCCCCGTTGTGATCAACGAGGCCTACCTGAGCGGCGGCAGCAGCGGGGCCGCCTTCAAGAACAAATTCGTGGAGCTCTACAACACCTCCGACACCCCCGTATCCCTGGACGGCTGGTCCATCCAGTACCGCTCAGCCACCGGCACGGGTGCACCCTCCGGCGTGGCGCCGCTGTCCGGTTCCATCCCGGCCAAGGGCTACTACCTGGTGCAGGGCAGCAGCAACGGAACCAATGGCGCCGACCTCCCCGCGCCTGACCTGGCCACCACCCTGAACCCGAGCGGCACAACGGGAACCATCGTGCTCGCCAAGCAGCCCACCGCCGTCGCACTTCCCACCGGTTCTGCAGTGGAAACCGCCGGCGTGGCGGACCTCCTGGGCTACGGCACGTCCAACACCTTTGAAACCCAGGCTGCCGCGGCACCCGCCGGGAACACCGATGTGAAGAGCCTCAACCGGGCCGCCGGGGCGGACAGCAACAACAACGCCGCAGACTTCACACTCCTTGGCACCGTCACGCCAACAGCGTCGGGCGGCGCAGCTCCGGCTCCCGACCCCACACCATCGCCGGATCCCGTCGCCCGGACCATCGCTGAGATCCAGGGCACCGGGACGGCAAGCCCGCTGGCCGGGGCCACCGTCACCACCAAGGGCAAAGTCACCGCAGCCTTCCCCACCGGCGGCCTCAACGGGTACTACCTCCAGACCCCCGGCACGGGCGGTGACCTGACGGCCACCAACCACGCCGCATCCGACGGCATCTTCGTCTACTCCCCGGCCACTGTCGGGTCGGTGCAGGCCGGCGACTACGTGCAGGTCACCGGCGCCGTGGCCGAGTACTACGGCATGACCCAACTCAACGTCACCGCGGCGGACGGCCTCACCAAGCTCACCGAGGCCGCCCCCGAGGTCAAACCCACCACCTTCACCCTCCCCGCCACGGAAACGTTCCGCGAAGCGCTGGAAGGAATGCTGCTGGCACCCCAGGGCCCCCTGACGGTGAGCGACAACTACAGCCTGAACCAGTACGGTGAGATCGGCCTCGCCGGCGGCACCACTCCGCTGGTCCAGCCCACCGCCGTCGCGCCCTACGGCTCCGCCGAGTACTCCGCCGTCGTGGCTGACAACGCAGCCCGCGGCATCAAGCTCGACGACGGGTCCAGCACCAACTTCCTGAAAGACGCCGCCACCAAGGCCGAGGTCCTGCCGTACCTGACCACCACGGACCCCGTCCGCGTGGGATCCCCGGTCACCTTCAACACCAACGTGGTGCTGGGCTACGCCAACAACTCCTGGAAGCTCCAGCCACTGACCCACCTGACCGGGGCCAACAAGGCCACGGTCCAGCCTGCCGGGTTTGGCGCCACCCGCACAGAGGCTCCGGCAGCCGTGGGCGGCAACGTCAAGATCGCCTCGTTCAACGTCCTGAACTACTTCCCCACCACCGGCGACACCCTCTCCGGATGCGCGTTCTACGAGGACCGGGACGGCAACCCGATCACGGTCCGCGGCGGGTGCGATGCCCGCGGCGCCGCCAACGCCGAGAACTTCAAGCGCCAGCAGGACAAGATCGTCTCCGCCATCACCAAGACCGGCGCCGACGTCGTGACCCTCATGGAAATCGAGAACTCCGCCCAGTTCGGCAAGAACCGCGACGACGCCCTGGCCAGGCTGGTCGAGGCACTGAACATCCCCACACCCGGCGTCTGGGACTACGTCCGCACCCCCGCGAACGCACCCCCGCTGGCCGACGAGGACATGATCCGCACAGCCTTCATCTACAAGAAGGCCGCCGCAGAACCGGTGGGCGAATCCATCATCCACAACGACACCGTCGCCTTCGCCAACGCCCGTAAGCCGCTGGCGCAGGTGTTCAAGCCCGTGGGCGGCTCCGAGGACAAGAAGTTCATCGCCATTGCCAACCACTTCAAATCCAAGGGCTCGGCCGCAACTCCGGACGATACCGACAAGGGCCAGGGCAACTCCAACCTCGCCCGCACCGCGCAGGCAAAGTCCCTCCTGGAGTTCGCCACCTCCCTCCAGCAGGACAAGGGCACCGACAAGGTCTTCCTCATCGGCGACTTCAACTCCTACGGCAAGGAAGACCCCATCAACGTCCTCACCGGCGCGGGGTATGTCAACCAGGACGACAAAGCGAAGAACGCCGACGGCTCCGCGAAGCACTCCTACCTCTATGGCGGCCTGGTGGGCTCCCTTGACCACATCCTGGCCTCCCCCGCCGCCAACGGCGTGGTCACGGGCGCGGACATCTGGAACATCAACTCCGTCGAATCCGTGGCGCTGGAATACAGCCGCTATAACAACAACGTCACCGACTATTACGCCCCCAACCAGTTCCGCGCCAGCGACCACGACCCGGTGGTGGTGGGCCTGGACCTCCCGGCGGCACCAGCCAGCGTTGACCTCAACCTCCTGAACATCAACGATTTCCACGGCAGGATTGATACCAACACCGTCCAGGTGGCCGGCACCATCGAGAAGCTGCGCGCCGCAGCCGCCCCGGGGGCCACGGCATTCCTGTCAGCGGGTGACAACATCGGCGCCTCGCTGTTCGCCTCGGCCGTTGCCAAGGACCAGCCGACCATCGACGTGCTCAACGCGCTGGAACTGAAGGCAGCCGCGGTGGGCAACCACGAGTTCGACGGCGGCTGGGCTGACCTGCGCGACCGCGTCATCGCCGGCGGCACCAATGCGAAGTTCCCCTACCTGGGCGCCAACGTCTACAGGAAGGGCACCACTGAACCCGCACTTCCGGAATACACGGTGCTGGACCTGAACGGCATCAAGGTGGCAGTGATCGGCACCGTCACCCAGGAGGTCCCGTCCCTGGTGACACCGGCAGGCATCGCCGACCTCGACTTCGGGGACCCGGTGGACGCCATTAACCGGGTGGCCGCGAAGATCACCGCGGACAAGGCCGCCGACGTCATCATCGTGGAAGACCACGACGGCGCCGGCTCGGGCGTGGTGGAAGGTGCCACGCTGGAGCAGGAAGTGGCAGCCGGCGGGCCTTTCGCCAGGTTGGTCACCGAGACGTCCGCCGACGTCGATGCCATCTTCACCGGCCACACCCACAAGGAATACGCCTGGGACGCACCCGTTCCCGGCGTGGCAGGCAAGACCCGGCCCATCGTGCAGACCGGCAACTACGGTGAGAACGTGGGCCAGATCCAGCTGACCGTGGACACCACCACCAGGCAGGTGACCGCTTACAAGGCCGGGAACGTCAAGCGCACCACTGACGCCGCCGCCGGCCTGGTGGCCGCCTACCCGCGCGTGGCCGCCGTCGACGCCATCGTCAAGAAAGCCCTGGCGGACGCCGCCGAGGTGGGGAACCAGCCCGTCGGTTCGGTAACCAAGGACATCACCACTGCGTTCACCACGGATGCCACCGGCGGCGCCAAGCGGGATGACCGCGGCAGCGAATCCACCCTTGGCAACCTGGTGGCCGATTCCCTTCTTGATTCGCTGAAGTCCGCCGACCTCGGCGGTGCGGAGATCGGCGTCGTCAACGCTGGCGGCCTGCGCAACGAGCTGTACTACGCCCCGGACGGCACCATCACCTACGCCGAGGCGAATGCGGTGCTGCCGTTCGTGAACAACCTGTGGACCACGTCCCTGACGGGGGCGCAGGTCAAGACCCTGCTGGAGCAGCAGTGGCAGACCAACCCGGACGGCACTGTTCCCAGCCGTGCCTACCTGCAGCTGGGCCTGTCCAAGAACGTGAACTACACCTACGACGCCGCCCGTGCCGCGGGCGACCGGATCACCGCGGTGCGGGTCAACGGTGAACTGCTGGACCCGGCCAAGTCCTACCGGGTGGGCACGTTCAGCTTCCTGGCCACCGGCGGGGACAACTTCCGGGTCTTCACCGAGGGCACCAATACCCGGGATTCCGGGCTGGTGGACCGGGACGCGTGGATTGGGTACCTGCAGAAGAGCAGTCCGGTGTCGCCCGACTTTGCCCGCCGCTCCGTGGCAGTCGCCAACACCACCGCCGACGGAGTCAAGCCGGGAGAGTCCATCACTTTGACGGTCTCCAAACTTGACCTGACCTCCCTGGGCAGCCCGGTGAACACGGCCATGGCAGCTTCGTTCACCGACGCCGCCGGCACGGTCACCACACTGGGCACCGTACCGGTGGCCGCCGGGACGGCCTCTGTGGACCTGGCCGTCCCGGCCGGTGCGGCCGAGGGCGCGGCAACACTGGTGCTCACCGCCGTCGAGTCCGGCACCGTGGTGAAGGTGGCCGTCCTGGTGGGAGCCGATACGCCGGCACAGCCGGCCTGTGTTCCGCCGGTCAAGCCCAGCCGTCCCGCTGACGTCAGGGGCCAGGCGAACTACGGCCAGGCCATGGCAGCGTACCGGGCCTGCCTGCGGGGCTAAAACCCCGGATGCGCCATCACCTGTGGTCCCTGTTCCGCCGGTTCAGCGACCATAAGTGATGGCGCATCGCCATTTAAGGCCTGGGGTTACGCCCTGCGGAGGATGGCGGCGGCAATCTCGTCCGCGTCGCGGAGCGTGCGCTGGCCGCTGCGGTACGCTGGCCCGCCGGGCTGGACAGCCTCTGCGGCGATGGCGGTGCCCCACTGGGCCGAGGACAACTGCAGCCCCAGCACGAAGAGGCCGTCGGTGACCGACCCGTTGGCCGCCACCGGGCGGTACGGATGCGGCTCCACGTCCAGGCCGGTGGACTCGATGGGGGCACCCTCGGCAGTCATCATGAGCTTGGGCCGCACCAGCCCGTCGGCCAGCAGCTGGGCCAGGAGCGGTGAATCGTTGGCCGAGACCCGGTTGCCGGGGGCCAGCGCTTCCACCATGGTCCGGGCCGTGGCCGGCGCCCCCGCCACCCACGGCGAAGAAGCGGTGAACAGCGCCGATTTCCGGTCCACGCCGAATTTCGGGTCCGGCCCCACGAAGCTGACCACCCCGGACCGTGCCAGGGCCGCGAGCTGCTCGGACCGCAGTGCGGGCGGTCCGCTCGCCAGGCCCTCCACAAACGATTCAAACCAACCCCGCAGGCCGGCGACCCACGACGCATCGGTGATGCCGCCGTCGGCCACCGCCGTCTTGAGGACGGCGCGCCCGTGGTGCAGCGCGCCGATGGCCATCTTGACCGGATCGTCCTCGCCCAGGGCGGACCGGCGCGCATCGTCAAGCAGGAACTCCACGACGGCGGCGTCATGCGCGCTGCGGGACTCGAAGGAACGCCCTGCCAGCGGAGCGGCGAGCCCCGGCAGGTCGAGGCGGTGGCGGGGACCTACGTGGACCGCCAGGACGCTCTCAACACTGTCCTCCCAGTTCGCGGCGCTGTGCGCGTGCGGCTGCAGCGCTTCCTCCAGGGCCGCGAGGAAGGCGGGCGGATCGGGCACCGCGCCGGGCTGCGAGCGCACCAGCGTTGAGTAGTAGGCCCACAGGGCGTCCCGGTGCAGGAGCGGCCACAGGTCATGGTCGAACGACGGGCGGATCCCGGCCTTCTCCAGCCGCCCGATGGCGGCCTCGGTGAGGTACCGGAGCGTGATGGAGGAGGCGTAGTAGCCGTCCAGCGCCGCCTTGGCACGGTACGGGGTTCCGCGCCGCGAGGCCGCAATGATCCGGGGTTCCTGGCCGGACGGTTCATACACCAGGCCGGTGCCGTTGGGCACGAACTTGCCGCCGCGTCCCTCGGTGAGCTGGCCCATGGTGTCGAAGAAGTTCAGGCCCATGCCGCGGACCAGGACCGGTTCCCCGGCAGGGATCCGGGACCAGTCCACGTCCGCGGGAACGGCCGGGGGAAAGTACTGCAGGCCCAGTTGCCCGGCGGCGGCCTGGAGCTCGCGCTGTTCCGGGTTCAGCCGGGAGGGGATGTGCCCCAGTGCCAGCACCACGGAATTGGCGCGGATGGCGGCACCGTTGGCGAGGCCGACGTCGAACGTTCCGTCCCCCGCGGGACGCACCGATGTTGCCGCCGTTTCGTGGAATTCCACCGTGACGCCGTCGGATGCCTTGCCGAGCAGCTCTTCCACGGTGCAGCGCAGGTAGCGGCCGTAGATGGCACGGCTGGGAAAATCATTCGATCCCAGCACTGCCAGCTCCGCCCGTTCCTCAGCGGTAAGGGACGGCAGGGGGGCCAGCTGCTGGATGGCCCGCCACTGGTCGAAGGTGGTGCCGGCAACAGGGGCGGGAAGGGCGGGATCCTCGGGGACCAAGGTGGGATAGAACGACTGGGTATTCATGAGGAACAGCCGCGATTGACCCGGCTGCCACACATGTCCCGGGCCCGCCGGGTAGGGATCCACGACGTCGATGTGCAGGTGCGCTTTCGGGTTGCCTGCGGTGGCGGTGTGGGCGAGCAGCCGCTCCAGCACGCTGGTGCCGCGGGGGCCGCCACCGATGATGACGGCCCGGTTGCTCTGCGATATTTCCACGCCATCCAGCGTACGGGCTGGAAGCGGAGCGTGCGCCGGACGCTTGACTTGCCAGCCATGGGGGATGTTGTTTGGATGGGGCGCATGACCACCACAGCAGCTGATCAAGCGTCCGTTCCCGGCCCCGGCCGGGACACCACCGGCACCAACTCCCTCGAAACCGCGCCGGAACCCGTCGACGAGAATGTGTGGCTGGAGGACATCTACGGCGAGGAGCAGCTGGCCTGGGTCAAGGAGCAAAACTCCCGAACCGAGGACCTGCTGGAGGGCGACGGCTACCCGGAACTGGAGGCCGGCATCCTGGAGGTCCTGGACTCCACGGACCGGATCGCCATGGTGGGCAAGCGCGGAGACTGGTACTACAACTTCTGGCGCGACCAGGAGAACCCCAAAGGCCTGTGGCGGCGGACCACCTGGGAGAGCTACTGCACCGACTCCCCGGAGTGGGATGTCCTGCTGGATGTTGACGAGCTGTCCCGTGCCGAAGGCGAAGAGTGGGTGTTCCACGGCGCCACGTTCCTGCGGCCCGCGGCCGGGGAGCCCTACCGCCTGGCGCTGCTTGCCCTCTCCCCCGATGGTGGCGACGCCAACCGGTACCGCGAGTTCGACGTCGAGGCGCGCGGCTTCGTGGACCCCGCCCGTGGCGGATTTGACCTCCCGACGGCGAAAGGCAACGTGTCCTGGCTCGACGCCGGCACCCTGCTGGTTGCCTCCACCGCTGACGGGCTGCCCAAGACAGCATCCTCCTACGCCCGGACGGCAGTGACGCTCAAGCGCGGGGAGTCCCTGGCAGCGGCCCCACGCCTCTTCGAGGTGCCCGAAGACCACATGATGGCCATGGCCGCCCATGACTCCACGCCCGGCTTCGAGCGGACCTTCGCCGTGGACTACATCGACTTCTTCAACCGCACCAACTTCGTGCAGCGGGACGGAAGCTGGGTGCAGATCGACGTGCCCACCGACGTCAACGTCAGCGCCCACCGGGACTGGCTGCTCTTCCGCCCGCAGCAGGACTGGGCCATGGACGGCACCACCTACCCTTCCGGCGCGCTGCTCGCCGCCAACTTCGAGGACTACCTCGCCGGCCGCCGGGACCTCACCGTCCTGTTCACCCCCGATGCCCACACCTCCCTGCAGTCCTGGAGCTGGACCGGGAACTTCCTCCTGCTCAACCTGCTCAAGGACGTCTCCTCCGAAATCCGGGTGCTGGACCCGTCCAGGCCCTCCGGGAACCGGGACGGCGGGTGGGCGGCCACCCTCCTGGACGCCTGCCCGCCGCTGCATGACGTTAACGCCTACGCCGTGGACGACGAGGACGAGGCACCAGCCGACGGCGGGGCCGGTGATGACTTCTGGCTCATCGCTACCGGCTTCACCACTCCCACCACCCTGATGCGCGGCACCCTGGAGCGCGGCAACGCGGAATCCGGGAGCGCCGGGACGTCCGGCGTGGTGAGCCGGCACGCTGTGGTCAAGACCTCGCCGTCGTTCTTTGCCGACGGTGACTATGAGGTGGAGCAGCATTTCGCCGTGTCCGACGACGGCACCCGCGTTCCGTACTTCCAGGTGGCGCCGCGCGGGCTGGCTTTGGACGGGCAGAACCCCACCCAGTTGTCCGGCTACGGCGGGTTTGAGGTTTCGCGGACGCCCGCCTACAGCGGCACCGTGGGCAGGGCATGGCTGGAGCGGCGCACCACGCTCTCGGACGGAGGCGACGGGAAGGCCCCCCACTCGCGGGGCGGAGTGTACGTGGTGGCGAACATCCGCGGCGGCGGCGAGTACGGCCCGGCCTGGCACCGGGCCGCGCTGAAGGAAAACCGGCACCGCGCCTACGAGGACTTCGCAGCCGTGGCCCGCGACCTGATCTCGCGCGGGGTCACCTCGCCGCGGCGGCTGGGCTGCGTGGGCGGCTCCAACGGCGGCCTCCTGGTGGGGAACATGCTCACCCGGTACCCGGAACTGTTCCGGGCCGTCTCCTGCGGGGTGCCCCTGCTGGACATGCGCCGCTACACCAAGCTCTCCGCCGGGCACTCGTGGATTGCCGAGTACGGGGACCCGGACGTTCCCGAACAGTGGGAGTACATCAGGACCTTCTCGCCCTACCACCTGCTCAGGGACGCGGTGGAGTATCCGGAGACGTTCATCTGGACGGCAACCTCGGATGACCGGGTCGGCCCCGTCCAGGCGAGGAAGATGGCAGCCCGGATGCTGGCCATGGGCATCCCCAACGTGTGGTTCCACGAAGCCCTGGAAGGTGGCCACGCCGGCGCCTCCGACAACCGGCAGGCCGCTGCACTGCAGGCGCGCAGCCAGCACTTCCTGTGGAAAGCGCTGGCGGGCTGACCGCCATGGCACCCGGGTTGGCCGTGCGGCGGGCCGCTGCCGCGGACATCGAGCAACTGGCCCGGGTGCACGTCCGCTGCTGGCAGGAGACCTACCGGGGCATGCTGTCCGATGCCTTCATCGCTGCCGTGGACCCGGCCGGCCGGCAGCGGCTCTGGCAGCATTTGCTGGACCGCCCGGACCCGGCCGAGGCGTGGGTGGCGTGCGACGGAGGCACGGTGGTGGGGTTTGCCGGTTCCCGACGGCTGCCTGCCCCCGGTTCCCCGGAAGGGCACCCGCCGCCGGCCTCCGGAGACCTGGAGCTGTGGGGGCTGTACCTGCTGGCCTCGCACCAGGGCCGCGGGCTGGGCGCCCTTTTGCTGGAGGCGGCCATCGGTTCCCGGGCGGCGAGCCTCTGGGTCGCGGCCGGCAACAGCCGGGCCATCGGGTTCTACCGCCATTTCGGCTTCGAACCCGACGGTGCCAGGGACGTCCTGACGGACTGGGAGGACCTGCCCGAGATCCGGATGGTCCGCCCGTCACAGCACTGACCGCCGCCCGGCCCCTTCCCTCTTCCCCGGGCTGGAGCCCGTCGCGGCACCGTTTTGCACTGCATGGCCGGATCTGCGTATCCTTGGTGGGCTAGTAATAGCAACTGGAGACGTGCCAGAGCGGCCGAATGGACTTCACTGCTAATGAAGGGTCGGGGTTAAACTCGACCGGGGGTTCAAATCCCCCCGTCTCCGCGTTTGGCCCCGGTCCTTGGACCGGGGCCTTTTGCGTTGCCGGTGGCTTCTGGAACGCGCTGTCCGGCCAACGGACACCGCAGGCGCCCAGCGCCGCCGCGGTGGGAGGATTGGCCCATGGCGGCACCCAGCAACCCAGACCACCAGGACGGCGCCCGGACGGGATGGAATCCGCGCCTCGCCCTCCTGGTAGCGGCAGCGTTCTTCATGGAATTCCTGGACGGCACGGTGCTCACCACTGCCATTCCCAGTATTTCAGCTGACTTTGCCGTCCCCGCCGCCGACGTCAACATCACCATGACCGCCTACCTGCTGACGGTGGCCATCGGCATTCCCCTCAGCGGCTGGCTCGCGGAACGCTTTGGGGCCCGGCGGATCTTCTGTACAGCCATCGCGGTGTTCACGCTCTCGTCCCTGGCCTGTGCACTCAGCCAGGACCTGGCCACACTGACCCTGAGCCGCATTGCCCAGGGTGCCGGGGGCGCCATGATGGTCCCGGTTGGAACGCTGGTGGTGCTGCGTGGCACACCGAAGTCGGAGCTGCTGCGCGCCACCGCTTTCCTGGTTTGGCCCGGGCTCCTGGCTCCGGTCCTCGCGCCGCTGGTGGGCGGCGCGCTCACCACCTACCTGTCGTGGCACTGGATTTTCCTGGTGAACCTGCCGCTTGGCATGGCCGCCTTCGCGGCATCGCTTCGGCTGGTTCCGACGGCGCCGGGCGATCCGGGCCGGCGGCTGGACTGGCCGGGAATGCTCCTGACAACGATTGGCGTCGGTGCCCTGGTGACCGGCCTGGAGCTCGCCAGCAGCCACCCGGGACTTCCTTGGGCCGGAATCAGTGCCGCGGCTGGAGCCGCGGCACTGATTGGGGCCGTCCTGTGGATGCGCAGGGCTCCCCATCCGCTCTTCAACCTGCAGGTCTTCCGCACCCGGACGTTCCGGGCGATGGCCACGGGAGGCTTCGTCTACCGGGTCACCATCAGCTCGGTGCCGTTCCTGCTGCCGCTGATGTTCCAGGCCGGCTTCGGCTGGTCGCCGCTGCACGCCGGCGCCCTCGTCGCAGCGGTCTTCGTCGGGAATATCGGGATCAAGCCGGCCACCACTCCGTTGATCCGGAAGTTCGGCTTCAAGGCGATGCTGGTGTTCGCCTCCTTGGCCTCAGCCGTGACCTTCGCCCTCTGCGCCCTGATGACGCCGGAGACGCCCGTGGCTTTGATGGCCGCCCTGCTGGTGTGCAGCGGCGCCTTCCGCTCCATCGGGTTTTCGGCCTACGCCTCGGTCCAGTACGCGGACATTCCCCCGGCCCAGCTGACTTCCGCCAACACCGTTTCCGCCACGCTGGTGCAGCTTGGCACGGGTTCCGGCATTGCGATCGCAGCCCTGCTGATCCGGACCTTTGACGGACTGGGCGCCGCGGCCCAGGATCCGGCCGGCCCTTTCCGCGGCGCGTTCCTGGCGATGGCAGTCCTGATGCTGGCAAGCACCGTGGACAGCATCCTGCTCCCCCGGCACGCCGGGGCAGCGGTCAGCCGGCCTGGGCCAGGACCAGGGGCAGCACCGCTCCCGCCCCGGCCAGCCGAAGGGCGCGCCCCGCGACGGTTAGGGTCCACCGGCTGTCCGTGAGGTCGTCGATCAGCATTACCGGCTGGCCTTGGACGGCCTGCAGGGCGGCTTCGAGTTCGGGGCCCACCACCAACCGGTCCCATACGCCGGCCAGCCGGTAGGCGCTGTTGCCGCCGCGGCCGCCGGTGGGACCGCCGTGCGCCAGCTGCAGCTCGCCGAGGTAGGGGATGCGCCCGATCTCGGAGATGCCCCGTGCCAGCGAGCCCACGAGCTGCGGCTTGCCGCGGGATGGGACGTTCACAATCGCGGCCGGCCTGCCCACCCCGCTCCATCCGGGGTTCCGGCCATCGCCGGTCCCCCACTCGCGCAGTACCTGTACGCAGGCCTGGAGCATGCCCGGGTCCACCGGCCGGTCCTCCGCGCCGGCGGCGAACAGCTCCCGCAGTGCCCCGCCCCAGCCGAGGTCCGTCAGGCGGGCCAGGACGCGCCCCTCCGTGAGGCCCTCGCCCGGTTTGAGTTTCCCCTTCACGGGTACCCCAAGACGGTCCATGCCGCTTGGCCACTGAAGACGAGGCTCCAGGACACCGCCCGCCCTGGTCAGTGTCTGGCTGGCTGCCGCTGTGGCGTCGGCGGCCACATCCGCGGGGAACCACTGGCCGGCGCAGTTGTCACACCGGCCGCAGGGGCGGGCTGTCTCGTCATCCAGGACGGACGTGATGTACTCCATCCGGCACCCGGCGGTGTCCTGGTAGATAACCATGGAGTCCTGTTCGTCCACCCGTGCCTCCGCAATCCGGCTGTAGCGCTCGGCGTCATAGACCCAGGGCTGGCCCGTGGAGCGCCAGCCGCCGCCGACCCGTTCCACCGCCCCGTCCACGGACAGGACCTTCAGCAGCAGCTCAAGCGGAGTGCGGCGAAGGTCCACCCTGGCCTCCAGGGCAACCGTTGACAGCGCGGCCCCTGCCTCGGCCAGGGCGGTCAGCACGGCCGCTGCCTTCTCCTCCGACGGCATGGACGCGGTGGCGAAGTACTGCCAGATTTCCCGGTCCTCGGAGCCGGGCAGCAGCAGGACGTCGGCGTTCGCCGCGCCGCGGCCGGCGCGGCCCACCTGCTGGTAGTACGCCACCGGCGACGACGGCGCGCCGAGGTGGACGACGAAGCCAAGATCGGGCTTGTCGAAGCCCATTCCGAGCGCGGAGGTGGCCACCAGCGCCTTGACCTGGTTGTCCTTCAGGAGCTGCTCTGCCCGCTCCCGGTCCGCCGGATCGGTCCGCCCGGTATAGGCCAGCACGTTGTGTCCCGCCTCGGACAGGAGCCGGGCGGTGTCCTCGGCCGCGGAAACGGTCAGGGTGTAGATGATGCCGCTGCCGGGAAGGTTTGCCAGGTGGGTCAGCAGCCATCCCAGCCGCTCCTTGGAATTGGGCAGCGACAGGACGCCCAGCCGCAGCGAGTCCCTGCCGAGGGAGCCTCGGATGGTCAGCACGCCCGCACCGAGTTGCTCCTCGATGTCATGCACCACCCGTGAGTTGGCCGTGGCCGTGGTGGCCAGGACCGGAACCGTGTCCGGGAGGCGGTTGATGAGGTCGGCGATCCGGCGGTAGTCGGGGCGGAAATCGTGGCCCCAGTCGGAAATGCAGTGGGCTTCGTCGATGACCAGCAGCCCGGTCCGGCGGAGGAGTTCGGGCAGCTGGGTCTCCCTGAACGCGGGGTTGGTAAGCCGCTCCGGCGAAACCAGGAGGACATCCACTTCGTCGGCAGCGAGCTGACCGCGCACAGCGTCCCACTCCAGCTGGTTGGCGGAGTTGATGGCGACGGCGCGGACCCCGGCACGGGCTGCGGCCGCCACCTGGTCGCGCATCAGGGCCAGCAGGGGCGAGACGATGAGCGTGGGCCCGGCTCCCCGGCGGCGCAGCAGCAGCGAGGCCACGAAGTACACGGCAGACTTCCCCCAGCCGGTGCGCTGGACCACCAGGGCCCGCCGCCCGCCGTCGACCAAGGCCTCGATGGCTTCGAACTGCCCGTCGTGGAAGACCGCGTCCGGGTGCCCGACCAGACCGCGGAGGACCTCCAGCGCTTCGGCGTGCGTGGCGGTCCCCGGCGTACCGGGGCCGGCCGTATCTTCAACTGCGGTAGCGGAAACTGGGGAAGCGAACTGGTTATTGGCCATTGATTCAGTATCCCAGCACCCTCCGACAGCCCCCTAAACCCTCCCGCCGCTATGTGGAAAGCGCCACAACGCACATTGAAAGGCCGGCCCTGTGACGCAAGTTCTCCCGGAACCCGCCGGCCCCCTGCGCCGCACACGTAAGATAAAGCCCGTGACTAGCGAACAGACAACGACATTTGATCTCTCGGCATCCTTCAAGGCCTACGACGTCCGTGGGATCGTCGGCGAGTCGATCACCGCCGAAATCGTCGAAGCCGTGGGGGCCGCGTTCGTGGATGTCCTGCAGCTGGAGGGCCAGACCATCGTGGTGGGCGGGGACATGCGCCCGTCGTCCCCGGAGTTCACCAAGGCGTTCGCCAACGGAGCGGCTGCCCGCGGCGCCAACGTGGAGCTGCTGGACCTGATCTCCACCGATGAGCTGTACTTCGCCTGCGGTTTCCTTGACCGCGCCGGCGCCACCTTCACCGCCAGCCACAACCCCGCCGAATACAACGGCATCAAGATGGCCAAGGCAGGCGCCGTGCCCATCTCCTCCGAGACCGGGCTGAAGGACATCCAGGCCCTGGCGGAGCAGTACCTCAACTCCAGGTCCATTCCCGCTGCCGGCACCAAGGGCCTGATCAGCGTCCGCGACGTCCTGAAGGACTACTCCGAGTACCTCCGCAAGCTCGTTGACCTCTCGGGTTCGCGCCCGCTTAAGGTGGTGGTGGACGCCGGCAACGGCATGGCCGGCCTGACCACCCCTGCCGTGCTGGGTGACGCGCTGCTGCCCAAACTGCCGTTCGACATCGTTCCGCTGTACTTCGAACTGGACGGTTCGTTCCCCAACCACCCGGCAAACCCGCTGGAGCCGGAAAACCTCCGCGACCTGCAGGCCGCAGTGATCGAGCACGGCGCGGACATCGGGCTGGCCTTCGACGGCGATGCCGACCGCTGCTTCGTCATCGACGAAAAGGGCGAGGCCGTGTCGCCGTCGGCCATTACCGGGATGGTGGCGCGCCGCGAGATTGCGCGCGCCAAGGCCCAGGGCGAGGAAAAGCCCACCATCATCCACAACCTGCTCACCTCCCGCGCCGTCGCCGAACTGGTGGAGCACGACGGCGGCCGCGCTGTCCGCACGCGCGTGGGCCACTCCTTCATCAAGGCAGTCATGGCCAAGGAAGGCGCCGTGTTCGGCGGCGAACACTCCGCGCACTTCTACTTCCGCGACTTCTGGAACGCTGACACCGGCATGCTGGCCGCCATGCACGTCCTGGCGGCCCTGGGTGAACAGGACGGCCCGCTCTCCGACCTGGCCCGCGAATACGAGCCCTATGTCAGCTCGGGCGAGATCAACTCGGAGGTGGCGGACAAGCCCGCAGCCGTGGAGCGCGTGCGGCAGGCGTTCGCGGACGAGGACCTCACCATCGACAACCTGGACGGCAGCACCTTCACGGCCAATGACGGCAGCTACTGGTTCAACCTTCGCCCGTCCAACACCGAACCGTTCCTGCGGCTCAACGCCGAGGCCACGGACCGGGCCACCATGGAACGCGTCCGCGACCGCGTCCTGGCCCTGGTGCGGGCCTAGCGCCGGATGACGCACCAAACCGGGCCGGCAGCGGAGGGGCACAGCGGGCAGGAGAGCTGGCGTGATTCCGTCTCCGAAGCCACGGCAACAGACCTCGAGAACCTCCTGGGCACGGGCGTCAGCGCGGCCCAGGAGCAGCTCCAGCGCAACGGCGGTTTCCTGCCCTTCGCACTGACCGTCCAGAACGACGGCGAGGTGCGGCTGGTTGCCGTGTCCCCGGCGGATGGAGGAGAGGACAGTGACGGGGAGTTCGACGCCGACGCCATGATCCGCGACCTGCAGGCCCTCCTCCGCCAGAACCGCGACGATTTCCGCGCCGCCGCGGTGGTCTGCGACATCATGCTGGTGGAGGAGGACACGGACGCCATCCACGTGGCCGCCGAGCACCGGGACGGTTCCCTCTTCGCAGCCGTGCTGCCCTACGCCGCCAACGCAACCACCCAGACCTGGGAATTCAGCGAGCTCGGCGCGGATGCCAGCGAGCCCACGATCTGGGTGGACTAGACCGGACCCGCAGCAATGAAGATCAATGCCTTCGCCGACGTCAGCCTGCGCGCCCTCATGGTGCTCGCAGCCGTTCCCGACGGCACGCTGCTCACCACCCAGAGCATCGCCGACTCGGTGGGGACGCCCTACAACCACGTCAGCAAGGCCATGGCCAGGCTGCGGAGCATGGGCCTGATCGAAGTGGTCCGGGGCCGGTCCGGCGGATCACGGCTCAGCCATGCCGGCCGCATCGCCACCGTGGGGCAGATCCTGCGGCAGCTTGATACCCGCACCGATCCCGCGGACTGCGTGTCCCCGGGCGGGAACTGCCCCCTGATCAATGAATGCAGGCTTCGCGGCGCCCTGGCCCGTGCCCGGGAAGCTTTTTACGCCGAGCTTGATTCGGTGGTGATCGGGGAACTCCCCCAGGCCCGGCAAATGGCTCCGGTTTTCCAGATGATTGGCCTCCGGCCCGGGCTTTAGGCAGCGCCTATCCGGACGCCGGCTATCAGTTTGATTTCAAACTTCTACAAGGTGTAGAACTGAGGCAGAAATACTCGCATTTCAAATATGAGTTTTCATCCGGCCGGACGAAGGCCCCGGCCATAACCTCAGGAGTACAGATGCTCTCGGACAAGTCCCGCCCCGTCATTGAGGCCACCCTGCCGCTGGTCGGCTCCCGGATCGGATCCATCACCCCCAACTTCTATGCCCGACTTTTCGCGGCGCACCCCGAACTGATGGATGGCTTGTTCAGCCGCTCCAACCAGCGCTCCGGCAACCAGCAGCAGGCCCTCGCCGGCAGCATCGCCGCCTTCGCCACCCACCTGGTGAACAACCCCGGCACCCTGCCGGAAACCGTCCTCTCCCGCATCGCCCACCGGCACGCTTCCCTCGGCATCACCGAGCCGCAGTACAAAGTGGTCTACGAACACCTCTTCGCGGCCATCGCCGAGGACCTCGCCGAGGTCATCACCCCTGAGATCGCCGAAGCCTGGACCGAGGTGTACTGGCTCATGGCAGACGCCCTGATCAAGCTTGAGAAGGGGCTCTACGCCGCCCAGGCCAATGACAAAATGTGGACGCCCTGGCGGGTTGCGGCCAAGACGCCGGCGGGAACCGGGTCCATGACCTTCACCCTGGAGCCCGCGGACGACACCCCCGTCACCCCTGCCCTTCCGGGCCAGTACGTCAGCGTCAAGGTGGCCGTTGCGGACGGCCTGCGCCAGGTGCGCCAGTACTCCCTCTCCGGCGACGCGGGCACCAGCCGTACCTTTACCACCAAGCTGGACGACGGCGGCGAGGTCTCCCCCGTGCTGCACAACACCGTGCAGGTGGGCGACGTCGTCGAAATTTCCAACCCTTACGGCGAGATCACCCTCAAGGAGGGCGATGGCCCCGTGGTGCTCGCGTCCGCAGGCATCGGTTGCACCCCCACCGCCTCCATCCTGCGCTCCCTTGCCGAGTCCGGCTCCGACCGCCAGGTCCTGGTGCTCCATGCCGAAAGCACCCTGGACAGCTGGGCCCTGCGCAGCCAGATGACGGACGACGTCGAACGCCTGGACGGCGCCGAACTGCAGCTCTGGCTGGAGAAGCCGGTCAGCGGCGCCAAGGAAGGCTTCATGTCCCTGCGCGAGGTGGACCTCCCCGCCGATGCTTCGCTGTACCTCTGCGGCCCGCTGCCGTTCATGAAGAACATCCGGAACGAGGCTATCAACGCCGGCATCCCCGCGACCCGGATCCACTACGAGGTCTTCGGACCGGACATCTGGCTCGCCAGCTGATTTCCGGCGCCCTTCGGGAACGACGACGGCCCCGCACCTTTCGGAAAAGGTGCGGGGCCGTCGTCGTATGGAAGGTGGGGCGGCTGCTAGTGCTTGGCCATCCGGGCCTTCAGGGAATCGAGCTCGGCGCGCAGGGCATCCGGCAGGGAGTCGCCGAACTTGGCGTACCACTCCTCGATGGAGGCGAGCTCCGCATCCCACTCTTCGCGGTCGACGCGGACAGCGTCTTCAACGTGGGCGTGGGTCAGGTCCAGGCCGGTGACATCCAGTGCGTGCCCGGCGGGGACGTATCCGATGGGGGTCTCGACGGCGTCGGCCTTGCCCTCGATGCGCTCGATGGCCCACTTGAGGACGCGGGCGTTGTCGCCGAAGCCGGGCCAGGCGAAGCCGCCGTCAGCGGTGCGGCGGAACCAGTTCACCAGGAAGATGTGGGGCAGGCGTTCCGGGTTGGCCTTGCCGGAGACGCTGATCCAGTGCTTCAGGTAGTCGCCGGCGTCGTAGCCGATGAACGGCAGCATGGCCATGGGATCGCGGCGGAGCACGCCCACCTGGCCGGCGGCCGCGGCCGTGGTCTCGGAGGAAAGGGTGGAGCCCATGAAGATGCCGTTGGTCCAGCTGCGGGCCTGGGTGACCAGCGGAACGGTGGTCTTGCGGCGTCCGCCGAAGAGGATGGCTGAGAGCTCCACGCCTTCGGGGCTGTAGTACTCCTCAGCCAGCATGTCCACCTGCGAGATCGGGGTGCAGAACCGGGAGTTCGGGTGCGCAGCGGGCTTGTCCGAGTCCGGCGTCCAGGAGTTGCCTTCCCAGTCGGTCAGGTGCGCCGGAACCTCGTCCGTCATGCCCTCCCACCAGACGCCGCCGTCGTCGGTCAATGCCACGTTGGTGAAGATGCTGTGGCCCTTGGCGATGGCGCGCATGGCGTTGGGGTTGGTGCCCCAGCCAGTGCCGGGGGCGACGCCGAAGAGGCCTGCTTCCGGGTTGGTGGCGCGGAGTTCGCCTTCCTTGCCGATCCGCATCCAGGTGATGTCATCGCCCAGGGTCTCCACTTTCCAGCCTTCGATGGTGGGATCCAGCAGCGCAAGGTTGGTCTTGCCGCAGGCGGAGGGGAAGGCGGCGGAAACGTAGTAGTTCTTCTTTTCCGGCGAGGTCAGCTTGAGGATGAGCATGTGCTCGGCCAGCCAGCCCTCGTCGCGGGCCATCACCGAGGCGATGCGCAGCGCGTAGCACTTCTTGCCCAGCAGGGCGTTGCCGCCGTAGCCGGAGCCGAAGGACCAGATGGAGCGCTCTTCGGGGAAGTGGACGATCCACTTGTCCGGGTTGCAGGGCCACGGGACGTCGTCCTGGCCGGGCTCCAGGGGGGCGCCGAGTGAGTGCAGCGCAGGCACGAAGAAGGCGTTGGTCTCGGTGATCTTGTCCAGCACCGCGGTACCGATGTTGGCCATGATGCGCATGGAGGCAACAACGTAGGCGCTGTCGGTGATTTCGACGCCGAACTTGGGGTCCTCGGCGTCGAGGTGGCCCATGACGAACGGGATGACGTACATGGTGCGTCCGCGCATGGAGCCGGCGAACAGGCCGCGCAGCTTGTCCTTCATCTCCCGCGGTTCCATCCAGTTGTTGGTGAAGCCGGCGTCGCGCTTGTTCTCGGAGCAGATGAAGGTCTGCTCCTCGACGCGGGCAACATCAGCGGGATCCGAGAACGCCGCGAAGGAGTTCGGGAACAGGTCTGGGTTGAGCCTGGTCAGGGTGCCGGCAGCAACGAGCTCGTCCGTGAGGCGGGTGTTTTCCTCTTCGGAGCCGTCGACCCAGTAGATGCGGTCCGGCTGCGTAAGCTCAGCAACCTCTTCGACCCATGCCAGCAGGCCGGCATGTGTGGTGGGTGCTTTCTCAAGCAGCGGCTTCTGCGCCAGATCGCCCATTGCAGTTCCCTTCCTCGGGTTCATCGGTGTGTCCTAAATGCTATGGTCCGGACCAGTGGAGTTTTTGGGGAGCTTGACTGACATCTCCGGTCACCAAATCTGAATTCCGCGGGAAATCAAGGAATTATTGCCGCAGAAACGCCAATTAAGTGATGAAGGTCACCTAGACCGGTCTAGTCGCACAGATTACAGGCGCTTCGATTTGGCATCGGGCTTCGCCTCGCGTAAAGTAATTCGAGGTTCGGGGAGAGCGGTTCTCCTCCCGGGACACGGAATGCGCCCATAGCTCAGCTGGATAGAGCGTCTGTCTACGGAACAGAAGGTCAGGGGTTCGAATCCCTTTGGGCGCACCAACAAGGTCCGCACCGGTTCGCCGGTGCGGACTTTTTTTGTGCTGCCAGGACACCTGTCCCCGGCTAGGCTTTGGTCATGGATCCCGAGGCCGCTGGGCGCGAATTTGATGTTGTTGTTATCGGCGCTGGCGCCGTAGGGGAAAACGTGGCCGACCGCGTGGTCCGGGGCGGCCTGACGGCCGTGCTCGTCGAGGCGGAACTGGTGGGCGGGGAATGCTCTTACTGGGCGTGCATGCCATCGAAGGCACTCCTTCGGCCCGGTACAGCGCTCCATGGGGCGCAGACCACCCCCGGGGCCAAGGAGGCGGTCACCCGCACCCTGGACGCCGCCGCCGTCCTGGAGCGCCGCAACTACTTCACCTCCAACTGGCAGGATGACAGCCAGGTTTCCTGGGTTAAGGACACGGGCATCGAATTGGTGCGCGGCCATGCCTGGCTGACCGGGCCCAAGGCCGTCGAGGTGGCCGGCCTGGACGGCACGCAGCACTTGCTGCGTGCGCGGCATGCCGTGGTTCTTGCCACGGGCTCCACTCCCAATACGCCGCCCATCGAGGGCCTGGAGGACGTCCAGGTATGGGGAACGCGTGAAGCAACGTCGGCCAGCGAGGTCCCGGAGCGGCTGACGGTATTGGGCGGCGGAGTTGCCGGCGCCGAACTGGCCCAGGCTTTCGCCCGCCTTGGTTCAAGCGTCACCCTGGTGGCCCGCAGCGGATTGCTGGGCACTTTCCCGGACGAAGCCTCGGCGCTGGTCGCTGCGGGACTGAGGGCGGACGGCGTCGAACTCCGGCTGCACACCGCCACGGACCGGATCAGCGCCAACGACGACGGCACCCTCACCGTAAACCTTGGGGACGGAACCACTGTCACCTCGGAGAAGGTCCTGGTCTCCACCGGCCGCCACCCGGCACTGGAGGGCCTGGGCCTGGAAAGCGTCGGTTTCGAGGCTGATGAATCCGGCCACCTGTCCCTGTCCACCGATGCCTCGGGCCTGGTCCGGGAGACGCCCGGGAATGAACAGTGGCTCTACGCAGTGGGGGACGCCGCCGGCAAGAACCTCTTCACCCACCAGGGCAAGTACGAGGCGCGCGCCACCGGCGACGCCATTGCCGCGCGGGCAAAGGGCGCGCTGGACGGAACGCCCGGCGACTGGACGCGCTACGCCCAGACGGCCAACCAGCACGCGGTGCCCAGCGTCGTCTTCACGGACCCCGAGCTGGCCAGCGTGGGACGCACGCTGAAGGCGGCCAGGAAGGACGGATACAACGCCTCGTCCGTGGAGCTGCCCATTGAGGTTGCCGGCTCCTCCCTGCACTCGGAGAACTACGAAGGGTGGGCACAGCTGGTGGTCGACGAGGACCGCAAGGTCCTGCTTGGCGCAACGTTCGCCGGCCCCGACGTAGCCGAGCTGCTGCACGCGGCAACCGTCGCCGTGGTGGGCGAGGTGCCGCTGGACCGGCTCTGGCATGCAGTCCCCTCCTACCCCACCATCAGCGAGGTATGGCTCCGACTTTTGGAGAAGTACGGCCTCTAAGTTCTATTTGAACTGACCAGTCAGTTCGGTTAGCCTTGATACAGACTTCTTCTGCGAAAGGCGATCGTTGCTCTCTGCACATCAGCTCCAGGCCAAAGGGCGCCGGGATCCGCTGCTTCCCCCCACATCGGTGACGGTGGCGCGTGGCGAACTGCTGCTCGTCGCCGGGGACCGGCAGGACCAGCGCACGGCGTTGTCCCTCCTGCTCAGCGGCCGGATGAAGGCAACGGACGGGCAGCTCAGCTGGGACGGCAATGCCCGGACCAAGCACCTCCGGCTGTCCGCGGCCCTGGTGGACTCCCCCGGCGTCAACGAACCCGAGGAACACCTCAGCGTGCGGGACCTGGTGACCGAGGACCTCGCCCTGGTGCCCCGCCGGTACCGCGGTGCGTTGCTCAGCGGGCCGTGGCTCAAGGTCAACCGCTTCGAGGACATCGCCGGCCTGTGGACGGAGCAGCTGGACCCGGAGCGCCGGCTTGAACTGCTCAGCGCACTGGCCCTGGCCAACCCCCGCACGGACCTGCTGGTGGTTGACTCACCGGACCGTCACAGCGCCGACGACCTCACGTGGCTGCCACGCCTCCGGGAGCTGGCGTACGACGCCGGCCGGCCACTCGCCGTCGTAGCGGCAGTCAGTGCCGTCCCCTCCTCATGGGATGGACCGGTGGCCGCCATCGGCAACGCGGCCCCCGAACCCGAACCGGGGACCGCCGCCGGCAAGCACTCCGCCGAGGCCGGGGCCGGGGCCGCCGCCGAAGACCAGGAAACCGAACCCGAAACCGAGGTTGCCAAGTGACTGTCCTGCGGCTGGCCCGCTCCGAACTGAAGCGCATGACCGGCGGGCTGCTGCCCAAGCTGACCATCCTGGCGCTGACCATGGTCCCGCTGCTCTACGGCGCGGTCTACCTGTACGCGAACTGGGACCCCTACGGCCACCTGAACAACCTGGATGCCGCCCTGGTGGTGGAGGACTCCGGCGCCACCAATGCCGACGGCACGCGGCTCGAAGCCGGGACCAAGGTGGCGGACAGCCTGGTGGAGGGCAACGTCTTCCACTGGGTCCCGGTGGAAAGCTCCGCGGAAGCCGATGCCGGCGTCAGCAGCGGCCAGTACGCGTTCGCGCTGAAGATCCCCAAGGACTTCTCCGCCAACCTGGTCTCCCCCGGCAGCTTCGACTCGGCCAGCCAGGCCATGCTGAACGTGACCACGAACGATGCCAACAACTACCTCCTGAGCACCATCGTGGACAAGCTGACCACTGCCGTGCACACCACGGTGGCCAAGGAAGTGGGCGAGGAAACCGCCAACCAGCTGCTCACCGGCTTCGGCACCATCCACTCCAAGATGGTCCAGGCGGCGGACGGGGCGTCAAAGCTCGCCGACGGCGTGGCTACGCTCAGGGACGGTACGGTCACCCTCCACGAGGGGACCTCAGCCCTGAGCAGCGGCGCGGACCAGCTGTACACCGGCCAGCTGAAGCTGCGCGACGGCGCCAACCAGCTGACCGACGGCGCCGGGCGGCTCAGCAGCGGCCTGTCGGTCCTCAAGGACAAGACCGCCACGCTGCCCACCGATACCCAGACCCTCGCTTCCGGAGCCGCCCAGGTTGCCGCCGGAAACGCCCAGCTCAACGCCAAGGTCCAGGACATGGCCGCCCAGCTGGAGGCGGCGGACCAGGGCCTGCGCAACCGCGTAGTCGAATCCAACGGCAGGCTGGTCGCGTCGGGCGTCCTGACCCAGGAGCAGGCGGACAAAGTTCTGGCGGATTTCGACGCCGCCAGCACCTCCAGCCCGGTGGCGGCCGCCAAGGGCAAGGTCCAGGCCGATGCGGCCCAGGTCCAGCAGCTGGCCGACGGCTCCGCAGCGGTCAGCGTCGGCGCCGCCCAGCTGGCGGCCGGGATGCCGGCACTCAAGGACGCCATCTCGCAGGCCTCGGCAGGGGCTGACCAGCTGCACACGGGTGCCGCAGCGCTGGCAGCCGGTGAGCAGTCCGCCGTCGACGGGACTGCCGGCCTTGCCGACGGAGCCCGGAAGGTCGACGCCGGGGCCGCCCAGCTGGCGGACGGCGCCGGCCAGGCCGCCACCGGTTCCCGTACCCTTTCCGACGAGATCGGCAAGGGGGCAGGGCAGGTCCCCAACCCTGACGACGCGCAGAAGAGCAACCTGTCCCAGGTGATGTCAGATCCTGTGGCCGTCAGCAACGTCTCGCAGGCCAAGGCCGGATCCTACGGAGCCGGGCTGGCGCCGTTCTTCCTCACGCTGGCCATGTGGATCGGAATCTTCATGCTGGTCCAGGCCATGCGCCCCATCACGCAGCGGGCGCTGGCATCGAATGCGCCGTCGTGGAAGATCGCCCTGGGCGGCTGGCTGCCCTTCTTCGTGGTCTCGGTGGTGCAGGCATCGCTGTTGACCCTGGTGGCGGACGTCGCGCTGGGGCTCAATCCCTCCCATCCGGTCCTGATGTGGCTGCTGATGCTGGCCGCTGCCATGGCATTCAGCGCGCTCATCCAGGGCATCGTGGCGCTGCTGGGCTCCCCCGGCAAGCTGGTGGTGCTCATCCTGCTGGTCCTGCAGCTGGTGTCTTCCGGCGGCACGTTCCCGTGGCAGACCACGCCGGAGCCGCTGCATGTGGTGCACCAGGTGCTGCCCATGGGGTATGTGGTGACCGGAATGCGGCATTTGATCTACGGCGGGGACCTGTCCATGATTGCTCCCACTTTCGTGGGACTGCTGGGCTACACTTTGCTGGGCGCGGCCTTGTCCACCCTTGCGGTGCGGAAGAACAAGTACTGGACGCTCAAGACCCTGAAGCCGGAGATCGCGGTATGACCACTGAACTGACGCCCGCCGGCAAGGGGCTGCGGCCCGCCCGGACCAACGCCACCCGCCAGAAGCTCTTCGACGCCTCCATGGAACTGATCGGCGAGCGCGGGGCGGCCAGCGTCACCGTGGATGAAATCGCGGCAGCGGCCGGGGTTTCCAAGGGCACCGTCTACTACAACTTCGGCAGCAAGTCAGAACTGATCGCGCAGCTCCTGCGGCACGGCGTGGACATCCTCAAGGCGCGGCTGCTTGAGGCCGCCGACGCCGGAACCACGGGGCGGGACCCGCTGCTGGCCATGGAGGCGATGATCGGCCAGGCCATGGACTTCATGGCGGAGTACCCCTCCTTCGCGCGCCTCTGGGTCAGCGAAAACTGGCGGATACCCAGCGAATGGCAGGGCACGTTCTCCGTGCTGCGCGGAGAGCTCCTGGACGTCATCGGCCAGGCTGTGGAAAAGGTGGCCGAGGCGTACCCCGTGGACGATTCCGTGTCCAGGGGCAGCCTGGAAACGGCCATCTTTGGCGCATGCTTCGTGGTGGGCCTTGACCGGCAGACGTACAACCCCGAGCGCACCCGTGACCAAAGCGTTGCAGCAATCATGGCGATCATGCGCGGCTACGTCCTGAAGGGGCCAGCTCCTCGGGGATGATGGAGCACATGCGCCATACGGGGAAGAGCGGAAAGTTCGCGGTGATCTGCGGCATCGTTGCTGCGGGGCTGCTGGTGCTCACGGCGATGACCCTCGCCGAGCCGGTGTTCGTTGCGTTCGCGGGTGTCCTGGGGCTGGCGTACCTGGCAGCAGTCGCCGAGGTCCTGGTCCGGCGGCGGCACGCGGCGCTGCTGGCCGCCGGCGCCGGTACCGCCCTGGCCCTCGGCTTTTCCCTGGCGTTCCTCAGCACCTGGGAGCTGGCGTTCGACGGCCAGCCCTCCTTTTTGGGCACCCCGCTGCCCACGGATGATCCCGACAACTACTTCTTTGGGGCCGCCTGCGCCTTGGTGGCCACCTTCGGAGTCCTCTTCCTGGGCGCATTGTGGCCGGGAAGGCGGCGTACGGCGACGGTCCGCAGGCCGGCATCACGACCGGCTGCACAGCGTCCTTCCTCCCGGCGCGGCCCCTCACAGCGGACCGGCGTGACGACGGCGCGCAGCCCCCGGGCTGCAGCATCCCGGACGGGCGGCCCAGGAGCCGGCGCCCAGGGATCACCCGCTCAGCGGACGTCAGCACCCCGGTCCCCCGCCCGCGGGGTGTCCACTCCGGCCAAGCGTCCGCCGTCGTCCGCTCCCCCCGCGGTGAGGCCGGCGCCCAGGTCCGGCAGCGGCTCCGTCCCCCGCCGCTGACGCTGCCTGGCTGGACCGGTGAGCACCGCCGTCGCCACGCCGCCCAGGAGGAGCATTCCGCCTGCCAGTTCCGTCGGCGAGGGAACCTCCGCGAGGACCAGCCACGCAGCGCTCATGCCCACCACCGGGACGAGCAGGGTGAACGGAACAACCGCCGACGATGGGTGGGCGGCCAGGAGCCGGTTCCAGATTCCATAGCCCACCAGCGAGGCGAAAACAGCGGTGTACAGGGCACTGAGCATGGTGGGCGCCTGAAGGTTGGCCAGAGACTGCCAGACGGTGCCGGGGCCGTCCACCAGCACTGAAAGCGCTGCCAGCGGAAGCGGCACCACGGCGCCTGACCACACCACCAGCCCAAGGCCTGAGGCTGCTTTGGCTTTCCGGGCGATGACGTTCCCGGCCGCCCAGGAGAGCGCGGCCGCCAGGACAATGACCAGCGGGAGCAGCGGTGCCACGGCACTGCGTCCCGCGGCCACGACGGCGAGCCCGGCCACGCCGAGCGCCACCCCCGCCAACTGGCGCCCGCTGGGCAGCTCTCCCAGGAAGGCCGCAGCGAGCAGGACGGTCAGCAGCACCTGCGCCTGCAGGACCAGCGATGCCAGGCCCGCGGGCATGCCCAGCGCCATGGCAAGGTAGAGAAGGCCGAACTGGCCCGCGCTCATGAAAAGCCCGACCCCGATGATGGCTTTCCAGGAGACCTCCGGCTTCCGTACAAAGAAGATCCACGGGACAACCACCAGGACGAAGCGCAGGGCCACGAACAGCAGCGGCGGGAACTCCTGGCCACCCGCGTGCAGCCCGATGTCGATGGCCACGAAGTTCAGGCCCCACAGCAGGGCAACGACGACGGCAAGGAGGGAATCGCGCAGGTTCACCCTCCCACTCTGGCAGAGGCCCGGATGAAGCACCAGCGCCTGATTCAGCACGTAATCATGTACCTTTGCTTCATGATCGACATCGGGTCCCTGCGCGCCCTCGCCGCCATCGAGCAGCACGGCACCGTTATTGCCGCCGCGGAGGCGATGGGCTTCAGCCCGTCGGCCGTATCCCAGCAGGTGAAGAAACTGGAGAAGGAGGGCGGGTTCGCCGTCCTGGAACGCCGCGGCCGCGGGGTCCTGCTGACTGAGCGCGGGCTGGCCCTGGCCGCCTATGGCCGGCGCATCCTGGCCGAGCTCGAGGAACTTGAGTCAACACTGCTGGCGGATCCGGCCAGGCCCAGCGGCAGCCTCCGCGTCGTTTCCTTTTCCACTGCCGTCAGGGGGCTGGTGGGCCCGCTGCTGGCGCGGACCGGGCAGTCGGAGGCTGGGCTCGAGATTTCCGTGCTGGCGGAGGATCCGCGCGAAGCCGTGGCGCGGGTTGCCAACGGCGAGGCGGACCTGGGCCTGGTGCACAACTGGAACTCGGTACCGCTGGTGATCCCGGAGCACCTGGCGCTTGAATGGCTCTGCGAGGACGTGGCGGATGTCCTGGTGCACCGCAGCCACCCGCTCGCGAAACAATCCGTGGTGGAACCTGCGGAGCTGGTGGACGAGCGCTGGATCAGCACACCGGACGGGGCCATCTGCAATGAGGCCCTCCTGCGGATCTTTGCCGACCTGGGGCGTGTCCCGGACATTGGGATCTACGACCCCGATTTCGCCACGCATATCGCTTTGGTGGAGCAGGGAGTGGCTGTTGCCCTGGTACCCCGCCTTGGCCGGCCGGCGCTCCCCCCGGATGTGGTGGCTGTCCAGGTGGTGAACCCGGTCCAGGCCCGCCAGGTGGGGCTTGTCCACCGCAGGACCATGACGGCCAGCCCGGGCATCAGGCACGTCGCGGCACTGCTGCGCGAGATTGCCGGCAGCGGAGTTGCCGCTAATGGGCCCGGGGAACCTTGAACCTGGTAATCCGGGCGTCCTGGCCATCCAGTTCCGCCCAGGGCTTCTCTGTCTCCAGGACGGTGAGCGCATTGGTGGGGAACCGGGTGGCGGCGTCCATGTAGGCATCATGGTCGGAATCCCGTGAGGCCAGGTGCATGGCCAGGTCCTGCACACCGGGCAGGTGCGCAATGAGCATCAGCGTGGTCACGGTGTCCGGAACATGGTTGACCACCGCCAGCATCCGCAGGGCCGATGCCGCGTACAGGCCGTCTTCGAGTTTTGGCGTGGGCGCCTTGTCGCCGAGTTCGGCGCAGACCCAGGTGCACGTTTGCCGGGTACGCAGGGCACTCGAGCACAAAATGAAGTCCGGCACGATGTTGTGCTTGAGCAGCCAGCGCCCGGCCAGCGGCGCCTCCCGGTGTCCGCGCTCCTCCAAAGGCCGCTCGTGGTCGGCCACTCCGCCGGGCCAGTCAGCCTTGGCATGGCGCATGATCACAAGGCGTCGAACATGGTGCGAACTCATGGCCCAAGCCTAGCGCCAGCCAAAAGCACGCGAAGCAGGACCCGGCAGCGAAAACACCGTCACGGAGAGCACGCTTTCAGCCTCGCCCGGGAACATCCATGGCCGGGGCTTAGGCTTCACCACTCAAGCAGAGCTCAAAAGCATGCCCACAGTGACGCCCGGACCAAGCAGCCGCGGAGGCACGAGCGCAGGCGCCGAGGGATATGCCGCCTTTAGGGCGAAGGTGAAGAGTTAGATCGAGTACTCCGGAGCGGCCCAGACAACAACCTCCGGGTGCTCGTAGAACCGGTAGCCCTGGCCGCGGACGGTGCGGACCGTGTTGGCAAGGCGGCCAAGCTTGGAGCGGAGGCGGCGGATGTGGACGTCGATGGTGCGCTCGTTGGGCACTTCTTCGGCGTTGCGCCACAGCCCCTCGAGGAGCTCGTCCCGGCCCACGGTGCGGGTGCCGTTTTCGACGAGGTAGTTGAGGAGCTCAAACTCCTTGAACGTCAGGTTCAGGGATTCGCCGTCCAGGTGCACTTCGCGGCGGGCGAGGTCGATAAGCACGCCGGAGGGACGCGGTTCCTGCGCCTGGGCGGGGCGGGGGGTTTCGGTGCGCTGGCGGGAGTTGACCGTCGGGTCGCCAAAGGTTGAACGGACGACGTCGAGCGCGGAACCGGGGGTGCCGGCGGGGGCCACCGCCACGGCTGCGTAGCTCTCAGCGCCGGAGACCAGGGACTGGGCGTAGGCGCGGATTTCCTGGGCAAGCTTGGCGATGGAGGTGCCGGCTGCTGCCGCGGTTTCCTCGTCGATACCCATGTACAGGACGAACCCGCGGGCCACGTTGTCGTTGGCTACCGGACGGACCTGGTTTGCGCCGGGCACCACAGGGGTGGGGGCGGTAATGGGAGCGGACTCGGCCGGGTGCACAGCGCGGAGCTGGCCGTAGGAGTTCGGGTTGTATCCCTGCGGGGCGAAGCCCTGGGCCGGGAAGCTGCTTCCGGAAGTGGATGGAGCAAGCGAGGGGCGCGGGCCGAAGCCGGGACGGAGGCCGGCGGCCTGGCCTGCCTTGGCGGCGTTACGGACAGAGATGTGGACGTATCCGGATGCAACTGACATGAATGCTTACCTCAATGTGAAATGGCCGTCTCCGCGGCTCGAATGCTGGCTTCCCCGTCACGCGGACCGGGGAGGGGCGCCCGACGCTGGGCTTGGGGGCGAATGCCTAAGAACTTCGGTGGGTGGGAAGGTCAGGCGTGCATTCGACAACAGCGCATGTCGGCAGCAGCGGATGTGCTGGGCCAATATTCTGCGGCTGCAGGTGCTGTTGAGTTCTTGTTCACATTGGAAGTGTGCCGCGTAACAATGCCAACTTGCAAGTAACAATGGACCGGATAGTCCGCATTGTGAGACGAAACGCGAAATTGTGCTGCATGTCACTATTTCGGAAGGGGGGAGGAATTTGAACGGTTATCCCGGCAACACCCACCCTTCCCAGTTTTTCCAGAATAAAATTCGGCTAACTTTAGTTTTACCGAATACGTCCGAAATTCAACCGTTTGACGTGGAATCGCCTTAAGCATGTCCAGCCAGCGTCCCGCCTTCGTCCGGTTTTCTGCCCGCGAACGGGTGCGCGGCTCCGAAGGCAGGACGGTACGCCGGTGTTTAATGCCGCCGTCAGTTGCTGCTCGTTCCGGAATTGGGGGTCGCAGCGGTGGTGGACGTGACCAGCTGGATGGTCTCTGCCGTGTACGTGTCCGACTCCTTGAGGGCCGTCACGCGCACGCTGGCCCCTGCGGTCACACTGGAGAGGCCGAGCGTACTGCCGGTGGAACTGCCACCCCGCTGCCGCATTCCCTGGGTCACCTGGACGTCGGAGCCCACGGTGTAGGTACGGGAAAACCCGTCCTCGCTCTTCACGGTCATGGACGTTCCCGAAATCTCGGTCACTGTGCCGGCCTGGCCAGCCATGGTGACGTAGCTGGAGCCTTCAAGGACGACATATTCGGAATGGACGGCCGCGTTGAGCCCGGCGGATCCCATGCCCAGCCCGCCCGGTCCACCGTCCATTCCCATGCCACCGGCCATGCCGCTGCCGCCAACGCCGGTTTGCCCATTCGGACCTGTCATGCCGCCCTGGCTGCCCGGACCGAACTGCCCCGCGGCGCCCATTCCCTGGGCGTTGTTCGCCGCAGCCGTTCCGTTCCCGGCAGCATAGGCGCCGGCACCGGCTGCGGCGGCCACAACCACGGCGATGCCGCCCACGAGGGCACCCTTCTTCGCAGTCCAGTTCCCCTTGCCGGCCCGGCCCGGCGTTCCGGGTGCGTACTGCTGCGGTGCGCCCCACCCCGTGCCGGGGCCGGGCACCTGGCCCGCTGCCGCCGTCGTACCCCAGCCGGGCGAAGCCGCACCTGGGGCGGGGGCGCCCCAACCGTGGGCAGGCTGGCCCTGCGGGGCCCTGTCCCACTGCGACTGGTCCCTGTCCGCCGGTTCCTGCGCGGCATATTGGCCCGGGGTTGCCCATTCACGGGCCCCGCCCCCGCGGCCGGCGCCATCCGCCGAGCCTTCCCACACGGGCGCCGGCTTGTCCTTCTGCTCCCGGCCGTCACCGGCGGGGCGGCCCTGGCCGTTTCCGCCAGTTGCACCCGGGTAGGCGTTGTCCTGCTGATCCATGGCTTCCTCCAGGAGCTCGTAGCTGTTGGTGATGCTGTTGTCCCAACAGGCTCTGCCGCTTAGCTGTGCGGGGGCTGTGCTGCGAGCCACGCCTGCCTGTGACCTGGCCGGGCCGCGCGGGAAGGCGCCACCCCACCCGGGCCACAGGTGGCTAGGCTGGAGCTCACAGCCGGAACACAGCATTGGCAAAGCATCGGCAAACCGACAGATCGGAGAGTTGTCCCATGGCATCCCCGCACCCCATGACCAACAACCTTCCCCAGCTCACCCATCCGGACGGTTCCCCCATCCGCGCCCTGGTGGTCGATGACGAGCCCAGCCTGTCGGAACTGATGAGCATGGGCCTGCGCATGGCCGGCTGGTCGGTGGCCGTGGCCGGTGACGGACCCACGGCCGTCAAGCTAGCCAAGGACTTCCACCCGGACGTGCTGGTGCTTGATGTGATGCTGCCGGGGTTCGACGGCGTGGAGCTGCTGGGCAGGATCCGCGCCTTCGCGCCGGAGGTGCCGGCGCTGTTCCTGACGGCCAAGGACGATGTCCAGGACCGCATCGTGGGGCTGGCCGCCGGCGGGGACGACTACGTCACCAAACCCTTCAGCATGGAAGAGGTCCTGCTCCGCCTGCACCGGCTGGTACAGCGTTCCGGGGTGGCCGCGATGGACACCGCCGAGCTGGTGGTGGGCGATCTTGTCCTCAACGTGGACACCCGGGAAGTAACCCGCGCCGGGGACGATATCCAGTTGACGGCAACCCAGTTCGAGCTCCTCCGCTACCTGATGGAAAACCCGAAGCGCGTGGTCAGCAAAGCCCAGATCCTGGACCATGTGTGGGATTACGATTTCGGCGGCCAGGCCAACATTGTGGAACTGTACATCTCCTACCTGCGCAAGAAGATCGAAGCGAGCCACCCGCCGATGATCCACACCGTGCGCGGCGCGGGCTATGTCATCAAGCCCGCAGACTAGCCGAAGGAAACGCGTGTCTCTTTCCGGTGTCCCCCGGCCCGCCGGCCGGTCCTGGTTCAATCCCGCCACCTGGCACCTCCGTACCCGGCTGATCCTGCTGTCCATGGCCCTCCTGGTGGCCATCTCCGGCGCCATCGGGGTGGTCAGCTACGCCTCGATGGATGTCGTCCTCACCAACCAGCTCGATGCGCAGCTGATGCTGGCCTCCCGCGGGCGTCCACCGGAAGGCAACCCTTCCGGCCGCCCCGACCCCCTGGACGCGCGCGGGCAGAGCGTAGGCACGCTCAACGCCCGGGTGGTGAACGGGCAGATCAGCCGGGAAGCGGGCTTCCTCTCCTCGGATGCCACCCGCACCGCGCTGAACTCCCGTGACGTGGCCACACTGCAGGCCCTCCCCCACAACGGCGTGCCGGTCAACCGCGAGCTCTCCAACGGCGACTACCGTCTCATGGCCACCGCAACCCCTTACGGCGATGTAGTGATCACCGGCCTGCCGCTGGCAACGAAACAGAGCACCGAGGCGTCACTGGTCCTGACAATGGTGCTGGTTTCGCTCGGCGGCCTGGTCCTGATCGGCCTGGCCGGCACGGCGTTGATCCGGCGGACCATGCGGCCGCTGGAGCAGCTCTCCGACGTCGCCACCAAGGTTTCCAAGCTGCCGCTCGACGCCGGTGAGGTAGCCCTGGCGGTGCGCGTGCCGGCCTCCGCGGCGCACCCCACCACCGAGGTGGGCAGCGTGGGCCATGCCCTTAACCTGATGCTGGACAACGTCTCCAGTGCGCTGGAAGCCCGGCAGCGCAGCGAGATGAAGGTGCGCCAGTTCGTGGCCGACGCCTCCCACGAACTTCGCACTCCGCTGACTGCCATCCGCGGCTACACCGAACTGATGCGCATGACCGAGCCCCTGACCGAGGACGGCCAGAAGTCGCTGGGACGGGTGCAAAGCCAGTCGGAGCGCATGACCGCGCTGGTGGAGGACCTGCTGCTGCTGGCCCGGCTGGATGAGGGCAAGGCCACCGAAGCCACGGACGTGGACCTGACCCAGCTGGTGGTCGAAACCGTCAGCGACGAAAAGGTCATGGCCCCGGACCACACCTGGAAGCTGCAGTTGCCCGACGAACCCGTCACTGTCCGCGGGGACACCACGCAGCTCCACCAGGTGCTGGCGAACCTGCTCTCCAACGCCCGGAAGCACACGCCGGCCGGGACCACCGTGACCACCGGCGTGATGCGCTCGGCCGACGGAAGCGTGGTGGTCACGGTCACCGATGACGGGCCCGGCATACCGGCCGAGTTCCAGGGCAGCATCTTCTCGCGCTTCACCCGTGCGGACGCCGCCCGGTCCGGCTCCGAAGGTTCCTCCGGCCTGGGCCTGTCCATTGTCGAATCCATCGTCATGGCCCACGGCGGCACCGTGGAACTGGTATCCCGGCCGGGCAGGACCGAGTTCGCGGTCCGCCTTCCGGCCACCGGCTCCGCCGCATCCTGACCGGCTTCCGCCCTGCCCTGACTTACACAGGCACGTCACAGGTTGCGCCTAAAGCCCACAAATACGGCGGAGCCACTGTTGATGCATGACGCTCACCGACTCCGCTTCAGGAACCCTGCAGGACGCCGCGGTGGCGCCGCCGGGCCTTCCTTCCCGGGGACGTGCCGTACGGCGCGCCCCCGTGGACACGCGCACCGCCGTCCCCGTCCTTGATGTAACCGTCCCCGTCTTCAACGAGGAGCGCGACCTCGAGGAATGCCTCCGCCGGCTCCACGGGCACCTGCTGGATACCTTCCCGCATACTTTCCGGATCACCGTGGCGGACAACGCCAGCACGGACGGGACCCTGAAGATCGCCGAACGGCTGGCCCGTGAGTTCCCGGAGGTGGCGGTGGTCCACCTTGATGAGAAGGGCCGCGGGAATGCGCTGCGGAAAGTGTGGCTGGCTTCCCCGTCTCCGGTCCTGGCCTACATGGACGTGGACCTTTCCACCGACCTGGCGGCGCTGCCCCCGTTGCTGGCACCCCTGATTTCCGGGCACTCGGATTTGGCAATCGGCACCCGCCTGACCCGCAACTCCCGGGTTGTCCGCGGACCCAAGCGTGAGTTCATTTCGCGCAGCTACAACCTGATGCTCCATTCCCTGATGGCCGCCCGGTTCAGTGATGCCCAGTGCGGGTTCAAGGCCATCCGGGCCGATGTCGCCCAGCAGATCCTCCCCTACACGGTGGACAACTCCTGGTTCTTCGACACCGAGCTGCTGGTCCTGGCCGAACGCTGCGGCCTCCGCGTCCATGAAGTCCCCGTGGACTGGATCGACGATCCCGATTCCAGCGTTGACGTGGTCCGCACGGCGCTGGCCGACGTCCGTGGGATGGCACGGCTCACCCGCGACCTGGTCTACGGCCGGATCCCGATCCCGGAACTGCGCGCAGCCCTGGCGCGGGGGCCGCTCCCTGCGTCGTCGCGGGCCGACGAACAGACCCGCCGCGGCAGCCTCTTCGGCCAGCTGGTCCGGTTCGCAGCCATCGGCGCCGCCTCAACGCTTGCCTACCTGCTGATCTTCCTGTTTTGCCGCGGCTTCATGGATCCGCAGCTGGCAAACTTCCTGGCCCTGCTGGTCACCGCCGTGGCCAACACCGGAGCCAACCGGCGCTTCACGTTCGGCATCCAGGGCGGCAACCCGGTCCGGCACCATTTCGAGGGGCTGATCGTGTTCGGCATCGGCCTGGTGCTGACCTCGGGGGCACTTGCCCTGGTGCACCGGACGACGACGCCTGACCGGTGGGCGGAAGTCCTCACCGTCGTGGCGGCGAACCTTGCGGCCACGGCAGTGCGGTTCCTGCTGTTCCGGCTCTGGGTGTTCCGGGAACGGACTCCGCGGGCGAAAACGGGCGACCCGGGCGGTACCACCGTTCCGGCACAAGAGCCCGGCGAAAACACCGAAGCCGGCACCGAAGCCACCCCCTCCACAGAAACGGCAGCATCATGACCTCCACCATTTCTCCTGCCGGCCAGGCTGCCGGCATGCAAGCACCTTCTGCCGGCCCGGACCTGCAGCCGGCAGCCGGCGGGACCGCGCCCCGCTGGAAGTGCTACGCGTTCGGAAACCAACCGCGCTGGGTACGGCCTTCCGCCGCAGGGCTCCTGCTGGCCACCGCCGTCCTGTACTTGTGGAACCTGGCAGCAACCGGCTACGGCAACTCGTTTTACGCCGCAGCCATCCAGGCCGGCACCAAGGACTGGACCGCCTTCCTCTTCGGCTCGCTCGACGCCGGCAATGCCATCACCGTTGACAAACCACCCGCAGCGCTGTGGATCCCGGCGCTGGCAGGCCGGATCTTCGGCTTCTCCTCCCTGAGCATGCTGGTGCCCGAAGCGCTCATGGGCGTGGCCGCCGTCGGCTTCCTCTACCTGGCGGTCAAGAGGGTTTCCGGGCCGGCGGCAGGCCTGCTGGCAGGTGGTGCCCTGGCCCTGACGCCCGTTGCTGCGCTGATGTTCAAATTCAACAACCCGGACGCCATGCTCACCCTGTGCCTGGTGCTCGCGGCGTACTTCACCACCCGCGCCATCGAGCGCTCGGGCTGGAAGTGGCTGGTGGCGGCGGGCGCCGTGATTGGCCTGGCGTTCCTCACCAAAATGCTGCAGGGGTTCCTGGTGGTACCGGCGCTGGCGCTGGCCTACCTGTGGGCGGCGCCGGCCCCGGTGGGACGCCGGGTGGTGCACCTGCTGGGCGCACTCGGCGGCATCGTTGTGGTGGCTGGCAGCTACGTTGCCTTGTTCCAGCTGACGCCCGCCTCTGCCCGGCCTTACATGGCCGGCTCCACCACCAACAGCTTCCTGGAACTGACCTTCGGCTACAACGGGCTGGCCCGCATCACTGGTTCGGGTGAAGGGATGCCCGGCGGCGGCGCAGGAGGAGCGGCCGGCGGACCAGGGGGCTTCGGCGGAGCGAACGGCGGATTCGGCGGAGCCGCCGGCCTGCTCCGGATGTTCGGGACCAGCTTTGGCGGCGAAGTGTCGTGGCTGTTGCCCGCGGCCCTGGTCCTGCTGGTGGCCGGCCTGTGGTTCACGCGGCGTGAAGCGCGCACCTCTCGTAGCCGGGCAGCACTGATCATGTGGGGCGGCTGGCTGCTGGTCACCGCCGGAGTCTTCAGCTTCATGAGCGGCATCGTCCACCCCTACTACTCCGTGGCGCTCGCCCCGGCGATCGCCGCCCTGGTTGGCATAGGTGCCGTGGAACTTTGGCGGGGCCGCGCCTACTGGCCGGCCCGGACGGTGCTGGCCGTGACGGTCCTGGGCACGTCCCTCTGGTCCGCCGTACTCCTGGGCCGGGACGCCGCGTGGCTCCCCTGGCTGCGCATCGCCGTGATCGTCCTCGGTGTCCTGGCAGCTGCCGGGATCCTGCTCCGCCTCGACGCACTGGGGGCCGGCGGACGGTTCCGGCGTGCAGGGGCGGCCGCCGTCGTCGCCGTATCCCTGCTCGCCGGCGGCCTCGGCACAACTGCCTGGACCCTGGCCACCGCGGCTTCCGCACACTCGGGCTCCATTCCGACGTCGGGGCCCGCAGGTTCGTCGGCAGGCAGCTTTGGGAACCGGGCCGCGGGCTTCCGCGGCGACCGCACCGACCGCACGGACGCGAACGCCGGAACTGACGGGGCCGCCTCCGGCGGTGACGGGTTCGACCCGGCGAACGGCTTTGACCCCGCGGATGGAATTGGTGGTTCAGCCGGTGGCCCCGGCGGTGAAGGTACCGCCGACGCCGCCGTGACCACGCTGCTCTCCTCCACCACCACGAAATGGTCCGCCATCGTCTCGGGCGCCAGCCAGGCAGCCGGCCTGGAATTGGCAACGAACACCAACGTCATCGCGCTGGGCGGCTGGAACGGCGGGGATCCGTACCCCACGCTCGCCGAGTTCCAGGACATGGTGTCCAAGGGCGAGATCGGATACTACATCCAGGGCGGCGGCATGGGCGGAGGCGGCATGGGCGGCCGCGGGGGCAACTCCGAGGTGGCCGCCTGGGTAGAGGCGAACTTCCAGGCACAGACCGTGGGCAACTCCACTGTCTACCGCCTGGCGGAGTAGCACGCCATGGCCAGCCACTACGGGACCCCGCCGTACCCACGAACCGCGGCCGGCGTTGAGCGGCCCTCCGGGGCACGCGCAGCCGAAGACCGCGCAACCGAAGCACGCGCAGCCGAAGACCGGAAGGCCGGAGCCCGGACTTCCGGGGACGGCGGAACACAGTCCGGCCGGCTTCCACGGGATCCCTTGGCCCTCCGCCGGCACCTGGAACTGGCGGCGGTACTGGCAGGAACGGCCGTGCTGTACCTCTGGAACCTCGGCGCATCAGGCTGGGCCAACGCGTTCTATTCCGCCGCGGCCCAGGCGGGATCGCAGGACTGGACCGCGTGGTTCTTCGGTTCCTCGGACGCCGCCAACTCAATCACGGTGGACAAGCCGCCGGCCTCGTTGTGGATCATGGGGCTGTCCGTCCGGATCTTCGGTTTAAGCCCGTGGAGCATCCTGGTCCCGCAAGCGCTGATGGGGGTCGGGGCCGCCTGGCTGCTCCACCTTGCTGTGCGCCGGGCAGCGGCGCACGCCACGGGTAACGCCGCCCTCGCCCACAGGGCCGGGTTGCTGGGCGCTGCCGTCCTCGCCCTCACGCCGGTTGCCACGCTGATGTTCCGGTTCAACAACCCGGACGCCCTGCTGGTGCTGCTCATGACTGCCGCCGCGTACGGGGTCCTCCGTGCAATCCAGGAGGGCCGGTTGCGCTGGCTCCTGCTGGCCGGCGTGTTCCTGGGCTTCGGCTTCCTGGCCAAGCAACTGCAGGTCCTGCTGGTGGTTCCCGGGTTCGCCGTGGCCTACCTGGTCGCGGCGCCGGGCAGGCTGGGCCGGCGCCTCCTGGGGCTGGCGGCGGCGGGGGCAGCGATGGTGGTTTCCGCGGGCTGGTGGCTCGCGGCCGTGGAGCTGACGCCTGCCGGCATGCGGCCCTACATTGGCGGGTCGCAGGACAACTCCATCCTGGAGCTCACCCTTGGCTACAACGGGCTGGGGCGGCTGACGGGCGACGAGACGGGCAGTGTGGGCGGCGGCAACGGGTGGGGCGTCCCCGGCCTGTTCCGGATGTTCAACAGCGAGTTCGGGGGCCAGATAGCGTGGCTGCTTCCCTCCGCCCTGATCCTTGCGGCGGGCCTGCTGTGGGTGTGCCGGCGGGCACCGCGGACGGATCCGGTGCGTGCGTCGGTGGTGGCCTGGGGCTCGTGGGTCCTGGTGACGGGCCTGGTGTTCAGCTTCATGGCCGGCATCATCCACCCCTACTACGCGGTGGCGCTGGCGCCGGGAATTGCGGGGCTTACCGGCCTGGGCGCTGTCCTCCTGTGGCAGCACAGGCAGCAGCCGGCTGCTGCAATCCTGCTCGCGGCGGCGGTGGCAGCGGCCGCCCTGACGGCGTTTTCGCTGCTGGGCACCACATCGGCCTACGGTCCGTGGCTGCGCTGGCTGGTGCTGGCAGCAGGCCTGGCCGCGGCGGCCGGAGTGGGCCTCAACCGGTTCCTGGGCCGCCGCTCCCTGCTGCGGACGACGGCGGCGCTGGCCGTTGCTGCGTCGCTCGCCGGGCCGCTGGCCTACTCCGTCTCCACGGCGTCGGCGGCGCACAGCGGGGCAATCGTCAGCGCAGGACCCACGACAGGGTTCGGTGCGGGGCCGGGCGGCGCACCCGGTGGCGCCGGGGGCAACCGGAACGGATTCGGCCCCAGTGGCACCGGGAGCACGGGCAACGCGGCCCAAGGCACACCGGGACAAGGCACTCGAGGACAAGGCTTCCGGCAGCAAGGCACCCAAGGCGGCACGGGGTTTGCCGGGAACCGCAGCGGAGGCATGGGCGGGCTCCTGGGTGCCCCCACGCCGTCGGCCGACCTGGTCACCGCGCTCCAGGCCGGGGCGTCAAGCTACACCTGGGCCGCGGCCGTGGTGGGTTCCAACAACGCCGCCGGTTACCAACTGGCGACCGAACTTCCGGTCATGGCGGTGGGCGGCTTCAACGGCACCGACCCCTCCCCCACGCTGGCGCAGTTCCAGGAGCTGGTGTCCCAGGGAAGGATCCATTTCTTCATCGCGGGCGGAACCATGCGTTCCTCCAGCGGCTCGGATGAGGCAACCCGGATTACTGAGTGGGTGGCAGCCAATTTCCAGGCGCAGAGCATCGGCGGCACCACGGTGTACGCCCTGTCTGGCCAGTAGCGAAGCAGTCCGGCCCGGGCCGGAAGTCCCTGCGGGCCGGACTGCCTCAGGCCATCACTCCTCCGTTCGCGCTGCCGCAAACCGACGCGCTGGATCCGTGACTTCCGTTACCTAAACGTGACTTCCGCTTAATCTTCCTGTACCGTCGATTGGGTGCGGTCCCCGTTCGGACCGCATATCCCGGGTTGACGCCAAGCTCTGCCGCTTCCCCGGATTCCGATTGAGCAACGGCAGAGGCGGGGGACCCACCGTCCCGGGCAATAACTGCCCTTGGGGTTAAGCCAGTACGTGATTTTCATTCCGTACGGCCGGATGCCCTCATCCGAACCCGACAGCTAACTCCGCAGGTGTGAGAGGCGATCAATCATGTCCAAAAACACGGCAGAATCATGCCTGCACGCTAAACACAGGGCCAAGCAGCAGGCCAAGAAGACCACCCTCGGCCAGCGCGCCGCAGTTCTTGCGGCATCGTGCGCGGTGCTGGTGGGGGTAGGCGCGGCCGGACAGGCCACCAGCAGCATGGCCCCGGCGTCGTCCACCCAGTCAAACACGGCAGCAGCTGACGCCCAAATGAGCATCGAGAAGAGCGAAATCCGCTCCAACCCGGTGGAGAGCCCCGCTCCCGCAGCCATCAGCGTAGCGCCGCAGGCGGCTGAACCGGCTCCGGCAGCAGCGCCAGCGGCTCCCGCACCGGCAGCCCCTGCGCCTGCTCCCGCACCGGCGCCCGCCCCTGCCCCCGCACCTGAGCCTGCACCTGCCGTCGCGGTCAACGATCCTGCTGGCGCCCAGGCCTACGCGGCCGGCCAACTGGCCACATTCGGCTGGGGACCGGACCAGATGCAGTGCCTGCAGACCCTGTGGACCAAGGAATCCGACTGGACCACCACGGCCACCAATCCCAGCAGCGGGGCGTACGGAATCGTCCAGTCCCTTCCGGCCGAGAAGATGGCCAGCTCGGGCGCGGACTACCTCACCAACTACCGCACCCAGATCAACTGGGGCCTGGATTACATCAAGAAGAGCTACCAGTCCCCCTGCGGCGCACTGAGCTTCCACCTGGCGCACAACTGGTACTAGGCACCACTCCCCTGCCGCAACGCGACGAAGCGGCACCTTCAGCTGAGCCTTTCCAGCCTTGACGGCCGCCCGACGACGCGTCCCGGCCCCCGCCGTCGTACGCCTTGGAGTGGGGCCCGGCAGGGAATACCGCCTAGACTGCGGGCCGCATCCCGAGGGATGCGGCCCGCAGTGGTTTAAGGTGCAGGGCTCTGCGCCGTGCCTGCCCCGGGGTTACGCCACGGGACGTACTGGACAGACCACCTGTTGCCGTCCGGATCGGCGAAATACACGAAGTGGCCCCAGTCCTGGACGTCCACGTCACTGACATCCACGCCGTTGTTCTTCAGAAAGTCGTGAGCCGCGGTGATGTCGCTGACCACCAGCTGCAGGTTTGCTCCGGTGCCGGGAGGTGCGTCCGTCAATCCCTCGCCAATGCAGATGGAGCAGGCCGAACCGGGCGGCGTCAGCTGCACGAAGCGGATGTCGTCCGAGGGCCGCTCGTCGTAGTCGGCGTTGAAGCCCACCTTGTTGACGTAGAAATCCTTGGCGCGGTCAACGTCGGAGACGGGGACAAAGGCAAGTTCAAGTTTCCAGTCCATCCGCACAGGCTAGCGGCGGCACACCGGCCCGGAAAGGCCCAGCGCAAATGGGGCCGTCGAAAATGGCCCTTATCCCGACAGGTCGCGTCCTGAAAGGCGGGAGGCTACCCGGCGATGCCGTAGAGGCGGTCGCCGGCGTCGCCCAGTCCGGGAACGATGTAGGACTTCTCGTTGAGCTTCTCATCGATGGAGGCCAGGACGATGTGCACGTTGGCTTCGCCGAGTTCCTCCTCCAGCTTGGCCAGGCCCTCCGGAGCCGCGAGCAGGCAGATGCAAGTGACGTCCGAAGCGCCCCGCTTGAACAGGAACTTGATGGCCTCGCGCAGCGTGCCACCGGTGGCCAGCATGGGGTCCAGGACAAACACCTGCCGGCCGGTCAGGTCCTCGGGGAGGCGCTCGGCGTAGGTGATGATGTCCAGCGTTTCCTCATCCCGGGCCATGCCCAGGAAGCCCACCTCGGCGGTGGGGACCAGCTTGGTCATGCCCTCCAGCATGCCAAGGCCTGCCCGGAGGATGGGGACCACCAGCGGGGTGGGCTTGGTGAACGCCGTGCCGATGGTGGTGCTGACGGGTGTCTCGATGGTGACGGGCTCGGTGCGGACCTCCCGCGTGGCTTCGTAGGCCAGCAGGGTCACCAGCTCTTCCGTCAGCTGGCGGAAGACCGGCGACGGCGTGTTCTTGTCCCGCAGGACGGTGAGCTTGTGGGCGACCAAGGGGTGGTCAACAACGAGAGTACGCATCCCCCAAAACTATCATCCGGCGGTGTCCTTGTTATGGCCGCCGTGGGCGTGCTCACTGCCGCCGTCGCCCCTATGGTGCACTTCCTCGGCCACCACGTCGCGGACGATTGGACGGTCGAACGACGGCGCCGCACCGGCATGCTCCCGCCTGCGGACCAAGTGGAACAACCTGTGCGCCAGAATGACCACGCCCACCCAGGTCAGGCCGAGCAGCCACCCGGCCATGACATCGGTCAGCCAGTGGTGGCCGAGGAAGACGCGGCTCAGCCCCATGGCGATGATGAAAAGCGTGCCGGCCGTGATGGCCGAGACGCGGACCACCATGGCCTGGAACTGGAGGCAGATCAGGTACACCACCAGGCTGATCACCACGGTGGTGTTCAGGGTGTGGCCACTGGGGAAAGACGGTGAATCCTCGTAAGGGGGTACCGCATCCGCGTGGTCCGGGCGCGTGCGGCCCACCAGCTTCTTGCCGAACGTCGTGGCCATGATGGAGACGGCCGCTGCTCCGCCAATCAGGATGAGGGGCCGCCAGTTCCGGCTGAGGAAGGTCAGCCAGGCGGTGAGGATGCTGGCGAGGATGGGCATTCCGATTCCGCCGCCGATATTGGTGAAGCCGGTAACGAAAGCGTCGAGTCCGGGGCTGCGCAGGCTCTCTGAGAGGGCCAGGGCTGGCTTGTCCAGGTTGGCCAGGCCAGCGGAATCCACCACGTTGTCGTACACCTCGGCGCCCAGCAAGGCCAGGGATACGATGATCGCACCGCCCACGAGGAAGGTGAGGACCAGAGCCGCATACGGCTTGAACCAGAGACCTAGGCGATCCCGAAGAGTGTCCATGGTGCCTCCCGGCGTCGGTCAGTAACCTGAGTATCCTCGAAACTATCATTGAGCCATGCCGTTGCCCGATAAAGAACATCATGCCTGGATGGGCCTTGCGTTGACGGAAGCGCGCCGGGCACTCGCCACGGAGGATGTTCCCATTGGCGCCGTGGTGCTGGGGCCCGACGGCGGGGTGCTGGGTTCGGGCCGGAACCAGCGGGAGGAACTGGGCGACCCCACGGCCCACGCCGAGGTGGTGGCCATCCGGGAAGCCGCGGCCCGGCTGCAGGAACGGGCACGGCTCGGCGGCAGCAGCGGCGACGGCTGGCGGTTGTCCGATTGCACGCTGGTGGTCACGCTGGAACCCTGCGCCATGTGCGCCGGCGCGATCGTCCTGGCCCGGATCCCGCGGGTGGTGTTCGGGGCCTGGGACGAAAAAGCCGGCGCTGCCGGTTCGGTGTTCGACATCCTCCGCGAACGCCGGCTCAACCACTGGGTTGAGGTGTACCCGGGAGTGCGCGAGGAAGAGTGCGCCTTATTGTTGCGGGAGTTTTTCGCGGGACACCGTAGCAACAGCGAACAGCACTAGTCCCGAAATCGGCTAGGTCTCCAGACCCGCTGTCAGTCGCGACCCGCCAGCAGGACCAGCACCTCCCTGGCGGTACTGCTCCAGCCCGGAAGCCTCGTCCGCGCTTCCAGCGCTGTTGCGCGCCAGCTTTCGCTCTTGTCCGGGTCCTGAAGCCAGTGGCGCAGGACTTCGGCCAGCAGGCCCGGGCTCTCGTGCCCGCCTTCCGGGAGTGGCAGCACTGCCCCGGGAAGGCGGGGGCCGCCGTCGGCCGCTGATAATCCTGCCAGCCCCAGCGCCTCCACTGCCCCTGTCCCTTCCCGGACAATCACGGGGATGCCGTGGGCCAAGGACTCGGTGACCACCATTCCGAATGCCTCCGCCCGGGACAGCAAGAGGGTGAGGTCGGTCTGCGCCCATTCAGCTTCCAGCGTTTCACCGGCCAGCTCGCCGGTGAGCCGGACCCGTTCCTGCAGCCCGTTCTCCGTGATGGCAGCCCGGACTTCGCGTGCATAGTTGGGGTCTGCCTGGTCCGAGCCCACCAGGGAGGCAGTCCAGGGCAGATCCTGGATTTGGGCGAGTGCTTGCACGGCCAGCAGCTGGTCCTTGTTGGGCAGCAAGGCGGCCACCACCGCCAAGTGCGGGGGCGTGGAACCGCCGGCCTGGGCTGCGGGGTCCACTCCGGGCAGTGCAACATGCCCCTGCCCGTACCCTCTCTGCGCAAGTACAGTTGCCGCCCAGGTGCTGGTGCAGATCACCCCCGTTGCTGCCAGGAGAGCCCTGGCTTCATGGTCCAGCGCCAAGGCACCGGAACCTTCCGGTACCGGCATATGCACCAGGACCCATGTGTCCTGCCCTGCCCGGGCCGCGGCTTCCAGTTCAGCGGGCGCACCAACGGCCACCAGCCCGTCGACGAGCACCACTGCAGGACGGACGTTTTCCCCGAGAAGGTCCCCGAGCCGGCGTCGCTCGGTTGTGCCGGCAAGCGGCCAGTCCCCCTCAACGCTGATGACGTCCACCGACGCGCCGCGCCCCCGCAACCCAGCAACCAGGTGTGCGTTATAGACGTTGCCGCCCGAGCTGTGGCGGATATTGCCGGGCACGAGCAGGCGGATGTGGCGCATTGTCAGGCAGTGAGGTCCAGGGAATAGGAGGCCCACGCATCCGGGTTCTCGCGCAGGGTGACATCGAGGCCGGCAAGCTCGCGGCCGTCGTCGCTGTCCTTGATCCGGGTGGCAACTTTTTTTGCGATGTACTCGGCCAGCGCCTCCGTGGTGCTGAGCTGGCCTTCGAAGTCCGGATGCTCGTCCAGGTTTTTGTAGTTCAGGCCGGCAAGCACTTCCTCGATGATGGTTCCGGCGGCGCCGATATCGAGGACGATTGCGTCATCGTTCAGTGCGCGGCGGCGGAAGGTCACCTCGGCAACGAAGGTTGCCCCGTGGAGTCCCTGGGCAGGTCCGAAGGCTTTTCGGGGGAGGCTGTGGGCGATCATGAAATGGCGGCGGACAGTAAGGCTGAACATGGGTTACCTCAAGTTTTCGGAATCGTGGGCGGCGGGGCTGGGTGCTTGCTTTGGGGCCGGGTATTCGACGACGTGGCACAGGGCTTCCAGGGTGCCGTCCGCCAGGCTTTGGACGACGCCGGGCAGGTCTTCGAACCGGGAGGAACCGGTCAGGAAGGCGTCGAAGACGGGGTCTTTGAGCAGCGAAACTGCCAGGTCCAGGCGGTCGGCATTGGTGCGGCGGTGGCGCCGGGCCCGGGCCACGGTACCAACCTGGCTGGCCCGGATGGACAGTCGCCGGGCATGGAAGTCCTCCCCCAGCGGCACAGTGACTTCCCGGTTGGCGTACCAGGACATTTCGATCACGTCGCCCTCATCGCCGGCCAACTGCAGGCTGCGTTCCAGGCCCTCCTGGGAGGCCGAGCAGTGGAACACGATGTCGGAGTCGGCCAGGGCGTCGTCGGGGTGTGCGAAGTCCACCCCCAGGGCGTCCGCGAGCTGCTTCCTTCCCGCGTCCAGGTCCACAAGCTGCAGCCGTTGCAGCGGGAAGGTGCGCAGGAGCGTGGCGACCATGCCGCCCACCAGCCCGGCACCGACGACGGCGATCCTGTCCCCCAGCCTTGGCCCGGCTTCCCACAGGGCATTGACCGCCGTTTCCACTGTCCCGGTGAGGACCGCGCGCCGGGAGGGAACGTCGTCGGGAATCCTGGTCAGGGATTCCACCGGGACCACGTAGAGGTCCTGGTGCGGGTTGAGGCAGAACACGCGCTGGCCCTTCCACCCCTCTGGCCCTTCCTCCACGATTCCGACCGACAAGTAACCGAATTTCACTGGCCCGGGAAACTGGCCTTCCTGGTGCGGGGCCCGCATTTCCTCCGCTACCCGCGGTGGCACCGCCCCGGCATGGACCACCATTTCGGTGCCCTTGCTGATGCCGGAGTAGAGGGTACGGACCAGCGCTTCACCGGGTCCCGGGGCGGGTACGTCCTCGCCCCTGAGCTCGCCATGTTCCTTCGCGGTGGTCCAGTATGCGGTTGCGTGGATCGGAGTCTGTGAATTTGTCATCTTGCTGACGAATCTAACCGGACGCGCGGCGACAGGAAAGTCCGACGGCGCGTGGCGGGGTCTACCGCTTCACGAGACAAGGTGTTGGAGGAGCACTTCCTCGAGGAGGCTGCGCTGTTTGGCAAGGCTCAGTTCTTTAGGACCATCTCTTTGCTTGGCATGATTTGCCCACCCGGCAGGAACCTTTCATCTTGCAGAAATCCGTCCGGCCAGCGTGGTGGTTCCCAGTCCTGGTGTTCGCTCGGGTAGTGGCGGCCCGATGGTGAGGTCCAGCCTGGTGGCTCGTTCTTGGTGGCCGGGGTGGGTTTCCAGCCGGTGGTGTGGCGGAGTTTGTGGTGTTTGGGGCAGGGCTGTCCCAGGTTGCTGATCCCGGTGGTGCCACCCTTGGCCCAGGCGAGGATGTGGTCCGCATCGTTATCCAGGGAGTTATTGCTGCACCCAGGGAACGGACACTTCCCATCCCGCATCCTCAACCAGGACCGCATCGCCCCCGTCACCCGGTAACTCGTCCGGCCGATCTCCAACGGCGCCCCGTCCCGAGGATCCACCAGCACCCGGTAGAACGACCCCGCCCCCTTTGCGACCAGCTCCCTGGCCATCGACGGCGGGACAGGCCCATACCCATCCAGTAACGCCGGCTCATCGGTCAGGCCCAGCAAGGCGAACACCGGCACCGTCACCAACACCTGCGCACGGATCGACGGTGGCAAACCCCTGTGGCCCAAACCGTCGCCACCGGCAGCTTCGGAAGCACTGCCCGAGACCGCGGTGTCACCGCCAGCCATGCCGCTGCCAAGGATCGCACCGGCGAAGGTGTCGGCCCGGAGCTGGGTCAGGGTCCTGCCCTCGCCGGGTCCCTGCATGCCCCTGGCGGCCACGGTGAGCCGGTTCCACCCGGCCAACGCCTGGTCCGCGGGAAGGTACGCGGACAGCCACGCCATCCCGTCCTGGTCCGGCCGGAACTCCACCCGCCGATCAGCCACCCCCTTGGCATGGCGTTTCTCGATGAACCCGGCCTGGTGGCGTTCCCGCCACGTCCTGGCCTTGACCCTGAACCGGTGCGCCGGCAACTGCCCGACCGGACACCCCCGCGCCCGGTCCGGGGCCTCCGGATCCAAAAAATGGGCCTCCAACGATGCCACCCCATCAACATCAAGACACGCCGTCTCGTCCGCCATCACCACCGCGTGCTGCCAAGAGATCACCCCGGCCTGCAAAGCCTCCAACGTCCGCGGCAACGTCGCCGTGACCGCGTGCGAGGTGACCAGGAACGATGAGGCCGCCCGAGGACCCAAGGCCAGCACACACCCGATCTCCGCCGCGACCGCCATCTCCTGCGCACGCACCGGCACACCCGACCCCGCAACAGCAGCGGCGCTCTCCGCGTATTTGACCGCCGCCCTCGCCTTCACCGCAGCGATCCCGGCCTCGGCCTCCCGGGACCCGGCCAGAATCTCCAGGCAACCATCCGCCAACCCAGCCAACGGATCAGCCGCAGAAAAAGCCTCCGCACCGGCACCGTCCACCTCAGCATCCAGCACGGCAAGGGCAGCACGGATCTCCCCGAACGCCTTCACCACCGCTGCCATCCCCATAACCCCATCTTGGCAAAGGGGTACGACAATCAACCCCGGCAGCACCAGCACGGCCTTGGTGGCGCCGTTTTGGGGATGCAGCCCTTGCTCCGGTACCCTATTGAGGTTGGTGACGTGTCCGAGCGGCCGAAGGTGCAACACTCGAAATGTTGTTTGGTGTAAAAGCCAACGTGGGTTCAAATCCCACCGTCACCGCCAGATAGAAAGGCCCCGCTTCCCTTGCAAGGGAAGCGGGGCCTTTCTTCATTTCAGTGAAAAGTTGCTCAGGGTGACCCCACGAAGAGCGCTACCGCCCGGTCCGGGCCGGATGAGTCAGCGGGTCGGATCGATCATCGTCATGCCCGCAAGGTTGGCAGTATCCAGCCGGGGCAGCGTTTCGGCAGCCTCCTCCAGCCCGATGACGCGTTCGATCAACTTCTGCGGTTCAAGTGCCCCAGACTCGATGAGCGCGAGCATGCCGGGGTAGTCCGCTGCGGCCATTCCGTGGCTTCCAAAGACGTCCAGTTCCCAGGCGATCACGCGGGCCATGGGCACGCGGGGGTGGCCTTCCACCGGCGGCAGGAGCCCGATTTGGACGTGCCGGCCCCGGCGGCGCAGGCTCAGGAGCGCATCCGCGCAGGTCTGCTCACTGCCGACGGCGTCGATGGCGACATGGCTTCCTCCGGTCAGCGCGTGCACCTGCGCCGGAATGTCTGACCCGTCAGCAGCCACAACGTGGTCCGCGCCGAGGGACGCCGCAACCTCGAGGGCAGCCTGGTTCCGGTCGACGGCAATGACCTTGGCTCCGAGCGCCTTGGCGATCATGACGGTGCTGAGCCCGACGCCGCCTGCCCCAATGACGGTGACCCATTCATCGGCATTGAGGGCGGCCCGTCCGGTCAGAGCCCGGTAAGCGGTGGCAAACCGGCAGCCCAGGCTGGCGGCCGCTTCGAAGCTGACGCCGTCGGGAACGGCCACGAGGTTGGTGTCAGCAGCGTGGATTACTACCTGCTCGGCGAAGGAACCCCAGTGCGTGAAGCCGGGCTGTTGCTGCTGAGGGCAAACCTGGGCATTGCCGGCCAGGCACCACTCGCAGGCGCCACATCCTTCCACGAAGGGGGCGGTGACGCGGTCGCCGGCCCTCCACTTCGTAACGCCCGGACCGACACTGACCACTACACCGGCGAACTCGTGGCCCGGGACGTGCGGCAGCGCTATATCGTCGTGACCGGCCCAGGCATGCCAGTCGCTGCGGCACAGTCCGGTGGCGACCACACGGATGACAACGCCGCCCGCCGGCACCTGCGGCTCCCCAACCTCACGGACGGCCAGCGGCCCTGCTATTTGGTCCAAGACAATTGCGCGCACATGGCCTCCACTCATCGACGTCGCCCGTTCACATCCGTTCGCGGGTCTGGCCGACATCTTCGCACGTGGCGTCGCCGCGATAAAAAGCCGCCCAGGTGCTGCCCAGCGGACGGGCGGAGCCTGAGGTCAGAGATTTCGTGGCAGTCAGAGAAGCCGCTGGTACATGCGGTGGTCCTGCCACCGGCCAGCTATCCGCAGGTATGCGCGCGCCGTACCGTAGGCCTCAAAGCCGTTCTTTTCCAGCACCCGTTGCGAGGCAGCGTTGTGCACCAGAGTGGCTGCTTCGAGTCGGTGGAGCCCGAGGCCATTTTTCGCAATGTCCACGGCCGAGGCCACTGCCGCCGTCATGAGTCCCCTGCCCTGGAAAGCCTGGGAGATCCAATAGCCGACGTGGGCGTTCTGGAAGGCACCCCGGACGATCGAGCTCAGCGTCAGGAGGCCCTGGATGCCTTCATCACTGCACAACACCATGGACAGTGCCGCCCCTGCTTCCAGATCGGCTTGCCTTCTCCTGATCACCTCGCGCTGGCCTTCTACCGTGTAGAACTCCTCCGCCCTGACCGGCTCCCAGGGTGCAAGGTGGGACCGGTTCGCTTGGAAGGCGGCAGCGAGCGGGCCCGCGTCCCCAACCCGGACGGGACGAAGGAGGATGCCATCAGCGAGTTCGAGGGAAAAGTCCACTGGTCAAAACTACACAGCAGCGATGCGGACAGCACCCACGTCAGGTATCACCGCCGGTGGACCGATTGTCACAGCCATCAGGCAGAATAAGGCTCAACTAGTCAGGTGTCTGGAAAGCAAGCGCTAAACGAGAATCCAGGACGGGAATGAACGAATACTTTGCTGCCTCTTGCGATAGGGGCGTGCTGCAGTTGGAGTGGAACCCCGACGTCCATATAACGTACGACCTTGCGGTGCGGGCTGCCCGGGTCCTGGAAGGGATCAGCGCCGGCCTGATGCTGCCCCTTCTGGTGGATCTCGCGGGAGTTGCCGGGCTGACGCCGGAGGCCAGGGCCGGCATGAACGCCTACCGCGGGTTTTCCGCCGTCGCCCTGGTCGGGGACGGACCCATGGGCAAAGTGGTGGCCGCATTTTCCCAGCGGTCGTTGACTCCCACGGCGTACTTCACGGACCGGAGCGAGGCCATGCATTGGCTGTCGGAGCAGGCCGCCCCAACCGGGATGCCGGGTAGGGCCGCCCAAGCGGAGCATTGAGGGCCGCTGCGGTCAGAGCAGTGCCGACGGCGGCGGCTTCCTTCGCGCGTGGCCTTCGGCGCGCTTCTTAATACCAAGCAGCATGGCGCGGTCCATGACAAGGTAGCCAGGCCGAAGCAGGAAATCCGTCACGCGAAGACTGAGTGGCCGTCCAGGTCCCGTCAGCGTCCGGAGCAGCAGCCTGGTCCCCGCGTCGCCGGCATCGCGGAGCACGAACTGCCACGTCCCCGTGACAGTCCCGGGTGGCGCGCCGGGGCTTGAATCGAGAACCAGGTGGCTCCCGCTTTGAATCTCCACTACACGCGGCCCGCGCTGGCCGCCCGGGTAACCAACAGGTGTGAAGGCGATGATGTCGTCCACCTTCAGGTCCTGCCACTCTGGATGCACTCGGTCCGCATTGCTGACGTTCAGGCGGAGCAACCCGTTTTCCACCCAGGTGTAGGAGTAGAGGCCCGCACGGTCCACCCCCATCTGCACCAGCCATGGCCAGACTTCGTCCGGACGGGCGGAGACAGTTACCGCCATGGTCTGCACCTCATCCGGACGGGGTATCAGCTCGTCGCCTGGAAGGGCCATGGAACGCTCCGGCTCCGTTGTCCCCCATGACCCCAGTGCACGGGGCAGGAGACCATGGGTGAACGCACCGGTGGCGGCGGCTGCTAGGACGCCGCCAAACCGGCGGAACTTGCGCCTCGACGGATGCCCGGAGCCAGGACCAGCCAGTGCAACGAAATGCGACGTCGCGCGGTCCATGGCACTCCTCCTGCTGGCTCTGGGGATGCCTCGAGGCTACGAACAAACGCCCCGAGGCCCAGAGTCCAAAGCCCCCTACAGCCGGGTATCGAACGACCCGCAGAACACGTTCTCGTTGAACGTGCCCTGGAACTCGGACTTCCCCTGGATCTTTTCCACGGCAGCCCGGATCGCTTCCCGGGTGCCCGCGTGGGCGTGGATGGCTGTTTTGACCATGGGCACGTCGATCAAATGGTTCGGCTGGTTGAGGGACACGAACACGGTGGGCACTTCCGTGACGTACCAGGGAATTTCCGCTGCCATGGGCGATGACCACTTGATCCGGATGGCAGCCTCCTGCGCGAAACCCTTCACGTTGGCGAAGACAAACGCAGCGTCGTACTTCTCCGCGTAGTCCCCCGTGGCTTCCTCCGAAATGATGGACATGAAGTTCACGCCCGCCTCCCCGGCAGCCTCACGCTGTTCAGCGGTGCGGAAAAGGTGCACCTCGAATCCGGCAGCTTCGAGTTCCTCCTTGACCACCTCAAGGTAGGCCAGCGGGTCGGCGCGGGTGAAGTCGGCGCCGCCGGAAATTCCGTACAGGCGGATCCGGGGATGGGCCTGCGGAGTGATGGGCAGGTTGCCGGCCGTGTCCTTGACCAGCGTCACCGTCTTCTCCGCAATCTCGGCGGCCACCGAACGGTGCGCAGCAGATCCAATGACGGCAAGCGCCTCGGCGGGGGGCACCAACTGGTCCGCGGCCTTAAGGTGCAGGCCCAGCGACGCCTTCAGCCCGAGGATCCGCCGCAGCGCATCGTGGAGCCGCTGCTCGGTGATGATCCCGGACTTGTACCCGTCCAGCATGTACTGGAAGTCCTCTGCCGGGTTCCGGAAGAACAGGAACATGTCGCATCCGGCTGCGATGGTGGCCGGCACAAGGTCCTTGCGTTTCTTCGCCTGCGTCAGGCCCACCATCTGGGAGGCGTCCGTCAGCACCAGTCCGTTGAAGCCGAGTTCCCCGCGCAGCAGGTCCTGCAGCAGCTCAGGCGACAGTGTGGCCGGGAGGATCTCCGCGTCGGCCAGTTCCGGCCGGAAATGCCGGGAAACCTCCGGCGCCCCGATGTGGCCCACCATGATGGACTGAACGCCGTGGGCAATCATTTCCCTGTATACGTGCCCGTAGGTCCGGTCCCATTCCTCATAGGGGAGGGTGTTGTAGGAGGTGACCACATGCTGGTCGCGCTCGTCGATACCGTCGCCCGGGAAGTGCTTCATGGCGCAGGCCGTGGGCGATTCGCTGATGCCGTCGAAGTATTCCTTGGCGCGTTCCACCACGATTTCCGGGGTGTTGCCGAAAGAACGCGTGGAGATGACGGTGTTCCGCCAGTTGTAGTGGATATCCACGATCGGTGCGAAGGCCCAGTTGCAGCCCAACGCCGCAGTTTCCACCCCGGCCACCTGCCCCATTTGCCGGGCTATGTTCTTGTCCGGGTGCGAGCCGGCCTGGAGGTGCGTGGACACGAACGTGCCGTCGTCACAGCTGCCCGCGCCGCCCATTTCAGGGTTGGACGCGATCAGCAGCGGAATCCGGGTCCTGGACTGCGCGTAGCGGATGTGTTCCTGCACGGCCGCTGAAGGGCCCGGGCGGTACCGCATGCCACCCACGTGGTAGGTGTCCAGTACGCCGTCGAGGTACTCAGGTGAGTAATCGTTGTTGTGGTTGATGAACAGCTGCCCGATCTTTTCCTCAAGCGTCATGGCACCCAGGGTGCCCTCCACCCAGGCGACAGCGTCGGCGTCGAGATTGAACGGAGCGGCGGCAAGGTCGACGTCGAACTGCCGGGGAGCAGCGCCCTGCGCTGCCTTGGGTGAAGGTACGACGGCGGCGATCCCCTTGAGTGCGTGGGCCACCACCTCCGGGACGGGCGCGGCGATGTCCACTACGACCCCGCGTTCATCATCTTGCAGCGGTTCCAGAGTGGCCAGCTGTGAGTCCAGCAGTGTTCCGGGCATGAAGTGCCCCGACCTTCCCTCGAGACGCTGGGCCAGGACCTCCTTGCTGCCGTTCAAGTGCAGGAAGATGGTGTCCGGGGCCTGTTCCCTGATGGCGTCGCGGTAGCTGCGGCGAAGGGCGGAGCAGGCCAGGACCAGTCCACCGTCGCCTGCCTTGGCCAGCTCGGCGCCCACGGTTGCTAGCCAGGGCCAGCGGTCCTCGTCGGTCAGCGGGGTTCCGGCCGCCATCTTGGCGACGTTTTCCACGGGGTGGAGTGAATCGCCGTCGAGGAACGGGACGCCCAGAGCGCGGGCCACGAGGTCACCAATGGTGGTCTTCCCGCAGCCGGAGACGCCCATGACGATGATGCGGTGCTTTGTCATTACTTATTCCTTACCGGTTTTCCAGTCGTGGCTTGTTCTACCAGTCGTGGACGGTGCCGTCGACGAGGCGGTTGTAGGGCAGGTAGGCCTGCTGGTAGGGGTAGGCTGCGGCGGCTTCTTCGTTAAATTCGACGCCGATGCCGGGCTTGTCGCCGGGGTGCAGGTAGCCATCCACGAAGGTCATGGACTGCTCGAAGACCTCGTTGGTCTTGTCCGAGTGCTGCATGTATTCCTGGATCCCGTAGTTGTGGATCGCCAGGCCCACGTGCAGCTGCGCCGCGAACCCGACCGGGGAAATGTCCGTGGGCCCGTGGAAGCCGGACTTGATCTGGTACTGCGCGGCGAAGTCCATGACCTTCTTCAGCGGCGATATTCCGCCGAAGTGGGTGGAGGCGGCCCGGACGTAGTCGATGAGCTGTTCCTTGATCAGGGTCTGGTAGTCCCAAACGGTATTGAAGATTTCCCCGATTGCCAGCGGCGTGGTGGTGTGCTGCCGGACCAGGCGCAGGCCCTCCTGGTTCTCGGCCGGGGTGCAGTCCTCGAGCCAGAACAGATCATACGGTTCCAGCGCCTTGCCCAGCTTCGCGGCCTGGATCGGGGTCATCCGGTGGTGCCCGTCGTGCAGCAGCGGCAGCTCCGGGCCGAACTCGTTCCGCACGGCTTCGAAGACGGTGGGCAGGTGCCGCAGGTAGGCGCGGGTGTCCCAGTCCTCTTCCTGCGGGAACGCACCGCGGCCGGCCGGTTCGTAGTCATACCGCTCCCCCGACGCCTGCGCCTGCGCGGCAACACCATAAACGGCCTTGATTCCGGGGATAGCGGTCTGGATGCGGATCGACTTGTAGCCCAGCTCCAGGTGTTCCCGGACCGAGTCGAACAGCGACTCGATATCGGACCCCGAGGCGTGCCCGTACGCCCGGAGCCCGTTCCGGGACGCACCACCGAGGAGCTGGTAGACCGGCATCCCGGCGAGCTTGCCCTTGATATCCCACAACGCCATGTCCACCGCAGCGATGGCAGCCATGGTCACGGGGCCGCGCCGCCAGTACGAAGACCGGTACAGGAACTGCCAGGTGTCCTCGATCCGGTGCGGGTCCTTGCCGATCAGCAGCTGTGCGACGTGCTCCTTCAGATACGCGGCGACCGCGAGCTCGCGGCCGTTCAGCGTGGCATCGCCAATACCTGTCACCCCATCCTCGGTGGTGATCCGGAGGGTCACAAAGTTCCGGGAAGGGCTGGTAACGAACACATCGGCGGCAATGATTTTCACGGCTGGTCCTTTCGAAGACGGGCGGGTCGCGGGGGTGTGGAGGTAGCGGGTAAGGGGTGGTGCTTAGCAGGACTCGGTACGGACGGTCTCGGTGCTGCCGGCAGAGGCTGCAACAGCCCGGCGGGCCTTGATCTCCGCAACGATTTCCGCGTGTGCCGTATCGGTGAGCTTGTAGAAGCGCATGATGGCCATGCCCAGGACGCAGAGAACCAGCGGCACCAGTCCGGCCGCAAGCTGCAGCCCCTGGATGGTTGCCTCACTCTGTCCTGTATCGGAGCGGACGTATCCTGCGCTGGCGATGGCGTACGCCATCACTGCACCGCCCAGCGCCTGTCCCATCTTGCGGGTGAATGAAAAGAGGGAGTAGATGATGCCTTCGGTCCGGACACCGGTGCGTGCTTCGCCGTATTCCACGGTGTCCGCTTCCAGGGCCCACACCACGATGTTCATCATTTGCACGCCCAGGAGGCTGACGACGAGGCCGGTGAAGGCCAGGTAGGTCAGTGAATGGGGGGTGAGCATGATGACCAGGGAGCCGACGACCACCAGGCAGCCGGCTGCCAGGTACAGGGCCTTCTTGCCCCAGCGGCGGACCATGGCCGGCGTGAGGACGATGACAATGACGGCAAGGACCACGTTGATGATGGCCATGGGCTGGGCGAGGCTGACATTCTGCAGTACATCACGCAGGTAGTAAACCTGGATGGTGGACAGGCCCGTGCTGGCGGTGAGCATCAGGAGTGAGGACATGCAGAGCATCAGCAGCGGGCGGTTCCCCTTGAGGGTGGCCAGGGACTGCTTGAAGGTCACCTTGGGGACGTCGCGGTGGACCACTTCCTTGGTGGTGAACACCGTCATCAGGTAGAGCGCCATGCCGGCCACCACGAAACTGATGGTCAGTGTAGTGAACAGTGGCTGCAACTGGGCAGCACCCTGCTTGGTGAGGGGCGTGATGAAGAAGAGAAGGCCCGAACCGACAATGAGCGAACCGCAGGAGCGGGCAGCACCCAGCTTGGCGCGCTCGGCCGGCTGCTGCGTCATGGCACCAGCCAGGGAGCCGTAAGGGATGTTGACCATGGAATAGGCCAGGCCCAGGCCTGCGTAGGTGAGGTACGCGTAGGCAAGCTTTCCGTCATGGCTCCAGTCAGCGGGCACCGAGAAGGTCAGGGCACTCATGATCAGCAGGGGAAGGCCGCCGAAGAGGATGAAGGGGCGGAACTTGCCCAGCTTTTTGTGGAACGTGCGGTCTACGATCCGGCCGGCGAAGATGTCCGCAAAGGCATCGAAGAAACGCACCAGGAGGAAGAGTGTCCCGGCCGCAGCGGCTGAAATACCTGCCACGTCCGTGTAGTAAAGCAGGAGGTACGTGGTGGAAAGGGTGAACGCAAGATTGTTTGCCAGATCCCCGGCGCCATAGCCAAGGATGCTGAGTTTGGACAGCTTGTTCATTCTGGGCTCCTTTACCCGAAGCCGGCGCACAAAGGCCGGCAGAACTTCAGTAAGTCTGGTTGTAATCCTAATCACTTGGCAATGTTTTGGCAAGCGGTTGCCAAAATTCTGCAAGACAGAAAAATGTGTTCAAAGCCTTAAATGGAAACTGCCCGGCCAACATTGCTGTCTGGTCCGGGCAGTGCGGGCGGCCAGGCCGCCGGCGAGAGCCGCAGCTAAGCGTCCGCCGTGGCAAAACGTCCGGTAAGGCCCGCAATAAGCTCCACCACTTGGTCGTCGTTGGCGGCCTGGCCACCCAACAGCGCCAGCACGGCACGCACACGTTCCCTGCCGCCCAGGGTGTCCGCGGCAGCAATGTCCGCAGCCAACGGGTCCTGCAGCGTGCCGCCGTCGCGCACCACCTTGCGGCTGAAGTCCATCCAGGCCGCGATCATGAGTGCCGACGCTTCGCCGGAGCGGCCCTGCTGCCGTTCGGCGAGCAGCACCGGGACCGCGCGCATCCGCAGCTTGGTACTGCCGTCCATGGCAATTTGGGCGAGATGGTGTGCAATGCGCGCATTCCGGAACCGGTCCAGCAACTGCTCCCGGTAGGCAGGAATTTGCAGGTCGGCTCCGCGCGCGGCCGGTCCGGTGAGGTTGGCTTCGGCCTCGTCCCAGAAACGTTCGACGGCGGCCAGGCACACCGGGTCGGCCAGCGCCCCGGCAACCGTCGAGTGGCCCCGCAACTGGCCGGCGTAGGCCAGCAGGGAATGGGCGCCGTTCAGAAGCCAAAGTTTCCGGTTCTCATACGGTTCGATGTCGTCCACGAAGACGGCGCCGGCATCCTCCCAGCGCGGGCGTCCGGCCGGGAAGCCTCCGCTGAGGACCCAGTTGCGGAAGGGCTCCGCCACCACCGGGGAGTTGTCGACGTAGCCGCAGGCATTCCGCACTTCGGCAATGTCGGCCTCGGTGGTCCGCGGCGTAATGCGGTCCACCGACGTGCTGACAAAGCTGATGGTGCCGGCCACCCACGCCGCGAGCCCGGGATCCCAGGCCTCCGCCATACCCACCACCGCGTTGCGCGCCACCGTGCCGTTGTTGGAAAGGTTGTCACAGCAGACGACGGCAAGCGGACCGGCACCGGCGGCACGGCGGGCCTCCAGGGCCCGGACCAGGCGCCCCACCGGGGTGGCCGGCCTTCCGGCGGCACCCGTCCGGAGTTCCTCGAGGTCGGCGACCACGTAAGGGGCCGACTGGTCAAGGGTGCCGTCCGGCCCGAGCCCGTAAGCTGCCTCGGTGATAGTCAGCGTGACGACGGCCGTGGTGGTGGCGGCCACCAGCGCATCCAGGCGTTCGAGGTCGGCGCCGTCCACGGCTTCGACGATGCTGCCAACCACCTCGAAGCTGTCGCCGGAGTCTCCGCGCTCCACGACTGTGTATAGGCCGTCCTGTGCGGAGAGTGCCGTGGCAGCGTCTGGACGCCGCCCGGTAAAGGCCGCAATCCCCCAATCGGCCGCATCATCGGCGTGCTGGGTGTACCAGGCCTGGTGCGAGCGGTGGAAGGCACCGAGCCCCAGGTGGACGATCCGCACGGGCGGCTTCGGCGCCGGGTGCAGGGTGCGCGTCAGCTGCGGGAGGGCTCCGGCCGCACTGCCAGCCGATGAAGTGCCGGCGTCAGTTTGTATGGTCACAGCTTGAAGACCCTCCTGGGTGAAGCGTCGACAAGGTCGACAATGAGCTCGTGGGCACGGTCCTCGCTGACCCGGTGCTCGGCGACCAGACGTGCCAGGAAGGAGGCCTCGATCCGGCGGGAAGCATCGTGCCGGGCAGGGATGGAGCAGAACGCGCGGGTGTCGTCAATAAAGCCTGACGAGCGGGAGAATCCGGCCGTCTCGGTGACGGCGGAGCGGAAGCGCAGCATGGCGTCGGGCGCGTCGAGGAACCACCACGGGGCACCGAGGTAGACGGACGGATAGAACCCGGCCAGCGGTGCGAGTTCACGCGAAAAGACTGTCTCGTCCATGGTGAACAGGACCAGGTGGAAGTCCTTGGCCGTGCCGAAGTCCTGCAGCAGCGGGCGGATGCCTTCGGTGTAGTCCACCGCGAAGGGGATGTCGTGCCCGCTGTCCGCACCGTAGGTGTTGAACGTGCCTTCGTGGTGGTTCCGGAAGGATCCTGGATGGATGGTCATCACCAACCCGTCCTCCACGGACATCCGGGCCATCTGGTACATCATGTGGGCTTCGAAGTCTTCACGGTCCTGCGCCGTGGCGTTGCCTGCACGGGCGACGTCAAACAGCCGGGCGGCCTCGGAATCGCTGAGTTTGAGGGTTCGCGGTGTCCGGACGCCGTGGTCGGCGGAAACGGCACCGTTCTCCACGAAGTAGCGGCGGCGGTTCTCCAATGCGGTGATGTACCCGGCGTAGCCGGAGCCGCCGTCGCCCGCTGCGGCGATGAGGCGCTCCACATTGTCCCGCCACTGCGGGTGGGCGATGTTCAAGTACTGGTCCGGCCGGAACGTGGGCAGGACACGGCCATGGAAGGTCGGATCGGCGGCGATTGCCTGGTGGCTCGAAAGGCTGTCCAGCGGATCATCGGTGGTGGCCAGGACCTCAATGTTGAAATCCTTGAAGAGCTCGCGCGGCCGGAAGCCAGGTTCCTGCAGTCGGGCGGAGATGGCGTCGTAGCTGGCATCGGGATTGTCCGCGCTCGGCTCCTCCTGCAGGCCGAACACGCTCTGGAACTGAGTGCGGAGCCAGTAGCCGGAGGCAGTGCCCTCGAACAGCGGCCATGCCTTGCAGAATTCACGCCAGACGGTGCGGGCATCCGGGACTGCGGCCGGGTCGCCCTGCGCGCCCGTCTGCGGCCGCAGCAGGTCGTGGTCCACCCCGCTGGCGTGGATCAGGCGGGTGACGTAATGGTCGGGGCTGACCAGCAGCGCTGCCGGGTCAGGAAAGGCGGTGTTGTGCTCGATGACGGCGGCGTCAACGTGGCCATGGGGGGAAATGATTGGTAGGTCCTGCACCCGCGCCAGCAGGTCGCGGGCGATGCTCCGCGTTCCGGGGTCAGCGGGCAGGAGCCGGTCGGGGTGGGAGGCAATCGACTGTGACATAGATCAATCGTCCTTGCTCCACAGTAATTTTGTCAACCGGTTGCCAAAAATTGCCAACCGGGTTTCCGGCGGACGTCAGCCGGCCAGGAGCCTGCCGCTGGACCCCCGGAGGACAAGCTCCGTTTCCACCTGCAGTGCAGGGGCAACCTCCTCAGCGCCGTGCAGCGCATCGAGGAGCAGCGTTGCCGCTTCTGCCCCGCAGTCCGCCATGGGGGAACGGATGGTGGTGAGGGCAGGAGTGGTGAAGTCCGCGCCGAAGATGTCGTCGAACCCCACGATGCTGATCTGGTCCGGAACCTGCATTCCGGCAGCCTGGAGTTCCTGCATCAGGCCGATGGCCAAGAGGTCGTTATAGGTCATCACCGCCGTGGCACCGCTGGCCACGACGTCGCGCGCAACCTGCCTGCCGCCGTCGACCGTTGGTTTGGAGGACGGGAGCTGGACGCACTCCAGGTGGGACCATTCGCTGGCAGCCTTGACGCCCTCCCAGCGGCGCGTGGTCATCCAGGACTGGGGCGGCCCGGCAACGTAGGCGAGCTTGCGGTGACCATTGGCCGCGAGGTTCCGCACGGCCTCGCCAATGCCCTTGTTCACGTCCGGGACCACGGACGGCACGCCGTCCACCTGACGGTTGATGACCACCACCGGCTTTTCTTTCGCGAGTTCACGGATGCGCGCGTCTTCCATGCGCGGGCTCGCCAGGATAAGCCCGTCCACGGTGGCCAGCATACGCTTGGCCGCCTTCAGTTCCGTATCCGGGGACTCCGCGGATTCCGCGAGCATCAGTGTGTAGTCACGCGCCGTGGCCGTGGACTCGGCGCCACGGATGATTCCAAAGAACGTGGGGTTGGTGATGTCCGCGACGATCACCGCAAGGGTATTGGTCCGCCCGGTGGGAAGCGCACGCGCAAAGGGATTGACCCGGTACTCGAGCTGGGCGGCGGCGTCCTCGATCAGTTTTTGGGTCTTGGCGCTGACGCGGCCGGGTTTGCTGAGTGCCCGGGAGACCGTGGAAGGATTCACGCCGGCGAGTTTGGCAATGTCGTAGATAGTGGCGCTGGGCTTTCCGCCGCGGACCGCCTTCCGGGCACCGGAGGATGGATCTGCTGGGTCCTGCGTCCTGGGTTCGCTCACTGCCCCATCCTAGCGAGGGAAGGACCGGATGCGGCCAGCGGTTGCCATGGTGTTTGACGCCCGGCAACCCCTGGCCGTTGAGGCCGGTCAGCTCCGCTCGGGGAACTGTCCTTCGGCGGCAATCCGCTTGTTCAGCTCCGCGAGGAACATGTCCTCGTCGAAGTCCAGGCCCACTTCGGTGCCGGTCCAGCTGGAGAGGTGGATGGCATTGGCCAGGCGGACCCCGTTGATGCCGTCCGAACCCGGCGCGAGGAGCGGGGTGCCGTCCAGGATGTTGGCGGCAAAGTTCTCCAGGACGCCTGCGTGCTGGCCGCCCCAGACCGACTCGAACTCGATGACCTCAGTGGTGTAGTACTCCTCGGGGTTCAGCTGGCCCATGAAGAGCTTGCGGACATCGTCCATGCCCATGCCGTCGCTGAGCTCACGTTCGGGCTTGGCCAACCGGGTGACGGTGGCTGTCTTGGAGCCTTCGACCACGATTTTGCCCTGGTCGCCCAGGATCTCGAAGCGGTCGGTGCCGGTGAGGTCGTGGGTGGCTGTGACGAAGACACCCGTGGCGCCGTCGCCGTAGTCCACCACGGCGGTGACTTCATCCTCGACGGCGATGTCCCGGCGGAAGCCGTACGCCACCTTCGCGTAGACGGACTTGGGCACGCCGCAGATCCACTGCCAGAGGTCCAGCTGGTGGGGCGCCTGGTTGACCAGGACACCGCCGCCTTCCCCGCCCCACGTGGCGCGCCATTCACTGGAGTTGTAGTAGCCCTGCGGACGCCACCAGGTGGTGATAATCCAGTTGGTGCGGCGGATGGCGCCGATCTCGCCGTTGTCCACAATTTCCTTGATCCTGCGGTACAGCGGGTTGTTGCGCTGGTTGAACATAATGGCGAAGGAAAGTTCCGGCTTGGACGCCGCGAACCCGTTCAGTTCCTTGACCTGCTTGGTGTAGACGCCTGCCGGCTTTTCCACCAGGGCGTGCACGTTCCGTTGGAGGGCAGCGATGCCCATTTCGGGGTGCAGGTAGTGCGGGACGCACGTGACGACGGCGTCCACGTCGCCGCTTTCCAATAGGGCGATGTAGTCGTCGTGGAAGGGGACGTGCGGGTAGGTTGCCGCGGCGAGTTCCTTCTTGGCGGGGTCGGTGTCGCAGATGGCCCCGATCTCCATGTTCGGCACCAGTCCGTCGGTGATGAACTTGGCGTAGGCACCGCCCTGCTGGCCCAGGCCGATGATGCCCAGGCGTACTTTCTTACTCACTGTGTTTTCCTTCTTCTTTGGTTGAGCTTCTCTGTCCGGTGGTGGAGCTTGCCGAAACCTAGAAAAGGTCCGAGTGTCCCATGGCGACGAGGTTGTCGTAGGAGGTCTGCAGCGCATCCCACACGGTGCGTCCGTAGAGCTCGTCCTGTTCCACCAGAAGGTACTGGGCACCGGCAGCCTGGGCGGCGGGAACGATGGATGGGAAGTCCAGGTTGCCTTCGCCCACTTCGGCGAACTGGACCACGTTCCTGAACTCGGCCATGAAGCCTTGGATGTCGCCGCTTTCGAGCAGCCCGAAGGAGGATTCCGGCATTGCTCCGATGCGGTAGTCCTTCAGGTGCACCATGGCGGTGCGGCCGGCGTACTTTTCCAGCGTCCGTACGGGGTCCAGCCCACCGCGCTGCACCCAGTGGACGTCGATTTCCATACCCATGGCCGGGGAGTTGTCCGCGATGATGTCCAGCATGTACTTGCCGTCGAACTTCGCGAACTCCACGTGGTGGTTGTGGTAGTACAGGCTGATTCCGTGCTCCTGAAGGCGTTCGGCGTAGCCGTTGGCTTCCTTGGCGAATTCGACCACGGCGTCGAGTGATTTCATGGCCGGGAACGGCAGCATGCCGATCCGCAGCAGGGACGAGTCCAGCCGCTTGGCGTCGTCCACTATCTTGTCGAAGTCATCGCGCAGGGAGTCCCCGGGCCGCCCCTTCGGCTTTTCAACCATGACGGACAAGGCGGCGATATCCATGCCCAGTTCGCTGCGTGACCTGTCCAGTTCGGCCACGTTGTCAGGTGTCATGGGGATCTGCGAGATTTCCACCGCGTTGTATCCGATCGCGCTGACCTTGCGCAGGGTCTCAAATGCTCCGGTGTCAGCGAAGCTGTCCTTGAGCATCATGGCTTGTACGCCGATTTTGGCCACGTCATTCCTCCGTTTTTCGTTTGGTAAGCCTGCAACCCCTCCCGCCTAGGCGAGGGCGGCCGCCTGTTCGTTCTGCTGCCGCTGCTGTCCGAGCAGGCGGTGGCGGTCTGCGCGCCGCTTCTCCTGTCGGTCGGGGTCCGGCACGGGCGAGGCAAGGAGCAGCCGCTGGGTGTAAGGGTGCTCGGGATTACGGGTGACCACGCCGGCCGGGCCCTGTTCGACAATTTCCCCCCTGTACATGACCGCCACGCGGTGGCTGATGTGCCGGACCACGTCCAGGTCATGCGAGACGAAGAGGTAAGAGACCCCGGTATCGCGCTGTATCTGCAGGAAAAGGTCGAGCACCACGGCCTGCGTGGACAGGTCAAGGGCGCTGACGGGTTCATCGCAGACGATCAGTTTGGGCGAGAGGGCCAGGGCGCGGGCGATGGCCACGCGCTGCCGCTGGCCGCCGCTGAACTCGCGCGGCAGCCGGCTGATGGCGTCCGCCGGAAGCCCCACCTGGTCCAGCAGTTCCCGGACCCTCGTCCTGGCGTCCGCGGCGGACTTTCCCTGGACGGTCAGGGGCTCGGCGAGGATGTCGCCGATCTCCAGTGCCGGGTTCAGTGACGTGTAGGGATCCTGGAAAACCACCTGGAGGTCGCGGCTGAGCTTCCGACGCCCGGAGCGGGTGGCGTGGCGGATGTCATTTCCCTCGAACAGGATCTTGCCTGCCGTGACGGGGGCCAGGCCCAGGATGGCGCGGCCCAGCGTGGTCTTGCCTGAACCGGATTCCCCCACCAGGCCAAGGGTCTCACCCTGGCCAATGCTGATATTGATGTCCGTCAGGGCGCGGAAGGTCCGGGCCCGGAAGCCCTTGCCCCGGTATTCCACGTTGAGGTTTTCCACCCGCAACAGGTCGTTGAAATCGGTGCCGGTCATTTGACGGCCTCCTTGGCGTGCGAGGGCACGAGCATGGTCATGGGTTCCTTGCCTTCGAGCATGGAGGAGAGCAGCATCCGGGTGTAAGGATCCTTGGGTTCGCGAAGGATGGTGCGGACCGCCCCTTCCTCCACGAGCCGGCCGTTCTGCATGACCACCACGCGGTCGCAAAGGTCGGCGACGACGCCGAAGTTGTGGGTCACCAGGATGACGCCGACGTTGAGCCTGCGCTGCAGGTCGCGGATCAGGTCCAGGACATCGGCCTGCACGGTGACGTCCAGGGCGGTGGTGGGCTCGTCCGCGATGATCAGGTCCGGTTCGCAGCTGATGGCGCCGGCGATGAGGACGCGCTGGGCCATGCCGCCGGAAACTTCGTGGGGGTAGGCCCGGAACGTGCGGTCCGGGTTGGCGATGCCCACGTCGGAGAGCAGCTTCATGGCGCGTCTGGTCGCGTCCGCCTTGGAGATGCCCAGCACCCGCACCATTGGGGTCACCAACTGGTAGCCGATGGTGAACGCCGGGTCCAGGTTGGACATGGGCTCCTGCGGAATGTAGGAGATGCGCTTTCCGCGCAGCTTGCCGAGCCGTTCCTGGCTGACCTTTTCGTCGCCTGGGGCCACCGTGTAGTTGCCGTCAAACTGGATGGAACCGGCCACGATCCGTGCCGTGGCCGGCAGCAGTCCCAGGATGGAGAAGGCGGTTTGCGATTTGCCCGAGCCGGACTCTCCCACGATGCCCAGGATTTCGCCGCGGTCCACGTGGAAGGAGACGTCGTCCACTACTTTCTTGATGGATCCATCGGCCTGCGGGTAGCCAACGCCAAGGTTGGTGACCTTGACCAGGTGGTGTTCGGTTCCGCTTTCGACGGCGGCCACGGCGTTCCGTGGCTGGCGCACCTTGGCGGGGGCCGGCGTCGTGCCCGCGGGCGTGGACGCCGCGGCCGCACGTTTGCGTTGACGGATCTTGTCGCCGTCTTCAAGGGCATCACGGATGGCGTTGCCGAGCAGGACCAGCGCGCCCACGGCCAGGCCGATGGCGAGTGCCGGCCAGAGCAGGAGCGTGGGGGTCAGGTAGACGTTCTTGAATCCTTCGCTGAGCATGACGCCCCAGGTGGCCACCGTCGGATCGCCGAGGCCCAGGAACTCCAGGCCGGACTGGACGCCGATGGCCACGCCGCACACCATTGCGGTCTGGATGATGATCGGCGCCCGAACCACGGAGAAGATGTGGCGGCTGATGATGCTGCCATCGCTGAGGCCCGCCACCCGGGCGGCATCCACGTAAAGCTCGTTGCGGACGGACTGCACGGACGTCCGGGTCAGGCGGAAGTAGCCGGGGCTGAGGAGGATGCCAAAGGCCACCATGGAGATCCACACGGATGGACCGAAGGCGGCCCGGACCGTCAGGAGGACGATTATGCCGGGAAGGCTCATGAGGATGTTGACGAACCACCCTGCGACTCCGTCGAACTTCCCGCCGTAATATCCGGCGATCAGGCCGCTGGGAAGGCCGATGCCGATGGCGACGGCGGCGCACAGAAGCGCCGAAAGCAGAGTGGTCCGTGCCCCGAACAGGAGCCTGCTCCACACATCGCGGCCCACGCTGTCCGTGCCCAGCAGGTGGTGGCCGTCCGGCGCAGCCAGAGTGGCGGCGATGTCTGCGAAGTTTTCGTCGAACGGCGCCACGATGTCCGCCAGGACTGCCATGGCAACCAGGACGGCCAGGATGACCAGGGCTGCCAGGCCCATCGGGTTCCGCAGGACCTTGTGCACCGCATGGGAACGGACAACGACGCCGGTCTGGCCGGTGAGCTCGACAGGCTGGCTCATGAAACACGCACCTTGGGGTTCAGCCAGCCGTTGATGAGGTCCACCAGCAGGTTGACGATGATGACGATGATGACGGTGTAGAGGACCACGCCCATGACTAGGGGGATATCACCCATGGTGGTCGACTGCACGGCGAGGTTGCCCATGCCGGGCAGCGCGAAGATCTGTTCGATGATGACTACGCCGCCAAGCATGCCGATGAACTGCAGGCTCAGGACAGTCAGCCCCGTGGGGGCGGCGCTGCGCAGGACGTGTTTGAAGAGGATCTCGCGTTCTGGGATGCCCCTGCTGCGGAGGGTGCGGACGTAGTCCTTCTCAAGCTGTTTGATGACGGCACTGCGGACCTGCTGCGCCCCGCCTGTGACGCCGTTGATGACCAATGCCACCGCCGGAAGGGTCAGGGATGCGGCCCACGCCGATGCGCCGGCGTCCGGGGCGATGCTGGAGGTGGCAGGGAAGAACTTGAGCTGGATCGCGAACAAGGTCACCAGGATGATCGCCAGGACGAAGCCGGGGATGGCGTCGCCCACGATGGCCGCAGTCTGGACGGCCCGGTCAATCCATCCGCGCTTGACGGCCGCGGCCATGCCCAGCACGGTCGCCAGAGCCGCGATGACGAGGATCGCCACCACCACAAGGGTCAGGGTGATGGGGAGCCTGTTGGCGATTGCGGTGGCAACGGGTTCGCCCGTGAACCAAGACCGCCCAAAGTCACGGGAAATGGCGTGACCGCCCCAGCCGAAAAAGCGTACAAGCAGCGGCTGGTCCAGGCCAAGCTCCGCTTCCTTGGCGGCCACTTGTTCCTGGCTGGCGTACTCCCCCAGGATGTTGCGGGCGATATTACTGCTGGAAAAATACAGCAGTAAGTAGGTCAGGAAGGAAATGGCGCACAGGACCGCAAGGCCGGCGCCGATCTTCCGGATGATGAACTGAACCATGAAGCGCTCCGTTGGGCGTTGGTTGTGTAGAGGCAGGATGGCGTGCGGGGCCGGGAGTGCCGGCCCCGCACCGTTGGACTACTTCGCCGGAGCGTAGTTGTAGATGGACGGGACAGCCTGCTGCAGCTGCGGCTGAACCGCGATCTTCTTGTTGGAGTAGTACATCTGGTTCAGGCGGAACATCGGTGCGAACCAGGCGTTTTCGGTGACGTAGGTGTTGACCTTCTTGGCCAGCTCAGAGCTGTTCTTGCCACCCAGGTGCACTTCCTCCACCAGCGCCGCGATCTCCGGGTTGGTGGTCTTGAACGGGTTGTACAGCGCTGAGGTGGAGATCATCTGGTTGATGGCCACCCATGGCTCCCCCTGGTACAGCTGGAAGGTGGCTGCGGCGTATTTGCCTGCCGCCATGTCGCCTACGTAGTTAGCCTGCGGGATCGACTCGAGCTGGAGCTTGATGCCCACGTCGGCGAGCTGCTGGGAGTAGACGGCGTTGAGCGCCTCGAAACCTGCCATGGTGGGGATCTTTATGGTGAAGCCATTCGGGTAGCCGGCCTCCGCCAGGAGCTGCTTAGCCTTGGCCGGGTCGTAGGAGTACCTGTTGTCCAGGTCCTGCACGAAAGCTCCGCTGTCAGGACCGAAGACCTGGCTGGTGGGTGTTCCCTGGCCCAGGAACTGCTGGTCCAGGATGGTCTTCTTGTCGAAGGCGTAGTTGATGGCCTGGCGGACCTTGACGTTGGCGAGCTCCGGGTTGATCTTGCCGTCGCGGTCGTACAGGAGGATGCCGTGCCAGTCCACCTCGCTCTTGGTCAGCACCAAGCCGGCGCCTTCGGCCTGCTTGCCGGTCTTGGGGTCGAGCAGGGCAGCATCGATCTGGCCGGATACCAGGGCGTTGGTGCGGGCAGTGATGTCCGGGAGGTTCTTGATGGTGATCTTTTCGAACTTCTGCAGGTCCTTGTTCCAGTAGTCAGGGTTCTTCTTGTAGACGTACTGGGAACCTTTAACGCTGCTGGCGGAGTCAAGGATGTAGGGGCCGCTGCCCACCGGGTCCGTCTTGATGCCAGGCGTTCCAATGGCTTTGGGGCTGGCGATGAAGCCGGCAGCCTGGGTGAGGTAGTACTCGAAGGCGGGATCAGGGGTGCTGAGTGTGATGGCCACAGTACTGGGGTCCACCACGGCCACGGAAGCCATGGACGCCACCTGGTAGGCGTCCCGGCCCTTCGCCTGCTGGAAGTGGTCCAGGTTCGCCTTGACGGCGGCGGCGTCAACCGGGGTACCGTCGGTGAATTTCGCGTCGGTGCGGAGCTTCAGCGTCAGGACGGTGTTGTCTGCGTTCCACGACGTGCTGGCGGCAAGCATTGGGCTGACCTTGCCATCCGGTTCGCGGACCAGCAGCGTGTCATACACGGCCTGGTAGTAGGGCATGGTGTGGCCGATGTGCGCGTCCACCGGGTCGAATGAGGGCAGGTCCCCGAGTTCGGCGATGGTCAGCGACGTGGCGGCAGCGCCACCGTTTCCGGAGGCGGCGGAACCGCCGCCACCGCAGCCGGACAGCGCCAGTGATGCGCTGAGGATAATGGCGGCTCCTGCCGCCTTGGGACCGAACTTCATCGTTGGCTCCTTGAATGAGGGGAGTGGTGCTGTGGGATGGAACCTGTGGCGTGGGCCACATTGGCTTGTGGCACCCAGCGTACGCAGGGTTGCCAAAGTTGGCAACCGGTTGTCAGAAATGTTGCAATTTGGTCAGTCTTTTGCCGTCAGCCCACGGCTTTGACAGCCTGGGGATAGCTCTGCCGGTAGATTTCCTTGATGATGCCGAGCGACTTGGCGGCCTCGGCAGGGCTGATCCAGAAGGGTTCGGCCTCGTCCAGCCGGCCATAGAAATCAGCAATCAACAATTCGTGGGAGACGCCCCAGTAGTCGCGGCCCCCGGAGGCGCTCCGCCGCTCGGGGACCATTTCCACGGTCCCGTCGGCGTAAGTGACCGTCAGGTCACCCCTAAGGCTCAGGACCGCCTTTTCCGTGACCACCTCGAGGGTCACCGGGGCGTTGTAGGCATTGGCCAAGGTGGCGTAGAACGTGCTGCGGGCGCCAGTGGCGTGCTCCGCCACGAACTCGGCAGTGTCCTCCACCTCGATGGTCCCACCCAGGAAGCGCGTGGACGCATTCCCGCTGACCGCGGTGACCTCCCCCACCAGCCACTGCAGGAGGTCAACGGTGTGGATTGCCTGGTTCATCAGGAGCCCCCCGCCACCGCCTTCCCAGGTGCCGCGCCATGGCCTGCTCCGGTAGTAGTCTGCGGTGCGCTGCCACATGACGGTTGCCGAGGCACCCGTGACCGCCCCCAGCTCCCCCGATGCGAGGAGCTTATGCATTGCCTGCGAGGTGGCGTTGTAGCGGTTCTGGAAACAGACGGCGATCTTTGCCGTGCCGGCTTCCGCGGCGGCAACCAGCCTGCGCCCTTCGGCAAGGGTGCGGGCCAGCGGCTTCTCCACGATGACGTTGACGCCGCGCTCCAGGCAATCCGACGCTATGGATGCATGCTCGCTGTGCGGCGTGCAGATGTGGACCACGTCCGGCCGGACTTCTTCGATCAGGCTGAGGTGGTCTGCGAACCCCGGGACACCAAAGGTGCCCACGGCCGCCGCAAGCCGCTGGGGGTCCGCGTCGCACACTCCGGCCAGCGCAGCGCCGTCGAGCTTTGCGATCGCCTCGAAATGGACGGAGGACACGTCGCCACAGCCGATGACAGCTGCCTTCAGCGTCACGGGAAGACCACTCCGTGCTTTGCTGCCAATGCGGCGAACGCACGGGCCGCGATGCCAAATGCGACGGGCCCGGAGAAACCGCCCAGCTCGTGGGCGCTGGCGAGGTGCGGTTCGAGGGATGCGAATCCCTTGAACCCGTCCGCCTTCAGCGCTGCAACGGTTGCGTCCAGTTCGCCATCGCCATGGCCGGAAGGGACCACTTCACCAGTGCTGGACAAGGCGTCCTTGACCTGGAAGTACTCGAGGTAGGGCCGCAGCATGGCATAGCCCTCCGTGAACGGCTTGACCCCCACCTGCACGAAGTTTGCGTTGTCCCAGGCCACGCGCAGCGCCGGGGAGTCCACAGTCTGCACGAGGTCCAGGACGCGCTCGGGAGTGTCGCCGTAGATGCCCTTTTCGTTTTCATGGAGGAGGACGACGCCGGCGGCCTCGGCTTCGGCGGCAAGCGCGGCCATGCGGGCCATGACGTCGTCGCGTATATCGTCGGCCGTTTGGCCGTCGGCACGGTAGAAGGAGAAGATGCGGACATATTTGGTGTCCAGGCCCTTGGCCACGGAGATGATTTGCCGCAGCCGTTCCACCTCATGGCCCACCGGCAGGCTGATGTCCACCTTGCCGATGGGGCTGGCTACAGCCGATACCTTCAGGCCCTTGCTGTCCAGGATGCCTTTGAGGTCCCGCACCTGGTCTTCGGAAAGCTCCGAGACGTTGACTCCCCAGGCGCTCCGCACCTCGATATGGCTGGCGCCCAAGGCAAGCAGCACGGCCGCCTGCACGGCCGGATCGGGATCTATTTCGTCACCGAATCCGGACAGGGTCCAGGTTGCTGGTTCACTCACGGTTCTCCTCCAATGCTGGGCATGCCTGGTCCATCCCTGCTGGGGGCTGGGCATGCAGTGGCTGGTGTCACATGTCCCTGAGCCACACTAGCGGCGCTGCAACCATCTGACAACCGGTTGCCATTTGGGGCTTTCCATGACATCCTTGGGCTTTCAGCGCCGCGTGTCCGGAGTCACATCCGACCATGCCAGTACGTTCAGAGAGGAACGCCATGGCACTGCCGCCAGCCTCTGTGGGCCGCCCGGCCACAATCCACGACATTGCTGCCCTGTGCGGCGTGGCCCCCTCAACCGTCTCCAGGGCCCTGTCCACACCGGACCGGGTGAATATCCGCACCCGCGAGCGGATCCAGAGCGCCGCCGCCGAGCTCAACTACGTCCCCAACAGCCAAGCCAAGGCGCTGAGCTCGGGCCGGACAGCGGCGGTGGGCGTCCTTGTTCCGGACATCACCAATCCGTTCTACTTCGACCTCATCCGCGGAACGCAGCTCCAGCTCAAGGCCGCGGGTTACACCCAGCTCCTGGTGGACACGGAGGAATCCGACGAAGTGGAAGCCAGCGCCATCCAGCAGTTGCGGAAGAGCGCAGACGGGCTGATCGTGGGAGCCTCCCGCCTTGGGGACGATGCACTCCTGGCGACTTCCGCGGCCATGCCGGTGGTGGCGATAAACCGCGACATGCCGGGGGTGCCCGCCGTGATTATCGATACTCCCGGCGCAATGGGTCAGGCGTTGGACCATCTGGTCTCGCTGGGCCACACAAGGGTTGCCTATGTCTCCGGGCCGGTCTCCTCGCAGTCGAATGCCCGCCGGTGGGACGCACTGTCCGTGGCCGGGAAAGACCGTGGCGTCCAGGTGGTGAAGCTGGGCCCATTTGCGCCCAAGACCCAGTCCGGTGCCGCCGCCGCGGATACGGCCGTGCACAGCGGGGCCACGGCCTGCATTGTGTTCAACGACCTGATTGCCATCGGGATGCTGCAGCGGCTCCGGGAGCGCGGGGTCCGGGTACCGGAGGACATGAGCATCGTGGGCTGCGATGACATCTTCGGCGCCGACTTCTGCAATCCTCCCCTGACCACCATGTCTTCCCCCATTGAGCAGGCCGGACGGACCGCCGTCACCATGCTCCTGGCCCAACTGGATCCGTTGCGTGCTGCCGGCACCCGAAGCCGGTCCGTGATGCCTACCCACTTGACGGTCCGCAGCTCCACCGCCCAAGCCCCGGCTTCATCGGTTGCTCCGTAGCTGTCGTTTTCCGGCGGCAAAAGGACAAGTACGGAGCAGTCGACGGGGCTGCCAAGATTGGGCTCCTACAGGTGTACGGCCGGAGCGTCGGAGGTGGCTGCGCCGCTGAAGGCCTTCCTGCTGATGCTGATGAGCAGGAGGGCAATTGGCGTGATCAGCACTGCCACACCCGCAGCCCACCAGAACACAGCAGCGTAGCCGACGGACAGGGCCTCCAGCGACAGGCCACCCGCGGCGGTGGACGCTGCAGCCGCAACCGTGCTGAACAAGGCGATCCCGAGGGAGCCGCCAACCTGCTGTGATGCGTTGACCAGGGCACTGGCCACCCCGGCGTCGTCCTTGGCCACGCCGAGGAGCGCGAGGTTCTGCATGGGCACGAAGACCATGCCCAGCCCGATGCCCAGCAGGATCAATGCCGGCAGCATATTCACCACATAGTTGCCGTCCGCCCGCACCTGGGTTAGCCACAGCATCGCCGCGGCCATGAAAAGCGGTCCGACGGCGGTGGGGACTTTTGCACCCAAGACCGGAAGGTTCCGGGCTACAATGGCCGCCGTGGCAATCAGCACCACGGTCATGGGCAGCGACGCAACCCCGGCGATGAACGGTGCGAAGCCAAGCACGATCTGGATGTAGAAGTTAACGAAAAGGATGCCGCCGATCAGCACGGCTCCGGCCAGGAAGGACGCCAGGAAGGCTGCTGCACGGTTGCGGTCCGTCGCAACGCGAAGGGGAAGCAGGGGGTGCTTGACGCGCCCTTCGACGACGACGAACATCACCATCAGCACGGCGCCTGCCAGGATGAATCCCCAAGCCTCAGGGGCCGCCCAGCCATGCTCGGCGTTGGTGAAGCCGTAGACCAGTGAGCCGAGCCCGAGTGCCGCCAGGGCAACTCCCGGCCAGTCGTACTTCGTGGACCCTCCGGCCTTGCTTTCCTGTACCCGCTTCCACACCCCCGCCAGGGCGATAGCTGCGATGGGAACGTTGACGAAGAAGCACCAGCGCCAGGAGACGTAATCAGTCAGGAACCCGCCCAGCAGGACACCGGCGGCAGCGCCCACGCCGCTGATGGAGCCGAAGATCGCGAATGCCGTGCCGCGCTCCTTGCCGCCCGGGAATGACACCGTGAGCAGGGCAAGCGCCGCGGGTGCCAGGAGGGCCGCGAAAAGCCCTTGGAGCGCGCGGGCGCCGATGAGTTCCCATGGCGCCTGGGCGAGCCCGCCGGCGAGCGAGGCAAGGGCAAACCCCGTGGAGGCCGTCATGAAGGCACGCTTCCCGCCCCAGAAATCGGCAATCCGGCCTCCCAGCAGCAGGAAGGCGCCAAGTGCCAGCGCGTAGGCGGTCACAACCCAGGCGCGGGTGAAGTCGCTGATTCCCAGCTCGGCCTGCAGGCGTGGAAGGGCCAGGTTCACGATGGTGCCGTCCAGGACCACCATGAACTGCGCCAAGGCCAGGAAGATCAGCGCCCACCACTTAGCTCCTGCGTTGATTGCCCTCATGGAAGGCGGTTTCGCCAATTGTGTTGTCACGCGGAATCTCCAAGTCAGTAGTTTTACTTATATAAGTATAACTATATTGCCTGCAAGTGATTGCAGAGAATGGGTTACTCCGGCTGGGCCAGGACGGACGCCAGCCGCTGCAGGGCCGGCAGCGCGGCAGCCAACTGCTCCCGCTCTCCCGGTTGCAGCAGGCTCCCGGCCGCAGCCAGGGTATCCGCCCACGCCGCCTCCAGCAGGGTCTTGATGCGGACCGACTCAGGGGTGGGATGCAGGGCCACATACCGCTTGTCGGATGCGTCGCGCGCCCTCGTAACCAGGCCCAGGGCCACGAGTTCGCGCAACTGGGCGCTGACGTTGCTCAGCTGCCGCCCCAGCCTGGCCGCCACTTCCGCCACCGTGATGCCGGGATGCCGCTCAATCACCCGGATGACGTCCAACACCCCGCTGGACAAGGGCAGGACACCCGTCCCCTCATGCGACTTCCGCCGAACTTCAAAGGAGATGTCCAGGACTGCCACCGCCAGGTCCCGGGCATCCAACGTTGACTCTTCCTGGCGGCGGGGCTTCGAGCGGTCCATCCCACCAGCATAGGAGAGCCGCAGAGCAACCAACTGTTTACCGTTCAGCTGGCCTGGTGAACGGCAGGACCAGGCGGGACTGGTGGTGCGCGTCGCGGTAGACCTTGTGCGTGACCGGCCTGCCCACCGGGAGGTGGAAGGCATCCGGCGGCAGCAGCGAGTTGTGTTCGTCCGCGAGTGGCTCGCCGTTGGACAGCTCCACTACCAGCCGGTGCCCGGGGTTGAAGGTGTTGGCGAACGGGTAGAGGCGGACCACGTATTCCTCGACCCTCCCGGGCTCCACCGGAACGGCGCGGGTATGCGGATGGTAGGGGTTGCCCTCCGTGGTGCGGTCATCGAGTTCGCGGTGCGAGGCCTTCAGGTAGCCAGTGGTGATGAGCTGTCGCTTCCCGTTCGGCGCGGCATCCCACAGGCGCAGGATGAAGTTGGTGTCCGGCTGGTCGATCTCCGCGAAGATGTGCGCCGCCCCGGTACCAATCATCTCGGTGGGTTCTTCGAACGTTTCGGTGCTCCAGCTGATGATCTGCACCTTGTCGGTGACCGTCAGCGGCGCCTGGTAAAAACCGTCTGGGGCCGCATGTTCGGTGCCCATCAGCTCCGGCTCCGGGGAGAGCTTGTGCCGGGGGCGCAGGTAGAGGGCCCGGTAGTCAACGTCCTTGGGCGGCCACGCTTCGGCGGTAACCACGTCCCGGGAGCCTTCCACGAAGACGGACACGGCGGGTTCGTCCATCACGCCGTTGTCGATGCCCTTGATCCAGTAGTCATACCACCGGAACATCTTGTCGTGCTCTTCGATGAAGGGCCGGGACTGCATGGGCGGGTACGGACCGATGTCCAGTTTCTTCGGCCCCTGGAGCGCGTTGAACAGCTCGATGGTGCCATCCAGCGTCCAGCCGCGGCCCTGGTCCAGCTGCAGCCACACGGGGATGTCGATGTTCGGGGCCAGGGTGATGGGATTGCGCTCTTCGTACCAGTCGCCGTCGAGCTCGTTCATGACGATGTCGAACCACGCCTCGTGGTTCGTGGGGTAATTCAGGACATGGACCAGGTTGGGCCACGCCGCTACGTCCGGGTCCTGCAGCCGCTTGGCCACGAGCTCCTTGAGTTCCTCCGGGGAGTACTTCTCCACCATCCGGGACTTCACCCGGTCCGTGAAGGCCCAGCCCGAGTCCCCTCCCCTGCCCTCGCGGGCGGCGCGGGGCATGAACCACATGACGCCGCCGTGGTACGTGGTCTCGTAGAAGTCGTAGTGTCCGCCGGAAACGAAGATGGCCTTCAGATGTGGCGGCCGCTCGGCGGCGGCGAGGACCTGCATGGACCCGAAGTAGGAGATGCCCACCATGCCCACGTTGCCGTCGCACCACGGCTGCGCCGCCACCCACTCGATGAAGTCGTACGCGTCCTGGCCCAGGGACACTCCCCCGGCGTTGTAGTTGCCGATGTGCTCGCCGCCGGAGTGTCCGGAACCGCGCAGGTCGCCGATGACGTGGACGTAGTCCTCCTTGACGATCCGGGCGATGTCACCGGCTTCGATACAGCCGTCCCACATGGGGCTGGGGCGGCGCTGCGGCGGGGTGGTCAGGGCCAGGGCCTGCAGCTCCTTGCCGTACGGGCTCAATGCCACCAGCGCGGGCCGCGGCTTCTCGTCGGTGCCCTGGTAGGCGTCGGCGGCAAGTTCAACCCCGTCCCGCATCGGGACGCGCAGGTCTTTGCGGACGGCAATTTTCTGCCCGCCGGCGTCGATCGTCTGGTATTCAGCCATGGTTGCGGACGCTCCTCTGGAAAGACGTGGTGGTGGACTGGGTGCGGTAGCCGTTCATCGTGGTGAAGAACGGTGACGGCTCAAGAGTGGGATCGCCGTCGTAACCAAGCTCCCGGGCAACCGGGGCGAACGGCGAGTACGGGGACTGCGTTTCCTGGAGGCCGGCAGCCAGGCAGCCGCAGGCGGCCCCGCCGACGCGCGCCTCGATGGCCAGGCTTTCCGTAAGGGCCTCGCGTGCCTGGTCTTCACCCAGTTCCACACCGTAGGGTGTACCGTCCGAACGGCGGTACGGGTGCCCCAGGTACAGGTGCCGCGGGCGTACCTCGTCCCGCAGGTACTCCAGGCTGGAACGGTAGCCGGACGGGTCCACGTAGCCGGGGAATCCGTTGGCCGCACCGTGGACCTGCACGGCGTCTCCGACGAAGACGTCATCCTGCCCGTCGATGACGTAGGCCACCGACCCGGGTGTGTGGCCGGGAATCGAATGCACCGACACCGTGACGTCACCGCCCAGGGAGAGGGTTTCACCGCCGCGCACCAGCATGGACGGTTCCATCTCCCCCGAGATGACGGCGTTGGCGGCGCCAATCTGCTTCGCTTCGCCGTCGGGGTCCTGCAGATACTGTCCCCGGCCGGATAGATACTCGTCCACATGGGCCCGGCGTGAGCGGAGCATTGGGGCATCGGCCTCGTGGATGACCACCTTGGCCCGCCGGCCGGTGAGCTCCCAGAGCGCGTGCGCGCCGCCGATGTGGTCGATATGCCCGTGGGTGAGCAGGATCCAGCGGACGTCCTCGATCCGGCGGCCGATGGCCTCCAGCGCCGGCGCCATGCCCTCCACGGGAGAGGACGCGATTCCGGTATCCACGATGGCCGGCTCCGGAGCATCAATGAAGAAGCTGTACAGGCCGAAGCGGCCCCACGGTGAAACCAGCGGATGGACAGCGACAGGTGTGGTCATCGCGCGGCCTCCGTTTTTACTGGTGAGCCGTTCAGGAACGCCGCCGTCTCTTCGAAGGCCCGGTGGTATTCCGGGAGCCAGGAGAAGTGCTGGACGAAGCCATGTCCGGCCCCGGCATACCGGCTGACGGTGACGGGCACGCCGGCCTCTTCCAGCCGCGTGCCGTACAGTTCGCCTTCATCCCGCAGGGGGTCGTGCTCCGCGGTGATGATAAGCGCCGCCGGAAGCCCGGTGAGGTCCCCGCGTTTGATGGGCGAGACCAGGGGATCGGCCGGATCCGCGCCGTTCTCGAGGTAGAAGGAGTTGAAAGGCTTCAAACCCGCAGTTTCGAGTCCGTACCCAACGGCGTTCTCCCGCATCGAGGGGTACCGGTCTTCGTCAAAGTCCAGGTCAAGGGACGGGTAGAACAGGACCTGGTGGGTGATCCGGTCGAACCCGGCGTCGTGGGCTTTGGCAGCGACGGCGGCTACGAAGGTTCCGCCCGAGCTGTCGCCAGCAATGGCGAGGTTCTTTCCGTCCCAGTCCAGGGTGTCGCCGTGTCCGGCGGCCCAGCGGACAACGCCGTAGCAGTCCTCAAGGCCCGCCGGAAAGGCGGACTCGGGGGCAAGCCGGTAGCCAACAGAGATGACCTTGTGGCCGGTTTCCTTGGCCAGGGCCCGCGCGACGTGGTCGTGGGTGTCCAGGCTGCCCAGGAAGAACGCGCCGCCGTGGAAGTAGACCAGCAGGCCGTAGGCGTCGGCGTCGACTGGTGTGTAGATCCGAACGGGCACGTCGCCGTCCGGAGTCACGGCAGTGGCGTCTTCGACGGCGTGCAGCGGCAGCCGGTTCTCCAGCGGCGGAACCTGCGCTGCTTCGCCGGTACGCATGGCCTCAGGGTTCAAGGGACCTGGTGGCGGCGGCGGGAGGGTGCCGAGGATCCTGGCAATTTCGGGATGCAGCGACATCGGCTCAGGCCTGTGCCACGGCGGCGGGCTGCTGGGACTTTGGCTTCTGGCCCGGGAAGACGTCGTTGACCTCTTCTTCGCTCCAGCCCTGGCGGGAGATGCGCTGCAGCTCGTCGGTGACGGGCTTGCGGGTAGCCTGGAACAAGGCCAACGCCTCCTTGACCGAGCCGGCCAGGGCCAGTGCGTCGGCCAGCGCCCCGGCGTCTTCAATGGCTGAGTTGGCGCCCTGGCCCTGGTGGTGGAGCATCGAATGGGCGGCGTCGCCCATCAGCACCACCGAGTCGGTGTGCCAGGTGTCCACGGGGTCGATGTCGTAGACGGCGCGGATGTTCACACTGTCCATGTCCAGGCCGCGGGCAATGCCGACGATGCGCTCGTCGAAGCCTTCCACCGTCTTCAGGAGGTCTTCCTTGGTGATGCTGGGCGCCCAGGTGCCGTCCGGGTTAAGGGCGGTGATGTCGAACGACATCTGGTTGCGGTGGCGGAGCGGCAGCAGATAGACCTTAGTGCCCTTGCCGATGTACATGCGCAGGTTGTCGTCAGTCACCATGCCGTGGGCGTCGTCGGCCGAGATCACCACGCGGTAGGCATGCTCGCCGGAGAACACCGGGCCTTTGTCGCCGAAAAGCTGCTCGCGCACCGAGGACTTAATGCCGTCGGCGCCGACCACCAGGTCAGCCTCGGCGGTCTCGCCGTTGGCAAAGGTCAGGACGGAGCTTCCGCCCTTGTCCTCAATGCTCTCCAGCCTGTGGCCCAACTGCACCATGCCCTCGGGGAGGACACCGAGAAGGGCATCGATGAAGTCGCGGCGGTGGATGAGGTACGTGTGCTTCTCTTCGCCGAATTCCGGCCAGGTATCCTTCATGATCGGATCACCGGTGGCTGACAGGATTTCGAAGTAGTCGCTTGCCGTACTTACCTTGGCGATCGCGTCGAAGATGCCCCACTGGCGGAACCGGGCCATGGTGGCCGGGCGCAGGCCGATGCCGGCGCCGACCTCTCCCATCTGGGGAGCCTGCTCATAAACCGTGACATCTGCGCCAAGCAGGCTCAGTGCCTTGGCCGCGGCAGCGCCGCCGAAGCCTGCGCCGATGATGGCGATCTTGAGGTTCTTGAGGTCTTCAGCCTTCATTGGATAAGTCTCTTTCGTGTGCCAGGCAGGGCCTGGGGAATTGGGAGGAAGTGGTGGCCTGTGCGGTCAGGCCTGGAGGGACAGGAAGTCGGCCGGGTTGTCCCGGAGCAGGAGTTTGAGGGTGGCGTCGTTGATGCCGGCGGCGCGCATGTCCGGGATCATGTCCTCGAAGATGTAGTTGATGGTGTGGCCCTTCACGCCGGGCCAGCCCAGGGGGCTGCAGTTTGCGTCGGCCGAGACGAGGAGCTTGTCCGCGTAGCCCTTGTTGACCAGCTTGACGAAGTGCTCCATGCGCTCGGCACGTTTACGGCCCCAGAAGGGCGGGTCGGGAAGTTCGAGGTCGTACCCGAAGGTGTCGAAGCCGATCCGGCCGCCCTGTTCGTAGATCCAGTCGTGCGGCGTGATGGGCGCGTTCAGGCCGTCGTCGGCGTGGCCGAACAGCACCCGGTCCAGCGGCAGGCCCTCTTCCTTGAAGATGGCCACGGCCGGTTCCGGGTCGATGGCCAGGTGGGTAAGGATCGGGGCTCCGGTGACGACGGCGGCACGGGCCGCGGCCCGGTAAATCCGCTTGTCCAGGTCCGTCATGCGTCCGCCGCGGCTGACACCCACCTTGATGACGCCGGCCTTGGCGCCGGTGTCGCCGATGCCGACGGTGATTTCGTGGATGAAGACCTTGGCCAGGTAGTCAACCGTGGCGCGGGAAAAGTGGGGCAGCGCGGTGTCGCCGCCCACGAAGCCCGTGCAGGCCACGATGTTGACGCCGGTCTTCCGGGACAGGGACTTGTAGTAATCGATGTCGCGGCCGTTGCAGATGCCGGTGGCGTCTACCATGGTGCCGCCGCCGTATTCACGGAACTTCCGGAGTTTGGGCACGGTTTCCTCGTAGGCCTGTTCCGGCGTCTTCCACCATTTGGTGTCCAGCTCGGATCCGGGCATGCCGTAGCCGATGTGTTCGTGGACGGCCACGATTTCAAGTTCTTCGGCCGGAATGGTTCCCAGCACTGTGTTGACCTTGGTCATTGTTCTACCTCGGGTTTGGAAAGCTGATGGAAGCGTGGTCAGCGGACGGCCAGTAGGGTGCGGGGGTTGTCCACGAGGATGCGCCGGGCGTCGTCGTCCGCCAGGCCGCGGGCCTTAAGGAACGGAACGAACGTGGCCAGGACGTGGCTGTAGGGAAGGTTGTATTCGGGCAGCCCCTTCGCCACTCCGATGGAATTCCCGGAGAGGAGGATCCTGTCCCCGTGGCCGGCAGCGACCAGTTCAAGGACCAGTTCGGCCCGGCCGTGATCGGTCAGGTAGTCGGGGTGGTCGTTGAGGCCCACGTGGTCGATGCCCACGAAGGCGCCGCGCTCGGCCACCTTGCCTGCCGCACCGGCGGCGTCAATGCGGTCAAGGCCGCCAACCAGCACGCGGTCCGCTGGAAGCTGCTCGTCCAGGACGATGTCCAGGTCATGGAGGGCGTCGGCGCCGAAGCGGATGGACACGGGCACGCCGGTCTCCCGGGCAGCCCGCGCGGATCCGCGGAAGAGGCTTTCCTCGGTGGGGGTCATGCCGGCCCGGTCAGCGGTTGTGGCGATCATTCCGGCAGCCGCGCGGCGTTCAACCCTGGGGACCACAATCCCGTCGGTGACTTCCTTGCCAAAGAGATCGCTGAACTTTTCGGCCGGCCACGGGGTGGGCGGGTTGGTCTGCGGCGTCAGGAAGTAGCCACCGAGCTCCTCCTCGGGCCCAAGGCCGGTGGAGGCGATGATGTGCACGCCGGTGGAGCGGGACAGTGCCTCGTACAGCTTGAGGTCCCTGCCGTGGAACATGCCGGTGCTGTCGACGATCGCCTGGCCGCCGTGCCGGCGGAAGTCGCTGAGCTTTTCGGCGAGCGCCGCAAAGATTTCCGCCCGGTCCATTGAAATATCGGGGGCATACTGGGCTCCCGGAAGGACTGACAGCAGCGCTTCATGAACGGCGACCACGCCCAGTTCAGAAGCGGGAACCGGTCCCAGGACCGTGTTGACCGTGCCTTGTTCCTGGGTGGGGACGGGGGCGCCATAAGAATTGGCGGCCGGATGGATGCTCACGAAGTTCTCCCTTGAATCCGGGTGCTTGAGTAGGGGTCCCGCCGAGCCCTCGCTCCGTTGCGGTGTAGCCAGCATCACACATTGCTTTACATAGTGTCAAGGAAACTTTTATTGCGAATTTTCCTTGACACTGTGTAATAGATCACTACAGACTGTTGGGAACAACACTTAAATTCACAATGGAACAAGGGAGTTTCATCGATGAGCCTGACCCCCACCGTTTCGAGCCGCGGCTCGGTACGTGCCACCTTTATCGCGGCCTACAGCGCCGTGGCCCTGGCGCAAATCACCAATGCCCTCCCCGGCGCACTCAACGGAACCTTCGCCGTCGAATTCCGGACCTCCGGCGCCGGGCTGACCTGGATCGCCGGCATGTTCATGATGGGCATCGTTGTGTTCGAGCTCAGCTGGGGCCTGCTGGGTGACCTGTTCGGCCGCCGCAAGCTGCTGTACGCCGGCGCGGCCGTGAGCATCGCGGGATCCGTCCTGGCGGCACTGGCAGTCAACACGGAAATGATGATCGCGGCCCAGGCCGTGGGCGGCATCGGCGCCGGCATCCTGTTTCCCATTTCGCTCTCCATGATCGCGGCCATCACCCCGGACCACCGGGCGCGGGCCAAGGTCATCGCCACCTGGGCCGGCTTCCTGTCGCTGGGCGCGGTCATCTCGCCCATGCTGGCGGGCCTGACGTCCCAGGCGTTCACCGTCCCGGGGCCCGCGGCAGGCGCACCCAACGCCTTTAGTGGCTGGCGGGTGGCCTATTACATCGCCGCCGCGATCGCGGTCGCCGTGCTGGTCATGGCCACCCGGGCGAAGGACTCCGCTGCGGCTGAGGGGCGGAAGCTCGACGTGCCCGGCCAGGCCACCCTGGCGCTGGGCCTGATTGCGGTGCTCTTTGCCACCGTGCAGGCGGTCGACGCCGGATTCGGCAGCGCCGAGGTCATCGCCAGCTATGTTGTGGGTGCTGCCCTCCTGGTTGCCTTCGTCGTGATCGAGTCACGGACACACCAGCCCCTGGTCCACCTGTCCCTGTTCCGGAACAGCGCCTACTCCATCACCGGAATCGTGGCCGTAACCGGCATGTTCGCCTTCCTGGCCGTCTGCTACAGCACCAGCGTCGCCGTGGGCGGCCTTGCCCTGGCTGAGCCCTGGAAGGTGGGCGTGCTGTTCGTCTTTATCCAGGGCCCGGCGTTCGCATTCATTCCGGTGGTGGGCTGGCTGATCCACCATGTGGCACCACGCTGGGTGCTCACGGCCGGTTTCGCCTTCATGGCAGCCTCCGCCTTCTGGCTGTCCACCATCCCGCTGGGTACTCCGGAAGCGTTCGGCGGGACACCGTGGACCGCGTTCATCCCACCCCTGCTCCTGCTGGGCATCGGTTTCGCGCTCACGGTGGGCTCCATCACCGCAGTGGCCATCAACACCGTACCGCCGCAGCACATCGGCATGGCGTCGGCCACCACCAACCTGCTGCGCGATCTGGGCTTTGCCCTGGGCCCGGTGATCGGATCAGCCATCGCGTTCGGCGTCGGTGCCACTGCCTTCGCAGGCCCCCTGGCCGGAATCCTGGGCGGAGCGGGCCTTCCCGCCGAGGCCGTGGCCGGACTCTCGCACGTACCGCCGCTGGGTTACCTGTCCGGCTGGGACGGCGTCCTTGCACAGTTCTCCGGCCAGGCCGCTGCGGGCGGCGCCCCCGCCCAGGCGGTGGACGGCATGGCGAAGGCCTTGGCCTCGGTCCAGCCCCAGATCCAAGGGGTAGCGGGAACGTCCCTGGGCCAGGGCTTCCAGGCGGTCTACCTCGCGGCGGGCATCGCCGCCATCCTGTCGGCCGTCCTCACCCTTTTCATCAGCTCCCGCTCATCGGCCCCCACGGCCGATGCCATCGCCGAAACCACAGAAGCCAACGCCGAGGCCGTCCAGGCATGAACGGTCCAGGCCCAGAAACCCCACTATCCGCAAGGAGACAGCTGTGAACCCCATCGAATCCGATATCGACATCTGGGATGACGACATCACGGTGGACCCCTACCCCACCTACGCTGCGCTGCGTGAGCTGGGCGGCGTGGTCCACCTGCCAAAGAACAACCTGTACGCCGTCACCCGGTACAACCTCATCCGGGACGTCCTGGCGGACCCGGAGTCCTTCTCCTCCACCTCGCTTGGTTTCAACCCGATGGTGAACGAGGCACTGCAGGGCACGTCGCTGGCCTCGGATCCGCCCATGCACACCCAACTGCGGGCGGCTCTGTCCGCAAACCTCACACCCCGGGCCCTCCGCGGTCTCAAGGTAACCATTGACGAGAAGGCGGACAAGCTGGTGGCCGAACTGGTATCCACCGGCTCGTTTGAGGCCATCGATTCCCTGGCCCGCGCTTTCCCGCTGGACATCGTGGCGGACCTGATCGGCTTCGGCGGTCACGTCAAGGAAAACATGCTGCGCTGGGGGCAGGCCGCCATGCAAGTGATCGGCCCGCTGAACCACCGCACCAAGGAGAGCTTCCCCGTCGCCGGCGAACTCTACGGCTGGTGCTCGTCGGTCACCGCGGAGGACCTGGCTCCCGGCTCCATCGGCCGCGGCATCTTCGACGCCGAAGCCCGCGGGGAGATCCCCGAGGGCTCGGCAGGCCACATCATCCACCAATACCTGGGTGCCGGCGTCGACACCACCATCGCCTCCATCGGCAACATCGTCGCCCTGTTTGGCCGGCACCCGGAGCAGCTTGAGCTGGTCCGCAACAACCCCGAACTGGTTCCCGCGGCTTTCGCCGAGGTGCTCCGCTACTGGACCCCACTGCACATCTGGGGCCGCACAACCACGCGCGAGGTGGAGCTCGACGGCGTGACCGTTCCGGCAGGCGCCCAGCTCGGCATCCTCCTGGGTGCCGGCAACAGGGACCACCGGCACTACGACAACCCGGACACCTTCGACGTCACGCGGAACCCAGTGGACCACCTGTCCTTCGGCTACGGTCCGCACGGCTGCGCCGGCCAGGGACTGGCACGCCTGGAAGGGCACGCCATCGTTGAAGCCCTGGCCCGGCGGGTGAAATCACTGTCCCTGGGCGAGGGGTACCGGGTTCCGAGCAATATCACCAGGAGCTTCGAACAGCTCCAGGTACTGGAGGTGGAAGCAGCATGAGGATCGAACTGGACCGGCCGCGCTGTGAGGGCCACGGCCTCTGCGAGGAAGCAGCGCCGGCGCTGATGCACCTGGACGACGACGGCGAACTGGTCATCGACGTCCCGGACGTGGAGGGGGACCAGGCCGAAGCGGCAGCGAAGACCGCGGTCCGCGTTTGCCCCGTGGCAGCCCTGAAACTGGTGGCGGCGTGACGGCACGCCGGATCGTCGTCGTCGGCAACGGCATCGCCGGCCTGACTGCCTGCGACTCGCTGCGGGCAGCCGGCTTCGACGGCGAGCTGACCGTGGTGGGCGCCGAGCGCCACTCCCCTTACAGCCGGCCCGCCCTGTCCAAGGCGCTGCTCCACGGCGGCGACGGGCTGGCGGCGCACGAGCTGCCGGCGCCGACGCACGGCGCGGACGAATTGCTGGGGGTCAGCGCCACAGGTCTCGATGCCGGGGCACGCGTGGTGAAGCTCGACGGCGGCGGGAGCCTGCCGTACGACAAGTTGGTGATCGCTTCGGGTTCCCGCGCCAGGCGGCTGGCCGGGACTGCGGATCAGCACAGCACCGAGGTAGGCGACGGCGGCGAGCTGACCCTGCGCACCGTGGAGGACGCCGTCCGGCTGAAGGAACTGGTGGCCGGCCGTCCGTCGGTAATCGTCGTGGGCGGTGGCCCGCTCGGCATGGAAGTGGCCTCCGGCTGCCTGCACAGCGGCTGCGACGTCACCCTGGTCACCGACGGCGAACCGCTGGTGCGGCAGCTGGGCACCTACCTGTCCGGCATTTTCACTGCGGCGGCCCGCGCGAACGGGCTGCGGATCGTCCAGGGCTCCAAGGCCCGGATCTTCCGGTCAGGGAGCACCCCGCAGGTGGCGTTGGCCGACGGAACGGTCCTGGAAGCGGACCTGCTGGTCAGCGCGGTCGGCGACGAGCCGAACGTCGAATGGCTGGCAGGCTCCGGCCTGCTCACCGGCGGGGTCCTGCGGGCCGATTCCCGGGGCCGGGTGCGTCCCGATGTCGTTGCGGCCGGCGACGTGGCGTTCTTCCCCACCCAGCGGGGACTCAGCCGGGTACCGCTGTGGACCAGTGCCATCGACCAGGCCAAGGCAGCCGCCGTCGGCCTTCTCCTGGGGGACGACGCTCCGCCGCTGGAATTCCAGCCCTACTTCTGGACGGAAGCCTTTGGATTGTCACTCAAGGCGGTGGGATTCACGCCCGTGGAAGGAGCGCCGGACTTCCGGGAACAGGGCGCCGGGAACGATTCGGCACTGCTGCGGTGGGAGCACGGAGATGGTTCCGGAACGGCCGCGGCCATCAACTACCGCATCCCCATCCCCAAGCTGCGGCGGCTGGCCAACACGGGGCAGCAGGTGGCCCGGGCCACCGAACCCGTGACGGCCTGAGGCCGCCGCCCCCGGTTCCGGCGCCCGGACTCCACGTTAGGATTGACGCTATGCCATCGCTGCGCGAAGCCCAGAAGCAGCTCACGCGGGACACCATCGTGGAACGGGCGCTGGAACTTTTCACCAAAAAGGGCTACGCCTCCACCACCATTGATGAAATCGCCGCGTCAGCCGGAACCACCCGTGTGACCTTTTACGCGTACTACCCCACGCGCGCAGACCTGATGCGGGATTTCATGGCCCGGGTGAACGCCGTCCTGGAGCGCGCAGACGGCCCCGACAGTGGAACTACCGCCCCGGACCTGGTGCAGGTGGTGCGGGACGGCAAGCTGGCCGGCATCCTGTCCTGGCTCGAATCCCGGGCAGCCCTGTGGCCGGTCTTCCGCCCCTACCTCGATGTCCTGGACGAGGCGGCAGCGGTGGACCCGGAGGTGCGCACCATGGTGGAGCGCTGGCATGAGGAAGTCATCACGGACATGGTCCGCGGCATGCAGTCCGCCGGGCGCTTCGCCGGGGAAACCCGCCACATCCGCGGCACCCTGGCCTTCACGCAGCTCGACTACGTGGCCACGCTGTGGACCCGCCGCAAGATGGAGCCAAACCGTGAGCACGCCTTGGAAGTACTGGCGGACAGCTGGTACCACCTGCTCTGCGACGAGGGCTGAGGGCAGCGGAAGCTAGGCCCGTTCGGAGATCCACGCACCAAGCTCGGCGGCGGTTTCCGCGGTGAGGGAGTGTCCGCCCGGGTCCTTGCGGGCTTGGGTGTCCGCCCCGGAGGCCCCCAGGAGGTAGTCCCAGGTGCGGCCCAGCAGGTCAGCCGGGATGACAGTGTCCGTTTCGCCGTGCGCCAGGAACACCGGAGCGCCGGCAAGCCGGTCCGGCGACGTAGGTACGCCAGCCTCGAACGGCAGCGTCCCGTAAAGGACGGCGGTCCCCGCAACACGCTGCGGGTCCGCCAACAGCAGGCCGCCCGCGAATGCCGCACCGCCACTGAAGCCCACCAGGATCACCGGCCGTCCTTCCGGGGCGATCGGGTCCAGCCAGGTCCGGAACCAATCCATAGTTTGGGCCAGCGACTCGGCGACGGGCCGCCCTGTCCCCCGGTTCGCGAACCAGGCGAACCCGCCCCCTGCCGGGATCGGCGCCCGGACCGCTGCGTAGGAGGGGCCAGCGGGAAGGTGGTTGGCCAGTCCGATGATTCCCGATTCATCCGATCCGCGGCCGTGCAGCAGCACCACGAGCGGACGGTGGGGATCGTCGGGACTCTGCCAGGCGACGGTGGGTTCGGCGAACGGTGCGTGCATATCGTGTCCTCGGTGTTGGTGGTGGAAATGGCTTGGGTCAGGCAGGGGCAGGAGCCCCGATTTCCCGGTTGACGGCGGGCATGATCTCGGTGGCGAGCAACTCGATGGAACGCGCCGTTTCGGCGAACGGCAGCCCGCCCAGTCCGATCTGGGCCATGTACCGGCTGGTGCCCAAGGCCTCATGGATGGCCAGGATCTTCTCCACCACCTGCTGCGGGCTCCCCACCAGCAGGCCGCCGCCGGGTTCGGACCAGTCATCGAAGGTTGAGCGCGGGAAATGGTCCACGGGCCGGGGCATGTTCTGTTCGAAATATGCCCGGTAATAGGGATAGAAGGTATCGCGTGCCTGCTGGGAGGTGGGCGCCACGTAGAAGTGGCCGCCGGCACCCACCGGCAGGGCGGCGGCGTCATGCCCGGCCTCGGCAGCGGTGTGCCGGTACAGCTCCACCAGGCGGCGGAACCTTTCGGGTCCGGACAGCAGCGCGACAAACAAGGGCAGGCCCAGGCGACCGGCGCGGGCAAAACTCGCGGGCGTGCCACCGACCCCCACCCAGACGGGAAGCTGTTCCTGCAGCGGCCGCGGGGCAATGTCCATGCCGGGGATTGTCTGGGTCAATGTGCCCTGCCACGTCAGGGTGGCGTTGTCCCGAAGCTCCAGCAGCATGCGCAGCTTTTCGTCGAAGAGGGCGTCGTAATCGGCGGTGTCGTAGCCGAACAGTGGGTAGGACTCGATGAACGCGCCGCGCCCGGCGATGATCTCGGCGCGGCCGCCGGATATGAGGTCCAGGGTGGCGAACTGTTCGAAGAGCCGCACCGGGTCCTGGGTGGAGAGCACGCTAACGGCGGTGCCCAGCCTCAGGTTGGTGGTCTCGCGGGCAACCGCGGCCAGCACCATTTCGGGGGCGGACAAGGCGAAGTCGCTGCGGTGGTGCTCGCCCAGGCCCAGGAAGCTGATGCCCGCCTGGTCGGCCAGCTTGGCCAGCCCAATGATCTCTTCCAGCCGCTGGTGCGGCGACTGGGCCAGCCCGGTTTGTCCGTTGCGCGACAGTTCGCCAAAAGTAAAAATGCCAAAGTCCATATTGGTTGAACATTCAACTTTGTAGATCTATTCCTGCACCTTCCCTTGCATCCAAAAAGGCGGGCGCACGACGCCGGGAGCCACCCGCCGTCGTACGCCCGCCTTGGCTCGCGGTGCTTAGGCTTCCACCAGCTTGGCGCCGGCAGGAACATCGGCCGGGGCACCGGGCTCGTTGCGGCCGTACAGCCAGTCGTTGTACTGGAAGTTGTTGTCGCCACGGCTCTTGAACAGCATGTTCCGCAGGACGCGTGCCACGCCGTCCACATGCCAGGACTCGCCCCAGATCCGGGCGGTGCGCTGGACGCGGGCGGTGCGCGCCGCCCGTGTTTCGTTGAACTCGCGGAAGGCATCCTCCCATGCACCGGCGTCGATGCCTTCGGCCGTGAAGACGCGGTTGCTGGCGGCGTCCTGCAGCACGGCAGCATCCTCGAGTGCCTGGCAGGCGCCCTGGGCCAGGTACTGCAGCATCGGGTGCGCGGCGTCGCCGATCAGCGCCATGCGGCCGGATACCCAGTTCTCGATCGGGTTGCGGTCATACATGGGCCAGCGGATGCCGGTGGCCAGGTTCTTCAGGGCTTCCTGCACGGCAGGGACGCAGTCCTTGTAGGCCGCCTGGAGTTCGTCCACGCCGCCGTACTGCTCTTCGCCGCGCTCAAACGACGGGGACTTGAACACTGCCACGGTGTTGAGCAGCTGGCCCTTGCGGAGCGGGTACTGGACCAGGTGGCAGTTCGGGCCGAGGTAGACGATGACGTCCTCCAGGTCCGCGGCGGGGGTTTCCTCGGTGATGGGCACGGTGCCGCGGTACGCCACGTAGGCGGAGTTGACGGGGCCGTCGTTGGCAACGGTGGCGCGGAGGGTGGACTTCAGCCCGTCCGCTGCCAGGATGGCGTCAGCCTCGAACACGTCACCCTTGGCGGTGTAGGCGCGGGCGCGGTCGCCGTCGGTCTCCACCTTCTGCACCAGGACGTCGTTCACCAAAGTGACGCCGGCTTCCTGGCAAGCTTCGAGCAGGATCCGGTGCAGGTCGCTGCGGTGGATCACCACGTAGGGGGCGCCGTAGCGTTCCTCGAATTCGCCGCCCAGGGTCTGGCGGGTGAGTTCCTCTCCGGTGATGGCGTCGCGGAACACGAGGTGCTTGGGCTGGACGCCGATTTCCAGCGCCTTCTCCAGCAGGCCCCAGCGCTTGAGGACGCGGGAGGCGTTGGGGGCCATTTGCAGGCCGGCGCCGACTTCGCCGAAGGCGGGTGCCACTTCAACCAGGGTGACTTCGGCGCCGTTTTCGCGAAGCGCCAGCGCTCCGGCAAGTCCGGCCATGCCGCCGCCCACTACCAGGACGTCGGTGGACCCTTTGAGGTTAGACATTGGAAACTCCTACTGCTGTTGATTTCTTGATTTTGGTACCGACGGCTGCGAGCAGGACTGCTGCTGCTGCGGCTGCTCCGGCAAATGCCAGGAAGTTTGAGTTGACGCCCAGGCCTGCTGCGAGCAGGAGCCCGCCGGCCTGGGGCGCTGCCACGGCCCCGATCCGGCCCACGCCGAGCGCCCAGCCAAGGGCGGTGCCGCGCAGGTGCGCCGGGTAGTGGCTTGCCACGGCGGCGATGATGAGGCACTGGGTGCCGTGCGTGCCCACGCCGGCAAGCACCAGCATGAGGTAGACGACGGCGACGGGCGGCCCGGTGACCAGGACCAGCAATCCGACGGCGGCCACGGCCGCTGCCGCGATGGCGGTGGGAATGGGGCCGAACCGGGTCCCGGCCCAGGCGGTGAGCACCGAACCGGCCACCGCACCAAGGTTGAGGGCCAGGGCGAACGTCAGGGAGGAGCCGAGGTTGTAGCCTGCCAGCTGCATGAGGTTGGGCAGCCAGGTGCCCAGCCCGTACCAGGCAAAGAGGGTCACCAGGGTGCCGATGGCGAACAACAGGCTGGTGCCGAGGTAGGGCGCGCGGAGCAGGGACCCGAACCCGACGGCTTCCTTGGCGGCCTGGCCCTGGGCTGCGCCCTTGTGGCCCGGCGCCAGCGTCTCCGGCAGGTAGCGGATGCCCAGCGGGATGACAACCAACAGGGCGACGACGGCCACCAGGAACATGACGGGCCAGCCGAAGGCCGGGATCAGCGGGATGCCGACGAGGGCGGCGATGGAACCGCCGATGGGGACGCCGGACATCATCAGGGTGGCGATGGTGGACCGCCACTTTTCGGGGACCAGCTCTGCCACCAGGGCGTTGGCCGAGGGAACCAGGCCGCCCAGGCCAATGCCTGCCAGGAGCCGCAGGCCGCCGAAGACCGGGGCGTTGGGCGCGAAGGCGCAGAGGATGGTGAAGAGGGAGAAGACGACGGCGCAGCCGATGATGGTGCGCCGGCGGCCCCAGGTATCGGACATGCGGCCGGCGAAGACCGCCCCGATCATCATGCCGATGAAGGCCATCGAGCCGATGGTGCCCGCGGTAGCCTTCGTCAGGCCCCAGCCGGTGTCGCTGATGAGCGAGCCCTGTACGGTGCCATAGACAATCAGGTCATAGCCGTCGAAAACGACCAGCAGCCAGCACACCAGGACGGCGAGCACGGAACGCCGGGGAAACCCGGAACGGCCTGCGCCCGGGGCGGGGGCGGCCATGCGCTGCGGCGCTGCAGCGGAAGTTGTGTGATTCATCCCACCACTGTGCTGGCAGTCATACCGCCACGCACATAAGATTCTGTCATGCAGAATCTTCCGGCCCGGCGGAAGCCCACCTACTCCATCGAGGCGGTGGACAACGCCCTGCAGCTCCTGCAGCTCCTGCGGGACGTGGGCAGCCTGCGGCTCAAGGACGCCGCGGCGGAACTCGGCGTGGCCCCGTCCACGGCGCACCGCCTGCTGGCCATGCTGGTGTACCGCGGGTTTGCCGTCCAGGATGAGACGCGCCGTTACGTGCCGGGCCCGGCCATGGGCGCCGGCCCTGCCGGGTTCAGCTGGACCAGGCAGCTGCGCGACATCTCGCGGCCCCACATGGAAGTGCTGTGCGCGCGAACCAACGAGACCGTCAACCTGATGATCCGGGTGGGTACCAAGGTCCGCTTCCTGGACACCGTGGAAAGCTCGAACATCCTGCGGGTGGGTGACCGGCAGGGAACATTGCTTCCCGCCCACAAGGCATCCGGCGGGAAGGCCATCCTGGCCGAACTGGATCCCGCGGTGGTGGAGCAGCTGTTCCGTGGGCCCAACGCGGAGCTCGCCGGAGACTACATCTCCGACGCCGAGTACCCGGCGTTCCTGCGTGAGCTTGAGTCCGTGCGGAGCAACGGATTCGCCGCCAACTTCGAGGGCACCGAGGAGGGCATCAGCGCTTTTGGGATGGCCCTGCACAACGGCAGGGGCATGGTGGTGGGCGCGTTGAGCGTGGCGACTCCGGTGGCCAGGTTCCGGCCGCTGTTCGACGCCGGGCTGGTGGGCGTCATGATGGAAACCCGCCGCCAGCTGGAGCTGGACATCGCAGCCAATCCCGTGGACGGGGCGGGAAGCGGCTGAGACTCCCGGCAGAGGGTCTGGGGGCGTAATTCTGGCAGACAGAATATGTTGGAGATCACAGCCAGCCTTACCTAGGGTCGAATCCACGTCGCACTCAGTCCGCACGCAAGGAGAAGGCCAGTGTCCATCAGCGCTGAAAACCAAACGCACGAATCCGTGGCGCAGGAACACCATGTTCCCGAGCCCACCCCGGAGGAGGCTGCCCAGCTGGAGCAGCTCTACAAGGATTTCGACAAGGAAAACCTGATTCCGCTGTGGACGGAGATCGCGGACCTGATGCCCATGGTTCCGTCCCCCAAGGCAGTTCCGCACGTGTGGCGGTGGGATGACCTGTACCCGCTGGCCGCCCGCGCCGGGGACCTGGTGCCTGTGGGCCGCGGCGGGGAGCGCCGGGCGATCGCGCTGGCCAATCCCGGCCTGGCCGGGACCCCGTACGCGACCCCCACCCTGTGGGCAGCGATCCAGTACCTGGGCGGCCGCGAAACCGCCCCCGAGCACCGCCACTCCCAGAACGCCTTCCGTTTCGTCGTCGAAGGCGAGGGCGTGTGGACCGTGGTGAACGGTGATCCCGTCCGGATGTCCCGCGGCGACTTCCTGCTCACCCCGGGCTGGAACTTCCACGGCCACCACAACGACACCGATGAGCCCATGGCCTGGATCGATGGCTTGGACATCCCGTTCGTCCACTACGCCGATGCCGGGTTCTTCGAGTTCGGTACTGAGCGCGTCACCGACGAGGCCACCCCGGACATCTCCCGCTCCGAGCGGCTCTGGGCCCACCCCGGCCTGCGCCCGCTCTCCGGCCTGGACCAGACCACCAACTCCCCCATCGCCGCGTACCGGTGGAAGTACACCGACGCCGCGCTCCGCGAGCAGCTGCTCCTCGAAGACGAGGGCCACCCCGCCACCGTGTCCCAGGGCCACGCCGCGGTCCGCTACACCAACCCCACCACCGGCGGGGATGTCATGCCCACCATCCGCGCCGAGTTCCACCGCCTGCGCGCCGGAGCCTGGACCGAGACCGTCCGCGAGGTGGGCTCCAGTGTCTGGCAGGTCTTCGACGGCACCGGCACGGTGACCCTCAATGGCGAAACCAGGGTCCTGGCCAAGGGCGACCTGTTCGTGGTCCCCTCCTGGGCCGCCTGGTCCCTGCAGGCCGAATCCGAATTTGATTTGTTCCGGTTCAGCGACGCACCCATCTTTGAGCGCCTGAACTTCAACCGCACCTACATCGAAGGACGCACCAAGTAATGAAACTCCTCACCCTCCGCACCGCTGACGGCACCAGGGCGGTCCGCCAGGACGGCGACACCCTCACCGAGATCCCGGGCTTCTCCGACGTCGGGGCCCTGCTGAAGGACCCCGCCTGGGAAACCACCGCGAAGGCGGCCAACGGCGCCACCCACGCCCTGGACGGCGCCGACCTCGCCGCCGTCGTGCCCGCCCCCGGCAAGATCATCTGCGTGGGCCACAACTACCGCAACCACATCAAGGAAATGGGCCGGGAAGTCCCCGAGCACCCCACCCTGTTCGCCAAGTACGCCGAATCCCTGATCGGCCCCAACGATGACCTGGCCCTGCCGCAGGAATCGGACACCGTGGACTGGGAAGCCGAACTCGCCGTCGTCATCGGCAAGGCAGGCCGCCGCATCCCCGAAGCCGAAGCCGCAGACCACATCGCCGGGTACTCCGTACTCAACGATGTCTCCATGCGCGACTACCAGTTCCGCACCATCCAGTGGCTGCAGGGCAAGACCTGGGAGAAGTCCACCCCGTTCGGCCCGGCCCTGGTCACCAAGGACGAGTTCACCGCCGGCCCGCTGATGACCTCCGCCGTGGACGGCGAAGTCCAGCAGTCCACCCCCACCTCGGACCTGGTGTTCACCCCGGAGTTCCTGGTCTCCTACATCTCCACCATCATCACCCTGAACCCGGGCGACGTGATCGCCACCGGCACCCCCGGCGGCGTGGGCCACGCACAGGACCCCAAGCGCTACCTGCAGGAGGGCCAGGTCCTGGTCACCACCATCGAGGGCCTGGGCCAGCTGACCAACCGCGTGGTCAAGGAAGCCTGATGGTCGCCCGGCACGACCAGACCACCGATCCCGTCCTGCTCGACGGGCTCCTGCAGGCCCGGCGCGGCACCGCGTTCTTCGCCCGCAAGCTCAACGAGCTCACGGACGCGGAACTGGACGGGGACTCGCTCCTGCCGGGCTGGACCCGCCGGCACGTTGTGGCCCACGTGGGCTACAACGCGCGGGCCGTGGCACGGCTGGTCGAATGGGCAGCCACCGGCGTGGAGACCCCCATGTACCCCTCGGTGGAGATCCGCAACCACGAGATCGACTTCGGCGCCACGCTCAGTCCCATCGCGCTGCGGAACCTGTTCGACCACTCCGCCGTGCACCTGAACGTCGAATGGCGCGACCTGCCCGCCGACAACTGGCACCACAAGGTCAAAACCGTCCAGGGCAGGACCGTCCCGGCCGAAGAAACCGTCTGGATGCGCACCAGGGAAGTGTGGGTGCACGCCGTGGACCTCGCCAACGGAGCCACGTTCAAGGACATCCCCGCACCCGTCCTGGAACGGCTCCTCACGGACATCACCGGCGCCTGGCACACCCGCGGCACCGATAAGGACCTCGTGGTCAAGGTCACCGGGCAACCCTCCGCGCTGGTCTTCGGTGACACGGCCGCCGCCTCCCCCACCATGGTGTCCGGCTCCCTGGCCGCCATCACCCAGTGGGCCACCGGCCGCGGCACCGACGGCACCACGGCACAGCACGACGGCGGATCGGTCACCCCAGCGCCCCCGGCCCCAGCCTGGATCTAGCTGCAGATCGAGTGCCCGGGCAAGCCATCTGCCACACCGCACCCAAGGCGGGCCAGCATCCGCTGGCCCGCCTTTTGCCGTTGCTGCCCGGGATCCTCCCGCGCAGCGGGCCGACGCCTCGGGCTGGAAACCAAAAATCCGTCCCCGCGTTTGGGGCCGGGCCCATAATCAGGACGGCGGCCGCTGGATAGCATGAGGTGACCGGACAGAGCCGTCCGGCGGGATCGACGCAAAAGGAAAACCCATGGCCGCGGTTACGGTGGATGACATCCTCTCGGATCTTCCCCTTGGCTTCGCCAGCCTCATCCTCCGTCCAGCCCCCTCGGCGCCGGCCATTGAACGGTTCCTTATTGTCGACGCCGACGACGAGTCGGTCGAGGCTGCCGGCGCGTTTGTCCTGCTCATCGGTGTCCGCGGCCGTTCGGCCCTGCCGGCCCTCCGGCGGCTCCTGAAGGAGCCGCCCCCGGTGGTAGCCGTCAAGGGCAACCGCGAAGACCTCGCCGAAGCGGAAGAACTCCTGCAGGCAGCGGGCTCGGGCCTCCTCCTGGTTGATCCCGCCGCCGACTGGGACCGGCTGCTCTCCATCGCAAAGGACCGGATCCAGCCGCGCAGCTACGAGAGCGAAGTCCTCACCCTGCTCGAGGAAGACCTGTTCGCCATCGCCCAGACCACGGCCAGGCTCACCTCCAGCCACGTGCTGATCGAGGACGCGGCCAACAAGGTCCTGGCGTACTCCACGGTCACCAACGACATCGACGAACTCCGCAAAGCGTCCATCCTGTCCCGCCGCGGCCCGCGGAAGTACGAGCTGCTGCTCAAGGACCTGGGTGCCTACCGCGAACTCCACCGCACCCGGCAGCCGGTCCGCGTGCCTGCCCGGCCCCAGGACGGGCTGCGCGAACGGGTGGCCATCGCGCTTTTCGCCGGGGAGCGGATCATGGGCTACATCTGGCTCCAGGAGACCGGAGAAGGCTTCGGCGCGGACGTCGAGTACGTCCTCACAGGATCCGCAGCAAGGGTTTCCGCCGAACTGATCCGTTACCGCAACCAGCAGTCGGTCCACATGCGGGAGGATCGGGTGGCACGGATCCTGTCTGGGGCCGCCGAGGCCGCCGCCAGCGCCCACAGCGGAAAGATCCCCTCGGAGCGTCCCGCAGCGCTCCTCCTGATCGGCATGTCCGACGCCGATTCCCGGGCCGACGACGCCGCGCTCAAGCACGGCGAACTGGCCAACCTGGCCTCCATCCACGCCGCTGCGTACAAAGCGTCCGCCGTCGTGGGCCAGTTCAACGGTGACACCGCCATCATCGTGCCGGACCTCCAATCCGGCACGGCGGAGGCAGGGCTGAGGTCCCTTGCCGAAGCGGTGGTCAAGGATGCCCGCAAACACCTGGGCATCACTCCCTTCGCCGCCGTCGGACCGCTGGCGCCGGACCTGCTGTCCATCCACCGGGTCACCGGCATCACGGAGGCACTGCTGGCCTGCGTACGGAACGCCACACCGGGTACGGTGGCCACCGTTGACGATTTCGAGGCGGAAATCCTCTACCGCGAGGCCGTGCGGAACTTCCACGGCTCACCCTTCCGGCACCGCAGCATGGCGGCGCTGCTCCAGGAGGATGCCGAGCTGGCAGCAACCCTGCAGGCCTACTTCGACGCATGCTTCGACGTCGCCGAATGCGCCAAACGCCTGAATCTGCACAAAAACACCGTCTACTACCGCGTTGCCAAGGCGGCCAGGGTCACCGGCCTGGAATTCGGCAACCCCCGCGATTCACTGGTGGCCCTGCTCCATCTCCAGGAGTGGGCCGCCTCCACCGACAATCCAGGCAGGAAATGAGCACCACACTCAGCGCACCGCCCCTGGGCCTCCTCCTTGAGGACATCGTCCGGCGCCACCGGCCCAGGCAGAACGCGGGCAGCGTTCCCGGCAACATCCCTTTCCTGGCTACGGTCCCGTTCGACCGCTTCGGCATCGCTGTCGCCACCACCTCCGGCGAGGTCTTCAGCTCCGGGGACGCCGGCGTTCCCTTTTCCGTCCAGAGCATTTCCAAGGTGTTCACCCTGGCCATGGCCCTGCAGGGCGGCAGGTCCGCCGGCCTTTGGTCGCGGGTGCTGCGCGAACCCTCCGGAACGTCCTTCAACTCGCTGGTCCAGCTGGAAGCCGAAAAAGGCATTCCCCGCAATCCCTTCATCAATGCCGGCGCCCTGGTGGTCACCGACCACCTCCTGGAAGAGACGCCCGACGCCGCTAACCAGCTCCTGCGGTTCCTCACCGAACAAGCGGGGAGCCATGAGGCGGAGCCAGGCTCCCACGCACCGTTCATCGATGAAGCCGCTGCTGCCGGTGAGCTGGCCGGCAGCAGCCGCAACCTTGCCCTGGCGCACTTCCTCAAGGATTTTTCCAACCTCACCCAGCCCGCCGCCGTCGTGGTCGAGAACTACGTCCGCCAGTGCTCCATCATGATGACCTGCGTCCAGCTGGCCCGGGCCGGCCTGTTCCTCGCCAACGACGGCCAGGGAACAACCGGCAGGGTGCTCTCCCCCAGCGAGGCCAAGCGGATCGGCTCCATCATGCTGACCTGCGGCATGTATGACGCCGCCGGCGAATTCGCGTACCGGGTGGGCCTTCCCGGCAAGAGCGGAGTAGGCGGCGGGATCCTGGTGATCGTCCCGGGCCAGTGCGCCATCTGCGTCTGGAGCCCCCGGCTGGATGCCAAGGGCAATTCCCTTGCCGGCACCGCCGCCCTGGCCGACCTCTCCGACCGCACCGGCTGGTCAGTCTTCTAAGTTTCCCAATCCAGCAAGATCTTCTCCGGATCGAAAGGAATACCCATGCCCAACAACCCCAATGAAGAGGTTGAGTTCGACCACGTTATTGATGGTGGTCATGCGCATGCGTCCGAGACCTCCCTGCACGCGGAGGACAAGGGCTACCACAAGAACCTCAAACCGCGGCAGATCCAGATGATCGCGATCGGCGGTGCGATCGGTACCGGCCTGTTCCTGGGCGCCGGCGGCCGGCTCAACGCGGCCGGCCCCTCCCTGGTCATCGCGTACGCGGTGTGCGGGTTCTTCGCGTTCCTGATCCTGCGCGCCCTGGGCGAACTGGTCCTGCACCGGCCCTCCTCGGGCTCGTTCGTCTCCTACGCCCGTGAATTCTTCGGCGAAAAAGCCGCGTTCGTCTCCGGCTGGTTCTACTGGATCAACTGGGCCACCACCACCATCGTGGACATCACCGCCGCCGCCCTCTACATGCACTTCTTCGGCAACTACGTCCCCTGGATGGCCGAGGTCCCGCAGTGGGCCTGGGCACTGACCGCCCTCATCGTGGTCCTGGCCCTGAACCTGGTCTCCGTGAAAGTCTTCGGCGAAATGGAATTCTGGTTCGCCCTGATCAAGGTCGCCGCCCTCGTCGCCTTCCTGCTCATCGGCACCTACTTCGTCATCTTCGGCACCCCCGTCGCCGGCCAGCCGGTCGGCATCAGCCTCCTGTCCGATAACGGCGGGATCTTCCCCAACGGCCTGCTGCCCATGATCATCCTCATGCAGGGCGTCCTGTTCGCCTACGCCTCCATCGAACTCGTCGGCACCGCCGCCGGCGAAACCGAAAACCCCGAAAAAATCATGCCCAAGGCCATCAACTCCGTAGTCTTCCGCATCGCCGTGTTCTACGTCGGCTCCGTGATCCTCCTGGCCCTGCTGCTGCCCTTCACCTCCTACCAAAAAGGCGTCAGCCCCTTCGTGACGTTCTTCGGCTCCATCGGCGTCCAGGGCGTAGACGTCATCATGAACCTCGTCGTCCTCACCGCCGCCCTGTCCTCCCTGAACGCCGGACTCTACTCCACCGGCCGGATCCTGCGCTCCATGTCCGTCAACGGCTCCGCCCCCAAATTCGCCTCCCGCATGAACAAAGCAGGCGTCCCCTACGGCGGCATCGCCATCACCGCCGTCGTCTCCCTCCTCGGCGTCCCGCTGAACTACCTCGTCCCCGCCGAAGCCTTCGAAATCGTCCTGAACATCGCCTCCGTCGGCATCATCATGACCTGGGCCACCATCGTCCTGTGCCAAATCCAACTCAAACGCTGGGCCGACAAAGGCTGGGTCCAACGCCCCTCCTTCCGCATGTTCGGCGCCCCCTACACCGGCTACCTCTCCCTGCTCTTCCTCATCGGCGTCCTCATCATGGTCTTCATCGACTCACCCCTGACCATGCTCGTCACCGCCATCGCCTCCATCCTCATGGTCCTCGGCTGGTACGCCTGCCGCCACCGCATCCGCCAAATCGCCGAAACCCGCGACGGCTACACCGGAACATCCCCCGTGATCGCCAACCGGACGCCCATTTCCTGACCACAACGCCTGCAACCCTCCGAGCTGAAGAAAGACCATGACACCAGAGCCGCAGCCCACCCTGACCACCTCCCCTCCCCAGCCCGCCGCCGTCGTCCACCATAAGGACCGTGTGGCGCCCGCCCTCAAATCCGCCGGGCACGTCATCGTCGATTCGCTGGTGGCCCACGGCGTGGAACGCACCTACGTGGTTCCCGGCGAGAGCTTCCTCGACGTGCTGGACGGCCTGCACCAGTCCAGCATCGAAACCATCGTCTGCCGGCATGAGGGCGGGGCCGCCTACATGGCCGAGGCGGACGGCAAGATGAACCAGCGTCCGGGGGTGGCGATGGTCACCCGGGGGCCGGGCGCCGCCAACGCCCACGTGGGGCTGCACACCGCCTGGCAGGATTCCACCCCCATGCTGCTCTTCGTGGGGCTCATCCCGTTCGCCCACCGGGACCGGGAGGCGTTCCAGGAATTCGACATCAAGTCCTGGTTCGATACCGGCGCCAAACGGGTCATGGTCCTGGACCACCCCGAACGCGCCTCCGAAATCGTGGCCGAAGCCATGTTCGCCGCGATGAGCGGACGCCCGGGCCCCGTGGTGGTCGGCCTGCCGGAGGATGTCATCCGGCAACAGGTCAGCCCGGTCCTGCATCCTGCGATTCCGGTGGCAGCCGGCGGCATGGCCAGCACGGACGCCGCAGCGCTTGAAGCGGCCCTGGCCAGGTCCAGCAAGCCACTGTTCGTCACCGGCGGCAACGACTGGACCCAGGAAGCCGCCAGCCAGCTCACCGGCTGGCTGGAACGGCACCACATCCCGGCCGCCGCCGAGTGGCGGACCCAGGGAACGGTTCCGTTCGATTCACCGTCCTACGTTGGCCCTATCGGGTACGGCCGTCCGCGGCCCACTTACGACCTGATGGAGGAGACCGACCTCCTGGTCTTTGTGGGCACGGTTCCTGGCGATGTCATCACGGACGGCTTCGTGTGTCGGCAGGACTGGACCAAGGAGAACTTCCTGGTCACGGTGGATCCGTCGCTGCGCGGACGGTCCGGCCCGGTGTCACGGCAGATCCTGGCCAAACCGGAGGCGTTCGTCCGCGACCTGGCGGGCATTGACCTGCCGGTCAAGGAGGAGTGGAAGGACTGGACGGCGAGGATGCGGGGAGAGCAGGAAAGCTTCGCGGCGCTCCCTTCTGCGGTGCCGGCTCCGGGCCAGGCGAGGATGGACACCCTGATGGCCAACCTGGTGCCCCGTCTTCCCGGGGACGCCGTGGTGACGTTCGGGGCCGGGGAACACACCAACTGGGCCCACCGGTATTTCCCCACCCGCCGCTACGCGTCCATGATCAGCGCCCGCAACGGCTCCATGGGGTACTCGGTGCCGTCGGCGATCGCTGCTTCCCTGACTGAGCCCGGACGGCGGGTGGTGACCATCGCGGGGGACGGCGAGTTCCTCATGAACGGGCAGGAGCTTGCCACCGCCGCCCAGTATGGTGCGACGCCCTTGGTGGTGGTCATGGACAACCAGGAATATGGCACCATCCGCACGCACCAGGAACGTCACTACCCGCAGCGCGTCTCCGGAACGCAGTTGAAGAACCCGGACTTCGCGCTGATGGCCAGGGCTTTCGGCGGCTTCGGCATCACCGTCACCGAGGACAGGGACGTGCCGGCCGCCCTGGATGCCGCGCTGGCGGCCATCGACGATGACGGGGTGTTCGCCCTTATCCACCTCATCGTGGAGCAGCGCGTCAAGGCGTATTAGGGTAACGGGCGGCTGCTGCCGCCGGTCCCCTCCGGTGACCCGGACGACGGCGGGACCTCCCGCCGTCGTCCGTTTGGGTTTAATGCCGGTCAGCGGAATAGAACGGCACCTACTGTAGTTGAAGCTTCAAGTAAGGGCATTTCAACGAAGGACTTCAGTGAATTTCCTATCCCGCCTCCTTGGAAAGAAGAACATCATGACTGACATCACCATCATTGGCACCGGCAACATGGCCCGCGGACTTGCAGCCCGCGCCGTCGCCGGAGGCAACAGTGTCCAGATCCTGGCCCACGGGGACAAGGCCACGGCCGACGCCCTGGCCGCGGAATTCACAGGCCAGGTGAGCACCGGCGTGCTGGGCGACGCCATCACCGGTTCCATCGTCATCCCGGCTGTGTACTTCGACGCCGCCAAGGACATCGTGGCCCGCTACGGCGACAGCCTCGACGGCAAGGTCTACGTGGACATCACCAACCCGGTGGACTTCTCCACCTTTGAAGGCCTCTCCGTTCCCGCCGGCAGCTCCGCCGCGGAAGAACTGCAGAAGACCACCGGAGCCAAAGTGGTCAAGGCGTTCAACACCACCTTCGCCGCCGCATTGGGTGCGGGCAAGGTGGCCGGCCAGCCGCTGGACGTCCTGGTTGCCGGCGACGATGACGACGCTGTCGCCGCCGTGGCCGCCTTCGCTTCTGCCGCCGGCCTGACCCCCATCATGGTGGGACCGCTCCGCCGCGCACGGCAGCTGGAACAGACCGGTTTCCTGAACATCCTGCTCTCAGCCAATGACCAGCTGCCGCAGTTCCAGTGGAACTCGGCCCTGAGGTTCGTTCCCGCGGCGTAGCCCGCGAAGCACGCACCAGGACAAACAGACGGGAAGGCCGGCACGTTGGTGCCGGCCTTCCGCTTTCAGGGGCGGCTAGAGCCGGTCAGTCCGGTCCTCGCCACCCTTATGGCCCGCACCCCGGAGGTTCTCCTGGACCTTCCCGAACAGGTCCTTGATGGTCGATTCCGCGTTCGAAATGACATCCACCGGCACGTAGACCTCATGCGTCACGGGCAGGTCGTATTCGTCCTTCAGGTGCGTGCCGTTTCCCACTCCCGCCAGGGACAGGTAGACCATGGCCTCAGTCCGCGCGATGCCGGCGAGCTTCCCGAAGACGACGGTGAACTCGTCCGGCTGGAAGCTGATGGTCTGCCCAATGTGGCTGCGGCCCAGTTCACCGGCCTGGACGACCTTCTCCGACTGGCTTCCGGTGTAGTCCATGAACTTCTCCTTCGATCGCCAACACGTACGCTGGCAGTCTAGCGCTGCCCCTCCACGCCGTCACAGGGCCCGGCACAGCCGGTATTCCCGGTAGAATCTGAATGGCCGGAACCTTCGTTCCGGACCAGCAAGCGGAACCGGCCCTGCACCCGAAGCGCCGACTCACAGCAGGAGGAGCAGCCGTGCGTGGTTCCCTCCCGCGGGCACCCTTCCACCTCCTGCGCGCCTCTGCTTTGGCGGCAGGCACCCTTGCCCTCGCCGCCGCCGCCCACGTCGCGGCCGGCGGCCAATTGCCGCCGACCGGAATACTCCTTGCCGTCCTGGCGCTGACCGGGCTGGCCAGCACTGTTGCCACCCGGCTCCGGCTCTCGTTCCCCGCCATGACCGCACTCCTGGCCGGCGGCCAGCTTGCGCTGCACGAGCTCCTCACCGCCTTCTCCACCCCGCTCCCAGGGGCGGCAGCGGGGGCAGCGGCAACCCACCTGCACAGCGACAGCCTGCTCGCCTTGAACGGCTTTGCTCCACTCGCGGAACACCTGAGCCCGGCAGACCCCGGGCGGGCACCCCTCATGCTCGCGGCCCACGCGGCAGCGACCCTGGTTTGCGCGCTGCTCCTGGCCAAGGGCGAAGCTGCCCTGTGGGCACTCGCCGCCTGGCTCCGGCCTTTCGCGGGCCTTCCCCGCGCCGTTGCACCATTGCCCGCCGTCCGCCTGGACGGACTCTTCCGGCACGCCCCCGTGTGCCGCTCCCCCTGGCGCAACCTGCGCCAGGACAGCCGGCGCGGCCCGCCTTCCGCCGTCGTACTTCCGCTTTAAAGCCCGGCACCGGCCTCCCGGCGCCGGAGACCAGACTTTTGCACCCCTCGCCCAGAGGCGTGCGCCCGAAAGGCAACCCATGACAACCCCAATCCTTCGCCGTGCCCTGACCACGTCCGCAGCCGCCGCAGGCGCAGCTGCCCTGCTGCTCGCGGGCGCGGCCGGTGCTTCCGCCCACGTTGGCGTGACGCCGGACAAGACGGACGCCGGCGCCAATGCGCTGCTGACGTTCGGAATCCCCCATGGCTGCGATACGTCACCCACCACCAAGGTGGCCATCACGCTGCCCCAGGAACTGAACGATGCCCAGCCCACGGTCAACCCGAACTGGACTGCGGAAAAGGTGACCGAGCAGTTCGCCGAACCCCGGAAGCTTCCCGACGGTTCCAGCATCACCAAGCGCACCAGCCAGATTGTGTACACCGCCAAAGCGCCGCTGAGCCCTGAACTCCGCGACGTCCTGGTCCTGTCCGTGCACCTTCCGGACAGTGCCGGCGCAACCCTGCACTTCCCCACGCTGCAGACCTGCGAAAGCGGCCAGACGGACTGGTCCCAGATCGCCGCCGATGGGCAGGACCCGCACGGGCTCAAGGCACCCGCACCGTCGATCACCCTTACCGCCGGGGCAGGCGGAGATAGCCACGGGACAGCGCACGCCACCGCGCAGGCAGCGCCTGTGACCGGTACCGGCGCCGAGGCCCGGAGCTGGGCGGGGCTTGCTGCCGGGGTGGGCGGACTGGCCCTGGGCGGTGCCGCCCTGTTCCGGAGCCGGGGCGGACGCCGCACACCGGCAGCGGACACAGCCGGCCACGCGCCCACCGGCGGTAAGTAGGGACGCATTTGATGCCCGGATCATCACGATCCGGGCATCAAATTGCTGTTACCGCATGTGGCATCGTTGACGCGGGCAACGGCTACCGCGAAGGTGGTGCCATGAGGTCTCAGAAAATTTCCCAGGGGTTTGCCTTGACGACGGCGGCCGCTGCTGCGGCGCTGCTGCTCACCGCGTGCGGGCCAAGCCAGCCACAGTCCCAGACGACGACCACGCCCGCCACCGGGCCGGCCAGCCAGTCCGCCACGGCATCGGCGTCCACGCCGCCTCCATCCTCCCCGGCACCGGCAACGTCGACGCCCGCTTCACCCGCCCCAGCCACCTCCGCTGCGGGCGGTCCGGGGCTGTGCAAGGCGGCCGGGCTCACCGCCGCAACTGACGCATCCGGCGGCGGCGCGGCCGGCAGTGTCTACATGAAGCTCAACCTCACCAACAAGGGCTCCGAACCCTGCATCCTTCGCGGCTACCCCGGCGTCTCCCTCGTAGCGGACGCCACCGGCGCCCCCATCGGCGCCCCCGCGGCCCGGGACGACTCCGCCGGCGTCGTTGACGTCCTCCTGGCCCCCGGCCAGACCGGCACCGCAGTCCTCCGGTACACGCAGGCCCGCAACTACCAGGGCTGCGCAGCCGTGGACGCCGCCGGGTACAGGATCTATCCACCGGAGGACACCGACTCCCTGTTCATCCCGGAGCCCACCACGGCGTGCAGCAACGCGGACATTGCCCTGCTGAGCATTGGAGCATTCCAGCCCGCCTGACCGCTTGGCTTCGCGCCTCGTGGCAAGCTCCCGAATGACGCAAAGGCGGCCCGGCTCAGAAGCCGGGCCGCCTTTCGTTTCCTGTTGGGACGCCGTCGAACCAAAGCCCAATTAATAAGTACACTTAGCAAAAGGCTGCCGACGGCGGGTACTTGACGAAACCGCCGTGTGAAGGCTGCCTACGAAGGCAGGGTGGAGATGACGTGTGGCGGAAGAACCTGCGGCTGTCCGCGGCCTGCACCCCTGCCGGCAACGACCTGCCGCGGGCTGGAACTGCGTGAGTGGATGGGCCCAGGGTGGGGCGCCGCCAAGCAGCAACGCGGGCTGGGTCGCGAAGTGTGCTGCCGAGGTCAGGGCCTGCAGCTGCCTCGGAGTTGGGTGTCGGTGCCGTGGGGCATGATGGAGGCATGAACCAGGAACAGCGTCCGGGCGGCGGCGGTGCCTCCGGCACGGCTACGCCCATGGGCCAGTTCAGCCGGCCCACCCGGGACTGGTTTCTGGGCGCATTTTCGGAGCCGACGCCGGCACAGGCCGGCGCCTGGAACGCCATCTCCTCCGGCTCGCATGCCCTGGTGGTGGCTCCCACCGGCTCCGGAAAGACGCTCGCCGCCTTCCTTTGGGCATTGGACCGGCTCCTGGTCTCGTCGTCGCACGCCCCCGGGCCTGCCCCGGAGGAACCGCCGGCCAAAGGCAAGCGCACGCGGGCCCCCAAGCGCAAGACCCGCGTCCTCTACATATCGCCGCTGAAGGCGTTGGGCGTGGACGTGGAACGGAACCTCCGCTCCCCACTGATCGGCATCACCCAGACCGCAAAGCGGTTGGGGCTTCCCGCGCCGCTGATCACCGTGGGGGTCCGGTCCGGGGATACCCCCGCAGCCGAGCGCCGCGGGCTCCTCAGCAACCCGCCGGACATCCTCATCACCACCCCCGAGTCCCTGTTCCTCATGCTCACGTCAAAGGCCCGGGAGACCCTGGCCGAGGTGGACACCATCATCATTGACGAGGTCCACGCAGTTGCCGGCACCAAGCGGGGAGCACACCTTGCCGTGTCGCTGGAGCGGCTGGATGCGCTGGTGCCCAAGCCCGCGCAGCGCATCGGGCTCTCCGCCACGGTGGAGCCCCGGGAACTCGTGGCCCAGTTCCTTGCTGGTTCCGCCCCGGTGGAGATCGTCGCTCCGCCGGCCCGGAAGAACTGGGACCTGACCGTTTCCGTGCCGGTGGAGGACATGTCGGACCTGCAGGGCGCGGCCGGGGCGTTCGATTCCGGTCCGGCGTCCGGGCTGCAGCCGCAGGCGTCCATCTGGCCGCATGTGGAGGAAAAGATCGTGGACCTGGTGCTGGCCAACCAGTCCACCATCGTCTTCGCCAATTCCCGGCGCCTCGCCGAGCGCCTCACCGCCCGCCTCAACGAGATCTACGCCGAACGCCAACTGGTGGCCGTGGGCGGCGGCTGGGACGGGGCCGGACCGGAAGGGCTGGAAGCCGAACCCGGCACTACGGGGGGACCGGCGTCGGGCATTCCCGCGTCAACCGCCACGCCCGCACACATGATGGCCCAGGCCGGCAGCTCCGCCGGCGCAGACCCGGTCCTGGCCCGCGCCCACCATGGTTCGGTTTCAAAGGACCAGCGTGCGCTCATCGAGGACGACCTCAAATCCGGGCGGCTCCGCTGCGTGGTGGCCACGTCATCCCTGGAACTGGGCATTGACATGGGTGCCGTGGACCTCGTGGTCCAGGTGGAGTCGCCGCCCTCGGTGGCCAGCGGCCTGCAGCGGGTGGGCCGCGCCGGGCACCAGGTGGGCGAAATCTCGCAGGGCGTCCTCTTCCCCAAGCACCGCGCGGACCTGGTCCACACCGCCATCACGGTGGAGCGCATGCTGGACGGCAAGATCGAGCGGCTCAGCATCCCGGCCAACCCGCTGGACATCCTGGCCCAGCAGACCGTGGCGGCGACGGCGCTGGGAAGCATCGACGTGGAGGAATGGTTCAGCACCGTCCGGCGCTCCGCCCCTTTCGCGTCCCTCCCCCGGTCGGCCTTCGAGGCCACCCTGGACCTGCTGGCCGGTCGATACCCATCGGATGAATTCGCCGAGCTCCGACCCCGGATCATCTGGGACCGCAACGCCGGCACCATCGAGGGCCGGCCGGGAGCCCAGCGCCTGGCTGTAACGTCCGGCGGCACCATCCCGGACCGCGGCCTGTTCGGCGTCTACATCATCGGCACCGAACAGGAAGGCTCGGCCTCCCCCTCCGAGGACGGCAAACCGGCCCGCGCACCCAAGGGCGGCCGCCGTGTGGGCGAGCTCGACGAAGAAATGGTCTACGAGTCCCGGGTGGGTGACGTCTTTGCCCTGGGCGCCACCAGCTGGAAGATCGAGGACATCACGCACGACCGCGTCCTGGTCTCCCCCGCGTTCGGGCAGCCCGGCAAGCTGCCGTTCTGGAAGGGTGATTCGCTGGGCCGGCCGGTGGACCTTGGCCGCGCCCTGGGCGCGTTTGTGCGCGAGCTGTCAGCGTCCGACGCCGGCCCGGCCACCGAACGCTGCAAGGCCAGCGGGCTGGACGACTTCGCCGCCAACAACCTCATCCAGTACCTCACCGAGCAGAAGCTGGCCACCGAAGTGGTCCCCAGCGACACCACGCTGGTGGTGGAGCGCTTCCACGACGAACTGGGCGACTGGCGGGTCATCCTGCACAGCCCGTTCGGCATGCCGGTGCACGCACCGTGGGCCCTGGCCGTGGGGCAGCGGCTGCACCAGCGTTACGGGCTGGACGGCTCGGCCATGGCGGCCGACGACGGCATCGTACTCCGGGTGCCCATGATGGAGGACGAACCGCCCGGCGCGGAACTGTTCCTCTTCGATCCCGAGGAACTGGAGCAGATCGTCACCGCCGAGGTGGGCGGCAGCGCCCTCTTCGCCTCCCGGTTCCGGGAATGCGCCGCACGGGCGCTCCTGCTGCCGAGGCAGACCCCCGGCAAGCGCCAGCCCCTGTGGCAGCAGCGCCAGCGGTCAGCCCAGCTGCTGGATGTGGCCAGGAAATACCCCACCTTCCCGATCGTGCTGGAGACCGTGCGCGAGTGCCTGCAGGACGTCTACGACCTGCCGGCGCTGAAGGACATCGCTGCATCCGTGGAACGGCGGGAACTGCGGATCGTGCAGACCACCACGCAGCAGCCCTCGCCGTTCGCCAAGTCCCTTCTGTTTGGCTACGTCGCCCAGTTCCTGTACGAAGGCGATTCCCCGCTCGCGGAGCGGCGCGCCGCCGCGCTGGCACTGGACTCCACGCTGCTCAATGAGCTGCTGGGCAGGGTGGAACTGCGCGAACTCCTGGACGCGAAGGTCATCGACGCCACCGAACGCGAGCTGCAACGCCTTGCCCCGGACCGCCGTGCCCGCGGAATGGAAGGCATGGCGGACCTGCTGCGGCTATTGGGGCCCCTGGATCCGGAAGAGGCCGCTGTGCGGCTGGAACCTGCCGAAACCCCGGTGGTTGAGGCCGCCGAAACCGCGGCCAATGAGTCCGCCGAACCGGTGGCTAAGCCCGTGGAGACGGCACGCGCCGAAACCCCCTCCGCCACTGTAGCGGAAGCCACCGCCCACCTCCTGGCGCTGCAGCGGGCCAACCGTGCCATCAAGGTCAACATCGGCGGCGTGGAACGCTTCGCTGCGGTGGAGGACGCTGCCCGCCTCCGCGATGCCATCGGCGTGCCGCTGCCCATGGGTGTTCCGCTGGCCTTCATTGAGCCGGTTGCCGATCCCCTCGGCGACCTCGTCTCCCGGTATGCCCGCACCCACGGCCCCTTCACCGCGGCGGAAGCTGCGGCCCGGCTGGGCCTGGGCGTGGCCGTGGTGGGCACCGCGCTGAAACGCCTGGCCGCGGACGGCCGCGTGGTGGAAGGCGAATTCCGGCCGCACGTGACCCCGCCCGGGGCCGCGCAGGCGGCGCCCCCACCGCAGGACGAACCGAAGGATGGGACCGCACAGGCATCCGCCCTGGAGTCCGCGCAGGAATCCGGCATTGAGGCCGGAACACAGCCAGCGGATGAACTGCCGGCCCCTGTGGCGGGCTCCCCCGCCGGCACGACACATACCATCGCCAGCGAGTGGTGCGACGCCGAAGTGCTGCGCAAGCTCCGCCGTCGTTCCCTGGCTGCCCTGCGCGCGGAAGTGGAACCGGTGGATGCCGCCGCCTACGGCCGCTTCCTGCCGGCATGGCAACATGTCAGGACCCCTGGCGGCGGCCGCGGACAGCCCTCGCTGCGCGGACTGGACGGCATCATCACTGCCATCGACCAGCTCTCGGGAGTACCCGTTCCCGCCTCGGCGTGGGAACCCCTGGTACTGTCCACCCGCGTGTCCAACTACCAGCCGGCCATGCTGGATGAGCTGATGGCTGCCGGTGAGGTCTTGTGGTCCGGGGCGGGGGCGCTGCCCGGGAACGACGGCTGGATCAGCCTCCACCTGGCGGACTCGGTGGAGCTGACGCTGAACCTGTCCCCCGAGTTCGAACCAGGGGACGCCGGCCAACGGCTCCTGGACCACCTGCGGAACAACGGTGGCGGCTATTTCTTCCGGCAACTGTCCGAGGTGGCCGGGGGCATGGACGCCGTCCTCAGCGACCAGGAGGTGGTGGCTGCGCTCTGGGACCTGGCCTGGGCCGGCCGGATCACCGGAGACACCTTCGCCCCGGTGCGGGCCCTGATTGCCGGAGGCCACACCGCCCACCGCCAGGTGGCCCGCGCACCGCGGGCCAGGGCACCACGGCTGAGCCGGTTGGGCCGTTCCCATGGCACCGGCCTGATGGGGTCCCCCGGACTGTCCGGCGGCCGGTACGGATCGCAGGGGGCGGCCACCCCGCCCACTGCCGCGGGCCGGTGGTCTGCCCTGCCCGAGCCTGAACTCGATGCCACCATCCACGCCCGTGCCACCGCGGAACTGTTGCTGGACCGCTACGGCGTAGTCACCAGGGGCTCGGTCATGGCTGAGCAGATCCTGGGCGGTTTCGGCCTCATGTACAAGGTGCTGGCCCGGCTGGAGGAAGCCGGCCGCTGCCGCCGCGGCTACTTTATCGAGCACCTCGGCGCCGCCCAGTTCGCAGTGCCGGCCACCGTGGACCGGCTTCGCTCCTACTCGGAGGACACCGGGCTGGCCAAGGCCGAACCCGTGGCCCTGGCCCTCGCTGCCACGGATCCAGCCAACCCCTACGGTGCCGCACTCCCCTGGCCCGCTCCGCAGGACGACGCCGGCACCGGGCACCGCCCCGGCCGCAAAGCCGGGGCGCTGGTGGTGCTGGTGGACGGGGCGCTGGTTCTCTACGTGGAGCGCGGCGGAAAGACGCTGCTGGCCTTCAGCGACGACGACGCCGTCCTCGCGGCGGCAGGGGCAGCGCTGGTGGGAGTAGTGACCCGTGGGGCGGTGGACAAGCTGATCATGGAGAAGGTGAACGGCCACGGCATCCTCGAAACCCCTGTTGCCGCTGCCCTCAGCGCCGCCGGAGCCTACTCCACCCCGAAAGGACTGAGGATCCGTGCCTGAGGGGGATTCTGTCTGGCGGGCCGCTCACCAGCTGCATGAGGCCCTGGCGGGCCAGACACTGATTGCCTCTGACTTCCGCGTCCCCCGGTTCGCCACCCTGGACCTTTCAGGCTGGACCGTGGAGGAAGTGGTCCCCAGGGGAAAGCACCTGCTGATGCGTGTGGTCAGCCCCGAGGACAAAAGGCTGACCATCCACTCGCACCTGAAGATGGAAGGCGCCTGGCAGGTTTATCCGCCCGGCGGGAGGTGGCGGAAGCCGGGTTACACGGCCCGGTGCGTCCTGCGCACGGCCGTGGCGGACGCCGTCGGCTTCTCACTGGGCATCGTGGAAGTTGTGGCCACCGCCAATGAGGATTCGATTGTGGGCTTCCTCGGCCCGGACCTCCTGGGCCCGGACTGGGACCTGGATGAGGCCGAACGGCGCGTCAGGTCCCGCCCCGAGGTTCCCATCGGCGTCGCGCTGCTGGACCAGCGGAACCTTGCCGGGATCGGAAACATCTACCGCTGCGAGGCGTGCTTCCTGTCGGGAGTGCATCCCGCCACCCCGGTTGCCGACGTTGCGGACGTGCGGACCATGATGACCGACGCCAAGCAGCTTTTGGAGGTCAACCTGGGTGCGGGGCGCCGCGTCACGATCCTCAATAACCGGGGCATGCCGGTGGGCAGGATGGCGGGCAGGCCGGGCTACTGGGTCTACGGCGGAGAGCGGCGGCCGTGCCTGAAGTGCGGCACGCCCATCCAGCGCGGGCTCCTCGGCAAGCCGAACGGCGAAGAGGAGCGGGACATCTACTTCTGTCCGAGGTGCCAGCCCCCGCCTGCCTGACGTGCTGCCCGCCGCTTTAGCAGTTCGCCGTGGTGGGTTCCTTGGCGGCACTGGCCTTGCCGGTGCCAACCACGAAGCGCGGCAGCAGGAGGTGGACCAGGGGACCAATCGCCAGCGCATAGACCACAGTGCCCACACCCACCGATCCGCCCAGCAGCCAGCCGGCCGCCAGCACCGTCACCTCAATCAGTGTCCGGGAAAACCTGACCGTCCATCCAGTGCGCCGGGCAAGACCGGTCATGAGGCCATCGCGGGCACCTGGCCCGAAACCGGCACCGATGTAGCACGCAGAGGCCACCGCATTGACCAGCACGGCGCCCGCGAGGAGGCCGATCTGGCCGGCCAGGTGGCTCACCGTCGGGATCAGTGCCAGCCCGATGTCCGCGAAGACGCCCACCAGGATGGCATTGCAGAGCGTGCCGAAGCCGGGCATCTGCCGCAGCGGAATCCACAGCAGCAGCACCAGGAAGCTCACGGCGATCACCACCACTCCGATGCTCAGCCCGGTCCGGTTGGCCAGCCCCTGATGGAACACGTCCCACGGATCCAGGCCCAGGCCGGCGCGGATAAACATGGCCAGGGAGATGCCGTATATGGCGAGGCCGGTGAAGAGCTGGACAAGTCTGCGGGTCATCATGGAACCATGATCACAGCCAACTGGCATTGAATTACATAGCCAGTCTGAAATACTGGCTACATGGCTGCTGCCCTTACCGCCCTCGCGCTGTCGCGCCTCCTCGGCCCGTGGAACACCGGTACGGGGCCGGCATACCGCGAACTCGCCGACGTCGTCCGGCTGCTCGTCCTGGACGGCAGGATCCCGCTGGATACGGCGCTGCCCAGCGAGCGCGCGCTGTGCGCGGCACTGGATGTCAGCAGGACGACGGTAACCGCGGCGTATTCAAGCCTTCGGGAGCAGGGATTCCTCAGCAGCGGCCAGGGCAGCCGCGGCCGCACCCGCATTCCGGAATTGACCCCTTTTGGTTCAGCCCTCTTCGGTCCGCAGCCTCCTTCCACCGGCGCGCTGGCGGCACCCGGGCTCACCGCACCCGGACTCACGGCGCCGGGCGGGCTGGTGGACCTGGCCTATTCGGCGCTGCCCGCCAGCGGGGAGGTGGTGCACCGGGCCTTCGCCGCAGCGCTGACGGAGCTCCCGGCACTGCTGCCCGGGTTTGGCTACGACGCCCTGGGACTGCTGCCGCTGCGGCAGGCGGTCGCGGACCGCTACAGCGCCGCCGGAGTGCCAACCCAGCCGGGCCAGATCATGGTGACCTCCGGAGCCCAGCACGCACTGACCATCATCATCCGCACCCTGGCTGACCGGCAGGACCGGGTCCTGGTGGAACACCCCAGCTATCCCCACGCGCTGGATGCCATCCGCTCCGCGAAGTGCCGCCCCGTCCCGGTCGCCTTTGCCGGGTCCGGCTGGGACCTGCCGGCCATGGAAACCGCCATGGTGCAGCAAAAGCCAAAACTTGCCTACCTGGTCCCGGACTTCCACAACCCCACGGGCCTGATCATGCCTGATGCCCAGCGCCGCCAATTGGCCCGCGCGGCGGCGGCGGCCGGAACCGTTTTGGTGGCGGACGAAACGCTCCGGGACCTCAACCTCGACGGGACCGCCACCACGCCGCTTGCCGGTTTCGGCAGCACTGTGGTGTCCATTGGGTCCTTGAGCAAGTCCCACTGGGGCGGCCTGCGAACCGGCTGGATCCGTGCCTCGGAGTCCATGATCCAGCGGTTCGCCGCCGCCCGGACCACCCTGGACCTGGGCGGCCCCGTCATGGAGCAGCTCGCGGCAGCCCACCTGGTGCGGGCGCTGGAAGAACCGCTGCCTGCCCTGCTGCAGACGCTGCGCCGCAACCGGTCAGCCCTCCTGGATCTCCTGGCGGAGCACCTTCCCACCTGGCAGGTGGCACCGCCCGCCGGCGGCCTCTCCGTGTGGTGCCGGCTCCCGGCCCCCATCAGCACGGCGCTGACAGTCCTGGCCCCCGACTACGGCATCAGGCTGGCCGCCGGACCCCGATTCGGAATCGGCGGCGCCTTCGAACGCAACCTGCGGCTGCCCTTCACGCTTCCGCCGGACAAACTGGAGGTTGCCGTCCTGGCCCTCCGGGCAGCACAGGACCGGCTGGACGCCGCACCCCAGCTGCGTCGCTCACTCACCCAGGCTCCCGCCGTCGCCATCGCCTAAGCGCCGCTACCGGAATCGCCCGCCTCTCCGCTACCGGACTCGCCGGAATCGCCGGAACGGTGCGTAACCGCCGGAAAGAAACGGCGACCCCGCATCGTTCCGGCGATCTGGGCGCGAAACGGGAAGCGGTAGCTACCCGTACACGCGCCCCAGGAAGCCGCCCCAGGCCTTGGCGGTGGCCTCCGTGTCGCCGGCGCCGCTGAAATCGTGCACCGTCATGCCCACGGGGGCACCCCATGCGTTGCGGCCGAAGAACCGGTACAGCGCGTCCGGCGTGCGGATGCCCAGGAAGTGCTCATTCGAGAAATCCACGTCGCCCCTAAGCCGCCCCACGCCGTCGAGCTCCATATCAACCGTGGCGCCCTGCTCGGCCGATCCTGCACCCAGCGCCTCACGGAGCCGGGTGAAGCCGTCCGAGACCCGGGATGCGTCGGGCGCCTGGATGTCGGTGAACACCACGGGGCGGCCGTCGAAGTACTCGAGGTACTGGCCCAGCGTGTGCAGGTAGAACTCGGTGTGGCGGCTGGCGCCGTCGTACTGCTGGTCCCAGTTGTCCGCGAAGATGCCGCTGTGGACGTAGTGGAGCCGGGCCCGGCCGCCGTCCAGGGGCTCCAGCACGTGCTCCAGTTGGTTGAACCAGCCGTCCGGCCCCTCCATCCGGGAGACCAGGTGGTGGGGATACTCGTCTACTGTCCGGACCGCCGGCCACTGGTCCGTGGGGAACATCCACGCCGGCGTTCCGCTGGTGACGGCTTCCCACACCCGCTCGGGGGTGCCGGGCAGTTCGGTGTCCTGGACGATCTCGAAGTCCCGCTTGTCGCTCATTTATCCTGCTCCTTGCCTGCTGTTTCGTTGGTTGCCGTGGAGGCATTGGTTTCTTTGAGTGCCGGGTGCAGCGCCACCACCAGCCGGTGCCGACGCCCGCGCGGTGACCCGCCGGCGTCGTGGTACTTATCCACCAGCCGGGTCACCTCAACGCCGAGCTCCTCGGCGAACGCGGCCCTGTCCGCGGCTGTGCGGAAGGTGATGTCGCCGTCGATCGCGAAGGTGGCCAGCTTCTGCCGGGCCGCGGCGGCACCGGTGATGAGCTTTCCCACTTCCTGCACCATCCGGCCGGCGAGCGCCAGCAGCCAGAAAGCCGAGAAGCGGTCGGCGAACCGGCCCGGATCCGGGGACACGGCGGCAAGGGCAGACGGCGAGATCAGGTAGGAGGCCGCCGCCGCCTGCAGGACCCGCTCGGTCACATTTCCCTTGCGCCGCTCCTCCACGAGTTCCACCAGTCCATGCCGCTCCAGCGCCTTGAGGTGGTAGTTCACCTTCTGCCGGGGCAGGCCGACGCGCACCGCCAGCTGCGTGGCTGACGCCGGCTGCACCAGCTCCCGCAGGATGCGGGCGCGGATGGGGTCCAGGGATGCTTCGGCGGCTGCCGGGTCCTCGATGACTGCAATGTCCTGCATGCCACCAGTGTGCCCACCGACAACTTTTTTTGTCAAGAACTTTTTTATCGTCGGTCTCGCCGGTGTCCATGGTTATCACCGAGATCGACGGAACGCTGCCGGGTCGCCGAAAACTCGGTATATATCAAGCTGTCTGTGACAGCGGGGTGGTTTTGTGGTTGATGCCGGCCTGAGAGGGCACAGCTGGTGCGGTGGGTTTGTTGCGGTATCTCTGCGGATGGCGTGCATAGATCGCGTCGAGGGTGGCTTGCCGTTGTAGGCGTGCTTGGTTCCCGCGCCCTTTGTGGACGAGGTCCGGGGTGTAGTAGTTCAAACCGCTGTGGCGGTGGTTGGCGTTGTAGTTGGCGAAGAAAGCCGCCATGTAGTCCCGGGCGTGCTGGATGTCGCGGAAGCGGCGCGGAAAGTCCAGGTCGTATTTCACGGTCTTGAACAGTGATTCGGAGTAGGGATTGTCGTCCGAGACCCTTGGCCGGGAGTAGGACAGAGTGATGCCCAGGGACTGGGCCAGCTGAAGGGTACTGCCGGCCCTCATGGGTGCCCCGTTATCGGCATGAAGCACCTCTGGGCGCTGCCGGTTCACGGTGACCGCGTCGTTGATCAGTGCCGCGGCCAGGGACGCGGTTTCGGTGTGTTCGACCCGGTGCCCAACGACCTTGCGGGAGAACACGTCCAACATCGTGTAGAGCCGGTAAGTGTGTTTCCCCGGGCCGTGGAGCATCGTGATGTCCCAGCTCCACAGCTGATTCGGGGCGGTGGCGTGCACGACCGGTTTGGCTCGTTTGGGACCGGTTGCCGTGCGTTGTTCGCGGCGGTCGCCGTTCTGTCCGTGCCGGGCCACGATGCGATGGGCGGCGGCGATGGAGAAGAAGCAGTGCCCGGCATCGAGCATCCGGTAGTAGGCCTGGGTGACGGAAAGGTTGGCGTATTCCCGGGAGTTCAACAGCTCCATGAACGCCTCGGCTTCGGCGTCGCTGATCCGGTTCGGGTAGGCCCGGTGGACATGGGGCACCAGGATCCCGGGCGGTGTGGGCGGGCTCAAGTGCCGGTACCAGGCCGTGCGGTGAAGGCCCACCAGGGCGCAGGCCTTCACCGCTGACCAGCCGGCCGTGATCAGTTTCCCGGCAAAGGTCAGGGCGATGTCTTTCCAGATTTTGGCGTCAGCCACTCGGGCCGCTGCGGCTCCGGTTCTTCCAGTTTCGGATCCGTCGCTGCCGCGCTCTTGGCCATCGCGTCCAAGAGCGCGGAAGCTTTTCCCAGAATGTCCACGGCAGCCTCGGACCGTGCCAGTTTGGCCTTGAGGATTTCGTTTTCTTTCAAGACCCGTTTGAGCAACTGCTTATCGCCTGCGTTCAATCGCTGGTCCTCCTTTACCGTGTCGGATCTGGACCTCAGCTGACCGGCTTCCCTCTGCCGGCACCAGGTGTTGATGGTGCCTTCGGTGATGCCGGCCGCCCGGATGAATGCGGCCTTAGAGCCCCACTCCAGGCATTTGTCGTACTCATCCAGAATCGCGTGCTTCTGGTCGGTCGTGAAGTGCTTCCGATTCGTGACACGGACAGGCATAACGAAATCCATGATGGACCTTCCCCGTCCTGAGCGCCGGCCGCAGCGACAGCGAAACTGTCACACAACAGCCTGACACACAGGGAACTTCCGGCGAGCTCGCAGGCCTCCGGCGAACCCGGCGGTTCGGCGGCCGGCAGCGGCCGGCAGCGGGCCGGACCGGCCGCAGCAGCGCCGGTAGAATGGAACGGTGATGCAATCCCCCCTCCCCGTCCGCGACGGCGTCAATGCCACGCGCCTGCGCCTTCCGGAGGAGGGCCCGTGGGAGACAGCGATGGACTACATGATGCACCGCTGGGGCCACATCGACCCGCAGGGCATCGAGGACAGGTTCGACGCCGGCGAGATCGTGGGCGAGGGCGGCGTACCACTGACCCGGCACACCAGGCTCGAGGACCACACCTTCATCTGGTACTACCGGACGTTGCCGCCCGAGACGCGGCTGCCGGTGGAGATCAGCATCCTGCACCGGGACGAGCACCTGCTCGTGGTGGACAAACCGCACTTCCTGCCCACCACGCCGGGCGGCACCTACATCCAGGAATCAGCCCTGGTGCGCCTCCGCAACCAGCTGGAGCTGCCGGACCTGATCCCCATGCACCGGCTGGACCGCATGACCGCCGGCGTGCTGCTGTTCTCCACCAACCCGCTGACCCGGGGGAAGTACCAGGTGCTGTTCGAAAAGCGGCAGGTGCAGAAGGAGTACGAGTGCGTCTCCGTCGCCGAGCCCGCGCCGGGGCACCCCGCCGTCGACTTCCCCGTGGTGGTCCGCAACCGGATGACCAAGTCCCGCAGCTACCTGCTGGCGGAGGTCATCGACGGCGAACCGAACGCGGAAACCAGGATTGAGCGGCTGGAAACGTTCGACGGCGGCGCACCGGCAAGTGCCGGCGGCACCGATACAGGCGCCATGGGTACAGCTCAGCGCCTGGCCAGGTACCGCCTGGAACCGCACACCGGCAAGACCCACCAGCTGCGGGTCCACATGGCCTCGCTGGGGCTGGGGATCGTGAATGACGCCTTCTATCCGGACCTGCTGGACAAGGCCCCGGACGACTACGCCAGGCCGCTCCAGCTCCTGGCCCGCGGCATCCGGTTCGTTGACCCGGTCTCGGGAAAGCCCGTGGAATACCGCAGCAGCCTGGAACTCAGCGAAGCGGTCCGGGGACGGGCCTAGGCCCCGAGGACCTCCCTGAACACCGCCTCCACCTCCGCGGTGCGCAGCACGAACTCCACCAGCTCCACCCCGCCGGCCGGATGGGCGGCCCGGAAACCGGCCAGCGCTTCCAGCGCCGCCGCGGCAACGGCCCCGGCGCTCCACCCGTAGGCCCCGGCTCCCACCGCCGGGAAGGCAAGCGTGCCGGCCTCCAACGTGGCGGCCAGCCGCAGGCTTTCGCTGAAGCAGGACACCAGGAGGGCGCGGTTGGTCTGTCCCGCGTGGCGGTTTGGTCCCACCGTGTGGATCACCCAGCGTGCCGGCAGCCGGAAAGCCGGTGTTGCCACAGCGGCCCCGGTCTGGAGGCCATGCGGGAGCTGGGTGGCACGCAGTTCCCGGCATACAGCCAGCAGTTCCGGCCCGGCAGCCCGGTGCAGCGCCCCGTCCACTCCCCTGCCGCCAAGCAGCGACGGGTTCGCGGCGTTCACCACCACGTCCACCCGCCGCTGCGTAATGTCACCCTGCAGAACCGAGATCCGCATGCCGCCAGTTTCCCAAGTGCGGTACCTTGTGGCAATGGACTTCGGCAGCGTTGACAGCTGGGGGACGGCCCTTTATTTCTGGGTCATCCCGGTGGTGATCGGCGACGCAATTTTTCCGCCCATCCCGTCGGAGATGCTGGTGATTACCGGCGGGGCACTGTCCGCGGACGGCCGGGCCAACGTGTTCCTGGTGCTGGTCCTCGCCGCCGTCGCCTCCTGGCTGGGAGACATGGTGGTGTTCCACCTTTTCCGCCGGCGGCTGAGCCATGTGCTGGACCGCTGGAAATGGGGTCGCCGCGTCCACGCCGGCATCCATTCCGCGCTGGCCAAGGCCGGCCGGTCGTCCACCTACGGGACCATCATCGGCGCCCGGTTCATCCCCGGCGGCCGGCTTGCCACATCCGCAGCGTCCGGCATCGCCAACGTCTCCGTCCGCGGCTTCAGTCTGTGCGCCGGGCTGGGGGCAGTCCTGTGGGCGTGCTGGCTGGTGGGACTGGGCTACTTCACCGGTTCTGCCACCAAGCTCCCGTTCTGGGCCAGCTCCCTCATCGGCGTGGCCGTTGGCCTGGTGATCGGCGCCGTCGTGGGCATCATCGTCACCCGGCGCCGCGGCGACCGGTCACCCGTGGAGGACGAGCCCGTCCCCGACGCAGGCTAAACGGGCAGCCACTTGCCGCGGCTGCGCCGCAGCACGCTGAGTGCACCCGTCAGCGCAACACGTTCGACGGCGTCGCGCATCATCACTGCCGACTCCACCGCCTGGCGGTTCTCGCCGCTGTACTCGGTCGCCTCAACCAGGAAGCGCAGGTTCAGCTGCGGCACGCCGCCGGCGATCTGGAGCTGGTGCGCCTCCACGTGGTGCCGGGTGCCCAGCGCCTCCACGGCCGCGTCCATCACCGCCTCGGGCGGATTGCCGGGCCGCAGCCCGGTGATCTTGAGGCGGGTCTGGAAGGAAGGCATGCCTCCAACCCTATCCAAACCCCCGCTCACATCCTGCGCTTGAATCCGAAACGCCCGCTCACCTCCAGGGCTGGTGGTGAGCGGGCGTTCCATCAAAAACGGCCAAAAATGAGCGGGCGTCTAGCTGTATTGACCTGAGAGGTTGGTGACGCGGCTGGCCGGTGGCTGACCTTTGAGTGAGGTGTGACCTCGATGATGATTGTAGTGATGGAGCCAGCCAGCGAAAGCGGCAACACGCTCGGCCTCTGATCTGTAAGGACGGGCGTAGGCCCATTCGTCGAGCAGGGTGCGGTTGTAGCGCTCGACTTTGCCGTTGGTCTGAGGCCTGTAGGGACGGGTGCGTTTGTGCTTGATGTCCGGGCCCAAGGCGTCTTTGAACGCGTAGGAGCGGTAGCAGGAACCGTTATCGGTCAGGACCCGTTTGACCGTGATCCCGTGGGACTCGAAGTAGGCGTTGGCACGTTCCCAGAATCCGGCCGCGGTGTCCTTTTTCTCATCGGTCAGGATCTCCGTGTAGGCGAGCCGGGAGTGGTCATCGACGGCGTTGTGCAAGAAAGCGTGGCCCGGTCTCCTGTTCGCCGCGGTGCCGGTCTTGTTCCGGTTTCCGGCGGCCCTGCCGACACTGCGGTGGCCCCCGCCGTCGGGGATCCGTCCAAGTTTCTTAATGTCGACGTGGACCAGGTCCCCGGGTCTGTGGTGCTCGTAGCGGCGGATCACCCGGCCCGTGGCCCGGTCCAGCCACGACAGCCTCGCCAGCCCGAATCGGGACAGGACCCGGTGCACCGTGGAGGGGTGGATGCCCAGCAGATAGCCGATCCGTGCCGGGCCCCAGCGGCGGTTGACCCTGATCGCGACGATCCGCCGCTCCCGCCGCATGGAGGTCCGTCGCGGGGAGTTGATGGGCCGGCTGGAACGATCACCCATCCCGTGCTCACCGTGCTCCCGGTAACGGGCCGCCCACCGCGCTGCGGTCGTCACCGACACCTGGAACCGCTCAGCAGCACGGCGCAGCGGCCACCCGTCATCGACGATGCACCGGGCCAGCCGGAGCCGTCCCTTCGGCGTCAGAAGCGCGTTAGCATGGGACATTGAAGACCTCCTTGTGGATCGGACTCTTAGACAAGCCCCACTCCACTTGGAGGTCTTCTTTTTGTCACCTAACCACGCCGCATGTTCCTAACCTCCGTGGTCAATACATCTAGCCGGTGTTGCGGAGGCCTGCCGCCACGCCGTTGACGGTGATCAGCATGGCCCGCTGGAGGCGCTCGTCGATCTCGGCTCCGCTGATTTCCGCCTCGGTCCGGATGCGGCGCATCAGTTCAACCTGCAGGTAGCTGATGGGATCCAGGTACTGGTCCCGGATCTCCAGGGAACGCTTCAGCGTGGGCTGGGCGTCCAGCAGGATGTTCTCGCCGGTGAGCTTGCGGACCTCGGCCACCGTGAGCTCGTACTCCTCCCGGATAGTGCGGAACAGGTGGTGCAGTTCCTCCGGGACCAGGGTGGACACGTAGTAGCCGGCGATGTCCATGTCCGTCTTGGCAAGGGTCATCTCCACGTTGGACAACACGGACCGGAAGAAGTTCCAGTGATCCATCATCTCCACCAGCTGGGCGGAGTGTCCGGCTTCCCGGGCAGCCTTCAGGCCGGAGCCCACACCGAACCAGCCGGGCACGATCTGCCGTGACTGCGTCCAGCCGAACACCCACGGGATGGCGCGCAGGCCGCCCAGTCCGGCACCGGAATCCGGCCGCTTGGACGGGCGGGAGCCGATGTTGAGCGAACCGAGCTGCTCCACCGGGGTTGAAGCCATGAAGTAGGCGGGCAGATCCGGGTGGTCGATCAGTTTCCGGTACCGGTCAAACGCGGCATCCGAGATGGCTTCCATGACGTGTCCGTACCGCTCCCGCTGGTCCTCGGAGGTCCGCGGGTTGCGATGCAGGGCCGAACCCTGCAGCACCGCAGCCAGCGACAGCTCCAGGTTTTCCCGGGCAAGCTCCGGCAGGGAGTACTTGTCGGAGATGACCTCGCCCTGTTCGGTGAACTTGATTTCGCCTTCCAGGACACCGTTGGGCTGGGCCAGGATGGCGTCGTAGGTGGGGCCGCCGCCACGGCCCACGGAACCGCCGCGGCCGTGGAACAGGCGGACGCGGACGCCGTGCTTGGCGGCGACGTCGCGCAGTTTGCGCTGGGTCTTGTGGATTTCCCACTGGCTGGTCATCACGCCGGACTCCTTGTTGGAGTCCGAGTAGCCCAGCATCACTTCCTGGATGTCGCCGCGCAGCCGCACCAGCTCCCGGTAGGAGGGATCGGACAGCAGCTGGTCGATGATCTCTGCCGAGGCACGCAGCTCCTCCACCGTCTCCAGCAGCGGCGCGAAGCCGAGCTTGGCGTACGGCTTGTCGCCGAAGAGGTTAACCAGGCCGGCCTCACGGGCCAGGACGGCGGCGGCCAGGACGTCGTCGGCGCCGCGGGTCATGGAGATGATGTAGGTCTCGATGACGTCCGGGCCGTACATGCGCAGGGCCCGGCGGATCTCGCGGAAGACGTCGTAGGTACCGTCGGCGGCGCCGTCGAGCTTGATGGGGTGGCCTGACAGGGGACGCCTGGAGGCGAGCTCTGAGCCCAGCACCTCGAAGCGTTCCCTGCGGCTCAGCTCGGCGTAGCGCAGGCCGGGGCCGCCGATCCGGTCCATCAGTTGGCCCACGGCGTCGTGGTGGTGGTCCGCGTGTTCGCGGATGTCCAGGGTGGCAAGGTGCAGGCCGAAGGAGGCGATGGCGCGGCGGACGCGGGCCAGGGCGCCGTCCGCGGCCAGGGCCGCAGAGTGGTTCCGGAGCGAGAGCTCAAGCAAATGCAGGTCCGCCAGGAGTTCCTCGGTTCCGCTGTAGTCCCGGCCGTGCTCGTGGTTGGTGTTCGCAGCCACCCGCTTGCCCGTATTGATGAGCTTGGCCTTGATGCAGGTGAGCTTCAGCCGGTACGGCTCCTGGGCGTTCAGCTCCAGGACGCGCTTGTCCAGGCCGGGCAGCTTCTTCAGGTCCTCATCAATGGACTCAAGGAGGGATTGGTCCGCGCCTGCCAGCGCCGTGGAGTTGGACAGGATGGAAATCAGCTCATCGATCATGCCGATGCTGATCCGGATGGCGCTCTGGTTCTGGATCTGCAGGATTTCGCGGGTTACGGCGGCGGTGACGTTCGGGTTGCCGTCGCGGTCACCGCCGATCCAGGAGCCGAACCGGATAGGGGCGTCCTTGGAGGCGAGGGTGACGCCGTGCTCGCCCAGCAGCTCGGAGAGTTCGGACAGCATTTCCGGCATGGCGTCGGTGAGGATGCCACCCAGGTAGTAGATGGCGTTCCTGGCTTCATCCACGGGGGTGGGCCGGACCTGGCGGAGTTCGTCGGTCTGCCACATCTGGTCGATGATTTCAGCCAGCTGCCGGTCCTGCCGGCGCCGGGCAGTGGACCCTTCGGCAGTGGACTGGGACAGGACGTCGGAGAGCTTGCGGATCTTGTCCAGGACGGAGCGGCGGGATGCCTCGGTGGGGTGGGCGGTGAAGATGGGCCGTACGTCCAGCCCGTTGACCACTTCCTGCAGCACGTCCGGGCCGGCCTGCGCGGCAATGTCCGCCACGGTCTTGGCCAGCCAGCCGTCCTTTTCGGCACGGGTCCGCAGGCCGCGGACCCGGTGCACCTGCTCGGCGGCGTTGGCCAGGTGGAAGTAGAACGCAAAGGCACGCACCAGGTCGGTTGCCTGCTCGATAGGCAGGGAGCCGAGCATTTCGCGGACCTGGGCAACGACGTCGTGCGCGCTCCAGGGCCCCGTGGCGTGCGCACCGCCACGCGCTGCTTCCTTGGATTCCTTGGTCAGGAGCCTGACCTGCTCCACGAGGTCCAGGAGCTCCGGTCCGTGCTGGCGGACCAGCGATTCGCCCAGCAGCGTGGAGACACGCCGGACGTCCGCGCGCAGTTCGGAGGCAAGATCGGTCTCGGGAGGTGTTGCAGTGTGAGCCATTGAAACAATCTTTCGACGGATTTGGACTTGGCCCGTACACTGCGCTGGATACTGTGAGCCACGTTACTAGCTAAAGATGCTACCCCCGGACCGGCGGCTCAGTGGAATCCGTCTCACAAGATGTCGCGGTACCCCACGTGGCGTTTCACGGCGTCCAGCTCCGCCCGGAGCTTTTCCACCTCGCCCTGCCAGCCGGCAGCCTCGGTCTTCCGACGGCGGGCCCTCCCGCCCTGCACAACGGCGGCTGCCAGCGCCACCGGCACCGAAACGGCCAGTGCCCAGCCGGCCGCGGCGAAGAAGTCCAGCGCCACGGGCAGCGCGGCACGGAAGTCGATAAAGTCATTGACCCCGCCGGCCATGCCCGTCATGGCTGTGTCGAGGGGCTCCAGGAACTGGCCCACCACGGGAGCGCCGGACAGCGTGGGCGGTGCGAGCTTGGCCTGCGCGTCCCCGCCCCAGCGCCCGTCGGCCAGGTGGTTCAGGACGTAGATGCCCGCGCCGACGTTTGCTGCCATGAAGACGACGACGGCGGTGAGCGCGGCGAGGTCTGCACGCCGGCGGCGCCAGAGCAGCACACTCGCGCCGGCGAGCACCGCCGCCAGCCAGGTGAGGGCTGCCAGCCACTCCCGATTCACTCCGCTAAGGATGTCCACCCACCCATTCAACCCCGGCGTGATGTCCGTCTGGCGGAATGAACGGGCCTGGCCGGCGGTTGTAGCGGGGGCAACGCAACCGGAAGGAACCATGGCCACCACCGCAGCCGCTACTGCCCCAGCCGCCAAAGTCGAGCGCTGGCAGCGCTTCCGCGCCAACCGTGACAAGGCCCTGGCAACGCCTCACGGCTGGCTCACCCTCACCTCCTTCCAGTGGCTCGAGGACTCCCGCGCCGCCGTCGACCTGGTCCCTGGCCTATGGTCCACGGACGGCACGGGCACGACGGCGTTCCTCACCGCCGTCCCGGCGGACGGGCTCACCCTGGTGGAGACCGGGGAAACGGTGGACGGCACCATCTCCGCCGTCCTGGCGGACGAGGAGTCGCTGATGTGGGTGCAGTTCGGCAGCCCGGACGGGGACCAGGTGGTGGTGGAACTGGCCATGCGCGGCGGGCGGTACGCCATCCGCACCCGGGACTCGTCGTCGCCGGTTTTCACAGACTTCGACGGCGTGCCCACCTATCCCTACAACCCCGATTGGGAGGTGACGGGCCGCTTCGAGCCCTACCCGGAACCGGTGGACGTACCGATCGGCACCGCGAACCCGCTGGTGGACGGCGTCCACCGCAGTGTCGGTGACGTGGTGTTCAGCCTCCCGGGCAGCAGCCACGAGTTCCGGCTCCAGGCGGAGGAGGAGAAGCTGGGCGCCCTGACCGTCACCTTCCACGACGAGACCAACGGCGACACCACCGATGACTGGCGGAAGCTCTCCCTCCCCAGGCCCCGCCCGGACGGCTCGGTGATACTGGATTTCAACCGGGCCATCAACTATCCCAGCGCCTTCACCCCCTACGGCACCTGCCCCATGCCGGTGAAGAACAACAGCCTGGACATCCGGGTGGAGGCGGGCGAGAAAGAACCCTATCCCGCCTAAGAAATGGCTGAAATTCCGGTGATGGCCCGGCCCACGATCAGGGTGTTGACCTCGAACGAGCCCTCGTAGGTGTAAATGGCTTCGGCGTCGGCGAAGATCTTGGCCATCCGGTAATCGGTGACGATCCCGTTCCCGCCCAGGATGGACCGGCCCAGCGCCACGGTCTCACGCATGCGGGCACTGATGTAGGACTTTGCCAGCGCCACCTGTGGCATGCCGGCGGCACCCTGGTCCTGCAGCCTGGCGATCCCAACCATCATGGCCATGCTTGCCACCGCGTTGCCCAGCATGGTCACCAGCTGCTGCTGGATCAGCTGGAAGTGGGCCAGCGGGCGGCCGAACTGGTGGCGTTCCACGGCGTACTGCCGGGCAACGTCGAACGCCGCCAGCTGCTGGCCCACCGCCTGCCAGGCCACCATGATCCGTGAGCTGCGGAGCAGTTCCTTGGTGTCCTCGAAGCTGCTGATCCCGCCGAAGCGGTCGGCCTCGGCAACCCTGACATCCTTGAACACGATGTCCGCGTTCTGGACGGTGCGCAGGGCGATCTTGTTCTCGATCCTGGTCCGGCTGACCCCCGGCAGCGTGGCGTCCACGATGAAGCCCCGCACCGAACCGTCCGCCTCGTCCCTGGCCCACACCAGCATGTAGTCGCAGAACGTCCCGTTCCCGATCCACCGCTTGGCACCGTTGAGCACCCAGGTGTCGCCGTCGTCGTCCGCTTCTCCTGTGCGGGACGAAATGCGCCGGGCCCGCGTCTCCATCCCGCCCGCTACGTCGGATCCGTGCAGGGGTTCGGTGAGGGCGAATGCGCCGGTGGTGCGCAGCTCCGAGGCGTCGGCCAGCAGCCGCTGCTTCTGGTCCTCCGTGCCGAAGGTGTGCAGGGATTCGACGAAGAGGTCGTGATGGACCAGGAAGAACGTGGCCAGGGAAGTATCCACGCGGGTGATCTCCGCGATGACCAGCCCGGCGAAGAGGTGGCTGTAGCCGCGGTGGACCGGCGTGCTCAGCTCCAGCGTGGCCAGCTTGGGGAGCATATGGGCAGGAAACTCGGCCTTGTTCCACCACTCCCCTGCGTACGGCGCCACCTCGGCGGCCAGGAAGTCACGCAACTCGGCGAGCTTTTTCCGTTCAGCCTCGTCCAGCATCGCTTCGACGGCGAAGAAGTCCGCCGCCGGCAGCTGCGGGGAGTCCGGCGCGCTCATTTCGGTGCCATCCGGATAGCGCCGTCCAGGCGGATGGTTTCGCCGTTCAGCATGGCGTTGTCCACGATGTGCGCCACCAGGTTGGCATATTCCGCGGGCTTGCCCAGCCGGGACGGGTGCGGAACCTGGGCGCCCAGCGAGTCCTGCGCCTCCTGCGAAAGGCCGGCCATCATGGGGGTCTCGAAAATGCCCGGGGCGATGGTGACCACCCGGACCAGCGAGCGCGCCAGCTCCCTGGCGATCGGCAGCGTCATGGCGGCCACGGCGCCCTTGGAGGCCGAGTATGCGGGCTGGCCGATCTGCCCGTCGAAGGCCGCCACGGAGGCAGTGTTGATAATGACGCCGCGTTCCGGGCCGCCCAGCGGGGTGTCGGCGGGCTCGGTGGCCACCATTGCCTCGGCGGCCAGGCGCAGGACGTTGAAGGTCCCGACCAGGTTGACCTGGATGACCTTGCTGAAGGATTCCAGGGGCAGCACTCCGTCCCGTCCCAGGACCTTGCCGGGGGTGGCGATCCCAGCGCAGTTAACCACGATCCGGAGCGGGCCCAGCCCCGCGGCGGTCCCGACGGCGGCCCGGACATCGGCCTCGCTGGTCACGTCAGCGGGGGCAAAGACGGCGGACTGGCCGGCTGCGGCGCGGCCGTTCAGATCGTCCGCCCTTGCCTGGCCGCCTGAGGACGGCAGGTCAACGAGCACGACGGATGCGCCGGCGTCGAACAATCTCTGCGCGGTGGCTGCTCCCAGCCCGGACGCCCCGCCTGTCACCAGTGCGACGCTGCCTTTGATGTCCATCCATCCTCCTTGATGTGTGTCCCATGCCGCGGCGCGGCCCCGAGCAACAGTTAATGAATGTTAACTGAAATCCGGCGCCGCCGCACTCACCCCCACACGATGCAGACCCTGGTACCCGCGGCGCGGTTAGGGTGGACGGCATGACGTCCAGCAGCACCTCCCCCACCACCTGGCAGGACCGGGCGAACCACGCAGCCCGTTCCGTGACCGCCCTGTTCGGCCGGAAACTGCTATTCCTGCCCGGAACCCACCTGGGCGCCGTGCTGTGGCAGGGCCGGCATGCGGCCGGTCAGCCCACCCCCTCAACGCCGGAGCAGGAGCCCGGCACCCAGCCAGGGCCGCGGTGGCGTGCCGTGCTCCGCCGGATGCGGCCCGCCGCATCGTTGGCCCTCCCCTGGCACTACTGGTGGCAGGCGCACTACGTTGACTGCCTGGTGGACGCCGGGCGGCGGGAACTTGGCGGCGGAGCCACCCCGGCGGCCCGGTTCGACGGCCCGAGCCGGCCCAGCGCGGGGCACCTGGCCTCGCGGCTGGTCACCGGGATCAGGCTCCGCAACGCCCTGACCTTCGTGAACAGCTACTACGACGACATGGCGTGGCTCGCGCTGGCAACGCTCCGACTGGACAGGCTGGCCGAGGAAACCCGGCGCCCGGGCCGCCGCCGCAACGCCGTGGTCCGGGCGTCGCTGGCGCTGCAGTTCGACGCCGCCTGCACCGAGGACCTGGGCGGTGGGACATTCTGGAGCAAGAAACGGGACTTCAAGAACACCCCCGCAACGGCGCCGGTGGCCCTGTTCTATGCCCGCACCGGCCAGCACGCCAAGGCCCAGGCGCTCCTGGACTGGCTCGATGCCACGCTCTTTGACGCGGACCAGGCCCTCTACCTCGACGGCGCACGCCTGAATCCTACCGGGGAGGTGGTGCTGGAGCGGGCGGTGTACACCTACAACCAAGGCCCGGTGCTGGGTGCGCTCCTGGAGCTGGGCGGCGAGGCGAACCTGGCCCGCGCCGCGGTCCTGGTGGACGCCGTGCAGCGGCTGCTGACCGTTCCGGGCAGCAACGGCCCCGGTCCCGGCTCCAGTGATGCGGTGCTGCGCTGCGAAGGAACGGGCGACGGCGGCCTCTTCACCGGGATCCTCTGCCGTTACCTGGCACTCGCCGCCGCAGACCAACGGCTTCCCCGCCCCACCCGCGCCACGGCTGCGCGGCTGGTGACCGGCACGGCCGAAGCATTCTGGTCCGGCCGTCGCCCCGTCGGCTCCGGCGAGGCAAAAGCCCGTCGCGAAGGCACGAGCATCTTCTCGGTGCACGCATCCCAACCGGCGGCTGCGACGTATCCGCCGGGCGCCGCCGTCGAGCTCTCCACCCAGCTTCAGGCCTGGATGGCGCTGGAGGCCGCGGCAGCCGTCACCGCCGCAGCCGGCGCTTAGCGGATGCCGGCCAGCGGCGTGACGGTTCCGCCGTTGAGCGATACCGGCCCGTCAGCAACCAGCCGGGCTTCCTTTTTGCCTGCCGGCGGAAACGCCAGGGACGTCAGGGTCCGCCCCGCCACAAAGACCTCGATGGAGGACCGGTCCACGTAGACGGTGAGGCGGATGGTGTCCCCGGCCGGCCAGGCGTCGACCGAGCGTTCCTGCCGATATTCGCCACTGGAGTCCGCCCCGGCGGCCGCCGCATCGCCACCGCGGTCCACGAACGCCCGGCCGGCCGCGAAATCGTAGCCCACCGTGGCATAGGTGGTGCCGCCGCTTTGCAGCAGCAGCCGCGCCCGTCCGGTGCCGTCCGCGGGCCGGGCCAGCTCGACGTCGGCCTTGAAGGCGCCACCGTCCGGAACCGGGAGTGCCAGGCCGTCACCTATGCTCCCGCCTGGCACCTGCACCGGCGCCCCCTCCAGTGACTGGAGCGCGGCCGTGGGCGAGGACACCAGGGACGGCCGGCCGCCGTCGGACGCCAGCCGGAGATCCCGCACCAGGGAGGCGGCCCCGTACCAGGTGTCGGTGGGAAGTTTCCGGGCGTACGCCCAGTTGTTCATCCAGCCGATGGCGCGCCGGGACGCCTTCCGCTGCGCGTCGTCCAGCCGCGGGTCATCCCAGGTGACGGCCGCGTAGAAGTCCGGGCCGCCGTCGAGCCACTGGTGGCCGCCCTCCGGAGCGAAGGCCTTTCCGTCGAAGCTTCCGGTCCAGTAGGCCAGGCCGGTGGTGCGGCCCTCCGCTGATCCGTTGGCGCTCGCTGCCAGGACCCAGGTGCGCTTGGCGGGGTCGCCGTCGAGGTCCAGCTGGAAGAAGTCCGGGCACTCCAGGATTCCCAGCCCCTCCTGGCCAAACCCCGAAACGTAGGTCCACTGCTTGAGGTCCTTTGACGTGTAGAAGCCGATCTTGTGGCCCTCCGCGAGGAGCATCAGCCACTGGTTGTTGGCGTCGTCCCGGACGATCCGCGGGTCCCGCCAGTGCTCGATGCCGGGGTTCTCCATCACCGGGTTCTGCCCATAGGCCTGGAAGCTGTAGCCCTTGTCGGTGGAGTAGAACAGGGACTGGCGCTGGACACCGTCGTGCTGCTGGGTGAGGACGGCGATCACGGCCCCCTTGCCAAACCCGGCGGTCCCTTCGGTGTCCACCACCGCGGAGCCGGTCTCGACGTCGCCCAGGCCGTTGCGGAATTTGGGAATGGCCACGCCCTGGTTCTTCCAGTGCACCAAGTCCGTGCTGGTGGCGTGGAACCACTCGGTACCGTTCCCTTCCGGGTAGTCGGCGTTGTAGAGGTAGTAGTAATGCCACAGCCCATCAAGGAAAAAAGGCCGCTGCGGATCGTTCATCCAGTGCCCGTCCGGACTGAGGTGGTACGCCGGACGGAAACCGGCATCTCCCCCAGTCGCGGCTTCCATTGGAGGCGCGGCGGTTGGTTGGCCGGTTCCCGGCGGGCTGCTTTCCTGCGGCCCGTTGTCCTGTTGGTTGGGGCCCCGCTGGCCGGTGCCCGCCAGCAGCAGCGAAACGGCCAGCGCCAGCACGGCGACGGCGGCCAGGACCCACAGAACGGGGGGACGCCGAAGGGCGGCACGAATGGACGCGGGACGTGGGGAGGGCATGGGTGGTGTCGATCCGTCGCTGAACGCACAAGTGCCGTCCCCCGGGACAGGGGAACGGCACCAGCGCAAGTGAACCGTCAATTTTACCGGCCAGGTTCACGGGAACCCAATCCCGGGACGTCATACACCAGCCGTCAGTCCCGTGCCGGTGGCCGCTTCTTCTGCGGATAGGGTGTCTCTCCCCGTGCCAGCATGTCCACGAACCCGGCGATCCTGCGTTCCCGGGTGGCCGCCTGTTTCGCCGAATTGGTCCTGAACACCAGGGCGAACAGGTTGGTTTTCGTCAGGACCTCGAAGGTGGCCTGCGCCGCCGGGTTGGCTGCAATGGCGGCCGCGAGGTCTTCCGGCACCTCGAGGTCGGCCTGCCCGCCGTAGGCCGCTTCCCAGCGGCCGTCAGCCTTGGCCGCCGCCACAGCGGCCCGTCCGGCCCCGGTCATCTTCCCGGCCTCCTCAAGCCGCGCAATGTGCCCCACGTTCCGCGCCGACCAGATGCTCCGGGGGCGCCGCGGCGTCATCCGCTGGAACACGCTTTCGCTGTCCCGGCGCCGGCCCTGGCCATCGATCCAGCCAAAACACAGGGCCTCGTCCAGGGCCGCCGCGTAGTCAAGGCCCGTCACCGTCCCGCCCTTCTTGTGCAGCACCAGCCACACCCCCGGGCTGGTGCCGTGGTTCTCTTCCAGCCAGGCGCGCCATGCGGCAGCGTCGGGCAGCAGCAGTTCCTCAAGGTCATTGGCCATGGCCTAATTCTGCCTGTGGAATCCTGCACCACAAGGCCCGTGTGCCGGACAGCCACACGTGGCATCATGGCCCTACCGGCCCATCCGCTACCCCGAGGACAACGCCATGCTCCGAGTCCGCCCCGTCCATTTCACCTCGCACACCGAGTCCTGGAAGCAGCTCCTCACCGCCCTGGGGATGGTGCACACAGAGGACGACGGCGGGTGGCAGGTCTTTGATTCGGCGTCGGGCCGCGTGGCGCTCCACTCCGCGGAGGCGGGTTCGGGCCAGGACGGCCGGACGGTGCTGGCGGTGGAAGTGGGAGACGTGGCCGAATTTGCCAGGCGCACCAACCTCTCAGCCCAGGAGGAGTCCCCACAGGAAGGGGCGGCGGAAGGCGCCGGACCGGCCGAACTCGTCACCGCTGACCACGGTGACGCCTGCCGGATCAGCGCGCCGGACGGGTTCAGCTTCCTCGCGGACAAGGCCGCCCACTTTGCCCAGTGCGCCGACGCCGATCCCGCACTGGCCGTCGCCGCTGTCTGGTACACCGCGGACCCCGAAGGTGCCGTCCGCACGCTGCTGCACATCGGCGCCCGCCCCCGGCCCGTGCCGGACAACGACGAAACCGCGGACTTCACGGCCAAGAATGGCGGGGTACTCCTGGTGCGGCCGGCAGCCGGAGCGTCCCGCTCGGGCCTTGGCTTTGAATACGACGGCGGCCTGGAGCCGCTGCGGGAGCGCCTCACCGCGGCCGGCTTCGCCGCCAGCCTGACGGAGGAGGCGTTTGGCAGCACCCTCCACGTGGCCAATCCCGACGCGGGCTCCCCCAACGCGCCCGCCACGGTGTGGGTCTCCCAGCACCGCCCCATGGGGTAGAACTTAAGCATGAACGTGCGCACACCTGACCCGAATCCCGGCTGGCTCTCCGAAGAAGACCTCTTTGAGGCGCGCGGGCGGCTGCCCATGGTGTACGTGGAGGCAGTACCGGTCAGGCTGGACCCGCTGGGATACGTCAACGAGGTGGGCACGCTGCTGCAGGCGGATGCGGACGGGACCATGGTGCGCTCCCTGGTCTCCGGCCGTGTGATCTACCGCGAAACCATCCGCGCCGCCCTGCTCCGGCACATGGAAAAGGACCTGGGCCCCCTGGCGTTCCCGCAGCTGCCGCTGAGCCCCGTGCCGTTTACCGTGGCTGAATACTTCCCCGCGCCGTCCCAGACCGGCTTCACGGACGAGCGGCAACACGCCGTGTCGCTGGCCTACGTGATCCCGGTGACGGGCGAATGCGAGCCGCGCCAGGACGCCCTGGAACTGACATGGATGACCCCGGAGGAAGTCCTCAGCCCCGGCGTCCAGATGGAGTTCTCCGGCGGCCGCGGCGGCCTGATCCGGCAGGCCCTGGCGTTTGCAGGCGTGGGCTTCTGACCACCCCGCCGGGACGTGGGGGTCCCCGGTTTTGAGTGCCTGCCTTTGTAGACTGTAGGGCGGACCGCAAGAGAACTTAAGGACTCCCATGACCGAATCACCAGCCGCCAGGCACCACCGTGAACAGCAGGCTGGATCTCTGACCACCGGCAGCCACATCCTCCTCCCCGACGGCCGGCGCACAGCCGAAATCGACCAGGTGGAGCTCGAGCACGACGACTTCGGCTCCCCTGCACTGGTCCTGGCCAGCCTCTCCGGCGGCGGCACCCTGCGGGTGGCCATCGGCACCATGGTCACCGTGGTGGACGGCGCGCACGACGACGTCACCCAGCTTCCGCTGCCGGCGGACCTTCCCGAGGCCGTACCGCCGGCGGAAACCCCGACGCCCCGGCACGGCGCGCAGGAGCAGCCCGGCGCCGGGACCGGTCCCCTCAACGTGGCGCCCGCCGTCGTCGTCCCGCCCCTTCCCCCGGCACCGCCTGCGGTGACCGGGCCCGGCGAGGAGGAACTGGCGCTCATCCCGGCCCCGGACGGCACCCCCGAATCCGTGGTGGAAGCAGCCGCGGAGGCCCACCCCGATGCCGAGGGCGTCCTGCTCCTGGCGGACCGGCTCTCGAAGGGGGTCAACTTCAAGTCCGGCAGCTGCCTGAAGGACCTCAGCGACCTGGCGCACGAACTGTTCATCACGCTCAAGGACGCGGACGGCGCACTGTCGGTGGCGGACCTGATCACCGTGCTCCCCTACGACGGAAACCCGGGCCGGTGGACCTCGGTGGAGGCAGCCCTCGCGCTGGCCAGCTATATCTGCCGGCAGGATGGCCAGGACGAACGCGCCGAGGTCTACGAGAAATTGATCCGCACTCCCGAAAACCAGGAGACGGACGCCTTCAAGGCACGGATGGCGGCCAAGGTGCGGCAGCGCTCGCTCAATGAGCCCAACCTGTACGACAAGGAAATCTTCCGCTCGATCGACAACTCCAACCACGACGCCGAGCGCGAATGGCGGCTGCTGCGGCTCGAATCCCTGCTGTTCCTGCGGGCCCACGGCGGATCGGAAACCATCGGCATGTCCGAACTTGAACGGCGCATCAGCAACGAGCTGGAGGCCGTACGCTCCTGACCCCGGGGCCGCGTTGCCGGCATCTTCCGGCAAGGGAAATTAGCCCTACCCCGGGCGTAGCCGGAGTTGTACATTCGGGGCTATGACGAACAATCTCAGCGTAGTGATCAACGCCGATGCCCCGCAGGTCTGGACCATGCTGCGGGAACCGTCCAGGGTGGCCCAGTGGCATGGCTGGCAGGCCGAGGACCTGGAGTCCGAGATCAAGGAGATCTACTTCTCCGATGTGCAGGAATCCGCGGACCACACCAGCCTGACCGTGCACGGCGGGGACACGTTCGAGCTCCACCCGGTCGCGGACGGTACCCGGGTCAGCGTCAACCGCGGCGCGGTGGACCACAACTCCGAATGGGCGGCCTGGGACGAGGACATCACGCAGGGCTGGCTGACCTTCCTGCAGCAGCTCCGGTTCGCCCTGGAACGCCACCCGCACGGCAAGCGGCACACCCTGTTCCTGCACCTGAGCGAAGGCAACGGCTCCGCGATCGACAAGCTGGGGCTCTCGGACCTCCCTGCACCGGGTGAGCCGTACCAGCTGACGCTCGGCACCGGCGAGGAGATCAGCGGCAAGGTCTGGTACCGGACCAGCCACCAGGTGGGGCTCACGGTGCACAGCTACGCGGAGCACGGCGAGGGGCTGCTGGTGGTGGCAGACCATCCCGCCATCAAGGACGTCCGCGAGGAGGGTGACGGCTCGTTCGTCATCGCCTCCACCTACGATCTTGGCGCCGGCGCCTTCGACGCCATCCGGCAATCCTGGGATTCCTGGCGCGCCTCGAACTATCCGGCCTCGGAACCGGCCAGCTGAGCGTACCGGCACACGGCTTCAGGGGCCCGCGTTTACGGGCCGCGGGCGGATTGCTGGCACACTGGTACGGTGCCAGCCAACCCCGCCTTTGCCCTGCCGGAAATCCGATCACAGTTCTCCTTCAAGGTCGGCACGCGCCTTGCGGAGTCCTGCCCGCCATCGGCTGCGCAGGAAGCTGGAAACGGCGGGGAATTCCTGGGCCGCACCGGGACCGTCACCACCCCGCACGGTGAGATCCAGACGCCGGCGTTCATCGCCGTCGGGACCAAAGCCACGGTGAAGGCCGTGCTGCCGGAATCCATGGCGGACCTGGGAGCGCAGGCGCTCCTGGCCAATGCCTACCACCTGTACCTGCAGCCGGGCCCGGACATCCTGGACGAGGCCGGCGGCCTGGGTGCCTTCATGAACTGGCCGGGCCCCACCTTCACTGATTCCGGCGGCTTCCAGGTAATGAGCCTCGGTTCGGGGTTCAAGAAAGTCATCGACATGAAGTCCGTGGATACTTCCGGGCCCGATGACGCCGTGGCCCCGGGCAAGGAGCGGCTGGCGCACATCGACGACGACGGTGTCTGGTTCAAGTCCCACCTGAACGGCGACCGGCACCGGTTCTCCCCCGAGATCTCCATGCAGGTCCAGCACCAGATCGGCGCGGACATCATGTTCGCGTTCGATGAGCTCACCACCCTGCAGAACTCCCGGCGGTACCAGGAGGAATCGCTGGAGCGCACCCGGCTGTGGGCGGAGCGGTGCATCTCGGAACACTTCCGCCTTACGGAGGACCGCGCGGACAAGCCGTACCAGGCCCTGTTCGGCGTGATCCAGGGCGCCCAGTACGAGGACCTGCGCCGGAAGGCATGCCGCGACCTTGGCGCCATGCCGTTCGACGGGTTCGGGATCGGCGGGGCGCTGGAGAAGGAAAACCTGGGCACGATCGTCCGCTGGTGCAACGAGGAACTGCCGGAGGACAAGCCGCGGCACCTGCTGGGCATTTCCGAACCGGATGACATCTTCACGGCCATCGAGAACGGCGCCGACACTTTCGACTGCGTCTCCCCCACCCGGGTGGCCCGGAACTCCGCCTTCTACACCCCGGAAGGCCGGTTCAACCTCTCCGGCGCCAAGTACAAGCGCGACTTTGGGCCGCTGCAGGAGGGCTGCGACTGCTATGCCTGCACCAACTACTCGCGGGCGTACATCCACCACCTGTTCAAGGCCAAGGAAATGGTGTCCGCCACCCTGATCTCCATCCACAATGAGCGGTTCGTGGTGAAGATGGTGGACGACGCCCGGCTGGCCATCGAGTCGGGAACGTTCTTCGACTTCAAGGCAGAGACCCTGGGCCGGTACTACTCCTGAGCATGCCTCCCGGGAGCCTCCGCTATCCTGACCAGATGCTCATCGAGATCCAGGCCCCTGCAGGCCGCGCCGAAGCCATCGTTGCCCGCCCGTCCACCGGAACCGGCCCGTTCCCGGGGGTCATCTTCTACATGGATGCGTTCGGCCTGCGCCCGCGCATCCAGGAGATGGCACAGCGCATTGCCGACTGGGGCTACGTGGTGCTGGCGCCCAACGTTTTCTACCGTGAAGGAACAGTCGCCGAGCTCGCACCCGAGGGCGACATGTCCACCCAGGAGGGCCGGGAAGCCGCCGGCAAAGCTGCCTTCCCGCGGGTAGGCCGCCTGACCCCGGACAAGGCCCTGCCGGACATCGATGCGTGGGTTTCCGCGCTGGCAGCCCTCGACGGCGTGGCGCCGGGGCCCATCGGCACCACCGGCTACTGCATGGGCGCCCGGCTCGCGGTCCGGACCGCCACCTCGCACCCCGAAGTGGTGGCAGCGTGCGGCGGCTTCCACGGCGGCGGGCTGGCAACGGAGGATCCGGACAGCCCGCACCTGGGGCTTGGCAGCGCCCGTGCCCGGTTCGTCTTCGGGCACGCGGACCACGACCGGAGCATGGCCCCCGACGCCGTCGCGCGCCTGGGCGAAGCGCTCAATGCCGCGGGGCTGCAGGCATCCAACGAGATCTACCAGGGCGCGCCACACGGATACTCCATGGCGGACACCTCGGCGTTCCACCCGGAAGCCACGGAGCGGCACTTCGAGGAACTGCGCGCCCTGCTGGACGGGACGCTGAAGGCCTAAGCCGTCCGCCCGCCGTCGAACCCGCCGGAAAGCTGCCGGCCCGCCGGAACGTTGCGGCGAGCCGGACGGGTTCCAGCGAGTTGGGGACGCAGGACGTTGTCCACATGACGACGGCGGCGCTTTCAGTGAGTGCCGCAGCGGCGGGATCCTGTTGGGATGACACCGCAGCAACCAACCCCTCTCCCGGCTCTGCCAAACACCGGCAACCTGTGGCGGACCGGGCAACTGCACGGGAACGGCCTCAATTCCCGGGCCATCAAGGCCTTGGTCCTCCACGGGAAGCTGGTCCGCCTCCGCCACGGTTGCTACATCCGCGCCGAGCTGTGGGAAAAACAGTCACGTCCCGTCCGCAGCATGCAGCTGATTCACGCCCATGCACTCGGGACGCTGACCACTTCGGCCGGCGGCTACGTGTACAGCCACACCTCCGCGGCCCGGCTGCACGGGTTGTATCTCTGGGACGTGGATGACCTGGTCCACCTTTTGATGCCGGGAAACCCTTCCAGTGAGCGGCTCGGCAAGGATGTCCGCGGCCATACCAGGCCCTGGACTGCGTTGGAGGTGGTGACCCTCGGGGGCCTCAAGGTGACCTCGCTGGAGCGGACGGCAGTGGATTGTGCCATGATGCTGGGCTATCGGCAGTCGCTGGTGCTGATGGACCACGCCCTCCGGCTCGGCGCGGACAGGGCCCTGATGGAAAGCATGGCTGACGGCCTGCAGGGACGGCGCGGGATCCGGACCCTCCGGCTGGCGCTCGCGCACGCAGATCCGCGCTCGGAGTCCGCCGGAGAGACACTCACGCGCGAACTCCTCATGCGGCTGAAACTTCCCTTGCCGGAGCCCCAAGTCTCGGTGGATACGCGTGCCGGCCGGTACCGGCTGGATTTCGCCTGGAAGGAAAAGAAGGTTGCCCTCGAATTCGACGGGAAGACGAAGTACTTCGACTACAAACCGACTGGTGAGGTGCTGTTCCAGGAACGACAGCGGGAGAATGCCCTCACCGAGAACGGCTGGACGTTTGTGCGCGTGAAGTGGGCCGACCTCTTCCGCGAACACGAGTTCAAAGCCCGCGTGCTTGCCGCACTCCGACCGTAGCCACGCCGGTGGAGCGCCCAAATCGCCGGAAAGGTGCCGGATCGCCGGTTCTTTCCGGCTATCCGGTACCTTTCCGGCGATCCTACGCGATTAGCAACCTGATGGCACGGAGGCGCCGTAACTGGGCTCGCGCCGCTTAACCCAGTTGATGGCCAGCGAAGTCACGGGGACGAAGAGGAACTCCACCAGGGTCTTGTAGACGAAACCCACCAGCACGTAGTTCACGAAGCTGCCGAGATCGGCGATGCCGATGACGGGCGCGGCGATGCTGCAGAAGATCAGCGTGTCCACAAACTCCCCGGCTCCCGAGGAACCCATGAGCCGTGCCCACAGGGACTTCTCGCCGGTGCGGGCCTTCATCCGGACCAGGATCCAGGAGTTGATGGTCTGCCCTGCCAGGAATGCCAGCAGGGAGGCCAGGACGATCTGTGGCACGGGGCCAAGTGCCCCTTCCAGGGCGGATTGTTTCGCGGCGCCGTACTCGTCGTCGAACCCGGGCAGCGCAATAACCACCCAGTAGCAGAGGGAAGCGAAGACGGAGAGCGCAAATGTGGTGAGAATGGCTTTGCGGGCCACCTTGAAGCCGTAGACCTCACTGATCACGTCGCCAAGGATGTAGGCGAGCGGGAAGAGGAAGAAGCCGCCGTCGGTGACGATGGGGCCGAATGCCACCCCCTTGGACGCTCCGATGTTGGACAGGATCAGCACCACTGCCATGGCCGCCAGCATGATCCCGAAGTAGGGCGAACCGATGTCCGCGAATCTGGCGTTGGGACCTGCGGCAGTCGGTTGGACGGTTTGGGGCACGGTGCCGTGGCCGGGGGCAGGGGTCATCAAGGGATCCGTTCAAGAGTGGTTGGCCGGCCTGCCGTACTGGGCGGCCGGTTGTATTAGCACTCGTGCCATTCTCGCACCGCATCGTCCGCCGAAGCTCCCCAAGGAGAAAGGCCGGCCGGCACGAACTATTTTTTGAACATGTTCAACTCTTGTGGCACACTGATTTTTGAACACGTTCAAAGAATGGAGTGCAGTGGCGGCGAAGAGCGAACAGACCAGGCAGCTGGTGGCGGACACCGCGCTGAGCATGTTCCGTGAGATCGGGTTCGAGAAGACCACCATGCGCGCCATCGCCGCCGAGGCAGGCGTCTCGGTCGGCAACGCCTACTACTACTTCGCATCCAAGGATGACCTGGTCCACGAGCTGTACATCCAGGTGCAGGCAGAGCACGCGGCGCGGGCATCGGAAGCGCTGGACGGGACAGCTTCCCTGGCTGACCGCCTCAAGGCAACACTGCATGCCGGCCTCGACGTCATGGCCCCGTACCACCGGTTCGGCGCGGACTTCGTGGCCACCGCGATCCGGCCAACATCACCGGTGAACCCCTTTTCAGCAGGGTCCACGCCGGCCCGGGAGGCATCCCTGGACATCTTCAGGCGCACCGTGGAGGGGGCCAGGCCCGCCGTGCCGAAGAAGCTGCGGGCCGACCTGCCGGAGCTGCTGTGGCTTTGCTACATGGGCATCACCCTCTTTTGGGTCTATGACACCTCGGAGGGCCAGCGGCGGACCAGGAGGCTGGTGGACGGCGCGGCCCCCCTCATTGCCCGCGGCCTCGCACTGGCCCGCATCCCGGGAGCCAGCAAGGTTTTGGACGACGTCCTGGACCTGAGCCGCAGCATCCGCGATTAGGGCAGAAACATTGGGGGAAAAGATGGGCAGCACAAAGACCGTTGTGGTGGCAGGGGCTTCCGGCTTCATCGGCACGTACCTTCGCCGGCGTTTCCAGGAAGACGGGTGGACCGTGCGCACCATTGGACGCAAGGGAACGGGCGGCGCCGCGGCGGCATGGGATGACGACGCCGGCATGGTCCGGGTGCTCAACGGCGCCGGGCTGGTGGTGAACCTCGCCGGACGGTCCGTCTCCTGCCGCTACAACCGGCGGAACAAGGCGATCATCTTGGACTCCCGCGTGGCCACCACCCAGGCGCTGGGGCGGGCCATCGCGCAGTGCCCCGAGCCGCCGTCGACCTGGCTGAATGCCAGCACCGGCACCATCTACCGCGACGCCAGGGACCGCCCCCAGTCCGAAGTAGACGGCGAGCTTGGCTCCGGCTTCTCCGTGGACGTGGCCAAAGCGTGGGAGGCCGCCCTCGCAGCGGCCACGACGCCGGCCACCCGGAAGGTCCCGCTGCGGATCGCCATCGTGCTGGGCCGCGGCGGCGGCGCGCTGGCGCCGTTCGCCAACCTGGCACGGCTGGGGCTGGGCGGCCACATGGGCGACGGCGCACAGAAGTTCAGCTGGATCCACGTGGAGGACCTGTACCGCAGCATCCGCTTCCTGTACGCGCGGACTGATATCACCGGACCGGTCAACGTGGCATCGCCGGACGTGGTGAGCAACAGGGAAATGATGCGCCTGCTGCGGCGGGCCTACGGCGCCCGCTTCGGACTCCCCACCCCTGCGTGGCTCCTCCGGGCAGGTGCCGTGCTGATCCGCACGGAGACCGAGCTGGTGCTCAAAAGCCGGTGGGTCCAGCCGCGGAAACTGCTGGACGCGGGCTTCGTCTACAGCCAGCCGGAGCTGGGGCGGGCACTGCTGCAGATCGCCAAGGGCCGGTGATGAGCCGCCCGCTGCGCGTCACCTTCGGTCCCGGCGCGTTCCTTGCAGGCGCGTTCCTCACAGTCCTTGTCTTCGGGTTCCCCTGGGTTTCCCCGGCTATCTCTACGGGACGCTCTCCGCCCTGCTTCTGGGCATGCCCCTGGCGCTGGCTACCGGAGTTTGCATGCGGCCGGTCCGCAACCAGGGCCTGCACATCCTGGCCGTCGGCGTGGCCGGCCTGGCCACCGGGATGCTGACGCTCATGTTCATCACGGGGAGCCACTGGACTGCTATGTGGGGCACGGTCCTGTGGACAGGATTCTGCGCGGCGCTGGGGCGGGCGGCCGTGTCCGGCCTCGTCACGATCCATGACGCAGCGGGGCACCAACCCGGAGCACCCGCACCGGCACCGCTGGAACCCTGACCACACGGCGTCCCGGAGCCCTGTCCGGTGACACATGGAAAGCGTCCGACGGCGGGTGGCAGGATGGGTGCATGACTTCCGCTACCCCTGAAGCAACGCTGCCCGCCGCAAGTCCCGCCGTCGTCCTCACCATCGCCGGCTCCGAAGCCACCGGAGGCGCCGGCGCGCAGGCCGACCTGAAGACCTTCCAGGAACTCGGCGTCTTCGGCATCGCCAACCTCACCTGCATCGTGTCCTTCGACCCGAAGGACAGCTGGAACCACCGCTTCGTGCCGGTGGACCAGCAGGTAATCGCGGACCAGCTGGAGGCGACGACGGCGGCCTACGGTCCGGCGTCGGGCGCACCTTCGGCATTGGACACGGTGAAGATCGGCATGCTGGGCAGCCCGGCCACCATCAACACCGTGGCCGGTGCCCTGCAGGAGAACAGCTTCGCCAACGTTGTCCTGGACCCGGTGCTGATCTGCAAGGGCCAGGAACCGGGGCACGCGCTGGACACGGACCAGGCCCTGAAGGCGCAGATCCTGCCGCTGGCCACGTTCGTCACCCCCAACCACTTCGAGGCGGAGTCCTTGTCCGGCCTGGACATCACGGACGTGGAGTCACTGAAAGCCGCTGCGGTCCGCATCCACGAGCTCAGCGGCGCAGCAGTCCTGGCCAAGGGTGGGGTCCGGCTGGAAGGCCCGGACGCCGTCGACGTCTTCTATGACGGCGAGACGCTCGAAGTCCTGAGTGCTCCCAAGGTGGGCGAGGTGGCAGTTTCCGGTGCGGGCTGCTCGCTGGCCGCCGCCGTAACGGCAGAACTGGCCAAGGGCGCCAGCCCGCTGGAGGCTGCCCGGACCGCCAAGGACTTCGTCACCGCCGGCATCCGCAACCGCGTTGCCTCCGGCGCCCCGTTCGATGCCCTGTGGCAGGGCGGCGCCCGCTGACCAAACGCCCCATCACTTTCGGGCCCCACACACCAAACGCCCCATCACTTTTCGCCGTAAAATCCGGAACGCGTCTGCACTTATGCAGACGCGTTCCGGATTTATGGGCAGGATTTGATGGCGGGTTTGGACCCCGGTCAGCGCCGGGGGATGTTGCGCAGGTTGCTGCGCGCCATGCTCACGGCCTCGCCGGCCCCGCGGTTCAGGACCACCTTGGACATGGCGGTGGCGAACCCGATCACCTGCGAACCGGAGATCTTCGGCGGGATGGACAGCGCCTTGGGGTCGGTGATGAGCTCCACCAGCGACGGGCCGGGGTGGGCGAACGCCTCCCGGTACGCCGATTCGATCTGCGCCGGATCCGTGACCCGGACGGCATGGAAGCCCAGCGCCTGCGCCACGGCCGCGTAGTTGGCGTCCGGCACGTCCACGCCGAAATCGGGCAGGCCGTCCACCAGCATCTCGAGTTTGACCATGCCCAGGGTGGAGTTGTTGAACACCACCACGTTGACCGGCAGCTTGTAGGCGGCGGCCGTGATGAGCTCACCCAGCAGCATGGACAGCCCGCCGTCGCCGGAAACGGAGATGACCTGCCGGCCGGGGTACGCCAACTGGGCGCCATTGGCGTGCGGCAAGGCGTTGGCCATGGAGCCGTGCAGGAAGGACCCGATCAGCCGGCGGGTGCCCAGCGGATTGATGTACCGCGCGGTCCAGACGTTGCACATGCCCGTGTCCGCGGTGAAGATGGCGTCCTCAGCGGCCACCTGGTCCAGCAGGGACGCCGCGTACTCCGGGTGGATGGGCTGCTTCTTCTCCACCTTCCGGGTGTAGGCGCCCACGGCCTTGTTCATCAGCCGGTCGTGCTTCTTGAGCATCTGGTCCAGGAACCTGCGGCTCTTCTTCGCTTTCACCAGCGGCAGCAGTGCGCGCAGGGTGGGAAGCACGTCGCCGTGGACGGCGATGTCGACGTCGGTCCGGCGTCCCAGCCGGTGGGCCACCCGGTCCACCTGCGCGGTGCGGGTGTCCGGCAGGAACTGGTCGTACGGGAAGTCGGTGCCCAGGAGGATCAGCAGGTCGGCGTCCTCGATGCCTTCCGCCGCGGCCCCGTAGCCCAGCAGCCCGGTCATGCCGATATCGAACGGGTTGTCGTACTGGACGAAGTCCTTGCCGCGCAGGGAGTGGCCCACCGGCGCCTTGGCCAGTTCGGCGAGCGCCATCAGCTCGCTGTGCGCCCCCTCCACGCCGGCGCCGGCGAAGATGGCCACCTTGCCGGCGTCGTTGATGGCGTCCGCGAGTGCCTCGACGCTGGCCGGGTCCGGGACCAGGCTGGCCGGCCGGAAGGTGGCCGGGAGTGGCGTGGGGCCTGCGGCTTCCAGCCCGGCGATGTCCCCCGGCAGGGTCACAACGGCAACTCCCCCAAGGCCCAGCGCATGCTGGATGGCGCTGTGCATGACGCGGGGAGCCTGCTCAGCGGTGCTGACCAGCTCCGAGTACACCGAGCACTCGTTGAACAGCCGGTCCGGGTGGGTTTCCTGGAAGAAGCTGCTGCCGATCTGCTTGCTGGGGATGTGCGAGGCGATGGCCAGCACGGGCGCGCCGGAGCGGTTGGCGTCGTAGAGTCCGTTGATCAGGTGCAGGTTTCCGGGGCCGCAGGACCCTGCGCACACGGCAAGCTTGCCGGTGAGCTGGGCTTCGGCTGCGGCGGCAAAGGCTGCGGCTTCCTCATGGCGGACGTGGATCCAGTCAATGCCGCCCTTCGCGGAGCCTCCGGTCTGGCGGACGGCGTCCACGATCGGGTTGAGGCTGTCGCCCACAATCCCGTAGATCCGCTGCACGCCGGCAGCCTGGAGTTGTTCGATGAGCTGGGTGGCGAGTTCCTTGGCCATGGGTGCAGACTCCCGCGATGGTGGTGGTGTGCTGACATGGCCCAATATAGTCCGCCCACCTGTCCGGCAGGCCTTTCAGCCGGCCTGGTCCAGGGCAGCTTCGGGTGCCGGCCGCACCCCGGCGGCGAGGGCTTCGGCGAGGAGGATCGCGGTCCGGACAATGAACGCACGACGACGGGTGGTCCGGTCCGGGCTGCTGCCCGCCAGGAGCGTGTCGATCTGGGGCAGGACGGGCCAGCCGTCGCAGAGGGTGATGACGGTGATCAGCAGGTCCGCTGCGTCAGTCCGGTCGATCCCGGGAAGGACGTCCAGGACCTGGCCCACCTTGATGGCGCAGTGGTCGGAGCGGGTGGCGCGGCTGACGGTGTCCCCGCCCCGCTCCAGGCCTTCCCAGAACAGGAGCCTGGGCAGGACGCCGTCGGTGGTGTGTCGGTCGAAGAGGCGGCCGGCGTATTCCCCGAACGCGTCCGGTCCGCTGCCGGTGATGGGAACCTCGGTCATCACCCGGACCATTTCGGCTGCCAGGACGGCGTCGAACAGCTCATCCTTCTTGCCGAAGTACTGGTAGATGCGCTCCTTGTTCACGCCGGCGGCAGCTGCAATGCGGTCCACCCGGGCGCCCGCGAGCCCCTTGGCGCTGAATTCCTCCGTGGCAGCGGCCAGCAGCAGCTCTTTGGTGCGCTCTGTGTTCCATGCCATGACATAAGTCTACGCAATTCCAACCAGGTAGTTGCAATTGCTCCGCGAACCCCGCTAGGGTCTACCAAAAGCAATTGCAACTACCTAGTTGGAGATTCTGATGGACACCATCCCCAGCCCCGCTTTTCCAGCCGTGACAGCACCCGAGGAGCAGGTCATTCCGCCGGCACCGCCGTCCATCCATGTCCGCGCGGCCATCACTTGGCTGGCAATTTTTCCGCTGGTGGCCATCGGCATGATGGCTGCCGCTCCCCTGATGGAAAGCTGGCACCCCATCTTCCGGGCGATGGCCCTGACCATGGTGGTGGTTCCCACTGCTGTCTACCTCGTGCTGCCCCGCCTCTTCGCCGTCCACGGCCGGCTGGCGCGGCGGCGCAGCACCCGCACCGGAAGCTAGCGTCCGGCACCCACCCGCTCGTCGCCGTCGGCCGCGTTGGCCACCCAGGCGTGGCCCTGTTCGTCATCGAGGTGCGTGGCCTTCTTGTTCTTCAGCGCGAAGATGTAGACCAGCAGCGAGATGGCGATGGCCACGGTGACGTAGGTGAAGAACAGCTCTTCCTGGCCGGCCTTCTGCAGTGCCGCACCGATCAGCGGCACGGTGCCGCCGAACAGCGAGTTGGCGATCGCGTAGCCCAGGCCCACGCCAAGCGCGCGGATGGAGGCGGGGAACAGTTCGGCCTTCACCAGGGCGTTGATGGAGGTGTAGCCGCCAACGATCAGCAGGCCGCCCATCATCAGCAGGAACGCGGTGAACGGGTCCTTGGTGCCGGCCAGGGTGGAGAGCAGCGGCCAGGTGAAGAGTACGCCGGTGATGCCGAACCAGAGCAGCAGCGGCTTGCGGCCCACCTTGTCCGAGATGATGCCGTACACGGGCTGGAGCAGCATGAAGATGAACAGCGCCCAGAAGTTGATCACGGAGGTGTCGGTCTTGGCGATGCCGGACGTATCGTTCATGAACTTCAGGATGAAGTTGGTGTAAGTGTAGAACGCCACGGTGCCGCCAAGGGTGATGCCGATGCAGACCAGCAGCGGCTTCCAGTAGCTCGTGAACAGCAGCTTCATGGTGCCCGGCTGGGCCTGTCCGGCCACCGCGGGAGTCTTGGCCGCCTCGATCTGCTCGGCGGAAACGGTCTCCTCCATGGAGCGGCGGAGCCACAGCACCACCAGGGCAGCCACGCCGCCGATCGCGAACGGGATGCGCCAGCCCCACTCGCTCAGGTCGCCCTTGGGCATGACGTTCTGCAGGACCACCAGGACCAGCAGGGCCAGCATCTGGCCGCCGATCAGGGTGACGTACTGGAAGCTGGAGAAGAAGCCGCGGCGCTTGCTGGTGGCCGCCTCGGACATGTAGGTGGCGCTGGTGCCGTACTCTCCGCCCACGGAGAAGCCCTGGATCACGCGGACCAGCACCAGCAGGATCATGGCCCACAGCCCGATGACGTCCTGGGTGGGCAGCACGGCGATGGCGAAGGAGCCGGCGGACATCATGGTCACGGAGAGCGTGAGGGCGGCCTTGCGGCCCCTGCGGTCCGCGTACCGGCCGAAGAACCAGGCGCCGATGGGACGCATCAGGAACGACGTCGAGAAGACGGCCATCGCTTCCAGGCCCGCCTGGAGCTCATCCTTGGAATTGAAGAAGTGGGCCTGGAAGTAGGCGGCGAAGACGGTGTAGACGTAGAGGTCGTACCACTCCACAAGGTTGCCGGCGGAACCTTTCAGGATGTTGCCCACGGCCCGCCGGGTCTGGGCGGCCTCCGATCGGGGCGCAGTTTTCTGGGTGCTCATCGGTGAGTTCCTCCTTGTGGTGACGTGCGTCCTCCAACGCCGGAGGGCCTCATCCACGGTATGGGTGATCCACCGCACAACCAACGCCGCGGGGCATTTCCTAACACTTCCTTAGGTATCTGCGGTGGCTCCGGCGGCGCCGCCTGGCGGCCGCGGCCGGGCAAGACCTTTCCGCAGGCGGTAGTCTCCAGTAGCGGGGATGATCCGGGCAACCGCACAACGGCAAGGAAGATGGCAATGGACGTGCTGATCGTCGAGGATGACGACGCCATGGCAGGTGCCCTGACCGCCGCCGTCGAAAGCGCCGGGCACCACGCCCGGCGGCTGGCGCGGGGCGCTGACGCGCTGCTCTCCCACCGGAACTTCCAGGTGATCCTCCTCGACCTGGGACTGCCGGACATGGACGGACTGGAGGTGCTGCGCAAGCTCCGCCAGGTCACCGACGTCCCCATCCTGATCCTCACCGCCAGGGACGACGAACGCAGCGTGGTGCTCGGACTCCGTTCCGGCGCGGACGACTACCTGGTCAAGCCGGTCAAGCTGGTGGAACTGCTGGCCCGGATCGAAGCGGTGACGCGGCGGGCGGCCCGGGCCGGCGGCGTCCAGCAGGAAGACGTCATTGTGCTGGGCGACCTCGCGATCGACCTGAACCGGCACACCGCTGCGAAAGCCGGGCTGCCGCTGGCCCTGACCGCCACCGAGTTCGAGCTCCTGGCGCTGCTGGCACGCCATGCCGGCTCGGTGGTTACCCGCGAACAGATCCTGGACGCACTGTGGGGCGACGCCTTCCTGGCCTCCTCCCGGTCCCTGGACGTCCACCTCACCGGGCTGCGGGCCAAGCTGCAGAAACCCGGCTTCATCATCAACGTCCGCGGAGTGGGCTACCGGGTGGAAGCGGCTTCCGGATGAGGCTGCGGGTGCTGGGCGTCCTCAGCGTGCTCTGCCTGGTGGTGGTGTTCCTGATCTCGGGCACCATCCTCACGTCCGCGTCCCGCGAGCTGACCCAGGAACTCCAGATCAACCGGGCGGCGTCGCTGAACCGGTTGGCCCAGGTGGCCTTCGACGCCGCGGGCGACGGGGACACGGCGCGGCTGCAGCGGGAGATGGACACGTATTCCGGGTTGTACGGCGAGGGGATCGTGGTGCGCGTTCAGGAGCAGACCCTGGCCTCCGGTGGTTTGGACGCGAGACGGCCCGACGTGCAGAACGCCTTGTCCCTGGCCCGGCTGAACGTCAGCAACACCACCCTTGAACCACTGGAACCCCTTGGCTCCGGTTCGCAGCTCATCTTCCGGCCGTTCGGCAGCGCCAGCCAGGTCCTCGGCGCCGTACTGCTGGACGTCCACGCCGACGCTGCGCGGCAGAAACTCCGCGAGCGCTGGCTGGGGGTGGGGATTGCCGCGCTTGCCCTGGCGGCCGTGCTGCTGGTGGGGGCTGCCCGGGTCACCGGCTGGGTCCTGCGTCCGGTCCTGCGCCTGGATTCGGCCCTGCACGAGCTGGAGCGGACTGGACGCACCGGGCGCCTCCCGGAGGACGGGCCCCCGGAGCTGCGGGAACTGAGCCGGTCCTTCACGGCGATGGCGCGGACTGTCAGTGCCAGCATGGCAGCCCAGCGCCAACTGATTGCGGACACCTCGCACCAGCTGCGCAACCCGGTGGGGGCCCTCCGGCTGCGGCTGGACCTGCTGCAGCTCGAGTTGAAGACGGCCCGCGAACACGATGCCGCCGAGCGGGCCATGGCGGAGCTGGAACGCGTGGAAGAGATCCTGGACGGGGTACTGAAGCTTGCCGCCGCAGAGCACCGCGCCTCCGAGGGGTATCTGCGGGCTGCCGGCAGCCTCGATGAGCTTCCCGCGCCGGACCCGGTGGACCCGTTCCCTGTGCTCCAGGGCGAGATCGAACGGGCAGCCCCGCTCGCCGAACAGGCCGGCTGCCGGCTGGTCCTCACTCCGCCGCCGCAGCCGCCTGCACTGGTTTCCTGCCACCCGGCGGAGCTGGCCCAGATGGCCGCCGAGCTGCTCAATAACGCCATCAAATATGCCCGGGGTGCCACCATCACGGCAGCGGTCCGGCCGGAACCGGGCATGGTGGCAGTGGAAATTTCCGACGACGGTCCAGGGCTCAGCGCCGTTGAGCGCGCCTCGGCAGCCACCAGGTTCTGGCGGTCCCCTCAGCACGCGTCGGTTCCGGGCACCGGGCTGGGCATGACCATTGTGGGCGAGCTCGCCGCGGCCAACGGCGCGCGCCTGGTGCTGGCCGACGCCGTCCCCCACGGGTTGTCCGCCCGCCTCGAGTTCCCCGTCAACCCTGCGGACCATGCGCTCCCGCGTTCCAGCCGGGGTAGCGCCCGTGCGTGATCCCGTCGCCCCGGGAGGTCCTTTGCCGCAACTGCCGCGGCGGTCCGTGCTCAGGTCAGCCATCGCCGTCGGACTCGCGGCCTGCCTGCCGCCTGCCCTCAGTGCGTGCACCGGCGCCGACCGCCCTGAGGACCTGGTGGTGGCGGGCGGGGAACCGGGCGGCTTCTACCTCGAGTTCTCAACGCTGCTGGCCGCGGCACTTGAACGCCACGGTGTCGCCGGCCACGCCCGGGCCGTGGCCACCGGCGGAAGCCTGGACAACATCGCCGAACTGCGGGCGGGGCGTGCCTCCTTTGCCGTGGCCCTGGCCGATGCCGCCGGGGACCAGGCCGGCGGGGATGCGGCAGAGATCGCTGCGATCGGCAAGGTGTATGAGAACTACGTCCACTGCGTGGTGCGGAAGGACAGCGGCATCCGGGACATTTCCGGGCTTGCCGGGCGGCGCGTGGCCGTGGGGCAACCCGGATCGGGGACTTCCCTTACCACTCCACGGTTGCTCGAAGCAGCGGGCCTGGGCACCTCAACGGATGCCGCGCCGCCCTCCGCCGGGACTGCCGGCGTCGAACATCTTGGCCTGAATGACGGCATCGCAGCGCTCAAGGCGGGGACCGTGGATGCACTGTTCTGGTCCGGCGGCGTGCCCACCGCGGCCATCGCTGCCGCGCAGCAGGACGTGGCGTTGGGACTGCTGGATTTGTCCGCCCTGCTGCCGGAGCTGCGCCGGAGGTACGGCGGAATGTACGACCGGGTCCTGATTCCAGAGGGCAGCTATCCCGGCATACCGGCGGTGTGGACGGTGGGCGCTCCCAACCTGCTGCTCTGCCGGCGGGACCTGGACAGCGCCACCGTGGAGCGCACAGTCCAGTTGCTGGTGCACAACGCCGGCGAACTCATCCCCCAGTCCACCCTGGGCGTGCAGTTCCTCAGCGCGGAGAGCCTCATCAACACCGCCGGGATCCCGCTGCATCCCGCCGCCGCTGAGGCCTACCGCAAGCTCCACGGCTGACCCAACGCCCCATCACTTTTGGCACTTAATCCAGCAACGCGCCATCACTTCTGGCGGCGTAAACCCAAACGCCTCATCACTTTCGTCAGGAAAGTGATGGGGCGTCCGGAGGAAACCGGCGGGATCTGATGGGGCGTCCGGAGGAAACCGGTGGGATCTGATGGGGCGTCCAGAGGAAACCGGCGGGATGTGATGGGGCGTTGGGAAGAAAGGGGCAGTATGTGATGGGGCGTTCCTATGAGCCGGAGTGCGCCTGCAGGAAGCTGTACACCTCGGTCTCATCCACCCCCGGGAAAGCTCCGGGAGGCATCGCGGCCAGCAGGTGCGAATGGGCGCGCGCGGACGGCCAGGCGTTCCCGGCCCACTGGCTGGTCAGTTCGGCAGGCGGCCGCTTGCAGCAGTTGGGATCCGGGCAGTTGGACCTGGCCCGGGCGGTGGTCTCCCGCCCGCGGAACCATTTCACATGCTGGTACGGCACGCCGATGCTGAGTGAGAACTCGCCGCTGGCGGACCGCTCGGTGCGGGCGGTGCACCAGTACGTGCCCGACGGCGTGTCGGTGTACTGGCTGTAGGCACTGAACTTGTCCGGCACGTCGAACACGGCACGGGAGGTCCAGGCCTTGCACGACGGCTGGCCCTCGATGGCGCCGGTGTGGTCCTGGGGGAAGTTCACGCCGTCGTTCTCGTAGGCCTTGTAGATGATGCCGCTCTGGTGCGTCTTCTGGAAGTGCGTGGTGATGCCCAGGTGCTTCGTGGCCAGGTTGGTGAAGCGGTGCGCCGCGGTCTCATAGGACACGGCGAACGCGTCCCGGATGTCCTCGACCGCGATTTCCTTGGCCGCTTTGGCTTTTTGCAGAAATTCGACGGTTGCCTGCTCGGGCAGGAGCAGGGCGGCGGCGAAATAGTTGGTGGCTACCCGCTGGGCGAGGAAGTCTCCGTAGTTCTTGGGCGTTTCATGGCCCAGGACGTAGTGGCCCAGGGCCTGCAGCAGCACCGAGCGGGGGTCGTGGTCCTGCCGCTGGCTCTGCGTCAGGTAAATTTTGCGGTTCTTCAAATCCGTCACGGAGCGGGTGGAATGGGGCAAATCCCCCACGTGGTGCAGGGTGAACCCGAGGTGCTCGGCGATGTCCGCGATGACGTGCTGGCTCAGCGGGCCGGTGGTGTAACCCACCTCCTTGAGGACCTTCTGCGCCTCGGCCTCGTACTCCGGGAAGTAGTTGCCGCGTTCCCGCATCATGGCCCGCAGTTCGCCGTTGGCGCGGCGGGCTTCCTCCGGGGTGGCCACCTGCTCGTTCATCTTCCGTTCCAGCTCGTGCAGCAGCCCCACCTGGGCCTCCAGAACATCCAGCGGAAGCCGCGAACTGATGCGGATTTTGGGCAGGTCCAGCGACTCGTACAGCGGCCCGCGCTGGTAGCGCTCCAGCTCAATTTCGAGGGCGGCGCGGCGGCTGGGCGGTTCGGCCCCGAGCAGCTGGTCGATGCTGACGTTCAGCGCCGCTGCCAGGTGCTGAAGCAGCGTCAGTTTGGGCTCGCGCTTGCCGTTTTCAATCAGGCTCAGCTGGCTGGGAGCGGTACCGACGGCGGCGCTCAGGTCATCGAGCGTGAGCCCGGCTTGTTTGCGGAGATGGCGGACGCGGCGGCCCAGTGCGATGACGTCCAGTTCCGCTGCGGCGGCTGACGGTGGCTGGGAAACGTCCCTGTTCCAGCTTGAAGGCGACATTTCTGAAGAATACGTGAAGAAGTGCATTTCTTTCCATACTTTTTATCTAGAAAGGGGGTTGAAAGTGCTGAAAAGTAGTTGTCACGGAAAGAAACACCGCACCGGATAAAGCCGGTGGGAACCTCAACGACGCGGTTCCCACCTATCCCGTCCGGAGCTCAATCAAGGAGATCAACGATGACTGCAGCATTTGAGCCCACCCAGCAGACGCCCGAAGAGCAGGCCGCCGCCCTGGAGCTCGAGTGGGCCGCCAACCCCCGCTGGGAAGGTGTGACCCGTGACTACTCAGCCTCCGACGTCGTCCGCCTCCGCGGCCGCGTCACCGAAGAGCAGACCCTGGCCCGCCGCGGCTCCGAAAAGCTGTGGAAGCAGCTCACCGAGGAGCACAAGACCGGCGGCTACACCAACGCACTGGGCGCCCTCACCGGAAACCAGGCCGTCCAGCAGGTCAAGGCGGGCCTGCGCGCCATCTACCTCTCCGGCTGGCAGGTAGCTGCCGACGCCAACAACTCCGGCCACACCTACCCGGACCAGTCGCTTTACCCGGCCAACTCCGTCCCCACCGTGGTCCGCCGCATCAACAACGCCCTGCTCCGGGCGGACCAGATCGAGTTCTCCGAAGGCATCCAGACCGTCGAGGACTGGCTGGTCCCGATCGTTGCCGATGCCGAAGCCGGCTTCGGCGGCCCGCTGAACGCCTACGAACTCATGAAATCCATGATCCAGGCCGGTGCAGCAGGTGTTCACTGGGAGGACCAGCTCGCATCGGAAAAGAAGTGCGGCCACCTCGGCGGCAAGGTGCTGATCCCCACGCAGCAGCACGTCCGGACCCTGAACGCCGCACGGCTCGCGGCTGACGTCGCCGGCACCCCCACCGTCGTCATCGCCCGCACCGACGCCGAGGCTGCCACCCTGATCACCTCCGACGTCGACGAGCGCGACCAGGAATTCATCACCGGCGAGCGCACGGCGGAAGGCTTCTACAAGGTCCGCAACGGCATCGAACCCTGCATCGCCCGCGCCAAGGCCTACGCCCCGTATTCCGACCTCATCTGGATGGAAACGGGCACCCCGGACCTGGAGCTGGCCCGCAAGTTCGCCGAGTCCGTCAAGGCCGAGTTCCCGGACCAGATGCTCTCCTACAACTGCTCCCCGTCCTTCAACTGGCGCAAGCACCTGGACGACGCCACCATCGCCAAGTTCCAGCGCGAACTCGGCGCCATGGGCTTCACCTTCCAGTTCATCACCCTGGCCGGCTTCCACGCCCTGAACTACTCGATGTTCGACCTCGCCCACGGCTACGCCCGTGAAGGCATGAGCGCCTACGTCGAACTGCAGGAAAAGGAATTCGCCTCCGAGTCCCGCGGCTACACCGCAACCAAGCACCAGCGCGAAGTCGGCACCGGCTACTTCGACACCATCTCCACGGCGCTCAACCCGAACGCGTCCACCCTCGCATTGGTCGGATCGACCGAAGAGGGACAGTTCCACTAATCCCCAGCCGCCCAAGGTGAGCCGTTCGCTTCGCTCACCGAAGAGGCACGACGGCGGCACTCGCCCAAGCGTGGCCGTCGCGGGCCGGGAGGGGGAATCCGGAAGCGTGCGTAAAGGGGCCCTGTCCCCGGCGTCGACCGAGCTTTGCGAGGTCTTTCGCCGGGGATGGGGATAGCACGCGGAGGATTTCCCTTCCCGGCCCCACCCAGGCAAGTCCCGCCGTCGAACTTCCCTTCCGTCCTTAAGGAGACTGAGATGAACAGCTTCACCGATAGCTTCACCATCAACGGCATCACCATGACCGCGCAGCCCATCTGCCGGCAGGACGAGGTACTGACCCCGGATGCCCTCTCATTCATTGCGAAGCTGCACCGGGCTACTGCGGAGCGGCGGCGGGAGCTGCTGCAGGCGCGGCGCACCCGGCGGGCTGACATCGCTGCCGGAGCGGACCCGCGGTTCCTGCGGGAAACCGAGCACATCCGCAATGACTCCTCGTGGCGGGTCGCTCCCCCGGCACCGGGACTGGAAGACCGCCGCGTCGAAATCACGGGCCCGGTGGACAAGAAGATGACCATCAACGCCCTGAACTCCGGTGCCAAGGTATGGCTGGCGGACATGGAAGACTCCTCCACCCCCACGTGGCGGAACGTCATCAAAGGCCAGCTGAACCTCACCGACGCCCTGGAGCGCCGGATCGACTTCACCACCGAAGAAGGCAAGGAATACAAGCTCCGCCCGGTCGGCGACCTGCCCACCATCGTGGTCCGCCCCCGCGGCTGGCACCTGCCGGAGAAGCACATGCTCATCGACGGCCAGCCCATCGCCGGCGGCATCGTGGACTTCGGCCTGTTCTTCTTCCACAACGCCCGCCGCCTGCTCGCCCAGGGCAAGGGCCCGTACTTCTACCTGCCCAAGATCGAGAACCACCTCGAAGCACGGCTGTGGAACGACATCTTCATCCTGGCCCAGGACCTGCTCGGCATCCCGCAGGGCACCATCCGCGCCACGGTGCTGATCGAGACCATCACCGCGGCGTTCGAAATGGAGGAGATCCTCTACGAACTGCGCGACCACGCGGCAGGGCTGAACGCCGGCCGCTGGGACTACATCTTCTCCCTGATCAAGAACTTCCGCACCCGCGGCCCCCGCTTCGTCCTGCCGGACCGCGGCCAGGTGACCATGACCCAGCCGTTCATGCGGGCCTACACCGAACAGCTGGTCCGCGCCTGCCACAAGCGCGGCGCCATGGCCATCGGCGGCATGGCGGCAGCCGTTCCCAACCGCAAGGATCCGGAAGCCAACGCCAACGCCCTCGAAAAGGTCCGCGCCGACAAGACCCGCGAGGCCAACGACGGCTTCGACGGCTCCTGGGTGGCGCACCCGGACCTGGTGCCTGTGTGCCGCGAGGTATTCTACGGCGTCCTGGGCACCAGTCCGAACCAGCTGGACCGGCTCCGCGAGGACGTCACGCCGGATGACCGTGCCCTGATCGACGTGGCCGCCACCACCGGCACCATCACCGAACAGGGCATCCGGAACAACATCGAAGTCGGCATCCGCTACATCGAATCCTGGCTCCGCGGCAACGGCGCCGTGGCCATCCACAACCTCATGGAGGACGCCGCCACCGCGGAGATCTCACGCTCCCAGCTGTGGCAGTGGATCTACGCCCGGGCCATCACCGACCAGGGCGAGATCATCAGCCACGAATGGGTCGAGGAGCTGCTGGACGAGGAGTTCACGCGGCTGGAACGCTTCGACGGCGACCGGTTCGAGGACGCCCGGGACATCTTCGAGGAAGTCACGCTCAGCCGTGAGTTCCCTTCGTTCCTCACCCTCCCCGCCTACGCCCGCTACCTGACCGAGGCCCGCGAAAAGGCCACCGTCGAGGAGCTCGCCGCGGCGTAACAAACCTCCGTTTGCCGGGCCGGCACGCCCTTCGCAACAGGTCCCCCGAAATCCGGGGCGCCGGCCCGGCGGCGGAACAACCCATACGCCCGCCCACTTTCGCCAGGAAAGTGGGCGGGCGTTGCCGGTTTAGGGCGTTACCTGGACGGGCTTTCCGGGAAGAATGGTCGACGGCGTCAGGTCGCCTCAGCGGCCCTTCGGCACCTTCCGCACCGACAGGGTGGTTCCGACGAAGAAGGCCAGCACCGACCCCAGGATGACCAGCAGGGCCGGCGTCCAGGATCCTGAGCTGTCGTGGACGAAGCCCACCAGCGGCGGGGCCACCGCCGCGAGGCAGTAACCGAGCCCCTGGACGGTGGCGGACATCCGGCCCGCAGCGGCCTGGTCCCGGGCCAGCTTGATGACGACGATGAAGATCAGCGTGATGCCGCCGCCCTGCGCGATGCCGCCGGAGGTGGACCACAGCCACCACAGCTGCGGCAGGAAAAGCAGCCCCACCGGGACGGCAAGCCACAAGGCACTCAGGGTGACCGCCACCGCCGTCGTACTCATGTATTTGGCCGCAAAAGGCACACCGAGGCCGCCCACGATGGCCAGGATCTGGAAGATCGAGGACGCGGCGCCGGCCTGCGCGGCATTCATGCCCAGTTCGTCGTGCAGGTAGCTGGGCAGCCATGCCGTGACGCCATAGTAGGAGAAGGCCTGGCCCCCGAAGCCCGCGGTGAGCCCCACAGTGACCCAGCCGGAACGGCTCACCGGGGCCCGCGGCGCGTCCACGCCATCCTCGCCTGACACCATGAACGCGGTGCGGGGACCCACGGCCAGCACCCACACCACCACCGCGGCCACGGCCAGCACAGCCACCGCGGCCAGGGCCAGCCGCCACCCCGTCACGGCCGCCAGCGGGGCCATGGCCACCGAGGTCAGGAAGGACCCGATGTTCAGGGCCGCGGTATAGATCCCCATCGCGGTCCCTTGCCGCCGCGGGGCAAAATCCCGGCGGATGATCAGCGGCACCGCAATGTTGCCCACGGTAATGGCCACGCCAATGACCACCGTCCCCGCCACCACCAGCGCCGGCCCTCCAGCGGAACGGAGCAGCACGCCGGCCAGCACGCCCACGATGGTCAGCGTCACCGCGAACTCCGCACCGAACTTCCGCGCCGCCAGGGACGCCAGCGGAGCGGCGAGCGAAAAGCACAGCACCGGGATGCTGGTCAGCAGCCCCAGCATGACCGGCGAAAAGTGCAGTTCCGCCTGCATGAGGTCCACCAGGGGGGCCACGGAGACGATGGGGCCGCGAAGGTTCAGGGCCAGCAGGCCGATGCAGGCCAGCAGGACCCAGCTTTTCGGGATGCGGGACAGGGCGGGGCCGCTCACAGGGCCAAAATCGGGAATGGGCATGGATTCATCACTCCCATTGCTATCACGCTCCTGCGGTGCCGGGGCTTCACGCGCCCTGGTGACCGTCTCCTGCCATACGATAAGCGTGACCCCAGGACGTAGGACACTGCGAAGGACACCCGATGACGCACCGCCTTGCCATCCTCGATGACTACCAGGACGCGGCCCACGGCTTCGCCGATTTCACGGCTTTGGAGACGGCGGGTGTCACCGTGACGACCTACCGTGAACCTTTCACGTCCCGGGATGCCCTGGTTGCGGCGTTGGCGGACACCACCATGGTGATCGCCATGCGCGAGCGGACCGCGTTCCCCCGGGAAGTCTTCGAGAAGCTGCCGGCACTGGAGCTGCTGGTCACCACCGGAATGGCGAACGCCGCGATCGACGTCGAAGCTGCCGCCGAACACGGGGTGACGGTGTGCGGCACGCCCGGCTCACCCACGGCAGCACCCGAACTGACCTGGGCCCTCCTGCTGGCCATTGCCCGGCACCTTCCCGCCGAGGAGAGCTCGCTGCGGGCAGGTACCTGGCAGTCAACGGTAGGCCTCGAACTGGCCGGGAAGACCCTGGGCATCGTGGGCCTGGGCAAGATCGGCCGGCGGATTGCCGCCTACGGGCAGGCGTTCGGCATGGACGTGGTGGCCTGGAGCCAGAACCTCACCGCGGAGTCCGCAGCGGAAGCCGGCGCCCGGCTGGTGTCCAAGGAGGAACTCTTCACAGTGGCCGACGTCGCAACGCTCCACCTGCGGCTCTCCCCGAGGTCGGAGAACACCGTGGGCGAGGCGGAGCTGAGGCTGCTGGGCCCCGAAGGCCTCCTGGTCAACACCGCCCGCGGACCCCTGGTGGACCAGGAGGCGCTCATCAAGGCATTGAACGAGGGGTGGATCCGCGGCGCCGCCCTGGACGTCTTCGACCAGGAACCACTGCAGGCCGGGCACCCGCTCCTGGCCGCGCCGAACACGGTGCTTTCCCCGCACCTGGGCTACGTCACCCAGGAAAGCTACGGGCAGTTCTACGGGGGCGCCCTGGAGGACATCACCGCCTGGCTTGCCGGCTCCCCCGTCCGAACCATCACCCCCTGACCTGGAGGGACACCGCATGACGCACACCATCCGCAGGGCAACAGGGGACGACGCCGGCCCGCTCGCCGACCTGGCTGCCGTCACCTTTCCGCTGGCCTGCCCGCCGTCGTCGTCACCTGCCGACATTGCCGCCCACCTGGCCAACACGCTCAGCGAGGAACACTTCACGGGCTATCTTGCGGACCCGGACGTCACCATCCTGGTCATCGACGCCGACGGGCGGCTCACCGGCTACAGCCTCCTGGTGGACAGGCCGGCCGCGGACCCGGACGTGGCCTCCGCCCTGGCACTGCTGCCCTCCGTTGAAATCAGCAAGTGCTACGTCCACCCCGACTATCACGGCCTGGGCGCGGCTGCCGAACTGATGCACGCCAGCCTCCAGGCCGCGGCCTCCACCGGGGGCGCCGGGGCCTGGCTGGGTGTGAACAGCCAGAACGCCCGCGCCATCCGCTTCTACGAAAAGTCCGGCTTTCACAAGGTGGGCACCAAGTCCTTCCGGCTGGGCAGCACCGTGGAGCACGACTTCGTACTGGAACGCGCCCTGCCCTGAGCCGTGCCGGGTCGCCTTACGTTTTGGGTTGGGCCATCCCCTGGCGTCCAGGGCTGCCGGCAAATCCATTGGGCGGGTAGGCCAGCGGCGGCCGGGGCTCCGCCAGGAACCTGAGTCCGGGCGGCAGGCCCTCGATGCTGCCCTTGGTGCCCGTGGCGGTGATGGTGACGCGGCTGGTGTCCAGCAGCACGTTCTCTGCCCGGAATGTCCCCACGACTTCGGGCAGGATCGGGGCCAGGTGCACCACTCCGCGGGTGAAGACGGGATCGAACCGCAGGAGGATCCGTGCCAGCTGGACCGGTGCCGCGGCAGCCCACGCCTGCGGCGAGCAGGCCGTGGGGTAGGGCACCGGGCTGGCGAACTCGCCCCGGTCAAAACCGCAGAACAGTTCCGGGAGCCGGCCGTTGAAGTGGGCGGCAGCGTCGAAGATTCCCAGGGCCACCCGCTTGGCTTCGTCCACGAATCCGTAGCGCATTAGGCCGGTGGCCACCAGCGCCGTATCGTGCGGCCAGACGGAGCCGTTGTGGTAGCTCACCGGGTTGTAGGCTCCCATGTCGGAAGCCAGCGTGCGGATGCCCCATCCTGTGAACATCTGCGGCGACATCAGGTGTTCCATCACGGATGCGGCTTTGTCCTCATCCACGATGCCGGTCCACAGGCAGTGGCCGATGTTGGAGGTCAGGGCGTCGACAGGCCGCTTGTCCTTGTCCAGCGCCACGGCGAAGTACCCTTTGTCCGGCAGCCAGAACTTCTTGTTGAATTCCTCCTTGAATGCCGCGGCCTTGTCCGCCCAGTGCATCTCCAGGGCTGTGTCACCGCTCCAGTGCGCCAGCAGGGACCTGCCCAGGTAGGCCGAATAGACGTAGGCCTGGACCTCGCACAGGGCGATCGGGGCTTCGGCGATGGTACCGTCGGCGAAATTGATCCCGTCCCAGGAGTCCTTCCAGCCCTGGTTGACCAGGCCATGATCATTGGCGCGGAGGTATTCGACAAACCCGTCGCCGTCCCGGTCGCCGTACTTTTCGATCCATTCCAGGGCACGGTCGGCGTGCGCCAGGAGCGGCTGGATCTTCTCCCGGGAAAGTCCCCAGCGGCTCAGCTCGCCCAGGACTGCAACGAAGAGCGGTGTGGCGTCCGCCGTGCCGTAGTAGGCGCTTCCGCCCAGGGAAAGCCCCGCCGTCACGCCCAGCCGTACCTCGTGCGGGATCCGGCCCGGTTCCTCCTCCGAGTCCGGGTCCACCTTCTTTCCCTGGATTCCGGCCAGGGTCTGCAGCGTTCCCAGCGCCAGGTTGGGGTTGACCATCATGCTCATGTAGGAGGTCAGCAGCGAGTCCCGCCCGAACAGGGCCATGAACCATGGTGCGCCCGCGGCCACGGCTGCCCGTTCGGGGTGGTGGGCGTCGAAGATCCGCAGGGCGCCCAGGTCGCTCTGGCTCCGGTTCAGCAGGTCCTGGAGGCTGGCGTCCTGGATGCTGATCCGGGGAACGCCTTCCTCCCAGGCCAGGTGCCGCTGTACACCTTCCCGGTGGTGCGGCAGTTGCCCCTCCTTGAAGGGCTTCTCGGGTGCCTCGCCGTTCACCAGCGGCACCACGATCACGCTGGCGGCCCATTTGCCCCGGGCCGGAACGGTGACACGGAAACGCAGGCCTTCGGTGGTGACTTCCGCGCCCCGGGCCCCGATGGCGGAGCCCCGCTGCTGGCCATGGCGCTCCGCTTCGATAATCAGCCGGCCTTCGGACACTGTCCTGGTGGTGTCATCTGATCCCGTGGTGCGTCCGCCTTTGACGTCGAACAGGTCTGCCTGGTCCGCGTCGACCAGCAGTTCGATCTCGCATTCGACCGGTTCGGAGGCAAAGTTTTCCAGCGATATGTCGTCCTGCAGGCCCGGACCGATGTGCCGGACCTGGCGGACCACCAGGGGGCTGTCGAACCTGCCGCCGGGCCACTTTGCCCGGCCCACGAAGGTGGCTTCGAACGGCTGCGGCCGCTGCGCGGACAGTGGTTCGCGCGGCGATCCGTTGATCCTCAGCGCCCAGCGGGAAACGATCCGCGTGTCCTGGTAGAAGACTCCGTTCGTGCCTGCCTCGGGGTTGATGTCCCCGGTGGCGGAGGAGATGCAGAACGAGGAGCCCTCCAGTACGGTGACCGACCCCGACTCTGAGCCGGCTGCCTCTATGTCTTCGTTCCAGGCGGTCATGGAAAAGACTCCTTCTGTCGCGGAAGCTGCCCCGGGGGATCGGGGAAGCATTTCTGCCCCTATCGATTCTGGTGCAACCGGGTACCGTGCGGAACCCCCGGGGGCGTCCTCCCTTCAATGAGGTCACTGTAGAGTTCCAGGTGCTCGGCGACCATCCGGTCGGCACTGAACCCGTCCACCACCGCCCGGCGGCATTCGGCCCTGTCCAGGCCCGCTGCTGCCGGAACCAGGCCGGCCAGTTCAGCGGTCTTTCCCAGGAACCCCGTGCGCCCGTGCTTGACGATCTCCGGGGCTGATCCGATCCGGGTGCCGATGACCGGGGTGCCGGTGGCCAGGGCCTCGATCATCACCAGCCCAAACGGCTCGGACCACTGGATGGGGTTCAGGAAGGCCAACGCCTCCCCCATCAGCCGGTATTTCGCGGCGTCGTCCACTTCGCCCACGAAGTCCTCGTTCGGACCGAGCATGGGTTCCACGACGTCCCGGAAGTAGTGCACCTCCTCCGGATCCCGCATCTTGACCGCGATCTTCAGGTGCAGTCCGGCCTCCCGCGCGATGGCTATCGCCTCCAGCAGCCCCTTGTCCGGCGAGGACCGGCCCACGAAGCACAGGTAGCCGCCGGCCCCGGACCCCACCGGCACTGCCGACAGGTCCATGCCGTGGTGGATCACGCGGGTCACCGGGACGTCGGGGGCGTGTGAGGCCTGGTCCCTGGAAATGGCAATGACGGCACCTTTCCGGGCCACAGCCCGGTAGATGTCCGCCGCCTGGGCGTGGATGGGACCGTGAATGGTGGTGGCCACCGGCACACCGGCCGGCCGGTGCAGGTACAGGGGGCCGGCAAGGGTGTGGTCGTGGATGATGTCCACGTCCTGGAGCCCCTCGTAGGCCCTGGCCACGTGGCTGAGCTCGGAGAGGGTGGTTCCAAGGCCGCCGTAATCGGTGGGCCGCATTCCGGGGACGAGCTGGACGGGGCAGGTGCTGTCCGCGGGTGCGGCCAGCAGCACCTCGTGGCCGGCTGCGGCGAAGCCCCTGGCCAGCGTGTCCACCACGCGTTCGGTTCCACCGTATGTTGCCGGCGGGACCGGAATCCACGGCCCGGTGACAAGTCCAATCCGCATTCCTGGCCTCCCAGGTTTGACAGGCCGGGCTCCCCAGCTGGCCGGGCGCTCTTCCACCGATTTCCGTCGGTGTTTTGAGCTTCGAAGGGCCCACTGCTTGACCTCTGCTCCGACTATTCCGCTTTATGGGTCCGGCCACAAGACCCGCTGTGTGGGGCATCTCATAGCGGTCCCCGGAATGGCGGCCAGGGGCTGCAGGTTGTGCAGATCATGAAGATTGAGATCTGGTCAGATGTTGCCTGCCCGTGGTGTTTTATCGGCAAGCGCCGGTTTGAGGCTGCGCTGGCGGCGTTCCCCCACCGCGACTCTGTGGACGTGGTGTGGCGCAGCTACCAGCTTGATCCCACCCTGCCGGAGCACTATGACGGCACCGAGCTGGAGTACCTCAGCAGCCGGAAGGGCATGCCCTTCCGGCAGGTGTCGCAGATGTTCGAGCATGTGGCCCAGCAGGCGAAGGGTGAGGGCCTTGACTACCGGTTCGACCAGGTGGTGGTGGCCAACAGCTTCACCGCCCACCGCCTGATCCACCTGGCGGCACCCCATGGCAGCCAGGACGCGGCCAAGGAGCGCCTCCTCAGCGACCACTTCGAGCACGGCAAGGACATCGGGAGCCGGGAGTACCTGACGTCGCTGGGCAACGATCTCGGCCTGCCGGCAGGCGAGGTGGAGGAACTTTTCACCACGGACAAGTACTCGGACGAGGTCCGGTTCGACTTCCAGGAGGCCCGGGGCCTGGGCATCAGCGGGGTCCCGTTCTTCGTGATCGACCGCAAATTCGGGTTGTCCGGCGCCCAGCCCACTAAGACGTTCACGGCTGCCCTCACCCAGGCCTGGCAGGACGCCAACCCCCTGGTCCTCGTCAATTCCTCCGACGCCGAAGCCTGCGGACCCGACGGGTGCGCCATTTAGCTCCTTTTACTGACACATGGCGGTAAAGTGTCTGTATGCCCAGGATTTCAGCGGCGAGCAACGCCGAACAGCGCGCGGACACCCAGCGACGTATCCTCACCGCTTTTGGCGAGCTTCTCTTCACCCATGGCCTTCCGGGGCTGACCATGACGGACGTGGCGCGGCACGCAGGCGTGGGCCGCACCGCTGTCTATAACTACTACGCCGATATCGAAGAACTCCTGATCTCCTATGCCCTGGACGAGACCGAGAAGTTCCTCACCGAACTGCGCGAATCGCTGAACCGGATTGGTAACCCGGTGGAACGGTTGGCCCTGTACGTCCGCGCCCAGGTGGTCGACCTCAGCCGACGCCACCTCCCGCCGGGCCCCGCCATGGGGGCGGTGCTGTCGCCGTCGTCCTTTGCCAAGCTCTCCGACCATGTGGGCGAGCTCAGCGTCCTGCTGCAGGGCATCCTGCGCGACGGCATGGAGCAGGGGTACCTGCCGGTGGCGGACGTGGGCCAGCAATCCCAGCTGATCCTGGGCACGTTGTCGTCCAGCGCGGCGCGGGGCAGCGACGAGCCGGCTGAGCTGGAGGCGCGGGTTGCCCGGACCGTCCGGTTCATCCAGCTGGGTGCCGGTGCACGGTTCGACGACGACGGGCAGCCGGTGAAGGTGGCCAAGCTTCCGGCGGTGGCCGGCTGAACCCGGCTGGCCCCGGTCAGGGCGTCGGAGCGGCGGCAGGAATGACGGGCAGCTTGTCCGTGTCCGCGGTGCGCCGGTTTTCCCTCGGGCAGCTGAGCTTGCCGGGCGTCTGGTCCACCAGGTCTGCCGGGGCGAGCGCCTTGTAGTCCTGTGCCAGGATCACGTCCACGCTGGCATCGGTCCTTCCGTCCTGGAAGTAGTCCGAGCCGGGCACATGGCGTTGCACCGTGAACGCCGATGCCTGCCCTGCGGCACCCGACACCACGGCGGCCACGCCCCGGTAGCCGGCGTTGATGTTCGACACGTTCCCCACGATGAACTTGCGTGCAAGGAATTCGTCCGCCACGGACCGGGCAATGCCTGGCCGGCTGGTGGAGTTGTAGACGTTGAGGTTGACCTTGTCCGGCGGCACGTAGTCGTACATCGAAGCCGGGCAGGATGACACCGGGGCAGGAGCGGGCTCCGCGGAGGGCAGCTTCAGCCGGCCATTGATGATGGCCGTGGCAACGATGATGCCGGCGGCGATCAGGCCGATCAGCATGACCAGCACCACCCCGTGCAGCACACGGCGCCGTACCCGGGCGGTTTCGTCGGCGTCCCTGGCCGCCTCCATGGCGGCGCGCAGTTCAGGGCCGGTAACAACGTGGTGGCCGTGCAGGACACTGGGGTCCTTTGGCCGTTTGCTAGCCATCGAGCACCAGGACCCGGGCATGGATCGCGGTGCGCTGGTGCAGGGCGGTCCGCACCGCCCGGTGGAGGCCGTCCTCCAGGTAAAGGGTCCCTTTGTACTGCACGACGTGCGGGAACAGGTCGCCGAAAAATGTTGAGTCTTCCGCCAGCAGCGCTTCCAGGTCCAGGGTGCGCTTGGTGGTCACCAGTTCATCCAGCCGGACCGGCCGCGGCGGCAGCGACGCCCACTGCTTGGGGGTGCTGTAACCATGGTCGGGGTAAGGGCGGCCCTCGCCCACAGCTTTGAATATCACCATGCAACAGTAGGCACCGCCGTGCCCCAGCGAAAGTGGCAGGGCTGGCGCGCGGCAGGTTGTAGCCAAACAGTGACCATCCGATCCACGGGCGTGCCGCCGGTGGGCGCGGAGCGGCGCCGGTCCTGCTGACAGAATGGATCCATGACAGTCTCCGAGTCCCCTGCCGTGTCCGCGCCCGGAACCAGCCAGCCGGCGGAGCCGCCTCTGGCCCTCCTGCTGGACGTGGACGGGCCGGTGGCCAGTCCGGTGACACGTGACGTCAAGCCCGGCATCATCCTTGACCTGGTGGCCCTCGCCGCTGCGGGCATCCCGGTCATCTTCAATACCGGACGTTCCGACGCCTTTATCCGCGAACAGGTCATGGAACCCATGATCGCGGCGGGCATCCCGGCGGGAACTGTCATCCACGCCGTCTGCGAAAAGGGCGCGGTCTGGTTCAGCTGCACCTCGGCCGGCCCGGGCCCCATCCACGTGGACCGGGAGCTTGCCGTGCCGGCAGCCTACGGCGACGACATCCGCCGGCTGGTGGCGGAGGACTACGCCGCCCATATGTTCTTTGACGAAACCAAGCGCGCCATGGTGTCCGTGGAGCAGCACATCAACGTGCCCAGCGCCGACTACCTGGCCGAGCAGAAACTGTTCGATGCGGAGGCCATGGAACTTATGGCACGGCACGGGCTGGGTGTGGTCCGGCTGGACCACCATGCACCAAATTCCGACGACGAGGTGGACTACCGGGTGGATCCCACCATCATTTCCACCGACATTGAGTCGGTGCGGCTGGGGAAGGACCTGGGCGCCAGCCGCGCGGTGGAGCTCCTGGCAGCGCAGGGCATCACGCCCCAGGCGTGGCGGACGGTGGGCGATTCCCGCACCGATTACGCCATGGCGGACTGGCTGCACCACAACGACCATCCGGTGAAGCACGTCGATGTGCGCCCGGCGGACGGTATTCCCAGCAAGCCGTATCCGGTGCTGACGGCAGCGGACCTGGGGCTGGAGGACACAGTGATCCACGACGACGCCGGCGGAGCCTTCCTGCACGCGTGGCGGGACGCGCTGGGCGCCTGAGCCGCTGCCGGGCGGACAGTCGACTCACCCGCCGCCGCTGTGCCACGAAACCTTCCGTTACCCGGGCAGGACTATCATGCAGGTAAGAATGCCCACTACCACCAGCACGGAGACAACCATTACAGAAGCACCGGTCCAGGACGAGGTTTACTACGGCGCCCAACCGTCCGTGGAAGAACAATTTCACGCCGAAATCACATCGGCAGCGGCTGAGCAACGCCTCAAGCACCGCCCCGACGTCATCCGGCACAAGGGCCGCCACGCCCTGATCAACGACACCCGGACCCCCTACCAGGCCATGGTGGAAGACCTGCTGTTCCTGCGCAACGTCCTGGCCAACGCCGGCCTTTCGTACCTCCTTGTCCGCGGCAACAACGACCGGCCGGTGGTGGCCCTGGACTGGAAGGACCGGAAGAAACTCCGGGCCGCCCTGGTGGATGCCTGCCGGGACGAACCCTTCTATTCCATGACCGTGGACGCCAAGAAGAAGACTTCCGTCCTGGTGGCGGACGGCGAGCTCTCGCCCAACCGGCAGGGACGCATCTTCCGCCTCTACCGGCCGCGGGTGGAACCCGTGGGCGGCTTTGAGTTTGGCGCCTCCGCCGGTGTCCAGATCGAGTTGTGGGCCTTTGAAGGCGAGCAGCTGATCCTCCCCATCGAGAACTCGCTGACCCGCCGGACGCTGTTGCGCCAGGATGCGGTCCGCGGCACCGTGGAACGGTATGGCCACACCTGGCCCACCATCGAGAACATGTTCGCCGATCACGCCAGCGATATCAGCTTCGATGTCGACATCGTGTTCTCCTGGGTGGACGGCAGCTCCCCCGAATACATCGCGGCCCGCCGCGCCCAGCAAAAGGGACATGTCCTGGGCGAAGGCGACGACCACGAGGCCCGGTTCCGGCAGATCAACGAACTCAAGTACGCGCTGCGGTCCGTGTACATGTTTGCGCCGTGGATTCGGCGCATCTTCATCGCCACTGACTCCCCCGCGCCTGCGTGGCTGGCGGACCACCCGTCCGTCACGATCGTCCGCAGCGAGGAGTTCTTCTCAGATCCCTCGGTGCTGCCAACCCACAACTCGCAGGCCGTGGAGTGCCAGCTGCACAACATCGAGGGGTTGTCCGAACACTTCCTCTACTCCAACGACGACATGTTCTTCGGCCGGCCGGTGGGCCCGGACATGTTCTTCACCCCCGGGGGCATCACCAAGTTCATCGAGGCTGAAACCAGGATCGGCCTGGGCGAAAACGACGCCGAACGCAGCGGGTTCGAAAACGCGGCCCGGGTGAACCGCAAGCTCCTCTGGAACCGGTTTGGCCGGATCACCACCCGCCACCTGGAGCACACCGCCGCGCCGCTGCGGCGGAGCGTCGTGGACCAGATGGAAGAGGAGTTCCCGGAAGAGTTCCGGAAGACCGCTGCCAGCCGCTTCCGGGCAGCGGACAACATCTCCGTGACCAACTCTTTCTACCATTACTACGCCCTGCTGACGGGCCGGGCCGTCACGCAGACGGCGGCCAAGGTGCGTTACGTGGACACCACGATGCGCTCGGGCCTGAAGTACCTGCCCAAGCTGCTGGCCAAGCGGAACATGGATTTCTTCTGCCTTAACGACGGCAGTTTTCCTGAGGTCAGCGCCGATGAGCGGGCCGAAGTGGTGACGGACTTCCTGGAACGGTACTTCCCCATCAAGGCACCCTGGGAAAAGTAGTCCGCACGCGTTGCCCGGGCCGGTCCGGCAGCCGGGCCGGCCGGAGCAACGATCCTAGCTCCGGCTGGGTGCGCCGAGCTTGGTGCTGCCGCGCTGTTTGGTGGTCTCCGGAATCCGGACGCCGGCAGCCTGCAGCCGCCGGGCCGTCTCTTCCGGGGAGACATATTCGCCCACGGTGGGCGCACTGCCCATGGGCACCACGGAGTGCACGATGGTGTGTTCGTACACGTGCACCAGGTTGAAGGCCTGGCCCCCGTCCTGGCCACGTGTTCCACCCACGGGTACGTTCAGGTCCTGGGTGTAGCAGGAAGCCGAAGCGACCGAGACGGGCACGCCCGCAAAGCTCGCCGTGGTGGAGTAGTGCAGGTGGCCGGCCAGGATGGTGCGGACGTCCGAATTGCGCACCACCGCTGCCAGCGAAGCCTGGTCGCGCAGTTCCACGAGTACCGAAAGGTCCAGCACCGACGGAACCGGGGGGTGGTGCATCGCAAGGATGGTGCCGTCCGGTGCAGGGGTTTCCAGCTGGCGGGCCAGCCACTCCAGCTGCGCCGGGCTCAGTTCGCCGTGGTGGAACCCGGGCACAGTGGTGTCCAGGGTAATGACACGAAGGCCATTGATGAAGTAACTATGGTCCACGGGCTCGTCACTGCCGGGCTGGTCCAGCAGGCCCCGGCGGAAGTTGGCGCGGTCGTCATGGTTTCCCATGGCCCAGATGACCTGGGCTCCGAGTTCCTTGCAGGCCGGCTCGACGATGGCCCGCAGCTTTACGTAAGCCTGGGCGTCACCCTTGTCGGCGAGGTCACCGGTGAAGATAACGGCCTCAGGCCGGGCCCCTGACGCTTTGACTTCGTCGAACAGCTGGGCAAGCCTGGCTTCGCTGTCGACGATTCCGTAGAGGGGTTCCGGACCTCCCAACAGGTGGGGATCGCTCAGGTGGAGTAGGAAGTGGCGTGGCCGGGGGTGTTCGGCCTCGATGTGCTCCATTGCTACCTCTATGGTTGGTGGGAAGCCGTTCTTCCCTTGTACCCTTCAGTAATATTTATCCAATCAGACATTTGGCAAACATGGGGTAAATCGCCGTGGCTGATGTGGAAAAAGTTAAAAGAACTGTGCTTTTGCAGGCCGGATTCGGCCCACTGCCCGTTTATCCCAGCGTCTGTTCGATGGCGTCTGTCACCTCTTCCGAGTCAGGTTCCACGGTGGGGGCGAACCGGGCCACCACGTCCCCCTCGCGGTTGACCAGGAACTTCTCGAAATTCCACTTCACCAGCCCCGGCAGCAGCCCTGTCTTGAACCTGGTGAGTTCGGAATAGAGCAGGTGCTGGTTCCGGCCGCGGACGTCGGCCTTGGCTGTCAGGGTGAATGTGACGCCGAAGTTCCGTTCGCAGAAGTCCGCGATGTCGCTGTCGCTTCCAGGTTCCTGCCCAGCGAACTGGTTGCACGGGACGCCCAGGACCTCGAACCCGCGGTCATGGAACTTCCCGTAGAGCGCCTCCAGTGCGGCGTACTGTCGCGTGAAGCCGCAGTTTGAGGCCACGTTGACCACCAAAACCACCTTCCCTTTGAACTGGCCGAAATGTGTCCTGGTGCCGTCGTTCAGGATCAGCGGGATCGGATAGAGGGGTCGCGGGCGGCGCGACAGCAGGAAATTGCTCATGCAGGGTATTCGGTGCCGGCGGCGGGCCGTACGGGTCCGGCGCAAAAAATTTCCTAGGGCGGGGGTGCCGTTGGGGATGGCTCGGTCACGGCGGGAGTTGGCGAAGGGGCGGGTTCCGCGGGTGGAACAGTGGGGTCGGGTTCCGGCGTGGCAGTGATGGGTGCCGGGACGGGCACGGGGTCAACAGGCGCCGGCACGGGTTCAACGGGCACTGGCGCAGGAACGGGCTCAGCAGTGACGGGCACGGGAGCAGGGGCCGGGTCGACAGGTGCCGCCTCCACGGGGGCGGGTTCGGGCTCGACGGGCGTGGGAGTAGGCGCGGGTTCGGTCGGCGACGGCGACAGGCTTGCCGGGTCAGTAGGCGCAGGTTCCGTCGGTGCAGGTTCCGTCGGTGACGTGGGCGACGGGCTTGCCGGGTCAGTAGGCGCAGGTTCCGTCGGTGCAGGTTCTGTCGGTGACGTGGGCGACGGCGAGGGCGTCACAGGTTCCGTCGGTGACGTGGGCGACGGCGACGGGCTTACAGGATCAGTCAGAGCCGGTTCCGTGGGGGACGGCGTTGGGCCTACAGGATCAGTCGGTGCAGGATCCGTCGACGCAGCAGGCGACGGCGATGGGCTTGCCGGGTCCGACGGCGGCGGCGCGGCACTGTCCGACCGTGCAGCACTTGGCGGGGTCGTCGTCGTCAATTGCACGTCGGGTGGCGGCAGCACAATGCCCGTCGGTTGGGACGGTGAGGGCGCCGGCCCCGGGACCGGGAGCGGCGGGAAGGGCGAAGCCTGCAGGCCGGCCGCAGGGAGTCCGTCACCCGGATCGATCTGCAGGGGAATGGTCCAGCTGATCCGGCCGCCGGACAACCCTGTGCCCGGCGCATAGGAAACCATGTCAGCCGGGAAGGACTGGCTTATCGCCCGCAGCTGGAGGAAGGTCCACCTCAGGGGGTTCGTGTAGCGGCCGTTCAGGACGGCTTCAAAGTGCAGGTGGCAGCCCGTGGACCATCCGGTGGTGCCCACACGGGCGATGACCTGCCCCACCCGCACCTGGTCACCGGTGTGCACACCGATCGATTCCAGGTGGTTATAGGTAGTGATGAGCCCGTCGCCGTGGTCAATCTCTATCCGGTTTCCACCTCCCCAGGGGTGCCAGCCGGCTGCCCGCACAACACCGGAATCAGCTGCATAAACCGGCGTCCCGCACGGCGCTGCGTAATCCTGCCCCAGGTGGAAGTCCCCCGCCGACCCACTGATCGGACTCACCCGGAAACCGAACGGCGAACTCGGACTCAGGAGCTGCAGGGGTGCCATCAGGAATCCAGCCAAGGGCCTGCCCGCGCCGGCAGGGCCAACAGTCAGGGCTGCCGCTGTGCCAGGGTCCGCGCCGCCGATCGCGGTGTGCGGGAAGGCCAACGTGGCCTGGGGACTGGAAAGTATGGTGGGCGGAGGGGGCGCGGCACCCAGGTGGCCTGCCGCGGACGAAGCTGGTCCGCTATCCGGTTCCAGGCCGTTGACCGTTCTGGAAATTCCGTCCATGGCAGCAGCGCCGGGGGTGGCCCCTGTTTCGGAAACCGACCGGGCAAACTGCGGCGGCTCAGCGGAGCCTGCGGACAGGTTCACGGCATAAACAGATGCCGCCAGGACACCGGCGGCGGCGACGGCACGGGCGACAGGGGGAAGGGTGTGCTGGGCCGGCTTCCGGTTGCCGGGCACTGAATTCTTGCCCAATTCACTGACTCCAGGACGTGTCCTGCCGCGCGTTGTCTCGACGGTATGTCCCATGGGACCACAGGACCGCAGGGGTGGAAACCCCAAAGCTGGAGTATGCGGGTTTTTTGTGGGCCGTTAGGGGGTGGGAGGCCGCGCTTCCCCACCGGAGCGGCCGTGCCGGCGGAAATGGGCAACAATGTCTCATGCGCAATGTCCTTCGTACCTGGCAGGACGAGATCAAGAAGACGTTCTCCGGCAGGGCCGACGCCCCGCCGGACTGGACGCTGAAGCTGGCCGAAGGGGACGACCCCGGCTACCACCTGCCCGGCTCCGCGGTTTGGGCGGTGCACGGCTCCATGACGCCCATTGTGGGTGGTATCCGCACGCTGCTGATGCAGTCGCTGCATCCGGGCGCGCTGGCGGGGGTCCACGAGCACTCCAACTTCCGCGATGATCCCCTGCGGCGGCTGGCCAACACCATCCGCTGGATCTTCACGGTGACCTATGGGTCCACGGCGGCCGCGGAGGAGGCAACCCGGCGTGTCCGCCACCTGCATGAGCCCGTTCAAGGCACCTACCAGGACAACGACGGCGGGGTACGCCCCTACAGTGCCAACGATCCCGGACTGGCCAACTGGATCCATCTGGCCTTCACCGATGGCTTCCTCGCAGCCCACAAGATCTGGGGCAAGCCCATCCCTGGCGGCACCGACGCGTACGTCCGGGAATGGGCCCAGGCCGGGATGCTGATGGGAGTGGAAGACCCGCCGCTGACGGAAGCACAGCTTCACGGCCAGCTGGAACGGTGGTACGAAGGGGGCGAACTGCGTACGGACGCGCGGGTCAAGGAAACTGTGGAGTTCATCCGCAATGCGCCGCTGCATCCCCTGCTGAAGCCTGGATACCGGATCCTGTTTGCTGGTGCCGTGTACAGCCTGGAACCCCGGTACCGGCACATGCTGGGACTTTCCGTTCCACGCCTTGGCCCGTTTCCACTGCCGGTCCGGCTGGCAACCAAGGCGGTGCTCGTCGTCGTCCATTTTGCCCTTGGCGGCCCGCTGAGGCGGATGGGTCCCAGCGAAACGGCAGCGAGGAAGCGCCTAAGGCGGCTTGGGGAACCGTTGGCAGACGCGGCCTGATCCCCAGTTTCGGGGCCTGTAGGCTCCGCATATAGCAAGAACCCGGCCCCGGGTTACCGGGGCCGGGTTCTTGACCGGCGGAGAATGGGGGATTTGAACCCCCGAGGGCGTTAACCCAACACGCGTTCCAGGCGTGCGCCATAGGCCGCTAGGCGAATTCTCCAACTGCTTCTGAATCAAAAGCAGGTACTAGATTACCTGAAGTTTTCCGCATCGCCCAATTGGCTCCTCCGGCGCGCGTTTTGGACGGCACCCGCACTCCCCGGCGAGCGGGTGCCGGGGGTGTCTTTTAATCTGGAAATGGACGCCCCCAATGCGCCCATTCCCTGGTGCACCGTTGAACTGCCGGGTCCGTTCCGTTACGCCAGGCCACGCAGCTCACAACCTTGAGATTGCCCCAATCGGTGTACATACCCATGATCGCGGGTGGGGCAGAGATGCGCAATGGAAATCCATGCCTGCACTGCGCTTCTTCGGCCACGTACCGGCCGTGCGTTCGCTCCGGCTGCGGCGGCAGGCGCCGATTCGAGTCGGACAGCATGTTCGGGTAAAGTATCTGACGGCCCCTCATGTGGCGTCATCCTGTTGAACTCCCCCAGGACCGGAAGGTAGCAAGGGTAGACGGGCTCTGGCGGGTGCATGGGGGGTCTTTACTATTCCCCCACAGGGCGGCATGATGTCAGCCCGGATTGGTAGGGTTTTCTTCGTGACAGTTACTACCGCCCTGTACCGCAGATACCGTCCCGACTCGTTCGCAGACGTTATCGGGCAGGAGCACGTCACCGAGCCCCTGATGACGGCTTTGCGAAAAAACCGCGTCAACCACGCCTACCTCTTCTCCGGCCCCAGGGGTTGCGGCAAGACCACGTCCGCCCGCATCCTGGCCCGCTGCCTCAACTGCGCCCAGGGGCCAACGGACACCCCCTGTGGAACCTGCCCCAGCTGTGTGGAGCTGGCCCGCGGCGGCTCAGGCTCCCTTGACGTCATCGAAATCGACGCCGCGAGCCATGGCGGTGTTGACGACGCGCGGGACCTCCGCGAGCGGGCCACTTACGCTCCGGTTCGGGACCGCTACAAGATTTTCATCATCGACGAAGCCCACATGGTTACCTCGGCCGGGTTCAACGCCCTGCTGAAGATCGTGGAAGAGCCGCCGGAACACATCAAGTTCATCTTCGCCACCACGGAGCCGGACAAGGTCATCGGGACCATCCGTTCCCGGACCCACCATTACCCGTTCCGGCTGGTACCGCCTGAGCCCCTGATGGCATACCTTGAGCTCCTGTGCCGCCAGGAAAACGTCCCCGTGGCCCCTGGCGTCCTGTCTCTGGTGATCCGCGCCGGAGGCGGTTCCGTCCGTGACTCCCTCTCCGTCCTGGACCAGCTCATGGCAGGTGCGGGACCCAACGGGCTGGATTACGAGCTCGCCGTGGCCCTGCTCGGCTATACGCATGCCTCGCTCCTGGACGACGTCGTGGAGGCCGTGGCCGCTTCCGACGCGGCCACCGTGTTCCGCGCCGTGGACCGGGTCATCCAGACTGGCCACGATCCCCGAAGGTTCGTCGAGGACCTGCTGGAGCGCTTCCGCGACCTGATCATCGTGCAGGCCATGCCCGAAAGCGCCCACGCCATCCTGCGCGGGATGCCCGCAGACCAGATCGCCCGCCTGCAGAACCAGTCCCACAACCTTGGCGCCGCCGAACTTTCACGGGCTGCCGATGTCACCAACACGGCCCTGACCGAAATGACCGGCGCCACCTCACCCCGGCTGCACCTGGAGTTGCTGTGCGCCCGGATCCTGCTCCCCAGCTCCGAGCAGAACGAACGGGGCATGGCCGCACGGATCGACCGCGTGGAGAGGCGGCTGAACTACGCAGGGACCGACGTCGGTGCCCCCGCAATGGCCACGCCCGCCCAGCCCGCGGCACCAGCAGCGCTCCAGGCGGCTCCAGCCGCCGCCCGCGCGGACGCCCCCTCGGACTCCCAGCGTCCGCAGGAGCCGGCCGCCCAGGGCTCTCCGGCGGAGGGCTCTTCGGCGCAGTCCGCGCCGTCCCGGTCCATGACGACGCAGTCGGTGCCAACCCCGGCCATCCCCGAAGAATCCGCAGCGGGGCAGCCTGCGCCTGCCGGTCATGCACCTTCGCAGGCCGGAAACGGTTCATCTGCCGCAGACCAACCCGCCCAGGGAAGGCACGAAAATCCCGTTCCGGCCGGTCCGGGAGCTCCGTCGACGCCCGGTTCAGTTCAGCGGCAGGACAATCCTGCCGCTGACGGCCCCCGCAGCCCGCTGACGCCGCCGCGCGTCAGCACCAGCGACTGGCCCGTTGAGGAACCGGCCCGCGGCCGGGCGCCTCAGGACCCTGCCGCTCCAGGCACCCCCACGGCCGCGCACCAACCGCCCGCAGCGGCGCCAGCCAACCCAGCGCCGCGGCCCGAGACTGCACCGCAGGCACCTGCCCGCCAGGTCCCGCCCGCGGACCAGCACGCACCCGGCTCGCCCGTTCCGTCTGCTCCCCCGGCCATGGGCGACGTGGAGGTCCTACGCCGGGCCTGGCCGGACGTCCTGCAGACACTGTCCAAAATAAAGCGCAGCACCTGGGCCCTCGTTGAGCCCAATGCGCAGGTCCAGGGGTTCGACGGCAGTGTCCTGACGCTGTCCTTCACCACGTCCGGGCTTGCCGGCGCCTTCGGCAGGGCGGACCACTCGGACAACCTGCGCCAGGCCATCCACAAGACTGTCGGTATTGACTGCCAGATCCAGGCGGTTGCCGGCGGCGCCAGCCAGGCGAGCTCTGAGCCAAACCCAAAAGTACCCGCCAGCCCGGTGGTTCCGGCCACTTCAGCTGACGTTGCCTGGGGGCTGGCTCCTGCGCCTGTCGGGGCAGCACCCACTGCGCAGGCTCCTGCAAGTGCGGCTGTCTCCGGGGCGCCGCTTGGCGGGAATGCGGGGAACCCAGCCGGCGCCGGAGGCTCCAGCGCCAGGAGCACCACCCCTGCCGCCCGCTCGGGCAGCTCCGCCGTTGCCGCCGGCCCGGCCGCGGCACCCGCCGTCGTTCCCTCTGCTGCCGCCCCGGCCGGGGGCAGCAGCACGGAAGTGGCCTCCGCTCCCGCCATCCAGGGGCCAGTGTCAGGGCGCGAGTCTGTCAACGGCGGGAACGCTGCTGCCCGGCCGTCCGCCACGGACGCCGCGCAGGCCGCCTACCCCTCGGCAGGGGGTGACTACTCCTATTCCGATGACGACTGGGGCCCACCCCGGGATGAGGATGCTCCCCCGCTGGATGAGGAGCCTCCCATGGACTGGGAGCCTTCGGCGCGGCCGGGCGGCCGGACGGCATCACCGTCCCCCGCCACTGGTGTCCCGCATTCGGCAGCCGGCGCCCGCCCGGGAGCTGCCCCGCCCACCCAGGAGGCTCCCTCCGGCGCCCCGGGCTCGAGTACCGCTTCCCGCTCCGAATCCCCGCAGGCCGACGCCGCCCACGATCCCTGGACCAGGGCCGTGGAGCAGGCACCCGGCGTATGGGTGGTGGGCGACAAGAGCAACGTGGGTGCCGCTCCTGCTTCGGGCTCGGTGAATGACAACATCGGGGCATCGGCCGACGTCCCCCATTACGAACCCGCAACCGCCCAGGTGCCGCCCTCCATACCCGTGGCCCCTGCCGCGGCGGCAGCCGTCACGGCGCCGTCCTGGGCTCCGGGTCCGGGTTCCGGCTCCGACCACGGTGATCCGGCTTCGGGAACCTACCAGGCGCCGTCCCCTGACCGCGCTCCGGTTCCCGAATTCGCCATGGCGGCTGCTGCCCCCTCCCCTGTTGCTCAGGCCGAAACTGCCAGGGCCGCCGTCGCCCCGGCTTCGGTGGCACCGCCCGCGGCGGCGCCCACCCGTCCCCAGCCAGCGGCTGCCGCGCCGGTTGCTGCCCCTGCCGCCGGTCCGACCCAAACGCGGCAAAGCCTCTACCAGCGGCTTTCCAACAGCCCTGAAGCGGAGGCTGGACGCGCCAAGGCACCGGCCAGGGCCGCTGCCGCACCAAGCGCGTACGTTCAGGACATCCCTAGCGCCGACGATGAAACCATCGAGGAATCGGGCGTATTCGGGCGGGCCGCCGTCGAACGCATTTTGGGCGGAAAACTGATCGAGGAGCGGTCCCTGGACGGAAGCCCTGTGACGCCACGCTATTGACGGCTGTGGTGCCTGCCCCGCAGGGCCAACTGACTGATCCATCCGCTATCCACACGAAGCTAAAGAGGAAAAAGTGTACGAAGGTGCCGTCCAGGAGCTGATCGATGAGCTCGGACGCCTTCCGGGCGTGGGCCCCAAATCCGCGCAGCGGCTGGCTTTCCACATCCTTGAAGCCGATCCCCAGGACATGAAGCGGCTGGTCGAGGCAATTACCACCGTCAAGGAACGGGTGAAGTTCTGCACCGTCTGCGGCAACGTCACGGAACAGGAGCTGTGCAACATCTGCCGCGACCCGCGACGCGACCCCGCGGTCATTTGCGTCGTGGAGGAGTCAAAGGACGTCCTGGCCGTGGAGCGCACCCGTTCGTTCCGCGGCCGGTACCACGTCCTGGGCGGGGCCATCAATCCCATCGCCGGCGTGGGGCCGGAACAACTGCGGATCCGTGAACTGCTCACCCGGCTCAACGACGGCGAAATCCAGGAAGTGATCATCGCCACCGACCCCAACCTGGAAGGTGAGGCGACGGCGACCTATCTTGCCCGCATGCTGAAGACAATCGGTATCGCAGTCACGCGCCTGGCCTCCGGCCTTCCCGTGGGTGGTGACCTGGAGTACGCCGACGAGGTCACCCTTGGCCGCGCCTTCGAGGGGCGCCGCAACGCCCTGGGCTGAGGCTGGCCGGCCCGCTGCCCGATCACGCGCTTCCGGCTTGTCCCGACGGAACCCGGCGCCCCCTCGACATCATCTGAGCCCCAACGACAAGCAATCCCGCTAGGCCGCCCTGAATCAACAGGCCGGCTGCACCCAACGGCATGCGGGCCGCATCGCTGTTCAAGGGCTCTCCGTTTACGCAAGCTACCTGGGTCCCGTCGGCCGGTTCCTGCAGCCGGGTCGAAACCCAGCCAAGGAGCTCGTTGCCGGCGTCCTGCTCCGCGGCCAGCATAACGAACACCACGATGGGGCTTGAGGCGGCCAGCCACATGATGCGGTCCGTGCGCTAAACCTCCGCCGTTCCTGCCGGAACGCTGGAGCATTCATAAGCCATGACGATGCCGTTCTGCCCACGTTGCACATTCATCGCCACGGTTACCGGTTCCTCCGATCTGACAGTGGGGAGCAGCAGGACGCAAGTTCCGATGCCGCCGGCCACCAGGAAGATTGCCACGAACCACCCTGCGGCCACAGCCCAGGTGTGGCTCCGCACCATGGATGCCACCGCAGCCCCCATGCCGCTCCAGCCATCGGCGCGCGCAGTTCCGCGGTGTCCGGCAAACGCCCACCATGGCCGGAATGTGGTCACAATTCAACGTCCCTCCGGGCACGGCGATAAACTGTCCCAAGGATTGCCGCGCCCACCCGGCGCCGGGACGCCTGGCCTCCAAACTCCAATTGACCCAATGAAGGTATGCGCATGAGTACGCCCACCACCGAAGTGCACAACGCAACACAGCCGCAGACGGCATCCGCTGCCGGCGCGGTGACCAAGCAGCTCATTGTGCAGAAATTCGGCGGCTCCTCCGTTGCCGACGCTGCCGGAATCAAGCGCGTGGCCGCGCGGGTGGTCGCTGCCCAACAGGCCGGCAACGAGGTGGTGGTTGTCGTCTCGGCGATGGGCGACACCACGGACGAACTCCTGGACCTCGCCGCGGAGGTCACCGATTCAGCTCCCGCCCGCGAAATGGACATGCTCCTGTCCGCTGGTGAACGCATCTCCATGGCACTGCTGGCCATGGCCATCAACAAGCTTGGCGCCTCGGCCCAGTCCTTTACCGGGTCACAGGCAGGCATGATCACCGACGGAATCCATGGCAAAGCCCGGATCATCGACGTCGACCCGCACCGGATCCGCACCGCCCTGGACAAGGGCAACATCGCCATCGTTGCCGGCTTCCAGGGCATGAGCCGTGCCACCCATGAGATCACCACCCTTGGCCGCGGTGGCTCCGACACCACCGCAGTTGCACTGGCGGCGGCCCTGGAGGCGGACGTCTGCGAGATCTACACGGATGTGGACGGCATCTTCACCGCCGATCCGCGGGTTGTCCCGTCAGCCCAGAAGATCGACACCATCTCCAGCGAAGAGATGCTGGAACTTGCTGCCTCGGGCGCCAAGATCCTGCACCTGCGCTGCGTCGAGTACGCCCGCCGGTTCGGCGTACCGCTGCACGTCCGTTCCTCATTCAGCCAGCATGAAGGCACCTGGGTCATCCCCAGCGCCGACGACAAGATCACCACTCAAGAGGGAGTTGCCTTGGAGCAGCCAATCATCTCCGGCGTTGCGCACGACCGTTCCGAAGCGAAGGTCACCGTGGTCGGCGTCCCCGATATTCCCGGCAAGGCCGCCGCGATCTTCCAGGTCATCGCCGACGCCCACTCGAACATCGACATGATCGTCCAGAACGTGTCCACCCACGGCACCGGCAAGACGGATATCTCCTTCACCCTGCCCATCATTGAAGGCGCCGACGCCCTGGCCGCGCTCCACGCCGCCCAGGACCAGATTGGCTTCGAAGCCATCGAATACAACGAGAAGATCGGCAAGCTGTCGCTGATCGGCGCCGGCATGCGGTCCCACCCGGGCGTCTCCGCCACGTTCTTCAAGGCCCTGTCAGACGCCGGCATCAACATCAACATGATCTCCACCTCGGAGATCCGCATCTCGGTGGTGACGCACGCCGACCTGCTGGATGAGGCCGTGCGCGTCATCCACAAGGCGTTCGGGCTCGACACCGAAAGCGAAGTGACAGTTTACGGCGGCACCGGCCGCTAGGTACCACCGGAAAAGCCGGGCCGTCCCTCCCCGTGAAAGGAGAAGGACAGCCCGGCTTTTCCGTGCCCGGGAGCGACCGGGAAAAATTAGGTTTCGCGTTCCAAATCTTCGCGGCGCACCGCGTAGTGGTGGCCGGTCGAATCGGTCTCCACCACGAAATGAGACAGGTCCTCTTCGGAGGCCTGTTCAAATTCGTCATGTTTGTGCACCACGGGCGCATCGGCGTCCAGTCGGGTGGCGGGACCAAAAACGAAGCGGAGCCGCTCGGTCAGGCCCATGAAACTGGTAAGGACATGTGCCACTGTTTTCCACCCCCTTCCCGAATATCGGGCGAAAGTGCCGCCGGTCTCCGTCAGGAGCCAATGCCCCCATTTTATGCCCGGCACAGCAAAAAGGCTCCGGCGGAGGGGCGGCGGAATTGCTACCGAAGGGAGCGGTCCTCGGGGTTCTTCGGCACCACATAGGTGCTGCCGTCCGGCCTGGTGATGGTCTCCCACTGCTGGGTTTCCGCCTGGCGCTGGGCCAACAGGCGGCGGTTCTCTTCAGTCATGTCGTGTGCCAGGGCGCTCCGGTTGGCAGGCCCGAAAACGGCCCGCAACTTACCGGTGGCGCGCATGAAGCGCTGGGAGGCGTTGCCCTTGTCCGCGGTCCTGTCCTTGCCCATGAAGAGGTTCCTTCCACTCACTGCCGGCTACAACAAATGTACACTAATGATTAGTGCACTAACAATTGGAGGGCAAATGACTGCAACGACGGCAACGGACGCGGAAGCAACAAACCCGGCACCCGACGAAGACCTGCTGCTTGAACATCAGCTGTGCTTTGCACTGACGGTGGCCGCCCGCAGTGTTGTAGGTGCCTACAAACCCGTACTCGAGAAGCTCAACCTCACGCATCCGCAGTACCTGGTGATGCTCTGCCTTTGGGAGGAGAGCCCGCGCACCCTCCGGAACATCAGTACGGCCCTGGCCCAGGAGCCGGCCACCATCTCTCCGCTCCTGCGCCGGCTGGAAGCAGCGGAGCTGATCACGCGGCGCCGTGTGGACGGCAACGAGCGTGCCCTGGCCGTGGAGCTGACTCCCAAAGGCGCCGCCCTGCGGGAGCAGGCGCTCCAGGTACCGGGAACCATGATGGAACGGCTGGGGTTGACCCGGGACCAGGTCACCGAACTGCACGCATCCATGATGGGGCTGATCGCCGCCACCTCCCAGTGACTGCCCGCGGCAGGGCGACGGCCTGCCAGCCCCATGCCAAGCGACTAGAATTACTGGACGAAGGGGAGGTGGCCTGATGCCGAAATTCCGGATGCTCGCAGCATTCCTGGCCGTTGCCGCCGGCCTGGTCTCGGGCTGCAGCGGCACCCCCGACAATGGCACGTCCGCGTCGACAGCGCCCTCCACGACATCGGAGGCCTCCCCGGCCGGCCCTGCCGCCCCCTCTCCGGACACAGAAACCTCGGTACCGGCGCCAGCCCCCGCCACGTCGCGGCCGGCCGAGGGCCCGGGACAGGGAAATGCCGAGCTCGCCATCACCGTGATTCCCTCACCGGGCGCCCCCGAGGTCGACTACACCCTGGTTTGTTCCGCGGGCACTCCAGCCGCCGAAAGCAGCCATCCGAACGGCGTTGCCGCCTGCGCCGCCCTGAAAGCGAATCCAGGCATCCTGGCCCCGCTCCCGGCAGGGACGTCGCGGCCCTGCACCCAGCAGTACGGCGGCCCCCAAACAGCCACCGTCACGGGCATGGTGGACGGCGTCGCCGTAGATTCGACGTTTGCGCGGACCAACGGATGCGAGATCAGCGCGTGGGACGCTGCCAAGGACGTATTGGGCGCAACCGGTGGAGCCTCTTAAGGTCCTTGCGGCCGACACTGCGCGGGCAAGGCAAGAAGCCCACCTGCAGCGCGTCAGCCGCTACGCCGATCCTTACCTGGCCCGCCGGTCTGCAGGACAAAAGCACCCGGTGGAGGATTTCCTTTTCACCTACTACACGCAGAAACCAGGGCAGCTGAAGCGCTGGCACCCCGGCGCCGGCGCGGTCCTCACCGGCGCCCAGGCTGCCGAACGGCTTGGCTGGAAGCATTACAGGAAGCTCGACGACGGCGAGCTAGGCTCCCTGGGCCTGCCTGCGGGAAGTACGGCGGCCACCTTCGACCGGCACGCCTTTTTGGCGGACCGGAGCGACGCGATGGCGTTCGCCGGCATCATCCTCCGAGGCACCTCGGCCCGGCCGGCCCAATTCGGCTGTTTCGGCCTGCATGAGTGGGCCATGGTTTACCGGCAGGACAAGTTTGACCTCCGCCACGAATACCTGCAGCTGCGGCTGGGTGCGACGGGCACGGACAAGGTGGTGGAAGACAACAGGATCCGCTGCACCCATTTCGACGCCTTCCGGTTCTATACCCCGGACGCCATCCCGCTCAACGAGCACTCCCCGAGCAGGGAGACCCAACGGCACTTGGAGCAGCCCGGCTGCCTGCATGCCAACATGGACCTCTACAAGTGGGCTTACAAACTGCTGCCGGCGCTGTCCAGTGAGCTGGTCATGGACTGTTTTGAACTGTCGTGGCGGATCAGGGCCATGGATATGCAGGCGTCCCCGTATGACCTCGCCGACTGGGGCTACCCCGCCATCCCCATTGAGACGCCCAGCGGCAAGGCGGCCTACGTTGAGCACCAGCGCGCCTTCGCAGCCGAAGCGGGGGTCCTGCGCGGCCGGCTGGCAGCGGACCTTGGAGCCATCGCCGGGGGTGCGGGCCGGTGATCGACCTGACCATCAGCATCCGGGACCACCCCGAGGCACCCGAGCACGTATTCCGGCTGGTCTCCAAGGACGGCCATCCGGATGCCGGGACCACGATGCCTGAGCCTGCGGCCGCCCTGGCCGCCGTCGAGCGGTTCGGCGAAAACGTCTTCTTCCCTCAGCCAGGGCCGCCAAGGCTGTGTACGCAGCAGTATGGCGGTCCGCAGATCGCTGTGGTCACCGGAACGTTCCATGGCCGGGACGTCCACTCAACCTTCACCCGTACCGACGGCTGCGAAATAGCGCGGTGGAATGCCATGGGTCCCCTGCTGGGCGGGACTGCCACCTAGCTCTCTCCGCCGGGACCGCGGTGCGGAAACGAAAAAGGTCCCGGGTGGCCTGGCGACCACCCGGGACCTCCCCCCATGTCTTCCCGGTCAGGTGGCGGGGACCTCCTGTGCCAGGCCAAGCTGGGGAGCGCCGGCCGGGGCGGAGGCGGAGCCCGCTCCCACCTGCACGTTCACCCAAGTTTTGATGCCGTTGCTGCCAATGCTCAGCCGGGAGAGGTAGGACCCCTCGGAAAGTCCCGTCCAATTGAGCGTGGCCGAGGTGGCGGTTCCGTTCGGCGCCACGATGGGGTTCGGATTTACCGTCAGGTTGCCGGCGTCACCGGCGAAGGAGACTGCCTGGACCGAAGCGGTGGCAGGCCCGTTGTCCGGGGTGGCGTACAGGTTCGCCACCACATAGTAGGTCCCGGGACGGGGTGATTCGAGGTCCAGGAACTCACTGGCCGATGCCGTTGCCACCTGGGTGGCTGTGAGGCCCCCGGATCCGTTCGGTGCGTAGACCACCATGTCCCAGTCGACGTCGTTCGACTGCGCCTGGATGCCCAGCCGGGCAAACGAGGCGCCGGCCGGCACCTTCACCTGGAGCAGGGCGTTGTGCGCGTCGTTCGTGGGAGCGTACGCTCCCGGGGTTTTGGTGATCGCGGTCTGGCTCAGGGGTGCCAGACCCTCTACTCCGACGGCGATGGGGCTGTCCGAGCCGGATACGAGGTTCATCGATCCGCTCCCGGTGCCCGTGGCCGAGCTGAAGGAGAACGACGGAGCGATCTGGGCGTCAACGGGCCGGATGGCGATCGGTGAGCCAACCGTCCGTGGCCCCTTCCAGGTGAGGCTGCCGGTGCTGAACTTGCCCACAGGGGCGCTAACGTTCCGGATGGTGAGGGTCACCTCACGGGTCTGCCCGGCCTTGGCGAAGTTCAATGCCTTGGGTTCGACGTTGACGTTGAAGCCGGGCATGTTCACTTCGGGACGGTACATGCCCGGGACCAGCGCGGTCAGCTTGCGTTTGACCTGGACTTCACCGACGAGGCTGCCCAGGGCAACCGAGGGAACGTTCAGGTCGCGCGCAGCGATGGTGCCTGCCTGCGGCGCTCCGGTTTCCACGCCCTGTCCGTTGAGGAAGCCGAGCCAGTCCTGGATGCCTGAATCGTAGACCAGCCCGGGATCAAGGACACGGGCGGAGTCGATGTGGCCGGCGCCGCCCTGGAAGGGATCGGTATTGGGCGTGCCATCGGCGTTCACCAGCGGGTACGCGGTGGTCATCATGGCGGACTTCACCATGGCGGGGGTCCACTTGGGCTGCTTGCCCAGCACCAGGGCACCGAACCCGGCGATGTGCGGGGCTGCCATGGAAGTGCCGGACATGAAACCGAACTGATCGCCGTGGTTGCCGATGGTGGAGACGCCGGCCAGGACGTTGACACCCGGGGCCGAAATGTCAGGCTTGAGCAGGTCACCGCCGGACGCAAGCGTGGGCCCGCGGGACGAGAAGCCCGCAATCTGGGGCGCGGCTGCCGGGGGGAGCCCCGTCAGGTCGCCCTTGACCAGGCTGACGGTCAGCGCCGGATTCGCTTCGAGCTTGGACTTCAGTTCCAGGCTCTTGGGCGCGTTGACGTGGACGGTGGGGACAGCGTGGTTGTCAGCATCCTCGGAGCTGCTGGTGAGGTTCACCAGGATCATGCCCACGCCACCCTTGTCCAGGACTTCCTGGCTCTTGGCGGTCCGGTCCACCACACCGCGGTCGCAGACCACAACCTTGCCGGCCACCTTGGCGGCGTCAAGGGTTCCCGGGCCGCAGAGGTTGGGGTTGGCCGCACCGGCAGCGGCGGCAGCAGCAGCCAGGACCACAGGCTTGTCCGCCGGCTCGGACTTCATGATCGAAGCGCCGCGGTACAGCGATCCGTCGGATACCTTGACCGTGCCCACCAGGTCGCTGGGAAAGGTTGCGGCGGCCACCGTGGTCAGCCATGGCGAGGCGTGGTTCACGGTGGAGGCCGTGGGACCGGAATTTCCTGCCGAGGCAGAGACAAAGATGCCGGCGGCGGCGGCGTTCAGGAATGCCAGCGCCACGGGATCGGTGGTGCTGTTGTTGTTTCCGGAGATGGAGTAGTTCAAGACGTCCACTCCGTCCTTGATGGCTGCGTCCACGGCCTCAACCGAAGCGGAGGAGTAGCAGCCGCCGGTGTCCGGGTTGGTGTCCTCCCAGCAGACCTTGTAGACCGAAACCTTGGCGGCCGGCGCCACGCCGGAGCTCCTGCCGAAGCTGGCCCCGTCGATCACCTGCTCGATATTGGCGTTGCCGGCGGCCGTGGTGGCCGTGTGGGTGCCGTGGCTTCCCACGTCCACGGGTGAGATCTGCTCTTCGGGGGCACGGTTTCCGGGTGTTACGTACTGCAGGAAGGAATCCGCGAAGTAACGGGCCCCGATGACTTTGGAATTGCAGAGTGATCCGTCAAAAGATGCCCCCGTTCCCTGGCCTTTCTGGCATTCACCCTCGAATGTGGTGCCGTCCGCTTTGAGCATGGCAATTTTGCCGTCGCCGGTGCGGTAGGGAACGCCAACCTGCGCCTCACCCTGCAGGGGCTTCAACGGTTCCCCTTGAAGGAAGGGGTTGTCCGGGGCATAGCCGGAATCGATAACCCCGACCACCACTCCCTTGCCGGCGTTGGCTTCGCCCCCGAACTGCTTGGCCCACGCCCCATCAGGACCGGTGAGCTTGAGGAAGTCGGTGGTGGTGTAGTCGGGTTTGTTCTCGACGTCCGGCGCCACCACCATGACACGCTTGTCCTTGGACAGGGCTCCCGCCTGCGCCGCGGTCAGTTCCGCCGTAAACCCGTTCAGGGCCGCGGTGTACTGCTTGGCGGGCGTCACTCCCTGCGCAGCTGCAACGTCGCGCTGCTGCTTGCGCAGATGGGCGTCATAGGCCTTGTAGTTGGGACTGCCCGCGTCGAGCTTCCTGCCCTGCTGCGGCTTGGTAGCGCCCAGGCCGGCAGTTCCGCCTTCATAGGCCGCCGCAGCCGGGCCGGCGAGTACCACGATGTACCTGCCGTCCTTGAACTGGCCGTCCTTGGCGCTGGAGGAGGCGTTTCCGGCGGCCTGGAGGTCAGGCGCCGCCGAAGCGGGCCCCACTGCCAGCGAGCTGAGGATCAGGGGCAACCCGACGGCCAGGGCGGCCGCCTTCCGGAGTCCCCCAGCCCGCAAGGGGCTCTTTCCAGTTGATTTCACGTGCAACCCTTTCACGATGTGCCGCCCAGAGTGGTGGGCGCCCCGAATGACTGGCACTGCAGAGGAAATTACAGGTTTTGTAATTAGCTGAGACCAGACTGTTCACAGGGTACAGACTGAGAGCGCGATATGACATAGAGCACATTCAGGATATTTTTGCCTGTCATACGGCGGCCAAAAGCCCAGGCACGCAAAAAGGGCGCCCCGAAGGACGCCCTGCGACGAGGGGAGTTTGTTTGCCGGCTAATGACGGGGAGTGCGCACCACGTCACTGATCCATTGCCTGGTCTTCTCGTCCACCGGGCCGGCCACCCGCGTCTCACGGGCCAGGCGGTCGGCCTTCACCTTCTGGAACACCATGCGGCCCAGGCCGGCGAACACGGCAGCGGCGACCATCGGCAACAACACGGACTTCGAATTCTCAGCCATCCAGCAATCCTAGTGAAGGCCCTGCGGCAACTCCAGAACCCGCCGAAGAACGCTTTACGGGAACCGCGGATTTCCGGGGCCCTGCTGCACGGAACCCCTGGATGCAAAGGGATGCGCTCGGGCCGGTAGAATGATAGGGCAAGCTCGCGGAGCGCCCGTCCACCATGTCCCCCGACACCCCGGTACGGCGTGAGACGGCACCACTCCGCTGCGCCCTTACCCAAGCTCACGCACAGGAGTTGCCGGATGCCCCGGATCGTTGTTGACGTCATGCCCAAGCCCGAGATTCTGGACCCGCAGGGGAAGGCAATCGTTGGCGCTCTCCCCCGGCTGGGCTTCACCAGCTTCAGCTCTGTCCGCCAGGGCAAGCGTTTCGAACTGACGGTCGACGGCGAGGTGACGGAGGAGATCCTGGCCCAGGCCCGCGACGCCGCCGAAACCCTCCTGTCCAACCCCGTGATCGAGGACGTCGTCAACGTCGAGGTCGTCGAGGCCTGACATGACTGAACTTCCCCTGATTGGCGAGGCTGTCGCCGTCGCGGCGGAGCCGCGCCTCGCCGGCGCCCGCATCGGCGTCGTGACCTTCCCCGGTACCCTTGATGACCGGGACGCTGCCCGCGCCGTGCGCCTCGCCGGTGCCACCGCCGTCGAGCTCTGGCACGGCGACACCGAACTCGGTGATGTGGACGCCGTCGTGATTCCCGGCGGCTTCTCCTACGGCGACTACCTCCGCGCCGGCGCCATTGCCCGCTTCGCGCCGCTGATGTCCAGGATCATCGACGCCGCCAACTCCGACGCCAAGCTGCCCGTCCTGGGCATTTGCAACGGCTTCCAAATCCTCACCGAGTCGCACCTGCTGCCCGGCTCGATGATCAAGAACGACCACCTGAAGTTCCTCTGCCGCGACCAGGTGCTGCGCGTGGAGAACACCAACACCGCGTGGACGCTGGACTACCAGGCCGGCCAGGAAATCACCATCCCGCTGAAGAACCAGGACGGCCAGTACATCGCCGACGAAAAAACCCTGGACGCCCTTGAGGCCGAGGGCCGAGTCGTCTTCCGTTACGTGGGCTTCAACCCGAACGGTTCCCGCCGGGACATCGCCGGCATCTCCAATGCCGCCGGCAACGTGGTGGGCCTCATGCCGCACCCGGAGCACGCCGTGGAACCGGGCTTCGGCCCCGAGTCGCTGGACGGCATCGGCGGGTCCGATACCGACGGCCTCGGCTTCTTCACCTCCGTACTGAACAAGATTGTGGGAGGCGACAAGTGACCACCGAAACCACCAAGAAGTTCAACATCGACACCGTCGAGAACGCAGCCAAGACTCCGGACACCGAGCTGCCCTGGGCCGAGCTCGGCCTGAAGCAGAACGAGTTCGACGAGATCGTCAAGGTCCTGGGCCGCCGCCCCACCGGCGCCGAACTGGCCATGTACTCCGTTATGTGGAGCGAGCACTGCTCCTACAAGTCCTCCAAGAACCACCTGCGCCAGTTCGGCCAGAAGGTCACCGAGGAAATGAAGAAGGACATGCTGGTGGGCATCGGCGAAAACGCCGGCGTGACCAACCTGGGGGACGGCTGGGCCGTGACCTTCAAGATCGAATCGCACAACTCGCCGTCGTTTGTTGAGCCTTACCAGGGCGCCGCGACCGGCATCGGCGGCATTGTCCGCGACATCATCTCCATGGGCGCCCGCCCGGTTGCTGTCATGGATCCGCTGCGGTTCGGCGCCATCGACCACCCGGACACCGCCCGCGTCATGCACGGCGCCGTGGCCGGCATCGGCGGCTACGGCAACTCCCTGGGCCTGCCCAACATCGGTGGAGAGATGGTCTTCGACTCCGTCTACCAGGGCAACCCGTTGGTCAACGCCCTGGCTGTCGGCGTCATGCGCCACGAGGATATCCGCCTGGCCAACGCCTCCGGCAAGGGCAACAAGGTGGTCCTGTTCGGTGCCCGCACCGGCGGCGACGGCATCGGCGGCGCCTCCGTGCTGGCCTCCGAGTCCTTTGACGACACCAAGCCCTCCAAGCGCCCCGCCGTCCAGGTGGGCGATCCCTTCGCCGAGAAGGTCCTCATCGAGTGCTGCCTGGAGCTCTTCAAGGGCTCCCTGGTGGAAGGCATCCAGGACCTCGGCGCTGCGGGCATCTCCTGCGCCACGTCGGAGCTTGCCTCCAATGGCGACGGCGGCATGCAGGTTGAGCTGACCTCCGTCCTGCTGCGCGACCCCACGCTGACCCCGGGCGAGATCCTGATGTCCGAGTCGCAGGAACGGATGATGGCCGTGGTCACGCCGGAGAACGTGGAAGCGTTCGAGGCCGTCATGGACAAGTGGGCGGTGGAGTACTCCTGGCTGGGCGAGGTGACCGATACCGGCCGCCTGATCATCACCTGGGAAGGCGACGTGATTGTCGACGTCGATCCCCGCACCGTGGCGCACGACGGACCGGTCTACGACCGCCCGTTCGCCCGTCCCGAGTGGCAGGATTCCGTCCAGGCCGATACGTTCACCGGCTCCGTGCAGGACGCCGGCCGCCCGGCCGCCCCGGCCGAGCTCGCTGCGGCCGTGACCGAACTCGTGGCCTCACCGAACATGTGCTCCAAGGCCTGGATCACCAACCAGTACGACCGGTACGTCGGCGGCAACACCTCCATGGCGTTCCCCGACGACGCCGGCGTGGTCCGCGTTGACGAGGAGTCCGGCCTGGGCGTCGCCCCTGGCCACGGATGCCAACGGCCGTTACACCTACCTGGACCCGTACCACGGCGCGCAGCTGGCACTGGCCGAGGCCTACCGCAACGTGGCCACCGCGGGTGCGATCCCCATGGCCGTCAGCGACTGCCTGAACTTCGGCTCCCCCGAGGACCCCCCCCCCCCCCCCCCCCCCCCCCCCCCCCCCCCCCCCCCCCCCCCCCCCCCCCCCCCCCCCCCCCCCCCCCCCCCCCCCCCCCCCCCCCCCCCCCCCCCCCCCCCCCCCCCCCCCCCCCCCCCCCCCCCCCCCCCCCCCCCCCCCCCCCCCCCCCCCCCCCCCCCCCCCCCCCCCCCCCCCCCCCCCCCCCCCCCCCCCCCCCCCCCCCCCCCCCCCCCCCCCCCCCCCCCCCCCCCCCCCCCCCCCCCCCCCCCCCCCCCCCCCCCCCCCCCCCCCCCCCCCCCCCCCCCCCCCCCCCCCCCCCCCCCACCCCCCCCCCCCCCCCCCCACCCCCCCCCCCCCCCCCCCCCCCCCCCCCCCCCCCCCCCCCCCCCCCCCCCCCCCACCCCCCCCCCCCCCCCCCCCCCCCCCCCCCCCCCCCCCCCACCCCCCCCCCCCCCCCCCCCCCCCCCCCCCCCACCCCCCCCCCCCCCCCCCCCCCCCCCCCCCCCCCCCCCCCCCCCCCCCCCCCCCCCCCCCCCCCCACCCCCCCCCCACCCCCCCCCCCCCCCCCCCCACCCCACCCCCCCCCCCCCCCCCCCCCCCCCCCCCCCCCCCCCCCCCCCCCCCCCCCCCCCCCCCCCCCCCCCCCACCCCCCCCCCCCCCCCCCCCCCCCCCCCCCCCCCCACCCCCCCCCCCCCCCCCCCCCACCCCCCCCCCCCCCCCCCCCCCCCCCCCCCCCCCCCCCCCCCCCCCCCCCCCCCCCCCCCCCCCCCCCCCCCCCCCCCCCCCCCCCCCCCCCCCCCCCCCCCCCCCCCCCCCCCCCACCCCACCCCCCCCCCCCCCCCCCCCCCCCCCACCCCCCCCCCCACCCCCCCCCCCCCCCCCCCCCCCCCCCCCCCCCCCCCCCCCCCCCCCCCCCCCCCCCCCCCCCCCCCCCCCCCCCCCCCCCCCCCCCCCCCCCCCCCCCCCCCCCCCCCCCCCCCCCCCCCCCCCCCCCCCCCCCCCCCCCCCCCCCCCCCCCCCCCCCCCCCCCCCCCCCCCCCCCCCCCCCCCCCCCCCCCCCCCCCCCCCCCCCCCCCCCCCCCCCCCCCCCCCCCCCCCCCCCCCCCCCCCCCCCCCCCCCCCCCCCCCCCCCCCCCCCCCCCCCCCCCCCCCCCCCCCCCCCCCCCCCCCCCCCCCCCCCCCCCCCCCCCCCCCCCCCCCCCCCCCCCCCCCCCCCCCCCCCCCCCCCCCCCCCCCCCCCCCCCCCCCCCCCCCCCCCCCCCCCCCCCCCCCCCCCCCCCCCCCCCCCCCCCCCGGACGTCATGTGGCAGCTGGCCGAGGCAATCCGCGGCCTGTCCGACGCCTGCATGGTGCTGGGCATTCCGGTCACCGGCGGCAACGTCTCGCTGTACAACCAGACGGGCACCACGCCCATCCACCCCTCCCCCGTGGTGGCAGTGCTGGGCAAGCTCGACGACGTCGCCCGCCGCACGCCGTCGGGCTGGCGCGAGGACGGCCAGGCCATCTACCTGCTGGGCACCACCGCTGCCGAGCTGGACGGTTCCGAATGGGCCAACATGCGCGGCCACCTGGGCGGCCAGCCGCCCAAGGTCGACCTCGAGGCGGAACGCGCCCTCGGCGAGATCCTGATCAACGCTTCCCGCGACGGCATGATCGACGCCGCACACGACCTCTCCGAGGGCGGCCTCGCGGCTGCGCTGGTCGAGTCCTCGCTGCGCTACGGCGTGGGTGCCCGGATTGCGCTTCAGGATGTTGTTGACCGGGATGGCGTGGACCTGTTCACCGCGCTCTTCTCCGAGTCCCAGGGCCGCGCCATCGTGGGCGTCCCGCGGTCGGAGGAAATCCGGTTCACGGACATGTGCACCGCCCGCGGCTTCGCGCACACCCGCATCGGCGTGGTGGACGCGGCCAGCGGCAAGCTGGAGATCAACGGCGTGGAGGGCCTGTCCCTGGACGCCCTCCGCGACGCCCACGAGGGGACCCTGCCGAAGTACTTCGGCTAATCTCCACCGGCACCACCCGTCGACTGCTCCGTAACTGCCCTTTTGAGCCCTCAAAACGGCGGTTACGGAGCAATCGTTTTAAGGGTTCCTCCGCCGGCCGGCCTGTGCCAGGGCAACCAGCACCTTGGCGGCGGCGGGCTTGGCATCGTTGACCATGTGGCGCTTGGAGATCCTGACCTCGGTCCATCCCAGGGCGGCGTACCGTTCGGAGCGGGCTATGTCCCTGGCGATCTGGCTTGCGTCGCCGTGGTGTTCGCCCTCGTACTCGATGCCGATCCGGTATTTGCGGTAGGACAGGTCCGGTTCGTGATGCCTGGCGCCGTCTTCAGTGATGATCGGGACGTTCAACTCGGGTTCGGGCAGCCCCGCGCGCACAATCGCGAGCCGAAGCATGGTTTCCTGGGCCGAATCCGCTCCGACCCGGATGAGTTCCAGGGCCTCCTTTGCCTTCCGGAGCCCCCGCTTCCCCCGGTGCCTGTCAATCGTCCGCTGCAGATCCCACATACTGCACAGCGGCATGCTTCGGCCCTCGAATTCGAGGCGCGGAACGCGGACGCAGGCATCCCCCATGGCCACCAGCTCGTCGACTGACAGCAGCTCGGCCATGTCGAGCCACGTCCGCTCCGGCGTTGTCACCGGAATCCCGTCAATTGCCATGACTTCGTCCTCGTACAGCTTCATGCGGTGCACGATGACGTGGGGCCGGTCCAGATGGGCTGCGCCTTCGGGACGGATGAGGTGGAAAACGTCAAAGGGCCCGTCCTGGCGCCGCTGCGGCAGTGAATGAAGCTCAGCCGCCGTCAAGTGCGACGCAGCGCACCGCTCGTTGACTTCGATGAACGGCCGGACCCTGGCGCCCAAGGGGAGCGCCGCCGTCGGGCCGTCTGCCCTGATGCCCTTACCAAGCCTGCTGAGGGAACGATGCCTCAGGCGCTTGGCTGAGACCCCCTCCCTTACCGCCTCAGCCGCAGTGAACGGCCGGCCCTCAAGTACTTCAGGAAGCGGATGTGCAGTCTTCATCGCTACATCAGAGCAGAAGGAGTCGCAGGTCCGCAGAAGTTATCCACATCCTCCATCGACTGCTCCGTAAACGCCCTTTTGAGGCGCCAAAAGGGCGTTTACGGAGCAATCGACGGGTGGGCCCACGCCGCCAGGGCTCCCTGGCCGAGCTTGCGAGGCGAGGGTGGCGGTGGGGTTAGTCCTCGCTGTGGAGCTCGCGCTGGCGGGCGCTGAGCAGCTCGATCTCCGGCCGGCCTGCCACGAAGCGTTCGACGGCGGCAAGCACCTCCACGAGGTGCGCCCGGTCCGCCGCCACCAGCCCGACTCCGAGCTGCGTGCGCCGGTACTGGCCGTGGTCCCCCACCTCCGCCACGGAGACCTCGAAGCGGCGCTTGAGTTCGGCCAGGAGCGGCCGGACCACGGAACGTTTCTCCTTGAGGCTGTGTACGTCGCCAAGGAGGACATCGAACTCGGTCCAGCCGATCCACATGGAAGTTCCTAGCTGATGGTGAGCTCGCCCATGAGGTCCCAGCCATCACCGTCGAGCTGCCGGCTGATGATCTTCGGCGTCTCTACGAGGGCCTGCGGCATGTCAGCCATGGCTTTCTGGAAGTGGTCGCTGTTCACGTGGTCGCCGGCGGCATCATCCTGGAAGGCTTCCACCAGGATGTATTCGTTGGGGTCATCCAGGCTGCGTGACCAGTCGAACCAGAGGTTGCCCGGTTCCTTGCGGGTGGCTTCGGTAAAGTCCGCCACGAGCTCCGGCCAGCGCTCGGACCACTCGGGCTTGACCTTGAACTTGACGACGATAAAGATCACTGGAATTTTCCTTCCGCGGCGAGACTGCGTGCCCCTTCAATGTACCGGGAAGTAACGTAGCGCTGCGCCGCGCGGGTCACCAGTCCGCCGGCGGCGTAGAACCAGTTGGCGGGCCTGCTGAACGCCCGGATCCGCAACCACACCTCGCCTTGGCTGTTGATCTCCACCTCAAAGGATTCCTCCCCGCGGGCAGGGTGGCCGGGCAAAGTGCCGTAGCCAAAACCGGCCGACTGCGGAATTTCACCCGGCACCGGCTCATGGACCCACACCACCCGGCAGGGTGCCGGCAGGCGGAAAGGCCCGACGCCGAATCCGCTCACCACGTGTGCCCCCGGCACGGCCCGCGGTGAGCCGGTGCGGACCCGAAGCCCGGCCCGCCGCTGCAGTTCCCAGGCGAGGATGCCGTCCGCCACGCGCCGGTAAGTGTCCAGCCCAGTGCCAAGGCGAACCTCTTCCAGGACACGGTCATACCCCTCGGGGGCGCTCCCCTGTTCGGTGCTTCCCACTCCCGGGTATTCGAGCCGGGCAGTTGCCTTGTCAGTCACCGTTGCCTGCCTTCCCGAGGCGTGCCCACCCCAGTTGTTCCTGCTGCTTCCGGCTCAAGCCTGCCACCACGAGGTCGTAGGAGTCCTCCACCATGTCCCGGACCATCCCGTCCGGCAGCGATCCGTCAAGGCGGACACCGTTCCAATGGGTCTTGTTCATGTGCCATGCGCCGGTAATCGCCGCATGTACTGCCCGCAGCTGCACGGCAAGGGCCGGTTCACACTTCAGGTTTACGTAGAAGTCGTCCTCGTCCATGGATGACAGGGCAAACAGCTTCGCCTCGTGGCGGGCGCCCCCGGCGATCTGGGACCGGACTTTGAAGACCGACGTTTCCGGTCCAAACGGAAAATCCTCGTAGGCACCGGGAAACGAAAGGCAGAGTGTCCGCAGCGCGTTGGGGTCCATGGAGGAAGCCTATAAAGCACGCGTGTACGGTGCTAGTCTGCGAGGATGTCACGCGACCAGGGAGCCATTCCTGTTCTGGATCTGAGTTCCGCACGGCAGCCCTACGGAACCTTCAGCCCGGAATTCATCGAACAGCTGCGGCATGCCACCCATGACGTGGGCTTCTTCCAGATCACCGGCTACGGCGGCCGACCCGGCCAGGCTGAAGAGTTGCTGGACCTTGTCCGGCAGTTCTTCAACCTTCCCCTTGCCGAGCGGATGAAACTGGACAACCGCCTCTCGCCGCACTTCCGCGGCTACACCCGCATGGGCACCGAAGTGACCCAGGGCCGGGCGGACGCGCGGGAGCAGATCGACTACTCCCCCGAGCGCGGACCGGTGGCGGACTACCCGGAGGACCAGCCCTACTGGCTGCTGCAGGGGCCCAACCTCTGGCCCGACGAAGCGTTTCCCGGGCTCAAGCCCGCCGCCATGGAATGGGCCGACCTCATGTCAGAGGTTGGTATGGAACTGTTGCGGGCCATCGCGGTTTCGCTCCAGTTGCCGGAGGACTACTTCGATGAACCCTTCCGGGACACTCCGGCGTGGATGGGCAAGCTGGTGCACTACGTGGGCGGTGTGGTGGAGGAAGCCGGCGACCAGGGCGTCGGATCCCACGCCGATTACGGGTTCGTGACGCTCCTGCTGCAGGACGGCGTAGGCGGCCTTGAAGTCCTGCCGCCCGGTACCAGCGAATGGCTGCAGGTGGAGCCCCTCCCGGGCGCGCTGGTGGTGAACCTCGGGGAGATGCTGGAAGTGGCCACCGAGGGTTACCTGGCGGCCACCATCCACCGCGTCCAGGCCCCGCCGCCGGGCGTGGACCGCTACTCGGTGCCGTTCTTCTGGTCGCCACGGCTCGACGCTGTCATCGAGCCCGTCCCCCTGGCGCCTGAGCTGAAAGCGGCGGCCCGCGGCATCACGGACGATCCCGCCAACCCGCTGCTGGCATCCTTCGGCCTGAACATGCTTAAGGGGCGCATGCGCGCGCACCCGGACGTCACCGAACGGCATTATCCGGAATTGCTGAAGCGCCGGGGTTAGGGGAGCCCTAAAGCCCGTACTTCCAGGCAACCTGAGCAGGGCAGGCGTTCATCACCACATCGAGGCCGGCCGCCTTGGCGCGCTCCGCCGCCGCCTCGTCAATGACGCCCAGCTGCATCCACACGGCCTTGGCGCCCACGGCAATGGCCTGGTCAACCACGCTGCCCACCTTCTGCGAATTCACAAAGCAATCCACGACGTCGATGGGCTGCTTTTCCGCCGGAATGTCGGCCAGGGTGCGGTACCCCGGTTCGCCGTGGACAGCATCGCCGGGCAGGTTGACGGGGATGATTTCCATGCCCAGCCGGTCGCGGATCAACAGCGAAACATCATAGGCTGAGCGCCACTCATTGGTGGTCAGGCCCACGATGGCCCACCGGCCCTTGGTTCGCATAAGCCGTTCAATGACTGCAGGATCGTTCGTGTGGCCCATGGGATCAGCCTACGCTCCATACCTGGAGTCACGTCCGGTCGAATAAAAGAATGATCGGGGGCGCCAATGGACGCTGTGAATGAATATTACGCGGCAGACGCGAGAGTTTGCTCTCGCCGATTCATTGCTGTGTAGTGGTCTTTGACCATCCCGAGCGGCCGAGAGACCTGGATCGATGACGCCGCAGCAACCCTGGTCGCCGGACGCGCCCCAACGCCCCGGCGATAGCAAGGACCGCAGCAACGGATATCCGGAACTGGCTTTTCCGGAACGCTGCCTCCGTCGGGTGCTACCGCCAGGACCGATGGAGTGAAACGATGGGCTTGAGCGCCTCTGAAACGATGGACCTGAACGCGGGGGTGCACCCGGACAACGTCGCCTTCTGGGAGCAGCAGGCGCTGCGCCTGGATTGGGACACCCCGTGGCACACTGCGCACCGCTGGAATCCGGCGGACCCGGAAGCCGGCCGCGGACCGGGCATCACCTGGTTTGAAGGCGGACGGCTCAATGTGGCGGCCAACTGCGTGGACCGCCACGTCGCGGCCGGCCGCGGCGCCAAGGTGGCCCTCCACTTCGAAGGCGAGCCGGGCGACCGCAGGTCCATCACGTACGCCGAGCTCCAGCGCGAGGTGGCCAAAGCCGCCAATGCGCTCCTGGCCCTGGGCATCACCAAGGGCGACCGCGTGGTCATCTACCTCCCGGTCATCCCCGAAACAGTCATCATCACGCTTGCCGTGGCCCGGATCGGCGCCATCCACTCCCTGGTGTTCGGCGGTTTCTCGGCCGAAGCGCTGAAGTTCCGGGTGGAGGACACCGGCGCCAAGCTCCTGGTCACCACCGACGGCCAGTTCCGCCGCGGCGTGGCTGTTCCTGTGAAGGACAACGCGGACGCCGCGGTCGCCGGGGACAATGCCATCGAGCACGTCCTGGTGGTCAACCGCACCACCCCTGCCGGCGACCTGGCTGCCGTCCCCATGACCGCAGGCCGCGACGTGTGGTGGCATGACGTCGTCGGAAACGCCCCGGACGTCCACGAGCCGGAGGCTTTCGACGCCGAGACGCCGCTGTTCATCATGTACACCTCCGGGACCACCGGTAAGCCCAAGGGCCTGGTGCACACCTCCGGCGGCTACCTGACGCAGGCCTCGTGGAGCTTCGAGCACCTCTTCAGCAACCCGGACCCGGCCCTCCGCGACCAGGACGTGCACTGGTGCACGGCCGATCTCGCGTGGGTTACGGCGCACACCTACGAAATCTACGGGCCGCTGTCCAACGGCGCCACGCAGGTCATCTTCGAGGGCACGCCCAACACCCCCCATCCGGGCCGGCATTTCGAAATCATCGAACGGTACGGCGTAACCCAGTACTACACCGCGCCCACGCTGGTCAGGTCCCTCATGGGCTGGTTCCCGGACGGCGTTCCGGACACCTACGACCTGTCCTCCATCCGATTGCTGGGCACCGTCGGGGAAGCGGTCAACCCGGAGGCCTGGCGCTGGCTGCGCGAGAATGTGGGTGCCGGCACCGCACCGGTGGTGGACACATGGTGGCAGTCCGAAACCGGCGCCACCATCCTCTCCCCCGCACCCACGGACACCAGCTTCAAGCCAGGCTGCGCGGCACGCCCGCTGCCGGGGGTCAGCACCAGGATCGTGGACGACGGCGGCGATACCGTGGCGCCGGGCGTCCAGGGAAACATCGTGGTTGACTCCCCCGGGCCCGCCATCGCGCGCACCGTCTGGGGCAACCCCCGGCGCTACTTCGATTCGTACTGGAGCAAGTACGCGGACCGGGGCTGGTTCCTGGCAGGCGACGGCGCCAAGTACGACGCCGACGGCGATATCTGGATCCTGGGCCGCGTGGATGACACCCTGAACGTCTCCGGCCACCTGCTCTCCACCATCGAGATCGAGTCCGCCCTGGTGTCGCACCCGGACGTGGTGGAGGCCGGGGTCTGCCCGGTGGCGGATCCGAAGACCGGGCACGCGGTGGTGGCCTTCGTCGTGCTGAAGACCGGGGCCCCGGCAGACTGTATCGAGGACCTCCGGAACCACGTCGCCAAGGAGATCGGCCCCATCGCCAAGCCGCGCGACGTCGTCGTGGTTCCCGATGTTCCCAAAACGCGCAGCGGCAAAATCATGCGCCGGCTGCTCACCCAGCTGTTCGAAGGCACAGTCCTGGGCGACACCACCTCACTCCAGAACGAACCGGCCATCGCCGGTATCCAAGACGTCCTGCGCCAGCGGGCCCTAACGAAGGAAGAATCATGACAGACATCAGCAACGTCGCCCGTCTCTCCGAGCCCCTCAAGTTCGCCTACTGGGTGCCCAACGTCTCCGGCGGCCTGGTGGTATCCACCATCGAGCAGCGCACCGGCTGGGACTTCGACTACAACAGGAAGCTGGCGCGCATCGCCGAGGAATCCGGCTTCGAGTACGCCCTGACCCAGACCCGGTACGCCGCCTCCTACGGCGCGGACAAGCAGCACGAGGCGACCTCGTTCAGCCTGGCCCTGCTGGCCGCCACGGAGCGCCTGAAGGTCATCGCCGCAGTGCACCCCGGAATGTGGCACCCCGGCGTGCTGGCGAAGTACATCATCACTGCCGACCACATCTCCAACGGGCGTGCCGCCGTGAACATCGTCTCGGGCTGGCTGAAGAGCGAGTTCACCAACTTCGGCCTGGAGTGGCTGGAGCACGACGAGCGCTACGTCCGCACCGAGGAATTCATCAACGTCCTGCGCGGCTTGTGGACCGAGAAGGACTACAGCCAGTCCGGCAAGTACTACAACATCACCGACTTCACCCTGAACCCGGCTCCCGTTGACGTACCAGGCCGGGCGCACCCGGAGATCTTCTTCGGCGGAAACTCGACGGCGGCCCAGGCCACCGCCGGCCGCGTGGCGGACTGGTACTTCTCCAACGGCAAGGACCTTGAGGGCTTCAAGGAGAACATCGCCGGGGTGGTGGCCGCTGCCGGCGAAACGAGCCGCGGCACCGAGGGGCGGCTGGCCGCTCCCCGGTTCGGCCTCAACGGGTTCGTCATCGCCCGCGACTCCGAAAAGGAGGCCCGGGACACCCTGCGCGAGATCGTGGAGAAGGCCCACAAGCCAGCAGTGCAGGGCTTCCGCGACGCGGTGCAGGAAGCAGGCGCCTCCACCAAGGACGGCAAGGGCATGTGGGCCGACTCCACGTTCGAGGACCTGGTCCAGTACAACGACGGCTTCAAGACCCAGCTCATCGGCACCCCGGAACAGATCGCCGAGCGCATCGTGGAGTACAAGAAGATCGGCGTAAACCTGTTCCTCACCGGCTACCTGCACTTCCAGGAGGAGGTGGCGGCGTTCGGCCGCGACATCCTGCCGATCGTCCGGGAGCTGGAGGCGGACCTGGCCCGCAGGAACGGCACCGAACTGGACCTGTCCGGAACCCCGGTTGCCGCCGAAGCCGTGGCTGTCTGATGGCTGAACGCACCTTCGGGTTCCGCACCCGCGCCCTGCACGCCGGCGGCACCCCCGACGCCGAGCACGGCGCCCGCGCCGTACCCATCTACCAGACCACGTCCTTCGTCTTCAAGGACACCAACGACGCCGCCAACCTGTTCGCGCTGCAGAAGTACGGCAACATCTACTCCCGCATCGGCAACCCCACCGTCGCGGCGTTCGAGGAGCGCATCGCGTCCCTCGAAGGCGGCATCGGAGCGGTCGCTACGGCGTCGGGCATGGCAGCGGAGTTCATCACCTTTGCCGCCCTGACCCAGGCGGGTGACCACATCGTGGCAGCCTCCCAGCTGTACGGCGGCACCGTGACCCAGCTCGATGTCACCCTGCGCCGGTTCGGCGTGGACACCACCTTTGTTGCCGGAACCGACCCCGCCGACTATGCCGCGGCAGTGCGGGAGAACACCAAGGCGATCTTCGTGGAGGTGGTGGCCAACCCGTCGTCGGAGGTCCAGGACCTGGCGGGGCTGGCCAAAGTGGCACACGACGCCGGGATCCCCCTGGTGGTCGACGCCACCTTGAGCACGCCGTACCTCGTGCGGCCGATCGAGCACGGTGCCGACATCGTGATCCACTCCGCTACGAAGTTCCTGGGCGGCCACGGCACCACACTGGGCGGCGTGGTGGTGGAAAGCGGCCGGTTCAACTGGGGCAACGGCAAGTTCCCCACCATGACCGAACCCGTGGCTTCCTACGGCAACGTCTCCTGGTGGGGCAACTTCGGCGAATACGGCTTCCTCACCAAACTGCGCAGCGAGCAGCTGCGCGACATCGGCCCGGCGCTGTCGCCGCAGTCGGCGTTCCAGCTGCTCCAGGGCGTCGAGACGCTGCCGCAGCGGCTCGACGAGCACCTGAAGAACGCGCGGGCCGTGGCCGAGTGGCTCGAAAACGATGACCGGGTGGCCTACGTCAACTACTCCGGGTTGCCCTCCCACCCGCACTACGACAGGGCACGGAAGTACCTGCCGCTGGGCCCGGGATCGGTCTTCTCGTTCGGGGTGAAGGGCGGGCGCGCCGCGGGGCAGAAGTTCATCGAGTCCCTGCAGCTGGCTTCCCACCTGGCCAACGTGGGTGACTCCCGGACCCTGGTGATCCACCCCGGCTCCACCACCCACCAGCAGCTCAATGCGGCACAGCTGGAATCCGCGGGCGTGCCGGAGGACCTGGTCCGCATCTCAGTGGGCCTCGAGGACATCGAGGACATCCTGTGGGACCTGGACCAGGCACTGACCGAGGCGTCCAGCACGCTGGTTGAGCCTGTCGAAACCCAGGCTTTGACCGGTTCAGCCAAGGATTCCTGCACGATCGGAGCAAACGCATGAGCACCGCCGAACGTACCTGGTCCGGCCCATCGGCACCTGAGCGGCTGGCCCTGCTCCGGCAGGCGAAATCCATAGCCATTGTTGGAGCCTCTGACAAGCCGTCGCGGGCCAGCTACTTCGTGGCCACCTACCTGCTCTCCTCCACCCGCTACAAGGTGTACTTCGTGAACCCGGTGGTCAAGGAGATCCTGGGGCAGCCCACGTACGCCTCCCTCGCGGACCTGCCGGAGAGCCCGGACATCGTTGACGTGTTCCGCAAGCACGACGACCTTCCGGGCGTCCTTGACGAGGCCGTGGCCGCCGGCGCCAAAACACTCTGGCTGCAGCTGGGGTCCTGGCACGAAGGCGTCGCGGCAGGCGCGGAAGCCGCAGGGCTGAACGTGGTGATGGACCGCTGCGTGAAGATCGAGCATGCACGCTTCCACGGGGGCCTGCACCTGGCCGGTTTCGATACCGGCGTGATTTCCTCCAAGCGCCAGGTCATGGCCTGACCAGCTGCTGAAGATGACAACAGCGGGTCCGTTCAACGGGCCCGCTGTTGCTGTTTCGACTATTTCGCCGGAGATGTGGGCTTCGGAACGTTTCCCTGCCCCGCGCCCTGGGGACCTGCCTGGCCCTGGACCACTCCGGCGGCGGGTTTTGCCGGCCCGTTGGCCGCACCTGCCGCTGCGGCCGCAGTCTCTGAAGCCGGGGTGCCCGCCTTCCCCTGGTTTGCGGCGGCTGGTCCTGCCGGCACTTCTTCCGCCGCAGCTCCCTGGCCGTCCCTGCCGCGGCCGGCTCCGTTGCCCTGCGGGACAGCCCCTGCCCCGGCAGGCGTACACATCCCGCCGGCTGCTTCGTGGTTGACCGGGCCGGCACAGTGCGGCGTGCCTGTGTGCACATGCCCCGTGTGCCGGGGAGCTCCGTCGTGGTCCGGCAGGAGGCGGGAGGCAAGGTTGGCGGCGTCGCTGGCCCCACCGGCCGCAGCCTCCGGGCCTGCGGCAAGTTCCCCGTCGGAAGCCAGCCTGGGAGCACGGTAGCCGTAGCCCGCGGCCGACGGACCGCTCACCGAATTGCTCCAGGGCGACAAATCCTCCAGCAGTTGCTCCACGGGGCTGCTCCCGTGAGGTGTGGAGCTGGCGGCTACCCCGCCAACTCCCAGCCCCATTCCGGCCACCAGCACAAGCCCCAGCGTGGTGGGACGGTGCCTGCGGCGGCGGCGGGCCAGTTCATCGGCGGGAGGCTCATCGTCCTGCCCAACTTCACGTTCTCCGGCTGCGGCATCGGGCGCGCCGCCGGGTACGGGGCCCTCCCCGAGGATGGGCCCGGCTGCCGTGAGCAGTGCAGCGAGCTCCCCGGTGGGCTCGGGCGTGGGCACGGACGCCAGGGCGCCCAGCGAATGGAGGGCCCCGCGAAGGTCCGCATCCAGTTCGAAGCCGACGTCCTGCAGCATGTCGTCGACAAGGGCGGCAAGGTTATCCTGGGCAGGCGTCATGGCGCGAGGTACTCCTTCACTGCGGCAAGTTCCCGGAGTTTCAGCAATGCGCGCCGCTGCAGCTGCTTCACCGAACCAGCGCTCTTTTCCATGGTCTCCGCCGTCTGTTCCACCGTGAGGCCGGCCACCAGGCGCAGGGACAGAACGTCCCGCTGGTCCTGGGGCAGCCCGTCCAGCAGCCTGAGGACTTCCCGGGGTTCGATGCGCTGCAGGGCTTCCTTCTCCGCCGACGTGTCCTGGCGCTGGTCGAGCTCGGGCTCGAAGGACAGCTTGACCGGAGTCCGGCTCTGGCGGCGGTGGTCATCCACCATCCGGGCGTGGGCAACAGAGAAGATAAAGGTCCGCAGCCCCGACTCCCCTCCCCGCACGGTACCGAGACGTGGCAGCACGGACAGGAACACTTCCTGCATGGCGGCCTCCGGATCCTCGACTCCCCGGGCCGTGAGATAGCCCAGAACCTGTGATGCGTACGTCTTATAAACCAGGCTGAAGGCAGCGGTCCCGGAAACTGGCTGGCCCGGGGCCTCGTCTGTCTGTGCATCGGTCACTGACGTGGTGCTTTCCGTCAAGAAGGGTGGTGGCAGGGCAGCGTTCAGTACATCCGGAACGCTGCCCTCACTTTACCCGCCAGTAACCGCACAGCCCGAAGCGCCACGGCCGGGGCCAGTGACGGGCGAAGCCTGGGCGGCCACCCTTGCGGAAAGATAAAAGAGCCGGCCTGGAACGTGATGGGGGACAGGTTCCAGGCCGGCGCTTCATAGAGGTAATCGCTCCGGCTGCCCGGGGGGTTACGCCTTTTCAAAAAAAGTTCGAAATCTTTTTCAGCGGGTTGCTGTCCTGGTCCAACGGGGCACACTGGCGTGCCTGCGGGGTGCCCCTGCCAGCACGAAGGCGTGCACCAGGGCGGGCGTGCGCTCCTCGCCGCATACGGGTACGACGGCGGCGGGAAGCTCCGCCGGCAAAGCGGCAGCAGCTGCTGCGGGTACGGGCGCGGGACGGGAGACGGCCCCGGCGGGACAGAGGTCGGTCACCAGGCCGGTTCCGGCACATTCGCGAACCGCGGCTATCCCCGCCACCACGGCGGCTTTGTCCTCAAAAGGGCCGGAGACGGCGATCACGGCCCCGTCCGGAGCCAGGAGCCGGAACCGGAAAAACGAATCAGCGTCGACGAATGCTTCAAATTTTCCGGCCATGACGATCCTTCCTTGGGCACCAGGTGGTACAGACGAGTCTGGCGGCGGCACCGGAAGCCTCACAAGACCGCGCGCGTTAAGCCTGTGTAAATTCGTTTTCCGCCGCCAAAACAAGCGGCAGGCCACCTGCAATAGGTGGCCTGCCGCCGTCGTAATCCCCCCGTTTCGGGAGGAGTCGTCAGTCGTTGATGAGGTCGTTCACCACGATGGTCTGGTCCCGGTCCGGGCCAACGCCGATGGCGGAGAACCGGGTTCCGGAAAGCTTCTCCAGCGCCAGGACGTAATTGCGCGCGTTCTCCGGCAGGTCCGCCAGCGTCCGGGCTCCGGTGATGTCTTCGGTCCACCCGTCGAAGTACTCGAAGATGGGCTTCGCGTGGTGGAACTCGGTCTGCGTCATGGGCATCTCGTCATGCCGCACGCCGTCGACGTCGTAGGCGACACATACCGGGATCTGCTCGATGCCGGTGAGGACGTCCAGCTTGGTGACGAAGTAGTCCGTGAAGCCGTTGACGCGGGAGGCGTGGCGGGCCAGGACCGCGTCGTACCAGCCACAGCGGCGGGGACGGCCGGTGTTGACGCCGAATTCGCCGCCGGTCTTCTGCAGGTAGACGCCCATCTCATCGAAGAGCTCCGTGGGGAACGGGCCGGCACCAACGCGGGTGGTGTAGGCCTTGATGATGCCGATGGAGCGGGAGATCCGCGTGGGGCCGATGCCGGAGCCCACCGAGGCGCCGCCGGCGGTGGGGTTGGAGGAGGTCACGAACGGGTAGGTGCCGTGGTCCACGTCCAGGAATGTTGCCTGGCCGCCCTCCATCAGGACAACCTTGCCCTCGTCCAGCGCGGAGTTCAGGACCAGGGTGCTGTCGATGACCAGCGGGCGGAGCCGCTCGGCGAAGGACAGGAAGTACTCCACGATCTCGTCCACCACCACACCGCGGCGGTTGTAGACCTTGACCAGGAGTTCGTTCTTCTGCCGCAGCGAGCCTTCCACCTTCTGGCGGAGAATCGATTCGTCGAAGACATCCTGGACGCGGATGCCCAGCCGGGCCACCTTGTCCATGTAGGCGGGACCGATGCCGCGGCCGGTGGTGCCAATGGCCCGGCTTCCCAGGAAGCGTTCGGTCACCTTGTCCAGCACCTGGTGGTAGGGCGCCACCAGGTGGGCGTTGGCGGAGACCCGCAGCTTTGAGGTGTCGGCGCCGCGCGCCTGGAGTCCGTCGATTTCCTGGAAGAGGGCCTCCAGGTTCACCACGCAGCCGTTGCCGATGACGGGAACGGCGTTGGGGCTGAGAATGCCTGCCGGCAGAAGTTTGAGTTCGTACTTTTCACCGCCTACGACGACGGTGTGCCCGGCGTTGTTGCCGCCGTTGGGCTTGACGACGTAGTCAACACGGCCGCCCAGCAGGTCGGTGGCCTTGCCTTTTCCTTCGTCGCCCCACTGGGCTCCTACGATCACAATTGCTGGCATGGGATCCTCCCCCATTCGTTCGGGCCGCCCGGGCCCGGCCACCAGGTGGCAGGCCCATGCAGCGCCGTTCATGAGAATGCCCCGAACAGACCGGCCTTCGCACAGCCGCAGCACGGCGCAGCGAAGCAAGAGTTCCGGGGCTCTTACCACCCAAGTTTAGCCGATAGGGCACTTTGTCCACTGTTGTGGCCCGCCACAAAACAGGCGCGACACAAAGCGGCGCAGACTTGCCCCAAGGCGGGTCTCTCCATTTATCTGAGAGTGAACCATCCGGAGCGGCCGAGAGACCTGGCTCGATGACGCCGCAGCAACCACGGTCCAGCAGGATTCCTGCGGGCCGAAGGTGCTACTGCCAGGACCGATGGAAAGGAAGATTCCAGCATGCCCCTGAACACCGACCACATCCGCGTCACCCACGCCGGATCGTTGCCCCGCACCCCTGAACTCATCGCCGCCAATGCCGCCAAGGAAACCGATGGCATCACCCCGGAATTCCTGGACCTCCTTGAAACCTCCGTGGTGGATGTGGTCCAGCGCCAGAAGGACCTCGGCATCGACATTCCCAACGACGGCGAATACGGGCACACGATGGCCAACTCCGTGGACTACGGTGCCTGGTGGAACTACTCCTTCGCACGGCTGGGCGGCCTGGAGCCAACCAACGTGGACCGCTGGGCCGATGCCCAGGTGCACCGCTCCTCCCCCGGCAACATTGTCCTGACTTCCTTCCCCGACCGGCGCGACCGGCAGGCGTTCAACGAGGCCTACAACGACCCCTCCTCGGGCATCCTGTCCCACCGCAAGAGCGTGACCCAGCCCAAGATCGCCGGACCCCTGACCTACACGGGCCAGGACCTGGTGGCATCGGACATCAAGAACCTGAAGACCGGCCTCGCCGCCGCCGGGTTGTCCGACGGCTTCGTAGCATCCCTCTCTCCCGGCTCCTGCGCCCGCGTGGCCAACGAGTACTACAAGTCGGATGAGGAACTTGTCTACGCCTGCGCCGATGCCATGCGGGAGGAATACAAGGCCATCGTCGACGCCGGCCTCACGGTGCAGCTCGACGATCCGTCCCTCGCCGAGAGCTGGGACCAGATCAATCCCGAGCCCAGCCTGGAGGACTACCTGAAGTTCATCCAGCTGCGCGTGGAGGCCACCAACTGGGCCCTCCGCGACCTGCCGCAGGAACAGATCCGGCTGCACGTCTGCTGGGGTTCCTGGCACGGCCCGCACACCACGGACATCCCGTTCGCCGACATCATCGGCTCGGTGCTGCAGGTCAACGCCGGCGCTTACTCCTTCGAGGCAGCCAACGTCCGCCACGAACACGAATGGCGCGTATGGGAGGACACCAAGCTCCCCGAGGGCAAAATCATCATCCCGGGCGTCGTGTCCCATGCCACCAACGTGGTGGAACACCCTGACCTCGTTGCCGACCGCATCGTCCGTTTTGCCGACGTCGTGGGCCGCGAAAACGTCATCGCCTCCACCGACTGCGGCCTGGGCGGCAGGGTGCACCCCCAGATCGCCTTCGCCAAGCTGGAGGCCCTCGGCGAGGGCGCCCGCCGCGCCACCAGCCGCCTCTGGTAGCTGCAAGAGGCGAAGCGGGAACCCGCCGGTTCCGTGCCCTGGCTGAGTCAGGTGCACGAGACCGGCGTTTCGTTTCCCGGGGCTTGCTAAACTGGGTAAGGCCGACCAGGAATCGGCCCACCCCAATCAACCGCCGCTGATGTGTCGCGCCCCCGCGTGCCCATTTCCGTGGCGGCAGCAACGCCAATCCCCGCAGGAGACCCAGCACTTCATGACAGCCCTGGCCCCAGAAACATTCCACGAACAGCTCATGAGCCGCCGCTACGAACCCAGCGTTGCAGCCGTCAACGAACTGTGTGATTCCCTGCAGGAGGCCAAGCCCGGAACCGTGGTGCCCTATGTGGACCCGATGCATGACGTCGACGAATGCCGCATCATCAGCTTGTTCTCCAACATCGGCGAGGCAGACCCGTCCGGATTCATCACGGCCGGTGACCAGGACGCGGCTACCCGCATGCTGGGGCTCCAGTGGAAGCTGGGCCTGCGCCCCGAGTTCGTGATGCCGTGGAACGTCCACCCCTGGCACGTCACCGGCGAAGCCAACGGCAAGTTCACCCCGGACCAGATCCAGGCGGGCCTGAAGCCGCTGCTGAAGTTCCTGGCCCTGGTGCCCCGTGCCTCGGTCATCGTGGCGCATGGAACCGAAGCCAACCGGTTGGCCAATGCTCTCCTGAAGACCGAAGTTCCGCTGCTGTGGCGCCGCGGCCTGAAGACCTACAAGGTGCGTTCCCTCAGCGGCCGTGCTTTCGCCGGTTCCCCCGCGCGCCAGGAGGAGTACCTCGAGGACATGCGCGCGGCCTATGCCGACGCCATGGCCCGCACAGGTATCGCCCGTAAAGCCTAGGGTTTCGGCAGGCTCAACCTACGACGACGGCAGGTCACCTTCCTTGGGAAGGTGACCTGCCGTCGTATTATTCGAATCTAGCCCTCGATGGCCGCTTTCGCGGTGGGATCCGAGTCGTTGAGGAACTTTTCGATCCGCTCCGGCTCGTCGGCCTCGCCGATGGCCGATGACGCCCGGCCCAGGGAGTAGAGCGCGCGCAGGAAACCGCGGTTCGGCTCGTGCTCCCACGGGATGGGACCAACGCCGCGCCAGCCGTTGCGGCGCAGCGCGTCCAGGCCCCGGTGGTAGCCAACCCGGGCGTAGGCGTAGGAGTCGATGGTGCGTCCTTCTGTCCACGCCTCCTCAGCCAGCACGGCCCAGAGCAGCGAGGACGTGGGGTGCTTTTCCACCAGGTCCAGGGCCTCGTGCCCGGCCTCCAACTGCGCGTTGACCTCAGTCTCGGCGGGCAGGAGCGTGGGCTCCGGCCCCATCAGGTTCTTGCGGAACTCATCCGACATCTAGAAGGTCTTTCCGGCCGAACCGAGCTGCTTGGTGGCTTCCACCACGCGGGCTGCCAGGCCGGCTTCGGCGGAGGCGCCCCAGACACGGGGGTCGTAGGTCTTCTTGTTGCCCACTTCGCCGTCAACCTTCAGGACGCCGTCGTAGTTCTTGAACATGTGGTCCGCCACCGGACGGGTGTAGGCATACTGGGTGTCGGTGTCGATGTTCATCTTGATCACGCCATAGGAAACGGCGTCGGCGATTTCCTGGTCGGAGGAGCCGGAGCCGCCGTGGAACACGAGGTCGAACGGGTTGTCCTTGCCGATCTTGGCACCCACCTGGGCCTGAATGTCCTTGAGGATCTCCGGACGCAGCTTGACCCCGCCGGGCTTGTAGACGCCGTGCACGTTGCCGAAGGTCAGGGCGGTGATGTAGCGGCCGTTCTCGCCGGAGCCGAGGGCGTCGATGGTCGCCAGGGCGTCTTCCACCGTGGTGTAGAGCTTGTCATTGATGGCGTTCTCGACGCCGTCTTCCTCGCCACCGACGGTGCCGATCTCCACCTCGAGGATCATCTTGGCGGCGGCGGTGCGGGCCAGCAGGTCGCGGGCGATCTTCAGGTTCTCCTGCAGGGTCTCTGCGGAGCCGTCCCACATGTGGGAGTTGAACAGCGGGTTGCGGCCGGCCTTCACCTCAGCCTCGGAGGCTGCCAGCAGGGGCAGGACAAAACCGTCCAGCTTGTCCTTGGGGCAGTGGTCCGTGTGCAGGGCGATGTTGACACCGTAGTTCTTGGCCACTTCGCGGGCGAACGCCGCGAAGCCCAGGGAACCGGCAACCATGTCCTTGGTGGAGGCGCCGGACCAGTAGGCGGCACCGCCGGTGGAAACCTGCACAATGCCGTCGGACTCTGCCTCGGCGAAGCCACGGAGCGCGGCGTTCAGCGTCTGCGAGGACGTGACGTTGACGGCGGGGAAGGCGAATCCGCCGGCCTTCGCGCGGTCGATCATCTCGGCGTAGATCTCTGGGGTTGCAATGGGCATGCTGGCTCCTCTGCTGAGTTTCGTCTGTGGGTGGATGACCCTCAAGTAGACCGCTTACGGCTTGGCACCATCCTAGTCATTCCCGGGCTGGGAGTGCTCTGGGTTACGCCCCCGGGTGCTGGTTGAAGACGTGCCGGCGGATCCAGGCGTGCATGGCGATGGCCGCGGCGGACGCGGCGTTGATGGAGCGGGTGGAGCCGAACTGCTCGATGGACAGGGTGGCGGCGGCGGCCTGGTGGACTTCCGGGGTCAGGCCCGGGCCCTCCTGCCCGAACACCAGTACGCAGTCGCGCGGCAGCTCGTAGGTCTCCAGGGGCACCGAGTCGGGGAAGATGTCGATCCCGATGATCGCGAGTCCCTCCCCCTGCGCCCACTGCACGAAGTCCTCAACGGTGGGGTGGTGCCGGACGTGCTGGTAGCGGTCGGTGACCATGGCGCCGCGACGGTTCCACCGGCGTCGGCCGATGATGTGGACTTCCTTGGCGAGGAAGGCGTTGGCGGTGCGCACCACGGTGCCGATGTTCAGGTCGTGCTGCCAGTTTTCGATGGCCACGTGGAAGTTATGCCGGCGGGAGTCCAGCTCCGCGACGATCGCCTCATGCTTCCAGTAGCGGTATTTGTCCAGCACATTGCGCCGGTCGCCGTCGGCCAGGAGGTCAGGGTCCCAGTGGTCGCCTTCCGGCAGTTCCCCTTCCCAGGGCCCGACGCCGACCTCCGCCTTTGCGGGTGCGGCCTCCCCGGGCTGGTGGTCGGGTTCGTCTGTCATGCCGGGCGTTTGGTTCACCCTTCAACACTAGACTGGACTCTTCGGGCAACCATCACAGGCGGAGGCAGGCATGGCAGACGAGGACCAGGTAACAGGCAACCCCGCGGTATACCGCAGCGGCCAGGAGATCGAGTGCTGGCTGACGGACATGGATGGCGTCCTGGTGCACGAAAACCAGCCCATTCCCGGCGCGGCCGAGCTGATCCAGCGCTGGGTGGATACGTCCAAGCGGTTCCTGGTGCTGACCAACAACTCCATCTTCACGCCCCGCGACCTCGCAGCCCGCCTGCGTGCCTCCGGCCTCGAGATCCCGGAGGAGAACATCTGGACGTCAGCCCTGGCCACGGCCCAGTTCCTGAAGGACCAGGTCTCCGCCGGCGGGGCGGAGTCCGGAAACCGTGCCTACACCATCGGCGAGGCAGGGCTGACGACGGCGCTGCACGAGGCAGGCTTCATCCTCACCGACCAGAACCCGGACTTCGTGGTGCTCGGCGAGACGCGCACGTATTCCTTCGAGGCAATCACGATGGCCATCCGCCTGATCCTCGCCGGCGCCCGGTTCATCGCCACCAACCCGGACGCAACCGGCCCTTCCAAGGACGGCCCCATGCCGGCCACTGGTGCCATCGCGGCCCTGATTACCAAGGCCACCGGCCGCGAACCGTACATCGTGGGCAAGCCGAACCCCATGATGTTCCGGTCTGCGATGAACCAGATCGACGCACACTCGGAAACCACGGCCATGATCGGTGACCGGATGGACACGGACATCATCGCCGGCATGGAGGCCGGCCTGCACACGGTCCTGGTCCTCAGCGGCATCACGCACAAGGACGACATCGCCGCGTACCCGTTCCGGCCCAACCAGGTGCTCAACTCCGTAGCGGACCTGAAGAACCAGATCTAGAAGATACTGACCCGGGTTCCGCCCCGGGGCAGCGGGAAGTACTCGTCCAGCAGTCCCGTGACCATGGGCCGGTAGATCTGCGGATTCCAGCCCGGGCTGGCATGGGCGGGTACTGCCCCGGTGGTCTGAAGGCTGCTTGAAACCATGTTGTCCTTGTAGACCACGGCCCAGGTTTCGGATGCGGTCTCGTAGTCCACGGTGGCGTCCTTCGGGTTGCCCAGGTAGGCCATCCTGGCCGTGCCGAGCTGCCCGGCGAACTGCCGTCCCTCGAAGTGGTAGATGTAGGCGGACTCCGTCTGGACCAGGACATTGGACGGGGCAATGGGTGAGAGCTGCTCCAGTGTCTGGTTGAGGATCTGCCGCCAGCTCCGTTCGTCCTTGTGGATGATCCGCTCCCCCAGTTCATACCCGCCGCGGAGGGTGGATGGAAACCTGACGCCGCTCTCGTAGAGGAACACAACGCCGTCGAACCAGCTTTGGTCCAGGACGTCGTGGGCGCTGTACGGGCTGGAGTCAAGGAGGATGAACTGCACCTGGAGGCCCTGCAGGGCCAGGAGCCGGGCCGCCACCTGGGTGGCAAGCATCCCGCCGAAGCTGTGCCCGTAAAAAAAGAGTTTGGTGATCTTCTCAGCGGCAACGTAGTCGGCGATCGCGGCGACCACCTCGGAGACGTTCAGCCCCAGGTTGGAATATCCGACGGCGGCGAGCCGGGCACGCTTGTTCAGGGAACCCCGGAGCGTGTTCAGGATCCACTGCGCCTCTTCCCAGCTGGTTTTGTACCCGGGGAACAGGAACCAGCTGGCGTCCGGGTAGTAGGCGTCGGCGAAGTCATCGGCAACGGACAGGATCCGGGTGGTCCGGCGCTGCGACTGCACTTCACGGGTCACCAGCATGTCGGCGGCCAGCAGTCCGGACGCGCCGGCTCCGGCCAGGAATGAACGCCGTGAGAAGCGTTTAAGGGCAGCGGCTTCCGCCAGCAGCCGGGCGTCGGAGACCCCGCGCCGGCCCTGCGGATGGACCTCCCCCTCATACGGCACAGTCCTACCGTAAGCCCAGCCAAACGCGGCACCGCAATGAACGTGTGTAACCGTTCGGTGACGCCGGGATCAGCTGGCGGCCTGTCCTTCGGTGGCCGGGAAGGGTGCCTGCGGTTCCTGTTGGCGGCGGAGGATTTCCAGTCCGATGTCGTTGTAGCGGCCCAGCAGGTCGGCGCCGTCGGGTGCCTCCGGGTTGTCCAGCAAGGCAAAGGCGGAGTCGCTGGCGAGCAGGAGTTCCTGGTCGGTGTATTCGGTCAGCGGACGTCCGTACAGCTCTTCGATCCACATGACCGGCAGCTGCGGGAATTCGCCTGCGAAGTCGCCGCCCGGAAAGAGCTCCCTGACGTCGTCGTCCATCAGGAGCGGCCGGCGGCTGGAAGCTTCGCCTGCCGCCCAGTCGTGGGCCGCAGGCGTGAGCTGGAGGGAGACCCCCGCGGCCGGAACGCCCAGCAAGGACTTGGTGTCCATGGCGTTGAGGTCGCTGCGCAGTCCGGCCAGGGCGGAGGATTCGACAAGTTCAGCCCGCGAGAGGTCGACGCAGATGCGGCAGCGGATGCCCATCCTCCGGACGCGGCGGATGATGTGGACCAATTCAGCACGGGATTCGTGGTGAAGGGCTCCCCGGACTTCAATCCGGACGATGTCGGCAGGGACATCAAGGTTAACGAGTGCGTCTAGCGCGCGGTCCATAGGTACTCCAAAAGAGGTTCTATGGCCGACGGCTCAACCTCCGCAAGCGTAACTCCCGCCGGGCCGCCGCACAACCTGCCGTTCAGGCGCGCGGACCGGGGCTGACCTTTCCAGGCTCCTGGTAGTGGGTGCGCGCACCGGCGCCGCCCACCGAATCCACCAGCGACTTGGCGATGTCCCGCAGTTTGGTGTTGCTGTTGCTGGAGGCCTCCGTGAGGATTTCGACGGCGGCTTCCTGGCTGCACCGGTTCTGCGCCATGACAATGCCGATGGCGATGTCGATGATGGTCCGCGATTCCAGCGTGGCCCGAAGGTTGGATGCACTGTCTGCGTGCAGCGAGAACCTGACAGCGAGCCGCAGCGCTTCGGAGATCTCGCGGGTAAAGTCCCGTGCCCTGTCCGCGGCCCGCCCATCAAACTTGTGCGGGGCGTCGGAGTAGAGATTCAGCGCAGCTTTGGCCTCGCCCTGCAGGTTGAACGGCAGGGAAAGCACCGAACGCAGGCCGTGGGAGGCAACCGCGGACGCGTAATCCGGTCCCCACCGGTCCTCCTGCAGGAGGTCCGGGACGTAGACTTCGCGTTCGTCCTGAGCCGCGGAAAGGCAGGGACCCTGGGCCAGGGAGTACTGGATTTCATCGACTTCCCGGGCCGTCTCGCTGCTCCAGCCAATGGTGGCAGCCTTGCGGTCGCGGAGCAGCGTGATGCCGCACAGGGCGTCGTCGCCGTCGCCTGCCATCTGGTGCGCGGAGAAGCGCGCCAATTCGTTGAGGAAGTCCTCGAAGTCGGCGCTTTCCAGGATGAGGTTCTGGACCTGGTCGGTTGCGCTCAAAGGCTGTTGTGGGGGGAGCAAAATGCAGGATCTCCAAGCAACTGAAAAGTGTTAACGCATATGATATTGCAGTCTTCAGCGGCGAGCCAACAACCAGACCCAAATGCGTCGACGGAGCCGGCCGCGGGGGCCGGCTCCGCCAGGCTAAGAGAGACCCAGTTCGTCCTTGCCGAAGGCGAACAGGTAGGGAACGCCGGTTTCGGCTTCGATCTTTTCCTTGGCGCCGGTATCCCGGTCCACGATCACGGCCACCGCGACGACGTTGCCGCCGGCCTTCCGGACGCCTTCCACTGCGGTCAGCGCGGAGCCGCCCGTGGTGGACGTGTCCTCCAGGACCAGCACCTTGCGGCCCTCAACAGAGGGGCCCTCCACCTGCCGGCCCATGCCGTAGGACTTCTGGGCCTTGCGGACCACGAACGCGTCAACCGTGCGGCCGGCGTCGACGGCCGCGTGCATGACGGCAGTGCCCACGGGGTCGGCACCCATGGTGAGGCCTCCGGCGCACTCAAAGTCGATGCCGGCGTCGTCCGCCAGTGCCAGCATGACCTGGCCCACCAGCTTGGACGCCTCATGGTGCAGGGTGATGCGGCGCAGGTCGATGTAGTAGTCCGCCTCTGCTCCGCTGGAGAGGGTCACCTTGCCGCGGACCACGGCGAGTTCCTTGATCAATTCGAGCAGTCGGGCGCGGGCAGCCGCGGTGTCTACCGCAGTGTCAGTGGACGAAGTCATGGCCCCCAGTTTAGTGGGTGGCGGGGCGGTAAGCGGGCGGGCGAAGCCGGGGGCGTGCTCCGGGCGGGGACCGATGGCAACCACCCGCGGCAGGACGCGCTTCACCACGGGGTTGTGGCGCAGGATGAAGAAGAGGATGCGCTGGATGGGAAACGGGGTACGGGCATCCCTGCCTGCCAGCATGTCCCCGGACAAGGTTCCGGCGAAGAGTGGTACGAACACCACCCGGTGCATGATCCGCTGCATGGCCTGGACCACCACCGTGGGCATGCGGCGCCGGCGTTGGATGGAAGCAAGGGTCCGGGTCCGAACGTGCCCCTGGCGCAGGTCGGGGGCCAGGCGTTCCGCGGCCGCCACTGCGTCCTGGATGGCCAGGTTGATGCCCACCCCGCCCGCGGGTGACATCGCGTGCGCAGCATCGCCAATGCACAGGAACCCGTCGATGTACCAGCGCTGCAGCCGGTTCAGCCTGACGTCCAGCCAATGCAGGTCTGCCACGCTGCGGATCGAATCAACCCGGTCGGCGAGGTCGGGACGCAGTGCTGCCACCCTTTCGCGGAACCGTTCCACGCCGCCTTCCCGGATCCTGGCGTCCGAGCCTTTGGGCGCGAGGTAGCCCATTTGGTAGTAGTCGGTGCGGTTAAGCGCAATCATGGCGTCCCGGGTTCCCAGCGAGGGCACCACACCCGCCACGTCGCCCTGCTCCGAGGGGTGGCGGGGAATCTTGAACCACCATGTATCGAACGGCACCGGATACTCCCGGGCCCGCAGTCCGGCTGCCTGCCTCAACACCGAATGCCGGCCGTCGGCGGCCACCACAACGTCGGCATGCAGCACGCGTTCACCGTCATCGGCGGTATCTCCGGTGGAGCGGTATCGCACCCCGGTGACGTGGCCGCTGTCGAACTCCAGGCCGGTGGCCTCAGTTTCCATGAGCAGCGTAAACGTGGGCTCCGCGGCGGCTGCCGAGGCGAGGAAATTCAGGAAGTCCCATTGGGGCATCATGGCCACGTAGTTGTACGGGGGCTTCAGGGAGTCGAAGGCCGCCAGCGTGACGAGCCCGGCACCGGGAACCGGAACAGCGACGTTGTCCAGGCGGCTTTGCGGCAGGGCCCGGAATCCGTCGCCCAGGCCCAGTTCGTCCATCAGCCGGATGGTGGACGCGTGCACCGTGTCGCCGCGGAAGTCGCGCAGGAAGTCGCGGTGCTTTTCCAGGACTGCCACGCGCACGCCGGCCCGTGCCAGCAGCAGGCCAAGCATCATTCCTGCCGGGCCACCGCCCACCACGGCACATCCCGTCCGCTCCATGCCATAAAGCTACGCCGCGCAGGGGCCGCCCGGAACAGTTGAGGGTTGTTGACAGCGCTGGCTAGGCTGGACAGCATGCGCGAACTCCAGGCCAAGATCATTGAAGAAATGGGCGTTCAGCCCCGGATCGATCCCGCAGGGGAGGTGCGCAAACGCGTCACTTTCCTCAAGGAATATTTGAAGGCCACCCACACCAAGGGCTTTGTCCTGGGCATCTCCGGCGGCCTGGATTCCTCGCTCGCCGGAAGGCTTGCCCAGCTGGCGGTTGATGAGCTTGGGGCTGAGGGCGTAGAGGCCAACTTCGTTGCGGTCCGCCTCCCGTACGGCGTCCAGCACGATGAGGAGGACGCCCAGGCAGCCCTGGACTTCATCAAGGCCAAGACGGAGTGGACGTTCAACATCTCGGCAGCGGTGGACGGCTTCGAGGACGAGTTCGAGAAGACCGTGGGCGCGGAAATCTCCGACTTCCACAAGGGAAACACCAAGGCCCGCACCCGGATGATCGCCCAGTATGCGCTGGCCGGCGAGTTCAACTACCTGGTGATCGGCACCGACCACGGCGCGGAGTCCGTCACGGGCTTCTTCACCAAGTACGGCGACGGCGGCGCCGACATCCTGCCCTTGTTCGGCCTGAACAAGCGGCAGAACCGGGCCCTCCTGGCTGAACTGGGTGCGCCGGCCCGTGTGTGGGAGAAGGTGCCCACCGCGGACCTGCTGGATGACCGGCCGGGCCGCACGGATGAGGACGAGCTGGGCATCAGCTACGACCAGATTGACGACTACCTTGAAGGCCGCGAGGTCCCGGATGCGGTGGCCGAATCCATCGAGCAGAAGTACCTCCGGACCCGCCACAAGCGCACCGTGCCGGTGACCATCTTTGACACGTGGTGGAAGGGCGAAGGTCCCGTGGAGCCCCGCGCCGGGCTATAGGCCGCCCCCTCTGCTGATTTTCCCCACCTTCGGGGAGTACGACGGCGGGCCGCGCCTGAAAGGCGTGGCCCGCCGTCGTCGTTCACGGGCAAAGCCGGGGAGGCTCAGCGGGTGCGCCGTCCGCCGTCCGCTCCCCCGCCCAGCTGCTGCGTTATCCGGTGGGCCTCCGCCATCAGCAGGCCGCCCAGTTCCTCCTGCCGTTCGGGCTTGAACCGCGGTTCAATGCCCGTCAGTGACAACGCCCAGGCGGGCCGCCCGGACCTGTCGAACACCGCGGCACCCATCCCCCAGCTTCCTTCCAGGACCAGCCCCGGGTTCACCGAATAGCCGGCCAGCCTGGTCCGGGCCAGGTTCTTTCGGACGAGGTCGACCGTGTGGTTCGCGGCGAAGGCGCCGGCGTGCTCCGGCCACCGGCCCAGCAGCTCCTCCTGCTCATCCGTGGGCAGGAAGGCCAGGATGGCGGTCCCGGCCGACGCGACGCCCAGCGGGAAACGGACTCCCTCGTGCAGGACAAAGGACCTGACGGGGAACGTGCCCTCCTCACGCAGCAGGCACACCGTCTCATTGCCGCGGCGGATGGAGAAGAAGGCGCTCTCCCCTGTGGCCTGTGCAAGCCTGCGCAGGCTGGGCCGGGCGATGTCCTCCATCGGGAACCGGGCTGACGCCACCGAGCCCATCAGCAGGATTTCCGGGCCCAGGACCCAGCTGCCCGTGACGGAATCATGGTCCAGCAGGCCTTCCGCGGCGAGCGAGGTCAGGAGCCGGTGGACCGTTGGCCGGGTAAGGCCTGATTCCCGGACCAGGACCGCGAGCGGCATTCCCTCGGCGCTGCGGCCCACCAGCCGGAGCAGTCCCGCAATCCGCGCCACCACCTGGGCGCCTTGCACCGGTGTCGATGCCATCACTTCCCCTTTGTCCACAATATGGATGCTTTTCGGCCTACTGTCCATACTGTAAGGCATTTATCAGTGATTCTTGACACGTTCTTCCCAACGGCCGTAGTCTCCAAACTCAGATCCCAAGCGTCCACAAAGTGGACTACTGCGCTCAACGAGGAGACGTCATGAAGAAACTCCAGGCTTCTGCCGCCACCGCCCTGGAGGGGGCACTGCAGGACGGCATCACCCTCGCCGTCGGCGGGTTTGGCTTGAGCGGCATCCCGGCCGACCTGATCGAGGCCGTCCGCGATTCCGGCGTCCGTGACCTCACGGTGGTGTCGAACAACATGGGCGTGGACGGCAAAGGGCTCGGCATCCTTATCGAAGCAGGCCAGGTCCGCAAAGTGATCGCGTCCTACGTTGGCGAAAACAAGCTGTTCGCCGAGCAGTACCTCGCCGGCAAGCTGGAGGTCGAATTCACGCCGCAGGGCACCCTGGCCGAACGCCTTCGCGCCGGGGGCGCCGGAATCCCTGCCTTCTATACCAAGACGGGTGTTGGCACCCTGGTGGCCGAGGGCAAGCCGCACGAGGTGTTCGACGGCGAAACGTACGTCCGCGAGCGCGCCATCGTGGCCGACGTCGCCCTGGTCCACGCCCACACCGCGGACACGGACGGCAATTTGGTCTACCGCTTCACGGCCCGGAACTTCAACCCGGTGGTGGCCACGGCCGGGATCCTGACCGTCGCCGAGGCCGAAGTGATCGTGGCGCCCGGCGACCTGGACCCGAACCACATCGCCACGCCCGGCGTCTTTGTCCAGCGGCTGGTGCAGGCCACGGACCGGGTCAAAGACATCGAGCAGCGCACAGCCCGGCCGCGGACCGGCCTGGTCTCCGCCTGACCGGGCCCACGCCTGCCCTGATCCACAGCACTCAACGGAGAGAAAACCCTCATGACCACCACGCAAACCGACCACCCGGACGTCCGCCAGAAGGGTCTGGCCCGGATGGCTGAAACGCTGGCCGGCTGGACGCAGAAGTGGTTCCCTGACGCGTACATCTTTGCCCTCGCCGGCGTCGTGCTGGTGGCCATCGCGGCGCTGGCCATCGGCGCTTCACCCAAGGCAGTGGTGGACTCCTTCGGCAACGGGTTTTGGGACCTCACGGCGTTCACCCTCCAGATGGCCATGGTGGTATTGACCGGTTATGTGGTGGCAACGTCGCCGCCCGTGGCCAGGCTGATTGACCGGCTGGCACAGGTACCCAACTCCGCACGCACCGCCGTCAGCTTCGTGGCTGTCCTTTCCATGTCCGTGTCATTCGTGAACTGGGGCCTGAGCCTGATCTTCGGCGGCCTCCTGGCGCGGGCGGTGGCCCGGCGGGCAGACCTGCACGTGGACTACCGGGCACTGGGCGCCGCAGCCTTCATGGGCCTGGGTGCCGTCTGGGCCCTGGGCATGTCCTCCTCCGCCGCACAGCTGCAGGCCACCAAGGCCTCCATTCCGCCGGCGCTGCTGAAGGTCACCGGCGTTCTGGACTTCGGCACCACCATCTTCACCTGGCAGTCCCTGCTGACCCTGCTCATCCTCATGGTCCTCACCACCGTCATCGCGCACTTCTCCGCGCCGACGGGGAGCGCCGTGAAAACGGCGGCCGATCTCGGCGTCGACCTCGACGACCAGCCCGAACCGCCGGCCGAAAAGTCCCGGCCCGGCGAATGGCTCGAATACAGCAGGGTCCTGCCCATCCTGGCCGGCGTGCTCACCCTCGGCTGGCTGGTGTCCCAGCTGCTGACCCTGCCCATCCTCAGCGTGGTCAGCTCACTCAACGGCTACCTCCTGGTTTTCCTGATGCTGGGGCTGGTCCTGCACGGGACTCCGCGCAAATTCCTGCAGTCCGTCACCAAGGCGGTCCCGGCTACGGCGGGCATCCTGGTGCAGTTTCCGCTGTATGCCGCCATGGCCGCCATCCTGACCAAGGCCACCGGCGCCGGCGGCCTGTCGGTATCCGAACACCTGGCTCACTTCTTCACCAGCATCGGCGGCAACGGAGCGTTCGCCGTCATCATCGCCATCTACACGGCCATCCTGGGCATGTTCGTCCCGTCCGGCGGCGGAAAGTGGCTGGTGGAGGCGCCCTACGTCATGCAGTCCGCCACGGACGTGAACATGAACCTTGGCTGGACCGTGCAGATCTACAACATGGCCGAGGCCCTGCCCAACCTGGTCAACCCGTTCTTCATGCTCCCTCTGCTGGCGGTGCTGGGCCTGCGCGCCCGGGACCTGGTGGGCTTCACGTTCCAGCAGTTCCTGTTCCACCTGCCGGTGGTGCTGCTGCTCGCGTGGCTGCTGGGCATGACGTTCGAGTTCGTGCCGCCGGTAATACCCAACTAATCCAACGAGAACAGCTAGAAGACCAAGGAGAAACCCCATGGGATGGACCAGGGATGAAATGGCTGCCATCGCGGCAGAGGAACTGAACGACGGCGACTACGTGAACCTGGGGATCGGCATTCCCACGCTGGTGGCCAACAACCTGCCCGAGGGCGTGCGGGTGGTCCTGCAGAGCGAGAACGGCCTGCTGGGCATGGGGCCGTTCCCCTACGAGGGCGAGGAGGACGCAGACCTGATCAATGCCGGCAAGCAGACCGTCACGGTGTTGCCGGGCGGCAGCATCTTCGACTCGGCTACCTCGTTCGGCATGATCCGCGGCGGGCACGTGAAAGTGGCCATCCTTGGCGCCATGCAGGTCTCCGGCAATGGCGACCTGGCCAACTGGACCATCCCGGGCAAGATGGTCAAGGGCATGGGCGGCGCCATGGACCTGGTGGCCGGAACTCCGCGCGTCGTGGTCCTCACCGAGCACAACGCCAAGGACGGCACCGCGAAAATCGTCCGCGAGTGCACGCTGCCGCTGACCGGGCTCAGCTGCGTGGACCGGATCATCAGCGACCTTGCCGTGTTCGACCTGTTCAAGACGGCCGACGGCGGCCGGCAGCTGACGCTGACCCGGCTGGCCCCGGGCGTCGCGGTCGAGGAAATCCGGGAAAAGACCGACGCCGGCTTTGAGGTCCGGCTCGACAACGAGGAAGTGGCAGCATGAGCCTGAAGGAACAGTTTGGCAAGGACGTCCTGCTCACCGGCTGGGGCCACAGCCGGTTCGGCAAGCTGACGGAGGAGACCCTTGAGTCCCTGATCGTCCAGGTGGCCACCGAAGCGATCGGCAACGCCGGAATCGAACCCGGCCAGATCGACGAGATCTACATCGGTCAGTTCAACTCCGGCATGATGCCGCTGGCGTTCCCATCCTCGCTGGCCCTGCAGGTCTCCCCGGCCCTGGCCAACGTACCCTCCACCCGGGTGGAAAACGCCTGCGCCTCCGGATCGGCCGCCTTCCAGCAGGGCACCAAGTCGCTGCTGGCCGGCACCGCCCGGACCGTCCTGGTGATCGGCGCTGAAAAGATGACCCATGCCGGTGCGGACGTGGTGGGAGCGGCCCTGCTCGGCGCCGACTATGACATGGCCGGCAAGCCCTCCACCACCGGCTTCACCGGGCTTTTCGCCGAGGTCGCGAAGCACTACGAGAAGCGGTACGGGCCGGTCTCCGACGTCCTGGGCAGCATCGCGGCGAAGAACCACCGCAATGGCGTGGACAACCCCTACGCCCAGCTCCGGAAGGATCTGGGCGAGGACTTCTGCCGCACCGTCTCGGACAAGAACCCCATGGTGGCGGACCCGCTGCGCCGCACCGACTGTTCGCCCGTCTCCGACGGTGCCGCCGCCGTCGTGCTGTCCGTCTCCCCCACCGGTGGCGCCACCGCCCCGGTCCGGCTCGCGGGCTTCGGCCAGGCCAACGACTTTTTCCCCGCCGAGCGCCGGGACCCCACCGCGTTCGCCGCAACCCGCACCTCATGGCAGCGGGCCATGGCGATGGCCGGCGTGGGCCTGGCGGACCTGGACTTCGCCGAAGTGCACGACTGCTTCACCATCGCGGAACTGCTCATGTACGAGGCCATCGGCCTGGCAGAGCCGGGTCAGGGCGCCCGTGCCATCGAGGAAGGCTGGGTCTTCAAGGACGGGAAGCTTCCCATCAACGTCTCCGGCGGCCTCAAGGCCAAGGGCCACCCCGTGGGGGCCACAGGGGTCTCCCAGCACGTCATCGCCGCCATGCAGCTCACCGGTACAGCCGGGGACATGCAGCTCGCGGGGCCCCGCCGGGCGGCTGTGCAGAACATGGGCGGAGTGGGCATCGCCAACTACGTCAGCGTCCTGGAAGCCGTCTGAGCCAAGGGCCCGCTGAATCCCCCGGCTTCCAAGCCCGACGGCGGCGCGTCGCACCAAAAGTGCGGCGCGCCGTCGTCGTTATCCGGCAAAGGTGGGGAAACCCGGCGGTCCGGCACGCCCACGGGCTAACCCCGGCCGCGGATCACGGCGGCTATCTCCGAATAACCGAGCCGCTCAGCGTTCTGCAGCGCCGTCCGGCCTTCCGGGTCGCGGATTCCGGGGTCTGCGCCGGCCGCCAGCAGCAAGCGCACCACCTCCTGCTGGCGCGGCCCGCCGTCGTTGAGCAGGATGGCCTCCTGCATGGCGGTCCAGCCAAGGTTGTTGACATGGTTGACGGGGACCCCCGCCGCAATGAGGACCTTCACCGTTTCCACATGTCCGTGCTCGCTGGCCGGAATCAACGCCGTCCCGCCGTAGCGGTTGATGCTGGTGACGTCTGCGCCGGCGGCCAGCGTCAGCTGCAGGACCTCGTTGAGCCCCTCAGCTCCGGCGAACAGGAACGCAGAGTCCTGGATCGGGTCCTTGGCGTTGACGTTGCCACCCCGGCCGATGAGTTCGGCCACCAACGGGGCGTTGTTGGCTTTGGCGGCTGCGATAAGGTCCTGGTCCAGCCGGGCCTGGTCGGCGGGAGACGGCGCCGGTGGGGAGGCAGGGGAAGGCGGCGCGGGCGTCCCGGCACCTGCGCCGGGGCTTGGGCTGACCGAGGCAGCGGGTGGCGGGGTATCCACTCCCTGCGGCTGGCCGGGACTGGCCTGGCACGCGGCCAGGAGCAACCCCAGCGCGGCCACGGCCATGAGTGCTGCGGTGCTGCCAGGCCTCATGCGTCCAGCCTATTTCGCGGCGCCGGCGATGGCCTCTGCACCGGCCGCCGCGCAGGCTTCGTCGAGGGCGCCGTCAGGGGCACCACCGACGCCGATGCCGGCCACGGAAACACCGTTGACCTTCAGTGGGACACCGCCTGCGAGGAACAGGGTGCCCGGCAGGTCAGCGATCGAGGGGACCGTTGCCGTTGACGCGCCTGGCCAACTCGCTGGTGGGGGCCCCGAACGCGGCTGCCGTATAGGCCTTCTGCTTTGCCGCTTCGATGGTGTGGGCGGCGGCGTTGTCACCCCGGAGCAAAGCCTGGACGGTACCAAAGCGGTCAACGAGGGCCACCGTGACGAACGGCAGCTTATCGGCCTGGCACTTTGCGAGCGCAGCAGTGACGGCCTGGGCGGAGGCACCGGCGGCAATGCGGTTTTGCTGCACCACGGTTTCCGGAGCCGGCTGGACATCAACGGCAGGTACGACGACGGGTGCTTCCACAGTGCCCGCGGTACCGGCGTTGGCGGCAGCCGTTGCTCCGGCAGTGATCAGGAGGGCTCCGGCAGCGGCGGCGGCGAGGGCTTTGGTGGACTTCTTCAAGGTGTTTCCTTAGGTCAGAAAGGGATCGTGTTGCCGGTTTCCATATTTCCGGGAAGAACGGGCCCTTCCATCGGGCCTTCGTCTGGTCCCGGCTCCGACGAAAAGCCAGCCGTATCAGCCAAAAGGATGAGGCACCGGACAACCGGTGAGCCCTAGCATGGAAGGCAGCACTTCCCGCCACCAGATCCGGATCCAGCATGCCCGCCTGAGCCACCCCCCAACGCACCGGGCCAGCCCAGGCCGCCGCCGGTCAGGGCGCCGGATCCCGCCGTCCGCTGCTTCGCAATGCCAAAGGCCGGCTGGGCAACATCGAGGCAGCCGTCCACCTGGGCTTCGCCGTCCTCCTGGTGGCCTCGGTGGTCCGGTACGTCATGCGGCATACCCCGGCCGACAATCTCTTGGTCCTGGGGCTCGCGATTGCCGCTTGCCTGCTCTACGCCGTCGTGGCCCTGCTCTCGGTACAGGACCGCCGCGGAACCCCGTGGATGGTTGCCCTGGTGGCGGTCTGGGCGGTCCTGGTTGTGGCTGCACCGAGTTTCGCGTGGTGTTCCTTTGCTCTTTTCTTCCTCTGCAGGAGCGCCCTGCGCGGTGCCGCGTCCTATATCCTGGCCGGCGCCATCACACTCGCCACCGCCGCCGGCCTGTTCCGGCTGGGCAACGGTACCGACCTGGCCATGCTTCTGGGGCCCGTGGCCGTGGGCGTCATGCTGACACTGATTTACGACCGGATCCAGCACGACGCCGAGGAGCAGCGCCGCCTGCATGCGGACATTTCCCTGGCCCAGGGCCAACTGGCCGCCAGCGAGCGACGGGCGGGCACCATTGCCGAACGGGAGCGGGTGTCGCGGGAAATCCATGACACTGTCACCCAGGGCCTCGCCAGCAGCCTGCTCCTGCTTGAGGCCGCCAGCCGCGGATGGCCCAGCGCGGCAGCCCGTGAGGGCCTTCTCCAGGCCACCAGCCTGCTCCGCGCGAACCTGGCGGAGACCCGGAGCCTGGTCCATGAGCTGGCCTCGCCCGGTTTGGAATCGGTTCCATTGCCGGAGGCGCTGCTGGCCACCGCCCGCCAGTACGTTCCCGGGACCAGGCTGCTGGTGACCGGTGAACTGCGGCCGGTCTCCGCTGACATTCGCCACGCCCTGCTGCGCGTGGTGCAAAGCGCGGCGTCGAACATCCTGCTCCACGCTGCGGCGTCGGCGGCCACGGTAACGCTGGGCTTCCTGCCGGACGCCGTGACTTTGGACATTTACGACGACGGCGCCGGCTTCGATCCGGCGGCGGCAGCTCCGCCGTCGCACGCAGGAGGCTATGGGCTGCGGGCCATGCGGCAGCGGGTGGAGCAGCTGGGCGGAACATTCTCCGTGCAAAGCGCCCCCGGCGACGGAACAATCGTGGCGGCGCAGCTGCCGATGGAGCCGGGCGCATGAACAGCATCACCGTCCTGCTGGTGGACGACCACCTGGTGGTCAGGAGCGGACTGCGCGCACTGCTCAGCACGGAACCGGACATCGAGGTGGTGGCCGAGGCCGGCTCCGGGGAGGATGCCGTGCGACTCGCCCAGGCGATCTCCCCCTCGGTGGTGGTGATGGACCTTGCCATGGGGCCGGGCATGGATGGGCTCGAAGCGATCAGGCGGATCAGGGACCTCAACGGCCGGCAGGCCATCCTGGTTTTCACCACCTACGACTCCGACGCCGACATCGTCCGCGCCGTGGATGCCGGCGCCATGGGCTACCTGTTGAAGGATGCTGCCCCGGAGGAGATTTTCGCCGCCATCAGGGGGGCGGCCGTGGGCAGGAGCGTGATGAGCCCGCCGGTGGCATCCCGGCTGTTCCAGCAGCTCCGCAATCCCGACGAAGTCCTGACCCCACGGGAGGCCGAGCTGCTGGGCCTCCTCACCGAAGGCCTCAGCAACCGCGAACTCGGCCGGCGGCTTTTCATCTCCGAGGCCACGGTCAAAACCCATTTGGCGCACATCTACGCCAAGCTCGGGGTGGACACCAGGGCGGCCGCCATCGCCACCGCGATCCGGCGCGAGGGCATGCGTTGACGGCACTTTATGGCGCATACCCTTGCACCCGGAGCCTGCGCCCCGTACGTTGGGGTTTGTGGGGGACTAACTCCCGCACACTCCGGGACGATCCCCGGGGAGAGAATCAGAGTCACATGAAGGAATGCAGCCATGGCAACAGGCACAGTTAAATGGTTCAACGCCGAAAAGGGTTTTGGCTTCATTGCCCCCGATGACGGGTCCGCTGACGTATTCGCCCACTACTCGGCAATCGCCACCAGCGGCTACCGCTCACTGGACGAGAACCAGAAGGTCGAATTCGATGTGACCCAGGGCCCCAAGGGTCCGCAGGCAGAGAACATCCGCCCGCTCTAAGTCTTCGGCGGCCTCCGGCACTGGCCGGGACCCCATCCAGCGGCTCCTCCAACGTCAGTTGGGGGAGCCGCTTTTTTGTGCCGCAGCCCTTCGGCTTCCCGTATTTGGGATAATCGATTCATGACGCGACAGGACCAGGACAGGGACCCGTGGGAGGAGTTCGACTCCCTCGGTCCAGCAGCGCCGGACCTCATCCCCGGGCAGCCCGGCGGGGAGCCGCACGGCTTCGGGTTCCGGACCGGGGTCCGCAGCGCCCGTGTGGCCGTTGGCTTCGCCATCTATGCGCTCGCCCTGGGAACCGTCCTGGCCCTGACCGGATGCATCGTGTTCTTCAGCCGCCAGCAGTGGCTGCTGCTGGGCCTCATGGTGCTCATTGAGGCCATCTTTGTTTTCGCGTTCACCCGACTTGTGGCGCAGGCCAGGCACCGGGCCCCACGAGACCGCCGGGCCGGCTGAAGACCCGGCGCCGTTGGCCTTGACGTTGACGCAGCGTCAAGCCCTAGGCTCGCAGCATGCAGGATTTTTTCCAACACCGGCGGCAGGGACTGGTCCATCCAGGACGTTGCCAGGCTCGCCGGCACCACCAGCCGCACGCTCCGTCACTATGACGACATCGGCCTGCTGAAGCCCAGCCGGGTAGGCCACAACGGCTACCGCTATTACGACGGCGCAGCCCTCCTCCAGTTGCAGCGCATCCTGTTGCTGCGCGAACTGGGCCTGGGTTTGCCCGCGATCGCGGAAGTCTTCCACCGCGAGGTTGATCCAGCGGCAGCGCTGAGCCGGCATTTGGAGTGGCTGGGCCAGGAGCAGCAGCGGCTGGCCCGGCAGGCTGAGTCCGTGCGGCAAACCATCGAAACAGTAAAGGCAGGAGGCCATCTGATGGCGGAGGACATGTTCAAGGGCTTCGACCACACGCAGTACAAGGATGAAGTTGAAGAACGGTGGGGCAAGGACGCCTATGCGGCATCCGATTCGTGGTGGCGCGGCATGGGGGCCGTGGAGAAACGGGAGTGGAAGTCCCAGGCGGAGGAGCTTGGCCGGGACTGGACAGCTGCCGCGGCTGCGGGCGTACCTGCGGACGGGCCGGAAGCCCGCGAACTGGCAGGGCGGCATGTGGCGTGGCTGAAGTCCATCCCGGGAACACCTGCCGCTGAAAGCGGCGGCGATATCCGGGGATACGTCACCGGGTTGGCCGAAATGTACGTGGCGGACCCCCGTTTCGCCGCGAATTACGGCGGTGTCGAGGGAGCACGCTTCGTCCGGGAGGCCCTCCACAGCTTCGCGGCACGGAACCTCTAGGTGTATTGACCACGGAGGTTAGGAACATGCGGCGTGGTTAGGTGACAAAAAGAAGACCTCCAAGTGGAGTGGGGCTTGTCTAAGAGTCCGATCCACAAGGAGGTCTTCAATGTCCCATGCTAACGCGCTTCTGACGCCGAAGGGACGGCTCCGGCTGGCCCGGTGCATCGTCGATGACGGGTGGCCGCTGCGCCGTGCTGCTGAGCGGTTCCAGGTGTCGGTGACGACCGCAGCGCGGTGGGCGGCCCGTTACCGGGAGCACGGTGAGCACGGGATGGGTGATCGTTCCAGCCGGCCCATCAACTCCCCGCGACGGACCTCCATGCGGCGGGAGCGGCGGATCGTCGCGATCAGGGTCAACCGCCGCTGGGGCCCGGCACGGATCGGCTATCTGCTGGGCATCCACCCCTCCACGGTGCACCGGGTCCTGTCCCGATTCGGGCTGGCGAGGCTGTCGTGGCTGGACCGGGCCACGGGCCGGGTGATCCGCCGCTACGAGCACCACAGACCCGGGGACCTGGTCCACGTCGACATTAAGAAACTTGGACGGATCCCCGACGGCGGGGGCCACCGCAGTGTCGGCAGGGCCGCCGGAAACCGGAACAAGACCGGCACCGCGGCGAACAGGAGACCGGGCCACGCTTTCTTGCACAACGCCGTCGATGACCACTCCCGGCTCGCCTACACGGAGATCCTGACCGATGAGAAAAAGGACACCGCGGCCGGATTCTGGGAACGTGCCAACGCCTACTTCGAGTCCCACGGGATCACGGTCAAACGGGTCCTGACCGATAACGGTTCCTGCTACCGCTCCTACGCGTTCAAAGACGCCTTGGGCCCGGACATCAAGCACAAACGCACCCGTCCCTACAGGCCTCAGACCAACGGCAAAGTCGAGCGCTACAACCGCACCCTGCTCGACGAATGGGCCTACGCCCGTCCTTACAGATCAGAGGCCGAGCGTGTTGCCGCTTTCGCTGGCTGGCTCCATCACTACAATCATCATCGAGGTCACACCTCACTCAAAGGTCAGCCACCGGCCAGCCGCGTCACCAACCTCTCAGGTCAATACATCTAGGCGGCCAGGAGGCCGCAGTCAGCGCCTGAAATCTTCCCGCGTCGCCGTGGTCCGCTTGGTCCGCCGGATGACCAGCAGCACCACGGCGACGGCCAAGGCCGCATAGACGGCATAGTTCAGGAACCGGGAGTACTTCTCAATGAGCTGGTACTGGGTGCCCAGGAGGTAGCCCAGCCCAATGAGGGCACCGTTCCACAGCCCGCTGCCGGCAAGGGTGAAAGCGGTGAATGTAACCAGCGGCATGGCCGCAGCGCCTGCCGGCAGTGAGATCAGGCTCCGGACCCCGGGCAGCAGACGGCCGAAAAAGATGGAGGACCTGCCATGCCGGCGGAACCAGCCAGCGGCACGCTCGAAGTCTTCGCTGCCTACCAGCGGCAGCCTGGACAGCCAGCGGATGGACCGTTCCAGGCCCAGCTTTGCCCCCAGCAGGTAGAGCAACAGAGCCCCGAGGTAGGCGCCCAGGGTGCTGGTGGCAAAGACGAGGAGGAGATTCAGGGACCCCTGCCTGGCGAGATACCCCGCCAGCGGAAGAATCACCTCGCTGGGGATGGGAGGCACTACGGTCTCCGCCAAGGTAAAGGCCCCCACGCCCCACTCGCCCAGCATGTCGATGGCCCTGGCAGCGAAGCCCACAATTCCCGTGAATCCTTCAGCGGTGCCGGCTGCGGCCACGGTTCTCCACGTCATCTGGCCGGGTCTACCGGTGCTTGAATTCCGGCTGGCGTTTCTCGGTGAACGCAGCCATGCCTTCCTTCTGGTCCTCTGTGGCGAACAGGGAGTGGAAGAGCCGCCGTTCGAACACCACTCCCTGGGCCAGCCCGGTTTCGAAAGCAGCGTTCACGGCTTCCTTGGCCGCCATTGCCGCGGGCTTTGACTTTTCGGCGATGACGCCGGCCACCTTGAGTGCTTCGGACACCACCTCTGCCGCCGGAACCACCCGGGACACCAGCCCGCACCGGTCCGCTTCCTCCGCGTCGATGAACCGTCCGGTGAGGATCATGTCCATGGCCTTGGCCTTGCCCACCGCCCTGGTCAGGCGCTGCGAGCCGCCCATGCCGGGGAGGACGGCAAGGTTGATTTCCGGCTGGCCGAACTTTGCGTTGTCCCCGGCGATGATCAGGTCGCACATCATGGCCAGTTCGCAGCCGCCGCCCAGGGCGAAGCCGGACACCGCCGCGATGGTGGGGATCCGCAGGCGGGTGAGCTCCTCCCACCCCCGGAACCAGTCCGCGACGTACATGTCCATGTAGCCCTGGTCCGCCATCTCCTTGATGTCGGCTCCCGCGGCGAAGGCCTTTCCGGAGCCCGTGATCACCACCGCGCCTACTCCGGGGTCGGAATCCATGGCCGTCACGGCGGCCACCACTTCCTCCATCGTGGCCTTGTTCAGCGCATTCAATGCCGCGGGCCTGTTCAGTGTCACCAGCCCGACCCTGCCCTGCTGCTCCACCAGGATGTTGGCGTACTCCGTCATTCGGGACTCCCGTCGTCGTGTGCTGTCGTGGCCGGACGCCGGCCCGGCACCTCCGTGCCACCGGCCCCTGCGGGGCCATCCCCGGCCTGCCGCTCCGATGCGCCGCGGATGTCCGTGATGATGGCAGAGAAGTCGCGGCCCGCTCCGCCCTCCGCGGCAAACCTATCGTAGATCCGGGCCGCGAGGGCTCCCATCTGCCCTGCCACCCCGGTACTGTCGAGCGCGTTGACGGCAAGGTTAAGGTCCTTGGCCATGAGGGTCGAGGCAAAACCGGGCTGGTAGTCCCTGTTGGCCGGGCTGGTGGGCACCGGTCCAGGCACGGGGCAATTGGTGGTCAGCGCCCAGCACTGCCCCGACGCGGCAGAAGCGACGTCGAACAGCGCCTGGTGCGTCAGCCCCAGCTTTTCCCCCAGCACGAACGCTTCGCTGACCGCGATCATCGAGACGCCCAGGATCATGTTGTTGCAGATTTTGGCGGCCTGCCCGGCTCCGTGGGCGCCGCAGTGCACCACCCGCCTGCCCATGACCTCCAGGAGCGGCAGCACTTCCTCGAAGCCTGCCGCTTCGCCGCCGGCCATGAAGGTCAGCGTGCCCGCCTCCGCTCCCACCACGCCGCCGGAAACGGGGGCATCAACAGCACGGTGGCCGGCTTCAATGGCCAGCCGGGCAGCTTCCCGTGCCTCGTCGACGTTGATGGTGGAGCAGTCAAGGAACATGGTTCCCGGTGGCGCGGCGGCCAGCAGTCCGGGCCCGCCCGGTTCTCCGACATGTCCGGCGGTGCCCCGGTAGGCGTCCAGGACGTGCCGGCCGCTGGGGAACATGGTCAGCACCACGTCGGCGCCGGCAAGTGCTTCGACGGCGCTGGCCGCCACCGGAACACCCTGCGCCCGGGCTGCTTCCATGGCTGCGGGCACCACGTCGAACCCGGTCACCCGGTAACCGGCGCGGACGAGGTTCAGGGCCATGGGACCGCCCATGTGGCCAAGTCTCAGGAATGCCACGCTGCCGTTTTCAGGCATGGTCCGCCTCCGTTATTTCCAGATCCGTCACTTCCAGGTCCGGCCCAGGCTGCAGGTCCAGCTCCGGGCCGTCCAGCGGCTGGAAGAACCTGTCCACCTGGCCCGGCAGCACCTCGGCCAGCGTGGCCGGCTTCCACTGCGGGTTCCTGTCCTTGTCCACCACCTGGGCGCGGATGCCCTCGCGGAAATCAGGCCCGGCCAGGAGGCGGATTCCTACCCGGTATTCCTGGGCCAAGGCCTCATCAAGGGTTAGGTTTGCGGCCCGGCGCAGGGACGCCAGGGTGACCTTGACCGAGGTGGGTGACTTGGCTTCGATGGTGTCCGCCGCTTCCGTGGCATCTTCCCGGCCCGGCCCGGTCCAGGCGCGGAGCCGGGCGACAATGTCCCCGGCGTCGTCGCTGGCGTAGCAGGCATCGATCCAGTCCCGTTGCCCGGACAGTGCCGAGGCCGGAGGCTGTTCAGCGCAGCGGGCGACGGCGGCTTCCGGGCTTTCGTCCTCAAGCGCCGCCACCAGCCGGGGCAGCGCGTGCGAGGGGACGTAATGGTCGGCCAGGCCCAGGAACAAGGCATCCCCCGCATCCAGGTGTGCCCCGGTTAGGGCCGCATGGGTTCCCGTTTGGCCCGGCGCGCGGGACAGCAGGAAGGTGCCGCCGACGTCGGGCGCGAACCCGATGGTGGTCTCCGGCATCCCCATCCGGGTCCGTTCGGTGACCACGCGGACGTTCCCGTGCGCCGAGATCCCCACCCCGCCGCCAAGGACCAGTCCGTCCATGAGGGCGACGTACGGCTTGGGGTACCGGGCGATGAGCGAGTTCACGCGGTACTCGGTCTGCCAGAAGTCAGCAGTCTGGGTTCCGCCGTGCAGCATGTCCCGGTAGATGGCCACGATGTCTCCGCCCGCGCACAGGCCCCGCTCCCCGGCGCCCTGCACCAGGACGGCGGCCACGTCGTCGTCCGGGGCCCAAGCGGTGAGCTGGCGCAGGAGCAGGTTCACCATTCCCGCGGTGAGCGCATTGACGGCCCGGGGCCGGTTGAGGGTGATCACACCGAGCCGGCCGCGGTGGCCAAAAAGCACCTCCGCGTCGCCGTCTCCTGCGCTGCTGTCCGTTGTGGTGCCCGTGGCTGCGGTCATCGGCTGGTGCTCCTTCGCATGGTGGCCGGGCGTGTGATCCAGGCCATTCTGGTGCGAATATACCCGCCGCCTGCTGCCCGGGACCAACCATGGCCGGACGGCGGGACCCGGGCGCGCGGGGGCTTTACCCGGCGCGCGGCCGCCAAGGTAAGTTAGGAACCGTGAAGATAGCTACCTGGAATGTGAACTCGCTCCGTGCCCGCGCCGACCGCGTTGAAGCCTGGCTCCAGCGCAGCGACTGCGACGTCCTGGCCATCCAGGAGACCAAATGCAAGGACGACAACTTTCCGTGGGAACTCTTTGAACGGATGGGCTACGAGGTGGCCCACTTCGGGGTGAACCAGTGGAACGGCGTGGCCATCGCCTCCCGGGTGGGCCTCGAGGACGTGGAACGGACCTTCCTGGACCAGCCCTCGTTCGGCAAGGCCGGGAAGGATCCAGTGCAGGAAGCCCGCGCCATGGCTGCCACCTGCGGCGGCGTGCGCGTCTGGAGCCTCTACGTCCCCAACGGCCGCTCCCTGGACGACGAACACATGCCGTACAAGCTCAAGTGGCTCGAAAGCCTCAAGACGCACGCCCAGGCTCTGGTCACGGAGAACCCCCAGGCGCAGGTGGCCTTGATGGGCGACTGGAACATCGCGCCGTTCGACGATGACGTCTGGGACATCGACCTGTTCATCGCCAACCGGGCAACGCACGTCAGCCCGCCGGAACGGGAGGCCTTCCACGCCTTCGAGTCGGCCGGCTACACCGACGTGGTGCGCCCCTACACCCCCGGCCCCGGCGTCTACACCTACTGGGACTACACCCAGCTACGGTTCCCCAAGAAGGAAGGCATGCGGATCGACTTCATCCTGGCCTCCCCCGCCCTGGCCGCCCGCGTCACCGGCGCCTCGATCGACCGCGAGGAACGCAAGGGCAAGGGCGCCTCTGACCACGCCCCCGTGCTGGTGGAATTGGCTGACTGATGACCGCGCCCGGCACCCATGCAAGGAGACCGTCGTGACGGGGAACCTCTACCGGGGCCAGGCCGGCCTGCCTTTCTCCTCCACGCTGCGCGTCTACGAGCCCTTGGAGGCCTTCCCGGAAGAACAGCGTCCGGCCATCGCGGCGGCTGGCGCGCAGGCTGTGTCCCGCGCCGCCGTCGAAAACGCTGAACTGCTCGCCTCGCTGGGCCGGATCACACGCTCCGGCGGGGACCCCTTCCCCACCGGACGCACCGACTTGGTGCGTGTCACCACCGCGCCGGGGCCGGACGGTGGAACGGCCGACGACGATGCTGACGCCGGCGTTGAGAAAGTCCTCCTGTATTGCCCCAGCCAGCTGGTCCTCCGCGCCGGGCTGGCCGCGAACGCCCTGATGGAGGGAATCCACGGCCCACTGGCTGAGCTGCTGATCCCGGAGGAGCAGCGGGACCGGCACCAGGAGCGGATCGACCTGGTGAAGGCCCGTGACGGTTCCGTCCGCGTCCATACCCGGGCCTCAACCTGGGGCATTCCGTTCAGCTGGTTCTCGTTGTTCATGGAGTCCGACCGCAAGGACGTGGTGGAAGCCGCCGGGCGCATCCTCACCGTCCGCGTCTGGACGCCCATCACCGATGCCCTGGAGCGGGCCCGCTACGCGGTGGCCAACCTGGCCCTCGCCGCCCCGGACCTGGACATGCTCGATGACCTGGCGCAGCTGACGGAGTGGCTGGAACTGTTCCAGGTGAATTCCATGGTTGAACTGGACTACGGGGCCGTGGCGGACAAGGTGTACCCGGACGAGTCCCCCATGGACATCAGGCTGGGCATCGAATGCCTGGCCGAGGGGGACATGACCGGCGCCGCCGCGGCCTACCGGCGGCTGGCCTCACGCTGGATCCCCATCCGGCAGCTGGCCCGCGCTTCGTAGCGGACGCCAGGTTCCTGGTTGTTCAGGGCGGCTGTTTCACATCCGATCTGTCAGCGTGGAATCTTTACGGGCGGGATATGTCAGGTTTGGGGAGGCGCCGTGGTGCGCCGGATGATGAGCTCATGGGGCGCCACCGCGGAGCGCACGGCCCCGTCCTGGCCGTCCAGTTCATCCAGCAGCATCTTGGTAGCCAGTTCGGCTTGTTCGTCCGGGCGCTGCCCTACGGTGGTCAAACCCATGGCAGCGGCGAAATCGTGGTTGTCGATGCCCACCACGGACAGGTCGCCAGGGACGCTGACGCCGATGCGGTTGGCTTCGAAAATGACGCCCATGGCCATTTCGTCCGAGGCGCAAAAGATGGCCGTCGGCTTCTGTCCCGGACCCGACCACAGCCGGCGGAAGGCCTCCTGGCCACTGCGCACGGTGAAGTCGCCCCATTCGTCCCACTCCGGCCGGGTGGGCAGCCCGGCGGCGGCCATGACGTCCTTGAATGCCAGGATGCGGACCCGGGGAACGTCGAAGTTCAGGTCTGTCTCGTCGTCGCCATGCAGCAGGGCGATGTCGCGGTGGCCTAAATCGATCAGGTGCCGGACCGCTGTGGACGCTGCAGCGTAGTCGTCGATGCCAATGTAGGGGCACTCCTCGACGTGCCCCCCGACCACCACCAGGGGGATGTCGATCTTCTGGAGGTGTTCGATTTCATCGTGGCTGAGGGCCATGCAGAGCACCAGCAGGGCGTCGATCTGCTTGTAGACCATGGTCTTGCTGAAGAGCCGCTCGCGGTTGCTCCCGTGGCCGCCAAGGTTGAAGAGGGAGAGGTTGTAGTGCCTGGCGTGCAGTTCGCGGTCTGCGCCCTCGATGGCCTTGGAAAAGAACCACCGGCTGACGAACGGGGCCAGGACGCCGATGGTTTTGGTGCGCCCCGTGGCCAGTCCGGAGGCGGAGGACGAGGCCACGTAGCCCAGGTTCCCGGCCACTTCCAGGATCTTCTCCCTGGTGGCTGGAGAAACCCTGGGCAGTCCGCGGACCGCACGGGAGACGGTGGCTGTTGAGACTCCGGCGGCGGCCGCCACGTCCTCGATGCTGACGCCGTTATGGCCGCCGCGCTGGGACCTTTCCGTTGTCCGTGCCACCGTGTCCCCCTTTTAACTCCTTTTCGGCGTAGGGCCGGCTGGCCCTGCGTTTACCCCCGGCCTTGTATTTTTCCATTCCGGAGACGGGCAGTGATAACCGGCCCGGCGGCTGCGTCCCAGGTCACAGCCACCGGTAACCGGCCTAGACATCCCTATCGTCGGGCCGGAAGTTTCCGGCGCAGCCGAACCATGCCATACAGGGCCAGCAGGGTGGCCAGGAGGCCCAGCGCCCATCCAAGGGCAGGCTGGGCTGTGACTTCCATCCACACAGTGATCACCAGGAGAACCAGCGCCCAGAATGCGAGGAAGCCGATGATGATGTCGAAGTCCTCACCCGAGCGGACCAAACGGCTGCGGTTTCCCGCCCCCGGGGTCCGGGGGCGGGAACCGGCGTCCGTCACTTGACCGCACCTGCCGTGAGGCCGGCTACGATCTTGCGCTGGAAGACCAGCACCAGGATCACCAGCGGGATGGTGACGATGGTGCCCGCGGCCATAATGGCCGTGTACGGGATCTGGTTGGGCTGTGCACCGGCGAAGTTGGCGATGGCCACCGTCACCGGCTGGGTTGCGTCGCTGGACAGCTGGCTGGCAATCAGGAACTCATTCCACGAGGAGATGAAGGCCAGGATTGCGGTGGTGAAGATTGCCGGAGCAGCCAGCGGCATGATGACCTTGCGGAACGCCTGGCCCTGGGTGCAGCCGTCCACGCGGGCTGATTCCTCGAGCTCCCACGGCATTTCCCGGAAGAACGAGGTCATGGTGTAGACCGTCAACGGGAGCACGAAGGAGATGTTGGGAATAATCAGCGCCTGGTACGTACCCATCCAGCCGATGTTGGTGAACAGCTGGAACAGCGGGGTGATCAGGGCAACGCCGGGGAACATGGATGCACCCAGGATGAAGCCGAGGACCAGGAACTTGCCCTTGAAGTTCAAGCGGGCAAGGGCGTACGCGGCGAACACGCCAATCAGCAGGGACACCACCGTTACGACGCCACCGATGAACACGCTGTTCAGCAGCGCCTGCCCAAACCTGTTGCCAAAGGACGTGTCAAAGGCTGTCTTGAAGTTGTCCAGGGTGACGTGGCTGGGCAGGATCGAGGTGTCGTAGGTGAAGCCGACCTCGCGGAACGCCGTCACCACCATCCAGTAGGCCGGGGCCAGGCACCAAAGCAGGATCACCAAGGCACTGATGTACGTGCGCCCTTGGGCCCACTTTTCCCGGTTCTGGGCTGCCTTCCGGCCTCTGTCCTGCTGGGCCCGCAGCGCCGAGGCGTCTGCTGTTGCCGTGGTCATTTCTTCCCCTTTCCTGTGGCGCCGCTCTGCTCAACAACGTTGGCCCCGAGGAAGCGGACAAAGATGAAGGCGACGAGGAAGATGATGATGAACGTGATGGTGGACAGGGCAGCCGCCGCATTGAATCCTTGCCTGATCTGGTTGATCACCAGGATGGACAAGGTGGTGGTGTTGTTGGCCCCGCCGGTGAGGATGTACGGCAGGTCGAACATGCGCAGCGCATCCAGGGTACGGAACAGGATGGCCACCATCAGTGCGGGCTTGACCAAAGGAAGCGTGATCAGGCGGAACCGCTGCCAGGCAGTGGCGCCATCAACTTTGGCGGCTTCGTAGACTTCCGCCGGGATCATCTGCAGGCCCGCCAGGATCAGCAGCGCCATGAACGGCGTGGTCTTCCAGACGTCGGCTATGACCACGGCCCACTTGGCCGGCCATTCGCTGCCCGTCCACAGGATTGTGGTGTTGAACAGCTTGTTGGCAATGCCCTCGAAGGCGAAGATGAAGAACCAGAGCTTGGCCGTTACCGCCGTGGGGATGGCCCACGGCACCAGGACAGCTGCGCGGACCAGGCTGCGTCCGCGGAACTCCCGGGCCATGATCATGGCCATCCAGAAGCCCAGGACAGTTTCCAGCGACACCGTGACGATGGTGAAGAAGAAGGTTGTAGCGGTGGCGGACCAGAATTGGCCTCCCAGCGTGCCTGGCGGGCAGGCGACTGTTCCGCCTGCCGGGGCTGAACACTGCTGAGCGAGCCAGTTCACGTAGTTCTGGATGCCTGCCGGGCCGCCTGCGGTGAACAGGCCGGTGGCTGGATCAAGGCCGGCGTCCTTCTGGAAGGACATCACGATGGCGCTGATGATGGGGTAAACGATCACGGTGCCCAAGGCAATGATGGTGGGGGCGAGCAGCCAGGATGCCCAGCGGCCCTGGCTGGCGATCCTGTTGTCCTCCCCTACGCCCTTGGGCCCGCGGTGGACGGGGGTCCCGCCCGACGCCGGTGCCTTGACCGGCGTCGGGCCTAGTTCGGTTGCCATGGCAGAACTACGATCCCGCACCGGCGGATTCGATGGACTTCTGCATGTCAGAAAGTGCTGTTTCCACTGACTTTTCTCCCTTGATTGCGGAGTAGGCATTGTCTTGGATTGCCTTGGTGACAGCCGGGTAGAACGGCGTCACGGGACGCGGAACGGCGTTGTCGATCGACGTCTTCAGGACCGGCAGGTAAGGCAGCTTGGAAACCAGTTCCTGGTCCGAGTACAGCGATCCGAGGACCGGAGCGAGGGAGCCCTGGGTTGCGTAGAACTTCTCACTCTCGGCGGACGTCAGGAACTTTACGAAGTCCAGGGCGGTGGCCTTGTGCTTGGAGTACACGCTGATCGCGGTGTTGTGGCCGCCCAGCGAGGAGGCACCCGGGCCGTCCTTGCCGGGGAGAGCTGCCATGCCGAACTTGTCCTTGACCGCGGAAGACCCTTCAGTGCTCATCAGGCTGTAGACATATGGCCAGTTGCGCAGGAACAGGAGCTTGCCGCTCTGGAAGGCCTGCCGGCTGTCCTCTTCCTTGTAGGTGATGGCTTCCTTCGGGATATTGCCGTCGGCGTACGCCTTGGCCAGGTTCCCCAAACCAGCCTTTGCCTCGGGAGTGTTCAGGCTCGGCTTGCCGTCCTTGTCCAGGACCGAGCCGCCGGCGGAGTTAATGGCCTCGGAGGCATTGACGGTGAGGCCCTCGTACTTGCTGAACTGTCCGGCGTAGCAACCAATGTTGTTCTGCTGGGCAATGGAGCACATGCCCATCATCTCGTCCCAGGTCTTGGGCGGGTTGGGGACCAGGTCCTTGCGGTAGAAGAGGATACCGCCATCTGAAGTGCGGGGAGCGGCATACAGGGTGCCCTTGTACGTGGCACTGTTCACCGTTGCCGGAAGCATGGCACTCGTGTCGACAGCCATCTTGTCCTTCAACGGCTGCAGCCAGCCCTTGGCCGCAAACTCAGCGGTCCAGACGACGTCCACGTCCGTCACATCGTAGTCCGACTGCTTGGCCTGGAAGTGCTGCACCAGGTCGTCATGCTGCTGGTCTGCCTGGTCGGTCTGCTCCTTGAAAGTGACCTGCTCATCCTTGTGGGCTGCATTCCACTTATCGATGAGCGGGCGGATCACATTGTTGTTGTCCTTGCCCTGCACGAAAGTGATCGGGCCGCGGGAATCGAGGTTGGCGTCAGCGTCGCTGCCACCGCCTGTGGTACCGCCTCCACCTCCGCCGCCGCAGGCGGACAACGTCAGGGCCAGAATGCCGGCTGTGGCAGCCGGAAGCAGGAATCTCGGGGTTTTCATTAGCTTGAAGCTCCTCGCTGAGTGACAAGTAAGTCGACAGTGCGCTTGCTAGGTGAGGTTGATGTGGTGACAGTCACACTAGTAAGGTTGCTGTCTGCAATGCAAGCGTTTACATCAAAAAGTTATCAGAGGGGAACCAAATGACCGATCCAGCCGTTCCGGTGCCGGACCCAGCCCCCTCTGCGTGGTGGGCGGACGCCGTGGTGTACCAGATTTATCCCCGGTCGTTTGCGGACGGTAACGGTGATGGCATGGGCGATCTCCGCGGCGTCACGGGCCGGCTTCCCTACTTGGAGGCCCTTGGAGTGGATGCCATCTGGCTCTCCCCGTTCTACAAGTCGCCGCAGGCAGACGGCGGGTACGACGTCGCCGACTACCGCCAGGTCGACCCGCTTTTCGGCTCCCTGGAAGACTTCGACGCCATGTTGCAGGAAGCTCACCGACGCGGGCTGAAAGTCATCGTGGACCTGGTTCCCAACCACACCTCTGACGAGCACGCCTGGTTCCGGGAGGCGTTGGCGGCACCCCCGGGGAGCCCTGCGCGGCACAGGTATATGTTCAGGGACGGCAAGGATGAGGTGCCGGGATCGGGAGACGGCGGCCGGGCTCCCAACAACTGGAAATCCGTGTTCGGCGGGCCGGCCTGGAGCCGCGTGCAGGAGGCGGACGGGTCGCCGGGCCAGTGGTACCTCCATCTTTTCGACACCAAGCAACCGGACCTGAATTGGGACAACCCGGAGGTCCAGGAGGAAATGCGTGCGGTACTGCGCTTCTGGCTGGACCGCGGGGCCGACGGCTTCCGCGTGGATGTTGCCCACGGCCTGGTAAAGGAAGCGGGACTTCCGGACTGGGACGGCGTTGCCGCCATGGTGGAGGGAACCTCCGCTCCCCCTCTGGAGAGCCATCTGCCCGGGGATGCACCCCATGCCCACACCGACGCAGAAGAACCCCACAGGGCCGTTTCCCCCATGTATCCGCCGTCTCCGTTCTTCGACCAGGACGGCGTCCACGCCATCTACCGGGACTGGAACCGCGTCCTGGCGGAGTACGGCGGAGACCGCATGATGGTGGCTGAGGCCTGGGTGGAACCGGCCGAGCGCCTGGCCCGCTATGTCCGGCCGGATGAAATGCAGCAGGCCTTCAACTTCGACTTCCTCCTGGCAGGCTGGGATGCCGAACGCATGGCTGACGCCATCGACGCCTCCCTGGCGGCGGCAGCATCCGTGGGGGCTCCGTCCACCTGGGTGCTCAGCAACCACGACACCGTGCGGCACACCACGCGGTTCGGGCTCAAGGATCCCACCACGTTCCCCAAGGGCATCGGGGCGGCCGACGAACAGCCCGACCCTGCCCTGGGCCTGGCGCGGGCCCGCGCCGCGACGCTGGTTGCGCTGGCTTTGCCTGGCTCCGCCTACCTTTACCAGGGCGAGGAACTGGGCCTGCCTGAGCACACTTCACTTCCTGACCAGGCCCGGCAGGACCCCACATTCTTCCGAACCCATGGTGCCGAAATCGGCCGCGACGGCTGCCGGGTCCCGCTGCCATGGACTGCGGACCAACCCGGGTACGGGTTCTCGGGTGAGTTGTCCGGGCAGGCGCCAGGGCCGTGGCTCCCCCAGCCGGAAAGCTTCGGGCCCCTGGCCGCCGACCTGCAGGACGGCGAGGACGGCTCAACCCTTGAGCTGTACCGGGCAGCCCTGGCCCTTCGGGCGGCACAACAGCTGGGCAGCGGCAGCGTGGAGTGGACGGATGAACACGCTCCGGACAGCGGCCTTCTGGCGTTCCGGAATGGAGCCGTGACGGTCCTGTCCAACATGGGCTTTGCTTCCGCCCCCGTGCCCGAGGGGTTGGCCGTGGTGCTCTCCAGCGGCCCCGAACCCTCCGACGAATGGACCGGCATGCGGGAGGTTCCCGTGGACACCACCGTGTACCTCATGGGCGGCAGGTAGAATCCTTGCGCCCGGACGCCCTCCGGCGGCATGTCAACGGACGCGCTCAGCCCTGCCGAAGCGTGTCCGTGCCCCGGCGCCGATGTGGATAAGGACGGGAATCTCCTTGCCCACCACGGCCTCCAGGGCGTCCACGAGTCCGGCGACCTCGGCGGCCAGCAGGTGCGGGGCCACGCCCTGGCGCGGCAGGAGCCGGACCTTCAAGGCGGGCGCTCCCTTGACCTCGTAGGTGGTGACGGTGGCACCGGCGAGGTCCGGGCGCCCTTCGAGGGCATGCCGGAGAGCCTGTTCTGCCACCCCGCCACCGATCCGCACGTCGCCGGCGGTCTCACCGGGATCGTATTCGGCGGCCAGCAGGCTTGACTTGCCTTTGCCCTGCTGGGCCATCCAGGCCACCATGAGCCCCATCAGTGCCAGCAGGGCCAAGGCCACTACGATCCATAACCAGCTTTCCGGCCGCCCAGGGAAACGGGTGGAATCAAACACCCGGTTGATGCCACCCCAGGCCCCGGAAGACCACGAATGCCACCAGGCGCCCACGGGGGGAACGGTGGCCAGCAGCACCAGGAGGAGCCCGGCCCCCAGCAGGAGCAGGCCCAGCGCGGTGAGCAGGATGCGGTTGAGCAGTACCGGGGTGCTGTTCATGCCCCGATCACCCCCGAGGGCGCCACATTGACGCGCGGAACGGGTGCCGGTTCCAGCAACATCTGGTCCAGCTCATCCCGTACGGCCTCAAGTACCCTTTCCGGGTTTACCGGGACGCCGGAGGTAGGGCGGACATTCACCAGCACCTGCCGCTGGGAGAGAACCACCATGACCTGGTCCGGCGTGACATTGGCGGCGAGGCGTGCGCGGCGGGCCAGGGAGGACGCGATGACCTCGTCGTCCACCACCACGGCGGGGAGTCCTTCGCCGGACGCGCCGGCCAGCACATGGCGCGCGCGCTTCCCCGGGAGGATCCCATTAAGCAGGAAAATCAATCCCAGCATGGCGAGCACGGCGCCGATTGCCGCCAGCAGCAGCGGGGGTATCCCGGCGGGAAGGTCCACGATGCGCTGGGCCGCCACCTGCGGCTCCACCAGCCACGCCGGCTGCCCCACCGCGTGCACACCGGATTCAAGGACTCCGTAACCGGCAAACACCAGGACCAGGACGGCGGCCACAACCGACACAACGGCCCTGCCGGAATGTGTCTCGCGGTAGACCACCCTGCGCATGTCCGGGCCGTTGCCCCTCCGGGATCCGCTGCCGGCCCGGCGGCTTCCCACGCTGCTGCTCACCGTACCCGCCCTTCTGTACTGATCCTTGCCCCACTGATGCGGATATCCACCCGGCTTACCTGTGAACCGCTCAGTTCCGACACTTTTGCCAGGATGCTCTCCTTGGCTTTCACGGTGCGGTCCCAGATGGATCCTCCAACGGCGCCAATTCTGGCCCGGTCCGCTGCCACGGCCTGTAACGGCGGGATGCTGATGGGGGCCACGAGGGACAAAGCCAGCAGGCCGTCGTCGTCCGTCCAGTCCGCACGGATGTCCTGGGCGTCGACGCCCAGCGCCTGCGCAGCCGCCGCTTTGGCGAGGCTGGTCAAAGCCTGGGTACTGATCCGGTTATGGCCGCTGAGCGCCTGCGCACGCACAACGGGCGCGGGCGAGCTCATGAGGACGAGCGCCGGCCGATGATGGCATCGAAAATGCCGCGCAGGTCCAGCTTTCCTTCGGCGGCACGGCCCAGGAGGGCTCCAACGGCCATGAAGAGAAGGGAAGCCAGGAAGCCCCAAAGGCCGAACTGCAGCGACATGAACGCCACGAATGCGCCCATGGCCGTGCCTGCCACGGTGAGGTTCACAGCAGCGCCTCCCGTTCGGCAGCGGCCGGAGTAGCCGTCTTTACCGGCGGTGGGACGTAGACGTCGGTGATTTCGACGTTCACCTCGATCACCTGCAGACCTACCAGCTCTTCGACCGCGCGGTAAACGGCGGCACGGACGTCGTTGGCCAGCGCGTGCAGGGGCGTTCCGTAGCTGGCCACCAGGGTGATATCGACGGCTACCTGTGTTTCGCCGACTTCCGCGTGGACGCCGGCGGCGTGGTCGGAGCTGCCGACGGCGTCGCGAATGGCGCCCAAGGCACGGGACGGGCCCGACCCCAGGGAGTAGACGCCGGGAACCGCGCGGGCGGCGATCCCCGCGACCTTTGCCACGGCGGTCTCGGAAATGACTGTCCGGCCCGGGCCGGGAGCCGGGCTGGCGGCAGGACGGTTGGGCACCACGGGTTGTGGGTTCTGGTATTCCATCAGGCACTCCCCCTTCTGTTGGTTCCACCCTATCCCCAGGCTGCGACAGATGGGCTGGAAACCCGTCGGCGCCGTTGCACGCGACCCGGGTCAAGGAGTGGTTGACTGAAAGCGGTTAAAGGAACCAGGCGGGGAGCCGTGGGGCTCCCCGCCTGGGTCACGTTCTGCTTGGTACTGCCGCGGCGCCTCGGCCTACTTGTAGAGGCCCTCGCCGCCGACCCTAACGTTGGTGGGCAGGTAGCCGAACGGACCCAGTCCGTTCCGGCCGAACGTCCTGTCCACCTGGGACACGCCGTCGCGGAAGTTGATCTTTACCGTCGGCGAAAGGGAACCGCCACGGACTCCATTGACGTTGTCGATGAAGGACTGCACCAGGCCGCCGGGCTGCACGTAGTGCGAATATGCCTGGAACTGCCGGCCGTTCTGGTTCGGTGTGGGTGCCTCCGGAGACTCGGACGGAAGGTTCAGGTCCGTGGGCGAGCCCAGGGCCAGGCCGCTGTTGTTCATGGGCTGGTAGTCCGAACGGATCCCGTTGCCCACGAACCCGTAGACGCCGTCGGGACCCCGCATGCCTGCCGCGTAGGTGAACTGGTGGCTGATGGTGAAGAGGTAGTACTTGTTCTTGCCGTTTTCATTCTGGATGAAGATCTGCGGGCGTTCGGTCTGGTCGTTCACGCAGTTCCCGGAAAGGATGGGAGGGAGGAAGGACCACTTGGTCAAGTCCTTGTTGTCCGCGACCGCCAGCCCAACGTTGGCCGTCTGGTAGAAGGCGTCGCTGTTCTGGACGTCCGTGACGCTTTCTGCGTGCGGGTCCCCGGGGCGGTAGCCCAGGTCCTCGGCCTTGCATTGGTAGTCGCCGCGGTTTTCTGCGGTGTTGCCTTCGAAGACCATGTAGGTCTTGCCGGGGTGGGCCGGGTCCTGGAAGGTGTACGGGTCGCGGAACGCAAAGCCTGCGTTCTGCGCCTTGGTCTGGTACATCTTTCCGTCCGGTTCAAGCAGCTTGGTGTGCTGGAAGCCGTCGAAGGTAACGCCGTTCTGGTCGGCGTGGATGTTTCCCAACGCCTTGGCGATGACCGCGTCGGGGGCGATTCCGCCGCCCCCGGCGTTCCGCTCGGCCACATCGTAGAAGGTGGTGGCGGTGTAGAAGACGTTCACGTGGTTGCCCTGCATCAGGCGGGTGGAACCGGACCACTCGGTGTTTCCGATGGACGTGTTGTCCAGGAACAGGTGCCCGCCGTAGTTCCACTTGTCCTTGGCCGGATCAGCGTTGGTCTTGCGGAAGAAGTACCCGATCCGGGCGTTCCAGTGGCGCTGGTCGAAACCGTATCCGGCGTGCCGGTCAGCGACCAGGGAGAAGATGACGTCCCAGCCCTTGTAGCTGACCTGGTTCGCGTTTTCGTCCGTCAGGGACCAGGTGTCCCACACCCAGACGTCGTCATTCATGGTGGGGAAGTCCTGCGGGATCTCCGGCATGGTGACGTCCGGGCTCATGGAGTTTGTGCCCGGCTGGACGGTGGAGTCGCTCTGCGCCATGATCTGCTTGGCGTCCGCACGGGTCCACTTGGAGGTGAAGTCCGACGCCGGGTCGAAGGCCTGCTGCGTGTGCTGCGTCGGCAGGGGGAAGCCTGGCGTGGGGGCAGGCATCTGCTGGACTGCAGGAGGGTCGGAGGGCTCATTGGCCTGTGCCGCGGGGACGGCCAGGAAGGCCGAGGCGGCCAGGGTCGCCGCCAGCGCTGCGGCGGCGGTGCGCCACCGCAGCAGCCGGGGTTGGGGGTGCTTGTGCATTCTTGCTCTTCTCGCGGAGTTATGACTTTTCGTGGAAGGCGGGCGTGTGCCCATGCTCCCGAAACACACCGCGGCCCCGGCAACACCTCAGGCGTCATCGGGGACGCCGTTGTGCTGCGGGAGAGACAGGCCTGGGTAGGGCCTGGCCGGCCGTTGGAAAGCATGCTGTCCTCCGGCCGCGCTCCACCGTAGACGGGGTGGAACGGGCAGTTCAAACCCTGTTTCATAAGCCAAATCCGGTTACCGGCGAGTAGAGTGCAAGCGCTTACACAACCCAAGGCGCGCGCGTGCCATATTCCTTCAGCAGAGGTCAAATGTTTCGCCGGGTGCCAGAGATTTCTTTAGGCGGTGGCTGCGATGTTGCGTTCACCACAGGACTGCAACCCATGCGTGACGGCAGGTCGAGACGCGGCAGCCCGGAAACCGGGTCGGTGGTTGCCAAGGCCGGTGTTAAAGCAGAAAAGCACCAGTTCCGAAGAACTGATGCTTCCCAGTGGTGGCTCCGACCGGCGTCGATCCGGTGACCTTTCGATTTTCAGTCGAACGCTCTACCAACTGAGCTACAGAGCCTAGGTGACTAGTCACCATGACAGCCGGAATCTCTTCCAACAATCAGAGCGACCCTGACGGGACTTGAACCCGCGACCTCCGCCGTGACAGGGCGGCGCGCTAACCAACTGCGCTACAGGGCCTTGCGTTTCTTGCTTTTGCAGTATCTCTACCGCTTTTTTCAAGGCTTCCAGCCTACCAGACTTTTTTAGCCTGCTTGACCAGTTCCTTGCGTACCCCCAACGGGATTCGAACCCGTGCCGCCGCCGTGAAAGGGCGGTGTCCTAGGCCGCTAGACGATGGGGGCCAGAACCCGTTCGGAACAAAATAAAAGGCGTCAAGCGGGGCTTTCCGTCTTTGTCCTCTGCGTTTCTCCGAACTGGACTCTAAAACTATAGGGGCTAACCCGGAATATTCCAAAATCGGCGAAAAACCCCGCCGTTTGGCCCCGGGACGGGTCAAGATGGACGGATGGATGCCGTCGATGCGCTCAACGAGATCGCTTTCTGGCTGGAGCGCGGACGTGCGGCCACGTTCAAGGTCCAGGCCTTCCGAAAGGCAGCCGCCGCCATCGGCGCGCTCGGCCCGGCGGAAGTGGACGTGCGTGCCCGGAACGGGCGGCTCAAATCGATGAAGGGGATCGGGGACCGGACCTTCACGGTGATCCGGCAGGCGGTGGATGGCCAGGTCCCCGAGTACCTGGCGGACCTTCGGGAGAAGGGCGCCGAGCCGCTTGCAGCCGGCGGCGCAGAGATCGGCGGGGCCCTGCGCGGAGACCTCCACAGCCACAGTGAATGGTCCGACGGCGGCTCCCCCATTGAGCTGATGGTGGCGGCCGCAGAGGTGCTGGGCAGGGAGTACCTGGCCCTGACCGACCATTCGCCCAACCTCACCATCGCCAACGGACTATCCCCTGAACGCCTGCGGGACCAGCTGGACGTGGTGGCAGGCATCAACAGCAATGGCGGCCGCACACGGCTCCTGGCCGGGATCGAAGTGGACATCCTGGAATCGGGCGAGCTGGACCAGGAACCGGAACTGCTGGACCGCCTCGACATCGTGGTGGCCAGCGTCCACTCAAAACTCCGGGCAGACCGGAAGACCATGACCACCAGGATGCTTGGGGGCATCACGGCCCCGCGGACCAACGTCCTGGGCCACTGCACCGGACGGCTGGTCGAAGGCTCGCGCGGAACGCGGCCGCCGTCGGACTTCGATGCCAAGGAAGTCTTCGCAGCGTGCGCGGAGCACAACGTCGCCGTGGAGATCAATTCACGCCCGGAGCGGCAGGACCCGCCCGATGCCCTGATCCAGCTGGCCTTGGAAGCCGGGTGCCTGTTCTCGATTGACAGCGATGCCCACGCCCCCGGGCAGCTGGATTTCCTGCAGTACGGCGCCGAACGCGCAGCCCGCAACAACGTTCCGGCAGACCGGATCATCACCACGTGGCCGGTGGACAAGCTCCTCGCCTGGGCTTCGCAGGGCTAGGCTGCGCCTGGAACCGTCAGCGGGGCTGAACGCCGCTACTTCACGGCGTCTGCCAGCTTCTGGTGGAAGTCCGCCTTGGTGGACAGCGTGAGCTTCTCGCCGTTGAGGAAGAACGTGGGTGTGCCGTTGACACCGAGGGCATTGCCGTCCGCGATGTCGGCCAGGACGCGTTCCTCGGTGTCCTGGTCCGCCACGACCGCATCGAACTGCGCCAGGTCCAGGCCCAGCTGCCCAGCGTAGGTGCGGAACAGCGGCGCCTGGGACTGCTGGCTGCCGGCCCACTGGGACTGGCTTTCGAAAAGCTTGGCGGACATCTGCTGGTACTGGCCCTGTTGCGCGGCCGCTTCCGCTGCCAGGGCTGCCGGGCCGGAATTGGGGTGTGCAGAGAGCGGAAAATACCTGTTGACGAAGGTAATCCTGTCCCCGAACTCCGCCTTGAGCTCCTCCACGAAAGGATGGACCGCAGCGCAGGACGGGCACTCGAAATCCAGGAACTCCACCAATTGGGCCTTCTCCTCGGCAGGCGTAGTGAGGCGGCGGCTGTCGGCACGAACAAATTGCCCAGCATCCGCGGCCGGAGGCGCCGCCTGCTGGGGCTTCGTCCCGGCAAAGACCGCGTACCAGGCAACGCCGCCCAGGACGATGAGGGCCAGTGCGATCCAGATGATCTTCCTGACAAGGCGCGGGGTGTCACGGCCGGGAACCGAAGGAGAGGACTTGGTCCGCATCCTAGCCCGGGGGCACCCACATGGCCGATTTCCGCCAGTTCGGTGCCTGCAGCAGCCGTACATTTGACTCATGCCTTCCACCAGCCCCGCCCGCCAGCCCCTGGCTTCACCCGCTGCAGCACCCACGCCCGCGAAGGCCCTTGGCGTGGCGGCCATGGGGGTTACCGTGGTGCTGTGGGCCTCTGCGTTCGTCGGCATCCGCGCCATCGGGCCGCACTTCTCCCCCGGATCCCTGACGCTCGGCAGGCTGGCGGTTGCCGCCGTCGTCCTCGCTTTCCTGGTGGTGCCGCAACTGCTCAGGAGCCGGATACTGCCCGAGGGACGCGAATGGCTGCCCATCCTCGCCTATGGCGTGATGTGGTTCGGCGGCTACAACGTTGCCCTGAACGCCGCCGAACACATCCTTGATGCCGGCACCAGCGCCCTGCTGATCAACGTCAACCCCATTTTGGTGGCCATCATGGCCGGCATTTTCCTCAAAGAGGGCTTTCCCCGCTGGCTGCTCATCGGCAGCACGGTGGCGTTCGCGGGGGTTGCATTGATCGCCCTGGGTTCCGGACAGCCGCGCTGCCCCGGGGAAAGTCCGACGGCGGACCTGGCAGGCGTGGCGCTTTGCCTCCTCGCGGCGGTGCTCGCCGCAGTCAGCGTCATCATCCAGAAGCCGGTGGTGCGGAAGTTCCCGGCGGCGCAGGCAACCTGGTTCGGCATCGTCGTGGGCGCAGTGTGCTGCCTGCCGTTCGCCGGGCAGCTGGCGTCCGAAGTCCAGGCCGCCCCTCCGGAGGCCACCTGGGCGCTGGTGTACCTGGGTGTGTTTCCCACTGCAATCGCCTTCACAACCTGGGCATACGCGCTCTCGCTGGTGGACGCCGGGAAGCTGGCTGCCACCACCTACCTGGTGCCCGGGACCACAGTGCTCATCTCCTGGTTGCTGCTCGGGGAGATCCCCACAGCCTGGGGGCTGGTGGGCGGGCTGGTCTGCCTGGTGGGAGTGGGACTGATCCGGCGCAGGACGCGCCCCTCCCACAACGGGCCGGCCCGGCCGGCCAGCTAGAGTCGGGGTATGCCAGCCAGCCTTCCGCCGGGACTGCCCATCATTCCTGACGGGCCGCATGAACCGTCGGGTTTCACCATGTCAGCCGACGAATTCGAGGCCGCCGTCCAGGATGCCTTGGACGGCATCCCGGACCGGCTGGCCCGCGCCATGGACAACGTGGCAGTCTTCATCGACGACGATTACGTGCCCGGGCCAGGGGAAGACCCGGACACCGTGCTGCTGGGGCTGTACGAAGGCGTCCCCCTGACCGAACGCGATTCATGGTGGGACGCCGGCTCGCTCCCGGACCGGATCACCATCTTCCGCGAACCCATCCTGGAAATCTGCGCCTCCCGGGACGAGGTGGTCCACGAAGTGGCCGTCACCGTGGTCCATGAGATCGCCCACCACTTCGGGATTTCCGACGACCGGCTGCACGAGCTGGGCTGGGGCTAGCCTTGTAGGCATGGGACACGACCACAACCACGGCCACGGAATCACTGCCACCGGGCGGCACCGGAAACGGCTGGTGGCGGTCCTGGGGATCACGCTCGGCGTTGTGGTCATCCAGATCGTCGGCGCGGTACTGTCCGGGTCTTTGTCCCTGCTGGCGGACGCGGGGCATATGCTCTCCGACGCGGCCGGTGTCACCATCGCCCTGCTTGCCGCCTGGATCGCCGGCCGCCCGGCGAGTGACCAGCGGACCTACGGCTACCAGCGGGCAGAGGTGCTCGCGGCGTTGGCGAATGCGCTGATCCTGATCGTGATCTCCGTGGTGATTTTCACGGAGGCCATCCGCCGCTTTGGCGCACCCCCCGAGGTACAGACGGACATCATGCTGTTCGCCGCAATCCTCGGCGCCGTGGCGAACCTGGTATCGCTGCTGATCCTGCGTGGGGCGCAGGAGGAGAGCCTGAACATCCGCGGCGCCTACCTGGAGGTGCTGGGCGACCTCCTGGGCTCGGTGGCCGTCATCATCGCAGCCGTGGTCATCATGGCCACCGGTTTCCAGGCAGCCGACACCATCGCCTCCGTCCTCATTGCGCTGATGATCCTCCCCCGCGCCTGGAGCCTGCTGCGCGACGTGGTGGACGTCCTGCTGGAGGCCAGCCCGAAAGGAGTGGAAGTCCAGATGATCCGCGAGCACATCCTGTCGGTAGCCGGCGTGACCGACGTCCACGACATCCACATCTGGACCATCACGTCAGGTGTTCCCGTCTTCTCGGCCCACGTGGTGGTGGAGGATGGGGTGCTCAACGCCCGGGGCGCCGACCAGTTGCTGGACAAGCTCATCACCTGCCTGGGTTCCCATTTCGATACGGACCACTGCACCTTCCAGCTGGAGCCTGCCAGCCATTCAGAACACGAGGAACACCAGCACGCCTGACCCCGACACACCCCCATGAAATTCCGCGAGGAATGACATGATTGTGGTTTATGTTATTGATGTGACTGCTGTTGCCAATGTGCATATCGTCACGTAACCTCGGACTGCTGGCGAGCAGCTGAGGGGCACCGTCGTGCCGCATCCAGAACCTCACTCCCAGCCCTACCGTTGCGAGGTCTCTGCAGATGGCTTTACCCGGATCCGGCCGCAGGACTGCTGCGCTGTGCGCCGCCGTCGTACTCTTTGCCTCTGTGGCCCCGCCCGCACTGGCGGTGCCGGCACCATCCGCACCCGTGGCCCTTCCCGCATCACCCGAGATCCCGTCCCCGGACGACATCGCCGCCGCAAAGGCAAGTGAGTCCGCCACGGCGGATCAGGTCACCGCGATCGAGCGGATTCTGGCGGATGCGTCCACTGCCCAGCAGGCGGCGTTCGCGGTGGCCATGCAGGCTAACAATTCCTACAGTGAAGCACTCGTGGAACTGCAGCAGCGGACTGAAGCGGCTTCCGTTGCCGCCGCCAAAGCAGCGTCGGCCCGCGACCAGCAGGACAGGACCCGGAAGCAGGTAGGGCAGCTCGCCGGTGATCTGTACCGCAACGGCGGCTTGAACCCCACCCTCGGAACCCTGGCCAGCGGCACCGACAGCCTCCAGCAGGCCGCCACCCTTGAGGCCCTTTCCGCCAGCCGCAGCCGCGCGTTCGAAGCTGCGGACGCCGCGGCCACCGCCTACCGCTCCCTGACCGCAGCGGCGGAGGACGCCACCAAGGCTGCCGATGACGCAGCGAAGACCGCCGAGCAACGGAAATCCCAGGCGGAGGAGGCCAACGCCGCGCAGGCCAAGGCGGTCGCCGATGCAAAGGCGCAGCGGACCGTCCTGGTGGATCAACTGGCGCAGCTCCGCAACACCACCGTGGCGCTCGAATCCGCCCGGGTGGATGCCCTTGACCGGCAACGCGAAGAGGCACGCCTTGCTGCTTTGTCCGCGGCCGCCGACAAAGCAGCTGCCGATAAAGCAGCGCAGGACAAGGCAGCCAAGGACCAGGCCGCGAGCCAGAACAGTGCGGGACAGAACGGCGGCGGCCAGGTGGCTGCCCCCGCGGCTCCCGCTCCCGCCGCGCCGGCCCCGGCAGCCCCCGCCCCTGCCGCACCGGTGGCTGCCGCGCCGCCCGCTGCACCCGCGCCGGCACCCGTTGCCGCGGCACCTGCCCCCGCCGCACCGGCACCCGCTCCTGCTCTGGTTGCCCCGGCACCTGCACCCGCCCCTGCGCCTGCACCTGCACCTTCACCTGCACCTCCTGCAAGCTCAGGCACGTATGAGGCAGCCATCTCCGTCGCCTTGGGCAAGGTGGGCGCACCGTACTTCTACCAATGGGGTGGCACAGGGCCGTATGGTTTCGACTGCTCGGGCCTGGTGCAGAATGCCTTCGCCGCGGCCGGTACGTACCTTCCGCGCACCGCATCCCAGCAGTACGCGGCAGCCCCGGTCCACGTTCCGATTTCGCAGGCCCGGCGAGGCGACCTGCTGGTCTGGGGTTCCGCCCCGAACTTCTACCACGTGGCCATCTACCTGGGGAACGGCCAGGTGGTCCAGGCGCTGAACCCGCAGGAGGGCATCACCGTTTCCACCATCAGTTCAATGGTGGGCATGGACCTGTACCCGTACGCAGCCCGCTACTGAGCTGCGACCTTGGGGCTGCGGCCTTGGGGCTGCAGGTTATGAAGGCTCCCGCCGCCGTCGTCAGCTCAAAATGTCCTTGGTGACGAACCGGCCATACGCGAGCGCCCCGAACACCGCCACGTAGCCGGCCTGGAGCAGGGCGTTGCTGCCGAACGAGTCCCACACCAGTGGCTGGCGCAGCATGTCGGCGAAACCAAGCCAGTAATGGCTGAAGAGCCACGGGTGCAGCCACTCCAGCTGCGGAAGCTGGTCCAGGACCTCGGAAAGCACAGACACCACCACCGTGGCGGCCATCGCCCCAACCGGAACGACGGTCAGCGTGGACAGGAACAGCCCGATGGCCGAGAGTCCGGCGAGGGACAGGGCCAGGTAGGCGGCGATCAGCACTATGCGCAGGAAGGCTTCGCCGGGCTGGACCACACCTCCGGAGAGCAGGGTCACCGGGCCCACGGGGAACAGTGCAGCCCCAATGGCCGCACCTGCCAGGCCCACGGTCAACGGAGCGACGATGCAGAAGGCCAGTGCCCCCGCGTACTTCACCAGGAGAAGCCGCACCCGCCCGGCCGGCGCCACCAGCAGGTACCGGAGGGTACCCAGGCTGGCCTCTCCGGCGATCGTATCGCCAGCCACCACCCCGACCGCGAGCGGCATGAACAACGGGACGGACACCAGCATGGCGGTGAAAGCCACAAACAGGCCATTCTGGGTGATTCGGTCGAGGAATGCAGGGCCCCGCCCCGGCGGGACCGCGGAGGAAACCTTTACGGCCACTGCGATGAGCATGGGGATGGCGGCGAGCGCCAGCAGCAGCGCCCAGGTCCGCCGCCGCCCGAACAGCACTTTGAGTTCCGACCCCAGGAGGGACAGACCTGAGCTGCGCGGCGTTGAGGCGGCCGGGGCAGTCTTGGCGGTTTCCGGAATGTCGGCGGGAACGCTACTGGGCAACGTCGAATCCTTCCCCGGTCAGGGCAACAAAGCGGTCCTCGAGGCTTTCACGTTCGACGGCGAAGCCCCGGACGCGGACCCCCGCCTGGACCAGGCGCGCCACGACGTCCTCCGGCAGCACCGCGGGCTGCCCGGTTGCATCCAGCGCGGCCACGATGGTCTCCCCGTCCGGCTGGGGCCGCCGTGGTTCCGGCAGCCCCTGCTGGCCTGGGCGGCCCGGACGTTCAGCCTGCGCTTCGGCCTCCCCCTGCCCGGGTACCAGCCCCAGCCCCGCCAGGACCTGCCGCGCCGCACCGCCGTCGGGTGTTACCAGCCGCAGGCGCGTAGTTCCAGCCTGGCGCAGCTCGGCCAGCGGGCCCTGTGCCACGAGCTTGCCGGCACTCATGACCGCGGCGTGGGTGCACATCTGGTCCACCTCGGCCAGCAGGTGGCTGGAAACAAAAACGGTGGTGCCCTGGTGCGCCAGCGAGCGCACCAGGTTGCGGACTTCGCGGGTGCCCTGCGGATCCAGGCCGTTGGTGGGCTCGTCCAGGACCAGGAGGTCCCGGGGCGAAAGCAGTGCGTTGGCGATGCCCAGCCGCTGCTTCATTCCCAGGGAGTACGCGTGCACGCGCTTCCCCGCCGCGTGTTCCAGGCCTACACGCTCCAGGGCCTGCTGCACGCGGGCCTTGCGCGTGGCAGGCACAGTGTGCGGGCTGGCGGAATCGAGCCGGTGGAGGTTGGCGGCGCCGGACAGGAACGGATAGAACGCGGGGCCCTCCACCAGGGCGCCGACGCGCGGCAACACCTCGTGGAGTTTGTCCGGCATCTCCTGGCCCAGCAGCGTCACGGTACCGGCGGACGCGGCAGCCAGTCCCAGCAGCATGCGGATGGTGGTGGTCTTCCCGGACCCGTTGGGCCCCAGGAATCCGAAGACCGTCCCGTGCGGGACGGCCAGGTCCACCTGGTCGACGGCGGCCTGCTGGCCAAAGTGCTTGCTGAGGCCCCGGGTCTCAATCGCCAGCTCCGCGGTCACCTGGCGTGCTCCGGCCCGGCCGCCACTCCCCCGTCCGTCCAATGCCTACCGCGCTGCTGCTGCGGCCTGCAGCCCCTCAGGCGGCACCATTCCAGCGAAGATCCGGCCGTCGTCGGTCACCAGGATATTCAGCAGGGCCGTGGAAAGCAGCCGGCCGCCGGGTACGGCGATGGCGGCCTGGGACAGCAGCGGGTCCTGGAGCAGTGGTTCGGCCGCCGCAGCGGATCCAGCCGCCGTGCCCACCACCGTCTCCCAGCCGGTGCCGGTGACGGCCACATTCCCCTTGGCATCACCGTGCATGGCGCCCGGGCCATGGGCATCGGCGGGATCATGGGAGTTGGCGGGATCGTGGGATTTGTCCGGGACCGGGAGCTCCTTCACCGTGCTGCCCGGGGGCGGGCTGAAGCCGAAGACTGACGGGTCCGGCGCGTCCAGCGAGAAGCTGGTGAACCCGGAGGCGAGGGCAGGCTTATCCGCGCCGCGTGCCGTCACCGTGACGGACAATGGCATCCCGCTCTCACCGTCGACGGCGATGGCCACCTTGCCCACCAACGTCCCGTCCGTGCGGGGCTCAAGCAGCAGGTTGTAGGCGGCACGCCCCGCAACGGATACATCCGGGCCCACGGAAACGGCGGTACCCGGGTCCACCTTTGACAGGAACTGTTGGGCCAGTTCAGCGGGAGTGTGCATCCCGGGTGTGCCGTGCGGGTCGTTCGGAAGCGCGGGATCCGCTGTGTGGGCAGGGTCCCCGGTGCGTTGGGGCACGGCCAGGTGGGCTGCGGAGTTGTCCTTTGAGGAGTAGAACCAGACGTCGTTTCCGTGGCGTACCACGTCCCGTTCGGCCAGTTGGTCCATCACCTGTACGCGGGCGTTGTCCTTGCCGTCCACGTAGATGCGCGCGGTGTGCTTGCCCGTCAGGAGCTCAATTACCGAAGCCACGCTGCCGGCGGACGCAGGACCGGACGCGGACCCGGATGGTTTCCCGGCGGCCGGAAGTTCCGGCAAGCCCAGGTCAGCTGACTGTTCCACCGTGCCCGAGAATGTGCGCACCTGGTGGCTGGCGGCCAACTCCAGGACCTGGGCCGGCGTCTTGGCTGGGAGCGGGTTGCTGGCGCCGGCCGGGAGGGACCCGACCAGGGCTGCTGAGGCGATGACCGCCGGAGCCACGACGGCCGGAAGCCATCGCAGCCACGCCTTGCGGCTTTTGGTGCTGCTTCGCTGCACGTGGATGTTTTGAGACTGTCCGCCGGAATCCAGCCTGTTGGAGCCCATAGTCCAAGACTACGCCCGCTCAGGGGGGTCCGTGCCCTTGGGAACGGGTCCATTCCGGGGGTTACCGGGGCGTTCCGGCACGACGGTTCCCGCACCGCCGTCGACCGTTATTGTTTGGCCGGTGCTGATCAGGCCGGTGGCATCCGGTACCCCGACCACCGCGGGAATACCGTATTCCCTGGCCACGACGGCGCCATGGGAGTTGGCCCCGCCCATCTCCATCACCAGTCCTCCTGCCGTCAGGAACAGCGGCGTCCAGCCCGGGTCCGTGGACGGGGCAACCAGGATCTCGCCGGGTTCCAGGCGCGCTCCAACCGGGTCCAGGATGACCCGTGCCGCAGCGGTCACCCTCCCGGCCGAGGCCGGGCTGCCGGCCAGGGTTCCGTTGGCCAGGGTTCCACTGGGCAGGTTTCCGTTCCCTGCGATTCCGACGGCGGTACGCACCGCTTCGGGTTCCGTGCCGTCCGAGAGCAATACCCTGGGGATGTGCCGGCGCCTGAGCTCCACGGCATAGTCTTGGCGCCGCGCCGCCACGAGGGTCCGCAGGTCCCGGACGGCAGCCCCGCTGTTCCCGTCTGTTCCGGCCAGGGCCTGCCGGGCCTCGGCGAAGTCCAGGAAAAATACGTCGTCGGGCCGTTCCACCGTTCCCGCCTGCGCCAGTTCGTTGCCCACCAGGAGCAGTTGGCGCCGGACTTCCCCGAGGGCCACCACCAGCTGGTACTTCGGCAGCTCGCGCAGTCCGGCGAACAGCCGTGCCCTGCGGAGCGCGGCACGCACCAGCCAGCCCCGGATCTTGCCGCGGGCGGATGCCCTGGCCACAAGCCGGCCCACCTGCGCCTCCGCGTCCTCGGCAGCCTTGCCGAATTGGGCGTCCGGTGCCAGTGCTGGATTGTCCAGCCGCAGGTAGTTGGCAAGGATCCCCAGGATGTGGGCCGGCTCCTCCGACCACCGCGGGAGTCCGACGTCGATTTCGCCCACTGCCCGGTGGCCGTACCTATCCAGGAACCTTGCCACGCCCGTGTCCAGGCGCGCCGGCAGCCGGCCCGCCTGGAAGGCGGCAGCCAGGGCGGCCGGGTCGCCCTCCATCAGGGCGGTGCGTGATTCGGCGTCCTCCTGGATTGCCTGCGCCAAGTGCCACAGTTCAAGGTCCATTTCCGTGGTGACGTTGTTGGGCAGGCCCCGGATCACGGGCTGCAGCTCATCCCAGGCATCCCCGCCCAGCAGCTTTCCGGCAACACCCAGCATGACGAACCCAAGGGCGGGAAGCGGAAGGATCGCCGGAACGATCGGGAACAGGCGCGAGCCCACCAGCGCCTCGGCATGGTCCAGGCGTGCCAGTGCGGTGGCACCGTCACCGGGAGCCAGGGACGCGTCGAACTCCCCGATGAAACGGTCCAGCCTGCGAAAGGCCGCCCCGGGCCGGAACAACGCACGGAGGAAGTTGGCGGGCACCTCTGCACGGACCGCCGCGGGCACAACGTGCCGCAGCAGCCCGAAAGGCGTCCTGGTGGTCACCGAGAAGGCGGGGTCCGAGAACAGTTGCCGCATGACCGTTGCCGTCCGGGCTTCCATGATGTCAAAGACGCGCGGAACGAGGCGGCGGCCCACGCTGCTGCGGATGGGCGTGGTGAAGTCGATGTAGATCCGCTGCCCCGCCTCGGCGTACGGGGACGGTCCTCCCCGGGGGGCGGGAACGGGAAAACCGGCAGCGGTGGCCACCGATGAGGCGATAAGCCGGACAGCCGCGAGGCCCATCGGTGTAAGCGGCCGGGTGAGGCCCTGTGCGAGGCTGAAACAGAGGTAAGCCCGGGTCCCGCCGGCGGTGGAACCTGGGCGAATCCGGCCGGCGGCACCGTTGCTCCTGGGGACCGGATAGAGCGTGGTGATGGGCCTCGATTGAGTCAGCCACAAGGCGCCATCGCCGTCCACCGCCCATTCGGTGTCCTGCGCGGCACCAAAATGTTCCCCGGCCCGCAACCCCAGCCGCACCAGGCCGGCCACTTGCCGGTCCGTGAGGCAGGCGGCACCCTGGCGGCCCGGCATCTCCCGAAGCTCAGTCCCGCCTCCGGCGGCCGGCCGTATCTCCACGGTTTTGTCGCCAGGCGTGCTTTCCAGCACCCTTCCGGTCAGTGCATCCACCACGAAGTGGTCCGGGTTGACCGCGCCGGAGACTACGGCCTCGCCCAGGCCCGGGCTGGCGTCGATCACCACCTGCCGGCGGCTGCCGGTGACGGGATTCGCGGTGAACATCACGCCCGCAGTCTCCGCGGCCACCATCCGCTGGACCACCACCGCGAGCGCCACGGCGGCCGGGTCGATTCCGAGGGTTGCCCGGTACGCGGTTGCGCGGTCGGTCCACAGCGATGCCCAACACCGCCGGACGGCATCCAGCACCGCGGCGGTGCCCACCACGTTCAGGTAGGTGTCCTGCTGGCCGGCAAAGCTGGCGAAAGGCAGGTCTTCCGCGGTGGCCGAAGACCTTACTGCCACCGGGACGTCGGACCCCATGGCCTTGTAAGCGTGCTCCACCGCCTGGGCAACTTCCGCGGGAATGGGAGCGGCAAGGATGGCGGCGCGGGCGGTGCCGGCGAGTCCTGCCACGTTGGGTGACGCCCCGCCGAGCCCCGGTTCATCCCCCAGGGCCGCGTATACACCGGCCAGTGCGGGGAGAAGTTCATCCGGGGCACCGGTAGCCTGCCGGTACGCGGCGGTGGTGAGGCAAAACCCCTCCGGAACCGGCAGCCCGGCCGACAACAGCTCTCCAAGGTTGGCAGCCTTGCCGCCCACCAGCGCGAGCATTCCGGCGTTGAGCTGGGTGAGGTCCAGCACCAACCCGCCGGATCCGTCATCGGTTGGGGTGCGCTGCATCATGTCCGCGGTCTTCCGCCGGCTGCCCGGGAAATGCGCGGTCTACGCGGCGTCGCCCAGGATGGGACCGAACCGTCCACGGTCCACCAGACGGGGGTCCTCCCGGTCCGGGACAGCCATGACAGGGCCCTTTGCGTGGTGGAGAACGCCGTCGGACGTCGATCCGAGCAGCATTCCGGTGAAGCCTCCGTGGCCGCGGGTACCCACCACCACCAGCTCAACGTGCCGGCTTTCCTCGACGAGCACGTCCACCGGCGAGCCGTCCTTCAATTCGTACTCTGCCTGCAGCCTGGGGTAATGGCTGCGGAGCCATGCCATGCCGGCTTCCAGGGTGACGCGGATATCGTCGAACAGGGCTTTGCGGTCCATGGGTGCGGGAACCCAGGCCAGGGAGCCGCTGTACTGGGGAACGGCGCAGACCACGCGGAGGGAGGCACCGAGCCGCTCGGCCTGGTCGGCTGCTTCAAGGACGGCGACGCGGGCCTGCTCGGAGCCGTCCACACCGACCACCACCACGTTCTCCACCGGCCGGTGGCCGGACTTGGCCTGTTCAGCCTTGACGCGGCGGTCCTCCGTGGCCTCGCCCAGCCGGTCCGAGCAGAACAAGGGGACCGTCACGGTAGGGCACTTGGCGTGGGCGGGCAGGGCGCTGCTGACGGAACCAAGGAGCCGTCCCACGAAGCCGCCGCGGCCGCGGGTTCCCACCACCAGGAGTTCAGCGGTTTCGGAGATCTCCAGCAGGACTCCTGCGGCGTCGCCGTTCTCCACCGCGGAAGTGACGTCGACGTCGTACGCTGCGACCTTTTCCAGTGCCTGCCGGAGAATGGCCTCGGCACCTTCGCGGATCACGGAGTCGTCCACGGTGGCGTAACCCCCGTCCAGGCCGGACGCGGCGAAGATCGGTACGGAGTAGGCGGTGACGATATGGAGGGGACGCCCGCGGCGCTGGGCTTCGCGCGCGGCCCACACCAGCGCGCACTGGCCATGGTCCGAACCATCCACGCCGACCACGATGCCCTGCGGAGCGGAACGTCTGCCGCCACCGTCCTGGGCCGGGTCCGGATGCAACTCTCGTGAGCCCATGGGGGCCGCCTCCTCGCGATACGCCTGATGTTGCGGCTATTCTGCCAGAAAACGGGCCGCTTCCTACGCACCCGGCACACCACCGGCGCCGGCAGGAACAGGACCGCTCCTGCTCCCCACTATTCTCCGTCCCCTGATGCTTAGCAAGCCTGTTCAGGGGCAGGTGGGCGAAGTTATCCACAGGCTTTCGGACCGTTTCCGGAAAGCGCCTTCACGGGACGGAATTGTTTTCTCCATTGGGCTATCCACGGCCGCGTTTGTTCTGTAGTCTTCAGGACATTGTTGGTCCGGGACGCCAACCGCATCTTCCTGCCAGGACGGTCCCGAGCCATGCGCTGCGGCCGTACTTGGGGGTAACGGAACGCGAGCCGGCGATGACGCCGGCACCTGCCGAAGCTCCAAAGGAGGGAAACTGTAGTGTCAAGCACGCCTGGGAATGCCGGGACCGAACAGACCACCACTGTGGTCATTGGCACTGGCCTGTCCGGGCTGGCCGTGGCCGCTGAACTGCGCCGCCATGGGGTGGACTCCATCGTGGTGGACGGCCTCGATATCCTCGGCCAGGCGCAGCCGGCGAACACTACTTCACTGCAGCGCTGCGACGCGGCGGACAGCGATACCCTCCGGGAGCGCAACGAGATCCTGCGCCACCTGCGCAACTACGCCGCCAGCCACAGCGTGGATGTCCGGAATACCACCCGGGCCGTCCAGCTGACCATGCTTGAAACGCCGGACCAGGCGGCACCGCAGTGGCAGGTACACACTCCCACCGGCATCCTGGTGGCAGACCACATTGTGCTCACCCGCTGCGCCCACAGCCAGTTGCGGCGCATGCTCAATGATTTCGGCATTGCCGTGGGCCGGAACGTGGCAGCCGCCATGCGGGCCATCGGGATCTACCTGGTAGGCGTGGGCGAACTCATCACGCCATCACCCAAGGAAGTTCTGCGCCAGGCCAAGACCGTGGGCCAGGCCATCTCCGCCAAGGTCAACCCGGCCAGCGGACAGGCGTCCAACGGCCAGCTCTCCGGCGGCGCTTTCCCGGCCGCGGGCGGCTTTGCGGTACTCACCTGCTGAGCGTCCGCCGGCTAGGCGCCCGGCAGGACCTAACCGCCCCGGCGGGCGGGACTACTCCCCGTCCTCCCCGGCGTCGCCATCACCGGTGAGCCTGCGCCTGGCAATGACGCCGAGCGCTACCAGCAGTCCGACGGCGACCACCGCAAAAATCACAATGCTCCACTGGAACGGCTCGCCGGCGCCCGCGGGCTCCGACGGCTCTTCCGTGGTTCCCGGCTGTGCGGTGCCCATGCCCGGGACCGCCCCGGCCGCCGTCGAACTTCCCCCGGAGGGCGTCCCTGACGCTGCGGCGCCGGACGCCGCCGAAAAGGTGAAGGTTCCCTCGATGGGGTGTGAGTCCGAGCTGACCACGCGCCACGCCACCGTGTACGTTCCCGCCGGGCCGCCCGGCCGCAGCTTTTGGATGGCCACATTGTCCACGATCTGCACGGAGCCGTCAGCCCATTCGGTTCCACCGGCGTCCTTGACGGAGAAGGACGACCCGATGCCCAGCGGCTTGTTGCTGAACGTCACCGAAACCTCGGCGGGCGGAGCAGCCAGTGCAGCCCCCTGCGCCGGGCTGGTTGATTCAGCGGCATCATGGGCGGAGGCCGGGGCGGCCAGGCCCAGTGCAGCGCCTGCAAGGACAAACATACCGAGCACCAGGCTCAGCAACTGGCGGGGGACTTGGCGCATTGCGGGCTGCTCCTCGTGTTGGCTTCCTTACAGACTAGGCGAAATTGCCTGCCCACTCCCCGCTGCTCCCTTAGGATGCAGGTATCCCCACACACTTCCCCGGAGGACTAATGCTTAAGCAAGGCTCTGCCCTGGACCGGTATTTCAGGGTCACGGAGCGCGGCTCCAACCTTTCCCGCGAGATCCGCGGCGGGTTCGCCACGTTCTTCGCCATGAGCTACATCGTGGTGCTGAACCCCCTCATCCTGTCCGGCGCGGACTCCAACGGCACCACGCTGGGCTTCACCGCCGTCGCCGCCGTGACCGCGCTGGTGGCCGGCGTCCTCACCATCCTCATGGGGGCCTGGGGACGGCATCCCTTCGCCCTGGCCACCGGCCTTGGCGTCAACGCCTTCGTGGCCGTCACCGTCGCCACCAACCCCGGACTGACGTGGCCGGACATGATGGGCCTGGTGGTCCTGTCCGGTGTCACCATGCTGATCCTGGTCCTGACCGGCTTCCGCACCGCCGTTTTCAAAGCCGTTCCGGACGGGCTCAAGACGGCCATCGTGGTGGGCATCGGCCTGTTCATCGCCCTGATCGGCCTGGTCAACGCCGGGTTCGTGCGGCGCATCCCGGACGTCGCGGGAACCACCGTGCCGGTTGGCCTGGGCTTCGAAGGCAAGCTCCTGGGCTGGCCCACCGCGGTGTTCGTGTTCGGCCTGATCCTGACCATCGCCCTGGTGGTGCGCAAGGTCAAAGGCGCCATCCTGATCGGCATCATCACCTCCACCGTGCTGTCCGTCATCCTCGAGACGACCCTGCACATCGGCCCCAGCTTCGACGGCAAGAACTTCAACCCGCAGGGCTGGTCCCTGGTGGCCCCGGCGTTCTCCGGCTGGGCTGCCCCGGACCTCTCCCTGATCGGCAAGGCCAACCCGTTCGGTGCCTTCGAGCACCTGGGCTTCGTGGCCGCCACCCTGCTGGCCTTCGTCATCCTGCTCAGCATCTTCTTCGACGCCATGGGCACCATGGTGGGCCTGGCCAACGAAGCCGGCACGGTGGACGAGAACGGCAACATTCCCGACGTCGACCGCGTACTCCAGGTGGACGCCCTCGGCGCCATCATCGGCGGCGGCGCCTCCGTCTCCTCCAACCAGATCTACGTTGAAGCCGGCGCCGGCATCGGCGAGGGCGCCCGCACGGGCGTGGCGTCCATCGTCACCGGCCTGCTGTTCCTGGTGGCCATGTTCTTCACTCCGCTGATCAACCTGGTCCCGTTTGAGGCCGTGGCCCCCGCGCTGGTGGTGGTGGGCTTCATGATGGTCTCCCAGGTGGGCAAGATCGACTGGCAGGACTGGGGCATCGCCATCCCCGCGTTCCTCACCTTCACCCTGATGCCCTTCACCTACTCCATCGCCAACGGCCTGGGCGCAGGCTTCATTGCCTACGTTTTGATCCGCACCGTCCAGGGCAGGATCAAGGACATCCACCCGCTGATGTGGGCCGTGGCCGCAGCGTTCGCGCTGTTCTTCGCCATCGGCCCCATCGAGGCGGCCCTGGGTATGAAGTAACCCCCGTCCAAGGAAGAGGGCTGGTGCGGCGTCCGCCGTACCAGCCCTTTCGCTTTGCCCGGGGCTTTGCCGGCCGGGCGCCTACACCGGGGTGTTGGGGGCGAGCCCCTCGTCACCGGAGACGGCCAGCGCCTTCCGCTGCCGCAAACGGTCCAGCCGGTTCATCAGGGGCGAGGTGGTGGCTCCGTGGATCACGATGGACAGGGCCACCACCAGCCCGACAAAGGACCAGAGCCAGCGTGCCTGGTCGGTGAAGTGGCCTTCCCCCAACGCAAAGGCCAGGTAGTACAGGGACCCGATTCCGCGGATGCCGAAGAAGGACAGTGCCACGCGTTCCCGTGGACCGGTCTTGCCTCCCAGCAGGCCCAGCCAGCCGGCCAGCGGCCTGACCACCAGGAGGAAGGCAAGAGCCACCAGCAGTTCCGGCAGCCCGATCCCTGCCAGCAGCCCGCGGGCGATGGCCCCGCCGAGCAGGACCAGGATCACCACGGTCAGGAGCCGCTCCAGCTGCTCCACATAGGAGTGCAGCACCCGGTGGTAACCATGGGTGCGTTCTGCGGCGCGGATGGTCACGGCACACACGAACACCGCAATGAACCCGTAGCCCTCCACCATCTGGGTCAGTCCGTAGGCCAGGAATGTCGCCGCCAGGGCCACAAAGCCCTCCGAGTGGTTGGAGAGCCGAAGGCTGTCGGCACGGGCCGAGAAGAACAGCCTGGCCAGCAGCTTTCCGGTGAGGAACCCCACGACGAGCCCGACGGCCAGCCGCCACACCACGTCCAGTCCGAACCACTCACCGAACCAGGCTGCGGGGTCCGCTCCGGCAACGCTGATGGCAATGGCAAGGTAGACGAACGGAAACGCCAGCCCGTCATTGAGCCCGGCCTCCGATGTCAGGCCGAACCGGACCTCGTCCTCCTTGTCGGTGTGGTCGTCCTGGTCGGCAGGCTCACCCACCTGCACTTCCGACGCCAGGACGGGGTCCGTGGGGGCCAGGCTTGCGGCCACCAGCAGAGCCGCACCGAGCCCCAGGCCCAGGAGCCACATCCCCAACAACGTCAGCCCCACGATGCACAGCGGCATGGCAATACCCAGGAGGCGCCACGTTGTGGACCACCGGCGGAGTCCAACGGGGCGGTCCAGGGCAAGCCCGGCGCCCATCAGGGAGATGATCACGCACACCTCGGCAAGATGCATGACAAAGTCGCTGTGCTCCACCGGGTTGGGACTTGGCAGGGAGGGGATCAGCGCGAAGGCTGCCATCCCGGCGCCCAGGAAGACCATGGGCATGGACAGCGGAATGTCGCGCAGCAGCTTGGGCAGGACCGCCGCGATGAAGACGGCCAGGCCGGCTGCGGCAAAAAGGATGTCGGGGGCTTCAAACATGGGCTCTCCAGCCTGGAATTGTTTCGTTGCCGGCCCGCAGCCATTGCCTGCGCCTGCGGAGCGGCCCGGTCCCACCCTATCCCCCGCACCCACCGGCGGGCCGTTCCCCCGCGAATGCCCGGCGCCTCCGGATTCTTGGATTCCGGACAGGACGACGGCGGCCGCGCTGGTTTTCGCCCCCGTCATGCGGTGAGCTTGGAGCATGTCCCTCCAGCTTCCCGCCGTCGACGTCCCGCCCCAGCCCTGGACAGGCAGGTTCGACGGCGATGGGCCCGGCCACCGCCGCTGGTGGCAGGCGGTGAACCACGAGGGTCCGTCGTTGGCCGGCAGGGCTGCAGCGGAACAGGCTCAAGGACCGCTGGCGGAACCATCCCGCCGGCAGCCGGTGACCCTGCTGGGCTTTTCCAGCGATGAAGGGGTTCGCCGCAACAAGGGCAGGACAGGCGCGGCGGCCGCGCCCGCGGCGCTCCGGAAAGCCTTGGGTCCGCTGGCTTTCCACCTGGACCGGACCGTGGCCGACGCAGGCGATGTGGTGGTGTCCGGGAAAGACCTCGAGTCCGGCCAGAAACGGCTTGGCCAGGTTCTGGTGGAACTGCTGGATGCCGGCCACCAAACCGTGGTGCTGGGCGGCGGCCACGAAACCGCCTATGCCAGCTACCTTGGTGTCAGCGCATCGTCGGCTGTCCAAAGCGGGCAGCGCCTCGGAGTCCTGAACCTTGATGCGCACTTCGACCTCCGGGACGAGGCGGTGCCCAGTTCCGGCACGCCATTCCTGCAGATGGCCCGCGCGGAGGCGGACGCCGGACGCGAATTCCGGTACGCCGTCGCCGGCATCTCGGAGCCGAACAACACGCGGGTCCTGTTCGACACCGCGGACAAACTGGGGGTCCGCCACCTGCTGGACGAAGACTGCGACGCGGACCGGACCCGGGACTTCGTGGCGGGGTTCCTGGCGGACATCGACTTGCTGTACCTGACCATCGACCTTGACGTCCTGCCCGCCGCGGTGGCCCCCGGCGTCAGTGCGCCCGCAGCCTACGGGGTCCCGCTGCCCGTCATCTCGGCTGTCTGCCGGCAGGTGGCCCGGAGCGGGAAGCTGCTGCACCTGGACGTGGCAGAGCTGAATCCGGCGTTCGACATTGACGGCCGGACCGCCAGGACTGCCGCCCGGCTGATTGACACGCTGCTGCGCTAAGAGCTGGTCCCAGGCGGCGGGGCCTGCGGAACGCGCCCACGGCGATGGTCCCGTCAGGCCTTCAGCACGTACCGCCGTTCGGGCCGTCCCACCCCGTACTTGAGCCGCACGTCCAGTGTTCCTTCATCGTGCAGGTACTCAAGGTAGCGGCGGGCGCTGACACGGGAGGTTCCAAGTTCCTCGGCCACTTCCGCCGCCGACACGTCTCCGGTGGCGGCGTTCAACGCTGCCTCCACCAGCTTCAGCGTCTCGATGCTGCAGCCTTTGGGCAACGGCCGTTCGGCGCGGTCCAGGCCGAACACCCGGTTCACGTCGGACTGTTCGGCCACGTCCTTGGACGCATCGAGGCCCTGGTACGCGTTCCGGTAGTGCTCCAGCCGCTCCTGCAGGTCCGTCTGCGAAAAGGGTTTGATCAGGTAATGGACAATGCCGCCGCGGAGCGCCTTACGGACGGTCTCGACCTCGCGCGCGGCACTGATGACCAGCACGTCCAGCTCCGGAGCCACAGCGCGCAGGCGTTGCATCAGGTCCAGGCCGTTGATGTCCGGCAGGTGGATGTCCAGCAGCACCAGGTCCGGCTGGAGCCGCCCGGTTTCCGCGACGGCCTGCGCCCCGGTATGGGCGGCCCCCACCACGGTGAAGCCGGGCGTGCGCTGGATAAAGCCGGCGTGCACCTTGGCTACCATAAAATCGTCATCGACGATCAGAACCTTGATCACGGCCGGGTACTCCCTCGTTTCAGCACAGCGGTAAAGACTGCACCATTATCGTTCGCCACCGTCAGGTTCCCGCCGCTGCGGCGGCACACTGCCCGGGACAACGCCAGTCCGAAGCCGCGGCTGCCTGCCGGACCGGGGTCCTTGGTGGTGAAGCCCTGGCGGAAGATCCGGTCGGTGGCACCCCCGGGAACGCCGGGACCATTGTCCCGCACCGTCACCACAACGTCTCCCGCCCCTTTGCCCTCCACCAGCACCCTGACCGCTGCCTGCGGAAGCCCGGTGACGGCGTCGAACGCGTTGTCCACCAAGTTCCCCACCACGGTGGTGAGGTCCCGGGACAGCCCGTCATCCACGCTGTCCAGCACGGAGTCCGGGTCAAGTTGCAGGGCCGCGCCCCGTTCGGCGGCGAGGCTCGACTTCGCGATCAGCAGGGCGGCGAGCGCGGGATCCTTGATGCGGGCCGACACTTCGTCGTTGAGCCGGGTCCGGTCCACGGTGGCACCGTTGACGAACTGGACCACGGAATCGTACTCGCCGATCTGGATCAGGCCCGAAATGACGTGGAGCTGGTTGGCGAACTCGTGCGCCTGGGCCCGGAGGGTGTCCGTGGCGGTGCGGGTGGTACCGAGCTCATGCTCCAGTTCCGACAGCTCGGTCCGGTCGCGCAGGGTTGTCACCGAGCCGATCACCCGGCCGCGGGACTGGAACGGTACCCGGTTCATCACCACCAACCGGTCCCCCACCAGCACCAACTGGTCGGGCCCGGGCTGCTCGCGGGTCAGGACTTCCTTGAGGGCGGGTTCGACGGCGAGCGCCGCCACCCGCTTGCCCACGCAGTCAGGCGGGAGGCCCAGCAGGGCACGCGCGCTGTGGTTGGCCACCGTGATCCGCTCATGCAGGTCCAGCGCCACAACGCCCTCCTTGAGGCCGTGCAGCATGGCCTCGCGGTTTTCCACCAGGCTGGTGATCTCGCTGGGCTCCATGCCAAGGGTTTGCCGCTTGACCCGGCGCGACAGCAAAAAGGACCCGGCGATGCCCAGGACGCTCGCCACGCCCAGGTAAGTGAGGAGGTTGGGCACGGCGTCGCCCAAGCGTTCGAGCACCGTTGGATAGTTCCGGCTGATGGAGGCAATCCCGATCATGCGCCCGGTGTCATCCAGGACGGGGACGTGCGCGGACAGCAACGGCGCAGGGGTCCCGCCTACCACGCCCGTCCAGGCACGGCCCTCCATGACCCTGCTGGCGCCCAGTTCCAGCGGCAGGCCCAGCAGGCTCGGATCCGAGGACGCCACCACCGTGCGGTCGATGCGTGCCAGCGCCACCCGGGATGAGCCGGAGACGATCCGGACGGACTCCGCCACCGCGGGCAGGACTGCCCCGCCGCGCGGTTCCGTCTCCGGCAGGAGCTCACGCACCACGGGGTTGCCGCCCAGGGCTTCGGCTGCGGACAGGGCGCGCCGGCCCTCAATCCGTTCAAACGCCGCCGCTGACTGCGCCAGGGAGATGGCCACCACGCCCACCAGCACGGCCAGGACAATGAGCAACTGCAGCAGCAGGTACTGCCCCGCAAGGGACATTCCTCGTCGTCGAGTCACAATGGTCTTCCTGGTATTTGCGGGGCAGGGCAACGGAGGTCCGGCGCTTATGGAGGCCGCGGTGCGCGCAGGATATGGGCGCAGGGCCTGGGGTGGTGTACCGGGAACTATATCCCAAAGCCCGGAGCAGGGCCGCCGTGGGATGCCGGAAACGTGAACGCAATGAACACAACTTTCTCTGCGTACACAAGAGTGATCGGCGTCACGGCCGCCCCTAGCATCGGAACCACAAGGCATCGGAACCACGAGTCAGCCGATGCTGGCCAGATTTTTATGCGAGAAGTTTGAGAGAAGAGGAACACATGCGCCAGATCCGCGCATTGCGAGTTGCCGCCGTCGCTGCCGGCATCGCCCTGATGGCCACCGGCTGCGGTGCCACCAGCAAGAGCTCCACGGGCCCGGAAAGCTCCGGCGCCGCCGCCGGACCGATCACCGGCCTGCAGATCATGGTCCCCAACACCCCCGGCGGCGGCTATGACACCACCGCCCGCGCCGCTGCGAAGGTCCTCGATGACGAGAAGATCTCCACCAACACCGAGGTGTTCAACCTCGCCGGTGCCGGCGGCACCGTGGGCCTCGCCCGCATTGTCAACGAGAAGGGCAACGGCGACCTCGCGATGCTCATGGGCCTGGGCGTTGTGGGTGCCAGCTACACCAACAAGTCCGAGTCCAAGCTGACAGACACCACCCCCCTGGCCCGCCTCATCGAAGAGCCCGGCGCCATCATGGTCAGCAAGGATTCGCCTTACAAGACCATAGATGACCTGGTGAAGGCCTGGAAGGCCGATCCCGGCTCCATCGCTGTAGGCGGCGGCTCCTCCCCCGGCGGACCGGACCACCTGCTGCCCATGCAGCTGGCGGGCGCCGTGGGCATCGACGCCACCAAGGTCAACTTCGTCTCCTACGACGGCGGCGGCGACCTTCTCCCGGCGATCCTTGGCAACAAGCTCGGCTTCGCCGCCTCCGGCGCCGGCGAGTACCTGAAGCAGATCGAATCCGGCGAGGTCCGTGTCCTGGCCACCAGTGGCGAGAAGCGCCTTGACGGCGTGGACGCACCCACGCTTAAGGAATCCAACATCGACCTGGTGTTCACCAACTGGCGCGGCGTGGTGGCCCCTCCGGGAATCAGTGACAAGGACAAGGCGGCACTGATCGCAGCCCTGGAGAAGATGCACGGCACCGCGGGCTGGAAGGAAGCGCTGAAGACCCACAGCTGGACCGACGCCTTCATCACCGGCGACCAGTTCAAGACCTTCCTCTCCGAGCAGGACAAGCGGGTGGCGGACGTCCTGACCAAGCTTGGGTTGGCGTGACGTCCCTGACCACAGGTCTGAAAGGCCGCTCCGAGCTGGGGGTTGCACTCCTGCTCGGGGCGGCCGGCGTCGTCGTCTTCCTCGACGCCAACGGCCTGGTAACCCCGTATTCGAAGTCTGACCCGGTCGGGCCCAAAACGGTTCCGTTCATCGTTGCAGGCATGCTGGTGGTCTGCGCCGTCCTGCTGGCCATCAACGTCCTGCGCGGCGGCAAAGGTGAGGCCGAGGGCGGCGAGGACGTCGACCTGGCGCACCCAGCCGACTGGAAAACCGTCCTGCCGCTGGCCGGAGCCTTCATCCTGAACATCCTGCTCATCGACTGGGCCGGCTGGGTGGTCTCCGGAACGGTCCTGTTCTGGGGCAGCGTCCTGGCCCTGGGCAGCCGCCACTATGTCCGGGACGGGCTGATCTCCGTGGCCCTGTCCCTGTTGACCTTCTACGGCTTCTACCTCGGCCTGGGCATCGCACTACCGGCCGGCCTCCTGGAAGGAATCCTCTAAATGGACGTCTGGTCTTCCCTGATGGACGGTTTCGCCACCGCCCTCACCCCCATGAATTTCCTGTACGCCGTCATCGGCGTCATCCTTGGTACCGCCGTCGGCGTCCTCCCGGGCCTGGGCCCGGCCATGACCGTGGCCCTGCTGCTCCCCGTCACCTACGCTCTGGAACCCACCAGCGCCTTCATCATGTTCGCCGGCATCTACTACGGCGGCATGTACGGCGGCTCCACCACCTCGATCCTGCTCAACACCCCCGGCGAATCGTCCTCGGTGGTCACCGCCATCGAAGGCAACAAGATGGCCAAGGCGGGCCGGGCGGCGCAGGCGCTGGCGACGGCGGCCATCGGCTCGTTCGTCGCCGGCACCATCGGCACGGCCCTGCTGGCCGTCTGCGCACCGATTGTCGTCAAGTTCGCCGTCAGCCTGGGTGCCCCCAGCTACTTCGCCATCATGATCCTGGCCCTGCTGGCCGTTACGGCCGTGCTCGGCTCGTCGCGGCTGCGCGGATTCGCCTCCCTGGGCCTTGGCCTGGCCATCGGCCTGGTGGGGATGGATTCCGTCACCGGCCAGCGCCGCCTGACGTTCGGCCAGCCGCTCCTGGCGGACGGCCTGGACATCGTGGTGGTGGCCGTGGCCATCTTCGCCGTGGGCGAGGCCCTCTGGGTGGCGGCACACCTGCGCCGCACTCCGCTGCACGCCATCCCGGTGGGCCAGCCCTGGATGGGCAAGTCCGACTGGAAGCGCTCCTGGAAGCCGTGGCTGCGGGGTACCGCCTTCGGTTTCCCGTTCGGCGCGCTGCCGGCCGGTGGCGCCGAGATCCCCACGTTCCTGTCCTACGTGACGGAAAAGCGCCTCAGCAAGCACCCCGAAGAGTTCGGCAAGGGTGCCATCGAAGGCGTGGCCGGTCCGGAAGCAGCCAACAACGCTGCGGCCGCCGGTACCCTGACCCCCATGCTGGCGCTGGGCCTGCCCACGAATGCCACCGCGGCCGTGATGCTGGCCGCCTTCACCAGCTACGGCATCCAGCCGGGTCCACAGCTCTTCGAGAGCCAGGGACCCCTGGTGTGGGCCCTCATCGCCAGCCTGTTCATCGGCAACCTGCTGCTCCTGATCATCAACCTCCCGCTGGCACCACTGTGGGCCAAGCTGCTGCAGCTGCCCCGCCCGTACCTGTACGCGGGCATCCTGTTCTTCGCCACGCTGGGCGCCTACTCGGTGAACCTGCAGGCGTTCGACCTGGTGATCCTGCTGGTCCTGGGCGCACTCGGGTTCATGATGCGGCGCTTCGGGCTTCCCGTGCTGCCGCTGATCCTGGGCGTGATCCTTGGCCCGCGGATCGAGGGGCAGCTCCGCAAGACCCTCCAGCTGAGCGCCGGCGACCCGGCAGGGCTCCTGGGTGAGCCGATCGCCGTCGGCATCTATGTCATTATTGGCCTCATCCTGCTCTGGCCCTTTGCCTACAAGGTGTACCGCCGCAACCGTCCGGAGCGCAGGCCGCTGCTCCCGGCCAACTCGGGTGCAGCGGATTACAGTGACTAAGCAGCCGCACCAAAGCCATCCACGCACATCGAGCAGAAGCAAGGAGACACCATGACGGTCGTTGTGGGATACGTCCCGACACCCGAGGGCGAAGCTGCCCTGACCCAGGCCATCACCGAAGCCCGGAAGAGCAACAGCACCCTGGTGCTGATCAACTCCTCCAAGGGCGAGACCACGGTGGACACCCGCTTCGCCCAGGAACGGGACATCCAGGACATCGAGCAGCGGCTGGCCAACCAGGGCATCCAGTACCTGGTCAAGCGGCCCGTCCGCGGCCACGACGCGGCAGCTGAAGTGCTGGACGCCGCCGAGGAGCACAACGCCGACCTGATTGTGATCGGCCTGCGCCGCCGCACCCCGGTGGGCAAGCTGATCATGGGCAGCACGTCCCAGCGCATCCTGCTGGAAGCGGACTGCCCGGTCCTGGCCGTAAAAGCGGGCTAAGCCGTAGGGGCCGCCCGCGTCCGGAACAGCTCCTGGCGCTGGCGGCCCAGGCCTGCCACCTCCACCTCCACCACGTCGCCGGGCTGGAGGTAGGGGAAACGGCCGCTCAGGGCCACCCCCTGCGGGGTTCCGGTGAGGATCACGTCGCCAGGTTCCAGCCGCATGTACTGGCTGCAGTGGTGGATCAGGGTGGGCGCATCGAAAATGAGCTCCGCCGACGTTGAGTCCTGCCGCGGCTCACCGTTCACCCAGCTGCGCAGCCGCAGGTTGCCGCCGTCGATCTGGTCCGCCGGAACCAGCCACGGACCCAGGGGCGTGGATCCGGGGAGCGATTTGCCCTTGGTCCACTGGCCGGCAGCCCCCGGCAGCTGGTACTCGCGTTCGGAAAAGTCATTGGCAGTGACGTAGCCGGCTATGCAGCCGGCAGCCTCGTCCGGAGAGCCGAGGTAGGTTGCCTCCTTGCCGATCACGATTCCCAGTTCCACCTCCCAGTCGTATTGCGTGGAGCGGGGCGGAAGCGGGGCCGGGTCGAACGGGCCCGTGACTGTGTTGCTCGGCTTAAGGAAGACCACGGGAATGGTGGGCGGCTCCGCTCCCGACTCCGCGGCGTGGGCGGCGTAGTTCATCCCGATGCCAACCACTGAGCCGGGCCGGGCCACCGGGGAACCAACCCGCAGCGCCGCAGCGCCTTCCAGGACCGGCAGCTCCCCTGCCTCGAGCGCCTTCCGGGCCTTTTCCAGGCCGCCGTCGGCAAGGAAGGCGCCGTCCAAGTCGGCGGTGAGGGGCAGCAGGCTGAAATACCGGTCGGAGCCCTCCGGGGAGGTGACCAGCACGGCCGGCTGCTCGTGGCCGCTTTCGCCCAGGCGCATGATCTTCATACCGTGTTCTCCTCAGCTGTATCGACGGGATTTCCGGGCCCTCCGGGCACCCACTTCCATGGTCCTCGATAAGGCCGCGGCGCCCGGAACGGAACGCTTTGTGACCGCTTCAGGAGCCGGCCAAAGAGCAGTCATCTGACATATAACGTCATCAGTCGGTAGAATGTTGGAGCCATACTGGCACGAAACACAGAAAGTTCAGTACATGACTACAGCCACCTTGGAGCGCGTTCCCGCCGCCCAGACCGCCGAAGGACCTGCCTCCCGGTCCATCAGCCTGGAGTTTTCCAGCGCCAGCCAGGTCCACGCCGGACTGGAAGAGGCGGTGGCAGAACTGATCGAAGTTGCAGCCAAGGACGCTGCCTGCGGAATCCTGGTCACCAGGCTGCACCCGGGCCGCTACATGGTGGCCCTGGACGAATCAGTCCCCTTCGGCGAAACCTACGAGTCCATCGCCGCCTGACCAAGACCACAAAAATCCCCGCCCTCCCATGGGAGTGCGGGGATTTCTTGTTGCTCCTGGGTACTGCCTGGCCGGACCGTCAGCCGCGGCGGACCTGCACGCCGTCGGACTTCAGGAAAAGCTGCTTTTCCGCCGGACCTGACGGGCCCGCCGGCACCAGCCAGAGGACGTTGCCGCTCTGCGACACCTCTTCCACCTCCCCCGCTGCCACCACATGCGCATGCTTGACGATCTCGACACGATCCCCGGCCTGGAGGGCCCTCCAGTTGGAAACCGCGGCGGAATGGGCATTGCGCCTCGACAGGACTGCCCCACGTGCTTTCATTTGAACTTCTACCCCTTTGTATCGTTCTGCCGCCACAGCCTCTTTGATGTGACTTTCACTACATCTTCAGTTCTACTACACTCCCGGCGCCACGGCGTGCCGTGGCGCCGGATATTCCGCACTGCGGACGCAGGCGCCGCAGGCCCTGAAGATCCTTCGGTGTCAGGCAAGCGGCCCGACGGCGGATTCGGCCGCCGCGCGGACGTCCCCTGAGGCGACCAACCGGTCAGCCGCTTCCAGTTCCGGGGACAGGAAACGGTCCGTCCCCGGCCCTTCCACCACGCCGCGGAGCGCTGCCACCACTGCGGTGCCCGCAGGTCCGGGAGTGAGGGCTCCGCCGGAGAGCTGGGTGCGGATGTCCAATGCCCGGGCCGAGGTCACCAGTTCGATGGCCAGGACGCGGCGGAGGTTCTCCACGGCTTTGCGCAGCTTCCGCGCCGCGTGCCAGCCCATGGACACGTGGTCCTCCTGCATGGCGGAGCTCGGAATGGAGTCCACGGATGCCGGAACGGCCAGCCGCTTGTTGTCCGATACCAGGCCGGCCTGGGTGTACTGGGCGATCATCAGGCCTGAGTCCACGCCGGGATCCGCTGCCAGGAACGCCGGGAGGCCGTGCGAACGGGCCGGATCAAGCATCCGGTCGGTGCGGCGTTCGGCGATCGAGCTGAGGTCCGCGACGGCGATGGCCAGGTAGTCCAGGACGTACGCCACGGGTGCGCCGTGGAAGTTGCCGTTGGAGCTGACGCGGCCGTCCGGGAGCACCACCGGGTTGTCGATGGCTGCCGCCAGTTCCCGGGTAGCCACCAGTTCGGCATGGTCCACCGTGTCGCGGACGGCGCCGGCCACCTGCGGGGCGCAGCGGAGGGAGTAGGCGTCCTGGACCCTCGAGTCGCCCACTTTGTGGGAGGCCACAATGGGCGAATCCGAGAGCACCCGCAGCATGTTGTCCGCGCTGGCCGCCTGGCCGGGGTGCGGCCGCAGCGCGGCGTGCAGCTCGGGCAGGAACACCTGGTCGGTGCCCAGCAGTGCCTCGACGCTCAGCGCGGCGGTGATGTCCGCCGTCGCCAGCAACTGCCGGAGGTCAGCGATGGCCATGAGGAGCATGCCCAGCATGCCCTCGGTGCCGTTCACCAGCGCCAGCCCTTCCTTCTCAGCCAAGGTGACCGGTTCGATGCCGTGCTCTGCCAGCAGCTCGACGACGGGCCGCTCGCCGCGCCCGCCGTACGTGACGCCGTCGGGCCCTGCCGCTTCACCCTCACCCATCAGGACCAGGGCGCAGTGTGACAACGGCGCCAGGTCACCTGAGCAGCCCAGCGAACCGAACTCGCGGACCACCGGGGTGATCCCGGCATTGAGGACGTCCACCATGGTCTGCAGGACCACGGGGCGGACGCCGGTACGGCCGGACGCGAGTGTCTTGGCCCGCAGGAACATGATGCCGCGCACCACCTCCCGCTCCACTGCCGGGCCCATGCCTGCCGCGTGGCTGCGGATCAGCGATTTCTGCAGCTGGGTTCGCAGCTCGTTGGGGATGTGGCGGTTGGCCAGGGCGCCGAAGCCGGTGGAGATGCCGTAGGCAGGGGTGTCACTGGAGGCCAGGCTGTCGATATGGGCCCGGACCTTGGCCACGGTTTCCAAGGCGTCAGGAGCGATGGTGACCTTGGCATCGTGCCGCGCGACGGCGAGCACATCCTGGGGCGTGACGCCGACGGACCCGAGGGTGACAGTGAGCGGTTCGTGGGTTGTGAGGGTCATGGTTTCCTACTTTTTCTCGTCGATTGCTCCGTAAGGGCCCTTTTGAGGGGTCATAACGGCACTTACGGAGCAATCGATGTGGAATTGGGGCTCGGTTAGCGGGATTCCTGCATGGGGATGCGGACGCCGCGTTCCTTGGCGACGTCGAGGGCCCGCTCGTAGCCGGCGTCGGCGTGGCGGATGACGCCCATGCCGGGATCGTTGGTGAGGAGGCGTTCGAGCTTTTCGGCTGCGAGGTCGGTACCGTCCGCGACGGAAACCTGGCCGGCGTGGATGGAGCGGCCGATGCCGACGCCGCCGCCGTGGTGCAGGGACACCCAGGTGGCACCGGAGGCGGTGTTGAGGAGGGCGTTCAGCATGGGCCAGTCGGCGATGGCGTCCGAACCGTCTGCCATGGCTTCGGTTTCACGGTAGGGCGATGCGACAGAGCCGGAGTCCAGGTGGTCGCGGCCGATCACGATGGGGGCCTTGACCTTGCCTTCCTTGACGAGCTGGTTGAACAGCAGGCCGGCCTTGGCGCGTTCGCCGTACCCAAGCCAGCAGATGCGGGCAGGCAGGCCCTCGAATTCCACCCGCTCCTGGGCTGCGTCGATCCAGCGGTGCAGGTGCTTGTTCTCGGGGAAGAGCTCCTTGATGGCCTCGTCCGTGACCCGGATGTCCTCGGGATCGCCGGAGAGGGCCACCCAGCGGAACGGGCCCAGGCCTTCGCAGAACAGCGGCCGGATGTACGCGGGAACGAAACCGGGGAACTCGAAGGCGCGGGTGTAGCCACCCTTGCGTGCCTCATCGCGGATCGAGTTGCCGTAGTCGAAGACCTCGGCGCCGGCGTCCTGGAATTCCACCATGGCCTGCACGTGCCGCGCCATGGAGGCCTGGGCCTTCTTGGTGAAGCCCTCCGGATCCGCCTCAGCCTCGCGGTGCCACTCGTCCACCGTGATGCCCTCGGGCAGGTAGGACAGCGGATCGTGTGCCGAGGTCTGGTCGGTGACGATGTCCACGGTGAGCTCGCCGGCCTTGTGGCGGCGCAGGATTTCGGGGAAGACCTCGGCGGCGTTGCCGACGTAGCCGACGGACCAGCCGCGACGCTCTTCCTTGGCCGCCAGCACCTTGGCGATGGCGGCGTCGAGGTCGGTTTCCACCTCATCCAGGTAGCGCTTGCCGGCGCGGCGGCGCAGGCGGGACTCGTCGACGTCGACGATCAGGCAGGCGCCGTCGTTGAGGGTGACGGCGAGCGGCTGGGCGCCGCCCATGCCGCCGCAGCCGCCCGTGAGGGTCAGGGTGCCGGCGAGGGTGCCGTTTTCGTCGCCGGTGAGCTTGCGGGCGATCGCGGCGAAGGTCTCGAAGGTGCCCTGCAGGATGCCCTGGGTGCCGATGTAGATCCAGGACCCGGCGGTCATCTGGCCGTACATCATCAGGCCCTCGGCCTCGAGCCGGCGGAATTCGGGCCAGGTGGCCCAGTCGCCGACGAGGTTGGAGTTGGCCAGGAGCACGCGCGGGGCCCATTCGTTGGTGCGGAAGACGCCGACCGGTTTGCCGGACTGGACCAGCAGGGTCTCGTCCTTCTCCATGGTTTCCAGGGTGCGGGTGATGGCGTCGAACGCGGCCCAGGAACGGACCGCGCGGCCGGTGCCGCCGTAGACCACGAGGTCGTCCGGGCGCTCTGCCACTTCGGGGTCCAGGTTGTTCATCAGCATGCGCAGGGGCGCTTCGGTCTGCCAGGACTTGGCGGTGAGCTCGGTGCCGCGGGCTGCTTTGACCGGGCGGGCACCGGTGGTGAAATCGGCGGGTGCCATGGTGGGCTCCTTCTTGTGGTGTCTGTTGGAGGAAAGAAGTTCTGTATCCACTAAAGCCCCTTGGAAACCCTCTTCACAGGGCTTTTGCGTGGGTACTGTCCGGGATGCCAGACGCGCCCCGGACCTGCTGGCCGGGACCTGGACCGCGGCTTTACTTAGTGGGGCGTCCGTGGATCCGGACCGAAAGTTCATCCGCCGCCTTCTGGACCCGGGCTGCCAGCGCCGGCCATTCCTCCGGGGCCAGCTTGACTTCCAGGAAGGTGACCGCGACAGCGGCGGTGGGCCAGCCTGTGTGGTCAGTGACGGCGGCGGCGATGGATCCGAAACCCGGAGTGACCTCGCCGTGTTCAGTGGCGTATCCGCGCTGCCGCACCTGGTCCAGGTGCGAGGAGAGCGACGAGTACTTCATGATGGCGCCCTCCACCTCGTGCCGGGCGCTGAAGGCTGCGGCGTTCGGGTAGAGCGCGCGGACCTGCGACTTTGGCAGTGCCGCAAGGATGGCCCTCCCGCTGGCCGTGAGATGGCTGGGAAGCCGGACGCCGACGTCGGTCACCAGCGAGGGGCGGTTCTTGGCCCGCTCCTCCACGATGTACAACACGTCCCTTCCATGGAGCACGGCAAGGTGCGCGCTTTCGCCGATCGCGTCCACCAGGCTCGCGAGCAAGGGCCGGCCCAGCCGAGACAGCGGTTCCTGCCGGGAGTAGGCGGAACTGAGTTCGAAGGCGCTGATGCCAAGGCCATAGCGCTGCTCCTCGTGGAGGTGAAGGACGAAGCCATTCGCCTCCATCACCCCCAGCAGGTGGTACACGCTGGAGCGGGGCAGGTCCAGGCTGGAGGCAATCTGCGACGCCGCCATCGGTCCGCGCCTGGACGCCAGCAGTTTGAGGATGCGCAAGGTGTTTTCGGCGGCGGGAACTTTTGACGAGGCTCTCGCCGCGGCACGGGGGGTCCGGGTTTCGGTGGCTCGGGCTTCGGCGGCCCGCGGTTCGGTGGCTCGCGGTTCGGTACCCAGCGGTTCAGTGCCGGGCCTTTTGGTGGCTCCTGATTCAGTGCCGGGTGGTTTGGTGTTGCGTGATGCGGCGCTTAGTGCGGTGCTCATGGGCGAAAAGGGTCTTTCTGCGTAGCTCTGTCCGGTATCCCGTACTTAAGCTTGCGCCCTCGACCCTGACCATTTCGACTCCTGGCAAGGGTGCATTGTCTGGAATACCAGACAATGCACCCTTGATCCTCTTCATGAACCGGCACCGTTGGCCGCGTCTCCTGCACGGCGCGTTGGCCTGAGTGTCCCACGCGGAGCCTATTGAGCCATCACCTGCAGTTCGTCGAAGTCCAAAAACAAGTTCCACTCCGGGAAAGGGTCGGCAGGAAGCTGACCTTCCACGGGGCCGGGGTCGTCGGGGACACCGGGCTCCCCGACACCAGGCTCCCCGACAAAGCCGAAGTCTTCAGGCACGTACACGTCGGCCAGCTCCGTTGCTCCTATTAACGCTTCCCGTTCCGCGGCGCCACTGAACAACGCGGGGCATCGTTGGGGCCAGTGGGTTGGTTCTGCTTCCCGGAGTTCGGGGTTGTAGTGCCTGCCTGTTGGTGAGGTCCAGCCGGGTGGTTGATTCTTGGTGGCCGGGTCGGGTGTCCATTGGCTGTGGTGTTTGAGTCGGTGGTGTTTAGGGCAGAGCTGTGCGAGATTGCTGGTTCCGGTGGTGCCGCCGTGTTCCCACGCTCGTAGGTGGTCTGTTTCGTTGTCGGGGGTTTTGTTGGTGCAGCCGGGGAAGGTGCATTTGGCGTCCCGCAGCCGGATCCAGTGTTTGATGGCCCCGGTGAGCCGGTAGTTTTTGCGGCCGATTTCCAGTGGTGCCCCGTCGCGGGGGTCGATGAGGACCCGGTAGAACGATTCCGCCCCGTCGGCGACAAGTTTGCGTGCCATGGACGCCGGGATCGGCCCGAAACCATCCAGTACGCCGGGTTCATCGGTCTGGCCGAGCAGGGAGAATACGGGCACCATCACCAGGACGTCGGCCCGCGCCGCAGGGACCTTCCCGATCCCGGTGACACCCTGCTTGCCCTGAACGCCGGGGCCGGGACCGTCTTCCCCGGCGTGGGCGGGGGTGTCCCCGGCTCCGGGCTTCACGCCAGCCCCCAGCAGCAGGGAGGCGGCGATGTCGGGGCGGAGCTGGGTGAGGGTGCGGGGTTCGTCGGGCCCCTGCAGTCCGCGGGCCGTGGCGGTGGTCCGGTTCCAGATCGCACACGCGGTATCGCCGGGGAGGTAGAGCGAGACCCAGGCCATGCCGTCCTTGTCAGGGGTGTATTCCATCCGCCGGTCAGCCACCCCCTTTGCATGGCGTTTCTCGATCGATGCCGGATGGTGGCGTTCCCGCCAGCCCCGCATCTTGGCCCGGAACCGGGACGAAATGAGCTCACCCGGAGCGGCACCCCGTGAAGCATTGGGTGCGTCGGGGTCGAAGAAGTGTGCCACCAGAGACGCCGCACCAGTCCCATCGAGGCTCTCGGTTTCGTCCGCGACAATCCGGGCGTGCTGCCACGACATCGCGCCCGCAGCCAGGGCCTCGAATACCAGCGGCAGGAAACAAATCCGGCGGGACTGCTCCACCAACGCCCCCGCTGCCGCGGAGCTGATGGTCAGGACACCCGCGATCTCCTCCACCACGGACATCTGCGCATAGGTGCGGTCCTGCACCGAGGGATCCGGCGGAGTCATCGCCTCCTGGAACCCAACGGCGTCGGCAGCGTCCCGTGCCTTCACCGCGGCGAGCTGCGCCTCCAACCGCGCCGCAACCTCCAACCGCTCCAGCCGGATCTCATACCGCCGCTGCAACACATCCACACCGGCACCCGCGGCGGCCATTGCAGCATCGTCAAGGTTCTGGTCCTCAAGAGTGAGCGCATCCAGGGCAGCAACAGAGGCACGAACACCCTCCAACACCACCCCAACACCACCGCCGATTCGCATGGAAACATCATCCATCGACCCACTGACATTCAATCCGGGGTCTGCCGGCCGCCCGGCCCTCTGCGGCGCATGGTGCCTCGACCCAAAAACCCGCCTGCCGCCGTCGAACGCATCTCGCTGCCCACAGTCTGGAACCGAAGACACCAAGCCTCCGTGAGCCTCATCACGAAGGGGCCGGAAATGGTCTGCTGGATAGCGGCTCCCCTCCCAAAGACGAGAAGGTAACTCTATGCAACCCACCCCACCCCGGACCCAAAGTCCGGTGGAAACGCACAAGCCGGCAGCCGTCGTCGGACAAGTCCTCAACCGGGGCCTCAATGTCCGGCACATCCGCTTCATGGCCCTGGGCTCGGCCATCGGCACAGGCCTCTTCTACGGCTCCGCCTCGGCGATCCAAAAGGCAGGGCCGGCCGTCCTGCTGGCCTACATCATCGGCGGCGCCGCGGTGTTCATGGTGATGCGGGCCCTGGGCGAGATGGCGGTGCGGCACCCGGTGTCGGGCTCCTTCAGCCAGTATGCGAGCCGCTACCTTGGGCCCCTGGCCGGCTTCGTAACCGGTTGGACGTATGTTTTCGAGATGGCGATCGTCGCCATCGCCGACGTCACAGCGTTCAGCATCTATATGGGCTTCTGGTTCCCGCAGGTGGACCGCTGGATCTGGATCCTGGCCGTCATCTGCTTCCTCGCGGCCTTGAACCTGCTCAGCGTCAAGGTCTTCGGCGAACTGGAGTTCTGGTTCTCGCTGATCAAGGTGGCGGCCATCATTGCCATGATTGCCGGCGGTGCCGCCATCATCGTGTTCGGCTTCCAGGCCGCGGACTCCACCGTGGCGCCCGGCCTTGGCAACCTCGTTGAGCACGGCGGGCTGTTCCCCAACGGCTTCGAAGGCCTCCTGGCATCCTTCGCCGTCGTGATGTTCGCCTTCGGCGGTATCGAGACCCTGGGCATCACGGCCGGCGAGGCAGCCGACCCCAAAAAGGTCATCCCCAAGGCCGTCAATACCGTCCCCGTGCGCGTGCTGCTGTTCTACGTCCTCACCCTGGGCGTCCTGATGAGCCTCTTCCCGTGGGACCAGGTGGGTACCAGCGGCAGCCCCTTCGTGCAGATCTTCAGCAGCCTGGGCATCCCCGCAGCACCGCACATCCTCAACGCAGTGGTCATCACCGCGGCGTTGTCGGCCATCAACAGCGACATCTTCGGTGCCGGCCGCATCCTCTTCGGACTGTCCAACCAGGGCCACGCTCCCGCCGCCTTCGGGAAGGTCTCGCGGCACGGCGTCCCCTGGATGACCGTGGTCATGATGGCCGGGATCCTGCTGATCGGTGTGGTCCTGAACGCCGTCATCCCGGAGGACGTGTTCCTCGTTATTGCCTCCATCGCCACCTTCGCAACCGTCTGGGTGTGGGTGATGATCCTGGCGTCCCATGTGGCCATGAAGCGGGAAATCGCGCGGAAGGGTCTGCCGGCGTCGGAATTCCCCTCGCCGTGGTGGCCGGCCGCGTCTATCCTGACCATCGCATTCATGGCTCTGGTGATCGCCGTGCTGGGTGCGTTCGAGGACACCCGGATTGCACTGTACGTGGGCGCCGTGTGGCTGGGGCTGCTGGTCCTGGCCTACCGCTTGTGGATCAAGGGTGACGGACGACGACGGGCCTACCTTGAGGACGAGACCTCGCCGCTGCCGGTGGTCGGCGGGAGCAGCCGGGGCTAGGAAAAGAGACGCCGATAGCCGCCGTTCGGGAGTTCGGTGCGGAGTGTTCCCCAGCGCCTACGCGGCCTTGGGGAACACTCCCGCCCCGGCCAGCCCCGAGCGCGGGGCCGTCTCCACCTTGGCGCAGATCCAGCGGCCCAGCTCGGTGGCAGCCAGCGGATCAATCGAGGTGGAAAACCCTGCCCGCTCCAGCATCCATGACAGGTCCTCCGTGGAAACATTGCCGGCCGCGCCGGGGGCGAAGGGGCAACCGCCCAGGCCTCCCACGGCACTGTCGAAGACCTTGACCCCGGCCGCCATGGCGGCATAGGTATTCGCCAACGCAGTGTGGCGCGTCTCGTGCAGGTGGGCCCGCAGCGGCACATCCGTTTCAGACGCCAGGGCGGCAAAGACCCCGTTGACCTGCCAGGGGACGGCGCAGCCGATGGTGTCCGCCAAGGCAACCTCGGCCAGCTGGCCTCGTTGCAGTGCGCTGCGGACGACCGAAAGAGCTTGTTCCCCGGGCACGTCGCCCTGGTACGGGCAGCCAAAAGCGACGGCGGCCGTGACCGTGACAGGGATGCCGGCAGAGGTAGCGACGCCGGACACTTCTTCCAGGGCGTCGAGGGCGGCGGCGACCGTTGTGTTCTGGTTGGCCGCGGCGAAGGCATCGGTCACGGGCAGGACATAGTTGATCTCGTCCACCCCCGCGTCCACGGCCCTGTGCGCGCCGCGGGTGTTCAGCACCAGGCCGATGTAGCTGGCACCGGCGTCCCGGGGAACCCCGGCCATGACGGCATCGGCGTCGGCCATTTGCGGAACCTTTTTGGGGTTTACGAAGCTCACCGCCTCAATCCGCCTGGCGCCCAGGGCAATCAGATCGTTGATAAGGCGCAGCTTGTCCTGGGTGCTGACCGGAACTTTTTCATTCTGCAGCCCGTCCCGGGGACTGACGTCCACGATTGAGACTGCCCCTCCGGGAGTACCGGTTCCCGCGATTCCATTCATCAGATGGCACCTTCATCCTTGGCATGCTGCAGTTCTTCGACATTCATGTTGAGCAGACCCCCATAGACGTCGCTGTTGTGGGAGCCGGGCGACAGCGGCCCGTTCCATGCAATGCCGCCGCTGGTCCGGGACAGCTTGGGGATGACGCCCGGCTGGACCACAGTTCCCAGCTGTTCGTCGGCAACTTCCACCAGCATCCCGCGCGCCCGAAGCTGGGGGTCTTCGAAGATGTCCTCGATGGTACTCACAGTGCTGTTGGGAACAGCGTGCCGGTCAAGGCACGCCACCAGTTCCGTGTGGTCGAAGCCTGCGGCCCATTCGGCAATCAGTTGCTCCAACGCCTCCTGGTTGACACCCCGGGAAGCGTGGTTGCTGTAGAGGGGGTCGGAGGCCAGCTCCGGGCTGCCCATTGCGGCAGCCAACCGCACGAACACCGAGTCCTGGTTGGCAGCGATCACCACCCATTTTCCGTCGCTGGAGCGGAAAATATTCGACGGCGCTATCCCCTTCAGCCCGGAACCGCTGGGGCCCGGCACAACGCCCGCAGCCGCGTAATCGGGTACGGCACTTTCCAAAAGGGAGAAGCAAGCCTCCACAAGGGACACGTCCACAACCTGCCCCGTCCCTCCCTTGGCATCCCGCCAGTACAAGGCCAGCAGGATTCCCTGCAGCGCGTAGAGCGACGCCAGGCTGTCCCCCAGCGAGATGCCCGTCCGTGGGGGTGCCTGGTCCGGATAACCATTGAGGTGGCGCAGGCCGCCGCGGGCCTCGGCCACGGAAGCGTAGCCGGGCTTGTTCGCATCCGGTCCGGTCTGGCCATAGCCGGAGACCCTGGCGATGACCAGGCCCGGGTTGCTTTGCCACAGCACCTCGGGGGCGAGCCCGAGTTTCTCGAGAGTTCCAGGGCGGAAATTCTCCAGGATGACGTCGGCTTCCCTGCAGAGTTCCAGGAACAGCTCACGCCCGCGAGGAGACTTGAGGTCCAGCGTCACGCATTTCTTCCCCCTGGACTGGACCGACCACCACAGCGTGTGGCCGTCGATCGCGGCCCGCCCCCATTCACGCATGGGATCGGGACGGTCGGGAGACTCGATCTTGATGACCTCCGCACCGAAGTCTGCGAGCTGCCGTCCTGCAAACGGGCCCGCGATCAATGAGCCGAGCTCCAGGACCCGCACGCCGGCGAGCGGCCCGCCGGCCGTTCCCACGGCACCAAGGGCAGGGACAGCGCCGGGGCCGGCCAACTCCCGGGCGGCACGTGCGGAGTCTGCGTCCTGCCCGGCGCGCACGCCGCCAGCGGGCGCGGTCTGTGAAGTTTCCACCATGTTTGGGACTCCTGTTCTGCCGGCAGCCGGTGCCGGGTGGCCTTGCCCGGCCTGCCGTGGATCGCGAGGCATCGTTGGCACGACAATTCATATTGTGGACCCAAATTCACAATGTGGATAGAGGGATCCGACAACCGGTCCTACTGGGGGATGGTGCCGCCGATTACCCGGGTGCCCTCCTCGGCGGCCGCCAGTACCTGTTCCACCCAGGACGCACAGACGTCAAAGGGCATCCTCAGCGCGGGACCCATCACCGTCAGGGCCCCGAAGAGTTCACCCTGCGGCCCGAAAATCGGAGCTGAGATTCCGCTGGCGCCGGACACGCGTTCACCGGTGGTGATGGCGAAACCATCTGCCCGGACTTTCGCAACCGATTCCTCCAGGCTCGCGGCATCGGTAATGGTCTGGTCGGTCAGGGACGCCAGGCCCGACCGGTACACCTCATCCGCAACTTCCGGGTTCCAGGCCAGCAGGACCCGGCCCGCCGCACCCACGTGCAGCGGCATGATTTCACCCACGCTCACCGCCCGCCGGAGCATGCGGCGGGTCTCGGCCAGGGCAATGCAGACGCGCTTCCCCTGGGATTCGCGGAAGATGCAGGCCGTCTCCCCCAGGTCGTCACGAAGCCTCCGCAGCACGGGGGTCAGCAGTTCCAGGAAATCCAGGCCCTGGGTTGCCGGCGCCGCCCAGTGGGCCATCCGCATCCCCACCCGGTAGCGGTCCCCGTGCCGGTCCAGGATCCCTTCCTGCACCATGTTCGCCACCAGGCGCTGCACCGTGGAGTGCGGCACCCCCGTACTGGAACGGATCTCAGCCAGCGACAACTCGGGCCGGACGAGGGAAAAAGCATCGAGGATGGCAGTGATCTTTCGCAGGACCAAGAGTGGCGTGGCCGACGTTTCGCTGGAGCTCATGGGGAAAGTGTATGAGCCGTGGGGGCGTTGAGTGTGACCGAAGTAACTGTTAGCATCGGGTCCACATCATGATGGAGAACCCACAATGTGGCAGGTAAGACCTGCTGACGAGTAACACCACCAGAGGCCACACGCAGGTCTCCGGACGCGGACCGATGCACCACTTTCGTTCCGACAGCGTGGACCAACAGGGGGAAACAAGCGGCCGGAGTTGGCCGGGAAGAGGCAAAGATGCCAGCTGCACAGCCAGCCACGTCCGGATATGCCGTGGAGCTCACCGGGTGCACCAAACAATTTCCAACATCCGGGGGTGAGACCTACTTCGCAGTCCGCGACATTGACCTGAAGGTTGAACCCGGCCGCTTCGTCTCGATCGTTGGCCCAACGGGATCAGGCAAGTCCACCATCCTGAACATGGCAGCAGGGCTTCTAACTCCCAGCTTCGGAGAGGTCAAGAGCTTCGGAGAGCCGGTGACGGGAGTGAACCGCCGGGCGTCCTACATGTTCCAGCAGGACGCCCTGCTGCCGTGGAAGACCGTCATCGACAACGTCAGCCTGGGCCTGACCATGGCCGGCGTCTCCAAGGCCGAGGCCCACTCGGAATCGCGGCGTTGGCTCGAAAAGGTAGGCCTCAAGAACTTTGCGGACCGCTATCCGCACCAACTCAGCGGCGGCATGCGCAAGCGCACGGCCATCGCACAGGCCTGGATCGTGAACCCGGACATCCTCCTCATGGACGAGCCGTTTTCAGCCCTCGACGTCCAGACGCGCCAGATCATGGAAAACGAACTCCTGCAGCTATGGCAGGAATCCGGCAAGGCAGTGGTCTTCATTACCCACGACCTCGACGAAGCGATCGCACTGTCCGATGAAGTGGTCATTCTGGGAGCGGGCCCCGGGAGCACGGTGGTGGGAAGTTACCAAATCGACATTCCCCGCCCGCGCGACCTGCTGGATATCCGTGACGACCCGCGGTTTGTGGCGCTGCACCGCGAAATCTGGGGCCGCCTGAAAGTCGAAGTCTCAAAGACCTACGAAAGCGCCATGGCGGAGGAAGGTGAGGCAGCGTGACCATCCTCGGTTCACGGAGGCCGGGTTCCCGCGGGAACGGCTCTCCCGGCGGCACCCAGGACCGCAGCCCCGTCAGCCGGTCGGGCCGCCGGGGAGAAATGTCACCCTTGGCCATGCGGAGCATCCAGCTCCTCCTCACTTTTCTGGTCCTGGGAGCGTGGGAGGTCCTGGGACGGGCCGGGGTGATCGACGAATTCTTCTTCCCCCTTCCCTCGGACATCTTCCAGACCGTATGGCTCTGGGTGTCCTCAGGGTTCGTGTTCCCCCACCTTTGGGTGACCATGCAGGAAGCCATCCTCGCCTTCCTGGTGGGAGCCGCCGTCGGACTTCTCCTGGGCTTTATCCTTGCCCGCGTCCGCTTCCTTGAGCGGCTGCTGGACCCTTTCCTCCAAATGTTCAATGCGCTCCCGCGCGTGGTCCTGGCCCCGATCTTCCTGCTGTGGTTCGGCCTTGGCATCTGGTCCAAGGTCGCCTTCGGCTTCACCCTGGTGTTCTTCATCGTCTTCTTCAACACACTGGAAGGCGTCAAGAGCGTGGACCGGGTCCTGGTGGACAACGCCAGGATGCTGGGGGCCAGCGAAAAGCAGCTCCTGCGCCACGTCTTCATCCCCAGCGCCCTGACCTGGATCTTCTCCAGCCTGCATATCAGCGTCGGCTTCGCCATCACCGGCGCAGTGGTGGGTGAGTACCTGGGCGCTTCGGGCGGAGTTGGATATGCCATCGCCCAAGCCCAGGGCGTGTTCGATACCAAGGGCGTGTTTGCGGGGATGTTCATTCTCATGATCGTCGTCCTGATCATCGACCTCCTCGTCAACCGCCTGGAGCGGCACCTGCTCAGGTGGCGCCCGGTCCGGTCTTCCTGACCACGCCCGGCCAAGAGCTGCTTTACCGGCGCAGAAACTCAACAACCCGCCTGAAAGGGACACTCATGACACAGAAAGCAACCCGGCGCCGTGGCCGGGTCCTCCTCCGGCCACTGACCCTGATTGCGTCGGTTGCCCTGGCGCTCTCCGCCTGTGGCGCACCCGCGGCAACACCTCCCGGCCAAAGCGGGTCGGCCGCTGCCGGCGGCGGGGGCGGCAAGGTGGTCATTGGCGTCGGCGGACAGACCCTCCTGACATATCTCCCGACCACCCTGGCCCAGCAACTTGGGTACTACAAGGATGAGGGCGTGGACGTTGAGCTTCAGGACCTCCAAGGCGGCTCCAAGGCCCTGACCGCCATGATCGGCGGCAGCACCAACGTGACCAGCGGGTATTACGAGCACACCATCCAGATGCAGGCCAAGAACCAGCAGATCAAGGCTTTCGTGGACATGGGCCAGTCATCCGGCCTGGCACTGCTGGTGTCCCCGAAGAATGAAGGCCAGATCAAATCCATTGCGGACCTGAAGGGCAAGAACGTGGGCGTCACAGCTCCGGGTTCTTCCACCGACATGTTCGTGAAGTTCCTGCTGGCGAAGAACAACATGCAGCAGTCTGATGCAGCCGTTTCCGCCATCGGTGCCGGATCGTCCGCTGTTGCGGCTGTTGAGCAGGGCCAGGTTGACGCCGCCGTGATGCTTGAGCCGGACGTCTCGGTGCTCACCAAGCGCATCGGCCACACCCCCGTGATCCTGGAGGATGTCCGCAGCTCCGAGGGCCTGAAGGAAGTGTTCGCCACCGATTCCTGGCCTTCCGCCTGCCTCTACGCCAAGACTGACTGGCTCAACCAGAACAAGGACACCGCCGCCAAGCTGGCCAAGGCCATCAAGCGCACCCTGGAGTACATCAACGGCCACTCCGGTGCCGAAATTGCGGCCAAAATGCCGGAAAACTTCGCCGGCGGCGACAAGGATCTCTACGCCAAAGTGATCGATGACCTCAAGAAGACTTTGAGCAAGGATGGCACCTTCACCGACGACGGCGTCCAGGCTGTCCTGAAGACCCAGCAGGTTGCCAACCCGGACGTCGGAAACAAGGACATCAAGCTTGCCGATACGTACACCAACGACCTCGTGAAGTGATGCCACGCTGCTATGTCCTGCCCGCGGGCGGCGCCTAGCCAGCGAATAACGCCGCGCTCCGGCAAGCACAACAAAAAAGGTGCCCGGCCCCCTCATGGGGGCGGGCACCTTTTTGCGTTCCGCCGTCTTAAGCCGCAGCAGCGGCGGCCCGTACTGCCTGGCCGAGGGACGTCGTCGGGCGGCCGATCAGCCGCTGCAGGTCGCCCGTGCTGACCAGGAGATCACCGCGCGCAATGCCCAGGTCGGAGTCCGCCAGGATCTCCGCAAAGGCTTCCGGCACTCCCACGGACGCGAGCAGCCCCGCGTAATCCCCCGCGGGCAGGTCGTTGTAGCTGATGGCCTTGCCGGTGGCCGCGCTGATTTCCGCAGCGAGGTCCGCCATGCTGAAGGCTTCGTCGCCGCCCAGTTCGTAAACCTTGCCGGCCTGGCCGTCGGCCACCAGGACCGCGGCAGCCGCGTGGGCATAGTCGGCCCGGGCCGCGCCGCTGACCTTGCCGTCACCGGCGCTTCCTGCAACAGCGCCCTGCGCGAGGGCTCCGGGCAGCTGCTCCGTGTAATTTTCCAGATACCAGCCGTTGCGCAGCAGCACGAACGGAACCCCGGACTCACGCAGCAGCGCCTCGGTGGCCTTGTGCTCGTCGGCCAGCTTCATGCCCGTTGTGTCCGCGTTGGCGATGCTGGTGTAGGCCAGCAGCTCCACGCCCTCGGCCTTGGCCGCCTCAATGACGGTGCGGTGCTGGTCAACCCGCTGCCCCACTTCGCTGCCGGAAATCAGGAGCACCCGGGTAGCACCCTTCAGGGCAGCGGCCACCGATCCGGCGTCGGCATAGTCCATCGGCTGTACGCGGACCCCGCGCTCCGCGAAGTCGGCTAGCTTCTCCACGGACCTGCCGGCCGCGACGATATCCCCGGCCGCTACCCCGCGCTCCAGGAGTGCTTCAAGAACGTGGCGGCCCAACTGTCCGGTGGCGCCTGTAACAACGATGCTCACGATGATTCCTTTCGGGATTCTGCTCTGTCGAAGGGAACAACCAGCCCGTCGGCGGATAACTTCCCAAAAGGGAGTACGCACTTCAAAGTAAGGTACTGACCCAGGGGTAAGCTGGTGGCATGGAAGCCGCTCCCCTGCCCATGGCCTTTGCCGACGGCGTGTTCCCGGCCGGGTGCCCCAGCCGGACACTGCTGGACCACGTCACCAGCAAATGGGGTGTCCTGCTCATCATTGCCCTGTCGGAAGGCGAACAACGGTGGAGCGACCTGCGGCGGCGGGCGGAAGGCATCAGCGAGAAGATGCTGGCACAGACACTGAAGACCCTGGAGCGCGACGGCCTGGTCAGCAGGAAAGCGCAGCCTGTCATTCCGCCCCGGGTGGACTACAGCCTCACCGACCGGGGCTACGAACTCAGTGCGCTGCTGGTGCCGCTGGCAGCCTGGGCTTTTGACCACGCCGAAGAGATCATCAACGGGGCAGTCCCGGCCAAGTAGTCACGGCACCGGAAGATGAGTACCTGTTACTGGTGTGACTGGTGTGAATAGCGCTTAGCGTAGCCATACGGTGGCGGCCGGAATGGGAGGACCCTCCTCCGCTGGGAGCATTCCGCCAACCAGCACCGTTAGCAGGCGGCAGGCTGCCGCTTGAAGGAGTTGGTCACATGGCCAGGGACTACGCACAGGATCTTTCCGGCATGGGCCGGCCCGTCAGCCTGGGGTCCGCCCTTTCCGGGGCATGGGGCCGGACGTTGACGGTCTTCAGCCCCCGCTGCCCTTACCGGGTAGGGGACACAGTCATAGGCGACGACCCCTTCAGCGGCAGGCGCGAAGGGGTCGTCGTTTGGCAGGACCGCCGGTCAGTGGGAGTGAAGACCCCGTACGGCGTCTTCTTCTTTGACCACCGGCTGGTCAAGCCCCTGGACTGAAGGACTAACGGGCCGACCAGCCACCGTCCATGGTGTAGCTGGCGCCGGTGACCATGCCGGCGTCCGGGGACGCGAGCCAGGCCACCAGGGACGCCACCTCGTCGGGTTCCACCAGGCGCTTGATGGCGGCTTCGGTGAGCATCACCTTCGCCAGCACCTCGGACTCCGGGATGCCGTGCATCTTGGCCTGGTCCGCGAGCTGCTTCTCCACCAAAGGGGTGCGCACGTATCCGGGGTTCACGCAGTTCGACGTAACACCGTGCGGGCCCCCTTCAAGCGCTGTCACCTTGCTGAGCCCCTCCAGGCCGTGCTTGGCGGAGACATACGCGCTCTTGAACGGAGAGGCGCGCAGTCCATGCACCGAGGAAAGGTTGATGACGCGGCCGAACTTGTTGGCGTACATGTGCGGCAGGGCGGCCCGGATGAGCAGGAACGGGGCCTCCAGCATCAGGCTGATAATCCGGCGGAAGTCTGCCGGATCGAACTCCTCGATGGGGTTGATGCGCTGGATGCCGGCGTTGTTGACCAGGATGTCGCAGTCGAGGCTCAGCGCGGCCAGGGCGTCGACGTCCAGCAGGTCCACTTCCCAGGCGCTGCCGCCCACCTCATCGGCGAGGGACGCTGCGGCGGCGGCATCGACGTCGGCCACCACCACTTTCGCTCCGCGCGCCGCCAGTGCGCGCACGCAGGCGGCCCCGATTCCGCTGGCACCGCCGGTGACCAGCGCCTTGCGTCCATTCAACGTGTTGTCCATTGCAGTTCTCCTTGTGTACAGCCCACGGCTTGCGCGCCCAAACGGTCCGGCGGCTGGGTCAACCCAGCAGCCAGGTCAGCGGCGTTCAGCCGCCAGCAGCCCCTCGCGGGCCGCATCTTCCTGGTCCACGTCTTCCAGGGCAATGCCCTTGGTCTCCTTCAGGCTTAGCACGGCCACGGTGGTGATGGCACAGGCCACCACCAGGTAGACGGCGGTGGGGAGCCACGAACCGGTGTCCTTCAGCCACTGGGTGGCCAGCAGCGGCGCCAGCGAACCGGCGAAGATGGACGTCACCTGCGAGCCGAGGGATGCGCCGGAGTACCGCATGCGGGTGGGGAACATCTCGGCCATAATGGCCGGCTGGCCAGCGTACATCAGGCCGTGCAGGCAGAGACCGATGGTCACGGCCAGGACGATGACGACCGCGTTCCGGGTATCGAACATCGGGAAGGCGAAGAACGGCCAGGTGGCACCGAGGATGGCGCCGGCCAGGTACACGGGCTTGCGGCCAATCCGGTCCGCGAGGCGGCCGTACTGCGGAATGATGGCGAAGTGGATGACGTGTGCGATCAGCAGCGCCAGCAGGAGCGATGAGGTGTCGTACTTATGCACGCTCTTGAGGTACACAATCGCGAAGCTGACCACCAGGTAGTACATGATGTTTTCCGCGAACCGCAGGCCCATGGCCTGGAAGATGCCTTTGGGGTACTTGCGCAGGACCTCGAAGACGCCGTAGCTGACGGCCTGTTCCTTCTCCACCTGTTCCTTGGCTTCGAGGAAGATGGGCGACTCGCTGACGTTGGTGCGGATGTAGTAGCCCACGAAGACGATTACGGCGGAGAGCCAGAACGCCACCCGCCAGCCCCAGCCGAGGAACGCCTCACTGCTGAGGGTGGTGGACATGATGTACAGCACCAGGGTGGCCAGGAGGTTGCCCACCGGGACGGCGGCCTGGGGCCAGCTGGACCAGAAGGCGCGCGTCTTGTTGGGGCTGTGTTCGGCCACCAGGAGCACGGCGCCGCCCCATTCGCCGCCCAGCGCGAAGCCCTGGATGAACCGCAGGGCCACCAGCAGGGCCGGCGCCAGGTATCCGATGTCCGCGAAGCCGGGCAGGCAGCCCATCAGGAACGTGGAAATGCCGATGATGATGATGGTCAGCTGCAGCGTGGGCTTGCGGCCCAGCTTGTCGCCGATCTGGCCAAAGACGATGCCGCCCAGCGGGCGGGCGATGAAGCCCACGGCATAGGTCAGGAAGGCCTGGATGATCCCGTCCAGGTCGTTGCCTGTGGCGGGGAAGAAGTACTTGCCGAAGACCAGGGTGGCCGCGGTGGCGTACAGGAAGAATTCGTACCATTCCACCACCGTGCCCACCATGGAGGCGGCAACAATCTTCTTCAGGCCCGATCCCTTGGGTGCATGCCTGGCGTCGTTCGCCAGGCCTTGCTCAATGCTCATGGTTCTCCTCAGTGTCCACATTGACACGTGCTGTGATCTCCAGCACAAGTGACTCAGATGAGTATTGCTGCACAAATCCGGGTCTTCAATGACCAAAGAGGCAGTCGACGTGTGCACAATTGCAGATATGAATGCGAACCCCGATGACCTGCTGGTGCTCCTCGCGGTGTCCCGCTCCGCAAGGTTTACGACGGCGGCCCAAGCCTTGGGACTGAACCACACCACCGTCTCGCGCAGGATCGCCGCGCTTGAGAAGTCCCTGGGCGGCCGGGTCCTGTCCCGCGCCGCGGGCGGCTGGGAACTCACGGAGCTCGGCGAACGGGCCGTGCGGGCGGCCGAACAGGTGGAGGCGGTGCTGGGCACGCTGGGACCGGCCGGCCAGGCACCCGACCCGATTGCCGGCGTCGTGCGCATGACCGCGACGGATGGCTTCAGTGCCTACATTGCCGCTCCGGCCGTGGCGCGGCTGCGGCGGGACCATCCGGGCCTGAGCGTGGAAGTGGTCACCATGACCCGCCGGGCGCTGCAGCAGCGGTCCGGGCTGGACATCGAAGTGGTGGTGGGCGAGCCGCAGGTGCACCGCGCGGAGGCCATCCGCCTGGGCGACTACCGGCTGGGCATGTATGCCTCCCGCGCCTACCTTGCGGAGCATGGGACACCCGCCACCGTGGCTGAACTCAACGGGCACCCGCTGGTCTACTTCGTGGACTCAATGCTCCAGGTGGACGACCTCGATGCGCCGCGGCGGCTCGTTCCCGCCATGAAGGACGGCCTGACCTCCACCAACGTGTTCGTCCATGTCGAGGCCACCCGGGCCGGCGCCGGCGTCGGCTTCCTGCCGTGCTTCATGGCTGACCTCCACGACGACCTGGTCCGCCTGCTGCCCGAAAAGATCGGCGAACTGCTCCCCTACTGGATGGTCCTGCGCCCGGACTCACTCCGCCGCCCCGCGGTGGCCGCCGTCGTGCAGGCCCTCAGGGAACGGATGGCCGAACACCGCGGCGCGCTTTTGGGCAAGGGTTAAGCCCGTCGATTGCTGAGTAACTGCCGTTTTGACCGCTGAAAACGGCAGTTACCCAGCAATCGATGGCGGTGCGGGAGGGTCGTGGCGGACCGGCGCCCCCGCCGCGAATGCCCGCACCTGGGCGTCATCCCACAGGTGCGCCGGGACGGCCCCGCCGAGGAGGCGGCGCCGCAGCTGCGGATCGTCCCCGAAGGGAACGTCGCTGCCGGCCATCACCATGTTGCCGTACCGCCGGCCTTTCAGCATGGCGGGATCGGCGATGATCACGGTGTGCTTGAAGGCGGCCGCGATGGTGGCCGCGTCCTCACGGGCGTTCTTCAGGTCCGGGGCGTCCCCGGAATTGGCAACATACAGGCCGCCCGGCGCCAGGATCCGCTTGGCGTGCTGGTTGAATTCGGCGGTGGTGAGGGGCCGGGGGGTGAAGGCTCCGGCGAAGACGTCGCGGATGATGAAGTCCCGGGTCTGGGCAGTGAGGGTCTCCGTCACCGAGCGGGCCTCCCCCACGCGGATCCGCAGCAGGGGCGCCTTGGGAAGGTCGAACCAGCCGCGCACGTATTCGGCAAGCTTCCCGTCCAGCTCCACCACCACCTGCCGCGCATCCGGGTAGGCAGCGGAGAAGTAGCGGGCCAGGGAGCAGGCACCGCCGCCCAGGTGCAGCCCGCGCAGCTTTGCCGACGAAACGTCCGACGGCGGCCAGCGCGACTCAATGAGCGCCGCCATCCACCGCATGTACTCGAAGTCCAGGAACAGCGGGTCGGCCAGGTCAATGTGCGAGCTCATGACGCCGTTGATCTTCAGGAGCCAGCCGGTGGAATTGTCCTGGTCGGCGATGAGCTCGCAGTCGCCCGTGTCGATGTAGTAAACGCCCTCAGCCGGGCCGTTCACCACAGCTCCCTTGGGAACCTCAACGACACCGGCTGCCGGGCTTCCGGCCCGGTTCGCCGACCGTCCGCGTTTCGCCATTGCCCGTTGCCCCGCTTCAGTCCGTGTGAGTTGTACAGGGTCAACCCTAGTTGCTGGCCGCCATCGGAGCTGAAGCCGGGCACCGTCCCGAAGCCCGCACCGCCTGGAGGAAGGCTGGTGGTCTGCGGCGGCGGGGTCAACAATGACAGGATGGAATACACAGCGAGGGTGGCTTCATCCGTCCAGTTCGTCTCGGAACTGGACAGGTCCGTGACCTTCTACCGGGACCTGTTCAAGTGCGTGGAGACCATACGCTCGGACGACGCCGCCCTCCTCCTGGCGCCCGGGGGTTTCGAGCTCTACCTCATTGAACGCGGCCCCCGTGAGGAGCACTATTCCGGTGGCCTGGGGCAGCACCTGTTGATGTGGGCGACCGACACCGCTGAGGGTCTGGCCTACTTTGAGCGGGCGCTGAAGGACATGGGGCGCTACACCGAAACCCGTGCAAAGGGCGGCGTTACCATCGTCGAAGGCCGGGATCCCGACGGAATCCGCGTCATCGTCGCCCACCCGGATCCGGCAGAGAAGCCCCGGTCGGTCCTGGACAGCCACCTGTACAGCTGACGCGGGTGTCAGGCGGGGCAGGAGGTCAGTTGCCGAAAGCGGGGGGCGCGACGACGTCGGGCCGCGCCTCGGCTTCGTCCCTGGGCTGCCTGGCCGGCACCGTGACGATGATCGCGGCGATGGCCACCAGGACCATCAGCACGTTGAACAGCAGCCCGACCGCACCGCCGAAGCGCAGGGCCACGTTGTCCTGGCGGCCAATGAAGAGGCCCCAGGACTGGATGGTCCTTGGATCAACCGCCTGGGCGGCCACATAGAGGGCCGCGGAAATCGCCACCCCGATCGCGTTGCCCAGGGATGAGGCCATCTTGTAGATGCCGGAAGCGGCACCCACCTGCGCGTCGGGCACGTTGGACAGGGCCGCGTCCGTGGACGGGGTTGCGTAAAAGCCGAGACCGACGCCGAACAGCGTGAAGCCGACGACGGTGAGCACGATGTATTCGCCGATGAGCAGGAAAGTCATGGAGCACATCAGGACCCCGGCGCCGGTGATGATGCTGCCCCACAGCATCGGCTTTTTGGGGCCGAACCGCTGCAGCAGCTTTTCTCCGACCCGGATGGTGGCAAGGATGGCCACCAGGTAGCCCAGGGTCAGCAGCCCGGACTGCAGGGAACTCATGCCCGCGGCCACCTGGACCAGGCCCAGCGACACGATGAGGGTTCCGGCGGCACCATTCAGCAGGAAGTTGGACAAGGTGGCGCCGGTGAAGGTCCCGTTGCTGAACAGCTTCAGGTCCACGAAGGGGCGGCCGGCGCCGGTCTCGATCTGCAGGAAGACCAGGCTGAACACCACGAAGAGGGCCAGGAGGACGATCCCGGTCCAGCTCAGCCAGCCGATGTTCGGACCCTGGGAAATGTAGACGTTGATGGACACCAGCATGATGATGAAGCAGGTCAGCCCTGCCCAGTCGAAGCGGCGCCCGGCATCCCCGGCGTCTGCGGCGGCCCGGGACTCCGGCGTCCCCCTGATCAGGAACAGCGCCAGGACTGACAGCACGATGGAGATCCAGAAGATGGACCTCCAGCCCAGGAAGGATGAGGCCATCAGCCCGCCGAAGAGCGAACAGAAACCGGACCCGCCCCAGGACCCGATGGACCAGAAGGAAAGCGCCCGCTGACGGTCTTTGCCCTCGTAGAAGCTTTTGACCAGGGCCATGGAGGACGGCATGACGCAGGCCGCCGAAAGCCCCTGGATGATGCGGCCGCCGAGCAGCACCGCCGATGTCAGCGCGCCCGCGTGTTCCGGTGTCAGGGCGATCAGCAGCGAGCCCAGGATGCTGAGGTAGATACCGGCATAAAGGATTTTGACCCGGCCGATACGGTCCGCGAGTCCGCCCGCGACCACGATGAAGATGCCCGAGAACAGGGACGTGACCGACACGGCCAGGTTGGCCAGCGTCCGCTCAACGCCCAGTTGTCCCTGGATTCCGGGAATGACGTTCAACAGGGTCTGGGCGAAGAGCCAGAAATTGATGACGGCCAGGACAATCCCCAGCAGCCAGGTGTCGTTTGCCTTCCACTCTTCCTTGGTGGCCTCCTGCGCCGCTGTGGCCATGTCGCCGTCTCCTCACGTGGACCACGGGGAGACCATCCATGCCGCCCCGCTCGAAAACCCCACATTTATGGATCCATAGTGCTCCTGCGATGGCCCCGTGTCGATGCTGCGTGGACCGGTCCCGGCTACGGTGCGGTGGCAGCCCCCTGGCCGTCCCGGATCCGGTTCACCACGGCTGTGGTGGACCTTTCCGCCACGTAGTCCAGGATGGCCACGCGGCCGCCGTATTCCTCCACCGCGGGCGTCTCCGCCAGCATTTCGGGCGTGTAGTCCCCGCCCTTGGCGTACACCTCGGGCCGGAGCAGGCTGATCAGCGGGGCGGCCGTGGGGGTGTCGAATACTGTCACGTAGTCCACGCAGCTCAGCGCCGCCACCACCGCTGCCCGGTCCGCCATATTGTTGATGGGCCGGCCGGATCCCTTGAGCCGGCGGACGGAATCGTCGCTGTTCAGCGCCACCACCAGGATGTCGCCCAGCTGCTTGGCCTGGTTGAGGTACCGGGTGTGGCCACTGTGCAGGACGTCGAAGCAGCCGTTGGTCAGCACAATCCGCTGCCCCTGGGCGCGGTGCACCTCCAGTTGCCGCTCCAGTTCCTCCTCGCTCAGGGCAGTATCGGCGAAGGCCTCCAGGTACCGGCTGAGCTGGGCGGTGCTGCACACCGAAGTTCCCGGCTGGTGGACCACTACGTCGGCGGCCGACTGCGCCAGGTCCAGGCTGGCCGTCAGCGGGAGGCCTGCGGCCCGGCCCAGGGTCAGGGCCGCCACGAACGTGTCGCCTGCCCCGGACGCCTGCTTCTCGGCGGCCGGCCGTGCCCATGTCCGGTGCCGCACGCCGTCGGGCGTCAGCAGGACGGTCCCGTCCCGGTCCAGGGTGACCACCACGGCCCGCGCGCCGGTGCTGGCCAGCAGGTCTGCAGCGGCGCCGCCGACGGCGTCCACCCGGTCCTGCCCCTCCGGCAGCCTGCGGTCGAGCAGCCGTGCGGTTTCCTGGGCATTCGGCGTCACCAGGTCCGGCTGCAGGGCCGCCCACGGCCGCGGGTCATGGGCGTCAACCACCACCAGCGGCCGGTCTTCCCCGGCCCAGTTCCCCAGGACTTCCGCCAGCGCGGCGCGGACGGGGCCTGCCACCACTCCTGTCCCGTAGTCGCAAACCAGGACGGCGTCCCGGCGTTCGACGGCGGCCCGCACCGAGGCGGCGAGCGCTTCGAGGGCGTCGGCCGGGACGGTCGTGGCCGAGTCATCGAGGCGCAGCATCACCTGGCCCCCACTGCTGATCCGGATCTTGGTGGTGGTGACCATCTCCGGGTGGGACCTCAGGTGGCGGACGTCGATGCCGGCTCCGGCAAGCTGCCCGCGCAGGTCCTCCCCGGCGTCGTCAGTGCCGATGACGCCGGCCACCGATACCTGTGCCCCCAGGGATGCGAGGTTCATGGCGGTGTTGGCTGCCCCGCCGGGGACCGACTCGCGGGACTGGAGCTCCACCACGGGTGCGGGAGCTTCCCGGCACAGCCGTTCGATGGTGCCGCTCCACCAGCCATCGAGCATCACGTCGCCGATTACCAGGATGGCCGGGTTTTCGGCCGCGAGCCTGCCCGGCAGCCAGTCGGACAGCGCCCGCTGGGTGGAGAGGTCGATGGAGTCCGGGGCCGCGTTCATGGCTGGTCCACTCCCTCGCTGCCGGCAACTGCGTAAGCCGGCGGAGCTTCGATGTGCACCACTTTGACCTGCGTAAATTCGTCCAGCAGTTCGGGACCGTAGCCGAACCCGGCGCCGCTCCCGCCGCGGGGCTGGGCCGCACCGCCCGGGGCGCCGCCAAAAACTGCGTTGACCTTCACGGTTCCCACCGGCAAAGACGCCACTGCCCGCTGGATGTGGGCAATGTTGCTGCTCAGGACCGTGGCCGCGAGGCCGTACCTGCCGCTGCTGGCCAGTCGCAGGCCGTCGTCGAACGTGTCCACCACCTGGACCGGGGCCACCGGGCCAAACGTTTCCTCCGCCATGACCTGCATGCCCTCGGTGCAGCCGAGCAAGACGGTAGCGGGGTAGAAGGAACCGGGCCCGTCCGGCAAGGCACCGCCTTCGACGGCGCGGGCGCCGCGGTCCAGGGCCTCCGCGACGTGCCCGTGGACGGCGTCGCGCATCCGGAGGTCCACCAGAGGCGCCACGGATCCGTTGCTGTTCCGGAGTGCGGCCTCGGCTTCGAGTGCACTGCAGAAAGCCTCGGCGATGTCCTTGTGGACATAGATGCGTTCAACGGAAGTGCAAATTTGGCCGCTGTTGCTGAAGGCGCCGATTGCGGCCTGTTCCGCAGCCCACGCCGGGTCCACGTCGCGGTCCACCAGCAGGGGATCGTTGCCGCCGTTTTCGCGGATGACATGGGCGCCGGTGCGGGCTCCCGCCGCTGCGATCCGGGCTCCCGAGGCGCTGGACCCAACATGGGCGATCACGTCCACCTCCGCTTCTGCCAGCGCTGCCCCCACGCCTGCGCCGCCGGAGATGGTCAGGAAGACGCCGGCGGGGAAGGCCGGTGCCAGGACTTCGCCCAGCGCCTCGCCCAGCCGGGGGCAGCGCTCGCTGGGTTTGTGGATGACCGCGTTGCCTGTCACCAGGGCGGCACCGATCAGGCCGCAGGCGACTGCGACGGGGTCGTTCCAGGGGGTCAGCAGGACGGCTACGCCGCGGGGTTCGGCGATGGTGTAGTCCGAGGCGAGCCGGTTGCCGCGGAGGCTGTGGCCGCGGTGCACCGGGCCCAGCTCCGCGTACTGTTCCAGGGTGGAGACGGCGGCGCCAATTCCGGCCAGCGCTTCTTCTTCGGGCCGTCCCGTTTCGCTGGCGTTCAGGCCGGCGAGTTCCCGGGCGGCGGCATCGAGCGCCTTGGCGGCGGCCCGTAGGGCGGCCCCCCGTTCGGCCGGAGCGGTTGCCGCCCAGCCGGGCGCAGCCCTGCGGGCCACGTCCAAGGCATCATTTACTGCGTCCGGGCCGGCTTCAGGCACCGTCCAGAGCACTTCACCGGTTCGCGGGTCCTGGATGGTGATGCCGGTGCCCCGGGCTGCGTCGTTGCCTGCGGTTGTTTCAGTGGCTGTGGTGGGCATGGTGTTCCTCCCGCCTTTCGGTGCTGGTTTGGTGGGTTCGGTGGTGGTGCTGCGTGCCACCGCAGTGGCCGGCTTCCGGCTTAGGGCCAGGAACCTTCTTCTTCGTGGCAGATCAGCATTTCCCTGACCTCGCAGCCGGTGGGCTGGTTCAAGGCGAACAGGATGGCCTGGGCGGTGTTGGCGGGATCGTTGAGCCGGGAATCGTCCTGCGGCTTGTATTGCTCTGTCCGGTCGTCGAAGAACCGGGTCTTCATGCCGCCCGGGATCATGGTGGTCACGCCGATTTCGCCTCCGGTTTCCGCGGCCAGCGCGTGGCTGAACCCCACCACGCCGAACTTGGAGGCGCAGTAGGCGGTGGCGTCGGCCACGGCGCGTTTCCCCAGGGTGGAGGCCACGGTGACCACGCGCCCGTGGCTTTCCTTCAGGTAGGGCAGGGCGGCGCGCACGGTGGAAACAGTGCCCATCAGGTTGACGCCGATGACCTTTTCCCATTCGGTGGCTTCGACGTCGGCGAGCTTGCCGCAGCGGTCGATCCCTGCCGCGGTGACCACCGCGTCGAGGCCGCCCAGGGTTTCGGCGGCTTCCCGGACGGCGTGCTCCACGGCCGCGCGGTCCGCGACGTCCACTTCGAACGCCTTGACCCCGGATACGGTGCTGATGTCGCGGTCCAGGACCACCGGCGTGCCGCCTGAGCGGAGGACGGCGTCGACGACGGCGGCCCCCAGTCCGGAGGCACCTCCGGTGATGAGGACGCGTCCGGGCGTGGTGGCGGCAGTTGCGGTTGGTTCTGCGGTCATGGTGTTCCTTTCAATGGGAAAACGAGGCAAAGGGGAAGTGGTTCAGCTGACCTTGGCGAGCGCGTCCGCCAGGCCGGTTGTGGAGCGGGCGGGGTGGAAGGGAACGGTGAGGCAGCGGCCGCCCCACCTTTCCACAAGGTCTGCCTCGGGCAGGCGGGCTCCCTTGTAGTCACCGCCCTTGACCCAGAGATCGGGGCGGAGCCGGTCCAGGGCGGCTTCCGGGGTGTCCTCATCGAAGACCATCACCGCGTCCACGCATTCCATCGCGAGGAGCAGTTCGGCCCTGTCGTGCTGCCCGATGATGGGACGCTGCGGGCCTTTGAGCCGCCGCACCGAGTCATCCGAGTTCAGGCAGACGATGAGGCAGTCGCCCAGCTCCCGGGCCGCTGCGAGGGACCTGATGTGCCCGGCATGGATCAGGTCGAAGCAGCCGCCTGTGGCCACCACAGTCCCGCCGCTTTCGCGCACGGCACGCGCCAGGAGCAATGGTTCGGTGGTGCGCCGGCCCGGTTCCGGCCCGGCCTTTCCCGGTGCAGCAGCCGTCCCGTCGGGATCGGGCAGCGCCGAAACGCCGCCCGCGGCCAGGAAGTCGGCGGCGTCGTGCACTGCCAGGGCGGCCGCTTCCGGGAGGTCCCGGCCGGCCAGGAGGTGCACGGCCAGGCTGGCGGCCAGGCGGTCGCCAGCCCCGCAGGGGTCGCCGGCTTCCACCCTGGGCGCGGGAACGGCACGGGAAGCGGCTTCGCCCTCCTGCAGCAGGACGGCCCCGTCCCCGCCCCTGGTCACCAGGACGGCACGGCTGCGCCAGCGCTCCAGCAGGACCTGCGCCACACCCTCCACGGAGGAAGGACCGTTTCCGGCCGCGGCCTGGACGGCTTTGGTCGCCTCGGAGATGTTCGGCGTCACCACGGCAACTCCGGGGACCGGCTCCGGTCCTGACGGGTGCGGGTCCCACACGATGGGAACCTCACCCGCCAGCCGGCCCAGCAGCGCGCGGAGCCGGGGGTTGGCCGCCAGCCCCCTGCCGTAGTCGGCGACGATGACCACGCCGGCCTGTTCCACCGCGCGCAGCATGGCCGGGCTGACGTCCGGGACCGGTGTCTTTTCGCAGCCCTGGTCGAAGCGGACCACTGGATGCGAACCCGCCCGTACCCTGGTTTTGACGGGTGAAGGGTAGCCGCTGGTCCCCGCCACGAGCTGCACCCCGGTGAGGTGCGCGCGCAGTTGGGTCCCGGCGTCGTCATCCCCCAGGACTGTCACCAGGGTGACGGGCCAGCCGTCCCGGGCCAGCATGCGGGCCACCAGGCCTGCCCCGCCGGCGCGGCGGCGGACCCGTGAGACGTCCACCACCGGGACGGGGGCGTCGGGGCTGAGGCGGGTGGCCTCACCGGAGAGGTCGACGTCGAGCATGACGTCACCCACCACGACGATCCTCATGGCCTGCTCCCTGTGGCCCTGACGGGAACCTGGGCGGGCGTGTGCCGGGCGACTTCAAGGTCGAACGCCCGGCAGATGGCGTGCAGGGCGATCAGGTGCCCTTCCTGGGCGTTGGCGTTCAGGGCGTCGATCATGACGGCCTCTTGGCACGCGTCCGCCAGCGGGTTGGGGCCGGCGCCGGTCAGTGCCCAGGTGGTCACGTTGAGCCGGGCCGCCACCTCGGCCGCCCGCAGCAGGTTGGGGCTCTTGCCGCTGGTGGACAGGAGTATCAGCACGTCGCCGGAGCGGCCATGCGCGCGCACCTGCCGGGCAAAAACGTCGTCGTAGCCGTAGTCGTTGGCGATGGCAGTCAGGGCGGAGGATTCGGCGTGCAGCGAGATGGCGGAGAACGGGACGCGCTCGCTGTCGAAACGGCCCACCAATTCTGCGGTCAGATGTTGGGCCTCCGCCGCGGACCCGCCGTTGCCGGCGGCCAGGAGCCGCTGGCCGCGGAGCAGCCGCTGTGCCAGCTCCACGCCCCAGGCGGCGAGCCGTCCGGACTGGCTGCGCAGCGAGTCCAGCGCCGGAAGCACGTTGTCCAGGTGGGTGCGGACGGCGTCGGCGCTGGCGGGATCAACAAAGGTGGCGCCGGGAAGCAGTGCAGGCAGCGCCGGTGGCGCGGTCAGGGTGCCCAGGCCTGCTTCGCGCAGGGACGGATTTGCAGTCACAGTGCGGCTCCTTCCATCGGGATGACGCCGGCCGGCGCACCGGCCACGGCCAACTGGTAGGCCTTTTCCGTTTCCGCGGCTACCCGGTCCCAGGAGTACCGGGTGCGGGCGCGCTTTTCGCCGGCGCGGCCGAGGTCTTCCCGGAGGGCAGGGTTTTCCAGCAGCAGGGACAGGGCCGACGCGATGGCTTCCGGATCCCGGGGCGGGACGTGCAGCCCGGTGGCGTGGTCCACCACCGTGTCCCGCAGGCCGCCCACCGCCGCGGCCACCACGGGGACGCCGCACGCCATGGCCTCGAGCGGCACGATGCCAAAGGGCTCATACCAGGGGGCGCAGACCACGGCGTCGGCACTGCGGAAGATGCCGGGCATGTCCGCCCGCGGCACCTGCCCCTGCAGCGTCACGTTTCCGGAAACGCCCAGTTCCGCGGCAAGGGCCAGCAGGCGGCGGATTTCCGGATCTGCCTGCATCACCGACGTGTCACCGCCACCGCCCACGATCAGGAGTTCGACGTCGTCGAAACCTGCCGCTTTGAGGTACGGGAGCGCACGGATCACCAGGTCCACGCCCTTGCGCGGAACCAGCCGCCCCACCGACAGGATGCGGTAGCGGCGTGTCCTGCCGGCCGCCGGCCCCTCCGGGGAAAAGAAGTTGAGGTCCACACCGCAGGGCGCGATTGAGATCTTTCCGGTGGCGATGCCCATGGCCTTGAGTTCGAAGACCTCATCCGAACAGGTGGCGATGATCCGGTCCGCGGAGCGTCCCACACCCGGCTCCAGCCACCGGCGTTCCTCCGGGCTGGTGTCTTCGGCACCCTGGTGCCTCCGTTTGACCGTGCCCAGGGCGTGGAACGTCTGGAGCATCGGCACTCGGTACCCGGCGTCAGGCCGCCTGGCGGCGTCCAGGGCGGCAAGGCCGGACATCCAGAAGTGTCCGTGAACCACATCCGGCGGGCGCTGCCCCCAGTCCCTGGCCACTCCGTCCGCGAGGTCACCCATGTAGGGCAGCAGTTCGTCCTTGGGCACATGCCGGGCCGGCCCGGCATCCACGTGGACCACTTCCAGGCCGCGTCCCACCCGGACCCGTTCGGGGAGCTCCGTTGCATCCCTGCGGGTGTAGACGGTGACGTGGTGGCCGCGCCTGGCAAGGGCCGCGGACAGCGCAGCAACGTGGACGTTCTGGCCGCCGGCGTCCACCCCGCCCAGTGCCGCCAATGGACTGGCGTGTTCGGAAATCATCGCGATTTTCATGGGGTCTTCCTCTCCCGTGCCGGAACGAGGATCCGCTCGTCCGGGCGATCGTTGACGGAGTGCAGGGGCCGGCTGCGCAGGTCCGCCAGGAGCCCGTCCCAGCGGTCCTGGAACTTGCCCAGGCCGTATCGTTCCAGCGCCGCCTCCCGGGCAGCGAGTCCCCGCCGTCGTGCTTCATCCGGATTGGCCACCAGGCGTTCCGCGCAACGGAGCAGCTCATTCATGTCTGCCGAAACCATCCCGGCTTCCTGGGGCACAGCCCGGGCGGCTTCCGTGGCGGCAAGGACCACCACCGGCATCCCAAGGTGCATGGCCTCCAGGAGGGAGAGCCCCAGCGACGTCCAGCGCATCGGATGGACATAGACGCGGCAGCGGGCAAGTTCCCTGTGCAGTTCAAGGGTTTTGAGGTCGCCCCGGGACGTCAGGCGGGCGTCGCAGATTCCGGTGGCCGCGGCGAGGCTTTCGGTCTTCATGCCGAAGACCTGCAGCGGTGCAACGGAGGCGAAGGCGGGCAGGAGGTCGGTCCCCGTTACCCGGCCGCGCCGGACGGGTTCGTTGACCACCACGCCAAGCTCGGGCAGTTCACCTGTGTAAAGCAGCCCGGGGTCCGGGATCCCGTGCTCGATCACGGTGGTGGGCGCGGCGCCGTTGTCCCAGGCCAGCCGGTTGAAGTGGGTCACGTGCACAACCGGGATGCGGTCCTGGCCAGCGAGCGGGTGGCTGGTGTTCGGGAAATTGCCCTTGGGTGTGTTGTGCTCCACGAACACGGCCGGCAGGTCGACGCCGGGCATCCGGCCCAGGGTCCGCGCCACTTCGTCGATTTCTTCGGGGCGTTGGAGGACGACGGCGTCCACGGCCTCAGCGTCGAGCGTCGCCAGGTCCACCTCCCGCACTGATTCCGGCCAGTCCCTGCCCGCGCGGCCCAACCCCCAGCCCCCACCTCCGGGCAGGACGGGAAGCAGGTACTCGTGCCGGCCGCGGACAAACGCGTCCGTCCAGGAACCGTGGACGTGCCAGAGCAGGATTCTCATCTGTTGCGGGCCTTTCTACGGGTGCTGACGTGCGTGCTGAAGGAACTCACACCACTGATCAGTCGCTCCACCGCTGCCACCACTTCCTCCGGCGACACCGAATCGAGGCAGGGGTGGCCCGGCACCGGGCAAATCCGGGCCCGGGTCATGCGGCAGGGCGCATTCTGGTCCCCCAGAAGTTCCAGCGGAACACCGTAGGGTGCCCACCGGATCGCAGGGACCACGGGGGAAAACAGGCACGCGACAGGCGTGCCCACCGCGGCCGCGAGGTGGGCCGGGCCGGTGTTGCCGCTGATGACCGCATCAGCCCCGGCCATGACGCCCGCCATGGTGGCAAGGTCGGTGCGGCCGCCGAGGTCGAGGGCCGAGGGGCCGGCCACGGTGGCCGTGAGCGACGTCTCGCCGGGACCGCCCGTCACCACCACGCGGTACCCGGCCCCCTGGAGGAGTTCGACGGCGGCAGCATGGTGCAGGGGTGGCCACGCCCTTGCCGGGACGGCCGCCCCCGGGTGGACCACGACGTAGGGTTCGGTGCCCACGAGGGCAGCCACTTCGGCCACGGAGTCTATGCGCAGCTTTCCGTCGTCGCCTGCCGGGAGCCGGAAGCCGGCGGCCTCGGCGATGCCCAGCGCCCGTTCCGCTTCGGGCTGGTCCTCGGGGAAGTCCTCCCCCGGTTTCAGGCGGACGTCAAGCAGCGAACCAGCGTAATCCGTGGAGGCGCCGGTGATGCGCTCCACACCTGCCAGGCGCAGCAGGAGCGCCAGCGGCAGGGGTGACTGGTGGAAGGAGGTGAGGATGACGGCTTCGGTGATGCGGGAATTGCGCACGTATTCGATCAGCCGGTCCGCATGCGCGCCGGTCATCCGCGGCGCCGGATTCATGATCCACGGGCTGTCCCAGCTGTAGACGTCGTCGACCCCCGGGAGCATGGCTGCGGCAGCTTCACCCTGCCGGCCGCACAGCATCACCACGTGGTTGGTGCTGCCGCCGTGCTGGGCGCGGCCGTGGGCCACCGCGCGGACGGCCGGGCCGGAGAGGAGCACATCGCCCATGCTGTCCAGCCGGGCCACCAGGACGCGCCCCATCAGGGCCTCTCCTGCAGCAGGCTCACGGCCGAGGCCAGGTCGGAGGCCACCAGCCGCGCCGCCGCCACCTCCTCGGCTCGGGTCACGGGCGTGGGGACCAGGACTCCGGTGGCACCGGCAGCTTCGGCAGCCCCCACGTCGGCGCCAATGTCCCCAATGAGGGCGGCTTCCGATTCGTGGATCCCAAGTTTGCGGCAGGCGCTGTGCACCATGCCGGGAGCCGGCTTGCGGCAGGAACAGCCGTCCTGGTCCGCGTGGGGGCAGACTTCCCACACATCGAACGGCCCCAGGAGTTCTTCCACCCGGGCGTTGACCTTTGCCACGTCGTCGGCCGAAATCAGGCCGCGGGCTATACCCGATTGGTTGCTGACGACGCCGGTGGCAATTCCGACCGCCCGCAGGCCGTCGAGTACCTCTTTCGCGCCGGCTATCGGCTGTACCTGGCCGGGATCCCCGTTGTAGGGCACATCGACCACCAGGGTTCCGTCCCTGTCGAACAGGACAGCCCGGAGGCTGGACATTTCAGAGCTTCCCATGACCAACCACTTCCCTCCTGCTGTTGCTCCTAAACAAGGCCGCATGCCTTTCGGCCGGCCCCGCGGCGTAGTGGTACCTGTGTTGAACAGGCAAGATAAGGGTCTGAGCCGTGCAGGCGCCGGGACGGATACTTCGTCCCGGCGGTGGAGATCTGCGCAGCTCCGGCCGCTTCGGCTGCCAACCGGTCATGGCAGCCGGGACCGCGGGGCGGGCAGTGTGACTGCTACCGGGTCCGCGTGCCGCCGTGGCGCCGGTCCGCCTGCTGCGCGGCACTACCGGGGTGTCCTGCCCTTAAGGGCCGGTGGAAAGGCGCAACAGTGTTGGCGGGGTGGGCCTGCCGGACTGTGCGGCCCGGCGCTGCATTGTCCGCGGCGCCGTCCATGTCTTCGGCACGGGCGCCTTCCTCCAGCCGGCGCTGCAGTTCCACCAGCACCTTGGCCAGGCGGCGGGAAACCTGCATCTGGGACATACCCAGCCGCTTCCCGAGCTGCACCTGGGTTTCCTCGCAGAAGTAGCGCCGGTACAGGAGCTCACGGTCCGAATCGTTCAGGTCCTGCATGGCGTCGCGAAGGCAGGACAGTTCTTCAAGGCGCTCCAGCGGTGTCTCGGGGCAGGCCAGTACCTCGCCGATGGACGGTGCATCCGAGTTGGGGTTGACCGCGTCCAGGGAATCGGGGTGCATGCTGCTGGACGCCGACATGGCCTCCTGCACCTCGGCCGGATCGCTTCCCAGTTCGCTGGCCAGCTCCGTCACGCTGGGATTCCTTCCCAGCGACTGGGTCAACTCCGGCTCGGCCCGGAACAGCCGGGTCCTCAGGTCCTGGATATGGCGCGGCGGGCGCACGACCCAGGTCCGGTCGCGGAGGTACCGTTTGAGTTCCCCGGTGATGGTGGGCGCGGCGTAGGCGGGGAAACTTTCACCCTTGGCCTGGTCGAAGCCACGGGCTGCCTTGACCAGGCCCAGATAGGCCACCTGGTTCAGGTCTGCCCGCTCCCTGCCGCGGGCTTCAAAGCGTGCAGCAAGGGCTTCTGCAAGGTCCAGGTATTTGAGGACCAGGTCGTTTTCGAACGTCTCCCGAAGCCGCCCGGAGGGGGCAGGAGGCGTGTGGTTTTGTGCTGGTACCGGCTGATGGTGGTGGACGGGCGCAGCGTCCACGGCAAGTGCGGCGAAGGATTCGGGCATGAGTGTTGGGTTCCCTCGGTCTGGTTCCGAAAGCCTGCGGCAAGACTTAGAAGTAGGAAATCATAAGCTTGCTTATAAAACAATGCTCCTCCGCTATAAGCTCGGAAAGTAGGGGGAACCGGATCGAGCCGCCAAGGAGTCTTAGTCATGCGCATCGCCATTACCGGAGCCAGCGGAAACGCGGGGACAGCGCTGCTGCGCAACCTGCAGGGCCGGCTGGCCAGGAAGCCCGGCAGCCTGCAACTGGTGGGAATCAGCCGCAGGCTTCCCGATACGTCCAGAGACGCCTACCGTGGCGTGCAGTGGCACACCCTCGATGTAGGACTGGAGCGGGACATGCCCCTGCTGGAAGCGGCACTAGCCGGGGTTGACGCGGTGGTCCACTTGGCGTGGCAGATCCAGCCCAACCGCGATCTTGACCTGTTGCACCGGACCAATGTCACGGGGACCAGGAACGTCCTGGAGGCTGCGGCACGCGCGGGAGTCAAGCAGGTTGTCTGCGCCTCCTCGGTGGGCGCCTACAGCGCGTCCGGCAAGGACCAGAGGCGGGACGAGTCATGGCCGGCGGGTGGAATGGCCGGCTCACATTACAGCCGGCACAAGGCCGAGCAGGAGAAGCTCCTGGATGCATTCATGGCCGCCCACCCGGACATCGCCGTCGCAAGGCTGCGGCCTGCGCTGATCTTCCAAGGGCAGGCGGGCGCTGAAATTGGCAGGTACTTCCTTGGCCGTGCCCTGTCCCGGCTGGTGCCGCGCAGGCCATGGCTGCCCATACTGCCGGTTCCGGACAACCTGGTTTTCCAGGCAGTCCATGCGGACGATGTCGCAGAGGCCTATTGGCGGGCAGTTGACCAGCGCGCCAGTGGAGCCTTCAATATTGCGGCCGAGCCGGTCCTGACGCCCCAGGAACTGGGGCGCATCCTTGGGGCGAAGCGAATCCTGCCCATCCCCATGCGGCTGCTCCACGCAGTAGTGGACCTCACCTGGCGGGCCGGGCTTCAGCCTACCGATGCCGGATGGGTGGAGATGGCGGCCGGCGCCCCCATCATGGACACCAGCCGCGCGGAACGCATCCTGGACTGGGAGCCGAAGGTGTCATCGATCGATGCCGTCAGGGAACTGCTCGCGGGCATGGGAACGGGGGAAGGAGTCAGTCCTTCCCCCGTCCTCAAACCCCGGCAGTAATTCACGATTCGATTAGATGCCGGCGCCCTGGTCGCCGTCACGGTCATCCCGTACGCCATGCCCCGCGGCGGCATCCCTGGCCTCCGCTTGGCGCCGCCGCCCCGGCTCTGCCTCCGGAGTCCCGTCGGCTGCACCAGCGGCGGGGATGTCATGGTGCCCGCCAAGGCCACGTCCAGCGTCTGCGCGCCCATCGTCAGCAAAGACCGGCTCACCGCGTGAACCGGTTCCAATATCCGCGGCAGGACCCGCCCCGGACGCACTGGGCTCAGCGTGGCCCATCCCCGCGTTCGCATCACGCCGGGCGCCATAGGCCTCGGTGCGGTCCTGCCGGGCGTCGTGTATTACGCGGCGATCCTGTCCGGCGTCGGGCGCTTCGGAACGGTCCGCCGCGGCGCCATACCCCTGGTGCCGGTCCTGTCCGGCGTCGTGCATGTCGCGCCCGCCCATCCCGGCGTCCTGAACATCTTGTCCGCCCATCCCGGCGTCGCGCATTTCCCGGCGACCCGCCCCGGCGTCCTGGACATCGTGACGATCATGCCCGGCATCCATTCCGTCGCGGCGTTCTTCCCGGGCGTCTTGCACCACGCGGGCGTCCTGCCGGGTGCCGTCAGGACCGACGTCGGGATCAAGCTCGTCCGCCTTCCGGGTATGGCTGGCAACGTCACCCCGCAAGGACTGGGCTTCCTGGCTGCGCTGTTCAGCTTCTTTTTGCAGCCGCGCCGCGTCGACTTTGGCCTGCTCGGCGTCCGCCCGGGCCCGGATGGCTTTCGCTTCACGCTCGCGGGCATCGATTTCCATGTTCTCGGCTTCGCGCCGGATCTCGGCGGCCTTCTCCCGGTGTTCCTGGTCCCGCTTTTCCTGCATTGCCTTCCGGCGCCTGCCTCCGGCCAGGAGCAGCAGCACGATCAGCGCCACCACAACAACGGCAACTACAACCCATACCCATGGAGCTGTGTCCACGTTTCCCACCACTTTCCACTTCGTTGTGACCGGGCAGGCCCTCGCCTTCCGGCTGACATTTTTGGAACGGTTATAACTCGCTTAGCAAGGGTACTTACCTTTCATTAGTAATCATGCTTATCATTTTACGGCCAGTATTGCTGGTTCTTGATCAACAACCGGCCTTCTTGGAAAGAGAGCGAAGATGACAGAGAACCAATGGCCCCAGGATCCCGCCTACACGGCTCCGCCGGCCAATACAGGAATCCCCGGCGAGCGGGAGCCCGCCACCTTCCCCTCGACGGCTGCTCCCCTGGGGGGCGACAGCCAGGCTGGTGACCCCTACGGCTCCTCCCGCAAGGATGCAGCCAAGGAAGAAGCAGCTGATGTAGCCCGTACCGCAGCGGGGTCCGCGCAGAATGTGGCCCAGACCGCGAAGGGTGAGGCTGCGAACGTTGCGCATGAGGCGAAGGCCAATGCGCAGGACCTGCTGAGCCAGGCGAAGTCAGGCCTGACCAGCCAGGCAGGGACCCAGCAGCAGAAGGCTGCCGAGGGCATCCGCAACATCTCCACCCAGCTGCACAGCATGGCCAGCGCCCCGGACCAGCAGGGCATGGCCGGTGACCTGGTCCGCCAGGCGGCGGAACGCACCTCCTCGATGGCCACGTGGCTGGAAAACCGGGAACCTGGCGACCTCCTCAACGAGGTCCAGCGCTTCGCCCGTAACAAGCCCGGAACCTTCCTGCTCCTCGCCGCCGGCGCCGGCGTCCTGGCCGGCCGCCTCACCCGCGGCCTCACCGCAGGCCCGCCCGAAGCATCGACGTCCACAGCTGCCGGCACCGGTGCCGGCAGCCGGTACTCGGCCAGTACTTACGGCGACCAGTACAACCAGTCGTACCCGGTAGCGGGTGGAACGGTTCCTCCCCCGCCGGTCCAGCTTCCCGGCCCGGCCACCACCACGGCGGGTTACGACGGCGGAGCTCCCGGCAGCAGCTACCCTGAGTCGGCAGGGGCGGCCAGCGGCCTGGACAGCCCGCAACTCGTGGAAGAGCCCTGGTCAGGAAACCAGCTCTCGGACGACCCGCTCCGTGACCGCGCCCTCGCCGACGACCCCATGGCAAACGATCCCCTCACCCAGGACCGCACCCGGGGCGGCCAGACGGGTGGTCTGTGATGAGTAGCCAGATTCCGGAGCCGCCGCCCAGCGCGGCGCATGTGAAAGCGGATAACGCCTCCCTCGGCGACCTGCTCGGTGACGTGACCCGGGACCTGTCCACCCTGATGCGCCAGGAAGTGGAACTGGCCAAAGCCGAACTCAAACAAACCACCACCCGCGCAGGCAAGGGCGCCGGCATGCTCGCCGGCGCCGGGATCGGCGGACACTTCGTCCTGCTCTTCCTCTCCCTGGCCCTGATGTGGGCCCTGGGCGCCATCATGGCCCTGGGCTGGGCCGCGCTGATCGTCGCCGTCATCTGGGCCATCATCGCCGCGGTCCTGGCCTCCACCGGCCGGAAGGAACTCCAGCAGATCAAGGGCCTGCCCCAAACCGGGGAAACCCTCTCAGAAATACCCCCCACCCTCAAACCAGGCGAGGTAAACCGATGAGCGATAACCCCGACGCTATCCGCGCAGACATAGAAGCCACCCGGGCACGCCTGGGCACCAACGTCGACGCCGTGGCCGACAAAGTCACCCCGTCCAACATCGTCCACCGCCAAACCGACAAGGTCCGCGACGCCGTGACCGGGGTGAAGGAGAAAATCATGGGAGCAGCAGACCACGCCACCACAACAGTCCACGACACCGCCACCACCGGGACCGGACACACCACCAACGCCATGCACACCGCCGGCGACAACCTCCACCAGGCCACCGACACCGTCCAGGCCAAACTCTCCGACGCCGGCCAGGCCGTCTCCCACGCCCCGGACCAGGTCAAAGCCAAAACCGCCGGGAACCCCCTGGCCGCCGGGCTCATCGCCTTCGGCGCCGGCATGCTCCTCTCCTCCCTGATCCCGGCCAGCGACAAAGAACGCGAAGCCGCGGACCAACTCAAAACCGCCGCCCAACCCCTGGCAGAACAAGTCACCGACGCCGCCAAAACCATGGCCCAGGACCTCAAGGAACCCGCCCAGGAAGCCATGGACAACGTCAAAACCACCGCCACCGACGCCGCCCACAACGTCAAAACCGAAGGCCAATACGCCGCCACCGACGTCAAAGACCGCGCCACAAACGCCAAAGACAACATCCAAAACACCTGACCAACCCCACGCGGCAAAGTAAGACAACAGATTGATCGGCAGGCCGGCACCGCGATGCGCGGGCCGGCCTGTCCGCTTGGCCCCCTGATTGAGAGGACACCCCATGGCCACTCACGACACATCCGAGACCAGTACCGCCAAGGCGGGCCAGGCCCCGGGCCCCAATGACTCAAGGAAACCTGCCAGCCCCAGGGACCTGGACAAGCCTTCGTGGAAATACATCATGAGGAAGACGCTCCGGGAGTTCAGCAAGGACCAATGCCCTGACCTGGCAGCGGCCCTGACCTACTACGCGGTTCTCTCGCTGTTCCCCGCCCTGCTGGCACTCGTGTCTCTCCTTGGCCTCTTTGGCGATCCGCAAAAGACCACCAACGCCTTGCTGGAAATCGTGCGCGGCTTCGCTCCGGCGGAGACCGTGAATACGATCAGCGGGCCGGTCTCGGAACTGACCAGCGCCCCGGCGGCCGGGTTCACCCTGGTCATCGGCCTGGTCACCGCGCTGTGGTCCGCCTCCGGCTATGTCGGAGCCTTTGGCCGGGCCATGAACAGGGTCTACGAGGTGGATGAGGGCCGCGCTTTCGTGAAGCTCCGTGGAACCATGCTCGGCGTCACGCTCCTGGCCGTGGTGATCGTGGCGCTCCTGGCCGGCATGCTGGTCCTCAGCGGTCCGGTTTCGGAGGCAGTGGGCGGGCTGATCGGCCTCAGCGGGCCCTTCCTCATGGTCTGGAACATCGCCAAGTGGCCGGTAATGATTGCCCTGATCATCGCCATCATTGCCGTGCTTTATTACGCCACCCCCAACGTCAAGCAGCCCAAGTTCCGGTGGATGAGCATGGGTTCCGGCATAGCCCTGGTGGTCTTCCTGATCGCATCCCTGGGGTTCGGCTTCTACGTGGGGAACTTTGGCAACTACAACAAGACCTACGGCGCCCTGGGCAGCGTGATCATCATGCTGCTGTGGCTCTGGATCCTGAACATGTCGCTTCTGTTCGGCGCTGAGTTTGACGCGGAAGTGGAACGCGGCCGCGAACTGCAGGCCGGGATCAAGGCCGAGGAAACCATCCAGTTGCCGCCACGGGACACCAAGAAGAGCGAGAAGCTGCAGAAGCAGATCGAAGAAGACATCAAGCATGGCCGTGAACTCCGGGAAAAGTACGCCTCGGAGAATGGCCCGGAGGGCTCCGGCGAGGACCGGGACGGGCAGCCGGCCGGGAACGGCCAGGACGCCGTCCGGCCCGGTGAGCGGCACCGCGACAGGGTCCGCGACAAGGTGCAGCACCGTGCCGAAAGCGGGGAGTCCGACGACGGAACCCGGCGGGGCGGCAGCGCTTAAGCAGCCAGGCGCAACCGCAGCGCAGAGGGACTAGGCAGGACCTTCGGGATGGAGGAAAATTCATCCTAGAGGTCCTGTTTGGTTTCCCGGGAAGCAACACCCGGGGCAAAGCGGGGTCGGCGGTGAGATGGCCTCTTCTGAGACCGAGGCCAGTCCCCCCAGTCGCCGTCGGCCCCCTCAGGCCCGCCCCCTAAACACTTCGCGGCACGGACGACGCGCCACTATACACGGCCCCACGCCACAAGATGCAACCGGGCCGGAACCGACTGGACAAGCACGCGGAACTGCAATATTTTCTTGAATACCTCGCCGGGATTCCCTGGAAGACCGGCAAGGCCGCTGAAGCAGTCGGCGGGATTACTGTCAACCATTTATGAGCGGACATGCCTGCTACCCATTTTGAACAGTTTCTTGCCGAAGCCGTCGTCGCGGACAGGGAGCCCGGACTGGGCCTCCGACGCGACGAGCTATACGGTCTCTACACAAGCTGGTGCCTCCTGCAGAAAGCGGAGCTCCAGCCACCGGCGGCGCTTTGGGACGCCCTCCATGACGCCGGCATCAACCCGGACAGCAATAACCTGTCCATGACCGGACCGGCCGCCGCTGACTATATCGTTGCCAGCGCCCCGGACCTGGTCTGACAGGGACCGCAGGCCCACACGTTAGGAACGGCCTCACGGTTGGTCCGTCACGGGAAAGGGTTGTTGCCGCAGGGCAGCAGCCCTTTTCCGCACCCCGCCGTCAGAATGCTGCCGCTAAGGCCTGGCCAGCGCCAGGAGATAGGCGGCGAACCCCTGCGGTGCCCGCCCCGCAGTCCGTCCCGACGTGAGGACCCGGGTGGTATCGGTTGCAACGATGCGTGCGCCGCTGCGCCGAAGCCGGTCCACCAGGGCCTGGTCTTCATCGAAATCAACGCCGGGAAAGCCGCCCGCCGCAAGGTAGGAGGATGCCCGGACCCCGAGGTTCGCACCGTAGACATGGGGGTGGTTCTCGGTGCTGCTGTGCCGGGCGTGCCAGCGGGCCAGCAGCTCGTGGTGCATGCCGTGGGGGTCCGGCTGAACGGTGCCCAGGACAACATCGGAGCCGCCGGCGGCCAGTTCCAGTTGCCGCAGCAGCCAATGCCCGGGAACACAGGAATCCGCATCCGTGTTGGCCAGCCAGATTCCCCGCATTTGATCTGCCGGCGCGCCGGCCTGCGCGGGTCCGGCCGCGTTCTCCAACGCCGCCCGGACACCGGCCTGCCGGCTCTTGCCCACGCTCCCGAACGCCACGGGAAGCAGCACGCACCGCGGGTCACCGGCAGCTGCATGGGCGGCCACCGCTGGGGACCCGTCCGTGCAACTGTCCAGGACGACGACCACCTTCACGGCAACGTCCGGCACTTCCGACTCGACCCGCTCCGCCGCACGCCTGACCGCGGTGAGGGCCCGTTCCAGATGCTGCTCCTCGTTGTGGGCTGGAATGACCACGGCCACCTGCCGGATGCCGCGGTTTCCCGAGTCAACCGGCGGCAACGGATCGGCGTTGCCCCGAGCAGTCCTGGTCATCCCGCTTTCCCGCCCGGAGCAACCAGGACTTCCAGCACAAAATCGCGTTCCTGGTAGAGCCCGGCAGTCCGCCACCGGAACCGCTGCCGGGCCAGGGCATGGACGGTGTCCCCGTCGAGCTCCCAGCCTTCGATGGGGTGCCGCCAGTGGCACAGAAGCAGGGTTCCGCCAGGTTCCAGGGCCGCCGCCAACCTGTCCCACAGTTGCGCCAGCTCAGCAGGGGCCAGGTAGTAACCCACCTCCGAGACCACCACCAGGTCGAACGTTCCTTCCGGCCAGGATCCGGGCAGCACACGCTGCTCGACCCGGACCCCGGGCGTGCCCGCCAGCAGGTCTCCAGCGCGGCGCACGGCGGTTCCGCTGGCGTCCAGCCCCAAGAGGTTGCGGCACCGCGGGGCCAACTCGGCCGTCAGGGTGCCGATGGAACAACCCACTTCCAGCCCGCGTTCATAGGATTCCTCCGGCAGCGCTGCCAGGGTGAGGGCGCGCTTGCGGCGCTCGTACCAACTTTTGCCGTAGTTCCAGGGGTCCTCGGAGTCGTCGTGGACGCCATCGAAAACCTCTTCTGCGTCCAGGCTGGAATGCAACTGGCCGGATGAACCGGGCGCCGGCGTCCAGGCGAAGACCTCATAGCCCCGCGCGAAGTGCTCCAGGAACTGCGCGCTGAGCAGGGTTTCGTCCCCTGGAAGAGGTGAAAGCGGCTGCACCTGGGTTGCATGCTCCGCCATGGCGCGCTTCTTGGCCCAGCCGGCGGGTTCATCCAGATGGAAACGGACCCACTGGCGCCGGTCCAGGTCGCCTGGCGTCGCCCAGTGCCAGAACCAGATGGGATATTCCAGGAGCGCGTGGCCGTCGCGGCCGGCGATGCCTGCCGCTGCCGCCCCCAGCGCATCGTGGTCACCATGGCCGTCGGCCCGGTACGGCGCCACGAGTGCCAGGCGGTCCGGGTTGCCGGGGAGCCGCCGCGCAGCATCCCTCACCGCGCCGGCAATCGCGTCCGCATGGCTGGCCAATCCCCGGTCCGGCAGCCCGAGGAACGTCCAGCGGTCAGCCAGACCCAGGGCGTCCAGGGCCGCTGAAAATTCGGTGAGCCGGACGGCCGCCAGCTGTTCCGGGGTGGTGCTGGGCGACTCCGGATGCGAACCCTCCCCCGCGGTGCAGAGCACCACTTCCACCTCGGCTCCCAGGGCCACCAACGAGGCCATCAGCCCGCCGGCACCAAGAGTTTCATCGTCCGGATGGGCAGCCAGGACAACGAACCGCATGCCCGCCAGTTCGGCCGGATCGAGCGGCAGCTCAGGCGCCACAGCCAGCCTGCTCCGGGCCCAGGCTGCTTCGGTGGTGCCCTCGTCCGCGTGCGAAAAGGTCACCACTGGCAGTCACCCTTGAGGACGAGCCGGCCAAGCTGGGCATCATCCCGCGCGCCGTGATGCTGCCGCACGTAGAGGGCCAGGTCCGCCATCCTTTTGGCGTACTTTTCGTCAAAGGCGAGCGGCCCGGGTCCGCGGTTGGAGCCCACCAGGTAAAGGACGCGTTCGACGACGGCGGCAACAGTTCCCCGGATGCGCTGGGCCTCGCCCCAGGCACTTCCGTTCCCGTCGGGTCCGAGCGATCCGTCGTCAATGCGCGCTGCGGTGCGGGCAAGGTATTGAAGGGCGGCTGCGATGGTCCGGTCCACCTCGCCCAAGGCCGCGAGGGCCAGCTGGTCCGGTTCCCGTCCCGCGTCGGCGCCGGCCAGCAGGCCGTCCCGGAAGTCCCGCGCAACTCCTATGGCGCCGCCCAGCCAGCAGGCTGCGACGCCGATCCCGCCCCAGGCGAATCCGGGCCGGCTGTGGTACCAACCGGCCCCTCCCACAGGTGTTGCCGGGACCTGGTCGAAGTGCACGCTTCCGCTGGGTATCTCCCGGAGCCCGCGTGCGATCCATGCCGGCTCCTCGCATTCCACCCCTGCGTGGCGAAGGCTGACCGCGAAAGCCGCCCTGCCGCCGTCGTCCGTGTGGGCAGTGATGATGGCACGGTCCAGCCGCCCGGCAAGTGAACACCAGGGCTTGGTCCCGTTGAGGACCACCCCGGCGCCTGCGGCGCGCGCCTCAAGCCTGGCGTTGGGTGCCTCTGCGGCGAAGACGCCCCACGATGCGCCGGCGGCGCCTGCTGGCAAAGGTTGGTCCGCCGGAGACGCGGTGGCGGCCTGGGCGAGGATGGCGACGGCGTCCAGATGCGGTTCAAACACCCTGGCGGCCGCCACATCGATAGCGGCCACGGAGGCCAGGAGCTCCCACAACACCACGGTGCGCCCCTCCCCAGGCCGCGGCCACATGTGTCCCGCATCCACGGCAAGGGCCAGGAGGGCGGGCACGTCGCCGGCGGCACCGCCGACTGAGTCAAGGATCGGAAACCACGGGGAGAGCCCGGCCGGAGCGGAGCCCAGGAGCACAGGAGTAGCTGTCGCTGGCAAGTACGTCCTCCATGAACGGTGTCCGGTGGCACCGGACGCATCTCAACAGCTTACTTACTATTTTTCGGCAGGATGCGCGCCAAGGCGAAGCCGTCCCAGCCCTTGGAGCCGACCGTCTGGATTACCGTGGCGTCCAGCCGCGGGTGCTCACCCAGCAGCTTGAGGGCTTCGATGATGCCCGGCGCGTTGACGGGATCGATGTCCGGGTCCAGGACGGCGCCTTCCCAGATGGTGTTGTCCAGGACCACTGCGGCTCCGGGCCTGCCTAGCCGGACAGCCCAGTCCAGGTAGCGGCTGTTGTTTTCCTTGTCGGCGTCAATGAAGATGAAGTCGAACGGCTCCCGCTCCTCTTCCTCGAGGGCGGCCAGGGTTTCCAGCGCAGGGCCCAGCCGGATTTCCACCCGTTCCCCCAGTCCGGCGGCATCAATATTGGCCCAGGCCACCTCCGCATGCTGGGGCAGGTATTCGCACGTAACCAGCGTGCCGTTGTGCGGAAGTCCCCGGCCCATCCAGATGGTGCTGTACCCGGCGAGCGTCCCAATCTCCAGGACGCGCCGCGCGCCGGAGAGCTGGACCAGGAGCTTGAGGAGCTTTCCCGCGTTCGGCGCCACCTCGATGGGAGGCATCCCGGCCTCGGCGGCGGCGCGGATGGCCTGCTGGACGCCACGGTCCGGATGCACCACGGCGTCGGACAGGAACTCCTCGGTGGCAACCCATTCCGGCCGGGGTTTGTGCTCGAACATTGCCACATTTTGGCACGCGGCGTCCCGGCGGTCCAGACAATCCGGCCCCTCGAAAGCCGGTTAGGGCTCCTGCACCAGCGCCTTCTCCAGGCGGTCAACCTTCGCCGTCAGCTCGCCGCTGTAGCCCGGCCTGATATCCGCCTTGATCACCAGTGAAACGCGGCTGCCGTAACGCCCTACGGCTTCGGTGGCGCGCTTGACGACGTCGAACACTTCGTCCCACTCGCCTTCAATTGTGGTGAACATGGAATCCGTTTTATTGGGCAGCCCGGACTCGCGGACGATCTTCACTGCGGCCGCAACGGCGTCGTGCACTGACGCGTCGTTGGGCCTGGAACCCTCGGTGGGAACGCCTGACGGGGCAACTGAAAATGCAAGCAACATGCTCCCCAGTCTCCCATGCAGCCGCCGAAAGCCCCATCGCCGGGGTGCCGGCCAGCTGCGTCACATAAGGGGCTACCCCGAAGTAACCATGGTGGCAGGAGGCTCCGTTGCTACCCTTTTGGGCATGAGCCTCGCAGTCGCCCGAAAGCCCCTCCGCGCAGACGCAGCGCGGAACGTGGACAAAATCATTACTGCGGCGCGCCAGTGCTTCCGCGAGTTCGGCCCGGAGGTACCGCTCCAGACCATCGCAACCACCGCCGGCGTTGGCCCGGCAACCCTGTTCCGAAACTTCGCTGACAAGGAAGAACTGGTGCTGGCAGCGCTCAACCGGCAGCTCCGGCTCACGGTGGACCCCGTCTTGGACGGTGCCCTCGGCGATATAGATGCTGCCGCAGGCATGTTGCGCGTCCTCGAAGCCCTGATGGCCGCAGCGAGCGACGACGCCAACCTGCTGTGTGCGGTGGCGGGCCGGCGAGAGCTCCTGACCGGGATCACGGGCTCGCTGATGGAATCCATGGGCGTGCTGCTGGTCCGCGGGCAGGGCCAGGGGAGCCTGCGCCCGGACATTTCCATGACGGACATGTTCCGGCTGCTGGCCATGCTGATCGGCGTGGTGGACACCATGGAGCCGGGTTCCGATGCCTGGCGCAGGCCGCTTGCGCTCGTGGAAGATGCAATCCGCACGGTACGGCCATCACGCCCGCTTCCGGTGCTCGTACCTGTCCCCGCCGCGCTTGGGTCCAGCACGTAGGCCCAGCCCGGCGCTCGGGCTGAATAGCCTGGCAGGGTATTGCCGCTGCCAGGCTTTTCCGCTGAGGGAGCCCATTTAACGGCCCGTTCCATTGTTACCAGCAGGTACGTGCAATAAACTCTGAGGTGGGGTTAGGCAGCCAGCCTCGGCACTTCCACGTTGGAGCGACCCCATGCACTTCGCGCCTGACCCCCACACAACGGCCGCACTGCAATGAACCACTCGAAGCTTCTCCACTACCTGACGGACCCCCGCGGGCCGGAGGAAGTCCTGCCCGAGTTGGCCGCCGGCGAGCTGGTCGAACTGCTTGACGCCCTGTTCCAGAACCTCGATACCCCCGAACCCGAGTTTGGCGCGCAGGTCTGGTACGAGATGGGCGTGGAGGAATGCGGCCGCCGGTCCGTCTCCCCTGACGGCGCAGCCCACGGAGTAGCCTAGCTACCCGTTCCGATTCCCCACATTGGCTCAGGGCTTCTCCGCGCCCTTTTCGCCAGCGGCGCTGTCCCCGTCGCGGGGTTCGCTGCCGTGCCCAGCGTCCGAGTGCCCGTGTTCGGCGTGCCCGTGCCCTTGGTAGCCGCGGCCGGGGTGCTCATGGAACTCGTTGGGAACGTGGTCCTTTGCTTCCATCAGGTGCTGCTGGAGCTTCTCCTCCGCATCCCGCCGGCGCCTGGCGGTGTCCCGCAGCTCGCGCGTTGATTCCGAGCCGCGGGGGTCCAGATAGGTGGCCCGCGGCTTGGCGGACTGTTCTGGCGGCACCCCGGCGCCATGTTCTTCCCTGGCGTTCCTGCCGGTATCCTCGGCGCCCTGGCCGCCGTGCGGCCCAACAGGCCGTGACTGTTCGTCCATCTCGGATCCTCCTTCGGTGGCCGCCTGGGTGTGGGCTGCCTCTCATCCAGTGCATCACAGATGGCGGCCGGAATGTTGGGCCACTAGGCCCGGGCTGCGTCTGCCCGCCTGCGCATTTCCTCCCGCAGCAGGGCTTGAAGGGCAGGAACGGACGACGACGGATCCAGGTCGAGTGCCTCCCGGAGCCGCTGTGAGAGGATCTCCAGTTCCGCTTCCGGCACGTCCGAAAGTCCGGAAAAACGCCTGAAGAACCGTTTGGCGGGAAGGCCCGCCCGCCGTCGGGCGTTCTTTTGGCGGATCCTGCCCGCCAACCCGCCGGGTGAGTGCAGCTGATTTTCCATGGTTGCCGTTCAATAAGGAATTCCATGGCCAACTGCATAAGCCGATCCCATAGTACAACTGGCACCCGTCCAGGAAAGTGACCCACGTCACTGCATCCCGGCGTGGATTCACGGGATCAGCTCCAGCCCAGCATCCTCAGCAGCGCCGCCGTGCCGGCTCCGGCGATCACCACCACAAGGAACGGAGCCCGCAGTACCAGGGCGATCGCGGCCGCGGCCAGCGCTCCCAGCCTGGCATCTGCGGCAAGTCCCTGCCCTGACACCACAGCATTCACCACCGTCAGCGAGGCCAGCAGGCCGATCGTCATGGTTCCCGCGACGCGTGAGGTGCGCGGATCTTCAAGGAATTTGGCGGGGACGAAGTAGCCCACCAGTTTCCAGGCATAGGCGAGCACGCAGGCGATGAGCAGCCAGATCCACAAGGTCATGCCCCCGCCTCCGGGTCCGCAGCTTCCCGCCGCTCCGCTCCACTGCGCTCGGCTCCTCCCTGGCCATCCCGGCCCTGCAGGTGGGCGCCCCTGTGACGGCCGCCGCCGGGGTGATTGCCGTGGTGGCCGCCGTAGGGTTCGACGTCGGGCTCAAGGCCTTCGTCGCGGCGGCCGTGGCTGAACCAACCCACCACCGCGGCAACGACCGCGGCCACCAGGATGGGCACGCCCGCCGGTACGAAGGGGACGGCAACCACCGTAGCCACGGCGCAAACCACCGCGATGGCGATCGGCTCGCGCCCTTTGAGCCGGGGCCAGAGCAAGGCCAGGAAAGCGGCGACGGCGGCCCCGTCAAGGCCCCACTGCTTGGGGTCGCCCAACCCGCTGCCGGCCAGTGCGCCCACGGCCGTGAAGAGGTTCCAAAGCACGTAGACCCCCACGCCCGCCGTCCAGAAGCCGCGGCGCTGTTCGGCCGGATCCGTCTGGCCGGTGCTGGTGGCCGTGGATTCGTCGATGGTCAACTGTGCCCCAACGTACTTGCGCCAGCCGGTGGGCCGGAGCAGCGCGTTCAGCTGCATGCCGTAGATGCCGTTGCGCATGCCCAGGAGGGTGGCCGCGCTCATTGCCGCAACGCCGGAACCGCCGCCTGCCACCACCCCGATGAACGCGAACTGGGAGCCGCCACTGAAGAGGAGCAGGCTCAACGCCATGGCCTGCCAAAAGTTGAGCCCGGACGTTACCGCCAGCGCGCCGAACGATATGCCGTAAAGACCGGTGGCAATACTGATGGAGATGCCCACTTTCACCGCCGGCGAAGCCAGCAGCTTCACCCCCGGCCTCCCGGGTTGCCCGCGGCCTTTCGCAGGCTCCACGCCCACAGGATCAGCGGAGCCTGGAGGGGAAGCCGCAGGGTATGGATCTTCCGGCGGCTCGGCGTGCCCTGCGGCCCATACGCCCTCAGGAGGGCATCAACATGCCCGGCCAGGAATGCCGTGAACATGGCGGTGAGGGCCGTTGCTGTGGGCTTTCGGGTCGGCGGGAGCAGGATTCCGACGGCGGCGGCGAGCTCCAGCAGGCCGCTCAGGGCGATCCATTCGTCCCTGGACAGGACGGCCCAGGGATGCTGGGGTGTGCTGCTGCGGGGTTCGCCGGGCGCCGGGTCCTGCCGGCACAAGTACTCGGGAACGACGTCACGGTAAAAACCTGGGTCCCGGAAATGCTTGCCGGCGCTGGCCAGGAGAAGGGCTCCCATGGCCGCTGCGGACACGTGCCGCAGGGCCGGGCCTTGGATGGAGTGGGAAGGAGCGGACAAGCCCTTAGCAGCGGTGCCGGACCTGGGAAAAGACATGGAACCACTCAACCACAGCCGAAGCGCCGCCCAGAAACCGGCGCCTGCAGCATCGCGGCGACGGGGCACAGCGGCGATAGGGGCACCCGGCAACGGCGCCACCGCTGCGCTGCCGGTCTTCACAGCCAGGCGGCCCGCGAGCTCCCATACGGTGGCGGCGGCGACTGAAAATCCAGGGGATGTCCCGCGTCAAGCAGGGGCGGCCCAACGTAGCGCAGCTCCCCATAACTGCTGGCCACGGACCGATATTCGGGGGCGTGGAGTTCAGCAGGGCTTTCGGTGCTGGCTGGACCATTCAGGCTGGAAGGGTTTTCCCCCTTGGTCAGGGAAAACAGCTCCTCAGCGGTGCGGGCCAGCGACAGGTGCGCGGCACCGCCCAAATCGGTCCGACGGCGCGCGGCCAGGAGGCGGACTGCGGCCGCGGCCACCCCATAGCCGGTGGCGTGGTCCAGCGCCTGGACCGGCAGCGCACCCGGGCGCCACCCGCCGTCGCCCTCCATGCCGTAGGTATGGGCGATTCCGCAGGCGGCCTGGACAATACTGTCGAAGCCGCGCAAGCCGCTCCAGGGCCCCGCGCTTCCCCAGCTGTCCAAGGTGACCACCACCAGCTCCGGACGGGCTGCCAGCAACTCCCGCGGGTTCAGGCCAAAGCGGTCCAGGGCCCCGTGCCGGTAGCCGGTGACCACGGCATCCGCGCCGGCCAGGAGTTGCTGGAGGTCCTGCTGGTTTACTGCCGGCCCCAGGTCGAGTACTGCACTGCGCTTGCCGAACGCCGTGTCCACGAACTGGTCCTGGATCTCGGGAAAGGCGGGCGGGTCGATCCGGAGGACGTCTGCCCCGAGCGCGGCCAGCAGCCTGGTAGCGACTGGACCGGCGATGACCCGCGTCAGGTCCAGGACCCGCAGCCCGGCCAGCGGCAGGTCCCCGGCGCCGTGAGCCGTGCCGGCAGCGGCGCCTGTTGCCGCGGCAGCTTCCCGCAGTCCGAAGCCACCGGTTGTGCCGTCCGGATACTCCACCGTGACCCAGGGTCCCGAACCGGCCGCCCGGCCCATGTCCGTCGCGAGCCATTCACTGCGGGTTCGGACGGCCGCGGCGATCCCTCCCAGTTCCTGGATGGCGGCCTCGGCGTCCAGCGCGGCCATGGAGCGGAGTTTCCTGTCCACATCCTCCGCGGTAGTGGCAGCCAGCGCGTGCAGGAGCCGCTGCTCATGGTGGGGGTAGTTGGCGTGCAGCCGGATCCAGCCGTCGGCGGTCTTCTTGAATCCGGACAGGGGCGCGAAGCCCTGCGGCTTGCGCCCCGCAATGCGGAGATGGCCGAAGGAATCGAAAGCGGGGGCGGTTAGTTCGGGTGTGGTGCTGAAGCGGCCGGGCGTCCCCGAGTACAGGTTCAGCGCCTGGGCCGCGGCTTCCACCGACTGCAGCGCCAGCCCTTCGACGTCGAGCTTCCCCGCCCACCAGCGGGGCGCGGACGGTGTGCCGGGGGCGGTCATGTCTGCGCTACTTTCCCTGCGGTGCGGCCACGTGGAGCTGTTCCAGGACGCGCGCCGGTACGTTGGAGGTGATCTCCTGGATGCCCAATTCCCGGCAGAGGGACACGTCCTCTGGGGAGTCCACGGTCCACACCCTGAAGCGGCGGCCGGAGTCCAGCCAGCGGCGGACTGTTTCGGGGCGTTCCCGGACATATTCGATGCCGGGACCGGCCATCCCCACCTCCCGGTCGTCCAGGATCCGTTCGCCCTCCAGCTGGGTGGCCTTCATCAGGTTTGCGATGGCGCCGCCGGTAATCGGCCCAACCCCCAGTCCGCCACGGATTTCATGGATGGTGAGATCGTCCACCAGTTGGCAAATGTACTGCGGCGGTACCGAGAGGAGCAGGTGCCGGACTGAATCCGGGCTGAAGCTCATGAAGGTCACGGCCACGTTGTCCACGGTTGAACTCTGCGGTTCCCACCCTTCGCTGCGCAGCACCTCCAGGACCCGGTCCTCCAGCTTGAGCTGGTACGGGCTGGGATGCTTGAGCTCGATGGCGAGTTTCACGGGCCGGCCCGCTCCGCGAAGGATGTCCAGCAGTTCCGGAAGGGTCAGGAGCTGTTCGGAGCGTGCCCCGAACGTTTCGGGAATGCGGACGCCCTTCCAGGACGAGAAGTCCAGCTGGCGCAACTCCTCCAGTGTCCGGTCGGCCACAGGGCCCGTCCCGTCCGAGGTGCGGTCCAGGTTGGCATCATGGAGCAGGACCAGGTGCTGGTCGCGCGTGAGGTGGACGTCGCACTCCACTCCGTCTGCGCCGTCGGCCAGGGCCTGGAGGTAGGCGGCGCGGGTGTGTTCGGCATACGTGCCGCTGGAACCGCGGTGGGCAAAGACCAGCGGCCGCTGCGGCACTGACTCGTCAATTGTCATGGACACACGGTAGCCGACCGGCCCCCACCTTCAGGGCTAGGCTTGGCACATGCAGGTGAACTCTGAGGCAACTACTGGGCCAACCACGCAGGAAGCACCCACCGAACCAGCGCGGGAGCCGCAGCCGGGCACTACGGCGGCAGGCGCCGTCGTAAACCGCCAGCTTGGTGCCGGTGACGCCGAAAAGGCGGCAGCGCTGCGGAAGATGAAGTTGCTCGCGCTGAGCCTGCTGATCGCCATGGCCGTGATCTTTGTCTTCGCGTTCGCTCTTCAGAAAGAGTATCCGTGGCTGCAGTACGTGCGTGCGGCGGCTGAAGGCGGCATGGTGGGCGCACTGGCCGACTGGTTCGCCGTGACCGCCCTGTTCAAGTACCCCATGGGAATCAAGATTCCGCACACCGCCATCATCCCGCGCCGCAAGGACCAGATCGGCGCCTCCCTGGGTGAATTCGTGGAGACTAACTTCCTCTCCGAGCAGGTGGTGCAGGACAAGCTGGCCAGCGTCAACATTGCCCGCCGGGCCGGTGAATGGCTTTCCGCGCCGAGCGGGGCAGACCGGGTGGCCAAGGAAGGTGCCGCGGTGATCCGTGGCGCCTTCAAGGTCTTGAATGACGACGACGTCCAGGCCGTTATCGAGGGCATGGTCCGCAAGCACCTCCTCGCTCCGCCGTGGGGACCGCCGGTTGGCCGGCTCGCCGAGCGGGTATTCCACGACGGGCACCACCACACGCTGGTGGACCTGCTGGTGGACCGCGCCGCGGACTGGGTGGATGACAACCACGAGACCGTCACCCGCCTGGTGTCCGACCGCTCCCCCACGTGGGTTCCGCAGTTCGTTGACGGCCTGGTGGGCGACAAGGTCTACCTCGAGATCCTCAAGTTCGTGCGCGCCGTCCAGGCCGACCCCCGCCACCAGGTGCGCCAGTCCATCGACAAGTACCTGAACGACCTCGCGCAGGACCTGCAGCATGACCCGGCGATGATTGCCCGGGCAGAGGACATCAAGGCGCAGGTGCTGGGTGATCCCGAGGTGCGCGAGCTCGCGTCCCGGACCTGGGGCACGGTCAAGAACGCGCTGCTGGGTGCCGTTGACGATCCGGACAGTGAGCTCACCATCAAGTTCAAGGCAGCGGTGCGCGATTTTGGGTCGCGCCTGGTGCAGGACCTGGAACTTGCCGGCAAGGTCAACGCCTGGATCGGCGACGCCGCGGGATACCTGGTCCGGACCTACCGCTCAGACATCGCCGGGGTCATCACGGATACGGTTGCGCGCTGGGACGCCGAGGAAACCTCACAGAAGATTGAGCTCCAGGTGGGCAAGGACCTGCAGTTCATCCGCATCAACGGCACCGTGGTGGGGTCCTTGGCCGGGCTGGCGATTTTCACGGTGGCGCAGCTCATTTTTGGATGACGCTCTCGCGGCCGTTGTTCGTTCCGGATTTGCGCGGCGGTAATGACTACGACGGCGGCACGCGCTTTTTAGGGTCCAGGCACCTTTAGCAGCGGTTGGCCCGGCTTGCCAGGCGGTTAGGCGGGGGCGGCTTCAAATGTCAGTGCCTCGACGGATGATGTCGGTATGGGAATCGGCGGTGGTACTGGGGCAGCTTTGGAGGGGGTTCGTGCCTCTGTGGCTGCTCTGGATGCGCTGGTTCGTGAGGACCGGAACCTCGAACATTCAGCGCTGAAAGCTGCGGCTGGAGATATTGACGTGTTCCAGCGCCGGTATGAGCTGTGCCTGGAAGGGTTGGAGCTGGTGGCCCGGCTGGAAGCTCAACTCGCGGCGCTAAAGTCCCGGCAGGCCGCCCGGGCCGTTGAACTGCAGCAGGCGATGACGCCGCCGGACGCTTCGGTGCAGGACCGCACTTACGCGGACATGTCGGTGGTCGAGGAGATCGCCGGGGTGCTGACCATCAATTCCGCGGCAGCGGGGGCGTTGGTGGAGCAGTCCCGCCGGATCTGTTCCCTGCCGCTGGTGATCGATGCACTGTCCGCCGGGGACATGTCGTGGCAGCATGCCCGGATTGTCGCCGACGAGGCTGAAGGCCTTACCCCCGAGGGCGCGGCGTCTCTGGTGTCGCATTTCTTCGACCCCGACGCATCCCATGCTTCACGGGGTGCCGCGCCGGGGGAGCTCGTTCCGTCACGGTTCCGGGCCAAGGTCCGGGCGTGGCGGGAACGCCACCACCCGGACTCCATCGAGAAACGCCATGCAAAGGGCGTTGCCGACCGGCGGATGGAATACACCCCAGACAAGGACGGCATGGCCTGGCTCTCCCTCTACCTCCCCGGCGACACCGCCTGCGCCATCTGGAACCGCACCACCGCCACCGCCCGCGGCCTCCAAGGCCCCGACGAACCCCGCACCCTCACCCAGCTCCGCCCCGACATCGCCGCCTCCCTGCTGCTGGGGGCTGGCGTGAAGCCCGGAGCCGGGGACACCCCCGCCCACGCCGGGGAAGACGGTCCCGGCCCCGGCGTTCAGGGCAAGCAGGGTGTCACCGGGATCGGGAAGGTCCCTGCCCCGCGGGCCGATGTCCTGGTCACCGTGCCCGTTTTCGCCCTCCTCGGAGCCACCGACGAACCAGCAGTGCTGGATGGCTACGGGCCCATTCCGGCGTCCATGGCACGCAAACTTGTCGCCGACGGGGCGAACTCGTTCTACCGGGTGTTGGTCGACCCGTCGGACGGGGCACCCTTGGAGATCGGCCGGAAAAACTACCGGCTCACCGGGGCCATCAAACACTGGATCCGCCTGCGGGACGCCAAATGCACCTTCCCCGGCTGCACCAACAAAACCCCCGACAACGAAACAGACCACCTCACCGCCTGGCAACACGGCGGCACCACCAAGGTCAGCAACCTGGCACAGCTCTGCCCCAAACACCATCGACTCAAACACCACAGCCAATGGACACCCGACCCGGCCAACAAGAATGAACCACCCGGCTGGACCTCACCGACAGGCAGGCACTACAACCCCGAACTCCGGGAAGCAGAACCAACCCACTGGCCACCGGGAATCCAGCCGCCGTGGCTTCAACGGGACGTCGCTTCCCTCTGCCCTTGTCTGGAGGCCAGCCTCGAAAACCTCCCGCAGTGGGAACCAGACGACGACAGATACGTGGACCTCAACGACCTGCCGGCTGACGATCCGCTCTGGGCAGAGCTCCTCGCGACGCCATTAGTGCCGTCGGGATGACGAGCCGTGGACAGTCCAACGCCCGTAGTGGATGGGTGTAGTCCCTGGGTCCACAGCCCCTGGGTCGGTAATCCTTGAGTCCGTCGCCGAAGTCCGGAGCACGCCGCCTTCTACGCGAAAGCCTCCATCTCCACGCCTGCAGCCTCAAGACCTGCCCGGATACGGGCCGCCGCCTCTACGGCTGCGGGGCTGCCGCCGGGCAGGCGCAGGGAGTCCGGCTGGACCCTGACCACCGAACCGTCAACGGCCACCACTTCGCCTTTTGTTGCCAGCCGCACGGCCCGCTCAACGATCGTGTCGACGTCGTCCAGCATGGAGTCTTCCCTGGACAGCGGCACCAAGGTGCCGTCGGCGAAGTAGGCACGGTCGGCATAGGCTTCGGTGAATACAGGGTGGCCGGCCTCCTTGGCCTGCTTCAACAGCTCCGAACCAGGGAATCCCAGGATCGGCAGACCGGGATCGTAGGCGTTCACGGCCGCCACGAGCGCGGAAGCCTGCTCGGCGTCGTGGATCAGAGTGTCGTACAGCGCACCGTGCGGTTTCACGTAGTCCACCGAGGCACCCACGGCATGCGCGACGCCGTCCAGCGCGCCCAGCTGGTACAGCACGTCGCCGAAAAGCTCATCAAAGCTCATGTCCAGCGACCGCCGGCCGAACCCGGCCAAATCGCGGTAGCCCAGGTGCGCGCCCACGGTGACGTCCAGGTCGTAGGCGGCCCGGCAGGTATCCAGCATGGTGACGGGATCGCCGGCGTGCAGGCCGCAGGCTACGTTGGCGCTCGTGGCCAGCTGGAACATCGCCGGATCGCCTCCCGCGGTCCAGGAACCGAATGATTGGCCTACGTCAGCGTTGAGATCCAAGGATGTTGCCTTCCAGGGTCAAGTTGTCCGGCCCGGCAGCCGCGGTCAGCTCACCGGGGATGGTGTCCGGCATGGGTCCGAACGCCTCCCGGGCGTTCTTGGCCACTGCACGGCCCATCACGAGGTTACCGGCTCCGCCCACAACCGCCCCTATGCCGAAGGGGAGCGCCCGTCCGAACAGCGCGGTGCCCTGCCGCTTGAGCAGGTTCTTGAGGAAGGCGTTCTGGATCCGCTTCCGGACGCTGCCGAACCCCGGGATAGAGGACCTGGACAGCACATTTCCCCAGACGTCGGCGGGCTTTGCTCCACCGGCCGCCTGTCCGCTCAGCGTTCCGAGGAGGGCGGTTCCTTCCTCGCCCAGCATGATGGCCATGACCATGGTGCCGGCCTTCTCCGGGTTGGTGAGGCGAATGCCGTGGAGCTCCGCCAGCGACGTCGCATAGAGGGCTGTCGCCTCCAGGAAGCCAACCGTCGCGGCCGCGGAAAGTCCCAGCGACGCGACGGTGCCCACACCCGGGACGACGGCGGTGGCGCCCACCAGGGCACCTCCGCCGGCCACCGCCCGCAGGTAGTCCCGCTCCGCGATGTCCGCCAGCTGTGCTGCGGTGGCCCGCGGATGCTTCTTCTGGAGCCGGCGGATATAGCCCACCACCAAGGGCCGCTGGACCTGCACTGCCTTCAGGAGCATATTGTGGACGCCGGGCTTGGGTTTGCCGTCGGCATCGAACATTGCGTTATGGGCGGTTTCCTGTGCGATTCGTACTGCGGGATTGCTGCGCCTGGCCATGGTCACCTTCATTCAAATCGACCTGCAGCGGGTGGGCTGCCGTGCTTATCCATCCTATGTGGACAAACACTAAGCATGCTGAACTTTGCGGGCGGCACATTGTTCTTCCCTGCCGCTTGTCCCTAGCTGCCGGCGCCCGCGAGGTTGTTGAACGTGTACAGGTGCACACCCTCCACAGCCCCGCCGCCCTCCAGCTCCGCCATGATCGCCTGCGGTGAGTAGAGGCCGTCCTTGAGCAGGCGGCGGCCGAGCGGGCCCCTGCGATTCAGGAATTTGAGGGACGGTCCCACACCGATTTTCAGTGCGGCGCGGATGAGCTGCGCCCGGGGAACGGCGCCGGGAACTCCGGCCCAGACAGGGAGCCTCACCCCTTCCCGGCGCAGCGTTTCGGCGTACCACTGGATGCGTTGGGCTGAGAAGCACAGCTGCGTCACCACGGACGAGGCCAGGTGCTGCTTTTCCAGCAGGGCATCAAGCATGTGCAGTTCGCTGTGGCCGGGATGGGCTTCCGGGTAGCCCGCCACGCCGGCCCGGATGGTGCCGCCGGACAGCTCGGCGAGGTCCGCCAGCAGCGGAAGGCTGCTGTCGTAGGGTCCGGCCGGTTCCCCAGCGTCACCGCCGACGGCGAACACTTCGGTAATGCCGGCATCGTGGCAGTTCCGGACCACACCGGCCAGCTGGCCACGGCTTTCGATACTCCGTGCGGCCAGATGCGGGACAACCTCGAAGCCGAGGTAGGCAAGCTCGATGGCTGTCCGGATGGTGGGGCCCACACCCTGGCGCGGCAGGCAGGTCACCGTCAGGGCCGTGCCGGCTGGTACGTGTGCCTGGACAAGGGCGGCAAGGTCCTCGGTGGGTCTGACCTGCATGCGGATTGGCAGCGCAGCCCCGGAACCGGAGGCCTGTCCTTCCACGGGAATCGGTGCTGCGGCTGATGCCATGAAGGATTGAATCGTCATGAGGAACTCCAGGTTTGGCCGGCCACGGGTGGCTCGGCATGGGGTACATGGGCCTAAGAGATTCCTGGGGAGGATTTGCTCCTACGGCGCCTGCCCGGTGATGGCCGGGAGAACTCTCCCGCCACAGCTCGAAAGGCTTATTCAGATGTGGTGCCACGACTGCCGGCGCCTGCCCCTCCGATTGGAGGGAGTGCGGGCGCCGGCAGCGTGGACGGGCCTGCAGCTAGCGGAGGATGACCGTCCGGTTGCCGGAGAGGACTATCCGCCCCTCAGCGTGCCAGCGGACGGCATTCGTGAGCGCCTTGCATTCGGCGTCGCGGCCAACCGCAACCAGGTCCGAAGCGGAATACGTGTGGTCCACTTCGATGACCTGCTGCGAAATGATCGGCCCTTCGTCCAGTTCCGAGTTGACGTAATGGGCAGTGGCACCCACCGTCTTGACACCCCGTTCGTAGGCCTGGTGGTACGGCTTTGCCCCCTTGAAGCTGGGCAGGAACGAATGGTGGATGTTGATGGCCTTGCCGCTAAGGCGCGTAGTGGCTTCATCGCTGAGCACCTGCATGTAGCGGGCCAGCACCACCAGTTCAACGGCGTACTGGTCCACCAGCTCCAGCAGGCGATCCTCGGCTTCCGCCTTGGTGTCCGGCGTGACCGGGATGTGGTGGAACGGAACACCATGCCAGGCGGCCAGGGGTTCCAGGTCCGGGTGGTTGGACACCACGGCGGCAATCCGGACGGGCAACTCACCGCTGCGGGCGCGGAACAGGAGGTCGTTGAGGCAGTGGTCGTACTTGGACACCATCACCAGGATGGGCTGCTTGCGGCCATGGCGTTCCAGGCGCCAGTCCATCTGCCATTCCTGGGCCACCTGTTCAAAACCGGCCCGGAGGCGGTCGAGTTCCACCTCTACCTGTGAGGTGACGTGGACGCGCATGAAGAACCGACCGCTTGCCCTGTCGCCGAACTGTTTGATGTCCACGATGTAGCATTCCTGCTCCAGGAGGTACGCCGCCACCGCCTGGACAATGCCAAGGGCATCCGGGCAATGGAACGTCAGCACGAATTCGTTGCCCGTTTCCGGCACCAGGGACTGGAGCTGCCCGGCCGCAGCCGTGCCGGCCTGCGACGTGCGGGCTTCCGTGCCGATCACCGCTTGACCCGCTCTTCCCCCGCTTCTGCGGCGGCACCCGGACGGACAGCCTTGCCGGATGCGGCGTCGGTGAAGTCCTGGTCTGCCTGCAGTTCAGCCTGGAACGTGGCAAAACGGGCCTGGTGTGCGGGCCGGCGGCGGAGGACGAACCACGCAGCGCCCAGCAGGATGAACCAGACCGGGGTGACCAGCAGGGCCACCAGGGTGTCCGGCTGGGTGGTGAGGGTCCAGATCACGAAGCCGAAGAAGGCGAAGACCACCCAGACCATGGCAACACCGCCGGGCATCTTGAACTTCGATGCTTCATGCAGGTGCGGCCGGCGGCGGCGGAAGGCGATGTAGCTGGCCAGGATGATCGACCAGACAAAAACAAAGCAGACGGCGGAGACGGTGGTCACCATGTCGAAGGCCTTGCCCACGTCCTGGCCCGCATACATGAGGACGACGCCGGAGAGCAGCAGCACGCAGGAGAGGAACAGTGCGTTCTGGGGCACCTTCCGGCGGGACAGTTTGCCAAAGACGTCCGGAGCGTCGCCTTCCTGGGCAAGGCCAAAGACCATACGCGAGGTGGAGTAGATGCCGGAGTTCGCGGAGGACATTGCGGAGCTCAGCACCACGAGGTTGACCACGGTGGCCGCGGCACCCAGGCCCGCCAGCGAGAACATGGCGATGAACGGGCTGTGGCCTGCCCTGAACTCGGTCCAGGGGGTGACCGCCATCAGGATGATGAGGGCACCTACGTAGAAGAGCAGCACGCGGATGGGGATGGAGTTGATGGCCTTGGGCAGGTTCCGCTCAGGGTTCTTGGCCTCGGCGGCGGTCGTGCCCACCAGTTCGATGCCCACGAAGGCGAAGACGGCGATCTGGAAGCCGGCCACGAAGCCCATGAACTCGTTCGGGAAGAATCCGCCGTGGCTCCACAGGTTGGTGAAGGTGGCAGGTCCGGCGTCGGACTGGAAACCGGAGAAGATCATGAACAGGCCAACGATGATCAGGGCGGCAATGGCAACGATCTTGATCAACGCGAACCAGAACTCCGTCTCGCCAAAGGCCTTGACGGTGGTGAGGTTCAGCAGGAGCAGGATGGCGACGGTGGCCAGGCCGGGAATCCACAGGGGCACCCCGGGCCACAGTTCACGGGAGTAGCCTGCAATGGCAATGACATCGGCGATGCCGGTGATGACCCAGCAGAACCAGTAGGTCCAGCCCGTGAAGAAGCCGGCCCAGGGGCCCAGCAGGTCGGCGGCGAAATCGCTGAAGGACTTGTAGTTGAGGTTGCTGAGCAGCAGTTCTCCCATGGCACGCATGACGAAGAACAGCATGAAGCCGATGATCATGTACACGAAGATCACCGAGGGGCCGGCTGCCGAAATGGTCTTTCCGGAACCCATGAACAGGCCGGTGCCGATTGCGCCGCCGATGGCGATCAGTTGGATGTGGCGGTTGCTGAGCTGCCGCTCCAGGTGCGGTGCTCCGCCGCCGGGGGACGTCGGGGAATGGGTCGTCATTGAGGAACTCCATCGTTCGAGCGGCACCCGGGGTGTCGCAAAGATTGGATTTCCTCCCCGCTCTGTCTGGGACCTGAGAGTTTCCACGCGCCGGATGGCGTGCTTGCACCGTCGGTGAGCCAGGACAGGGCCTGGCTGCTTTCCAGAGTTGCCTCACCGCGGCGGTACGTGGGCCTGAGAGTTTCCTGGGGAGGGTTTGCTCCTACGGCGCCTGCTGAACGTACCGGCAGGGCTCTCCCGCCGCAGGTCAAAAGCGTTGATTGGTAAATCAGTGTTCAGTTATCGGAGTGCATCCGCTGTGGACTTCAAGCCGCACGGCGCATTTTTGGGCCTCCGGCAATCACAGCCGGCGACGGAGCGCCCAGCGTTCTTTGGGCCAGTTCCGCTGCCCGGCCGGATCACGGGGTTCAGTGTGGCGTCGGTCACGAACAAAAGTCAAGCCCGCCATGACAGCACCTGCGTAACGGTCCCGCCGGCGTGCTTCATGACGGACCGATTTGCTCCCCGGGACCGCCATCCTGTAACTTGTGAGCCGAATCACCCACATTTCAATAAGCCTTTCGAGCTGTGGCGGGAGAGTTCTCCCGGCCATCACCGGGCAGGCGCCGTAGGAGCAAATCCTCCCCAGGAATCTCTCAGGCCCATGTACCGTCACGGCGAGGCGACTCTGGAAAGCAGTGCTGCTCCGGCGGCACTCACCGACGGTGCAAGCAGGCCTTTGCTGGGTTTGCGGAATCTCTCAGGTCCAATACAGAGCGGGGAGGGACCCGATCCATGCCGAGCCACCCGTGGCCGGCCAAACCTGGAGTTCCTCATGACGATTCAATCCCAACCGTCTGTCTTCGCGGACCGGCACATTGGTGCGCGCCGCCAGGCTGACGTCGACACCATGCTCAAGGCCGTTGGCTACGACAGCGTTGACGGTTTGGTGGACATCGCTGTCCCCACTTCGATCCGCCAGTCCAAGCCGCTCGCGCTCAAGGGCGCCCTGAGCGAGGTTGAGGTGCTTGCGGAACTGCGCAGGCTCGCCGCCAAGAACAAGACCGCTGTCCAGATGATCGGGCAGGGCTACTACGACACCGTCACACCGGCCGTGATCCGCCGGAACGTGCTGGAAGCCCCGGCCTGGTACACCGCCTACACGCCGTACCAGCCCGAGATTTCCCAGGGCCGGCTCGAGGCGCTGCTGAACTTCCAGACCATGGTCCAGGATCTCGTGGGCCTGCCCATCGCCAACGCCTCGCTGCTGGATGAAGCCACCGCCGTGGCCGAGGCCGTGCTGATGATGCGCCGCGCCAACAAGAACAAGGACGCCCGCGACGGCAAGACCGTCCTGGACGCCGACGTGCTGCCGCAGACCATCGCCATCGTCAAGGGCCGCGCCGAGGCGCTCGGCTTCGAGGTTGAGGTCGCCGACCTGTCCAAGGGCCTCCCTGAAGGCGCGATCAACGGGATCGTGCTCCAGCAGCCCGGCGTCTCCGGCCGCGTCTTCAACCACGCAGGCGTCATCGCCGAGGCCAAGGAACGCGGCGCGCTGGTCACCGTGGCCGCTGACCTGCTGGCCCTGACCCTGATCACCCCTCCCGGTGAGCAGGGCGCCGACATCGCCGTCGGCTCCACCCAGCGTTTCGGCGTACCGCTGTTCTTCGGTGGCCCGCACGCCGCCTACATGGCCGTCGCCAAGGGCCTGGAGCGTTCCATGCCCGGCCGCCTGGTGGGTGTGTCCAAGGACGACGCCGGCCTGCCCGCCTACCGCCTGGCACTCCAGACCCGCGAGCAGCACATCCGCCGCGAGAAGGCCACATCCAACATCTGCACCGCCCAGGCCCTGCTGGCCATCGTGTCCTCCTTCTACGCCGTCTACCACGGCCCGGACGGACTGAAGGCCATCGCCGAGCGCGTCCACAACAACGCCCGCGCCCTCGCCACCACCCTCAAGGTCGCCGGACGGGAACTGGCCACCGAGACCTTCTTCGATACGGTCACGGTCTCCGTTCCCGGCAAGGCCGCCAAGGTCATCACCGCGGCTGAAGCACGCGGCATCAACCTGCGCTACATCGACGCGGACACCATCGGTGTCTCCACGGATGAAACCACGACGCCGGAAATCCTGTCCGCGATCGCCGTCGCCTTCGGTGCCGGACCGGTGGTGGACGCCGAGGGCTTCGAGCTGCCAGCAGAGGTGCTCCGCACCTCCGAGTACATGCAGCACCCGGTGTTCAACACCCACCGTTCCGAAACCCAGCTGCTGCGCTACATCCGCAGGCTGTCCGACCGGGACCTCGCGCTGGACCGCACCATGATCCCGCTGGGCTCGTGCACCATGAAGCTGAACGCCACCGCCGAGATGGAAGCCATCTCCTGGCCGGAATTCGCCTCCATCCACCCCTTCGCCCCGGACTCCCAGACCGAAGGCTGGCGTGAACTGATCAGCGGCCTGGAAGCCGACCTTGCGGAAATCACCGGCTACGACCAGGTGTCCCTCCAGCCCAACGCCGGATCCCAGGGCGAGCTCGCCGGCCTGCTGGCCATCCGCGGCTACCACCGTGCCAACGGCGACACCCAGCGCAACGTCTGCCTGATCCCCGCCTCCGCCCACGGCACCAACGCCGCCTCCGCCGTCCTGGCCGGCATGAAGGTCGTCGTCGTCGCCACCGCCGCGGACGGTACGATCGACCACGAGGACCTGTACGCGAAGATCGAGGCGAACAAGGACGTCCTCTCGGCGATCATGATCACCTACCCGTCCACCCACGGCGTCTACGACGCGGACGTGACCGAGATCTGCGAGGCTGTCCATGCTGCCGGCGGCCAGGTCTACGTTGACGGCGCCAACCTGAACGCCCTGGTGGGCCTAGCCCAGCCCGGCAAGTTCGGCGGCGACGTCTCCCACCTGAACCTGCACAAGACCTTCTGCATCCCGCACGGCGGCGGCGGACCCGGCGTCGGCCCGGTGGCAGCCAAGGCTCACCTGGCACCGTTCATGCCCGGCGACGCCAACAAGGCAGCGCACCAGGAAGGCCACGGCGTGGCCATCAGCGCCTCGAACTTTGGCTCCGCCGGCGTCCTGCCGATTTCCTGGGCGTACGTGAAGCTCATGGGCGGCGAAGGCCTGACCGAGGCCACCAAGGCAGCCCTGCTCGCGGCGAACTACGTGGCCGTGCGCCTGAACGAGTACTTCCCGGTCCTCTACACCGGTGAAGGCGGGCTCGTGGCGCACGAGTGCATCCTGGACCTGCGCGACCTCACTGCCAAGACGGGCGTCACCGCAGAGGACGTGGCCAAGCGCCTCATCGACTTCGGTTTCCACGCCCCCACCCTGGCGTTCCCGGTCGCCGGCACGCTGATGGTGGAGCCCACCGAGTCCGAGGACCTGGCCGAGATCGACCGCTTCATCGAGGCCATGATCACCATCCGCAAGGAAATCGACCAGGTAGCCAACGGCGACTTCACTGTCCAGGACTCACCGCTGCGCAACGCACCCCACACCGCGTCCGCCGTCGTGAACTCCGAATGGACCCGCCAGTACAGCCGTGAGCAGGCTGTCTTCCCCGTCCACCACCTCAAGCAGGACAAGTACTTCCCGCCGGTGGGCCGCATCGACGGAGCCGGTGGAGACCGGAACCTCATCTGCTCCTGCCCGCCGCTGTCCGAGTTCGAGGCTTCGGCTGGCTCAACCACCGGATTGGAAGACTGACATGACTGAGAACTACACGGCTCTCTACGAAGAGCACAAGAAACTGGGCGCCTCCTTCACCGACTTCGGTGGCTGGCAGATGCCATTGAAGTACAGCTCCGAACTGGCCGAGCACCACGCCGTCCGCAAAGCCGCGGGCCTGTTCGACCTCTCCCACATGGGCGAAGTCTGGGTCACGGGTCCGCAGGCCGGCGCCTTCCTGGACTACGCCCTGGTGGGCAAGCTGTCCGCCATCGCGGACGGCAAGGCCAAGTACTCGCTTATCTGCAACGCCGACGGCGGCATCATCGATGACCTGATCGTCTACCGTTTCGGTGACGGGAAGTACCTCGTGGTCCCCAACGCAGGCAACGCACCCACCGTCGCCGCCGCCCTGGCGGAGCGCGCTGCGGGCTTCGACGTGAAGGTGGAGGACGCCTCCGCGGCAACCTCGCTGATCGCCGTCCAGGGTCCCAATGCCGAGGCCATCCTGCTGAAGCTGACGGACGAGGCCCAGCACGCACTGGTCAGCGACCTGAAGTACTACGCGTTCAACGAGCTGACCATCGCAGGCCGGGACGTCATCCTGGCCCGCACCGGTTACACCGGCGAAGACGGCTTCGAACTGTTCATCGCGAACGAGGACGCCGCTGACCTGTGGGCCAAGGTGGCCGAGGCCGGCGAAGAATTCGGCATCATTCCGTGCGGCCTCGCTTCCCGCGACTCGCTGCGTCTGGAGGCCGGCATGCCGCTCTACGGCAACGAGCTCTCGCTCGAGCGTTCACCGTTCGACGCCGGCCTGGGCCCCGTTGTGGCGCTCAAGTCCAAGGAAGGCGACTTCGTGGGCCGCTCCGCCCTCGAAGCTGCCAAGGAAGCCGGTTCCAAGCGCAAGCTCGTGGGCCTGAAGGGCCTCGGACGCCGCGCCGGCCGTGGCGGCTACCCGGTCCTCAAGGACGGCAACGTCGTGGGCGAAGTGACCTCCGGCCAGCCCAGCCCCACCCTCGGCTACCCGGTTGCACTGGCTTACGTCGATGTCGAGCACGCCGAACTCGGCACCGCCCTCGACGTCGACCTGCGCGGCAAGGCAGAGCCGTTCGAGGTCATCGCCCTGCCGTTCTATAAGCGCCAAAAGTAGCCTCGGCGCTTCCCCACTCTTGAACACCAAACTTAAGGAAAAACACCATGGCTAAAGTTGCCGCTGAACTGAAATACTCCGCCGAGCACGAATGGATCGCCGCTGACGGCTCCGGCCCGTCCGTGGTGGGCGTGTCCGCTGTTGCCGCCGAAGCGCTGGGCGACATTGTCTACGTGGACCTGCCCGAGGTTGGCTCCACGGTGACCGCAGGCGAGACCTGTGGCGAGATCGAGTCCACCAAGTCCGTCTCGGACCTCTACTCCCCCGTCACGGGCGAGGTCACGGAAGTCAACGACGACGTCGTCAGCGACCCTGCCGTGATCAACAATGACCCGTACGGCGCCGGCTGGCTCTTCAAGGTCACCGTCACCGAAGAGGGCCCGCTGCTGTCCGCAGAGGAATACGCCGAAGCAAACGGCGGCGAACTGTGAGTGCCCCCGCTGACACCGCAGTGTTCGAGCAGGTAGTCTCCCCGAGCCTCAACGCCGACCTGTCCGCGTTGGACCCCGAAATCGCCGTCAAGATCGACGACGAACTGGGCCGCCAGCGTGAGGGCCTGGAAATGATCGCTTCCGAGAACCACACTGCCGTGGCGGTCATGCAGGCGCAGGGCTCCGTCCTGACCAACAAGTACGCCGAAGGCTACCCGGGCAAGCGCTACTACGGTGGCTGCGAGCACGTGGACGTCACCGAGCAGCTCGCGATCGACCGGGTCAAGGCGCTCTTCGGTGCCGGGTTCGCCAACGTGCAGCCGCACTCCGGCGCCCAGGCCAACGCCTCGGTGATGCACGCGCTGATCAAGCCGGGCGATACCATCATGGGCCTGAACCTGGCCCACGGCGGCCACCTGACCCACGGCATGAAGATCAACTTCTCCGGCAAGCTCTACAACGTGGTCCCCTACCAGGTCCGCGAAGACACCCACACCATTGACATGGCAGAGGTGGAACGGCTGGCGCTGGAAACGAAGCCGCAGCTCATCGTTGCCGGCTGGTCGGCCTACGCGCGCCAGCTGGACTTCGCGGAGTTCCGCCGCATCGCCGACCTCGTGGGCGCCTACCTCATGGTGGACATGGCGCACTTCGCCGGACTGGTGGCAGCCGGGTTGCACCCCAGCCCGGTCCCGTACGCCCACGTGGTCACTTCCACCACGCACAAGACCCTCGCCGGTCCGCGCGGCGGCATCATCCTCTCCAACGACGCCGACATTGCCAAGAAGATCAACTCGGCCGTGTTCCCCGGGCAGCAGGGCGGCCCCCTTGAGCACGTCATTGCCGGCAAGGCCGTCGCGTTCAAGATCGCGGCGTCCCCCGAGTTCAAGGAAAGGCAGGAACGCGTCCTGCTCGGCGCATCCATCCTCGCCGAGCGCCTGGTCCAGCCGGACGTCACCGCAAAGGGCATCAGCGTGGTGTCCGGCGGCACGGACGTGCACCTGGTCCTGGTGGACCTGCGCAACTGCGAACTGGACGGCCAGCAGGCAGAAGACCGCCTGGCCGCGATCGACATCACGGTCAACCGCAACGCGGTCCCGTTCGATCCGCGTCCGCCGATGGTGACCTCGGGCCTGCGCATCGGAACCCCCGCCCTGGCCACCCGTGGCTTCGGTGAGGCTGCCTTCCGCGAGGTCGCCGACATCATCGCCGAGGCATTGATTGCCGACGCCGACGCCGACCTTTCCGGGCTCCGTCACCGCGTCGAAGCACTCGCCGCAGCCCACCCGCTGTACCCGGGGCTCTAGTCCCCCCATGGGTTTCGACGGGTTCAACCACCGGTGGTTGAACCCGTCGAAACCTACTTATTAGCACTTAGTTAGGAACCGTCATGGCTGTTGGTGTCTTTGATCTTTTTTCGATCGGGATTGGCCCGTCGTCTTCGCATACGGTGGGGCCGATGCGGGCTGCTGCTGTGTTCGCTGAGGAGCTTAAGGCCTCCGGCAGGCTCGCTGAGGTCGTGTCGCTGCGGGTTGACTTGTATGGGTCGTTGGCCGCGACGGGGCATGGGCATGGGACGATGACGGCGGTCCTGTTGGGGTTGGAGGGGTTCCATCCGGAGTTGATCCTGCCCGATGAGGTCGAGGAGCGGTTGGCCTCGATCGCGGAGACCGGGGTCCTGAACCTGGCCGGGTCGGTGTCGCTGCCGTATGGCGTCAAGGACATGGTGTTGCGGCCGTTGACGGTGCTGCCGCGGCATACGAACGGGATGACGTTCACGGTCAGCGACGCTGCCGGGGATGTGGTGCATGCGGCGACGTTTTTCTCGGTCGGTGGCGGGTTCATCGTCCGGGAGGGGGAAGAGGACGCGGCGCAGCAGGAACTGGACGCGTCCAAGGAGGTGTTGCCGCTGCCGTTCCGGACCGCGGCGGAGTTGCTGGAGCACTGCGCGGTGACCGGGCTGGGGATCGCCGATGTGATGTTCAGGAATGAGTTGGCCTCCCGCTCGGAGGAGGAGATCCGTGCCGGGCTGCTGCATATCTGGTCCGTGATGGAGAACTGCGTGCAGACCTCGCTTAAACGCGAGGGGGTGCTGCCGGGCGGGTTGAAGGTCCGCCGCCGCGCCCCGGACTGGTATGAGCGGTTGAAGAAGGAAACCGCCCGTCCCGAAGACGCCGGCCATGACGGGCAGGACCATCACGACCCACGGTATTGGCAGGAGTGGGTTAACTTGGTGGCGTTGGCCGTGAACGAGGAGAACGCCTCCGGTGGCCGGGTGGTCACCGCGCCGACGAACGGGGCGGCCGGGATCATCCCGGCGGTGCTGTTCTATGCCCTGCATTTCGCCCCGGGCATGGACCAGGCAACCCAGGCCGACCGGGACGGTGTGGTGGTGCGGTTCCTGCTCGCCGCCGGCGCGGTCGGGGTGCTCTACAAGGAACAGGCCTCGATTTCCGGGGCCGAGGTCGGTTGCCAGGGCGAGGTCGGCTCCGCGTCCTCGATGGCCGCCGCGGGCCTGGCCGAGGTCATGGGCGGCACGCCCGCGCAGGTGGAGAACGCCGCGGAAATCGCGATGGAACACAACCTGGGCCTGACCTGTGACCCGATCGGCGGGCTGGTCCAGGTCCCCTGCATCGAGCGGAACGCGATCGCCGCCGCGAAAGCGATCAACGCCGCGAAAATGGCGCTCTGGGGCGACGGCACCCACCGCGTCTCCCTCGACGAAGTCATCATCACCATGCGCGAAACCGGCAAAGACATGTCCGACAAATACAAAGAAACCGCCATGGGCGGCCTCGCCGTCAACGTCGTCGAATGCTGACCCAGGTCCCGCGCCCCACCGGCAAGACCCGAACAAAGGAAATACGATCATGACGCTGGCACCTGAAGGCCGGAAGATGCTGCGGATCGAGCAGCGCAACGCTGCGGTCCCGGTGGAGCGCAAGCCGGAATGGATCAAGGCCAAGGTCCAGATGGGCCCGGAGTTCGTCGGGCTGAAGAACCTGGTCAAAAAAGAAGGCCTGCACACCGTCTGCGAAGAAGCCGGCTGCCCCAACATCTTCGAATGCTGGGAAGACAAGGAAGCGACCTTCCTGATCGGCGGCTCCGAATGCACCCGCCGCTGCGACTTCTGCCAGATCGACACCGGCAAACCCTCCCCCGTGGACAGGTTCGAACCCACCAAGGTGGCCCGCTCCGTCCAATCCATGCAGCTGCGCTACGCCACCGTCACCGGCGTGGCCCGCGACGACCTCGAAGACGAAGGCGTCTGGCTCTACGCCGAAACCGTCCGCAAAATCCACGAACTGAACCCCGGCACCGGCGTCGAACTGCTCATCCCCGACTTCTCCGGCAACCCCGACCACATCAAGGCGATCTGCGACTCCGCCCCCGAAGTCTTCGCCCACAACGTCGAAACCGTCCCCCGGATCTTCAAAAGGATCCGCCCCGCGTTCCGCTACGAACGCTCCCTGGACGTCATCACCCAGGGCCGGAACCTGGGCATGGTCACCAAATCCAACCTCATCCTGGGCATGGGCGAAACCCGCGAAGAAATCAGCGAAGCCCTCCGCGACCTCCACGCCGCCGGCTGCGACCTGATCACCATCACCCAGTACCTCCGCCCCTCCGAACGGCACCTGCCCGTGAACCGCTGGGTCAAACCCCAGGAATTCGTGGACCTCCAGCACGAAGCCGAAGACATCGGCTTCCTCGGCGTCATGTCCGGACCCCTGGTCCGCTCCTCCTACCGCGCCGGCCGCCTCTGGGCCACCGCCATGCGCAAAAAAGGCCGCGACATCCCCGCCGAACTCGCCCACATCGCAGAAGGCATCCAAGACTCCGGCACCACCCGCCAGGAAGCCGCCACCCTCCTCGCAGGCTAGGCCACTGCCTTCCGGCCTGGTGTTGTTTGGGGGGCACCAGGCCGGAAGGCGGCAGGAAAGTTGGTGCGGCCCAGCGAGGCTGCCGGGGCGCTGCAGGACAATTCGCTCAGCTGTTGCCGCGCACCACGGGGATGCTCGCCGTCGGCAGCCCGCTGGGGAACACCGTGGGTTCCGGTTCCACCACGGGCTCCAACGGCAGCTGCACGGGCGTGTTGTCCACCGTCACCCGCCGGCCGCGGACATCCACCTCCAGCGGCCCGCCGTCCTGGACCGTCAAGGTGATGGATCCGGCGCCGAGCTGGACCAACAGCAGGCGGTTCCGGATCTTCAGGTGGAAGGCCAGGCCTTCCCACTCCGCAGGCAGGCGGGGATCGAAGTACGGAACCGGGCCCTGGTCCCGCATACCCGCGAACCCGCAGACCAGCGAGCTCCACACTCCCCCGGCAGAGGCGATGTGCACGCCGTCGATCGAATTGCCGTGCGTGTCGTCGAGGTCGATGAACGCGGCATTCGTGAAGTGCTCCAGCGCCTCCCTCGAATAGCCCACCTCGGCGGCCATGATCCCCTGGACGCAGGCGGAGAGCGTTGAGTCGCCGGTGGTGATGGGGTCGTAGAAGTCGAAGGCCCGCTGCTTTTCCCCGGCGGTGAAGTCCTGCCACTGCAGGAACATGGCCAGGACCGTGTCCGCCTGTTTCAGGACCTGGTGCCGGTAGATCACCAGCGGGTGGAAGTGCAGGAGCAGCGGGTACTTCGACCGGGGCGTGGTCCAGTCCCAGGCTTCCAGGGTCATGAAGTCGTTGTCCTGCGAGTGCACCTGCATCCGGTCATCGAACGGCAGCTGCATGCGGCTGGCGGCGGCTTCCCACAACTGGCGCTCCTCCTGGGTGATGCCGGAGTGCTCGAGCGCCGCGGCAGCGCGCAGGTTGAAGCGGGCCATGACGTTGGTGTAGAGGTTGTCGTTCACCACGGCCGTGTACTCGTCAGGGCCGGTGACGCCGTGGATATGGAAGAGGCCGTCCTTGCCAAAGAAGCCCAGGGAGATCCACATCCGGGCCGTCTCGATCAGCAGTTCCGCACCCATGCCGTCCCGGAACGCGGCATCCCCGGTGGCCCAGAGGTACCTGTTGGTGGCGAAGGCGATGGCGGCGGCGATGTGGAACTGGGCGGTCCCGGCGGCGTAGTAGGCGCTGGCCTCGAGCCCGTTGATGGTGCGCCACGGGAAAAGGGCGCCGTCCACGCTCAGTTCCTTGGCGCGGATCCTGGCCTCGGGAAGCATGCCGTGGCGGAACTCGAGGACCTGCCGGGCGCCGTCCGGGTTGGTGTAGGTGAGGTACGGCAGCAGGTACACCTCCTGGTCCCAGAAGTAGTGCCCCTCATAGCCCGAGCCTGTTACGCCCTTGGCCGGGATGCCGGCAACATCCGCGCGCGCCGTCCCCTGGGCCAGCTGGAACAGGTTCCAGCGGATGGCCTGCTGCAGCCCGGGCCGGCCGCCCTCCACCACGATGTCGGAGGTGGCCCAGTAGCCGCGGTAGTGGGCCATGCTTTCGGCAAAGATGCTGTCCACCGGGCTGAGGGCTTCCTCAGCCACTGCAGCCGCGTCCACGTCCGGGTCCTGGATGCTGCGCCCGGCCGCGTAGCTGACGCTTTTCTCGAGCCGGAACGGCTCGCCGGCATCAACCGCCAGGACGTAGCGGACGGTGCTGTGGTCCTGGTCCACCACGGTTTCAAAGGGCTGGTGCCCGGCGGAGGTCCAGTGGTCCACTGCGAGGCCTACGCGCTGCTTGGATTCGGCCGCTTCCCAGGACAACCGCAGTGACCCGTCTCCGCCGTCGAGCCGCACAGGGAGCAGCACCCTGCCGGCGTGGCGTCCGGCGCGGCGGGGATCGTGCACGGAGTGGTCTTCCACGGGCTGGTCCTGGCGGTTGATCACGGCGGAGGTGACGTCCAGGGAGATTTGCCGGTCCGCGGCCACCTCCAGCGAGATGCCCAGGCTGCCGCGGGACTCATAGCCAACGGCGCGGCGTTCGGTGGTGGTCACTGTGGCGCCGGACCGGCACTGCCACGTGATGCGGCACTCGTAGATCCCGGTGGAGAAGTCGACGCTGCGCCGGTATTCCTGCACCTCGGATTCGGCGAGGGTCAGGTTTTCGCCGTCCACCACCACCGCGAAGTTGTTGGCGTCCGGGATGTAAAGGATGCGCTGGCCCGTCCGGGCAAAGCCAAAGGCATTTTCGGCGTGCTTGATGTCCCAGATCTCGTGCAGGCCATTGATGAAGCTGCCCGGCAGTTCGGCATCGGCCACTGCCCAGTGGGCGCCCCGGATGCCCAGGTGCCCGTTGCCCAGGGCAAACAGGGTCTCAAGGGTGCCCGCCGCGTCGGTTTCGTAGCGCGTTTCGACGAGCTGCCAGGGAGTGTCGGGGAACCGGTCGCGGTCCGCGGAAATAAGTGCCATGGTGGGGGTCCTTTTGGCCTTGCTGTGGTGCCGGGCTGGCCGGCACGGAGTATTTGGGGGAAGGGCGGTACTCGGATGGGCGCTGCCGGGGAAGCAGCGGTGTTGCCCCGGGGAAGGCAACGGGGGTCCTGCGGAGTTTAGGGAATGAGTTCCTGGAGGTCGCTGACCACCACGGTGGCGCCGGCGTCGAGGAGCGTTTGGCGGCCCGCGCCCCGGTCCACGCCGATGACGGAGTGGAAGGAGCCCGCGCGTCCGGCCTGGACCCCTGACACTGCGTCCTCGACCACCACGCACTCCGGGCTGGAGAGGTCCAGCAGTTTGGCTGCGTAGTCGTACGTGGCCGGGCTTGGCTTGCCGGGCAGGCCCTGCTCCGCGGCCACCACGCCGTCCACCACTACCGGGAAGTGGCGGCTGAGGCCGGCGGCTTCCAGGACTGCGGGGGCGTTGCGGGAGGAAGAGACGACGGCGACCTTGAGTCCGCGGGCAAGCGCGGCTTCGAGGAAGCGCACCGAGCCTTCGAACGGTTCGACGCCGGCACTCACGATGTCACTGAAGATGGCGTTCTTGCGGTTGCCCAGGCCATGGACGGTTTTGTTGGCCGGATCGTCGTCAAGGGGGCCTTCCGGCAGCGTGATTCCCCGGGAAGCCAGGAAGTCCCGGACTCCGTCGAAGCGGGGCTTGCCGTCGATATGGTCGAAGTAGTCGCTTTCCCGGTATCCGGGGACATCGGGGTGCGAGGCAAGGTAGCCGTCGAACAATTCCTGCCAGGCACGCTCGTGGACGGTGGCAGTGGGGGTCAGGACCCCGTCCAGGTCAAACAGGATTGCCGCGGCGCCGGTCCAGTCGGCGGGCTTGGCTGCAGTTTCCAGTGTCATCGGCAGTGCGGTGTCCTTTCGGTTGATGGACAGCCGGCCCTGCCGGGCAGCCTGAAGGATGGTTCGGCTGCGCCTCATGCGTGCAGCATCACTTCCTTGTCCGCCCACTGCAGGACCGATCATGGCCGTAGACGAGTGTAAGCGCTTGCAAATTTCGCTGGCAACTGTTCTTTCCTACCATTTTTGGGCCGGTTGACGGTCAGCGCAGGACGTAGTGGCGCAGGAACGCGCTGACGTCCACCATTTCGGCCTTGGACATTGCGTGCCCCATCCCCGGGTAGGTCCGCGCCGTCAGCTGCGTGTTCTTAGCCAGCCACTCCGCGGTGTAAGCCACCGCCTCCTCGTTGATCACCAGGTCCGCCTTGTCGCGGCCCCAGAAAAAGGGCGGCTTGTCATCGAAGGCATCCGTCATCGAAAGGAGTTCGTTATTGAGGACAAATCCGGACAGTCCCACAACGGCCCTGTAGTCATCGGGATGCAGCCGCAAGAGCGTGTTGGCCATGGCCATGCCCTGCGAATACCCCATCAGGGTGACGCTGCTGTGCTGGTCCCTCACTCCATTGATCCAGGTCCGGACCGCAGTGGCGGCAGAGATGACATCAGCGAAATCGTTCGCCAGGAAGTAGTCGAGCAGGAACCAGCCCCAGTGGTCACCGATGGGCATCGGGGCCCGCAGCGCGGCGAAGGTGAACTCCTGCGGCAGGTACTCGAACAGGCGCACCATCCGCGACTCATCCGTGCCGTAACCATGCATCATCACCAGCAAGGGAGTGCCGGCTCGCTGGTCTTCCGGCCGGGACCACACAACTGTTTCCACTGGTCAAGCCTAACCACGCGGAAGCACGCCGTCCCGGCACGGTGATTGAAACGGGAATCACCGGGAGGTAGCGTGACGCTTGACAGACAGCAGGCTTAGCTTTTGGCAGTGTACGTACCACCCTCCCGTATCGCCCTACCAGCGCCGTGCAGGCCGCGGCCATAAGGAGCAAGTCATGAGAATCGGCTCATCCATCTTCCTCATCGCCCTCGGCGCCATCCTTGCCTGGGCGGTAGCCCCCGGCCTGATCCCCTTCGTGGACCAGCAACTGGTGGGGTACATCCTGATGGCCGTGGGCGTGATCGGGTTGATCGCGTCACTGGTCCTCGCTTCCCCCGGCCGCAGCCGCCGGGTCAGCGAATCGCGTTCCGTCATCGATCCCAACACCGGCGAACGCATCACGCGGCACGAAAGCCGGGACGGCGGCATCTAGCCTGGCGCAGGCAGGGACGGGGATCCCGGGGCGTCACCAATGAACCGGAGAGCCGGGCCGGACCTTCAAGGGTCCGGCCCGGCTTTTTCGCGCCCCCGAAAAGATTTCAGGCTCGATCTTGTTTCATGTTGGTTTCCATTGACAAACCAACAGAAGCAAAGATAAAGTCAAGTAACTCAACATCAATGTGATGCCAGTCACGCCGAAGCCGGGAACGGAACAGGCGGGCACCCAGCAGGACCTACGCAACGGAGGGTACGTGTTCGCCGAAGAGCGCCAGCAGCAGATTGCCGAGCTTGTCGCCGGCAGCGGCCGGGTCAGTGTGACCCTGTTGGCTGAGCGCTTCCGCATCACCACCGAAACGGTGCGCAGGGACCTCGCCGCCCTGGAAAACGCCGGCACGGTCCGCCGCGTCCATGGCGGTGCCGTGGCCGCAGACCGCTTCAGCACTACGGAAGAAAGCGTCACCGAACGGGCCATCCAGCGGCCGGACCAGAAGGTCCGCATCGCCGAGGCAGCACTCGCCCTCATACCCCGGAACTCCTCCGCCAGCGTCCTGATGGACGGCGGAACCACCACCGAGGTCCTTGCCGACCTGCTGGGCCGCCGGGCCGCCGTCGAGCCCTCCGACGGAACCGGCCCCCGGCACGAACTGGTGGTCATCACCCACGCTGTACCCATTGCCGGCAAGCTCTCCAACGTTCCCGGTATTGCCCTGCAGATCCTGGGCGGCCGGGTCCGCGGCCTCACCCAGGTGGCCGTGGGGCAGGCAACGGTCAACGCTGCCGCCAGTATCCGCCCTGATATCGCATTCATCGGGACCAACGGCATCCACGCCACCTTCGGCGTCAGCACTCCCGATCCTGAAGAAGCCGCCGTCAAGGCAGCCTTCGTCCAGTCGGCACGCCGCATTGTGGTGCTGGCCGACTCCTCCAAGCTGGACACGGAAACCCTGGTCCAGTTCGCCTCCCTGAAAGATCTGGACACCTTGATAACAGACAGTGAACCCGGACCTGAACTCGCAGCAGCCCTGGAAGAGGCCGGCGTTGATGTGGTGGTCGCATGATCGTCACCTTCACCGCCAACCCCAGCCTTGACCGCACCGTAGCCCTCCCGGGCCCGCTGGAACGCGGCGAGGTCCAGCGCGCCGTCTCCGTCCGGCAGGAGTCCGGCGGCAAGGGCGTCAACGTCTCCCGCGCCCTGGTGGCCTCCGGGCTGGACTCCCTCGCCGTCCTCCCCGGCGCGGACAGCGATCCCGTCCTGGCCGGCCTGCGCGAAAGCGCGGTGCCGTTCGTGTCACTTCCCATCGACGAGCCGCTGCGCACCAACGTGGCGCTCACCGAGCCCGGCGGCGTAACCACCAAGATCAACGAGCCCGGCCCCGCGCTGGATGAGAACCAGCAGGAAGCCCTCATCAAGCTCCTGGTGGAAAGCTCCCGCGGTGCCGGCTGGGTGGTCCTGGCAGGTTCGCTGCCGCCCGGATTCCCTGCAGACTTCTACGCGACGGTTGCCCACCGCCTGCGTTCCTCCGCCGACGGCGCCGCCCCGCGCATCGCCGTCGACTCGTCCGGATTGCCCCTCGCCGCCGCCCTCACCGGTGGCGCGGAAGGCATGCCGGACCTCCTGAAGCCCAACGCCGAGGAACTGGCTGAGCTGGCCGCAGCTGCCGGCTTCCCCCCGGCATCCGGTGACGAACTGGAAGCGGACCCAACGGCTGCCGCAGCCGCCGCAGCCGCCGTCGTACGTTCCGGTGTGGGTGCTGTGCTGGCAACTCTCGGTTCCAAGGGAGCTGTCCTCGTCACGGCCGACGGCGCGTGGTTGGCCACGCACCCGCCGGTCGCCGCAGTCAGCACGGTGGGCGCGGGCGACTCCGCGCTTGCCGGCTACCTGCTTGCCCACGGCCGGGGCGCCGCCCCCGCCGACTGCCTTCGCCAGGCGGTGGCCCACGGTGCCGCCGCTGCCTCGCTGCCGGGTTCCACTGTGCCGGCAGTAAACCAAACCACCCCGGATGCCGTAACCATCACGGCCCTTCGAAAGGATTGACAGTGACCCAGCTCATCACCACGGACCTGGTCGAGCTCGACCAGAACCTGGGCAACGCCCCCGAGACGGTGATCCGGCATCTGGCAAGCAAGGTAGCTGCCACCGGACGCGCATCAGAAGTCGAAGGCCTCTTCGCCGATGCGTTCGCCCGCGAGCAGAAGACCGCCACGGGCATCCCCGGCGGCATCGCCATCCCGCACTGCCGCTCTGCCGCCGTCACCGTACCCACCCTGGCCATGGCCCGCCTGAATCCGAAGGTGGACTTCGGCGCCAAGGACGGCCCCGCTGACCTGGTGTTCTTCATCGCCGCTCCGGACGGGGCGGACCAGGAGCACCTGAAGCTGCTCTCCAAGCTGGCCCGGTCCCTCATCAAGAAGGACTTCACCGCGGCCCTCCGCAACGCCTCCTCCGAAGCGGAGATTGTGGAGCTCGTGGACGGTGCACTGGCGGACAAGCCTGCCGCGCACGCCGCAACTGCCCCGGCTGACGCGGTGCCCGTGGGCGCCGGCGCAACTGCCGGAGCCGCAGGTGCCGCCGCTGCCGGCGCCCATTCAGGTGCCCCGGCTGCTTCCGCAGGCCGTGGACCCAAGCGCCTCGTAGCGGTGACCGCATGCCCCACCGGCATCGCCCACACCTACATGGCGGCCGACTCCCTGGTGGCAGCCGCCAAGGAAGTAGGCGTAGACCTGCAGGTGGAAACCCAGGGTTCCTCCGGCGCCAAGGCACTGGACCCCGCGGTCATCGCGGCCGCGGACGCCGTGATCTTCGCCGTGGACGTTGACGTGCGCGGCAAGGAACGCTTTGCCGGCAAGCCCGTCATCAACGCCCCGGTCAAGCGCGGCATCGACGAGCCGGAGAAGATGGTCCAGGAAGCACTCGCAGCCGCCGACAACCCCCACGCCCGCCGCGTCCCGCACTTCGGCGCGGAGGAGCAGGCCGAGCACGAGGCTGAGGAAAAGGGTGAGCACATCGGCCAGAAGCTCAAGAAGGCCCTGCTCACCGGCGTCAGCTACATGATTCCGTTCGTGGCCGGCGGTGGCCTGCTGATCGCGCTCGGCTTCCTGATGGGCGGCTACCTGATCACCAAGTACGCGGACACCATCGTTGTCCAGAACAGCCTGTTCAACCTGCCCACCCAGTTCCCGGACAACGCCTGGGGCCCGCTGGGCGCCTACCTCGGCGCCGTCCTGTTCAAGATCGGCGCCTTGTCCCTCGGATTCCTGGTCCCGGCACTTGCCGGCTATATCGCCTACGCCATCGCTGACCGCCCGGGCATCGCCCCCGGCTTCGTCGCCGGTGCCGTAGCCGGGTTCATGGGTGCCGGCTTCCTGGGCGGCATCGTCGGCGGCCTGCTGGCCGGCTACATCGCCCACGTCGTTGGCCGCCTGCAGGTGGCACGCTGGCTCCGCGGCCTGATGCCCGTGGTGATCATCCCGCTGCTGGCTTCCCTGGTGGCATCCGGCCTGATGTTCCTGATCTTGGGCGGCCCCATCGTCGCCATCACCAACGGCCTGAACTCCTGGCTCTCCGGACTCACCGGTGCAGGGGCCATCGCCCTCGGCGTGATCCTCGGCCTGATGATGTGCTTCGACCTCGGTGGCCCGGTCAACAAGGTCGCATACTCCTTCGCCGTCGCCGGCCTCGGTGCCGCAACCATCGACAACCAGGCACCGTGGCAGATCATGGCCGCCGTCATGGCTTCGGGCATGGTTCCGCCGCTTGCCATGGCGCTGGCTTCCACCGTCCTGAACAAGAAGCTCTTCAGCCTGGCGGAGCAGGAAAACGGCAAGGCAGCCTGGCTGCTGGGCGCGTCCTTCATCTCCGAAGGCGCCATCCCGTTCGCCGCCGCCGACCCGCTGCGCGTCATCCCCGCCAGCATGCTGGGCGGCGCGGTGACCGGCGCCATCTCCATGGCTGCCGGCGTCGGATCCAAGGCACCGCACGGCGGCCTGTTCGTCTTCTTCGCCATCGACAACTTCCTGATGTTCGTCGTATCGATCGCCGTCGGTACGGTGATCACCGCCCTCTCGGTCATCGCCCTGAAGCGCTGGGCAGTCAAGAAGACGGTTGATACGGTTGAACCGGTTCCCGTAACCGTCTGATCCGGTTTAGCCACATACCTTCCCGGCGCTGAACCATCAGCACGCCGAAAGACTAAAGGAGCAAAAATGCCAGAACGCACCGCAACCGTTGCCAGCCGCGTGGGCCTGCACGCCCGCCCGGCCGCCATCTTTGCCGAGGCAGCCGGAGAGTTCGACCTGGACATCACCATTGCCCGTGAAGGCGAGCCGGCCGATGAGGCGATGGATGCCGCCAGCATCCTGTCCCTCATGAGCCTGGGCGCCTCGCACGGCGACGTGGTGGTCCTCCGCGCCGAAGGTGCGGGCGCGGACGACGCGCTGGACCGCCTGGTGCAAATCCTGGAAACGGACCACGACGCCGAGTAGCAGCCACGCTGCCTCCAGCAGTGCAACGCCGGCGGCCGCCGTCGGGCTTTCCTCCGAAAGGGAAACGTCCGACGACGGCCGCTTGGCTTTAAGCCTTCCGCCCGGCCGGGCAGGCAGCAGTCAGCCGCGCTCGGCGAGCGCCTTTACGTCCGCCACGAGCTTGTCCCACATGCCCTTGGAGTGCGCGGCAGCTTCCTCGCTGGGGTTGTTGTCCTGCGACAGCGAAAGCTTCGTGGCACCGCCCTGGTCCTCCAGCGTCCATTCGAGCGTGTGGTAGTTCTCCGGCTGGTCCGCCTGGCCGGACAAGGGACTGAAGTGGGTGTACACCAGTTTCCGGCCCGGTTCCACCGCCACGATCCGGCCCTTGTCCTGGAAGGGCTTCCCCTCCCACTCACCCTGCCAGGTGATGGGGCTGCCGACCTTCCAGTCGGTCTGCAGGGTGGCCCCGAACATGAACTCCTTCACGGCGGCGGGGTTGGTAATCACCTCCCACACACGGTCCGGCGCGGCGTCGATGCTGGTGACGGACGTTGCCACATGGTTTTCGGTCATGCTGCAGCCTTTCTTGCCGTGAAGAGCAGGTACTCCCACTCCATCTGGAACGGGGAATCGCCGTGCGCGTCACCGAAGGAATCCGCAAGGTCGGTCAGGGCCTTGTCCAGGGCCTTGACCTTTTCCTGGTCCTCGGCGAGCGACTTGTACACGGAGATGATGGGCCCGTAGTGCGACTTGAAGTACCTGACGAAGTCCCCGGGCTGGTGGAAGCTCCTGACAGCCAGGTTCTGCTTGCGGGTGTGGACGTCCGTGATCCTGGCGCCCAGCAGTTCACGGACATGCTCTTCGCTCCCCCACAGCGGGGCCGGCTGCGCGCCCGGCGGGGGCGGCGGGGCGAAAGGCTTCAGGGCGGCCAACATCTGCCCGACGAAACCCTCCGGCGTCCAGCACAGCAGGCCAATGGAACCGCCGGGTTTGCAGACCCGGAGCAATTCGTCGGCGGCGGCCTGGTGATGGGGGGCAAACATCACGCCGATGCAGGACATCACCGCGTCGAACTCCGCATCGCCGAACGGCAGGGCTTCGGCGTCCCCTTCCTGCCACTCCAGGCTGACGCCCCGGTTTGCAGCTTCCCGGCGCCCCGCCTCGAAAAGCTCCGGGGTGAGGTCGCTGGCCACCACTTCGGCGCCCATCATGGCTGCCGGAATAGCCGCGTTCCCGGTTCCCGCGGCAACATCCAGCACCCGCTGGCGCGACCTGATGCCGCAGGCCTCCACCAGGACGGCTCCGAGTTCCAGGAGCATCTCATCCGCCAGGGCGGGGTAGTCCCCCGACGCCCACATGGCCCGGTGCTTCTTCTTAAGCTCCCGGTCCGCCTCCGCTGCATCGGTCTGCTGGCTCATGTCCGTGCCCCTCTACGTGTCCGGTTCATCGGTGACAGCACGCTGTTGGCACAGCGGAGGCCGTGATGCGACTCATTGTGGACGCGATGAAGGCTGCTGTAAAGGCGCTGTTGCCGGCCGGCAGGCGCCCCCGTCCAGCCCAGCCGGTCAGGCCGGCTTGCGGGCCCGGGAGGTCTTGGCGGCGGGTTTGGCTGCGGTGGACTTGGCTGCGGTGGATTTGGCGGCCGTAGATTTGGCCGGAGTGGATTTGGCCGCTGCTGATTTGGACGCCGTGGATTTCGCGGCAGGTTTCGCGTCGTCCGTTCCGGTCTTCGCAGCCGGGGCCTTCGTTGTGGACGATCGGGCACCGGCTGTTTTCGAGCCGGATGTCTTCGCAGCTGAGGATTTGCGGGCAGGTTTGGCAGCCGCAGCTTCATCGTCGCCGGTGTCCGCTTCATCGTCGGACGCGCCGCCGGTGGAGGCACCTTCCCCGCCGCCGCGCTTCCGGTCCAGGCTCCGTTTGAGGGCCTCCATGAGGTCGATGACCTCGCCCTTGCCGCCTTCCCCGGCTTCGACGCCGAAGGTCTCCTCGGTGTCCAGCGATTCACCCTGTTCCAGCTTGGCCTCGATCAGTTGGCGGAGCTGCACCTGGTACTCATCGGTGAAGGACTCCGGCTCGAAGTCGGCAGCCATGGACTCCACCAGGGCCGCTGACATGTCACGTTCCTGTGCGGAGATCCTGATGTCCGCTTCCAGGGACGGGAAGCTTGCCTCCCGCACCTCGTCGGGCCAGAGTAGGGACTGCAGCACCAGGACGTCGTCCTTGATCCGCAGGGCACCCAGCCGCGTCTTCTCCCGCAGCGCGAACTGGACAACGGCCACCCGGTCCGTGTCTTCCAGCGCCCGGCGCAGCAGGACGTAGGCCTTGGGCGACTTGGAATCGGGCTCCAGGTAGTAGCTCTTCTCGAACATCATGGGTTCGAGCTGCTCGGACGGAACGAACTGCACCACTTCGATTTCGTGGCTGTTCTCGGCGGGAATCGACTTGAGCTCGTCCTTCGACAGCACCACCGTGCGGCCGTCCTCCTCGAACGCCTTCTCGATATCCGAGTAGTCCACCACCTCACCGCAGACCTCGCACCGGCGCTGGTAGCGGATCCGGCCGCCGTCGGCGTTGTGGACCTGGTGCAGACTGATGTCATGATCCTCAGTGGCGCTGTAGACCTTCACGGGCACGTTGACCAGCCCGAACGCGATGGCACCTTTCCAGATGGCTCTCATTCCTACAGTCAACATCAGTGCGGGCCGGAGGTGAAGACCCGTGGCAGGTAGCAGGGAACGTGTCCGGGTGGCGGGACGTGAACTCACGCTCACCAACCTGGACAAAATCATCTATCCGGACACCGGCACCACCAAGGCCGACGTGCTGGCGTACTACGCCGCGGTGGCCCACGTCCTGATCCCGGCGGCGGCGAACCGCCCGGCAACCCGCAAGCGGTGGGTCAACGGCGTGGGCACCGCGGACAAACCGGGCGAGGTGTTCTTCCAGAAGGACCTGGAGGATTCGGCGCCCGGCTGGCTGCCGCGGGCAGCGATCACCCACAAGGACCGGACCATCCATTACCCGCTGGTCAATGACACCGCCACGCTGACGTGGTTCGGCCAGATCAATTCGCTCGAAATCCATGTGCCGCAGTGGCGGGTGGATTCGCACGGCAACCAGCTCAACCCGGACCGGCTGGTGCTGGACCTGGACCCGGGCGAGGGCGCCGGACTGCCGGAATGCCGCGAGGTGGCCCTCCTGGCCCGGGCCATCCTGCAGGATGTGGGCCTGGACCCGGTGCCGGTCACCAGCGGCAGCAAGGGCATCCACCTCTACGCGGCACTGGACGGGACCCAGACCTCGGAACAAATCTCCGCCTTCGCCCGGGAACTGGCGCGCGCCCTTGAAGCGGACCACCCGGACCTTGCCGTCAGTGACATGAAGAAGACGTTGCGACAGGGAAAGGTGCTGGTGGACTGGAGCCAGAACAATGCCGCGAAAACCACCGTGGTCCCCTACTCGCTGCGCGGCAGGCCCACGCCCATGGTGGCCGCCCCTCGGACGTGGCGCGAAATCCAGTCACCGAAGCTCAAGCACCTGGACTACCAGGAGGTGCTGCGCCGGGTGCGCGACGGAAAGGACCCGTTCGCCGCCGTCGTCAACGCCGCGGCAGGTGCCGCCGGCCAGGAGGACACGCACGACGGCGACCCGCGCCTGGGCAGGTACCGCTCCATGCGGGACCCGCGGGAAACACCGGAACCATTTGCGGGGATCCCCTCCGGCGGCAACAGCTTTGTCATCCAGGAGCACCATGCCAGCCGGCTGCACTGGGACCTGCGGCTGGAACACGAAGGCGTCCTGGCGTCGTGGGCCCTCCCCAAGGGCATTCCCGCGGCCGGGGACAAGAACCACCTGGCGGTCCAGACCGAGGACCATCCCATGGACTACCTCACGTTCCACGGGACCATTCCCAAGGGCCAGTACGGGGCGGGTGAAATGACCATCTGGGACACCGGCACGTATGAGCTGCACAAGTGGATCAACGGCAAGGAAGTCATCGTCACGCTGGCCGGATCCGAAGGCGGAGGCCTGGGCGGCAGCAGGAAAGTGGCGCTCATCCACACCGGACGCGGCCAGGGCACGGACGACGGCGGCCAGTGGCTCATCCACCTGATGGACCAGGACCAGCGGGGCGGACGACGGCGGCATGCGGCTCCGGCGGCGGCACAGGAACCGTCCCGGGACGCCGGCGGCAAGGAGCCTGCCGCGGCCCCGGCACCAGCCACCAGTGCGTCCGCCAATCCCCTGGACTACGCACCCATGATGGCCACCGCCGGGGGTGCGGCAGACCTGCAGGGCAGTTCGTGGCAGTACGAGCTCAAGTGGGACGGGGTCCGGGCCCTCCTGGTGGCGGACAGCGAGAAGGTCCGCATCTTCTCCCGCAACGGCAATGATGTCACCAAGACCTATCCCGAGTTCACGGACCGGGCCTCCTGGCCGGAGCAGCCGTTCGTGGCTGATGGTGAGATTATCGCCGTCGGGCCAGGCGGAAGGCCCGACTTTGGCCTGCTGCAGGGACGGATGAAACTCACCCGGGCGGCCGACGTCGCCAAAGCCCGCACCGCCATCCCGGTCCAGCTGATGCTGTTCGACCTCCTTTTCGACGACGGCAAGGACCTTCGGCGGCTGCCCCTCAGCACACGGAGGCAGCGGCTGGAGGAATTTTTTGTGCCCTCCGGCTGCCCGGTGGACCTGTCCACGGTGCTCGAAGAATCCGTGGACCTCCTCCTCGAAAGCGCCCGGGAGCTTGGCCTTGAAGGGGTGATGGCCAAGCGGACGGACAGCCGGTACGTGAGCGGGCAGCGGACCCGGACCTGGATCAAACTCAAGACGGAGCAGACCCAGGAGGTGGTGGTGGGTGGCTGGCGGCCGGGAAAGGGCGGCCGCCAGGACACCGTGGGGTCGCTGCTGGTGGGCATTCCCGACGGCGGCAAGCTGCAGTACGTGGGCCGCGTGGGGTCCGGTTTCAGCAGCCGGGAGCTCACGGAACTGCGGCAGACGGTGGAACGCCTTGGCCGGAAAACCTCACCCTTCCACGACGTCCCCCGCCCGGATTCCGCTGATGCGCACTGGGTGTCACCGGAGCTGGTCGGCGAGGTGACCTACAGCGAGTGGACGGGGCCGGGCAGGCTCCGGCATCCCCGCTGGCGGGGCTGGCGCGTGGACAAGGATCCGTCGGACGTGGTCCGGGAAAGCTGACTCCGGCGCCCGGCAGCCGTTTTTCGACGCGCAAGCTGGTCCACGACGCACAAATGACCTGGCGCCCCCGTCTTTTCGGGGGCGCCAGGTCATTCAGGTGTCGACATGCAGGGAGCCCATCGCAGGGTGCTGCAGGTGCGCCCGCCGCACGCTACGACGAGTGCGGCATCTGCGGCCGGCCGGTCCGGTGGACCGCCACCACGGCGGCCTCGTGGCCCATCCGCCCATGGCCCGCGTTGCGGTCCTTCGGGTGCCGCCGGTTCCCGTAGCCGTCCGGCCAACCGCCCTGCCCGGCCAGGGGCGCGGCCCCGGGCGCGGCCGGGCCGGGCGTCAACGGTGCGTCCATGGCTGCGGCAAGGTGGTCCGCGACCTCAGGCTTGATGTGGAACTGGCTGGATTCTTCCATGGTCTGTTTTCCTTCTCTCCCTCGTTCTTCCTCGAAACGAAACGCCAACCAAAAGCGCCCGGGCGCGCGTGGACTACCGCCCGGAAAGAAGTGTGTTCATCGCTCTACCATAGGCACGTCAAAGGCTCCTGTGAACCCCCTTCACGGACGGTGGCCGCGGTCACTTTTGGTGCGCCAACGCAGCCCAAAACAGCCCGGAAACCGGCTGCAAACGAAAAAGTTCGGTAACAATCCGCATCGTCAGCCTGCTTCCCAATGATTACGCGGGAAAACCGCCGGAAAAAATCTTCGGATCACACCCCTTCCGGGGGTTCAAACGGGCGTATCCTAGGCCATCCGGCGAGCCCACGATACTGATTTCCCGTAAAATTGAAGGCCTGCCCGGAGCGGGGCAGCTACAAGTCGCAAGCAAATGACCTCCACAGGAGTTGCCCAAATGCCCACAGACCGAAGCAGTAACCACTCTCCAGCTGGCGCCAGGAACGCCCGCGGAACCGACCCGGCAGCCCCCGCGGCTGCCAAGAAGCCCAGGCTGCTGCCGCGCCGCCGGCTCAAGGAATCCGATGTCAACGTAGTTGACCAGCCGATGCTGAAGAAGGCACTCGGCGGAACCATCGTTGGCAACACCATGGAATGGTACGACGTAGGCGTTTTCGGCTACCTCATCACCACCATGGGCCCGGTCTTCCTCCCCGAATCCGATCCCACCACCCAGACGCTGTTCCTGCTGGGAACCTTTGCCGCCACCTTCATCGCCCGTCCGCTGGGCGGCGTGATCTTCGGCTGGCTGGGCGACAAGATCGGCCGGCAGAAGATCCTGGCCACCACGCTGATGATCATGGCGGCCAGCACGTTCGCCGTCGGCCTGCTGCCCGGCTACGCCCAGATCGGACTGTGGGCGGCCGCCCTGCTGGTGCTCCTCAAGGTCATCCAGGGGTTCTCCACCGGCGGCGAGTACGCCGGTGCCACCACGTTCGTCAGCGAATACGCCGCTGACAAGCGCCGCGGCTTCTTTGCCAGCTTCCTGGACCTTGGCAGCTACCTTGGCTTCGCGATCGGCGCCGCACTGGTGTCTGTCCTGCAGCTGACCCTGGGCCAGGGCACCATGGAGGACTGGGGATGGCGCATCCCGTTCCTCGTGGCCGGCCCGCTGGGCCTGATCGCCGTGTACTTCCGGAGCAAGATCGAGGAATCGCCGCAGTTCCAGGCCACCCTTGATGCCCAGGAAGAAAACGCCAAGAACGCCTCCGCCGGGGACACCGCAACGGCCAAGGGACCCGTGGGGATTGTCAAGGCCTACTGGCGCCCCATCATTGTGGCCATGGTTGTTGTGGCCGCTGCCAACACTGCCGGCTACGCGCTGACGTCCTACATGCCCACGTACCTGACCGAGTCCAAGGGTTACGACGAGGTGCACGGCACGCTGCTGACGATTCCCGTCCTGGTGGTCATGAGCCTCTGCATCCCGCTGACCGGCAAGCTCTCCGACCGGATTGGCCGCCGCCCCGTGCTCTGGATCGGCGCTGTCAGTACTATCGTCCTTGCCATCCCGGCCTTCATGCTGATTGGCGTTGGGCAGATCTGGTCCACCCTCGCCGGCCTGGCGCTGATCGCTTTCCCTGTGACCTTCTACGTGGCCAACCTGGCATCGGCACTGCCGGCCCAGTTCCCCACCTCCAGCCGTTACGGAGCGATGGGCATTGCCTACAACTTCGCCGTAGCCATCTTCGGCGGAACCACTCCGTTCATCGTGGCCGCGCTGATCGGGGCCACCGGCAACGACATGATGCCGGCGTACTACCTGATGGCCACCTCCCTGGTAGGCGCCGTGGCCATCTACTTCCTGAAGGAATCCGCCAACCGGCCGCTCCCGGGATCGATGCCCAGCGTTGACACCCAGGCAGAGGCCAAGGAACTGGTGGCGACCCAGGACGAGAACCCGCTGATCAACCTGGACGAACTGCCGTTCGACACCCAGGACGGCACCGACCCCCACGCACACCGCGGGGTCCCGGCCGGGGCATAGGCCCAGCCTCCCGGGCATTCTTGTAGCCCACGCTCACAGGCCCGTCCCGCGTGCTTCCTTGGGGGAAGCACGCTGGGCGGGCCTTTGCGTGCCCGCCTGATGTCCCCTTATGACTGACAGCAGATGACGGTGCCCGCGGCGCGATGATACGTTCACAAGGGCCCGCGGGCTGCAGTACACCACCAAAAACAGGACAGGTCGACCATGAAGCGCGTAAAGGAGCAGGTGCGCGCACTCCACCGGCTCGAACCCGCCAACGGAGACCACCTTGCCGCCCTCCGCGTGGCCATCAGCGTGGCTGTCCCCTCGTTGCTCCTGCTGGCCGCGGGCCGCACGGACCTCATCGTCTACGCAGTCTTCGGCGCGCTGACCGGCATGTACGGCCGGCAGGAACCGCACCAGCTGCGGCTCCGCCACCAGGGCCAGGGTGCCCTGGTCCTGCTCACCGGCGTGGCCGTGGGAGTAACCCTGTCCATCAACCACATCCATTCCTGGTGGCTGGTGGCCGTGGAAGCCACACTGGCCGGCGTCGGCTCGGTCTACGCGGACAGGGTGCGGCTGAAACCGAACGGGCCGTTCTTCGGGATCCTCGCCCTGGGCGCCTGTGCGTCGGTGCCCACCGCAGTCCCCTGGTACGCCGCCCTGCTGATCGCAGTGGGATCGTCCGTGTTCTCCATCCTGATTGGATTCAGCGGCTGGGTGCGGCGCCGGTCCTGGGAACCAGGGGCCACCCGGAGCGTCCCGCGCCGTTCGGCGGCGGGGCGCCGGGAATTGTCAGTGCACGCCGCCCGGTACGTCCTGGCGGTGGGCGCTGCCGGGACGGTGGGCGTCATCAGCGGCACAGGCCACCCGCATTGGGCCATGGCTGCGGCCGCCGTCCCCCTGGCCGGGGCAGACCTGCCCAGCAGCGTCCGGCGGGGTGTCCACCGCATCGTGGGGACGTTCCTTGGGCTGGGGGTCACCGCCGTCGTCCTCATTCCGGGGCCGTGGACCCTGTCCGCCCTGTACCCGGCGCTGCAGGAGCCGGTGCACCGGGCAGTGGTGCTGGCCCTGCTGGTGATCCTCTTCCAATTCGCCACTGAACTGTTCATGACCCGGCACTATGGCCTGGCCATGGTCTGGTTCACCCCCGTCATCCTGCTGATGACCCAGCTGGCCTCCCCCATCGAACCGAGGGTCCTGATCCTCGAGCGGGCCGTGGAGACGTTGGTGGGCGCGCTGCTGGGGATCCTGGTGGTGGTGGCCGTCCGCAGGTCCGGTTCGAGGCCGCAGAAGGGCACTCCCCGCCCTACGGACAGGAACTCCGGCCTACTTCGGCTTCCGCGCCGGCCCGGCCATTAGCCGCGCCGGAGCCACCTTGGCCACCGCTGCCACCACCTTGTAGCGCTTGGACGGGACGGACACCGCCTTGCCGCGTTCGTTGTCCGCCAGGCCTTCCCTGACCACCCGCTCCGCGCGCAGCCACGTCCAGGACGGGGCCACCGATTTGTCCATTCCCATCCGGTCGTGGAATTCGGTATGGGTGAACCCAGGGCAGACAGCCGTGACCTTGACGCCGCGCTTGCGGTAGGCCAGGTTGGCCCACCGGCTGAAACTCACCAGCCATGCCTTCGCAGCCGAGTAGGTGCCGCGCGGCAGGAACGCGGCCACGCTGGCCACATTGATGATCCTGCCGTCGCCGCGTTCCAGCATGCCCTTGAGGGCAGCGTGGGTGAGCACCATGGACGTTTCCGCGTGCAGCTTCAGGTGGCTCGCCTCCTCCGCCGGGTGGTTGTCCTCGAAGTTGTGCAGCAGGCCGATCCCGGCGTTGTTCACCAGGATCCCCACCGGCCGTGCCGCGTCTTTGAGGCGTTCGACGACGGCGGCGACGTCGTCATCGTTCGTCAGGTCCGCGGGGAGCACCTCAGCCGAGATGCCATAGCGGCCCCGGAATTCCTCCGCCGTTGCCGCGAGCCGGGAGGCATTGCGGGCCACCAGCACCAGGTCATGCCCCTGGGCGGCGAGTTGCTTTGCGAATTCGTGGCCCAGGCCGGCGCTGGCGCCGGTGACGAGTGCTGTGGTTCGGGTGCTGGTTGGCGTCATGCTGCAAGCCTAGCCAGCGGGAGTATTTTGCGGGCCGCTAGGCTGGTACCGCCGGCAGCCGGCCGGGCTGCCGCCGTGGAGGGGGAAACATGGAACAGCAAAAATCCGGGACGCTTGGATTCCGTGAAGTGGACAGGCACGGACAGCCGGTGGCGCCTGAGGCAGACGGGGCTGGGCCGGAAGTGGTTGCACAGAGACTGCGGGCGCCCAACCCGTTCATCGTGGTGCTGTGGCTGGTGTGCGCTGCCATGATTGCGGCGGGCCTGGGCACCCTGTTGCGGGGCCCGGTGTCCATAGGGCCCATGGGCAACGGCTTGTCCCTCGACTTCGTGCTGTTCACGTTCGCGCCACATCTGGTCTTGATGGGCTTCGCGGCCCTGGTCGTACTGCTTTTCTGGCACGCCTGGGAGTGGCAGCGCAGGCGTGGCTGAGCAACAATTTCCCACCGGCAACTTGTGCAACATTTAGTAAGCATGCTTTGCTTGTGGTGATAGATGAACCTCCGCAAGCAGTTCGCGGCGGGGCTGCCACCGCCGGCGGTTCCGTGAAGAAGCCCAAGGAAGAACATAATGACCACCGCAATGGAACACCAGCTGACGGCGTCTGGGGAACGCACCGAGGCAGCTGGGCAGCTCTTGTCCGCCACCGTACCCGTGGACGCCGGGTTGCTGATGACCTTGAACTCGCGCATGCACTGCCGTACGCCTATGCAGCGCGTCGATCCGGACGAACTTCCGGTCCGGCAGCCCGTCTACGTGGACGGCAACACCGTGGTGGCCCTGCGTCCCGGCTCCGTCCCCGAGAGCATCGTCACCTACCGTTGCGCGTGCGGCTTCACCATTGACGATCCAGGTGCCGCGGCTGCGGTCAGCGACCAGGCCCTGGCCAGCTGACCCGCAGCCGGCACTAATGCCGGCGGCCCGGGATCATCCTTCCGGCCAATCGACGAACTGCTCGTAGCCTTCGTGTTTGCGGAGGTAGCTGGAAATGAACGGGCAATGCGGGATGATCCGCTTGCCCGTGGCCACCACGTCGTCCAAGGCGAAGTGAGCCAGGACCTTTCCCAGCCCCTGTCCCTCAAAATCCCGGCCGGTTTCGGTGTGGGTGAAGTCGATGTGCCCGGGAAGGTCGTGGAAGAAGGCCTGCACCGCGAGCCGTCCGTCCACCAGGAGCTCGTACCAATGCTGCTCGTCGTTGCGCCTCAGCGAGACATTGGCGGTGAACTTGTCCTCCGCGGACGTGGTGTTCTCGGTCATGGTTCGACACTGGCACTACTTCAGTCCGCTGGCAATGGTCCTTCGGCCATGGCGGCGCCGGAAGGGCTGCCGTCGGCCCAGCGGTGAACCGCGCAGCAACAGGAGGGCCGCCGAGAAACACACCGTTCCGGCTGCCAGCAGTCCCAGCGACAGTCCGCTGAGTGCGGCGTCGGCCACGGGAATGAAGGCCACTACGACGGCGGCCCCAGCCATGGCGGGCCGGCAGCGGAGGGTGGAAGGCGGTGTCGTCCGATCCTCCAGGCGGCCGAACGCTGCGGCCACCGGCAGGAGCAGGATGACCAGGGCCAGCACCACCAGGGGCCGCGACCACCACCATTCGGCGCTGCCGGATTCCGGCATGGGGACGGGTGCGAGGAGCAGGAGCCCGGACATGCCCACCAGCAATGGCAGGTGCCAGAAGTACACCGTCAGGGACCTGCTGCCGGCCAGCACCAGCAGCCGCCCGATCCAGCGCACCTCCGCCAGCGGCACCAGGACCGGACCTGCCAGTTCCATCGCGGCCAATTGCGGAACCGCCAGGATCACCAGGGTCAGGTTGGGCGGATTGAGGTTCACCAGCATGTTTCCGCGGTACAGCCCCAGCCCGGTCACGAGTCCCAGCAGCAGGTGGGCCGCCACAGCCAGGCCCAGCAGACCGGACCGGGAAATGCGGGAGAAGTAGCCGTCGGCGGCCAGGAATCCCAACTGCTGTACCGCGCACCAGACGAACACCAGGTTGGCATTGGCAAGGTCCGGCAGGACGCCGCGCAGGCAGTCCACCGCCACCACCAGCCCGGCCAGCAGGCAGAAGGACAGCCAAGGGGCGCGGGCGTGCAGTGCAGCCAGCACCGGAATATTCAGCTGCGCCGCAAGGTAGGCGGCCAGGAACCACAGGGGCATGGCCGCCCCTGCCGCCATCAGCTGGACCACCTGGCGGTCGACGCCGAGGGCGGCCGCCAGGGACAACCCCGCCACCATGGTTGCCAGCAGCGGGGTGGCCGGGCGGAGCAGGCGCAGGAGCCGGGCGCGGATAAACTGGGCCGCGGTGCCGCCGCTTGCCTTCAGCCGGCGCCAGGACTGCAGCCCGGTCACGCCGCCGGTGACGAAGAACAGCGGCATCACCATGAAGATCCAGATGATGGGCTCGAACCAGCGCTGCTCGGCCAGGGTATTCTGGGTGGTGACCGTCCCGTCGGGGTGCAGGACCGGGCTGACCATCATGGTGTGGCCCACCACCACCAGCGCCAGGCAGATGAAACGGACAAGGTCGATGGCCGGATCACGGCCCGCCGTGTCCGCCCCGGTTCCTGTCCCCCGCCCTACGGTGCTGTGCATGGGACCTACAACGATTCGACGCTGCCCACGGCTCTATTGTGCCCCCGTTGCCTGCCCGGTTTGAGGACTTCCGTCCCTTCTGCTGCTATTGCAGCACTGCCAGCAGTCCGAGGACGACGGCGAGCAGCGGCGTGGTGCCCTGGGTTGCGGCCGCGCGGAGGTACTTGCGTCCGGTGAGCGCCAGGACGGCGGCCGCCAGCAGCATGGAGCCGCAGCAGCTGAAAATGAGGGTCCAGCCTGCCACGGCCTGCGCCGATCCGGCACCCCCGAAAGCCACAAGGCCCACGCCGATAAATGCGCCTATGGCCAGGAACAGGTTGTAGAAGCCCTGGTTGTACGCCAGGGATTTGGTGGTTTCGGCGTCCGGCTGGGAGGCGACACCGAACCGCTTCCAGGTGGCGGGCCGGGTCCAGGTGAGGGACTCCATGGTGAAGATGAAGACGTGCAGCGCGGCGGCGAGGAAGGCAAAAAGAAGGGAGGCCAGGATCATTGCTCGATCCTAGCCTCCCCCTTCACGGGACGGTCCTACCGCGCCAGCGTGGCCAGCGTGGTACCGGCAAACACCTTCGCCGATTGGTTCCACAGCGCCAGCAGGCCCCGCAGGTTTTCACCGTCGGCGCGGTGGGCGGGAAGCTGCTCCTGGAGGGTGGCCAGCACGCCGGTCCGCAGTTCGGTGTTGAAGTTGACCTTGCCAACGTTCATGGCCGCGGCTTTGACCAGTTCTTCGGCCGGGATGCCGGAGGCACCGTGGAGTACCAGCGGGATGTGGATCCGCGCCGCGATGTCCTGCAGCACGTCCCAGCGCAGCCTGGGCTCACCCTTGTACTTGCCGTGGACGTTGCCCACGGCGACGGCCAGCAGTTCCGCGCCGGTGCGGGACACGAAGTCCTCCACCTGTGCGGAGTCGGTCAGGCCCGCCACCTCGACGCCGGACTGGCCGGCCTCGAAAGCACGGTCCTCATCCCCTGCCAGGCCGCCCAGCTCCGCCTCAAGCACCACGTCGGCGCCCAGCAGGGCACGGGCCGCCCGGACCAGCGCGATGTTGTCCTCGTAAGGGAGGGACGAACCGTCGGCGAGGACGGAATCCGCCCCTGCCGCGACGGCGTCGGCCATGACCTTAAGGTCTGCAGCGTGGTCAAGCTGCACGGCGACCGGCACCGCGGCGGCGTCCGCCAGTCCACGGAGGGCAGCAATGAGACGGAGCCCGTTGGGGGTGGCGGCGGTCTTGGGGGCCACCAGCAGGATCACTCCCCGGCCGGCGTCCTCGGCGGCGGCCACCACTGCCAGCGCGGTGGTGAAGTCGTAGCAGGTGAAGGCCGGGACGGCGGAGCCCTGCTGGAGGGCGGAGGTGACCAGGTGGTCCAGTCGGGTATGCATCAGGCGCCCAGGCCTCCCACCAGGATCCAGGCTACGAAGGTCAGCGCGAAGCCGGCCAGGCCCAGGATGGTGGTCAGGACGGTCCAGGTCTTGAGTCCGTCGGAGACGGTGAGGCCGTAGTACCGGACCACCACCCAGAAGCCGGCGTCCGTCACGTGGGACAGGCCAAGGGCACCGAAGCCGATGGCGATGACGATCACGGCGATCTGTGCAGGGCTGTAGCCGCCACCACTGACCGCGGCGGACAGCAGGCCGGTGGTGGTCACGATGGCCACGGTGGCTGAACCCTGGGCGGCGCGAAGGGCCAGCGAGATGATGAAGCCCAGGAGCAGCAGCGGCACGCCGAGGGTGTCCAGCGTCTTGGAGAGAGCGCCGCCGATGCCCGAAACCTGCAGCACGTTGCCGAACACGCCGCCGGCTGCCACCACCATCAGGATGGAGGCGATGGGCGGGAGGGAGCCCTCGAAGATCTCGCCGGTTTCCTTGAAGGACCAGCCGCGGCGGACCGCCAGCAGGAAGAAGGACAGCGCCACGGCCACCAGCAGGGCCAGGAAGGGGTTGCCGATGAAGGACGCGAGGCCGTACAGGGGATCGGACTTGGGGATGACGAGCGTGCCGACAGTGCCGAGCAGGATCTGCACGATGGGCGCTGCGATCAGGAAGATGATCAGGCCCGGGCGCGGGGGTGCGATGGCGGCGGCACCGGGACCGTCGTGGCCCACCTTGACCAGTGACTTGGAACCGAACTCTTCAACCTGGGTCTTCACCGCGGGCAGCAGCTCGTAGTCCTTGCGGTTCATGATGGAAGCCACCCAGTAGGACAGGAAGCCCAGCGGCACGCAGATCAGGAGCGAGATCAGGGCGATCAGTCCGATGTCAGCCCCGAGGACGCCTGCGCCGGCAACGATTCCCGGGTGCGGCGGGACAGCCACGTGGATGGAGAGCATGATGCCGGCCATGGGCAGTCCGAACTTGACCGGGTGCACCTTGGCGATCTTGGCGAACGCGTACACGATGGGCACCAGCACGATGATGCCCACCTCGAAGAAGACGGGGATGGCAACCAGGAAGCCGACAGCGGTCAGCGCCACGGCCACGCGGCGCGCGCCGAGCTTGCGGGTGAAGTGGTCCGCGAGGGACTGGACGCCGCCGGACACCTCGATCATGCGGCCCAGCACGGCGCCGAGCGCGATCAGGATGGCAACCTTGCCCATGGTGCTGCCCACACCGCTGGAGACCACAGTGAAGATGTCCTGCAGCGGAATGGTCGCGGCGACGGCCACCAGGATGCTGACCGTCAGCAGGGCCACGAAGGCCTGGATCTTGAAGCGGATGATCATCACCAGCAGGATGGCGATGCCCACCGCTGCGATGGTGAGCAGTACCGGGGTGCCCAGCTCGACGGCGGGCTTAATGGCCGGGGCATCGGCCGCCCGCTGCAGCAGCGGGTTAATTAGGTGGTTCACAGGGGGATGTCTCCTTGGACGTGCCGGTCCCGGGGCAGGGGGGCATCAGGGAATGGTGGGGTGGGGATTAACGCTGCGGGACTGCGCCGGCAGCGCTGGGAGGTACGACGACGGTGGAGGGGGGACCGCCGTCGTCGCACCTTTGTGCCGCAAGGGCAGGAGGGTGGCTTATAAGGTGCGCAGGGCTTCGTGGGGTGCTGGGCTACCTGGTGCGCTTGGCGGGGGCAACCACCTTGATGACGGCGGAGTCATCGGCGGCGGCGAGGCCCTGGGCCTGCCCCAGCAGGTAGAGCTGTTCGGCGGCGGCGGCAACGGGGGCTGCCAGGCCGGCGGCGCGGGTGGCCTTGCCCACGATGCCCATGTCCTTGACGAAGATGTCGAGACGGGACAGGACCTCGGCGCCTTCCTCGTTGTAGGCCTCGAGGATGCGCGGGCCGCGGTTGGAGAGCATGAAGGAACCGGCGGCGCCTGCTTCCAGGGCGGCGAGGGTCTTGGCCTGGTCCAGCCCCAGGGCGTCGGCCAGGGCGAGGGCCTCGGCGGCGGCGGCAATGTGGACGCCGCACAGGAGCTGGTTGACAGTCTTCAGTGCCTGGCCGTCGCCGGGGTTGTCGCCCACCACGGTGAGGGTGGAGGCGAGCAGGTCCAGGGCGGGAGCGGCCTTTTCGCGGGCCTCGGGGGAAGCGCCGACGACGATCAACAGGTCGCCTTCGCCGGCGCGCTTGGGGCCGCCGGACAGCGGGGCGTCCACCAGGTCCACGCCGTATTCGGCCAGCTTGGCCACGGTGGCGGGGATGGCGTCGGTGCCGACGGTGCTGCCAAGGATGACCACGGCGCCGGGCTCCAGGACGGAGGCCACGCCGTTCTCGCCGAAGAGGACGTCGTTGAGCTGTTCGCCGTTGCGGACGGCCAGGAGGACGGCGTCGGCACCCTTGGCCGCTTCGCGGGCCGTGGTGAAGGTGGCGATCCCGGCTTCCCGGGCCAGCTCCAGGCGGGGCTCGGCGATGTCGAAGCCGTGGACGGTCAGCTGGGAAGCCAGGCGGGTGGCCATGGGCAGGCCCATGGCGCCAAGGCCCAGGACGGTGACGGTGTAGTTGCTGGTCATGGTGTTCTCCGTTGAATTGAATAGGGGCCACGCTCGCCGGGTTCCCTGGCCGAGCTTGCGAGGTTAGGGGGCGAGTGGGGATGTGTTGCTGAGCTTGCGGGTGACCTGGGCCAGGGAGTCGTCGTCGCCCACGTTCCCGGCGAAGACGATGTACGGGATGCCCTTGGCGGGGCCGTCCACCGGTTCCCAGAGGGAGACGATGCCGGGCAGCATGGGGCCGCGGACGATCGCGTGGCGGATTTCCAGGCCATGGGCTGCCACGTCGGATGACGTGATGCCGCCCTTGGCGATGACGAAACGGGGCGGGAAAGTCTTCAGGGTCCGGTTGACCACGTCCACGACGGCGGCGGAGACGGTCCGCGCGATCCGCAGGCTTTCGGCGGGGTCGTCGGTCTTGATGAGCAGGCGGCTGGTATGGACGATGACATCCCCGGCGTGGAGGGCCTCGACGACGGCGTCCACGGTCTGGTCCAGGTGGGCTTTGGCGTCCGGCTCGGCACCGAGGAGCTTCTCGACGTCGATCTCAATGATGCGCGCGGAGCCGTGTTCCGCGGTGAGGACGTTGAGCTGGCGGGTGGTGACGCCAACGTGCGAGCCCACCACGATCAGGCCGCCGGCCTCGGACGGGGTGTTGCCCGCGTAGGCCTCTTCGGCGGTGAGTGCGGTGCGTACTTCCTGGCCAATGCGGCCGCGGACGAACGGCGGGCCAACGCGGTACAGGAGCTTCTTGCCGCGGCGCTCGGCTTCTTCCAGGCCCAGGGCCAGCGCGCGAAAGTCGTTTTCGGTGACGATGTCCGCGACGATGGGGGTGGAATCGGTGGCCGGCTCGATGGCATCGGCGATCGCCTTGGCGGAGATGGCCGGGTCCTGCGCGGAGGCACCTGCACGGATGATGTCCAGGTCCAGGACGATCACTGAATCTGCCGGGAACCGGCCCTGTGACTTCTCTGCGATGTAGTCTGCCATGACGGACGTGCTGAAACCGAAGGAGGCGTCCTTGGCGAACTCGGTCTCGGAGACGGGGACCAGGGTTCCCGTGGCGTCACCGGTGCCGCGCATGTAATGGACGCCGCCAATGGTGAGCCGGCCGGCGTCGGGGAAGGCAGGGACCAGGACGACGCCGTCGGTCTTTTCGCCGCTGACGTCCGCAACGGTGGCTGCGATGACGTCCGGCTCCAGGGGGAAGTGGCCGCGAAGGGTGGAATCGCTCCGGCTGACGAAGCCCAGCCGAAGACTGGATCCGGCGGGCTCCGTCGATCCTGCCGCTGCCAGGGCGTTGCGGACCACTTCCTCATTGCGGGCTGCGGCTTCTGCCGGGTCCAGGCTGCGGGTGTTGGTCAGGACGTATACGGCAGGTTTGCCCTGCCCGAAGGCCCAGGTGAAGTCTTCCACTTCCCAGCGGGTGAGCACCGGCAGGTCCGCCACGGACTGCGTGCCGGTGGGGTCGTCGTCGAGGACTACCAGGACGCGGGGAACGTCGGCGTTGGAAGCGGCCAGCGTGGCAGCAACCAACGCAGCGGGAATCTCGAGGTCTGCCGGATAGGCGGCCAGAACGTCTGCTTCATGCGTCACAGTGCACTCCGTTGTGTAGCGATCCGGGCTCGCGGATCCTGATGTAAAGGTAACTGTAAGATGTCAGACATCTTGCATTCGAAAATTAGTGTGGCACACGGCATACGGACGCGCAAGTACACTTGTCTGACATATCCGCCAGGCGTCGGCCGGAAAGAGTGATCGGGGGGAACATGGCAAGGAAGTCACTGGTGGGCGTGGTGGCCGATGAGCTGCTGGACCGCATCATCGAAGGCGAGTTTCCGCCCGGCTCGGTCGTTCCCGGCGAGCATGAGCTGAGCGCGCGCCACGAAGTAAGCCGCATGACCGTGCGCGAGGCGATGAAGACACTGCAGGCCCAGCGCATCCTCAGCGTAGAGCGCGGCAGGGGGACCTTCGTCAATCCCTTGAGCCGCTGGGCCTCGCTGGAAGCCGTGCTCCGGGCCGCGTCCGAGGGCAAGAACGACGCCGATGCCTCCATCCAGCTCATCGAGCTGCGCAGGATGCTCGAAACGGGTGCCTGCGAATTGGCGGCCGGACGGATTGTCGAGGAAGACATCACTTCCCTCTTCAACTACATTTCGGCGATGAAAGCCGCGCACAGCATCAACGACGTCGCAGCCTTCGTGGAAGCAGACCTCGCCTTCCACGACGTCATCCTGCGCGCCTCCGGCAATGTGTTCGTCTCTGTCCTCTTCGAGCCGCTGCATCGCGTACTGGAAAAGCGCAGGGCCGAGACCTCCGCCGTTCCGGCAATCCAGGAGCACGCAATTGGCCACCACCAGAACATCGCCGAAGCACTGGAGTCCCGCGACGCCGCCCGCTCACGCCAGGCCATGGATGCGCACATGCAGCAGACGCTCGATGACCTGAAGCAGCTGGTCCTGGACGCCAAGTAGGCCTGCGTCCGCTGTTCCCGTTGCCGTGGAACCCTGTTCAACGCTCCCGCAGGCCCACTAGGCTTCAAGGACGGCCCGCAACCGGGAGCAACGATGATCACGAGGAGCGAAGTTGTCCAACCACACGTACAGCATTTCTGAAATTGTCGGCACCTCCACCCAGGGAGTGGACGACGCCGTCCGCAACGGAATTGCCCAGGCTTCCAAGACCCTGCGCAACCTCGACTGGTTCGAGGTCAAGGAGGTCCGCGGACACCTTGAAGACGGAAAGATCGCGGACTGGCAGGTGACCATCAAGATCGGTTTCCGGCTGGAAGAACACTAGGCCAAGCAAACTGACCCGCAGCCGGCGCGTTTCCAGCGCCGGCTGCGGGTCGGTCGTGTTTAAGGCGGCTCTTAGTTTGCGGTGCCCGGGCTGCGCCGCCGCCACACGGTGGGTACGCCGTCGAACGCCGGGAAGACATGGCCTTCAAAGAAGGACAGGACGGTGTGCGGGTCCAGGTCCGGGCTCCACAGACCCGAAGCCGGGCAGTGCGAACCGGTAGCGGTGGACGCGGCGCCGGCGGATGCCTGGCGTTCCTTCAGCAGGGCGATGCGTTTCATCGTTGAGACCATCCTGGGTGTTGAAAATGGGCGTGGGTAAGCATGTACTCCCACCCTAGGAAACGCCCGTCCACAGCCCAATGGGCGGCTGGCCAGAATCACCCGACTTCGCTGGACGAATGTACAGTTGCTCACACCCGGGTCCCGCCGGGCGGACCGGTCAGCCTGCGGCTTCGGCCTGGGTTGGGGCAGCGGCGTCGCGTTCCGGGTCCACGTCCGGCACGGCCCCGAGGCTTCCCAGCAGCGCCAGGGCGTCCGACGACGGCGACCCCGGGCGGGCGGAATACACCCTCAGCGTCTGGTCGGGATCCTCCGGCAGGACCAGGTTTTCAAAGTTCAGTTCCAGGTCCCCCACGGACGGATGATGCAACCGGACGGTACCGGCGGCCCGCGTGGCCACCCGGTGCCCCGCCCACCATTGGCGGAAGTGTTCGCTGTGGACCGCCAGCTCGCCCACCAGATGGCTGGCCTGGGGATCATTGGGGTGCCGGCCCACGTCCAGCCTCAGGGATCCCGCCGCTTCGGCGGCAACCGTCTTCCAGTCCCTGAACAGCTCCCGCGCCGCGGGGTCCAGGATGGTCCAACGGGTCAGGTTGCGCTCCGCGGGGGGCAACGAAGGGAAATCGGTGAACAGGAGGAAGGCCATCCTGTTGCCGGCCAGGACATCGTTTCGGCGGCCCAGCACCATGGCGGGCACCTCCCCCACCGCGTCCAGGAGCTGGCGCAGCGCCGGGCGGACACCCTGGGCGGCGTTGGCGCCGGGCTCGCGGGGAGCTCCTGCGCAGTTCTCCAGGAGGTCCAGCATGTGCGCGTGCTCGCTGCTGTCCAGCCGGAGGGCCCGGGCCACGGCGTCCAGGACGGTGCGGGACGGGTGGATGTTACGGCCCTGCTCCAGCCGGACGTAGTAGTCGGTGCTCACACCGGCGAGCCGCGCCACTTCCTCGCGCCGCAGGCCGGGAACCCTGCGTGCCCCCGTGCTGGGTCCCGTCCCGGCAACATCCGGGCTCAACCGGGACCGCATGGCTTTGAGGAATTTTCCGAACTCGGCGCTTTGACCCATGCAGACCATTGTGCCCGTGCGGGACGGCCTGCTCCACCACGAAGGTAGGACTGGCAGTCCTAGGAAAAACAGGAACAGCCTTGCCTGCTGACTTGATGGACCGAAGTGCATAGGCTCAGGAGTGAGCCGATGGAAACCGCTTTCTCTTCTGCGGGGCAGCCGGCAGCAAACTCCAGCACGCATCTTCCAGCACCACCTTCCAGAAGGAGCACTCCCATGTCAGAGCTGACACTCAACAACGGCGTCACCATCCCCCAGCTTGGCTTCGGTGTTTTCCAGGTCCCGCCGGAAGACACCCAGCGGACCGTGGAAGACGCCCTGGAAGCGGGCTACCGCCACATCGACACCGCGGCCGCCTACCGGAACGAGGCCGGAGTCGGGGCAGCCCTCGCCGCCAGCGGCATCGCACGCGAGGACATCTTCGTCACCACCAAGCTGCGCAACGGCGAGCAGGGCAGGGCGCAGGAGGCATTCCAGAACAGCCGCAAGGCGCTGGGCCTGGACTTCATCGACCTTTACCTCATCCACTGGCCGGTTCCGTCGCAGGGCCTCTTCGTTCAGGCGTGGAAGGAGATGGAACGGCTTTACGAGAACAAGGAAATCCGCGCCATCGGCGTCTCCAACTTCCTTTCCGACCACCTGGACACCCTGCTGGAGTCCACGGAAACCGTGCCGGCCGTCAACCAGATCGAACTGCACCCCAGCTACCAGCAGGCAGACCTGGCCGCCAAGTGCCGCAACCTGGGAATCGCCGTCGAGGCGTACAGCCCCCTGGGGCAGGGCGGGGACCTCAATGGGAACGCCGTCACCTCGATCGCCGCCGCCCACGATGCCACCACCGCCCAGGTGGTGCTCGCCTGGCACCTGGCCAACGGAACCATCGTCATCCCGAAGTCCGCGAACCCTGGCCGGATCAGGGAAAACTTCGCGGCCTCGTCCCTGGCGCTGTCCGGCGACGAACTGGCCGCCATCACCGCGCTGGAGTCCGGTGCGCGCATTGGCTCCGACCCCGCCGTCGCCGCCTTCACCCAGATGTAGGTTTCGACAGGCTCAACCACCGGCAGCAAAGGTCAACCACCGGCCGGGCAGCCCAACCACCGGCAGCCACGGCCAACCACGCAGGCCTCCTGAAAGGATTTTCCATGCAGTACACGCATCTCGGCCGCTCCGGCCTGAAAGTCTCCCGCCTCTGCCTGGGCACCATGAACTTCGGACCGCAGACAGAGGAAGCGGACGCCCACAGCATCATGGACTCGGCCCATGAAGCCGGCATCAACTTCTTCGACACCGCCAACGTCTACGGCGGAGCCGACCACCGCGGCTGGACCGAAGAAATCATCGGGCGGTGGTTTGCGAAGGGCGGCGAGCGCCGGGAGCACACCGTCCTGGCCACCAAGCTCTACGGCACCATGACGGACCGGCCCAACGAGTCCAAGCTCTCGGCCTTGAACATCCGCCGTGCGCTGGACGCCAGCCTCAAGCGCCTGCAGACGGACTACATCGACGTCTACCAGTTCCACCACGTCGACCGCGACACCCCGTGGGACGAGATCTGGCAGGCCATCGAAGTCGCGGTGCAGCAGGGCAAGATCCTGTACTCAGGCAGCAGCAACTTCGCCGGCTGGCACATCGCCCAGGCGCAGGAAGCAGCACGCCGAAGGAACTACACCGGCCTGGTCAGCGAGCAGTCCATCTACAACCTGTTCATGCGCCAGGTGGAACTGGAAGTCATCCCGGCCGCGCAGCAGTACGGGCTGGGCCTCATTCCCTGGTCGCCGCTGCAGGGCGGGCTGCTGGGCGGGGTGCTGAAGAAGGAACGCCAGGGCGTCCGCCGCACCGAAGGACGCGCCGCCGAAACGCTGAAGAAGCATGAGGACCAGATCCGGCAGTACGAGGACTTCGCCGACGAACTGGGCCACGAACCCGGCGACGTGGCCCTGGCCTGGCTCCTGCACCAACCCGCGGTGACGGCGCCGATCGTGGGCCCGCGCACGCAGGAACAGCTGGACGCCGCCATCCGCGCACTGGATGTCACCCTTGACGACGACGCCCTCAAGCGGCTGGACGACATCTTCCCCGGACACCGCACGGCACCGGAAGACTACGCGTGGTGAGCCCAACCGCAACGGAGACGGTGGCGCCGAGGAGCATCCTCTTCATTGGCGGCACCGGGGTCATCAGCGCGGCGGCGGCAGAACGCGCCGCCGCGCTGGGCCACCGGCTGACCATCCTGAACCGGGGGCAGTCCGGCAGGCCCGTCCCCGACGGCACCGAAGTGCTGCACGCCGACGTCCGTGACGCACCGGCCGTGCGGGAGGTGCTGGGCGGGAGGGAGTTCGACGCCGTGGCGGACTTCATCTCCTACACTCCGGACCAGGCCCAAGCAAGCATGGAGTTGTTCCGGGAGCGGACCGGGCAGTACGTGTACATCAGTTCGGCCTCCGCGTACCAGAAGCCGCCCACCAGGCTGCCCATCCGCGAGTCCACGCCGTTGAAGAACCCTTTCTGGCAATACTCCCGGGACAAGATCGCGTGCGAGGAGCTGCTGTTCAAGGCCTACCGGGAGGACGACTTTCCACTGACGGTGGTGCGTCCATCGCACACCTACGACCGCACCAAGATCGCCATGGTGGGCGGCTGGACTGACATCCACCGCATGCGCGCCGGGCTGCCGGTCATGGTCCACGGCGACGGTACGTCCCTGTGGACGCTGACCCACAGCAGGGACTTCGCCAAGGCGTTCGTGGGCCTGCTCGGCCGGCCGCAGGCAGTCGGCGAAAGCTACACCATCACCTCCGACGAATACCTGCCCTGGAACCAGATCTACCGGCTCTTCGCCCGGGCAGCCGGCGTCAAGGAACCCGAACTGGTCCACGTGGCGTCCGAAACCATCGCCGCCCACGACTCCGAACTGGGTTCCAACCTCCTGGGCGACCGGTCCCATTCGGTGGTCTTCGACAACGCCAAGATCAAGTCCCTGGTCCCGGACTACACGGCCACCATCCCGTTCGCCGACGGTGCACGGGAGATCGTTGAGTGGTACGACAGCCATCCGGAGCTGCAGCAGGTCAACGAGGCCTACATGCAGCTTTCCGGCAAGCTCACCGGCTGGGCACGGCAGGGCGCCTGAAGCGGGCCGAATGACACTCACGGTGCCTTCCTGCCGCCCCGCCGCAACAAGAAGGCACCGGGAGTTGCTGTGCTACATTTCGGCGCATGACTTCGCCCCCTTCCAGCCGCCCCGTCGATGGGCACCCTTCCGATGGGCCCGTCGCGGCAGCCATCAGCCTCCTGGCGGAGCAGGGTTTCGATGCAACCTCCGTCGAGGAGCTCGCGGAAGCCTCGGGCATGAGCCGCAGCACCTTCTTCCGCAGGTTCGGGTCCAAGGAGGACGTTGTCTTCGCCGACCACGAGCGGATCCTGCACCAGGTCAATGACCGGCTCGCTGAATCCAGGCTCGAGCCGCTGGCCGCTGTGGCGGACGCAGCGCTACTGGTCTTCGACCACCACCTGCGGAACCCGGAAACCTCCCGCGCCCGGTATGGGCTTTTGCAGGCCGTTCCGGCCCTCCGGGACCGGGAGCTCGTGACCTCGCACCGGTACGAGCGGGCCTTCCTGCACTACCTGAATGACAAGCTGCCCGCCAACGGCCGGCGCGAATACAAGGCCGTTGCCTTCGCCGCCGCGGTGGTGGCCGTGCACAACGCCTTCCTCCGGGAGTGGCTGCGGGCCGCACCCGGTGCCGGGGACACTGCTGCGGGAGACCGGGAAAGGGCCACGGCCCTGGCCACCGAACTCCAGGCCCTGGCGGAAACCTTCCGGCCTGCACTCCTCGGCAGCCCTGCGGCCACCGCCGCCCACGCCCAGCCCGCGCCGACCGTCGTGGTCACCGTCCTTCCCGGCCACGCCGACAAGGAGGCCGTCGCCCAGGCAGTCCGGGACGCACTCCCCTAACCCCCGTGGCCCGCGCCCACCAAACTTGGGACTCAGTTTCTTGACGTGGAACCGCGTTTCATTGCATCCTTGAACCGTGTGGTGCACGCCACATGGCACAGGCCCCCACGCCGCCGCTGATCCAAAGGATGCAGATACATGACGACCTCGTCGCCCAGCCTCGCGCCCACCCGCACCGGAGACCCTGCCAGCTTCCCCTCCGGAACAGTTGAGCCGGAATATGTCCTGACCGAGGCCCTCGGGACGGACCCGGCGTCCATCCTGGCCGGCGTCAGCGACGAGGACCGCGTGTACTGGGACCGTGCCCGCAGCTTCGTCCAGGATGAGGTCCTCCCTGTCATTGACGGCTACTGGGAACACGGGGAGTACCCGCGGCATCTCCTCCGCCGCCTGGGCGAACTGGACCTGCTCCGCGATGGCATCACTGTGGAGGGCTTCGCGCCTATGAGCAGCATGGCCGCCGGCCTGGTGAACATGGAAATCAGCCGGGGCGACGGTTCAGTGGCCACGATGATTGCGGTCCAGGGCGGCCTGGCACTTCGGTCGGTTGCCGAGTGTGGATCCACGGCGCAAAAGGAGCGCTGGCTTCCTGCGATCGCCAACGGCACGGAATACGCGGCGTTCGCCCTCACGGAACCAACCCATGGTTCCGACTCGGTGGCCCTGGAAACCACGGCCACCCGCACGGAGGGCGGCTTCCTGCTCAACGGCGAAAAGAAATGGATCGGCAACGGCTCCGTAGGTGGCGTCAGCGTTGTCTGGGCCCGGGGCGACGACGGCCAGGTCCACGGCTACCTGGTTCCACAGGACTCCCCCGGCTACACCGCCAGGAAAATCGAAGGCAAACTTGCCCTCCGCGCCATCTGGCAGGCCCACATCCGCCTTGAGGACGTCTTCGTTCCGGAAGAAAACGTCCTGCCGGGCGCACGGACGTTCAAGGACACAGCCCGGGTGCTGCTGGCGACCCGCCTGGGCGTGGCCTGGTCCGCCGTCGGCCACGCCACGGCCTGCTACGAAACGGCCGTCCAGTACGCCAAGCAGCGCAAGCAGTTTGGCCGGCCGCTGGCCGCCTCCCAGATCGTCCAGGAACGGCTGGCCCGGATGCTCAGTGAACTGGCCACCATGCAGCTGATGGTGGTGCAGATGACCCGGCTCGATGAAGCCGAAACCCTCACGCCCGAGCAGGCCTCGCTGGTGAAGTACACCTGCACCCGGACCGCGCGCGGCATCGCCAGCAACGCCCGTGACCTGCTGGGCGGCAACGGCATCCTGCTGGAAAACCGGGTCGCCCGGCACCTTGCCGACATTGAAGCCATCCACACCTACGAAGGCACCGAAACCATGCAGGCTCCTCATCATCGGCCGCGGCATCACCGGCACCTCCGCCTTCGCCTAAGCCCTGCCACCCGGCTCCGCCACCCGCCATCCCCTTGAAAGGACTGTTCTTGAACCAGAACGCCAACATCCCCGTCATCCTGGGCGGCGCCCGCACCCCCTTCGGCAGGTTCCGCGGCGGCCTCACGCCCTTTTCCGCCAGCGAACTGGGTGCCCACGCCATCCATGCCGCGCTGGAACGCACGGGCGTGGCGCCGGAGCAGATCGGTGCCGTCATTGTCGGCCAGGTGATCCAGGCCGGAGCCGGCCAGGGCCCCGCACGCCAGGCCAGCCTGGCCGCCGGAATCGGCTGGGACGTCCCCACCATCACCATCAACAAGCTCTGCCTGTCCGGGCTCACCGCCGTCATCGACGCCGCCCGGATGATCCGCACGGGGGAAGCCGACTTCATCGTGGCCGCAGGCCAGGAATCGATGACCAACGCACCGCACCTGGTCCCCGGGCTGCGCGCCGGCGTCGTCATCGGCGACGCCCCCATGCTGGACTCTTTGAACCACGACGGACTGCAGGACCCGGTGAGCGGGAAGCTCATGGGTGAGGCCACCGATTCCGGCAACGCGGAACGGGGCATCACGCGCGAAGAGCAGGACGCTGTCGCGGCCCGGTCCCACCAGCGTGCCGAAGCCGCCCGTGCGGCCGGGATGATGGCGGAGGAGATCGCACCCATCGACATACCGCAGCGCAAGGGACCCGCCGTGACGCTTGAACACGACGAGGGCATCCGGCCGGACACCACAGCGGAATCCCTGGCCCAGCTCCGCCCGGCATTCTCCAAGGCGGAGACCGCCACCATCACGGCAGGGTCGTCGTCGCCCCTTTCCGACGGCGCCGCAGCGCTGGTCATTGCCAGCAAGGCAGCAGCGGAAGCAGCAGGCCTGGAGTGGATCGCCGAGATCGGTGCCCACGGCCAGACCGCGGGCCCCGACGGATCCCTGCACTCCCAGCCGGCCCGGGCCATCGAACGCGCGCTCAAGGACCAGGGGCTGACGGCGCAGGACCTGGACCTGGTGGAAATCAACGAGGCCTTCGCCTCGGTCCTCATCCAGTCCGCCAACGATCTGGGCATCGACACCGAAACTGTCAACGCCGAAGGCGGCGCCATCGCGCTGGGCCACCCCGTGGGCGCCTCGGGCGCGCGCCTGGTGCTGCACCAGGCGCTGGCGTTGAAACGCCGCGGCGGAGGCACCGGCGTCGTCGCCCTCTGCGGGGGCGGCGGCCAGGGCGACGCCCTCATCCTCACCGCGTAACCAACCCACCAGCGTGACCCTCCCACCGAAGAAGCAGGCCATGACCAACACCAACTCCGCCGACGGCTTCGCCACCATCTCCGTCGCAGCGATCCTCGCCGAATCAGCCACGAGGACTCCCGACAGCATCGCCCTCGTCGTCGGTGAAGACCAGGTCAGCTACGGCGACCTTTGGCGGCAGACCCGCGCCTACGCCGGTGCGCTGCGCGCCCGCGGCGTTGGTCCAGGTGACGCCGTCGCCGTCCTGATCCCCAACGTGCCGGACTTCGCTCGGGTGTACTACGCCATCCTCTCGCTCGGCGCCATCGTCGTCCCGGTCCACGCCCTGCTCAAGGCCCGCGAAATCGAGTACGTCCTGCAGGACAGCGGCGCCCGGCTGCTCATCTGCGCCGCTCCCCTGCTCACGGAGGGCGCTGCCGGTGCTTCAGCCAGGGGGGTCGATGTGCTGACGGTCATGGCGCCCGACGACGGCGGGTTCCCCCGGCTGGAAGCGGAGGCGGACGCCGCCGAGCCGATCCGGACGTACGAACCCTGCCGGCCATCGGACACGGCCACCATCCTGTACACGTCCGGCACCACCGGCAAACCGAAGGGTGCGCTGGGGACGCACTTCGCCCTGGTGGAACAGACGTCCGTCCTGCTGACCAGCGTGATGGACTTCCGGCCGGGCGACACCCTCTTCGGCGGCCTGCCGCTCTTCCACACCTTCGGCCAGACGGTGGTGCTCAACACGGGGCTGCGCGCCGGTGCCACCATTGTCCTGATGCCCCGGTTCAACGGCCCGGACGCCCTAAAGCTGCTGGCCCGGCACAACGTCAACATCTTCCTTGGCGTGCCCACCATGTACGTGGCACTCCTGGAAGCTGCCAAGACCGTGCCGGAAGGACCCACCGCACTGCGGTACGGCATCTCCGGCGGGGCGTCGCTTCCGCTGGCCGTGATGGACCGTTTCCGCGACGTTTTCGGCGTGGAAATCCACGAAGGGTATGGCCTGACGGAAACGTCGCCGGTGGCGGCCTTCAACCACGTGGGCATGCAGCCGAGGCCGGGCACCATCGGAATTCCCATTTGGGGCGTCGACATCGAAATCGCCCGCCCTGAGGTGACTGAGCGGATCGAACTGCTGCCCAACGGGGAACTCGGCGAGCTGGTGATCCGCGGCCACCTGCTGATGAAGGGGTACCTCAACCGGCCCGAGGCCACCGCTGAGGCCGTGGTGGACGGCTGGTTCCGCAGCGGCGACCTTGGCACCAAGGACGACGACGGCTACCTCACCATCGTGGACCGCAAAAAGGACATGATCATCCGGAACGGCTACAACGTGTACCCGCGGGAAGTGGAGGAAGTCCTGCTGACCCATCCCTCCGTGGTCAGCGCGGCCGTCTACGGCATCCCGCACGACGTCCACGGCCAGGAAATCGCGGCCGCCATCGTCCTGGACGCGGGAGCCACAGTCACCGAGACCGAGCTGGTGGACTTTGCCAGCGCCCAGCTCGCGGCCTACAAGTACCCGCGCGTGGTCAGGATACTTTCCGAACTCCCGCTCGGCCCCAGCGGCAAGATCCTCAAGCGGAAACTGGCGGAGGAACCGGCCTAGGCTCCTGCGGCAGCACCCTCCGGGCCGTTCCGAATCGCGGGCACTGGGCGCCGGGACGGCCCGGAGAGGGCAGACTGATCGCATGACACTTGCACCGCTCATCGACCTCAATGACGGCAACAGGATCCCGCAGCTGGGGCTTGGCACCTGGCCGCTGGACGACGAACAGGCGGCCGCAGCCGTCGTCCAGGCCGTGGAAGCCGGGTACCGGCACATCGACACCGCCGTGAAGTACGGCAACGAACGCGGCGTGGGGAACGGCATCCGCGCCTGCGGCGTGGACCGCGGCGAGCTGTTCATCACCACCAAGCTGGACGGCGAATCCCAAGGCCACGACCGCGCCGTAGCAGGCTTGGAAGGGTCCCTGGCGCGACTGGGCCTGGATTACGTGGACCTGCTGCTGATCCACTGGCCCCTGCCCGGCAGGGACCAGTACGTTTCCACGTGGCGGACCTTCGAACGCCTGCAGTCTGACGGGAAAGTCCGGTCCATCGGGGTGTCCAACTTCAAACCGGCGCACCTCGAACGCCTGATGGCGGAGACTGACGTGGTGCCGGCCGTGAACCAGATCCAGCTAAGCCCCGCCATTACCCGGCAGGCAGAGCGCGAATTCCATAACCGGCATGGCATTGTGACAGAGTCCTATAGTCCGCTGGGCGGCTCTGGGGCAGGTTTGCTGGCTGCTCCCGTCCTCTCCCGGCTGGCAGAAAAGCATGGCAAAACCCCCGGCCAGGTGGTCCTCCGGTGGCACGTACAAAACGGATTGGTAACGATTCCCAAGACGGCTTCCCCCACCCGGATGGCGGATAACCTGGAGGTGTTCGATTTCGTCCTGGACCCGCAGGATCTAGCGGATTTGGGGGCCTTGGACGAGGGCCCCGGGGCAGGCAACGACTCGGACCGGACGGGACACTAAAGCCGTCCTGAACTGCACTTTTTTCCAAAAACGGGGTTGGCAAAAAGATAGTAAGCATGATTACTATTGAGCCAGAAGGATGAAGTGCCTCCGGGACCTGGAGGCCTCCTTTACCTAGGAAGAGAGCTTCAAATGGGATTTATTGCATTTCTGATTCTCGGACTTATTGCCGGTGCGATCGCTAAGGCGATCCTCCCGGGACGCCAGGGTGGCGGCTGGATCATCACCATGGTGCTCGGCGTCGTTGGCGCTTTCCTCGGTGGCTGGCTGGGCGGGATGATCTTCGGCAGTGGACTGCAGGAGTTCTTCTCGATCCAGACGTGGCTGCTGGCGATCGTTGGCTCGCTGATCGTCCTTGCCATTTACGGCATGGTCACCAAGCGCAGCGCCCGCGGCTAACGGCACGGGCACGCCAGGAAGCCGGCCTGGGGACATCATCCCCAGGCCGGCTTTCATTTTCCCCGGCAAGCGGCGTCACCGCCCCCTGCCGGGACTGACAACCTTCTCGCAGAGCAGGAGATCATCGTGAAAAACAAGCTTCTTTTGGGTGTAGGCGTTGCCGTGGGCTACGTCCTCGGATCTCGGTCAGGGCGTGCTGCCTACGACAAGCTGAAGGCCCGTGCGGCCGGCATCTGGGACAGCAAGCCGGTACAGGACAAGGTTTCCGTCGCGACGGAAACCATCAAGGAAAAAGCTCCTGACGTGGCAGACCAGCTTACGGAAGCCGCCCGCAGGGCAGGCACTGTGATCGGCTCTGCAATGCACCGCGACAGTCCTGCGGGCCACACTGCAGCAGGCACTTCTGCTGCACCTTCCACGGACACCGACACCCCCGGCGCCCTGGGCGGAGACCATATCCCCGCCCACAGCACCCACCCCGAGACCACCAACCTTGGCACCTCCGGTGGGACCGGCACGAAGTCCTGATTGACGCTCCACCGGTCATTCATGACGCGGGTCACGCCGCATGACATGGGAATGACCAGCCTTTGTGCTACAACTGAATCGCCTTGCCGGCCGTCGCGATCCTTGGGGGACGCGGCGGCCGGCAGTGCTTAAACCCCGGCAGTGCTTAAACCACAGTCCGGGTTTTTCGCTTAGGGGTTTCGGGGCCCGTAATGTCCGACGACCACAGTCCCGTCCAGCTCTTCCGAACGGACTGTCTGCACAGTGAATCCGGCTGCCGCCAGGATGCCGGCGGTGCCGGCCGCCTGCCGATCGCTGGTCTCGATCAGGAGATGACCGCCGGGCGCCAGCCAGAGAAGACATCCCGCGGCAAGCCGCCGATGGAAGTCCAGTCCATCAGGGCCGCCGTCGAGCGAGGCAACAGGTTCGTACAGGCGGGCTTCCGCCGGCATCGTGCGAATTGCCTGCGTCGGGACGTACGGAGCGTTGACGGCGAGCACCCGGACCCGGCCGCGCAGCGCGGGCGGGAGGGCCGCGAACAGGTCACCCGCATGAACGTGGCCACCCAAGGGTTCCAGGTTCCGCCGGGCGCATCCCACGGCAGCAGGCGCGATATCCGCCGCATGCAGCTCCACGTGCGGGGCGCGTCGAAGGATGGCCGTGCCCACGGCCCCGGATCCGCAGCAGAGATCCACCACCACCGGAGGCGCCGGCAATGCGGCATCCGCCGGCAGGGCCAGGGCCCCCTCCGCCAGCAGGTCCAGAGCCTCGTTGACCAGGAGCTCCGTGCGCCGCCGCGGGACGAAAACGCCGGGCTCAACCACAACGCGGGCGCCGGCAAACTCAGCCCAACCCAGAATGTGCTCCAGGGGGATGCCTTCCACCCGCTGCTGGACACTGCGTAAAAGTTCCTCGGGGCCGGCGCCCTCTGCGAGGAGGAGCCGGGCCTCGTCTTCGGCGAAGACACAGCCCGCAGACCGCAGCCGGGAGACGACCTGGTTGAAGCCAAGCGGCGCGGACCGGCCGTGTACAGTCCGTAACCCGCCAGAATGCTGAACACCGCCCTCCGGGCAGCCCACGGGCACCTCCACGCCGGTTAGGCCCAGGTCTCCGGGGAGCGCCGGGTCCCGCCAATCACCATCAATCCAGCCATAGCCGCGACCCTCTCCCTTCTGCCAGTGCCGAAAAACCCATGCTAATCGGCGGCCCGGGGTACGGGAATAGGGGACAAAGCCTTGGCAGGATTGGACCATGACCAACGGTGCAGCCACCAACGAGGCCTTCAGCAGCAATCCAGCCAGCAACATTCTGTGGATCGGCACGTACACCCCCGACGGAGGCGGCCGTGCCGACGGCATCGGCGCGGCCCGCGAGCACCGGGACGGCAGCCTGGAATGGTTGGGGACGGCCATCGAGGCGCAATCGCCGTCGTTCATTGCTGTACACCCAGCCCTGCCGGTGGTGTACGCGGCGACCGAACAGCGCAGGAAAGTCCAGGCATACCGCCGGCACGGCGAAGCCGCTTTGGAGGCCTGCGGGGAGCCGCAGCCGGCCGGCGAGGCCACCTGCCATGTTGCCGTCGACCCGCACGGCCGCTTTGTCACTGCAGCCTGCTGGGGCGACGGGCAGGTCCTCCTCTACGAGTTGGATTCCGACGGCGGCATGACCCGGCGGTTCCCCGCCGCGCCGTCGGTTGATCCCCCCGCCGCCCTCTCGCCCGGAAGCCCCCGGCAAAGCCGCGCCCACGCCAGCCTGATGCTGCAGGACGGACGCATCATGACCACCGACCTGGGCCACGACACCCTCCGCATCTGGACCTACGAGGCAGGCACCGGACTGGTGGCGGACCACGAGGTCGTCCTCCCCTGTGGCAGCGGCCCGCGGCACCTGGCGCAGCACCCGAACGGGAACGTCTTCATCGTCTCGGAATACTCCGTGGAAGTCTTCGTGGTCCGCCCCGACGCCGGCATTTACGAGCTGGTATTCCGCGGGCCCGCGACGGCGGGCGGAAGCCGGCAGGGCGACTCCGCCGCCGAAATCTGCCTGGGCACGCAGGGGAACTTCGCCTACGCCGGAGTGCGCGGCTCGAACCTCATCAGTGTCCTGGAAGTCGCCGGGAACGGCACCGAACTCATCCCCGTCAAGGACTTTGCCAGCGGAGGGGACTGGCCGCGCCACCACCTGGTCCGCGGAAACTGGCTTCACGTGGCCCACGAGCGGTCGGACAACATCGCCAGCTTTGAGCTGGATCCCATCACCGGCCTCCCCGGACCGATCATGCACAACGTCAACGCCGCGTCACCCACCGCACTGGTAGCCGCGGGATAGCGCTGCCGCCCCGCCGGACCTCCAGGAGGGGCCTTCCCCAAACACTGGAGTAATTCAGTGCAAGCGCTTACAGTTGTGACTTGGTTCACAAGACAGCATGCTGTCCTTCGAACCCTCCTGCCGCATCCCCATGTCAACGGCAAGCCTGTACAGCAGCGCTGCTTCCCAGGAAGGTCTCACCCCTTGTTATTCCGCACCCCTCCCGGCGCTCCCCCACGCGCCCACCAACCGGCAAGTCCAGCCGGAACACCGCACCCTTCAGTAACCAGGCCAACCCGGAAGCGCGTTGCAGCCCGATCCGCAGCCGGTCTACTTGCAGCCGCCGTCGCCGTCTCCGCGGCAGTCCTCCCGGCCCAGGCCGCCCCTAACGGTCCAGGTTCCCAGGACCCCGGCAACAAGAACCAGGGCTCCGCAGAGGCCCTGCATTCGCTCCGCGGTCCCGTGACCGACGAAAACTTCTACTTCGTAATGGCGGACCGCTTCAGCAATGGAAGCACCGCAAACGACCAGGGCGGCCTGGGACCCGACCCCATGGTCTCCGGCTTCGATCCCACGAAAAAGGGCTTCTACAACGGCGGTGACCTTGCCGGCCTCCGCAATAAGATCGACTACATCCAGGGCCTGGGCACCACATCAATCTGGCTGACCCCGAGCTTCAAGAACAAGGCAGTCCAGCCGGAGGACAAGTCAGCCGGCTACCACGGCTACTGGGTCACCGACTTCACCCAGATCGATCCGCACCTGGGCACCAATGACGAACTCAAGGGCCTCATCGACGACGCCCACGCACGCGGCATGAAGGTGTACTTCGACATCATCACCAACCACACCGCTGACGTCATCGGCTACCAGGAAGGCGACCGCAAAGGCTACGTGTCCAAGGATGCCGTCCCTTACAAAACAGCTTCCGGCGAACCCTTCGACGACCGCGATTTCGCCGGCACCGGTACCTTCCCCCCACTGGACGCGAACACCTCATTCCCCTACAAGCCCGTCCTGGTACCCGACGAAGAAAACCTCAAAGTCCCGGCCTGGCTGAACGACCCCACCCTGTACCACAACCGTGGCGACGCCACCTTTACGGGCGAGGACTCCATGTACGGGGACTTCTTCGGCCTCGATGACCTGTTCACCGAAAACCCCAAAGTGGTGCACGGCATGGAGGACATCTACAAGTCCTGGATCGGCGACTTCGGCGTGGACGGCTTCCGCATCGACACCATGAAGCATGTGAACAACGAGTTCTGGCAGGAATTCGGCCCCAATGTCCTCACCTACGCCAAAGAGCACGGCAAGGACGACTTCTTCATGTTCGGCGAGGTCTTCGACACCAGCAAGAGCTTCACCTCGCAGTTCACCACCCGCAACAAGATGCAGGCAGTCCTGGATTTCCCCTTCCAGGACGCGGCTCGCAACTTCGCATCCAAGAGCCAGGACGCCAGGGCCCTGCAAACGTTCTTCGCCGGTGACGACTGGTACACCGACGCCGACTCCAACGTCTATGGGCTCCCCACCTTCCTGGGCAACCACGACATGGGCCGCATCGGCAGCTTCATCAGCCAGGACAACCCGGCGGCCGGCGACGCCGAGAAGGTGGCCCGCGACGAACTGGCCCACGAGCTGATGTACTTCTCCCGCGGCAACCCGGTGGTCTACTACGGCGACGAGCAGGGCTTCACCGGCCCCGGCGGTGACCAGGACGCGCGCCAGACGCTCTTCGCCAGCAAGGTGCCGGACTACCTCGACGACGACCTGCTGGGCACCGACGCCACCCACGCCACGGACAACTTCAACCCCGGCCATCCGCTCTACGCCAAAATCCGTGAGCTGGCTGCCCTGACCAAGGAGCATCCGGCACTGCGGAACGGAGCACACCAGCACCGCTACGCCTCGGATGGCCCCGGCATCTACGCTTTCTCCCGCACCGACGCCCAGGACCAGCGTGAATACGTGGTGGCCCTGAACAACAGCGCCCAGCCACAGACAGCCGCGATCCCCACCTACATCGCCAAGCGCAGCTACACACGGATTTACGGGCAAGGGGCCGAGGAAGCCAAAACCTCGGAGGACGCCAAGCTGACGGTCACCGTGCCGCCGCTCTCCGCCGTCGTCTACGAATCCTCGGGGCGGATCCCGCACTCCAAGGCCGCACCCGCCGTCGCCCTCCAGCAGCCGGCCGCAGCCCCAGGCGACAACGGGCGCATCAACGTGACGGCCGACGTCGACGGTTCCTCGTTCAACGAGGTGACCTTCGAAGCACGGACGGCGGGCGGCCAGTGGCAGCCAATCGGCACGGACGACACCGCTCCGTACCAGGTGTTCCACGACGTCGCGGCCCTGGACGCCGGCACTCCCCTGGAGTACCACGCCACTGTGCTGGACAACGGCGGCCACACCGCCACCAGCCAGAGCCGCCAAGCCAGCGTCCCCACGCCCGTCCTGACCCTGCAGAAGCCCGCCGAAGGCACCAGCGTGGACGGCAAAGTTGAGCTGAGCGCCACCGCCGATCCCGAGAAGGCTGGCAACGTCGTGTCCTTTGAGCGCAGCGTCAACGGCGGGAACTGGACGGCGGTGGGCACGGATTCGTCGTCGCCCGTGTACTCGGCAACCGACGATGTCTCCGGGTTGGCTTTCGGCACGAAAGTCCAGTACCGGGCCGTCATGGCCGGCACGGGCTTCAGCGTCACCAGCGGCACCAGGACCGTCACTGTGGGCCAGGCACCGCAACCCGATTCGGTGACGGTGGCCGGATCACTGAACCAGGCCATGGGCTGCACCGCGCAGTGGGATCCGGCCTGCCCGCAGGCAAAGATGGTCCTGGACCCGGCGGACCGCATCTGGCGGCTGACCGCGGACCTGCCGGCCGGGAAGTACGAATACAAGGCCGCGCTCAACGGCGGCTGGGACGAAAACTACGGTGCCGACGGCCAGCTGAATGGCCAAAACATCGTGCTGGACCACCCCGGCGGGCCGGTCACCTTCCGCTACGACAACAGCACGCACCTGCTCAGCGCCGCCTACGCGTCCCAGCAGCCGTCCGCCGTGGCGGCGGCGGGAAGCATGGACAGCGAGCTGGGCTGCGCCACCGACTGGGAGCCGGCCTGCCAGCAGGCCCAGCTGGTCCTGGACCCGGCAGACCTCGTCTGGAAGCTCACCGTGCCTGACCTGCCGGCGGGGAGCTACGAGTTCAAGGCGGCCCTCAACAAGTCGTGGGACGTCAGTTACGGGGCCGGCGGGGCAACGCCCGGGGCCAACATCGTGTTTGAGCACGACGGCGGCCCGGTGAGCTTCCGGTACGACCACTTCACCCACCTGATCACCGCAGGCTAGGCCGGCGGAACAAGGACGATGGCCCCGCCGCTTGAGGAAGCGGCGGGGCCATCGTGCTTTGAGCAGCTGCTCAGGGTCTGTGCAGGGATCCCTCCACGGCGGCGAGCAGCGCGTTGAACCGCTTGTTGCCGGGAAGGTCATCAAGGTAGACGGGCCTGCCGTCCGGGCCGCCCAGGGGAACCTGCCAGTTGGGGTACAGGGCTTCCGTAGTTCCGGGCTGGTTTTGGAGCCGCCGCTCCCCCACCGCGTCCACCAATGCCACGCCCAGCAATACGGACGGCGACTGGGCCAGCAGGAGGTGCAGCGCCTCGATGGTGTGCTCCTCCGCCGACTGCTGGCCGGGCCCGGCGGCCGTCCCCTCGGAGAGGTAGCCGCGTTCACGCAGCAGGACGAACATTTTCTCCAGCGACGCGTTGTGCTCGGCCCGCTCTTCCTCTTCGGACCGCTCCAGCAGCCCCAGCCGGCTCCGCAGCCCCACATGGTCGCCGGCAAGGTACCCGGCCGTGGGCGGAAGGTCGTGCGTGTTCACGCTGGCGAGCGCCTGCGTACGGTACTTTTCCGGTGCAAGGGGCGAATCGCCGTCGTACTCGAACCACAGGATGGACGTGCCCAGGATGCCGCGGGCCGCGAGGTAGTCACGCACCCAGGGCTCGAAGGTGCCCAGGTCCTCGCCGATCACTACGGCACCGGCGCGGTGCGCCTCGAGGGCCAGGATGCCGATCAGGGCCTCGTGGTCGTACCGGACGTAGGCTCCGTCCCCCGGCGCATTTCCGATGGGGATCCACCACAGCCGGAACAGTCCCAGGATGTGGTCCACGCGGATGCCGCCGGCGTGGCGCAGCACGTTGGCCAGCATGTTGCGGAACGGTTCGTAGCCGGCTTCGGCCAGGCGGGCGGGGTGCCATGGCGGCTGGCCCCAGTCCTGGCCCTGCTGGTTGTACATGTCCGGCGGCGCACCCACGCTGGTGTTTGGGGCCAGCACGCGGCCCAGCGTCCACGCGTCGGCACTGTTGTGGTCCACGCCGACTGCGAGGTCGTGCACCACGCCCAGCCGCATGCCCGAGCGGAGCGCCGCCTGCTGCGCGCTTTCCAGCTGCTCGTCGCAGATCCACTGCAGCCAGCGGTGGAACCCGATCCGGTCCGCCAGCTTCTCCCGCAGCGCTTCCGCCTCCGGCGTTCCGATGGCGCACGCCGGATCAGCCCACAGGGGATCCCCGGGGGCCAGGTCCTCGCGGATGGCGGACCAGAGCGCGAAATCATCCAGGCCGGTGCCGGAGATGCGGCAGAACTCATCGAATGCGGCCTGACGGGACGGTGACCGCCGGGTGTGGTACAGCATCTCCAGTGCCTGCAGCTTGGCGCCGTAAACGGCGTCGCGGTCCAGCCGGGCACCGTCCCGGTTCAGGACTGCTGCTTCCTCGTGCAGCTTTTCCAGTGCCGCGCGCTTCCGCGGCCGCAGGTACGCCAGCTCCGGGATGGCCTCGATCCGGATGTAAAGCGGGTTGAAGAACCGGCGGGTGGACGGCGAGTACGGCGAGGGCTGGACGGGGGGGACGGGTTCGGCGGCATGCAGCGGGTTGACCAGGACGTAGTCGGCCCCGCGCGCTCCGCTGATGGCCGCCAGGTCCGCCAGGTCCGAGAAGTCGCCGATGCCCCATGACCGCTTGGACCGGACCGAATACAGCTGCGTGGCCAGCCCCCAGCCGCGGCGGTCCTCAAGGGGTTTGGCCGTGTCCAGACGGGCCGGCGTGACCACCAGGACGGCACTGGCTGTGGCGCCTTCCGACTCCGCGTGCAGGGTGTGCCACCCCAAGGGCAGCTCCTCGGGAAGGGAGAATGTGGCACGTCCGGTGGAGACGCCGTCCACCTCCCGGGGCTGGATCCAGATGTCCTGCTGGACCGCCTCCCGCGATCCGGTTCCGCCTTCCAGTCTGATGGTGACGCTCGCGGTGGCACCGTCCCGCACGTGGACCGGAAACTGCGCCGGTTCGCCCTGCTTGATGACGACGGCCGGCGGCAGCATCCGCCGCCAGGGGGCCACGTCCACCTCCGCGAGGGCGGCCTCAATCTGCTGGTTGGTGTTGGCCTCGACCCCCAGCGCGGCCAACACCTTGATCAGCGTGGCCTCGGCAACGGCGTGCGGAAGCCCGTCCCAGCCCTGGAAGGACGTACCCACGCCATGCGCGTCGGCCAGCTGCTGCAGCAGGTGCGGATCCACCGTCCCGGGGGCAGCCGTTGGAGGGTCGGCGGGCGTCATTGGCCGTGCTGCGTCCTGCTGGTCTGCTGCCGTCATGGGTGTCCGCCTCGTCTGTGATGGTCCCGGAACTTACAGTGCTGCCTGTCGTGCCGGGCGCTCACACCCCAGTGCACAACCGTTGGTTCAGATTATTGCAGGGCGGCGCAGAGGCGAAACCGGCGCGGGATCGCGGACAGGACCGTTACGTGGATGGGGAGTGGATCCGGGCAGGCTACGGATCGAAGTGCGTGCTCACCGCTCCGTCGCTGACGCGCCCGAGGACCTCAGCGGCGAGGTCCCGCAGCTTCTGGTTCCGGTGGCTGGATGCCTTGGTGAGCAACGCCATGGCCTCACCCTGGCTGCACCGGTTCTGCGCCATGATCACTCCGCAGGCGAGGTCGATCGTGGTGCGGTTTGCCATGGCCGCCTTCAGGTCGTCTGCCAGGTTTTGGGCATCGGCGATCCGCAGCGCCAGCCGCAGGGCCCTGCCGGCAAGGTCGGCAAACCCCTCCGCTGTGCGGATGACGTTGGGGGCAAAGACGCCGGGTTCCGCGGCAAAGAAGTTCAAGGCGGCGGCCTGGTCGGCGTCCAGGCCCAGGGGAACGCCCAGCACGCTGCGGCAGCCGTTGTCAGCCAGCACCTTCTGGTATTCAGGCCACCGGGTATCGGTCTCGACGTCGGACAGGATCATTGGCTGCATCGCCTCCAGCGATGCGATGCAGGGCCCTTCCCCGAGGACCTGTTCCAGCTTGTCCAGCACCGCGGCCCGTTCGCTGCTGCCGGCAATGGTGGCGTTGCGCTTGCGGCGGCGGAGCGTAACCCCGCATTCGATGAAGACGTTCGCGGCATCGCTGAGCGTGGATGCGGCAACGGTGGACAACTCGGACAGGAAGTCAGCAACGTTGGTGCTGCCGATGATGAGGTCGTGCAACTGGACAAATTGTTCATCGTTATTGAGGGTGCCCATGCCTCAATATAAGTGCTGTTTCGGGCTGTTTGAGCGCCATAAAACGTCATCCCCGCCGCTCCGGTTACTCCGTGCGACGAAAAGAGAAGGACTGCAACGGAAATCTGCGCCGGCCTGCCGGATCTGTGTAGCGTCATGACGATCCAGGGCACGGCAACTGAATGAAGGAGACCGGAGATGAGCCTGAGCGAACTGCGGGTGTTCGGACGGTCGGGAACCCCCATCAGTCCCCTCACCCTTGGGACCATGAACTTTGGCGAGGGGACCGGCAGCGGCCAGGGTGCACCCACCGGCGCTGACGAGAGCATCCGCATCATCCACGCGGCGCTGGACGCCGGCATCACCGCTATTGATACCGCCGACGTCTACTCGCAGGGGGAATCGGAGCAGGTGGTGGGCCGTGCGCTGCGGGGCCGCCGGGACGACGTCTTCGTGGCCACCAAGTTCCACGGCCAGATGAGCCCCAACCCCGCGCACTCCGGCAACTCGCGGCGCTGGATCACCCAGGCCGTGGAGGGCAGCCTGCGCCGGCTGCAGACAGACCGGATCGACCTCTACCAGGCGCACCGGCCGGACTACAACACCGACGTCCTGGAAACCATCACCACCCTCAACGACCTGATCCGCCAGGGCAAGATCCTGTACTACGGGACCTCGGTGTTTACGCCGGCGCAGCTGGTGGAGGCACAATGGCTGGCCACCACCAACCACCTGATCCCGCCGGTGGGCAACCAGGTCCCGTATTCCATGCTGGTCCGCGGCAACGAGCGCGACGTACTGCCGATTGCCCAGCAGTATGGCCTGGGTGTCCTCGCGTACGGCCCGCTGGCGGGCGGCTGGCTTTCCGGCAGCTTCGTCCTGGAATCGGCCAAGCCGCCCACCCGGGTGCACACGCTTCCCGGCCGGTACGACCTGTCCGGGCCCGCCAGCGAGCGCAAGCTGTTGGCCAAGGATTCGCTGGCCCGCCTGGCGGACAAGCTGGAGCTGTCCCTGGTGGACCTGGCCGTGGGGTTTGCCCTGACGCATCCCGCCATCAGCAGCGTGATCATCGGCCCGCGCAGCGAGGAACACCTCCAGGCGTACCTTCGCGCCGCCGACGTCCAGCTGGGCGAGACGGTGCTCGACGCCATCGACGACCTGGTACCCCCGGGCACCAACTTCGTGGAGCGGGACGCGGGCGCCATCGTGCCATCCATCGAGTTCGCGGAATTACGACGACGGTAGCCTGCTTCCCTGAGCCAGGCTCCCACTGGGCGGGGCCGGTTACGGCGGCCGGAGCCTGCCTATGATGGCCGCAATGGAAACGCTGTTCACGATCGGTCACGGCACCGGCTCCCAGGAGGACTTCACAGCGCTGCTGCAAACTGCCGGGGTGACGTCCCTGGTGGATGTCCGGATCGGCCCGGGCAGCCGCAAGTATCCGCATTTCGGCAAGGACCGCATGGCGGTGTGGCTTCCGGAAGCGGGGATCGGCTACCGCTGGGAGAAACGGTTGGGCGGCTTCCGCAAACTGCTCCCGGATTCCCCCGACATTGCCCTCCGGAATGACTCGTTCCGCGCCTACGCAGGCTACATGCGCAGTGGCGATTTCCTGGCCGCAAGCGCAGAACTGGTGGCCGGGTCGCAGGTGGAAACCACCGCGATCATGTGCAGCGAAACCCTCTGGTGGCGCTGCCACCGCCGCCTCATCGCCGACCACTGCGTGCTGGTGGCGGGCCTGCCCGTTGAACACCTCTTGCCTCCCGGCAAGGCCGTTCCACACGTCCCCACCCAGGGGGTCCGGGTTGTGGGCGGTGAGCTGCGCTACGACGTCCCGGCGTGAGGGCGGCCCGGGGGCAGCCGAAACTATTGACTAAGTGGTAGAAGGCTCCTACGGTTTGATACCGAAACCGCCTCCCAAGGAAGCAGGGGCCTGCCATGCCAATGTCCGACGAGGAGCGACGCCTGCTCAAGGAGCTGGAAATGGGGCTGATCGTGGATGATCCCCACCTGGCCATGGAACTGCTCTCGGGTTACCCGGCACGTCGTTTTCCTGCAGGCCTGTTCCCGGGAGTGGCGGCGGCCCTGATCGGCGTGGTGCTCATCCTCGCCGGGGCCGGGATCCCCGCGCCGGGTGCGGTGGTGCTAGGGATTCTGCTGCTGGGGCTGGGGGCCTGCCTGTTGCTGGGACCCACGGTACTGGCCCGGCGGCAGCACACCGGCTGATTCTGCCGCTGGCTGTTCTGCTGCGCGGGACTGTGCCGATTCACCTGCTGCCCGGCGGCCGCGGGGCGTCAGGATAAACAGGCTGGCCAGGACGACGGCGGCGCCAAGCCACCCGGGTGCCGGGAGCCTTTCGCCCACCACCACTACTGCCAGGACGGCGGCCACCACGGTTTCCAGCAGGGAGATACCGGTGGCGGTGCTTGCGCCGACCCGGGCCAGGCCCCAGCCGAACAGGAGGTACCCGGCAAACATGGGGACCACGGCCATGTAGGCAGCAACACGGACATTGCCCCAGGACTCCAGCAGCGGTCCGCCCGTCGCGGCGAGGACGGGCATCAGCAGGAGCCCGCCCAGCCCGAAGATGCTCCCCATCGCAGCCCTGGACGTGACCCCGCCGCCCGCCAGGCGGTGGGCCGCCCAGGAGTACAGGGCATAGGTGGTACCGGCCAGCAGGCCAAGGAGGATTCCCGCCGTCGAGCTCCAATCCGTGGCCGCTTCCGCAGCAACCGGTGCGCCTGCTGCGGCGGCTGGCCCTGCCGGCGTGTGCCCGGCGAAGGAGAGCAGCGCGGCGCCGCCGACCCCCAGCAGGGCCCCAATGATCCATTGCCGGCTCAGCCTTTTCCGGTCCGCGAAGCGTTCGATCAGGGCCGCCGCCACGGGGGCGGAGCCGATCGAGACGACCGTGCCCACGGCCACGCCGGAGAGGTGCATGGAGCTGTAGAAGGCCAGGGGGTAGACGGCCACGGCCGCGGCACCGAGCGAAACCAGGCGCCACCGTGCGAGCAGGCTGCCGGCCTGGAGGCCGATGAGCCGTGCTGCGATGATCGCCTGCAGCAGGCCGCCCAGCCCCATTGCCACGGCGCCAACAGCCAGCGGGCTCACGCCTGGGGCGAAGGTGGCTGCGGTCCCGGTGGTGCCCCAGAGGACGGAGGCAGCCACGACGGACATCGCTCCCCATGGATGGGCCTTCGGGTGGTGGCGCTCAATGCTCACAGGGCGTCCAGCAACTCTCCGGCCAGGCCCCTGGCTTCCCTCAGCGGGACGTCATTGCCTTCCAGCCCGGCGCGGGCCATGGCACCTTCGAGCAGGAACGCCAGGTGCACGGCGTTTGCGGGGACCTGTTCTTCCCGCCCCGGCAACAACCCCGCCACATGCCCGGCCAGGAGCTCCTGGACCTCCTCCTTGTGGCGGCGCACCGCGTCCCTGCCGGGATCGCCGGCAGGGAGTTCGGCCGCGGCGTTGAGCAGGCCGCATCCCCGGAAGCCGTGCTCGTAGGCGAAGTTCGCGTGGTCCAGATAGGCATCGAAGACCGCCAGGACCTGGTCCCGCGGCGTTTGCGCCGTCTCCAGCCGCCGGCGGTACAGGCCGAGCCACTCGTCGTGCCTCGCCTCCAGGTAGGCCGCCACCAGGTCCGCCTTGGAACTGAAGTTGTTGTAGAGGCTCTTCTTGGCCACTCCCGCTTCGGCCGTGACGGCGTCGATCCCGGTGGCTGTCACGCCGTTGGCATAGAAAAGCCGCGCGGCAGCTTCCAGCAGCAGTTCGCGGGCGGGGCGGCGCGCAGCGGTTGGGCGGCCGTGGGCTGAGTGGCCTGATGCTGTCACGGGCTCTCCTCACATCGGTGGTAGGTAGACCAGTCTACCTACCACCGAGTGCGCAGGAACCCCCTAGGCGACCCGGGCGGTCTCCACGGTGGGCGCGGCCCGGCTATTCGACGGTGTCGAGTGCGCCCCAAGCTGCCGGGCCACCGCTTCCACAAGGACATCGAGGGGCTGTGTGATGTCCGCCAGGACATGGGCCTCGTCCGCCTCCAGGTCCTCCAGGGCGGCGAACTGGGATTCCAGCAGCGTGCGGGGCATGAATTCGTGCGCGCGCGCCTCCATCCTCGCGCCGATGGTTTCCACCGAGCCGGCGAGGTGGATGAAGACCAGGTCCGGCGCATAGCTGCGCAGCAGGTCGCGGTACCGGTGCTTGAGCGCGGAGCAGGCGACGATCGGCGGCACTGTTGGCCCGCCGTCGGCCGTTCCTCCCGGCACCCCTGCCGCTGCCGCAGGCAACCCGTCCCGTCCCGCCAGCAGCCCGCCCAGGACGGCGAGCCAAGGTTCCCGGTCGTGGTCGGTCAGCGGAATACCGGCGCCCATCTTGTCCTTGTTGGCGGCGGGGTGGAAGTCGTCGCCGTCGAGGAACGGCTTGCCCAGGCGGTGGCCCAGGAGGGCGCCGACGGTGGACTTGCCGCAGCCCGAGACTCCCATCACGACCAGCGGAGGCAGGTGCCCGCTCATTGGGCCTGCCCCGTGTCGCCGAAGGAGAGGAGTACCTTGCCGGAGCTGGTGGAGTCCTTGGCCACCTCGAACGCGTGGAGGGCGTCGGCCAGCGGGAATTCGTGCGTGATGACGGGCTCGATGTGCAGGGACCCGTCGGCGAGGGCGGCGATCACGTCGTCGATCTCGTCGTTGAAGCGGAACGAGCCGAGCAGTTGCAGTTCGCGGGTGATGGCCAGCGAGATGGGCACCGGCTGCATGCCGGTGGGCAGCAGCCCCACCATCACCACGGTTCCGCCGCGCACCGCGCCGCGGATGGCCGAGGCCAGCCCGTGGTGGTTGCCGGAGGATTCGATCACGACGTCGGCCTCCACGGCAGCGATGGCTTCGGTGTCCGCGGCGTTGATGACCTGGTCGGCACCCACGGCCGTGGCGATCTCCAGCGGTTTGGGATGGAGGTCGACGGCGGTGATGTGCGCTGCGCCTGCGCGCTTGAGGACGGCGACCGCGAGGGCGCCGATGGGGCCGGAGCCGATGACCAGCGCGGTTTTCCCACGGAGGTCCCCGGCCCTGGACACGGCGTGCCAGGCGACGGATGCGGGTTCGATCAGTGCCGCGGTGCGCAGGTCGATGTTGTCCGGGAGCGGGCGGAGCATCCGGACGGGCAGCGTGACGTAGCGGCTGAAGGCGCCATCCTTGTGCGGGTAGCGGGCGGCGCTGCCAAGGTACGTGCAGCCAGGTGACAGGTTGGGCCGGTCCGCCGGATAGCGCGCGTCGCCTGGACCGGGCGTTGCGGGGTGGACGGCGACGGCGGTTCCCGCCTGGGGCCCGGAGCCATCCGCCGCCTGGCGCACCACCGTGCCGGAGATCTCGTGGCCCAGGACCAGGGGCGCCTTGAGGATGGACTCCCCCGCCGCGCCGTGCAGCCAGTAGTGGAGATCGGAGCCGCAGATGCCGCCGTAGAGGACCTCAACCACTGCTTCGTCAGGTGCGGGCTGGGGCAGCGGGACCTCGTCGATCCGCAGGTCGCCGGCGGCGTGCGCCACCAGCGCAGGACCGGTGGCGGGCAATGCAACATCAAGGGGCGTTGCCATCAGACCACCACCGTCATTCCGCCATCGATGAAGATGGTCTGTCCGTTCACGAAGTTGGAGCCGTCCGAGGCCAGCCACACCACGGGACCGGCCAGGTCCTCCACGGTGCCCCAGCGGTGGGCCGGTGTCCGGCCCAGGATCCAGGAGTTGAATTCCTCGTCGTCCACCAGGTTCTGGGTCATTTCGGTGTGGATGTAGCCGGGTGCAACGGCGTTGATCTGCAGCCCGGAGGCCGCCCATTCGGCGGTCATGGCGCGGGTAAGGTTCCGCAGTCCACCCTTGGCCGCGATGTACGGGGCGATGGTGGGCCGGGCCAGGTCGGTCTGGACGGAACAGATGTTGATGATTTTGCCCCGGCCCCGGGTGATCATGTGGCGGGCGGCCTCGCGGCCCACCAGGAAGGCGCTGGTGAGGTCCGTGGAGAGGACGCGTTCCCAGTCCGCCACATCGAGATCCAGCATGGGGACGCGGTGCTGGATGCCGGCGTTGTTCACCAGGATCTCGAGCGGGCCCACGTTGTCCTCGATCCAGCGGATGCTGCGGGCTGCGGCGTCGTCGTCCGTGACGTCGAAGGCCACGCTGTGGATCCGGCCGGGCGGGAAACCTGCCGCCATGGCCGCCTCGGCGTCCTTGAGCCGCTCCGGGTTGACGCCGTTGAGCACTACTGTGGCTCCGGCGTCGGCCAATGCCTTGGCAAGGGCCGAACCGATGCCCCTGCTCGAACCCGTGACCAGGGCTACGCGCCCCGTGAGATCAAAAAGCCCTGTCATGTCCTGGTTACTTCCTCTTCATTGTTGTGTCGTGCCGCTGCCTGCATCAGATCCCGGCTGCCGTTAGAGCGTGCCCTGCTGGAAGGGCCCCTCCTGCACCAGGTTGGCCGGGGTTCGGCCGGCGGCCAGCGCCTCGAGCTGCTGCTTCAGGAGTTTCAGGATCCGGGGCTCAAAGGCCGAGGCGTTGCCGCCCACGTGCGGGGTGATGAGGGCATTCTCGGCGGACCACAGCGGGTGGCCGGCGGGCAGCGGCTCGGGGTCGACCACGTCGATGGCGCACTGGAGGCGGCCGGAGACCACTTCGCGGGTCAGGGCCTCGGTGCTGACGACGGCGCCGCGGCCCACGTTCACCACCAGGGCCCCGTCGGGCAGGGCGGCCAGGACCTCCCGGCCCACCGGGTGGTGGGTGTTGTCATTCAGGGGCAGGACGGAAACCAGGATGTCGTGGTCCGCGGCGAGGGCAAGCAGTTCGTCCGGGCCGTGGACCTGCCCGTCGGCGTCCGTGCGGGCCGTGCTTCCCACCCGGGTGATGGTCACCTCGAAGGGTTCCAGGCGGCGCGCCAGTTCCTTGCCGATCCCGCCGATGCCCAGCAGCAGGACCTTGCGGTCGGCCAGGGACTGGCGGCGCTGCGGCTTCCAGCTCTCGACCTGCTGGTCCTTGACGGCCTGGTCGATGCCGCGCAGCTTGGCGAGGATGAGCCCAACGGCCAGCTCCGCGGTGGCAGCTGCATGGACGCCCGAGGCGTTTGCCACTGCGGCGCCCGGACCGGCGGCCTCGCACACGCCGTCGTACCCGGTTGACTGCGTCTGCACGAACTTGAGGTCCGGGACCGTCCCCAGGGAACCCAGCACTGCCCCGGCGTTGAGGTAGGGCAGGATCACGCCGTCGATGCTGCCCAAGTCCCCGCCGGGGGCTTCCGTCATGTCCCAGACCACCCCGCGCAGGCTGCCGGGAAGCGGCGACAGATCGGCCAGGAGCTGGGAATCGGGAAAGCTGACGGTGTGCACGTGCTGCATTGGGGACCTATCGGTTGGTGGTGGGTGAAGTGCGGGGCGGGCGTCAGGCGGTGGGCTCGCGGCGGTCGAAGGTCAGGCCGCCCGGGACCTGGAACGTGGGCATAAGTTCAAGCATGCCAATATTCACGTGCCGCGGCGTCTCAATGGCGTAATCAAGGGCGTTGACAATGTCGTCGGTAGTCAGCGATTCGTAGCCCTCGTAGTACGTATTCCAGGCTTCTTCCATGGCCTCGGGGCTGCCGCCCAGGTTGCGGCCGAAAATCTCGGTTTCCACCCGGCCCGGGCAGATTTCGGTGACGCGGATGCGCTTGCCCACGGTGTCGTTGCGGAGCTGGCGGGAGATCTGGTGCACCGCGGCCTTGGTGGCGTGGTAGACGGTGTGGCCATAGAAGTTGTACACGCCGGCGATGGAGCTGATGTTGACCACGTGGCCCCGGTCCCGCTCCACCATGCCGGGCAGCACCAGCCGGGTGAGCTGCAGCAGCCCGCGGAGGTTCACGTCCACCAGTTCGTCGATGTCCTGCTCGGAGGAGTCCAGGATGTTGCCGGGCCGGGACACGCCGGCACAGTTCACCAGGACGTCCACCTTGAGGTCGCGGACGACGGCGGTGAGCGCGGCAGTGTCGGTCAGGTCCACCACATGCGGGACTGCTCCCGTGCGGTCCGCCAGTTCAGCGAGGCGTTCCTCGTTGCGGGCCATCGCGTGGACGGTCAGGCCGCGCTTGGCCAGCCTTTCGGCGATGGCGGCGCCCATGCCGGTGGAGGCTCCGGTGACGAGGGCTGTGGTGTAGTCGGAAAAAGGCATTTGGTACTCCAGAAAGTGGGAGGGACGGGCTCCTGCGTCCGGCGCGGGGCCGGACGCAGGAGCCCGCCGGTTGGCAGGGGTTAGGGATTGGGTAGCGGTTTGTGGGTGCGGTGCCGGGCGGAGGGAAGGGCATTCATGATGTTCAGGCTCCTGACGCCGGGCTGAGTTCGTACCAGCGCTGGCCGGCGCCGATCCCGAGGAGTCCGAAGACTGTGTTCATGGTGTTCCGGAGTTTGTCCAGTTCCAGGCAGGCTGTGCGGTGCATGGCCGTTGCTTCAGCCACGGATGTCTTTCTGAAGGTGACGGTGTGTCCGGGCCTGGACTGGGCCAGGACATCCAGGGAGCGGCTTGTAACCACTGCCAGGACCGGATAGCCCGCCGTGACGCCGCGTCCCCGGTGCAGGACCAGCAGTTCGTCCCGGGACGGAACCTCGATGGCCCCCACCGGGACACCGCGGGAGAGGACCTCGGAGGTGAGCTGGCGTTCGGGCAGTGCGCCGCCGAGCCGGAGGCCGATGTGGTTGCTCCGGGGGCTCACGGTGTATTCCGTGGTGAAAAGCAGGTCTGCGGTGTCGCCGAATTCGGCCACGTCCGGCCCGTCGGTGACGTCGATGACCGGGTGGGTGGTGAATTCCGGCTTTGCCAGTCCCAGCCGGAACAGGGGCAGGCCGAAATGCGGCTGCGTGATGGGTGCGGTGGTCTTTTGTGTTGCGAGCCGGGTGCCCTCAACGAGTTTCAGTCCGAAGCCCACCACGGTGTCCGCTGCGCAGCTGCCCAGCAGCGTGGGGACGGTGAAGGATCCGTGGACGGCGATGTAGGCGCGGAGACCCGTGCGGATTCCGCGGACCGTCACTGTTTCGCCGGCCCGGACGGAGACGGGCTCCCACTGGGGGCATTCGCGGCCGCCCACCGTGAGGTCCAGGGGCGCGCCGGTCACGGCGATCAGCAGGTCCGTGGTGGCGCGCATCCTGAAGTCCAGGGCAGTGAGTTCCAGCAGCGGATCGTTGTCCCCGTTGCCGGCCAGGATGTTGGCGGCCTTGGCCGAGAACTGGTCCAGGGCCCCGTTGACGGGAAGTCCGAATGCGGGCCCCTTCGTCCGGCCGAGGTCGGTGACTACTGAGTGGCCGGGCTGAAGGATGACAAGTGACCCGATCATGGCCGTGCCTCCAGGAACTGCCCCTCGTAGTTTCCGAAGTCCTCAGCGGGAATGCGGTAGAAGCGCAGTTCATCGCCGGGGACGTAGGGCACCAGGGGTTCGCGTGCCGCGTCAAGGACCGTCAGGGGGGTCTGGCCGATGACGCACCAGCCTCCTGGTGCCACTGCGGGTGCGATCACGGCTTGGCGTCCGGCCACGGATACGGCACCGGCGGGAACGGACAGCCGCGGGTCCTTGAGCCTGGGGACAGGGACCGGGAAGTCTGGTCCGTCCATCATGGGGGAACCGGCCGGCGCTCCGAGGCAGCGGATGACGTAGGTCTTGGCTGTGTGCCGGGCGATGACGTCCTCAACGTCCAGGCCCTGGTGGTCTGCCACGCGTTCCAGGTCCGGCCCGTAGCTGCCGCCGTACACCACGGGGACTTCGAAGCGTCGCGGCTCCCGCATGGCCGTGCCGGTGAAGTCCAGCTGGCGCATGCCCAGGAGCACGAAGGCCCGGACCTGGCGCGCGGAGGTGAGGTAGGGGTCGAATTCCACCAGGACGGAGTCGTAGGTGGGAACGGCGCCGTGGATGCCTTCGACGCCGGCGGCTGCCAGCCAACCTGCCAAGGAATGGACGGTTGCCCAGTTGGTTTCTGCGTCACCGGACCGTGCCACCACGCGCAGGGCGGCGTCGCCTGACTCGTAGATGTCCAGCGCTGTCTGGCTGGTCGTCGTCATGGCGGCCATGGTCAGGAAACCTGCTGCTTTGCGGCGAGCACCTGCGCCAACGGGGCGATGGTGACGCCCGCGGCGATCAGTTCGCTGCGGATCAGGCGGGCAAGTTCGACGGCGCCCGGGTTGTCGCCGTGGAGCAGCACCGTGTCTGCCTCGATGGCAATGTCCCTGCCGGAGGCCGTCTGAATGAGGCCTTCGCTGACCATCCGCACGGTGCGCTGGACGATGACGGAGGGGTCGTGGATTACGGCGCCGGGCTCGCTGCGCGGCACCAGCGTGCCGTCATCCTGGTAGGCGCGGTCCGCGATGCCAACGATGGCCACCCGCAGGCCGCGCTCTACCGCCGCGGTGGCGAGTTCACCGTCCTGCGCCAGGATGATCAGCTTCGGGTCCACCCGGGCGGCGGCATCCGCTACGGCTCCGGCATAGTCCGCGCGGGTGGCCACCAGGTTGCCCAGGCGGCCGTGGGGTGCCAGGTGGGAGACGGAACCGCCGTGGTAGGCGGCAAACGCCGACAGGGCTCCGAGTTGGTAAATGACGTCGGTGCGGACCTCGTCAGCTGTGAGGTCCATGGCCCGGCGGCCGAAGCCGCGGAGATCCGGGAAGCTCGGATGCGCACCGATGCCGACTCCCGTCCTGACGCATTCAGCCACCGTGGCGTCCATGATGTCAGGGTCCCCTGCGTGGAAGCCGCAGGCGATATTGGCGCTGGACACGATTTCCAGCAGGGCTTTGTCGTCACCGATCGAGTAGGCGCCAAAACCTTCACCAAGATCTGCTACGAGATCGACTGTGGGCATTACGGGCCTTCCTCTGCTGGTACTGCGGGTGTAAATCAGTGTGGCATCGGGATTGGAGCCACACAAAGACGAATGCGGTATCACGCTATAGGGAACGGTTATGACCTTCGCCGGCGATTATCACCGGTCCAAAGAATGTACGGGGTCCTTGTTTCGTGACGAGAGAAATGGTGCTTCCAATAAACATTTTCCCTACCTATGCGCAAAACATATGCCACCATCAAAATCGGTGATGACCGGGGCGGGGATAGAATGTTCTGGTCATTGGAAAGTCATCTGCAATTAACCTATGCCCGAGACTCGGATCACACAAAGACGTAATGACTGTCCCGCCATAGCGCCAACGTATGACCCCGCATGCTGAGCCGTCCCCGGCTGGAAAAGAGGAGCGCTATGGACACCCGGAAACTGGCGTACTTCGTGAAGATCGTCGACTCAGGAAGCATCACGAAGGCGGCCGCCGCCCTCCACGTGGCCCAGCCGGCGCTGAGCCAGCAGGTGTCGGCCCTGGAAACGGAGCTGAAGCAGCGGCTCCTGATCCGCAGCAAGCAGGGCGTGGAGCCCACGGCGGCCGGCCATACCCTGTACCGGCACGCGCAGACCATCCTGCGCCAAGTGGAGCAGGCCAGAATGGATGTGGCAGCTTCGGGAGCGGCGCCTTCGGGCCGCGTCTCCATAGCGATCGCCCCCTACAGCATGGCCTCAAGCCTCACTCCACGGATTATCAGCGAAGTTGGACGGCGCTACCCCGACATCGTGCTGCACCTCACCGAGATATACGGCGGCGTGCTCAGTGAGGCCATCAAGAACGGGCGTCTCGACATGGCACTCATTTATGAACCGGGGCCCATCCGGGGGGTGCAGTTCACCACCCTCATCGTCGAGGACCTGTACCTGGTCGTGAACTCCCGGCGGGATCTTCCGGGAGCGACGGAGGCCGGCACCATCACGCTGGACGAGGTGGCCGACGTCGGGCTCTTCCTGCCGGAACAGATCCACACCCTTCGGCAGGTGGTTCAGGCGGGCATCGACAGCAGGGGCCTGAAGCTGAAGCTGGTGGGCGAGGTGGAATCAGTACCTTCCCTCACGCGGCTGCTGCGCACGGACCTCGGAGCCACCATCCTGCCAAAGTCGGCTGCGGACGCGCTGTTCCACGAGGAGGACTTCCGGGTGCTGCGGATCGTCGAACCGGCACTGCAGTGCAAAATCGCACTGTGCACCCCAGACCACGAGCCCCTGTCCGAAGCCGCGTCCGCCGTCCTGCTGGTACTCAAGGAAATGCTGCAGGAAATACTTCGGAGTAAATATCCCGCGCTCCCCACCACACCGCCCTCGGCGCCATAAGCAGGCCTTATCAGGTCACGCCGCTTTAGTCTTATTCAGGTAATTCAGCAGGTCCTAGGATAAATGCCATAAAGGTTTGCCAAAGGCGCAACCGCGGCAATTATTTTCCCTTGGAGCCCACCATGAAAAAGATCACCAGCGTGCAGTACCGGAATTCAGCTGAAAGAAGGATCCAGCTCAAAGCCGGCACCGGTTCCCACTGCCCCACCAACGGCTTCTGGCGTCCAGAGGACGCGCCCGCCACGGAACCGGTCTTCGTGTTTGAGGGAAGCATGATGCCGCCCGGAAAACGCGGCTCCACCATGTGGTACCTGGATGACGCCCAGGTGGGACCGCCCGCCCACCTGCTGCCCGGCATGAGCTGATCGGCACATCGGCTTCAAAGCGGCAACAGGCAAGGCCCGGAGTTCCGAAAGGAACCCCGGGCCTCTGTCGAATAAACCCATCGATTGCTGAGTATCTGCCGTTATGAGGGCTCAAAACGGCACTTACGCAGCAATCGATGGGTATGGAGCTACAGAGCTGGCTCCAGTTCGGCGTCCTCCACCAGCAGGCCCTTGGCCTTGAGCACATCGGTCAGCTTGCACAGCTCGATGGTGGTGCCGCCTTCCTTGTAGCGGCGGATGAGCTCGTCTTCGGCGTCGACGCGTGCCTGCGACAGCTTGATGACTTCCTCGATCTCATCCTTGCGGACCACCACCACGCCGTCGGCGTCACCCAGCAGGACATCGCCCGGGTAGACAATCTCGTCGCCGAACACCAGGGGGTGGTTGATGGGGCCAATGGTTTCCTTGACGGTCCCCTTGATACAGACACTGCCGGAGAACACCGGCAGTCCGAGTTCAATAAGGTCCTTGGTGTCGCGGACACCGGAGTCCGTGACCATACCGGCCAGGCCTTTCGCCTTCATGGCGTTGCCCAGCACGTCGCCGAACGTCCCGGCTTCCTGGTACTCACCGGCTGCCACCAGGACAACGTCGCCCTTCCGGGCGTAGTGGATGGCCACCTGAAGCATCAGGTTGTCCCGTGGTGCGCACACCACAGTGACCGCCGGGCCGCAGAAGGACATGCTGCGGTCGATCGGCTTGATCTTTGAACTCAGGGCACCTTTGCGGCCCTGTGCTTCATGCACGGTGGCGGAGGAGAACTTGGAAAGCCGCTGAACGGCATCTTCGGAAGGCCGGTCGAATTTCGTTTTGACGTGGATCATGGGGTGCTCCTGTTGTTGGGAAAGCATGGGCAAAGTAGTGGTTGGGTCAGGCGAGCGCCGTGACGGCCTTTTCGATCGCAGCGATGGATTCCTCGATCACCGGCAGCCCGGTGGCATAGGAAATCCGGAAGTAGGGGCTCAGTCCGTACGCCGAACCCTGGATGACGGCAACAGACGCCGCTTCCAGCAGGTACAGCGTGAAGTCCTCGTCGTTGGCGATCTTCCTGCCATCGGGCGTCGTCTTGCCGACGACCCCCGCGCAGTTGACGTACGCGTAAAAGGCGCCTTCCGGCGTCGCGCACTGCAGGCCCTTGACCGCGTTCAGCCCGGCGACTGCCGCATTGCGCCGTTCGCGGTACACCTCCACGCTTTCACGGACGAATGCCTGGTCTCCGGTGAGTGCCGCGGCGGCAGCTGCCTGGCTGATGGAGGACGGGCAGGAGGACATTTGGGACTGCAGCTTGTTGATGGCAGCCACCAGGGGCGCCGGTCCGCCGGCGTATCCCAGCCGCCATCCGGTCATCGCGTAGGCCTTGGAGACCCCGTTGGTGACCAGCACACGGTCCTTAAGCTCAGGGGCAACGGCCACGAGACTGGTGATGGGCACTTCGCCGAAGTGGATCTCGTCGTAGATCTCATCGGTGAGGACATAGACGGCAGGGTGGTCCTTGAGGACGGCGGCCAGGCCTGCCAGTTCTTCGCGGGAGTACACCGCTCCCGTGGGGTTGGAGGGCGTGTTGAGGATGACCCACTTGGTGCGCTCCGTCAGTGCCCCTGCCAGTGCCTCAGGGGTGAGTTTGAAACCGGTGTCCTCACCACAGGAAACGATGACGGGGGTGCCTTCGTTGGCGAGCACCATGTCCGGGTAGGAGACCCAGTACGGTGCGGGGATGACAACCTCGTCGCCTGCATCGAGTGTGGCCATGAACGCGGTGAAGATGACCTGCTTCCCGCCCCCTCCGATGGTGATCTCGCCCGGCGCGTACTCCTGGCCGGTTTTGCGATGCAGCGTCTGCAGGATGGCCTTTTGCAGTTCGGGCGTCCCGGTCACCGATGTGTACTTGGTTTCACCACGGCCGATGGCTGCGATGGCAGCGTCCTTGATGTGCTGGGGCGTGTCGAAATCCGGCTCGCCGACCGTCAGGTCCAGGATCCGGCGGCCCTCGGCCTTGAGCTCCCGGACACGGGCCGCCGCGGCAACGCTTGGTGAGGATTTGATACGGGTTACGCGTGATGCGGGCACGAATTCAGGCATGGTTTCTTCCAGGCTTCCGGTACGGATGAGGGTGGTTCAATCGAGCCTAGGGAAGGAGCCGCCCTCTTGGATAAGACCTAAAGTGCGTGGACAGATAAGCAGCCCTTATGACGGAGCAGCTAGAACTTTCGCCTATTGCTCCACGCACTTTCGGTATTGCCTCACCTGCCTGCCGGCGGCGTAACCTGCAGGGTGGATAACGGGCCCACTGAAGGCCCCGCAACGCCGTACAGGCAGGCGGGCCGCACCGGGAGAGGTACGCCTGCCGGCAGGAAGCCGCGCGGGCATGAAGTCACCGACGGAGACAAGGAGCAGAGGTGCCTCGCAGAGAGATGCAGGAACGGATACCTCCGCGAACAGCCGGCACCGGGTCCGGCGGGGCCGGCGCAGCAGCGTACCGGTACCGGGGCGTCCCGAAGCCGGACCCCGCCGCGGCCCGTGCCCAGCAAGCGCTGGCCATGCTGGCCCAGCTGCGGACGACCCTCGCACTTCGGTCCAGCAGGGTCCGTGCCCTCACCGCCGAGCTGGGTGACTGCCTTGCCCAGGCCGTGTGCGACGGCGTGAAGGTTGCCGCCGTCGCGAAGGCCGCCGGCCAGCCTGCCGCCAGTATCCGGTCTGCCACGCTGGCACGCGGCGAGCTGTACCCGTCCGGCCAAACCCGAAGCGGGCATCTGCACCTCATTGCGGGATTGGCTTCGGAGCTGGCGGCAGCCGAAGGCGCCCGGAGTGATGCGGAACAACAACGAACGCAGGTACTGGCACTGGCCAGGAAATCCCGGCTCCTTGACGACCACCAACTCGCGGGGGCAAGCGGCCTGAAGTCCGACGAGATCCGCAAAATGACCAGGGGGGTTGGCTTGCGTGTAGCCCAGCCGCAATGACCGTCCCGGCGTGGCTTTGCCTCCCCGCTCTGGCGGCGGCTGGCGAGCAAGCGTAGCGTCTTTCGAAGAGGCCGCCGCAAGCACGGTGTCTGCTTTCCGGCGCTTCGGTAAGCCGCGGAGGAGGCCGGAATGGCGGGATGGAATGCGGATACGGCCGCCGGGCCGCTAGGAGCAGGCTCCGTGACGTTGGTCGAGGGCTCATCGTTCTGTATCTCGTCATCCAACGGGGATATCCAGGCCGATCGGCCGCATGGCCTCTTCGTGGCTGACGTCAGGATCCTTGCGATCTGGCGTCTGACTGTGGACGGACAGGCGCTTGAACCGCTCACCGCGGAGACAAAGGAGCCGTTCCGTGCAGCATTTGTTGCAAGGATCCCCCGGTCCGACGGCTACGCGGACAGCCCACTGATCGTGGAACGGCTGCGGGAGGTCGGAGCCGGCCTCCAGGAGCAACTCACCATCTACAACTACTCCCAGGAGGCGGCTGAGTGCCTCGTCGTCCTGGAAGTAGGGGCCGACTTTGCGGACCTCTTCGAGGTGAAGGAGGCTCGGATCCGGCGACGGTGGGAGGAAAGCCGGGAAGCCGACGATGGACTGCTCACCATCCGGGGCAGTTGGCAGGACGTCCGAAAAGGCACCGCTATCCACGTACCGGGTGCCGACATCTCCGGTGACACCGTCCAATATCGGGTGTCGGTCCCCGCTCATGGGCAATGGAGCACCGTACTGACCGTTCTGCCCACTGACGATGGAGGCCACGCACCGGCTTTCGTCCATTCCGGGGGAGACACCCTGTCCCCCCGGGACCGCCGCCGCCGTGAGTGGGTCGCAAAGATCCCCGTACTGCAGGTGGCCAACCGCTCGGTGGAACGGACCCTGCGCCGCAGTTATGACGACCTGGGCGCCCTGAGAATCGAGGACCCCGACCATCCGGAGCGCGTCGTCGTCGCCGCCGGGGCACCCTGGTTCATGACCCTGTTCGGAAGGGATTCCTTGTGGGCCTCGGTGATGGCGATGCCGGTGGACCCCTCGCTCGCCTTGGGTACACTCCAGACCCTCGCGGATCGCCAGGGCACCTTGGTGGATCCCATGACGGAAGAGGAACCGGGCAAGATCCTCCACGAGGTCCGGCTTGATGTCTCCAGCGGCCTGTCCCTGGGCGGCAAGTCGAACTACTACGGCAGCGTGGACTCCACGCCTTTGTTCCTGATGGTGCTCGGCGCCGTCAGCCGTTGGGGATTCGCCGCAGAGACCATCAAGGCCCTGCTGCCCCACGCCGACCGCGCGCTGGACTGGATCGTGAACTACGGCGACAAGGACGGTGACGGCTTCGTTGAGTACCAGCGGCTCAACGACCAAGGGCTGGTCAATCAGGGCTGGAAAGACTCCTGGGACGGCATCAACTTTGCCGACGGCAGCCTGGCCGAGCCGCCCATCGCGCTCTGCGAAGTACAGGCCTACGTTTACGTCGCCTACCTCTCACGGGCGTGGCTGGCGTACGACGCCGGTGACATGGCCTTGGGCGACGACCTCACCGACCGCGCCGCACGGCTGAAGAAGCAGTTCAACGAGCAGTTCTGGATCCCCGAGCGCGGGTACTATGCCATCGCCCTGGACGGCAGGAAACGGCAGGTCGATGCCTGCGCTTCCAACATGGGACACTGCTTGCTCCAAGGCCTGATCGACGAAGACAAAGCCCCGTACGTCGCCGAGCACCTGATGTCACCGGAAATGTTCAGCGGCTGGGGAGTTCGCACCCTGGCCAGCAACATGGGAGCCTACAACCCGGCCAGTTACCACAACGGGTCCGTCTGGCCCCACGACAACGCCATCATCGTCGCCGGGCTCCTCCGGTACGGCTTCATCGCCGAAGCACAGAGAATCGCCACCGGGATGATGGACGCCGCAGAGTTCTCCGACGGCCGCCTCCCGGAACTGTTCTGCGGCTTCAGCCGCGACCACCTCGCCACTCCCGTTCCGTACCCCACCGCCTGCTCACCCCAGGCGTGGGCAGCTACCGCCCCCATCCAGATCGTGTCCAGCCTGATGCGCTACGACCCGGTCGTGTCAGCCGGTGGAGTGTGGCTCGATCCCGTCCTCCCCCGTTCCTTCGGGGACCTGCACATTTCCAACGCCCCGCTTGGCAACGGCCGCATCACCATCGACATCGCGGACTCCCTCCCCTCCGTCACGGGACTACCCCCGGGCATGGGGCTTCATCGCGGCCACCGGCCCTGGATGTCCGAACTGGTCGAGGAAGCGGTCCGACGCCGTGGAAACACCCGCCCCACAGCAAACCCTCCTCGTTAAAGTCCCCGTTCCACGGCGGGCTTCCCGTTATCCAGGGTCTCCGGTTCCTCGACTCCAAGCCATAACAAATCGCTATGTAGGTACATAAAAGAGGACTTTGTGTGACCCACACCGCAAACGTTAACTTGATGTCTGGGGCCGGTCCGCAAAAGCCGTCAACACGACTTGCGAGAGAGCTCACAGCAGGACCAGCCGGATATTCCACTCAAGATCTCTTTCCGAGAGCCCAGGTTTAGCGGCAACCGGTGTTCACCCATCACCCACGGAGACGAAATGACAGAAACCACACTTCCCAGGAAGACCCCGGTCAAGGCCGCAATCGCGGCCTGGATCGGCACGACGTTGGAGTACTACGACTTCGCGGTGTACGGCACCTCGTCGGCGTTGGTTCTGAACGTGCTCTTCTTCTCACCCGAGCTGCCCCAGGGCCTCAGCGTGCTGCTCGCCATGATTACCTTCGCGGTCGGCTACGCGGTACGCCCCCTCGGCTCCCTCATCCTGGGGCCGCTGGGGGATCGTCGCGGCCGCAAGTTCGTCATGATGATCACCCTGTTCGGCATCGGCGGCTGCACCTTCCTGATCGGGTGCCTACCCACGTACGCCCAAATCGGTCCTCTCGCTCCGATCCTGCTCGTGCTGATCCGCGTCATCCAGGGACTGTGCCTTTCCGGCGAGCAGCCCAGTGCCATCACCATGAGCCTGGAGCATGCTTCCGAAGGCCGACGCGGGTTCCTCGCGAGCTTCACCACGTTGGGTTCCTCCTCAGGCACGCTGCTCACCCTGCTGGTCTTCATCCCGATCGCCGCCATGCCCTCGGAGCAGTTGCTGAGCTGGGGTTGGCGGCTGCCGTTCTGGGCCTCCGCCATCGTGGTCGTTGCTGCTTACCTGATCCGCCGCCACGTCCAGGAGCCGCCCGAGTTCGTAAAGGCCCAGGCCGCCAATGTGAACGTTGCCCCGCTCCGGCATCTTCTGCGCTTCCACTGGCGTGCGGTGCTGCGGATCGTCTTCTGCGCCCTCATCGCGGGCACCAGCTACATGATGCAGACCTTCTCGGTGGCATTCGGAACCGCCGGGTACAAGCTGGATAAGCCAACCATGCTCCTGACGACCACAGTCTCGGCAGTGATCGCCCTCGGAATCACGCCCCTGGCGGGATTCCTTGTGGACAAGATCGGCCGCAAAACGATGTTCCTTATCGCAACGGGCGGCGCAGGCATCACTATGGTGCCCTACCTGTGGTCAATCACGACCGGCAACTGGTCGCTGATCTTCCTGTTTGGCATCATCAACTACTCCCTCTTCTACTCAATGGTGAACGCGTCCTGGCCGTCATTCTTCGCGGAGATGTTCCCCGGCCGGCTGCGCGTCTCCGGACTCGCACTGGGCACCCAGATCGGCTTCGCCATCTCGGGCGTCATCGGCCCCGTTCTCTCGACAGCCCTCGCTGGCCCCGACCTGAAAGATTGGGTTGGACCGTCCATGGTCGCCCTTGGGTTCATGGTCCTGGCAGGAATCTCGGCCCTTACCGCTAAGGAAACCAAAAAGTACACCCTTAGGGAGCTCGACGAGGTGCAGCAGAGCGAGCAGGAAACGTCCGTCCTCACGGCCGCGGCCATGTCCCCAAGCACAGCTGCCCGCGGCCTCGCTGGCTAGCCCGAAAAGCAGAGGTGAGAGATTTTCGCCCCTGAGCTGATGTGAACAAGTGAAGACCTCTTAGTTACGGCACCAACACAGCCAACAACTAAGAGGTCTTCACTGTTGGCGCACGGGCCGGGAATTAGTTGCGCCCATCCGGCGTTGTCGATCTGTCCGGAACAATCTGGACACCAGCAGCTGGACAGGAGAACACACCACATGTCAGTTGACTACGACGCTCCGCGGGTGGCTCCCGAGGAGGAGCCGAATGTCGCCCTGGAGGAGCTGAAGTCCGATAAGTCCGGCCGCCGGGAGGCCGGGCCCGATATGGACGAAACGGACCTCGCGGACAGCTTTGAGCTGCCCGGCGCCGATCTCTCCAACGAGGAGCTCCTCATCCAGGTGGTTCCGGTGCAGGCCGACGAATTTACGTGCATGTCCTGCTTCCTGGTACACCACCGCAGCCAGTTGGCGCGTGAGAAGGACGGCAAGAAGTACTGCAAGGAATGTGAAGGCTAGCAGGGGACCATGCCGGCCAGGTTTGGATTTCAACTAATGGAATCCGGGCTCGTGGCCGGGGCGTGGGGCGGCCATGCTGGAAGTCACGCTCCGGCAAGGCCGGCCGACTGGAAAGAAGGAAACCATGTCCCTCAGCGTTGAGGAAATGAACAAGCAGCTCCCGGTGGCCAACGCGCTGCCCGGCGAGGCGGTCCCGTATTACATGGCCTCGGGCGAAGGCGCGCGCCACGAAATCAACGGCCAGCTGGTCACGGTCATCGCCCGCGCTGCCGACACCGGGGGCATCTTCAGCGCTGCCTACATCTCCGGCGGCATGGGTGCCGAGTCCCCGTTCGTCAGCCACAAAGTGGAGCACAAGACGCTCTACGTTTTCGACGGGATCCTGCACGTCTGGCTGCCCGGCGAGAGCCGCATCCTCACCCCCGGCGACTCGGTGGTCATTCCGCCGAACACCCCGCACGCCTACCGGATGGCCAGCCACTACACCCGCTTCCTGAACTGGATGACCCCCGGCGGCGGCGAGGCCTACTACGAGCGGGTGGGCACGCCCATCGATTCGCACGTCCCGCCGGTGCGCCCCGGCCACAAGACCAGCCTGCAGGAGCAGGCAGAGGTGGGCGCCGAGTTTGGCATCACGTTCCCTGACGTTGAGCGTGTGGCGCCGTCGTTCAAGCACGACGCCGGGCTGCCGCCCACGCAGAGCCCGTACTTCCTCAGTGCCGGGGAGGGTGAGCGCCTGGTCAGCTACCAGACCATGTTCACCTACCTGTCCCGGCCCACTAACACCGGTTCCAACTACTTCGCCGTGCACACCAAAGGCGCCAAAGCCCCCTACATCCCGCTGCACTTCCACTCCCAGCACACGGAGAACTTCCTCTGCACCGAGGGCCGCATGTGGCTCTACGCCAACGGCCGCGAGATGCTCCTGACCAAGGGTGACTTCGTGCACGCGCCCGCCGGGACCATCCACTCGTTCGCGCTCGACGCGCACAACACGCAGATGGTGGGCTTCCTGACGCCGTCGGTGTTCAACGGCTTCTTCGAGTACTTCAACACGCCCACCGAGGACTACATGTACACCGAGGGCGGCGAGCCGTACATGGACATGGAGGGCTTCGGCCGCGCCCAGGCTGAGATGGACCTGACCGTCGTCGGCCCTCCGCCGCAGCGCCGCGCAGCCCTGGACATCCCCTAACCCCACATCCAACACAGAAGGCCCGGACTTCCGAGAGGAAATCCGGGCCTTCTGGTCTTCTGAACCCATCGATTGCTCCGTAACTGCCGTTATGGCGCCCCAAAACGGCAGTTACGGAGCAATCGATGGTGGGTGGGGGGAAGGTGGGTGGTGGGTTCGGGGATGGTGAGTGGGGGTGGGTCGGTAGGTCAGGACGTGGCTTGCCGGACGAGTTCGCGGCCGTAGTCGTTGCCGTTCGGGGTGCGGACCACGGTGTGCATGTGGAACGGGGCGGGCTCGTCGTTGCTCAGGAACACGCCGGTGTGGTGGTCCAGTTCCAGCACGACCACAGGGCTCTGGACCCGGACGTAGAACGCTTCCTCCCCTTCCCAGCCGCCGATCCAGCTGAAGAATGTTTCGCCGTAGTGTTCCTGGATCTCCCGGCGGCGGGCGGCACGGGGGCCGTCCGGCAGGTAGGCGATGAAATCCTCCACCACGGCGTCGAGCAGTTCCCGGGTTCCGGGCGGCATGTCGGCCACCCGGATGCCCTCGTACGGGATCACCCGGTTGTCCTGGAAGCAGCCGCCCAGGTGCCGTTCGTCGCCCGGGTGGAGGCGGCCCGCGGGCATGGCCGGGTCCACCATCTCCGCATAAACAACAGCACGGTCCCGCAGGTCCGCAGGCAGGGCGGCCATCAGCTGCCGGGCCAGGGCGATGCGCTCCTTGAACACCTTGACGCCCTGATGTGGGCCGGCGTCGATCATGTCCGGCTCTGCGCCCATGAACACCGGCGAGACCACCAGCTGCGTCCCGGCCACCAGGCAGTTCAGCGCCGCGTGGTGGCCGAACAGCTGCCACCCCCACGGCTCCGTCTCAGACGGCTCCCCATACAGCGCGAAGTTGTAGCTGAACTCGTTCATGAGCAGCGGCAGCTCCACCAGGTCACCCAGGAAGCCGTTGATCCGCATCAGGTTCCGCACCAGTTCAAAGCCGGCCGGGCTCAGCGAAGCCTCCACCACGCCCAGCACCGCATCCCGGACAGGAAGATCCAGCTCGTCCAGCCGCAGCCCGGTGTCGTGCTGCATGAACTCGGGGTTGGCCCAGCTCTGCCACTCCGGCGCGTCCACGGCGTAGCAGAGCTTCCCGGCCTGGTCCGCTGTGAGAGTGCCCAACAGCTTCCGCGCCGCAGCCACCATGTCAGCGGTCGGTGCTTCCTCCCCGGGCCGGGCAGGCGCCAGCGGGTAGAGGCCTTCCCGGCGGACGCCGTCGCTGGTGATCCCCGTGAACGGCTGCGGATAGAGCTTCCGCCAGCCCTCGATCATGGGCCCGGCGAACGCATCGGCCTTGGCGGCCTCGGCGTATTCGCGGGCGTCCAGCCCGCGGATGGCCGCCACGCGGGGGTGGTCCGGGGCAAAGAGGAAATCACGGAATGACGGCGTCGACACGGGCGCTCCTGGTCTCGATGGAAGGTGCAGGTTCTTCAGGACGTGCGGAAGGAAAAGCGGTCGCCCAGCCCGCGGCGGCGGACAGCGCGGCGGCGGCCTCCACCGGGGAGCTGCCGCGCCAGGCCACATGCTGGTCCGGACGGACCAGCAGTGTAGTCGCGCCCCACAGGTCCGCAAGGTGCGTGCCGTCGTCGGAAGGCCCGACCACGGCGACGGTCACCGGGATGCCCTGCCGGGCACCGGCTGTCAGGACCGGCTCGAAAACTTCGGCGGCGTCCACCCCGCCCAGCGATCCGGCGTCGGCCAGCAGTGTGAAGCCCGCGCCAAGGGCGCTGTAAAGGGACCGGGAATCCGCCAGCCAGGCGTGGGGCAGCAGGGCCCCCGGAGCAGCGGACGGGACGTAACGGATGGGGTCCTCGTCGGGGAGGGCCGAACCGTCCGGCACCACCACTGATGAACCGCCGTAGTCGTAGCCCAGCACCAGGCCCAGGGAATCGAACTCGCTCTGCTTCACGGCGAGGACCCGGTGCGCAGCCCCGCGGGCGGCATCTCCCGCAGGGCCGGTCGCAACCAGGTCCGGGTCTGCGAAGTGGTAGGCCAAAGCCTTGCCGTTGGTGGCGGCGTCGCGGATGGTGCGTGCAGCCACCGGCCGGCGCTCTGCCCCGTAGCTGGCGAGGAGTCCGGGGCCGGCCCAGCCGTTGATGGTGGCGGCGAGCTTCCAGGCCAGGTTGGCGGCGTCGCCAATGCAGGTGTTGAATCCGTGGCCGCCCCAGGGCGGGTTGAGGTGCGCGGCGTCCCCCACCAGGAAAACCTTGCCGCGGCTGTATTCGGGAGCCAGCAGCATCCGGGCCGTCCAGGGGTCGGTGGCCACCACCTCGATGTCCATGTCCGAGCCCACCAGGGAGCGGACCATCGCTGCCGCGTCCCCGGCAGTGACCGTCACGGACGGATCCACGCCTTGGACAATAGCCCACCACGTGCCGTCGCGGTCCATGGGTCCCACCATGCCGGAGGTCTCCGAGCCCACCACCCAGTACTGCACCGCAGGATCCAGGGAGACAGCGGACGCCAGCGACTTCGAGCGGAAGAGGATGCTGATGTTGGACAGCTCGGCGGAGCCGCCCTCCAGCCGCAGCCCCAGGCTGCGGCGCACGGCGGAGGACCCGCCGTCGGCCCCGATGACGTACTCCGCGTCGATGGTGCGTTCGGCACCTTCGGGATCCCCAACGACAACGGCGCAGGGTGCCGTGGCGGCCCCGCCATCCGGGACGCTCACGCCAGTGACGGTCCAGCCGGCCAGGAACGTCACCAGCGGGTGGCTTTCGACGGCGGCCCGGAGCACCTCCTCGAGGATGGGCTGCGGTACCTGCTGGCCGCACTCCGGCTGCGGCCCGTACCGGCCGGGAACCAGCTGGAAAGCGTTGCGGAACCGGCGCAGCTCGTACGCGGAAGGCCCGGTGAGGCCGGTGCAGAAGATGACGTCCTGGGCGTACTCCACGGGCAGGGGCGCCGCGTCCCGGAGGACCTCGGCGAGGCCCAGCCGGCGCAGGTGGGTCATGGTGCGGGCGTTGGTGGTCTTGGCACGCGGCCGGGTGTGGTCCAGCGCTTTCCGCGGTTCGATGACGGTGCTGGGCACACCGCGGGAGGCGAGGTCCAGGGCCAGGAAGAGTCCGCTCGGGCCGCCGCCGGCGATCAGGACCTGAGCCTCCGCCGGTAGGTCCGCCGCGGTAGGGAAGGCGTTCATCAGGCACGGCTCCGGAGGGAGATGTCGCCCACCGGCGTGGTCAGGGTGCCGAGCTTCTCGATCTCCACTTCGACGGTGTCGCCGGGCTGCAGGAGCCATTGCGGGGTGCGGGCGTAGCCCACGCCTTCGGGGGTGCCGGTGGCGATGACGTCGCCCGGGTGCAGGGTGAAGGTTTCGCTGATGAGCGAGATGATGGCCGGCACGGAGAAAATCATGTCCCGGGTGTTGCCGTTCTGGACTTCGATCCCGTTGACGCGGGTGCGGACCTGGAGCCCGTCGCGCAGGTCGCCCACCTCGTCGCGGCTCACCACGGGACCCAGGGGGCCGCTGAAATCGCCGTTCTTTCCCAGGGTCCACTGCGAAGTGAGCTTCTGGGCCCTGCGGGAGGTGATGTCGTTGAACGTGGAGTAGCCAAAGACGGCATCCGCGGCGGTGTCCTCGTCGGCGGACTCCACGCGGCGGCCGATGTAGGCGGCCACTTCGCCTTCCCAGTCCAGCCCTGCCTCGCCCGCCGGGACCGGGACCGGGACGTTGCCCACGGACAGGGAGGCTGTCCACCGGGCGAACAGGGTGGGGTACGGCGGGAGTTCCTGGTCCTTGAAGCTGCCCTCGGCCACGTGCGCCTTGTAGTTCAGCCCCACGCAAATCACCCGCGCGGAGGCGGGGACCAGCGGCACCTCGGTGACGCTGCCGCGCTTGAGCCAGCCCTCGCCGTCGGACGCTTCAGCGTGTGCCGCGCCGGCAACCAGGGCTGCTGCCTTGTCCTGCCAGCCCTCGGCGTCGGCCCAGAAATCGTCGGCCGGCGTGAGCGGGAGGACCCGGGAGCCGGCGAGCGCCGCTGCCCAGGGTCCGCCGTGGTGGGTGATGCCGATGAACTGCATGGGAGGCCTTTCGGTCTGGTCCGGGGTGCGCGTATTGCCCCGGCATGGTGGTGGGAAATCAGTGCTGTTCCGACTGGCGGCAGAGGAAATCGATGGTGGCGGCAATGGCCTGCTCCGCGGCGCCGCTGTTGCCGTCCGGGCTGGCCCACATGTGGTCCGCGCCCTCCAGCAGGAGGAGTTCGACGGCGCTGCCCGCGCCTTCCAGCGCCCCGGCCAGGGAGGTGGACTGCGCCACCGGGACGAAGCGGTCCGCCGTTCCATGGATAAGGAGGAAAGGCGGGGCGCCCGCGTGGACGTAGCTGAGGGGGCTTGCGGCCCTCGCTTTGTCCGGGTCGTCGGCCGGCTGCGCGCCGATCAGCAGTGCTTCGCGGGATCCGGGATCATCCGCCCGGGCCACGGCGTCCGGCCGCGCCTGTGCGCCCATCCTGAGCAGGTCCGTGGGCGGGTACCAGGCCACGACGCCGGCAACGGAGTCGTCGTCCGGCGCGTCGTTTCCTGCACGGACCGGGAAATCCGCGGTCAGGCCCAGGAGGCTGGCCAGGTGGCCGCCGGCCGAGTCGCCCCAGGCGTAGATGCGGTGCGGGTCCACGCCGTATTCGGCCGCGTGGGTGCGGAGCCAGCGGACAGCTGCCTTGGCGTCCAGCAGCTGGGCCGGGAACGTGGCAACCGTGCTGAGCCGATAGTCCGCCGAGGCCACTACGAACCCGGCATCTGCCAACTGCTCGATGGGGCTGAGTCCGAAACCGTCAACAGCGGGGCCCAGCGAAGACCGCTCCCCGGTCCGCCAGCCGCCGCCGTGGAAGTGGACCACCGCCGGCCGGCCGCCCTGGCGCTTTCCTCCCGCGGGAAGGTAGAGGTCCAGCAGCAGCGGCTCCGCGTTCTGTGGCCGGGCGAACTCGATCCCCTTGAGGACCCGCCGTCCCGTCATCGTTGACTCCATGTGTAGCGCGCCGTTTCTGTGCTGTGTGTTGAAGCGTTGGTGAACTGCTCAAGGGCCCGCAACGGGCCCCCCGTTCATGGACTCAACTCTGTGCCATGGGCCGGGCTGCACGCGCCGCCAGTTTCACTGAATGAAACTCGTTCGCTCCGCGCTGGGTCCTGGCCGCGGCCGCTTGCTCGGGGTTGAACCTGACGCGGCGTCAGGTCCTACGGTGGGCGGTATGGAGCAACCGGAAGAACCCCGCTGGAGCACCGGCGAACTGGCCTCGGCCACGGGAGTCACCGTCAGGGCGCTGCACCACTACGACAACATCGGGCTGCTCCACGCCAGCGGCCGGACCGCCGCCGGCCACCGCCGCTACACGGAACCTGACCTGCGGCGGCTGTACAGCATCCGGACCCTGCGCAGCCTGGGCGTGCCGCTCGCCGAGATTGCACCGGCGCTGGACCAAGCGGGCGGGGATCCGGAGTCCCTGCAAAGACTGCTGCTGAGGCAGCTCGATGCCTTGCACCACCAGGCCCTTCAGCTGCAACAGCTCCAGCAGACAATCCGCGAGCTGCTTGCACGCCTCGGCAGGCAGGGGCACGCCGGGCCCGGCGATTTCGTGACTGTTTTGGAAAGGATGACCATGTTCGAGAACTACTTCACCGGGGACCAGCGCCGGGAGCTTGAGGAGCAGCGTGCCCGGCTGGGGAAGGAGGCAGCGGACGATTCACGGACGGAGTGGGCGGGCCTCGTGCAGGAAGGCCTGCGGCAGGTGGACGGGGGCATCCCCGCCGCCAGCTCCGAGGCCCGGGAGCTGGTGCGCCGCTGGGATGAGCTGGGCTCGCGTTTCCACAGCAGCGAGGGCACGAAGGAAGCCGCCCGCGCCATGTGGAACGAGAACAGCAACGAGTTGAGCCGGGCCCTGCCATGGACCGCGGAGCAGCTGCAGGCACTGGTGGCGCACCTCCAGGCGGCCCGGGAGGCGGTTCCCGAAGCCGGCCCTTAGCTGACCAGGATCTGGGTGGCCGATTCCTTCAGTTTGCCGTTGGCCCACTTCATCTGGCGGATGGTCTGCGGGTGGCACTTCTCCGCCAGGGCCAGGAGGTTCTTGTCCTTCATCCCCTGGGCGGCCTGGGCCAGCAGTTCCCAGTCCGCTGACACCCCGCAGGCCTTCAGGTACAGCTCGCGGAGGTCGCGCAGCAGCAGCATGCCGGTTTCGGGGCGCCGGCCCACCACCTCGCTGCCCTTCTCCCGGATGGTTTCCATCAGCCCGGCCTCACCGCGGGGCTCCGGGTCCAGGTTTTGGCCGTAGTTCTTGGCAATGTCCGCGATGTCGCGGACGTGCTGCTGCGACCAGCGGGCCAGGTCCCGGGCCAGGTGGTAGATCTCGTGGTCCACCTTGTGCCGGTCGGAGATAACCAGTAGATGGTGCGCCAGGTCGTTCTCGGAGCGGTGCATTTCCTCCAGTACCAGCCCGAATTTCATCGTGCCCCTCCTGCCGTGCCGGTTGCCTCGTCCGCCAAAGCGGTGGCGATGCCCTTGGTCCTGGCGTCTTCCGGGAAGTCGCCGGCGGGTGCCGACGCCGTGGTGGTGGGCGCCGGAGAGGGCCCGTCGCCGCCGGAAACCCGGGTGATGCGTGCTGCAGCCGTCTTGAAGATGGGCTGCTTGGATGCCGCATCCCAGTCGGTGATGGTCAGTTCGTTCGCCGCCCTGCCGGCGCCGTCCGGCTGGTGCCCGCCGTCGGTGTCCCAGTAGCCGTAATGAAAAGGCAGGAACAGCACGCCGTTCCGGATGCCGCTGATCCGCACCTTGGCACGGACCGAACCGCGGGGCGTCGCCACCTCGGCAAGGTCGCCTTCGGCGATCCCGTACGCGCCGGCGTCGTCCGCGGACAACTCAACCCACACGTCAGGCGCGGCCGCCTGCAGCTCCGGAGCCCGTCCCGTCTTGGTGCGGGTGTGGAACTGGTAGAGCGTGCGGCCTGTGATGAGCTGGAGCGGGAAGTCCTGGCTGGGCAGCTCGTGCGGCGGCATGTATTCGGCGGCCTTGATGATGGCCTTGCCCTCCGGGTTCAGGGCCTTGTACTCCGTGGGTTCCACGGGCGCACCGGTGATGAGGTCGCGGCCGTAGGTTTCGCAGTACTCGGGGTGCGCCCAGAATTTTCCGTCAGCGTAAATGCGTTCCGTGCCGTCCGGGTTCTCGTCGTTGCAGGGCCACTGGATTCCGGAGCCGCCGCGCAGTTTGTCGTAGGTGATGCCGGTGTAGTCGCAGGGCCGTCCCCGGGTGCATTCCTTCCAGGCCTCGAAGGCGGATTCGGGGTCGTGCCACTTGATCAGCGGCTGCCCGTCCTTGTCCTGCAGGCCCATGCGGTGGGCGTAGTCGATGAAGATCTCCAGGTCCGGCCGGGCCTCGCCCGGCGGGTCCACGGCCTTCTCGGAGAGGTGGACGGTGCGGTCCACATTCGTGAAAGTGCCGGTCTTTTCGCCCCAGGTGGCGGCGGGAAGGACGACGTCGGCCAGCTGGGCCGTCTCGGACAGGAAGATGTCCTGCACCACCAGGAACAGGCGGTCCTGTTCCAGGATGCCGCGGATGCGTGCCAGCTCGGGCAGCGAGACGGCAGGGTTGGTGCCGCTGACCCACAGCATCCGGATGGAACCGTCCTCCGCGTACCGCATCATCTGCATGACGTGCGTGGGCGGGGAGTAGTGCGGGATGGACATGGGATCGATGTTCCAGACCCTGGCCAGGTCCTGGATGTGCGCATCGTTGGACCAGTTCCGGAAGGCGGCAAGGTCGCCGTCGGCCCCGCATTCGCGGGTGTTTTCGGCGGTGGGCTGGCCGTTCATCTGCAGGATGCCGCAGCCGGGCTTGCCCAGCATGCCGCGGATGATGTTGACGTTGTTCACCTGGACGGCAGCCGCAGTGGCCTGGTTGGACTGGTAGAAGCCCTGCAGCACCGTGGACAGCAGCCGCTCCGCGTGGCCAATGATGCTGGCCGCCTCGGTGATCTCCTCCGCCGGGACGCCGCAGATTTCCGCCACCAGGGCCGGCGGGTAGTTCTTGACCTCTTTTTCGAGCTCCGGGTACCCCACGGTGTGCGCCTGGATGTACTCCTGGTCCACCCAGCCGTTGGTGATGATCTCGTGCAGGATGCCGTTCATGAGGGCCACGTTGGTGCCGGGCCGCGGCGCCAGGTGCATGGTGGCGGCCCTGGCCACGGGCGTCATGCGCGGGTCCACGCAGATGATCTTGGGCGGGTTGGGGCCGGCCAGCCGGTCCAGCATCCGGGTCCAGAGGACGGTCTGGGTTTCGGCCACGTTGTGCCCGTACAGGGCGATGACATCGGCGTGGTCCACGTCAGTATAGGAGCCGGGCTGCCCGTCGCAGCCGAAGGATTCCTTCAGCGCCTCGCCAGCCGTCGCCGTGCACAGCCGCGTGTTGCCGTCCACGTGGTTGGTGCCGATGCCGCCGTGGGCCATAGTGCCCAGGGTGTAGTACTCCTCGGAGAAGAGCTGGCCGGTGGTGTAGAAGCCAAGGGCGCTGGGGCCCTGTTCCGCGAGCAGCGCCTTGGACTTGTCCACGATGCGCTTCATGGCAGTGTCCCAGTCCGTTTCCACCAGCTTCCCGCCCTCACGGATAAGGGGTTTGGTGAGCCGGTCCGGGGAAGCGTTGGCCTGCCAGCCGTACAGGTCCTTCGGTCCCAGGCGGCCGTGGTTGACGCGGTCAACGGCCCGTCCCCGCACGCCGACGATCCTGTTGTCCTTGACGGCGATGTCCATGGCGTCGCCGTTGGAGTGCAGGAGCGAGGCCGTCTGGACCCACCGGTCCACGTCCTCCGGGGCCACGCCTTCGGCCAGGTGGGTATCCACCCTGACCGGCCAGTCAGCGCCGCTGCCGTACGGCGTCCGTGTCCCCCATGGTTCAGCTATCCGGTCAATCCGAGCCATCCGTCCATCTCCTTACAGGCACTGGCGGGCAACAACTGCGACGTTGTCCCTACCGGATTCCGTACCCGGAATGGCTTGCTGGAAACGGGCTTCTTAGGCTTGCTTGTCCTGCAGCGGGCGTCGTGCAAGCCAGGCGGCCACGATGGCCCCGGAGATGTTGTGCCACAGCGAGAAGACCGCGGACGGCAGTGCAGCCAGCGGGGTGAAGTGGGCGGTGGCGAGCGTCGCGGCCAGTCCGGAGTTCTGCATGCCCACTTCGAACGCGAGGGCGCGGCGTGCCTTGTCGTCCAGGCGGCCCAGCTTGCCGGCAAGGTAGCCAAGGCCCAGCCCGAACCCGTTGTGCAGCACCACGGCGAGGAACACGATGGCCCCGGCCTCGATGATCTTGTTGGCGCTGCCGGCCACCACGATGGCCACGATCAGGGAGATCACGACGGCGGACGCCCACGGCAGCGCGGGCAGCACCTTGGCGACGAGCTTCTTGAGGAAGACCCGGGCGAGGAGGCCGGCCACTACCGGCAGCAGCACGGTCTTGACGATGTCCAGGACCATGCCGGCGGCATCGATCTGCAGGTAGGAGCCGGCCAGGAACAGGACCAGCAACGGGGTGACGATCGGGGCGATCAGGGTGGAGACGGAGGCCACCGCCACGGAGAGGGCAACATCCCCCTTGGCCAGGAAGGCCATGACGTTCGAGGCCGTGCCTGAGGGTGCGCAGCCCACCAGGATCACGCCGACGGCCAGTTCGGGCGGGAGGTTGAGGGCGCCTGCGATCAGCCAGCCGGCGCCGGGCATGATGACGTAGTGCGCCACGATCCCCAGTGCCACGGCCCACGGCCGCTTGGCCACCGCCGCGAAGTCCGGCGGGGTGAGGGTCAGGCCCATGCAGAACATGATGATGCCCAGCAGGTAGGGCACGCTGGGGGCCATGGGTTTGAACATGCCGGGGAGCAGGAAGCCGAGGACACCTGCGACAACCACCAGGATGGGGAACACGGTCACCGCGATGCGGGCGATTTTGCTTTCCGCTTCGAGCGCGGGGTTGACGGGGGTTCCGTCCGAATTCTGGGGTTTAGTTGCCTCAAGCATCCAATCATGGTGGCACCGGCTGGTATGGTTCCGCCAATTGATGACCGTGAACGGTAACAACGGCGGAACCATACCGGGCGCCAGCCTCAGGCGGGATCAGCCTTTCAAAGCTGTTTCCGGAGTTCCATCTTCCGGATCTTGCCGCTGGCGGTACGTGGCATATCCTCCACCACCACCATGGACTTGGGGATCTTGTAGCGGGCAAGCCTACCGTCGAGGAAGCTGCGCAGCTGCTCCGCGGTCAGCGATTCCCCTTCACGAAGGGTCACGATCGCCTGCGGGACCTCGCCCCATTTGTCATCCGGGACGCCGATGACCGCCACGCTGCCCACGGCGCCGTGCTCGGAGATGACCGCTTCGACCTCGGCCGGGTAGATGTTCTCCCCGCCGGAGATGATCATGTCCTTGAGCCGGTCCGAGACGAACAGGAAGCCTTCCTGGTCCCGGTAGCCCATGTCGCCCGAGCGGAACCAGGCGCCGTCCGCATAGCTGGCGGCTGTGGCCTCCGGCCGGTTCCAGTACTCCTTGATCACGTTGGGTCCGGAGATCTGGATTTCCCCCACCTCGCCCTGGGCCACCGTGCCGCCCATGGGATCGGCGATCCGGACGTCCGTGAAGAAGTGCGGCAGGCCGGCCGAGCCCGCCTTTTCCCGTGACCTGTCCACGGGGAGCATGGTGACGCCGGGGGCTGTTTCGGTCATGCCGTAGCAGCTGGTGAAACCGATGCCCCGGTCCTCGTACGCGTCCAGGACCCGGCGGGGAATCGCCGAGCCGCCGCAGGTCAGCTTGTCCAGGGAGCTGAGGTCGGCCGCGGCCCAGCCTGGATCTTCGCAGAGCAACTGGAAGGTGGTGGGCACCCCGTTGAGGGTGGTCACCTTGTGTTCCTGGATGAGTTCCAGGACGCGGGCGGGATCGAACCTGGCCTCGAGGACCACGGTGGCGCCCTTGAGGAGCATCGGCAGCAGCCCCATGTCCAGGGACGCCACGTGGAACAGCGGCGAGATCATCAGCGCCACGTCGTTGCGGTTCAGGTCCATGTCCACAATGGTGTTGATGCAGTTCCACGTGATGTTTCCGTGCGTCAGCAACGCACCCTTGGGCTTGCCCGTGGTCCCGGAGGTGTACAGGATCATCGCACCGTCGTCGTGGCCCACGGCCACGTCGGGGTGTTCGGGCGCAGCTGCCTGCAGCGCCTCCCCGTACTGTTCCACCGTGACGGAGTGTACGACGGCGGCCGGCGCCGTGGCGGCGGAAGGTTCCGTCCCGCCGTCGGCCGTTATCACCAGGCGGTGGGTCACCGCCGTTCCGTCCAGGGCAGCGGAGGCGGAGGTTTCCAGGGCGCCGGCGTTGACCAGGATCCGGGCTCCGGAGTCCTGGAGCTGGAACTGCAGCTCCGGCGGTGCCAGCCGGGTGTTGAGCGGGACGAAGATGGCGCCGAGGAGGCCGCAGGCGAAGAACGTTTCCACGAACGAGGGGTGGTTCTCTCCCAGGTACGCCACCCGGTCCCCCTTGGCCACGCCCCGGTCGCGGAGCGCGTTGGCCAGCCGGTCGGTCCGTTCGGCAAGCTCCTCGTAGCTCAGGGTGCCCGCTGCTGACAGCAGGGCCGTCTTGGTGCCCGACTTGCGGCGGCGGCGCTGCAGCCAGGAGCCAACTCCGTTGTTGTCCATGGTTCTCCTAACGGACCGTGGTGAGGTCGTTGTTCTTAGATTCCCGCGTCAGGGCGATGAAGACAATCGAGACCAGCGCCATGACGGAGAGGAACACCACCACCGGGAGGATGTTCTGGCCGGAATCCTTGTAGAGGCCGGCGATGATGCCCGGGGTGAAGCCTGCGCCGATGAGGGTGGCCAGCTGGTAGCCCACCGCGGCGCCGGTGTAGCGGGAGGTGGTGCCGAACTGTTCGGACACGAACGCTGCCAGCGGCCCGTAGAGGGAGGAGTGCAGGATCAGCGCCACGGTAAAGGCCACGAACACCATGCCCACATTGCCCGAGCCGAGCATCCCGAACATCGGGAAGAGGTAGGCGATGAACAGGGCCAGGCCGGCGATCATCACGGGGCGGCGGCCGAACCGGTCCGACAGGCGGCCGCCCAGGAGGACGAAAACGATGGAGATGGCCGAGGCGCCGGCGAAGGCGTAGAGCACGCCCTGCTGGGGGGCACCCTTGGAGACGGCGTAGGTCACCGAGAAGGTGGGCAGCACCACCTGCAGGCCGAACCCGGCAGCCCCGGCGAACATGATCATGATCAGCGCCTTGGGCCGGCGGAGCACGTCCAGCAGCGGGATCTTGCGCTTGGCGCCCTGTGCTTCTTCCTTGGCCACGGCCTCGGCGAAGATGGGGCTTTCAGAAACCCGCAGGCGGACGAACATGCCCACGATCAGGAGTACGAAGGACAGCAGGAACGGCACGCGCCAGCCCCAGGCCAGGAAGGCGTCCTGCGGCAGGGCCGAGAAGACGCCCATCACCAGGGTGCCCAGCACGGCGCCGGTGGGGGCACCGGCGTTGACGAACGATGCCGCGAAGCCGCGCCGCTTGGGGTCCGAGTGCTCCAGCGCCATGAGCGCGGCCCCGCCCCATTCACCGCCGACGGCGATGCCCTGGCAGACCCGCAGCAGCACCAGGATGACGGCGCCCCACGGCCCGATCACGCCAGCGCCCGGAATCACGCCGATGAGGGTGGAGGCGATGCCCATCATGGCCATGGAGATGATCAGCATCCCCTTGCGGCCCACCTTGTCACCGAAGTGGCCGAAGATCACGCCACCCAGCGGCCTGGCAACGTACCCGGCGGCAAAGGTGGCGTAAGCGGCGACGACGCCCACCCATTCATCCGTGCCGGCGAAGAAGACCTTGGGGAAGGCCACTGCTGCGGCCGTGGCGTAGAGCAGGAAGTCGTAGAACTCGATGGTGCTGCCCAGATAGCTGGACAGGATGACCGTGCGCGCTTCCTTGCGCTTGGCGGCCGTGCCCGCAGGTGCGAGCGTGATGTGTCCGGACATGGCTGTTCCTAAAGACGGAGGAATGTGGGGGTTTTTGGGGTTGCCTGAGGCGGCGGCGCCGGGGCGTGCCGCCTGGGGTTGGGGAACTGTTGTTCCCTGCGGGTGCTTTCTTGTTAAAGCGGCTTACTTGTAGAAGCGGGCCAGGAATTCGGCCACGACGGCGGGTCGTTCCTGGCCTTCGATCTCGATGGTGGCGTTGACCTTGATCTGGGCGCCGCCCTTGACCTCGGTGACGTCGGCGATGGTGGCCTGCATGCGGACCTTGGAGCCCACTTTCACGGGAGACGTGAAGCGGACCTTGTCCAGGCCGTAGTTCACCTTGGTGGTGACGCCTTCGACGTCGAACAGCTCGCCCCAGAACGGGATGATCAGGGACAGCGTGAGGAAGCCGTGGGCGATGGGGGCGCCGAAGGGGCCGTCCTTGGCGCGCTCGGGGTCGGTGTGGATCCACTGTTGGTCGTCCGTGGCGTCCGCGAACTGGTTGATCTGGTCCTGGGTGATCTGGCGGTAGTCGGTGGTGCCGAGGTCCTTGCCGGACAGGGTGAGCAGGGTGTCGAAATCGACGACGAGATTGGGCATCGTTGCCTCCTGGGCTGGTGTGTGGTTGTGGTGCTGTGCAGGTGTTGCAGGGCTTAGCGGGTGAAGGCGCTCTCGCCGGTGAGGGCGCGGCCGATGATGAGGGCGTTGATCTCGTGGGTGCCCTCGTAGGAGTAGACGGCCTCGGCGTCGGCGTGGAAACGCGCGACGTCGGTTGCCAGGGTGATGCCGTTGCCGCCCACTACTTCGCGGGCCAGGGCTACGGTGTCGCGCATGAACAGGGACGTTTGCATCTTGGCCAGGGCGGAGTCCTGGTCGCGGTAGATGCCTTTGGCCTGCTGTTCCGTGAGCCTGACCACCAGGGAGAGGCTGGCAGTGACGTTGCCGAGCATGCGGGCCAGTTTCTCCTGGACCAGCTGGAAGGAACCGAGGGTCCGTCCGAATTGCCGGCGTTCGTTGACGTAGGCGAGGGCGGCCTCGAAAGCGCCGGCGGCGATGCCGGTGGCGATCCAGGCGACGTCCGAGCGCATGGCCCGGAGCATTGCCGCCACATCCCGGAAGGAGTTGACGTTGTGCAGGCGCATGGCCTCGGGGACCCGGACACCGGTGAGGGTGATGTGGGCGTTCTGCATCATCCGCAGCGAGGTCTTGCCCTGGATTTTCTCCAGGGTGACGCCGTCGGCGGTGCGGTCCACGAGGAAGGCCTTGACCTGCCCGTCCGCGGTGTCCCGGGCGAAGACTGCGAGGACGTCCGCGGTGGCTGCGCCGCCGATCCAGCGCTTGGCGCCGTCAAGGATCCAGCTGCCGTCGGCCTGCCGCCGGGCTGTGGTGGAGAGTCCGCCGGCGATGTCCGATCCGGATTCCGGTTCGGTCAGCGAGAAGACGCCTTTGAGCGAGAAGTCGATGACCTTGGGCATCCATTCGGCCTGCTGTTCCGGCGAGGCGCCAACGCGGATGGCGGTGCGGAACAGGCCGGCCTGGGCGGTGTACCAGGTGGCCAGGGACGCGTCCGTGCGGGCAAGTTCGAAGATCCGGAAGCCCTGGTAGATGCCGCGGGCCGGACTGTGTTCCGCACCCGCGGCGCCGGTGAGTTCGGCTGGTTCCATGAGGTCCAGGTCGATCAGCGGCCGGGCGAGCTGCTCCGGAAACTCGCCGCGTTCCCAGTACTCGGCCAGGAGTGGCCTGGCTTCTGAATCGAGGAAGGACCGCAGCCGGGACAGGACCTGGCGCTCGTCGGGCGTGAGGAGGGACTCGGCGTCGTACCAGTCCGCTGCTTCGTAGAGCCGGGCACCCACAGCGGCCTCCGGCGTCGTCAGCGTGCCCATCTCAGCCACCCAGCCCGAGGAGGCGGACCGCGTTGTCTTTGAGGATCTTGGGCCGGACCTCGTCCTTCAGCGGGAGGTCCGCAAAGGCCCCGAGCCACTTTTGCGGGGTGATCAGCGGGAAGTCGGTGCCGAACAGCACCTTGTCCTGGAGGTAGGAGTTGGAGGCCTTAACCAGCGATTCCGGGAAGTACTTGGGCGACCAGCCGGAAAGGTCGATGAACACGTTGGCCTTGTGCGTGGCGATGGAGTTGGCCTCGTCCTGCCACGGCACGGACGGGTGGGCCATGATGATCTGCAGGCCCGGGAAGTCCGCAGCCACGGCGTCCAGGAGCAGGGGGTTGGAGTAGGCCAGCTTGATGCCGAAGCCGCCGGGAAGGCCCGCGCCCATGCCGTTTTGGCCGGTGTGGAAGATGGCGGGCAGGCCCAGTTCCTGGAGGGTTTCCCAGAGCGGGTAGAACCGCTCGCTGGAGGGGTCGAAGCCCTGCAGGGAGGGGTGGAACTTGAATCCGCGGGCGCCGAGTTCGATTGCCTGGTGCTTGGCGCCGGCGATGGCGTCCTCGCCGGTGCGCGGGTCCACGCTGCCGAACGGGATCAGGACGTCATTGTTCCGGGCAGCACCGGCGATGAGTTCGGGGATGCTGTTGGGCTCGTGCTTGAGCTGGGTGCGGGCGTCCACGGTGAAGACGACGGCGGCCATGTTCAGTCCGCGGTAGACCTCGGCGATGCGGTCCAGGGAAGGGGCGCGGTCCTCGGCCTTGAAGTATTTGGCCGAGGCTTCGGTCAGTTCCTCCGGCAGGGAGCCGTGGCCGCAGCTGTCCACCTCGAGGTGGACGTGCATGTCGATGGCATCGAGCCTTGCCGGGTCTATGCCCAGTTCGTAGCGGTCGGCCATGGTCAGCGGGCCTCGGCGGGCTGTGCGGGCTTCAGGTCCTCCGGCAGCGGGAGGAATTCCTCGCCGTAGCTCTGGAGCGTTTCGGCGGTGAACAGCTGGCCGGCGTTTTCCTGCAGCGCCTCGTAGCTCCAGCCGCCCTCACGGTACTGGGTGGTGGCCGCTTCCGGGTGGGTCCAGACCTGGAGCCGGTCACCGCCGGCGCCGATGGCCTGGCCGGTGATGTTGGCGGCCTCGTCGGAGGCGAGGAAGGCAACCAGCCCGGAGACGTCGTCGGCCGTTCCAAAGCCCAGGTCGTGGCGGAAGAAGGACGGCATGGCCTCGCCGCGCTCGTCCGCCTCCACGGCCTTCTGAAAGTAGGGCACGGTCTTGGTCATGGCGGTGGCGGCGACGGGGATGACGCTGTTGACCGTCACGCCGGCCTTCTTCATTTCCAGCGCCCAGGTGCGGACCATGCCCACGATGCCTGCCTTAGCGGCGGCGTAGTTGGTCTGGCCGAAGTTGCCGCGCTGGCCGGTGGGCGAGCCGATGGTGATGATGCGGCCCTGGACGTTGTGTTCCTTGAAGTAGGCGTAGGCCTCGCGGACGCAGGTGAAGGTGCCCTTGAGGTGGACGTTGATCACCAGGTCGAAGTCCTCGTCCGTCATCTTGAGCAATGACTTGTCGCGGAGGATCCCGGCGTTGGTGACCAGGATGTCCAGGCCGCCGAAGGCGTCCACGGCGCCGGCCACCAGGGCCTTGGCTGCATCGGTGGTGCCCACCGGAACCACCACTGCGGTGGCGCGGCCGCCGTCGGCCTCGATTTGGGCGACGGCCTGCGCGGCCGTGTCGGCGTTCACGTCGTTGATGACGACGGCGGCACCCTGGCGGGCGAGTTCCCTTGCGTAGGCAAGGCCGAGGCCCTGCCCGCTGCCGGTGACGATTGCAACCTTGCCGTTCAAGCTCATGGCCTGCTCCTTCGCATGCGCCGGCCGAAGCCGTTGGGGTGGTCCCACTGCGGTGTGAGATCCTTGTTGAAATCAATGAAATTACGGATCATTGAAAAAGTCAACGATTGTTTTTTACACCGGAGTTGTGATGGCCACCTTGGGCACCGAAGTTCAGACCCCCCGCCTTGCGGCAGCCAGGATCGGCAGTGATGTGGGCCTGCTGCTCGCCAAGCTGCACGCCGCCGGCTCGGTGCTGAACAACAAGGCCCTGGCTGACTTCGGGCTGCGCGAGCGTTCCTTCTCCATCCTGACGCTGGCGTGCAGCGGGCTGGAGCCGACGCAGCGGGAACTGGCGGACTTCCTCAGCCTGGACCCCAGCCAGGTGGTCACCCTGGTGGACGACCTGGAACGCCGCGGCCTGGTGGAACGGGCGCAGGGCAAGCAGGACCGGCGCGCCAAGATCATCGTGTCCACGGCCGAGGGACGCAAAATGCATGCGAAGGCCCGCGCCGCGATGGACGAGGCCGAGCTGAACCAGCTGGCCGGGCTGTCCGGTGAGGAGCCGCAGGAATTGAAGCGGCTGCTCCGGAAAGCTCTATGGGGCGCTTCGGAGTAGGCAGCTGTTTTTTGGGTTTAACTGCACGAGCTTGGGGCAACGCCGTGAACCCGTTCGAGGACCATTAAGGCGTCTCACATTCCAAGGGTTTCGAGACAATCTGGAGCGTTGCGGTTAGGGCACCTTCACCGTGCATTTCATCGTGCGGGGTAAACGTGCATGTGGTGTCAGCAACGGTTGCGATACAAGAATCCATACCTGACTGCGCGGTAAACGACCGGCTTACGGGCGGTGCTTCGACTGCGTAGGACGCCTGACCATGTCAAGCCTTTTGGCCCCATTCAGGACGTTATCCGGCCACCGCGATATATGGTCAGGAATAAGGTCCTCAAAACTCCGTAGGTGCGACCAGTCGATGGAAGGTGCGTCATCAAGACTCTCCGGGCGATCAAACGTCTCTTTACAGAATTGCCCCAACCAGCCAGGGCCTTCTACTGGTGCTTCATCTCGCTTTTCTTGGGGACCTTCCTTCTTGGCGTCATAACCAGGGTGAACTGGGTTGCCATCGGTGTGAGCATAGCTGGGCTGTTCTTGTTCCTGTTTGGGCTGCACGTGTTCCGAGATATCAACGGAACCGCGAGCACGTGGTCGAGGGTTTATAGGGAGAGCCGTGGAATCAGGCCTGAGGGCTTCACATTCGCCGACGTCCCGACGATTAAGCGCATGGGATTTATGTACATGCTCATGGGCGTATTTTTCGCAGTCGGAGGGATCGGGTTTTCTTTATCATGACCCAGGACGCGGCAGGGGCGCCGCATAAGACAGGTCAAGCGATAACCGCTCCTAAGCGTCCGTAAGGCGATCCATTACCGGGCGCCGTTGTCTCCAACGGCGCCCGCAAGCCGATCGTTTACCGGTCCTTGCTTTCCAGAACACGAAGGTTTCGCCTAGCCAAGTCGCTCAGGTGGTCTTTCCGTGAATGCAGCCGCCAGGTCTCAGGGCCCTAGGCTAGTGCTGACCACGTATGACAGGGGGTAAGGCTTGGGCACCGTAAAAGCAGTGGATGCTCACTATGAGATTCATTTCGGCGGCGAGCCGGAGTACTGGAAATTTAATGACCATCCAGAAATGGTCGGAGTTCTCGAATGGCCCAAAGGAGTATCACTAAAGCCATTTCACCTCTACGCGACGCTTGCCTTCATGGCTTAGTTCACGGTCCGCTGAACCACAACCATGGGTTCGAGCTCTACACATGCGTGGCGGCAGGAACAGATGACGTTAGGTTGTCATTTGGCCTGATGGCCAACTATGTAATCGCCGAGCAAATCGTCCTGGAAGCCGGCCATATGGTTACACCGGCAGATGAGCGTATCCTCGACGGCCGCGACTTTAGATCATGGCTAATGCTCGAAAGAGCAGATGATTTCATCCCGCCCCTTCGGCTCGACAACGGTCACCACGTGGTCTTCCTGGACGCCACACCGGTCTTCCCTGAAGAAGCCCGGACCGTGAAGGAACACGGATTGGACGCCTTGTTTGAAGTCTGGGACCAGGATCCACCCAGACTCTCCGACATGAACCGCGAACTCCCACGCCCGCTGCGTGCGTAGTGCACTTCTAGCTGAATCCCCCGCCCGTTGAACGATCCCTTATCGGGCCCGGCGGCAAGTCATTGGCCCAGTTCTTCTCCGGACGGCCAGGTTGTGTAGCCCAGGGCTCTCTCTGACCGGTACTTGGGGATAGCCAGAAACGCTGCACACCCCATGACAGCGAGTTCGAGAAACAGGACCGCAGAAACCAGGTAAAAAAGCCATTGCGGGAACCAAGTGCTCCTCGTGGATGTTGCGAATGCTCCCACCATGAAAACCGGGAGCGTTCCGAAGAGGATCCTGGTGCCGTAAAAGGTGATTAGCCGATAGTTTCCGGCCGCTGGTTGTACCGGCATGGCCTTCCATCTCGTTCTTGGTATCACCTGGATGTCCTGGCTTGTCATCTGGTCCTTCACCTGACATGTAGCGCTAGTTGTAAATCGGCGATGGTTGCCGGTTCTCTCCGCTGATCTTCGCTCAGCGACGTTGCCTCGGCAAGGGCGTGCCGCGGGCGGTAAAGGATCCTTCGCCGGGCACCCGAATCCCGTAGGAAAGTAAGTTGTGCGCCCGCCGGCATGATCATTGTCCTGCAGGCGGGCTGATCCGTCAGGCGCGTTCTACTGGGAGCCACAATTCGCAGCTCGCTGTGCTGAAGTCGGCGGCGCGATCAAGGACTGCCACGATCGAGGGGCCCGGGCGCAGTCGCCACGGGTTGGACGGGAACCAATCGGTGGCAGTGGAGGCCCAGACGGACTGCAGAACCGCCGGGTACGCCCCTTCGGTGTGGAACACCGCCCAGATGCCCGCGGGGACCTCGATCGCGTCGAGCTCCTCGGGCACCGTTGTAGTTTCGGTGACGGCGACGCCATGGAGGTAGGTCAGCTCGCTGCCCTCCGTGTAGTCCGGGTCGACGTCGGCGCTCACCTGGAGCAGGCCAGCGGGGTCTGTGTTGTTCAATTCCTTGAGCCGGGCGTGCTCTGCTGCTGGTAGTGAGGCGATGTGCGCCTGGATTTGCGGGTTTGGGCCGTGGTAGATAAGCGCCACGCGGGCCGAATGGCCGATGAGTCGGAATGCCGGCCGATCTGCGATACGAGTGTCCATTGTGGTGTTCCCTTCTAGGGTCAGGCGGAACCTGAGCTGCGGTTGCGTGCGAAGGGGGCCTCCGTCCCGGCGCACGTCGCCGGGGCCGACGCCATGCACTGATCGGAATGCCCGACTGAAAGCCTCGGTCGAGCCGTAGCCATACCGCACTGCGATTGCCAGCAGCTCGCCCTTTTCGAGAACCTCCGTTGCAGCCATCGTCATGCGGCGCCTGCGGACGTACTCGGAGAGCGGCATACCGGCCAGCGACGAGAACATTCGGCGGAGGTGGTACTCCGTTGTGCCGAGACTGACAGCCAAGTCATCAATATCGATCTCCTCAGTGAGGTGACCGTCGATGAAATCGACGAGTTGATTGAGCGCTGAGATCACGGTTCCCCCTTCGACTACAAGCCTGCCCGTCTGGTTCACGTCGCACCCTACTATTGCGGTCCGATTCGATCGCCGCTTAACTGCAGACCGTCCGTAAGCCGGTCCTCTATCGGGACAACCAGGTGCTGGCCTGCGGCTTTGTGAAGCCGCAGGTCAGGGTGTCCCGTATACCCCGCCCGCAAAACTGCCCGGTGAAGGTGCCCTATTCGCTACACACAAAGTTGCCTCGGATCCCTAGGGTTTTGAGACACCACACAAAGGCTGAGGCCCTGCAGCACACGGCTGCGAGTAGAGGCTTAGGGCCGCCGGAACCTATGAGGCCTGGGCGCCGGGCCTGACCCGATAATCACGACCGCGAGCACACGAACATGACGGTCCGGATGCGCCGCTCTGCGAGGTTGTCCACCTGGTTGGCTGTAATCTGCGCGAAGCTGTCGCCAAGGAAGGTCGCGAAGGTCACCGGTGGTGGCCCTTTCCGCTGGATTTTGGCACGCATGCGCTGGAACCAGGAAAGGCTTTCGTCCGAGGAGTCGACCTCCGAGATGACGTCAAAACCTGCCGAAGGGAGGAGACGGCGCATGTCCTCCAGGGTCGCGGGAAAGCTCGTTGAGGGGTCGGCGGCCCACGGCACAGGGTAATGCGCCTCGCCGCCTTCACCCTGCAGCACGTCGTAAACCACCAACCTGCCGCCGGGCCGCAGGACCCGGAAGGCCTCGGCATACAGCGCGTGCTTGTTCCGGGATGTTCGTCCCCACATGCACGGTCATTGCGGCATCCAAAGACTCGTCCGGAAGGCCGGTGGCTGTGGCGTCCCCAACGTGGAAGCGGGTGCGGCCGGACAATCCTGTCCACTCCGAAAACGCCGCCGCTACCTGGCAGAACTCCGGTGCCAGGTCCACCCCTGTCACCGTGCACCCCGTCACCTCGGCGAGCGTCCGGGCAGGGCCGCCCAATCCGCTGCCGAGATCAAGCACATGGGAGTCCGCGGTAAGGCCGAGTGCTTCGATGATTTCCAGCGTGGCCCTCCGTCCACGGATATGGAATTCGTCGACAGCAGCGAGGTCGGCCGGCCGCAACGCTCAACGGGAAGCCCTTGCGACGACAAGGCTCCGTAACGGCGTCAGCGGACGATGAAGACGGCGATCCTCACGGCGTCCGGGTACCGCTCGCCGGTGCCGACGGCAACCACGTGGTTGAGCCACGACCATTCCTTGGACGCCGTGGAGAACCGCAAGGAGCACCGGAAGTAAATGGCGGCCGGATCCACGGCTTCGCCCCGGTTGAGCCTGGCGATGTCCGCCGCCGCGCCATGCCGCAAAGCACTGTTGTGCACGTGGATCAATGCCCCGTCACTGGTTTCGACCATATAGCGGGCGTCAAGCTCGGTCAGTTCCGGGCTGTGCAGGAGCTGGAAGTCGGCACCCCCGGGCAGCACTGTGCCGGTGAGCGAGGGCCCGGTTACGGTACCCCCGGTGATCGGCACAATCCGGCGGTGGCCGGTGGGGGCGGGCCCGGCGTCGATGGGCGCCTGCACGTTGACGCTGAGCTCGGCGAGGAACTCCAGCGGCGGCGGGGCGGGCGTCCTCACAGGATCCCCACCGTCAGGCGGCTGGGGAAGGCGGCGCCCACGTGGATCCGCTGGTTGGCGGTGACAGCCGCCCCCGACTCATAGGCCAGCATGCCGGTATTGAGGTTCCGGTCCCAGCGCGGATGGCAGCTGGAGGTGACCTGGACCCGGAGCCGCTCCCCGGGGGCGAAGGTCAGGGCTGTCTCCCAGAGGCTGATGGTGTACTCGTAGATCCGGCCGGGCTCGATGGGTGCCGGCGAATGCCCCTCCGAGAAAAGCCCGGTTCCGGCATAGGCATCACGCCAGGACGCGCGGACGATTCCGTCGGCGATTCCCAGGGAGACCCCGTCTGCCGACACCCTGCAGAGCCGGACCACCCAGTCCGTGTCCACGGCGCTCGATGATGCGAAAAGTGTGGCGGTCACGGCGCCAAATATAGTGGTTTGTTCCTCGAACGGCCGGGAGGTGAAGACTGCCACATCGGGGCGCGCCTCGACCGCGTCCTGCCGCGCCGGACCGGCCGGAAACGCGCCGGCCAGCATGGTGGCCCCTCCCGTGGTGGGCACCGGATCCAGGGGGTCGTAGGCGTACTCGACGGCACCGTCATCCGGGGCGTGGCCCAGCAGCTCGCCGCCGGCGGAAAGGAACCACGACTGTTGCCGAGACGGTTCCGGCAACGCGTCGAAGGCCCGCCAGCGGTTCTCGCCCAGGAAATAGACCAGCACGTTGGGGACGTCCGCCAGTGCTTGTTCATCCGCTTTGAGGACGGCGTCAAACCATGCAGTGTGAAGGGAGGAAAGGTCTCCATGGCCATCGACAACACCGGCGGAAGCGGCCGCCCCGAAGTGGATGTCCGGGTAGCCGCCGGAGAGGTTGGTGTGCGTCCAGGGCCCCAGGATGAGGCGGGGCTCGATGCCGCGGCGGGTACGGCTGAGGGCCGCCTGGCGGCGGTACTGGTCCAGGGTATTCGGTGCGAAGATGTCGAACCATCCACCGATATGGAGGGTTGGCAGCGGCACGGGTTCGGCCGACGCGGCATCCCACAGCCGGCAGAAGCTGCTTCCCGGATCCTGGCCGGCGGACGGCGTCACATGGTTGCGGAGGAAGGTCCCCACCCGGGGTTCCAGGTCCCGCAGCGGCAGGACCCCGTAGCAGGAACCATCGGTGAATCCAGCATCCAGGGCAAGCCATTCCCGGAGTTCCTTGCCGCGCCGTTCGGGATCGTCGCCATGCTCACGCATGAGCTCGTTAAGCGATATCGAGGCGTGCCCCCAGGCGAGGCGGCTGCCGAGCTCGTGCGCGCCGCCACGGTACAGGGCACCATTGTTGGCGTTGCCGCCCGCCGAGACACCGAGCGCCAGGGCCTTGAGCCCGGCAGGGGCCAGGCGGGCGGCCCGCCATTGGGTTTCCGCGAAGTAGGACCGGCCCCACATGCCAACCGTGCCGTTGGACCACGGCAGGTGCGCGGCCCACTCGACCGTTGCGGCGCCGTCGGACGCTTCATTGACGGACGGCTCAAAGGTGCCGTCCGAGCCAAACCTGCCGCGGCAGTCCTGCATCACCACCACGTACCCGGCCGCCGCAACGGTGACGGGATTGAAGTAGGCCGAGTTGACCGCCAGGTCCCGCCCGTAGGGAGTCCGCGTCAGCAGCACCGGGAAGGTGCCGCCCGGCGCGTCCGGCCGGTAGACGGTGGACCGGAGGATGGTTCCGTCGGTCATGGTTGCTTCAATATCGCCGTCGACGACGACCGGGTAGCGCACGTGCGTGCCTTTCGTTTGCGTTGGGGGTGCCTAGGCCGTGGCGGCAGGCTGCCTGCCGAGGTCTTCGGTGCGGGTACGGTATGTTTCCTTGACCCACACGGCTGTCACCAGGGCGGAAATGAGGCAGCATGCGGCGGTAAACATGGCCACCGGAAGCCAGCCGACGGGGCCGGGCTGAACGATTCCCGCGGCAATGGCGGGCGCGAAGCCTGTCACCACCAGGCCCAGCTGGGATGCGGTGGCGGCCCCCGTGTACCGGATCCTGGTTTCAAACATTTCCGCCGTCATGGACGGGCCCAGCGGATTGACCATGCCGTAGCCCACCGTCATGAAAAGGATCGCGGTGGCAAAGATGAGCGGGACCGACGCGATGCTGATCGACCAGAAGAAGGCGAACGCTGCCAGTGCACAGATGATGTTGCCTGTTATGAACACCGGTTTCCGTCCGATCCGGTCCGCGAGGATGCCGGCGTAGGGCTGGACGACGATGCCAAGGGCCGCGGTGACGATGGTGACGGTGAGCATCACGGCCGCGGGAACTCCGAGCTTCCCGGCGTAGGCGAGGCCAAAAGCCGCAAACACCGAGGAGACGACGCTCCATAAGCCGAACAGGATCACCTTGAGGATGGTTGCCCAGTGGTCGCGAAGCACTACCTTGATGGGCAGTTCCGGCTGGCTTCCCGTTTCCTTGGCGGCTTCGAAGACTTCGGATTCGGGCAGGCGGAGGCGGATGTAAAGGCCGATGCCGACCACCAGCACGCTGGCAAGGAACGGGAGCCGCCATCCCCACGACAGGAGTTCCTGCTCAGGAAGGAGTGATACGGCCAGGAAAGCGAGGGAAGCGAGCATGATGCCGGCGACGGCGCCGGTATTGACCCAGCTGGCATAGAAGGCGCGCTTGTTGCTGGGGGCGTGCTCCATGGTCATGGTCACGGCGCCAACGGATTCGCCGGCGGCCGAGGCCCCCTGCACGGCCCTGAGGAAGACAAGCAGGACTGGCGCGGCCGCCCCAATGGCGGATGCCGGCGGCAGGCAGCCGATCAGGAACGTCGCGATGCCCATCAGGACGAGCGTCAGGACCAGCATCTGCCGCCTGCCAACGCGGTCACCAAAATGTCCGATCACGCCTGCGGCAACGGGCCGCACAACATATCCGATACCGATGGTGGCCATGGACAGCACCATGCCCAGTGACGGGTCGATGCCCGGGAAGAAGATCTTGTTGAAGATCAGGGCTGAGGCTGATCCGTAGATGAAGAAGTCGTAGTACTCAAGGGTGCTTCCGATGAAGCTGGCCATGGCGGCGCGGCGGGCGTTGGCGCCGCCTGCCTGCGCCGGTGTGGAAACGGGTGTGGCACTCGGGGACAACGGCGTCACCGGGCCAATGGGACCTGCGGTCATTGCGGATCTCCTGGAAAGTGATGATTCAGCAGGCGCCTGCTGGGGACTGTGCGTGCCGGCGCGGGATGTGGGCCGGATCACTGGGCTAAATGTTATGCGCTTTTTAAGACGACCGTCAATAAATGTGCAAAGTAAATTTGCTGCGCCTTGTCCGCCTGCGAAGATGGGGTGTGACTTCTGAGCCGCATCCTTCCCCTGGCGGGCCGAGCGAACCCCGTGTTGCCGCCGAGGAAGTCAACTTCCCGCGCCCGTTGAAGGGTTCGGCGTCGCAGCACCTGGTGGTCACGATGCTGGCGGACTATTGGCGCGACTACACCGGCTGGCTGCCCTCCCGGCTGATTGTGTCCCTGGCCGCGGCCCTGGGCCTCAGCTCGTCCGCTGCCTCAACAGCCCTCAGCCGGCTCGCAGGGCGCGCCGTCCTGGAACAGTCGAGTGCGGGGCGTGCTTCCCGGTACAGGTTCACCCCGGAGGCGAGGGCCCGCCTGGACATCGGGGTGCGCCAGATCAGCGGCTTCGGCTCCGGGGACCGGCCCTGGGATGGCATGTGGACCGTGGTTGCCTTCAGTGTTCCGGAGCGCTCGCGCGAACTGCGCGAACTGCTGCGGAGCCGGCTCAAATGGCTGGGGTTCGCTCCCCTGTATGGGGCGGTGTGGGTTTCCGCGTGGGACACCGCGGACGACCTGGAGGATTCCTGCCGGCACCTGGGCGTGGAAAACTACGTCATCTTCCGCACTGCCGGGGAAGGGCTGCGCGGGCGTCCGCCGATCGAGGCCTGGGACCTGGACGAAGTTCGCCGGCAGTACGCCCCCTTCATCAACGCCTACCGCCACAAAGCCGAGGACCTGGCCGGCGGACGCCTCCCGGGGGAAGAGGCCTTTCGGCTGAGGACCGAGGTGATGGACGCCTGGCGGGCGTTCCCCTGGGAGGACCCCGGGCTCCCCCCGGAGCTGCTGCCCCTTGATTTCCCCCTGTTCGAGGCGCGCCGCATCCTCGTCGCCCTCTACAACCCGTTACTTGAGGATGCCCGTTCCTATGCGGAGGAGGAAGCTGCGAAGCTGGCGCCCGAGGTTGCCGGGCACAGCAGGCCCTTCGTGCTCAAGGGCTGAAGCCTCCCTGCCACCCTTTATACATCTGCGCTATTCCGTGGATTAAGACATATAAGACAGACATATACAGGGCCTTGCCAGGCCCCCATATGATTTATTCATGACCATCCCAAAGGCGGCATTGTCCCCCGACCTGCATTCGTCGCTGGTCGACAACCTGGGGCTTGCCATTGCCGAGGGAACCCTGGCACCGAACTCCATCCTGCGGCTGGACGAACTGGAAACACAGCACAAGGTGTCCCGTTCCGTGATCCGGGAGGCCACCCGCGTCCTCTCGTCCATGGGCATGCTCGAGTCCCGCCGGCGCCTGGGCACGGTGGTCCAGCCGGAGGCGAGTTGGAACCTCTACGATCCGCAGGTGATCCGGTGGCGGCTGGCGTCGGCCAAGCGGCTGGAGCAGCTGCAGGCCCTGAATGAATTGCGCGGCGCCATTGAACCGCAGGCCGCCCGCCTGGCCGCTGAACGCGCGTCACTGGACGAAGCCAGCGACCTTGTCTCCATGGCTGCCCGCCTGTGGGCGGCCGGACAGCGCGCGGACCAGGACGAATTCCTGCGCCTCGACATCGACTTCCACGCCGCAGTCCTCCACGCCTCCGGCAACCTGATGTTTTCGCAGCTGCACAACCTCGTGGCGGAAGTGCTGGCCGGTCGGACGCAGCACGGCCTGATGCCGCATCTCCCGGACCACGAGGCACTCCAGCTGCACGTCGATGTGGCCAGTGCCATCCAGCACCGCGACCCGGGTGCCGCGCTCGCGGCCATGAGCAGGATCGTGGAGCAGTCCACCGAGGAAATGGGCGACATCTGGTCCAGCAGCCACCAGGACGGAAGTTCCGGGCGGCCCGGACCCGCCGGCCGCGGCTAAGCGTGCCGCACCGCCGCCAGTTGGCCCGCCAGGAAGTCCAGGGCCGCCTGCCCTTCCGGCAGCCCGGCCGTGTGGTTGAGGTGGCCGTGCACTGCGCCCTCGGCCAGGAAGTAGGACACCGGAACCCCGGCCCGCTCCAATGCCGAGGCAAACTGCTCGGTTGAGCCGCGGGCGTCGTCGTACTCGCAGGCAAGCAAAGCGGCGGGCGGAAGGCCGGCAGGATCCGCGTAGCCGGGCATCGCGTAGGACGGTGCCATGCTGACGGGGCCGCCCACGTAGTTCTCCGCCGTCCGGATGCAGTCGTCCAGCGTAAACCTCAGGTGACGCGGCAGCCCGGCCATGACCTCATCGTCCAGTCCCCCGGCAGGCGCTGGGAGTTCGGCGTCCAGGAACGGGTAGGCCAGCAGGAGTTTCGCGGGCAGCGGCTTGCCGGCGTCCACCAGGTACAGCGCGGCCCCGACGGCGAGGTTGCCGCCGGCGCCGGCCCCGCCCAGGCAGAGAAGGTCCGGATCCAGTCCCAGGGATCCGGCGTTGTTCCGCGCCCAGAACCACCCGGCCAGGGTGTCATCATGCGGAACGGGAAAGGACACGCCATTGCGCGCCAGGCGGTAGTCGACGGACAACACCGGCGTCCCCCGGGCAGCGAGCACCCGTGCCAGGTAATCCGATTCGGGGCTGTCAATGCTGCCGCTGACGAAGCCGCCGCCGTGCAGCCACACCAGGCCGGGGCTGCCCGCAGCGGCGGGTTCGCCGTAGATCCGGATGCCTACCGGCCCGTGCCGGCCGTCCGCCGCCACGGTGCGGATGGGCACGTCGGGTCCGGGCGAGCGCACGGCATCCGGGTTGAGGAACTGCGGGCCTTCCGGCCTGGCCAGGTACTCCGCGAACCCGGCGTCAGGCGCCTGGCCGTCGTGCCCCGTGCCCGTGGCCGGGGCGGAGTCTGCACGTTTGGTGGGGGTCATGGTGTGCCCAGCTTCCGTGAAAAGTAGTCGACGGCGGTGGCCAGGATGGTGTCCATCTGGTCCTCCGCGCCGAAGAAGCAATGGTCGCCGCCTTTGATGGTGACCACGTCATGTTCGACGCCGGCATCCGCGAGTGCCGCGGCCAGGAGTTCGGTCTGCGAATGCGGAACCAGCCCGTCACTGTCGCCGTGGACCAGCAGGAACGGCGCAGCGTCCGGGGTGACGTAGCTGACGGGGCTGGCTGCCGCCAGCAGGTCCCGATCGTCTGAGCCCCCCACCAGCATGTGTTCGGGCTGCAGGGACATGCCCGGCGGCACGGCGGCCGTCAACGCGTCCGGAAACAGGCCCTCCGGCCGCTGCATGGGCGGGATGTCCGCCAGGGAGGAGACGCCGTAGAAGTCGACGACGGCGCTGACGCTGCTGCTGTGCCCCTGCACACCGAGGCCGCCCTCCAGGTCCGGGCGGTTACCGGTCAGGCCCAGCAGCGCCACCAGGTGGCCGCCGGCGGATTCACCCCAGGCCCCGAACCGTTCCGGGTCGATGTTGAGGCCGGCGGCGAATTCGCGGAGGTACCGGACGGCGGCCTTGAGGTCGTGCAGCTGCGCGGGGAAGGGAGCTTCCAGGGAGTGCCGGTAGTCGGCCGTGGCGCAGGCGATGCCGGCCTGGTTGAGCAGCCGGAACACGGAGTCCGGCGCAAACGTGGGCGGCAGTTCCCGCCGGTCCCCCAGCTGGAACGCGCCGCCGTGCACCCACAGCACCAGCGGCGTGGGTCCGGCGGCGTTGCGGGGCAGCCAGATGTCCAGCTTCAGCGGGCGGAAGCCGAGGGCGCGGGCGTACGTCACCTCGCGGTGCACCAGGGAATCGTCGTTCACCCGCTCGGGTGTGCCGGGCGCATCGTAGACCGGGAAGGGGGGAACCGTCCGGCCTCCCGGGCGGGAAACATCGCGGGAAGGGTCGAGTACGTCGTTGGCACGGTCCACTGTCATAGTGTGCTCCTCATCAGCTCAGGTTGGGTGCTGTCCCCGCCGGGTGCGGCCAGGAAAGTATGGTGTCCGGGCCCGACGACGGCGGCCGGCCGGCCCGGCAGCAGCACCTCGGCGGTGGTGCCGGCGGGGATCGTCGCAGTGAGCGTCAGCCCGCCGTCGTCCGCGTCTTCCTCCGTCACCGCCCAATGCACGTCGATCAGGCCGTGCGGGCCCTGGTGGGAGGTGGACGCGGCGGTGAGTCCGGCGCCGGGGCGGGGCTCGATGACGATGCGGTCCCAGCCGGCGCTCCCAGGTGCCTGGCGAAGCCCGGCCGTGTACCGGTGCAGGAAGGACACCACGGCGCCCTTGCTGTAATGGTTGAGCGACTGGTGCGGGATGCCGTCCGCGTCGATGCCGTTCCAGAGTTCCCATACTGTGGTGGCGCCGCGGTCCACCATGGCCAGCCAGGACGGTTCGGAGTCCTGCATGAGCAGTTCGTAGGCGAGGTCCAGTTCGCCGTTGTCAGCCAGGACGGGCAGCAGGTAGGGCGTGGCCAGGAAGCCCGTGCCCAGGTGCGTGCCGGCGTCCCGGATCAGTCCTGCGAGCTGTGCGGTGACGGTGGCGCGGTGGTCCGGGCTCACCAAGTGGAAGGCGAGGGCACGGACGCAGTTGGCCTGGCTGGCTCGGGTCACCTGCCCGGCGGCGTCCAGGTATTCCGTTTCCCAGGCGTCCCGGACGTTCGCCGAGAGTTCCGCCAGTGCGGCGGCTTCCCCGGCGAACCCCAGCACCCTGGCGATGCGTGCCATCAGGTCCGTGGTGTGCCGGTAGTAGGCGGTGGCCACGATGCCGTTGTCCGCGGCGCGGGCGGCAAACAGGTCCGGTTCCGGGCCGTCCGGCTCCATCCATTCGCCGAAGTGGAAGCCCGTGTCCCACAGGTACTTTTCGTGCGCGGCCGGGACAGGGCTGGCAGCTGCGCGCGCTGCATGCCGCCGGGTTTCCGCGGTGGTCCGGACGAAGCCCAGCCAGCGCTGCATCGCCTCCCAGTTTTCGGCGAGGATGGCGGCGTCCCCGGTGGCGAGATAGATCTCCCACGGCACCATCACGATAGCGTCGCCCCAGCCGGCCGAGCCGTTGGTGAAGGCCATGAATTCGGCCGAGGTGGCCGCCGGCCCGGGCGACGGCGAGATGTTGGCGATGACGCCGTTCTCCCATTGGTCCGCGCGGACGTCCCGCAGCCACTTGCGGGAGAACCCGGTAACGTCGTACAGGTACGCGGCGGTGGGGATGAACAGCTGCCAGTCCCCGGTCCAGCCGGCCTTCTCGCGCTGCGGACAGTCGGTGGGGACCTCGCAGGAGTTCCCCAGGAAGCTCCACTCCACGATGTCATGGAGCTTGTTCAGCCGCTCGTCGCTGCAGTTGAACGTGCCGATGCGTTCCAAGTCGGTCCGGACCAGGCAGGCGGTGATGTCCGCCGGCTGCAGGTCCGTGGCGAGGCCCTGGACGGAGACGTACTGGAACCCGTGGGTGGTGTGCCGGGGCTCCAAGTCCTCGCCGGGGGCGCCGGGGGCAGTGACGGTGTCCACCTGGCCGGCATCGCGGAAGGCCCCGGGTGCGCGGAAATCGTGCGGCCGCAGATGGTCCCGGGTGACGTCACCGTCCGGCCCAAGCGCCTCGCCGTGCTCCAGCGTGACGGTCCCGCCCGGTACCCCGAGCGTGGCCACGCGGACCCAGCCGTGGATGTTCTGGCCGAAGTCCACCACCTGGTGGCCGTTGGGCAGCCGGGTGATGGACGCCGGCGCCAGTTCCCGGGTCACGCGGGTGGGAGGGGCCAAGGGGCCGGCCAGCTGAGCGAAGCTGCCCGGACGGACGACGGCGGGACGCACCCCGGGCGCGCTGCCTCCGGGAGGTGGACTCCCGGCGTCGTGCGCCCGGAAGTCAACCCGCTGGCCCGCCATGAGGTCGGCGCCGGTGATCTCCGTGGCGGACACTTGCCACGAGCCGTCGGTGCCGATGACCTGCGTGCCGGTCCCGGACTCCAGCTCGAGCTGGGCAAGGAACGCCGTGTGTGCGCCGTACATGTCGGCGTCGCGCGTGTACCCGAAGGTCCCGCGGTACCAGCCGTCGGTGAGGACGGCGCGGACGGTGTTGAGGCCCGCGGTGAGCAGGGCGGTGACGTCGTAAGCCTGGACCTGGAGGGTGGTGTTGTAGCTGGTGGAGCCGGGGGTGAGCTGCTGGTCGCCTACGCGGCGGCCGTTGATGAAGAGTTCGTAGATGCCGTGGGCGGTGGCGTAGGCGCGGGCCGTTGCGGGAGCGGTGTCAAGCAAAAAGGTTTTGGTGAAGGCGTAGCCTGGGCGCTCCCCCGGCGCCGGGATCTCCGGTTCGTCGGCGCCGATCCACTGCCCCGTCCAGTCCGAGGTGTGCAGGAGGCCCAGTTCAATCGTCATGGGCCGGGACCAGCCGGTTGGTGTTTCGTTGCCGGCTTCATCGGTGTTCCAGGTGCGGACGCGCCATTCGAAGCGGCTGCGGGAGTCCAGCGCGGGGCCGGCATACGGGGTGGTGCACGCCGCTGATTCCTGCCTGCCTGTGTCCCAGCCGTTGCTGGCGGTGATCCGGTAGGCCGTCTGGGTGGTGCTGCCGGTGGGCGGCGTCCAGCTGAGCCGGGGTTCGGTAACGGTCAAGCCCATGGCTTCAGGCAGGTGTTCGGCCCGAAGCCGGGTGGGGGCGGTCATGCGGCAGGACTCCTGGATGCGGTTGCTGGGAGTTCCAGCTTCCTTTCCATCCCTTGATCCTCCACACAGCTCTTTCAATGGTTGGAATAGTATTGTGGTTCAGCTCACCGCCTTCCCCGTGGGCCCCAGGAACTGCCAACGGCGCTAGGAACCACTGCCATGACTGCCACTCCGGAAACGGACACCCCGCCTGCGCGCGGAAAGCGGCCCAAACAGGGCGAACCCGTCATCGACCGGGCACTGAGCCTGCTCGCCGTCTTCTCGGACCGGCGCCGCGCGCTGACACTGTCCGAGCTTGCCCGCCACGCGGACATGCCCGCACCCACGGCGCTGCGGCTGATAGCCCGGCTGGTGGCGTGGGGCGCGTTGGAAAGGCTCGACGACGGCCGGTACGTGGTGGGGGTCCGGCTGTGGGAAGTGGCCTCCCTGTCTCCGCGCGGGCACGGCGTGCGGGAAATTGCGCTTCCCTACCTTGAGGACCTGTTCGAGGTCACCCGGCACCACGTCCTGCTGGCGGTCCGGGACAACGAGCAGGCGGTGCTGATTGAGCGGCTGTCCGGGAAGGACGCCACCGAGGTCGCCTACCGGGTGGGTGGCCGGGCGCCGCTGCGGTCGACGGCCATCGGTTTGGTGCTGCTCGCCGGAGCGGACCAGCAGTTCCAGGAGACCATCCTGAAACGGCCGCCGGAGAACGAGCCCGGCGTGCCCGAAATGCCGGAGGGGCAGCTGCGCCGGACCCTGTCCGATGTGCGGCGGACCGGCATCGCCATGATCCGGCGGACCGTGCCGTCACGTACAGTGTCCGTGGCCTCGCCCATCTTCGATGCGCAGGGCGCCGTGGTGGCGTCGCTGTCGATTGTGGTTCCGGACGGCGCCACGCCGCCCAACGTCCTTGCCCCGGCGGTCCGTGCTGCGGCCCGCGCGGTGTCCCGCAACATGGGTTTCCAGGCCCAGGCAAGCGCCGGGGTGTGGACCCACTCCCGGGGATAGACCCGGCTACTTGGCCGGGGCCGGGGCGTTCCGGGCGAAGGCGCGGGCAGCCCGTGAACCGGCTGCGGCGCTTGCCCCGATGGTGATAAGGGCGCCCAGGATCAACGCCGAGGCTTCCCCCCGTTCCAGCAGATCCAGCTGGGAGCCGATGGTGGCAGCGGCAACGGGCACGCCCAGTTGGGATGCGGACAGCACGGCGAGCGGCAGCGGCTGGCCCAGCAGGCGCAGGCTGCCGTGGACCAGCAGGGTGCCCGCTCCGAGGCAGACTCCGAGGAGCACCATGCCTGGCGTGACGGCGAGCGCGCGCAGGTCCAGCGATGCACCCAGCCACACGAAGAACACCGGCCCCATGAAACCGTCGCTGACCGCGAAGAGCTGGTGCGCCAGGCGCCGGGGTTCACCCACCGCCGCCACCACCAGCCCAAAGGAGAATCCGGCAAGCATGACGGACACGTGGCCTGCGACGGCAAGCCCGGACAATGCGAAGAGCAGTGCCAGCTGGATCCGCAGTTCCAGGGCGAACTTCCGCTCCTCGGACACGTCGTGCACCCGCCCGCGGGTGCCGCTGCGCTCCAGCCAGCGCAGTACGAAGAAGAGCACCACGGAGCAGGCTGCGACGGCGGCGGCCCCCATCGCAGCCCTCGGTGCGTTGGGCGGGTCCACCGCGAGCGGAAGCGCCACGATGCAGGCGATGTCCGCCACCGCCACCTGCGCCGTCGTCGTGAGGACCTTTGGTCCCGTCAGCTGCAGGGAGTCGACGATGGGCAGGACAAGGGCCGCCGAGGAGGAGGCGAGCAGCACCATGTAGAGCGGTGCGTGCCCGGTGCCGAAAGCGAAGGCAATGAGGATTCCGACGCCGGCCGCGAGGACCGCGGCGATGGCGGCCCGCAGGGCTCCGCCGCCCAGGGCGGGGCGGATGGCCTTGTCCCGCACCGGCACATGCGTTCCGGCGACGAACATGATGAGCGCGAATCCGACGTCGGCAACGAACGTGAACGTCGGGTCCGAGGAATCCACCAGGCCCAGTCCGGTGCGGCCGATGGCGATGCCAGCGAGCAGCTGCCCCAGCACCATGGGAAGGTGCCAGTTCCGGGGAAACGCCAGGAGGGGCCCGAGGAGCGCGACGGCGGCAATCAGCGAAAGCTGGAAGAACGACACCTGCCTCCTTTTGCCGGCGCGCCCGGACCACTGGCCGTCGCAGCCCTTGGCAGCCTGCCGGCGCCGCGGACGGATTGTGCGCCCACAGTACCCATGCCCCTGCAGGGGGTCAACGGCACCGCGGACTGCGCATCAGGGCCGGTCAGGACGCCGACCGCGTGTCGAACGCCGCCGCTGATTCACGCAGGAGCCGCGCAACGGTGTCCATGGGGGTGCTGGAACGCCGGCGCCCGTCGAACCGCCGCAGGACGATGCGCCGCGTCCCCAGCCCGGGAACGTCAAGGATGTCCACCCCTTCGTGCGCCACGCCGGCCAGGGCCAGCGTGGGCAGGATGGCGACCCCTTCGCCGGCGGCGACCAGTGCCAGCGCCGTCAGGGTCTCTTGGTACTGGTGCGTAGTCTCCATGCTGGCGCCCGTTGAATGGCGCAGCCGCCCCAGCACTGCGGAGTTCGCGGCTGCGGAGTCCACCCCGAGCCAGGGAAGCGGCAGCCGGGCGAGGTCCACGCTCTCAGTGCTAAGCAGCGCTCCGGTGGGCACCGCCAGCCTCCAGGGCTCGTCCAGCAGTGGTTCCTCGATCATTCCTGCCCCGAGTGAAAGCTGGCCGGCGGTGGTGGAGTCGTGTTCCACCACGACGGCGTCGAGCTGGCGCTGCCGGAGCAGCCGCATCAGCGCGGGAAAGTCATCCTCCACGATGCGGATCCGGAGCTGCGGATACTGGCTCCGCCATTCGGGCAGCCGGGGAATCACCACGGTGCGGACAAAGCTGGTGAAGCCCCCCAGCCGAACCACACCCGAGATGTTGGCCCCGCTCTCCATCCGGGTCCGGGCGACGCTGAGGGCGCGTTCGATTTCTTCGCCGGCTTCAGCCATGGCGAGCCCCGCAGGAGTCAGCACAGATCCCTTTGGGGTGCGGACCATCAGTGCATGCCCGGTTTCCCGTTCCAGCTTGGTGATTTGCTGGGACACCGCGGAGGGCGTCAGGCGCAGTTCATCGGCGGCGGCCAGCACCCCGCCCGTCCGGGCAACAGCGAGAAGCACGAGCAGCCTGCGCGGATCCATATCCATATTAAGTATTTCTAAACCAGGCCTGCAGAAGAATGCAATTGAACTACACGCCTGCGGACCCGCAGAATTGCCGTTAGGTAACGATTTGCGAAAGGACACCAATGGAACTCGTTTGGGAAATCTCCGGTTGGGCCGGCGCCGCCATGATTCTGACTGCGTTCCTGTCGGTCTCCATGGGGTGGGTGAAGGCCGGCCGGGCATTCCAGGGGGCAAACCTGCTCGGCGCCGCCGCCTTCATCCTCAACGGCGCCTTCCACGAGGCGTGGCCGTCAGTGGCCACCAATGCCGCGTGGCTCCTCATTTCCGCAGTTTCGCTCCTCCGCCTGCGCGGCGCCCGGGGCACGGAGGCCGGCGCCGAGGCCCCTGCCATCCACCTTCCCGGCGTCCCGGACACCACCGGCCAGCTCGCCGTCGTGGATCCGGCGAGGGCGGCGTGCACGGCGCCGGCCGGACACGCCTCGCAGCCCGGCGCCGTGGCCGCGTAGCGGGTCAGTCCCTGCCGCGGTAGGAAAGCTGCCGGACCAGGACCTCACCGTCCACAGCGAAGACGCCGAAGGCCCGGCCGGTGAAGCCCTTGGCGGTCTCGAACGCCCAGTGCCTGCCATCGAGTTCGGTGAGCAGTTCATCGTCCGGGTTGCCGCCCGGCCCCGAGGACCGGACCAGGAGGCGGATCCTGTCGCCGCCCACGGCACCGGCGGTGAAGTCCGACGGCGGCGGGCTGGCAACGATGGCGAGTTCAACGTCTCCAGACGGAACGGTTGTTTCCCAGGTGCGGTCAAAGCCTGCGACGACGGCGCGCGCCGTGATCCTGACGCAGTCGCCGTCCTGGCCGGCTTCGATGCCGAACCAGTTGTCCTCGGCGTTCCGGACGGCGATGCCGCCCGCGCCCGCCGCGACGTTAACCACGGCCCTGAATTCCATCCCGAGGTGGCGCTGGCGCTGGGCCAGGAAACAGGGCCGTGGCGAACCCATGGTGCCGCCTTCGCCCCTGAGCAGGAGCCCCTTGGAGGTGGGGGCGGAGAACTCCGCCGGCACCCGGCGCACGCCGACCCATTGCGGATCCTCCAGCCCGGCGCCGTTGCTGAAGTCATACCCACGTTCCTCGGGCCGGGCTCCAGTTACACGGGGAAGCCGCGCGTGCGGCCAGCCGTCCACCCAGTCCACTGCAGCCAGGAATGTTTCACGGCCCAAGGGGGAGAACGACTTCGCCAGCCCCAGCGGGCGGACACCCAGCAGGACCATGGCCGTTCCGCCGTCGGGCAGTTCAACGAGGTCTGCGTGCCCGGTGTTCTGGACCGCCGAGCCGGTTCCCGCGGCGGTAAGGATGGGATTGTGCGGCGCGGATTCGAACGGGCCGTCCGGGCGCCGCGAGCGGGCCACCGTCACGGCATGCCCCCGGTCCGTTCCGCCCTCCGCCACCACCAGGTACCACCAGTCACCGCGCCGGTACAGGTGCGGCCCCTCGGGTGAATACAATCCACTGCCGGACCACAGTGCCCGCGGCTGTTCGAGGGCTTCCCCGGTTTCGAGGTCCACCCGCACCTGCTGGATCGCGTCAGGGTGGCGGGCGAACGTCACGTAGGCGGTCCCGTCGTCGTCCCAGGCGAGATCCGGGTCGATGCCGTCCACCGCGCCGATGACGGTGCCGTCACTCCATGGCCCGGCGGGATCGGTGGCCGTAAACACCACGCAGCCGCGGCCTCCAAGGAACACCGAGACGATCAGGTAGAAAACGCCGTCCCGGTAGCGGAGGGTGGGCGCCCAGACGCCTCCCGGCGTGGGGACGCCGGCAATCCCCACCTGTTCCTCCCGCGTGGCCACATGGCCCACCAGCTCCCAGCGTTCCAGGTCCGGGCTGTGGTAAACCGGCAGGCCCGGCAGGTATTCAAAGGACGACGTGACCAGGTAGTAGCCGTCCGGGGTGCTGGCGATGCTCGGGTCAGGGTTGAAGCCCGAAAGGATGGGGTTGGAGTTCATTCCGCCATCGTGCCGCCCAGCGCCGCCGCAGGCAGGGCCCGGTTTCAATCGTTGGAAGGCGTTCTTCGGTGCTTCGGCCTGGTCCCTGACCCTAGTACTGGCCCTTGATCACGAAGTAGGAGCCACGGATGGTGCCCGCGAGCTTGGATTTCTGGCGTGCGAACTTGAAGCTGGTGGCCAGTTCCTCCGGGACCTCCATGCCGTCGGACAGTTTGAAGCCCACTGCCCGCTTGCCGCCTTCTTCAACGGAGTACATGACGTTGATGGACAGCCCGGACTCGTAGAAGACGTAAGCCATCCGCAGCCCGTCGACCTCGAAGGAGGACACTTCCAGGGGCTTGGACGCGATCGCCAGGTTCCGCTCCGTGGACAGGATGGTGGTGATGTACCGCAGCGTCTCCGGGTCGTCTTCGGCGGGAGTGACGGTGAAGTCGTGGTCGTATTTGTTCTTGTAGTAGCGCGCCTCGTTGGCGCGCAGCCCGGCCAGCGCCTCGGCTACCGGCGACGATTCCAGACCGGTGGTGGAGACGTTCTTGAAATCCACGGTGTACGGCATGAGTCCTCCTGGGTTGGGTCCTGAGGCACATCGTTGCAGATCAGCGCGCCTGTTGCATCCGGCACCACAGGCCCCGCGTCACATGATCCGGATGCCCGCTCCGCTGATGTCCACTTCGGCCAGCCGTACCCGTTCGTCGGGCGTGCTGTTCGGCCAGTGGAAGGCCACGTAGTCACGGCCGCCGGACGTTCGGAGGACCATCCCGTGGCCGCCGTCGCTGGACCACAGGGGTTCAGGGCGCTGGACCCAGGGCCCCGTGACGCTTCCGCCGGCAGATTCGGCGAGGCCCAGCGCGTAACCGTCCTCACCGTGGCTGGACCACAACATCAGCAGGGCGCCTCCCGGCGCGCGGACAAGGAACGGGCCATCCGTGAACATCGGATCCCTGGCGAGGTTCAGTTCCACCGGCGGCTCCATCCCCTCCGGGAAGCGCAGGGGTCTCGTCCACCTGGCCGAGGCCGCCGTGAACAGCAGGATCGGTTCACCCACGGCCGAGCGCAGGTCCGTCGAGAGGTGGACCGCGTACATTTCCCCGTCCCGGATCCCCGGACCATCCGGCGTCCCCTCCGTCCCGCGGCTGTAGACCAGCCAGCGGGTGCTTTGATCGTCGACATGCAGGGTTCCGTCCAGGCAGGGCTGGGTTGCCGGGGTGACCGGCCCGTCGCTCCACGGCTGGTAGGGGCCGGTGGGGTTATCGGAGGCGAGCACCGCAACTCCGCGCGGACGTGCACCGGAGGACGTCGCCAAGGTGGCGAGCATGAAGAAGCGTCCGTCAAGGGCGTACACCTCCGGCGCCCAGAACTGGGTGTCCGCCCAGAAGCCGGCGGGCGGCCGGAACGCTGCGATGGGGCCTTCCCAGTGCTCCAGGTCGCGGCTGGTGTAGCAGTCAAAGCCGGTGGCGGGGCCGCCCCACACGTTCTCATCGCTGGTTCCGAACAGGACGAACTCACCGGCAGCGGCCTCGAGGATGAACGGGTCCCGCATCCGGATCCCGTCGAGGCGCAGCTGCCGGACCGCCGCCTGTTGGCCCATCAGCGGCTTGCCTGGTAATCGAGCGCAGGTGCCGGCACGCCGGCGAAGTGGTGCTCCCCGCCCTCAACCGTGTGCCGCGCGCCGTCCGGAAGCACGACGTCGGCCGCCACCCCGGCGGGGACGGTCGCATCGAGCCGGAACTCCCCGTCGTCGGACGTCCATGCCACGCGGACCTCGCCGTGCGGGGTCTTCAGGGACGTCCTGGCCCAGCTGATCCCCTCCCCCGGCTGCGGCTGGATGAGCACGCGGGCGTAGCCGGGTTCGGCCGGCCGGATGCCCCCAATGGCCTTGTGCATCCAGTCCGCCACCGCGCCCAGGGCGTAGTGGTTGAAGCTGGTCATTTCGCCGGGGTTGATGGTGCCGTCCGGGAGCATGGAGTCCCAGCGTTCCCACACGGTGGTGGCGCCCATGGTCACGGGGTAGAGCCAGGACGGGCAGCCCTCCTCCAGCAGCAGCCGGTAGGCCTCGTCCACATGCCCGGTGTCGGTGAGTGCGTGCGTAATGAACGGCGTTCCCGCGAAGCCGGTGGACACCCGGTAGCCGTTGTCCCGGACCAGTTCGGCCAGGCGGTTGCCGGCGAACTCGCGCAGTTCCGGGGTTTGGAGCACATCGAAGGCGATGGCGAGGGCGTAGACGGTGGTGCAGTCGCTGGTGATGGTGCCGCCGGCCGCTACGTAGTGCTCGGCGAAGGCGTTCCGCACCCGGGCAGCGAGCGCGTGGAAGTGCGTTTCGTCGTCGTGCTTTCCCAGGAGCCCGGCGGTCTGCGCGGTGAGCCGGGCGGTGCGGTACATGCAGGCGGTGGCCACGACGGCGGTGTCCGCCTTGGCTGCCCACGGCTGGTCCGGCGCGGCGTCAGGGTCCAGCCAGTCGCCGAACTGGAAGCCGGAATCCCACAGCCCGGAGGGTGAGAGCAGGCCTTCGACGCGGCGGGTGTGCGCGGCCATCGACTCGTACTGTGCCTCCAGCACGCCGAGGTCCCCGTACGCCTCCCACAGCGCCCACGGCACCCACACCGAGGCTTCGCTCCACAGCGCGGAGGACTCGGGCGACGGGAATTCCGGCGGCTGCGGACAGTACTTCAGGACGTCCGGGACCACGATGGGCACCAGGCCATCCTGCGCCTTCTGCTCGGCGGCGAGGTCCAGCAGCCAGTCCTGCAGGAAGCCCTTGACGTCGTACAGGTAGGCGGCGGTGGGGGCGAAGACGGCGATGTCGCCGGTCCAGCCGAGCCGCTCGTCGCGCTGCGGGCAGTCGGTGGGCAGGTCCAGGAAGTTCCCGCGCAGGCCCCAGACGATGTTGCGGTGCAGCTGGTTGACGAGGTCGTTGGAGCACTCGAAGGTGCCGGTCCGCTCCAGGTCGGAGTGGACCACCACGGCCTTGAGATCATCTGCGGTGAGGGTTCCGGGCCAGCCGGTGACCTCGGCGTAACGGAAGCCATGGAAGGTCTTGGTGGGCTCGAAGGTGTCCCGGCCGCCGGAGAGGATGAACGTGTCCGTAGCCTTTGCCGAGCGCAGGGGCCGGACGCCCAGTTCGCCGTTTTCCAGCACTTCCGCGTGCCGGACGGTGATCACGTGCCCGGCCTCCCCCTGAACGCTGAAACGCAGCCAGCCCACCAGGTTCTGGCCGAAGTCCACCAGCGTCTTCCCTGCGGGTGAGGTGAGGATTTCCACGGGACGGACGACGCCGGCACGCACCACGGGCGGGCCCACCGGCTCAGCCAGCCGGCCGCCGTCGAACGCCAGCTCCCGCACGCCGGTCCAGTCCTGGCCGGGAGCGAAGCCTGGCTCCGCCCAGCCGGCCTGGAGCCTGCGGGCGTCAATGGTTTGCCCGTCGTACAGGTCGTTGACGGTGGTGGCGGACGGCCCTGCCTGCCAGGACGAGTCGGAGGCGACCGTCTGCACGTAGCCGTCCTCAAACTCGACATCGAGTTGCCCGAAGAACCCCAGTTCACTGCCGTACAGGTTGGACAGTCCGTGCCAGGCCAGCCGGCCGCGGTACCAGCCGTTGCCCAGTTCGATGCCGATCACGGTGGAGGGGCCTACCAGCGATGTGACGTCGTAGCTGCGGTAGCGGAGGCGCCACTCGTAGGAGCTCCAGCCCGGGCCCAGGACGTCCGGGCCCACGGGTGTGCCGTTGATGGAGGCCTCGTAGATGCCAAGGGCGGTGGCACGCAGCGTCGCCTTGGCTACCCCGCCGTGCCCCTCTTCGAGGGTGAACTCCTTGCGGAGCAGCGGGGCGCCGTCGAAGTCCTCTTCGGGCGTGATCATGGCGGCGTGCCAGGGGGTGGAAATCATGGAGAAAGTGATCCGTTCTGAAGTAGGGCAGCAAATTCAGGCGTAGTGGCAGGCGACGTCTGCCGCGCCCACGCGGCGCAGGGCCGGCCGTTCGGTGGCGCACAGCTCAGTGGCGAGCGGGCAGCGGAGCCGGAACGGGCAGCCACCGGGGCCGGGAACGGCGGCGGCGCCGGTGCGGACACCCAGCGCCTCGCGGGCTTCGCGCCGGGCGGCCTGTTCGGCCGGCCGGGGCACCGGGGAGGCGGCAACCAGGGCCTGCGTGAAGGGGTGCTTCGGGTTTTCGGTGACGGCGGCCGCCGGTCCGGTTTCCATCACCTGTCCGCGGTAGAGCACCACCACGCGTTCGGCCAGGAACTGGACCACGGCGATGTCGTGGGCAATGAACAGGTAGCTCAGGCCCCGTTCGTCGCGCAGGTCCGCCAGCAGGTTCAGGACCTGCGCCTGGGTGGAGAGGTCCAGGGCGCTGACCGCTTCGTCGCAGACCACCAGCTGCGGATCGCAGATCAGCGCGCGGGCCACGGAAATGCGTTGCCGCTGGCCGCCGGAGAACTGGCTGGGATACCGGTCCGCGGCCTCCCGCGGGAGCCCAACGCGTTCCAGCATGTCTTCCGCTTTGGCTCTCGCCTCCGCGCCGGAGACGCCGCGGAGCCGGAGCGGTTCGGCGAGGGAGGTGCCGACGGTGTTGCGCGGGTTCAGTGAAGAGTTGGGGTCCTGGAAGACGGCCCGCAGCTCCCCGCCCAAGTCCCGGCGCTGCGCCGCGTTGGCCGCGGTGATGTCCTTGCCCTGGTAGCTGATGGAGCCGCCGGAGACCTTCTGCAGGCCCAGGATGGCCTTGCCAATGGTGGACTTTCCGGAGCCGGACTCCCCCACCAGTCCCACGGTTTCACCAGGGGCGATGCTGAAGCTGACGTGGTCGACGGCGGCGGGTGCGGCGGCTGCCTTGCGGCCCCGGCCGTAGCGGACCACCAGGTCCTTGACTTCCAGCACCGGGGTACCGGCGGCGGGTGGCGGTGTATCGCGGCGTTCCGTGACTGCGGTGCTCATGCCAGGTCCTTTTCGACGATGGTGGTGTTCGTTGGGGTCACGGGGCTGACCGGGAGGAGCCTGCCGGCGGGCACGTCGGTGGCCAGCCAGTCCATGCCTTCAACGGCCAGCTGGTCCGCTTTGACGCAACGGACCAGGCCTTCGCCGGCGCCGGAGTACAGCAGCGGGACCGGTTCCAGGCAGGCTGAGCCGGCGAACTGGCAGCGGGCGGCGAAGCGGCAGCCCGTGGGCCAGTCCTTGGGCTGCGGGACCTGGCCGCTGATGGTTGCCAGCCGCTCGGGCATATCCTCGGCCTGGTTGGCGTGCGGATCGGCGGCGAGCAGGGCCAGGGTGTAGGGATGGCGCGGGTTGTCCAGGATGGCTGCGGTCTTCCCGTTTTCCACCACCTGCCCGGCGTACATGACGGCCACCTGGTCGCAGATGTCCGCCACCACGCCCAGGTCGTGGGTCACCATCACCACGGACATCCCGGTGTCCTTCACCAGGGCCCGGAGGAGGGACAGGATCTCGGCCTGGACCGTGACGTCCAGGGCCGTGGTGGGCTCGTCGGCCACCAGCAGCCTGGGCTGGCCGGACAGGGCCAGGGCTATGGCCACGCGCTGGGCCATGCCGCCGCTGATCTGGTGCGGGTAGGTCTTCAGGATCCGCCGGGCATCCACGATGCCCACCTTCTCCAGCAGGGCCAGGGCTTCCTTGCCCGCCGCGGCCTTGCCCATTCCGCGGAGCCGCCGGATGGTTGCGGTAAGCTGGTAGCCCACCGTGAACATCGGGTCCAGGGCCCGCATGGGCTCCTGGCTGATCAGGGCGATCTCCCGGCCCCGGATGCCTTCCATCTCCTTGTCCGCGGCGGCCGCAAGATCCCTGCCGTTCCAGAGGATCTGGCCGCCGGTCACGGAGACACCGGACGGCAGCAGGCCCAGGAGGGACAGCGCCGTCATGGTCTTGCCGCAGCCGGACTCGCCTACCAGGCCCAGGACAGTGCCCTGTTCGACGTCGAAGGAGACGTCGGTGACCAGCCGGACGCCGTTGCCCGTACCGGCATTGTCGACGCCGACGGACAGGTTGCGAACGGAAAGGGTGCCTTTCGGCGCTTCCCCGGAAGCGCTGTCCCCGGCAGCCGGGGCGGCGGCGATGGCGGCCACGGCCTTGGCGCGCTGCCGCCGGGCTGCCGCGGACGGCAGGTGCGGGGCTGCGGCGTTGGGCGCCTTGCCCAGGGCGTTGCCGATGGCGTTGGCCGCGAGGACGGTCAGGGCCAGCACAGCACCGGTGGGCACCATCATCCAGGGGGCGTCGTAAACGTGCTGGGAAGCGCCCTGGATCATGCCGCCCCAGCTGGGCTGCGGGATGGGCGGGCCGAAGCCGATGAATGCCAGGCCGGCCTGGATGAGCATGCCGACGGCGAAGATGAGCGCCGCCTGGACCACGATGGTGTTGGCAAGGCCGGGCAGGACATGCCGGACGCTGATGCCTAGCGGCCCCACGCCGTCCACTTTTGCCGCATCAACGTACAGCTGGGACTGCAGCGATTTGGCCTGGCCAAGGATCACCCGGTAAATGCCGGCGGACATCAGGATGCCCAGGATGGCCATGACCATGGGGATGTTGGTGCCCACGGCGCCGATAACGGCCAGGATGATCACGGTGCCCGGGAGGGACATCATGACCTCGGTGATCCGGCTGATCGCGGCTTCGGTCCGCTCGCCCGCACCGGCAGCAGCCATGGCGAGGATGGTGCCGAGTCCGACGCCGACAATCACCGTGATCATCGACGTCCCCAGGGTGCCGGCCGCGGCAGCGAAGATGCGGCTGAGGATGTCCCTGCCCAGTTCATCGGTCCCCAGCCAGTGCGCGGCGGTGGGGCCGGACAGGACGGCGGTGAAGTCCTGGTCCTCGGTCTTGAACGGGAGCCAGAGCGGCGCTGTCAGGGACGCGATGACCAGCGCCGCCAGCCACACGAGGCCGGCTACGGCTCCCGGTGACGCGAAGAGACGGTGCTTGGAAAACCTGGCGAGTACCGCCTTGCCGGCACCTGGCACGGGGGCGCCTGCCGCCGTCGTACTTCCTGCCTGGTCCGCGTCTGCGGGGGCCGGGGCAACTGTGGGGATCATGAGGCACGCAACTTCGGGTCGAGGAACTTGGTGGCCAGCTCCAGTACCAGGTTGACGGCGACCACCACCACGGTGGCGATCACCACCACGCCCTGGACGGCGGGGGCGTCGTGGGTGCTGACGGAGGATTGCACGGCCTGGCCCAGGCCAGGCATGGCGAACAGCTGTTCGGCAATGACGGAGCCGCCGAACAGGCCGATGAACTGCAGGGCGATGCCGGCCACGATGGGCAGGCTGGCGTAGCGCAGGGCGTGCACGTAGAGGATCTTCCAGGTGGGGGTGGCCGTGGCCCGCAAGGTGCGGATGTGCTCCTGCTGCAGCGCCTCGAGCATGGACGCCCTGGTCTGCCTTGCGATGAACGCGGCACCGCCGACGGCCAGCGTGATTACCGGCAGCGCCAGCGACATGGCCCAGTCCTGCGGGGACACTTCGAACGGCACGTAGCCGGTGGCGGGGAAAATGGAGGACTGGACGGCGAACAGGTAGACGAAGATGATGCCCACCCAGAACGCAGGGAGTGCGACCAGGAGGCCGACGAACCCGCCGATGGCCTGGTCCAGCAGGCCGCCGCGGACGGCAGCGGTCACGCCCAGGGCGATGCCCAGGATGGCGCTGAGGATGGTGGCGCCGGCCGCGAGCGAGGCGGTGACGGGCAGGCGGCTGGCGAGGTCGGCGCTGACGGAGCGGCCGTCGATCAGCGAATTCCCCAGATTCCCCTGCACGGCGTCCCCCAGCCAGCGGAAGAACTGGGTGAAGAGCGGATCATTCCAGCCCAACTGCTGGTTGAGCTGGCTAATGGCGTCCTGGGAGGCGCCGGCACCGAGGGAAACGGCTCCCGGGCTGCCGGGCATGGCGTGCACCAGCAGGAATGCCAGCACCGCCACCACCAGCACCGTGGCGAGCGCCATCAGCAGGCGCTTGGCAACGAACAATGCCATGGTGACCTCCATTGGTCAGGCCCGGCGCCCCTTTTTAGGAGGGGCGCCGGGCAGGTTGGATCAGTTGGTGGGCGTGTAGGAGGAAAGGAGCGGGTAGGCGTTGGTGCCGGCGAACTTCACCGGGGCTACCTTCTTGGTGTTGTACCCCTGGTTGGTCAGCGCCTCGTACAGCGGGATCATCCAGCCGGACTCCACCAGCCGGGTGTTCAGCTTGGTGGCGGCGGCCTTCACGGCAGCGTCGTCCTTGGCCGCGGCCAGCTCGCCGGTGGCGGCGCTGAGCTGGTCATCGGTGGCCTTCTGCACGTTGGTGAAACCGTTGAGGACGACGCCGTACATGACGCCCACCGGGTTGTCCCAGTTCAGCGGCGCGTACCCCAGGGGCGTGGTGGCGACGGCGGCGAAGGCTTCGTCGGTGGAAGCGGCCATCTTCACGTTCATGGTGATGCCGACGGCGGCGAGGTCCTTCTGGACGGCCTGGAGGTCTGTCTGGGTCTGGGCGCCGGCGATGATGGTGAATTCGAAGCCGTTGGGGTAGCCGGCCTCGGCCAGCAGGCTCTTGGCCTTGTCCGGGTTGTAGGCGAACTCGGTGTTCAGCGCGTCGGTGAACCCGGCGGAGTCCTTGGGCAGGGCGTTCCAGGCCGGGACGTCACCCTTGTGCAGGGCATCCACCAGGCCTTGGCGGTTGATGGCGTACTGGATGGCCTGGCGGACCTTTTCCTGTGCGAACGCCGGCGCGGTCTTGCCGATCTTGTCGAAGGAGATCATGGTGTTGACGGTGCCGCCCGCCTGGGAAACGCCCACTCCCTTGGACTTGGCGAAGTCCACCGTGGAGGACGTCAGCATCGCGACGTCGGCCTGCCCCGAGACCAGGGCGTTGGCGCGTGCCTGGGGGTCCAAAACGACGCTGAAGACAACCTTCTTGTAGGCGAACTTGGCTGCGTCAGCGCTCTTGTCGTTCTTAACCAGGACGTACTTGTTGCCCTTCACGGTGGACGGGTCAAGGGTGTAGGGACCGGAACCGTCCGGCGTGGCAGCCAGGCTGGCGGTGTCCGTGACACCGTTTTTGCCCACGATCATTCCGGTGGTCGAGGCCAGGTTTTTCTCGAACCCGGGCTGCGGCTTGGCGAAGGTCAGTGTCACCTGGGTGGGGCTGACCACATCCACGGACGTGATTTCCTGGGCGCCGCCCTTGGCGACGGCGGAGTAGGCGGTCAGGGCGGAGTCGGACCGGCGGTCCAGGTTGGCCTTGACCAGTGCCGCATCAAGCTTGGAGCCGTCCGTGAACGTGATGTCGTCCCTGAGGTTGAGCGTCAGGACGGTGTTGTCCGCGTTGTAGGTGAAGTCCTTGGCCAGGCCGGGACCTGTGGAGCCGTCCGGCTGGAGGGTCATCAGGCTGTCGTAGAGTCCCTCGAAGAACTGGCGTTGGGCTGCAGCAACGCGCAGGGGGTCGTAGCCGAAGGAGGCCGAGTCGCTGTCGATGGCCAGGGTCAGGCTGCTCGCATCAGCCTTCGCGGACGCCTGGGAGTTTCCGCCGCCGCAGGCGGCCAGGGAACCCATCAGCAGGGCACCGGTCAGGACGGCAGCGCTGCCGCGTGCGGTGGAGGTCATAAGTTTCATCTGGTGCGCCTTCGCATTCTTCTATGACGGTGACAAACGGAGGAAATTCGGGGGGCCGGGGCTGCCCGGCTCCCTTCAAGAATCCGTCGGAGCCTGCGGGACCAAACATGAGAATGTCATTGATTGAAAAAGTATTGTGGCGGCGGTCACGCGGCTGGACAGGATGGATGCAGGCAGTGAGGCCTGGGACGCCGGCGTGCGTCCATGATGAGAGGAACCCCTATGACCAACCCGTTTCCGCAGGACTTCCTTTGGGGCGTGGCCACCGCGGGCCACCAGGTGGAAGGCAACAACGTCAACAGTGATGTCTGGTTCCTGGAGCACCTGCCGGGCACCATCTTCGCTGAGCCTTCCGGGGATGCCGTGGACCACTACAACCGGTACCGGGAGGATATTGCACTGATCGCGGGGCTCGGTTTCACCAGCTACCGGTTCTCCCTGGAGTGGGCCCGGATCGAGCCGGAAGAAGGCCACTTTTCGGTAGCCGAACTGGACCACTACAAGCGGGTACTCGAGGCCTGCCGGGAGCACGGGCTGACGCCGGTGGTCACGTTCCACCACTTCGCGTCACCGCTCTGGCTGCTCCGTTCGGACGGCTGGGAGGGTGAACGCACGCCGGAGCTGTTCGCGCGCTACTGCGACCGTGTCATGGCGCACCTGGGTGACCTGATCGGCTTCGCCTGCACCCTGAACGAACCCAATCTTCCGTGGCTGCTGGAATCGTTCGGCATCGGCGGGGAAGCACCGGAGAACCGCGGGAAGGTTCCCATGTGGGCGGCCGCGGCGGAACGGCTTGGCGTGGACGCCAGCACGGTTGCCCCGTTCCAGTTCTGCTCCACGGAGGCCGGCTTCAACGTCAAACTTGCGGCGCACAAGGCGGCCACCGCAGCGATCAAGGCGCACCGACCGGAGCTGCAGGTGGGCTGGACCCTGGCCAACTCGGACATCCAGTCCATCCCCGGCGGCGAAGACATTGCGGACCGGGTGCGCCGGGACGTCAACGAGCGGTTCCTGGAGGCCTCCCGCGGCGACGACTTCGTGGGCATCCAGACCTACGGCCGCACCGTGTACGGCCCGGACGGACACGCCCCCGCTCCGGAGGGAGTGGCGGTGAACCAGATGGGTGAGGAGATCTACCCGCAGGGGCTGCAGGCAACCATCCGGGAGGCCTGGCGCGTTGCCGGTATCCCGGTGATGGTTACCGAGAACGGGCTGGCCACGGAGGATGACACCCAGCGCGTGGCCTTCCTGGAGGCGGCGGTCGACGGCGTTGCCTCCTGCCTTGCCGACGGCATCGACGTGCGCGGCTACATCGCCTGGACCGCGTTCGATAACTTCGAGTGGATTTTCGGCTACCGGCCCATGTTCGGCCTGATCGCCGTCGACCGCTCCACCCAGGAACGGACCCCGAAGGACAGTGCACGCTGGCTGGGCAACTTCGCCCGGCAGCAGGCTGCATCCGAGATGGCGCAGCCCGCATAGTGTAAAGCAATGGCCCGGACCGCCTTTGGCGGTCCGGGCCATTGCTTTAGCCTGCTACTGCTGCAGCCGCAGCTTGGCGAGGAAGTCCGCCATGATCAGCCGCGTGTCCACGGAGGTGTAGGTCCGGCGCGAGGGCCGGGTGCCTGTTTCCGTGAAGGTGGAGGTGGCATCGTCCAGCCCGGTGACCACCAGGGGCGCGCTGTCACCCAGGCACCACAGGGGCCCGAACGTCATGAAGTCCGGCACTTCCAGGGTGTTGAAGAGCTCCCACAGCCAGGCGCCGGCCGGCCCTGAGTTCCTGAAGGCATGATCGAGTTCGGCCACCGGGGCAACCACCTGCCGGTACGTCTCTGCGGGGAACTGCCACACAGCCAGTTCCCGGTTCCCGAGCACGAAGTCTGCGGCGGCCGGGTCCGTGAAGTAGTTGTATTCCTCTTCATTCACCGCAGCGCCGCCCACCCACGCCAGGGTGAGGGAGGAGGCGACGGCGGGATCCAACAGGATGGCATCGGCCACATTGGTGAGGGGGCCGGCGCAGACAAGGACCAGGGGCAGTTCTCCGCCGGCCGCTGCGGCGTCAGCGATGGCCCGGGCAGCAGGGTTGTCCCGGGGTTGCCCGGTGAAGGGGGCATCGGGCCCTGCCTGCACGGCTGGGACTTCCGGCCGTTTGAGTACCCGGAGCAAGCCGGCCGCCAAATCAGCGCCCTTCTGCGCCATGCCCTGGGGCGGCCCAAACATCGGGTTGGTCAGCGAACTGGTGATGCCGACGATCCTGTTGGCGGGCGACATCGCGTGGTGGGCCAGGGCCACCAGCCCGTCCGGGTCACCCGCCCAGTCGTTATCGATCAGCACGCGGCAGCGGGGCTCCACCCGAATCATGTCCATGCTGCAAGCCTTGCGCCGGCGCGGGGCCCACAGAACGGGACTTTCCATTCACTGGAAGGCGAAGGCGCGCCGCCGGCTATCCCACCTCAGGTTCCCGGATTACCAGCACGGGGCAATGCGCATGGTGGATTGTCTGGTGGGACACGGAGCCCAGCAGCATCCCGGTGAAGCCGCCGTGGCCACGTGAACCTACCGCCACCAGGTCAGCATCCCGGGAGGCCTCGATGAGCGCCGACGCCGGGTTCCCCTCCACGATGCGCCCCGTGACCGTCACGCCCTGGTCCTTGACGCGTTCAAGTTCTTCTTCGAGGATGGCCTGGGCATCCTTCTCGAAGATGTCATAGTCCCATGCTGTGCCGAGGGCATCGCTGACATAGGGAAAGCTCCAGGCCGTCACGGCGTGCACCTCACCCGCGCGCAGCCTGGACTCTTCAATCGCCCAGTCCATCGCTGCCCTGGACTGGTCCGACCCGTCCACGCCCACCACAATCCTGAAACTTCCGCTGTCCGCCACGGTCTCCCTTTTCCTGTTGTGCTCGCATGCTCCAGACAACCAAGTTGACTTCCGGGCCGGTTCACCGCCTAGGGGCGAAGGTCCCCCGGCTCTAGATGTGGCGGAGGTAGCGTTCGGGCGAGTCCATGAACCGCCGCCAGTTCGCGACGAGCTCCAGCTCGTCCCAGGCCTGCAGGCGCAAACCCCAGGGCCCCACTTCGAGGATGGTGGCTCCGGGTAGGGCCGCCAGCACCGGGGAATGTGTGGACATCACCACCTGGGACCTGCCGTCGGCCAGCAATTCCTTCAGGACGGACAGCAGGCTGAGGCAGCCGGAGAAGGAAAGGGCAGACTCCGGTTCATCCAGGACCCACAGGCCGGGCCCATTGAACCGGTCCGCAGCCAACTGCAGGAAGGACTCCCCGTGGGACATGTCATGGAATGGAATGTCCGGATTGAACGTGCTGGGGTTCTGCTCCAGGTAGGTGTAGAAACCGTGCATGGTCTCCGCCCTGAGAAAGTACCCCCGCCGGGTGGCGCCGGCGTTACGGACAAGTCGCAGGTGGTCGCCCAGAACCGATTCGGTGCGCCGGGTGGCGTGCCGCGCGCCCGTGGACCCGCCTTCCGGGGAAAGCCCGTAGGCCAGTGCAAGGGCTTCCACCAGCGTGGATTTCCCCGACCCGTTCTCGCCAACCAGGATGGTCGCAGGGCCCAGTTCGAGCCCCTCGTCGAGGACTTGGGCTACCGGCGGCAGGACCGCGGGCCAGAGTTCCCGGTCCAGGACGTTCGCAGGATCCTCCGCCAGCCGCCGGACGGGGTAAGTGCGCAGAGGCATGGCCCCATTCTCGCAGCAAAAATATTTGCGTATGATTCCCATCCACCCGGGCCGCCGTTCCGAACCACAGCTGTAGGAATCTACAATTAAGGCTAGGAGGCGACGATGGATGCCGTTGACCAGCAGGCCCTCACCGGTGCTGTCATCAAGGAGCACGGACTGGATCTGGCACAGTTGTGGCTGGAGTTCGTCGGACTTGGCGGCGACGCCTCGGAACAACTCATCCGCGCCTATTGCGCGGGCCAGGCCACCCTTTCACCGAAGGAGCGGGACGCCCTGGCGCAGGCCGTCAATGAACACTGCGCCGCCGAGGGCCTGCTCCTGCGCGTCCCGCTCAGCAGCTATGCCCTGTTCCTCCCCCAACCGGAGCCACAGGATCCGGGGCGGAAGGGCCCTACTCGTCGAAGTAGGTAAAGGTGTCCGTCACCCCGGCCACGGACGAGATCACCGTGGCCGCCACATCGCGGAGTTTCATGTTGCGGGTGTTGGATGCTTCCCGGAGCAGCTTGAAGGCAGCGTCCTGGGTGCAGCGGTTCTGCGCCATGATGGCCCCGGTAGCCAGGTCGATCACGGTGCGGGTCCGCATGGCTGCGGTCATGCCGTCCCTGGTTTCCTCCAGCTTGAGCATGCGCAGGCAGAGCGTCAGGCCCTTGGAGGCCCGCCGCACAAACGTCTCGGCAACGTCCACGCGGTTGTCGCGGGGGTCGACGGGATGCGAGCTGTAGAACGTCAGAACGCCCTGAGCGTCCCCCTCCAGCTCCACAGGGATGCTCAGCACCGAAAGGAATCCCTGATCCTGGACGGCCTGGACATATTGCGGCCACCGCTTTTCAAGCCGCAGGTCCGCCACCAGGACCGTGCCGCCAGTCCGCATAGCCGTCAGGGCCGGCCCGTCCCCGTGCTTGAACTCCAGCTGGTTCATCACCTGCGCCGCCGGGTTGCTGCAGACCGTAGTCACGGGTTTCTTGGGCCGCAGCACTGTTATCTCACACGAGCACCCGGGGTCCGGGCTGCCGAGGCGGGCCACGGCATATGCCGCGAGATCCTGCAGGATCGCCCCGACCTCGGGGGTATGGAGGAACGACTCCTGAAGGTGCAAGGCAACGTCAGCAAAATTTTCGGCACCAGAGACGTCGGCGTTGGGCACCCGTCTTACCTCCCGGACAGTTATGAAGAGCCACAGCATCGTGGCCGCCCACTGCCGAACGGTGATGCCAGCCTACCTGTGCGGACGCCGTAACCTGTCAACCATGACGCGTCTCTCCACCCCCGCCGGGTCCATCCTCGGCAACTCCCTCGAAGCTGAAGGGACCACCATCCACCGGTTCCTTGGAATCCCCTACGCTACGCCGCCGTCGGGGGCCAACCGCTTCCTTCCTCCGGTCCCAGCAGCCCCGTGGGCAGGCGTCCTTGACTGCACTGTCCCCGGCCCCGCGGCGCCCCAGAACCTGGAGAACCCCGCTCCGCCGGGCGCCACGCCGCGCACCTGGAGCGAAGACGGCTGCCTCAACCTGAACATCTGGGCCCCGCCGCCGGCGGACGGGCCGGCCAGGCCGGTGATGGTGTGGATTCACGGCGGCGCGTACCTTCTGGGCGCCAACAGTGATGCCATGCACGACGGCGCCCGGCTCGCCGCCGCGGCGGGCGTGGTGCTCGTGTCCATCAACTACCGCCTGGGCGCACTGGGCTTCCTGCATCTGGCTGATCTGCTTGGGCCAGGGTACGAGGACTCGTCCAACATCGCCCTGCTGGACCAGCTGGAAGCCTTGCGCTGGGTCCGCCGGAACATCGGGGCATTCGGTGGCGATCCGGAAAATGTCACTGTTTTCGGCGAGTCGGCAGGCGCCGCAGCCGTCGGCACCCTGCTGGGCATGCCGGCGTCGGAAGGGCTCTTCCACCGCGCCATCATGCAGAGCGGCACCGCGGAACGGTACCGCCAGCCGGAGGAATCGGCGCGCATTACCGCGGAATTCCTGGATCTGTGCGGCCTGGACAAACCATCCGCGAAGGAACTGCTGACCCTCCCGGTGGAGCGGCTGCTGCAGGCCCAGGCCGCCCTTGAGAAGCGGCTCGCGGCAAAGACTTACGCCGTCCCGCTGCCCTTCCAGCCGACCGTGGGGACGCCATCACTGCCCGTGCCGCCGCTGGACAGCATCCGCGCCGGGCTCAACAGCGGGGTGGACCTGCTGATCGGGACCAACCTGAACGAGGGCTCCTTCGCCGTCGAAATGCGCCCGCCTGCCCCGGTGGACCCTGGGTATCCTGACCGCGCCGCCGCCGTCCTGGCAGGGGCGGGGATTCCGTCCACCCAGGCACCGGGCTACACCGAAGCGCTGGCCCGCGTACTGTCCCGGGAGCCGGCCGGCAAGGAACTCCTGGAGGCCGCCATCGCCGATTCCGTCTACCGCCAGCCCAGCAACCGTCTTTTGGCCGCACGCCAACTGGCTGCACGGCAGCTGGTTACACGAAGCGGCGCGGCCGGGAGAGACTTCGCCTACCTGTTCACCTGGCGCAGCCCGGCCATGGGCGGAAAACTGGGCGCCTGCCACGCCCTGGACATCCCGTTCGTCTTCCGGCACCTGGACGCGCCTGAGGCTGCGTTCCTCACCCGGGGCGAGGCACCGCAGACTCTCAGCGACACCATGAGCGGAGCCTGGGCCGCCTTCGCGCACACGGGAATTCCGGCCACCACCGGGATGGGTTGGCCGGAATATGGGGACGCCCGCAGCACCATGGTGCTCGACGACGGCGTCCGGGTTGAGGACGATCCGCGCGGTGGGATCCGGGAGTTCTTCGCAGGCGTCAGACCGCTGCAAGCGAATTAAGCGTGTCCCGGATCCCGTTCAACGCGGGATCACGCAGCGAATTAAAGGCAGGCTTCAGGAGCGGCTGGATGATCTTGGCCGGCCCGTGGATGCTGAACTCGGCCGTGTACGTCACCACGGAGCCGCTCCCGTTGGGCCTGACGTCGATGGAATCGAAGGAGGTGACGGTCTTGTTCTCGCCGCGCAGTTTGATGTGGTTGTCCGTGAGCTCGATGACCTCGTAGACCAGGGTCTGGCGCTTCCCGCGAAACTCGGACTCGGCGTGGTACTTGTGGCCCACGGCAACGGGCCCCGGGGTGATTTTGTCCATCACGGGGGTGTTGGGATCCCACTTGGTGGTGTTTTCGAACTCACTCATGAAGGCAAAGGCCTTCTCTGCGGACAGGTTGGTTTCCACACTTCCGGTGACTGTGATCATCACCCCAGTGTAGGAACGGGCCTCCAGCAAGCCCAGCCCCCGCGCGGTGGGGGCTGAGACCGGTTAGCAGCCTTCGAAGTCGGTGAGGACCTTGACCTTGCCCGCCGAGGCCGACGACGGATCGAACGTGTACCCGATCCATTCCTTTGCCAGGCGGCGGGCGAGTTCGATGCCCACCACGCGCTGGCCCATGGTGAGGACCTGGCAGTCGTTGGACAGGATGGACCGCTCAACCGAGAACGAGTCGTGCGCGGCGGTGGCGCGGATGCCTTCCACCTTGTTCGCGGCGATGGCCACCCCGATGCCCGTGCCGCAGAAGAGGATGGCCCGGTCGGCCCGGCCGTCGCGGATCATCTCGCCGGCCGCGATGCCCACATAGGGGTAGGGCCTGGTGAGGTCGTCCGCGGCGTCGGTCCGGTTGACGCCGATGTCGATCACCTCGCTGACGCGGGGGTCGTTGCGGAGATCCGCGAGGACCTTGTCCTTGTAATCGACGCCGGCTTCGTCCGCGCCGACAATGAGCCGCAGCCCCATGGTGTGTCCTTCCGTCGTCATTACTTGGCTCCTGCCGGCGCAGCGCCGGCTGTAGTGCTGGTGAAATGGGGCCCCATCACGGCAAAGACCATGGCAAGGGACGTGGCGCCGGGGTCGGCGGTGCCCAGGCTCTTCTCGGCCAGCGGGCGGGCGCGGCCCTTGAGGGGCAGCAAATCGGCGGTTGCCTCCGCCGCGGCTGCCGCTTCGCGGGCGGCGTCCTGCCAGGCCAGGCCTGGCTCGTTGCCGCCAGCCACCGCGCGGCTGAATGTGGAAGCGAACGGCAGCAGCGCGTCCACCATGGTCTTGTCACCGATTTCGGCCTTGCCCAGCTGGACGATGCGGTCCGCGAACGCCGTCACGCCGGCTGCAAGGACGCCAGCCCCGGGTGCGGAGGAGTTTCCCACCGTCTCGCCGAAGGCGCGCAGGCCCGCGCCCCACAGGACACCGGAGGTGCCGCCGGCCTTGTCCGCCCAGGCGTCGCCGGCGGCAGCCAGCACGTCGCCGGCACCTGCACCGGCGGTGAGGGCGGCGGATGCTGCGGCAGCGGCGGCGTCCACACCACGGACCATCCCGCGGCCATGGTCGCCGTCGCCGGCGATGGCGTCCATCCGGCCCAGCCGTTCCTCGGCGTCGTGCAGGGAAGCCTGGGCGGCCGCAATGGCCTCAACGCATGCGGCAGCGTACCCGCGGGAGGCATCCGTGGCGACGAACGCCGCTTCGGAGGCACCGGCGTCGGCCGCTTCTTCCCCGGCCGAAACGCCCGCCTGGACTGACACCGCACCGCGGCGGTAGGCCGGAGTCTCGGCAGGGGCAGCCCACAGCGGTTCCAGCTCCTCATCCAGCCAGGTGACGGTCAGCGAGACGCCGGCCATGTCCAGGCTGGTGACCAGCTCCCCCACCTCGGGCATCACCAGGGTGTAGCCGGCTGCGCGCAGCAGCGGGGCCACCGTCCCCCAGAGCACGAAGAGCTCCTCGTGCTTGGTGGAGCCGAGCCCGTTGAGGATGACGGCGATCCTGCTTCCGGCGTCCGGAGGGGTTTCGGAGAGTACCCGGGCCACCAGCTCCTGGCCCAGTTCCTTGGCGGAGGGCAGGTCGGTGTCGTGGAGGCCCGGCTCGCCGTGAATGCCGAGGCCCAGGCCCATCTGCCCCTCCGGCAGGGTGAACAGTGGGGCGTCGGCGCCGGGGAAGGTGCAGCCGGCAAATGCACTGCCGATGGTGCGGGTGAGGTCATTGGCCTTGCGGCCCAGGCGGACCACCTCGGCCAGGTCGGCTCCGGTTTCGGCGGCGGCGCCCATCACTTTGAAGACCGTGAAGTCACCGGCAATGCCGCGGCGCTTGGCGGATTCCGACGGCGGCGCGCTGGCAATATCGTCAGTCACCAGGACGTTCTCCACCGCGATGCCCTCGGCCGCCAGGCGCTCACTGGCCATCCCGAAGTTCATCACGTCGCCAGCGTAGTTGCCGTACGTGAAGATGACGCCGGCGCCGGACTCTGCGGCTTTGGCCACCGAGTAGGCCTGCTGGGCGGACGGCGAGGTGAAGATGTTGCCCACCACGGCGCCGTCCGCGAAGCCGGCGCCGATCAGCCCGGCGAAGGCCGGGTAGTGGCCGGAGCCACCGCCAACCAGGACGGCCACTTTGGGCCGGGCGGGGCGGTAGCGGCGGACGGCGCCGCCGGGGACCTGGCGGACCAGGTCCGAGTGGACGTCGCAGAAGCCTGCCAGGGCCTCCTCGGCGAACTCTGAGGGGTCGTTGAAGATTTTGGTCATGGTGGGCTCTCCGGCGTCCGCGGTGTTATGAGGGCAGCGCTGTCAGGGGCTGCTAGTGGATGTGGCTGCCGCCGTTGATGTCGATGGTGGTGCCGGTGAGGTAGGCCGAGTCCTCGGAGGACAGGAAGGCGATCACGGCGGCCACTTCCTCGGTGGTGGCGTTGCGGCCCAGCGGGATGCCGGCATTGATGGCCGCTTCCTGCTCCTCGGTGCTGCCCACGCGGATGTTGGTGTCCACGGCGCCGGGGGTGATGGCATTGACGGTGACGCCGGTGGTGCCCAGTTCGCGGGCCAGGGCCTTGGTGAAGCCCAGGATGGCTGCCTTTGCGGCGGAGTAGGGGACCTTGCCGAAGACGCCGCCGCCGCGCTGGGCTGACACGGAGGACATGTTGACGATCCGGCCCCAGCCGTTGTCGATCATGTCCGGCAGGAAGGCCTTGGTCACCAGGTAGGTGCCGGTGGCGTTGACGTCCATGACCTTGTGCCACAGCTCAAGGGTGGTCTCCAGGAACGGGATGGGCGAGGTGATGCCGGCGATGTTGGCCAGGGCGCCGACGGGCGGGAGGTTGCCGGCGGCCACTTCGGCGGCGACGGCAGCCTGGGCGGCAATGACGGAGGCTTCGTTGGCCACGTCGATCTCGTGGCCGAAGGCGGGGACGTTGAATTCGTTGCCGATTTCCGCGGCGACCTTGGCGGACTTCTCGCCGTCGAGGTCCAGGATGACGATGCCCCAGCCGTCACGGGCGTAGCGGCGGGCGGTGGTGATGCCAATACCGCGGTCCGAGGTTGCTCCGGTGAGGACGGCGGTGCGCTGGATGGTGGTCATGGTGGTGCTCCTTGAATTGTTTTATTGGATCGGTTGCTCCGTAGCGGCCCTTATGAGGCGTCAAAACGGCGTTTTCGGAGCAATCGATGGTTAGAGAAGGTCGGTGATGAAGCTTGCTGCCTTGGCGGCGGCGGCCGGGCGTTCGTCGTTGGTGACGTCCCGGGTTTCGAGTTCGAGCGAGAAGTGGCCGGTGTAGCCTTCGGCGGCGAGCCGTTTCAGGCCGCCGGCGAAGTCGGCGTCCCCGTTGCCGATGCTGAGGTTGATGTTCCCTGGCACGGCGTCGCGCAGGTGGACGTGGCTGATGCGGTCCTGGTGCCGGTCCAGGTAGGCCTGGATGTCTTCGCCGGAGGCCACAATGTGGCTGAAGTCCATGACGATTCCGACGCCGGAACCGGCAAGGCGGTCGGCCAGCAGTCCCGCGCGCTCCAGGTTCCAGCAGAACCGAAGGAAGTGCAGGGACTCGGTCCAAAGTTCGACGCCGAACTCCGCCGCCCGCTGTCCGGCACCAATGAGCTGGGCGGCAACGAGGTCCAGATCCTCTTCGACGCTCCGGACCGGGGCGTGGTCCAGGGCGCCGCACGGCAGGACCAATGCCTTCGCACCGATCTTGGCCGTCAGGGTAAGCAGGGCGTCCAGGTGGCGGTCCCGCGCAGCCCGGCCTTCGGCGTCGAGCACCTTGTTCAAGTCCCCGATATCGCCGTTCACGGAGCGGACCCGCAGGCCCGAAGCGTTGACCTCGCTGGAGACAGCGTCAACCGCGGCCGCGCTGAGCTCATAGGGCACATGGTCGCAAACGCCGGGCAGGGCGCCCAGGTCGATCTCTTCGAAGCCCAGTTCCTTCATGGTGTGCAGGGCCGTGGCCAGGTCCTGGTGCCGGAAGCTGATGGATGAGCACCCAAGTCTGGAGTGGAACATCATTGATCCTTTGGTTCGTGCCGGGCTGTAGTGATGGGGACCACAATACTTTCGTTAACTGTCAACAGTCAACTCTAAAAGTCGACTGTTGACAGTCATAATGATGTGGGTCACACTGGTGTCCATCAATTGTTAACAGTCGACAGCGGCGGACCTCCTCCAGCCGCTTTTCGAAAGGGAACCACCATGAGCAAAGATGCTCTGACCATGCGCGGGCCGGTCCACGGCACCAAGGACGCCCGGCGAGTTGCCATCGGATCCGGCGTGGGGGCCGTCATCGAGACGTATGACTTCATCGGCTTCGGCACCGCTGCCGCACTGTACTTCGGCACGGCCTTCTTCCCCGGCACCGATCCCGTCACCGGCACCCTGGCGTCCTTCGCCACCCTCGGCGTCGGCTTCGCGGCCCGTCCCCTCGGCGGCATCATCGGCGGACACCTCGGCGACAAGGTAGGCCGCAAGCCGGTCCTGGTCGCCTCCCTCATCCTTATGGGCCTGGCAACCTTCGCGATCGGCCTGCTCCCCACCTACGCCGCGGTGGGACTGCTGGCCCCGGCACTGCTGGTCTTCGTCCGCATCGTCCAGGGCCTTGCCTTCGGCGCCGAGTGGGGAGGCGCCATCCTGATGAGCTACGAGCACGCCCCCTGGAAGGCCAAGGGCAAGTACACCGGCATTGTCCAGGCCGGCTTCCCCGTAGGCCTGCTGCTGGCCAACCTGACCTTCCTGTTCAGCGTCCAGCTCGGCAACGAACTGGCCTGGCGTATCCCGTTCCTCGCCAGCATCCTGCTGGTCATCGTGGGCCTGATCATCCGTTCCAAGGTCCCCGAGTCCCCGGTGTTCGATGAGGTCAAGGACAGCGGCGCCATCGTGAAGGCCCCCATCGTCGAGGTCATCAAGACGGACTGGCGCAACATCGTCAAGGGCATCGGCCTCCGCATCGCCGAGACCGCCGGCTACGCAGTGTCCATCACCTACATGATTTCCTACATCAACAGCCAGCACCTGGCGGACAAGAGCCAGACCCTGATCGCGCTCTGCATCGCTTCGGCCATCGGCATCTTCGCCACCCAGGCCTGGGCCGCGCTGACGGACCGCATTGGCCGCCGCCCGCTGTACGTCTGGTCCACCGCCTTCGCCGCACTGTTCGCGATCCCCATGTTCCTGCTGGTCAACACCGGCCTGTTCATCGCCATCATCCTCACCATCGTGATCTCCTACGCGGTCTGCCAGAACTCCCTGGCCGGCGCCCAGGGCGCCTGGTTCCCGGAACTCTTCCAGGCCAAGACCCGCGCCTCCGGCGCCAGCCTGGCGTACCAGATCTCGGCCATGGTGTCCGGCTTCACCCCCTTCATCACCACCCTGCTGTTCGTCAGCTTCGGCTGGATGGGCCCGGCGCTGCTCTTCGGCGCATACGCGCTGATCGGCCTCTGGGCCGCCGTCGCCACCCGGGAGACCTGGGGCAAGCGGGAACGCGAACTGGCTGACGAGGCCACTAAAAGCACCCCGAACACCGTCAACGCCTGAATGACCGCCACGCACGAAACGACCACGGAGCCAGTAATGCCTACAGACACCGTCCAGGACGCCGCCCAGGGACAAACATTGCAGACCGCAGTGACGCCCGAACGATTGGAGAAAATCAGCGCCGCCGCGTACCGGATCCGGCACCACGCCCTGAACATGGGCGAGGTGCAGGGCCAGGGCTACGTAGGCCAGGCCCTCGGCGCCGCGGACATGCTCGCCACCGTCTATGGTGACCAGCTCCGGTACCGGGCCGAGGACCCGCACTGGGAAGCCCGCGACCGGTTCCTGCTCTCCACCGGCCACTACGCCATCGGCCACTACGCGGCCCTGGCCGAAGCCGGTATCGTCCCGGTGGAGGAACTCGAAACCTACGGCTCGGATGACTCACGGCTGCCGATGTCCGGGATGTCCACCTATACCCCCGGCATGGAAATCTCCGGCGGCTCCCTGGGCCACGGTCTGACCATCGCCGTCGGCATGGCCCTGGGGCTGCGCTACCAGGGCTCGTCCGCCCGGGTGTTCAACTTCCTCTCCGACGGCGAACTGGACGAAGGCTCCACGTGGGAGGCCGCCATGGGCGCGCACCACCACCAGGTGGGCAACCTCACCGCCATGGTGGACATCAACGCCCTGCAGGCCGACGGCAAAACCGACACGGTGCTGCGCACCGAGCCGGTGACCGAGAAGTGGGAATCCTTCGGCTGGTACACCCAGCGGGTGGACGGGAACGACGTTGCCGCCCTGCTCGCAGCTTTCGACAACGCAGCCGCCCAGGCCGCCGCCGTCGGACGCCCCTCCGTGATCCTGTGCGACACCAAGGTGGGCCGCGGCGTTCCGCTGCTGGAAAACCGCGAAAAGGCGCACTTCATGCGCATCGAAGAGAACGAATGGCAGATCTGCCGCGAGCAGCTCACCGCCGGCTACGAAGGAAAGGCTTCAGCATGAGCACCACCACCGAGGCCCCCGACACCGCAGCAGCGGCCAAGCCGAAACTGAAGACCTCGGCGATGATCGCATCGTTCGCCGACCCGGGCCAGAAAACCTCCAACGCCCCGTTCGGGCATGCCCTGGTCAAGGCCGCACAGGAAAACGACAAGATCGTGGGCCTGACCGCGGACCTGGGCAAGTACACGGACATGCACATCTTTGCCCAGGCCTTCCCGGAGCGGTTCTTCCAGATGGGCATGGCTGAGCAGTTGCTCTTCGGCGCCGCCGCCGGGCTCGCCGAGACGGGTCTGGTGCCCTTCGCGTCCACCTACTCGGTGTTCGCCGCGCGCCGCGCCTACGACTTCCTCTGCCTGGACGCGGCCGAACCGAACCTGAACGTCAACATCGTCGGCGGCCTGCCCGGCCTGACCACCGGGTACGGCCCCAGCCACCAGGCCACCGAGGACATGGCGATCTTCCGCGGCATGCCCAACCTGACCATCGTTGACCCCTGCGACTCGATCGACATCGAACAGGCCGTCCCGCAGCTAGCCGCCTCCGAAGGGCCCACCTACCTGCGGCTGCTGCGCGGCAACGTGCCCACCGTCCTGGACGAGTACGACTACACGTTCGAGCTCGGCAAGGCCAAGGTGCTGCGCGGCGGTAACGACGTGGTGTTCATTTCGTCCGGGCTGATGACCATGCGTGCCCTGCAGGCAGCCAAGGCCCTTTCGGCACACAACGTGGACGTCGCCGTCGTGCACACCCCCACCATCAAGCCGTTCGACGCCGAAACCGTCCTCAAGGAAATCAACACGGACCGCCTCGCCGTCACCCTGGAGAACCACTCCGTGGTGGGCGGCCTGTTCGAAACCGTGGCCTCCGCCGTCGTCACCGCCGGAGCAGGCAAGCGCGTGGTGCCCATCGGACTCCCGGACCAGTTCCTCGACGCCGGCGCCCTGCCCACCCTGCACGAGCGCTACGGGCTCTCCGTGGACCGCATCGTGGCCAAAGTCCTCGCCGAACTCGGCTGACGGATTTCAAGACATATGGGAAAGCACGGCACCGGTCCAGGCTGGCGCCGTGCTTTCTGCCGTACCATCGGAATTACTACCGACTGTTAGCAGTCGACTTAAGACATTGAGGACAAAGCCATGGCCGGATTGGGCGCCCCCCTGCTGGGACTGGAAAAGAAGAGCCTGCGTGAACAGGCACTCTCCGCGCTGCGGACCGCGATCACCAGCGGTGAACTGGAGCCTGGCCGGCACCTGGTGGAGACCGAGTTGTCCGAGATGCTGCAGATCAGCCGCGGCACGCTCCGTGAAGCCCTCCGCCAACTGGAGCAGGAGGGCCTGCTGTCCGCCGGCCCCCGCGGACGCCTGTCCGTGCGGCACCTGGACGAGAAGGAAATCCGGGATATCTACGCTGTCCGCGCCGCCCTGGAATCGCTGGCCGCCCGGACACTGTGCGAGCTGCCGGACCGGCAGCACGTCACCGAGTCCCTCCATAAAGCCATCGACGCCATGACGGAGGCCGCAGGCGGGAGCCTGGAGGAACGGATCGAATCCGACCTCGAGTTCCACCGCACCCTCTGCCGGCTCACGGGCAACGAGACCCTGCTCCACTCGTGGGAATCCCTGGAGGGATCCATCCGGATGTCCATCATGTTCGCGGGCCTGGAAAAGGGCGTCAGGAATATGAGCGTGGACCGCCACAAGGACATCGTGGGCGCCATTGACACCGGCGATGCCACCCTGGCCCGGAAAACCATCCTGGAACACATGGACACCGCCGCCGCCAACCTCGTGGCCTAGCCCCCGAGCTGCCCTTTCCGGGGAATCCTCGCGGCCTCCCGGCCGTTAACCTACTGCGCGGTAAATAGCCGCGGTGGTAACGAGGGATGGTATGACCGCGAAGTTTGTGTCTGTAGAGGACGACGCCGGAAAGGTCACCCGGTACAGCCGCCATGACAATGGGGGCGGCCTCATAGCGCCGGGAGCCAGCGTGGCGGACAGCGCCCGGATCGGCCCCATGACCTATGTGGAGCACGGCGCGCACGTGGGTCCAGGCTGCCGGATTGGCCACGGCAGCTGGATTGACCGCGGCGCCATCATCGGTGACCGGACAGTCATTGGCGACGGCGTGCGCATCGGCCGGGGCACGGTGATCGGCAACCGCGTCCACATTGGCAGCCACTCGCGCATCGGCTCCAGCGTCCTGATTGAGCACGGCGCCCACCTGGATTCGGACAGCACCGTGCCGGACGGGAGCGAGGTCCTCACGGGCGCCCGTTCGCGCCTGGCACCGGCCCGGCACCGGACCCACCGCAAGGCGAAGGGCGGGCTGGCCGCCTAGGTTGCCCTCGCACCCATTTTCGGCCGCGTAGCGCCGCCCCGCCCCAGACGGCCAGCAGCAGCGCCACCAGCAGCAGTCCGGCGTCGCCCAGGTCGATCGACGACAGCCACGCCGTCACCGGATCCTCCAGGCTGAAAGCAGCGTGGACGAAACTGCCCAAAGTAATCACGGCGATGAACAGCGCCGAGACCGCCGAAATGCCCGTGACCAGGGCGTTGAAGCCAAGCTTCCGCCGCGGATCGTCCAGCGCCGAGCGGTACATCCGCATCATCGCCATGCCGTTCATCGAATCACACAGCGTCATCGCGGCAGCGAAGGCCAGCGGCAGTGCGAGCAGCGCGAGCGGCGGCACCCCCGCCAGGGACGCCGCCGTCGTCATCATCAGCAGCCCGATGGTGGTGGCGGTATCAAACCCCAGGCCGAAGAGGAATCCGATCACGTAGATGTTCCGGGGCCGGCGCACCCTGGCCAGCGGCCGGTCCAGCAGCCGCGCCACCAGTCCCTGCGGTTCCAGGTCGCGGGGATTGATGGCTGCTCCGGTCCGGGAGCGCCGGAAAGCAGCGGCCGAGCGGGTGAAGGCGGAGCCGTTGAACAGCCCCATGGCCAGCAGGAACAGCCCTGATACGCCGCTGCCGATCAGGCCGAGCATCAGGTTCCCGCCGGTTCCGTCCTGCACGAGGCCGCCCACCATGGATGCCCCGGCGAGTACCAGCACGCCGGCCAGGGTCACCACCGAACTGTGCCCCAGGCTGAACGCGAAGCCCACGCTCACCGGGTCCTGCCGCTGTGCCACGAACTTCCGGGTGGAGTTGTCGATGGCGGCCAGGTGGTCCCAGTCGTAGCTGTGCTTCACGCCGGCCAGGTAAGCCGTGAGGACAAGCCCCCCGGAGAGGACCTGCGGTCCGGTCATCGCGGTATTCCCGGCCAGAAAAAGGACGACGGCGGCGGCATGCAGGGCAGCCACGGCACCGAAAGTGCATAGCACCCGCGTCCGGACCGGCAGTGATTCCCGGCCCCGGTAAAGTGCCGCGATGCTGGTCATCAGTGCTTCCTCAAGTCCAGGGCGCCCTGGCCGTGCCAGCGTCCGCGGAGCAGGTCAGCGCAGGCTCGAAGCAGGCGGTTAAGCTGCTCCGTGCTGTTGGAGAGGCTCCGCAACACCAGCCCGGTGGTCCCTGCAACACTGCGGGTCAGCGAGATGCCGGTCAGGGCCTGGTGGCCGGCCGCCAGCAGGTGCAGGTCGTCGGCGAGCGCCTGGTCCACCCGGGGATCCACTACTACCAGCGATCCCAGGTGGCTGTAGCCTTCCATGAACCCGAGCCCTGTGACGTCGTGCAGCGGCGGCCGGATCAGCAGGTTGTCCAGCGCCAGCAGCTCGGTGCCCGCCCCGGTTTCCACGCGGATGTCGTTCCGCAGCCGGACTTCCTCGTACCGGAAGGCGGCGCCGTCGGGGGACCAGCCGGGAGTGACCACCTCGGCCATGACAAGCGACGACGACGGCCGCAGGGTCACGGACGTCCGCTGCCGGTAGCTGGCTTCCCGGTACGCGATGAGCTGGTCCGGCATGAGCTCCAGCCGCGCCCCCTCTCCCAGCCGAACAGTCATCCGCTGCTCGGCAAAAGACCCCGGAGTCCGGTAGACCTTGGTAGCGGACTGCGTCGTCAGCAGCAGGGAAGCAGAGTCCCCCACCTCCACATCAATCAGGAATAGATCCGCCCCGAGATAAGCCCCGCCAGGATTCACGACGACATAACAAACCTGCCCGGAGTCATCGAGATAATGAGGCCGCATCACCCGAAGCGCCCCTTGATGAAACTGGTGCGAGGCAACCGACCTGCCGCGCCGCGAACTGACGCCCAACTCAAGCCGTCCCATCGGTGACTTCTCAGCGCGAGCGGAGTCGGGGATAGGGGGCCGCGGCGTGGCGGGCACCGCGAAGCGGGCACGGCCCCCTATCCCCGACGAAGCGCCGGAAGCAGACTCACCCGCGGGCGCAGGCCCCGACGAGGTGCCTGCTTGAGGTGACCCAACCGCCGTCGTGCTCATGCCAAATCGAGCATCAGGACGTCGTGCCGGATCCATTCGATGACCTTCTCGAGGCCTTCGTCGGTCTTGAGGTTGGTGAAGCAGAAGGGTTTGTTGCCGCGGAATTCCTTGGAATCCCGCTCCATGATGGCGAGGTCTGCCCCGACGTGGGGTGCGAGGTCGGTTTTGTTGATGATGAAGAGGTCGGACTTGATCATGCCTTGGCCGGCTTTGCGCGGGATTTTTTCGCCCTGTGCCACGTCGATGATGTAGATGGAGAAGTCGACCAGTTCGGGGCTGAAGGTGGCGGAGAGGTTGTCGCCCCCGGACTCGACGAAGATGACCTGAAGGTCGGGGTGCCGGGCTTTGAGTTCCTCGATGGCGGCGGTGTTCATGGAGGTGTCTTCGCGGATGGCGGTGTGGGGGCAGCCGCCGGTTTCGACGCCGATGATCCGGTCCACCGGGAGGATGCCGTTGGCGGCGAGGATTTTGGCGTCCTCGATGGTGTAGATGTCGTTGGTGATGGCGGCCATGGAGATGTCGCCGCTCATGTGCCGGGTGAGCCGTTCCACGAGCTGGGTTTTGCCGGCGCCGACGGGCCCGCCGATACCGATTTTGATGGGTTCAGTCATGGTGTCCTCCTACTAGCTCATGAACATCCGGGCACGCTGGCGTTCGTGCCGCATTTGCGAAATTTCCAGGCCGGGGCTGACGGCCCCAAGGTCGTCCGCCGTAAGGTGCGCGACCGCGTCGATGGCGGCAGCGACGTCTTCGTGCGCTTTTCGCAGCACGCGCTGCCCGGCGTTCTGGCCGAGCGGGATGGCGCGGACGGCGTTCTGCGTGAGCGAGGTGACGGTGGCGAAGAGGTAGGCGGCGAGCGCTTCCTGGAGCGGGACGCCCAGGGAGCGGGCGACGACGGCGAACGCCAGCGGCTGGTGCCCGGCGGCGCGGCCGGTGGCCACCATGTCCCGGTACAGTTCCAGCGCGGGCGAGGGAAACACCTCGGCCCCAATCTCGAGCAGGCGGCCGCCCATCTTCACGCTGGCCTCCCGGACCTGCCGCGGCAAAAGGGAAGCAGAAAGAAGAGTATCCAGTTCCCCCAGCTCACCACCCTCATACAGCAGCCGAACAGCCAACCCATCAGAGTAGGTCAAGGACTGCGCAACGAAAGCGGAGAGCCAGCGCCCGAAAGACCCTTCATCAAAAACGAGCTCCCGATCGAGGTACGTCTCAAACCCAAAAGAGTGAGCAAAAGCCCCAGTAGGCAAAGCGGAATCAACCAACTGCTGCAGTGCCAGCTGATACCCGCCCACTAAAGGACCGCCCAAGGTGAGGAACGCAAGCGACGCGAGGGATATGGGGCCGCGGCGTGGCGGGCACCGCGAAGCGGGCACGGCCCCATATCCCTCGTGGCGTCCCACGCCACGCCGTCGTCGTGCCTAGTGGCTGTGTTCAGCATGGCGGAAAGGCACAGGCATGACGCGTTCCTGGCGGGTATAGGGCACGGCGTTGTGGATGAGGTAGTCCTCGACGGTGTGGTCGTAGGCGCACACCATGACGGCGGCCCCGTACTCGCTGTCCGCGTCGAAGAATTGTGCCTGCAGATGGCGGTTGCCCAGGGAGTGCGCGGTGATGCCCATTTCATGGATGGTCCGTGGCGCGATGACCAGGACGTCGGTGGGCAGGACGGACACCACGATCATGTTGGTGTCCGCGACGTGGAGGATGTCGCCGTCACGGAGGTCGGCGGAGCCGGCGGGGAGGCGGATGCCGATTTCCTTGCCGTGGTCGGTGGTGGCCCGCTGGATGCGTTTGACCAGGGAGGCGCTGGGCAGGACGACTTTTTCGCGGTGCAGGCCGGAGTAGGCGGCGAGGTCAGTGCCCGGCAGGTCGTGAAGGTTGCCGAGGACTCGTTCGATGATCACGTGGTTTCTCCGGATTTCTAGAAGAGAAAGTAGCGCTGCGCCATGGGCAGCACGTCGGACGGTTCGCAGGTGACGTCCTCGCCGTCCACCGTGACCCGGTACGTCTCCGGGTCCACCTGGATGTCGGGCGTGGCGTCGTTGTATTTGAGGTCGGCTTTGGTGAGGTTCCGGATGCCGGAGACGGGCCGGATGATCTTCCCGAGGCCAAGCTCAGTGGGGACCCCGGCGTCGATCGCCGCCTTGGACAGGAACGTGATGGAGCTCTGCTGCACGGCTTTGCCGAAGGTGGCGAACATCGGGCGCATGGTCCGCGGCTGCGGTGTGGGGATGGATCCGTTGGAGTCGCCCATGAGTGCGTAGGCGATCTGTCCGCCTTTGAGCACCAGTTCCGGTTTGACGCCGAAGAACGCCGGATCCCACAGCACCAGGTCCGCAAACTTGCCCACTTCCACTGACCCCACGGAATCGGCGATGCCCTGCGCGATGGCGGGGTTGACGGTGTACTTGGCCACGTAGCGCTTGAGCCGGAAGTTGTCGCTGCCCGCACTGCCGTGCGCCCCGCCGTCGTTGTCTTCCAAGGCCCCGCGCTGCTTCTTCATCTTGTCCGCCACCTGCCAGGTGCGGGTGATCACCTCGCCTACCCGGCCCATGGCCTGGGAGTCGGAGGAGGTGATGGAGAAGACGCCCAGGTCCTGCAGGACGTCCTCGGCGGCGATGGTTTCGGCGCGGATGCGGGAATCGGCGAAGGCCACGTCCTCGGGGATGTCCGGGTTGAGGTGGTGGCAGACCATCAGCATGTCCAGGTGCTCTTCGATGGTGTTGCGCGTGTACGGCAGCGTGGGGTTGGTGGAGGCCGGCAGGACGTTGGGCATGCCGGCAATCTTGATGATGTCCGGGGCGTGGCCGCCGCCGGCGCCCTCGGTGTGGAACGTGTGGATGACCCGGCCGGCGATGGCGCGGATGGTGTCCTCCACGAACCCGCACTCGTTCAGGGTGTCGGTGTGGATGGCCACCTGGACGTCGTACTCATCCGCGACCTTCAGCGACATGTCGATGGAGGAGGTGGTGGCACCCCAGTCTTCGTGGACTTTGAGCCCGATGGCACCGGCGCGGATCTGCTCGGCGAGGGGTTCGACGGCGGACGCGTGGCCTTTGCCGAACAGGCCTATGTTCATGGGGAACGCCTCGGCGGCCTGCAGCATCCGCTGGATGTGCCACTTTCCGGGAGTCACGGTGGTGGCTTTGGTTCCTTCGGCGGGGCCGGTGCCGCCACCGATCATGGTGGTCACGCCGCTGGCCAGGGCGGTGGGGATCTGGTCCGGGGAGATGAAGTGGATGTGGGTGTCGATGCCGCCGGCGGTGAGGATCTTCCGTTCGCCTGCGATGATTTCGGTGCTTGAGCCGATCACGATATCCACGCCGTCGGTGATCTGCGGGTTGCCGGCCTTGCCGATCCGGAAGATGTGGCCGTCCTTCAGCGCCACGTCCGCCTTGTAGATGCCGGTGGAGTCCAGGATCACGGCGTTGGTGATGACAGTGTCCGGAATGTCCCCATCCCGAACGGCCTGGCCGTTCTGCCCCATGCCGTCCCGGATCATCTTGCCGCCGCCGAACACCACTTCCTCGCCGTACACGGTGAGGTCCTTCTCGATTTCGAGGAAGAGTCCGGTGTCCGCCAGGCGGATCCTGTCCCCGGTGGTCGGGCCGTAGAGGTCTGCGTACTGCCGGCGCGGAATCTCGAAGCTCATTCGCCGTCCCCTTCCGTATGAGGCCCGCTTTGGCGCGTGCCGCCGTCGAGCCTTCCGTTGACCGCGTTGCTGAGCCCGTAAACCTCCCGGGTCCCCGCCAGTTCGATAAGCCTTACGCTCCTCGAATCCCCCGGCTCGAACCGGGCCGCCGTTCCCGCCGGGATGTCCAGGCGCCGGCCGTGGGCCGCGTCCCGGTCAAAGGCCAGGGCAGCGTTGGCCTCGGCGAAATGGAAATGTGAGCCCACCTGGACGGGCCGGTCGCCGGTGTTGGTCACGGCCACCTCGATGGCCTCCCGGCCCGCGTTCGCGGTCACGGGTTCCGGCCGGAGGACGTACTCGCCTGGAATCATTGCCGCGCTCCTTAGCGGATGGGGTTGTGGACGGTGACCAGCTTGGTGCCGTCCGGGAAGGTGGCCTCGATCTGGACGTCGTGGATCATCTCCGGCACGCCTTCCATCACGTCGTCACGGGTGAGCAGCGTGGTGCCGTAACTCATGAGGTCCGCCACCGTCCTGCCGTCCCGGGCGCCTTCGATCAGCTCGTAGCTGATGATGGCCACTGCCTCGGGGTAGTTGAGCTTGAGGCCGCGGGACTGCCTTCGGCGGGCCAGGTCGGCGGCCACCACGATCATGAGTTTTTCCTGCTCACGGGGCATCAGATGCATGCGGGGTCCCTTCAACGGCCGGCGGACAGCGTGGATTCAGAGTAGGCCCCGCACATTTCCGCCACGTTTCAGGTCCATCATCCGGACGCCTCGGCGCGGACGCGCTGAGTCTCCCCGCCTTTGGCTCCCCCTTGGCAGCGGACGACGGCGGTTGGCCCGGACACGCCGTCGTCATCGCTCAAAGGTGGGGAGACTCAGCGGCTACTTGGCTTAGCGGAGCCGGGCGAGGATCTCGTCCGTGGACTGGACCGGCTGGCGGTAGGTGGTGGAGAGGATGCGGAGCATGTCCGCCGCGTCCTTGTCATCCTCGGAGGCCATGGCGTCCTTGGCGTAGCTGACCCGGATGTTGTGGGCGAAAGCGTCGGCGGCCGTCTGGGCAATGCAGTTGTGGGTGGAGACGCCGGCCAGCACCACTTCGTTGGCGCCCCAGTTCCACAACCGGGACAGTAGGTCGGTGCCTACGAACGCACTGTCGCGCGTCTTGTTCAGCTGCGGCAGGTCCCCCTTGGCCAGGCCCGGCACGGACTGCGCCTGCTCGGTGCCGCGGAAGATGAAGCCTTGGTCATCGTCGAGCATGCTGAGGGTCCAGGTGGACTTGTCCCGCTCATGCTCGGTGCCCACCAGCAGCGCCTTGTGGCCAGCGGCCTCGAATCCCTTCAGCAGCCGGTTGCATTCGCCCACCACCCTGTCCTGCTGGGCGGCCAGCTCAGGCGCTTCGAAGAAGGCGTTCTGCATGTCGATGACCAACAGGGCTATCACGTGGGGACCTTCCTCTCGCCGGACCGTTGGGGGTAACGTACCCACCTCCGGCCAAAAGACGCTAGGGCGCGGACTCCCTGATTTTCAGTTCGAACCCGGCTTCCACGTGCACGCCCTGGGCCGATGGTTCCCGGCCGGCGATCCTGTCCAGCAACAGGCTGATGGACCGCTCCGCGATCTCGTCCATGCCCGGAGCGACCGTTGTCAGGGAGGGGGACGCAAACCGCGCTTCGTCGAGGTCGTCAAAGCCTGCCACCGCCACGTCCTGCGGGACTTTCACCCCGCGGACCTGCAATTCGTGCAGTGCCCCCAGCGCCAGGACGTCGTTCAGTCCGAACACGGCGTCGAACTCCACGCCGCTGTCCAGCAGCCCGGCGACGGCGGCAGCACCGGTGTCGCGGCGCCATTCAGCGGGTGCCACCAGCGCGGGGTCGTACGGGATGCCCGCCTCTGCGAGCGCCGTCCGGTACCCGTTCAGGCGCAGGCCACCGGTACCGGTGGACTCGCCGGGGTTCGCTCCGATCACGGCAATACGGCGGCGGCCACCGGCCAGCAGGTGCCCGGTCAGGGCGGCTGCGGCTTCCCGGTTCTTCATGGTCACCAGGTCGAAGCGGGGATCCACAATGTGCTCACCCAGCATCACCAGCGGCTTCCTGCCCGCCCGCGCGGCTATGGCCTCCGCATCCACCGCCAACGGGGTGAACAGCAGGCCGTCCGTCAGCTGCCGGAAGGTCCCGTGGAGGGCGCCGAGTTCAGCGGCGGGCTCTGCGTCGGACTGCTCCACCAGCACCCGGTAGCCGTGCCGCGCCGCGGCTTTCATCAGCTTGGATGCCAGCTCGGCGTAGTAGGGGGCGGAGAGGTCGGACAGCACCAAGCCCAGCATGGACGTCTTGCCGGACCGGAGGCTGCGGGCGGTGAGGTTTGCCTCGTAGCCCAGCTCTGCAATGGCGTCCTGCACCCGCTGCTTGGTGGCGGGACGGATGAATTCGTAGTCGTTCAATACGTTCGAAACGGTCTTGAGGGACACACCGGCCGCCCTCGCGACGTCGTTCATGGTTACCGCCATTAACGCTCTTTTCCAGCCTTCGCCGCCGCCTTCGCAGCCTGCTTGCTGGCGCGCACCTTGGCCAGGGATTCCGGGTCCACAATGTCGGCCACCGACAGGTAGGCGCCGTCGTCACCGTAGTGGCCGGCGGCCTCGCGCCAACCGGACGCCTTGAGGCCGCGCTGCTTGCCCAGCAGGGCCAGGAAGATCTTTGCCTTCTGCTCCCCGAAACCGGGCAGGGCCTTGAGCCGGCGCAGCACCTCGGCACCGTCCGGCGAGCCCTTGGTCCAAATGGCGGCGGTCTCACCGTCCCATTCGTCCTGCACCGCCGCGGCGAGCGCCTGGACGCGCGCAGCCATGGAACCGGGGAAGCGGTGGACGGCGGGACGTTCCTTGAACATCTCCACGAATGCCGCGGGATCATGCGTTGCGATGGCATCGGGTTTGAGCGACCCCAACCGCGTCCGGATCTTTTCCGGCCCGGCAAACGCAGATTCCATCGTTACCTGCTGGTCCAGCAGCATGCCAGTCAGGAGGGCGAAATCGTCCTCGGTCAGCAATTTGTCCGCAGCAGGATCCCCTGTGATGTGCAGTTCCATGCCGTCCATCCTCCCACCTGCGGGGCGCCCTCGTCATAAGCGTTCCCGGCATTGCGTCCGGGCATGTCAGGACCCCACAGCCAACCGGATCATGGACCAGGACACTGCCGGGAGTTCGGCGGTGAGCCGTCCGCCGTCGGCCTTTACCGTGGCGTTTCCGGAAGGCAGGACGGAGGTGGAGTCGTCGGCGCTGGCCTGCCAGTAGGGGTCCTCGTTGGCGTAGGTCACCGCTTCCAGCACGCGCACGGCACCCAGGGCACCGACTGCCGCGTCGAGGGTGAGCGCCTGGCGGGCCGAACGGTTCACGGCGAACAGCACGGCCTCACCCTTTTCCCCGTCAAACGTGGCGACGGCGGACAGGGCGGTGGCATCCGCCGTCACCCCGGCGCCGGCCAGTGGGGATTCCACGGCGAGCTGCAGCACCGTGCCGGATGCGTGCCGGGAGGTCAGGGCGAACGGGTGGAAGGTGGTCTGCTTCCAGGCGCGGCCGCCGGGTTCGGTCATGATGGGTGCGATCACGTTCACCAGCTGTGCCAGGCTGGCCGAGTGAACGCGGTCGGTGTTCCGGAGCAGCGTGATCAGCAGGTCCCCTACCACCACGGCGTCCGCCACCGTGTAGCTGTCCTCGAGCAGGGCCGGGGCCACCGGCCAGTCCTTGCCGGTGGGGACCCTGGATGCCTCGCGGCTCATGTGCCAGACGTTCCACTCGTCGAAGGAGATGTTCACCTGCCTGCTGGACTTCTTCACCGATTTCACATGGTCGATGTGGCTCACGAGGTCGTGGATGAAGGCTTCCATCTTGCGCCCGGCGGCCAGGTGTTCCTGCAGGTCGCCGGTGTCCTCGAAGTACTGGTGCGCGGAAATGAGGTCCACCAGGTCGTAGGTTTCGGTGAGGACCACACGCTCCCACTCGCCAAACGTGGGCATGGTGGGGCTGGAGCTGCCGCAGGCGACGAGCTCCAGGCCGGGGTCGATCATGCGCATGCCGCGGGCGGTGTCCGCGGCCAGCCTGCCGTATTCGAGGGCGTTCTTGTGGCCGATTTGCCACGGTCCGTCCATCTCGTTGCCCAGGCACCACATGGTGATGCCGTAGCCGTTGGCAGCCCCGTTGCCGCGGCGCTGTTCGGAGCGGGCCGTCCCGCCGTCGATGTTGCAGTACTCCAGGAGCTCGAGTGCCTCCTGGATGCCGCGGGTGCCCAGGTTTACGGCCATCATCGGTTCCACGCCGGCCTTGGCGGACCATTTTGCGAATTCGTCCACGCCCACGGTGTTGGGTTCAGTCGAATGCCAGGCCAGGTCCAGGCGGACGGGGCGCTGGTCCACCGGGCCCACGCCGTCCTCCCAGCGGTAGCCGGAGACGAAATTGCCGCCCGGGTAGCGGACGGTGGTGACGCCCAGCTCGCGGGTCAGTTCCAGGACGTCCCTGCGGAAGCCGTCCTGGTCGGCGGCCGGGTGCCCGGGTTCAAAGATCCCGGTGTACACGCACCGGCCAAGGTGCTCAACGAACGCGCCAAACGTACGACGGCGGACTGGACCCACGGTGAACGATGGATCAAGGGTTATTTTTGCTGCGGCGGCCTGTGGCTGGGTCACGAAGGTATCCTCGACGATTGATTTACAACGTTATAGAAGCATTGTTTGCCGTGCCGCTGCCCACGTCAAGAGTGCGGCCGGCCAGCCTCCGCAATGGCTTGCGCGCATCAGGATCGGGTCAAGGAGCGCCTCACCTGCGGCAACGTCCCGGGGCGGCAGGGAGCGGCCAGCCTCCAAGTACTACCTAATCGAAAAAACAGGTACCAGCTACGCATCCACCGGAGGCAGGAGGGCAATTAGGTTTTTCACAGAGACAAGGCCTCCAGGCTCTCGGTACTTGTCTCACTAGGGGGGGTTCGAGACTGGCAATGCATCACTCACAACAGATAGGCCCAAGCTTCCCGGTCCACAGGACCCGGGTAATAGGCGGGGCCGGCGACGAGGAGTCCTTCGAGACCAAGGGCTCTCCCCCAGCCGTCGCCGGCCCTCCGGCCCGCCTGGCCCCCCGCAGGGGCCACTCGCCGTTGCCCTCCGCTGCCAGCCACGTGCAGGCTGCACCGCGGAACAACGCCCTCCTTCTCGACCTGGTGAACGGTACCCAGACCCTGGCCGATTCCCTGGACCTGCTGGTGGCGGCATCGGCTGCCCACGTGGTCAGGACCGCCGGAATCGACGTCGGCTGCGGACTGGTGCTGCTCCAGCCAAAGCGCGGCCCGGCCATCACCGGCACCACCGACGACGTAGTCCGGCTGCTTGATTGGGAGCGGGAAAGGGCCGAGGGGCCCGTTACCGATGTGATGTCCGGCGGCCACCCCGTGGCCGTCCTGCAGCGCAACGGCGACTTCCGGTGGCGGCAGTACTCAAGCCAGCTGCAGGCGGCCGGCTTCGGCAGCACCCTTGCCGTCAGGCTCCGCCTGGACGCTGATATTCCCTCCGACGACGGGGCCCCCGGCACCAGCGACCTCGGCCAGTCAAGTGCCGCCCTTGCCTTCTTCGCCCAGGACGCAAAAGCCTTCCCGCTCCAGGTCATTGCCGAAGCACGAAGCTTCGCGCAGCTGGCCACGAGGAGCCTCCAGATGGCCATCAACCTGCACACTGCACGCTCACTGGCCACCGACCTCCGCTCGGCACTGGACAGCCGCACCTCCATCAACGTGGCATGCGGAGTGATCATGGCCCAGAACAGGTGCTCCTACCAGGAGGCCTTCTCCATCCTTGCCAAGGCTTCAAGCCACCGAAACATCAAGGTCCGCAAGGTGGCCGAAGACCTCCTTGAGCGCCTGCCCGAAGGTGCGCCGCACTCGCACTTCGGCCGCTGAGCCGCAGCCCGCGCTGCGAACGGTCCGCCTGCGCCTCTAGGCCGGCGCCGGGGCCGCAGTGCTGGCGCGGAGGACCAGCTGCGGCGGCACCACGGTGGAGCTCACCGCGGCCCCGGACTCGATCTCCTCCAGCATGATGTCCATGCAGCGGCGTCCCAGTTCCTCGAAGTCCTGGCGGACGGTGGTCAGCGGCGGCGTGAAGTACCCGGCTTCCGGCTGGTCGTCGAAACCCACCACGGAGACGTCGTCGGGCACCTTGACGCCCGCCTCCGTGAACGCACGCAGGAGGCCCAGCGCCATCTGGTCATTTCCCACGAAGATGGCTGTCGCCGTGAGTCCGGACGCGAGCCGGCGGCCGATCGCGTAGCCGCTCCCCGCGCTCCAGTCCCCCTCCACCAGGAGGGATTCGTCCAGGCCGGCCTCCCGGAGCACGGCCCGCCAGCCCTCTGCCCGTTCCGCCCCGTCCGTCCAGTCGGGCGGCCCCGCGATGTGTCCGATCTGCCGGTGGCCTTCCCTGACGAGATGCTCGACGGCGAGCCTGGCGCCCGCACGCTGGTTCACCATGGCCCCGCTCACCTTCGCGCTGCCCGCGGAGCCCACGGCCACCACGGGCACCGGAAGGTTCATCTGCTCCAGCACGGCGAGGGTGTCCGTGTGCGGCACCAGCACCGCGATCCCGTCCACTGCCTGGTCCATAAAGTGCCCGACGGCGTCGGAAATGGCTTCCCGGCTGACCTCCCGCAATGCTGCGATGCTGACAAAGTAGCCGGCGTTGCGGGCAGCATGCTCAACGCCCAGCAGGGTATTGGCCGGACCGTACTGGGAAAGCTCACTGGCCAGCACGCCGATGGTCTGCGAGCGCCGCGTGACCAGGCTCCGGGCCGCGGTGTTGCGCCGGTATCCCAGTTCCGCGATGGCCGCCTCCACCTTTTCCCGGGTGGCCTTGCTGACATTGGGGTGGTGGTTCACCACGCGGGAGACGGTCTGGTGGGAGACGCCGGCCACCTTGGCCACGTCTTCCAGGCGCGGCATCCGGCCCTTGCTGGTATTTGCCATGAGCCTATTGTGCCTGTGACCCCGCCGCCCCGCCTGCGCAACATGGGCTGGCGATTCCGGATCAATCCTTGCGCGGCAGCTGCCCGCTGGGAAGGATGAGGAGGATCCCCCGTTTGCAGCGAAGGAGCCGGCGGAATGACCAAATACCTGATCTCGTTTCCCAGCGGAGCCATGGACATCCCCGACGGCGGCCTGCAGGAAGTGGCGGACGCCGCGCACGCAGTGGTCCAGGAGGCAAAGGAAGCCGGCGTCTGGGTTTTCGGCGGCGGGATCGACGAAAGCGTCCCACCCGTCATGGTCGACGCCGGTGGAACCGTCGCGGAGGGCACCTACCCCCAGACTGCGCGGATCGAAGGCGGGTACACGGTGCTGGAGTTGCCGTCGTACGGGGCCGCAGTGCAGTGGGCCGCGAAAATCGCGGCAGCCTGCCGCTGCGCACAGGAGGTGCGGGCTTTCCAGTACGACCCCGCCAGCTGAACCATGCAACCGGCGGAACCGCTTGTCCTTGCGTATCCCTTCAAGGGGCCCTGGCGCGTGCAGAACTCGCCTGCCGACCGGGTTCCCAGCCACGGGACACGGCTCTTCGCCACGGGCTTCGCCATCGGTTTCACCCCGGTGGACGGGAATGGCCGGTCTGCCCCCATTACCGTGGGCTCGCTGTTCCGGCGCGAGCCGCCGGAACACTTCGTGGGGTTCGGGAGGCCTGTCACAGCCCCGGCGGCCGGGGTGGTGCGCGCCGCCCATGATGGGGAGCCGGATCACCCCGCGTACCGGGGGTTTCCATCGATCCGCTACGCAGCAACCCAGGGCCGCCGCGTACGGGAGGGCTGGCCGGGGCTGGCGGGCAACCACGTGATCATCGAGTCCGGCGGGGTGTTCATTGCCCTGTGCCACCTCCAGCGCGGGAGCATCTGCGTCCGTGACGGCCAGGTGGTTGGGTGCGGGGCGCCGGTGGGCCGGTGCGGCAATTCCGGCAACAGCACAGAACCCCATGTGCACGTCCAGGCCATGGACTCGGCAGATCCGGGCCACGCTTCCGCGGTTCCCATCACGTTCCCGGGCGGCCTGCCGCGGGGCGGGACGGTGGTGGAAGCCGGGCTTCGGGAGGGTTAAAAGGAAAGGTCCGCCTGCGTTAGCGGCGGACCTTTGTGGTCTTGATGGGTGGGCCCTGTGGGGCTCGAACCCACGACCCACGGATTAAAAGTCCGATGCTCTACCAACTGAGCTAAAGGCCCCTGCCGGCCGGTCAAACACGCTGTGCCTGCCCGTACGGCCCAATCCATTTCTGGACGTTAATACTGTAACCCATGGTTCCGGCCACTCCGCACACACCGCGGGCGCCGCCGTCGTACCTTTTCACCCCACGGTTCAGGCCGTTCCCGCCGCCAGCGGACAAGCCCTGCAGAGGCTCGATTTCCGCGGCGGCACAGGAGTAGCGTGGGGGCATGAGCGAGCAAGCAGGAACCACTCCGTACGGCGGCAGCAACCGGCACCACAAGCCCAAGCCCTTCGCGCCGATGGACTTCGAGCCCTTCGCAGGCGGGGCCGATCCCGCCCGCGTGTCGGAGGCCGCCCACCTTGCCGCGCAGGCCCTGGTCCGCCATGGCCGCGACAGCGACGATCCCGTGATCACCGAACGGCTGGTCAAGCTCGCCGACGAACAGGGGCTGGATGCGATCGCCGAGATGTGGGCGGAGAGCCCGGCCCGCTCGCTTCCCGGCGCCCTGTGGCGGCTTTACGCGCTGCGCGCCGCCACCGTCCAGGACCCGGAACGCATCAGCGTGTACTTCCGCGCGGGCCGGGACACCGCCCAGGTATCCAACGTGGTGGCCGGCGCGGCTGAGCCACCGGGTGCCGACGAAATGCGCACCATGGCGGACGCCATCCTTTCCGGCGCATTCGACGGCGATTTCGACGTCGCGCTGGAACGTTCCGCCGCCTTCTGCCGCGTGGTGGCGCTCGGGCAGGCCACCCTCGCCGACGGCGCCGAGCATGCCAACGAGGCCCATGCCAGCAAGCTGACCCGCAACTCCCACCAGCTGGTGAAGACCGCCGAGGACCTGGAACACGCCGCCAACGCGTGGCGCTTGGGCGAACTGGACTGAGCCCTGCATGAAGCCGGCGGCCCGGATTTCCGGGACGAACCAAGCCCCCGCTGTCAAGATTGACTTGGGCCGGGGTAAGTAGAAGACTGAAACCGGTGCCGAGCCGCGAAACCCCCGGGCTTCAACAATTAGCCGCCTAGAGCGGCCTACCGCCGAGAGGCGTATCCGGTTCGGCACCATTTTTCTGCCCTCTTCCAGGTGGCCAATTCAGAGGGTGCAGTTTCGGGCCGGTAGAGTAATCCTCAGTTGCCCGCCGCCGTCAAGTCACACGGCAGCAACTCCCGCCTTGATAAGTCCCTGGAGACCGGTAAACACGTGAAGCTGCGCCTTTTTCCACAGGAGCCCGCAGGGCTGAACCTGCTCTCACAGATGGCACAACAGATCGTGCTGGCCACCGCCACCCTGGCCGAGATCCTTGGCGTACCCGCGGACGAGCACGGCAAGCTTGTCGAGGACATGCACAATATCGAGGCCAAGTCCGCCGAACTGCATTTCGCGCTGCTGACCCACATGCGCACCAGCTTCGTGAATCCGCTGCCCCGCGAGGACATGTACGCCCTGTCCCGGTACCTCAACGAAGCCATGGAAAAGATGGACGCGGCCGCAGAGCTGGTGGCCCTGTACCGGCTGGACCGCCTCCCCAAACGTGCCGCCGACCAGCTGGAGATCATCAGCCGGCAGGCCGAACTGACCGTTGACGCCATGCGCAGGCTCAATGACCTGGATGACCTCGAGGATTACTGGATCGAGATCCTGCGCCTTGCCAAACGGGCGGAGCGGACACACCGCGTGTGGGTGGCGGACATGATCGCGGACATGAAGTGGGCGCAGTATTCCCGCAACCGCGACATCGCCAACCAGCTGGTGGAGGTCACCAAGGACATGCGGCGGGTGGCCACCCAGGTAGGCAGCATCATCGTCAAGGAATCCTGACGTGGCGGCAGTCATCTTCGGCGCGGTGGTCCTGCTGGCCGCTGCGTTTGCCTTCCTGAACGGCTTCCGCGACGCATCCACCTCGGTGGCCCTGGCCGTGCGGAACCGGGCCCTCACCCCCAGCGTGGGAATCCTCCTGGCCGCGTTCTTCAACTTTGTCGGCGCCCTCCTCAGCGCCCTGCTCGCCGTCGCCGTCAGCCGGACCTGGATCAGCCTCCCGGGCGGCACCGACGGACTGGCCATTTTGGTGGCAGGCCTGGCCAGCGCGTGCGCGTGGGGCGTCCTGATGTGGTGGCGCGGCATTCCCGCGTCCTCCACCCATGCCCTGGTGGGTGGCCTTGCCGGCGCAGGCCTGGCCAGCCTGGCCATCGGCGGGCCCGGGGTGGCCGGCGTGGACCAGTCGCTGCTGTTCCAGGTGGTCCTGCCGCTGGTCCTGTCCCCGCTGGTGGCCTACAGCGGCTCATTCCTCCTGGTGTATCCGGCCACCTGGGTGGCCCGCTACACCCAGGCCAACGTGGTGAACCAGCGGTTCCGCCGGGGCCAGGCCGTAGCCGCGGGCGCGGTGGCGTTCGGCCACGGCCTGCAGGACGGGCAGCGCGTCAGCGCGGTCCTGCTCCTGGCACTGCTGGCGGCAGGCTATGCCGACGGCGGGATCCCCACGTGGGTGGCGGCGCTTTCCGCTGTGATGATGGCCGCCGGGACCCTTTTCGGGGGGTGGCGGATCTCGCACACCATCGGCTACAAGATCACCCGGATCGATCCCCTGCGCGGCTCCGTGGCCCAGACATTCAGCGCAGTGATGCTCTTTGTGGGTGCGATCGGGCTGCACTGGCCGCTCTCCACCACCCACACCGTCACGGCCGGCGCCCTGGGCGCAGGGGAGAACCAGCATTTTTCGGTCACCAACCGGAAGCTGGTGATCCGGATCCTCTGGCTCTGGGGGCTGACCCCGCTGGCTACCTGCGCCCTCGGCTTCGTGCTCGCGCTGGCCCTCTCCCCCCTCCCCACGTAGGCGGGGCTGCTCCCCCTATACAGGGAATCCGGCGTGACGTACATTCAAAGTGCGCCCCCGGGTCAACGGTGCCGGGGACCGGCGTCCGCGCCGTGTGCAGGGCTGCGGACGGCGCGCCGCTGCAGCAAACCGGCGGTTCGGATGCACAAAGTGGAAAAGAGCAGGCGTCATGTCTTCCTCGTATTCCCGGCGCCCCCTTCCACAGCCCCGGCAGCCCCGGTGCGAGGCATGCGGAACCGAGCACCAGCTCACCATCCACGCGATCACGGCCATCGGCGCGGCAGGCGGTGACCTCGTCACGGTCTCGTACACCTGCAACGACTGCGACCTGTTCCAGGAACACACCGCCTACGCCACGGACGTCGCGGCTGCGTTGAACCAGGTGCACTGGATGACCGAGGTCATCCTCTTCGGGGACGACTACATCCACTGCGGCTTCCCCATGGAAGAGGCGGAGTTCGAGGTGGAGCGGCTCTGCTACCGCAGCGGCAGGTCAGGAAGCACGCTCAGCGCAGTGTCCCTCCCCACCCGGGTCCTGCGCTGCCACTGCGGATTCCAGCTGGAGGTGCCGGAATAGCTACAGGGCGTGCTAGATCTCCAGGGTCACGGGAGCTGCGGCCGTCAGTACCGTGGTGAGTTCGTCCTGGGTCAGGTTGGCCGCCGTGCAAAGTTCATGGTCCGCTACTCCGGCTGCCGAGGCTTTGCGCACCGCCTGCCGCAGGGACTCCTGGGCGGTATCCAGTTCCCACTGCATGCTCTCGAGGCGGGAGCTGGTGCGCCACACCTCGGCCAGAACATCCTCTTCCTCGACGGGGGCCACGGCCAGCGAGAGATGCGGTTCGAGCTCAGGCGCCAGGGGCCCGGCTGCGAGGGGCCCCGCCAGCCCCGCCGCGGCGGCGAACGCCTGGGCCGGTTCCACGGCATCCTGCACGGCGTCAATCTCAGGTACGGAAACAGTAAGCTGGGGGCCCTTGGGGTCACTGGCCGTCTGCGTCATGGCAAAACTCCTTTAGCGGGCTTACTACTAGTTCCGAAAGTATCTAGATTAGCGTACTAAACGCCTCAGTAGATCGCCAACGACGCCAATGCTTATCCGAAGCGGCCGGAAACGTAGTCCTCGGTGGCCTTCTGCACGGGGTTGCTGAAGATGGTGTGGGTATCGCCGTACTCAATCAGCTTGCCCGGCTTGCCGGTTCCCGCGATGTTGAAGAACGCCGTCTTGTCGGACACACGCGCGGCCTGCTGCATGTTGTGGGTCACGATCACCACGGTGTACTGGTCCTTGAGCTCGTTGATGAGGTCCTCGATGGCGAGGGTGGAGATGGGGTCCAGGGCGGAGCAGGGCTCATCCATGAGGATCACCTGCGGCTCCACGGCGATGGCGCGGGCAATGCAGAGGCGCTGCTGCTGGCCGCCGGAGAGGCCGGAGCCGGGCTTCTCCAGCCGGTCCTTGACCTCGTTCCAGAGGTTGGCGCCCTTGAGCGAGCGTTCCACCAGGACGTCGGCCTCGCCCTTGGAGATCTTCTTGTTGTTCAGCTTCACGCCTGCCAGCACGTTGTCCCGGATGGACATGGTGGGGAACGGGTTGGGCCGCTGGAAGACCATGCCGATCTGCGAGCGCACGGTGACAGGGTCCACGCCGGGGCCGTAGAGGTTGTCGCCGTCCAGCAGGACCTCGCCCTCGACGCGGGCGCCGGGGATGACCTCGTGCATGCGGTTCAGGGTGCGGAGGAAGGTGGACTTTCCGCAGCCGGAGGGGCCGATAAACGCGGTGACGGACTTGGCTTCGATGTTGATGCTGACGTCCTCAACGGCGAGGAAATCGCCGTAGTACACGTTCAGGTCCTTGACGTCGATGCGCTTAGACATGGTGTTCCTTCACTTACTGGGTATGGATTGAAGTCTAGGATCCGCCGCGGTGTGGCGGAAGATGCGGCAGGTCTGGCTACCGGCCCGTTTTGGGGGCGAAGATCCTGGCGATCAGGCGCGCCACCAGGTTCAGGACCATCACCAGGATGATCAGCACCAGCGCCGCACCCCAGGCCCGCTGTGAGGACGGGTCCGGGTTGGAGGGGGAGGTGGGGTTGAGGATCTGGGTGTAGATGAACGTGGGAAGCGAGGCCATCCAGCCGCCGAACACGTTGGAGTTGATGCTGGTGGCAAAGCCGGCGGTGACCAGGATGGGCGCCGTCTCACCGATGACCCGGGCAATAGCCAGGGTGACGCCGGACGCGATGCCCGAGATCGCCGTCGGGATAACCACCTTGAGGATGGTCCGCCACTTGCGCACGCCCAGGGCGTAGGCGGCCTCGCGGAGCTCGTTGGGGACAATCTTGAGCATTTCCTCGCTGGAGCGGACCACCACGGGGATCATCAGCACGGAAAGCGCGACGGCGGCCACTGCACCGGTCTTGGTGCCCGGGCCAACCACAGCGAAGAAGAACGCGGCCGCGAACAGGCCGGCCACGATGGAGGGGATGCCGGTCATGACGTCCACGAAGAACGTGATGGCTTTGGCCAGGCGGCCGTCGTGGCCGTACTCCACCAGGTAGATGGCCGTGAGCAGGCCCACGGGAACGGAGATGACGGTGGCCAGCAGCGTGATCTGCACGGTGCCCAGGAGGGCGTGGTAGATGCCGCCCATCACCGGGCCGCCGCTTTCCACGGCCTTGTTGTCGAAGGCGCCGGTGACCCCGTTCATGGAGGTGGTGAGGAATCCGGGGTCGATCAGTCCGGGTATGCCGTTGACCAGCACGGTCCAGATCACCGAAACGAGGGGCAGCAGCGCCACCAGGAACGAGCCGACCACCAGGCAGGTGGCCAGCTTGTCCTTGGCCCTGCGGGAGCCTTCCACGGCGGCGCTCCAGGAAACCAGGCCAACGGCGAAGAGAATCGCGGAGACCAGGCCCCAGCCGAACGCGTTGAAGCCGATCAGGGCGAGGATGGCGGCCCCGACGATCAGGGCTCCAACGAGCACCGCATAGGGTGCATATTTGGGCAGCTGGCCCTTGGTGAGGGCCGACCGCTTGCTGCGGACCGGAGTAAGCGTGGAGGTCATTTAGTTGGCTCCCGAGAATTCTTTGTGCCGGGTGATGACCCAGCGCGCGATCATGTTCACGCCAAGGGTGATGATGAACAGCACCAGGCCGGCGGCGATCAGGGTGCTGACCTTGAGGCCGCTGGCTTCGGGGAAGTTCAGGGCGATCTCGGCGGCGATGGTCTGGTTTCCGGACTGGATCAGGCTGGCAGTCAGGGCACCCGAGGAGAGCACCAGGGCAACGGCCATGGTCTCGCCGAGCGCACGGCCCAGGCCCAGCATGATGGCGCTGATGATGCCCGGGCGGGCAAAGGGCAGCACGGCCATCCTGATCATTTCCCAGCGGGTTGCACCAAGCGCCAGCGCAGCTTCCTCATGCAGCTTGGGGGTCTGCAGGAAGATCTCGCGGGACAGCGCGGTGATGATGGGCAGGACCATGACGGCGAGGACGATGCCCGCGGTGAGGATGGTCTTGCCGGTGGTGGAGGCGGGGCCCTGGAAGATGGGGAGCCAGCCCATGTTTGCTGCGAGCCAGCCATAGGCCGGGGAGATCTCCTTGGCAAGGAAAGCCGCGCCCCAGGCGCCGTAGACCACGGAGGGGATGGCGGCGAGCAGGTCCACCACGTAGCCGAGGCCGGAGGCCAGGCGGCGGGGTGCGAAGTGGGAGATGAACAGCGCCACGCCGATGGCGATGGGGGTGGCGATCACCAGCGCGATGGCCGCGGCGATCAGGGTGCCGACCACGATGGGCCAGATGTAGGCGAAGAAGCCCTGCCCGCCCTGGATCTTGTCCGCGGGCGCGGTCAGCGCGGGAATTGCCTGGACTACCAGGAAGAGTGCGACGCCGAAGAGGACGGCGAGGATCAGGCACCCGGCGGCGAGCGTGGCACCGGAGAAGACTTTGTCCCCGGCGCGCCCGGCGCCCTGGGAACTGGTCAGGGAGGTGGCGGTCATGCGACGGCCCTTCGATTCGTTGCTGGATTAAGGAAGCGGGGTGCAAAGCCAAGTTCCCCGCACTGCCGTCCGGCAGGCGGGGAACCCGGTTTTACAGCGCTGGCTAGGACTTGACCTTGATCGAGTCGATGGCCTTGGCGGCCTTGGCTGCGAGGTCGGAGGACAGCGGGGCGGACTTGGCCGATTCTGCTGCGGCCTTCTGGCCTTCGTCGGAAACTACGTAGTGCTCGAAGGCCTTGACCAGGTCAACGGTCTCCTGCTTGTCGTAGGTGGTGCACAGGACGTGGAAGGACACCAGGACGATCGGGTAGGCCCCGGCGATGGTGGTCTTGCGGTCCAGCTTGATGGAGAGGTCGTTGGCGGCGCGGCCTTCGACGGGCTGGCCGGCGTCGACTGCCTTGGCAGCAGCGTCGGCGGAGATCTTCGTGAAGGAATCGCCCACCTTGATCTGGGCCACGCCCAGCTTGCCGCTGACGGCGGAGTCGTCGGCGTAGGTCACGGCGCCGGGGGTGTCAGTGACGGTCTTGACGACGCCGGAGGTGCCCTTGGCGTTTTCGCCCTGGAGGCTGGCGGGCCAGATGCCGGCGGACTTGTCAGTCCACACGTCGGACGCAGCAGCGGCCAGGTAATCAGTGAAGTTCTGCGTGGTGCCGGAGTCGTCGGAACGGTTCACCGGGGTGACCTTCAGGTCCGGCAGCGTAACGCCGGCGTTCAGGGCAGCGATCGCGGGGTCGTTCCACTTGGCGATCTGGCCGCGGAAGATCTTGGCCACGGTGGTGGCGTCCAGCTTCAGGTCGGTGACGCCGGGAACGTTGAAGGCCACGGCGATCGGGGAGATGTAGACGGGGACGTTGATGGCGCCGTCGGGTCCGCACACGGACTTGGACGAGGCGTACTCGTCATCCTTCAGGTAGGCGTCCGAGCCTGCGAACTGGGCCGAGCCGTCCAGGATTGCCTTGCGGCCCGCGCCGGAGCCGTCCGGGGAGTACTGCACGCTGGCGCCGGAGTTGGCGGAGGCGAAGTTGGTCTTCCAGGCGTCCATGGCTGCGCCCTGGGCGGAGGAACCAATGCCGGTCAGCGTGCCGGTGACCTTGGGGCCGGAGGCGGACTGGGAGCCGGCAGGCGCGGTGCCCGTGGCGTTGTCTGAACCGCAGGCGGTAAGCGCGAGTGCGCTGGCTGCGATAACAGCGATAGCCGCGTGGCGGCCGAAGCGGAGTGCCTTCACTAGATGTACCCCTTCCAGGGTTATTCAGGTGCGGGACAGGGACGGAGAACCCTGCTGCGCGATGCGTACGTTTTGTACCTTCAAGTAAGTTATGGGCCGCAGGTAACGGGATGGGCTGTCCAAAGTGAACGGAGGATTAACGACGGCGGGATTTTGGCTGACAAATGCCGGGTCACCATTGCGCAGATCACATGCGCGGCCGTAGTGCACCTGCGCAGGGCGGTGGAGCGGCACTGAATAGTATTGGACCCATGGCCATCCCAGCAGGACTCTCATCAACCAAGCGGTTCCTGCGCAGCCGGGTCCGGACCGGTCTGATCCGCAGCCGCAACTCGTTTGTCCCTGCCATCCAGATGACCGTCTGCGCCGTGGGCGCGTACGCCTTCGCGGAGTACATCCTGGGCCACACCGGGCCGCTCTTCGCCGCCACCTCGTCCCTGATCGCTCTGGGGTTTTCCCGGGAACCCCGGCTGCGTCGGGTGATGGAAGTGGGCCTGGGCTGCACCCTGGGCATAGTGGTCGGTGATCTGCTCCTGCATTGGCTTGGCGGCGACATCTGGGTGGCCGCCGTCGTGCTCCTCTTTTCCATCCTGCTGGCCCGGTTCCTGGACAGCGGAAACATCTTCACCACCCAACTGGCGCTGCAGTCGCTGCTGGTGGTGCTGCTCCCGGCACCGTCCGGAGGCCCGTTCACCCGCAGTATCGATGCGGTGGTGGGCGGCATGTTCGCCCTGCTGGTGACCATCCTGGTGCCCAAGGATCCCCGCCAGGAGCCGCGCCGGGATGTGCAGAAGCTGCTGCATGAACTGGCGGAGGTACTGCGGGAATGTGCCGGGGCGCTGGCCAACAGTGACTCCACGCAGGCCTGGCACGCCCTGATCCGCGGCCGGAACTGCCAGCCCCTCGTTGATGCCATGCGCCAATCCCTGCGCGCGTCCGGCGAGGTGGCCACCCTGGCCCCCGCCTACCGCCGGCACCGCGATGAACTGGACAGGCTGAAGCAGTCCCTGGATTTCATCGACCTTGCCCTGAGGAACAGCCGGGTGTTCGCCCGGCGGCTGACCAGCGCCATCAACCACACGGCGCTCTCGGACGAGGCGACGGACAGCATCGCCGGCGTGCTCCAGGAGACGGCCGCCGCCATCGACGAGCTGTCGCTGGGGCTCGCGGAAACGCACGAAGGAGTCCGCCGCGCCCACCTGCGCACTGCCCGTCGGGACCTGAGCGAGATCGCCCTTCGCCTGCATCCGAAGCTGCTGGAGGTCCAGCGGCTGGAAGGCGAAACCGTGGTCATGCTGTTCCGGCCGCTGATGGTGGACCTGCTGGAAGCCACCGGCATGGACGCCGCCGAGGCCAGGGACGTCCTGCCCGCGTTGTAGTGTCAGTGCCCGCCAGTAGGGTTGAAGGCATGGCAACAAAGACATCCCGGGCGTCCAAGGCGCCCGCGTACAAATGCGCCGAATGCGGCTGGACCACCGCCAAGTGGGTGGGCCGCTGCGGCGAGTGCCAGGCCTGGGGCACGGTTGAGGAAACGGGCACGGCCGTGGCGCGGACGACCGCTGCTACGACAGTCGTGGAGCCGGCGCGCCGGATTGCCGATGTCGACGCCACCACGGCGGCTTTCCTGCCCACCGGCGTGGACGAACTGGACCGGGTGCTGGGCGGCGGCCTGGTTCCGGGCGCCGTCATCCTGCTGGCAGGCGAACCCGGCGTCGGAAAATCCACGCTGCTGCTGGACGTGGCCGCCAAGTTTGCCCGGACTGCCCAGGATGTCCTGTACGTGACCGGCGAAGAGTCGGCTGCCCAGGTGAAGCTGCGCGCCGAGCGGATCGACGCCGTCGCCGAATCCCTGTACCTGTCGGCGGAGACGGACCTCGGGCAAGCCCTGGGCCAGGTGGAAAAGATCGAGCCGCGGCTGCTGATCGTGGACTCCGTGCAGACCCTCAGCAGCGCCGACGTCGACGGGAGCGCAGGAGGCGTGTCCCAGGTGCGCGAGGTGGCGGCCTCGATCATTGCTGCAGCCAAACGGCGGAACATGACCACGCTGCTGGTTGGGCATGTCACCAAGGACGGTTCCATCGCCGGGCCCCGCCTGCTGGAACACCTGGTGGACGTGGTGTGCCAGTTCGAGGGTGAGCGGCACTCCCGGCTGCGGCTCCTGCGTGCAGTGAAGAACAGGTACGGGCCCACCGACGACGTCGGGTGCTTCGACCTCAATGAGAACGGCATCGAGGGCCTGGCCGATCCGTCCGGCCTGTTCGTCAGCCGCACCAAGGACCCGGTGTCCGGGACCTGCATCACGGTCACCATGGAGGGCCGCCGTCCCCTGCTGGCGGAGGTGCAGTCGCTGCTCGCCGAGAGCCCCAACTCGCAGCCGCGCCGGGCCACCAGCGGCCTGGACAGCTCGCGGGTGTCCATGCTGCTGGCCGTGCTGCAGCAGCGTGCGGGCACTCTGCTGCACAAGGATGACTCCTACGTTGCCACCGTGGGCGGGGTGAAGCTCAGTGAACCGGCCACGGACCTTGCCGTGGCCCTTGCGGTGGCCTCTGCCAAGGCCCGCAAGCCGTTGCCCATCCGCCTGATTGCCTTTGGCGAGGTAGGCCTGGCCGGCGAGGTCCGGCCCGTTCCGGGGATCAACCAGCGCATCCAGGAGGCCCACCGGCTGGGCTTCACGCACGCCGTGGTGCCTGCCAGCCACACCGGGCCCGGGCCAGTGCCGGCCGGATTCTCGGTACGGGAAGTGGAGCACCTCACGGAGGCGCTCAGCCTGTTGATCGGCTAGCAGCCGGGGTCCGTCCGGCTTGCGGCCCTGGCGGCTGCCCGCGTTCCTGGCAGGTACTCTAAGTGCAGAACCTTCAGGCAGACGGAGGTCGTTGATTTCTGTGCTGGGGGAAGCTTGGTAATCCAGGAACAGCAGGGCGCCGCAGACGCTGCCGGCCACGCACGAAGGGCGCCCATGCAGCCTGTTGTATCGGACCGTCTGGATGGTCTTTTGGGGGGCCTCAGTGCGCGCAAACGCGTAGCCGTGTGCCAGCTGCCGGTCTCGGTGACTGTTGGGCTGGTGGTGCTTGCCGCTGCTGCCTTCAGCCCGGAGACGCTGGCCAGCAACCTGTTCATGGCGGCCCTGCTGTTCCATGTGGCCATCGCCGCGGCCTGCGTGGCCGTCCCGTGGGGCAGGCTCCCGGCCAGCGCGTTTGCCGTTATTCCGCTCCTGGACTGCCTGGCCATCGGGTTCACGCGTGAGGCGGGAGGCCCGGCCTTCAGTGTCCTGAGCTTGACGCTGCTCTTCCCCGTCATTTGGCTTTCGGCGCAGGTCCGGCCGTTCATGCCCGTTCTGGCCATTGCGGGGACCGTCCTCAGTACGGTGGCCCCCTCCGTCCTCCAGGGCTCGGTGCCGGCGGGCGGATCAATGATCCGTGTCCTCATCCTCCCGCTGGTGATGACCGTCGTCGCGGTCAGCGCCCACGTGGTGGCCACCACCATCCGCCGGCACCGCGCGCGGATTGTCCAGAATGAGCAGGACCTGGCCCGCACCCTGGACGAAAGCATCCGCCGGCAGGGCCTGCTCGACGCCGTACTGAAGGCCGTGGGCGTGGGCGTGTGGGTGGTGGACGCCCGGGGCCGCACCGTGCTGGCAAACAAGGCCATGCGCACGGACCCTGCCCTGGCCGGCGTCGTGGATCCTGCCGGTGCGCCGGGCCTGCTGATGGCGGACCGCTGCACCCCCGTACCGCCGGCCCTTCTTCCTGCAGCCCGGGCCGCGGAAGGGGACGCCTTTGCGGATGAGCTGTATTGGGCCGGCCCTCCGGAACGGCAGCATGCCTATTCCGTGAGCTCGCACGGTTTCCCGCCGGCCGGGGGCCAGGAAGCCGGCGCGGTCATCACCTTTGTGGACGTCACCACCCTGGTGAGTGCCCTGGCGGCCAAGGACGACTTTGTTGCCACTGTCTCGCACGAGCTGCGGACACCGTTGACCTCCATTCTGGGCTACCTGGAACTGGTCCTGGACGAACCCGATCACGAGGACATCAGGGAGGAGCTCCAGGTGGTGCGCCGGAACGCGGAGCACCTGCTGAGCCTGGTCAATGACCTCATCGCCGTGGCTTCGGAGCGGGTTGACCTTTCGCTTGAGGAGGCGGACCTGGCCCGGCTGCTGGCACTCGAGGTTGATGCCGCCCAGCCCAAGGCCGCCGGCAACGGGCTCCATCTGGTGCTTGAAGCGGAGGAGCCGCTCCCTGCCAGGGTGGACCCGCAGCGGATCAGCCAGGTGTTCCGGAACCTGCTCTCGAATGCCATCAAGTACTCCCCCAACGGCGGCATCATCACGGCCCGTGCCGTCAGCACCGACTCGGGCATGGCCTGCTCCATCACCGATACCGGGCTGGGGATGACGGCTGAAGAGCAGGAACAGGCGTTCACCAAGTTCTTCCGTTCGGCGCGGTCACGCGAAACCGCCATCCCGGGCGCCGGCCTGGGACTGCCCGTCAGCAAGACCATCGTTGAAGGCCACGGGGGTTCCATCAGCCTGGACAGCGAGCCCGGTGTGGGCACCACGGCAACGTTCATCCTGCCGCACGCCTAGCGGCCCGGAACCCTGCCCGCCGGAGCCGGCAAAGGGTTGCAGGCAGGCAAGTCAGGACGCGGCGCCGGCCAGCCAACTGGAAACGTCGCTGCGCAGCACCAGCAGTGGGCCGCCGGTGGCGCTGACGTTGCCGTTTGCCACGTAGTACCCCCGGCCAGAGCCTGTTCCCCCGGCCGCGCGGTCCAGCGCATCCACCAGATGCCGCGGCAGGTGGCCCTGGGGGCCAAGGCTGCGGAGCTCCTCCACTTCTTCCGCCGTGAGTCGTCCCAAAACCTCAGCAATGTTGGCCACGAGTGCTCCCTTCGAGCGGAGTGCCTGGCAGAGTGCCTGAAGGAATAACCTAGAGCAGCGCCGTGAACTCCACGTTAACGGCGGACGGCAACTGCACTTTTCTGAAGATCCGGAGACCCAATGCCCATTCGAAGCGCAGGCATCCTGTTGTACCAGCAGGACCCCGCCACCCCCGAGGGCGCCCGGAATGGGTTGCAGGTGTGGATCGCCCACATGGGCGGCCCCTTTTGGGCCCGCAAGGACACGCACGCCTGGTCCATTCCCAAGGGTGAGTATGCCGACGGCGAGGATCCGCTGGCCGCAGCGCTGCGGGAGTTTGCAGAGGAGATGGGGACCGCGGCCCCGGAGGCCGACTACCGGCTGCTGGGCGAGTTCCGGCAGTCCTCGGGAAAGCTCGTTACGGCCTATGCCGCCGAGGCCGGGTTCTCCCCTGAGGTGATCACCAGCAACACGTTCCCGCTGGAATGGCCCAAGGGGTCCGGCAAAATCCAGCACTATCCCGAAATTGACGACGCCCGCTGGTTCCCGGCGCAGGAGGCCCGGACCAAGCTCGTGAAGGGCCAGCTGCCTATCCTCGATGCACTGGTTGAGGGCTTGGCAGGCAGGTAGCAGGCCTGCCTGCCAAGCCAGGCAGGGGCGGCGGCTAGAACGGCGACCGCCGCGAACAACGCACGGCAACCGGTCCCAAACGAGCCAAACCGGTCGTGCACGCCACCGCCCCGAATCAGCTGTGGAGCTGGGACATCACGATGCTCCACGGCCCGGGGAAACACACCTACCGGCTCTACACGATGTTGGACGTGTTCTCCCGCAAGGTCGTTGGGCACCGGGTCGAACACACCGAAACCGCGTCCCTGGCCGCGGCACTGATCAACGACGCGGTCACCGCGAACCGGCAGCGCCCAGAGGTGCTTCATGCCGATAACGGGGCACCCATGAGGGCCGGCAGCACCCTTCAGCTGGCCCAGTCCCTGGGCATCACTCTGTCCTACTCCCGGCCAAGGGTCTCGGACGACAATCCCTACTCCGAATCACTGTTCAAGACCGTGAAATACGACCTGGACTTTCCGCGCCGCTTCCGCGACATCCAGCACGCCCGGGACTACATGGCGGCTTGCTTCGCCAACTACAACGCCAACCACCGCCACAGCGGTTTGAACTACTACACCCCGGACCTCGTCCACAAAGGGCGCGGGAACCAAGCACGCCTACAACGGCAAGCCACCCTCGACGCGATCTATGCACGCCATCCGCAGAGATACCGCAACAAACCCACCGCACCAGCTGTGCCCTCTCAGGCCGGCATCAACCACAAAACCACCCCGCTGTCACAGACAGCTTGATATATACCGCCGTTCCGGCGATCGCGCACCGTTCAGGCGTTTTCGGTGTTTGCCTAGGCGCCGGCGAGCACCAGGGCAACACTGTGGCCGCCAAAACCGAACGCGTTGACCAGGCCGGCTCGCGGGGATCCGGCAGCCAGGGCCAGGGAGTTTCCGGTTACGACGTTGAGGTCCACTTCCGGGTCCAGCGACTCCACGTTCAGCGTCCCTGGCAGCTGTCCGGTGCGCAGGGCTTCGAGGACCACGACGGCGGCCAGCGCACCGGCGCCGCCCAGCAGGTGTCCGGTGTGCCCCTTCGTGGACGTCACCGGCACGGAGGCGCCGAAGACGGCATTGATCGCCTGGCCTTCCAGCCGGTCGCCCACCGGGGTGGACGTGGCGTGTGCGTGCACGAAGCCAATGTCCGCCGGCTGCATGCCTGCCGCATCCAGGGCCTTCTGCATGACGCGGCGCTGCATGGCGGGATCTGCGGCCACGATGTCGTTGGCATCTGAGGTAACCGCTCCGCCGGCCATGGCCCCAAGGACGGCGGCGCCGCGGGCACGGGCGTGCTCCTCACTCTCCAGCACCACCACCCCGGCGCCCTCGGCGAGCACAAAGCCGTCCCGGCCGCCGTCGAACGGGCGCGAGGCCCGCTGCGGGTCATCCGAGCGGGTGGACAGGGCCCGGATCTGGGCGAAGCCGCTGATCACCAGGTCGTTGACGGAGGCGTCCACACCGCCGGCAATCACGACGTCGGCGGCGCCGGAGCGGATCAGCTCGGCTGCCTGGACAATCGCCTCGGCCCCGGAGGCGCAGGCGCTGACAGGCGTCCGGGCGCCGCCGCGCGCGCCAAGGTCGATGGACACCCACGCGGCCGGGCCGTTCACCATCAGCCGGGTCAGGGTATGGGGCGACACCTTGCGCGGACCTGACTGGTTCAGTGTCCGGTCCTGCTCGATGGTGGAACCCAGTCCGCCGTAAGCTGACCCGATCACCACCGCGAACCGTTCGGGGTCCAGGTCGGGGCTGCCCGCCTGGGTCCAGGCCTCCCGGGCAGCAACCAGGGCAAGCTGGCCGCAGCGGTCCATCCGCTTCATTTCGCGGGTGCTGAGGTGCTCCGAGAGGTCGGTGGTGATTTGGCCGGCCATCTGGACCGGCAGCTGTTCCGCCCAGTCCTGGTCCAGCGCGGTGATTCCGGAGCGGCCGTCAAGCAGGGCTTCCCAGGTTTCCTTGACCGTGGACCCAAGGGGGTTGATGGTTCCGGCGCCGGTGACTACGGCGCGGGGTGCAGGAGTTTCCACAAGTGCCTTACTTCGCCGGGTTGTGCGTGCCGATGGTCAGCAGCGTTAGGTCAGGGTGGTTCTTCTCGATCCGGCGGAGCGCCCAGACGTCGTTGAACAAGGCGAGGTATTCGCCGTCGGACCGCAAAAGCACCTCAGCGCCCGGCACGTTTGCCAGCGCGGGCATGGCATCCGCCGTCGAAATCCTGGCCAGCGAGTAGGGCAGGCGCTCCAGCCGCATGGGGGCGCTGAAGTCATGCGCCATCCGGTCCTCCACCACCTCGAACTGCATGGGCCCGACGGCGGCAAGCACCGGCGCCTGGTCTCCGCGGAGGTCGGAGCGGAGCAGCTGGATGACGCCCTCGTGCTCGAGCTGCTCGATGCCGCGGCGGAACTGCTTGAACTTGCTGGGGTCCTTGGACCGGGCCACCTGGAAGTGTTCGGGCGCGAACAGCGGGATGGCCGGGAATTCCACCGGGTTCTCCAGGAAAAGGCTGTCGCCGACGCGCAGCGAGGAGGCGTTGACCAGCCCCACCACGTCCCCGGGGTAGGCCTCGTCGATGACTTCACGTTCGCGGCCGAACACCTGCTGGGCGTACTTGGTGGCGAAGGACTTGCCGGTGCGGGTCTGGGTGACCACCATGCCGCGCTCGAAGACGCCGGAGCACACGCGGATGAAGGCCACGTGGTCGCGGTGTGCCTTGTTCATGCCCGCCTGCACCTTGAACACGAAGCCGGAGAACGGCGATTCAACCGGTCGCGGGTTGCCGTCGATGTCCGGGCGGGGCGCGGCCGGCGGGGCAAAGTCCACCAGTGCGTCGAGCAGTTCCTTCACGCCGAAGTTCAGCGCTGCCGAGCTGAACAGGATGGGGGTGGCCTTTCCGCCGTGGAAGGCCTCGACGTCGAAGTCAAGGTTGGACTCGATCACCAGGCCTGCTTCGTCGACGGCGTCGGACCAGTTGCTGCCCTGGTCTTCGGCTGCTTCCTCGGGGCTGAAGTACTCGGTGATGGCGATCTGGGCTCCGGCGTTGTTGCGCTGGAACCGGGTGAAGCGGTCGTTGCGGAGGTCCCAGACGCCGCGGAAGTCGCCGGAGATGCCCACGGCCCAGGTCAGCGGCATGGGCTGCAGGCCGGTGCGTTCAGTGATTTCGTCCATCAGGGCCAGGGCGTCCAGGCCGGGCCGGTCCCATTTGTTGATGACGGTGATGATGGGCAGGTTCCGCTGCTTGCAGACCTCGAAGAGCTTCATGGTCTGGGTTTCCAGGCCCTTGGCGGCGTCCACCAGCATGACGGCGCAGTCGACGGCGGCGAGCACGCGGTAGGTGTCTTCCGAGAAGTCGGCGTGGCCGGGGGTGTCAAGCAGGTTGATGACAGTGTCCCGGTAGGAGAACTGCAGTGCGGCGGAGCTGATGGAGATACCGCGGTCCTTCTCCATCTGCATCCAGTCCGAGACCGTTTCCTTGCGGTTGGCCTTACCGCTGGAGGCGCCCGCGGTACCGATCACCTTCGCGTGCAGGGCCAGCGCCTCCGTCAGCGTGGACTTACCGGCGTCGGGGTGGGAAATGACGGCGAAGGTCCTGCGGCGGCCCGCCTCCTTGTGAATCTCGGAGATCCGGGCGGGGGTCAGGACATCTTGGGACACGGTGCTACTTTCGCTGCGGTTGTGGCTGCCCAGGGCCTTTCGGGTTCTGCACTGCGGCTCAAGGGCGGGAATGTCATTGGCAAACGGCCAAAGTACAAGTTTATCGCAGGCCCGCAAACCGGTACCGGCTGCGCTTAACGCGGGCGAAACCGGACGTTCAAAGCCTCGAAATGCCGGGCCGTTAGCTTGGGGCGCATGATGCATGGCGCCATATTCCCGGGCAACCCCTTCTTCGATCCGCTCGCCACCAATCTGGCCGCGGGCCCCGTGGGTGCGGGTACTGTTGGTGCGGCCACTCAGGGGCCCGCCGCTGCCCTCCCGTCGGCCCCGCAGCGAAAACGGGGCGTCCAGACGGCGGCCGAGCACAAAGCGCTGCGGGCGGCGTCCCTCTCAAAGGTCAGCCGGGATTTGGAGCGGATGCTCCGGGACCGCAAGCGCTGACATTTACCGGCCACCCCGCAGGACCGGCATGATGTGCTTATGCGCAGCATCGAACTGGTCTTTGATGACAGCACCGACGCCCTCATCCGGGCCGATTGGGCAAGGCTCGAGGCCGCCGGCCTCCCAAGCCTGGCCGCGCACACCTCCCCCAGCAACAGCCCGCACGTCACGATGGCCGCAGGCATGGACCTGGAGTCCAGCCAGGAAGGGCCCTGGGCGGCACTGCCCCTGGACATAGCGTTCTCCGGCGCCTTCGTTTTTCCGGCCGGTCCGGGCAAATATGTGCTGGCACGCGCGGTCCTGCCGACCGCTCCCCTGCTGGACCTGCACCGGCGCCTGCACCAGGGTCTTTCCGGTGCGCAGCCGCTGACCCTGCCGGGCGCCTGGACACCGCACGTCACCATCTCCCGCCGCATACCGGGCCACCAGCTGGGAATGGCCATGGACCTGCTGGACCTGCGGATCGGTGGCCGATGCGCGGCGGCCCGGCTGTGGGACAGCAGCACTAAAACGGTGGCGCCGCTGGCTGGGCCCGCCTGAGCGGACGTAGCACCTGCGCGCCGGAAACAGTGAAAAGTACCCTCCGGGTGCGGGGTCCAGACCGCACTTTCCCTGTCGTCCGGCCCACCCCCTAATGAGGCACTTTGGGGCTTGTCCGTGCGGAACTTGGGCTTCTTACCCCTATCATTGAGCTTGCGGGAACCAGAGCACTTTTTGGTCCTGCCGGACAACTGCAGATGCCGGCATTCCTGCGGGCGGCGGTCCGCACCTTTGAAGGGAAACACCTATGGCGCGGAGCCCCGAAGAATCGCTGAGGGCCACTCTGGGCCGGGTTGCACCCGGAACCCCCCTCCGCGACGGCCTGGAACGGATCCTCCGCGGGCGCACCGGCGCCCTGATCGTCCTGGGCTCCGACCGCACCATCGATTCCATTTGCTCAGGCGGCTTCGATATCGGCATTGAGTTTTCTCCCACCCGCCTGCGGGAACTGGCGAAGATGGACGGTGCCATCATCTGCGACAAGGACGCCGGCAATATCCTGCGGGCAGCGGTCCAACTGGTTCCGGACTCAAGCATCGAAACCCAGGAGTCAGGCACCCGCCACCGCACCGCGGAACGGGTGGCCAAGCAGACCGGAGTCCCCGTCATCTCCGTCAGCCAGTCCATGCAGATCATCGCCCTGTACGTCAACGGCTTGAGGCACGTCCTGGAGGGCTCGGAGAACGTCCTGGCCCGCGCCAACCAGGCCCTCGCCACCCTGGAGCGGTACCGCGCCCGGCTCGACCAGGTCACCAGTTCGCTGTCCGCGCTGGAAATAGAGGCGATGGTGACAGTGCGGGACGTTGCCGTCACCCTTCAGCGGCAGGAAATGGTCCGCCGCATCTCAGAGGAAATTTCACAGTATGTCCTGGAACTGGGCGAGGACGGCCGGCTCCTCTCCCTCCAGCTCGACGAACTCACCGTGGGAAGGGGTCCCGGCAGCGACGTGATCATCCGCGACTACGCCAGCCCCAACGCCTCCGCGGATGACATCGACAAAGCCGTCCACGAACTAGTCAACCTCGGCCCCACGGAACTGATCGACCTGGGCAAGATCGCGGCGATCGTTGGTTTCGCAGGCGGGGAAGCCAACCTCGACGCAGTGGTCCAGCCCCGCGGCTACCGGCTGCTGTCCGGCCTGAAGGCAGTTCCCAAGGCCGTGGCCGACCGCCTGGTGGACCATTTCGGTGGCCTGCAGTTCCTGATGGCCGCCACCATCGACGACCTCATGACCGTTGACGGGATCGGCGACCAGCGCGCCCGCACTGTCCGCGAAGGCCTCAGCCGCATGGCAGAGGCCAGCCTCCTGGACCGCTTCCTCTAGGCACCCGGATAACACTCATCGAATGCTCCCCACCGGCTCCCAGCCCTCGCAAGCTCGGGCCGGGGCCCTCGCCGGCGTGGGCCCAAGCGCCGTTTTGAGCGCTGAAAACGACAGTTACGGAGCAATCGATGAAGAGGCAGCTCAGTTCAGCTGGAAGACGGCCTTGGGACTGGCCCGCGAACCGAGTTTCGCGGTGAAGATGTAGTACGCCCCGCCGCCACCGGGCGCCGCGGCCACGGCTTTGCAGCCGTCGGCGCTGCGGTTCCTGCCCCATGGGAAGTTGGCGGTTTCGCTGGCGCCCGGCGCAATCACCTTCACCAGGTCTTCGCTCGAGGCCTGGCAGTCCTTCGAAGAGAAGATCCGGTCGGCGCCGCTGGTCACCAGGAACTCCATCTGTGAGGTTCCGATGTTGACCTCGCAGGGGACGGTGCCGCCGTTGGTCACTTTCAGGGTGAGCAGCGGGTTTTCGCCCGGGCCGTAGGCGGGCTTGTCGGTGGCGGCCGTGACGGTCACCAGGTTCTGGTTGCAGGTGGGGGTGGCCGCCGCAGTGGGCGTCGGCGTGGCGGACGGAGATGCCGTTGCCGAAGCTGAAGGGGCAGCCGCGGAGGCGGAATCGGTGGAGGAAGGCTGGGTGGACGAGGCCTGCTGCGAACCGCCGCGGAAGGCACCGGCCAGCGCGAAACCGCTGACCACCAGCACGATCGCCAGCAGGAGCGCACCGCCAACCACCAGGCGCCGCCGCCGGTATACGGCGGCACTCGGTTTCCGGACGCTGCTGGAACCCGCTGCGGTGCCGCGCGCTGATGAATTGCCTTGCCTGCCCATCCTCCTAGGCTAGGGAAACCCGCCGGATCTGCACTGCCACCACGCCGCCGCATCCGCATCGCTCTGGTCACAACCGGTTTGCCGGCCGCCCGAACCCATCAACTACAGTGTTGGCATCGACACTCAAACCTCCCCCATCACGCCTGCCCGGGCGGACAATGCAGAACTCGACCTGCTCCACCACCGGATCAACGAGTGGTTCGCCGGCATTGCCCGCGATTTGCCCTGGCGTGCACCCGGCTGCTCCGCGTGGGGCGTCCTGGTCAGCGAAATCATGCTGCAGCAAACCCCGGTGGTCCGGGTCCTTCCTGTGTGGCGCGAGTGGCTCAGGCGCTGGCCCACCCCCGCCGGACTCGCGGGCGAAACTGCCGGCGAAGCCGTCCGCTCGTGGGGCCGGCTGGGTTACCCGCGCCGGGCGCTTCGGCTGCACGCCGCGGCGACGGCGATCGTGCAGGACCACGGCGGCAGGGTCCCGGACACCCATGCCGAACTGCTGGCCCTTCCCGGGGTGGGCAGCTACACCGCCGCCGCAGTGGCGGCGTTCGCGTACGGCCGCCGGGAAACGGTGGTGGACACCAACATCCGCAGGGTGCACGCCCGGCTGGTGTCCGGCGCCGCGCTGCCCGCCCCGGCGCTGACGGCGGCCGAGATGCGGCTCGCCGCTGCCCTGTTGCCGGACGACGACGAAACCTCCGTGCGCTGGAACGCCGCGGTGATGGAGCTCGGGGCTTTGGTGTGCACGGCCCGGGCGCCCAAGTGTGCCGCCTGCCCGGTCAAGGACTCCTGCGCGTGGCTGGCGGCGGGTGAGCCACCGCCGTCGTACGTTCCCAAGGGGCAGGCCTGGCACGGCACCGACCGCCAGGTCCGCGGTGCCGTCCTGGCCGTGCTCCGGCTGGCGGAATCGCCGGTGCCGCCGGACATGTTCCAGCGTGAACCCGCCGACCTTGGCTTCGCCCCGGAAGGAATCGGCGTGCCGCTGGCCGCGCTGCACCGGCTCAACTCCGCGCCGGAACAGCTGGAGCGGGCGCTGGCGGGGCTGCTGGCGGACGGGCTGGCGGAGATGCACGATGGCGGTTACCAGCTTCCAACCTGACCCGCCGGGGTGCCCGCCCGGGATGGCATACTTCTTGGTGACCGGAACCGGGGGAAACATGAAGACCATTCTGTACATCGTGTGGGCAGTGTTCGTTGCCGGCATGATATTTTCGCTGCTCTTCGCGGCGCGCAGGACCAGGCGCCAGCAACAACAGATGGCGTCCTGGCCGAAGGCCCAGGCCACCGTCACCGGCAGCGCTACCGGCTGGACCAGCGGCATTGGCGGCGCCAGCCGGAACCTCCGCCACTTCCCCACGTACCAGTTCACGGACCCGCGCGGAACCCTCTTCATGGGCAAGTCGGAAATCTCCGGGGTGGAACCGCCTATACCGGGTTCGCTGATCGAGGTGGCCTACAACCCGGTGGATCCCAATGAGTCACTCCAGGTGTCATCGGAGCCGCGTACCGCCATGGGCTGCCTGATCGCGTTTTTCGCCGTCTTCGCGGTGGCGTCGTTCTGGTTCATCGGAATTTTCCCGCTGGGCTGAGTGTCCCGCCGGCGCGGTAGCCTTAAGGCATGCACAAGCCTGGGCTGCTGGTGGCGATGGTGGCGGCGGCCCTCGTGTCCGGTTGCGGGCCCGCCGGCACCGCCTGCCCCGCGATTGCGCAAGCGACCGCCGTGGCCCTGACTGTCACCGCCGAATACGCGCCGAGGGTGACGGCGCTCCACCTGCAGGCCTGCCAGGACGGCACCTGCAAGGAGGCCGACGTCGAACTGCGCCCCGGCAGCTCCTCCGTCGACCAGGGGTGCACCGAAGAGGGTGCGTGCTCGGCCACCGCATCTCCCGACGGCACCAAGATCGCAGCGCTGATGCTTGAGACGCTGACGGAATCAGCCATGGAGGTCACCGCTTCCGGCACGGCATCCGACGGGACCACGCTTCCTGTCAGGACCCTGGAATTCCGCCCGCAGGCGTTGTATCCGTTCGGTGGGCAGTGCGGGAAGTTCCTGTCGGCATCACTCACGCTGGATGGCGGCGGGCTGCACCAGCAGCCGGCATCCCAAAAGCCGCGGGCTAGAAAAGCGCCGGCTGGGTGAAGGTATCGCCCTCCGGGTTACCGGGCAGCGGTCCTCCGGCCACCGGCCCGGCACTCCAGTCGAAGCCGAGTTCGGCGAGCAGTTCCTCCACGGAGGCCTGGCCGTCCAGCACTTCGATTTCCTGGGAGTTTTCTGCAAGCGGCCGTTCCATGGCATCGAGCTTATTCGCAGGAACCCTCTGGCGGTTCAGGGCTCGCCGAAGCCGGCCTCCACCAGGCCCCCGACGTACTCCACGGCCCTTTCCGCGTCGGCGCCCCACGCTTCGACATGCAGCACCGTACCCTTCCCTGCCCCGAGCGTCATCAAGCCGGTCATGGACGCTCCGTCCACCCCGTTGATGGTGACCTCGGCGTCAAGGGATGCCAGGCCTCCCGCCACCTTCGCAGCGGGCCGGGCGTGCATGCCGGCCTGGTTGACCAGTTCAAAATCCCCCGTGAAGTCAGGGGCGGCGCTGGCGGGAGCTTCCAGGTGCTCCGTTCCGCCGTCGGCCGGTGCCGGCTGGCCGGCGGGGCTCCCCGCTTCTTCGGCCGCCTTCCGGACCGCCTGCACGTCCGCGCCTCCCTGCGCGGCGACGGCCGCGGCCACCAGTCCTTCCACCAGCGGCGCGTCGGCAAGCAGGACGCCGGCGGGATTCTCCAAAAACTCGAGGGCCGATTCCGCGGTCATCACTGCCGATCCGAGGTCCGTCAGCACCACGGTGCCCTCCGCGCCGGCCCCGCCCGACTGCCCGCCGGCTCCTTCCAGGGCGGCGAGGACCTTCTCCAGGCTGGTGCCGATCCTGCCGTCGTCGGTGCCCCCCGCCGCCAGGATCATCACGTCCGGCGCCATCTGGGCGGCAAGCTCCACGGCGCCGTCGGCAATCTTTTCGCTATGGGACACCACCACGATGCTTACGGTCACGCGGCCGCCCCAACGGCAGCACGGAGGATCAAAGCGCTGGAGGCTGCCCCGGGGTCCCGGTGGCCCGCGCTGCGTTCGCCAAGGTAGCTGGCCCGGCCTTTCCGCGCCACCATGGGGTCTGTGGCCACCGCTCCTGCCTCGGCAGCCTCGGCGGCCGCGACCAGCACGCCCAGGACGTCCGTGCTGCCGCCGTCCGCAGCGGCCCTGGCAGCATCAACTGCCGGCGTCCACGCATCCACCATGGTCTTGTCCCCGGACTCCGCCTTGCCGCGCGCCACGATCCCGTCCCGGGCGGCTTCCAGGGCGCCTGCCCAGGCGGATGCATCAATCTCTGCGGAATCACCCAGGGAGGTGGCAGCGCGAAGGAACGCGGTCCCGTAAAGGGGGCCGGCGGCCCCGCCCACCTTCGACATCAGGGTCATGGCGGTCATCTTCAGCGCGGCCCCCGGGGTCTCAGGCGTCGATTCGCCCAGTTTGGCAAGGACCGCCTGGAAGCCGCGGTCCATGTTCTCGCCGTGGTCGGAGTCCCCGATGGCGCGGTCCAGCTCGATGAGTTCGACGCGGTGTTCAGCCATGGCCTGTGCGCACAGCGTCAGCCACTTCACGGCCCAGTTGGCATCCAGCACCACGTCTACACGCCCCAGCGCAGGGCGGCGGTGTGCACGGGAGCGTCCCACAGTTCCGTGAGCTCGTCGTCTAGCCGGAGGACCGAGATGGAACAGCCCTGCATCTCCAGTGCGGTGATGTAGTTGCCCACGAGCGTCCGTTCCACGGTGGCGCCCGCGTCAGCCAGGACCTGCACCGCCCGCCGGTACACGATGTACAGCTCGCTCAGCGGTGTGCCGCCCATGCCGTTGACGAAAAGCAGGACCTTGTCCCCGGAACTGACCTTGAGGTCGGCCAGCACCGGTTCCAGCAGGCGGTTGGTGATGCTGTCGGCGTCTTCCATTGGGATCCGGTGCCTGCCGGGTTCGCCGTGGATTCCGATCCCGATCTCGATCTCGTTGTCGGCGAGGTCGAAACTTGGCGTGCCCGCGTGCGGCACCGTGCAGGCCGACAGCGCGACGCCCATGGTCCTGACGTTGGCGTTGACCCGTTCGCCGATGGCGGCCACGGCGTCCAGATCGTCGCCACGCTCGGCGGCAGCGCCGGCAATCTTCTCCACGAGGACAGTGCCGCCCACCCCACGGCGGCCGGCGGTGTACAGGGAGTCCTCCACCGCGACGTCGTCGTTGACCAGTACGGTCCGGATGCTTACTCCTTCAGCCTCGGCCAGCTCGGCCGCCGTCTCGAAATTCAGGACGTCCCCGGTGTAGTTCTTGACGATATGCACGACGCCGGCACCTGAGTTGACGGCGAGGGTGGCGGGAAGGATCTGGTCCGGGGTAGGTGAGGTGAACACAGCCCCGGGCACGGCGGCGTCGAGCATCCCCCGGCCCACGTATCCGGCATGCAGCGGCTCGTGCCCGCTGCCGCCGCCTGAAACCAGCCCCACCTTGCCGGCCACTGGCGCGTCCTTGCGCGTGATGTAGATGGGGTCTTCGCTGACGGTGACCAGTCCGGCATGCGCCAGGCCGAAGCCCTGCACAGATTCCTGGACAACGGATTTTGGATCGTTAATGAGTTTCTTCATGGCGGTGCTCCTGGCTGTGCTCCTGAAGGATGTGTCTCCGACCCTACTACCGGCATCGCGGCTGGCGGTAGGTTCCTCCGCCCCCGGTTTTCCGGGCGTCCGTCAGGGGCCGACCGGGCCGGGACGCAGCAAAGGGACAGCCCCCAATGACTGTCCCTTTCCTGAGGCCCCCCACATACCGGCCTCCAGAAGTTTATCCATCAATTCGAATAAAGCAAACAGGTGTTTGCCCTGGTGGAAGGCCCTGCTTCCTAAAGGGTGCGGATCATCCGGGTGTTGCCAAGGGTGTTGGGCTTGACGCGTGCCAGGTCGAGGAATTCGGCCACACCTTCGTCATGTGAACGCAGGAGCTCCGAATACACTTCCGGGTCCACCGCGGACTGGTCCGCCATCACCTCAAAGCCGTGGCGCTTGAAGAAGTCCACCTCGAAGGTCAGGCAGAAGACCCGGGACACCCCGAGGGCCCGGGCCTCCTCCAGCAGGCTTTCCACCAGGACGTGTCCCACCCCCTTGCCGCGCCATTGCCCGGACGCGGCGAGGGTGCGGATCTCGGCGAGGTCCTCCCACATGACGTGCAGGGCCCCGCAGCCGATCATTTCGCCGTCGCTGGACTCGGCGATGCGGAACTCCTGCAGGCTCTCGTAGTACGCCACCGTCTCCTTCGCCATGAGGATGCGCTCCTCGGCCAGGGGAGCCACAAGCTTCTTGATGGCGTGGACGTCGCTGGTGCGTGCTGGGCGGATATGGAAGGAGTCGGTCACTAGGCAATCCTACGAGGCGCAGGAACGGCCGGCAGCCTACAGCCCCAGTTCGGCCGGCAGATCGAGCTCCTGGCCCAGGACGTTCTTGGCCAGGAACCACTCCACCACCTGGTACCAGACCTTGGCGTGCTGGGGCTGGAGGATCCAGTGGTTTTCGTCCGGGAAGTAGAGGAACCGGTGCGGGGTCTGCCCGTCCTGGTCGGCTGCCAGCCGGGACTTGGACAGGAGCTCGTACCAGAGCCGCAGGCCTTCCCCGATGGGCACGCGGTAATCCTTGTCGCCATGGATCACCAGCATGGGCGAACTGATCTTCTCCGCGTGCAGGTGCGGTGAATTTTCCAGCGCCATCCCTTCGGTCATTTCCTTCAACCAGTACTGCGAGGCGTCCGTGGTGGGGCCAAACTGGTCCAGCGCCCACAGGCTGGCGTGGGTGACCACGGCCTTGAACCGGTCCGTGTTGCCCGCCACCCAGTTGGCCATGTACCCGCCGAAGGAGCCTCCCATCGCAGCGGTCCGGGCCTCATCGATGTCCGGCCGTTCCACTGCAGCGTCCGTGACGGCCATGAGGTCGGTAAACGGCGCCTTGCCCCAGGCGCCCCAGCCGCGCTGGATGTAGGCCTGCCCATATCCCGTGGACAGTGCCGGGTCCGGGAGCAGCACCGCGTAGCCCTTCGCCGTCAGGAGCCAGGGATTCCACCGCCACGTCCACGCGTTCCAGGACCCCAGGGGACCGCCGTGGATCCAGAGCAGCATCGGCGCAGGCTTCTCTGCTGATGCACCCTCGGGCAGAGCAAGGTAGGCAGGAACCCGGGAGCCGTCCGGAGCCGTGGCGGGGATCCGCTCCAGCCGGCCCGGGCGGGACGGCCGGTCGGCCGGTGCAGGCAGACGGGTGGTTTCCCCCGTGGCCACGTCGATCCGCACGGCTTCGGGCGGGAATTCGTAGGAGCTGCGCAGGGCGTAGGCATAGCGCCCCTCCGGCGAAACAACGACGTCGGAGTAGGCCGCCGCGTCCTGTGTCACCCGGGCAACACCCACCTCAGCGGCAGCCGCCGGGACGCTGACCCGGAAAACCGGCGACGCGCCGTCGTCGTCCGCCGTGACCAGGAGGGCGGAACCGTCCGGAAGCCAGGCTGCCGGCCTGGGCCAGCGGTCCCAGTCATGGGCCAGCGGTTGCAACCCGGCATCCCCGGCGCTGCCGGAGACGTCCAGGAGGTGCATCCTGATCTCGGGGGCCCGCTGCGGGGTGGAATCACTTTCGCTGACGACCACCAGCGTGTTGCCGTCGGGGCTGACGGGGCCCGGGAAATAGCTCATGCCCTCCTGGTCCAGGAGCACCTTGAGGCTGCCCGATGCCACATCCACCGCCACCAGGACGGACCGGCTGTCCGCCTTGGCGAGGGGTTTAGTGTAGCTGCTGTAGACGGTCTTCCCGTCCGGGCTGACCACTGTCTCGGCTTCCCTCAACCGCGGGCCGGCGTCGGGCGTGAGGTTCCGCAGGACCAGGGGAGCTGTGGCGTCAACGGTTGCGGGCTTGCCGGGCCCCTTGTCCGCCCCGGCTTCCACGGCGAAGATCCGCGGCTGGCCGGGACCCAGGTCGGCGTCCCAGTACCGGACCGGGTACTCGCTGTGCAGGATGGCGGAGACCTTCCTGTCCTTGCGGGACTTGCGCCGCTCGGCGTCGTCCTCCTCATCGTCGGACCCTGCCAGAACCTCAGCCGCCACGAATGCCGCATCGGCTTTCCTGGCGGTCATCACCTTGCCGACGCCGCCGGGCCGGCTGAGGACCACCCTCGCTTCCCCGCCGTCTGCCGGAAGGAGCCACAGGGCATTGACCGGCTCGTCATCGGGGCTGTCCGGATCGGGCCGCGCGGATGTGAAGTAGACATCGCCGTTCGCAGCGAACGCCGCACCGGCCTCGCCCTTGGCGCTGCGGGTGATGCGCCGGGCGTGCTTCTGCCCGGCCGGGTCCAGCTCCCACAGCGCGGTGGCAAATTCGGTGCCCTTGCCGTTCAGGGTGGCAACGGTAGTGACCAGGCGGGTGCCGTCGGGGCTCAGGGCCACGCCGCTTACCCGCGGGATGGCCAGGTAGTGGTCGAGGTCGTGGAAAGGGGTCAGTGGTTGCTCGTCCGGGATCGCCGGATTCTGATTAGCCATGCCCCGATTCAACACGCTTTGTGGCCTGCGTCACAAACCCCAGCCGCTGGCGGGATTTCAGAGGGCAAGCGAAAGCCCCGCCGCTCCTTCTGGGAGCAGCGGGGCTTTCGTTGTGGAACCTAGACGCTCGGGGCGATTTCCGGGATGCGCGGCTTGGCGTTGCCGGCGAAGGTGAACTTCGCGTCGTCGCCTTCGCCTTCGACGTCCACTACGACGATGTCGCCGGGGTGGATCTCGCCGAAGAGGATCTTCTCTGAGAGCTGGTCCTCGATCTCGCGCTGGATGGTGCGGCGCAGCGGCCGGGCACCCATGGCGGGGTCGTAACCGCGGGTTGCCAGGAGTACCTTGGCGGCCTTGGTGAGCTCGATGCCCATGTCCTTGTCCTTGAGGCGCTTCTCCAGGCGGGTCACGAACAGGTCCACGATCTCGATGATCTCGTCCTGGGTGAGCTGCGGGAACACCACGACGTCGTCAACACGGTTCAGGAACTCGGGGCGGAAGTGCTGCTTGAGTTCCTCCGTGACGCGGGCACGCATGCGGTTGTAGCCGGTCTGAGTGTCGGTGCCGGACTGGAAGCCGGTGGCTACGCTCTTGGAGATGTCCCGGGTACCCAGGTTGGTGGTCATGATGATCACGGTGTTCTTGAAGTCCACCACGCGGCCCTGGGAGTCGGTCAGGCGGCCGTCTTCCAGGATCTGCAGCAGCGAGTTGAAGAGGTCCGCGTGGGCCTTCTCAACCTCGTCGAACAGCACCACGGAGAACGGACGGCGGCGGACCTTCTCGGTCAGCTGGCCACCCTCCTCGTAGCCCACGTAGCCCGGAGGGGCACCGAAGAGCCGCGAAACGGTGTGCTTCTCGGAGTACTCGGACATGTCCAGCGTGATGAGGGCGTCCTCTTCACCGAACAGGAACTCCGCGAGGGCCTTGGCAAGCTCGGTCTTGCCGACGCCGGTGGGGCCGGCGAAGATGAACGAGCCACCGGGGCGCTTGGGGTCCTTGAGCCCTGCACGGGTACGGCGGATGGCCTGGGACAGTGCCTTGATGGCCTCGTCCTGGCCGACGACGCGCTTGTGCAGTTCGTCTTCCATCTTGAGCAGGCGCGAGGACTCTTCCTCGGTCAGCTTGAAGACGGGGATGCCGGTGGAGTTGGCCAGCACCTCGGCGATGAGATCCTCATCCACCTCGGAGATGTCGTCCATGCCGCCGGACTTCCAGTGCCGCTCCTTCTCCGACCGCTCGGAGATCATCTTCTGCTCCTTGTCGCGGAGCGAAGCTGCACCTTCGAAGTCCTGGGCGTCGATGGCGGATTCCTTCTCCATCTTCAGCTTGGCGATGCGCTCGTCCATGGCCTTGAGCTCCGGCGGAGCGGTCATGCGGCGGATGCGCAGGCGTGCACCGGCTTCGTCGATCAGGTCGATCGCCTTGTCCGGCAGGAAGCGGTCCGAGATGTAGCGCTCGGCCAGGCTGGCAGCGGAGGCCAGGGCGCCGTCGGTGATGGTGACGCGGTGGTGTGCCTCGTAGCGGTCGCGCAGGCCCTTGAGAATCTCGATAGCGTGCGCCACGGAGGGTTCCTTGACCTGGATCGGCTGGAAGCGGCGCTCCAGCGCGGCGTCCTTCTCGATGTGCTTGCGGTACTCATCCAGCGTGGTGGCACCGATGGTCTGCAGCTCGCCGCGGGCCAGCATGGGCTTCAGGATCGAGGCTGCGTCGATGGCGCCTTCGGCGGCACCGGCACCCACCAGGGTGTGGATCTCGTCGATGAACAGGATGATGTCGCCGCGGGTGCGGATCTCCTTGAGGACCTTCTTCAGGCGCTCTTCGAAGTCACCGCGGTAGCGGGAGCCTGCCACCAGGGAGCCGAGGTCCAGGGTGTACAGCTGCTTGTCGCGGATGGTCTCCGGAACATCGCCCCGCACGATCGCCTGGGCCAGGCCTTCGACGACGGCGGTCTTGCCGACGCCGGGCTCGCCGATGAGGACCGGGTTGTTCTTGGTGCGGCGGGAAAGGACCTGCATGACGCGTTCCATTTCCTGCTCACGGCCGATGACCGGGTCCAGCTTGTTCTCGCGGGCAGCCTGGGTCAGGTTGCGGCCGAACTGGTCCAGGACCACGGAACCGGCGGGCGCACCCTCGGGCTGCCCACCGCCGACGCCTGCGCCGGTGGTTTCCTTGCCCTGGTAGCCGGAGAGGAGCTGGATGACCTGCTGGCGGACCCGGTTGAGGTCGGCGCCAAGCTTGACCAGAACCTGGGCGGCAACGCCCTCACCCTCGCGGATGAGGCCGAGCAGGATGTGCTCCGTGCCGATGTAGTTGTGGCCCAACTGGAGGGCTTCGCGCAGCGAGAGCTCCAGTACCTTCTTGGCACGGGGGGTGAAGGGGATGTGGCCGGAAGGAGCCTGCTGGCCCTGCCCGATGATCTCCTGCACCTGCTCGCGAACGCCGTCGAGCGAAATGCTCAAGGACTCAAGAGCTTTGGCGGCAACGCCCTCACCCTCATGGATCAGACCCAAGAGGATGTGTTCGGTACCGATGTAATTGTGGTTCAGCATGCGTGCCTCTTCTTGGGCAAGCACAACTACGCGACGGGCACGGTCCGTAAATCGCTCAAACATTTCGCCACACTCCTAGCTACGACGTACTTTGATGCTACGTGGCCGCCCCTGTGTTGTGGAGCGTGTTCGCCACAGGGGAAACCGCGCCCCTTGCGGGAATAACTGTTGCGGTCCCCGCACAGTGGCCCGCGCCGCACCGGCGGTGCAAAGAATTATCCCGTGCCGGCCTGTGCGGGCGTCCCCGCAAACGGCCAAATAGTCCCGGGGAGGCCAGCCAGGGCAACCGCTCCAATTGCACCTAATGGACAAGTCCGCCCAGCGGAGCCGGGTGGCAATATCCCCCAAATTGAAAAACCCCGCTGCGCCTTGCGGCGGCAGCGGGGTTGGGTGGAGCTAAAGCCCGTCCTAGGGATTTGCCTTTTGGTAGGCTTCCTGGATTTCGGCCTGAATTCGACCGCGGCTGTTAACGGTGTATCCGTTATCCCGGGCCCATTGCCGGATTTGCGCCGAATCGTGGCTGCGGCCCCCCGTAACAGCTTTTGCCCGCTGGGCGCGGCCGCCGGATGCCTTGCGTGCGGCAGTGATGAACCTCTCCAGTGAAGACCGAAGTTCAGCGGCATTGGCTGCGGACAGGTCAATCTCATAGTTGGCCCCATCGAGGCCAAACTTCACATTCTCGTCTGCGGATCCCCCATCCAGATCATCAACGAGGATGATGTTTACTTTCTGTGCCATTAAAGTCTTCCTCTTGCTGGAAAGTCGGTTTTCAGAAAAGCAGGATGTTTCCCGAAAAAAGTATGACTCTTATCTTGGCAACGCGTCAAAGCGCCTAATGGTTCCTTGGGGATAAAGGCAGGAAAGTAGGGGGTTTTTCGCTATTTTGATTCGGGACCCTGGCCGTCCGTGGGCCGCACGGCAAGCGAATCAGCTTCTGCTTGGGCGCGGGCTTCCGCCTGCCGTTCGGCCTTGTCCGCGTTAAAGATCGCCTTCATGGCGAACCAGAAGATCAGGCCCACCACCAGGGAGGGAAGAATGACTGCGACGTATTCCATGGTCAGTGCCCCTCGGGCTTCAGCAGGGGGAAAAGGATGGTTTCGCGGATGCCGGCGCCCGTGAAGAGCATCACTAGCCGGTCGATGCCAAGGCCGATGCCGCCCATGGGCGGGGCACCGTATTCGAGGGCGCGCAGGAAGTCCTCGTCAAGCTGCATGGCCTCCACGTCGCCGGCAGCTGCGTGCAGGGACTGTTCGGTAAGCCGTTCGCGCTGGATGACGGGGTCGATCAGTTCGGAGAACGCGGTTCCGCGTTCCATGCCGCCGATGATCAGGTCCCAGGCTTCGATCAGCCGGCCGTCCTCCCGGTGGGGACGGGCCAGCGGCTGCGCGGACGGCGGGTAGTCGTAGACGAAGGTGGGGTTCAGCAGGGTGGGCTCCACGATCTCACCGAAGAGCTCCACAGCCAGCTTCTCGGCGTCCCACTTAGGATCAACCTTGACCTCGTGCTTAGCCGCAATTTCCCGAAGCACCTCGGCGGGGGTGTCCGGCGTGATTTCCTGCCCAACGGCGTCGGAAAGTCCGGGGTAGACGGCCAGCCAGGTCCACTCGCCGTCGAGGTTGATCTCCCCCGCTTCGGTCTGCAGGACGCGCCCGGCACCCACGGCGTCCGCGGCGTCGAGGATGATCTCCTTGATGCGTTCGGCCATGACGAACTGGTCCGCCCAGGCCTCGTAGCACTCGAGCGTGGTGAACTCGGGGCTGTGGGTTGAGTCCACGCCCTCGTTCCGGAACACCCGGCCCATGTCGTACACGCGGTCGATGCCGCCCACCACTGCGCGCTTGAGGTACAGCTCGGTGGCGATGCGCAAGGTCATCTTCTGGTCGAAGGCGTTCATGTGGGTCTCGAACGGACGCGCAAGGGCGCCGCCGTGGACCAAGTTCAGGATCGGCGTTTCCACTTCCACGTAGCGGTGCCGGAACAGCGTTTCGCGGATGGAGCGGGTGATGGCCGCGCGGGTGTAGACCATTTCGCGGGCCTCGTCGCGGACCATCAGGTCCACGTAGCGCTGGCGGACGCGGGTTTCCTCGTTCAGGTCCGCGTGCAGCACCGGCAGCGGGCGCAGGGCCTTGGACGCCATGGACCAGGAGTCGGCCATGATGGACAGTTCGCCGCGGCGGGAGGAGATGACCTCGCCCTTGATGAACACGTGGTCGCCCAGGTCAACCAGGGCTTTCCAGTCGGCGAGCGCTTCCTCGCCTACGTTGGCCAGGCTCAGCATGGCCTGCAGGCGCGTTCCCTTGCCGTCCGTGCCGCCTTCCTGCAGGGTGGCGAAGCAGAGCTTTCCGGTGTTGCGGACAAAGACCACGCGGCCGGTAATGCCCACGGTGTCGCCCGTGGTCTCGTCGGCCTCAAGGTGGCCGTACTTCTCCCGGATCTCGGCGAGCGAGTGCGTGCGTTCCACTCCCACGGGGTAGGCCTCCGTGCCGCGCTCAAGAAGTTTGGCGCGCTTCTCCATGCGGATCCGCATCTGCTCGCTGGCGTCGATGGGCTCTGGGGCATTTTTGGGCGCGGGGGTGTTTTGGGAAGTCACAATCATCAAGTTTACCGGGATTTGGCTTCCGGGACTTTCAGCTGCCCTGCAGGCTCGCACCCTAGGATGGCCGGGTGAAAGAACGGGTACTTCCAACGCACGACGGCGGCAGGCTGGCTTTGTACAGCTACGGCACCGGGGACGCGCCGGGCGAAAAGCGGGTGCTGCTGATCGGTGGGGCGTTCCTCACCGCCCTGATCTACCGGCCGTTCTCCATTGCGCTGGCGAAGGGCCTGGGCGACGGCTGGGCTGTTGACGTCTATGACCGCCGGGGCCGTGGCAATTCCTCCGAGCAGCCGCCCGACTATTCCATGGCCACCGAGATCGAGGACGTTCGGACTGTACTCAAAGCCACTGGCACCCGGAACATCCTGGGCCACAGCCTGGGCGGCGCAGTGGCACTGAACGCCGTGCAGGAGTTCACCGGGACGGCGTTCGTCCCGGACAAGCTCGCGGTGTACGACGCGGCGGTGAACATCGACGGAAGCATCGACACCACGTGGCTGGACGGATTCGAGGACGCCGTGAACAACGGCAGGGTGGGTCACGCGCTGGCGCACATGAAGAAGGCCACCAGCCCGGGTTCAGCCATGGCCAGGATCCCGGAACCGGTCCTGGCCGGCCTGATGGCGGTGCTGTCACGGACCAAGGTCAACAGGATGTTCCAGCAGGTCATGCCCAGCGGCGTGGGAGAGCTCAGGGCCGCGTACGACGAAAAGGACCACGCCAGGGACTTCAGCGTGCTGCCCGCCGGAACCCACTTCATGGCAGGCGGAAAGAGCCCCAGCTATTACCGGGTGACGGCGGAACGGCTCCACGCCGCAGTGGCGGGGAGCACCTACCAGTTGTCCCCCAAGTGCTTCCACGGGTCCATCCCGGCAGCGGTGAAGGAACTGGTGACGGACATCTCGGCGTACTTCAAGGACGAAGGTGCAGACGGAAACGCCCGCCCGGACACTCCTGACGCTATCCCCGTTCGCCGCGGCTGAACCCGGCGGCCGCAGCCGCGTCCGGGATGCCTGCAACCACTTGCTCGGCTAGGCTCAGAGCATGACGCGAGAGAACATCAGGACCCCCGACGGCGGCACGATTGAGCTCTTCTCCACCGGCGCGGAACTCGCTTCGGCAGGTTCGGGCGTGGTGGTGGTGCCGCCTTCAATGGTGACGGCCGCGGACTACACCAAATTCGCGCAGAAGCTCAGCGCCGCCCTGGGCCGGCCGGTGCACACGTTCAACCGGCGCGGCCGGGGTTCATCGTCCCCGCAGCCCGAGGATTACACGCTGGACGTGGACATCCGCGACCTGGACACCGTCATGAAGCACACCTCCAGCACGGATGTCTTTGGCCACAGCTTCGGCGGTGCCGTTGCCTTGCACGCCGCGCGGACCCTTCCGGTGGAACGCCTGGCGGTTTACGATCCCGCGGTCTCCGTGAACGGCAGCGTCACCGCGGACTGGATCGTGGAGTACGAGCGCGCCATCGCGGCAGGCGACCACGACCGCGCCCTCGCTGTCATCCAGCGCGGCCTGGAAGCCGGCGGCTCGTTCTCATCAAGGATGCCGCTCTCTATGCTGACCCTCGCCAACAAATTGACCGCGGGCACCACGGAAGGTAAGCAGCAGCGCGAGCTGATGCGCACCGGCGTCCGCGAGATCAAGGCCATCATTGCCGCGGACATGCCGGCCGAGCCGTTCCAGGCACTGCCCTTGGAGACGCTGATCGTGGTGGGCGAAAAGAGCCCGGCCTACTTCGGCATCGCCTGCGGCCAGATCCACGACGTACTCTCCGGCTCCAGCTACACCATCCTGCCCGGCTTCGGCCACGACGGCGCCATCAAGGCCCCGGACAAGTTGATCAAGGAACTGAGCGACTTCTTCGCCGGCTGAGCCTGCGCAAGGACTAGTGTGCCGGGCCGTGCCCCGCACCTTCGGTCTTGCGCATCATCGCGGAAAGCACGACGGCGGCGACGGCTATGACGGTTGCCGTCATGAAGGCGGCGCTCATCCCGGCGACGAGGCCCGACGTCGCGCTCACCACTGCGAAGATGGACACCAGCAGTGCCGTGCCCGCGGCGCCGGCCACCTGCTGCGTGGTGCTCATGATCGCCGAGCCGTGGGAGTACAGGTGCGGCGGCAGTGGGTTCAGGCCTGTGGTGAAGGCTGGGGTGAACAGCAGTGCCAGGCCGAAACTCAGCCCCACGTGCAGGGTGATAATCCACCACACCGCAGTGCCGGCGTCGAGCATTGAAAACTGCCAGAGCGTCACCACCATGAGGATGGAGCCGGTGACGGTGAGCGGCAGCGGGCCTACCTTGTCGAATGCGCGGCCGATGACAGGGCCGAGCAGCCCCATGGCCAGGCCGCCGGGAAGCAGCGCCAGGCCCGTCTCGAGCGATCCCAGGCCCCGGACCTCCTGGAGGTACAGCGGGAGCAGGATGACGCCGCCGAACAGCGCCATCATGGCCACCACCATCAGCAGGACCGAGACGGTGAACATCCGGAAGTTGAACGCGCGAAGATCCAGCAGCGGCGCGGCAGCCTTCTGGAGGCGGACCTGGCGCAGGACGAAGACCGTGAGCGCTGCGACACCGATCACCAGGGCTGCGATAGCACCGGCGCTGGGTCCCGACTGGCCGCCGTGGCCGCCGCCGATCTGGCTGAGCCCGTAGACCAGGCCGCCGAAGGCGGGGACGGTAAGGACAACGGACAGGACGTCGAGCTCGCCCTTCTCCACCTCACCCACGTTGGTGAGGTATTTGGCGCCGATGGCCAGCGCCGCGAGGGCCACGGGCAGGACGAAGACGAACATGAAGCGCCAGGTGAAGTGCTCAAGGATCAGCCCGGAGACGGTGGGGCCCATGGCCGGTGCCACCGAGATGGCAATGCTCACGTTGCCCATGACCGCGCCGCGCTTGGCCAGCGGGACCAGGGTGAGGATGGTGGTCATCAGCAGCGGCAGCATGATCGCGGTGCCGCCCGCCTGGACGATGCGGGCCAGAAGCAGGACTTCGAACCCTGGGGACACCGCGGCTAGTGCTGTTCCGCCGGCGAACAAACCCATGGCCAGCATGAAGACTGCCCTGGTGGAAAGGCGCTGGAGGATGAAGCCGGTAGTGGGGATCACCACGGCCATGGTGAGCATGAATCCGGTGGACAGCCATTGGACGGTGGGTGCATCCACCCGGAGGTCCACCATGAGCCGCTGCAGGGCGACATTCATGATGGTCTCGTTCAGGATCACCACGAACGTTGCCACCAGCAGGGTGCTGATGATGGTTACGGACTCCCGGGACATCTTCTCCGGCGCGGCGGACGGGGTTCCTTGGCGGATTCCTTCGCCGAGTCCCTGGTCAGGGGCGGACTGTCCGCTGGCGTTTGGAGAGACTTCGGTAGACATGGGTGTTCCCTCAGGGGTGTTTTAAGAGTGATGCGCGGTCGGCGCCGCTGCAGATTCCAACACTCTACCCGTTGGAGTAATTCCTCCGCATGGGTTCTTTTTACCCCCGAGGGAACATTAGGGGGTCCCTTTAGGCGGTCTGCCCTGCGTGCTGGCCTTCGGAGATTTCCTCGATCAGCTTGCTGTTGAACGCCGGAAGGTCATCGGGGTTGCGGCTGGTCACCAGGCCCTGGTCAACCACCACTTCCTGGTCCGTCCAGTTGGCGCCGGCGTTCTTCAGGTCCGTTTCGAGGGTGAAGTAGGACGTGACGTTCCGGCCCCGGATAACTCCGGCCTCGATGAGCAGCCACGGTCCGTGGCAGATCGATGCCACCGGCTTGTGCTGTTCGAAGAAGCTGCGGGTGAAGCTCTGGGCATCCTTGTCGACGCGCAGGTGGTCTGCGTTCACCACACCGCCCGGAAGTACCAGTGCGTCGAAGTCCGATGCGTTGGCGTCCCCGACAGTGAGGTCGACGTCGAAGGTATCGCCCTTTTCCGTTCCGTCGTAGCCCTGCAGCTTGCCACTCTTCGGGGCGATGAGGGTGGGTTCGCCGCCGGCATCCTTCACGGCCTGCCAGGGACTGGTGAGTTCCACCTGCTCCACTCCATCAGTCAGCAGGAATGCCACCTTCTTGCCCGCGATGCTGTGCTCTGACATTTTTCCTCCTCGCCGGAGCGGTCCGCGCAGCGTCTGGGCGCTTCGGGTCCCGCTCAAGAGTTGATTGCCTGACGCATTCCAGCCTAGGAAAGACAAAAGTAATAAGCAAGCTGACTATCTGCTTTGGCGCCCCCGGCGGGACGCGTGCCCCTTCTGCTGCGCAGCGGAAATGCGCACGACGTCGGCACGCGGGTTTTTCGGTCGAGGCACCTTTGGGTGCGGGTGGCGTTTGAGCGGTTAGCGTTCGGCGTGTGGGCGGCCAAGGTTCACGGCCTAAATGTCAGTGGGTCGATGGATGATGTCGGTATGGGAATCAGGGGCGGTGCTGGGGTGGTTTTGGAGGGTGTTCGTGCCTCTGTTGCTGCCCTGGATGCGCTGGAGTGTGAGGACGCTTCCCTGGCTTCCGGCGCTCACGTTGGTGCCGGTGTGGATGTTGGTGCCGGTGTTGATGCTTTGCAGCGGCGGTATGAGCTGTGCCTTGAAGGCTTGGAACTGATAGCCCGGCTGGAAGCTCAGGTCGCCGCGCTAAAGTCCCGGCAGGCTGCCCGAGCCGTTGAACTGCAAGAGGCGATGGCGCCGCCGGACGCTTCGGTGCAGGACCGCACTTACGCGCAGATGTCCATGGTGGAGGAGATCGCCGGTGTCCTGACCATCAGCTCTGCCGCAGCGGGGGCGTTGGTGGAGCAGTCCCGCCGGGTCTGTTCCCTGCCGCCGGCGTTCGAGGCACTGGCTGCGGGCGCGATGTCGTGGCAGCACGCCCGCATCGTTGCGGACGAAACCGAGAGCCTCGATGGGACTGGTGCGGCGTCTCTGGTGGCACACTTCTTCGACCCCGACGCACCCCATGCTTCACGGGGTGCCGCCCCGGGCGATCTCGTGCCGTCCCGGTTCCGGGCCAAGGTCCGGGCGTGGCGAGAACGCCACCACCCGGACTCCATCGAGAAACGCCATGCAAAGGGAGTTGCCGACCGTCGGATGGAATACACCCCCGACAAGGACGGCATGGCCTGGATCTCCCTCTACCTCCCCGGGGACACCGCCTGCGCCATCTGGAACCGGACCACCGCCACCGCCCGCGGCCTCCAAGGCCCCGACGAACCCCGCACCCTCACCCAACTCCGCCCCGACATCGCCGCATCCCTGCTGCTGGGGGCTGGCGTGAAGCCCGGAGCCGGGGACACCCCCGCCCACGCCGGGGAAGACGGTCCCAGCCCCGGCGTTCAGGGCAAGCAGGGTGCCACCGGGATCGGGAAGGGCCCTGCCCCGCGGGCCGATGTCCTGGTCACCGTCCCGGTGTTCTCGCTCCTCGGAGCCACCGACGAACCCGCAGTGCTGGACGGTTTCGGCCCTATCCCGGCGTCCATGGCACGCAAACTGGTCGCCGACGGGGCGAACTCGTTCTACCGGGTCCTGGTCGACCCGAGAGACGGGGCACCCTTGGAGATCGGCCGGAAGAACTACCGGCTCACCGGGGCCATCAAACACTGGATCCGCATGCGCGACACCACATGCACCTTCCCCGGCTGCACCAACAAAACCCCCGACAACGAAACAGACCACCTCACCGCCTGGCAACACGGCGGCACCACCAACGTCAGCAACCTGGCACAGCTCTGCCCCAAACACCACCGACTCAAACACCACAGCCAATGGACACCCGACCCAGCCACCAAGAATCAACCACCCGGCTGGACCTCACCAACAGGCAGGCACTACAACCCCGAACGACCCGACCCCGAACCAACCCACTGGCCACAACGATTCCCCGCGTTGTTCAGCGGCGCCCCGGAACGGGAAACCTCAATTGGAGCAACCGAGCAGACAGCCGTGTCCGCCGAAAGCCAATTCCAATTCCAATGCCTGGACACCAGCCTCGGATGCCCCCCTCAGTGGGAACCCGAAGACCTCAGATATGTGGACCTCTACGATCTGCCGGCCGACGATCCACTCTGGGCGGAATTCCTGGCCACGCCTTTCGCCCTTTCCCGGATGCCATAGGCGCCCGGGCCGTAGGTGCCCGGGCCGTAGGTGCCCGTCCATAGGCTCCCGCACTCAGTCCTGAATCCGGTTCTGCAGCACCGGTCGACTATGCCTTGTGGTGCTCGATCAGCCAGGCCGCCATCTGCCGGGCACGTTTCCCCGCATCCAGGTCACCGCCGATGGCCGAGATGATGGATCCCTTCATCAGGATCTGCCAGGAGCGCGCGAACCCATCGGGGTCCACAAGCCCGGCCTCCTCGGCCAGCGCCTGCACGTGGCCCCGGAGTTTCGCCAGGTAGTTGATGCTGGCCTGGCCCAAGGGGTGCGACGGCCCCATCTCCAGCAGAACCTGGGTAAAGGTGCTCCCCTCAAAGTCATCGCGCTGGAACCATTCCCCCAGGACGTCGAAAATGCTCAGCAGGCGTTCAACCGGCGTGTGTCCCCGCCGACGGGCCTGGGAAACGATCGCTTCCACGGTCCACAGCTTGTCCCGCTGGTCCAGGAACGCCAGGACCAGGGAGTCCTTGGACGGGAAATGCCGGTAGAACGTGGCTTTCGCCACCCCCGATCTGTCGATCAGCTCATTGACGCCAACGTCCCGGATTCCCCTGCGCGAGAACAGTTCGTAGGCCACCGACAGGATCCGTTCCACGGAATTGGTGCTGCCCTCCGGCGCAGCCGGGGAGGACGAATCAGATATCGGGACCTTCGCCTCTGTGCTCATAGGACTTGGAGTCTAGCCGAGAGGAAGACAGACCGGTCTTTCCCGCTGTAGTGTTTTCCCTACGCAGTTCTTTAGGACACCGCACAGGCGCACCGAGGGTCCGCCGGTTTGGAGCAAGGAGGCCCCAATGTCAGCAGAGCGGATGTTCCAAAGTGTGCCGTCGGACCCGGATCCCTGGATGTCCGGTGAGACGCCCGCCGAGGTCCGGCAGTTCGCCATCGAATCGCTCCGGTGGCAAGCCCAGGAAATCATCGATGAGTTGCTCGGCGGCCAGGATCCGGGTGAAGAGCTCGTCAGGGCCCGACTCCGCCGGTGCGTCGCCAGGAACCCGGGCCAGCCCGAACGCGCGCTGCTCGAACAGCTCATGATCAACCGGGACCATCCAGTCCCCTAAGAGGTCCCGCAGGACTGCCGTAAGAGGTCCCGCAGGGCTGCAAGGCAAATCCGGCGCGGCAGCACCCCGTCCCACCTACTTGTCCGAACCTATGTTCCCGGTACCTATGAACTGAGCGGCACGTTGTCGATCAGGCGGACTGGCCCCACCTTGGCCGCGATGAGCGCCAGGCCCTCGCCGCGGAAGGGTGTTTCCCGGCAGTTCTCGGCCAGCGGTTCTAGCGTGGCCGGGTCCACCACATCGAAATAGTCCAGTTCCACCAAAGGCTGGGATTCCACCATCGCCAGCGCGGAATCAAGGCCCAGCGGTTCGTGGGCGTTGGCCCGCTCTTCCAGCAGCCGCAACGCCCTGGACAGGACCAGCGCGGCGTCCCGCTCGGCCTCGGACAGGAACTGGTTCCGGCTGGACAGCGCCAGGCCGTCCTCCGCGCGGACCGTTGGCACGCCCACGATCTCCACCGGGAAATCCAGGTCGGCAACCATCCGCCGGACCAGGGCCAGCTGCTGGGCGTCCTTTTGCCCGAAGTAGGCACGGTATGCCGGCAGGCTGCCCCCGGCAGAACCTGCGGAGCCAGACGGGAGACCTGCCGCCGGCATGCCGTAGTGCAGCAGTTTGGCCACGACGGTCAGGGCACCGTCAAAGTGGCCGGGCCGCGAAGCGCCCTCCCACTTATCCCCCAGGCGGCCCGAAGTGATCCGCACCAGGGGTTCGCCGCCGGGGTAGACCTCCTCCACGGAGGGCGCGAACGCGAGGTCAACGCCCTGCTCCTCGAGCAGGGCGAGGTCCGCGTCGAGTGTCCGCGGGTAGCGGTCCAGGTCAATGGCATCGCCGAACTGCAGGGGGTTGACGAAGATGCTGGCCACCACCACATCGTTCTGCTCGACGGCGGTGCGCGCCAGAGTTGCATGGCCTTCGTGGAGGGCGCCCATGGTGGGCACAAGCCCCTGGGAAACACCCTGTTTCGCACCGAGCAAACGGGCGCTTTCGGCCTTCAGGCCGGCCACGGTGGTGACGAGTTGAATGGGCATTCAGTCTTCCTTCGGATCGAGGGCCTCGCGCAGCCCCTTCAGCTGCTCGGGTTTCAGCAGGCCGCGCCCTTCAGCACGCAGGGCAGTGGCGCGGGCCATCGCAAGGTAGGCCTCAAGCACGTCCCCGTGCCCGCCGCCGTCGAACTCCCGCAACGCCTCAGCGTGCGCACGCACGGTGCCCACGTCACCGCGGGCCACCGGCCCGGTCAGCGCAGACTCCCCCGAGGCCAGCGCGTTTTCCAGGGTGGCGCGCAGCAGCGGCCCCAGCATCCGCTCGGGCGATTCCACTCCCACCTCGCGCAGGAGCTGCGACGCCTGTGCCACCAAGGTGACCAGGTGGTTGGAACCATGGGCCAGGGCCGCGTGGTAGAGCGTCCGGTCCGCCTCGGCAATGGCCACGGGCTCCGCCCCCATCTCCACCACCAGCGCCTGTGCGATGGGGAGCATGGCGGCATCGGCCGTCACGCCGAAGGTGCAGTCAAGCAGCCGGGTGAGGTCAAGGCTCATGCCCGTGAACGTCATGGCCGGGTGCAGCGCCAGTGGCACGGCGCCGGCGGCACGGACCGGATGCAGTACGCCCACGCCGAACCGGCCCGAGGTATGGGCCACGAGCTGTCCCGGCTGCCAGGCGCCAAGCTTCGCCAGCCCCTCCACCAAGTTCGGCAGGGCGTCGTCGGGCACCGCCAGCAGCACCAGTTCGGCACGCTCCACGATGTCCTGCACTTCCAGGACGGGCACTCCGGGGAGCAGCGCCTCGGCCCGGTCCCGGCTGGCGTCGGACACGGCCGAGACTCCGACGACGGCGTGTTCGGCGGCGCGCAGGGCCGCACCGAGCACGGCGCCCACCTTGCCGGCACCGATGATTCCGACGCCGAGGCGTCCGGGCTTAGCCATGCTGCTGGCCTTCCTGTTGGTAGTGGGTGCGGGCTTCACTGGCTGGCGTCCCGGAATGCGGCGTCCCGGAATGCGGCGCTCCGGGAACCGGTGTGCCCGGCACGGCCGCAGGTTCCACTGTCGGAGCAACCTGCCGCAACCATTGTTCGGTGGTTTGCCGCTTCCTGGCCAGCCGGGCCCGCGCGGATTGGTCATCGAAGAGCTGCCGGGCCTCGTCCAGTCCCGCCTGGCTCAGCCTCGGGGCCACGGGACCGGCCGTCGTGTGCAGGACCAGGTCGGCCACCCGGAACCGCCGCGCCACCGGCCCCTGCTGGATCGCCAGTGACTGCGTGCGTTGGTGTGGCACCAGCACCAGGTCCCGCCACCAGCGCCCGGAACGAATCAGCAGTGCTGTGTCCGTGGCGGCAAATCCGTTCCGGCGCCATGCCAGGGGCGCCAGCAGCCAGGCCCGCCGCGGCGTGGTGGTGAAGCCGCCGCCGGAATCCTTGCCACCGAGTCCGGCGGCAAACACCTCAGCAGGCCGTTCGGTTCCCGGGTCTGGCAGGACCAGCGAGAGCATGGCCATGACGTCCGCGAACTTCCCGACCGGCAGGAGGATGGTCCGGGTGTTCCCTTCCGCGGCGTTGCCGGACGTCCCGTAGCCGGCGGCGTTCACCTGGATCCGGTACCAGCCGAAGGGACGCCACAGTGGCGGCTGGGCGATCTTCACTGCCTGGATCCGGCCCGGCGGAAGTGTCTGCGCCTGGGTGTCCAGCAGCCCATACCGCAGCCGGATGCCGTCCGGTGAGACGGCGGCGGTGAAGTTGTAGCCCTTGTTGAAGAAGTTCCAGTAGCTGGCGGCAAGGCCCAGCGCTGCGGGTACCAGGTAGAAGTAGAAAGCGCGGTTGTCCGTCAGCGCGGACAGGACCACGGAAGCGAAACCGCCCACCACAATGAAGAAACTTTGCTCGCTCAGCAGGAGCGATCCGATAAGGCGCGACGGCGGCACGCGAAGTACCTGGAGTTCCGGTGCCTCGGGTGCGGGCGGCCCGAAGGACGCCGCCGACGGGCTGCCGGGACCTGGAGGCCCCGCGGCGTCGAATCCGGCGGCCGGACCCGCACCGAAATTTGTTTCAGCCCCGGAGGCCCGGGCAAGAATGGTGGCGCGCAACTGGCGGGCGTCGTCGATCCGCAAATAGGCAAGCCGCACCGCTGATTCGCCGGCGTCGGCAACCTCGAACTTGAGTTCGGCCAGCCCAAAGATGCGGGCCAGCAGCGGCTGCACGATGTCAATGGCCTGCACCCGGTCCAGGCGTGCCTGCCGGTGCTGGCGGAAGAGGAGGCCGGTGTTGACCCGGACATAGCCGCCGGAGACCTGGTACTTGGTGAAGTACCAGGTCAGGACGAACCCCAGGACTGCCACAGCCAGTACCGCGGCACCGCCGCCGAGGAGCCACGGCGCACGGCGGGCAAACCCGTCCTCGAACACTGGTTGGCCCTGGAGCGTCCGCTCAAAGAGGTCGCGGCCAAAGAAGAACGTGATGGCGGCCAGCGCAACCCAGCCGCGGACGAACGGCGAGGCAGGATGCACGCGCAGCCACTCGCCGTCGGACGTTCCGTGGCTTTCCGGTGTAGCGGCAGGTGGGAGCGGAGCCGCTCCGGGCAACGGGCCGTCAGTGGTCACAGTCCTGCCAGCCTGGCTTCGCCGCGCGCGGCCAGCTGCTCGCGGAGCCGCGCCCCTTCCGCTGCCGGGAGGCCGGGAATGCGCGCGTTGGTGCCAGGGGATGCCGTATGGAGCTTCACGGTGCACAGGCCCAGCCCGCGCTCCACCGGCCCCACCGCGATGTCCACATACTGCATGCGGCCGTAGGGGACGGCCATGATGCGCTGGAAGAAAATGCCGCTCCTGACGAGGAGGTCCTCGTCGCGCTCGGCGTAGCCAATGGCCCGGACCTGCCGTGGGATGAGAACCAGACGCAACAGGGCGACCAGCAGGGTAACGGCCGGAACGGTGACGGCCAGCCACAGCGGCGGCCACCGCCACCATCCCAGGAGAACTAACACCAGCGGCGCGGACAGGACCAGCACCGTAAGGACGTTGGCCAGCGCCCACTCCACCAGCCGGACCGTCACGTACTTAGGGGAAACCCGCTGCCAGGCAATACCGGGCGGGTCAATCGCCTCGGTACGCATACTCGCCTTCCCCGGCGGCCTCACCGCGGGCGGCGCGGCCCTTCTTCCCGTCGGTACCGGGGGTTTCGCCGTCCTCCGGGGGAATCCTGCAGAACCGCTCGACGAGGAGTCCCACCACGATCATCACCAGGCCGCCGCCGGCCATGGCAAGGGCAAGCCAAGTGATGCCTTGGTCGCTGCGCAGGCTCCAGATCCGCAGCTGGTCAAGGAAAATGCCTGCGTGCCAGCCCAGCAGCACCGTCCCGGCGTACGCACACGCCTGCGCCAGGACCAGGGTCCGGGCGGCCAGCAGGGGGTCAAGCTGCGTCTTCTTCGCCTTGCTGTTGGGCTGGTGGCTGTTCCGCCACCTCAGGATCCGGATCCCCAGGATCAGGGTAATGACGACGATGACGCCCATCGTGGCAAGGGCGGTGGAGGGCAGGACAGGGGTGGCCATGCTGAACCGGCTGGTGACAACCGTGGCCGACCAGCCCGCGATGGCAAGAATGACGCAGATCAGCAGCAAACGCAGCGGGTTGATGGGCTTCATCGCTCGTCCACAGCTCCCGCCGTGGGCAGGCCGTCAAAGTCCCCAAAACCGTCGAACGGGGCAAGATCCTTGAAGTCGTCGGCCTGGACTGCCAAGGTGCTGATCCGTTCGCCGTTCAACGTGGCGCCGGGTTCGATGAGGGACCACGGATAGAGGACGAAAGCGCGTGATGCTGCGCGGGGGTGCGGGATGGTCAGGACGGGATCGTCGCTGCGGAGCTCGCCGTAGGTGATGATGTCGACGTCGAGCGTCCGCGGTCCCCAGTGGACCTCGCGGACCCGGAGGTGCTTGTTCTCCACGGCCTGGCAGTGTTCCAGCAGTTCCGCAGGGGTGAGGATGGTTTCCACGGTGATGACCATGTTCAGGAAGTCCGGCTGGCCGGAAGGTCCGCCCACCGCCTTGGTCTGGACGGTGGGCGAGACGGCGAGGAGCCGGACCTCCGGCGGATCCACCAGGTCCGCCACGGCCTCGGTGAGGGTCTCATTCCGTTCCCCAAGGTTGCTTCCCAGGGCCAGCACAGCCTTGGTGTAGATCCCGTTCATGCTTGTGCCCTGGCCGGCGGAGCGGCGGCGCGAGCCCGGTGGACCGTCACTGCCACGTCCCCGAAGGGAACCTCAATGGGGGCCTGCGGTTTGTGGACCGTGATGTCCACGGCTTGAAGCGCGAATTCGGACAGGAGGCTGTCGGCGATCCGCACCGCGAGTGCCTCAATGAGGTTCAGGGGCTCCCCGGTGATCCAGTCGGTAATACGCTGCGCCACCTCGCCGTAGTGGGCGGTGTCCCGGACGTCGTCGGACTGCGCGGCACCGGTGAAGTCCAGGTAGAGCACGGCGTCCACAACAAAGGGCTGGCCCTCCCGGCGTTCGAAATCGAAGACACCGTGGTGGCCGACGGCCGTCACTCCGGTCAGCGTAATCCTGTCCATGGGTCCCCCGGCCCTATTGCGTTTTAGGTACGGCTTGTGTCGAGGGTGCCGCCGCCATGCGCGCCGCCACCTTGACCGCGTCAAGGCTGGAGCCGACATCGTGTACACGCACGGCCCATGCCCCGCGGCTGGCGCTGATCGCCGTGATCGCGGCCGTGGCAGCGTCCCGCTCGTCCGGAGCGGCGGACTTTCCGGCGACGGTCAGGAGGGTGCCGAGGAAACGCTTGCGGGAGGCGGCCACCAGGACCCTGTGCCCCAGGCTGTCCAGCTGGTCCAGGTTTTGCAGCAGTTCCCAGTTCTGGGCGTCGTTCTTGGCGAACCCCAGGCCCGGATCGATGATGATCTGTTCCTGGCTGACGCCTGCGGCGTAAAGCTTGTCCCGCAACCCGGCCAACTCCGCCACTACTTCCCCTGCGACGTGCGTGTATTCGGCGAGCGAGTTCATGGTCCGGGCGTCGCCCCGGCGGTGGGTGAGGACGTAGGGCGCCTTTGAGGCTGCCACAAGCTCCACCATCTCGGGTTCGATGGTCAGTCCGGAGACGTCGTTGATGATCGCGGCACCGGCCTTGAGGGCAGCGGCTGCCGTGGAGGCGTGCGTGGTGTCGATGCTGACCAGGGCGCCGGCCTTCACCAACGCTTCGATCACAGGCAGCACGCGGCGCTGCTCTTCATCCGGGGTCACGTCGTCGGCGCCGGGCCGGGTGGACTCGCCCCCGACGTCGATAATGTCAGCGCCGGCGTAGAACATCCGCAGGCCGGCCGCGATGGCGGTGTCCGCCGTCGCGTGCTTGCCGCCGTCGCTGAAGGAGTCCGGGGTGACGTTCAGGATGCCCATGACCAGGGTGCGGCCGGTGGGCAGGTCTTCGAAGCGCGCGGCCGGCCGCGGCTTGCGCAGGATGGGCAGCGGGGATGTTGCGGGCCCCGTTCCGGGGGCTGCAGCGAGTGTATCCATGGTCTGTGGTTACCTTCCGAGGATGAGGCTCATGGCTTCGGCACGGGTGGCCGGGTCATGAAGCTGCCCGCGGACCGCACTGGTGACGGTCTTCGCTCCGGGCTTGCGGATGCCGCGCATGGACATGCACATGTGCTCGCATTCGACAACGACGATGGCACCGCGGGGTCTGAGGTGCTGCACCAGCGCCTCGACGATTTCGGTGGTCAGCCGTTCCTGCACCTGGGGGCGGCGGGCGTAGATGTCCACTAGCCGGGCCAGCTTGCTCAGCCCGGTCACCTTGCCGTCATGCGAGGGAATGTACCCGACGTGGGCCACCCCGTGGAACGGCACCAGGTGGTGCTCGCACGTGGAATAGAACGGAATGTCCTTCACCAGGACCAGTTCCTCATGGTCCAGGTCGAAGGTGGTGGACAAGACGTCCGCCGGATCATGGTGCAGCCCGGCGAACACCTCCGCATAGGCCTTTGCAACCCGTTTGGGGGTGTCCACGAGGCCGCCGCGGTCCGGGTCCTCGCCGATGGCAAGGAGGATCTCACGGACGGCCGCCTCAATCCGTGGCCGGTCCACCTTTTCGCTCTTGGAGTGGTGGGAACCGGCCTCCGCCGGGTAGGCGGCGGAGGCGGAAACGTCGTCGTCGTCGAAGGAAGTCACAGGGAAAGCTTAGCCGCGAAGGGTGTCAGGCCCCGAGTCGGGGGTGCCTCCATGAAACGGAGCGTCTTCCGGAACGCCCTGCGAATGCGGGGGCTGGGCGTCCAGCGGCTCGTCCAGCCGGGCCTTCTTGGCTTCCTCCTGTGCTTCGCGCTCTGCCCGCTCCCGGCGGCTCTCCACCGGCCCGGTGAGCTGCACGGCACGGGTCTCCTTGGACAGCCACACCTCGCGGAAGTCACGCTTGCGCACGTCACGGAAAATGTCGGCAATCTCGGCCTGGTTGAGGGTTTCCCGCTCCAGCAGTTCCAAGGCCAGGATATCCAGGATGTCCCGGTTTTCGGTGAGGATTTCGTAAGCCTCGTCATGCGCCTGCTCGATCAGGCGGCGGACTTCCTCATCCACGACATAGGCAATCTGGTCCGAGTAGTTGCGCTCGTGCCCGGCGTCGCGGCCCAGGAAGGGCTCACCCCCGCCCTGGCCCAGGCGCACGGCGCCGACGCGTTCGCTCATGCCGTATTCGGTGACCATCTTGCGTGCGGTGCCGGTTGCCTTTTCGATGTCGTTGGAGGCGCCGGTGGAGGGATCGTGGAACACGATTTCCTCCGCCACCCGGCCGCCCATGGCGTAAGCCATCTGGTCGAGGAGTTCGTTGCGGGTCACGGAGTACTTGTCGTTCTCCGGAACCACCATGGTGTACCCCAGGGCCCGGCCGCGGGGAAGGATGGTGATCTTGGTGACCGGCGCCGAGTTCCGCAGGGCAGCCGCCACCAGGGCGTGGCCGCCTTCGTGGTAGGCGGTGATCTTGCGCTCGTGTTCCTTCATGACGCGGCTGCGCTTCTGCGGGCCGGCCATAACGCGGTCAATGGCCTCGTCGAGGGCACGGTCGTCAATCAGGTTGGCGTTGGAGCGGGCCGTGAGCAGCGCGGCCTCGTTCAGGACGTTGGCCAGGTCCGCACCGGTGTAGCCAGGCGTCTTCTTGGCAACGGCCTTCAGGTCGACGCCGGGGGCCATCGGCTTGCCCTTGGCGTGGACCTGCAGGATCTGGTCGCGACCAATCATGTCGGGCGCGTCCACACCAATCTGGCGGTCGAAGCGGCCGGGGCGCAGCAGGGCCGGGTCCAGGACGTCGGGCCGGTTGGTGGCGGCGATGAGGATCACGTTGGTCTTGACGTCGAAGCCGTCCATCTCCACGAGCAGCTGGTTGAGGGTCTGCTCACGTTCGTCGTTGCCGCCGCCGATGCCGGCACCGCGGTGGCGGCCGACGGCGTCAATCTCATCCACGAAGATGATGGCCGGCGAGTTGGCCTTGGCCTGTTCGAAGAGGTCGCGGACGCGGGAGGCGCCGACGCCGACGAACATTTCCACGAAGTCGGAGCCCGAGATGGAGAAGAAGGGAACCCCTGCCTCGCCCGCAACTGCGCGGGCCAGCAGGGTCTTACCGGTGCCCGGGGGGCCGTAGAGCAGGACACCCTTGGGGATCTTGGCGCCGACTGCCTGGAACTTGGCCGGTTCCTGCAGGAATTCCTTGATTTCCTGCAGTTCCTCCACAGCTTCGTCCGAGCCTGCGACGTCGGCGAAGGTCACCTGCGGCATGTCCTTGCTAACCATCTTGGCCTTGGACTTGCCGAACTGCATGATCTTGGAGCCGCCGCCCTGCATGCGGGTCATCAGGAACCAGAAGAGTGCGCCCAGCAGGATCACGGGGATCAGGAGGGAAAGCAGGCCTGAGAACCAGTTGCTTTCAATCGGCTGGTCCGTGAAGCCTTGGGCCGGCTTGGCGTCGGTGACAGCCTTCACCACGTCCTGTGCGCGGGCATCCACGAAGAAGAACTGGACGCTCTTGCCTTTGTCCTGCCCGTTGACCTGCAGGTTGTCCTTCAGCGTGAGGTCAACGCGGTTCTCGCCGTCAAAGATCTTGGCCTGCTCCACCTTGTTGCTGGAGAGCAGTTCCAGGCCCTTGTCCGTGTCGATCCGGGCCGCACCGCCGGGGGCGAGCGTTGCAAAAGCCACGAGGAGCAGACCGACCACAACGACGATCCAGATGCCCGGGCCTTTGAAGAAGTTCTTAGCTTTCATCTGTTCGGGGCTGGCCCCGTCCCTTCCGGTAGTGCTTCACGGCGAGTAGTCTGCGCGCGTGATGGTGCTGCGTCAGCTTCTAGCTATACACCGTCCGGAGTAAATCACGCATAGCGAAAAGCAAAAGTTCCCTGTGGGCGTACGGCCCGGCCCCTTTGCCGCCGGGCGCACGGAAGGGGGTGCGCCGGGCGGTGCGGGCCGGGGCTTTCCGCGGCCGGCGCCTACTCGTAGACGTGCGGGGCCAGGGTGCCTACGAAGTCCAGGTTGCGGTACTTCTCGGCGTAGTCCAGGCCGTAGCCCACCACGAATTCATTGGGGATGTCGTAGCCGACGTACTTGACGTCGATCTGCACCTTGGCGGCGGTGGGCTTGCGGAAGGCCGTGCAGATTTCCACTGAGGCGGTCCCGCGGGATTCCAGATTGGTCTTGAGCCAGGACAGGGTCAGGCCTGAGTCGATGATGTCCTCGACGATCAGCACGTCCTTGCCCATCAGGTCGGTGTCCAGGTCCTTGAGGATCCGCACCACGCCGGAGGACTGGGTGCCGGAGCCGTAGGAGGACACGGCCATCCAGTCCATGGAGATGTGGCTGTGCAGCGCCCGGGCCAGGTCAGCCATGACCATCACGGCACCCTTGAGGACGCCAACGATGAGGATTTCGCGTCCCTCGTAGTCCTTGTCGATCTGCGCGGCGAGTTCGGTGATCCGCTGCTGGATCTGTTCCTTGGTGTAGAGAACGTGCTTGAGATCTGCCTGGACGTCGTTTGAATCCACCAATGGCTCCTGTTTAGATGCGGGGTGCGACTATTTTGCGGGCGGTTTTTGAGGCCGGAATACTAGCTTCCCACAGCGCGCGGGTTCGCGGGGAACGGAACCGGCGCCGCCCCGGGCCCCTGCAGCGGCAGTGTCCTTCGATTCCTCCAGCTGCGCGAGCGACAACCGGTACACCGCCACTCCGCCGGGAAGCTCCACGGGACCGGCTGAACCTTGCCGCCGCAGCAGTGCCTCCGCCGCCAAAAGGCGCCGGTAGCTGGGCTGCTGGCCGCCGGCGTCGGCCGCTGCCTTGGCGATGACGCGGAACCTGATGGCAGGCGCCAGCGCGCGCAGCTCCTCCTCCGGCAGGCTCAGGTCCCTGCCTTCCCGCTCCACCAGGGAGGCGTACGTGCTTTCCGCCACATCCTCGAGGTAGTCGGCGTCCAGCTGGAGGATGGCAGCGGTCCGGGCCAATGATTCGGCGACGCCGGGACCCAGTTTTTCCTCGAGGTGCGGGAGGACTTCCACCCGGGTCCGCGACCGGGCGAAGGCGGGGTCGGAGTTGGTGGGATCGTGCCAGGGATCCAGCTCCTCCACGGCGCAGATTTCTTCCGTGTCCGCCCGCCGGAGCTCCAGGAAGGGGCGCAGGAGGACGGCATTTCCGGTTCCAGGACGGGCCGGCCGCATACCGGCCAGGGACCGCGTGCCGGAGCCGCGGGCCAGGCCCAGCAGTACTTGCTCCGCCTGGTCGTCCAGGGTGTGGCCCAGCAGCACTGCCTGCGCGCCCTGATCTGTGGCTGCAGCCTCCAACGCGGCGTGCCGGGCTTCGCGGGCGGCGGCCTCGGGGCCCATTCCGGCGCCGGCCACCGTGACGGTACGGATTTCCACCGGCTGCAGGCCCAGGTCCTGCAAGGCTTCAGCCGTGCGGGCGGCGACATCCCCGGACCCCTCCTGCAGCTGGTGGTCCACCACCACGGCGCCGACGGTCAGCGGGTGGCCGTCCACGTGGCCACGGCGTGCGAAGTAGGCGGCGACGGCGGCGAGCGCCAACGAGTCCGGTCCGCCGCTGCAGGCTACGAGCACGTGGCGGGGATAGCCGGCGCCGGCCAAGGCGTTCTGCAGCAGTTTGCGCGCAGTGCCAACGACGGGCGACAACCTGCCGGGCCGTCGTCGGCCGCTCCGGGCACCCCGTGCTTCAGCCGCCGGGGCGCCCACCGGTACCTCTGACGGCAACTAGAGGCCCATCCGGTCGAGCCACAGCTTGGCATCGTGGATTTCGGGCTCGGTGGGAAGGTGGTCCACCGAGTCCCACACCTTGTTGAAGCCCTCCATGCCGGCCACGTCCACCACGGCGCGGACAAAGCGGGCGCCGTCCGAGTACTGGCGCATCTTGGCGTCCAGGCCCAGGAGGCTGCGGATGAACTTCTCGATCACGCCGCGGTCCTTGCCGCGGTCGTTGAAACGCTGCCGAATGGTCTTCACGGAAGGCACGATGCTGGCGTCCACGGCATCCATCACCACATTCGCGTGCCCCTCGAGCAGGCTCATCACAGCGGTGAGGTGCGAGATGGCGGCCTTTTCCTCGGGATCCTGCAGCAGGTCCAGGATGGCGCCGCGGCCCGGCGCGTTACCACTGGCGGAACGGTCCTTCAGTGAACGCGCGGCAGCTGAGGCACGCTCCATCAGGGAGTCGACGTTGCCCAGGAGGTGCCCGCTGAGTTCGTCGATTTGCTCCAGCATGTGGTGGCGCAGCCACGGTGCCGCCGCGAACTGCACCCGGTGCGTCTGCTCGTGCAGGCACACCCAGAGCCGGAAGTCCTCCGGGGCGACGTTGAGTTCGCGCTCCACCGAGATGATGTTTGGTGCCACCAGCAGGAGCCGGCCTGCGGCAGGGGCGGTGGAGTTCTCCGCAAGGGCTGCAAAGGGATCGTACTGGCCCAGGACCTTGCTCGACAGGAAGGCGAGGACGGCGCCCAGCTGGCTGCCGGTGATGGCGCCGCTGACCTGGGCGGCCGCGGGGCTGAGGTTTCCGCGGCGGGTGTCCAGCATCTTCTGCATGGCAGGCTTGAGCATTACTGCAAAGCTTTGGGTGTTGGCCTTGGCCCAGGATGCCCGGTCCACCACCAGCACGGAGGAATCGCGAAGATCCCGGGCCGCTTCCAGCCCGGTGATTTCGTGGACATGGGGAACGGATGCGTCAGCGAGCCGGCGCAGGCTGTCCACCGCCTCGCCGATGGCTTTTCCGTCGAGCACGGGTCCGGCCGGAGCCAGCCGCGCCGCGGCAGAGGCAGCGAGGTCCCAGTTGATCAGGGCCTGCGCCTGGTTGGACTGGGCTTCCGGGGACAACGTCGGTGCGGACTCGCGCGCAGTGGACTCCATGGTTCCCATCAGAACACAGCAGGCCGGGGATCGTCCTTAAGTTCGCTGACCGGCGAAACTTCCACAGCCCCTGCACAGGGAGGCGAAAGCGCTGTCCCAGTCCGGACCCGCACAGTGGAAACCACGAAACATCCCGCCCGCGCAGGAGCGGCCCATACCCGCATGGGCGTTGCCGCCCCGCACCGTCTATGCGGGGCAGGGCCGCCCCTGCGCTTCACCGCCGGGCCATCCCCACCGAAGGAGGACACCATGATCCCCTACCGTCCCATCGCTCCCCTGACCGTCGGTCCGCGCAAGGGCTGGAAGTCGGTGCTGGCCGCCGTCGTCATGGCCGCACTGCTTGGCACCACCGCACCGTCCGCTATGGCTGCAGTTCCGGCGCCCGCCGCCGCGTCAGCCGCGGAGGCGGCACAGCCGGGAACCGTCCCCGCAACGGAGCGCCGCGCGGAGTAGGCAACCCTACCGGCAGCCGCAGCCTGCCAGTGCGGTGGCTGCCCGGTCCAATGCCACCTTGTTGCCGGCAGCTCCGGGCGTCAGTCCGTTGCCGATGAAGGAGAACACCAGGAGCCGTCCGTCTGCGTCAACCACATAGCCGCTGAGCGCCAGCACGGTGTTCAAGGTCCCGGTCTTGGCGCGGACCAGCCCGGCACCGCCGGAGGTGGTGGAGTCCCCGTAGCGGGTGTCCAAGGTGCCGGACAGTCCGCCCACCGGGAAACCGTCCAAGGCAGAGCGGAGCCTGGTATCAGCGCCGGTGGTCATGGCGCGCACCACGTCCGTGAACTGGCGGGCCGTGACCTGGTTGCCCATGGCCAGCCCGCACACATCCACCAGCTTCACGGCGTCCGGGGTGACCCCCGCTGCCGCCAGTTCGGCGGTGACTGCGGCCGTGGCGCCATCGTTGCTGCCGGGCCGGCCAGTGGCCACCGCCGCCATCCGGCCCATGGTCTCGGCCAGGTAGTTGTCCGAGACCTGCAGCATCAGGTCCACCTGTTCGGCCACGGTGGCCGAGTCAACCCTGGCCAGGACGGCAGCACCGGCCTTGGCCGCGCCGGCTGAACGGTCGACGCCGGCCGCGACGGTCAGTCCCGCTCCGGCACCAGCTGCCTGGAGCCGTGCCGCGAATTCCTGCGCTGCGGACATGGCCGCATCCTGGGGGCGGGGACCGGTGGTGACGGCTGGGTCGAACCGCGCGGAGTTGAGCGCCAGCGGGTAGAGCGGGGCGATTTCGCCGGCTTCCACGTCGCCGGACAACCAGTTGGGATTCAGTGCAGGGCCGGTGAAGAGGGAATCGTCCACCAGCACCTTGATGTCGCCGGTGGTGCCGGCGGCCTGCAGGGACTGCATGGTGAGGGCGGCAAGCGTGGCCAGGCCGGCATGGCCCAGTGTCTGCCCGGGCTGCGATTCCCCTGCCCCCAGGAGGACGTCTCCGGCGCCCACCAGGACCACCTGGCCGGGAGCAGGGCCATGCACCACCTTGGTGGTGAACCGGTGGTCCGGTCCCAGGGTGCGCAGCGCGGCCACGGCAGTCAGCAGCTTGAGGTTCGACGCCGGAACCCGGCCTTCCGAGCCACCCCGGTCAAAGAGGACCTGGCCCGTGAGCGCGTCCTGCACCATGCCTGTGAAAGTACCGCCGCCGTCGGCCGTGAGTACCGGTTCCACCTGCGCCGCCACGGCAGACGCTGCGGGCACCGGGGCCGAAGGCTGGAGGGGTGCAAGCACCTGCGGGGCGGACAGTGTGGCGGGGGCCTGCTGCCAGGCCGGCGCAGGGATGGCCGGCGCCGGGGCCTCCGGTCCGCGGAATCCAGGAGCAACAAGCAGTGCCGCCGGGAGGGCCAGCGCGAGCAGGACCAGGGTGGCCAGGACCAGGTGCCAGGGCTTCCCTGCCTCCCGGGCCATGCTGCCGGAGCGTCGGAAACGCCGGTCGCGCAAACGTTCCCCGCCGGGTGGTGTGGTCATGCTGGTGCCGGTCCTCAAGTCCTGAAATTTCCCCACAAGTTCCTGATTCCAGGGCCTCTCGCTATATCCTCAATTGTAGTCGGCGGCACCGACACGCTTTTTGATAGGCCCGTCCTGTGTGCCGCGCACCCCCTGCAATTGCCGAGGAGCATTCCCATGAAGCACGACGTGACCATCGAGATCCCCAGGGGATCACGCGTCAAGTACGAAGTTGACCACGAGACCGGCCGCGTCCGCCTGGACCGCGTCCTCTTCACCTCCATGCAGTACCCCACGCACTACGGGTACTTCGAGAACACCCTCGGCGAGGACGGCGACCCGCTGGACGCACTGGTGCTCCTGCAGGACTTCGACCTGCACCCGGGCGTCATCGTCGAATCCCGCCCCATCGGCGTGTTCAACATGACCGACGACGGCGGCGGAGACGCCAAGATCCTATGCGTGCCGGTGGACGCCCGCTTTGACCACATCCAGGAAGTCAGCGACGTCAACGAGTTCCTGATCAAGGAGATCGAGCACTTCTTCACCCGCTACAAGGACCTGGAGCCGGGCAAGTGGGTCAAGGCCGAGGGCTGGGGCGACCGCGCCGCAGCCGAAGCCGAGCTGGAAGCCTCCATCAAGCGCTACGTCCCCACCGGACACTAGTTTTCTTGGTGGTTGAGCTTGTTGAAACCTTGGGGTTCTGACAAGCTCAACCACCAGTACGACGGCGGGTGCCCGGCTTTCCGAAGCCGGGCACCCGCCGTCGTTGTTTCAGGAAGTTATGGCAGGGTGGGGCTGTGAATTCCGAGCCAGCCGTGACGTCCCAGCTTCTGTTCCATCCCCCGTGCGGGCCCGTCAGCGGCTGGCGTGACGGCGACGTTGTGCGTGCCTCCGGCATTCCCTACGCCCGGGCCCCGCGTTTCCAGGCGCCGGTACCGGTCCGGGACTGGACCAGCGAATATGCCGCCACGTCCCCCGCTCCCGCATGCCCGCAGGCTCCGGTCCCGTTCCTGGACGACGTCTTGGGCACGAAATACGGCGAGCTTCCGGGCAGCGAGGACTGCCAGAACCTTTCCATCACCCTGCCCGTCCGTCTGGAACCGGATGAGAAGCTGCCTGTCATGGTCTGGATCCACGGCGGCTCCTACACCACGGGCTCCGGGGACCTCGCCATCTTCGACCCTGCACGGCTGGTGGCCGAAGACCGGGTGATCGTGGTCTCGGTGACATACCGGCTTGGACTGTTCGGCTTCCTGGCCACACCTGCAGGGCGGCCCGGCAACCTGGGGCTCCTGGACCAGCTTGAGGCCTTCCGGTGGGTGCAGCGGAACATCGCCGCGTTCGGGGGCGATCCCGGCCGGGTCACCGCGTTCGGCCAGTCCGCCGGTGGGGACGCGATCGCCCACCTGATGGCCACACCGCAGGCACCTACGCTCTTCCAGCGCGCCATCATCCAGAGCGCACCGCTGGGCATCACCCGCGGCCGGGCGAAGATGAATCACGCCATGGGCATCGCCGCGGATTCCGTGACCGGGGAGACGCCGGCCATGGACGTGGTGGCCCGTGAAGCAGAAGTTACCCAGGTGGCCAGGAAATTCGGCATGCTGGCCGCCATGCCCTTCGGCACGCAGTACGGCCATGAACCGCTCCCGGAGGAGCCCGGCATCGAGGCAGCCTGGAACCGGAACGCCCCCGCAATCGAGGTGCTGATCGGCCACACCTCGGAAGAGGCCCGCCTGTTCCTGCCACGCAACCCGCGCCTGATGCGCCTTGCCCGGGTGCCGTTGGTGGGCTCCGCGGCCGTGCGCGCCATCGACTGGGTGGTCACCGAAACCGTGTACGGCCGGGCCACCCGAAGGTTCGCGCGCCGGCACGCGAAGGCGGGTGGACAGGCGCACCGGTACGTCATGGACTGGCATGCACCCGGCAACATCTTCGGCGCCGCCCACACCATCGACCTGCCGCTGCTGCTGGGAAACCGCAAGACGTGGGACGGCGTGGGCCTGATCGCCGGCGCCCGCTGGGAGGATGTGGACATGACCGGCAGGGCGGTGAGGTCATTGTGGGCCGGTTTTGCCCGTGGTGATGACCTGGGCGAGGCCGGCGCAGTGGACGGCGCCCTGCACTACCGGCGGATCTGACAGCCCATGAGGACCCTTGGCGTGGACCTGGCGGCGGCCACCAAGAAGACTGCCGTGGCCGTCATCGACTGGACCGAAGACCGGGCCCGGCTGGCCCACCTGGCCCTGGACGTGGACGACGAGGAGATCGTGGAGCTGTTCGGCAGCTGCGACATGACCGGCGTCGACTGCCCCGTGGGCTGGCCGGACGCCTTGATCCCGTTCCTCACCGGCCACCTCAACTTCGACGCCGCGCCCGTCCTGGAACATGACGGCATCGCGGGCCGGCGGCTTCTTGCGTACCGGGACACGGACCGGTTCTGCACCGCCCGGACCGGCCTGATTCCGCTGAGCGTTTCCGCGGACCGGCTGGCGCACCCTGCCATGCGCTGCGCGGTGATCCAGGCAAAGATCGCGGCGGTGTACGGGCCTCAGCTCCGGGACGGCTCGGGCCGGCTTGCCGAGGTGTACCCGGCGGCATCACTGAAGATCTGGGGCCTCAACGGCCGGGGTTACAAGGGCCGCGGCATCCCCGAAGCCGAACGCCTGGGCCTCCTGCTGGCGGCCCTCGAGGAGCAGGCCCCGTGGCTGGACCTCGGCGCGCACCGGGACCGGATTACCGCTTCGGACGACCTGTTCGACGCCGTCATCGCCTCGCTGACCGCCCGGGCCACAGCCCGCCGTCGGACGATCCTGCCCGATGATGCCCACGCGGAAGCTGCCCGCAGCGAAGGCTGGATCCACCTGCCCTCCTGCACGCTGGACGACCTCCCGCTCTAGGTGTAATTCCCAGGGACGTTGTGAACAGCGTGGCGTGATGTAAAGGGCGAGGGCCTCCGGTATCGATTTGGGTTACCACACTCATCTCGACGCCAGGAGGCCCTCGTGTCCTACGTTACCCACGCCAACGCCGACCTCACACCTAAGGCCAGGGGTAAGCTCGCCCGCTTAGTCATCGAGCAGGGCTGGACGTTGCGCCGAGCTGCAGAGCGTTTCCAGTGCTCGCCCGCCACCGCAAAGAAATGGGTGGACCGGTACGTCGCCCGGGGTGAGGACGGCATGGCTGACGCGTCCTCCCGCCCGCGGCGGAGCCCGAACCGCACACCCATACGCACCGAACGGCGGATCCTCGCGCTGCGTTTCACCCGGCAGTGGGGACCGCACCGGATTGCGGCCCACCTGGGCGTGGCCCGCTCGACCGTAGGCAAGGTCCTGGCCCGATACCGGATGCCCCGGCTGGCCTGCCTGGACCAAGGCACCGGGCTGCCCGTCCGGAAGCCTGCACCGCAGCGCTACGAACACAACAACGCCGGAGACCTGGTCCACGTGGACATCAAGAAACTCGGGCGCATCCCCGATGGCGGCGGGCACCGCGCCCTGGGCCGGGCGCTGGGCCGTAGGAACCGAAGGGCCGGTACCGGGTACGCGTACCTGCACCACGCCGTCGATGACCACTCACGGCTCGCGTACTCGGAAATCCTCGGCGACGAAAAGAAGGAAACCGCCGCCGCTTTCTGGGTCCGCGCGGCGGCGTTCTTCGCCGCGCACGGCATCACCGTCAAAGCCGTACTGACCGATAACGGATCCTGCTACCGCTCCCGGGCCTTCGCAGCAGCCCTGGGCCCACACCTCAAGCATCGGCGGACCCGCCCCTACCGGCCGCAGACCAACGGCAAGGTAGAACGCTTCAACCGCACTCTCGCTACGGAATGGGCCTACGCCCGGCCCTACACTTCAGAAGCCGAACGCGCCGCCACCTACGACCAGTGGCTCCACCACTACAATCACCACAGAACCCATACCGGCATCGGAGGCAAAACCCCCATCAGCCGCGTTCACAACCTCAGTGGGAATTACACCTAGGGCGTCAGCCGCCCAGCTTCCAGTTGCGGATCTCCTCCGGGTCCTCGCCGTGGGTGCGGGTGTGCTCCCGGGCGCGGTTCCGCCGGTCCTGCAGGTCCTGGCGCAGGAGCGCCTGCGTCCCGGCGAGCCCGGGCACCCGGTCAATCGCGTCGATGGCCAGGGTGAAGCGGTCGATCCCGTTCAGCATGGCCATGTCGAACGGGGTGGTGGTGGTGCCCTCCTCCTTGTAGCCGTGCACGTGCAGGCCCTGCTGGTTGGTGCGGCGGTAGGCCAGCCGGTGGATCAGCGCCGGGTAGCCGTGGTAGGCGAAGATGACGGGTTTGTCGGCGGTGAAGATTCCGTCGAAGTCAGGGGCCGGCAGGCCGTGCGGGTGCTCGCTGTCGTCCTGCAGCCGCATCAGGTCAACCACGTTCACCACGCGCACTTTGAGCCCGGGGGCCCCTTCGCGGAGCAGTTCGGCGGCTGCCACCGTTTCCACCGTGGGGACGTCGCCCGCGCAGGCCAGAACGACGTCGGGCTCCTCGCCGGGGACTTCCGAGCCGGCAAACGTCCAGATACCCAGGCCGCGCCGGCAGTGGTTGGCGGCATCGGCCGGGCCCAGCCAGGTGGGCGAGGGCTGCTTGCCGCTGACCACGATGTTCACGTAGTCCGTGGACGCCAGGCAATGCTCCATGACCGACAGCAGGGTGTTGGCATCCGGCGGCAGGTACACCCGGATGATTTCGGCCTTCTTGTTCACCGCATGGTCGATGAACCCCGGGTCCTGGTGCGAGAACCCATTGTGGTCCTGCTGCCACACATGCGAGGACAGCAGGTAGTTCAGCGACGGAACCGGCTGGCGCCACTGCAGTGTGCGGTGCACCTTGAGCCACTTGGCATGCTGGTTGAACATCGAATCGACAATGTGGACGAACGCCTCGTAGCAGTTGAACACCCCATGCCGGCCCGTGAGGAGGTAGCCCTCAAGCCAGCCCTGGCACAGGTGCTCGCTCAGCACCTCCATCACCCGGCCGGACCGCGCCAGGTGTTCGTCGACGTCGTCAATCCGGTACTGCCACACCTTGTCGGTGACCTCGTAGACGTTCTGCAGCCGGTTGGACGCCGTCTCATCGGGGCCGAAGAGCCGGAAATTCTCCATGTTCTGCGCGATGACGTCCCGCATCCAGGAGCCGAGCGTGACCATGGGGCTCACGCGGTCGGTGCCCGGGCTGGGCACGTCGACGGCGTGGCCCTGGTACGCGGGCAGTTTGAGCGCACGCCGCAGCAGTCCGCCGTTGGCGTGCGGTGTTGCGCTCATGCGGAAGTCGCCGGTGGGTGCGCCCTTGGCGACGTCGGGCCGGAGCCTTCCCTCGGCGTCGAACAGTTCGCTTGGACGGTACGACTCCAGCCACTCCTCCAGCTGCTTCAGGTGTTCTCCATTGGTGCGGACCTCCGACAGCGGCACCTGGTGGGCACGCCACGTCCCTTCCACCTGGAGGCCGTCCACGGTGCGCGGCCCGGTCCAGCCCTTCGGCGAGCGCAGGACGATCATGGGCCAGCGGTGCCCGCCCTCCCCCTCCTTTTCGGCGTCCGGATCCTGCCGGTGGGCGTCTTGGATGGCCTTGATATCGGCCAGGCACCGGTCCAGCACGGCGGCGAAGTCCCGGTGTGCCTGCTCCGTGTTGTCCGGATCCTGCACGGTGACGAAGTAGGGCTCGTGGCCGTAGCCGCGCAGCAGCTGCTCCAGCTGGTCCTGCGGCATCCGGGCCAGGACTGTGGGGTTGGCGATCTTGTAGCCGTTCAGGTGCAGGATGGGCAGCACCGCGCCGTCCGCCGCGGGGTCCAGGAAGTTGTGCGAGTGCCAGCTGGCGGCCAGCGGACCGGTCTCAGCCTCGCCGTCACCGATGACGACGGCGGTCACCAGCTGGGGGTTGTCAAAGACGGATCCGTAGGCGTGGGCCAGGGAGTACCCGAGTTCACCGCCCTCGCTGATGGAGCCGGGGCTTTCGGGAGCCGCGTGGCTGGGAATGCCGCCCGGGTAGGAGAATTGCCGGAACAGTTCGGCCAGCCCGGCCTCGTCGTTGCCCACGTGGGCATAGATTTCCGAGTAGGTGCCCTCCAGCCAGGCGTTGGCGACGACAGCGGGGCCGCCATGGCCGGGACCGGCAACGAAGAGCATCTCCAGGTTGTCGCGGCGGATGACGCGGTTCAGGTGCGCGTAGACGAAGTTGAGTCCGGGGGTGGTGCCCCAGTGGCCCAGCAGGCGGGATTTGGTGTCCTCAGCCTGCAGGGGTTCGCGCAGCAACGGGTTGGAGCGGAGGTAGATCTGGCCTACCGAGAGGTAGTTGGCGGCACGCCACCAGCGGTCAACGAGCTCCAGTTCCCCCTGCTCGATGCCTTCCTGCTGCACGTCGTCCTGCTGCATGGTGTCCTGCATTCCATCGTGCCCAGCGCTGCCGGCCATAACCATCCTCACCTCGGGTGTGCCGCTGCAGGCGGCTGTTTCCCCATCGCAACAGATGGAGGGGCCGGGTGGCAACCCCCGCCGCCGGACCTTGCCTTTGGCGCCTTGGGCACCTGTAGGGTACTAAGCAAGCTTAGCTTTCGCTGAGGCGGGAGCTGGGACCATCAATTGTGGGGAGATCGAGACATGCCAGCCGAAGACGACGTTGTAATTCCCGGGGTTCCGTCCAGCGAGCCGCCGGCGCTCGAGGAGCCCACCAGCCCGCAGGAGCCGTTGCCGCCCAAACCGGACCAGCGCGGGCCCGAGGCCGTGTCCCCCACGGGCAGCCCAACCGGCGCGCCGGCCACCGCCCGCGCCCAGTCCGGCCAGTACCTGACCACGGCCCAGGGCCTGCGGCTGCAGGATACGGACCATTCCCTGAAGGCCGGTGCGCGCGGCCCCATCCTGCTGCAGGACCACCACCTGCGCGAGAAGATCACCCACTTTGACCACGAACGGATCCCGGAGCGCGTTGTCCACGCACGCGGCGCGGGCGCGCACGGGGTGTTCCGGTCCTACGGCACGGCGTCGAAGGTAACGCGCGCCGGTTTCCTTGCCGCGGACGTCGAAACGCCCGTGTTTGTTCGGTTCTCCACGGTGCTTGGCTCCCGTGGGTCAGCCGACGCCGTCAGGGACACCCGCGGGTTCTCCACCAAGTTCTACACCGATGAGGGCACCTACGACCTCGTGGGCAACAACATTCCGGTGTTCTTCATCCAGGACGGCATCAAGTTCCCGGACGTGGTGCACGCGGCCAAGCCCCATCCGGACCGCGAGATTCCCCAGGCCCAGAGCGCGCACGACACCTTCTGGGACTTCGTGTCGCTCCACACCGAGGCGCAGGCCCACACCCTGTGGAACATGTCGGACCGCGGCATCCCCCGCTCCTACCGGACCATGGAAGGCTTCGGCGTCCACACGTTCAGGCTCATCAACGCGGCCGGCGACACCACCCTGGTCAAGTTCCACTGGAAGCCCAAGCAAGGCGTGCACTCGCTGGTCTGGGAGGAAGCCCAGATCATCAACGGCATGGACCCGGACTTCCACCGGCGGGACCTGGCGGACGCCATCGAGGCCGGCGCCTACCCGGAGTGGGAACTGGGAATCCAGACCTTCCCGGACACGGAAGACCAGATGTTCCAGGGAATCGACCTTCTGGATCCCACCAAGTTCGTCCCCGAGGAACTGGCGCCGGTGCAGCCCATCGGGCTCATGACCCTTAACGCGAACCCCACCAACTACTTCGCGGAAACCGAGCAGGTGGCCTTCCACCCGGGGCATCTGATGCCGGGCATCGACGTCACCAATGACCCGCTGCTGCAGGTCCGCCTGTTTTCCTACCTGGACACCCAGATCTCGCGGCTGGGCGGGCCCAATTTCGCGCAGATCCCGATCAACCGGCCGCACGCCCCCGTCAACGACATGCTGCGCGATGGCATGCACCAGACGGCGGTCCATGGCGGTGCCGCGCCGTACCGGCCCAATTCGCTGGATGGCGGATGCCCGTTCCTGGCGGGACAGGACATGGGGGCATTCGTGGACGTGCCCCTGGCGGTTGCGGAATCCATCAAGGAACGGCGCAACCCGGCATCCTTCGATGACCACTACAGCCAGGCCCGGTTGTTCTTCCGCAGCCTGAGCTCCGTGGAACAGGACCACGTGATCCAGGCCTACACGTTCGAGCTCGGCAAGTGCTACGAGAGCGCCGTCCGAGAACGCCAGCTCCAGGCCCTGGCCAACATTGACGCCGCGCTGTGCGCCGCCGTCGCCGCGGGCCTCGGCATGCCGGCCCCGGAGGCCACCGAGCAGGTGCCGGACCGGGATCCCAGCCCTTCCGTGTCCCAGGTGGGTGGGACCTGGCCGGTTGCCGGGCGCGTGGTGGGCATCGTCGCCGACGCTTCCAGCGACCTTGCGGAGGTGGAGGCCGCCCGCAAGGCGCTCGACGCCGAAGGCATGGTCCCGCTGGTCATCGCACCCAACGGGGGCGTGCTTTCCTCCGACGGGTTGTCGGTGACGGTGCAGCGGACCTTCCTCACGGCACGGTCCACCGAGTTCGACGCCCTCATCGTGGCCGGGGGCAAGCAGCCCGCGCCCGATGCGTCCGCGGGGCGTGATGCTAAGGCGGGAGAGCCGGCTGACGGACTGGATCCGCGGGTGGCTCTCATGCTGTCCGAGGCCTACCGCCATGCCAAGGCCATCGCCGCCTGGGGCTCCGGCTCGGCCGTCCTGGAAGCGGCCGGCATCCAGGAAGGGGCGGCAGGTGTCGTGGCCGGCAGCGATGCGGCTTCGGTGACCGCCACGGTTTCCGGGCTCGTCGCCGCGCACCGCGCCTGGGACCGTTTCCCGGCCGCCGGCGCCGCAGCAGTACAGGACGGCTGATCAAGCCGCGTTAACCTACAGGTCCGTTTGCAGGTCCACCGTTGGGGGTCCGCGTCAACGCGATGCGGACCCGCAGCCGGGCGGGGCCCGGAACCGGGACGGCCGGTACCGGGCAGGCGGTCCGGGCAAAACCACCGGTTTCGCAATTACTACTTCCGGGTAGTGTGGACCCAGAATGTTCACCCTCACCATCAACCAGACGGACAGCCGGCGCGACGGCGACCAGGTGCCGCAGCTGCTCAAGGCGCTGCGGCATATCCCCGCGCGCCTGGATTTCGACCGGTCAGTGGAGGACGAGGTCCAGGGCATTGTCGACTGCCCGCACCAGGCCGTGGAGGCCGCACTGATCGCCCTGCGGAGCGGGCACTGGTTCGTGGGGATCGGCGCAGGGCCGGTGAACGAGCCGTTGCCCAACCAGATCAAGGACGCCTCCGGCCACGGGCTGGTCTATGCCCGCCAAGCGGTGGACCGGCTCCGCAGCAGCAAGGAACGGGTACCGGTTGCCGTGGAGGGTCCGCTGGCGGATGTTGCCCACGACGCCGAAGCGATCCTGCGGCTGCTGGGCCATATCGTGCGGGAGCGGTCCGGCGCGGAATGGCGCGTGCTGGACCTGCTGACCCCGGGAGTCCGCGGCCAGCAGAAGGCCGTGGCGCAGGAACTCGGGATCACCACCCAGGCGGTCAGCAAAGCCGTCGCGCGGGCGCAGTGGAACGAAGAACATGCCGCCCGGCCCGCAGCTGCCCGGTTACTGGCGCTGGTCCTCGCGGTGGACTGACTGCCGGCGGGTTGACCGCCTGGGCCGCGTCCCGCCGTCGTAATGACTGCCAGGGCTCTTCCGGGCCTTAGCTGGCCGTGGCGGCCAGGACCGGCTCGCCGTTGAAGTACTCCAGCTTCCAGCCGTCCACCGCGTGGTGGTGGGCCAGATTGAGGGCCGCGTTGTCCACGCTGGCCAGGGTCTGGCCGATGGCGCGGCTGAGGCTGACGCGCAGCAAGGTGCCGTGGGTGACCACCAGGACGCGCTGGCCGCGGTACTCCTCCGCCAGCGCTTCCAGGGCTGCGAGGCCGCGGTCCGCGGCTTCATCTTCGCTCTCGGCGCCCTTGAACCCGCCGGGTACGCGCAGCGCCTCCAGTTCGGGACCGGCCTGCATTCCCTCGGCCGGCCCGAAGCTGCGTTCGGTGAGCCCAGGGACGCGCCGGGAAACCGTCAGCCCGAGCCCTTCTGCGATCAGGTCCGCGGTCTCGGCGGCGCGGCTCAGCGGCGAGGAGACGATGGCGTCCCATTCGTATGGAGCAAGGATGGCGACGGCGTCCCGCGCCTGGCCGCGTCCGACGTCGTTCAGGGGGATGTCGGTCGCCCCCTGCAGCCGGCGCTCGGCATTCCAGTCGGTCTGGCCATGGCGGACGAGGGCGAACGTCGTAAGGGTCATGCCTCTATTCTGCCTTGGCTCCAGGCCCGCACCGGAATCGCGGCAGCGGACAGTGCCTTCAGCGCCTTAGAGGAGGCTGCGCAGCACGTGGGCGGCACCGTCGTCGTGCACTGAGTGGGTGACTTCGTCCGCCGCAGCGACCACTTCCGCCGGGGCCTGCCCCATGGCAACGCCGCGGCCGGCCCACGTGAGCATTTCGATGTCGTTCCGGCCGTCACCCACCGCAACCGTCAGGTGCTCTTCAAAGCCAAGCCGGAGCCGGAGGTTTTCCAGGGCGCTGGCCTTGGTGACTCCCGCTGCGGCGATGTCCAGCCAGGCCGTCCAGCCCACCGAGTAGGTCACCCCCGCGAGGCCTACGTGGTTGATGGCCTCGTTGAACTCTTCGGGCGTGTTCTCGGTGCTGAACACCACCACGCGGACGGCGGTAGCCTCCAGCATGGTCTGGAAGTCAACGCCCACCGCCTCAACCCCGAAGCTGGCATCCTGGAACCGCTCGGTGGAGAGGAACCTGCCGTCGGCGTCCTCAAGCGCATACTTTGCGGAGGGAAGCCGTTTGCGCAGGGCACGCAAGGCAGGTCCCGGATCAAACGTGGCCTTGTGGATCACCTCGTAGCCGTTTTCCAGTTCGGGGTGCAGCCGAAGGGTCACCCCGCCGTTGCAGCACACGGCGTACCCGCGCTCGATCCCGATCTTTTCGATGATGGGAAGCGTTGCGTTCAGTGAGCGGCCGGTGGCGATCATCACCTCGTGCCCGGCGGCCACCACGGCCTGCGCCGCTTCCCGTACGCCAAGGGACATGTGGCCGTCGTGGTTTACCAGCGTGCCGTCCACGTCCAGGGCGACCATGAACTTCTGGTCCACCTCAGCGAAGCCGATGCTGTTGCGGTTGTAGTCTCGATTGTTGTCTCGCCGGTCATCGTTGCCGGCGACTGAGGTTTCAGTCAGCGTTGTCATTCACACAGTGAAGCAGACGCAACTGGCACGCGCTAGGACGCGGACCACAGGTTTATTGAACTGTTGGTTAACACGGCGGATTTCCACACTCACGGTGCACCGGCTCACGGTGCACCGGCCAACGGACACTGCACCTCCGCACACGCGGGTGTACCGTCCGCCTCGCGGTGCGAACTCCCGACGCCGGTTATCCACATGCACCCGCCGGGCCCTTCAGCCACCAATCACGCTCCAGCGACGATGAATAGCATGCAGCTGATTTCCGCCCTGGACCTGCGCCGCACCACCGGGGACACCCGGTCACTCAGCAGGCGCTATGCGAAGGGTGAACTTGTCCGTGTTCGCAAGGGTGTTTACGCCGCGAAGGATGAATGGGTGTCGCTGGCTCCTTGGGAAAGGTACCTCCAAACGGTCCGGGCCGTGCACCTGGAACTGCCACAATCCACGTTCTGCCTGAATACGGCCGCCGTCCTGTGGGACTTGGAACTCCTTGCTGTGCCCGGATATGTTCACTTGTCCGGGGCATCCAGGGGCCACACCGGCCGCAGCCAGCCAACAACCTCCGCGGCCCCCGACAGATCCGGGCGAACCGGAATCACCCACCTCACCGCTTACGGCATCCACAGGCATCGCGGGGATGCCGCGTCGGTCCGGCGCGGTGGTCTGCTGGTCACTCCGCTGCCCGATACCGTCATAAGTGTCCTGGCTAGGGAAAGCTTCGCGGCAGGAGTCGTCCTGGCGGACCACGTAATCGGCAACCGCCGCCATTCCGGACCTCCGATCAGCGAGGCCGAACTGTTCCAGGCGGCTTTCGAGCTTCCGTCGGCCGCGCGCCGAAACTGGGTGGCACAGGTGCTTAGCTTCGCCTCGCCCCATTCAGAGTCAGCAGGAGAATCCCTCAGCCGCGCACAGATGCATCTTCTCGGCTTTCCGGCCCCCATGCTCCAGGCAAAGTTCCGGCAGGGAGGTTTGCTGCTCGCCCGGACTGATTTCTACTGGCCGCGGTACCGGTTGATCGGCGAGTTCGACGGCGACTCGAAGTACCTGAGCGACGACTACCTGGGCACCCGGACGGCGCGGCAAGCGGTGTTGGCGGAGAAGAAACGCGAGGACAGGCTCCGGGCGGCGGGTTTCCGGGTTGTCAGGTGGGACTGGGCCACGGCCTCCGACCCTTCCCGCCTTACGGCGTGCCTCCGCCAGGCGGGCCTGCCGAATACCCTCACCAAACCGTCCAGCACCCGCTAACGGAAAGTGCACCCCCGCGCTAGGGGGTGCAATGTCCGTTTGAGGGTGCGTTGTCCAGGTGCGGGTGCACCAGAGGGCAAGAACCCCTAGAGGACCGGGAGGACCTCGAGGCCGCCCAGGTACTTCTGCAGGGCCTTCGGCACGTTCACGGAGCCGTCCGCGTTCTGGTGGTGCTCCAGCAGCGCCACGATCCAGCGGGTGGTGGCCAGGGTGCCGTTCAGGGTGGCCACGGCACGGGTGCCCTTGGCTGCGCCCTCCGAATTCACCACCCGCTCGCGGATGTTCAGGCGCCGGGCCTGGAACGTGGTGCAGTTGGAGGTGGAGGTCAGCTCGCGGTAGGCGTTCTGCGTGGGGACCCAGGCTTCGCAGTCGTACTTGCGGGCCGCGGAGGTGCCGAGGTCACCGGCGGCCGTGTCGATCACCCGGTACGGCAGCTCGCACTTGGCCAGCATTTCCTCTTCCCAGGCCAGGAGGCGCTGGTGCTCGGCGGCGGCCTCTTCAACGGTGGTGTAGATGAACATCTCCACCTTGTTGAACTGGTGCACGCGGATGATGCCGCGGGTGTCCTTGCCGTGGGATCCGGCCTCGCGGCGGTAGCAGGAACTCTGGCCCGCGTAGCGGATAGGACCGGCGGAGAAGTCCAGGATCTCGTCAGCGTGGTACCCGGCCAGCGCCACCTCAGAGGTGCCCACCAGGTAAAGGTCGTCTTCGGCAAGACGGTAGATCTCGGCGTCGTGCTTTACATCGAAGCCGGTGCCCTGCATCGTCTCGGGGCGCACCAGGGTGGGGGTGATCATGGGGACGAAGCCGGCCTGGATGGCCTGGTCCATGGCCATCTGCAGCAGTGCCATCTCCAGCCGGGCACCCACGCCGCGCAGGAAGTAGAAGCGCGCGCCGGAGACCTTGGCGCCGCGTTCCATGTCGATGGCGCCGATCAGCTCGCCGATCTCCAGGTGGTCCTTCGGCTCGAAGTCGGGGAATTCACGCGGGGTGCCAACGGTCTTGACCACCACGTAGTCGTCCTCGCCGCCTTCGGGAACGCCGTCCTCCACCAGGTTGGGGATGGTGCGCAGCAGTTCTTCCTGCTTGGTCTGGGCGGCGTCGGCTTCCGCGGAAGCGGCTTTGACCGAATTGGCCAGTTCCTTGACCTCGGCCAGCAGGGCCTGCTTCTCCTCGCCCTTGGCCTTCGCCACCTTCTTGCCGAACACGTTCTGCTCCGCGCGGAGGTTCTCGAAGCGGAGCAGGGCGGCACGGCGGGCGGAATCCGCGGAGATGATCGCGTCCACCACTGATTCGTCCGCGCCGCGGGCGCGCTGGCTGGCACGGAACTTGTCCGGGTTTTCGCTGAGGTCTTTTACGTCGATCACCAGACAAGGGTATCCAATTCACTGCACGACGGCGGGCGCGCGGCTCCGTGCCGCGGCCCGCCTTGCGCCGGGCTACTGTTGAAGCACCATGAGCGACTGGATTCTCTACCTGCTGATTGCGGTGGCGCTTGCCTTCGCCACCTCCAGCTGGTGGGGGGTGCGCCGCCTCAAGGCACTGCATGTGCGCAGCGCCGTGGCCGGGGAAGCCTACGACTCAGGACTGGCGCGGCAGCGGGTTGCGGTGGTCCTGAACCCCATCAAGGCGCGGGCCGACGAAGCCAGGGGAATGATCCACAGGGCATGCCTGGCGGCAGGGTGGGAAGAGCCAGTCTTTTTCGAGACGACGGCGGAGGATCCCGGATTTTCGCAGATGCAGGCCGCGTTGGCGGGAAAGCCCGACGTCGTCCTGGTGGGCGGCGGCGACGGCACCGTCCGTGTGGTGGCTGAGGCCCTCGCGAACACCGGCGTTGCCATGGGCCTGATTCCGCTGGGCACAGGAAATCTCCTGGCCCGGAACGTGGACCTGGACGTGAACGATCTCCACGCCAATGTCCAGACCGCGCTTTTCGGGCGGCAGCGGTACATTGACACTGCCCGGATGGCCATTGAGAACTCCCGCACGGGCCACTATTCGGAGCACGTCTTCCTGGTGATCGCCGGTATCGGCATGGACGCCGAAGTCCTGGCCGATACCAACGCCGGCCTGAAGAAAGCCGTGGGCTGGCTGGCCTACACGGAGGCGGGAGTGCGCCACCTGCCGGGCCGGCGGAAGAAGGTCTCGATCACCCTGGATGACAGCCCGGAGCAGGTAAGGAACATCCGCAGCGTGCTGTTCGCCAACTGCGGCCTGGTCCCCGGCGGCATTGACTTCATCCCGCAGGCCATGATCGACGACGGGAAGCTGGACGTCGTCGTGATGAGCCCCCGCAGCGCCCTGGGGTGGCTGCTGATGTACGTGAAGATCATGTTCAAGCACAGTGGAAAGTTGCCCATCATGACCGTGTACCGGTCAGTCAAGGTGGTCATTAAGTGCCCCGAACCGATGCCCACGCAGCTCGATGGCGACACCGCGGGGGAAGCCACTCAGCTTACGGTCGGGGTGGAGCCCCGGTCACTCCTGGTCAGGGTCAGGGGGCTGGAGCGGGGCGGCGGCCCGGCGCACGGCAGCACGCGCGTGGCGCGCTAACGGGCATCAGGATCCGGACTTCTTCCCTGCATCAGCAGCAGCTTTCGCGTCCGCGTGAGCTTGTTTGGCAGCAGCGTGGGCTTCGGATTGCTCGCGGATCATGGCCTGCTCCTCTTCAAAGCGCAGGCGGTCAGCGCGGTCGGCGTCGTCCCCGTCCCAGTCCTGGTTGTCTCCGGTCGGCTTGGGGTTGACGATCATCCCCTGGCCGTCATTGTCAGTGCTGCTGGTCATGACCCGCTCCCTTCGTCAGGGGCCATACCCCGTGTGGATCAAGCAAGCATACGCACAGTCCACAGTCCGCGGAAGTATTTCCATGGGCATTTGCCTACGCTTTGGGCGAAGCCCCGGAACCGCTTTCACCTGCGGCGGATTCCTCGGCGAGGACGGATTCCACCCATGTGCGGGCGGCGGCGAAGGCCGCGTCGGAGGTGTGGGCCGGAACCCGCGTGGCGTGCCGGTCGGCCCTGGCGTAGGAGCCCAGGAAGCGGGTGCCGGGACTGATGCGGTGCAGCCCCGCCAGTGCATCGGCCACCCTGGCCTCGCGGGTATGGCCGTCGGCGTCGATGCTGAAGAAGTAGTGGCCCAGGTACTGTCCGGTGGGCCGTGATTCGATCCTGCTAAGGTTGACGCCGCGGCTGGCGAACTGGTCAAGGATCTCCATCAGGGCGCCGGGGCGGTCCTCCGGCAGGGGAACCACAACGGTGGTCTTGTCCGCTCCGGTGCGTTCCGGCAGCGGAGCCGGCCGGCTGATCAGGATGAAGCGCGTCACTGCGCCGGGGTTGTCGCCAATGTCTTCCGCCAGGACAGACAACCCTCCATGCTCCCTGGCCACGAGCGGCGCGCAGATGGCCGCATCGTACGGGCAGTCCGCATCCAGCAGCCCCAGGGCAGCAGCGGCCGTCGACGATCCGGGGACATATTCCGCACCAGGTATGTTCCTGTCCATCCACAACCGGCATTGCGCCCACGCGTGGCCGTGCGTGGAGACACGGCGAACGTCCTCCAGCCGCACGCCGGGGCGGGCAGCCAGGACGAAGCTGATGGGAACCAGGACCTCGCGGATGATCCGCAGTTCCGGGCCGGTGGCAATGGCATCCAGCGTGGCAGTCACGCCGCCCTCCACCGAGTTTTCGATGGGGACCATGGCAGCGTCAGCGGTTCCCCCGCGTACTTTGTCCAGGGCGGCATTGACGTTCGACGCCGGCATCCGGACCGCCTCGCGGGCGCCGGGAACCAGCAACAGGGCAGCCTCGGTGAAGGTGCCTTCCGGGCCGAGGAAGGTATAGGTATAGGGCACTAAAGCACCAGGGGCTTGAGTCCGTTGTCCGAGACCAGGGGCTTACCGGATTCCAGCCACTGGTCCATGCCGCCGGAAACGTTGATGGCGGTATACCCCTGGCCGGTGAGCCACTGGGCCACGCGGAAGGAGCGGCCACCCGTGCGGCAAATGACGTAGACGTCCTCGTCCGGGTCGAGTTCACCCAGCCGGGCCGGGATCTGGTCCATGGGAATGTGGACTGCACCCTCGGCGTGGCCGGCAACCCACTCGTAGTCCTCCCGGACGTCCAGGATCACGGCGTCGGCGGGGACGTCATGGACGGGGACGGTATCGAAATCGCTCATCGGAGTCCTGTCTTGGCGGATCTGGTGGATCAAAGTCAGGTTTAAGCCTAGCCCTTCCGGCTCCCTGCACCCGGAACACATCCAGAAATAGGGGCGGGTTAGGCTGGTCAAGGCCCAGGAGGTTTCCATGTCCCAGCAGTTGACCGCCCTTCCCGCACCACCCGGTGGTGCCTGCGCGAACGCCGGGCCCCGGCCGGCAGGCCGCCGTGCCTGAACTCCACGAACTTTCAGCGCTGGCGCTGCGGGACCTCCTGCACAGCGGAGCCGTGTCCGCCGCCGAGGCCACCACCCACTTCCTGGAACGGATTGGACGGGAAAACCCACTGCTGGGTGCCTTCATCACCGTGACGGCGGACCAAGCCCTGGAGCAGGCCGCGGCGGCGGACACCTGCCGCCTTCATTCCGACGCCGGTGACCTGTCGCTGCTGCACGGCATGCCGCTTGCCTTCAAGGACCTCACGGACGTGGCGGGGGTAGTGACCACGCACGGCAGCGCCGCCCTGGACCACAAACCAGCCCCCGCCGACGCTCCCCTGGTGTCCCTTTTCAAGGACGCCGGCGTGGTTTCGCTGGGCAAGACCCAGGTGCCCGAATTCGGACTGACGGCCTACAGCGAAAACCGCATCGCACCGCCGTCGCGCAATCCGTACGCACCCGGCCGGAGCTCGGGCGGTTCGTCCGGCGGCAGCGCAGCCGCCGTGGCGGCAGGGCTGCTGCCCTTCGGTCCCGGGACCGACGGCGGCGGATCGGTCCGCATCCCGGCCGCCGCGTGCGGGCTGGTGGGGCTCAAGCCGGGCCGGGGCCTGGTGGCGGCGGGGGAAAGCGCCGGTGACCCTGCACGGTTGGTGACACCGGGACCCCTGGCCCGGAGCGCAGAGGATGCCGCACTGATGATGGACGTCCTGGCCCCGGGGAACCAATACCTCGAGGCAGTCCGGCAGGAGCCGCCGCGGCTAAGGATCGGCATCACGCTGGACAGTCCCTGGTCCGGCACCTTTCCGTTCACGCCCGACCCGGAAGCCCTGGACGCGCTCCGGGCCGGCGAATCCCTCCTGGAACATGCCGGCCATACGCTTGGTGACGCGGGCGTCCGCTACGACAACCGGTACCCGGACGCCTTCACCACAGCCTGGACCGCCGGAGTGGGCGCCGCCCGGATCAGCCCATTCCGGGAAGCGCTGCTGGCGCCCCTGACCCGAACCTTCCGCCGGCGCGCGCAGCAGCGCAGCCCCGCCAAACTTGCCGAGGCGCTGGCGTTCCTGCGGCAGTTCCAGCACGACACCGAGGCGCAGTACCGGCAGTGGGACCTGATGTTGATGCCCGCGCTGGCGCAGACGCCCCGGCCGGTGGGCTGGTTCACCGGCACCGCGCACGGCAGCGACCGCTGGCCGTCGGCACATTGGCCCGGGGACGCCGACGGCGACTACCGCAAGCAGTGCGAATACGCACCCTGGTCCTCGATGGTGAATGTGTGCGGGCTGCCGGCCATCACCATCCCCGTGCATTGGACCGGTGGCGCCCACGGGAGCGGACTTCCGATGGGAATCCAGCTGGTGGGCCCCATGGGTTCCGAGGCCCTTCTCCTCCAGGTGGCGCGCCAGGTGGGGTACTGAGGCAGGGCACTTTGCTGTTGACCTTAACCTAACGGCGGCTTAACCCAGCTGTAACCTGGGCTACCCAGACTGGTAAAGCGCCATTCCGTTTCCTCCACCTACCAAAGCTCCACGAGGAGTTGTCCCGCATGAATGCTGAACACAGCGCAACCGACTCCGAAACTTACACAGCGCCCCCCGATGGCCGGCCCGACCTGAGCAACACCAACGTCCGGGAGGACCTCGCCATGGCCGGCCGCTGCGCTCTGGTCCACCTGCCGACGGGCCGGACCTGCCTTCTGCCCCTCCGGCACCAGGGGCCCTGCGAGTTCCACCGTCCGCAGGAGGCACAGGACATCGTAAACGGCGGCTGACACCCCCGCATGGCCTGCCCTGCGGGCTGTAGACCGGGGCCATGGGGCCCATGTTGACTTTCCCTGCGTATCGACTCCCGCGCCATTCAGGAGGACGATTAAAGGACAGTCACCAAGGAGGTCTGTATGTGCTACGCATCGAACAAGGACTTCGGATGGGGCGCCAGGAAAGAACCGACGCGCCGGCCCGAAGCCGAGGCGAAACCGGAAACCCCCGCGGAAACGCCCGGGAAGCCGGCCAAGGAACAGGAATTCACGTTCTGGGCCTTCCCCAACTGGCGCAGGACGCCTGCGCCGCACACGCCCTCCGCCGAGCGGAACAAGGAGAGGGTCTAACGCCCCGGCAGTAATGACCGGGCTGGAGTAGAAGGAGGGGTTCCCGGACGGGTGCCCCTCCGCCGGCAAAACACCCCGGCACCGGCTCTGGCTGCAAGCCTTGGCCGCGCACCCCGTTACACGCGTTGTACTATCGCGACCCCGACGTCTATGGTTGCACAATAAGCATGCTTATTATTCTGCGAAAGGAAACGAGCATGAGCGCAGGACAGTACACGCCAGGACCGGACCGCCTGCCGGAACGCGACGTCACCACGCCGCCATCAAGCCCGGCCCAGCCGTCAGGGGACGGCGCCGCAACCCACGGTGGTGCCCCGTCCTACCCAACGCGGGAGCCCGGAACGCCGGCCGCAGGAACCTCGCCCCCGACAGCCCCGGGCGGCGCCCAGGAGCGAAAAGTCACTCGCGCCGGCGTCATCTGGGCAGCGGTAGTGGCTGCCTTGGTGCTCCTGATCCTGCTGATAGTTTTCATCCTGCAGAACCAAGAACAGGCCTCGGTGAAATTCCTGGGATTCGAGGGCTCTGTCCCGCTGGGCATGGCACTGTTCATCGCCGCCGTGACGGGCGGAGTGCTCGTAGCCGTCGCCGGCGGCGCGCGGATTCTGCAGCTTCGCTCCAACGCCCACCGGGCACGGGTCCGGCAGCGCAGGTAACCGCGGCTGCCAGGCCGGCGCGGGAGAGGCTGGCATTAATGGGCAAGGTTGTGGTGGCCAACCACGTGACGCTCGACGGCGTGATGCAGGGACCCGGCCGGCCGGACGAGGATACCCGCGGCGGCTTCAGCCGCGGCGGTTGGGCCGTTCCCTACGCAGACCAGGCCACCGTCCACAAGATGGGCGAACGGATGGGCCCCGACCACGCCTTCCTGTTCGGACACCGCACTTACCGGCAGTTGCTGGAGTCCAGGAACCGGCAGGGCGGCCCCTTCAAGGACGCCCTCCTCAATACGCCCAAGTACGTCGCGTCGAGGAATCCGGAAGCCCAGCTCGAGTGGCCCCATTCAACCCTCCTGCACGGTGACGTTGCCGCCGCCGTGCAGGAACTGCGGGTAGGCACCAGCTCAAACCTGGTGGTCATGGGCAGCGGGGAGCTGATCCGCTCCCTCATGGCCGCCGGCCAGATCGACGAGTACCTGCTCATGATCCATCCCGTCGTCCTGGGCACGGGCCACCAACTTTTCGCCGGCGGCAGCCGCACTGCGCTGCGGCTGGTGGAAGCAGAACCTACTGCCACCGGCGTCATCGTGGCCCTCTACACCCCCGACCGCCGGTAAGGAACGGCGCGCGGCCCAAACCGCCGTCGAGCGCTGTTGCCCCACCCCGTACCGCGCCCGTACCGCGCCCGTGCCGCGGTGCGCCCCGGCCAGGCGGGACCTGTCAGTGGGCTCCCAGGGTAGCGAACTTGCGGGCCCGTGCGGCCACGAGATCAGGTACCGGAGTGGAGGCCACGGTGCCCAGCTCATACTCAATCGCCCGTGCCATCCGGACGCAGAAGTCGCGCGGCTCCAAGGAGGCATCCCCGCGCTCATCAACGATATGGTCCACCAGCCCGTTCGCGTACAGCGCGGCGACGTTCACACCCTGCGCCTGGGCCATGGCGGGCGCAAATTCGGTGGTCCGGTGGACGATGGCGCTGGCCCCTTCCGGCGGCAGCGGCGATAGCCAGCTGTGCTGTGCGGCGATGGTCCTGTCCGCAGGCAGCAGCGCCAGCGCCCCTCCGCCGGCCCCCTGGCCAAGCAGCACGGAAACCGACGGGGAACCGAGTCCGATCAGTTCGTGCAGGGAGCGCGCAATCTCGCCGGCAAGCCCGCCTTCCTCCGCTTCCTGCGAAAGGGCGGCACCAGCGGTGTCGATGACGGTCAGCAGGGGCAGCCGCAGTTCTTCCGCCAGCTTCATCCCCCGCCGCGCTTCCCGCAATGACCCGGGACCCATGCCGGCGGCGTCTTTCCGCAGCGGGCGCGCGTGCCCCAGCACGATGCAGGACTGGGTGCCGAAGCGTGCCAGTGCCAGCAGCAACCCGGGATCCTTCTCCCCCTGCCCGGTTCCGTTGAGGGGCAGTGCGTCCGTGGCGCCGAACTTCAGCAGCTGGCGCAGGTCGGGGCGCCGCGGCCGCCGGGAGAGCTCAATTGACGTCCAGGCGTCCACGGACGATGGCCGGACGTTCACAGTGTCGGGCGCCGCAGGACGCGCCGGCAGCGGGTCCGCCGGAGCGAGGATGTCCAGGGCCCGGCCCACCAGATCGGCGAGATCGCCGGGCTCCACCACGCCGTCGATCAGCCCCTTGTTGAAAAGGTTTTCCGCCACCTGAACGTTTTCCGGGAACGCTTCGCCATAAAGGGCCTGGTACACGCGCGGGCCCAGGAATCCCAGCAGCGCCCCGGGTTCAGCCACGTTAATATGCCCCAGGGATCCCCAGGAGGCCATGACGCCACCGGTGGTGGGGTGGCGCAGGTAGACCAGATAGGGAAGCCCGGCCTGGCGGTGGGCCCGGACTGCCCCGGTGATTTTCACCATGGAGAGGAACGCGAGCGTCCCCTCCTGCATCCGGGTGCCGCCGGAGGCAGGGCCGGCCAGCAGCGGCAGGCCCTCCGCCGTGGCGCGTTCGATGGCGGCAACAATCCGTTGCGCCGCCGCGTGGCCGATCGATCCGGCGAGGAAGGAAAATTCGCTGACGATGAGTGCGACCCTGCGGCCGCGGATCAGCCCGGCTCCGGTGATCACTGATTCGTCGGCGCCGCTGCGCTCCCGCGCCTTGGCCAGGTCCCGGGCATACTCTTCGGACAGCCCGGGCTGCTCCGGTTCCGTGTCCCAGGAAACGAAGGAACCGGGGTCCACCACGACTTCCAGCAACTCGGTGGCGTTCATGTGCCGCACCTTCTCTGCCGTCGCCACGCTACTTGGCACCCGGAGCCGCGGGGGCCAGGCCCAGCCATTCCCGGATGGCGGCGCCGTCCTCATTAAGCAGCGGCGGCGCGTCGTGCTGTGTCGGGGTGGTTTCCGCGGCGTCGCCGGGTGCGAAGAACCGCAGCGGCGGCCCCGGCAGGCTCACCTTTCCCAGCAGGGGATGGTCCACGTCCACCACCAGGCCCTGGGACGCCACCTGCTCCCAGGCGTACACCTCATCCAGTGCGCGGACCTTGCCGGCGGGGATCCCGGCGTCGTTCAGTTTCTGCAGCAGTTCCGCTGCCCCGTACCCCGAGAAGGCGCGTTCGACGGCGGCAATCACCTCGCCACGGTTCCGCACCCTTTCGGCGTTGCTGGCGAAACCTGGGGCGGACGCGTCCAGGCCGAAGGCTGCCGCGAAGGACTGCCACAGCTTCTCACTGCCGACGCTGATCTGGACGCTGCCGTCCTTGCAGTTGAACAGGCCGTAGGGGGCGATGGACGGGTGGTGGTTTCCCTGGGCCTGCGGAACTTCGCCGGCAACGGTGGTCCGGGTGCCCTGGAAGGCGTGGACGCCAATCAGGGAGGCGAGCAGCGACGTGCGCACCACCTGGCCCTGGCCGGTCCGGTTCCGCTCCACCAGGGCCGCCAGGACGCCGAACGCCCCGTTCATGCCGGAGAGCAGGTCGGCGATGGGAACGCCCACTCGCTGCGGATCATCAGGGCCTGAGCCGGTGAGGGACATGAGGCCTGCTTCGCCCTGCAGGATCTGGTCGTAGCCGCTGCGCTGGGATTCGGGGCCATCGTGGCCAAAGCCGGTGATGGACAGGATCACCAGGCGCGGGTTGAGCTCATGCATCGCTGCCGTCGAGAAACCCAGCCGGTCCATGACGCCGGGCCGGAAGTTCTCGATCACCACATCGGCCCGCTCCAGCAGTCCGCGCAGCACCGCCTGGCCGTCACCGCTTTTCAGGTCCAAACTGATGGATTCCTTGTTGCGGTTGCAGGACATGAAGTAGGTGGACTGCAGGTCGTCTTCGGGTCCCACGAAGGGCGGGCCCCATCCCCGGGTGTCGTCCCCCGTGCCCGGGTTCTCCACCTTGATGACGCGGGCACCGAGGTCCGCCAGCATCATGCCGGCGTGCGGTCCGGCCAGTGCCCGGCTGAGGTCGACGACGGTGTGCCCGGCCAGGGGCCCTTGGCGGTTCTCGGTGCTCATGTTCTGGTTTCCTTTCTAAAAAACAGGCTGGGCGGGGGCGATGGCCGTTAGAGCCAGCCGGGGACCACCAGTGCCAGCCATGCCAGGATGGGTCCGGCCACGATGACGATGCCGCTGTAGCCGAGGATCCGCTTGTAGAACTGGTCCTTGTCCACGCCCTCCGGGGCGTTGGCGAGCACCAGGGCGCCGTTGGTGGAAAACGGCGAAACGTCCACGATCGTTGCTGAGACGGCGAGGGCGCAGATGACGCCCACGGCGCCGATTTCACCGGTGGACAGGAACGGAACGGCGAGCGGGATGAGCGCTGCGAGGATGGCGGTGGAGGAGGCGAAGGCGGACACCACGGCGCCGATGAAGCAGATGATGAGGGCTGCAAGCAGCGGCATTCCCAGGCCGGCCACGCCGCTGGAGACGAATTTGATGGTGCCGGCTTCCTCCAGCACGCCGACGAAGGTCAGCATGCCGCAAATGAGCAGCACGGTGGACCAGCTGATCTTGTTGATGGCGCCCTTCTGCGCGGCGGGCGAGACCAGCGCCAGCACGATGGCGATGGTGATGGACACAAAGCCGACATCCATCTTGAAGCCGAGGGCCACAACGGCCAGCACGATCAGTCCGGCAATGGTGACCAGCTGGGGGATCCGTTCGGAACGTTCCTTGGTGGCGGCGATGCCGTCGCCTGCGGGGTCGCGGGGGCCGTACATGCCGGAGCCGAAGCCCTTGAAGGGGACGTCGCCGCCGGCTGCCTTGGCGCCGACGCTGACGGACATGCGGGCTTCGGCTGCCTGCTCCACGAAGTGCCCCACCTTGGAGGACAGGAGGGTCTTACCGCCAAGGACCACGAACAGCACCAGCGCGATGACCAGGTTGAAGATGAAGCTTGAGAGGAACAGCGCCGTCGGGCTGAAGGCGAGGTCGGTCTTGGCCAGGATGCCGTTGACGGTGACGCCGTAAACCGCGATGGGCGAGAAGCCGCCGGCCTGCGCGCCGTGGATCACCATCATGCCCATCAGCAGCGGGCTGATTTTGTACTTGCCGGCGAAGCTCAGGGCGATGGGGGCAATGATGGCGACGGCGGCAGGAGACAGTGCGCCCACGGCGGTGATCACGGCGGTGATGGCGAACATGACCCAAGGGATGAGGGCAACGCGGCTGCCCACGAGTTTGACGGCGCCCCGGACCAGGAGGTCGATGGTGCCGTTGTTTTGCGCGATGGCGAAGAGGTAGGTGACGCCCACTATGGTCAGGAAGAGGCCGCCGGGGAAGTTGGCCAGGATCTCATTGGTGGACATGCCCAGCACCACGGCGCCGAGCAGGAAGGCGCCCACGAAGGCGAGCGCGCCCATATTGAGGGGCAGGACGGTGGCGAGCAGGAACATCGCCGCCAGGATGATGATCGATAAGACAGGAGCGGACATCGTTGGTCCTCCATTGGGGGGTGCGAGAGTGTGACGTGAGTTACTGGCTCACTGGACTAGCCTCTTAGACAGTGAGTCTATCTGTCAATAGACGGTGCCGGTATTCTGGACAAGTACACCCAAGGGAGGGCTTTGTGGAGAAGACGGCACGGATGGGCCTGGAACGCGTGACGCGGCCCCGGCTCTATGAGCAGCTGGTGGAGCAGATCCTGGCGTACATAGAGTCCGCGCAGCTCAAGCCGGGCGACCTCCTTCCGGCGGAGCGCGACCTCGCCGAGCGGCTGGGCGTTTCCCGGGCCACCCTGGCCCAGGCGCTGGTTGCCCTCGAGGTACTCGGCGTTATTGACGTGCAGCACGGCACCGGCGCCGTCCTGGCCAGGCGCCCCAGCGTGGCCTCGGTGGTCAAGGGCCTGCGTGAACACCAAAGCCGGCTGCCGGAAATCGTGGAGGCCCGGAGCACCCTTGAAGTGAAGCTGGCGGCCCTGGCTGCCGAACGCCGGACGGACCAGGACCTTGCCGCCATCGACAACGCCCTGGACGTCATGGCCAGCGAGATCGGCGACGGCGACCGCGGAACCCATGGCGACGAACTGTTCCACCAGGCCATCACCGCCGCGGCGCATTCCTCGGTCCTGGCGCAGCTGATGGCTTTCATTGCGGAAATGATCCTGGAGACCCGGATGGAGTCGCTGGGCCAGCCCGGCCGCCCGGAACAGTCCCTGGCATCACACCGGAAGATCGCCGATGCCGTGCGCGCGCAGGACGGCGAGGTAGCAGCCAAGGCGATGCTGGCGCATATCGAGCTTGTCTCGGACGTGGAGCTGCTCCGCTAGCAGCCACGGACCGGGCCGCCCCACGGCGACACGCCGGGCTGTCTGGGTTCCCGGACAGCCGCCGCGGGATGGCGGTGTTGCGGCGCCCGGAAACCCGATGTGATGGACCCTACGTTTTCATCACTGAGGAGTTTGGCCATGGCCGGAGGCAGTACCGCCGTAGAGGCACGATCAATCGACATGATTCCGCCGGGCGAGCGCCACGGCCACCCGCGGGGCCAGTTCACCCTGTGGTTCGGCGCCAACGCGCAGATCACCGCCATCGTGGACGGCGCCCTCGCCGTGGTGTTCGGGGCGGATGCTTTCTGGGCCATCGTGGGCCTGCTGGTGGGGAACGTGCTGGGCGGCGCCGTCATGGCCCTCCACTCTGCCCAGGGCCCCAAGCTGGGGCTGCCCCAGATGATTTCCAGCCGGGCCCAGTTCGGCGTCTACGGCGCTGTGATCCCGCTGGCACTGGTCATCCTGATGTACGTCGGCTTCGCCTCCACCGGCACCGTCCTCTCGGGGCAGGCCATCAACCTCATGCTGGGAGTGGATACGCCCGCCGTCGGAATCCTCATCTTCGGCGCGGCCACCGCGCTGCTGGCCATCCTGGGCTACAAATACATCCACGCGCTGGGCCGCATCGCCACCGTGCTGGGCCTGGCCGGCTTCCTCTACCTGACGGTCGCCGTCGCCACCAAGTTCGACGTCACCCAGGTGATGATGGTCAAGGGCTTCGAGTGGCCCACCTTCCTTACCGCCGTCGCCCTCGGCGCCGGCTGGCAGCTGACGTTCGGCCCGTACGTCGCCGACTACTCCCGCTACCTCCCGGTGCACACCTCGGAGCGCAAGACGTTCTGGTACACCTTCGCCGGCTCGGTGGGCGGCGCCCAGTGGGCCATGACCCTGGGCGCCCTGGCCGGCGGACTGTCAGCCGCCAAGCTGGGCGGGGATTTCCTGAAGAACCAGGTGGGGTACATGGGAGACCTCGCCGGCGGCGGGCTGCTCGCCATCTTTATCTACCTGATGATTGTCACGGGCAAGCTGACGGTGAACTGCCTGAACGCCTACGGCGCCTTCATGTGCGGCGTGACCATCAGCACCGCGGTCAACCGGCGGGACACCGTCTCCAAAGCCGTCCGGATCGCCTTCATCGTTGCGGTCATAGGCGCCAGCGTCCTCATCGCGCTGTTCGCCAGCAAGGACTTCCTGAACCTGTTCAAGAACTTCGTGCTCCTGCTGCTGATGGTGTTCACGCCATGGTCCGTGATCAACCTGGTGGACTATTACAAGATCTCCCGGGACCGGCTGGACATCCCCGCCCTGTACAACCCGGACGGACGTTACGGCCGCTGGAACGCCGCCGCCCTGGTCTCCTATGGAATCGGCGTCGTCATCCAGGTCCCGTTCCTGGCGCAGTCGCTGTACACCGGCCCGGTCACCAAGCTGCTGGGCGGCGCGGACATCTCCTGGCTCGTGGGGATCGCGGCCACCCTCGCCGTCTACTACCCGTGGGCCAAGGCCACCAACCGCGCCCCGGCGGAATCGATCTACCCGGCGGGCACGGTTGCGGAGCCGGCGGCCGCCGCAGCGAAGGGGTAGGCAGCCGGGGAAAGCGCGACGGCGGCCTGGGCATCAGGTGCCCGGGCCGCCTTTCGTGCCGGACCGGAGCGCCCGGCACCTGCCGGTTAGAACGTGCCGGTGCTTGACCCGGCAGTGCCCGCGACGGCCACGCCAATGATGAACAACAGCCAGAGCGCCCCGTAGCCCAGCAGGCAGAGGTAGCCCAGCACCAGGCCGGTGATGGACATCCCCTTGCCCGAGGGTTCACGGCGCAGGGCCAAATGGCCGGTGATGATGGCGGCGAACTGGGGCAGCAACAGCCAGCCCATGAGCACCGAGGCGATGCCGCAGACCATGCTGGCGATGCTCAGCGTCTTGGGTTCCACCTGCTGGCCGTAGTAGGACGGTTGGCCGAAATACTGGGGCTGGCCATACTGAGCCTGGTTATATGGTCCCTGGCCGTACTGCGGCTGGTTGTACTGGGCCTGCCCGTACTGCGGCTGGTTGTACTGGGACTGGCCGTAGCCGGCTCCCTGCCCATACTGGGCCGGCGGCTGGTACCCGGGCCACGGCGAGCCGCCGGGCTGGTTTTCGGGACGCTGGTAGTCCGGTCCCTGGGACGGCTGGTTGCTCATGGTTTCTCCCCTGTAAATCTGGCTACAGCCTACTTCAGTGCAGGACCAGCCGGACGGCCAGGACCACCATCAGGACGCCAATGGCGGCGTCGATCCACCGCCAGGTCCGGGGACTGGAGAGCACCCGGGCCAGTGCCCTCGCCCCGTAGCCGAGGGCCGTGAACCACAGGACGCTTCCGGCCACGGCGCCGGCGGCAAAGGTCCAGCGCAGCCCGGGGCCCTGCTGGTTGGCGAGGCTGCCCAACAGCACCACGGTGTCCAGATAAACATGTGGGTTGAGGAAGGTCAGGGCGGCCGTGGTGGCGACAACCGAACTCCTGGACCTGGGCGACTGCTCCGTCAGGGCGGAAGGCCTCGCGGCTGCCAGGAAGGACCGCACCGCGAACCACAGCAAATACGCGGCACCGGCCCAGCGCAGGACTTCAAGGACTCCGGGGAATTGGGTAACCAGCGCTCCGATCCCCGCTGTTCCGCCCACGATCAGCAGGGCATCGCCGGCCATGCAGACAGCCACGACCGCCCCGATATGTTCCCGGCGGATGCCTTGCCGCAACACGAAAGCGTTCTGGGCGCCGATCGCCACGATCAGAGCCAGCCCGGTCAGCATTCCCGTTATTCCCGCGGTCCACATCCCACGACCATAGGATTGCGCTGCGGCTGTAGACAAATAACGGATTCTTGCCTGTCCTTAGAATGTCTTCATGAACCTTGAGCACCTGAAGGCCCTCGTCGCGGTAGTCGACGAAGGAACGTTTGAGGCCGCGGCAGACCTGCTCCGCGTCACTCCGTCAGCCGTGAGCCAGCGCATCAAGGCGCTGGAAACATCCGTGGGGCAGGTCCTGGTGCGTCGCCGGCTGCCTTGCACCGCCACCGACGCCGGCGCGTTGCTGCTGCGGATGGGCCGCCAAGTGCAGGTCCTGGAGGCCGAGACCGCAGCAGCATTGGGAGCGGGGTCAAGCTCACGGGCCCATCTGCCGGTAGCCGTCAACGCGGATTCCCTGGCCACCTGGTTCCTCCCCGTCCTGCACCGGGCCGCCGCGTGGGAGGACTCCGCCCTCGACCTGCACGTTGAAGACCAGGGCCACAGCAGCCAACTGCTCCGCGACGGCGCGGTGATGGGCGCGGTGACCTCCGACCCCCTGCCGGTGAGCGGGTGCCGCGTGGAACTGCTGGGGTCCATGCGCTACATCCCGGTGGCCACTCCTGGCCTGCGCCGGCGCTTCTCCGGCCCGGACGGCACGGACTGGGCGGCCATGCCGGTCCTGAAATTCAACGCAAAGGACACCCTGCAGCAGCAACTGCTCGCCATGAAGGGTGTGCTGCACGCTCCGCCCACGCATACTGTGCCTTCATCCCAAGGATTCCTCGCAGCCGTCAGGGCCGGCCTGGGCTGGGGAATGATCCCGGAGCTCCAGCTCTCAAACGAACTGGCAGACGGCACCCTGGTCCGGCTGGACGAGCCGGCCCATCAGGACGTTGCCCTCTACTGGCAGGCCTGGTCCCTCGATTCAAACCGGTTCGCGCGGCTCGGCGCGGCGGTCCGCGGGGCAGCCATGGACCAGCTGCGGCCCGGGACCCGGCAGGAGCCTAGCGGGCCAAGTAGGGCAGGAAATAGACGGCAAAAATAACGAAGGCAGCGAGCAGCGCCAGCTTGGCTCCGCTGGTCCCGCCGTGCTGCTGCGCCCTGGTGTTCCGGCCATGGCGCCAATGGCCGCCCGGCGCAGCCGCATGCTGACCGGCCTGGACATCCCGTGGCGGCAGGGCACGGCCGGCGGGGTGCCGGGATACGCTGCGGGCCCTGGCTGCGTCCTTGGCTCCGGCGTCCTTGGCTCCGGCCTTGCCTCCCGGGCTTGCGGCGGGACCGGCCGGGGGCAGGGCTCCCGCCGGGCGCACCACGGTTCCCGGGCGCACGTTGCGCAGGGCGGTGATTCCGGGCTCCTGCTCGTGCGTGAGCTGCCGGCCCAGGTCCTCGTACAGGCCCACCACGGCCTGCTGGTCCAGCACCGCCGGCAGCGACTCGATCGCCGGGACCACCCGCTGCGAACCGGCCACGGCCACGTCCGAGTCGGTGATACCAAAAAGGTCAGGCTGCGCAGCCATGCAGATCAGTGGGCGCACCAGCCTGCGGTGCGGCGGAGCCAGCACCGAGGCGACGGCAGCGCACTGGGCCAAGGCGCCCTCAACGGCCTGGGTACGTGCATAACGGCCCTGCCACAGCACACCGGAAGCCACCTGCACCTCGCCGGTCCAGTTCTTCGAATCCACCACCACCACACCGCCCGGCCCCACCAGGACGTGGTCCAGGGTGGCCTTGGGCCTGCCCGGCCAATGGACATCGTGGAGCACGTACCAACCGCGGGGAACCAGCTCGCTGAGCTTGTCGGCAACCGTCCGCTCCCCCACCGCACCGGTATCCCATGCCCTGGTGGAGTGTTCGGCCTCATCCAACCGGCGTTTCAGCCGTGCCACGCGCTCGGCAGCAAGCCTGGACTGCTCCGCTGCCCCGTCTCCTGCCCCCATTGGACGTCCCCGTTTCCTTGCCGGAACCGACGGAGGCGGCGGGCCGCCGTCGTCCGTTCCTTCCGCGTGCTTTCGTGGAATTTCCTTGAAATTAGCAGGGCACGGAAGGCCCGGTATATAGGTACTTTTGCGGCCGTGTACTCAGGTTAACTACTTGGTTTGTGTCCGTCACAGCAGGTCACAGCGTCCGGATTCTGGGCGGATCGTTTTGACTCCTGCCAGCTTCTGGCATGCTGGAGCCATGGCTAGCCGCGCGGGTACAGTTGCCCAACCCCAGGACCTTGTTGACATCACTGCGCTCCTTGACGCGTATTACGACATCGCGCCGGACCTCAGTGATCCCGGCCAGCGCGTGGTGTTCGGGACATCCGGGCACCGGGGATCCAGCCTGAAGGCCTCCTTCAACGAGCAGCACATCGTGGCCATCACCAAGGCCATCGTGGAATACCGGGCCGCCCAGGGGGTCACCGGTCCGCTGTTCCTGGCCAAGGACACCCACGCACTGAGCGAGCCGGCACAGAACTCAGCCCTCGAGGTCCTCGCCGCCAACAGCGTCCAGGTGCTGGTCGATGCCCGGCACGGCTACACCCCCACCCCGGCCCTGAGCCACGCCATTCTCACGTACAACCGGAAGGGGGCGCCCGGCGCACCGCAGGCTGACGGCATCGTGGTGACGCCCAGCCACAACCCGCCCGCCGACGGCGGCTTCAAGTACAACCCCCCGCACGGCGGCCCGGCCGACTCGGACGCCACGGGCTGGATCGCCAACCGCGCCAATGAGCTGCTGGAAAACGGCCTGCGGGGCGTAAAGCGTATTCCGCTGGCCGACGCGCAAGCCGCGGCCACCACCGGCAAGTTCGATTTCCTCTCCAGCTACGTGGACGACCTTCCGTCCGTCCTGAACCTGGACGCCATCCGCGAGGCCGGCGTACGAATCGGTGCCGACCCCATGGGCGGCGCCTCCGTTGACTACTGGGGCGAGATCGCCGAGCGCCACCACCTGGACCTCACCGTGGTGAACCCCACCGTGGACCCGCAGTGGGCGTTCATGACGCTGGACTGGGACGAGAAGATCCGCATGGACTGCTCCTCGCCGTCCGCCATGGCCTCACTGATCCAGCGGATGTCCGCAGGCGGATCCTCCTTCGATATCGCCACGGGCAACGACGCGGATGCAGACCGCCACGGCATCGTCACCCCGGACGGCGGGCTGATGAACCCCAACCACTACCTCGCCGTCGCCATCGATTACCTGTACCGCAACCGCAGCGGCTGGAACCCGGCCTCCGTGGTGGGCAAGACCCTGGTGTCCTCTTCCATCATCGACCGCGTGGCGCAGAGCCTGGGCCGCAAGCTCGTGGAGGTCCCGGTGGGCTTCAAGTGGTTTGTGCCCGGCCTGCTGTCCGGTGAAGGCGCGTTCGGCGGCGAGGAATCCGCCGGCGCCTCCTTCAACAAGCTGGACGGCAGCGTATGGACCACGGACAAGGACGGCATCCTGCTGGCCCTCCTGGCGTCCGAGATCACCGCCGTCACGGGCAAGTCCCCGTCGCAGCTGTACAAGGGCCTGACCGACCAGTTCGGCGCCCCGGTCTACGCCCGGATCGACGCCGCCGCGACGCGTGAGCAGAAGGCCAAGCTGGGCAAGTTGTCCGCCGCTGACGTGACTGCCACGTCGCTGGCGGGCGAGGAAATCACCGCCAAGCTCACCGAGGCCCCCGGCAACGGCGCAGCCATCGGCGGCCTGAAGGTGGTCACCGAGAACGCCTGGTTCGCCGCCCGGCCCTCCGGCACCGAGGACGTGTACAAGATCTACGCCGAGTCCTTCAAGGGCGAGGACCACCTGAAGCAGGTCCAGGCCGAGGCCAAAGCCCTGGTGGACAGCGTCATCGCCTAGCTTTCACCTTCGCGGCTCCACAGCCTGAGGACGCGCCTGATGGCGTGGTCGCCACCGGGAGCCATGTCCACCAGGGCGACGCGGTCAAGCACGACGGCGTCGCCCCGGTGGAGGCGCTTGCCACCGTGGTGTGAGACGTGGGGACGGTACCCGGCGAGGGTGTGGGCGGGCGTCAGGATTCTTCCGTCCATGGTGCCGACGGCGGCAACCAACTGCGCGTGCAGCCCCTGCAGGTCCTGCTGGGGCTCGATGAGGCTGACCGGCACCGAACCGTTGCGGCCGAAGGCGGCGTCCTCCCCCACGGCGAGCGCGGCGCCAAGCGCTGCGGCTGCCGGTGCGTCAGCGAGCCCGGCGATGCTTTCGGCGACGTCCGCGCTTTCTGTCGTGGCGGCGTCGAACCTCACGTCAAACCGCAGCAGCGTGATGTGCAGCGGCCAGTCCGTGCGCGGGAAGACCTGGCCTTCGGCCACGGGCTCCACGAAGGCCACAAAAATCAGGTTCCGGGTCGCCATGGCCCCAGTCTCCCACCGGCCCGTCAGACGCCCCATCACCTCCCGCCCTTAAAACCCAAACGCCCCATCAGTAGGTGATAGGGCGTTGGGAAAAAGGGGGCCGGAAGTGATGGCGCGTCGGGGAGTGTTAGACGGTGCGGACGGCGTCGTCGTAGGAGTACTTGGGCTTTGCTTCGCCCCAGGCCTCCTCGCCGGGCTGGCCAATGTTGACCACCAGGAAGCTCTTCTGGTCGCCGGCCGGGAAGAAGGCGGCATCGATAGCGGCGAAGTCGGCGCCGGTCATGGGACCTGCGGCGAAGCCGAGCGAGCGGACGGCCAGGATGAAGTAGCCCGCCTGCAGGTGGGCGTTGTTGTTGCCCGTGGCGGCCGCGAGCGCGGGATCGGCGTCGTACATGGCCTTGGGGGCGTTGTAGCCGGGGAGGAAGTTGTCCCACTTGCCGGCCCAGTCGGTGTCGTAGCTGAGGATGGCCACGAGCGGGGCGGAGGCGGTCTTGGCCTGGTTGCCGCGGGACAAAGCGTCCACCAGGGTGGCCCGCGCCTCGGCCGAACGGACGTAAGTGACGCGCAGCGGCTGGGAGTTGAAGGCGGTGGGGCCGAACTTGGTGAGCTCATAGATGGCCTGGGCCTGCTCCTCGGTCACCTCGCCGGTGAAGGAGTTGGCGGTGCGGGCCTGGGCGAAGATGGCGTCCACGGCTGCCGAATCGATAACCGCTTCTTCATGGGCAATGGTCATTGGCGTACCTTTCGCTGCGGGTCACCCGCCTGCCGCGGTGGCCCCTGGTTGCTTTCCATAGTTGCAACTTCAAGTGAACGCTGGCTCTTCCCACATCGGGGGTGACCTTGGCCACAGCGGGTGCGCGCGAAAACTTGGCGGTATTCTGGACCGAGTTGATCTTCGCCCCCTCGCGGCACCCCCTGAAAGGCATTCCTTCCCATGAGCATGCTCGGAATCAAATGGAAGCTGCACGGCACCGGCAAAACCATCAAGCCCGGCCAGGTGGTGGCCCCGGATGAGCGGCTGGCGTGGCCCCTGACCATCGGCGTGGGCATGCAGCACGTGGTGGCCATGTTCGGCGCCACCTTCCTGGTCCCCATCATCACCGGCATGCCGCCCGCCACCACGCTGTTCTTCTCGGGCATCGGCACGCTGCTGTTCCTGGTAATCACCAAGGGGCGGGTACCCAGCTACCTGGGCTCGAGTTTTGCGTTTATCGCCCCCATTACCGCCTCACAGGCCCAGTTCGGGATTCCCGGTGCCCTGGGCGGGGTGGTGCTGGCCGGCGCCACGCTGGCCCTGGTGGGCGCCGTGGTGCAGAAATTCGGCGCTGGCTGGATCAACCGGCTGATGCCTCCCATTGTCACCGGTGCCATCGTGGCGCTGATTGGCCTGAACCTGGCCCCAGCGGCAAAACAGAACTTCGACGCCGCCCCCATCACTGCCCTGGTCACGCTGGTTACCATCATCCTGGTCAGCGTCCTGTTCCGCGGGATCCTGGGCCGGCTCAGCATCCTGGTGGGCGTGGTGGTCGGGTACCTGGTGGCCATGCTCCGCGGCGAAGTGAAGTACGACAAAATGGACGCCGCAGCCTGGGTCGGCCTGCCGCACTTCCAGACTCCCGAGTTCCACATCGGCGTCCTGGGCCTGTTCGTCCCGGTGGTTTTGGTGCTGGTGGCGGAGAACATCGGCCACGTGAAGTCCGTGGCCGCCATGACGGGGCAAAACCTCGACGGCGTCTCCGGACGGGCGCTGATGGCAGACGGTGCCGCCACCGTCCTGGCCGGCTTTGGCGGCGGCTCGGGCACCACCACCTACGCGGAGAACATCGGCGTCATGGCAGCCACCAAGGTGTATTCGACGGCGGCCTACTGGGTGGCGGGGATGTTCGCCATCCTGCTCAGCTTCTCGCCGAAGTTCGGCGAACTGATTGCCACCGTCCCGGCGGGTGTGCTGGGCGGCGCGGCCACCATGCTCTACGGCATGATCGGCATCCTGGGCGTCAAGATCTGGGTGCAGAGCAAGGTGAACTTCTCCAACCCCATCAACCTGACCACCGCCGCCGTCGCCCTGATCATCGGCATCGCTGACTACACCTGGACCATCGGGGACCTGAAGTTCACCGGTATCGCCCTTGGTTCCGCTGCCGCGCTGGTGATCTACCACGGCATGAAAGCCATCGCGAAGGCGCGTGGAACGGTGGCGGAGCCCGAAACGGAACAGGGCATCCTGCCTCCCGCCGTGAAGTCGGCGCTGAACGCAGCCTCCAAGCGGGCACCGAAGAAGCGTTGAGGCTGAATACAGCGGGGCAGCTCTGAGGGCCCGGTGTAGGTTGGAAGGACGTCAAGCACTACGTTCGGGGGATCCATGCTTGAGAGTTTCATGCGGCTGCCGCGGCCAACACCGCCGGCAAACCACCGCCACGTCCAGCAGTCCGACCTTCCGCCGGAGCAGATCCACACCCTGGACCCGGTGCCCAGAGGCCGCCTGGCGGCCTGTGTAACCGCATTCCTTCTGGGCAGCTGGATGCTTGCAGTACCCGTGGCGCTCATTGACCAGCTCAAGGACGCACCCGGGGCCGGGGCGGCCATTGTTTTCGGGATCGTCGTCGCCCTTGGCGTGGCCACAGCCGCCCTCGGGGGCTTCCTGTTCTTCAACGCCAGGGACCGCCGGAGGCCCTGGTCCGTGGCGCTCATCGGCGCCCTGGCCGGATCTTTCATTGCCGCGGTGCTGTCAGTGTTCCAGCCGGGATACGGCCTGCTGTTGGCCGTCCCGGCCATCGTGGCAGGGGTCCCCGCGGTGATCGTGCTCGCCAGGGACGCCCGCAGGTCCTGAAACGGGTTTGCCCGCGGCTAGGCTGCCTGCCCTTCCGGCGCGGTCCCGTCAGGGGCGCCAAGGTTCCCGCCCGCAACCGGGTGGCCCGGCGGGAACGGGCCAGGGAGGCCACGGCCAAACACGGGTCCCGGCTGCGGCCGCTTCGCCGCCAGTCCGTCAGCATGCCGGGGAAGCAACTGCTTCAGTACCCATGGCATGAAGTACTGGCGCGCCCACACCAGGTCCTCGGCCCGGGCCTGCGTCCACCCGTGGGCCGGAAGCGGCCGCGGCTGGAGCGGCTTCAGCGGGTGGGCCACCTTCAGGGCGTTGAGGGTGGCCACGGCCACGGAGTGGTGGCCCAGCGGGGACAGGTGAAGGCGGTCCGGGTCCCACATCACTGCGTGCTGGAGCTCCGGCAGGCACCACAGGTCCACCATGATGGCGTGGTGCCGCGCACCGATCCTGTGCAGGTGCTCGTTGTAGATCGCCACCCGTCCGCGGATCTTGCCAAAGACGGGGGTGTCGCCCCAGTCCGGACCCGCGTACAGGAGGACGGTGGCTCCGGTGGCTGACAGGATGCCGACGGCTTCGTCGATCTTTTCCGCCAGCTTGTCCGGATCCCCATGCCGGAACACAATGTCGTTGCCGCCGCCGGACATGGCGATCAGGTCAGGCTTCAGCGCCAGCGCCGGCTCCAGCTGCACGTCGAGGATCTGCCGCAGGAGCATCCCCCGGATCGCAAGGTTGGCATACGCGAAGTCCGGCTGGCCTTCGGCGAGTTCTTCCGCCACCCGGTCCGCCCATCCCCGGAGGCCGCCCAGGCTGTTCGGTTCGGGGTCGCCGATTCCTTCGGTGTAGGAGTCCCCCAGGGCAACGAACCGGTGCCAGGGGTGCTTCTCCGGTCCGTCCGCGACGGGGCGCAGGTCCTGCTTCTCTATGGTCATGCTGTCCTCCCTTCAGCCGCGGGCGGGGGTTCCCTCCCCGCCGCAGCATCCTTGCGGGGCGACGTTCCGGTTGGAAAGTCCCGCCCCGCCGACGACGGCCGCGGAAGTTCCGCCACGCCGTCGTACGTTTCCTGCCGCAGCCCCGAAGGCTGCCCGGCCCCGCGGTCCACACCGACGGGGGCCACGACGTTCAGCGCCGCATCCCGCAGGTCCATTTCGTGATGCAGCGCCTGCGTCTGCAGGAACCGCAGCGCGCCCTCGCGGGTGAGGCCGTATTCGTTCATGAGGCTGCGCACCGCCAGGTCCACCAGGACGAGGGAGCTTTGGACGACGGCGAGACCCGCCGTTGCTTCCGCGCGCTCGGCGGTGCGGACCACCACCCGCAGGGCGCGCGATACCTGGCGGGCATAGCTTTGGCTCAGCACCAGGTCATCGCTGGTGAAGGCGTGCGGGGAGGCTGCGTAAAGGGTGATGGCCGCGCTGGTGGCACCTTCGCTGAGGATGGGGACGGAAAGCAGCGACTGCACGCCATGGACGGCGGCGGCACTGGAGTAGCCGGGCCACCGGCGGTCGCGGCCCAGGTCCGAGAGCAGGACGAACGCCCCGGTACGCAGGGCTTCCATGACCGGTCCGTCGGCGAACGAGCACTGTTCCCGGTCAGCCTCGCGCGCCTGCTCGGAACTGGCAGCCAGGGTGCGCGCTTTCCCCAAGCGAAAGAGGGTGGCCGCCCAGCCGATGCTGCGGCGCTCACCTTTGATGCCCGCCATGAAGTCGCGGGTGACTTCCCGGAGGTAGTCTTCGACGTCTTTACTGTCGAAGACTACCTCCGGCGTAACTGGAAGCGGTCCCCAGCCAACCTGCCCCGAGGGATCAGCGGCCATGTTCCAGCCCTGCTATCAGCGCTTCGGCCCACTGCAAAACCTTTGCTCTAAGAATACGACCCCTTGGCGCGTTGGTGGGGGAATCCGGCAAAACAATGGGGATTCCCCCATTGGGCAGAGAACCGGCGCGCCGGTGTCCCTCCCGCTGGCTCCGCCGGGCAGTAGCATCGGGAGGGGGATCACCGAATACTCCCTGCTCGCTTGGGTACCTGACCTTGGGCAAGGGGTCTTGGAGCATCCATGCCAGCACGGAAACGAGCAATGGAAAGAGGAGCTTATGCGGGAGCCGGGCACCAGCGAGCGTACTTCGGAAGCGGATGAGGCCGCGCAGGCCAGCGTGGAAGTGGAAGAGGACGCGGCGGAGCCGTCACCGGACCTTGAGGTCACGTTCGACGAGCAGTTCTTCGCGGCCCGCCCCAAGGCACTGCGTCCCATCGCGCGCCGGCGGCAGTTCGTGGGCAGCCGGCCGTCCTTCGAATTCGACGGGCGTAACGCGGCATACGTGGAGTGGCTGCGGAACCAGGCCATGCTCGGGGACGCGAACACGCTGGCACGGCAGCTGTCCGGCCAGGCCAGCATGTGGCAGAACTCGTACGCGCATCCCAACCCGCGGGCCGCCGTCGAACGCGCCTCCGTATGGTTCACCGCCTACCCGCTGTCCTTCATCACCCGGACCGGGCAGTCATTCCTGTCCGCCCTCGGCGACCCCGAAATGTGGAAGGCGTTCCGCGAGATCGGGATCCGCGGAATCCATACCGGACCCGTGAAGCTCGCCGGCGGCATCAGCGGCTGGTCCCACACGCCCAGCGTGGACGGGCACTTCGACCGCATCAGCATGGCGATCGACCCCGTCTTCGGCACCGAAGAAGAGTTCCGCAGCATGTGCGAGGTGGCTGCCGAGCACGAGGGCACGGTGATCGATGACATCGTCCCCGGCCACACCGGCAAGGGCGCGGACTTCCGCCTGGCCGAGATGAACTTCCGGGACTACCCGGGGATCTACCACATGGTGGACATTCCGGAAGAGGACTGGAACCTGCTCCCGGACGTCCCGGAAGGCGCAGACTCGGTCAACCTCAGCCCCGATTCGGAGCAGGCGCTGCAAAGGGCCGGCTACATCATCGGCCGGCTGCAGCGGGTCATCTTCTACGAGCCCGGGGTCAAGGAAACCAACTGGAGTGCCACGCGGCCCATCGTGGACACCACCGGCAAGACCCGCCGCTGGGTCTACCTGCACTACTTCAAGGCCGGCCAGCCCTCCATCAACTGGCTTGACCCCACATTCGCGGGCATGCGCCTGGTGGTGGGCGACGCCCTGCACTCGCTGGTGGACCTGGGCACGGGGGCACTGCGCCTCGATGCCAACGGCTTCCTGGGCGTTGAGAAGAGCGCGGAAGAGCAGCCCGGCTGGTCCGAAGGGCACCCGCTGTCCGAAGCCGCCAACCAGCTCATCGGCTCCATGATCCGCAAGGTGGGCGGGTTCTCCTTCCAGGAGCTGAACCTGACCATTGACGATATCAAGGCGACCTCGGAGTCCGGCCCCGACCTCTCCTACGACTTCATCACCCGCCCGGCGTACCACTACGCCCTGGTCACCGCCGATACCGAGTTCCTGCGGCTGACCCTCCGGCTGTCCATGGAAATCGGGGTGGACCAGGCCTCACTGGTGCACGCTTTGCAGAACCATGACGAACTCACCTACGAGCTGCTGCACTTCGCCGCCGGCCACCGGGACGAGATGTTCGAGCTCAACGGCGAGGAACTCACGGGCGCCCAGCTGGCCGAGAACGTGCAGCAGACCCTGCGGGACCGTCTCACCGGCGAGAATGCGCCCTACAACGCCGTGTTCACCACCAACGGCATTGCCTGCACCACGGTCAGCTTCATCATGGCCGCCCTGGGGATCAAGGACCCGGCCGCCGTCACCCCGGAGCAGGAGGCGCAGATCCGGGACGTGCACCTGCTCCTGGCCATGTACAACGCGCTGCAGCCCGGAGTCTTTGCCCTGTCCGGCTGGGACCTCACCGGTATCCTGGCACTGGACCGCAGCAGCGTCGGCGAGCTCACGTCACAGGGTGATACGCGGTGGATCAACCGCGGTGCCCACGACCTCATGGGGACCAGCCCGGACGCCACCAACTCATCGGCAGGAATGCCGAGGGCCCGCAGCCTGTACGGTTCCCTGCCGGACCAGCTGCAGGACCAGGACTCCTTCGCGCGGCGGCTGCAGCGGATCCTCGCCGTGCGCGAGGAAAACGGGATCGCCACCGGTACCCTCCTGGACGTGCCCGAGGTCTCCAACCGCGCAGCGCTGGTGCTGGTCAACCGGCTGAAGGACGGGGCCCTGCAGGTCACTGCCCTGAACTTCTCCGGCCAGGACATTACCGGCAGCATCCAGTCCAACGAACTGCCGTCCGGCGCCAACGTCCAGGACCTGTTCAGCGGGGAGACCGTGGCGCAGGTGGACGACCTGCACAGCTTCTTCCTGGAGCTGCCCGCCTACGGCGGAACGGCCCTGCTGTTGACCGAGGCGCCGGAACCCGAGGCGGAGGCGTAAGAAGCCGCCGGGTAGCGCCGGAGCACTGCCCGGCGCTACCCGGCGATGGCGCCGGCCAGGGTGGCTTCAATGATGGCCGGCGACAGAATGTACTGGGTGACCAGCTGGCTTGCCCCCAGCACGGCAGCCTGGCTTCCGGCGCGGGAGACGCTGATGCGCAGGTGCGAGGTGGCGAGCGGGGGCGAGCGCCGGTACACCACTTCGCGGATGCCGGCCACCACGTGCTCCCCCGTCTCACCAAAGCTGCCGCCCACCACAATCACGGACGGATTGAGCAGGTTGACCACGGTGGCCAGCACCTCACCGATGTCCCGGCCTGCCTGGCGCAGCGCCTGGATGGCCTGCAGGTTGCCGTCTGCGGCGAGCCGGATCACGTCGGCGCCCCTCCCGACGTCCAGTCCGTGCTCCCGCAGCGAACGGGCGACGGCGGGACCTGACGCGAGTGCCTCCAGGCACCCGAAGTTTCCACAGGCGCAGAGGACATCCGCGCCTCGGGCCACCTGCACGTGCCCCAGGTCGCCCGCCGTGCCGTTGGCGCCACGCTGCAGTTCGCCGTTGCTGATGATGCCGGAGCCGATGCCGGTGGCCACCTTGACGAAGAAAAAGTTGTTGTGCTCCGGCCAGTGGGCGGACTGCTCCCCCAGAGCCATGATGTTCACGTCGTTGTCCACCAGCACGTGGACGGGCAGGGACCGCTGGACGTAGCTGACCACGTCGAACCCGTCCCAGCCCGGCATGATGGGCGGCTTCACCGGCTTGCCGGTGTCATGTTCCACGGGTCCGGGCAATCCAATGCCGATCCCGGCAAGTTCTGCGACGCTGCGTCCCGCCGAGGCCAGCAGCTCCCTGCCCTGGGCCACCACCTGGTCCAGCACGGCCTCCGGACCGTCGGCCACCTGCTGCTCGAGCCGGTGTTCGGCGAGGATTTTGCCCCCGAGGTCGGTAACCGCCACCACCAGGTGCGTGGCACCAACATCCACGGCCAGGACCAGGCGGGCTGCGGGGTTGAAAGCAAAGCGCGACGGCGGCCTGCCGCCGCTGGAGAGGGCTTCCCCTGCCGGGCCCACCAGTCCGGACAGCATGAGCGCATCGATCCGGGAGGCCACCGTGGAGCGGGCCAGCCCGGTGCTCAGGGCAAGTTCGGCGCGGGTGCGGGCCCTACCGTCGCGGAGCAGCTGGAACAGGTCCCCAGCACGCGACAGGCTGCCGACGTCGGAGTCTTTTCCGGCCTGCCTGCCCGTCGTTGAAGTCATGTCTAAGTCATAACACTGTTACTTACTGCTGTCACCACGTCAGAAGAATGACGCGAAACAAACAACTTTTGCTTGACGCGCGTCAAAAGTAGTTCTACGTTGTGATTCAGGGCACATTCGCGGTTCCGATGGCAACCATCCGCCGCACTGATCCCTCCGGCACTCCAGAGTCCGCCTTACAAAGAGGTAATAGAACTTGTCCCATATCGAAGCGCCAGCAGAACGGCCCCTGGGCGTCGGCATCCTCGGCGCCGGGCCCGTCACCCAGGCCATCCACCTTCCGGCACTGGCCCGGCTCCAGGACATCCTGGAAGTACGGCACATCATGGACGTGGACCCTGCTGTTGCCTCGTCGGTGGCAGCGCGCGTCGGCGCCACCTCCAGCACCGGCATGGATGCCCTGCTGGGAGACCCTGACGTGGACATCGTGGCCATTTGCAGCCCCCACCAGTTCCATGCGGACCAGGTCATCGCCGCCTGCCGGGCAGGAAAGAAAGCGGTCCTCTGCGAGAAGCCCTTCGCCATGAACGGTGGGGAGGCAGCCAGGATCGCGGACGTCAGCGCCGAAACGGGCGTGCCGATCGTGGTGGGAGCCATGCACACCTTCGATCCCGGCTGGCTGGCGGCGGAACAGAACTGGGGTGACCTTCCGGAGCGCGTGCACACCATTCGTTCCTCCATCGTCCTGCCGCCGAATGCCCGCTTCGAAGACTTCGCCACCGAAATCATCACCCGCCCCGCCGCAGGCAACCCCGATTACTCGGACGTCGAGGTCATCAAGGCGATGATGCAGGGCGGGATCATGGGCCTGGCTATCCACGACCTCCCCCTGGTGCGCCGCTTCACGCCGGACTTCGGCGACATCGAGGTGCTCCAGGCCCGGCACGTGCGGCCCTTCGGCTACGCCGTTTCGCTCCGGACCCCCACCCGCGTGATCGAACTGCGCGCAGTTATGAACAGCACCTGGAAGCCGGAATGGACCTTCGAGGCCATCAGCGACGACTCTGCGCTCCACATCGACTTCACGCCGTCCTACGTCCAGGCCGGATCCGCCGTGGCCACCTTCTCCCGCGGCAGCCAGGTCACCAGTTACGGCCCCTACGGCCACAACGGCTACGAAGGCGAGTGGCGGCACCTGGCCGAACTGGCCCGCGGAACCCGACAGGCACCCTCCGCCCAGGATTTGATCGATGACCTGACGTTTGCCCTGGCCATCTCGGAGGCCACCGTGCAGAACGTTGCCGCCGCCGAAAAGGCAGGAGTGAACGCATGAGCGCCTACACAGTGGCAGCAACGCCCCGGGCCGAGGAAGCAGGGGCCGTAGCTTCGGCGGTTGCGTCCCTGCCGGCAACCTTCGGCCCCGCCGCACAGGACCGGACCGCCGACGTTGCGGTAATCGCCGGCGAAGCAGGCTGGACCACGGAGGCCGCCCGGGCCATCGAATCCGGGTCGCGCGGCATTCTGGTGGTGGATTCCGTCCCGGAGGAGACCACGCAGCTGGCGGACGCTGCCCGGGCCGCCGGTGCCGCCGTCGTCCTCGATCTCCACTGGGCCTCCAACCCCGCGCTGATCAACGAAAGCGGCAATCCCGACGGCCGTGATGCCGTACGGGGCGGCCTGGGCACGGCGTCCCTGATGGACAGCGTGGCGACGGCGACCCCGGGCACTGACGTCCGGCGCCTCCTGGCGCGGCACTTTGCCGCCGTGCTGGCCGTCAGCGGACCGCTGTACAGCGCCGAAGTCCTCCGCAGCGATGCCGGCGGATACACGGTCAGCGCACGCCTGGCCAACGGCGCGCCGTTCACCGCCCAGGGCGTGCTCACCGCCGCCCGCCCGGCCGGCGTCGACATCCACCTCTACACGGCCGACGGCGGGGTGGCCGTCCGGGTGCCGGACCCGGACGCCGCGTGGCCCGCCGAAGTCAGGGCCACCGGGGCCCACGGCGAACTTTTGCTTCCAACCCTGTACGAATCCGCCCACCGTGCGGCGTGGCGGCGGCTGAAGACCCATCTCAGCGCCGGCACCCTCCCGGCCGACCTGGCCGGGTTCGCCCGGCTGACCGACCTCTACGCAACCCTCGCTGCAACGTAACCAGCCCACCGATACGCAACCGAACAGCAGTCCAGTCCCACCTCCATTCTCAACGATGAGCAGGACCGCACCAACGGCGCACAGCGCAAGACGGTCCCGAAAGGACACACATCATGAACGCAACTCCCGAACAGCGCCGCTCCTTCTCACGGCGCGGTTTCCTGGGCCTGACGGCTGCCGCAGCCTCCGTACCCCTGCTCGCTGCCTGCGGCGGCGGCTCAGCGTCACAGGGCGGCGGAGGCGGTGCGGGCGGGACCGTCAAGTTCTGGGACATGCCGTGGGCCACGCCCGCCTACAACGACGCTGCCAAGGGCATCGCCGAGGGCTTCAGCGGAGCGAACGGCAGCAAGGCGTCCTACCAGATCATCCAGTGGGCCAACTTCTACCAGACCTTCTCCTCCGCCATTGCCTCCAAGACAGGCCCGGCGGTTTCCACGGGCGGCGGCTTCCAGGCCTTCCAGTTCGAGCAGCAGGGCCAGATCGCCTACGCGGACAAGGTGATCGACAAGCTGAAGGCCAATGGCCAGTTCGACGACTTCCTGCCCGGCGTCCTGGACCCGTTCAAGTCCAGCAAGGGCTACGTGGCGGTCCCGTGGCAGCTGGACATGCGCGTCTTCTGGTACCGCAAGTCGCTGTTCGAGAAGGCGAACGTTGCCCTGCCCACCGACTGGCCTTCCCTGCTGGAGGCCGGCAAGGCGCTGAAGAAGATCGGCGCCTTCGGCTTTACCACCGGCGCCGGCACAGGCAACAACTACGCCAACCACTCCATGATCATGATGATGGTCAACAACGGCGGCGGTGTCTGGAACAAGGACGGCGAGCTGGACCTGCTGAACGACCGCAACGTCGAGGCCATGGAGTTCGTCCTCGAACTCGTCTCCAACGGCATCGTCGATCCCGCCGCCGTGAGCTACACCACGGACAACATGTCGGCCCAGTGGAAGGACGGAAAGGCAGGATACGGCCTGTTCCAGGTGAACGTCCCGCAGCGTGTCGGCGACACTTCAGGCGACCTGCTGGTGGCTGACCCCATCAAGGGCCCGCACGGCGACAAGGCCACCATCGTGTTCCCCAACAACATCATGATGTACACCAACACACCGTCGCAGGACGCCTCGGAAGAGTTCCTGGTGTACTACCTGGGCCAGCTCAAGCAGCTGTGGCAGAAGAAGCTCATGTCCGCCCTCCCGGTCTTCAAGTCGATCACCGAAATTCCGGAATTCGCCGACGACCCCAACAACGTCAAGATCGTCAAGGACTGGCAGCCCATCGCCAAGACCTTCGCCGCCCAGGGCAGCACCCTGAATGCCAACCTGGCCGCCCTCGACGGCGGACAGGCGCTGAACCAGTTCAGCCAGACCATCATCACCGGGAAGTCGGACGCCAAAACTGCCCTGCAGGCCTTCCAGTCCGGCCTCGAATCCGTCCTGAAGAAGTAGAACGGCACCGGCCATGTCCAGTACCACCGCACAGTCCGGCCTGTCACGGGCCCGCCGGGGACTCGCCCCCGGCGGGTCCGGGTCCGCCCCCGGCAAACGCAGGAGCAAGCTCTCCGCGCAGGCCACCAAAACGTTCTTCTGGCTCCTGCTTCCCTCCGTGGTCCTGCTTGTCCTGATCCACGGCTACCCGCTGATCTACGCGGCCGTCCAGGCCACGCATGACGGAAACCTGCTCCAGACCGGCAACTTCGTGGGCGTTGAGAACTTCGCCACCGTCCTCAGCTCGCCCGCGTTCTGGAAGGCCGCCCAGTTCACGCTCTGGTTCACCATCGTGGGCGTCTTCGGATCCTGGCTTGTAGGACTGGGCCTCGCCCTGCTCCTGCGGACCAAGATTCCGGCCGGCAACACCTTCAAGGTCCTGCTCCTGCTGCCCTGGGTGGTGCCCATCGTGGTGTCCTCCACTGCCTGGAACTGGCTGGTGGCCACGCCGGACAGCCTGATCCCGTCCCTGTTCCGAAACCTGGGCATGGGCACACCGCTCTTCCTGGCGGACCCCACCCTGGCCTCGGTCACGGTGATGGTGTTCAAGGTCTGGGTCAGCTTCCCCTTCATGATGATGATGATCTCCGCAGCCCTGGCCTCCGTGGACAGCACCGTCTACGAAGCGGCCAGCATGGACGGGGCCAGCCGCTGGCAGCAGTTCAGCCAGATCACCCTGCCGCTGATTGCCCGCTCCACCTACATCAGCTGGATCCTGATGACCATCTTCTGCGTCAACGACTTCCCCACCATCTACCTGCTCACCGGCGGCGGCCCCGTCAGCGCCACCACCTCCCTGGTGGTCCTGGCTTACCGGACCGTGTTCCAGGACTTCGCCACCGGCCCCGGCGTGGCCATCGCCTTCCTCATGACCATGACCCTGGTGGTCATCTCGGTCATCCTGTACCGCCAGATCCGAAAGTCGAGCGTCGAATAATGAGCGCAGTCCTTCACGCCCACGCAGATTCCGGCCCCGCGCTTGGCGTCGACACCGGCAAGCGCCGCAGGGTCCTCTCCGAAGCGGGCCAGCGAGGCCGCTGGTGGCGCTTCACCGCGATCCTCATCATCACGGCAGTTGTCCTGGTACCCATCATGGTCACCGTGGTGCTCGCCTTCACCCCCGGGCCCAACAGCACCGCCACCGGGCTGACATTCGAGAACCTCAGCGGCGTCTTCTCCAAGACCCTGGCCGCCACCTGGCTGAAGAACAGCCTGGTCACCACCCTCTCCACCGTGGTGGTCTCCGTGGCCGTGGCCGCCCCGGCCGGCTACGTCCTCTCCCGCGGCCGCAGCAAGGCAGTCTCCGGTTACTCCCTGCTGCTGTTCGTCATGCAGTCCCTGCCCATCATCACCTCCGTGGTGCCGCTGTTCATCCTGTTCGCCGGCATGGGCCTGGTGGACAACCTCCTGGGCCTGACCATCATCTACGTGGGCTCCACGATGACTGTGGCCACCTGGATGATGGCCGCGTACTTCGACTCCATCCCCATCAGCCTCGAGGAGGCGTCCTGGATCGACGGGTGCTCGGTCTTCGGATCCTTCACCAAGGTGGTCCTCCGGAATTCCCTGCCCGGCGTGCTCTCCACCGCCATCTTCGCCTTCCTCCTGGCCTGGAACGACTACCTCGTAGCCATCGTGTTCCTGCGCTCGAACGAAATCTTCACGCTTCCCATGGGCGTGCAGTCCTTCTTCCAGCAGAATGCCACGGACTGGACCTCCGTCATGGCCCTGGCCGTGATCATGATGCTCCCGCCCGTCATCGTCTTCGCCACGCTGAACAAATACTTCAGCGTCGGCGGCATCGGCGGCTCGCTCGCCGGCCGCTGACCCGTCAACTTCGATCCACTACAGAACGCTAAGGAAACCCATGTCCTACTCACTTCAGCTGTACACCCTGCGCAACGCGATCGCGGAGGACCTTCCGGGCACCATCAGGAAGGTTGCCGGGATCGGCTACACCCAGGTTGAGCCCTACAACTTCGTGGCCACCGCAAAGGAGCTCGGCGCCGCACTGAAGGAAAACGGCCTTACCGCGCCGTCCGGCCACGCGCCCCTGCTGAGCCAGGACCAGGACGAAATCTTCGCCGCCGCCAAGGAACTGGGAATCAGCACGGTGATTGATCCGTTCCTGCCCGCCGAGCACTGGCAGAAAGCCGAGGACATCCAGGCCACCGCAGCGAAGCTCAACTCCGCCGCGAAGAAGGGCGCCGAGTACGGGATCCGGGTTGGCTACCACAACCACGCCTGGGAACTGGAGTCCACCATCGAGGGCCGCACCGCCCTGGAGTACTTCGAGTCCCTGCTGGACCCGGCACTGGTCCTTGAAGTGGACACCTACTGGGTGGCCGTTGGCGGCCAGGACCCCATCGATATCCTCACCAAGCTTGGTGACCGCGTGAAGTTCATCCACATCAAGGACGGCCCCCTTAACCGGGACAACAAGGCACAGCAGCCGGCCGGCCAGGGCAAGGTCCCCGTGATGGACGTCATCGCCGCTGCGAAGTCCCTTGAGGTAGGCGTGGTGGAGTTTGACGACTACGACGGCGACATCTTCGAGGGCATCGCCCAGAGCCTGGCCTTCCTGGACAGCAACACCGCAGCCGAAGGAGCCAACGCGTGAGCACCCCGGCAGGCACCCCGGCCCGCAGCGGCCCGGTGGGAGTCGGCGTCATTGGCGCCGGCGTCATCAGCAAGCAGTACCTGGATAACCTCACGGCGTTCCCGGACCTGAAGGTCTATGTCATCGCCGACCTCTTCGAGGACGCCGCCGAGGCCCGCGCCAAGGAGTACGGCATCCCTGAGTGGGGAGGCGTGGACAAGGCCCTGAACCACCCCGACGTCGAGATCATCGTCAACCTCACCATCCCCGCCGCGCACGTGGAAGTGGCCACCGCGGCAGTCAATGCAGGCAAGCACGTCTGGACCGAAAAGCCGTTCTCCCTGGATCGCGAATCCGGGCTGGGGCTGCTCAAGACCGCCGACGCCGCAGGCATCCGCCTGGGCTGCGCGCCGGACACCTTCCTCGGCGCCGGCATCCAGACCGCCCTGCGCCTGATCCAGCGCGGCGACATCGGCACCCCGCTGACCGCCATGACCACGTTCCAGACCCCCGGCCCGGAATCCTGGCACCCCAACCCTGCCTTCCTCTTCCAGCACGGTGCCGGCCCGCTGTTCGACATGGGACCGTACTACCTCACCGCCCTGGTGCAGGCCTTCGGCTCCATCCGCAAGGTGGCCGCCGTCGGCTCCAAAGCCAAGGACGTGCGCGTGATCGGTTCCGGACCCAAGGCCGGCGAGGAGTTCACCGTCGAGGTGCCCACCCACGTCTCCGCCATGGCACAGTTCGAATCCGGCGCCTCCTCGCACAGCGTCTTCTCCTTCGAATCCCCCCGGACCCGGATGGGGTTCGTGGAGATCACCGGAACCGAAGCCACCCTCTCGCTGCCGGACCCCAACTACTTCACCGGCGACATCAAGCTTTGGCGCGCCGGTGATGAGGACTGGACCACCGTTCCCGCTACCGGGCCGGCCAACGGCCGCGGCATGGGCGTCCTGGACATGGCCCGCTCCCTCCGCGCCGGTGTGAGGCATCGGGCCACGGGTGAGCTGGCGTACCACGTCCTGGACACGATGGTCTCCATCAGCGAGTCCGTGGATTCCGGCACGTTCGTCGACGTCGAAAGTTCAGCCCCGGCATCCGCCGCCCTCCCCGAGGACTGGGCACCGGAAACCGCAACCCTCTAATCCGGCAAAACCAGTCCAGCCAGCAGGAAGCACGCAGGAACGCATCATGACCGAACCCGAACACCCGTCCACTCCCCCGGCCTCCCGTCCGGGTTCCCGCCCGTTGGGTGTGGCAGCCATCGGTTACGCCTTCATGGGCAAGGCCCATTCCAACGCGTGGCGGAACGTGGCCAGCTTCTTCGACGTCCCGGCCTTCGAGCAGAAGGTCCTCGTGGGCCGGGACGCCGGCGCCGTGGCGCAGGCCGCTGCCAGGTACGGGTGGGCCGAATCGGCAACGGACTGGCGCACCGTGATCGAACGGGACGACATCGACATCGTGGACATCTGCGCCCCCGGCTGGATGCACGCAGAAATCGCGGTCGCTGCCCTGGCAGCGGGCAAGCACGTCCTGGTGGAAAAGCCCCTGGCCAATACCCTGGCCGAGGCCGAACTCATGACCGCCGCAGCGGCCAAGGCCAGGGCCCGGGGTGTGCAGTCGATGATCGGCTTCAACTACCGCCGGGTCCCTGCCCTGGCCCTGGCAAGGGAGCTCATCGCAGAAGGCCGGCTGGGCACGGTCCGGCATGTCCGCGCGGCGTACCTGCAGGACTGGCTGGCCGATGCCGAGGCACCCATGACGTGGCGGCTGCGGAAGGAAACCGCCGGGTCAGGCGCACTCGGGGACATCGCCTCCCACGCCATCGACCAGGTCCTCTTCCTCCTGGGCGGCGAGGTCAACGAGGTCACCGGCCGGCTCAACACCTTCGTGGACCGCCGCCCAGGCGAGAACGGCTTAGAGGACGTCACGGTCGACGACGCCGCCTGGGCCACGCTGTCCCTGGCCTCGGGCGCCATCGCCTCAGTGGAGGTTTCCCGGGTGGCCACGGGCAGGAAGAACAGCCTCCAGATCGAGGTCTACGGGGACAAGGGCAGCCTGCTCTTCGACCTCGAAAACCTCAACGAGCTGGGCTTCCTGGACGCCACCCTCCCCGTCCGGGAGCAGGGCTTCCGCCGGATCCTGGTCAACGAACCCGAACACCCCTACCTCGAAGCCTGGTGGCCCCAAGGCCACATCATCGGCTGGGAACATACCTTCACCCACCAGGTCCGTGACTTCCTGTTGGCCATCAAGGACGGAACCCAGCCCTCGCCGTCGTTCGAGGAAGGACTGAATGTCCAGCACATCCTCAACGCCGTTGAGGAATCCGCAGCCAACAAGAGCACCCTCACCGTCGTCCGCCGATAAGGCCCCACCAGGCGCCAGCACGCCACCAGCCAAGGAGATCCATGTCCCGCCCGTTCACCCTGTTCACCGGCCAGTGGGCCGATTTGCCCTTCGAGGAAGTCGCGAAACTGGCCTCCGGCTGGGGCTACGACGGCCTCGAAATCGCCGTCTCCGGCGACCACCTGGACGCCTGGCGCTGGGACGAACCCGGCTACGTCGACTCCAAGCTGGAAATCCTGGACAAATACGACCTCAAGGTCTGGGCCATCTCCAACCACCTCAAAGGCCAGGCCGTCTGTGATGACCCCATCGACTTCCGGCACCAGGCCATCGTCGGGTCCAAGGTCTGGGGCGATGGCGACCCCGAAGGCGTCCGCCAGCGCGCCGCCGAGGAAATGAAGCACACCGCCCGGCTCGCCAAAGCCCTCGGCGTGGACACGGTCGTCGGGTTCACCGGCTCCTCCATCTGGCAATACGTCGCCATGTTCCCGCCCGTCCCGGAAAAGGTCATCGACGCCGGCTACCAGGACTTCGCCGACCGCTGGAACCCCATCCTGGACGTCTTCGACGAAAACGGCGTCCGCTTCGCCCACGAGGTCCACCCCTCCGAAATCGCCTACGACTACTGGACCACCGTCCGCACCCTCGAAGCCATCGGCCACCGCGAAGCGTTCGGCCTGAACTGGGACCCCTCCCACATGATGTGGCAGGGCATCGACCCCGTCTCCTTCATCTGGGACTTCAAGGACCGGATCTACCACGTGGACTGCAAGGACACCAAGATCCGCCAAACCGGACGCAACACCGTCCTGGGCTCCCACCTGCCCTGGGGCGACCCTCGGCGGGGCTGGGACTTCGTCTCCGCCGGCCGCGGCGACGTCCCCTGGGAAGCCTCCTTCCGGGCGCTGGCCGCCATCGGCTACAACGGCCCCATCAGCATCGAATGGGAAGACGCCGGGATGGACCGGCTCCACGGCGCCCCCGAAGCCCTAGCCGCGCTCAAGAAATACGACTTCCCCGCGTCCCAAACCAGCTTCGACGCCGCCTTCAGCAGCAAGGACTGAACCGGTGCGCAGGCTGTCGCCGGGCCAGCGCTGCGAGGTGTGGACCGCCGCGGCCACGGGATCCCTGGAACTTGCATACTCCACGGGGAATATGCTCCTGGAGGCACCCAATTGGACGCCTGACGGCCAGGCACTCATCCTCAACGGGGACGGCAAATTATGGCGCCTGGGCCTGGCAGATGGATGCCTCGCCGAGGTCCCCCTGACCGGCGTTCCCGCCTTGAACAACGACCATGTCCTGGCCCCCGACGGGGAAACAATCTACCTATCCGCGAATGACGGGCACATCTACCGTGCACCCCTTGCGGGCGGGCCGGGCACAAGGGTGACGGGCGACGACGGGTCCTTCCATTTCCTGCACGGCGTCAGCCCGGACGGCAGTGAGCTCGCTTATGTCGGGATCGAGGACGGGGACTTCTCGCGCCCGGGGCGCCTCATGACCATGCCGTCCCACGGGGGCGCCGGCGCGGCCGTCGATATCGGGCCGGGCCACTGCGACGGGCCGGAATACTCGCCCGACGGGAAATGGCTGTACCTGAACACCGAATCCTTCAGCACGGCTCCCGGACACGCCCAGCTGGCCCGCGTCCGGCCGGACGGCAGCCAGTTCGAACAGCTCCTGGCGAGCGGCACCGTGGACTGGTTCCCGCACCTCTCCCCGGACGGCAGCCTGGCCAGCTACGTCCGCTTTCCTGCCGGAACGGAAGGCCACCCAGCGGACCTGGGGGTCGACGTCGTCCTTGTGTCCACCAGTGACTGGGCCACGCCGCTGCAGACCTGGCCGGTGTTCGGCGGACAGGGCACCCTCAACGTCAACAGCTGGTCGCCGGCCTCCGACCGCTTCGCCTACGTGGCGTACCCGCTGCAGGCGCCGCCAGTACCCGCCACGGGCTGAAGCTAGCCGCCACCCCGGGCCACTAAGGCGCCTGGGCGGCTTCCCGGTCCAGGACAACGTCGTACGCCTCCACCTGCCGGTCCGCAACCGTCGTGGGCGATTCAAGGTGCACTGCCCCGGAGGGCAGGATGCCCGCGCCGCCATAGCGCTCCATCACCTGCCATTGCGCCACCACGTCCTCGCCGGCGTGCCCGGCGGGAAGGCTGCTCCAAAAGCGGAACCCACCGGCGTCAACCAGCAACTGCCTGCGGTACAGGACGCAGCCGCCCAGCCACGCCACGTGGTACGGCACCCACTCGCCCGGCTCCAGGGACAGGTCGGCGCTGACGTGGCTCAGGTTCGCGGCGCTATGCAGCGGCCATCGGTCGAATCCCGGGCCATCCGGGCGGATCCGCTCGGGAGTCACCGGCCCGTCCCACGCCTCGAAAGGTGCCGTCTGGTCGGGCCTGCGGTCAGCCAGGAAGGACAGCCCCTGCGGTGCCATGCCCACGAAACCGCATCCAAGCTCATCCAGGGCGCGGCTCAGCAGGTCCAGTGCGCCCGGTTCCAGCCAGATGTCATCGTCCAGGAAGAGGCACTGGCCGGCGGTGGAACGGTCCAGGAGGAACTGCCGGTGTTCGGCGAGCCCCCGGCGCGGCAGGTGGCGCAGCAGGGTGACGGGCCGGCCTTGCGCTTCGAGGACCCGCACCATCGCGGCGGCCGCCGGATGTTGCCACGCGGGCTCGCCCGCTGACTGGTCGCTCACCACGACGGCGAACGCGGGGTCCTGCTGGCCGGCAAGTCCGGCGAGGGTCACGGCGAGCTCGGCGGGCCGGTTGCAGGTGGGCACCAGGACATCCACTGCCGCCTCACCCTGCCGGTCCGCGGGCTGCGCCCACTGCCCTGAAGACCTCCTGCCCACGGTCCACCCTCCTGGCGTCGATATCGGTTCCGGCGTCCAGCACGGGCGTCCCCCGCTCCCTGCCGGCGTGGTTTCCCGTGTTCCGTACCCAGCCGAACCCGATGTATGCGGTCACGGAAGAGCCCCGGTCCGGCTGCCGGCAGGGCAGCAGGAACCGGGGCCTGCGGGAAAAGCTGGCTTATCCGGCGTCGAAGCTTTCGTCGTCGTCATTAGGCGATTCCTCCTGCGGAAGGTCGTTTCCGCTGCCGTCCGGGATGCCTGTGGCTTCCTGGCCGGACTCCGAGGAGTTCGGCGCCGACCCCTGGGAATCGTCATTGGACTCATCGATCTCCGCGGCACTGGACGGGAGGTCCATGTCGTGCGGAACCGGGTCCTGGCCCATCCCGGACTGCGGCTCGTTGGTGTCCGCGCCCGCCGACGAAGCGCCGCCGGACTGCTGGGCGCCGCTGCCGGACTGCTGGCGGCCCTGCGTGCCCGCCGCTTCCTGCTCGGCGGTGGGGGTGCCGTAGCCGCCCGGGGCCGACTCGGGTTCAGCCTGCTGGTTTTCCTGCGTCATGCTTCCTCCTGTTGTGCGTTGCCGATGGTGCACGGGTGATAATCAGCAAACTTATCAAATGTGGGGGCAGGCGCAACGGGCAGCCTCCTTTCTGGGTACAGGAGGAGTAGAAAGAAGACGTGAACCCCTGCCGGAGAGGAAGGAGCGCCGATGTCCGATCTTGAGGACTACACCGGCCGCACGGGCCGGAACGAGACCCGTGAGGAGCAGCTGGACCGCAACTGGGCCGAGCTCCTCCAGGAGCTGCGCGTACTCCAGACCGGCGTGCAGATCCTTGCCGGCTTCCTGCTGACACTGCCGTTCCAGCAGCGGTTCGAGAAGCTGGATGACTGGGAGGTCGGCCTCTACCTCGCCAATGTGGTTACTGCCGCCCTGACCACCGCCTTCATCCTCCTCCCGGTCAGCGTGCACCGGCGGCTCTTCCGGAAGCGGCTCAAGGAAACGCTGGTTTCCAGTGCCGACACCATCACCAAGATCGCCCTGGGCGGCATCGCCCTGTTGAGCGCCGGGACCGCCGCCCTGGTCTTCGATGTCGCAGCAGGAAAATCTGCCGGCGTCACGGCCGGTGGTGCGCTGCTGGGCGTCATGGTGGTGATGCTGGTGTTCGTTCCCCTCCGCCTGAACAAGCGCGCCACCGGGAGGATCCTTCCGCCGCCAGAAAGCAAGGAGTGATGAATGCGCAAGTGGGCTAAAGAGCATGGGCTGCTGGTGGCCAACCTTGGCCTGTTCCTCGTGTTTTTCGTGGGAATGGTCCTGTCCGGCGCGGCGTCCTACAGCGAAGACCAGCAGGCCCACGGCGAACCCGCCGTGTCCGTGCTCCAGTTCCTGGGCACGGGCGCGTTCGTTGAGGCCACCTTCGAGAACTGGGAATCGGAGTTCCTGCAGATGGCCATGTACGTGGTCCTCACGGTGTTCCTGTTCCAGAAGGGCTCATCCGAGTCCAAGCCAATGGGCAGGAGGGCACCCCAGGACCAAGACCCGCGGGATGCGCAGATCAGCAGTGCCACGCCGTGGCCCATCCGGCGGGGCGGGCTAGTGCTCAAACTGTATGAGCACTCTTTGTCGATCCTGTTTTTCGTCCTGTTCCTGGCCTCATTCCTCCTGCACGCCGCCGGCGGCGTGGACGAGTACAACCAGGATCAACAAAGCCACGGGCAGCCCGACGTCACCTTCCTGCAGTACCTGGGAACCAGCCGCTTCTGGTTCGAATCCTTCCAGAACTGGCAAAGCGAGTTCCTGGCCGTCGGGGTCCTGGTGGGCGCATCGGTGTACCTCCGGGAAAAGGGGTCCCCGGAATCAAAGCCGGTTGCCGAACCGAATTATGAAACCGGCGCCTGAGGCGCCACTGCACGCCCGCCGGTCAGGCGCCCTCAAGTACCTGGCTTGTTGCCCAGGCCAGGTACTTGCCGGCGTTTGCCACGGCGTCCGCGGGGCTGGACGCCACGTCCAGCAGCTGCGCCGCGGCGACCACACCGTGCCCGGCCAGGTCCTCGATCGTCACCAGGATCCGCCCGGCCACCACAATGACAGGGATGCCACGCTCCCGTGCCGCGTCCGCGAGCGCGATCGGCGCCTTGCCGGTCAGCGACTGGGAGTCCATGGAACCCTCGCCGGTAATCACCAGGTCCGCCTGGTCCAGCTGGCCGGCCAGGCCGGTCAGCCCGGCCACCAGCGCAAAACCGCCTTCCAGCGAGGCGTCGGTGAAGGCAAGGAACGACGCCGGGAAGCCGCCTGCGGCGCCCGCGCCGGGGACGTTCACGTCCCGGCCCGTTGCTTCCCGCAGCACTGATGCCCAGTTGCGCAGCCCGGCGTCGAGCCTTTCCACCGCGTCCTGGTCCGCACCCTTTTGCGGGGCGAAGACATGGGCAGCGCCGGATGGCCCGTACAGCGGGTTGCGGACATCGACGGCGATGCGGAACGTGGTGGCGGCCAGGCGCGGGTCCAGTCCCCCCGTGTCCAGCGTTGCGACGTCACCCAGCGAGCCGCCGCCCAGGGGCACCACATTTCCGGCCGCATCCAGGGGCTTCAGGCCCAGGGCGCGGAGGGCGCCGCTGCCGCCGTCCGTCATGGCGGATCCACCCAGCCCCAGGACGATCTCGGAGGCACCGGCATCGAGGGCCGCTGCGATGAGCTGGCCGCAACCGTAGCTATGGGCACGCAGGGCATTTGGCGGGGTTGGTTCCATGTCCGCCAGGCCGGATGCCTGGGCAGTCTCGATCACTGCGGTGACCTTGCCGTCACCACCCTTGTGGATGGCCCACGCAGCCCCGAGCGGGGCGAGGATGGGGCCTACCACGGCGTTCAGCCGCTCTTCGTAGCCGGCCGCCACCGCAGCCTCCAGGGTGCCCTCGCCGCCGTCGGCGATGGGGAACTGGGTGGCGACGGCGTCCGGGTACACCCGGAGCGCTCCCTCGGCGATGGACGCGGCCGCCTCGGCCGCCGTCAGGGACCCCTTGAACTTGTCCGGAGCAATCAGAATGCGCATGGGCTCCATCATGCCAGCAAGCTCCGGGAAAGCGTTTGCCGAATCCGGGATGCGGACTTCCCAAGCGCAGGAGGCGCTTACCCTTCGCGCCATTCGTTGCTTGTGAGATGCGAGCCCGCCTGCGGACCCATCTGCAGCATCCCGCCATCGACCACCCAGGCCGCGCCCGTTACATAGCTGGAGGCCCGCGAGGCGAGGAAGGCGATGACGTCGGCGATTTCCCGGGCGTGGCCGGGACGGCCGAGTGGCACCCCCGGGCGCTCCGTCGTCGTCGGATCCTGGTCCTCCTGCCCCGTCATGGGCGTGGCGATCTCGCCGGGGGCCACCGTGTTGGCTGTGATGCCATACTGCCCCAGCTCAAGGGCCAGGGTCTTCATGAGCCCGCCCAGGCCGTGCTTGGACGCATCGTAGGCGGAGGAGCCAACGCGGGGCTGGAACTCGTGGACGCTGGACACGGCCACCAGCCGCCCTCCCCCTCCTGCCTTGACCATGAGGCGCGCCGCGGCCTGCAGGCAGACGAAGGCCCCGTTGAGGTTCGTATCCAGTATCCGCATCCAGTCGTCGATTCCCATGTCCAGGAACCTGGTGCTGGCACCCGTGCCCGCGTTGTTCACAAAGACGTCCAGGCCGCCCAGTTCGCCGGCGAGATCATCAACGACGGCCGCCGCGGCACGGAATTCCGTCGTGTCCAACTGCCGCACCACGGCCTTGCGGCCCAAAAGGCGGACCTCTTCGGCGGCTTCCTCGGCGCCCGCCTTGTCCGTATGCCAGGTGACGCCCACGTCCATCCCGGCGCGGGCCAGCGCCACGGCCGTGGCCTTGCCGATCCCCGAGTCGGAGGCGGTGACGATTGCGGTGGTGGGTGCGAAGTTGCTGGTGTCCGGCATGGCGGGGCCTCTCAGAGGGTCAGGCAGGGCGGCGGAGGTCGGGCTCGTAGGACTCGTGGTCACCGTCAGCGGATGCTCCGGCCTCCCGGGGTGCCGGCGCCAGGTCCGGCCGTTCTTCACGGACTGCCATGAGGGGCACCGCGAAGGTCACCACGGGCCGGCTGTCGGCGTCGTCAGCCGCCCTGATGGTCAGGCTCCTGGTGCCGGGCGGTACCGAGGGGGCGAAAACCTGCAGGTTGCGTGCGCCGACAGTGGCGGATTCCTGCAGCGTGTATTCGGTGCCAAAGTGGTCCTGGAGCACCAGCCGGGGTTCCGGGGAATCCGCTGAGGGAAGGTGGATGTTTACCACCAGGCCCGAGGCCCAGACTTCCACGGACAGGACGGTGAATTCGGTGGCTGGCGTGACGTGCCGCCCGTAGGTGGGAGGCAGCAGCATCCGGCGAAGGTCTCCGGACGGGATGATATTGCTCATGATGGTTCCTGTGGGTCTTGCGTCGGCGGCCGGCCGGGGCACCGGCGGGTTATCCGGCGCCGCCCGAACGCTGGGGCGCGGTTGCGGCTCGGGCGCTTTTCCGGGCTGGGGTCTTCCAGTCCGGAAAAAGTTGGAAAGGCGCCGTCGCTGCGTTGTTCCTGGTCGATGAAGTTCAGTTCCGGGAGCCGAAGGTGTCCAACCATTCCTCCCAGCCGGCGTGGCCATCCTTTCACCTGGGGTAACTAGTAAGTCTACTGACTATGGAGCCTCCGGATCGGGTCCCTGTCAAGGGGAGTGGCGGGATCTTTGCGGCCGGCTGGGGGGCATTGCGGCATTTGCGTACCCGACGGCCCAGGGACGTTGGGTGGCCGGGCTACCGGCGGGGGCGGACCACTGCGTAGTACCCCGGCACCCGGTCCTGGCCGGGTACGCCGGTCACGGGGTTGGTTTCGATGGCCGTATGGCCGTCTTCAAGGAGTTCCCAGGCCGACGCCGGAAAGGCACGTTCACGCTCTTCGGGACCGAAGTGCCCGGGCATGGGCAGTCCCCGGATGGCCAGTTCCAGCGGCGCCGGGATGCCGCGGGTGGTAGCCCCGAGGTGGGATACGTACTCCACCGGGTTCCCCTGGAAGTTCGTCTCCGCCATGAAGACGGTGCCACGGCGCCCCGCCAGGAGCCGGAGGTTCTCGACGAGCGCCACCTGGTGGGCTGGAGCCAGGACGTGCAGGACGCCGCGGATGAAGGCGTTGGCGCCGTCACCACCCGCGTTGATGGACTCCGCCAGGGCAGCCCCGGCGCCTTCCGCCGTCATGTCGCGTGCTTCAAAGGCCGTGTTGCCATGTCCAGCCGACTCCGCCCGGGCCTTGGCAACGGCGTGCGGCGAGACGTCCACCCCCACCACGCGCGGAAAGACGTCCGCGAGCGCACGGGTGAAGCTGCCATGGCCGCAGCCGGTGTCCACGACGGGAAGGGCGGGGTCCAGGTACTGCAGGAGACTGTCCTTATAGCCTAGGAACTCATGGTCGCTCCCCGAATCCCACAGGACCTCGCCGCCCCGACCGGTGGCCGTGATGCCTGCCCAGTACGCGTCCCACGCTTTATGCCGGTCCTTCGGCGCACCCCTGGACAGCCTGACCAGCTTGGGGATCATCAGGTACTTCTGCAGTATGGACCGCGGCGACTTCGTTGGGGAGGACACGGATCAAATATATGTTCCCTGCCTGGGAGCCGGCGTTGCTTCGGCCACATTACGGCGCGCCTACTCCACCGCGGCACGGTATGCGGGGTGCAACGCCGGGGCCCGGCGCTCTGGACCGGCGCGGCCCGCGTCCCCCTAGAATGTACTCAACTGGGAGGAAGGGATCACTGTGACGGCTGTGCCGAGTGGCGTGCGCCTGGCCCGTACCGCCGTCGTCGCTGATCCCGACGCCGGCCGGCTGGCCCGCAATGCCAAGGCGCTGCGGGATGCCGGGTTCGGCGTCCTGGAGGCCTCGGACGCCGCCGGCCTGGCCGCCCTGCTGGACGCCGGCCAGCCCTCCGTCGTCGTGGCCGACGCGCTTCTGGCCTCCGTCGAGTCCGCGGCGCCCGTCCTGGTCATGGTGGATCTGGACAATCCGCAGGAGATCGCCGCGGCCACCCCGCCCGGCGTCCACGACTGCATTACCAAACCGCCGGAACCTAAGGAGCTGGTCCACCGGGCGTCCGTCCTCATCGAGCAGGTCTCCCTGCGGCGTTCCTCCCGGCAGGTGGCAGAGGGGCTCCGCGAGCAGCTGCGCGAAGTTTCTGCCGCAGTACGCGCCACCAACGATCCGCAGGAGATCGCCAACCACGTCGTCTCCGGCTTCGGCCGGACCTTCAAGGCCGACCATGTGGTCCTTTCCACTTTCGAGGACCACCGCGTCCCGGTGATCACTGCCAAGTGGCACAAGGAGGGACTGGCGGAGCTGCCCCCAGGCGCACTTCCCGGCGAGGACGAGGCGCGCGCCACGGCGGATGCCTTATGGGCCGGGACAGAGACACCCTCCGCGGACGGAACGGAAACCGAGGCGCGTGCCGAGGAGAAGCCGGCCCGGGCCATTGCAGGAGCGGCCTCGACGCTGGCGGTGCCCATCGGCGAAGGCAACTCCTCCCTGGGCATCATCTGGATCGCCATGATGGACCGGCCACGGACCTGGTCCAGCGCCGAGCTGGGCCTGATCCAGCACGTGGCCGGCAACGCCGCCTACGGGCTCATCCAAAGCCACCTGATCAGCAGCCAGCAGCAGGTGGTGAAGCAGTTGCGGGAACTCGACAAGGCGAAGACGGATTTCCTGGCCACAGTGAACCACGAGCTTCGCACCCCGCTGACCTCGATCATGGCGTACCTGGACATGATCCAGGAGAGCACCGAACACCCGGTGTCCAGGGAAGTCCACCAGATGCTGGACATCGTGGTCCGCAACACCGAACGGCTCCGGACACTCATCGAGGACATGCTCAGCGTCTCCCGCGGAGGCCTGGACACCACCGAAATGCAGCTGGCGCCGGTGCGCCTGGGACGCACCCTGGACCTGGTGGCCGCGGCGCTCCGGCCCCTGGCAACCCTGCAGAACGTCACCATCGACGTGGACCCCGTTCCTGAAGACCCGGAAATCCTGGCCGACGAGGTGCAGCTGCAGCAGGTATTCACCAACCTCGTGTCCAATGCCATTAAATTCACGCCCAGCGGCGGCCGGATCGAGGTGGGCAGCGAATCCCACGCCGCGGCGGACGGCTCCAAGTGGGCCACCGTGCGGATCGCCGATACCGGCATCGGCATCTCGGGTGACGAAATCGACCATGTGTTCACCAGGTTCTACCGGGCTTCGAACGCAATGAACGGCGCCATCCCGGGAACAGGGCTGGGCCTTGCCATCTCCAAGGACATCGTGGACCGCCACGGCGGCCGGATCGACGTCGCCTCCACCCTGGGCACCGGGACCACCGTCACCGTCAGCCTCCCCCTCGGCACTGACCGCGTCCAGGCCAATTAGGCGCCGAAGGAGGACTGGCCATGTTTGCCAATGACGACCCCCGGCTCTCCCAGCTGCTGGAAGGCATCGTCAAGCTTGCCTCCGGCGACCTCACGTCCCGGATAGAGGTCTCACCGGCCCGGGACGAGCTCGATGCGATCATCATGGGCACCAACCTGCTGGCCGAGGACCTGCAGGTCATCTACGAGGAACTCGAGCAGCGGGTCCAGGTCCGGACCCAGCTCCTGCACGAGGCGCACCTTGAGATGCAGAAGATGGCCATGCAGGACCCGCTGACCGGACTGGCCAACAGGTCGGCCCTCCTTGAGTCCCTTCGCACCGCCCTGGAAGCCCGGGCGACGGCGAACGCCGAACGGGTGCAGGATGGGCCGGCCATCCTGCTGATGGACCTGGACGCGTTCAAGTCCATCAACGACAGCCTGGGGCACACCGCCGGCGACCAGGTCCTGGTGACCGTGGGCGAAAGGCTCCGGACCGCAGTGCGGGCACCCGACGTCGTCGCCCGCCTGGGCGGTGACGAATTCGCCATTGTCATGCCGTCGGCGTCGGCAGACCAGGCAGCCATCGTGGCGCACCGGATCCTGGCGTCCCTGAACGAACCCATTGAGCTCCCCGGCCGGAGCGTGCGCTGCGGTGCCAGCATCGGCCTCAGCGTCGGCAGCGGGGGCCAAACCCCGGAGGACATGCTGATGGAGGCGGACGTCGCCATGTACGCCTCCAAGGCCGAAGGCCAGAACAAGCTGCACCGGTTCGAGCCGGCGCTGCTGCTGATGCGCAGGCTCCGCAGCCAGCTGGTGGATGACCTGCGGGCCGCCATCAAGAACGATGCCCTGACGCTGTACTACCAGCCTGTGGTGGAGCTTGGCAGCGGCCGGATCGAGGGCGTGGAGGCGCTGGTCCGGTGGAACCACCCCACCCGCGGCTTCATCATGCCGGACGAATTCATCCCCCTCGCCGAGGAGGCGGGGCTGATCTCGGAACTGGGCCTCTGGGTCCTCAAGACCGCCGTGAAGCAGCTGCGGGCCTGGATTGATGCCTCCCTGGTGGACAGCAGGTTCTCCGTGCGCATCAACATCTCCGCCACCGACCTGCAAAGCCTTCAGTTCATCGAGGACGTGCGCAACACACTCCAGGAGACCGGCGTCAGGCCCGAACAGGTTGTCCTGGAGCTGACGGAAGTGGCAATCGTCAAAGGCAACGAGCTGGACCGGTACTCGCTGGGCGGACTCCGCGGCTTGGGCGTGGGCATCGAAATCGACGATTTCGGGACCGGCTACTCCTCCATCAGCTACCTTCGCCGGCTGGCGGTGGACCGGGTCAAGGTGGACCGGTCGCTGATCACCGGGCTGGAGAGCGATCCCAACCAGCCAGCCCTGGTGGCGGCGGTCCTGCAACTGGTGCGGGCGTGCGGGCTCGAAGCGGTGTGGGAGGGCGTGGAAACGGCGGAGCAGGCCGACATATTGCGCGGCCTGGGCTGCCGGAGCGCCCAGGGCTACTACTTCAGCCGCCCCGTTCCCCCGGAACAGATTCCGGAACTGCTGGCTGACCAGCAGGAAAGCGCTAACCAGTAACGCAAAAACTACTGCGCTTTTCCGGCCGCCGTTATACGATCAGCGTGCGGTGTCTGCTTATTCGCCGCCCTGGAAATCAGGTTGGCAGCACCGTTATTTTATAAGGCGTTTGGACATTTGAACATTTTTGGGCCATCAGGTCATTACTTCGTCAACTGGGGGCGTTGCTAATGTCGGTTCGGGTACAGGCATGGGGAATTATCGCCGCCGTGCTGGCGGATACGGATCCTGCGGGAGCCGCCGTCCGGCAGCGGCTGAGCAACAGCCTCGATGAGAATCCCGGCGTGCCCGAACGGGCCCTCCTGGAGTATCTCCTCGAGACCCGGCGCAGCGACGCCAACATGGTGGAAACCCTGGAGGCTGCCAGGGAGATGCGACTGACGCCGCCCGCGCTTCCGCCGCAGTTCGCGGAGCAGCTGGATGCAATCCGCAGCACCTCCCGGATCAGTGCGCTGCTCGAAAACCAGATGCTGATGACCGCCTTCCAGCCGATTTACGGGCTGGAAGGAAAAGCGGTGGTGGGCGCCGAAGCGCTCTCCCGCTTCGTCAGCGACGACGGCGCGGCCGCCGAGCTGTGGTTTGCCGAGGCCGCCGCCGTGGGCCTGGGCGCCAACCTGGAGTTCTCAGCCCTGGGATCCGCGGCAGCGGCCGCACGGGACCTGCCCGCGAACCTGTACGTGTCGCTCAACATTTCGCCCACGTCCTGCATGGACCCGCGGCTGCCGGAACTGTTCGACCACATTGAACTTCCCATCCACCGGGTGGTGCTGGAACTGACCGAGGACATTCCGGAAGAGGAATACCTGCAGTTCCTGTCCGCCATCAATCCGCTCCGGGAAAAAGGGCTGCGCATCGCGGTCGATGACACCCACACGGGAGCCGGCGCGCTGAGCCGCATGATCCACCTGCGGCCCGACTTGCTCAAGGTGGGCCGGAACGTGATCGGCGACGTCGACAAGGACGGACTGCAGCGGGCACTGGCTGCCTGCCTGGTGGACTTCACGGACCAGATCGGCATCACCCTGGTGGCCGAGGGCATCGAAACCGTGGGTGAGCTCAAGGTCCTCACCGAGCTGGGCATCAGCGCCGGCCAGGGGTACCTGCTGGGCCGGCCCTCGGTGCGGCCCAAGGACTGGGCCAGCTGGAATACACGCCTCGACGTGGACGGACTGGAGCGGCAGCTGGCGGGCCAGCCGGAACCACGAGCCGTCCGCCGGCGCGCAGAGTCTTCCTGAAACAACGTCAGGGCAGGCGGTGGGGCGGCGCGCTTTGCGCCCGCCGCCCCACCGACCGTCCAGGCGCTATTCGGAGTGTCCCTGGTCCCTGCTCATCTGGCCCTCCGCCGGCGGCGTCTCCCCCGGCGGGACTCCCCCGCCAGGCTCCAGGCCGGTGACATTGCCTTCCAGCGGGTCCGGGTTCGGTGAGCCGGCAGATTCCCTGCTGCGCTCCTCCGCCAGGCCGGGCTGGGCGGCGCCCTCCTGGTCCTTGCCCGGACGGTCGGGGTTGGCGGGGTCATTTTCCGGATGGTAAGTGCTCATTGCTTTCCTTCCTCTCCGGCTGCGGTTCGTTTCCCCAGCACTGGACTAATTGTAAGCATGCTGATAATTCTGGAGGAGTAGGGCCGGAACGCCGCGGGGGCGGGCGGCACGCAATGTCGGAAGGAGCAGTCACATGGGAATCGGCGACAGCATCGGCAAGGCAGCAGAAAACGCCATGGAGGACCTGGCCGGGACATCCAAACCGACGGAGAAGACGGATGTGCCCGACCCGGCAGACCCGAACGATGACGTGGAAGTCCACTCATCGCTGAGCGAAGGCTCAAATGCGATGGAGGCGGAGAAGCAGAAGGCGCCCGGCCCCAATACGGCAGCCTCCCCGGACCCGGTCTCCAGCAGCCCGCTGGGCGGGGACGCCGAGGAGGCAGGCGGCAGCGCTACGCACAGTGACCGGGAGCAGGACAGGGCAGCGGACGACGACGGCCTGGCTGGGGACGCCACGGCGCCCACCGAAGAGGACCTGGCCTAGCCGGCGGCAGCCGGGGTGCCATCGCCCCCCGGGCTGGTGGGCCACAGGCCGCGGGTGCGCAGCACGTCGCGGAGCAGGTCCGCCCGGTCCGTGACGATGCCGTCCACGCCCAGCTGGAGGAGGCGGTGCATTGCGCCCGCATCGTTGATGGTCCACACGTGCACCACCAGGTCCAGGTCATGCGCGCGCTGGATGAAGCCAGGAGTGACAACGGGAACCCGCCCGTAGCGGACGGGCACCTGCAGGGCATGCACGTCCCTGAGGACCCTGCGCATCAGCCGGTGGAATACCGGCCGGGGAAGGATGGGTCCCAGCAGCGTGAACAAGGCGTTGGAGGCTACCCCGGCCGACGAGGCCACCGGGCGGCTGAGCAGCTTGAGTACAGCCCGCCGCCGCCGGTCCGAGAAACTGGTGACCAGCACGCGGTGATGTACCTGGTGCCGCTCGATCGCGGCAGCAGTGCTGTGGACTGAGCGCCAGTCCTTCACGTCCAGGTTCAGGCGCGCGTCGGGAAGCTGGGCAACCAGTTCGTCGAACGTGGGGATGGGTTCCCGGCCGTTGATCCGGGCTTTTGCCACCTCCGTAGCGGGCAGTTCAGCCACCCTGCCCCTGCCGTCCGTGACGCGGTCCAGGGTTTCGTCATGGAACAGCAGCAGCACGCCGTCCGCGGTGGTGTGCACGTCCGTTTCGAGGTACTGGAAACCGAGCTCGACGCCGGCCCGGAATGCGGCCATGGAGTTTTCCAGGCCCTCAGCCGAGAATCCCCGGTGGGCCATCCCGATGGGAAGCTGCCGCCCGGCGTCGTCAGGGTGCTCAAAGAAAGGCAGGCTCACACTGCGAGCCTACCGCCAGCGTCCGCGGGTGGAACCCGCCGTCAGTCCAGGCAGCCGGTCTCGCCGCAGGGAACGATGTCCACGCCATCGCCGCAGTGCAGCAGGGTGCGCCCGCGGCCGGCGTCCAGGTGGACCCAGACCGCGGTGTGGTCCGCCGTAATGGTGTCCACCACGCCGCCCGCCTCAAACCCGGGCGCGAACTGGACCCGGACCCGGTCCCCCTGGCGCAGCTGCTTCCAGTGCGGAGCGGGCGTTGCTTTGCGCAGCGGCGCGTCGGCCGCGTGCTGCCTGACGTTTCTTGCCATGGTTGCCCCCTTATCGAGCCGGCGGGAGGGTGCCTGCTCTCCACGCTTCACGCTACGGCGGGAAGGTAAACGCCAAGTGAGCGCAAGCTGTGAAGTTGGGGGTGCCGGACCCGCACGGCAGGGTCAGGAGAACTGGACGCCCAGCGCGGCGAGCCGCGCCTCCAGAACCTGGGCGACGCCGTCGTCGTCAAAATGCGGCGCCTGCTGCCCCGCAGCCCGGATGGCATCCGGATGGCCGCTGGCCATCGCGTAGCCGTGGCCGGCCCAGCGGAGCATCTCAATGTCGTTGGGCATGTCGCCGAAGGCCACGACGTCGGCGGCGTCGATGCCCAGTGCGCCCGCGTATTCAGCGAGGGTGACGGCCTTGTTCACGCCGGGCAGGGACAGTTCCAGCATGGCAACGCCCGGTGATGAGTGGGTGGTGGCGGCCAGGTGTTCGACGGCGGGCGCCACCTCGGCGAGGAAGTCGTCCGGGGTGCCCTCGCGGACGATGGCGAGGAATTTGACTACGGCGTCCTCGTCCGTGAGCGTGTCCCGCAGCGGGGCGGGGGTGAACTCGGCGAGGAGTTCGCTGGATTCGTTTTCGATGAAGCCCGGTTCCAGATGGAAGCCGGCGAGCGTTTCGGCGGCAAACAGCGCAGCCGGGCGGAGTGCCTTGATGATGCGGCGGGCTTCCAGGACGGTGTCGATGGCCAGGGTGCGCGCGGAGACCAGGCGGTCCGCCTCGAGGTCCCAGACCACGGCACCGTTGGAGCAGATCACGCGGCCGGTGTGGCCCAACTGCTCTTCGAGCGGGTGCAGCCAGCGGGGCGGGCGGCCGGTCACAAACACCAGTTCGACGCCGGCGTCGCGGCAGGCGTGGAAGGCCCTGATGGTGCGGTCGCTGATTTTTCCATCGTGTCCGAGGATCGTTCCGTCAATATCGCTTGCCACCAACCGCATCCTGCAAGTCTACGTGGGGGTTGGGCCGGCGTCGTCCGCGCAGCGGCCCAAGGCTGGAGGCGCCCGCCCTGGTTCAGGCGCCTCCGCCTGGGTGCCCGATGTCAGTCGCCGGGGCTACACTGAACCTATCGAACATATATTCGAATAAAGGTGTGTTGTGGGCGTTATTATCGGTCCCCGCGTGGTAGATGCGGGCGCCTCATTGTTTTCGGTGCTGATCTCGCCCGTGGCGGTCGCAGCTGGCTTCCCGTCGCCCGCCCAGGACTATTTCGACGGACGGATCGACCTCAATGCGCACCTGATCAAGGACATCACCAGCACCTTCGTGGTGCGGGTGACCGGGGATTCCATGGAAGGAGCAGGCATCAGCGACGGCGACGAGCTGATCGTCAACCGCGCCCTTGAACCCAAGGACGGGTCCGTGGTGATCGCGGTGCTGGACGGGGAACTGACGGTCAAACGCCTGCGCATCACCGGCACCGGCGTGGCGCTGCAGGCGGAGAACCGAAAGTACCCGGACATCCGCGTACCCGCACTGTCCGAGCTCACCATCTGGGGCGTGGCCACCAGGTGCCTGCATCATGTCTAGGGAGCGCAGTGCCTAAGCCGGTCCCCATGCGGCAGCTGCCCCAGATCGCGCACGTGGACGTCAACTGCTTCTATGCCTCCGCCGAACGCGCCTTCGACCCCTCGCTGGAAGGCCGCCCGCTGGTGGTGCTGTCCAACAACGACGGTTGCGCGGTGACCCGCTCCCCCGAGGCGAAGGCCCTTGGCATCGCCACGGGCGAGCCGTGGTTCAAGCTTGCGCCGAGGGCCAAGGAGTGGGGCCTGGTGGCTAAGTCCAGCAACTATGAGCTGTATGGCGACATCAGCTCACGGGTCATGGAGCTGCTGGGCAGGTACTCGGCGTGGCTGGAGGTCTACAGCATCGACGAGGCCTTCCTGGGCGTAAAGGGCAGCCCGGACGACCTCCTGGTGCTGGGCCGCCGGATGAAAGAGGCGGTGCGGCGGCATGTCGGGGTGCCGGTCTGCGTGGGCATCGCCCCCACCAAGACCCTGGCCAAGCTCTGCAACAAGTGGGCCAAGAACAATCCCGCTTTCGGCGGTGTCTGCCTCTGGGAGGCGGTACCGGCTGACGTCCGGGAACTGCTAATGGCCCGGTTGCCTGTGGACGAGATCTGGGGCATTGCCGGCCGGCTCACCAAACGGCTCAACGTGCTGGGAATCTTCACGGTCCAGGACCTGGTCGGCGCGGATCCAGTCGTGATCAGGGACAAGTTCTCGGTGGTGCTGATGCGCACCGTCCTGGAACTGCGGGGCACGCCCTGTATCCCCATGGAGGAAGAGCGCATCGGCCGGGACCAGCTGATTTTTTCCCGCTCCTTTGCCACTCCGGTAACAACAGCCGCCGGACTTCGGGAGGTGTTCAGCGTTTACGGGCAGCAGGCCAGTGCCAGGCTGTCCAAGCACGGGCTGCAGGCCAAGGTCCTGACAGCCTTCGCTGCCACTTCGCCCTTCCGGGACAACGAGCAGGCTTATCCGTCCGTCTGCGTCCCGCTGCCCATGCCCACCGCGGACCCGCTGCTGCTCACCCGGGCCGCGCACGCGCTGCTGCCAAACATCAAAGAAGGATTGAAGTACGCCAAGGCGGGCCTGATGCTCACCGACCTTCGGCCCACGGGCAACCAGCCACCGCTGGCGCCGTTCGAGAACCGGCACGAGGAACGCGGCATCGGCCCCCTGCTGGAGAATGTGAGCCATCGCTTCGGGCGCGGCTCAATAGGGCTGGGACACGCCGGCATCAAATCCGGCCTGGACTGGACCATGAAACGGGGCATGCGCTCGCCCCGGTACACCACGCATTGGGACGAACTCCCCGTGGTCAAGGCGGCCTGAGGCCCCGGTTTCCGCCGCCGGCCGGAGGGCGGGCGGCGGAAACCTGTTGGCGCTAGGCCCGGGACCTGTTTTGGATGAAGTGGAAGATCAGCACCACCACGGCGATCACCAACAGGATGTGAATCAGGCCCCCGCCAATATTTGCGAGCAGTCCGAGGAGCCAGAGAACGGCGATGATAATAGCGATCCAAAGCAACATGAGAATCTCCTACATTGTTTTTTGTTCGAATTGCTGATTGTTCAAACCGGCGCTGCACAAAAAGCCGGCCGTAAGGAATCCACCCCTGCCTCTCGCTCCGGGCCCCCATGCCACATCTGTTATTCACGCCCACGTGACGTGATGGTTATCACCATATTTCAGGAAGTGCCAACTGGAAACGGCCTATCAAATGGAAATAGGAACGTGTCTTATTACCTGGCATCCGCGGGGCCGCGGATAAGACGTTCCGGGACGTTTCTTGACCCTCTGCGACGCCGCGTTGAGCGTTCGCGTCGTCCCGTGAACGCCCGCTACGGGATTGATTGTGGGGCCGCCGGGCCGTCCGTAATCTCGTCTCAGCATCCGCCCCCAGCAGAGGAGTTCCCATGGCCAACCCGCAGGACAAGAATCCGCAGACGCAGCAAGGTTCAACCCGGATCGTTGCCGGGCAGCCCGCTAAATACGCCCGCCCGCGTGGCCTAAAAATCGGAATCGCGGCAGCCGTCCTGGCCCTCATCGGCGGGGGTGCCGCCGTCGCTTCCTCGGTTAACAGCGGCGCCCCTGCGGCCACGCAGGAGGGCGCGCCTGCCGGCAACCCAGCGGCCGAGCTGAAGCTTGGCTACTTTGGGAACGTCACCCACGCGCCGGCCCTCGTGGGTGTCAGCAAAGGCTTCATCAAGGATGAGCTCGGCGGCACCAAGCTCAGCACCCAGGTGTTCAACGCCGGTCCCGCAGCCATCGAGGCCCTGAATGCCGGCGCCATCGATGCCACCTACATCGGACCCAACCCGGCGATCAATTCCTTCGTGAAGAGCCAGGGCCAGTCGGTCAACATCATCGCCGGCGCCGCCGCCGGTGGAGCGCAACTGGTGGTCAAGCCGGACATCACCTCCGCCGCCGGCCTCAAGGGCAAGACCCTCGCCTCCCCGCAGCTCGGCGGAACCCAGGACGTGGCCCTGCGCGCGTGGCTTTCATCCCAGGGATACAAAACAAACGTGGACGGCAGCGGTGACGTGGCCATCAACCCCACGGAGAACGCCCAGACCCTCAAGCTGTTCCAGGACGGAAAGCTCGACGGCGCGTGGCTGCCTGAGCCGTGGGCGTCACGGCTGGTGCTGAACGCCGGAGCCAGGGTGCTGGTGGATGAAAAGGACCTGTGGGATGGTTCGCTGTCCGGCAAGCCCGGCGAATTCCCCACCACCATCCTGATCGTGAACCGGCAGTTCGCCGCCGACCATCCCGACACCGTGAAGGCGCTCCTGAAGGGCCACGCGAAATCGGTCGAGTGGCTGAACAGCGCGTCAGCCTCCGACAAGGCCACCGTGATCAATTCAGCCCTCAAGGAAGCCGCCGGCGCCGAACTGACGGCGGACGTCATTGACCGCTCGTTGAAGAACATTGTGTTCACGGTGGACCCGCTCGCCGGCACCTACCAGAAGCTCCTGGCCGACGGCGTCACCGCTGGCACCACCAAGCAGGCCGACATCAACGGGATCTTCGACCTGCGGGCCCTCAACAGTGTCTCCACCGTGAAGACCTCCGCCGCCGGGCTCGGGCAGGAGTAAAAGCGCATCGATTGCTCCGTCAACGCCCTTTTGAGCCCCCATAACGGCATCTACGGAGCAATCGATGGGGCCGTCGGGTGGGCTTCGGCCCGGGAGCGGCGCGGCCATCTTTCTTGCTTGAATCCTGCGCCTTTCCCGCGGCAGGACCGGGCAACCCGCCTTTAGGCTGGGAGGGTTGGCCGGCGGCAGGCGGCCGGGACTAGGGGGATGCCGGTGCACGGTTACGGAAATGGCAGGGATTCGCAACAGGACGGGCCGGACGGCTACGCCCCGCCAAACGTCCGGCGTTCCCCCAGCGGACGCATCCCGCAATGGGCCATCGACGAAGCGTACGGCAGGGCGGAGGCTGCTTCACCCTGGCGGGCCCCCACCCCCTCTCAACGGCGCCGGAAGAAGTTCCGGGGACGGCCCGGGACGCGGAGCTGGTCCAGGCGGTCCATCCGGGTGCGGACGGTCCTGGGGATCGCCCTGGTTGCCTGCTTGTACTTTTCACCGGCGCTCTTCGACCGCTTGGTCCTTCCTGCCGTGGCCCCGTACCTGCCGGGGGCGAAAATGCCGCCGCCGGGATATGAAGCCGCTTCCGCGCCCTTGGGCACGCCGCCGGCCAGCACAGGCTCCACCGCCTTTGTGCTGCAGGAGTCGCCGAGGGCAAGCCAGCCGGTCATTGCGTACGACCCGTGCCGCCCGGTCCATTATGTTGTCCGTCCGGACAACGCGCTGCCTGGTGGCGACGTCCTGATCCGGGAGGCTGTGGCAGCAGTCTCCCAGGCCTCCGGGCTCCAGTTTGTCGATGACGGACCGACGACGGAAGCGCCGTCAGATGACCGGTCGGCGTTCCAGCCGGACCGCTACGGAAAGCGGTGGGTGCCGCTTCTCATTGCCTGGTCAACGCCTGTTGAGACCCCCGGCCTTGCAGGGAACGTCGCCGGCCTCGGCGGGAGCGCCTACGTGGAGGTCCCCGGCCAGCCGCTGGTCCTCGAAGCAGGGCAGGTGCGCCTTGATGCCCCCGACCTTGCCGGGATCATCGCCGGCAGGCCGGACGGCGCCGCCGAGGTCCGCGCCATCATCATGCACGAGCTCGGACACGTGCTGGGCCTGGACCACGTCAACGATCCGGCCCAACTGATGTATGCCGAAAACATGGGCGTCCGGGACTTCGCTGCCGGTGACCGCGCCGGGCTGGCCCTGCTGGGCAGCGGCCCCTGCGTCCCGCAGCTCTAGCGCCCCACTAAGCCCCTTCCCCTTCTGCCCCGTGGAGCTCCTCCCGGGTCGGCGGGTTGGCGCCCGGGCGGGACACCGTGACGGCGGCCGCGCGGGCGGCGTGTGCCAGGAGTTCGGAGAGTCCCTCGACGGGAAGGTCGCGCAGGTCCTGCCGGTTCTGGGCGCCGTCCAGCTCCCGGTCCACCAGGCCGGACAGCAGGGCCGCCATGAAAGAATCCCCGGCCCCCACGGTATCCGCCACCTCCACCTGTGGGGCGGGAATGGCGGCTTCGCCGGCCCGGCACACACCCCACGGCCCGTCAGCACCGCGGGTGACCACCACCATCGCCGGGCCTTCCTCCCCGCCGAGTGCCAGCCACTTGCGGGCCGAATCCAGCACGTCCTGTCCCGGGTAAAGCCAGGCCAGGTCCTCGTCCGAGGCCTTGACCACGTCGGACAACGTGACGAACTTTTCGGCCTGGCGCCGGGCAAAGTCCACGTCCGTGATGATGCTGGGCCGGCAGTTGGGATCGAAACTGATGGTGGCGGACGGGTGGGCGTATTCGACGGCGGCCAGCACGTCGGTGGCCCCGGGCGCCAGCATGGTGGCAATGGAGCCGGTGTGCAGCAGGGTGGTTCCCTGCAGCATGAAGCCAAGCCGGTCTGCCAGGTGCGGCAGCTCCCAGGCGAGGTCAAAGGTGTAGGTGGCGGCGCCGTCGTCGTCAATCAGTGCGGTGGCCACGCTGGTGGGCAGCTCGTCCGGGGCCACCGGCAGCATGACGGAGCTGGCGCGCAGGTGCGCCGCCACCGAGTCGCCGTACGCGTCCCGGCCGTAACGGCCAATGAACTGCACCGGGTGGTCCAGCCGGGCCAGGCCCACCGCGACATTCAGGGGGCTTCCGCCCACGTGGGCCTCGATTCCGGAAGCGCGCTGGACAACGTCAACAAGGCCTTCGCCGATCACTGTGAGCATGGTCATACTCTGCCAGAAAGCGGCCGCCGTCAGCAGTTCGTGTCAGCCGAGCAGCTTTCCAACCAGTTCCCGGCACGTCACATAGGCCTCCGCGGCGGGATCGATGAGCGCGAAGTGGTCGCCCGGCACCGTGACCAGCCGCGCCGGGACGGCTGCGGAACGGCTGGCCTCCACGTAGGTTGTGGACATGCCCAGGGGCACATCATCGTCTTCCGTCGCGTGGACGGCGTAGACCGGAACGTCCAGCGGCAGCGCTGCCATGGGGTCGGCCACGCGGTGGCGCCCGGGGAAGTCCGACGACGGTCCGCCCAGCAGGTTGCCCACGGCGCCGTTGCTGAGGCCCAGCCTTTCGGCGTCGGCCAGGTTCAGCACGCCGGACTGGCTGACCACCCCGGTGAGGCGGACGCCGTCGTTCGTGTTCTCAAGTTGGCGGGCCTCCGGCCCCAGCCCATCCAGCCGGTCCCTGCCTGCCGCCCACACCGCCAGGTGGCCGCCGGCCGAATGTCCCAGCGCCACCACCTTGCCCAGGTCCAGCGAGTGCGGCCCTGCGAGCGCCGTAAGCTTGTCGATGCCCGCGAGGATGTCCCGAAAGGTCTCCGGCCAGCCTCCGCCGTTCCCGGCACGGCGGTACTCCAGGTTCCAGGCGACCATGCCGTGTTCCGCGAGGTCCATGGCCAGCGGCTCCCCCAGTTCGGCGCCGTACGTGGAACGCCAGTAGCCGCCGTGGATCACCACCACAACGCCCCGGTGTATCCCGCCGGCCAGAAGTTCCGGCAGGAAAAGCTCGCCCCACAGGCTGGGATCCTGGCCGTACTGGTATCTATGCCGCTGCACCCTGCCGAGACTACATGCGCCTGCCGGCGGGTGGGTGTCACGGTGGCCCACTTTTGGGGCGGCGTCAGCGGCAACGCCGCGGGCATCCGCCGCCGGGGCCTCGAAAACTGGGCCAGTCTGGGCGTCCTGGCAGGTGTCCGTTTAGGCCGCCATATTTATGGGCACCATTCATGGCATGGAAAAGGCTGAAGCAACAACCCAGGAATCCACCGTCGAGGAGTGGACACGCGCGCTGGCGGAGTCAACGGGCTCACCGGGCGGAGGCGCGGGGACCGGCCTGATGCTGGCGGTGGCAGCATCACTGACGTCGATAGTGGCCGGCTACAGCGGTGGGGAGGACGACGGCGGGGAGCCGGCGGAGATACGGACCCGCGCGCAGGCGCTGCGCCGGGAAGCCCTGCAGCTGGCTGATGACGACGCGTCCGCCTCCAAAGCCTTCGGTGCTGCCTTCCGGCTGGAACCGGGGGCGGAACGGGACGAGGCAATCCGCCGCGCGTCGCTGGAAGCTGCAGCATCTTCAGCCGTCCTTGGCGAGCGCGCCATCCAGGCGATCGACGACCTCGCCTGGCTCGCCACCAACGGCAACCGGGCACTGGTTGCGGACGTCGTTGTTGCATTCGGCGCCCTCCGGGCCGCCGTGGCAGGCGCCCGCACCAATGTCAGCTTCGACCTTGGCTCCCTCCGCTCCACCGGGGACAGCCTGGATACGGTGCGTCAACAGCACCCGGACCTGTGGGCAGCGGTCCAGAAACTCAATGGAGCCATGGACCGCATCGACGCCCTCACCGCAGACATCGATCACCGCGCCGCCCCAACCGACTCAGCCTGAGCTGTTGGACTCTGCCGCAGGGCTGTGCTTATGGTGGGCAGCATTGTTTGCAGGTGAGTCCGGGGGGAGGCGTACAACATGGAGCCAAGATTCGCTGCGTGGAGCTTCCTCCGCCCCCTTTTACTCGCCGTGGCGGCAGCAGCGGCATGGATCGCCCTGTCCGCTGCGGGCGCTTCCGCTGATTCCGCCACTCACAACGATCCGCTCCTGGCTGCCGCCCCGCCCGCCATGGGAGCGGTCACCACCACAGTGACCCAGCAGGCCCGGGAAGCCTTGCCGGCCGGAACTGTCAGCAACCCTGCCCCAGCGCCTACAGCAGTGCCTTCGATCCAGGCGGCGGCCAAGGAAGCCACCGCCCTGGCCGACCACGTTGCGGAGACTGTTCCGGTGGTCACCACCGTAGTACCGGAAGGAACCGTCGCCGCAACGGTGGATCCGGCCCTGGGTGCCGTGGACCACGTTGTTGGCGGAACGGTGGGGACCATTACTCCCGTGGCCGGCGCGGTCCTCGAACCGGTCCTTGACCCTGTCCTCAGTGCCGTACCCCTGGCTGCGCCCGTGGCCGCCGGAGAGCCGATGGCACCGGCCCTCCCGCCGGTTGCCGACGTGCCGCAGGCCGGAGACGGACCACACGCGGGGGCAGCCGCACCGGTGGTTGCGCCCACCAGCATTGCGCCGGGTTCCGCCCTGCCCGGCCCAGGACCCCTCCACCTCCACGACCGGCTGTCCTGCAACGGCCTGCCGCACCATCAGCAGACCATGCACGCCACCGGTACTCTCCAGCTCCCGGGGACGGATCCGCACAACACGCCGTTCCAAGGACCCTTTGATGCGCTGCCCGGCACCGCTGCAGGCGGAAGCGGTTCATCCAGCGGCAATGGTTCGGGCATGCCCGCATGGCTCGCGTCCCATAACCTGCGGATCCCCGGGGACTGCCAATCCAGCATCGAAGGCAGTTTGCCCGAGGCTACGCCACCGGTGTCCTTCGACCCCGGATCATCTCCCGACTAGTTGCGGCCCTCCGCGTCCCGGCGCGAATGAGCCAGTCCCGGGCTAAGCAGTATGCCCGACCCAAACTTTCAGGAGAACCCCAAATGATGCACCGCACTATCCGTGGATGCCTGCTCAGCGCCGTCATCGCAGGCGGCCTGCTTGGCGCCAACGGCGCAGCCGCCAACGCCTCTGCCACCCCGGCGGCAGCACCGATCACCATGTCCATTGGCCACACCTCAACCCCACCGGGCCAGGCGCAGGCCGGTGAGGCAGTTGCTAATGCAGCACCCGGCGCACCGGACCCCGGGACCGCGCCGACCACTGGCGTCAATTCCGGACTCCTGGGCGTGGGCGTGCTGCTTGTGGTCTTCGGCGGTGTGCTGGCCCTGATCCTGGGCCGAAAGCGCGGCTGACCCGGCGCGGGTAGCGTAGGAAACCACCACCTATCAGGAAGGCCCCCGCATGGCACGCGTCTTCATCACCGGTTCCACCGATGGGCTTGGCCTGGCAACGGCGGACACGCTGCTGCGGGACGGACACGAGGTGATCGTGCATGCGCGGTCCCCGCAGCGCGTCCCCGCGGTGCAGCACCTGCTGGACCGCGGGGCACACTGCCTCGTCGGGGACCTCGCGGCGCAGGCCGAGGTCCGGCAGATCGCGGCCGACGCCAACAGAATCGGCCGGCTGGACGCCGTCATCCACAATGCCGGCGTCCTCAGCGGCGCGGCACTGCTGCCGGTGAACGTTGTGGCCCCGTACCTGCTGACAGCGCTGATCCCCGGACCCCGGCGCCTTATCTACCTGAGCAGCGGCATGCACCGCGGCGGCGACACCGGCCTGGACGGCCTGGACTGGGCAGGACGTACGACGACGGCCTCCTACTCCACCACCAAGCTATACGTCACGGCGCTGTCGGCAGCGGTGGGCAGGCTGGTGCCGGGCGTCGCCAGCAACGCCGTGGATCCCGGCTGGGTGCCCACCCGGATGGGCGGCCGGTCAGCACCGGACAGCCTGGAACTGGGCCACCGCACCCAGGAATGGCTCGCCACCAGCGACGACCCGGCCGCCTTGTCCAGCGGCGGCTATTGGTACCACCAGCACCTGCAGGCCCCGCACCCGGCCGCCAGTGATCCGACATTCCAGGACGCCCTGCTGGCCCGGCTCGCCGAACACACAGGTGCCACCCTGGAGGGCCGGTGAGCTCAACGGAGAATGGCGCGGAGGCATCCGAGCGGGAAACAGGGCACCCCACGCTAAAAGCGCCTGACCGGCCGCATCCCGTGACCCTCCGCGAGGTGGCCGAAGCGGCCGGCGTTTCCACGGCCACGGTCTCTCTGGTGGTCAATAAGAAAAAGGATGCCCGGATCGCCGCGGACACCCGCCAGCGCGTCACGGACGCCATCCGTTCCCTGGGCTACCGGCCCAACGCCATGGCCAAAACCCTTGTCAGCGGAACGTCCAAGTTCATTGGGCTGGTAGCCGACGGCGTGGCCACCACGCCATTTGCCGGCCAGATCATCCACGGGGCGCAGGACGAGGCGCGGAAGCACGGGTACGCGCTGCTCATCGCCAACACCGAGGGCAACGGCGAGCTGGAGCAGGACGCCATCGCCATGATGCTGGAGTACAAGGTGCGCGGCATCCTGTATTCCACCTGGTTCCACCGGCAGGCCGACATTCCGTCGCCGCTGCGGGAAGCGGACTTCGTCCTGGTGAACTGCTTCTCCAACGAACAGGGTGCCCGGGCCGTGGTTCCGGACGAGGTCCAGGGCGGCCGCTCCGCGACGGAACTCCTGTTGGCGCACGGCCATCGGCGGATCGCATTCATCAACGCCACCATCCCGGCACCGGCCAAGGATGGGCGGCTGGCCGGTTACCGGCAGGCCTTGGAAAACGCCGGTATTCCGTTCGATCCGGACCTGGTGCTGGAGGCCTGTCCGGACCAGGAGGGCGGCTACCTGGCCACGGCCGGGCTGCTAAAGCGGGGCGCCCCTGCCGTTTTCTGCTACAACGACCGCATGGCCATGGGCCTCTACGACGGCCTCCGCGAACACGGGCTGTCCATCCCCGGGGACGTCGCCGTGGTGGGCTTCGACAACCAGGAAGTCATCGCCGCACACCTCCGGCCGCCGCTGTCCACCGTGGCCCTGCCGCACTATGAACTCGGCGCCGCCGGGGTCCGGGTGCTGCTGGGAATCGACCCCGCCCCCGGCGGCCCGGCAAAGATCCACTGCCCTGCCGTGGAACGCGCGTCGGTGCAGGTCCAGGCCCACGCATAGCCCATCGATTGCTCCGTAAACGCCGTTTTGACGCACGAAAAGGGCGTTTACGGAGCAATCGATGGGTTTGTAGGGGTTAGGCGTTACCGAGGCGGCGTTCGACGTCGGCCGCTTCCGGATACGCCGCCTGCGTCCCCTTGCGGGTGGTGGCCAGCGCCGCGGCAACGGAGGCGAACGCTGCGGCTTCCGGGAGTGCATCGCCCGCGGCCAGCCGCACCGCCACGGCACCGGTGAAGGCGTCCCCGGCTCCGGTGGTGTCCACGGCGGACACCGTGGTGGGCCGGATCCGGGTCACGCGGGCACCGGGCGCTGCGAGTGAGTCCAGCACCACGGACCCCTGCGAGCCCAGGGTCACCAGGGCCTGCTGGATCCCGTGGCCGGCAAACCGCTCCCGCACCGCGTCCCACTCCTCAGCAGCAGCGTCCGCCCCCGGAACTTCAGAAGCCAGGAACAGCGCGGCCTCGTGCGCGTTGACCAGGAGGACGTCTGCCAACCCAGCCAGGGCTGGCGGGATCTCTGCATACGGCGACAGGTTCAGCAAAACTGTTGCGCCGGCGTCGTGCCCTGCCTGTGCGGCGGCCAGCACGGTCTCCATGCTGACCTCCAGGCAGAGGCTCACCACGGCGGCCCCCTCCAGGACCTCCGCGGCGCCGGCCACGTCCGCCGGGGACAGGGTGCCGTTGGCGCCGGCGGAGATGATGATGTTGTTCTCGCCGCGGGCGTCCACGGCGATGACGGCGACGCCGGTGGGCTCGCTGGAGGTGCGCACGTGGCTGACGTCCACGCCTGCGCCGGCCACCGAGGCCTCAAGCATGTTGCCGTTGGCGTCCTCCCCCACGGCGCCGACCAGGCTGACGTGGCCGCCCAGCCGGGCTGCGGCCACGGCCTGGTTGGCGCTCTTGCCGCCGGGGTTCACGGCGAAGCCGTTGCCCTGCACGGTTTCGCCGGGCTGCGGGAGCCGCTCGCAGTAGATGGTGAGGTCCGCGTTCAGGGAGCCGACGACGACGATCCGGCCTGGAGCGGCAGCGGCAGCACTCATGCGGCCACCTCGGCCTCAACCGGCTTGGGGATCAGCAGCGACGCCGCGAACGCTGCCACGGTCAGGGCCAGGCCAACCACCACGACCGTCAGGTACGACGCGGTCGCATCACCGAGGGCGGAGGTGGCCACCAGCACGGCGGGCAGGATGAGGAAGCTCAGGCCCGCGCCCAGGTTGAAAGCACCGGCGTTCATGCCGGGGAGGAAGCCGGGGTTGCCGGCGGGCGAGAGGACAACGCCGAGTCCATTGAGCATGATGTTGACCGTACCGGCGTACATGATGCCCAGCAAGACCGTGCCGGCAATCATCATGGGCAGGCTGTGCAGGCCCAGGAAGGCGATGACGGCGAGCGCGGCGATGCTGCCCAGCAGTCCGATCCGCAGCACCCTGGTGTACCCGAGCACCGGCGCGAGGCGTCCGCTGAGCGGGCCCACCAGCCAGCCCAGCAGGGCGTAGGGGGTGAGGATGATCAGCGACATTTCGGTGGGACCCACCCCGAAGCCGGGGTCCGCGGCCTGGACGTAGGCGGGCACGATGCCGTTGATCACCGCGAAGATGCCGGTCATGGTCAGGGTGGTGGTGAGCAGCGGGGCCCAAGTGGCGCGCTGGCGCAGGTGCACCGTTTCCACCATCGGCTGGGCGGCGCGCTGTTCGGTGCGCCAGAAGGCGAAGAACGCGGCGGCGGCGACCAGCACCAGGGCCAGGCTCAGCATGAGCGTGCCGGAGTCGAAGCCGGCCACAAGCTTGGCGGCCTCGTTGAGCGCGGTGAGCAGGGCGCCCACGGCGACGACGATGAAGAACACGCCGCGCCAGTCCATCCGGGTGCCGGCGCCGGGCTTGCTCTCAGTGGCGAGGAACATGATGAGGGCGGTGGCCGCGAGTGCCAGGACCACCATCAGCCAGAAGATGCTGCGGAAGCCGAAGTGCTCGGCGAAGTAGCCGCCCACGAAGGAGTCCACGCCGGCCACGCCGCCGTTGACGGCGGTGATGAGGCCCATGAGGGTGCCGTACTTGCGCGGGTTGCTGACGGCGGAGCGCAGCATGATCAGGCAGAGCGGAACGGTGGGGCCGCTGACGCCCTGGATGATGCGGCCCACGAAGAGCCAGGTGATGTCCGGGGCCAGTGCGGCGATGACGGAGCCCACCGCCATGAGCAGCATCATGCCCACCAGGACCCTTTTGCGGCCGATGATGTCGCTCAGGCGCGGGAGGAACAGGGAGAACAGGGCGGCGGCGGTGAAGAACCAGGTCTGCGAAAGGCCGATCAGGGCCTGGTCCGCCTTGAGTTCCTGGCCCATGGTCACCAGGGCGGGGCTGAGCATGGAGGCATTGAGCTGGAACGCCACGCAGGCGGCCAGCAGGGCGGTCATGAGGGCGGCGATGTTGCCGCGGCCGGTCTTGGTTTCAGTCATGGTTGCGGTGGCCATCTACTTGACGCCTCCGGCGGTGAGCCGGGCATCTTCGTTAAGTTCGACGTCGGACGCACCGGCGGCGGTGCGGTCTGCACCTTGGTGCCTGCCGGCGTCGTCCGCTGTGGCGTTGGCGCCGGGCTCGCCGATGCGGACCAGTGCGTCGGTGACCAAGTCCCAGAACCGTGCGTGGTCCAGGTCCACGGCCACGCTGGTGTGGCAGTCGGCGGGGGCGGGGGCGCGGAAATCGGCGACCGTCATGCCCAGGGTGAGGGTGCCCTGGAGTTCGATGTTGACCGGGACCTTGCGGGTGCTGACGATGCTGGGGTCGATGACGTACGCGACGGCGCAGGGATCGTGGACCGGCGGGTAGTCGAAGCCCTGGGCGTCCTTGTAGGTGTGGGCGAAGAAGTCCATCAGCTCGGTGACGAATTTCGCCGGGCCGGTGCCGATGGCGGCGATCTTCTCCACCACGTCCGGGGTGGCCAGCGCCTGGTGGGTGAGGTCCAGGCCCACCATCACCACGGGCCACTTTTCGTTGAAGACGATATGCGCGGCTTCGGGGTCGATGATGATGTTGAACTCGGCCACGGCGCTCCAGTTGCCCACGTGGTAGCCGCCGCCCATGAGGACCACTTCCTTGACGCGTTCCACGATGCGCGGTTCCTTGCGGGCAGCCAGGGCGATGTTGGTCAGGCCGGCGGTGGGGACCAGGGTGACGGTGCCGGGCTCGTGCGCCATGACGGTGTCGATGATGAGGTCGACGGCGTGGCGCGGGTCCAGCTCGATGGTGGACTCAGGGAGGGCGGGGCCGTCCATGCCGGACTCGCCGTGGATGTCCGGCGCGGTTTCGATGCTGCGGACCAGCGGGCGGGGGCAGCCGGCGGCGAAGGGGACGCCGGTGATGCCGGCGATGGTGCCGACGGCCAGGGCGTTGCGGGTGACTTTTTCGAGGGTCTGGTTGCCCACCACCGTGGTGACGGCCAGCAGTTCGATGTTGGGGTTGCCGTGTGCCAGCAGCAGGGCCACGGCGTCATCGTGGCCGGGGTCGCAGTCCAGGATGATCTTCCGGGGTTCTGTTGAACCCGTCCGGTGCTGGCTGGCTTGGGGATTTGGTTCCACGATGGTGCTCCACGTCATTGGGGCCTGCCTTGGGGGCAGGGGTCTTGAGTATTCCGCGAGTGATCATGGCAGGGTTTTGCGGTCTACGTCAAGCGCTTAACGTGCGGTGGCGCATTGTCGCACGTCAAACGCTTGATGCCATGTGGGACAAGGAACCCTGCCGACCTTGCCGTGGCGGCCTGCAGGGCTCGCAATCCGTGCGCGCCGGGGCCTACTACGATCAAAGTATGGATTCCGGGGAACAGGTACAGCAGCAACGGCCACGGCCGCGGCGGGTGACGGCGGCGATGGTCGCTGCGCGGGCCGGCGTTTCGGTGGCCACGGTGTCGCTGGTGGCCAACGGCAAGACAGCCGGCCGTGTGGCCGAGGACAACATTTCCCGGGTCCGGGAGGCCATTGCGGAGCTGGGATACGTGGTGGACGGGATCGGCAGTTCCCTGGCCAAGGGCGTCAGCTCGATTGTGATCCTGGTGGCGCCTGACATCTCCAACCCGTTCTTCGCCAAGGTGATTGCCGGGGTGCGGGAATCGCTGGGCCCGCAGTACCAGCTGCTGCTGTCCGTCACCGAAGCCGGCGAATTTCCCGAGGCCGACGACGTCCGGCGGCTGATGTCGCTCCGCCCGGCGGGGCTGCTGGTGGACGCACCCAACGCGGGGTTCCTCGAAGACCTCGCGTCGCCGTCGCCCCTTGTCCTGCTTGATGCGCCGGGACTCGAGTCCTACGCGCCCTCCGTGAACCTGGATGTGGCCAGCGGGGCACGCCAGCTGGCGGCGCACCTGGCCGACGCCGGGCACAGGGAAGCTGCCTACGTGGACAGCGTGACCGGCACCGAGACGTTCGCGGTCCGGCGCGCGGCGTTCCTGGAAGAGGCCGCCTCGCGCGGCATCACCGTCAGCCCGGAACGCATTATCAGCACCACCATCGACGTCGGTGCGGCGGCCGGCGCGTTCGCCGAGGCGTGGCCGGACTGGCAGCGCTCGGGGGTAACCGCCGTCGCCTGCGCCACCGACACCCACGCGTACGGCGTGCTGCAGGAAGCACGGGTGGCAGGGATCCGGATCCCGGAGGAGCTGGCCGTGGCCGGGTTCGACGACCTGCCCTACTCGGCCACCAGCAATCCGGGCCTCACCAGCGTGCACCTGCCCGCCACGGCCCTGGGCCAGAAAGCCGGGGAGCAGCTGCGCGGCCTCATGGAGGGGAAGTCGCTTGGACACGGCGGCGTCACCCTGGAGACCTCGCTGGTGGTGCGCGGGTCCACTACGGCATCGCCGGCCGGTTCCCCTCCCGCAGCCAGTCATTGAAGAACGCGTCAAGCTCCGTGCCGGATGCCGCCTCCATCACCTGTTCAAAGTCGTCCGTTGTTGCCGAGGCGTTGCTGTAGCGGTCCAGCCAATCCCTGGCTCCTGCAAAGAACGCCTTGTCCCCCACCTTGGTGCGCAGGGCATGGAGGGCGGCGGCACCCCGGTTGTAAACCTCCGCCGCAAAGAGGTTGTCCCGGCCGGGATCGGCAATGTTCAGCGCCCAAAGGTCCTTGCTGTCCAGTTCCGCCACGGTGTCCGCGAATTGCTGGGCCACGGTTGCCTGGCCCGTGTGCTCGGCCCACAGCCACTCAATGTAGGTTGCCCAGCCCTCGTTTAGCCAGATGTCCTTCCAATCTGCCGGGCTGACGTCGTTGCCGAACCACTGGTGTCCCAGTTCGTGGACGACGGTGGCCTCATCCGCAGCCCCTGAGTAGACCGGCCGGGTTTGGGTTTCCAGGGCGTAATCCACGGAATCATCGTCCACAACCGCGCCGAAAGCCTCGAAGGGGTACCGTCCGAACAGGCCGGACAGGAACGTGATCATCTGGGGCTGCTGTGCGAGGGCGGCGGTGGTTTTCTCCAGGTCGGCTCCGGCCACGCCGTCATCCACCGCATTGATGATCGGCAGGCCGTGGGGTCCTTTGGCGTAGGTGAGGGTGTAGTCACCGACGCTCGCCGTTGCAAGGTAGCTGGCCATTGGATCCGCCGCTTCCCAGGTCCACGTTGTCCAGCCGGCCTTGGTTTTGGGTTTGCCGTCGGGCAGGCCATTGGCCACCGCTGTTTTCCCTTCCGGGACCTTGATGTGGAAGGAGTAGGTGGCTTTGTCTTCCGGGTCATCATTTACGGGAAACCAGGTGGGCGCGCCATCGGGCTCGTTGACCACCATCGCCCCGTCAGCGGTGGTCACCCAGCCGTAGAGCGCCCCCGTGGTGTCTTCCGGACGCCCCGTGGCCCCGCCGTAGTCGACGGTGATGGTGGTTTTCTGGCCTGCCTTCAGTTTTGTCCGGAGGCCTACGGTGAGCTCCCAGGTGCGGTTGGCGTCATCCTGCTCCTGTGTCCAGCCGGAAGGGCCCGCGCCATGGTTGAGGTCCTTGCCGTCCACCTCCACCGCCGTCACCGCCAGGCCGCGCAGGTCGAAGTTGAGGCTGTCCAGGTCCTGGGTGGCGCGGAGGGTAATGATTGCCTCCCCTGCGAGCTTCCCGGCCAGTGCGGCCGGATCCGCCGGCGGAGTGTATTGCAGGGCCAGATCATAGTGCAGGACGTCGTACCCGCCGTTGCCCGCGTAGGGAAAGTAGGGGTCGCCACTCCCCGCGGCACCGTGCCCATACCGGCCCGGGCTGTCCTGGGGTGCTGCCTGCGCCGCGTTGATCCCGGCCGCACCGGCCGCCATAAGTGCCACTGCTGCCGCGCCGATGCGCCGGGTCTTCGTTTGCTTGGTCATGGTTGCAGTCCTGGAAAGTGCGGGCGGCGGGGAGCCCTGCTCACCGCAACGACGCTCACGCCGCCGGAGGGGAATTCTTGTGTGCCTTCGCGGCGACCAGACCGATGCCGGCGGCTCATCGGCCGCTGCCCCCAGTTGGGAAGGAATCTAGGCCCGCCCGCGCGGCGGGTCAACACTTTGGCCTCCCCCCGGGCCCCCCTTTCGTATCCCGGGTCCCACCCGGTCGGGAGGCCCGGCGGTAGGGGCATCGCGCGGGGCACCCCCGGGAGACCAGCCGGCTCCGCGCCGCCGCCGTTCTGTCATACCCCGGCCGTAAGCTGGGACCATGCCGAGTAACTGGGAAAGTCTGGACGCACCGCTGCGTGAGTCGGTGCAGCACAACGTGGAAATCTATGAGCGCGTCCGGCCTGCCCTGAAGCTGGTTACCCGTGATGTCCTGCTGGTTTTGCGGGACATGCTGAAGGACAGCGAGGTCACGCCCCTGTTCGTTACCGGCCGCACCAAGACCGTGGAATCCTTCAAGGAAAAGATCTCGCGCACGGAGGAGCCACTGGAGCCGGGTGGGCGGAGGCTCCTGAAGTTCCCGGACCCGTTCCGCACGCTCAATGACATGGTGGGCATCCGGGTGATCACCAAGCTGCCGGCGGAAAACGCCGCGGTGGCCAACATCATCAAGCGCCAGCGGCAGCTTTTCGACTGCCGCGGCGACCGGGAAAAGGACATTGGTTCCATTGAATCCGGAACCTACGGGTATTCCAGCCGGCACCTGATCCTGCGCACCATCCAGAACGAAGCCGTCAAGGAGTACCAGCAGGTCTTCAACCCGGACCTGCAGCCCAACGGCAGCTACTTTTTTGAGTGCCAGATCCGCACCATTTTCGCGCACGCGTGGAGCGAGATTGAGCACGATATCCGCTTCAAGGCCGAGGATCCCCGCGCCTGGACGCCGCACTTCGACCGGCAGTTCACCGCCACCGCGGCCATGCTGGAAACCGTGGAAACGGCGTTCTCCGACCTTCACGAAAGCTACGAGGAGGTCCGCGGCTACTGGGACATGGACGGCGAGGGCGCGGCCCCACTGACGCCCAACCGCATCCGGGACGTCTGGCGGACCCTGCTCCCGCACGTGGACCGCAAGGTGGACGACGACTGGGGCTGGGCGGCCGAGCTCCTCGCAGCGCACGGGCTCAACCAGACCATGCAGCTGGCCGGACTGCTCAGCGCCAACCAGATCACGGAGGTCCGCAAGGCCCTGGACCACCGCTACTCCCCCGGCCCGGACCGGCTCCTGGATGACCTTCTCCTGTGGCAGTACGGCACCAAGCACATCGACCTCACCGCAGAAGATCCCGACGCCGTCCCGCACCCGCGACGCGACAGCCTCCTGCGGCGGTTGCGACAGATTGAGCGGTACAGGATGACGAAGAAGTAGGGGCGGTTGGTGGAACCCCTGCGGCTGGTCCTGTCCGGCTTCGGTGCCGTGGGCCGCTCTTTTGCCGATGTTGTCCTGGAGCAGGGTTCCCTGTTGCAGATTGCTGCCGTCCGGGGTCATGGGACGGAAGTCTTCCTCGCGCCCGGTTCTCCGGTTCCGGATCGCTCCTCTTGGGGGCCGATTCGGTCCATCGAAGAGACACTGGCCCGGACCGGCTCCTCCGTCCTGGTCCAGGCCCTGCCATCCTCGCCTTCGGCTCACGCACGTGTACTGCAGGAGGCGCTTGCCGCCCTGAGGGGTGGAGTGGATGTGGTGACAGCAACGAAGAGCCATATTCTCAGTCATTGGCGGGACCTTGAACGTGCGGCCGAGGAAGGTGAGAGCCGGATCCGCATTTCCGGGGCCACAGGCGCGGCGCTTCCCACGGCGGACATGGCCCGCGTTGCGCTGCGGGGCATGGGCTGCAGCGCCGTCCGGGCCTGCCCCAACGGCACCTCCACGTTCATCCTCGATGAGCTGTCCCGCGGTGCCGGGCTGGAGTCCGCGGTCCGGGAGGCGCAGCGCCGCGGCATCGCGGAGGCAGACCCGTCTGCGGACCTGTCCGGGAAGGATGCGGCCACGAAGGTGCGGCTGATCGCCGGGCTTCTCTGGAACTGGGACGTTTCCCGGATTGCGGTGGAGACGGAACCCATTTCCTCTTCCACGGCTGCCAGGGCGCTGGAGGCCTCCCGGCGAGGCCTGCGTTTGCGCGCTGTGGCGTCGGCCTCCCTGGAGCGACCCATGGTGGTCACGGTTCGTTTGGAAGCCGTGCCCCCGGGAGACCCGCTTTTCGCTATCGCTGGGCCGGAGAAGGCCATGGTTTTCAGGTGCCCGGACGCCGGGGACGTCAGCGTGCAAGGCGGCCGCTCCAGCCCCAAGGGGGCGGCGCTGGCGATGCTGAAGGACGTACTTAACTTGGTCGGACTAAATAACTCGGGTTTTCACTAACGACAGAGCCAGCAACGACCTGTGTCGGTGATGCCTTCGATTGTGCTTCAAACCGAAGCTTCTTCTCATATATGGAAAACATTGTCAGGAGCGGCACTGCCGGGTGCGCAAACAAGACTGCAGGAGGGGCCGCAACCCGACACGGCCGGTTGTCGCAATACCTAGCCTTTGCGTCGTTGAAACAGATGCTGAGCGTTCGTTTGCGCAGCCAGACGATGAATGAGTGTCAGAGTTCTCTTCCTTGCCGATACTGCGCCATCATCCAGCCCAGCAGACGGACGGCCTGGAACGAGAGGTGCCCCAGGCCGCCCGACTCCACTTCGGCGAAGCTCAATCGGCGGCGACGGGTGCCGCCTTGGTCGCACGACTTGCCTTTGTTCCGTCAGAGTCAACTCTGAACACCCGAAGCTGCAAGGCCAAGGTTGAGTAGTAGCCCACCAAGGTCAACAGCTCAAAGACCGTGCGCTGACCGAGCAGTTCCTCTGCCGCATACCAGGCGCAATCATTAAGGTCTCCGTCGAGCAGGGCCAGGACTGTCCGGCCGACCAGTGATTCGACGCCGTCGAAGGGCGTTATATCTTCCCGCCGGATAGCGTCCAGCTCATCCTGGCTGAATCCGAGAGCCCGCGCTATCGCCTCGTGCGACTCACGTTCGAAGGTGGAACGTTGACGGGCGGCGACAGTGAGGATGGCGAGCTCGCGCGCCCGGTCGGGCAGTCCGGTTTCGTAGCGCAGCGCGGCGCCAAGCGCTTGAAGTGCCATCCCGACCGACGGTGACAACAGAAAGTCACCGAACGGCCCATTGAGGCGACCCTGCTCATCCGTCAGGGCGAAATGCTGCGGGCCTTGGGCCCGGGTGCCCTGCGTGATGGCTTCGTACAGCTTCTTCTGGTCCGGCTCCATCTGATCCGGCCGCAGGCTATCCGTGCGTCGCAGCATCTTAGGCATTGACTCCGTGGATGGGGCTTTCCACCCGGTCCTCCGTTTCTGCACCCAGGTTCACGCCTGTACGGTCGCGGACCAGGAGGGTGGCGATGATGGACACCACGACCATCAGTTCCAGGTAAACCGTCACGGCGCCGGTGGACCCCGTGGCTTGCACCAGTGCCTGGGCGATGGTGGGAGCGAACGCGCCGCCAACGATGGCCCCCAATGCGTAGGCGATGGAAACACCGGAAAAGCGCACCGTCGCGGGGAAGATTTCGGTGTAGTGCGCTGACAACGGGCCGATGACCAGGCCCAGGCCAACAGTCACCAAGGTCAGTCCGGCGAAAAGCCCTACGGTGGACGCGGTGTTCACCAGCGGGAAAAGGAAAAGCAGCGCTGCGGCGAGCAGGAGCCATCCGAGGAGCATCGTCTTACGGCGTCCGAGCTTGTCGGAGAGCCCTCCGCCAATGAGGGTGAAAATCAGCCAGGAAACGGCGGACGCCGTCACCACCCAGAGGACCTCCCCCGGGTTCAAACCAACAGGGCCCGCAGGATCGGTGGCATACCGCTGGATGTAGCCGCCGGTAGTCATGTAGCCAGCAGCCTGGCTTGCGGAAGGAATCAAGGCTGCCAGCAGGACCAGGCGCCAGTGCTTCCTGAAGAGCTCGACAATCGGCGCACGAGCCTCCTTCTTGCGTTCGGCCAGTTCGCTGAACACCGGGCTCTCGTCCACCCGACGTCGAATGTAGTAACCGATAACGATCAGCGCCACGGAAAGGATGAACGGTACGCGCCAACCCCACTCCAGGAAAGCCTCACCGGGCGCGATCAGGGTCATCGTGGCCAGCATGCCGGACGCCAGCAGCAGCCCAAGGGGGGTTCCGATCTGCGGTGATGCGCCGAAGATTCCACGCCGGTTCGTTGGGGCATGCTCGACGGCCAGGAGTGCGGCGCCTCCCCACTCGCCTCCCGCCGAAATGCCCTGCAGAATCCTCAGCAGGACCAGCAATATTGGAGCCGTCAACCCGATGGAATCGAAGGTGGGCAACAAGCCGATCAGTGCGGTCGAAGCACCCATCAGGACCAGGGTGGCCATCAAGACGACACGGCGACCGTAGCGGTCACCGAAGTGCCCGGCCAGGAAGGCACCGAGCGGCCGGAACAGGAAGCTGATGCCAACCGTCAGGAATGCCAGAAGCGGTGCCGCGGCCGCTCCCGCAGGTTCGAAGTAGACCTTCGTGAAGATCAGGCCCGCGGCGGTGGCGTAAAGGAAGAAGTCGTACCACTCGATCGTGGTACCGGCAACGGTTGCAAAGACCACGCGTCGGCGATCCCGGGAGCTGCTGCCCAGCTCCGGGCTCCGCGTAGACGTCCGTTCTGTCATGTCATGTCCTTTCCCAAGTCACACCTTTGTAGAGGGGAAATTATAAAGTTTCGCACAGCAGAACACGTTCTGCTTGATGGATTACCACACGCTACTTGAGTGTGAGTTGCCGCACAAGCCCCAAATATTCCAAACTCACCGGGGTTGTCTTCGTCAACCAACAACTGCTAGCGTCCTCACAAGATCTGCATAACAGAACATGTTCTACTGAACGGAACACCAATCAAGTGATTCATCCAGAGATGGGGTACCTAATGTCTTGGGGCGCAATTTCCGAAATGGGGCCGGTATCGATCCGGACCTCCAACCTTGAACAGTCCGTCTTCGACGCCACCCAGATCCTTGGCCTGCGCGAGACCAAGCAAACCGACGGCGTCTCCTACCTGGCTGCCGCCGATGTGCACCACGAGCTGACGTACGTCGAGTCCGACGTCGACGGCCTGGAAGCCTTGGGACTCATCGCCGCTAACGGCGATGCGCTCAGGGATGTACGACGGCGGATCGAGGACGAAGGTTTTCTGGTCGTCTCAGAGAAGCCCACCGGAGAGGGCGTAGAGGACGGCTTCACGTTCATCGGTCCGGAGGGCTTTGCCTTCGAAATTTCCCTGGGCCTGCAAAAGGCCGGCATCGCGTCCAAGGGTTTCGGCCCGAACCGGTACGGCCACTTCAACTTCCATCCGCAGGATCACTACGGAATGGTGCAATTCCTGACCAAGGTCCTCGATTTCCGGATTTCCGATGTGATCGGCACCGGAGGTTCGAGGGGCTACTTCCTGCGCTGCAACACCGAACACCACGGCATCGCCGTCCTGCAAGGGCGGGGCACGTTCCACCACCACGCCTGGGAGGTTCAAGGCGTCAGCGACCTCACCAAAGCCGGAGATCGTCTCCACGCCTTGGGACGGGAGCTGCTTTGGGGTCCGGTCCGGCACGGTGCGGGCAACAACATTGCCTGCTACTACAAGGAACACTCGGGAAACGTGGTGGAGCTGTACACCGACATCGAACAAATTTATGACGACAACCGCGAACCAGTGGTGTGGGAAGACGGCGAAGTGTGGTGGAACCAGTGGAACGACTACCTCCCGGAAGGATTCCGCGCCTTGGGGCTGGCCCCAACCCCTTCCAAGTACCGCCAAAACACCCAGCTGGTGGGAGGACGCTAAGCCATGAAGTTCGTTCGATTCAGCAGTGAAGGCGCACTGCCCCGAATTGGCGTCGTCGTGGACGATTCATATCGGGTCATCGAGGGCCACCATGACCTGCTCGACTTGATCCGACAGGGTGAAGAAGCCCTGCGGAAGGCCGGCGAACAAGCAATCCTGGCAGGCGCCGTCGTCGATCCTTCAACGGTCAGCAACCTCTCCCCGATTGCCACTCCGCCCACCTTCCGCGACTTCTATGCCTTCGAACAGCACGTCAAGGCCGGCCGGGAGTCGCGTGGCCTGGAGATGAACCCACTCTGGTACAAAATCCCGGTCTTCTACTTCTCCAACCCCTACAACTTCAGGGGCGAAGGCGAAATCCCCATGACCCCGGGATCCGAACGCTTCGACTTCGAGGTCGAGGTCGCCGCAGTTGTCGGCAAAGCCGGGCAGGACCTCACGGCCGAGGAAGGCGAAGCCGCCATCATTGGTTACAGCATCCTCTGCGACTGGAGCGGCCGCGACGTCCAGCACGAGGAAATGCTCCTCTCGATGGGGCCCGTGAAAGGCAAGGACACAGCCACGTCGCTCGGCCCCTGGCTGGTCACCAAGGACGAGCTGGAGCCGCACCGGACTGCAACGGGTTTTGACCGGGCCATGTCCCTCACAGTCAATGGCGTCGAATATTCCCGGGCCAACTGGGCTGACGTCCACTACTCGTTCGGCGAGATGGTTTCCTACGCGAGCCGCGGCACCGAGGTTCGCCCCGGTGACGTCTTCGGCTCAGGCACCTGCGGCACGGGCTGCATCCTTGAACTGAGCCGCACGCACGGCGAGGGTGAATTTCCGTGGCTGGAGGCCGGTGACGAGGTGCTCATCGAAATCGAGGGCCTTGGTACCCAGCGCACTACGATCGCCAAGACTCCGGAGCCGGCGTCGTTCCGCCGTCAGGGAGTGGAGTAGGAGATGGAAGCAGACACGAACTATGACGTCGCGATCGTAGGCTATGGCCCTGTAGGCCAGACCCTGGCAACGCTGCTGGGACGGCAGGGGTGGTCGGTCCTGGTTCTGGACAAGCAAGCCGGCCTGTACCCTCTGCCGCGGGCGTGCCACCTGGACCACGAGGCCATGCGGATCCTGCAGGCGATGGGCATCTCAGAGAAGATCAACGCAGCGATCGTTCCTGCCCGCGAGTACCTGCTCCTCCGCGCCGACCTGAGTGTCCTGTCCAACCTGCCACGTGGCTGGGAAACTCCAAGCGGCTGGGAATCCTCCTACCACTTCTATCAGCCGGACATCGAGGACATCTTCGACGCGACGGCCAAGTCGACCCCGGGCGTCACAGTGCGCCAGTCGACTAACGTGCAGACAGTATCCGATCTCGGAGACCGCGTTGCGTTGACGGTCGACGGCGGCGCGGAACCTATCTTTGCCCGTTTCGTTGTGGGGGCGGACGGCGCCAACAGCCTTGTCCGGGAGCAGGCGACGATCGCGAGGGACGACTTTGGGTTCGAAGCGACGTGGGTGGTTATCGACGTGGAAATGAAGGAGGGGGCCACGGCCCCTGATGTTCCAGATACCGGCCAGGTCCTCGATCCCGCGCAGCCTTCGCACATGGCCTGGTTGGGGGGTGACCATTACCGCTGGGAGTTCATGATCGTCGATGGAGCCGATCCTGTGGAAGCGGCAAAGCCGGAAAACGTCTGGCCCAAGCTTCGTCGATGGATTAAGGAGGACACAGCAACCCTTCTACGGTCCACCACTTATACGTTCCATTCCCTGGTGGCCTCCACCTTCAACCAGGGCCGCATCTTGTTGGCAGGAGATGCAGCGCACCTGATGCCGCCTTTCATGGGCCAAGGGATGATCAGCGGAATGCGGGATGCAATGACGCTGTCGTGGATGCTCAACAAGGTGCTTAACGGCACCGCTCCGGTCGATTTCATGGACGCCTACACCGATAGCCGCCGGCCGCACGTCACGGAGTACATCGCCGAATCGGTCCGTGTGGGCCAGATGGTCTGCGAGACGGATCCCGCCAAAGCAGCGGAACGGGACCGCAAGCTGGAAGCCCAAACGGAAGCCAACCCGCCGTTCCAGCCGCAGCTGGGAGCCGGGTTCGTGGACGGCGCCTTGGGTGGCCGGCTGGCCGTTCAGCCGCGCATTGCCTGTCACAAAGGCGCCCTTTTGGACAATGTCCTCGGCTCCTCGTTGACGCTGCTGACGGCCCACCCGGACGTGCTGGATGGCTTGTCCGGATCCGCGAAGCGTCATCTGGAATTGCTGGACGTCTCAGTAGCCACCATCAGCGCGCATTCTACTGAAGCCTCCCCCGGGGCCGGCAGCCTTGTGGAACAAGGGAGCCGCTTCACTGACTGGCTGGGTGCCGCTGACGCCGATTGGGTGGTGGTCAGGCCGGACGCGTACGTGTTCGACGCCGGAAAGGGCACCGGGGCTTTGGAGGAATCCATCGACAAACTTCTGGCTTACGTCACCCGGCGTTCGCCCCTGTTGGGCGGAAATGAAGAGTCCGGCGAGCTTGTGGGAGGCACTGTTCATGCGTAATGCCAGCGGGGTCCGCGGTCTGTCTATGCTGGCTACAGACGACCCACACACGAAGAGGCTAAGTCCCATGAACGTCACCCTCCCCGAGGAGTCCTCCACCGATCCGGCATACCGGTATCCGATCGAGTCGGTCGAGAATGCCGCCCGCACCCTCCTCATGCTGCGTTCGAAGTCCAGCATCCGCATCGTCGACGTCGCTAAGGAACTTGGTGCGGCTCGGTCGACGGCGCACCGGATGGTCTCCACGCTGGCCCAGGCCGGATTGCTGGAACGCCACCCGACGGACAAGTCCTTCGTCGCGGGTCCGGCATTGATGCAACTGGCGCAAGCGCTGACAAACAAGGGCGACATCCGGACCGAGATCGAGCCGACCCTCGCCTGGCTGGCCAGACAGACCGGGGAGACTGCCCACTATCTGATACTCAAGGAAGACCAGGCGTTGTTCCTTGCGTGCGTGGAAAGCCCGCACATTATCCGCGCCGTCTCCAGGGTGGGACATCGCCTTCCGGCCCATATAACTTCGGCTGGAAAGTGCCTTCTGGCAAACCTTCCCCCGGAAGAAGTGGATCGCCTGTTTTCCGGGGAACGGAGCTGGACCACCGGAACCGACCTGGCGATCCACGACCGCGATCACTTGCTTGCCGAACTCGCCCAAATCTCCAACCGCGGTTGGGCCCTGAACAATGAAGAAAGCGAACCGGGCGTCATTGGTGTCAGTGCCGTGGTCCGCGACGACCAAGGGGATGTCCTCGGCGCGGTGACGGTCTCGGGGCCGGCGGAGCGTATGCGGCCCCGCATCACAGAAATCGTTGCAGCAGTCCGCACTGCCACGGACGATTTCCGACTTCAGAGGGGCTGACAGGACCCACTTCAGCTCGCGAGTAACCGCGCGGACACCGCGCTAATTCCTGACCAAGACAACGTCGTCACATAAACCGCGCCATAAAGGCGCGCAGGAGGAAACTCATGAATGCCTTGATCACGCCGGCAGCCACCACCGAACGGACCTCGCCCGTCCATAGCGGGGACCTTTACGGCCGGGACGAATACGCACAGGTTACGGAGACCGACCAGGAGCTGTGGGCCTACGTTAAAGGTGCTGAGCTGCCCGTCCTCATGGCCGCGCTTGCCGCAGCACTGAAGGACATGTCACTGCTGGAGCCGGATCTCTCCCCACCTTTGCCGCCCATGGGTGCCACTACACAGCCCTACGGCGGCCTGGACGAGGACCAGATCGCCCGTGGCCGGGACATCGCCTTCGAAGGGCTGCGGCGCCTGCGCGATAACAAAGTTCGGACAGTGGGTGAACTTACCGCGGCTCAGGCGGACCACATCCTGGACTGGTTTACCGGCGGGCGCACCAGCTCTGATCCGAATTGGGCTGGAGAGATGCAGCATGAATTGCTCATTAGCCCCCAGCGGAACGGCTCGCCCAACTGGTCCTTTGACGAGCTTTCCCAGGGACGAACCTTCGAAACACTGATTGTGGGCGCCGGCGTTTCCGGCATCGCTGCAGCGTACAGACTCAAGGAAGCTGGACTCCCCTACACCTGGATTGAATCCTCCCACCGGATGGGAGGAACGTGGTGGAAGAACCACTACCCTGGCGTCCGCCTGGACACCCCGACCTACGGGTACAGCTTTTCCTTCGCCCAGCGCGATGACTGGCCACACCAGTTCGCCAAGGGCGAGGAAGTCCTTGAATACCTGGAAACAGTGGTGGCCCGCGCAGAGCTTGCCGACGAACTCGAACTCCATACGTGGCTGGAGAAAGCCGAGTTCGATGAGGGAACCAGGACCTGGAAAGCCACCACCGGATCCGCGGACGGAACCCGGCAGACCCGCCGGTTCAACGCCATTATCACCTGCGTAGGCCAGCTCGATCATCCCCACATTCCAACTTGGCCCGGGCAGGAGGAATTCACCGGGGCGCAGATGCACTCGCAGGAGTGGGACCACTCCGTGGACCTGCGCGGCAAGAAGGTGGCCGTGATCGGTACCGGTGCCAGCGCCTACCAAATTATCCCGGCAATTGTCGATCAGGTTCAGAGCCTTCACGTCTTCCAGCGCAGCGCGCCATGGATGCTGCCCGCCGAGAGCTATCACGAGCCGATGTCAGGGACCGCTCATTGGTTGCATTCAAAGGTTCCCCATTACGGCAAGTGGTTCCGCCTCTGGGTCACGGCGCTTGGCGTCGAAGGTCGCATCAACGTCGCCACGGTCCAGGAGGGATGGGACAAAGCCCCGTTGAGTGTCAGCCCCAGGAACGAGGACTTCCGCCAAGAGGTCATCCGACGCATGGAGCTCCAGTACGAAGGCCGTCCGGACTTGCTCGAAAAAGCAATCCCCAACTACCCGCCGTCGGCCAAGCGCCTGCTGCGCGACAACGGCGTCTGGGCTGCGGCGCTCATGGCCCCCGCCACCACGGTGGTGTCATCAGGTTTGGAATCGTTCGCCCCCACCGGGCTGGTTACCGGCGCCGGAGAACACATCGATGTGGACGTGGTGATCTACGCGACCGGGTTCCGTCCCTCCGACTACCTTGACCCCATCGAGATCGTTGGGCGTGGCGGCCTGGAAATCCACGACTACTGGCAGGGAGATGCTAAGGGGTTCGCCGGAATTACTGTGCCCAATTTTCCGAACCTGTTCATGATGCTGGGACCCAACACCACCGGCGTGGCCGCGGGGGGTCTGCACATCATGATGGAGCGCGCCGCCGAGTATGCGGTTGAGGCGATCCACCAGCTCCTCCTGCGGGACAAGGCTGCGCTCGACCTGAAGCAGGAAGCACTCGACCGTCATATCGAGTGGGTGGACGCCGAGAACCGCCGCATGACGTGGGGCCAGCCCTACGTCACCAACTGGTACAAGAACCGTTTCAACAGGGTCTCCCAGGTGTGGCCTTTCAAGACCACCGAATACTGGCGGATCACCGAGAAGGTTGAGGCGGACGACTACGAGTTCCTTCCGTAAGGCCGGGAAGGTGTTGGGCAGGGAGGGAACCCCTAGCCCAACACCCGTACTTCCGCCTCGCTGGCTGGCGCCCACCGGACCCCGTCAGCATCAATGACCAGCGAGCGCGGGGCCGCGACGTCATAGCGGCTGCTTTCGGCCACTCCGCAGTACAGGAACCGGCAAATCAGTTCCCGCATCGAGGCAGTCACCCGGGAAGTTTCCGCCTCCGTGGCGTTGATCATCATTGGGGAATCACTCCAGCGGTCTGTTCCGTCGAAGATGAATGCGAGCGGGAAGCAATGGGCTGAGTAAGCACCATCAAGCTTGCTTTGGTGATCGAACCGGACCACCTGCGCAGGTACGGGTGAGTGTGCGGCGATCTCCAGGGCGGGGAGGCGGAACTGGGCCAACGTGGCGGCTCGGACCATCCTCAGGTAAGCATCAGGCTCGTCACCCTTGGCGTCCAGCAGTTCCGCCGCCAGGGCCGGGTCTTTGAAGGTTCGTTCAAGGAACTCGTTCACGCCCGCATCTGAGAACCGTTCCCTCGGCTGGTTGCGCAGGAACGCCGCGGACTCTTCAGCAGTGGTGATCATCAGCAGGGCCCCGGTGTGGATTCTCTGCACCGAATCGGCATACCTGACCAAGTCGGCCGGAGCCTCCGCTGACTCGGCGGGCATGTACGGGAACGGCCGAAGACCTGTCCTCGCAGCCTCCTGGGCATCCAGAAGGGCCGGAGTAGGAGCAGCGGACAGGTCCGAGCCCAATGCCTCAAGAACAGCTGCGCGATGGTTCAGCCAGACGTCCACGGGCAGGGGCGCCAAGCGGGGCATGCTGAGCAACAGGGTTTGCGCCGCCATACCGCGAACAGACGGGTCCGTGCTCAGCGCGTAGGCGTACCAGGCCCCGGCGGAATCCCCGGCCAGGGTAACCTTGGCCGGGTCTCCCCCGAAAGGGCTGATGTTCTCCCGCACCCAAGCCAGTGCGGCTTTAAGATCACGCAACGGTTTGGTGGATTCCGTGGGGTCTCCGGACGGACTGAAGTGCCCGGCCACCCCCAGCCGGTAGTTCACGGTGACCAGAACAAAGCCGCCGGTCCGTATCAGGTCCGGGGAGTCGTACCAGCGGCTCTCCCCGGAACCTGTGGTGAAACCGCCACCCGGAATGAAGAACAGCACAGGCAATCCGTGGGCACCGGCAGGCGCCTGGACCCGCAGGGTAAAAGCGTCTTCCCGCTGTTCAAGTTCGCTCAGCGCAGTACCAAGCAAGCCGTCCAGCATGCCCGGCCGCTGCGGAAAGGCGGCTGGGCCGGTTTGTGCTTCGCCGGCAACCCCACCGGCAACCTCACCGCTTCGCGAATCCGCAGGAGCCGTGCCGTAGCGAAGTCCGGGCGCGTCCATTACTCCTCCACAGAGACTTGCCCGGACCTTCCCGGCGGGGGTGTCAATCAGCAGAAGCGTCACGCAAGGAACTCGTGATCGTCAGCCTTGACTGTCTCGGTTGCCTCCCAGTACTCGACGTTGGTGTAAGGCCACACCTGCGAAACACGGCCGTGCGAGTTCTGGTACCAGCTGCGTACGTAGGGCTGCCCCCACGCCATCCGGCGATTTCCGGCGTCGACCCATTCCACAAAGCGGCCCAGCGCCGCCGGTTTGACGTCGATCGCGGAGGCACCGCGCCGCAGGACCTCGTGGACGGCCTTGAGGGAAAATTCGACGGCGCGCTCAATCATGAAGTGCAGGCTTCCGGCCACTACACCACCAACGTTGGGTCCATAGATCAGGAAGAAGTTGGGGAATCCAGGGACAGTGACGCCGTTGTAGGCCCGGGCATCGCCCTTCCAGAAATCGTGGATCTCCACACCATCACGGCCGACGACCTCCACTTCATCCAGGTAGTCCGAGGGTTTGAATCCGGTGGCGAAGACGACGATGTCCACCTCGTGTTCAACGCCATCGTTGTCGATGATCCCGTTTTCCGAGAACCTTTCGATCCTGGAGGTGACCACGGTGGTGCCCTCGGACTTGAGGGCTGCGGCCCACACCCCGTTGTCACGCAGCATTCTCTTTGCACCGGGCGGGTAGTTGGGAATGGCGTTCTGGAGCAATTCAGGACGGTCCGCGAACTGCTCCTTCATGCGCTCGACCAGCATCTCCCGCACTTCCTGGTTCTTGGCCGAGACACTCAAGGGAGCGCCCTGCCAGCCGTCCTCCGCCGTGACGGTGTGCAGGCGGCCCGGAATACCTTGAAGCGTCACCCACAGCCGGTACCACTGCGCGTAGTGCGGCACCTTGCGCCGCAACCAGTCAAAGGTGCCACTGACGCCGTCGTGATAACTGGGAGCCGGCAGCATCCACGGCGCGCTGCGCTGGAAGAGCACCAGCCCGGCCACCTCGTCAGCCAGCGCCGGCACAATCTGGTAGGCGCTGGCACCCGTGCCGATGACCGCCACACGCTTGCCGCGGTAATCTACATCGTGCGACCACTCCTGGGAGTGCATGGTCACCCCGCGGTAGAGCTCAGCGCCGGGGAAGTCCGGGATGTTGGGCCGGTCCAGTTGGCCCAGGGCACTTACGACGGCGGCAAAGGTGCGGAACCGCTCCTGCCCGCCGCCGTGGCGGGTGGTCGCCTGCCAGGTGCGGGATTCCTCGTCCCACGACAGGCGGACAAGCCGGGTGGAGAACTCGATGGACTCCACCAGCCCTGCGCGCTCAGCCACGTCCCGGACGTAGTCCAGGACGTCTCCGCCTTCGGCGAACTGGTGTGGCCAGTCACCACGCTGGGCGAAGGAATACGAATAGCCGAACGTGGGGGTATCGAGGCGGACACCGGGGTAGGTGTTCTTGGCCCAGGTCCCGCCCAGGGTGGGCGCGTCTTCCACCACGGTGAACGGCACACCTGCCTGCGAATAGCGGAAGGCGGCAGCGATTCCGGCGATTCCGGCACCGATGATCAACACGGGGAAGTCGCGTCCGTCAGCTACCTCATCGAAAGTCCACTGCGGAGCTCCGCCCTTGTCCGGAGCGAGGTCGAGTTCGTGCTTCAGCGACGCGAACCAGTTCTCGCGGCCACCTGTGAGATACCCGAGGAGGTCCGTTACGGCGTCGTTCTCCAGCAAATCAACACTGGTGATCTCCTTGTCCCGCAGCTGCCGCAAACCGTCCAAAGCAAGTGCCTTGGCGCGTTCCTGCTGCTCCGGTGACATGCCTCCGTGCGGATGAGGCTGGGTGTCCACCAGAGTCAAGGGGGGCTCCAGGTCGCTTTCAAGGAAAGAAGAGTCTCCGAGCGCCGCCGCGAGGGCGGCGAGCAGGACAGGAAGTTCCGCCTGGGCGACGATCTTTTCCAGTTGGACGTCGTCCTCGACGATCGGCTCTGAGCTTGCTTCCCAGTAAAGGTCATCAAACCGCATCGTCTCAGACCTTATTTCCTGCATGCTGGGCATTTTTCCTCCTTGATTCGTCAGGACCGCGACAGCGGATCGACGTATGAACGCAGTTTGTTGATCACGGCCGTCTCACTTTGGTCAGTGAATACGGCAGCGACGTAGCGGTCCGGCCGCACCAACACGGTGTGGGGTGTGGCCAGCCCGGGACGCGCAAGAACCCGTGCCGCATCTACTAGGACCTGCTCGTCACCATTCCGGCGCGCGGCGTCGGAATTACCATTGAGCGTGATCCGGCGAGCGCCCAGCAAGGACCAGAACTGCTTGCCCGCTGTCGTTCCGGTGCTGCCTGCGCCAAGCGTGATGAGTGCCCATCCACTCCCCAGGTGGGAGTCCAGGGGAGCCACGGAACCGTACTCGTCAGTCAGGGTCGGTTGGCTTAGGGCAAGGCCCACCCAGGCCGCGAGTCGACGATCAACGTCGCGATCGGCCTTGATGGCAACACCGTTGCGGTAGTCCGGCGGGGTGATGAACCGCATCGACCCCAGGTACCGATGCGCAGCGGGAATCAGGCTGACCGCACGGAAGGCAATATCCCGAAGATTGGTCCTGAAGGCTCCTACGGCCATCACCACAGCGCCCGTCCGGCGCGAGACCTTGACCATCTTGGCCGCGTGGGTGCGGCGTTCCGACTCGTAGGTGGACAGAAGGCGGTCGGTCCCCACACCGCGAAGCACCTCCAGCAGCTTCCAGCTCAGGTTCAGGGCATCCCGCAGGCCTGCGTTCAGTCCTTGTCCGGAGAAGGGAGGCATCAGGTGCGCCGCATCCCCAATCAGGAAGGCGCGGCCCGAACGGTAAGTGCGGGCAAGCCGTTGATGGGCTACATAGACCACAGCGCGCCTGACGTCTTCGGTGCGGAGCTCCGGGTGGAAGGGCCGGGACAACTCCAGGATCTTGTCCGGGGCCGTCATCTCGTCCGGATCTTCGTGATCGAAAAGCATGAATTCGAGCCGCAGGCGGCCCTTGATTCCGGGAACCAGGACGTAGGGACGTGTCCCGTTGCCATGGAACTCGGCGAAGGGTTCGCGTGCTCCAGGGACGTTGAGCAAGTCCACAACAATCCATCGTTCCTGCTGGGTGGAACCCACCAGGTCGATGCCCAGGCTCTCGCGGACAAAGCTGCGACCGCCATCTGCCCCGACCAGCCACGAGGCTGTCACGGTGCCCGCGCCGGCGTCGGAATCAAATCCGACTGTTACCCCGCCCGCTTTCTGGCTGATGGAATTTACCTGGGCACCGGCCAAAAACTCAATACTCTGGTGTTCGCAGGCCTTGTTCCACAGCAGTTCTTCCAGCACGGGCTGGTCGAACTGCGACTTCGCAGGATGCCCGATGCGGGAGGGAACAGGCGTGGACGACGCAAGTGGCCGGTCATTCAGCCCGAAGTAGCGGCTGCCGGTTCCCAGCAGCGATTCCGCTTTCAACGCTTCCGCGAGGCCCAGCCGGTCCATCGTCCGGAAGGTCTCGTCAGCGATGCTGATGGCCCGCGGCAGGTCCATCGGCGCCTTGGCGGTTTCCAGCAGCACAACGTGCGCACCGCCGTCGGCCAGCAACAGCGCCGCCGTCAGCCCAACGGGCCCGGCCCCCACAACCGCAACATCGAAGTCATCCATAGTGTTTCCTCCACGCATCCTCAAGCAACGAGGACGTTGCGAAGGGTGCCCAGTTTGCCGACCTCAACCTCGACGACGTCACCCGGGACCAGGAATGTGGGCGGCTCCATGAAGAGACCCACACCACCGGGCGTACCGGTGACAATGACGTCGCCCGGAGCCAGCGGAGTGAACGCGGTGACGTACTCGATGATGGCGGGGATGTCGAAGATGAGGTCTGCGACGGCGGCGCGCTGCCGGACCTCGCCGTTGACGCGGGTTTCCACCACGAGCTCGGTGACGTCACCGACTTCCTCGGCGGACATGAAGTACGGGCCGAAGGCACCGCTGAGCGGGAAATTCTTGCCCGGGGTCCACTGACCCGTGTGGCGCTGCCAGTCGCGGGCGCTGAAGTCATTGAATGCGGCATAGCCGGCAATGTAGTTCCAGGCGTCTTCAGGCTTGACGTGATCCGCGTGGGCTCCGATCACCAGCGCGACTTCGCCTTCGTAGTCGTACATGGAGCTTTCGGCGGGAATCGGCAGGTCCGCGCCGTGGGCGGCCAGGGTATCGGAGAAGCGTGCGAAGACGGTGGGCTTGCCTACCTCGTCCCGTCCGGTTTCTTCACGGTGGCTGCGGTAGTTAACACCAATGCAGATGACCTTGCCCGGGGTGGACAGAACGGGAAGGAAGGAGGTTCCTTCAACGGGCTGAACCGGCGCCTTGTCCCATTTCAGGGCAGCTGACAGCAGATCTTCCTCGATGGCCGACTGCAGCGAAGAGCTGAGCTTGGCTCCGCTGGGACCGAGGTCCAGCAGTTCTCCGTTGGTCTCCAGTCCCCACGTGGGCTGGCCTTCCTGGTTCAAGTAACTCGCGTAGCGCATGTGAATCCTTTCTAGGGCCGGCGTCATTGCCTCCGGCTTGCCGGTGTTTGAACTATACGGAGAATGCATTCTTGAGTCAATAATGTAGTTTTAGTGTGTTAGTGCGTAAGTGTACGCTTGTCCCATGGCACGACAAGCGAATGCAGAAACCATCAGTGAAGTAGTGCGGGGCAAGTTGCGGGCCGACATCTTTGCTGGCCAGTGGGCCCCGGGCACCAACCTCCAGGTTGGTGAGCTCACCAAGCGGTACGGCGCCAGTTCCACGGTCGTCCGTGAAGCACTTGTGCGTTTGGCTGGTGAAAAGTTGCTGCAATTCCGTCCCAACAGAGGCTTCTTCGTGTCCGAATACACCTTGGAAGAACTGCGCGGTCTGGGTGAACTTCGTTGCCGGGTGGAGGAGTACGGGCTGACCTTGGCCATTGAACAGGGCGACGTTGCCTGGGAGTCCGATCTTCTTGCCGTCCACCACCGCCTGGAGCGGACCCCGCGCCGCACCAGCGAGGACCCGAACCACATCTCGGTGGAATGGTTCCTGGCCCACCAGGCGTTCCACGCAAAGTTGCTGGAAGCCTGTCCTGTCCCCTTGCTTCAGGATTTCGCAGCCACCCTGGGCGAGGCTACCGCTCTTTACCGCCTCTGGACCGCGCCGGATAAACGCGCTCAATCCCGGGACATCGAGGCCGAGCACCGCGCGATTCTCGAGGCGACCATAGCCCGCGATGCTCCGACGGCCACCAAGCTTCTGCGGGAGCACTACATGCGCACGATCGACGTGATCGAAGAAGCCGAGTTTCATGCCGCCTCCGACGCCGGGCTGCCCAAGGAGTAAAGGCAACCCGGCCGTTCTTAGTTCAATGCGATGGGGAAGGCTCCGTGCTTCCGGAAATCCTCGCCGTTGTAGACGCCCCAACGGTTGAACCAGGTCCGGTCATCCTGGTCCCACTCGATCGGGGGACGCTCCAGTTCGTGGATTTGCTCGAGATCGGTGTACAGTTCGACCACGGTGCCATTGGGTTCGACATAATAGGCGGCGATGTTGTGGCCCGCGCCGTGGCGGACCGGGCCCCAGATCAACCGACGGCCCTTGGCGAACAGCCGGTCGCCGAGGCGGCCAAGGTCGGCAATGGACTGCGTCTGCCACGCGTGGTGGTGCAGGGAACCGCGGCCTTTGATCAAGGCAATGCCGTGGTGGTCCGGGTTGCAGCGCAGGAAGTACGCGAAATCCTGGCCAATGACATCGGAAACCTTGAACCGGAAAAACTCGACCAGGAAGTCCTTCATGGCGGTGGGATTCTGAGGATGGATGTTGATGTGGCCATAACGGTCCGGGCCAAACGATGACGGACCGTGCCGGTGGTCCTTCATGCCCACATAGACGTGGTAGACGTATCCTTCCGGGCCGAGGACGGCGAAGCCCTCACCGATCTCCCGCTCCAAAGGGCTGCGCGTAAGGATCGGGAACCCTGCCGTTTCCAGCCGCTTGCGAATGATTTCGAGCCCCTCCGGGCTGTCTGCCACAAGGCCGACGTGGTCGATTCCGTCCTCCTCGCCCTTCACGTAGACCAGCTCGTGGTGACGGTCCGCAGCGGACAGGTAGGCACGCTTATCATCGTTCAGCGTCATACGCAGGCCGAGGACGTCGGTGGCCAGTTCAAGGGACTCGTCGTAGTCCCGGGTTCTCATAGCGAGATAGCCCATTTCGGTGATCACACCAAGTGACATAGCTAAAAATGCCTTTCTTTCAGGTGCCGGCTCCTAAACGGAGCGCGACGCGCCACCATCCACGCGGATGTTCTGGCCTGTGATGTAGCTTGATTCCTCGCTTGCGAGGAACCGGATGACGCGGGCCACTTCACTGGAGCTGGCAGCCCTGCGCAGCGGTATCCGGGTGGTCCATTCAGCCGGCACGGTACCGGGGTCCTCCTTCGTGAATCCAGGGAGGACATTGTTCATTCGGATTCCGGACGGCCCGTACTCGTCGGAATACAGCTTGGTAAAAGACCCCAAGGCGGCGCGGAATGTGCCGGATACTGGGTAGTTCGGATTGGGTTCAAAAGGGGAGCTGGTGGAAACGTTCACGATCGATCCCCCGCCCCCGGCCAGCAGGTGGGGGGTGACGATTCGAGCCATGCGGATGACGTTCATGAGGTACATCTCGTAGCCCTCGAGCCATTCGTCGTCGCTGATCTCAAGCACCGGCTTCCTGGCCGCGTGGCCGGCACTGTTGATTACGACGTCGATCCGCCCGTAAGTCTCCAGCGCCAAGTCGGTAATTGACTGCAGATCCCCAACGGAACGGTTCGAACCGACCGCGCCCACGCCGCCGAGGCAGCGCGCCAACTCCAGGGCACTCCCGGAGGGCGAAAGGGCTGCAATCTTGTACCCGTCATCAGCCAACGCCCTGGCAGCCGCGCCGGCGATCCCGCGACCGCCGCCGACCACCAGCGCAACTTTGCCTGATGACTTCACCCCTTGTCCTCCGCCGCCCCGAGCTCGGCGTAGTGCTGGACGAGCTTGTCCATGGCGAGCGCAGACAGCTCGGCCGCCTCAGCAAAGTCGATCTCATCTCCTGCGGAGGCCGAGATGTAGAAGCCGTCCGTCAAGGCGCGGCCCAGCATGACGACTTTCCGGGCGAGGTCCGGCTTGACGCGCAAGGCCGCCTCCGGGAGGCCCGGAGTGACAGCCTCAACCATGAGTTCATACATCTGCTCGCGCACTTCCAAGTACTTCTGGCGGGCTGCGTTGCCCGCCAGCCGCTTCTCCAGGGCAAACAGCAACCCGATGATCCAGAACGCTTCCTGTGCGTGCTCAGGATCAGTTGAATTTGCGGCGGACCCGGCGATACTCGTACGGAGGATCACCCTGTTCTCCGGCCCACGGTGGCGTGTCTGCCAGTTTTCGAAGCAGTAATCGATCAGTGCGGCAAAGAGGCCCTCTTTGTTTTCGAAGTGCCAGTAGACCGAACCGATTGGCAGGCCGGCAACCCGTGCCACCTCGGCCATGGTGGTGCCTTCATAGCCCACTTTCACGGCAAGCTGGAGCACCGCCTCAAGGATTGCGCGTTCATTTTCCGGCGTGGACTGGTGGACCCGGCGACGCTTGCCGCTCTCGGTCTTGCCGTTGCTGCTGACATCCGCGCCTGCCCGGGGGCTCATGCGTACAACCCGTCGTGCGCGGTCATCCGTTCGCCGCCGGGATTGGTCTTGGCGAACTGAACCTCCTCGTACACCTGGTGGCGAAGTTCGCCGAAGCGGTGCAGGGACCGCGTGTCGGCCTGGCTGCGGGCATCGGGAAGGTCGATGTGGATGTCAGCCTGGACAATAGTGGGCGAGCTGGACAACACCAGGACGCGTTCAGCCAGGTAGACGGATTCGTCAATGTCGTGGGTCACGAAGAGGATGGTCATGTCCAACCGCTTCCAGACTTCACGGACCAGGTCCTCCAGCTCTCCACGGGTTTGCGCGTCGACGGCCGCGAAGGGCTCGTCCATGAGCAGGACGCTGGGGTTGGAGGCTACGGCACGGGCGATCGCCACGCGCTGCTGCATGCCGCCGGAGAGCTGCCACGGGTAGCTCTTGGCAGCGTGGGACAGGGTGACGGCCTCAAGCGCATCCTTGACCCGGGCCTTACGCTCATCCTTGGGCACGCCGGAGGTCTTGAGCGGCAGCTCGACGTTGTCCTCGACACTCAACCAAGGGAAGAGGCTGCGGCTGTATTCCTGGAAGACCACGGCCATGCCCTCGGCGGGCCCGGAGACGCGCTTGCCGTCCAGGACCACTTCACCGGATGTTGGATCCAGGAGCCCGGCAATGCATTTGAGCAGCGTCGTCTTTCCGGAACCGGAGGGCCCTACCAGGCAGGCGAACTCGCCGGCGTGGAGATCGAAGGTCAGGGACCGTACGGCCTCCACCTCGTTCCGTGTGCCTGCGCTATATACCTTGCGCACCTGCTGGACACTGAGCCGGATATCCGACTTGCTAGCCGTCATTGGAGGCCTCCTTCAGACCGTAGTACCATCCCAGAACCCGCTTCTGGATTGCCTGGAATACCACCGAAAGCAGCACCCCTATGATCCCCAGGAGAAATATTCCGCTCCACATTTCGGGGATCGCGATGCGGTTCTGGAAGTTAATAATGGAGTAGCCAATACCGTCGGTCGACGCGAACATTTCCGAGACGACCAAGAGGATAAGCCCCACCGCAAGGCTATGCCGGATGCCGGCCATGATGAGCGGCGAAGCGCCGGGAAGCACCAGGTAGCGTATGCGGTCGAAGCCGCGGAGCCGGTAGACGAGTGCCGTGTTCTTCAGCACTTCGTCGAGGGACCGCACGCCTTCGATCGTATTGAGCAGGACAGGCCAGAGGCAGCCCAGTACTATCACAGTGATCTTCATCGTGTCATTGATGCCGATGAGCAGGAGCAGCACCGGGATGAGGATGGTTGAAGGCACTGCCCGGATGAATTCCAGCAGGGGTTCCAGGAACCAGCGGAGGTTGCGCGAGAGACCGATGGCGATCCCCAGCGCCACCCCGAGTATCAGGGAGACGGCAAGGCTGATGAGCAGCCGACCCATGCTGGGCACGACGTCGGTGAAGAACTTCTCGCTGAACCACACGTTGATGAACGTCGTGGCCAGTTTGTCCGGCTTGGGAACGAAGAAGTTGGCTCCCTGGGCTGTGAACGCCCACCAGATGGCAATGAGGATTGCCGGCAGGCCGAACCACATGCCGAGGCGTTTGAGGACGATCATGCCGCCACCTCCGAACGGACCGAGCTGTGCCAGAAAAGCACCTTGCGCTCGATGAAGCGGAAAATAAGGTTCACCAGGATGCCCAGGAGCCCGGATGTCAGGATCAGTGCGATCATCGCCGCCGGGTTGTCGTTCAACTGGGCCTGTGCCACTGCCCGGCCTATTCCGGGCGTACCGACGATGAGTTCGGAACTGATCGCAAGGATCAGGGCAACCGTGGCAGCAAGGCGGATGCCGGTCATCAGGTACGGCAGGAGCGTGGGCAATACCAGGTGCCGAACCCGCTGAAGCCACGTCATCCGCAGCGTGCGAACGGTGTCGTCGGCCACCTTGTCAATGTCCGTGATGCCGTACATGGCCTGGATCAGGACAATCCAAAAACAACCGTAAACCACAATCAGGAGTTCGGCGCCGATCCGCGGTCCAAAGAACAGTGCGGCCAAGGGAATCAGGCCTACAGCAGGAATGGGACGCAGGAACTCGACCGTGGTGTGCGTTGCAGCGCGCAGGAAGCGGCTCGAACCGATGAGCAAGCCCACTGCGAGGCCGCCCAGCGTGGCGATGGTCAGCCCAAGGAACCAGGCCCACATCGTCTGGCCCACGGTGAGCCAGAACTGGGTGAAGGTGAAGTTTTTAAGGAGGGTAGGAATGACCACCGATGGTGGTGGCAGGTGGTGCTGGCTGACTGGGCCAAAGGCGGAGAAGAGTTCCCAGGCGATGAGTGCCGCCAGGATGCCGGCGACGCCCAGGACGTAGGGTCCCACAGCAATCCACCGGTCAGCACGACGCACTCTGTGTTCCCGCGCAGGCGGGGCACTCACAGCCACGCTCCTCAGCGTTGGACTTTGCGTTTCCACGGTTTTGTTCTGCTCTCATTTGTGCGATCAGTGGCTGGCGGGGGCCGCAGGGGGGAGCGGCCCCCGCCAGCGGCTTTATGGTTTCCAGATCACCTTGGCCACATCGGGCGTGGTGTTGACGATGCCGTACTTGACGAGCAGATCCGCAAACAACTGGATTGTCTCCTGTGAGACATCCGGGTTGTAGAGCGAGAGTTGGGCCTTCTTCGCAGCCGCGGGATCGGTGCCCAGGGCCGCCGGCATGGCGTCGCGGATCAGATCATTGTTTTGGGTCAGGAAAGGCAGCGCTTCCTTCATGGCTTCCGTGAACCGCTTGACCTTGTCCGGATCGCTTTGCACCAGTTTGCCGCTGGAGATGGAGACCAGTTCGTTGGCGCCAAGGCCGGTGTCGTGGATGAAGTCGCTGACGACACGGCCACCTTTGGACACTACCTGCTGGATGAAGGGAGAGCCTGCCATACCGGCGTCGATCTGGCCGGCTTCGATCTGGGCTGCAACTTCCGGGAAGGACAACTGGACGAAGGTCACCTTCTTCGGGTCGCCGCCGTCCTTGGCAATTGCTTCACGGATGCCGATCTCGCCGATGCCGCCCAGTGCGTTGACGGAAACCTTTTTACCTTCAAGGTCCCGGGCAGATTTGATGGTGGATGAGGCACCCACTACCACGGCGGTGGAGTCTTCAACGATTTTGGGGTCATTCTGGGTGACACCTTCAACGATGCGGACATCGAGCCCCTGGGTGGTGGCCGTCAACGCCGTCACGGGGCTTGCCAGCATGAAGTCCAGGTCACCGGTTGCCAGCGCCGGCAGCTGTGCCGCACTGCTTCCTGCGCCCACTACCAGCTGCAAATCGATTCCATGCTTTTCGAAGAAGCCTTTATCCTTGGCAACCTGGAAGGCTGCCACGGTGTTGGACGGGAAGATCCCGTAGGTGACCTTGGTGAGCGCTCCGGAGCTGCTGTCCGCAGCAGCGGGGGCGCTGCCGTCGACAGATCCGGATGCGCAGCCACTGAGCGCCAGCGCCAAGGCTACGGCGCCGACGGCCGCTGCGCGGGTTTTGTTGATATTCATGGATTCGCTCTCCCTTGAGTGATTGCTGCGCGGGCCTTTGCCTGCCGTCTTCAGCGACGAGTTGCAGCAACAGTATTTTGCTAATTAAGCCTTTGTCAACGGATTATGCATTCTTAATTATATTATGCGTTCTGAGGTGCAAATGTGACGTCAGCCACGCTGAAGACCTTGTCCAGAACACCGCTGAGCTCCTGCGCGAGACACTCCGCAGCCACCACGTGGTCCGGACGCACAACGATCGCCGAGAAGGGCCTCTCGTCGAACCAGGACTTCAGGACGCCGCTTTCGTCACCAACAACGCGAACGCCGGGTGCAGCAGCAGCTTTGGCCCACGGCAACTGCGTGGCCGGCACTGCATGGACCAGAACGCCGCCAAGCCGTCCGAGCTTCTCTGCCGCGACCTCACTCACAAACGCCATGGGATCGTTGTTCCAGACCACCACACGCCAGCCTTGACCGGTGGCATCGTCCAGCAGGACCGACTTACCGTCCTCGCTGCGGACCGTGGGCTGAGGGAAAAGTGTTCCCACCGTCCGCGGAGCGTCTTCCCGGTCCGGCAAGGACTTCCACGCCGGGAGCTTCGACGGAACCACAACGCCGTGATCGTACTTCGGCATCGGCTTATAGCCCTGGCTGTTCAGGCGTGCGCGGGCCCTGGGGAGCCGGTCCACCACGGCGGCAGCCATATCGCGGACAGCCGTGCGGAGCCTGTTGTGGTCTGTGACCAGGTTCGCCATGTTCAGCGACAACGCCACCATGGCTTTCACGTGCTCCCGGCGCTCGTCTTCGTAGGAATCAAGCAACCGGTCACTTGCTTTTCCTTGGACGACGGCCGCGAGTTTCCAGCCCAGGTTCAAGGCATCCCGGATTCCGGAGTTCCACCCTTGACCAGCCACCACAGGCATTACGTGGGCAGCGTCGCCGGCCAGAAGGAAGCGACCTACGCGGAACTTCTCTGCGACCCGGGCATGATGGGCATAGACCCGACGGCGGATGATATCCAGGCCCGCGGGATCGGGCACGTGGGGGGCAAGCAGGGCGAAGACGAACTCATCATCCTCGGCCAACTCTTCCGATTCCCCTTCAAACAGCGTGAACTCCCAGCGCCGAATGCCGTGGGGCAGGCTAAGGGTTGCGTAGCCGCGGCTTGGGTCTCCACCGAATACCGCGTGCGGTGTGCCGATGGGATCGTTCGCGACGTCGATCACGAGTCCGCGCGTCGATCGGGTCTCGCCTTCGAACTTGAGCCCCAGGTGCTGACGGGTCAGCGAGCGCCCGCCGTCGCAACCCACGACGTAGCTGCCCGTAATCCGCTCCTCACCAGTGGGCGTGCTGACCGTGGCGATGACGCCGTCGGAATCCGATGCGAAAGCCTCCACCCGGCAACCGAAGCGCACCTCCACATGGGGGTACCGCGCCAGGCCCTCGAGTAGAGCCTTATCAACCAGGGGCTGGATAAAGCCGTTACGTCGGGGCCAACCGAACTCACGGGTTGTGGGGTTGATCTCTGCGAGGATCTTGCGGTCGCCGTTGATGATGCGGATCTTCTGGTCGGGGACCGTGTGCGGAAGCACCTTGTCCACCAGTCCAATGGTCTGCATCGTCCGGAGAGCTTCGTCGTCGATGCCCACGGCGCGGGGGTAGTCGATGAGCTCGTCGCGGCCTTCGAAGACCACCGTGCTCACGCCAAACTGGCCAAGGAGGTTGGCCAAGGTCAATCCGACCGGACCGGCTCCGATGATAATGACGTCCCTGCGGTCGCTCATTTTGTGCCCCTCAGGGTCTTGATGGATTCTTGGGCCGCACGGCTAAGGAATACAAGGTCAATGCCGAGGCCCACATAGTCGACGAGGTCCCGGTCAAGAAGGTGGGCGGCGTAGGTACCGGAGCCCGAATAGATGCCCAGGGTCACACCGTGTTCCCTCGTCAAAGCTGCCAAGTCGACGATGGCTTCCCGGACAGGTCCGTCTTCCCAGTCTCCCCTGCCGGGAAGACCGAAGGATACGGCCAGGTCCGCCGGTCCGATGTAGATGGAGTCCAGGCCGGGAGTCGTGACAATCTCTTCCGCGTTCTTCAGGCCCGCCACTGTTTCAATCTGGGCGATGGCAGACACTGCAAGGTTGCCCGCTTCGGTGTAGGACTCTCCCTTATAAAGGGCAGGCCTGCTCGGACCGAGGCTACGGTTGCCCACGCCGGGGTACTTGGTGGCCTCCACCAGCATTCGCGCTTGCTCGCCCGACTCGATGGTGGGAGCGATGATTCCGCGTGCGCCGCTGTCGAGGAGGCGAAGGATCGGAGCCGGATCAAGGCTTCCCACCCGCGCATAGGTATAGGCGGAGCCCCGGGGTGCGGCCCGCAGCATGGTGCAGGCCGCTTCGAGTCCCACTTCGCCGTGCTGCAGGTCGACCACCACGCCGTCGTAACCGGCAGCCAGCGCCCACTCCGTCACGGACAGGGATGGAATGGCCTGGTGCAAGAGTGCCGGTGGCCGTCCGCCGCGGCTATCCCACTTCATTTCGCGGCACTTTCGGTCAGGCGCTTGGCGTGCGCGGCAGCGTTCATGCCGCCGAAGATGGGGTTGATCTCGCGGCGCGCGATCTTCCACTCGCCATCCACGTCGCGGTAGACCTCCCGGAATTCACCTACGCTGGCAGGCATGAGCGGGTTCTCCGAGGAGTCCCGGAACGTCAGGTACTGCGTCCAGCCGTGGAGTTCCTCGCCGACCCATTCCAAACGGATGCCGCCGATGAGGTGGCGGCCCACCACTCCCGTGACCTTGGCACGTCGTTCGCCCCAGGCCTTGATGGCGTCCCGGCCATCCATGTCTCCGAGGGGGCCGGTGGAAACTGCGTCTTCGGTGTAGAGCTCCCACGTCGTGTCAGCCTTGCCGTGGTCGAGTCGCCACAGAAGTTCCGCGACGAGCGCCTCGATGGCCACCCGGGTTTCAACGGTTATCTTACGCATCAACAGCCTCCACCAGGTGCGCGGTGACGTCTCCGAACCCGTGCGAGTACTTCGCGGTGTACGTAACGTTGGGATCCCAGTCCACAATCAGCCCGATGGATCCGGAGAGCAGGATTTCTCCGGCGCGGAGGGGCTTGCCGATCCTCAGGGAGGTCTCTGCCAACCACTGGATTGCATTTATGGGATCACCCATGACGTTGCCGCCGACGCCGCGCGTCAATTCTTCGTCGCCGCGGTAGAGGACCATCTCCACCTGTTTGAGGTCGATTTCACCGTAAGGGATGCGGACCGGACCCGTGACGATACCTTCGCAGGCGGCGTTGTCGGCGATCGTATCCACGATGCCCATTTTGTAGCTGTGGTAGCGGTTATCCACCAGTTCCATGGCCGGGGTGACGTAATCGATAGCGGCTTCCACAGATGCCAAATCCGAATCCAGGATGTCGGACTTGAGGACGAAGGCAAGCTCGGCCTCGATCTTGGGGTGGAAGTACGCTGACGACGGCCGCTCAACGGGCGACTCGAAAACCATGTTGTCGAGGATGATCCCGTAATCCGGTTCGTCCACTCCGGCGCGCTCCTGAACGACGGGGTTGGTCAGGCCCACTTTCCGGCCTACCCGACGGCGGCCTTCCGCGGCTTCGCGCTGCTGGGTGACGAGTTCGGAGATGCGGTAGGCAGCATCCTTGTCCTTGTCCGGGAGCCGGTGGCGCACAAACTCGATGGGGGTGCGCGTGGTCCGCGCGTTGTAGAGATCTTCAGCGATCTCCGTAATGATGTCCGGCACCGGTATCAGGCCTTTCTGCTGAGGAAATCGAGTGCTTTTTCGTTGAAACTGGCGGGGTCCTCCCACTGTGGCCAGTGGGCCGCGTTGCGGATCAGTGCCAATTCGCCGTCGGGAATGGCTGCTGCCAGGGTCTCTCCCGTGCCGACGCCTCCAGTTGGCTCGTGGTCCGTCCACACGAGCAGCGCCGGCACGGGAATGGCTGCATAGTCTTCCTTGGTCACCTGGTTCCGGGCCCGGATATCCGGAACCTGGAGCGCCATGATGTGCTCCATGGATGTGATGAAGCCGGGCCGCCCGTAGATGGCGCGGCGAACTTCCACCAACTCGTCCGTAATCTGCCCTGGATCATGGATGACCACTTGGAGCCGCGCCTTGACGTTCTCGTAGCTGGGGTCTTCCACTGCCCTGCGGCTGATCGGGCTGACCCGGTCCATGGACATTGGTCCCACCATCCGGCCCCCAGGGGCGCTCAGGATGATGGTGTGCAGTCGTTCGGGGTGGTGCGCGGCGAACTTGATGGCGATCCAGCCGCCCAGGGACTCCCCCAGGAGGTGCACCTTGTCCAAGCCGAGCACGTCCAGGAGTTCCAGCAGGTGCGCCTCGTAGTCAGGGATCTCCAGGTCGGCCTCAGCCAACGTCGTATAGCCATGCCCGGGGTAGTCGTAGCCGATGACCTTGTACTTCTGCGCCAGTGCACGGATGTTGTGCGTCCACGCTTCGATGTGCCCGCTGGTGCCGTTGAGCAGGACCACGGTTTGCTCACCGTCGCCAACGGTGAGGACCCGGGTCCGCCACGGACCTGCCTGAACATACTCGAGGGTGTGGGGAAGATCGGCAATCTCCCCCCACATTGTTTTCCGGGTCATGAGTCTTGGGGAATGGCAGCGGTGATCCCAAAGCCGGCACCCCAGGTCTTGACGGGCCAGTAGCGGTCAACCACCATGTCGTAATCGCCCGCCGTCGACAATGCGCTGAACGCTGCGATCCACGAACGCATCTCGTGGGCGGCGCTTCCGCCCTCGGCGATGAATTCGTCGTTGTCCCAGCTGTCTACGTCACTCAGGGAGCCCGAACGGAACACCTTGAGCAGTTTCTGGTCCCATTCCTCATTAAGGGGAGCGCTGGATGCGCGTCCTTCGGCAATTGCCTGGATGCCCTGGATGATCTTCCCTTCCCTGGCCGCCCGGTCCTCCTTCGACGGCGAGTAGGACACCAGCCGCTGCTGGACCGGCTCCGGCGAACCGTCGTACTCGGGAATCGGCGGGTTGTGTGAAAGTCCGCCGGATGCCACCAAAAGGACTCGCTTATCCAACTGCTGGGCAGCACGGCCCAAGGCCTCCCCCATCAAACGGATGCGCGCCATGGGGGTCAGGGGCTTACCGATCGCGTTCACGAAGACGGGAACGAACGGACGGGTGAAGCCGGCGCCGAAGAGGAATTCCAAGGGCTGCATGACGCCGTGGTCAACCTCCAGTCGCTCGGAGCGGGAGATGTCGATCCCCTGGGCGATGGTCAGTGCGTGCAGCTGCCGTGCTGTATCGGAATCGACGGGAAGCGGCCCCTCCCCGGTGCCGTAGTCACCGACGCCCACAGCCTGGGCACCAATGGCAAACGGCGGCATCATCGAGTACAGGACGCCGTTGAAGTGGTCCGGGCCGAAAATGACGGTGACGTCTGGCGCGAAGTCTTCAACGAATGAGCGGACCTCGCCCAGGGCTTCATTGATTTCCGCGAAGATGTTCCCGCCCGGATCGACGTTTCCAAATGACGGCGCGTGTGACAACGCGGCTAACGCAAGCGACATTGCTTTCCCTCTCAGTGACGTCGGCCACATCGGGCCGTTCCCTAGAGTGTAGATTCTAGATTCGACATTTTCAAGGGCGAAAGTGATTTAGGCCATGGGCGCATGCAGGGTCGGAGTCCAATGCGGCAGTGCGAAAGCGTTGCGTTCGCTGGCCTCAGATCCCGGACAAAGCATCCAGAGTGAAATCTATGTTCACTATTTAGGACACCGCCCAGTATGCTGGACGCATGACTTCCACCAAGACCGTGGCCATCGCCGTCCCGCTCGAAGCAGAGCTTGTGGACCAGATCCGTGCCGTGGACCCCTCAGCAACCGTCCTCTACCAGCAGGACCTCCTGCCGCCGGAACGATTCCCCGCGGACCACGCAGGGGATCCGGCCTTCAAACGGACGGATGAACAGGAGGAGCGCTACTGGGCAATGCTCAACAGCGCCGAGGTGCTGTACGGTTTCCCCAACGAGAGCCCTGACGGCCTGGCCCGCATCGCCCGGGAAAACCCGAAGCTGGAGTGGGTCCACGCGATGGCGGCCGGGGCAGGCGGAGCCGTCAAGGCGTCCGGACTGAGCCAGGATCTCCTGCAGAAGTTCAAGATCACCACCTCCGCCGGGGTCCACGCCCTGCCCCTCGCAGAGTTCGCAGCGATGGGAATCCTCAACGGCTTCAAACGCAGCGCCGAACTTGCCCAGGACCAGGCTGCAAAGGCCTGGCCCAGCCTGCGGATCCCCACCCGGCTGGTGAACGGATCGAACCTGGTCATCAGCGGCCTAGGTGAAATCGGGATGGAAACCGCCCGGATCGCCCGGGCGCTGGGCATGAACGTGAGCGGCACCAAGCGGACCGTGGAGCCCATCGACGGGATCGACCAGGTAGTGGACAACGCCGGCCTCCCTGCCCTCCTGGCCACGGCAGACGCCGTCGTCAACACCCTGCCCGGCACCGCCTACACGGAAAAGCTGTTCAACCGGGACCTGTTTGCCGCCATGAAGCCCGGGACCACCTTCGTCAACGTGGGCCGCGGAACCGTGGTGGACGAGGACGCGCTGCTGGAGGCACTGGACAACGGCCAGGTGGGCTACGCCTGCCTCGACGTCTTCGCCGTGGAGCCGCTGCCGCAGGACAGCCCCCTGTGGAACCACCCCAAAGTCATGGTCTCACCCCACACCTCGGCCCTCAGCGCCGCCGAGAACCGCCTCATCACGGAGAGGTTCTGCAGCAACCTCCGGACGTTCCTCGACGGCGGGGACCTCCCCCACCTCGTGGACACGGTCCATTTCTACTAAGACGGGGCAGAGAAGTGCGCATCGCCAGAATCCAAACAGCAACAGGCCCGCAGCACGCCGTTGAAAGCGACGGCACCTGGCACCACATCATCGACCCGTTTGAGGAAACCCACCGCTACACCGGCGGCACCACCCCGCACAGCGAGGCAACATTCCTCGCCCCGGTGAGGCCCGCCGTCGTCCTGGGCATTGGCCACAACCGCACCTTGAATGACCACCCCCTGCCCATCCAGGCGTGGCACAAGTCCGTCCACACCGTCGCCGGACCCGGCGACGCCATCACCGCGGTGCGCGGCCAAGGCACGGTCCACGCCGAGGGTGAACTCGCCGTCGTGATCGGCAGGACAGCCGCCAACCTGACCGTGGAGAACGCCCTGGAGCACGTCCTCGGCTACACGTGCGTCAACGACGTCACCAACGTGGACCAGAACGCGGTGGACGAGCGGAATTTCCAAGGCAAGTCAGGCGTCAACTACACGCCCCTGGGCCCGTGGATAGAAACCCAACTCCCGGATCCCGAAAAGGTGGCCATCGACGTTTACGTTAACGGAGCAGCGAAGGCCGCCTCCGGGACCTTCAACCTCCCCTCCACAGTGGTGGACTGCCTTGTGTACGTCACTTCCTGGCTCACCCTGGAACCAGGGGATGTGGTGATGACCGGCGCACCCGCCACAGTGGTGCCCGTCGAGCCCGGGGACCGGGTGGACATCGTCGTGGAGGGCATCGGCACACTGAGCAGCCTCGTGGCCTGACGGGAGGAGTGCGCCGACGCGGCACTTATGATGGATTGCGTTCAGTTGACTGAACGCAACCGCACTCTGCCTTGGCGACCTAAGGAGAATCATGGCCGATTCCCATATCCCCGCGTCATCCGACAAGCCGGGAGCCACCTCGCCGGCGCCGGCCGTTACGCGGGCAGCAGCCGTCCTGGATGCCCTCGCCGCCTCGGCTACCGGCCGCCTCACCCTGAGCGACCTCTCGCGCGAGGTGGGAATACCCAAGTCCTCCACCTCCAACCTCCTGCTGGCGCTGGAGGAGGCCCGGCTGATCAGCCGGCAGGGCTCGGAGTTCACCCTGGGCCGCAAGCTGGTGGAACTGGGCGCCGCGTATCTGGGCAGGATGGACGAGGTGCAGGAGTTCTACCGCTACTGCGAGCAGGCCTCCGTCCTGTCCCGCGAAACAGTGCGGATCGCCATGCTGGATGGCACCAACGTCATTTACCTTGCCCGGTATGAGGGCCACCCCGCGGTGCGGCTCACCTCCAATATCGGCGACAAGATGCCGGTGTCCCTGTGCGCCGTGGGCAAGGCCCTGATCGCTCGGCTGCGTGACCATGACCTGGAGGAAATGTTCCCGGACGACGCCGAACTGCCGGTCCTCACGCCCAAATCCCTGCGCACCGGCTCGGAACTGAAGGCGCAGCTGAAGGAGATCCGCGCGCAGGGGTTTGCCTTTGAGGATGAGGAATCCACCACCGGCGTGGTGTGCCTCGCCGTCTCCGTCCCCACCCGCGGCGCCCACGGCCCCAGCCTCGGCCTGTCCGTGACAGCCCTCAAGGCCACCTACACGCCGGAGCAGGGCTCGCAAATGGTCAAGGAACTGCAGGAACTGGCCCACTCCCTGGGCAACCCGATGGGCTAAGCGCGCCGGCCCGGGTGCCGTCCGTAAAAACAAACCGAAAACTGTTGCCAGCCGTTCAGCTTGCTGTATTGTGTTCAGCATAGTGATCGACACAACAGGTGTTGCCGCTATCCCACCAGGCCAACGGGGGCCTGGAGTGCATTAGAGGGAGTTTTCGTGACAACTCGTACTAACTCACCGCAGGCCACCACGGACGGCGCCACCGTCGATCCGGACCAGCTGCGAAGGGCAACTCTTGCCAGCTCCGTAGGGTCTGCCCTGGAGTACTACGACTTCTACATCTACGGCCTGGCCTCGGCCCTGATCTTCGGCCCGCTGTTCTTCGCGCCGCTCGGCGAGAGCGGAGCCGTTATCGCCTCCTTCGCCACGTACGGCGTCGGATTCGCGGCACGGCCCTTCGGCGGCGTGGTCTTCGGCCACATCGGCGACCGCTTCGGCCGCAAGATGGTGCTCATCCTGACCATCGGCCTGATGGGCCTGTCCAGCTGTGCCATTGGCCTCCTGCCCACCTTCGACCAGGCGGGAATGCTGGGGGCGGTGCTCCTGGTGACGCTGCGCATCCTCCAGGGCCTGGGCGCCGGCGCCGAGCAGGCTGGTGCCACCACCCTGATCTCCGAGGTGGCTCCGCGCCGTCGTCGTGGTTTCTTCGCTTCGCTGCCGTTCGTGGGCATCCAGCTGGGAACCCTCCTGGGCGCCGGCACCTTTGCCCTGATGGCCCTGGCGGACAAGCAGGTCCTGCAGGGCTGGCTGTGGCGCGTTCCGTTCCTGGCCAGCATCATCCTGATCGTGATTGCCGTCTTCATCCGCCTCCGGCTCAAGGAGACCCCGGTCTTCCAGGAACTGGAGAAGCACAAGGCCGTGGTCAAGAACCCGGTGGGCCAGATCTGGAAGCACTCCAAGAAGAACGTGCTGGTGGGCATTGGCCTCCGCATGGGCGAAAACGGCAACTCGTCCATCTACTCCGCGCTGCTGGTGTCCTTCATCAGCATGCCGGCCGGTGTCTTTCCCGGCGACAAGTTCATCGGCCCCACCGGCCTGCTGATCGCCGCGGGCTTCGCAGCGGTGCTGGTTGTTGCCTTCGGCGCCTTATCCGACCGCTTTGGCCGGGTTCCCGTGTACCGCTACGGCGCCCTCTTCCAGGCCGTCATCGCCCTGCCGGCCTTCTACCTGGTAACGCTCGGCAATGTGGCCCTGGTCTGGGTGGTCATGGTGGTGGGCATCGCCCTGGGCGTGCAGTCCATGCTTGGCCCGCAGTGCGCCCTGCTCCCGGAGCTCTTCGGCTCGCAGCACCGCTTCACCGGCGTTGCCCTGAGCCGTGAACTTTCCGCCGTACTGGCCGGCGGCTTCGCCCCGATGATCGGCGTTGCGCTGCTGGCGGCCACGAATCACTCCTGGCTGGTGCCCGCCCTGTACTCACTGGTCCTGGCGGGAATCTCGTTCGCCACCACGTTCTTCACTCCGGAAACCAACGGCCGCGACCTGGTGCTCGTGGAGGACGCCAAGTGACCATCGGCAACGCCGCGCCGGCGGACCCTGCGCCCAAACGCGCGGGGTTCGTCGGGCCGGGCTGATGGGGGCGCCGATGGCCGCCAACCTGCTCACGGCAGGGTGGCAGGTCACGGGCTGGAACCGCTCCCCCGCGGCCGTCAGACGCCTGGAGGCGCTGGGCGGGGCGGGTGCCAGCCACGTTGCGGACCTCCGCGATGAACCCGTCATCATCTTCATGCTCCCCGATCTCCCTGTCATCGAGGACGCTGCGGCGGGCCTCCTTGAGGCGTGGCGGGCGGCACCGCCCGCACCGGGAACACTCGTTGTAGTGATGAGCAGCGTGTCGCCCGTTGCGGTGCAGGCCTTCGGGCTCGCTGTTGCAGAGGCCAGCGGCGGGAACGCCTCGGTGCTGGACGCCCCGGTCAGCGGCGGAACGGACGGAGCGCAACGGGGAACCCTGGCCATCATGGCCGGCGGGTCCCCGGAAGACTTCGTCCGCGCCCTCCCGGCCTTGGAGGCAATGGGGACATCCGTCCGCCGGCTGGGTGGCCTGGGTGCCGGCTCGCTGGCCAAGGCGTGCAACCAGCTGATCGTGGGAACCACGACGGCGGCACTCGCCGAGGCTGCCGAGCTTGCGGAACGCTCGGGCCTGGACGTCAGAGCCCTCTTCGAAATCCTGGCCGGCGGCCTCGCCGCCAGCAGGGTGCTGGAGCTGGTGGGCCCCCGGCTTGCGGCAAAGGATTACACGCCGACAGGGCCGGCGAAGTTCATGCACAAGGACCTGTCCTTCGTACTGGAAAGCGCCGCGACTGCCCACACCGCCGCACCGATGGCCTCCGCCGGCGTCGACCTGTACGCGGAACTGGTGGCGCAGGGCCTGGGCGACCAGGACCTGGCCGTGGTGCGGCAGGCGCTCGCCAACCTGGGCACCGCCTCCCCGGGGGAGTCTCCGCACTGATTCCACTGTTCGCCTGGCCCCGTTGAACCGGCGCTTTCCAACCCGCCCGGGCTGCGGTCCAAACCGCGGGACCTCTGCTATATTCTGGTGTTTTCAGGCCTGGGCGCAGGGGAGCCGGGCGACAGCACGTCGAACGGCCCTTTATTGAAACCAAGCAGCAGGCACCCAGACTCCGCGCAGGGTAACGTCCAGCACACTGATTTCCTCAACTGCCCCACCGGATTCGTTGAGTACTACTTCGCGGACGGAGTCTTCCGCTGGTCGGACGGGCTGTACCGCATCTACGGGTACGAACGGGGCGAGGTGGTCCCGACCATGGAGATGGTTCTTCCCCACGTCGAGCCCGAAGACCGGCCAAGGGTGCAGGCCTACTGGGACCATGTGTCCACCCAGAGCGGACCGTCATCGATCTACCTGTCCATCCGGGACCGCAAGGACCACCAGCACAAGCTGCTCTATTCCGCCGACTACATCATGGACGGAGACACCCCGATCGGCGTCTGGGGCGTGGTGGTGGACCTCACCACCTCAATCCATACGGACCGGCACCAGCTCGCCACCGAGGCGGTGGCTGCCTCTGCCCTCAACCGGGCGGTCATCGAACAGGCCAAGGGCATCCTCATGGGCCGCACCGGTGTCACCGCCGACCAGGCCTACAGGCTCATCAGCCAGCTGAGCCAGGACACAAACCGCAAGGTCTACTCTGTTGCCCAGGACATCGTGGACCGTGCCACCGTCCGCGCCGGGGATCCGGACCAAAGCCACCCCCTGCTGTAACCGCAGGGAAGAACAGGCCTCCTACGCCGAAGTGGAGGCCAGCGAGTCCCGCAGTGCCGCGTCCGCGTCACGCAGGACCTTGGCGGCGACCTGAAGGCCCTCAATCCGGCCGAGCGAGACGTCCTCGTGCTCGATGTTGACCAGCCTCTCCGGGTCCACTTCGTGCAGGGCGCGCAGGAAGTCGGTCCAGTAGGCGGTGTCACGGCCGCGGCCCAGGGCCACAAAGTCCCAGGCAGAGTTCCGCGGCCATTCGTTGGCCCATTCGTCCCCGCCCAGGTTGGTGCGGTCCTCGTCCGGTGACAACCGGCGGAAGCTGTTGTCCAGCACCCCGTACAGCGCGGCATTTTCCTTGTTGATGCGCACGTCCTTGGCGGCAGCCTGGAACACCAGGGGACCGAGTTCCCGGACCACGGCCACCGGGTCCATCTGCTGCCAGAAGAGGTGGCTGGCGTCCAGTTCCACACCCACGTGCGTGGCGCCCGTGAGCCCAATCAGCTTCCGGACGTCGGCGGTGTTGAACACCAGGTTCTGCGGGTGCAGTTCCAGGGCCACCTTGACGTCGAGTTCGCGCGCCAGCTGGTCGATCTCCTTCCAGAACGTGGCCGCGATCTCCCACTGGTAGTCCAGGACGTCCAGTGCGGCCGAGTTCCAGGCATTGACGATCCAGTTGGAAACGGTTGCCCCGGGCTCGCCGCCGGGCAGGCCGGACATGGTGACCACCCGGTCCTGGCCCAGCCGGTGGGCCAGCCTGATGGCGCGGCGGATGTCCTCGGCGTGCTTTTCCCCGATCTCCGGGTTCGGGTGCAGGGGGTTGCCGTTGCAGTTCAGGCCGGCAATGGAAACGCCTGTCCCCTCGAACAACGCCAGGTAGTCATCACGCGCCGCGAGCTTTGGAGCGCCGGGCTGGGACCGCCGCTGTCCGCCTAGAGGGCCAGCCGCGGACCATCCGCCAGGACGGGCGCGGAACCGACCACGGGCAGGGCATCGGTGAATGCCTCGACGACGGCCAGCTGGCCAGTGGAGTCCGGGACGCCGGGGTACTGGACATGCGCAACCTCGGCCGGCTCGGCGGCAGCTTCCTCCGACCGCATGCGGACCAGTGCCACCGCAGAGATCAGGAACCAGGCGATATTGGTGACCACTGAGGGCCAGGCGCCGTGGAGTGTCCCGTTGATGATGAAGGCAACCGAGCCGAACAGGTTGGCCGTCTGGAAGCCCTTCCCGGCCTTCAGCCACCCCATGGACACGGCCAGATATGCACTGAGAATCGCAACAGCGCCTGCCCAGCCGGCAATTTCCCACAGCAGTTCCATGGCGTCCTTCCAAGGTGGTGCCCGCGCCGTATCAGGGCAGGGCTGAAGAGGTGGTTCAAGGTTGGGTTTCGCCGGATGCCGTTCCGTGGGAACCTGCATCATCCAGCTCTGCGTTGACTCGAGCCCTTCGGGCGAGGACCTCTTACGCTGGCCGGCGGCATAATCATATCCCGCGCCGGGACACGGCTTTTACCGCCGAAACGTGATACTCCCCACGTCTGGACAAGGCCCGCTCGGCGTAGCACGATCGAAGCTGTGACCAGCAGTCCCGCACCCGATCCCTACCTCCGCGAACTCACCCAGCTGAGGCGCGTCAAAGACCGGGTGGACCGCGAATATGCCCAGCCGCTGGACGTCGAATCCCTTGCCAGGGATGTCCATATGTCGGCCGGCCACTTCAGCCGCCGCTTCAAGCTGGCCTACGGCGAATCCCCCTACAGCTACCTCATGACCCGCAGGATCGAGCGGGCCATGGCGCTGCTCCGCAAAGGCGACCTCAGCGTCACCGAGGTGTGCTTCGCCGTCGGCTGTTCCTCGCTGGGCACCTTCAGCACCCGCTTCAGCGAACTGGTGGGCATGGCGCCGAGCGTCTACAAGCAGGAGGCAGCGGAGTCGACGGCGGGGATCCCGGCCTGCGTGGCGAAACAGGTCACCAGACCGGTCAGGAATCGAGAAGCGCCGGCCGGTGAGCCGTCACTAGCATGACTGGCATGGACATCAACATTTCTTCCACCTTCCTTCCCGCCACCGATCCGGACGCGTCCCTCGCCTTTTACCGGGACGCGCTCGGCTTCGAAATCCGCAACGACGTGGGCCGAGGCACCATGCGTTGGATCACCGTGGGCCCCGCCGGCCAGAAGGACGTCTCCATCGTCCTGCACCCGCCGGCAGTGGACCCGGGCATCACCGAGGACGAGCGCCGCACCATCACCGAGATGATGGCCAAGGGCACCTACGCCACCATCGTCCTGTCCTCCCCCAACGTGGACGCTGCGTTCGCCAAGGTGGAGGCAACCGGCGCGGACGTCGTCCAGGAACCCATCGACCAGCCCTACGGCATCCGGGACTGCGCCTTCCGCGACCCCGCCGGCAACACGGTCCGGATTAACCAGCAGCCTTAGGCATATAAACAAGCACGTATATAACGGACGACGCCGAAACGGGGCTGCCAGCGCAGCCCCGCTCCGGCGCCGCTCCAGGAAGAAGGGGGACACCTTGAGCACGGAAGCAGATACGGAAACCACCCAGGCGGCGCACGTTGCCGACAGCCACGACCTGATCCGGGTGCAGGGCGCACGGGAAAACAACCTCAAGGACGTGAGCCTGGAGCTGCCCAAACGCCGCCTGACCGCGTTCACGGGTGTCTCCGGCTCAGGGAAGAGTTCCCTGGTGTTCGCCACCATCGCCGCCGAATCACAGCGGATGATCAACGAAACCTACAGCGCCTTCGTCCAGGGGTTCATGCCCAGCCTGGCAAGGCCTGACGTGGACCGGCTGGAGGGCCTGACCACGGCCATCATCGTGGACCAGGAGCGGATGGGGGCCAACCCGCGCTCCACCGTGGGCACTGCCACCGACGCCAACGCCATGCTGCGGATCCTCTTCAGCCGGCTGGGGAAGCCCTATGTCGGCCCGCCCACGGCGTTCTCCTTCAACGTGCCCACCCGCAAGGCCAGCGGCATCATGAGCACGGAGAAGGGCGGCCGGGTGGAGAAGAACGTGGTCCGCCAGGTCACCTACCTGGGCGGCATGTGCCCGCGCTGCGAGGGCATGGGGAACATCAGCGACATCGACCGGACCGCCCTCTACGACGACTCGAAGTCCCTTTCCGAGGGCGCGCTCACCGTTCCCGGCTACTCCATGGATGGCTGGTACGGCCGCCTCTTCGAGGGCATGGGCCTGCCCATGGACAAGCCCATCGCCAAATTCACGGCCAAGCAGCTGGACACGATGCTGTACGCCGAGCCCACCAAGATCAAGGTGGAAGGCGTCAACCTCACGTTCGAGGGCGTGATCCCCAAGATCCAGAAGTCCATGCTCTCCAAGGACGTGGAGGCCATGCAGCCGCATGTGAAGCGGTTCGTGGAGCGTGCCGTCACGTTCGCCACCTGCCCGGACTGCGGCGGAACGCGGCTCACGCCGGAGGTGCTCAACTCGCGGATCAACGGCAAGAACATCGCCGAGCTGTGCACCATGCAGATCAGCGACCTGGCGCAGTGGGTCCGCGGCCTGGACGAACCATCAGTCCGGCCGCTGCTCGCCGGGCTGCGGGACCTGCTGGATTCGTTCGCCGGGATCGGCCTGGGCTACCTGTCGCTGGACCGGCCGGCGGGTACCCTCTCCGGCGGCGAGGCGCAGCGGACCAAGATGATCCGGCACCTGGGCTCCTCCCTGACCGATGTCACCTACGTTTTCGATGAGCCGAGCATCGGCCTGCACCCGCACGACATCGAACGGATGAACACGCTCCTGCTGCAGCTGCGGGACAAAGGCAACACCGTCCTGGTGGTGGAGCACAAACCGGAGATGATCGCCATCGCCGACCACGTCGTCGACCTCGGTCCCAAGGCCGGCACCGCCGGCGGCGAGATCGTGTACGAGGGCGATGTGGACGGGCTGCGTTCCAGCGGCACCATCACCGGCCGGCACCTGGACGACCGCGCCCGGCTGAAGGATTCCTTCCGGAACGCCACGGGCGCCCTGGAGGTCCGTGGCGCGTCGACCAACAACCTGCAGGACGTCGACGTTGATGTGCCGCTGGGCGTGCTCTGCGTGGTGACGGGCGTGGCCGGGTCCGGCAAGAGCTCCCTCATCCACGGCTCGCTGGCAAAGCGCGAGGGCGTGGTCGTCATCGACCAGGGGGCCATCAAAGGCTCACGGCGGAGCAATCCGGCCACCTACACGGGGCTGCTGGAGCCCATCCGGAAGGCGTTCGCCAAGGCCAACGGCGTGAAGCCGGCACTGTTCAGCTCGAATTCCGAGGGCGCCTGCCCCACCTGCAACGGCGCCGGGGTGATCTTCACCGAACTGGGCGTCATGGCCACCGTGGAGTCCACCTGCGAAGACTGCGAGGGCCGCCGCTTCCAGCCCGCCGTGCTCGAATACACCCTGGGCGGCCAGAACATTGCGGATGTCCTGGACATGTCCGTGGACGCGGCATTGGCCTACTTTGCCGAGGGGGACGCCAAAACGCCCGCCGCGCACAAGGTCCTGGAACGCCTGGCGGATGTGGGCCTGGGCTACATTTCACTGGGCCAGCCGCTGACCACCCTGTCCGGCGGCGAGCGCCAGCGGCTGAAGCTGGCTACCCAGATGGCTGAGTCCGGGGATGTCTACATCCTTGATGAGCCCACGGTGGGTTTGCACCTGGCGGACGTGGAACAGCTGCTGGGGCTCCTGGACCGGCTGGTCGACTCCGGGAAGTCCGTCATCGTCATCGAGCACCACCAGGCGGTGATGGCGCACGGCGACTGGATCATCGACATCGGTCCGGGAGCAGGGCACGACGGCGGCAGGATTGTCTTCGAGGGCACCCCGGCTGACCTGGTGGCCGGGCGGGCCACGCTCACCGGCCAGCATCTGGCGGCCTACGTCGGAGCGTAAAGCGGGCGGCTGGCCCTGCCGGGGACGCTGCGTCAGCGGCTGCCCGGCAGCTGGCCCAGGAAGCTGACGGTGGCGGTTCCAATCTGCTGCTGGGCGCCGCCGCGGCTGATGCCGGGGTCGCCGTCGCCCGGCTGTGCGCCGTAGTCACCGAAGAAAGCGTGCACTCCGCCCTGCACGGCGATGAACTCGGTGTCCGCCGGCAGGAGGTCCCTGGAGGCCTGGATCTTCTCCGGCGTGCTGAGGCCATCCTTGGTCCCGGAGACGGACAGCACTGCCAGGCCGGCCCGTCCCTGCAGCGACTCCACCGGGTAGGAGGCATACAGGACCAGCCCGGAAATGTCCGTGTTGTGGAGGGCGAATGATGAGGCCGCCACCCCACCCAGGGAGTGGCCGCCCACCGCCCAGCTGGTGATGTCCGGGTTGTCCTGGATGGCACTGCGGGCCTGGTTCCCGTCCAGCAGGCTGAGCCCGAGCGGCTCCTTCAGGATAACCACCCGGTACCCCGCGCCCACCACGGGACCCAGGACGTCCTGGTAGGCCCGGGCGTCCACCCGCGCGCCCGGGTAGAAGACCAGCCCCCTGGTGGTCCTGGCTCCCTCGGCCGACATGGTGATGGCGGTGCTGGTTTCGCTGACGGTGAGGTCCGACGCCGGCCCGGCCTCCGCCGTCGGCCCCGGCTGGTAGGCGAAGGGGTTGAGCCAGGCGAGCCCGGCGGCAACCGCCAGGACGGCCAGCCTGCCGGCCCACGCGCCGATGGCGCGCACACGCGAGCGGTGCCGTGGCACATCGCGGCGGCGCCAGAGCAGGACTGCCCAGGCTGCACCGGCGGCGGCAGCGGCCAGCAGGATGCCCGGCAGCAGCGGATGGCCGCCCAGGACGGCGGGGTTGCCTGCCAGCATCCACAGGGCGACCCCCATCAGGGCGGCAGCGCAAGCCACTGATGCCCAGAACAGGGCCGTCCGTTTCCTGGGCGGCGCACAGGCTTGGCCGGCCGGTGAGGTCTTCATGGTTCCTGATCCTTCCATCCGGCGGCAGGATTTCAATGCCGGCTGGCCTACGCTGGCCGTATGCCCGAAATGTTCCGGTACGACGTCGAGATCCTGCACCTGCTGGTCTCCCCTGCGCACGCGTACTTTGGCCGCGCCCGTGACGGCGCCGCCGATGTCCCTACCGCTGATGCCCGGCAGGCTGAGGTGGTGGCCGGCAAGGGCATCGTGGGCGACCGTTTCTTCGGGAAGGCCGCGCACATGGATGCTGCGGTGACCCTGTTCGCCGTCGAATCCCTTGAGGCCATCGCTGCCGAACTGCGCGCGGCGCCATTCGATCCGCTGCTGACCCGCCGGAACGTGATCCTGCGCGGAGCCCAGCTGCCGCCGCTGCTGGGGCAGGACTTCGTGCTGGAATCCGGCGGCTGCGCGGTGACCCTGCACGGCGGCCGGCACGCCCAGCCCTGCGCGTGGATGAATGAAATGCTCGCCCCCGGCGCCCACCCTGCCATGCGCGACCGCGGCGGCATCCGCTGCCGCGCCGTCTCCAGCGGCTTCCTGCACCGGGGTCCTGCCGTGCTGGTCAGCCCGGTGCCGCTGGACCCTGCCCAGGCAGGCGAGGCCAGCGTCCTGCGGCCGTCGCGGCTGCCGTAGCAGGCGCCCGGCCGGACGGGCCCCTACCGTTTCCGGTGGATGGACTTGTAGCTCAGGTAGGCGTTGAGGCCCTCGATCCCGTACTCGGTGCCCAGCCCGGAGTCGTGCCGGCCGCCGAACGGGGCGGAGTGGTTGGAGGCGAAGAAGTTCAGTCCCACCGATCCCGTGTCCATGCGGTCCGCCACGGCGAGCGCGGCGTCCTCGTCCCGGCCAAACACCAGGCCGCCCAGTCCGAACTCGGTGTTGTTCGCCAGTGCCACTGCCTCCTCGACGCTGCCGCCGGCGTCGTTGTATTTGAGGATGGTGATCACCGGCCCGAAGATCTCCTCCCGGGCTATCCGCATGTCCGGGGTGACGTCAGCGAACACCGTGGGCTCAATGAAGTAGCCGTCCTCCAGCCCTCCGGCCAGCGACGCAGCGCGTCCTCCGGTGGTGGCCCGGGCACCTTCAGCCAGCCCGGACTCGACGTATTCCATGACCGTCCGGTACTGCGCTTCGGTGGCGCAGGGGCCAAACATCGTGTCCGGATCCAGGGGGTCGCCCTGCTTCCCGGCGGCGATGGTGGCCGTGACCATGTCCACCACCTCGTCATACCGGCTGGCCGGGGCCAGGATGCGGGTGGAGATGTAGCAGGTCTGCCCGGTGTTGCGCATGGAGGACTTGACCAGGACCCGGGACATGGCGTCCAGGTCCGCGTCCGGCAGCACGATCGCGCTGGACTTGCCGCCCAGCTCCAGCGTGACCGGGCGCAGCAGCTCACCGCAGGCCGCGGCGATCTTCCGGCCCACGGGGGTGGAGCCGGTGAATGCCACCTTGGCCACCCCCGGGTGCTTGACCAGTACGTCGCCCAGCCGGCCGGAGCCGGTGACCAGGTTGACGACGCCGGCGGGGACGCCTGCTGCGGCGATGGCGTCAATAATCACCCGGATGGACAGCGGGGTGGGTGACGCCGGTTTGATCACCACGGTGCAGCCGGCCAGCAGCGCCGGTGCCAGCTTGATCATCACCAGGTTGATGGGAAAGTTCCACGGGGCGATCAGGGCGCAGACGCCCAGGGGATCGCGCCGCACCACGGATTCGCCGCCGCCGCGGGGGAAGGGACGGACGTCCTCCTGTTCCAGGTATCCGGCCAGGGTGGCGAAGTAGCGCAGGATCCCGGCGGCGTTGGCGGCGGCGCCTGAGGATTCGGCCACCGGGGATCCGTTCTCCCGGGAATTGGTCAGGGAGAGTTCGTCGGCGCGCTTCTCCACTTCATCGGCGATCCGGAGCAGGTAGGCGGCCCGCTCGGACGGCGCCAGCCGGGGCCATTCGCCGTCGAAAGCCTGTTGGGCGGAGCCGACGGCGGCGTCCACGTCCTCCGGCGTGCCGTCGGGGACCGAACCCCAGACTTCGCCGGTGGCGGGGTCGGTCACCGGGTTCCGGCCGGTGCCCCGGGAGGGCTGCCAGGCGGCGTCGACGTAGATGGTGTCCACGTGGGTGTGCGGCAGGGCCAGGCCGGACCGCGTGGCCAGGGCCGGTGCGCCCGCCGGTGCGTCATGCGTGGCGGAGGTCATCGGATCACCGCCGTCTTCAGCAGGGCGTTAGACCTGGCCAGGTCCGCGGTGGCCATCTCGAGGGCGGCCCCGGTGATGAGCTCGGGGATGATCTCGGCAGCCAGCCGGTCCGTGTAAGTGGCGGGATCCATGCCGAACCAGGAAGAGGCCAGGGCGATGCCGGCGTGGTCGAACCGCCATAGCCTGTCGGCGTCACGCATCAGCGCGTCCTCGAGGGAGCGGGCCACGGGCCTGGTGTCGTGACCGTCGATGATTGCGCAGACCTGCTCCACGAATCCGGGGGCATAGCCCAGGCCGGGAAGGACCCGGCGGGCCACGTCGCAGCCCTGCTTTTCGTGCTCATAGCGGATGGTGGCCTTGCGCCAGTCCCCCGTGAACCCTTCCGAGAGGATCCGGGACTCATCCACGTGGGCCCAGCCGGTGTCATGCAGCAGCGTGGCCACCCGCACCAGTTCCGCATCCGCCTCCGGGTAGGCGCGGCACAGCCGTTCGGCGAAGGCAAGGGAGATGGGCAGGTGGATGTCGTTGCCGCGGGCCCGGGTCTCGTGGACCACGGCCTTCCAGAGCGCGTCGAGCGAGTCCAGGGCCGCGGGGGTGCCGGCAATGGGAGTGGTGTCCACGGGTCCTGCGGCGGGGATGGGGCGGACGCTGTATTCGGCGGCGAAGGCATCGGCCAGGGCGTCGCCCGTGTCCGGTGCGGTGCCGGGGGCGCTGCCGGCGGCAATGCCGGGCTCCGCCGGGGCAAACGGCGTCTTGGGGGTGCTCATAATGCTCCTTCGGGTTGGCTGGCCTGGCGGCTAGCTGTCCGTGGTGATGGTCTTGAGTTGGGTGCCGGGGTCAGCGGCGGCCTCGGCCGGAATGTTGAGGCCCTTGGCGAGCGCGTTCTTGACGGCCATGAAGTCCAGCGGCGCGTTGACGCAGTCCGCGGCGATGATGCGGCCCTGGCGGTAGTAGAGGACGCTGAATTTTCCGCGTTCCCGGTCGTTCCGGACTACGGTCCGGTCGTAGCCGTTGCACAGGCCGGCGATCTGCAGCTTGAGGTCCGCCTGGTTGGACCAGAACCACGGGATTCCGGCGTACTCCTCGCGCCGTCCGGTCAGGGAATACGCGGCCACCTTGGCGTGCTCGATGGCGTTGTTGACGCTTTCCAGCCGGATCCGTTCCCCGGGCTCGGAGCCGGGAACGGGGTTGGGCATGTTGGCGACGTCCCCCACGGCCACCGTGGTGCCGTCGGAGGCCAGCGCGAACCGGTCCACCACCACGCCGTTGTCCACGGCCAGGCCCAGCTGTTCCGCCAGTTGGGTGTTGGGAATGACACCGATGCCGATCAGGACGATCTGTGCCGGCAGTACCGTCCCGTCCTGGAGCTCGACGGCGGCAACCCGGGTGCCGCCGTCGTCAGCGGTGAAGCGCGCCGCACTGGTGTTGAGCCGGATGTCGAGGCCGCGGGAGCGGTGGGCCTGCAGGAAGTATTCGGCGGTTTCCTCCCCGACGGCCCTGCCCACCAGCCGCGGCCCGAACTCGAGCACGGTGACATTTTTCGCCATCTTCTGCAGGCTGGACGCGGCCTCGAGGCCGATGAACCCGCCGCCGATCACCACCACATCCGTGGCGTCGCCCACTTTTGCCTTCAGTGCCAGGGCGTCGTCGGCGTTGCGGAGGTAGAGCACACCGTCCAGGCCGCTGCCCTCGATCTCCAGTTTCCGGGCGCGGGCGCCTACAGTGAGGGCCAGCCGCTTGAACGGAAACTCCCGGCCCGAGGACGCATGTGCCACTCCGGAGCCGTCCGCTTCCTTGTCGATCCGGACGATGTATTCGCCTTTGACCAGGTCCACGTTGTGCTCGGCCCAGTAGTCGTTGGACCGGAAGATGAGGGATTCGCTTTCCACGGTGCCCTGCAGGAACTCCTTGGACAGCGCCGGCCGCTGGTAGGGCCGGTGGTCCTCGTCCCCCAGCAGGGTGATGTGTTCGTCGAAGCCGAGCGCCCGGAGCGATACGGCCAGCTGCACGCCGGACTGGCTGGCGCCGATGATCAGGAGCCCGGTCCTGGTGGGGACCGTGGCCGTTCCGGCTTCCTGCTCCACTGCCTGCGTTCCCATGGCTACACCTGGGTTTCGGGGGTGGTGACGAACAGTTCGAGCTCCTCGGTCAGGCGGAGCTGGCAGGACAGCCGGGAGTTGTCCTCACGGTCCACGGCGGTGCCGTAGAGCATCTCGTCCTCCATGTCCTCCATGGGAGGAAGTTGCGAAGCGCAGTCCTCGCGGACGAAGACGTGGCAGGTGGCGCAGGACAGCGAGCCGCCGCATTCGGCCACGATGCCGGGGACGCCGTTGCGCACCGCGGTTTCCATGACCGAATCGCCTGCATTGCCTTCGACGTCCCGGACGGTGCCTTCTGCGTCGGTGAAGTGAACCGTTGGCATTGTGGTCCTCCTTGGTTGAAGTTGGTTGGGTGGTGGCGGGGGTGGCCGGTCAGATGAACTGCCGGCCGCCGTCCACCACCATGGTCTGGCCGGTGTAGTAGGAGCTGTCCGGCCCGGCGAGGAACAGGGCGGCGCCCACGATGTCCTCGGGCTGGCTGGCGCGCTTGATGGCCCCGCGGTCCACGCCGTAGTTCTCGGCGTTTTCCATGAGCCCGTAGCTGGCTTCGGTGAGCGTGAACCCCGGGGCGATGGCGTTCACCGTGATCCCCCGCCGGCCCAGTTCCTTGGCCATGACCCGGGTGAGTGCCACCACCCCGCCCTTGGAGGCGACGTAGTGCGCCCATTGCTCGGAGCCGCTGAAGATCGTGGCGCTGGAGAGGTTGATGACGCGGCCGCCTTCGGCCAGGTAGGGGCTCGCGGCGCGGGTCACCAGCCAGGGTCCCTTGAGGTTGACGTTCATCACCAGGTCCCACTCGGCCGGATCGATGTCCTCGAAGCGGCTGCGGGTCACCCCCGCGTAGACCGCCGCGTTGTTGAGGACGACGTCGATGCGCCCGTTTCCGAACTCCGCGCAGCTTGCGGCGAGCTGCTCCGTGGAGTCCAGGTCGGTCACGTCGGCGGCGAAGGCAGCGGCGCGGGCGCCGGCTTCCCGGACCAGCTTGGCGGTCTGCTCAGCACCTTCGAGGTTGATGTCGGCCACCGCCACCCGGTAGCCGCGGCCGGCGAAGCCGAGCGCAAACGCCCTTCCCAGCCCGCCGGCGGCTCCCGTGATGAGGACCGTTCTTTCATTCATGTCCTCAGTGGAATATTCTCCTGAGGGCATGTCCAGATCAGACATGGCTGTGGCTGTGGGCGCCGGGGCCGGCAACCACAAGGTCGTCCTCGGCGTCCAGGATCTGGACCGTGCCCTTGGTGCCGTCCACCCGCAGCCGCTGGCCGGTCTTGATGGTGGTTGACCCGGAGCCCGTTCCGGTCACGGCCGGCAGTCCGTATTCACGGCACACGATCGCGGCGTGGCTCATCATGCCGCCGATGTCCGTGACGGTTGCGCTGATCTTGCCGAAGATGGGTCCCCAGGAGGGCGCCGTCACCGTAGCCACCAGGATCTCGCCCTGCTGAACCTCGGAGAGCTGGTCGGCGTCGGTGACCACCCGGGCCAGGCCTTCCACCACGCCGGGCGAGGCGGCCATGCCGCGGAGTCCGCCGCCTTCCACTTCTTCGCCCGCTCCCAGCCACTGCTGGACCTGCTCGGTGGTGATGCCCCAGAGCATCCTGGTGAAGGGTTCGGTGATGGAGGCCGGCGGGGTGTTCAGGGCCGGCGCGGGGCGGGCGGTCTTGAGGGCGTCCACGATGCCGCGGCGGCGTTCGATCTCCTCGGGCCAGTAGTCGGGGCCGATGGGCTTGGCGCCCACGCCCCAGCCGGTGACCAGGTCGAAGAGGGCGTCGCGGACCTCATTGCGGCCCAGATAGAGCAGGTCGTCCGGCTGGGTCCAGAAACCCTCGGCATGCATCATGCGGGAGAGTTCGCGGATCTTGCGCCAGAAGACGCCCATGGTCCAGTGCTCGATGTAGAAGTTGTGGTTCTCCACGTAGGGGTAGGCGGTGGCGGCGAGGCCGCGCTTGGCGTCGAAGACTGCCTGGTTGTCGCCTTCGAGGAGGTCCCGGTATTCCTCGATGATGCGGTCGCGTTCGGCGATGAGGGCCTCGACGGGACGCATGATCTCCTGGCTTTCGTCCACGCGGCGGATGTAGTCGGCGATGTAGCCCAGCGGGATTTCCTGGTTCACGTTCCAGTACTTGTCGTGGCCGTAGAAGCCGTTGCCCACGGTGAAGTTGAACCACGGGTCCTTGGCACCTTCGTACTGGGCCAGCCAGCGGTCCCCGCCCGGGGCGGCGGCGATGGCACCCAAAGTAGCCTCGACGTCGTCCGTGTTTCCGAAATGGGGCTGCAGGCCCAGCTCGACGGCGAGCTTGGCGAGCTGCTTGAGCTCGTCATCGGGGCGGAACAGTTCCATGTCCACGCCCTGGACCATGCTGGCGATCGACTGGTCCGGGATATTGGGGAAGACCTGCTTGCAGAAGTTGAAGAAGTCCAGGTAGGCGATGTAACCCAGGTTGAGGAACTCGAAGTGGTACTGCCAGTTCTGGTAGGCCAGCTGGATGAGCCGGTCGTAGCTTTCAAGGAGCTTCTCGGAGCCGTCTTTGCCCTTGCCGGAGGTGATGTCCTCGAGCGGGACCATGTCCGGCAGCTTGGGGAAGGAGATGGTTTCCATCTCGGCGATGGTGCCCTTGACCTTGACGTGCCAGTCCTTGAGCAGCTGCTCCCAGTTCTGGAAGTAGTGGCCGACGCGCTGCTCGAACAGCGGCACGCGGGCGGCGATCTGGTCCTCCGGGACGGGAATGGGGGACATGTAGAGGTAGCCCAGGTGGATGCGGAACTCAATGCCGTTGGCGTTGGGGATCATGAGGTGCCGGGCGTTGTACTGGCCCAGGCACTTGACCGCGAATTCGCCGCCGATGGTCTCGAAGGGCTTGAACACGGTGGGCCAGTGCTGGCTGTCGCAGAACCAGAACTTGGCGTCCTCCTGGTCCTTGAGCTTGTCCTGGAACACCAGGTAGTAGGGGTAGATCTTTTCCCAGCCTTCGGCCCCGGCGGGAACCGGCAGTTCGGAGGGCTTGGGGAACGACTTCATGGACATGGCGGTCCTTTCAGGAGGGCTCGGCGGTGAGCCTTGGTGGGGGTGAAGCCTCGGATGGGGGTCAGGCAGTCGGTTTGAGCGCGGGGGTGCTCAGTCCGGAGAAGTAGCCGCCGGTGACGACGGGCTGGGGTGCGGTCACCGGTGCGGGCTTGGAGGAGTGGACCGTCTCCGGCCGGGACTGCAGGAGGAGCAGGTTTTCGCCGTCGGGGAGATCCGCGTCGAGGGCCCACTCAATGTCCTGGGGGCACTTGTAGTGCTTCTCGGCCCGCTTGGCCATCTGGGCGACGGCGGTGAGCTCGGCGTCGGTGAGGCTGCGGCGGCCCCGGCGTTCGTCGTCGACCTCGCGTTCCACCAGGCCCTTGGCGCCGGCGTCCGGGACCAGTTCGGCGTGCTTGTCGCCCAGGTGTTCGGTGACGACGGCGAGGGTCACCTTGTCCAGCACGATGTTGTCCGGGGTGACCTGGCCGGAGACCACCATCTCGCCCACGCCGTAGGAGGAATCGATGGTGATCTTGGACCGGTCGCCGTTGGTGGGGTCCATGGTGATCGCCACGCCGGAGACCTTCGAGTTGACCATCTTCTGCACCACGACGGCCATGGAGAGGCCTTCGTTGGGGATGCTGTTCTTGAGCCGGTAGATGATGGCGCGGGAGGTGTAGAGCGAAGCCCAGCACTGGCGGATGTGGTCGGTGACTGCCTTGACCCCGTCCAGCCAGAGGTAGGTGTCCTGCTGCCCGGCGAAGGACGCGTCCGGAAGGTCCTCGGCGGTGGCGCTGGAGCGCACTGCCACGGGGACAGGGGCGTCGAAGCGTCCCATCAGGGATTGGTAGGCGGCGATGGTCATGCTGCGCAGTTCTTCGGGCACGGGGCGGGAGCAGATGTCCTCGCGGATGGCCGCGGACACCTGGTCCACCTGCCGGGTGTCCTTTGGGTCCAGGCCGGCGAGCAGTTCGTGGATCTTCGCCGTGATGCCGGCTTCGTCCATGAAGGCATCGAACTGGGCGGTGGTGACGACGAAGCCGGGCGGAACGGGCATGCCGGCGGAGGTCATGGTAACCAGGGACGCTCCCTTGCCGCCGAGGTTTTCAAGCTTCGGCTCGATGCCGCCGTCGAAGAACTGGACATAATCGTTGCTTTGCATGGTGTTTAGGCCTCCCAGGTGACAGGAACGGTCTCGGGAACACGGAAGGAGAGGTTTTCGCGGAAGGCGATGTCCCCGGGGGCGTCGAGCTGCAGCCGGGGGGCGAGCCGGGCCACTTCCTCGAGCGCGATTTTTGCCTGCAGCTTGGCGAGCATGTTGCCCAGGCAGTAGTGGATGCCGAACCCGAAGGAGAGGTGCTCGCGGGCGTTCGGCCGGGTGATGTCGAAGTCCCCGCCGTCGGTGAACTTGGTTTCATCGCGGTTGGCCGAGCCCATCAGGAGCAGCAGCTGCGAGCCCTCCTGGATGGGTACTCCGCCCACCTCGGTGTCCTTGAGGGCTTTGCGCCGCCATCCGACGATGGAGCCGGCGTAGCGGAGGACCTCGTCGATGGCGGCGGGGATCTTCTTGGGATCCGCCACCAGCTGCTCCCACTGCTCCGGACGGGCCAGGAGCTCGCGCAGGGCGTTGGAGATGAGGGTGGTGGTGGTCTCGTGCCCGGCGAAGAGCAGGCTGTAGAGGACCGAGGCGATCTCGTGGTCCGAGATTTCGGCGCCGTCCTGCTGGGCCTTGACCAGGTCTGCGGTGAGGTTGTCGCCGCCCTGTTCGTGGGCCGCCCGGACCAGTCGCAGGCATTCCTGCCAGTACTCCACCAGGTTGTGGGCGTGCGGGATCTGCTGTTCGTCGCTGAGGTCGCCCCAGGTCATGGCGGCGCGGGAGTCCGACCAGCGCTTGAACGTGTCCACCTGGGAAACGTCGGCCCCGATCAGGGTGAGGATGGTGATCGTGGGAACGTCGTAGGCCAGGTCCTTGACCAGGTCCCCGCGGCGCTCTTCGCGGGACAGCATCTTTTCGAGCAGGTCCACCACGTTCTGCCGGATGAACGGTTCCAGCGCCTTGTAGCGGCGGGGCGTGAAGGCTTTCTGCACTACGGCGCGGATGCGGGTGTGCTCCGGCGGACGGCGCGCGGACAGGCCGGAGTAGGCGGTGAAGCCGCCCTCTTCCATGATCTTTTTCGCGGCGGGTCCGCGTTCCCGGACCGGGGCCTGGGCGTTCTCGCTGGAGAACGTTTCCCAGTCCTCGAAGACGGCTTTGATGTCGTCGTACCGGGAGACGACGTACAGGCCGGTGCGCTCATCGAACATCACGGGCTGCTCGGCCCGGAGCTCTGCGTAGGCGGTGAAGGGATCCTTCATCTGGAAGGGTTCGTAGCCGTGGTGCCCGGCGGGGGCTTCGGCGCCGTACCCGAAAGGACAACGGCCAGCCGTTTCTGTCGACGATGACATGTTGACTCCTGGTGACTTGGCTCCGCCCGGCGCCTCGGGGCGGCGGGGGTTTCTTAGTGACCAGTGTGGTCCACATCACCGGGCGGGGACAGCGCCGGCTTCCACTGGACGGAATCGAACGTCAGAAGCGCGGACCTTTGTGGACGCCGATCAATGTCTCCAGGGGGATCCGCGCGGTGGCCTTTTCGATTTGGGCTGAGATGCCCTTGAGGACGGGGAGGTACCTGGTCATGGTGGATGCCTGTGCGGTGGGCAGCACCAGGCCGATCGCGGCGCCGATCCGACCGGTATGGAACACCGGGACCGCGATGGAACAGGAGCCAAGCCGCACTTCCTCGAGGGTGGTGGCGTAGCCCTGCGCGTGGATGTCCACCAGCTCGGCGGTGAATTTTTGCGGGTCGATATGGGTGTGGGCGGTGGCGCGTTCCAGGTCCCGGTGAAGGTAGGCGTCGCGCACCCAGTCGTCTTCGAACGCCAGGATGACTTTCCCGACGGCGGTGGCGTGCATGGGAAGGCGGCCGCCCACCCGGGAGGCGCGGGGCACGCGCTTGGAGCCGTAGACCCGGTCGATGTAGAGGACCTCATTGCCGGCCCGGATGGCCAGGTGTGCCGTCTCTCCGGTCAGCGAGAACAGGTCCTGGATGTAGGGGTGGGCGGCATCGCGCAGCTGGCGGCCGGTGTTCTGTGCGAGCTCCCACAGCCGGATGCCCAGCTGGTAGCGGCCGTTGGGTTCGCGCGAGAGGAATCCCCAGTCGGTCAGTTCGTTCACCAGGCGGTGCGCGGTGCTGAGCGGGAGCCCGGATTTGTCTGCAATGTCGGTCAGGCTCAGGGCGCCGCGGGACGTCTCGAAGGCTTCCAGGATGGACAGTACTTTGGACGTCACGGTGCGTCCGGGGTCGCGGCTGCCGCCGGCCATGGGGGCCTCCTCGCTCCTGGCGCTGGGCCCACGGTGCCGGCAGCGTCCGGATTGAGTCTAAGCGCGGGAACGGCTCCGGGCCGCGCCGGTTTCCAGGTCAGCCAAGCAGGCGTTGCCGTTGCGGCCAGAGGGTGACCGATTCCAGGGCTGACAGCGCCCGCGCCATGGCCTGCGCCTCGGCGGTGAACAGGTGGCCGTGCACGCGCTGGGAACAGAGCCGGAGGGCCTGCCCGCGGTCCAGTCCGAACCAGTCCATGACGGTGTCGATGCCGTGCGGGCTGAGGCGCCAGGTCTTGTCCGCGTCCTTGACGATGGCGTCCTCGATGGAGAGGGCCTCCCGCCGGGAATCGTGGCCGTCGATGATGCCCAGGATGGCGGGGATCCTGGTGTGGTCGTAACGGCACTCGGCGAGGATGTCCGCGGCCAAGCGCGCCCCCTCCTTTTCGTGCAGCAGCACCAGGTCCTGCCTGCCGCCGCCCGGCGCAATGGCGGCCAGGACATCGCCGGGCGGGACCTGTGACCAGCCGACGTCGTGCAACAGGATGGCGGGAAGCACCACCGCGGCGTCCGCCTCCGGGTGGGCGTCCAGCAGGGCGCGGGCCAGGCCGAAGGCGTAGAGGGTGTGGGTGTCGTTGTCCCGGACCTGCAGGTACGGTGCGGCGAGGTCCCAGATCCCTGCCAGCACCGGGTCCAGCGCGATGACCCCGGCCGGGTTCGGCTCGATCCCGGAGGCAACAGCGGCGGCGTCGAGGCCTGAGTGGTTGGCGGCAGGCTGCAGCTTCGTCATTCCTACAGCCTGCCCGGCATCGTGCCCACGGGCAACGGGCGGCTTCTGCCCAGTGGAACCGGGCGGTGGGCGGACGACGGCGTCACCCACGGCACGCTTTCGGCCCACCTGGGGCGGGGAAGCCCCGGAAACCCGAGGACCCGCCGTCGTGCGCTGCCTGAAAGCCTGCCCGGCGTGACGCCAGGACGGGGACAGTCAGGCCTTCCGTCCCTCCAGGTCTGCCAGGGACGTACCCCTGGTGTCGGAAGACATCAAGGTGGCCGCGGCCGAGACCAGGCAGATGCCGAGCGTAGTCAGCCCGATGGTCAGCGGGATGTTCGCGGAGCCCGGAGGGGCGATCGCCGTGAAAATGCTCGGGAAGAACGACGCGATCATAAGTCCAATGTTCTGCGACACCGCGAAGCCGGTCACCCGGATCCGCATGGGGAACTGCTCCTGGAAGAACGTGGCGAACGTGGCGTTCCACATCTGGAAGAAGATGCCCTGCACGATCACCACGCAGACAAAGACCAGCGGCAGGCTCCCCTGCTCGATTGCCCAGAGGTATCCGGTCACCAGGACGCCACCGATGACGCCGCCGGCCGCCATGAGCATGCGCCGGCCGATCCTGTCCGAGAGAGCGCCGAAAACCGGGATGGTCACCACGGCCGCGACATTGGCCACCAGCGTCACCCACAGGAATTCGCTGCTGGAGAAGCCGTTGCCATAGCCCTTCTGCGTGGCGTAGGAGACGCCGAAGATCAGCGTGGCCATGCCGATGACATTGGTAAACGTCATGAGGATGCAGCGGACCAGGACGCCGGGGCGGGTGCGAAGAAGTTCAACGAGCGGGAAGCGCTGCTGAACCTGGGCCGCTCCGGACTGCGCGGCGTACGCAGGAGGTTCGGTCACCCGGCGGCGGATGAGGTACCCGGCAAAGATGACGACGGCGCTGAGCAGGAACGGGATGCGCCAGCCCCAGGCACCGAACTGGTCAGCCGGGAGGAGGGCGGCGAGCGGCAGCAGGACGGCGGTGGCCAGGATTGACCCCACCTGCGTGCCCTGGAGGCTGAAGCTGGCGAAGAATCCGCGCCGGGCATCCGGCGAGTGTTCGACGATCATCGCGCTGGCACCGCCCAGTTCGCCGGCCACCGCGAAGCCCTGAATCAGGCGGAGCATCACCAGCAGGGCCGGGGCGAGGAGGCCCACCTGCCCGTACGTTGGCAGGAGCCCGACGGCGAAAGTCGCGAAGCCCATGAGCAGCATGGCGAAGACGAGCACTTTCTTGCGACCGTGCCGGTCCCCGTAGGCCCCCAGGACGACGGCGCCCACCGGGCGGGAGACGTAGCCCACCGCATAGGTAGCAAGGGAACCAATGATCCCAACGGTCGGGTTCTCTGCGGGGAAGAAGATGGTGGGAAAGATGAGCGTGGCGGCCAGCGAATACAGCGCGAAATCGTAGTACTCAAGGGCACTTCCAATCCAGCCGCTCATCGCCGCTTTCCGCGGATCCCGGGGACCGGTTCCGCCTTCCTGGCCAGCATGTACGACGCGGGTTGGGGTGGTGCTCATGGTGCTAATGTCCTTCGTCTTCATTGGCAAGGAACCGGACCGCTGTGGCAGCTGAGGCTTTGGCGGTGTCCGCGCCGCAACCCGCCGGAGAGGGGGTCGGGCGACAGCTCTTGAATCGATTCATCCAATGTAGAAGGTGACGTGCGTTACGTCAATGGGCAAGCGCTATCCAAGCCGTTAGAAGCCGCGGCGCACTGCCTGCTACCGGCTGGCGTAATAGGCCGCAGCCATGTCCTGCTTGGTGCGGCCCTGTTCTGCCACACGGTCCAGCCTGGCGGCGAACGCTTCCGCCCCGTCAAGCTTCAGTCCCAGTTCAGCAGCGGCATCCACGATCAGGTGGGCGTCCTTGCGGGCCGTGTCCACGGCGAAGGACGCAGGCTCGAGTCCCTCCTCCAGGATGAGCCCCATCTTGGTCCGCAGGTAGGGAAGGTCCAGTCCGCCGCCGTCGATTACGTCGAGGAACTGCTGCGGATCGACGCCGAGCTCCTCCGCCAGGGCAACCACCTCACCGGCGGCATTGGAGGCGGCAATGACCCAGCTGTTCACCACGAGTTTGAGCCGGGTGGCGGAGCCTTCGGCGGGGTCCTGCCCCGCCCACATGGTCCGGGCTCCGATGGCATCCAGGACCGGCGCCACCCGCTGGCGCACCGGGTCGGGTCCCGCGGCAAGCACCAGGAGCTGGCCGGCTTCAGCAGGGGCCCGGGTGCCGGAAACGGGTGCTTCCACCAGGTCCAGCCCGAGCTCCGCGGCCAGTTTGGCCAACGCGGGAACGTCCTGGACGCCCACGGTGGTGGACTGCACCCAGGCCATGCCGGGCCGGGTGCCGGGGGCCGCAGCCCGCATGACTTCTTCCACTGCGGCGGCGTCGTAGAGCATGGTCAGGACGACGTCGGCCGCCTCGACGGCGCCGGCAGGGTCAGTGGCGCGCCGCGCACCGTCCGCGGCCAGGGGTTCCGTTTTGGCCGCGTCCCGGTTCCACACCGAGACGTCATGGCCGGCCCGCAGGAGGTTCCGTGCCATGGCCGCCCCCATGATTCCCGTGCCGAGCACTGCGACTTTGAGCTTGGTATCCATCGAGTCATTCTCCTGGCTGCGTTGAGGTCTGCGTCTACCTATTCAACGTCTCCATGATTCCCCGACTTATTCAAGCCAGGGCATTTGGGTGCGCATGTTCCGGCGGAATGTCGGTGCCCCGACCTAGACTCGTTCCCATGAGCGACAGCAACCAGGAAACAATCGGCAGCCCCGAACCGGAACCGAACGCAGGGCTCAACAGGGATCCGGAAGACTGGATAACAGGGGATGAACCCATGACGGCGGCCCAGCGCAGCTATCTCGATACCCTTGCCCGCGAGGCGGGCGAGGAACTTCCCGCGGACCTAAGCAAGGCGGACGCATCAAAGCACATCGACCGGCTGCAGCAGCGCAGCAGCCGCGTGGGCGGCGACGGGGACAACAGCCAGCCACGGTAAACGGTCGACGCCGGAAGTGACGGCGGTGCCAAGGGAGCCCCGTTAGGGACCGGCTGCGTTGGTGCCGGCGGGATCAGGTGCGGGCCGAATGGCCTTACCAGGCCTGGTGTTCGCGGGTGAGGCCGAAGGGGACGGCGTCGCTGAGATCCACCGTGAACTTGTCGGCGCCATGGCGGGTCACCAGGATGCCGTGGCGACGGCCCATGAGTGCATGGGCCTTGGCGGCTGCGACGGCGGCGTCGAGCTCGGTGTCCATGCTGTGGCGGTCGGAGACGGTGAGGGTCAGGGGGAAGTTCATGGATATTGCCTGTGTCTTTCAGGGGATGGGTGGGCATACTCCGCCCAGCGCTCCCCCTGGCTGCATAGGCGGCAGGCACTTTCGCGCCTCGACCCATGGTGCCTGAGCAAAAATGTGCCAGCAACTTTAGATAAATGACGCAGGTCAGCGCCTTGGGCACCACCATTTGTCCTGACAATTACTGGCCGCAGGGCGCCGTCAATTAGAGTTGGAAGGGAGTGGGAGCCGGTTTTCGAAGCTTCCAGCTGCCTTTGAAACCCGCCCCGCGGCCCACCCGAGCCCTTATTGCGCGACCGCTGACTGTGCAACGACCTGACAAGGATTCCGCCATTTCCACCGACGCTCTCTTCGGCAATCTGACCAGGATCCGCAACGTCATCCTCCCCACTCCCGTGCGGAGCGCACTGAATTCCGGGCGTGGACTGCTGGGCGGCTTCATCGTGGTCCATTTGGTCTTCCTGGTGTTCGCCGCTTCGCTCTCCCTGCGCGGCGAGGCCTTCAGCGACACCTTCATTTACCGCGACTGGGCCATGGCCGGCTTCAACGAGGCGAACCTGACGGGCGGCCCCAGCCCCTGGGTCTACCCCATCCTGGCCCTGATCCCCATGGCCGTCGCGGGCCTCGCAGGTCCTGGACCGTTTTTCTTCCTCTGGGTCCTCATGACAACGCTCCTCAACGGCTGGGCACTGCTGAAACTCACGGAGCGGGGGCGGAACACCAACGCCATCCCCGCCGGCTGGTGGTGGCTCGCCTTTACCTTCCTCATGGGCTGGCTGGGATTCGCCCGCGTTGACGGCCTCACCGCCCCGCTGGTCCTCGTGGCCCTGGCATACGGCGTCCAGCGCCCGTTCATCGCCTCGGTCCTGCTGGCCATCGGCACCTGGGTGAAGGTCTGGCCGGCGGCCATCATGCTGGCCCTCTTCGCCGTCGTGAAGAATCGCCTGCTGGTGGTACTGGCAGGAATCGCGACTACGGCAGGCGTCGTTGCGCTGGCAGCAGCCCTGGGCAGCGTCCCCAAGCTCCTGAACTTCCTTACCCAGCAGGGCGACCGCGGCATGCAGCTCGAGGCCACCTTCACCACCCCGTGGCTGTGGCTTTCCGTCCTGAACGTGGGCGGCTCCCGCATGTACATGAACACGGACATCAACTCCATGCAGGTGGACGGCCCCGGCACCGCCACCATGTCCGTACTGATGCAGCCGCTCCTGGTCCTGGCAGCCCTGCTGGTGGCTGGCCTGGCCTTCTGGGCCCTCCACAACGGCAAGCAGCACAAGGTGGCCGGCGGCGTGGACCGGACCGAGCTGCTCCTCGCCGGCGCCCTCGCCCTGGCCGCCGCCTTCGTAGTGTTCAACAAGGTGGGCTCGCCCCAGTTCATGGTGTGGCTGGGCCCCGCCGTCGCCGTCGGCCTGGCGCACAGCTGGCGCGAATGGCGCGTCCCGGCACTGATGCTGATCGCCATCGCCGTGGCCACCTACTTCATCTACCCTCTCTTCTACGACGCCCTCAGCCACAACAACCCGTGGATGGCGCTGGTGCTGACCATCCGCAACCTCCTGGTGGTGGTCCTGTTCCTGTGGAGCGTCCGGCGCCTGTATTCGCTGGGCAAGAAGACCGCCGCACCTGCCCCCGCGCTCAAGGAGACCTAAGATTTCCACAAGGTTCTTTGACCGTTTGGTGACGGTCCGCAGCAAGGTCCTGCCGGCCAAAGTAGTGGACTGGTTCGCCCGGCCGTCCAGCGTGTGGTGGGGCTTCGCCGTCGTCCACCTGTACTTCCTGGGCTGGATGGCGTCCTTCTTCCTGAACGGCGATACGTTCAGCGACACCGAGCAGTACCGGCAGTGGGCCACGGCCGGGTACAACCCGTCGGACCTGACCGGGAAGATCAGCCCCTGGGTCTACCCCGTGCTGGCGCAGATCCCCATCTTCTTGGCGAACATCGCCGGGCCGGCCCTCTACCTGCTGGTGTGGTTCCTGATCATCACGGCACTCAACGCCGTCGGCCTGCTCTACCTGACCCGCGGCCCGCGGAAGGTGACCGGCGTGGCCCCGGCGTGGTGGTGGCTGTTCTTCACCGTCTTCATGGGCTACCTGAGCTTCGCCCGGGTGGAAGGCATCACCGCACCCATCGTGCTGATCGCGCTGCTCTACGCCGCCGAACGGCCCGTGGTGGCGGGCATCCTGCTCAGCATCGCCACGTGGATCAAAGTGTGGCCCGCAGCCGTGCTCGTACCCATCGTCATCGCCAGCCACAAGCGCGTCCAGGTGGTCCTCGCCGGCGCCGCCGTGACCGCCGTCGTTGGACTGGGGACCTGGCTGACCGGCGGGCTGCCGCACATCATGGACTTCCTGCTCAACCAGGGCGAACGCGGCATGCAGCTCGAGGCCACCTTCTCCACACCGTGGGTCTGGCTGAGCGTCTTCCACATCGCCGGTTCCAAGATGGCGGACAACACGGCCATCAACTCCACCGAGGTCTACGGCCCCGGAGCCAGTACCGCAGCGTTCCTAATGCAGCCGCTCCTGGTCCTCGCCGCCGTGACCGCCGCCATCCTGCTGGTACGGGCCATGCGCCGAGGCGCCGAGCGCGAGGAATTGTTCCTTGAGGGCTCCCTCATGATGGTCACCGCGTTCATCGTCTTCAACAAGGTGGGCTCGCCGCAGTTCATCATCTGGCTGGCCCCGGTGATCATCGCGGGCCTGGCCCACGACTGGGAGCGCTGGAAGGTGCCCGCGGCCCTGCTGATGGGCATCGCCATCACCACGTTCGTGATCTACCCGCTGTTCTACACGCCCCTGATCCACGCCCACCCGGTCATGGCGGCCATCCTCACCACCCGCAACGTACTCCTGGTGGTGCTGCTGTGGTGGTCGGTGAAACGCACGGCGGAACTGGGCCGCAGGACGTCCACGCGGGTACCCGCGGGCGCCTAGCTTTTTATTTGGCCCGCCCGGCTAACGGCTTTCGGAGCGGTCGACGGCGGCGGGGGCCTGGGATGCGGCGCGGCGGCGCGCCGCCCTGCGCTCCACAGCCCACTGCCAGCCGCGGCGGCCCAGGTCCAGCGGCCTGCCCTCGATGAGCAGTTTCCGCGTGTGGACGTCCAGTACCAGCAGGTAGAACGTGAAGGCCAGGGCGGTGAAGAACGCCAGGGACGACGCGTCGATGGGCAGTTCCACGAAGGACCAGACCGAGAGCTGGTCCTGCGCGCCGAACACCACGAAGAACGTCACGCCCACGTACAGCGAGCGGATCTGCCAGTCGTCCCGGATGCCGGTGACGGCCAGGAACGGCAGGAACCACAGGATGTACCAGGGCTGGATGATGGGTGAGAGCATCACCACGGCGGTGAACGCCAGGGCCATCCGGCGCACCGCACGGGAGTAGTCGCCACGGAACATCAGCAGCAGGACCAGGGCGATGGCGGCCCACTTCATGGCTGTCCTTAGCCAGGTGGCCAGCGTTCCACCCGGCAGGCCCAGGGCGTTGGCGAGCAGCTCCACCTGCTGGCCGATGAAACCGGACGGCGAGTAGCCGGTGTAGCCGGGGGTGGGGTCCATGATGGCCCAGGTCCAGCCGATGCCCAGGTTGTAGGGAATGCCGCTGAGGGCCAGCACGCCGAAGCTGATGCCCGCCGTCGCTCCCCACATCAGGAACTTGCGCGGCCAGGAGGCGGACGGTCCTGCCCACATGACACCGATGAACGGCAGCAGCAGCACGGTGATGGGCTTGATGCCCACGGATGCGGTGACCAGGAGGATGCCCAGCAGGTAGCGGCGGGTGGCGGCCAGGTAGACGCCGGCGACAGCGAGCCCCACCATGAGTGCGTCGTTGTGGGCGCTGGCGATGAAGCTGATGAGAAAGAGCGGGTTGGCCACGGAGATCCAGAGGGCCCGTGCACCGTTGATGCCGTGCAGTTCGGCCAGCTTGGGCACGTAGATGACGCAGAGCAGGACGCCGACGCCGGCCAGGAGCCTGAAGAGCAGGACTGACGCGTCGGGCTGGGCACCGGTCAGCCCCACCACGGCGCGCGCGAGCCACAGGAAGTACGGCCCGTAGGGGGTCCTGTTTTCCGCCCAGGCGGGGTCGGCGCCCAGGGCAAACCAGTTGTTGAGCGTGGAGATGCCCACCTCGTAAGGGTTCTGGCCCTCCTGGACCAGGCGGCCTTGGCCGGTGTAGGCGTAGACGTCCCGTGAAAAGACGGGCACGCAGAACAGCAGGGGCAGTGACCAGGCCGAAATGGCGATGACTACGGACCGCAGCGACGAGTGCCCCCAGTCCCCCAACCTCTGGCCAAGCCTTAGCCAGGAGCGCATCAGGAGCATGGCACCGGCCGTCAGCAGCACGGTGGACACCGCCACACCCCACCCCTTCGGTGCGGAGCGCGATCACCACCGGCTGGCGGATCATGGGCGAGCCGTTGGCGATCCAGCCGGTGCCGATGGAGCCGACAAACATCATGAGGGCGCCGATGAAGCCTTCGATGGTGGCGAGATAGGCGCGGCCCCTGGCGGGCGCGGAGGCGTCGACCGGTTTACCCGGCCTGCTCTCCGACGTCTCAAGGTGTGACCCGCCTGCCGTCATGATTGTGTGGTCCCCTACTTTGTTACGGCATTGGTTGCACCGGCTCTATGGGCCGCCCTGCAACCCGGTCATTTTATCAGCCGCGCTTACTGCTGCCCCGGGGGCATGGCCGGGTGGCAAGGCACAGTTTGGCAACAGCGGCCGGTTCCCTAACGTGCACGCAGCAGCGCCAGGAACTCATCGGCCATGCCGAGTTGTTCCTCCAATTTGGCACGGCGCCGCGCTGCCTCTTCGATGAACCCGTTCAACTCAGTTCTGATGTCCGTAACGTCCTCGCCGGGCGCGGCAGCTTCCAATGCGTCAATGACCTTCAAGAGCCCGGCCATGGCTTCGAGCGTGAATCCGAGCGGCTTCATCCTGCGGATCAGGAGCAGGCGCGTGAAATCGCGCTCAGTGTAGAGGCGGAATCCGCCGTCCGTGCGGCCGGACGGTTTGAGCAGGCCCACCTCGTCATAGTGGCGGATGGTGCGCAGGGACATCTGCGAACGGTCCGCCAGTTCGCCGATATGCATTGTGGCCACCACTTCTTCGGCGGTCATTTCTTTCATCATCACGTCACCAATCCGGCTCAACCCTTACGTTAGGGTAGTGTTGCATGCGCAGCCGGCAGTCACCGGCCCTTCTCTCCACCCCAATTGTCTTCCATGGCAGGGCTGGACCCTTGCGCACCGTGGCGCGCACAACGTTGCCCACCCGCTCTTTCCTGAGAGCCAAGTCCCTGGAGCCGCTCCTTGGCCGTCGTCGACCGCCCCCGCCCCGCCCGGCAACCGAATTCCGTCCTGGCCGCGCTCCGCTCTCCGCGGCAGCTGACCCGCGAGGTCCTCGCCGGCATGGTCACCACCCTCGCCCTGGTCCCGGAGGTCATTTCGTTCTCGATCGTGGCCGGGGTGGATCCGATGGTCAGCCTGGTCGCCTCCATCGTGCTTGCCCTGGCGATGTCCATCCTCGGCGGACGGCCCGGCGTTGTGACGGCCGCCGCGGGCTCGGTGGCCCTGGTCATTGCTCCGCTGGTCCACGAGCACGGCGTCCAGTACGTCCTGCCGACGGTGCTGCTTGCCGGCGTCATCCAGGTGGTCTTTGGCCTGGCCGGCCTTGCCCGCCTGATGCGGTTCATCCCGCGCTCGGTGATGATCGGGTTCGTTAACGCCTTGGGTGTGCTGATCTTCATGGCGCAGGTGCCGCACGTCCTCAATGTTCCGTGGCTCGCCTACGTCCTGTTCGCCGTAACGCTGGCCATCATCTTCATCCTCCCGCGCTTCACCAAGGTGGTCCCGTCGCCGCTGGTGGCCATCGTCGTCGTCACTGCGATCGCCATCCTTGCGGGCCTTGCTGTTCCCAACGTCGCCGACGAGGGGCCCCTCACCGGCCAGATGCCGGGAATCACCCCGTTCCTTGTTCCGCTTGATGTTGAGACGTTCCGGCTGGTGCTGCCCACGGCCCTGAGCGTGGCGTTCGTCGGCCTCATGGAAACCCTGCTCACGGCGAAACTGGTCGATGACATCACGGAAACCCCCTCGCACAAGGGCCGCGAATCGTGGGGGCTGGGCGTCTCGAACATCCTCGCCGGTTCTTACGGCGGCATCGCCGGCTGCGCCATGATCGGCCAGACAGTCCTGAACGTGAAGACCGGGCAGGCGCGCACCCGCATCTCTACCGTGGTGGCCGGGGTGTTCCTGCTGGCCCTGGTGACGGGGCTGAGCTCGATCATGGGGCAGATCCCCATGGTGGCCCTTGCCGCGGTCATGATGGTCGTGGCCGTCACCACGGTGGACTGGCACAGCGTCAGGCCGGCCACCCTCAAGAGGATGCCGCTGCCGGAGACGATCGTCATGGCTGTCACGGTGGCCGTCGTGGTGTTCACTGGCAACCTGGCCTACGGCGTACTGGTGGGCGTCATCCTGGCGATGGTGCTGTTTGCGCGCCGGGTGGCCCATGTCATCACCGTTGAGCGGAACCTGGCGGACGACGGCGGGAGCGTGCGTTACGAGGTGGTGGGGCCGCTGTTTTTCGGCAGCAGCAACGACCTGGTGGAGCACTTCGCCTACGGCGAAGATCCCGCCTCGGTGACCATCGATCTTAGCCGCGCCCAGATCTGGGACGCGTCAACGGTGGCCGCCCTGGACTCCATCGAAACCAAGTACGGACACCACGGCGCCACGGTGGCCATTGAAGGCCTCGATGAGCGCAGCACCGGCTTCCACCGGCGGCTCACCGGGCATTTGGGCGCCTGACTTTCGGCGCGCGTCCAGGAGCGGGGCCGCACGTCTGCGGTCCCGCTCCTTCGCGCATGACCTAGGAGAACCGCCCCGGCCGGAACGTCGCCAGCATGGGGTGCTTCCGGCCCGTCAGGATTTCACCGGCAAGAAGTTCGCCGGCGATAAGGCCCAGGGTGGCACCGGAGTGCGTGAAGGCAACGAAGCAGCCCGGCACCTGGCCGACTTCGCCCAGGACGGGTTCGCCGTCACCGGGGATCGGCTTGTAGCCCATCTTCCAGGAGGCCGGCTTGAGTTCCGGGTTGCCGGCAACCAGCCTGGAGGCTTCATCAGCCAGTTCCTGCACTACTTCCTCCGGGACGGTGAAGGAACCGTCCGCGTGCTCGGTGATGTGTTCCTCGTACCAGTCGTGGTCCAGCGCGAACGTGCCGCCGGGGTTGGGCCGGAGCGCGGCGCGCGGGGTGTTCATCACGGCGGTGACGTCGTGCTGCACCTGTTTGGTCACCACCAGCATGGACACCGGCGAACCATTGGGGATGTGCACGCCCAGGGGCTGGACGACGGCGGGCGTCGCTGCCCCGCACGCCACCAGGACGGCGTCGGCCGGGTAGGTCCCGCCGGACGAGGTCTCTACGCCGGTGGTGCGGCCGCCCTCCACCATGACGGAGGTTTTGCCGGCGTTGAGGACGAGTTCGCCGCCACGGGAGTGGAACTCCTCCATCAGGAAGTCGATCAGGTCCGGAAGGCTGACCCAGCCTTCGCCGGGGTTGAAGATGGCGTTGTCCGGCACGGCACTGGAATCGATACCGGGGGTGGCTGTTGCAATCTCTTCCGGAGCCAGCAGTTTGGAGTCGTAACCGATGGACTTCTCGTAAGCGTGCCGCGCCTCGGTCGTTTCAGCCTGCCCGTCCGCGTTCCACATGAGTCCGCCGCCGAACTGGAGCCACTCCCGTCGGGGGTTGGAGGCGAAGAGCGTGCGGTAGCGGTCCACGCCGGCCACCCGCAGCTGGTGGTAGGGGGTTGACCGTTCGCCGGCGGAATTGAGCCAGGACAGGGAACGGCCGCTGGCTTCGCTGGCCAGGCCGCGCTCGGTCAGGAGGATCACGGAGGCGTCTTCGCGGAGCAGGTGCACGGCGGTGGAGACGCCCAGGATGCCGCCGCCGATGATGGCGACGCGCTTGGTAGCTGTAACAGAGGACATTGGTGTCCCTTTCTGTGGAATTCGGGGTGGTGAGGGACGCGAACGGTGCGTCCTGGAGAAGAGTTGGGGGGAACCTCAGGCCAGGGCGTGGATCCCCTCGATGACTTTCAGTACTTCGAGGGGGCCGGCGGGGTCGACGGGCAGCGGCCCCTCCCCGCGCAGGGCTGCGGCCAGTTGCACGTAAAACTTCGGGTAGGCGCCGCGTTCGGCAGGAACGGGGGACGTTGCACCATTGATGCCCAGGAGCCCCCAAGACTCCTGGGGGTCGAGGCCATATGCCGGATCCGACGGCGGCATCCCCGCTGCGAGGGCAGGTTCCTGGCCGTCAAGACCCCACTTGGTGTACCCGGCCTCGGAGCCGAGGAGGTGGAAACGGGCGCCCGCCTGGGCGGCCATCCCGTTCATCCACAGCCGGGAACGGACTCCGGAGGCGTGCAGCAGTGACACGAAGGCTTCAGTGTCGGCAGCGTCCGGATGTGGCCCGCGGTTGACCGTCTCGCCGTAGCTCCGTTCCACCGGGCCGAACAACTGGACGGCCTGGTCGATCAGGTGGGCTCCCAGGTCGTGCAGGATGCCGCCGCCCTCGGAGAGGGACACGGTGTCCCGCCAGTTTCCAAACCCTTCCGGCCGCCACCATTCGAACCGTGATTCGAAGCTGCTGACCTGCCCCAGCGCTCCCGAGGCCAGGATCTTCCGGAGGGTCAGGAAGTCCGCATCCCACCGGCGGTTCTGGAACACCGTGAGCCGCACCCCGGCGTCGTCCGCCCTGCTGATCAGTTCCTCACCCAAGGCGGATGTGGGCACGAAGGGCTTGTCCACCACTACGTGCAGGCCGTGCGCGATGGCCGTCGCGGCCAGTCCGAAGTGGGTGTGCGGCGGGGTGCCCAGGATGACCAGGTCCAGGTCCGCGGACAGGGCGAACAGCTCTTCCGGAGTTCCAATGATCCGTGCCCGTGGGTAGAGGCGTGCCGTCTCGGCCGCGCGCCCGGGCTGGGCCGTCACGATCACGTCGAGCGAGAAATCCGGGTTGGCCGCGATCAGCGGCGCGTGGAAGACCTTTCCGGAGATCCCGAAGCCGACGACGGCGGTCCGGATGGGTGCAGCGGGAACCGTACCCATCAGAGCACCTCGGAGAGGAAGCGCTGGAGGCGTTCGCTGCGGGGGTTGTCGAAGAGTTGGGTGGGAGTGCCTGCTTCGACCACTTCACCTTCGTCCATGAAGACCACCTGGTCGGCGACTTTGCGGGCGAAGCCCATTTCGTGGGTGACCACCAGCATGGTCATGCCGCGGCGGCCCAGGCCCGCCATGAGGTTCAGGACGCCCTTGACCAGCTCAGGGTCCAGGGCGCTGGTTGCTTCGTCGAAGAGCATGACTTCGGGTTCCATGGCCAGGGCGCGGGCAATGGCGACGCGCTGCTGCTGGCCGCCGGAGAGATCGCGGGGGCGGTGGTCGGCGCGTTCGGCGAGGCCTACTTCGGCCAGGCGTTGGCGGGCGCGATCCATGGCCTGGGCCCTGGGCATGCCCTTGACGGCCCAGAGGGCCAGGGCAACGTTTTCTTCCGCGGTGTGGTCCGGGAAGAGGTTGAAGTGCTGGAAGACCATGCCGATGCGGGTGCGCAGGGTGTCCGGGTTGGTGCCCAGGGTGCTGTCGCCGGCGAGCAGCACGTCGCCGCTTTTGGGTTCATGGAGGCGGTTGATGCCCCGCAGCAGGGTGGATTTGCCGGAGCCGGAGGGGCCGATGATGCAGGTGGTGGTTCCGGGGGCGACCGTGAGGCTGACGTTGCGCAGGACGTCGATGTCGCCGTAGGCCATGGTGACGTTGTGCAGTTCCAGGCTGGAGCCGTGGAAGGTCGGGGCCCCGATGCGGCCTGCTGTGGTGGTGTTTTGCGTGGGGGTGTTCATGTGTTGCTCCCGGTGGTGAGCGGCGAGGCCGCGTCGAGTTCCTTGACTTCCTTCAGCCCGCTGGTGGGTGGCGCGGCCCGGCGGCGTCCGGTGCGGAACTTGTTGTCGAAGTGGTTTACCAGGTGCGTCAGCGGGACGGTGATCACCAGGTAGAACAGGCCCGCCGCGACCAGGGGTGAAAGGTTGCCGGACAGCACAGCGGCGTCCTGGCCCACGCGGAAGAGTTCGCGTTCGGTGACCAGCAGGCCCAGGAAGTACACCAGGGAGGAGTCCTTGACGATCGCGATGAACTGGTTCACCAGGGCCGGAAGCACCCGGCGTACGCCCTGGGGCACCACCACCAGGGCCATCGACTTGGCGTAGCTCATCCCCAGGGCGCGGCAGGCCTCGCCCTGGCCCTTGTCCACACTGAGGATGCCGGCGCGGAAGATCTCCCCGATGTAGGCGCTGGCGATCAGGCTCAGCGCGATGATGCCCAGCGGGTAGGGGGACGGCCCGAAGATCGACTGGCTGAGCCGGGCGAAGCCCTGGCCGATCAGCAGGATGGTCAGGATGGCCGGCAGGCCCCGGAAAAGGTCCGTGTAGATCCGGGCCGGAACCCGCAGCCATTTCGAGGGTGAGATGCCCATGACGGCCACCACCATCCCCAGCACCGTGCCAAGGAGGGTGGCGGCGATGGAGATGATCAGCGTGTTCAGCAGGCCGACCGCCAACAGTTGGGGCAGGACCTCGGCCATAGCGCCGAAGTCGAAGAAAGTACGGATGATGGTGTTGAACCAGTCCATGGTTGCTCTCAGACGTAGATTGGGTGGAGGTGCCGGGGCGGGCAGCGGCCAGCGGGGCCCGCCCCGGCCGTGGAGCCGGAGGGCTTGCGCGCGCGGGCTACTTGCTGGGTGCCGGTGAGGTGGAGTCGGCCTGTTCGGCCTTGGGCAGGTACTGCTTGGGCATCGGGGAGCCCGGGAACCATTTCTGGTAGAGCTTCTTCCAGGTGCCGTCTTCCATGGCGGCGGCCAAGCCCTTGTTCAGGGCTTCCTTGAAGGCGGTCTTGCCCTTGGCGACGGCGAACCCGGCCGGAGCGTCGAAGGACGGGATGTCCGCGGCGCTGACCAGGCCGTGCTGGTCCTCGTAGGCCTTCGCTGCCTCGTAATCCAGGAAGTGGGCGTCCACGCTGCCGCTGTTCACGGCCGCGATGGCGGTGTTGTTGTCCGGGAAGCGGACCAGGCTGGCCGAGGTGAAGTTCTTGACGGCGTACGCTTCCTGCAGGGTTCCCTGGACCACGCCCAGGCGCTTGCCGGCCAGGCCCTCAGCGCTTGTGATGCCCGACGTCTTGGTGGTGATCACCGTCAGGTAACCGGCCAGGTAGCCGTCCGAGAAGTCCACGGTTTCCTTCCGCTTGTCCGTGATGCCGATCGCGGCCACACCGGCGTCGAACTGCCCGTTGGCCACTGCGGCCAGGAGGCCGGAGAAGTCCTGTCCGGTGAAGACCACGTTGTCCACACCGGCCCGGTGGGCCACATCCTTGAACAGTTCGACGTCGAAGCCGGTGAAATTACCGGACGCGTCGGCGAAGGTGTACGGCTTGGAGTCGCCCAGGCTGGCCACGCGGATGGTGCCCGGCTGGATCAGGCCGTAGGGGTTGTTCTCAGTGGTGGAAGCGGCGGAGGTGGAGCTGCAGCCGGAGAGCGCCAGGACCGCAGCCAGTGCTGCGGCGGCGATTCCAGCCGGGCGGAGGTTCTTTTTCTTCACAGCGTTGTCCAATCGTTGGGAGGGAGGCGGTGCTGTCAGGGCCGCCGAAGAAAGTCGCCGATGCTCTTGTTGAGTCCGGTCTCACACCGTAGGGTTGAGACCGGACTCACATCGATGGATAGAAATGTAGCGGAAGTCACAGGGGGCGTCAACAGCCTCTTCGAAAGGTGAAGATGAGCGCTGAAGGAGCACGGCGGCGGGACGTCACCGTTGCAGACGTCGCAAAGGCAGCCCAGGTCTCCAAGGCCCAGGCAGCCCGCGCGTTGGGCAATTACGGCGCCGTCAGCGACGACGTCCGTGAGCGCGTCCAGGCCGCGGCGGAGGCCCTTTCCTACCGGCCCAATGAGCTTGCGCGCAGCATGAACACGGGCAAATCGCACACCATCGGCGTGGTGGTGGGTGACATCGAAAACCCCCACTTCGGACTGGCAACCCGGGGCATCACGGACACGGCAAAGAAGGCCGGCTACAACGTCATCCTGGTCAATACTGACGAGGACCGCGAGGCGGAAGTGGACGCCGTGCGGGTGCTGCTGGACAAGCGCGTGGACGGGCTGATCGTCGCTCCTGCGTCCTCGGTGGACACCGGACACCTCCAGGAGGTGCACCGGTCAGGCCGGCCCATGGTCTTCATCGACCGCACTGCCGGGGACATGCCGGTTGAGACCATGGCCGTGGACATGGCACGGATTTCGCGCGAGGCTACGCGGTACCTGCTGGATGCGGGCCACCGCCGGATCGCCTTCATTTCCACGTTGAGGACTAATGCCCCGTACACCCCGGAGGTGACACTGGAGTCCTCACAGATTGCCGACCGTATCGAAGGCATGCGGGAGGCCTTCATGGAGTCCGGGGTGGCTTTTCCGGAGGACCTGGTCCGGCTGAACGCGGGCGATGAAGACTCCATCCGCAGCATTACCCGGGAAGTGCTCAGGGGGCTGGACCGAGCCACGGCCGTGGTGGCGTCCGACGGCCTCATCGCCCTCAGCGTTGTGGAAGCGATCCAGGAACTGGGTCTGTCCATTCCAGCGGATGTTTCATTCCTGATGTACGACGACTTTGCGTGGACCAGGCTGACCACCCCGCCCCTCACGGTCATCGCCCAGCCCGTCTACAACATGGGAGTGGCGGCAGCGAAGGCGCTGATCCGGCAAATGGAGGGGCTCCCGCCCGCCGCTCCCGCACAGTTCACGGCAACCCTGGTGCGGCGTGGGTCAGTGGGGCCGCGCCCGGCCACCACCGGGAAACCTGGCCGAGAACAGCTGGCGGGAAAGCCCGCCTGACGCCCCGGGCGCCCCGCCCCTGCACTCAGGTGGCGGGAGCGGCCGTGGATTCGCGGACAATCACATGCGTGGCAAGTTCCACGCGGTGGGAATCCAGGACCTCGCCGCGCGCCTGGCGCAGGAGTGACCTGAGGGCAGCCCGCCCCATCTCCTCGAGGGGCTGCGCCACCGACGTGAGCGCCGGCACGGATTCCTCGCCCTGGATTGTGCCGTCGAAACCGACGAGGCTGATGTCCCCGGGAACCTTCAAGCCGCAATGCGCCGCCTCGCTGAGCACGCCCAAGGCGATGCTGTCGCTTCCGGCAAAGATGGCCGTGGGGCGCTTCTCGAGGCCAAGCAGCGCCTTCATCCCGGACACCCCGCTGTCCCGGCGGAACCTGCCGCCGGAAATGATGTACTGCGGATCCACGGAGAGGCCATGGGCTGCGAGGGCAGCCATGTAGCCGTGGAGCCGCGCCTGGTTGCACTCGGCCCGCTCAATACCGCCGATGTAGGCAATGCGCCGGTGGCCCAGTTCCAGCAGGTGTTCGGTGGCGGCCTTGCCGCCGGCCCAGTTGGTGGCGCCGACGCTGACCACGTCCGCGGGAGGCGGGTTGAGCGGATCGATCACCACCACAGGGATCCGGCGACGCCGGAAAGCATGCATCTGCGCCTCGCTGAATGCCGAGGTCACCACGATCATTCCGGCCCTGCCTTCGTCGACCATCCGCTGCGCGCGGCGCTCCGCGGTCTGCACCGTAGGGGTCGACGGCCCGGTGACGCTTACCAGGACCTCGACATCCTCGGCAGCGGCGAACTGCAGGATCCCGTCCAGGACCTCGGTGGTGTAAGCCGAGGTCAGGACGTCCACCACCACCTCGATCACGGCGCTGGTCCTCGTCACGGAACGGCGCTGCACGGGTGATTGATACCCCGCCTGCTCCAAGGCGGCCAGGATACGGGCCCGGGTCTCCGGCGCAACATCTTCGCGGCCGTTGACCACCTTGGACACTGTGGGGGTGGAAACCCCCGCCTGCAAGGCAACAGCTGCCAGGGTTGTCTTTGCCGGCCGTGCAGTCTTCGCCACTGGCTCATCCACTCTTTCGAAACATTTCGCTTACGGCCATCTTGCCCGCGTTTCATCAGGGCGTCAACTGACTACCGACAAGGAACGGTCGAGACCATCACGGCCAACCCTTGACTGTGACCCGGCTCACGGCTAGATTGGCACCACCGCTCGCAAAGTTTCGAAAACTTTCGAAAGCCGCGCGGTACGACCACTGACCGAATTGACGCGGGCCATCCGCCTCGGAGCCGAGGCAAACGCCTGCTTCACACGTTACCGGGACCCAGCGTTGAGCCCGGAGGATGAACGGAAGCGAAATGAAGATTCGAAAGTTGCGCTCGGCAGCGTTGGCAATTTCCGCAGCAGGACTGGCAGTCAGCCTCGCTGCCTGCGGTTCGTCAGGTCCTGCCGGCTCAAACGTCAGCAGCGATTCGGCCACCATGTGGGGACTCACCGGCGGCAACCAGCCGGTGCTCCAGAAGTCGGTGGATGACTGGAACCAGGCCAACCCGGACAAGTCCATCAAGCTGGATTTCTTCGCCAACGACGCCTACAAGACCAAAGTCCGCACCGCCGTCGGCGCCGGCGAAGGCCCCACCTTCATCTATGGCTGGGGCGGCGGAGTCCTGAAGTCGTACGTCGACGCCAGCCAGGTTGACGACCTGTCCACCTTCATCAAGGACAACCCGCAGGTCAAGGACCGCTACCTTCCCTCAGTGCTGAAGAACGGTGAAGTGAACGGCAAGACCTACGCACTGCCGAACAACAACGTCCAGCCGGTTGTCCTCTACTTCAACAAAGACGTCTTCGACAAGGTGGGAGCCCAGCCCCCGAAGACCTGGGATGAGCTGATGGCCCTGGTGCCGAAGTTCAAGGCGGCCGGTGTTGCCCCGTTCTCGCTGGGCGGCCAGTCCAAGTGGCCGGACCTGATGTGGCTTGAGTACCTGGTGGAGCGCATTGGCGGCCCCGAAGTCTTCGCCAACATCGCAGCCAACAAGCCCGGAGCCTGGTCCGACCCCGCCGTCAAAGAGGCGCTGACCAAGATCCAGGACCTGGCCGACGCCGGCGGGTTCATCAACGGCTTCTCATCCGTTGCGGCGGACAGCAACGCAGACCAGGCCCTGATGTACACCGGCAAGGCCGCCATGATCCTGCAGGGCGGCTGGATCTACCAGGGCATGAAGAAGGACGCCGCCGACTTCGTCAAGAGTGGAAAGCTGGGGTACACCACCTTCCCCACCGTTTCGGGCGGCAAGGGTGACCCGACGAACGTCGTGGGCAACCCCTCCAACTTCTGGTCCATCTCCGCCAAGGCGACCGATGCCCAGAAGAAGGCGGCCCTGGACTACGTCAAGGACGGCATGTTCACCGATGCCAACACAGATGCCTTGATAAGCTCCGGCGCCGTCCCGGTAGTCAAGGGAATCGAAGACAAACTGGCCGCCTCACCCGACAAGGACTTCCTGACCTTCGTCTACGGCCTGGCCAAGAACGCCCCCAGCTTCACCCTCTCCTGGGACCAGGCCCTCAGCCCCGCGCAGGGTGACGCCATGCTGTCCAACCTGGACCAGATCTTCCTCAAGAAGATCAGCCCTGACCAGTTCATCAGCACCATGAACGCCACGATCGGAAAGTAAGGGACCATGACGGCTCTTGGTTCCGCCAACCGGGGGGTCCGCGACGCGGGCCCCTCGGGGTGGCTCGCAGTCCCGGCCCTGGTCTTCTTCCTGGCGTTCGCTGTCGTCCCGCTGATCGGCGTCGTCTTCCTCAGCTTCACCAGCTGGAACGGTTTGGGCGAGATCAAGCTGGACGGCCTGTCCAGCTGGACCACGGTCCTCACGGATCCGGTCACCGGCAACGCCCTGGTGGTCACCGCGAAGATCATGTTCTTCTCGTTCATCGTCCAGGCGCCCATCAGCCTGCTGCTGGGCGTGTTCACGGCCGGCGGCCAGAAGTACCGCGCCGCCCTCGCCGTGCTCTATTTCCTGCCGTTGCTGCTTTCGTCCGCCGCCGTTGCCATCGCCTTCAAGGCCCTGCTCGATCCCAACTTCGGCCTGGGCCCCGGATTCAACCTGCCCATCCTTGCCCAGGACTGGCTTGGCAACTCGGATTTGGTCCTGTTCGTGGTGGTCTTCGTGATTGCGTGGCAGTTCGTTCCCTTCCACACGCTGATTTACCAGGGCGGCGTCCGCCAGATCCCCACGTCGCTGTACGAGGCCGCCGAAATCGACGGCGCGGGACGCTTCCGCCAGTTCTGGAACATCACCCTGCCCCAGCTTAAGTACACGATCATCACGTCCTCCACCCTGATGGTGGTGGGCAGCCTCGCCTACTTCGACCTCATCTTCGTGCTCACCGGGGGCGGTCCCGGCTACAGCACGCGGCTGCTACCGCTGCACATGTATCTGACGGGTTTCAAGGCCAACGACATGGGCGCCGCGAGCGCCCTGGGAGTCATTCTCGTCGTCATCGGACTGGGCCTGGCGCTCATCCTCCAGCGGTTGGGCGGCAAAAACCGCAACGCAAGCCAATTGGAAGGTGCCTGATGGCCTCCACAACACAACTTCCCGTCCCACCGGCCCCGGCGGGCAGCATCACCGCAGCACCGGTTACCCGCACCAAGGGACCCGGGCGGCTCCGGCCAAACCTCCTTGGCGGCCTGGGCGGCTGGCTTTGGCTGGCCATCATCATCGTCCCCATCTATTACGTGGTGATCACCAGCTTCAAGAACCAGGCTGGCTTCTTCACCTCCAACCCCATGCTCCCGGCAACGGACCCCACCCTGGACAACTACAAGCTGGTCCTGGAGAACAACTTCGTCAGGTACTTCACCAACAGCCTGATCGTCACCCTGGGCACGGTCCTGCCTGCCCTGCTGGTGTCCTTCATGGCCGCGTATGCAATAGTCCGCGGCAAGGGCCGGTTCCTGAGCCTGACGAACAACCTGTTCCTCCTTGGCCTTGCCATCCCCCTGCACGCCACCATCATCCCCATCTACTGGATGATCACCCGGGCGCACATGTATGACACCTTGCTGGCACTGATCCTTCCGTCCGTGGCATTTGCCATCCCGGTCAGCGTCCTCATCCTGTCCAACTTCATGCGCGATGTCCCCAATGAGCTTTTCGAATCGATGCGCCTGGACGGCTGTTCCGACTGGGCCATGATGTGGCGCCTCGCCCTCCCCATGACCAAGCCGGCGGTCATCACCGTCGGTATCTACAACGCCCTGCACGTCTGGAACGGTTTCCTCTTCCCGCTGATCCTGACGCAGAGCCCGGCAACCAGGGTCCTGCCGCTGTCCCTGTGGACCTTCCAGGGTGAGTTCAGCGTGAACATCCCCGCCATTCTCGCCTCCGTCGTCCTGGCGACCCTCCCCCTGCTGGTGGTGTACGTCGTCGCCCGCCGTCAACTGTTGAGCGGCCTGACGGCCGGCTTCAGCAAGTAGAAAGGACTCCTCCATGACCACCGCACAACCCTTGCGGGTCGGCATGGTGGGCTATGCCTTCATGGGTGCAGCCCACTCCCACGCCTGGCGCACCGCGCCGCGGTTTTTCGACCTGCCCCTGCAGCCACGGCTGGCCGCGGTGGCGGGCAGGAATGCCGACGGCGTCCGCGCCGCAGCGGACAAGCTCGGCTGGGAATCGGTTGAGACGGACTGGCGCCGCCTGATCGAGCGCGACGACATCGACCTCATCGATATCTGCACTCCCGGCAACACCCACGCCGGAATTGCCATCGCCGCCCTTGAAGCCGGAAAGCACGTGCTGTGCGAGAAGCCGTTGGCCAACTCCGTGGAGGAAGCCGAAAGGATGACGCTTGCCGCGGAGACCGCCGCCAAGAACGGCGTCCTCTCCATGTGCGGCTTCAGCTACCGCCGCACGCCGGCCCTGGCGTTGGCCAAGCGGTTCGTGGACCAGGGCCGGCTCGGCGAGATCCGCCATGTCAGGGCCCAGTACCTGCAGGACTGGCTCACCGACGCCAACGCCCCCATGACGTGGCGGCTGGACAAGGCGAAGTCAGGCTCCGGCTCCCTGGGTGACATCGGAGCACACAGCATCGACGCCGCGCAGTGGGTAACGGGCCTGAACATCAGCGGGGTCTCGGCCCTGCTGGAGACCTTCGTGCAGGAACGCCCGCTGGCCGGCGACCTGGTGGGACTCGGCGGGCACGGCGACCTCAGCAGCGACGCCCCGCGTGGGAAGGTCACCGTGGATGATGCGGCGATCTTCAGCGCAAGGTTCGACGGCGGCACCTCAGCAGGTGCCGTGGGCGTCTTTGAAGCCACGCGCTACGCCCTGGGCAGGAAAAACGCCATGCGGCTGGAGGTCAACGGCACCAAGGGTTCCCTTGCCTTCGACTTCGAGGACATGAACGCCCTCTCCTTCTACGACGCCGCCGAATCCCCCGACGCCGGCTTCCGGAAGATCTTCGTCACCGAGCCCGAGCACCCCTACGCCGGAAACTGGTGGCCCACCGGCCATGGCCTGGGGTATGAACACGGTTTCACCCACCAGGTGGTGGACCTGGTCACGGCCATCGGCGAAGGCCGCCAGCCCGAGCCGTCCTTCGCGGACGCCCTGCAGGTGCAGCGGGTCCTGGCGGCCGTGGAGTCGAGCGCCGCAAATTCCAGCCAGTGGCAAAAGGTCTAGGCAGCGGTTCGGCCCATGGAACAACCAGCTTCAAACGATTCAAGGAAACACACATGACACGACCAATCACGCTGTTCACCGGCCAGTGGGCCGACCTGCCCTTCGAGGAAGTGGCGCGGCTCGCGGGCGAGTGGGGCTTTGACGGGCTGGAGATCGCCTGCTGGGGCGACCACCTGGATCCGCGCCGGGCGGCCGAAGACGACAACTACCTCCAGGGCCGGCTGGACATCCTCGAGAAGAACAACCTGCAGGTATTCGCCATCGCCAACCACCTGACCGGCCAGGCCGTGTGTGACGATCCCATCGACGAGCGCCACCAGGGCATCCTGTCCGCCGAAGTCTGGGGTGACGGCCAGCCCGAAGGAGTCCGCCGCCGGGCAGCGGAAGCCATGAAGGACACCGCCCGCGCTGCTGCCCGCCTCGGCGCCAAGACCGTCACCGGGTTCACCGGCTCCTCCATCTGGAAGGCGGTGGCCATGTTCCCGCCCGCCTCCCAGGACATGATCGACGCCGGATACCAGGACTTCGCGGACCGCTGGAACCCCATCCTCGATGTGTTCGACGAGGAGGGCGTCCGGTTCGCCCTGGAAGTCCACCCCTCAGAAATTGCCTACGACTACTGGACCGCCAAGCGAACCCTCGAGGCGATCGGCCACCGGGAGAACTTCGGCCTGAACTTCGATCCATCGCACTTCATCTGGCAGGACCTTGACCCCGTGATGTTCCTGCAGGACTTCGCGGACAGGATTTTCCATGTCCACGTCAAGGAGTCCGTCCGCCAACTCGATGGCCGCAACGGACGCCTGGGCTCGCACCTTGCCTGGGCTGACCCCCGGCGCGGCTGGGACTTCGTCACCGCGGGGCACGGGGACGTCCCGTGGAACAGGATCTTCCGGACCCTGAACGCCATCGGCTACGAAGGCCCCACGAGCATCGAATGGGAGGACGCCGGCATGGACCGGCTCATCGGCGCCCCCCAGGCGCTGGCCATGGTCCAGGACCTGGCCCGGATTGCCCCGCCGGCAGCGGCCTTCGACGCCGCCTTCGCCAGCCACTGACCCACGCCCTGCCGGCAAAAGCCGGCAGCCAGACAAAGGAAACTTCAATGACAGAACGCAAGAATGCGCTGGTCGTCCGCGGCGGCTGGGACGGCCACCAGCCGTACGAGGCCACGGAGCTCTTCATTCCCTACCTCAAGGACCACGGCTACGACGTCCGCGTGGAGGAATCCCCCAAGGTCTACGCCGACGCCGAATACATGGCAGGAGTGGACCTGATCATGCAGTGCATGACCATGAGCACCATCGAAAAAGACGAGTTCGCCGGGCTGCGGGCGGCCGTGGAGAACGGCACAGGCCTGGCCGGCTGGCACGGCGGGATCGCCGATTCCTACCGGAACACCTCCGACTACCTGCACCTGATCGGCGGCCAGTTCGCCTGCCACCCCGGCAAGCACCCGGACGAGTGCACCGGCGAGCAGTCGGACAACTACGTGCCCTATACCGTCAACATGCTGCCGGCCGCCGCGGACCACCCCATCACCAGGGGCATCAAGGACTTTGACCTGGTCACCGAACAGTACTGGGTCCTCTCTGACGACTATGTGGACGTCCTGGCCACCACCACCCAGAAAGTCCGCGAGTGGGACCCCTGGAACCGCGAAGTGACATCCCCCGCCATCTGGACCCGCCAATGGGGCAAGGGCCGGATTTTCGTATCCACTCCAGGGCACCGCGTGGAAATCCTCCAGGACCAGAACGTTCGCACCATCATCGAAAGGGGCCTGCTGTGGGCAAGCCGTTGAACGTCGGAATCGTTGGCTGCGGAGCCATCATCGCGCAGTACCTCGCCAACTTCCGCCGGCTGGACCAGGTCCAGCTGGTGGCCGTTGCGGACCTGGACCCGGCACGTGCCCAGGCAGTTGCGGATGATTACGACGGCGTCCGCGCCCTGTCCGTGGAGGACCTGCTCACCGCACCGGACGTGGACCTGGTCCTGAACCTCACCATCCCGGCCGCCCACGCGGACGTTGCCCTGAAGGCAATTGCCGCCGGGAAGAGCGTCTATGGTGAAAAGCCCCTCGCTGCCACCACGGAAGAAGCCCGCCGGGTGCTGGACGCGGCGCGGGAGGCGGGCGTCGTCGTCGGCTGTGCGCCTGACACCGTGCTGGGCACGGGGATCCAGACCGCCCGCAAGGCCATCGATGACGGCCTGATCGGTGCCCCCATCTCGGCGTCTGCCACCATGGCCACCCCGGGCCATGAACGCTGGCATCCCAACCCGGACTTCTACTACCAGCCCGGCGGCGGCCCCCTCCTGGACATGGGTCCGTACTACGTCACGGCACTCGTAACGCTGCTGGGCCCGGTGGTGTCGGTGATGGGCGCCGCCAGCCACACCCGGAACGAGCGAACCATCGGATCCGGACCCCGGCAGGGCGAAAAAGTCCCCGTGACCATCGACTCCCACGTCACCGGCGTCCTGGTCCACGCCTCCGGGGCGCTGTCCACGCTCTTCATGAGTTTTGACGCCGTGAAGTCCAAATCGCCCAATATCGAGATCCACGGTGAGCGCGGCTCCCTGGTGGTACCGGACCCCAACCACTTCGACGGGGACGTCCAGCTGTTTTCGCTCGGCGCCGAGGACTGGGAAACCCTTCCGGTGTCCGCCGGCTATGTTGATTCCGGCCGCGGGTTCGGCATCGCGGATCTCGCCGCCACGCCGGAGGGCAGGGAACCCCGTGCCGGCGGCGCCCTGGCCTACCACGCCCTGGAGGTCATGGAATCCGTGCTGGAGTCCGCGCACAAGGGCACGTCGGTGGCCATCCAGAGCACCGTCGACCGCCCTGACCGCGTGGAGCTTACGGTCCTGGCTGAGCGGGCGGAAGCACTCCAGCCCAAGTAGGCGGGTGTCCGGAACCGTGCCGCAGACGCAGCCCGCCTAGAGCAGCTCGTCGCTGCGGGCGGCGCGGTTCCGGCCCAGGGACTTGGCCCTGTATAACGCGGCATCCGCGGAGGCCACGAGGTCATCAACGTCGGAGGTCCCGCCGTCGTACGTGGAAATACCGTAACTGGCGGTGGGCATCTCCATCCCGTTCAGTGTCTTGGCGCCGGCCAGCCGCCTGCTGATCTCTTCCGCAATGGTTTCCGCGCGTTCGGCGCTTGCCCCTGGAACCAGGATGACGAACTCTTCCCCGCCATACCTGCCGATCAGGTCGGTGGAGCGGACCGTGGCAACGCAGGCGCCGGCGAAGGCCTGCAGCGCCAGGTCCCCGGCGGCATGGCCATGGGTATCGTTGACTGCCTTGAAGTGGTCGAGGTCGGCAAGGATCAGGGCCCCGGAGCCGCCCGTGATGCTCCGGTCGGCCAACTGCTCCGCCGCAAGGTCCATGAAGGCCTTCCGGTTCAACAGCCCGGTGAGGTCGTCCCGGGAAGCCACCACCCGCAGCGCGCGCGTCTGCTGCTCGCTGCTCAACGCCGCCATACTGAACGACACCACCACCAGCAGCACCATGGTGACCATGGTGGTGACTGCTGATCCGAAGACAGTGATGAAAACGGGACCGTTCGGGCCTTCCACCAGGAACGCCAGCCAGCGGAAGAAGTAGAAAACGGACAAGCCGCCTGCGGCCACGGCCATGGGGATGCGCACCCGCGAGTAGCCGGGTTCAAGCCGCCACAGCTCCCGCGAAGCCATTCCGATGGTCAGGCTCATCGCGGCGAGGAACACCGGGCCGCCGGACCAGGTGTTGGTGGCGGGATGGTCCAGCAGGGAGGCAACCAAGGTTACCAGGGGGATACCGGTGAAGGCCCATTTGGGCGGCCGCACCGTCCGCAGCGAACGGGCTCCGGCCCACACCGCGACCCCGCCGTGGACCAGCAGGGTGTTTCCCACCGGGTTGGCCCACACCTGGTGGGACGTGCCGTCCAGGAGGAAGCAACCCGATCCGGACAGGAAGAACAGCAGGGCTGCGCACCACCAGGCGCTGTACGGCGAGCGCGTCACCCGGTAAGCGGAGAAGTAGAACAGGACCACCAGCACCAGGGCCATCAGGCCGAAAGCGATGCGCAGGGTTGCCGTATCCAGAACCATGTGCCAGAAGTCCCCCCAAACGCGGCGAATGCTGCTCACGACAGTATTGCATTCCACCCTGACATCGCAGAAGCTCCTGCACATCCCTGACGGCTGCCGGGAACTTCCCCGGTTGCACCGGAGTTGGACTGGACATGGACGACCCTCCTTCACACATGCCCTGGCCCCTCTGCCACCTGACCGGAACACCGGCCACACCAGGAGAGGGGCGCCCGAATGTATGAATGGATCATGCTGGGCATCGGCCTGGTCCTGACCGTCGGCACCGGCTTCTTCGTCGCCTCGGAGTTCGCGCTGGTGAACCTTGACCGGCATGACCTTGAAGCCCGCCAGGCCCGCGGCGAGAAGCGGCTGGGCCCCACCATCAAAGCCCTTCGCATCACCTCCACCCACCTCTCCGGCGCCCAGCTGGGCATCACGCTGACCACCCTCCTGACGGGCTACACCTTTGAGCCTGCCATCAGCAGGATGCTTAGCGGCCCCCTGCAGTCCGCGGGGCTGGCCGAAGCCCTGGTGCCCGCCGTCGGCTCCGTCGCCGGCATCTTCCTGGCTACGGTCTTCTCGATGGTGGTGGGCGAGCTTGTCCCCAAGAACTTCGCCCTGGCGCTCCCCCTGGCCACCGCCAAGGTGGTGGTCCCGTTCCAGGCCCTCTTCACCGCGGTCTTCAAGCCGGTCATCCTTCTGTTCAACAACACGGCCAACAGCATCATCCGCAGCTTCGGCATCGAACCGAAGGAGGAACTCTCCGGTGCCCGCAGCGCGGAGGAGCTAAGCTCCCTGGTGCGCCGCTCCGCCGTCGAGGGCGTACTGGACCTGGACCACGCCACCCTCTTGCACCGCACCCTCCGCTTCTCCGAGTACAGCGCGGCGGACGTGATGACCCCGCGCGTCCGGATGGCGGCCGTAGCCGCCGCGGATACCGCGGAGGACATCGTGGCCCTTGCCACCGCCACCGGCTACTCCAGGTTTCCCGTGATCGGGCGCGACCGGGACGACGTCCTGGGCGTCCTGCACGTCAAGCAGGCCTTCGCGGTGGCCCCTGGCCGGCGTGCGGACACCACCGCAACGGGCCTCATGACCGAGCCGCTCAGGGTCCCGGAATCCATGGGCGTTGACACCCTCCTGGGGCTGCTGCGGCACCAGGGACTCCAGGTGGCCATTGTCTCCGACGAGCACGGCGGCACCGCCGGGATCGTCACCCTGGAGGACCTGGTGGAGGAAATCGTAGGTGAGCTGGAGGACGAACACGACCGGGCACGTGCCGGGGTGGTCCGCACGGGCCGTTCCATCACGTTCGACGCCGCCCTGCGGCCGGACGAGCTCCTGGACCGCACCGGCATCGAAGTCCCCGACGGCGAGGAGTACGACACCGTGGCCGGATTCGTCACGGACCGGCTGGACCGCCTGCCGGAGCTGGGCGACGAGGTAGCGGTCGACGGCGGCACCCTCCGCGTGGAGCGCGTGTCAGGCATGCATGTGGAGCGGCTGCGTTTCACCCCCGGAGCGTCCGGCGAACCGCCGCGGAGCCCGCACGACCGGATCATCGACACCCTGACCCAGGAGCTGACCCATGAGTGAGTACCTTCCCGGCATCATCTGGCTGGTGGTGCTCCTTTTGGTGAACGGCTTCTTCGTGGGCGCGGAGTTCGCCGTCATTTCGGCCCGCCGCTCCCAGATCGAACCCCGTGCCGAGGCCGGCAGCAAAGCGGCCAAGACCACGCTGTGGGCCATGGAGCACGCCACGCTCATGCTGGCCACGAGCCAGCTGGGCATCACCGTCTGTTCACTGGTCATCCTGAACGTGTCCGAACCTGCCATCCACCACCTGCTGGAAATCCCGCTGGGCCTGACCGCATTGTCCTACGAGGCAATCAGCATCATCGCGTTTGTGGTGGCGCTGCTGCTGGTGACGTTCCTGCACGTGGTGGTGGGCGAAATGGTGCCCAAGAACATCTCCTTCTCGGTGCCCACCCAAGCAGCCCTCCTGCTGGCCCCGCCCCTGGTGTTCGTGGCCCGGGTGTTCAAGCCGGTGATCTGGACGTTGAACGGGATCGCCAACTCGATCCTTCGCCTTTTCAGGGTGGAACCCAAGGACGAGGCCACCAGCGCGTACACGCTGGACGAGGTGGCCACCATCGTGGAGCAGTCCACCCGGGACGGCATGCTTAAGGACACCACCGGCGCCCTGATCAATGCCTTCGAATTCACGGCCAAGACGGTGGCCGACGTCCAGGTGCCCATGGCCGACATGGTGCTGCTGCCGGAGACCGCCACCCCGGCCGACATCCAGCAAGCCGTCGCGGCACACGGCTACTCCCGCTACATCCTGGCCAACAGGGCCGGTGAGCCCGACGGGTACCTGCACCTCAAGGACGTCACGGACCTTACGTCGGCGGAAAAGTTCCACCGTCCGGTTCCGGCCAAGCGGGTCCGGCGCCTTGCCTCGGCATTTGCGGGGGCGGACCTTGAGGACGCTTTGGCGGCGATGCGGCGGACGGGCGCCCACGTGGCCAGGGTGTTCGACGCCGACGGCGGGACCACCGGGGTGCTCTTCCTGGAGGACATCATCGAGGAGTTGGTGGGTGAGGTGCAGGACGCCACCAGCGCCTGAAGTCCCTGCCAACCGGTCGGCTCTTCTCCTTGGTCTCAGAGGCGCAGTTCCCGGAGCCGGAGCAGGGCAACGGCCGCTCCCGCCACCAGGAGAGCGGCGGCGGCGCTGATTCCCGAGTAACCGGCTACGCCCATGACCGGTCCTGCGGCGGCGCTGCCCAGTGCCGCCGCCAAGGACATGGCGGCGTCCGAGAAACCCTGGGCGGGGATCCGCTGGGAAGGCGCCAAGGCAGCGACCAGCAGGGTGGAGCCGGCCACGGTAGTGGCGGACCAGCCCAGCCCCAGCAGGACCAGGCCGGTGGTCACGGCCGCCGGATACTCCGGCGCCAGTCCCGTGAGTGCCACCGCGGCCAGGAGGGTTGCCAGCCCCGCCAGCACCATCCGCGCCGGTCCCATCCTGTCCGTCAGCCACCCCATCAGCGGCGACAGGGCGTACATCCCGGCGATATGAAGGGAAATGGTCAGGCCGATCAGCGCGATGGTATCCGGGTGGCCTGCTGCCGCCCCGGCCTGGTGCTGCATGTGCAGCGGGGTCATCGACATCACCGCCACCATCACGGCGTGCGCGGCCACCACCGCCACCACTGCCCCGCGGGTGGTGCGGTTCTCCCGCACGATCCGCCATCCGGCCTGGAGGCCGCCCCGGCGCCGGACACTGTCACCGGTATCAGGACCATCCATGGCCCGGCGGGTCAGCAGCGGATCGGGCCGCAGGAAGAGCCATACGATCGAGGCGCCGATGACCATCCCGGCTGCCGAGATGAGGAAGGGCCCGGCGGCGGCCGGAATGCCCAGCCAGCCGGCCAGTACCGCGCCGGGACCCACCATGTTGGGTCCGGCAACTGCACCGATGGTGATGGCCCACACAACGAGTGAGAGGTCCCGCCCGCGGTGTGCGGGCTCGGCCAGGTCCGTGACCGCGAAGCGGGCCTGGAGGTTTACTGCGGAGGCGACGCCCACCAGGAAGGCTCCGGCGAGCAGCAGGAGGAAGTAGCCCGTGGTCACCGCGCCCACCATCAGCGCGGTTCCGGCGATCGCAGCCGCCAGTCCGGAAGCGAGGGCAAATCGCCTGCCGCGGGAGAGGGCCAGCTGCGCCAGCGGAATGGCGGTCACTGCCGTTCCCAGCGTCAGGAACGTGTTGACGGACCCCGCCCAGGCTTCCGAGCCGGACAAATCCACGGCCAGGATGGACCCGAGGGCCAGCGTGGAGCCGTTGCCCAGGCCGGAAAAGATCTGGGCGGACACCAGCGTCCTGCGCATGCGGGACTGCAGGGACCGGGCGGTATCGGCGGTGGCGGTCAAGGATCTTGCTCCTCGGTCAGGGAAAGGTGGCATGGGGCGGGTCCCGTCGGGGCAGCCCGTCGCCATGCCCAGTGTGGTGTCATGGGTTTATGCAGTTCAACCATGACAACATGTCCGGGGTCCGGGTGGCTGAGGCACTGGTCAACATGCTCGACGGCGGGGCCTGGAACGCAGGGGCTGTGGGCGACCTCCTGGCCGGCCACCTGTTCCACGACCCGGAGGTGGGCGCGCCCGAGGAAGCGCTCCTGCGGGACTGGACATCGCACCTGCGCACTGTCTTTGACTCGGACAGCGAGGAAGACCGCTGCGCAACGGTGAACGCATTGCTGGAACAGGGGGTCAAGCGCGTCTTCCTGACCGCCCACGATGGCCTTGGCCCGCACCTCCACTTTGCTGAAACCAGCGACAGCCTGGTGGAACGCGTGCGTGCCCTCACGGCGGGCGGCCTGGCCATCTTCATTACCGAGGCTGCAGGTGGGAGGCTGGGCACCTGTGCCAGGGACGGCTGCCCGAAGGTTTTCGCGGACACCAGCCGGGGCGGCCGGAGGGCCTATTGCTCGGCACGCTGCGGCAACGCGGACGCCGTGATGCGCTACCGGGAGCGCGGGCGCCCGGGCGGCAGTCGTTAGCAGTCGGCCCTCAACCCTGGCCTCCGACGGCGGGGGGCGCTAAAGTGGGACCCGTTCCCGACCTGCCGTTCCCGGCAGCAAGACTGGGACCCCGTAGGGGATTGGAGGTGGTTTCGATGACTTCAGTTGCCGCGCGCCCAGAGCGCCACGCACCCACCACATCAGCCACCCCTCCCGGTTGCACGCGCCTGGCCTGACGGCACCATTCCGCAGCAGCGTCACCGCACCGGGGAACCGCAAGGAAACCACAGTGCACCTTTCTTCAGGCGACCCCCTGGACAATCCCTTAAGCACCACCCACCCAACCGGCGGCCCCGGCGCTTACGGCTACACCCCCGCCGTCGCCCGCCACTTCGACCAGTACCCCTGCCCCGGCGCCACGGAATGCGGACGGGTGGTCCGCGCGGACCGCACCCTGCTGCTGGTCGCCGCCGGGGACGGACTGCTCCACCTGCCGTATCCGCTGTCCGGGGACCCTGCCGTCACCGGCGACTGGGTCTGGATCGGCCCCAACCGAGCCGGTGACCGGCAGATCCTCGCAGTCCTCCCCCGCCGCTCGGAGCTCAGCCGCAAACGCGCGTTTGAGGATTCCTCCGAGGAACAGGTCCTGGCCGCAAACATGGACACCGTGGGCGTCGTGGTGCCCGTCGACAGGCCACTCACGCACAACCGGCTCGAACGCACGCTCGTTGCGGCGTGGGACTCCGGCGCCACCCCGCTGGTGATCATCACCAAAGCCGACCTGGTGCAGGTGGCGGACGACGTCGTCGGGAAGGTCATCCTGCAGGCGGCGGGCGTGGAGGTGGTTACCACGTCCGCAGAAACCGGCGACGGCATCGACGAACTGATGTCCCGCATCCCCGCCCGTGGCACCATCGCGCTCCTGGGTCCGTCCGGCGCGGGCAAGTCCACCTTGATCAATGCCCTGGTGGGCCGTGAGGTCCAGCAGACCGGGGAGGTGCGGTCCGGCGACTTCAAGGGCAAGCACACCACCACGGCACGCGAACTGGTGCCGCTGGCCAACGGCACGGTGCTGATGGACACACCCGGTGTGCGGGGTTTCGCGCTGTACGACGCCGGGGAGGGCCTGGGCGGGATGTTCGGCGATGTGGAGGAACTGGCTGCCGGCTGCCGCTTCGCGGACTGCGCCCACGGCGGTGAACCGGGCTGCGCGGTGCGGGAAGCGATTGACGGCGGCGTCCTGGAGGAACGGCGCTGGAGCTCCTACCTGAAGATGCAGCGGGAACTGGCGGCGCTGGCACGCCGCTCGGACATCGCCGCCCAGCGCGCCTATTACCGGGAGTGGCACCAGAAGGTGGTGTCCGCCGGAAAATCGCAACGCTGGGCGGAACGCGAGGCCACCGAACGCCAAGGCCGGACCACGGGGAAGGACCGTAAGCGGAAACGGTAGGAGAGGCGGTATTCCCGTGTCCGGACCGGGAGTAGGGTGCGGTCATGGACATCATCATGGTTCCGGGTTTCTGGCTGGACGCCTCATCCTGGGAGGAGGTGGCACCCGTCCTGGAAGCGGCAGGGCACCGCCCCCGCCCCCTCACCCTTCCGGGGAAGGAGACTGTTGACTCGAGCCGGGCGGGCATCAACCTGCAGGACCACATCGACGCGGTGGTGGAGGTCCTGGACAACCTGCCCGGCAAGGTGGTGCTGGTGGGCCATTCCGGTGGCGGCGCCATCATCCATGGTGCGGTGGATGCGCGGCCGGACAAGGTGGAACGGGCCATCTACGTGGACAGCGGCCCGCTCGGTGAAGGCGGTGTCATCAATGACGAGTTGACCGCCGTTGGGGATGATGTCCCCCTGCCTCCCTGGGAAGACTTTGACGACGCCGACCTGGTGGACCTCACCGAAGGGCTTCGCCAGGCTTTCCGTGCCCGGGCTGTTCCGGAGCCCCGCGGCGTTGCCTACGGCGAGCAGCGGCTGCACAACCGGCGGCGCTATGACGTGCCCGCCACCGTGATCGCCTGCGAGTTCCCGTCCGCCATGATCCGGGAATGGATCGCAGCGGGGCATCCGTTCGTCGCGGAACTGGCCAAGGTCCGGGACGTCGAGTACATCGACCTGCCGACCGGGCACTGGCCGCAGTTCACCAAACCGGAGCAACTGGCACGGGCCATCCTGGCGGCCGTCGACCGCACCGCGATGTCCCCGGCCTGAAAAACCCTTGCGCAGGACCGGTACGGTCCCCAATAATAAATGAATGGCATTCATTTATTCAACCTCCGCCGCGGACAGCGCCGCCCCCGGCGACGCCCACACCCGGCCCGCAGCCCGCATGCCCGCAGAGTGGGAGCCCCACCAGCGGACGTGGATGGCTTTCCCGCCGCCCAACGACACCTTCGGACCGGCGGGAAGCTCCACCCTCGACCGCGCGCGGGCCGCCTGGAGCAAGGTGGCCCAGGTCATCGCCCGCTATGAGCCCGTGACTGTCATCGCCGATCCGCGGGACGCCACCCCCGCACGGGAATGGCTCGGCCAGGGCATCGACGTCGTGGAGATACCACTGGACGACGCGTGGCTCCGGGACAGCGGCCCCACCTTCGTTCACGCGGCAGACGGCTCGTTGGCCGCCGTTGACTGGATCTTCAACGGCTGGGGCGCGCAGCACTGGGCAGCCTGGTCCAGGGACCAAAACGTTGCCCGGGGCGTGGCAGCCGGCATCGATGTGCCGGTCCGGCCGAGCTCCCTGGTGAATGAGGGGGGAGGATTCCACGTGGACGGTGAAGGCACCGTGCTGCTGACCGAGACGGTCCAGCTCGATCCCGGCCGCAACCCCGGCGCCACCAAGGAATCGGTCGAGGCGGAAGTCCACGCGGCCCTGGGCACCACCAAGGCCATCTGGCTTCCGCGCGGCCTCACCCGGGACTACGACGAATTCGGCACCCGCGGCCACGTGGACATCGTCGCCGCCTTTGCCGGGCCCGGCACCATCCTGCTGCACCGGCAGGACGACCCCGCCCATCCCGACCATGCGGTCTACCTTCAGCTGAAAGCCGTCCTCGGAGGCCAGCTGGATGCCCACGGGCGGCCCCTGCGAATTATCGACGTTCCAGCCCCCACCACGCTGAAGGACGACGACGGTTGGGTGGACTGGTCCTACATCAACCACTATGTGGCCAACAAGGTGGTGGTGCTCTGCGCCTTCGACGATCCCAACGACGCCATCGCCGCCGGCATCCTGGAACGTGCCTACCCCGGACGAACCGTGGAACTGGTGGACGCCCGGGACATCTTCGCCTTTGGCGGGGGCATCCACTGCATCACCCAACAGCAGCCGGCCCGGCAGAAGGGCGGTGCGGCGTGAAACTGGCTGAGCACAGCACCCAGCCCGCCACTTCCCGCCCGTTTGAGGTGGTGGAGGCCAGCATAAGCCGGCTCAGGGCAGCCCTTGAGGCCGGTGAGGTGAGCAGTGAGGAGCTTGTCACCCTCTACCTGGCACGCATCGAGAAGTATGACTCTTCAGGAATATGCCTGAACTCGCTCGTGGTGGTGAACCCGGAAGCCCTGGCCGAAGCACAGGCATCCGACCGCCGGCGGGCTGCCGGCTTCACGCTGGGCCCCCTGGACGGCATCCCGTACACGGCAAAAGACAGCTACAAGGTCAGGGGACTCACCGTTGCTGCGGGGTCGCCGGCCTTCAAGGACCTGGTGGCCCAGCAAGACGCCTTCACCATTGAGCGCCTCCGGGCCGGCGGCGCTGTCCTGATCGGCCTGACCAACATGCCACCCATGGCCAACGGAGGTATGCAGCGCGGAGTATATGGGCGGGCAGAGAGCCCTTACAACGCCGATTTCCTCACGGCAGCCTTTGCCTCCGGGTCATCCAACGGTTCCGGCACGGCCACTGCTGCCAGCTTCGCGGCGTTCGGACTGGCGGAGGAAACGTGGTCCTCAGGCCGGGCCCCGGCATCGAACAACGCCCTGTGCGCCTACACGCCGTCCCGCGGCGTCATCTCCGTCCGCGGGAACTGGCCGCTTGTTCCCACCATGGACGTGGTGGTTCCGCACACCCGCACCATGGCGGACATGCTGGAGGTCCTGGACGTGGTGGTGGCCGACGACGCCAACCCCCGCGGCGACTTCTGGCGTGTCCAGCCGTGGATCCCGGTGCCCAAGGCATCCGCTGTGCGGCCGCCGTCGTACGTTGCCCTGGGCATCCCTGACGCAACCGCCGCGGCTGGCGTACTGGCAGGCAAGCGTTTTGGTGTGCCCCGGATGTACATCAGCGCGGATCCGCAGGCCGGCACCGCCGACGCCCCGGGCATCGGCGGACCAACAGGGCAGCGGATCGACACGCGCGCGTCCATCATTGAGCTGTGGAAGGCGGCCCGCCGCGACCTGGAAGCGGCCGGCGCCGAGGTGGTGGAGGTGGATTTCCCTGTCATCTCCAACTACGAAGGAGACCGGCCCGGTGCGCCCACCATCTCCACACGCGGCCTGGTGTCACCGGAATACCTGCGCCGGGAAATCGTGGACCTCTCGGCCTGGGCCTGGAACGACTTCCTGGAGGCCAACGGCGACCCTCTGCTCAACTGCCTGGCCGATGTCGATGGCTCCGCGATCTTCCCCGCACCGGACGGTGCACTGCCGGACCGCTACGACGGCTTCGATGACGACATCGCTGACTATCCGGCGTGGATCCGGGAGCATGGCGTTCCCGACCTCGCCCATATTCCGCACCTGCCCGCAGGCCTGGCCGGACTCGAAGAGACCCGCCGGGTGGACCTGGAGGCATGGATGGACCGGCTGGGCCTGGACGCGGTCGTCTTCCCCGCCGCCGCGGATGTGGCCCCGGCGGACGCGGACACGAACCCGGCTTCGGCAGACACGGCCTGGCGCAACGGCGTCTGGGTGTCCAACGGGAACCTGGTCCCCCGGCACCTCGGCATTCCCACGGTCACGGTGCCCATGGGCCTCGCAGCGGACATCGCCATGCCGGTGGGCCTCACCATGGCCGGAAGGGCCTACGGCGACACGGAGCTCCTCCGCCTGGCTGCGGCGTTCGAAGCGACCGGCCGGCGCCGCGTCCCGCCGCCCCGCACCACACCTGTAGGAAAAGGAGCCTGACCCCAGCCAGCCGCGGTGGGTAGGCTGGAAGCATGGCGTGGCCCCTTGCCAACCCGGCCGCCCTCCGGCCTGACTGCTCACAGTGCTTTGCCCTGTGCTGCACGGCCTTCGGTTTTGCCCGCTCCGCAGACTTTGCCGTCGACAAGCCGCCCGCCACGCCGTGCTCCAACCTGGCCGCAGACTTTTCCTGCACCATCCATGACAGGCTCCGGGCCCGCGGTTTTGCCGGCTGCACGGTTTTCGACTGCTTCGGCGCGGGGCAGGCCGTCAGCCGGCGGCTGTTCGACGGAATCTCCTGGCGGGAAAACCCGGAAACGGCAACGGACATGTTCGCGGCCTTCCGGATCCTGCGCCAACTCCACGAGATGCTGTGGCACCTGGCCCAGGCGGAGGCGGCGGCCTACAGCGCGGACACCGCCTGCGAGGTGCGCCATGTGGAGTCCGGCGTCCGGAGGGTCGCCGAAGGCGGGCTTGGCGAGGTCCTGGCAGCCGACGTCGAATCCCTTCATCGGCAAGTGGGCGAAGCTTTGCGCTGGGTCAGCGAGGAGGTCCGCGCCGGGTATCTCGACGATGCCCGGCAGCCTGCCGGCCTCGCACCAGGCGCAGACCTGGCCGGAGCGCGCCTGGCCGGGTTGGTGCTGTGCGGCGCGGATCTGCGCGGCGCCTGCCTGATCGCCGCCGACCTCCGCGGCGCAGACCTGACAGCGGTGGACCTGCTGGGCGCAGACCTGCGGGATGCAAGGCTCGACGACGCAGACCTCAGCCATGCGCTCTTCCTTACCCAGGCGCAGGCCGCCGCCGCCCGCGGCAACGCGTCCACACGGCTCCCCGACGGGCTGGAACAGCCCGCCCACTGGGGCCCGGAACCTGCCAACGGCCTCCCGCCCACCCAGCGGATGCGCCTTGACAGCCGGGATTGTGAGCGCTGACAGTGGGGGGAAACCGACGCCAAGCGAAAGCCACTCGATGAAGAACTGGGCAGGAAACCTCGAATACTCCTCCGCTGATGTCAGGCGGCCGGAGTCCGTTGCGGAGCTGGCAGCCATCGTGGCCGCTTCGCCACGGGTCAAGGCCCTGGGGTCCCGGCACTCGTTCAACCGCGTGGGTGACACAGACGGCGTCCACGTGCTGCTTGATGCGCTGCCGCAGCGGGTGGACCTGGACCCCGGCCGTGGCACGGTGCGCGTCAGTGGTGGCGTCAGTTACGGAGCACTGTGCCGGACCCTTGAGAAGTCCGGCGTGGCCATCCACAACCTTGCCTCGCTGCCGCACATCTCGGTGGCAGGGGCCGTCCAGACCGGCACCCACGGCTCGGGCGTGAACAACCAGTCCCTCGCCGGCGCCGTGGAATCGATTGACTTGGTGCGGGCTTCCGGCGAGCAGGTCACCCTGACCCGGGCGGACGGGGACGAGTTCCTGGCCAGCGTGGTGGGCATCGGGGCCGCCGGCATCGTCACCGGGCTGGAACTGGCAGTCCAGCCCAGTTTCAGGATGCGCCAGCGGGTCCTCGAAGACCTGCCGTGGGAGAACGCCCTGGCCGATTTCAGCTCCATCGTCTCGGCCGCCTACAGCGTGAGCCTGTTTACGGACTACGCCGGCGGCACCGTCAACCAGGTCTGGCTCAAGGCGCTGGACGGGGAGCTGCCTCTTCCCAGCCTGTTCGGGGCCACCGCCGCCCAGCAGCCGCGGCACCCCCTGCCGGACATGTCAGCGGAAAACTGCACGGCGCAACTGGACGAACCCGGGCTGTGGCTGGACCGGCTGCCGCACTTCCGGCACGAGTTCACCCCGAGCAACGGCGATGAACTCCAGAGTGAGTTCATCCTTCCCATCGAACACGCCCCAGCCGCGCTCCAGGCCGTCCGCGCACTGGCAGGAGGCCTCGCGCCCCTGCTCTTCGTCTCGGAGATCCGCACCGGCGCCGCGGACGAGTTCTGGCTCAGCCCGTTCCACAAGCAGCAGAGCGTCGCGCTCCACTTCACCTGGAAGCCGCTGCAGCCTGAGGTGGAAGCCTTCCTTCCAGTCCTGGAGGAAGCCCTGCGCCCCTTCGGCGCGAGGCCGCACTGGGGCAAGCTGTTCACCGCGGACGGCCATGACTGGGAGGCCCTGTACCCGCGCTTCGCAGATTTCCGCGCGTTTGCCGCCGGGCATGATCCCGAAGGCAAGTTCCGGAACGGGCTGCTGGACAGCATCCTGGGTGTCCAGGCCCGGCGGTAGGGAACGCCGGTACGCTGGACGCATGACTTTCCGCGCCGCCGTCGTCCCCGCCACCGCCCTGGCCGCTGCCCTCCTGCTGACGGGATGCGGCGCCGTGGGGGACGCGGCAGGGAACGCTGCCAGCGATGCCGCGTCCAAAGCCGCCTCGGCCGCCGCCCAAGAGGTCAACCGGCAAATCTGCGCCGTGGTCAAGGACGGACTGGTCAGCGCCGAGGACCGCAAGGCGCTGGCTGGCTTGGTCTCGGCCGCCAAATCAGCAGGGGTACCCGCAGAGATCACGACGCCGTTGGGCCAGGTTGCGGAGTCCGGAGACCAGGTGCCCGCAGACTCCCTCCGGGCACTGCAGGACGCCTGCCGGGCATGAGCCGGTAGGCCGGGTCAGTTTTGGCGCGGCTGTTCCCAGCTCCGCATGCCGGCTGCCCGGCCGGACTGGGGGCGGTGCGCCCGGTGCTCCGGCGGTGCGAACGGAACCACGCCCGGGTCCCGGCTAAGCGGGACTGCGCGGACAAACTTGGTGAGCTCCTCACGGAGTACGTTCCAGCCAATGTCCGGATCGTCGGGGTAGGCGTTAACCTCCGCTTGCCGTGCCACTTCGACGGCTGCCACACCGGCGTCCGTCAGTTCCACCTTCAGCTGGCGCCGGTCCGAGGTGCGGCGGGTCCGGGTGATGAGTCCGTTAGTTTCCAGCCGCGTGAGGACCCTGCCCAGCGTCTGGCTCTGGACCCTGATCGTGTCGGCAAGCTGCTCTTGGTTCAGTGGGCCCCCCATCAGGCCTTCCAGTGCGATGACGGCTGCACGGGTGAGGCCAAGGGGGGCCAGTGCATCGTCCTGGCGCCGCTGGATCAGGCGCGCCGCCAAAGTGATCAGGCGGTAGCTGCTCCGGGCGTCCGGATCGAGATTGCTGGTCATCGGCCGCGGCCTTCCTATTGGTGGCGAAATGCTGGTCACCCTGCGTCGCTACACTCCTACAATAAGCATGCTTACCAACATGATTGCAAGTAGGCTTATCATCCACTGCCGTCCAGCGGGGCTGCTCGGGCTTCCAGCATCCAACACCAATCCACGCCCCCTTGCGCTTCAAATGGAAAGTGTGCTTAGTATCTAATTAGTAACCATGCTTACTAAGTCGCCAGCATTGCTGGTTCTTGATCGCCAGCTAACCCTTTCTGAAAGAGAGCGAAGATGACAGAGAACCAATGGCCCCAGACCCCGCACACCGCCAGCGATCCGGCCATCGCCGATCCGTACGGCGGAATCGAGGCGGCCCCCCAGCAGGCCTCTTACCCATCCACTCCTGATGGCAGCTCCAAGAAGCAAGCTGCCAAGGAGGAAGCCTCCAACGTCGCCGGCGAAGCCGCATCTGCGGCCCAGGGGGTGGCCCAGACGGCCAAGGGTGAGGCTGCGAATGTTGCGCATGAGGCGAAGGCCAATGCGCAGGACCTGTTGAGCCAGGCCAAGTCGGGCCTGACCAGCCAGGCAGGGACGCAGCAGCAGAAGGCTGCCGAGGGCATCCGCAATATCTCCACCCAGCTGCACAGCATGGCCAGCGCCCCGGACCAGCAGGGCATGGCCGGTGACCTGGTCCGGCAGGCAGCGGAGCGCACCTCCTCGATGGCCACCTGGCTGGAAAACCGGGAACCGGGCGACCTCCTCAGCGAGGTCCAGCGCTTCGCCCGCAACAAGCCCGGAACCTTCCTGCTCCTCGCCGCCGGCGCCGGCGTCCTGGCCGGCCGCCTCACCCGCGGCCTCACCGCAGGCCCGCCCGAGGCGCAGCGGCCGGCGCGGAGTTCCAGCCCCGCACAAGGTTCAGGCCAGCACCGCGCCGCGCAGTCACCGCCGGTGGCACCGCTGCACCCGGAGACCGTGTATGCCGCAGGCACCGACGACCTCTTCGATGAGCCCACCGTGCGCGGGACCGCTCCCGTGTCCACCAGCACCCTGCCGTCGGGGACTGCCGAGGAGATTCCCCTGCGTTTCGAGGACGACCCCTTCCGCGCCGAAAACGGTGTGTACACCGGCGAAGAGGCACCCGGAACCGACGGGACGTACGGCAGTGACCGCCATGGCACGGGTGGTCTGTGATGAGTAGCCAGATACCGGAGCCGCCGCCCAGCGCGGCGCATGTGAAAGCGGACAACGCCTCGATCGGTGAGCTGCTCGGGGACGTGACCCGGGACCTGTCCACCCTGATGCGCCAGGAAGTGGAACTGGCCAAAGCCGAACTCAAACAAACCACCACCCGCGCGGGCAAGGGCGCCGGCATGCTCGCCGGCGCCGGGATCGGCGGACACTTCGTCCTGCTCTTCCTCTCCCTGGCCCTGATGTGGGCCCTGGGCGCCATCATGGCCCTGGGCTGGGCAGCGCTGATCGTTGCCGTGATCTGGGCGATTATCGCCGCAGTCCTGGCCTCCATCGGCCGTAAGGAACTCAAGCAGATCAAGGGCCTGCCCCAAACCGGGGAAACCCTCTCAGAAATACCCCCAACCCTCAAACCAGGCGAGGTAAACCGATGAGCGAAAACCCCGACGCTATCCGCGCAGACATAGAAGCCACCCGGGCACGCCTGGGCACCAACGTCGACGCCGTGGCCGACAAAGTCACCCCGTCCAACATCGTCCACCGCCAAACCGACAAGGTCCGCGACGCCGTGACCGGGGTGAAGGAGAAAATCATGGGAGCAGCAGACCACGCCACCACAACAGTCCACGACAGGACCTCCACCGGGACCGGACACACCACCAACGCCATGCACACCGCCGGAGACAACCTCCACCAGGCCAGCGACACCGTCTCCGCGAAACTCTCCGACGCCGGCCAGGCCGTCTCCCACGCCCCGGACCAGGTCAAAGCCAAAACCGCCGGGAACCCCCTGGCCGCCGGGCTCATCGCCTTCGGCGCCGGCATGCTCCTCTCCTCCCTGATCCCGGCCAGCGAGAAGGAACGCGAAGCCGCGGACCAACTCAAAACCGCCGCCCAGCCCCTGGCAGAACAAGTCACCGACGCCGCCAAAACCATGGCCCAGGACCTCAAGGAACCCGCCCAGGAAGCCATGGACAACGTCAAAGCCACCGCCACCGACGCCGCCCACAACGTCAAAACCGAAGGCCAATACGCCGCCACCGACGTCAAAGACCGCGCCACAAACGCCAAAGACAACATCCAAAACACCTGACCAACCCCACGCGGCAAAAGGAAAGCCGGTTCCGCAGGATGCGGAGCCGGCTTTCCTCTCCCCCGGGCGGGGCCCGGCCACCGCAGGAACTGTGGGCTAGCGCTTGCCCTTCTTGCGGGACCCCTTGCCGCGGCCCTTGTCCGGGTTGGGGGCGTAGCGCTGGGCCACCTTGGGCGCCTTCTTGGTGCCGGTGCCGCGGCGGTCCGGCTTGGGTTCCTTCTTCACCTTCTGCGGCTGGGCCGAGGGCTGGCGGGAGCTCTGGGCGGTGCGGCCACGGACCACGCCGATGAACTCCTCCAGCACGTCATCGGTTGCCTCTGCCGGCCAGGCCAAGGCAATTTCGGTCCCCTCGGCACCGGTGAGCCTTCGCGCCACGGTGTCCTTGACATTGAAGTGGCGTGCCACTGACATCGGGAGGATCACCAGGCCGGCTCCGGAGGCCACCACCTGGAGCGCCGCATCCGGTCCGCCCAAGGTTGCAGGATCAAGGAAGGATTCCTGCGCGAGGTCGGCAAGCGCCACTTCCTCGAACACTGAAATCTCATGGCCTTTCGGAGCAACCACCACGGGCTGCTCCTCGTACAGCGGGATAACGCTGAGGCCTTCGCGCTCAATGGGAAGGCGGACGAAGCCCATGTGCGCCTTGCCGTCGTCCAGCACGTCGCGCTGCACGCCGTCGTCGACCATAAATGCTTCAAGGGGAATATGCGGCATCCGCTCTTCCCAGCGGCGGATCCACTTGCCCGGGGTCACCCCTGCCACATACGCGATGCGCAGCACGCGCTGGGCGGCCTCTTCAGGGGCGGGCTGGCCATCGGGCGTGGGGGTATTGTCGGCGGGCACGTCTTCACAGTACCCGCCGCCCGGATACCCTTGAAGCATGACCTCTGCAAACTCCCAGTCCATGAAGCCGGCCACCGTTGCCAAGAAACTTGGCATCTACCTGCCGGCCACCCCGCAGGAGTTCCAGGATTCAACCATTACCCGCGAGGAATTTGCCGAACTCCAGGCCAACCCGCCGGAATGGCTTGCCGAACTCCGCCGCAATGGGCCCCACCCCCGCCCCGTGGTGGCCCAAAAGCTGAACGTTTCCATCAGCGGCCTGGCCCGCGCCGGCGTGGAGGAAGCGCTCACGACGGCGGAGATCACCGCGCTGCTGCAGGCTCCCCCGCAGTGGCTCGTCAGCGAACGCGCCACGCACGCGGCCGTCCGCGCCGAAGGCCAGCGGGTCAAGGACGAAGCTGCCAAGAAGCAGGCCAAGAAGGACCGCGCACAGGCCAAGTAGGCCGCAGCCGCGTCTCAGAAGCCTGTTCGCCTGTCAGGACCTTGAAGGTCCGGATGCGCGAACAGGCTTCTGTGGCATCCAGGCCCCTCAGTCCTGGTGGATCTGGACGTAGTTGCCGCAGCCGTCGTCGAATACGGCGCTGGTCCCGAATGAATCAGTGGTGGGCGGTGTCTTGAAGCTCACCCCGGCGGCCACCAGCCGGTCATACTCTGCCTGGACGTCGGGGACTCCGAAAACGATGGCAGGGAGGCCGGCCTCGCGGACGGCGTTCATGTAACTGGCGCCTATGGGGTTGTCGCTGGGTTCCAGGAGCAGTCCCACCGAGCTGTCCTCCGCTCCCGGATCCTTGATGATGTACAGGTTGTACTCCGGCATGGCCATGAGGGTGTCGAAGCCGAGAGTGCCGGTGTAGAAGGCGTGGGCGGCCGCGGGATCCTGGACGTGGATGCTGCACAGTTTGAGTCGCATGGTCCCACGGTACCGCCCATCGCCATGCCTTCCAGGCTGTCAGCTTCCCCCTTTTCCCAGCCATTGACGCTATGCCCGGAAGACGGTCCAATGGAAGGACCAGCCCGGGCTTTCCGGCCCGGGCCAAGTCTTGATGGGGAATGGCGGGCGCGGGAGGTACAGGATGTCCATCTTGGCGGAATCCCTGAACCAGGGACTGTTTCACGGTGCGTGGGCGGTCCTGCTGTGCGGGCCGGCGCTGGTTGCCAGCGTCGCCACCACCGTCTTCGTTGTACGGCGCCGGTCCCTGGCACCCGCAAGCGACGCAACACAGGCGCCCGACCAGCTGTTTTGGGACCTTTTCCTCGGGTCCTGTGTAGCCCTTCCTGCCCTCGTGATCCCGGCCTTAGTGTCGCCGTGGGCGGGACTGGTGCTGGCTGCGGCAGCAGCCGCCTCCGGCATCGCCGCATACCGGGGCAGCCCACGGATCCTGGCGTGGCGCGCCGGCCGACGGGAACACAGGGAGCAGCTTTGCGCCCATCAAGCGGCCCGCCTGCAGCATGATGAGCTGATGCTCCGGTGGCAGCGCTACGAGCTGGATCCCGGCTGCAGCATCGACTATCCGGCCCTGACCGACGTGCGGCTGCCGGAAACGTCCGCACTGATCAAGGCCATGCGGACAGCGGACCAGCTGCGGACAGCCACGCACACGGGCTACCCGGCCGCCGTCGGAAGCCTGGCTGCTTCGCTGGCAGCGGCCGAACGGGCAGCGGGAATTCCTGCTGCGCTGCCGGCTGAGCGGACCGGCTGACGTTAACTGCTGTGTCGAAGGGGTTGGATTGCCCCCGAGGCCCGGCGATAGCATCCCAGGATGAAGCCTGAGGAACTGCCTGCCCATGACCAGTACGGCCGGCTCCTGGAAGACCGGGGAGTCTGGCGGCAAGCCACCACGCTGGAGGCTGCCGGTGAGCTGACGGCCCGGTGGCTGGAAGGCGGAAGTTCGTACCAGCCCGGGCATTTCGCCGCAGTGTTCGACGCCGAGACCAAACCGATCGCCGCAGCGCTGGCGGAGTTGAACCGCAACGGGCTGTTCACCAAGGAGTCCCAGCCGGGCATCCTTGGCGATGGCGCCGCGCAGCGGCAATACGTCACCGGATTCTGCGGCGCCGAAACCGCGCGCGGACTGCTGGCGCTGTCCACCCGAACCGAACTGGTGACCGTGGCCCATGCACCGGGCGAGGCAAGCAGCGCCGCCATTCCGGTGACCCTGGCACGGACGGAGATCGCCACGGTGCTGGGTTCCAGCGAAAATCCCGTGACGGACGATCAGATCCAGGATTGGGCCGGGGAGACCAACGATGCGCTGGCGCTCCTGCTCGCTGATTCCTGGTACGTGGAGATCCTCGATCCTGTGTGGGGACGCAATGACGTGCTGCTGCCGGCGGTCCTGAAGGCATTGAAAAGGGCGGAGCAGCCGTAGCCGCCCCGCCCCACCGGTAGCCGTCGTTACAGCTCCACGGTGCCGCTTTCGCCAACGCTCATGCGGCTGTTCGTCACCTTGGATTTGACCCACTGCAGGACCGTTGCGGCAGTGCCGCCCGGGCTGGTCCAGTACTCCGCCGAGTCCGAGTCCACCCGGAGGAGGCAGACCTCGGGGGTGTCCGGGCCGTCCGGGAACCATGCTTCAACTACCTGGTTCCACATCTCGTGGATCTTGGCGCGGTCCGTGACCACCTCGGCGGTCCCAGCAACGGAAACCCATTCGGTCTTCTTGCCGAAGGCGACGTTAACGCGGGGATCAGCCCGGACATGGGCAACCTGCGAGGTGCCAAGCCCGGTGAAGAACCACATGTCGCCGTCGTCCTTGACCTCCTGGACGGCCAGCGGTCGGCTGACGAGGGCGCCTTCTTCGTTGATGGTGGTGACCATGCCGATCTTGGAATCGTTGATGATCTCAGTAACCTTGCTGATGCTCTGCGCGTCAGTCATGCCTCACCTCGTTCGTCGAAAGTAGGGGAAAGTCCCCGCCGCCAGCCTATTAGTAAGCATGCTTATTTACCAGCCGGATGCCACCGGAACCTTGGCAACCTCGGCAATGCGCGCGGCCGTGATGCGGCCCATGCGGATGGCGCCGTCCACGTGCTGGTAGCCCTCCGCGGCGAGGTCCGACGAGGACCAGTAGATCGGGCCAACCGGTGCGTGCTGGTCCTTGCCATAGCGGTGGAGGCCTCCAAGGTCATAGCTGGCCGCGTAGGCGCCACGGGTCCATTCCTCGGAGCCCCAGTCGGACTCGTAATAGACCTCAGGGGTGAGGGCCTCGTCACCGAGGTAACCCGCGATGGATTCGAGGATGGCCTTCCTGCGGTCCTCCGCACCCAACTCGAAAACGGCGTCGGCCTTTTCATCGGACACGAACCCCACCAGGGTGCCCCGCGGGTCGCCGTGGTTCGTATTGTCGTACACCTCCTGGACCAGGGCATCCGCGCCAAAGCCGGTGCCGGAGAGTCCTTTGTCCCGCCAGAACGGGGTGCTGTAGACGGCGTGCACCTTGATGACCAGGCCCAGGGACTGGTGCTGGTGCATCTGGTGCTGCCGGCGCGGCAGCGGCGGGTTGAAGGAGACGCGGGAGTAAAGGTTGGGTGGCACGGCCATGATGACGAAACGGGCGTTGACCGTTGCACGGTCCGACTCGACGGTGACGCGGTGGCCGCCATCCTCGTCGGGCTTCCAGTTGATGGTGCGGACCGGCGAATTGAGGACGACGTCGTCTCCCAGCTCCTGCGCCTGCAGCAGGGACACCTGCTGCATCCCACCGACCACGCGGCGGTCCAGGATGAAGTCCTCGTCCGTCAGGTGGGTGAAGGAGCCGGCCGAAGCAGCCATCAGGACCGCCTGCAGGGCGGAGAAGGAGTGCGCCGGCTTGGTGAGCATTCCGCCGGCGATAAACAGGCCGATGTTTTTGCAGGCTTCCTCGTTGGCAGAGTTCTGCCGGAGCCAGTGATGGAAGGAGATCGTGTCGAGTTCACGCGCTTTGGGGTGGGCCCAGGGTTCGGCGGGTCCAACCTCCGCGGCGAGGCCGTCCAGCAGCGCCACCAGCCGGTCCATTTCGACGGCGGTTTCCGGGTCCAAAGGAAAGGTTTCACCCGTATAGCGCACGGGCGTGCCGTCTGCGCCGAGATAAATGGATTCGCCTTCGCGGTAGCGCGGGTAGGTCTCCAGGCCCAGTTCCTGGAGCAGTTCCAGGAGGGCTGTCTGGTCCGGGGAGACCCACTGGCCGCCGATCTCGAGCATGGCTCCATCAACAACGTCGGTCCACGTGCGGCCGCCCACCCTGTCGCGGGCCTCAAGCACGGCGACGGTGAGTCCGGCCTTCTTCAGTTCGCGGGCGGCGGTGAGTCCGGACGGCCCGGCTCCAACGACCACAACGTCGCGGTTCAGGTTCAGCATGATGTCCTCTCTGCGGCCCAGGGTGACGGGGCCCACTAAATGAATGCTGTTCATTTAGTAAGAACTATAGCCGGTGCCTGCCGGCAGCGGAAGTACTGAATGGAATAATGCAGGGGACGACGACGAAAGGGCAGGAATGCCGGCAGTATCAGCCGCACAGGGGCGCTCCACCAGCAATGGCGGCGCGCAGAGGAGGCGGGCAGGCCGGCCCTCGGCGGCAGTGCTGGACAAAGCGGGGATCACAACAGCCGCTCTGGAACTGGTCGGACGGAAGGGATACGACGGACTGACCATGGCCGCCCTCGCCAAGGTGCTGGATGTGGCACCCTCCGCCCTCTACAACCATGTGGCATCGAAACAGGACGTGTTGCTGCTGGTCGAGGATCACCTGATGTCGCTGGTGGACGTCTCAGGCTTCGCGGACGGCAGCTGGGAAGATGCCGTGCACACCTGGGCATGGAGCTATCGGGACGTTTTCGCCGAACACACTCCGCTCATTCCCGTCATTGCCGTGTTGCCGGTCACGGATGCCCCGCAGACCCTCGCCATGTATGAAACCGTCAGCAAGGGATTTTCCGACGCCGGATTCCCACAGGAGCGGATCATTCCCGCCATTGTGGCGCTGGAGTCCTTTATCTTCGGCTCCGCGTATGACGTTACGGCACCCGAGGACATTTTCGATTCCGGCTCCATGGCGGAGTCAACCCCGCACTTCACAGCCGCCGTCCGAAGCTCCTCCACGGCACCGCCGAAGGCCTCCTCCAGCCACCCCGACGCCAGCCATCGGGACCGTGGCCGGCAGGCGGATACCGCCTTCCAGCTGGGCCTGGACGCACTGGTCTCCGGACTGGCCGCACTGCGACACTGACCCCTACTTGTATTACAAGTTCTAAACTTATATCCTAACGCTGCGCGCGAAGGAGCCCGCCCAGCCACTAGGAGAATCCATGAGCACCGTCGACCTGATCCGGCACGTCAAGCTGTCCACCGCCCGCCTCCCCCTCACCGTTCCCATCAGTGACGCCAAGGTCTTCACCGGCCGGCAGAAGCCCATGACCGAGGTTGTCTTCCTCTTCGCCGAAATCACCACCGAACTGGGCCACTCCGGCATCGGCTTCAGCTACTCCAAGCGGGCCGGCGGACCGGCCCAGTACGCCCACGCCAAAGAGGTGGCGGAGGGCATCATCGGCGAGGACCCCAACGACATCGCCAGGATCTACACCAAGCTGCTGTGGGCCGGCGCCTCAGTGGGCCGCTCCGGCGTCGCTACCCAGGCCCTGGCCGCCATCGACATTGCCCTCTACGACCTCAAGGCCAAGCGCGCCGGCCTCCCCCTGGCCAAGTTCCTGGGCTCCTACCGCGACTCCGTGCGGACCTACAACACCTCAGGCGGTTTCCTGAACGCCACCTTGGACGAGGTCAAGGCACGCGCTACGCAGTCCATCGAGGAAGGCATTGGCGGCATCAAGATCAAGGTGGGCCTGCCGGACAGCAAGGAGGACCTGCGCCGCGTTGCCGGCATCCGCGAGCACATCGGCTGGGACGTCCCGCTGATGGTGGATGCGAACCAGCAGTGGGACCGTGCCACGGCCCTGCGGATGGGCCGCCGGCTGGAGGAGTTCGATCTCGTCTGGATCGAGGAACCGCTGGACGCCTACGATTTCGAAGGGCACGCCCACCTGGCCCAGGTCCTGGACACTCCTATCGCCACTGGTGAAATGCTCGCCTCGGTGGCCGAACACAAGGGCCTCATTGCCGCCAACGGCTGCGACATCATCCAGCCCGACGCCCCGCGCGTCGGCGGCATCACCCAGTTCCTCCGCCTTGCCGCCCTCGCGGACGAGCGCGGCCTGGGCCTGGCCCCGCACTTCGCCATGGAAATCCACCTGCACCTCGCCGCGGCCTACCCCCGCGAGCCGTGGGTGGAGCACTTCGACTGGCTGGATCCTCTGTTCAACGAGCGCCTTGAAACCAAGGACGGCCGCATGATCGTCCCGGACCGCCCCGGCCTCGGGGTCACCCTCAGTGACCAGGCACGTGCCTGGACCACGGATTCCGTGGAGTTCGGGGCGTAACGCTAAAGCCGTAACCTTGAGCCATGAGCCGGAACCTCACCGCGGACCTTGCCGCTGACCTTCGCAACCGCATCGTTGACGGCGTGATCCAGCCGGGTGAGAAGCTTCCCAGCGAAAACACCCTGATCAGCGACTTCGGCGTGAGCCGGACAGTGGTCCGTGCCGCGCTGACGAGGCTCCAGGCCGAAGGGCTTGTGGAAACCGAACGGGGGCGCGGCAGCTTCGCCCTGACACCGCCGTCGGACGGCCCGTTGGCAGTGCCGGGCGTCCGGCCGGTGGCCACCACGGAGGACAGGCTGCACCTGCTGGCTTTCCGTATGGGTGTGGAGGCGGAAGCGGCCGCCTTGGCTGCCCGGAACCGCACGGACAGGCAGCTACGGGCGGTTGGCGCGGCGCTGGAGGCCTTCACCGAAAGCGCCGGCCACCCCGCCCATGCCATGAAATCGGACTTCGAATTCCACCGGGCGGTGGCCGCGGCCTCCGGCAACCCGTATTACTCCGACTGCCTGGCTGCGCTGGGGCAAACAATGATCGCCATGCCCCGCACCCGCCTGATGACCGGCGTCGAGCATTACGCCCGGGACCATTTCGACCAGGTGGTCCAGGAGCACCGGTCCATCCTCGAGGCGATCGCCGACGGCGACGAGGCTGCCGCGGCGGCAGCGATGCGCAGCCACCTGGCCAACTCACGACGCCGGTTCAAGGCTTCGGCGCGGCCGTCGAGCTAGGGCCCCCGTCCGAGTCCTGGGCCCGTTCGCTGATCGGCGCACCCGCCAACGGACGGATCACCCTGGAACGCGCGGGTGCATCGTCCACGCGCGGGTGCAATCTTCGTGGGCGCATGCAATCCACCAGAACCGCCGTGTCATGCGGGAAACGCAAAAGAGCCCCGGTCCAAAGACCGGGGCTCTTCCATTTGCGTGCGCGAGGGGGGATTTGAACCCCCACGCCCTTTCGGACACTGGCACCTGAAGCCAGCGCGTCTGCCGTTCCGCCACTCGCGCGCAACTTCTTCCACTTGGCCGGTCCGGTTTCCCGTTCCATGTCTCGTAAAAGCAGCGAGATCAAGCATAACGGACAGATGCCGCAAATTACCAATCGGCCGAACGCCGCCCTCCCATGGGCCGTCCGAACCGCAATTAAGCCGCGTGGAAGCAGGCAATTCCCGGACGGCAACCGCCCCGGGATGGCCGCCCCACAGCCGCCAGAGACAATCACTCCTCCGAACTTTTGCCGGCGCCCGGCCGTTGTTGATTAAGGTCATTCGCAGGGCTGGCCATTAGTATCGGATGTAGGAGTGGCCACTTCCGGCGGGCATCCCCGCGCAGCGGTGGACTGCCCCGCAGATGTTGGTCGGGAACAACTACTGCCCCGGAGCCGGGGGGAAAGGAGAAGCACCATGGGTCTGCTGGACAAGGTTGAACGTGGCATTGAAAAGGCCGTCCGCGGCGTCTTCTCCACCGGTTCCAAAGCCCAGGTTGAGCCGGTGGAGATCGCCAGCCGGCTCCGCCGCGAGGTGGACCACAAAGCACTCACAGTGGCCGCGGGCCGCACTTTGGTACCCAATGTCTTTGACGTCCAGCTCAGTGACGATGACTTCGGCAGGGCGCAGGAATGGGGCACCCCGCTGGCCGAGGAACTGTGCGACGTCGTCATCAACCACGTCCGCAGCCAGGGCTACACCCTCCAGGGTCCCGTCCGTATTTCGTTCCGCCGCGACGCGGAAGTCCGTGCCGGTGACTTCGAAATCGCTTCCTCCACAGAGAAATCCCAGGGTTCCGGCGCGGCCCAGGCAAGGCCCAACGTCCCTGCGGCTCCGAGCCGGCAGCCGGTCAGGCTCCAGCCTGTCCTGGATATCGACGGGCAGCGCTATTCGCTGAACGCCCCGTCCATCGTCCTGGGCCGGTCCTCCGAGGCAGACATCCTCATTGAAGACACCGGCGTTTCGCGGCGCCACCTGGAGATCCGCACGGAGAACGGAGTCACCAGCGCCGTGGACCTGGGGTCCACCAACGGCAGCTATGTCAACGGCCAAAGGGTCTCCGGAAGCACCGAACTCACTGACGGCTCCACCATCACGATGGGACGGACAAAGATCATCTTCCGCCTGCTTCCTGCCAACCAGGGTGGCCACGTATGAGCGACCTCACCATTACCGCGCTGCGGTTCGGTTTCCTGCTGCTCCTCTGGGTCCTGATCTTCAGCATCGTCTCCGCCATGCGCCGGGACCTGATGCTGGGCCGCAAGGCTGCCGCCGGCGCACCCACGGCCCGGCAGCTCCGGCGGAACCCCGAACTGGCCGAGACGCCTCCGCAGCCTGTAAAGCAGCAGGCCCGGCAACTGGTGGTGCTGGAAGGACCGCTCAAGGGCCGCACCCTCCCACTGGCAGCAAGCCCCATCCTGCTGGGACGCGCCCAGGAAGCCACCCTGGTCCTCGAGGACGACTACGCCTCCGGCCGCCATGCCAGGCTCTTCCCACAGGGAAGCCGCTGGTTCATCGAGGATCTTGGCTCCACCAACGGAACCTACCTGGGCGACCAGCAACTTACCCGTGCCCTGCCCGTCGAGCCAGGGGTACCCGTGAGAATCGGCAAGACGGTCATTGAATTGAGGCCGTAACCGTGGCCGTTCCCGAAAACCCCGCAACCGGCTCCAGTCCGGCGCAGCGGCCCCTCATCATGCGCTTCGCCGCGCGGTCGGATGTTGGCCGGATACGTGCCAAGAATGACGATTCCGCCTACGCCGGCCGCCATCTGGCCGTGGTCGCGGACGGAATGGGAGGACACGCGGGCGGCGACGTCGCCTCGGCCGCAACCGTCCTGGACATGATCCACCTGGACAGCCCGGACCACGGAGACGACGCCGGGACCGTTTTGGCCGATGAGATCCAGACCGCCAATTCCCTCCTCTCCGAACTGGTGCACATCAACCCGAAGCTGGCGGGCATGGGTACCACGGTCACCGCCCTCCTGCTGGCTGAAGGCAAGCTGCACTTCGCCCACATCGGCGATTCACGCGCTTACCGGCTCCGCGACGGCGAATTCAAGCAGGTCAGCGTGGACCACACCTTCGTCCAGCGGCTCATCGACGAAGGCCGGCTGCGGCCCGAAGAAGCCGAAACGCACCCCCACAAGAACGTCCTCATGCGCGTCCTTGGCGACGTCGACGCCAGCCCCGAGCTGGACCTGGACACCCTCGACGCCCGGCCCGGGGACCGCTGGCTGTTGTGCTCGGACGGCCTGAACTACGTTGCCGCGCATGCCGTGGAACGGACGGTCCGCGAAACCCACAACCTGCATGAGTGCGCCGAAACCCTTGTTGAGCTGACACTCGAGGCCGGTTCCCCTGACAACGTCACCGTGGTCATGGTGGACATCGTGGAGGAAACGCCCGACGACGTCAGCACGGCCGCCGTCGAAATCGTCCCGCCGGTGCAGGGCACGAAGCCCGCTGCCGCGGCAGAAGGTGCCCCCGCCGCCGCAGCGGTGGGCGCGGCAGCCGCTGCGGACGATCCCAAGGAAACACCCTCCTCCGGGCCCGGGGAAGCCACTCCCGGCTCTGGTGCGGCCAAGGAGCCGGCAAACGGCGAGGCCGCCGATGCCGGTCAGGGCGAGTCCGGCAGTACCGATCCCCATCTTGGCGAGCACCTCTCCGCTGAGGTCCTGCGTGAGGAACTTGCCTCACGCCCCCACGAACTGGTGGGTGCCGCCGCGGCTGCCGCGGAGTCCGGCTCCATCCCGACGGTGGCAGGCCGGACAGTGGCCCGCCGCGCTGCCACGCTCCTCACCCACAAGGCGGAACCGGCGGACGGAGAGGACGCCGTGCCGGCTTTGCGTCCGCGCCGCTGGCTGACCTGGTCCATCGCGGCCGCCGTACTGGTTGTGGTGGCTGTAGGCCTCTGGCTTGGCTACGCCTGGACCCAGACCCGGTACTACGTGGGCGAGTTCGATTCCCGTGTGGCCATCTACAACGGCGTGTCCCAGCGGCTGGGTCCCATCCAGCTCTCCTCCCTTGAAGCGGTGACGGACATCCGGATGGACTCCCTTCCACCCTTCTCCCAGCAGCGCGTCCGCCAGACGGTCCCTGCCAATGACCTCTACGACGCACAGCGCATCGTGAAGAACCTGGAGCTGACCGGGACCACTTCCCCCGAGGAGGAGTGCCCCAAGGTGTCCGCTTCGGCGACACCGCCCCCGGGCAGCGCACCTCCGGCCACGGTGGCAGCCCCGCCGCCGGCAACCGATGCGTCCGCCCCTGCCCCCGCACCGTCGGCCCCGTCCCCCTCACCCACTCCGACCATCACCTGCGAGGCGGCCAAATGAGCCAGGTAAGCACCATGCCCAAGCCTCGCCGCAACGTCGAACTTGCCTTGCTGCTGCTGGCCCTCGCCGTCGGCATCGGCGCCAACATGATGGTTGGCGTGGACCAGGAAAAGGCCTTCGACTCAGACTTCTGGTTCCAGTCGAGCCTCCTGGCAGTGGCCGCGCTCGTTTTCCATGGCGTACTGCGTTTCCGGGCCAAATATGCTGATCCAGTAATACTTCCGATTGTGATCGCGCTGAACGGTCTGGGCCTGGCGATGATCCACCGCCTGGACGCCCCCGGCGAGGACACCGGGAACAACCAGCTTCGGTGGACCCTCATCGCCATGGCCGTGGCCATTGCGGTGGTGTTCTTCCTCAAGGACCACCGCATCCTCCGGCGGTTCACCTTCATTTCGCTGGCGGCTTCGGCTCTTCTGCTGATCCTGCCGCTCGTCCCGGGGATCAGCGCCGGGGAAATCCTGGGCGCCAGGGTGTGGATCCGGTTCGGTTCAATGACGTTCCAGCCGGGCGAGGTCGCCAAGATTACGCTGGCAATATTCTTTGCGGGGTATCTTTCGTCCAACCGGGACCTGATCCTGCTTGCGGGCCGGAAGATCGGCCCCTTGCAGTTCCCGCGGTTCAAGGACATGGGCCCGATGGTCACGGCTTGGCTGGTCAGTATTGGTGTTCTGGTTTTCCAGCGAGACCTGGGTTCGTCCCTGCTGTTCTTCGGCCTGTTCATCGTGATGATCTACGTGGCCACCAGCCGGATCAGCTGGGTGGTGATCGGGCTGGCTCTGATCCTGGGCGGCGGCTTTGTTGCGGCACAGGTCTTTTCCCACGTGCAGCAGCGCGTCTACGGCTGGCTCAACGCCTTCTCCCCCGATGTTTATGAAAACGGCAGCCGGCAGGTCATCGAGGGCCTGTTCGGCATGGCCAACGGCGGGCTGGTGGGGACCGGCCTGGGCCAGGGCCGCCCGGACCTGGTCCCGTTCGCCAACAGCGACATGATCATCGCTTCGCTGGGCGAGGAGCTGGGACTGATCGGGCTGTTCGCCATCGTGCTGCTCTACCTGCTGTTCGTCACGCGCGGCTTCCGGGCAGCCCTGGGCACGCGGGACGCGTTCGGAAAGCTGCTTGCCTGCGGCCTGTCCCTCGCCGTGGCCCTCCAGTGCTTCGTAGTGATCGGCGGCGTCACGCGCCTCATTCCCCTGACCGGGCTTACCACCCCGTTCCTGGCGGCCGGCGGATCGTCCCTCCTGGCCAACTGGATCATCGTGGGGCTGCTCCTGTTGATTTCCCATGCTGCCCGCGGGCCGGTGGATACAACTCCGCTCCCACCCGCCGGTGCGGCGGCGGCAAACGGCATTGACACTCCAACCGAGGCGGTGAAGCAGGCATGAACCAAGCAATTCGACACTCATGGGTAGCCGCAGTTGCCATGTTTGCGCTGCTCTTCGGCGCCATCAGCTATGTGCAGGTGGTGGGCGCCGACGACCTCAAGACCAATCCGCTGAACCAGCGCGCCATCCTGCAGAACTACTGCAACGACCGTGGCGCCATCATCGTCGGCGGCACTCCCGTGGCTGAGTCTGCGGAAACCGGTTCGGAAACGTGCAAGTTCCAGCGGACCTACCCGCAGCCGGAACTCTACGCCGGCATCACCGGCTACTTCTCGAAGAACTACGGAGCCACGGGCCTGGAGCAGACCATGGGCGCCGAGCTGGCAGGGAACTCCGACCAGCTCTTCCTTGACCGGGTGGGCCAGCTTTTCCTGGGCAACCAACCCAAGGGCGCGTCAGTGGAACTGACCATCGATCCCCAGCTCCAGCAGCTTGCCTACAGCCTGATTCCGGATGGCCAGCGCGGCTCGATCGTGGTCACCAACCCCAAGACCGGCGCAATCCTGGCCATGGCCTCCAAACCGTCCTACAACCCGAACCTTGTGGCCACCCAGGATGCCAAGGCGGAAAGCGCCAACATCAACGAACTGGTCAAGGTGCCTGGCATCAACCTCAACCAGAACGTCAGTGGCCCCACCGGGGAACTGCTCGCTCCGGGCTCGGTTTTCAAGCTTGTGGATACGGCCGCGGCCCTGGCGTCCGGGAAGTACAACAAGGACAGCGTCCTGCCGAACCCTGCTGAGATGCCCTTTGACGGCATCCAGTACAAACTGCCCAACTATGCCGGCGGCAACTGCTACACCAAGGACACCGCCTCGTTCGCGTTCGCACTGCAGCAGTCCTGCAACACGCCATTCGCGAGCATCGCCCTGGACCTGGGCCGCGACGCCATCGCCGCGCAGGCCAAGAAGTTTGGGTTTGGCGAGGACGTCGGGGGCCAGCTGAAGCTCGGCCACGCGGCGGGGAACGGCTTCCCCGATAATCTGGACGCGCCCGGCCTGGCCCAGTCCGCCATCGGCCAGAAGGATGTCCGGGTCACGCCGCTTCAGGTCAACATGATGACGAATGCCATCGCCAACGGCGGCGCCCAGATGGCGCCCAGCCTCGTCAAGACCCTGCGGTCCCCGGACCTGCGCGTCATTGACGAGCCGCAGCCGTCACAGCTCAGGACATCCACCACCCCGGAAATCGCCAAGCAGATCACCGAATGGATGACCAGCGTGGTAACTGACGGTATCGCCAAGGGCGCTGCCGTCCCGGGCGTCCAGGTCGCAGGCAAGACCGGCACCGCCGAACTCGGAAACGGAACCAACAATTCGTGGTTTACCGGGTTCGCCCCTGCTGACAACCCGAAGGTCAGCGTCACGATCGTCATGGAAGGCGTAGACATCTACGCGGGAGCAAAGCTGACCAGTCCCAACGCGAAGAAGATTTTTGAGGCGGTGTTGAATAAGTGAGGCCTACAACGGGAATCACCCTCGGCGGCAGATTCCAGCTGACCACGCGGATTGCGATCGGCGGCATGGGGGAAGTGTGGAAGGCCAAAGACCTCGTCCTGGGCCGTATCGTCGCCATTAAGGTGCTGAAGGAGGAGTACACCGGTGATCCGGGATTCCTCCAGCGCTTCCGCGCTGAGGCACGCCACACCGCGCTGCTGAACCACGTGGGGATCGCCAACGTCTTCGACTACGGCGAAGAGGAGGGCTCGGCCTACCTGGTCATGGAGCTGGTCCCGGGCCAGCCGCTGAGCAGCATCATTGAACACGAACAGGTGCTCTCGCCTGACCGTACGTTGTCGATCATCGCGCAGACCGCCCGCGCCTTGGCCGTCGCGCACGCCCAGGGCCTGGTCCACCGTGACGTTAAGCCCGGCAACCTCCTGATCACCCCTGACGGGAGGGTCAAGGTAACCGACTTCGGCATCGCCCGCCTTGCCGACCAGGTGCCGCTCACCCAGACCGGGCAGGTCATGGGAACCGCGCAGTACCTGGCGCCCGAGCAGGCAACGGGCCAGACCGCCACCGGTTCCTCGGACATCTACTCCCTCGGCGTCATTGGCTACGAGTGCCTCAGCGGCCACCGCCCGTTCTCCGGCGAATCCCAGATCGCCATTGCCCTGGCCCAGGTGAACGACGCCCCGCCGCCGCTTCCGGAGAGCCTGCCCACGCCGGTCCGGGCGCTCCTGATGTCCATGCTGGCCAAGGACCCCAAGGACCGGCCGGCGAATGCCATCAAGCTCGCCGAAGCGGCGGAGGCCATCCGCAACGGGGACGTGGGCGCCGCCCGCGCCGCGGTGCCCGGCATGCTGCTTTTCGACGCCTCCACGGGACCCATCACGGCTCCTGTCGACACCGCCACCGCCCCCACCGGCGTGATCGGAACGCAGCGGGATTCTGCCCCTACCGCCACGTCGGCACTGCCGGTGATGGGGGCGGGCGCAGCAGGTGCTGCGGCAGCCATGGCTGCCGGCGCCCACGGCGCATCCGCGGACGACGCGGAGCGGGCGCAGGGGCCGCTGGCCCGCGCCAACGCGTTGGCTGCCGAGCGGAACTGGGACCAGGAGGAGGAAACGTACGACGACGGGCCCTCCGACGAGCCCAGGCGCAAGGGCCGCAGCCCCTGGACCTGGCCCCTGGTCGCCTTGATCCTGTTGCTGCTCTTCGCCCTGGTGGGCTTCCTCCTGAACCAGGCGGGACTCTTCTCGCCGGCCGGGAACCCCAGCTCCAGCGCCACGGCCAGCAGCGCACCGCCGTCGTCCGCGACGCCCACGCGGACCACGCCCTCCGCAACGCCGACGCAGACGCGCAGCACGCCCACCCCCACACCCACCACGCAGCCCACCCAGTCCACGGTCAACGTCATTCCGGCCGCGTACCTGGGCAAGGACTACCGGCAGGTCCAGGCTGCCCTTGCAGGCATGGGGCTCCAGGTGACCGTCGTTCCGCAGGAGAGCAGCACGGAGGCGCCCGGAACGGTGCTGGAACTCAACCCCACCGGGACGGTTCCCAAGGGTTCGCTGATCACCGTCGTCTACGCGACCGCTCCCAGCCCTGCGCCCACCACCGCCGCACCGACCCCTACCCCCACGTCGTCCTCACCGGTGGCCGGACCGACGCCCATCTCGCCCCTGGCAACCTGCGCGGCCGGCCAAACGCCCGGAATGCCTCCGACCTGCGCACCCTGATTGTCGGGACTACCAGTGAATGAGTCACCACGCACACCGTTGCACCGGGAGGACAGCCTTCCGGTGGATAACCGGCGTGTCCTGAACGGGCGCTACGAGCTGGGTAACCTCATTGGCCGCGGCGGCATGGCGGATGTCTACAAGGGAACTGACACCCGCCTGGGCCGGACCGTGGCCATCAAGCTGCTGCGGCCGGACATGGCCCGGGATCCGCAGTTCCAGGCCCGCTTCAAACGCGAAGCGCAGGCGGTGGCAGCCCTGAACCACCCGTCGATCGTGGCCATCTTTGATACCGGCGAGCACGTGGTCCATGACGGTTCCACCGAGGACGTACGGGTGCCGTACATCGTCATGGAATACGTTGAGGGCAGGACCCTGCGCGAATTGATCCGTGCCAACGAGGTCAGCATCAGCCAGGCGATCGACTACTGCCTGGGCGTCCTGGCGGCCCTCGAGTACAGCCACAAGGCCGGCATCGTGCACCGGGACATTAAGCCTGCCAACGTGATGTACTGCCCGGGCAGCAACTCGGTGAAGGTGATGGACTTCGGCATTGCCCGGGCCATCGCCGATTCCTCCGCCACCATGACCCAGACCCAGGCAGTGGTGGGAACGGCACAGTACCTCTCGCCGGAACAGGCCCGGGGCGAGACGGTGGATGCCCGCAGCGACCTCTATTCCGCTGCCTGCCTGCTCTACGAAATGCTGACTTCGCGGCCGCCGTTCGTCGGGGACAGCCCGGTTTCCGTGGCTTACCAGCATGTCCGCGAGATCCCGGAACCGGCCAGCAGCCTCAACCCGGATGTATCCCCGGCGCTGGATACCGTCCTTGCCAAGGCCCTGCAAAAGAACCGGACCGACAGGTTCCAGGACGCAGCGGCCTTCCGGCGCGCCTTGCGCGCTGCCAAGGCCGGTGTTCCCGTGCCGGCCGTGGCGGCGTCAGAGGCGCCCACCGATCCCAACGACCACGTTCCACAGGCGACCCCGCCCACCGAGGCGTTCGCCGCCACAGGGGCAAGCTTCCTTGACGATGCCCCCACCGGACGGCTGGCCGCCACCAACCTTTACCATGGCGATGCCGGAGCGGCGGCTCCGCTGGAAGTGGCCGACGAGCACGGGGCTGACGCGTATGGGGCGGGGGCGCTCCCGCTGGGCTTCGCTTCGGAACGTGAGCCGAGCACACGGCAGAAGTCCCGGCGTCGTGCCTGGATCGCGACGCTGGTGATCTTCACCCTCCTGATCCTCGCCGGCGGCGGATTGTGGCTGTACCAAACGGTCAACCGGCCCGCTCCCGCGCCGCCCAAGGTGTCCATTCCGGCGGTGGCGTCCATGACGGAAACCGCCGCACTGCAGGAGCTGTACAACGCCGGCCTGAGGCCCCGGATCGCACGGTCCGCAAACGACACAGTCCCCAAGGGGACGGCCATCGGGACGGACCCCGCGGCTGGAGGTTCGCTGGATCCGGGGGCCGAGGTCATCCTTAACGTTTCGGATGGCCCCAGTTCGGTGAAGATCCCTGACAGCCTCCCGGGCAAGACCGAAGCCGCGGCGCGGGACATCCTCCGGCAGGTGGGACTGGTGGGCGCCCCGTCGACCACCACCGCCAACAGTGCCACTGTCCCGGCGGGGATCGTCATCACGTCCAACCCGGCTCCCGGGCAAAGCGTCGGTGTCGGCACCAGCGTCGAGCTGATCGTGTCCACCGGAAAGGTGGTGGTCCCGGAACTGCGTGGCCTGATGCGTGACGAAGCCGAGGCTGCACTGAAGGAGCTCGGCCTGGTGCCCTCGGTGGTTGAGGTGGAAAACTCCCAGGTGGAGCCCGGCAAGGTCACGGACCAAAGCGACCCGGCCAACGCTGCCGTGGAGCAGGGGAAGACCATCACCGTCGTGGTGGCCAAGGCGCCGCCGCCACCGCCGCCTGCGCCAACGGAAACCGCCACGCCGACGTCGACACCAACGCCCAAGCCCACCAAGAAGGGCTGACCGCGTCCGTGTCGGCCCGGCTCCGGCTACTGCTGGATCAGTGGGCTCAGCTTCGCTGCCCGGGCAGCCGCGCCCTTCATGCCCAGCGATTCGAGCCAGTTGCCGAGCATCTGGTACCCGCCCTCGGTGAGTACCGATTCCGGGTGGAACTGCACCCCGCACAGTGGTGCCGTCCGGTGCTGCAGCCCCATGACCACTCCGGACGCGGTCTGTGCCGTGATTTCCAGGACGTCGGGGATGGATTCCCGCACCGCGGCCAGTGAGTGGTAGCGGGTGGCCGTGACGGGGGAGGGCAGCCCGGCGAAGACGCTGGTGCCAATGTGCTCCACCTTGGACGTCTTGCCGTGCATGAGTTCCGGGGCATGGGTCACCTTGCCGCCGAAAGCCTCGGCCAGCGCCTGGTGGCCCAGGCAGACGCCGAACATGGGAACGCTTTTTTCACCGCACCACTTGATCAGCTCGATGCAGACCCCCGCCTCCGCGGGATTTCCGGGCCCGGGGGATATGAGGACGCCGTCACGGGTGCTGGCCAGTTCGATGGCCTCGGCGAGCGTGACGTCGTCGTTGCGGACCACCGTGGTCTCGGCGCCGAGTTCCTGGAGGTAGCCCACCAGGGTGTAGACGAAGCTGTCGTAGTTATCCACTACAAGGATCTTGGTTGTGGTCATGGCTGGTCTGTGGAACCAATCGTTGAGTCGGTGAATGGGGTGAAATGGGACATCCAGGGGAACAGGAACTGGACCATCAGCACCAGGGCGAGGAAAACCAGTGCCAGCGAGATGATGATCCTGAGCCACAGCGGCCCGGGGAGGTGTCGGAAGATCCAGGCGTACACGGTCAGTTCCTTCCGGTGGCTGCTGCCACCTGGGCCGCGATTTCGGCCGGTGGTCCTGCCGCTGCGGGCCGCCAGCTGTCCAGCAGGGCGTAGGCGATGATGCGTTCTTCCGCTCCGAATCGGGGGTTGCAGCTGGTCATGGTGAGGTAGCTTTCGGTGGGCGCGGCACCCGGCTGGGTGGGGACCGGTTCCAGGACATCGGTGCGGGACGGCATGACGATCTGGTTGTTCCGGAAGACGTAGACGTAGAAACCGTCCTTGGTCTGGACGTAGATCTTGTCGCCCGGGACCAGGGTGTGGATGTTGTCCAGCACGGCTCCGTGCGTCTGGCGGTGGCCGGCCACCGCGAAGTTGCCGACGGCGCCGGGCATGGCGGTGTTGCTGTAGTGGCCCAGGCCCAGGGTGTCCAGGACGTCCTGGCTTGTCCCCTGGACGATCGGACGGGTGTAGGTGGGACCGAACCTGGGGATGTACATGATGCCGATGGTGCCGGCGTGGCCCGGCGCCGTCCCCACCACGGGCTTTCCAAAGTCCTCACCGGCGGCGGGAGGCGCCGCCGCTGCGGAGGCCGAGGGCGCGGGGGCTGCGGTGCCCAGGTCCTGGGCGAATTCCTTGATGACCTGGCTCTGCTTGGCATCGGACTCGACGTTGGTCCACCACAACTGCCACGCCACAAAGAGCAGGAGGATAACGCCGGCGGTGATCAACAGTTCACCAAACACCGAGATGATGCCGTGCAGGAGGGCACGACGGGGCCGGGGCGCGGTGGCGGGCCCCGCCTTCTCCTGCAATACCACGCGTTCTCCTCCGGGCATCTACCCTGGGCACCGGCTGCCCATCAACTGCGGCTAGAATTGGCTGCTAGTAAGAATCCAGATTTGACCAAGATCGCGCAGACCGCTGGCAATTTCCTTCTTGCAGGATACCAAGCCCGGGCCGCCGAGCTTGCCCAGTCCGCCAAGGAGAGCCAGTGCCCGAGTCAAAGCCTCGCAGGAAGACCGCCAGCACCGCCCAGCCGGCATCACCGCAGGCCTACAAGCCCAACCCGGTATGGTTCAAGCCGGTCATGTTCGGCCTCATGATCATCGGCCTCTTCTGGATCATCACGTTCTACATCAGTGAGGGACGGTTCCCGGTCCAGGCCTGGCAGTCCTGGAACATCGTTGCGGGCTTCGGCATCGCCATCGTCGGGTTCCTGATGACCACCCGCTGGCGCTCCTAGCGCCTGCAGCGGAACTGTTCCAAGGAGGACTCCACTGGCTCCGGATTCCAGCGGCGTGATCGTCGGCGAGGATGGCCTGGCCCGGCCTGCCTGGGCTGCCACTGATCCGCTGATGCGCGACTATTACGACCAGGAATGGGGACTGCCCGTCACCGACGAACAGGGCCTCTACGAGCGGATTTGCCTGGAGGGTTTCCAGGCGGGCCTTTCCTGGGCCACCATCCTGCGAAAGCGGCCGGCCTTCCGCGCGGCCTTTGCCGGCTTTGACCCGGATGCCGTGGCGTTGTTTGGCGCCCCGGAGGTGGAGCGGCTGATGCAGGATCCCGGCATCATCAGGAATCGGCTGAAGATCCTTGCAGCTGTGAAGAACGCCAAGGCCACCCAGGAGCTCAGGAACGACGGCGGACTGGTGGAGTTCGTGTGGGGCTTCCGTCCGGCGAGCACGCCCAAGCCACAGGCAATTACCGATATTCCCACCCAATCCGAAGAGTCGGTGGCCCTGTCCAAGGCGCTCCGTAAGCGCGGATTCTCGTTCGTAGGCCCCACCACCATGTTCGCCCTGATGGAAGCGATCGGCATGGTAGACACCCACCTCCTGCAAAGCCACCGCCGTGGATCTTCCGGCGTGTGGCCCATTGGGGCCTAAAGGTACGGGCGCCGGCCGTTATCCCCAGCTGTTGGGAAGGTTATCCACAATGTGGAGAACCTTCGCCTTCGAACCAAAGTGATGCCGCTGCACCGCCCCGCGGGCCTTTTCCCTGAAACCTGCCGGCCAGATGTGGTTATTAACAGTGTGGAATACCTGTGGAAAAGTACAGTGCCGCCTGGCGGAAAGGTCCGGCCAGAACTAGGAGCGGTCCCGCCGGACCGGGTGGTGGCTGGTGATGGACACCCTGTTAAAGGCGTTCATGGTCACGGCAAGCCAGCTCACGGCTGAAAACTCCCCGGCGCTGAGCCGCTCCCGCGCATAAGCCTCCGTAGCCTCCCGTGACCGTTCGTCCGGGAGTTCTGTAATGCTTTCCACCAAGGCCAAGGCGGCCCGCTCCTGGTCGGTGAAGAGTGCCGTTTCACGCCATGCGGGCAGGACCGCGAGCCGCTGCGGGGTTTCGCCGGCGTCCGCGGCCTTCCGCACATGGAGGTCCAGGCAATACGCGCATCCGTTGATCTGCGAAATGCGCACATTCAGGAGCTCCACCAGGCCCCGGCCCAGTCCAGCCTCCTCTGCTGCTTCCTGGACCTTCAGGCCCAACCCGCTGATGGCTCTCCACAGGGCCGGGTGCTGTTTGTCCAGGTACAGGTGTTCGGTGGCGCTCACGGGAGTCCTTGTCGGTCGAACGGCTTGGCAGGCCACCATCATAGGCAGGTGGCAGCCCGGCACTGAGGACGCTTGTCCACTTACCAACAACGCGATACCCACAACTTATCCACAGGTGGGGAAAACTTCGTGGAAATCCGGCGCTCCTGGAGCCTGCAGCCTTACTCCTACGGGTTCACTCCCGGCCGAAACAACAGTGCTGTCACTTATTAACAGTGTGGATACCGCTGTCGATAACCCCCTGCGAACGGCGTGCACCGCATCCCGTCGGCCACGTTTCCGCCGCTTTATCCACAGGTGGCACCGAAATTGGCCGCTTATCCACTTACACACAGCAATATCCCCACAAGTTATCCACAGGTGTGGAGAAAGCCGGTCCGGCACGCCTCGTGGGGACCGAAGAACGCCGGGGGAGGCCGAACAAAGGCATGAACTACAGCTATGTAAGTTACCAACACTGTGGATAAGCGCTGTGGAAAACAGGAATGCCCCCGGCACCGGAGGATGACGGGGGCATAAAGTTGTCCGCAAATCGATAAGGGTTAGAGCGTCACCCGTGCCCAGCTCGCAGCGACGAGAAGGACCACCACGGCGGCCAAACCCAGTGCCTGGAGGAGGCCTTGGCGGCGTCCGCGCGGGGTGTAGGCAAGGACAGCGGCGCAGAGCCCACCGGTAATGAGCCCACCCAGGTGGGCCTGCCAGGCGATGTGGGGGATCAGGAAACCAATGACACCGTTGATGGCGATCAGGACCCAGAGCTGCCTGGTATCGCCGCCCCGCTGGCGTTGGACCAGCAGCATGGCGCCGAAGAGGCCAAAGATGGCACCTGAGGCGCCGACCAGCCCCACCAGGCCCTGGCCCGGGACCAGCACCGGGTTCAGCAGCAGGTAGCCCACCGATCCACCAAGGGCGGAGATCAAGTACACCGCAAGGAAGCGGGCCCGGCCCAGGACAGGTTCCAGTGCCTGCCCAAAGATCCACAACGTGTACATGTTCAGGAGGATGTGCAGGAAGGAGTCCGGGGAATGGAGGAAGGCTGACGTCAGCATCCGCCAAGGTTCAAAGGCGCCGTACTGCGGGGCGACGAAAATGTTGTTGTAGGCGAACTGCTTGTACACCCAGTCGCCAGGTATAAGCATCTGCAGGGCGTAGACGACTACACACGCTGCGATGATGCCGAACGTCACCAAAGGCCTGCCGGTGGCTACGGCGCCGCCGTAGACCGACCGCACCTCCGGCGTCGTACGTTTTGTTTCATTGACGCAGTCAACGCACTGGAATCCGACGGCGGCCGCCCGCTGGCAGTCCGGGCATGCGGGGCGCCCGCAGCGCTGGCAGCGTACGTAGGACGGCCGGTCCGGGTGCCGGGGGCAGACCGGGACCTGGGCGGACGGCTCGGCCGACGGAATTCCGTAACTCATGGTGCGGCGTTACAGCTGTTCGATGTCGATGCTGTTGATGGTGACGTCCTCGACCGGGCGGTCGCCCATGCCGGTCCGGACACCCTCGATGGCGTCCACAACCTTCTTGGATTCCTCGTCGGCAACTTCACCAAAGATGGTGTGCTTGCCCTGGAGCCAGTCCGTGGGAATGGTGGTGATGAAGAACTGTGAACCGTTGGTGCCCTTGCCCATCTGGATGCCGGCGTTGGCCATGGCCAACTTGTAGGGCTGGTTGAAGCTCAGCTCGGGATGGATCTCGTCGTCAAAGCGGTAGCCGGGGCCACCGGTTCCACGGCCCAGGGGATCGCCGGCCTGGATCATGAAGTCCTTGATGATGCGGTGGAAGATGGTTCCGTTGTAGAGCGGCGTGCCGGTCTTGTCCTCGCCGGTTTCCGGGTGGGTCCAGGCCTGCTCGCCGGTGGAAAGGCCCACGAAGTTCTTGACCGTCTTGGGCGCGTGGTTGCCGAAGAGGTTAACCACGATGTCGCCGAGGCTGGTGTGGATGGTTGCTTTTGCAGTTGCGATGGCAGTCATAGGTTGATTCTCCCATGCCGGTTCCGGGCAGCCATGGCCGCGGGGGCAGTTCCGCGCTGGGTGAAATCGCCCTAAAATCCGCAGAGTGAATAGCCCGTGGTGATCTGGGCACGTAGGCTAGCGACAGAACCGTCACATTAATCGGGAGGTAGTTGTGAAGAAATCGGATCGTATTGCCCGTGACCTTGAGCAGTCGGTCACCAGTGCGGTGGAAAACGCCAAGGATTGGGCGGGCCCCCGAGTGGAAGCTGCCGTGGACTGGGCTGTTCCCCGCCTCCAGCAGAGCCTGGATACCGCATCTCCCAAGATCCAGGAAGGCCTGAAGACGGCGGCCCACAGCCTGGCCGACGGCGTTGCCACCGTGACTCCGCGGATCCAGGACGGACTGGCCCACCTGGCGCCCAAGATCAATGAGGTGGTGGAGGGCGCATCACCCAGGCTGCATGAGGCCCTCGACAAGGCCACTCCAGTGGTCCTGAATGCCCGTGACCGGGTGGTGGTGGAATACCTGCCCAAGCTCTCGGACCAGATTGGCGTGGCCTCCGGCGCTGTGCACCGCACCTTGGAAAACACCCCGGCCCGGGTTGACGCCGTCGCGCAGAAGCTCGGGGACGTGGGAATCATCCACGCCCTCCAGGAGCAGGCACAGGCCACCGGCACGCAGCTGAAGGCGGCCGCAGCAGGAGCCAGCCGCGCAGTGGACGTGAAGCTTGCCCAGCCGGAGAAGCCGAAGAAACGCGGCTGGCTGGTCTTCGGCGTGGTGGCTGCTGCCGTTGCGGCCGGTGTTGCAGCGTGGAAGGCCTCCAAGCCGGTCGAGGACCCCTGGAAGACTCCCTCGCCGGTCACCCCGACCCCCGCCCCTGTCCCGGCCACCACCGTCAGTGACGTCAAGGCAACAACTGCCGACGCCGCCGACAAGGGCACGTCCGCAGCCGCCTCCGCAGCCGGTGCTGCCGCGGACAAAGCCGGTGACGCAGCCGAGACTGCCGCTGATAAGTCAGCGGACGCCGCCGACAAGGCCAAGCACGTTGCTGACGACACCGAAGGCGGCGCCAAGACGGTTGCCGATGAAGACAAGGGCAGCAGCCAGGCCTGATTTTCGCCGTTCACACAAGGGGGCTCCGTTTGACGGCGGGGCCTCCTTTTGTGTCTCTTCCCGTCCGCGGAGGCATCTTGCCCGGATGCTAGATTTGAAGTGATGTCAGCCAATCGATCCTCTGGGGATGCCGTGAACGACGCAGCCGTACAGCTCCGCGTGTCAATCGTCATCCCGGCGTACAACGAGGAGGGCGTAATCAGGCAGTGCCTGATAGCTGCCATCTACCAGTCCGTTCCCGCCCACGAGATCATCGTGGTGGACAACCTTTCGAAGGACCGGACCGCTGACATTGTCCGCCAGATGCAGCTTGAGTATCCGGAAAGCCCCATCATCCTCCTGAGCCAGGACCGCGAGCAGGGACTGATCCCCACCAGGAACTTCGGGCTGGACAGTGCCACCGGGGACATCCTGGGCCGGATCGACGCCGATTCCATTGTGGAACCCGACTGGGTCGAGCAGGTGCAGAAGGCCTTCGCGGACCAGTCGGTCCAGGCGGCAACCGGCCCCGTGGTCTACTACGACATGCCGATGCGCCGCTTTGGACTCAAGGCGGACGACAAAATGCGCCAGCTCATGCTGAAGCTGGCCAAGCACCAGTACCATTTCCTCTTCGGCTCCAACATGGCGCTGCGGGCCAGCGCCTGGGAGACCATCCGTTCCGAAACATGCCGGGATGAGAAGGACGAGATGCATGAGGACATCGATTTGTCCCTGCACCTGGCCGACCATGAGCTGCCGGTCCGTTACTGGCCTCAGATGGTATCCGGGATGTCGGCCCGGAGGCTTGAGGATTCACCGCGGGACTACCGCTACTACGTCACCCGGTTCGACCGGACCTACAAGGCGCACAACGTCCGGAAGATGGCGCTGAAGGCCCCCATGGTGGTGTTCTTCTCGGTGTACTTCCCGGCCAAGCTCCTCAGGGCCATCCACACCGTCAATACGGCCCAGCCGGTCCGGCGCGGCGGCCAGTAGCGCCTAGTCGGTTCCCAGCCCGGTGAGGTATTCCGGCGGCGGTTCCTCCTGCGGATCCGTTCCTCGGCCCCTGCCCATGGCGTTCCCCTGGCCCCGGCCACTCCTTCGGCCCCTGCCGTTCCGTTGACCCAGGACCACGACGGCAAGTCCCGCCAGGATCAGGCCGAGCCCTGCATAGGTGCCTGCCGGCAGGGTCTCATGCAGGAACAGGGCGGCCAGCAGCGCTGCGCCGGGGATCTCCAGGAGGATGATCATGGAGACAATCAATGGGCTCATGGTAGCCAGCAGGTGGTTGAAGGCAGTGTGGCCCACCAATTGGGCGCAGACGGTGATAGCCGCGATGCCCAGCCAGCCGGCCGGCTCGAACCCGGCCAGGGGTTGCCCCCAGAGCAGCGCCATTCCTGCCACGAGGACGGCGCACATCCCGTAGCACAGCGTTGTATAGGTCCCGGTGGACATGCTTTGCCGGGCCTTACCGCCGGCGAGCGTATATAGTCCTGCCAGCGCTCCACCGGCCATGGCCAGCAGGTCTCCCGTGAGGGCCTGCGGGGAGGAGCCCATATCGAAGCCGGTGATCGCAAGGACTCCGCCAAAGGCAATTCCCAGCCCTGCCAGGACCTGCCAGCGGTGGCGGATGCCGCGGAAGAGCTGAAAGACGGCAATCCATGCCGACTGCAGGCACACGAGGGCTGTGGCAGCTGCTACGGACGTCAGCTGAAGGGATGTGATGAAACAGGCGAAGTGCAGGGCCAGCGCAATGGCGGCCAACATGGACCAGCGGAACTCCCGGCCGCTGATCCTGCGGAACTGGCCGGGTTCCCGGGCAAGGGTGGGAGTTGCCATGACAGCGGCACCGATGGCATTGCGCCAGAAGGCGATGGCAAGCGCGCTGACGCTGGTGGCGCCAAGCGTGGCGGCGATGAGCGGTCCGGAGGATGCAACGCCCAGGACCCCCAGGGCAGCGAAAAAGAAGTTCAATGCAGCCCCCTGGTGCTGGTTCCGTGCGCAGATGGAAAGCAAAAAGTCCCGGCCGGCGTTTCCGCTGACCGGGACTTTCCTATGGTGGAGGCACGGGGACTCGAACCCCGAACCCCCTGCTTGCAAAGCAGGTGCGCTACCAATTGCGCCATGCCCCCATAAGAAGCAACCCGTCAATCATACCCTAGAACCGGGGAGCCTCTGACCGGCTCCCGGAGTGGGTGTCCGGGCTAGTCGACCGTGTCGGTTGACTTGCTCCAGACCGTTTTCCGGGCTTCGGATTCCTGTGCTTTCCGGTAAACCAGGAAGCCTGCGATTGCGGCTGCCAGTACAAGCAACTTCTTCACATGCTCCCCAATCCGGCAAGGTACCGGACGGATCCGGACCAAACCTCGGTTTGAAACCTGCACAGGTTCCGTGGGCGTACCAGGACTTGAACCTGGGACCTCTTCGTTATCAGCGAAGCGCTCTAACCGCCTGAGCTATACGCCCTCAATCCCTCATCGGGCCGAGACATGACTTTACAGCACACCCCGGCCCGATCTCAAATCGGGGCATTCCACCGGCGTGGAGCCGGTGGAATGGTGTCCTAATCGTCGGTGAGGGTCACGCCGATGCCGCCCACCAGGGTGGCGGAAATGTTGTACAGGACAGCGGAAAGCATGGAGAGCGCCGTCAGCAGGACGACGTTGACCACGGCAATGATGGTGGCGAATGAGGCCACCTGGCCCAGCGAAGCAACCTTCTTCAGCTCGAAGCCGCCGCTTTCTGCGCCCGCCAACGTGCCGAGGAGGCTGTCCACCTGGTCAAAGATCCCGGTGAGGTCCAGGACGGTCCACAGGACGATGGCGGCCACCACCGTGACGATGCCCAGTGCCACAGACAGCAGGAATGCCATCTTCAGCACGGACCACGGATCCACCTTGCTGATCAGCAGCCTGGCCCGGCGGACCTTTGCCTTCGGAGCGGGCTTCACCAGGCCCGGAGTTCCCTGGCCGGAGGCTCCCTGCGCAGGACGCTGGCCTGTTTGTGCCGGGCGCTGGCCGGGCTGGCCCTGGAAGGGGCGCTGGCCTGGCTGTGCGGGCCGCTCTCCCTGCTGGGGGCGCTGGCCCGGGACGGCAGGCCGCTGGCCCGGTGCACCGGCGGGCGCCGAGGGGCGCTGCTGGGGACGAACGGGGGCGTTCACGCGGGGTGCCGCTGAAGGCCGGTTCCCGTCGGGAACAGTACTGTTCGGCTTGGGAAATGAGTCGGAATTACTCACTCGTTACCTCCGTGTTGTCTTCGTTCGGCTCAGCGTCGCCCGAGGCGTCCTCTGACTCAACGGCCGGTGATTCTTCTGCCATTGCTGGCGCGGCGGATTCCCCAGCGGTTCCGCCATCTTCAGCCAACGTTACGTCATCGTCGGCGGATTCCTCGTCCTCAAGACCGCGTTCGCTGTTGCGTGCCACCTCGATAATCCGGTCGTTCTTGTCCGGTTTGGCGAAGATGACGCCCATGGTGTCACGGCCCTTGGCCGGGACACCGGCCACGGAAGACCGAACAACCTTGCCGCCCTCCATGACCACCAGGACTTCGTCTTCTTCCTGCACGATGAGTGCGCCCACCAGGTGGCCGCGCTCTTCCTGGTACTTTCCTACCTTGATGCCCAGGCCGCCGCGGCCCTGGAGCCGGTACTCCTCCACGGCAGTGCGCTTGGCGTAGCCGCCTTCGGTCACGATGAACACGAATGAACCGTCGGTGACCACGTCTGCGGCAAGCAGTTCGTCATCCTCGCGGAATTTCATGCCGGTAACGCCGGAGGTGGCACGGCCCATGGGGCGCAGGGCGTCATCGGTCGCGGTGAAGCGGATTGACTGGCCCTTGCGGGAGACCAGGAAGAGGTCATCGGTCTCGGACACCAGCTGCGCGGAGACCAGTTCGTCACCGTCCCGCAGGTTGATGGCGATCACGCCGGCCGAACGGTTGGTGTCGTAATCTTCCAGCCTGGTCTTCTTCACCAGGCCCCTCTTGGTGGCGAGGACCAGGTACGGGGCCTGCTGGTAGTCCTTGAGATCCAGCACCTGGGCGATGTGTTCGTCAGGCTGGAAGGCCATCAGGTTGGCCACATGCTGGCCCTTGGCGTCCCTGCCGGCTTCCATCAGCTCGTAGGCCTTCGCGCGGTAGACCCTGCCCAGGTTGGTGAAGAACAGCAGCCAGTGGTGGGTGGTGGTAACGAAGAAGTGCTCCACCACGTCGTCTCCACGCAGCTGGGCGCCCTTGATGCCTTTGCCGCCGCGCTGCTGCGACCGGTAATTGTCGCTGCGGGTGCGCTTGACGTAGCCGCCGCGGGTGATGGTGACCACCATCTCCTCTTCGGGGATCAGGTCCTCCATGGACATGTCGCCGTCGTAGCCCATGAGGATCTTGGTGCGGCGGTCATCGCCGTGCTTGTCCACGATCTCACCGAGCTCGGTGCTGATGATCTCGCGCTGGCGCTGTTCCGAACCAAGGATTTCCTTGTATTCGGTGATCAGGGCTTCGAGTTCTGCGTGCTTTTCCTGAATGCGCTGGCGTTCCAGGGCGGCGAGGCGGCGCAGCTGCATGTCCAGGATGGCCCGGGCCTGCAGCTCATCGATGTCCAGCAGCTCCATCAGCCCGTCCCGGGCGGCTTCGGTGGTGCTGGAGGCGCGGATGAGGGCGATGACCTCATCCAGCATGTCCAGTGCCTTCAGGAGCGCCCGCAGGATATGGGCTTCTTCCTCTGCCTTGCGCAGCCGGTACCGGGTGCGGCGGGCGATGACGTCCATCTGGTGCGTCACCCAGTGGCGGATGAACGCATCCAGGCTCAGGGTCCGCGGCACACCGTCCACGATGGCCAGCATGTTGGCTGAGAAGTTGCTCTGCAGTTCGGTGTGCTTGTAGAGGTTGTTCAGCACCACCTTGGGCACCGCGTCGCGCTTCAGCACGATCACCAGGCGCTGGCCGGTGCGTCCGGATGTTTCATCGCGGAGGTCGGCAATGCCCTGGATCTTGCCGTCCTTGACCAGTTCGGCGATCTTGATGGCCAGGTTGTCAGGGTTGGCCTGGTAGGGAAGCTCCGTGACCACCAGGCAGGTCCGGCCCTGCAGTTCCTCCACGGCAACCACGGCGCGCATGGTGACCGAGCCGCGGCCGGTGCGGTAGGCGTCTTCGATGCCCTTGTGGCCAAGGATGGTGGCTCCGGTGGGGAAATCCGGGCCCTTGACCCGCACCAGCAATTCCTCGAGGAGTTCCTCGCGCGTGGCACCAGGGTTGGATAGGTACCACTGCACGCCGTCGGCTACTTCCCGGAGGTTGTGCGGCGGGATGTTGGTGGCCATGCCTACGGCGATGCCGGAAGAACCGTTCACCAGCAGGTTGGGGAACCTGGCCGGCAGGATGGTGGGTTCCTGGTTCTTGCCGTCATAGTTGTCCTGGAAATCGACGGTTTCCTCGTCGATGTCCCGGACCATTTCCATGGCCAGCGGCGCCATTTTGGTTTCGGTGTACCGCGGTGCGGCGGCGCCGTCGTTGCCGGGTGAGCCGAAGTTTCCCTGCCCCAGCGCCAGCGGGTAGCGCATGGTCCAGTCCTGGATGAGGCGCACCAGGGCGTCGTAGATCGCGGTGTCACCGTGGGGGTGGTACTGGCCCATGACCTCGCCCACCACGCGGGCGCACTTGTTGAAGGACCGGTCGGGGCGGTAGCCGCCGTCGAACATGGCGTACAGCACGCGGCGGTGCACGGGCTTGAGGCCATCGCGGACGTCGGGCAGGGCACGGCCCACGATGACGGCCATGGCGTAGTCCAGGTAGGAACGCTGCATTTCCGTCTGCAGGTCCACCTGTTCCACGCGGTCGATCAGCACGTCGCCTTCAAGAACGGTGTCCGGAGTTCCGCCCTCAGGGGCGGAGTTCTCGGGGATTTCGTCGCTCATTAGTTATTTTCCGTTTCAGGTATATGTCTGGTTCCGAATACTTTGGAGCGGGTCCTTAGATGTCCAGGAACCTGACGTCCTTGGCGTTCTGCTGGATGAAGTTGCGTCGGGATTCCACGTCTTCACCCATGAGGACGGAGAAGATCTGGTCGGCGGCGAGGGCGTCATCCATGGTCACCTGCAGCAGGGTGCGGTGGTCGGGGTCCATGGTGGTGTCCCACAATTCGGTGTAGTCCATCTCGCCGAGGCCCTTGTAACGCTGGATGCCGTTGTCCTTGGGAATGCGGCGTCCGGCTGCCTGCCCGGCCACGAGTTTGGCGTCGCGTTCACGGTCGCTGTACACGTAGTCGTGGGGGGCGTTGGACCACTTGATCCGGTACAGCGGCGGCTGGGCCAGGTATACATAGCCGTTCTCGATGAGGGGGCGCATGTACCGGAACAGCAGGGTCATCAGCAGTGTGGTGATGTGCTGGCCGTCCACGTCGGCATCCGCCATGAGCACGATCTTGTGGTAGCGCAGCTTGGTGAGATCAAAGTCCTCGCCGATGCCGGTGCCAAAGGCGGTGATCATGGACTGGACTTCGGCGTTGCCCAGGGCCTTGTCCAAACGGGCGCGCTCCACGTTCAGGATCTTGCCGCGCAGCGGCAGGATGGCCTGGGTCTCGGGGTTGCGGCCGCGCTTGGCGGAACCACCGGCCGAGTCACCCTCCACGATGTAGACCTCGCACTTTTCCGGGTTTTTGGAGGAGCAGTCCGAAAGCTTGCCGGGCATGCCAAAGGACTCCAGCGGGCTCTTGCGCCGAGCATTGTCGCGGGCCTTGCGCGCAGCCATCCTGGCCTGCGCGGCAGAGATCGCTTTGCGGATCACGTCGCGGGCGGGGCCGGGATTGCGCTCGAGCCAGTCGCCCAGCCCGTCGGTGACCACGCGCTGGACGAAGCCTTTGACCTCGGAATTGCCGAGCTTGGTCTTCGTCTGGCCCTCGAACTGCGGTTCAGCCAACTTGACGGAAATGACGGCGGTGAGGCCTTCACGGATGTCGTCACCCGTGAGGTTGTCGTCCTTTTCCTTGATGATGCCTTTTTCCCGGGCATAGCGGTTGACCAGGGAGGTCATGGCAGCACGGAAGCCTTCTTCGTGCGTGCCACCTTCGTGGGTGTTGATGGTGTTGGCGTAGGTGTGGACGCTTTCGGAATAGGCGCTGGTCCACTGCATCGCCATTTCCAAGGCGATCTTGCGGTCCTTGTCCTCAGTTTCGAAGGCGATGACGTCCTCATGGACCACCTCGACCTTCTTGCCCGAGTTCAGGTGCCGGACGTAGTCCAGCAGGCCTTCGTCGTATTGGTAGACCACAGTGCGGTGTTCTGCGCTGACTTCGCCCTCGGTGCTGAGGTCGTCAAGGTCCAGGTCGCCGTCGGCATTGTCCCCGGCCGGTGCGCGCTCATCCGTCAGGGTGATCCGCAGGCCCTTGTTCAGGAACGCCATCTGCTGGAAGCGGGCGCGCAGCGTCTCGAAATCGAAGTCCGTGGTCTCAAAGATCGCCGGATCCGGGTAGAACGTCTGGGTGGTTCCCGTGGCGTCCGTCTCTTCGCCCATGACCAGGCTGCCCTGCGGCTTGCCTCCGTCGGCAAAGGACATCCGCCATACGTGTCCCTGGCGGCGCACTTCGGTGTCCACGCGGCTGGACAGGGCGTTGACCACTGAGATGCCCACGCCGTGCAGGCCACCGGAGACTGCGTATCCACCGCCACCGAACTTGCCGCCGGCGTGCAGGATGGTCATGACCACCTCGACGGTGGGCTTGTGTTCCGTGGGGTGCATGTCCACCGGGATACCGCGGCCGTCATCGACTACTTTAACGCCGCCGTCGGCCTGCAGGACGATCTCGATGTGGCTGCAGTATCCGGCCAATGCTTCGTCCACGGAGTTGTCCACCACCTCGTACACCAGGTGGTGGAGGCCACGGGGTCCGGTGGATCCGATGTACATGCCTGGACGTTTGCGGACAGCTTCGAGGCCCTCGAGGACAGTGATGTCGCTGGCGCCATATTCCCGCGGCGTGGTGGCAGCAGCCGGGGTGTCAGGGGTGCGGCCATCCTCGACTGCTGTATCTGCTGCCAGAATATCTGTATTGTCGTTAGCCACAGGCGCTGCGACTCCTCTGTTCTCGATGATGGCCGGCCGGTGCCTCTCCCAGGGAAAGCCACCCGCCAACAGGCACAAACTTATGGCGCCGGTGACCTGCTGACAGTGGTGCTCCGTTCCCCGAACGCGGAGAGCGCACGGAGAACGGACTGAAGTCAACGTTTCATCCGCGCCCAGTTATCTGCACCAATTCTACCGTGAACCGGCTCATATCCCCGCATTCCAGGGCCTTCAGCACAGGTGAACATGGCTGTGCGAGGCTCTTGGCCGCGCCTAGGGCGGCCCAGCGGTACGCCCTCCGGGTGCCTATACGCGCACTGGTCCTTACAGCGCCCTACACGCCCTTGCGCGCAGTTTCAAGAGTTGCCGCTCCGGCTATCCGTAAGTATCCCGGGGACCACGGCCCTGGACACTGCGTCCACCCTTGCGCCAGCTCGGTGCCGACGGTCCGAGGACCTGGATTTTGGTGACCACTCCATCACCCAGTTCCCGCCGGAACTTATCAAGCAGGCTGGTGCTCAGGAGCCGAAGCTGGGTGGCCCATGCCGTGGAATCACACCGCACGTGGAGGGTGGTGTCGGTAAAGCTCTCCGGTGTGCAGTGGGAGGAGATTTCCGGTCCCACCAGGGTTGCCCACTCCGCCATGACCGAACCAACGGCGACCGGCGACGTCCAGCCCCGCTCCGCCACCAGCCGGCCAACCACTTTCCCCAGCCCCAGGGGATCCCGCCCGGTGGCGTGGAACTGGCTGAAGCCGCGGGTGTCCCGGATACTGCCCTTGGTTTTCGGTGCGCCCGGACGCGCCACTTTCCGGCGGACTTCGCCGCGCGCGGCCGCGGCTTCACGCATACGGTTCAGTGCAGCCTGCGGGGCATCGATGTCGTCAGGTTCCCGGCCGGGCTGCAGCCCGCCGCGCTGGTCACTGCTCATCGATACCTCCCGGGACGACCTTCACCCGCCGTCCGGAGAGTTCTTCCGGAATATCGGCGTCGACGGCGGCGGTCACCAGGACCTGTTCCGCGCCGGAGACTATTGCGGCCAGTTTACGCCTGCGCTGGACGTCGAGTTCGGCAAAGACGTCGTCCAGGATGAGGATGGGCGCAGAACCGCCGGTGCGCGCATCGTCCAGCATCACGTAATACGAGGCCAGGCGAAGGGACAGGCACATGGACCAGGTTTCACCATGCGAGGCGTACCCCTTGGCAGGGGCTTGCCCGAGCATCAATTCCAAATCGTCACGGTGCGGGCCCACCAGGGAGATGCCGCGTTCAAGTTCTTTCCTGCGGGAATCCGCGAATGCCTGGACATAGCGGTCCGTGAGCTGGTCCACGGAGAGAAGGCGGAGGTCATCGGGGCTGCCTGAAGAACCTCCCCCCGTGGCGCCCTGGGCACTTCCGGCCGGAACGCCGTCGTCGTCCATCTGGTTCTGCAGCGTTGACCGGTAGGTGGCGTCCGCCGGCTTGGACGCATCCGTAAGTTCGGCGTAGGCGCGGGCGAGGTGCGGGCGCAGCCTTTCCACGAGCTCCAGCCGCGCGTGCAGCAATTCCGCTCCGGCCTTGGCCATGTGTTGGTCCCACACCTCGAGGGTGGATTCATGCGCGGAGGTGAACTTACCCGCCCGCGCGGACTTGAGCAGGGCATTGCGCTGTTTCAGCACCCGGTCGTAGTCACTGCGGGTGGCCGCGTGGTGCGGGATGAGGCTGGCCAGCAGCTCGTCCAGGAAGCGGCGGCGGTTGGACGGATCTCCCTTGACCAACGCCAGATCTTCCGGAGCGAAAAGTACTGTCTGGCAGATGCCCACGAGGTCACGTGCACGCACAGGATTACTGCGGTTGATACGCCCACGGTTTGCCCGGCTGGCGTTGATTTCCAGTTCAAGGACCGTGGTCTGCGTTCCGCGGACCAGCCGCGCCCGGACCAGCGCGCGTTCCGTGCCGAACCTCAGCAGGGGCGCATCGGAGCTGACCCGGTGGGAACTGAGGGTAGCCAGGTAGCCGATGGCCTCCATCAGGTTGGTCTTGCCGATGCCGTTGTATCCCACAAGGACGGTGACGCCGGGTTCCAGGGCGAGATCCACCTGGGCGTAACTGCGGAAGTCGGTCAGTGAAAGGTGTTCCAGATACACGCGGTTTTCGGCAATTCTGGGAACTCTGCTGGTTCCCGGTGGCTGCTACTTGGCGGGACGGGTTGCGTGGCCGCCGAACTGGTGGCGCAGCGCGGAAACCATCTTCATGGCTGGCGAGGTATCCTCCCGGGACGCAAACCGGGCGAACAATGCGGCGGTAATGGCCGGAGCGGGGACGGCGTTGGCGATGGCTTCCTCAACGGTCCACCGGCCTTCGCCGGAGTCTTCCACGTAATCGTCGATCGAGGCCAGGCCGGGGTCCTCGTCGAGGGCCTTGACCATGAGGTCCAGGAGCCAGGACCGGACAACGGTTCCTTTTTGCCAAGCCCGGAACGTGCCGGGAAGATCGGTGACGATGTCCTTGGCTGCAAGCAGTTCGTAGCCTTCGGCGTACGCCTGCATCAGTCCGTATTCGATTCCGTTATGGACCATTTTGGCGTAGTGGCCGGCCCCAATACCGCCGACGTGGACGAAGCTGTCCGCCCGATCGCCTTCGGGACGCAGTGCATCGAAGACCGGCAGGGCACGTTCAATGTCTGCGGCATCCCCGCCGGCCATCAGTCCGTAACCGTTCTGCAAGCCCCAGACGCCGCCCGAGACACCGCAGTCAGCGAAACGAATGTCCTTGGCGGCAAGGAGTTCGCCATGCTTCTGGTCCTCGGTGAACCTGGAATTACCTCCGTCGATGACCAGGTCGCCCGGTTCCAGCTTTTCGCTGAGTTCTGTGATGACGGCGTCCGTTATGGGCCCCGAGGGCACCATGACCCAGATGATCCTTGGCGCCGGAACGGCGGCGATCAGCTCATCGACGCTGGCGGCATCGGTTACGTCCGGGTTCCGGTCGTAACCGGTGACTTCCAGGCCACCTTTGCGCAGGCGCTCACGCATGTTGAATCCCATTTTGCCGAGGCCGATCAGTCCAATATGCATGATGAACTCTTTTCTGCTCTAGTGGGAGGAACGGAGTTGGCGGCGGGAGCCGATGGGTGGGCCCACGCCGCCCGGGTTCCCTGGCCGAGCTTGCGAGGCAAGGGAGGCGGCGGGGACTAGTTGGGAAGCCGGACCGGCATTACCAGGTAGCGGTAGTCGTCCTGGTCTTCGCCGTCGGCGTCTGCCTGGGCCGTGATCATGGCGGGCTTGGGCGCGGTGGTGAAGGAGAACCGGACGAATTTGGTTTCGATGACGCTGAGTCCCTCGATCAGGTAATGCGGGTTGAAGGCAACCGTGATGTCCTCGCCGGACAGTTGGGCCTCAAGCTCTTCTGATGCCTGGGCGTCCTCTCCCGTTCCGGCATCAAGGTTGAGCAGGCCGTCGGTGAAGGCAAGACGGACCGGGGTGTTGCGTTCGGCCACCAGCGATACACGGCGGACAGCCTCAACGAGTTCCTGGGTCTGCACCGTGGCGTGGATCGGGGTGGATTCGGGGAACAGCGACCGGATCTTGGGGTAGTCGCCATCCACCAGCAGCGAGGTGGTGGTGCGGCCTCCGCTCTCGAAACCGATCAGGCGGCTGTCGTCGTCGGACAGGGCTAGGTTGATGTCGCCGCTGTTGCCAAGCGTTTTGGCTACTTCGTTGAGGGTTTTGGCCTTGACCAGGGCACTGGTGGAGATCCCGGGAGTCACAGGCTTCCAGGGTACTTCGCGCATGGCCAGACGGTACCGGTCGGTGGCCAGGAGCGTTATCAGGTCGTCCTCGATTTCCATCCGCACGCCGGTGAGGATGGGCAGGGTGTCGTCCTTGCTCGCCGCGATGATCACCTGGGAGACAGCCTGGGCAAAGGCATCCCCCGGGACGGTTCCGCTGATGGCCGGCAGTGACGGAAGTGGCGGGTACTCGGCTTCCGGCATGGTGGCGAGGTGGAAGCTGCTTCGGCGGCAGGTGAGGGTGACTTTGTTCCCGTCAGTCTCCACGTCCACAGGGGCGGACGGCAGGCTGCGGCAGATGTCGGCCAGGAGGCGGCCGGATACCAGGATGGTGCCTTCGTCCCGGATATCGGCGGTGATCTCAAGGCGGGCCGAGGTTTCGTAGTCAAAGCTGGAAAGGCTGACGGTTCCGGCTTCGGCCTTCAGCAGGAGGCCGGACAGGACAGGCACTGGAGGCCGCGGAGACAACGACCGGGCTGTCCAGGTGACGGCTTCTGCCAGGACGTCCCGATCGACTCTGAACTTCACGGAAGGGTGCCGCCTTTCATTGCTGCTGCCATGTAAACCCGGGAATTTCGCAGGAAACTCCGGAAGAAGTTGGGCGCACCCCGGCTGGTGCATGGTCCGCGGAGACGGAAACCACACGAAAACCCAGGGATGGGAGCGCTGCTGACAGCTTAGCCGGAAGATCGGGGATTAACCCATCCCCCGCAGGACCAGCCCGGCTCCTCCGGGGCCGGCGGGCCCCCTCGGTGGAAGGGCGGAAGGTTCTTGTTGTTTGAGGGATTTCAATTTTTTGGGATTAGTAGTGTTAATAACTGCTGTGGAAACTGTGGATAACCCGGTCCAGCCGCGTGGTTCCGCGCTTAAGGCCTGTTCACGGACTGTGCGTTAACTGGGTTTTAAACAGGGTGTGGATGGGGACAACGCAAACGGCCATTTTTAACGATCCACAGACGGCTTAAGGGTTTTAAGCCCATTAACCGCGCTTGTCCCCTTAAGTATCCACAGGCTTATCCACATGCCCCTGTTAATAAGGTATAGAGTGCCTGGTGCGGTGTGGATTCAGGAGTCGCGTTGCTGCTGTTTGATCCGGTTGGTCAGCTCGGTCACCTGGTTGTAGATCACACGGCGCTCCGCCATGAGTTCGCGGATCTTTCGGTCGGCGTGGATGACGGTGGTGTGGTCGCGGCCGCCAAGTTCCTGTCCGATCTTGGGAAGCGACATGTCCGTCAGCTCCCGGCACAGGTACATGGCGATCTGGCGTGCAGTCACCAGGGTCCGGGTGCGGGACTTGCTGCAGAGTTCTTCCATGCTGAGCTTGAAGTAGTCAGCCGTCTGCTGGAGGATCTGGGCGGACGTGATCTCCTGGGCGCCGTCGTCGGTAATCAGGTCCTTCAAGACCATCTCGGCAAGGGCCACGTCCACGGGCTGCCGGTTCAGGCTGGCAAAGGCCGTAACCCGGATCAGGGCGCCTTCGAGTTCGCGGATGTTGCTGGAGATCTTCGATGCGATGTACTCCAAGGCATCGTCCGGGGCGGACAGCCCCTCGCTCAGCGCCTTCTTGCGGAGGATGGCGATACGGGTCTCAAGCTCCGGCGGCTGGATGTCCGTCAGCAGGCCCCACTCGAAACGTGACTTCATCCGGTCCTCAAACCCGGCCAGCAGCTTGGGCGGCTGGTCCGAGGTGATGACTACCTGCTTGTTGTTGTTGTGCAGGGCATTGAAGGTGTGGAAGAACTCCTCCAGCGTCCGGTCCTTGCCCGCCAGGAACTGGATGTCGTCGATCAGCAGGACATCGACGTTCCGGTACGTCGTCTTGAAGCTGGTGCCTTCGTCATCGCGGATCGAGTTGATGAAGTCGTTGGTGAATTCTTCCGAGTTCACGTAGCGGACGCGGATCCCGCTGTAGAGGCGCCGGGCGTAATGGCCGATCGCATGCAGGAGGTGGGTCTTGCCCAGGCCTGAATCTCCGTAGATGAAGAGCGGGTTGTATGCCTTGGCGGGCGCTTCGGCAACAGCCACGGCGGCGGCGTGGGCGAACCGGTTCGAGGAACCAATCACGAAGGTGTCGAAGACGTACTTGGGGTTCAGCCGGCCGAACTCATGCGACGTGCTGGGGAGCATAGGCTGCGGCTTCTGCTCGATGACCTGGTCCGGCGCGAAAGCAGGTTCGACGACGGGCTCGGGCTCCTTGTGGATGGGCACCAGATCGGTGTCCACGTCGATGGCACAGCGGATGTCTTCGGAGAAAACGTTGTGCAATGCATCGTCAAGGGCTTCCTTGACCTGGGTCTGGAGCACTTCGCGGGTGAGTTCGTTCGGGACGGCCACCAGGAGCGTGGAACCGATAAGGCCCTGCGCCTGGGCAAGGATAACAAAGCCACGCTGGCGTGGTGATACCCGGTGGTCCTGTTCCAGCAGGCTGACCACCCGGCGCCAGGAACTTCCGACAGTATTGGCGTGGTTGGCTTCGTCTACTGTCATCAATCGGTTCCCTCAAAACTTGCTATGCCTGCATTGCCTGCAGCCCCAAGTCCGGAACCAGGGTGCTGGCCCAGCTTCATCCACAGGGTTATGCACAGTCCGTGGATAATCGGCTACTGGGACACTCTAGGTGATGAAAAGCCTAGAAGATAGCTGGCTATCTGGCTGTGGATAATTACACGGTTGTGGTTCTGGAAGTGCCCCTGTGAGCCACTTCATCCACAGGCTGTTGGGGATACTTAGCAACAGCTGGGGACAGCCGTGCGGTACCGTTCCGGTTTGACTCGGACCCGCAAATTGCCCTAACGTTGTGAAGTCCTTTGTGTCCGCTTTTTGGGCCCCATCTGAACATCCAGACGCAGTGCGCCTGGGCAGTCGGGGGAAGCGTGCATATACAAAACTTAGCGTCGGCCAGTTCTTCCCCTTTACTGATCGGGTGGGCGCACCTTTGATCCACTGGAGTAACTAACGTGAGCAAGCGGACTTTTCAGCCGAATAACCGCCGTCGAGCCAAGAAGCACGGCTTCCGCCTTCGTATGCGTACCCGTGCCGGCCGTGCCATCCTGGCAGCCCGTCGTGGCAAGGGCCGCACCGAACTGTCGGCCTAGATAACTGGCTTATCGGTAGACATTCCCTTGCGAGTTTAAGGTGCTGGCCGCCCGCAACCGCTTGAGGACCCCAACCGATTTTTCAACAACTGTACGTTCCGGTGTCCGCAATGGACGCCGGAACGTAGTGTTATATGCGGCAGCCATTGCTGCTGACGAACCCAGCCGGATCGGGTTCATTGTTTCCAAGAGTGTAGGGAACGCTGTGGTCAGGAACCTCGTTAAGAGGAGACTGAGAGAAGCGGCCGCTGCCTCGTTGCGCGAGCACGGTACAGGACTCGCCATCGTGGTTCGGGCGCTTCCTGCGTCCGCCTCGGCCAGCTGGGACCAGCTGCTGTCGGACTACAACGCTGCACTGGAATCTACGCTGAACCGGCTGGCCGGCCGTCCTTCGCGGGCTGCCGGCAGTGGTTCAGCCGGTACAACACAGGAGGGGACACCGCGTGCCTAACGCCACCGCCGTCGTCGCCCGTCTCCGCACCGTGACCGCCGTTGTCGGCACGTTTCTCTGGAACCTGCCCCGGAACATCCTCATTCTCCTGCTGATGGCCTACCGCAAGGTGGTTTCTCCCTTGTATGGGCCGGTCTGCCGGTTCTTCCCTTCCTGCTCGGCCTATGCCCTGGAAGCGGTCACCGTTCACGGCGCCGTCAAGGGAAGCTGGCTTGCAGCCCGGCGCCTTGGCCACTGCCACCCATGGAATCCCGGCGGAGTGGACCACGTCCCCGCCGGGGGACGGGTCTGGCCAGCTGGCCAGACCCCCACAATTGTTGTGCTGAACAATCCGGACCGGTACCTGGTTGCTCGGACTGATGAAGAAGGCCGCAGTGCGGCCTGACGAATAGGGATAAGTATGGACATCTTTGGAACAATCATTGCCCCATTTAAGTGGCTGGTTTCCTTCATCATGGTCGCGTTCCACGATGGCCTGAGCGCCATTGGGATGCCAGCGGCGAATGGCTGGACCTGGACCCTGGCCATTATCGGACTGGTCCTGGTGATCCGTGCCGCCCTGATCCCTGTATTCGTCAAGCAGATCAAGGCGCAGCGTGGCATGCAGCTCCTGCAGCCGGACCTTAAGAAGCTCCAGGAGAAGTACAAAGGCAAGACCGACCAGCTGTCCCGGCAGGCCATGGCCCAGGAACAGATGGCCATGTACAAGAAGCATGGAACCAACCCGTTCTCGGCATGCCTTCCCATGCTGATCCAGATGCCGTTCTTCTTCGCCCTGTTCCAGGTGCTCTCCGGCATTTCAGGAGCGAAGGAACAGGGTGAAGGCATTGGGGCCATGAGCCACGAGCAGGTTGTCGAGTTCGACGCGTCCAGCATTTTTGGGGCTCCGCTGTCTGCAGCCCTGCTGCACGGGGGCGCCGGCAACGTTGCCGTGGTAGTGCTGTCCATCGTGATGATCCTCGCCATGACGGCCTCGCAGTTCATCACCCAGAAGCAGATCATGGCCAAGAACATGTCCGAAGAGGCCATGGCCAGCCCGTTCATGCGGCAGCAGAAGATGATGCTCTACATCCTGCCCCTCGTCTTCGGTGTGGGTGGCATCAACTTCCCCATCGGCGTGCTGATCTACTGGACCACCACCAACCTTTGGACCATGGGCCAGCAGTTCTTCGTTATCCGCCGGATGCCGACGCCGGGCTCCCCCGCAGCAAAGGCCCTCGCCGAACGCCGTGCCGCCAGGGGCCTGCCGGCTCTGTCCGTCCTGAGCGGGAAGCGGGATGAAGCAGCCGACGAAGCCGCAGCGGCCGCAGTTGAGATCAAGGGACAGCGTGTCCAGCCCCAGCGCAAGAACAGGAAGAAGAAGTAATGTCAGCCGAGAGCACCGAGCACGCCCTTTCTGAAGAGATCGAAGATCAGGACGAGTCCGTGGGCCAGGATGATCCCGCCGCCCAAGGTTCCGCCGCCAGCCGCCTTGAGGAAGAGGGGGACGTCGCCGCCGACTACCTGGAGGAACTGCTGGACATCGCCGACATCGACGGCGACATCGACATCGAGGTCCGCAACGGACGGACCTACATCTCCATCGTTGCCGAAGAGGAAACCGAAGGCCTTGAAGGCTTGGTCGGCGAAGACGGTGAAGTCCTGGAAGCCCTGCAGGAACTGACCCGCCTCGCAGTGCTGTCTGCGACGGAGAACCGTTCACGGCTCGTGCTGGACATCAATGGCTACCGGCAGGAACGTACCGGACACCTGCAGAAGATCGCCGAGGACGCCGCAGCTTCCGTAAAGGAATCCGGCAAGGCGGTGGCCTTGGAGCCGATGAGCGCCTACGAACGCAAAATCGTGCACGACGCCGTAGCTGACCTCGGCCTGGTCAGCGAGTCCGAGGGCGAGGGCGCCGGACGCCATATCGTCGTTTCCGCAGACTAGTGAATGCCGGACCAATAGTTATGGTTGACATCACGGCAGCAGAGCAGCGCGCTGCTGAGAAGATCTTTGGTGACCGCCTGGAGCTGGCAAAGCGCTACGTGGAGCACCTCGCCACGTCTGGTACCGAGCGGGGCCTTATCGGCCCCCGCGAGGTGCCCAGGCTGTGGAGCCGCCATGTGCTCAACTGCGCAGTCATCGAAAGCGAGATTGCGCACGGAAGCCATGTAGCCGACGTCGGGAGCGGTGCCGGCCTGCCGGGCCTTTGCCTTGCGATTGCGCGCCCCGACCTTGAGCTCACCCTTATCGAACCACTGGAGCGCAGGGTGATTTGGCTTCAGGAAGTCGTCGATGACCTCGGCCTGGACAATGTCACGGTGATGCGCACCCGCGCCGAACTGGCTGTCGGGCATGTGGAAGCGGACGTCGTGACCGCCCGCGCCGTATCTGCGTTGACCAACCTGGCCGGCCTTACCATCCCGCTGCTGGGTGGGCACGGCGAAGTGGTGGCCATCAAGGGCCGCAGCGCGGGCGAGGAAATCGAGAAGGCGGCCAAGACCATCCGCAAGCTGGGTGGTGTGGAGACGTCGGTGCTGACCGTCGGTGACAACCTCCTGGAGGAGCCGACGACGGTTGTGCGCATCGTGGTGAACAAGTCCCAAAAGAAGTCCTAATGCGGGCCCGCTGACGGCTGTCAGCAGGCCGGAGCAGTTAGGCTAGACAACGGCAGCAAAATTGGCTGAACGAGAGTGAGTGTGCCCCAGTGACCAGTAGTGAAGCCTCCGCACAACGGATCCCACCGTTTGTGTCCTTGGGGTCGGCACGTTCTGTCGCTGGGTCAGGGCTGGCGGGCACCGCTATGGCACCCGGCCGCGGCGGTAATCATCCGAAGTCGGTTGTCTCGCCCTCGTCCGGCAATGCGGTTTCACGTGAAACAACCCCTGCCGGTCGCTCCAACGTTATTGATGCCATCGATGACTCGAGTCCCATCGCGCGTGAACTTGCCCATGAAACCAAACGTCGTGAGCGTTTGGTGGGGCGGAAGCTTCCCCGCCCGGAAAAGACGCGCATCTTTACCGTGTCCAACCAGAAGGGCGGCGTGGGCAAGACCACCACGACAGTGAACATCGCCGCTGCCCTTGCCGCGGCCGGACTGAACGTCCTGGTGATTGACATCGATCCGCAGGGCAATGCTTCGACCGCGTTGGGCATCGAACACCATGCGGACGTGGACAGCATCTACGACGTCCTGATCAACGACGTTCCGCTGGCTGATGTGGTGGCTCCCTGCCCGGACATTGGAAAGCTCATCTGCGCACCCGCCACGATCCACCTTGCCGGCGCCGAGATTGAACTCGTATCCCTTGTAGCCCGTGAACAGCGCCTGCGCCGGGCCATCGATGTGTATGCCAAGGTACGCGAGAAGAACGGCGAAGAACGCCTTGACTACGTTTTCATTGACTGCCCTCCGAGCCTGGGCCTGCTGACGGTCAATGCCTTCTGCGCAGCCAATGAGGTCCTGATTCCCATCCAGTGCGAGTACTACGCCCTGGAAGGACTCAGTCAGCTCCTCAAGAACATTGAGATGATCCAGAAGCACCTCAATGCCGATCTTGTTGTATCGACCATCCTGCTCACCATGTATGACGGCCGCACCAACCTGGCCGCACAGGTAGCTGCGGAGGTGCGCCAGCACTTCCCCGATCAAGTCCTTTCAGCCGTCGTTCCCCGCTCCGTGCGAATTTCCGAGGCCCCCAGCTACCAGCAGACGGTCATGACCTACGACCCTTCCTCAAGTGGTGCGCTGTCCTATCTCGAAGCCGCCGCAGAAATCGCCGAACGCTAGAATCTTCAATACCGCAACGCACGGAGCCAGGCTCGTCCCGGCTCTACCACTGGAGGGATTTACCCATGAGCGAGAAGCGACGGGGCCTAGGCCGCGGTCTTGGCGCGCTGATTCCTAGTTCCGCCGCAGCCAATGGGTCTTCCGGTAACGGTGGGGCGGTATCCCGGCCGGTGGATCTGTTCTTCCCCGAAGGTCGAAAGAAGACCGAACCCCTGGACCAGCCCGCAGCACGGGCTGAAGCCAACGCGGACAAGGATACGGCAGCGAACAGCCCTGCCAGGCGATCGGCGGCTAAACCAGCGGCTGCTAAGTCCCTCGAAGATAAGGGTGGTGCTGAGGCAGCCAACGCTGCTTCCAGCACCGATGCGCCGGCCACGAAAAAGGCTCCCGCCAAGAAGGCTCCCCGTTCCGGGGCCAAGCCGGATGCGGAGCCTGCCGTCCCTCCGGCTGGAACAGCTGCCGAGCCCGCTCTGGAAGAAAAGGAAGCTGTTGCTGTAACTGCCGCTGCCGCTACCTCCAGTGCCGCGGACGCAGCCGTTGACTCCGGGGTTGAACTCGTTGAGGTTCCGGGCGCCCGCTTCGCGGAAATCTCCGTCGCTGATATCCACCCCAACCGGAAACAGCCCCGCAGCGTCTTCGATGAAGACGACATGGCCGAGCTTGTACACTCAGTACGCGAGATTGGCGTTCTTCAGCCTATCGTTGTTCGGACATCAACCGAAGATGGTAGCGAGCCCTACGAATTGGTCATGGGTGAACGCCGCTGGCGCGCTGTGCAGGCCGCAGGGCTGGATACCATCCCAGCGATCATCCGGGACACAACAGATGACGACCTCCTGCGTGACGCGCTTCTGGAAAACCTCCACCGAAGCCAGCTGAACCCCCTGGAAGAGGCGGCGGCGTACCAGCAGCTCCTGGAGGATTTTGGTACCACCCACGAGCAGCTCGCTGACCGGATCGGCCGTTCCCGGCCGCAGGTCTCCAACACCCTGCGGCTCCTGAAGCTCCCACCGCTGGTACAGCGACGCGTGGCTGCGGGCGTGCTGTCAGCGGGCCATGCCAGGGCCCTGCTTTCCCTGCCTGACGCAGCTGCAATGGAGCGCCTGGCCCAAAAGATCGTTGCCGAGGGCATGTCTGTCCGGGCAACGGAAGAAGCAGTCACGCTGTACCAGGATCCTGCTAAGCCGGCCAAGAACAACATCCCCCGCCCCGGCGCCAGGCATGAGCGCCTCGACTATCTCGCCTCCTCACTCTCGGACCGTCTGGACACCAACGTCAAGATCTCCCTGGGCGTCCGGAAGGGCAAGGTCAGCATCGAGTTTGCCAGCGTTGAGGACCTGAACCGCATTATGGATGTTTTAGCTCCTGGTTCAAATAGCTGATTAAACAAAAGGGTCCGATCCTCGCAGATCGGGCCCTTTCGTGTTGTTACGGTGCCTTACACGGTCCACTTTCCACGCTAGGACCCGCCCGGCTGCATCCAGACCGAACATGGGAGAGGGACCAGGCTAATGATTCAAATAGCAGCCCATTGTGTCTGGCAGCCTGTAGTGGCACTCGATGGACGGAACTTCTTTCGTATATCGGGCCCACTTCGTCGACAACCGAGTGTCGGAATATTCCCTTTGGTGCGGCTATTTCCGAATCGAGATTCTCGACCAAAGATTTCCGCACAACCACCGAAATGTAAGGTTGTTGGGGTGGCGATCCGGGCGCGAAGGTGTTGTGTTTCACGTGAAACCGTCTCCTGGAGCTCCGCAGGAGCCGACTCGGAGACCCCATTTGCCTAGGCCTTCATTTTGTAGGTGTTGTACAACGTCCAACGGTGGCAGTGCAATTACTGAGGGATGCGGGGAATCGGCCCAATCGCGACTCAAGGAATCCAAGAAAGTGTTGCCTCATTGCGGCACTTTGGCTGTTTTGCACCTAGAGCCCGCATTTGTCCCTCCTTATCCGGTAAGACCTTGTGAAAGGGTCGCGCGACTTACGTTCAAAGCGGCTCACGTTCAACCGCCATTGTGGCACGCGGTGCGGCTGATCGGGGCGGCCGCAGGAAAGAATCCCATCCGACTGCCATCACAAAGCGTAGGGGCGTGCCAGGAGCGGAATGCTGGATCGGAGACTAGGCGTTGTTGATTCTTAGATGCACCGCCCTGGGCTCTTTGGCCTGAAGGTTATAGGTGGGGAAAGAAGGCCGCCAATTCAGGCGCTAGAGACCTCCTACTCCTCGCGTGATTATGCCGTCGCTAGGTATTCGACAACAATCCCCCATTGGATCATTCTCGGCAGCTCTTTCCTTCTCATCAGCCTCCGTCACACGAATTCAGTGACGAGCGCCCCGTGGATTGGACCTTTGGTGTCCGCAGCCCCCGGACTATGCTCATCTTAGTGGCGTGTTCTTGGAATTCGGGCTTTGATTTTACTCATGACCATGAGTGTGTGTCCGCTAGATGTCTCACGTGAAACGCATCCGCAGCTTTGGACGTCGCTGTGTCTCGCGCCAGTTTCACGTGAAACGGCCGAGTGAATCGGCGGCTAGGGCGGACCAAGCCTCATGGGGCGTAACCAATCGCACGAACAGCCTGTACGACCACTTCCCTTTTCGACAGGTCCAGCGCTGCGCAGGAGCCGCGTTCGTCCCGTTGGGTAAGCATGGGATCGCCGCAGGACCTGCGGCGACATGTCCTCCTGGTCGCTTTACCGGGCCGCCACGACCCCCGATCAGCATGTTTCACGTGAAACATGCCGCTTATGACTGAGCAGTGGGTAGCTGGACGGACTAGGCGTGAGATTCTGCATCTTTTGGCCCGCGGTAGAAGTACCTTGATCCGGAGTGGGCGCTAAGACATGATTACCGTGGACGGCCTGGAGGAAGTCAACGACAGTGAAATGGTTCGCGCACATGAACTGATCCCCATCGCGGGTAGACACATCGGTTGCGGTGGCCTTAGGAGCCTTCGAAAAGACTTTCAAAATATGCCAGAGACACCAACTGACTGAGCGCAGCAGAAGCGCTCTAATGAGATCCTTGACGCAGCATGATCCGGGTATTGACTGAAGGGACACGGTGAGGAGGGTTGGGCCTGACTGAGCAATTGACTGCTCGTACGGGCTTCCAGTTGGTCACGCATTGCAGAGACTGGTGCTGTGCACAGCGCTCCCCCGCCACAGTCGAGGCAGAGTTGGCAGCATCCTAAAGGAGCCCGGGAAGGACCTGACGGCCCTCTAATAGTCGGATCGTGTACGCGCCGATGCTAGCCAGGTTATTGAATGCCCCTGCCACATCGCAGCTCAGACTTCCACACCGGCCCGTGCTCTTCGGTAGATTGAGGAGTAGCTGTACCCGGGTCAGTGTTCGTTCCGCACAGGTGTCCGGGGGCACGTCGTCCGGTGGATATCACTGTGGATAACTTTGTGGATGAAGACCCCCAGCGGGACGGGTAGAGCCGCGCCTCCCTTCCCTACTGGTAGCAAACATTTCGTGCCCGGACCCGTAGGGTTCGTCTGCGAGCAGTGACGCGACGACGATGTTTCACGTGAAACTGCCCAGGACGCCGAAAAGTGTGGAAACAAGCTGGGATATTACCCGTTGTTGGTTAATTTGCTGCCTCTCTTTGAGGCAACCAGCGGCAAGTATCAGGGTGTAGATCAGCCCTGGATGGCGCTGAACAGGCATGACACCAAGGTGACACTCAGGGTGAGTCGATTCAGTACGCTTCCCAGCGGGCCCAACCTCGCTGGACCCTGTGGATAACCCTGTTGATTAGGTGCAACGCGGATGTGGATAACGCTGTGGATAACTTCTTCCGAGGAGGGGAGGCATGCACGGTCCTGAGCCTCGACTTTGTTCGTCTGAGTCACCGTCGCCTGCGGGGTTTCTCTTCGCGTATGGGATACCGCGGCCTAGCTGTAGAGGAACTACAGGAATGCCGTGCTACTGACCACGGACCAACCCCGCCCCTGGTACGTGGAAAGGGCAGTGCTACGACAACTAGCACTGAGAGGGATGGGCAGGCTGTAAAGAGATCCGACGATCGATTCGTCGCCGGCAGGGATCCAGTGACCTGAATCGTCGCCGTGTCTGTACCTTTCGGTCCTCTCTGTCGAACTTTGTATTATGTGCATTGCTAAGACTGCTGTTGGAGTCCCGACTCCCGGATCTCAATAGCGTGCCGTAGGAGCACTCGTAGGTCCGCTCCACGGGTCCCATATTTCGCTTGCGCGCGGTAAGACTTGCAGGGGCGGGCTAGCCCGCTTTAGTTTCACGTGAAACACCTTCCGGCATGGATGCTATGTTTCACGTGAAACGACTGCGGTAAGTCCGGACGTCGGGGCGGACGGGGTCTCCCAAACGACAACGTTGGACCGCGTCCTGAAGCCGACACTCTTCAGGCCCAATTGCCCTGCTGACTTCGACGGCCAGCTCCTGCGCTGAGTTCACTGCGACCTTCACTGCTCATGGCCCGGTATCCCAAAGCAATGATCAATGCTTAGCGTAGGCTTCGGCGGCATGCCTTTGCGTCGGTAGACGAGGTTGTGCAGGGCCTGGACTCAACGGGTACGTAGCCGGCAGCAACGTGTGAGGCCCGAAACCTGGCAGCCTGAATGCCGGTATGAGGGCCGCTCGGACGCTACCTGGCTCGTGCCGCTGGTGCCTGGCGGCCATATTTCAACGCGAGCTCGAAGGGGGGCGAGCTGGCGGACTGCCTCTCAGATGAGACGCTGCCCAGGGTGGCAGAGACGGATTAGCCCATAGTCGGGTTTGCCCTCATGATGTCCTGTGTCGCGAAGTACTGGCCGCATCCGCCTGCCCGCGATAGAGTGCACCGGTACCTACAATGTAGGCCTCACCGGAGTGCAATAGAGCGCGAAGAAGAATCGCAGCGGCCGTATCTGCTGTGTCCGTCGACATCCGATCCTTCTCCTCACTTCACGTGGAGCGCCCCAAAAGGTCTCAAACAGGACCTAGGGGCCAGTACCGCCAAGGCGCAATTGCCCACCTGATGTGTTTTCCTTGGCAGATATGGGAATCGGAGCTGCCCCACGTTCTTATTACTCCGTCCGTGTGTTTCACGTGAAACACAGTCCTCGATTCCATAGGTCAGGCCTATAGTTCCATTGGTTTGTACCGAGATGTAAGCGGGACGACTCTTGACGGCCATCGCCGCCAGACAGGACAGCACGTTTCTTGTGGTGAAATGGCGCGCGCTCGGTTCCAGTGCACAGTACAAGGTACCCGCGGTTTCCGCCGGCCGCCGCATGAACAGGCCTGCGACGGGCCCCTGGAGTTGTCGAGTTCCATACCTTGGGGCGTGTAATGGCAGAACCGGCCGCGGATTGGCGAGAAAGGGCTGCTGATGGCGGGCGCGAGATACATGTGGAGCTGGCAGCGTTTCACGTGAAACATTGCATGCGTGGAAGCGCCAAGTGTTCGTCCGGAAGGAGCGACCCGGCGGGTTGCCCCGTGTTCCTAGTCGCCTTCATCTGGTCCCTGCAGGGAGGACCTTGGACCTCAAATGGCCAGGAAGGCAAAAAAGTGGTCACTACCAACCGGCGGTGACCACTTTTTCGCATCTTTCCCTGCAAAGCTATCGCGGGGACTTCAACTATCAGGAGAGGACGTCGGAAAATTCCTTCTCGAAGAACTGCTTGGGCTTGGCCCCGATAACGGTGCTCTTCACTTCACCGTTCTGGAAGAGGTAAACAGCCGGAATCGAGGTAATTCCGTATTGTGCGGCGATGGCGGGGTTGTCGTCAACGTTGACCTTAACGACATCAACCTTTTCGCTGTACTCCCCTGCGATCTCGTCCAGGATCGGGCCGAGCTTGCGGCACGGTCCACACCATTCAGCCCAGAAATCAACGATCACCGGCTTGTCGGCAGAGAGGACATCGGTACCGAAACTTGCGTCAGTTACATCTTTTGCGTTGCTCATAACCTTCTCTTTCTTTTCAAACTACGGTGGCGCAAATTAAGCGGGCAGGTCGGCCAGATAGTGCTCGACGTCGATAGCGGCAACACAGCCCGAACCTGAGGCGGTAATTGCCTGCCGGTATGTGGGGTCAACAACATCGCCGGCAGCGAATACGCCCGGAACGCTGGTCCGGGAGCTCCTCCCCTGCACAGCGATGGTTCCTTCGGGAGTCAGGTCCAGGACGTCCTTGACGAGATCCGTCCGGGGATCGTTACCGATGGCGACGAAGACTCCGGTAACGGCGAGCTCGGACAGAGAACCGTCCAAAAGGTTCTTCAACCGCAGGCCCGTTACCTTGTCGGTGCCGAGCACGTCATCAACGGTGCTGTTCCAGACGAAATTGATCTTCTCGTGCGCGAGTGCACGGTCGGCCATGATCTTGGACGCCTTCAGCGCGTCACGGCGGTGAACAACCGTTACCGATTTCGCGAACTTGGTAAGGAACAACGCCTCTTCCATGGCGGAATCGCCGCCGCCGATGACGGCGATGTCCTGATCCTTGAAGAAGAAACCGTCACAGGTTGCACACCAGCTGACACCGTGTCCTGAGAGCCGCTTTTCGTTGGGCAAGCCCAGTTCCCTGTAGGCGGAGCCGGTAGAGAGAACGACTGCCTTTGCCTTGAAGGTCTCCCCCGTTGCAATGGTGACCGTTTTGATGGGTCCGTCGAGCTTGAGGTCAGTAACGTCCTCGAACTGGATCTCCGTCCCGAACCGGGCCGCCTGCTTCTCGAAGTTCTCCATCAGGTCCGGCCCCATGATGCCCTCCGGGAACCCCGGATAGTTTTCCACGTCAGTGGTGTTCATCAGTTCGCCGCCGGCGGTTACCGATCCAGCCAGCAGCAAAGGCTTGAGGTCTGCCCTGGCAGTGTAGACGGCTGCCGTGTAGCCTGCGGGGCCTGAGCCCACAATGATGACGTCGCGAACGTCCGACGCCGACTTCTCTTCGATGGTCACTGGACCGTGAACCTCTTCCTTGTTCGACTCGCCTCCCCTTGGAGGCCGGCCACATGGCACAACTGTGTCCGCTTGCTGAATATTCCAGCGCCCGGGCAACGAGGGCCATCCTGCAGCGCAGAAGAAGTCCAGCCGTTAGAGGGCGCACTGCACCCAGCGTACAGTCCTGGTGCTGCGTTCCGGAGTGCAGCATCAGCCTGCTTGACGCTGTTGCTGGAGTGCTACTGGACCTTGATCTCGGCGAGCCGCAGACCGTAACCGTACCGGGTCTTCGGTGCTGCAAGCTTGGGGAGCGAATTGATGGAGATGATCACGTACTGTGCCTGGACAGGTTCCGGAAGGGGCATGTTCAGGTCGGTGGACGTGAAGCTGTTCGTTCCCACGGCCTTGGCCCCGTCCATGGACGGCCGGTCGTTGGTGTAGACCGTGATGTTGCCTCCGGATCCTCCGAGCTGGGACAGCGTGATGGAGGAGACGGTAGCAGTGCCCTTAAGCTTCACCACGAGCGGGACGCCCTGGGGAGCCAAACCGCCCCAGTTCTCCGTCGCGAATTCCATGTCGGACCAGTAGCTGGCGGCATTTCCGTCATAGGCCTTGACCAGGTCACCATCGAATGTGGCGGCGAAATCGAAATTACCCTGCCGGCTGACGCTCTCGATTACGGGCGGGACGGCCGGCGGAGCCGACGGGGTTGCCTGCGTTGCCGGTGCCGAGTTCTGCGGAGCATTGCTGGTAACAGGGGCCGCTGTTGGCTTGGCCTGTGGTTCTGATGAGAAGAGGCTTCCAAGATTGGTGACCGCGAAGATCAGGCCCGCGATCAGGACAACAGCCAACAGGCCGCCAACCAACCAGCGCATCGAACGGGGCTGGTTGTCGGATTCATCCCGGTCATCGTCGTAGTCGTCCCGGTCAGCAAACGAGACACCTGCCGCAGCGGGTGCTGCCGCACGGGCAAAAAGAGCCCCCTTGCCCTTGACCGGACGCTGTTCCTCCGGAGCGCCATCGGAGTCCTCGTAAGGATCGTGGTCTCCGGACTGGGCGTAGTCGTCACTGGACCACAAGGACACCTTCGGCTTCTGGTCAGCAGCCGGTGACTGTTCCCCGGCAGGGCTGCTGCTCGGAGCAGCAGTATCGTTCGGGCCCGTGTCCGCCTCAGCAGAGACAGCTCGCCCCAATTCGGTTGCAGCAGTGGGCGCTACCGGCTGGGCGGCAGTGGCATCCGGATCAATCCGCGAGGCACCCGACTTAGAGGCGGCACCTGCGGCGGCAGCTGCAGCCGCCGCACCTGCGGCAGCGGCTCCGGTACGGCCGTGGGAAGTGGCGGGCTGGGCGGCGGGACGGACCGGCGGCCTGGGCGGAACGGCGGGAGCTGACCGCTCAGGTGCTGACCGCTCAGGAGCTGAACCGTAGTTATCAACCTCGTTGGGGTGTGAATCGGCGTAGCTGATGTAGCCCGCCTCGACGTGGTCTTCTTCGTCGTAGGGTTCAGGCTCGTGAGACCGCGCCTGTCCGAAGATCTCGCTGCCCAGGGTGTCCGTGAAGAACGGTTCAACGTATGGCGGATTGGGCGCCACCACAAGATCCAGGAGGTCGGCAGCGGAGGTGTGGTTGGTGATGAGGTAGGTGGCGTCCTCGGTGACGCCGAGATCCAGGACCTGGACCGTTCCGGGACGTTCGCCGGTGGCCACTTCGCGGGCGCTCTGGGCAACCTGTTCCGTGTTCTCCGGTCCGGCGACCAGGATGCTGACGGGCCGGTTGAGGACCTGGTCCACACCGTCCAGCACCAGATCGTGGTCGTGCGAGGCCAACACTGTGGCGGTGACCTTGTAGCGGCCGCCCAGTACTGATCCGACATCGATCGGGTTGGACACGTGTTCCTCCTAGACTGTCCGGGATTGCCGGCCTCAATGACGCAACCGCTTTCCAGGTGCCCGCGCGCACGGCCCGGCCTGAATGCAACTACCCCTGTATCTGTTCGATCCTAGCCGATCCGCCCCGGGCGGCTGCGGAGAAGACGGCCGCCACAGGCAGCCGAACTTACTTTTTGCGCTTACGCCGGGTACTGAAAAATGGGTTCTCGCCGGCCTTGCCCTGGTACGTCCTGCGGCCCGGAAGCGGAATCTGCTCGCTGAGCAGGCCGCCGCGGGCGGTGCTTGGCTGGTCCTCACCCGGCAGGTAGGAGGTGTCGGCAGCCTGCCGCGCCCCGCCGTCGTACGTGTCCTGGCGGCCGCCCGCGCGCTGGGGGTCCGGGCCGGCGCGGAACGATACGGCGTCGAACTCGCCGGAAATCCGTGGGATGAGCCCGGTGTCCACGGAGGTGGTGGCCCGCTCGGGCTGGTTCCCGTGGGCAGGGAATCCATCGGAGGGAGAGGACGACGGCGCGTCCCCGGCTTCCGGAGCAGCGGCCTGGTTGCCCCGGCCAAACCTTCCCAGCAGGGGCCGGAGCATGTCGCTGAGCTCGGACACACGGAATACACGGAGGAGCAGGAAGTAGACGGCCAGCATGACCGGGCCCACGACGATGAGCGTCACGAGTGCCTGGAGGCGGCCGCTCCATGCGAAACCGTCCGGGTTGTAGCTGCCCATGAGCCACAGGGCGACGGCACCGGCGATTGCCGAGCCCAGGGCCGCGTATCCCATCCGGATGTACGAGTTGGCGATCCGGGCGCCGTCCAGGTGCCCCAGCATGCGGCGCAGGAACACTGCGCTGATAACCACCGAAAGGATGTTGCCCACCATGTAGAGGACGGCGATGGCATAGATGATCTGGCCCACCGGCAGGAACTGGATGGCGAATGCACCCGCCACGTAGACGACTGCCAGGAGCAGCTGCACGTAGAACGGGGTGCGGGCGTCCTCGTTGGCGTAGAACACGCGGGACATCATGAAGTTGGCGCTCATGAACGGGGTGCTGAGGGCCAGGATGGTCAGCGTCTGGGCCAGCATGACTCCGTCCTGGCGCAGGCCGCCCGAGAAGAACATGCCCAGGGGGCCGGCCAGGGCAAACAGCGCCAGCGCACCAAAGACGGTGGCGACGGCCATGGTCCGCAGACCGTGTGAGAGCGCGTCCCGCAGTTCGACCCGGTTGCCTTCCTGGGAGGCGCGGGTCATGCGGTTGAACAGCACGGTGGCCAGGGACAGCGCGATGATCGAGTGCGGCAGCAGGTACAGCTGGCTTGCCACCTCGAGGACGGCGTTGCCGGGCAGGGTGGACGCGGCAGGGTCCCCCGCTTCCTGCAGCCGGATGCGTTCGGCGCCGGGAATGGTGGCGATGCGCATGACATACAGGAAGGCCAGCTGCCCGACGGCGGCGGTCAGCAGCGTCCATACGCTCAGCTTTGCGGCGTGGCCAAGTCCCACGCCGCGCCAGCCGAACCTGGGTCGAAGTCCCAGCTTCAGCCGGAAGACGGGTACCAGGAGGATTGCCGTCTGCGACAGAACGCCAATAGTGGAGAACCCGGCCACCAACAGCGTCTGGGTGGACCCCCAGTTGTCCAGGGTGTGGGTATTGACGTCGTTGGTGCCGAAGATCCAGATGAACATCCCCAGGCCGGCGATGGCCACCACGTTGTTCAGGATCGGTGCCCACATGGCGGGGCCGAACGCGCCGTTGGCGTTCAGGACCTGGGTGAGCAGGGCGTAGAGCCCATAGAAGAAGATCTGTGGCAGGCACCAGAACGCAAAGGTGACAGCGAGGGCCTTCTGCTGCGGCGAGTACCCCTGCGTGGTCAGCTCGATGACCCCCGGCGCCGCCAGGGTAACCAATGCCGTCAGGCCGAAGAGAAGCAGGACAGCCAGCGTCAGCAGCCGGCTGATGTAGTCCGCTCCCCTGTCCGGAGCCTTGCTGGCCTTGATGATCTGCGGGACCAGCACGGCATTGAACACGCCGCCGGCCACCAGGAGGAAGATCAGGTTGGGCAGGTTGTTGGCATTGATGAACGTGTCATTGACCGTTGAACCGAGCCCCAGCGCGGTACCCAGCATCCAGGTCTTGCCGAAGCCCAGGAAACGCGACACGAGCGTCCCGGCAGCCATGATGGCGCTGGAACGGGTCTCGCTGACGCCTGCTGCGGCAGGCTCCGCAAGGTCCGGTGCCGCGGGCTCAGGGGGGACGCCGTCGGGCGCGGCGTCATCGGGCCGGCCGGACCGGTCGGAAGGAAAGTTGGTAGCTGACATCGACTTCATCGTCTCACCCGCGGGCACTTAACACCGCAATGACGACGGCGGCGTCCGGGCTTACAGGTGTCCGGGAAGGACCTCGCGGGCGAGGTCGGCGATGCGGCGTTCGTTGGGGAAGGACAGCTTCCGGGCCAGCTCCTGGATGGGCACCCAGGCCACGTCCACGGCTTCCTGGTCGGGATCGTTTTCGATGGTGAGCTCACCGCCCGTGGCACGCAGGAGGTAATGGTGCACGGTCTTGTGGACCCGGTGGCCGCTGACGGTGAACCAGTAATCGATGCTGCCCAGAGGTGCCAGGATGGTGCCCTCGATGCCGGTTTCCTCGGCAATTTCCCGGACCGCGGCCTCTTCGTTGTTTTCCTTGCCCTCCGGGTGCCCCTTGGGCAGGCACCACTCGAGGCGTCCACCCCTGTTAAGGCGGGCGATGATCGCAACCCTCAATGCGGCGTCGGACGTGTCCACCACCACGCCGCCGGCCGACACTTCCTCAACCGTTGGCAGCGATGCCGGTGCCGACTGCTGGGCAGGGGCAACGTGCGCACCTATTGCCGACGGCAACGGTGCGTTTGTCCTCCTGCCTGGAGCGCTCGGTACTGGATGGGCCATGGAGTCCACTCTAACGACTGTTGCCCTCCCGTGATGACCGGAACATGACACCAGCATGGACGGGATATGACGTACTTTCCGGAGCGGAACGCCAATCAGCGCGGATCGTGACGCTTTTTTGGACTGCCAAGGCGCTGGTTTCTGCCAAGCTTAAGGAACTATGGCGCACGCACATCACAAGATTGATTCCCACACTGTCGACTTCAAGGTACCCCCGGTGGTCCTGGAGCTCGGGCAGCGCTTCGTGGACGCCGGCCACGAACTGTCCCTGGTGGGCGGTCCGGTGCGTGACCTCTTCCTCGGCCGGACGTCCCCTGACCTGGACTTCACCACTGATGCCACCCCGGACCAGACCGTGGCATTGATTAAGAAGTGGGCGGACAACTTTTGGGAGATCGGCCGGGCTTTCGGGACCATCGGCATGCGCAAGGCCGGTTTCCAGATCGAGATCACCACCTACCGGGCCGAGGCCTACGATCCAGACTCCCGCAAACCCGTAGTGGCCTTCGGTTCCTCCCTGACGGATGACCTGCTGCGCCGGGACTTCACCATCAACGCCATGGCGTTGAAACTGCCGTCCATGGAATTGGTGGACCCCTTCGGCGGGGTCCGCGACCTCCACGCTTCCATCCTGGCCACGCCCGGGGCGCCGGAAGCGTCCTTCTCCGATGACCCGCTGCGGATGATGCGCGCCGCCAGGTTTGCCGCGCAGCTGGGGGTTTCGGTGCACGACGACGTCCGGGAAGCCATGACGGGCATGGCCGACCGGATCAAGATCATTTCCGCGGAGCGGGTGCGGGACGAACTGGTCAAGCTGATGTGCGGGGCGCGGCCGCGGACAGGGATTGACCTCCTGGTGGACACGGGACTGGCCGAACATGTGCTGCCCGAGGTGTCCGCGCTCCGCTTGGAATCCGACGAGCACCACCGGCACAAGGACGTCTACCAGCACTCCCTGCAGGTCCTGGAACAGGCAGCCGAACTTGAGACGGACGGGAACGGACCCGTACCCGGTCCGGACTTTGTGCTGCGCTTCGCAGCCTTGATGCACGACGTCGGGAAGCCGGCTACGCGCCGCTTCGAACCGGGCGGCGCGGTGAGCTTCCGGCACCACGACATGGTAGGTGCCAAGCTCACCAGTAAACGCATGAAGGCGTTGCGGTTCGACAATGACACCACCAAGGCCGTGGCACGGCTGGTGGAACTCCACATGCGCTTCTACGGCTACGGTGACGCCGGCTGGAGCGACTCCGCAGTCCGGCGCTACGTCACGGACGCCGGCCCGCTGCTGGAGCGGCTGCACCGGCTTACCCGCTCCGACGTCACCACCAGGAACCAGCGGAAAGCCGAACGCCTGGCCTTTGCCTACGACGACCTTGAGTCGCGGATCGCAGCCCTCCGCGAACAGGAATCCCTGGACGCGGTGCGGCCGGACCTCGACGGTGCCCGGATCATGGAGCTGCTGGCGCTTAAACCGGGCCCCGTGGTGGGCCGGGCCTACAAGTTCCTCCTGAATGAACGGATGGAGCACGGTCCGCTGCCCACCGGGGAAGCGGAGGCGCGCCTGCTCCGCTGGTGGGCCGAACAGCCTGAATCAGCACCTGCCGGCCCCGGGGCAGAAGCCTCTCCCGCCGTCGTCGAACCTTCACCCGTTGAGGAGTCCAAGTGACCAATCCCGCCCTTGCCCCGCGCCCCCAGCTCTGGATCCTCCGCCACGGTGAGACTGAGTGGTCCAAAAGTGGACAGTACACCGGCCTGACCGACCTCCCCCTGACGGTGGAAGGTGAGCAGCAGGCCGTGGAAGCCCGCAAGGTGCTGGACGGCGTCGACTTCGACCTGGTGCTCACCTCCCCGCTGCGGCGTGCGCGCCGGACCGCCGAACTGGCCGGCTTCCCTGATGCCCGGCATGAGCCACTCGCGGTGGAATGGAACTATGGCGACTATGAAGGCATCAGCTCCGACCTGATCCGCAAGGACAACCCCGACTACCTGATCTGGACCCACGGGGTACCCAACGGCGAGACGTTGGACGAGGTTGCTGCCAGGGCTGACAAGATCATTGGCCGGATCCTCGAATCCGGAATGGACAATGTGCTGATCGTGGCACACGGGCATTTCTCCCGGATCCTGACCGCCCGGTGGCTTGAATTGCCGCCTGCGGAGGGACGGCACTTTGTCCTGGGGACGGCCAAAGTCTGCACCCTGGGATGGGATAAGAAGACACCCGCAATTGTCCGCTGGGGCCTCTAGAACACCCAATTCCAAGATTTATTGCCTTTTCTGCCGCAATTGCTGGTAATTCGCGGAAACCTGCGGTACTTTTATTCCTGACCCCGCGGTGACTATGCGGGGCTATCGGCCGCATCGCAAACCACGCAGCGGACAGCAGAAAAGGAGGTTGGGAAAATGATGACTTTGACTGGCGAATGGAATGCCCTCATCAATGCGTTCCCGGCCTTTGCTGATTCCGTACGCGTTGCCTCGGTTGCCCCGGATACCTGGCGCACAGCCGCCTTCCCGGGCCTGCGGCGCCGCTAACCGGCACCAGCCTTCCGGCCGGGACCACTCACGGGATTCCGCCCGGACAAATGTCCGGGTAACGGAACTATCCCTGCTGACTCATTGGTAGCCCACGGCATCACCCCTGCCTTGCCGTCGGACGGTCCCTGCCCGAGCCTTACGAGGCAGGCACAGGCCAGTTCCGCTGCAGCAACTCCCGTAATTGTCAGATTCAAATTGCGCTGAGTCCTGCAATTAATTGGCATTTCCTTATGGAATGCCGACCCCTTATTACTTCCATGCTATTTTGCGCCTAAAAAGGCGCTAATTTGTCATGCCCTTTTGCTGACGCCAAAGAAAGGAGGTGGCTCCATTGATGCAAAGAATCATGAGACTCCTGTCCCGTCCCCTGCAGCGCCACAGTTCTCTGAACAGCGACCTGCTTGAGCAGCATCGAAATGACGTATTCGTGCTGATGCACCAGCAGGTTGGCGGCCTGCGCTGACGGCCGGCCCCGGTCCCGCGGGACGGGGGCCGGCTGTAAGCTCGATCCCATGCACGAAACCCAGCCGCCGGAGGATGGTCGACGGCCCCGCATCGTGGTGCCCAGCCGAAGCGACACCCTCCTGCGGAAGTTCACCGAGGTAATAGGCGGCCCGCTGGGGACCCGGACGGATCCCGGAGTCGTCACCCCCGGCATCTTTACCGTGGAGCGGGTGCTCATTGCCCTCACGGCGCTGGCAGCCCTGCTGGGGATCCTGCTGAAGGGTTATTGCAGGGCCAACGGGTGGGAGACGCCCACGCAGTTCTATGCCACCTGCTATTCGGACTTTCCGGAGCTGTTCCGGAGCCGCGGCATGGCAGCGGGAGTCTTTCCCATCGTGGGCAGCGGCAGCTTGTTCGAATACCCGGTGCTCATCGGATTGATCGCGGGCCTGACGGCATGGCTGGTCCCGGGAGGGGACGCCAGCGCCCGGGCACTGGCCTACTACGACATCAACGCCGTCCTGCTGGCGGCCGCGGCCATGATTACCGTGCTGGTGACTGCCCGGATGCCCGGCCGCCGTCCCTGGGACGCCGCCATGGTGGCACTGGCGCCGGGCATCGTGCTGGCCGGGACCATCAACTGGGACCTCTGGGCTGCCTGCATGCTTGCGCTGGGAATGTACCTCTTTGCCCGGCAGCGGCTGGTTCCCGCCGGGGTGCTGATCGGCTTGGCCACAGCCACCAAGCTGTATCCCCTCCTGGTGCTCGGGGCCATCCTGCTGCTGGCGGTGCGGACTGCCCGCTGGCGCCCACTGCTGGTTACCGCCGGGAGCGCCGCCGCCGCATGGCTGGTGGTCAACCTCCCGTTCGCCCTCGCGAACTTTTCCGGCTGGACCTATTTCTTCCAGTACAGCGCCGACCGGGGCGCCGGTTACAGTTCGCCCTGGTTTGCCTACAACCTGGTGGCAGACAGGCTGCACTGGTCCAAGCTGGATGCCGAAGGCGTCAGCCTCCTGTCGGGCGGCCTCTTCGTGGTGGCATGCCTCGGTATCGCCGCTGTTGCCCTCACGGCCCGTCGCCGCCCGCGCCTGGCGCAACTCGTATTCCTGATCGTGGCCGCCTTCATCCTGACCAGCAAGGTCTATTCCCCGCAGTACGTGGTGTGGCTCATTCCGTTGCTCGCACTGGCCAGGCCGCGATGGCGTGACTTCCTCGTGTGGCAGGGTGTCGAAGCCCTGCATTGGGCTGCCATCTGGATGTACCTTGGTCAGGTGACCAGCGCAGGTTCCTCCCAGCACAACCTGGACATGCCCTACTACGTCCTGGCTGTGGCCGCGCACATGGCCGCGGTGGCCTACCTCATGGCCCGCGTCGTCTGGGATATATACGATCCTGCGTACGATCCCATCCGCCGGCACCACCTCGACGATCCCCACGGCGGTCCGTTTGCCAACGCGCCCGACCGGTTCCGGCTAAGCCCATTTGGGCCGGCTGCGCCGCTGCTTCCTTCGAAAGCAAGGTCCCATGCCTGATGTCGCGGTAGTAGGTTCCGGTCCCAACGGACTCTCGGCAGCAGTGGTCATGGCACGGGCCGGGCTGTCAGTGGAGGTCTTCGAGGCGGCCCCCAAAATCGGCGGCGGCACCCGGACCACAGAGCTCATGCAGCCGGGACACTTTCACGACGTCTGCTCCGCGGTGCATCCCATGGCCGTTGCGTCCCCTTTTTTCCGCGCGTTCGAGCTGCCCCGGCGGGTGGAACTGGTTACGCCGGAGATTTCTTTCGGGTCACCGCTGGACGGCGGCCGCGCGGCGCTGGCCTACAAGTCGCTGGACAGGACGGCAGCGGAGCTAGGCCAGGACGGCCCTGCGTACCGGCGGCTGATGGAACCATTGGTCCGGCACATTGACGATGTCATGGACTTCACGCAGAACCAGCTCCTCCGGATCCCCCGGAACCCCCTGGTGGCCGCCGTCTATGGGTTGCGGACAATGGAGCAGGGGACCGGGCTGTGGAACACCAGGTTCCGGGATGACCTTGCGCCGGCACTCCTCAGCGGTGTGGCCGCCCACGCCATTTCGCATTTGCCCTCCCTCGCCGCCTCCGGCGCCGGTCTCATGCTCGGCGCCCTGGGGCACGCCGGCGGGTGGCCTATCCCCCGCGGCGGCTCCGCATCAATTGCGGAAGCACTTGCCGAGGACATCAAGGCCCACGGCGGCGTCATCCACACCGAAACACCGATCGACCGGCTCGAACAGCTTCCTGCCTCCCGCGCCACCCTGCTCGACGTGGCGCCCAAGGGGCTGCTGGACATGGCGGGGAATTCCCTTCCTGCCCATTACCGGCGGGCCCTGGAGCGTTTCCGCTACGGCAACGGCTCCTGCAAGGTGGACTTCATCCTGTCCGGGCCAGTGCCGTGGCAGGCAGCCGGGCTCTCCGATGCCGGGACGGTCCATGTGGGCGGAACGCGGGCTGAACTCGCGCGCTCAGAGAACGAGGTCAGTGCCGGTCACCACCCCGAACGGCCGTATGTGCTCGTGGCCCAGCCGTCCCGCTTCGACTCCAGCCGCGCACCGGAAGGCCGGCGCATCCTGTGGACCTACTGCCATGTGCCGTCCGGTTCGACGAAGGACATGACCAGCCAGGTGGTGTCCCAATTGGAACGGTTCGCGCCGGGCTTCCGCGACCTTGTGGTGGAATCGCACGCCATCACCGCTGCGGAATTGGCCGACTACAACCGCAACTACATCGGGGGCGACTTCAGTGCCGGCGTGATGGATGTCCGCGGACTTGTCCAGAAACCGGTGGTATCTCCCGTCCCGTGGCGGACACCCCTGCTGGGTGTCTACCTGTGTTCGTCATCGACGCCGCCCGGTCCCGGCGTCACGGGTATGCCGGGGATGCACGCGGCAAAGCACGCCCTCAAGGACATCTTCAAGCTCCCGGTCCCGGAACTGGGACTGTCCTAGCTCCTCTGGACGGCTGCCACCGCCGGGGTGGCGCGGCCCACGTCCGGTCCGGGGGATAATGGCGCGATGGGGAAATCAACAAAACTTTCGCTTGCTGTAGCTGCGCTCATTCTGGGCACCACACTGGTGGCCTGCGATGACGGGAAATCCGGGGCGGAAGCAGCAGCACAACAACTTGCCGGTGCCGTATCGGCGCTTGACGTAGGGTCTGTGGCTTTCGAAGGCAAGGACGCCGCCGCGGCCAACGACCAGCTCCACCAGGTCTTCGCGGCCCTGGACCCGCAAAAGCCCGACGTCCAGGCCGGCGCCTTGACGCTGGACGGAGACAAGGCGTCCGCGCCCTTGAACTACACCTGGAAGTTCGGCGACGCGGAGTGGAAGTACACCCTTCCAGCGAATTTCAAAAAGTCCGGTGACAAATGGCTGACCGTCTGGAATCCGGCCATCCTGGCCCCAGGCCTGGCTGACAGTGAGATCGTGACCAAGGGATCCCAATCCCCCCAGCGCGCCGACATCCTGGGAGCCGGTGACGTCCCGCTGGTGACCTACCGCCCCGTGGTGAACGTAGGCATCGACAAACCCCAGCTGGGCACCGCGGACCCGGCTGATTCCGCCGGAAAGCTGGCGGCACTGGTGGGAGTGGACCCCGCCGCGTACGTCCAGCAGGTCAAGGCGGCGGGCGCGCAGGCCTTCGTTTCCGCCATCACGCTGCGTGAAGAGGGACGCACCATCTCCGATGAGCAGATCGCGGCCATTCCCGGCGCCCGCGGCATCCCGGCATCGATCCCCCTGGCCCCGAGCAGGACGTTTGCCCGCGCCGTGCTTGGCTCGGTTGGCGAGGCCACCGCGGAACAGATTGACGCTTCCAACGGTGTCCTGACAGCGGGCGACGTCACGGGCATCGGCGGCCTCCAGCAACAGTATGACCAGCAGCTCCGTGGATCAGACGCCGTGGTGGTCCGCGCGCAGCGGGCGGACCTGACCCGCGAACAGATCCAGTCCGCCGGGACGGACCCCCGGCGGGTCCTGTTCCAGGTGGAGCCCAAACCCGGGACCCCGTTGAAGACCACCCTTGACCCGCGGCTGCAGGCGCTGGCCGAAACCACCCTGGAAAAAGTAGGTCCGGCATCAGCAATTGTGGCCCTGCGCCCCTCCACGGGAGAGGTGCTGGCTGCGGCCTCCGGACCCGGCAGCAACGGCTACAACACCGCCATGCTGGGGCAGTACGCCCCTGGCTCCATCTTCAAGATGGTGGATTCCCTGGCCATGTTCCGCAACGGGATGACGCCGGATTCCACCGTCCAGTGCACGCCAACCCTCACCGTGGACGGACGGACCTTCAAGAACTCCGAAGGCTACCCTGAGACCTCCCTCGGCGCCGTCACGCTGCGCGACGCCTTTGCGCACTCCTGCAACACCGCCTTCATCTCGCAACGCGACGCCGTTTCACAGGGCCAGCTTGAAGCGGCTGCCACGTCCATGGGGGTGGCGGTTGAGGCGCCCAAACTCGGAGCAGAAGCCTTCCTGGGTTCCGTCCCCGGTGAAGCCCAGGGCACGGAACACGCGGCGTCCATGATTGGCCAGGGCAAGGTGCTGCTCTCCCCTTTGGCCGCAGCGATCATGGCCGGATCGGTAGCCAAGGGCGCCCCGGTCTCCGCGCAGCTGGTCCTTAACCCCGACGCCGGTGCTCCCGCCGCCGGGACAACCGCGGGTTCCACCGCGCCGGCAGCCGAAGCGTCGGCGACCGCCACTGCCGAGGCGCCCTCCACGGCGTCGAAGACTCCCATCACCGCCGCGGAGGCGGCATCGTTGGCCGACATGATGCGGGCCGTGGTCACGTCCGGGCACGCCGGCTTCCTGTCCAGCGTCCCCGGCGCACCGGTCGGTGCCAAAACCGGAACGGCCGAGTTCGGGACCGAGAACCCGCCCAAGACCCACGCCTGGATCGTGGCCGTCCACGGCGACCTGTCCGTGGCCGTCTTCGTCGAGGACGGCGGCCTGGGCGCCACCACCTCCGGTCCGCTCCTGAAGCAGTTCCTCACCGCCGCCGGCTAGGTCCGGCATGGGAGGATTGACGGCGTGGCCCATATTGACGTTTCCGGCATCGACTACTTCCTCTCCGACGGCACCCAGCTGCTGAACGGTGTGACCTTCAAGGTCCCGGACGGTACCAAAACCGCCCTGATCGGGCCCAACGGGACAGGCAAAACCACCCTGTTCAGGATCATCGCGGGGGACCTGGTCCCGGACGAAGGCGTCATCGGCCGCTCCGGCAATATGGGCATCATGCGCCAGTTCGTGGGCCAGGTCCGGGACGGCTCCACTGTGCGGGACCTGCTGGTATCCGCCGCTCCCCCGGCGCTGGCGGCCGCTGCCCGCGAGGTGGACGAGGCTGAACTGGCCATGATGGAGCACGACGACGAGCCCACCCAGATGAGGTATGCCCAGGCGATCGTGGACTGGGGCGACGCCGGGGGCTACGACGTCGAAACCGTCTGGGACGAGGTCTGCATGGCCGCGCTGGGTCTCCCCTTTGACCGCGCGCAGCACCGCCCGGCGTCGACCCTTTCCGGAGGCGAGCAGAAACGCCTGGTGCTGGAGGCTCTCTTTGCCGGCCCGGACGACCTCCTGCTCCTGGACGAACCGGACAACTACCTGGACGTCCCGGGCAAGCGCTGGCTCGAGGAGAAGCTGAACGAATCAAAGAAGACGGTGTTCTTCATCAGCCACGACCGGGAACTGCTGAACAACGCGGCCGGCCGCATTGTCACCCTGGAGCCCGGAATCAATGGCGCCGCGGCATGGATCCACGGTGGCGGCTTCGGGTCCTACGTGGAGGCCCGCGCAGACCGGAACGCGCGCTTCGAGGAACTCCGCAAGCGCTGGGACGAGGAGCACATCAAGCTCAAGGAACTCGTCAACATGTACAAAAACAAGGCTGCGTTCCGCTCTGACATGGCCAACCGGTACCACGCGGCGCAGACCCGGCTGGCGAAGTTCCTGGAGGCCGGGCCGCCCGAGGCCCTGCCCATCGAGCAGAACGTCCAGATGCGGCTCAAGGGTGGCCGGACCGCCAAACGGGCCATCGTGGCGGAACACCTGGAGCTTACCGGCCTGATGAAGCCGTTTTCCACGGAGGTGTGGTTTGGTGACCGCGTGGGCGTGCTGGGCTCCAACGGCTCCGGCAAATCGCACTTCCTGCGGCTGCTTGCCACCGGCGGCACGGACCCCGAGCGCGAGCACCTGCCCGTGTCCGACGTCGAGATCAAGGAAGTTCCGCACGAGGGCACCGTGAAACTCGGCGCCAGGATCCGGCCCGGATTCTTTGCCCAGACCCACGTGCGTCCGGACTTGTTGGGCAAGACCCTGCTGGAAATCCTGCACCGCGGCGACGAACACCGCTCCGGGCTGGGCCGCGAGGCCGCTGCCGGCGCACTGGATGGCTACGGACTGGCTGCGCAGTCGGAACAGAAGTATGAGTCACTCTCCGGCGGCCAACAGGCCCGGTTCCAGATCCTGCTCCTGCAGCTCAGCGGCGCCACGCTGCTCCTGCTGGACGAACCCACGGACAACCTGGACCTGCACTCGGCCGAAGCACTGGAACGGGCCATCGACCATTTCGAAGGCACCGTCCTCGCCGTCACGCACGACCGCTGGTTTGCCCGGACGTTCGACCGGTTCCTGGTCTTTGGCTCGGACGGAAAGGTCTACGAGTCCGCGGAGCCCGTGTGGGACGAACAGCGGGTGGACCGCGTCCGCTGAGGTCTACGGGGTTGGTGATCAACCCTGTGAGCAAATGATCAAAAACTGTTAGCATTTGATCATGAAAACTGATGACCGACACCGGGTCATCGCTGAGGTCCTCCGGCGGAAACCGGAAGTGGGCGTGGAAGAGCTCATGCAGGCCTGCGGCGCCTCCGGTGCGACCATCCGCCGCGACCTTGAGGTACTCGCCGCCCATGGCGTGCTGCGCAGAGTCCACGGCGGTGCCAGGAGCCTGATCGGGCAGGGGCAGAACCCCGGCTACGGACAGCGCGAGCTGGAGGAACAGGACGGCAAGCGACGGATTGCGGCCGCCGTCGCAGGCCTCCTTGCTGACCGCGAACATGTCTGGCTGGACAGCGGAAGCACAGCTACCGCCGTGGCTCGGGCCGTGGCAGGCAGGGAGCTGACGCTGATGCCGATGTCCCTCCAGGCCCTCAACGCGGTGGCCGGGGGTGAGGACGCTAATGGCCAGCACCCGGCGCTCTTGCTGCCGGGGGGCAGCGTAGTGCCCGGCGAACTTTCCTTCCGCGGACCCCTTGCCGAGTCCAACCTCAGGTCCCTCCGCTTCGACACCGCCGTGCTAACGCCCTGTGCCGTGGACTTCAAGGACGGCCTCCTGGCCCACGACCTGGACGATGCGGCAGTCAAGACCGCCGGCCTGGACTCAGCCGCGCGGGTGGTCGTGGCCGCCTCCGCTGCCAAGTGGAAGGCCCACGCCAGGGTGCTCGTGGCCGGCCTGGACCGGGTGGACGTCATCGTGACAGACCGGACATTCAGCGCGCAGGAAAATGCCGAACTCGAAAAATACTCAGTGGAAGTAGTGAGCGTATGAGCACCAACACCGGCACCGAACAGCAGGCAGGCCTCAAGGCCGCCGCTGTGGCAACGTTCGTGGTTTTCGGCATCAACGGGTTGGTCTTTGCCAGCTGGGCAGCCAGGATCCCCGCCGTCACCCAGACGCTGCAGATCACGTCGGGCCAAATGGGCACCCTGCTGTTGTGTACGGCCGTGGGCTCACTCCTCGCGCTGCCCACCGCCGGCCTGGTGGTGGGCAGGATCGGGACGGCCAACACGGTACGGTTTGCCGGGCTCCTGGCGGCAGCTGCCGGAGTGGGCATCGCCTTGTCACTTCTTTCCGTCTCCATTCCCGGAACAGCCGTGTCACTGTTCTTCTTCGGCATTGGAATCGGCCTCTGGGATGTGGCGCAAAACATCGAAGGGGCAGACGTTGAGCACAAGCTCATGCGGACCGTCATGCCCCAGTTCCATGCAGCTTTCAGTGGCGGCGCCTTCGTCGGCGCCCTGCTGGGGGCTGGGCTGTCAACCCTCGGCGTGGACCTGCCCCTGCACCTCCTGGTCATCGCGGCCGTCGTGGTGGTGGTGGCACTGGCCGTGCCCCGCTACTTCCTCCCCCACGTATCCGCGGCTTCAGTGGAGGGGGAGCCGAAGGCGGCCAAGGGGCCATCCGCCTGGCGGGACAGCAGGACCCTGCTCATCGGCGTGGTGGTCCTTGGAGCAACCCTCACCGAAGGGGCGGGCAACGACTGGATCGCCAAGGCCTCCGTAGACGGCCTGGGCACCTCCGAATCCACCGGTGCCCTGATGTTCGCCCTGTTCGTCCTGGCCATGACGGCCATGCGGTTCCTTGGCGGCCGGGTGATCGACAAATACGGACGGGTGGTTGTCCTGCGGGCCAGCATGGCCGCCGCGGCCGCCGGGCTGGGCCTCTTCGTGCTGGCAACCAATATCTGGCTGGCCGGCGTCGGCGCGGCCCTCTGGGGAGTAGGAGCCGCCCTGGCCTTCCCCATGGGCATGTCCGCTGCTTCCGACGATCCAAAGCATTCAGCAGCGCGCGTCTCTGTTGTATCCACGTTGGGGTATATATCGTTCCTTGCCGGGCCGCCCCTGCTCGGCTACCTCGGTGACCTGACCGGCATCCACACCGCGCTGCTGGCCATCATGGCGCCCATCCTCCTGGCGCTGGTCCTCGCCGGAGCAGCCAGGCCACTGCGGGTGGAGCAGGAGCAGGCGCAGCGGGACTAGCTGCCGGGGTTAGGGTGATCACATGCAAAGCACCAGCCGGGGGGGCCGGACATGGATCAGCCGCCTCGATAGGTACCTCTTAGGGTATGTTTCACGCCTGCCGGGAGGGAACCATGATGACTTCTTCCGCCGCCTGTCCGCCTCTGCCAACCAAGGCAAACTGTGGATAGCGGCGGCCGCTGTCCTGGCACTGTTCCCGGGCAAGACGCGAAGGGCAGCGGTGCACGGCCTGCTCGCCCAGGGAGTAGCCTCCGCCGTCACCAATGTGGTGTTCAAAACGCTGCTGCCCCGGACGCGTCCGCTGCCGGAGCATCTGCCCGTCTTCCGCTTTGTGCACCCGCAACCCACGAGCTCCTCCATGCCGTCCGGGCACTCGGCGTCAGCCGTGGCTTTTGCAGTAGGAGTGGGGCTGGTGCGTCCGGCCCTCGGTGCAGCCCTGGCGCCGGCTGCCCTGGGCGTGGCCTACTCGCGGGTCCACACCGGTGCACACTGGCCGTCGGATGTCCTGTTCGGGTCGGCGCTTGGTGCCGGTGCCGCCCTGGTAACGCGCCACTGGTGGCCGGTCCGGCCGCCCATTCCCCAGACCTCACGGGCCTGGACCAGCGCGCCGGCACTCCCGGACGGTGAGGGCCTCAGCATCGTGGTCAATACCTTGGGCGGTTCGTTCAAGGAGGAGACGGCATCGGCGCTTCAAGAAGTATTTCCCAAGGCGCATATAACTACCGTGCAGCCGTATGAGGACCTGGTGCAGCGCATCAACGCCGCCGCCGGCTCTCCCGGAACCCTGGCGCTGGGCGTGTGGGGCGGAGATGGGACAGTAGGCGCAGCGGCCGCCGCCGCCGTCGAACGTTCAATTCCCCTGCTGGTCCTGCCGGGCGGGACCCTCAACCATTTCGCGCGCGACGCTGGAACCGGAAGCCTGAAGGATGCGGTGAAAGCGGCCACGAACGGTGAGGCCGCCCTGGCCGACGTCGGCATGGTCACCGCTGAACGGGGACTGGCCGGCAACCCGGAGGTTTCACACCTGGTCATGCTTAATACCTCGAGCGTGGGCCTGTATCCGAATTTTGTGCGGCGGCGGGAGCACCTGCAGCGGGCGCTGGGGAAGCCCCTGGCCGGCGTCGTGGCCATGTTCCGGACGTTCGCCGCCGGGACCCCCACCACCCTGAGCGTGGACGGCGTCCGGCATAAGGTGTGGATTGCCTACCTGGGGCGGGGCCGCTTCTACCCGCGGGACCACGCGCCGCTGATCAGGCCAGTGATGGATGACGGTGTCCTGGACGTCCGCCTGATCACCGCTGATGAACGCTTTGCCCGGCTCCGCCTTCTCTGGTCCGTGCTCACGGGTACGGTGGCAAGCTCCGGGATCACGCACCTCCGGGAGGCAACAAAAGTCAGGATCGACGCCGGCGGCGGCCCCATGGCGCTGGCGGTGGACGGAGAAGCGCTGGCCGGGGTGCGCAAAGTGGCCTACGAAGTCCGGCCCAGGGCTCTGACGTACTACTCTCCCCGGCCCTAGTGCAGCCCGTGCAGTGGAGGGCTACCCTGATTCTCCCCTGAATCATCCCTGAAAGCGGCGAAAAGCGGCGGCGGCCTCGGTAGCGTGGGGAAGGTACCCGCACCCAACAACGTCTGCAGCCGTCCGCTGCCGTTCAAAGGATGATTCATGATCGAGGTAAACGGGCTGACCAAGGTCTACGGCGACAAAACCGCCGTAGCCGGGGTCAGTTTCACCGTCAGGGCAGGGCAAGTCACCGGCTTCCTGGGCCCCAACGGGGCAGGAAAATCCACCACCATGCGCATGATCATGGGCCTGGACCGTCCGACGTCGGGGTCTGCCAAGGTGAACGGCCTGCCCTATGTCCAGCACAAGGCACCCCTGCGCGAGGTGGGTGCGCTGCTTGACGCCAAAGCCGTCCACACCAGCCGCAGCGCCTACAACCACCTGCTGGCCATGGCAGCCACCCACAGCATCCCCAAGTCCCGGGTGCATGAGGTGATCGAGATGACCGGGCTGGAAGCCGTGGCGCGGAAGAAGGCCGGCGGTTTCTCGCTGGGCATGGGCCAGCGCCTGGGCATCGCGGCTGCCCTGCTGGGGGATCCCCAGACGCTCATCCTCGACGAACCGGTCAACGGGCTGGACCCCGAGGGCGTGGTGTGGGTGCGCAACCTGGTCCGGTACCTCGCCGGGCAGGGACGCACTGTGTTCCTCTCCAGCCACCTGATGAGTGAAATGGCGCAAACAGCCGACCACCTGGTGGTCATTGGCCGCGGCCGCGTCATTGCCGACGCCCCCATCCAGGACATCATCACCGGCAAGGGCCAGTCCCGTGTCCGCCTCCGCACCGACCAGCCCGACCGCCTGCACCAACTGCTCGCCGAACGCGGTGCAACCATTGCTTCTCCGGAGCGTGAACTGCTGGAAGTAACGGGCCTGGACCCGAGGAACATCGCAGCCCTGGCCCTGGAGAACCAGGTCATGGTGTATGAACTCACGCCCCTTGTTGCAAGCCTCGAGGAAGCGTACATGGAACTGACCAAAGACGACGTCGAATACCACTCCCTGCCCGCTGCGGAGGTAAGCCACTCATGAGCTCCACGACCACTGAATCCATCCCCCCGCGCGAACCGGCAGCCTCCCCCGCCGGGCCAGGCGCACGCAATGCCGGCCAGGCCCTTCCCGGGCCAACATTCCTCCGGGTCCTCAACTCTGAAGTCATCAAGTTCCGGAGCCTGCTCTCCACGCTGATCCTGCTCGCCTCCACCGCGGTGGTCATGGTCGGCTTTGGTGCCCTGTCGGCATGGGGGACGGGCCAGTTTGCCGATGCGGCCAACCGGGATCCGCAGGCCGCGGCCCGGATGGCCGCCCAGGGCGGAGACCTAGCCGTCAGCGTGCCCACATCCGGCATCGCCTTCGCCCAGCTGATCCTGGGATCACTGGGCGTGCTCCTGATGAGCTCGGAATTCACCACTGGCATGGCGCGGTCCACCTTTGCGGCAGTGCCCCGGCGCCTTCCCGCTTTCGCTGCCAAGCTGGTGGTGGTGATGGTGACATCGTTCGTGGTCACTGCCGCCTCCACCTGGGTAGCGGGACTGGTCGCTGTACCCGTGCTGGACAACTACGGCCTCAAGCTGGACCTGGGAAGCTCACAGTCGGTGAAACTCCTCCTGGTCAACAGCGTCTATGTGGCGGCCGTCGCTGCCATCGGCATGGCCCTGGGCACCCTGATCAGGAATTCGGCCGGCGGAATCATGAGCCTGGTGGGCATCTTCTTCGTGGCACCCATTGCGTTCCAGCTCATCCCCGGCGACTTCTTTACGGAGGCCCGCAAATACCTGCCGGGCAACACCGTGGAGCCGTTGACGGCGGCGCAGCACGTTCCGGACACCCTTGAGGCGTGGCAGGCCGGCTTGGTCCTCGGCGCCTGGGTGGTCATCCCCGTCCTGCTCGCCGGCATCCTGTTGAAGCGGCGGGACGTATAGTCCCTGAACCCGGATTCCGCCACGCGCCACACCGGGCGCGTGGTTTCGGGCACATTACAAATGTGCCTGAAGGAAAACTTTTATTGCTCCCAAGTGTTTCTGCTTGGAGCGCCGTCCTGTTGGCGGGAAGCAGGTCTGTTGGACTGCACAAAGCAAGGCGCATAATGGCGGATCTAGGGTGAAACGACGATGTGGTGCATCACACGGTCTTCTGCCGGTGCACCAAGGCACGTCGCTCAACCCATGCTATTTCCCAACAGGACGGCGCTTCCATGCATGCTGACCAGCAACTTTCAAAGTCCCTGAAACCCAGGCACCTGTCCATGATTGCCATTGCCGGCGTCATTGGTGCGGGCCTTTTCGTCGGCTCGGGGGCAGCCATCCAGCAGGCCGGACCGGGCATCCTCGTGGCGTATGCAGCAGCCGGGCTGGTGGTCATCCTGGTGATGCGCATGCTGGGCGAGATGGCCGCGGCAAACCCGGAGACAGGCTCCTTCTCCACCTATGCGGACAAGGCACTGGGCCGGTGGGCGGGTTTCAGCATCGGCTGGCTCTACGCCTGGTTCTGGATCATCGTCCTGGGCATCGAGGCCACCGCCGGCGCCGCCATCATGCACCGCTGGGTGCCGGGCATTGACCAGTGGGTATGGGCCCTCGTGCTCATGGTGCTGCTGACGCTCACCAACCTCGGTTCCGTAAAGTCCTACGGCGAGTTCGAGTTCTGGTTCGCCTCCATCAAGGTGGCGGCAATCGTCCTCTTCCTCATCTTTGGCGTCGCCGCCATCCTCGGCCTCATCCCCGGCGTCCCCGCACCCGGCCTGGACAACCTGGTCAATAACGGCGGGTTCATGCCCAATGGGCCGGGAGCCGTGCTGGCCGGCATCCTCGTGGTGGTCTTCTCCTTCTTCGGCGCCGAGATCGCCACCATCGCGGCCGGCGAATCCGAGAACCCCGTGGATGCCGTCAAGAAGGCCGTCAAATCCACCGTATGGCGCATCCTGGTCTTCTACATCGGCTCCATCGCGATCGTGGTCACGCTGCTTCCTTGGAACTCCGCCTCCGTGGCCAAGAGCCCGTACGTGGCAGTCATCGAACTCTTCGGCATCCCCGGTGCCGGAACCATCATGGACGTCGTGGTGCTGACCTCTGTCCTCTCCTGCCTGAATTCCGGGCTGTACACCGCCAGCCGCATGCTGTTCTCCCTCTCCACCCGCGGTGACGCCCCGCGCTCCTGGACCCGTATCTCCCGCCGCGGAGTCCCGGCCGCTGCCGTCCTGGCCTCCACCGTGGTCGGCTTCGTCACGGTGGGCCTGAACTACATCGCCCCGGACACCGTGTTCCTGTTCCTGGTCAACACTTCCGGCGCCATCGCCCTGTTCGTGTGGCTGGTCATCTCGGCCTCGCAGCTGGTCCTCCGCCGTCGGATGGGTGCCGCAGCGAAGGACCTGCAGCTGAAGATGTGGCTGTTCCCGTACCTCACCTGGGCAGCCATCATCAGCATCGTGGCCCTGCTCATCGGCATGGTGATCGTGGAATCAACCCGGGAATCCCTGCTGCTCTCACTGGCACTGGCCGCCGTCGTGGTCGCCCTGGGCGTACTCCGCTACCGGCGGAAGGATGCCGCAGGCGCCGGACAGGCCGCCGCAGCAGCCGAGGCTGCCCCGGCTTCAGCGGAGCAGACGCAGCGCTAGACTCGGGACCATGCCTTTGCCTTCCTCTGCCGCAGACCACATCCAGGATCTTGGCGCGTATGTCAGCGCATCGCCGTCGAGCTTCCACGCTGCGCATGAGGGGGGCAGGCGGCTGGAGGAGGCCGGATTCGTCCGCCTGGATGAGCTGCAGCCGTGGGAGGGCGGCGCTGGATCCTTCTTCGTGATCCGCGACGGTGCGCTGATCGCGTGGGTGGTCCCGGAAGGAGCAGGGCCGGCCACGGGGTTCAACATCCTGGGGGCGCACACCGATTCGCCGTCGTTCAAGCTGAAGCCCAAGCCCACCACCGGTGCCCATGGCTGGCTGCAGGCCGGGGTGGAAATTTACGGCGGACCACTGCTGAACTCCTGGCTGGACCGCGAGCTCCGGCTCGCGGGCCGGCTGGTGATGCTCGACGGCACCGAGCACCTCACAGCCACGGGCCCGCTGCTGCGCTTCCCGCAGTTGGCCATCCACCTGGACCGTGCGGTGAACGAGGGCCTGGCCCTGGACAAACAACGCCACATGAATCCCGTGTGGGGCCTGGGAAATCCCACGGACTCGGACCTGCTGGGCGTGCTGGCGGCCTCGGTAGCCGGCGCAAGCGTCGACCCGGGGCAGATTGGCGGGTACGACGTCGTCATTGCGGACACGCAGGCACCGGCAGTTTTCGGGGGCAAAGGGGAGTTCTTCGCATCCGGGCGGCTGGACAACCTTTCGGCCACGCATGCAGGCCTGGCGGCTTTGGCGGCCCACGCCCAGTCCGGGCCTCAGGGCGGCCCCATCGCAGTCCTCGCCGCTTTTGACCACGAGGAAATCGGGTCCAACTCCCGCTCCGGTGCGTGCGGACCCATCCTCGAAGACGTGCTGGTGCGCATCTCCGACGGCCTCGGCGCCACGGTGAGCCAGCGCCGGCAGGCCCTGGCGGCGTCGTTCTGCCTTTCCGCCGATGCCGGCCACGCCGTGCACCCGAACTACCCCGAGCGGCATGATCCCGCCAACCACCCGGTGCTGAACGGCGGCCCGCTGCTGAAGATCAATGCCAACCAGCGCTACGCCACGGACGCCTACGGTGCGGCGTTCTGGGCGCGGCTCTGCGGTGAGGCCGGGGTGCCGTACCAGGAGTTCGTCTCCAACAACGTGGTGCCCTGCGGCTCCACCATCGGCCCGCTCACTGCCACCCGGCTGGGTATCCGCACCGTGGACGTAGGCGTGCCGCTGCTGTCCATGCACTCCGCCCGCGAACTGTGCGGCGTTGAGGATCCCCGGCGCCTTGCCACCGTCACGGAGCTGTTCTTCCGCACGGCGGCATAGTTCCCCTGCCCGCCGGCCACCACAAAGCACCGTGCGGATATCCACATAGTCCTTGCCGCCGTATGGTCCGGCTCCCAGGACCCACCTAGCGTTGGACTGGAGATGCCAGCGGGGTGATTGAGCCAGGTTCCGGCTCCGTCACGTCCTCCTGCCGGCGTCGATTTGCCAGGTAAGCGACAGCAGGGCCGCCAAGCCGGCCCGCAGGCGTGCCGGGGGAGTGCAGACCCCCTTCATGCCGCTTCGCGAGTGGGCCGCGACCATGGAGCCGGAATGACATCTGCACGAGGAGACCTTCGCCGCCGTATCCACGGGCTGGGGACGGTGGATCGGGTCGCCCCCAAAAGCGTTGGCCACAGAGCGGAACGGCGGCCATCCGCTGCCTCCCGCTCCACGGGTTCTGCCCCCGCCCGGAGCCAGGGCATGAAGGTGAACCTCGGTGGGGTAGCCGTTGACCTGATGGGCCGCGACGAGGCCGTGGCGAGCATCATGCAGCGCGCTGTCTCCGGCGGTCCAAAGCCACTGGGTGTGCTGTCCGCAAACCTGGACCACCTGAACCACTTCGGTGCCGGTGGCCGGTGGGAGAACACCCTGGACATCGCCGCCGTCGAATGGATGACGCTGCTGGACGGTGCGCCATTGGTAGCCAAAGCCGCCGAACTCACGGGTCAACGCTGGCCGCGCCTGGCGGGAAGCGACCTGATCGGGCAGATTCTCGACACCGCGGCAGTGCGTGGGCTTTCTGTAGGATTCCTGGGCGGAAGCGAGGAAGCCCAACGCATGGCCGCGAACCGGCTTGGAACCGAAAAGCCGCTGCTGCGTGTAGCCGGTTGGTGGGCACCAGCCCGGCACGTCCTGACGGACCCGCGGGCATCGCGGCGCCTGTGCCGTGAGATCAGTGCTGCAGGTGCGGACATCCTGTTGGTTTGCATGGGCAAGCCCCGGCAGGAACTCTGGATAGCGGAGTACGGCCATCTCACGGGTGCCAAGGTCCTGCTGGCCTTCGGCGCCGTGGTGGACTTCCTGGCCGGGAACGTCCGGCGCGCGCCGGGGCAAGTGAGCTCCATGGGACTCGAATGGGCCTGGCGCTTGGCCATCGAGCCGCGGAGGCTTGCCAGGCGGTACCTGCTGGAAGGACCCGAATCCTACCTACGGCTCCGCCGGCACAGCGCAACACCCGTGCCCGGCGTGCTCTCAGTGCCCCACGCCCCGGCCGGGACTGCCCGGGCCCTCAACCCCAGGCCCCTGGGCTTTACCCCCGTCGACAGGCATGCCGACGTTGCGGCGCTGGTGGTCACGTACAACAACGGCGCCGATGTATGCCGAATGCTTGAAAGCCTCCTGCAGGAAACAAAAGACCAATCGATCAAAGTGGTCGTGGCCGACAACTCGCCCACCCCTGACACCTTGGCCTGCCTGCAGAAGTACCCGGAGATCATGGCCTTCGCCACGGGGGGAAATCTGGGCTATGCCGGCGGTATCAACGCTGCCTATGCAAAAGCCGGCCCTGCTGACACCTACCTGGTGCTCAACCCGGACCTGCGTGTTCAGCAAGGGGCCGTCCAGGCTCTCCGTGCGTCCATGGCAAGGACAGGCGCAGCCGTTGTTGTCCCCCTTCTGCAGGACGCGGATGGGACGCTGTACCCGTCCCTGCGCCGCGAGCCAACCATCCTGCGCGCACTCGGCGACGCCGCCCTGGGCAGCAAATTCCCAAGCCGCCCCGGGTGGCTCTCGGAAATGGACTTCGACGCTGAGAGCTACGCCCATCCGCACAAGGTGGAATGGGCCACCGGCGCTGCCCTGCTGGTCCGGGCTGACGTGGCAGCGCAGGTGGGCAGCTGGGATGAGAGCTACTTCCTGTATTCCGAAGAGACGGACTACCTGCACCGGGTCCGCGACATGAAGGCCGCCATCTGGTTCGAGCCCCTGGCCGCCATGACGCACTGCCGTGGAGGGTCGGGAAGCTCACCGGCGCTTGATGCGTTGATGACCGCAAACCGGATCCGCTACGCCCGCAAGTTCCACAACGTCAGCTATGCGCGGGCCTTCCGGGCGGCTGTCCTGCTGTCCGCACTGCTGCGGGCGCCGCTTGCCGGACACCGGGGAATCCTGGGGCTTGTTGCCTGGGAGTCCCGCTGGGCGGACCTTCCCCATGCCGTTGCATACCCGACGTCGACTGGCGTTGATGCGGACTTCCCGGCCGGGGCAGTCATTATCCCTGCACACAATGAAGCATCGGTTCTCGGCAGAACCCTCGCGGCTCTCGAGTTACCCCTGGCCACCGGCCGAGTCGAGGTGATTGTGGCGTGCAACGGCTGCAGCGACGGCACCGAGGCAGTTGCACGGTCCACCCCAGGCGTGCAGGTCCTGCACGTGGGGGAGGCGTCCAAGGTTGCGGCCCTCAACGCTGCGGACAGGGCAGCCACCCGCTGGCCCCGCATATATGTGGACGCGGATATTGAGGTACCGGCGGAGGCGCTGCGGGCCACCATGGAAGCACTCTCGGCCACACCGGGAGTGCTCTGTGCCCGGCCGGCCTTTGTCTACGACACGTTCGGAGCCTCCTGGCCGGTCCGTGCCTACTACCGTGCCCGGAACCGTCTTCCCCAGGCATCAGGATCGATGTGGGGCGCCGGCGTATACGGACTCAATGAAGAGGGCCATGAGCGCCTGGGGGCATTCCCTCCAGTAACCGCAGACGACTACTACATCGACCAGCTCTTCAGCACGTCCGAAAAGCTGGTGGTGGAGTGCGTTCCGGTTATTGTCCGAACACCGCGTTCCACCCGGCTGCTTCTTTCAACGCTCCGCAGGGTGTACCGGGGAAACAGCGAACTGCGGAGCATGGGCGGCGCCCGGACGGGGCGGACGCTGCGTGAACTTCTTGCCGCCGTCGAAGGACCGGCTACCGCCTTGGACGCCCTGGTGTATGCAGCTTTCGCTGTAGCCGGCCGCGTGGCACGGAAACGTCGTCCGGGGAGCGCGTGGGAGCGCGACGAAAGCAGCCGGATCCCGGAACTGTAAAAGCGTGGAGGGGATCCCGCATCCCCTTCGCCGGCCTGCAGGCCTATACATCCAACAGGGACTTTTTACCGCGTGGTTTGTTGCGGGCTTTCAGCTTTGCTTTGCCGGTCATGAGGGCTGCCCCACTGGCCAGTGCAAGGGCAAGGACAGTGAGGGCACCCACGGCGGCGGGCCGGTTCGTGCCGTGATAGCTGGTGGTGGGTACGGACGGTGAAAGCTCAGTGGAAATCCGGGCTGTCGGAATGACCCCCAGTGCTCTCTGCTCCTGCCCTGCGGACAAAGTGATGCTGTCCGCCAGTTGCATGGCCCTCTGCGTCGCAGTTGCTTCGTCTTCCGACACGACTTCAATGGACACTACGGCCCTCTTGAAGGAACGCTGCCACTGACTTCCCGCGTTGGGCTGGTAGACGCGATACCCCTCCCGGATTCCTGCTGCGAAAAGACTGGCTCCGTTCAGCTCGATGTCCGGTTCAGCGCTTTTAGTGATGGCCCGTCGTTGAATCACAGCCGCGAACTGCACGACATCCTGGGAATCGGAGCGCAGTGGATTGCCTGCAGCAGCCCCCGCGGGCGGCAGGAAGACCACATCCACACGGGACCAGTAGACGCCCTTGCTCTGGCCGGCCGCAATGATGATCGGCACCATCAGAGCCAGGATGACCAGGGCCGCGGGCCACCGACGAAGCACCGCCCCTCGGGGTGCAGGTTTCATGAAGCGGCTAGCCATGACCTGCCTCCACATCAACATCTTTGAGCCGCCAGAAGGCACCGCACAGGCCGAGAACCAGGAACAGCACGCCGGCTGCCTGGGGGAATGACAAGGCATCGAAGAAGCCCGTCAGCACTGCTCCCGCTACGACGCTGGCCGCCAGTCCGGGACCGAGGCTCCGGAAGAGTGGGTGTGCAGAGCGCCTTCCTGCCTTGATTGCCACAACGACCGCGGTAGCCGCCACGCCGGCGAAGGCCGCCAGCCCCAGCGCGCCGGTTTCCACCAGCGTGAGCAGGTACTGGTTGTCGAGGATCCGGTACGCAGGCAGGAAGGTGCCAAAGCCGCGGCCAAACACCGGATTGAGCTGCCAAAATGACCAGACAACTGTGTAGCTGTCCGTTCTCGAGTCCACACCCGGATCATGCTCGCCGAACAGATTCAACAGCGTGCCCATCATGCCCGGAACCATGATCCACACGACCCCCAGAAGCCCCAGGGCTGCAACCGCAGCCTTTCGACGAACATCCGCCGTCCAAAAGGGCACAAGAACCACGGTGGCAACGGCCACCCCGACAATTGCCGACCTTGAAACGGAGAGCGCGGCCGCAGTGGCAATGGCGGCCACCGGGAACCAGCGCATGAGTGCGTTCTGCTTCCTGTCGTGGAGGGCCAGACTGACGGCGATGGGAAAGAACATAGAGAGCACGTAGGCGTACTCCAGGGGATTCCGGGCCGTTGAGGAGGGCCGGTTGAAGCCTCCCCGTTCCTGGAGGGCGCCGAAGTCGCTGACTGCCAGCCCGGGAAGGGAAATACCTTCCACAAAAGACTGTCCTGTGACGAACTGGACAACCCCCAGGGTCGCGTACATCCCGCACAGGAGGCAGCACCAGCGGAGCAGTTGGATCAAACGGCGCCTGCTCGGGATGCCGTCAGCGGCGACCGCCAGGATACCCATGAACGAAGCAGCCCTCAGCAACCCCAGGTTGAGCCCATTGCTTTCGGGGTCTGAGAGGGCACGCAGTGATCCAGCGGCGTAGCTTGCCAGGATGCAGAGCAGGAGAATGACCATGGCGGTCCGCACTGGCTGGGCCGGGGCGGGGAAAAGCCGGGCTTCCCGCTGAGCCGCATACCATCCCCACCACGGCAGGAAGAGCAGCGCGAGAAGCATCGCCGGAACGCCTGCCCCACCAAGGGGCTCGATGGTCCGGTTGGACGGAATGGCAAGCAGAACCAGGAGCAGCAGCGCCAGGGCATCCACGGCATCCCAGCCGCCATCTGCCCGCTTGCGCAAAGGGCGGCGTAATCGCGTCCCTGCAACGGCTGTGCCGCTTGAGATACGTTCAGGGCTTTGCGGCATCCACGTGTTCCCGCCCGTGTGCAGGGTCCTCACCCGTCAACCGGGAGCTGCTGTTGGTCCCGGCCCCGGATCCCGCCCGTGTTGGTCCATGGGTCCTGTTGCGCCTGCCGGCGGCACCCGCGCCAACATGCCGAGGGCCTTCAACGACAAAATCCTCCTTCCGTGGAGAGGCCGGCTTCACCGAGGGTTCGCCGACGTTGGGAGGAACGCCGTCGCGGCGCCGGCGGAGAAGGACCTTATCCAGTTGGCCGGTCAAAATGACTGTTCCAGCGATTCCCACTGCAGCCAGGGCCAGGAGGATCCGGCTTCTGCCGCTGCCGTTGGCCACCGCTTCATCATCTTGCGAAAGCGGGAGCGAGGTCATCCGTGAAGCGGCGCTCAAGTTGAGTGCGTCCTGCAGCGACGTGAGGTTCTCCGGCACCGAGCCGAGGACCTGGCGGAGCACGCTGAGGGTTTCAGTGGCATTGGGTCCGCTGACGGAAATTCGGACAATCGGACCATTCGTGGAGGGTTCCCGTACGGCGGTGTATTCGGTGTCGGGAAAATTGTCCGAGACTTTGTGCTGGACTTCGGGCGAATTCAACTTAACGATCAGCACACCGAGTGCCTGTTCCAGTCCACCCATGTACAGGAACGGGTTATCTCCCGAAATGACAGCAGTTGCCGGGGGCACCAGGGCAACGCTGCCGGAGGCCTCGTATTTGACGGGAGACTGGCCGTAGGCCAGTCCCGCTATGGCAGCTGTTATCAAAATCCCTGCCGCTACGATGTACCACCGACGCCTAAGGCTGTCGTACAGGTCACGCAAGAACATGGTTTACTCCTTCCTATTTACGACTGACCAGGGCATTGGCCTGTGCACGAACGAGGGTTTTGACTCGGTCCAGGCCATCTTTACCGGCCAGCAAGATGATGGTGTCCCGCGTCGCCGACCGCGCGGCATCCCGGGCTCCGCGGTAGAGGCCAGCGGAGGCTTCCCGCAGCAGCGCGGCTTTCGAGGGGTTTTCGACACCAGCCAGCAGGGAGCCAAAACGCAGGATGTGTTCAGCTCCCACAGCGATTCGTCGTCCGCGGACGCGGTTGCTGACGTTCGTTCCGTGTATGACCTGCAACCAAGCGGCCGGCCCACCGATTTCCGCCACGGACATGGAAAGGCCCAACCGGTTGTGCCAGTCTGCCCAGCACGTTTGGGGATCATCCCAGGACTCCCTGACGGAGCAGAATGCGTTTGCAGCGTCCTTGCGGGCGTAAACCCTTTCGCCGTGGCGGATCAGGCCTTGGGTGAAGTAGACAGCCGATCTTGAATGGCTGTTAGGGAGGTTTTGCAGGCGCTCGACGAAGTCTGCCGCGAGTCCATCATCGTTGTCGAGATTTGTCGTGATGAGGGTCTTGCCGGCGGCGCCCGTGACGGCCTCCAAATCCTGTACACGATCCGCCGCCGAAACTGCGGTTCGGAATACAGGAGTGAAAATCCGCGGCGAGTTGAGGTCATTGAGCCGGTCGAGCAGCCAGTCCGGGCTTTCGGGATCAAGGTAGATAATCCAGTGAAAATCCTGGCATGTCTGGGCGCGGACCGATGGCAAACAGAATTCCTCAAACAGATCCAATCTGCGTGAAAGCCATCCATCCTGGGCGCGAACGTAGCTTTCCGTGCCTAAAGACGGAAGGTTGAAACGGGTAAGCAGTACGTGATCGATTGACCGGCTCATAGCTTCACCTTGTAGATGTGGTAGGTCGATTCTTTAGGGAACGAATCAGAGAACTTACCCTGGCTGTCGACGCTTATGGACCGGTTTTCGAAGAGCAATTCCGCGGACGACGTCTTGATTGAACCGGGCAGGGTGAGCGTCCGGTCGCCGGGACGGGAGCCTGCTTCAATCATTGCGAACACGTACGCATATCCCTCATGGACCTTGAGCATTGTGTCCATGCCGTCGCCAAAGCGGTACTCAAAGGACTGGGTATTGATTACTGGCGCCAGCTCGCGGATGTGTGCATTGACTGTGCGCATCGCGTCCATCTGGGCTGCACCGCAGAAGCCTGGAGACACCTGGGCCGCACGAAGTGCGCTGCCCGCCAGGCAGGGCCCGTTAAGGCTCTGGTTGAAATAGACGATTCCCCGCGCCTCGTGAATAACAGAGTTCATGACGGCGCCTTGGAGCTGGTCGGCCGCAATATTTGCAACATGGCTGCCCCCGCCAGGGCCGCCGTTGAGGTTCTCGACGAACTGCCACAAAGGCTGGAGTTTCCCGTCTGCAGCGTCCTGGAGACGCAGGGCGTCCAGGGTCTTTCCGTAGCTTGAGGCGCTCCGGCAACTTTCCCGGCTGATGGGAACAATATTTGTGTTGACGTAGGTGGCGGGATTACAGGTAGGAACCGTGTACCAGTACATATCGACCGAAACCGCGTCGGTGAATTCGTTGACGAATGCCTGCGCATCAGCAGCCTTCATATTGTTTCCAATCACCATATTGGTGAAGTTTGCGTAGCTGAAAAGCCCCGGGGGTACCTCCGCACGCAGTTGGGCGCGGTGTTTCCGGCCCTCTTCCGGGGTGAACCGTCCGTCAACCTCATCATCGAGAATTGCGCCCACCCAGTTCCTGCTGGACGACGTAAAGGAGTCATTTAGCTTCCCGCCAATCCAGAAGACGCCATTGCGGTCGAAGATGGAATAGGGGGTGCTGCTATCCATGCCAATGTACGTATTGATGCCATGATCTTTGTCGAAACGGACTTCATCATCGGTGCTGATGCCGTTGTACCAAATTGCTATCGGAAAAAATGCAGGATCATCCCAGCCGGCCGCATCAGCCTTGGCGAATGACTTCCAGTAGCCGGGACCGCCTTCCCAGGGGATGGTCTTCAGATTGAGTGGTTCCCCGGCGGCGGGGAGTGCATCTGCGCTCGGGGTGCAAGCGGAGCAGCACATGCCGATCAGCGCGAAGATGACCGCCGCAGCCCTAATTGCTTTGATTCCCATGCTCACCGGTCCCTTCAAAACTCCGGATCAGTTGCGCGGCGCGCTCGTCCCACGTGTGGCGCGCGGCAAAGGCCCGGTACTTTCCGGGGGAGAACCCGCGCGGATCGGAGCGGAGAATCCGATGCACCTGCTCAACGAAGTGTGAAGGTCCGCTGGAAATGGACACCAGGTCGGTATCCAGCCACCGCACCGAGGGAAGGTCAGTGGCCACAACGGGCAGTCCCGAGGCCAGGTAGTCGAGGGTCTTGAGCGGAAACGCGGCCCGGTTGAAGGGAGTATCACGGTACGGCGTGAGTCCGACCCGGGCTGAGCGCAGGTGCGCCTGGGTGTCGGCGTACGGCAGTTTGCCCAACCAGGACACATTGTCCGCAGCCAGGAATGCGTCCAATCGCGTCCTGGTCTCCGGGTCCCGCTCAGTGCGGGGACCCGATGACGGTCAGGTGGATGCCGGATGCCTGCAAGGCCTCCAATACCGGCAGGTCCAGACGCTCGTTCAACTGACCTACCAGGACGGCTTCTGATGCCTTGGTTCCGGGCTCTTCGCCTGGAACCGGAAGTTCACATCCATTGGGGAGGACGGCGGTCTTTTGCACCGTGGATGGCAGCAGCGCGTCGAGACGGCTGGCCAGGGCGGGTGACACTGCCATTGTTGACTGGGCTGCCTTGAGATTGCACTCAAGCGTCTGCTGGACCAGGCCGCGGTCCAACCCCATCAGGGGGGCCCCGGATACCCAGTCATCCGTGGCGTACAGGACTTTGGTGCCTGGGAGGCCGGTTGGGAAATGCGCCAATGGCGACAGCACCAGGGTTGCGACTGGGGTGAGCCGGAGTTTCGCAATGGTGCGCCGGATGGCTGTATTGACAAGGAACCTCGCGGCCGGTGCCAGTTGCCTTCGTGTGAATCCCGGGACTGTCATGACCCGCAGACGGGTGATGCCAGGATCGACCAGGGAAAGGTCCGTGGGTTTCCGAAGGACATCCCGCCCGCGCAGGGCGAGGTGGAGTGGCAGCGGGGGGTCGACCCAGAGGACAGGGATCGATTTCGACAGCGACCTGGCCAGGTGATGATCAGTTCCCCTGACATCCTCCCAACGGCTGCCGGCCAGGAGAACAATGGTTCGCGCGGGTGCCATCACGCGTTCCCCCTGACGGTATGACCGGGACTGGAGGGTGCTGCCAGCACCTTGTCCATTGCGTTGAAGTCGTCCCGGGCAACAGGGCCGAAAAGTCGCCGTGCCTGCTGGGAGAATTGATGGGCGATGTAGCGGCGGGCAGCGTCTGCGTCATTCCGCAACGCCGACCCGGGCTGCCGTGCCGCTATGGCCCTGGCGTAGAACTCCTCCTGGAGTTCCGCAGCCCTGCCCAGTGAAAACCGGTCGGAGACTGTCTTGAGGCAAAAGGTTCCCAGTGCCGCCCGCCTTCCCGGCTCTGACTGCAGGGCGGTCAGGAGTCCAGCCAGCTTTGAGGAGGCACCCAGCGGGTTGTCACCGATGCCGTACCAGCCTTGCCGGAGGAAGAAAGGCAGGGTTTCCGGGGTGACCAACTCCCAGAAGCCACGCTCACCCTGCACAATGGTAGGTTTTCCAAAAGCCATGGCCCGAAGGGCTGAACTTCCCATGCCAATGACCGCATCCGCGCAGGCGTATGCCGGCCGGGGGTCCGCGAGCTGCCCGGTTAATATGACAGCCTCGCGGCCCAGGCCGGCGTTGGCCACGGCCGCGGCTGATGCGACTTCACGGCGGGCTGGGCCGTCGCCGGCGATAAGCAGTTGGACCCGCAGTGCGGGATCTACCTGCCGCACTGTGTCGATTGCAGAGAGGATGCCCTCCAGCTTGAGCTCGGCGGCCAACCGCGTAACGGTGACCACCACGAACGAGCGGTCCTCCAGGCCCCACGTGCGCCTGAAGGCAGTTGCGCCTACGTCAACCGCAGGGTTGTTTTCCGCCAGGTCGACAGGTGGTTCCATCAGTTCAACCGCTGTACGTCCGAAGCCGCGTTCCCTGCAGAGGATTTCCTCCGTGCCTACCAGCAACGGCACATGTTTGGGAATGAAGGGAGCAACGGCCATGGACATCACCGTGGACACGGCTACTGCCCGCGAGCGTCTCGCGGCGAGCAGGCATTCCAGGGCCGGCGGCCATTCATAGCCGTGCAGGACGTCAATGCTGCGTTCTTTCACCAACCTGATGAGGGTCCCCACAATTCTCGGAGTGGGCCGGTGCGAGGGGCGCGGTGCAGCCACGAACTCCAGCCCAAGCTGGGCAATCCTCCCGTTCAAGGCCCCTGGTTGACCGAAAATGACCACCTCGTGTCCGCGGCGTTGAACGCCGGCTGCAATTTCGATGGCGTTGGTCTGGCTGCCGCCGATGCCAAGATCGTGGGGAAATACGAGGATTTTCATGACGCTGCCGCAGTTCTCAGCGGGGCGGAACCTACGGTGCGAAGATCCCGTACAAGGTCGCGGCGCCGATACAGCAGCCATAGTGTCCCGCCGCCAGCCGCCGTTCCGCCGGCAACGAGGGCGAGCACCGGATTTGGTTGCAGGGACGCCGCCAGCCACGCGAGTCCACCAACTGCCAGCCCCACCGTTGCCGGGACGAGCATTCCCCTGAATATGGCGCCCGTGTCCAGGCCGGCTTTGTGCAACTTCCGCAGGTACGAGGGAAGCACGATGAAGCCGGTCACCAGCGCCTGTGCCGCTGCCACTCCGGGGACACCAAAGAGCTTTGATCCCGCGATCAGGGCTGGAACAAGGACCAGCAGGCTTCCGGCCTGGATGTAGAACACCGTGCCTGACTGGCCCAGTACTACAAGGAAGTCATAGGCAAGATCGCAGAAGATCTTTGTGAAGGCGGCCAGGATCAACCAGGAAAGGACTTCTGCCGACGGCAGCCAGGCCCGTCCGTAAAGCAACAGGACCAGCGGCTGGGCGCAGCCCACCAGGAAGAGCATGGCGGGAAGGGCGGCGCATGTGATCACGGAGAAAATTGCCCCTGGAAGGGCGTTCATCCGGCCGCGGTCATGCTGGAGGGATGAAAAGGCGGCCGGTGCGACCCGTCGCAGCGGCTGGGCGAGGATACTGACCGGCCAGCTTGAGAGGTTGAAGGCCAGGACGTAGAAACCGAGGGCCGTGGAGCCCAGGACTGCCCCGGTGGTCAGCTGGTCCGCGTAGCCCAGGGCAAAGAAGATAATGCTCGTGCCCGCCAGTGGGAGCCCGAACCGCAGCAGTGGCATGACCAGGTCCCGGTCCAGGCCCAACCGGTAGGGGAGCGGTGACGCCCGGAGGAACATCGCGGCGGCGAGCAGGCTGCCGGCCACTCGTCCCAGGGCCAGCGCCATCGCCCCCATACCGGTAAGGGCCAGGACCAGGGAGAGCAGGGCGCCCACCCAGACATTGACCTGGTCGATCCCCAGCCTGGTCTTCTCGCGGAAGTCCCGCTGGAGCAATGCGGCCGGGGACGCCACCACGCCGTTGATCAGGACGCTGAGGATCAACACCCTGATGACATCTGTTGCCTGTGGATCTCCCACGGCGGAGGTAAACAGCGGAGCAGCAACTATGGCCGCCCCGCAGAAGACGGTACTTCCCACCACCGAAATGGTGTTGACGGTCGGCACGATCCGGGCAGGATCCCCGGGCCACCTGACGATGGCCAGTGACACGCCGAGTTCGTTGAAGCTCAACACCGCCATGAGCGCCACCAGTGCCACCGCGAAGGTACCGAACGACTCCGGCCCCAGCACGCGGGCCAGGACGATGCCGATCCCCAGCGTCCCCAGCCGGGAGAGGACGGTGTTCAGCAGGCTCCAGCCGAAGGCACTGGAAGCTCCGGGGCGGGACGCAGTTTCCGTCATGCCGCCCCCACTGCACCTGCAAGCACATCGACCACCCGTTCCTGCTGCTCCGCAGTGATGTGCGGAAACAGCGGGAGGGACAGGATGCGCCGCGCGGCTTCTTCGGCCACGGGGAACGAACCGGAAGCGCCGGCGGCGTAGGCGCCGCTCATATGCACAGGGACGGGGTAGTGGATTCCGGCCTGTATCCCGGCGGCATGCAGGGCCTGCAGGACCGCATCCCGGCGCGGAACCCGCACCACGTACAGGTGCCACACGTCCACGTTTCCGGGCGCCTCCTGCGGGATCTCAACGCCCGGCACGTCGGCCAGCAGCGCGGCGTACCGCTTCGCCGCCGCGCGCCGTCGCAGGTTCCACGCGTGAAGCCTGCCAAGTTTAGCCTTGAGGACCACAGCCTGGACCGTGTCCAGGCGGGAATTGAATCCAATGGCCTCGTGCCGGTACTTTTCCGAGCTGCCGTGCGCCCCCAGCAGCCGAACGCGGGCTGCAAGCGCGGGATCGTTGGTCAGGACCGCTCCGGCGTCCCCGGCGGCGCCAAGGTTCTTGCCAGGGTAGAAGCTGGTCCCTGCCGCTGTACCCAACGTGCCGGCATGCGCACCAAAGCGCGTTGCACCCTGCGACTGTGCAGCATCTTCAATGATTGCGGCACCGCTGGACTGCGCAATGGGCACCAGCCGCTCCACGAAGGCCGTCTGCCCGAACAAGTGGACCGGCACGATGGCCTGCGTTCGTGCCGTGACGGCGGCGGCCACGGCGTCCGGATCGATCAGCAGGTAGCGGGGGTCGACGTCGACTGGTACCGGGACTGCCCCGATCCGGCTGACTGCCTCGGCGGTCGCGATGAAGGTGTTCGCGGGGATGATCACTTCCCCGCCGTGGTGGACACCCCCGGCTCGCAGGGCAAGTTCCAGGGCGTCCGTTCCGTTGGCAACGCCCACGCAGTGCCCTGCGCCCACGAAAGAGGCGTATGCAGCCTCAAAATCTGCAACCGCCGGGCCGCCAATGAAGGAGGCTGTAGAGAAGACGTCTGCCAGTTCGGCCATGACTCCCTCATGGACCTCCGCCTGCTGCGCGGCGAGGTCCACCAACGGGATGGCCTGCAGATCGACACCGGCACTCATGACATCCCCCTGAACGTGGAGTTCGTCCCGCTGATTTCGTGCGCCGGCACACCCACCCACGTCTGTCCATCGGGAACGTCGCTGAGGACCGCCGCGCCCATCCCCACCGTGGCGTAGGCCCCCACGGACGTCCGTTCGCGCACGCTGGCGTTCATGCCCACATACGCTCCCCGGCCAACCCGGACTCCGCCGCCCAGGGACACTCCCGCAGCGAATGTGGCGAAGTCGGCCACGTCGTCGTCGTGCGTGAAGGTCACCGAGGGCATGGCGACCACATGGGCGCCCAGCGTCACGGACGCGGTCATTGTGACGTTACGCAGCAGGATGCTGCCCCTGCCGACGCGGCAGCCCTCCGGGTACTGGACGGAGGGATCCACCGCGATGGCATATCGGGACTCGGTGAGTCCCATCGCAGTCAACCGCTCCACCACGGCTTCACGGACCCGGCCGGACCCGATGCATACCAGGACGAACGCGTGCGTGTACTTCGCCGCGTCATCGATGGTTCCCAGGACGGGTGCCCCGTCCACGGTGACGCCCGCCATGTCCGTATTGTCATCAAGCAGTCCGACGACGTCGTACTGGCCGCTGCTGCGGACCATCGCCAAGACTTCGCGGGCCAGGCCGCTGGCAGCGATCAGGATCAGCTCACTCATGTGCGCATCCCGGCAGCTGCAGCCCGGATGGTGCTGATGATCCTGGCCAGCCCCTCGTCATCCAATTCGTGGTAGACGGGGAGGATCAGCGTCCTGTCATTGAGCCGTTCAGTCTGCTGCAGCAGTGCCCGGCCGGCGTTGTGCCACCGGTACGCTGGCTGGCGATGCGCCGCCATGATCCCCCGTCTCGCCGAGATACCGGCTTCCGCCAGGAGCTCCATCAGGCCGTCCCGGGTGGTGCCAAAGCTGGGGAGGACCTCCACCCAGAACGACTGGAAATTGGTGGTGCCGTACGGTGGGTCGGACACCAGCCGCAGGCCCGGCACCCTGGCCAGGCCGGCAACATACTGCGCGGCGATGTCCCGCCGCCGTGCCAGGACTTCCGGTAACCGGCCCAGCTGGACAATTCCGACGGCGGCCTGCAGGTCCGTCATCCGGTAGTTGAAACCCACCTCCAGGTAGGACTCCGGCGGGGCGAGCAGGGAACCGTGCCGGTCCGCCGCGGATACGCTCATCGAATGCTCGCGCAGGGTCCTGGCCCTTGCCGCCCAGTCAGCCCGGTTGGTGGTGAGCATGCCGCCTTCACCGGTGGTCAGGATCTTGCGCGGGTGGAAGGACCACACGGCGACGTCCGCGCCCGCACCCACCGGACGTCCCTTGTAAGTGGAGCCCACGGCACAAGCAGCATCTTCGATGACGGTGATTTCGTGGCGGTCGCACAGCTCGCGGATGGGGTCGATGTCCAGCGGCACGCCGCCCTGGTCCACCACGATCACGGCACGGGTGTCCAGGGTAAGCGCGGCGTGGATGGTTTCCGCGGTCACGTTTCCGGTAGCCGGGTCCACGTCGCAGAACACCGGGCGCGCGCCCACGTACGTGACGGCGTTGGCGGTGGCGATGAACGACAGGGACGGAACAACCACGTCGTCCCCCGGGCCTATTCCAGCGACCACCAGGGCAAGGTGCAGGGCCGTTGTGCAGCTCGACGTGGCAACCGCGTGGCGGACTCCCTGGAACGCGGCGAAGCGTGACTCGAATTCCTTGACCTTCGGTCCCTGTGCCACCCAGCCGGAGGCCACCACTTCAGCCAGGGCACGGGCTTCCTCCTCGCCAAGCCAGGGCTTCATGACGTTGATCCGGGCGAGAACGGGTTCAGCAGTCATCACGCACCAACCTTCCGGGCAGCGCCGATCTCCCCGCGGAGCGGCAGCCACCAGCTGACGAGCTGCCGCAACCCCTCTTCCAGGTCCACTTCGGCCTTGAAGCCAAGATCGCGTGCGGCTGCCGAGGTGTCAGCCAACCGGCGCACCACTCCGTTCACCTGCCGCGCGGGCCCGTGCTCCACGGTGAGGCTGGATCCCATGACCCGAAGCAGTGCCTGCGCCATCTCCAACAGGCTGGTTTCCGTCCCGCTGGCCACGTTGTACGTCCCTTCAACGACGTCACTGCCGGCGGCCAGCACATTTGCGCGTGCCACGTCGGCGGTATGGATGAAGTCCATCGTCTGGAGGCCGTCGCCGAAGATCAGCGGCGGCTCCCCGTCCATGATCCGTTCCATCCACCGCACAAGGACTTCCGTGTAGAGGCCGTGGACGTCCATCCGCGGCCCATACACGTTGAAGTAGCGGAGCATCACATAGTCCAGGCCTGTCATGGCCCGGAAGCTCCGGGCCATGCCCTCATTGAAGGATTTGGCCGCCCCGTAGAAGGTGTCGTTGTTGGCATGATGGTGCCGCTCCGTGGTGGGGAATTCTTCAGCCATCCCATAGACGGAGGCGCTGGACGCGGCGACGACCTTGGCCACCTTGTGCTCCGCGGCCGCCTCCAGGACATTGAAGCTTCCGTCCACCAGCACCTCCAGGGCCAGCCGCGGCTCCTCGGCACACTGCGTGATGCGGATGGCCGCCTGATGGAACACCAGGTCCTTGCCGCGCGTGAGGTCATGCACCAGGTCACGGTCCTGGATGCTGCCCTCCACCAGCCCTACCCGGCCGGATGCCAGGGCGCCGGCCAGGTTGTCCCGCCTGCCGCGAACCAGGTTGTCCAGCACGTCGATGCGGCTGACGCCGGCGTCAAGAAGGGCATCCACCAGGGTCGATCCGATGGTGCCGGCCCCGCCTGTCACCAGGACGCCGGCACCCTCCAGGGCGCTCACCGCGCCCCCTCCATCTCGGTGCCCGTTCCCGCCAAGGCTGAGCCTGCCACCGGTGACGCCTGTCCATCCATTCCCAGGCTGCGGGTGACCGCCTCAAGGACGGACAGCACCCGCAACCCGGAAGTGCCCCCCGTCCTGGCCTCCTGGCCGTTGCGGATGCAGGATGCCAGTTCCTGTACCACCAGGCCCAGGGCCTCACGCTCCGGCAGTGCAGGGGACCAGGTATCGCCTAGCCGGTAGGAAACTGCAGTGGTTGCCTTCTCTCCCACCGACCTGGGCTGCCGGTCCAGGCTGACGCCGCGGTCGTAGACGCTGAGCCGCTGCTGGGGGTTGAGGTCGTCCCAGACCAGGGTCCGCAGGGACCCGCCGATCACCATTTGGCGGATCTTGGTGGGGCTCAGCCAGTTCACGTGCACGTGGGCGGTGGCATCGTTGGGAAGCCGGAAATTCAGGTGCCCCACGCAGTCCCGCCCGGTACCCAGCGGGTCTGCGCCGAAGGCGGACACGGCAGCGGGATTAAGTCCCCCGGGGAGCACAAAATCCAGGATGGACAAATCGTGCGGTGCAAGGTCCCAGAAGACATCCACGTCGGGCTGGACGAGCCCCAGGTTGATCCGGGTGGAGTCCACGAACAGGATCTCCCCGAGGGAGCCGGACTGCACCAGTTCCTGCATCTTCAGGACAGCCGGGGTGTAGCAGTAGGTGTGGTCAGCCATCAGCACCAGCCCGTTCGCCTTGGCTTCGGCGACCATTTCCAGCCCGTGTTCCCTGCTGTCCGCCAGCGGTTTTTCCACCAGCACGTGCTTGCCGGCGCGCAGCGCCGTCATGACCGCGCCGTGGTGGGTGCGGGCCGGCGTCGCTATGGCCACCGCGTCCACCTCGCAAAAGTCCAGCAACTCATCCATGGACTCCACGCACGGGATGTCCCCGAGCGTCGCAGCGAGTTTCCGCGCTCGTTCAACATCAAGGTCGCAGATTGCCACCAGGTCCCAGTCCGGGCTGGCCTGGAGGTTGCGCGCCAGGTTTGGTCCCCAGTAGCCGGCACCGACGACGGCGATACGGAGTTTCCGCGCGGGCGGCTTGGCTGGGGCGTGGGTGTGAGTGGCGAATGCTCTCATGTGATTGTCTTCCCATTTTGTGGATGTGCTAGTAGGCGCCGGACGGCCGGACGACGGCCCGGAATGTCCGCCACAGAATCAGCAGGTCCCCTGCGAGGGACCAGTTTTCGACGTAGTAGAGATCCAGCCGGACCGATTCCTCCCAGGAAAGGTCCGAGCGGCCGTTGACCTGCCAAAGGCCGGTGATGCCGGGCTTGATCAGGAGCCGGCGGTGGGTGTGGCGTTCGTAGCCGCTGACTTCGCGGTCCAGCGGGGGCCGCGGCCCCACCATGCTCATGTCACCGAGGACCACGTTCCAGAGCTGGGGAAGTTCGTCCAGGGAATACTTGCGCATCCAGCGGCCGCAGTGGGTGACCCTGGGGTCATCCTTCATTTTGAAGAGCACCCCCGCCCCCTGGTTCTGCTGGCCCAGGGCAGCCAGCTGCGCCTCGGCGTCGGACACCATGGAGCGGAACTTGAACATCCCGAACACCTGGCCGTCTTTGCCAATCCGGTCCTGCCGGAAAAGGATGGGCCCGGGACTGTCCAGCCGCACCACCGCGGCCAGCGCCAGGAGGACTGGAGAGAGAACTAGCAGCGCAGCGAGTGCGCCAATGACATCCATGATCCGCTTCAAGGCGTGCTTTGCCCCGCTGTACTGCGGAATATCAACATGCATGAGGGGCAGGCCATCCACCGGACGCCAGTGGATCCGCGGGCCGGCAACGTTGGTCAACGTGGCCGCCAGGATCAGTTCCGTGGAGGACTCCTCGAGTTTCCAGCCCAGCTCCCGAATGAACTTGTTTCCGCCGGGCAGCGGTCCGGCAACGATCACCGAATCCGCGTCCACCAGGCGGACGGTCCGGGCAATGGCGTCCGTCGACGAGAGGACCGGCACCGTGCAGCCCTCCACCCGCAGGCCGGCTCCCCGCCGGGCCCCAGGGAGGCAGGCCCCAAGGATTTCGTACACCGCCCCTGACCGCCGGGACACCTGCTGTATGACGTACCTGACGTCTTCCGGTTCGCCAACGACAACGGCCCTCGAGAGGTGCCGGCCGCGAAGTTTTTCCGCCGCCAGCCGCCTGCGGAATACCCAACGGTTGGCGGTAAGGGCCACCAGGCCCACCGGCAGTGACACCGTGACGAATGCGGTTGCCCCGTGGACGGAAAGGACCACGGCAGCGAGGGCCATCAGCCCAAAAATCCGGAGGGTGGCTGACGCCACGCGCTTATACTCGTCGGCGCCGATCCCGAGCACCTTGGGATCCCTGGTGTGGTAGGCCTCCAGTGCCGCCAACCAGGCGACCGTGAGCGCCGCTGCAGCGGCCGCTGCTCCGCCGTCCCTGGGGCCGACGGGCGAGAAATCTGCCTCGGAGAGGAGGAAACCGGAGTACACGGCACCCGCGACCACAGCGGCGTCAGCGCCCCGCAGAAGATTCACGTGCCTGGAGATCCAGGCCGCGGTTGCTTTCCGGGGCCGGGCTTCCCGCTCCTCAACAGTGGATGCTGCCGGCGGCAACGGAAACCGGGTTCCTACGGTGTCCGTTGCCGCCGGCTGCTGGGCTGCCACCCGCTGTGCAGCAGCGGGAGCAACGGGCCAGGCAAAGGCGGCCTGCCGGGTCTTGGATACTGGTATCTCCGCCATCGTGCCCCTTTCCAACGCAGCTGCCTGTTCTCTGGCCGTGAAGCAAAACTAGCCCCGGACTGACGCGGTTAAGGGGGAACCGGATGGGCCTTTGTGGGTACCTTGGAGCAAGGATGTGGAAACTGCGGGTACCTGCAAATTGCAGGACTTTCGGCCTATAGGACGGGCAGGACGTACGGTTCGGCCGCGGTGGATCCCTTGCCCGCTGCGAGGGCGGTCAACTGCGCCCTGGACTCAACACCGAGCTTCCGGTAGATGGCGGTGAGGCGTACTTCGACCGTGCGCACGGAGACATAGAGCGTGGCAGCGATTTCCTTGTTGCGCATGCCCCGCGCCACCATCTTGGCCAACGACCGCTCATGGTCCGCCAGCAGCAGCATGGCCGGGTTGCCCTGCGGGCGGACCGGCTCCATGCGTTCATCCAGGAGGAGCGCGTCCACATGCTGGGTCCACGCGTCCGCACCGGCTTCGTCGAACATCACCTTGGCCCGCTGCAGCGCATCGCGTGCGTCGCGCAGCCTGCCGAAAGCGTGCAACCGCTCCGCGTAGCAGGCCAGGGTCCTTGCCCGTTCAAGGGTGTGCCCGTTCCTGCTGTCCAGGGTCTGGCTGAACAGCTGCAATGATTGCTCACCGTCAGCGAGCAGGGCGCGGCTTCGCGCAACGGCCATCATCAGCCACGGCGACCGCAGGCCCACCGAGCGGCTCTCGAGGCGCAGAAGTGCCTGCGTGGCCTCGTGGTGCCGTCCGAGCCGGATCAGGACTTCCACGAGGTCCGCCTCGCAGCGCAGGAGGGTGGGGTTGCCAAAGCGCATGCCGATTTCGGCGGCCCGGGACAACTGGGCTACGGACTCCGCCAGGTCGCCGCGCAACAGCGCGAACTGGCCCTGGCAGGCTGCGAGCTGTGCGGTGATGGCGGGGTGGCTGTCCGCCCCCGCATAGCGGAGTGCCTCGGCAGCATGCGCCCGGGCCTGGGCGTCATCGCCCAGGGCATGCGCCCGCCACACCCGGAACAGGTGGCGGGTCCCGCGGTGGTATTTGAGTTCGGGCTCGGAAAGCTCCAGGTCGTCAATCAGCCGGACGGCCGCGCGCACGTTGCCGGCCCGGATCGCATTGTCAACGGCCATGAATGCTGCGGTTTCCTGCCAATTGACGTGGCCAGGTTCGTCTGAGCTCCTGAGCAGCGCAAAGGTCTCGTGGGCGCCTTCGTAGTGCTCGGCGTAGGTGAGGGCCCGGCCATGCATCAACAGGCCGGCGGCCCGGGCAGCACCCGTTTGTTCCTGTTTGCGGCCAAGGCCCGCAGTGCCGCCCCCGACCGACTCGATCAGGAGCTCGGTTTGTTCGGTGATGCCCAGGCATTGCGCGGAGGCGGACCCCCGGAATGCGTTGCCGTGACGCAGGAGTTCCGAGGCTTCCTGGAGTTCCCACCGCTCGGCGTAGTACAAGGCTCCGATGGCCAGCAGGCTGGCGGCATACGCAGGATCATGCTGGCCGAATTCCTTCACCAGCCGGAGCACCATGCTCGAACGCACGGCGGCGCCCTGGGCGAACTGGATTTCAAAGGAGAGGCCGGTAAGCCGCAGGATCAGTGCGGGGTTGCGGGTTACCCGCTGGGCCCATTCCAGGTACCGGCGCGCGTACACAAACTCACCCCGGTTGAACAGCATTTCCGCCACGCTGGTCAGCCGCGCCGCTGTTTCCGCTTCCCAGGGGTTGATGGTGAGGGCCCGCTCGATGTACTCCACGGCAAAACTCACTTCGCCATTCCGGACCAGGTCAACGGCGTGCCGGAGCAGTTGGAACGGAGTTTGGCGCTCAAGCGCGGTGAAGCTCAGGTGCCACCTGCGGGCATAGGGGTCCGTTTCGTTTGCTGCTTCCGCCAGGGCCCGGTGGTTGGCCGTGCGCACGGCCGGAGTCATGGCCGCGAAGACATATCCCCGCAGCAGCTGGTCGCCGATCCCCAAGTGCGGACCCGTTCGTTTGATCAGGCCTGCGGCCAGCAGTTCGTCCACGCTCGTCCACACTTCGCGGTCGAGCTTCTCAATCGTCGAAATGTCGCTGCGGAAGGAAAGGGCCAGGAGGTCAAGCACGTTGCGGGCGCCAGGGGTCAGCCCACCTACGGCCGACGCGTACTCGGCATCAAAGCTGCCCCCGGAGGGCAGCGGGACGGGCAGCGCATACTTGCCAGCGGTGTGCCTCTCCAGCAGCCGGGTGTAAAGGTCGACGGCGGCGAGCGGGTTGCCGCCGGCGGCTGCGGCAACTGCGTGGGCAGCCGCCGTCGTGGTCCTTGTGGCGGCCATGCTCTCCAGCATCCGGACGGTGTCGCTGTAGCCCAGCGGGCCCAGGCGCAGGGTAGAGAGGCCACTGAAGGGATTGTCCGGGAGGTCCTCCCGCATGCCGACGAACAAGACGATGTCCGTACCCACCAGGCGCCTCGCCACAAAACCGATGACTGCCTGGCTGCTGGGATCCAGTTGGTCAGCGTCATCGAGCACGACGATGGTCCGCGAGGATGAACGCTGGTGGAGGCCGTTGAGCAGCATGCTGGAAACTGCCGGTACGCTCATGGCCCCGGTGGTGTCCCGCAGCAGCTCGTCAGCGATCCGGTTCAGGACCGGATCGTCCATGTCGTTCAACAGCGCAGTCAGCCCTGACAAGGGCCAGTCCGATTCAGCCGCGGTGGCGGACAGGAAGACGGTGCGGTAATCGGAGAGCATGGGGATCGCGGACAGAAGGGCGGTTTTGCCCGTGCCTTTGCGGCCAATCACCGCCAGTGCGGTGTCCTTGGGCCCGCGGATAACCGACAGGATGCGGTCCAGTTCTTTGCTTCGGCCGATAAGTGGCATGGAGTCCCCATTCGTCGAAGAAGGAGACCGCATTCTTGCACTGCCGGATCATGTCGCAGCAGTCCGCTCCCCAGTGCGGATTCTGCCGGTACCTGTGAATATAGCGCCGCAACCAGCAGGGGCACCACAACGTTCCCGCTGGATTCCATCAAGATTGGCGCCTGCACTTGATCAAGGGCTTCCGCGGGGTACTTGCCCCATTCCGGAGGCATGGCCCCCTGCCCTCCGATTCCCGCTCCAAGGGCAATCCCCTATACCTAACGGAATCCGAAAACCCAGAGCCCCTTACTTGCCTAACAGGGGGTGAACGGTAGGTAAAAAGCGAGTACCTACTACTCGTGATACCTGCATTAGGTAGGGGATAGTCTTCCTGAAACGGCCAGAGGATTGGCGATGGGTTGCTGGGGGACAGCGACCAGACCATGACCGGATTAAGCGTTGGTGCCGCTGCCGAAGGGCCGGCGGCATTGTCAAGAATCCGAACTGTCATGAAGTGGTGAGGCAATTGTCGATTTCGCCCCAACTTCCAGCTCTGTTTTCCGAGCCGGGACTGTTATCTCCGCAAGCATCGATCAGCGTGATCATCCCTACGTTGAACGAAGAAAAGAACATACCCTGGGTTCTGCGCAGAATGCCATCCTATGTCGATGAGGTGATCATCGTGGACGGCCGCTCGCAGGACAACACAGTTGAAGTGGCGAAGGCAGTCCGTGCCGACGTGGTGGTGGTCAACGAAACCCGGAAAGGAAAGGGCGTAGCCCTTCGCTCCGGCTTTGCAGCGGCCTCGGGCGACATCATCGTGATGCTGGACGCGGACGGGAGCATGGATCCGCGGGAAATCGGCTGGTTCGTTGCGCCGCTCCAGCACGACTTCGATTTCGTCAAAGGCTCCCGGCACGTAACCGGCGGCGGGTCCGAAGACCTCACCCGTTTGCGGAAGGCCGGCAACAGGGCCCTGACCGGACTCGCCAATGCTGTTCTGCACAGCAACTATTCAGACCTTTGCTACGGCTACATCGCCTTCCGGCGGGAATGCCTGGAGGTGCTGGAACTGCAGTCCGACGGCTTCGAAATCGAGACCGAACTCATTGTCCGGGCTGCCAAGGCGGGCCTGCGGATCGCGGAAGTCCCCAGCCTGGAGCTGGACCGCATCTCGGGGGCATCCAACCTCCAGACGTTCCGCGACGGGTGGCGGGTCCTGCACACGCTGGCCCGCGAATGCACCGTTTGGGAAGCCCCAACCGCGGGTGCCCGCCCGGAGGCCCTCCGCCGCGTGAAGTACACCTATTCAAATGTCCGCTTCCCGCGGCTTCCGGTGGATCCGCACAGCGTCCTCACGCCGGTGGTGAGCCAGCATGCTTGACCGCATGAAGCCCCTGTCCGTGACAGTAGTGATCTGCGCCTACACCTCGGAACGGTGGGGCATGCTGCTGGACGTCATCGAATCCGTGCGCAACCAGACCCTCACCCCTGACCAGGTGCTGGTTGTCATCGACCACAACCAGGACCTGCACGAAAGGCTCGTCGAAATCGTCGACGACGTCACCATCGTGGAAAGCACCGGACTCCCCGGCCTGTCAGGCGCCCGCAACACGGGTGTCGGTCTCGCTGAGTCGGACATCGTTGCGTTCCTTGATGACGACGCCGAGGCGGCACCGGACTGGCTTGAACGCCTGGTGGCGCTGTATGACGATCCCGACGTCCTGGCCGTCGGCGGGAAGGTTGTTCCACTGTGGGAAACCGGCAGGCCCGGTTACTTCGGGGAGGAACTGGACTGGATTGTGGGATGCAGCCACCGCGGGTTGCCCCGCGTGGCCTCGGAAGTCCGGAATGTCATCGGCGCCAACATGTCGTTCAGGCTTGAGGTGCTGCGCCAAGTGGGTGGTTTCAACCAGGCCCTTGGCCGAAAGGGCACCTTGCCGCTCGGCTGCGAGGAGACCGAGATTTGCATCCGGTCAACCATGGGATCGCCTGGCGCCCGCATCGTTTACGAACCCGCGGCCCTGGTCAGGCACCATGTACCGGCCGAAAGGGGCAGCGTGCGCTACATGCTCTCAAGGTCCTGGTCGGAGGGAATTTCCAAAGCGCAGGTCAGCCACATCGTCGGGCAGAAGAGGGCACTTGGGCCCGAACGAAGGTATGTCCGCAGCACGTTGCCGCGTGCGGTGTTCTCCGGAATCCGCGATTGGAGCCGCGGCGCGAACCCCCAGGGACTGGGCCGGGCAGGATCCGTCCTCGCCGTACTGGCCTTCACCTCCGCCGGCTACATCCGTGGACGCCGGATTGCCCACGGGTCAACGACGCAGCTGGCTGAGCTTGAGCTCCAGGGCGCACCGTGGCGGCAGGTCCAGTGACACCCGGATAGGGATCCTCAGCCGCGAGGGCCTGGGTACGGTGGAGAACCGGACCCAGGCCCTTCGGCGTTGTGTGCAGCCGTCCGTTGTTCCGCAGGGAAGGCCAAGTGAATGAAGCCGTGCAGGGGCTCTTAGCCGGCCATCTGGCGCCAGTAACGCAGCCCGCCTTCAGTGGACCCGTCGTCGGCAACCTTTATGACGGCGTAAGGGAACGCCGTGCGGTCTGCCTGGTCGGGCCCGAAGCCGCGGACATCGGAGGACCAGGTCCCGGTGTTGATGTAGCGGGTTGGCGAAGCCTCGAGCGTCGATTCGAGGGCACGGTGCGTATGGGCTGAGGCATACCAGGCCACGCCGGAGCGGTACGTTTCCAGTATCCCTGCGACCCTGGCGGCCGCTGCCGGGGGCTGGTCGCCGCCATGGATGTTGCGCCCGGCGGCAGCAAGCACCATGCGGGTGGCCGTCAGGGGCAGTGCTGACACGGACCGGAAACGGGAGAGGCGCGCGAGTTCCCGCACTGCCGTCCCATCGAGCGTGAGCCGCGACGATTCGGTCTCCAGCAGCTCGTCGTACTCGGGCCTCCGGACCCGGCGTTCCGCCCGTTCCGAGGCCACGCAGGCCCGGGCCACGGCTCCGGCACGGCTAAGCCGCGATGCCGTAGGATCCGCATGCCAGGCCGCCAGTGGTGGCAGGTCCAGCTCGTCCGTGCCATTGACGGCGGTGCGGAGCACTTCGGGTATCCGGTGCAGCGCATGATGGAGGTGCCCGTGTTCGGCCACGAGCACGCCGGGGACGTAAAGGAGCCAAGGGTGCACGCTGACCCGGGTGGGATCACCTGGGGACAGCAGCGCTGACAGCCGCGCGGCCACCGGGGGCCGCGCCAGCTCCACGTCGTGGTTGCCGCAGACGAAATGCAGCCGGACGCCGGCTGCAGCGCATGCCTGCAGCGCCCCCAGCGTTTCGGAATGGTGCTTGAGGATGGACTCAAGCCTTGCAAGGCTCTGCGCCTCGTCCAGCCTGACGAGCTCAAACGTGTCACCAAGGAAGATGACGTGCTGCTCCAGGCCTGGTGCTTGGGTTTCGTGCACCTCGCGGCGGAGGAACTCAGGCAGGACTTTCCCCGGGTGCCGGGGATCGCTGTCCGACACGTCCAGATGCAGATCGCTGAGGAGTACCCATCGCGCCGCGTGGTTCACGTCAGCAGCCCCAGGACACGCGGGAGAAGGAGGATGACCACCAGCAGCCACATGGCGCCGACTGCGATCCTGATGTTCACGGCGTGGCTGAAGAGCCGCAGGCTTGTCGGCTGTCCGGACGCTGACCCGGTATGACGGACCTCCAGCCCGATAAGGGTAACCAGCAGAACGGCAGCGGCAACCAGTCCGGCGATATCGATCATGACGCGGCCTCCTGCCGTGCGCGTGCAAGGCACGCAAGGATGGTTATGGCACCCATGGTGACGACACAGGCCTGCCAGGACCAGACGGAGAGGTAGAACATCGCCGTGGATACCGCGGTGAGGCTGGCAAGGCCGAGTGCCAGGACAAGCAGTGCGCCGAGGCCGAAGTCGGTGACCCTCATGAGCCTGGTGAGTGCCTGTCCCGGGAGCAGGACGAGCACAAGGAGTGCGGCGACTGCCTGGATCGGTGTTGGCAGCCCAAGGAGGGACACCACGGAGAGGACCACGGCCGTGAGCGCGATCGCCATGGTGGGCCGGGTTATAGTACGGGCGTTCATGGCGCCACCCGGTACACTCGGGCGTCGCTGTTGCTGAAGGCGAGATCTACGCCGTCTTGTGCCTTGAGCCAATTTTCCAGCTCCTCGAAACTGCGTGGGGTGGTTTGGCCTTGCAGTACAAGGCTCGATTCCGCGGAGGTCATGAGCAGCAGGTAGCCACCTCCGGGGTTGTGCTTGGCGTAGCGGTAGACGAGCGGGCCGCACGTTGCCGCCGACAGGCTGGAGGGACAAAGGTCCTCGATGGTCCGGTACCGGTGGTCAAGGTAGTCCTGGCTGCGCCAAGGCGTTGGATGGGCTGCCGAGATGATCGCGGAGCCGGGCGGCGCGAGATTGTCCACGGCTTGGACAGCGGCGATCTCATCGTCCGCGAACACGTCGTACTGTGCGTTGCCGAACCTGCCGGTCACTGTCATCACGGCGAGCAGGACACAGGCCGGCACCAGGACCACCGCGTTGCGGGACGAAAGACGGACGCCGCCCGTGGTGGGGAGCAGGACTGAGCTCGCCTGCACGGCAATGAAGGGCAGTGCAAACAGCGAGACGCGGATGAGCATTTCCCCGCCGTAGGCCTGCACGGGAAAGAGCAGTAGGGGAGTGACAGCCAGGAGGACCACCCGGATATCAAGGCGTCCCCGGCGCCAGTCGCGGACCGATCCAATCGCGGCGAGGACCCAGAGAATAAGGGTGAGCGCCATCCGGATCTGGACCACCAGCACATGTCCCGCTGAACCCGTCGTGCGGTCCACGAGGTTCGCTTGGATGGCGGTCTGCAGTCCTGCATCCGCCAGGGGCGGGTGACCGGAAAGGTAGGCGCTTGCCGGATAGACGAGCCACAGCACCAGGAGGATGCCGGTAATGAGCGGCAGCCTGCCGGGCCACACCCGCCCGCTGAGGGTGAGCGCGGTGACGGCGATCAGTACCAGGAACGGCGTCAGTTGATGGCTTGCGCAGATGACGGCGGTCAGGAGGAGGGTGACCACGAGGGCGCCGACCCGGTGCCCCGGACGATCATCGGCCGGCGTCCTCGCCAGCCACCATGATTTGAGGGCGGCCCGCTTGAAGCCGGGGAAAGCAGGCGCCTTGGCGGCAAGGGGGCCCATGAGGAGCACGATTACCACCAGGTACAGGAAGAAACCGAAGGCCTGGGGAGACAGGTAGTCCTGGTCCTGCCAGTTGCCGAGGCAAAAGATCCAAAGCACCAGCCACTGCCGGCGCGGATCCTTTGTCAGGTAGCGGGTCAGCACGCCCACGGCGGTGAGCCACAAGCCCATGTTGAACACCGGTGCCCACAGGGCGAGGGTCACTGGGTCGATACCGGTTGCCCGGAGCACCGTTGCAAGGAGCGCAAAGAAGCCTGGCCAGTTGAAGTACGCATCGATGTTCGGATCGACTTCGCCGGAAGTTGAAAGAGCGTCGGCAATGCCAAGGTGGCGGAAAGCAACCTCCCCGCGGGGGATTTCCGTGACGAACGCGGCAGCGCCGAAGAGCATCAGCACGAGGACTGCGATGAGCCACAGCATGACTGGCCGGCGCGCGGGCCCGGTGGCATCTCCCCGCAGCGCCACGACAAAGGCGACGTTGAGGATAAGAACGCCCACCCAGAAGGGGTAGGGGAGCACGCCCACAAGCCCAAGGTCGCTGTTTATAGGGACTGCCACCGTGGCGGCACTTCCCACTGCCAGGGCCAGTGCGACGGCGCCCGCCACGGCGCACCAAATGTCACGGGCATGCCAAGGGTGTGCCCGGGTCCGGCTCGGTTGCTTCAGCGTGCTGGTCATGACGCCTCCTTTTTGGCGCGGCGGAGAATAGCAAGCAGTCGGAGGCCCACCGCGACGGCCCCGATGTAAAGCACCACCATCCACGCAAGGGCCATGGAGCTTGAGCCGCTTTCTGCGGCCCACAAAGCCGAGACGCAGAGGGCGGTCCCGAGCACTACGCCGACCGCGATCGCTTCTGTGTAGAGTCCCAGGACGCGGCAGACGGAGTTATAGGCCTGCAACACCGCATAGGCCACGAGTCCGGCAGCCAGGAGCCGCAGGGCGACGGTGGACGCGTTTGCGTACCTGTCTCCGAGCAGGTGGAGAAGCGGGTGGGCGAAGACAATCAGTACGACGGCGGCCAAGCTTCCTATGACAAGCGACCACCGGAAGCTGGTCCAGGTAGTGGTGGCCAGGCGGTCCGGGTCCCGCACTCCCTCGGAGAATTGGACGATGCCAATCAGCATTGGTGCGGTGTACGCGGCCCAGGCCATCATCCATGCCGGGTACCAGTAGGCCGCGACCTCGGGCGATACCAGGTGCGCGAGCAGGAGCGGCAGTACCAGCCCGGGGGCGCGTTCGGTAAGGGTAAGGAGCTGGTTTGGTATTCCCAGCATCAGCAGCGGCCTGTGGCGTGCCGGGTGCAGGGTGGGGCGCGGCCGGTATCCGACCAATTTCCGCAGCTGGATGGCGCCGATCATGCATGACACGGCCGACCCCAGGGTCCAGCAGGCCAGCAGGACGTCGGCGGAGGCTCCGTGGGCCTGCCAGGCGACCAGGGCTGTGGCCGCGAGGGAAGCCACACCGCCCACCGTGTACCGCATGGTCGCACTGCCGCCGCGCCCCAGCGCAACGAGCGCCTGGTCCAGTACCGTGCACATGGTTCCGGCGACGGCGGCCACGATGAAGGTCAGCCAGAAGAGGACCGAGAGTGAGGCCGAGTCGGGCGCCACAAAGGTCTCCAGCACGAGGTAGCCGAGGGCCAGGACCGTGCCGGCTATTCCCACGATGCCAAAGGCCGCGTCCAATACCCGGGCGGGCGGCTCCCCGCGCCCCACCGACACGATGACGGCAGAACCGGTGCCCAGCACTGCCAGTTGGGTGCAGATCATCACCGCCGACACTGCGGCCGTGGTGAGCCCCACCTCACGGTCAAACGTGGCGTGCGCGGCCAGGATCCAAAATGCGAAGCCGGTACCGGTTTGCGCCGCCTTGGCGATGACCAGGCCGATGGAGCTGCGCAGGGGAGAGTGCCGCCGGACGGCGGATGAAGCCTCCGATGGGGCAATCTCCCGCTCAGCCGTCACGACCTAAACCCCTAGCCATTCCCGCGTAGTTGTACCAGCAGAAGGCAACGTAATAGCGCACCCATTGAGGCTGGCCGGCGGCGAGGCTTAGTACGCTCCCGCGGGCTGCCGCCGCTGCGGGCAGCAGTGCCAGTCGTGCACCGCGCCAGCCGTGCTTGCGGACCATGCGTCCCAGGCCCGTGCCGTCCATGAGGAACTGGTCGAGCGCGAAGTCGAAGTCGTCCGCGGCAAATCTGTGTTCAACGAAGACCCGCTGCGACACGCCAGTTTTCATTCCCGACTGCCTCATGCGCCACCGCAGTTCGATGTCCTCCCCGGACTTAAAGGAATCGTCGAAGCCGAGGTTCAGCATCAGATTCCGGTCCACCAGTGTCGCCACGAGCCCGAACCAGTTGCGGCTGCGGCCCGTGCGGTGGTGGTGCGCCAGGGCCTGCCCCCAGTAGCCCGGGCCGGCAACGCTTTCCAGGCCCGCCTGGAGGGCGTCATACCCGTCCTCCACGAACTCGATCAGCAGGTCCGCCACACCGGTCGCTCCGAACACGACGTCCGCGTCCACGAGAAGGACCCAACGAGTGGTGCTGCTGCGGACCCCGAGTGTCCGGGCCCAGGGAAGGCCCCGGCCTTCATCACTCAGCACCCGGGCGCCCGCCTCACGGGCGATCTCGACAGTTCGGTCGGTGGACAGGCCGTCCACCACGATAATCTCGGCTACACCGGACTGGCGCAGGGCTTCCAGGCAGCCTGGGAGTAGATGCTCCGCATTGCGGGCCGGAACAACCGCCGTTACGTCTGCTGTGCTGTGGGCCACCGTCCTACCCCTTTCAGACGTGCTCGTCGAGGACTGAGGGCAACAGCTCCTCAAGATGCCGGACAATGTCGTCCGACGCCTGGTCCGCGGAGTATGCGGCCGGTACCTGCAATAGGTGGCAGGGACGCCCGTCCAGCGCCTTGTTAAGCACCAGCCCCTTGGCTGCGAAATGCTCCCGCCACGGGACCACGGACGTGGCCGCCAGGCCCGTCACCACCCGCTGCGAGAAGCCGGCCATCTCGATGTGGAAGTTGCCCATCATCCGGTCGACCATCCAGTCGCTCGTCCGCTCAAGGATCCTGGACCGTGCGCCGTCGTAGCGTTCGATATAGATCGAGGCTGCGAGTGGGGCCTTGGTGGTGACTTCCCGTCCCGGGAATGCGGCCTCGGGGGTGACCATCCGGTGCTCCGGCGACCACCGCCGGGAGAAGTCTGCCAGCCGCGGGTAACGGATAACGAAGGGGTGCACCACCGTGGTCAGCCGGCCGACGGGTCCCGAGAACCTTGAAGGAACGAGGGGTTTCCGTGCGCCCTCAAAAAGGTGCGGGTAGATCGCCCGGTGATGCGGTTTGATGAACATCGGCTTCGCGTAGCCGAGCAGCGTGGCGTCCTCAGCGAGGAATGCCCAGTCGTCTCCCATGAACGACCATCCCTCGCGCCGCATCAGTTTCGCGGCGGTACTCGTCTTGCCGGTACCTCCTGCCGCGGGAAGTGCGATCGCGTGGCCACGGTACGCCATGGTTGCTGCGTGGATCATTGCAGCTCCGCGGGCCACCATGGCGGCGTCCAGGACGGGCACCACAGTGGTCAGGAGTTCACCAGGTCCGTGGATCCGCCAGTGGTCTGCGTCCCTGACCACCTGGACCCGGTCGGCCTGGAACCTGACGCTGTTGTCCGTGTATGCCAGTTCGTGCTCAACATGGCCGGCATCCGGCATCGGCTCCGGTTGGTCGTCAACGACGATCTCAGCCTGCCCTTCCTTATCGGAGGCGAAACATGCCAGCATGCTCTGAAGCTGCTTCGCCGCCGGTGCCGTCGCGTCCACGTTGATCGTGACGCGGCCATGAATGTCGAAGTGCAGTGCCTTCGCTCGCCTGTTGCTCATGGTCCTCCCCTGTCTGATTGGTGTCAGCCGTGGTTTCCGTACCTGGGTTCAAGCCCGCCAGTGCCCCTATGCGGATTCGAAAACCCCGGCGTGTGACTCCGCCGGCAGAATCGAGCGTAGGGTAGGTCCGCTAGGTAAACACCGGTAGTAGGTACTCGCTTTTGCACCGGGCCCTACGTGGGGAAATTCGCGGTTACGCAGGCAATAGGGGTGGAGGGACAGCGCCCTGGGCCGTGTTAGGTACGTTAGGGGTTGGGGTCACCGGAGTACTGGGTATAGGGGGTACCTATTCCCAGTGACGAGTACGCTTCCGGGCAGCTCCTATAGGCGGGGACTGCCTGCAGCCGGGTAGACGCGGACCCAGTCAACACGCATCTCGCCAGGGCCATCGGCGGTGACATTATCGGGGAACCAGTCCAATTGAAGTGTCTGGTGCATCGAACCAGGAGGCTGGTGCGCGGGATCGCGGTCTTCAAACCACTTCACGCCGTCGATGTAGCCCACGATGGCGTCGGGAGTCCAGTCGACGGCATAGTTGTGGAACTGGGTCAGGTCCAGGGCCCTGGAGACGGACGTCTTCGAGTTCGAGCACCCGTAGTGGTGGAAGAAGTTGATCAGCCCCCAGTTGCCCGTGGTCTCCATGTAGTCGACTTCGCCGTCACACGGCCAGTTCCCACTGTCCGGCCACAGGATCGACACCATGTGGTAGGCATCGTCGCCGGAACCGGCGGCCCGGACCTCCCAGCGGCCGTACCTCTGTTTGCCAAACTTGGCGCTTATGCCGGCGGAAACGCCGTCCGGGGTTCCGGTGATGACCATTTGGGAACCATCAACCGTGGCCTGCCGGGGACTGCGGATGCCATTCCCCGCATGGCCGGAACTATCGTAGACAGACCACTTCGAAGAGTCCGGTGCGCCGGTGTAGTTGAACTCATCGCCGGCAATCGGGGCACCCCAGGCCAGCATCGCGGCGGCAGAGTCGGCCACTGGCGTAACGGCCCCCGGCATGGCTGATGCCGGATCGGAGCCCTGGTCCGCCCCGTTGGCTGCCGGCTGTGCAGGAGGTGAAGAGCAGCCGGACAAGAACATTGCCGCCACGCAGATGGCGATCAACTGTCGACGCATACGTCAGATGATAGGGCCCCGGCTGTACGGTGCCTATGGGAGTTGCCTCCACCGGGCCGCCCCCGTTTTCCACATAGCCGCATTGACCAGCCCCCTCCCGCATCCCCGCTGGCTAGCCTTGGGTCAAGCGTGAATCGCCTATCGGGTCCAAATGCACTAAGATATTGAAGTCTGTGCTGCGTCCTGCCTCCGTTCCGGTGGCGGGGCATCGCGCGGAATCGCAAATGAACCTCCTGTTACGGAAATGCCGTAACCGCTTAGCCCAAAGGAGGTGGGTTCACATATGCGTCCTTACGAATTGATGGTAATCATCGACCCCGAGGTCGAAGAGCGTACCGTTGAGCCGTCGCTTCAGAAGTTCCTGAACGTCATCACCAACGATGGTGGAACCATCGAGAAGGTTGACATCTGGGGCCGTCGCCGCCTGGCTTACGACATCAAGAAGAAGTCCGAAGGTATCTACGCCGTGGTGAACTTCACCGCCAAGCCTGAGACCGCCAAGGAACTTGACCGCCAGCTGTCTCTTAACGAGACCATCATGCGCACCAAGATCACCCGCCCCGAAGAGCAGAAGGTTGTTGCTGAGTAATTCAGCACCATTCTTCATTCTTTACCCCGCAGGAAACGCACTCTTCACACAGGATCGAACAAGGAGGCAGTAGATGGCAGGCGAGACCACCATTACGGTCATCGGTAATCTCACCAATGACCCGGAATTGCGGTTCACACCGTCAGGTTCGGCAGTAGCGAACTTCACCATCGCTTCCACCCCCCGCACCTTTGATCGCCAGTCCAACGAGTGGAAGGACGGGGAAACCCTGTTCCTCCGCGCCGCTGTTTGGCGTGAAGCAGCCGAGAACGTCGCCGAGTCCCTGACCAAGGGCATGCGCGTCATCGTTACCGGCCGCCTGAAGAGCCGCTCCTACGAAACAAAAGAAGGCGAAAAGCGCACCGTTATCGAGCTTGAGGTCGACGAAATCGGCCCCAGCCTGCGCTACGCCAATGCCAAGGTCAACCGTACCCAGCGCTCCGGCGGACAGGGTGGCGGCGGCTTCGGTGGCGGCAACAGCGGCGGTGGCTTCGGAGGCGGCAACTCTGGTGGAAACCAGGGCGGCAACTCCGGTGGAGGCTGGGGCGGCGGCAACCAGCAGGCTGCACAGGACGATCCCTGGGCCACGCCCGGTGTGTCCAATGCAGGCGGCTGGGGCAACGGCCCCGATTCCGAACCTCCCTTCTAAAACCTAAACAACGGCCCGGCGCTGGGGCTGCCAAGGTGCGTAATGCACCCGGGCACTGCCGCCGTCGGACCACCACCATCCCGTGGATCAATATCCACGGGCTCCCTAGAATAGGAGCTCCACGATGGCTAAGGCTGAACTCCGTAAGCCCAAACCAAAGTCCAACCCCTTGAAGGCCGCTGACATCACTGTCATCGACTACAAGGACGTAGCATTGCTGCGCAAGTTCATCTCCGACCGCGGCAAGATCCGCGCCCGTCGCGTCACTGGCGTTACGGTGCAGGAACAGCGCAAGATCGCCCAGGCAATCAAGAACGCCCGCGAAGTTGCTCTGCTGCCTTACTCCGGCGCTGGCCGCGGCTAAGGAAGGGATTAACTAACATGGCAAAGCTCATTCTGACCCACGAAGTCACCGGTCTCGGTGCTGCTGGCGATGTTGTCGAGGTCAAGGACGGTTACGCACGTAACTACCTGCTGCCCCGCAACTTCGCCCTGACCTGGTCGAAGGGTGGCGAGAAGCAGGTTGAGTCCATCAAGGCTGCACGTGCCGCCCGCGAGCACGCTTCCCTGGAAGATGCTCAGAAGCAGGCCGCTGCACTGTCCGCCAAGCCGGTCAAGCTGGTCGTCAAGGCCGGCGAGTCCGGCCGCCTGTTCGGCACCGTCAAGCAGGGCGACGTTGCTGACGCTGTTGAGGCCGCAGGCCTTGGCAAGATCGACAAGCGCAAGGTTGAACTGCCCGCCCACATCAAGTCGGTCGGCACCTACCAGGCCAACGTCCGCCTCCACGCTGACGTTGCCGCTGTGATCGAACTGGACGTGGTGGCAGGAAAGTAATTTCCCCACCCCACGTCAAGACCCCCGCTGCCGGACTCCGGCGGCGGGGGTCTTTCGTATATTCGGCTCCGGGCGGCTTTCGCCTGCCTCCGCCTGCCTCCGCCTGCGTTCGGGAATACTTCACTACTGCGACGGGTTCATGGGTATAGATGCAAATGCATGTATGATGGATTGAACGAACACCAGGAGAATGCCATGGAAACCCGCCGCATCACCGTCCTTTCGGCAGGACTCGGCGTGCCGTCGTCGAGCAGGCTGCTGGCTGACCAGCTTTCGGCCGCCGCCACCCGGCAGCTCGAAGCAGCCGGGTATGAGGTGGCCGTGGACGTCGTCGAGCTCCGCGACCTGGCCGTCGATATTGCCAACAACTTCGTCACCGGCTATGCAGCGCCGCGGTTGGCGGAAGTCATTGCGGGTGTTGAGGCATCCGATGGGATCATTGCCGTCACTCCCGTCTTCAGCGCCTCCTACAGCGGACTCTTCAAGTCCTTTATCGACGTCCTTGATCCCAAGTCTCTTGACGGCAAGGCTGTCCTGGTGGGCGCGACCGGTGGAACAGACCGGCACCAAATGGTCCTGGACTACGCAATGCGGCCACTGTTCAGCTACCTGCGGGCCCGCATGGCGCCCACCGGAGTTTTTGCAGGTCCACAGGACTGGGGAACCGCAGACGAGGGTGGGGCCTCCCTCGCGGACCGGATCGACCGCGCGGCCGGGGAATTCACCCGCCTGCTTGAAGGGCCGCAACCGGGCCGGAAGGACGTCCCGCTGGAGTCCCTGCCATTCGAACAGCTGCTGGCGGGTATTTCCGGCAACGCCTGAAACACCGGAGCCTGCTGACGGGCTGGGATTCCAGCGGTTAGGGGCTGATCCGGCTGGGGTTTAGGGGGCACACCGGGGTTGTTATTTGCTGCCGCCACCGCGAACACTGAACAAACTGGGGATTGGCGGAGTTTTCGACACCGGGGAGTGACGTTGATGGACCATCCAGTATTCAAGTCCGGCCAGCCAGCGCGAAATGTCGGCACGCTGTGGCGGTTTGCCAGGCGACGGAACTCCGGTCCGGGCGGTCCCAACCCGTCCCAAACGCGGAAACTGGGCTTGCAGGCCCTGCTGGCTGCCTTGCTCCTCGTTCTCGGGGGCGGGCTGGTGGTGCCGATTGCCGCCTCTGCCGCTACGGGGGACGTGGGCGTAGAGGGGCCCTCCCATTCAGGGACCGGGACGCCAACCGGCACTAAACGGCAGACGAACTCGCTGTGGTTCAACGACGGCATCTGGTGGGGAAACCTCTGGGACTCGGGCAGTTCCAGTTTTCGAATCTTCCGCTTCAACGCAGCAACAAGTTCCTGGACAAGCACCGGCGTCGTGACCGAGTCCCGGTCGAACACGCATCACGACGTGCTGTGGGACGGGAAGACCCTGTACGTCGCCAGCTACCGTTTCGTGAACGACGGCTTGCCGGCCGAGCCAAACTTTCCGACCACCATGCGCCGCTACAGCTACAACGCCAGCACAAAGACCTATACGAGCCTGGGATCCACCCAGATCAACAATCAAAAGATTGAAACCCTGTCCATAGACAAGGACTCGACGGGCCGGGTGTGGGCCACGTGGCAGCAGGGTAACCGTATCTATCTGAACGTTACCGGGACGGATGGAGCGACGTGGGGGACGCCGTTCCCGCACCCCGCGTCGTTGAGCAATGTATCCGTGGACGACAACTCGGCCGTTATCGCCTACAGCGGGAACAAGCTGGGCGTCATGTGGAGCCGGCAGCTCGGCGACGCCAGCGATGGCATGTACTGGAGCTACCACACCGACGGAGCCTCGAACTCGTCCTGGAGCGCCCCGGTGGCGGCGGTGAAGGGGCAGCGCAGCGGTGATGACCACATGAACCTGAAGTGGCTGGACGCTTCAACCGACAAGGTTTTCGCTGCCATCAAGACATCCTTCACTTCGGCTTCCCAGCCGCTGATCCAATTGCTCGCCCTGAATACCTCGACATCGACATGGTCGGCCCATACGATCGCAACCGTGTCCGAGTGCCCGAACCGGGTGATCGTCCTGATTGATGAAAGCACCCAGAAGCTGCGGACCTTCGCTACCTATCCGAAACCAAGTGGAACGACGAACGCAGGTGTCTGCACCAGCACGGGTGGCGCGATCTACGAGAAGTCCACGCCGCTGGACGCCATCAGTTTCACCACCACCAAGACGCCACGAATCGTCGACGCCGACCAGTACGTCCACAACGTGACCTCCACCAGGCAGAACGTCAACAGTTCCGGCCGCGGAACGGCCAACAGCGGCCTGTTGATTCTTGCCGACGTCAATGCCACCAGCCGGTACTGGCACTTTTACGACCCCAGCGGGGGTGGCGGCTCCGGCGCCGATACGACGGCACCGACAGTGACGGCCACGTCCCCGGCTTCCGGTGCCACCGGTGTAGCCGCCGCAGCCAACGTGACTGCGACCTTTTCCGAAGCAATGAACGCCTCGACGGTGACAGCAAGCAGCTTCACCTTGCAGGCGGGAACCTCGACGCCCGTAACGGCCGCTGTGTCCTATGACAGTGCCAGTAACGTGGCAACGCTGAATCCAAACGCGGACCTGGCTGCGGGAACGGTCTACACGGCTACCGTCAAGGGCGGAACCAGCGGGGTTAAGGACAGTGCCGGCAACGCCCTGGCAGCGGACAGGACGTGGACATTCACCACTGCTCCGGCCTCGGGGGGCGGCGGAACGGCGCAGACCGTGACGCTCACCGCCACGGCCGACACCTACGTGTCGAGCGGGGCGGCGGGAACGAACTATGGAACTTCCACCATGCTGGGGGTTGATAACAGTCCGGTGGAAGTTGCATACCTGAAGTTCGACCTTACGCCCTACGCCGGCAAGACGATCCAAAGTGCCACATTGCAGCTGGTCAGTGCCGGGAGCGGCTCGACCGGCAAGCAGAACGTCAAGCTGGTGGCTGACGACGGCTGGACCGAGACCGGGGTGACCTATAACAGCCGCCCCGCGCTGGGAACCAGCATCGGAACCTTGGGGCCAACCGCGACCAACACCAGCTACAGCGTCCCGCTCACGCCTGCCGGATTGGCCGGTGACCTGGGAAGCCAGCTCTCGCTGGGGCTCGACACCACCAGCAGTGATGGCCTCGACCTCAATTCCAGGGAGGCGGGCGGCGCCGTAGCACCTAAGTTGGTCCTCACCCTGGGCTAGCCACCCTGGGTTAGCCATTCGCGTAAGAGTCGGGGCCCGGCCGTCCAGGACGGCCGGGCCCCGACGCGCCGGGACGGGCCGCTAGTCGTCCAGCAGCGCGATGAACTCCCGTGCCTGCTTGAGTGAGATATCCGAATGCCGTGTCAGTGCGGTGGCTGCCGCCTCCGTCTCGCCGCTCCGGGCCAGCGTCCGGATCCGGCCGTAGATTTCGTCGTTAAGCATGTTGCTGCTTACTTCCCGGGTGACGTCACCCTTGCTCGCGATCGCCCGGTAGCGGTACGGGAACCGCTCTGGCTCGTCGTCGTCCTCCTCCGGGACCTGCATCGGCTCCTGGGCCCGGTAGGGCTGGGGGTGGGCCGCCATGGCGCCGACGGCGTCACGGGAGGCCCGCAGCCCCTCGCCGGTGGCCTCGTGGTAGAGCTTGATGGCGGCCATGGCCTGTCCCTGGGCTATCAGGGCGTAGATCCGCCGATGCTGGTCCTCGGACAAGCGTCCCGCGGCATCCCGTGCCGATTCCTGCGATGTTGCAGCCGGCTGGGCGGGGACTGTGCCGCGCGTTGCCTTGCGCGTGCGGGAGGCACGGTACGCGAGTATGACCCCGGCAACGACTGCGAGCAGGATAAGGACCGGGACCACAAGGGATTCCATTTTCACGTGCCGTTCTCTGTTCTTCCTGGCCTCTGCCAGGTGCGGTCGTTTTGCTGGCTGGCCGCACGGATATATTCCTGCTGCTGGTTGTGTTGCTGGGCGTTCTGGCTGGGGTGGGTAGCGGCGGCCAGGCGGTCGCGGGCGGCAGTGGCCGCCTGTACCTGGGCCGCGTAGTGGCGTGCCGACCGCTCGGCAAGCTCGCGCTGGTACTTTGCGGCCTCCGACAAGCCTGGATCACGCGGCCGCAGCGCGGTGGCGACGCCCCACAGGAGGGCCACCAAAACAATCGCCGGCAACAGCACCAGCAGGAGATCGCCCATACCTAGAGCCTAATCCAGATCAGGTTTATCCACAGCAATATTCACTGTTCCGCATACAGGGCCGCGGAGGTGGCAGTCAAACTCCCGGGCCGGAATATGAGGAGCGCCACGAACATGGGGTGCCGGTGATTCCGAGGCCGTTCCGCACCTTCCATCCCTGCTGATCCCACTCAGTGCCTGTGGATGAAATTCCGTGGAAGAAATATTTACTCCACATGCTGGCGGCAGTCTTTCCGCAGGTCAAAGGCATGTGCTGCGCGAAAAAAACTTTGTATCCACAGACTTCCCCACAGGCTGTGCACAAGCTATGCCGCATACTGCACAGGTTATCCACAGGGTGAGCGGCAAGCTGGCTTTGCTGCGGGCGCCATGCCGGTTAGCGTAGCGGGGTACCTGTTCTCCGGGGCCGAAACAGGATCTCTGTTCCGGTCACCGGGACCCCATCCATGCATCATCCACATCTCTTTGTGGAAAAGCTGTGGATATTGGGGATAACTCCGGTCCGGAGCTGAATTCCGGAACTCCGGCACGTGATTGTCAGGGCCTGCAGGTAGATCTTGACGGGTGGCGGATCCGGATATCGGAGCCCATGAACAGGATGGATCACCGGACTGCACACCCGGTACAAATGGAGGACGGCAGCTTTGTCAATCGCGCATCTGGACCCTGTCGAGGCAACCCGTGGAGCGGACGCGAGCCGGAAGCCGCCGCAGGACATCGCAGCCGAGCAGTCGGTCCTGGGCGGAATGATGCTGTCCAAGGATGCCATCGCGGATGTTGTCGAGATCCTCCGCGGCCAGGATTTTTACCGCCCCGCGCACGAGACCATCTATGAGGCCATCATCGACCTCTATGGGCGCGGCGAGCCCGCGGACGCCGTCACGGTGTCCGATGAACTGACCAAGCGGGCCGAGATCAACAGGATCGGCGGCCCTGCCTACCTCCACGAGCTCATCCAGACCGTCCCCACCGCCGCCAACGCCGGCTATTACGCCGAGATCGTGGCCGAACGGGCGGTGCTTCGCCGCCTGGTCAACGCCGGCACCAAGATTGTCCAGCTGGGCTACGGTTCCGACGGCGAGGTGGAGGACCTGGTCAACCAGGCCCAGGCGGAGGTTTACGCCGTGGCCGAACGCCGCACCGCAGAGGATTACGTGGTGCTGAAGGACGTCATGGAGTCCACGGTGGACGAAATTGAGGCGTCCGGCCACCGCGGGGAGGGCATGACTGGTGTGCCCACAGGCTTCTACGAACTCGACGAGCTGACCCACGGGCTGCACCCAGGCCAGATGATCGTCATCGCCGCGCGCCCCGCCGTTGGTAAGTCAACGTTCGCCCTGGACTTCGCCCGGTCCGCCGCCATCAAGAACAACCTCTCCACGGTGATGTTCTCCCTGGAAATGGGCCGGAACGAGATCGCCATGCGCCTGTTGTCCGCCGAAGCCACCATTGGGCTCCAGGACCTCCGCAAGGGAACCATCAAGGACGAACAGTGGTCCAAGATCGCCACCACCATGGGCCGCATGAACGATGCCCCCTTGTTTATTGACGACAGCCCCAACATGTCCCTCATGGAAATCCGGGCCAAGTGCCGCCGCCTTAAGCAGCAGCACGACCTCAAGCTGGTGATCCTCGACTACCTGCAGCTAATGAGCTCGGGCAAGAAGGTGGAATCCCGCCAGCAGGAAGTTTCCGAGTTCTCCCGAGCGCTGAAGCTCCTCGCCAAGGAACTCCAGGTTCCCGTCATTGCCCTGTCCCAGCTGAACCGTGGATCGGAACAGCGCCAGGACAAGCGCCCCATGGTCTCGGACCTCCGCGAGTCCGGGTCCATCGAGCAGGACGCCGACATGGTGATCCTGCTCCACCGCGAAGATGTCTATGACAAGGAATCACCCCGCGCCGGGGAGGCGGACATCCTGGTGGCCAAGCACCGTAACGGCCCCACCAAGGACATTGTGGTCGCCTTCCAGGGCCACTACTCCCGCTTCGCCAACATGGCGGGCGACGCTGGCGGCGGCGGCTTCTAGGAGCCCTCTTCGCCGGCTCTGGACGAAGCTGTGCCGGCATGGCCTGCTGCGGCGAGCAGGTGGTTCGGCAGGCGGTTTCCGGGCGCCGTACCCCGGATTTCCAGGAGCTCGCGGGCGTGGGCGTGGAGCCGCTTGTCTTCCTCGCTGATCGGCACCCACGCCGGGACGGGCACTGAGTTTCCTTCGTCGTCGCGCGCGACCATGACGGTGAGGCAGTAGGTGGTGAGGTTCAGCTCCCGGCCTTTGGGGTCTCCGGAGCGGACGTGGACCGCGATGTGCATGCCCTTGGTCCCGGTGTAGACCAGGCGGGCCTCCACTTCCACCACGTGGCCGATCAGCAGGGGCCGGTAGAAGCGCACGCCGCCGGAGAAGACCGCCACGGTGTCCCTGCCGCAGTAGCGGGAAGCGCAGACGTAGGCTGCTTCGTCGATCCATTTCATGACAATGCCGCCGTGGACCTTTCCGCCCCAGTTCACGTCGGTGGGGGCGGCCATGAACCGCAGCGTCACGCGTTCGGCCGTGCCGGAGTCGGTATATTCCTGCCGGTTCATGGCTTCGACGATCTCTTCCCGGACCTTGATCCTGGCCAGGGCGTGGTCCCGCTGCTCGATTTCGGCGGGGGTGGAAGGTTCGAACTGCTGCACCGGGATGGGTTTGCCGTCCTCGCCGACGGCCACGAAGATCACCATGCACTGGCTGCGCATCGTGGCCGGGCCGCCTTTGGGATCCCCGGAGGAGACCACGGTGTGGATGTGCATGGAGGAGCGGCCGGTGTAGACGATGGTGGCCTCGACTTCCACCATGTCGCCGCTGTTGACGGGGTCGGCGAAATGGATGTTTCCCACGTAGGCGGTCACGCAGTAGGACTTGGCCCACCCCACCGCGGCGGCGTAGGCGGCCTTGTCCACCCACTCGAGTACTGTGCCGGCATCCACCGAGCCGCTGTGGCCCACGTCGGTGGGGGCGGCCAGGAAGCGGAGGGTTACGGAGTTGGGACGGCCGGTCTCAGTCATGCTGCGATCCTACTGGCGGCCCCGGTTACCGGCAGGTTGGCGCTGCAACAATTGGATGCGCAGCTTAAAATCCGACGGCGGCAGGCACCTTGGGTGGCCTGCCGCCGTTCGTGGCGTGGGGAGGGGGCTACGCGAGGACTGCCAGCCGTGATTCCGGACGGCGGCCGAAGAGGGCGCGGTCCACGGACAGCCGGCCTGCTCCGGTAAGGGCCAGGGCGAAGGATGCCGCTGCCAGCAGGAGGACGAGTTCGTAGCCTCCGTTTGCCGCGAAGACACCGGCGGGGGCATGGACCAGGAACAGGGCGCCAAGCATGTCCACCACCAGCAGGGCGGCCACGACCCGTGTCAGGATTCCCAGGATCAGGGCAATGCCGCCTGCCAGTTCGAGGACGGCGATCGCGGGGGCCATGACGTCGGCGGCCGGAACGCCCATCTTGGCGAAGGAGGCCTGGGTGCCCGCGATGGTCCATTCATTGAACTTCTGCCAGCCGTGGGCTGCGAAGAGGAAGCCGAGGATGATGCGGAGGGCGGCGAGGGCAGTGGTGGTCAGTGCTGACTTGTTCATGGACACCACTGTTCCGGATAGATAGTTGAAGTGTCAACTAATGAGTCATACTTGTGGTCATTGTCATGCCCCCCAAGGATCCCGCGTACGGCCCGGATAGGCTGGCAACGTGCCCCAACAACCTGCCCTCGCCGCCGTCTTCGGCAGCCGCGGGCCTGCCCGTGACATTCTCCGCCTCGCCATCCCCGCATTCGGGGCGCTGGTGGCTGAACCGCTGTTCCTGCTGGCCGACTCGGCGATTGTGGGGCACCTTGGTGTCGCCCAGCTCGCAGGCGTGGGGCTGGCATCTGCGGTGCTCCAGACCGCCGTGGGGCTCATGGTCTTCCTGGCCTACTCGACGACGCCGGCCGTGGCCCGGGCGATCGGCGACGGACAGCTCGGCAAGGCCCTGGCGGCGGGGCGCGACGGCGTGTGGCTGGCCACCCTCCTGGGCGTGCTGCTCGCTGCCGCCGGCTTCGCCTCGGCCGAACCACTGATCGACCTCCTGGGCGCTGAGGGCAGCGTCCGCACCTTCGCCATCGATTATTTCCGCTGGTCCATGCCCGGGCTGGTGGCCATGCTGCTGATATTCGCCGGCACCGGAGTCCTCCGCGGCCTGCAGGACACCCGTACCCCGCTGGTAGTGGCCACGGCCGGATTCGGCGCCAACGTCCTGCTGAACCTGTGGCTTGTCTACGGGCTGGGCTTGTCGGTAACCGGTTCGGCGATCGGCACCAGCCTTGCCCAGTGGGCCATGGCTGGGGTCTACGTGGTGATGGTGCGCCGGAACGCCGTACGGCACGGCGTCAGCCTGCTTCCCAGCTGGCGGGGCATCCGGAGTATGACGCGCGTTGGCTCCTGGCTTATGCTGCGCACGCTTAGCCTGCGGGCCGCGATTCTGGCCACGGTGCTGGTGGTAACGGCCCAGGGTGAGGTCAACCTCGCCGCCCACCAGTTGGCCATGACCATCTTTTCCTTCCTGGCGTTCGCTTTGGATGCCCTGGCCATCGCTGCGCAGGCGCTCATCGGCAAGGAACTCGGTGCCTCCAACGCCGGCAGGGCGCGCCTGCTGACCGGCACCATGATCAGGTGGGGGGCCGAGTTCGGCGTAGTGACTGGCCTGCTGCTGGCTGCGGTCGCCCCTTGGGTGGGGGGCCTGTTCACGACTGATCCCCGCGTGCAGTCAGTCCTCACCGTTGCGCTGTGGGTCCTGGCCGCCGGACAGCCAATCGCCGGTTACGTCTTTGTGCTCGATGGGGTGCTGATCGGTGCCGGGGACGCCCGCTACCTCGCCCTCGCCGGGTTGGTGAACATCGCCATCTACGTGCCGCTGCTGGCCTGGGTGGCACTTTCCGGTCCAAGCGGCGCCGCAGGGTTGGGATGGCTGTGGGCCGCTTTCGGCGTGGGATACATGGCCGCGAGGGCACTCACCCTGGGCGTGCGGGCCCGGTCCGACCGCTGGATGGTGCTGGGCTCCGCCTGAATGAGTGCAGGCGAGGTGCCTAACGGCGCCCGGTTCGACCTTCCAGCAGCCCCCACTAAACTGGACCGGTGACGCAACCTTCCATCCCCGCGGGCGCTGCCCAGGGAACTGCCCCCCGTAACGACCTCTGGAAGCCGGTCCTGCTGCGCTCGGCTGCTGCCCTCGTGTTCGGCGCCGTGACGGTGTTTTGGACGTCGCCTTCCGTGGAAGTCATGGGCTGGGCAGGCGGCCTCTATCTTTTGGCGACCGGCGTGCTTTCGCTCCGGAGTGTCCCGGCGGCGGGTTTCGCCCAGAATTCCGCCCCCGGCAAGCTGCTTTCCGCCGCCGGCGCCGTCCTGGCCGGGGCCGGTTTTGCGGTGGTCCTGCTGCACAGCGACCTCTTGTTCGCAGTCATCGCAGCCCTCGGACTGGGCGTGGCCGGTGTCCTTGAGCTTGCCTGCGGCCTGCAGCACAGGGGACGCCACGTGCTGGCCCGGGACTGGATTGCGTCTGGCATCATCGGGATCGGCACCGCCGTCCTGCTGCCGTTCTTCGTCAACCTCGGGGCCCACGCCCTGCTGGGTGTGGCCGGGGGAGGCGCCATTATTTCCGGCGTCCTGTGGGTCCTGTCCGGCCTGACCCTGCGGCACGATGCCCGCACCGGCGCAGGAAAGCCGTAAACTAGGAGGAGCGCCCTTCTACTTTCTGTAGAAAATCCGGGTGCAACACCGGAATTCGTAAACCAGGCGGACGTACGCCGCCTGCAGGGAGGAACCACTGTGGCTGACCAGCATCAAGGAAAACCGCGCAAGCTGCGGACCTCGGTGAAGGGGCCGCTGATGTTTTCGGCGTTCTGGGCCGTCGTCGCCTTCGTTGCAGTGCTGATCTTCGCCTCCGGGGGAAGTGCCCGGGCACCCCGCTTCGACCTCGCCTTCACGGCCGCCGGCATCGCCTTCATCGTGACCCTGGTCATCGCCGCGATGCTGTCCATGAGCTACAAAGAAAATGCCGAACACCTTGGCAAGGGATCGGGCATCAACCTGAGTTCGGCGCCCAAGGCATCCCCCCACGGAGGTTCCGGCAGCCAGACCCCGCCGGCATCAGGCGACAGCACCGACGGCACGCCACAGCGCTAGCGGCACACGAGCGCCCAAGCCAACAGGCACTCCGAGGCGCTAATTCGCCGCCGCCTGCCTGGCCCGATAGGCGGCCACATGGGCCCGGTTGGCGCAGTTTCCGGTATCGCAATACCGCTTGGACCGGTTTCGGCTCAGGTCCAGCACGGCGGCATCGCAGTCCTCTGATTCGCAGGTGCGCATCCGGTCCATTTCCTTGCCGCGGATCACGTCCGCGAGGGCCATGGCAGCCTCGGTGCTCATCCGGTCCGCCAGGGGAGCATCCGGTGCCGTGGCGTGAAGGTGCCAGTCCCAACCGTCGTGCTTCATCAGCTGGGGCAGCGCATTCGCATCCCGCAGCAGCCGGTTGACGGTGCCAACGGCCGCGTCCTCATCCGCCGTCCACACGCCCGTTAGTTCACGGCGCAGCTCCCGCACGCTTTCCAGTTCCGCCTCATCCCGGCTCCGGCCCCCCGAAAACCCCTCGGCGGCCAGGAAGGCGTCGAGGTCCTCGATGGTGGCCAGTCCCTCCCTGCCATTGGCAGACGTGTTGATGAGGTTCACCACCGTGCGCAGCGCCACTTCCGTGTCAGGGGCGAAAACCATGTTGACTCCTTACAGTGCCCGGGCGTAATGTCATGAGCATTACCCCACTTTACTCCTGACAGGAGGCGACGGTGCCTGCCGCCAAAAACCACCTTCCCACCACGGAAGTGCCCGCCGGGCGCCGCGGCTTCCTGGCATCCGGGCTGGGGATTGCGCTCTTCTCCTCCGCGGTCTTCGGCCTGTCCGGATCCTTTGCCAAGTCATTGCTGGAGACCGGCTGGTCGCCGGGAGCTGCCGTCACCGCCCGCCTGACGGGTGCGGCCCTGATCCTTGCGCTGCCGGCCATATTCGCGCTCAGGGGCCGGTGGCATCAGCTGAGGGACAATTGGCTCACGATCGTGCTGTTCGGGCTCATTGGCGTGGCGGCCTGCCAGTTGTTCTACTTCAATGCCGTGGCACGGCTGTCCGTGGGCGTGGCACTCCTGCTGGAGTACTTGGCCCCGGTGATCATCGTCCTGTGGCTCTGGGCCGCGAGCCGCCGGCGCCCCCGGCTGCTGACCTCCGGCGGGACGCTGCTGTCCCTGGCCGGGCTGGTGCTGGTCCTTGACCTCACGGGAGCCGTCAAGGTGGATCTGGTGGGGGTTCTTTGGGGGATGGCGGCGGCCGTGTGCCTGGCCATCTACTTCTTCATCACCGCCAAGGAAAACGACACCCTCCCTCCCATCGTGCTGGCGTCAGGGGGACTGATGACTGGCGCTGCCGTGATGTGGCTCGCCGCGGCCACCGGCCTGCTGCCCATGGCCTTCAGCGCCGCGGACACCACCCTTGGACCCTGGACCACCCCGTGGTGGGTCTCCCTTGCCGGGCTGGTGGTTCTGGCCACGGTACTTGCCTACACGTCGGGCATCATGGCCGCTAGGGCGCTCGGCTCAAAGGTCGCATCCTTCGTGTCGCTCACCGAGGTCCTGTTTGCCGTCCTGTGGGCGTGGCTGCTGCTTGGGGAACTCCCCGGCGCCATCCAGCTCCTCGGCGGAGTCCTGATTGTCGGCGGGGTCATCCTGGTCCGGCTTGACGAGCTTCGCGCCGCTGCCTCCGGCGACGGAACGGGGATGAATGTCCAGGGGTCGCCGCTGGAGCACGCGAACGACGTCGAGCCCGTCCCCTAGAGCGCGTGCCACCACAAAAAAGGGCAGGGACACCGACTGGTGTCCCTGCCCCCGCCAGGTGGCGGTAAAGCCTAGTGGGAGGCCTGGCTCTGCTCTTCGGCGTTGCGCTTGGCCTGCGAGCCGGCTTCCTTCAGTGCCTCGGCAACCTTGGTCAGCATCGCGGTGTGGGTACCGGACCATTCGTTGCGGAACTTGGTGGCGTCCGGACCTTCCCAGTTGGTGCTGCTCAGAACCTTCGTGAGAGTGGACTTCTGCGTCTCGATCTCGGACGCACCTGCCTGAAGCTTGCTGCCGAGCTGGCGAAGCTGCTCAACGTCTGCACCCCAAATAGCCATCAGTTTCTCCTTGTTAGGTGTGTGGATCCGAACCAGATCGGCATCCCCAGCGGCCCCCCGGCTCATCCGGAAGATCCATTGCCTAAAACCTATCCCGGCCCCCAAACAGTGTCGATGGGCAGCCCTGCCCATGCCGGGCTCCCCATGGACGCCGGGTGAAGACCATGAAAAGGGGTCGATCCCAGGCGTTGGAAGAGCCTAGCATGGCGTTATGTGCCGGAATATCCGAACCCTTCATAACTTCGAGCCGCATGCCACGTCCGAGGAAGTCCACGCCGCAGCGCTGCAGTACGTCCGCAAGATCAGCGGCAGCACCAAGCCGTCAAAGGCCAATCAAGAGGCCTTTGACGACGCCGTCCATGAGATCGCCCACATCACCCAGCACCTGCTGGAGTCCCTGGTAACGCAGGCGCCGCCCAAGGACAGGGACGCTGAAGCGGCCAAGGCCAAGGCCCGTGCCGCAGTGCGGTACGGTGCGGCCTGATCCCGCGGTGTAACCGCCGCGGCTACTTGCCGAAGCTGCGCAGCCGCAGCGAGTTGGCCACCACCAGGACCGAGCTGGCAGCCATCGCCGCGCCGGCGATCATCGGGTTGAGCAGCCCCAGTGCGGCCACCGGGATACCCACCGCGTTATAGAAAAACGCCCAGAACAGGTTGGTCTTGATGGTGCCCAGGGTCTTCCTGGACAGCTCAATGGCCTGCGCCACCTGGGCCAGGTCGTTGCCCATCACGGTCAGGTCCGCGGCCTCAATGGCCACATCCGTACCCGACCCCATCGCAATTCCCAGGTCGGCCTGCGCCAGCGCAGCAGCGTCGTTGACGCCGTCGCCGGCCATGGCCACCGTGGCACCGCCGGCCTGCAGCTTGCGCACTGCCTCGACTTTTCCTTCGGGCAGGACGCCGGCGTAGACATCCTCCGGAGCAATCCCGACGGCGGCAGCCACCCGGGCGGCCACAGCGGCGTTGTCCCCGGTCAGCAGGATAGGCCGCAGGCCCAATGCCTTCAACCGGCCGACGGCGGCCGCGGAACCTTCCTTGACCGTGTCCCGGAGACTGATGATTCCGGCGGCATTCCCGTCCACGGCGACGCAGATGGCCGTTGCCCCGCCCTGTTCAGCAGCTGCGAGCGTCGCCTGCTGGCCGGCGTCCAGGGTGATCCCGTTCTGCTCCAGCCAGCCGCTCCGCCCGGCCAGAACGGACCGGCCCTCCACGGTTCCGGACACTCCGCCGCCCGGAGCGGAACGGAACCCCAGCACGGATGGCAACGTGCCGGCGTCGTCCGTGGTGTCTGTGGACGGGGCCGCGGCAGCTGCTGCGATGGCGCGGGCCACCGGGTGCTCGGAGGCGGCCTCGACGGCGCCGGCAAGCCGAAGGACTTCATGGTCCTGGGAGCCGGGGAACGCTGCCGTGGCGTCCACGGCCAGGACGCCAGTGGTGACCGTGCCCGTCTTGTCCAGGAGGATGGTGTCCACGGTGCGGGTGTCCTCAAGGACCTGCGGGCCCTTGATCAGGATGCCCAGCTGGGCGCCCCGGCCTGAGCCGGTCAGCAGGCCCACGGGCGTGGCCAGGCCCAGTGCGCAGGGGCAGGCAATGACCAGGACGGCGACGGCGGCGGTGAATGCCCGCCGCAGGTGGTCCCCGTCCGCGGCGGGCCCGGCGAAGAGGAGCCAGAGTACGAAGGTCAGCACCGCCAGCGCAAGGACTACCGGCACGAAGACGCTGCTGATCCGGTCCGCGAGCCGCGCGATGGGCGCCTTCCCGGTCTGGGCCTGCGACACCAGCCGGGCCATCTGGGCAAGGGTGGTCTCAGAGCCCACCCGGGTAGCCTTGACCAGCAGGCGGCCGGACGTGTTGATGGTGGCACCCGTGACACAGCTGTCGGGGCCAACCTCGACGGGGACTGATTCACCCGTGACCAGGGACGCGTCAACGGCCGAGGCGCCGTCGACCACCACGCCGTCAGTGGCAATCTTCTCTCCCGGCCGGACCACCAGGAGGTCGCCCACCTGGAGCAGGTCGGCGGAAATCTTCTCCTCAGTGCCGTTGCGCAGGACCGTGGCATCCTTGGCGCCCAGGTTCAGCAGGGCCTTAAGGGCATCACCGGCCTTCTGCTTGGCATTGGCCTCCAGGTACCGGCCCAGGAGCAGGAAGGTGGTGACGACGGAGGCCACCTCGAAGTACAGGCCGCCCGTCATGCCCTCCATGCCCGGGTGTTCGGTCATCCGTGGGTCCGCCAGCAGCTGCCACGCCGAAAACAGGTAGGCGGCCGCCACCCCAAGCGATACCAGGGTGTCCATGGTGGACGCCAGGTGCCTTGCGTTGATGGCCGCCGCGCGGTGGAAGGGCCACGCCGCCCAGGTAACCACTGGAAGCGACAGCACCGCGGCCACCCACCCCCAGTTGGGGAACTGGAACGCCGGGACCATGCTGACAAGGAATGCCGGGACGGTCAGGACGGCTGCCAGGATGAGCCGCGGGCGGAGCTCGGCGGCGGGAATGGCGGCAGGTTCAGTGGCCGTACTTTCGCCGCCCGTCGGCCGCTGCTGGCGCACCTTCGCCTGGTAGCCGGCCGCGTTGACAGTCTCCACCAGTTGCTCGTCGGTGATGCCTGCCGGGACCGTGACGTACGCGGATTCCAGCGGCAGGTTAACCGTTGCGGCCACTCCGTCGAGTTTGCCGAGTTTCTTTTCCACCCGGTTGACGCAGGACGCGCAGGTCATCCCTTCGATGTCGAGTTCGACGACTCGGGTGCCCGGTGGGTGGAGCAGTTCCTGGTGGCTCATGGTCAGCTTTCCGGTCTTGGGAGGGTTATCAGGCTTCGTTGGCAACCACCAGGTAGCCTGCCTCGGCTACGGCTTCGCCGATTTCCGCTGGAGACAGTTCCTTGCCGGAGGTGATGGTCACGGTGGAAATGCCGCCTGCATTCAGGTCCACGTTCACGGCTTCAACGCCTTCAAGGGCTTCGAGTTCTTCGCTGACGGCCGACACGCAGTGCCCGCAGGTCATGCCGGAAACGCTGACGGTCGTGGTGGTGGGGGCGGTAGTGCTCATGGCTTGCTCCTGCGTAGGGCCGGCGGTGGCCGGGTTGTGATGGTGGTGTCAGCGAAGCAACCGGCCGATGGCGTCGGCAGCTTCCTTGACCTTGGCATCTATGGCTTCTGCGCGAACGTCGGGATCCGGTTCGGAAGCTGCCCCGACCACGCAGTGGCCGATGTGTTCCTCCACCAGTCCGAGGCTGACGGCGTGCAGGGCCTTGGTGACGGCGGCAACCTGGGTCAGGATGTCGATGCAGTATTTGTCCTCATCCACCATCCGGGCTATGCCCCGCACCTGGCCTTCGATGCGCTTCAGGCGGCGGAGGTAGGCATCCTTGTTTCCCGTATATCCGTGCTCGGGGGGAGTGCCATCCTCGGAGGCGGGCCGTTCAGCGGCCGCGACAACGTCTTCGATAGCGTTCATGCAGTCAACCTATACCCCTTAGGGGTATAGGCGCAAGTACCCCCTGGGGGTATGTGCTGGCGGGCCAATATCCCAAACCGCCAAGGCACAAAAAAGCTCCGGAGTGCGTTATTGGGGGATACGCACTCCGGAGCAGATTTTGGGCAATTCCTGCTTCCACCTGGGTGGATCGGCCTTGCTTGAATCAGCTTACTGGCTGGTACGGCACGGCGCCAGCACCCTGAATAACTACTTTCGCTTTACTTAGCCGGACCCTAAAGGAGTGCGTTTTGCCCGTTACATTTATTGGGTCCCCGAGGGTCGGGGATTTGGTCGCTGGATCCGGTATGACTTTCTTGCCCTGTCTTTGATGATCCGGGGGGTGTTGTCGCCGGGTTCGGAGGCACGCGTTGACTGCTGATAGGGACACGGCCGGCTCCTTCCGATGGGGCCAGGTCTCTTTGTAACGTGGGTGCCAGCATCGGGTGTCGTGACTGCGGCCATAAGTGGTGCAAAGGAGCGCCGGATGGACGAACGATACGAGATTTTCTGCGGGCTTGATGTGGGCAAATCCGAGCACCACGCCGCGGCATTGAACGCAGCTGGCGAACGGGTCTTCGACAGGCCCCTGCCTCAGGATGAGGCGCGGCTGCGCGAGCTGTTCACCGGGCTACAGCAGCACGGCCGCGTGCTCGTGATCGTCGACCAGCCCAACACCATCGGCGCTCTTCCGATAGCCGTGGCCAGAGACTGCGGCTGCACTGTTGCTTACCTGCCCGGCCTGGCGATGCGTAAAGCCGCTGACCTGTATCCGGGAAAGTCCAAGACGGATGCACGTGATGCGTTCATCATCGCCGAGACTGCACGTGCGATGCCGCACACGCTGCGGGCCGTTGACCGCGACAGCGAGGTGCTCGCGGCCCTAAAGGTGCTCTCCGGATTCGACGCGGACCTGACCCATGAGTGCACCAGGGCGATCAACCGGCTGCGGTCGCTGTTGCTGCAGATTTTCCCCGCCCTGGAGCGAGTCTTCCCGGGGACAGTGCTGACCCGGTCCCTGGTCCTGGAGCTGTTCATCAAATATGCCGGACCGACCGGCCTGCGGGCCGCGGGGCGATCCAACGTGTTGCGCTGGGCCAGGAACCACAGCCGCAAGGACCCGGTGAACCTGGTTGACGCCGTCTTCACGGCACTGGGCGAGCAGACGGTCACCGTGATCGGCACCGAAGCCGTCGAATTGGTCATCCCCCGCGTCGCCGCCCAGATCAAGGAACTCAAACACCAGCGAGCCATCGTGGCCGAAGAAGTCGACAAGCTCCTCGATGACTTCCCTCTTTCCCAGGTCTTGATGTCCATGCCGGGAGTCGGCATCAAGACCGCAGCGACGATACTCCTGACCATCGGCGATGCCGGCACCTTCACCTCTCCCGGGCACCTCGCCGCCTACGCAGGCATCGCCCCTGTCACACGACGCTCCGGCACCTCGATACGCGGTGAATTCCCCGCACGATCAGGGAACAAACAACTCAAGAACGCCCTCTTCAGATCCGCCTGGATCGCCAGCTGCCACCACCCCGCATCGAAGGCCTACTACCAAAAGAAACGGGCACAGGGGAAGAAGCACAACGCCGCCGTCATCTGCCTGGCCCGCCGGCGCTGCGACGTCATCTACGCAATGCTCAAACACGGCACCTTCTACGAGGAAAAACCCGCCCTGGCCGCTTGACCAAAAGCATAGGGACACCCCCCATCGCACGACTCATGGCCGGTCCTCATGCGCGGGCATCCGGTAGGGAACCACCAGCACGGGCCGGCTTTGGTGGTGGCTGAGCCAGGTTCCCACGGAGCCGTTGAGGGCTTCCGAGAGGCGATGGGTAAATCCCCGTTCCGAAGTCCCCACAATGATCAGGGGCGCGTCCATTTCGGCGGCCAGTTGCCCTAGGGCGCGGGCAGGATCACCGGTGAGGGTGCGGAAGGACCATTCGGGCGGTCCGCCACCCGCCGGCAGTTCGTCGAGGGTGGACTGGACCTGTGCTTTCAGCTCCGCAGTCAGTACCAGCATGTCGTCGTCCGCATTTGCATCCGGGTGCCGGGACAGGCGATGGGCGGAGCGGGCCGGATCCCATTCCACGAGGTAGCTGGCTTCATCCACGTACGCGCAGACCAGGGGTGCCGCCAGCCGGGCAGCGAGGACGGCCGCGGTCTGGATGACCTCCGGGTGCTGTTTCGGCACGATGCCCACCAGCAGGGGAGCCCCGTCGAAGTGTTCCCACGTCATGCTGCCCATTGTCCGGCAACCGAAGCCGGTGTGAACAGGTACGTTGGCCCCGGATCTGCCGGGTTTGCCTGGCCGGGTGCTAGGGGGCAGCCGGGGAAGCGGTGACCACGACGTTCTTGCCCCACGGGTCCTCGGTAAAGCAGCTGATAAGGACCAGGCGGTTGGGCACCATTTCCCAGACGGGGCTGTCCTTGAGGCCGGACTTCACGTAGGTGGTAACGCTGTCCACGTGGTAGCTGATGGTTCCGGCCGCAGTCTCAACATCAAACCGGTCACCAACGGCGGCCGCGGAGCTCAAATGGTTGAAGGGGGCATCCGCGCCTTCCCAGCTGTGGCCTATGACGTATGTGGTGTTGCCGGATCCCTGGCCTGGAGTGCCGAAGGCCGAAAGCCAGTAGCCGTCCTTGGTGGCGGGTGGCTCGATGGTGCGGCTGGATTGGGCTTCGCCGTCCAGGTCCAGCGGATGGAGGGGCACGTCGAAGGCGGCGGCCGGGTAACGAATGTGGATCGGCTGGGCAGCCGGCGGCAGGACGGGTGCTTCCGGCGCTGGGGTCACCACTGGCTGGGGCTGGGCCGTCGCGGTTGCGGTTGCCTGCGGCATGCCGGTCTCCGCCATCGGGGCCGCTGCCCCGGCAGGCGCAGCGGCGGCGCGGACACCGGGAGCCGAAGTGGAGATGCCGGGGACCGTCAGCTCGGGTGCCTCATGGAAGAGGGGTGCGCCCGCCGTAAACGACAGGAAGGTGAGGACGCCGCAGCAAAGGATGGCCAGATCGCCCCTGTTCCACCGCTGCCAAGTGGCGATGCGTCGCCCGGGCGCTGCGTGCCGGCGTCGGTCCTGTGGCATGACACTTCCTCACGGGTGGTCGGTGGAAAGGAAGGAAGGCGCCCTGCCGGGCACTGGCAGGGCGCCTTCCTTGTCTGTAAGCCACCAGGGTGGCGGATTGTGGGCTAGCGGGTGATGTGCAGTGGACGTGGCCGACGGCGTAAACCCACGAGCGCTCCTGCGGCAGCCAGTGCTCCGAGGCCCGCAAGCCAGCCGGGTGTGCTGTCAGCCGCCACGGCTGTCTGGGCGTTGTAGCCCTGGTTGGTTCCCACACTGACGGGGGCTGCGGCGGGAGCAGCCTTAGGGGCTGCCTTGGGGGCGGCCGCCTGGGTCAAAGTCGCCGAGACGTTGGTGTTGTCGGTGCCTCCGCCGCCGCCGGTGTTGCCGCCGCCGTTGTTGGTTCCGCCGTTGCCGCCGCCGGTGTTGCCGCCGGCGTTGCCGCCGTTGTCGGTGCCTCCGCCGCCGGTGTTGCCGCCGCCGTTGCCGTTGCCGTTGCCGCCGCCGTTGTTGGATCCGCCGTTGCCGTTGCCGCCGCCGTTGTTGGTTCCGCCGTTGCCGTTGCCGCCGCCGTTGTTGGTTCCGCCGTTGCCGTTGCCGCCGCCGTTGTTGGTTCCGCCGTTGCCGTTGCCGCCGCCGTTGTTGGTTCCGCCGTTGCCGTTGCCGCCGCCGTTGTTGGATCCGCCGCCGGTGTTGCCTCCGCCGCTGTTGTCGGTGCCTCCGCCGCTGTTGTCGGTGCCTCCGCCGCCGGTGTTGCCGCCGCCGTTGTTGGTTCCGCCGTTGCCGTTGCCGCCGCCGTTGTTGGTTCCGCCGTTGCCGTTGCCGCCGCCGTTGTTGGTTCCGCCGTTGCCGTTGCCGCCGCCGTTGTTGGTTCCGCCGTTGCCGTTGCCGCCGCCGTTGTTGGTTCCGCCGTTGCCGCCGGCGTTGCCGCCGCCGTTGTTGGTTCCGCCGTTGCCGTTGCCGTTGTTGGTTCCGCCGTTGCCGTTGCCGCCGCCGTTGTTGGTTCCGCCGTTGCCGCCGCCGTTGCCGCCGCCGTTGTTGGTTCCGCCGTTGCCGCCGCCGTTGTCGGTGCCTCCGCCGGCGTTGTTGGTTCCGCCGTTGCCGTTCCCGCCTGCGCTGTTGACATTGAATTCCAGCGGTATCAGGGTGCTTCCGCCAGGCTGGCTGACTACCACTGGGGCGGAAGCTGCGATGGCAGGTGCTGTGAGGCTCATAAGGCCAAGCCCCACCGCCCCAAATGTGGCTAAGGTGCGTTTCATGTCTTCTCCCCATGTCTGTTCGTGAAACGGACCATGGCGGGGACGGCCAGCGGTTGCGCCGTATGCCCCAGCAGCACGGTCAGCTTGCTATGAGATTTCAGGCTAGGGACCCCGGCCGGGCCAGTCGCCAGTAGGGGGTACTCGTCTTTCCCGGGGGCTGGCGGCCCAAGTTACCTGCCAGTACCCTAAAGCCGGCCCACGCCACCTGCTTCCGCCACGGGCCCTTGTCCGCCGCTGGGGCCGGGCCTACCGTTTTAACTGAAGCAGGGAGGGGGAATCGTGGAAATCTACATGTGGTGGCTGGACCTGGACCTGGCCAGCAAAGAGTGGCTGCGGCAGAACCTCCGCACGCTGGAGTTGCCGCTTCCGGTGCTCCAGGGGATCGCGGAGGCGGGCGGTCCGCACCCCGGCAACCCCGCTGCTGTACTGACCGCCGCGGACTGGGACTTCATCGAGACCCAGTCGGAATTCGTGGACTAACCCCCGACCGCCGGCAGTTCGGGAGCTGAAGGGGGCCTGTACCCGTTGCGCCTTGGCCACTGCGGTGGTTGCATGGTCCGCATGGCAACGGCGGCAGAATCCTTCATCCTGGCAATCGGCACCAAGAAAGGCCTGTGGCTCGCCACGAGCCGCGACCGGCAGGAGTGGTCCTTTACCGGCCCCCATTTCTTCATGGCCGAAATCCCCAGCATCGGAATCGATACCCGGGAAGGCCGCACCAGGATCCTGGTGGGAGTCCGCAGCCCGCACTGGGGACCGACCGTTGCACACTCCGATGACCTCGGTGCCACCTGGTCCGAACCGGAGCAGGGCGCCATCACCTTTCCCGGCGACACCGGCGCCGCCCTGGAGCGCGTATGGCAGATCTACCCGGACGCCGAATCCCGGCCCGGGGTGGTATGGGCCGGAGCGGAGCCCATCTCCGTGTGGAAATCGACCGACGGCGGCGAGCACTTCGAGTTGAACCGGGGCCTGTGGGACCACCCGCACCGCAGTGAGTGGGGAGCAGGCTACGGCGGTGCGGCGGCACATTCGATCGTGGTGGACCCCGCCGGCGAAACCGTGCACGTGGCCATGAGTACCGGCGGTGTGTACCGCTCAGTGGACGGTGGGTCGTCCTGGGAAGCGCGCAACAAGGGCATCTCGGCCTACTTCATGCCGGACCCCAACCCGGAGTTCGGCCAGTGCGTGCACAAGATTGCCGCGGACGCCGCCGTCGAAGGACGCCTCTACGCACAGAACCACCACGGGGTCTACCGGACCGATGACAATGCCGACAGCTGGAACTCCATCGCCGACGGCCTGCCGGCCGACTTCGGCTTCGTGATGCTGACGCATCCGCGCCGGGACGGCACCGCCTGGGTGGTGCCGCTGAAGGCCGACGGCGAACGCATCCCTCCGGACGGAAGGCTCGCCGTCCACCGCACCAACGACGCCGGGAACACCTGGACGCGGCTCAGCGCCGGACTCCCCGAGCAGGAATACAACAGCGTGCTCAGGGATGCCGCATCGGTGGACACGGCGGAACCGGCCGGGGTCTACTTCGGCACGCGGGGCGGGACCGTCTACGCGAGTGCTGACGAGGGGGAGTCGTTCATGGAAGTAGCGTCCCACCTGCCGGACGTCCTCTGCGTCCGGGCGGCAGTGGTGGCCGGTGGCTGAGATTTCGCTGCTGTTGCCCAGCGTCCTGCAGCCCCTGGCCGGCGGGCAGTCCGTCCTGTCCACACCGGCCGACGGGCCCGTAACGGTAGGCCGCCTGCTCGATGCCGTGGCCGCAGACCATGCCGTGCTGGGACGCCGGCTCCGGGACGAGACCGGGGCGCTGCGCAGATTCGTCAACATCTATGTCGACGGCGACGAGGTGCGGCGGCTGCAGGGCCTGGAAACCGAGGTGGTGCCAGGCCAGGAAGTGCTGGTCATCCAGTCTGTTGCGGGCGGCTGAGAGGCGGCTGGAGTCCAAGGCGCAAGCCGAGTGCAAAATCGTTGACAATTTCGTCCGCGATCCGTACCGTCGGTTTCGTGCAGTGGTGATCAACTGCACCCATTCCTAGCGATGATGCGACAGGAAGGTACAGGGTGGCCGCGAGCCTGAGCCTCAAGGACGTCAGCCTGCACTTCGGCGGGGTCAAGGTGCTGCAGGACGTCAGTTTCGACGTCGAGCCCGGCGTGATCTTCGGCCTTGTGGGTCCGAACGGTGCCGGAAAGACCTCCCTGTTCAACTGCATCAGCGGCCACTACAGGCCAAGCTCCGGTTCGATTTCCATCGACGGAAACGAGGTGTCCGGCAGCGCCCCGTCGCGGATGGCACGCCTTGGACTCGCCCGCACCTTCCAGCATCCGGCGCTCCAGTTAAACGCCACGGTCCTGCAGAACGTGCTTCTCGGCGGCCACACGCGGCTGCCCGGCGGCCCGGTCTCGTGGGCGCTGCGGATGCCGTACACCCTCCGTGCCGAGCGCGCCGTCCGCGCCGAGGCGCTCGACCTCCTTGCCAACGCCGGGCTGGGATGGGCGGCGGACGTCCCCGCCGACGAACTGTCCCACGGGCTCCATAAGGGCGTTGAGCTGTGGCGGGCGCTGCTTTCCAGGCCCTCGTTGCTCCTTCTCGATGAACCGGCAGCCGGTCTGTCGCACGGGGAGGTTGAGCAGCTCATCGCCACCGTGAAGCGTCTCCGCGCCGAGCAGGACCTCACCATCATCATCGTTGAGCACCACATGGGACTCATTTCGGCGCTGACGGACCAGGTAGTGGTCCTGGACCACGGGCGGAAACTGATGTCGGGAACCGCGGCGGAAGCCCAATCCGACCCCCGCGTCATTGAGGCCTACATCGGAAAGGACGCTGCGGATGACGCTGCTTGAACTTACCGGCGTCACAGCGTCGTACGGCCCCGTGCAGGTCCTGGAGGGAGTCTCCCTCAGCGTCCCGGAGGGCGGATCCGTAGGCATCCTGGGCGCGAACGGGGCAGGCAAAACCACCACGCTCCGGGCCATCAGCGGCAGTGTCCGGACCGGCGGCAGCATCAGGTTCGATGGCAGGGACATCAGGGGCCTCCGGCCGGACCAGGTGGCAGCACTGGGCATAGCGCACGTACCCGAAGGCCGCGGCACCCTGGGCCAGCTGAGCGTGCGGGAGAACCTGATGGTGGGCTCCTACCTCCGCAAGGACCGGAAGGCCATCGCCGGCGACATCGACTACTGCCTGGACCTGTTTCCGCAACTGCAGGACAGGGTTGGCTCGCGGGCAGCGGCACTTTCGGGCGGCGAACAACAAATGCTCGCGGTTGGCCGCGCCTTCATGGCCAAACCCAAACTGTTGCTCCTGGACGAAGCCTCGCTGGGGCTGGCGCCGAGCACCGCCAAGACGGTCTACCAGGCCATCCGGCGGCTGCGGCTCGAATCCGGGATCGCCATGCTGGTGGTGGAACAGAATGCGAACCTCGCATTCTCCCTGGTGGACACCGCTACCGTCCTGGAAACGGGCCGGAACGTCCTCACCGGAACCTCGGCCGAACTCAAGGGCATGGACGAAATCCGCCGCGCCTACCTGGGGGGCTGAGCGTATGGGAACCTTCATCCAACTCGTCGTCGACGGCCTCGCCACCGGCTCCATCTACGCGGCCCTGGCCCTGGCCATCGTGCTGGTGAACCAGGCCACCGGCCTGATCAACTTCGCGCAGGGCGGCATGGCGGTGCTGTCCGCCTACATCGCCTACGTGTTCGTGCAGCTCGGCCTGCCGCTCATCCTGGCCATCATCATTGCCATTTTCCTGTCCTTCCTCTTCGGCGCACTGGTGGAACGCTTCCTGATCCGGCGGTTTGAGCGGGGAGATCCGGACACCGCAGTGGTGGTGACCATCGGCCTGCTCACCCTGGTGACCGGCATCTGCGCAGTCCTTTGGGGCTACAACAACCTGGGGTTCCCGTCACTCTTCCCGCTGACCAGCGTTGAAATCCTCGGGGCCGTCGTCAGCGTCAGGTCCCTTGCCACCGCCGTGACCATCGTTGTGATCATGGTGGTCCTGCAACTGCTCTTCCTGCGCACCAAGCTGGGACTGGCCCTTCGCGCCGTTGCCGACAACCCGGCGTCGGCCGCTTTTTCCGGCCTGCCGGTGGGCCGCCTGCTCATGGTCGGATGGGGACTTGCCGCCACCCTGGGGGCGATTGCCGGCGTCCTGGTGGCTCCGCAGCTGACCTTGACGCCCGGGATGCTGGACACCGCCCTGGTCTACGCGCTCGCCGCCGTGATCCTCGGCGGCCTGACCAGTCCCATCGGCTGCGTGGTGGCGGCATCCGCAATCGGTGTGCTGGAAAACCTGGTGGCCGTCTACGTGCCCTTCATTGGCCACGACCTCAAAATCGCCGTGCCGTTCGCGCTGATCTTCGTCATCCTCATCGTCCGTCCCCAGGGCCTGTTCGGCAGAAAGGTCGTGGTGAGGGTCTGATGAACGCCGTTGCCGCCGCTGCACGCAAGCCATGGGTCCGGATACTGCTCGCCGCCGTCGTGGCCTTAGTGCTGATCGTGGCCCCGTTGGCCCTGCCGGCCTTTGCGAACCAGACGCTGGTCCGTATCGGCGTCTATGCGGTGGCGGTGCTCGGGCTGAACATCGTCATGGGCTATACCGGCCAGGTCAACCTGGGGCAGATCTTCTTCGTGGGGCTGGGCGCGTATGTCACCGCCTACGGCGTCAACCATGGCTGGAACATCCTGCTGGTGTTCGTCGCGGCGTGCGCCGTGGCCGGTGTGGTGGGGCTCCTGGTGGCGCTCGCGGCCGCACGCCTGGGTGGCCTGGCCATCGCGATGGTCACCATCGCCCTGCCCATCGTCGGGGTACCCCTGGCCAAGCGCCTTTCCGAATTCACCGGCGGCTCGCAGGGAATCTCCGCACGGTTCACGGATGCCCCGGACTGGTCCGGGCTGGACAACGACCAGTGGCAGTTCTACATCGTCCTGGTGGTGGCGGCCGCGGCCTTCCTGCTGGCGCGGAGCCTGGTCCGGGGCAAGTACGGGCGGGCGTTCGCGGCCGTCCGGGAAAACGAGGCTGTGGCCGCCTCCATGGGCATTTCCCCCTACCGGACCAAGGTGCTTGCCTTCACCATCGCCTCCATCTTCGGCGGTGCCAGCGGTTTCCTGTACCTCGCCGCCGTACAGTACACCTCGCCTGAGACCCTCAGCTTCGGCCACTCCATCAGCCTCCTGGCCGCAATGGTGATCGGCGGTTCGGGAAGCATTGCCGGGTCCCTCCTTGGCGGTGCCTACTACGTCTTCGTCCCGCAGTTGACTAACGCCATAGATCCCAACCTCACCACCGTCAGCCAGGGCGCCCTCCTTCTCGCGGTGCTGTTCCTGCTGCCCGGCGGCCTGGTGAGCGTGCCCCGGGTGATGCGCCGGCTGGCCCGCCGGACCGGCGCCGGCCGCTCCACGGGCCGGCGGTCCTCCGCCGGCCCAACCCGGGAGACTTCCCAGCAGACCGCTCCAGCGCACCGTCCGGTACCGGACGATGCGCCGGAGGGACATGAACAAACAGAGAGGCAAGATGGACCATGAACATGAGAAAGAAGCCCGGCGGGGTCCTTGGCATCGTTGCCGTGACAGCCGCCCTCGCGCTCTCCCTGTCCGGCTGCAGGGGCGATAGCGGCGGCCAGGGCGGCGGGGGTTCTGCGTCCTCACCCGGGATCACGGACTCGGCGATCACGCTTGGCATCACCACCCCCCTCAGCGGTGCCACCGCCGGGCCGGGCAAGTGCACGGTAGCCGGGGTCTCGGCCTACTTCGGTGCCGCCAACGCCGCCGGCGGCGTGAAGTTTGGCGACGGCAAGACGCGCACCGTGAACATCAAGTCCTACGACGACGCCTACGATCCGCAAAAGTCGCTGGCCAACTTCCAGCAGATGGTGTCGGACAACGTCTTTGCCGCCACGGCCGGCCTGGGCACACCCACCAACCGTGCTTTCCGCGACGCCGCGATCAGCCAGAAAGTCCCGCAGGTGCTGGTGATGACCGGCGACCCGCTCTTCAGCGACCGGAAGCAGAGCCCGTGGCAGCTGGGCTTCGTGCCCGTCTACCAGAATGAGGGGGCCGCCTTCGGCAAGCTCCTGGCGAAGTCGGGCGCGCAGCACAAGGTGGCCATCCTGTCGCAGAATGATGACTACGGCAAGGGCTACGTGGCCGGTTTCAAGGAAGCCATCCAGGGAGCATCCAACATTTCGGTGGTGGGGGAGCAGACCTACGAGGCCACCGACACGTCCGTGGATGCCCAGCTCACCCAGCTGGCCTCCTCCGGGGCGGACGTTTTCTTCAACGCCATGTCCATCACGCCGCTGACCATCGCCTCGTTGCAGAAGGCGCAGCAGATCGGCTGGAAGCCCAGTTGGTTCCTGCCCTCCAATACGTCCAGCCCCACTGCGATCCTTGAGCCCGGCGGCGGCGCCGCCTACCCCGGCATCTACTCGGTGTCCTTCGCGAAGGCGCCGCAGAGCCCGGCATTCGCCCAGGACCCCGACGTCGTGAAATTCCTTGATGAACTCAAGAAGTACGGGAACTACCCGGACATGCCGGCCTTCCCGCACTGCATGTGGAGCTACATGGTGGGCGCCACCCTTGAGAAGGCGTTCCAGAACATGAAGGAACCCACCCGGGACAGCTTCATGACCGCGCTGCGGGACATCAAGGACCTCAAGGCGCCGCTGATGCTGGAAGGTACGTCGGTCAACACTACGGTGGACGGCCAGCCGGCAGTGTCCTCGGTGGTGGTGCAGAAGTACAACGGCAAGGGTTACGCAACGGCCGAGAACTTTGGCTGACTAGGGCGGGTTTCCGCTAAGCGCGGGCGGCGCTCGGCTCCGGCCGGGCGCCCCCGGATTCCAGGGCGTCCACCAGTTCCAGCCCGCGCCGGGCCCACGCGATCTCCACGAGGGCCCGATCCACCAGGCCCTCGTAGGTGAACCTTTTAAAAGCGATGGTCCGTTCACGGTCGGCCGGATCCGTCACGGCCAGGCGGCGCACCAGCATTGGGTTGTCCACTTGGTCGATGCGCTGGAGTTCACCTTCCCATTGGGCGAGTTCGGACTCCCACTGGTCCCTGTGCCGGCGGAAGAACGCCCGGGCGGCTTCCGGCGACGCCGCTTCAAGGTAGGCGGCCCGCAGGTGGGCCGGGTCGCGGACCCGGGCGTACTCCAGGGGGGTCTGCATCCAGTCGAGGAAGGCCTGGTTTCCTGTATCCGTCACGTGGTACAGCCGCCGGGTGGCGCGCTGGCCCCGGGGCTGCTCCTCACCTTCGATGAGGTTTTCCGCCTCCATCTTGCGCAGCTCGGGGTAGATCTGCGAGTCGGGGGCGTGCCACACGTGCCCCACAGACATGGAGAACTGCTTCTGCAGTTCGTAGCCTGACAGCGGGCCCACGCGCAGCAGCGCAAGCAGCGCGTACCGAAGGCTCATGCGGTACTCCTCCAAGGGCTCAAGGAAGGTGCGGGGGCGCACTCGCCCCCGCACTCCGGGGTCCCCAGCCTAGGCCGACTGGTAGTTCGTCCGCCACCCGCCGTGGTAGGTGGCGCGGGCCACGGTGGAGTAGGGCACGGGGCTGACCACGGCCCGCACCTCGGTCTGCGCATGGGGTTCGACAGCGGCCTTGGCAGTGCCGCCGTTGGGCTCACCCCACACGACCTTCAGTTCCGTGCCCTCGGGGACGTTGGGATCAATCGTTGCGAGCGAGAGGGCGCGGCGTTCGTTGGCGCTGTAGCCGGTGAACATCGAGTAGCCCACCACGGTCCCGTCGGCGTCCACTACGGAGTCATAGTTGGCCGAGCCGTAGTTTGCCAGGGGCAGGTCGAAGAACTTGTAGCTGGGGCCGTCCACGTTGAACAGCGACGCGAAGATGGAGGTGACATCTTCGGCATCCCAGGCCAGGGTGACTTTCTTGCGCTGGGCGGCGGGGTCCATTTTCTGGAGTGCGTCCCGGCCGATGAAGTCGTGGTCGAACTTGACGAACGAGCCGTAGCCCAGCTCCCACGGGGTCAGGTAATAGTCCTCGATGTTCCCGGACACGAAGGATCCCGCCAGGGTCCCGGTGGCTTCGTAGCCATCTGCCGGCAGCCATTCACGGTAGCCGCGCTCCGCTTCGCCGGTGTAGATGGCCGGAAGTGGAGACGGGATCCACCCCGATTCAAGCGTGTTGGACGGGTACGCCCGGGAGCCGACGGGGACCAGCCCGAACTCGGCTCCGGCGTCCACGATCGCGTCGCGGATGCGGTCATGGTCCGCGTACGGTCCCCACACCTCCAGACCCGGTGCGCCGGCCATGCCGTGCCGCAGGGTACGGACGGTGGTGCCGGCAATGGTCATGGTGGACATGTTGAAGAACTTGAGCTGCTCCAGGGCTCCGCCGTTGAGTTTTTCGATCACCTGCCAGGCATTGGGTCCCTGGATCTGGAAGCGGTAGTACTGCCGCGAGACCCCGTGGCCGTACGGCCGCGACGGTGAGCGCCGGTCCACGGTGATGTCCAGGTCCCGGTAGCCGCCGGTTTCGCCGTGGTAGAGCAGCCAGTTGGCTGCCGGGGAGCGCCCGACGTACACGTATTCGTCCTCCGCCTCGTGGAAGAGGATGCCGTCCCCGATGACATGCCCGGACTCGGTGGTGGGCACGTACTGCTTGGCCTTGTTCACCGGGAACACGGCGGTGGAGTTGATGGCGGTGGCCGTGATCAGCTTGATGGCGTCCGGGCCCTTCAGGAACAGGTTGTCCATGTGGTGGGACTGGTCGTACAGCACTGCAGTCTGCCGCCAGGCGGTCTGCTCCTTGATCCAGTTCTGGAAGTCTGCCGGCACCACCGGGTAGATGTAGGAGCCAATCTGGGAGTTGCGGAGGAGGTCCACGGCCCCTTTCGACGCGTCGAGGACTTCCTGCAGGTTTTTCGGTGCCACGTTGAACCTCTTGTTCTGTATCGGATTGTTGGTGGGTCGTTAGAAGACGATGGTCTGGTTGCCGTGCCGGATGACCCGGTCTTCGGCATGCCACTGGACGGCGCGGGAGAGCACTGCGCGTTCCACGTAGGCGCCCCGCGCCTGCAGGTCCAGCGCTGAGTGGGCGTGCGTCACCCGGGCCACGTCCTGTTCGATGATCGGCCCCTCGTCCAGGTCCTTGGTCACGTAGTGCGAGGTGGCGCCAATCAGCTTGACGCCCCGGTCCTTCGCCTTGCGGTAGGGCGCGGCGCCCACGAACGCAGGCAGGAAGGAGTGGTGGATGTTGATCAGCGGCACGGAAACCGCGTCCAGGAATCCGGGGGACAGGATCTGCATGTACCGGGCCAGCACCACGAAGTCCACGTTCCCTTCCAGCAGCTTCAGGATCTGGGCCTCGGCCGCGGCCTTGTCCGTCCCGGCGGAGGGGACGTGGAAGAACGGGACGCCAAAGGACCGCACGTCCTCCGCCGTGTTGGTGTGGTTTGAGATCACCATGGGGATGGTCACCGGCAGTTCACCCCGCCGGTGCCGCCACAGGAGTTCGAGCAGGCAGTGGTCTGAGGTGGATACCAGGATGGCCATGCGCTTGGGGATGGAGCGGTCGGTCAGCGTCCAGGCGAGCCCCAGTGGCGTGAGCGTCCCGGCGAGGTCGGCCTCGATCTCGGGCATTGCGGCGGACAGGTCCGGCCGGTTGAAGACCACCCGCTGGAAGAAATCACCCGACGAAGGATCACTGGAGTACTGGTCCAGGGACACGATGTTTCCCCTGTTGCGGGTCACCAGGGCGGCCACCGCAGCCACGATGCCCGGCCGGTCCGGCCCGTAGACGATCAGGCAGGACTGGTCCTTGCGGGATTCGGTGTGCAGGACCATGGCTTGCCGCCCTAGCCCTCTTCGGTGAAGTGCCGGACCCAGTTGGCCGTGGCCAGCAGGCCGCCAAAGGTGTAGAAGTGAAGCCCCACCTGCGCCGGGAGGTGGTGGTCCTGCCCTGGTGCGCGGTCTGCCAGTACGGCGGCCAGATCGTTGACGAACCGGTCCGGGCCGGCGTCACCCATCAGGTTGGTCAGCGAGAAGCCGTATTTCTTCACGATCATGGCGTTGGCTCCCACCCCGAAGCGGCGTGCGAAACCGAGGAGCCGCTTGACTCCGGCCGGGCCCGGCGTGCCCACGCGGATGGGAGCCTGGATGCCCCTGGCCCGGACCTCGTCGATCCACGCGGCAACCGGCGCGGTGTCGAAGGCGAACTGCGTGATGATGGAGGCCTCGAGGCCCTGCGCGGAAAGGGCTGCGGACTTGTCCTCCAAGGCACGCCAAAGGTCTTCCTTCCGGATGTCCGGATGGCCTTCCGGATATCCGCCGATTCCCACTTCCCGGACCCCGTACTGCTGCAGGAGGCCGGTGTTCACCAAGGCCAGGGAGTCACCGTACGGGCCCTCCGGTTCTGCGGGGTCGCCGCCCACCACGAACAGATGATCGGCGGCGTCCACCTCCCGCAGCCGCCGGAGGAATTCCTCCAGGTCCCCCTTCGAGGCCAGCCGGCGCGCCGAAACATGCGGTACCGGGACGAAGCCCAGGTCCCGGGCGGCCTTGGCCGCGGCCAGCCGCATCTCCAGGTCCTCGTTGCCGAGGAAGGTGACGTTGATGCGGGTGCCCGGCGGAATGCTGTCCTTTGCCTCGATGAGGGCAGGAATGTCCTTGCCGGTCATCTCCAGCGAGAAGTTCTTGATGAGTTCCAGGGATGCTGCCCGGTTGGGGGCGGGCATGGTTCGAGTCGCCATCAGGTCGTCCTTTCGGCGGATGCAGCGGTGCACCCGCCTCCAAGATTACCTATGTACATAGGTAATGTCGATAGCTATTTAGGGATACCTGCTCCCTTAATGCCCGCAGGCCCTACCCTTGTGCTGCGTCCGGTTCCAGATAAGCGATGGCGCGGGTGTCCTGGAAGGCCCGGACCCCTTCGATGCCCTGTTCCCGGCCCATGCCGGACTGCTTCATGCCGCCGAAAGGCGCCCGCAGGTCCAGCCGGGTTGCGCCGTGGTCGTTCACCCAGACGTAGCCGCAGACCAGCCTGCCGCCTACGCGGCCGGCCGCTGCCGGGTCGGCGGTCCATACCGAACCGCACAGGCCCGCCCAGGTGGCATTCGCCGCCTCCACCGCCTCGTCCTCCGTGTCGAACGGGATCAGGGGGATGACCGGCCCGAACTGTTCCTGGGTGACAACCCTCAGTGAGGGGTCCGGATCGATGACGAGTGCCGGGCGCAGGAAGTTCCCGCCGTGCAGTTCAGGGTCCGCCGGAAGGGTGCCGAACTCCCTGACATCCGCGTCCGCCTCCCTGGCCTCCTCGATGAGCTCAGCCACGAAGGCCTTCTGCACGGGGGAGTGCAGCGGACCCATGGTGGTCCCGTCGTCGAGCCCGTAGCCAATGACCGCCTTTTCCAGCCGCTGCGAGAGGCCCGCCACCACCTCGTCCAGTCGCGAACGGTGCACATAGACCCGCTTCGCGTTCATGCAGATCTGGCCGGTGGTATCGAAGATCGCGGCATAGAGCCGGTCCAGATGGGTGTCGTCAAGGACCGCGTCCGCGAGGATAACGGCGGCGTCGTTCCCGCCGAGTTCAAGCGTCACCCGGGTGAGTGACTTCGCGGCCATTTCCATGATGCGCTTGCCGCCGCCCACGCTTCCCGTGAAGCAGACCTTGGCGATATCCGGGCTGGTAATGAGCTCGGCCATGTCCGCGTCCTTGCCGGTCACCACGTTCAGCACCCCCGGCGGCAGCTTTTCGGCAATCCGCTGGACCACGCGCGTCGTCGCCAGCGGCGCCGTGGGTGGCGGCTTCACAATCGCCGTGTTCCCCGCCAGCAGCGCGTGCGGCAGCGAGGCCGCAAGGATGGCGATGGGCCAGTTGAACGGCACGATAACCGTCACCACTCCCAGGGGCTGGAAGGTGACCGAGGTGGAGACGGGAATTCCGGGCGCGGGCGGCAGCACCTTGGCGGTGTCGACGTCGGGAGCCAGTTCCAGCGCGAGGTTCCACCTGATCTCGAACACCAGCGAGTCCACCCAGGCTTCCATGCGGATCTTGCCGTTTTCCTGCGAGAGGATGGCGGCATCCTCGTCGCGGAAGTCCGCGATGCCTTCCAGTGCCTGCCGCATCCGGTCCGCGCGCTCCTGTGCACCCAGCGCTGCCCATCCGGGATAGGCCGACTTTGCCGCGGCGATGGCATCCTGGACGTCTGACGGGCCGGCAGCCGCGGCGTGGCCCACCACTGTGCCGGGCTTGCCCGGATCGGCAATGTCCATGGTGGCGGCGGCCTGGCGTTCGGCGCCTCCGATGAAGAGGCCGGTGGTCACCGGGGCTGACGTGTCCACTGTATTGGTCATGATGATGCACCTCTCTGTGCGGTACTGCCGGGATCCCTTAATTTTCTCACTGGCGGACGTTCGGCGTTCCGTGCGTATGGAACGTCTCGATGGTTTTCATGCCCCAGGCCTGCCCTTTCCGGCGCTCCTCCTGGTTCCACTCCACCACCGGCGAGTCCGGGTCCAGCAGCAGGCGGGCGCCGGCGTTGGCCAGTTCGATCCGGTTGCCGCCGGGCTCCCAGACGTAGAGGAAGAACGTCTGGTTGATGGCGTGCTTGTGTGGACCGGATTCGATGTGGATGCCGTTTTCAAGGAAGATGTCCGCGGCCTTCAGGATGTCCTCGCGGGTATCGGGGGCGAATGCCACGTGGTGGAGCCGGTTGCCGTGCTTGAGCCAGTCGTCGGAGTAGACGATGTCGTAGGACTTGTTGTTGAAGTGGAACCACCAGGCGGCGTATCCGCCGTCGTCGAGCCGGATGCGTTCACTCTCCCGCCCGCACAGCGCGTGGGCCACGAACTCCCCGTTGGCCACCACGTCCTTGGCCAGGAAGTTGATGTGGTCCAGCCGCCGGGCGTTGACGCCCCGGCCGGGGAAGGCCGAGGCCTGGTTCTTCAGGGCGGGTTTGTCGTCCGTGGCCACGTACCGCTCGGTTTCGTAATAGATGCCCATGAGGTGCCCGTCGGGGTCCCGGAAGGAGTAGGTGGGCCCGGTTCCCACCTCACCCTCTTCCCAGCCGATGCCCAGGCCGGTGGCTTCGATGGCCGCGACCCGGCGCTCCAGGGCCTCCTGGCTGGTGGTCCGGAAGGTGGTGCGCCCGACGCCGGCATCGGCCGAGGCGGTGAGCTTGAGGGTGTAGCGCTGGTATTCGTCCCAGGTGCGAAGGTAGGCGGACTTCGTGCCGCCGCTGCCGGTCTCCGCCACGACGCGCATGGCGAGCAGGTCGCGGAAGAACCACAGGCTTTCCTCGAAGACGGGGGTCAGTAGTTCCACGTTTCCCAGGTGGGCGACGTCGAACGAGGTATACCCGGTCATGAAACTGTCCTCTCTAAAGGGGGTCGTTGGGCAGGCGTCAGGGGCGCGGGCGCGGAAAGACACGTCCTTCGAAAATCTTCCGTGCCGTCCTGAGGGCGGTGGAGCGGGTCACGGTGTAGCCGTCCGGGGTGGAATCGATGGCCACTTCGACGTCGAAGTGCCCGGTGGGGTGTTCCACCCGGAAGGGTTCCCCCGGCGAAGGGAGCGCGGCCAGGTCATGGCCCACGGATCCTGCGGCCAGGACCCCGGCCGCGACGGTGAGTGCTCCCAGCACCCCGATGGAGGTGTGGACCCGGACGGGAAGGAAGCTGCGGGTGGCAATGGCGCCCCCTTCCCGTGGCGGCGCCAGCAGCACCAGCTTGGGCACGGTGGCAGCGCTGACATCGCCCATGCCCATCAGGTCCGCCGCGGCGAGGCGGATCCCGGCCAGCCGTTGTGCCAGGCCTTCATTGGCCTCGAGGTCTGCAGGTGCCTCGTTCCCGGTGATGCCCAGATCGGCGGCACGCATCAGGACGGTGGGCATTCCGTTGTCAACGCAGGTGAGGTCCACGCCCTCCGCGCGGTCCACCACGTTGCCCGTGGGGAACAGGGCGCCGGTCGAAGACCCCGCCGTGCCCTCGAAATTGAGCCGGATGGCTGCCGCCGTCCCCGGAACGCCATCGATCGCCACCCCACCGCCTGCCGCCGGGCCGCCGTCGTAATCCACGACGCCGCCGGGGGTGGCAAACCGTGCGGTGGCCATGCTGCCCGTGTTCAGCATCCGGATGCGCACTTCCGTGTGGCCGTCGGCCGGCCGCACCAGGCCGCGTTCCACGGCGAAGGGCCCGACGGCGGCAAGGATGTTGCCGCAGTTCTGCCGGCTGCTGACAAGTGCGGCGTCCACAGCGACCTGGAGGAACAGGTAGTCCACGTCCGCGCCGGCGCCAGGAGACGGCGCGATGACGGCGACCTTGCTGGTCAAGGGGTGCGCTCCACCCAATCCGTCCACCTGGCGGGGATCAGGGGAACCCATGATCCGTAGCAGCAGGTCGTCGCGTTCTGCGGGGTCGGAAGGCAGGTCCGACGCCAGGAACAACGCACCCTTGGAGGTCCCGCCCCGCATCAGGAGGCAGGGGATCCCCTCTGTATCGGGCATGTGCACCCTCGCGTTCCACGGCGGGCATGGTGCCTGGGCGGCCCATGGTCAGTCCTTTCCGGCGGACAGTGCCAGAAAACCACGCTCTGGAACTTTGGTCAAGACATCCGATACAATTTTGTTAGCAATCGTGTTGGTACTGGACGTCCGGGGCTGCTTCTCGCCGTGGACCGAACGATGGAGTTCGCAGTGACAGGCATTTCGCAGTGACAGGGTCTTTGCAGGAGGCGCTGGACCAGGCGGCTTCACCGGTCCAGCTTTTACGCGATTCCCCGGCCAGCCCCCACGTTTTTCCCGTGCGGGCCGAGTTCAGCAACTGGCGCTCCGAGCAGAATTCCTGGCGTACAGCCTGTGCCCTCCTGGACCAGTCGCACCACATGACCGATCTCTTCCTCTCCGGACCGGGCGCGGAAGGGTTGCTGCGCGGGCTCGCGGTGAATTCCTTCGCGAACTTTCCCGTGGACCGTGCCAAGCAGTTCATCGCGGTAAACCATTCAGGGCAGCTCATCGGGGACGCCATTTTGGCACACCTCGACGAACAGTCCTTCAACCTGGTGGGTCACCCGATGGCCATCGACTGGGTGCAGTACCACGCCGAAACCGGAGGCCACGATGTTGAGGTCTCCCGGGACGGAAACTCGATCGTCCGCGCCGGTGACCCCCGGCTGTTCCGTTACGAGCTCCAGGGGCCAACCGCCCTGGCCCTCGTCGAAAAACTCACCGGCGCCCCTGTGCCGCAGCTCGGTTTCTTCCACATGGGGCACCTCCCCATCGCCGGATTGCAGGTCCGGGCCATCCGGCACGGCATGGCCGGGCAGCCCGGCTATGAGCTGTTCGGCCCCTGGGCAGAGGGCGAACGCGTCAGGGACGCGTTGCTGCAGGCCGGCGGGGAGTTCGGGCTGACCCAGGTGGGGGCTAAAGGCTACTCGACGGCGAACCTTGAGTCCGGGTGGGTGCCCTCGCCCGTGCCGGCGGTCTTTACGGACGAACGGTTGCGCGGCTACCGCGAATGGCTCCCGGCGTCAGCGGCCGGTTCACTCGGCGGAAGTTTCGATTCAGTGGACATCGAGGATTACTTCCTGACCCCGTACGAGCTCGGGTACGGCCGCTCCGTCGCATTCGACCACGACTTCGTGGGCCGTGAGGCGCTGGAGGCGCTCTCCCGCACACCCTCCCGCCGCAAGGTGACACTCGTCTGGAACCCGGACGACGTCCAGGACGTGATGGGTTCCCTCCTGCGTCCCGGGCTTCCCGCCAAGTACATCGACATGCCAAAGGCCCGCTACGCCCTGTTCCAGGTGGACCGGGTGCTCCAGGGTGGCGTAACGGTGGGCCAGTCCTTTGACTGCGGCTACATCGCCAACGAGCACTCCTTTGTTTCCCTGGCGGCGGTGGACGGACTGGAGGACGGCGCCGAGGTCACCGTGCTCTGGGGCGAAGAGCCCAACTCCGCCAAACTGCAGGTGGAACCCCACCGGCAGGTCACCATCCGGGCCACCGTCGCCCCCGCTCCCTTCGTGCAATACGCACGCGAGAGCTACCGCGCCACCCACTGAACTGCGCCACCCCTGAACCGAAGGAGAACAGCCCATGGCCCCGAAATCCCTGCAGGACGTGCTCGATGCGGCGGGCAGCACCGTCGAACTGCTGCGCAATTCCCAGCTTGGCACCTACATCTATCCGGTGGTCCCGGCAGAGTTCACCAACTGGCGGCGCGAGCAGCGCGCGTGGCGTGAAACGGCAGTCCTCTATGACCAGTCCCACCACATGGTCAACTTCTTCGTGAAGGGCCCCGATGCCTTGAGGCTCTTCTCGGATACCGGCATCAACAGCTTCGCCAACTTCCCGGTCAACACGGCCAAGCAGTTCGTGCCCACGGCCTCCAACGGCGGGGTGATCGGCGACGGCATCCTGTTCCACCTGGAAGAGCAGGAATTCGTCTACGTGGGCCGCGCGCCGGCCGCCAACTGGCTCCAGTTCCATGCCGAAACCGCCGGATACGACGTCGAATGCACCTACGATGACAGGTCGCCGTCACGCCCCTACGGCCAGGCCGTCAGCCGGAAGTACTACCGCTTCCAGATCCAGGGCCCCAGCGCCTGGCAGATCATCGAAAAGCTCAACGGCGGGACCCTGGAGCAGGTGAAGTTCTTCCACATGGGCCACCTGGGCATCGCCGGGGAACAGGTCCGCACGCTGCGCCACGGCATGGCGGGAGCCCCGGGGCTGGAAATCTGGGGACCCTACGAACAGCACGGGAAGATCCGGGATGCCGTGCTTGAGGCCGGGGCTGAGTTCGGCCTCGAACCGTGCGGGTCGCGGGCCTACTCCTCAAACACGCTGGAATCGGGCTGGATCCCCTCCCCGCTGCCGGCCATCTACAGCAGCGACGCCGAGCGCGCCTACCGTGAATGGCTGCCGGCAACCAGCTATGAAGCGGTCAACGCGCTCGCCGGCTCGTTTGTCTCCGGCAACATCGAGGACTACTACCTGACCCCCTGGGAGCTGGGTTATGGCTCCTTCGTGAAATTCGACCACGACTTCATTGGCCGGGACGCCCTCCAGCAGATCGACCCCGCCGCGCAGCGGAAAAAGGTCACCCTCGCCTGGAACGACGAGGACCTGGCCGCCATCTGGGCATCGTTCCTGGACCGCGACAAGCCCGGCTACCAGTTCTTCGACGTCCCCAACGCCAACTACGGGTCGTCCAACTACGACTCCGTCATCGACGCCGACGGGACGGGGGTGGGCCTGTCGCTCTTCACCGGCGTGACGGCCAACGAACGCCGCGGCCTCTCGCTGGCCACGGTGGACCCCAACGTGGAGATCGGTACCGAGGTGCGGGTTGTCTGGGGCGAACCCGACGGCGGATCCCGGAAGACCACCGTGGAACCGCATGAACAGATCAGTGTCCGGGCCGTCGTCAGCCCCGCCCCCTATGCGGTGACAGCCCGAACCGAATACCACGGCGGCTGGCGGACCGCTGCGGCCGGTGCCCGCTAGGCCGGCGGAAACGGCCGGCCCCGCTGTTGCCGTCCTGGGCCTGGGGGAAGCCGGGAGCATCTATGCCGAGGACCTGGCCGGCCGTGGATTGCGGGTGACGGGGACGGACCCGGTGGTCCAGGCAGTCCCGCCAGGGGTGCTGCGGGCTCCTGGTGTCAGCGAAGCGGTGGCCGGCGCCGGCCTGGTGATCAGCCTGGTGGGCGGCACCGCGGCGGACGCCGTCCTTGCGGAGGCGCTGGCCGCCATGCACCCGCAAGCCATCTTCGCGGACCTGAACACCGCGGCACCGGGCCAAAAGCGGCAGCTCGCGGAACGGGCCGCCAGGAGCGGAGTCCTGTTCGCCGACGTCGCCATCCTGGCGCCCGTTCCCCGCGGGCGGATCAATTCGCCCCTGCTGATTAGCGGCACGGGGGCTGATGCTCTGCTGTCACTCTTCACCGGATGGGGTATTCCGGCGGCCGGCGCGGGCGGCGAAGCCGGTGCTGCGGCCGGCCGGAAGCTGCTCCGCAGCGTGTTCATGAAGGGGCTGGCCGCGGCTGTCCTGGAGGCGGTCACGGCCGCCGAGGCGGCCGGGGCAAAAGACTGGATCATCAGCCAGATCGCAGCGGAACTTGGCCCGTCAGGCGATGCGCTGGTGGCGCGGTTGCTTGAGGGGACGCGGCTGCATGCCGTCCGGAGGGAAGCGGAGATGGTTGAGGTACGGGAGTTCCTTGAGTCGCTGGGGGCCGCCCACCCGGTCACTGACGCCACCATGGAGTGGCTGCACTCGCTGGCGCAGCACCGGCAGGAGGGGCAGGTTGCGGACAGTCCTTCCTGACTACGCCCGCACCCGTCTTCCCGGACCCGCTAGGCCAGCCGCCAGACGCTGCACTCGTCCGTATTGATGGCTTTGCGCACCCCGCTGATGCGGTCAAGGATCCAGACCACGCCGATGCCGGGCGCTGTTTCCTGCACGCTGCCGCGGCGGATCACCACGTCGTCATAGGAGGGCCCCACTGACAGGCGGGCTTCGATTTCATCGCCGCGGTGGAGCTGGTCCAGGGCGCGGACTCGTGTTACATGCGTGGTCGCTTTCTTCAACATCGCGGGGCCTCCTGGCTGGAGCTGGTGCCGGCTCTTGCCTGCACTACCAGTGTGGGCCGGGAATGTTGCGCGCCGGTTTCCCCGCGGTTAGGGCGCGGTTAGTTCTTCGCGCCCGCCCGGTTTCAGGCAGCTGCCCCGCCGCGGTAGGCGGCCAGGAACGTGGAAATCCGCCGGACGGCTTCCTCGATGTCAAGCACCGAGGGGAGGATGACGAAACGGAAGTGGTCCGGCGCGGGCCAGTTGAACGCCGAACCGTGGGAAACCAGGATCTTTTGGTCCCGGAGCAGGTCCAGCACGAACTTCTCGTCGCTCTCGATCGGGTACAGGTCCGGGTCCAGGCGCGGGAACAGGTACATGGCGCCCGACGCCGGGACGCAGGTGACGCCGGGAATGGCAGTAAGGAGTTTGTGGGCAAGGTCCCGCTGCTCGCGCAGCCGGCCGCCCGGCTTCACCAGCGCGTCGATGCTCTGGTACCCGCCAAGGCAGGTCTGGATGGCGTGCTGCGCGGGAACGTTGGCGCACAGGCGCAGCGATGCCAGCAGTTCCAGGGCCTCACGGTAGGCGGCGGTGGCGGCCAGCGGACCGGTAATGGCCACCCAGCCCGCACGGTAGCCGGGCATCCGGTAGGCCTTGGACAAGCCGCTGAAGGTCAGGCAGCAGACGTCCTCGGCCACGGCCGCGGTATGGATGTGCGTGGCGTCGCCGTAGAGCACTTTCTCGTAGATCTCGTCGGAGAACAGGACCAGGTTGTGCTTCCGGGCCAGGCCGGCGAACTGTTCCAGGATGTGCCTTGGGTAGACGGCGCCCGTGGGGTTGTTCGGATTGATGATCACGATCCCCTTGGTGCGGTTGGTGATCTTCGCTTCAACATCGGCCATGTCCGGCCACCAGTTGTCCGCCTCATCGCAGATGTAGTGCACGGCCTTGCCGCCGGTCAGGGTCACGGCGGCGGTCCACAGGGGGTAGTCCGGGGCGGGAACCAGGATTTCGTCGCCGTTCTCCATGAAGGCCTGCAGGCACATGGAGATCAATTCGCTGACGCCGTTGCCGACCACGATGTCCTCGACCCCGATGTTCATCAGGCCACGGGTCTGGTAGTACTGCGAGATGGCGGTCCGGGCCGTGAAGATTCCCTTGGAATCGCTGTAGCCCTGGGCACCGCGAAGGTGGTGGATCATGTCCACCACCACGGACTCGGGCGCTTCCAGCCCGAAAGGTGCCGTGTCCCCGAGGTTCATTTTGAGGATCCGGTGCCCTTCAGCCTCCATGTTCTTGGCGGCCTCAAGGATGGGACCGCGGAGTTCGTAGCGGACATTGCGGAGTTTGCTGGAGTGTTGCATGGCGCGCATGGTTGATCTTTTCATAAAGCACGACGACGGGCGGCGGGGAAGGCCAGTCCGTGGACGCGTGCTGGCAGAGCGTTCCTTATTCGATAAGTTGTGAACTTGTAGTACTGCCTTCCTGCGGTGGTGCACGGCGGAACGGGAAGGAAGTACCCCACGTGGGCGGTGTGCTGATCGGACTGGCGGTGATCGGCGTCGTCATTGCCGTCGGATACCTTGCGGCGCGCTGCGGCCTGGGCGATGAACCCACCATCAACGCCCTGACCCGCACCGCCTTCTTCATCACCAACCCGGTCCTGCTGTTCACGGTGGTGCTGAAATCGGACCTGTCCGTGGTGTTTTCCGCCTATGTTCCGCTGTCCATGATCACGGCGGCGGCCACCGCGCTGTTATACGTGGCCGCCAGCCGGATCTGGTTCCGGCGGCCCCTGGCCGAGACCGCAGTGGGTGCCATGGCCGGCTCCTACGTCAACGCCAACAACATCGGCATCCCCATCACGCTCTATGCCCTGGGGGATGCCACCCCGGTGGCCCCGGTCCTGCTGGTCCAGCTCCTCCTGTTCGCCCCGCTGGTCCTGACCCTGCTGGACCTCTCGGAAGCCGGCCGGTTCTCGCCCCGGCTGATGCTCACGCAGCCCTTCCGCAACCCCATGATCATCGCCTCGCTCCTCGGTGTGGTCCTGGCGGCGTTCCACGTCGAGCTGCCCGCCCCGGTGATGGCGCCGCTTACCCTGCTCGGAGGTGCTGCTGTCCCGGTGGTGCTGCTGGCCTTCGGCATGTCGCTGCGCGGCACCAGGATGCTCCGGAGCGGCGGGCACACGGCCGAAATCCTCACTGCCACGGCGCTGAAGTCCGCTGTGATGCCTGCCGTGGCATACGTCGTCGGACGCTTCCTGTTCAACCTGGACCACCACATGCTCCTGGGGGTGGTGCTCATGGCTGCGCTGCCCTCGGCCCAGAACGTGTTCCTGTTCGCCAGCAAGTATGGGCGCGGGGTGGCCGTGGCGCGGGAGACCATCCTGCTCTCCACGGCGGCCGCTGCACCGGTGCTGGTGCTGGTCGTGTGGCTGCTGGCGGCCTGAAGCGGGCGCGCCGCCCTACCGCCCGGGCCGCCGGCCGGGCAAGAATGGGCACATGGAACTTCCCGTGATGCCGCCCGTCCCGCCCATGCTCGCCAAGGCCGTCAGCGGCATCGACGGCATCCCCGGCAGCGGAGACCTCAGCTACGAACCCAAATGGGATGGCTTCCGGTCCATCATTTTCCGTGACGGCGATGACCTGGAAATCGGCAGCCGCAACGAAAAACCCATGACCCGCTACTTCCCGGAACTGGTGGCCGCGCTTAAGGAAAACCTGCCCCCGCGCTGCGTGGTGGACGGCGAGATCATCCTGGTGGGGGCGTCGGGGGACCGGCTGGATTTCGATACCCTGCAGCAGCGCATCCACCCCGCCGCCAGCCGGGTGAAGATGCTGTCGGAACAGACCCCAGCAAGCTTTGTGGCCTTCGACCTCCTGGCCCTGGGCGGCGACGACTACACCGGGCGGCCCTTTGCGGAGCGTCGGGCCGCGCTGGAGAAGGCGCTCGCCGGCAGCAAGGCGCCTGTCCACCTCACCGCCGCCACCACGGACAAGGACACCGCCGCGCAGTGGTTCGAGCAGTTCGAGGGGGCCGGGCTGGACGGCATCGTGGCCAAGCGGCTGAACGGCCGGTACGAGCCGGACAAGCGGGTGATGTTCAAGGTCAAACATGAGCGGACTGCGGACTGCGTGGTGGCCGGCTATCGCCTGCACAAGAGCGGCCCGGACGCCATCGGCTCACTGCTGCTGGGGCTCTACAAGGACGACAGCGGCCTGGCCAGCGTGGGAGTGATTGGTGCCTTCCCCATGAAGCGCCGGCAGGAGCTGTTCCAGGAGCTGCAGCCGTTGGTGACGGACTTCGACAACCACCCCTGGGCCTGGGCTAAGCAGGAGGAGGGCGAACGGACGCCGCGCAATGCCGAGGGCAGCCGCTGGAGTGCCGGGAAGGACCTGTCCTTCGTGCCCCTGCGGCCCGAACTGGTGGTGGAGGTCCGCTACGACCACATGGAGGGCGACCGGTTCCGCCACACCGCCCAGTTCAACCGCTGGCGGCCGGACCGGGACCCGGAATCCTGCACTTATGCGCAGCTGGAGGAGCCGGTGAACTTCGACCTCGCCTCGGTGCTGGAGACCGGCCGGTAGCCGCAGCGGTGTGCCCGCACAGACGGGCCCGGTTTTAACGGGGGAGAGCCCGCCATTTGGGGGAATGGCGGGCTCTCCGGCCTGAAAACCGGGCCAGTCTGTGCGCGGCGGACGGCCTACTTCAGGCCGAGCAGCTTGGTGGGTGTCCGGAAGGATTCCTTTGCCGTCAGGGCGGATACGGCTGCGACGGCGCAGATGATGGCGGTGAAGATGCTGATCTGGACCCAGCCGCCGGGCTTGATGCCGCCCATGGCGGCGACGATTGCCGGGGCGAACCCTGCCATCAGGAAGCCCAGCTGGGTGCCGATGGCCAGGCCGGAAAAGCGGACCTTGGTGCTGAACATCTCGGCGTAGAAGGACGGCCAGACGGCGTTTGCTGCTGCATAGCCGCCGGAGAAGTAGCCGATGGCGGCAAGGAACATCAGCGCGACGCTGCCGGATTCCAGGCTGAGCAGGAACACGGGGGTCAGGATGGCGCTGGCCAGGGCACCGTAGATGAAGACGGGCTTGCGGCCGATCCTGTCCGCCAGCATTCCGAAGAGCGGCTGCGTGCCCAGGGCCACGATATTGGCGGCCACGACCAGCCAGAGGGTGGTGGTGCCGTCCACGCCGGCAACGGTCTTGGCGTAGCTGATGGCGAGGGTGCCGAACACGGTGGAGACGGCGGCGATGAAGGCGCAGCAGATAACGCGGAGGACGTCGCGCCAGTGGCCCTTGAGCAGGTCCGCCACGGGAAGCTTGGCGATCTCGGCGTTCTTCCGGGCTTCCTCGAACGCGGGCGGCTCGTGCAGGGTGCGGCGGATCAGGAACGCAACAATAACCACAACGGCGCTGAGCCAAAACGGGATTCGCCACCCGATGCCGTACTTGATCTCATCCGGCAGTGCCAGGACGGGGATGAACACCAGGGCCGCGAGGATCTGGCCGCCCTGGGTGCCGGTGAGGGTCCAGGAGGTGAAGAAGGAGCGGCGGTTGTCCGGGGCGTGCTCCAGGGTCATGGAGGACGCGCCTGCCTGCTCGCCTGCCGCGGAGAGGCCCTGGCAGAGGCGGGCCAGCACCAGCAGCGCCGGAGCCCACCAGCCAACGGTGTGGAAGTCGGGCAGGCAGCCGATGACGAAGGTGGAGGCACCCATGAGCAGCAGGGTGAACATCAGGACCTTCCGGCGTCCCACGCGGTCGCCGAAGTGGCCCAGGATGATCGCGCCGATGGGACGTGCCACGTAGGCGAACCCGAAGGTCGCGAAGGACATGATGGATGCGTTGGCATCGGCGTTGGGGAAGAAGACCGTGGGGAAAATCAGTGCTGCGGCGGAGCCGAAGATGAAGAAGTCATAGTATTCGACGGCGCTGCCCAGGAAGCTGGCGACGGCGGCCCTCTTGGGCGTCCCGGCGTGGGTGAGGGCGCCCTCCCCGGCGGACGGAAGTGTCTGGCTCATGGTGTTCCTTTGGTGTGACGACATTGTCGCGGATGGATCTGGGGTCGCAGCCGCCGTTGCCTTGGTGCGGGCGGGGATGCGGCTGGAGTCCGGTAGAAAGACCCGGCAGGGGTAGCCACATGGTGGGAGCTACTTGTGCGATACAGAAACTATGACTGTGAGGACAGTCACCTGTCAAGAAAATAATCACCATCTAGAAATAGCTCTCACATTGTGGCAATATCGAAGCATGAGTGTGAACCAAGCCACAATGAACGACGACGTTCAGCCGGACCCAGCCGCGCTGGCCGAAGAGCCCGAGGGTGGAACTAGGGCGGGCGCCAGGAAGGCGGCGGACCGCACGGACATGGTGGGCAAAGCCCTGGGGCTGCTGGTGCTGCTGGGGGAGGAGCCTCGCGGTGCAAGTGCCGCCGAAATATCCCGCCGGGCGGAACTGCCGTTCAGCACCACCTACCGCCTGCTCGGATCACTGGCGCGCGATGGATTCGTGGACTACGAGCCGGATGGCCGCCGGTACCACCTCGGCCTCCGGATCTTCCAGCTGGGCCAGCGCGTTTCCAACCACCACGGTTTCGCCGGCACGGCCATGCCGGTATTGCGCAGGGTGACTGCCGAAACCGGTGAAGCAACCATCCTCAGCGTCCGCGACGGCCTCCACCATCTCACTGTCAGCAAGGTGGACGGCCCGCAGATTTTCCGGGTGACCAGCGACCCCGGCCACCTGGGATCCCTGTCCACCACCGCCGTCGGAAAGGCCCTGGTGGCATTCGCCGAGGATGCGGAGCGCGAAAAGCTCCTCGCAGAGTTGCCGCTTGAGCCGCTGACCGGGAAGTCCATCACGGACCGGGAGGCGTTCCGGGCCGAGATTGCCCAGGTGCGTCGGCAGGGGTACGCCGTCATGGATGAAGAGAATGAGGCCGGCATGCGGGCGGTTGCCGTGCCGCTGCTCAACAGCCAGGGTCACGCCTTCGCGTCACTGGCAACGGCGGTTCCCGTCTTCCGGCTGGACCTGGCGGACCTGATCGCCCATGTTCCCCTGCTGCAGGAGGCTGCCGCCGAGCTGGCGGCCCGGCTGCCGCAGCGATAGCGCGCTCGGCGCACGCCCACTTCTCGCCACCCGTTTGTTCGTATAAAGAACATAAGTGCGATAAGTGAACATCTGTTGTACTGTAATCCCTATCACCCCGCAGCGCGGCCTGAGTCCGCGCCTGCCCGGTGCCGTACCAAAGGAGCTGCACGCATGAGCATTCGAACTGAGTCCTACCTGGTGGGACTGGTTGGTGACGGCGTCACGCCATCGCTCACGCCGCCCATGCACGAACGGGAAGGTGACGTGCAGGGCCTGCGCTACCTGTACCGGCCCATCGACCTGCTGGAACTGGGGCTGACCGGGGAATCGGTGGGCGCCATCCTGGACAGTGCCCGCACCCTGGGCTTCAACGGCCTGAACATCACCCATCCCTGCAAGCAGCTGGTCCTGCAGCACCTGGACGAGGTCAGCCCGGACGCGCGGCGGCTCGGTGCCGTGAACACCGTGGTCATCCGGGACGGCCGCTTCATCGGCCACAACACGGACTTCTCCGGCTTTGCTGCCGCCCTGGCATCCGGCCTGCCCGGCGCGCGGCTGGACCGCGTGGTCCAGCTCGGCGCAGGAGGTGCCGGCTCCGCCGTCGCCTACGCCCTCCTCAGCGCAGGTGTGCAATCCCTTGACCTGGTGGACATGGATCCGCAGCGCGCCGCGGCGCGGGCCGCCGAACTGGCAGGCTTCTTCCCGGACAGCACCGTGACGGCACGCACGACGACGGAGCTGCCGCAGCTGATGCGCGTGGCCGACGGCCTGGTGCACTGCACGCCGGTAGGCATGGCAGCCCACCCGGGCGTCCCGCTGGATATGGATTTGCTGGAGCCCCGGCACTGGGTGGCGGACATCGTCTACCGCCCCATCGACACCGAACTGGTCCGCGGCGCCCGCGCCAAGGGCTGCGAGGTCCTGGACGGCGGCCGGATGGCGGTGGGCCAGGCAGCCGACGCCTTCCGGATCTTCACCGGGCTGGACGCTGACCCGGAACGCATGCGCTCCCACTTCCTGGAGCTTGTGGCCGCCGAGGCGGTGGCCGCCTGATGCGCACCGGAATCGCCACCGTGTGCCTGTCCGGCACCCTGAAGGAAAAGATGCAGGCCTGCGCCATCGCCGGCTTTGACGGGATTGAGATCTTCGAGCAGGACCTGGTCACCTCACCGCTGAGCCCCGAGGACGTACGCAGGATGGCAGCGGACCTGGGCCTCGGCCTGGACCTGTACCAGCCCTTCCGCGATTTCGACGGCGTCACCCCGGACCTGCTCAAGGCCAACCTCCGGCGCGCGGAGGCCAAGTTCAAGCTCATGGCGCGCCTGGGCATGGACACCATCCTGGTCTGCTCCAACGTGGCCACCGCCACCATCGACGATGACGGCGTCCGCGCCGAACAGCTGGCGCAGCTGGCAAACCTGGCGGGGGACCACGGCGTCAAAGTCGCCTACGAAGCCCTGGCATGGGGCAAGTACGTCAACGACTACGAGCATGCCTACCGCCTGGTGGAGATGGTGGACCACCCCAACCTGGGCACCTGCCTGGACTCTTTCCACATCCTCTCCCGCGACTGGGACACTGCCCCGATCGAGGACATCAACGCCGACAAGATCTTCTTCGTCCAGGTGGCGGACGCCCCCAAGCTCTCCATGGACGTCCTGTCCTGGAGCCGCCACTACCGGGTGTTCCCGGGCGAGGGACAGTTCGAGCTGGCCAAGTTCATGGGCCACGTGGTCCGCGCCGGCTACACCGGGCCGGTTTCGCTCGAGGTGTTCAACGACGTCTTCCGCCAGTCGGACGTCGAGCGCACCGCGGTGGATGCCATGCGGTCCCTGATCTGGCTGGAGGAGCAAAGTGCCAAATGGCTCGCCGGCACCGAAGCCGCACCCGGCACCGCAGCCGCGCTCCGCCGTCGCTATCCCATGGAACTTGCCACGCTGCCCAAGGTCAACGAACCCGCCGGCTTCAACTTCGCCGAGGTCAAAGCGGACGATACCGCCCAGCTGGAGAAGCTCCTGGGCCAGCTCGGTTTCCAGTTCGAAGGCCGCCACCGTACCAAGGACGTCCAGCTGTGGACCATGGGGCAGGCCCGGGTCATCATCAACGAACAGGCCGCGCAGCACGCTGAGCCGGCCATCGCGGCGCTCGGATTCGACGTCGATTCCCCCGTGATCGCCTCAGCCCGCGCCCAGCAGCTTAAGGCCCCCGTGGTGGCCCGCAAGGTCCAGGCGGACGAGGAAGTGTTCCAGGGCATCGCCGCGCCGGACTCCACCGAGATCTTCCTCTGCCAGGGCAGCCCGGACGGCACCGCGGCCTGGACGCACGAATTCGGCGAAGGGCTGGAACACCCTTCGGCCGGAACCACGGCGGTCATCGACCACGTCAACCTGGCCCAGCCCTGGCAGCACTTCGATGAAGCCGTCCTCTTCTACACCAGCGCCCTGGCCCTGGAGCCGCAGCCATTCGCCGAGGTTCCCAGCCCCAGCGGGCTGGTGCGCTCGCAGGTCATGCAGACCTCCGACGGCGCGGTGCGGCTGGTCCTGAACCTCGCCCCGATCCAGCAGGCCCGGCACGAGGCCCGCAAGACCTACCAGGAACACATCGCCTTCGCCGTGGAGGACCTCGTGGCCACCGCCCGGGCCGCCCGGGAGCGCGGCCTGGAATTCCTGCAGATCCCGGCCAACTACTACGAGGACCTGGATGCCCGGTTCGACCTGGAACCCGGATTCCTGGCCACCCTGCAGGAGCTCAACCTGCTCTTCGACCGGGATGCCGACGGCGAGTTCCTGCACTTCTACACCGCGACCGTGGGCAGCGTGTTCTTCGAAATGGTCGAACGCCGCGGCGGCTACGACGGCTACGGCGCCCCGAACGCCCCGGTACGGCACGCGGTCCAGTACGAATCGCTGCACCGCACCACTTAAACCCGCACCACCCAGACGCAACAAACCCAACAGATCAGAAAGGAGCCAGCCGTGAAGGAAGACATCAACGCCGAGCTGGAGTCGGAGGAGCTCGTGCCCCCGGCCGAACCGAAGGCTGCCCACCAGCCCCTGGACAAGGCCATCGAGTCGCAGGCGGACCTCAGCGCAGAGATCAACGCCATCGGCGAGGCCTACCGCCGCGCGCTCAAGGACGGCGGCCAGCCGGAGATCCAGCCCCGGCTGGACTACCCGCCGTACCGCAGCAGCATCCTGCGCCACCCCACCAAGAGCCTGCAGCACGCGGACCCGGAAACCATCGAGCTGTACTCGCCGGCCTTCGGGCACCAGGACGTGCACGCCCTGGAATCGGACCTCACCATCCAGCACAACGGCGAGCCCCTGGGCGAGCGCATCATCGTCTCCGGCAAGGTCCTGGATGGCGACGGCCGCCCGGTGGCGGGCCAGCTCGTGGAAATCTGGCAGGCCAACTCCTCCGGCCGCTACATCCACAAGCGTGACCAGCACCCCGCACCCATCGACCCCAACTTCACGGGCATTGGCCGCTGCATCACCGGCCCGGACGGCTCTTACCGGTTCATCACCATCAAGCCCGGGGCGTACCCGTGGAAGAACCACCTGAACGCGTGGCGGCCGGCGCACATCCACTTCTCGCTGTTCGGCACCGAGTTCACCCAGCGCATCATCACCCAGATGTACTTCCCCGGCGACCAGCTGTTCCCGCTGGACCCGATCTACCAGACCATCGTGGACCAGGACGCCCGCGACCGGCTGGTGGCCACGTATGACCACAGCATCACCGAGCCCGAATGGGCCCTGGGCTACAACTGGGACATCGTCCTGACTGGCCCGAAGCGCACCTGGACCGAAAACGAGGCGCTCGGCGCCGAAGGCGACGAGGAGTAGGAAAGATGACCAAACTGGTACCCACCCCCGGCCAGACCGTGGGCCCCTTCTACGGCTACGCGCTCCCGTTCGAGAAGGACAACGAACTCCTGCCTCCCGGCTTCCCTGGCTCCATCCGCCTGCAGGGCACCGTGTACGACGGCGCCGGCCACACCATCCCGGACGCCATCCTGGAAATCTGGCAGCCGGACGCGGACGGCAAGGTTGTCCAGCGCACCGGTTCCCTGGTCCGCGACGGCTACACCTTCACCGGCTGGGGCCGCGGCGCCGTGGGCAACTCCGGCGTCTTCACCTTCACCACCGTCAACCCCGGCCCCACCAAGCCGGGCGCGGCACCGTTCATTTCGGTGGCCCTTTTCGCCCGCGGCCTGACCAACCGGCTGTTCACCCGCATCTACCTGCCGGAGGACACTGAGGCGCTGGCCAATGACCCGCTGCTGGGCTCGCTGGAGCCGGAGCGCCGGGAGACGCTCATCGCCCGCCGCGACCCTGACGGCGGCCTCGCCTGGGACATCCGCCTCCAGGGTGAGGGCGAGACGGTCTTCCTGGACTTCCAGTGACCCACGCCGCCGCTTTGGGAGACTTGCGCGCCCTCGCGGAAGAGGCCGACGCCGGCCTGCTCACCCCCGTCTCAGCGTCGCCGTTGGTGGCGGCGCTGACGGGGGACCGGGCAGTGCTGGCGGCCATCCTCGCCGTCGAAGCCGGCTGGGCCGCCGTGCTGCAACGGGCCGGGCTGGCACCGGCCGGTGCGGCCGCCGTCGTCGCCTCCGCCGCCGAGGCGGGACGCTACGACCTGGCCGGTATCGCGCTGCGCGCCCAAGGCGGCGGCAACCCGGTGATCCCGCTGCTGGCGGACCTCCGGAAGAACGTAGCGGCGCTCGATGCCGCCGGAATTGGTGCCGCAAAGGCCGTGCACACCTCCCTGACCAGCCAGGACGTGCTGGACACTGCCCTGATGCTGCTGGCCCGCAACACCGTCCACGCGGTGCTGGCGGACCTGAAAGGCACCACGGCCGCGCTGGCACACCTTGCCGGGCAGCATGCGGACACGCTGTGCGTCGGCAGGAGCCTGACGCAGCATTCGCTTCCGTATACGTTTGGGCTGCGGGCCGCGCAGTGGTTCCAGGGCGTGGCTGCCGCAGGGCGCCAACTGGAAAACCTTGAATTCCCGGTCCAGTTCGGCGGAGCGGCGGGCACACTCGCTGCCGGAACCGTGCTGACGGCTGGCTCCGACGCCACGCCGTTCACCCTGGCCGACGCCCTGGCGGCCCAGCTGGGCCTCGCCCCGGCCGCTGCTCCCTGGCACACCAACCGCCTGGCCATCACGTCCCTGGGCCATGCGCTGGCTTCCACGCTGGACGCCTTCGGAAAGATCGCCGCCGATGTCCTGTTCCTGAGCCGGCCCGAGGTGGCTGAAGTCGCCGAGCCGCGGGCGGCCGGGCGCGGCGTTTCCTCGGCCATGCCGCAGAAACAGAACCCGGTGCTGTCCGTCCTGGTGCGCAGCGCCGCCCTCCAGGCACCGCAGTTTGCCGCCCAGCTGCATGTGGCCGCCGCCAACTTCAACGACGAACGCCCGGACGGCGCCTGGCACTCCGAATGGCCGGCCCTCCGCCAGCTGCTGGCGCTGGCCCTCGGCGCAGCAGGACACCTACGGGAACTCGCCGAAGGGCTCCGGGTGTTCCCGGACGGCATGCGCCGCAACCTCGACCTGTCCGGCCCGCTGCTGCTGGCCGAAGGCGTCACCGCCGCCGTGGCTCCGCTGCTTGCGGAGCAGGACGGGCGCACCGGCAAGCAGCAGCTGCAACAGGTGGTGGACCGGACCCTCGAAGCACCTCCTTCGGAGCAAGCCGGAACGTACCGCAGGCTGTTCCGCGAAGCCGTCCCCGCCGCCGTCGTCCCGGACGCCCGGCTGGAGGAACTCCTGGACCCCGCCAGCTACCTGGGCCAATCGGCGGAGATCACCCGCCGCATCCTTGCCGCCTACCCCGAATTTGATTCCACCACCACCGACGCGAATGGAGCTTCCCGTGGCTAAGCCAGCCTTGAAGGCAGCGCTGCTGTCCCCCCAACGTCCCCTGGGCGACCACCCACTGATCGTGGCAGGCCCGTCCCTGGGCACCTCCACGATCTTGTGGAACAGGGTGGCGTCCCTGCTCGGCAATGATTACGACGTAGTGGCCTGGGACCTCCCCGGCCACGGGGTGTCGCCAGCCGCCGGCGAAGGGTTCGACGTCGCCGCGCTCGCTGACGCCGTGGTGGACCTAGTGGACTCCATCGCCCCCGGCGAAAACTTCCACTACGCCGGGGTTTCCCTGGGCGGCGCGGTGGGCCTGCAGCTGGGCATCAAGCACGGTGAACGGCTGAAGAGCCTCTCCGTACAGAACAGCGGCGCCAAGATCGGCACCCCCGAAGGCTGGCTCGAGCGCGCGGAAACCGTCCGTACGCAGGGCACGCCCGTGATGATCCAGGGGTCCGCCCAGCGTTGGTTCGCGCCGGGCTTCATGGACCGGGAACCCGAGTTCAGCAGCAGGCTCCTGCACGCCCTGCGCGACGCCGACCGCTTCAGCTACGCCTTCTGCTGCGAAGCGCTGGCCGCCTTCGACGTCCGGGAAGAGCTGGGCAGCATCACCGTCCCCACCCAGGTGATCGCCGGCGCCCTGGACGGTGTGGCCACGCCCGCCATGGCCGAGGAAGTGGCAGCGGGTATCACCGCAGCGGGCGGCACCGCGACTGCGGTGACCGTGGAGGGCATCTCCCACCTGGCACCCGCGGAGGCCCCGGCCCATATTGCAGACCTGATGCGCAGCCTGGCCACCTGGGCCGAATCACGGCAGGCCGCCCAGTGAGCGGCGCTGAACACGACGGGGCGCAGCGCCACGGCGTGGTCCAGCCAGGCGCCACCAGCCAGGAGATCTACGACGGCGGCATGGCGGTCCGGCGCCAAGTGCTCGGTGACGCGCACGTGGACCGCGCCAACGCCAACAAGGACGAATTCACCGACGACTTCCAGGACATGATCACCCGCATCGCCTGGGGCGGCATCTGGACCCGGCCCGGCCTGACCCGCCAGATGCGCTCCGCGGTCACCATCACCGCCATGGTGGCGCACGGCCACTGGGAGGAGCTGGCCATGCACATCCGCGCCGCCCTCCGGAACGGCCTCAGCAGGGACGAAATCAAGGAAATCCTGCTGCAGACCGCCATCTACTGCGGAGTCCCCTCCGCGAACACCGCCTTCAAGACCGCCCAGCAGGTCTTTCGAGAAATGGATACCACCCCGTGAACCAGGCTTTTGTGTACGACGCTGTGCGCACCCCCTTCGGCAAGTTCGGCTCCGGCCTTGCCGCCGTCCGTCCGGACGATCTTGCGGCGCACGTGATCAAGGAATCCGTAAAGCGGGCGCCGTCCCTCGACGTCGAGCGGATCGATGAGGTGGTGTTCGGCAACGCGAACGGTGCCGGTGAGGAGAACCGCAACATCGCCCGGATGGGCACGCTGCTGGCGGGGCTCCCGGTTTCCATCCCGGGCACCACGGTGAACCGGCTCTGCGGGTCATCACTGGATGCGGCCATTATTGCGTCCCGCCAGATCAACGCCGGCGACGCCGACCTGATGCTTGTCGGTGGCGCCGAGTCGATGTCCCGCGCCCCGTGGGTGCTGCCCAAGACGGAGAAGCCCTACCCGGCCGGGGACATGACCCTGGCGTCCACCACGCTGGGCTGGCGCCTGGTGAACAAGGCGATGCCCAAGGAGTGGACCATCTCCCTGGGCGAGGCCACCGAGCGGCTCCGTGAAAAGTACGGTGTGACCCGGGAGGCGCAGGACGAGTTCTCCGCTGCCTCGCACAACCTGTCTGCCGCCGCCTGGGACGAAGGGTTCTACGACAACCTGGTCACCCCGGTCCCCGGCACAGACCTGGTGCGGGACGAAGGGGTGCGCCCCGGCTCCTCGGCGGAGAAGCTCGCGGGCCTGAAGACCGTGTTCCGGGCAGAGAACGGCACTGTTACCGCCGGTAATGCGTCCCCGCTGTCCGACGGCGCCTCCGCGGCCTGGATCGGTTCCGAGGCGGCCGCCGGGCTGCTGGGGCTGGACCCGCTGGCGCGTATCGCCGGGCGCGGCGCGCACGCCAATGATCCGCAGTACTTCGGCTACGCACCGGTGGAGGCGGCGAACAAGGCCCTCGCGAAGGCGGGCATCGGCTGGGACCAGGTGGGCGCCGTCGAACTTAACGAAGCGTTCGCCGCGCAGTCCCTGGCCTGCATCAACGCCTGGGGCATCGACCCCTCCATCGTGAACCGGCACGGCGGGGCCATCGCCATGGGCCACCCCCTGGGCGCCTCAGGCACCCGGATCCTCGGCACCCTAGCCCGGTCCCTGCAGGCCTCCGGCGAACGCTGGGGCGTCGCCGCGATCTGCATCGGCGTCGGCCAGGGCCTCGCCGTCGTACTCGAAAACGTCACCGCTGCCGGAACCACCGCTGGAAAGGACCAGTAATGCTGAACTTCGTAGATTCGGTCCAGGACGCCGTCGCCGGCATCAAGGACGGCTCCACCGTGATGATCGGCGGGTTCGGCAACGCCGGCCAGCCGTTCGAACTGATCGACGCGCTGCTGGACTGCGGCGCCACGGACCTGACCGTGGTGAACAACAACGCCGGCCAGGGCGACCAGGGCCTGGCCCTGCTGATCAAGGAGGGCCGGGTGAAGAAGATGATCTGCTCCTTCCCGCGGCAGTCCGATTCCTGGCACTTCGACGCCAAATACAAGGCCGGCGAAATCGAGCTCGAACTCGTCCCGCAGGGCAACCTCGCCGAACGCATCCGCGCCGCGGGGGCCGGCATCGGCGGGTTCTTCACCCCCACCGGCTACGGCACCATGCTGGCCGAGGGCAAGGAAACCCGTTTCCTCGATGGCAAGTGGCAGGTCTTCGAGACCCCCATCCACGCCGACGTCGCCCTGGTCAAGGCCCTCAAGGCCGACGGCAAGGGCAACCTGGTGTACCGCAAGACCGCCCGGAACTTCGGTCCCATCATGGCCGCGGCCGCGAAGCACACCATCGTCCAGGTGTCCGAAATCGTCCCGGCCGGGGGACTGGACCCGGAGAACGTGGTCACCCCGGGGATCTACGTCAACAGCATCGTCAAAGTTGCCGGCAGCGGCAGCGCAGCAGGAAAGGCGGCCTGAGATGAGCCTCACCGAAACCAGCATCAAGACGTCCGAAACGCCGCTGGGCCGCGATGACCTGGCCAAACTGGTGGCCAGGGACATCGCGCCCGGGTCCTTCGTGAACCTGGGCATCGGCCAGCCAACTTTGGTGTCTAACTACCTCACCGAGGAACAGGACATCACCCTCCACACGGAGAACGGCATGCTGGGCATGGGCCCGGAAGCCAAGGGCGACCAGATCGACGGCGACCTGATCAACGCCGGCAAAATCCCCGTCACCGAACTCCCCGGTGCGTCCTACTTCCACCACGCGGACTCGTTCGCGATCATGCGCGGCGGGCACCTGGACATCTGCGTCCTGGGCGCCTTCCAGGTCTCCGCCACCGGGGACCTCGCGAACTGGCACACCGGGGCACCCGGGGCGATCCCCGCCGTCGGCGGCGCCATGGACCTCGCCACCGGCGCCAAGGACGTCTTCGTCATGATGACCCTCCTGACCCGGGAAGGGGCCTCCAAGATCGTGGACGCCTGCACCTACCCCATCACCGGCGTCGGCTGCGTCACCCGCGTCTACACGGACAAGGGAGTCTTCCTCACCGGCCCCGACGGCGTCTCCGTCCGCGAAACCTTCGGCTGCACCCTCGAGGAACTCCAGGAACTGGTACCGGTCCCGCTCAAGGCCGCACCCGCCACCGGACGCCAGGACCCGGGCGCGTCCTAGGATTGGTAACCATGACCGACGCCGCAGGTACCGAGACCAGGCCCGCCCCGCAGGCCGGCGACCAGTATGTCCAGTCGCTGGCCCGGGGGCTGGCGGTAATCCGTGCCTTCGACGCCGACCGTCCCGTCATGACACTCACCGAGGTCGCCTCCCGCACTGGCCTGACACGGGCCACGGCGCGCCGCTTCCTGCACACGCTGGTGGAGCTCGGCTACGTACGGACCGACGGCAAGACCTTTGCGCTGACCGCCAAGGTCCTCCAGCTGGGGTACGCGTACCTTTCCGGGCTGTCGCTGCCGCAGCTCGCACAGCCGCACCTGGAGGAGCTGTCCCTCAAGCTGGGCGAATCCACGTCCGCCGCGGTGCTGGACGGAACGGACATCGCCTATATTGCGCGGGTGACCAGCCGCCGGATCATGACCGTTGGCATCACCGTGGGCACCCGGTTCCCGGCCTATGCCACCTCGATGGGCCGGGTGCTGCTGGCTTACCTCCCGCCCGCGGACCTGAAGGCCTACCTGGCGTCCGCCGAGGTCAGGCCGCTCACTCCGCGCGCCCTGGGCTCCGTGGACCAGCTGGTGGCGGTCCTGGACAGCGTCCGGGCCCAGGGCTGGTGCCTGCTGGACCAGGAACTGGAGCTGGGGCTCATGTCCGTGGCCGCGCCGGTGTACGACGGGGCCAAGGTGGTGGCGGCGGTGAACGTGTCGCTGCAGGCCCAGTCCGTGCAGGCCAAACCGGACCCGCAGGCGTACCTGGCATCGGTGGCGCAGGAGATCGTTGCCACCGCCAAGCTGATTTCCGCCGACCTTACAGCCCGGGGCTAGCAGGAGCCCGGGCTTCAGTCCACGTACCGCAGTCCGGCTTCCTCCAGCGGTCCGCGCATGCCGTAGATGTCCAGGCCCAGCTCTCCTGCTGCGAAGCGGCCACGCTTGGCTTTCTCGTTGTCTTCGCGTTTCCGGGCGGCTTCCGCGACGTCGGCGGCACGGGAGGCAGGGACCACGGCCACGCCGTCGACGTCGGCAATCACCACGTCCCCGGGGCTCACCAGCGCGTTGGCGCAGACCAGCGGGATATTCACTGAGCCGAGGGTGGCCTTCACGGTGCCCTTGGAGTTGATGGCCCGGCTGAACACGGGAAAGTCCATGGCCTGGAGGGCTGCCACATCGCGGCAGCCGCCGTCGATGACCAGGCCGGCTGCACCCTGCGCACGGAGCGATGTTGCCAGCAGCTCGCCAAAAAAGCCGTCCTCGCATTCGGTGGTGCAGCCGGCCACCACCACGTCTCCGGGCCGGACCTGTTCCGCCGCGACATGCAGCATCCAGTTGTCGCCGGGCTGCAGCAGGACGGTCACAGCGGTCCCGCACAGGGTGGCACCGGGGTAGACGGGCCGGATGTAGGGGCGCATGAGTCCCAGCCTCCCCATGGCTTCATGGACCGTGCTGACGCCGAAGGCGGAGAGGGCCTTGACGGCGTCCGCCGGCGCGCGGGTGATGTTGGTATGGACCACCCCAAGTTCCTGCATCATGGTTCCCTTCGACGGCATCTCACCTGCCCTGCCGCTTGAGCAGGGCGTCAAGGCGCGGATAGGCGGCACGTGCGTTGTGCTCGTGGATGGCACCGAGTTCGGCCTCGTCGAGGCCGGCGGCGTCGATGTAGCGTGCCGTGTCGTCGAAATGGTGGCCGGTCCATGGATCGATGTCCCGGACCGCGCCGATCATTTCGGAGGCGAAGAGGATGTTCTGCGTGGGGATGACTTCCAGCAGCAGGTCGATTCCGGGCTGGTGGTACACGCAGGTGTCGAAGAAGACATTTCCCAGCAGGTGCTCTTCCAGTTCGGGTTTCCCCAGGGCCATGGCAAGGCCCCGGAAGCGCCCCCAGTGGTAGGGCACTGCGCCGCCGCCGTGGGGAATGATGAGCTTCAGGGTGGGGAAGTCCCTGAACAGGTCCCCCTGGATGAGCTGCATGAACGCGGTGGTGTCCGCATTGAGGTAGTGGGCGCCGGTGGTGTGGAAGGCCGGGTTGGCGCTGGTGCTCACATGGACCATGGCCGGGATGCCGTACTCCACCATTTTCTCGTAGACCGGGTACCAGTACCGGTCCGTCAGGGGCGGGGCAGTCCAGTAGCCACCGGACGGGTCGGGGTTCAGGTTCAGGGCTACGGCGCCGTATTCCTCCACGCAGCGCGTGAGTTCGGGGAGGCAGGTTGCAGGGTCCACGCCGGGGGACTGGGGGAGCATGGCGGCCGGGACGAACCGTTCGGGGTAGAGCCGGCTGACCCGGTGGCAGAGTTCGTTGCAGATGGCAGCCCATTCCGCCGAGGTTTCGAAGGAACCGACGTGGTGGGCCATGAAGGACGCCCGTGGCGAGAAGATGGTGAGGTCGATGCCACGCTCATCCATGAGCCGCAGCTGGTTCGCCTCGATGCTTTCGCGCAAGTCGTCGTCGGAAATCGCCAGGTCAGTGCGGGATGGCGCCAGTGAAGGATCCTGGAGGGCCGCCACCTGCCGGTCACGCCACAACCCAAGGGCGTCCGGGGCCGTGGTGTAGTGGCCGTGGATGTCAATAATCATCGCGCATGCTCCTGGCAGGGGCGCCTGCCGAACGGCGCCGTTCTAACTCGATAACCGCACAAGCAAATGTTGTCAGCAATATAGCTAACAATCAATGTTTTCCCGGGCCGGGGCGGACAAGTCTGGAGTACGCTGAATCCGGAAAATTGTCAGCAAAATTGGCAACCGGCCGAACAGGGAGATGGTGGGCAGTGGAAACCGTGGATGGAACGGGCCGGGCCCTCACGGCTGCCGAGCTCGCGGAGCTGCTGCGCACCGCCATCGTCAGCGGGGAACTGGTTCCCAACCAGCGCCTGGTGGAAGGTGACCTCGCTGCCGAGTACGGAGCAAGCCGCGGAAACATCCGGGTGGCCCTCTCGGAGTTGAGCGTGGAAGGCCTGGTGGAGCGCGTCCAGAACCGCGGGGCCAGGGTGCGTGCCGTCTCCGTGGACGAGGCCGTTGAAATCACCGAGGTGCGAGCTGCGCTGGAGGCGTTGTGTGCCCGCAAAGCCGCGGAACGGGCCACGGACAGTGACATTGCGGAGCTGCAGGAGCTGGCCGAGCGGATGAAGGGCGCCGTGGACCGCGGAGACCGGGAGTCCTACTCGGAAGGCAACCAGGCGATGCACGAAAAGATCATTGCCATGAGTGCGCAGAAGACCGCGGCAGCAACCATCCAACGTCTCCGCGGACAGGCCGTCCGCTTCCAGTTCCGCCTGGCACGCCAGCCGGGACGCCCGGCCGTCTCGCTCCCGCAGCACCTTGCCGTCATTGATGCCGTCTGCGCGCACGATGCCGACGCCGCCGCAGAGGCCATGCGCGTCCATCTGGAAAGCGTGGCCGACGCCATCCGCGCCAGCAACAAGTAGCCCCAACCGGTCTGGCCCGGGGGACGCCGCAGACCGGGAAGTCCCGGGCTGACAGGCGAATCGTTACCCACAACCTCCCCGCCGGCTACTCCCGCCGCGGGCCGCCGCGCTCTAGACTCAAGCCAACTGCGTGCAGCAGAGCCGCTGCACAGCTCGTCAGGAAGAGGAGTCGGCGGGTGAAACTGGGGATTCCGCGGGAACGCAGGGAGGGCGAGCGGCGCGTCGCCGCCACTCCCGATACCGTCAGGCAACTGGCGGCGATGGGACTGGACGTCCTGGTGGAAACCGGGGCGGGGGACGCCGCCGGGCATGCCGATGCCGGCTACCAGCAGGCCGGTGCCACCATCGTCCCGGTACTGGACACTACGGCCCTGGATGTCCTGGCCCACGTCCGGCCCCTTGACCCGAACACCGCCGCGTCCCTGCAAAAGGGAGCCGTGACGGTGGGGCTCGCGTCGCCGTCGTCCGAACTGCCCGCGGTCCAGGCGCTCGCTGACAACGGAATCACCTCCTTCGCCCTGGAACTGGTGCCGCGCATCTCCCGCGCCCAGTCCATGGACGCCCTGACCTCCCAGGCCCTGGTGGCCGGCTACCGCTGCGTCCTGGAGGCCGCCATCAGGCTGCCCCGGTTCTTCCCGCTGTACATGACAGCGGCGGGAACCGTCCCGCCAGCCCGCGTCCTGGTGCTCGGCGCCGGCGTGGCAGGGCTGCAGGCGATCGGCACCGCCAAACGGCTCGGTGCACGCGTCTTCGCGAACGACATCCGCCCCGCCTCCGCCGACGAGGTTGCGTCCATGGGCGGCACCTTCATCCGGCTGGACCTGGAAACCGCTGAAGCGGCCGGCGGCTACGCGCGGCAGCTCAGCTCCGACGCCGGAACCCGGCAGCGGCAGCTGCTGGCACCCCACGTGGCGCAATCGGACGTCCTGATCACGACGGCGGCAGTCCCCGGCCGTCCCGCGCCGCTTTTGGTGACGCGCGCGATGGTCCAGGGCATGCGCCCCGGTTCGGTCGTGGTGGACCTCGCCGCGGAATCCGGGGGCAATGTTGAAGGCTCCGTGGCAGGCCAGGACATCCCCATTCCCACCGCCGACGGAACCGGACACATCACCCTGGTGGGCTTGAAGGATCCGGCCTCCGCGATGGCGTCGGACGCCTCACGCCTCTACGCCAAGAACGTCGCCAACCTGCTGGCACTCCTGGTCCATGACGGCAGCCTCACGCTGGATTTCGACGACGAAGTAGTGGCCGGTGCCTGCCTCACCCACGCCGGGGAGGTGCGGCACCGTCCCACCGCGGAGCTGCTCGCGGCGCGGACGGCCACGGCAGCAGCGGGACAGGAAGGAACACGCTGATGGACGGAATCGCCCTGCTGACCATCACCGTGCTGGCGGTGTTCGTTGGCTTCGAGGTGGTCTCCAAGGTCTCCAGCACCCTGCACACGCCGTTGATGTCCGGCGCCAACGCCATCCACGGGATCATCCTGGTGGGGGCCATCATCGTCGCCGGCCAGGCCGCCGATCCGCTGGTGCTCGCGGTGGCGCTGCTCGCCGTCGTCCTCGCCACGGCCAACCTGGTGGGCGGGTTCGTGGTGACGGACCGGATGCTGCACATGTTCCATGCCAGGAAGGCCCCGGCCAAGGCAGGCGCCCAGCCCGAGGCAGGCAATAAATGAGCCTTCTTGACCCCGTCTGGACCTCGCTGCTCTACCTCGCCGCTGCGGTCTGCTTCATCCTCGCCCTGCGCGGACTCAGTTCCCCCCGGACGGCCCGCCGCGGAAACCTGGTGGGGGCACTTGGTGCGCTGATCGCCGTCGTCACCGTCTTCCTGTCCGCCCGGCTCGAGAACATCCCCTGGATCCTGGCCGCCATCGCCGTGGGTTCCGCGGTGGCGGCGCCCGTGGCGCGGCGGGTGAAAATGACGCAGATGCCGCAGCTCGTGGCCCTGTTCAACGGGGTGGGCGGCGGCGCGGCGGCCCTGGTGGCGCTCCTGGAGCTGGGCCACGCGGAAAACCCCTGGGTCCGGGTGGCGATTGTGTTCACGCTCCTGGTGGGCGCGGTGTCCTTCGCCGGTTCCGGGATTACGTTCGCCAAGCTGCAGGAACTGATGACCACCCGGGCGGTGGTCTTCCCGGGCCTTCCCGTGGTGATGGCGCTGGTCCTGCTGGCTGCCGTGGCGGCCGGCGTGGCCGTGGTCCTCACCGGAGCTGTTCCGCTTGCGGTCCTGCTGCTGGTCCTGGGCCTTGCCGCCGGTGTCCTCCTGGTGCTGCCCGTGGGCGGCGCCGACGTGCCCATCGTCATCTCACTCCTGAACGCCTTCACCGGCCTGGCCGTCGCGGCTTCGGGCCTGGTGCTGGGCAACGTCCTGCTGGTGGTGGCCGGCACCCTGGTGGGAGCCTCCGGCACCATCCTCACCCGGGCCATGGCGGCCGCCATGGGCAGGAGCGTGGCAGGCATCCTGTTCGGCGCTTTCCGGGGAGGTTCGACGGCGGGGTCCACGGCAGTGAGCGAACGTCCGGTCCGGTCGTCCTCGGCGGAGGACGTGGCGGTGCTGCTGGGGTATGCCCAGCGGGTGATCATCGTCCCCGGCTACGGGCTGGCGGTGGCGCAGGGCCAGCACACGGCTGCCGAGCTGGCCCTGGCCCTGGAAGCGCGGGGCATCAAAGTGGACTTTGCCATCCATCCCGTGGCCGGGCGCATGCCGGGCCACATGAACGTTCTGCTGGCGGAAGCCAATGTGCCCTATGAATCGCTCAAGGAGATGGGGGAGATCAACCCGGAGTTCAAGACCACCGATGTGGCCCTGGTGGTGGGTGCCAATGATGTGGTGAACCCGGCCGCCAAGACGTCCTCCGGGTCCCCGATCTACGGGATGCCCATCCTGGAGGTGGCGGAGGCCCGGCAGGTGGTGTTCCTGAAGCGCTCCATGCGCCCGGGATTCGCCGGAATCGAGAACGACCTGCTGTACGAGCCCCAGACATCCCAGCTGTTCGGGGATGCCAAGGACTCGCTGGCCCAGGTGCTGGGCGCGGTCAAGGCACTGTAGGCGGGGAACAGCCCCCGCGCCGGGTTACCCTTCTCTCAGAAGCTTGCTTTCCATCCGCCATCAGAGGACGCCATGACTGAGACCAGCTCCACTTCGCCCAAACGCGCCGCCATCATCGTCAATCCCGCCAAGCCGGTGGACATCGACGTGCGCGGGCTGGTGGCCAAGCATTGCGTGGAAAACGGCTGGGGCGAGGCCATCTGGCTGGAAACCACCAAGGAGGATCCCGGGGTCGGGCAGGCGAAGGAAGCGCTGGCCCAGGGTGCGGATATCGTCATCGCTGCCGGCGGTGACGGTACCGTCCGCTGTGTCGCTGAGGTCCTGGCCGGCGGGGACACCCCCATGGGCCTGCTGCCGCTGGGGACAGGCAACCTGTTGGCCCGGAACCTGGGCCTGGACGTGACCGATTACGACGCCGCCATGGCCGGGGCCCTGATCGGTACCGAACGGAAAATCGACGTGGTCCGTGCCCGGCGCAGCGACCCGGACAAGGAGCAGGTGTTCCTGGTCATGGCCGGCGTGGGATATGACGCCACCATCATGGCGGACACCAACGAGGACCTGAAGGACAAGGTGGGCTGGCTGGCCTATGTGGACGCCGGCATCCGTAACCTGCCCGGCAAGCCCGTCAAGGCGACCGTGGTGATCGACGGCAAGGACGTGGTGCACCGCGGGGTCCGCAGCGTGATGGTGGGCAACTGCGGCAAGGTCCAGGGCGGCCTGGAGATCTTCCCCGACGCCAAGGTGGACGACGGCCTGCTGGACATCGCCGTGCTGGCACCCCACCATGGCAAGCTCGGCTGGCTGTCCGTGCTGGCCGGCATCATCGGCCGGGGCAAGAACAGGGATACCGCGGTGGAGTACTTCCAGGGCAAGACCGTGGAGATCACCCTTGAGCACAACGACGACTACCAGCTGGACGGCGACCACGAAGGCGAGGGCAAGCACGTCCTGATGACCGTGGAGCCCGGTGCCCTGACCCTGCGGATGTAGGGACGCCGGACGGAGGGGCGGTTACGCCAGCAGCCTGCCCCAGCGCGGCTCCAGCAGTGGTGCGCCGGCCAGGTTCAGGGCATGCCACAGCGTCACCGCCACCGAATCCAGCACCGGTACACCGGTGGCGTGCTCGATCTCTGCCGTGATGTTGGCCCCGTACAGGTTGGTGCACAGGTACACCAGCGCGTCGGGAGCAGCGGCGGCGAGTTCCAGGGAGCCGGGGCGCATTTCGTCGTCAGTGACCCGGGCAAAGGACTCGTTGTCGCTCAGGCCGAGACCCCGGTGATCCACGGTCTTGATGCCTTCACGCTCGTAGGACGCGATGACCTGGTGGTTCACGTCCTCCGTGTAGGGCGTGAAGAGGCCGATCCGCTCGGTGCCGAAAGTCCGGAAGGCCTCAAGGTAGGCGAGTGTGGAGGTGGTGGCCGGGATGCCTGTGGCGGCCGTGATCCCGCCGGCCAATTCTTGGTCGTGCGCTGAACCGAGCCATGAACCCGAGGTGCCGTTCCACGCAATCACGTCCACGTCCGCCGTCGCCAGCAGCTTTGCTGCTTCCTGCATGACGGCCGGGTCGAACTGGCGGTCGGACGAGTCATCCAGCGCAATGCGGGTGACCGGGATTCGGGTGAAGTGCACGGTGACATCCGTGCGGCTGCCCAGGATGCGGTAGGTCTGCGGCTCCAGGCAGGTGTTGGAGGACGGCACGATCATGCCGATCCGGCGGGGGCGGGTGCTTGCGGTCATTCGTGGGCTCCTAGAGGACTGCGGGGAGGAGGGTGGCTTCAGTCGCGGACTGGTGTTCCCGGAAGCCGTTGCGGTTGATGAAGCGGCCCACGGCGCCCGGATCGTGGAAGCCGTCTGCGTCCAGGACCACGCGCCCGTTGGAAACTACGACGGCGGGCCAACCCGTGAGTGCCTTTCCGTCGAAGGGTGAGAAATCGGTCCCCATGTGCAGGGCAGCGCCATTGACCGTGCGTTCGTCGGCGGGATCGAAGATGACCAGGTCGGCGTCGAAGCCCTCGGCGATGCGGCCTTTGCCGGGGACGGCGTTGATCCGCGCGGGCTCCGAGGCGAAGGCGCTGACGAACTGCTCAACGGTGGCGCCGGCGGAGGTCATCGCGGTGAACGTGACTGGCATCCGCGTTTCCACCCCGGGCAGCCCGTGGGGCATGGCGCGCACGTCATCGGTGCGCTCGCGCTTCTGGGACAGGTCGTAGCAGGAGTGGTCCGAGGACATGGTGTGGATGGAACCGGAAGCCAGCCGTTCCTTAAGGGCGGCCACGGTTTCCGGGCTGCGCATGGGCGGGCAGCAGGCGAACCACTCGGGGAAGGTGGAGGCGTAGACGGTGTCGTCCAGCGTGACGTAGTGCGGGCAGGTCTCGGAGTAGGCCTCAAGTCCGCGTTCCCGTGCCTCCGAGACAAGGTCGACGGCGCCGGGCGTGGACTGGTGGACGAAATAGATCGGCGCGCCGGTGTATTCGGCCATGGCCAGGGTTTCCCTGACGGAGATCTCCTCGGCCAGTTCGGGTCGGGTCCGGTGCAGGTGTTCGATTCCGATCAGGCCGTCCTGGGCGTGCTGTTCGGTGCAGTCGGCGATGATGGGATCGTGCTCGGCGTGGATGTAGGCCAGTCCGTCCAGCCGCACCATTTCGCGCATCACCTTCAGGATGGTGTCGCCGTCGGCCATGGTGGTGCCGCGGTTGGTGGTGTACATCTTCACCGAACGCACGCCCTCGGCGGCCAACTGCTCCAGCTGCCACGGCACGGTTTCATCCCAGCTGACCACGGCGCCGTGAAGGGCGACGTCGCAGCGTGACTGGGTGGCCAGTTCCTTCTTGTGCAGCACGGCGGCCAGCGGGCTTTCCTGGGCATCGCGGGGAATGCCGAAGTCGATGATGGTGGTGGTGCCGCCCCACAGTGCTGCGGTGGAGGTGGTGCGGTAGTCGTCGAGCGTGCGGAACCGTCCGGTCACCTGGGCAACATGGCAGTGGCCGTCCACGCCGCCGGGGATCACGAGCTTGCCCGTGGCGTCGATGGTGCGGTCAGCCGCGGGCACGGGCCGGGCGGCGTCCACGAGGGCTGCGATCTGCCCGTTGGAAACCACGATGTGCGCTTCCCGGCGGCCGGTGCTGTTGACTATGGTGGCGTTGGCAATGACGAGGTCTGGCTGGTGGGACATCGGTGTCCTCCTGGGTTGGTGAAGCCTGGTTCAGGCGGTGGGTTGCGGGGTGCCGGCGTCCTGGCGGGCGGCGAGGGCCGCGTCCAGGTTGCCGGACAGTCCCTTGCGGTCCTTGGCCGGCGGTGGCGCGAATGCGCCGGCGCGGTGGGTGCCTGACTGCAGGCCGGCCACAGCCTCGGCCAGGCGGATGCCGGCCGAAATGCCGTCGACTACGGGCACGGGAATCTGTCCGTGGAGTTCCCGGGCGAGCCCGGCCAGCGGGGCGCCGGCCAGGATGACGACGTCGGCGCCGTCCTCGGCCACTGCCTGACGGCTCAGTGCCAGCAGGGTTCCCCGGAAGTCCTGCTGGACGGAGGCGATGCTGGTGAGGGAGTCGTTGATGGAGCGGATGGACGCCAGCCGGCCGGACAGACCGAACTGCTCCACGCACTCGCGGTACCAGGGTTTGATCCGGTCCGAAATGGCAATGATGGAGAAGCGGTGGCCCTGCAGGGACGCGGCGCACAGGGCGGCCTCCGTGATGCCGATGACGGGCACGTCCGCCAGTTCCTTCAGGGCCGGCATGCCGGGGTCCCCGAAGGCGGCGACCACTACGGCGTCCACCGGGGTTGCTTCGGGGCGGGTGTGTTCGGCGATGACTTCCGCCACCGCGCCCGCGGCGATGAGGGATTCGAAGCGGGTCTCGATGTATTCGACGCCGTGGGCGGCGGTACGGACCAGCAGTTCGGTGCCGGGTGAGGCGGAGCGGAGCGCCTCGGATTCGATCAGTGCGGTGACACCGGCGCTGATGTTGGGGTTGATGACCAGGAGTTTCATTTTCTCTTCCGGTGTAATTCTGGTTCGGTTTTCTGGAAGTCCTCGGGGAACTGGTCCCGGTATTTTCCAATGTGGGAGGCGGACTGGGCGGCTGCCTTGTCCGGGTCCCCGCTGGCAATGGCGGCGTACAGCTCGCGGTGTTCGCGGATGAGTTCGGGCAGGTCGCTGACGTGCCGGAACAGCCAGTGCATCCGGCCCTGGAGGGGTTCAAGGGCGGACTTGAGGAAGTTGTTGTCCGCGATGCCGGTGATGGCGTCGTGGAACTCGCTGTTGGAGCGGTGGGCTTCCATGATGGAACCCTTGGCCAGGAACGCCTCCGCGTTGTCCAGCAGCCGCTTGAGATAGGCGAGGTCGTCCTTGGTGGCCCGCTTGGCTGCAAGCCGGCAGGCCAGGACTTCCAGGGACTGGCGGACGTCGAAGAGGTCCTCCACGTCTTTGGGACTGAGGCTGCTGACTTCGGCACCGCGCGCACCGCGGTCGCTGATCAGTCCTTCCTGGCGCAGCATGCGAAGGGCCTCGCGGACCGGCAGCCGTGATACGGAGAATTCGGCCGCCAGGTCCCGCTCGACCAACCGCGTGCCGGGAGCGTAGTGTCCTTCGAAAATCCGGGTGCGGAGGGTGTCCCGGACAGTCTCGCGGAGGGGGCGGTCCTTGTCCTGGGTCTCTTCTGCGGTCAGCATGATGCTCCATTCGGATTCTTGTACGGCACTGCTCCCGGCTGCGGGGGCGTTGTTTGCAGGTTTCCCTGCGAGGGTCAGCTTAGACAGGAAGCCGCTTGTTGTAGTTCAGGGTGAGGACTGATACGCCCATGATCACCGCGGAACCCACGAAGTACAGCAGCGCCCAGGTGTAGGAGCCGGTGGCTCCGACGATGAGGCCGACGACGATGGGGGTGACGAACCCGGAGATGTTGCCGCTGAGGTTCATGGCACCACCCAGGACACCGGCGTTGGTGCGGCCGCCCAGGATGGCGGGAATGCTCCAGAACAGGCCCACCCAGCGCAGGAAGAACAGGACCAGCGAGAGCAGGACGACGGCGGTGGTGGCATCGGGGACTACGGTGACGCCGACCAGGCCGCCGATCACTACGGCGCTGGAGATGCCCAGGAGGGTCCGCATCACGAGGTTTGCGGAGGCGCCCGTTGCCCGCCACTTGTCGGCAATGGTGCCGCCGATGATTTCGCCGACGAACCCGGCACCGAAGATCACCAGCGTGGACCAGCCGATGGTCTTCAGGTCAAAGCCCTTGGCCTGGGCCAGATACAGGGGGCCCCAGGTCAGCAGGCCGTAAAAGACGCCGTTGAAGCCCAGCCAGCCCAGGCACATGGCCCAGAAGGAACGGAACTTCAGGTAGGGCAGCAGGCCGCGCTTGCCCTTGCTGCCGTCCACGGCTGCCTCCGCGTCCTCGGCCTGGTGCGAGGCTTCAATGTAGGAGGCTTCGGCGTCGTTGACACCCCGGTGCTGGCGGGGGTTGTCCCGGACGTACCACCAAACAGCAAGCCCCATGAGTGCGGTGGCAGCGCCTGCAATCACGAAGGCCCAGCGCCAACTGCCGGTGGAGGCGATGAGTCCGGCGATGATGATGCCGCCCAGGCCTGCGCCAAGGGGTGCGCCGGCGTCGAGGATGGTTGCGCCGCGGCCGCGTTCGGACTTGTGCATCCAGATGGCATTGAGCTTGCCGCCTGCGGGCATCACGCCGGCCTCGGTCACGCCAATTCCCAAGCGGGCGATGAACATGCTCAGGAAGCCGCCGGCCATGCCGGAAGCCGCCGTCGCCGCGCCCCAGCCGAGGCAGGAGGCCGTCATGACTTTGCGGGGGCCGAACTTGTCGATCAGCCAGCCGACGGGAACCTGCATCAGCGCGTAGGTCCAGAAGAAGGCGGACAGCAGCAGGCCCACCAGTTCGGGCGCCAGGTTGAATTCTTTTTGGATGATGGGCAGCGCCACGGAGATGGATCCGCGGTCGATGTAGTTGACGGACACGAGCACCAGGAGCAGCAGGAACAGCTTCCAGCGGACGGCAGTGCGCCGTTGCGTGCCGCCCTTTCCGGACTGTTCACGGGTCAGCGGCGTGGCCTCGTCTGGCGTGGCCGTTGTTTCAGTGTTTGGGATGGACACAGCTTCTCCTTCACGGGGAAGTTTACGGATGGGGAGGGTATTGACGATGCGTGGTGCGGCGCAGGCAGGGTTGGACCTGCTGGCCGGAAGAGTGGCCGCCGGACGATCCGGAGCGTCGAGCGGTGATCAGTTTTGGGATCCCAATTTGGGATCCCAAAATCAAAGGTAGGAGTGACGCCCGCCACTGTCAAGGGTTTTGGCCGTTCCGGCGGCCCGGCCGGCCTGCCAACGGATTGTGACTGGACCGGGAGCTATGCGGGGGAATCCGTCCGGCGGTGCGAGAGGATCTCGGCCAGCTCCGCCAGGCGGTGCGCCCGGGCGGATTCGGCCGGGGTGAAAGGCTCGCCGGGCCGGGAGAAGGTGATGGGGCCGTGCCAGGCCGTGGGGATCTTAAGCCGGGTCCCGTCGTCGGACCCTTTGGCGCCGGCGTCCGACGGCGGCACGATCCCGGCATGCAGCAGCTCGGCCACCGCCAGGGGCAGTTCGTCCGGGGCGGCAGCGATCCTCGACGCCAGGCTCAGCGCCCTGGTCTGTCCGTCTGCCATGGCCAGTGCCGTGGTGGGCCAGACGTGCGAATGGCTCCCGCCGGCGTCGGACAGCGCCGCAAGCAATTCACGCTCACCCACGGTCCCCGGGGCCGAGAGTACGAACTCATCCAGGACTCCGCCCGGGGCCGGGTGGACGTGGATGCCAAGGATGTTCGCATCCAGCCTGGCCAAGGCCCGCGTGATCCGCTGCAGCGACCCTGGCTGGTCCCGGAGCAGCGTCCGCGCCCGCCACAGCGACGGTGCCGCTGCCAGCCGCCGGCGGTGACGCAGTGCCGGCGCATGCAGCCAGCTGCGGAGGACCCGGGCGGCGGACGGCTCGGCCACCCAGATCACCAGGACCGTAGCGGTGAGCGTCAGCACCAGCACCTTGGCCACGTAAGGGAGGTGGGCCTCCACCACGAGGGCGTGGACCAGGAGCTCGATGGGCAGCATGGCGGCGACATTTGCCAAGGTCAGCCGGGCCTTGGGCGGCTCCGGCATCCGGCCGCAGACTTCGCAGCTCAGTTCAGCGGCAGGGGTGTTGCGCGGAGGGCGGGTCATGACTCAAGCATCGGCGGGTGCTGTTTCCGCCGCATTGCCTCCAGATTCCATTCATGGGAACGTGTTGGCCGGTTTCGGAGGCCTCCGGCGTAGGATTTACCAGGAACGTCAGCGCGGCCGCCACCCCGGAATCCACCCCCAAGGAAGGCGCTGCCCCCGTGAAGATGCTTGCTGAGATGTTCAGCATCGCCCCCGGCAACAAAGACCACCACCCCGCAATCAGGTGCGCCGTCGGCGTCTTTGTCCCCCTGATCACACTGGTGCTGCTGGGCAGGCTGGACCTGGCGATCTTCGCGTCGTTCGGAGCCTTCACTGGCATCTACGGCCGCGGCGAGCCGCACGCCGTGCGCTTTATGCTGCAGCTGCGGGCCGGGCTGCTGATGCTGCTGGTCATCTTCCTGGCCGCCCTCGCGGCCCGGATGGGTCCAGCCTGGGGATTGGATACCGCCGCGCACACATGGCTGCTGGTCCTGGCCACCACCCTGGTGGCGGGCGCCTGCTCGGTGGCGATTTCCTGGCTGCGGCTGCGCCCGGCAGGCTCCCTCTTCCACATTTTCGCGTTCGCCGCCATCGCCTCCATCCCCAACCAGCCGCCGCTGTGGGAAGGCATGCTGGTTGCGGTCCTCACCACCATGTTTGCGCTGCTCATCGGCTTCTCATCAAGGATCCTTCCCAGCCACCGCACCCCCTGGACCAGGCCTCCCCGCATCCGGCGCACCCCCGCTGAGAAGCGGACCGCCTGGCTTGAGGGCTTCGGCTACCTGGTGGCGGCGGGCCTGGCCGGGTCGTTGGCCACGTGGGCAGGAAGCCGGCTCGGCTTCGGCCACAACTACTGGGCCATGGTGGCCGCCGTGGTTCCCCTCGTGGGCCACAGCACCAGGCACCGGGTGCGCCGCGGCATCCAAAGGATCATCGGGACTGTGCTGGGCCTGCTGGTCCTCGCTGCCGTCCTGCTGCTTGGCCTCCAGCCCTGGCAGACGGTACTGGTCATGGCGCTTTGCCAGTTCGGCGCCGAGCTCTTCATTATCCGCCAGTACCTTCTCGCCCAGGTCTTTGTCACGCCGCTGGCGCTGGTGTCCACGCTCCTGGTCGTCCCCGCCTCCGCCTCCATCCTGTTGCGCGACCGCATCGTCGAGACCGTCATTGGCGCCGCCGTCGGCATCGTGGTGGTGCTGGCCCCGGGTGCGTGGCGCCGGCTCCGGCCCGGCACGGCACGCCCCGCCACCCAGGCCTGACCGCCGCCCTGCTGTAGGCCGGCGCCTCCGTCCCCTGGGCCGCGGTACGCTGGACTTCCCGTTCAACGGAAGGCGGCGGCAGTGGCGAACTCAACCTCGGGCGATTCGGTGGTGGACCGGATTGTGCGGCTGATCTCCGCCTTCCCGCAGGACGTTGCCGATCTCCGGTTGTCGGAGCTGGCCGAGCGTGCGGGCCTCCCACTGACCACTGCGCACCGGCTGGTGGGCCAACTGGCCGGCCACGGGCTGCTGGAGACCGCCCCCGGCGGCATCGTCCGCCCTGGCCTCCGCCTGTGGGAACTGGTGAACCGCGCCTCGCCTGCCCTCGCGCTGCGGCAGGCGGCCATGCCGTTCATGGAGGACATCCAGCAGGTCCTGAACCAGAACGTGAACCTGGCTGTACTGGACGGCTGGGAGGCATTGTTCGTTGAGCGCCTCTCCCGGCGGGGGTCGGTTGCCAACCGGGCCCAGGTGGCCGGCAGGATGCCCATCCACATTTCGTCCGCCGGGCTGGCGCTCATGGCCCACCAGGACAGGACCCTGCAACATGAATACCTCGCCCAATTCCACGATCCCTACGGCAAGCTGGTAGCCGACGACGTCCGCACGCTGCTTGCCGATACCTCGCGGCAAGGCTTCGCGCAGCTAAAAGGCGTGGTTGATCCGGACACGTGGGGCATCGCCGTGCCCGTCCTGAACCGCCGCCAGCGTGCGGTGGCATCCCTCGGCGTCGTGGTTCCCCTGCGGGAAATGCGGCTGCAGGCGCTGGTTCCAGCGCTGCAGACGGCGGCCCGCGGCATTGCGAGGGGCCTGGCCGAGGCGTGACCAACCGCACCGGATTTGCCGCCGGAATCCGTTGAACGGAATACCTGTAACGCCGGTCACCCGCCCTGCCGCACACTGAAAGCCAGGCATCCATCCGGCCCTTCCCGGGCCCGCAACGAAGCGAGACGCAGCCATGGCACGAAAAGTCATCACCACCCAGGTAGCCATCATGGGAGGCGGTCCGGCGGGCCTGATGCTCTCCCACCTGCTGGCCAAGTCCGGCATCGAGTCCACGGTGATCGAGATCCGCAGCCACGAGGAAATCTCCCACACCGTCCGCGCCGGCATCCTGGAGCACGGAACCGTCAACCTGCTGGTGGACAGCGGCGTCTCCGACCGGGTGCTGCGCGACGGCGACCGGCACGACGGGATCGAACTGCGCTTCAACAACGAGAGCCACCGCATCGACTTCAAGGACCTCGTGGGCGAGTCCGTGTGGCTGTACCCGCAGACTGACGTCTTCCTGGACCTGGCCGCACGCAGGAAGGACGACGGCGGCGATGTGCGCTACAGCGTCACCGACACCACCGTCCATGACCTGGAGGGCAAGCCAAAGGTCTGGTTCACCGATGCCGACGGCGTCGAGTTCGAGATCCAGGCCGACTTCCTGGTGGGCGCGGACGGCTCACGCAGCCACTGCCGGTTCCAGATCCCCGAGGCCCACCGCAAGTGGTACTTCCACGAATACCCCTTCGCCTGGTTCGGCATCCTGGCCGAGGCACCGCGCAGCTCCGACGAACTGATCTACGCCAACTCGGCCAACGGCTTCGCCCTGATCAGCCAGCGCACGGAGACGGTCCAGCGGATGTACTTCCAATGCGATCCCAAGGAGAACGTGGCCGAATGGGATGACGACCGGATCTGGGCGGAATTCCGCAGCCGCGTCAACGGCAACGGCTTCGAGCTCAAGGAAGGCCCGGTCCTGGAAAAGATGGTGCTGCCCTTCCGCAGCTTCGTCCACACTCCCATGCGCCACGGCAACCTGTTCCTGGCCGGCGACGCCGCACACACCGTGCCGCCTACCGGTGCCAAGGGCCTGAACCTGGCCATCAATGACGTCAAGTTCCTTTTCGAGGGACTGGACAGCCACTACAACTCCGGCTCGGACCGGCTCCTGGACACCTACAGCGACCGCGCCCTGGACCGGGTGTGGAAGGCCCAGCAGTTCTCCTACTGGATGACCACCATGCTGCACACCCCGGCCGACGCGGACGATTTCTCCCGCGCCCGCCAGCTCGGTGAACTGAATTCCGTGGTCTCCTCCCGCCACGGCAAGGCCTACCTGGCCGAGGCATACACGGGCTGGCCCGCTTCGGCCTAAAGGGGCCGGGGAAGTACGACGGCGGCCGGCCGGGTGAGGCTCAAATACCCACCAGCCGCCGGACGGCGGCCGCGATGGCGGCAGCGTCGGGCTGCTCGTCCCGCCTGACCGTGAGCAGGTGGAGCAGCACCCCGTCGCCGTAGTCGGCCACATCCCGTGCCCGCGCCCGCGCGTCCGGCACTCCCAGCCCCGCAAGCGCCTGTTCCAGGCCGCCCACCAGCTGGAAGTGTCCGGCCGTCACGGAGTCCGGCTTGTCCAGGGAAAGTGCCAGCCGGGCGCGGGTCAGGGCGGCGTGCCGGCCGGCAAGCATCACCACCATGGAGGCGAGCTGGCCTGCCAGTTCACCCACATCCTCGGGCGGACCGGCAGGCCCCTGGTCCCGGAGGAGGGTGGCGTCCAGTTCCAGCAGCCGGTCCAGGACGGCGTCAACCAGGGCGGCGCGGTTCCGGTAGTAGTTGGACGTGGTGCCCTCCGACAGGCCTGCGGCGGTGTCCACGGCCCGGTGGGTGAGTCCCTTCATGCCCTTGTCCGCCACCACGGTGAGGGCGGCATCGAGCAACAGGGTGCGTCGGTCCGGCATGGATTCAGTGTAGTGGGACCCCTTCCGGATCACTACAAAAGTAGTAAAATGGCGCGTATGGAAACGATCACGATCGTTGGCGGCGGCATCGCCGGCCTGGCCCTTGCGGCAGCCCTGGATCCCAGCCGCTTCCACGTGACGGTGTACGAGAAACGGCCGGAACTGCCCACCGTCGGCAACGCCCTCGGGATGTGGCCCAACGCCCAGCGCGCCCTGGCCCGGCTGGGAATACTGGACCAGGCCCGGGCCGTCAGCCCGGTGCTGGGTAGCGGGTCGGTCCGCAATGCACAGGGTGAACCGTGGGTCACGGTCGATGCCGGGGAGATGTTCGGTATTTCCCGGATCGACCTGATCCGGCTGCTTGATGGCGCCGTGCCCGCCGCCGTGCGCCGTGTCACCGACGCCGTGCAGTCAGTCCCAGCGGATGCCAGCCTGGTGGTGGGCGCCGACGGCGTCCACAGCATGGTTCGCCGTGCGGGATGGGGCAGCGCCACCGCTGCCCGCCTGACGCCCTACCTTGCCCTCCGGGGAACCCTCCCGACGCCGGTCGCCCCGGATGAGGTGGGCGAGTACTGGGGCCGCGGCGACCTGTTCGGCATGGCAGCCGCCCGAGGCGGGTCCTTCTGGTACGCCAGTTACCGGTCCGAACTTGGACCTTTCGGAATCGATGTTCCGTTAGCGCTGGACCAGGCCCGGGAACGCTTCTCCGGCCACGCACCTGCCATCCGTCGTGCCCTGGCGGCAGCCACACCGGAGGAATGCCTCGTCCAGCGCCTGTGGACAGTGCCGCATCTGCGCTCCTACGTCAGCGGCCGGACGGTGCTCATCGGCGATGCCGCGCACGCCATGATGCCCACCCTTGGCCGCGGCGCCTGCGAATCGCTGGTGGACGCGGTGACACTGGCCGACCTCCTCAACAACGCGCCTCAAGGCCAGGACCAGGCACTGCGCGCCTACAACAAGCAACGGAGACTCCGCACCCGCGCGGTGAGCGTGGCCTCCTTTGCACTCGGGCGTGTAGCCCTGGCAGACCGTGCCCAGCCGCTGCGCGACCGCCTGCTCAACCTGGCCCGGCGGCGGAACGCACGGACCGCCGTCGGCAGCGGTCCGGGGAGGTAGTCAGCGGACGGCAGCTGCCGGGCGCGTGGCGTCGTCCTCGCCCGGCGCCTGGGCGCCGGGAAGTCCGGCGTCGGAGACCTGCTGGCCGGCCGGAGCTGCGGGCAGCCTCTTCCTGTTTTTCCGCCGTCCGGACCTGCCGTACACGAGGTACATCGTCACCCCGGTAATGACCATGAGGAGCACCGTGTACACGAAGGTGTTTGCGATGCCCTCCGTGCCCTCGGCCCCGTCCGTGTTGGCTTTGATCACCAGGCCCAGCGGCTGCACCAGCGGATGGGCCAGGAAGATCGCCGTGTCGTAGTCGTCCAGCAGGCTGTTGAAATTCAGGGCCGTGATGGCTGCGGCCGCCGGAAGCACCAGGGGCAGGAGGATCCGGCGGAAGACATACAGCGTCTTGGCGCCCATGATGGCGGCGGCCTCCTCCAGGGAAGAGTTCACGGCGGCAAAGGACGCCTTGAGCATCCGCAGGGTGAACGGGATCTTCACCGTGACGAAGGCGATGAGCAGGATCACCGTTGTTCCGGTGAGGACGGCACCGCCCACCAGGGGATTGGGGTGGTCGTAGCTGACAATCAGGCCCAGGGCCAGCAGCGCTGACGGCAGGATCCACGGGATGTGCAACAGATACTCAAACGTTGAGGCCACCCAGTTCTTGTACTTCTGCAGCAGCCGCGCCACGAAGAGCAGGCCGCCCACGGCGATGACCGCCGCCAGGGCGCTGTACACCACGCTGACGATGAACGGCCGCAGCCCGGACTGCTGGGTGAGGACGCGGACGTAGTTGTCCAGTGTCAGGTTGGAAAACGAGAGCTGTCCGGTCTGGATGGCCGCGCCGTCGGCAAATGAATAAAGCACGATCAACGCCACGGGAAGCGTATAGACGGCAAAGAGGAGATAGGCCACGGCGTGCACCGCCACGTTGGCCGCCGGGTTGGTGATGTCCTGTTTCTGCAGCTCCGAAGACACCTTGGACACCGAAAAGTACGTGCCGCCCTTCTCCAGCCGCGACATCACGGCGAGCATCACCATGGTGGCCAGGCCAAGGATCACGGCCAGCAGCGCCGCCAGGTCACGCGAGGTGGGGCTGTTGGTGAACGTCAGGATCATCGGTGTGATGGTCTGGAATTCGCGGCCGCCCAGCACCTGCGGGGCGCTGAGGGCGCCCAGGCCGGTGAGGAAGGACAGGATGGTGACGGCGAACAGCGTGGGCTTGAGCATGGGCAGGACGATGCGCCGCAGGATGGTCCACGTGGAGGCGCCAAGGTTCCGCGCGGCCTCGATGGTCTGGTAGTCGATGCCTTTGAGGGCGTTGGCAACGAACAGCATGTGGTTGGTGGTGGTGGCAAAGGTCATGACCGCCAGCACGGCAAAGAACCCGGAAAACCAGCCTGGGTCCATGCCGGGGAAAACCCGGACCAGCAGCGTCGTGACAATGCCCTTGTCCCCGTAGATGAATTTGTACCCCGCCGCCAGCACGATGCCCCCATAGATGAAGGTGGAGGCATAGCCCAGGAACAGGATCCTGGAGCCGCGGATCCTGAAGTAGTGCGTCACCAGGACGATGAAGATGCCCACCAGGTTGACGGTGACGGACAGCGCCACGGCCAGCAGGAAGCTGTTGCCCAGTGCCTTCATCGCCCGCTGGGAGGAGGACAGCTTCTCCGCGGCGCGGCCCGAAAAGCTGCCGTCCGGGAAGAACGTGGCCATCAGGATGTTCACGTTGGGCCACACCAGGAACGCGGCGATGAACCAGGTGAGGATGACCCCCACCACCAGGACGAACGGGGAGCGGGCCATGCTGCGCACCGCGTTGTTGCCGCTCATGGCAGGGCGACCGCCCGGTCCTGTGCCAGCGCGGCACCGGATCCCGGATGGTACTGGAGGATGTGCCCGGGCTGGACGTATACCGTCGTGACCGTGCCGGCCTCAGGGTGCGCGGCGCCGTCTTCGCGGACCAGGAGGCGGATGTCGGCGCCATGGCTGCGGACCACATACCGGCTGTGCAGGCCGTGGTAGGTCCGGGACACCACGGTGGCGGGAAGCCCGACGGCGGTCCCTCCGTCCGCGGGCCGGTCCAGGGAGGCCTTTTCCACGCGCAGGTAGGACCTGGCATCCGTGCTGAGGCCGGCCCCGGAGAGCCGGTTAACCTCCGCCACGAAGTCCGGCGTCAGGGCTGAGCTGTCACCAATGAAGTTGCAGACGAACTCCGTGGCGGCCTGGTCGTAGATGTCCTGGGGCGTCCCGACCTGTTCCACCACCCCCTTGTTGAAGACGGCCACCCGGTCGCTCATGGCCAGGGCCTCGTCCTGGTCGTGGGTGACGTACACGGTGGTGATGCCGAACTCGCTCTGCAGGTCCTTGAGCTGCTGGCGCAACTGGTGGCGGAGCTTGGCATCGAGGTTGGACAGCGGCTCGTCCAGCAGCAGGATCTTGGGCCGCAGCACCAGGGCGCGGGCAACAGCCACGCGCTGCTGCTGCCCGCCGGACAGCTCGGCCACGTTCTTCGCCAGCTGCTCGTCGCTGAGTTCCACGCGCCGTGCAATATCCCGCACCAGGCGGTCACTGTCGGCAGGCTTTTCCTTCCGGACCCGGAGCCCGAAGGCGATGTTCTCCCATACGCTCATGCTCGGAAACAGGGCATAGTTCTGGAACACCATGCCCACCTGCCGCTTGTCGCTGGGAAGGCGGGTCACATCCTTCCCGTCCACCCGGACCGTACCCCTGGCCGGCTGGATGAAGCCGGCCAGGGTGCGCAGCGCCGTCGTCTTTCCACAGCCGGAGGGCCCCAGGAGGGTGAAGAACTCCCCCGGCTGGACATGCAGGTCCAGACGCGGAATGGCGGTGAAATCGCCAAAGGTAACTTCGATGTTTTCCAAGCGGATCATGGCAACCCTGTCTGATGGAACGCGGAAACGGCGGCTGGCAGTGCGGGGTTACGTCATGTATTCGAGTTCGATCTTCTCCACCCAGGCGCCCATGTTCTTCTGGACGAAGTCCCAGTCGATGTCCTGCTGCTTGAGGCCGGCAAAGAAGTCCACCACCTCGGGATTGGCCTTTGCCTGGGCGGCCTTGTTGACCGGCATGGAGTTGAACTTCTGCGCGAATTCACCCTGGACGTCTGCGCTGCCGAACCAGTCGATGAACTTCTGCGCCTGCTCCTTCTTCTTGGTCCCCTTCACCAGGGCGATCTGCTCCACGGCAAGGGGGACCCCCACGGAAGGGATGACCGTGTCCACGTTCACTTTGAAGGACTTTTCGCGGTCGGCAATGATCGAGGACGGCATCTGGCCCATGTCCACGTCGCCGGAGGCGATGCGGGCAAACAGGTCGGTCTTGGCCACTGCCGGGCTGCCGTTCTTGAAGTACTGCTCAACCTGCTTCCAGCCGTCGTCGGAAATCCCCAGATCCCCCGAGTCGTCCCGGTACCGGGAGAGGATGCCGGCGAAAACCAGCTGCGCCGTGGCGGTGCCCAGGCCAGTGACCCGCTCGTAGCGGCTCTTGAACTCGTCCTTGGTCCACAGGTCCGTCCAGTCCTTGGGTGCGGCATCCTTGCTGATCTTGTCCGAGTTGTACCCCAGGAGGATGGCCTGCTTCACCAGGGGCCAGTACGTCTCCCCGTCGCCCAGGCCCTTGTCCACGTCGCCGGCCCACGCGGGCTGGTACGCCTCCAGCGCGCCCTCGTTCTTGACCTGCGAGAAGTACATGTTGTTCAGGCCGAACGCGACGTCCGCGATGGGATTGTTCTTCTCGGCAATGAGCTTGTTGGTGGCATCGGCGCCGCCGGCCCCTACGATCTCGATCTTGAATCCGGCCTCCGCCGCCTTGGCGGCCAGCCAGTCGCCCCGGCCCTCGCCGTTGGAGTTGGTGTAGATCACCAGGGTGTCCCCGGAGGCTCCCGCGGGAGCCCCGGAGGCTTCACCGGTTGAAGCCGGCGGGGTGGCGCCCCCGCCGCAGCCGGCGAGGAGGGTGGCGGCAACGGCGGCGGCAACCAAAGTCTGCAATTTACGCACGATCAGGACTCATTTCTGGACTGGAATCAGAGCATGTCCGCAAAGCCTATAGCCGGGCATGACGAAAACCGGGCTGTTATAGCTATCGATTCGATAAACAGCCCGGCTTCCCACTTTGGACCTGTCGGGAAAACGGTTAGGGACCTCGGCGTGAACCGGAAGGAAACGTTGGGTCGTGGAGCAGGGCCCCGACGGGACCCTGCTCCGAGGCGGGCGCTAGGCCATGGCGGTCTGTGCTGCGCTGTGGGCGTTGATGCGCTTGGCGTAGCAGCGCGAGTGCTCCACCCCCACATAGGGCCCGAAGTTCGGTACGGGGTCGAATCCCGAATTTTCGTAGAAGTTCCGGCCGTCCGGCTGGGCTGACCCGGCCTCGGCCTTGATCCGGGTGATGCCCTGGCTGAAGGCCTCCGCCTCCAGTGCCGCGAGGATGGAGCTGGCAACGCCGGAACCTCGGGTGTACGGCAGTACGTAAAGCCGCTTGATTTCGGCCGTCGTTCCGTCCAGGAGGCGCAGCCCGCCGCAGCCCACCGGCTGCCCCGAGCCTTTGTCGTACGCCACCAGGAAGACGGCGCAGTCGGCGCCCGACGGCGGCGGCCCGGGCTCGTGGTCGGGCCGGCCGAAGCGGGCGTCGAGTTCTGCCTGTTGGGCGCGGCGAAGATCGGCGCCCACGGGGTTGGACCAGGAGACCTGCCGAATGTTGAGCCTGGGGTTGGTCTGCATCTCTGCCTCGATTCGCCGGAGGGGTATGCCTGACAAGGCTAGGCGTGGCGAGTTACGCAGGTGTTTCCTGGGGGTTAGCACCCGGATAACCCCTGGCGGCGCGACCATCAGCTAACTTACTTGGCAGTCTAGTTACCAGTTGGTCTAAAATGATGCCATGGTTTCTATGGGCAACGAGGGATCCGGCTACTGGTACGGATCCGACGGGCAACTGGACTACAGTGCGGCGGTACTGAAGGCCCTGCGCGACTACCGCGCGGCCGAAACCGAGATTCGCCGAAGCACCAGAGACTCCATGGGCATGGGCGAAACGGATATCCTCGCCCTGCGGTACCTGCTGAGGGTCCAGGCGTCGGGCAAGCAGGTTGTCCCCAAGGATCTCAGCCGGTTCCTCAATATTACTAGCGCGTCCACCACTTCGCTGATCGACCGACTGGTGGCGAGTGGACACGTTCGCCGCGAGGCGCACCCTTCCGACCGCCGTTCGGTGGTGGTGGTCCCCACCGTGGAGTCTGACAAGGAAGTCCGGGAGACGCTCGGCGCCATGCATCGCCGCATGATGGCAGTTGCGGAGGGCCTGAGCGCCGAGGAGGCGCGGATCGTGGTCGATTTCCTGCAGCGCATGACGGAGTCGCTGCAGCATCGGGAAGAGGAAATAAAAGTTCACTAGGCTGACTAGCTAGTTAGCCTAGTTATATGTAAGCTTACGATTGTTCCCGAATTTGCTTCCCAACGGAGTCGTGAGTGTGTTGGTCTCTTACACCGAAGTTTCACCGCGTAAACCCGCCATGGGTGTGACCATTCCCGATGCCCGCACGGACCCGAGGCGGTCTACCCTGGACGGCACCACAGCGCCGCAGGGAAATACCGCCGTCCACTGCGGTACGCCGATGGAGCTGGTGACGCCGGCCCTGGGGTGGGAGCGTGCCAGCTACACCTTTGCCCCAACTGCCCCCGGGGACCGCGAGCTTCCGCCCGTGTGGCGTTGCGCCTGCGGGTTCCAGCTCGACGCCTGGACCACCGGCCCCCGCGGCACACGTCCTTCCGCTGCCCTCTCCGCGTGAGTGCCAACGGGACGGCAGCTGCGGCGCTGCAGCATTCGTTGCTGAACAGCGGGGAGGCCCTCGCCGGCCGGTACCAGTTGAGGGAACGCCTGGGCCGGGGATCCGCGGCCGAAGTGTTCCGCGCGGTGGACCTGGAGGGCGGCCCGGACGTTGCCGTGAAGATCGCGGCGGCCGGCGGCCGGAAACAGCACCAGCGCATCCAGAACGAAGCCGCCGTCCTGGCCCGCTTCAGTCATCCATCCATCGTGAGCCTGGTGGACCAGGGCGTGGTGACAGGCAGCGGTTCCCACTGCGGGCGCCCGTATCTCGTGGAGGAACTGGCCCTGGGCGCAAGCCTCGCCGAGGTCATCCGCGCGGAACGCCCTAAGTCCGGTGACGTGGCGCTTTGGGCCCGGGGCCTCTTCGGTGCGCTCGCCCACCTGCATGCCGGGGGACTGGTGCACCGCGATATCAAACCCGCAAACCTGATGCTCAGCGGCCTCCGTAGAAGTCCCGTCCGGATCATCGACTTCGGCATTGCCGCCGCCGCAGGTTCGGCACCCGAGCCCGGAATCTCATCCGGGACAGTGCACTACATGAGTCCCGAACAGGCTTCCGGCGGCACCGTCGCGCCGTCCTGGGACGTGTACTCCACGGGGCTTGTCCTGCTGGAGCTCCTCACGGGCATCAAAGCCTTTCCGGGCACCGCCATTGAATCCCTCGTGGCCCGCACATTGCGCTCCCCGGACGTCCCGGAGTACCTCGGGGACTGGGTGCCCCTGCTGCGGTCCCTGACCGCCATGGACCCAGCGGAACGGCCGACGGCGGGAGATGCCGCAGCGATGGCGGCGCAGCTGATTCCCGGGGTCCCGTCCGTCCGCCGGGGCACGCCGGCCTTGCGTCGCCGCGCGGACGCGGGCACTTGTCCCGCCGGGCGGGCATTGCCGCTCCGGCGGCACCGGCAGCAGGCCTAGGGGGCGGCTGCGTCCCGGCCCGTCGGGTCCCCGGCGGTGGGATCCGCCAGGGCAAGGCCGCCCACCGGGCTGCCTTCCCAGTGAATCAGCGTCCAGCCGCTGTCCGGGTCACCCTCCAGCGCCACGATTCCGGTATTGGCCAGCACGTGCCTGGCGGCGAATTCGTGATCGATGCCGTCGACCCGAAGCCCTGCCCAGGTCCTGATCGCCGCACCATGGCTCACCACTGCCACCGTGCCGTGCTGCCCAGATGCCCTGTCGACCACCCTGGCGATGGCGGCGTCGAACCGGTCAAAAAACGCGTGGCCGTCCGGGCCTGCGGGCATGCGGTTGTCCAGTTCACCCGCAGCCCAGGAAATGACCGTTCCCATGTACCGTTTATGCGACTCGTGGTCCGTAAGCTTCTCAAGCGCCCCCGCCTCGATCTCGTGCAGCCCCTCCAGCACCGTGGTTTCCAGGCCCTGGAGCCTGCCCAGGGGTGCCGCGGTGATCTGCGTGCGGATCAAGGTGGAGGCGTAGAGGGCGCCGATGGGTTCGTTGACCAGCGAACGCGCCATCGCCTCTGCCTGCCGTTCACCCAGTTCGGTGAGGCCCGGTCCCGGGTGGTCAGTATCCAGCTGGCCCAGCACGTTGCCGGGGGTTTCGCCATGGCGGATCAGGAGCAACTTCATGACTCCAGTTTCCCACCCCGCCGCGGTGCTGCCGAAACGCCTGCACCCACGTCCGGGCGGCACGCCCTGCCCGGAAAAACGAAAGGCGCCGGGCCCTCCGAGGGCCCGGCGCCGCCGTCGTACGATCCTGCCTTGCTGGCTTACTTCAGGTGGTCCACCAGCAGGTCCGCGATACCGGTGTATTTGCCTGGCGTGAGGGCTAGGAGGCGTGCCTCGGCCTCGGGGGAGAGGCCCAGGCCCTGCACGAACTCCTGCATCCGCGCAGCGTCCACGCGCTGGCCGCGGGTGAGGTCCTTGAGGCGCTCGTAGGGGTTTTCCATACCCTCGACGCCGGCAATCGCCTCGGCGCGCATGACCATTTGGATGGCCTCGCCCAGGACCTCCCAGTTGGTATCCAGGTCCGCTGCCAGGACGTCTTCGGCGACATCCAGGCGCTCCAGGCCCTTGGCAACGTTGGAGATAGCCAGCAGGGAGTGCCCAAAGGCGACGCCGATGTTGCGCTGGCTGGAGGAATCGGTGAGGTCGCGCTGCCAGCGGGAGGTTACCAGGGTGGAGCCCAGGACATCGAGCAGGCCGGAGGAGATCTCCAGGTTGGCCTCGGCGTTTTCGAAGCGGATGGGGTTGACCTTGTGCGGCATGGTGGACGAACCCGTGGCACCGGCCACCGGGATCTGCGCAAAGTAGCCGATGGAGATGTAGCTCCAGATGTCAGTGCAGACATTGTGCAGGATGCGGTTGAAGCGGGCAACGTCGGCGTAGAGCTCGGCCTGCCAGTCGTGGCTTTCGATCTGCGTGGTGAGCGGGTTCCAGGTAAGGCCCAGCCCCTCCACGAACGACTCGGAAACCTGCTGCCAGTCGGCGCCCGGGACGGACGCTACATGGGCCGCGTACGTGCCGGTGGCCCCGTTGATCTTGCCCAGGTATTCGGTCTTGGAGATCCGGTCCAGCTGGCGCGTCAGGCGGTGCGCGATGACGGCCAGTTCCTTGCCCAGGGTGGTGGGGGTGGCCGGCTGCCCGTGGGTGCGGGACAGCATGGGAACAGCACGGTTGTCCTCCGCCATCTTGCTGATCTGCGCCACCAGGGCGCGGGCTGCCGGCAGCCACACGTCCTCGACGGCACCCTTGACGCCCAAAGCGTAGGACAGGTTGTTGATGTCCTCGGAGGTGCAGCCGAAGTGGACCATGGCGGTCAGGTTCTCGATGCCGATTGCGGGAAGGCGGCGGCCGATGTAGTACTCCACGGCCTTCACATCGTGCACCGTCACGGCTTCGATCTCGGCCAGTTCGGCGACGGATGCGGCGTCGAATTCGGTGACGATGGCGCGGAGCTGGTCCTGCTGTTCCGCGCTCAGGGGGCCGGCGCCGGGAAGGACGTTGTTGCTGGTCAGGTGGATGAGCCATTCCACTTCCACGGCCACGCGGTCCCGGTTCAGGGCGGCCTCGGACAGGTAGTCAACGAGGGGCGCGACGGCGGACTGGTAACGGCCGTCCAGGGGTCCAAGCGCGATCTTTTCCGATGACGCGGCGAGGGCCAGGCGTCCTGAGGGCGTACGGGTATCAGCTGTGGCGGCAGTTTCAGGCATGTCCTGATTCTTTCATGAACTCCGGCGCCGCCTTAAGCGTGGTTGTCCACGTTACTTGTCCACATAGCCGGCGGCATCGCTTACGGAGGCAGGGCCGCGTGCCTAGCGTTGGGAACAGCAAGGTTGGGACGGATTATCCGGCCAGGGAGGCTGGGTCGAAAACAGGGGGACGGTCCGGTGGACGGTATCTGGGGGAGCGGACTGGCCGTCAGCCTTGGAATCCAGGAGGTGGGCAGGAAGGTGGCGCAGTGCTCGGACAGGACTGAGGAAGTGCTGGCCGGATTCCACGAGATCCAGCTGCTGGACTGGGAATCACCGGCCGGGAAGGCTTACCGCAACTCCGTAAGCCTGCAGGCGGTGGCGGTGCGGAGGGCACTGGACCGGATCCGCGAAGCTTCTGCCGCCGTGGCAGCGCATGCCAGCGCGGCCTTGACATCCGAGTGTTCACCCGACCGGAGGTTGTGATGGCTGACGTCACGCCGTCCGGATCGGGAGGACCCATCCGGGTCCTGCCGCCACCTCCGGACGGCAACCTCACAGTCTCCGGCGGGGTGGGCGGCATTACTGTCCAGCTGGACGAGCTTGACCAGGGAGCCGGACGGATCGACCTGCTCGCCCAGCGGCTCGCAGCCGTCGAGGATGGGCTTTTCGCCGCCTGGCAGGAGCTTGGCACGCACCAGAACCAACCGCGCAGTACGGGAAGCGCCGCCCTCATGGCCGTGTGGGAGGCAAAGGATGCCATCCAGAAAGTCCGCCAGGAACTGCAGTGGATCAGCGGCCAGGTGCGCAGCTGCAGGCGCGAGTACGACATAGCTGAATCCGCTGCCCATCTTAAGTGGAGGCTGGGGCTGTCAGATCCTGGCGTGGAGTTCCAAAAGCACGTGGACTTCTGGCGGACCGGATTCCTGAACGGGGATGCCGCGGAAATGCTGGCGGCAAATGCTGTCCTCGTCCTTCCCTCGATCAGGCCTGTTGTCGAAAAGAACGTCCCCTCACTGCGCACGGGGACGGTGACGGCCACACGGGAAGAGAGTGTGCCTATCGATCTTGAGGCCAGTCCTGCCGGGCTGCTTAAGCGGGTGCAGTTGATTGAGGCCCGCGGAAGCGGCTATATCGAAGTCATTGAGGTGGATACCGGAGGTGGGAAGGCCTACGTCGTGGTGGTTCCCGGGACCCAGGTCAATGAATCCGACGGTGGAACCAATCCTTTCGATCTTGGGGGAATCTTCGATGGCATGGGTGGCCAGTCCCAACAAGTGAATGCCGCTGTCATCCAGTCGCTGCGTGCTGCCGGCGCGGAACCCGGAGCGGACGTGGTTGCTGTCGGCTATAGCCAGGGCGGCATCCATGCAATGAATCTGGCCGCTGACGAGGGCTTCCTCAAGGAATATCGACTTAAATACGTCCTGACCGCCGGTTCGCCGGTTTCGCGCATCACGCCTTCCCCCGATGTCAGCACCCTTCACCTGGAACACCGAACAGACTGGGTGCCCGGCAGCGATGGCTTGCCGAACCGCGACGCCAGGAACCAGGTCACCGTAACCGTGACCAACGACCTCTACGTGCGCGGCGGGGAAGACGCCGGGCTGGGTCCCGGGCACAGCCTCACGGGCTACGAGGAGGCGGCAAGCCTGGTTGGCGCCAGCAAAGATCCCTCATTGGTCCAATCCACGGCGGTGTTGGGCGGAGTACTCGGTGCCGGAGGTGCGGCCACAGCCACCCGCTTTGCGTTGACCAAAACTCCGCCGCCCACCGTCCCCAAGGACCGCAGGGACCCTTTTTCCGGGCGGCCTCAGCCGGGAGCCCGCTAGGAAGTTCCTCCGAACGCGCGGCAGGCGTCAGGAGATCGGGGCGGCGTGCAATTCCACGTACCGGCTGGAGCGCGGCTGTTCCGGTTGCGGGGCGGGGGCCGCCGGTTGTGGAGCCGGTGCCGGGACGGCGGCAGGGCACCGGTAGTTGTAGTCGAGGTCATTTTCGGTGAACTGCGTTGTGGTGACAGTACCGCCCGGCGTCAACGGGGGAGCCCCGCAATACTCCTCTGCTGACTCCGCCGAGTAGGGGCCCGCCAGCCAGTTCTGGAGTTTGTAGAGGTTACTGCCGGGACCGACGTCGCCCACAATCTCGTTGAACTGGTATCCGGTTGAATAGATCCCCACTTCCACGCCGGCCCCCTGCAGGTAGGCCGTCATGCCTTCCAGTTCGGCCGCGTTGACTGCCTTGTCCCACAGCCAGCTGTTTCCAAATTCAACATCCAGCCACCACATGCGGTGTATGTCCTGCCCGGCTGCCGCCAGGAGGCCGGCGGCCTTGGCGGCCATGGCGTAGCCGTGCACGTAGGCGCAGGCCGGGGACGCGGTGCCGTCGCACAAACCATGCGGGTTGCTGACGGCCGTTTCCCCGTAGGTGTTCCCTGCCGGCCACCATATAGACTCGGCGGGCCCGGTCGCGGCAGTGTTCACATACACTGCCGCCGGTGTGCCGCCGGCCGCCTCCGCGCTTTGACCCGCCCACGCCAGTTGGGCGGCCAGGCAAGGGTTGGCGGTATCGGGCCGCCCGCCGTTCACCCCGACGATCGCGAAAGGCGGGGGCACCGGAAGATCAGCGCCGCATTGCGGCCAGGAGATGTCATTGCCCAGTCCCCCGGGGCCGTGCGGTACGGTGCCGGATTCCGCACGTGCCGGGCCGGCTTGCCACGCCAGGAGCAGGCAGGCAGCGAGAAATATCCTGATGGGCTTCATCCCATGCCCCCATAGTTTCGGAACTGACAGCGACGGGCCGTGCTGGCCCGATCTGCAGCCTAAGCGGCCCCAGCGGCAGGGGTCATGGGTGGCTGGTACTGAAGTTTTTACTGCTGGTTCGGGGAACGGCACCTGATGGGTACCTGTTCACCGGCCGCCCTGCTACTTGGCGGCAGGGGCGCCGTGCGGGCTTCTTCCCATTGGAGCCGGTGCAGCCCGGGTCAGCGTCTGCCTCCCGGCAGCAGTCCCGCCACCAGGGATACCAGCGAGATGATGATCGCGGCCAGCAGCGCCGTCCAGAAGAAGGAATCAATGGTGAGGTGCACTGGCGTATAGCTGCTGATCCACGCAGTAAGGTACAGCATGGCCGCGTTGATGACGATGGCGAACAGGCCAAGCGTCAGGATGGTGATGGGCAGCGCGAGCAGGCGCACCAGCGGCCGTACGAAGGCATTGACGACGCCGAAGATGAGGCCGATGAACAGGTAGGCCAGGACAATCCCAATGGTTTCGGTGTCCTGTGAAATTCCGGTTCTGGCTACGGCGTCCGATGCTGCGGCGCTGGAGATGTCCATGCCCGGCAGGACCCAGCTGGCCACCCAGAGCGCGGCGGCGTTAACGACGACCCGAAGGATGAAGGAACCCATGCCACCATGCTTCCATACCGTTCCCCCGGGAACCCGGGGGAACGGTATTGAATTTGTGCCCGGCATTCCCCGGATCCTTGCGGAAGCTGGACGTAGGCTAGAGGCCATGACTTCACCTGAGACCCGGGCGGGCGGAATTGCGCCGCGCCCGGTGCTGGACCGGCTGCCCCGCTACGCGGCAGGAAAACCGCCGGCCGCAGTCAGCGGTCTGGCAAGCTACAAGCTGTCCTCCAACGAAAACCCGTTGCCGCCCATCCCGGCAGTACTGGAAGCCATCGCCAACCAGTCCGACTTCAACCGGTATCCGGATCCCTTGAGCAGCAAGCTTCGTGCGGCGCTCGCGGAATTTCTCGATGTTCCCGCCGACGACATTGTCACCGGAGCGGGAAGCCTGGGCGCGCTCAACCAGATTCTGGCCGCCTTTGCCGGCCAGAACGAGGACGGGAAAGCGGACGAGGTCATCTATGCGTGGCGCTCATTTGAGGCCTACCCCATCAGCGTTGGCCTGGCCGGCGCCGAAAGTGTCCGGGTTCCCGTCACCGCCGACGGCCGGCACGACCTCGCGGCCATGGCGGCGGCCGTGGGTGCCCGCACCAAAGTCATCCTTCTCTGCACGCCCAACAACCCCACCGGCCCGGCCCTGGACGCGGCTGAAACCGAAGCCTTCATCCGGTCCGTTCCGGCTGACGTGGTGGTGGTGATCGATGAGGCCTACCAGGAGTTTGTCAGGGCGGAAGGCGCCGTGGATGGGATCGGGCTGTACCGGAAATATCCCAACGTGGTGGTGCTCCGGACCTTCTCCAAGGCGCACGGACTGGCCGGGCTCCGTGTGGGGTACAGCGTCTCCCATCCCGGGCTGACGCAGTACTTGAGGGTCGCCGCGACTCCATTCGCTGTCTCCCAAATCGCCGAGCAGGCAGCGGTTGTGTCACTTGAAAACTATGGCCAGGTTGTGGAAAGGGTACAAAAGCTCGTGGACGAGAGGGCCCGGGTGGTCAACGGCCTCAGGGACCTCGGCTGGAGCGTCCCCGATGCCCAGGGCAACTTCGTCTGGCTCGCGCTCGGCGCCGAAAGTGCCGCCTTTGCTGAGCTGGCGGGGACGCGTGCATTGTCCGTGCGGGCCTTCGCCGGAGAAGGCGTGAGGGTGAGCATCGGGGAGCCCGAGGCCAATACGCGGTTCCTCCAATTGTGTGCCGACTATACAAAGGCGCCAGCAACTTCCTAGCACTTAACAAGTAGCCCTCCGGCTACCTACCGAAGATAAAGTTAGGATCAGTAAGCCAATATATATGCCGTGCCGGGAATGTATTCCGTGTGCGGCATATATCCCAGCGACATTGCATTGCATCCGGATGCGGCAAGCAAGGAGACGGTATGGGCACTCATCTGCCTTCCACCGAGTTCGACGGAACAGCGGTAGACGACCAGCGGGAAGCCGCTGCTGAAGCCGTCATGGGTGAGCCCGCGGCACAGATGGTGCAGCTTCTCGGTCCTGACGGGAAGCTGGGCACCGATCCTGTCTTCAGCGACTACGCGGACAAGCTCACCGCCGGGGACCTGCGCGGCCTGTACGCCGACATGGCAGCGATCCGGCGTTTCGACGTCGAAGCGACCGCCCTCCAGCGCCAGGGCCAGCTGGCCCTCTGGGTGCCGCTGACAGGCCAGGAAGCGGCGCAGATCGGCTCAGGCCGGGCCAGCCAGCCGCAGGACTACATCTTCCCCACCTATCGGGAACATGGAGTGGCGCTTACCCGGAACGTGGACCTTGCTGAACTCCTGCGCCAGTTTCGCGGTGTCTCCAACGGGGGCTGGAACCCCAAGGACACCAATTTCCACCTGTACACCCTGGTCCTGGCGGCGCAGACCCTCCACGCAGTGGGCTACGCCATGGGGATCCAGCGGGACCAGAAGCTCGCCTCCGCATCGAACACGGCAGGCAAGGAGCCGGACGCCGCCGTCATTGCGTACTTCGGCGACGGCGCCAGCTCGGAAGGCGACGTCCACGAATCCATGGTGTTCGCCTCCTCCTACAAGGCCCCCGTGGTGTTCTTCTGCCAGAACAACCACTGGGCCATCTCCGTGCCCACCAACGTCCAGACCCGTGTTCCACTCTCCAACCGCGCCAAGGGATACGGCTTCCCCGGCATCCGGGTGGACGGCAATGACGTGATCGCGGTGCACGCGGTTACCGAGTGGGCGCTGGATCACGCCCGACAGGGCAAGGGGCCCGTCCTCATTGAGGCCTTCACGTACCGGGTGGGGGCGCACACCACCGCGGACGATCCCACCAAGTACCGGCAGTCCGAGGAGGAAGACGCCTGGCGGGCCAAGGACCCGCTGGCCCGGCTGGAGAAGTACCTGCGGGCCGAAGGCTTGGCAGATGACGCCTACTTCGCCAAGGTGAAGGCCGACGGCGACGACCTGGCCGCCTACGTCAGGCGCACCGCCCACGATCTTGAAAACCCGGACATCCGGCAGGCCTTCGCCAACGTCTACCGCGAGGCCCACCCGCTGGTGGCCGAGGAACTGGCGTGGTTCGAGGAATACAGCGCAGGGTTCGCCGGCGGGGAAGAATCCGCCGGACATGCAGCAAAGGCAGGCCACTGATGACCACCATGACCATCGCGAAGGCCATCAACGAGGGCCTCCGCGCCACCCTGGCCGCCAACCCCAAATCCTTGCTGATGGGTGAGGACATCGGGCCCCTGGGCGGCGTCTACCGCGTAACCGACGGACTGATCGGGGAATTCGGCCCGGACCGCGTGGTGGACACCCCACTGGCCGAGTCCGGAATCATCGGCACCGCCATCGGCCTGGCCCTGCGGGGCTACAGCCCCGTCTGTGAGATCCAGTTCGACGGGTTTGTCTTCCCCGGCTTCAACCAGATCACCACCCAGCTGGCCAAAATCCACTCACGCAGCAACGGCAACCTCAGCGTGCCCGTGGTCATCCGCATTCCCTACGGTGGCGGCATCGGCTCCATCGAGCACCACTCCGAGTCCCCGGAGGCCCTGTTCGCCCATACGGCCGGCCTGCGCATCATCACCCCGTCCAACCCGCATGACGCCTACTGGATGATCCAGCAGGCCGTGGAGTGCCAGGACCCCGTCATTGTTTTCGAACCCAAGCGCCGCTACTGGCTCAAGGGCGAAGTCGACGTCGAGGCGCCCGGGCCGTCGGAGGATCCGTTCAAGGCCCACGTCCTCCGCGAGGGTACCGACGCCACCGTTGTGGCCTACGGACCCCTGGTGCCCGTAGCCCTGGCGGCCGCCAATGCCGCCGAGGAGGACGGCCGGAGCCTCGAGGTCATCGACCTCCGGTCCATTTCCCCCATCGACTTTGACACCGTCACCGCCTCCGTCCAGAAGACCGGCCGGCTGATCGTGACTCACGAGGCCCCAACATTCGGCGGAATCGGGGGCGAGATCGCCGCCCGGATCAGCGAGCGGGCATTCCACTCCCTTGAGGCGCCGGTGATCCGCGTCGGTGGCTTCCACATGCCCTACCCCGTTGCCAAGGTGGAGGAAGACTACCTTCCGGACATCGACCGCATCCTGGAGGCGCTGGACCGCGCCCTCTCCTACTGAGGACACCATGACCCTTAATAAGTTCAACCTGCCCGACGTCGGCGAGGGCCTCACGGAGGCGGAAATCGTTTCCTGGAAGGTCAAGGCCGGCGACACCGTGGCCATCAACGACGTCATCTGCGAGATCGAGACCGCGAAGTCGATCGTGGAACTGCCGTCCCCGTTCGCCGGGACCGTCACCGAACTGCTGGTGGAGGAAGGGGTGACTGTCGACGTCGGCACCGCCATCATCAGCGTCAGCGACGAAATCTCCGGCGACCCCACGCCCGCCGACGTCCGCGCACCCCAGGCCACCGTTGCTTCCGGCGCCCCCACCCAGCCGCTCTACGGCAAGCTGCCCGAGGACGCGGGGGAGGCGGGCGAAACCTCCACCGCACCCCTGGTGGGTTCCGGACCGAAGGCCGACGCCGTCAAGCGCAGGCCCCGGAAGACCGCACCGTCCGCCGCCCTGACGGTCAATGCCCCCGAGGTCGAACCGGTCCAGCCCCGCACGGCGGCCGAAGTTTTCCGCCGGCGCACCTGCCGCCGTCGACACCCGGCCCACCCTCGGCGGCACCATCACGGGCCTGGTCAACCGGGTGCTGGCCAAGCCCCCGGTCCGCAAAATTGCCCGCGACCTTGGCATCGACCTCGCCGACGTCGTCGCCACCGGTTCGCGCGGCGAGGTGACCCGCGAGGACCTGGTCAGCTACCAGGCCCAGCGCGACGCCGAACTGGATAAGGCGGAAGGCTTCTGGGGCGCGGCCGGAAAGCCGCAGGACCAGCGCGTGGAGAGCATCCCTGTCAAGGGCGTCCGCAAGGCCACAGCGAAGGCGATGGTGGAGTCCGCCTTCGCGGCACCGCACGTCAGCATCTTCGTGGACGTCGACGCCAGCCGCACCATGGAATTCGTCAAGCGGCTCAAGGCTTCCCGGGACTTCGAGGGCATCAAGGTCTCGCCGCTGCTCATCCTGGCCAAGGCCGTCATCTGGGCCGCCGCAAGGAACCCCAGCGTAAACGCAGCCTGGGTGGACAACGAAGACGGCAGTGCCGAGATCCAGGTCAAGCACTTCATGAACCTGGGCATTGCCGCGGCCACTCCGCGCGGCCTCATGGTGCCCAACATCAAGAATGCCCAGGACCTGTCCTTGAAGGAGCTGGCCCTGGCGCTGAACGACCTTGCCACCACGGCCAGGGCCGGGAAGACGCAGCCGGCGCAGATGCAGGGCGGGACGCTGACCATCACCAACATCGGTGCCCTGGGCATCGACACCGGGACGCCCATCATCAATCCCGGCGAGGTGGCCATCGTTGCCTTCGGAACCATCAAGCAGAAGCCGTGGGTCCTGGACGGAGAGGTGATTCCCCGGTGGATCACCACCCTGGGCGGATCCTTCGACCACCGCGTGGTGGACGGTGACCTGTCCGCCCGCTTCATGGCCGACGTCGCAGCCATCCTGGAGGAGCCCGCGCTCCTCCTGGACTAGGGCGCCGGCGCAGGACGTGGCAGTAGACAACGGGGCGATCCGGGTCAGGAACCGCACAGCCAGGTGGCTGACGGAGGTCTTCCAGCCGCCGGTGGTGGTTTCCCTGCAGCTGCTGATCAGCCCACTGGCCCAGCCGGGCTTCCCGGGAACCATCGGCTACGGCGCGCTGGCGGCCCTCTTCGTGTGCGTGGTTCCGCTGGTGGTGCTGCTGGTCCTGGTCAGGCTTGGCAAGGTCACCGACCACCACGTCAGCGACCGGAAGCAGCGTGCACCCGTGCTGTTGATGGCGCTTGGCTGCATTGCTGTGGGGCTGCTGGTACTGGGCGCCGTGGATGCGCCGGAAAGCGTTATAGCGATGGTGCTGGCGGTGGTGGGCGGTGTGGCGGTACTGGCCGTGGTCAGCCCGTTCTGGAAGATGAGCGGCCACGCCGCTGCCGTGTCCTGCGCGGCCGTCGTATCGGTGCTGATGCTCGGCGCCGCGTGGACACCGCTGCTGCTCCTGGTCCCGGCGGTCAGCTGGTCACGGGTGGTGCTGCGGGCCCACTCCCTGGCCCAGGTGGTGGCCGGATCGCTCTTCGGCGGCCTGGTGATGGCCGGGATCTGGTGGCTGCTGCGGGGCTGGCTGGTGGGCTAAGCCCCTCGGCCCGGCCATTGGAATTACCTGCCTAGTAGGCGGCGTATGCGGTGAAGGCTTCGAGTATGGCCGGATCCGCGGTGGTTCCCAGCACCACAGCGGCGGCGGTCATCAGGCCGCCCATGAGCGCGGCCATGCCGGCCCAGGCGCTCAGGAGCTTCCAGTCCTCGCGCAGGACGCTGCGTACGGTGGCGGGGAGCTGGAGTCCCGGGGTGATGAGGTTGGGTGCACTGTCCAGGCTGCCGTCGTCCAGCAGCGCAACCACGCGGTCATTGCTGCGGTCCACCCGCATGGAGCTGATGTGGTTGCCGTGGCGGGCCAGGAGGATATCGTGGCCAACAAGCTGGCGGCGCTGCATGGTGATCAAGGGGAGCCCTTCGCTGGTGGGTGGATTCGTCAGTGTCCACGCCGTTGGGGGCCCATCCAATTTTATCGTTGCGCCAGCAGCTTAAAAGGTGATATGGCGGTGAGAACGGACACCACCCGCAGCGATATCCGCCACCACGGGTGGTGTCCTGCGTTACCCCGAGGGGGTCCCTGCCCTAGTCTGCGTCGTAGGTGTTGGCGATATACACATCGCAGGGTGCGTTGTGGGCCACGCTGTTTGCCACGCTGCCAAGGACCCGGCCGATGCCGTGCATGCGGCGGTTTCCCACCACGATGATGCGGGCATCCATGCGGACGGCTTCCTTGATCAGGGCATCAGCCGGCCGCCCGCGGGCCGCCGAATACGTCACCGCGACGTCGCGGCCCAGCGATTCCGCCACGGTCCGGGCCACCTGTTCCGCCGCGTCGGCGTCGGAGACGATCCAGCGGTCGCTGCCGCTGCCGAACACCTCGGTCCGGTCGCTGTCGAAGGCCGACACGACGTGCAGCGAAGCGTCCAGTCCTGCCGCCAGGTTCTTGGCCGATTCAGCCGCCCGCTTTGCGGTTTCGCTGCCGTCAACCCCTACAACGATGATTCCACCCATATGCATGCTCCTTTGCTCGGTTTTCGGCGTTCGTGTGGCTTACGCTACAGCGCCGCCATGGCTTCCTGCAGCACCGGCGCCAACCGGCGCACTCCCTCGGTGATGGCATCCGGGGGGACGGCGCTGAAGGCGAGCCTCAGCTTGTTGGACGGCTCGTCCGACGGCGTGAACGCGGCGCCGGGGATAAACACGACGCCGGCGTCGATCGCCTTGTGCAGCAGCGGGTAGGTGTCAACGCCCTCCGGCAAAGTCACCCAGACAAAGAAGCCCCCCTGCGGATTGGTCCAGGTGGTTCCGGCGGGCATGTATTCCTTGAGGGCGGCGAGCATCGCCCGGCACCGCTCGGCGTACAGTCCGCGGTAGGTTTCGATCTGGCCCTTCCAGTCGTAGTCGCGCAGGTAGGCGGAGACCAGCATCTGGTTCAGGGCGGGCGGGCAGAGCGTGACCGATTCCGCGGCGAGGTAGTAGCGGCGCTGCAGGTGCTCCGGAACCAGGGCCCAGCCAATCCGGAGGCCGGGGGCGAAGATCTTGGAGAAGGAACCGAGGTAGATGACGTCGTCCGGGTTGGCGGCGCGCAGTGGGGCCAGCGGCTCACCTTCGAAGCGGAGGAGTCCGTACGGGTTGTCCTCCAGGACCAGGATATTCGCTCTGCGGCATATATCGACCACCTGTTGCCGCCGTTCCCGGGCTAACGTGATACCCGAGGGGTTGTTGAAGTTCGGGATGGTGTAGAGGAACTTGATGCTCCTGCCGGCGAGCTGGAGCGCCGCGATCCGCGCCTCCAGGAGTTCCGGGACCAGGCCGAACTGGTCCATCTCCACCGTTTCCACCTGGACTTGGTATGCCTCGAAAGTGTTGAGTGCGCCGACGTAGGTGGGGTCCTCCACCAGGACCACGTCTCCCGGATTGCAGAAGAGCTTGGTGGCCACATCCTGGGCCGACTGTGAGCCCGCGGTGACCACGACGTTCTGGGGCCGGGCGTCCAGGATGCCTTCGGCGGCCATGACCTCGCAGATCTGCTCGCGGAGTTCCAGGGTGCCCTGCCCAGCGCCGTACTGCAGGGCAGTAAGTCCGTCCGTGGCAATGATGTCCGCCGCCGTCGCCGACAGGCGGTCCAGGGGGAGCGACTGGAGATACGGACTCCCTCCTGCGAGGGAGACCAACCCGGGCCGCAGCGAGATGTCGAAAACGTCCCTGACCGCGGACTGGCGGATGTTTGCCGCCCGCTCCGAGAACAGTTCCTCGTGGCGGTGGGCCGAGGTGGCTGCGCGCTCGATCGCATCGATGGCTTCAGCGGGCAGGGTTCCGGCGGAGGCGTCAAGTGTTTCGTGGGTCACAGAGTCAGGATACAGCCCGTTGTTGCTTCCAAGGCAACACCTGTTTATCCCGGGCCTTGACGATTCGGGGAACTACTTTCGGGCCAGGTACTCGGCCAGGATCTCGCCATTGATGTAGACGTCCGCCCTGACGGCGCCCACCGCTTCAAGGGCCGTCTGGGTCAGCTGGGCCTCGATCCGCGAGGGGTCGCAGGAGCCGCCCCGGTTCAGGGCTCCGGACAGGTAGACGGTGGCAGTTGTGCCGTCGAAGCTGCCCGAAAGGAACGTCAGCCGGGATGTGGACAGCGCGTTGTACGCATTTCCGGGCAGCTGCCCATTGCCCAGCAGGGCGCCGATCGCTGCCCCGAGCCGGGCGTTGCCGGCGGCCCCCGGCCGGGTGAAGCCAACCAGGCTGTCATTGCAGCCGAAGCGGATGCCGTTCCTTCCGCCGTCGTCCACCAGCACGAAGTAGGCCGTCACGGGCGAAGCCGCGGACCCGCCTGTGCTGGTGGGGGCTGGAGCGGACGTGCCGGGGGGATCGCCCGGCAGTGTCGCGGGAAGGAGGGCCAGCGGAGCGGCGCTGGCGCCGTCGCCGCCGGGGGCCGTGGCTGGTGGCGACCCCCCGGACTGGGGAACCGGGAGGCTGCAGCCGGAGAGCAGCAGGGCCAGGCAGCCCGCGGCAAGGATGCCGCACCTGCGGCTGTCCCAGCTCCATCTTTTTGCCATGCGGCACCGCAATCCGATCTGGTAGGTCCAGTGGATTAACGCTACGGCGGTCCCGGCGGGCGGAGATGTCCCCGCGGTACCGGTTGGGACAAGACTTGGTCACGGCAGTGCGTGGACATGGGAGCGCCCGGCACGCGAAATAACGTGCCGGGCGCTGTGTTGCAGGGGGTTAGGCCGCCGGTGCTGCTGCCGCAAGGGCATCAAAAACGCCCTTGATCTGCTCCACGACCTCGGCGTCGTCCTTGGGGTGGACTTCAGCGAAGCGCACCATGGAACCGGGGACGGCCAGCTTGACGTCTTCCAGGATCTGCGCGCCGGCGATACCTGCGGCCTTGCGTGCTTCATCCTGGGCCCAGACGCCTCCGTACTGGCCAAACGCAGTACCGACGACGGCGGTGGGCTTGCCGGCCAGGGCGCCCGCGCCGAAGGGGCGGGACAGCCAGTCGATGGCGTTCTTCAGGGCGGCGGGCACGGTGCCGTTGTGCTCGGGGGTAACCAGGAGGACGGTGTCCGCCTGTTCGGCTGCGGCCCGCAGTGCTGCCGCGGCGGCGGGGACCTGGCCCTCGACGTCGAGGTCCTCGTTGTAGAAGGGGATGTTGCCCAGGCTCTCGTGGATCACCACGTCCACCTGCTCCGGCGCATTGAGCTGGATGGCCTCCGCCAGCTTCTGGTTGGTGGACTCGGCGCGGAGGCTGCCGACAAGGGTAAGGACTGTGCTCTTGGTCATGGGAACTCCTGGTTAGGGGAGCGGCGGGGGCCGCATTCGGACAAACTTCCGGCTCGCAGAGCCTTCACCAGACTAAACGGACCGCAGTCCGTTTATATTCCGCATGGCTACACTGTCTGTGTGAGGTCCATCCCAGTGCGGCCGGGCATGGCCCCCGTGACGGCCGCGGAACGCAGTGACGCTGCACGGAACCGTGAACGCCTCCTGCTGGCTGCCCGGGAGTTGATCGAACAGGGCGGCGCGGCCGCGCTCACCATGGACCGGCTGGCCGGGCAGGCCGGCGTGGGCAAGGGGACCGTCTTCCGCCGCTTCGGAAGCCGGGCCGGGCTGATGCTTACCCTGCTGAACGACTCGGAGGCCGCGTTCCAGGCCCGCTTCCTGTTCGGCCCGCCACCCCTGGGTCCGGGCGCCCCGGCGCTGGACCGGCTCATCGCCTTCGGAGCGGAGCGGATCGCGTACGTGGTGGAATTCGGGGAGTTGGTGCTCGCGGCCGGAAATGCTTCGAGGGGACGGTTTGAAGTCCCCGCTGCCGCGCTCTGGGACCGCCACGTGGAGATGCTGCTGCGTGAAGCCGGCGCAGAATCCCCGGAGCCCTGGCTGATGGCCGGATCCCTCAACGCGACGCTGGATCCCGAACGGCTTCTGCACCTGATCAGTGAACATGGAGTCACATCCGAACGGCTGGCTGCATCATGGCGAGACCTTGTGACACGGGTTGTCACAGGCGCGAATGGTACGCGCTGAGCTGGCCCTGTGTCCAGTCACGCGGGCTTCACAGAACTATTCATAACGATCTGATACGGCGCGCCTGGTTTCAGGGGATTCCCGGGCTTTTCGGCTTGGGGCTTGTGATAGTTTCCTCTGGAATGTGACCCGCGACATAGTCCACCAGGACCTGCCCCCAGGGGCTGCGGGAAGCCAGCTACCCGCTGGTACAGGGGACCCGGTGAGGCGGCACAATCCGTACTTGTCCGGGGAGGACGGAAGGATCCAGCAGCGCCCATGCTCAAGTACCTCGCCAAGCGCGGCATCACCTATGTGGTCATGATCTTCCTCACCACGTCCGCCGGCTACTTCCTGGCCGTCAGCTCGCTCAAACCGGCACTGCTCGAACAGGAACGCATTCCGCGGCCCACCCCCGAGCAGGTGGCCAACTCGATGCGGCTCAAAGGTTTGGACCCGGCGCTCAGCCCCTGGGAACGCTACATTGACTGGCTCACCGGCATCGTCACCCGCTGGGACTGGGGCCGCAGCCCCAACGGCGCCTACATCAACGCTGAGTTCGGGGACCGCGTCTGGATCTCCACCCGGCTGTTCCTGGCGTCCATCATCCTGACCCTGGTGATCGGCGTCGCGCTCGGCGTCTACTCGGCGGCACGCCAGTACAAGTTCCAGGACCGGGTCATCACCTCCTACAGCTACCTTGCCTACATCGTGCCGGCGCCCATCGCCTACTTCCTGGTCCAGCTGGGCGCCATCAACATCAACGGGTCCGTGGGCGACCGGATCTTCTTCGTCACCGGCATCTCCACCCCCGGCCTCGCCCCCGGCTGGGCCCAGTTCGTTGACATGCTGGCCCACTACGTTGTGCCCACGGTGGCCATCACCCTGGTGGGCTGGGGCGCCTACCAGATAGCCCAGCGGCAATACCTGCTGGACAACGTCAACGCGGATTTTGTCCGCACCGCACGGGCCAAGGGGCTGACCCGGAACCAGGCCATTGCCCGGCACGCGCTCCGCGTGTCCTTCATCCCGGTGGCCCAGAGCATCGCCTTCACCATCCCGGCCATCTTCGCCGGCGGCTTCTTCGCCGAAAAGATCTTCGCGTGGCCCGGCGTAGGGTCCTGGAGCATCGACGCCATCTCGCTGCAGGACGTCAACGCGGCCACGGCCACGCTGGCCTACGGCTCCGTGATCTTCGCCCTGGGCGCCATCCTCGCGGACTTCGCCACCACGCTTGTCGACCCGAGAGTGCGGGTGCAGTAGCCATGACCAACCTGAACGCAGTCGACCCGGCAGCAGTGGCGCAGGATGCGCACCTGGAAAGCGCCGACGTCGTCATCGGCAAAACCACCATCATCTTCCGACGCTTCCTGCGGAACAGGACGGCCGTCGCGGGCCTGGCCATTTTCCTGGCCCTGACCGTTTTCTCGTTCATCGGCGGGTTCTTCACCCAATGGGACAAGGAAACGATCGATCCCTTCAACATCGGCATGCCCCCCTCGGCCGACCACTACCTCGGAACCTCGCAGGCAGGAATCGACCTCTACGCCATGACCGTGGAGGGCACCAGGATCTCCATCCTGATCGGCCTGGTGGTGGGCCTGGTGTCGGTCCTGATCGCCGCCGTCTACGGCTGCACCATGGCCTACTTCGGCGGCAAGGTGGACAAGGTCATGCTCTTCATCCTCGAAGCGCTGATCATGATGCCGGCGCTCCTGGTGGTCGCCGTCGCCACCAGCGGCGGCGGGGCCGGGCTGAAGCGCGACCTTCCCTCCTGGCTCCTCCTCATCATCGTCCTGCTGGTGTTCAGCTGGATGGGCACTGCCCGCCTGATCCGGTCCATGTCCATGTCGCTGATGCAGCGTGACTTCGTCAAGGCGGCCCAGTACATGGGCGTTCCGCCGCGCCGGATCGTCTGGCGGCACCTGGTACCGAACATCGGCTCGCTGCTGATCCTGGACATCACCCGCGGCGTCACCGCAGCCATCCTGGCCGAGGTCGCCTTCTCCTTCATCGGCATTGGCATCAAGGTTCCGGACGTGAGCCTGGGCGTGCTGATCGGCCAGGCCACCTCCCAGGTGCAGACCTTCCCGTGGATGTTCTGGGTGCCGCTCACCGTGATGTTCCTGCTGACCGGTTCGCTGGCCATGATGAACGACGGCCTGCGCGACGCCTTTGACCCCAGCTCCACGTCCAGCGGCAGGGCCAAAAAAGCCAAGGTCCGGAAAACCACCGCGGAAAAGAAGGCGGCATGAGCAGCGAAACCACCACCGGAGCCACGGACCCATCACGTTCAACCGTGGAGCGCCTGCATGTGGCAGGCCTGCACGCCCCGGGCGACGCCGTCCTGTCGGTCCGTGACCTGAACGTCCGCTTCAATACGGAGAACGGCATTGTGCACGCCGTCAGGGGCGTCGACTTCGACCTGATGCCGGGCAAGACGCTGGGGATTGTGGGCGAATCGGGGTCCGGCAAGTCCGTAACCTCGCTGGCCGTCATGGGGCTCCTCCCGCCCACGGCCCAGGTCTCCGGCTCCGTCCGGCTCAAGGGCCGGGAACTGCTGGGCCTCAGCGACAAGGAGATGTGCAAGTACCGCGGCAACGACCTTGCCATGGTCTTCCAGGATCCGCTGTCATCCCTCACCCCGGTGTTCACCGTGGGCACGCAGATCATCGAAGCGCTCACCATCCACCACCCCACCATGAGCAGGACGGCCAAGGAAGCCCGCGCCGTCGAACTTCTGGCAATGGTGGGGATTCCCAGCCCCAAGGACAGGCTCAAGGCCTTCCCGCACGAATTCTCCGGCGGCATGCGCCAGCGCGTCATGATTGCCATCGCCATAGCCAACAACCCCCGCGTCCTGATTGCCGATGAACCCACCACGGCCCTGGACGTCACCATCCAGGCCCAGGTCCTCGAGGTGCTCCATACGGCCCAGGAGGAGACGGGCGCGGCGGTGGTCATGATCACCCACGATCTTGGCGTGGTGGCCGGGATGGCGGACGACATCATGGTCATGTACGCGGGAAGACCAGTGGAAACCGGCGCCGTGGACGAGATCTACTACAACCCGCGGATGCCCTACACCATGGGCCTGCTGGGCGCAGTGCCCCGCGTGGATGTGGCCGAGAAATCCTCCCTCGTTCCCATCGAAGGCATGCCGCCGAACCTGCTGCATGCCCCCACCGGCTGCTCGTTCGCGCCCCGCTGCCCCCTGTCCTCGGAGGCCTGCCTGGACGGGGAACCTGCGCTGGCACCCGTTGACGACGACGCCCGGCACCGCGCCGCCTGCATCAAATCAGGGTCCCTGGGCGGTTCCGTGGATGTGCACGACGTGTTCGCCGCCCCGCCGGTGGCTGTGTCCCGCTTCGACGCGGTTCCCCGGGAGGAGCGGTCCACCGTCCTGCAGCTCACGGACGTCCGCAAGCACTTCCCCCTGACCAGGGGCGCCCTCATCAAACGCAGGATCGGCACCGTCAAGGCGGTGGACGGCCTGAGCTTCGATATCCGCGAGGGCGAATGCTTCTCGATCGTGGGCGAATCTGGCTCGGGAAAGACCACCACGCTCCTGGAAATCATGGAGTTCCACCCGGGCCAGGACGGCGAGGTGGTGATTGGCGGCCTGAGCAACAAGCAGGCGGCCGATGCGAGGACCAAGGGCAAGATGCGGCGCGAACTCCAAATGGTGTTCCAGGACCCCACCGGTGCCCTGGACCCGCGGTTCACGGTGTACGAAGTCCTGGCCGAACCCCTGCAGAACGCGGGCATGGACCGGACAGCGACCAGGAAGCGGATCATGGAGCTGATGAAGCTCGTGGGCCTGCAGCCGGACCACGTCAACCGCTTCCCCAACCAGTTCTCCGGCGGCCAGCGGCAACGGATCGGGATCGCCCGGGCCTTGGCGGTGAACCCCAAGCTGGTGGTCCTGGACGAACCCGTCTCGGCCCTGGATGTCTCGGTCCAGGCCGGGGTCATCAACCTCCTGGACCAGCTGCGCGCGGAACTGGGCCTGAGCTACCTGCTGGTGGCCCACGATCTTTCGGTGGTGCGCCACATCTCCAACCGGGTGGCCGTCATGTACCTCGGCAAGATCGTGGAGGTAGGCGCCGTGGACCGGGTGTTCGACAATCCCCGGCACCCCTACACCCGCGCCCTCCTCTCCGCGATCCCGGTGCCCGACCCCCGGCTGGAACGCACCCGCGAACGCATCATCCTCCAGGGCGACCTGCCCTCCCCGCTGCAGGCACCGAAGGGCTGCAACTTCGCCACCCGCTGTCCCGTCTTTGCCGCACTCCCGCCGGCCAAGCAGGAGAAGTGCCTGACCCTTGAACCGCCACTGGAAACGGCGGCCACTGCCACGGACCAGCAGTTCGCCTGCTTCTTCCCGGACGGGGAACTGGATGAGGACATGCTGGTGGTCCACGAGCCTGCGGATAACCATGCCCCCTAGGATTTTTCGACCCCAAAGCACCACCACTCGCACCAATGAAGGGAAAACCATGAGGAAACTGAACAGGATCGGCGGAGCGGCAGCGATTGCTGCCGCCCTGGCGTTGACGGCCTGCGGCGGTGGCGGTGCCAGTGGCCCCGAAACAGCCAAGGGCCAGGAATCCGGAAGCGACCTGTCCAAACTGATCAGCATCAACGAGAAGCCGGCGTCCGACCTCCAGCAGGGCGGCAAGGTCACCCTGCCGCTGGGCAACATCGGCCCGGACTTCAACGGGTTCTCCAACAACGGCAACAGCGCGGACAACTCCGCCCTGCAGATCCCCATGAACCCGGTGGCGATGAACAGCGGCGGCATCGGCGGCTGCTGGAAGGTGGACTTCAAGGGCAAGGTCACGCCCAACCCTGACTTCTGCGAATCAGTGGACAGCGAGGTCAAGGACGGCAAGCAGACCATCACCATCAAGGTCAACCCCAAGGCCACGTACAACGACGGCACGCCCATCGACGTCAAGGCCTTCAAGAACACCTGGAACATCCTCAAGAGCCCGGACGCCGGCTACGACATCGTCAGCTCGGGCGCCTACGAGTTCGTTGACTCCGTCGAGGCCGGCAGCAACGACAAGGAAGTCATCGTCAAGACCAGCCGCCCGGTCTTCCCCGTGGATTCACTCTTCTTCGGACTCATCCACCCGGCCGTCAACACCCCCGAGATCTTCAACGAGGGCTTCAACGGCAACCTGCACCCGGAGTGGATGGCAGGCCCCTTCAAGCTTGACCAGTACGACACCGCCGCCAAGACGGTAACCATGGTTCCGAACGACAAGTGGTGGGGCCAGAAGCCGGTCCTGGCCAACGTGACGTTCCGCCAGCTGGAAACCAGCGCACAGATCGCCGCCTTCAAGAACGGCGAAATCGACGCCATGTCCGCCAACACCATCTCGCTGTACAAGCAGCTGGACGGCACGAAGGATTCGGACATCCGCCGCGGCCAGCGCCTCTTCGCCGGTGGCCTGAACCTCAATGCCCAGCGCATCACCGACGTCAACGTCCGCAAGGCCATCTTCGCCGCCGTGGACCGCGAAGCCCTCCGGAAGGTCCGCTTCAACGGACTGAACTGGGAAGAGCCCAGCTCCGGTTCCATGATGCTGCTGCCGTTCTCCGAGTACTACCAGGACAACTACCCGGTTAAGGAAACCGGAGCCGATGCGGCCAAGAAGGTCCTCACCGACGCCGGCTACAAGGCCAACGCCAACGGCATCATGGAGAAGGACGGCAAGCCCGCCGCCTTCAAGATCAGCAACTTTGGCGACGACCCCACCACCCTGGCCGTGGCGCAGACCCTGCAGAAGCAACTCCAGGCCGGCGGCATGGACGTGGGCATCGACCAGCGCGCCTCCGCCGACTTCGGCAAGGTGCTGGGCAGCCGCGAGTTCGACCTGAGCATCTCCGGCTACACCGTGGGCCCGGATGCCACCGACGCCGTCAAGCAGTACTACGACTCCAAGGTCAACGAGAACAAGCTGGGCGACGCCGACCTGGACAAGAAGATCGCCGACCTCGCCTCCATCGAGGACAACGCAGCCCGTAACAAGGCAGCGATGGACGTGGAGAAGGAACACATGGCGAAGTACTACTCCATGGGCGTGGTCTTCAACGGCCCGCAGATCTCGTTCGTCCGCACCGGCCTGGCCAACTACGGCCCGTCGCTCTTCCAGAGCACCTCGCAGGTCCCGGACTGGACCACCATCGGCTGGGAAAAGAAGTAACCACCCGCAGCCTGATGAGGATGCCGGCACCCCTGGCCGCCAGGGGTGCCGGCTTCTTTTAACCAGGCGTTTAAGCAGGCGGGACCGGGGGTAGCGTTGCTTCCATGACCGGAACTGAAGCCGACCCCCGCACCATCCGCACCGCCGTCGTCGGCTACGGGCTCGCCGGCAGCGTCTTCCACGCGCCGCTGCTGGCGGCCAACGCAAGCTACTCGCTGGACGTGATCGCAACGTCCGACGCCGGGCGGCAGGCAGCTGCCTCGTCCCGGCTTCCGGCGGTGGCGGTGGTGCGCGACGGTGCCGCCGTCCTTAAGCGGGCCGCTGACCTTGACCTTGTGGTCCTGGCGACGCCGCCGCTGACCCATTACCCGCTGGCCAAGGCCGCCCTGGAAGCGGGGCTGGACGTGGTGGTGGACAAGCCGTTCGCGGTCACCAGCACGCAGGGACAGGAGCTTGTTGCGCTGGCACGGGCGGAAGGGCGCGTGCTGACGGTGTTCCACAATCGCAGGTGGGATGGGGATTTCCTCACGCTCCGGAAGTTGCTGGCGACCCAGTCCCTGGGCAAGGTGACCCGGTTCGAGTCGACGTTCGAGCGGTGGTCCCCGTCCATTGCCAAGGCCTGGAAGGCGCGGGCCACGGTTGCCGACGGCGGAGGCGTCCTGTTCGACCTGGGCACCCACCTGGTCGACCAGGCGCTGCAGTTGTTCGGCCCAGCCACCGTCCTCCACGCGGAACTGCAGGCGCGCCGGTCCGACGAGCGTGCGGATGATGACGCCTTCCTGGTCCTGCGGCACCAGTCCGGTGTGACCAGCCACCTGGCCATGGACATGCTGTGCGCCCAGCAGGGGCCGCGCTTCCGGATGCTGGGTTCGATCGGCGGCTTCACCAAGAACGGGGTGGACCCGCAGGAGCCTTACCTGGCGGCCGGCGGCAGTCCGCTGGATGCGGACTATGGCGTGGAGGCACCGGAGTGGGCCGGGCTCCTGGGCCGCGACGGACACCTGGACCGCCTGCCCACAGAACGCGGGAACTACCCGGAGTTCTACCGCCTGCTGGCAGCCAGGATCCTCGACGGCGGCGCACAGTCATCCCTGCCCCTCCCCGTCAACCCGGAGGACGCGGTGGAGGTCCTCAAAATCATCGAGCGGGCAAGGGAGCTGGCTTAAATGACTCATCGATTGCTCCGTAAGCGCCGTTCTGAGGGTTCAAAAGGACGATTACGGAGCAATCGATGAAGGGGCCTTAGGCCGAGACGAGCTCGTGCCAGTCAGCCACGAGGGGCAGGTTGTGGGCCTCGGAGACGGAGTGGTGCGCCACGTGGCCGGCGGCGATGTTGAGGCCGGCGGCCAGGGCGGGGTCGCGGTCGAACGCGGCCTTGACGCCCAGGTTGGCCAGGGACACCGCGTAGCGCAGGGTGACGTTGGTCAGCGCGTACGTGGAGGTGTTGGGCACGGCGCCAGGCATGTTGGCGACGCAGTAGAAGATGGTGTTGTGCACCTTGTACGTGGGTTCCTGATGGGTGGTGGGGTGGGTGTCCTCGAAGCAGCCACCCTGGTCCACGGCGATGTCCACCAGGACCGAACCGGGCTTCATGCGGGCCACGAGGTCGTTGGTGACCAGCTTGGGGGCCTTGGCGCCGGGGATCAGGACTGAACCGATCACCAGGTCGGCGTCGACCACTGATTTTTCGATCTCGTACTTGTTGGAAGCCACGGTCTTCAACCGGCCCTGGTACTGGGCGTCCAGTTCGCGCAGGCGGTTGATGTTGATGTCCAGGATGGTGACGTCGGCACCCAGGCCCAGGGCCATGGCAGCAGCGTTGGTTCCGGCCACACCGGCGCCCAGGACAACCACCTTCGCCGGGCGCACGCCGGGCACGCCGCCCAGCAGGACGCCCTTGCCGCCGGCCGGGGCCATCAGGGAGGTGGCACCCACCTGGACGGACAGGCGGCCGGCAACTTCGGACATCGGAGCCAGCAGCGGCAGCGTGCGGCCCTCCTGCACGGTTTCGTAGGCGATGGCGGTGACGCCGGAGTTGATGAGCTCGGCGGTGAGCTCGGGCTCGGCGGCCAGGTGCAGGTAGGTGAAAAGGATCAGGCCCTTGCGGAAGCGGTGGTATTCGGACTTGATGGGCTCCTTGACCTTCATCAGCATGTCGGCGCGGGCCCAGACGTCGTCCGCCTCGTTGACGATCTCGGCGCCGGCGATTGAGTATTCCTCGTCCGTGATGCCCGAGCCCAGGCCTGCGCCGCGCTCCACCAGGACGGTGTGTCCGTGGGTGAGGAACTCGTGGACGCCGGCCGCGGTGATGGCCACGCGGAATTCGTTGTTCTTGATTTCTTTGGGGACGCCGATGATCATCGTCTGCTCCAGTTTTTGGGGGCCGGTAGGCCGTACAGGTGGAAGGATTTTCGTGTTTCAACGATAAATCCAGCTGTGAGCCAGGCGACATGGACTGCATCGGATGCTGCGCGCGCAACCGCGTGATTCCGCGGGTTTTGCATCATCCGGCTCGACACGTGTCGAGTCCTGGAGCGTCAGGTGTCGCCTCGTGTCCGTTCGTCCATGGGGCTGCCGGGGCAGTACTGTAGGCCCATGCAGCAGCAGGGTGTGGAACAGCTCGTCGAACAGGTGGCGCAGAAGCTGGGCCGGGGGCTTTCCTTGGAGGATCTGGACGGGCTGCTGCTTGCCTACAGTTCCAACCAGTCCCATGCGGACCGCGTCCGGGTTAACTTCCTGCTGAGCAAGAAGGTCCCGGCGGACGTGAGCGCATGGCAGCTCGCGCACGGGATCGCCACCGCCGTGCGGCCTGTTGTGGTGCCGGCCAACCCGGACCTGGGCATGCTGGGCCGGGTGTGCGTCCCCCTGATGGTGCGCGGTTTCCGGGTGGGCTATCTCTGGGTGCAGCAGGACTCGGCGGAGGAAAGCCCGACGGCGATCCTCACCCAGTTGCCGGGCGTCAACCACGAGCTTGAGCTGCTGTCAGGGCTCCTGCTCGACTCGAACACGGCTGAATCGGAATTCCGGCGGGGCCGCGAGCGGGAGTTCCTGGCCGCGTGCGCCGGGGAACCCAATGCGGTGGCTGCTGTGGCCGGCTGGAAGGAAGTCCAGGGGAGGGGACCGTGGCAGATGGTCACGGTCCTGGACGCGGACGGCTGGGCCAGCGGCCCGGACCCCATCGCATCCACCCTGATCCACCGGTCCACCGCGCTCCAGGCCACGGTGGGCGTGGATGCTGCCCTCTTCAGCGCCGGGACTGAGACGCATTCGGCGGTGCTGTTCCGCGAATCGACCGGCCGGGCCAACCATGCCCAGGTCCTGGTGCATTACCAGCTGGAGCTGGCCAAGCGTTCCGGCCGCCCGGTGCACCGGATCATCCTTGGCATCAGCGAGGGGTTCGCGAAGACCCGGCAGCTCTCGGAGGCGTACCGGCAGTCACGGCTCGCGGCCCAGGCGGCCGCAGTGGATCCGCAGCTGGGCGAGCTGGTGGACTGCAGGGCCACCGGCGTGTACCAGCTGCTGGCGTCCGCCGGGGGAGGGGTGGGTGCCTGGGCGGACTCCGGGTCGGTGTACTTCCGCATGCTCGAGGACCATGACCGCAACGGTGAGCTCATCCCGGTCCTTGAGCTGCTCTATGACAACGACGGCTCGGTCCAGGACGTGGCCACCAAGCTCCACCTGCATCGCAGCAGCATCTACAACAGGCTGGGACGGATCCGGCAGCTGCTGGGGGTGGACCCGCTGAAGGGGATGCCCCGGCTGGAGCTGCACGCAGCCCTTAAGATGCGGCGCTGGGCGGGCCGGCCCAGGATTTGATGGCCTCCGCCACCTTCCGTGGGCGCAGGTGCTGGACCACGTGCCCGGCGTGCGGGACTTCCGCGAAGCTTCCCTCCGGCACCACCCGGGAGAGTCGGAGCGACCAGTCGGCGCCGGCCACCTGGTCGTCGTCGCCGCGCAGCACCAGGACGGGAACGTTGATCCCGGCCAGCCTCCGCTCCGCAGGGTAGGCCATCATGACGGAAAGCATGGTGAAGTACCAGCGGGGCCCGCAGCGGAAGTAGTCAGAGAACACGATCCAGTTCGACCCGGCACTTTCCCGGAGGAGGGCATCCAGGAAAAGTGCCAGGCCCTGCTGCCGGACATTCCGGTGCCGGGAGTCCACCACCGGACCCATGAGGACCAGCCGTTGCGCCTGGCCGGGAGCATAGAGCGCTGCCTCGATGGCGAACTGCGCGCCCATGGAATGCCCCACCAGGATGTAGGAGGCAATGCCGCTTGCCTTGAGTGCCTGGGCGATGAAGGCGCCGTAGTCGGCCACGGACAGCTGCCGCTCCGGCCTGGGCGTTCCGGCGAAGCCCGGCAGGTCCAGGGAGTACGTAGGGGCAACGGCGGCGAGCTCACTGTGCAGGCGACGAAAGTAGCGGTGCGAAACGCCGATGCCGTGAATGAGGATGTAGGCCGGTGCCGTGGAAGCGCCGGCGGCTTCCGGTCCCGGGGCGGGTGTGCCGTCTGCCCAAAGGACCCGGCCCGTGAAACCGTTCGCTTCCACGTCGGCTGAGCGAAGCACAGCATCCTTCCGGCGCGAAGGCCAGGCCAGGGGGATCCGCACTATTCGCCGGTGCCGGCGTCGACGGCGGCGTTCTTGCCCTGCTTGCGCTTCTGTTCGGCAAGCTTCTGCTGCTCAAGCCAGGCCATGATGTGGGCCGTGCGGATCCGGCGGTGCGATCCGCGGTACTCCACCGGGATTTCCCCGCGATCGGTCATGTTCCGCAGGTAGGTATGCGAAATCCCGGCCAGTTCGGCAGCCTGGGAGGTTGTGAGCATCTCCTCCACGCTGCTCACCGTCACCGTTTCGCCGCGTCCCAGCCTGGCGAGGAGATCGACGACGGCGTCCCGCGCCTGGGCGGGGAGGCGGTGGACGGTGCCGTCGACGAACACGGTGATGTCGTTGCTGTCCTCGAGGGCGCGCGTCAGGGCGCGGGCCTCGCCGTCGGGCAGGCCGGCCGAGACCCGGGGGGCTATCAGTGCCATGGACGTAGCCTATCCCGGGTGCCGCCGGCGCCGCGGGCGGTCAGAGTCCCAGTTCCTCCAGGACCGGCAGCTTTTCGCGCACCCAGGCCCGCGCCTCGGTGGCACTCGGGGCGGAGAGGGCCAGCTTGGCCAGCTCCTGGGCCTCAGACAGGGTGACCGTCTTCAAGACCGCGGCCACCGCGGCCAGCGAACGCGCGGTCATGGAGAGCGTGTTGACGCCTAGGCCGGTAAGGACGACGGCGAGGGCGGGATCGGCGGCAGCCTCACCACAGACACCCACAGGTTTGTTGTGGCCCTCGGCGCGGGATCCTTCGACGGTCAGCCCGACGAGGCGCAGGACGGCAGGCTGCCACGGGGTGTTCAGGTTGGCCAACGGGCCCAGTTGGCGGTCGGCGGCCATGGCGTACTGGGTGAGGTCATTGGTGCCCAGGCTGGCGAAGCCTACTTCGCGAAGGATGGACTCCGCAGTGAGGGCCGCAGACGGGACCTCCACCATGACGCCGGGGGTCTTGATCCCGGCGTCCGCGCACATGGAAGCGAAGCGGGAGGCTTCCTCGGCCGTGGAGATCATGGGAGCCATGACCCAGACGTCGGCTTCGGACTGCTGCTGGGCCAGGGCAATGGCTTCCAGCTGCCGGTCCAGGACGCCCGGGGTGGTGAAGTCGGTGCGGTAGCCGCGGACGCCCAGGGCGGGGTTGGGCTCCGTGGAGTCGGTCAGGAACGGAAGCGGCTTGTCGGCGCCGGCGTCGAGCGTGCGGAGCACCACCTTCTTGCCGGGGAATGCATCAAACACGCTCTTGTAGGCCGCGGCCTGCTCCTCAACGGAAGGTTCGGTGTCCCGTTCCAGGAAGCAGAACTCGGTGCGGAACAGGCCAACGCCCTGGGCGCCCAGCTTGGCGGCCGCCTCGGCGTCCTTGCCGCCGCCCACGTTGGCGAGCAGCGGCACCTCGTGGCCGTCCGCCGTCGTACCCGTGCCGGTGAACTCGGCCAGCAGTGACGCGGTGGCGGCCCAGGCTTCAGCCGTGGCACGGAGGGTCTCGTCAGGTTCGGCGGTGATGCTGCCGGCGGCGCCGTCCACGTACACCTCGGTGCCGTCCGGAAGTTCGTCCACACCCACGGCGGCGACCACGGCCGGCAGGCCGAGCGAGCGGGCGATGATGGCAGTGTGGGACTGGGGTCCGCCGCCTGCGGTGACGAGTGCCAGGATCTTGTTGGGGTCCAGCGTGGCGGTATCCGCGGGCGCAAGGTCTTCGGCCACCAGGATGAACGGGGTGCTGGAGGCGGGGATGCCGGGCGCGGGGACGCCCCGCAGCTCGGCAACGATCCGGGCGCGGACGTCCAGGACGTCCGTGGCGCGCTCGGCCATGTAGCCGCCGAGGTTGTGCAGCATCTCGGATACTGAGGAGCCCGATTCCCAGATGGCGCGCTCGGCGGAGGTGCCCCGGGCCACCAGCTTGGCCGCGCCCTTGATCAGCATGGTGTCCTTGGCCATCAGTGCAGTGGCTTCAAGGACCGCCTTTCCGTCTCCGGTGGCGTGCGTGGCGCGGTCCTTCAGCTCGTCATGCACGGCCTGCGAGGCCGCCTTCAGGGCAGCCGTGGCTTCCTCCGCTGTGGTGTCCGGCGCCAGCTGCTCACCGGCAGGAGGCTCACTGATCGGTTTGGGCATCTGGCGGATGGTGCCGATGACGCGGCCTGGACTGACGCCTACTCCTGGGAAGTTCTGCACTGAAGGTCCTCATTCTCTGCCGGTAGCCAGGCCCGCCAAACATTTCCGGCGCCATGCCGGAACACCGCCGGACTGCCACGTCAGGAGGTGGAAACGAGCCTGAAAAAATTGTATGTGATTCAGTTCATATAGCAACGCTATAGGTGCTAGGGTAGCGGTTATGAGTTTGGATGGCCAGCTTCCCCCCAAAATGCGGCTGCTCCGTGCTGCCGCGGAACTGCTGGCAAAATCCGCGGGAGCTCCGGTCTCCACCCGCCAGATCACCCAGCTGGCAGGGGTCTCCGCTCCCACCCTGTACCACCACTTCGGTGACAAGGAAGGTCTGTTCGACGCCGTCGTCGCCGCAGGATTTGAGGAATATGTCGCGGGCGAAAGGGATTTCGCCCCCTCCGGGCAGCCCCTCGAGGACATCCGGAGAATGTGGGACAACCACGTCCAGTTCGGCCTTAACCAGCCTGAGCTGTACCTGGTGATGTTCGGCAATATCCGTCCGGAAAGCCGGCCCGCCATTGTGGCGGACGCCGAAGCGCTGATGGAGGAGATGCTGAACAAGGCAGCGGCGGCGGGCCAGCTGAACGTCCAGCCCAGGGAAGCGGCCAGGTCCATCCTGGCGGCCAACGTGGGTGTGACGCTGATGCTCATTGCGGAGCCCGCCACCGAACGCAACCTCGAACTGTCCACCATGACCCGGGACGCCATGATCTTCGCGGTGTCCGCCGAGCCCGCCAGCGGCCCGGCCCCGGGCGGCACCGGGAAGTCCTCGGTGGTGGTGGCAGCGATCGCCCTGAACGCCGCACTTCAGGCCTCGCACTCTGACCAGCTTTCCAGCTCGGAACTCAAGCTTTTCCTCGAATGGCTCCACCGGATCTCCACCAGCCCGGCCGGATAGCCCCACAACCACGCATTACCCAGCAGTACGTCGTCGTAATCATCGGACCAATCCTGCGGAGCAGCAGGAATGACGGTTAGGAAATCACATGGCAACAGAGACAGTTGCAAAACCCCGCACCAGCGCGCGCGTGCACGTCCAAAAGTTCGGGACATTCCTGTCCGGCATGATCATGCCCAACATCGGGGCGTTCATCGCCTGGGGCATCATCACCGCCCTCTTCATCGAGAAGGGGTGGCTGCCCGTACCGCAGCTCGGTGGTTTCGGCGAGACCGGCGGGAAGCCGAACATCGGCCTGGTGGGCCCCATGATCACCTACCTCCTGCCGCTGCTGATCGGCTACACCGGCGGCAAGATGGTCTACGACGTCCGCGGCGGCGTGGTGGGGGCCATCGGCACCATGGGCGTGATCGTCGGTGCCGGCATCCCGATGTTCATCGGCGCCATGATCATGGGCCCGCTGGGCGGCTGGACCATGAAGAAGCTTGACTCGATCTGGGACGGCAAGATCCGCCCCGGCTTCGAGATGCTGGTCAACAACTTCTCCGCAGGCATCTGGGGCGCCCTGTTGGCGCTGGTGGGCTTCTACGGCATTTCGCCGGTTGTCACCGCCTTTAGCGAGCAGGCGGGCAAGTTCGTTGAGTTCCTGGTGCAGAACGGCCTCCTGCCGCTGACCAGCATCTTCATTGAGCCGGCCAAGGTCCTGTTCCTCAATAACGCCATCAACCACGGCGTGCTCACCCCGCTGGGCGTCCAGCAGTCCCTGGAGCAGGGCAAGTCCATCCTGTTCCTGCTGGAAGCCAACCCCGGCCCCGGCCTGGGCCTCCTGCTGGCGTACGCGTTCTTCGGCCGCGGCGCCGCCAAGGCATCGGCCCCCGGCGCAGCCATCATCCAGTTCCTCGGCGGCATCCACGAGATCTACTTCCCGTATGTCCTGATGCGCCCGCTGCTGATCCTGGGCACCATCGCCGGCGGCATGACCGGCATCGCCACCCTCGCCGTCACCAACTCCGGCCTGGTGGCCCCGGCCGCCCCTGGCTCCATCTTCGCCGTGCTGGCCCAGACCTCCCGCGACAGCTATTTCGGCGTGGTCCTCTCCGTGGTGCTCGCGGCAGCCGTTTCCTTCCTGGTGTCCTCGGTCATCCTCAAGACCACCAAGCACAGCGATGAAGCGGACCTCGGGGACGCCACCTCCCGCATGGAGGCCATGAAGGGCAAGAAGAGCTCCGTTGCCTCAACCCTCACCGGAGCCGGCGCAGGAACTGCCGCCGGTGCGGCCGCCGGCCGCGGCGGGGTGGGTGTCCTGGCGGGCCCCGTGCGGAACGTCGTATTCGCGTGCGACGCCGGCATGGGCTCCAGCGCCATGGGCGCCTCGGTGCTTCGGAACAAGATCAAGGCTGCCGGCTTCCCGGACGTCAAGGTCACCAACGCCTCGATTGCCAACCTCACGGACACCTACGACGTCGTGGTCACCCACCAGGACCTCACCGAACGCGCCAAGCCGGCCACGTCCAGCGCCGTCCACTACTCCGTGGACAACTTCATGAGCAGCCCGCGCTATGACGAGATCGTCGAGCTGGTCCGCGAAAGCAACACCGAAGGCGAAAAGTCCGACGCCGGCACCACCCACGGTGCCCACGCCGCCGACGCCCCCGTGGACGCAGCGCCCGCTGCCGCGGGAGCAGCTGCAGCGGCCGGCGCATCCGCCAACGGAACCGGCGAGATCCTGGCCCGCGAGAGCGTGGTGCTGACCGGTAAGGCCACCACCCGCGACGCCGCCATCGACGAGGCCGGCCGGCTCCTGCTGGAGCGCGGTGCCGTGGACGAGGGCTACATTGCCGCCATGCACGAACGCGAGGAATCGGTGTCCACCTACATGGGCAGCTTCCTGGCCATCCCGCACGGCACCAACGCCGCCAAGGACCACATCCGCAAGTCCGCGGTGTCCGTCATCCGCTACCCGGAAGGCATCGACTGGAACGGCAAGGAGGTCAAGTTCGTGGTGGGCGTGGCAGGCATCAACAACGAGCACCTGCACATCCTGTCCTCCATCGCCAAGGTGTTCACCAACAAGGAACAGGTGGCCCGGCTGGAGGCTGCCACGTCCGAGGATGAAGTCCTGGAGCTCTTCGGAAAGGTCAACGCATAGTGAAGGCAGTACATTTCGGTGCCGGCAACATCGGCCGCGGCTTCGTGGGCCTGCTCCTGCATGACGCAGGCTACGAGGTGGTGTTCGCGGACGTGGCAGAGGAACTCATCACCCGGCTCTCGCAGGCCGACAGCTACGCGGTGCACGAGGTGGGGGAGAACCCGGCCGTGCGCACTGTGGACAACTTCCGGGCGCTGAACTCCAACGCCCAGGAAGCTGAGCTGGTCCAGGAAATCTCGACGGCGGACATCGTCACCACGGCGGTGGGCCCGCACATCCTGAAGTTCGTGGCACCCGTGATCGCCAAGGGCATTGTTGCCAGGGAACCGGGCCTGGCGCCCCTGCAGGTGATGGCCTGCGAGAACGCCATCAACGCCACGGACATCCTGGCCAAGGAGGTGGCATCCCAGCCGGGAGTCACCGCAGCAGTCCTTGACGGGAAGGCTGTGTTCGCCAACACCGCCGTGGACCGGATCGTGCCGAACCAGGAGGCCGGGCAGGGCCTGGACGTGACCGTGGAAACCTTCTACGAGTGGGTCATCGACCGCACTGCCTTTGGCGACGCCGCACCGGTGATTCCGGGAGCCACCTTCGTGGATGACCTCTCGCCGTATATTGAGCGGAAGCTGTTCACCGTGAACACCGGGCATGCCTCTGCCGCTTACCTCGGCTTCGAAGCGGGCGTGGAGAAGATCTCGGACGCCATGGCGGACCAGGACGTGGCCGAGGACGTACGGGCGGTGCTGGAGGAAACCAAGCAGCTCCTGGTGGCCAAGCACGGGTTCAGCAACGACGAGCAGGAGGCCTACGTCCAGAAGATCCTGGTCCGGTTCTCCAACCCGTACCTGCCGGACACCGTGAACCGGGTGGGCCGTTCGCCGCTGCGGAAGCTGAGCCGGCATGAACGATTCATCGGCCCCGCTGCGGAACTGGCAGAACGCGGCGTGGTGCCGGAGGCGCTGCTGGGTGCCATTGCCGCCGCGCTGCGCTTCACCGATCCTGCGGATGCCGAGGCCACCGAACTGGCAGCCATCCTGGGCTCGGAAAGTCCGGCGGAGGCCACGGAGAAGATCACCGGGCTCGGGAAGGACCATCCTCTGTTCAGCGCCGTTGCCACCCTGGTGGAGGAGCGGCAGGCGGAGCTGGCCCGCACCCCGGCCTGACGCACCCCGGCACGCGCCATCACTTCCTGCATCCCCTGACGGAACGCCCCATCAGATCCTGCAGGATTTCCGGCAATGCGCCATCAGCACGACGCCGGCACTCACGCGAGTGCCGGCGTCGTTCGTTTCCTGTGCCAAGCTGGGCGGGTGATCCCTGCTGACGATGCCGATCCTGCCCTGTCCGCCGCCGATATCGACGGCGGGACGTTCCGCCTCCGCCACGCCACCCTGGCCGATCTGCCCGCCGTGGTGTGCCTGCTCGCCGATGACGCCCTGGGCGCCGGCCGCGAAACCACGCAGGACATGAAGCCCTACGAGAACGCCTTCGCCGCGATCGACGCCGACCCCGCCCACCTCCTGATAGTTGGCGAGCTGGTACCGCACGGGGAAGCTGCAGGCGCGGTGGTGGCCACATTCCAGCTGAGCTTCCTCCCCGGCATCTCACGGAAGGGTGCCTGGCGCTCGCAGCTCGAGGGCGTCCGGGTGGACGCGTCCCTCCGCAGCCAGGGGCTCGGGAAGCTGATGGTGGGCTGGGCCATCGCGGAGTCCCGGAGTCGCGGCTGCAACCTGATGCAGCTGACAACGCATCAGAGCCGCACGGCCGCGCACCGGTTTTACGAACAGCTGGGCTTCGAGGCCAGCCACGTCGGGATGAAGTTGACGCTCTAGGCCTTGACTGTTAGGTACCCTAAATGTTAGGCTACCTAACGATGAATGAAATAGATCCCCAGCTGGAGGAACTCGCCAGCGGGTTCCGCGAAGCCCTTCGCCACAGCGTTTACCTGGTCCGCCGCCTCGACGCAGACGGTGAACTCAGCGCCGCCCAGCTCAGCACACTCAAGATGCTGCTCGGCGAAGGCCAGCGCGTCGGCGAGATCGCCCGGAACCTCGGGGTCCGCGTGCCCAGCGCCACCGAGCAGATCATCAAGCTTGAACGCGCAGGCCTTGCACGCCGCGAACCGGACCCGGCGGACTCCCGCGCCGTCCGGGTGATCCTCACCCCCGAAGGCCGCGCCGCCGTCGACGGCGCGAACAAGCGCCGCAACCAAGTGATGGCCGACATCCTCAGCGGCCTCACCGACCAGGACCGCAAAGCATTGGCGGAGGCCCTGCCGGTGATCGACAAAATCAATGCATCACTCCAGAACTGAACCACCGAACCATACTGAAACAGCCACGAACTTAGGAGTACCCTCCATGGACGGCCAGCTCGCAGAAACCCTGCCGGCACCAGAATCCACCCTGCAGGCCGAAAAGGCCTCGTTCCTGAAGCAGCCCAAGGCAGTCTGGGCCACCGCCCTCGCCGCGGTGTTCGCTTTCATGGGGATCGGGCTGGTGGACCCCATCCTCCCGGCAATCGCCACCAACCTGAATGCCAGCCCCAGCCAGGTATCGCTGCTCTTCACCAGCTACTTCCTGGTCACCGCACTCGCCATGCTGATCACCGGGTTTGTCTCCTCCAGGATCGGCGGCAAGAAGACCCTGCTGATCGGCCTGGCCGTCATCGTCGTCTTCTCCTCGCTGTCCGGCCTGTCCGGGAGCGTGGGTGAATTGGTGGGCTTCCGCGCCGGTTGGGGCCTGGGCAACGCCCTGTTCGTGGCCACCGCCCTCGCCGTGATCGTGGGCGTGGCCAGCGGCGGCGCCGGCACCGCCATCATCCTCTACGAAGCCGCCCTGGGCCTGGGCATCTCCCTGGGCCCGCTCCTGGGAGCCCTCCTGGGCGGCTGGCAGTGGCGCGCACCGTTCTTCGGCACCGCCGTCCTGATGGCTGCCGCCTTCATCGCCCTGATCGCCCTGCTGCCCAAAACGCCGCTGCCCGAGTGCAAGGTGCGGCTGCGCGATCCGCTGCTGGCACTGGGCCACAAGGGCCTGCGGACGACGGCGGCAAGCGGCTTGTTCTACAACTACGGCTTCTTCACCATCCTGGCTTTCACCCCCTTCATCCTGGGCATGAACGCCTACGGCATCGGCGGCGTGTTCTTCGGCTGGGGCGTAGCCGTGGCGGTGTTCTCCGTCTTCGTGGCCCCGCCGCTGCAGGCCCGCTTCGGCGCGGTCAAGGTCCTGACGGGCACGCTGTTCCTGCTCATGCTGGACCTGGCCGGGCTGGGACTGGCTGCCGGGCACTCGGTTCCTGCCGTCGTCGTGCTGGTGATCGTTGCCGGTGCCCTGCTGGGCGTCAACAACACCATCTACACCGAACTGGCCATGGGCGTCTCCGATTCGCCCCGGCCCGTGGCATCCTCCGGCTACAACTTCGTCCGCTGGATGGGCGGCGCCCTGGCCCCGTTCGCGGCGGCCCAGCTCGGTGAACACTTCGGCCCGCAGGTGCCGTTCTTCGCCGGCGCTGTGGCCATGGTGATTGCCATCCTGATCGCATTCGGCGGCCGGGCCTACCTGTCCTCGCACGAACCGCACGTCGTGTAAACATCCGGACAACAAACAAACCCTCCATCACGCCAGGTGATGGAGGGTTTGTTGTTTTACGGCGAAAGCTGATCGGGCGTCCCCGGAAAGGCCGCCGGATGTGATCGGGCGTTACTTGGCTTTCGCTGAACCCTTCGGCACGAACAGCGTCTCAGCCTGCTCCAGGGACATGCCGTTGGTCTCGGGCACCTTGAACATGACGAAGAAGAAGGACGCGGCAGCGAACAGGGCGTACATGGCGTACGTCAGCGGCAGGGACGCCGAGGCCATGACCGGGAAGCTGAGGGTGATCGCGAAGTTGGCCACCCACTGCGCCGCCGCAGCCAGGCCCAGCGCGCGGGCGCGGATCCGGGACGGGAAGATCTCGCCCAGGAGCACCCATACCAGCGGACCCCAGGAGGCGCCGAAGCTGACGACGAAGATGTTGGCGGCCACGAGGGCAACCGGACCCCAGGCGCCGGGGAGGCTGATGTCCTCGCCCGAGCCGGTGGCGGAGGAAAAGGCCAGGGCCATGGCGCCCAGGGACACGGCCATGCCCACGGAGCCGGCCAACAGGATGGGCCTGCGGCCCACCCGGTCCACCAGCGCAATGGCCACCAGGGTGACCAGGATATTGGTGATGGACGTTGCCACCGAGATGGCCAGGGAGTCCTTCTCCTGGAAGCCCACAGCCTTCCACAGGGTGGTGGAGTAGTAGAAGATCACGTTGATCCCCACGAACTGCTGCAGCACGGACAGGATGATGCCCACCCAGACCACAGCCTGCAGGCCCAGGGTCTTGCCCCGCAGCGACCCCTTCTGGCCGGCCACCTTGTCCTCCTCGATGGCTTCCTGGATGTCGCGGATGTGCCGGTCCGTGTCCTCAGCAGGTGCGATCGAGTCGAAGATCTTCCGGGCCTGCTCCTCCTTGCCCTGGAAGACCAGGAACCGCGGGGATTCGGGCAGGGTGAAGGCAACCCAGCCGTACACGACGGCCGGTACAGCAGCACCGAGGAACATCCACCGCCACGCCTCGATGCCCAGCCAGAAGGCCTGGTCCGCACCGCCTGCGCTGGTGGCGAAGAGTGCGTCGGAGAGGAGTGCGGCAAAGATACCCGTGGTGATGGCAAGCTGCTGCAGGGACGCGAGGCGGCCGCGGACCTTTCGCGGCGAAATTTCGGAGATGTATGCCGGTGCGATCACGGACGCCAGGCCGATGCCCAGGCCGCCTACCAAGCGCCAGAACACCAGGTCCCACACGCCGAACGCGAACCCGGTACCGATGGCGCTGACCAGGAAGAGCAGCGCGCCCAGCTTCATGGCCGGGATGCGGCCGTAGCGGTCAGCCACCTTGCCGGCCAGGAAGGCTCCGGCGGCACAGCCCAGCAGGGCGATGGCCACGGCGAAGCCGGTCACTGCCTCGGACAGGGCAAATTCTTCCTTCATGGCGTCAACGGCCCCGTTGACCACGGACGAGTCGAAGCCGAACAGGAATCCGCCCACCGCCCCCGCAAGTGCCAGCCAGATCACCCGCCGCGGTATCCCGGTATTGGTCTGCTCCTGTGCAGTGGGCATGGTTCTCCCTGGGTTTGGGGGTTTATGGATGCGGTGCGGACGTCGTCGGCTGCGGTACCGGCCGGAAGGGCCGGCGCACACGCGCTAAACAGTGTGGCACGTCACCGCCGCAGGTTCCACTTGGCAGGGGCTGCCCGGCCTTTAAGGAACGACGACGACGGCGGGCCGTGCCGCCGTCGTCGTCTCCTCACACTGTCCTGCGCACCCGGGCAGGGTGTCCGGGGTCAGTGCGCCGGAATCTGCATGCTGTCGTCGTCCTGCGGGGACGCTTTTTGGTCCGTCAGCTTCTTGCGGGGAAGGGCGAAGCTGATGAGGAATGCCAGGCCCGTCAGGGCCGCGGCCGTCAGCATCACCGTGTCAATGGACGTGGCGAAGCCTTCCGTAATGGGCCTGGTGAGCGTGCTGTTGGCGGTGTGCAGCCAGCTGGTGTCATTCAGGGAGTCGTTGGACGCGCCGTTCTTGAAGAAGTCGTACAGCTTGGCGTTGGCCGGGTCCGATGCCACGGCGGGATCCTTCAGGACGGCCAGGTAGGCGGGGTCCGTGGTGGCGGCCTTCATGCCGTCGGCAATCCGGTTCGCGGCCAGGCTGAAGAGCATGGAGATGAACACGGCGGTTCCCACGGCGCCGCCCATGGACCGGAAGAACGCGGCCGAGGAGGTTCCCACCCCCATGTCCCGTGGCGGTACCGAGGTCTGCATGGCCAGGGTGAGCGGCTGCATGCAGAAGCCCAGGCCGACGCCGAAGAAGACCGCGATGAGGCCCGGCACCCAGAGCCCGGTGTCAACGCCAAGGGAGAAGCCCATCACCAGGGCGGCCACGGTCAGGATGCCGGTACCCATGATGGGGAAGATGCGGAACGTTCCGGAGGCCGAGATGGTGCGGCCGGCGGTGATGGACCCGAACAGGATGCCCACGGTGAAGGTGATCATCATCAGGCCGGCTTCGGTGGGGGTGAGGCCCTTGACGAGCTGGAGGTACATGGGAAGCATCGCGATGGCTCCGAACATGCCGATGCCGATAATGAAGTTCAGCAGCGAGGACAGCCCGAACGTGACGTTGTGGAAGAGGCGAAGCGGGATCAGGGCGTAGTTGCCGGCACGCTTTTCCGCCAGCAGGAACCAGGCAATGCCCACCACGCCCAGACCATAGCAAAGGAAGGAGTTCAGCGAGGTCCAGCCCCAGGTGCGGCCCTGTTCGGCCACCAGCAGGAGCGGAACGATGGCGACGGTGATCGCGGCTGCGCCCCAGTAGTCGATCTTCTGCTTGAGGTGCTTGGCGGGCAGGTGGAGGAACAGGAACACCACGGTCAGTGCCGCCAGCCCGATGGGCAGGTTGATGAAGAAGACCCACCGCCAGCCGTCGAAGCCCAGGATATTGGCGGAGCCGGCGAACGCGCCGCCCACCACCGGCCCCAGGACAGAGGAGATGCCGAACACGGACATGAAGTAGCCCTGGAACTTGGCGCGGTCCTTCAGGGACACGATGTCACCGATGATGGTCAGCGCCAGGGCCAGCAGGCCGCCTGCGCCCAGGCCCTGGATGCCGCGGGCCACAGCCAGCTCGGTCATCGAGTGCACGGACCCGGCGTAGAGGGAGCCCACCAGGAAGACGGCGATGGCGCTCAGGTACAGCGGCCGGCGCCCGAAGATGTCACTCAGCTTGCCGTAGAGCGGCGTGCTGACAGTGGATGTGATCAGGTACGCGGTGGTGGCCCACGCCTGCAGGGAAAGCCCGTCCAGGTCGTTGGCGATGGTGTAGATGGACGTGGAGACGATGGTCTGGTCAAGCGATGCCAGGAACATGCCCAGCATCAGGCCCACCATTACTGTGACGATCTGTCGTTGCGTCAGTGTTTCTCCGGCACGGGGCGCGGCAGGGGCTTTGGACATGGGTGCTCCAAGGAAAGAAAAGGATATAAGCAGCGATAGTTGCTTTCAGTAACTATCTTACCGGTTCTTTCTATTCCCCGTCTTTCGGATTTTCACGGCAAAAGTTTTTTGCCGGCCTTTCCTCACGGCTCCACGAGGATGCCGTCCGGGTCGCACCAGACGGTGGCGCCGGGACGGAAGGTCACGCCGTCGATCACAACATCCACATCCACCTCGCCGGCTCCCGCCTTCTGGCTCTTCCGGGGGTTGCTGCCGAGGGCCTTAACGCCAAGATCCAGTTCCGCGATGGCCAGCCGATCGCGGATGGCGCCATTAATAACGACGCCGGCCCAGCCGTTGGCCACGGCACTTTCGGCGATCATGTCCCCCATCAGGGCAGTGCCCAGCGAGCCGCCGCCGTCCACCACCAGGACCGCGCCGTTGCCCGGTGAGCCGAGCGTGGACTTCACCAGGGCGTTGTCCTGGTAACAGCGGATGGTCCGGACCGGGCCGCTGAAATGCGAGCGGCCGCCCAGGGACTGGAACTGCAGCGAAACGGACGCCAGCCCGTCGCCGCGCTCATCGTAGAGATCGGCGGTGTTCACGTCCGGGGCGGATCCGGTTCCTGCTGGTGTGGTCACGTGGCTCTCCTCGCCTGGTGGTGGATTATGCACATGCGGCGCCTTGGGACCGGCGGCGCGATACCGCCCACGATAGTCTGAACCCACCGCCAACCGGCCGCACCAGGGGGAGCCACGCAATGAGTCTGTCCAACACTCCCGCGCCCTCGGAACCCCCCGCGGCACAGGAAGGCACCGCCGCGGCGCTCGCCGAGCCGGTGCAAAAAGTCACTGCCCGCTGGGTGACCGGCCTGGTGCTGGTGAACGTGGGCATCAACGCGGCATTTTTCGGGCCCATCAACGTGTTCATCGGCCAACAGGCCATCAGTATCGATGCACCCAGCAAGGAAGCCATCCTCTCGCTGGTCACGGCGTGCGGCGCGGCTGTATCCCTGGTGGCCAACCCCCTGTCCGGCGCGCTCTCGGACCGGACCACGTCGCGCTTCGGCCGCCGGGCCCCGTGGGTGCTTGCCGGGGCAGTGCTTGCCACGGCGGCGCTGGTGGCCATGTCCTTCTCGGGAGCCGTGGCGCTGATGGTCCTCTTCTGGTGCCTGGTGCAGTTGGGCGCAAATGCCGCCTATGCGGCGATCACCGCCGCGGTCCCGGACCGGGTCCCGGTGGTCCAGCGCGGGGGAGTGGGAGGCCTCGCGGCGATGGGCCAGACCCTTGGCATCCTCACCGGGGCGGTTTTCGGAGCCGTGGTCTCGGGAAACTTCCTGGTGGGCTATTGGCTATGCGCCGGGGCCCTGCTGCTGTCCGTGCTGCCGTACCTGTTCCACCGGAACGACCCCGCACTGCCCAAGTCGGAACTGGAAGCTTTCCGCCCCCGGGTATTCATCAGAGGCTTCTGGATCAGCCCGTTTATCTACCCGGACTTCGCCTGGGCCTGGCTTACCCGGTTCCTGGTCAACGTGGGCAACCAGCTGACCATTGTCTACCTGCTCTTCTTCCTGCGGGACATCATCCACTATGCGGATCCCGCCGCGGGAGTGCTGGTCCTGACGGGCATTTATGCCGTCATGGTGATGATCACCGCCGTGGTCGCCGGGCCCTGGAGCGACCGGGTGGGCCGGCGGAAGCCCTTCGTCATCGGGTCCTCCGCCACCATCGCGATGGCAGGTGCCATCATGGCGTTCTTTCCCGTGTGGTCCGGGGCGCTGGCCGGCGCCGCCGTCCTGGGCATTGGGTTTGGCGCCTACCTGGCCGTTGACTTCGCCCTGTTGACTCAGGTCCTGCCGTTCGCGGTCAGCCGCGGCAAGGACATGGGGGTCATCAACGTGGCGAACTCGCTTCCGCAGGTGGTGGGCTCCCGGCCTGGCACTGCTGGCGGTCGCCTATGGGGGCGGCTACCGGACACTCTTCCTTACCGCAGCGGTCATCGGAGTGCTGGGCGCCGTCTTCGTGGTCAAGATCAAGGGCGTCGACTGACCCTGCGGCACCGGATAGTAAGGGTGGCTGACGAATTAGGGCACGGACCTGTGCCGTATAGTTGAACCGGCTGCAGGGCGGTACGGAAGTGGGGGCGCTCCTGGCCGCAGTCGCTAAAACACAACCCCGGAATGCTGATGCCCGAGACTTTTTCAGACTATCCGCCCATGGCCGCCAGGCCTTCCGCTCCGCGCCAGCGGCTCCGCTATGCGCGGATCCTCGATACCGCTGCAGGGTTCGCCCGGACCGGCCTCGACGCCGTGGAACTCCCCGAGGTCGCGGAAAAGGCGGATGTCCCGCTCGGCACGCTCTACCGGTACTTTCCCTCCCCAACGCACCTGATGCTCGCCTTGTACCGCCAGCAGCTGGATGAGCTGCAGGCAGGGTCCCGCGGCTCGTCCCCGCGCTTCCGCGGCCGGGCACTTTCAGGCCTGCTGATGGAGATCTTCCACATGCGCGTCATGCAGCCCGCGGTGGAGCAGTGCCTCAGCCGGGGCGTATACCTCCCCGAGAAGGACACCACCGAACTGCTGCGCGAGATCGACGCGCTTAGTGAGAAGCTCGTGGCCGGAGCCTGCGGTGATGCCGTTGGAGCACGCGTCCTGCTTCTGACCGTCACTGGTCTGGTCCAGTCAGTGCGCAACCGCCGCCTCTCGCTCTTCGAAGCCGAGGAGGACCTCAAAAAGGCGTGTGGCCGGCTGTCTCCCGCTGCCGAATCAGGGTTCACAGTGGGCAAAACCGCGTAACTGGTCTAGACCAAAATGGCATTAAATCCGCCATAATCACATGATGCGGATCACAAAAGGCCCTGCGTAAACGCTTTAGCACGGATGTTTCGTGTCAAGGGTGGCCGGACCGCCCCCTTGGGACTGCCTACCATGGTGGTACAGGAGCGGCAGGGCGGAAACATCCCCGGCGTTCCCGCGGACCCGCCACCCCTGGGTTTCCTGTCGCACTACTTTTCCACGCTGGGCCCGCCGCCGGGCTCCAGCCCCATGTGCCGTGCGCCCACGGCAAGCACCAGGAGACAACGACGTGTCCATTGACGCAATTACCGCCACCGACAACTCAGCAGCCACTGCCCTGACCGAAGACGAGATCTTCAGCGCCCACCAGGGCGGCAAGCTGTCCGTCACCAGCACTGTTCCGCTGTCCAACAAGCGGGACCTGTCCATCGCCTACACCCCGGGTGTCGCCGAGGTCAGCCGCGCCATCCACGCCAAGCCAGAACTCGCCCGCACGCTGACCTGGGCCGAGCGCCTGGTGGTCGTTGTCAGCGACGGCACCGCCGTCCTGGGCCTGGGCAACATCGGCGCCAGCGCCTCGCTGCCCGTCATGGAAGGCAAGTCCGCCCTGTTCAAGACCTTTGGCGACCTTGACTCCATCCCGCTGGTCCTCAACACCACCGACGTGGACGAAATCGTGGAAACGCTGGTCCGCCTGCGCCCCAGCTTCGGCGCCGTGAACCTCGAGGACATCTCGGCACCCCGCTGCTTCGAGCTTGAGGAAAAGCTCATCGAGGCCCTGGACTGCCCGGTCATGCACGACGACCAGCACGGCACCGCCGTGGTGGCCCTTGCCGCCCTCACGAACGCCGCGAAGGTGACCGGCCGCGGCCTCGAAGGGCTCAAAGTCGTGGTGTCGGGTGCAGGCGCGGCCGGAATTGCCGTTGCCGAAATCCTGCTCGCAGCGGGCATCACCGACGTGGTGCTGCTCGATTCCCGGGGTGTCATCAACAGCAACCGGGCCGACCTCGCCGCCAGCCCCGGAAGCAAGAAGGCGGACATCGCCGGCCGCAGCAACCCCCGCGGCATCTCCGGCGGACCCGCTGAGGCACTGGCCGGTGCCGACGTCTTCATCGGAGTCTCCTCCTCCAAGCTGGACGAGGCCCACCTGGCCACCATGAACAAGGACGCCATCGTGTTCGCACTGTCCAACCCGGACCCCGAAGTCCTGCCCGAGGTTGCCGTGAAGTATGCCGCCGTCGTGGCCACGGGCCGCAGTGATTTTCCGAACCAGATCAACAACGTCCTGGCGTTCCCCGGCATCTTCCGCGGTGCCCTCGACGCCGGCGCCCGCCGCATCACCCCTGCCATGAAGCTTGCGGCGGCACGCGCCATCGCCGAGCTCGCCGAAGAGGACCTCTCGGCCGACTACATCGTGCCCAGCCCGCTGGACCCCCGCGTGGCCCCGGCAGTCACTGCCGCGGTCGCCGCAGCGGTGGAAGCGGAGTAGGGCTTCCTTCCCTGGAAACCACGACGGCGGTGGCTCCTTTCCTGAAGGAGGCACCGCCGTCGGGCGTTAAGGCAGCGCCCTAGACTGGGCACCATGAGCTCCGAAACCGTGGTGACCATCCTGTGCGGCCTGGCGATCCTGGTGGGGGTAGTTGGCACCATCATTCCTGTCCTGCCCGGGAGCGTCCTGATCGGCGTAAGCCTGCTGGCGTGGGCCATCTGGGGCGGTGCCGGTGCGGCGGGCTGGGTGATATTCGCCGTGGCCATGATTTTTGTGGCCGCAGGAATGACGGCGGGCGCCGTCCTCACCGGCCGGAAGCTGAAGCAGCACGCCATTCCCAGCCGCAGCATCGTGGTGGCTTTGGTGGCGGGTGTGGTGGGTATGTTCATCATCCCTGTGGTGGGGCTCTTTGCTGGCTTCGCCGCCGGGCTGCTGGCCAGCGAGTTCGTCCGCACCCGGAACCTTTCGGCCGCGTCGAGGTCCAGCTGGGCGGCCCTGAAGGCCACCGGCCTGGGAATGCTCGCCGAATTCGGGCTCGCCTGCCTGGCCGCCAGTACCTGGGTGATCGGGGTGTGGATAGCCGCGGCCGGGGCCTAGAGTCACAGGCCGCCCCAGCTTGTCGCAGCTAGCATGGAAGGATGAGCTCCGGGGAAACTGCACCGATCTATTGGGACAGCCGCGACCTCACTCCCTTCGGCCAGCCACACCTGCGCACTCCGGTCCACGACCTTGCCGGCGGCGTGGGTGGCCTGCTGACCGGAGTCCTGGGCCGGCGCAATCCTGCCCTGCTGTCCATCGACGGGGAGGTGCCCCGGCTCAAGCGGCTGATGCCCAAACCGGCCAAGGCGGTGCATGAGGCTGTCTTCACGAGCCGCGAACCGGAACGCTTGATCACCCTGGCGCGCGCCTACCCTGGCTGGGCCGGGCTCTGCTACCTGATGGCCGGACTGTTGATGTACAAGCATGGCGGCTACCTGCGGGCTTCCGAGCTACTCCAGCGCGGGCTCACCACCAGGAACGACGACGAAGCGAACCGGTACTCCTCCACCTACCTCACCCGGATCGTCACCAGGATAGAACTGGCCGAGCGGGTGGAGATCCCCGTCCTGTTCAGTGAGGAATCGGTATTCCTGGCCCTCGCCCACTCGCTGCGGGAGACGGGCCGCACGGAAGCTGCACTCGATGCGCTCAGCGGGCTGCCGCCGTCGCTCCCGATGGCCCTGGCGCGCTGTTCCCTGGCCCTTGCGTTGGGTCGAAGCCGGACCGTCATCGACTGGACCGAGGGGCTGCTGAACGCGGACGATCTGTCCGCGGCCCTGCTGCTGGTCCGCGCCCGTGCCCTGCGCAGGGAGGGCCGGCTGGACGCCGCACACCAGGCGATCGCAGAGGTACTCCGCCGCCGCAAGACCCACCTGACGCTCCGCAACGATGCGTTGACGGACCGGGCGCTGCTGGTGCTGGAATCAAGCCGCCGGACGCTGAACCCGCGCGACTGGGGCCTCCGGCGCCCCGACCCGGAACCGCAGCGTGAGCTTGAGGCGCCGGTACCCATCCGCAAGGACGAGGAGATGCGGCGGATCTGGGAGCAGGACTGGAAGGAACTGAACGGGGACTAGATGCCCCGGACCCGGTGCTATGCCCGGCCGGCCAGGAGCGGCACCAGCTGCTCGCCGAGCAGCACGGCCCCCAGTGCCACCATGATGATGCCGCTGGCGAGGGTCACTGCCCGGGCGGCGCCTGGCCTGCTTTGCAGCAGGGTGCGTGAGAGCAGGGCCACCAAGGTGTAGACCACGCCCGCCAGGACAACGAAGGTCATGCCGAGCAGTCCGGACTGCACGGGCACAGGCAGGGAAGCGTCGGCACTTATGAACTGTGGGATGAGCGCCACGTAGAAGAGCAGGCCCTTGGGGTTGATTCCGCTGGTGCCCATGCCCTGGAGGAAGGTGCGCAGCTGGGTGCCGGAGCCGCCGTCAGCATGGGCGCTGAAGGTGGCCCCCCGCCAGGACCGTAGGGTTCCCACCCCGAGCCACAGGAGGTAGCCGGCACCCGCCAGCGTGATCCAGCCCAGGACGCCGGGCATCCCGGCCAGCACTGCAGCGAGTCCTGCCACCAGCAGGACCGTGTGCAGGACATAGCCGCCGCAAAGCCCTGCCACCGCCGGAACGAAGCTGCGCTGCCTCAGTCCCGCCGCGATGGTGTAGGCCCAGTCCACTCCCGGCGTGCAGGCCAGGGCGGCGGCCACCACCAAAAAGGCCAGGAACAGCTGCGGATTCATGGTTTTCTCCTGTCGAAACGCTCTCAGGAGCAACCATAGGGAGAATCCGGCCAAAAGTGCTGTCCGGTTTTCGCCCGACCCACCGCCGAAACGATATGTTTATTGCGTGATCGACAGCATCGACAGGAATATTTTGCGCCACCTTCAGGAAGATGGCAGGATGACGGCCACGGCACTCGCTGCCAAGGTGGGACTGACGGTGGCACCATGCCACCGAAGGCTGCGGGAACTGGAACAGTCCGGAGTCATCCGCGGTTACAAAGCGGACGTCGACCCGGCTGCGGTGGGCCTGGGATTCGAGGCGATCGTGTTTGTCACGCTCCGCCAGGTGGACAGGTCCACGATGGAGATCTTTGAGAACCGGGTAGCGGGGAACCCGAACATCATCGAGGCCCAGCGGCTGTTCGGCTCGCCGGACTACCTGCTGAAGATCATCGCCGAAGACCTGCCGGCCTACCAGCGTTTCTACGACACCGAGCTCACGTCCCTGCCCGGGGTGGAGCGGCTGACGTCAACGCTGGTCATGAAGAACCTGAAGTCCAACGCGGGGCCGCCGGTGTAGGAACGGCCTACGGCCTGCCCGTGGACGCGATGCCGGCCTCGGCGTCAGAGGTGTAGTACTTATCGGCAAGCTGCACGGAGTAGACGAACGTCATCCGGCCGGTGTCGTGGTTGGAAAGAATCTCTGCGGAAAAGACAGTCCCCGTCTGGTTGCCCATCCCGGGAATCCACTGCTCCTTGCCGGAGCCGTCCTTAAAATCGGCACCGATGGGCTCGGCGTCCCGGAGAATGACGAAGCCCAGTTCATCTGCGGCCCGCTTGATTTCCCGGTTCGCGTCCTGCGCGTCAGGGTAGTTGACGAAGATATCCACGTGGTCCACCATGCTGTCCGCACCGGGCCGGATGCGGATGGTGTCTGTTGACATCTCAACCGCGCCGTTGGGGGTGGTCATGCTGACGTCAATCAGCTTGCCGGAGTCAGCCGCGACCAAGGCCCCGTCCGATCCCGCCGGAAACCCCAGCGCAGACATCTCCATCGGCCGTTTGGTGAAATCGAAGAAGGCTTTCCCGCTGCTCTTGATGGCATCGATGCCCTCCGGGGTGAACTGGGAGTTGCCGTTAGCCACGATGGGCGTTTTTTCCTGGGACGGCGCGAACGCGCAGCCGGACAACAGGAGCATGCTGCCCAGGAGTGCGGTGACCGGAAGGTGCCTCACGGAGTGCCTGCAGGTTCAGTGTCCGCGCCGTACAAGTTCTCCGCCATGGTTTTCCCCCCAGTGAATTCGTCGGTGCCAGCCTAACCGGGCTGCCGCGCCCGGGCGATGGGGAGGGCTATCCTGCGAGCAATCCGGTGGTGCGGTACGGGATGACCTCGCGCAGGAACATGCTGGTGGATGTCCGAACGATGCCGGGGCAGAGGCGGATTTCTTCGGACACGCGGTAGAGGTCGTCAGGGCTTTTGGCCACCACGCGGATGAGGAGATCGGTGTCCCCGGCCGGCGCGTGGCACTCCAGGACTTCGGGGATCCGGCGCAGTGCGTCGATGGCCTCGTTCAGGTGGCTCTGGTCCAGTTCTGCGCTCACAGCCGCGGCCACGCCCCTGCCCAGGGCCGACGGGAGGACGCGGCTGCTGTTGGGGCGCAGCGCCCCCGACGCCGACATCCGTTCCAGCCGTGACTGCACGGTGCCGCGGGCCAGGCCCAGCTTCTGTGCAAGCACCATGATCGGGACGCGCGGATCGTCGTCCAGGGCGTTCAGGATGCGCCTGTCCGTGGCGTCCAGTTCCTGCAATCTGATCACTTCCTGCCTGCTTCACCGTCAGGATTTGATCAGAATGACTAATCCAAGTCCTGCTTGTTGTTCCAACTGTAGAAGGCCTGCTCAAATAGTGGCAACAAGGGCAAAAGCTACCGCTGGAACCCCGCAGGCTTACAGGTTTCCCGGCACACCACCCGGCGCCCTGGACACCGCTTCCCGCAAGGAGGCCGCCGCTGGATGAGACTTGTTCACACCATGCTCACTCTGCAAAACACGGCAAGAGCCCCTGAGCTACCGACGTAGCGGATTTTCCGCCGTCATCGGTAGCTGAGGGGCTCTTGTGTTATTCGGTCTAGGGTTGGTTTCATGACCCGTGCCGGCCGATTCGCCCCTAGCCCCTCCGGCGAACTGCATGTCGGGAACCTGCGCACCGCCATGCTCGCCTGGCTCTTCGCCCGCTCCACAGGCCGGGCCTTCCTGCTGCGGGTGGAGGACCTGGACCGTGCCCGCGCCGGGGCGGAAGCGGATCAGTTGCGGGACCTGGCCGCCATTGGCGTCACCTGGGACGGCGACGTGGTGAGGCAGACGGCCCGGGGTCCCCTCTACGCTGAAGCCATTGCCCGCCTCCAGGGCGCAGGCCTGACGTACGAATGCTTCTGCACGCGCCGCGAAATCCAGGAGGCGGCGTCTGCCCCCCATGCCCCGCAGGGCGCCTACCCGGGAACCTGCCGAAACCTGGACCCCGCTGAGCTGGAATTCAAGCGCTCCATCCGGCCCGCCGCGCTCCGGCTGCGGGCGGGGGCTGCGGAGTTCACCGTGACGGACGTCCTTCATGGCCGGTTCACGGGCGTGGTGGACGACTTTGTTCTGCGGCGCAACGATGGCGTCACGGCGTACAACCTCGCCGTGGTGGTGGACGACGCCGAGCAGGGCATCGACCAGGTGGTCCGCGGTGATGACCTGCTGCCGTCCACCCCGCGGCAGGCCTATCTCACCTCCCTTCTGAATATTCCAACACCGGAATATGCGCATGTTCCGTTGGTGGTGAACCGGGACGGTGTCAGGCTGGCCAAACGCGACGGTGCCGTCACGCTGGCGGACCTGGCAGCGGCCGGCGTCAGTGCCGAGGTGGTGCGGGACCATCTGCTCGACTCGTTGGGGCTTCCTCCGGGGCCGCTTGAACGCGCCCTGGCCGAGTTTCATCCCGGGCTGCTGCCCCGGGAACCGTGGGTCTGGTCAGCCCCCGGCGCTCGGCCCGCCCCGTAGTCTGGAGTCATCCCCCCGTAGTCTGGAGTCATGCCAGAATCCACGGAACACCGCGCCGCCAGCAGCTTCACGCCCGAGACAGCCCGTGTGCTTGCGGAGGTGGCGCACAACCGCCAGAAGGACAAGCTCAAGCGGCCCTACAAGGACCATGTGCTGGCGGTGGGGGACGCGCTGGCAGACTTCGACGACGACGTCCGGATCGCCGGGTACCTTCACGACATCGCCGAGGACACCCCGATGACCCGGCAGGCCCTGCTGGACATGGGGGTCTCCGAGCGGGCCGTCGACATCATTGAACGGGTCACCAACCGGCTGCACTCCAACCCTGATGACTACCTGTCCGGCATCCATGAGATCGCCCAGGACCATGATGCCGCCCTGGTCAAGATCGCCGACAACGCGCACAACTCACTGCCCGAGCGTGTCCAGGCATTGGCCGAAAAATGGCCCGACAAGCCGCCCGTCACCAAATACCGGGACGCGCGGCCGGTGCTATACGCAGCCGTTGACGTGGAGGAGATCCGCAAAATCCTGGCCCGCGTCAACCCCTGGCTGCTGGAGGAGTTCGACGAACAGTTGGACGAGGCGGATGACACCGATTACGAAAATCTCCGGTACGACACCGCCCCCGGAGACTAGACCCGCCCCAGGGCCTCGATGTCCTCAAGGAAATCCGCCTGCACTTCGGCGCTCACGGTGGTCCTGGTGTCACCGATCGCATCCAGGTAGTCCTGGGTGGAAGGACCCTTCCGCACCGCCTCACGGACGGACACGTCGCCCCCCGAGGCCAGCCCACCGTCGTCGTACACTGCCTTTTCCAGCGCCCGCTGTGACGCGCTCCGGGCGGCGTATTCGATGTCCGCCGGGGAAAAGCCCTCGGTGCGCTCCACCAGGAGTTCCACGTCCACGCCGTCCACCACGGTGGCGGGGATGAAGCGCTGCCACATGGCTTCGCGTGCCTGCCGGTCCGGCAAACCGATGGGGATGACGTAGTCGAACCGGCCGTGGCGCAGGAACGCAGAGTCCAGGGCGCGGATGAAGTTGGTGGCGCAGACCAGGAGCCTGCCCGGCTGTTCGCGGAACGCCGGGATGATCTTGAGCAGCTCGTTGGTCACGCCCTGCAACGGCGACGGCGGGTCCCCGGCCCGCTGGGAGGCGATTTCCTCCACCTCGTCGATGAACACCACTGCGTGCTCCAACTCAGCGATTTCGAGGAAGGTTTCGCGCAGTGCGCCGGCCAGGCCTTGTGGATCGCCGGCCAGTCGGGAGGGGAAGACTTCCACGAACGGCCATTCGAGCCGGGAAGCGATGGCCTTGGCGAACGTGGTCTTGCCGGTGCCCGGCGGGCCGAACAGGACGACGGCGCGCGGCGGCACCACGCCGAATTCGTCCGCGAGGTCCGCCTCGGCCAGTGGAAGCACCAGCCGGCGTTCGAGCAGCTCCTTCTCCTTGCGCATGCCGGCCACGTTTTCCCACAGATCGCGTGCCAGGACCCGGCCGCCGAGCTGGCCGAGGGCACCGAGCTCCTGGCGCTGGACCGGGATGGTGCGTTCGAAGTAGCGGAGGTTCTTCTTGAGCGCGAAGCCGCGGCCCAGGAATGCCTCCACCCGGGTTTCGGACTCCGGCATCAGTGCCGAGAGCTTGTTCAGGCCGTGCGGCGCCATCCGGTTTTCGACGGCGGCCAGCAGCGAGGTGCCGATGCCTCGGCCCCGGTATTCGGGCAGGGTGGCGAGGAAGACAATCCAGCCCTGGTCGTGGGCGGCCCGTCCGACGGCGGCACCCACCACCTGCTCACCCAGCACCGCCACCACTGCATGGTCTTTTTCGCAGGAGGCGAGGACTTCGGACAGGGCGTAGACGGGCTCCACGTTGTTGGCCTTCAGTGTCTCCCACAGGTGCAGGATCCCGTCCAGGTCCACCGAATGGAAATCCCTGATCCGCCAGTTGGTCATGCGTTACTCCTGTAGGTTCGTCGTTGAGCCAGTCCCGGTGGGCCAGCGTTTGGCACCTGGAAGTGAGCTTATGCGAAGCCGCCGCCCGGGAGGGTTGCGGAGGCGTTGCATGACGTCCGCTCAGAGACCCAGCGCGTCCATGGTGTGCCGCAGGGTGTCCGCGGAGTGCCGCAGTGCTGCCAGCTCGTCGTCGTCCGTGGGCGTCTCCAGGACCCGGTGCACGCCGCCGCGGCCCACCACGCTGGGCAGGGACAGCGCCACCCCCGAGATCCCGTAGAGCCCGGACAGGACCGTGGAAACGGGCAGCACGGCGTTGTCGTCGCGGAGCAGCGCCTCCACGATGCGGGCCCCGGAGAGGCCGATCGCGTAGTTCGTGGCCCCTTTGCCCGCGATGACCTTGTAAGCGGCCTGCACCACTTCCTTGGCGGCGCCGGTGAGGTATTCGGGCGTGAAGATCCGTTCCCCGCCAACCGTCCAGTCGCGGATCGGCACCGGGCCGATGGTGGCGCCGGACCACAGCGGGAATTCGGTGTCGCCGTGCTCGCCCGCCATGCTGGCGTGGACGCTGGTGACGGAGACCCCTGCCCGGCGGGCCAGCAACCAGCGCAGCCGGGACGTGTCCAGTACCGTTCCGGAGGAGAAGATCCGCTCCGGAGGCAGCCCGGAAATCCGCTGCGCGGCCACCGTCAGGACATCGCACGGATTGGTCACCAGCACGTAGACAGCATCCGGTGCCCGCTCCAGCAGGGGCGGCATCAGCTGTTCCAGGATCTGCACATTGGTGCCGGCCAGGTCCAGCCGGCTCTGTCCGGGGTTCTGCTTGGCGCCGGCCGTGATGACCACGACGTCGGCGCCTTCCGTGACGGCGATGTCCCCGCCACCTGTGACGGTGGCCGACGCCGCGGCGAACTGGCTGCCATGGGCAAGATCCAGGGCTTCAGCCTCCGCCTTGGGGGCGTTGACATCGAACAGCGCGATGTTGCTGGCAGAGCCGCGGATCAATGCCGCGTACGCCAGCGAGGTTCCGACGCTTCCAGCGCCCACTACCGCGAGCTTGGATCCTGCCATGGTGCACCTTCCCTTTCCGGGGCCGTTGAGTGTGTCGTACCCGAAGAGTAGCGTGGCCCACATCACTCAAACCCCCATTTAGGAGCCACCATGCCACATTTCGGACGCCGGCTCGCAGCTGTTACTGCCGCGCTGGCCATAAGCGTCACCACGGGGGCCGTCAGTCCCGCCGTTGCGACAAACCCGCATGAAGGCGACGAGCGCCACACTGAGAAGAACCCCACGGCCACCGGTTACGGCGGCGCCGTGAGTACCGTGGACCCGGAAGCGTCCGCGGCGGCCATCGATGTCCTCCGGCATGGCGGCAACGCCGTTGATGCCGCCGTCGCTGCGGCAGCCACCTTGGGGGTCACCGAGCCGTACAGCGCCGGAATCGGCGGTGGCGGCTACTTCGTCTACTACGACGCGAAGTCCGGAAAAGTCAGCACCATCGATGGGCGGGAGACGGCACCGGCCGGAATTACGCATGATGCCTTCATCGATCCCAAGACCGGCAAGCCGTACAACTTCACTCCGGAACTCGTCACCAGCGGTGTCTCGGTAGGTGTTCCAGGGACTCCCGCCACATGGGAACGCGCGCTGGAGCGCTGGGGGAAGTTCAGCCTGAAGAAGGCGCTGGAACCTGCCATTGAGGTCGCCGACCGTGGCTTCGTGGTGGACGATACCTTCCGCCAGCAGACGGCGGACAACCAGAGGCGCTTCGCAGCCTTTACCTCTACCAAGGACCTGTACTTGCACGACGGCAAGCTGCCGGAGGTAGGTTCGGTATTCAAGAACCCCGACCTCGCAGACACCTACCGGCTCCTCGCCGACCAGGGCATGGAGGCGTTCTACAACGGACCGCTCGCCAAGGAGATCGCCAAGACCGTGCAGGCGCCGCCGGTGGATCTGACCATTGACAAGAAGGACCGGCTTCCAGTCCCCAAGGGCTCCATGACCGAGGAGGACCTGGAACACTACAAGGCACTGGACCAGGACCCCACGCACATGAACTATCGGGGCTATGACGTCTACGGCATGGCGCCGTCCAGCAGCGGCGGCACCACGGTAGGCGAATCGCTGAACATCCTGGACGTGTTCGACCTGCCCGCACTGAAAAAGGATCAGCCCGCAGTACTGCACCACTACCTTGAGGCCAGCGCGCTGGCTTTTGCGGACCGTGCCAAATTCGTGGGGGACCCGAATTTTGTCAAGGTACCCACCAAGGCCCTGACGGATCCCATCTTCGGCAAGGAACGCGCCTGCGAGCTGGACCCCGCGCATGCGGCGGCCAAGCCGGTGCTGCCCGGTGACGTCAGCAACTACGACGGAACCTGCCCGATGAAACCAGCCGCTGCCGCGGACGAGAAGGACACCGAGAACATCTCCACCACCAACATGACCGTCTCGGACAAGTGGGGCAACGTTGTGGAGTACACGCTGACCATTGAACAGACCGGCGGCTCCGGCATGGTTGTTCCCGGCCGCGGGTTCCTGCTCAACAACGAGCTCACCGACTTCTCCACGGTCTACAGCGCCACGGATCCCAACCGGATCGAGCCGGGCAAGCGGCCGCGTTCGTCCATGTCACCCACCATCCTGTTGGAGGACGGCAAGCCGTTCCTGGCACTGGGCTCACCGGGCGGCTCCACCATTATCACCACCGTCCTGCAGACCATCGTTAACCGGATCGACCTGGGCATGAGTACCCCGGATGCCATTGCGGCCCCCCGTGCGTCCCAGCGGAACACCGAGAAGGTGACGGCAGAACCGGCGTTCATCGACAAGTACGGGCCGGCCCTGACATCCCGGTTCGGCCACATCCTGGCGCCGTCGGGTGACACGTTCACCTCCGCCGCGGAAATCGGGGCAGCCACCGCCATCGAGTTCCTCGATGACGGTCGTACCTTGGCCGCAGCCGAGCCGGTAAGGCGCGGAGGCGGGTCAGCGCTGGTGGTCAAGCCGTCGAAGTGACGGCCGCGAACCGCCCTTAAACCCCGACGGCGGCACCCGGGTTCCGGACTTCCAGAACCCAGGTGCCGCCGTCGGACGTTAAGGCAGCTACTTCTTGAAGGTGTCAGCTGCCGCGTTGGCCACCACCGGGGATGTTCCGGTGTAGCCGTCGCGGGTTTCGGCGATTTGGCGGATGCGGTGGCGGCAGGCGTACCAGCCGAGGACCATGAGGATGGAGGCGATGGCGGTGACGAGCATGGTCAGGGGTGAGTCGATGAAGACCATGATGAGGACGCCGATGAGGAAGAGCAGGGAGAGGTAGCCGGTGTAGGGGGCGCCGAACATGCGGAAGGAGGGGCGTTCGACCCAGCCTTTGTCGGCCCAGCGTTTGAGTTGGATTTGGCAGAGCACGATGGTGGCCCAGGTCATGATGATGCCGACGGAGGCGATGTTCAGGACGATTTCGAAGGCTTCGGCGGGGACGAGGTAGTTCAGCGGGACGCCGAGGAGGGAGACGGTGGCGGTGATGGCGATGCCGCCGTAGGGGACGCCTGCTTTGTTCATGCGGGAGGCGAATTTGGGGGCGGAGCCGTTGACGGACATGGAGCGCAGGATCCGGCCGGTGGAGTAGAGTCCGGCGTTCAGGGAGGACAGGGCTGCGGTGAGGACGACGAGGTTCATGATGACGTCTACGCCCTGGACGCCGATGGAGCCGAAGAACGTTACGAAGGGGCTGACGCCTTTTTGGTAGGAGGTGAAGGGCAGCAGCAGGGCCAGGAGGATCACGGAGCCGACGTAGAACACGGCGATGCGGAAGACTACGGAGTTGATGGCCTTGGGCATGATTTTTTCGGGGTTTTCGGTTTCGCCGGCGGCGGTGCCGACGAGTTCGATGGAGGCGTAGGCGAACAGGACGCCCTGCATGAGGATGATCATGGGCAGCAGGCCGTTGGGGAAGATCCCGCCGTTATCGGACAGGAGGCTGATGCCCACCGGCTGGCCGGCGACGGGGGTGCCGAAGATGACGAAGTAGGTGCCGATGAGCAGGAACGCGACGAGGGCGGCGACCTTGATCAGGGCGAACCAGAATTCCATTTCGCCGAAGACTTTCACGGAGACCAGGTTCAGGGCCAGGACCACGAGGAGGGCGGTCAGTGCCCAGGCCCACTGCGGGACCTCGGCCATCCAGGGGACGTAGTTGCCGAAGAAGTGCATATAGAGGGCGGCGGCGGTGATGTCCACGATGGTGGTGGTGGCCCAGTTGATCCAGTAGAACCAGCCGGAGACGAACGCGGCTTTTTCGCCGAAGAACTCACGGGCGTAGGAGACGAACGAGCCCGAGGAGGGCCGGTGCAGGACCAGTTCGCCCAGGGCGCGCAGGATCAGGAACGCGAAGAACCCGCACACCGCGTACGCGATAACCAGGGACGGGCCCGCCGCGTTGAGCCGGCCGCCGGCGCCCAGGAACAGGCCGGTACCGATCGCACCGCCGATCGCGATCATCTGGATCTGCCGGGGCTTGAGGTTCTTGTGGTAGCCCTTGTCCTCCGCGTGCAGGGAGGTCTCGGACGCATGCGCATGACCACCATCAATCAAGTGGTCAGGAAGGGGAGTGTTTGTCATTGAAGTGTCCTTCGGGGAGCAGTTGGGGGGACTACTTGCTGAGGTTGGCCAGGCGTTCGGGGCTCAGGAGTTCCTGGAGCTGGGCGTCGGTGAGGAGCCCGTGTTCCAGGACGAGCTCGGCCACGCCCTTGCCGGTGGCAAGTGCTTCCTGCGCGATGGCGGTGGCGGTGGCGTAGCCGAGGTGGGGATTCAATGCGGTGACCAGGCCGATGGACTGCTCCACGGTGCGGCGCAGGTGGTCGGTGTTGGCAGTGATTCCACTGATGCAGCGGGCCGTGAGGGTGCGGCAGGCTGCCTCGAGGTGGGAGATGCTCTTGTGGAGGCTGTGGACGATGATCGGTTCGAAGGCGTTGAGCTGCAGTTGCCCGGCTTCGGCGGCCATGGTGATGGTGACGTCATTGCCGATGACCTCGTAAGCCACCTGGGAAACCACTTCCGGGATGACCGGGTTGATCTTGCCGGGCATGATGGAGGACCCGGACTGGACGGCCGGCAGGTTGATTTCGCCGAAACCGGCACGGGGGCCGGAGGAGAGCAGGCGGAGGTCGTTGCAGATCTTGGACAGTTTCACTGCCACGCGCTTGAGGACGCCGGAGAGGTGCACGAACGCGCCCACGTCCTGGGTGGCTTCGATGAGGTCGACGGCGGTGACCAGCGGCAGTCCGGTGATTTCCGCCAGGTGCCGGCAGGCTGTGTCGGCGTAGCCGGCAGGGGCGTTCAGGCCGGTGCCGATGGCGGTGGCGCCGAGGTTGATCTCGTGGATCAGCAGTTCGGCTTCCGCCAGGCGCAGCCGGTCCTCACCGATGGTGACGGCGTAGCTGCCGAACTCCTGGCCCAGGGTCATGGGTACGGCGTCCTGCAGCTGGGTACGGCCCATCTTTACCACGGTGCGGAACTCCATGGCTTTGGCCGCGCAGGCATCCTCAAGTTCTTCGAGTGCTGCCAGCAGTTCACGGGCGGCGAAGATGGTGCCCAGTTTCACGGCCGTGGGGTACACGTCGTTGGTGGACTGGCTGAGGTTGACGTGGTCGTTGGGGTGCAGGCGCGCATAGTCGCCCTTGGGGTGGCCCAGGATCTCCAGGGCCCGGTTGGCGATGACCTCGTTGGCGTTCATGTTCGACGACGTCCCGGCGCCGCCCTGGACCACGTCCACCACGAACTGGTCGGCAAGGCGTCCGGCCATGACATCCTGGCAGGCCTGCCCGATGGCATCGGCGCGTTCGGCATCCAGCAGGCCCAGCTCGCAGTTGGTGCGGGCGGCGGCCAGTTTCACGGCGGCAAGGCCGCGGACCAGGTGCATGTTGGAGGAGAGCTTCTGCCCGGTGATGGGGAAGTTTTCCACGGCGCGGAGCGTGTGCACGCCCCAGTAGGCGTGGGCAGGCACGTCCCGGTCGCCGAGCAGGTCGTGTTCAGACCGGACCTGGGCGGGTGCGGCGGTTTCGATAGTGGTCATGGTGTCCTTACGGGGCTTCGTTGACGGGTGCGGACGATTGGTCAAGGAAATCGGTGGCCAGGAGCCTGCCCACCTCGCGGCCGCCGCCCATTACCGGGGCGGTGGCGATGCCGGCGAGCCGGTCGGTGTCGACGTCCAGCGCCTCCAGCAGGCGGACGGTGGCGGGCATCCGGGCGCGGTCGCCGCCGTCGGAGATCTTGACGGCCACGGCGGCGCCGGAGGGCAGGCCCACCAGCTGCACGCCCTCAAAGCCGTCCTTGGCCACGGTGCCTGGCAGCAGGCGCATCAATGCGGTGACGTCGCGGCCTTCGCCGGCCACCATCTCGGGGTGCTGCTGCATGGCGAGCCCGACGACGGCTTCCGGGCTGCCGTCGTCGTCCGCCGCAGCCTTGGCAATCCGGGCGAAGGCGCGGGCCATGCCGCCCAGTGTGAGGGCGAACAAGGGGGTGCCGCAGCCGTCCGTGCTCACGGCGGCCGGCTCTTCGCCGGTCAGGTCGGTGACTGTTTGCGCCACGAGCCGCTGCAGCGGGTGGGATGGGTCCAGGTAACCCTGCACAGGCCAGCCGTTGATCTTGCACGTTGCTACCATGGCGGCGTGTTTGCCCGAGCAGTTCTGGGTGATGCGGGTGGCGCTGCCGCCGCCGCGCAGCCAGTCTTCCCGCTCAGCGGTGCCGTAAGGGAGGTCGGTGCTGTTGTCCAGGTCCGTGGGGGCCAGTCCGTGCAGTTCGAGGATCCGGAGCGAACCGTCGCGGTGTGCTGCCGCGCCCGAATGGCTTGCGGCGGCCAGTGCCAGGAGGTCTGACGGGAGTTCAAGGCCTGCGCGGACCATGGCCACCGCCTGGAGGGGCTTAAGAGCCGACCGGGGGTAGAACGGTGCCACGGGATCGCCGGCGGACGCCGCCATTGAACCGTCAGCCGCGAGGGCAACCGCGGAACCGTAGTGGACACTCTCCACCAGGCCGTCGCGGATGGCGGCGACCAGTGGGGCGTGCTGCGGAAGGGTCACCCCGGCCGGGGCAGCGGTGTGGGCAGCAGAAAAAACGGGGGAGGGCATGGGGTCCTTGGGAAGGTTGGTTGGATCTTGCTAGCTGTTGAGGATGGAGTCCAGGGCTACGCCCACGGCTTCGAGATGGTGGGCCATGGCGGCGCGGGCTTTTTCCGCGGAGCCGGTTTCGATGGCGGCAAGGATTTCCTGGTGCTCGATGTCTGAAGCGTGCTGGCGGTCTGCCACCATGTTCAGGGTCTCGGATTGGTGCGCCAGTGCGTCCCGGATGTCAGCCACGACGCTTGCGAACACCTTGTTGCCGCTGGCGCGGGCAATGGTGGCGTGGAAGCTGGAGTCCAGGGCCACCCACGATTCCAGGTCGGTTTCGGTGGCCATGGCCCCCATGATGTGGCGGAGGGTATCGAGTTCTTCTTCCGTGCGCCGCTCTGCGGCAAGTCCGGCAGCGGGGATTTCGATGTGGGGGCGTGCTTCGGTAAGGTCGCGGGCGGAGTACTGGCCCAGGGTGAGGTCATTGGCGACCTTGTTGGCGATGACGAACGTGCCCTTGCCGGTGCGGGTGACCGTCATGCCCAGGGCGGTGCACGAGCGGAGGGCCTCCCGGATCACCGAGCGGCTAACTCCATATTGCTGGGAGAGCGTGGCCTCTGAGCTGAGTTTGCTGCCAACCGGGATGCTGCCGGACTCGATGTCTCCGCGGATGGCGTTGAACACCGCCTCGGCAGCGCTTAGCCGGGCAAGGGGACGGAATGCAGGCTGTCCTGCTGTCCGGCTGTCTGACAGGTTCACGCCTTAAATATGGCACTGGTCACAGTCGCTGTCAAACCCTCCTCAGGAATTTGGGGCACTGTTTCGGCGTTGGCTGGCCGGGCGCCGCTGCTGCCGCCGCCGCCGTCGTGAGCGGAAGTGCCAGACCGCAAATGCCACCACTGCCACTGCGGCGATCACGATGGCGAGCTCCTGGCCCACCGCCTTGGCGACGGCCTCGTAGGAGTTGCCGGCCAGGAAGCCCAGAAGGACGAAGCCGATGCCCCAGACCAGGCCCCCGGCTGCGTTGTAGGCAAAGAACCTGCGGTAGGGCATGCGGGACGTGCCTGCCAGGGCGGGCATGACGGCGCGGAAGAAGGCAGTGAAGCGGCCAAGGAACACGGCGGAGCCACCTCTGCGACGCAGGAGGTCCTGGGCGTTTTCCAGCTTCGAAGCATGGCGGGCGAGGACCCTGGTTTTCACGAGGCGGCTGCCCAGGTGCTTGCCCACCTCGTAGCCGACAGTGTCGCCAATAATGGCTGCGGCCACCACCAAGGCCATCATGAGGCCCAGCTGCACTTCGCCCCGGCTGGCCACCACTCCGCCCAGGACAGCTGCGGTTTCACCGGGGATGACGAAGCCGACGAAGAGGGCGTCCTCGGCAAACACGAGGCAGAAGACGGCGATATACGCCACCAGCGGGCTGACGTTCAGGAGGCTGTCAATGAAGCCCGACATGGCAGCGGGTCAGGCCAGGGGCGCCGGGACGGGGCCGAGTTTCGCCAGGAATGGCATGCGGGCCAGCACGGCAAGGCCGAACCGGTTCCACAATCCCGTGACGAACACCGCGCCCGTGGCCGCTGTGAGGAAGGACGCCGTGACGTCCGTGGGGTAGTGCACGCCGAGGTAGACGCGCGAGAATGCGACCGAAGCGCCGATACCAATTCCGAGGATGGCTGCGGGGCGCTGCCACCTGGTGCCGCGGGCCAGCAGGAAGATGGCTATTGCCAGCGCGGAGGCCAGTGCCACGTGGCCACTTGGGAAGCTGTCAGTTCCCGGTTCGGGGACCAGCGGGTTGAACAAGGCGGAGGAGTCCGGCCGGTGCCGGGCTACCAGTACTTTGAACAGCTCGCTGCTCACCCAGGCGCCGGCGGCCACTAGCCCGGTGGCAACCGCGTTCACAGGGCTGCGGCGCGCCAGCAGAAGGAAAAGGCACAGGGCGGTGATCATCAGGACGCCGCCCGCGGGACTGAACACGACGTTGATGAACATTGCCACGGCGGTCAGCGGGGCCGTGTGGTCGTGGCTCAGTTCAGCGTCCACCGACATGTCCGCCGCGGTTAGGGCAGGCGTAAACCGCAGTGCCAGTCCCGCTGCCACAATCAGCACCGCCGCCGTGAGCGGAACGGCGATCCAGTGCCGAAGCTGGGGGAGGACCGCCATGCGCACGGCCGCGGCGTCCGCTTCGGACGCCGCCCCGGGGGAATGGTTGGTACGGGACGTCAAGGGTCTGCCTGGTTCTATCGCCGGTCAGGGTACCTATGAGTATGCACCTGTATGGCTGAAAGAATCCTGGGACCTTACTAGAGGTGCTGGATGCCTGCCCGCTGCATCGCGTCACGGTAAGTTTCGACGCTCTTGGCGAGCAGCTCTTCCTGCTTGGCCTCGGAAACAGCAAAGGCCCTGCCGCCAAGGGCGGAGGCCTTGTAGATTTTGATGCCGCTGTTCTTCAGCGATGAGTGGTAGGTCTTCTCGAACAGAGTCAGGAACGTGGAAGCGTCCGTACCGTGCGCGATGATGGCCGAAACGCGGGAATTGATTTTGAGGAACTGGCGGAACGGGCGGAGACCGTCGGTCTTTTCCTGAACACTCAATGCCGAGGGGCTGCCGCTCTCCCGTACCCAGGGGTAGGCATTCCACGGCATGACGTACCGGGGATCCAGCTCAGCGAGCTCATAGATCTGGGTGGCCCTGCGTGCAGCCTCGTCATCATTGTTGTGCGAGACGAACCCGGATTCGGTCCCTTTGCCGGGGCTCGCCTGGAGGCTGATGATTCTGCACTCGTCTTCGTCGTGGACGGGGTCGATATAGGGGACATTGGAACCGGGCTTCTTTTCCATCAGTTCATCGCAAAGTTGGGTTACCTTCGCGATGTTCGGTTCCTGTAGCAGGGCCTTTTTTTCGTCCCAATCAATCGTCACGATTTCTCCCTTGGCAGCGAGGCGTCCAGAATCAGGCGTCCTATGTCACTCTACGCTTCCCCGGGTGGGGGTGGGCACTCACAATTTTGCGGAGGCCTCCAACTAGCCTCCGCCGGCTGGCAGTTGGCCTAGTGCCGCCCGCGCAGGTGCTGGTTTTGAAGTTCGTCGAGCTGCTCATCTGTTAGGTCATCGAACGCGCCGGCTTCCCTTTTGTCACTGCGCGAGAAGCGGATGAACATGAGGATAATCAACGGCAGGTCCAGGACCTCGCAGATGAACCACAGCAGGTTGCCGGCGAATTGCTGGTCTTGGAGGGCGTCCCGGAACCACCACTGGGGATTCGGAACGGACGTCACATGGTCGAGCACCTGGCCATTGAGGCTCAGCAGGATGCCCGGGACCGCGTCGATCAGCAGTTCGATGAATACGAACATGAATTCAAGGGTCAGGTAGGCGCTGGACCGTTGGAAGTCGGACTCTTCGATGATGGGCAACGCCATCAACATTCCCAGTAGAGGAACTCCAAGGGTGAGCAGTGCGCCAGCCACGGGGTCGGTCCGCAGCGTGAAGAAGGCCGGCGTGAGGAAAGTGGAGAAGAGTGCCAGGCCCAGTAACGGCGCACCGAATGAGTTGCTTACGAATCGAACCGGCCTGCTGGACAGGACTGTGTCCAGGGCCGACCTGCCCTTGGGCGGCAATGCCGCCCGGGCGAGGGTGAGGGGTTTGCCAAGCCCGATCAGCAGGGGGACGACGAACAGCAGCAGGGAAATCTTGATAGTGAATGCCCACCGCTGCTCAGCGCTGTAAACCCCGGTAAAGCCACAGGTGAGAACGATAAAGGAGCCCAAACCCAGGACGTAGAACGCCACAGCCCGCCATGCCGGCCATCGATGACCGCCGTGCGCGGCGGAACGCATTCCCCACCCGTACAGGACGCCGGCCACGGCGACGAAAGCTGCAGCGGCCCAATCGAGTCGCCAGGAGGAAATGAGGATCTCAAGGGGTGGCACGCGCCAAATTGTAGATGGCGTTCCTGAGAGCTGCCTGTCCGTATTCCGGAATGACGGCGCGGTGCGGCGGCAGGCGCTGCCCTTGTTGGACTGCAGGCGCCCGGGGCCATGCTGTTCAATGGATTATGCAGTTCACCAGGAAGGGCCTGAAGGCCGAAGGCTTCGCCGGCTTCCGGCCCATCCGCAGCCTCGAGACAATGCGGATTCCGCAGGGAACAGGCCTGTTTGCGGTCTTGGTGCCGGAAGATTTCCAGGCGCGCTTTCTCACGAAGAGCACCGCCGGCGTCTTCAAGAAGAAGGACCCTTCCCTCTCCGCCGCAGCACTGGCCGCCGAGTGGGTGGATGGCGCGGTTGTCCTATACGTGGGGAAGGCCGGACCCGGAAGCAAGGGTAACCGGGGACTTCGGCGCCAGATCCAGGAGTTCGTTGACTTCGGGCAGGGGAAGCCTCCAGGCCACTGGGACGGGCGGCTCATCTGGCAGCTCGCTGACGCGGGATCGCTGACCATCGCGTGGACGGAACTCCCGGCCGGCCAACTGAACGGCGCCGAAGCGGGTTGCCACGCTGCCTTCATGGCGGAATTTGGCCGGTTGCCGTTCGCCAACCTGGTGCAGGCCCGCACCAAGGCGGGTGGCTGACGCCTGCGGCAGGTCAGCTACGCAGATCCCCGCAGCCGATCCATCTCGCGCCGGTCCTTCTTCGTCGGGCGCCCGGCGCCCCGGTCGCGCTGCGGCAAGCCAAGCGCCGGGAGTACGGGGCGCGGGGGAGTGTGGTCGGTGAAGCAGTGCGACGCCGCCTCAGCCCCCACGCGTTTGGCTATGAGCCGGCGCACCTCAAGGGTGCGCTCGTACCCGGGCATCCGGACGGTGACGGTGTCGCCCGTGACCAGCGTCGCCGACGCTTTCGAGGGGCTGCCGTTAAGGCGGACATGCCCGGCGCGGCAGGCTGCCGTGGCGGCAGAACGTGTCTTGTAGGCGCGCACTGCCCACAGCCACGCATCTATTCGGACACTGGCGGGAGCGGATGGGAGGCTGGTCATGATTGGCACCGAGTATAGCCCCAGGGGGTGCCGCCCCGGGAAGCAGGTCCAGCTTCACTCCACCGCCACGCTGACGCGCTGCACTATGTTGTTGCCCATCCCCTGGTAGTTCCAGGCCTGCTCCAGTGGCTGGCTGGCGCCGGTAATGTCCGTGGCCCGGCACGCCAGGACATGTTCGCCGGGGTCCGCGACCCACGGAAGGCTCCACTTCCGCCACGCGTAACCGCCCACCGGCTTATCCAGGTGGGCCGGCAGCCAGGTGCCGTCAATCCCCACCTCGACGGCGGTCACGGCACCTCCGCCGGACCACGCGCGGCCTTCCAGCATCACCGGGCCAGCGCGGAGGAACCGCTTCCGGGTGAAGAAGTCCGGAACACCCGGCGGGACCATCAACGAACGCACCCTGATCCGCGAAACCGGGGTGCCGGCGTCGTCCGCGGTGTCCTGGTAGCGGTAGGCCACCTTCTGCTGGAACCCGGCGAACGGCGCCCTGGCCACCTCGATGGAGGCGAGCCACTTGACGCTGGCCATCCCGTACCAGCCCGGGACCACCAGCCGCAGTGGGTAGCCATGCTGCGGCGGCAGGTCGGCGCCGTTCATTTTGTAGGCAAGGACGACGTCGGGACGCAAGGCCTCGCAGACCGGCAGGCTGCGTGCGTAGCGCTGGGAGACGCCGCCCTGGAAGCCGGCATCGGCCCCGGTGAAGACCACTTCCACAGCGTCCGGCAACACTCCGGCCTTGCCGAGGAGATAGGCCAGCGGCACCCCGGTCCAGTGCGCGGTGCCCACCGCTTCCATGACCCAGGGCTGGCTGACGGGCCGCGGTTCAAGGAGCGACCTGCCATTGCCCGCGCATTCGAGGGTTACCGGCACAGTGATTGCCGGGTCCCTGCGGAGCGCGGCCATGCTCAGTTCAAGGGCGCGTTCCACCGCACCCCCGATCCGCAGGTGCCAGGACGAGGCGTCGACGTCGGGAATATCGAAGTGCGTGAGCACGTAGTGTAGCCCGGGCGGCGTGACCTCGCGGCGGAGCGCCTCCAGCGGCATCGAATGGTTGCGGGCTGCGAGCTGCAGTTCCTCCCGGGTGAGCGGGCCAGCCGTAGGCTCCGTGGCGGTGGCACGGACCGGCGCCGGCTCCTGCCGGGTGGACTGCTGGTTGCTGGACTTCATGGCGGTGCGATTCTGCTCGGCGGACTGAGTCCCCCCGCCACAGGTCTACGCCGGGCCCAGCCGCCCGTCAACGAAATTAACCGGGTTACAGCACCGGCCGCGTCAGGAATTCAGCCAGGCTGATGGGGTCCTGCCCGGTCAGCCCATGCACGTCCGGCGAAAGTCCCGCCATTTCGCCGGCGGCCATGGCCGTGTAGGTGCTGACCCACGCGTCCAGCTGCCATTGCGGGGCGCCATAGGAGGCCCGCGACGCGTACGCCTCCTCCACCGACTCCGCGTGGTAGCGCACCTGCCGCCCCGTGCCGGTGCTCAGCACCTCGGCAGCCCCGGCCATGCTCAGTTCCTCCGGGCCGGTCAGGTTGTACGTCTTGCCCTTATGGATGGCAGGATCCCGCAGCACGGCGTGCGCGGAGCGGGCAACGTCCTCCCGGGCCACGCCGGAAAAGACGCCGTCCCCGGCAGGCCCGCGGATCACGCCGTCGTCCCCGGTCATCAGCGGCAGGAAATCCAGGTAGAAGTTGTCGCGCAGGAAGGTGTACTCCATGCCGGACGCCTTGATCCGCTCTTCGGTGGCATAGTGGTCCCGGGCCAGCGTGAAGGTGGCGTCCGGGGCCGCCCCGTAGAAGGACGTGTACACCACGTGCTCCACCCCGGCGGCGGCCGCGGCGTCCACGAACGCGTAATGCTGCTGCAGGCGGTCTTCGGCCTCCGCGGCAGAGACCATGAACAGCACCTTCGCCCCGGCCAGCGCCTGCCGGGAGGCGGCGCCGTCCCCGTAGGAACACACCACCGGATGCGCGTCCTCCAGTTGCGGTGCCCGCGCGGCGTCCCGGACCAGCAGGCGCTGGGCGAAACCGGACCCGGCAAGCTGCCGTGCCAGCATTCCGCCCAGGCCTCCGGTGGACCCGGTGACGGCGAGGCCCGGCAGTTCCGACGGGGACGCCACTTAGGCCTCCCGGGTGGCCGGCGACTTGGTCTGCGCCGGGTCGCGTTCGGCGAGGCCTCCGACGGCGTCGTCAATCCTCTTAAGGACCTCCGCCTCCAGCTTCACTCCGGCGGCGCCGACGCTGTCGCCTATCTGCTCGGGCCGGGAGGCGCCCACGATGGCGGACGCCACGTTGGGGTTCTGCAGCACCCAGGCAACGGCCAGCTGCGGCATGGTGAGGCCAGCCTCCTGGGCAATCGGCTTCAGTTCCTGCACGGCGCCCAGGACGTCGTCGCGCATCCACCGCTGGATCATTTTGGCGCCGCCCTTTTCATCCGTGGCCCGGCTGCCTTCGGGGGCGGGCTGGCCGGGCAGGTACTTGCCGCTCAGGACACCCTGGGCCATGGGTGACCAGACAATCTGGGACACGCCCAGCTCTTCCGACGCCGGAACCACCTCGGCCTCGATCACGCGCCAGAGCATGGAGTACTGCGGCTGGTTGGAGATGAGCTGGAAACCCAGTTCCTTGGACAGCTTGTGGCCCTCGCGGAGCTGCCCGGCAGTCCACTCGCTCACCCCGATGTACAGCGCCTTGCCCTGCCGGACAATGTCCGCGAACGCCTGCATGGTCTCTTCCAGCGGCGTTTCGAAGTCGTACCGGTGGGCCTGGTAAAGGTCCACATAGTCCGTTTGCAGCCGGCGCAGCGATCCGTTGATGGATTCCATGATGTGCTTGCGGGACAGGCCAAGATCGTTCTTGCCCTTGGGGCCGGTGGGGCCGAAGACCTTGGTGAAGATCTCCACGGACTCGCGGCGCTCATCCTTGAGTGCGTGGCCCAGGACGGTTTCGGCGGCGGTGTTGGCGTAGACGTCCGCGGTGTCGAAGGTGCTGATGCCGGCGTCGAGCGCCGCGCGCACGCACTGGGTTGCGACGTCGTTTTCCACCTGCGAACCGTGCGTCAGCCAGTTGCCGAAGGTGATTTCCGAGACTTTGAAGCCGCTGTTTCCGAGGTATCTGAATTCCATGGGTTTCACGCTAACCCAGATGGTTGCTCAGGGTAAGGGCTTAGCCATTCTCCTTGGACTGCTCCTTGAGTACCTGCTGCTGACCGGCCAGTGACACAAGGGATCCGGTATCCAGCGGGGGCAGCGGATGCAGCGGCTGGGGCTTCTTGAAGGACCGTGGCATTTCGTGCGGGGGCCGGTGGTTGTGCAGGGCGGACTCCACCAGCGGGGCCACCTCGGAAACTTTGTCCGCGGGTACGGCCGGGTCCGGAAGATCCCGCACGGACAGCTTGATTTCCGGCCGTTCGGCCCGCGCCCGGGCTTCGGCGCGCTTATCGGCCTGGGCAACGGCGGAGGCCCAGTCTTCGGCGAGGACCGGCGGTTCGGGGCGGGCGGCGGCAAGCTTTGGGTGGCGTCCGACGGCGGTGCCCAGCGACTCCTTCAGCCGGGACGGTTTCAGCGCGGCCGTTCGTTCCCGGAGAGGCTTGCGGGGCCGGCCCTGCTTGGCAGGGGCGCCGGCAAAACCGACGGAATCGCGCTTGCCGGGGGCCCGCCCGAACAGGGTCATGAGGATGACCGCAGTGAGGCGGCCCAGGCCGGCAAGGACCAGGGTGATGACGCCGAGCAGGAAGAGGACCAGGAACATCAGGAGGGCCAGGCCCATGGTGCCCAGGAAAGTCAGGTTGAGGACGAGAGTGTCCGGGTGCTCCACGCCATCTCTCCTCTCTGCCTGCATCCTGCGGCCGCTTCCTGTGTACAGCGCCGGCCGCGGACTCCATCTCCACCTTACGGATTTTTGCCCGGCCGTGCCCCGGCACGCGTGGCCCGGTCCCAGGTTGTAGCGAAGCTGTTACCGGATATGACAGCATCACCGGGTGACCGCATCAATAGATTCCGCAAACTGCATATGTCTGTCCGGAGACCCTTACGCGGCCTGCTGTGGCCGGTTCCTTTCCGGCGGGGCGGAGGCCGCCACGGCGGAACAGTTGATGCGTTCCCGGTACAGTGCTTTTGCCCTGTTGGACGAGGGCTATTTGCTCCGCACCCACCATCCCTCCACCGCGCCGAAGGCCCTGGATCTGGATGCTGCCATGGAGTGGCGCCGCCTGGACATCGTGGCTGCCTCCGGGGGTGGACCGTTCGACACCGCGGGCACCGTGGAGTTCAAGGCGTACTACCGCCATGGCAGCGAACGGGGGATCCTGCATGAGAGCAGCAGGTTCGTCCGGGAGGGCGGCCGCTGGCTCTACGTGGACGGCGACATCCTCGCCTGACTACTCCCCGTCGTCGTAATACTCGCTGTCCGGGGTGAAGCCGGCGCGGTCAACCTTCCGGTGGAACCTCATGCCCGCCAGGCCGCCCAGTACAGCGCCCACGAGGGCCACCAGTGCCACCACGATCGCGGCGATGATGCTGGTGGTGGTCAGCTGTCCTTCGTTGATGGGGATGCGGGGGAAGCTGTTCAGGTTGGCCAGGACATTGAACTGCTGCCCGGCCACGAGTCCCAGGATGGCCACGACGATGGCTGCGATCAGGGCCCAGACCCACACCATGAGTCCCTGCTTGGCGCCGTTGAAGCGGGCCATGCGGCCGGCAACGTAGCCGCCGCAGTAATAGGAAAGGAACAGGATGACCAGCAGGACGATGATCCCTACCAGCCCAACCGTGCCGCTGTTCCGGGCCGCCTGGTTCACGGCCTCGTTGACATCGGTGTTGTTCGCAAGGCCCACGGCTGTCCCGGCTGCTGCCACCAGGGCGGTCAGCAGGACGGCCATGCCGGTGGCGGCCAGCCAGCCAAAGAAGGCGGAGCCAACCTTGATGCCGCCGAACCGCTCTTTCTGGCGCGCCACTGCGGTTTCCCTGTCCGCGAGCGTGGGGTCCACCATGGGAGCCGCTGCGGTGGGGGCGGGCCGGTACTCGCGCTCCGCGCTGGGCGGGGCAGGTTCGTAGGACCGCTCTGCCCTGAGGTCCGCATCCCGGTTCACGGCGCGGCCGCGTTCCCCCGGGCGCACAGGCTCGTTTTCACGGGTTACCGCCGTTTCACGGGCGCGGACTCCCTCCCGGGCGGGCGCCTGGTCCATCGAGCGCGTGGCGGCGTCGCCCGCGCTGTCGTCCCGGTAGCTTCCGCTGCGGGTGGTGTCGTCCTCCCGGGCGCGGCGGGGAGGCAGGTTCTCTGGGTCCGTTGAGCTGCTCATGACTCAACTCAACCACCCGCCCCCGGGTGATAGCAAGCGTGCTTACTACTTTGTGACCTGCGGTTTTACCGGTAGTTCCGGTGCAGGTCCTCCTTGGTTGATGCTCCCGGAGAGGCGTCGGCGATCCATGGGCCCGTGCCCTCGGACTGGTCCAGCACCCCTGCCTCCAGCCACGTGTAGTCACCGGCAAGCACTTTTCGCGTCAGTGCGTGGTCGGCGTCGTCCGTGTTCCGCCACAGCTGGTCGAAGTATTCGTCCACCCGGACCCTTGCCTGCTCACAGTAGGCGTCGGCGAGCTCGTAGGCGCTGGCTGCCTTGTCGGGGGACGTCTTCAGGAGCATTTCGGCGCGGGAGCAGCATGCCGTCATCGCGAAGAGCTCCGCACCGATGTCCACCACCCGGCCGAGGAACGCCTGCTTGCGCTCGAGTTTGGCCTGCCACCGGCCCATGCCGTAGAACGTCTGGCGGGCGAGCCGCCGCGACGAACGCTCCACGAACCGAAGGTGCTTGGCCAGCCGGCCGAACTCGCCGTAGGACCGCGGGTCCATCCCGGCGCCCGCCACCAGCTTGGGCAGCCACTTGGCGTAGAAGCCGGAAGCGCCGACGGCGGCCTTCGCTTTGTCGGCCAGGCTCGCATCGAGGGACGCGAGGTCGCCCGCAGCGGCAAGGTGCGCGTCCACCGCTTCCCGCGCGATCAGCAGCCGCATGATTTCGGACGAACCCTCGAAGATCCGGTTGATGCGGAGGTCCCGCAGCTGCTGCTCGGCCGGCACCGCCCGTTCCCCGCGGGCGGCCAGCGACGCGGCCGTTTCGAATCCGCGGCCGCCCCGGATCTGGACCAGTTCATCGGCTATCCGGCAGCTGATTTCCGTGGCCCAAAGTTTTGCGAGCGCGGCCTCGATGCGGACGTCCTTCTGCCCCGCATCGGCAAGTTCGGCGGACAGTTCAAACACGGCGTCCAGGGCAAAGGCCGAGGCCGCGATGAACGCAATCTTCTTGCCCACGGCCTCGTGTTCACCCACGGGCCTGCCCCACTGGGTGCGGGCATTGGACCACTCGCGGGCAATCTTCAGGCTCCACCGTCCCGATGCCACGCACAGCGCGGGCAGGGCCAGGCGGCCGGTGTTGAGCGTGGTCAGTGCGATCTTCAGGCCCTGGCCCTCGCGCCCGAGCCGGTTGGCGGCGGGCACCCGGACCTGGTGGAAGCGGGTCACCCCGTTCTCGATCCCGCGCAGGCCCATGAAGGCGTTGCGGTTTTCCACCGTGATACCCGGCGAGTCCATCTCCACCACGAACGCGCTGATGCCGCCCTTGTGCCGGGTGCCGTCCGGGTCGGTGTGCGCCGGGACCACCGCCATGACCACCACCAGTTCGGCGATCACCCCGTTGGTGGTCCACAGTTTCACGCCGTCCAAAAGGTACGCGTCGCCGTCGTCCGTGGGGGTTGCCGTGCTGCCCATCCGGGCGGGGTCGCTGCCCACGTCCGGTTCGGTGAGGAGGAAGGCAGTGACGGCACCGGCGGCACACCGTGGCAGGTACTCACGCTTCTGTTCGGGCGTCCCAAAGACCTTCACGGGCTCGGGCACGCCGATTGACTGGTGGGCGGAAATCAGGGCGCCCAGGCTGGGGTGCACGCTGCCGAGCAGGGCAAGGGCCCGTCCGTAGTACACCAGCGAGAGGCCCAGGCCGCCGTATTCCTCCGGGATCTTCATGCCAAAGACGCCGAGGTCCGCCAGGTCCTTGATGTATTCGTCCGGAATCTTCGCGTCCCGCTCGATAACCCGCCCGGACATGGTCCGGGCGAAGTCGGTCAGGCGGGCCATGAACTCCTCGCCCTTTTGGACGGAAGCTGGGTCAGCGGCCGGCCACGGGTGGACCAGGTCCAGATCGAAACTGCCCAGGTAGAGGCCCTTGGCGAAGCTGGGACGGTCCCAGCCTGACTCCCGGGCGGCCTCGGCGACGGCCCGGGCATCTTCGGCGGTGGCGCCGGCGCCGATGTTGCCGGCGGGGACGGGGGTTTCTTCAGCCGGGGCGTCTTTGGCCTGGCTGTCAGTTGCGGAGGTCATGGGTTCTCTCCTTGGCCGGATTGGCCGGTGTAGCCATGGATCCGCCGGGTTGGAGAACCCTTCAGCTGTCCCTCAAGATTACCCGCGGGTAGGTTCCGGTGCTAGGGGCCGGTTGGCCCTGGAAGTCCCCCGGAAGCTCGACGGCGGAAGCGCGGTGGACCAGCCTGTCCCACCCTGAATTGATCCCGTGGACCACCGCCATGAGCGTATTGACAACAACTATCCAGGTGAGCTTGCCCGCGCCCAGTACCACCAAGGCCACCAGCCCGGCCGTCAGGACGAATCCGGCCAGGACCGCGCCGAACACCAATGTCCCGATGAAGACCAAAGTGGCTGTTTCCACGGAGCTTAGATCGAACTGCATGTATCCCCCTGCTGCGACATTGCCTGCGAAAGACTGCTGTAGTGAAGACCGGTAGCAGAAGCGTAGGTGGACGGCTGCGGGCGCAGCCAGACCCGGCGCGGACGGCGGCACCTGTTGATATGGGATCGAAACACTACCCACAGGTAGGTCACGAAGCGGTCGCGGCGGCCTGCGTTAACCTTGTAGTTGGCAGTTTTCCGGTCCGGCCATTTCGGACCGCCCCTGCCCAGCCCCCGGAACAGTCCGCAGCCAACAGCCCAAGGAGAGTGTGTGCCCCGCTCCGCCAGGTCATCCGCTGACGCCATCAGCGCCCGGCTCCGGGACCTCGAACTCCTCACCAAGGGTCCCGCGTGGGCCCTGACCCGTTCGGCGCCCTGGGTCATTGCGGTGCTCCAGGCATCCTTTACCCGCACCCGGCCGCAGGTCCCGCTCGAGGAATTCCATGCCGACGTCGACACCTTCCTTGAAGAACTCCGGCGCCAGGACCCCGGGCTGGGTGGAGGGGCCAACGGCAAGGCCTTTGGCGATGAATGGACGCGGCGGCAGTTCCTGACCCGCCGGAACCAGTCAGGCCAGATCGTCTACGAGGCAACTGAGCCGGCAGCCCGCGTGCTCGCCTTCCTGGACAGCCTCTCCAGCGAGCGGTCCACCTTGAACGGTTCCCGCCTGGGCACCCTTCTGGGGGACGTGGAGAAGCTCGCCAACGAGACCAACCCGGACCAGAGCGCCCGGCTGGAAGCCCTCGAAGAGGAAATCGAAGAGCGGCAGCAGCTCATCCAGGACATCAGCACCGGCGAGTTCGACGGCCTGCTCGACGACGACGACGCCGTGGAGGCCGCGGGAAACATCCTGGACCTGGCAGCCAGCCTGCCCGCGGACTACAAGAAGATGCGTGACCGGATCGAGGAACTGGTGGGCGGCCTCCGCAACCAGATCATTGAGGAGTCCCTGACCAAGGGTGCCACCATGGCCCAGGTCCTTGAAGCCGATAAACGGCTGCGCCAGAGCCCCGAAGGCAGGACCTTCCGGTCCTTCACTGCCTTCCTTGAGGATCCGCAGCAGCAGCTCCGCTTCCGGTCCGCGATTGGCGAGGTCCTGAGCCGCCAGTTCGCCGACGACCTCTCACCCGATGACCGGGAAACGCTGAAGAACCTGGTGGCCGAACTCCGCCAGCAGCACAGCCAGATTCAGCGCATCTACGGCAAACTCAGCGAAAGCCTCAACACGTACGTCCAAAGCGACGACTTCCGCCAGTCGGTCAGGCTGCGCCAGGTCCTGCGCGAAGCGGAGCAGGCCATCCGTTCCCTCCCGTACGAGCGGGAACGCCCCGGGCTGGTCCCCGGGCCGGTCCTCTACAACGCCGGCTTCGAGTCCCTGTCCATGGTGAAGCTGTTCGACCCGGACGAGTTCGCGGCACCGCCCCGCCTGGCGGATCCCATCGCCTTCACCGACTCGGACCGGGTGCGCTCGCCGAGGACCGGCAAGGCCAAGCCGGCGGTGGTCCGGGCAGCCATGGCCGGAGCTGCAACCCTTGCCGACGCCTGGCAGCAGCTGCCGCCCGAAGAGCAGCACATCAACTCCATCCGCGCCCTGTTGTCGGAAGCCCTCCACGCCGGGGCGGACTTCAACCGCGGCGCCTGGGACGGACTGGACTTCGAACAAATAGACGGCTCCACCCGCAAGGCCTACCTGCCGGTGGTCACGCTCGCAAAGGATTCAGATGACTGAGGTTTCACACGACACGACCCCAGCGCCCGATGCCGCCCAGGGAGTGGCATCGAAGGGGACGAACGAGGGCCCCGATGCGAGCTTGCGAGCACCGGGAAGTCCGGACCCGCTATCGGAGCCGCGCGCTGGGCTGATCGAAGATCAGCCGCGCGGCGAAGGGGCCGGGGCGGCATCGGGAGCTGGGTACCCCGGACCTGTTTCACCCCGCGACACCTTCGTCGACGGCGCCGCCTTGTTCCCCGGCGACACGGGCGTTCTGTCGATGAAGGTGCGGCAGGCCCTGGTGAAGCTCCTTAAGGGTCCTTACATTGACGGCGGCCGGGACGAAAAGCTGTGGACGGTGCTGCTGGACCACCAGGTGATCCTGCGCAGCCGCCTTTCCGAGCTGTTCCTGACCCTGCAGCTGGACCATGAGCGGAAGATTGCCGTCCTGCGCCCCGTGGATCCGGAGGTGATCGGCGGCAACACCCGGTCCAGCATCCTGCGCCAGCAGCGCGCCCTCAGCCGGGTGGAAACCATCGTGCTGCTCCGGCTGCGCCTGCTGCTGGACCGGCACGTCACTGCCCAGACGGACCCCACCATCACCCGTGAGGAGATCACGGACCTGGTGGCGCATTACCAGCCCGCCGGGCAGCAGGACGCCCTGCGCGACTCGGACGTGGTCACCCGCGCCATCACCAAGCTCCTGGCCCGGCAACTCCTGCTCCCCACCGGTCTGGACGACGTCTACACCATCTCCAACGCCCTGCCCCTGGCCCTGCCGTTCGAAAACATCGGCGACATCCCGGCCCACATCGAGGCCTTGGTAGCGGCTTCGGCAGACGCCACGGGCACGGAAGCACTGTTGGAGTTTGACGCCCAAGGTGGGGACGAGAATGACGACGACGGCGCTGCCGCCCCGGGAGTGGCATCGGGCCTGTCGGAGCCGGGCGCATGGTCCGCAGGACCAATGCCGCCCGGCGAAGGGGCGGGGGCGGCAGCGCTGTCGCCGTTCCCAACCACAGCTAAGGAGGCAGGACAGTGACCATCGCGAGCATGCTTCCGTTGGGGGACGTGACCAACCCCGGGCAGATGCGCCTGGCGCTGGTGCAGGTGGTCAACTGGGGGACGTTCCACGGCGCGCATACGATGCACGTGGACCGGAACGGAACCCTGCTGACGGGTAACTCCGGCGTGGGCAAGTCCACGCTATTCGATGCAATGCTGCGGGTGTTCGATGCCCGGCCGAGGTCGAATGAGGCCGCTGCGCAGCGCTCGGGTGCCGTGGAGGACAAGCGGACCACGTTCACGTACATGCGCGGCAAGGTGGGGGACAAGGCCGTGGGCGAGGGCTCGGCGAGTGCTTTCCAGCGCCCGGGTGCCACCTGGTCCGCCGTCGCCCTGACGTTCGACAACGCCGCCGGCACCCGGGTGACGGTCTCGGCGCTGTTCGACCTGCCGAAGAACGGCACCGAGTCCAGCGTGGGCCGGTTCTACCTGATCGACAATGTGCCCCTGGACCTTGAAGCGCTCGAGGGCATCGCGGACAAGCGCTTCACCAAGGGTGCCCTGGAGACGCTCTTCCCGCACGCCCAGGTGTTTGACGTGCACAAGGCGTTCGCGGAGCGGTTCCGGCGGCTGCTGGGGATCAGCTCGGACCAGGCGCTGCCCCTGCTGCGGGTGATCCAGGCGGGAAAGGGGCTTGGCGGCAGCGTCAACACCTTCTTCCGCGACCAGGTCCTGGACGCGCCGGCAACGCTGGCCGCCGCGGACGACGTGGTGGAGGAGTTCAGCAACCTGATGTCCATCCGCCAGCGGCTGGAGGATGTCCGGCAGCAGCGGGACCAGCTGGCCCCTGTCCCCGGGCTGAACCGCGAATACGCGCAGTCGCTGCTGGACGCGAACCGGCTGCGGGAGCTGGTGGGCGGGGAATTCGACGCGTACAAGCAGCAGCTCGCCGTCACGGTGCACCAGAAGACGCTGGTCCGTTTCCGTGAGCTGGCGCAGTCAAAGGCCAAGGAACTGGGTGCCGAGCGTGCGGTCCGCGATGGCCTGGCCAAGGAACTGCGGGAGCTGGAAGCCGACTACAACAACCAGGGCGGCAACGCGATCTCCGCGATCGAGCAGTCGCTGGAAAACGCCCGGGTTGGCCTGAAGCTCCGCCAGCAGGTGGAGGAGGCAGCCCAGCAGGCACTGGCCGACGCCGGCCTGCAGCTTGAGTGGAGCGGCGCCGGCTGGGAGCAGGCGCACGAGCAGGCAGCAGCCCGGTCGGCCGAGCTGAAGGACGACTCGCAGGCCCTGCAGGAGCTCAGGTTTGAGGCGTTCGATGCGCACGCTGCCCGGAAACGCGAGCTGGCCGCGGCTGAGCAGGAACTCGTCTCCCTGAAGACGCGCAAATCCCTGCTGCCGCCGTCGAGCATCGAAAACCGCGCCGCCATAGCCGCCGCAACCGGCATCCCCGAGGACCGCATGCCCTTCGCCGGTGAGCTCATGGATCTCGCCGAGGGGGAGGAACGGTGGCGCCCCGCCGCTGAACGCGCACTCCGCAACCTGGCCACCACCCTGTTGGTTCCCGGCGAGCACTTCGGCGCCGTGACCCGCTACCTCAACGACCACAACGTCCGCGGCGCGCTGCGGGCCGTGGACGTCTCCAAGCCGCTCGCCGGCGGCGCGCTCGCCGTGGAGGACGCACGCGACGGCGACCTGCTCACCAAGCTGGACATCCTTGCCTCGGGTGCGGCTGCTGAGGCGGGGGAATGGGTCCGCGAGCGGATCGCCCTCGATTTCGCATACCCCTGCGTGGAGGACCCTGACGAACTGGCTGCACTGGACAAGGGCCTCAGCCTGGGCGGCGTGGTCAAGCGCAACCGGCACACGGTGGAGAAGGACGACCGCTTCACCAGCCGCCAGGATTACGTCCTGGGCTTCGACAATGCGGCCAAGCTGGAGCTCGTGGCCGGGCAGGTGGAGGACCTCCGGCAGGAGGTGGCCAAGGCCGCCGAACTGGCGCAGAGCCGCGAGGACTCGCACCAGGGCATGAGCCGGCAGCTTGACGCCCTGCGCCGGATCGCCGAAGACGACCGTCCGTGGGAACAAGTGTCTGCCGCGGTCGCCGCCGATGACCTGGCGCGGATCGAGCAGCGGCTCAAGGACGCCCTTGCTGCCCAGGCGGACCTGGAGCCGCTCCGCGCCAGCATCGAGGAAGTCCGGCACAAGCACCAGTCCAGCACCGAGTCCGCCGCCGTCCTGCAAAGCGAATACAAGGCACTCGACCGCCAGCTGACGGCTGCCGATACCCTGCTGGAAGCCGCGCGCGACCGCCTGGCCCAGGCACCGCCGTCGGACGCCACCGTCAAAGCCCTGGAACCCTACTTCGCCGACTTCGGCGACATCACGGAAATGCACGAGCTGGACAACCTGGCCAACCGGGTCCGGACCGCGCTGCTAGGCGAACTGCACTCCGCGGAGTCGCGGGGACAGGCGACGGCCGAGCGGCTAACCCGCATTTTTGAAGGCTTCGTGCGCGAGTGGGGGAGTGCCATCTCGGCCGACCACGGCACCAGCATCGGCGCCGCGAGCGAGTTCGAGGCGCGCTACCACGCGATCATTAACGACGGCCTGCCCGCGCAGGAGGCGGAGTTCCGCCAGTTCTTCAACCAGCGCACGCACGAGTCCTTCAGTACCCTGCTGCACCTGCTGGACGAGGAACGCCGCTCCATCACCAGCCGCATCCTGCCCCTGAACGGCATCCTCTCGCAGGTGAACTTCCACGAGGGCAGCTACCTGGAACTGGACATCAAGCAGACGCTGCCGCCCACGGCCAAGCAGTTCAAAGACGCCATCCAGAACGCCCTGAAGGCGCGGCACACCCGGCCGGTGAAGGCGGAGGCCGGCCGGGCGGAGGGCTCCGGCGCCGAAGGGGACGACGACGGCGAGCTCACCGCCCGCTACAAGTCCCTGGAAACCCTGGTCAAGCGGCTCGGTTCCCAGGCACCCGAGGATCGGCGCTGGCGTGCCGAGGTACTGGACGTCCGCGGGCACCTTTTCATCCAGTGCAAGGAGCACCGGGAAGTCACCGGTCCGCGGGGCGGCAAGAAGACCGAAGTGTTCATGCACGCTGACACCGGTTCGATGTCCGGTGGCGAGCGGCAGCGGTTCACCGCCTTCATCATGGCCGCGGCACTGAGCTACCAGCTGGGCATCGCCGAGCAGGGCTTCACCACCTACGGCACCGTGATGATGGACGAGGCCTTCGTGCTCGCGTCGGAGGAGTTCGCCGGCGCCGGGATCAAGGCGCTGCACGAATTCGGCTTCCAGCTGCTGCTCGCGGCTCCGGAGAACGTGATCGACCTGTCCCGCCACCTGGGCTCGGTCACCGAAATCCTCCGGGACCGGCGCACCAACCGCTCCGGAGTCCTCACAGCGCCGGTGATCCGTCCCCGGCCGGGGGAGGAAGGCGCCTGGCGGTCGGAAGCGAACCCGGTGGACATCGTGCTGCGCTGAGAAAGCCGGGCAATATAACAAATAGGTGGAATTATTGTGCGGGCAATGGTGGCCGGTGTTTTCGTTGTGCCACTCTGGGATGACCAACCACACCTCGCCTGAAGAAATCCCATAGGTACTGCGGGATGCTGGGTCCGCGCTGTTCCCCAAGAGAACGATGGCGTCCTCTTGAAAGGCACTTCCATGCGTGTCCTGCAAGGTGCACCGCCGGCGCTTGCTGCCGTCCTGCTCTCCCTCGCGGCTTGTGCGGAGGGGACCCCGGCGAATGGCGGTTCATCCCCGGCGTCCGCCGCCAGTTCCACAGTGGCCCCGGATCCGGGCCGGGCAATAGTTCCCGCGGCTACCTCTTCTCCGGTTCCCGCAGGGCCGGAAGCTTTCACCCTTTCCCGATGGCCGGCTGTCCTTCAGCCATCCGGCGGACTGGACGGTGGAGCTTTTCGAGCCGTCGAAAACTCCGTATGTGGGAACGGCTACGGTTCACGATGCCGGAGGAAGCAGCCGCATCAACATCTACTACGGCCAAATCGCCGATGTCGTCGCCGGCTCTGCCACCCGGACCGTCATCGAAACAGACCCTGTCCTGGGCCTCCGGGACCATTCTGTTCCCACGCCGCATGCGTCGTTCTTTGTGGACCGCAGTGAAGGCGCCCCAAGATACCGCATGGAACTCACGGCTGGATTGCCTGTTTCCCCGGACGGACAGGTGCGGGAAGGTCCGGTGCTGCTTGGCGGCCGGGTCTTGAGCGCGGATGTCCTGTTCGACGCGCAGCCGTTCGCCAGCGATGACGCGGCGAAGGCCTGGTACTGGGGCGCCGAAGGCCAGGCGTTGAAGGCTGTACTGATGAGCTTCTCCTACCGCTGACCGGCAGGCCGGGAAGTCCCGTTCACGGCCGTGAACGGGGCTTCGCCTGCCTGCTTCGCCCGACGTCCTACTTGGCCTGAACGCGCGCCAGGAACTGCGCCGTGCGGTCCTGAAGCCCCTGGATCTGGCGTTCCACCACGGCGGCGGGATCTGGATTGATCTCATTGACAGGCGGCTCCCTGCGGACGTTGCCGCAGCACACGAAGTCGGCGCAGATCAGGGTGCCGACGGTATTGCCGTTCCGCCCCGACTGGCCCGCCCGCTTGGCGACCCACAACAGCACGTCCTCCTTGGACAACACATCCCGGCAGAGCTCACACAGCACCGACCGGTTCTTCTTGGCCCCTCCTTCGGGTGCCCGGAGCATGATCCCGGTGAGGCCCTTTTGCCCCGGGACCACGAGGTAACCGCGCAGCGGCATCTTCTCGTCCCGCCAGCCCAGGAACTCCAGGCCGTCCCAGTCGAGCGAGTCGAAGTTTTTGGGCAGGGTGAGCTTTGCAGCTTCCGAGCGGCTGGCGTTGACGAAGGATGAACGGATCTGCTGGGACGTGACTGATTGCATGGCTGAAACTTTCGTGAAGGTGGGCGGCCCGGAGCCGGGCCAGGGGTAACGGGGGAGTCAGTCAGTCTCCGCGGTGCAGGCCAAAGCGGCCACCCCGCTCTCCACGGCAGCGGCGGCCCGATTGGCCCTCTGCGTGCGCATCGTTCCCGTTGTCCTTTTCCTGTTCAGCCGTCCGGTGTCTCAAAAGCCGGACCAGCAAGGGCCATCCTGCCAAAGGATGCGGGTCCTGTCCAAGCGGTCGGCCGCAGAATGTGGTTTTCGTCACGATGCTGGATTAGGTGACAAAAGTGTTGCGTAATGCAGATTTACATAGGTTAGCCTTACTTAAGTTTTGATCAGTCCGATTCAAGGAGCCCCGTGTCGTTCCCCCTCTTTCCCGGCCCAGTGCCCACCCGCCGCACGCTGTTTTCCTCAGCCGGAAAGGCTGCCTCAGTGCTGGCCGCGGCGGCCCTCACGCTGTCGGCGTGCAGCACAGGTCCCGCCACCACCGTTGCGGATGCCGGCAGTTCCAGCAGCAGCACCGCGTTCCCCGTCACCATCGAGCACGTGTACGGCTGTACCACCATCGAGAAGCAGCCCACCCGGGTTGCCACCGTTTCCTGGGTTAACGACGACGTCGCCATCGCGCTGGGCGTGGTTCCGGTGGGCGTCCCCAGGAACGAGTGGGGCGGCAATGACAAGGGCTCCACCCCCTGGAAGGACGCCGCGCTGGAAAAACTGGGCGCCGGCTTCGGTTCGGCCAAGGCTCCCGCCCAATACTCGGAAGCGGACGGGATCAACTTCACGGAGATTGCCAAGCTCAGCCCGGACGTCATCCTCGCCGCCTACTCGGGCCTGACGGAAGAGGACTACAGGAAACTCAGCGAAATTGCCCCCGTGGTGGCCCACCCGGGCGTCGCCTACGGAACCTCCTGGCAGGACGCCACCACCACCATCGGCAAGGCCCTGGGCAAGGACGCCGAAGCGGCCACACTGGTTTCCGACACCGAATCGACGGTCAAGGACAAGGTGGCCCAGTACCCGGAGATCCAAGGCAAGAGCTTCATCTACGGCAACCTGGAACCCGCCAAGGGCGACGGCGTGAACGTCTACACCGCCAACGACAACCGCCCCCGCTTCCTCAGCGAGATCGGCATGACCCTGGCCCTGGTGGTGGCGGACAACTCCAAGGGCTCCAAGGAGTTCTACATTCCGTGGTCCGCCGAAAAAGCCAACGAACTGAAGTCGGACATCTTCGTCACCTGGGTTCCGGATGCCTCCACCACCGACGCCATCAAGGCTGACCCGCTCCTCGGCCAGATCCCGGCCATCAAGAATGGTGCCCTGGTAGCCGATTCCGACAACACGCTGACCCTGTCCATCTCGGCCTCATCACCCCTGAGCCTGCCGTGGTCCCTGGACACGTTCCTCCCGCAGCTGGCCACAGCAGCGGATGCAGTGAAGTAGGCGCACCTCCATGAGTACGACGACGGCGCCTCCGGCAGCGGACAATGGCACCCAGGTGCCGGCAACGGCAGCCCCGGGCACCCTCCGGGGTGATGCTCGGGGAAGGAAACCTGCCGCCTGGCTGCCGACCGCCGTCGTCGTGCTGGTGCTCCTGGCCGGCACATCGCTGGCCGTGGGCGCCCGTGACGTTCCCCTCGGCACCGTGTGGCAGGCGCTCACAGCGTTCGATCCCGCAAACGGGGACCATGCCGTGGTGCACGCCCGTATCCCGCGGACCGTCCTGGGCCTGCTGGCCGGCGGTGCGCTGGGCCTTGCCGGTGCGGCGATGCAGGGTGTTGCCCGCAATCCCCTGGCCGACCCCGGCATCATCGGTGTCAACGCCGGGGCTGCCCTGGCGGTAGTGGCCGGAATCTACCTGTTCGGCGTCACCACCTTCACCGGCTACATCTGGTTCGCGTTCGCCGGGGGCGCCGCGGCCGCCGTCGTGGTGTACCTCATCGCCTCGCTGGGCCGGGAGGGCGCAACGCCGGTGAAGCTCGCGCTGGCGGGAGCAGCATTGAGCGCCGGGCTGTCATCGCTCATGAACGTCATCCTGGTCTCCAGCCAGGACACCCTTGACCGGTTCCGCTTCTGGCAGGTGGGCGGCATCGCGGGCCGTGACTGGCCGGTACTCCTGCCGGGTTTGCCGTTCCTGGCGGCCGGTGCGCTGGTTGTGCTGCTGGCAGGGCGGACCCTCAACAGCTTTGCCCTGGGGGACGACGTTGCCCGCGGGTTGGGCCAACGGGTGGGGCTGTCCCGCGCCGTGGTGGCCCTGGGGGTGGTCCTGCTGTGCGGCACGGCCACCGCGCTGGCAGGTCCCATCGGCTTCGTCGGCCTGGTGATCCCGCACGCCGTGCGCTTCCTCACCGGCCCGGACTACCGCTGGATCCTGCCGTTGTCCCTGGTGGCCGCCCCGGCGCTGCTGCTGGGCGCGGACATCGTTGGCCGGGTGGTGCTGCTTCCCGGTGAGATCCCGGCGGGCATCATGACCGCCCTGATCGGCGCGCCCGTGTTCGTATGGCTGGTCCGCCGCGGGAAAGGGGCAGGCCTGTGACCGGCGTTGCGCTATCAGATCCGGCTGCCAAAACCGGTCCGAAAGGACCAAAAGTGCTGGAGCAACGTGGGGGACGGGGGCCGCTGCACCGGACCGCGGTGCTGGCTGCCGCCGTCGCGCTCCTGTTCTTCGCGTCCGTCCTGCTGGGCAGCTACACGGTGACCATCCCGGATTTCTTCACCATCGTCTTCAACCACCTCACCGGCGGCGCGAAGATTCCGGGAGCCAGCTTCATCGTGATGGAGAACAAACTTCCCCGCGCGTTCATCGGCACCCTGACCGGGATCGCGTTCGGCCTGGCCGGCGCCCTGTTCCAGACCATGCTGCGGAACCCCCTCGCCAGCCCCGACGTCATCGGCATCAGCTCGGGGGCCAGTGCGGCGGCGGTTGTTGCGATCGTTGTTTTCGGCGTATCCGGTGCCGCTGTGTCCGCGGCGGCGCTGGCGGGCGCCCTGGCCGTGGCAGCCCTGATTTACGCGATCTCCCGCGGCGCCCGCCGAACCGGCAGGGGAACCGCTGCCGGAAACAGGCTGGTCCTGGCCGGTGTGGGGACCGCGGCCGCCCTCCAGGCCGTGGTCAGCTTCCTGATGACCCGGGCCGATATCCGCACCGCCGCCGACGCCCTGGTCTGGCTGAACGGATCCCTGAACTCCGCCAACTGGGACCGCGCCGGCATCCTCTTCCTCGCGCTCGCCGCCCTGGTTCCCGCCACCAGGCTTATCGCCGGGCCGCTGCGCATCATGGAACTGGGGGATGACGCAGCCGCCGGCCTGGGCGTCCGGGTCAACACCGCGCGCCTGGCACTGGTGGTCGTCGCGGTATCGCTGGCAGCAGTGGCGACGGCGGCTGCCGGACCGGTCTCGTTCGTCGCCTTCCTGGCCGGTCCCATCGCCCGCCGCTTCACCGGCCAAGCCAGCCTGCCGGCGTCGGCCCTGGTGGGCGCCCTGATTGTCCTGGTGGCCGACTACTTCGCCGCCAACCTGGCCCCCTTGCTCCTGGGCGGCACCGTGCTGCCGGTGGGCGTGGTCACCGGCGCGCTCGGCGCCCCCTTCCTGCTGTGGCTCCTGGTCACGGCCAACCGAAAGGATGCCTGACGTGGCAGTTCTCCAAGCCAAGGACCTGACCCTCAGCTACCACCAGCGCTGCGTGGTGGACGGGCTCAGCGTCCGGATCCCCGAAGGCAGGGTGACCATGATCGTGGGCGCCAACGCCTGCGGAAAGTCGACCCTGCTCCGCGGCCTGTCCCGGCTCCTGAAACCCGCCGGCGGCGCCGTGACCCTGGACGGCAAGGACATCCATTCCCGCCCGGCACGCGAACTGGCCCGCACCCTGGGCCTGCTTCCCCAGCACCCCAGCGCCCCGGACGGGATCACCGTCCGGGACCTGGTGGGGCGGGGACGCTACCCGCACCAGGGCTTCTTCCGCAGCTGGAGTGACAAGGACGACGCCGCGGTGCAGCGCGCGCTGGAGGCCACCGGAACGCTGGAGCTCGCCGGGCGGGACGTGGACGAACTGTCCGGCGGCCAGCGGCAGCGGGCCTGGATCGCCATGGCCCTTGCCCAGGAAACCGACGTCCTGCTGCTGGACGAACCCACCACCTACCTCGACCTGGCCCACCAGGTGGAGGTCCTGGACCTGGTGATGGACCTGAACCGTACGCGCGGCACCACCGTGGCCATCGTCCTGCACGACCTCAACCTGGCCGCCCGCTACGCGGACCACGTCATTGCCATGAAGGGCGGCGCCGTGGCAGCCCTGGGCTCCCCGCAGGACGTGGTGACGGAAGACCTGGTCAAAGACGTCTTCGGCCTGGAAAGCCGCGTCATCCCGGATCCCGTCTCCGGTACCCCGCTGATCCTTCCCATCGGCCGGCACCACGCCACAACCACCGAACTGGAGCTCGTTTCATGAAAACCCGGAAAAGCGCCGCCACCGAGCCGATGAGCCTTGCCTTCGAGGTGGCCGTGTCCGCGGTCCAGCAGCTCAGCCCCACGTTCCGCAGGATCACTTTCGGCGGCTACGCGCTGCGTGAGTTCGGGGTCCACGGCCCCACGCTGGACCTACGGGTGAAGCTGGTCATTCCATCGCAGGCTTCGGACGGGTCAGTCCTGCCGGTTCCCGCCTTCGACACCGCCCACGCCGGCTGGTACCGGGACTGGCTGGCCATGGACCCGGACGTGCGCGGCTCCATGCGCACCTATACGGTCCGGGAGGTGCGGCTGGATGCGGTGTACCCCGAGATCGACGTCGACTTCGTCATGCACGCCGACGGCCACGGAAATGCCGGGCCGGCCGCGGACTGGGCATCCAAGGCCAAACCCGGCGACCCGCTCACCATCATCGGCCCGAACAACCGCGCCGCGCATTGCGTCACCGCCGAAACCTACTCTGGTATCGAGTGGCGCCCCGGCATGGCCCAGCGCGTCCTGCTCGCCGGCGACGAAACCGCCGTCCCCGCAATCTCCGCGATCCTCGAAACCCTCCCGCCCTATATGAGCGGACATGCTCTCCTGGAAGTCCCGCAGGCCGGCGACTTCCTGGAACTCAGCTCCCCGGCGGACATCGAAATCACGTGGCTGGCCCGCGGCGCCGCCATCGGACGGTCCCGGCCGCACGGGCAGCTGCTGCAGGAAGCCGTGCGCAAAGCCGTCCCCGTGCCCGCCTGGGTGGGCATCACGGCGGACGACGGGGCCGCCGGGCCTGAGCCGGATGACGTCAACGTGGATGAAGACATCCTGTGGGAGACGCCCGGGCGCCTGGAATCCTCCGTCATCAGCGGCTCCAGGAACCCGCACCTGCCCGCCGGTGCGCTGCCCTTCTACGCCTGGATGGCGGGCGAAGCGGGGGTCATCAAGGAACTGCGGCGCTACCTGGTCCGCGACGTGGGGATCGACCGGAAGCAGGTGGCGTTCATGGGGTACTGGCGGCAGGGCAAAGCCGAAGGCTAGGCCTTTTGGGTTGCTGGCTACGCCGCAACCGCCGGCTTGCCGTCGCTTAGACACCTCCTTCCGCTCCATTACGGCCGCGGGCGGCCTTCACTGCGCTCCAGTCGGCGATGCGCTCCTACGCAAGCCGCCGGCTCCGGCTTGCTGCGTACGTCACCTTGGCTTCACCTTTGGTTTCCCTGCGCTCTTTTTCTTCGTTCTACGGTGGCGTTGTGCCCTCTGATCCCCTGCTTCCTGACTCCGGGCGGCGGGTGTTTGTTGCCCTCGGGGACTCCTTTACCGAAGGGGTGGGCGACCGGGACGAGCGGCTGCCCAACGGGGTGCGGGGGTGGGCCGACCGGGTGGCCGAGAAACTGGCGAAGGCGCAGCCAGGCTGGAGATACGCCAACCTGGCCATCAGGAGCAAACGGCTGCGGCACATCGTCGACGAGCAGCTGGAACCGGCGCTGGGGATGCGGCCAACGCTCGTCACGCTCTACGCCGGCGGCAACGACATCCTGGACCTTAAGACTGACATGCCCGCGCTCATGGCGGACTATGAGCAGCTGGTGGCAGCGCTGGCAGGCACCGGGGCCACGGTGGTCCTCTTCACCGGCTTCGACGTCAAGGTCTCCGCCCTGCTGGAGCCCCTGAAGAAGCGCAACACCTATTACAACGAGCGGGTCCGGGACATCGCGGGTAAATACGGGGCCGTGCTGGTGGACTACTGGTGCCTGGATGCCTTCCACGACCGGCGGATGTGGGACTCGGACCGGCTCCACATGTCCAAGGCGGGGCACAAATACCTGGCCGGGCAGGTGCTGGACCAGCTGGGCGTGCCGCACAAGATCAAGCCCAAGGACTGGGAACCACCCGCCCGGCCCAGCCTGCGTGAGTGGGAGCGGCGCCAGCGGCGCTGGGTCCACGACTGGGTCCTGCCGCTCTTCGGCCGCAAGCTCCGGGGCGTCACACTGGGGGATACCCTCACCCCGCGCTGGCCACAACCGGTCAAGGTCCCCCGGAAGGGCGGGTTGAAGAAGCTCGCCGCCGGAACGTCCGACGCCGGCAGCATACCTTCGGGAAGCAGCCCGCCTTAGGGTGCGGGCTGGGGCGGGGTGTCCAGCAGGATCTCGTACCCCGGGGCTACCCTGCCGGCGTGGAACTCCATGACTTCGAAGTCGGCAACCCCGTTGGTGTAGAACGGATCCCGGGCCCGGCTTGCATCGAGGGTTTCCCGGTCAGCCTGCGACAGGAGCAGGCCACCGGTGCGCGGGATCTTGCGGCCGGCGGCGATAAACACGCCGTCGTCAAAGGCCTTTTGCAGCCAGCCGATGTGCGCGTCGTTGTGGAAATCGACGATCTCCTGGGGCACGCGGTAGGTGAGGGAGACAACATACATGGGGCAAGCCTACCGGCGCCGCACCAGCTACTTGAAGGATCAATCGTAGAATGGTGACCATGACCGATCCCCGCTGGCTCAACGCTGACGAACGCCGCGCCTGGCTGGCGCTGGTAAGCATCAATACGCTGCTGCCCGCGGCCCTGGACACCAAGCTGCACGCGGCAGGAAAACTGTCCCTCTTCGACTACACGGTCCTGGCCATGCTGTCCGAAGCCGAGGAGCGGTTCCTGCCCATGAGCGAACTCGCCGCCCGCACCAGCGCCTCCCTGTCCCGGCTCTCACACGTGGTGACCAAGCTGCAGAAGCGCGGCTGGGTGGAGCGCCGCCCGCACCCCCACGATGCCCGCGTCACCACCGCGCATCTCACCGAGGAAGGCATGGCCACCATTGTCGGGCTGGCCCCGGCCCACGTGGAGGACGTCCGTGACCTGTTCCTCGATGCGCTGACCGAGCAGGATGTCCTGGACCTGGCCCGGATCGGTGAAAAAGTGGTGGGCCGCCTGGACTCTGACCACTGGATCCTCCGCGAAACCCAGGGCTGACCCGGGAACATCCCGCCGATTGGTTGCTCCCGGCAACGGGTGGCAAACTAACCGCATGGATTTCACTTCCCGGTTCGTGGCCCTCGGCGACTCCTTCACGGAAGGCGTGGGCGACGATGACCCGGGCCGCCCCAACGGAGTCCGGGGCTGGGCAGACCGCGTGGCCGAGCAGCTCGGTGCCGCCGACCCCAATTTCGGCTACGCAAACCTGGCCATCCGCGGCAGGAAACTCCGCCAGATCATGGCTGAACAGGTGGACGCCGCCGTCGCGCTTAATCCCACCCTGGTGAGTATCTACGCCGGTGCCAATGACATCCTCCGCCCGAGAGTGGACATCGATGACCTGCTGGTGGAGTACAACGACGCCGTGGGGAAACTCGCTGCCACCGGCGCCACCGTGGTGATGTTCACGGGTTTTGACGCCCGGGGGTCGAAGGTGTTCAGCACCATGCGCGGCCGCACCGCCATCTACAACGAACTGGTCAGGGGGATCGCCGGGGACCACGGCGCCCTGCTGGTGGACTACTGGCGCTTCAGTGAATATTACGACTGGGGCATGTGGGCCCACGACCGGATGCATATGTCCGCCGCCGGGCACGCGAACATGGCCAAGCGCGTGCTCGAGGTCCTCAAATATGACCACTCCATCGACGTTCCGCCCATGACGCCGGTGCCGGAACTGAGCGGGGCAGACGCCATCCGCGCTAATGCCCAGTGGTTCCGGGAGTACGCCGCGCCGTGGGTGGTCCGCCGCGTCACCGGCAAGTCTTCCGGGGATAACCTGCAGCCCAAGTACGCGCAATTCACGCGGATCTAGGCGCCCTACTCTGTCTGGAACGCCGGCGTAGCCAGCATGGAGCCGTCCGCGCGGATGGCCAGTACGGCCACATCCCATTGGTCCGCAACCTGGTCCAGCATCCGTGTCCCGCCGGCAACGATGGTCGTGGCCAGGACGTCGGCGGTGACGATGTCGGCGGCAGCAACGGTGACCTGGACAAACCCGTCGGTATGAGCGCCGCTTCCTACCCGCCAGATGTGTTCCCCGCGTTCGGCGGATCCTGAGGTGGCGATGGCGTGGTGGCGGTTGGTGCCGCCGAGCGCATATCCGGTGATAAGGGTTTGGCGGTCCGCGGGATCCACAACGCCGGCTTTCCAGGGTTCGGCGCTGCCCGGACGTGGCGACCCGCTGACCAGGACATCTCCGCCGGCGTTCAGGCACCAGTCCCGGCGGCCCAGGGCCAGGAGTGTTGTTCCTGCCTCACGGATGGCATGGCCCTTGATGATGCCGGAAAGGTCCAGCACCCCGTCCGGCCTTTCGGGTGTGAACGCCCCCTCGGTGCGCAGCCGCCACTCATGCGCCTCGGCGTATGCTTCGCGCATCTGCGCTGAAGCGTGTGGCAGCGTCAGTTCCCCACGCACCAGCCTGCTGGCTTCCGAGTCAGGGCGGTACAGGCTGAAGGTCTCGTCAAGGTCGCGGAACAGGCGTTCGACGACGGCGGTGGCGGCAGCGATCTCATCGAGCCCCGGCTGCCCTTCCGCAGGGCCGCCGACGGGCATCGTCAGTCCGATGACCGTTCCCATGCACTTAAAAGTGCGGGCCTTCAGGCTGGTGCCCGCCGTGGCGGGCAGGGAGTCAGAGGTTCGCTGCATCGATGGCTGCCTGGAGTGAGGTGAGGTAGGCATCGCTGGTGATGGTGGCGCCGCTGACGGTCTGGACATTGGCAGACTGCGCCGCCAGGACCTTGCTGCGCAGCAAGGGCGCCGCGCGGTTGCTGATCTGGATGGATTTGCCGTCCGTATTGGTCAGCTGCAGGGCCGTGACATCGGTGATCTTTCCGTTCGCCACCGTGATCTGGACCTGGACGGGGCCGAACCGGGTCTGGACGGTGTTGCCCTTGTAGGTGCCGGAGCCCGTGGAACCCGACGAACCGGAGGACCCGGAGGAGCTTGCGGAGCCGGAAGACCCTGCGGTGCCCGATGAGCTGGAGGACCCGGCCGACCCGGACGAACCCGTCCCCGTGGACCCCGTGCCTGTTGCACCCGTGGTGCCGGTCGCCGTCGTACTCGAAGCGACGGTACTGATGGCGCCGGCCTGCGTGCCCGTCTGCCAGCCCACCAGGAGGATCCCGGCGGAGGCCAAAGCTGCTGCGACTGTTCCGCGTATTTTCACCAGTCAAACCTTTCGTGATGGATCTGTTCATCGGGGACGCCGGCTTTCCCGGCATCCGCTATGACGTTGGCCGCCCACCCCGCGGGGCCGCAGACGTAGACGTCCGCATCCCGGATGTCCGGCACGTAGGAGCTAAGGCTGTAGCCGTTGCGCACCGAGTCCTCGGGAAGCCAGGTGGACTGGCCATGGCCCCTTGGCCCGGTGAGGTGGAAGAGCCGGACCCCGCGCGCCTGGCAGAGGTCAAGGATTTCGTTCCCCAGGTACAGATCCTGGCCAGTGTGGCCGCGGAGCAGGACCGTGGCCTCGCCGGGAGCGAACGGGGTGGTTTCGAGCAGCGCCCGCAGCGGTGTGATGCCGATGCCGGCGCCAATCATCACGACTTTGTTCTTCGTTCGGGCTGCCGTGCTGAGCAGGCCGTAGGGGCCTTCCAGCGCCACCTTGGTGCCTTTGCGCAGCCGGAGCAGCTGGGCGGAGCCGTCGCCGAGGTTCCGGACGGTGACCCGCAGCGTCCCCTGGCCGTCCCGGCCGTCGACCACGGGCTCCGCGGACAGGCTGAACGGGTGCGGGTGCCACCACATGCCCGGAGCCAGGAAGCGCCAGATGAAGAAGCGTCCGCCCGTCCCTGCCAGCTGGTCCAGCTTCCGGCCCCGCATGACGATGCTCACCACACCCGGGGCCACCCGCTCCACCCGTGACACGGTGAGCTGGTGCCGTGCCGTGGCCAGCACCGGCTCAAGGATCCGGAAGTACACCAGCGCACTGCCGGTGTAGATGCAAATGGCGAGCCAGTACCAGCGCTGCCAGGTGCCGGCGGTAAAGAGGCCGCCCACACTGAACTGGTGCGGAATCGACGTTGCCACCGCGGCGTAGGTCAGCAGGTGGACCACGTACCAAAATTCGTACGGGAAGCGCCGGCGCACAGCCACCAGGGAGGTCACCACGACGGCGATGAACAGGGCCATGGAGACGAACGCCAGCCACATATCGGGGACCTGGACCCACAGGTTGACGGATTCACTGACCGGGTCCAGTCCTTCGGCCATGCCGTACCCGATGACCAGCAGGAGTCCGTGCGCCAGGAGGAGGTAAAGGGAAGGCTTGCCCAGTTTGCCGTGGAATTCCAGGGCGCGGTCGTGGCCGATCGTGCGGTCGATGAACGGGATCCTCGCGGCCAGGAGCAGCATCAGCAGGACCAGGTCCATGCCCGCCAGGCCGGCCACGATTCCCGCCGCCGTGAACAGCGAGGCGGGCGAGGCGATGTTGTTGGCCCCGCCGTCGGCCAGCCACAAGGCGATGGCGGCGGCCACGGACGCCCACGCAATGACGGTCAGGAAGTCCGTCCGCAGCATGCGCTGGCGATACTGGCGGGCGAACCAGCCGCGGGCGGGTATCTTCGGTGGTGAGAGCTCCGGGCGGCCGGAGCTGCTTGCGGCCGGTGATGCCGGCAGGAGCTGTGTGTTCATGCATCAAACATGCTTGGGGAAGCTATGTCCCTGCTGTGAAAAGGGGCCTGCGGCTGCTGTGACATTCCATAAGCGGCGAACCCTTATACACCCGATTGGTCTTTAATTGCGTCAACTCGTAGACTTGGTAGGCGCTAAGTGCGCGGAGCGTGCGCAATTGCTCCGGTTGCCCGGTAATTTTCTCCAGGGTGGCCGGTAGTTAGGGGCTCAAGTTGCGTAACTAACCGTTGCCCGTACTTTCTGTGGGTCGCCCTTAGCAGCATGGTCCAGCAGCAGATATGCGGATCATTACTTTCAATTCTTGAGGAGAAGTCATGGCAGCACACTGCCAAGTGACCGGAGCCGAGCCGGGCTTTGGGCACAGCATTTCGCACTCGCACCGCCGCAACAAGCGTCGGTTCGATCCGAACATCCAGAAGAAGCGCTACTGGGTTCCGTCCCTGCGCCGTAACGTCACGCTGCAGGTCTCTGCACGTGGCATCAAGACCATCGACGTGCGCGGCATCGACGCAGTCGTCGCCGACATTCTGGCTCGTGGGGTGAAGCTCTAGTGGCTAAGGACAAGGACGTACGTCCGATCATCAAGCTCAAGTCGACCGCGGGCACGGGTTACACCTACGTAACCCGCAAGAACCGTCGTAACGACCCGGACCGCATGGTCCTGAAGAAGTACGACCCCAAGATCCGCCAGCACGTCGAATTCCGAGAGGAGCGCTAAACATGGCTAAGAAGTCCAAGATTGCTCGCAACGAGCAGCGCAAGGTCATCGTTGAGCGTTACGCTGCCAAGCGCCTCGAACTGAAGAAGACCCTGGTTGACCTGAACGCAACCGACGAAGCACGTGAAGCAGCCCGCCTGGGCCTGCAGAAGCTGCCCCGCAACGCGTCCCCGATCCGTCTGCGTAACCGCGACATCATCGACGGCCGCCCCCGTGGCACCTTCCAGAAGTTCGGCATCTCCCGTGTCCGTTTCCGCGACATGGCACACAAGGGCGAACTCCCGGGCATCACCAAGTCTTCCTGGTAATTCAGCACCGCTGATTCCAGCTGCTTGAGAAGGGCCGGCAACCTTAGGGTTGCCGGCCCTTCGGCGTTAACCCGCACGTGGTCGGTGATTCAGCTTGTCGAAACCTGTGCGGCAGCACACATCGGCAGAATTGCGACGCCGGGAGGTTGCGTCGGCGCCTCACCCCGCGTTTCGCCGCGGAATACCGGGGATTTCCGGCTCTGTGAGGGCCGGTTTGCGGTGGGCCGGGTGGGCGTGTATTGTTTTCTAAGTCGCCGCGGGGGAGACAGTGAAGAACTGTTCACCGGGTGGCCAAAACCCCCACTTCAAGGCCAGATTCTGGTTGCTCTTTAGGGCGCTGGAAATCGGTTGGGGCGGTCTTCTCTTCGATGTGGGTCCTGAAAGATGGATTTGCTTCGGGGTGGGGGATCGGGTAAGTTTGAAAAGTTGCTCCGGAGCGATCCTGAACGTGAGTGTTTGGGTGGTGCCGGGTGTGTCTGTTGTTTGAGAACTCAATAGTGTGCCAAGTTTGTTGATACCGATTATGTATGTAATTGGTTGATTGTGCCGAATCGTGCCGCCCCTGTGGTGTGGTTTGGTGTTTTTAGCTGGTTTCAAATTTTGTGCAGCCTTTGTCGCCGTTATTTCCGGTGGTTTTGGTTGTGTCTGTTTTACTTCAACGGAGAGTTTGATCCTGGCTCAGGATGAACGCTGGCGGCGTGCTTAACACATGCAAGTCGAACGATGATGCCCACTTGTGGGTGGATTAGTGGCGAACGGGTGAGTAACACGTGAGTAACCTGCCCTTGACTCTGGGATAAGCCTGGGAAACTGGGTCTAATACCGGATATGACCTTCCATCGCATGGTGGTTGGTGGAAAGCTTTTGTGGTTTTGGATGGACTCGCGGCCTATCAGCTTGTTGGTGGGGTAATGGCCTACCAAGGCGACGACGGGTAGCCGGCCTGAGAGGGTGACCGGCCACACTGGGACTGAGACACGGCCCAGACTCCTACGGGAGGCAGCAGTGGGGAATATTGCACAATGGGCGCAAGCCTGATGCAGCGACGCCGCGTGAGGGATGACGGCCTTCGGGTTGTAAACCTCTTTCAGTAGGGAAGAAGCCGCAAGGTGACGGTACCTGCAGAAGAAGCGCCGGCTAACTACGTGCCAGCAGCCGCGGTAATACGTAGGGCGCAAGCGTTATCCGGAATTATTGGGCGTAAAGAGCTCGTAGGCGGTTTGTCGCGTCTGCCGTGAAAGTCCGGGGCTCAACTCCGGATCTGCGGTGGGTACGGGCAGACTAGAGTGATGTAGGGGAGACTGGAATTCCTGGTGTAGCGGTGAAATGCGCAGATATCAGGAGGAACACCGATGGCGAAGGCAGGTCTCTGGGCATTAACTGACGCTGAGGAGCGAAAGCATGGGGAGCGAACAGGATTAGATACCCTGGTAGTCCATGCCGTAAACGTTGGGCACTAGGTGTGGGGGACATTCCACGTTTTCCGCGCCGTAGCTAACGCATTAAGTGCCCCGCCTGGGGAGTACGGCCGCAAGGCTAAAACTCAAAGGAATTGACGGGGGCCCGCACAAGCGGCGGAGCATGCGGATTAATTCGATGCAACGCGAAGAACCTTACCAAGGCTTGACATGAACCGGAAAGATCTGGAAACAGGTCCCCCACTTGTGGTCGGTTTACAGGTGGTGCATGGTTGTCGTCAGCTCGTGTCGTGAGATGTTGGGTTAAGTCCCGCAACGAGCGCAACCCTCGTTCTATGTTGCCAGCACGTGATGGTGGGGACTCATAGGAGACTGCCGGGGTCAACTCGGAGGAAGGTGGGGACGACGTCAAATCATCATGCCCCTTATGTCTTGGGCTTCACGCATGCTACAATGGCCGGTACAAAGGGTTGCGATACTGTGAGGTGGAGCTAATCCCAAAAAGCCGGTCTCAGTTCGGATTGGGGTCTGCAACTCGACCCCATGAAGTCGGAGTCGCTAGTAATCGCAGATCAGCAACGCTGCGGTGAATACGTTCCCGGGCCTTGTACACACCGCCCGTCAAGTCACGAAAGTTGGTAACACCCGAAGCCGGTGGCCTAACCCCTTGTGGGAGGGAGCTGTCGAAGGTGGGACTGGCGATTGGGACTAAGTCGTAACAAGGTAGCCGTACCGGAAGGTGCGGCTGGATCACCTCCTTTCTAAGGAGCACCTACAACAACCCCGCCAAGCCGCATGGTTTGTGTGGTGGTGTTGTCAGGAAGCAAGCCCGTTGCGCAGGCGATTGTCCTGCGGCGGGTGCTCATGGGTGGAATATCAACAAATAGGTGCCTGGTGGCACGGATCATTGATCAGTACGGATTCCTTCGGGGGTTCAGGAACGTTGTGTGGTCTGGTGTTCCGGGTAGTGTTTGGCACACTGTTGGGTCCTGAGGCAACAGGGCCGGGGTTTAGGTCCCGGGTTTGTTTGTTTCTGGTTTCCCTGTCATGACGGTCTGCGCGCGTTTTGTGTGTGGGGTGTGTGGTGTGGGGTTGTTGTTTGAGAACTACATAGTGGACGCGAGCATCTTGTATAAGAAGCAATTTCCAAGAATATGAACCTGGATCTGGTTCGTGTGCCTTTTGGGTGTGCGGGGCAGTTTCTGTGGTTCTCTCGAGTGTTTTTTGTTTTTGATCTTTGTGGTCAAGTTTTTAAGAGCACACGGTGGATGCCTTGGCATTAGGAGCCGAAGAAGGACGTAGGAATCTGCGATAAGCCTGGGGGAGTCGATAACCGGACTGTGATCCCAGGGTGTCCGAATGGGGAAACCCCGCCAAGCGCGCGAGTGACTTGGTGACCCGTACCTGAACACATAGGGTGCGTGGGGGGAACGCGGGGAAGTGAAACATCTCAGTACCCGCAGGAAGAGAAAACAATAGTGATTCCGTTAGTAGTGGCGAGCGAACGCGGATCAGGCTAAACCGTTCCATGTGTGATAGCCGGCGGGCGTTGCATGGTCGGGGTTGTGGGACTTTCCATACCAGTTCTGCCGGGCTGGTGGGGTGTGATGTGCGCGCATAGGTGAACGGTTTTGAAAGGCCGGCCAGAGAGGGTGTTAGTCCCGTAACCGTAATGTGTTTGTACCGCCTGTGAGAGTATCCCAAGTAGTACGGGGCCCGAGAAATCCCGTGCGAATCTGTCAGGACCACCTGATAAGCCTAAATACTCCCTAATGACCGATAGCGGACCAGTACCGTGAGGGAAAGGTGAAAAGTACCCCGGGAGGGGAGTGAAACAGTACCTGAAACCGTGTGCTTACAATCCGTCGGAGCCAGTCTGATTCTGGTGACGGCGTGCCTTTTGAAGAATGAGCCTGCGAGTTAGTGTTACGTCGCGAGGTTAACCCGTGTGGGGCAGCCGTAGCGAAAGCGAGTCTGAATAGGGCGTGTGAGTGGCGTGATCTAGACCCGAAGCGAAGTGATCTACCCATGGCCAGGTTGAAGCGACGGTAAGACGTCGTGGAGGACCGAACCCACTTCAGTTGAAAATGGAGGGGATGAGCTGTGGGTAGGGGTGAAAGGCCAATCAAACTTCGTGATAGCTGGTTCTCCCCGAAATGCATTTAGGTGCAGCGTTGCGTGTTTCTTGCTGGAGGTAGAGCTACTGGATGGCTAATGGGCCCTACAAGGTTACTGACGTCAGCCAAACTCCGAATGCCGGTAAGTGAGAGCGCAGCAGTGAGACTGTGGGGGATAAGCTTCATAGTCGAGAGGGAAACAGCCCAGACCACCAACTAAGGCCCCTAAGCGTGTGCTAAGTGGGAAAGGATGTGGAGTTGCCCAGACAACCAGGAGGTTGGCTTAGAAGCAGCCACCCTTAAAAGAGTGCGTAATAGCTCACTGGTCAAGTGATTCCGCGCCGACAATGTAGCGGGGCTCAAGTACACCGCCGAAGTTGTGGCATTCACATATGTTCCTAGCCTTCGTGGTTCAGGAGTGTGGATGGGTAGGGGAGCGTCGTGTGGGCAGTGAAGCTGCGGTGTAAACCAGTGGTGGAGCCTACACGAGTGAGAATGCAGGCATGAGTAGCGAAAGACGGGTGAGAAACCCGTCCGCCGAATGATCAAGGGTTCCAGGGTCAAGCTAATCTGCCCTGGGTAAGTCGGGACCTAAGGCGAGGCCGACAGGCGTAGTCGATGGACAACGGGTTGATATTCCCGTACCGGCGAAAAACCGTCCATGTTGAACAGGGGATACTAACCGCCCGAGACCTGCCCGACACCCCTTGTGGGTGAAGGGTTTTGGTGGAGCGCGGGACCTGATCCTGGGAGGCAAGCGTATTAACAGGTGTGACGCAGGAAGGTAGCCGAGCCGGGCGATGGTTGTCCCGGTCTAAGGATGTAGGGCGAGTGGTAGGCAAATCCGCCACTCATGGTGCCTGAGATCTGATGGGACCCCCGTTTGGGGGGATTTGGTGATCCTATGCTGCCGAGAAAAGCATCGACGCGAGGTTTTAGCCGCCCGTACCCCAAACCGACACAGGTGATCAGGTAGAGAATACTAAGGCGATCGAGAGAATTATGGTTAAGGAACTCGGCAAAATGCCCCCGTAACTTCGGGAGAAGGGGGGCCCCAACCTTGAACGGACTACGCGTCCGGGAGGGGATCGGGGCCGCAGAGACCAGGGGGAAGCGACTGTTTACTAAAAACACAGGTCCGTGCGAAGTCGCAAGACGATGTATACGGACTGACTCCTGCCCGGTGCTGGAAGGTTAAGAGGACCGGTTAGCCTCACGGCGAAGCTGAGAATTTAAGCCCCAGTAAACGGCGGTGGTAACTATAACCATCCTAAGGTAGCGAAATTCCTTGTCGGGTAAGTTCCGACCTGCACGAATGGAGTAACGACTTCCCCGCTGTCTCAACCATAAACTCGGCCGAAATTGCAGTACGAGTAAAGATGCTCGTTACGCGCAGCAGGACGGAAAGACCCCGAGACCTTTACTATAGTTTGGTATTGGTGTTCGGAGTGGCTTGTGTAGGATAGGTGGGAGACGTTGAAGCCCGGACGCCAGTTCGGGTGGAGTCATCGTTGAAATACCACTCTGGTCACTTTGGACATCTAACTTCGGCCCGTAATCCGGGTCAGGGACAGTGCCTGATGGGTAGTTTAACTGGGGCGGTTGCCTCCTAAAAAGTAACGGAGGCGCCCAAAGGTTCCCTCAGCCTGGTTGGCAATCAGGTGTCGAGTGTAAGTGCACAAGGGAGCTTGACTGTGAGAGAGACATCTCGAGCAGGGACGAAAGTCGGGACTAGTGATCCGGCGGTACATTGTGGAATGGCCGTCGCTCAACGGATAAAAGGTACCTCGGGGATAACAGGCTGATCTTGCCCAAGAGTCCATATCGACGGCATGGTTTGGCACCTCGATGTCGGCTCGTCGCATCCTGGGGCTGGAGTAGGTCCCAAGGGTTGGGCTGTTCGCCCATTAAAGCGGTACGCGAGCTGGGTTTAGAACGTCGTGAGACAGTTCGGTCCCTATCCGCTGCGCGCGCAGGAAATTTGAGAAGGGCTGTCCTTAGTACGAGAGGACCGGGACGGACGAACCTCTGGTGTGTCAGTTGTACTGCCAAGTGCACCGCTGATTAGCTACGTTCGGATGGGATAACCGCTGAAAGCATCTAAGCGGGAAGCTCGCTTCAAGATGAGATTTCCATACACATTTATGTGTGAGAGGCCCCCAGCCAGACCACTGGGTTGATAGGCCGGATGTGGAAGCGAGGACTAACGACTCGTGAAGCTGACCGGTACTAATAGGCCAACAACTTACACCACACAGAAAAACATTCTGCTTGCGTCCACTATGTGGTTCCCAACCAACAACCCCGTCAACACACGGGGCACGGCAGGAACCAACAACTAAATAACAACACCACCCCCTGCCCACCGGCAGGGACGTTGTAACCACAAGATTTCCCAACCCTGCGGGGTTCGGGTAAAAGGGTTACGGCGGTCATAGCGTGGGGGAAACGCCCGGTCCCATTCCGAACCCGGAAGCTAAGACCCACAGCGCCGATGGTACTGCACCCGGGAGGGTGTGGGAGAGTAGGTCACCGCCGGAACATCATTACATGGTCGAGGCCCCAACCACACGGTTGGGGCCTCCCACATTTAACAAACAAAACACCGCACTGCGGGCCTTCTGGCTACGCATAATGGCGGGCGGTGGCTGGGATGTGCCGGCCCCGCCGTCCTATACCCGCCCGGAATCGCATGCTTCCGGCTTTCCCTGGACGCCCCACCGCCTCCTTCACGTCCGGCTTCTGGCGATGTAGCTGGCCAGGCTGCAGAACCCGAATGCGCTACGGGCAGGTGCTCGAGTCGTCCATTGATTGCCGGCGCGCCGCACAACGTGGCGGGCCCGAGTTCGTCGAGAGGGGGCAACCCGTGTCAGGCCAGGGTCGGAGAAGAGGTCCAGCAGGTGTGGATCTCTGTGCGGCGACCCTAACCCTCTTGTAGATCGCTGGGTTACTGAGCGGCGTAAGGATGCTCGGCGCCGTCGCGGGTGTTGTAGAGGTTCCAGTAGTGCTCGGCGATCGTTTCGGCCTGGGTCTCTGGGCCGCCGGTGCCGATCCAGGCGAAGATCGGCACGTGGGCGACGTAGACGCCGGTTCCGGCGGTGGCCTGGTGCAGCTTGAGGGCGTAGGTTCGCAGGGCGCCCGACCCGATGGCGGTGGCCGCGAACTCGGCGGACCCGGCCAGCGGATCCATGGACGATCCGCCGGTGGTGTAAATGATGGTCCCCGAGCCGCGCTCGATCATGCCGGGTAGAACCTGCTTTGTCGCGGCGAGGCCGCCGTAAAGGTAGTAGTCGATCTGCGGCTGAATACTGGCATGGTCGGCCTCCAGCGGCGTCGCGTTCCGCAGCCCGGGGACGGGGTGGTGCGGGGCGGGCGAGTACTCGAGGACGTCGACCCTACCGAAGCGCTCCTTGATGCGGTCGAAAGCTGCGGCGACGGATGCAGGGTCCATGACGTCGGCGGCGAAGCCGGCGGCCTCGATCCCGGCGCCGGTCAGTTCGGCGGCGAGGGCGTCGAGCCTAGCCTGCGTCCGGGAGACGAGGGCGACGGAGAAGCCGTGGCCGCCGAAGGTCTTGGCGATGGACAGCCCGAGTCCGGATCCGGCTCCGACGATGGCGATGGTAGGCATTTTGTCCCTTTCGACTTATTACATACTGGTGGTGTGGCAGCAGACCAGGCGGACTGCATGCCGGGATTCATGGATGCTGAGGGTGGACGAGATGGCAATTGCGAGGACGATCAGCGGGCCGTGCCGGGCGTGGCCGGAGAATAGCGCGTTCATCCGCGAGGTGCTGGACCGGATCGGCGACAAGTGGACGATCCTGGTCATCAGCACGCTGGGGTCGGAGCCGCTGCGCTACTCCGACTTGCAAGCGAGCATCCGGGCATCTCGCAGCGGATGCTAACGGTGACGTTGAAGGCGCTTGAGCGCGACGGGCTGCTCACCCGAACGGCGTACGCCGAGGTGCCGCCGCGCGTCGAGTACAACCTGACTCCGCTGGGCCGGTCACTGCTGGAGGCCGTGATGACCCTCGCGGGCTGGGCGGCCGACCATCACGGGGACGTCGCCGCCAGTCGCCGCGAGCACGAGCTGACCGGTGTCGGAAGGGAGAAGTCGGCCAGGGACTAGCCCTCCCCGCTTTACCGGGGATACGTCTCATAGACGCATTCGGGTGCCTCGGGGTGGAGGCCGGAGACCTCGCAGTGATCGCTGTCCCGCTCGCAGAATTCGACCGGCCCGGCGTCGAGGACCTTCAGTGCGGGGACTGGTGCATCCGCGCTCATGCCGGCACCTCCTCGGATGCGAGGGCTTCGACCAACTGGTCAAGGGCCTGGCCGTAGGCGGTCACAGACTGAGCGCCTGATGCCGCGAGCCGGCGGCCGAAGACCGTAAACGGCACCCCCTGCGCGCCCAGCGCCGCACCCTCGGAACCATCGGCCCGGACATCGGCGGCGAACTCCTGGCTCGCGAGGACGTCACGTACGCGTTCCCCGTCGAGGCCGAGGGACTGCGCTACCTCGACCATGACATCAGCGTCGTATGGGTCGATCTCACCGGAGAAGAACCGGTCCTGGATCTGGGAGAAGAACTCCAGGCCCCTGCCAGACTGCTCGGCGAAGTGCATCACACGATGCAAGTCGAACGTGTTGGCGTTCATCCGATCGAGATTGAACTGCAGGCCATCCCGGTGGGCGATCGCCTGGATCCGTTTCTCCGCTTGCAGGACGACTGAGGGGTCTCCGCCGTGCTTGCGCATGAAGACATCTGCGATGGGCTCGGGCTCCTTCGGGGAGTCGGGGTTCAGCTCGAAGGAACGAATCTTCACCTGGAATCGGCCCGAGTCCGGCCGGACCTCAATCGCGCGCTGTAGTCGGTGCTTGCCGACATAGCACCAGGGGCACCCGAGGTCGGCCCAGACCTCGACGACGACGGGGGTCTGTTCGGCTGTGCTGTTCTGTTCCACGTTCATCACCTCACGATTGGTTCGTAACCCGATTGTGAGTGGGTTGAAGGAGGCTTACAAAAGGCACCTCAAAGTGCGTGGCGCTGAGCAGCGGCGGCCGCACGGTCATCTGCCCCGGCCGTGCCGGCCCCGCCGGTCACCCTGAGCTGACCAATCCTTTGACCGAGCACGTTTCCGTCTACACGGGCACGGAGTAACGGACAAGCAGTCCAAGGTGGTCTGGCCTTCTGGTGGACCAACCGCGCCGGCCCCGCACGTTGCGTACACCAGCCGGCTTCGACGCGGGGGGAGCTGGTGGAGTCCGCCGGGACTGGCACCCCGGTCTGATTCCTCCAGGTCCCACCGGGGCGACTCGGGCCCCGGCCACCAAGTCCCTGGAAGCGGCAACCATCAGACCAAAGCGCGGACCGGAGGGCCCGCCTCCACCTGTCATGACCATGCCATGAAGGTTATGGGCACAGCCGAGCGAGCTGCCCGGCCTTATGGAGCCATGCCGGTTTGCGGCGACGGCGGTGGAACACTCGCTCCCTCTGCAGGTGGCTGCCGACCACCTGCAAAAGATGTGAGCCACTCCATAGAAGTCTGGAATCGCCTACGAAACTGGAAAACCCTCTGCTTAGTCCCTGGAAACCGCGGTTTTCCGGGGTTTTGGGGTTGTTGGGGTGGGGCTTGGGCCGGTTTGCGGTGGGCGCGGTGGGCGTGTATTGTTTTCTAAGTCGCCGCGGGGGAGACAGTGAAGAACTGTTCACCGGGTGGCCAAAACCCCCACTTCAAGGCCAGATTCTGGTTGCTCTTTAGGGCGCTGGAAATCGGTTGGGGCGGTCTTCTCTTCGATGTGGGTCCTGAAAGATGGATTTGCTTCGGGGTGGGGGATCGGGTAAGTTTGAAAAGTTGCTCCGGAGCGATCCTGAACGTGAGTGTTTGGGTGGTGCCGGGTGTGTCTGTTGTTTGAGAACTCAATAGTGTGCCAAGTTTGTTGATACCGATTATGTATGTAATTGGTTGATTGTGCCGAATCGTGCCGCCCCTGTGGTGTGGTTTGGTGTTTTTAGCTGGTTTCAAATTTTGTGCAGCCTTTGTCGCCGTTATTTCCGGTGGTTTTGGTTGTGTCTGTTTTACTTCAACGGAGAGTTTGATCCTGGCTCAGGATGAACGCTGGCGGCGTGCTTAACACATGCAAGTCGAACGATGATGCCCACTTGTGGGTGGATTAGTGGCGAACGGGTGAGTAACACGTGAGTAACCTGCCCTTGACTCTGGGATAAGCCTGGGAAACTGGGTCTAATACCGGATATGACCTTCCATCGCATGGTGGTTGGTGGAAAGCTTTTGTGGTTTTGGATGGACTCGCGGCCTATCAGCTTGTTGGTGGGGTAATGGCCTACCAAGGCGACGACGGGTAGCCGGCCTGAGAGGGTGACCGGCCACACTGGGACTGAGACACGGCCCAGACTCCTACGGGAGGCAGCAGTGGGGAATATTGCACAATGGGCGCAAGCCTGATGCAGCGACGCCGCGTGAGGGATGACGGCCTTCGGGTTGTAAACCTCTTTCAGTAGGGAAGAAGCCGCAAGGTGACGGTACCTGCAGAAGAAGCGCCGGCTAACTACGTGCCAGCAGCCGCGGTAATACGTAGGGCGCAAGCGTTATCCGGAATTATTGGGCGTAAAGAGCTCGTAGGCGGTTTGTCGCGTCTGCCGTGAAAGTCCGGGGCTCAACTCCGGATCTGCGGTGGGTACGGGCAGACTAGAGTGATGTAGGGGAGACTGGAATTCCTGGTGTAGCGGTGAAATGCGCAGATATCAGGAGGAACACCGATGGCGAAGGCAGGTCTCTGGGCATTAACTGACGCTGAGGAGCGAAAGCATGGGGAGCGAACAGGATTAGATACCCTGGTAGTCCATGCCGTAAACGTTGGGCACTAGGTGTGGGGGACATTCCACGTTTTCCGCGCCGTAGCTAACGCATTAAGTGCCCCGCCTGGGGAGTACGGCCGCAAGGCTAAAACTCAAAGGAATTGACGGGGGCCCGCACAAGCGGCGGAGCATGCGGATTAATTCGATGCAACGCGAAGAACCTTACCAAGGCTTGACATGAACCGGAAAGATCTGGAAACAGGTCCCCCACTTGTGGTCGGTTTACAGGTGGTGCATGGTTGTCGTCAGCTCGTGTCGTGAGATGTTGGGTTAAGTCCCGCAACGAGCGCAACCCTCGTTCTATGTTGCCAGCACGTGATGGTGGGGACTCATAGGAGACTGCCGGGGTCAACTCGGAGGAAGGTGGGGACGACGTCAAATCATCATGCCCCTTATGTCTTGGGCTTCACGCATGCTACAATGGCCGGTACAAAGGGTTGCGATACTGTGAGGTGGAGCTAATCCCAAAAAGCCGGTCTCAGTTCGGATTGGGGTCTGCAACTCGACCCCATGAAGTCGGAGTCGCTAGTAATCGCAGATCAGCAACGCTGCGGTGAATACGTTCCCGGGCCTTGTACACACCGCCCGTCAAGTCACGAAAGTTGGTAACACCCGAAGCCGGTGGCCTAACCCCTTGTGGGAGGGAGCTGTCGAAGGTGGGACTGGCGATTGGGACTAAGTCGTAACAAGGTAGCCGTACCGGAAGGTGCGGCTGGATCACCTCCTTTCTAAGGAGCACCTACAACAACCCCGCCAAGCCGCATGGTTTGTGTGGTGGTGTTGTCAGGAAGCAAGCCCGTTGCGCAGGCGATTGTCCTGCGGCGGGTGCTCATGGGTGGAATATCAACAAATAGGTGCCTGGTGGCACGGACCATTGATCAGTACGGATTCCTTCGGGGGTTCAGGAACGTTGTGTGGTCTGGTGTTCCGGGTAGTGTTTGGCACACTGTTGGGTCCTGAGGCAACAGGGCCGGGGTTTAGGTCCCGGGTTTGTTTGTTTCTGGTTTCCCTGTCATGACGGTCTGCGCGCGTTTTGTGTGTGGGGTGTGTGGTGTGGGGTTGTTGTTTGAGAACTACATAGTGGACGCGAGCATCTTGTATAAGAAGCAATTTCCAAGAATATGAACCTGGATCTGGTTCGTGTGCCTTTTGGGTGTGCGGGGCAGTTTCTGTGGTTCTCTCGAGTGTTTTTTGTTTTTGATCTTTGTGGTCAAGTTTTTAAGAGCACACGGTGGATGCCTTGGCATTAGGAGCCGAAGAAGGACGTAGGAATCTGCGATAAGCCTGGGGGAGTCGATAACCGGACTGTGATCCCAGGGTGTCCGAATGGGGAAACCCCGCCAAGCGCGCGAGTGACTTGGTGACCCGTACCTGAACACATAGGGTGCGTGGGGGGAACGCGGGGAAGTGAAACATCTCAGTACCCGCAGGAAGAGAAAACAATAGTGATTCCGTTAGTAGTGGCGAGCGAACGCGGATCAGGCTAAACCGTTCCATGTGTGATAGCCGGCGGGCGTTGCATGGTCGGGGTTGTGGGACTTTCCATACCAGTTCTGCCGGGCTGGTGGGGTGTGATGTGCGCGCATAGGTGAACGGTTTTGAAAGGCCGGCCAGAGAGGGTGTTAGTCCCGTAACCGTAATGTGTTTGTACCGCCTGTGAGAGTATCCCAAGTAGTACGGGGCCCGAGAAATCCCGTGCGAATCTGTCAGGACCACCTGATAAGCCTAAATACTCCCTAATGACCGATAGCGGACCAGTACCGTGAGGGAAAGGTGAAAAGTACCCCGGGAGGGGAGTGAAACAGTACCTGAAACCGTGTGCTTACAATCCGTCGGAGCCAGTCTGATTCTGGTGACGGCGTGCCTTTTGAAGAATGAGCCTGCGAGTTAGTGTTACGTCGCGAGGTTAACCCGTGTGGGGCAGCCGTAGCGAAAGCGAGTCTGAATAGGGCGTGTGAGTGGCGTGATCTAGACCCGAAGCGAAGTGATCTACCCATGGCCAGGTTGAAGCGACGGTAAGACGTCGTGGAGGACCGAACCCACTTCAGTTGAAAATGGAGGGGATGAGCTGTGGGTAGGGGTGAAAGGCCAATCAAACTTCGTGATAGCTGGTTCTCCCCGAAATGCATTTAGGTGCAGCGTTGCGTGTTTCTTGCTGGAGGTAGAGCTACTGGATGGCTAATGGGCCCTACAAGGTTACTGACGTCAGCCAAACTCCGAATGCCGGTAAGTGAGAGCGCAGCAGTGAGACTGTGGGGGATAAGCTTCATAGTCGAGAGGGAAACAGCCCAGACCACCAACTAAGGCCCCTAAGCGTGTGCTAAGTGGGAAAGGATGTGGAGTTGCCCAGACAACCAGGAGGTTGGCTTAGAAGCAGCCACCCTTAAAAGAGTGCGTAATAGCTCACTGGTCAAGTGATTCCGCGCCGACAATGTAGCGGGGCTCAAGTACACCGCCGAAGTTGTGGCATTCACATATGTTCCTAGCCTTCGTGGTTCAGGAGTGTGGATGGGTAGGGGAGCGTCGTGTGGGCGGTGAAGCTGCGGTGTAAACCAGTGGTGGAGCCTACACGAGTGAGAATGCAGGCATGAGTAGCGAAAGACGGGTGAGAAACCCGTCCGCCGAATGATCAAGGGTTCCAGGGTCAAGCTAATCTGCCCTGGGTAAGTCGGGACCTAAGGCGAGGCCGACAGGCGTAGTCGATGGACAACGGGTTGATATTCCCGTACCGGCGAAAAACCGTCCATGTTGAACAGGGGATACTAACCGCCCGAGACCTGCCCGACACCCCTTGTGGGTGAAGGGTTTTGGTGGAGCGCGGGACCTGATCCTGGGAGGCAAGCGTATTAACAGGTGTGACGCAGGAAGGTAGCCGAGCCGGGCGATGGTTGTCCCGGTCTAAGGATGTAGGGCGAGTGGTAGGCAAATCCGCCACTCATGGTGCCTGAGATCTGATGGGACCCCCGTTTGGGGGGATTTGGTGATCCTATGCTGCCGAGAAAAGCATCGACGCGAGGTTTTAGCCGCCCGTACCCCAAACCGACACAGGTGATCAGGTAGAGAATACTAAGGCGATCGAGAGAATTATGGTTAAGGAACTCGGCAAAATGCCCCCGTAACTTCGGGAGAAGGGGGGCCCCAACCTTGAACGGACTACGCGTCCGGGAGGGGATCGGGGCCGCAGAGACCAGGGGGAAGCGACTGTTTACTAAAAACACAGGTCCGTGCGAAGTCGCAAGACGATGTATACGGACTGACTCCTGCCCGGTGCTGGAAGGTTAAGAGGACCGGTTAGCCTCACGGCGAAGCTGAGAATTTAAGCCCCAGTAAACGGCGGTGGTAACTATAACCATCCTAAGGTAGCGAAATTCCTTGTCGGGTAAGTTCCGACCTGCACGAATGGAGTAACGACTTCCCCGCTGTCTCAACCATAAACTCGGCGAAATTGCAGTACGAGTAAAGATGCTCGTTACGCGCAGCAGGACGGAAAGACCCCGAGACCTTTACTATAGTTTGGTATTGGTGTTCGGAGTGGCTTGTGTAGGATAGGTGGGAGACGTTGAAGCCCGGACGCCAGTTCGGGTGGAGTCATCGTTGAAATACCACTCTGGTCACTTTGGACATCTAACTTCGGCCCGTAATCCGGGTCAGGGACAGTGCCTGATGGGTAGTTTAACTGGGGCGGTTGCCTCCTAAAAAGTAACGGAGGCGCCCAAAGGTTCCCTCAGCCTGGTTGGCAATCAGGTGTCGAGTGTAAGTGCACAAGGGAGCTTGACTGTGAGAGAGACATCTCGAGCAGGGACGAAAGTCGGGACTAGTGATCCGGCGGTACATTGTGGAATGGCCGTCGCTCAACGGATAAAAGGTACCTCGGGGATAACAGGCTGATCTTGCCCAAGAGTCCATATCGACGGCATGGTTTGGCACCTCGATGTCGGCTCGTCGCATCCTGGGGCTGGAGTAGGTCCCAAGGGTTGGGCTGTTCGCCCATTAAAGCGGTACGCGAGCTGGGTTTAGAACGTCGTGAGACAGTTCGGTCCCTATCCGCTGCGCGCGCAGGAAATTTGAGAAGGGCTGTCCTTAGTACGAGAGGACCGGGACGGACGAACCTCTGGTGTGTCAGTTGTACTGCCAAGTGCACCGCTGATTAGCTACGTTCGGATGGGATAACCGCTGAAAGCATCTAAGCGGGAAGCTCGCTTCAAGATGAGATTTCCATACACATTTATGTGTGAGAGGCCCCCAGCCAGACCACTGGGTTGATAGGCCGGATGTGGAAGCGAGGACTAACGACTCGTGAAGCTGACCGGTACTAATAGGCCAACAACTTACACCACACAGAAAAACATTCTGCTTGCGTCCACTATGTGGTTCCCAACCAACAACCCCGTCAACACACGGGGCACGGCAGGAACCAACAACTAAATAACAACACCACCCCCTGCCCACCGGCAGGGACGTTGTAACCACAAGATTTCCCAACCCTGCGGGGTTCGGGTAAAAGGGTTACGGCGGTCATAGCGTGGGGGAAACGCCCGGTCCCATTCCGAACCCGGAAGCTAAGACCCACAGCGCCGATGGTACTGCACCCGGGAGGGTGTGGGAGAGTAGGTCACCGCCGGAACATCATTACATGGTCGAGGCCCCAACCACACGGTTGGGGCCTCCCACATTTAACAAACAAAACACCGCACTGCGGGCCTTCTGGCTACGCATAATGGCGGGCGGTGGCTGGGATGTGCCGGCCGCCGTCGTACTTAGCTGCCAGCCGAGCATGGACCGCGGTGCTGCTGGTGCCCGTGATGCGTTGACGAGGGTGAAAACGGCCGAAGAATCGGTGATTAACCTCAAAAAATGGCGGAAACACGCGGAATTTGCGGCCCGCGACCGCCCAAGCTGGTAAGTTTTCGAACAGTGGCCTGCGCGCATGCCGCGTGCAGGCTCCAGAATCAGAACCGTCCAGGAGGACATCAATGGCTAAGAACCGTAGTGAACTTGTTGCAGAGGTAGCTGGCAAGGCCGGCACCAGCCAGGCTGCCGTCAACTCCGTCCTCGACGCACTGTTCGAGGTTTTCGAGACGTCCGTCGCCGCCGGCGAAAAGATCACCATCCCGGGCTGGCTCGCTGTCGAGCGTACCGACCGTGCAGCCCGCACCGGCCGCAACCCGCAGACCGGCGAGACCATCCAGATTGCAGCAGGCCACAGCGTCAAGCTGACCGCCGGCTCCAAGCTGAAGGCTGCTGTCTCCAAGAAGTAGAGCTTATTCCCAGCCGGCGTGCAGCCGGCTGGAACAGGAGCGGCAACCCCACGGGTTGCCGCTCCTTGGCGTTTAACCCGGATTCGCCGCCCGGGCGGCCGTAGCGGACAATGGGATGGTGTCTTCTGCCGCAAAACCACGTTCCACCCCACCGCACTCCAGCCCTGGCAAGGGAGCTGCGGTCGGGGACGCCGGAACCCGGGGCATCCCGGTTCCCTGGCAACTGGCGGGCCTGGCAGCACTCTTCCTGGGCCTTGCAGCGGCGCTGATCTTCTCAGGTGCGGCAGCCGCCCGCAGCGTCGCTGATCCGGGCGCCCTGGTCCGTTGGGGTCTGCCCATCAGCAAGGCCGTCCATAACGTATCCCTGGCGACCGTCGTCGGCGGCCTGGTGTTCGCCGTCGGCATCCTGCCCAGGAACCTCAACGCACGCGGGCGGGACCGGGAAGCATCCGCGGGCAGCGGGGGACCCGAGCATCCTGCCTTCACCCGCGTGCTCGCTGTGGCGGCCGTTGCGGGCGCGGTGTGGACCTTATCCGCCATCGCGGTCCTGGTGCTCACCTACGCCGACGTGGCCGGGCAGGGGCTGTCCGGCGATCCCACCTTCACGCAGGCCCTGGTGTACTTCATGACGGACATCGATACAGGCCGGGCCTGGCTCGCCGTCACCATCATCGCCGCGATAGTGACCACGGCACTCTTCGGCGTCCGGTCCCTCGGTGGCCTGGCACTCACCCTGATCCTGGCCCTCATCGGCCTGGTCCCGACGGCCCTGATCGGTCACTCCTCCAGCTCGTCGGACCACGAGGGCGCCATCAACTCGCTCGGCCTGCACCTGCTCGGCGTCAGCACATGGGTGGGCGGCATCATCATCCTGGCTCTCCTGTCCGGAATCCTGACGGGGCCCAAAGCCGGGGCAGCCTCTGACATCACCGAACCCACGCTTAAGCGGTTCTCCACCCTGGCAGGCTTCGCCTTTGTCCTGGTCTTCGGCTCCGGGATCATCAACGCCAGCATCCGCGTCACCAGCTGGGCCGATCTCTTCGGCTCTTCCTACGGGCAGCTGATCCTGGCAAAGACCGCGGGCGCAGTGGTGCTGGGCGGCATCGGCTTCATGCACCGGCAGTGGGTCATCCCGCAGCTGGGCCGCAAGGGGGCCACCATGTCCTCACGGCGCGTGCTGTGGCAGTTGATCCTGGCGGAGCTGCTGGTCATGGGGGCCACACCTCGGGCATCGCCGTGGCCCTGGGCCGCTCAGCCCCGCCGCAGCCCACGGAGCTGGCACCCAACGCCTCACCCGCCTTCATCCTCAGCGGCTACGAGCTGCCCCCCGAACTCACCCCCCAACGTTGGCTCACTGAGTGGCGCCTGGACTGGATCTGGGTGGGCGTGGCCCTCTTCGGCCTGGTCGCCTACATCCTGGGGGTTGCCAAGATCCGCCGCCGGGGGGACTCCTGGCAGTGGTTCCGCTCGGTCAACTGGGTCATCGGCTTGGTGGTGCTGACGTACATCACGTCGGGGCCGCCGTCGGTCTACGGACGCATCCTGTTCTCCGCGCACATGATGGACCACATGGCGCTGACCATGGTGGCCCCGATCTTCCTGGTGCTCGGCGCTCCGGTAACGCTGGCCCTGCGCGCCCTGCCCGCCCGCGGCGACGGCTCACGCGGTGCCCGCGAGTGGCTGCTGGTCTTCGTGCACTCGAAGTTCTCCCAACTGGTCACCCACCCGCTGTTCGCCGCGGCCAACTTCGCCGGCTCCATCATCCTGTTCTACTACTCGGACCTGTTCGGCTTCGCCATGCGCGACCATGTGGGCCACGAACTGATGAACCTGCACTTCCTGCTGACCGGCTATATTTTCGTGCTGAGCATGATCGGCTCCGACCCGCTGCCGCGCCGCGCACCGTACCCCATGCGGCTGCTCCTGCTCCTGGCCACCATGGGCTTCCACGCCTTCTTCGGTGTGTCCATCATGGGCGGCACGGGCCTGATGGCTGCGGACTACTTCGGCAACCTGGGCCGTGCCTGGGGGCCGTCCGCCCTCGCTGACCAGCAGGCCGGCGGTGCGGTGGCCTGGGGCATTGGCGAGGTGCCGACGCTGCTGGTGGCGATCGGCGTCGCCATCATGTGGTCCAGGTCGGACCAGCGGGAGACCAAACGGGTGGACCGGGCAGCCGACAGGAATAACGACGCCGATCTGACCGCTTACAACGATATGTTTGCCAAATTGGCCGAACGCGACGCCAAGCTGGCTGAACGCAACAAGCTGGAAGGACGCTGATGAGCGAAACCGTACGCACGCATGCCCGGGTCCGGGCCTCCGAACTGGTGGGCCGCAACTGGCTGAACACCGGGGGCAAGTCCCTGGACCTCGAAGCCCTGCGCGGCAAGATCGTGCTGCTCGACTTCTGGACCTTCTGCTGCATCAACTGCCTGCACGTCCTCGATGAGCTGCGGCCGCTGGAGCAGCAGTACTCCGACGTGCTGGTCACCGTGGGCGTCCACTCGCCCAAGTTCGAGCACGAGGCGGACCCGGTGGCGCTGGCGGCCGCCGTGGAGCGGTACGAGATCCACCACCCGGTCCTGGACGATCCCGAGCTGGACACCTGGAAGGCGTACACCGCCCGTGCATGGCCCACCCTGGTGGTCATCGATCCCGAGGGCTACATCGTGGCCCACCTTTCCGGTGAAGGCCATGCGGACGGCCTCGCAGTGCTGATCCCGGAACTCATCGCCGAGCACGAGGCCAAGGGCACCCTGCACCGCGGCTCCGGCCCCTATGTGGCGCCCGAAGCGACGTCCGGCACCCTGCGCTTCCCCGGCAAGGCACTGTTCCTCCCGCCGGGCCGCGGATCCACGGCTTTGGCTGGAACGTCCGACGGCGGAACGCCCGCGGCTGCAGCGGCTTCGGTTGCTGCCGACAAGGGGTCCTGGCTGGTCACCGACACCGGCCACCACCGCCTGGTGGAACTCGGCACCGACTTCGAAACCGTCCTGGCCACCTTCGGCTCGGGCACCAAGGGCTACGCCGACGGGGCCGCCGCGGGGGACACCGCCAGCGCCCAGTTCAACGAGCCCCAGGGCCTGGTCCTGCTCCCGGAAGACGTGGCAGCCAAGGCGGGCTACGACGTCGTGATTGCCGACTCGGTCAACCACCGCCTGCGTGGACTCTCGCTCACGGACGGCAAGGCCTCCACCCTGGCCGGCAACGGCATCCAGCGGCTGCTGGAAACCGGGCCCGCACGGGTGGACGAGGACGGCGCCGGCTTCAGCGGCTCGCTGGGCACCGACCCCCTGGATGTTGCGTTGAGCTCGCCGTGGGACGTTGTATGGTCGCGCAAGCTCAATGCGGTAGTGGTGGCCATGGCCGGCACGCACCAGATCTTCAGCTTCGACCCCGTCACCGGCGCCGTGTCGATCATCGCCGGCAACGGCCTTGAAGGGCTGCTCGACGGTCCAGCGCACGAGTCCTGGTTCGCCCAGTCCTCCGGCTTGGCCGAAGATGCCGATGGCAATATCTGGGTGGCGGATTCCGAGACCTCGGCGCTCCGCAAGCTGGTCATCGCCGCCGACGCCGCCATCACGGTGGAGTCCGCCGTTGGCAAGGGCCTGTTCGACTTCGGCTTCCGCGACGGCCCCGCCGCCGAAGCACGGCTGCAGCACCCGCTCGGTGTGACCGTCCTGCCCGACGGCTCCGTGGCGATCGCGGACACCTACAACGGGGCGGTACGCCGCTACGACCCCGCCAACGGCACCGTGTCCACGCTGGCCCGCGGACTTGCCGAGCCGTCCGACGTGATCGTGGACCACACCCAGTCCGCCGGCTCCGAGCCCCTGCTGGTGGTGGTCGAAGCCAACAAACACCAGCTGGTGTACGTGCCCATCCCCAAGGAAGCGCAGCAGGTGGATGAGGGCGCCTCCCAGACCCAGCGGCCCAAGAGCCCAGTGGCCCCCGGCGCCCTGGACCTGACCGTCCGATTCACCGCACCCACCGGGCAGAAGCTCGATGACCGCTGGGGCGATCCGACGCAGCTGAAGATCTCCTCCACGCCGCCGGAACTGCTGGTGGCCGGCGGCGGCACCTCGGTGGGGCTGCTCCGCACCCTGGAGCTGTCCCCGGACGTGCCTGAGGGCGTGCTGCACATTACCGCCCGCGCCGCGGCCTGCGACGGCCCCGAGACCGAGGACGGCGAGATCCCCGACCACGCCGCCTGCCACCTCTACCAGCAGGACTGGGGCATCCCGGTGGTCCTGCAGGCCGACGGCGACACGGAACTGGTCCTGGACCTACGCGGGATGGACTGACCGGCGCAGGTCCTCCAGAACTGGCCCGGTTTTCAGGCAATTGAAGCCTGAAGACCGGGCCAGTTCTGTTCCAGCAACCCGAAAACTGGGCTGGTCTGGGTAGCTTGTTTGTCCACATGGCGCCGCGGGTGCCTGCCGCCGGCCACGCGGAGCAGACATTGTGGCGTGATGGAACCTGCAGAAATTCTTAGATCGGCTGGAGGGGTGCTGCTGCGGCGGGACGTTATCGCCGCCGGCGCAACGGACACGGACATCCGACGCGCAATCCGTGGTGGGCAGGTGGCGCGGCTGGAGCGAGGGTTGCTGGTTGTTGCGGGCGCTGGAGCTGACGTGGTGGCCGCAGGGCGAGCCCGAAGTCTCCTGACCTGCGCGTCCGCCGCCCCGCAGTACAGTCTTTGGCAGCTGCAACCCCCGCCGCGGCCCCACTACTGGCAGAGCAATGGGAGAAGGGCAGCCTGCTGTGTCAGCCACCGACTTCCGTTGACACAGCCGGTCCATCATCGGACCCTTGCCGCACTGCCCGACGTCCTGCTTCACGCGCTACTGTGCCTGCCAGAACTCGAGGCGCTGGTCATGGTGGAGTGCGCCTACAACCGTGGGGATATCGAGCTGCCCTTCCTGTTCCGCAATCTGAAGGGCAACCGGGCCGGCAAGGCGCGGAACGTGCTGTCCCAGATTGAACGGGGTGCGGACTCCCTCCTGGAAACCTTGGCGCGGGTGCTGTTCAGGGAAGCCGGCATAGCCACCGAGACCCAGGTGTGGATTGACGGCATCGGCCGGGTGGACTTCCTGCTGGAGGGTTTCCTTATCGTGGAAATCGATGGGCTCGCCTTCCACCTTGAACCCCGGCAATTCAAAAAGGACCGCCGTAGGGACAACCAGGCGGTCCGTCATGGTTTGCCGGTGCTGAGGTTCTTCTACGATGACGTGGTTTATGCGCCTGAATCTGTTCTTGCGCAGGTCCGGGAGGTGCTGGCGCGGGGCTCATTGCGTTGGCCGCCCGCAAAACAGCCCAGTTTTCGGCTGGACTGGGTCTAGGACAGTGAAGAATACGGCCGGAATGGCGTCAAAACTGGGCCAGTGTGGGGCAGCGAAGGCCGCAGGCTCAGAAGCTCAGCTGCGGGGTGACCTTGACCGTGTCACCGGAGACGTCCAGGCGGGTGGTGAAGCTGAAGTCCACCTCGGCGTCCAGCGGGTACCAGGCGCCGGTGAAGGAGTTCTGCTGGAGCGCCTCCACCTTGGCCTTGCCGTCCAGCGGGGACACCACCCACCGGCCGTCGAACGGCTCCACCGAGACGCCCGGGTACTCGGTGACGGTCCACTTGATCGTGCCGTCCTGGACCCGGTTGTTGCTGGCGTAGTAGAAGGGGCAGTCCGGCTGGAGCTTCTGTTCCTTGACGGCCTCGGCCGCACAGCCGTCCAGGAATTCCCTGACCTTGGCCGCAACATCGTTCTTCAGCTTGTCCGTGGCCTGGGTCAGCAGGTTCAGCGGCGCCACCGGGGCGTCCTTGGCCGTCACCGTGGCACGCGTAGCGGGGGCTGAGAAGTACTGCCCGTTAAGGGAAGCCTCGTACTCGCCCGGATAGAAGACAGCGAAGGAATTCCGGCCGTTGGGCATGTTCACCGGGACGCCGTTCACCACTGCCTCATTGCCGTTGACCACGGTGATATCCACAGTGGGCAGTCGCGACGGAACGAAGGCCCAGGTGTTGAAGAACAGCCACTCGGTACCGGTCTTCTGCAGCAGGAATTCCGTGTGCAGCCGGCTGCCGTCAATGGTGTATTCCATCGGGACCATGACCTGGTTCCCCGGGCGTTCCTCGGGATCGCCGATATTCACATTCGTGACGCGGGACGCGGACGTCTGCAGCCCGGGACCATCGAGCATGGCGGCGTTGCTGGGCGGCACAGCGGCCCGCAGGATCCCCAGCGCGCGCCCGCCGTCCCCGCTCTTCAGTGCGTCCAGGTATTCCCTGACGGGCTGCTGCGGGCTGGCCACGGTATTGTTCACGACATTGATGGCCACCACGGCTCCGGCGACGGCAAGCATGAGGCCCAGCAGCCATCCGGCTGCGATCCTCACCAACGCTTGACTCATCTGCACGTTCTACACAGTAACGTCAGTGCGGACGCACACTAAAGTTGTGTCCCCCCTAATCTGCCGGGCAACACCCCAATAACGCCCGACGCCGGCGCGCCGGGACAACGCGCACGGGCGCCTTGGGAAGCCTCCCGGGGCGCTGTGGCTGGGTCAGCGGCGACGCCGCCGGGACGATGTTCCGAACACGCCGCGGAGCAGTTCGCGTCCCAGCTGCGTGCCCACGGACCGCGCCATGCTCTTCAGCCCGCCGCCCAGCGCACCGCCGAGCACGCCGCCAAGGTCGCCCATGATGCCGCCGGCTTGCGGCTCCGGCTGGCGGGGCTCCGGTTGGCGCGTCCGGGGCGCTTTGGCCCGGGACTGGCGTGGCTCAGGGTCCCCGGGTACGTCGAATTGGGGCTCACTGTATTGCGGTTCCGGAGCCTGGGCGGGCCTGCTGCTGGGCCGGCCCAGGATTTCCTCCTCGATCCGGCGGGCCTCCGCGTCCACGTCGTACGCGCCGGGAGCACCCGACGTCCCGACAGGAGGGGCGGATGCTGCCGGGCCCGTGGGGGCTGCGGCCTTGCCGGTGAGCTTCTCGTAGGCGGAGGGGTTGTCCACCGTGGTCCCGTACTTACCGAGCAGGGCGGAGCCGGCCACCGTACTCCGGACCAGTGCTTCCTCGCTGGGGCCCATGACGGATTCCGGGGCGCGAAGCCGGGTGAGGGCCACCGGGGTGGGTGCACCCTTCTCGTTCATGACGGTGATGACGGCCTCGCCAATGCCCGCCGAGGTGAGGGTCTCCTCCAGGTCGTAGTCGCTGACCGGGAACGTGGAAACGGTGGCCTTGAGGGCCTTGGCGTCCTCGGGGGTGAAGGCGCGCAGGGCGTGTTGGACCCGGTTGGCCAGCTGGCCCAGGACGTCGGCGGGGACATCCTTGGGTGTCTGCGTGACGAAGAAGATGCCCACACCCTTGGACCGGATCAGCCGGACGGTGGTGGTGATGGCGTCCAGGAAGGCTTTGCTGGCGCCGTTGAAGAGCAGGTGGGCTTCGTCGAGGAAGAAGACGAGTTTGGGCTTGTCCAGGTCGCCGGCCTCGGGGAGGTCCTCGAACAGGTCTGCCAGCAGCCACATCAGGAACGTCGAGAACAGCATGGGCTTGGTCTGCAGGGTGGGCAGCTCCAGGCAGGTAACCACGCCGCGCCCGTCGGGGGCGGTGCGCAGCAGCTCGGCCGTATCGAACTCCGGCTCACCGAAGAACTTCTCCAACCCCTGCGCCTCCAGGTTCACGATCTCCCGCAGGATCACGCCCGCGGTGGCCTTGGACAGGCCGCCGAGTTCCTCCAGCTTGTCCTTGCCCTCGTCCGAGGTGAGGAACTGGATGACGGCGCGGAGGTCCTTGAGGTCGATCAGCTCCAGGCCGTTCTTGTCCGCGAAGTAGAAGACCAGTTGCAGGCTGGATTCCTGCGTGTCATTCAGCTCCATGATGCGCGAAAGCAGGACGGGACCGAAGGAGGTCACCGTGGCGCGGACCGGGACGCCGTTGCCGTCGCCGCCCAGTGCCAGGAACTCCACGGGGAACGTCTTGCCTGACCATGCCTGGCCGATGCTGTCCGTGCGGGCCCTGAGTTTGTCGCTGCCGGCGGCGGCCGTCGCCAGGCCGGAGAGGTCGCCTTTGATGTCGGCCAGGAACACCGGAACGCCCGCCGTGGACAGCTGTTCGGCCATCATGTGCAGCGTGACGGTCTTGCCGGTACCGGTAGCCCCGGCCACCAGGCCGTGCCGGTTCATCATGGCCAGCGGCAGCCGCACCGGCGCGTCCTTGTGGAGTTCACCATCGATGATGGCGGCTCCCAACTCGATGGTGGCGCCTTCCAGCGTGTACCCCTTCTGGATGGTGGCAAGCTTCTCTGCTGTGGTTTTGGTGGCCATGGCGCTAGCTTAGCGGCGGTGGCCCCGGATGCGGCGGCATCCGGCCAGTCAGTTCTCCCGGGCGTCCCTTGGGACGGTGGGCAGCTCCTTGGTGAAGGCCAGCGGCCCAATGGTTTCCGGGTCTGCCCCCAGGTCGAACTGCGCCTGGTATCCCGTGCTGAGGTAGAGGTGCTTGGCTTCCGGCTGGCGCGGCCCGGTGGTGAGATAGAGCCGGGTGTAGCCTCGGGCACCGGCGAGGGCTTCGAGCTCGGCGAGTACCAGCCGGGCTAAACCACGACGGCGGTGGGCCGAGTGCGTCCAGATCCGCTTCAGTTCCGCCGTGGTGCTGTTGTACCGGCGGAACGCGCCGCCGGCGATCGACTCACCGTCCTCCTGGACTATCAGGAGCGCGCCGTCCGGTCCCTCGAATTCGGCCGCGGGGTAGCGGGTCAGTTCCTCCGTGGCAGCGCCGCGTCCGAACAGGTCCCCGTAGCGGGTGTCATATTCGACGGCGAGCTCGTCCAGGAGCGGCCGGACCCGTGGATCGTGCATGGGCAGGCTGAGGACCGAGAGGCTGGCGGGATCAAGGGATTTGGGCTGGAGCCCGGGTTCTGCGGCCACTGGTGGTTCCTTGTCACGGGTCAGTTCTTTCCGGCGGGGGCTGGTTCGGGAGCGGCTGGTTCTGGACTCATTGTGGCGGACACCTGGGAAACGATGTCCCGGGCAACACTGAGGATGCTCCGGGCCAGGGCGTCATTTTCCCGGAAGGGCGCCGCGTTGGTGTTGGGCCTGGCAAAGGCGCCGGCACCCCAGCCGGATGTTCCGGGCCCGACGCCGAAGAGGGTGGCCTGGGCGCGGCCTTCCGCGTCCACCAGGTGGTGCCTGGAGGAGACCAGCAGCTTCCCGGTGGAGTGGATGCCGTCAGAGGTCAGCAGTTGCTGCTCGCTGCCCAGCCCGCCGTCATACAGCGAAGAAAGCACCGGGTTGAGGGAGCGGGCCACCGACGTGGACGGCAGCCGCGCCTCGATCAGCGCGGTGGCGGAAACCGAAACACCGGACTGCGGGGACGTGGCGCGGAAGGTGCCGCCGGCGTCGTCGGTGGAGACCTCCAGGCCGGGGCCCAGGAACTGCAGCAGCCCGGCCCGGTGCAGCGCGAGCATCTGGCGGAGGCGGTGCGGCGGCGGACCGGAGTCCACAAAGCTGAAGAAGCCGTGCCACCAGCCGTGGATGGCCTGCTGGGACCTGGCATTGAGGCGCTCCGCCGGAACCACGCGCCCCACCTCCATGTATATGTGCAGCAGGGCCAGGAACAGGGCCAGGGTTTCCGGATGGTCCGGGCTGTCCCCCAAAGAGAGATCGGCCTCGATATACCGGGCCACCGCGTCCTGCAGTTCCTGGTGGCCGGCAAAGTGGACACTATCGAAGGGCCGGTCCAGCCGTTCCAGGTCCAGGTGCAGGCCCCGGTCCGGCACGGCAGCCGCTACGAGGTCCACGCGCCTGCCGCTGTACCAGTCCACCTCTGCGTAACGGGCGGCAAAGACTTCCCATTCCATGGCCGCGCGCTCCGGGCTGCCGGTCAGGAGTTCCCGGTAGTAGTAGTACCCGGCTTCCTTGGCGATGAGCGGCCAGAGGTGCTGCCGGAAGTCCAGCTCGCCGTGGGCGTCCAGGAGGGCATCCACGGCAGCAGCAGTGAAGAACCGCAGCGGCCCCGGAGCCTGCCCGCGCAGGGAGGTGGAAATCTTGGAGTGGTACGGCACGCCGCGGCGCGACCCTGCCCACAGCCGTGGTTCCCGTCCGGACGGAAGGTAGCGCAGCCCGCCGTCGTGCGTTTCCTCGAACCTGCCGCCGCGCCCCTCCATGAGGAGGACCAGCAGGTCAACGAACGCCAGGCCCATCCCGGCGACAATCACGTCCTGTCCGGGGGCGATGGGGGAGTAGTCGACGTCGGTGGTGTAGCCGGGTGCCGCGTGGTAGCCGCCGTGCCGGGCGGCGAAGTCCGAGAACCCGGCGGAGACGGCGTCAGGGCGGGAGTCCGTGTGCCCCAGCGCGGTGACGACGATGTCCGCGTGCAGGGTACGGCCATTGGCCAGCTCCACCTCATGGCCGCCGTCCACAGCGGTAATGCCGAGGGCGGTGGTCCGGTGGACCGTCACGCTGCGGCCCAGCGATCTGGCAGCCCGGCGGAAGAACCACTCAAGGTACTGGCTCTGCAGCTGGCGGGTGGGGAAGGTGGTGCCGGTCAGCGCGCGGAGTTGGTCCCACAGCTGCTGCGGGAAGTCCGGCACGTCGATGATGGTGGCATCCAGGACGCCGGCGGCCCATTCGGCCAGGCCCGGCCCCGGTGCCGCCGGGCCGGCGCAGTCTACGGACGCGTCCGTGAACATGGTGATGTCCGCCGCCATGGAGTTCAGCAGGAGGCCGGGGTCCTGGTCGTACCGCCAGATGCGGCCCGAGCCCGGGACGTGCGGTTCCACCACATGGATTTGCAGTGGGCCCGCGAAGACCTCCGGCCGGTTGGCCGCGATCCGTTCCAGCACACCGGCCGTGCGCGGTCCGCCGCCAATGAAGACGATGGCCGGGATGGTGGCTGGCATGGGTGCTCCTGACGGCGGGGGGCTGGATTGAGTGCCCATGCTAGGCAGCCGTGACGACGCCGGTCGAGCGCCTGGTCACGGCCGTTAACTCCGCGTCACAGCGCGTTACGGGACGCAAAAAACCGACTCATGACGCCGTACGAAGCCCCGTGAACTATTGCAACCTGGCGCCTTGCTGGCCAGTTCCGGCCGGTCCTAGATTTGCAGCCAGCAAGGGGCCGCACGGTCCCACCCGGGGCAACAGCCCAGCCGGATCCCACGACGAGAAGCGAGGTGGCACATGAGTTCAGCAGCAACGACGGTGGCGCAGTCACGACAGCCGCAGCCGGTACCGCCGGCGGAAACGCCACCGAACACCGGACGGCCGGGAGACGGGGCGGCCGCCCGGCCGGCCCCGGACTACTCGTCCTACCGGGTGGTGGCAGCAAAGCATCCGTGGCGCTGGGTGGGCACTGCCGTCGTCGCGCTCGGCGTCCTGGCGGTGGCCTGGTCCCTGGCCACCAACCCGCGCTGGGAGTGGGGCGTGGTGGCGCAGTGGTTCACCGCCCAGTCGGTGGTCAACGGCCTGGTGGAAACGCTCAAGCTGACCGCCATCTCCGGCGTCCTCGGGTTCGTGCTCGGCCTCATCCTGGCCCTTATGAGGCTCTCCGCGTCACCGCTGCTGGTCTCGGTGTCCTGGACGTTCTCCTGGATCTTCCGGTCCACGCCGCTGCTGGTCCAGATGCTCCTCTGGTACAACCTGGGCTACCTCTACGAGAAGATCAGCCTGGGCATCCCGTTCACCGATGTCCGCTTCTTCGAGGTCCAGACCACCACACTGATCAGCCAGTTCGCGGCAGCAGTGCTGGGGCTGACCCTGAACCAGGCGGCGTACTCGGCGGAGATCATCCGCGGCGGCATTCTCTCCGTGGACCAGGGCCAGCTGGAAGCCGCGACCGCCCTGGGCATCCCCGCGTGGCGCCGCTCCACCCGGATCGTTTTGCCGCAGGCCATGCGCGCCATCCTGCCCACCGCGTTCAACGAGATCATTGGCCTGGTCAAGGGCACTTCGATCGTCTACGTCCTGGCCTACTCCGAACTGTTCTACACGGTGCAGGTCATCTACAACCGCACGCAGCAGGTCCTGCCGCTGCTGCTGGTGGCCACCCTCTGGTACATCGTGATCACCTCCGTGCTGAGCGTCTTCCAGTACTACATCGAACGGCACTACTCCAAGGGCGCGGTGCGGAACCTGCCGCTGACGCCCCTGCAGAAGGCCCGCACATTCTTCGCCACCCACGCGGCAGCCCCCACCCGGAGGAACTCCTGATGACTGACACCCTTACCGCCCCCGCCGCCACGCGCGGCCTAGTGGAGATCACCGGCGTCCGCAAATCCTTCGGCGCCACCGAAGTCCTCAAAGGCGTCAGCCTCACGGTGGAACCCGGGGGAGTGGCCGTGATCGTGGGCCCCTCCGGATCCGGCAAGTCCACCCTGTTGCGCACCATCAACCACCTGGAAAAGGTGGACGGCGGCCACATCACCATCGACGGGCAGTTGGTGGGCTACGAGGTTCGCGGCGACCGGCTGCACGAGCTCCGCGAAAAGGACATCCTGAAACAGCGCACCGAAATCGGCATGGTGTTCCAGAACTTCAACCTGTTCCCGCACCTCACCGCGCTGGAGAACGTGGCGGAAGCGCCGGTGGTAGCGCAGGGCCGCTCCAAAGCGGAAGCCCGCCGCCGCGGCCTGGAACTGCTGGACCGGGTGGGCCTCAAGGACCGGGCTGACGCCTACCCGCGCCAGCTCTCCGGCGGCCAGCAGCAGCGCGTGGCCATTGCCCGCGCCCTGGCCCTGAACCCCAAGATCCTGCTGTTCGACGAGCCCACCTCCGCCCTTGACCCGGAGCTGGTCAACGAGGTCCTGGACGTCATCCGCGAGCTCGCCACGTCCGGCACCACGCTGATCATCGTCACCCACGAGATGGGCTTCGCCCGCGACGTGGCGGACACCGTGGTGTTCATGGACCAGGGCCAGATCGTGGAACAGGGCAGCCCGCAGGACATCTTCAGCAACCCCCAGGAACCGCGCACCCGGAGCTTCTTCTCCAAGGTGCTCGAACCGGCCTTCAACATCTAAGGAACTCCCATGGCTTTCCCCACCCGCGGCCGCCGCCGCGCACCCGCGGCGCGTCCCGCCGTCGTCCTCCTTGGCACCGCACTCCTTGGCGCAGCCGCGCTCGCCGGCTGCGGGGACCCCGGCGCCTCCGCCGCCGGCAACCCCAGCGGAGGGGCGCAGGCGACGGCGGCCCGCAACGGCGTCGTCTACAACACCTCGCCGGACCAGCAGCGGATCCGGGCGGACAAAGACCCCGCGCTCGCCGCCAAGGTCCCGGAACTGATCGGCAAGGACGGCAAGCTCACCGTCGCCACCACCGCCGGGTCCATCCCGCTGTCCTTCCACGCCACGGACGACAAGACCCCCATCGGCTCCGAGCTGGACATCGCCCAGCTGGTGGCCGACAAACTCGGCCTGGAACTCGACGTCCAGGTCACCTCCTGGGAGAACTGGCCGCTGAAGACCCAGTCCGGCGACTTCGAGGCCGTGTTCTCCAACGTGGGCGTGAACAAGGACCGGGTGAAGCTGTTCGACTTCGCCAGCTACCGGGCCGCGTACATGGGGTTCGAAGCGAAGAAGTCCGCCACCTACGACATCAAGGGCGCAGACGACATTTCCGGCCTGAAGATTTCCGTGGGCTCCGGCACCAACCAGGAGAAGATCCTGCTGGCCTGGAACAAGGAACTGGAGGCGAAGGGCAAGGCGCCGGCCACGCTGCAGTATTACTCGTCCGACGCCGATACCATCCTGGCGCTGTCCTCCGGCCGGACGGACCTGAACATCGCGCCGTACCCGTCCACCGTGTACCGGGAGAACACCCGTGACGACCTGAAAGTGGTGGGCAAGGTCAATGCCGGCTGGCCGGCCGAGACCCTGGTGGCCGCCACCACGCTGCGCGGCAACGGGCTGGCTCCGGTGATCACCGAGGCCCTGAACGAGGTCATTCGGGACGGCTCCTACGGGAAGGTCCTGGAACGCTGGGGCCTGTCAGAGGAAGCCCTGCCGGAATCCAAAACCATTACAGCGGAAAACTACACGGCAACACAGGCCACAGCCGCTCCGTCACAGGCAGGAAAGGCATCATGAACGCAGTAGACAACAGCCAGCTGGGCTTCCTGGCGATCGAGCTCGACGGCGCCGGCTGGGACGGTGCGGACCTCACCCGGGCCGTGCTGGCAGCCGAGTCCGCGGGCTTCCACGCCGCCACCTTCACCGACGCGCCCGCACCGGGGCGTGCCAATGCCCTGCAGCGGGCCGCGTTCGCAGGGCCCATTTCCCGGACCATCGCCTTGGTCCCCGAAATTGACACTGTATATACGGAGCCGTTCCACGTTTCCACGCAGCTGGCCAGCCTGGACTACGTCTCCGGGGGACGGGCCGGGTGGATCGTGACGGCGGCGGAATCGCCGGAGGCTGCCGCCGCCGTCGGCCGTCCTTCCGTCACTGGGGCCGCGCTGGGGCAGGAAGCCGCGGCGTCCATCGAGGTATCCCGCCGGCTCTGGGATTCCTGGGAGGACGACGCCGTGATCCGGGACGTTGCCACCGGCCGGTACATCGACGGGGACAAGCTGCATTATGTGGACTTCGAGACGCCTGCTGACTTTGCCGGCGCCGGCTACTCCGTCAAGGGGCCTTCCATCATTCCACGGCCGCTGCAGGGGCAACTGCCCGTGCTGGCCCCTGCTTCGCTGATTGGCGGGATTCCGGTGGACGCCCTGGACGCCGTGCTGGTGTCCGCCCCGACGCCGGAACTGCTCGCGGACGAGGTCCGTGATGTGCGGGCCCGCGTCGGAGCCGGTGTTGCGGTGGTTGCCGAGCTCGACGTCGTGCTGGACGCCCGCGGGCAGGCCGCGGCTGCACGCGGTGCATCATTCGACGGCGGCCGGGCAGCTTTCGCAGGTTCCGCACCCGGTCTCACCGACTTCCTGGCCGGCCTTTTAAAGGAGGCCGACGGCGTGCGGCTGCACCCGGCGTCGCTCTTTGTTGACCTGGAGGAACTTGGCCGCCTGGTATTGCCGGAACTGCGCCGCCGTGGGGCACTCCGCCTGGTGGTGCAGGACGGAACCTTCCGCGGCCTGCTGGGCCTGGACCGCCCGGCCAGCCGCTACGCAACCGCCGCCGCTGCGCCTGCCGGTGCCGGAAAGTAAGGGGAAAATCATGACACAGCACACCCGTGCTAAATCCGACGTCTTTACGCCGGACCAATTCACGCCGAGCGGCCAGATCCAGTTCGGCGTCTTCTTCCAGGGCGTCAATTCCGGCACCATCTGGAAGGCCCCGGAATCCGGGTCGCAGACGGACTTCGAATCCTTCCGCCGCATCGCCCAGACCGCCGAACGCGGGCTCTTCGCCGCGTTCTTCCTGGGCGAAGGCCTGCGCCTGCGGGAGCATCTGGGACGCCCGCACGCGCTGGACGTGGTGGGCCGCCCGGATGCGCAGACCATGCTGGCCGCCCTGGCATCCGTCACACAGAACATCGGCCTGGTGGCCACGCAGAACACTACGTACAACGATCCTGCGGACCTGGCCCACCGGCTGGCCTCGCTGGACCTGCTCTCCGGCGGCCGCGCGGCGTGGAACATCGTGACCACGGACAACGCCTGGACCGGGGCGAATTTCCGCCGCGGTGGCTACCTGGACCACGCGGACCGGTACAGGCACGCTGAGGCGTTCGTTGAAACGGCCAAGCGGATCTGGGATTCGTGGGAAACGCCGGCCGGCCCTGCCCGCCGGGTGCTCCATGAGGGCCGGCACTACACGGTGGATGTGACGCCGCGGCTCCCGCGGAGCGCCCAGTACCGGCCGGTGCTGTTCCAGGCCGGCGACTCGCCCGAAGGCCGGAACTTCGCCGCCCGGCAGGCGGACGTCATCTTCTCCGCCCACCCCAAATTCGATGATGCCGTGGCGTTCCGCAAGGACCTCGTGGAGCGGTCCCTGGCCGCCGGGCGCGGGGCCAACGCCGTCCAGATCATGCCGGCCAGCGAGTTCATCCTGGCGCCCACCTCTGCCGAGGCCGCGGAGAAGAAGGAGTGGGTGCGGAGCCTGCAGATCGGCCCGCAGCAGGCCATCGCCTACCTGGAGCAGTTCTGGGGCCGCGAACTCTCGGCCTACGATCCCGACGGGCCGCTGCCCGAGATCGATCCGGCGGTGGAGGAAACGTCCGAGACCCGCGGCAGCGGTTTCCACGGCGCCAAGGCCCGGCAGCTGGCGGACCAGTGGCGGGCCGAGGCCAAGGACAAGGGGCTGTCCATCCGGCAGTTCGTCACCTCGAAGACCGCGCGGATCGATTCCACGTTCACCGGCTCCTACACGGCGGTGGCGGACCAGCTGGCCGAGTACGCGCGGGTGGGTGCGGTGGACGGGTTCAACATTTCACCGTGGCTGGTCCCCAGCGGGCTGGACGACATCGTGAACCACCTGGTGCCGGAGCTGCAGGAACGCGGCGTGTACCCCACGGAGTACCGTGGCACCACGCTGCGTGATCACCTGGGCTTGGAGACTCCCGTGCGTTCCGCTGACGGGGCTGTTGCGGGGGTCCGCGCCTGATGCGCTGGGCTGTGCTTGCCGGCAGGGGCGGTTTTGTTGGGAAGGCTGGTTTCGCTGGAAGGGACGACGACGGCGGCAAGGCGGGTGCCGTCGTCGACCCTTCCGCGGGGGCTGGTGCTGTTGTGGCTGGCGTGTCCCATACCGTCAGCCTGCAGCTGACGGTATGGGAGCAGTGGGTTTAGGGCCCGCTGTGCGGTGCCGGACCCAGCGACTGGGCCGCTAGTCGGTTTCCGGGCTTTGGCAGTAGAAGCACGTGCCGGCGTCGCAGTCTTCCGCTGTTTCCTGTTCCGTTTGGCGCTCACTCATTCCGGGTCCTTTCCGTGGGGATTGTGAAGTAGCACCCCTTGCAAGGGTTTGCCCGGGACCCCTGCTGGGATCCCGGGCAAACACTGGGGGTGGTGGCCTGCAGGCCGGTTAGTGGGCCAGGGCCGGTTCGGCCAGCTGGATCTTTTCCGCCTCGGTGGGCACGAAGCCCGCCTGCAGCTCGGAGCGGAGCTTGGCCATGTCCAGCTCACCCTGCCACTTGGCGATGGCCACGCAGGAGACGATGTTGCAGACCGTGCTGGTCAGGGCGCGGGCCTCGCTCATGAAGCGGTCGATGCCAACGATGAGGGCCACGCCGGCCACGGGGAGGGTGGGCATGACCGTCAGGGTCGCCACCAGGGCCACGAAACCACTGCCGGTGACGCCCGCCGCGCCCTTGGAGGTCAGCAGCATCATGCCGAGCATCAGCAGGATCTGGCCCCAGCTGAGGTGGATGTCGCAGGCCTGGGCGATGAACATGGAGGCCAGGGTTAGGTAGATGGCCGTGCCGGTGAGGTTGAAGGAGTAGCCGGTGGGGACCACGAGGCCCACGACGCTGCGGTCGCAGCCGATCCGTTCGAGCTTGGACAGCAGGCGCGGCAGGACCGGTTCGCTGGAGGACGTGGCCAGGACGATCAGGAATTCATCCTTGAAGTAGCGCAGGATCTGCCACAGGCTGAAGCCGGTCATCTTGGCCAGGATGCCCAGGCCCACCGCCACGAAGACGATGCAGGCGGCGTAGAAGGCAAGGATCAGCATGCCGAGGTTGCCGATGGAGTGGGCGCCGTACTTGCCCACGGTGAAGGCCATGGCACCGAAGGCTCCCAGCGGGGCCACCTTCATGATGTAGCCGAACATGATGAAGAGCAGCTTGTTGAAGCTGTTGACCACGTCCAGTGCCAGCTTGCCCGGTGCGCCGAGCTTGCTGAAGGCGAAGCCGCACAGCAGGGCAATGACCAGCACGGGCAGGACTTCACCGTCGGCGAAGGCGCCAACGAAGGTGGTGGGGATGATGCTCAGGATGAAGTCCACGGGGTTGCTGCTGGGCAGCTGCGTGGTGTACTTCTGCGCCACCGAGGAGTCCAGGTGCGTGGGGTCGATGTGCATGCCGGCACCGGGCTGGAACAGCGTCACCGTGGCCAGGCCCAGGGCCAGGGCGAGTGCGGTCAGTGCGTAGAAGAGGCCCAGTGAACGGATCAGGGTGGGGCCCACCTTCTTGGTGTCCCGCAGGGAGGTGATGCCTCCCACGATGGTGCAGAACACGATGGGGGCGATCATGAACTTCACGAGTTTCACGAAGCCGTCGCCGATGGGCTTCAGGGACGAACCGAGGTCCGGCCACAGTGCGCCGACGACGACGCCGAGGGCGACTCCGATGAGTACCTGGACATACAGGTGTCCGAGGATGGATTTGATCTTCATTGAACAACTTCCTGCTTGGTGCGGCCCCTTAATAATGGGGCAAAGAGGTGGGGGGTTTAGGCGGACAGCTCGGCGGCGGGGGCCACGTCGATGTCTGCGGTGGCGATGTGGCGGGCTGCCCGGTGGAGGGCCACTTCGCTGACGGCGCCGGTGTCATCGGTGATGATTTCGGCGGTGATCACGCCGGCGGGCGTCCCGACCCGCAGCAAGCGGGGGGTTCCGGCGGTGGGGGGCAGGCCTGCTGCGTTGGCCACGACTGACGATGGCAGCGAGGCCGCAAGGGCCACGGCCACGGCTGATGTGAGGCCGATGGCCGGGTGGGGTGCGAGCATGGACAGCATCCGCACCCGCACGTCGTGGCTGCCGGCGGTGATGGTTGTGCCGTCCGCGGCGATGTAGTCGCCGGCGGGCGCCACTACGCCGACTTTCGGTACAGCGTTCTGGGGCGGATCCTCAGGCTTCCGCAGCCTCATGATGAGGCCGGCCGATGCCCGTGCCGCGATGAGGTCCGGCAGTTGGGCGGTCAGGTTGTCCGTCATTGAGGAAAGGTCGACGCCGGCCTGGTCGGCTGCGAGGAGCACGGCAGGGGCGCCGGCGTCCACCATCGTTGCGGCCAGGGTCCGGCCGTTGACCTGGAGCTGGTCCACCGTGTTGCCGGTAGGCAGCAGTGCGCCGGTGTTCTGGCCCCAGGGGCCGTGGAACGAGAGGCTGACGGGAACACCGGCGGCGCTGCTGCCGGGAACCCGGGCCAGGCCGGACTTGGGAATGTGGCCGCCGGGAGTGGGAACCGATCCGCTGAGCACCGCGCCGGAGGTGACGTGGCGCATGCGGACCTTGGTCATGCCGTCCCGGGCGGGAACGATGCCCGTCTGGACTGCGAACAGGGCAATCGCGGTGGCGCAGTTGCCGCAGTTGGAACCGAGCTCCACGGTGGGGTCACCGATTCCCACCTGGGCGAAAAGGTAGTCGAGGTCTGCCTCGGCACCCGGTGTTGCCCAGATGACTGCAGCCTTCGACGTGGTGGACGTTCCGCCGCCGACGCCGTCCAGCTGCCGCGCATCCGCTGCGCCGAAAGCGGCTGACAGCAGTGCGGGGATGTCCTCGCGGGTGGGGGCGTGGAGGGCCACGTCCCTGGCATCGAAGAGCCAGCACTTGCTGGTGCCGCCCCGGTACCAATGTCCTTTGAGTCCCACTGTATTTCTCCCTCGTAACTTGCAGGTGCTCTACTTCACAGCACCTTGTACTTCTACGATCCGGGATGCGAGCCTTCAGCACAATCACAAATAAATGGACGACTATCTACTTTTGCTAAACTCAGTACATGGCAATCCTCGATCTCCACCGGCTCCATGTGCTCCGCGAGGTGGGCCGTTCCGGCTCCCTGACGTCCGCTGCGGCCGCCCTTTCCTTCACCACCTCGGCGGTCTCGCAGCAGATCGCGAAACTTGAGCAGGAGATGGGTGTGGTCCTCATCGAGCGCCATCCCCGGGGCGTGGTCCTGACCGAAGCGGGGCACGCCCTGCTGCACTACGCGGACGACATCGACAGGACCGTGGAAGCTGCCCGCGCCGAAATGGGGGAGTTCGCGGGCCTTCGGCGGGGCCAGCTCCGGCTTGGAACCTTCCCCACCGGCGGAGCCTCCCTGATGCCGGACGTGGTGCTGGCGTTCCGCGCCCGCCACCCCGAGGTGGCAGTGACGGTGGTCAGCGCCCGCCGGGACGGCCTGCTGGAACGGCTGCGGCGGCGGGAAATCGAACTGACGCTGCTGTGGGACTATCCCTGGCAGCAGATCGAGGACCCCGACCTGGCCCTGGTCAGGCTGACCAACGATCCCACCGTGCTGCTGGTACCGCGGGAGCACCCCATAGCGAAACTGGGCTCGGTCCGCATTGGCTCCTTGAGCGACCAGGAATGGGTGGTGCGCGACGAGCACCCCGTGGCCGACGTCCTCAGCCGGGTATGCCGTGACGCCGGGTTTGAGCCGCGGATCGCGTTCGCTGCCAACGATTACCAGGAGACACAAGGCATGGTGGCCGCCGGCATCGGGATTGCCCTGGCGCCCCGGCTGGCCCTGACGGCCCTGCGCCCCGACGTCGTGGCGGTCCCCCTCGCCGGGTCCCCGAAGCGCCGTATCCTCCTGGCCCACCTTGAAAACCGGCGGCTCAGCCCCGCGGCGCAGCAGGCAACCAAGGTGTTCCGGTCCATCGCCAAGGGCGCGGCGTCCTGACACAGGAGGGTGCCGCCGTCGTGCGCTTACCTCCCCGTTGACGCCTACCGGGCCAGTGGGCCGGCAACCAACGCACGGGCAAGCTCCATGAATTCGGCGTGGGTCACCGGAGCCGGGGACGCCGTCGAGCCCGCCGTACGGGTGTTCCGGGCGATGGCGAAGCTGTCGCTGACGAAGCGCCGGTGCACAATGACGCTGCGGATTGCCGGCAGGACCAGCAGGAACTGGCCGTAGTTGCCCGCAGCCAGGAATGACCCCTCCCACTGCGGGCCCGGCTCCCGGGGCAGCCACCACAGGTAGCCGTAGTCGCAGGTGCCAAAACCGGTGGCCGGTGACATGTCGGCGCGCCTGACCTGGGTGGCCACGCTGTCCCTGGCCCACTCCGGGGGGACTAGCTGCCGGCCCTCCCACTGCCCGCCGGCAGCCATCAGCAGCCCGATCTTGGCCAGGTCCCGGGCGGAGAGGAAGAGGTGGTAGGCCGGGAAGGCGGACTTTTGGGCGTCCCCGAGCATGCGCTGGCGTGTGGGGTCGTAGTCGTCGAATCCCAGCGGACCGGCCAGATACTTCTCGAACGCGTCAAACACCGTCAGGCCGCCGGCCTTCTCGAAGATCGCGCCGGCGGCGTTGAAATCCCAGTTGTTGTAGACGAAGTACTGACCCGGCGCTTTGGTGCCGCGGGGAGGGAAAGCATCCTCGTCACTGCCCGGACTGGAGGGCGGATGGTAGACCCCCGACCGCGAGGTCAGGAGGTCACGGAGCCGCGCCGTCTTCTCGAGGGGCAGCAGGCCGCCGGTGTCATCGATCCCTAGCGCGCCCAGCGTGTCATCCAGGCTGACCGTGCCGGCTGCCACCTGGATGCCGAACAGGATCGAGAGCAGGCTTTTGCGCACCGAGGCGACGTAGCTGGCGCGGGTGGTGTCGCCGAGTTCGACGACGGTCCTGCCGTCCTGCAGGACCAGCAGGGACGAGGTGTTCCGGGGCAGCGGAAGTTCCGGGGCGGTCACAGGGGCTCCTGAAGGGTGGGTTAACGGCACTGGGGACCCGGCGGTGGCCGGGTCCCCAGGTATGGAACTACAGGGTTACTTGGTGTAGCCGAACACCTGGTTCCACTTGGCAAGATCGTCCTTGCCGTAGGTCACGGCGTCGGTGTTCTGCATGCGGTACACCTTGCCGGAGTCGACTGCGGGGAGGGTCACGCCCATGATGGTGGGCGGTGCCACGTCGGTGCGGACCGGGTATTCACCGATCTGCGCGAAGACCTGCTGGCCCTGCTTGGAGAGGTTGTAGTTCATGAAGACCTTGGCGGCTTCCACGTTCGTCGCGGTGCCCGTCATGCCCAGGTAGTAGTCGTAGGAGACCAGTCCTTCCTCGGGGACAATGAACTTGACCGGAGCCTTGTCCTGGACGGCCGAGATGTTGGTACCGCTGATGGTGACCGTGCCGACAGCGACTTCACCGCGGGCCAAGGCGGTGGCTTCAGCGCCCAGGGAGTCGTAGATCTTGGGCTTCTGCGCCGCGTACTTGGCGAAGTAGTCGCCGCCCATCTTGGTTTCCATGAACCTGTTCAGCGCCGCGGTGCTGCCGCCCGAACCGCCCTGGACGATGCCGATCTTGCCTTGCCACTTGCCGCCGACGGCATCCGCCCAGGACTTGGGGGCATCGGCTTCCTTCACCAGCTGGGTGTTGTAGCCCAGGGTGTAGACGGAGTTGAACATGCGGGTGAACTGGCCGCCGTCCACGGAAACGTCCTTGAGGGCGGAGGCGCCGGGAACGTCATAGGCCTTCCAGACCTTGGCGTCCTCCATGGACTTGGCGATCCGGTAGTCGGACGTGCGGATGACGTCGGCGCTGAGCTTGCCGGCACCCTGTTCGGACAGTACGCGTTCGGAGAGCTTGTTCGGGGTGAGCCGGACAACGTTGACCTTGACGCCGGTGTCCTTGGTGAAGGCGTCCACCAGGGCGCTTTCAGAGGAATCGGTGTAGCCGGAGTAGAGGGACAGGGTCTGGGTCTTGGCCTTCTCGTAGGTGGCCTTGTCCGCGATGGATTCGCCGTTGATCACCAGTCCGTTGTCGGTGTTCACCGCCGCGGTGGCCGTGACGACGCCGGCGCTCTGGGCGGCGCTTCCGCACCCGGCCAGGCTGAGGGCCAGGATCACTCCGGCGGCGGTGAGGGCGGGGCGTTTGGACGCTAACTTCATTGTGGGTGTCCCTTTCAAAGGTGGGGTGGAAGGTCAGTTCTTGGTCTTGCGTTCGCCGCCGACTTTTTGGGCGATGACGGCGAGGATTCCGATGACGAGGCAGTACAGGACGCTGACGGCCGCAGCTGCCTGGCTCTGGCCGTTGTCGAAGTTGTCGAACACGAGGATGGACAGGATCCGGGTGTTCGAGGTGAAGAGGAAGATGGAGGCGCTGAGCTCACGCATGGAGAGCATGAGGAACAGCAGGAACGAGGACATGATGCCCACCCGCATCAGGGGCAGGGTGACGTCCAGGACGGACCTGGTCCGGCCGGCGCCAAGCATCACGGCGCTGTCCTCGAGGTCCTGGTCCATCTGGAGCATTGAGGCGGAGACGCCGCGGTAGCCCTGGGGCATGAACACTGCCACGCAGGCGACGGCGAGGATCGCCAGGGTGCCATAGATGGGCAGGGGAAGCAGCAGCCAGGTCCAGAGCAGTCCGATGCCCATGACGATGGCGGGGACGGCCAGCGGAGTCATGGCCACCAGTTCGATCAGGCGCCCCACCTTGGACTTGGTGCGGTACCGGATGTAGGAGGCGATGAAGCTGAGGGTGGTGCCGGCGAAGGCTGCGATCAGGGCCACCAGGACACTGTTCTTGAGGGCGAGCTGGAAATCGTTGGATCCGAGGACGTCGCCCAGCTTGGCGAAGCTGAGGGCATTCGCTTCAAGCAGCTGCGACATCGAGGACACGAACGGGGTGGCCTGCATGGACGCGGCCAGCAGGGCAATCATGGGCAGCACCACGGAGACTGCGAAGTAGGCCAGGGCGATAATGGTGAAGGGCCAGCGCATCTTGCGCAGCGGTACCTGGCGGGGACGGTTGCCCTTGCCGGTCATGGTGGTGAATTTGCGCTTGTTGATGGTGCGCTGCTGGATGAGGGTCACGGCCATCAACGCAACGGTCAGGATCACCGCGACGCTGGCCGCCTGGTTGCTCTTGGCCGGGGTGGCGCTCATCAGGCGGTAAATGTAGGTGGGCAGCGTGTCCACGCCGGCGGGGTTGCCGATGACCTGGGCCACCGGGAAGTTTTCCATCGTCAGCGCGAAGACCAGGACGGCGGAGCCCAGGATGGCCGGCAGGGCCAGCGGCAGGGTGACGGTCCGCAGCATGGTGCGCAGGGGAGCGCCGTGGACGGTGGCTGCCTCTTCGAGGTCGGCGTTCATCATCGACAGCGAGCTGTGCAGCAGCAGGAAGGCGTACGGCGCGTAGAAGATTCCCAGCACGAACACCAGGCCCGGCAGGCTGTAGATGTTGATCGCGGCATCAATACCCAGGTCGCGGAGGAAGATGTTGATGTAGCCGGCGCTGGGCGAGCACAGCAGCGACCACGCCAGGGCGCCCACCAGGGCCGGGATGAACATCGGCGCCATGCCGATGAAGAAGATGAACTTCCGCCACGGCGCATCGGAACGTGCGCACACGAAGGCCAGGAAGGCGCCGATCAGCAGGGCGATGAGCGCCGAGCCTGCTCCGACCATGAGCGAATTGACCAGGGCCCCGAGTGCTTCCGGGGTGGCCAGCAGCGCCAGGTTGGACAGCGTCAGACCGCCCAGGGAGATGCTGCCCGGCCGGGGAACGCTGTCCGAGAACGCGGCGAGCAGGACCAGGGCCAGGGGAAGGACGATGAGGACGCCGAGGATGACCAGGACGATCAGGCCCGGCGTGTTCTTCCGGAGGCCCGAGAGGGTCCGGGCAGCGCGGTAGTCCCGGGGCGCCGGCTTCGGTGCCAGGCGCGCCTCGGCGCGGGTGGCTGCCTCGGTGGTCTTGAGGCTCATGCGAGGACCTCAGCCGGCAGGATCTGGACTTCGCGGGGGTTGACGGTGACCCACACGCGGTCCCCCACTTTGTGCTGTTCGCCGCGGCGCAGTCCGCCCAGGGCGTCCAGTTCGGGTCCGGATTCCAGTTGGATCGCGTACCGGATGTCGTTCCCCTGAAAGCCCGCCACGCGCACCGTTCCCGGCCACGAGTTGGGGTGTTCGGTGGGCATGGCGGTGATCTGCAGGTCCTCGGCCCGAATGCAGACCTTGGGGGATGTGCCGGCGTCGCTGGCCTGCTGCGCCGACTGGATGGTGAGCTCGCTGTTGGTGATGCGTGCGGTGGTGGACCCGGTGGCGGTGCCCTCCGGGGTGCAGTCCATGATGTTGGAAACACCGAGGAAGTGGGCGATCGAAGCGCTGGCTGGCGCCTCGTACATGTGCTGCGGGGCGCCCATCTGCACGATCCGGCCGCCCTGGAGCAGGGCGATCCGGTCTGCCAGGGCGAAGGCTTCGTGCTGGTCGTGGGTGACGTACACGCAGGTGAGCCCCAGCTGGAGCTGGATTTCACGCAGTTCAACCCGGAGCCGGTCACGCAGGCGGGCGTCAAGGTTGGACAGCGGTTCGTCGAGCATGAGCACGCTGGGCCGCATGACCAGGCTGCGCGCCAGGGCGACGCGCTGCATCTGGCCGCCGCTGAGCAGGCTGGCGCCGCGGTCGGCGTAGGGCTCCAGGCCCACCAGCGTGAGCGCCTCCAGGACGCGCTCATCGATTTCGTTCTTGGAAAGCTTCTTCTGCTTGAGGGAGTAGGCAACGTTCTGGGCCACCGTCATGTGCGGCCACACCGCGTAGGACTGGAAGACCATGCCGACGTTGCGCTTGTTCGGGGGCAGGTTGATGCCCTTTTCGGAGTCGAAGACCACGACGTCGTCGATGATGATCCGCCCCGAGGTGGGCTCCTCCAGGCCGGCGATGCAGCGCATGGTGCTGGTCTTGCCGCAACCGGACTGGCCCAGGAGGACCAGGGCCTCGCCGTCTTCGATGTCGAGGTTGAGGTTTTCGATGGCAGTGAAGCTTCCGTACTTCAGCTGCAGGTTTTGAATGCTGATTTTCATGGCTGATTCCTTGGCTGGGTTTGTCCGGTAGGGGGTTCTTCAGTCGCTGGGCACCAGGATGGTGCTTTCGCTGATGACGCGGGCCGAGCGTTGAAAGGAGACTTCAGCGGGATCGGCTGCATCCAATGCCAGCGCCGTCTTGCCTTTCAGTAAGTGGATAAAAAGTCCGGCCTCCGCTGCCGGAACTACGCTGCGCTGCACCACGCTGCCTGTTGTGCCCGAGGCGGCGGCGACGGCGACGGCGCTGGTGAGGCCGATGGCGGGGTGCAGCGCGGTCATTGAGATCATCCGGGCCGAGATGCCGGTTGCGCCTGCGGGCGGAGGCCCCACGACGCCAACCTTCGGAATGGAAGTGAGGTCCTGCGGAAGACCCATCCTGCGGGCAGCCGCTGCGCGCAGCTGCGGGGCAAGCCGGACCAGGGCCTCCAAGGCTTCCTCGCTGCCGGTTGCGTCCAGCCCCAGGTCGTGTGCGTCGAAGAGCGCGGCCGGGGCTCCGGCGTCGATCAGTGTCGCCCGGTACCGCTTCCCGTCGACCTCAAGCTCATCCGTGGCGCTGCCCGTCGGGAACTGTGCACCGTAGCTGGACCAGGAGGCTTTTTGGAAGATGACGTCGATGGGGACGCCGGGGTAGTGCTGGCCGTCGAGGCGCCGCCCGCCGTAGGCCGGCACCTGCGCCCCCGGTGTGGGGATCTCGCAGACCAGGCGCAGCCCGGTCACCGTGTTCAGGATGGGGACCCGGGTGACTTCCCCGGTGGGAGCGACCAGCCCGGCATGGAGCGCGTACAGGCCCAGCGCGGTTGCGCAGTTGCCGCAGTTGCTGGCCCACTCCACTGCCGGCTTGTCGATGGCCACCTGGGCGAACCGGTAGCGGACCGTTCCGTCCGGGTCGGTGCCGGCCACAGTGATCGCTTTGCTGGTGGTGGACGAGGCGCCGCCTACTCCGTCGATCTGGCGAAGGTCCGGCGAGCCGAAGGTGCGGATGAGGAGACGGTCCGTCTCCAGGGCGTCGGCCGGAAGGTCTTCGTCCCGGAATATCCAGCACTTGCTGGTGCCGCCACGGACGAGGGTGGCCGGTACCGGGGTGACCGGGAGGGTGCCGGCCTGCGGCTCTTCCCTGAATAGAAGCGTCATTGGTTCTCCTGAAATACCCCGCCCTGCCGTGTGCAGTCGCCGGGTAAATGTTCAAAGCTCGGCCAACCGGAATCCGGAAATCGGCCTGCTGTATGGCGTTGGTCACAAACGGTATACCGTTTGTATGAGTTAAGCAACAGTCCTTTGAATATGAATACCAACACGGCGCTGAGGGCGCCTGCCAGCTTTGGCGGGTGTGCGATAAATTGGCACGGTGTTCACAGCGCGCCGGAACGGTATGCAGTGCGTTAGAATTGCGGCTAAAGGTATGGCGCCGGCGCGCCCTGCCGCTTGTTTCCATGAAGACCGGAGGCCGCCCGTGGCGTCGCAACCAGAGACAAGCCCCTACCTGATGATCAGGAACGCCATCATCTCGCAGGAGCTGCCTCCCCGTGCCCAGCTCGTCGAAAGCGCCCTGGCCAAGAAGTACAACGTCTCCCGGACGCCCATTAGGGAAGCATTGCGGCGCCTTGAAACCGAGGGGCTGGTGGAGCGCTACGGTTCACGCATGCAGGTGCGGGAGTACCGCCCGGAGGAGATGCTGGACCTCTATGAGGTGCGGACTTTCCTGGAGGAGGCGGCCGCAAAAACTGCTGCTCTCCGGCATACAGACATGGACCTGATGCTGATCGACCGCGCGCACCAGGCCATGGTCACCCTTGATTTTGATGCTGCCACTCCGGCTGAACTGGCCGCCGCCAACCGCACCTTCCACGAGCGCATCTGGGCCGCCAGCCACAGCGCCGCCCTCCTTGACCTGCTCGACCGGATCCTGGTCCACTTCATCCGCTACCCCGGCACCACGCTCTCCACCAAAGAGCGCTGGGACCGCGTACTGAAGGAGCACGAGGAGCTGCTGGTGGCTATCCGCGCCCGGAACGCGGAGGAGGCCGGCCGCATCGCCAGCGCCCATATGGACGAGGCAAAGAACATCCGCATCCAGATGTACATCGACGCCCAGGAAATCAGCAGCCCGCGCCTGGGATAGCCATAAATCCGGCTTTAAACCTCTCCCGCCGGACCCGTAAAGCCTGCGCCAAGACGCTATTGCATGCGACGGCATACCTATGTATACAATCGTGTACAGCGATGGAGCTGAGGAGATTGATGATGATCAAGAGCGACGTTTTGGTAGTGGGCGGCGGCAACGCCGGATTTGCGGCAGCACTTGCAGCCGCCGAGCATGGACGCAAAGTGGTCCTGCTCGAAAAGGCACGGGAAGCCGCATCGGGCGGTAACAGCTTCTACACCGCCGGTGCCACGCGCATCTCCCACGACGGGCTCCAGGAGCTGATCGAATTCGTGGAACCTGATGAGCGGCACGCCGCCAGCGAGGTCCCCGCCTACACCGCCGCCGAATACCTTGCCGATCTGTCCAAGGTCTCCGAGGGGCGCAACGACCCCGAACTCTCCGCGGTCCTGGTCAGCGAAAGCAACCCGACCCTGCGCTGGCTTCAGGGCATGGGACTCAAATACCGCCTGATGTATGAGCGCCAGGCGTACCGGACCGAGGACGGCGGGTATCTGTTCTGGGGTGGACTGCACGTGGGCAACGTGGGTGGCGGCAAGGGGCTCATGGCCGACCACCGTGCGGCCGCGGAGCGCATGGGCGTTGAGGTCATCTACGACTGCGCAGCCACCGGCCTCATCCAGGAGGACGGCCGCGTGTGCGGCGTCCGGTACCGCACCTCCACCGAAGAAGGCGAACTCCGGGCCGAGTCGGTCATCCTCGCCGCGGGAGGTTTTGAAGCCTCACCTGAACTGCGCCGCCAACACCTGGGGGAGGGTTGGCAGAACGCGAAGGTACGCGGCACGCCGGGCAACACGGGGGAGATGATCCTTGCGGCCCTCGAGGCCGGGGCGGCCAGGGGCGGCGACTGGTCCACCTGCCACAGCGTGGCCTGGGACGCCTGGCACCCGGAGAACGAGAGCAACCTGGAGCTCACCAACCAGCTCACCCGCGGCGGGTACCCGCTGGGCATCGTGGTGAACAGCGAGGGCAAGCGGTTCGTGGACGAGGGCGCCGACTACCGCAACTACACCTACGCGAAGTACGGCCGGGACATCCTTGCCCAGCCGGGATCGGCTGCCTTCCAGATCTTCGACGGCTCCTCCCGCCCCATGCTGCGGGCGGAGGAGTACGACATGCCGGGCGTCTCGGTGGTCACCGCGCCGACCCTCGCCGAGCTGGCACAGAAGTCCGGCATCAGTCCCGAGGGCCTGGAGGAAACGGTGCAGGACTTCAATGCTTCGATCACTGAGGGTGCGCCTTTTGACCCCAACGTCAAGGACGGACGACGTGCCGAGACCCAGCCGCCGAAGAGCAACTGGGCCCGCAGCATCTCCACCGGCCCGTTCTACGCTTTCCCGGTGACCTGCGGCATCACCTTCACCTTCGGGGGCCTCAGGACGGACACCTGGGGACGCGTGCTCACCGAAGACGCGGAGCCGCTCGAAGGGCTGTATGCCTGCGGGGAAGCGCTGGGCGGACTGTTCAGCGGAAACTACCCCGGCGGCTCCGGGCTTGCGGCGGGCGCTGTCTTCGGCCGCCGCGCCGGCTCCATCGCCTAAACAACCTAGCAGCCCCACCAAGAACGGAAAAGAGGAAAAAGTGGCCAGTCCTATCCATCAGCGGCTCCGCGAGGATGTTCTCGCGAGTGTCTTTGCGCCTGACGAGCCGCTTACGGAGGCCAAGCTCACCGAGCGCTACGGGGCTTCCCGGACGCCCGTGCGGGAGGCGCTGCAGCGGCTTGAGCAGGACGGGCTGGTGGAACGGCGCGGCAAGGCGGTGGTGGTCCGCACGCATTCGGCCGAAGAAATCATCGACATCTACGAGTCGAGGATCATCCTGGAGCAGGCCGCGGCTGCCAAGGCCGCCGTCAAGGCAACTGCCCTGGACCGCCAGTTGCTCGCGGGGCTGCTGGCGCAGATGCAGCAGCTCGATCCCAGCGACGGCCGGGCGCTCGCCGAAACCAACCGCGCCTTCCACGCCCAGCTGTGGCACGCCACGCACAGCCCGTCGCTGATCGGCCTGCTGGAACGCCTGGACCAGCAGGTGCGCCGGTACACCCTCACCACACTGACCCACCCGGGACGGTGGCCGGTGGTGCTGGCGGAATACGCCAGCCTGCTGGCCGCCATCGGGGATGGCGACTCCAAACGGGCGGGGGAGATCGCCGCCCGCCACATGTCGGACGCCTTGGACATCAGGCTGAAGATGTACGCCGAAGATCCCAGGACGCTCTAGGCCGCTGACGGCCGGAGGCGTTCCTTACAAGCCCGCCGGCAGATGTTCCTGCATACTCCATCGCAACAGGAAACCCGAAAGTCGGGCGCAGGGCATCAGCCGGTGCAAAGAGGCGGGGCAGGCTCCAATGGGCCTGCCCCGCCTCGCTTTCCCGGCGCCTTATGCGCCGGGCCGCCTTCGCTGGAACGGACGACGACGGCGGCGGGCGGGTGCCGCCGTCGTACGCTCTGCGGGGGGGGCTGGCTTCCCGTGGCGAAGCGCCCGTCCGGACACACAGCAACGGCACAGCAGCAACCAGCCCAAGGCATAGCCCCGTGCGGTTTCCTTGCATCATGACCACGTCACGCACACCCCGCCAGCCCGACCTTGACCAGCCGCACCCCGACCACGACCGGGGGCTGGAGTTCGACCTGAACACCCTGGTGAGCCGCAGGTCCCTGGGACTGTTCCTCGGGGCGAGTGGTGCGGTGGCCGCGCTCGCCGCCTGCACGCCCGCCGGAACCACGGGCTCTGCCTCGCCGGCAGCAAGCACGGCGACGGCCGCCACGTCCTCCGCGTCGGCCACGGCCACGGACGCCGCCACCGCCACTCCGACGCTGACCCGGGCCATCGCTGAGTGCGGCGTGGAAATCCCGCAGGAAACCGCGGGCCCCTATCCGGGGGATGGCTCCAACGGTCCGAACGTCCTGGAAGCCTCCGGGGTGGTGCGGAAGGACATCACGTCGAGCTTCGGCACTGCCTCGGCAAAGGCGGAGGGCGTTCCGCTGACCTTCACCCTGACCCTCCTGGACAACGCCAACGGCTGCGCCCCGATGGCCGGTGCCGCGGTGTACGCGTGGCACTGCGACCGGGACGGGAAGTACTCGATGTACGACTCGAGCCTGAAGAACGAGAACTACCTGCGCGGCGTGCAGGAAGCCGACGCCAACGGGCAGGTCACGTTCACGTCGATCTTCCCGGCCGCCTACTCCGGGCGCTGGCCGCACATCCACTTCGAGGTGTTCGAGTCCATGAACAATGCCACCGCTGCCGGGCAGGTATTGGCGGTTTCCCAGATCGCGCTGCCGCAGGCTGCCTGCGACGACGTGTACGCCACCCCCGGGTACGAGCGCAGCGTCACGAACATGACCCGCACAACGCTCAAGTCGGACAACGTGTTCGGGAACGACGGCGGCATCTACCAGCTGGCAACGATGACCGGGTCAGCGGTTGCCGGCTACACGGCGGGGCTCAACGTGACGATCTAGGACGAAACGATCAACAGCCTCCCGGCTCTGGCGGTGCATAGCCGGGCGAACTATGCTCTCACGCATCACCCCCGCACGTTGTGAAGGGACTAATGATGAAACTGAGCCACATTCCCCTCCGCCTGGCCACCGGAGCCTTCATATTGAACGCCGGCTACAGCAAGCGGAACCTGGACAAGGACAGCGCAGCCCGTATGCAGGGCATGGGAGCCAAGGTGTACCCGCAGGTGGCCCGGATGGAGCCGGAAACGTTTGGAAAGCTGCTCAGCTACGCCGAGATGACCCTGGGCGCAACACTCCTGGCACCGTTCGTGCCGAGCCGCCTGGCGGGGCTGGGACTTGGCCTCTTCTCCGGATCGCTTCTGACCATGTACCGAAGAATTCCGGAGATGACCCTGGAGGACGGGATCCGGCCCAGCCAGCAAGGCACGGTACTGGCGAAGGACGTCTGGATGTTCGGGATCGCCCTCGCGCTGATTCTCGACCGGAACCGTACCAAGGGCTCCTCCGTGAGCCGGGCGGCCTGATTCATTGTGCAGCTGACGGTGCGCGGAACTCCTGTGGCTGCGTGACGCGCTGGATGAACTCGACCGTCTCGCGTTCGGTTTCGGCTCGGGTGGTGGGTTCGTTGTGCACCTCGTGCCGGACGCCGGGGAAGACGCGGGTGCGGACGTCGGCGTGGCCCGAATCAGCCAGGCGGTTGGCCACATGGTAGGCGCCTTCGCCGTAGTTGGTCACGGGGTCCTGGTCACCGGCGAGGATGAGGACGGGGAGTTCGGCGGGGAGCTGTTTGTACCAGTCGTCGGAGGTGACCTGGTCGTAGAGGTCCACGAAGCCCTGCAGGAACCGGGCGCTCAGCGGTGCGCCGAAGTTGTTGAAGGGGTCCCTGCCGTGGTCGGCGACGACGTCCGCATCCAGCGCGACCCAGGCCGTGGGGCCCGCGCCTTCGCCGAAACGGCCCAGGAAGCCGTCGAAGAGCTGGCCCACCAGTTCCTGGGGAGCGGGCTCGGCACCGCGCTCGCCGGAGGCAAGCCGCTCCAGTTCGGGCCGGTCGATCATTTTCTCGATGCCGCGCATCTGGGCGGCGATGCCGCAGAGGACCAGGCCGGACAGCTGTGTGCGCGGGTCCACGGCCATGCCGCGGGCGATCATGGAGCCCCAGCTGTGGCCGAACACCACGTAGGGAAGCGGGGGGAGCGCCTCCCTGGCCTTGGCCTGGAGGGTGACCTCGTCCGCGACCACCACGCTGGCGGCGTCCTCGCCGGCGTCGCCCCAGGTGCCCTGCTGCATTGCCGTGCGCCCGTGGCCGGAGTGGTCGCCCGCCACCACGATGAACCCGGCGTCCACCAGGGTGGAGATGAGGTGGAGGTAGCGGCGGGAGTGCTCGCCGAGCCCGTGGATCAGCTGCACGATGGCCTTGGGCTGTCCGATGGGTTCGTAGACCCAGGCCTGGATGGTGTCGCGGCCGTTGGCGGACGTGAACTCGATTTCCTGCAGTGACATGTGATCCTCCCGTGCCTGCGCCGTCGCTGGCTCGTGGTGAGCCTAACGCCTCGATGGACGCCGCCGTCAAGGTTGTCTTTGCATGCGGCGCGGGGCTGGGGGACATGTTGGTTCATGGTCTGGCCCAGCGCCTAGTCTGAACATCAGCCACGTCACCGGATCCTGGAGGAAGCCATGCCGCAGCCCGACCGTCCTTTGCGCAAGCTTGGCTTCCTCACCATTGGGCTGTTTGATCCTCTTGATCCAGCCGCCGGGCATGAATCGACTTTGCAGATCATTGAGCTGGGGGAGCGGCTGGGGTTCGACAGCGCCTGGCTGCGGCACCGGCACCTGCAGTTCGGGATCTCTTCACCCGTGGCGGTGATGGCTGCGGCAAGTCAACGGACTTCGCGGATTGAGCTGGGAACGGCGGTGACGCCGCTGGGCTGGGAAAATCCGCTGCGCCTGGCCGAGGACCTGGCCACGGTTGAATTGCTTGCTGGCGGGCGCATCAATCCCGGCGTGAGCGTGGGGGAGCCGATGCAGTACGACACCGTGAAGCACGAGCTGTATCCGGATACCGCGGAGGTGGAGGACTTCAGCTACGCCCGGGTGGAGCGGTTTGCCCGGTTGGTGGCGGGGGAGCCGGTGCGGGAGTTCTCGGGCAAGCAGGGCGTGGTGGAGGAGTTCTCCAACCGTGTGGAGCCGCACTCGCCAGGGCTGCGGGAGCGGCTGTGGTATGGGGCCGGCAGTACGAAGTCAGCGGCGTGGGCAGGTTCGAATGGGTTCAATCTGCTGTCCAGCAGCGTGATCTTCCCGGACAAGGACCAGGAACCGGACTTTGCCCTGGTCCAGCAGTCGCAGATCCGGGCGTTCCGTGAAGCAGCTGCGGCCGCGGGGCATGCTGGCGCCCGGGTTTCACAGGGGCTGGTGGTGATACCGACTGACTCCGCTTCCCCGGCGCAACGGGAGAAGTACCAGCGGTATGTGGACGAACGGACTCCGCGCACTGCTGCTCCGCAGGGGCCTCGGGGCATGATGTTCGCTCGAGATCTGATCGGCAGCAGCGAGGACATCGCCGAGCAGTTATACGCCCATGCCGGTTTCCAGGAGGTCGACGAGGTGGCCTTCGCCCTCCCCTTCAGCTTCGACCACGAGGACTACGTCCAGATTCTGACTGACATCGCGGGGAATCTGGGGCCAGCTTTGGGTTGGGCTGCGGCGGGGTAGCGGGGCAGCGGGAGCCCTAGCAAAGGCCCGAACGACGACGGGTTCCGATAGGCAGCAGCGCCTAGGCGCCATGAAGCCCGCACGAAAGAACTGTCAGATTTAGGCCTCAAACTGCTCGTGGGATCTGTGCAATAAGTGTCTTGCCGGCCCTATTCCGACGCGTAGCTAACCAGAGATCTGACGTCAGGTTGGGGCGTACTTCAGTCGGGAAAGTCATATGGAGCAGGATGCCGACGGGCCCGCGGGTCCGTGCTCGTTGGTGAACAACAATGGAGGTGCGGCCAGCCGCCGACCTGCGGGCAGTCTGCAATAAGAACATGGTGCGGGCGGAGCACCAACAAGCCCGGTTATCTTCTAGGGGCGTATTCTCAAGGGAAGTAACTGGATACTAGCAGGAGGCCACGGAATGGAACCTATAACACTGATACTCGCGGCATTAGCGGCGGGCGCCGGAGCAGGGGCAACTGAAGCGGCACAGACCGCCATCGGTGACGCATATGCTGGGCTCAAAGGCTTGATATTGAGACGCTTCGGAAAAGATACTAAGGCCGCGTCTGCCCTAGCCATGTTCGAGAGCAATCCTGATGACACCATTGCTTCCTACTTGAGCCCTCACCTCCTGGAGTATCAAATGGAGGATGACACGGAAATTCTGTCCTCAGCGGAGGGGCTACTTGCAATAGCCAAATCCTCGGCGAGCGGCGCTGCTTCAGTTGCCTTTACGGGCAGTATCAGCCAGCGTGCAGACCGGGGCGGAGTGGCTCAAATTGGGGGTAACACCGGATCCATTAGGACGAGCTACACCGAGGCGCCTCGTCCCAGCAGAAACCCCGGGCAGGATGATTCATAATTATGCTCTACAGCGCTTTCGACACTCAGCCTCATCCGATATTGGGTTGACTGCGTTCGAGATGCTTTTCCAAAACTTCGACGAGCGCAGGGACCTCGTCCGTTTCAAGTGTGCCTAATGCGGTGGCATTGGGCGTATGAGCTTGCACCCACTTTCTGCCCGCGTCTGCCGCCCGCTTCAGCTGATCCGGAGTTAGCCGCGAACTTGTAAGGAGTTGTCTTATTACGTTGGCGGCCTCGTCTCTGGCACAGTGATGATTCAAGTAGATGTCGGCTGACGTCCAGACCGATTCCGTTTGATTCGGCTGCAGGTCAGTTCTCTCCAACAACGTAGCTAGGACGAGCCATGCCTGACTCGTATGAGCATTTAGATCAAGCCACTTAATAGACAACGTTTTGGCAATCTCGGCCTGGTCGACCGTCAGGTCCGCATGGAGCAGCATGGTGCGCAGGACGTACCGAGTCTGAAGAAATTCCATGTGCCTGGACGACCATGAGGCGGAAGTGTCCATTACAAGGTCCAGCTGCTCAGGACTAAGATTAGGAGCTCCAAGAAGCACAAGAACTTTACGTTTGCTGGCATTTTTACTGTTGTCATGATTATTGACGGCATCGATCAGCGAATCTATTAGCCCGCTTCGCTGAGCATGACTCAAACCCTCGGCGGCTAGGTATCCACGAACTAGGCTAGTTGACAGAGAAAAACCGTTCTCCCTGAGGAAGCGATCCAGATGCTCGCCTCTGAGCTCCGAACGGGCGAGAAGGGCCTTCTGCACATATTGTGTTTCAACGCCTGAACCCGCACTTTTATCCAGCCAGGCGTTCGCAACGGCGCATGTTGCTTTGCTCTGCTCTTCTGTAAGATCAGTGCGTTTGAGTAGACGTTGGAGCACATGATTAGCTCCAGCAGTGAAGTTGTCGGCCAACCAGACGTGCGCGATGCTGCACATCTGTTCGTTCTGTTCCTCAGATATTTTGTCTCTCTCCAAGAGAGCCTGCAGCACGAAATTGGCTTCGGGACCGGGGTGGTGGTCTAACCAAGCGAGGGCTGCACCGCATGCTGCTTTGCTCTGTTCTTCTTTGAGGTCGGTGCGTCTGAGTAGGAATCGGAGCACGTGATTAGCTCCAGCAGTGAAGTTATTGGCCAGCCAGGCGTGCGCGACGCTGCATACGTCTTCAATTTGTTCTTCAGACAAGTTATCGAATTCCAGGAGAGCCTGCAGCACATGTTTGGCTTCGGGGCCGGGGTGGTGGTCTAACCAAGCGTGGGCTGCCGCGCATGCTGCGTCGGCTTGTTTTGCGCTCAAGGGCATGCTGGCTCTCAGTAGAGCCTGCAGCAGATAGCTCGCTTGAGGGCCAGTATTCTGGTTCAACCTGATGTGGGCTACTTCGCATGCCGCGTTCGTTTGTTCTTCGCTCAGGTCCGTGCGACTCAAAAGTGCATCAATAACGTAGCTTGTATCTGCCCCGAATCCAGACCCAGGGTGAAGAGTGCCAAGTATCCATCTGTGCGCCGATTCGCGTGCTGCTTGACTCTGCCATTCAGTCAGGTCAGTGCGAACCAAAAGCGGCTGAAGCACATAACTGGCTTCCGGGCCCGAGTTTTCGTTCAGCCAAACATGGGCGGCGGCACACGCTGCGTCGGATTGTTCCGCCGTTAAATTGGGACGACTTAGCAGCGCTTCAAGGACATGCCATGCTTCAATGCCGGTGTTGTGCGCCAACCAGTCCTGCGCCGTGACACATGCTGCTTCGGCCTGTTCTGTCACTAGGTCGGTGCGGCGTAGCAGAGGATCCAGCACATAGCTGGCTTCGGGCCCATAATTGCCAGCAATCGAAGCCAAAGCAGCTTCACATGCCCTTTGGGTCTGTTGTTGCGTCAGATTGGCACGCCTTAGCATGCTCCGCAAAACAAAGCTCGCTTCGAGGCCTTCGCGCTCCAGCGCGGCGTGAACTGCTTTGAGGGCTCCTTCCGTTTGGTCTTCACTGAGGTCGGTGCGCCCCAGCAGGGCCGGCAGTAGATAGCTGACTTGAACGTTGGAACAGGTTGCTGCATGCGCGAGAGCTAAACGGACCGCAGTATTAAGGTGACCCGATTCCAGGGTTGGCCTACCTAAAAAGGCGCTTAAAACAAAGGCGGCATCGGGATTTGCACCGTGGTGCTCAAACCAAGTAGCTGCGAAGTTAATAGTCGCCCGCGAGTGCTCCGCGCTTGAATCCTTGCGAAGCAGGAGTGCTGAAAGCAGGTGGGATGCGTATGCGCGGTTCCCGTGCAGAGCTAGCCAATGCAATGCCCGATCAATTGTTCTTGTCATACGTTCGGGACTCAAAAGAGAGGAAGCCAGTAGGCGGGATAGTACGTAATCTGCACCAGGACTGTCGGAAAGCTTTTCTGTCCATGCATAGGACAGTTCGAGGAGCGCATCTACATGCCCCTCAGGCATCTCCTCACGATCGAGAAGATGCCGCAACAGGTATTCCGTGCCGTCAGGAGGGTTAGCCGCCAACCAAGTCAAGGCCATTTCCCCGATTTGGGTACTGTAAATATCGGGAAGGCTCTGTGCTGCGATAGTTAGCAATCCTTGCGCCGCTGTGTGAGAGCCAAGCTCCCGAAGCAGGGGCTTCGTCACTAGGTCCCAGGTTGCCTCCGGACCGGACAACAGAGGCGTGGTGAGGAGTGCTGATGCGGTAACGATGCCCTCGCAGGGGTCACCGATCAAGGCACCAAGTATGTTAGGTCCACTGGTGTCAAGCCAATGCCTAATGCAATCCCGCAGAGTTGTATTTATTTCGTCGCGTGCCTCACGCTCATCGTGGATGCGCTCGAGAGTGATGAAGACGTTGGTTAGAGTCGCCGGCATCGTTGATGCAGCGTCTAAAAGGGTAGCCAAATGGACTGGATGCATTCCGTTCCCGCTTGGGAAGAGGACACTCTCCACCACGTGATCCACTACAACGTCGTGAACTGCGGCAAGCTTGTCTGCCGCGGTGTCAGCAGGCGTGAGCCAGCCCATTGTCGCGAGCATATTCACGAGGTGCTCCGCAGCCTGGTGAGAGTCTTTATCCTGCCCCACGCTAGCGAGCACTGTGGCAGCTGTCAGGGCGGCTTGTCGGGGCGTCGTGGGTGTCGTGGCTAGGACAACCGCCGTCGCGTGAACGGTTTCGTCGACGGTGGGTGGCAGTAATGCAGTCTTGGGATGAGCAAGGGGCAACAAATGGTCTTCTGTAAGGCGATCACGCAAATAATCGCTCAAGTCGTCGGAAATAAGTGTGTCGGTGGCAACTCCCGAAGTGATGTGATCCTCGACAATTGTCGCTATAAGCCTAACTAAGACGGGGCGAGTCAATCCCGTACGGCCTAGGACATACTTTAGGCCTCGCCGTTGCACAGCCGTAGGTGCTGTCTCAGCAGCCACCGCCGCACATACCTCGTAGAGATCCTGAGGATCGGGCGCCAGTTGAACGCGGTCCATTGATTTGAGACCAGGATGTTCTGTGTGGTTGTTCCACCATCCGGTGCGGACGCTTGCTATCACTGCGAGTTTGGGGCTGGGATATCTGGCTGCGGCGGCCAGATCCTGCAACAGGTCTAAGTCAAGGGTGGCGTGGTAGAGGTTGAGGTAGTCGATAACGATCAAGACCGGCTGAGACGAAGTTTCGGTCCGGTCCTTTAGATAGTCCAATGCGGGAGATACATTCGAGCCGCGCATATGGAAGACGTCCCATCCTTCGTTTGAAGCGAGGGCGGCAACCTCAAATAGGGTGCGCGTTTTTCCGATTCCCCCGTGCCCGGTCAGCAGGATACTTCCGGCTTCGAAGGGATTGGTGGCCTTAGCCCAAATGGTTTGTGGATGCCAAGGGGCATCTTCACGAGGAGCGTGATAGGGCAAGACCCAGTCGGTCAATGCGGACCTGTGGCCTCTTAGCGTAGCGATAACAGCCGCGTGAGGCCTTAAGCATGCCGGTATGCGGACTGGGGTCAGACTCACGTTCGTGACTATGTCACCCACCGATGCCCCGGCAGCAACAACTACACCGCCCCGATCGGCAGTCAAATCCACAATTTGAGGGACCACTGGTGCTGGTGATACGGAAGTAGAAGTACTGGCGCCGCCGTTGAATGCAGAAACCTGCTGTGGCCTCGAACCTGTTGTCACCGGGCGGGGCGCGGGCCGCCAAAGCCCCGGCCCCGGTTTTGGAGCAATCAACGCCGAACCACTCACCTTCGCCGCGTTGACTTGGGTCTGGTTTGATCGCTCTGTACTGGACTCACCATTATTGGGGGTCGTAGAGCGTGAAAGGGGCACATGTGACGATGATCCCTCTACGTTACCTACAGAATGCGACATAGAGCCTTTCCTTGTTCAGGCACCGGCGCCTCAATCAGCTCGCGGCACTTAGGTGAGCATCGAAAAGCAGCCCCTCTAGGACTGAGCATTTTACTGTTTGTGGCCACTGGTGGGAACAATAAGATTTTGAAGGACCCAGCCCTCCCATGAGTATTGAGCGTTGATTTGGGTGGGCAGCCGATATATGTATTGCGGGCAAGACATCACCGACCAGGGGGACTCTTAGCTGTGGATTCGAGATCCAGCCTTCAGCTTGACGAAATCAGCTACCGGTCCTGGCATGCCCGGGTCAGGGAATTCACGGCTACAGGCGCACATAAAGGATCGGAGCTCCTGTCAAGCGCTATTTGCAGTGATCATTCGAGTCTTGGAGGGTAGGCCAGAGAGCTTTGCTCGAAGGCGTTCAGGGAGCCCCTCACGCCAGAGCTATACACAACGTCGGCTATCGCTCTCCCCGCCTCTTCTTTGGTCTTTCTAATGAGGCAGGGGAGTGGCTGCCGGCTGCTTGTGGCTCCAGCCCGGGGGGAGTAGCAGCATCTACCGTTTTCCGTATTTACGGTGGACGGCTTGCTTGCTTACGCCAAGACACTGGGCGATTGCTTCCCAGGAAAGGCCGGATTGCCGGGCTTTCCTGACCAGAGATGCTTCTGCGCGCCCGACTTCCTTCTGTAGCTGGGCGACCGCCTGCAGGGCTTCAGCCGGTCCTTTCCCGTCCATGGATGCAATCAGCGTTTTCATCCGTTCCACCTCCACGCGTCAACGTTAATTGACGGCAGGGGAGTGGTCAACACTTGTTGACGTGCTGCTGCTGCTCGCCTCGGTCGGCTCGTCGTCTTTCCCGAAAGTGTGGCTGGGCTGGTCCTGAGAGCAGGTGATCACTTCGGCTGAATGCCGGGCAAATCCTTGCGCCGGCAGGCGCCCTGCGAAACACTCGAGGAACGCGGAATCAGCCTTAAGGTTCCGGCTAACAGCCCCGGACGGGACCGTTATGGCAGTGTCCAAACCCTTCGACAACAAGACCGACGCTGTTGCCGGCATCGCCGCCGTGCGCGAGTACGCCGGCATGGGACTGATCACCGACCACTGCACAACATCCACAAATGCCGCTGCGCCGGCATCCTGGAGCGACACTGGCAATCACACTGGCGAGGCCCTCCAATGCCAAAGATCGCCGCGGGGTCTCCGGCCCCCGCTGGGCCGGGGCAATCCACAAACCTTTCCTGACCGGGCGGGGAGGGGCATCTCCTCCTTCCCAGGGCCAGCTTTACCTAGATTAGTTATCGGCCTTCAAGTAACTGCGCAGCCGGCTATCCGCCGTAGCATCCGGACACACAGCGCAACGCAGGCGCCCCCGCCCGTAACCTGTTTAAATGCCTCGTTTCGCACTGGACATCGAGTCCGTCCCCCGCCCCGCCCGTTCCCAGGAACTCCTGGACGCCGTGAACCACCGGGTGGTCATCGCCGACGGCGCTATGGGCACCATGCTGCAGGGCCGGGACCTGCAGCTGGACGCGGACTTCCAGAACCTGGAGGGCTGCAACGAGATCCTCAACGACACCCGCCCGGACGTCATCGCCGACATCCACGACGCGTACTTCGCCACCGGCATCGACGCCGTGGAAACCAACACCTTCGGCGCCAACTGGTCCAACCTCTCCGACTACGGCATCGACGACCGGATCGAGGAACTCGCCCTCAAGGGCGCCAAAATCGCCCGGGAACGCGCCGAAGCGGCAGAGGAAACGGACGGCCGCATGCGCTGGGTCCTCGGCTCCATGGGCCCCGGCACCAAGCTTCCCAGCCTGGGCCACACCAGCTACGACTGGCTCAAGCAGACCTTCGCCCTGCAGGCTGAGGGCCTCATCGATGGCGGCGCGGACGCGTTCCTCATCGAAACCAGCCAGGACCTCCTGCAGACCAAGGCCGCCGTCAACGGCTGCAAGCAGGCCATCGTCGCCAAGGGCGTCCGCCTCCCCATCTTCGTGGAGGTGACGGTCGAGACCACCGGCACCATGCTCATGGGCTCCGAAATCGGCGCCGCGCTCACCGCCCTTGAACCGCTCGGCGTCGACGCCATCGGCCTGAACTGCGCCACCGGCCCGGACGAGATGAGCGAGCACCTCCGCCACCTCTCCAAGCAGTCCTCCGTCGCCATCGCCTGCATGCCCAACGCCGGCCTGCCCGTCCTCGGCGCCAACGGCGCGCACTACCCGCTCTCACCCGCCGAACTCGCCACGGCGCACGAACAGTTCGTGCGCGAATTCGGCCTGGGCCTGGTGGGCGGCTGCTGCGGTACGACGCCGGAACACATGGCCGCCGTCGTCGAACGTCTGGCGCCCTTCCGCGCCAAAGCCGTGGCCACCGAGGACAAAACAGCGCCGGCACGCATCCCCGAAGAGCGTGAAGCCGGCGTCGCCTCCCTCTACCAGCACGTGAACTTCGACCAGGAGTCCGCCTACCTGGCCATCGGTGAACGCACCAACGCCAACGGTTCCAAGGCCTTCCGCCAGGCCATGCTCGAAGAACGCTGGGACGACTGCGTGGACATCGCCCGCGAACAGATCCGCGTCGGCGCCCACCTGCTGGACGTCTGCGTGGACTACGTGGGCCGCGACGGCGTGGCAGACGTGAAGGAGATCGTCTCCCGGTTCGCGTCCGCCTCCACCCTCCCGCTCGTCATCGACTCCACCGAACCTCCCGTCCTCAAGGCCGGCCTGGAACTCATCGGCGGCCGCCCCGTGGTCAACTCGGTCAACTACGAGGACGGCGACGGCCCCAATAGCCGCTTCGCCCGCATCATGCCGCTGGTCAAGGAACACGGCACCGCCGTCATCGCCCTGACCATCAACGAGGAAGGCCAGGCCCGCACTACCGAGGGCAAGGTGGCCATCGCCTCCCGCCTGGTCGACTCCCTGGTGGGCGAATGGGGCATGCGCGTCGAGGACATCATCGTCGACTGCCTCACCTTCCCCGTCGCCACCGGCCAGGAGGAAACCCGCCGCGACGGCATCGAAACCATCGAAGCCATCCGCCAGATCACCACGAAGTACCCGGGCATCAACACCACCCTCGGCGTCTCCAACGTCTCCTTCGGCCTCAACCCGGCCGCGCGCATCGTCCTGAACTCCGTGTTCCTGCACGAAGCCGTCCAGGCCGGCCTGACCAGCGGCATCATCGACGCCGCCAAGATCGTCCCGCTCGCTTCCCTCCCGGAGGAACAGCGCAAGGTGGCCCTGGACCTGGTCTGGGACCGCCGCGAATACGACGCCGACGGCAACACCACCTACGACCCCCTGGCCCGCATGCTCGACATGTTCGCCGGCGTCGACACCGCAGCGCTGAAGGACCAGCGCGCCGCCGAACTCGCCGCCCTCCCCACGGGCGGCCGCCTGGAACGGCGCATCATCGACGGCGAAGGCAAGGGCCTCGAAGCGGACCTGGACCTGGCCCGCAGCGAGGGCATGACCCCACTGGGCATCATCAACGACCACCTGCTCGAGGGCATGAAGGTGGTGGGCGAACGCTTCGGCGCCGGCGAAATGCAGCTGCCGTTCGTGCTGCAGTCCGCCGAGGTCATGAAGAACGCCGTGGCCCTGCTGGAGCCGCACATGGAGAAGTCGGACTCCTCCGGCAAGGGCACCATGGTCATCGCCACCGTGCGCGGCGACGTGCACGACATCGGCAAGAACCTGGTGGACATCATCCTCACCAACAACGGCTACAAGGTCATCAACATCGGCATCAAGCAGGGCATCGCCGAGATCATCGCCGCGGCGGAGGAACACAACGCCGACGTGATCGGCATGTCCGGCCTGCTGGTGAAGTCCACCGTGGTGATGAAGGAAAACCTCGCGGAGCTGCAGTCCCGCGGCCTGGCCAAGAAGTGGCCGGTCATTTTGGGCGGCGCGGCCCTCACGCGCGCGTACGTGGAGCAGGACCTGGCGGAGCAGTTCGACGGCGTGGTCCGCTACGCCAAGGACGCCTTCGAGGGCCTCTCCCTCATGGAACCGCTGGTGCGCGTAGCCCGCGGCGAATCGCCGGACGACGTCGGCCTGCCGCCGTTGAAGAAGCGCATCCACAAGGGCGGGGCGCAGTTCACCATCACCGAGCCGGAAGCCATGCCCGGCCGGTCCGACGTCGCCACCGACAACCCCGTGCCCGTGCCACCCTTCTGGGGCACCCGCATTGTCCGCGGCGTCTCGCTGCACGACTACTCCGCGTTCCTCGATGAGCGCGCCACCTTCATGGGCCAGTGGGGCCTCAAGCCCGGCCGCGGCGAGGACGGCGCCTCCTACGAGGAACTCGTGGAACGCGAAGGCCGCCCGCGCCTGCGCTACTGGCTGGACCGCATCCTCGGTGAAGGCATGCTGGACGCCTCCGTGGCGTACGGCTACTTCCCCGTAGTCTCCGAGGGCGAACAGGTAGTGGTTCTGCACCACGGCGAGGATCCCGACGGCGTCCTGGGTCAGGCGGGTCTGCTCGCCCCGGACGGAGGTTCAGGCGGCCCGATCGGCACCGACCGCCTGCGGTTCGATTTCCCGCGCCAGCGCCGCGACCGGCACCTGTGCCTGGCCGACTTCGTGAAGTCCCGCGAGTCAGGGCAGATCGACGTGCTGCCCGTGCAGCTGGTCACCGCCGGCTCCAAGATCGAGGAGTTCACCTCCAAGATGTTCGCAGCCAACCAGTACCGCGACTACTACGAGCTCAACGGCCTGGTCATGCAGCTCACCGAGGCGCTCGCGGAATTTTGGCACGCCCGGATCCGCAAGGAGCTGGGCTTCGCGGCGGAGGAGCCCAAGGACACGGCAGGGTATTTCAAGCTGGACTACCGCGGTGCGCGCTTCTCGCTGGGCTACCCCGCCTGCCCGGACATGGAGGACCGCCGCAAGGTCACCGAGCTGCTGAAGCCCGAGCGCATGGGCGTCATCCTGAGCGACGAGCTCATGCTGCACCCCGAACAGTCCACCGACGCGTTCGTGTTCCACCACCCGGAGGCCAAGTACTTCAAGGTGTGAGCTGGGCCGGTCCGTGGCCTGGCCTTCCTACCAGGCAGGGTTCGAGCCCCGAAAGGCTCGTGGAAGCCAAACGGCGGGCGGCTGTTGCAGGCGTCAAGGGGTTTGTCGCCTCAGTCCACCTCGAACAGCTCGTCGCGTCTAGTTCGGGCGCTGGAGCGCCGGCGCGATCGCGGTGTTGTGGGATGGTTCGGGCCACTCCAGGAGTGCGTAGGGGTTGATGGTCATCATGCGGTTGAGCTGTTCTTCTCCTGCCAGGTTTCGGGACCATACCAGGAGTTCCTGGTAGGTGTTCTCTTCATGTCGGGTGAACGGCCAGTCGCTGCCGAACACGAGGCGGTCGGGCGAGCCTTGCTCCAGCAGCCGGGAGAACATCACCGCGGCCTGATCATAGGAGGATCTGTACGGGGCGGAGACCTTGACCCAGGTCGTAGTCTTCCCGGCCAGGTCCAGCACGGCCTCGGTGGCTTCAGGGTGTTGGCTCTGGGGCAGTCCGAGGTGATCGATGACCAGTCTTGTTGGCCATGCGGCCAGTGCGGGGGCAAGGTCGAGCCACTGCTGCCCTGAGGCTTGAATTTCCAAGTGCCAACCACGGGCTGCCATCACCGAACCCGCCGCCTTCCACGCTGTGGAGAAGAGGTCGGGGACAGGGCGCCCGACAAGGTTCAACCGCACGCCCCGCACGCCGGTTTCGTGCAGAACGCGCACCCTCTCCTGGGAAAGTTCGCGCCGGAGATCGTCAGTGGACACCACGATCACGCCGCGAAGGGTGTCCGGGGCGACGGCAAGGCCGGCCAGAAGGTAGCTGTTGTCAGAGCCGAGGAAGCTTGGCTGAACGAGCACACCGCGACCCACCCCATTGGTGGCAAGGACGTTCAGGTACTGGTCCAGCGTCGCCTCATAGTCCGGGACATACCGTGCGCCATCGGTTACGCGAAGCCGTGGATGGAAAATGTGCGCGTGAGTATCAACCAGCGGGAGGCCGTTTCCGTTCATGGTCCCACCATAACCTGAGAACAATAAACCTTTATAGGACTAGACCTATAAAGGAATCTCGTTTAGGCTGTGAGGCATGACACAACCTTCCAGCTCCCCGGCTTTGGCTCAGACCGACCAGCGACTGCCGCTTCACGCCCGGGTCAAAGATGACCTGATCCGGCGCGTTCGGGCAAACGAATGGGCCAGCACAACACCGCTGCCGCCCGAGTCTGCCTTGGCTGAGGAGTACAGCATCTCGGTGGGAACGCTGCGGCGCGTCCTTGCGGAGCTGGCCGCTGACGGGATCCTGGAACGCCACCAGGGGCGCGGTACTTATGTTCGTCGGGCTACATTCCAGCACTCCCTGTTCCGTTTCTTCCGGATGCAGGGCGGCGCCGGACACGCCCCCGGCAGCCGCATCCTCGAACGGACCACGCAGGCCGCACCCATCCACGTCGCCGCCGCCCTGAACGTCCAGGAAGATTCCCCTGTCCTGCACCTTCATCGTCTTCGTTTGTGGCAGGACACCCCTTTCCTGGTCGAAGACATTTGGCTCCCGCTGCCGCAGTTTCAGCCGATCGCTGACGTTGATCTCGAGGAGCTCGGCAGCCTGCTGTATCCGGAATACGAAAACCGGATCGGCATCATTATTGGCTCGGCAACCGAGGAACTTTCGGTCACCCAGGCGGCAGGCGGCCAGGCCGCACTTCTGAACTGCAGAGGCGGGGACCCCCTCGTCAAAATCAACCGCACCGCACGAACCCACACCGGCGACGTCGCCGAGTACCGCGAGTCCTATGGGCTGGCATCATCATTCCGATACCAAGTGGAGATCAACTAAGCCATGCAAGAACTTGTGGCCGTTTCCGGCCTCGTCCTCATCTTCGGCCTCTCAATGTGGCGCAACATCAACATGGGCGCCGTCGCCCTGGTTGTTACCTTCCTGCTCGGCGTGCTCTATTTCGGCCAGACGGCCTCCGATCTTGCATCCGGCTTCCCGGGCAGCCTCCTTATCACCCTGCTGGGCGTGACCTACCTCTTCGGCATGGCACGGGCCAACGGCACCATCGATCAGATCGTCGGAGGAGCCGTGGGAGCCGTGCGGGGACGGATCGCCCTGGTCCCATGGGTCTTCTTCATCCTCGCCGCCATTATTACCGGCTCCGGAGCGCTGTCTGCAGCCACCAACGCCATTCTTATCCCCGTGGGCCTCGCCTTCGCCCAGCGGTACAGGATTAACCCGCTGCTGGTCGGGCTGTGCATCATCAACGGCACCAACGCAGGCGGATTTTCCCCCATCGCCGTCTACTACAACATCATCAACGGAGTCTTGGCGAAAGTTGGCGTCTCCGTGGACGCCGGTCAGCTCTTCCTCTGGACCTTCATCGCCAACGTTGTCATCAACGCTGTCGCGTTCATTCTGCTGGGGGGACCTGAACTGATGCGCCGCGGACGCGAAGAAGAGACCGCGGACACCACCACCTCATACCTCGGCGGCGGCACCGCAACCATCACCAAAACCGCTACCTGGACGGGCCAGAAAATCGTCACTGTGGTGCTCATGGTCAGCATCCTTGTCGGCGCCCTGGGCTTCAAGCTCGACGTAGGATTCCTCGCCCTCGCGGCTGCCGTGGTCCTTTCGGCACTGTACCCGCAGCACTCCAAGGAAGCCCTCGGCCACATTGGCTGGAACGTCATCCTGCTGATCGGCGGAATCGTCACCTACATCAGCATGCTCGAAAACGCAGGCGTCATCAAAGGCCTCGCCAACTCCGTCGCGGGCATCGGGACGCCGCTTCTCGCCGCACTCATGATGCTCGCAGTGGCCGGCGTCGTCTCAGCCTTCGCCTCCACCAACGCCATGTTCGTCGTCCTGGTCCCCCTCGCAGCCCCGCTGCTTGTCACAGGCTCCGTCGCTGTCCTGGGCTTCGTGATCGCGCTGTGCATCGCCGCCTCTGCTGTCGATTCCAGTCCCTTCTCCACCGGCGGGGCACTTGTCATCGCCAACACAGAGGAAGAAAAACGCGAAAAGACCTTCCGCGGCATGATGATCTGGGGCATGTCAATGATCGTCGCAGCACCCCTGCTGGCCTGGCTCCTGTTCGTAGTCATCTAACCCAGGACACCCAGGGAAGGCGGGCTGAGCTCTCAGCCCGCCTTCAGCAACTCCCGAGCTCCCAACAACGACGTGAGTATGAGTCCGCTGCACCGTCAGATCAGCACACTAAAGGATGACCATGCCAGCTCGCCGAACAGAACCAGTCCCGAACTGGACGAAACTACGACTCGGCGATCAAATAGATGTTTACAAAAACGGGACATTATTAGCGTCGGGAATCGTCGACATGGTCGCCTTAGATGGCGCCGTCTTCTGGCTAACCCAAGACGGCGTCTCCGGCCGCAGCCTTTTCCTCCACGCCGACAAACTCACCGTCCTAAAACGACCTTAGAAATGCCATGATCCCGGTGCAGGGCCTCGCTTGCAACACCCCCAGACCCCAAAGACGGGATCTCCGCCCCGTTATTCAGGGCAATCAATTTCTCTGCCACGTCAATCCTCTCGTTTCCCACATCCCGTCAACCCGCTGGTTCGACTTCCCGGAAGGGCGGGATGAACAGCGGTCTGCCAGACCATCCCATCTCGGCCTCGAAACGCTTCGGATGGCCTGCGGTAGGAGGAAGCCACTTCGCATCGAGGTTCGCGAGTAGCGCGTCGAGGTTCCCGGACAGCGTGCGGGTTGGGATTCCCGTCGGTGTCCTCAGACCCCGAGGTGAAGCCGGTCCCTCGCCTGGCCGGATAGAGCTTGCGAAGGTGGCCCGCCCCCGCTTGACACCGGCTTCACCCGCCGGAGCGAGACGAGCACGGCACGCCCCACCACGGCGACGCCGATCACCGTGGTGATGGCTCGCAGGGTGTCCCAGCCCGCCGTCGACGTCAACAGCGAATACAGCAGGAAGCTGCTGAGGTTGGTGCCCAGCGGCGCGCCCGGAACGTAGGAGATGCCGGTGCCGCCGCCCACGGCGAAGGGCCAGAACCACAGGTTCAGCAGCAGCCCGAACACGTACGACGACACCACCCCGTAGGCCGCCAGCATCCACAGTTCGGCCCTCCCGCGCACCCTGCGCGGGAGCAGGCCAGCCCCGGCGCCCACCCACGCGCAGGCAAAGACCTGGAACGGCGTCCACGGCCCGATGCCGCCCCACAGCGCACTGGAGACGGCAATCGTCGCGGCACCGAGCAGCAGGCCGAAGCGGGCACCGAACGCCCGGCCCGCCAGGATCAGCAGGATGAACACCGCTTCCACGCCGCCGACGCCGGTGCTCGCCACCCGCACGGCGGAACCCACGGCAGCCAGCACTCCGAGCAGCGCCACGGTATGGGCCGAGCGGACGGATCCGTCCAGGGAAAGCACGACGGCGACCGCGGCCACGGGTGCGATGGCCAAGGCAATGTAGGGGGTGGCGGCAGCTGCGTCCTGGGGGAGTGCCGCGGCCAGCAGCGGCCAGCAGAACGCCGCCAGGGCAGCCAGATTGGCGAGGGCGAGGACAGCAAGCTCGACGCCCCGCGGCAACCGGGCCCGGTGGGGCCTCCTGGCACCCGGTACGTCTGCCGGGTCAGCGGCGGACGCCCCCGCCTGCGCGCCGGCAAGAGAGGGCACGGATGTTTGGACGCGCGGTGCAGGGACATACGGTTCCGGGACACGGGCAGGTTCCAGGGAGGGGGCCACGCCATCGCGCATCGGGAGGACCCGGGCGCCCAGGCCGTGGGCGAAGTCGAGGTCGTGCGTGGCGATCAGGACCGCGGCCCCGTCCTCTGCTGCGGTACGCAGGGCCGCCGCCACTGCGGTCCGGGCGGCGGGATCGAGTCCGCGCGTGGGTTCGTCGATGAGTAGAACATCCGGGTCATCCATGGTCTGCAGGGCGATGGCCAGGATCCTGCGCTCGCCGGCGGAGAGGTCCCGCGGATGCTGGTTGCCGATCGGCATATGGACGCCTCCCCGCAGCCGGGACAGCCGTGCCGCCGCGGTACCGGGGGCAACCGTTGTCCCGTTCTTTCGGCGTGCCAGCCGCCGTTCCGCCGACCGCAGTTCGCCCGCGACCGTATCCCTGGTGAACAGGTCGTCCGATGCGTCCGGCACCAGGGCGACCCGGCCGCCGTCGGACATTGCGCCCGTACCTTCGCGCAGGGCCAGCGCCACCAGCAGGGACGACTTCCCGGCCCCGTTCGGCCCCGCCAGCGCCACGATCTCGCCGCGGTGCAGGGCCAGGGACGCGTCGCGGACCAGCGGCGTGCCCTTCCGGCGCACCTCAAGATGGGTTGCCGCCAGCACGGGGGTGCGGGCGTGGTCCGGAGCGGCCGCCGGCCAGGATTCGGCGGGAGCGGCGGGGGCGGCGGGGGCGGGCGCGGTGCCTGGGACGAGCGCGCCGCCCTCGACGGTCCACCAGGAGTCAGCCACCGGCACCAGCGCCGCGGCCCGGTGTTCGGCGACGATGACGCACACGCCGTGTTCGCGGGCCAGGGTGCTGAGCACGGCGATGACGCGGCTGCGCGCCGTGGCGTCGACGTCGGCCAGGGGCTCGTCCACCAGCAGCAGCCGGGGCTGGTCCACGACCGCGGCGGCGATGGCCACGAGCGTTGCCTCACCTGCCGAGAGGGTGCTGACGTCCCGGTCCAGCAGCGCGGACACCCCTGCCCGATCCGCCATCTCCAGCACCCGGGCCTTCGTGGTGGAGGACGGCATGCCGCGGAGCTCGAGGGCCAGGGCGATGTCATCCCGGACCCGGGTGGTGGCAAAGGCTGCGCGCGGATTCTGCAGGACGACGCCCACCAACCCCGCGGTATCGCGCGGGGGAGCGCCGGCGCGGTCCGTCCCGGCTATCTGCACGGTGCCGGTCAGCCCGCCGCCGTCCACGTGGGAAAGGAGGCCCGCGAGGCCCCGCAGGATGGTGGACTTGCCGGAGCCCGTGGGCCCGGTGATCACCGCGACGGACCCGGCCGGCGGTGCAAACGAATCAACCCTGATGCGCGTGTCAGCGATGCGGAACTCTGCGTCGCGCACCAGGAGCGGCGCGCCGTCGTCGTGATGTCCTTGGCGGGGCGCCCGGCTGCCGAAGCCGCGCAGCTCCAGGGCCGCGGCAATGCGGCTGGCGTGCTCCAGGGTGCGTTCGAGGACGGGAACCAGGGCGCGGGGGCCGAAGCGTTCGCCCCGGAGCCGGAAGGCCAGGCGGACCGAGGCCACGGCGTCGGCCAGCGCCGGGAGGGCCGCCCACGCCACCACCAGCATGCGGGCCACGCCCTGCAGGGGACCGCCGCGGGCCAGCCGGACAAAACCGCGGGACACATCCACCCAGGCGTTGAGCAGGCCGAAGCCGAGGATCGTTGCGGCGATCGGCAGCGCTGACAGCACCGCCGCCCAGAGCCCCGGGGCCGTGATCGTGCCCAGGAACACCACGTGGGCGTACGGGGCGGGGAGCCTCAGCGGCGGAAGGTCCAGCAGGACCGGGGTACCGGTGGCCGCCCCGTTGAAAAGGGCCCGGTAGGCGACCCGTGCCGCGATGAACACAGCAGCGAGAACCGCCGCTGCGCGCAACGGCGCGGGCCGGAAGGTCATGACGCGGGGGCTGCCGGTTCGTTGTCCACCGTGTAGAGCAGTTCAAGGCTCTCTCCGGGGTTGAGCTTCAGGCTGTCCAGCCCTTCCTGCGCGTAACCCCACGCACCGGCGGCGGGCTTCACCCAGAGTGCCCAGTACGAGACAGTGTTTTTGTCATCGCACGCTTCACGGATCGTGCCACCCTTGTGCTGGATGTCGAAGTCCGCGGCGGGCACGCCGTTGACGCGGCACGCGAAGCTCGTGGGGTACTTGGCGGTGCCCTCGATCTTCACGTCGGCTTTGCTCAGCACGTCCGATGCCACGGTGGGTCCGTCCACGGACACGCAGGCCGAGGTGTCGGCGGCGGACTGCTTCAAGGCCCCGGAATCGACGACGACCTTCACGCCCGCGCAGGGGCCGGCAGAGGTTGCGGCAGCACTGGCACTCGACGATGCCGCTGCAGATGAGGCGGAGGCCGAGGAGCTTGGCTGGGTGGAGGCCGGGGTGGAACAGGCGGCGAGGGTAAGCAGGAGGCCGGCGGCGGCGAGGGAGCCCGCGGACGCGGCGCGAAGTTTAGTCAATGTCACCTGTCAAGGGTAGGGCGTAGCCGCTTCGGAGCGGATGGCCGTTCCGTTGTGTGACGCGGGCCCTCAACATGGGCAGAAAGCCGGCACGCAAAAGGGCCGACGGCGGCACTCGCATGAGTGCCGTCGTCGGCCCTTTCCGTTGTGGTGTTGCTAGCCCTCGGTTGCCATCGCCGCGTTGGCCGGCACCGCGTCCTCCGCGGGGTCGAACCTGGGGTCGTTCGACGACGGGTGGGCGGCGACTGCCGCGGCGTGCTCGGCCAGCACCCCGGTCTGGTGGCGGATCTTCAGGCGGTAGAGCAGTGCCCCGCCAATCACCACGGCGGCCACGAAGAACACGCCGCCCCACTGCAGGTACCACTCGAACGGCGGCACCGAGTTGTAGATTTCCGGGCGGGGCCAGACCAGGTTCACCGTCATCGCCGCGCCCCACAGGACGGCGAGGATGTTCACGGGAAGGCCCCACTTGCCCATGGTGAACCCGGGCTCGGACCCGTCTGCGGCCAGCGGCCACTTCTTCAGGAACCGCTTGCGCAGCAGGGGAACCGTGACCAGGAGGTAGGACAGGTAGATCAGCACGATGCTGATGCTGGACAGGATGGTGAAGATGGCCGGCTGCATGACATTGACCAGCAGCGGGATGACGGCCAGGACGCCGATGACGATCGCCGCCACCGTGGGCGTCCGGCGGACCGGGTCCACCTTGCTGAGCTGCCGGCTGAAGGGCAGGTTGTTGTCCCGTGCCATGGCGAACATCATCCGGATGGCGGCGGCGTGCACGGCCAGGGTGCAGACCACCACGGCCACCACGATGCAGGCCAGGAAGGCCTTGCCGAACGGGCCGCCCAGGACGGAGAGCACGATGTGCTGCAGGCCGCCGTCGGGGGAGCCGATCTGGGGGTCGGTGAGGTCCGGTGCGGCCAGGATGCCGAACAGCAGGATTCCGCCGCCCAGCAGGAAGGACGCCGTAACAGCCCGCAGGATGGCCTTGGGAGCGGTCTTCTTGGGGTCCTTGGTTTCCTCGCCCAGCGAGCTGGCGGTGTCGAAGCCGTACATCACGTAGCCGGAGGCCATAGCGCCAATCAGGAAGACGCCGAAGAAGCCCAGGTCCTTCCCTTCCCCGAAGCCGTTGGTCTGGAAGAAGACCTCGGGCCCGCGGACCACGTGCCAGGCCAGAGCCAGGATCAGCAGGACGGCGGCGATGAGCTCCACGAAGACGCCGATGCTGTTGATCCGGGTCATCAGCTTCACGCCGAACGCGTTGATGAGGGTGGAGATGGTGATCATGATGGTGGCCAGCACCACGCCGTTCATGGCGAAGTCGTAAGGGCCGGTACCGTCACCGACGAACTGGAAGCCCGACCACAGCTGGGGGAGGGTGATCTGCAGGGCCAGAGCCACCGAGCCCAGCGCCATGATGGAGGACAGCAGCAGCAGCCAGCCGGCCAGCCAGGACGAGGTCCCGGAGGACAGCCGCTTGGCCCAGTTGTAGACCGAGCCCGCCACGGGGTAGCGGCCGGCCAGCTCGGCGAAACAGAGGGCCACCATCAGCTGGCCGACGAACACGATGGGCCAGGACCAGGCATACGCCGGGCCGGCCATGGAAAAGCCGAAGTAGAACAGTTGGAAAACACCGGTGAGGATGGAGATGTAGCTGACACCTGCCGCGAAGCTGGCAAACTTGCCGATGCTTCGATCCAGCGTCTGGGTGTAGCCAAATTCGTCCATGCCGCTTGAATCAATACTCTTGCTGGGTTCCAATATGGACTCCTAGTTCAGAAAAGCACGATGGGAACGGCCGCCCTGGGGTGCGGCGGGATAAACGTTCTGCGAGGGGGCCGCCGCTGTTGGGAACGCGGCCCCCTTTTTTCCTGCCGCTTAGGCGAGGGACGTGGTGAGCTCCTTCTCTTCCAGGGCGCCGGCGCCGGCATAGTCAGCCTTGATGAGATCGGCACAGCGCTCGCCGATCATCATGACGGTGATGTTGGGGTTGACGGTGACGTGCTCGGGCATGACGGACGCATCGGCCACGCGGAGGCCGGTGACGCCCTTGACCCGCAGCTGGGGATCCAGCGGCGACATGTCGTCGTCGGCTGGCCCCAGGCGGACGGTGCCCACCGGGTGGTAGACGGTGTTGTGGGTCTTGCGGATGTAGTCCTGCAGTTCCTCGTCGGTCTGGGCCTCGACGCCGGGCGACAGCTCGCGGCCGGTCCATTCGGCCAGTGCGGGCTGGGCGGCGATTTCGCGGGCCTTGCGGATGCCGGCCACCATGACGCGCATGTCGTGGCCGTCGGGGTCGGTGAAGTAGCGCGGATCCACCATGGGTTTGTCACGGAAGTCGCGGCTGCGCAGCCGGACGGTGCCGCGGGAGCGGGCGTGCGTGACGTTCGGGGTGAGGCTGAAGCCGTTCTCCGTGGTGGGGTAGCCGTACCGCAGCGTGTTCATGTCGAACGGGACGGAGCCGTAGTGCATCATCAGGTCGGGGCGGTCCAGGCCGTCCTCGGTGGGGGTGAAGATGCCGATTTCCCACCACTGGGTGGAGGTCTGCACCATGGGCTGTTTGGCCTCGAACTGCACCACGCCTTCCGGGTGGTCCTGCAGGTTCTCGCCGACGCCGGGGGAGTCCACCAGCACCTCGATGCCGTGCTGGGCCAGGTGTTCCGCCGGGCCGATCCCGGAGAGCATGAGCAGCTTGGGGGAGTCGATCGCGCCGGTGGACACAATGACTTCCCGGTGCGCGGTGAGCCGGTGGGTCCGGCCGAACGCTCCGTCCACCACGTCCACGCCGGTGCAGCGCTTGTCCGCGTCAATCACCAGCTGGCGGGCGCGCAGGCCGGTCAGCAGGGTGAAGTTGGGGCGGTCCACGATGGGGTGGATATAGGACACGGAGCTGGAGGAACGGGTGCCGTCCGCGCGGCGGTTGATCTGGAAGAAGTTGGCGCCGTTGACCACGGTGGTGCCGGTGTTGAACTTCGTGCGGGGGATGCCCGCCTGTTCACAGGCGTCCAAAAGTGCGACGCCGGCAGGATCCGCCGGGGGCACGTTCATCAGGTGCACGGGGCCGGAGTCCCCGTGGTGCGGTGCGTCAGGCCCGGCGTCCTGGTTGGTTTCCAGCCGCTTGTACAGCGGCCAGGCGGCATCGGCGTTCCAGCCGGCGGCGCCGTACTTGGACTCCCACTCGTCCAGGTCCTCGCGCGGCGCCCAAAAGGCGATGCAGGAGTTGTGGCTGGAGCAGCCGCCCATCACCTTGGCGCGGGCGTGGCGCATGAAGGAGTTGCCGTTCTCCTGCGGCTCGATGGGGTAGTCCCAGTCGTAGCCGGATTCCAGCAGCTCCATCCAGCGGTCCAGCTGCAGGATCTCGGGGATATTGCGGTCGTCCGGGCCCGCCTCGACGAGGGCCACGGTCACGTCCGGGTCCTCGCTCAGCCGGGCGGCCACCGCCGCCCCCGCGGACCCGCCGCCGATGACGACGTAGTCGAACCCGCGTTCGGCCACGTCCTCGATGTTGTCGTAGTGCATCTAGTTCTCCTTGCCGTGGTCAGCAAACCAGCCGGTGACCTGCGGGCTGGTGTTCTGGTAGATGTGCTTGGCTTCCTGGTACTCGGCCAGGCCCGTGGGGCCCAGCTCGCGGCCGACGCCGGACTGGCCGAAGCCGCCCCACTCGGCCTGGGGGAGGTAGGGGTGGTAGTCGTTGATCCAGATGGTGCCGTGCCGGAGCCTGCCGGCCACGCGCTGGGCCTTGCCGGCGTCCTGCGTCCAGACGGCGCCGGCCAGGCCGTAGATGGTGTCGTTGGCGGTGGCCACGGCCTCGTCCTCGGTGCGGAAGGTTTCCACCGTGACCACCGGGCCGAACGCCTCGTCGGTGACCACGGACATGCCGCGGGAGACGCGGTCCAGGATGGTGGGCTGGTAGTAGAAGCCGGCGTCGTACTTCTCCCCGGAAGGTGCGGCGCCGCCGGTGCGGAGCCGGGCGCCTTCCTGGGTGCCGCGCTGGACGTAGGCGTGCACCTTGTCGCGGTGCGCTGCGGAGATCAGCGGGCCTGTTTCGGCCTCGTCATCGAAGGGGCCACCGATCCGGATGTTCTCTGCGCGGCGGACCAGTTCGTCCACGAAGCGTTCGGCGATGGACTCCTCCACCACCAGCCGGGCGCCGGCGGAGCAGACCTGCCCCGAGTGGACGAACGCACCGTTCAGGGCGTTGTCCACGGCGGCGTCGAAGTCCGCGTCCGCGAACACCACATTGGGGTTCTTCCCGCCGAGCTCCAGCGCCACCTTCTTGACGGTGGCGGCAGCGGAAGCGGCGATGCGCTTACCGGTTTCCAGGCCGCCGGTGAAGGAGACAAGGTCGACGTCGGGGTGTTCCGAGAGCGGGGCGCCCGCCTGTGCGCCGGCACCGGTGACGAGGTTGGCCACGCCGTCCGGCAGGCCGAGGTCCTGCAGCAGCTGCATGGCCAGGATGCTGGTGGACGGCGTCAGCTCGGAGGGCTTGAGGACGAAGGTGCAGCCGGCGGCCAGCGCGGGGGCGATCTTCCACGCCGCCTGGAGCAGGGGATAGTTCCACGGCGTGATGAGTCCGCAGACGCCCACGGGCTCGTAGACGATCCTGCTGACGACCGCGGCGTCCCCGGCGTCCACCACCCGGCCCGCCTGCTGCCCGGCGAGCCTGCCGAAGTACTCGAAGCAGGCGGCGATGTCATCCATGTCGATGCGGCTTTCCACCATCCGCTTGCCGGTGTCCAGCGATTCCGCGCGGGCAAACTTTTCCCGGCGCTCCCGCAGTCCGGCGGCGACCTTCAGGAGGAAGGCGCCGCGCTCCGGTGCCGGGACGCTGGACCAGGCGCCGGAATCGAAGGCGGCCCGGGCCGCTGCGATGGCGCGTTCGGCGTCTTCCCGGCCGGCCTCGGAGACGGTGGCCACCAGCTCCCCGTCTGCAGGGTTGCGGATTTCGCGCACCGCGCCGGACGCCGAGGGCTCCCACTTGCCGTTGATGAAGAGGGAGGAGGCGGGCTTGGTTTCAGTGCTGCTGGCGGCTTCCGGGGCCGCTGTGGCGTAAGTCATAGGAAGGACAGTAATGCACGTTGAACGACTGTTCAATACTTTTCTTGAACACTTGTTCAATGCTCATCGCGCGGCTACTGTTGCCCCTGGAGCGGGTGTTTGTTTCAGGGCTGGGGGAGGACCTGGCCGCCGCCGTTTTCGTCCGGAACCGCTGCGAAAGCGATCTGCTCCGTGCGCGCAATGCTCCGCTGGATGGAGGCCTTGTCCACGCCCAGCAGCGCGGTCAGCCACACGCCATTCTGGATGACCACGATGTCCGAGGCGCGCTCCCGGCACGCCTCCCAGGACAGCCCGGGCCTGGCGCTGGACACCAGCGCAGCGAGCCCGTCGATGTACCGGTCGAAGGCGGCGGCGTTGATCTGTGCGTAGTCCTCGTCCGCCTGGGCCAGGGCCCACAGGTGCAGCCGCAGCGACAGGTAGCGTGTGGTCAGCAGGTCGGCGCCGGCAACGCGCCGGAGCGCCCGGCGCAGCTGTTCATCGGCGGTAACCGACGGGTCCGGGGCGACCAGTAAAAGGTCATGCTCGTCCACGCGGCGCAGGGCGGCGCGGATCAGGGTGGTCTTGTCGTCGTAGTAATAGTTGACCAGGCCCAGCGCCACGCCGGCTTCCCGCGCCACGGCACGCATGCTCACGCCCGAAATCCCGTGGCGGGACAGCAGGTCCATAGCCGCTTCGAGGATGCGGGTCTGCCTGTCCACTTGTTCGCCGGAATTCACGGCACTGGTCCCCATCTGGCCAGACTATTGCCTAACACTGCACGTGCCTAACGCGGTACCGCCACGCCCTCCCGGCGACCGGATGGGCCTGCGGATGGTGTTTGAAGCGTTCGTCCGCAGGGCACGGTGGTTGTACACCGGGATTGACCTGTACAGCTTGGAGAACGATGGAAAGCGCAAGCCTGATTGCCCTCCTATTCGCCGGCGCGTTCCGCGTTGGCGAATCCGCGCAGCCCCACGCGCCGCAACTCAGCGCCACGCCCGGGCGGAAGTGGTCCGCGTGGCTGGCGTTCAGGAGCAGGGCCGCGACTTCCCTGCACCGGCTGGCCTGGGCGGTGGAGCCGGACCCGCACTGACGCAGAAGAAGCCCCCCCGGGCGCCGTAGCCTGGCCGGCCCGGTTCAGGGCTGGGCGTGGTCGGCGCGCTCCAGCAGGCGGGACACCCCGTAGCCAATCACCAGGCCCCAGAACGCTGCGTGGATGTTGAAGAGGTTCATGCCGGAAATGGTCACCACGAACGTCACCAGCGAACCCAGGGTGAAGCTGGTGGCGAAGGCGGTGACGAACGCCTGCTGGAGGGCCCGCAGCATCGCGATGCCGCCCAGTGCCAGGACGAATTCCTTGGGCGCGGCCAGCATCAGCCGGGTCAGGGTGGGGGCAAACGCTGCGAACACCAGGGCCAGCAGGCCGTAGGCCACGGCGGCCGTGTACTGGCGCTCCTTCTTCCCGGACGAGGTCAGCAGGGCGTTGGTGGGGCCCGTAACGCAGGCTGAAACGGCGCCGAACCCGGCGTTCAGGACCGAAAAGGCGCCGGAAGCTATGGCGAAGGCATTCACCGGCGGACGGTGCCCGGCGGCGCGGAGGACGGCGATGCCCTGGCCGTTTTGCACGAACAGGACGGTGAGGGCCAGCGGAACCACCAGTTCGAGCTGGGCGGCCCAGGTGAATTCGGGGGCGGTGAAGACCGGGGTGGCCAGGAGCGGTCCGCCGGGCGGCAGGTTGAACTGGCCGCTGGCCGCCACGGCGATGCCGCCTGCCACCAGGGTGCCCAGGACCGGGGGCAGGTACTTGCCAAGTCTGGGAACCGCGGTGAGGATCAGGAACGCAGCCACCATCGGGGCAGCCACGGCCGGGTTGTCGTGGGTGGAGGCGACGATGTCGGTGCCGAACTTCAGGAAGACCGCGGCCACCATGGCCATCACCAGCGGCATGGGCACCAGCGCCATGGCTTTGCGCACCACGCCGGTGGCGCCGAGGGCGAGGATCAGCACGCCGGAGGTGAAGAAGGCCCCGACGACTTCGGGGAAGGCCAGGTGCTGCAGGGATGGTCCCAGGAGCACCGTGCCGGGGATGGACCAGGCGAAGCCAAGGGGCTGCCGGTAGATCAGTGACATCAGCAGCGTGGCGGCCCCGCCGGAAAAGAGGATGCCAAAAACCCAGGACGACAGCTGGCCCTGGGTCAGGCCGCCGGCCGTTCCGACGGCCAGGGTGACGGCGATGGGCCCGGACGCCGCGAAGATGAGTCCTATGGCCCCGTTGGAGACATAGGACAGGCCCAGATCGCGAAGAATCCGGCGTGGGCCCGCAGGCCGGACCCCCGGACGTTCCAGCAGGGGTTCCGGCGCCGGTACCGGCGGGGCTGGCTCGACGGAGCTGGCGGTCGGATGGTGGCGGGGGTGGCTCATCGGGGCTCCTGGCTGGGGCGGAAAAACCGGAAGCGCTCCGAAGCATCAGCTCCGGAGCGCCTCCGTGCGGGGGTATCTCCCAGTTTGCGTGCTACTTCTTCTGGCCCTGCTTTGCCAGGACGTAGTCATAAACTACTTCCTCGCCCTTCCCGTCGGTACGGGGGCGGGGGTCCAGCATCAGTTCAGGCTTCACTGCCGAGGCGATGTCGTCGGCGTTGTGGGGATCGCCGGGGAAGTAGAGCTGCTGGGTGACCGGCTCGTAGCCCGGTGCGGACACCTTGATGTGGATGTGCGCCGGACGCCAGGCGTGCCAGCCCGCGGCACTGATCAGCTGCCCGCAGGCCCCGTCCGTGGGGATCTGGTAGGGCGCCGGACGCATCGTGTTGATCTCGAACCGGCCGTCGTCCGAGGCCTTGACGGTGGCGCGGAAAAGCCACTCGGGCAGGCCCGGGGCGTACTGGGAGTAGAAGCCGGCGGCGTCAGCGTGCCAGATCTCCACCTGGGCGCCCTGGATGGGGTTGCCGTCGGTGTCGGTGAACTGGCCGCTGAAGCGCAGCGGGGTGCCCTCTTCGCCGTCGCGCATTTCAACCGTGGCGGGCGTCTGGAGTTCCGGGGAGTTGGGAACGTAGTAGGGGCCTTCAATGGTGCCCACGGTGCCGGGACGGTCCTGGGAGTTGACGTCCTCAACGGTGTGCTCAAGCCAGACGTCGAGGAACAGCGGCCATTCACCGTCCGTGCCGACCTTGATCAGCCAGGCTTTGAGCGCGTTGTATTCCTCGTAGGTGACCTGGTGTTCCTCGACGATGTCGTTGGCGGCCTTGATCAATGCGCCGGCCAGCAGGCTCACCCGTTCCTTGGATACGTCCACCTTGGAGAGCTTGCCCGACGCTGCGAACCGCTCGGTTGCCTTGGTGCCTGCTTCGACGGCGGTGCCTTCGTTTTCCGTGCGGCTGTCCGTTGGGGTCTGGGTCATGACAATGTCCACCTTCCTCATTGAATGGGGACAGGAAGGGCTCCTGCACCCGACGCGGGCTGCGGGGCCAGTCGTTGGGCCCTGCGCCGCACCGCGTGATGTCGGTCTCAATCGTAGGCCCGCAGATAAGGACGCTACAAATATCAACTGGGCGTCTTTTGAGTCATTATCGGTACATAAAGACACCCTTGGTGGAAGCTAGGTATTTGCCTGATGTGAGGCCAATCACGAGCGGCAAGAATTGCTGGACAACGTCCGCCGCCGAAGCCTCTTCCCGAGTGGACCTCCGCCCATCCGTCCAGCAATCTCCAATGAAGGAGCACGCCATGACCGAGAACCTGATCCATGCCCGCGAGGTCCTTGCCGACGCCGTGATCGACGACCGCGAGAACGGCGTCATCCGGGCCAAGCGCGAGATCTTCACCGACCAGGAGATCTTCGAACTCGAGATGAAGCACATCTTCGAAGGCAACTGGGTGTACCTGGCCCACGAGTCGCAGATCCCCAACGTGGGCGACTACTTCACCACCTACATCGGCCGCACCCCCGTGATGATCACCCGGGACAAGGACGGGCAGCTGAACTGCCTGGTCAACGCCTGTTCGCACCGCGGCGCCATGCTGTGCCGCCGCAAGACGGACAACCGCACCACCTTCACCTGCCCGTTCCACGGCTGGACCTTCAAGAACTCCGGCGAGCTGCTGAAGGTCAAGGACTCCCGGAACGCCGGCTACCCCGAGACGTTCAACAAGGAAGGCTCGCACGACCTCACCAAGGTGGCCCGCTTCGAGTCCTACCGCGGCTTCCTGTTCGGCTCGCTGAAGGCCGACGTGCTCCCGCTCGAGCAGCACCTGGGCGATGCCACCAAGGTCATCGACTCGATCGTCGACCAGTCACCCGAAGGCCTGGAAGTGCTGCGCGGCTCCTCCACCTACACCTATGACGGCAACTGGAAGGTCCAGGCCGAGAACGGCGCGGACGGCTACCACGTCACGGCCGTGCACTGGAACTACGCGGCCACCACCGCCCGCCGCAGCGCCGGAGACTCCGCCAACAAGACCAAGGCCATGGACGCCGGCAAGTGGGGCAAGGTCAAGGGCGGCTTCTACTCCTACGACCACGGGCACCTGCTGCTGTGGCAGGAATGGACCAACCCCCAGGACCGTCCGCTCTGGGACCGCCGGGACGAGCTTGTGGCCAAGTACGGCGAGGAGATGGCGAACTTCATGATCAACATCTCCCGCAACCTCTGCCTGTACCCGAACGTGTACATCATGGACCAGTTCTCCTCGCAGATCCGCCACTTCCGGCCCATCTCCGCGGACCAGACCGAGGTGACCATCTACTGCATCGCCCCCAAGGGGGAGTCCCAGGAGAACCGTTCCAAGCGCATCCGCCAGTACGAGGACTTCTTCAACGCCACGGGCATGGCCACGCCGGACGACCTGGAAGAATTCCGCTCCTGCAACAAAACCTACTGGGCCACCAGCGCCCCGTGGAACGACATGACCCGCGGCTCCACCCACGAGATCACCGGACCGGATGAGCAGGCGCAGGCCCTGGGCATGACCCGGGTGATCGCCTCCGGCGTGCGCACCGAAGACGAAGGGCTCTACCCCATCCAGCACGGGTACTGGAAGGAAGTCATGGACCGGGCCCTGGCGGAGGAAGAGGAGCGTTCCGCCCTGGAATCCGTTCCCGTCACCGCCTGAGAGAGCCCGCCGCAACCACAGAGAGCGCAGAACCCATGACCAACCTGACCCACACCGCCCCGGCCCTGAAGAGCGCGGAGGAGATTGCAATCCTCGAAACCGTCCGGGCGTTCCTCTACCGGGAAGCCCGCCTGCTGGATGACCGCCAGTTCGATGAATGGCTGGAGTGCTACCACCCGGACTCCGAATTCTGGATGCCGGCCTGGGACGTGGACGACCAGCTGACGCAGGACCCCCAGAACGAGATCTCCCTGATCTACTACGACAACCGCGGCGGCATCGAGGACCGGGTGTTCCGGATCAAGACCGACAGGTCATCGGCCACCTCCCTCCCGGAGCCGCGCACGGGCCACAACATCACGGACGTCGAGGTGTTGTCGAACGACGGCGGCACGGTGGAGGTGCGCTTCAACTGGTTCACCCTTTACTTCCGCTACAACACCACGGACACCTACTTCGGCACCAGCTACTACACCCTGGACCTCTCCGGCCCGCAGCCGGTGATCCTGAAGAAGAAAGTGGTCCTGAAGAACGACTACATCCATCACGTGGTGGACGTCTACATGATCTGACCTGCCCGCAGCCGGCGCCCGGGACGAACGGGCGCCGCACGGCGGCTCCCACCCCTGTGCCCGACGGGCACGCCCCAACTTTTCCCGGACGCGACGACGCGCCCGCCCAGTCAGGAGGACCCCATGGGCCACAAAGTAGCCCTCAGCTTCGAAGACGGCGTTACGAAAGTCATCAAGGTCGGCGACTATGAGACCGTCATGGACGCGGCCTACAAGGCGCGCATCAACATTCCGTCGGACTGCCGCGACGGCGCCTGCGGCACCTGCAAGGCGTTCTGCGATTCCGGCTCCTTCGACCCGGGCGACTTCATCGACGACGCCATGACGGAGGAGGAACTCGAAAAGGGCTACCTGCTCACCTGCCAGGCCGTCCCGGAGTCGGACCTCGCCATCCAGATCCCGGCCACGTCTGAATCGGCGAAGACGGCGGCCGCGTCCTTCACCTCCACCATCAAGGAGCTCAACCGGCACACCGACACCACCGTGTCCTTCACCCTTGAGGTGGAGAACCGCGACGCGCTGGCCTTCCTCCCCGGGCAGTACGTCAACCTCAAGGTCCCCGGCACCGACGCCGAGCGCTCCTACTCCTTCAGCAGCGGTCCCGAGGTCCAGGACGCGTCCTTCATGGTCCGGGTGACCCCGCAGGGCGCCATGTCCGAGTACCTCCGCGACCGCGCCGCCGTGGGCGACACCATCGACTTCACCGGCCCCTACGGCTCCTTCTTCCTGCGCGAACCGAAGCGGCCCCTGCTGCTCCTGGCCGGCGGCACCGGGCTGGCCCCGCTCCTCTCCATCCTGGAAAAGCTCGCCGAAAAGCCGCCCTCCGTCCCGGTCCACCTGATCTACGGGCTCACCCGTGAGGCGGACATTGTCGGCCTGGACTGGCTGCGCGCCTACGAGGCGAAACTGCCCGGCTTCACCTGGGACTACATTGCCTCCGAGCCGGGCACCTCCGCCCCGCACACCGGCTACGTCACCCAGATCATCGAACCGAAACACCTCAACGACGGCGACGTGGACATCTACCTCTGCGGCCCGCCGCCCATGGTCAACGCAGTCTCCAAGTGGCTGGACATCGAAGGCATCAAGCCAGCCAACTTCTACTTCGAACGTTTCGCACCGAAGGAAACCACCGGGGGCGACGCCGAAACGGGTGCCCCGGCTCCGGTTGAGAAAATCCAGTCCGAAGGCGACACCATGACCCGCGGCGAGGCCGTGTCCTCGCTGGAGACCGGCCGGCTGGATTTCCGCAAGGAGGACAGCTTCGCCCAGCTGGACGCCCGCATGGGCCTGGAGCTTGCGGTCAGCGAACTGCTGCTGGGAAGGCTCAGCGGGGAGCAGTTGCGCCAGTTCCGCCGCCTGGCCGAAGCCACCACCGGTTCGGTGCAGGGAGGGAACATCACCGATCCCGACGAGTTTGCACGCACCAACGAGGAATTCCACGAGTACCTCTTCACGATCTGTGACAACCCGATGCTCCTGGAGTCCTACCGCCGACTGGACGTCCACGCCCAGATGGCCGCGGCCTTCGAAGCCGGCACGCCGATCTTCGAGCGCGTCACGCAGGACCACCTTGACGTCGTCGACGCCTTTGAACGCGGGGACAAGGCCAGGCTGCGCGAAGTCATCACGGCCCACGCCCAGGACGCCAAGGGGACCATGGTCGGGGCCATCGACGCCAAGGCTGCCCACTGATGGCTGCGCCGTACGCCGGGCAATACGTGACCCCGGGCAGGTTCGGCGGCAAGGTCGCCGTCGTCACCGGGGCCGCCCAGGGAATCGGCCAGAAGGTGGCTGAACGCATCGGCGCCGAGGGCGGCGCCGTGGTCCTGGTGGACCGCGCGGACCTGGTCCACGACGTTGCCCGCGGCATCGGGGAAGCCGCCAAGGCATCGGGTTCAGGAGGCTCGGCCACGGCCGTCACCGCGGACCTGGAGACCTTCGCCGGCGCCACCCAGGCCATCAAGGCCGCGCTCGCGGCCCACGGACGGGTGGACGTCCTGGTCAACAACGTGGGCGGCACCATCTGGGCCCGCCCCTACCAGGAGTACGACGAGGACAAGATCGAGAAGGAAATCCGCCGCTCGCTCTTCCCCACGCTCTGGACCTGCCGGGCAGTCCTGCCGGCCATGATCGAGCAGGGCTCCGGCACGATCGTGAACGTCTCCTCGGTAGCCACCCGGGGAATGCACCGGGTGCCCTACGCCGCGGCCAAGGGTGGCGTGAACGCCCTGACCCAGTCGCTGGCCATGGAGGTGGCCGGGGACGGCATCCGCGTGGTGGCCACCGCCCCGGGCGGCACGGAAGCGCCGCCGCGCAAGGTCAAGCGCGGCCCGGAAGCCGAGTCCGCCACCGAGAAGGACTGGTACCAAACCATCGTTGACCAGACGGTGGAGTCCTCGTTCATGAAGCGCTACGGCACCCTGGACGAGCAGGCGGCGCCCATCGTGTTCCTTGCCTCGGACGAGGCGTCCTACCTGACCGGCAGCATCCTCCCGGTGGCCGGCGGCGACCTGGGGTAGGGGCAGGTGCTGGACGCGCTGCACCTGGGGCGCCCGGGCCGCTCCGGTAGGATTGCGGCCATGACAGCGGGCTCCACCCAGGGCGAGATGGCGGAGGACTTCCCGCTGGCAGGCCGGGCCGCGGCGTTCGAGCAGCTGCTGGAAATCCTCCGCACCGTCCGCAAGGGCAAGGTGGGAACCGTGGTCCTCTCCGGCCCCTCCGGGTCCGGCAAAACCGCGCTCCTGGAACTCTTCCTTGACCACTGCCGCACGGCCGCCCGCGGGGTCCGCGTGCTGTCCGCCATGGGAGACGACTGGGAGGCGCAGTTTGCCCTGGCAGGCTACTCCCAGCTGATGCGGACCCTGCCGCTCCGGACGGCAAAGGATTACGACGGCGCCCCGGCCCTGCCGCCGGGGCCCGTCGCCTCCCTGACCCCCGACCAGGTGGTCAACTACGCCTCCACCCTCAGCACCCACCTCGAAGGCCTGCAGACGCACGGCAGCGTGGTGGTCGCCGTCGACGACGTCCACAGGCTCGATGAGGAGAGCCTGCGCATCCTCACCTTCGTCATGCGCAGGCTGCACGACAAGCGGGTCCTGTTCCTGCTGACCCTCAACCCTGTAGACGCGCCCCGTGTCCCCGCCGGCGTGCTCGACTTCCTCACCGGCCACCAGGTGGTCCGCATTCCGCTGGAGCCCCTCTCGCCGCAGCAGGTCCAGGACGTGGCCCGGAGCCTGTTCGGCCTGGACCTCAGTGCGACGGCGGCCCACGGCCTGGTGACGCACACCGGCGGGATAGCCCAGTCCATCGTGGAGCTGCTCCGTGATCTGCCCCCGGAAACGTGGCAGTCGTGGTTCCCTTCCCTGCCGCCCACCTCCCGGGTGCGCGCCAGGGTCCGCAGCGTCCTGGCCGCCGCGTCCCCCGCCCTGGTGGCCGCCGCGGAAGCCGCAGCAGTGCTCGGCCCCGGCGCGGGACTGGCCGAGGTGGCCAGGGTGGGCGGCCTGGAATCCGTCATGCCGGCCCTCGATGAGGGGCACCGCGCGGGGCTGCTGGGCCTGTCCGTGGACCAGTCCCGCTCCGCCGTCGCCTTCCTCGAACCCGGCACGGCGGAGGCCGTTTACGAACAGATCGTCCCCAGCCGGCGCATTGCCCTGCACTGGAAGGCCGCCGAGGTTGTCCAGTCCGAGGGCGAACAGCTGGGCCACCGCGTTGCCGCCACCCCGGCCGCAGACGAAGCCCTGGCCGCGGAACTGGAAGGGTTCGCCCGGCGGCAGGCCACGGTCGGTGCCTGGCAGGATGCCTCCACCGCGCTGTTCTCCGCCTCGCGGCTGTCCCCCGATATCCGTGCCCGGAACCTCCGGCTCCTGAAAGCCGTCGACGCCCTGGTGGGCTCCGGCAACGTGGCCCAGGCGCAGGCCTGGGCCGGGGCGGTGGATGCCCTGCCGCCGTCGCCCCTGCGTTCCTCGGTTCTGGGGTACCTGTCCACGGTGTCCGGCCAGAATGACAGCGCCCAAAGCCAGCTGGAGATGGCCTGGCGGACCAGCAATCCGCAGCACGAACCCGCCGCGGCGGCACAGGTGGCCCAGCGTTTCGTGCTCCACGGGGTGGCCTCCTGGGACGGTCCGATGATCACCGGCTGGGCCGAACGCGCCATGGCCCTGACCGAACCCGGAACTCCGGCGCACATCGAGTCGGAGGCCATCTATGGCCTGGGCCTGTATGCCCAGGGCCGGATAGCAGACGCCGAGGCCTCCTACCAGCGGGCCTCCGCCCAGGCGGCCGAGAATGCCCAGAAGCAGCGGGTGCAGATGGGCGCCGGCTGGCTGGCCCTGCGCCTGGACAACGCCGAGTCCGCGCTGGTGAATTTTGAGTCAGCCGCCCCCACCGAGTACCGCGGGGGATCGCTGCGGATTTCCCTGTGGGCCGAGGCCTGGCTGGCCCGCACCCACCTTGTGCTGGGCAACTGGGACGCGGCCGCCGCCACCATCTCCCGGGCAAGCGTGCGGCTGGAGACGTCCCGGATGCCGCTGATCCGGCCGCTGCTGTACTGGACGGCCGCCGAACTGTGGTCCATGCGGGGCGACTGGGACCGGGCACGCTACTACGTTTCACAGGCCGCGGTGCAGCCGGGAACCTACCGGGCCATGCAGGTCCCGGCCAGCCTGGCGCGCGCCCGCTTCCACGAGGCGCGGGCCGACTACGAAAGTGCCCTGGCCGCCCTGCAGCCGCTGACCGAGCTGGACCCCTGGACCGATCAGCGCGTGTCCTTCTGGCCGTGGCAGGACACCTACGTCAATGCGCTGGTCATGACCGACAAGCTCGATGCCGCCGATACGTTCCTCACCGCGTTCGAAGGAGTGCACCGCGAGCGGGAAGTCCCCTCCGACCTGGCCCGCGTGGCGTGGGCCAGGGGCCGGCTGCTGGCCGCACAGGGGGACCCGGACACGGCGAGGGAGTACTTCGAGGCGGCGCTGGGGCACCTCCGCGGGCTCAACCGGCCCTATCTGCGGGCGCGGATCAGTTTCGCGTTCGGGCAAAGCATGCGCCGGGCCGGAAAGCGCCGCCTGGCGTCATCGGTGCTGCGGGCAGCGCGGGACCTGTATGACACCCTCGGCGCGGCAACCTACGTGGAACGGTGCGACCGTGAGCTGAAGGCCACCGGCCTGGACGTGGGAAACCTGCCAGACCCGGCTGACCCGGTGCTTTCTTCGGTGGGCAGCCACCATCAACAGCTCACCGCCCAGGAACAGGCCGTGGCCGAGCTGGTGGCTGCGGGGGCAACCAACAAGGAAGCGGCCCGGGCCCTGTTCCTGGCCGAAAAGACGGTGCAGTACCACCTCACGCGGCTGTACCGGAAGATGGGAATCCGGTCACGCAGCGAACTCGCCGCCGCGTTCCGGGCCAAGGACTGACCCGGCTACTTCACGTCCGAGGGGTGCTTGGCCAGCGGAACCACGGTGATGTCCATGTACGGGAACAGCGGAAGGCCCTGCAGGATGCCGTGCAGTTCGTCGTTCGATTCGACGTCGAAGATGGAGTAGTTGGCGTACTCGCCCACCACACGCCAAATCTCGGGCCATTTGCCGGAGCGCTGCAGTTCCTGGGAGTAGGCCTTCTCTGTGGCCTTGATTGCGGCGGCTTCTTCGGCGGGCATGCCGGCTGGCAGGTTGACGTCCATGTGGACCAGATACTTCATGGTGACCTTTCGGTGGAAGGGGTGGGTGTCAGTCGGTGCGGTAGTGGGCGAGTTTGTCCTCGTCCACATCGGTGCCGGCGCCGGGGCCTTCGGGAACGTGGATCCGGCCGTCCGTGATGGCCAGCGGCCGGGCCAGCAGGTCATCGGTCATGTCGAGGTAGTTGGAGAGCTCCGCCGCGCGCTTGGCCGTGTGGGCGAAGGCTGCGCCGAACACCACGGAGGCCACGGTGCCCACCTGCGTGTCGATCTGGTTGCCGATGTAGACGTCGATGCCCATGCCCTCGGCCATGCCAACGATCTTGGCGGCTTCGGTGAAGCCGGACCGGGCGGTCTTGACGGACAGGAGGTTGGCCCCACCGGTGAGGATTTCGCGGGCAGCCTCGCCCAGGTTGGCGGCGGATTCGTCCGCGGCAATGGGGATGGGGGAGTTGGTGACCAGGCGGCGGCGGCCCATGACTTCGCGGGCGTCGTCCGGTTCCTCCAGGAACTGCAGGCCGAGGTCGGCGGTGCGGCGCAGCACCTCGGCGGCCTCGTTCGCTGTCCAGCCGCGGTTGGCGTCCATGTACAGCTCGGCGTCCTCGCCCAGCCCCTCCCGCAGCACCCTGGCGGCCTCGATGTCCAGGTTCAGCGGACGGCGGCCGGTCTTCAGCTTGAAGGTGTTGATGCCGTAGGTTTCCCGGAACTCCAGGGCCAAGGCCAGGAGCTCCTTGGCGGGTTTGAAGCCGAGCATGTGGGAGACGCGCAGCGAATCGGTGTAGCCGCCCAGCAGCTTGGTGACGGGCTGCCCCAGGGTCTTGCCGATGACGTCCCAGACGGCAATGTCCACTGCGCCCTTGGCCGTCTGGTTATGGATGGTCCGCGCCATCACGGCCTGGATCTTTTCCCGGTCAAAGGCATCGATGCCCACCAGCTGCGGGGCGAAGACATCCTGCACCACCGCGACGATGGACTTCTGCGTCTCACCGTAGGTGTACGGGCGGGGCGGAGTGTCTGCGGTCCCCACCACGCCGTCGTCGGTGTGGACGCGGACCAGGACATGGTCGGCCTCGTGCACGGAGCCGGAGGCGAAATGGAGCGGGTGGCGGTATGGGATCGAGTAGGGGATCGCCTCGATGGCTGCGATCTTCATGATGGGAGGAGCCTTTCAGCAGCGGGAGCGGGGGTGGCGGCATCAGCGGTTGCCGTCGCCACGATGTCCAGGAAGTTTTGCAGCAGTGCGGACCGGTGGCCGCGCAGCCAGGCGACGGCGAGTTCCACCGGGGGAACATTGTCGATTTCCCGGTACGCGACGCCTTCGAGCTGGAAGGCGCGCACACTGGAGGGCATGACGGCGATGCCGCCGCCCGCGGCCACGAACGCCAGCATCGTGGAGGTCTCACCCACCACTTGCGTGATCCGCGGCTGGAAACCCGCCTGGCGGCAGAGGTCCGAGGTGATGCGGTTCAGCACGGACTCCGGTGCGTAGGCGATGAAGTCCTGGTCCTGCAGTTCGTGCATGGCCACGGGACGGTCCACCGCCAGGGCGCTGAAGGAGGGAAGCGCGACGACGAGCGGCTCCTGGGTGACCACGCGGTAGTCGATTTCCTCGGAGGCGACGGGTGGACGCAGCAGCGCCGCGTCCAGGGTCCCGTTCCGCAGCCCCGCCTCCATGGACGGCGTCAGCATCTCCCCGTTCAGCGCCAGGGACAGGCCGGGAAGGACCTGCTTGGTGAGCCGCGCGATCCGCGGCATGACGCCGTAGGTTGCCGAGCCGGAGAACCCCACCCGCAGGACGCCGGTGGCACCCTTGCCCACCTGGTAGACATCCGCGCGGAGCGTCTCGACGTCGTTGACGATCTGGCGGCCGCGGTCCAGCAGGAGCTGCCCCGCCGCCGTCAGGTCCACCCGGCGGGTGGTGCGGTTGAGGAGCTGGACGCCCAACTGGTCTTCCAGCTGGCGGATCTGCTGGGACAGCGGCGGCTGCGCCATGTGCAGGCGCTTGGCCGCCCTGCCGAAGTGCCGCTCCTCCGCGACCGCGATGAAGTAGTTCAGCTGGCGGATTTCCATCCGGTGCCACCTTTCCAACGGGTCGGGGGAGGCGCGGCGCGGCCTCATTGATTCATAGAATAACCATAAAAGACCTTACTTAGATACTTTTTCGACGTAATCTTGCGGCTCTTCAACCGTGGGCAGTGCTTCCTCGAGCCGGTGCTGGCGCGGTACCAGGATGGTGACGGCACCGCCGAGCAGGGCCACCGCGCCGTAGATGTAGAAGGCTGTTGCCCCGCCGATCCCCGCCGCGGCCAGCCAGCCGCCGATGATCGGGCCCAGGACCCCGCCCAGCCGGCCGACGCTGGCACACCAGGCGACGCCGGCTGCCCGGGCATTGGTGGTGAAGTAGTTGGACTGGAAACCGTAGACCAGGACCTGGGTGCCCAGGGTTCCCACCCCCGCGGTGGCGATGAAGGTGAAGAGCAGTGGCAGCGGGAAGCTGAAGGTCATGAGTCCAAGGGAGATGGTGGCGAGGGCGAACGTTGCAGCGATGACCCGCTGGGGTCCGTTCCGGTCGGCCATCCGGGAGGCCACCAGTCCGCCCACCACGGCGCCGAGGTTCAGGGCCAGCGGGAAGAACAGGGCGTAGGTGCGGCCGTAGCCGTAGCCCTCCATGATCTTGGGAAGCCAGGTGTTGAGCCCGTAGGTCAGGAGGAGGCCGCAGAAGGACATCAGGCCCAGCAGGATGGATGCTGCGGCAAACTGGCGGGAGAAGACGGCGGCGAATCCGGACTTCCGTGGTGCGGCGCCGGCCTCCCGGATCACCTGCTCTTCGGCGAGCGGCACCCCGGTGCGCCAGGCAGCGGCCAGGGCTTCCTCTTCCCGGCCCCGGGCCAGCAGCCACCGCGGGGATTCCGGAAGCTTCCGCCAGGCAATGGGCAGGATGACCAGGAGGGGCAGGGATCCAATGATGAAGAGGCCGCGCCAGCCGATGCTGTCCAGGAAGGCGATGCCCAGGATGGAGGCCAGCACGCCACCGGCGGGGACTCCGGAGTAGACGATCGCGTTGTAGAACTGCCGCCGTCCGGCGGGTGCGAACTCGGCCATCGTGGCGCCGGCGCTGGCGATGACGACGCCCAGGCCCAGTCCGGTGGCAAACCGGAGGGCGCCGAAGGCGGTGACGTCCGTGGCCAGGGCGGTGGCAAACATGCCCAGGGAGAACCAGGCGATGCCCGCGAGCATCAGCCGGCGGCGGCCGAAGAAGTCACCGACGGCGCCGCATGCCAGCGAACCCACCAGCACGCCAATGAGGGCCCAGGATCCCAGGAGCCCGGCGGTGGCCGCATCGAAATGACCGATTTGGCCCGCGTCCGCGAGCAGTCCCGGAAGGACGGTGCCATAGACCACCAGGTCGTAACCATCAAACAGGAGGGCGGCGCAGATGACGAAGGCCACCCAGTTGGCTGTCCGGGTCTCCTTTCCCGGGTTTCCGGAGATCGTGGATGGGAGGTGCGGCAACGTCATGGCGCAGGTCCTTTCAGGGGAGCGGGTGTGGAGGCGTCGCGGGATTCGGATGGATCCGTACCGGGGCCCTCGGCAACCCAGCCTGACAGGCAATGTGACGCACGGCATATGAGGGAAATGCCCGGTTTCCCGCCGGGGGTGCATTGTGCCGTTTCCGCATATCAAAGGGACTGTATTTGCGATGGATCCAGCGGGAACAGGCCCAATGCGCCCGGCAGCAGGGGCATCCCGGCGGCGGCGGGAGGGCCGGTCTTAGTCCATACGCGGCGGGTATGAACCAGGCAGGCCGTAACCATGGCCGGGGGCATGGCGCCCCGGTTAGGCTGGCGGAATGATCAATCCAGCACGGCTGCACTCAGACCTGTCCCGCCTGGGCCGGGAGACGGACATGTTCCTTGCCACGGTCTCCTCCTTGTCCGATGAAGAACTGGCTGCCCCTTCGCTGTGTGAAGGGTGGAGCCGCGCGCACGTCATCGCGCACGTCGCATCCAGCGGACGTGCCCTGGTTGGGCTGATCGACTGGGCCACGTCCGGGGAAGAACGCCAGCTGTACGCGTCCCCTGAAGCGCGCTCGCAGGCCATTGCCGCCCTGGCTGCCCTGCCGCGGGAGGAACTCCTGGCTGAAGTGCGGGCCTCGGCCGCCGCTTTCGCCGGTGAAGCCCAGCGGTTGACAGGCGAACTTGCGGCTCCGGAAGTAAAGGTGGGTGGCCGGGAACTGTCGGCCACCTCCATCGTGGCGCTGCGGATTGCCGAGGTGGTGGTGCACCACCACGACCTGGACACCGCCTGGACCATCGAGGAGGCCGACCCCGATTCGCTGTTGAACGCCATCGAGGCCGTGGTCCGTGCCATGCGTGCCAAGGGGGCGCCGGGGATGACGCTGGTGACCGAGGAACGCGATGAATGGGTCATCGGTGACGGTGCCCTGCGGATTGAGTCGGACCGGGAGGGCCTCCTGAAATGGTTGGCACGCGGCGACGCAGATGATGTTGAGGCGGCAGGCCCGGTGCCCGCCCTGCCGGCCTGGTAGAGCCAAAGAAAAATCCCCGCCGGGCACACTCGGATGTGCACGCGGCGGGGATTCCTTCGTCGGCGGTGCCCTACGTCCTGGGCAGGCCCGCCGGGTTCAGTTCGGACTTCTGGATGGCTTCGGAGGAGAGGCCCCAGCGGTCCAGGAATTTGGTGTAGGTGCCGTCGTCAATCAGGTGGTTCAGCGCAGCCTGCGCCGCCACCGCCAGCCCGTTGCCTTTCTTGGTGGTAAACGCGATCTCGGCCTTCAGCGGCCAGCCGCCCTCCAGCGTGCCCACCTGCTTCGTCCTGCCGTCCTGCGCCGCCTTGTACGCGGCGGCTGCGTTGGGCCCAAACGTCAGGTCCGCTCGGCCTGACTGAAGGGCCAGGCTCGAGGCCGAGTCGTCGTCGTAATACTGGAACTGGACCGGCGCGAGGCCGTTCTTCCTGTTCTCCTCGTCCCAGCGCACCAGGATGGCTTCCTGGTTGGTGCCCGATCCCACGATGATCCTCTTGCCGGCCACGTCCTTGGCTTCCTTGATCTCCCCGATGCCCGAATCACTCTTGGCGTAGAAGCCGAGGAGGTCGTTGCGGTAGGTGGCGAAGTCGAACTTTTCCTTGCGCGCCTCGGTGACGGTGACGTTGGAAAGCACGGCCTCGTACTTGGACGATTCGATGCCCAGCGGCCAGTCCGCCCACGCCACGGGCAGGACCTCCACCTGCAGGCCGAGCGACTCGCCCACGGCGTAGGCGATGTCCACTTCGCTGCCGATCAGGGTCTTGTTGTCGGTGGCGAAGAGGCTGAGTGGCGCCGCCCCGCCGGTGGTCACCACGGTGAGCTTGCCGTCGGCCTTGATCGACTCCGGGACCAACGCGGCAGCGGCTGGGTCCGTGGTGACCTTGAAGCGGTCCTGCTCCGGGGACAGGTTGAAGGTCTTGCCGGCGGAGTTGGTGGCGGACGACGACGGTGCCGGCGCCGCCGAAGCGCCGGGATCGGAGCAGGCAGCCAGTCCCAGCAGTGCTGAAACGGTAAGGGCCACGACGGCGGCCGGCCTGGTGGTGATGGCCATGGTTCCTCCTTGGAACGGGGGTGGAAGATGCAACGGGGTGTGCGCGTTGCAGCCACTATCCGGCAGCTCCGGAGGCGGAACCAAAGGACGTGAAACCGGGGGATACAGGGAGTAACGACAGTTCACCGGAGGACCGCGGCGGTCATATTCACCGGCCATATCTCCGCCGGACACCCGCCCGTCACTCATCCAGCAGAAAGCGAGTACTGGGGCAAAAAAGACAAGTGGTGATTACGCGTGCCCTCCGCCCATGGCGACTCATACGGTGAAGTACGTTGCGGCCCGGGTGGGCCGCAGGCAAATGAGGGAGGCAACACATGAATCACTCGCCAGGCGGGAAAACTACTGCTGGGGGAACAGGCCTGCTCAGGCGAACCAGCACCAGGACAGCAGCGGCACTCGCTGCGGGAAGCCTGCTGCTTGCGGGCGGCGGGGTGGCGTTCGCGGACGACATCTTCAACAACCTCGACGCCAGCATTGACTCGGTGGCAGAGGTCATGCCACTCAACGAGGGCGGTGCCAGCGGCAGCACCATTCTGGCGGTAGACCCCACCAACGACGATGTCAAAAACGGCTGCAACCTGACCGGGTCAACAACGCTGACCCTTGACCTGGTGTCCAGCAATCCGGCCGTCGCCACGGTTTCACCCTCCAGGGTCACCTTCGACTCCTGTGGCGCCCAGCGGACCCTGACCGTAACCCCTGTGGGTGCTGGTTCGGCCACGGTAAGCGCCAGGCAAGTCAGCAACAACACCGATGGTACTTTCAACCTTGCACCGGCCACATTCACCGTCAACGTGGCAGCGCCAGCGCCGTCCAACACGGCACCCAGGCTCAATATCACCGGCGTCACCGCTGGCGCCTTGTACACGAAGGGCGATGTCCCGGCAGCAACCTGTAATGTCACCGACACCGAAGACGGCCCAAGCTCCTTTCCCGCTGACGTCAGTGCCCTCACGGGACCTGACGCCGCCACCGGCATCGGTTCACAGACGGCATCCTGCCGCTACACCGACAAGGGCGGCCTGACCGCGTCAAGCTCCATCACCTACAGCATCACCGACGCCTCCTCGCCCAAGATCTCCTACACGCTCTCGCCCGCCACTCCGGACGGTTTGAACAAGTGGTACAAGAGCCCCGTGGTCCTGCACTGGATCGTCACCGAGCCCGATTCGCCCAGCACCCTCAAGCTGACTGGCTGCGAGGACCAGGCCATCACCGCTGACCAGGTGGCCACTGACTACAGCTGCTCCGCCACCAGTTCCGGCGGAACCGCAGTTCCGATAACCGTGAACCTGGGGAAGGACGCCACAGCCCCCACCGTCGCGGCAAACGGCGGGACGGGAACTGAGGGGAGTAACGGCTGGTACATCTCCGACGTCGTGGCCTCCTTCACCGGCACCGACGCCACCTCCGGGCTGCTCGCCGCAACCCAGACGGTCACTACGTCAGCCGAGGCCGCCAACGTCAAGGTGGACAGCCCGGCGTTCACCGACCTCGCCGGCAACACCACCGCGGCGGGCACGGCCTCGCAGGCCTTCAAGATCGATAAGACGGCTCCGGCGGTAAGCAACGCCGGTGCCACGACGAAGACGAACGCCAACGGTTGGTACAACACGGACGTCACCGCGTCCTTCACCGCCACCGATGCCGTATCCGGCCCGGCCACGGCAACCCAGTCGGCAACCTCATCCGGGGAAGGTGACGCGGTTGAGGTCCTGAGCCCGGAATTCAGGGACAACGCCGGCAACACCACGCCGGCGGGGGCAACCTCCCAGGCCTTCAAGATCGACAAGACGGCCCCCACCGTTACCTTCGACTCGATCATCGCGGACAGCTACTTCGGTTCCACCGCTGCTGCCCCGACCTGCACGGCCACTGATGGACTGTCGGGCGTCTCGGGTAGCTGTGTGGTCGCCGGATACGGCACGGGAGTCGGCCCGCACACCCTGACGGCCACAGCCACGGACTTTGCCGGCAACAGCACCACGGTGACCCAGTCCTACACGGTCAAGGCCTGGACGCTGAAGGGCTTCTACCAGCCAGTCGACATGGGCGGTGTGCTGAACACCGTCAAGTCCGGCAGCACCGTTCCCGCCAAGTTCGAAATCTTCGCGGGTGACACGGAACTGACGGATCCGGCACTGGCCAAGTTCACCATGCAGCAGATCACCTGCTCGCTGACGTCTCCGACGGATGCGATCGAAACCACCGCAACGGGCAACACCTCGCTGCGGTACGACGCTACCGCCGGCCAGTTCGTCTACAACTGGAAGACGCCCACAGCGGCCGGCACCTGCTACCGGCTGACCATGACGGCGAATGATGGGACCTCCATCAGTGCCAACTTCAAGCTGAAGTAGCACAGGAAGCCGGCGCCCAACGGCGTGCGCCGAAAAGAGGGGACCAGTCCAACGGGCTGGTCCCCTCTTTTAGTGCGTCACGGCCGGTTGCTTACGCCAGTGCCGCGAGGACTTCCTTTGCCACGTCCTCGCTGGACTGCGGGTTCTGCCCGGTGATGAGGTTGCCGTCCCGCACCACGTTGGAGGACCAGGCCGCGCCGTTCTCGACGACGGCACCCTTCTCTTTGAGGGCGTCCTCCACCAGCCACGGCGTGTTCTCGCCGGTGCCGCCGCCCAGTTCTTCCTCGTTGGTGAACACCGTCAGGCGCCTGCCCTTGAAAGTGAACCCGCCGTCGTCGTCCGTTGCGCTCAGCAGCCCCGCGGGACCGTGGCAGAACGGTGCAATGATCTTGCCGGCCTTGTTGGCAGCGACCAGCAGCCGGCCCAGGTCGGCGTCCTTGTACAGGTCCGCCATGGGACCGTGCCCGCCGGGCATCACCACGGCGTCGTAGCCGGCAATGTCGACGTCGGCAAGGACCAGCGGGTGCGCCAGCTCGCCGTCGATCTTCGCGATGTAGTCCCGGAAGCCCTGGGCGCGTTCCTCGCCGCCGGCCGACTCGGGAGCCAGGCTTACCTGGTCCACGGTGGGTTTCCTGCCGCCGGGGGTGGCGATGTGGACCGTGTTGCCGGCGTCGGTCAGGGTCTGGTGGGACACCACCAGTTCCTCCGCCCAGTAGCCGGTGGGGTGTTCGCTGCCGTCCTTCATGGTGAGGGAATCTGCGGCCGATACGACCATCAAAATGTTTGCCATGGTGTTTCTCCTGTCTTAGCTGACGTGAGTGGCTGGAAGCCGCCTGCTACTTTCCTGCTGCTTCCAGCTCAGCGTACGTGGCGTCGTCGAGCGTGATGCCCGCGGCGGCCAGGTTCTCTTCGAGGTGCTGCACCGAGCCCGTGCCGGGGATCGGCATCATCACGGGGGAGCGGCGCAGCAGCCAGGCCAGGGCCACCTGGGAGGTGGTGGCGCCCAGGCGCTTGGCCGCCTCATCCAGCGGGCCGCCCGGCTGGGCGAGTTCGCCCGCGGAAATCGGAGCCCAGGGGATGAAGCCGATGCCGTTCTCCTCGGAGTAGCGGAGTACGTCCTCGGAGCTGCGGTCCGTCAGGTTGTAACGGTTCTGGACCGTGGACACGGTGAAGTGCTTCCCGGCCGCCTCCAGCTGCTCCACGCTGACCTGCGACAGGCCCAGGGCACGGACCTTGCCTTCGTCCTGGAGCTCCCGCAGCACGCCGAACTGCTCCTCGGCGTCCACCTTGGGATCGATCCGGTGCAGCTGCAGCAGGTCCAGGGCGTCCACCTTCAGCTTGCGCAGGCTCAGCTCGGTCTGCTGGCGCAGGTATTCCGGCCGCCCAACCGGAATCCACTTGTTGGGCCCGGTGCGGGTGAAGCCCACCTTGGTGGCGATCTTCAGCCCCTCCTTGTACGGGTGCAGGGCTTCGGCGATGATTTCCTCGCTGATGTTCGGTCCGTAGGAATCGGCGGTATCGATGAAGTCGACGCCGAGTTCGACGGCGCGGCGCACCACCGCCACGGCCGCCCGGCGGTCTGCGGGCTCGCCCCAGACACCGTCACCCACGATGCGCATGGCGCCAAAGCCAAGCCGGTGCACGGTACCCAGGTCCTTGAGCTCGATGGTTGCGGACAATTCCAGCTGGTTCGTTGAATCATGGCTCATAGGGGCGGCAACATCATCAGTGTGCTGAGTATTCCGGGAAAGACGAAATAACCCGGGCCCCGCCGTCGTTATGCCTCAAGTGCCCGCCGCGATCCGGCCGGCGATTCTTACGAAACGTTCCTGAAAGGCCGCAACTGACGTGACTCTTCCCCTTTCCATCCTTGACCTGGCAACCATCGGCAAAGGCCAGACGGCGGCGGAGAGCTTCGCGGGCAGCGTGGCCATGGCGCAGAGCGCCGAAAAGCTGGGCTACCGGCGCGTCTGGTACGCCGAGCACCACAACATGTCCTCCATCGCCTCCTCCGCCACCAGCGTGCTGATCGCGCACGTGGCCGCGCACACCGAAAGCATCCGGCTGGGCGCCGGCGGCATCATGCTGCCCAACCACTCCCCGCTGACCATCGCCGAACAGTTCGGCACCCTGGAAACCCTCCACACGAGCCGGATCGACCTGGGGCTGGGCCGGGCCCCGGGCAGCGACCAGAACACCATGCGGGCGCTGCGCCGCGACCCGATGTCCGCGGACAGCTTTCCGCAGGACGTCCTGGAACTGCAGGGCTACCTCACCGGCCCCACCCGTATCCAGGGGGTGGAGGCCACCCCCGGCAAGGGCACCAACGTCCCCCTCTACATCCTGGGCTCGTCCCTGTTCGGCGCCCGCCTGGCCGCCCAGCTTGGCCTGCCGTACGCCTTCGCCTCGCACTTCGCACCCGCCGCTTTGCAGGACGCGGTGGCCATCTACCGGCGCGAGTTCAAGCCGTCCGCCCAGCTGGACGCCCCGCACGTGATCGCCGGCGTCAACGTGATCGCCGCCGACTCCGCCTCCGAAGCGCAGGCCATGTTCCAGGCCACCAAGCGCGCCCGCGTCTCCCTGTTCTTCGGCGGCGGCCGCGAGTTCACCGACGACGAAGCGGACATGATCCTGGACTCGCCGCAGGGACAGCACATGGCACAAATGATGACGTACTCCGCCGTGGGGACGCCGGACGCCGTCATCGATTACCTGGAGGGCTTCGGCAAGCACGCCGACGCCGACGAACTCATCGTGGCGCACCAAAGCCCCGGCACCCGGGACCGGCTGCGGTCCGTCGAACTGCTGGCGGAAGCCGCCGGGCTGGTCCGGGTCTGACATGGCGAACACAGCCACCGCAAAAGACGGCGTAGGGTTTCGGTCCGAGCGCGGGCCCATCCTCATCGCCCTGATGCTGTCCACGGGCCTCGTGGCCATCGATTCCACCATCGTGGCCACGGCGGTTCCCTCGATCGTCCGGGACGTTGGCGGCTTCGCATCCTTCCCCTGGCTCTTCTCGGCCTACCTGCTGGCGCAGGCGGTGTCCGTGCCCATCTACGGCAAGCTCTCCGACATGGCAGGGCGCAAGCCCATTATCCTGATCGGGATTGGCCTGTTCCTGCTGGGCTCGGTGCTCTGCGGGGTCGCGTGGAGCATGCCCTCGCTGATCGCCTTCCGGGCCCTGCAGGGGCTCGGTGCCGGTGCGGTACTGCCGGTCGCCGTCACCATCGCCGGCGACATCTACACCCTTCAGGAGCGCGCCAAGGTCCAGGGCTACCTGGCCAGCGTCTGGGCCATATCCTCCGTGGTGGGCCCCAGCCTGGGCGGCGTCTTTTCTGCCCTCGGCATCTGGCGCGGCATCTTCCTGGTGAACGTGCCGCTCTGCCTGCTGGCCGGCTGGATGCTGATCCGCACCCTGCACGAAAACGTCGAACGGGCCACCCACAAGGTGGACTACGCCGGCGCTGTCCTCCTGGCCGGATCGCTGGGCCTGCTCATCCTCGGAGCGCTCCAGGGCGGCCAGGCGTGGGCCTGGAATTCGCCCATCGGTATCGGCGTCTTCGTTGTCGGGGCGGTGCTGCTGGTGGCCTTCCTGCTGGTGGAGCGGCGGGCGGCGGAGCCCATCCTCCCGGCGTGGGTGGTGTCCCGGCGCCTGCTGGCCACCACGGCGCTGGTGTCCTTCGGCGTGGGCGCCATGATGATCGGACTGACCTCCTACGTGCCCACCTTCCTTGAAGGCGCCCTGTCCTCCTCGCCGCTGGTGGCCGGCCTGGCGCTCGCCGCGCTGACCCTTGGCTGGCCGCTGAGTGCCTCGCAGGCCGGGAAGTTCTACCTGCGGATCGGGTTCAAGTCCACCGCCCTGATCGGTATCGCCATCGCCGTGGCGGGGCTGCTGATCCTGTCGCTGACGGCTTCAACGCCCAACGTGGCGCTGATCGCGGTCAGTTGCTTCGTCGTCGGGCTTGGCCTGGGCCTGCTGGCCACCCCCACCCTGATCTCCGCCCAGTCCAGCGTTCCCTGGCACGAGCGCGGCGTGGTGACCAGCACCAACATGTTCGCCCGCTCCATCGGCAGCGCCCTGGGCGTGGCCGTGTTTGGTGCCGTGGCCAACTCCATCTACGGCGGCAGCAGCGGTGGCGACGCCGATCCCGCCACGGTCATCAGCGCGTCCGGTGCCGTGTTCCTGGCCGCGCTCGTGGCCGGCCTGCTCACGGTGGCAGCGGTGCTGTCCATGCCCGCCGTGAAGGCCGAAGACAGCGGCAATCCCGATGCGGAGCCGGTGCCCACCCAGGCGGAAGGCAGTTCCAGCTAAGCTGCCGCCCGCGGAGATGTTCCTACAGACAAGACCTGAGGGCGAGCGTGTTTTCTTCCATAGTGCTATTTGTTTTTTCCGCGAGCGGCTACGCGCCAGCGGTCCACGACCTTGCCGCCGCTGACGACGGTGATGTCGTCAACGAGATTCACGGCCACGCATACGTGGTTCGGTATGACCCGTAACCGCTCTCCGAGAGGCGGGAGCTCTGCAGCTGCTGGCCAGACCACGGTCGCGTGATGTTCCGAGAGCGCAGTGATGCGTGCTTCGGGATAGTCGAGCAGCCGTCCAAAGCCGGTGGCCCACGCAGGCCGGTCGCCGCCCAGGATTTTGCTGCCGGAGTCCAGGACGATCCTTCGCGGTATGACGTCGTCGCCCTCATGCCGGCTTACCACTGTTGCGGCGACGGTCAGCGCGATGTCTTCAGCGGCGCATCGTTCCAGTTCCAATTGCTGGGCGTCATTGAAGACATAGACTCCCGGCCGGACCTCGGTGGCTGCGGACTCACCGGTGAGAGTGGCGGTGGGAGTTGAACCGCCGCTGCGATGCAGCATTTCAAAGCCTGCTTGCGTGAGCAGGTCCGAGGCCTGCGTGAGGGCCAACCGTTCTTCTTCGGCTGCTTTCAGGGGCATCCCGGGGGCGTAGCTGTGGCCCGGGAAGGTGAAGACGCCTCTGACCCTCAGGCCGGCGCGTGCCGCGGCGTGGGCCACGTCAACCACCGCACCTGGGGCGATTCCGCTTCGGTGATGGCCACTGTCGATTTCCAGCAGCACGTCAAAATCGCCGGCCGCGTCACCCAAGGACGCTCCCATGGCTTGGGCGGCCTCCCGTGAATCCAGTCCCACTGAGATCTTTGTGGTGGCAGCAAGCCGGCGCAGGCGTTCGGATTGACGGGGACCGACCCAGATGGGGTAAGCGATGAAGATGTCGGTCGCTCCGTGCTCTGCGAAGACTTCAGCTTCCCCGAGGGTCGCTACAGTGATGCCGACTGCACCCGCTGCCAGCTGCAGTTGCGCGATTTCGGGCACCTTGTGGGTTTTCACGTGTGGCCGGAGGCTCAAGCCTTTCGCATGGACGGCAGCGGCCATGCGGTCGATGTTCCGCTGGAGCACATCCCGGTCCACCAGGATCTCTGGAGTGTCGACTTCTTCTGGGATTGTCATCACTGGTTCTCTTTCTCTAGGCCGGGCCGCTAGCGGGACGCCCGGAAGATCGACGGCGCGGGCCGGGTCCCGGTGGCAAGGTCGGCCAGGATCCGCCCCACCACCGGGGTGAACTTGAAGCCGTGGCCGGAGAAGCCCGCACCGATCACCACGGGCCCAATGCGGTCCAGGACAAAGTCCTCGTCCGGGGTGGTGGTGTATGTACAGCTGATGGCCTCGAACGAATCGGGGTCCACACCGGGCAGCCACTGCCGTGCGTAGTCCTGCAGGGCGGCGAGCTGTTTCGGTTCGGGCAGGAAATCCCGCTGGTCCGGGTCCACCACCGGCCCCACCCCATGCCAGCCGGCCTTGATGCCTTCGCCGGGGGTCTGCATCCCGTACACCGGGGAGTACCAGCCCTGGTAATCCGGGCCCGGGTAGTGGTTGAAGCCGGGCCACACCGCGCCGGGGTCCGCCACCCGGAAATGCGCCGGCTGCTCCTGCGTCACCGTGAGCTTCGGAAGCCGCAACGCGCCGCCCGTGCCCGGAACCCTGGCCAGCAGCTTCTCCGTCCAGCCGCCGGCCGTGACCACGGCCTGGGCTGCGGTGACCACCTCCGAGCCTGCCGCCGATTCAAGCACCAGCCGCACGCCGTCGTGGAACACCTCGAAGTCCACCACCTTGGTGTGGTGCCTGATCTCGGCGCCGCGGGCTGAGGCCAGCCGCTGGAAGGCGGGCAGCGCCGCCTCCGGGTTGAGCTGGCCGCCGTCGGGCATATGCAGGACCTGCTGGTCGAACCGGATGCCGCGCCAGCGTTCGCCGGCCTCGCGGGGGGACAGGAACTCCGCGCTGATGCCGGCCTCGGTGAGGGCTGCGGCAACTTTCGGGAGGTCGCCGCCAGGACCATGGGTTACGACGCCGGTGCGCGCCAACAGCTGCGCGCCGCTGTCCTGCTCCAGCTCGTCCCACAGGGCCAGCCCCTCTGCCAGCATGGCCACGTAGTCGGGCTGGTGGTAGCCCGGGTTGAGGTTCCGGGTGGCGCCGTGGGACGCGCCGATCTTGTGCCCGGGGCCGAACTGCTCCACCAGCGTCACCTGCCGGCCGCGGCGGGACAGTGCCCATGCGGCCGCCGAGCCCATGGCCCCGCCGCCGATCACAACCGTATCCAGCACAGTATTCATCAGCCCTCCAAGCTGCAGGTATATCTGTTTGCCGGCGCTCAGGCCAGCAGCAGGGCCACACCGATCATTGCCGGCACCGCCACCACGGTGGTGATCAGCACGGTGTCCTTGGCGACGGTGAGGCCGGTCTGGTACCGGCTGGCGGCCACAAACACATTCTGCGCGGTGGGCAGCGAGGACGTCACCACCACCGCGAACAGGGCGTGCCCCTCCATCCCGAGCGCGAAGCGGGCAAAGGCATAAGCCAGGGCCGGCTGGACCGCGAGCTTGAAGCCGCTGGCCAGCAGGGTGTCCACGCGCCGCCCGGCGGAGGCCTGCAGCGGGCGGGTGCCGTTCAGGCTCATCCCGAACGCCATCAGCATGGCCGGAATAGCGGCTCCGCCGATCAGGTGGATCGGCTCCATGACCAGCGCCGGTACCTGGAACCCGGTGCCTGCCACCAGCAGCCCCAGTCCGGAGCCGACGATCATGGGGTTGCGCAGGATCATCAGGAAGAAGCCCAGGACGGTGGTCCGGTGCGTGCTGGTGCTCGAGTCCAGGATCATCAGGAACGCAGGGGTGAAGAAGGCCAGCTGGAAGATCAGCAGCGGCGCCACATAGCTTGCATCACCCAGGACATATACCGCGATGGGAATACCCAGGTTCGCCGAGTTGGCCAGGGAAGCGGACATAGCGGACATCAGCGATTCCGGAAGGTCCCGCTTCAGCCAGAACCTGGCCAGGACCAGGTAGATCCCGGCCGTGGCAATGGCTGCCACCGCGGTGACCAGCAGCGGTTCGGCGAAAACCTCCTGCAGGCGGGCCTTGCTCAGGGTTTCAAAGAGGAGTGCCGGGCTGGCGACGAAGAACGTCAAGCCGCTCAGGACGGGGCGGGCGTTATCACCCAGGATCCGCTGCCGGCCCACGAACCATCCCACCAGGATGATGCACCACACGACGAAGAATCCCGCCAGCACCCCTAGCAAGGATCAGCCGTTCGGGCGCGGCGGAGGCAGGGACCGGGACGCACGCTCCGGTTACAGGGTGGCGTTGTTGAGCGCGAAAGGGGGGCGCATCATGCCGGGGGTGAGGCCTTCGGCGGGGTCATTGCCCAGCTGGATGATCCGGTTGTCCTGGTCGACGTGGACCACCTTGGGCTCGTAGGCCCTGGCCTCTTCGGTGGTCATTTCGGCGTAGGTGATCAGGATGACGATGTCGTTCTCGTGCATCAGGTGCGCCGCTGCACCGTTGATGCCGATGACGCCGGAACCGCGCTCGCCGGCAATGGTGTAGGTTTCAAGCCGCGCGCCGTTGGTGACGTCCACGATGGACACCAGCTCGCCGGGCAGGATGTCGGCGGCCTCGAGCAGGTCGAGGTCAACGGTGACCGAGCCGACGTAGTGCAGGTCGGCGTGCGTGACGGTGGCCCGGTGGATTTTGGACTTGAACATTGTTCGATTCATAACGGCTCCAGTCTAGACCTGCGGCCCTTTACCCGCAGTGACGCACGAAACATACGGGCCGGACACGGCTGCGCGCGGACGACGGCGGCCGGTCACCCGGCGTCATCCGTTGCCACCGCCGCGGCAGCCGCAGCCAGGGTCTCCCTCGCTGCCAGGATGGCCGGGCGCTGGGTGCTGGAGCGGCGCACCGACGTGAAGATGGTGCGGTGCGGCTTGCCCGGAAGCTCGATCAGTTGGGCCGTGGTGCCGCGGCCGGTCCACACCAGGTCCGGCATCAGGGCCACGGCGTTGCCGGACTCGATCAGGCGGGCCTGGGCCTGCAGGTCGGCGGTTTCAAAGCGGACGTCCGGCTCGAATCCTGCGCTGCGGCAGGCCTGTTCTGCCCAATGGCGCGAGGCGGCGCCGCGGGGTTCCATGACCCAGGCCAGCTCTGCCGTGTCCTCCAGGGAACGAATGGCAGGGCCGCCGCCGGATGCCGGGGGAACGGCCAGGCGGATGGCGTCGGTGGTCAGCTTCACCTTGTCCAGTTCCGGGTAGCGCGGGGCGGCGTGTCCCGGGTACTGCTCGGCGATCACCAGGTCGAAGTCGCGCGCCCACGTTTCATGCAGCGCCGTCTCGGGCTCCCGCTGGATCATCTCGATCCGGACCTCGGGGTATGTCGCAGCCATCCGCGTCAGGGTGTCCGGCATCAGTGCCAGGGCGGCGGACTGGAACACCGCAATCCGCACCGTCCCCGTCACCGTGGTCAGCGACGCGGCCAGGTCCGCTTCCGCCTGTTCCATGGTTTCCAGCAGCTGGGCGGTGTGCGCCACCAGCACCTCGGCCTGCGGTGTCAGCTGCACCCGCCGCCCCGTCTTCCGGAGCAGTTCCACGCCCACTTCCTTCTCCAGCAGGGCCAGTTGCTGCGATACCGACGACGGGCTGTACTGGAGTGCCTCGGCCACCTCAGCGAGCGTCCCGCGAATGCTTAATTCCCGGAGCAGCCGCAGCCGGCGTACGTCGAGCATGGTGGATTCCTAACTGAAACTAACGAATATAGGTTAGAAGTAGCCACTTTATCTAACGCAATTGCGCACGCATACTGTTGAAACCGAGTTACCCCCGTCACAGCCAGGTTCCTTGGCGTGCCGCGGCGGGGTCGCACCCCAACCAGGAGTTCCTGATGAGCAGCAAAGATTTAAGCCAATCGATCATGCGGCGCAAGCCCATCGATGACATCGAAGAAGAGAGCAAGCACAGCGGACTTTTCAAGTCCCTCGGGCTGTGGCAGCTCACCGCCATTGGCGTTGGCGGGATTATCGGCGTCGGCATCTTCTCCCTTGCGGGACTGGTGGCCGCCGGCAGCGAAGGCAACCCTGGCGTGGGGCCGGCGGTGCTGATCTCCTTCCTGATTGCAGGCCTCGCCTCCGCGGCCGCTGCCCTCTCCTACGCGGAGTTCGCCGGGATGATCCCGCGGGCAGGCTCCGCCTACACCTACGGCTACGTGGCCCTTGGCGAGGTGATCGGCTGGTTCATCGGCTGGGACCTGCTGCTGGAATACATCGCCATCGTGGCAGTGGTGGCCATCGGCATCTCCGGCTACCTGGACGCCTTCCTGGCCGGCATCGGCATCCATCTGCCGGCCTGGATGACCTCCACCTTTGACGAAGGCAAGGGTGGCATCATCAATGTCCCCGCCATCTTGGTCTGCCTCCTGGTGACCTGGATCCTGTCCCGCGGCACCAAGGCCTTCGGCAGGTTCGAACTCGTCGCTGTGGCCATCAAGGTGGTCCTGATCCTGTTCATCATCGGGCTGGGCGTCTTCTACATCGACACCAACAACTACAACCCGTTCATGCCCAGCGGCTTCGGACCCGTTGTGGCCGGCTCCGCCACGGTGTTCTTCGCAGTGTTCGGCTACGACGCCATGAGTACCGCGGCCGAGGAAGCCAAGGACGGCAAGAAGCACATGCCCAAGGCCATCGTGCTCTCGCTCATCATCGCCATGCTCCTCTATGTTGCCGCAACCCTGGTCCTCACCGGCATGCAGAACTACAAGGACATCGACCCCAAGGCCGGGTTCGCCTCCGCCTTCACTTCGGTGGGCCTGCCCGTCATCGCCACCATCATTTCGGTGTTCGCGGTCCTCTCCATCCTTACCGTGATGCTCACCTTCCTGCTCGGCGTCACCCGCGTCTGGTTCTCCATGAGCCGTGACGGCCTGCTCCCCGGCTGGTTCGCCAAGACCGACCGGCACGGCACCCCGCAGCGTGTCACCTGGATCGGCGGCATCGCCTCCGCCTTCCTGGCCGGCGTCTTCCCCATCAAGGCAGTCGCGGACCTCACCAACATCGGCATCCTGGCCGCGTTCGTCGTCGTATGCCTGTCCGTGATCATCTTTCGTTACAAGCGGCCCGATGCTCCCCGTACGTTCCGCCTGCCCCTGATGCCCGTGATTCCGGCGTTCGGTGTCCTGGCCTCCGCCTTCCTGATGCTGCAGCTGCACTGGGAAACCTGGCTGCGGTTCGTGGTGTGGCTGATCATCGGTCTGGTCATCTACTTCGGCTACGGCCGCAAGCACTCGCTGATGAACCCCAACAGCCCACGCCACGAGGAACTCGCAGAGCTGCACCGCCCGATTTCCTGACCTCTCCCCGGACGCGCCATCACCTTCTGCCCGTTTTTCCCCAACGCCCCATCAGATAATGCGGCGTCCAGCCGAACCCTCTCCCACATTCCGTGGGGGAGGGTTCGTTGCTTTCGGCGGGAGGTGATGGGGCGTTGGCGGTTTGGGGGCGGGAGGTGATGGGGCGTTGGCGGTTTGGGGGCGGGAGGTGATGGGGCGTTGGGAGGTGGATAAAACATTGGGTTTCTTAACCTGTATTGGTTGGAAAAGATCGCTTTATCTTATGTGAGTTGAAGCTCATACTGGTGGAAAGACCTCCCAGAACACCAGAAAGATCGGGAAAACAATGACCCACGTTGCAATGGAACAGGCAGTCGCAAAGGCGGCCACTCCGCAGACTGTCGACGTCGACGTCCCCCAGGCCAAGGCCCTCGCCAATGAAGCGGTAGCCCTGGTCCGGCGCTGGCTCACCGAGGCCGCCAAGGTTCCGGTGGACCCCTCCGCCCAGCAGCTGGCCGGCGTCCTGAAGGACCCCAACGGCCTGGACTTCACCGTGGGCTTCGTGGACGGCGTGGTCCGCCCCGAGGACCTCAACGTCGCCGCCCGCAACCTCGCCAAGCTCGCGCCCAAGGTTCCGGCCTTCCTGCCTTGGTACATGCGCAGCGCCGTGGCGCTTGGCGGCACCATGGCCCCGGCAATGCCAAAGGTGGTCATCCCCATCGCCCGCAGGGTCCTCCGCGAAATGGTGGGCCACCTGATCGTGGACGCCACCGACGCCAAGCTGGGCCCCGCCATCGCCAAGATCAAGAAGGACGGCATCAAGCTCAACGTCAACCTCCTGGGCGAGGCAGTCCTCGGCGAGCACGAAGCCTCCCGCCGCCTCGAGGGAACGCACACGCTGCTGGCGCGGCCCGACGTCGACTACGTCTCCATCAAGGTCTCCTCCACTGTGGCCCCGCACTCCGCCTGGGCCTTCGACGAAGCCGTGGAACACGTCGTCGAAAAGCTCACCCCGCTCTTCCGGCGCGCCGCCTCCTACTCCGGCAGCGGACAGAAGAACAAGTTCATCAACCTGGACATGGAGGAGTACAAGGACCTGGACATGACCATCGCGGTCTTCACCCGGATCCTGGACAAGCCTGAGTTCCAGGACCTCGAGGCCGGCATCGTGCTCCAGGCCTACCTTCCGGATGCGCTGTCCGCCATGATCCGGCTGCAGGACTGGGCCGCAGAGCGCCGCGCCAACGGCGGCGCCGGCATCAAGGTCCGCGTGGTCAAGGGGGCCAACCTGCCCATGGAGCAGGTTGAAGCCTCGCTGCACGACTGGCCGCTGGCCACCTGGGGTTCAAAGCAGGACTCGGACACCAGCTACAAGAGCGTCATCAACTACGCGCTGCACCCCGAGCGGATCAGGAACATCCGGATCGGCGTGGCCGGCCACAACCTGTTCGACATTGCCTTCGCGTGGCTCCTGGCCAAGCAGCGCGGCGTTGAATCCGGCATCGAATTCGAGATGCTGCTGGGGATGGCGCAGGGCCAGGCCGAGGCCGTCAAGAAGGACGTCGGCTCCCTGCTGCTCTACACGCCGGTGGTGCACCCGTCCGAGTTCGACGTCGCCATCGCCTACCTGATCCGCCGCCTGGAAGAAGGCGCCAGCCAGGAAAACTTCATGTCGGCAGTCTTCGAGCTCAGCGAAAACGAAGGACTGTTCGAGCGCGAGAAGCAGCGTTTCCTCTCCTCGCTGGAGGCACTGGACAACACCGTTCCCCTGCCCAACCGGCGGCAGGACCGGAACCTTCCCCCGGAGGCCATGCCGCACACCGGGTTCCGGAACACCCCGGACACCGATCCCGCACTGCCGGCCAACCGCACCTGGGGCCGGGCCATCCTTGACGGCGTCCCGTCCTCCACGCTGGGCGACGCATCGGTGAAGGCTGCCTTCATCAATGACGAGGACACCCTCAACTCGGCCATTGCCAACGCCGTGGAGAAGGGCAAGGCCTGGGGCGAGCTGTCCGGCAACGAGCGCGCAGAAATCCTGCACCGCGCCGGGCAGATCCTGGAAGCCCGCCGCGCCGACCTGCTCGAGGTCATGGCCAGCGAGACCGGCAAGACCATCGACCAGGGCGACCCCGAGGTCAGCGAGGCCGTGGACTTCGCCCACTACTACGCCGAGTCCGCCCGCAAGCTGGACACGGTCGACGGCGCCACGTTCGTCCCAGCCAAGCTCACCGTTGTCACGCCGCCCTGGAACTTCCCGGTCGCCATCCCGGCAGGGTCCACCCTCGCGGCACTCGCCGCCGGCTCCGCCGTCGTCATCAAGCCCGCCAAGCAGGCCGCCCGCAGCGGCGCCGTCATGGTCGAGGCGCTGTGGGAGGCCGGCGTGCCCAAGGGCGTCCTGACCATGGTGCAGCTGGGGGAGCGGGAACTCGGCACCCAGCTCATCAGCAACCCGGCCGTGGACCGCGTCATCCTCACCGGCGGCTACGAAACCGCCGAGCTGTTCCGGTCCTTCCGCAAGGACCTGCCGCTGCTGGCCGAAACCAGCGGCAAGAACGCCATCATCGTCACCCCCAGCGCCGACCTGGACCTTGCCGCCAAGGACGTGGCCTACTCAGCGTTCGGCCACGCCGGCCAGAAGTGCTCGGCCGCTTCGCTGGCGATCCTGGTAGGTTCCGTGGCCACCTCCAAGCGGTTCCACAACCAGCTGATCGACGCCGTCACCTCCCTCAAGGTGGGCTACCCGCAGGACCCCACCAGCCAGATGGGCCCCATCATCGAACCCGCCAACGGCAAGCTCCTCAACGCCCTCACCACCCTGGGCGAGGGTGAGAACTGGGCCGTTGAACCGAAGAAGCTGGACGATACCGGCCGGCTGTGGAGCCCGGGCGTCCGCTACGGCGTCAAGCGTGGCTCCTACTTCCACCTGACCGAGTTCTTCGGCCCGGTCCTGGGCGTGATGACTGCCGACACCCTGGAAGAAGCCATCGCCATCCAGAACCAGATCGAATACGGCCTCACGGCAGGCCTGCACTCCCTCAACTCCGAGGAGCTGGGCATCTGGCTGGAGACCATCCAGGCCGGCAACCTCTACATCAACCGCGGCATCACCGGTGCCATCGTCCAGCGCCAGCCCTTTGGCGGCTGGAAGAAGTCGGCGGTCGGCGCCGGCACCAAGGCCGGTGGACCCAACTACCTGGCCGGCTTGGGTGACTGGCTCCCCGCGGAGGCCTCCGCCAAGGCTCCGGTAGCCAACGCGGCCGTCCGCCGCATCCTCAACGCCGCAGGTCCCGCCCTTGCGCCGGCGGAACTCGAGTCCGTCCAGCGCGCCCTGGCATCCGACGCCGAAGCCTGGGCTGACGAGTTCGGCACGGCCAAGGACGTCTCCGGGCTGGGCGCCGAGCGCAACATCTTCCGCTACCGCAGCCTGCCGGTCACCATCCGCCTCTCCCAAGGTGCGCCGCTGGCGCACCTGGTCCGGACCGTGGCGGCCGGCGTGCTGACTGGGTCGGCACTCACGGTGTCCACCGCCGTCGAACTTCCCGCCCAGCTGCGCTCCGTGCTCACCGCACAGGACATCGACGTGACGGTGGAGTCCGACGCCGGCTGGCTGGCTTCCGCCGGACACCTCGCCGCAGCGGGCAAGCTGTCAGGGGGACGCATCCGCCTGATCGGCGGCGGCGCTTCCGTGCTCGCCGAAGCCACCGGCGGCCGTCCCGACCTGGCCATCTACGCCCACCCCGTCACGGAGGCCGGCCGCGTGGAGCTGCTGCCCTTCCTGCATGAGCAGGCCGTCAGCATCACCGCGCACCGGTTCGGCACCCCGAACCACCTCTCGGATGCCCTGATCTAGCGCCTGCGGGCACAAAAAAGTCCGGCGGTTGGGTTTGTTCTCACAAGCCCAACCGCCGGACCTTTTTGTATGTCAGCTAGCCCAGGTACCAGCCGGGTGGGGTCCAGGTAACCGGGACGCTGTGGGCGGAAAAGTCCTCGCAGCGGGTGCAGGTGTAGGCCACCTCGCCAAGGGTGGACACTGTTCCGTCGCGCCGGTAGGTGGGCGGGATGTACGACTCGAGGTAAACGAACTCGTCCGTACGGCACTTGTCGCAGGTGGGTTTCCCCACATATCCGGAGTCCACGGAGGCGTGGCCGGTTCCAAGGGTGTTCTGGCGGGTGGACGGCCGTGCGGTGGAGTACGGGCGTGCGTGCGCAGAACCTGGGTGGATGTTCCTGGCTGTCGTCATTGGCTGCCTGTCCCAAGCGGTGGTTTCCGGCATGCGGATACGCGCTTGCTTCGGTGAACCGGCCTGCTGCTTGACCTTGGAAAACCAGCATAGGTGATGCCACTTCCCCTATCAATGGACACGGCCCCCCTAACTCCCCTAAATGCTGGAATTTGGGCCGCTGGAGAGTTAAGTTTGGCGGTTAATGGTCCGTCCCACGATCGATTGGGTGAGGGCATCAATCACCTCGGCGTTGGCCAGCGGGTTGCGGATCAGGGTGAAGTCCACGTCCCCCACCGCGGGCAGGTCGAACCGCCGGGTGATGATCTTCAGGTCTTCGGGCACCAGCGACGTAGGCATGACCGCCACCCCGATGCCCGCCCTGACCGCCGCCAGGACCCCGCTGATCTGGCGGGTGGTGCAGGTGATCCGCCAGGTCCTGCCATGGGCCTCCAACGCATCGATGGCTAATTTCCGGCTGAGGCTGGGCGCGGGATAGGCGATCAGGGGCACCGGACTGCCCGGTTCCATCACTGTCTGTTCCAGGCCCACCCAGGAAAACGAATCATGCTGGACCACCGTGCCGTCCTTGGCTCCGGCAACCCATTTGACGAAGACGAGGTCCAACTGCCCGGCGTTGAGCTTGCGGTACAGCTGGTCGCTCTGGCCCACCGTCAACTCCAGGTTGATCTGCGGATAGATCTGCCGGAACTCGCGCAGGATCCGGGGGAGTCCGGTGATCGCGAGGTCGTCAGCCGTTCCGAACCGCAGCCGCCCGCGCATCGCCGACCCCGAGAAATAGCGGGCCGCGGCGTCATGCGCTGACAGGATGCTGCGGGCAAAACCGGCCATGGCGTCGCCGTTGTCCGTAAGCCGGACGTCCCGGGTGTCCCTGGTAACCAGGCTGCGCTTGGCGGCGGCCTCGAGTTTGCGGATGTGCTGGCTGATGGTGGGCTGCGCCAGGCCCAGGCGGTCGGCAGCCTTGGTGAAGCTCAGGGTGTCGGCCACGGCCAGGAAGGACCGCAACTGTGCTGGGTCGAACATTTGTGGCTCCACTGTCCTTCCGGGCGGGCATCCATTGCGTTTCGCAATACGAGTTATAGGGACCATACCTCTCCATAATCGGCTCGGCCAGCCCTAGCGTTAAGGACATCCCAGACCGCCCGCAATTTTGAGGACACTCCTGTGGCACCGCCTCCCCCTTCGTCGGCATCCGTTTCCCAGCCAGTCATCGATGCGGCGGTTGCAGCGCCGCCGGAGAACCAAACCCAGCCGCTGCCAGTCGTCGCCGAGCGGCTGCCCTGGAAGCACACCTTCATCTCCTTGAAGGTGCCCAACTTCCGGATCTTCGCCGCCGGCCACTTCATCGCCGTGATCGCCATCTGGATGCAGCGGATCGCCCAGGACTGGCTGGTCCTGCAGCTGTCCGGGTCAGTGACGGCAGTAGGGGTGACCGTGGCACTGCAGTTTCTGCCGTCCCTGCTGCTGGGTCCGTGGGGCGGCATGATCGCGGACCGGTTCGCCAAGCGGAGGATCCTCATCCTGTGCCAGAGCGTGGCCGCCGTCCTGGCCGCGTCGTTGGCCACGCTGGCCCTGACCGGCGTCATCATGGTCTGGCACGTCTACGCCATCGCCCTGGTCCTGGGCCTGGTGACGGTCCTGGACCAGCCGGCACGCCAGGTGTTCGTCAACGAGCTGGTTGGTCCCCGGTATCTGCGGAACGCCATCAGCGTCAACTCCACCACGTTCCAGCTCGGCGGCCTGATCGGTCCAGCCATCGCCGGCCTGCTGCTGACCGCGGTGGGGGCTGGCTGGGCTTTCGCGGCAAACGCCGTGGCCTGCTGCTCAACGGTGGTGATGCTCCTGCTCCTGCGCAAGGACAAGTTGTACGTCAACGCGCCCACCCCCAAGAGCAAGGGAATGCTCCGGGAGGGCCTGCGCTATGCCCTCAGCAAGCCCACCATCTACTGGCCGTGGCTGATGGCCGGCTTCATCTCCGTTTTTGCGATGAGCCTGCCGGTGCTTCTGGCCGCCTTCGCTGACCACGTTTTCGAGGTGGGCGCCGGAGGGTACGGGCTCCTCAATGCCCTGGTGGCACTCGGCGCCCTGTCCGGCGCGGTGGTATCGACCCGCCGGAGGCAGTTGCGCCTGCGGTCAGTGGTGTTTTGCGCCGGCATGTACGGACTGATGCTCTGCCTGGCAGTCCTCGCCCCGTCCATGGTGTGGTTCGGCGCCGTCATGGTGCTGTCCGGCTTCTGGTGCCTGATGTTCCTGACCGGGTCCAACCAGCTGGTGCAGGTCAGTTCCAACATGGGGATCCGCGGCCGCGTGATGAGCCTGTACATCATGGTGCTGATCGGAGGGCAGGCGCTGGGCGGGCCCATGCTGGGGTGGATCGCGGAACACGCTGACCCGCGCGTGGCCCTGCTGGTATCCGGCGGCGTGCCCGCTCTCGCGGCCCTGACCGTAGGCGCGATCCTGGCACGGAAGGGTGGCCTGACTGTCAGGATGCATGTGAAGGACCGTTGGCCGTTGAGGATCGTCAGCAGGGAGGCAGGAGCTTAGGGAACGCCCCTGGGAGGCTCCACTGAGCGGGAGACACAAGACCCCGCCATCGGTTTCGATGGCGGGGTCTTGTGCGTGGGCCCAGCAGTTTCCTGGTGCTGGTTTACTTCTTCTTCGCCGCTTTAGTGGGTGTGGCGTCCAGGGAGCCGGCAGGGGCAGCTGCGGCCCTCTTGTCTGCGCGCTTTTCCTTGATGGACTTTCCGGACTTCTTTGATGCCGTTTGACGCGGGGACTTATCAGCCATGATTGCTCCTGTAGCGGAACCGCAAAAGGTTCCATACTGCAGACCATACACCTCGGCGGGAAGCCCTTGGGCGTGCGCTGCCGGAGGACCTGAAAGAGCGGCTGACGGGAATCGAACCCGCGTATCAAGCTTGGGAAGCTAGCGCTCTACCATTGAGCTACAGCCGCAATGCCCTCGCTCCCGCGGGGCAGAACTTAGCTTAGCGCAGATCTGCGGGCTCCCCGCCAACCCGGACCGACGGCCGCGCCGTGTCCCGCGAACCGCGGCGTCATCCAGTAACTCTTCAATAACGTCCGCGCTCCCGGCTAGGCCTCGGCGTTAGGCGGTGGCTAACCTGATCCGGGTAGCGGCCGCTTTGGGGGAGGCAGCTACTGCGGGCAGCCGACGTCAACCACAGGAATTTCTTCATGGCAATCGCAGAGCACGAGGTCCTCATAGAGCGCGACGCCATGGCCGTCTACCAGTACCTCCTTGACGCCACCAACCTTCCCGCCTGGCGTAGCGACGTCCGCAGCGTGAAGCTCGTGCAGGGCCCGGCCGAAGCCAGGGGCGCCGTCTACCGGAAGATGGTGGCCGGACGCTCCGGCCTGAGTATTCCCGCCGAGTTGGAGATCACCAATGTCCGGCCGGGCGCCGAGATTCAGTTCCACGTGATTTCCGGTCCTGCCACCCGGTGGGGCGGCTACTACCTCAGCACCGAGGAGGCCGGAACCCGGGTCCGGTTTTCCATGGAGGCCAAACGGGAGGGTCGGTTCGGGGCCCTCGGCAGGTGGCCCTTCTTTAACGGGATGCTCCAGCGCCGGGTCAGTTCCGATGTGGCCCAGCTGGACCGGCTGAAGAACGTGCTGGAGCTCCAGCCGGCCATCTGAGCCGATCCCCTTCGGCTTTACTGCGCCAGCCGCTGCCCGGTCCACGGCCCGGCAATGTTCGACGGCGACGCGAGGCTTCCGGAGCCCAGGTCCCAGTACTGCACAGTGTCATTGGCGCGGCGGAGTGCCACGCCCCTGGTGTTCATGCCGGTGGCATCACGCAGGGACCGGATTCCGGTGACGTCCGCCCAGCCGGTGGCAACCGTGGCCCGGGCCTCGGCGCGGAGGGCGGTGCTGCCCCACCCACGGTAGAGCTGCACAGTGCCGTCGGACCGCAGCCCCAGGATGTCCTGGAAGCCGTCGCCGTCGTAGTCCACCATCGCGAGCCGCGACGCATAAACACCAGTGGCCACCGTCACGCGTTCGGCAATATCGCCGGTGCCCTTGTTGCCGTAGAGGTAGAGGTTTCCAGCGCCGTCCAGGGCCAGGATCTGCGGCATCCGGTTGTTGGCGCACCAACCGCCCACGGCAAGGGTCAGGGTGTCCCATCCGCCCACGCCCAGGGTAATGGGCGACTGGAACCCGCCGCTGGGGATGCCCCGGTGAAGCGTGAGGTTGCCGTTGGCCCATTGGGTCAGGACGTCATAGGCGCCATCGCGGTCCCAGTCGGTGACGAAGACTTCCTTGGCGCCGCTAAAGCCTGCGCCGATTACCCGGGCCGCGGCATAGGTGCGGGGCCCGGTGGACGCCCGGTCCAGGAGCTGCCCGGCGGAGTCGATGGACACGAGGTCGGCAGGGCCGGTGATTGCGGCGGCGGCCAGGTTGAGGGTGGGCGGCATGTGCTTCACGGGAGCGTCGCACAGGCTTGGCGGTGACGGCGGGAAAGCATCGCCCGACGCCGAACCGCCCGGTGAATCGAGGGTGCCTGCCGGCAGTGTGGTGTACCCGAAGAAGTTCACCACACCCCAGATCTGGTAGGTGGAGTTGGTGTAGGAGATGCCGGCGCCCATCACGTTGAAGCGCGGGTCAAGGAGCATCGCGTTGTGGCCGGGTGAACCCTTCCACCATTCCACCAGCTGGGCTGCATCCCGGTCGGTGCGGATGGCGATGATTTCTCCGGCGCCGTTGTTGGGATTCAGGGCCCGGGGATCGGTCCAGAAGCTTGCCCGGTGCTCGATCACCTCACGGGTGGCGATGTTGTTGGACCACTCCTGTGACATCCCGGCCACGGTGGGGTGGTACTTCACCTTGTTCAGGCCGTTGGCCACGCGGTACTCGTTGATCTTGGTGAAGACGGTGAGGATGGCCGCTGAATTGTTGTCCGGAACCAGGGCTTCCGTGGACACACCCGGGGCGGCCGGTTCCGGGGCCGTGAGCCGGGTGGCCGGGGGTGACGCCAGATCCTGGTCCGGCGCCCAGAGCGGCGGGATGGATACGGTCTGGGGAGCGGACTCCACGGGGGATGCCACAGGTGCCGGCAGGGGCGCAGATTCGGTGGCGGCCTGGACCGCGGGTGTGGACGGGGCAGCAGGCGCGGGGGTGGGTGCCGGCGCGGGCGCGGTATCCGTCAGCGGCGAAGCCACCCGGATGTCCGGGTCCACGGCCGGGGTGAGGCGCCCGGTGGAAGCATCGCCAGCAGTGGAGGCACCGCCGCCATGCACCAGCGGAGCCGCAAGCGAAATGCTCGCCGCCCCCGCCTGGCCCAGCGGCAACGGCGAGGGTGGTGCGGTGGCTGAAGACGAGACCAGCGCCAACGCACAGAGCACGCCAAGAACAGACGGTGCCACCAATTTATTCACAACATCCCCAGCTCTGTTACGCCAGCCGGGAGACCATTCCGGCGGCTTTCATTCGCAACATTAGCCCCACGAGGCCACAGCAACAACGGGAAAGTGCAGGTGTGGATAACCGATACGGTAATTTGGGACGGTGCTGATCTCCGACCGCGACATTCGTGCCGAAATTGATTCCCAGCGGATCGTGCTGGAACCGTTCGATCCCGCGATGGTCCAGCCGTCGTCCGTGGATGTCCGGATCGACAAATTCTTCCGGTTGTTCGACAACCACAAGTACGCCCACATCGACCCCGCGCAGGAGCAGCCCGAGCTGACCCGGCTGGTGGAAGTGGAGCAGGACGAGGCGTTCATCCTGCACCCAGGGGAGTTTGTCCTGGGCTCCACATACGAGACGGTCACCCTGCCCGATGACATCGCCGCCCGCCTGGAAGGAAAGTCGTCCCTGGGCCGGCTGGGCCTGCTAACGCACTCAACCGCGGGCTTCATCGATCCCGGCTTCTCCGGCCACGTCACGCTTGAGCTGTCCAACATGGCAACGCTGCCCATCAAGCTGTGGCCGGGCATGAAGATCGGCCAGCTCTGCTTCTTCCGGCTAAGCTCTGCCGCCGAATACCCGTACGGCCAGGGCGAATACGGCAACCGCTACCAGGGCCAGCGTGGTCCCACCGCCAGCCGCAGCCACCTGAACTTCCACCGCACCAGCATCTAGCACCAACGCCGGCCGCATCAGGTCTGCGGGGCTACCGCGGGCCTTCGGACGAACGGCCTGGCCAGCGGTTCGACGTAGCGTGCGGCCAACGGGCCCACCACCGCCATCAGCAGCACGTAGGCGGTGGCCAGCGCCGCGAGCTCATGCTGGACTGCCCCGGACGCAACCGCCAGGCCTGCGATCACGATGGAGAATTCGCCGCGGGCAACGAGCGTGGCGCCGGCACGGAAGCGGCCGGGCCGGGCGATCCCTGCCCGCTTTGCCGCCCAGATCCCGGTCAGCATCTTGGTCGCCGCAGTGGCCACGGCCAGGACCAGTGCCCAGCCCAGGACCGGTGGGATGGATGAAGGGTCTGTGTTGAGCCCGAACGCCACAAAGAAGATGGCCGCAAACAGGTCCCGCAGCGGCTCGAGGATGCGGGTGGCGTTGTGTGCGGTGGACCCCGAGATGGCGATGCCCAGCATGAAGGCGCCGACTGCTGCCGAAACCTGCATGGCGGACGCCGCACCCGCCACCAGGAGTGCGGCGCCGAGGACGTTGAGCAGGAAGACTTCGGAGTTCTCGCTGTGCACCGCTTTGGAGACGTGGTGCCCGTGCCGCAGTGCCACCATGAGCACCACGCTTACCACGGCCAGGGCTATCCCAACCGTGGTGAGCCCGCCCAGGAAACCCACGCCCGCAAGCGTCGCCGTGAGGATGGGCAGGTACACGGCCATGGCCAGGTCCTCGAAGACCAGGATGGAAAGCACCACCGGGGTTTCCCGGTTGCCCAGCCGGCCCAGGTCCGTGATCACCTTGGCAGCGATGCCTGACGAGGAAATGTAGGTCACCCCGCCCATGACCATGGCCCCCACGCCGCCCCATCCCAGGAGCAGGGCAAGGCCTGCGCCGGGCAGGAAGTTCAGGACGAGGTCCAGCGCGCCGGCCTGCCACGAGCGCCGCAGGCCGGTGAAGAGCTCGGCCGCTGTATATTCCAAGCCAAGCATAAGCAGGAGGAGGATGACACCAATTTCGCCCGACAGATGTGCGAACTCGTGCATACCTTCAAGCTTGATGATGCCGCCGGCGCCGAAGGCCAGCCCGCCCAGCAGGTAGAAGGGGATGGGAGACATGCCGATCCGCCCGGCCAACCTGGCCAGGAGGCCGAGGAAGAACACGACGGCCCCCAGTTCGATGAGGGTCTGGGCCAACGGGTCCATGGAAACTAGCCGCGGCGGAGGATATCGGCCGCTGAGTCGAGGCCTTCCTGGGTGCCAACTGCCACCAGCAGGTCACCGGCGTGGAGCACGACGTCGGGTCCCGGCGAAGGCAGCACCTCACCTTCCCGCATGATGGCCACGATCGAAACGCCGCACCGCGTGCGGATGGAGGCCTTGCCCATGGGTTGGTTCTGGAAAGGGGAGTCCGCCGCAATGGAGAACTGCCGGGTGACGATGCCAGGGACGTCCTTGTGCTCTTCCGCGAGCTTCATGGCCAGGTGCATGCCGCCCAGGAGGTTGCCCAGGGTGGCGGCTTCATCGCTGGTGAGCGGAATCGAGGCCTGGCAGGTATCGGGGTCGTCCCAGGTGGAAACAATGAGTTCCGTCTGGCCTTCCCGGAGCTCCACGACGCCGATGCGGCGTCCGGAGGCGGTCATGAAATCCTTCCGGCGGCCCAGGCCGGGAAGGTTCGTTTCGTCCACGTTCATGACTCCAGCCTAGTCGGACTGGCAACACCGGGCGGCGGGCTGCGCCGGCAATGGAGGGTGGTCTCAGCTGGCCGGGACCACGGCGATGGGTGCCCGCTCCGGCGCCTTCACCGGCAGCAGCACCAAAAGCCCTGCGAGGAGGACCACCATGATGCCCAGGATGCCCCAGCGCTGTGCCTGCCCGGCCGGCACCAGTGGAGTTGCCACCGTGATGCAGAGCGTGAACAGGGCAGGCGCCAGGAAGCTGACGGCCCGCCCCGTGGTGGCGTACAGGCCGAAGAGCTCACCGGACTCACCGTGCGGTGCGAGCCTAGCCAGGTAGGCGCGGGAGGAAGACTGGGCGGGACCGACGAACAGGCAGAGGAACAGTCCGAAGACCCAGAACGTAGTGCTGCCGGCCCATTCCATGCCGAAGAAGGAATAGTTGCCGTTTCCCAGGGCCAGGATGGCGCTCCCGGCAATCAGGAGGCCCACTAGGGAACCGGTGATAACGGTCTTGGGGCCAACCTTGTCGTCCAGGAAGCCTCCGAGGACAGCACCGACGGCGGCCACCACATTCCCGAAGATGGCGAAGAAGATGACCTGGGACAGGGCAAACCCGAACGTTCCGGCCGCGATGATGCCGCCGAAGGTGAAGACCGCCGCGAGGCCGTCCCGGAACACGGCGCTGGCCAGGAGGAAGTAGATGGTGTGCGGGCTGGTGGCGTAGATCGCCTTGATCCGCCGGAACAGCAGCCCGTAGCTGGCGAGGAATCCCAGCCGTGCGGCCGGCCCGGAGCGCGGCACCTCCGGGACGGCGAACAGGACGGGGAGGGCGAAGACGAAGAACCACAGGGCGGAGAAGACGGCCACGAGCCTGATGTTGAGGCTGTCCTGCGTGGAGGCGCCGAACCATTCGAAGGCAGGCTGGACGAACAGCTGCAGGACGATCAGGAGCGCCACGATGCCGCCCAGGTAGCCGGCGCCCCAGCCGAAACCGCTGACCTTTCCAATGTTCCGCGGTGTGGATACCTGGGCGAGCATGGCGTTGTAGTTGACGCCGGCGAATTCGAAGAAGACGTTGCCCAGTGCAATCAGCGAGACGCCGAGGAGCAGGAATTCCGGGTGGGGGAACACGAAGAAGCACAGTGCGGTGAGGATGGCGACGGCGGCGGAGTTGACTCCCAGCCACAGCTTGCGCCGCCCCCCGGCATCCGAACGCTGGCCGGTGACCGGTGCCAGCAGTGCGATGGCGAACCCGGCGGCCGCCAACGCTCCGCCCAGCACGGCCGAGGCGCTGTCCTCGCCGCCGAAGGCGTGGGACGTCAGGTAGACCGTGAAGACGAATGTCGTCATGACGGCGTTAAAGGCCGCGGAGCCCCAGTCCCAGGAAGCCCAGGCCAGGACCTGCCCTTTGGAGGAGCCGGTTCCGGCAACAAGATCCGAGGCGGGCTGCATCGCCCCCGGAGCGCTGGCGCTGTTCATAGGATGCATCGTATCCGCCCGTGGCGAACACGCAGGGGAGCGCGGGCCGTTGTCGCCAGGGATTCAGGCTGCTGCGGCCCGCAAAACCGGAAATGATACCGGACGCACCTTGGTAAACTATCCACTCCCGAACCTTACTTTTTGCCGCCTGCTCCAACTTTTGACAATCGAATCCCTGACGTTGCGGAGAATACAGTGATCACAGTCCTTGCCGTGCAGTTTTCGGTGGCTGTCCTCGCGCCCTTCCTTTTCCGGCTTTGGGGCCGCAACGCCTTCTATGCCTTGGCGGCTGTTCCGGCGGCTTCCTTCGGCTGGCTGATGTTGCAGCACAACCCCATCTACTCAGGCCCCGGCGCCATCACCGAGTCCTTCGAGTGGATCCCCGGGCTCCATCTGGAACTGGCCTTCCGAATGGACGCCCTGGCGTGGGTCATGTCCCTCCTGGTGCTCGGCGTCGGCTCCCTGGTGCTGGTCTACTGTGCGCGGTACTTCAAGCGGACGGACCAGGACCTCGGCGGCTTCGGCGCCCAGCTGCTGGCGTTCGCCGGTGCCATGTTCGGCCTGGTCACAGCGGATGACCTCCTGCTGCTGTTCATTTTCTGGGAACTGACCACCATCCTGTCCTACCTGCTGATCGGCTTCGCCCGGACCCGGCTTGCCGCCCGCCGCTCCGCCCTCCAGGCGCTGATGGTCACCACCGCCGGCGGCCTGGCCATGCTGGTGGGCCTGATCATGCTGGGCACGGCCGCCGGCACCTACCGTCTCTCCGGCATCCTGGAGCAGGCCCCCGCGCTGGCCGCCGGGACGTCCGAGGCCATGGTGAGCGCCGCCGTCGTACTCATCCTGGTGGGTGCAATCACCAAGTCGGCGCTGGTCCCGTTTCACTTCTGGCTGCCGGGCGCCATGGCCGCGCCCACCCCGGTCAGCGCCTACCTGCACGCCGCGGCGATGGTGAAGGCAGGCATCTACCTGGTGGCGCGGCTTGCCCCGGGATTCGCGGAGACTGCCTACTGGCAGCCCGTGGTCATGGGGCTGGGGCTGGCCACCATGCTGGTGGGCGGCTACCGTGCGCTGCGCCAGTCCGACATCAAGCTGATCCTGGCCTACGGCACCGTCAGCCAGCTGGGCTTCCTGACCATGGTGGTGGGCCTGGGAACGCCCGACGCCGCCCTGGCCGGCCTGGCCATGCTGCTGGCGCACGGGCTGTTCAAGGCCACGCTGTTCCTGGTGGTGGGCATCATCGACCACCAGTCCGGGACACGCGACGTCCGCAAACTGTCCGGCGTCTTCCGCTCCTCGCGCGCCCTCGGCATCGTGGCCGGCATCGGCGCCGCGTCCATGGCCGGCGTGCCATTGCTGGCAGGGTTCGTAGCCAAGGAATCGGTGCTGGAAGCCTTCGTGCACCACGCCACGGACCCGCATTCCGGTCCGTGGGGCATGGTGGTCCTGGTGGGGCTCGTGGTGGGCTCCATCCTTACCTTCGCCTACAGCGCCCGCTTCATGTGGGGTGCGTTCGCGGTCAAACCCGGGGTGGACCCCACGCCGTTCAAGGCCATCAGGCCTTCCTTCCTGGCCGCGCCCGCCATCCTCAGCATCCTGACCATCGCCTACGGGCTCTGGCCGGTTCCGGTGGACGCCTGGATCCAGCCGTACGCCGCGCTGTTCGCGTCCACAGCGCCCGACGCCGGCGCTCCCGCAGCGCAGGCAGGCCACCTTGCGCTGTGGCATGGGTTCACTCCGGCACTTGGGCTGACGGCCATCACCTTCGTTCTCGGTGCTGCCATGTACGTTGGCCGCACCGCGGTGGCCCGCGTCCAGTCCCTGGTCCCGGCCTGGGTGGACGGCGACCGCGGCTACCAGCTGACTATCGGAGCACTGGATGACGCTGCCGTCTGGATCACCGGCCGGACCCAGCGCGGTTCACTGTACTTCTACCTCGCAGTAATCCTGAGCGTGGCATTCGTCCTGCCGCTGGTGGCAATGCTCCTGGGCGGCAACGCACTCCCGCAGGACGTCTACCTGGTGGACCCGAATTCGCCGCTGCAGCTGGTTGCCGGCGTGGGCATCGTCATCGGCGCACTGGCAGCGGTCAAGGCCAACAAACGATTCCTTGCCGTGCTGATGGTCTCCGTGACCGGCTACGGCATCGCGCTGGTGTTCGCCCTGCAGGGCGCCCCGGACCTGGCCCTGACCCAGATGCTGGTGGAAACCATCATCCTGGTGGCCTTCGTCCTGGCCTTGCGCAGGCTGCCCCCCGAACTGCGCGACCGCACGGGCGGCAAATACCGGGTGCTGCGCGTCATCATCGGCGCCGGCTTCGGCATCACCATGGTTTTTGCAGCCATTTTCGCCATGGGTGCCCGGACGTCCATTCCCGTGTCACTGCAGTTCCCGCAGCTCGCCTATGAAGGCGGCGGGGGCCTGAACGTGGTCAACGTGACCCTGGTGGATATCCGCGCCTGGGACACGTTCGGTGAGATCAGCGTCCTGGCGCTGGCCGCCACCGGCGTGGCAAGCCTGATCTTCGTGCGCGGACGGGGAGACCGGCTGCAGGCGTCCGCGAGCGTTGCGGCGGGCACAGTGGGCCGGCACCCCGGTGTCGACCCCGGCTCCCGAGACGCTGCGGCGCTGGCCATCAGCCGGAGGTTTGCGGCCTCCACCCGGGACCCCTGGATTGTGGCCGGGCGGACCCTGGCCCCTGAACGCCGCTCGATCATCTTCGAGGTGGTCACGCGGCTGATCTTCCACTCGATGATCATCTTCTCGCTCTACCTGCTGCTGGCAGGGCACAACCTGCCCGGCGGCGGATTCGCCGGTGGCCTCACCGCCGGCCTGGCCCTGACCATCCGCTACCTGGCAGGCGGCCGCTTCGAGCTGCGGGAAGCTGCTCCGTTGAGCCCGGGCGCCCTCCTGGGCATCGGCCTGGCCCTCGCAGCCGCTTCCGGCATGGCGCCGCTGCTGCTGGGCGGGCAGGTGTTCCAGTCCGCCATCATCCAGGTATGGCTGCCCGTGTTCGGGGACATCAAGTTCGTCACCTCCACCATCTTCGATATCGGCGTGTACATCGTGGTGGTGGGCCTGGTGCTTGACGTGCTGCGCAGCCTCGGGGCCGAGATCGATGAACACCTCGAGGACCAGTCCGGGCCCGTCGGACAGGCGCCGGAACCGGGCCAGGAAGCCGACCAGGAGCGTGGCCTTGCCGGGGACGTGCAGGGCGCCGGGGAGCTGGAACAGGAACCGGACGGGATTCCTGCCGAGACCACCGCGAAGGGCCACGCATGAGCGTCAACCTGACCCTGCTGATTGTCATGGGAGCCCTGTACGCCTGCGGCATCTACCTGATCCTGGAACGCAGCCTCACAAGGGTGCTGCTGGGACTGATGCTGCTGGCCAACGCCACCAACCTGCTGATCCTGGCCACCGGGGGATACGCGGGACTGGCGCCGCTCTTCAGCAAGGACACGCCCGCCCAGGAATACAACGATCCGCTGCCGCAGGCCCTGATCCTGACATCGATCGTGATTTCCTTCGCGGTCACCGCCTTCATGCTGGGCATCATCTACCGCACCTGGGTGCTGGCCCGCCAGGACGACATCCAGGACGACGCCGAGGACCTCCGGGTGGCCGAGACCCCCAGCTTCGATGCTGAGGATGACGCCGAAGTCCCCGCGGAAACATCGGAGTTCCCGCTCACCATGCTCGGTTCCGACGGCCGGGATGTCACGGACCGCGGTGCTTCCGGCGGCGAGGCGGACCAGGACGCGGACCGGGTGGCCACGCTTGTGGCCGGCGGCCGGGAAATGCCCGCCGAACATGCTGCCGCGGAGGAAAAGCCCGGTTCCCTCAACGTTGACCACAGCCCGGAAGGAGGCGGAAAGTGAGCATCGCAAGCTTTGCCCCGCTCGCCGTCGTACTTCCCATCCTGGGCGCCGCCCTGACCTTCCTGCTGATCCGGCACTCCCGGGCCCAGCGCGCGGTGAGCATCGGCCTGCTGTCACTGACGCTGGCACTCGAATGCCTCCTGCTGGCGTCGGCATGGAACGGCGGCACCGCCGCGGTGACCATCGGCGGCTGGATCCCTCCGTTTGGCATCGTCATGGTGGTGGACCAGTTCACGTCCCTGATGCTGGTGGTGTCCTCCGCCGTCAGCCTTGCAGTGCTGGTGTACGCCACAGGCCAGGGCATGGCCGACGGCGACCACGACGCGCCGGTATCGATCTTCCACCCCACCTACCTGATCCTGGTGGCCGGGGTGTCCAACGCGTTCCTGTCCGGGGACCTCTTCAACCTCTATGTCGGCTTCGAGATCCTGCTGACTGCAAGCTACGTGCTGATGACCCTGGGCGGCACGGGGCCCCGGATCCGGGCCGGCGTCACCTACGTGGTGGTGTCCGTCGTGTCCTCGGTGCTGTTCCTGATTGCCATCGCCATGGTCTACGGGGCCACCGGAACCGTGAACATGGCAGACCTGGCCGTCAAGCTGGGTGAACTGGACCAAGGCACCAAAACCCTGCTGCACGTGATGCTCCTGGTGGCCTTCGGCATCAAGGCCGCCGTCTTTCCCCTGTCCTTCTGGCTCCCCGACTCCTACCCCACCGCCCCGGCGCCGGTCACTGCCGTGTTCGCAGGCCTGCTGACCAAGGTGGGTGTCTACGCGATGGTCCGCACCGAAACACTGCTCTTCCCCGGCGATACGTTGAACACGCCGTTGATGGTGGTGGCATTGCTGACCATGCTGGTGGGCATCCTGGGCGCCCTCGCCCAAAGCGACATCAAGCGCCTCCTCTCGTTCACCCTGGTCAGCCACATCGGCTACATGGTGTTCGGGCTGGCCATGTCCTCGGCCGTGGGACTGGCGGCGGCAGTCTTCTACGTGGCCCACCACATCACCATCCAGACCAGCCTCTTCATGGTCACCGGCCTCATCGAACGGCGCGGCGGCAGCTCGTCCGTGGACCGGCTGGGCGGACTCGCCAAGCTCTCACCCATGCTGGCGCTGCTGTTCTTCATCCCCGGCATGAACCTGGCCGGCATCCCGCCGTTCTCCGGGTTCCTGGGCAAGGTGGGCCTGCTGCAGGCCGGCGTGGAGCTGGGCACTCCGCTGGCCTACGCGCTGGTGATCGGCGGCGTGGTGACCAGCCTCCTGACGCTGCTGGCCATCGCCAGGGTGTGGAACCGCGCGTTCTGGCGGAAGCCGGAGGACGCCGAGCACCCGGACCCTGTGCTCCTTGCCCCTCCTGCCGCGAGGGTTTCCGGTCCGGGAGCCAAGGTGAACAACACCGTGACCCTCCTGCCGCGGACCATGGTGGGTTCCACGGCCGGCCTCGTGGTGCTCGGTGTCGCCCTGACCGTCTTCGCCGGACCATTGTTCGCTCTTTCCGACCGGGCAGCCCGGGACATGCTTGACCGGACGCCGTACATCCAGGCGGTGCTGGGCGAGGCTACCGCCGTTCCCGGCGCCACCGCCGCGGGAGGAGGACGATGAGCCGCAAACGCATTTCGCTGCGCCAGGAACTGCCGCTCCTGGTCTGGCTGGTGGTTGTGTGGGGCGCCCTGTGGCAGGATTTCAGCCCCGGCAACCTCCTCTTCGGGGCCCTGCTGGCCGTGGGCGTGGCCCGGCTCTTCTACCTCCCGCCAGTGGAACTCAGTGGCCGGTTCAATATCCTCTACGCCGTGCCTTTTGCCCTGGCCTTCGTGGGCAAGGTGGTGGTGGCCAGCGCCCAGGTCCTGTACCTGGCAGCGGTCCGCGGCCCCAAGGTGACCAATGCCGTGGTCGCGGTCAAGCTGCGCAGCCACCAGGACCTGATCGTCACTGCCACGGGACACGTGATTTCCCTGATCCCGGGCTCCCTGGTGGTTGAGGTGGACCGTTCCACGTCCACCCTGTACCTGCACGCACTCAACATCACCTCCGAGAAGGACGTGGAGGGCCTCCGGAACGAGGTCCGTTCCATTGAAGCGGGCCTGATCCGCATCATGGGCACCGCGGATGAACTCGAAGAGGTCCGTATGGAGGCCAGCGCATGATGCACGTTGTCCTGGCTGTCACAGCCGTCATTTTTTCGCTGGCGGCCGCCGGTGCCATTATCCGGATCGCCCGTGGCCCGTCGCTGCTGGACCGGGTGCTGGCTGCGGATGTGCTGCTCGCCATCCTGGCCGGGGCGCTGTGCATCGATATGGCAGTGAACCGGCACCTGAACAACCTGATGCTGGTGGTGGCCATCTCCATCATCGGGTTCATTGGGTCCGTGACCGTGGCCAGGTTCGTGGCCGACAGGAGGGTCAAACCCAATGAATCCTGACTTCTCCGGCCCGGACGCCTGGATCGACCTCGTCTCCGCTGTGTTCATGGTGGTGGGCGCCCTCATGTCCCTGGGTGCCTCGATAGGCCTGCTGCGGTTCCCGGACCTCCTGAGCCGCATGCACGCCGCCACGAAGCCCCAGGTCCTGGGCCTCTTCCTGCTGCTGGCGGCCATCGTGCTGCAGATGCGGACGTGGTGGGTGTGGCCGGTCCTGGTGGTGGCGTGGATCTTCCAGTTGCTCACGGTGCCTGTGTCCGCCCACATGGTGGGCCGTGCCGGCTACCGCACCAAGCACCTGCACCGGGAACTGCTCACCGCCGATGAACTCGAAGCCGTGGTGCAAAAAGCCGCCGCCGAGACTGCCCGGAAGGACAGCTCCGACGACGGCCGGTAACGCCAAGGGCAGGACGCTAGACGATGTCCTGGGTCTTCGCGAAGCGGGTGATGGCGCGCTGGGTTCCGCGGTTGGCCAGGACCTGGATGATGGCACTGACCGACGCCGAGATCAGCGCAAAGGTCAGCGCGGAACGCAGGCTGGTGGGTACGTCCTCGTGCTTGCCGGTGGGCGGCTTCTGTCCGGTGGTCTTTTCCCAGATGGCATTGACCAGCTTGGTGCCGGCGAGGCCTGCGCCGAGGCTCACGGCTGTCCCGAGCAGTTTGATGAGAAGGTTCATTCCAGGTACTCCTTGCGGGCGGAAAACGGACTGCCCCCAGCCTAGCCGGTCATATCCGGGGGATTGGCGCCCGCAGCCCGCAATCCAGCCCTGCCAGGTGTAAACTTGACCACGCCCAACAGGGCACAACAACAAGCGTTACCCACACGAAAAGCAACACTAAAAACGACAGGGGAGCGCCGCCGTCGGGCAACCTGGCATTAGCCGGGCACCGCAGGTGGGCGCTGAGAGTGCGGACAGCCGCAGACCCTCGAACCTGATCCGGTTAGTACCGGCGCAAGGGAGTCGAGTTCTCAAAGTGTCGCGGTTCCACGGCCACAGGCCGCCGGCCGGGTCCACTTTCCCCTCCTGTTTCCCAGGAGGATCACATGAGTACTGCAGCAATCAAGAAGACCACCAGCAAGTCCTGGCGCGTCGTGGACATCGTCGTCGCCGCGCTGGTGGCCATCGCGGGCGGCGTCATTTTCTGGGCCTGGGACCAGGGTGCCGCCGCCCTGTCCGCCCCCATGAACGCCGCCTACCCGCCCCTGACCGGCCTGCTCGCCGGCGGCTGGATGATTCCCGGCGTGCTGGGGATGCTCATCATCCGCAAGCCCGGGGCCGCCCTGTTCTGCGAGACCGTCGCAGCCACCGGCGAGCTGCTGATGGGTTCCCAGTACGGCGCCTCGGTCCTCTTCTCCGGTTTCATCCAGGGGCTGGGCGCGGAAATCATCTTCGCAATCTTCGTGTACCGGAAGTTCAACCTGCCCGTATCGCTGCTGGCCGGCGCCGCGGCCGGATTCTTCTGCGGCCTGAATGATTCGTTCGCACCGTGGGGCTGGAACATCGCCTACTCCGGCGCCGACAAGCTGGCCTACATCGTCCTCACCACCGTTTCCGGCGCCATCCTTGCCGGCGCCCTGGCCTGGCTGGCCACCCGCGGCCTGGCACGCACCGGCGTGCTGAGCTCCTTCGCATCCCGCAAGGCCGCAACGGAGCCCGTCTTCTCCTGATGGCACCCTCCCAGGACTCCGGCGCGGTCCGCCCCGCCGCCGTCACCGCCCGTGGCTGGGGCTGGCGGCATGCCGGCCGGCCCAAACCCGCCGTCCACGGCCTTGACCTGGACATCGCCCCCGGGGAGCGGGTGCTCCTGCTCGGCCCCTCCGGCGCCGGGAAGTCCACGCTGCTGCATGCGCTGGCCGGCGTCCTGGGAGACATCAACGACGACGGAGAGGCAGGCGACGCCGACGAGTCCGGTTCGCTCTTGGTGGACGGAGCAGCGCCCCGTGCCCGGCGCGGCCGCGCCGGGCTGATGCAGCAGGACCCCGAAACGCAGGTGGTCCTTTCCCGGGTGGGGGACGACGTCGCCTTCGGCGCCGAAAACCTCGCGGTGCCCCGCGACGCGATCTGGCCGCGCGTGCACGCGGCGCTTGCCGACGTCGGACTCTCCCACCTCCCGCTGGACCACCCGACGTCGGCCCTGTCCGGCGGCCAAAAGCAGCGCCTGGCGCTCGCCGGCATCCTGGCGATGCGCCCCGGCCTGATCCTGCTGGACGAGCCCACCGCCAACCTGGACCCGGATGGCGTGCTGGAGGTCCGCGACGCAGTGGCCCGCTCCCTGGACAAAACCGGCGCCACGCTGGTGGTGGTGGAGCACCGGGTATCCGTGTGGAAGGACCTGGTGGACCGGATCATTGTCCTGCAGCCCGGCTCCGCCAGCGATCCTGCGGTGCTCCTGGACGGGCCCCCGGACCGCGTGCTCGGTGAGGCGCGGACCATGCTGGCCGCTGCCGGCGTGTGGGTGCCCGGGTATGTGCCCGCGACCCGTCCCCGCGCCGCCGTCCCGGCCGCGGGAACGGGGAACCTGTTGCTGGCCGCAGAGCAGCTGGCCGTATCCCGCGAACGCGCCCGCCGGCAGGGCTTTCGGAAAATTCCGCCGGTGCCGGTCCAGGAGGACGTGGCTGCACAGGTCCGCGCCGGGCAGGCCCTGGCCATCACCGGTCCCAACGGCGCCGGCAAGTCCACCTTCGCGTTGACCCTGGCCGGGCTGCTGGAGCCGGTGGCCGGAAAGGTGTCCGCCACGCTGGACCTCAGCCGCGGCGCCGGCATCGACCCCTACAAGTGGAAGGCCGAGCAGCTGATCTCGCGGGTGGGCACGGTGTTCCAGGAGCCGGAGCACCAGTTCGTCACCGGGAAGGTGCTGGACGAACTGCAGTTCGGCCCGCGGCACCTGGGCCACGGCGGGGACAAGGTGGACGAACTGCTGGAGCGGCTGCGGCTCACCCAGTTGGTGGACGCCAACCCGTATACGCTCTCCGGCGGGGAGAAGCGGCGCCTCTCGGTGGCCACCGTCCTTGCCGCCAGCCCCCAGGTACTGATCCTCGACGAGCCCACGTTTGGGCAGGACGCCAATACCTGGGCCGAGCTCGCATCATTCCTGTCCGAGCTTTTGGATGCCGGCACGGCGGTGGTTTCCGTGACCCATGACGCCGAGTTCACCGGGGCCCTGGGCGGGACGGAACTGCGGATGGCTGCCGCGGAAGCGGTGGCACCATGAGGCAGCAACTCACCCTGAGCGGCAACCGCGCCCTCCTGGCCCGCGCCAATCCACTCAGCAAGTTCGCGGCGGTCCTGCTCATCACCGCGGTCCTGGCATTGTCCATCGACTGGGTGTCCGCCTCAGTGGCCCTGGTCTTCGAACTGATGCTCTTTCCCCTGGCCGGGCTCACCCTGTCCCTTCTGTGGCAGCGCGGATGGCCGCTGATCCTCGCGGCGGCCATCGGAGGCTGGAGTACCGCCATCCTGGCGCCGGACAGCGGAAGGATCCTGCTCGACGTCGGCATCTGGAGCATGAGCGAAGGTTCCCTGCAGCTGGGCATAGGCTTCCTCCTGCGCGGCTTCGCGATCGCCCTGCCGGCAGTGCTCCTGATGAGCTGCACCGATCCCACGGATCTCGCGGATGCACTGGCGCAGAAGGCCCGCCTGCCACACCGGTTCGTCCTGGGCACCCTCGCCGCGATGCGCCTGGTGGGGCTCATGGCAGAGGAGTGGCAGACCATCGGGATGGCGCGCCGTGCCCGGGGCGTGGGCGCCCGCGGCAGCCTCGGCCAGCGGGTGAAGGCGACGCTGGGCCAGAGCTTCGGTCTGCTGGTGCAGGCCATCCGCCGTGCGTCCAGGCTCGCCGTGACCATGGAAGCGCGGGGATTCGGCGGCGGCCGGCGGACGTGGGCCAGGGAATCGACCTTCAGCCCGCTGGACTCCTGGGTGGTTGCCGGCGGTGTGCTGGTGGCCGGGCTTGCCCTGGCAGCAGCTGTCTCGGCAGGCACGTGGAACATGGTGTGGCTGGGCAGCTAACGTCCGCCAAAAACGCTACGCATACTTCCCTATCGCACCGAATGGGTAGGGCAGGGGTGACGTCCCCCACTAATCCCTAGCAAGGGGGGTGATAACTCATTTATGATATATTTGTGGTATGACTCAGGAAACCGCTGAACACGTTGCCGCCATGCTGAGGGACGCCCGGAGCGAGAAGGGGTGGACCCAGGGCCAGCTGGCCGCCGAACTCGGTACCAGCCAAAGCGCCGTGGCCCGGATGGAACAGGGCAAGCAGAACCTGAGCCTGAAAATGATCCAGCGGCTGGAAAACATATTTGACCGCAGCATCGTGAACGTGGGCAAGCCGAAGATGACGCACCTGCGGGTGGAGGGTGGCCGCACCCTCTCCGGCGCCGTGGACGTCAACAGCAGCAAGAACGCCGGCGTGGCCCTGCTGTGCGCCAGCCTGATCAACCGGGGCACCACCGTGCTCCGCCGGCTGGCCCGGATCGAGGAAGTCAACCGCATCGTCGAGGTGCTCACCAGCATCGGGGTGGAGTGCACCTGGCTTAACGACACCGATCTCCGCCTGCGCCGGCCCGCCGTCCTGGACCTGGATGCCATGGACGTGGACGCTGCCCGCCGGACCCGCAGCGTCATCATGCTGCTCGGCCCCATGCTGGACGAGTCGCGGGAGTACCGCCTGCCGTATGCCGGCGGCTGCGACCTGGGCACCCGCACCGTGGAGCCCCACATGCAGGCTTTGCGTGAGTTCGGCCTGTCGGTGGAGGCCACCGCCGGTTTCTACACCGTCCAGGCCCCGGCCGCGGACGCCGAGGACCGTTCCTTCGTCCTCACCGAACGGGGGGACACCGTCACCGAGAACGCGATCATGGCCGCGGCGCACCGGTCGGGAACCACAGTGATCCGCAACGCCAGCCCCAACTACATGGTGCAGGACCTGTGCTTCTACCTGCAGATGCTCGGCGTCACCATCGAGGGTGTGGGCACCACCACCCTGAAGATCACGGGCCGGCCGGAAATCGACGCGGAGATCGAGTACTTCCCCTCCGAGGACCCCATTGAGGCCATGAGCCTTATCACGGCAGGCATCGTCACCAACTCCGAGGTCACGGTCCGCCGGGTCCCCATCGAGTTCATGGAAATCGAACTGGCCACGCTGGAACAGATGGGCCAGAACCTTGAAGTCTCGGGCGAATACATGGCCCGCAACGGCCGCACCCGCCTGGTGGACGTCACCACCAAGCCCTCTGAGCTGCGTGCCCCCGAGGACAAGATCCACCCCATGCCGTTCCCCGGGCTGAACATCGACAACCTGCCGTTCTTCGCCGTGATCGCTGCGAACGCCCACGGCCAGACCATGATCCACGACTGGGTCTACGAAAACCGGGCCATCTACCTGACGGAGCTGAACCGGCTCGGCGCGCAGGTGCAGCTCCTGGACCCGCACCGGATCTATGTCAACGGGCCCACCAAGTGGCGCGCCGCGGAGGTCGGCTGCCCGCCGGCACTGCGCCCCGCCGCCTGCCTGCTGCTGGCCATGCTGGCCGCGCGGGGCGTGTCCGAGCTGCGCAACATCTATGTCATCGAGCGTGGTTACGAGGACCTGGCGGAGCGCCTGAACACCATTGGCGCCAAGGTGGAATACTTCCAGGACTAGGAGACTGCTGAACTAAGTGCTTTGTAGGGCTGGTCCGTGGCGTTCGCTGTCGGGCCAGCCCTTCCTTTTGTGGGTTGGGGTTTCTGGGGTTGAAGTATTTTGGGTGGTTCCGGGCTTTTGGTGCCTGTGGCCGGGTAGTGGGTGTTGTTTTGGCTGGCTGTGAGAGGCCTGGTCCTGGTTTCCGGGTTCAAGCGATGGCCCAGGATCCCTGTTCCGCGGTGAGTCCGAGCTTCAGGAGGCGGCGGAGGTTCAGTCCCGCGATCCGTAGCTGGAGCCAGGCGTTGTTCCGGTTGATGCCGCGATGGGGAACGCGTCGGTTGCCGCGGGTGAGCCATGCGATGGACCGCTCGACCATGGGCCGGTGGGTGCGGTAGTCGTCCTGGAAGGCCGGGTTCTTGGCGCGTTGGCGGTGTTGCCGTTGCAGCGCGTCATGTTCGTGGAGAACGATTTTGCGTCCTCGCGGTGAGGTGGTGCATCGGTGCCGGAGGGGGCAGCCTGTGCAGGCGGCGCCGAACGTGACCCGTCGTTTGGTGGTGATGTTGCGGGTGAGTCCGTGCGGGCAGGTCATGGTGCCGGCTGCTTCGTCGACGGTGAAGTCATCGAGGGTGAATCCGCCTTCGACTGCTGGGCGGAGGGGCCATGGTTTGATCACCGGGGTGTGGCCGGCACGGGTGAGGGCGGCGAGCATGTCCCCCGTGCCGTAGGCCGAGTCGGCCAGGACGTCCAGGCTGGTGCCGGCGATCGTGGAATCCATGCCGATCAGCCGGGCACCGACGGCCCCGTCGCTGTTTTCCGGGCCGGAGGCCTTGGTCAGTTCCGCGGCGGTGATCAGCCCGGTGTCGGGTTCGATCACGATGTGGGCCTTGTATCCGTCCTGCTGCCTGGACTGGGTCTTGTGCGCATGCCGGGTGTCGGGGTCAACGGTGGAGATCATCCGGTCCGGGGCGACCTTCCGGGCGATCCGCCATCGCCCGTCGGTCCCGTCGGAGTCCTCGGCCGGTTCCACGTCCTGCCCGGCGACCAGGGCCAGCAGAGCGTAGGCATCAGCAGCCTTTCCGTCCAGCGTTTCGGGGTCGACCGCGGCCAGCAACGCCAGGGCGTCGGTGACCAGCGCGGAGATCAGCCCGTCTTTGGCGTCCTGGTCATCCCAGGCGATGTCCGGCTTACCGGTGCGGATGTAGTCATAGCCCGTGGCGTGGGCGGTCACGAGTTCTTGTCCGCCCGGGATGTCCCGGCCGAAGCGGCGGACCGCGGCGATCAGCTGCGTGATCGTGTCCTGCCTGGCGACCGCGTCGTTAAGGACCGTTGAATCCACCGCTCTGCGGCGCTTGCCCGTCAAAGCCCCGGTTTCCGCGACGACTTTGGCGATGGCTTCCATGATCCGGTGCGGATCCGACGAGGCGGCCAGCCGCTTTCGCCAGTACGTCAGCGTGCTCGGATGGAACGCGGTATCGGTCAGCCCGTAGCCGCAAGCGGCCTTCCACCTCAGATCAAAAGTCAACGCCTCGGCGGTTTCCCGGTCAGAGAGGCCCTGCAATGCCTGCAGCACCAGCACCGACCCGATGACCGGCGCCGGAACCGACGGCCTGCCCCGCCGCGACGGAAACAAATCCTCCATCATCGAATCCGGAAACAACCGCCCCCGATGTTTGGCCAGAAAAGCGAAAACACTGCCCGGAGCCAACAACTCCCCGGCCAGTGCCTCCACATCCAAATACCCTCGTTGCGCGTCCTCGCGTCCCTGCATATGACAAGTCTTAACCACCAGACCCACCAGTCCAGTCGACGCGCCCCACATCCGCCGATTAGTTCAGCAGTCTCCTAGGCATTCATCCTTCGTCATGAAGTGCGGCGCCCCTTCGAATGCCAGGCGGGCGCGGCAGAATATTCGTATGCGTACATTCGGCGTCGAGGAAGAACTCCTGATTGTTGATCCGGAGTCCGGGGAGCGCCGCTTGCCCTGGCCGACGCCCTCCTCGCCAGCCACCGCGTGGCAGCGGACGATGCTCCCGCGGAGCTGGACGGCAGGCATGCCGGCAACCAGGCGGATTACGACGACGAAATGGGCCTCAGTGCCGAGCTCAAGCTTGAGCAGATCGAGACACAGACCCGGCCGTGCACCGATTACGGAAGCCTGCTGGAGCAGATCCGGGCCGGCCGGGCGCTGGCGGACCAGGCAGCCCAAAAGCACGGGGCCCGGGTTGCGGCACTCGCCACCTCTCCTGTGGCGTCGCCCAGCCACACCACGCCGGACCCGCGCTACGCCAGGATGCTGGAACGCTTTGGCCTCACCGCGCAGGAACAGCTGACCTGCGGTTTCCACGTCCACACCTTCATTGAATCGCCGGAAGAAGGCGTGGCCGTCCTGGACCGCATCCGCGACAAGCTGGCGGTGCTCACGGCGCTGAGTGCGAACTCGCCGTTCTGGAATGGCGTCCCCACCGGCTTCGAAAGCTACCGCACCCAGGCCTGGAACCGCTGGCCCACGGCGGGCCCGGCAGGCATTTACGGAACGTACCCTGCGTACCGCCGGGTGGTGACACGGCTGCTGGACAGCGGCGTCATGCTCGATGAGGGCATGCTGTATTTCGACGCCCGGCTCTCCCGGAACCATCCCACGGTGGAAGTGCGGGTGGCGGACGTATGCCTCCGTGCCGAGGACGCAGCCCTCATCGCCGTGCTGGTCCGCGCCCTGGTGGAATCCGCCGGCCGGGAATGGCGCGACGACGTGGATCCTGCTCCCGCACCCACCGTCCTGCTGCGGATGGCGTCCTGGCAGGCCAGCAGTGCCGGGCTGAGCGGCGAACTCCTGGACTTCGGCAACTTCAGGCCCGCGCCGGCCGCGGATGTGGTCCGTTCCCTGGTGGACTACCTGGCGCCCGTCCTGGCTGAACAGGGCGAGCTGGCCCTGGCCCGGCAGGGGGTGGAGGACATCATTGCCCGCGGGACAGGGGCCGCTGAACAGCGCCGCGCCCGTGATAAGGCCCTGGCCGGGCAGCCGCCCGAGGACATGGGATTCGGTGCCGTGGTGCGGCAGGCCGTCCACCTGACGATGCGCGACGCGCTGGACCTGTCAGACGTGGCGGACACCCCCGAGTTGCTGCGCGTGCGGCAGGCCTAGCGGAGCAAGGATCGAGGCGCCGTTTCCGCTTCGACGCGCAGATTCCATCCCGCTGCGCGCATACGGGGCGCGCCATGGAATCTGCGCGTCATGAACAAAGAGCCTAGATCTGCTTCAGCGCCTGCTCGAGGTCGCGGAGGAGGTCTTCCGGGTCCTCGAGCCCCACCGAGAGCCTGACCACCCCGTCACTCAGGCCGATCGCGGCACGCCCCTCCGGGCCCATGGCGCGGTGGGTCGTGGTGGCCGGGTGCGTGATCAGGGATTTGGCATCACCGAGGTTGTTGGAAATATCGATGATCCGCAGCCCGTCCAGGAGGGCGAATGCCGCTTCCTTGCCCGAGCGCCCGCCGGTCGGGGCCAGTTCGAAGGTCAGGACCGTTCCGCCGGCACTCATCTGCTTCGCGGCCAGCCCGTACTGCGGGTGCGACTTCAGGAGCGGATATTTCACCCAGCCCACCGCCGGTTGTTCCTCCAGCCACTCGGCGAGGCGCAGCGCGGTGGCAGACGAGTGGTTGACGCGCAGGCCCATGGTCTCCAGGCCCTTGGTCAGGACCCAGGCGTTGAAAGCGGAAAGCGCGGGGCCTGTGTGCCGCATCAGCTGCTTCACCGGTCCGTCGATGAATTCCTTGGTGCCCAGGATGGCGCCGCCCATTACCCGGCCCTGCCCGTCGATGTGCTTGGTACCCGAGTAGACGATGACGTCGGCGCCGAGGTCCCCGCAGCGCTGCAGCAGGGGAGTGGCAAAGACGTTGTCCGCCACCACGGTGGCACCGGCCGCATGGGCCAGTTCGCTGACGGCGGCGATGTCCACGATCTCCTGCATGGGGTTCGACGGCGACTCGAAGAACACGGCAGTGGTGGGCTTGGACAGGGCTTCGCGCCACTGGTCCAGGTCCGGGCCGTCCACAAAGACCGTCTCCACACCCCAACGGGGCAGGATCTCGTTCAGGACCACGAAGCACGAACCGAACAGTGACCGGGCGGCCACTACGCGGTCGCCGGCAGCCAGCAGGGCACCCAGCGCGGTGAACACGGCGGACATGCCCGACGCCGTCGCAAAGCAGGCTTCGGTGCCTTCCAGCAGCCTGAGCCGCTCCTGGAAGGTGGCCACGGACGGGTTGCCGTAGCGGGAGTAGACAAAGCGCTCGTCCTCGCCCGTGAAGGCGCGTTCGGCTGCCGCAGCGGATTCGTAGACGAACCCGGAGTTCAGGAAGATGGCCTCGGACGTTTCCTGGAAGTTGGAGCGGTCCAGTCCTCCGCGGACTGCCTGGGTATCGGGGTTCCAACCGGGGGCGTCTGGGTTGAAGGTCACTTAGTTCTTTCCGAGGTTGGTGGGGAGGCCGCGGTTCTTCCAGCCGTTGACGGTGCGTTCGCCGTAGCGGTCCGGCTCGCCTTCGAAGCCCTCCAGCACGCTGTACGCGGTGAAGCCGGCCTGGGTGGCGGCCGTTGCCGCCGCGATGGACCGCTGGCCGGAGCGGCACAGGAAGAGCAGTTCCGCCTGGGGATTCTCCGGCGCCTGCGCCTGGAGGTCCTTGACGAAGTCGGGGTTGGGGATGCCGCCGGGGAAGGTCCACTGGATGAACAGTGGATCGTTGTCAGTGGCCTTGGTGTCCGGGATGCCGATGTGGGCCCATTCGCCCTCGGTGCGGACGTCAACCAGGATGGCGCCCTCCTCCAGCTTGGCCCATGCTTCCTGCGGCGTCAGGTCTCCTGCGTAGCTCATGCGTGGCCCTCGCCGTCGAAGTCGCCCTCAAGGTCGGCGTCGAGCCGGTCCACCGCGGTGGCGACGGCGGCATCGGCTGAGGCGATCGCGGCCGGAAGGACGATTGCCTGCGCCACGATGACGCTGGTGCCGTTGAAGGTTGCCGCCGGGCTGCCGTGCAGGACGTAGCCGTCGGCGAGTGCGGCGGAGATCCGCTCGCAGAATTCACGGGTGTCCGCGCCGGTAATCAGGCGGTAGGACAGTCTTTCGTCAGGGGCGGGTGCGTCGGACACGACGGATCTCCTTCTTTCACGCTTGCAGCTCGAATCGGTCGATATGCCGAGTATTCACCTGAGGCACCCCGCCGCGAAAGGGAGGGTTGCCGACCGGCAAGTCAGGGCTTGGCGCCGGTACTCATTACTCCCCAAAAACGTAACACCTGCCGCGCCCAGCCGCATCGCCGCCGTCGTCATGTTCCGTCATTGAGCTGCCCGCCACGCGGCGCGGGGACTGCCGCGGACCGATAAAGTTCTTACGGGGGGCGCCGCCCCGTATCCAGAGCAATGAGTACCGGGGGGTCCTTGTCAGCATGCGGGCACACGTATCGCACCACCACGCCGCCATCCGGCGTCACCGTCCGCGTTCCGCTGCGGCCTTCCTGGCCGCCGTTTTCATCGCCCTCCTGGCAGTGGTGGCCCCGGCGTCCCCGGCGCAGGCGGCCGGACCGACACCGGACAAGGGCAAACCCTGGCTGGGGGCGGTCCTCGAATGGGGTGAGGACACGGCCACGGGCTTCAGCGACCGGCTGGGCGCAAGCCCGGCGCTCTTCGGCCACGACATCACCATTCCGTACCGCGAATCCGAGCGGAATGACATCGAGGGCTTCCTGCAGCAGACCGCAGCCAAGGGCGCCCACGCCTTGCTCACGGTCAAGCCGTCGGTGCCGCTGGACCAGCTCGGCACCGCGGAGGCGGAAGCGTTCGCAGCGCAGGTGCATGACCTGACCTCGGGATTCAAGGGCCAACTCCTGGTCCGCTTCGCCCCTGACATGAATGCCAGCTGGGTGGCCTGGGGCCAGCAGCCGGCCACGTACCGGCAGGCCTTCCAGGCCGTGGCGGCAGCCTTCAAGAAGGACGACGGCGGCCGGGCCACCATGGTGTGGGCGCCGTACGTGGGGAAGGACTACCCCTTCGACCGGAACCGGAATGCGCCGCAGCCGGGAAGCGACGGGTTTGCCCTTTTGGACACGAACGGGGACGGAACCTGGAACGGAAGCGACAGCGCCTACGCTCCCTACTACCCGGGCGACGACGCCGTCGACTGGGTGGGGCTGGCGTCCTACCATGACGACACTGCCGGAGCGGCGGCCGTCAACTCCCTTCCGCATGCGGGCGAACTTGAAGACATGCTGACGGCCTCCGGCAGCGAAAACTTCTACGGCACCTACGCCGAAGGACGCAATAAGCCCTTCCTGCTCCAGACCTCGGCGTTCTACAGCCCGGCGTCCGGCGGGGCGCCCGAGCGGGACATCAAGACGGGCTGGTGGGACCAGGTAGTGTCAACTGCCACCTCTCCCGCTTTCGCCGGGACGGCCGCCGTGGTGTGGGACGAACGGACCAGCACGCGGGACACCGGCGTTGCAAGCATCAGCTGGCTGCTCACGGGAAGCCCGGACATCGCCAAGGCCGCCCTGGACCGGCTGAAGGCATCGCCCATGGTCACCGGCCCGGTCACGGACGTGACGTCCGTAGGCACGTACGTCCGCGCCAACACACTTACGGGGGTGGCCGCGTGGACTGTCGCTGCCGCCATGGTCATCCTCCTGGTGGCACTGTGGCAGGTCCCGCGCCGGATCACCGCCGCCACGTCCTGGAGCTACCACGATCCTTCCGCCAGGGATTCCCGGGTGGACCTGCTGCGCGGAATGGCCATTGTCTTCGTGGTGGTCAACCACCTGGGCTTAGCCTCGCTGTTCCAGCTGCTCACCCAGGAGGCGGTGGGTTTCGTGTCAGGCGCTGAGTTGTTTGTCCTGTTCTCCGGCCTGGTGGTGGGAATGGTGTACGGGCCCAAGGCCAAGGAGGATTTCGGCCGGGTGGTGGACCTGACGTCCCGCCGGGCCGGGAAGCTCTATGTCACTGCCCTGGCGGTGCTGGTCGGCGTCTTCCTGCTGTCCCTGCTCCCGTTCTTCCACACCGAGGCCCTGACCACGTTCGTGGACCAGGGAACCGGCGGCGCCGGACACAGCGGCGCGGGACGGACCTACGACCTCTACGCGGGCATGTCCTCGCTGTTCCAGTTCCCCGTGCCGCCCCAGGTGCTTCCGGCCATCGTGCTGCTGCAGTTCGGGCCCTGGCAGTTCAACGTCATGGGCCTTTACGTGGTGCTGCTGCTGGTCAGCCCCCTGATCCTCGCCGCCCTCAACCGCGGTAAGGCCATCTGGGTGTTGCTGGCGTCCTTCGCTGTGTATGCGGCCGGGGCGGTGACCAGGTTCCGGCTCCTGCCGTCGCAGTTCGAGGACTCGTTCCCCCTGCTGGTGTGGCAGGTACTTTTCGTCCTAGGCCTGGTTGCCGGCTACCACCGCCGCAGCATCGTCGCGTGGCTCGCGGCGCACACTTGGGTGGTGGCCGCCTGCACCGCGGCGGCATTCGCACTGGCCTTCCTGTCCTGGGGCAACCCGTACCTGGCCAACAACTACGACGTCCGGCTGGCGCTCATGCCGGATGCCACCTACCGGGCCATGTATGACGCGCTGTTCGGCCGGACCTACCTGGCGCCCGGCCGCCTGCTCAACGTCCTGGTCCTGGTGGTAGCGGCCTACGCCTTCCTCAGCGCCTACTGGAAACCCGTACAGCGGGCCCTGGGCTGGTTCCTGATCCCGCTGGGCCGCGCCACGCTCTACGTGTTCATCATGCACGTGGTGCTGATCGCCGTCGTAGCCAACATCCCGGCGCTGCAGCAGCAGAGCATCTTCCTCAACACCGCTGCCTACGCCGTGGTGCTGGGCCTCCTGTGGGTGATGGTCCGGACCAGGTTCCTATTCCGGATCATCCCCACCTAGGCGGAGCAGCCACGTCGGCAGGAGGGGCTGCCCGGGCATGAAAAATGCTGCGGCACAAAAGTGCCACAGCATGTAATCCTGGGGGACCGGGTGCCCGGCGCCGCACTGGCAAGCCGTCGGGCTTAGACCAGCCGGGGATAGCTGCTCATGATGTAGTCCGCCGCGGCGGGTCCCTTCATGCGCAGCCCGTTGCGACGGGCCGAGACCCGGTGCTTCATGGCAGCCCAGAAGCTGGACTCGGTGCCGGCCCGCTGTTCGTTGACGTAGCACCAGCTGGTGTACAGCCCATACAGGCGGTCGCGGTCGAGGCTCGATTCGGAGGCCTGGTCGGCGTAGGTGGCTTCTTGGAGGAAAAGGTCAAACTGCGAATTGGCCATGTCGGCGTCCCTTCGCTCGGTGCGTGGTGCCGCCGGTAGGCTACAGCGGCGAACCTCGATGCCCTGCACAAGGTGGCAAAGGATTATGTAGTCGCCTTCCCGGAATTCCGGGGGAAGCACAGGTGCTGTCACCACAATGTCTACGATGTAGACTTTACCTGTAGACCAGATATGAGGCAACCGTCCCGTTTACCTCGGGAGGGGGCCGCAGTGAGGACCTCCACATGACTTCCACCAATACTTCCGGCCCCGGCTCGCCCAAGCCGAGGCTGAGCCGGGAGATCGTGCTGGCCAAGGCCCTGGAACTTGTGGACGCCGAGGGCCTGGACGCGCTGACCATGCGCCGCCTTGGGCAGGAGCTTGGCCGGGACCCCATGAGCCTGTACCGCTACGCCCAGAACCGTGCAGCCTTGCTGGATGGAGTTACGGAGTTGGTGCTCAACCAGCTCCGCATCCATCCGGAAGACCCGGACTGGAAGGCCCAGTTGCGCAAGATTGCCCATGGCCTGCGAACACTGGCCCTCCAGCACCCCAACATTGTGCCGCTGCTGGTCACCCGGCCCCTGTCCACGCCCCTCGGCCTCCGGCCGCTGGGCACGCTGCGCCCCTTGGAGCAGATCCTGTCCCTTCTCGGCACTGCCGGATTCGCTGCGGCCGATGCCCTCCACGTCTACCGCGCCTACTACGGCTTCCTCTACGGACACATCCTGAACGAACTGCAGGAGTACGTGGTGGACCCGGAAGAGAACGAGGCACTGCTGAGGCTGGGCCTCCACCGGCTGCCCGCGAAGGAGTTCCCCAAGCTCCGTGCACTGGCGCCGGCACTGGCTGAATACGACGGCGCCTCGGAGCTTGAACAAGGGCTCGGCATCCTGCTGTCCGGGCTGGAAACCCAGCTGTCACGCCAGGCGGCAGGCCCAGCCGCCTGACCTTCGGGTGGCGTCCGGCAGTTGGCTATGCCGGCACCTTATTCGAAGGAGGCCCGACGACGGTCCTGCAGGCGCGTGTTCCAGATGTCCGGCCGGTTGACGCGGAACCGGCGCCCCGTCAGGGCTTTCGCGTTGAGCCGGACGTAGTTGGCCTTTTCGCCGGGCTGCCACGGTTCCAGGCCCAGTCCGTCCACGGCATCCTTCACGCCCTTGTCCTCGATGATCTCCGTTTCACCGCGCACCACCACGCTCCAGGCCTGCTCCGAGGCGGGGTCGTAGCCGTCGATCTCCAGCGCTGCCGGACGTTCCATCCGGGCGCCCCACAGCTTTGAACCGGGTGCGGTGCGGAAGACGATGCTGCGCAGGTGGACAGCGTAGTTCACGGGGAAGATCTCGGGATGTTCGTCCACCACGATGGCCAGCCTGCCCACCGTGTCGTTGTCGAGGAGTTCCCAGCAGTCGTCGAAGGACAGGTTTTCAATCGGCAGGTTTCGCGAGTCCATGGTCCACACCTTACGGGTGATGCGGGAGCGGGAAAAGGGATTGCGTCCCTTGTTGCGCCGCTACTGGATGCCGGCGAAAAGCTCACCCAACTCGGCGGTCAGTTCCTTCTGGAGGGCAGGGGTGCCGATCTCCTTGCCATCGATCCGGTTCACGGGGGCAAGCAGGCGGACGCTCGAAATCAGCCAGACCGCGTCAGCGTCCATAAGGTCCCTGGGTTCCAGCGGGCCGTAGCCCAGTTCCCAGCCCGCTGCCTTGGCAGCCGCGAAAAGGGCACCCTGGGAGGTCCCGGCCAGGATGCCGCTGTCCAGCTGCGGGGTGATGAGGCGCTTCACCGTTGTGCCGTCGTCGGACTTTTCCACATGCGCGAGCAGCACCGTTGAGGTGGGGCCTTCCAGCACACGGCCATCGGAGGAGAAGAAGATGACGTCGTCGGCGCCCTGTTTGTGCGCGTGGCGCAAGGCTGCCATGTTGACGGCGTAGGAAAGCGTCTTGGCGCCGAGGAGCAGCCAGGGTGCCCGGTCGGCCACGTCGCTGTCATAGCCACGGTCCAGGAGGATGACGTCGATGCCCGTTTCACGCTGGCGCCGGCCCGCCGCTCCGGCCGGAGTGGCCTGCACCCAGGCTGTGGGGGCAGGCGCGCCTTCCACGCCCCGGGTGACCACCAGTTTGACCACCAGTTCATCAGCGGCCGGGTCTGCAGGCGGGTTCTCCAGCCGGTGCCGGGCCACCGCCGCCGCAATGACGCGCCGCCAGGCTTCCTGGTCCGGGATGTCCAGGTCCAGTGCGGCGGCGGAGCCGGCAAGGCGGTCCAGGTGGGCCTGCATTTTCCGTACCGTTCCGCCCACGGCCAGCATGGTTTCGAAGACGCCGTCGCCGCGCGTGACCCCCAGGTCGGTGACCAGCAGTTGGGGCTTGGAGGCATCGGCCACCCGGCCATCAGGGTAAGCGGGATCGAGGAAGGCGAGAACCACGGGGGCTGGAGAGGTCATGGCACCAGCTTAGTGCGGTACCGCGGATAAGCTGGGCAGAGTGCACCGGCCGGAAGCCGTCCTCCGGAGCCCGATCTCCCCGGGGGTTTAAGACGTGTTGTGGCCTTTTTCGCTTGCCGGCACCGCTCCGACGTGGGTGGTGGTGCTCCTGGGTTTCGCCGACCTGGTGATCAGGGTGCTCGCGCTGGGTATCATCCCCGGCAACCGGCGCCCCACCACAGCCATGGCCTGGCTGCTGGGCATCTTCTTCATTCCGTTCCTGGGCATCGTCCTGTTCCTGCTCTTCGGCAACTTCAGGTTGTCCAGCCGCAGGCGGGCGCAGCAGCAGCTGGTCAACGAACGCGTGCAGGCAGGCATCACCGCTCTCTCGGACGCGGAAAGCGACTACCCCGGCCCGGAATGGGTGAAGTCCGCGGCTGAACTCAACCGCACCCTCGGTTCCCTGCCGATGGTGGACGGCAACTCGGTGGACCTCATTCCCGGCTACCCCGACTCCATCCTGGAAATGACCCAGGCCGTGCGGAAGGCGAAGAAGTTCGTCAACGCCGAGTTCTACATCATGAGTTCGGACCATGTCACCAATGACCTGCTGACCGCCATGGAGGAGGCCGCGGAACGGGGAGTGGAGGTGCGGCTCCTGTTCGACCACATCGGAACCCTCCGCATCAAGGGGTACCGGAAGCTGCTCAATCGCCTCCGCGCGGGCAAGATCCAGTGGAAGCGGATGCTGCCGCTGCTGCCCATCCACGGGCAGTGGCGCCGCCCAGACCTGCGGAACCACCGCAAGATCATGGTGATCGACGGCGAGATCGCCTTCACGGGTTCGCAGAACCTGATCGAGCCCTCCTACAACAACCCGCGGCACCGCAAGGCAGGCCGCGAATGGGTTGAACTGATGGCACGCCTGCGCGGACCGATCGTGACCACCCTGAACGTCGTCTTCGCCACCGACTGGCTGAGCGAGACCGACGAGTCGCTGGAACACCAGCTGCAGCTCCCGCCGAACCCCGAGCCAGGGAACGTCACAGCCCAGGTGGTGCCCAGCGGCCCCGGGTTCATCACGGAAAACAACCTGCGGCTCTTCAACACCCTCATCTACTCCGCCCAGCACCGCATCTCCATCTGCAGCCCGTACTTCGTTCCGGACGACTCCCTGCTCTACGCCATCACCACCGCGGCCCAGCGGGGCGTTGACGTGGAACTGTTCGTCTCGGAGAAGGGCGACCAGTTCCTGGTCCACCACGCCCAGCGGTCCTACTACGAGGCGCTCCTGGAAGCCGGTGTGCGGATCTACCTGTACAAGGCCCCGTTCGTGCTGCACGCCAAGCACTTCACCATCGATGACGAGGTCGCGGTCCTCGGGTCCAGCAACATGGACATGCGGTCCTTCTCGCTGAACCTGGAAGTGTCCGTGATGCTGCTTGGCGAGGACATCGTGAACAAGATGCGGGCCGTGGAGGACACGTACCGGGACATTTCCCATGAGCTCAAGCTCGCGGACTGGCTCACCCGGCCCCTCGCCGCACGGTACGTCGACAACGTGGCCCGGCTGACGGCCACGGTCCAGTAGAAAAGCGTCGGTCCAGAAGTGGTCAGTCGGCACTGACGCGGGGGACGTCGTCGTGCCCTACGTGCCCGGGCCAGCCGCCCTTACGGTAAGCGGGCGTTCCCAGGGCAAGTACCACCACACCCGCGGTGCAGCTGCCGATCATGACGGTGACCATCGAGAGCGAGTTTCCACCCAGGAGGCCCACCAGCGGGCTGACCAATCCCGCGACACCCGACTGCAGGGCGCCGATGACCGCCGCCGCCGTCCCCGCCATGTGGCCGTAGTCGTGGAGGGCCAGGACCGACGCGTTCGCCGGAATCATTCCCTGGGCCGACAGGACCAGCCACAGGCCTGCCACCAGCCCCACCGGTCCGAGGGCGCCCGTTGCCACCACGCCGAGCAGCACGATGGCCAGGCCCAGCTGGACAAGGAGGGCGGTGCGCAGGAGTCGGACCGGCGGAAACTTCCGGACCAGGGCGGCGTTGAGCTGCGCCGAGAGGACAAGGGCTGCACCGTTGAGGGCGAACACCAGGGCGAACTGCTGGGCGGTGAAGCCGTACTCGTTCTGGAAAACGAAGGGCGAGCCCACCACGTAGCTCATGATCAGGGCCAGCCCCAGTCCGGGGATCACGGCCAGGGCCATGAAATGCCTGTCCCGCAGCAGCGACCAGTACGCGCCTGCCACATACCGGGGGTGTCCCGGGCTGCGCCTGTCCGGCGGCAGGGTTTCCGGCATGAACCGCCAGACGATTGCCACCAGGGCCACCCCGATGAGCGCCAATGCGTAGAAGACGGCACGCCAGTCCCAGAGCCCGGCAATGGCCTGGCCCACGGTGGGGGCCAGCAGCGGGGCAACGCCAACGACCAGCATCAGCCGGGACAGCAGCTGGGCGGCGGCGGAACCGACGAACCGGTCCCGGATCACGGCCAGTGCCACCACGGCAGCGGCGGCGTTGAAGAACCCCTGCAGTACCCGCAGCCCGGTCAGTGTTTCGATGTTCGGCGTCACCGAACACAGCAGCGAGATGGCCACATGCAGGGAGATGCCGATGACCAGCGGCAGCCGCCGTCCGAACCGGTCCGAGAACGGGCCGATGACCAGCTGCCCGATGCCGGCCCCCACCAGTGTCCCGGACAACGTCAGCTGGACGGCGGCCTGGGTGGTGTGGAGATCGGCCTCCACGGTGGGCAGCGACGGCAGGTACATGTCCGTGGTGAGGGCGGGAAGCGCGGCGAGGGCGCCAAGCATGAGGATGTACTTGACGCTGCGCGGAGCCTTGCTGGTGCTGTGGATTGGGGACGGATCCGTCACGCGGCATACCTAACTTGTGGGGAAGCAGCCAGGGACGTGCCAGCCGCCCGGGTCAGCGCTTCGGCTAAGGTCAGGGGCGTACCCCCGGCGCCGGCATCCCAAACAGGTGTCCGCAGGCTGGATGCCCCCGGCTTCGGTGTGCGTCAGTCGCCGGGAAAGACCGCGCCGAGGGTGGAGAGCACCCCGTAGGCCTTGGTCCGGATTTCCTCGTATTCGTCGTCGGGCACGGAGTCCGAGGTGATGGCGCCGCCGACGCCGAGGGACAGTTCAGCGGTGCCGTCACCTTCGGTGCTGACCACCAGGGTCCGGATGGCGACGGCGAGGTCGGCGGCGGCATTGAGCGAGAAGTAGCCGATGGCCCCCGAATAGAGCCCGCGCGGCCCGGCCTCCAGCCGGTCCAGGATGGCCATGGTGCTGATCTTGGGGGCTCCGGTCATGGAGCCGGCCGGGAAGCAGGCAGCCACAGCCTCGGCCCGGGGTGCGCCCGGGAGGAGCCGGGCGTCGATGGTGCTGACCATCTGGTGGACCGTGGCGTAGCTCTCGATAGCGCAGAGCCGGCTCACCGTGACGGAACCGGGCTCGGCAAAATGGCTGAGGTCGTTGCGCAGCAGGTCCACGATCATGATGTTCTCGGCCCGGTCCTTCAGGGATGTGGCCAGGTCCTCGCGCAGCCCCTGGTCCTCCTGCGGGTCGGCAGCCCGGCGGCGGGTGCCCTTGATCGGCTCGGCGCGCATGCCGCCGTCGGACGCGATCTTCAGGAACCGCTCAGGCGAGGTGCTGGCAACTGCGAGGTTTCCCAGCCGGAGGTAGCTGGCGAACGGCGCCGGGTTCCGGCGGCGGAGCGCCAGGTAGGTGGTCCACGGATCCAGCATGCGGCCCTGCACCTTGGCTTCGAGCGTGGTGGTCAGGCAGACCTCATAGGTGTTGCCCTGGGCGATCTGGTGCTGGGCCGCCGTGATTTTCTCCCGGTACTGCGCACCCGTGTCCCGGCTGCGGAAAGCAGGCGGCGGGGGAAGGACGACGTCGGTGCTGCCGCCGGCCTGCGGTGCCGGGCCACGCAGGGGCGGCTGGGCGCCGCTGCCCGCGGCTTCGACTGCAGTCCTGGCCCGGGCCAGCCACTCACCGGCGTCGGGGGCCTCCAGCGCGAGGAGCCACGCCGCGCCGTCAGCGTGGTCAAGGACCACAGCCCGGCCGGCAAAGATCAGGGCAGCGTCCGGAGTGGGTGCGGACAGGTCGCTGCCGCCGGTTTCGCGCTTCAGTTCGTAGCCCAGGCAGCCGAGCCAGCCGAGCGTGAACTCGCCGGGATAGCCATCGGGTGTGCGGACGGCACGGCGTCCCCAGACGGTATCCAGCCAGCGGAAAAAGGGGCCCGGTACTTTGGCCGTTGCGGAACCGGTGCTGACCTGGCTTATCCCCGCACGGTGCGTCACGAACTGTCCGAACGTGCCGGCGTCGTCCGCCATGATGCTGAACCGGCTGCGCTCGGCGGCCGTGCGGGCCTCCGGGTCCGTGCCGTCCTCCCGCTGCCCGGCGGCAACCGCCGCGGCGTCCGCATTGGAGGAATCCAGCCACACCGCGTTGGGTGAAGTTCCGTACAGCGCCTGGAACAGGGCCGGCGCGTCCGGGAGGGCGTCGATGCGCTCGGCGTGGAGCCGGAGGCCCCGGCGTGCGGACAGTTCGGGGGCCAGCACGGGCGCCAGCGCCGGCAGGCAGGGGAGGAGGTGCAGCAGGTCCGCGGGGGCCGAGCCGTCAGCCAGGTTCTGCACACGGAGGTCCGCGTTCCCGGGAACGTCGTCCCGGCCAAGCCACTCTTCCTCCTGGGCGGCCCACTGGTCCCAGAACGGCTCATAGGTGGCGCCGTCGCGGTTCAGCGCCCGGGTGCGGCGGACGTCGTCCGGAGACTCGGCCCAGATCACGGCGCCCAGCATGGGCCGGGCAGCTTCGGCGGCGGCCCCCACTCCCTCCACGATGACGATCTCGGCGGGCAGCGTGACCCGGGCTTCGCCGTCGTAATGGTTGTCCCAGTCCCAGCTGGTCCAGGTGGCCGCCTCGCCACGGCTCAGCGGGGTAAGCACCGTGGCGACATAGCGCTCCACGCCGGCCGCCAGGCCGTCCCACCCGGGGTAGATGTCTTCAAGATGGAACAGTGAGACCTTGTGGTGGGCGCGGAGCCGGGCCGCAAGTTCGACGGCGAGGGTGGTCTTCCCTGCGCCGGAACGCCCGTCCACGGCGATGATGACGGGGGCTGGGCTCATGGACTAGAGCGTACCGTTTTCCGTTGTCCGCTTTCAGACATGAAGTGCGCCCTGCCGCGACGCATGGCGGCCGCTGCTGAGGTGGCCGCCCAGGAAACCGCTCACCAGCAGCAGGACTGCTCCGGCCCGCCCCAGCCGGACGCCCAGCCGATGGTTGCCGCGGGAACGGGCCCGCCAGGAGGCGAAGTACACGGTGGTGGCTGCAACATTGGCTCCCGCGTGCACGATGCCTACGCGCTTCAAGGGCCGGTCCTTGCCGGACCAGGTCGCCCAGCCGGACAGGGCAGTGGGAACGGCGGCAATGACGCCGAGGGCCACCAGCCGCTGGGAGGAGCGGCGGGAACCGTCGTCATCAAAGAAATCCAGGAATACTGCCGACCACCAGGCGCCGAAGGGCCCGTCGGTGAGGATGGTGTGCAGCGGTATGCCGGTGGTGTCGCCGCGGACAATCGACCGGATCCGGGGCTGCGACATCAGCCGGGACGCCAGTGGTTCCGCTGCTTCGACAGCTGCGTCCAATGGTGTGGCATCTTCAAGGCTGCCAAGGAGGCGGGTGTACCTGCCGGAGCTGGAAGCGGCGTGCATGAGCACAAAATACTCCTGGTGCTGCCGTACCGCACCCGTTTTTTGCGCCCGGAGCGTTTCCCGGGCGCTTTCGGCTAGTGCGGCTGGAGCTGGGTGTTTTGCAGGACTGCTGATTTGATGTGCTGGACCAGGCCCGGCAGCGCCGTGTGGATCTGGTGCCAGACGGCGTCGAAGTCTGCGTGGCCGCCGTACCAGGGATCCTCAATGCCCTGGTCCAGCCGGTCCCGGTCCGCCATGGCGGGATCGAAACTGCGGAGCATCCGGATTTTGTCCAGGCAATCCTGGTCCGGTGCCGCTTCACTCAGCCAGGCATAGTGGTCGATGTCGAGCGCCAGGATCAGGTCGCGCTCGCGGAACCACTCCGGCTCCCACTCGCGGGCTACGTGGTGCTCCGAGGCCAGCTGGGTCACCGCCAGCCGGCGGGCAGCGCGGGGATCGATGGGCCGGCCGGCCTCGTACCCCGTGATGCCCGCGGAATCCACTTCCACCAGCCTGTCGAGGCCCTCGCGTTCAAGTGCTGCCTGGAGCATCAGCTCGGCCATGGGGGACCGGCAGATGTTGCCCGTGCAGACAGTGATGACGCGGTAGGCGCTCGACGTTGAGGTCATGGAACTAAGCATGCGCGCTCCGGCCACCTTTGGCCAGCCGCCTGTTCACAAAGTTTTACTGGGTTGTAAAGATGCATTACTCGGTATGAAAACGGGTACGGCCCACCTCGTCTGATCGGCGGAACCCCGCCGGACACTAGTGGATCAGGGCCAGCAGAATGCCCACACCCACGAAGAGGACACCAAACACCCTGCTGAGGACCAGCTGGCCCCGTTCGGTGCTGGTGAAGCGTTGGAATGACCTGGCTGCCGCGGCAAAGAAGAACCACATCACCAGGATGTCGATGACCACAATGGTGGCCGTCAGCACGGCGTACTGCGTAAACAGGGGCTGTTCGGGCCGGATGAACTGGGGTGTGAACGCGAGGAAGAACACGATCGCCTTCGGGTTCAGCAGGTTGACCCAGAAGCCGCGCCGGAAGATGGACCATGCGGGTTCGTTGCGAAGGGTGGCAGCCTGCTCCTGGGCTGCGGAGGGCTTGCTGAGGAACTGGCGGACACCCAGGTACACCAGGTAGGCCGCACCGGCGTAGCGGATCACGTTGAAGGCAACCGGCGAGCTGGCCACCAAGACGCCGACACCGAGCGCGACGATCAGGACATGCACTACCAGGGCCGCCTGCTGCCCCAGGATTCCCCAGATGGAGCGGCGGAACCCGGCGTTCAGCGAGTTGCTCATGGTGTTGATGGCCCCGGCACCCGGGGTGAAGCTGATCAGGGCGCCGGCACCCGCCAGGGCCAGCCACAGGGAAAATTGCACTTGACAATCTTACGGTGCGGGGTCCTGCGGCTAGGCCCGCGCGATGACTTCACCGTTGGGGATCAGGAACCAGCCGTCGTCCGAGGATCCCCAGCGGTGCCAGCCGGCAGAGATCCGGGCGAGGCCTGCCGCGTCGGCGAATCCGTACTCCAGCGCCTGCTCGGCAAAGGCCGAATGCAGTACCCGCTCTCCCCAGACGCGCGCCTGCCAGCGGCGCTGCTGCGCCGTGGCGTACAGCCAGTTGCTGCTGGTGGGCGCGACATCGGTGAAACCTGCGGCCTGGGCCCAGCTGACCAGCCGCCGCCCGGCGTCGGGCTCTGCTCCGTTGCGCCGCGCGATCCTCTGGTACAGGTCCATCCACTCATCCAGCTCGGGGACGTCCGGATACCAGCTCATGCCATGGAAGTCGGCGTCGCGCACGGCCACGATGCCACCTGGCTTCGCGACGCGCCGCATTTCGCGGAGCGCCTCGACGGGGTCGGTCAGATGCTGAAGGACCTGGTGGGCGTGGACCACGTCGAACGTTTCATCGGCGAAGTCCAGGTCGTAGATGTTTCCTGCCACGAATTCGACGTTGGACACCTCGCGTTCGACGGCGAGCGCCTGGGCCTGGGCCACGATGTCCGGCGCGCGGTCCAGGCCGGTGACCTTGCCGGGGCTGACCAGGGCCGCGAAGTCGCAGGTGATGGTGCCCGGTCCGCAGCCGACGTCGAGCAGGGTGGACCCGGGAGTCAAATAGGGAAGGACGAAGGCCGCGGAATTTTCGGCGGTCCTGGCGGCATGGGCACGGACCACCGACTCGTGGTGGCCGTGCGTGTAAACGTCGTCTTCCGGCTGCTGCGCACTCATAAGCAAACGCTACCCCCACCGGTGGCGCATTTACCCGGATTCTGTCCTTGCCGCAATGGTGGCTTCGATCATGGCGGTCATGAAGCGCGTGACAGTATCCAGCTCGGCTTCGGAGAAGCCGGCCAGGGCGTCCCCCATGTGCTTGGCCAGCGGGGCGAAGATGGCTCCACCCTCCCGGAAAGCCTTGGGGGTCATCTTCAGCTGGACCTGCCGCCGGTCCGTGCTGTGGCGTTCCCGGACCACATGGCCGGCGCTGTCCAGGCGGTCTATCAGGGCGGTCGTGGCGGGGGAACTCAGGTTCAGTTCCTTCCGCAGCAGCCCCGGCGTCACCACGTTGCCCCTGGCAGTGTGGCGCATGATCACCGCGAGGGCATTCATGTCCGTGCGGTGCATGTCCTTGCGGTCCCCGGCTGCATCCACGTAACGGTTCGCTTCGAGAGTGAACTCCTGCAGGATCCGGAGCAGCGGATGGCCGAACTCCGGTCCCGTCGGGGCGGAAGGGGATGTGCCGGTCGCACTGTTCCCTGCCATCTCCACCTCCAGCTGCTAGCGCCTGGACCGCGGATTGGCCCAAGCGTACTGACGGATATTACTCCAGGCCCGGCTGGCCCGTGGGGACGCTGCCCGACTCCCGAAGAGGATACGAGCAAAAAAAGCTTGACTGGCACTTATCTCCGTCATGGAGATAATCTATGCTGGAATAAATACTACTCCCCCTGCTCACTACGGAAGGCATCATGAAACACACAAAAGTTGGCCGGGAACGGGTTCCGTTCTGGCTGCGCTGGCTGGTCCCCGTTGTCCTGGTGCTGGCCTGGCTGGGGCTGGCCGGGGTTGGCGGCCCTACGTTCGGCCGCCTGGACGAAGTCTCGTCCAACGACCAGGCATCCTTCCTGCCCGCCAGCGCCGAGGCAACCGAAGCGCAGGACTGGCAGGTTAAGTTCCGCGACTCCGACGAGGTGCCCGGCATCATCGTCATCGAGAAGAATGAAGCCTTCACGCCCCAGCAGCTGGGCGGACTGGCCACCCTGAAGACAGACCTCGAGAACCTCAAGCTGGGCAGCACGGTCATCGGGCCGATCCCGTCCAAGGACGCCAAGGCCGTCCAGTTCGTTGTCCCCATCGGCTCGTCAGCGGAGATCAAGGATGCCGTCAAGGAACTCCGTGAAACGGTGAAGGGCGCGGCGCCGGAGGGTGCCCAGACCTTCGTGACCGGTCCGGCCGGGCTTGCGGCGGACCTCACCGCGGCATTTGGCGGCATCGACGGGATCCTCCTGCTCGTGGCCCTGTCCGCCGTTTTCGTGATCCTCCTGGTCGTCTACCGGTCCCTGCTGCTGCCCATCATGGTGCTGCTGACCTCGGTGTTTGCCCTGTGCGCAGCCATCCTGCTGGTGTTCGGCATGGCCAAGGCCGGCTGGATCCAGCTCAACGGCCAAAGCCAGGGCATCCTCTCCATCCTGGTGATCGGCGCTGCCACGGACTATGCCCTGCTGTTCGTGGCCCGCTTCCGCGAAGCGCTGACCCACACCACCAACCGCACGGCCGCCGTCCTGACCGCCTGGAAAGCATCCTTCGAGCCCATCCTGGCTTCCGGCGCCACCGTGATCATTGCGCTCCTGTGCCTGCTCTTCTCCGACCTGAACTCCAACAAGGCCCTGGGCCCGGTGGCCGCGGCAGGCATCCTGTGCGCCCTGTTCGCCGCCCTGACCCTGCTGCCCGCCCTGATGGCCCTGTTCGGCCGGGCCGCGTTCTGGCCTTTCCGGCCCAAGCTCCTGCCAGCAGACCAGCGCGAGCCCGAGCTGGTCACCGGCCTGGAAGGCCAGAAGGGCCTGTGGCGCGCCACCGGTTCGCTCGTCTCGCGGCGCCCCAGGACCGTCTGGGTTGCCTCGGTCCTCCTGCTGCTCGTTGCCGCGGGCGGCCTGTTCCAGTTGAAGGCCAACGGCGTGCCGCAAACGGACGTTATCCTCACGGCCTCCAACGCGGTGGACGGCCAGGACGCGCTGGCCCGCCACTTCGATGCCGGCAGCGGCAGCCCCGCCGTCGTGGTTGCGGACCAGGGCAAGGCAGCAGAGGTGCTGGACAAGGTGAAAGCCGACGACGGCGTGGGTGAGGCCTACCTGCTGGGCCGCGGCAGCGTGCCGGTCACCGGAGCCCCGGGTGCCCCCACCGCGCCGGACGTCCGGGACGGGAAGGTCCTGATCAACGCGACCCTGAAGAATGCCGCGGACTCGCTGGAAGCGGAAGAGACCATCAAGGCCCTGCGCACCGAAGTGAAGGCCATTGATCCCAGCGCCCTGGTTGGCGGCGTGACTGCCACCGCCCTGGACACCAACACCACCGCCCAGCGCGACCTGCTGGTCATCATCCCGGTGGTCCTGGCAGTGATCCTCTTCATCCTGATGCTGCTCCTGCGCTCCATCGTGGCCCCGGTGCTGCTGGTGCTCTCGGTGGTGCTGTCCTACGCGGCCGCGCTGGGTGTGTCGGCCTTCGTGTTCAACAACCTCTTCGGGTTCCCGGGAGCCGACGCCACCGTTCCGCTGTTCGGCTTCGTCTTCCTGGTGGCACTGGGCGTGGACTACAACATCTTCCTGATGAGCCGCGTCCGGGAGGAATCGCTTAAGCACGGCACCCGGCCCGGCATCCTTCGCGGCCTGGTGGTAACCGGCGGCGTCATTACCTCGGCCGGCGTGGTGCTCGCGGCAACATTTGCCGCCCTTGGCGTCATCCCCATCATGTTCCTCGTGCAGCTGGCCTTCATCGTGGCCTTCGGCGTCCTGCTCGACACCGTGCTGGTGCGCTCGCTGCTGGTGCCGGCGCTGGCCTACGACATCGGGCCAAAGATCTGGTGGCCCAGCAAGCTGGGGCGGACCGATGGCCTGGACGCCGTGAAGCCGCGGGAGCCCGGCGTCGAGCCCCGGGAAGAGGTTCCCGCCCGCTGACCCCAGCGTCCCGCGCGGACTAGCGCTGCTGCCGCCACCACTCCACGGTGGCGGCAGCAGCCGTTTCCAGGGGCGTCTGGCTGACTCCAAGTGCTGCTTCGGAAGCTGCGGAGTCCATGACGAAGGGCCGCTCAAACTGGTACAGCATCTCCGCCAGCTCGCGGGCGTCGGCGGAAACCAGTCCGGCCACACGGAGCGCCCAGCCGGGGAGGGCCCGCACCTTCGGGGCGGACCGTCCCGCCGCCGCAGCGAAGGCCGCTGCAAGTTCCTTTTGCGTGAGGGCCGGCCCGGTAGGGGCGTGCCACACGGCATTCCAGGCGGACGGCTGGTCAGCTGCCGCGATCATGGCGGAGGCCAGATCGGCTATGTAGGTGAACGAGTGCGGCTGGCTGGCACTTCCCACCACGCTGACGTTCTTTCCCGCAAGGACCGCCGCGACCATGCGCTCGCCGGCGTGCGTCATCCGGACGCGCGGCCCAAAGAAGTCGCCGGCCACCACGCTTGCCGTGGGCGTGGCCGAGGCCTCGCGGGCCTTCAGGAGGTCCGTTCGCACGCCACGCTTGCCCCCTGTTGCGAGGCGGGGGCTGCCCTCCATCATCACGCTGTCCGGTTCGCTGTACGAGTAGAGGCTTTCCGGGAAGACGACGACGGCGCCCACCTCCTGCGCGGCGCTGAGTACTGCCTGTTCGGCGGCAGGCAGCTCGGCCCGCCACGCGGCCGCGGTATATGACGAGCCGTGGATGCAGTGGAAGACGGCTTTGGCGCCGGCAACTGCAGTGCGCAGAACCGCCGGGTCCTTCGCGTCCCCGCTGATGCGCTCGATGAGCGGGTGGTCCGGTCCGCTGCCGGACCGGGTCAGGATGCGCACCTGCCGTCCCCGGTCCGCCAATTGTTCCGCTACCGTCCACCCCACCGGTCCGGCCCCGGTCACCACATATACGTCAGGCACGCTGGTCTCCGTTTCTGTAAGTGAGAGCAGTGCTCTCGAAGACAAGGATGCTTATGCAGGGCCGCAAAGTCAAGAGCGGTGCTCTCTTTAGCTTCCGGCGCTCTCGATTATGGCATGCTGGGGACATGGACGACGCCCACGAAACAGGTGCTGACCGGTCGCAAACCTTGACGCCCCGGCAGCGCGCACGGTCCCAAACCGTGGCGGACATTGTCCGCTTGGGCAGGCGGCACCTGGCCACCGATGGCGCTGCCGCCCTCTCCCTGCGGGCCGTGGCGAGGGACTTAGGAGTGGTGTCCTCCGCCGTCTACCGCTACGTGGAAAGCCGGGACGAGCTCCTCACGCTGCTGCTGATCGATGCCTTCGGGGAGTTGGGCGATGAAGTGGACGCGGCCGTTGCGGCGGTGCCGGAAGGCGGCCATATTGGCCGGTTCCTGGCCCTCTGCAGGGCCGTCAGGGAGTGGGCCCTGCGCGAACCTGCCAGCTATGCACTCCTGTTCGGCAGTCCGGTTCCCGGCTACAACGCCCCGGCCGAACGCACCACAGGCCCCGGCACGCGCGTCATCGTCAGCCTCATTGGCGTCCTGGACGCCGCCTCCCGGGCGGGGCAGTTGGCGGCTGCGGGACCATCCCCGCAGCTTCCGCCCACCCTGGCCGCCGATCTGGAGGCCTTCCGCCGGGAATTCGGGCTGGCCATTCCGGACGAGCTGGTGGCGCGGGGCGTCCTGGTGTGGAGCTCCCTGTTTGGTGCGGTCAGCTTCGAGGTGTTCAACCAGTACGGCCCGGACACCTTCCGGGCACCGCAGGAACTCTTCGAACACCACCTCGCCGTCCTGGCGGGGATTGCGGGACTGCCGGTGCAGCCCTGCTGACGCAGCCCGCGCGGGCCCTGTTGGTGCGCCCGCCCCGTCGGTAGACTGCCAGTGCGCCCGGACGGACGCGGAGCCTCGAAGGAGAGATGCACCATGACCGAGAATCCTGAAGTTGCAGCCGAGGAACCCCGCAAGGGCGGCAGCGCCCCCGGACTGGAGGGGGAAGGCGGGCAGTACGTCGACGGGGATTACGGAGACGCCGGGACCCTCAACGAGCCCGACCGTGACGTTTTGGATGGCGAATACGAGGAAGGCGACTACGGCGACGCCGGCACCACCGGAGGCGCCCGGACCGAGCGTGCCGTCCGCGAGGGCCTCACCGACGGCCAGGTCCAGGCGACCGATGAGGAGCGCGGACCGCTCCATGGGCGCCCCGGCTCCGGCCGGTAGGCACCCGCGGGGGTCCCCTTACCCGACGGCGTCCGCCGCCACCAGACTGTCCTCCTTGGTGGGTTGGACGTCCTTGCTGCGGGCGCGGCTGATAGCTGCCACCGCAGCCAGGACCGTCACCAGGCCGCCATAGGCGTAGGTGGTGACCGGGAGGGACAGGATGGGGGCCAGCAGGCCTGCCAGCACCGCCGGAACGCCGAAGGCCGTGTAGGCCACGACGAAGAGCGAGGCAAAAGTCCCGGCGCGTTCATGATCCTCCACAAGGGGGCTGATGGACCGGATGACGCCCATGAAGGCAGTGCCGAAACCGGCGCCTGCCACCACCACAGCGGCCAGGAACAGGCCAAACGAATTCAGGCCGAGGGCCAGCAGCGACAGTGCAGTCCCCGCGGCCAGCGCCGTCGTGCCGAAAATAGTGATGGTGCGGGCTCCAAAGCGGTGCAGGCAGGCCGCCGACGCGGCTCCCGTCCCCGCGAGGATGGTGATCACCATGCCCTGCCACAGATGCTCCCGGATGCCGAAAGTGGTGTGCACGATCGCAGCGCCAAGGGAGAGGTACAGCCCGCCCGTGGCCCAACCGGCAAAAACGGCCGGGGCGCCGGTGATGAATGCGCGGCGTGCGGCCGGCGGCAGGGTCAGGTGCGGCTTGAGTGACGCCGCCGCCCCGTGCGTGCGGGGTGAGGTTTCCGGGCAGGCCCACACCAGTGCGGCGAACACCACGTACAGGACCGAAAGCGAGATGAACACCAGCACGCGGGGCTCCGCCAGGAGGTCCAGCAGCAGGCCCGATGCCAGCGCGCCCAGGGCCAGGCCGCCCAGGGGTGCCACCGTGTTCCAGGCGGCGCTGGAGCCCGGGTCATCCTCCGGTTCCAGATCGGCGATCGCCGCGGAGAGCGTGGTGAGGAGGATGCCGCTGGCCACCCCCTGGAGGACGCGGGCCGCCAGCAGCATCGCCAGCGAATCCGCCGCCAGGAAGGTCACGACGCTGCCGGCGAGCAGGAGGAATGCCACGCTGATGACCGGTCGGCGGCCGAGGTGGTCGGAGATAGAGCCGAAGACCAGCAGGGCCGCCAGGAGGGCCACGGCGTAGACGGCGAAGATCCCGGTGGTGGCCACCGGCAGCAGGTGCAGCTGCTCCTGCAGGGTGGGGTAGAACGGGGACGGCGCGCTGGCTCCGGCCATCATCGCTGCCGTGGCGGCGGCAATGAGGACGAAACCCAGCCGCCGGTGCGACTCTCGGGGCCGGACTGCGGGTGGGTGCGTCACAACATGCCGCCTTCTGCATTGGGGGTGTGGTTGGTTCGAAAATAATCGAAACCTCAGACTACTGGCATGTCCGCAACGGTTCAACTAAAGTCGAACCGTGGCTACACCGGCGAACCTCACCCATCCCGAACGCGCGGACCTCCACTTGCCCAGTGTGCTCTTCGCCCTGAGCGATCCCGACCGGCTGGAAATCGCACGCCAGCTCCGTGCCGGCCCCCTCGATATGGCCGAATGCACCCTCGGCAACCCGGAGATGCCCAAGTCCACCAAGTCCCACCTGATGAAGGTGCTCCGCGAGGCAGGCATCATCCGGAACGAGGCCAACGGGCGCGGCCGCCGGCTGACCCTGCGCGCCGAGGACCTTGACGCCCGGTTCCCCGGATTGCTCGCCGCGGTCCTGGACGCGCCCGGCGCGGACTGACGCCTCCGCCCCGCCGGCGCTTGCCGCCGTCGTGCGCTGGTGTACGCCCTGAGCAAAGTTGAGCGTAGTTCACTCAACTTGTGTTGACATCCTTTGGTGGCTGAGTAAAGTTGAGTGCAGAACGCTCAATCATTGGGCGCCAGCCAGTTTCCAAGGAAAGAAGGAAGCAACACATGTCACGTGCAGTAGGTATCGACCTCGGAACCACCAACTCCGTCGTCTCCGTTCTCGAAGGTGGCGAGCCCACCGTTATTGCCAACGCCGAGGGTGGCCGCACCACGCCGTCGGTCGTTGCATTCTCCAAGTCCGGCGAAGTCCTGGTTGGCGAAATCGCCAAGCGCCAGGCCGTCAACAACATCGACCGCACCATCGCCTCCGTCAAGCGCCACATGGGCACCGACTGGACCGTCGCGATCGACGACAAGAAGTACACCCCGCAGGAAATCTCCGCCCGTATCCTCATGAAGCTGAAGAACGACGCCGAGTCCTACCTGGGTGAAAAGGTCACCGACGCAGTCATCACCGTCCCGGCCTACTTCAACGACGCCGAACGCCAGGCCACGAAGGAAGCCGGCGAAATCGCCGGCCTCAACGTCCTGCGCATCGTCAACGAGCCCACCGCAGCAGCCCTCGCCTACGGCCTGGACAAGGGCAAGGAAGACGAACTCATCCTGGTCTTCGACCTCGGCGGCGGCACCTTCGACGTGTCCCTGCTGGAAGTCGGCAAGGACGAAGACAACTTCTCCACCATCCAGGTCCGCGCCACTGCCGGCGACAACCGCCTGGGCGGCGACGACTGGGACCAGCGCGTTGTCGACTACCTGCTGAACCAGCTCAAGGTGAAGGGCATCGACCTCTCCAAGGACAAGATCGCCCTGCAGCGCCTCCGCGAAGCAGCCGAGCAGGCCAAGAAGGAACTCTCCTCCTCCTCCAGCACCAACGTCTCCCTCCAGTACCTGTCCGTCACCCCCGACGGCCCGGTCCACCTGGACGAGCAGCTCACCCGCGCCAAGTTCCAGGACCTCACCAAGGACCTGCTGGAGCGCACCAAGAAGCCGTTCCACGACGTCATCAAGGAAGCGGGCATCAAGCTCTCCGACATCAACCACATCGTGCTGGTCGGTGGCTCCACCCGTATGCCCGCCGTCTCCGAGCTGGTCAAGGAACTGGCCGGCGGCAAGGAGCCCAACAAGGGCGTCAACCCGGACGAGGTCGTGGCCGTCGGTGCCGCACTGCAGGCCGGCGTGCTGAAGGGTGAGCGCAAGGACGTCCTCCTGATCGACGTCACCCCGCTGTCCCTCGGCATCGAGACCAAGGGTGGCGTCATGACGCACCTGATCGAGCGCAACACCGCCATCCCCACCAAGCGGTCCGAGACCTTCACCACGGCAGACGACAACCAGCCGTCCGTGGCCATCCAGGTCTTCCAGGGCGAGCGCGAGTTCACCCGCGACAACAAACCGCTGGGCACGTTCGAGCTGACCGGCATCGCCCCGGCACCGCGCGGCGTTCCCCAGGTTGAGGTCACCTTCGACATCGACGCCAACGGCATCGTGCACGTCTCCGCAAAGGACAAGGGCACCGGCAAGGAACAGTCCATGACCATCACCGGCGGCTCCAGCCTCTCCAAGGAAGACATTGACCGCATGGTCAAGGACGCCGAGGAGCACGCAGCCGAGGACAAGGCCCGCCGCGAGGCGACCGACACCCGCAACACCGCCGAGCAGCTGGCCTACTCCGTGGACAAGCTGATCGCCGACAACGCCGACAAGCTGCCCGAAGAGGTCAAGACCGAGGTCCAGGCCGACGTCGACGCCCTCAAGAAGGCCCTCGAAGGCACCGACGACGCCGCCGTGAAGTCCGCATTCGAGAAGCTGCAGGCTTCCCAGACCAAGCTGGGCGAGGCCATCTACTCCCAGGCCGGTTCCCCGGACGGCGCAGCCGCTCCCGGCGCTGAGGGTGCCGCCGGAGCTTCGGCAGGTTCCTCGGACGAGGACATCGTCGACGCCGAGATCATCGACGAAGACGAAGCGAAGAAGTAACCCATGCCGCACCACGGTAACGAGGAAGAGCACAACGCATCCGCCGGCCAGCACAACGCGCACGGCAACGGCCAGGAGCCGGTCATCCGGGATAACCGCAAGGTTGACCCGGTGACCGGGCAGGCCCGGCATCCCGAGGGCGGCCAGTCCGCCCCCGGGGCCGGGTCCCAGGCCGGGGCCGCGGATTCCGACGGCGACGCGCTGGCCCAGGCCGAAGAGATCCTCAACGGCGTGGACGTGCCGGCCGAGGACTCCGTGGCCCAGGGGGCTCCGGCAGGATCAGCCGGCAACGCCGAGGCAGCCGAACTGCGCAACGACCTGCTCCGCCTGCAGGCCGAGTACGTCAACTACCGCAAGCGGGTTGAACGCGACCGCGCCGTGGCAGGGGAAATGGCCGTCATCGGCGTCCTGAACTCCCTGCTCCCGGTCCTGGACGACGTCGACGCCGCCCGGCAGCACGGCGACCTGGCCGACGGCCCCTTCGCGGCTATCGCCACCAAACTGGAGAACGCGCTGAAGACGTACGGCCTGGTCCGCATCAACGAGACCGGCGTGGAGTTCGATCCCACGATCCACGAGGCCCTGATCCAGCAGCCCGGCGAGGACATCGAGGTTGACACCGTCAGCCAGGTCCTCCGCTCAGGCTACAAATCAGGAGACCGCGTACTCCGCGCAGCCCAAGTGATTGTGGCTGTTCCGGCCTAGTCGGCGTTTACCTCCACGCCTCCGCGGATGAGGGGGCCCCGCCCCTACGCGTGGCGGCTTGGTCCTGCGGACCTAAGCCGCCACGCTTCGGCAGGCCCGAAGCCACTCCCGGGCCCCCTCATCCGCTCCGGCCTTCGGCGTTCGTGTCACCTAAGGTGAGATGACCACAAGCTCGGAGCGCTGCATGGGCCCCGGGAGTGGCATCGGGCCTATCGGAGCCGGGTGGCTGGGGATCGCAGATCCTGGCCACCCGGCGTAGGGGCGGGGGCCCATGCAGCGTGTAGAGCTTTAGTAAGTACAAGAAAGGAAACGCCATTGGCTAGCCAGGATTGGGTGGACAAGGACTTTTACAAGATCCTTGGTGTTGCCAAGGACGCTTCCGAAGCCGATATCAAGAAGGCCTACCGGAAGCTTGCGCGGCAGCACCACCCTGATACGAATGCGGGGAACGCTGCTTCCGAGAAGAAGTTCAAGGACATCTCCGAGGCTTATTCGGTGCTCTCGGATCCCGACGAGCGCCAGCAGTACGACGCCATCCGGGCCATGGGCAGCGGTGCCCGGTTTGCTCCGGGCGGTGCCGCGGGCGGCAACGGCGGGTTCGAGGACATGTTCGGCGGCCTGTTCACCGGCAACACCGGACGCCACGCGGGCGGGTTCAACCCCGCAGGCGGCGGCATCCCGCCCGAGTTCGCTGACCTCTTCGGCGGCTTCGGCGGTGCTCCCGGCTTCCAGCGCACCCCGCAAAAAGGTGCCGACCGTACGGCGTCCACCAGCATTTCCTTTGCCGGCTCCATCCGCGGGACCACCATCGGACTGCGCGAGCCCAGCGGCGAGGTCATCGACGTCCGTGTCCCGGCCGGCATCAAAGACGGCCAGAAGGTCCGCGTCCGCGGCAAGGGCCAGCCCGGGGCTGCCGGCAACGGCGACCTGGTGGTGTCCGTCTCGGTCCAGCCCCACGCCTTCTACACGCGCGACGGCGACAACCTCCGCATCCACGTACCCGTCACCTTCCCGGAAGCTGCTTTGGGAGCGGACATAGAAGTTCCCACCGTCGACGGCGAGAAGGTCAAGGTCCGCGTTCCGGCGGGAACGCCGTCGGGCCGTACCCTGCGGGTCAAGGGCAAAGGCGTGAAGACGTCCAAGGCCACGGGCGACCTCCTGGTGACCATCGACGTGGCGGTTCCCAAGAATCTCAACAAGGATGCCGAAGCTGCGGTCAAGGCGTTCGCCGAGGCCACGTCGTCGGCGGATGTCCGAGAGGGCCTGGCAGCCAAGGCCCGGCTCTAGGACCGGAGGTGAGCCGTGGACATCAGTGCTGACCAGCCGATCTTCGTGATCTCCGTGGCGGCCGAGCTGGCGGACATGCACCCGCAGACGCTGCGGCAGTATGACAGGCTCGGCATCGTCAAGCCCAGCCGTGCCCCGGGCAAGTCCCGGCGCTACTCGCAGCGTGACGTGAACATGCTGCGCGAAGTCCAGCGACTGTCCCATGAAGGTGTGTCGCTGGAGGGGATCAAGCGCATCCTGGAACTCGAAAACCAGGTGGCCGCGCTGCAAAGCCGGATCTCGGAACTCACCGAGGAACTCGGGCGCCGGCCGCGCACCGTGGACTCCCGGATCTTTGCCGCCGGCGCCGCCGGTGACGTGGTGAGCCTGGCGCGCGGGCAGCGGCCACGGCCCAGGTCCCAGGCCGTGGTGGTGTGGGCGGCCGCGGGCCATCGGGCAGTAGAAGCCAGACCGGCAGGTACCGCCTCCCCGCGTCCCGCGAAAATAGAGTACCCACTACTCGTGACGGAAAAGCCCCCCGAAACTTGAATGGAACCATCGCCGGATCAGCGGCGATGGTTCCGCTAGTTCTGGGGGTTTTTCCGTGTATAAGGTTCTCAGCAAAGCTCATAACAGCAAGGCCCGGCCGTGAGCCCGGGGATGGAAGCGGTCACTGCCTTCAGCGGCTCCATGCCGGGGCAGATCCTGCTGTCCATCGGGCAGGCCATCGTGGTGGTCTGCGTCTGCGTCGACATGGTCCGCGAGTTGTCCGTCCCAAGGTCGCACCGGCGCTTCGTGGCCAGCACCGTGTTCCGGACCCTGGCCATCCCGTCCGTCATGGCCAACGCGCTGACGGTCTTCATCGCGCTGGTGGTCTCGTCCTGGGTGGATGTGGTGATGGGCATGTTCGTGCTGGTGGCCATCGTTTTCCGCTTCCACTACAACAAGGACGAGGACAACTGGTGGAAGGGCAAGGGAAAGAAGCTCGCCCGCTGGGCCCGCCGGCAGTTCGCCGGCCGGACGTCCACCGCCCCGGCCATGGGCTAGCCATCCCAGGACCGGGGCAGTTTCAGGACCAACCTTAGCCGTTGATGATCTGCGGGACGCCGAGCGCCTTGAGGCCTTCGATGCCGAACTCCACCCCATAGCCGGACTGCTTGGCGCCGCCGAACGGGATGCGCGGGTCCACGGCGCCGTGCCGGTTGATCCACACGGTGCCGGCCTGGATGCGGGCTGCGACGTCGCGGGCGGCCTTCAGGTCGGGGGACCAGACGGAGGCGCCGAGGCCGACGTCTAGGCCGTTTGCCTTCTCCACTGCTTCGTCGATGGTGCTGTAGCGGATGATCGGCAGCGCCGGGCCGAACTGTTCCTCGGCCACCAGCGGGTTGTCGTTGTCGATGTCCGCCACGAGGGTGGTGGGGTAAAAGTATCCGGGCTGGCTGGTGTCCGGGTTGCCGCCGAGGAGGACGCGGGCGCCCGAAGCCTTCGCTGCCTCCACGAGGTTCGCCACGACGTCGTACTGGGCTTTGTTCTGGAGGGGTCCCAGCACGTTGTTCTCGTCCAGGCCGTTGCCCATCGGCATGGCCTTGGCCACGGCGGTGAGCTCTTCGCAGACGGCGTCGTAGATGCTGTCGTGGACGTAGAGGCGCTTGAGTGCTGCGCAGGTCTGGCCGGTGTTCAGGAAAGCACCCCAGAAGACGTCCTGGGCAATGGCCTTGGGGTCGGCGTCCGGCAGGACGATGCCGGCGTCGTTGCCGCCCAGCTCCAAGGTGAGCCGCTTGACGGTGTCAGCGGAGGATTTGATGATGGCCCGGCCGCCTGCGGTGGAACCGGTGAACATGATCTTGCCGATCGCCGGGTGGTCGGTGAGCCGGGCGCCCACTTCGCGGCCGCAGGAAACCACCGAGAGGATGCCCTCGGGAAGTTCCTCGTTGAGGACCTTGACCAGGGCCAGCACGGACAGCGGGGTGTTGCCGGAGGGCTTGACCACCACGGCATTACCCATCCGCAGGGCCGGGGCGAGCTGCCAGACGGCGATCATCATGGGCCAGTTCCAGGGCCCGATCGCGCCTACGACGCCGATGGGCCGGTAGTGCAGTTCGGCGCGGGTTTCGCCGTCGTCGACGATGGTTTCCGGTTCCAGCGGCAGGCCTGCGGTGGCGCGGAGCCACGCAACGCAGGCACCGACTTCGAAGCGGGCGTTGGGGCCGTTCAGCGGTTTGCCCTGCTCGCGGGAGAGCAGTTGGGCCAGTTCCTCGGCCGAGCGCTCGACGGCGTCGGCTGCTTTGAGGAGGGCGGCCGACCGGGCGTCGTGGCCGAGGGCAGCCCACTCGGGCTGGGCGGCGACGGCAGCTGCCACGGCATTTTCCAGGTAGTCGAGTCCGTGGACGGGGGCCTCGCCCACGGCTTCGCCGGTGGCCGGGTCAAAGATGGTCCGGCCGGTGCCGGCGGCGGGGGCAATGGACGCGAGAAGCGCATCATAGGTTTCCAAGGGATACTCCACTTCGAGTAGGCAAGGACGCCAGCCGGTCGGCGTAGCGGGTTACTGCCAGTGTGATTGGCGCCCCGGTCCAGGCTCTTGTCTTTGTGCGCAGGACAGTTGTGCGGGAGCGAACGCTGCCGCGCCCACACTGGCCCACTTTTCACCGACATCTCCAATTCGGGGTCGCATGAGGATGGTCGCGCGCCTCCAAAAGTGGGCCACTCTGGCAGGCGGGCACCGTCCCAAGTCTTGTGAAAGCGTTTTCTATCTGCTTGAATCGATTCATCTTCGGGTTGGCGCCCAACCCTGTGTTCCACCAATGCTGGGGTGGCTGGGGCGCGAGGGAACCCGCAGGTGCGCCATGAATCGACATACAAAGGAGTCATGTCCGTGAAAAACTCGAAGCGTGCAGCAATGGCCGTCGCCGGTGCCTGCGTGTTGGGGGCCCTGGGCGTCACAGCCCCTGCCCATGCGGCCCCCGTGGATCAAACGCAGGATTCTGCCCTGTCAGTGCTGGGTGCGCTGAAGGCGGCGCCGCCTGCGGGTGCCCACGCCTATTTCATCTCACCAACCGGAAATGACAGCAATCCTGGAACGAAGGATGCCCCCTTCAGGACCTTGATGAAGGCGCAGTCGGCGGCGGCTGCGGGAGACGTGGTCTACATCCGCGGCGGCACCTACAGCCAGTTCGACATCCCCGAAACCAACAACCCGTTCGAAGATGTTTACCACTACGTCAATGACATCAATAAGAGCGGGATCACTTATGCCGCATACCCTGGGGATCCCCGGCCCGTCTTTGATTTCAGCAACGTACCCACCGACCAGCGCGTTGCCGCGTTCTATGTGGAAACACAGGTCACCGACGTGAACTTCGTCGGATTCGATGTCACGGGCGTCAAGGTGGGCGACCAGAAGCAATCCGAGGCGTTCAGAATCGCCGGTGGTGCCAACTTCGTCAACATGGCTGCCCACGACAACGAGGCGATCGGGTTCTACTACACGCTGGACGGAACCGGGGTGGTACTGAACAGCGATGCGTACAACAACATCGGTCCCACCGCGAAGTCAGCCGGCAACACGGACGGGTTCGGTGCCCACGGAAAGAACGTCTGGTTCATTGGTGACAGGGCCTGGCACAACAGCGATGACGGCTTCGACAGCATCACTTCGCAAGGGCGGGTTACCTACGTCAATGACTGGTCTTTCGGCCACCACGGCAACCAGAACGGGGTGGGTGACCAGAACGGATTCAAGGTTGGGGGATATGCCTACCGCACCGACGGACTGCCCCAGCCCATCCCGCTGCACACCGTCATCAACTCCCTGGCCGCCGACAATGGCGCCAACAACTTCTATGCCAACCACCAGCCGGGCCAGTCGGCCTATTGGCTCAACAACACCGCCTACAAACCGGGCTACGGCGCCAACTTCAACATGCTGGAACGCGTAAGCCCCACAAGTGCGGACAACATTGCCGGGTACCGGGAAGTGCTGCACAACAATGTGGCCTACACCGGGGCGCTGACGTCCAACGACAACACTCCGGCAGAGAACGAAACGAACAATTCGTGGACGGTCAACGGTGGTCTTGCCATGGCTGCGGAAGACTTCCAAAGCCTCGACATGCAGCAACTCACCGCTCCCCGCACCCCGGACGGCGCCCTTCCCGATGTGTCGTTCCTGAAGCCGGTGGCCGGAAGCGAGCTTCAGAAGTATGGCCTGGGCTACCTTGCCGACAAGGGTGACAACTACGCAACCCTGCAGAAGCTCGTAGGTGTTTATGCCACTTCGGGTGACATCGACAACCAGGGCCTCAGGGACAGCCTCGTGAGCAAGCTCGAGGACCACGCCCTGGCAGCCTTCATCCAGGAGCTCAATGCCCAGTCGCAAAAGCAGATCAGCCGCTATGCCGCCGATACGTTGATTCTGGTGGCGAACGCCTTGACCAGCTAGGAGCTGCTCCACCGCTTGCGTTAAACAGCTGGCCGGGGCGCACTGTGCAAGTGCGCCCCGGCCAGCGGGCATCCTTGGCAGCCCTAGACCCGGCTGGTTGCCTCCACAACGCTTGCGGCCCCGGCCCGGCGCTTGTCGAACACCGTGGCGCCCACCTCCTGCTCCGCCTGGTTGTTGATGCCAAGGTCGATGCCTTTGCGCTCCCGGATGGCCAGGACGGCGCCCAGGGACACGACGGCCACAATCAGCAGGTAGACCGAGACGGACACCGTGGTGCCTGTGGCCTGGACCAGGGCGGTGGCGATCATCGGTGCGAAAGCCCCGCCAATGATGGCACCCAGAGCGTAGGAAATGGCCACACCGGAGAACCTGATGGATGCGGGGAAGAGCTCACTGTACAGGGCAGCCTGCGGGCCGTAGGTCAGGCCCAGGCCCACGGTGAACAGCGCCAGGCCCAGGAACAGCGCCCAGATGTTGCCGGTGTTGACCAGCCAGAAGAGCGGGAAGACCGTGGCGATCAGGCTGCCGTAACCGATGACGTAGGTCTTCTTCCGGCCGATGCTGTCTGCAAGGAAGCCGGCTGCCAGGGTGAAGATGAACCACAGGACGCCGGAGGCCGTGACGGCAAGCAGCACCTCGGTACGGTCCATGGCCAGGCCCTTCGGATTGGTGGCGTAGCTGAGGATGTACCCTCCGGTGGTCATGTAGCCGGCAGCATTGTTGCCGGCGAAAACCAGTGCGGCGATGATCACCAGCAGCCAGTGCTTCTTGAACAGTTCCACCACGGGCACCCGGGTCTGCTGCTTCTTCTGCGCGATTTCCTCGAACACCGGGCTTTCCTCCACGCTGCGGCGCACCACGAAGCCCACGATGATCAGCACGAAGCTGAGCAGGAACGGGATCCGCCAGCCCCACTGGACAAAGGCGGCACCGGGGGAGACGACGCCGGACATCAGCGCCAGGACTCCCGATGCGAGCAGCATGCCCAGGGGAACGCCGAGCTGCGGGAAGGAGCCGAACAGGCCGCGTTTGTTCCGCGGTGCGTGTTCCACCGCCATGAGGACGGCGCCGCCCCATTCGCCGCCCGCGGAGATGCCCTGCAGGATGCGCAGGAGCAGCAGGAGGATGGGAGCCACGATGCCCGCCGTCTCGAACGTGGGCAGGACGCCAATCAACGTCGTGGCGGCACCCATCATGATCAGGGTCAGGACCAGCATGGCGCGCCGGCCCAGCCGGTCGCCGAAGTGGCCCGCAAGGAAGGCCCCGAGCGGCCGGAAGAGGAAGCTCAGGCCCACGGACGCGAACGAGATCAGGATGCCGATGTCGTTGCCGGCGGGCTCGAAGAAGAGCTTGGCGAACACCAGGCCTGCGGCGTTGGCGTAGATGAAGAAGTCATACCACTCGATGGTGGTGCCGATGATCGTGGCGAATGCCACGCGGCGGTCCGTTGCCCGGCTGCGCTGCTGAAGCGGCAATGCACTCATGGTGTTTCCTTACTATGGGACACGTCGGTGTGTCAGTTGGCGTAGGGGTCTGCGATGCCGATGTATTGGGTGGTGGTGTATTCGGTGATGCCTTCGGAGCCGCCTTCGCGTCCCAGGCCTGAGTGTTTGACGCCGCCGAAGGGAGCTGCGGCGTTGGAAATGACGCCGGCGTTGAACCCGACCATGCCGAATTCGATCTGCTCGGCGACGCGGAGGAGTTTGTTGAAGTCGCGGCTGTAGAGGTAGGACGCCAGCCCGTACTCGGTGTTGTTGGCGAGCTTGATCGCGTCTTCCTCGGTGGTGAAGGTGGTGATGGGGGCGACGGGGCCGAAGATTTCCTGGCCCAGGATCGCGGCGTCGTTGGGGACGTTGGCCAGGACGGTGGGCTGGTAGAAGTAGCCGGGCCCGTCCACGGGGGCCCCGCCGGTGACGGCGACGGCACCGGCCTGGACGGCGTCGGTGACGAGGGTGTGGACGTCGTCGCGGGCGCCGGCGTCGATGAGGGGCCCGACGGTGGTGCCGGGGTCGGTGCCGCGGCCGGTGGTGAGGGCGCCCATGGCGGCGGCGAACTTGGCGGTGAACTCCTGCGCGACGGTTTCGTGGACGAGGAACCGGTTGGCGGCGGTGCAGGCCTCGCCCATGTTCCGCATCTTCGCCGCCATGGCACCGTCGACGGCGGCGTCGAGGTCTGCGTCCTCGAAGACAATGAACGGTGCATTGCCGCCGAGTTCCATCGAGGTCCGCAGGACGTTCTGGGCGGCGTCGGCCATCAGGCGTTTGCCGACCGGGGTGGACCCGGTGAAGGAGACCTTCCGCAGGCGGGAGTCCTTGAGCAGGGGCCCGGAGATCCCGGAGGCGGAGGAGGACGCGACGACGTTGAGGACCCCTGCGGGGAGGCCGGCGTCGAGCATTGTTTGCGCGAAGTACTGCGCGGTGAGCGGGGTGAGTTTGGCGGGTTTGAGGACCATGGTGCAGCCGGCGGCGATGGCGGGGGCGACTTTGCGGGTGGCCATGGCGAGGGGGAAGTTCCACGGGGTGATGAGCAGGCAGGGTCCAACGGGTTTGTGCTGGACGAGGATCTTGTTCTTGCCTTCGGGGGTGGTGAGGTAGCGGCCGTAGTCGTGGACGGCTTCTTCGGCGAACCAGCGCAGGAACTCCGCCCCGTAGGTGACCTCGCCGCGGGCCTCGGGGAGGGGTTTGCCCATTTCCAGGGTCATCAGCAGGGCGAAGTCCTCGGCCCGTTCGGTGACCAGGTCGAAAGCGCGGCGCAGGATCTCGGCCCGCACCCGGGGCGCGGTCCGCGCCCACGAGGCCTGGGCCGCGTCGGCCGCGTCCAAAGCCTTGATGGCGTCGGCGCTGGTGGCGGAGGCGAGGGTGGCGAGGACCTCCCCGGTGGCGGGATCGTGCACATCGAACGTGCCGCCGTCGGACGCCTCCACCCACTCACCATCGATCAAAAGACCAGTGGGCACGGAGGCAAGGAGCGTGGCTTCGCGCTCCGGTGTGAGGGCAGGGGGCAGCTCGGAAGTAACTGTCATGGGAAGTCCTTAGGAAGGGAAGGTCAGTAGCTGGCGGGGGCGTCGCCGCCGGCGGGTTTGATGTATTTTGCGGCGAGGGCTTCGGAGCCGCGGGCCAGGAGAGCGACGTCGGCTCCCACCAGGATGAAGTCGGCGCCGTTCGCGAGGTAGTGCTGGGCGGTGTCCGGGTTGAAGGCGTTCACCCCGGCGGGCTTTCCGGCCGCCCTCGCGGCGGACAGGCAGTGGTCGACGGCGGCACGCACCTCAGGGTGTTCCTGCTGTCCCAGCAGGCCCATGGAGGCGGCGAGGTCAGACGGGCCAATGAACACCGCGTCGACGCCGTCGACCTTGAGGATGTCCTCGACAGCCTCGACGGCAGCCGTGGATTCGATCTGGACGGTGACGCTGATGGTGTCGTTGGCGCGGGCCAGGTAGTCCGGGACCCGGTTCCAGCGGGCGGCGCGGGCCAGGGCTGAGCCCACCCCGCGGACACCCTGCGGCGGGTAGCGGGTGGCCGCCACCGCGGCTTCCGCCTCTGCCACCGAGTTGACCATGGGGACCAGCAGGTTCTGCACGCCGAGGTCCAGGTACTGCTTGATCACCACGGTGTCGTTGACGGGCGGCCGGACCAGGGTGTGGACCGGGTAGCCGTGGACGGCCTGGAGCTGGGCCAGGATGGATTCGAGCCCGTTGGGGCTGTGCTCGGCATCCACCAGGAGCCAGTCCAGGCCGGACCCGGCGCACAGTTCGGCGACCAGCGGGCTGCCGGAGCAGACCCACATGCCGGCGAGCGGGCGGTCCGCCTGGGCCAAGGCGGAGCGGAAGGTGTTCTCTACTCGAAACGGCATGTCACGCTCCCCAGGGGACCGTAGTCGGCGTGGACGGTATCGCCCTTGTAGACCCACATGGGCCGGGTAAAGGACCCGGCCAGGATGATGTCCCCGGCCTTCAGGGCGTCGCCGTGGGCGGCGATCTTGTTTGCGAGCCAGTGGACCCCGTTGGCGGGGTGGTCCAGGACGCCGGCGGCCACGCCGGTTTCCTCCACGGTCTGGTTCTTGTACAGGATGGCGGAGACCCAGCGCAGGTCCACGGCGTCCGGCTTGACGGGGTTGCCGCCGATCACCATGGCGCCCATCGCGGCGTTGTCGGAGATGGTGTCCACGATGGTCCGGCCCTCCATCTCGATCCTGGAATCCAGGATCTCGAGGGCCGGCACCACGTAGTCGGTGGCCTTCAGGACATCGAAGATGGTGACGCCCGGGCCCTTGAGCCCGTCCTTCAGGACGAACGCCAGCTCCACCTCCACGCGCGGGTGCGTGTACTTGTCCCACTCCACGGAACAGCCGGTGTCCAGCACCATGTCATCGAAGATGGCACCGTAGTCAGGTTCCGTTATGCCGGTGGCGGCCTGCATTGCCTTGGACGTGAGGCCGATCTTGCGCCCCACCAGGGTCCGGCCGGCGTCCTCGTTCCGGCGACGCCACAACTGCTGCACCGCGTAGGAGTCCTCCACCGTCATCTCTGGGTACCGGGCGGTCAGGCGGGGGACAGGGGTGCGGGTCCGGCCAGCCTCCACCAGCTCGTCCGCGATGGCCTCAATCGTCTTTGACTCAAGCATGGCTAGACCTGCACTCCCAGCTTGAAGCCGGTCCGGTCGCCCTCGGCGGAGCCTTCCTTGCGGGTGTAGGAGAAGCCGTCGGCGCCCACGGTCACGGCCATCTCGGACTTTTCCTCGCGGACGATGACCGGCTGCGGGTTGCCGTCCAGGTCCAGGACCAGGGAGGCCTCGGTGTACCAGGACGGGACCACGGGGTTGCCCCACCAGTCGCGGCGCTGGTTGTCGTGGACGTCCCAGGTGATGGTGGGGTTGTCGGGGTCACCGGTGTAGTAGTCCTGGGTGTAGATCTCGATGCGGTGGCCGTCCGGGTCGAGGATGTACAGGTAGAAGGCGTTGGAGACGCCGTGCCGGCCGGGGCCGCGTTCGATCCGGTCGCTGATGCGCAGGGCGCCCATTTTGTCGCAGATCTGGATGATGTTGTGCTTCTCGTGCGTGGCGAAGGCTACGTGGTGCATGCGGGGTCCGTTGCCGCCGGTGAGGGCGGTGTCGTGGACGGTCTGCTTGCGGTGCATCCATGCGGCGTACGTGACGCCGTCGGAGTCCTTGATGTCCTCGGAGACGCGGAAGCCCAGGTCCTCCAGGTATTTGCGGCCCTTGGGGACGTCCGGGGTGACCTGGTTGAAGTGGTCAAGGCGGACCAGCTCGCCGGCGGAGTAGAGGTCGTAGCGCTGGGTGAGGCGTTCCACGTGCTCCACCTCGTAGAAGAACTCGTAAGGGAAGCCCAGCGGGTCCTCCACGCGGACCGAGTCGCCGACGCCCTTGGTGAAGCCTTCCTTGCGGCGCTCCACCCGGCAGCCGAGTTCCTTGTAGTAGGCCTCGGCGGCATCCACCTCGGCGGGGGACTTCACGCGATAGGCGAAGGCGGCGACGGCGGCGACCGGTCCCTTGCGCAGCACCAGGTTGTGGTGGATGAACTCCTCAAGGGAGCGCAGGTAGATGTTGTTATCGTCCTCTTCGGTGACATGCAGGCCGAGGACGTCCACGTAGAACTCGCGGGACTTGGCGAGGTCCGTGACCACGATTTCCATGTACGCGCAGCGGACGATGTCCGGTGCCGGGACGGTGGGGGTGGGGACGAAGTTGGTCATTGGAGTCTCTCTTCTTTGAAAGGGGGGCGTGGAAAGTACGACGGCGGCCGGTTGGCTAAGCGCCGAATTTGGGGGTGTGGACGGTGCCGAGCGTGATGTGCACGGCCTGCTGGTCGGTGTAGAAGTCGATGGAGCGGTAACCGCCCTCGTGGCCCAGGCCCGAGGCCTTGACGCCGCCGAACGGGGTGCGCAGGTCGCGGACGTTGTGGCTGTTCAGCCACACCATGCCGGCTTCGACGTTCTGGGAGAAGTTGTGAGCGCGGGTCAGGTTCTGGGTCCAGATGTACGCAGCCAGGCCGTATTTGGTGTTGTTCGCAAGGGTGAGGGCCTCGTCGTCGTTCTCGAACGGGGTGATCGCCACGACCGGTCCGAAGATTTCCTCCTGGAAGATCCGGGCGTCGGGGGCGACGTCGGCAAACACCGTAGGTGCGATGTAGTTGCCTTCGGGCAGGTGGCCGGGGCGGCCGCCGCCGGCCAGGAGCCGGCCCTCGGACTTGCCGATCTCCACGTAGGATGCCACCTTCTCGTAGTGCTCCGGGTGGACCAGGGCGCCCACCTGGGTCTTGGGGTCGTGGGGATCGCCCACCACGATGTTCTTGGCCCGGGCGGCGTACTTTTCGCAGAATTCGTCGTAGATGGCGCGCTCCACCAGGATGCGGGAGCCGGCCGTGCAGCGCTCGCCGTTGAGGGAGAAGACGCCGAACAGGGCGGAATCGATGGCGGCGTCCAGGTCTGCATCGGCAAAAACGACGCAGGGGGACTTGCCGCCGAGCTCCATGGAGAGGCCCTTGAGGTTGGTGGCGGCGTTGCGGAAGATCGTCTGGCCGGTGGTGGTCTCGCCGGTGAAGGAGATCAGCGGGACGTCCGGGTGCTTGACCAGGGCGTCGCCGGCTTCCTCGCCCAGGCCGTTGACCAGGTTGAAGACGCCATCGGGCAGCCCGGCATCCTTGAAGATGGTGGCCCACAGGGAGGCGGAGAGCGGGGTGAACTCGGCCGGCTTGAGGACCACGGTGTTGCCGGTGGCCAGCGCAGGGGCCAGCTTCCAGGACTCGAGCATGAACGGGGTGTTCCACGGGGTGATCAGTCCGGCCACGCCGATCGGCTTGCGGTTCACGTAGTTGATCTGCGAGCCGGGAACCTTCATGGCGTCGTCGAACTGGGCCACGATGAGGTCCGCGAAGAAGCGGAAGTTCTCGGCGGCGCGGAGGGCCTGGCCCTTGGCCTGGGTGATCGGCAGGCCGGTATCGAAGGTTTCCAGTTCTGCCAGGCGTGCTTCCTGGGCTTCGACGGCGTCGGCGATCTTGTTCAGGACGCGGGCACGCTCCCGCGGTTTCATCTTCGGCCAGGGGCCATTCACGAACGCTTCGCGGGCGGCGGCGACGGCGAGGTCGATGTCCTCCTTCTGGCCGGCGGCTGCGGTGGCGTAGTTCCGGTTGGAGACCGGGTCCAGGACGTCGAAGGTCTTGCCGCCCACGGAATCGACGAACTGGCCGTTGATGTAGTGCTGGATGTGGGTGGGCAGGTCCTCGGGGACGTAGTGCTTGGCGGTTTCTACTGAGGTCGTCATCGTTGAAGTCCTTACTGGTGCTTTGCTTGGGCGAGATATGCGTCAAGGGTTGCCGAGCGGTGGAGCCTGGCGGCTTTTTCGATCTGCTCTGCGTCGGCTCCGGTTTCGATGAGCTTCAGCAGGTTTTCGTGCTCGTCCACGGAGTCGCGGGCGCGGCCCGGGACGAAGCGGAACGTGGAGGACCGGATGGCTGCGAGCCGGTTCCAGCCGCGGTGCACCAGATCCAGGATGTGCGGGTTGGGGCAGTGCTCGAACAGGACGCTGTGGAAGTCCTGGTTGAGCTGCGTGAAGCGGACCGGATCGAAGTGGTCCAGGCACGTCCGCATCTCTTCGTTCACGGCCCGGGCCCGGGCCACGGCCGCGGGGTCGATCAGCGGGGCGGACAGTGCGGTGGCTGCGCCTTCCACGATGCTGAGGGTCTGCATGGTGTAGAGGTACTCGGTGGGGTCGATGCCGGCGACGGTGGCGCCCACGTTGCGTTCGAAGGTCACCAGGCCTTCGGCTTCGAGCCGGCGGATGGCTTCGCGGACGGGGACCACGCTGAACCCGAGGTCCTTGGCGATGGAGCCGAGGACCAGCCGGTAGCCGGGGGTGTAGGTGCCTTCGACGATCCGGGCCTTGACGGCCTGGTAGGCCTGCTCGGACTTGCTGCCGGCGACCATGATGGCCTCAGTCATTGTGGTTTCCTGCTTCCCACTCCTGGTACCGGGCCTGCCATTCGGAGTTCATGGGGTAGAGGCCGTCAACGCTGTTGCCCTGCTTGACCATCTCGAAGATGAAGGTTTCTTCCTGCTCCTGCTGGATGCAGTCGGCCACCAGTTCTTCGGCGATGGCCGGGGGGATCACCAGGATGCCGTCGGAGTCGGCCACGATGATGTCGCCGGGCTGGACGGTGGCGCCGCCGCAGGCGATGGTGATGTCGGTGTCCCACGGGATGTGGCGGCGGCCCAGCACGGCGGGATGCGGGTTGGCGAAGTAGGTGGGCATCTCCAGGCCGGCCACGGCGGAGTAGTCGCGGACGCCGCCGTCGGTGATGATGGCCGCGGCGCCACGGACCTGGGCGCGGAGGGCCAGGATGTCGCCCACGGTACCGGTTCCTTTTTCACCGCGGGCTTCCATCACCAGGATTTCGCCTTCATTGACGGAATCGATGGCCTTCTTCTGGGCGTTGAAGCCGCCGCCGTGGGTCTTGAACAGGTCCTCCCGGTTGGGGACGTAGCGGAGGGTGCGGGCCAGGCCCACCACGCGGCGGTCCGGGCGGGTGGCCTGCAGCCCGTCGATGCTGACGTTGTTAAGGCCGCGCTTGCGCATCTGGGAGGACAGGGTGGCGGTGGCGACCGACTCGAGCTTGGCTTTCAGTTCCGGGGTGAGGACGGGTTCGACGGCGGCGAGGCCCGCTGCTTCACGGGAGCCGTAGGCTTCCTCCCGCTGCAGGTCATCGGCCTTGGGCCGGGCACCAAAGTCCGCGAACGCCGTCGTGCCTTCCACCACGGTCGTGGCCAGCCGCCCGGTGGACAGGCCGCCGTCCACCGTCTCCACTTCCACTTCCAGTACGTCGCCCGGCTTTGCGACCGAGGCGCCGGCCGGGGTGCCGGTGAGGATGATGTCGCCCTCCTCGAGGGTGAGGAGCTGGGAGAGGTCCGCCACGAGCCGGGCGAACGGGAAGAGCAGGTCTTCGGTGGTGTCGTCCTGGACCAGATCGCCGTTGTGCCAGGTGCGGATGCGCAGTTTGGCGGGGTCGACGGCGTCTGCCGGGATCAGTGCCGGGCCCACCGGGGTGAACCCGTCGCCGCCCTTGGAGCGGAGGTTGGAGCCCTTGTCGGCGTAGCGGAGGTCGTACACGCCAAGATCGTTGCTGGCGGTGACGGCTGCAACGTGGCTCCAGGCGTCCCCGATCGAAACGCGGCGGGCGGCCTTGCCGATCACCAGGGCGATCTCGCCCTCGTAGCCAAGCAGTTCGCAGCCGGCGGGCCGCTCCACGGGGCTTCCGCCCAGGGCCAGCGAGCTGGAAGGCTTGAGGAAGTAGGACGGCTGCGCCGGGGTGCGGCCCCGCTGTGCCGCCCGGCTGGGGTAGTTGATGTGCACCGCGATCACCTTGCGTGCTGCCGCCAGGGTGTCGCCGTTGACCTGCTCCAAAGCCATCTCCTCATCAGGTACGAAATCGTATACGATCACTATCACCCATCCGGCGCGGGTCGTCAACCCCTTATTTTCCGGGCTTTTGGCGGCCGGCCCGACGGCACTTGTCGCCCGGATCACATCGAGCGTACAGTTGATGCCAAGCTTTAATTTTCGATTATCGAACCTTGTGTTCTCATATAGAACACGTTTAGCGATTGCCATCCACAACGAAGTGAGGAAAGCCCGTGCAGTTCCACCACCACGGATACGTATCCGGTGACCCGCGTGTCCAGCCGGCAGCCGGCGTCGGCCTTAACCGCCCCGAGGAACTTCCCGACGAAGTGGACGTCCTCATCGTGGGTACCGGCCCCGCCGGCATGCTCGCTGCGGCCCAGCTGTCCATGTTCCCCAACGTGACCACCCGCATCGTCGAGCGCCGCCCCGGCCGGCTCGCGATCGGGCAGGCAGACGGAATCCAGGCGCGCAGCGTGGAGACCTTCCAGGCCTTCGGCTTCGCGGAGCGGATCATCGCCGAGGCGTACCGCATCACCGAGATGGCCTTCTGGAAGCCGGATCCCGCCAACCATGCGAACATCATCCGGTCTGCCCGGGCCGTGGATGACGAGATGGGCATCAGCGAATTCCCGCACCTGATCGTCAACCAGGCCCGCGTGCTGGACTACTTCGCGGAGTACATGGCCAACGCTCCCACCCGGATGAAGCCTGACTACGGCTACGACTTCCAGGGCCTCACGGTGACCGGTGAGGGCGATTACCCGGTGACGGTGACGCTGCGGCACACCTCGGGCCCGAATGAAGGCCAGGACCGCGTTGTCCGCGCGAAGTACGTCGTGGGCGCGGACGGTGCGCGCAGCAAGGTGCGCCAGGCCATCGGCTGCACCCTCGCCGGCGACCAGGCCAACCATGCCTGGGGCGTCATGGACGTGCTCGCCGTCACCGACTTCCCGGACATCCGGACCAAGTGCGCCATCCAGGGTGCCGAAGGCAGCATCCTGCTGATCCCGCGCGAAGGCGGCCACCTCTTCCGCATGTACGTGGACCTGGGCGAAGTGGACCCGGCCAGCCAGCACTCGGTCCGTGAGACCACCATCGAGCAGATCATCGCCAAGGCCAACGCGATCCTCCACCCCTACACGCTGGACGTCCGGAACGTCGCATGGCACAGCGTGTACGAGGTGGGCCACCGGCTAACGGACCGGTTCGACGACGTCCTGCCGGGTGAGCGCGGCACGCGCACCCCGCGGGTGTTCATCACCGGCGACGCCTGCCACACCCACAGCGCCAAGGCCGGCCAGGGCATGAACGTGTCCATGCAGGACGGCTTCAACATCGCCTGGAAGCTGGGCCACGTGCTGGAGGGCCGCAGCCCCGAGAGCCTGCTCACCACGTACTCCGAGGAACGCCAGGTGGTGGCCAGGAACCTCATCGACTTCGACAAGGAATGGTCCACCATGATGGCCAAGAAGCCGGAGGAGTTCGAGCACCCCTCCGACCTCGAGGACTTCTACGTACAGACCGCGGAATTCCCTGCCGGGTTCATGACCCAGTACACGCCGTCCCTGATTGTGGGCAGCAGCGAGCACCAGGACCTGGCCGCAGGATTCCCCGTGGGCAAACGCTTCAAGTCCGCGCCCGTGGTCCGCGTGGGGGACACCAACCCGCTCCATCTGGGCCACCACGCCACCGCTGACGGCCGCTGGCGGATCTACGTCTTCGCCGACCCCGCGCTTCCCGGTACCAATTCGGCCACCGACAAGCTTGCCGCCTGGTTCACGGACTCCCCGGAGTCCCCGCTGGCCGCCACCCCTTCCGGCGCCGACCCGGATGCGTGGTTCGACCTGAAGGTCATCTACCAGCAGCCACACACCGCCGTCGACATCAAGGCCGTTCCCGCAGCCTTCAAGCCCCTGGTGGGCCCGTTCAAGCTCACCGACTACGAGAAGGTGTACGCCACCGATCCGAAGGCCGACATCTTCGACCTTCGCGGCGTGGACCGGTCCGGGGCGGTGGTGGTGGTCCGTCCGGACCAGTACGTGGCCAACGTGCTGCCGCTGACGGCAACCGCGGAACTCGGTGCGTTCTTCGCACCCCTGCTGACCGCCCGGCAGGCCCAAAAGGTGTAGGTGCCGCCCTCCCGGTCCCGCTCCGCCTGGCCCCGGCCCGGAGGCCGTGTACTACCATTGGCATGCAGCCCGCACGGCGAGTGCCCTTCTGTGCACGGCCTCCCTCCTTTCCCGGACCGGGGTCTCCTGCGGCCACCCGACACGGGTGCCCGGCCGGCCCGCTGCCGATCGGAGGAGGACTTCATTGGCCGAAGAAAACGCACGCCACCCAGGGGACCAGCAGCCGACGGCGATTGTTCAACGCAGCCAGCTGGGCGGGACCGAGCGGCGGCGCCCTGCCCCTGACGGGGAAAACCGCGCACCCGTCTCCAGCAGCGAACTAAGCAAGGCTCCCGGCGAGCTCGTCGAACAACCCAAGCCCAGGGTCAACTGGCGGGTGTTCATCATTTCATCGGCCATCATTTTGGCGTTCTCGGCTTGGGCGATGCTGGTGCCGGCGAACGCCCAATCCACCATGAAATCCGTGGTGGCCTGGATCGCAACCAACCTTGGCTGGTTCTATGTCCTCACCGTCACCGTCGTGATCGGATTCGTCCTGTGGGTGGCGCTGTCCAAGGAAGGGAAGGTCCGGCTGGGACCGGACCACTCCAGGCCCCAATACAAACTCTTCACCTGGGTGGCCATGCTGTTCGCGGCCGGAGTGGGCATCGACATGCTCTTTTACTCCGTCACCGGCCCCATCACCCAATACGTGAAGCCCCCGTCAGGCGAGGGGCAGACCGCGGCAGCAGCCCAGGACGCCGTGGTGTGGACCATGTTCCACTACGGTATCGCCGGCTGGGCAATGTACTCGCTCCTTGGCATGGCCATGGGGTATTTCGCCTACCGGTGGGGCATGCCGCTCTCCATCCGCGCAGCCCTGTACCCGCTCCTGGGAAAACGCGTCCGCGGGGGAGTGGGCGACACCATCGATGTCGTCACCCTGGTAGGCACCGTCTTCGGTGTGGCCACATCCATGGGCATCGGCGTTGTCCTGCTCAATGTCGGATTTTCCATCCTGTTCGGCCTGCCGGAGGGCCTGGCGCTGCAGATCGCCCTGGTGGTTGTCGCCGTCGTCCTCACCGTGGCGGCCTGCACCTCAGGGGTGGATAAAGGCATCCGCTGGATCTCCGAACTGAACATCTGGAGTGCCGCGGCCATGCTGCTGTACATCCTGGTGACGGGCCAGACGTCCTTCCTGCTCAACTCGATGGTGGAAAACATCGGCCGGTTCCTGTTCACCCTGCCCGACCGCACCCTGCAGACGTTCGCCTATGAGGACGGGGGCTCGCAATGGATGGCCAGCTGGACGCTCTTCTTCTGGGCGTTCTGGCTGGCATGGGGGCCGTTTGTGGGGCTGTTCCTGGCGCGCATTTCCCGTGGGCGGACCCTCCGGGAATTCGTGATTGCCGCCATCACCGCACCGGTGCTCTGCGACTTCCTGATCGTGAGCATCTTCGGCAACAGCGCCATGCATGAGGTCCTGGGCGGCAACACAGAGTTCGCCCGGCTCGCCATGGCCAGCCCGGAGGAGGGCTGGTATGCCCTCTTGAACATGTTCCCCGGAGCGGGCTTCCTGATCGGGCTGGGCACGCTGTCCGGCATGCTGTTCTACCTCACCAGCGCCAACTCCGGCGCCATGGTCATGTCCAACTTTTCGTCCACCATTCCCGACCCGGCACAGGACGGCGCCAAGTGGCTGCGCATTTTCTGGGCTGTCCTGACTGCGCTGCTGACCATCGCCATGCTGGTGGCCGGCGGCGTCACCACCATGGAGTATGCAACCCTGATCTTTGCCCTCCCGGTGACCGTCATCGCGTGGCTCGTGATGGCATCGTTCTCCAAGGCGCTGAGGATGGAGCGGGCCGAACGGGAAGGGCAGGTCCTTCGACGGCAGTCCACCGCTGCCCACGGCGGCCAGGTGCCCGACCGCACGTGGCGGCAGCGGCTGGCCGGCATGCGCGCCTACCCCTCCAGGAAGCAGGTGGCCCTCTTCATGGAGGAGACGGTGCAGCCGGCGCTCGCCGATGTAGTGAAGGAGTTCACCAAGCAGGGCTACCACGCCACCCTGGACCTGCTGCCAAATCCGCACACGGGTATTTCCAGCCATGCGTTGGTGGTCAGCATCCCCGGGCACCGGGACTTCCATTACCAGGTGCAGGCCGTTGAAGCGCCGGTGCCGATGTTTGGCGGCCGCATGTCCCGGCAGACGGATGTCTATTACCGGGTCGAGGTATTCGCCCAGACCGGCTCGGAAGGCTACGACCTGATGGGATTGTCCCACCAGCAGGTAATCGACGACGTCCTGGACCGGTATGAAGCGCATCTGGGCTTCCTCACATACTCAACCCAGCACGATTACGCGTCTGTGCTCACCCCGCCGATGTCCACGGCAAGCACGGCAGTGGTGGAACCCGACGGCGGCGCGCGCCGGGAGTAACGCCGCGTCTCCCGCTGTGGCGTCGCGGGATCGCGGGGTCAGGCGGTGGCGGCTGCGGCCCGGTAGTCGGCCGCGGCGTACACGCCGAGGATCCGCACCTCGGTGGTGAAGAAGTCCAGTTCCTCGAGGGCCAGCTTCAGCGGCAGGTCCTCGGGGTGGCCTTCGACGTCGGCCATGAACATGGTGGCGGCAAATTCGTTGCCCACCATGTAGCTTTCCAGCCGGGTCATGTTCACGCCGTTGGTGGCGAAACCACCCAGTGCCTTGTACAGGGCGGAGGGGACGTTGCGCACGCGGAACACAAAGCTGGTGACCGCGGGACCGGGAAGTTCGTCCTTTGCCGGAAGCGCCTTTTCGCGGGCCAGGACCACGAAGCGGGTGGTGTTGGAGGGGTCGTCCTCCACCCGCGAGGCCAGGACCTCCAGGCCGTAAATCTCTGCGGCCAGCGGGGGAGCCAGGGAGAGCTTGCGGGGATCGTTCCACTCCGCCACCTCCCTGGCCGAACCGGCGGTGTCGCCCGCGATAACGGGCTTGAGGCCGTGCTCGCGGATCAACTTCCGGCACTGGCCCAGCGCGTGGATGTGGCTGTGGACCTCCGAGGCGCCTTCAATGGTGCTGCCCGGGATGCCCAGCAGGTCGAAATGGATGGGCAGGAAGTACTCGCCCACGATCTGCAGGTTGGACTGCGGCAGCAGGATGTGGATATCCGCCACCCGCCCGGCGATCGAGTTCTCGATGGGGATCATGGCGAGCTCCGCCTCACCGCTAGCCACCAGCTCAAAGGCATCCTCGAAGCTGGCGCACGGCACGCTTTCCATGTCCGGGAACATTTGCTGACACGCGATGTTGGAGTTGGCGCCGGGCTCACCCTGGTACGCAATCTTGGAGGCCATGATCCGTATGGTTTCACGCCCCGGTGCCAGGTCCCAATCGCAGGCTCCCGATTACCGCGGCGTGACGCGCAGCCAGAGGTATTGCCGGGGGAGGAGGGTGACGCCGTCGTCCAGCTGCATGGCTGCTTCGGAGAGAAGGTCGACGGCGGCAGGGGAGACGCCGCCGAACGTTTCCGCCGGGAGGGTCTGGGCGGAGTCGCTGAAGTTGGCCAGGGCCAGGATGGTGGGACCGTCCTCCGTCGCGCCCGGCCGCTGGTAGCCGAGCACTGCGCGGTTGTTGGTGCCGAAATCGATCAGCCTGGTCCCCGCCAGTTCCGGTGTGCTGGTCCGGACCTCGATCATCCGCCGCAGCCCCGCATACACTGCTCCTTCCGGCGTGGACGGGTCTGTCCTGCGGGCGTACTGGTCCGCGGGGAAGTGCGGCCGGTGCACCCACCGGCTGTCCGCGTCGTGTCCCGGCTCCGATGCGTAGGCGTAGTCGTTGACCTGCCCCACTTCGTCGCCCAGGTACAGCAGCGGGACGCCGCCGGTACTGAAGGGCACCGAGTGGGCCAGAAGGATCCGTTCCACCGCCTCAGCCGGGTCAACCTCCATGCCGCACAGGGACGCCGTCGTGCCTGAAATCCGGCAGTCGCCGGTCTTGGGGTTGTCCTGGAAGGGGACGCCGCGGGCGAAGCTGCCGGGGAAACGGTTGACGTAGAAGGAGTTCAGGAAGCGGCGGTGGTCGAAGCCGTTGATGCCCAGTTCTGCCGCGTCCTCGTCCGCGAAGGTCCAGCCGATATCGTCATGGCTGCGGACGTAGTTCACCCACGCCGTGCCGTCCGGGATGTTGTGCCGCCGGTGCAGGGCCTGGGACAGGAGCGAGACATCCCGCGTGGCCAGGGATTCCCAGATGAGTGCCATTTGCAGCGGGTTGTAGGAGAGCTGGCATTCCTTGCGGTCGATGTAGAGCGCCACCTCGTCCGGGTGCACGATGGCCTCGGACTTGAACAGCAGGGCCGGCGCCGCCAGCCGGCACACCGCGTTGAACGCCCGCAGCAGCGTGTGCGCCTGCGGCAGGTTCTCGCAGGGGGTACCCAGCTGCTTCCAGATGAACGCCACCGCATCCATCCGCAGGATGTCCACGCCCTGGTTGGCAAGGAACAGCATCTCGGCAGCCATGGCCCGGAAGACCTCCGGGTTGGAGTAGTTCAGGTCCCACTGGTAGGTGTGGAACGTAGCCCAGACCCACCGGCCGTCCTCCATCCTGATAAAGGATCCGGGGTGGTTTTCCGGGAAGATCTCGCGGACATCCGCCTCGAAGGCGTCCGGCATGGTCCGGTCCGGGAAGATCCAGTAGTAGCCGCTGTACTCCGGATCGCCTGCGGCAGCCTTGCGGGCCCACTCGTGCTCGTCCGAAGTGTGGTTGAAGATGAAGTCCACCACCAGGCTGATGCCGTTGTCCCTTAGTTCCGCTGCCAGGGAGCGCAGCTGCTCCATGGTGCCCAGCTTTGGGTTGACCTCACGGTAGCTCGAAACCGCATAGCCGCCATCCGAGTGTGGTTCGGGCGCCAGGAACAACGGCATGAGGTGCAGGTAGGTCAGGCCCAGTTCCTTGAAATAGGGGATGCGGGCGCGAATCCCCTCCAGGCTTTCCGCGTACCGGTCCACGTAGCAGACGCCGCCGAGCATCCTGTTGGACTGGAACCAGTCCGGGTCCGCCTCCCGTTCGGCGTCCAGGGCCTTCAGCTCCTGCGGGCGTTCCTGCCAGGAAGCCGCGCTCTGCACCACCAGCGCGGACAGCTGCTCCAGCCAGTCCGTCCGGTCACCGTACAGGGAATGGAAGAGGCTGCGGAGCGTGGGAAAGTGCCCGGTGAAGCGGCGGTCGAAGTCCGGGTCGGGGAGCAGCCCCCGGCCACGCTCAGCCGCCAGCACTGCCAGGACATGCCGCCGGGCCTCTTCGTCCTCGTTGACGAATTCCTGCATGGCCACCTGCCCCTTCAAAACATCCCGCCGGAACATCCGGCGCGCTTGTACGGAAGTATTCCACGTCACACCCGGATACCCGGCCGCTGCCTCTAAGCTTTACGCACCGCACAAACCACGAATGATTGGACAGCCATGGCCCGCACCTACACCATCGATTCGATTCCCGGTGACGGCATCGGCGTGGATGTCACCGAGGTGGCCATGGGGTGCGTGGATGCCGTGGCCGGGCTGCATGGCTTCACCGTCAACTGGCGCGTCCGTGACTGGAACAGCGGCCTCTACGTCAGAACCGGCCGGATGATGCCCGTTGACGGCATCGAGCAGCTCGGGAGCGGGGACGGGATCTACCTGGGCGCGGTGGGCACCCCCGACGTCCCCGACGACGTGACGTTGTGGGGACTGCTGATTCCCATCCGCCGGGAGTTCGACCAGTACGTCAACCTCCGCCCCATGAAGCTGCTGCCCGGGGTCAAGGGAGCGATGCCGGGCCTCGAGGACCTCGACATCGTGGTGGTCCGGGAAAACGTTGAAGGCGAGTACTCGCAGATCGGCGGCCGTTTCGGTGCGGGGACGGACGCTGAATTCGCCGTTCAGGAGAGCGTCTTCACCAAAGCCGGCATCAGCAGGGTGGCCCGCTACGCGGCAGAGGCCGCCACGAACCGGGGCGGCATCCTGGTCTCGGCCACCAAATCCAACGGCATCATCCACACCATGCCGTTCTGGGACGAAGTGGTGGCCCGGACGGTGGAACAGTTCCCCGGCGTCACGGTGGACAAGGTGCTCATCGATGCGCTCGCGGCCCGGCTGGTCATGAAGCCCACCAGCGTACGGACCATCGTCGCATCCAACCTGTTCGGAGATATCCTGTCCGACCTCGTCGCCGGAGTGGCCGGTTCCATCGGCATCGCCCCGAGTGCCAACCTGAACCCCGAGCGCCGGCACCCCTCGATGTTCGAGCCCGTCCATGGCTCCGCCCCGGACATCGCCGGCAAGGGCATCGCCAACCCGGTCGGCGCGCTCTGGGCTGCGGCCATGATGCTGGACCATCTGGGCGAGGCGGAGGCCGCCCGGTCCCTGACCGGCGCTTTCGAATCGGCGCTGGCAGACGGCATCGCCACACCGGACCTGGGCGGCTCGGCCACCACGCTGGAATTCGCGCAGGAGGTGCGGGCCCGGCTGCGCTAGCCGCGCCTGGGCACGACGGCTAGAGCACGTTCCGGATGGCCTGCTCGAAACTGGTGACGTGCTCCAGGGCGAGCTTGCCGGCCCGGTCCGCGTCGCCGTCGGCCACTGCTTCCAGCAGCTCAACGTGCTCGGCAATGTGGGACGCGACGGATGGGACCTTTTCGAGCACCATGCACCAGATTCGCGTGGCCAGGTTGTCGTAGCGGATCAGGACGTCCTCGAGGTGCGCGTTGGCCGCGGCCCGGTAGATCAGCCGGTGGACCTTGATGTCGTACCGCATGAGGTCGTAGGGATCGTCGTCATCGCCCATGGTGGAGATCGCGGCCGCGGTTTCCCGGATTTCCGCCCGCAGCGCCGGCGTTGCCAGCTTCGCGGCGCGGCGTGCGGCCAGGGGTTCCAGAGATTCGCGCAGCTCCGAAACGTCAGCGAGTTCGGTGATGTCGACGATGGTGGCGAACGTTCCGCGGCGGGGGTAGGACACCACGAGGTGGTCACTTTCCAGCCGCTTGAGGGCTTCCCGGACCGGCGTCCGGCCGATCCCGAGTTCGGCGGCCAGCTTGCCGTCGTTGATCGCCTCGCCCGGCCGGATGTCCAGCATGATGAGTCGGTCCCGGAGGTGCCGGTAGGCCTGTTCGGAGAGTGAGAGGTCCCCGTCGCCGGCCAGGTGGTTCTCTAATGTGACGCTCATTTCGAGCCTTCCCAGGAGTGCTATTGACGTCCAAGTGATCTGGAACATACTATTACGACAGTTCTAATATATCAGTTACAGATCAGTTATGGGTCAGTAACTCCGAAGGGCTCAAAAGGAGAACAATGCAGGACGTACTGAACGCCTCGCTCGCCACGGTCGACGCCGACGTCGCCGCCGCTGTGGCACAGGAACTGCACCGCCAGCAGTCCACCCTGGAAATGATTGCGTCGGAGAATTTCGCTCCAACCTCCGTCATGGAGGCCCAGGGCTCGGTGCTCACCAACAAGTACGCCGAAGGCTACCCGGGCAAGCGCTACTACGGCGGCTGCGAGCACGTGGACGTCATCGAGCAGCTCGCGATCGACCGCGTGAAGGCACTCTTCGGCGCCGAGTTCGCCAACGTGCAGCCACACTCCGGCGCCCAGGCCAACGCCGCCGCCATGTTCGCCCTGCTGAACCCGGGCGACACCATCCTGGGGCTCTCCCTGGCGCACGGCGGACACCTTACGCACGGCATGAAGATCAACTTCTCCGGCAAGCTCTACAACGTGGTTCCCTACCACGTCCGCGAGGAAGACCTCCGGATCGATATGGCCGAGGTGGAAGCCCTGGCCCTGGAGCACAAGCCCAAGCTGATCGTGGCCGGCTGGTCCGCCTACTCCCGCCAACTGGACTTCGCCGAATTCCGCCGCATCGCCGACCTCGTGGGCGCCTACCTCATGGTGGACATGGCGCACTTCGCCGGACTCGTCGCCGCCGGACTGCACCCGAACCCCGTCCCGTACGCGGACGTGGTCACCACCACCACCCACAAGACCCTGGGCGGTCCGCGCGGCGGCGTCATCCTGGCCAAGGAGGAATACGCCAAGAAGATCAACAGCGCGGTGTTCCCGGGCCAGCAGGGTGGTCCGCTGGAGCACGTTGTGGCCGCCAAGGCCGTGGCGTTCAAGCTCGCTGCCGCCCCCGAATTCAAGGAACGCCAGGAGCGGGTGCTGCAGGGCGCCAAGCTGCTGGCCGAGCGACTCCTCCAGGGAGACGTCGCAGCCGCAGGCATTTCCGTGGTCAACGGCGGCACCGACGTCCACCTGGTCCTGGTGGACCTCCGCAACTCCGAACTGGACGGCCAGCAGGGTGAGGACGCACTCCACCAGATCGGCATCACGGTCAACCGCAACGCCGTCCCCTTCGACCCCCGCCCGCCGATGGTCTCCTCCGGCCTCCGGATCGGCACCCCCGCCCTGGCCGCCCGCGGCTTCGGCGCCGCCGAGTTCACCGAGGTTGCGGACATCATCGCCACGGCCCTGATTGCCTCCGCCGGCACGGGCACCCTCCCCGGGGACACCGCCGTCGAACTCCGGGAACGCGTGACGGCCCTGGCCGGCAAGTTCCCCCTCTACCCGCACCTCTCCGCCGACGCCAACCTGGCCGGCATCGAGGCAGACCTGATTGGAGCCGCCCAGTGAGCACCCAGCACCTTCCGGAGCACCCGGACTTCCTCTGGCGGAACCCGGAACCCAAGTCCTCCTATGACGCCGTGATCGTCGGCGGCGGCGGGCACGGCCTGGCCACCGCATACTTCCTGGCCAAGAACCACGGGATGACCAACATCGCCGTCCTCGAAAAGGGCTGGCTCGCCGGTGGCAACATGGCCCGCAACACCACCATCATCCGCTCCAACTACCTCTGGGACGAGAGCGCCGCCATCTACGAGCAGGCCCTCAAACTCTGGGAAATCCTGCCCGAGGAACTTGAGTACGACTTCCTCTTCAGCCAGCGCGGCGTCATGAACCTCGCCCACACCCTGGGCGACGTGCGCGAAAGCATGCGCCGCGTCGGTGCCAACAAGCTCAACGGCGTGGACGCCGAATGGCTGGACCCGCAGCAGGTCAAGGAACTCTGCCCCATCCTGAACATCCGCGACAACATCCGCTACCCCGTCATGGGCGCCACCTACCAGCCCCGCGCCGGCATCGCCAAGCACGACCACGTGGCCTGGGCCTTCGCCCGCAAGTGCGACGAAATGGGCGTTGACATCATCCAGAACTGCGAGGTGACCGGCTTCCTGAAGGACGGCGACCGCGTGGTGGGCGTCAAGACCAACCGCGGCACCATCAACACGGAGAAGGTGGGCCTCTGCGCCGCAGGCCACAGCTCCGTCCTGGCCGAAATGGCCGGATTCCAGCTCCCCATCCAGTCCCACCCCCTGCAGGCCCTGGTCTCCGAACTGCACGAGCCCGTCCACCCCACGGTGGTCATGTCCAACCACGTGCACGTCTACGTCTCCCAGGCGCACAAGGGCGAACTGGTCATGGGTGCCGGCGTGGACTCCTACAACGGCTACGGCCAGCGCGGCTCGTTCCACGTGATCGAGCAGCAGATGGCGGCCGCCGTCGAGCTCTTCCCGATCTTCGCCCGGGCCCACGTGCTCCGGACCTGGGGCGGCATCGTGGACACCACCCTGGACGCCTCACCCATCGTGGGCCTGACCCCCGTGGAGAACATGTTCGTGAACTGCGGCTGGGGCACTGGCGGGTTTAAGGGAACCCCTGCCGCGGGCATGACCTTCGCCCACACCATCGCCACCGGCGCCCCGCACCAGCTGAACAAACCGTTCTCGCTGGAACGCTTCGAAACCGGCGCCCTCATCGACGAACACGGCGCCGCCGCCGTGGCCCACTAGCCGCCGCCACCAGAAAAGGACTAACGCACATGCTGCTGATCCCATGCCCCAACTGCGGCCCGCGGGACGAAACCGAATTCCACTACGGGGGACAGGCCCACGTCCCGTACCCCGAGAACCCCAACGAGCTGAGCGACACGGAGTGGTCCCGCTACCTCTTCTACCGCGAGAACCCCAAAGGCATCTTCGCCGAGCGCTGGGTCCACAGCACCGGCTGCCGCCAGTGGTTCAACATGCTCCGCGACACCGTGAGCTACGACATCAAGGCTGTCTACCCGATGGGGTCGAAGCGGCCTGACCGCTCCCCGGACAGCGCACCCGAAACCGGGACTGCCAGCACCGGCCCTGACAGCACCACCACGGGAAGTGCCGCTCCCAGCACCTCCACCACGAGCATCCTCAGCACCACCGCCCCGGAAGGAGCGACCAAGTGACTTCCCAGAACGCCCGCCTGGCTAACGGCGGCCGCATCGACCGCACCATCTCCTGGCGCTTCACCGTGGACGGCGAGGAGTTCACCGGCCACCCCGGTGACACCCTGGCTTCCGCGCTGCTGGCCAACGGCCGCATCGCCGCCGGCAACTCCCTCTACGAGGACCGCCCCCGCGGCATCATGTCCGCCGGCGTGGAGGAGGCCAACGCCCTGGTCCGCGTGGAAGCCCGCTTCCCCGGCCATGTTGCCGAATCCATGCTCCCCGCCACCACCGTCTCCCTGGTGGACGGACTCCAGGCCACCCTGCTCAACGGCCTGGGCAAGCTGGACCCGGAGGACGACCGCGCCGAATACGACAAGAAGTACGTCCACACCGACGTCCTGGTCATCGGTGGCGGCCCCGCCGGGCTGGCCGCAGCCCGCGAGGCTGTCCGCACCGGCGCCAGGGTCATGCTCCTCGATGACCAGCCGGAACTCGGCGGCTCGCTGCTTTCCGGTTCCACCGCCCCCGGCCTCGCCGAGACCATCGAGGGAAAGCCTGCCCTCGAATGGGTGGCCGACGTCGAAGCCGAGCTGGTCTCCGGGGCGGAATCAACGGTCCTGAACCGCACCACCGCGTTCGGCGCCTACGACGCCAACTACGTCATCGCCGTCCAGAACCGCACCGACCACCTCAACAGCCCGGCAGCCGCAGGGGTGTCCCGCCAGCGGATTTGGCACATCCGTGCCAGCCAGGTGGTTGTCGCCCCGGGCGCCCACGAACGCCCCCTGGTGTTCGAGAACAACGACCGCCCCGGCATCATGCTGGCCTCCGCCGCGCGCAGCTACCTGAACCGCTACGGCGTGGCCGCCGGCAAGCACGTGGTCATCAGTACCACCAATGACAGCGCCTACGCTGTCGCCGCCGACCTCGCCGCCGCAGGCGTCAAGGTCGCAGCCGTGGTGGACGCCCGTCCGGCCCTGACCGCAGCGGCGACTGCCGCCGTCGAATCCGGGATCCGGGTGCTGATCGGCAGCGCGGTGGCCAACACCTCCGCCGGTGCCGACGGCCGGCTGGACGGCGTGACCGTCCGCAGCATTAACGACGACGGCGAGCTCACCTCCGGCGTCGAGCAGATCGCGGCAGACCTGCTGGCTGTGTCCGGCGGCTGGAGCCCGCTGGTCCACCTGCACTCCCAGCGCCAGGGCAAGCTGCGCTGGGACGAGGAGCTGGCAGCCTTCGTGCCCAGCACCGAGGTACCCGACCAGCAGACCATTGGCGCCGGCCGCGGCTCGTTCGCCACCGAAGACTGCGTCGCGGAGGGCATCTCCGCTGGCGCCAGGGCGGCCATCGCCACAGGCTTCGAATCCGCCGTCGAACCCTCCGTGTTCGGCGACCCGAAGGCCTCCGCCCCCACCCGCCAGCTGTGGCTGGTGCCGGGCGAGAACGGCACCCCGGATGACTGGCACCACCACTTCGTGGACTTCCAGCGCGACCAGTCCGTGGCGGACGTCCTCCGCTCCACGGGTGCCGGCATGCGCTCGGTGGAACACATCAAGCGGTACACCTCCATCAGCACGGCCAACGACCAGGGCAAGACCTCCGGCGTCAACGCCATCGGCGTCATCGCCGCGGCCCTGCGCACCGCCGGCGAAGCCTCCCGCGGCATCGGAGACATCGGCACCACCACCTACCGCGCCCCCTTCACCCCGGTGGCTTTCGCGGCCCTGGCCGGACGCCAGCGCGGGGAACTGTTCGACCCGGCCCGCGTTACGTCCATCCACCCCTGGCACGTGGCCAAGGGCGCGTTGTTCGAGGACGTTGGACAGTGGAAGCGGCCCTGGTACTACCCGCAGGCCGGGGAGGACATGGACGCTGCCGTGCTGCGCGAATGCGCCGCCGTCCGCGAATCCGTTGGCTTCATGGACGCCACCACCCTGGGCAAGATCGAAATCCGCGGCAAGGACGCGGGGGAGTTCCTGAACCGGATGTACACCAACGCGTTCAAGAAGCTCGCCCCGGGCTCGGCACGCTACGGCGTCATGTGCACCCCGGACGGCATGATCTTCGACGACGGCGTGACCCTCCGCGTCGACGACGACACCTACTTCATGACCACCACCACCGGCGGCGCCGCCAAGGTACTGGACTGGCTGGAGGAATGGCTGCAGACCGAGTGGCCGGAACTGGACGTGCAGTGCACCTCCGTGACGGAACAGTGGAGCACCATTGCCGTCGTCGGGCCCAAGTCCCGTGAGGTCATCGCCAAGGTGGCGCCCGAACTGGCTGCCAACGGCGGCCTGGACACGGAAGCCTTCCCGTTCATGACCTTCCGCGAAACCACCCTCGCCTCCGGCGTACGCGCCCGGATCTGCCGGATCTCGTTCTCCGGTGAACTTGCCTACGAGATCAACGTCCCGGCCTGGTACGGGCTGAACACCTGGGAATCCGTGGCCGCCGCCGGTGCCGAGTTCAACATCACCCCCTACGGCACCGAAACCATGCACGTGCTGCGTGCCGAAAAGGGCTACCCGATCGTCGGGCAGGACACCGACGGCACCGTCACCCCGCAGGACGCCGGCATGGAATGGATCGTTTCCAAGGCCAAGGACTTCATCGGCAAGCGCTCCTACACGCGGTCCGACGCCCAGCGTGAGGACCGCAAGCACTTGGTCAGCGTCCTTCCCGTGGACGGCACGCTGCGGTTGCCCGAAGGCACCCAGCTGGTGGAAAAGGGCCGGTCGACCAACCCCGCCTACGGCCCCGTGCCGATGGAAGGGTTCGTCACCTCCAGCTACCACAGCGCAGCGCTGGGCCGGTCGTTCGGCCTGGCCCTGATCAAGAACGGACGCAACCGCATCGGTGAAACGCTGGTGGCAGCCGCCGGCGACCAGCTGGTGGACGTGGTTGTCGCAGAAACAGTGCTTTTTGACTCTGAAGGGACCCGTAAAGATGGCTGAAACAGCAGCATCCCCGACCTCCGCCAAGACCAACGCCGAGAAGAACCTCGCCGCCCGCGTCAGCCCGGTCCGCCAGCTGGCGGACGACTTCGCGGCCGGCTCACTGGCCGGCACCGTTGAAATCTCCGAGGTGCCCTTCCTGACCATGGTGGGCCTCAGGGCCCTCGCGGGATCCGCCGCGGCGGAGCGCCTGGCCGGTGTCACCGGGGGCCTTCCCGCTGGCTCCGGTGCCGTGGCCGGCAACGGCGACGTATCCGTCCTGTGGCTCGGCCCGGCCGAGTTCCTGGTGGTTGCCCCCACCGAGGCGCACGAATCCCTGGGCGGGGACCTCATCCCCGCACTCCGGGACGCGCTGGGCGGCGACGCGGGCCAGGTGGTGGACCTGTCCGCCAACCGGACCACGTTCGAACTGACGGGCCCCCGGGCCCGCGCCGTCCTGGAAAAGGGCTGCTCGCTGGACCTGCACCCGCGGGTCTTCAAGGCCGGCACCGCCTTCTCCACGGAAATCGCGAACATTCCAGCCATCCTGTGGAAGACCGGTGACGAGTCCTTCCGGATCTTCCCCCGCGCTTCCTTCGCCGAGTTCCTGGGCCGGTGGCTGCTGGACGCCATGCGGGAGTACGCCTCGCCAGAGGTCCCCTAATGGCGCTCAGCGTCCTTGACCTCTTTTCCGTCGGCATCGGGCCCTCGTCGTCACACACGGTGGGCCCGATGCGGGCGGCAAAGCTGTTCGCGGACGGACTGAAGGGTGACGGCCAGCTGGCCGCCACCGCCCGCGTCCAGACCGAACTGTTCGGCTCCCTCGGCGCCACCGGCCGCGGCCACGGGTCGGACAAGGCAGTGGTCCTGGGGCTGAAGGGCCTGGACCCGGAAACCGTGGATACCACCACCGCCGACGACCAGGTGGCAGCCGCCGCGCTGGACGCCGAACTGCACATCGCCGGGGCGCACCGGGTGGACTTCAACTGGGAAGAGGACGTGGTGCTCCACCGGCGCAAGTCCCTTCCCGCGCACCCCAACGGCATGACCTTCCGGGCCCTGGACCACGCGGGCGCGGTGCTGAGCGAGCGGAGTTTCTACTCGATCGGCGGCGGCTTCGTGGTGGACGGCGACGCCGAGGGGGCGGACAAGGTGGTGCCGGATGACACCGTGCTGCCCTACCCGTTCTCCACGGCGGATGAACTCCTGGAGATCTGCAGCCGGGAAGGCATGTCCATCTCCGAGGTCATGCTGGCCAACGAACTCACCTGGCGCAGCGAAGCGGAGCTCCGCGAGCAGCTGCTGGGGCTGTGGGCCGTCATGCGCGAATGCGTGGAGAACGGCTGCAACGCCGAAGGGATCCTGCCCGGAGGCCTGAACGTCACCCGGCGCGCCCCCGCACTGTTCCGCACCCTGACGGCCTCGGCCGCCAGCGCCGAAGCCGCGGCAGCCTCGCCGTCGCCCGTCCAGGCACCGGCGGATCCGCTGCTGGCCATGGAATGGGTGAACCTCTTCGCGCTGGCCGTGAACGAGGAGAACGCCGCCGGCGGGCGGATCGTCACCGCTCCCACCAACGGGGCCGCGGGCATCGTGCCGGCCGTCCTGCACTACTACGTGAAGTTTGTTCCAGGGGCCGACGACGACGGTGTGGTCCGCTTCCTGCTGGCGGCGGCCGCCGTCGGAATCCTGTTCAAACTGAACGCCTCCATCTCCGGCGCCGAAGTGGGTTGCCAGGGGGAGGTGGGCTCCGCCTGCTCGATGGCTGCGGCCGGGCTTTGCGAGGTGCTTGGCGGAACGCCGGCGCAGGTGGAAAACGCCGCCGAGGTGGGCATCGAACACAACCTGGGCCTGACCTGCGACCCCGTGGGCGGCCTGGTGCAGATCCCGTGCATCGAGCGGAATGCGATCGCCAGCGTGAAGGCGATCAACGCGGCCCGGCTGGCCCTGCACGGGGACGGCAGCCACAAGGTCTCGCTGGACAAGGCGATCAAGACCATGCGTGACACCGGAGCCGACATGAAAACCAAGTACAAGGAAACCTCCCGAGGAGGCCTCGCCGTGAATGTGATCGAGTGCTGAACCATGACTGTTACTGAAACCCATATCCCCGCATCGAAAGCGCCCACCACCGTGGAACACGTCCTGACCCTGGACTGCCCGGAAGGGCCCGGGATTGTGCACGCCGTGTCCGGGTTCCTGCTGGAACACGGCTGCGACATCATCGACAACAAGCAGTTTGGTGAGCGCTCCGAAGGCCACTTCTTCATGCGCGTGCACTTTGTCTCCGAAGGTGACGATTCCACGCTGGAGGAGCTGCGGACCTCCTTCGCCCCCGTGGCGGAAAAGTTCGGCATGCGCTGGCAGCTGGAACGCCACAGGTCCAAGCGCAAGGTGCTGATCATGGTGTCCAAGTTCGGGCACTGCCTCAACGACCTGCTGTTCCGGGCCCGGATCGGAGAACTGCCGGTGGAAATCGTTGCGGTGGTATCCAACCACCGGGACCACGAGGCACTGGTGGAGTGGCACGGCATTCCGTTCCACCACATCCCGGTCACTGCCGACGCCAAGCCCGCAGCGGAAGCCGCGCTAATGGCGCTCGTGGACGGGCTCGACGTCGAACTGGTGGTGCTGGCCCGCTACATGCAGGTGCTCAGCGACGACCTGACCCGCAAGCTGGACGGCCGGGCCATCAACATCCACCACTCGTTCCTGCCCAGCTTCAAGGGTGCCAAGCCCTACCACCAGGCCTACGCCCGCGGCGTCAAGACCGTCGGCGCCACGGCCCACTACGTCAACGCAGAACTGGACGAGGGACCCATCATCTCCCAGCAGGTGGTGGACGTTGACCACACGTACGGGCCCGAGGACCTGGTGGCCGCCGGCCGCGACACAGAATGCAAGGCCCTCTCCAACGCGGTGAAGTGGCACTGCGAAGGCCGGGTCATCCTGCAGGGCAACCGCACCGTGGTGCTCCGGTAGCTGTTCTCAACTAAACACTGTCAGCGCGGCTGGCTGCCCTTAGGGCGGCCGGCCGCGCCTTTGTTTGCCTGGCACCTGCCCGGACCCAAGAGCATTGCCGCCTTCGACGCGACGGTCCGCAAAGTTATTTGAACGGTTCCTTGCCGCGGGGCGCCACCTAGTCGCGCCGCAGGAGAACCACCTGGTGCACTTCCTCCAGGGCGGCCGCGATCTCGTCCCGGCCCACACCGGCAAGGTACTGTATGACCAGCCCGTCCAAAGCGGCGAACAGCGTGCGGGCAATGACGCGGACATTATTCTGGACGCCGAAGGCCTCCAGGCCGGCGGACAGGGCGTCCACGTAGCTTTCATACAGCGCGGCCACCGGTCCTGCCAGCTCCGGCCGGCGCCGGGCCTCGAGGATCATCTCGTACTGGAACACCTGCAGCCCCGGATCTTCAAGCAGCAGCTCCAGCAGCGCCTCCGTGAACGTGCCGCCGTTTTCGGCTGCTTCCCGCAGCCGTGACGCGCCGATGGACTGCTCCGAGGACCAGAGGAGCGCTGCCTCGATCAGGGCGTCCCGGGTTCCGAAATGGTGGGCGACCAGGCTGTTGTTGACGCCCGCAGCCTCCGCGACTGCACGGAATGTCAGCCCCCGGAGGCCTTTCTGCGACACCACATCCACCACCCCCCGCAGCAGTGCTTCGCGGCCCTCGCCATATTTCGGCGTGGCGGTGCGGGCGGCGAAAGCGGTCATGGTTCCGATTCTAGCCAGCCGTCACCATGCAGGAAGCAGCTCTTGACTTAAAACTAAGCAATTGCTTAGATTGCTTCCACGCGGTGATGCCCGTCACAGGACCCCCGCCATTCCACACACCTCCCGCGGCGCGACCGTTTCCCCGCCGCCCCTTCCCCTCTGGAGTAGCCTTGGCCACCACCCCTGCTTTCAGCACCTCTTCCTCCCTTGACCCCGCCAAGAATGAGCCCTTCGAACTCGGCGAGGTCCAGTGGGTCCGCCGCTTCGGCGAAGGGGGCAGGCCCGCGCTCGCCTGCGGGTACTGGCACGTGAACCCCGCCGAGGCACCGGAGCCTTTCGACCTGGTGATGGAGGCCGACGAAACGATCCATATCATCGAGGGCCACCTGCGGATCGAGGTGGAGGGCGGCGTCAGCTATGACCTCACCGCCGGCGGTGCCGCCTCCTTTAATAAAGGTGCCCGTACCCGGTGGGCCGTCCTGGCTCCCACCGTCGAGTTCTTCGTCTATTCGTAGGAAGCTGCGCCATGAAACAGGACAACAGCGCCATGGAGCAGGACCTGGACGTCGTCATCGTGGGTGCAGGGTTTGCCGGCCTCACCGCCGCCCGCGAACTCTCCCGGCAGGGGCTGGCAGTCCGCATCGTCGAAGCCCGGGACCGCATCGGCGGCCGGACATGGCTGGACCGCCGGCTGGGGCGCGACCTGGAGATCGGCGGCACGTGGGTCCACTGGACCCAGCCGTACGTCTGGGCGGAGTTGAAGCGTTATGGCATCGGCACCGTCGCCAGCCCCGAGCCGCAGCGCGCATACTGGTGGGCCAACGGCGGCCGCCGGGAAGGTGACCCCGGAGCCTTGCTTGACATGATCGGCCGGCACAACGGCGAATTCACCAAGGAGTCCCGGGCCTACTTCCCGGAACCGTTCAGGCCGTTGGCCACGGATGCCTTCAAGGGCATAGACCACATCTCGGTGCAGGACCGGATCCGGGAACAGTTTCCCGCCGGCGACGCCCGGGACATCCTCGAATCCTTCTGGACCTTGAACTTCAACGGCCCCTTGGAGGACGCGGCACTGACCCAGGCCCTCCGCTGGGTGGCCCTGACCAACGGTGACTGGGCCGTCAACTTCGAAGCCTGCGCCACGTACAAGATCCAGGGCGGAACCGCCGCGCTCGCCGAGGCCATCCTTGGGGACTCCCGTGCCGCCGTCGACCTCGGTTTCGCCGTGGAAGGCATGACGGACGACGGCGGGAGCGTCACCCTGCGGAGCGCGGACGGCCGGGCCATCAGCGCCAGGGCCGCCATTGTCACGGTCCCCCTTCCCGTCCTGGGAACCATCGACTTCCAGCCGCCGCTGCCGCCGGCCAAGACGGAAGCCGCGAAGCGCGGACAGGTTTCCAGGGGCGTCAAGGTGTGGATCCGGCTGCGGGGTGAGCACGCGCCGTTCGTGGCGTTGGGCAAGGCGGACTGGCCGCTGAACTTCTTCCAAGCCGAGTACACGCTCGACGGCGACACGATCGTCGTCGGCTTCGGCCCCGACGCAACAAGAATTGACGCGTCAGACGCAGCGGCAGTCCAGGAGCCGCTGGCCCGGCTGGTCCCCGGCGTTGACGTGCTGGACGTGGCCACCCACGACTGGGTGGCGGACCCGCTGGCGGGGGAGACCTGGCCGATGCACCGGACGGGTTTCCTGCGCGACCACCTGGCCGCCATGCAGTCCGGGCACGGCAACCTGCTTTTTGCCGGCTCCGATATTGCCAACGGCTGGGGCGGCTTCATCGACGGTGCCATTGAGAGCGGCATGGAAGCGGCGCAGGCCGCCGCGTCGCTGCTTGGCCCCCGCTCCGCCGCCCGCCCGGCCGCCCAGGAACCAGTGCCGCAAAATCCTGCACTGCGCTGACAATCAACAACTCGTCGCTGGTGGACAAAGGGCTTCGGCGCCCCGCTGCCAAGCTGGATTCCACAGCAATTTTCCCGAACTCATGACCGTTAAGAAGGATCAAATGAGTATTTCGAATTCTGAGCCCCGGACCACTGACGCTCCGGCCAAGGAGCATTCAACGGCACTGCGCGCCGGCAGCATCGGCGTCCTGGGCATCCTCTTCTTCGTCCTGTCGGCGCAGGCACCCCTCACCGGGATCGTGGGCGCTTCGCCGCTGGCCGCAGCGCTCGGCAACGGTGCCGGCGCACCCGGCGCATACCTGATCGTGGGCATTGTCATCGTCATCTTCGCCGTCGGATTCGTAGCGATGAGCCGCAAAATCCAGGCCAACGGCGCTTTCTACGCCTACGTCACCGCAGCCTTTGGCAGGAAGACCGGCGCCGGCGCCGCCTGGCTGGCCCTCCTGGCCTACAACACCGTCCAGGCTGCGATGTATGGGCTATACGGTGCGGCGTTCTCGGGCCTGCTCGCCTCGATTGGGCTGGAGGTTCCGTGGTGGCTGCTCGCCCTGGCCACCATGGCCGGCGTCCAGGTGCTGGGCTCCCTGAACATCGAACTCGGTGCGCGCGTGCTGGCCCTGCTGGTGGGCCTCGAGGTGGCCATCCTGCTGCTGTTCGGCTTCACCGTCCTGCTCCACGGCGGCGGCCCGGAAGGCATCAGCGTGGCCGCGTCCTTCTCGCCCGAGGCCATCGGGGCCGGCGCGCCGGGCGTGGCCATCATGTTCGCCGTGGCTTCGATGTTCGGTTTCGAATCCACGGCCATCTATTCGGCCGAGGCCAAGGACCCGCACCGCACGGTAGCCCGGGCCACCTACCTGTCCGTGGGCGTCATCTCCGTCTTCTTCTCCTTCATCTCCTGGATGCTGGTCAGCTACTACGGCCCGTCCCAGGTCATGGACGCCGCCGGGGCAGCCCTCGAATCCGGCGACGCCACGTCCTTCGTGCTCGGTCCCATGGTGGAGCTGTTCGGACCATGGGCGGGCGTGGTGGCAGGCATCCTGCTGGTCACCTCGCTGCTCGCCGGCATCATCGCTTTCCACAACGGCATCAACCGCTACCTGCACTCCCTGGCCCTGCGCGGTTCCATGCCCGCCGTGCTGGCCCGGACCAACCGGCACCGCGCCCCTGCCTTTGCCGCCTGGATCCAGACCGCCACCGCCGTCGTGCTGGTGCTTCCCTTCGCCATCCTGGCCCTGGACCCGGTCCTGACCCTCTTCTCCTGGTTCAGCGGCCTGGCCGTGGCGGCACTGCTGGTGCTCTACATGCTGTGCTCGGTGGCGGTGGTCAGCTTCTTCCGCCGCGAACGTGCAGGGGCGCAGCTGTGGCAGACGCGCATCGCTCCCGTCCTGGCAACGGTGCTCCTCGCCTGGGTCCTGTTCCTGGTGGTCAGCAATTTCACGGCCCTGATCGGCGGCAGCGCGGAAACGGCCATCGCCCTTCTCGCCGCGGTCCCCGTGGTCTTCGTGGCAGGGGTGCTGGTGGAAACCGCCATCGAGCGCCGGCACCACGCCGCCACCCTGGGACAGGCGCTTACCTAGCGCTCACGGCTTCCCCTTCACTGGCCCGGCTCGGACTGGCAGGTCCGCGCCGGGCCAGCACGCGTGCCGTGATAAACAGTCCGGCCAGGAAGGCTGCCGCCAGCCACGCCGGCCCGGCCGCCCTGGGCCACAAACCTGCCAGGCCCAGGAACGCCGGAAAGGTTGCCGTGACCTGGCTGGCCAGGACCAGGGCCCAGCCGGTGAACGGCTCCAGCCGCGCCGCGCCCAGGGCCTCGGAGGCGAACAGCAAACCCCACAGCACGGACCAGCACACCCACAGCACCGCGAGCAACGGATCAGTAACCAGCCAGAAACCCGCCAGCAGCAGGCCGACACATGCCACCATGCCGCAGAACCAGCCGAGCCCCCGCGAGCCCAGACCCAACAGGGAATCCAGCCCGGCATAGACGTACGTCAGCCCGAACAGGAACATGCCCGCGGCCGCCGGAAGCACCTCGGACCCGGCGTTGCCGGTGGAAACATGGACGACGCCGAGCACCAGTTGGGTGCCGCCGAGCACCAGGCTGAAGGTGGCGGCGTCGCGGCGGGGGAGCCGCCCCAGCGTCGCCAGCCCGTTGACCAGCAGCGCGGCGCCGGAAAGGAGGAGGCACAGGAAGGGCATCAGGGCGCCTCCGATGTGCAGCAGGGACGCGCAAATTCTCTCGTAATGTGGAATATCTGTGTCACATTACGGAGATTAGTTGATTCGGACTGCCCCGCCTACTGGTCTCCGGTCGTAATCCGATAAGTTGAAGAGTAAACCTATGAGGCGACGTTGCTTTTGCGCTGTCCCTCGTTTCGGCTCAGAGGTAAGGAACAGCCCATGGACGCACGGCTCGAAGCCATCAAAGACACTGTCCTCGCACGGAATCCCGGGGAAGCGGAGTTCCACCAGGCAGTGGTGGAGGTCTTCGAAAGCCTTGGCCCGGTCCACGACAGGCACCCGGAGTTCCTCGAGGCCGCCATCCTGGAACGCCTCTGCGAGCCCGAACGCCAGATCATCTTCCGCGTGCCGTGGACCGATGACTCCGGCCGCGTCCAGATCAACCGCGGCTTCCGCGTGGAGTTCAACTCCGCGCTGGGCCCGTATAAGGGCGGCCTGCGATTCCACCCGTCGGTCTACCTGGGCATCGTGAAGTTCCTCGGCTTCGAGCAGATCTTCAAGAATGCCCTCACCGGCATGCCCATCGGCGGCGGCAAGGGCGGCTCCGACTTCGACCCCCGCGGCCGCAGCGATGCAGAAGTGATGCGGTTCTGCCAGTCCTTCATGACCGAGCTCTACCGCCACATTGGCGAATACACGGACGTTCCGGCCGGCGACATTGGCGTGGGCGGCCGCGAGATCGGCTACCTCTTCGGGCAGTACAAGCGCATCACCAACCGCTACGAGTCAGGGGTGCTCACCGGCAAGGGCATCTCCTGGGGCGGCTCCCTGGTCCGACCCGAAGCCACCGGCTTCGGTACCGTCATCTTCACCCAGGAAATGCTCAAAACCCGCGGAACGTCCTTTGATGGCCAGCGCGTGGTGGTGTCCGGCTCCGGCAACGTTGCCATCAACGCGATCGCCAAGGCCCAGAGCCTTGGAGCCACTGTGGTGGCCTGCTCCGACTCGTCAGGCTACGTGGTGGACGAGGCAGGCATCGACGTCGCGCTTCTCCGCGAAGTGAAGGAAGTGCAGCGCGGCCGCCTGAAGGACTACGCCGAACGCCGGGGTGGCGTGACCTACACGGACGGCGGCTCGGTGTGGGACGTCGACGCCACGGTGGCGCTGCCCTGCGCCACGCAGAACGAGCTCGACGGCGCTGCTGCCGCCCGGCTGGTGCGCAACGGCCTGGTTGCCGTTGGAGAGGGCGCCAACATGCCCTCCACCCGTGACGCTGTTGCGGTGTTCCAGGAGGCGGGCGTCCTGTTCGGGCCGGGCAAGGCCGCCAACGCCGGCGGCGTGGCAACCTCGGCCCTGGAAATGCAGCAGAACGCCAGCCGCGATTCGTGGTCATTCGAGCACACCGAAGAGCGGCTGACCGAGATCATGGTTGGTATCCACGACCGTTGCGCCGCCACCGCGGAGGAGTACGGCGAACCCGGCAACTACGTGCTCGGCGCCAACATCGGCGGGTTCGTCAAGGTGGCCGATGCCATGCTGGCGCAGGGGCTGATCTAGCCGGGGGTGACTTCAGGAGCTCCGCCGCCACTGGCTGGGCGAGACCCCGAAGGCATCCCGGAACGTGCGGCTGAAATGCGCGGCATCCAGGAAGCCCCAGCAGGCGGCCACCGCGCCCACCGACTTGCCCGCGTGCAGCGGGTCCCGGAGGTCGCGGCGGGCACCTTCCAGCCGTTGCGTCCGGATCCAGCTGGCTACCGTGGTCCCCGACTCGTGGAAGACGTTGTGCAGGTGCCGGGTGGAAATGAAATGCGCGGCGGCGATGCTTGCCGGGGACAGCAGGGGATCGGCGAGGTTGGCCTCGATGTACTCGCGGACCGAGACCGCCAGCAGTGCCTGCGGCTTCATGCGGTCAGGCGTGATGTCCATTTCCGCGTGCAGCATGGTGGACACCAGGTCCAGGGCGTTGGTGGCGAGCCGTGATCCGCTGGGGCCGTTCAGGACGTCCAGGTTCGCTGACAGTTCCCGGATGAACTGGCCGACGATTCCGCTCAGGCCGCCGCTGCCCATGCGCACCGCGGCCAGCTGTCCCACGTAGTCGGTCGGCAGGGAGAGCGCGTCGCAGGGGAACATCAAGACCATGATCCTGGTGCTGTCCTCGAAGGCGAGGGTGTACGGGCGGTTGGTGTCGTAGATTGCCAGGTCCCCGGGCTGCAGGACGGCTTCCCGGTTGTCCTGGATCAGCAGGCCGGTACCTTCCAGCTGCAGGTTCAGCTTGAAGTAGCGTTCGTGGGCCTGGGCGATCAGTGCCGGGGTGCGGTGGACCTCGTGGGAGGTGGCGGTGACCTCCACGATGGACATCCGGTCCAGCACCCGGGCGCGCATACGGCCCTGGAATCCGTCCACGTCGGCGGTGCGGGCGGTGAGGGGAACGAAGGATTCCGCCACCAGGTGCTTCCAATGGTCGAACGACGCGGCCACCCTGGAGGTCAAGTCCTGGTGTGGGGTGCTGGCTGTAGTTGCTGATTGCATGGATGTTCCTCGCGACGGATGGCCACTTCACGTTTCCCCCGGACTGTGTCCTGCGACACTGTCCAATCAGGCTAGCGGCCCGAGATTCTTTTTTCAACGGTTGGCGAAAATAAGAAGTTTGTTCTTCCAGCCGCAGCCCAGACTCCCGTGCCATGATCGGGCCATGAGGTCCATGACGGCTGCTGGTGACCATTACCGGAACTTCAACTCCCGCGCGCACCACTCCCGGCTCCGGATGGTGGTGATGCTGGCCGTCGGCCTTGCCGCGGCACTGGCGGTAGGCACATTCGGCAGCTGGACGTATGCCCCGGCGCTCGGCTGGGCCGCCGCCTCGGCCACCTACCTCATCTGGGTCTGGAGCGTGATCGCCCGCCTGGGTCCGGCGGCCACTGCTGCGCACGCCAGGCGGGAGGACCCCGGCCGGGTCTTCTCGGACGCGCTGGTCCTGGGGGCCACGATGGCCAGCTTTGCGGGGGTGGCCCTGATCCTGCTTGACGCCTCCAGCGAGCAGGGCGGCGCCAAGGATGCCACGGTTGCCATGGCGCTGGGCAGCATCGCCCTCTCGTGGTTCCTGGTCCACACCCTGTTCACCCTGCGGTATGCGGCGATCTACTACCGCGAAGGCACCGGAGTCGATTTCAACGAAGGCAGCCAGCCCAGGTACGCGGACTTCGCCTACCTGGCCTTCACCGTGGGGATGACGTTCCAGGTCTCCGACACGGACCTAAAGACCAATGCCATCCGCTCGACGGTCCTTCGGCAGGCGCTGCTGTCCTACCTGCTCGGCGCCATTGTCCTGGCCACCACCATCAACCTGGTGTCGGGGCTGATTCACTAGGCGTCCCGGCCGGGCACGCCATGCCGGGCGCTTAAACGCAATGGGTGCAACTCCGGTTGGAGTTGCACCCATTATGCGAGCGCCGACTAGTCCTTCTTGAAGGCGTCCTTGACGTGTTCGCCGGCCTGCTTGATGTCCGACTTTGCCTGGTCCGTCTGGCCTTCAGCCTTCAGGCTCTCGTCGCCCGTGGCGTTTCCGGCAGCTTCCTTGCCCTTGCCGCCGAGCTTCTCTGCAGCGTTGCCGATCTTGTCATCCAAACCCATGGGAGATGCTCCTTACAGTTCGTGCTCGCTCCGGCATCTGCCAGAACCTGACCCACCAATAGTAAGCATACTTTCGAGTTTGGCGCTCATTTCCCGCCGGGAATTTTCCCAAGGAGCGCGAGATAGCCCTCAAGCTGGGCAGCGTGGCCAAAATCCGTGTCGCCTTCCGGCGCCAGGGCCGCCTCGATCTGGGCTCCCAGCAGCATGTTCAGCAGCTGCCCGGCAAGGATGGAGTCGTCGACGGCGGCGGCCACGTCGCCGCTGTCCCTCGCCTCCGCCAGGAAGCGGCGGATGGCCGCCAGCCACTCGTCCATGGACTGCTGGTGGATCGCCGCCTTCTGGGGATCATTGATCGCCCTCTGCCAGAACGGGACCACAATCCTTGCCTCATTCACGCGCTCTTCGTCAAGGGGGAGTACTTCGAGGCAGAAAGCCCGCAGCGCCGCCAGGCCGGCCTTGCCCGCAGTGACCCCGGCGATGCGCTGGTTGGTCCTGTTGAACACGTGGCTGAAGGCAAATTCCAGCAAGGTGTCCTTGGTGGGAAAGTAGGGTTTCAATGCGCCGTTGGCAAAGCCCGCCTCCGAGGCGATCTCGCGCATGGTGGCGCTCTCAAGGCCCTGCCTGGCGATGATCCGCCACGTGGCATCCACGAGTTCCAGGCGGCGCTCGTCATGGTCAACTATCTTCGGCACCGCGGCCACTCCCCGGAAATATTTCTCTCAGACTCTTGTGGGCCATGTTACGGACATTTATTCTCTACAACTATAGAAAATAAACCAGCGGCCGGCGACGGCCCGGACAAAGGCTCTTCCCATGACTCTTGCACCAACCGAAACTGCATCGGCGCCTTCCGCCTGGCAACCGCGGAGGAAATCCTGGACGTCCGCGCCATCCTGCAGTCGGAAGGCCACCTGGACCCGCAGCACCGCATCGCCTACCTGGGCCTGCTGGATCCGGAGCGGGGAGCTGGACCGCAAGCGGTGGACCGACGTTTCCGGGTCTTCATCCACGATGCCTCCGGGGCCGCGCCGCGTGACGTCGTCGTCTCCACCACGCAGCAGAAGGTGCTCTCCACAGTTGAACTCGATACAGCGGTGACCGGCGAACTGCCGGTCCTGGAGGAGGAGTTCGAAGTGGTGGAGTCCCTCCTGGCCACGGACGAACGCTGGCTGAAGGCACTCGCGGACAGGGGACTCGACGTCGGAAAGGTCCGGGTTGCCCCTTTGTCGGCCGGCGTCTTCGAATACGGCGAAGAAAAGGGCCGCCGCATCCTCCGCGGCCTGGCGTTCGTGCAGGAATTCCCGGAGGACAGCGCCTGGGCGCACCCGGTAGACGGCCTGGTGGCCTACGTGGACGTGGTCAGCCAGGAAGTCACCCAGGTGATCGACCTCGGCGCCATGCCCATCCCCGCCGAGCACGGCAACTACACCGACCCCGAACTGACCGGACCCATCCGCGACACCCAAAAGCCCATCAGCATCACCCAGCCGGAAGGACCCAGCTTCACCGTCACCGGCGGCAACCACGTGGAGTGGGAAAAGTGGAGTGTGGATGTCGGCTTCGATGTCCGCGAAGGCGTGGTCCTGCACAACCTCGCATTCCAGGACGGCGGCCGGACACGGCCCATCATCAACCGCGGCTCCATCGCCGAAATGGTGGTGCCGTACGGCGACCCGTCACCCATCCGGTCCTGGCAGAACTACTTCGACACCGGCGAATACCTGGTGGGCCAGTACGCCAACTCGCTGGAACTGGGCTGCGACTGCCTGGGGGAGATCACCTACCTCAGCCCCGTCATCAGCGACGCGTTTGGCAACCCGCGGGAAATCCGCAACGGCATCTGCATGCACGAGGAGGACTGGAGCATCCTCTCCAAGCACTCGGACCTCTGGAGCGGGGTAACCTACACCCGCCGCAACCGCCGCCTGGTGATCTCCTTCTTCACCACCATTGGCAACTACGACTACGGCTTCTACTGGTACCTCTACCTGGACGGCACCATTGAATTCGAGGCCAAAGCCACCGGCATTGTGTTCACCTCCGCGTTCCCGGAGGGCGGCTCGGACAACATCTCCCAGCTCGCCCCGGGCCTGGGTGCACCCTTCCACCAGCACCTCTTCAGCGCCCGGCTGGACATGGCCATCGACGGATTCACCAACCGCGTGGAGGAGGAGGACGTCGTCCGCCAGGCCATGGGCCCGGGCAACGAACGCGGCAACGCCTTCTCCCGCAGGCGCACCGTCCTGGCCCGCGAATCCGAAGGCGTCCGGGAGGCCGACGCCCGCGCCGGCCGGACCTGGATCATCTCCAACCCTGAGTCAAGGAACCGCCTGGGCGAGCCGGTGGGCTACAAGCTGCACTCCCACAACCAACCCACGCTGCTGGCGGACCCGGGTTCCTCCATCGCCCGCCGCGCCGCCTTTGCCACCAAGGACCTGTGGGTCACCCGGTACGCCGAGAACGAGAAGTACCCCACGGGCGACTTCGTGAACCAGCACGCCGGCGGAGCAGGCCTCCCGGCCTACGTCGCACAGGACCGGGACATCGACGGCCAGGACATCGTCGTCTGGCACACCTTCGGCCTGACCCACTTCCCCCGGGTGGAGGACTGGCCCATCATGCCCGTGGACACCGTCGGTTTCAAGCTGCGGCCGGAGGGCTTCTTCGACCGCAGCCCGGTCCTTGACGTCCCTGCCAACCCCAACATGCAGGAATCGTCCTGCCACAGCGAGGGCAGCAGCGGTGGCTGCCACTAGCCTCACCCCCGCTCGGGCAGGGAGTACGACGGCGGCAGGACGGGTCCGCGCCCAACGGCCCGTCCTGCATGCCCGGCTCGTAGCCGTGGTTACCGCCGTCTCCTGCGCGGCCCACGTGTGGCTGGCCGTATCCGGGCGCCACGGCGCGTGGCTGAGCGTCCTCATGCTGGCGCTCGCCGCCGTCTGCGTCCCCTGCACGGTCCATATCTGGCGGCACGGCCGGGTGGGCGCGCTGCACCAGGTCACTTCCGCTGCCGTGGCGATGGCTGCCCTGCATGCCGCCCTGCTGCTCGGCGCCGGTGGTGCCGGGCACGCGCATGGCGGCCCGCCGCCGTCGTCCGCTGGAAGCGGTTCCGGCAGCACGGACCTGCTGCTGGTTGTTGCCCTGGAACTGGGGACGGCGCTCCTCGCCGCAACACTGGTGGCCCGGCTGCGGCGCTTGCGCCCGTAGGGTTTCGGGGCTCAGCCGGCCGCGACGCCGAGCGGGCGGGCGACATGCAGCTTTTCGTGGTCGACCAGCCACTGGATGGATTCGAAGATGGCCTGCTCCGGTTCGTACCGCGGCGCGTAGCCGAGCACGGAGGCCGCTTTTTCGATGCTGAAGCACTGGCTGCGGTAAAGGTGGTTCCAGCTCGCATCCGCGTGCTCGCGGGAGGTGTTCTCGCGGAAGCGGTCCCACGACACCGCCTCCAGCACTGCAGCGTGGCCGAACCAGGCGGCAGCGATGTCCGCATAACCGCGGACCGTCAGCGCCGTGGGGGCAACGATGTTGAAGTCCTCACCGGTGGCTGCCTCCCGCCGGGCAATCGCCTTCTCGAACGCCTGGGCCACGTCATCGGCGTGCACATGGTGCATCAGCTCCGCCCCGCTGCCGGGAATCCGGAGGGGCTGGCCTGCAGAGATCGTTTGCCAGACGGTGGGATCAAGGTTTCCCAGCGGACCAACGGGCTGCCAGCCTGGCCCGACAATGTGGCCGGGGTGCAGGGACGTGGTGGCCAGCCCGCCGCTGGCGGTTTCCTCCTGCAGCATCAGGGCAATCCTGTTTTTCTGGACGCCGTATTCGCCAAAGGGCGGAGCAGCGGAATCCGATCCCTCCCTGATGGGCAGCTTCAGGCTCTGCCCGTACCGCCAGACGGAGCCGCAATGCAGCAGGTGCCCCACCTCGCCCCGCAGCCGCTGCACAAGCTGCGCCGCCGATTCCAGGGTGAAGCAGACCAGGTCCACCACGACGTCCGGTTTGAGGGCCGCCACCCGGTCCGGGAATGTCCCGTCCCGGTCCTCTGCTTCCCGGTCCGCGGTCACGTGGTGCACCTGCTGCCACTCGGGTGCCTCCGTGTACGGCCTGCTGGTCCCGCGGCTGATGTTGGTGACCTCATGGCCGGCCCGGACCAGCCGCGGGACCAGGAACGACCCGATGTGGCCGCTGCCGCCGATGACGGTAACTTTCATTGCTCTCCGATCGTTGCGTTTCCTCAACGGTAGGGCCGTAGCACCGGGAAAGGGAGGGCCTTGCAGACCTCCCTTTCCCGGTGGTTGGCGGCGGGGCGCCGGGTCATTCCGGCTTGGCGTACTCTGCGGCGCTCATCACTTCATAGCAAACGTAGGTTTCGCCGCCCTCCACCCAGGCGTCGTGGCCTGCCGGGATGGAGTACGCGTCACCGGCATGGATGGTCATCTTGCCTCCGTCGACCAGTTCGATAGTCAGGGTTCCGGCGACGCAGACGCCCAGGTGGCTGACCTGGCAGCTGTCCGTGTGGACCACCGTCTTGACGGTTTCCGACCAGCGCCAGCCGGGTTCGAAAGTGAAGCGGCCCAGGGTGGTGCCGCCGAGGGTGACGACGTCCACCTGTGTCATGGGCGGCCGGCGCTTTTCATCCGGCTCATCGAAGGATTTTGATTCAAGGTCTTTGACCGTTATTGCGGGCATTTCAGGCTCCTGGGAAGGAGGGTTGTTTAGTTCACCCGGGCGTGCGGGCGCTCCGGGAGGGTGGTCCAGCAGGGAGGGGTGTGCCCGTCCGGAACCTGCCGAACCTCGTGCGCGACGATCCCAATCTGCTCCGCCGCGGGGGTGATGTCAATGCTGTTTTGCCCCGTCAAACCACTCCCGGGCCGGGTTGGTCACAGCAGGCGCGGAACGGTCCAAATCCGGCTGCGCAGCCCACCGCACGCCGTTGGCCAGGACCCGCTGGACCTGTGGATGGTGGTACACCGGGTACTCCTGGTCGCCCGGGCTGAAGTAGAAGATGCGGCCCTTTCCGCGCGTGAAGGTGACGCCGGAGCGGAACACCTCTCCACCGGCAAAGGAGCTGATGAAGATCAGGTCGTCCGGGTCCGGGATGTCGAACAGTTCGCCGTACATCTCCTGCTCCGGGATGACGATGGGGCTGTCCACCCCTTCCGCGATGGGGTGGGACGGCTTGACGGTCCACACCAGTTCGCGCCGGCCGTCATTCCGCCAGGCCAGGGAGCAGCTGGTGCCGAGCAGTTTGGTGAAGATCCTGGAGAAGTGTCCAGAGTGCAGCACGATCAGTCCCATCCCGCCCAGCACGTGCCGGTGGACGCGTTCGACGACTGCATCCCGCACCTCGGCGTGCGCGATGTGGCCCCACCACAGCAGGACGTCCGTCTCCGCGAGCATCTCTTCGCTGAGGCCGTGGTCGGCGTCGGTGGCCAGGACCGCCGTCGTGATCTCCGCGTCCGGAAGATGGGAGCGGAGGCCGGCGGCGATGGCGCCGTGGATGCCGTCCGGGTAGATCTCCCCGATGTGTGCTGGTTCGTTGTTTGCTTCGTGGACGCCTTCGTTCCACACACGGATCCGCAGTTTGCCGTCCATCAGAGCCGAACCTCCCTCTGCTCGCGTGCGGACTGGTAGCACGCGTCGATGACCTGCGCGCGGTACAGGGCCAGGGATCCGTCATGGTTGGCCCAGGCCTGAACGCCGCCCCGCACGGCGGTCACGAAATCCTCCACCACAGCATCGTGCGCGCGGCCCGGCAAAACCGGGGGCAGGTAGTCCGCGGCACCCCCGTCCTTGTCCGTGAACACCCGCAGCCGGCCCACCGGCGGGAAGGGCGCCCCGTGCACCCTGAGCTCGGCGCCGCCGTCGGTCCCGTACACGGTGAAGTCCAGCTGGTCATCGGTTTCCCGGTAGGCTGCCCAGCTCGCCTCGACCAGCAGGGTCGCGCCGCCCTCCAGCCGCAGGAACGCCGTGGCGAAGTCCTCCACTTCGAAGGCGTGGCTGGTGGCGTGGGCGGAGAAGCGGCTGCCACCGCCCCGGCCCTGGGGGCCCAGTTCGGCATGGGTGGCCGCGGAGACCGCCACCACCTTGGGCTCGCCGAGGAGGTACAGGGCGAAGTCGAGCACGTGGACGCCGATGTCCGCCAGGGGCCCGCCGCCGGCGAGCTCCGGGTTGGTGAACCAGCTGCCCAGCGTGGGGATGCCGGCGCGCCGGAGCCATGAGGCTTTCGCGTAATACGGCCGGCCCAGCCCGCCGCCGTCGATGACGTCCTTGAGTGCCCTGACGTCGCCGCGCCGGCGGTGGTTGAAGGCGACGTCCAGGACGCGGCCGGCCTTGCGGGCGGCGTCCACCATGGCCCGGCCTTCCACGGCGTTGCGGGCGATCGGCTTCTCGCTCAACACGTGGAGGCCCCGTTCCAGGGCGGCGATGGCGATCGGGGCGTGCAGGAAGGTGGGCACTGCCACGCTGACCGCGTCCAGGCCGCCGTGCTCCAGCATGTCCTCCCAGCCGGCGAAGGCGTCCGGGATGGCGTATTCGGCCTGCAGGGAGTCGCGGAGGTCCTGTTCCATGCCTGCGACCGAGACGATGCTTACTCCGTCCAGTGCCGAGTAGGCCTTGAGGTGCTGCTGGCCGGCCCAGCCGATGCCCACCACCCCCACCCGTAGGTCACTCGGCGGTACAGGAGGGGATTGCTGGCTGTTCAAGGGCTGGCTCCTTCGGCGTGGCTGGCTGCCCGGACGCTTTCCAGCCTAGCCCTGCACTGCCTGGTCCTGGAGGTGCATGCCTGCACTGTTCGACGCGGCGTCACGCACGGCACGCTTGCGGCGCACCCAGGTGCCCCGCACCCTGGAAGCCCGGGGCGCCGCCGTCGTGCCCTCGCCAAAAGCGCGCCCAGCGTGACGCGCTGCGCTCAACGGGACCTGTGAAACTCGCGTGCAAAAGGCTGAAACGATCATTTAACACACCGGAAACCCATCCAAAAATCACCGCCATACATTGGTATCAGACGGCAAAAGCCGCCCTCCGCCGGCCGTGGTTTCTCCACCCACGGCCCACTCGGCGGAACGGCTCTGACGGCAACTGACCGTTCTTTTCGCATCTTGAAAGGGGTTTCCCATGGACTCGGGAAATGTCGCTTGGATTTTGGCCAGCTCGGCGCTGGTATGCATGATGATTCCCGCCCTGGCCCTGTTTTATGGGGGCATGGTGGGGTCCCGCCGCATCCTGAACATGATGATGATGTGCTTCGGCGGCGCCAGCCTGGTGGCCGTGCTGTGGGCACTGTTTGGCTACTCGATGGCCTTCGGAAACTCCGTGGGCGGCCTGGGACTCATCGGTGACGTCACCGAGTTCCCCGGCATGGGGCAGCTGCTGGCCAAGGACGATTCCGCGTCCATCCCGGTCATCCTGTTCGCAGCATTCCAACTGTTCTTCGCCTGCGTCACCACCGCACTGGTTGCCGGTGCCGCCGCGGGCCGCATGAAGTTTGGCGCCTGGATGCTGTTCGCCGGCATCTGGGCCACGGTGGTCTACTTCCCCATCGCGCACTGGGTGTTCGCGTTCGACTCGGCGGACGGCAGCACCGTCGGCGGCTGGATCGCCAACGGCATCAAGGCCATCGACTTCGCCGGGGGCACCGCAGTCCACATGAACGCCGGCGCCGCGGCCCTGGCCCTGGCCCTGGTGCTGGGCAAGAGTTCCGGCTGGCCCAAGGTGGAACACGCCAAGCCGCACAGCCGGCCGCTGGTCCTGGTGGGCGCAGGCCTGCTGTGGGTGGGCTGGTTCGGCTTCAACGCCGGCTCCGCGCTGTCTGCCGGCCAGTCGGCGTCGGTGGTGTTCCTGAACACCGCTGTGGCAGCTTCGGCCGGACTGCTTGCCTGGGCCCTTGTTGAGCGGTTCCGCCACGGCGCAGCCACCAGCATGGGCGCCGCCTCCGGCCTCATCGCCGCGCTGGTGGCCATCACTCCCGCCTGTGGCGCCGTCAGCCCGCTCGGCGCACTGGCCATCGGCGCGATCGCCGGGGCTGTCTGCTCGCTGGCCATCGAATGGAAGTTCCGCCTGGGCTTCGACGATTCCCTCGACGTCGTCGGCGTCCACCTGGTGGGCGGCATCCTGGGCACGTTGCTGATCGGCCTCTTCGCCACGGACAAGGCCCCGAACGGCGTCAGCGGCCTGTTCTACGGCGGCGGCTTCGAACTGCTGGGCGTCCAGGCCCTCGCCACCATCACGGTGCTGGCCTACTCCTTCGGTGTCACCTGGATCCTGGCGAAGATCCTGGACAAGACCATGGGCGGGCTGCGCATCAAGCCCGAGGACGAACTCCGCGGCATCGACCTCGCGGCCCACTCGGAGCTGGCCTACCTGATGGACGAGGACCCGGTGGAGCTGGGCTCCCCGCAGCGGGTCTAGTACCCCGCCAAGAAGCTGCCGGGCGCCCGCCTGCTGGGGGCGGCGCCCGGCATACCTGCCCGCCGGCACCTACTCCTTGAAAAGCCCCGCAAGGTCCTCGGCCGTGATGGCCCCGCCGGCCAGGGCATCGCCCTCCATGACGTCAGCGAACAGCTGCGACTTCCGGGTCTTCAGCGCCATGACCTTCTCCTCAATGGTGTCCTTGGCGACCAGCCGGTACACCATGACGTTCCGGGCCTGCCCGATCCTGTGGGTCCGGTCCACGGCCTGGGCCTCGGAGGCAGGGTTCCACCACGGATCGAGCAGGAAGACGTAGTCGGCCTCGGTGAGGTTCAGGCCGAACCCGCCGGCCTTGAGCGAAATCAGGAACACCGGCGCGCTGCCGTTCTTGAACTCGCTGACAACGTCGGCACGGTTCCGGGTTCCGCCGTCGAGGTAGCAGTATTCGATCTCCTCCTGGTCCAGCCGCTCCCGGAGCTTGCCCAGGAACCCGGTGAACTGGCTGAAGATCAGCGCCCGGTGCCCCTCGGCCACCAGGTCCTCGAGCTGCTCGAACAGCACATCCAGCTTCGAGGACCGAACCGCGGACAGGGCAGGGTCCACCAGGGACACATCCAGGCTGAGCTGCCGCAGCAGGGTCAGCGACTGGAAGATGGTGAACCGGTTCTTGTTGACATCTTCAATGAGCCCCAGGATCTTCTGCCGCTCACGCTGCAGGTGCGTCTGGTAGACCTTCTGGTGGCGCGGATTCAGCACCACCTCCAGGATCTGCTCCTGCTTGGGCGGCAGGTCCTTGATCACCTGGTCCTTGGTGCGGCGCATCATCAGCGGCCGGACGCGGCGCCGGAGCTTCTCCAGTTGCCCCTTGTCGCCGTTCTTTTCGACCGGTTTCTGGTAATACTCGGCGAAGCGTTTGGGGCTGGAGAACAGGCCCGGAGCGACGATGGATGTCAGGGCCCAAAACTCCATCAGGTTGTTTTCCAGCGGGGTGCCGGTGATGGCGAGCTTGAACGCGGCCGGCAGCTTGCGCGCGCACTGGTAGGCCTTGGACTGGTGGTTCTTCACGAACTGCGCCTCGTCCAGGACCAGCCCGTTCCAGGTGCGGGAGGCGTAGGCCTCGTAATCGATCCGGAACAGGGCGTAGGACGTGATCACGATGTCTGCGCCGCCCAGGGCCTCCGCCACATCCTGCCCGCTCTTGGCAAAGGTCTCGCCAACAGTCCGAACGGTCAGGCCCGGGGCGAAGCGGGCGGCTTCGAGGGCCCAGTTGCCCACCACGCTGGTGGGGGCCACCACCAGGAAGGGCGCGACGGCGGCGGCCCGGACTCCGGAGCCGGCGGCAGCACCGTCGTCGGACGTTTCCAGGGACGAAGCAGCCGCGACCGCCAGCTCCTTCGCCGCGCACATCAGCGCCAGCGCCTGGACGGTCTTACCCAGGCCCATATCGTCCGCCAGGATGCCGCCCAGCCCGTGTTTGTAGAGGAAGCTCAGCCAGTTGAACCCCTCCAGCTGGTACGGCCGCAACTCCGCGTCCAGGGTGGCCGGCAGCGGCAGCCCGTCCGTGCCGCCCTCCAGGAGTCCGCCGACGGCGGACCGCCAGGCCGCAGCCTGTTCGTCCACGATCCCCAGCTGCGCCAGCTCGTCCCAGAGCCCGGCCTGGAACCTGCTGATCTGCAGGGGAGCATCCTTGTTGTCCTGCAGCGACCTGGCTTCCTCGATCAAAGCCCGCAACTGGTGCAGTTCCGGCAGGTCCAGCGAGAAGTAGGCTCCGCTGGGCAGCAGCATCTTGGTCTGGCCGGCCGCCAGCGCGGAGAAGACGGCAGCGAAGGAGACTGGCTGGCCTTCCAGCGAAATCTGGATGCCCAGGTCGAACCAGTCACGCTGCTCGGTGGCCTTGGTGGAGATGGATACCACGGGTGCTTCCTCGGCCTCGCGGTAGTCCGCGATGTCACCCACGGTTTCCATATCCACGTCCGGCGCTTCCCGCAGCCGGGGGAGCACCTCCTCGGTGAACGCCAGCGTGTCCAGGCCGGTCAGTTCCGCGGACGCCGCCAGCCGCGGAGTGCCCCAGCCTCCCGTGGCTGATTCACCCAGGGCAGGGACCACGTCCCATGGCTGGCCGATGCCCTCCAGGATTCGGGCCTCGGCGGTGTCGTCACGGTAGCCGTGATCGCCTGGGTGCCGCCACAGGGGCTGGGCGGTGACCAGGGTCCCGGTCTTGTAGTGCCATTCCCAGTGCAGCCGCACCCGGTGGTCGGCACCGTAGTTGGCCAGCAGGGACAGGGTGGGGACGGCCAATTCGGGCAGTTCAACGGACTCGTCGCGGGCCGTCACCCGGGCCGCCTGCTTCAGTTTCGGGTAGAATCCGGTCAGGAAGCGGGATTCGTCCCTGGCCGGGATGTGCAGCATGCTTCCCGCAGTGACGAACGCCAGCAGCTCCTCGCTCAGCCCGTTCTCCAGCGGCGCCAGCGTGATGGTGCCGTTGGGGTCCGGCACGCCCGGCAGCGAGGCTTCCCCGGAGGTAAAGAACAGCCCGTGCGCAGGGCGCCCGATCGTTCCCACCGACGCCGGATCAACCTCCGCGCCCTCAACCGTGATGGTGGGCGAAAGCTCCAGGCCGCCGTCGGACGTGTCCGCTTTTGCCCCGGCGGCTTCCCCGGCGGGCTCCGCCACCGGAGCCCCGTACCGGCTCAGGGAAAGCCCGACGGCGGCGGGGGCCTCAGCGACGTGGACCGGTTCCGTGCCGCGCGAGTGGACCAGCGCGAGCCCGATCTTCCGGGCGTCGGACAGCAGGCTCCACAGGTTCCTGCCCGCGTACGAGTTCAGTCCCAGCCACAGGCCCGCGGCGTTGTGCACCCGGCTGGCGGAGGACGAATGGCCGGCCAGGAACTCCTGCAGCCACTCGACGTGCGCCTGATTCGATTCCCGCCGGAAGTTCAGGTAGCTCAGGGTGTTCCAGGAAACATCGCCCCGGATCCATTTGCCCTTGGCACCCATGATGACCGGCCGGACCTTGAGCTGGCGGACGCCGCGCACGGGGTCCCTGCGGCCGGTGTAGGAGAAATGCGGAGGCGGTTCCTCCACCTCGAACTGCAGGGCGAGCGGAACCCCGTTGGTGGAGGCGGTGGGACCGGGCCGGGAGATCAGGGGGCTGAGGGCCTGCTCCCAGTCGGAAAGGGCCGCCGCCGGCGCACGGGACACCTGGGTGGAGGTGGACGGAGCCAGCAGCTGCACCCGGATGGCGGGGTTGTCCTCGGCCGCGAACAGCAGGGCCGCCACATGCTTGCAATCCTTGCGGACCGGGCAGCTGCACACACCCACGGTGCAGCTCCAGCCGCCGCCCTTCCGGACCAGCTTGGCGGTGGTGGAGTACGGAACGTCCGCCCCGCCCCGGACCTTCCCCAGCATCAGCCCCGTGCCGCCGTCGAACGATATGCCCGAGACCCTGCTTGCCATGGCATACGCCAGCCCGGCCGCCAGCGAGCGGTCGTTGATTGCAGGTGTCTGTATTGCCAGGTCCGCACTCTCGTCCGGTTGGGATGGCATGGTGGGGGCTACTTTCGGCAGGCCACGGCGGAGCCGGGTCCGGTGGGAGGTTATCTGATCCATCTTAGTTCGCCCGGCGGCACCCCCATGCCGCCGGGGTCCCTTCCCTGCCGGTCCCGAAAACTTCGCTTGACGTTCATTTCGTTCGCGATGCTGCCGTGAACCGGCCGTCGTAGCGTGAAAGCGTCCGGAGCAACACCACCCCCCAGCAAGGATCGCCATGACCATCACGCACCAGCCCGTCGTCCTGACCAGCAGCAGCATCGGAGGCAGGGACGAGGAAGTGGTGGAGGCCAATGCTGCCATCATCGACGCTATGCGCAAGGCCATGCTGCGGCTGGAGGACATGTCCCCGGTGGCCGTCCGAAGCTGCCTGGTGGATTTCTACCTGTCTCAGGCGCTGGAGGGAGGCTTCGCGCAGTACGCCGTCATGGCCGGGGGCCGGATCGCCACCGACCCGCTGGTCCGCGAAGGTATGGCAGGGATGGGCGCAACCGCCCACCTGGACCTCTTCAACCGCGCCGCGGAGGCCTACGCCGTGCTCACCGCCGGAACGGCAGCGTCCTACCTGGCCGGTGGCACCGATGGCAGCGGTGCCGTCACGCGCGCCGTCCTCCGCATCGAGGAGCTCGACGGCGAGTTCGAGGAACTGCTGGAACACGAGAACATCACCTCCCTCAACGCCCGCTGGCTGCGCGGCCAGCCGGACCTGCTGGTGCTGGACGACGAGGAAGTGGGACCGTACATCCAGCGCCTTGCCGCCATGGCCCTCGAGGATGCCGGCGCGGCGGCTGTGCGCAGCGGCGGGGCAAATCCGTTGTAGCCGGTTCACCGGCCGGCTGGCCTGCCGCAGGGGGCAGAAAAAAGAAATTCACGGTGCCCGTAACTTTTCCGCAACCGCAGGCGATGTAGTCAGTGATGGGTCCGCCCGGCGGGCCCAGTCCGATGTGTTGTCTAGGTTTTGGAGAAGTAAATGTCTGTATTCACCGTTCTCGCCACCAGCAAAGTCGCCGCCGGAGTCCTGGCCGCCGGGACCCTGGCAGTAGGCGGAACCGGCGCCGCAGCCGTCTCCGGTGTCCTCCCCACCCAGGCCCAGCAGACCGCCCACGAGCTCTTCGGTGCGCCGGCCCCCAAGCTCGCCGCCGAGGCAGCAGCTGACGCCCAGGCCACCCCGGCCCCCACCGCCACCGCTGCAGTCTCGGACGCCCTGAAGAGCGCTGACGCCACCGCGGAAGCCACCGGCAAGGCAACGGCCACGGCCACGGCTTCCGACGACAAGGCCAGCGCCGACGTAACCGGTTCCGCAACGGCCAACACCGCCGTTGACGCCGCCGGCCCTGCAGCCCTGGGTCTCTGCACCGCCTTCACCCACGGTGGCCTGGACGCTTCCTCCAAGGCGTTCTCCTCGCTGTCCATCGCCGCCAAGGGCGACGCCAACATCAAGAGCTACTGCACCGACGTCGTGGCCAAGGCCGACGCCGCAGCCAAGGCCGGTGCCGAGGGCAAGGGTTCCGCGTCCGTTGACGCCACCAAGCCTGAGGTTCCCGCTGTTCCGTCCGCTCCCGCAGTGCCCGCCGTTCCGGCTGTCCCGGGCGTAGACGGCGCCAACACCGTTCCCGCTGTTCCTGCCGTTCCGGCGGTGGGTGGCAACACCGTCCACACGCCGTCGGTTTCGGCCCGCTAAGGCTCATTGGCTAGTCTGGACTGCGGGTGCGGCCGCAGTCCGGGCAGCCGGCCGGGGACGCGTGACGCTGGAAGGCTTGAAGGAGCGCCCCTGGCAGACCTGCCATGAGGCAGCCGGAATACCACGGGGATTGGCAGCACAAACCGGAAACCGGGATAAGGCGAGGGCCTGGTCCCGGGATGGAGGAGCCGCTGGTGCTGGACACTTTGGCCCAAGAAGAGATCGACATATTCGACAACGCAGCCGGAACTGATCCGGCCGTGTTGTTCGCTGCTGCCTATCGAACCTTCGCGGGCCCGGTGCTGGGGTACCTCAAAGCGCGCGGACTGGATGATCCCGAGGCTGTCACCCAGGACGTGTTCATGGCCTTCTACCCCCGGATCGGCACCCTCACCGGTGGACTGCAGGGCGCAAAGTCCCTGATCTTCTCCATCGCCCACGCCCGCATGGTGGACCACTACCGCCGGCTGGAACGCAGGCCTCAGTTGACGCCCTACGATTCCCAGCATGACGCCCGGACCACCCCGTCCGCGGAGGACCACGCCGTGGAACTGACGGCCGGTGCCGAAGCCATGCTGGAAGGCCTCAGCGAAGAACACCAGGAGGTCCTGGCCCTTCGCGTCGTGGCCGACCTGTCCATCGAGCAGGTGGCAGCCATTATGGGCAAGAGCGCCGGAGCCATCAAGCAGCTCCAGCGCCGGGCCCTCCAAAACCTCAAGGCACAAACGCTCAAGAGAAACCAGGCAGATCATGAGTGATACCGCAGGATCATGCAACGACGGTGCCGTTGACCAGCTTCTGCTGGAAGCAGGCATGGACGGCGACGGCCAGCTCCGCGACGCACTGCTCGACCTGCGCGCCCTGGCGGCCGGGGCCCCGGCACCTTCGGCCGACATCGCGGCGCTGATGGCTAGCCCCTCAGCACCCACCACCGCGGTGCTTCCGGTGGGTGCATCCGCCACCACCGCGCTTCCCACCGTCGCTGCTGCCCTTCCCCCCGCCGGGACTGCCGCGGACCCTGCTGCCGGGCAGCCGGCTGACCAACTGGCCGCCCGCCGCAGGGCCAAGCGCCGCATCACGCTCACCACGCTCTCCGTCGCTGCCTCGCTCGCGGCCGGCGGCGCAGTGGCCGCCGCCTCCGACCAGGGATTCCGGGACTCCATCTCCCAGCTGAACCACGCCGTCACCTCGTTCGTGACTGGCTCAACCCCCGTCCCTGCCGGCAATGACACCAAGCAGGTTCCGGTTCCCGCGCCGGCAGCCCCCCGGCCTTCGGCAACCAGCAGCGCGGATGCCGTCCCCCCGGCACCCGCGCCCGCTTCTGCACCTGCCGCCGCCGCGCCGTCGAGCGCTCCAACACGGCAGGGAACCATGCCTGCCCACGGCACGCCCCCGCAGAAACCTGCGGAGGTCCCGGCGGCACCCGCACTGCCCACCGAGGTTCCGGGAGACGTCCGGAAGGGGCTGGAACAGAGCCCTAAACTGCCCGTCCCGCTGCCCACCGACATCCCGCTCCCGGGCAAGACCGCGGACGTTCCGCTGAAGTAGCCCCGCCGGGCGGATCCGGCCGGGCTAGTAGCCCTGTCCGGCCGACTTGATCAGGGCGCCCGACGGATCGGACAGGTACCAGACGCCGCCCACACCCTGGCCCAAGGTGTCGCCCGGCTTGGTGTCCTTTGCGAAGTAGTAGAGGGGCATGCCGTTCAACGTCACCTGCTTCTTGCCGTCAGGCGTGGTGATGATGCCCAGTTTCCCGGTGACTCCTTCTGCCGTGGGTGATCCTGAAGTGCTGGTCAATGGAGGCCACTGGACCAGGCAGGAACCAGTGCAGGCGCTGGTGCCGGAGTCCTTGGTGTCCTTGGTGAAGAAGTAGAGGCTCATTCCCTTCGCATCGACCACAATGCTGCCCGCCGTCGAGGACGCCGCCTTGAGGTCGACGGCGGAACTCGCCTGCGGCGACGACGCCGACGTTCCGGAGGGGCTGGCGGAGGACGTCGCGGACGAGGTTCCGGCTGAACTGCTTGAGCCGCCCGTGGCCGGGCTGGAGGCCGCCGGCGTGGTCCCGGTGCTGCTGCCGCAGCCGGTGAGGGCCGCCGCCAGGGCCAGGATGGCAAGGCCTGCCCCGAGATGGTGTTTCATGGTGTGCTCCTTGGGTGTTCTTCTCTGGCTGTGTGCGTGCTTGGGTGTGCCGCTTCGCGGGCGCCCGGCGCTGGATCACCGCGCTAACCCCTACGACGCCTCCGGGTGAAGAATGGTTCACAGGTGGGCTGCCACGCCGGACGGTTGAACCGTTTCCTGATTTCCGTCGTGGTAACAGCCGGGAGCGCAGCACGCCGTGGCGTTCCCGGCGGCAGTGCCGGGCAGTGGTGTTGGCAGTGACGGGAGGAGCGGGATGCCGCTCGACGACAACGTGGTGGAGGCCATCTACCGTGAACATGGCAGCGCCCTGCGCCGCTTCGTGCTCAGCGCCACCAGGGATCCACAGCTCGCGGAGGACGTGGTCCAGGAGACCGTGCTCCGCGTCTGGCAGCACGCTCCGGAGGTCAACGGCAGCTTCCGCAGTTATTTGTACCGCACAGCCAGGAACATCATGATCGACAATTACCGCCGGAGCCAGCGCCGCCCGCATGAGGCACTGGAAAGCAGCCTCACCGATCCCGCCGAGGTGATGGGCCGCGTTGACGAGGTGCTGAACCGGGTCCTGATGGAGGAGGCGCTGCTGCGGTTGAGCAAGGAACACCGGGACGTCCTGGTGGCCCTCCATTACCGCCGGTTCACGGTCAACGAGGCTGCTGTCCAGCTCAACATCCCCAGCGGCACCGTCAAGTCCCGCGCCTTCTACGCGCTCCGGGCTTTGCGCACCATCCTGGACGAGATGGGGGTGGAACGGTGACTCCCACCCCGCACCACCTGCTGGGTGCCTACGTGCTGGGCGGCCTCGACGCGGCCGACCTCAGCCTTTTCGAAGCACACCTCCAGGGCTGCGCCGCCTGCCGCAAAGAGCTTGCCGTACTGGAGAAAGTCCCGATGCTCCTCGATGCCCTCCCCGTCCCCGACGCCGTGGCGCTCACTGCCGCGCCCGGCGGCACGGAGGGAGCTGACACAGGCGCCCCGGCGCGCCTGTTCAGCGAGCTGGCGCACCGCCGCAGGACACTACGACGGCGGTGGGTGGCGTTGGCAGGCGCTGTGGCCGCTGCCTGCCTGGCGGTGGGCCTGGCCGTGGGGCCGCTGCTCGCCAGGCCGCCGCAGCCGGATGCCACCTACTCCGTGGCTTCCGGCGGAGGGCTCCAGGTGAACATCGACATGGCCCGGAAGACCTGGGGGACCGAGCTGGCCGTCAGCGGCAGCAGCCTGCCGGAGGAAGGGACGCTGTCGCTTTGGGTGCGCGACCGGGCCGGCGCGGAGGACCGGGCGTGTGCCTGGACCGCCACGCCCAGCGGGAAGGTCAAGGTCACCGGTGCCACACCTATCCAGCTTGGCAGCATCTCCAGCGTCGAACTGCGGGATGGCGCCCAGCGGGCCGTGGCGGTCATAACGGTTCCCTAGGACTGCGGATCCGGGCCAGGCTGGTTGTGTCCCCGGCCCGTTCCCAACGCACGGAATTCCGCCACCAGGGCCTCATCCTCGCAGGCGCGGGCGAAGGCGGCGATCCGCCGTTCGATCTCGTAGCCCAGCAGATGGCTGCCGATCCGCTCCATGATGGGCCGGAGCAACGCCGGGCGGCACGAAAACGTGTACTTCCAGACGGCCCGGGTGCCGTCGTCGTCCGCGGTGAACCGCCAGCCGCCGCCGAAGTTCGTGAAGAACCACGGGCCGGACACCATGGTCATCCCGACGTTCCTGGGCGGCGCATACGAGACGTACTGGCTCACCATGGCCAGCCCAAGGCGTGACCTGGTGCGGGTGCGGACGCCCTTTCCCGGTGCCTGCGCCCCGTCAAGGAAGCCCTGGGCGGAAATGAAGGGATCCCACTTGAGCCGGAATTCCCCCGTGGTTTGCGAGAAGGCGAAGGCAGTCCCAGGGTCGATGCGGATCCAGCGTTCGGCGCGTACTTGGGGCATGCCCCAACCTAACCACGCCGATGCCGGCTACTTGGTCATTTTCGCCAACCGCGCTCGCATGATCATGTAGGCGCCGTAGCAGATCAGCCCGGCTCCCACCGCTGCCAGCAGGTAGGGTCCCATCGGCTGGTCACGGAGGGCCCGCAGGCCGCCGTCCAGGCCGGTGGAATCCTCCGGATGCCGCTTGAGCGTGGCGACGGCGATGAGCAGGCCTGCCAGCAGGAGTACTGTCCCCTTCGCCAGGTAACCTGCCACGCCTAGTGCCGTGACGGCCGTCCTGGCCGGCCCCGGAGCCGGCATCCGCAGTTGCTTCTGGAAAGACTTCTTTGGTCCCCGGATGCCGTAGACCACACCCGTCACGGCAACCGCCACACCGATCAGGACCAGCAGGGCAACCCCGCCCGGGGCCTGCATCATGGACACGGTGAAGTCGCTCGCGGCCTTGCGGTTGTCGCCGCCGTTTCCAGTGCCCGTGAGGAAGTGCGAAAGGGTCAGGGCAAGGACGGCGTACACGATCGCCTGCAGGGTGGCCTTGGCCTTGTTCTTCACCTTGGTCTTGGTGGCCTGGTGGTTGAAGTCGAAGATCGCATCGCCTGCCTGCCAGAGCGACAACGCGGCGCAGGCCGCGAAGCTTCCCCACAGCAGGAACGGGCCGACGGGCACCGTGGCAAGTTCCGCTACCGCACCGCTGAAGTCAGCATTTCCGGTTCCGCCCACCGCCAGCCGGATCGAAATGGCCCCCACCAGCAGGTGGAGGATCCCGCTGGCCGCAAACCCGGAACGGGCGAAAATCTCAAGGACGCGCGAATTGGTGACGTCCTCGGCCTTGTCAACGGCCTGTTTCAGTTCTTCTTTGATCGTCTTTCCTTTTGGACGGCGCGGTAGTGCGCTGGTGTGCGTGCCCTTCTTATAAGGGCAATCGTGCCACGCCGTGGGGTCCCGGAACAGCTGGTTCCGGGCCGCCGATGGGGAGGGATCCCCATCGCCGCGATCCCATACCTGTGCAACCATGAGGACCAGCGATCGAAACGCACCGCACTCTTTTCCGGGGGAAACCATGACTTTTTACGGCGCAGACATCAGCCAGCTGCGGGCGCTGGCCAAGGCCGCCGACCAGGCAGCGACATTGCTGAGCAGCCGTGCCGGGTCCCTGCACAGCCAGATCCAATCCGCGCCGTGGAAGGGCCGGGACGGTGAACGCTTCCGCCAGGAGTGGAGTGCCAGCCACCGTCCCAGCCTGGACAAGGTGGTGGCCAGCCTGCGGGAAAACTCCAAAATCCTGATGAAGCATGCCGACGAGCAGGAAAAGGCGTCCACCACGGGAGGTGGCGGCTCCGGCGGCAGCACCTGGGACCGGATCACCTCCATGGCCGAGCAGGCGAGGGAGTGGTTCAAGGAGCGGGCCGAAGAAGCCAGGGCAGCGGCCGAGCACCGCCGCGACCTCGCCGCCGGACTGGACCGCATGGTCAACGCCAGCCCGGAAGAGCAGGCAAAGTGGTGGGCCGGACTGTCCGATGCCGACAGGCAGTACCTGATCCAGGGCGAAGGCAGCGACGGCCCTTTTGCCGAAGACCTGATGCGCATGGACGGCGGCATTCCCGCCGCCGCGCAGGAACTGGCGAAGCACCACCTGCAGGAACTGGCCAAGGCCGACATTCCGGTCTACACGGAAACAGGCAAGGCCTCCATCGAAGCCCGGGTTGCCTGGGTCCACGGCGGCGCCGAAGTGGGCACCGAGGTGGTGGAAAACGCCGACGGGTCCGCCACCATGAAGGTCTACGGAAACATGGGCCTGGGCGTCAACGACGCCTCCGGCACCGCAGGCGCAACACTCACCGGCGAGGTCTCCCGCGAGTACACCTTCGCCAGCGTGGAGGAAGCCATGGCCGCCCGCAAGCAGATGTACCACGACCTTCCGCCGGACAGCATCGGGGCGATCAAGGATGTGGCCGGCAACCCGCCCGGCTACATCCTGGACACCATCAATGATGCCGCGAAGGACAACGGCTCCACCGGCCAGACGGATAAGGCCAAGGGCACCTTCTCGCTGGATGCAACCGGCGAATCCGGCACGGTATCCGGCGGCGCGAAGCTCGACCTCGCCTACGAACGGAACCTGACCGACGGCACCTCCACGGCCAGCGGCGAGGTCTCCGCCAACGGCCAGCTCAAGCTGGACGGCAGGGTCTTCGAGGCCTCCGGCAAGGGCGGCCTGGAAGTCAACATGGACAAGCACAACAACATCGATTCCGTCTCGGTCTCCATGGACGGAACCGTGGCCCAGGGCGTCACGTCCGGCCTGAAGACCGAGGGGGCGAAGTTCGATTCGACCGTGACCGCCGGGACCCAGGGCACCGTCAAGATCGACGTCGACTACACGCCCGAGAACCGCCCCATCATCGACAGCTACCTGCGCAACGTCGCCTTGGGGAATGACACCGGTGCGGCCCATGACGCGGCCCGGCTCTACGAGGCCGGCTCCGCCACCGTCCAGGTGAACTCGGTGCTGACTGCCAAGAACGAGGCGGGCATCGATCTGAAAGTGGGTGAGGTGGACATCAAGACCGAGAACCAGTCCACCACCAACGTGTCCACGTACTATAAAGTCCCCAACGACACCAAGCTCGAGAGGCTCTGAAACCCATGTCAGTGCACATCGAATCCCCGCTGGGCTTCACCGCGGACTTCCCCGAGCACACCCAGGTCCTGGACGATTCCACGGCGGGCCCCAACAGCGAGCAGTTTGGCCTGCTGGGCGGTGTGCTGGTCACCGTCATCAAGGACGACACCTCCGTCCAGGACGCGCCGCAGGCCAACGGCTGGGCGCACCTGATGGCGGGCTACTACCTTGAGGACCGCGGCGGCACCCTCCTGGCGGAGGGCGAGCTGAACCTGCCGGGCAAAGCTGCATACGCCGTGGTGGCGGGATACGACGACGGCGGCCCGGCCAAGGTGGCAGCCACAGTGGGCGTGTGGGAAAGCAGCATGTTCATCGGCGTCGTGGTCGTCTGGCCGTATCTGGACCCGGAAGCCGAACCGCGCCTGGACATGCTCAAGGAGATCGTGGCCGCCATCAACGTCGGCTAGCGGCCTTCCCGGCCCCGCCGCTTAGCGGCGGCGGTAGCAGAGGTCGAAGATCAGCCGGCCGGCCTCGTGGGCCTTCGCCTCGAAGCTGGTCCGGATCCTGCCCTCGAAGCGGGGAGCCCAGCCGCCGGTCTCGTCCACGCCTTCGTTGGGCCCGGTGTGCTCCGTGCTCACCGGTGCGCGTCCTTCCCGCACGGGTGCACCGCCCACCACCGATTCGACACCGGACTGCCACACCTGTGTCAGCGGGCTTTCGGGGCCGCGGCGCTCGCCGTTGTGGAGGTTCTCGAAGTCCTTCGAGCCCGCCATGACATCCCGGACATGGACAGCATAGTTGGACCAGTCGGTGGCGATCCGGAACAGGCCGCCCGGTTTAAGCGCGCGGGCAGCGAGGCCTGCGAACTCCGGCTGGATGAGCCGGCGCTTGTGGTGCCGCGACTTGTGCCACGGGTCCGGGAAGAAGACCCACAGTTCGCTGACCGAGCCTTCGGGCAGCATGGTGGCCAGAACTTCGGGCGCGTTCGCCTCCACCACGCGGACGTTGTCCAGGCCCCGGCTGTTGATCTTGATGATGGTGTTGGCCAGTCCCGGCGTGTAGACCTCCACGGCCAGGAAGTTCGTGCCCGGGTTCTGTTCCGCCGCGTGGCAGACGGCGTCGCCCAGGCCCGAACCGATCTCAACGATGAGCGGGGCTTCGCGGCCGAACTCAGCGGCGGCGTCAAAGGTGTAGTCGGGGTGGACCGAGGTGTTGGCCACGTGCCGGGGCACGTCGACGGCCCACCGCTCGGCGTGCTCGGCCCAGGCTGCCTGCCGGCGGCCTTGGAGGCGGGTGCCGCGGCGCACGAAACTGACCGGGCGGCCGCCGTACGTGCCGAAGGAGGCCTGGGTTCCCGGCGTCACGGGCCTGGGGACATGCGGCTGCTGGGGGTTTTCAGGGGATTCACTCATCCCTTCCAGAATAGCGCCGCAGGCCCAGCGGAGAGTTTGGGCGCAAGCATGGGTGTGCCCGGAACAGGGTTCGTTCAGAAGACGCCTATGAGATCGAGTGCCGGGCCGAGCGCCAAAGCGAAGACCAGGCCGCAGATGCAGAGGGCCACTGCCGCTGCGGACCGGCTTCCTGATCCCCGTGGCAACTGTTTCAGCGCCTGAAGCGCCGGCCGGAGGCCAATCGATGCGAAGAGGAGAGGCAGGCTGAACATTACGACGGGAGTTACCCAGGGCGTGGGGGAGTAGCCGCTGTCCGAATAGGTCATCAGCATGGCAAGCCCAGCGAGCGGTCCGGTCAGGAGCATGCTGGCAGGAGCAAGGATGGCCAGGACCAGGCTGTTTGTGGCCTTCCTGCCGACCCGGGTGTTCTTGGGTTCTCCGGCTGGCACCGGGGTTGCATTGTCCATCGGCGCCGGGCGGGGGTTTGGTTGAGGGGTCGTATCCACGGTGCTCCCGTTGGTCGGTGCGGTCTTATGCCTGGCCGCGGCTGGTTTCAACGTATGGAGCTGGAAACAACGCCGGAAGGTACGCCGGCCCGTATGTGGAAAACTCCGTGGCGGCGGCCGCCTGCAAGAATGGGCCCATGACGGACGGAATGAATGCCGCGGCAAGGAAGCAGCGGCGAACGGCTGCCTCCGGGGACGCCCCGGGCGGGACCCGGACGGGCAGCAGCGTGGTGGACCTCAGCACCCTGGTGGACGCAGAAATCGATGAGCTGCCGGCGGCGCAACCCACCCGCGTGGGCAGCCGGCGCGCCCTCGCCTACCTCGGCGTGTGCCTGGTCCTGATCGGCCTGAACCTGCGCAGCGTCTTTTCCAGCCTCTCCGCCGTCCTGCCGGAAGTGACCTCCCAGGCCGGGCTGCCCGGCTGGTCCGTGGTGGTGCTGACCACGGTTCCGGTCACCCTGCTGGGTGTCTTCGCGCCGCTCGCCCCGGTCCTGGCCCGCCGATTCGGTGCGGAGCGGGTGCTGCTGGGCGCCATGGCATTACTGACCGCGGGGCTCCTGCTGCGGCCCGTGGACACCGGGACAGCAACGGGCGGGGGCGGCCACCTTCCTGCCCTCCTGGTGGGCACGGCAGCCTGCGGCGCCGCCATCGCCCTGTGCAACGTGCTCCTCCCGGGCCTGGTGAAACGCGACTTCCCGCACCGGCTGGGGCTCATGGGCGGGCTCTACACCACGGCCATCTGTGCCTCGGCCGCGCTCGGGGCCGGCTTCACCTACCCGGTGTACACGGCGACGGGTGAGTGGACCAAGGCGCTGTGGGTCTGGGCGCTGCCCGCCGCCGTCGTGCTTCTCCTGTTCCTCCCCGTGGCCCTGCGCCAGGGCACGGTCCGGCACCAGGCGGTCCGGGACGGGATCAACGTCTGGCGCTCACCCGTCGCCTGGCAGGTCACCATCTTCATGGTGCTGCAGGCCATGATGTCCTTCAGCGGCTTCGCCTGGCTGGCGCCCATCCTCCGGGAACGGGGCGTGGACGGGGCCACCGCAGGGCTGATCGTTGCCGTGTGCATCGTGCTGCAAATGCTGGGATCCCTGTTCGCCCCCGCCCTGGCCGCGAGGTTCCGGGACCAGCGCGCCATCAACACGGTTGTAGCGTTGATGACCGGCGGGGGATTCGTACTGAGCATCCTCGGCCCCCTCAACCTCATCTGGGTGTGGGCCGGCCTGCTCGGACTGGGGCAGGGAAGCCTCACCGCCGCGGCCCTGACCCTGATCATGCTCCGCACCCGCGACGGGCACACCGCAGCCCACCTCTCCGGCATGATGCAGGGCGTGGGCTATGGGGTGGGCTCCACGGGCACCCTCATGGTGGGCCAGCTCCACCAGGCAACGGGGTCCTTTGTTCCCGCCGGGATCCTGTTCATGGTGGTGGGCCTGCTCGCGGCGGTCTTCGGCTACCGGGCCGGCCGGAACCGGTTCGTGGAGTAGGGCCGGCCGTGCAGGACTCCACGCTACCGGGAACCCGCGACGCCGCCGGCATCTTCCGGCCCCCATACCTGTGGGTGACCGTGGGAACCTGCGCCCTGGTGTTCCTGGCCGCCTTCGAATCGCTCGCCGTGACCACCATCATGCCTCTGGTCAGCCGGGAGCTGAACGGCGGAAGCCTCTACGCGCTGGCCTTTGCGGGGCCAATGGCCACCGGCGTGATCGGCATGGTGGGGGCGGGTAACTGGTCCGACCGCCGCGGACCCGCCCTGCCGCTGTACGCCTCCGTGGCCCTTTTCGTGGCGGGCCTGCTGATTGCGGGCACCTCGGTGACCATGCCCATGCTCGTCGCCGGCCGCCTGGTGCAGGGTCTCGGCGGCGGCGCCCTCACCGTTGCGCTCTACGTGCTCGTGGCGCGCTTCTTCCCGGGCCAGCTGCATGCCCGGATCTTCGCTGCCTTCTCGGCGGCCTGGGTGGTCCCGTCCCTGGTGGGGCCCTTCGCCGCCGGCGTGGTGGCCCAGGTTTTCAGCTGGCACTGGGTGTTCCTGGGCGTGGTGGGCCTGGTCGTTCCCGCGTTGGCCATGATCGTGCCGGTGCTGCGCGGACTGGACGGCCCCGACGCGGAGGGACAGCCGGCCGGAACAGGCCAACCGGGGGGAACCGCGCCGCCGTGGGCCCTGGGCCGGCTGGGCTGGGCGGCACTGGCCGCGCTCGCGGTGCTGGGGCTCAATCTTTCCGCGGACGCCCGGATGCCGGGCTTCCCGGCAGCCACGGCACTCCTGGCGCCCGCCGCCGTCGTCCTGGCCCTGGTGGCCGTGCGTCCCCTGGTGCCCCCAGGCACCCTCGCCGCCCGCCGCGGGCTGCCGAGCGTGATCCTGGCGCGCGGGCTCGCGTCGGCGTCGTTCTTCGGCGCCGAGGTCTACCTTCCGTATCTCCTGATCGACCAGTATTCGTTCCCGCCCACCCTGGCCGGGCTGACCCTCACCGGCGGCGCGCTCGCTTGGGCGGGGGCCGCCGCCGTCCAGGGCCGGATGGGCACACGGCTGCCGCACCGCCGCGCTGTCCAGGCCGGATCGCTCATGGTCCTGGCCGCGATAACCCTGGCCCTGGCCACCACCGCGCTGCACTGGCCGGCCGCCACCGCCATCGCGGGCTGGGTGCTGGCAGGGGGCGGCATGGGCCTGCTCTACCCACGCCTGAGCGTGATGACCCTGGCGCTGTCCACCAAGGAGAACGAGGGCTTCAACAGCTCCGCCATGTCCATCTCCGACTCCCTGGGCGGGGCGCTGTCGCTGGCCACCACGGGGATTGTCTTCGCCGCATTCGCTACGCCGGTCCAGTCCTTCGCAGGAGTGTTCGCGTTTACCGCGGCCATCGGGGTCGCGGCGGCATTGGTGGCGCCGCGCGTCACCACCCCAGCTCCTCCGGCAGGTTAGGAAAGGCGGGTGGCGCGCAGGACGACGTCGGCGATGGTCGCTTCCTGCCCCTCCGGCCCCGTCGCCGGGCGCTCCCGGCTGGTGAGGACCTCCACCTGCCACCCGGGCTGGTCCAGTCCCAGTTCCTGCACCAGCTGGTCCCCCGTGTAGAACATGTCCAGGTGCTTGTGGTGGTCGTTGCCCCAAGGCGGCAGCCGGTCCGGGTGGTGGCCCACCACCAGCAGCGTTCCGCCGGCTTTGACGGCCGAGGCCGCTGCGCGCAAGGGGACCCGCCAGTCCAGCTCCTGGGAATGCAGGAACTGTGATGTCACAAGGTCGTAGGAGTTCCCGGGGTGCCACTGCGCCAGGTCCGCCTGCTGCCAGGTGATCCGGCTTTCCATGGTGCCGTTCGTGGCATGCACGCTTTCCCGCGCCAGCTCGGCCAGTTCGTGGGAGCGGGCCCGTTCCAGGGCAACGGCGGAGACGTCGACGGCGGTCACGGACCAGCCCTTCTGCGCCAGCCAGATGGCGTCGGCGCCTTCCCCGCATCCCAGTTCCAGCGCCGTCCCGGGCCGCAGGCCACCGGCTTCCCGGACCAGCTGCGGGTTCGGCTTCCCGCTCCACAGCCTGGCTTTGCTGCGGTACCGCTCGTCCCAGGCGGAAGCCGCGTCAATGCCGCCGCCACCCCCGTCCAGGGCCGCCCCGCCGTCGTGCGTGTGCCCTTCATGCTGTTGCGTGTCCTGGTGCTCGCTCATGCCTCAACACTGCCCCGCCAGGTCCCCGAAGGCAACGCCGACGACGGGTTCCCGGCGCGGGGATGCTAGACTGGAGGAACTTGATGTGCAGTGATGCCGCCTGCTCCGGATCTGGAGGTTCCTTTCCAGGGAGCGGGCTTTCTTCATGTGAGAGGCACATCCTGCGTCGATGAACGCGTTCCATTTGGTCCCGGCCGGCTGTCCTGATTTACAGCGCCCGGTTGATCACCTGACTTTTCTTCGGCGAAACCCCTGGTCCAACCGGCATCGGGGGCCGATATCCGCCCGGATACCGCCAGAAAGACCGTAAAAAACTACATGACTACTTTTGCTGCCCTCGGTACTCCCAAGGCCCTTGCAGACACCCTTACCGCCCAGGGAATCGTTGAACCGTTCCCCATCCAGGTGAAGACCCTTCCGGACACGCTGTCCGGCCGTGACGTCCTGGGCCGGGGCCGGACCGGATCCGGTAAGACCATTGCTTTCGCTATCCCGCTTGTAGCAAGACTCGCTGAGCGGGAAGCCAAGTACTTCCGCAAGCCCGGCCGCCCCATGGGCCTGGTCCTGGCACCCACCCGTGAACTGGCAACCCAGATCAACGCCACCATCGAGCCGCTGGCCAAGGCCGCCGGCCTGAACACCACCGTGATCTACGGCGGCATCTCCCAGGCCCGGCAGGAGAAGGCGCTGCGCGCCGGCGTCGACATCGTCATCGCCTGCCCCGGCCGCCTGGAGGACCTGATCCGCCAGCGCATCCTGACCCTCGAGGCTGTGGAGATCACCGTCCTGGACGAGGCCGACCACATGGCCGACCTCGGCTTCCTGCCGGTGGTCAAGAAGCTCATGGACATGACCCCCAGCGAGGGCCAGCGCCTGCTCTTCTCCGCCACCCTGGACAACGGCGTGGACAAGATCGTCCAGCGCTACCTGTCCAACCCGCTCACCCACTCCGTGGACGATCCGCAGGCAGCGGTAACCACCATGGAGCACCACGTGCTGGTGGTCAACGACCAGACCGTCAAGAAGCAGCTGATCGTGGAGCTCGCCTCCGGAGCCGGCCGCCGCGTCCTGTTCATGCGGACCAAGCACCACGCCCGCAAGCTGGCCAAGACCCTGACCGACGCCGGGATCCCCGCCGTCGACCTGCACGGCAACCTCTCCCAGAATGCGCGTGACCGCAACCTGGCCGAGTTCTCCAACGGCGACGTCCGCGTCCTGGTGGCCACCGACGTTGCCGCCCGCGGTGTGCACGTCGACGACGTCGAACTGGTCATCCACGTGGACCCGCCCACCGAGCACAAGGCGTACCTGCACCGTTCAGGCCGCACCGCGCGTGCCGGTTCCGACGGTACCGTGGTCACCCTGACCCTGCCCGAGCAGCAGGCTGACGTGAAGAAGCTCATGAAGGCCGCCGGCGTGGATGTCAGCTTCGAGCGCGTCACCGCGAGCTCACCCATCGTGGCCGAACTCGTTGGCGACATCGCCGAGAAGGTGGACCCGCGGACCCGTGCCGCACTGCTGGCAGCCAAGGCCCCCAAGCAGGGCGGCGGCACCTCCACCGGTGCCAATGCGGAGCGCAAGCGCGCACGCCGCCAGGCTGCTCCCACCACCGGTGGGCGTGGCGGACGTGGTGGACGCGGCAAGGTTTCGGCCGAACCCGCCCGCAGCGACGCCACCCGCGCCGAACGCCGCGCTGTCGCCTTCGAAGGCCGCACGGAAGCCCGTGCAGCGTTCGACCGCAATGCCGAGCAGAACGAGGACCGCGCAGTGGCAGCAGCCGCTGCCCGCCGCAATGCCCGCGGCCGCGCCACGGCTTCCACGCACCGCAACGACGTTCCCGCAGCAGGTGGCCGCTCATCGGCCGGCCGCGGGTCGAACGGACGTGCAGTCGAGGGCCGCAGCGATTCCCGGATTACCCGCAGCGACGCTCCCCGCGGCGGCACCGGCCGCCCGGCTTCCGGCGGACGCCCCGCGTCCGGTGGCCAGCGCAGCGGCCGCCCCGCAACCGGCCAGCGCGCCGCAGCGGGTACCTCCGGCCAGCGCTCGGGTGCAACCGGAGGAAGCAAGGCAGTCTGGTCCTCCAACACCGGCGGAACCTCGGGTGGGTCATACGGCTCCGGCAGCGGCGGCAATGGTGGCTCGGGCCGTCCTGCCCGCAGCGGCCCCCGCCGCGCGTCCGCACCGGCGTCGAACGAGCGCCGCGGCCGCTAGTACCCACCGGCCGTAAAACTGCTGCGGTGGTTGAGCTTGTTTCGACAAGCTCAACCACCGCTTTTTGTTTTTACCAGCCGCGGGCGCGCCACTCATCGAGGTGCGGGCGCTCCGCACCCAGCGTGGTGGGTTTCCCATGCCCGGGATGCACGACGGCGGTATCCGGGTAGGCGTCGAACAGCCGCTCCGTGACGTCGGACAGGAGCTGGTTGAACCGTTCCGGGTCCTGCTGGGTGTTGCCGACGCCGCCGGGAAACAATGAGTCGCCGGAGAAGATGTGCGCAGGTCCTTCCGGGTCCTGGTACACAAAGGCTATGGAGCCCGGGGTGTGGCCGCGCAGGTGGACGGCGGTGAGCTCGAAGCCGTCGAACTTCCCAACGTCGCCATGGCTTAGCCGCACCTCCACGGGGACCGGCAGCGCGTCGGCGTCGTCCGCTCCGGCGGCTGCCGGTGCGCCGGTGGCATCCACCAGTTCCTTCAGGGCACGCACGTGGTCCCAGTGCTGGTGCGTGGTGGCAATCAGGGCAAGCCGCGGGGCTGCGGACGTGTCTCCTGCCCCGTCCGCCAGCAGTTGCTGGATGGCAGGGAGATCGTCAGCGGCGTCGATCAGCACCTGTGCACCGCTCTCCTTCGCCGTCAGCAGGTACACGTTGTTGTCCATCTCGCTGACCGGGATGCTGCGGATGGTGAGGCCGGGCAGGTCGTATCGAAGTGAGTCCATGGGCTTCAGTCTAAGGACGGGCTAGAGGCCGAGAGGCAGGGTGGTGGAGTAGACCTGTTTGGACGGCCGCGCGGCGAGTACCTCGTGCAGCGTGCTCGTGCCTTCCGGCGTGGCCCGCCAGGCGGCGTAGTCGTCGTGGTCCTGGGTGGTGGCCCAGGTTTCCACCACCAGGATCTGGCAGGGGTCCGTGTCGTCCACCAGCGCTTCGATGCCCTGGTTGCCGGGCCAGGCGCGGGTGGCGGCGAGGGTTTCCGCCAGGTATTTGGCGGCGTCGTCAACATGTTCGGGCTTGAACTGGACTTCGAAGTGGACGATGGCAGGCATGGGGCTCCTTGGGTTCGTAGTTCGTAGTTCGTAGTTCGGAATGAGGGGAAGGCTGCTATTCGCGGCCCTCGGACACCCACGTGGGGTCCGCGGAACGGGAGCCGACGACCGCGTCGGACGCTGCGTCCAGGGCCTCCAGGTGCGCCGTGGCCAGCTCCAGGGACAGCGCGCCGAGGTTTTCGTCGATCCGGGCGGCCTTGCGGGTACCGGGGATGGGGACCACCGGCAGGCCCAGCCGCTTGCCCTGCGCGAAGATCCACGCCAGGGCAACCTGCGCTGGAGTGGCGGCCAGTTGGTCCGCCACGGACCGTACGGCGTCCACCACGGCTTGGTTGGCGCCTGCGGCGTCCGGGGCGAATCGGGGAATATTCCGCCGGAAGTCCTTTGCGCCCAGGCTGGCGGTGTCCACCGTTCCGGTGAGGAAGCCACGGCCCAGCGGGGAGTACGGGACAAAGCCCACCCCCAGGCCGGCGGCGGCCGGGACCACGTTGCGTTCCACGTCCCGGCTCCAGATGGACCATTCGCTCTGGACCGCCGCGATCGGGTGGACCGCCGAAGCGTCCTGCAGTTCCTGTGCCGTCACCTCGGACAGGCCCAGGTGCCTGACCTTCCCCTGCTTCACGAGCTCCGCCATCGCGCCCACGGTTTCCTCGATGGGCACGCGGACGTCGCGGCGGTGCATGTAGTAGAGGTCGATCACGTCGGTACCCAGCCGCTGCAGGCTCCGATCCACTGCTTCGCGTACATAGGAGGCGTCGCCGCGGATGTCCGTGTAGCCGTCCGTGGGCGTGCCCACCAGCGCGAACTTGGTGGCCAGCTGGACTTCGTCCCGCCGGTCCTTGAGCAGCTGGGAAATGAGTTCCTCGTTGCTGCCGCCGCCGTAGATGTCAGCGGTGTCGATGAAGCTGACACCGGCGTCGACGGCGTGGTGCAGGGTCTGCAGCGCCTCGGCAGGGTCCACCTCGCCGTACACCGGCGTGAGGGCCATGCCGCCGAAGCCCAGGGGGCTGACGGTCAGTCCATCACCGAGGTGGACATTTCGTGCGGCTTCATTGCTGCCGGATTCGCTGGGTGCGCTTGCCATGGTTCTCCTGTTCGTTTCCTGCGTTGAAATTTACAGCCAAGGTAGGACGCGGTCCGCCGCCGGGCGGGTGGCCTGGATCAGGCGGGCATTGGCTTCGTCGGGTCCAGTGGCCCAGGCAACCGCAGCCTCACGTTGCATGCCGAACGAAACGTGCCGGTCCACCAGGCGCTGCAGCCGGAGCGCCAGCGGAGTTTCGAGGAACCACACCTCATCCAGCTGCGCCCGCACGTCCTTCCACGGTTCCTGGTCCGCCAGCAGGTAGTTCCCCTCGGTGATCACCAGCTGGACCTCGGCGGGGACGGCAATGGAAGCAGCCACCGGCTCGTCCAGGGTGCGCCGGAACTCCGGTGCGTACACCACCGCCTCGTCCCGGAGAGCCAGGCGGCGCAGCAGCGCAAGGTAGCCGCCGGCGTCGAACGTATCAATGGCTCCCTTGCGCTGCCTGAGCGGGGTCCCCTCGATGATTGCGTTGCCCAGGTGGAAGCCGTCCATCGGCACCACCACGGAGGTGCCGGGGCTGAACTGCTCCTGCAGCCAGGCGGCGAAGGTGGACTTGCCGGACCCGGGCGCCCCCGCTACGCCCAGGATGGTCCGCGTTCCGGGCACCAGCCGGCGCCGCAGCGTATCCACGGCGATGGTGATCTCGGGGGAGTGCATGGCAAAAGCCTAGTCACCGCCGGGTGCCGGCCGCGCATCTTTTTCTGCCGGCAGCGCTTTCAGGCCCGCGGCGCAGCCCACGATCCCCGTGATGAACAGCAGCTTCACCACGCTGAAGGGCTCCACGCCGGTGGCCATGGCCCAGCCCACGGTCAGCGCGGCGCCGATGCCCACCCAGATGGCGTAAGCCGTGCCCAGCGGGATGTTCCGGATGGCCACGCCGAGGCCCAGCATGCTGAGCGTGGCGGTGACGGCGAAGACGGCGGTGGGCAGCGGGCGGCTGAAACCGTCGGACAGGCCGAGCGCGGTGGCCCAGACAGCTTCCAGGACGGCCGACGCCAGCAGCACCATCCACGGAACGGAACGCTTCAACATCACGCCACCACCTTGAGGCCAACCACGCATGCGGCGATGCCGGACAGCAGGAGCAGGCGCGCCGCCGTCGGACGTTCAACCCTGGTGGCCATCGCGTAGGCGGAGGTGAGGACCACCCCCACGCCCACCCACACGGCATAGGCCGTTCCAGTGGGAATGGACTGCATGGCCACGGCAAGGCCGCCGGTGCTGGCGGCAACGGCCGCCAGGAACAGGGCCCCGGGGGCGATTCGGCGGCGTCCGGAAACCTGTGCGGCCCGGTGCAGCGCAGCTGCCCAGACGGCCTCCAGCGCGCCGGAAAGAATGAGGATGATCCACGGCATGACAGTTCCTTTGGCCAGTCTTGTCGCGTGCCGGGTACTGAACCGTCGTCCGGAGGCCGGGGTGGGGGCCTTGGCTTCCAAGGTAGCAAGGCACGACGGCGGGCTGCCACCGTTGGTGCGCAACCTCACCAGCCCAGGTGCTTACGTTGCAGGATCCTGAGGGTCGATGGACACCACAGCCAGGAAGCCGCGGCCAAGGATTTCCGGGGAATCGCTGTCGGACCCCACCACGGCGTCGTAGCGGCCAAGCTCCAGCGGTTCGCCGGCGCTGTCGCTGACCTTCGCCTGTCCCTGCAGGAGCACCCCAAGCTGCCCTTCGAATACGGGGTGGGCGCGTTTCTTGGACAGTTCGATAATGGAGGTGAAGGCCTTGAACGCCCCGGTCCGGGTGATGACGTTGAGGTCACGGATGTCCCCGGTGGGCAGTGCCGCTGTTGTGGGGGCGCCGCCGTCGAAACGGAACGGACGGTACTTCTCAAGGGGCTGTTCCGCGCCGCCAACGGTCAGCAGCAGCAGTTCCCCCTCGATGACCGTCAGTACCCGCTCCATGCCGGGGAAAGCGGAAAAGTCGCCGGCCTTGGCCACATCCGCGATGCTGACCCGCCAGTCCCAGCCGCCGTCCGCCGACCCCTGGCGTGCGATTTCCCTTGTCACCCCGCCACCGTTGCGCCATGGTTCGGCCTTGAGCCCTGCGAAGCGGATGATCTGCATCAGCCCAGCCTAGTTCCCCGCCGCGGATGCCCGTCGCACGCCGGTCCCGTGCCTGTTACTCTCCTCCGGGGGGTCAACACGAAAAAAGCCTGAAGGAGCCCGGGAATGTTCGTCAAAGTGTGTGGTCTCAGCACGCCCGAATCGGTCCGCGAAGCAGTGGACGCCGGCGCGGATGCGGTGGGTTTCGTCCTCACCGCCAGCCCCCGGGTTGTCTCACCGTCACAGGCCGCCTCCCTGCTGGCCGGGGTACCGGACACCGTCTCACCGATCGGTGTCTTCCGGGAAGAGCCCGTCGCCGACGCCATCGCCATCGCCCGGGCCGCCGGCCTGGAGTGGGTCCAGCTGCACGGGGCCCGGTCCCGCACGGACGTGGCAACAGTGCACGACGCCGGCATGAAGCTGGTCAGGGCCATCACCATGGGTGCCTCGCCGGACGAGTTCGAGGACTGGGGTGAGGACCTCCTCCTGATCGATGCCGCCGTACCGGGTTCCGGGGAGTCCTGGGATTACGCTTCCGTGGCTGCCCTGCCCGTGCTCCGGGGACGGAACTGGCTGCTCGCCGGTGGCCTGGAGGCGGCCAACGTGGGCCAGGCAGCGGCCGCTGCGCACGCCTGGGGCGTTGACGTGTCCTCCGGCGTCGAGGCGTCCCGCGGCGTGAAGGACCTGGCCAAGATCCGGGCGTTCGTCCAGGCTGCCAAGGCCGCTGCCACGGTCTAGCGGCCATCCACGTGTGCCCGGCGGCCGCGGGTCAGGGCAAGCTCAGGGATGTCCCCCATCTTTTGTCCGGAGGGCCTTTTTGTCAGGGGGTCGAGGGCACAATGGGTGCATGAAGACACTTCTGAACATCATCTGGCTGGTTTTCGGCGGCTTCTGGCTGGCCCTGGGCTATTTCCTCGCAGGCGTGGTCTGCTGCCTGCTGATTGTCACCATCCCCTGGGGCATCGCCTCATTCCGGATTGCTTCCTACACGCTGTGGCCGTTTGGCCGGATGGTGGTGGACAAGCCTGGCGGTACTGGTGTCTTTTCGCTGCTGGGCAACGTGATCTGGCTGCTGGTAGCCGGAATCTGGATTGCCATCGGACATGTGGTCACCGCCTTCGCCATGGCCGTGACCATCGTTGGAATCCCGCTGGCCATCGCCAACCTCAAACTCATTCCGGTATCCCTGATGCCGCTCGGCAAGCAGATCGTGCCAACCAGCACTCCGTTCGTCAGCACCTACCGCTAAGGATTGCCGGTTATAGCGGCCGGAACGACCCATCCCTGAGGATGGCCGTCCGCTCACTGCCGTCCAGCTCAGCGGCGATGTCCACGTCCTCCGCGTAGCCTGCCCCGGACAGTTCCCGGCCGCTGGAGCAGTTCTGCAGCAGCTCGCGCAGCCGTGGTTCGGCGGACTCGAAAACAGCCATGGCCGCCACTGCCTCCGGAGCATAGCCGTGCCGCCCGTCACCGGCTTCGTAGCCGCCCTTCCCGGCGGCCACCAGCCCCGCGATGAAGGCGCCGGCTCCGATCTGGTCCTCCACGGAAGGCCGGATTGTGCCGTCGGGCCACCGCTCGCCGGCGGCGACCACGGCCACCACCGCATCGGCAGCGAGGTTGGCCGCCACCCATTCCGCCGTGGCCGCCGCGTTCCGCAGGCAGGCTGCGGCCACGAGCGGCACTTCGGCGGCCAGCGCATGGCAAAGCTCGGAACCGTTGGGCGAGGGCAGCACCACACGGTCCAGCGACTCCGCGGCGCGGAGGCTTGCGGGCGACAGACTCAGGCCTCCACCGCCGCGGGGCCCGGCCAGTTGGGCGCGGTGGTGGGCGGCGAAGTCCTCGGCCGTGGTGTCCCGCCAGCGGTAGGGAAATACTTCGGCGCCCCGGTCCAGGGCCACGCTGACGCAGGTACTGAAGGACAGGACATCCACCACTACCGCGATGTCGGCCCCGGCCGCCACCGTCCTGGCACCCTCCAGCCCCCACTCCAGCCGGACGGTGAAAGGGAGTTGGCGGTGCGCCGCATTGGCGGAGTGCGTGTGCCGCGGGCTCGTGCCGGGTGCGTTCATGCCAGTTCGCCTTCCAGGTTGCGGTGTGCGGTGTCCAGCCAGAGGGCCCTTGCCCGCCGGTGGTGGAACAGCGGGTCCAGTTCCAGCAGGTGGCGGACGACGGCGGACCGGCCGGCTGCGAAGTCGGCGTCGCCGATGTGTGCGTAGTCCTTCCGCACGGCAGCGACGTAGCGGGCGTACTCGTCCGGTTCGGCGCCCAGGATGGAAAGGTCCGCGTCGCACAGGAGGGCCCCGTCGTCGTCACCAGGCTCCGGCCGGTGGTCCGACGTCAGCCGGACCAACCGGGCGACTTCCGCCACTTCTTCCTCGGGCAGACCTGCGTCGGCCAGCCGGTCTTCGGCCAGCCGCGCCGATTCCTCCTCGTCCTGTTCCGCGATCCCGCGGTACACGGCATCGTGGAACCACACCGCCAGCAGCACCGTCCGCGGCGGGTCGCCAGGTTCCGTGAGCAGGTCGATCGCCTCAAGGACCGAAAGCAAGTGGGTACAGCCGTGGTAGTGGCGGTGTGGTTCGCTCCACCGGTCCAGCAGGTCCAGGAACAGTGCGTCGTGCCCGGGCATAATGGCTTCCCAACGGTTCAGCAGCGGGACCTTCAGCGACTTGTTCCGCCGGCGCGCCGGGATCCGCAGGCCGCTGGCGATGAGCCGGCGTACCAGCACCCTTCCCTCCACCGGAGCGGCGCCGGCAGCCACCAGGTCATCGAACCGGCGTTCCGGCACATCGTAGTGGTCGCCGTCGAAGGCCCGCTCAGGAATCCCGGCGGCAGCAGCGAACGAATGCAGCTCATCCAGCGATGTGTCCGACACCAGGTGCGAGAAATGCGTTCCGTGGGCAGGCCACAGCGGCGGGTCGATGTATATCAAGTGATCCTTTCCCGGACCGCTACTGTCGCGGGTTTCCGCTGGATAGATCCTAGCCCGGGCCATGCCCTCCCCTGAGGGGTCCCAAGGGCGGCTGGCTGGAGCATCAAAGGGAAGAGTCCACCCGGTACAAGACCGGGTGGACTCTTCCTTGTAGCTTTGCCAATGGCCGGAGGCGCCCGTTAGTCGGTTTTGCCGGCCAATGCCACCAGCACGCCGGCCGTAGCGAAGAACTTGTTGCTGCCCAAGTCACGGATGGTCTTGATGCCCATGCCTGCGAGCAGTTCGTCGTGCTTTTCCGTCAACCCCGCGAGTGCCGAAGGCGGCGCAGCCAGAACTTCATCAAGGGTTGAGTTTTCGAAGGCCTTGTCAAGCGCCTTCCCCAATTCAACTGATACAGCCATCTGCATGTCCTTTCGTCGATAAGGAAAATCTGCACATCCGCCACGGTGCCGCCCGCAGGGCGGGAAGGCTATGCACGGTGCGGGGACGCTTCCGCGCCCCTGCCGGACACGCTATCGCAGAGCACCCGACAAAACCTGGAAAGCGGCATCGACTTTTGTTTCGACAACGCCCGCGGACACCCGGATAGTGCCGGTTGCGGCGGAAGACCTGTGCGCAGCCGGTCAGCCGGTCCATTTTGAGCCACCTGTGCCGATCGGCGGCCTACAACGCCAGATCCAGCACGATTTCCTCATTTGCGTCATATTTTCATCATTGGAATTTCATTTGCGGCATATAATCCTCACATGGCACTCATCCGCGTCTCCGAAGCAGCCCGGTTCCTGGGCGTAAGCGACGATACTGTGCGCCGGTGGACGGAGCAGGGGACCCTGACCGCGCTTCGGGACGCCTCCGGCCGCCGGGCGGTGGACGGACTGGAACTGGCAACGCACGCACGGAAGCTCGCCCAGCTCCCGGACGACCCCAAAAACGGCAGCAGCTCGGCACGGAACCGGTTCGTCGGCCTGGTCACCAATGTCATCACGGACAAGGTCATGGCACAGGTGGAACTGCAGTGCGGTCCTTTCCGGGTGGTCTCCCTGATGAGCAGCGAGGCCGTGCGCGAACTCGGGCTGGAACCGGGGGCCGTTGCCACCGCCGTGGTCAAGGCGACCACTGTCATCATCGAATCATCGAAGGGCCGGGCCACCGCATGAACCAGCCACTTGCCCGGCCCGGGCACCCACCACTCCGGAAACGCATGCTTTCGCTCGCTGTCCTGCCAGTGGTCGCGCTGCTGCTGGCGGTCCTCCCGGGCTCCGCCGCAGGGGGCTCCGCGACGGATGCCGGTGCCGGCACCACCGCAGACGGCAAGCCCGGCGGCGGGATCACCGTTTTCGCGGCGGCCTCCCTCAAGCAGGCCTTTACCGAGCTCGCCAGCACTTTCGAAGCGGAGCATCCCGGCACATCGGTCGCGCTGAGTTTCGCCGGTTCCTCGGACCTCGCAAGCCAAATAAGCCAGGGTGCACCCGCCGACGTCTTCGCGTCCGCGGACACCGCCAACATGAAGAAAGTGCAGGACGCAGGCCTGGCCAATGGCACGCCGGAAAACTTCGCCACCAACACCCTGGCCATCGCTGTGCCGCCGGGCAATCCTGCCGGAGTCACATCGCTGAAAGACCTGGCCCGGCCCGGCATCAAGCTGGTGACCTGCGCCAGCCAGGTTCCCTGCGGCGCCGCCGCGGCCCGCGTGGCCCAGGCGGCGGGGCTTACGCTGAGCCCGGTCAGTGAGGAAAACGCAGTCACCGACGTCCTGGGCAAGGTCACCTCCGGCGAGGCGGACGCCGGGCTGGTCTACGGCACTGACATCAAGGCGGCCGGGACCAGGGTGGCAGGCATCCAGTTCCCGGAGTCGGGGAGTGCCGTGAACACCTACCCGATAGCGGGCCTCGCCGGTGGCCGGAACCAGGCCACCGCGCACGCCTTCATTGACCTGGTGGCAGGCCCGGAAGGCCAGAAAGTCCTTGCCGCCGCGGGTTTCGGACCCGGCGGACAGTAGGGTGGGGCCAGGAGCGGCCGGCGGTTCGCCGGGCCGTGCCGGTCAACACCACCCGTCCAGCATCCACCGTTCTTCAGCCGACATGTCCGGAGGAAACCAGCATGGCCCACGCAGAAAACAGCATCACCATCAACCGGCCGGCACGCGAGGTCTACGACTTCCTGGCCGACGGCCTGAACAACACCGCCTGGCGTGAGGGCGTAAAATCCATTTCCCTCAAGGAAGGCAGGGCAGGTGAGCCCGGCGCGATCTACAGCCAGACGCTGACCGGACCCAAGGGCCGCCCGCTGCCGGGTGACTACAGGATCACCACCGCAGAGCCCGGCCGCCTGCTGCGCTTCGAGGTGGTTGCGGGGCCGGCCCGGCCCACCGGCACGTACACCCTGGCCGGGGAAGCCGGCAGCACCACCGTGCATTTCGCCCTGGACGCCAAGCTTCCGCTCCTGATGCGCGTCCTCGATTCGATGGTCACGAGGACCATGGAATCCGAGGTAGCCCAGCTGTCCAGGCTCAAGCAGGTCCTCGAAAGCCGCTGAGCACTTGGGTACAGCAGGCACGGAAACGGGGAAAGGCAGCGGGGGAGCGCGACAGGTGGACAGACACGCGTACTCCGGCATCCCCGCATGGGTCCGGGTGCTGGCGGTCCTGGCGGCCGTCGTCGTCGTCCTTCCCCTGCTGGCCATGGTGCTGCGCGTCGACTGGGCCCAGTTCATTCCGTTGGTGACGTCGGGCCCATCCCTGACGGCGCTTGGGCTGAGCCTTCGAACCTCCGCGGCGAGCACCGTGCTGTGCGTCGTGCTGGGCGTTCCGCTGGCACTGGTCCTGGCCCGCGATTCCTTCCGGCTGCAGGGACTCCTGCGCTCACTGGTACTCCTGCCGCTGGTGCTTCCGCCGGTGGTGGGCGGCATCGCCCTGCTGTACACATTCGGCCGCCAAGGGCTGCTGGGGCAGACCCTGGAGGTGCTCGGGCTGCGCATCGCCTTCTCCACCACGGCCGTGGTCCTGGCGCAGACGTTCGTGGCGCTGCCCTTCCTGGTCGTCAGCCTGGAAGGGGCCCTGCGGACGTCCGGCTCCCGCTATGAAGCAGTGGCCGCCACGCTGGGGGCGCCGCCGGGCACGGTGTTCCGGCGGGTCACGCTCCCGCTGGTTCTGCCAGGCCTCGCGTCCGGCGCCGTGCTCTCATTCGCCCGCAGCCTGGGCGAGTTCGGCGCCACGCTCACCTTCGCCGGCAGCCTCCAGGGGGTGACCCGGACCCTGCCCCTGGAGATCTACCTGCAACGGGAAACGGACCCTGATGCCGCCGTCGCGCTGTCCCTGCTCCTGGTGGCAGTCGCTGTCGCCGTCGTGGCGCTCGCATACCGGCAGCCGGCAAAGAGCCGCCCCTGGACTGCAAAACGCACGACGCCGCCCGCACCCGTTCGCGGGGAAGTCCCGTGACGCTGTCCTTCCGGGCAGCCGTGGCCGGGCGGCGTTTCGACGTGGACCTGGCCGTCCAGCCGGGCGAAACGCTGGCCGTGATGGGACCCAACGGCGCCGGCAAATCAACCCTGCTGGCCAGCATCGCGGGCCTGCTGCGGCCGGACAGCGGCCGGGCGGAACTCAACGGCAGGACGCTCTTCGATGTCGACGGCGGCAAGCGGACCTGGCTGCCTCCGCATCATCGCGGCACGGCCCTGCTCGCCCAGGAACCCCTGCTGTTTCCCCACCTCAGCGCGGTGGACAATGTCTCCTTCGGGCCCCGCAGCGCCGGCGTCCCCAAGCGGGACGCGAAGGAGCAGGCCATGCGCTGGCTGGCTGATGTGGAAGCGGAACACCTCGCCGGACGCCGTCCCGCAGAACTGTCCGGCGGCCAGGCCCAACGCGTGGCCGTGGCCCGTGCGCTCGCCGCCGATCCCGCGCTCCTGCTGCTCGATGAACCGCTGGCCGCCCTGGACATCCATTCCGCGCCGCTGCTGCGCCGCCTGTTCAAGCGGGTCCTCGCGGGGCGGCAGGCCATCATCGTCACGCATGATGTCCTGGATGCGCTGATGCTCGCGGACCGCGTGCTCATCCTGGAAGACGGCAGGATTGCGGAGGAGGGGCCCACGCGGGAAGTCCTGGAACGCCCCCGCAGTTCCTTCGCCGCCGGACTCGCCGGACTGAACTTTATCCCTGGCACGTTGGACGGCGCGGGAGTGCGTACCTCCCGGGGCCTGAGGATCGCGGGGCACGACCAGGAACCAGCCTCCGCCGAACCCGGCCCGCTGCCCAAGCCGGCCGGTGCGGGCGTGGCCGTCTTCCCGCCGTCGGCCGTCTCCGTGTTCCTCGACGACGCCCATGGAAGCCCGCGGAACTCGTTCGCCGTCACCATTACCGACCTCGAACCCCACGGCGACCAGATCCGCGTCAGGGCAGGCGGGCTGGCCGCCGATATCACGCCTGCCGCCTCCGCGGACCTGGGCCTTGCGCCGGGCATGACGGTGCACTTCGTGGTCAAGGCCACCGCCGTCTCCGTCTATGGGACCTAGCGGCAGGCCGGCAGCCAAGCGACCCCGGGCAGGAAGGACCTCCGGCTCTGGACAGCCGTTTCGCCGTGGGCAAACATGGCTAAGGAACGTCGCCGCGCAAAGTTGAGCGTAGTACACTCAACTTAGTAAACCAGCCCCCGAAAGGAGCTCTCTTTGGACGTCAAATTCACCACCAAGAGCCAGGAGGCTCTTTCCGCGGCGGCAATGAACGCCTCCACGGCCGGCAACCCCCAGGTGGAACCGGCGCACCTCCTCAAAGCCCTGATGGACCAGCGGGAGGGCGTCGCTGTTGCGCTCCTCCGCGCCACGGGCACCGACCCGGACGTTGTCAGCGTCCAGGCCAGTAGCGCCATCAAGGCCCTGCCCGCCACCTCGGGCGGCTCCAGCCAGCAGGCGCAGCTGTCCCGGCCCGCACTGCAGGCCATCCAGCACGCCAAGGAGGAGGCCGACCGGCTGGGCGATTCCTTTGTGTCCACCGAGGTGCTCCTGGTGGGCCTCTCCGCCGGCAACGACGCTGCTGCCCGGCTGCTCCGCGAGGCAGGCGCGTCCCGGGAAGCCCTGCTCGCTGCCCTCCCCGGAGTCCGCGGCGACCGCAAGGTGGACAGCCCGGACCCCGAAAACACCTTCCAGGCGCTGGAGAAGTACGGCACGGACCTCACTGCCATGGCCCGCGCCGGCAAGCTGGACCCGGTGATCGGCCGGGACTCGGAAATCCGCCGCGTGGTCCAGGTGCTCTCCCGGCGCACCAAGAACAACCCGGTGCTGATCGGCGAACCCGGCGTGGGCAAGACCGCCGTCGTCGAAGGCCTGGCCCAGCGCATGGTGGCGGGCGACGTCCCGGAAAGCCTGCGCGGCAAGACGCTGATCTCCCTGGACCTTGGGTCCATGGTGGCCGGCGCGAAGTACCGCGGAGAGTTCGAGGAGCGGCTGAAGGCTGTCCTCGAGGAGATCAAGGGCTCCGAGGGCCAGGTTGTCACGTTCATCGACGAAATCCATACCGTGGTGGGTGCGGGCGCCACCGGAGATTCCTCCATGGACGCCGGCAACATGCTCAAGCCCATGCTGGCCCGCGGCGAGCTGCGCCTGATCGGTGCCACCACCCTGGACGAGTACCGCGAGAACATCGAAAAGGACGCCGCCCTGGAACGCCGCTTCCAGCAGGTGTACGTGGGCGAGCCCAGCGTGGAGGACACCATCGGCATCCTCCGCGGCCTCAAGGAGCGCTACGAGGCGCACCACAAGGTCTCCATCGCCGACTCTGCCCTGGTGGCCGCTGCCACGCTGTCCAACCGCTACATCACGGGCCGGCAACTGCCGGACAAAGCCATTGACCTCGTGGACGAGGCAGCATCCCGCCTCCGCATGGAAATCGACTCCGCTCCGGAGGAAATCGACCAGCTGCGGCGGCAGGTGGACCGGCTCACCATGGAGGAACTGGCCCTGACCGGCGAATCGGATCCCGCGTCCGTGGAACGCCTGGCCGCACTCCGCGCCGACAAGGCGGACAAGGAGGAGGAACTCTCCGCGCTGAACGCCCGGTGGGAAGCGGAGAAGGCCGGCCTCAACCGGGTGGGTGACCTGAAGGCAAAGCTGGATGAACTGCGCTCCGCGTACGACAAGGCTGCCCGCGAAGGCGACCTCGAAACCGCCTCCCGGATCCTCTATGGGGAGATCCCGGCCCTCGAGCGCGAGGTGAACGCCGCTGCCGAGGCCGAGGCCGCCGTGACGGACAAGTCCACGCAGATGGTGGCCGAGGAAGTGACCGCTGAGGATATCGCCGAGGTCATCTCCGCGTGGACGGGCATCCCGGCCGGCCGCATGCTGCAGGGCGAAAGCCAGAAGCTGCTCCACATGGAAGAGGAGCTGGGCCGGCGCCTGATCGGCCAGGCCAAGGCCGTGACGGCCGTGTCCGACGCCGTCCGCCGCGCGCGGGCCGGCATCAGCGACCCCAACCGGCCCACCGGTTCCTTCCTGTTCCTGGGCCCCACGGGCGTGGGCAAGACCGAACTGGCCAAGGCGCTGGCGGATTTCCTGTTCGACGACGAACGCGCCATGGTGCGCATCGACATGTCCGAGTACGGCGAGAAGCACAGCGTCGCCCGGCTGGTCGGGGCGCCTCCGGGATACGTGGGCTACGAGGAAGGCGGCCAGCTGACCGAGGCCCGTCCGCCGCCGCCCCTACTCCGTGGTGCTGCTGGACGAGGTGGAGAAGGCACACCCCGAGGTTTTCGACATCCTCCTGCAGGTGCTCGACGACGGCCGCCTCACCGACGGCCAGGGCCGCACCGTGGACTTCCGCAATGTGATCCTGGTGCTGACCTCCAACCTGGGCAGCCAGTTCCTGGTGGACCAGTCCCTGGACGCGGCGGCCAAGCGCAGCGCGGTCATGGCCACGGTCAACGCGTCCTTCAAGCCGGAGTTCCTCAACCGGCTCGACGAAGTGGTGCTGTTCGACGCCCTCACGGTGGAGGAACTGGCCCACATCGTGGAGCTGCACGTGGAAGAGCTGGGGCGGCGGCTGCGTGAACGGCGGCTCACCCTGGAAGTCACCGACGGCGCCAAAGCCTGGCTGGCACTTTCCGGCTACGACCCCGCCTACGGCGCCCGGCCGCTGCGCCGCCTGGTGCAGCGCGAAATCGGCGACCGGCTGGCCAAGGCCATCCTCGCCGGTGGGATCAGCGACGGCGACACCGTGCTTGTCGACACCGCCGCGGACCTTGGGGAGCTCACCGAGGGCAACGTGGACGCGCTGACCGGTGCCCCAAGCTCCGGCCTCTCAGTACGGCGGAAGGACTAACCGGCCGGCAGGGCCGGCGGAGTGCTGCCCTGGCGGGCTGGACGTCAGGGCAGCACGCTCGCGTTGATCACGTTGCCGGCATCGGCCGTGACGTAGCAATCCACCCTGCGGTCCCCGGACTCCCAACTCGTGTTGCTGGGAAAGCTGCGCTGGTAGTTGAGCTGGAACTGCTTGGCCGCCGGGCCGAGTTTCGCTGCCTGGCAGACTTCCAGCGCCTTGGCCTTGAGCGGGTCCGCTCCCGGATACTTGGCGCTCTCCGGGTAGTGGAGGGTGGCTACGAGCTGCGCTGAATGGCCCGTGTCGCACGGCACCAGGGTGGACGCCAGGGCCTGCGGGTCGAAGTCCTTGAAGCAGTCGCCCACTGCATAGTCTGCCGGCGCAACCCCATCACGTGGGAGGGGTTGCGGGGTGGCCGGCGGGGTCACTGCGGTCTGCAGCACGCCATGATCTGAACTTTTCGCCGGGTCCGTCCCGGGCGACGCGTTCAGCCACACGGCGAGCCACACCAGCGAACCGGCGACGGCAATGATGACAGCGGCGAGGAATGCCTTCCAGAACGCAGGCCTCCTGTTGACGCGCTGGTCCGGTCCCGGATCCCGGCGCGGCTGGGACCAGGTGACAGACTCCGGGGCGGGCGCTGGACCGGCGTCCCGGCCCGGCACCGTGGGCAGGTTTCCGGTTCGGGGCGGGAGGGCCGGCTTCGGCGGGACGTCCTGGTGGTTCACGGGTGCGCATCCTCCTGGGTTTTGGTTCCGCGGCTCGCCAAAGGCCACACAAAATCGGCACTTCTTTAGTGACTCTACCGAAGAAAAATCCCGGAATCCCGCGGGTGGAGGTGCGTCATGGTACCCCACGCCACTGCCCGGGCCGATTGGCGGCAAGCAGGGGCCGCCGAAAGCATGTAATCTAGGTGTACGACAAATTGACCAAACATTCCGGGGCCTCACCGATCGCCAAGGTGACCACCTCCGGTCCAAGTACAAAAGGGGGTCACGCCATGGGGCGCGGCCGTCAAAAGGCAAAAGCTACCAAGCAGGCTCGGGACATTAAGTACTACTCCCCGAACACTGACTACTCGGCACTTCAGCGTGAGCTGACGGGTCCGGGCAGTCGTTCGACGAGCCATTACTCGAGTGAGCCGGTTGAACCGGACTATTCGGCTTATGTGGACAAGTACGCGGATGATTTGGATGACGATGACGACGAGGTTGACAACCGTCGCATCGGATAGTTGTCGCAAGCCTGCCGTGGCCCAGCGCCCGGCTGCTGTGATCTCCTTCTTGTAACCCGGATTCGGGTGACCGCTTACATCATGGAGCCCGTTGCTACACCGGAGTGCCGGTGCGGCAACGGGCTTTCCGTGTTTGTCCGACGCCCCGGCTTGGTAACCTGACCGGATGAGTGTTCGGACCACCTATGCCACCGGCGAGCCCTGCTGGGCAGACCTGCAGACCCCCGATGTCGCGGCCGCCAAGGACTTCTACAACCGCATCTTCGGCTGGACGTACAAGGATTTTCCCACCCCGGACGGCCGCAGCTATGCGCAGGCCTTTGTCCGCGGGCAGCTGGTGGCCACCATCGCACCGCAGAGCCCGCTGCAGCTGCAGGCCGGCACCTCGGCAAAGTGGAACGTCTACTTCGCCACCGCAGACGCTGCGGACCTGCTGGCGGAGGCCGGCCATGCAGGAGGGGCGGTCCAGTTCGGGCCGGAGCAGGTGGGTGATACCGGTGTACTGGGCTTTATCGCCCCTCCCGGAGGCGGCACCACAGGTATCTGGCAGCCAGGAACCCACTACGGCAGCCAACTCTTCAACGAGCCGGGCGCGCTGGCCTGGGCGGAACTTTTCACGCCCGAGCCGCAGGCCGCCGTCGGCTTCTTCCAGCAGCTTTTCGGGCATGACGTCACGGAATACCCCCAGGACGACGGCGGCAGCTACAGTACCCTGCTTACCGGCGGCAACGAGGTGGCCGGGGTCGTTCCTGCCGATCAGGGCGATGAGGCGGACTGGCAGGTCTATTACGGTGTGGCAGACGTTGCCGCGGCGGCAGCGGCCGCGCAGGCTGCAGGGGGCCAGATCCTGGTGGAGCCTGACGGGCGTCCCGCGGACGGATCACTGGCCACCATCGAGGACCCGCAGGGCGGCGTCCTCAACCTGATCCAAACCACCGCATAAACGCCGAGTGCTCCCCGCCGCTGGCGGGGAGCACTCGAAGAAGGCCCTATGCGTAGGCGTTGACCAGGCGGACAGCGCCGCCGTCCACGCCCTTGGCGCCCTGGACATAGTCAGGTCCGGACTTGGAAATGGCGTCTGAGTCCTCGGTGACGGTGCCCATGATCCAGGACGGCAGGCCCCGTTCGTTCAGGCGCGCGACGGCGGCATCCGCGGCTTCGGGGGACACGATGGCCACCATGCCCACGCCGAGGTTCAGGGTACGTTCCAGGTCGGCCAGCGGAACGTTGCCCAGCTCGGACACCAGCTTGAAGATGGCCGGCAGCTCCCACGTGGCGCGGTCCACCGTGGCCACCAGGCCCTGGGGGAGGACGCGGGCCAGGTTCGCGGCAAGGCCACCGCCGGTGACGTGGCTGAAGCCGTGGACGGCTGCGCCGGTGCTGACCGGGAAGGTGCGGGCCAGGTCCAGGCAGTCGGCAGCGTAGACGCGGGTGGGCTCCAGGAGCTCCTCGCCCAGGGTGCGGCCCAGTTCGGAAACCTGGCGGTCCAGGGCCCAGCCGGCGTGGTTGATGACGCGGCGGACCAAGGAGTAGCCGTTGGAGTGCAGGCCGGAGGAGGCCATGCCGATCACCACGTCGCCGGCGCGGACGCGGTCCGGGCCCAGCAGGGAATCGGCTTCCACAACGCCGGTGGCAGCGCCCGCGACGTCGTATTCGTGTTCACCCAGCAAGCCGGGGTGCTCGGCGGTCTCGCCGCCCACCAGGGCGGTGCCGGCCACCGAGCAGGCAGCGGCGATGCCGCGGACGATCCCGGCGATGCGCTCGGGGACAACCTTGCCGCAGGCGATGTAGTCGGTCATGTACAAGGGCTCGGCGCCCACCACCACGATGTCGTCCACCACCATGCCCACCAGGTCGAACCCGATGGTGTCGTGGATGTCCATGGCCTGGGCGATGGCTACCTTGGTGCCTACGCCGTCCGTGGAAGTGGCCAGCAGCGGCTTCTTGTAGGTCAGCAGCCGGGAGACATCGTAGAGCCCGGCGAAGCCGCCCACCCCGCCGATCACCGAGGAATTGTGGGTTGCCTTGACGGCATCCTTCATGAGCTCGACGGCGCGGTCCCCGGCTTCGACGTCCACGCCCGCGGACGCGTAGGTGATGCCGGCGTTGTCTGCGGCGGGGCTGGCGGAGGTCATACGGAGTCCTTCTTGTCGGCGGCGTGTACGTCGGGCACGAGGTCGGCTTCGGTCAGCAGGTTCTCGAATTCGGAGTCCGGGCCCGGATCGCAGCCCGTGGCGCCGGCCTTTTCCGCCGGGTCCTCGGTGGCGTCAACGGCCAGGGCGGCCGTTTCGCCGGGCAGGGCGGCGGGGGAGGGCTTGATGCCGCCCAGGTCGGTACGTTCCAGCAGGTTCTTGCCCAGCTTGTCCGCGTCGGGCAGCTTGATGGGGTACTTGCCGGTGAAGCAGGCGGTGCAGAGGCGTTCGCGCGGCTGCCGGGTGGCGCCGATCATGCCGTCCTCGGAGATGTAGGCCAGCGAGTCCGCACCGATGGCCTGGGAAATTTCCTCGATGGTGGCGCCGTTGGCGATCAGCTCGGCGCGGGAGGCAAAGTCGATGCCGTAGAAGCAGGGCCACTGCACGGGCGGGGAGGAGATCTTGACGTGCACGGCAGCGGCGCCGGCTTCCCGGAGCATCCGGACAATGGCCCGCTGGGTGTTGCCGCGGACGATCGAGTCGTCCACCACCACGACGCGCTTGCCGCGGATCACGGACTCAAGGGCGTTCAGCTTGAGCCGGATGCCCAGTTGGCGGAGGGTCTGCGAGGGCTGGATGAAGGTGCGGCCCACATAGGAGTTCTTGACGAAGCCGTGGGCGAACGGAATGCCGGATTCCTCGGCGTAACCCACGGCTGCCGGAGTGCCCGATTCCGGCACGGGAATGACGATGTCGGCCTCGTGGGTGTTCTCCCGGGCCAGTTGGCGGCCCATCTCCACGCGGGACTCGTACACGGAACGGCCGGCGATCGCGGCGTCCGGGCGGGCAAGGTAAACATATTCGAAGACGCAACCGGCCGGCGTCGGCTTCGCGAACTTCTTGGACCGCACGCCTTCTTCGTCGATGGCGATGAACTCGCCCGGCTCGATCTCACGGATGAAGCTGGCGCCCACCGTGGCCAGTGCGGATTGTTCGGAAGCGACAACCCAGCCGCGCTCCAGGCGGCCCAGGACCAGCGGGCGGATGCCGAAGGTATCGCGGGCTGCGTACAGGGTTCCCTCGTCCATGAAGACGAAGCAGAAGCCGCCCTTGATCTTGGGCAGGAGCTCGGTGGCCGTCTCTTCCAAGCTCTTGCCCGGCTCGCCCTCCAGCAGGGCGGTGACCAGGGCGGTGTCCGAGGTGTTGCCCTGTTTCATTTCGCCGGTGAGCTGCCCGCCGTTGCGCTCGGTGATCATGGCGTTGAGTTCGGCGGTGTTCGTCAGGTTGCCGTTGTGCGCCAGGGCCACCGTGCCGGTGGAGGTGGCGCCGAGAGTGGGCTGCGCGTTGGCCCAGTGGCTGGCGCCGGTGGTGGAGTACCGGCAGTGGCCTACGGCCAGATGCCCGGTCAGGGTGTTCAGTGTCGTCTCGTCAAAGACCTGGGACACGAGGCCCATGTCCTTGTAGACGTTGATCCGTTTGCCGTCGCTGGTCGCTATGCCAGCCGACTCCTGACCGCGGTGCTGCAGTGCATACAGCCCGTAGTAGGTAAGTTTTGCTACTTCTTCACCGGGTGCCCAAACACCGAAGACGCCACAGGCATCCTGGGGTCCTTTTTCGCCGGGAAGAAGATCATGGGAAAGTTTGCCATCGCCGCGTGCCACTGATCGATTATCGCACGATATGGGGTATGACTTTCCCCTGCTTCAATTTGTGACCCCGGTCAGTCCTGGGGATCGGTATCGGCTTCCGAATCCGGAACGGCCTCCACGACGGCCCGTTCCTGCCGCTTCACGCTGCGGCGGTCCAGGACAAGCGCCAGGGCTGCGCCAAGGATGGCGCCGACGGCGGCAAACATGATCAGGAAGAATCCGAAAACAGCGCCGGGATCGAACGTCGAGTCACCGGGCGCTGCGTAGGCCACCACTGCAGCGGCAACAATGCCTGCCACTGCCCCCAGGATCAGGAAGGGGACATACTTCGGCGCGCGGCGCACGGTCACCTCGCGCCGTTCGGCAGGGGTCTGTTCAAAAGCCATGCCATCCAGCCTAATGCCGGACCCAAGGACGCGTGTAACGCAGTGCAGGGCGCTTGGGCGGTGGATTGGTGGAGGCGGACGCCGAAGGCCCGACCTGGTAGCCGCGGAGCCTGGAACTGATATATCTATTGACATGGAGTGTGGCCACTGTCATATTTTCCCGTAGGCGCTATGTGCATCTTGTTGTGTAATACGCAATTAGGCGCGGCCGCCGTGGCGGCATGACGTGGTCTCCCGACGTGGCATGTCAGCTAGATTGGCACTTGGTGCCGACTCACCGGATCCGGCCGGATCCAGGAAAGGAACACAAGAACCATGGTCCATAAAGTTCAAGCTGTCGTTGTCCGGGAGAAGAATGCCCCGGTGTCGCTGGAGACCATCCTGGTGCCGGATCCGGGCCAGGGGGAGGCCCTGGTGGACATCCTGACCTGCGGTGTTTGCCACACAGACCTGCACTACAAGCAGGGCGGTATCGGCGATGATTTCCCGTACCTGCTGGGCCACGAGGCCACCGGTGTGGTCTCTGCAGTTGGTCCGGACGTGACCTCCGTGGCCCCCGGTGACCGGGTCATCCTGAACTGGCGCGCCGTCTGCGGTGAGTGCCGGGCCTGCGCCAAGGGCCAGCCGCAGTACTGCTTCAACACCCACAACGCCACTCAGAAGATGACCCTTGAGGACGGCACGGTCCTCTCTCCCGCCCTGGGCATCGGTGCCTTCGCGGAGAAGACGCTGGTCGCCGCGGGGCAGTGCACCAAGGTCGATCCCGAGGTGGACGCGGCCGCGGTGGGCCTGCTGGGCTGCGGCATCATGGCCGGCATCGGTGCCGCGATCAACACCGGCGAGGTCAAGCGCGGGGAATCCGTGGCAGTGATCGGCTGCGGCGGTGTGGGCATCGCCGCGATCGCCGGGGCGAAGTTGGCGGGTGCGACGACGATCATCGCCGTTGATATCGACGACAACAAGATTGAAATGGCCAAGTCCCTCGGCGCCACCCACGGCGTGAACTCCAAGCAGGAGGACGCGGTGGAAGCCATCCGGGCCCTGACCGGAGGCAACGGGGCCGACGTGATGATTGACGCCGTCGGCCGTCCCGAAACGTACAAGCAGGCGTTCTACGCCCGCGACCTCGCCGGCCGCGTGGTCCTGGTGGGCGTCCCCACGCCGGAGATGCAGCTGGAGCTGCCGCTGCTGGATGTCTTTGGCCGCGGCGGATCGCTGAAGTCCTCCTGGTACGGCGACTGCCTGCCGTCCCGGGACTTCCCCATGCTGGTGTCCCACTACAAACAGGGCAACCTGGACCTCGATGCGTTCGTGTCCGAACGCATCACCATCGACCAGGTGGAGGAGGCTTTCGGCAAGATGCACGAAGGCAAGGTCCTGCGTTCCGTTGTTGAAGTCAGCCCGGTGGAGGTCTGATGGCCGTCACCATCGAGAACCTGGTCACCTCGGGCACGTTCTCGCTCGACGGCGGAACCTGGGATGTGGACAACAACGTCTGGATCGTGGGCAACGACGAGGAATGCGTCATTATCGATGCGCCCCACGATGCCGCCGCGATCATCAACCAGGTGCGCAGCCGGAAGGTCAAGGCCATCCTGCTGACCCATGCGCACAACGACCACATCGGTGCCGCGCGGGAAGTCGCTGACGCCCTGGGCGCCCCGATCCTCCTGAACTCCGAGGACCTGGTGTTGTGGGAGCAGGTCTACCCTGACGCCAAGCCGGACCGCTACCACTCCGACGGGGACGTGTTCGAGGTGGGCGGGGCAACGCTGAAGGCGATACATACGCCGGGCCACTCGCCGGGATCGACGTGCTTCTACCTCGAAAGCGAAGGAACGGTCTTCACCGGGGACACGCTGTTCAACGGCGGCCCGGGTGCCACCGGCCGGTCCTACAGCGACTACCCCACCATCCTGAAGTCCATCCGCGAACGGCTGCTGACGCTGCCGGCGGAGACCGTGGTCCGCACCGGCCACGGCGGGGACACCACCATCGCCGCCGAGCAGGAAACGCTGGCGAAGGTTCCCCAGTAGCGGCAATACGCGACGACTGCCCTGGAGGCGCGCCGGGATTCCCGGCGCGCCTCCAGTGCACATGAACAACAGAGGCCGGCACGGGAACTCCCCGGTGGCGGCGAGGAAGTGGGAACAATGAAGTTCGGCAAGCAGCCTGCCCCCGTTGTGGACATCGACGAGGACACGCTCGAAGTCCACAAGCCCAAGACCGAGGCTGCCGGGGTCAAGGCCGTCATGGTGGCCCTGGAACGCGCAGTGGCACAGGCCGGCGTGACCCGCACGGCGCAGTCCCTGCTCCGGCTGAACCAGCGCGGCGGCTTCGACTGCCCGGGCTGCGCGTGGCCGGAATCGGACAAGAAGCGCAAAGCGGCCGAGTTCTGCGAGAACGGTGCCAAGGCCGTGGCCGAGGAGAACACCCTGCGGACCGTGGGCGCGGAGTTCTGGGCCAAGCATTCCATTGCCGAGCTGTCAGGGAAGACCGAATACTGGCTGGGGAACCAGGGCCGCCTCAGCGAACCGATGGTGATCCGCGAGGGCGACACCCACTACTCGCCGATCTCGTGGGCTGACGCCTTCGAGCTGATCGGAGAGCACCTCCGGGCGACCACCCCGGACCGCAGCGTCTTCTACACTTCCGGGCGAACCGCGAACGAGACCGCCTTCCTTTACCAGCTGTTCGCCCGGTCACTGGGCACCAACAACCTGCCGGACTGCTCCAACATGTGCCACGAGTCTTCCGGATCCGCGCTGAACCCCACGATCGGCATCGGCAAGGGCACCGTGTCCCTTGACGACATCCACGACGCCGAACTCATCTTCGTGGTGGGCCAGAACCCCGGTACCAACCACCCCCGCATGCTCTCCGCGCTGAAGGAATGCAAGGACAAGGGCGGCAAGGTGGTGGCCGTGAACCCGCTGCCCGAGGCCGGCCTGTTCAACTTCAAGGACCCCCAGACCGTTTCGGGCGTGGTGGGCGGCGGCACCCCGCTGGCTGACGAGTACCTGCAGATCAAGGTGGGCGGAGACCTGGCGCTGTTCCAGGCGCTGGGCCACCTGCTCCTGGAGGCCGAGGAACAAAACCCGGGGACCGTCGTCGACCATTCCTTCATCGCCGCGCAGACGGACGGGTTCGACGCCTACCGCGACGCCCGCCGTGCCCTTGATTGGGACGAAACTGAAACTGCGACCGGCCTGGCCCGGGAGCAGATCGAGAAGGTGGCCGGGATGCTGGTGGCGTCCAAGGCCTCAATCTTCTGCTGGGCGTTGGGCGTGACGCAGCAGCCGCACTCGGTGGACACCATCAAGGAAATGGTCAACGTCCTGCTGCTCCAGGGGAACTTCGGCAAGCCGGGTGCCGGGGCCTGCCCGGTCCGCGGGCACTCCAACGTGCAGGGCGACCGGACCATGGGTATCTGGGAGAAACCCAGCGAAAAGCTGCTCGCCGCGATCGACGCCGAGTTCAGCATCTCGTCCCCGCGGCACCACGGCTTTGACGCCGTCGAGTCCATGGAAGCGTTCGAACGGGACGAGGTGGACGTGTTCGTCTCGATGGGCGGCAACTTCTCCCTTGCCTGCTCGGACACCGAAACCCTGGAAGCGGGGATGCAGCGGATCGGGTTGACAGTGCACATCTCCACCAAACCCAACCGCTCCCATGTGGTCCACGGGCGCACGTCCCTGATCCTGCCAACCTTGGGCCGGACGGACAAGGACGACAAGCACCCCAAGGGCGCCCAGTTCCTGTCCGTGGAGGACTCCATGTCCGTGGTCCACTCCACCCAGGGACGGCTCACCCCGGTCTCCGAACACCTGCTGGCCGAGCCTGTGATCGTGGCCCGCATGGCCGAAGCCACCTTCGGGCCGGACCACCCGGTGGACTGGCGCGGCATGGCCGAGGACTACGACGTGATCCGCGACCATATTGCGCGCGTCCTGCCCGGCTTCGAGGACTTCAACGCACGCGTCCGCACCAGGAACGGCTTCGTGCTGCCCAACCCGCCGCGCGACACCCGCTCCTTTGCCACCGACATCGGCCGCGGACGGTTCACCGTCAGCCCGCTCGAATACCTGACGCCGCCCAAGGGGCACCTGGTGCTGCAGACCATGCGCAGCCACGACCAGTACAACACCACCTTCTACGGCCTGGACGACCGCTACCGGGGCATCTCCGGCGGCCGCCGCGTGATTCTGATCCACCCGGAGGACCTCGCCGAAGCCGGCTTCCAGGACCGCGAGCTCGTTGATGTAGTGAGCACGTTCCAGGGCGTTGACCGCAGGGCAGACAAGTTCCGCCTGGTTGCGTACCCCACCGCGAAAGGCTGCGCCGCGGCGTACTTCCCGGAGGCCAACGCCCTGGTCCACAAGGAAAACGTGGCCCGCGTGTCCAACACCCCCGGTTTCAAGGCCATGTTCGTCCGATTCGAACCGCACAGGGGTGCCGAAGCCGTGGCTGAGGAGGCGGCAGGGGAGCTGGCAGGCACCCCGGCGTAGCCGCGGTCACCTCCACTCCACAGGCCCGCGACGGCGGCACACCGGCAGCCCGGTGTGCCGCCGTTTTTGTGCTGCCGTTTTCGAGCCGGGAGCCGGCGCACGGGCCCTGAACGCACGCCCGGTGCGGCACCCCGCGCAATGCTTTTTCGTCATATCCGAAATTGATTGACACTGGGCGTGGCAAGAGTCACACTGTTGCATATGGTGATCGCTGTTGCGTTAGGTGCTTCCAGATTTTCTTCTGGAGTCATCGCTTCTGTTCCCGATTGACCTCCCCACATTCGGGAACAGGGTCTTGGACACCCCCTGATGCCCCGCCTGCTCCGTAATCACCCAAAATGCTCACAACCCAGCCCTATTCGGGAGGAAACACATGACTACCTCAGTGAACGCGCCGCTCAGCGCACGCGGAAAGCTCGCCTCAACACTGCCTGCCGAGCAGCTGGCTGAAATTACGGAGCTGTTCGCCCTGCGGCGCACGGGCTACTCCCTCGATGCCCCCTTCTACACTGACCCGACGGTCTTCAAGCTCGACATGGAGGCCATCTTCGGCCAGCACTGGATCTTTGCCGGCAGCGTCGCCGAGCTTCCGGAGCCGGGCGACTACATCACGGTCGACTACGGCCCCTACTCCCTGATCGTGCTGCGCACCGATGAGGGCGAGGTCAACGTCCTGCACAACGTCTGCCGCCACCGCGGTGCACGCGTCCTGACCGAGGCCGCCGGTTCCACCGGAAACCTGGTCTGCGGCTACCACTCCTGGACCTACTCGCCCGAGGGCAACCTGATCCACGCCTCCGCCCCCGGCGAGGCCAAGTTCGACAAGAACTGCTTTGCGCTCAAGCGCGCCCACAGCCGCGAAGTTGCCGGCCTTATCTTCGTCTGCATCGCCGACGTTCCGCCCGCAGACTTCGACGAGACCGCCAAGATCTTCGAGCCCTACCTGGCACCCCACGACCTGTCCAAGACGAAGATTGCCTACCAGCAGAACATCATCGAAGAGGGCAACTGGAAGCTCGTCATGGAGAACAACCGTGAGTGCTACCACTGCGACGGGCACCCGGAACTCGCCTGCTCCCTCTTCCCCACCTGGGGCCTCACCGAGGGCCTGATCCCAACCCACCTCGAAGAGGTGTGGGACCGCAACAAGGAAGCCCAGTCCTCGCTCGAGGAGAGGTGCCGCCGCTACGGCCTGCCCTACGAAGTGGTTGAGGAACTCGATACCCGCATCGCCGGCATCCGCATTTCCCGCGAATCCCTTGACGGAGAAGGCGAATCGTTCTCGGCCGACGGCCGCAGGCTCTCCAAGAAGCTGCTCGGGGACCTGCGGGACTTCCGCCTGGGCCGCTGCTCCATGCACCTGCAGCCCAACAGCTGGTTCCACTTCCTGGGCGACCACGTCATCACGTTCGGCGTCTTCCCCATCAACGAGCACCAGTCCCTGGTCCGCACCACCTGGCTGGTGGCCGACGACGCCGAGGAAGGCGTCGACTACGACCTCGACAAGCTCACCTACACCTGGAAGCAGACAAACATCCAGGACAAGGCATTCGTTGAGCTGTGCCAGCAGGGTGCTGCCAGCCCCGCCTACGAACCCGGCCCCTACATGAAGAGCGAATACCAGGTGGAGGCCTTTATCAACTGGTACGTCCAGCGCGTGCAGGAGCACTTGGCATGATTGAGGTCCTCACTGAGACGCCCGTCCAGGAACCACAGCGAATCCGCGGCCTTGAAATGCCGTGGAACCGGGTGATGGGCAGCATCGAAGGACCGGCCAGCGCAGCCAAGGCGCTGGGCCCGTGGCATCCGCAGGAGTTCATGGCCGAATGCGTCGAGACCGTTCCCGAGGCGGGCGGCATGATGACGTTCGTGTTCCGCCGCTGCGACGGCGCCCCACTGGCGTTCCGTCCGGGCCAGTACGTCAACATCGCCTTCCCCGTGAACGGCGGGGACCAGGAACCGGTGGACCGCAGCTACTCGCTGTCCAGTTCGCCCACGGAACCCTGGACCTTCAGCGTCACCGTCAAACGCGATGCCGGCGGACTGGTTTCACCCTGGGTGCACCAGAACGTCAGGCCCGGCACCGTCCTGGACATGCTGGGACCTGTGGGGGCGTTCCACCTGCCTGATGCGGACCGGCGCGCCCGGTACCTGTTCCTGGCCGCCGGCGCCGGCATCACGCCCATCATGTCGATGGTGCGGACCATCCGTTCCCTGCCGGGAACGGCCGACGTGGTGGTGCTGTACCACGGCGCGGAAGCCGGCGGCTTTGCCTTCCACCGGGAGCTGGCCTACATCGCTTCCGTGGACTCGCGCATCAAGGTCTTCTACGCCCTGGGCGACCGCGGCAGGCCCGAGGACTGGGAAGGCTTCAGCGGGCGGCTGACCTCAGCCATGATCGATGAGGTGGCACCCGACGCCAACGGCCGCCAGGTGTACGCCTGCGGACCCGAGGGGTACCTGAACACCGCCACTGAACTGCTCGGGAGCGTGGGCGTCGACGACACCTCCATCTACATGGAGTTCTTCTCCGGGGACCGTCAGACCCTCCTTGAATACCAGGCGGAGCTCGCCCTGGCGGCGGACATCGCCGAGGAGATCGCTGAGGAAATCGCGGAGTCCGCGGAAGACTACTTCGAAGGCCAGCCCGCGGCGTTCGGGATGTACGAGCCCGGCTACGACGAGGATGGAACCCTGCAGGCCACGGGACTCGCGCTGGAAGCCGCCACCCCGGAAGCCGCCCCCGGCACCCCGGCTGCGGCCCCGGAAGCGCAGACCCCGGACGCCTCAAGCTTCGACACCGTGGGAACCGGCAGCCTTACCCTGTCCTTCATGCGCTCCGGGATCAATGTGCGGATCGACCCCGAGCAGCACATCCTTGAGGTGGCACAGCGCGCCGGTGTCCGGATCGGCGCCAACTGCAAGGAGGGCATGTGCGGCTCCTGCAAGGTGGTCAAGCTGTCCGGGGAGATCGACATGAACCACCAGGGCGGAATCCGTAAACGGGAAATCGATGCAGGCAAGTTCCTTCCCTGCTGCTCCACCGCGCGCACCGACATGGTGATCGACGCGTAGGCCCCTGGAACGGCGGGAGCCATGCGCACCCCCCAAAGATTCACTGCAAGTGAAAAGTAAGACCACACGGAAGGCCTGAGGCATTAGCGTCAGGCCTTCCGTGGCAATCGCACGCCAACGATAGGAGCCATGCCCATGTCAGGAAACAAAGCTGTTGCCTACAAAGAGCCCGGAGTCGTCGAGGTCATCGACACCCCGTATCCCACGTTTGAACTGAAGGCCGGACCCGGCGTCAATCCCGCCAATATTGGCCGGAAGGTTCCCCATGGCGTCATCCTGCGCACCGTGAGCACCAACATCTGCGGGTCCGACCAGCACATGGTCCGCGGCCGGACCACCGCCCCCGCCGGGTTGGTCCTGGGGCACGAGATCACTGGCGAAGTTATCGAGACCGGGCCCGACGTCGAGTTCATCAAGGTCGGGGACATCGTCTCGGTCCCCTTCAACATCTCGTGCGGGCGCTGCCGGAACTGCAAAGAGCGCAAGACGGGGATCTGCCTGAACGTGAACCCTGACCGTCCCGGCTCTGCCTACGGCTATGTCGATATGGGCGGCTGGGTGGGCGGCCAGGCGGAGTACGTGCTGGTTCCCTACGCGGACTGGAACCTGCTGCGGTTCCCCGACCGGGACCAGGCACTGGAGAAGATCATGGACCTGACCATGCTCTCCGACATCCTGCCCACCGGCTTCCACGGTGCGGTCACGGCCGGCGTCGGTGTGGGGTCCACCGTGTACGTTGCCGGAGCGGGTCCGGTGGGCCTTGCCGCGGCCGCCAGCGCCCAGCTGCTGGGAGCCGCGGTGGTTATCGTGGGCGACCTGAACGAGGACCGCCTGGCAAGGGCCAAGTCCTTTGGCTGTGAAACCGTCAATGTGGCCAACGGCGACCCCGCCGACCAGATCGAGCAGATCCTCGGCGTCCGGGAAGTCGACTCCGGCATCGACGCGGTCGGTTTCGAGGCCCGCGGCCACGGCCACGGCGCCCAGGAAGCGCCGGCCACAGTGCTCAACTCGCTGATGGACCTCACCACTGCCGGCGGCTCCGTGGGCATTCCCGGGCTCTACGTCACGGGCGATCCGGGAGCTGCGGACGAGGCCGCCCGGAAGGGAAGCCTGTCCCTGTCCCTGGGTACCGGCTGGGCCAAGTCCCTGTCCTTCACCACGGGCCAGTGCCCGGTGATGAAGTACAACCGGCAGCTGATGATGGCGATTCTGCATGACAGGATCCAGATCGCCAAGGCGGTCAATGCAAAGGCCATTTCGCTCGACGACGCCCCGCGCGGGTATGCGGAGTTCGACGCCGGAGCTGCCACGAAGTACGTCCTGGACCCGAACGGCTACCTCAACAACTGATATCCGGAGCCCGGTTTCTGAAGGGCAAAGGAACCAGTCCCAAGGATCAACCTTGGGACTGGTTCCTTTTTCGTTGCCGCAGTGCCCGCTCCATTGGGCAACAAAAAGGTGGTTGGGCCTGCTGGTCTCAAGCAGGCCCAACCACCTGGCGTGGTGTGGGCAGGTTAGCCGCGGAGGCGTTCCATCCCCGGGTCAAAGAGCGGCTCGGCGCTGACGGTGGCGGCTACGCGCCGGCCAAAGTACTCGATTTCCACGGAGTCCCCTTCGGTCACCGACGTGGGCAGCCAGGCGTAGGCGATGGGCTTGCGGACGGTGTAGCCGTAGGCCGCGCTGGTGACGTACCCAACGGCTTCCCCGCCCACATACACCGGTTCCTTGCCCAGCACCACTGACGTGCCGTCGTCGACGGTCAGGCAGCGCAGCGTCTTAGCTGCCGGCTGTTCCTTGCGGACCGCCAGTGCGTCGGCACCGACGAACCCGGTCTTGTCCTTGGCCACGGAGAAGCCCAGGCCGGCCTGGTACGGGTGGTGCTCGGTGGTCATGTCCGTGCCCCAGAGCCGGTAGCCCTTCTCCAGGCGCATGCTGTTGAAGGCGCCGCGGCCGGCAGCGATGATGCCGTGCTCGCGGCCGGCCTCGAACAGCAGGTCCCACAGCTTCAGTCCGTATTCGGCGGTGGTGTAGAGCTCCCAGCCGAGTTCGCCAACGTAGGAGAGCCGCATGGCCGTGACGGGGATGCCCCCAACGGAGATCTGCTTGGTCCGGAAGTACTTGAGGCCGTCGTTGGTGAGGTCGTCGTCGCTGACCTTGCCCATCACCTCGCGGGCCAGCGGACCCCACAGGCCGATGCAGCAGGTGCTGCCGGTGATGTCGGTGACGTGCGCCCACTGGGAGGGATCCGCCGCTGACTGCCGGCGGGCCTCCACCCGGAGGTAGTCGAAGTCCACGTTGCTGTTCACGCCCAGCTGGAATTCCTCCTCAGCGAGCCTGGCCACGGTCACGTCGCTGCGGATGCCGCCGTCCTCCGCCAGCAGCAGGCAGTACGTCACGGCACCCGGCTTCTTGGCGATGTTGCCCGTGCTGAGCCGGTGCAGCAGCGCCTGGGCGCCGGGGCCGGTGACGGAGAGCCGCTTCAGCGGCGTCATGTCGTAAAGCCCGACGGCGGTGCGCGTCCTCCACGCTTCGGCGGCGGAAATGGGGGAGTGGAACATGTTTGCCCACTCCTCGCGCTCCGGGGCGCGCCATTCTTCCGGCAGTTCGGCCAGGAGTCCGCGGTTGGCTTCGAACCAGTGCGGGCGTTCCCAGGCGGCGGACTCCAGGAAGAAGGCGCCGAGTTCCTTCTGGCGGACGTTGAACGGGCTCACGCGCAGGTTCCGCGGCGATTCGCGGGGCTGCAGCGGGTGCATGACATCGTAGATCTCCACGAAGTTCTGCTGTGAGGTCTCGCTGACGTAGGCGTCGGAGGTCTGCACCTTCTCGAAACGGGTCAGCTCGCAGCCGTGCAGGTCGGTCTGTGGCTGGCCGTCGATGATCAGCTCTGCCATGGCCTTGGCAACGCCGGCCGAGTGCGTGACCCAGACCGCCTCGGCCACGAAGAAGCCCTCGAGGTCCGGTGCTTCGCCCATGAGCGGACCGCCGTCCGGGGTGAAGGAGAAGATGCCGTTGAAGCCGTCCTGGATTTCGGTGCCGCGAAGTGCCGGCAGCAGGTCCTGGCTGTCCTCCCAGGCGGGAATGAAGTCTTCGAGGGTGAAGTCCAGGCGGGAAGGCATGCGGTGGTCGGACATGTCCTCGGCAGGGACCTTCGGCAGTGCGGACATGTCCACGGGCATCGGGCGGTGGGCGTAGCTGCCGATGCCGATGCGGTCGCCCCACTCGCGGTAGTACAGGTCCTTGTCCTGGTAGCGCAGGATGGGCTTGCCGGCGCCGTTGGGGAGCTCGTTGACGCCCTCGAGTTCGGCCAGCGGCGTGCTGACTGCATACTGGTGGGCCAGCGGCAGGAGGGGTACTTCCAGGCCCACCATCCGGCCGAGCTCACGGCCCCAGAACCCTGCGCAGGAGACCACGATGTCGGCGGGGATCACGCCGGAGGAGGTTTCGACGCCGGTGACCTTGCCGCCCTCCTGGGCGATGCCGGTGACGGTCGTGGAGCCGCGGTACGTCACGCCTTGTTCGCGCGTGCGCTCGATCAGCAGCTGTACCGCACGGGCCGCCAGGGCGAGTCCGTCGGTGGGGATGAGCAGGCCGCCCAGGACCTCGCGGCCGCCGGAAAGCTTGCCGGTGTTCAGCAGCGGGTAGATCTTTTCGCATTCGTCGGCGTCGATGATCCGGCTTTCGACACCCCAGGAGGTCATCAGGCCCATCTTGCGCTTGAGGTCGGCCAGGCGTTCGGGAGTGGTTGCCAGCTCCAGGCCGCCCACCTGGTTAAAGCAGGATTGGCCGTCCTTGCCCAGGGCGAGGAGCTTGTTGACGGTGTACGTGGCGAACTCCGTCATGGTCCTGGACGGATTGTTCTGGAACACGAGGCCCGGGGCGTGCGACGTGGAGCCGCCGGCGAGCTCCAGCGGGCCTTGTTCGACGACGGTGATGTCGTCCCAGCCGCGGCTTGCCAGCTCGTCGGCGAGGTTGGTGCCGACGATGCCGGCTCCGATGATGACGACGCGGGGTGATGCGCTCATGATTTTTGGTTCTCCTGGTTGGTGCTGGAATCCGCCTGACCGGGTGATGGAATTTGCTTCGCTATGAGCAACGCGCATCACTATATGCAACAGGGTGTCTCAGCTCACATGGGATGTCAAGGGTTTCCTGCTTTGTTGCGGCCATGGGCGGGGCTGTGTCCATAGGCGGCAAAGAGGCCCCCGCCGCTGGTGCGGCGAAGGCCTCTTGTGTGCAGCGCCGGTTATCCGGCGGCGCGTAGCCGTGCTGTGCCGGTATTAGTGGGAGACGTCTGCAGAGATCTCGGCGAGGGTGCGCCCCTTCGTCTCAGGCGCGAGCCATTGCGAAAGGACTGCGCCGAGCAATGCGACGATGGCGGCCACGACCATGCTTGGGCCCAGGCCGATGTTGCTGATTGCCCACGGCAGGGCGAAGGTGCCGAGTGCGGCTCCGATGCGGCTGAAAGCCGCGGCGAAGCCCATGCCGATGCCGCGCAGGGGGGCGGGGAATACCTCGGCCGGATAGACCTGGGTCAATGTGGTGTAGCCGGCGTTGAAGAAGGAGAACGCGAGGAACAGGGCGAGCACGAGGATCGCTGGTGCGTCCGCCCATACGCCGATGACCAGCAGGATGCCTGCGCAGAGCCACTGTCCGGGCACGGTGAGGATCCGGCGGCCCAGCTTGTCGATCAGAAGCACGGTGGTAACAACACCCGCGGCCGCAAGTGCGGACAGGCCGACTCCACCGGCCCAGCCGCCGCCGAAGCCGAATTGGCTGAGCACGTCGTCGGCGAAGGTCGCGATCGCAAAGTACGGGGTGACCGCGCAGAACCAGAACCCCGCGGTGAACAGGGTGGTCCGCCAGTGCTCCCTCGAGAACAACATTCCAAAGGAGGCGTTCTTGATTTTGGTCCGGCCCTTTGCGGCCTGGGCCTCCTGGATCATCCTCAGGTCGATCTCCTCGGTGATGCTGTTGTGCATCTGTGGCGATTCGACGTATTTGTGGGCGATCGCGAGTGCTTCCTCACGCCGTCCCTTCGTGATGAGCCAGCTCGGCGATTCGGGGAGGCCTATGCGCGCGATGAACAGAACGAAGGCCAGTATCGTGCTCGTGCCGATGACAAGGCGCCAGGGGGTGCCGGCGTCGTGCAGGAGGGTGCCAATGATGAATGCCATCATGAAGCCGACGTACCAGGCGATCAGGGTCAGCCCGAGCAGCCGCCCGCGGAGCTTCGGAGGGGAGAACTCTGACAGCAGCGGGCCGCCGATTGAGTACTCGCCGCCGATCGCGACGCCCATCATGAATCTGATGAGCGCCAGCTGGATCACGGCGCCGTCTCCGGAGGTTACGAAGAACTGGGCCGCTGAGGCGATCAGGAACAGGCCCATGTCCACGAGGAACATCGGCTTGCGGCCGAATTTGTCAGTAGCCCACCCGGCCAGCGGGGAGCCGATGAAAATGCCAGCCAGCGGGCCTGCGGCAATCATGCCCAGCGACAGGGCGTCGAGCTGGAGATCTGACCTCATGGGTCCGGTGACGGGGCCGATGATGCCGAGGATGTAGCCGTCGAGGAACATCCCGCCGATGAAGACCGCGACAAGCCGCACCATGAAGCGGCGTTTGAACTTGGAGCTGGTCTCTTTTGATGAGGAGGTGTAGACGGGGCCCGTCGTCTTGGTCGGATTGATCATTGAGATTCGTTCCCTTCCGGCTTCAGCGCAAACCGCTGAAGGCGCCAGAGCGTTGTTTCCTGGACCCGCGGACAGGCTTCGGCGTCGTTCCCCGGTTTCGGCGCCCCGCGCTGCTTTGATCGATGGTGCTGCCATCCCTGATAGTCATAGACAGTTTCCTTTGGTGATCTGGCGCTGCCGCATGGATGCTGGCAGCGTTGTGCGGCCGATGCGCAGGCCAGGGGCCCTTTTGGATCGGCCATCATGAATTCGTTCGTCTGTTCCCCAAAGTCATCACGGGTGGAGCCGGGGGACGGGAGGAGCATATCCGGGTGGGCTTCGTTCCGTGATGATCAACAACCTTCGCTGTATGCAACAAAATCGTGCGCTAGCTCACATTCAATGTCAAGAGTGTGACCCGCTAAAGGCGAAGTAAGTAGGCGCTCCTGTGGGTACTCCAGGGCACGCCAAAAGCCCTGCCCTCTGGGACAGGGAAACCTCTGCCGTACCGGGTGCCTGGTGAGGGGTAAGCAGGGCAAATCTCAGCGTCAGGGTGGGATGGTGGCCTCCGCCCTGGGTGCCCTTGCGGTTTCTGGTTGTGCTGCCCACGGAAGCGGGAGCACGGGAACGGGTCCTCCGGAATCAACGCCCTCTGGTGGAACGGCCATCACGGCGTCCGCCCAGGCAAGCCCCCGCATCATGCCGGGGCCGGTGTGCTGGACCGGGAACGCGAGGCCGGACAGGAACCGGCAGGGGACCAGGCGTGTCCTTCCCGGATCGCCTTCAAGGTCGCAGCCGGACATTACGAGCTGCAACGGAGGCAGCTGGGTGCCCCCAAGCGAGGCGATCAGGGGTGCGCCGATGGTGAGCAGGGCCATTACGGCCGCCAGGGGATTGCCTGGAAGGCCGATCACGAACCGCCCGTCGGGAAGCCCCGCGAGCACGGCCGGATGCCCGGGGCGCATCGCTATGCCGTCCACCAGCAACAGTCCGCCCAGGGCGTCGATGGCGGCACGGAAATGGTCCGTCCCGGACTTACCGGTGCCGCCGGTGGTGATGATGACGTCTGCGGCGCCGGAGGGCCGGACGGGGCTGTCCAGGGCATCCAGCCAGCTGCCCAAGGAGTCGCCGATCCGCTGCGGGGCGCCGGGAACGCCACCCAGGAGGGAAACGACGTTTCCCAGCTGCGGGCCAAAGGTGTCCCGGACCTGCCCGGGCGCCGGGATGCCCTGCGTCACCACTTCAGCCCCGGTGAGTACGACGGCGACGGCCGGCCGGGCGCGGACCTGCAGGGCGTCGTGCCCTGCCGCCGCAGCCAGGGCCACCTGCACGGGATTTAGGACAGTGCCGGCGGGTATGAGGACGTCCCCGGACCGGGCTTCCTGCCCGGCGGGACGGATGTGTTGGCCGCTGCGCGGCTCTCCGGCCTTCGCCTCCGGGCGGAGTCCCAGGACGTGGTTGCCTTTGGTGTCCCTTGCAGCAAGGCCACTTTCTTTCCGCAGGACGGCATCGGCGCCATGCGGTATTAGGCCGCCGGTGGCAATCACGGAGGCGCTGTTTGCAGGCAAAAATCTGTTGCCTTCGCGGGGCAGGGATGGGTACTGGCCGGATCCGGCCAGCAGCCAGGGGCCGGGTCCGTTCACGGCCCAGCCGTCCATTGCGGACGAGGCATAGTGCGGCAGGTCCTGGAGCGCGGTGACATCCCGGCTCAAGGTCCGCCCAATGGCCTCAGCGAGCGGGACGTTCACCGGCGGGAGCGGAATGGCCGAGCCGTAGGCGACATGGCGCGCTTCAGACCACGGTATGCATCCCCGTTCCTGGACGGGACCGGGCATGCCTGCACTTCTGATAACGGTAGTTGTCGGTCCAGTGCCGGGCATCCGGCCCCCTCCTAGTTGATTGGCGGGCGCACACCGGCCACGGGGCCCCGTTTTCCGAAAACGGTGCTTCGATGAGGAATACCTCCCCAGGTCTTAGGCCCACCGAAGCACCTTTTACGAAAAACGGGACACCCGTAGCTGACGCTGCCTTTCCTAGCCCGCGGCTTCCAGGACCTGGGCCCCAGCGGCTTCGGCCGGCAGCGGCAGGGACGACGATTGCCGGCGTGCAGCCTCCACGGTGTGGAGGAGCAGCAATGCCGTGGTGACAGACCCCACCCCGCCAGGAACAGGGGTGAGTCCGGCTGCGGTCCCGGTGACGCTGGCTTGGTCCACATCACCCACCAGCGAGCCGTCGGCAAGGACGTTCGTGCCGACGTCGACCACTATGGTCCGCGCAGAGACCTGGCTGCCGGTCAGCAGCCCCGCGCGCCCGGCTGCGACCACCACGACGTCGGCATCCTTTGTGTAGCGCTCCAGCGGGCCCGACTTGGAATGGCAGACGGTCACGGCTGCGTCGCGTGCCAGCAGGAGGAGGGAGAGCGGCTTGCCCACAACGGCGGACCGGCCCACCACCACTACGTCCTTGCCCGCCACGGGAACCTGGTAGTGGTCCAGGATTTCGACGACGGAGCGGGCGGTGGCGGGAGCAAAGGCCGGCTGGCCCACGGCGAGTCGGCCGAGGCTCAGCGGGTTGGCGCCGTCAATGTCCTTTTCCGGGGCGATGAGGCCCACGAGGTTGTCGGTCCGGACCCCTTCCGGCAGGGGGGTCTGCAGGATGATGCCGTTCACGGACGGTTCGGCGCTGAGGTCCCGCAGGACACCGGCCAGCGCCGGTTCCGTTGCATCATGGCCAAGGTCGATGACCCGGCAGCCGATTCCGGCGCGCTCCGCTGCCCGCTCGATGGAACGGACGTACCAGCGCGTCGACTCATCGGCGGTCGCCATGACCACCGCCACGACCGGGCGGACGCCGTCCCGTTCAAGCGAGCGGACCTGGTCCTGGACCTCCTGCTGGATCAAACCGGCCAAAGGCTTTCCGGAAAGTACTGCGGTGCTCAACCCAGGATCCTTTCCCTCACGCGGGCCGAGAGGGCGTCTGCCGCCAGGACCACTTTCTCTTCGATGCCGTCCGTCTGCCGGGCCAGCAGCGCGCGTGCCTCCGGATCCTTGACCGCCACGACGTTGATGTCGATGTTGACGCGCGCCGTGGTGGCAGCTGCCCGGGCGGCGTCCGCGGCCGCGGCAACGTCGCTGATGACGTTGGCGTTGGCGACGTTGAACAGTTCGGTGGCAAGGTCCACGATGCCGCCCGACAGCTCGATGAGCCGGGCAGGGGTCTGTGCCGCCTGGATAAGCGCTGACTGGATCCCGGCCGCCCGGGCGGCCTTGAGGTCATCGGTGCCGGACGGGAGCTTGTAGGAGTCGATGACCGCCTGGAAGGCCTGTTCATCCGCTTCAGCCAGGCGCAGCGCCTCGGTGACAAGGTCGTCCGCAGCCTGGGTGATGCGCTCTACCAGTGGTGCGTGCTCTTCGTATTTGGCGCCGGTGGTGTAACGCGCCACCATGGCCACCAGGGCGGCGCCCTGGGCTGCGTGCAGGGCCGCGGCGGCGCCCCCGCCCGGCGTCGGCTGCTTTGCGGCCAACCGGGCGAGGTAGCTGCTGACTGTTTCTGAACTGATCATGGTGCTAGCCGCGCAACCGGGACATGGTGGGGTCGTACAGCGGATCCTGGGTCACGGTGGCCACAATCCGGCGGCCGAAGTACTCGATCTCCACCGAATCGCCGACCGAGACCTCCGCGGGCAGGTAGGAGTAGGCGATGGGCTTGCGGACGGTGTAGCCGTAGGCGGCGCTGGTGACGTAACCCACCGCCTGGTCCTTGTAGAACACCGGTTCCTTGCCCAGCACCAGGCTGCGTCCGTCGTCGACCGTGAGGCAGCGCAGGCGGCGCCCGGAGTTTTCTTCGGTGCGTCCTTCCAGGGCCGCCTTGCCGACGAAGTTTTCCTTGGCCATCTTCACCGCGAAGCCGAGGCCTGCCTCGAAGGGGTCGTGTTCAGTGGTCATGTCGGTGCCCCAGGAGCGGTAGCCCTTTTCCAGGCGGAGCGAGCTGAACGCGGCGCGGCCGGCGGCGATGATGCCGAACGGCTGGCCGGCCTTCCACAGCGCGTCCCAAAGGCGCTGGCCGTTGTCGGCGCTGGTGTACAGCTCCCAGCCCAGTTCCCCGACGTAGGACAGCCGCATCGCGGTGACCGGGACGCCGCCGATGACCACCTGCTTGGACCGGAAGTACTTCAGGCCGTCGTTGGTGAAGTCGTCGCTGCTGACCGCGCCGACCACCTCACGGGCCAGCGGACCCCAGAGGCCGATGCAGCAGGTGCCGCCGGTGGTGTCGCGGACCTGGACCCAGTCTTCGGTGCTGCCGCTTTCGGTCTGGTGCCGGGCAGCCCGCTCGAAGTAGGCGGTGTCGATGTTGCCGTTGGCGCCGAGCTGGAAGGTCTGCTCGTCCAGGCGGGCCACGGTGATGTCGCTCCGGACCCCGCCCTGCTCGTCCAGCAGGAGTGTGTAGGTGACGGCTCCGGGCTTCTTGTCCATTTCTGCGGTGGTCAGTTCCTGCAGCAGCTTCAGGGCGCCGGGTCCGGAGATTTCGAGGCGCTTGAGCGGGGTCATGTCGTACATGGCGACGGCGGTGCGCGTCTTCCATGCCTCGGCCGCGGCAATGGGGGAGCTGAACATGCCGGACCAGGAGTCGCGGGCCGGCGGCTGCCAGTCTGCGGGCATTTCCTTGAGCAGCTCGGCGTTCGCTTCGAACCAGTAGGGGCGTTCCCAGGCGGCGCCTTCCAGGAAGTAGCCGCCCAGCTGCTTGTGCCGGGCGTGGAAGGGGCTGACGCGCAGGTTGCGCGGGGAGAGCTTGGGCTGCAGCGGGTGCAGCACGTCGTAGATCTCCACGAAGTTCTGCTGCGAGGTTTCGCTGACGTACTCCGGGGTCAGCTGCACTTCCTCGAAGCGGTGGATGTCGCAGTCGCCCAGGTCGATCGAGGACTTGCCGTCCACCAGGAGCTCGGCCACGGCGCGGGCGATGCCTGCCGAGTGGGTGACCCACACGGCTTCGGCGACGAAGAATCCGTCCACTTCCTTTGACTCGCCCACCAGCGAGCCGCCGTCCGGGGTGAAGGAGAAGATGCCGTTGAAGCCGTCCTCGATCTCGCTTTCGCGCAGGGCGGGCAGGATCTGCTTGGTGGCCTCCCATGCGGGAAGGAAGTCCTCGAGGGTGAAGTCCAGGCGGGAGGGCATGTTGTGCTCGCTGATCTCGTCCGGCTTGAAGCTGCCGAGTTCGTCGAGGTCCACGGGCATGGGCCTGTGGGCGTAGGAGCCGATTCCGTAGCGGTCGCCGTGTTCGCGGTAGTAAAGGTCCTGGTCCTGGTGGCGGAGGATGGGCAGCCGGGCGCCGTTGGGCAGTTCGTTCTTGCCCCGCTGCGCCGGGACCGGGGTGGTTTTGACGTACTGGTGCGCCAGCGGCAGCAGCGGCACGGACATGCCGATCAGCTCGCCGACCTTTGCACCCCAGAAGCCGGCGCAGGAGACCACGATGTCTGCCGGGATCACGCCGTCGGGCGTCTGGACGCCGGTGACCCGGCGGCCGGACTGCTCGATGCCGGTGACTTCGGTGTTGCCGATGTACTTTACGCCGGCCGCTTCGGTGCGCTTGATCAGCAGCTGGACCGCGCGGGCGGCCAAAGCGAGGCCGTCGCTGGGAACGTGGAGGCCGCCGAGGATGTCCTCGTCGTTGATGAGCGGGTAGAGCTCCTTGCATTCGGCCGGGGAGAGGATGGAGCCCTCGATGCCCCATGCCTGTGCGTAGCCGAGCTTGCGCTTCAGGTCCGCGAGGCGGGTTTCGGTGGTGGCAACTTCCAGGCCGCCCACCTGGTTGAAGCAGCTGACGCCGTCTTCGGTGAGGGACAGCAGCTTTTCCACGGTGTACTTGGCGAACAGGGCCATGGACTTTGAGGGGTTGGTCTGGAAGACCAGGCCCGGGGCGTGCGAGGTGGAGCCGCCGGGCATGTTGAGGGGGCCCTGGTCCAGGACGGTGATGTTGTTCCAGCCGCGCGTGACGAGTTCATCCGCGAGGTTGGTGCCGACGATGCCGGCGCCGATGATGACGATGCGTGGTGACGATTCCAAGGGAGTCTCTCCTGCTGCTTTACGGGTTAGGTCTGCGGACGGGGGTGCTTAGCGGAACACCACGGTGCTGGTCTGGTCCAGCAGCACGCGGTGCTGGCAGTGCCAGCGGACGGCGCGGGAGAGGGCGAGGGCTTCGGCGTCCTGGCCAACGGTGGACAGCTGGGCCGGGCCGTAGGTGTGGTCCACGCGGATGACTTCCTGTTCGATGATCGGACCCTCGTCCAGGTCGGCGGTGACGTAGTGGGCGGTGGCGCCCACCAGCTTGACTCCGCGGTCGTAGGCCTGGTGGTAGGGGCGTGCGCCCTTGAAGCCGGGGAGGAAGGAGTGGTGGATGTTGATGGCCCGGCCCTCCAATGCCCGGCAGAGGTCGTCGGAGAGCACCTGCATGTAGCGGGCCAGGACCACGAGGTCGGCCTCGTACTCGTCCACCAGCTCCAGCAGCCTGCGCTCGGCATCGGCCTTGGTGTCCGGGGTGACGGGGACGTAGATGAAGGGGAGCCCGGCGGCTTCCGCCATGGCGCGGTGGGTCTCGTGGTTGGAGACAACTGCCACCAGTTCGCCTCCGAGGCTGCCGCCCCGCCAGCGGAAGATGAGGTCGTTGAGGCAGTGGCCGAACTTGGACACCATGACCAGGACGCGCTTGGGGGTCTGGTCGTGGAAGCTGAACTTCATGTCGAACCGGCCGGCGATGCCTGCGAACTCTTCCTCGAGCATGGCAGGCGTGTAGTTGGGGGAGCCGGAGAACGCGGTACGTAGGTGGAGCGTCTCGCGCAGGCTGTCGTCGAACTGCTGGTGCTCGTCGATGTTGAAGCCACGTTCGAACAGGAACGTGGTCACGGCCTGCACAATTCCTGCCTGCTCCTTGCACGACAGGGTCAGCACCAACTTCTGCTTCTGCTCTTCCTTGAGCGCCGGCAGGGTGATGGTTGCTGAGGCTGTTTCGATGAGGGTCATGGCCCCTCCTCCTTCTAGATATATTCAAAAGCAACGGACTGATATATTAGATTGAGTGCCAGCGTATACTGGTCCCCAGGCGAGGTCAATAGTTTTTTCTGGTCGGGAAGAAGGGGCTCAGCAATGGCATTCGAAGCTTTGGCGGTGACGGACGACGCGGGGAGGAAGTCCCTGGCCGAGGTCGCCTACGAAAGCATCCGCGACTGGCTGCTGACCCTTGAGATCAAACCGGGCGAGCTGCTGAACGACGAGCTCCTGGCCAAGAACCTTGGCGTGGGGCGGACTCCCGTGCGCGAGGCCCTGAAGCGGCTGGAGCTGGACCGGCTGGTGAAGACCTATCCCCGGCGGGGCACGTTCGCCACCAGGGTGGACGTGACCGACCTTTCGTTCATTTCCGAGATCCGCGCCCAGCTCGAACCACTGGCGGCGGCGCGTGCCGCGCGGGTGGCTTCCCCCGCGGTCCGGGACGGGCTGCGCGCCATTCTCGAACAGGTCGAGGAATTCGACGTGTCCTCGGCAACGGTGACAGAAACGCTGCAGCTAGATGCCCGGGTGCACCAGGGCATCTACGCCGCCGCTGCCAACCCGCACCTGGAAGACATCCTGATCCGCTATGACAACCTGGCAACGCGCATTTGGTGCATGGTCATCGACCGGCTGCCTGACTTGTCCCACCACGTCCATGAGCACCTCGATCTGCTCCGTGCAGTCATCGATGGGGATGAGGAACGGGCTGCGGAGCTTGCCCGCGCCCATGTCAGCGGATTCGAAAGTGCGGTCCGGGAGGCCCTTTTCAAGGCGTAGCCCCAGCCGCCCTGGGCGCCTGTTGACACGGAGTGTGACCTGGACCATACTCGGATTCCAGATTGATATATCAATCAAATATCAGTGATGGTTTCGAGCGGCGACGGCGCCGGTGATTGGAGTGACCAGTGAATTCCCAGGCAACCCTTGAAGCCCCACATCGTGCCACTGGCCTTGACCCCGAACAGGATGGGCAAAGCGGCACCTCGAAGAAGGCTCTCGGCCTCCGCGCCGACTGGGCACGCCTGCCGGGCCGCAGTGTCGAAGTGTGGCTGCGGGGAGAGCATGTGGCCAGCGGGGTGGTGGACCAGGCTGCGGAGGACGGCACGGTGCTCTGGATAGCCGCCGAGGGCATCAGCACACGCCGCATCTTCGACAAGTCGTCCGGCTATCAAATCTGGACATAGCCCCTGGATTGGGAGCTTCAGCTCCCAATCCAGGCAATAACCATGGAGCCCCGGCGCTGTACGCGCCGGGGCTCCATTCCACATGGCTGGTTCTGCAAAGATCAACAGAGTTCGCGTTAAGCAACAAGTGTGCTTTACGTCATTTTCAAAGCCAGGGCGACGTGCCCCAGAAACGCGGTTCGGCAGGCGGGCGGAGGGGAACAGGCCGCCGCTTAAAGAGGCAGTGACCCGGGGTTCCAACGAACCCCGGGGTCACTGCGTTGCTGACGCTGGCGGCCTTCAGCGCTGCGTGTACCCCATGTTGGCGCTGACTTTTAGTCCCGCGTCCTTGAGGGTTTCCAGCAGGCCCGGGATCTTCTCGGGCTCGAAGCGGAATGCCGGCCCGGAGATGCTGAGGGCGCCGATCACGGCCCCCTGGTGGTTGTAGACGGGCACTGCCACGGCATTCAGGCCGATCTCGAACTCCTCCCGCACTACCGCGTAGCCCTTGGCCGCTACCTCGAGCAACTGGGCATCCAGTTCCTTGCGGGAGGTGATAGTCCGGGCGGTGCGGGCAGTCAGGCCTGTCTCCTTCAGGATCCTGTCCCGGTCGTCCGCCTCCAGGGCCGCGAGGAGGACCTTTCCGCTGGAGGTGGCGTGAAGCGGGGTCAGGCTTCCCACCCAGTCGTACGTGGCCAGGGTGGAAGGGCCCATGGCCTGGTCCACGTTCACGGCATAGTTGGAGCGCAGGACGGCCAGGTTCACGGTTTCCTTGAACTCATCCGCCAGGCTCTCCAGGACGGGCCGTGCCTCCCGGACCAGGCTCAGGCGGCCCGGAATCGAGCTGGCCAGGCGAAGGATCCCAAAACCGAGCTGATACTTCCCGCGCTCGCTGTTTTGATGGACCATCTCGCGGGTGACCAGCGAACCCATCAGCCGGGACACGGTGGACTTGTGGATCCCCATTTCCTCGGCGATTTCGCTCACGCCCGCATGTCCCTCGCGTGCCAGGATCTCCAGGACGGTCAGGGCCCGCTCCACGGACTGTACGCCGCCGGACTGTCCGCCTTCCGCATCGGTATCGGATTCAGTTTCCTTATTCGAAGCCATACTTCCTGATCCTATGCCGGTTAATGTGATGGCCATGACATTGCGGCAGTCCGGCCGGCCTGCGGAAGCCCGGGGCGGACTGCTAGCTGCCGCGGTAGGTGGAGTAGGCGAACGGGCTCAGGAGCAGCGGAACATGGTAGTGCTCGGGGCCGGTGACCTCGAAAACCAGGTCCACTTCCGGGAAGAACGTCTGCGTCTGCAGACCTGCGTAGTAGGCGCCCGTGGCGAAGTTCAGTTTGTAGTGGCCCGGTTCCAGTTGGTCCGGCCCCAGGTCCTTGGCCCGGCCGTCGGCGTCGGTGCTGGAGGCGGCCAGCTCACGCCAGGTGCCGGCGTCGTTCCGTGAAAGGACGACGGCGACCCCCGCCGCCGGGCGTCCGGCACCGGTATCGAGGATGTGGGTGGTCACGTGGGAGACGCTCATTCGTTGATCAGTCCTTCGAGCCGCAGTACGGCGATTTCGCGCAGCTGCTGGGCCACGATGCTGTCTTCTTCTTCGGGGGAATTGGTGAGCCGCTGCTTCAGGGCCGCAAGGATGTCCTGGGCGCTGCGACCGGCTGCCCGGATCAGGAAGACGCGGCCGAACTTCTCCTCGTACTCCCGGTTCCCGCGCGCCAGGGCATCGGCGACAGCAGTATCGGCAGGGTCCACGCCGGCCTGCTCGGAACGGGACATGGACGCCTCGGCGCTGGCCGCCGTCGGGCGTTCCCCGATCCTGGGGTGGTGGGCCATGGCGGCTTCAACCTCTGCCGAGGTGAAGGGGCTGGCCGCTTGGGCGGCGAACTCCAGGAGCTGATTGCGGGCGGCGAAGGGCCGGGCCCCGGCTACGGCCTCCACCCAGCGGCTGACGTCGATGCAGGGCCGCAGGAGGGCCTGGGCGGAGGCCGGATCCGCGCTGTTGAATTCGGCAAGCTTCATGCTGGCAGTAATCCTTGGGGTGATGCTGGCATCCATGGTGACGGCTATGCGGACGCCGGAAAACCCGGCACCTGCCTGTGGAAACTCCACAAGCAGGCTTCCGCATCATGGAACTGTTATTTCAGCATACGTAATATTCAAGAGCAGGCGCGCTGCACTGTCAAGCGGTTCGGGAGTCCCTAGTCCTGCGACGACGTCCGGGACAGGACCCACGTGTTGGTGCCGTCCTGGCGTTCGAAGGTCACCGTGGTCACCAGCGCCTCGATCAGGGCCAGCCCGCGCCCCGACTCTGCGTCCTCGCCGGGGACGGCCGGCTCCATGGGGCCGAACGGCGGCTTCGCGTGGTAGGCGCTGACCCGTGCCTGCAGCATGGCCTGCTGCACGGTGGTCTCCACACCCAGTTCCACGTCCCGGTCGCCGGCGGGCTGGGCGTGCTGGACGATGTTGGACGCGGACTCGATGACCGCGGTGGTGAACGTCATCTGGTCCATGTCGTTGACGAACGGAACGTCGAGCCACAGGCTGTCGAGGTCGTTGTGGACTGCCTCGATGGCGTCCTCGGCGGCGGGTCCCCGGAAGCTGCGCGAAGCCAGGACCTCAGTCATTGCTGAACGCCTCCTCGGCCGTGGGGTAGGCGGTGAGGACCCTGTCCATGCTGGTCAGCTTCAGCACCATGTTCACCTGGGGCTGGACGGCGGCGATCCTCAGGTCCCCGCCGGCCTGGCGGGCGGCCTTCAGGCAGCCGATCAGCGCGCCGAGTCCAGAGGAATCCATGAACGCCGTGTTTTCCAGGTTGACCACGATCCGGTTGGACCCACCCGCGATCACATCCGTCACGAACTCGCGCAGCTTCGGCGCGGAGACCATGTTCAGCCGCCCGTCCGCCTTGACCTCCGCGTACGAGTCTTTGACCTCATAACTGAACTCCATCAGGATTCCTCTCTGTTTGCAGGTTCTGCGGCCGGCTCGTACCCCTTGTAGAGGACGGCGCGGACCAGGATGCTCATGACCACCAGGTCAAAGACCACCCAGACGACGTTGACCAGGGTGCCCAGCGGTTCCGCCAGGCCGGTGGCCAAGCGGACAATCCCGACGACGGCCGCCAGGGCGAGCAGGATGGACACCACGATCTGGGGCCGGATGAGGCTCCAGCTGGGTCCACCGCTTTGGCGTGCCTTGGGGGTGACGGCAAACCCGAGGGGACGGCCGAACCAGACGTTGCGGGCCGCCGTCGTGCACGCCTTGATCCAGGTGGGGAACAGCGCAAGGCTGTACTGCTGGCCGCGCCAGGTGGGGATGCCGCGGCCAGCCACGGCGAACAGCAGCTGGTTGACCACCATGAACGGGATGAACCGGATGAAGAAGTCCCAGCTGAGGCTGCTGACCGGCAGGATGCCCAGCAGCAGGTAGATGATGGGGGCCGCGAAATAGATGACGGCGGCGAACCCGCTGAGGTACGTCCACATGGTGGCGAAGTACATCAGGCGCTGGCCGATTTTGAGGCCCTTCTGCACCAGGGGGTTCTCCCGGAGCAGCACCTGGATGGTGCCCTGGGCCCAGCGGAGACGCTGCGTGAGCATGGTGGCGATGTCCTCCGGCGCCAGGCCATACGCCAGGATTTCGTGGTGGTACACGCTCTCCCAGCCCATGGCGTGCATGCGCATCGCCGTGGCCATGTCCTCGGTGACCGAAATGGTGGCCAGCGGCATGACGGGCTGTGCCTCGTTGCTGCGTTCCACGGTCAGCGCATCCAGCACGGCCTGGACGGATTCCAGGGCACCCAGGGGGGACCAGTCGCGGGCGGACATCCGCTGCACGGCGTCGTCCGCCACCACCGGGACGCCGGACTCGCCCACATGGGCCAGTTCCATCGCGGCGATTTCCTCGAGGTCGGCCTGCAGGGCTGCGACGTCGGCCTGGACCAGGGTCTGCACGGCGGCGTCCACGCGGCGGCGGACCCGGTACGTGACTTCGCTGAGGGGCCGGCCGGCGTCCACTTCCTCCTGGGCTTCGCGGGTGGCGGCCTCTACCTCGTCCAGGACCTCCGCCACCAGGGGTGACTCCACGTCCGCCGACTTCCGGGACTGCTTGATGGCTGCCCGGGAGGCGGCCAGGGCGCGGCGGATGCTCTTTTCGGTCTCCTTGACGTAGCCCACCAGGCCCAGCTGCATCAGGGCCTCGCGGCGCAGGATGGCGTTGGATCCGCAGAAGAAGGCGGCGTTCCAGCCGTCCTTGCCCTGCTGAATGGGGCCGTAGAACAGCGGTGCCTGGCTGCCCAGCGGATCGCTGGCAGGAACATTGCTGAAGTACTGGGGCGTCTGGACCAGGGCCACCCGGCGGTTGTTGAAGTAGCCCAGGGTCTTTTCCAGGATGTCCGGCTCGGGGATCTGGTCCGCGTCCAGGATCAGCAGGAACTCACCGTGGGTGACCATGAGGGCGTTGTTAAGGTTGCCCGCCTTGGCGTGCCGGGGCAGGTCCTTGGTCCAGTCATCGCTCCGGGTGACGTAGCCCAGGCCATGCTTTTCGCAGAGGGCCTTGAGCTCAGGGCGTGCGCCGTCGTCCAGGATCCACGTGCTGTGCGGGTGCCGGATTTTCTGGGCCGCCAGTGCGGTGGTGAGGACCATGTCCAGGTCCTCGTTGTAGGTGGTGATGAACACATCCACGGTGGCGTCGTGCGGCGGCTCCGGCGCACCCTTGCGGATCTTCAGCTTCCACACGGTCATGCCGAAGAGCATGACGTCGATGAGGCTGTAGGTTTCGGCCGCCACCAGGGGGAGGGCGATCCACCAGGCGTCCCAGTTGAGCGAGGACATCCAGCGCCAGGCGATGTAGTTCAGGCCGGTCAGGACGGTCAGCACCACCACCAGGCGGGTCCAGAAGCGGGTCACGCGGCCACGCCTTCGGGGAGGCGGCGGACCACGACCACCGTGACGTCGTCCTCGGCCGTCTCTGCAGGAGCCAGGGCCAGGATGGCGTTGGTGGCTTCCTGCGCCGAACCTGCCAACTGCGTGGCCCGCCGGACGGCGTCGGTGAAGTCCTCCACCGATTCAAAGACGTCCAGCACGCCGTCACTGACCACCACCAGCGAGTCGCCGGGTGCCAGTTCCAGTTTGGCCTGCGGCCATTGTGTCCCCGGCCAGGCTCCCACCGGTGGTCCGCCCGAGGGGAGGCGGTCCGCCGGCCCGGCAGGCTGGACGTGCAGTGCCAGGCCGTGCCCGGCGTCGACATAGCTGACGTTGCCGGACGCCGCGTCCAGGCGGGCGTGGAACAGGGTCACGAAGGAGTTGGAGGAGTCCAGGTCCGTGGCGATCGCCTTGCTGGCGGAGGCGAAACCGGCGTCGAGGTCCTGGCGCAGGCCGGTGGAGCGCATGACGGCGCGGACGGTGGCCGCGATCAGGGCCGCGCCCATGCCCTTGCCCATGGCGTCGGCGAAGGTCAGGTGGAGCCCGTCAGGGGTCTGGTACCAGTCGTAAAAGTCGCCGCCCACGTTGCGGGAGGGCCGGAACAGGCCTGCCACGTCGTAGCCGTCCACCCGGATGTCCTCTTTCGGCAGGAGGCTTTGCTGCACCTCCGTGGCACGTTCCAGCTCGCCCCGGGCCGCCGATTCCGCGGCGGCGGAGGGCCGGCGCCGGAACAGGGCATTGATCCTGGACTGCAGTTCGCGGGGGCTGAACGGCTTGCTGATGTATTCGTCGGCGCCGTTGTCCAGGCCGGTCAGCTTGTCCAGTTCGTCTGCCCGGGCGGTGAGCATCACGATGAACGCATCCGAGAATTCGCGCAGGAGCTTGCACACCTCCAGCCCGTCAAGGTCCGGCAGGTTCAGGTCAAGCGTCACCAGGTCCGGCTTGCGCCGGCGGACTTCCTCCACGCCCGGCAGGCCGGCGCCTGCGTGCGTGACGTCGAAGCCCTGCTTGACCAGGACACGGACCAGCAGTCCGCGGATGTCCGGATCATCTTCGATGACCACCGCACGGCGGGATTCGGAGGGAGAGACCATGCTCTACTTCTACAGTATTAAGGCGCACAGGGCATGTCTTAGGCTTCACAGTTTCTGGTGACGTCGCTGACAAACGCGTGGTGCAGGAACCACGCCGACCCGATCTTGCGGAAATCTTGGGACCTGCTTGCCGGGACGTTGAGGAACGCCGGTCACACTCGAAACAACGCAGCAGCTTTCCGTGAACCAGGGTACGACGACGACCGCGCGGAAGCTGGCCAGCTTGCGGAAGGCGGGGAAGCCAATGGAACACGTAAAACAAAACGGGATGGACAAAGCCAAGGCCTTCCTGCGCGTCCTCTTCCACTCACGGAAGGTACGGGCCGCTGCCAGGGAACTGGAGCAGGCACTCGCCGAATCCCGGGAGGTCTCCAGCTGGCCCGGGGACCGGCTGCAGGTTGGCGAGGACATGTCCAGGCAGGTGGAAAAACTCACCCACCGGCTCAAGCTGGAGACCGAGGCGCACCACAGGCTTGAGGCCCTTTTAAAGACTGCGGGCGGAGGGCATTCCGTCGCTGCCTTGTAGGTGCCACACTTAGCAGCAATCGATTGGCTGGGGATAGTCAGGAGATTGCTGTGAGTTTGTTTGTCGGTTGGTCGTACCTGATGGCTGGACTCATGACCATGGACGCGATGCTGCTGGCATTGTGGGCCATGGAAATCGATTGGGGAAAGTACTGGCGCCGGAAGTAGCGCGGTTACTCCAGTTCCAGCCGCATCAGCACCCGCGGGAAGCCGTTGAGCACCGAGGTGGTGTCCGCAGCCTTCGTGAAGCCGGCATCCTCGAAGAGCTTGCGGGTACCCACGTATGCCATGGTGAGGTCCACCTTGTGGCCGCCGTTGTCCACGGGATAGCCCTCCACCACGGGAGCGCCATAAGCGCGGGCCATGGCAACGGCGCCGGCCAGCAGATGGTGCGAAATTCCCTTGCCGCGGTGGCCGGGACGGACGCGGAGGCACCAGACCGACCAGGCGTCCTGGCCGTCGACGTGGGGAATCCGCCTGTTCCGGGCGAAGCTGGTGTCCGCCCGAGGGTGCACCGCTGCCCACCCGACTGGTTCGCCGTCGTCGTACGCCACGACGCCCGGCGGCGGATCATGGGCCACCAGTTGCCTGACCAGCTCCCCGCGCTCCTCGCCCCGCAAGGACGCGTTCTGCTGCGGGGGGATGCGGTAGCTCAGGCACCAGCAGACGGTGGCGTCGGGCCGTTTGGGCCCCACCAAGATCCTGACGTCCTCGAAGCCCGTTGCGGGGCGCACCTCAATGTCCATGCTGCGATGCTAACCCTGGACGCCTCCGGCCCCCAGCTGCCTCCCAGTCCGGCTTCCACCCTGTTGGCGCGCGCCGGCCCTCATTACACTGGGACGCATGACCCCGCAGGAACCGGGCAGTGCTGCCGCGGATCCGGATACCGTTGCCGCCTCCCTGCGAACGCCGGGCGAACGCTCCCGCACCTTCGCCGGCATCCTGGTTAACACCGCACTGGCCAACATCACCACCAGCTACCTGTGGTTCGCGCTGACGTTCTGGCTGTACCTGGAGACGCGCAACGTGATCGCCACCGGGGTGGTGGGTGGCGCCTACATGCTGTTGATTGCACTGTCCAGCATCAGCTTCGGCACGTTCGTGGACCGGTACCGGAAGCTGGCCGTGATGCGGTTCGCCGCCGCCTTCACCCTGGTGATGTTCGTGCTCTCAGGAGTGATGTTCCTGCTGACGCCTGCCGCGTCCCTGCTGGACCTGGGGCGGCCGTGGTTCTGGATCTTCACCGTGGTCATCCTGGTGGGGGCCGTGGTGGAGAACCTGCGGAACATCGCCCTGTCCACCACGGTGACCATTCTCATCGAGCCGGAGCGGCGGGCCAATGCCAATGGGCTGGTGGGGATGGTGCAGGGGCTGATGTTCATTGTCACGTCGCTGCTGTCCGGACTCTCGGTCGGATTGCTGGGCATGGGCTGGACCATCGCCGTCGCGCTGGTGCTCACGGCGCTGGCTGCGGCGCACCTCCTGACGCTCCGGATGCCCGAGGAGGTCCAGGTGGCGGCATCGGACGCCCACGGTGGCTTCGACCTTCGGGGTTCGTTCACTGCCGTCCTGGCCATATCGGGGCTGTTCGCGCTGATCGTGTTTTCCACGTTCAACAACTTCATCGGCGGCGTCTACATGGCGCTGATGGACCCGTACGGGCTGGAGATGTTTTCGGTGGAGATGTGGGGCGCCGTCTTTGCGGTTGGATCCACGGGGTTCATCATAGGGGGCGCGCTGATTGGCAAATTCGGGCTCGGCGCCAACCCGCTGCGGACCCTGCTGCTTGCGGTGGCGGCCATGGGGGTGCTCGGCGCGATGTTCACGCTCAGGGAGTGGGCGTGGCTCTACGTCCTGGGGATCTGGCTGTACCTGGTGCTGGTGCCGTTCGTGGAGGCCGCTGAACAGACCGTCATCCAGCGGGTGGTGCCGCTGGAACGGCAGGGCCGTGTCTTTGGCTTCGCCATGGCCTTCGAGTCCGCTGCCGCCCCCGTCACGGCGTTCCTCATCGCCCCCATGGCCCAGTACTGGATCATCCCGTACGCGCGGTCCGCGGACGGCGCCGCGCGCCTGGCACCACTCCTGGGTGAGGGCACCTCCCGCGGCATCGCCCTGGTGTTCCTGGTGGCCGGGATCATTATGATCGTGGCCGCCCTGCTGGCCTTCCTGGCCCCGGTCTACCGCCGGGTGTCGGCATCGTACGCGCAGGCGGCAGCGGAAACTGCGGCTTAAGCCCGGACGCCCCGGCACACAGGGTGCCGGGGCGTCCGCGGAAATGCTGCGGGAAGGGGTGGCGGGTCTAGAGTCCCAGCGCTTCCTTGAGGCGGGCGACGTGGCCGTCGGCCTGCACCTGGTACTGGGCCAGGGTGACGTTTCCTTCAGGGTCCACCACAACCGTGGAGCGGACGATGCCTTCGTGGATTTCGCCGTGGACCAGCTTTTCGCCCCAGGCGCCGTAGGCCAGGGCAACCGCGTGGTCGGGATCGGAGAGGAGGGGGAAGGTGAGGGAGAAGTCGCCGGTGAAGCCGGCCAGGGCTTCCTGGGCGTCCGGGGAGATGCCGACTACCTCGTAGCCCTTGCCCTGGAGGGAGGCGAGGCTGTCGCGGAAGTCGCAGGCCTCCGTGGTGCAGCCGGGGGTTGCGGCCTTCGGGTAGAAGTAGACGATGACGTTCTTGCCACGGTAATCGGCCAGAGAGGTCTCGCGGCCCTGGGCGTCCCGGAGGGTGAAATCAGGAGCCGGGGTACCGGGCTGAAGCTTGGTGGTCAGGGTGGGGCTCATGGCGTTCCTTTGTAAGACTCGGTCAGTGATGGCCAAACATCAAGTGAAGCGGGTCACCGCTTACTGATACAAACCAGCGCGTCATATGCAGTATTCCGCCGGACCCCGAACGGCCGCGAGCGGGCCCGGCACAAACTGGTAGCCGCCGCCGCGGACGGTGGCCACGGCATGGCGGGCGTTGCCCAGTTTCTTGCGGATCCTGCCAACGTAGACGTCGATGGAACGGGCGGTGGCGCCGGGGAAATCCAGTGATTCCAGGAAATCCTGCAGTTCTTCGCGGCCTACCGTGCGGGACAGGTGCGTCACCAGGTAGCGCAGCACCTTGTATTCGACGCCGGTCAGCGCCACCGGGCTGCCGTCCAGCAGGACGGAGTCGGCGGCGAGGTCCACGGCGACCCGGCTGACGGGGCCGGCCGACGGCGGCAGTCGCGTGCCGCCGTCGGGCCTGGTTGCGCCGGGGTTCTCCGCCGCGGAAGGAACGCGAGAGGAGTCGGCTGCGGCTCCTTCCGTGCCGGCGGAGACCCCGGACGTGGGGGCTCCGGCGGCAGGCCAATGGACTTCCGCCTCCGGAGCAGTTTCGAGGGCCCTGGCGAGGACCATTTGGGCGGCGTGGCGCAGGAGTTCCGGGGTGGTTCCTTCGGCGGGAACCACCCACACGGCCAGCCCGTGGGCGGTGGCCCGCCTGGCCGGAACCGCCTGATGGGCCGGGTGCGGAACAGCCGTCCGGGGATGGTGTGCTTCCACTGCCATGGCGCGTCCCTAGACGCCGCCGCGGCGGATCAGCCTGCCCGTAGGGGTCTGGCCGTCCACTGCGGCGCCGCGGAGGAAGGTCCTGCGCACCACGCCGGATAGGGCCTTGCCGTCGTACGGGGTGATGGGATTCTTGTGCTTGAGCTTGGACACGTCCACCACGAATGCCTCGTCCGGGGCGAACACGGCAAAGTCGGCGTCATAGCCCAGGGCGAGCTGGCCCTTGTTGGTGAGCCGCGCGAGGTTGGCAGGCCGTTCCGCCATCCAGGACACCACCTGTTCCAGCGGGATGCCGCGGTGGCGCGCTTCTGTCCAGATCAGGGACAGGCCCAGCTGCAGGGACGAGACGCCGCCCCAGGCCACGGCGAAGTCGCCGTTCTCAAGGTCCTTCAGGTCCAGCGTGGAGGGGGAGTGGTCCGAGACGATGCAGTCGATGGTGCCGTCCAGCAGGCCCTGCCACAGCAGTTCCCGGTTGGAGGCTTCACGGATGGGCGGGCAGCACTTGTAGGCGGTGGCACCGTCCGGGATTTCCTCCGCCATCAGGGTCAGGTAGTGCGGGCAGGTCTCCACGGTGAGCTTGACGCCGTCGCGTTTGGCGCTGGCAATCATGGGCAGGGCGTCCGACGACGACAGGTGCAGGATGTGCGCACGCGCACCAGTCCAGCGGGCGCGTTCAATGACCTCGGCAATCGCCTTGTTCTCGGCGCCGCGGGGGCGGGAGGCCAGGAAGGTTTCGTAGTGGTCCCCGCCCGGGTGGGGTGCGCGGTCGATGGCGTGCGAGTCCTCGGCGTGGACGATCATGAGCGAGTCGAAGGACTTCAGCTCGGCCATGTCCTCTTCCATCTCGTCCGCCTCGAGGTGCGGGAATTCGTCCACGCCGGAGTGCAGGAGGAAGCACTTGAAGCCGAAAACGCCTTCGTCGTGCAGGGGACGGAGGTCGGCCTTGTTGCCGGGGATGGCGCCGCCCCAGAAACCGACGTCGACGAACGCCTGGTCCTCGGCCACTTCGCGCTTGAGCTTGAGGTTTTCCACGGTGGTGGTGGGCGGGACGGAGTTCAGCGGCATGTCGATGATGGTGGTGACGCCGCCGGCTGCCGCGGCGCGGGTGGCGGAGGCGAAGCCCTCCCATTCGGTGCGGCCGGGCTCGTTGACGTGGACGTGGGTGTCCACCAGGCCCGGGAGCAGGGTCTCGTCGTCGGCCAGTTCGATGACCTCGGCTCCGGCCAGGCCGTTGCCCAGTGGCTCGATGGCCACGATCCTGCCGTTGCGCACCCCCACTTCGCGCGGGGCGATGCCGGCGGTGGTCAGGATGCGCCGGCCCCGGATGACGAGGTCAAAGCGTTCTTCAGACACGGAGGTCCTCCTTGGTACTTGCGGTGGCAGGCCTGTTGGCCGCCAGCCCCGCACTGATCTGGGTGCCCAGTTGCTCCAGCAGCGGCCCTGCCTCTGCTATGCACCTGTTTACATCGGTTTCGAGCGCCGTCAAAGCATGGATGTCCTCGAACCCGGCTGCCGCGGCCTGGTCCGGGTCCAGGGTGGTCCGGCCGCAGACGGCCAGGACGGGAACGCCCTGGGCCGCCGCTGCCCGGGCAACACCCATCGGCGTTTTGCCCAGCAGGCTTTGTTCGTCCAGGCTGCCTTCACCCGTGATCACCAGGTCGGCGCCCGCCAGGCGGTCCGCCAGCCCCGTGAATTCAAGGACGACGTCGATACCCGGCCGCCGCGTTGCGGCCAGGACGGCGATGGCGGCGTAGCCGACCCCGCCGGCTGCCCCGGCTCCGGGAGCCTCGGCAGCCTTGACGGCGCGGAATCCGATTTCCCTGGCCAGGACTTCGACGAACCTGGCCAGGGCGGCGTCGAGCATGCCGACGTCTTGTTGCGCGGCGCCCTTTTGCGGACCAAAGACCGCCGCGGCGCCCTGGGCGCCCAGCAGCGGGTTGTCCACATCGGATGCCAGCACAAACCGTGTGTCCACCAGGCGGGGTTCGAAATCGGTGAAGTCGATGCTGTGCAGGTTTGCCAGCGCAGCCCCGCCCGGTGGGAGTTCGTTGTTCCTGTTGTCCAGGAACCTGGCGCCGAGCCCCTGGAGGAGCCCCGCGCCGCCGTCGGTGTTGGCACTTCCGCCCACCCCGAGGATGATCCGACGGCAGCCGGCGTCCAACGCTGCCCGGATCAGCTGTCCGGTGCCCAGACTGGTGGCCGTGGTGGCATCCGCCGAATCCGGACGGCGGCCGGTCCGGACGCTTGGCACCAGGGCAAGCCCGGACGCCGTCGCCATCTCGATCACGGCCTCGTGGCCCCGGACCGCGAATTCCGCCGCCACGGGCTGGCCGGTGGGGCCGCTCACCGTTGCCGTGCGGCGGGTGAAACCGGAGCCGACGGCGGCGTCGAGGGTGCCCTCGCCGCCGTCGGCCACCGGAATCCGGACAATGTCCAGGTTGCCGCCGGCACCGCGCTGCAGGCCCTTCTCAAGGTAGCTGCACACCTCCGGGGCGGACAGCGATCCCTTGAACTTGTCCGGGGCAATAACCACGCGCATGGTTATGCCTGCAGGGCCAGGATGGCGGTGGGGGCGTCGGCGGCGGTCTCTGCCAGTTCCTCGAACTCGTTCACCGCGTTGATTTCGACACCCATGGAGATGTTGGTGACCTTTTCCAGGATCACTTCCACCACCACGGGAACCTGGAACTCGCCCATCAGGGCCTTGGCCTTGTCGAACGCGGCGGCCAGGTCGTTGGGGTCCTCCACGCGGACGGCCTTGCAGCCCAGGCCCTCGGCCACCTTCAGGTGGTCCACGCCATAGCCGCGGGTGTCCCCGGACAGGTGCGCGCTGTTGATGTTCTCGAACGCCAGGGACACGTTCTGCTCCATGTTGAATCCGCGCTGGGACTGGCGGATCAGGCCCAGGTAGGAGTTGTTGACCACCACGTGGATGTACGGCAGGTTGAACTGCGCGCCCACGGCCAGTTCCTCGATCATGAACTGGAAGTCGTAGTCGCCGGAGAGCGCCACCACGGTCTGGTCCGGGTTGGAGCGGGCGACGCCGAGGGCTGCCGGGGCGGTCCAGCCCAGCGGGCCCGCCTGGCCGGCGTTGATCCACTTGCGCGGGCCGAAGACGTGCAGCATCTGGGCGCCGGCGATCTGCGACAGGCCGATGGTGGACACGTAGGTGGTGTCGCGGCCGAAGGATTTGTTCATCTCCTCGTACACGCGCTGCGGCTTGATGGGGATGTTCTCGAAGTGCGTCTTGCGGTGCAGGGAGGCCTTCCGGTCCTGGCATTCGGCAACCCAGGCGCTGTAGTCCGGCAGGGACCCGGCCGCTGCCCGCTCCTTGGCGAGCTCAACCAGCCCGGCCAGCGCCGCGCCGGCGTCGGACGCGATGCCCAGGTCCGGTGAGAACACGCGGCCGATCTGGGTGGGCTCGATGTCGATGTGCACGAACTTGCGGCCGGCAGTGTAGGTTTCCAGGCCACCGGTGTGGCGGTTGGCCCAGCGGTTGCCGATGCCGATCACGAAGTCGGACTGCAGGTAGTTCTCGTTGCCGTAGCGGTGGCTCGTCTGCAGGCCCACCATGCCGGCCATCAGCTGGTGGTCGTCCGGGATGGTGCCCCAGCCCATCAGGGTGGGGATCACCGGAACGTTGAGGGTCTCGGCCAGCTCCACCAGCTGCGCGGAGGCGCCTGCGTTGATGATGCCGCCACCGGCCACGATCAGCGGGTGCTTGGCGGCGAGCAGCATGTCCAGGGCCTTCTCCAGCTGCTTGCGCGAAGCCTTGGGCTTCTCGACGGGGAGTGGCTCGTAGGTGTCGATGTCGAATTCGATTTCTGCCATCTGCACGTCGATGGGCAGGTCCAGCAGCACCGGGCCGGGGCGGCCGGAACGCATCAGCTGGAAAGCCTTCTGGAAGGCGCCCGGAACCTGGCCCGGTTCCAGGATGGTCATGGCCATCTTGGTGACTGGCTTGGCGATGGACTCGATGTCCACGGCCTGGAAGTCTTCCTTGTGCAGTTTGGCCACCGGCGCCTGGCCGGTGATGCAGAGCATGGGGATCGAATCTGCCCAGGCGGCGTAGAGCCCGGTGATCATGTCGGTGCCGGCGGGGCCGGAGGTGCCGATGCAGATACCGATGTTGCCGTCCTTGGCGCGTGAGAAACCGTCGGCCATGTGGCTGGCACCCTCAACGTGGCGTGCCAGCGTGTGGCGGATGCCGCCGTGGGCGCGCATGGCGGAATAGAAGGGGTTGATGGCCGCGCCTGGCAGGCCGAACGCCTCGATGGCGCCTTCCTTTTCCAGGATGGCCACCGCTGCATCAACGGTACGCATCTTGCTCATGGGGTGCTCCTTGAAAGCTTGTGGTTTGGCCCGGTGGTTGAGCCTGTCGAAACCTGTTTTTGGGTGTGCTGAAGGAAGGCCCGGCGGTTCGGGCTTTCGAAGTTTGTTGGTTGAGCTTGTCGAAACCTGGATATCGACAAGCTCAATCACCGTTTAGTGGCCGGCCTATTTCCTGCCGCTGAGCTGCAGGACCTGCTTGAAGAGTCCGGAGTGGTCCAGTGCGCCGTCGCCCTGGTTGACGGTGGCGGCGACGAGCTGGGCGGCGACGGCGCCGAGCGGGATGGCGACGTTGGCTTCGCGGGCAGCGGCGGTAACGATGCCCAGGTCCTTGTGGTGCAGGGCCAGGCGGAAGCCGGGGTCGAAGTTGCGGTCCAGCATCTTCTGGCCCTTCTGGTCCAGGACCTTGGAGCCGGCCAGGCCGCCGCCGAGGACCTTGAGGGCTGCGTCGGTGTCCACGCCGTAGGCCTCGAGGAAGGCGACGGCTTCGCCGAGGACCTCGATGTTGACGGCGACGATCAGCTGGTTGGCAGCTTTAACCGTCTGGCCGGAGCCGGAGGGGCCAACGTGGACGATGGTCTTACCCACTGCGTTCAGGACGTCCTGGGCGTCGTCGAAGTCTGCCTTGTCGCCGCCGACCATGATGGACAGGACGGCGTCGATGGCGCCCTGTTCGCCGCCGGAGACCGGGGCGTCGAGGGGGCGGATGCCGGCTTCGCGGGCCTCGTCGCTCAGGCGCTTGGCGACGTCGGGGCGGATGCTGGAGGCGTCGATCCACAGGGCGCCCTGCTTCGCGTTGGCGAAGACGCCGTCCTTGCCGCTGACAACACCCTCAACGTCGGGGGAGTCCGGCACCATGGTGATGACGACGTCGGCCTCTTTGACTGCGTCAGCGATGCTGGAGGCGCCCTTGCCGCCTTCGGAGACCAGCTTGTCGATCTTGTCCTGGCTGCGGTTGAAGCCGGTGACGGTGTGGCCGGCCTTGACCAGGTTGATGGCCATGGGCAGGCCCATGATTCCGAGTCCGATGACTGCAACGTTGCTCATGATGGTTCTCTTTCTGAAGTCTTTATGTCTTGCTGGTGTGCGGTGGGGTCAGCGTGCGACGCGCTCGCGGATGGCCCAGCTGAAGGCCGTTTCCTGCGGTTCCTTGTACTCGAGGCCGATGTAGCCTTCGTAGCCGAGTTCGCGGCTGCGGGCGATCCATTCTCCGAGCGGGAGGGTGCCGGTGCCGGGGGCGCCGCGGCCGGGGTTGTCCGCGATCTGGATGTGGCCGAAGTCCTTGGCGTGGTTCTCGATGACGGCCTGCACGTCGTCGCCGTTGACTGCCAGGTGGTAGAAGTCGGCGAGGAGCTTGATGTTCTCTGCGCCGGCCTCTTCCTTGACACGGGCGATGACCTTGAGGGCGTCGTCGGCGGTGAGGAGCGGGTACTTGGGTGCGCCGCTGACGGGTTCGAGGAGGACGGTGCCGCCGATGCGGGCGACGCCTTCGGCTGCTGCCGCCAGGTTCTTGACGGCGAGTTCATCCTGCTCTTCGGGGGTGAATTCGTCCTGCCGGTTGCCGTAGAGGGCGTTGAAGGCCTTGCAGCCCAGGCGTTCGCCGATGCCGGCCACGACGTCGATGTTGTCCTTGAACTCGGAGCAGCGTCCCTTCCAGGAAACCAGGCCACGGTCGCCGCCGGGCATGTTGCCCGCGTTGAAGTTCAGGCCCGTGAGCTGGACACCGGCGTCCGTGATGGCGTTCTCGAACCTGGTGATTTCACTGTCCGCCGGGACGGAGGACTCGAAGGGCCACCAGAACTCAACCGCGTCGAAGCCGGCTGCCTTGGCTGCGGCGGGGCGCTCCAGCAGGGGCAGCTCCGTGAGGAGGATGGAGCAGTTCACTGTGTACGTCATCGTAGGTCCTTCCGAGGAGGGGCTTTGATCTATCTTCCCTTGCTTCCGGCCTTGTCACCGTTTCCGCTTTGTGGAATTTAGATTCTGCTTTATGAAAAGTGTAGGGAAAGTGGGCGGGGGTAGTCAAGGGGAGCCGTGGGCAGGAGACTGGTAGCAGGTAAGCCCGCCCACCGTGAAGGAACTGGAGCGAATATGACCGCTGCCCGCCTCCGGCTTCTGGCCTGGCTCATAGCCCTGGCCGCCGTGGTCGCCGGCTGCACCCCGGCAGCGGCACCTGGGCAGACCCTGCCCGGAACCGCGGCCCCTTCGCCCGGGGCGGGCGCCACGGTGTCCACCCCGGCGGCCGGTTCGGCAAGCTCCGCGCCGGACGCGGCCGACGTCGCCCTCGCTCCTCCGCAGGTGCCGGTCCCGGCGGTGGTACCTGAGGCGGGTTCGGCTGCCCCGCCGGCTCCGGCCCCCGCACCGCAGCCGTTCGCCCTCAACCTGTACCGGGAAGGAGACTTCGTCCCGCAGTACACCTTCGACTGGTGCGTTGCAGCGAGCATCCAGATGGCGCACAACCTTATTGACGACACCGGCGGCGGCACCTGGGCCGACCGCACGCAGCAGAATGAGCTGTGGGAGAGGGCCCGCGCCCACTCCTCGGACTCGTTCAACGGTGCCAATCCCTTTGGCTGGGCGCAGGTACTGACGGAAGCGGGGATGGGGCCGTACGCCGTCGTGAGCGTTCCGGGCTATGACGAGGCACTGCGGACCGCGGCCCGTGCCATCACTGAGACGGGCAGGCCGGTGGGCCTGGTGATGTGGAGCGGCCGCCACGCCTGGGTCATGAGCGGCTTTGAATCAATGGGCGATCCCCGGCAGTTCCCCGACTTCCTGGTGACCGGCGTCCACGTCCTCGACCCGCTCTATCCGTACGGCAGCGGCCAGTGGGGACCGTCGCCGGCGCCCGATGCGCTGCTCACGCCGGAGCAGCTGGCCACGCAGTTCGTGGTCCGCGAACCGCGGCGCTGGAGCAGCGGGCTGGCCGCCGGCTATCTGCTGGTGCTGCCCACCGCCGCGTAGCCAGCCCGGCATCCGGCCCGGCTGCCTCGAATCCCTGGAAACGCCAAACATCCCCGGCACGAAAAATTGTGCCGGGGATATTTGTTTGGGAAGCCGGGAGCTAGTGGGTCAGGTCCTTGCCCTTGGTTTCAGGAATCGTGAACACGAACGCTGCGCTGACCACCAGGAGCAGCACTGCGTAGATGTTGAACACCTGCGGTGCCCCGAGTGAGGAGCCAAGCCACTGCTGGAGGTAAGGGGCAGTGCCGCCGAATACGGCCACGCAGATGGAATAGGGGACGCCGACGCCCACGGTGCGGATCGAGGTGGGGAACAGTTCCGCGTACACGGCCGGAACAATGGCCGCGCTCGCGGCCACGAAGATCAGCATCACGGACATGCTCACGGCCAGCTGCCAGGCGGAGTCCTTCAGCAGCCAGGTCATGGGGAAGTGCAGCACCGCGGAACCGATGGCACCGGCCCACAGGACCTTCTTGCGGCCGATCCGGTCCGAGAGCTTTCCCCATACCGGCAGGGCTGCGATGAAGACGATGTTGGCGATCACGCCCGCCCACAGCGCCTCGCCGCGGTCGATCTTCAGTGCGGTGGTGGCGTAGCTGGGTGCCACGACGCCCCAGATGTAGTAGATGACCGTCAGGCCCACGGTCAGTCCGATGACCTGCATGGCCTGCTTGCGGTAGCGGACAATCTGCGGCCAGATGGGAGCGCGCTTGGCGGTGACGGCCTCGTCCTGGAACGCCTCGGTCTCGTGCAGGCGCGACCGCATGATCAGCGCGTACAGGCCCATGGCGGCGCCGATCAGGAAGGGGACCCGCCAGCCCCAGGCGTTCATCGCCTCGGTGCTCAGCGACATGTTCAGGACGGCGCCCAGCAGGGTGCCGAACAGGATGCCCACGGTGCCGGACGTGTAGATGAGGGTGGCCCAGAAGCCGCGGTGCTCCTTGGGTGCCATTTCGGACAGGTATGTCTGCGACGACGGCAGCTCGCCGCCGTGCGCCAGGCCCTGCACCAGACGGGCCACCAGCAGCATCAGCGAGGCGAACGCGCCGACGCTGGCGAACGTGGGGGCTACGCCGATCATCAGGCTGCCGAGGGAGGCGAGGCCGACGGCGAACGTCATCGAGGTCTTCCGGCCCACCCGGTCACCGATCCAGCCGAAGAGGAAGCCGCCGAAGGGCCGGGCGACAAAGCCGACGGCGAAGATCGCCAGGGTGGACAGTACGGCCGACGCCGGGTCTTCCTTGCTGAACAGCTGGCTGGCGATGAAGGGGGTGAAGGTGGCGTAGATAGCCCAGTCGTACCATTCAACGGCGTTGCCGATGCCGGTGCCGACGACGGTCTTGGCGGTGGACATGCGCCCCGCCCGGGGCTTGCTTACTGCAACGGACATGGTGTTCTTCCTGGTCATTGGTCTATTGGGTGGGGGCAGCGTTGCTGCCGGATAGGGGAGGGGCGCTTACGCGGCCCGTGAGAGCGTGGCGAGCCGTGAGATGGCGAGTTCCGCGTACAGCGCGGCCCCGTCGGCCAGCACGGCGTCGTCGAACGTTGCGTACGGTGAGTGGTTGAAGGGTGAGGCGGAGTGGTCGGCGCCGGGTGCAACGGCGCTGAGACCGACGAAGGTGCCGGGCACCTCGGCCAGTACCCGGGAGAAGTCCTCCGAGCCGCTGAGCGGGGTGGCCCAGCGCGAGAGGCGGCGCTCGCCGAAAAGCTTGGTGATCACTTTCTCTGCGGTGTGGGTTTCGTCTTCGCTGGTGATGGTGAGCGGGTACTCCTGCAGGTAGTCGACGGCGACCTCCACCCCGTGCGCGGCTGCAATCCCCTTGAGCAGGCGGGGCACGGCGTCCATCATCTTCAGCCGGGATGCTTCGGAGAAGGTCCGGATGGTTGCTTCGATGCGGGCCGACTCCGGGATGATGTTCCGCTTGGTCCCGGCGTGCAGCACCCCCACGGACAGGACCACGGGATCGAACATGTTGAACTGGCGGGTGACCATGACCTGCAGGGCCGTCACCATCTCGGCAGCCACGGTGACGGGATCCTTGGCCGAGTGCGGGGCCGAACCGTGGCCGCCGGCGCCGAGTACCGTGACTTCCAGCCCGTCCGAGGCGCTGAGCATGACGCCGGGCTTGGTGCAAAAGGTGCCGTGCGGCTCCAGTGAGGAGAATACGTGCATGCCGTAGGCGGCCTGGACGCGGGGGCCGGCGGCGTCCAGCACGCCTTCCCGGATCATGTAGCTGGCACCGTCGCACCCTTCCTCGCCCGGCTGGAACATGAGGACGACGTCGCCCTGGAGCTGGTTCCGCTTCTCCGCCAGGAGCGTCGCGGCTCCGGCAAGCATGGTGGTGTGCAGGTCGTGGCCGCAGGCGTGCATGGCGCCGTCAGCCTGGGAAGTGAAGTCGACGCCGGTCTTCTCCTGGACGGGCAGGCCATCCATGTCGGCGCGGAGCAGCACGGCCGGCCGCTGTGCGCCGGCACTTGGACTGCCGCCACGCAGGACCGCGGTGACCGACGTCGTCTCTTTGCCCAGGGTGACCTCGAAGGGGAGCCCATCCAAGGCCTTGAGGACCTTCTCCTGGGTCCGCGGGAGGTGGAGGCCGATTTCCGGCTGCCGGTGCAGGTCGTGGCGCAGGCGGACCAGGTCATCCTGCAGGTCCTTGGCGTCGGCGGTTATGGTCATGTGTTACTCCTTGGCAATGGGCTTCAGGGCTTGGGGACTATTCTGAAGTGGCGTGGTTCACATTTCCGTGAAGCGCAGGAATTATTCTCGGGCTGCCGATATCGGGCAGGATTCATGCAGGGAAAAGGATGGTTTGGGTGGAGCTTAGCGAAGACGACCTTGCGCTGATCCAGGTGCTGCAGGCATCCCCGAGGCTCGGCTGGGCTGACGCTGCCAAGGTGCTGGACGTGCATGCCACCACCCTTGCGGCCCGCTGGGACCGCCTGACGTCGCAGGGGGCGGCATGGGTGACGGCCCACCTGGCGGGTGACCCGAAGCAGATGCTCCTGGCCTACGTCGCCGTTGACTGCGAGATGAACCGGCGGGACAGTGTCACGGCGCAGCTTGCTGCGGTTCCAGAGATCGTCACGGTGGAGGAGGCGGCGAGCAACCGGGACCTGATGCTGACGGTCATTACCCGCTCACTGGAGGAGTTCAGCGAGCGGGTGGTTTCACACCTGAAGACCATTGATGGGTTGACCAAGTACCAGGTGGCCCTGTGCACCCGGCTGCACAGCAGCGGGGACGACTGGCGGCTGAATGTCCTCAACCGTTCCCAGCTGGCCACCCTTCGCACGCTCGGACCACCTGCAAGCGTTGAGCCTGCGCACACTGCCGGGCAGCTTCCGCAGAGCCACCTTGACCTGCTGCCGTTCCTGGCCCGGGACGGCCGTGCCACAGCTGCCCAGATTGCCCGTGCCCTTGGCCGCCATCCCGCCACCGTCCAGCGGCAGCTGAACCGGGTCCTGGCCAGCGGCATCCTCTCGTTCCGCTGCGAAATCGCGCAGCGGTACTCGTCGTTTCCGGTGACCTGCCAGTGGTTCGTGAACGTCCCTGCCGGCCAGCACGAGGCAGCTGCCGCCGAGATCCGCACCATCAGCAATGTGCGGCTGAGCGCCTCCACTACCGGCCCCACCAACTTCGTGATCATCATGTGGCTGCACACGCTGGCAGACGTCATGTCCGCTGAGCTGGCGCTGCAGCAGAAGGTGCCCGGCCTGGAGATTGTCGAAAGTGCGGTCATGCTCCGGACGGTCAAGCGGGTGGGCTGGATGCTGAAGGAAGATACGACGGCGAGTGGCGCCGTCGTTCATGGTGGGAGCCTGGGCGCGGCGGAGTGAGCGTGGGGGCCTACCGCTGGTCGCCGCCGCCGCCGCCGTGCAGTGCTGGTTCGGGACGCCTGTTTTTCCGCTCCAGAAGGGCCAGGGAAAGTGCTCCGACCAGCCCAACGCCCAAGGCCAGCAGCACGATGGGTCCCGCGCCGCCCGCAGGACCCAGGGTGGCGGCGAGGATATCGCGCGACAGCATGGCCATCTCGGAGAAGTTGCCGAGGTATGCGCGGGTGCCCAGAACGTAATTGACGCTGGTGAACAGGGCGGGAACCAGCCACAGCAGTGCGAGGTCTGCCGCCCACACCCACAGGCGGGCGGGAGGTTTGAAGCCGCACCAGGATAATGCGGCGCCCACAAGCACGGCAGGAAGCCAGTGCCACACGATTGTCAGGAAAATCGGCACCCCGCCCGGGCCGCCCAGGAACGCGGCGGCGGCAGCTGCCAGCCATGAAGCAAACGGCACCGCCATCAGGCCAACGCCCAGGGCCACGACGGGACGGGATAGCGAGACGAACAACAGGAGGGCCACCACGCCGGCTGCTATCGCAGCGATGGTCCCGCCGAGCAGGCCGGCGATGTAGATGGAAGACCTGGGCTCCGGGTCCAGGCCGCTGCTGAGGGCTGCGAACGACTGGACGGTGGCCCCTCCGTGGACCAGGAGCATACCGCCCACTGCACATGCAGCGGCGGATCCGCGGCGGGCAGGCTTCAACGCTCGCAGGGCGAGCCCTGTGGCGGATGCGCCCACGGTGAGCAGGGCAACGAGGGTGGTGCTGCGGTACTGGCTAAGCGGCAGGAGGGCAAATGGCATATCGCGGGGCTGTGTTTCCTCTCCCCAGAGGTTCTGCACAGGAAGTTGGGCCCCTGTGATCAGCCAGGGTGCCAGCCCCAGGAGTCCTCCCAGGATTCCCAGCAGGGCAGCAGTGGCCGCCTCCGCAGCGGGTGTCCGGCCGGTCCGGCGGTCACCCGCGCCGGCCACGCCAAGTCCGGTGCTTTCCATGGAACGCCCTTTGATTGCAGGTAGGCCACCGAACGGAAGGCAGGCCAACACAATAGTACAACGTATGGATTAAAGGTTCGCGGCTGTGTGCTGGAGCAGGCGAACCCTCCCCACCGCCCGGTTCCCTGCTGCAGACTGTCCGTATGACCTTCGCGAATGTGGGAATGCTTGGAACGAAGCCCGGCCAGCGGGATGCCCTGGTGGCCATCCTGCTCCGGCCGAAACCGGGGATGAAGGAAGCCGGGTGCCTGCTCTATGAGGTGGGCGTCAACGCCGATATGCCTGACACCGTGTTCGTCTCCGAGCTGTGGGAGTCCGCTGAGGCGCATCAGGCATCGCTGCAGTTGGACAGTACGCGGGCCGCGATCTCCGAGGCGATGCCACTCCTGTCCGGGCAGGCGTCGGGCCACCGATTCACTGTGTTGGGGTCGCCGTTGCGGTGAGTGGATTGCAGTAATCGGGGTAAGGGAGGACACATGAAACCGTTGCCCGCACTTGAGCTTGTCACCCGCTTCGAGGATGCCGAGTGGCTCGATCCACTGGCCAAGAGCGTCCGGAAAATCGTGCTCAAGGTCATCAAGCCCCGATGGGCCCGTGATGTCCTCCATGGCGTCCCCATTGGACACCCGGTTCACCCCCTTGCCGTGCAGGTGCCCATCGGCGCCTGGGTCTCCGCCGGCATACTCGATGCGGTACCCGGGGGCGAGAAGGCCGCCAGGCTGCTCATCGGGGTGGGCGCCGCCACCGTAATTCCGTCTGCGCTGGCCGGGTTCACCGACTGGTCCCAGCTGCACCCGCAGCAGCAGCGGGTGGGGTTGGTGCATGCCGCGGCAAACGTCACCGCCACCGGCCTCTATGTGGCATCCCTCGTGCGGCGGGCAACCGGCGGAGAAGGCAGCGGCAAGGTGCTCGCGTACCTCGGGCTCGCCACGGTGGGCGCCGGTGGTTTCCTGGGCGGCCACCTCTCCTACCGCCAGGCGGCCGGCGTAAACCACAGCGAAGAAATTCCCCACCGATTCCCGTCCGGCTGGCACCCCTTGGCGCCCCTGGCGGAGCTGCCCGAGGGTGGCCTGCACAAGCGCGATGTTGCCGGTATCCCGCTGCTGGTCCACCGCGAGGGCGGGACGGTCAACGTATTGTCCGACGTCTGCAGCCACCTGTCCGGACCGCTTCACGAGGGCAAGATCAAGGACGACGGCGGGGACCCGTGCGTCGTTTGCCCATGGCACCGGAGCGCATTCTCGCTGCGCACCGGCGAGGTCAAGTCCGGCCCGGCAACTTCCCGGCAGCCGCTGTTCGAAACCCGCGTAACGGGGGACCTGGTCGAAGTACGCCTGCCCGGGGCTGACGGCTAGGGAGGCCGTTCGGCCCTACCGTCGAAGGCGGCCCGGCGTAAAACTGGGTGTATGGCGAGGCCCAATCGAGTGGAATGGTCCGGCCATGCCCCGCCGTGGCATAAGGCAGCAATTGCGCGAGCCTTCGTGCCTCCCGCGTGCCTTCTTCATTACAGTCTTCGGAGCGGTGTGATGTCACGGTGACGCGGGTTTCGGAACCGCAGGAGATCGCATCCGGTGTGGTGCTGATGACCACTGGCGCAGGCCCGCTCGCATCAAACGTCTACCTGGTCCGGTCCGGCCCCTCGTGGGCGATGATCGACTGCGGGTGGGCCGCCAGTGCTGAACCGCTGCGCGCGGCAGTGGAGAAAATACTCGGTCCCGGCGAAGTTCCTGCAGCCATCTTCCTGACGCACCTGCATCCTGACCATTCCGGGGCTGCAGGGACACTTGCCCGGACATGGAAGATTCCGGCCTACGTCCACCATGCCGAACTGCCGATGGCAGCCGGCCGCTACGTTCCCGGATATTCAATGCCGCTGGACCGGTGGCTGGTTGCCCCGTTCGTATGGTCCCTGCCTGCCCGCGTCCGCCGGCGGATCGAGGCCACGGGTGACATTACGGACGTCGTGCATGGCCTTCCACGAAGCGGCGAGGTGCCCGGCCTGCCCGATTGGTCCGCCGTACCCACGCCGGGGCACACCCCTGGACACGTGGCCTATTGGCGTTCCAAGGACGGCGTCCTGATGACCGGTGATGCGGTGGCCACCGTGGATTTGAACTCGGCTCGCGGTCTCCTGCTCCGGGCATCACATGTTTCCGGGCCGCCCTGGTACACCACCTGGAGTCGCAAGGCGGCGATGGACTCCGTGGCACGGCTGGCAGAACTCGGGCCCCGGCTGCTGGCCCCCGGCCATGGGCAGCCCATCGCCATGGGGGTGGTACCCCGGCTCCGGGCCGTGGCCGCCAAGGAACGGGCGCAGCGGATCTCACGCCGACGGCGGATCGCAGGAGCGCCCGAAGCGGCCTAGCAACTGGCCTTAGGGCGCGGTTCACACTTGCGAAGACACGTTCACGCTTGCGGAGGTTCACACTTGCGAAGACAGGGCGAATGGCGTGGCCAGGAGTTCGGCCCAGAGTGGATCGTCAGCCGGCAGGTCGTTGAGGTCCACGTATCTGTCGTCGTCTGGTTCCCACTGCGGGAGGTTTTCGAGGCTGGCCTCCAGGCATGGGCAGAGGGAAGCGACGTCCCGTTGAAGCCACGGCGGCTGGATTCCCGGTGGCCAGTGGGTTGGTTCGGGGTCTTGGCGTTCGGGGTTGTAGTGGCGTCCGGTGGGTGAGGTCCAGCCGGGTGGTTGATTCTTGGTGGCTGGGTAGGGTGTCCATTGGCTGTGGTGTTTGAGTCGGTGGTGTTTGGGGCAGAGCTGTGCGAGGTTGTTGACGTTGGTGGTGCCGCCGTGTTCCCACGCTTGTAGGTGGTCTGTTTCGTTGTCGGGGGTTTTGTTGGTGCAGCCGGGGAAGGTGCATGTGGTGTCGCGCATGCGGATCCAGTGTTTGATGGCCCCGGTGAGCCGGTAGTTTTTGCGGCCGATCTCCAAGGGTGCCCCGTCCCTCGGGTCGACAAGGACCCGGTGGAACGAGTCCGCCCCGTCGGCGACAAGTTTGCGTGCCATCGATGCCGGGATCGGCCCGAAACCATCCAGCACGGCTGGTTCGTCGGTGAGGCCCAAGAGCGCGAACACCGGCACGGTGACCAGCACATCGGCCCGCGGAGCAGGAACCTTCCCGATCCCTGTGAAGCCCTGGGTGCCCGGGGCGGTGCCGGCGGAACCCTCACCCGCCGCCTGGCCGGCGAGGAGGAGGCTGGCGGCGATGTCGGGACGGAGCTGGGTGAGGGTGCGCTCTTCGTCGGGCCCCTGGAGTCCGCGGGCGGTGGCGGTGGTCCGGTTCCAGATCGCGCACGCGGTATCGCCGGGGAGGTAGAGCGAGACCCAGGCCATGCCGTCCCGGTCTGGCGTGTATTCCATCCGCCGGTCAGCCACCCCCTTTGCATGGCGTTTCTCGATCGATGCCGGATGATGGCGTTCCCGCCACGCCCGGACCTTCGCCCGGAACCGTGACGGAACGAGCTCCCCCGGCGCGGCACCCCGGGCGGGGTGGGGTGCAGCCGGGTCGAAGAAATGCGCCACCAAAAACGCCTCGCCCTCAGGGGTAAGGCCCTCGGTTTCGTCCGCGACAATCCGGGCGTGTTGCCACGACACTTCTCCGGCGGCCAGTGCCTCGGATACCAGCGGCAGGGAGCAGATCCGGCGTGAGTGCTCCACCATTGCCCCCGCTGCGGCGGAGCTGATGGTCAGGACACCGGCGATCTCCTCCACCACCGACATCTGCGCGTAAGTGCGGTCCTGCACCGAGGCGTCCGGCGGCGTCATCGCCTCCTGGAACCCGGCGGCGTCGGCAGCGTCCCGTGCTTTCACCGCGGCGAGCTGCGCCTCCAGCCGCGCCGCAACCTCCAACCGCTCCAGCCGGATCTCATACCGACGCTGCAACACATCCACACGGGCACCCCCGGCGGCCGATGCAGCATCGTCAAGGTTTCGGTCCTCAAGAGTGAGCGCGCCCAGGGCAGCAACAGAGGCGCGAACACCCTCCAAAACCACCCCAACACCACTGCTGATTCCCATACCGACATCATCCATCGACCCACCGACATTTAACGCGGGTTCCCAATTCCCTCCCGGTGCCGTTATTTCACACTTCCAAGGGGAACCTCTACAGTGAAAGTACTAAGCATGCTGTCTATATGGGAGGATGAACCTGATGCGGAAAGTATCTGCGCTTGGAGTTGTGGCTGCGGCGATGCTGGCGTTGGCCGGCTGCTCGGGAGGGGGCGGTGGAACTGCCAGTCCTTCCAGTTCGTCGACGGCGTCTGCTTCCGCCAGCCAGACTGCCGAGGCCAAAGTGTATTCGGAGGACGAGCTCCGCAACCTCATCTCGGGCATGAGGGACGACGACGGCAATGAGCTCAAGCTGTACTCCAAGGACCAGGTTGCCCAGGGCGGCAACATCGCCAACCTGCTGATGAGCACCGCAACCATCGATCCCAAGGACTGCAAGGACATCGCCACTGCCGGCCTGCTGGACAAAGTGGAGAACGGTGATGTCGCCGTCGCGCTTTCCGAAGGCGACCAGCCGCGCAGCCTCTCCGCCCAGTCCGGAAGCGGCGGTCCCGACGCAGTAAAGACCCTCAGCGACATCAGCGGCAAGATGGACCAGTGCGCCAAATTCTCGGTCTCAGCGCTCGGGCAGAAATATGACGTTTCCAGCAAGGAACTCAAGGCTGACACTGATGCGGACAAGACCTTCGCAACCATCAGTACCCGGAGCGGCGACAACCAGCAGAAGCTGATGCAGGTATCCGCCGCGAAGGGACGCCTGCTGGTGGTGGCCACCAAGAGTGGAACCGACCTGGGCGACACGGACCAGAAGGAACTCGAGGGCCTCATCAACGACGTGCTGAAGAAGGCCGAGGGTGGCAGCGCAACGTCAAGCCCGTCCTCTCCCAGCTCGTCCGGCTCAATGGGCACGTCCTCGCCCAGCAGCTCAGCTTCGTCCACTGCCTCGTCCACCTCTTCGGCGACGATGTCCGCGGGCGGCGGCGCCTCGTCGTTGGCCTCTCCCACGTCCTCGCGGTAGCGGCAACCAAGACCCCGCGAAAAGAAGGTGCAGGCCGGGACCCAAAGGTCCCGGCCTGCACCTGTTCGAATGCCTGTTTGCCTGGGGCTATCTACTTGGGCTTGCTGCCTGCCGTCATCCCGGCGCCGGAGGCCGCGGGAAGCTCGGTGACAACTTCCCGGGTGGGTGCACCCCGGAACCTGGGCGATGGGTCCTGGCCCTCAGCCAGGCGTTGCAGTTCCTGGCCCGCGAAATCCTCCTCCTTGCCGAGGAGGATGGCGGAGTCGTGGTTGGTGATCTCACCTTTGAAGGCGCGGAGCATGACGCTGCGGTCGAACTGGCCTTCCCATTTGGAGACGATGAACGTGGCAACGCAGTTGCCCAGCAGGTTCACCACCACGCGCATGGAGTCCATGAGCCGGTCGGCGCCGAGGAGGAGGGCGACGCCGGCAACCGGGAAGATGCCGAGTGCTGCGGCCGTTGCCGAGAGGGCGAGGAAGGAAGAGCCGGGAACCCCTGCCATGCCTTTTGACGTGAGGAGCAGGACGCCCAGCGCGGCAAGCTGCTGGCCAAGGTCGAGGTGGTGGCCGAAAGCCTGGGCCAGGAACAGCAGCGAAATGGACAGGTAGATCGCGGCGCCGTCGAGGTTGAAGGAATATCCGGTGGGGACCACCAGTCCGGTTGTGGCGCGGGAGCAGCCGGCGTTGGTCAGCTTGGTCATGATCCTGGGCATCACTGCTTCGGTGGATGCCGTGCCCAGGGCGAGCAGGAATTCCTCGCGGGTGTACTTCAGGAAGTGCCATAGCGGGACGCGGGCAAAGCCCCACGCCACGACGAACAGCAGGCCGATGAAGACCAGCGCGGCTCCGTAGCACGCCGCAATGAGGACCGCGTAGGTGCTCAGGGTATCGAGCCCGTACTGGCCGATGATGAAGGCCATGGCCCCGAAGGCGCCCAACGGGGCGACTTTCATGATCCATGCCATGATCTTGAAGATCAGTTCAAGGACTGTCTCCATCAGGTTGATGACGGGCATGCACCGGTCGCGGCCGATCACCACTATTGCGGCGCCGAAGAACACCGAAAAGAACAGCACCTGCAGGAGGCTGTTGCTGGCAAAAGCTCCAATAACGCTGGCCGGGATGATGTCGAGGATGAAGGAGGCGGCATCCTTTGGAGCGCCGGTTCCGGTTTTTGCGTCCAGGTCTGCCTGGGAAAGGGTGGCCGGATCGATGTGCAGGCCCGCTCCGGGCTGGACGATGTTTCCGACGATCAGTCCGAAGACCAGGGCGAACAGCGTTGCTGCCGTGAAGTAGAGCAGGGCCTTGACCCCAACCCTTCCAACTGCCTTGACGTCGCCCACGGCCGAAATTCCGGTAACGATCACCAGGAAGATCAGCGGCGCGATGATCATCTTGATGAGTTTGATGAAGCCATCTCCGAGCGGCCTCAGTTGGGATCCAAGGTCCGGCCAGAAATGCCCGATGAGGACACCTGCCACGACGGCGATCAGAATCTGGAAGAAGAGCGACTTATACAGCGGCTTCTTCTTCGCGGGCACCGAACTCGCCTTCAGTGCCTCAGGGTTTGGGATCTTCATTGACCTTTGCCTATCAATTGGGAACGACCCGTTTGCGGGGTTAAGCCCAAAGTAATCCTCATCACACTAATTCCGCAAGAGGAAATTAGATTTCCACATGGCGGAAGGCCTGTTTTCGCTTTGTGACTGACGGATCCTTGCGGGTCGTTCCGGAACCCCGCACCATGCGGACGGGGTGAGGGCTGGAACCGGGCCCTACATGATCCCGGTGGGGATCAGCAGCGCCCATGCCAGGGCGGGAGCCACCAACACCACGCCGCCTGCGTAGAACATGAGCTGGCGGTAAACCCGCTGCCGGTCGTCGTCCCGCGCGTTGGCCACCACCAGCGCACCATCGGTGGAGAAGGGGGAGACGTCGACGACGGTGGCTGCGATGGCCAGCGCGGCCACGGTTCCGGAGGCGCTGAGCGAACTCGTGGCCAGGAGGGGGCCGGCCAGCGGGATGAACGCGGTGAGTAAAGCGGTAGAGGACGCGAAGGCCGAGCCCACGCCGATCACGTAGCAAAGGACCAGCGCGACCAGCAGCGGGGCACCCAGGGCCAGGGCCTGCTCGGCCAGGGTGTCGATGACCCCCACATGCTCCAGCAGGGAGACATAGGTGATCATGCCTGCCACCAACAGGACGGTGGACCAGGAGATACCGCCGATGAACGTCTTGTGTTCCTGGATGTTGATGAACGCCAGCAGCAGTCCTGCGGAGAGGGCCACGAAGCCGATGGGCAAGTGGAAGCCAAGGGTGGCCACCAGCATCACGGCAATCAGGACCAGGGTCATGATCTGCTGGCCGTGGGGGCGTCCAACGGACGAGGTGTCGATGTCCACATGCTGCCCGGAGGCGCCGTCACGCAGTTTGCCGAACACGGCGAACAGGACGATGGTGAGCACCGAGAGGACCAGGTTCAGTGCGAAGCTGGCAGTGAAGAGGGCGCCCTGGGAGGTGGGAAAGCCGTTCTTCAGCGAGATGTCATGCACCACGACGCCGGCCACGGACAGCGGTGAAAAGCCGCCGGCGTGGGCCCCGTTGATAATGAACGCGCCCATCATGACGGGGTGGATGCGCGATTCGTAGGCAAATCCGATGGCCGCGGGAGCCAGCAGGGCGATGGCGGCGGGTGAGAAGGTGCCAAGGGAAGTCAAGGCGGCGGCAATCAGGAAGAACACCCACGGCAGCAGCATGGTCTTTCCGCGAACCATGCGGACGCAGCCCTTGACGATGATGCCGATGGTGCCGTTCCTCTGCGCCATGCTGAAGAAGTAGGTGACCCCGATGATGGTCAGGACAATGCTGGCGGGAAATTCGGCCAGGATCTCTTTGTCCGACAAGCCCAGCAGGAAATAGCCGACGCCAAACGAGGCCACCAGCCCCATCACCCCAATGTTCAATGGCCACCTGGTGGCCACGACGAACATCACCACGAGGATCACCAGGGGGATGATCTGGATATAAGTCATGTCAGGCTCCCGGGTCATGGCGGCTGCCCGGGTGGGCGCGCCCGGATAAGGGGCACGCACTCCCGGGATGGCCGCGCCGGCCGCCGTCCACAGCAGGATACGACGCCGGGAGGCAGCACGCCGGGCGCACCTTCAGCGAATCCCGCGGTGGCGCGCCCTTGAACCTCGCGCGGAACGGCCCGGGGAGGTGACCAGACCGTAGGCTGGAGGACGGGCGGATTTTCCCCGGCCCAACAGGAAGTTCCCAGGTGAAAGGCAGGACCATGACCGTTTCCAGCGACGATCCCCAGAACACCGCAAACCTCCGGGGCCCGGGCGACCCGGATGAAGCCAAGGGCGAAGCCACCAAGGCTCCCCAGTCCGGCCAGCACCCGGAACAACCGGGGGCATCCAACATCCGTGAGGAACAGCAGGCCCACGCGCCCGGAACCGTGCCGGCGTCGTACGTCGGCGGCGAAGAAACCGTCCGGGACCACAAACCGGAAGAGGCGCTGGAGGAACCGGGCACCTGGGACGACGAAGTCTGAGCATGGTCACCCGTGCCGATATAGACCAGGCGGAGCGGCGGACGGCCGGCCTTCTCCGCAGGACGCCCGTCATGGCGGCGGACCCGGGCGTGGCCGAGGGCCAGCTCTGGCTCAAGTGTGAGTTCATGCAGCACACGGGCACGTTCAAGGCCCGCGGCGCCTTCAACCGGATTCTGGCCAGCAAGGAGCGCGGGGAACTGGGGGCAGACGTGGGCATCGTGGTTGCCTCCGGCGGGAATGCCGGACTTGCCAATGCCTATGCAGCGAAGCAGCTCGGCGTACCGGCTACCGTCTTCGTTCCGGAAGCCGCGCCGGCCGTCAAGGTAGCCAAGCTGAAGGCGATCGGCGCCACCGTGGTCCAGGGCGGCGCGGAATACGCTGCCGCCTACCAGGCCGCCGTGGCCCATGCAGAGGAAACCGGCGCGGTCTACTGCCACGCCTACGACCAGCCCGAAATCGTTGCCGGTGCCGGAACCGTGGGCTCTGAACTGCTGAACCAGGTGCCGGATGTGGACACCATCCTGGTGGCAGTGGGAGGTGGCGGGCTGATGGCCGGGGTAGCCGCCGCCGTCGAAGGTTCCGCCAAAGTGGTGGCTGTGGAACCGGAGGCCGCGCCCACGCTGCACGCTGCCCTGGCTGCCGGGAAGCCGGTGGACGTCCCGGTATCGGGTGTCGCGGCTGACTCCCTGGGCGCCAGGCGGGCCGGCGGGATTGCCTTCTCAGTGGCGGTCCGCTGTGGCGTCGAAAGTGTCCTGGTCACGGACCCGGACATCGTCGCAGCCCGCTCCGCGTTGTGGAACGACTACCGCATTGTGGTGGAACACGGCGCCGCAGCCGCTTACGCTGCCTTGATCACGGGAGCCTACGTGCCGGCCCGCGATGAACGCGTGGCGGTTATCCTCTGCGGCGCAAACACGGACCCGGCAACGCTCTAGTCGGGCCCGGGCGTCCAACGGGGCGCCCGGGCCGGTCAGCAGGCTACTGGGCGCCGCCCTGGCCGCAGAACTTGCTGTAGGTGGTGCCGGCTTCCTGGTAGCCCGACTGGAGGTCCGCCAGCTTGTCCTTGTCCGGGTTCTCCTTGGCCTGTTCATCCGTGTACGCCAGGATCTGCGCCAGTGCGGGCTTGAGGTCGTCCGAGGCAACTGCGTGGATGGGGCGGATCTGGTTGGCGAGGTTGTTCATGCCCGTCTTGCCGGCGTTGTTGGCGGGGTTCGACACAACGGCCTGGATCCGCTCGCAGGTCTCAGCGGTGGTCAGTTGGTGTGTGGCGGTGCAGGCCGTAGCGGAAGCAATGAGGCCGGCGGCAAACAGGGCTGTGGCGAATTTCTTCATGGGTCCCTCGGTAGTGGTCAGAGGGTTCGATTGTAAGCAGATTGGGTAGCCCGGTGCCTTCGCATGCTCAATACACGCGCCTAAAATGGCAGTACCAATCGTGCGGAGCTTCCGCAGATGGGGCCCCGCGCGCATCATTCCAGACTAAGGAACCAGCATGCGCCAAACACTGCGCCGCCATGCGGCTGCGGGCCTTGTCGCCCTGTTTTCGCTGTTTCTCCCCACAGCCCTTCCGGCGTCAGCAGCGCCGCCCGCAGGGGAAATAGTGCTCGACGGCGCCACCTCCGCCGAAGGCATCGCCGCAGGGGAGGGCACGACTTTCTACGCCGGCGAGTTCACCACCGGCGACATCTTCCGCGGTGACCTCCGTAAGGGCACCGCCACCCGTTTCATCCACGCTCCCGAGGGGCGGGCCGCCGTGGGCCTGAAGGCTGATACCTGCCACGACCTGCTGTTTGTGGCCGGTGGCGGCACCGGCAAGGCATTCGTCTACAACACCCGGACCGGAAAGCCCGTGGCCGATTTTGACCTGGCAACGGGATTCATCAACGACGTCACGCTGACCGGCGAGGGCGCCTGGTTCACCAACTCTGCCGCGGCCGAACTCTACTTCCTGCCGGTGGGGGAGCATGGGGAGCTCGGCAAGGTGAAGACCCTGAAACTGAGCGGGCCGGCAGCGGACCTTCAACCCGGGTTCAACCTCAACGGCATTGCATCCACTGAGGATGGCCGCACCCTCATTGTGGCGCACACCAACAACGGGGCTTTGTATACGGTCAATCCGAAAAACGGCAGGAGCGCCGTCATCAAGGGAGCCGATGTTCCGTTCGTGGACGGCATCCTGGTGCAGGGCGATAACGTCTGGGCCGTCCAGAACCAACTGAACCAGATCAAGCGGCTGGATCTTTCCAGCGATCTGTCCTCCGCCGCCGGGAGGAACACGATCAAGGCCGGGGCGTTCGATATTCCTACGACTGTTGCCAAGTTCGACGACACCCTGGCCGCTGTGAACGCCCAGTTCAACCGGCCGCCCAGCCCGTTCGAAGTGGTGCTGGTTCCTGCGTGGAACTAGGCCGGAAGCAGCACAGGGACAAGGAACTGGCCGGCAGCCCGAACAGCCGGCCAGTTCCTTATCGATGAACGACGGAAGGGCGGGTCAGATGGTCCGCGGGGCCTTGGCCAGGTTGTCCTTCAGCTCGGCGGCGGTCTGCCGGGCCACGTAGGCCGGGCGGTCACGCTCCACGCGCCAGCTCTCGGAGAGCGGGCCCACATTGACGGTGTCGAATCCGAATTCGTCGTAGAGGCGCGTCACCAGTTCGGCCGCGTCGGGGTAGTCGCTCGCGGTGGCCAGGGCACGCCGGCCAGCGCTGCCGGCGGGTGATCCGTCAGTGGTGATGTCCTTGGCCATGATGTGGTTGAAGCCCTTGGCCACCTTCGACTGTGGGAGGTGCTCCTGCAGCATCCCGGACGTGGTGGCTTCGCCGTTGTCCAGGGCCGGGATCCTGCCGTCCCGCTCCCAGTAGTAGTTGTTCGTATCGATCACGATCTTCCCGGCCAGCGGTTCCACCGGGACGTCCTTATAGTTCTTCAGCGGCACCGTGACCACGGCGAAGTCGCCTGCCGCTGCCGCTTCAGCCGGCGTTGCCGCCTTGGCTTTGGGGCCGAGCTCCGCCACAAGGTCCTGGAGGGTCTCCGGCCCGCGGGAGTTGCTGATGACTACGTCGTAGCCCTGCTCCACGGCCTTCCGTGCAACCTGGCTTCCAATATGTCCTGCACCGATGATTCCGATTGTTGTCATAGTGGCGCCAACACCGGTCCCAGGGCAGATATTTCAGCCGGCTTCCGGGAATAAATGGGCTGGCCGGTGCCTGCTTTCCAGTGCCTAATTGCCCGTATAGCGCCCGGGCCGGTGGTTGAGGGCAAGGACGAGGTTCAGCAGGGTGGCGCCGGCAGCGGACAGCAGCACCATCAAGGGTGGAACGAGGGCAAGCGAAGCCAGGACGATGGCCACATCCAGGACCATCTGAACGTATCCTGCACGCCAGTTCAGCTTGTCCTGCAGGAGCAGTGCCAGGATGTTGAAGCCGCCCAGGCTTGACTGGTGCCGGAAGAGGATCAGGAGGCCGACGCCGGCCAGCAGGTTTCCGCCCAGCACCCCGTACACCGGGTCGAGGTGCAAGGACCCGAAGGCGGCGGGGTGCACGCTGGCCATCAGGGAGACCAGAGTGATCGCGGCGCCCGTCCGGAGCGCGAAGTTCCAGCCCTTCTTCCAGACGGCCAGCGCGAAGAACGGCAGGTTCACGGCGAAGAAGATCACACCAAACGGAAGTGCAACCGAGTAGCTGACCAACAGCGCCAGGCCCGCGGTTCCGCCCGTGACGGCCCCGCTCGACTTGAGCAGGAACAGCCCCAGTGACGCCGCGAAGGTGCCGGTAAGGAAGCCCAGGACGTCCTCAACCACCGAATGGCGGACGGCCGACGGCGGCGCGGAACCTCCCGCCGTCGGCTTTTCCGGGTGCGTGGCCGGGGCCGCGGTGGTTGCGTCAGCACGTGTTTCCGTGGACGTGCTCACTGGGCCGCAAACTTTCCGCGGTCCGCCAGGACGGCAAGCACACGGTCATTGGTTTGCTGGTCCGCCAATGTGATGCGGACGCCGTCGGCAGCGTAGCCGCGGGCCAGGATGTCTGCCTCGGCCAAGGCGTCGAGAAGTTGCCCGCGCAGCCCGTCCGACGCCCGCAGCCAGTAGAAGTTCGCCTGGCTGTCCGGGACGTCCCAGCCGTAGCCGCGAAGGGCCCCGACCATGCGGGTCCGTTCCTGGGCCACCGCCTCGGTCCGCTCAAGGACCTCGTCCTCCGCAGCGAGCGAGGCGACCACGGCGGCCTGTGCCATCCTGTTGACGCCAAACGGAACGGCCGTGCGCCGAAGGCCCTCGGCGATTTCCGGCCGGGCAATGGCGTAGCCGATCCGCAGCCCCGCCAGCCCGTATGCCTTGGAGAAGGTCCGCAGGATGCATAGGTTGGAGTAGCGGCGGTAGAAGTCCAGGGAGTCGATGCCGTGGCCGCGCTGGAACTCGATGTAGGCCTCGTCCAGGACCACCAGCACACGCGGGGGAACGGACTGGAGGAACGCCTCCAGTTCCTCCGGGCTGATGGACACTCCGGTGGGGTTGTTCGGCGAGCACAGGAGCACCAGCCGGGTCCGCTCAGTAATAGCGTCAGCCATGGCCGCGAGGTCGTGGTGCTCGTCCGCCAGCAGCGGGACGGGGACCGAAACCGCGCCGGCCACCGCCACCAGGATGGGGTAGGCCTCGAACGAACGCCAGGCAAAGACCACTTCGTCACCGTGCCCGCAGACGGCTGAGATGATCTGCTGCAGCACCCCCGAGCTTCCCGGTCCGGCCGCGACCTCATCAGCATTGACGCCGAAGTGCCCGGCGATGGCCTCCCGTGCCTCCACTGCCCCCATGCTCGGGTACCGGTGGATCCTGGCGGCCTCCGCGGCAATTGCGTCGACGACGGATGGCAGGGGAGTGAAATGGCTTTCGTTCGAGGCCAGGGCGGCGGTCAGGGCCGACTGGGCGCTCTTGCCTGCCACGTAGGCGGGCAGCTGGGCGATAGCGGCGCGGACCGCCGGCGCCGCGGCTTCGGGGAGGGTGCTGGTCATGGACAGCATGATCAGCGATTTCGGGACGTCTGCGCAACAGGGAAGAATCACACAGGACAGATCCAGGGTTTGAAGGTCAGTTGGATGGCAAAATGCTCAGTATGCACCTTATAGATGCCCTGGACGCAGAGATCCTCCTCACACTCGACGGGGACCCGCAGGCTACCGTACTGTCCCTCTCCCGGACGCTGGGCGTGGCCCGCAACACCGTCCACGCCAGGCTCCGCCGCCTTGCGAACGACGGCAGCCTGGCACCCTTCAGCCAGCGGGTACGGACCGAGGCCCTTGGCCTGCCGCTCATCGCCTTCATCTCGATTTCCATCAGCCAGTCCTCCAGCGACCTTGCCGTGGCGGCGCTGCAGACCATTCCCGAGATCATCGAAATGCATGCCACCACCGGCGACGCGGACCTGATGGCCAAAGTGGCCGCGCGGGACCCGGCCGACCTGCACCGCATCACCAACGCGATGCTCGCGATCGATGGCGTGGTGCGTACCAGCACCGCAATGTCCCTGGTGGAAGTGATGCCTACCCGCACCGTGCCGCTGCTCCAGGCGGCAGCCCACAAGTAGCAACCCCGCCGCAGACGCGGAAGCGCCGCCCGCCTTGGGAGGAAGGCGGGCGGCGCTTGCATTTGGGTGGGTGCGGGTCAGTGGCCGCCGAGGTTGCCACCCACCGGAGGCAGCCCGCCCTCGGCACCGCGGTCGTCCTCGCGCCGTTCGCCGGCGCTGAGGTTCTCGCCGGCAGCCGTCTCGTCGGACTCGCCGGTGGTGTCCACCAGTCCATTGGTCTGGTCAAAGGCGTGCCCGATCCTGTCATCACCCAGGTCGGCGACGGAACCGGAGGAGCCCGCAGCCGCCGTCGTTCCTGCTGCGGTGGTGCCGGAGATGCCCGCGTCCGCTGCCCCTGCGGTTGCACCCCTGGTGAGGGGCTCTGCGGGAACAACCGGTTCTGCCGGAACCACAGGAGTCGTCTCGGTGACCGCCACGTCGCGGGTCTCCGTCTTGTCCTTGTTGCCGCTGGCTGCCATCGCCGCTGCTGCGCCGGCAGCCGCTGCAATGCCGACGCCGGCGGCAACCTTGCCGGAAACGCCGGCTTTGCCGGAATCGCCGCGGGTAGCGCCTGCGTGTTCAACACCGGGCGTGCCTACAGCGGTGCCGGCGTTGACGGAACCGCGCCACGCACCGCTGGCATAACCCTCGTCTTCGATGAATGCCTTGAACTTCTGCAGGTCGGATTCGGCCTGCCGGTCAACGACATTCAGTTTGTCGCCCACCTTCTCGACGATGCCTTCGGGCTCGTATTCGAGGGTCAGCCTTAGGGAGGTCTGGCCGCCTCCGACATCCTCGAAGTCCACGGCGCCGGCGTTCGTTGCGCCTTCGGTGGCCGCCCAGGCCACACGCCGGTCCGGGACCTGCTCCAGGATCCTGGCTTCCCATTGCCTGCGGACGCCGCCGATCTCGGCCACCCACTCCAGCCGGTCGTCACTGAGCTGCGTAACGCTCTTGACGCCGCCCATGAAGTGCGGGAACTCCTCGAACTGGGTCCACTGGTTGTATGCGGTGCTCACCGGTACGTTCACCAGAATGCGTTTTTCCACCTTCGTGCTCATAACGTCTCCTTCGCTTTCTTACCGGGGGCTGACGACCAGGAAAAATCATCAGCATGCTTACCAACATACCTTTTGGTCGCATCGGATTCCAGAGCTGGATGAGTTGGGCTGCAGCCGGCGGGCTGTCGTCAGTGCAGGTGTGTGCCCACCAGCGCCAGGTTCTGGATGACGGCAAGCCCGAACTGCGCAGTGTCATTGGTGGACACGGTGGGCGCTTCATCAACCGGCAGCAGGACGAAGGGGGGCTCGATTTTTCGCAGCGAGAACGCCGCCCCGTGGTTCAGGTGCTCGCCGCCCTCGGCAAAGCGTTCCCACGCCCGGGCTGCCAGGCCGGCATCCTGCAACCGTGCAGCAGCGTAGGCTGTAAGGCGGCTGTGCGCCTGGGTGAGGTAGACGCCTTCCAGTGCTTGGCCCACGGCTTCCACCTGTTCCTCCTTGCCGGCAAGGAACAGCCGGCAGTACTGCAGCCAGGCGCGTTCAAACTCCGGATCATCCACCAGGTCGACCAGTTCACTGCAGATCTCCACCAGCCCGAACACCGCGCTGAGGTGGGACACCGAGATCTGCTCCCGGCCTGTGTCGAACCTGCCCTTGTCCAGGTCGTACAGCGCTTCTCCGGTGAGGAACCCGTACTTGAGCGCACCGATGTCCGCCATGGTGCCCAGCAGTCGGTCGCGGGAGCGCGGGTTGCCGGTGCGCTCCCAGTCCGTGAGCCACGTTGCCGCGAGCGAGCCCCAGTCTGTCCCGAGCCCCACACCCAGGGCGCCGCGGTTCGGCCGGTAGGTGGCGGCATCGGGACGGACCTTCCGGACCGGATCCAGGCCCAGGAAGTTCTGGTCGCTGTCCACCAGTTCGGACAGCAGGTCGCCGGTGCGCTCGTCCGCCGTCAGGTAATAGTAAAAGCGGCGGTAGGCCGGCGTGCTGATGCGCAGTTGCTTGGCGCTGCAGCCCCAGTGCTGCACGTTGTGCCGGGAACCGAGGCCTTTCCACGGGCCCAGGTGGTAGACGTCCACCTCGCCGGTGTGCCGGGTCATGGCCTCCGCGAACCGGAAGATGTCCGCCCGGCCGGAGCGCAGGTAGGAGTACCACAGCCAGAGGTCCGGGGAGAGCTCCGAGTTGTCCCACGCGTAGCCGCCCACGTCGTACCGCCAGACGTGCCGGTCGAAGTCGTAGGTGTGCATGACGTCGCCGTAGTTCCAGAACCCGTACCAGCGCCGCTGTTCCACCTGCCCGGCGTAGAAATCGAACAGGAAGTCCAGCCGGTCCTCGAGGTGCGCGCGGGCCGGGGTGCTCCGGTCCACCGGGGCCCAGTCGCCGAAGATCCTGACGGAGTGCAGGTATTCCGGGGTGGCCTGCAGCAGGGCGGGGGTGGAGGCGGCCGCCGCGTCCTGGGCCAGGCCGTCGGTTGACGGCGTGGACTCATACGCGAACAGCGTCAACTCATGGGTGCGGGCAATGCCGGTGGGGTTTCCGAAACCCGGCTCGTAGTCCTCGTAGGTGATTTCGAGGCCCTCGAGTTGCTCCTCGAACGTCTCCTGGCCCATGCCGTCGTGGTAGAACCGCAGGTCCATGGGCTGGGCTTCGGGAGAGAACAGCCATGCCGTCAGGGAGGGTTCGCGGCCGGCCGCTCCCCGGATGTCCAGCTGGCCAGGGTGGGACTGCCAGAAGTCCTTGATCCCCACTCCCAGGCCGCCGCGGGTATCGCTTAGCGAGCAGAATCCGGCGGCGCGGGTACCGCCGGAAATACCCACCCAGCCATGGCCGGCGGCGGTGCGCTTGCGGAGCTCAAAGCCATCGGCGCTGAGCTGGCTGAGCGTGTAGTCACCCCAGGCCGGGATCAGGTGCAGGCGGCTTGAAACCTCGGGATTCCACGTCTCCGCCGGGGGAGTGGCGCGTCCCGCGACCTGGGCGCCGCGCACGTCAGCGCCCGGGTCCCGGCGGAGCCCGGTCAGGCCGCGGACCGCCTCGGTGAGGAAACCGCCGTCCGCCCCCGCGATGCGGATGTGCCTGTTGTGCAGCTCGGCCTCCAGCGGCACCGTGAACCGCACGCCGAGTCCGGCCAGGAAGTCCCGCTCTGCGTCGCCGTCCCAGATAAAGGAGTGCACCATGCGCACGCTGCGGGCGTTGGCGTGGAAGTAGAAGCGCACCACGAAGGGCAGCCAGCTGCGACCTTGGCCTCCGGCGCCGTCCTGGCGGTGCCGCCCCTCAAGCCGCACCACGGCGCGGACAGGTCCGCTTTGTTCAAGGACGACGGCGGTGACCTCGCCGGTGAAGGCATCGCGGCTGGCGGTCCCGGCGCCTTCGGCCACGCCGTCCTGCCGGAGGCTGACCAGCCGGGCGTCCCGGGCAACAGGTTCACCATTGCGGGAGAGGCTGCGGAACAGTGACGAGCCGGCGCGGTCAATCACCATCTGCAGTGCGCCCGTGTCCACGGTGAGGGCGTCGGCACTTTCGGTGACGGTAACTGGGCGGCTGTCCGACGGCGGCCGGCTGGCTGCGGTGCCTGTACCGGCGTCGGACATCACATGGTAGGTGGCCGACGGCGAGGCCGTCGCAGGGAGTGCGACGCCGGCCCACTTCAGGGACCCGTCAGGCCAGGTGGCCAGTGGCCACACCTGGCTGGCCAGGCGTGCGCCCGAGGCATCCGTCACTGCCAGCGCCTCTGTTCCTTTGACCGAGCCGCGGGGGAACGGCATGCCCCACGTGGTTCCGCCGCTGATTTCCCTGGGGGCCTGTCCGTCGATCCACCTGATAAGGGCGTTGTCCGTCATGTCATCCAATTCCGCTGGTCATGTCAGTGCGCAGAAGCCCCGGTATGAGCCGGGAAAGCGCTTTCTTGAATGGTTTCAAACCTACTGCCGCGGGATGGGGAGGTGCAAGAGGGGGGGCCGGAAAATTGCCGGGAGGTGTGGTCAGGCCGGGGCGCCCCGCATGTGCTGGACTGAATGAAGCAGTGAGCACCAACCGCCGCTCCCGTCCCGTGCGGGGCCGGCACCATTTCCAGCCACACTCAGCCAGCCGGGACGGACCGGCTGTTGGAAAGGATCACTGATGGCAACGTACAAGATCGGATATTTCGTAGGCAGCCTGGCGAGCGGTTCCATCAACCGGGTCCTGGCCAAAGCCTTGATCAAGCTCGCGCCCGGCGAGTTGGAATTCTCCGAGATCCCCATCAAAGACCTCCCGCTGTACAGCTATGACTACGACGCCGACTTTCCGCCCGAGGGCCGCGCCCTCAAGGAAGCCGTCGAGGCTGCCGACGGAATCCTCTTCGTCTCGCCCGAGTACAACCGCTCCATTCCCGGCGCCCTGAAGAACGCCATCGACTGGGGTTCCCGCCCCTGGGGCACCAACTCCTTTGCGCGCAAGCCCACGGGCATCATCGGCGCTTCGCCGGGCAGCATCGGCACGGCCGTGATGCAGTCCTCCATGCGCAGCGTCCTGAGCTTCCTCGACGCCCCGCAGCTGAATTCCCCGGAGGCCTACATCAGCTACAAGCCTGATGTTTTTGGCGCTGACGGCGAGGTCAAGGATGAAGCGACCGCGAAGTTCCTGGGCCACTTCATGGACGAATATGCGGCATTCGTGGCAAGGGTCCTCGCTGCCAACGCGCCGGGCCACATCGGCGACCTGGAGCCGGATGCGGAAAAACTCTCCCGCTAAGTCCCCGGCCCTGCACGTACGGAGGCCCGCCGTCCCAACAACGGCGGGCCTCCGGGTCTATGGGCAGGCCGTCCTTCGCGCCTGCGGGTTGGAACCTCCGGGTCAGTCCAGCGGCAACGTCACCGTCACGCTGGTTCCCATCCCGGGTGAGGCGCTGATGTCCACTGCGCCGCCGGCCTCCTGCACGGCCACGGCCATCAGCCGCAGGCCATAGCCGTGGTGCCGGCCGCATGTGGCGAGGCTGCTGTCAAAGCCCGTGCCGTCGTCGGACACCACCAGCCTGATGCCATGGTCAACGGCCGCCAGTTGAATGGTCAACGAGTGCGCCGCGGAGTATTTGAAGGCGTTGCTGAGGACTTCGCGGGCGGACTGGTACAGGAGGGAGGCGGAGCCTGCCGGGATCTCGATGCCCCAATGCGGAGTATCCCAGTGGACCACGGTTCCGCGCTGCCGCAGGGGTGCCGTCAGCCGGTCAATGCAACCGGCGAGCCCCAGCGTGTGGAAGTCGATGGGCTGCTGGTCGGTCAGTACACCTCCCACGGTTGTGACGTCGGTGTCCAGTGCTGCTCTGATTCCCATGACTTCCTGCTCCCCACAAGCTGGTTGGTCTCTTGGCTCCAGCGTGGACCTGCAACGTCTAGGGATGGCAAGGTTTGCCTCAAGATCGCATCAATTCTGCGCGGTGGGGAGGACGCTGTCCGAATGCCCGTCGGGCGGGCAGGGGCCAACGGCCCACCCCCGGAAGATTCGTTACGGAATACCGGATGAAGGACGTCCCATCTCCTGTACACTGAACCCAGACGAGAGGCCGCCGCCAGGCGCGGTCGAAGGAGATGACGTGACAGTAGCATCAGCAGCGGTGCCCCCCGCAAGATTCAGCGCGCAAATCCGCTCCCATGCCCTCCAGAACAGAATCATGGAGCTTATCCTTGAGCGCGGGCTGGACGTCGGGGACGCCCCTCCCTACAGAGAGCGAGCTGTCCAGCGAGCTCGGTGTGGGGCGAAACACCGTCCGGGAGTCCCTCAAGGTCCTTCAGGCCCTGGGCGTCATCGAAATCCGCCATGGCTTTGGCATGTTTGTTGCCCCGAACAATTTCAGCGCCCTGGTGTCGGGACTGACATTCCGCGGCCGGTTGTCACTTCGGCACAAGGGCGAAGAAGCTATGGAGCTGATCGATGTACGCCAGGCGCTCGAGTCCGGCCTGATCGGCTCCGCCATCGATCTGCTCACGGAAGAGCACCTGTCCGATCTCCGGGAAACCATGGAAGCGATGCAGGAGGCTGCACAGAGGGGTGAGCCCCTGGCTGAGCATGACGCGGAATTCCACCGCAAGCTCTACGCGCCGCTGAACAATGAACTCCTTATCAACCTCATGGACGTGTTCTGGCAGGTATACCGGCAGATCCATGAAGCCCTGGGCCATGGACCAGTCAACCTGGAAGAGCAGGCCCGGATGCATTGGGACATCTACGAATCGGTTGCCAGCCGGGACAAAGCCCTCGCTGCCGAGCGGCTCCAGCGCCACTTTGACGGTATCCGCCAAAAGCTCAAGGACGTGGCATCCGCCTAGCGGCCACGAGAGCCGGCCTTTAGGCCACCACCAGTACATCCCGGAAGGGCGGTCCCGGACCGGCCTGGCCGCTGCATGCCCTGTGGCAGCCCAAAAACCCCCAGAAAGAGGCCCAGCCTTGGAAATCTTCGTCGTCCCTGATGCCGCCGTCAGTGGCGCTGTAGCCGCCGGAATCATTGCCGCCGTCGTCCGCAGCAAGCCGGATGCCGTCCTCGGAGTTGCCACGGGAGGTTCCCCGCTGCCTGTCTACGCAGCCCTCGCCGGCCACCGGCTCGATCTGTCGCGCGTGAAGGCGTTTGCCCTTGACGAATACGTGGGGTTGCCGTCCGGGCATCCCGAAAGCTACGGCGAGGTTGTCCGGCGTGAGGTCACCGAACGCCTGGGCCTGGACCCGGAGCACGTTCGGGTGCCTGCCGGCGGTGCAGAGGACCCTGAGCAGGCAGCGGTCGAGTACGACGCTGCCATCCAGGCTGCCGGCGGCATCGACCTGCAGCTGCTGGGTATCGGCCACAACGGACACATTGCCTTCAACGAACCGGGGTCAGCGCTCGACTCCCGTACCCGTGTCGAGACGTTGGCACCGCGCACCCGCGAGGCCAACGCCCGCTACTTCGCTTCCCCGTCGGACGTCCCTGAGCGGTGCATCACCCAGGGTCTGGGGACCATCATGGAAGCCAGGCATCTTCTCCTGGTGGTCCACGGACAGGACAAGGCAGAAATCCTGGCCGGAGCCCTGAGCGGTCCTGTCACCGCTGAATGCCCGGCGTCAGTCCTGCAGCGCCATCCACACGTCACCGTGGTGGCAGACGAAGCAGCAGCCTCGCGGCTCACGCGCCAGGAGGGCGGTATCACGGTTCGGGTGGCCGGCTCCGCCATGAGCGTCTGACGTCCGGTTTGGGCTGCCGCCCTGGGAACCACGTGCAGCAGCACCGTGCCGCGGCCGCCATGGGTGTTGGGGTGAACCGTTCTCCGCTTGGATACCTCGGGCTTATCCACCGAAACCGGCGTTAGAGTGTGCACCAGGAAACCTTTTTCCACCGTGTTTGCCGGCAATTCGAATCCCGTTGTTTAGGAAAGGTACCAAAGAGATGTCATACGACCCGTACGCCGCCCTTCCCCAGCTTCCCGAGTTCTCCTTGAGCAGCACAGACATCCAGGACGGGCAGCCGTTTCCTGTTGCCCAGGCGAGCGGGAAGATGGGAATCGACGGCGGAGAAGACAGGTCTCCACAACTGACCTGGGAGGGTTTCCCGCCGGAGACAAAGAGTTTTGCTGTGACGGTTCTGGACCCGGACGCTCCCACTGGCAGTGGGTTTTGGCATTGGGCAGCCTTCAACCTGCCTGCGTCCACCACTTCGCTTCCGTCGGGCGCCGCCGAGGACGGTCTGCCCAAGCCGGCGGTGCAACTGACGAACGATGCCGGTTTCCGGGGTTTCGTCGGCGCGGCTCCGCCTGAAGGGCACGGCCCCCACCACTACCACGTCGTGGTCCACGCAGTGGATGTGGAGGAACTCGACATCCCGGCCGATGCAAGCCCTGCCTACCTCGGCTTCCAGCTTTTCAGCCATGCAATCGGACGGGCCAGGCTCACCGCCACATTCGAGATCAAATAGAACGAACGCCGCCGCAATTTCCTGGAAGCCTGACTACGGCGCCAGGACTTTTCCGTGACGGACAACCAGTGCGGGATTGAGGCCGGCATCGAGGACTACGACGTCGGCGCGCAGCCCGGTGCGGAGGCTGCCCACTTCATTTGACAGTCCGAGGATCTGGGCGGGCACGGCGGTGGCGGACAAGACAGCCGCTGCAGCGTCCACGCCCGCGGCAATGGTCCGGCGCACTACGTCCAGCAAAGTTGCGGTCCCGCCGGCCAGGGAGCCGTTGCTGCGAAGGCGCGCCTCGCCGCCAATGACCCGGACGGCGGCGGGTCCGAGGTCGTAGTCGCCGTCCGGCAGCCCGGTGGCGGCCATGGAATCGGTCACCAGGACCACGTTCCCTGCGCCCACCAGTGCGAACACCATGCGGACAGTCTCCGGGTCCAGGTGCACCGAATCCGCCACCAACTCCACCGCCACTGTGCCGGCTGCGGCAAGGCGGAGGCACGCCGCAGCCGGGCCGGGGCTCCGGTGGTGCAGCGGAGGCATGCCGTTGAACAGATGCGTGACCGTGGGCCGTGCGCCAGCGCTGCCGCCGGCAGCCATCAGCCCTGCTGCGAGGGCCAGCGAGTCCGCCGTCGTTCCCGCATCCGCGTCCGTGTGCCCCAGCGACGGAACAACGCCGTGCGCCACCAGGGCCTGCACAAGGTCGGCTGCCCCAGCCAGTTCCGGGGCATACGTCATGGTGCGCAGGTGCCCGCCGGCCGCCGCGACCAGTTCGTCGAGCAACCTGAGGCTGGGCTCAAGCAGGAAGCGGGGGTCCTGGGCACCGCAACGGGCGTGAGACAGGAAAGGGCCTTCGGCGTGAATCCCGGCGATGATGCCCTCCCCGGCCAGGGTGCGCAGCGTTGCCGCGCCCTGCAGCAGGTCCTCCCGGGAAGCCGTGACCAGGCTTGCCAGCAGCGTGGTGGTGCCGCTGCGGTGCAGGAATTCGACGGCGGCACGGGCGGCTGCGGCATCACCGCCCGGGAAGTCCCCGCCGGCCGCGCCGTGGCAGTGCAGGTCGACCAAGCCGGGCAGGAGCAGGCTCCCCGGCGGCAGTTCACGCTCGCGCAACGAAGGCAGCGCCGCGGTGTCCATGCCGGCCCGCGGCCCCGCGTACGCGATCCGTCCGCCAACCACCGCGACGGCGCCGTCCCGCACCGTGGTGCCGTCCGTCAGGAGGGTGCCCGTGAGCAGCAGCGCGTCAGGATCCGTCATGCCAGCGCGTCCACAAACCAGCCGGTAAGGGTGGCCGGGTGCGTGATGGCGGTGCCCACCACCACGGCGAAGGCACCGGCGTCGAGGGCCTGGCGGGCCTGGGCAGGGGTGTGGATCCGGCCCTCGGCAATCAGGGGAACACCAAACCCGGCTGCCGCAATCTCTGACAGCAGGTCCAAGTCCGGGCCGGAGGTTTTGGGGCGCTCGCCGCTGTAGCCGGCGAGGGTAGTGCCCACCAGGTCCGCGCCGGCCTCCACCGCCGCAGCAGCATCCTGGAGCGAGCCGCAGTCGGCCATCACCAGGGCATGCGATTGGGCGTGGATTCCCGCCACGGTTTGCGCCAGGGAAAGTCCGTCCGGGCGTTCGCGCCGCGTCCCGTCTATCGCCACTACATGGGCCCCGGCGTTGGCCACTGCCAGGGCGTGCCGGAGCGTTGGGGTGATGAAGACGCCGTCGTGCCCGTCCTTCCAGAGCCCGATGACCGGCACTTCCACCCCCGCCCGGGTGTGCTGGACATCGGCCAGGCCTTGCACCCGGACAGCCGCCGCGCCGCCAACCACGGCCGAGGCCGCCACCTGCGCTGTGGTCCGGGGATCGCGCATCGGCTCACCCGGATATGCCTGGCAGGACACAATGAGCCGACCGCGGAGGGATTCGAGGGCTTCGGGGGACAGGAGCATAGCGGGTTCCTCTGGAGGTTTGGCGCCGGTTGGGCGAGTACGTGTGAGGACGTTTCAGGCAGGCGGAAGGAGGCTAAGCCGTGCCGCGCCCACCAGTGCGGCTGCGTTGCCGAGTGTAGCCGGAAGGACGGGGAGCCCTGCAAGGGCGGGCAGGAGTTCGGCGCGGAGGGCCCGTTCCATCGGCCGCCACCACGGGGCACCGGCGTCGGAAAGTCCGCCCGTGACCACGACCACCTCGGGGTCCAGGATGTTGGCCAGGCCGCCCATGGCCTGCCCGGCAGCCCCGGCGCCGATGCCTACGGCCCGGATGGCGGCGGCATCGCTTCGGCCGGCCAGGGCGAAGACGGCCCGGGCGTCCGTGACGGGTTGCGTGCCGCCCAGCCGAAGGTACGTTTCGCGGATGGCGGGCCCCGAGGCAACGGCCTCGACGTGCCCGGCTCCGCCGCAGACGCAGGGGATGGCGGTGCCCTCGTGGAACGCGTAGGGCGAGGCGAAATGACCCACGTGTCCTCCCGCATGGCGATGCCCCAACACCGGGCGTCCGCCGAGCACGAAACTGCCGCCCACGCCCGTGCCGAAGGCCACCAGGAGTGAGCTTGCGGCACCGGCTGCGGCGCCGGCCCACGCCTCGCCAAGTGCGTGGGCGTGGACGTCGTTCACCGCCAGGACGGACGACGCCGGCAGGCCCAGCCGCGTGGCGAGGCCCGCCGTGAGTGCCGTCCCGGCCCAGCCGCGGATGGCGTCGGTGGCGGACACCACCACACCGTGCCCGGCATCAATGACCCCGGCGGAACCGACGCCCACGCGCTCAACGGCGATCCCGTCGTCGGCCGCCTTCTTGATCAGTCCGGCGACAAGTTTGGCCGTGGCGTCGAGAATGGCCTCGCCGCCGTCGCGGTTCAGTGTGGGAACAGTGTCCGAAAAGAGCACCTCGCCGTTGGCCGAAACCACGCCGGCAGCGGTCTTGGTACCCCCAAGGTCAACACCAACGGCATATTTCATCGGGACGCCTAGACCAGGCCGTTGCGTTCCAGGATGACCTTGATCGCCATCGTCTCTTCCTCGTTGAGGGACAGCATGGGTGCGCTCATGGTGTTGGACTCGATGATGCCCATGATCTGCAGGGCGGTCTTGAATGCGCCCAGGCCGGCTGCCCCGCCGGAAACACGTCCGTTGGGGGTGTAGACGATCTCGAAGAGGTCTGCCAGGCGGTCCTGTTCGGCCGCAGCCTTGGCCCAGTCCCCGGCTTCGGCGGCATCCACCAGCTTGCGGTAGCCAGCCGGATCAACGTTGCCCAGACCAGGAACTACGCCCTGCGCGCCGCCCAGGAGCGCACCGTCCACCACTACCTCGTGGCCGGTGAAGATGTCGAAGTTGTCGATGTCCCGGGCCGCGAGCAGGAGTTGGCGGAAGGAAACATCGTCACCGGAGGAGTCTTTGACGCCTGCAATGACGCCGTCCCGGCCCAGCCGAACCAGAAGGTCGGTGGGGAGCTTGTAGTGGGTGCGGACCGGCACGTCGTAGGCGAAGACCGGAACGTCGACCGCAGCGTGGATGCTGCGGAAGTGGGTCTCGGTCTCATCGGCGTTGCCGATTGCGTAGTACATGGAAGTGGCCACGATGGCGTCGGCCCCGAGCCCGATGACCCGTTTGGCCTCTTCGATAACGCGGTTCGTGGTCTGCTCGTTGGCACCCACGATCAGGGGCACAGCCCCGGCATTGGCGTCGGCAATGGTGCTGACCACCTGGGCACGTTCGGCGTCGGTCATGTACGGAACCTCGCCGGAGGACCCCAGCACGAAGAGCCCGGACACGCCGCCGTCGAGCAGGTGCTTGGTGAGGTTCTGCAGCGAGGCGGTGTCAATGCTGCCGTCTGCGTGGCGGGGGGTGACGACAGGCGGGATGACGCCCGAGAACTGGGAAGACAAGGAGAACTCCAATAACTGGTTGGGAAAGAGGGGATGGGTGGTCTAGGTATGCAGCAGGCTGGGAGCCGCGCCGAGGAGCTTGCGGGTGTAGTCGTTGGTGGGGTTGTCGAACACTTGGGCTGCGGGTCCTTCCTCCACGATTTCGCCGAAATACATGACACAGATCCGGTCGGAGACATAGCGGACCGTCTGGATGTCGTGGGAGATAAACACCATGCCCAGGTTCAGCTGTGTCTTCAGGTCAGAGAGCAGGTTCAGGACCTGCGCCCGGACGGACACGTCCAGGGCCGACGTCGGCTCGTCCGCGACGATAATGTCCGGGTCCAGGGCCAGGGCCCTGGCGATGGCGACGCGCTGGCGCTGGCCACCGGACACTTGCGACGGCGTGACTTCTGCCGCGGAACCGGGCAGCCCCACCAGCGCCAGCAGTTCCTTGACCTTGGCGGCACGGTTGGCGGCGTTGCCGATGCCGTGCACCTGGAGCGGGTCCGTGAGGATGTCCTGGATGGTCATGCGCGGGTTCAGTGCCGTGGCGGGGTCCTGGAACACCACGGACACGGACCGGCCGAATTCTTTGCGCATGGCGGCGTTCCGCTTGATGGCGGGTTTGCCGTGGAAAAGGACCTGCCCGGATGTGGGCGCCTGCAGGCCCACCAGCACGGAGGCGAGGGTGGACTTGCCGCAGCCGGATTCACCCACGATGCCCACGGTTTCGCCGCGGCTGATGGTGAAGTCCACGCCGTTGACGGCCTTGACCACGTTGGGGCGGAAGAGGCCCCCGGTGCGGGCGCGGTGGTGGACCTTGACGTCCTTGAGCTCAATGACGGGCTGTCCGGTGGATGCGCTCACTTGGCGTCCTCCTTGCGGTGGCTGGCCCAGACGTGGTCAGCATCCCTGCCATTGGCCGAGGCCACGGCGGTGAGGACCAGTTGCTGGTTGGGGTCTGCGTCGCTGCGCAGGGAACGCGGCGCGAACCGGTCCCCGGGAGCGAAATCGTTGGGGGAGGGGACCGTGCCGGGGATCTGGTGCAGGCGGGCGGCGTCTGCCTCGATGGAGAGCACGGCGCCCAGCAGGCCACGGGTGTATTCGTGTTTCGGGTTCCGCAGCAGCTCGGAAGCCTGGGCGGATTCCACCACCTGGCCGGCGTACATGACGGTGATCCGGTGGGCCAGGGAAGCCACCAGGGCGAGGTCGTGGCTGACGAACACCATGGCAAAGCCCAGCTGCTCCCGCAGGTCGTTGAGCAGGTCCACCACCTGCTTCTGGACGGTGACATCCAGGGCAGTGGTGGGTTCATCTGCCACCACGATCCGTGGCGAGCGGGACAATGCCATGGCGATCAGGACGCGCTGGCGCTGCCCGCCGGAGAGCTCATGCGGGTAGCTGGCAAGGGTCCGTACCGGATCCAGCTTGACCATTTCCAGCAGCTCGGCGGGGGTCTTGCGCCCGCCGCGCCGGGTCAGCTGCAGCATCTGGTCCTTGATCTTCATGGACGGGTTCAGCGAACTGAGCGCGTCCTGGTACACCATGGCGATCTGCTCGCCGCGCAGGCCCTGGTAGGCCTTGGTGTTGCTGTGGCTGGTGTCCGGATCCAGCAGTTCCCTGCCGTCAAATTTGATGGAACCGGTGATCCGCGCGGTTTTGGGCAGCAGGCCCATGACGGCCAGGGAGGTGATGGACTTGCCGCAGCCCGATTCGCCCACCAGGCCCATGGTTTCGCCCTCGCGGACGGTGAAGGAAACGTTGTCCACGATGGCCGTCTCACCGAACCGGCCCGGGAAACGGATGGACAGGTCCTTCACCTCCAGCACCGTCCGGGCGTCCGCGGGGACCTGCGGGAGGCGGTCCGTGCGCGTGGCCTCGACGGCGGCGAGCAGTTCCAGCTCGCGGTCCAGCAGGGCGTGTGGGTTGGCCGCGGCCGTCCTGACGTCCGTGAGTATTGCTGAGGTGTCCTGCCGGCCCTCGGTGGGGGTTGTTCCGGAAGCCGGCAGGACGCCGTCGAGTTCGTGCTGTTCCACGACTGACGGCTGGGCAACCGAGGTGGCCACTTCCGTGTCCACCGCGGAGCCGGTGACGGCGGCGCCGGCCACCGAAGCGGCAGCACCGTCGTCGTCCTTCACCGCCGGCGCGCGCCGCAGCCGGGGATTGACCATGGCGTCGGTGAGTCCCTCAGCGAGGATGTTCAGCGCCAGGACGGTGAGGAGAATGGTGAGGCCGGCGAAGGTGGTGGCCCACCAGCCGCCGGACAAAACAAGGTTGCGGCCGTAGGAGATCACGTTGCCCCACGACGGCGCGGGGTCCTGGACGCCGGCACCAAGGAAGGACAGCGATGCTTCCAGGATGATGGCGTCGGCCACCATCACCGTGGCAAACACCAGGACCGGGGCCGCGGTGTTGCGTACGATGTGCTTGACCAGGATGTAGAACCGGCCGGCTCCGATGACCCGTTCGGCACGGACGTAGTCCTCGCCGTACTGGGACAGCACGTTGGCGCGGACCACCCGGGCGAGCTGCGGGGTGTAAATGATGGCGATTGCAATGATGATGGTGGGCACAGAGTTGCCGAAGGCCGCCAGCAGCACCGCGGCCAGGGCGATGCCGGGGAATGCCATCAGGATGTCCATGAGGCGCATGAGCAGTTCGTTGACGGCCTTGCTGGAGGTGGCCGCAAGTGACCCCAGGAGGGCGCCCGCCAGGACTGCCAGGCCCACGGCGCCGAGGCCGATCATCAGCGATGACTGCGATCCGTAGAGCAGGCGGGAGAAGATGTCGCGGCCCAGCCGGTCGGTGCCAAAGAAGTGCTCGGCGCCCGGGGGAGTGGCCGGCATGAAGGTTTCCAGCGGGTCGTGCGGTGCCAGGACCGGGGCGAAGACGGCGGCGAGGGCGATCACCACCAGGAAGGCGAGGGCCAGCCGGGAGCCCCAGGGCAGGGCCTTGAGGCGGAGGCCGGGGGCGCTCAGACGTTCAGCGAGTTTGCTGCGCATGGGTCACACGGTCCTGATTCGGGGGTTGATGAGCAGGTAGAGCAGGTCCACGGCGATGTTTACCAGGACGAAGGTGACGGAGATGGTCAGGACCACGCCCTGCACCAGGTTGACGTCCAGGTTGGTGATGCCGTTGAGGATCAGCTGCCCCATGCCGGGCAGGGCAAAGATCATTTCAATCACGACGGCGCCGCCCAGCAGGTAGCCGATCCGCAGTCCCAGCACGGTCACCGGAGTCACCAGTGCGTTCCGAAGCACGTTTTTGGAGACGACTTCGCGGTACGGCACGCCGTTGCCGATGGCCGTGCGGACGTAATCCCGGTCCAGTTCCTCCACCATGGAGGTGCGGACCACCCGGATGAGGGACGCCGAGACGGGGATGCCGAGGGCCAGGGCGGGCAGTGCCATGGAGTTCAGCCACCCCCCGAAGCCGGACTCCGGGGTGGCGATGCCGCCGGACGGGAACATCGGTGCCGGACCCAGTGCAAACCACTGGATCAGCAGGATGCCCAGCCAAAATGACGGCGTCGCCACCGCAGCGATGGAGAAGACACGGACCAGCTGGTCCTGCCATTTGTCCCGGTACAAGGCGCCGATGATGCCGAACACCAGAGAAACCACAACGGCGATGATGACGCCCAGGAAGGTCAGCTGCAGCGTCAGGGGGAACGCCGAACCGATCATGCTCGCCACGGATTTGGCCGGGGGCGTGGTGACGCCCAGGTCAAACTGCAGGAGCTTTCCCAGGAACCGCACATACTGCAGCAGCAGCGGATCGTTAAGGCCGTTCGCCTGACGGTACTGTTCCTTGGCTTCCTCGCTGGCGCCCTCGCCCAGGGCACTGCTTGCCTGGTCTCCGGGGGCCGCCTGCAGGACCAGGAACACCAGCAGGGTGATGCCCAGGACCATCAACGGCAGGGCTGCGAGCCTTCGGCCCAGCAGTCGCAATATGGTGCTCAATGTAGTCTCCGGTGGGTAGGGCTAGGCGGTGCGGCCCACACCAACGAAGGACACTCCGGTGGTGGGCAGGGGCTTGAAGCCGCTCAGTTTCTTTGCATCCCAGGCGCTGGGAAGCTGGCGGTGGAACAGCGGGTATAGCGGGACCTCTTCGGACACCAGGTCCACGATCTCGCCGGTCAGTTTCCTGGCGTCTTCCTTGCTGGCCTGGCCTGCCTTGGACATCAGGTCAACCAGCTGGGCGCGCTCCGGGGTTCCGCCCCAGAAGGCGCGGTTCTTCATCCAGGTGTCACCGGCGTAGAACCAGCTCAGCAGCAGGTCTGCGTCATTGCCGAAGACCGAGGGATCCCCCGGCGCGGCAACAACGGTGTAGTCGCCCTTGGCTACGCGGTCCGTGTACAAAGCGCCGGACTGCAGGTTCTTGAGCGTGACTTTGACGCCGGGGATCTTGTTCCACGATTCCAGCATCAGGGGTGCCACGTCCTTGACCCACGCAGTATCCGTGGTGAGCAGTTCGAATTCCAGGCTGCTGACGCCGGCTTCCTTGAGGAGGTCCGCCGCCTTCTGGGCGTCATAGCCGTACACGTTCTTGGCCTTGACGTAGTCCGGGTGGCCTTCCTGGAAGTAGGAGCTGGCCGGCTTGGCGTTTCCAAACAGTGCCTTCTTGATGATGGAGTCCTTGTCCAGGCCGTAGTGCAGGGCCTGGCGGACTTTCTTGTTGTTGAAGGGTGCGGCGTTGCAGTTGAACATCATGAACAGCAGGCCGAAGGACTGTACGGACTCGACGGTCGCTGCGGACTTCAGGCCCTGCATGTCCAGGTAGGGGACGTCCTCAATGGCCTGGACACGGCCTGACTGCATGGCGGTCACCCGTGCGGCCGCGTCCGAGAGCAGCAACCAGGTCATGCCCTTTGCAAGCGCTGGCATGGGGCCGGTGTAGGCCTGGTTGGCCTCGAAGACGATCTTGTCGTCTTTGACTGCGGAGATCAGCTTGTAGGGTCCGGTGCCCACGGGCTTGGCGTCGAAGGACTTCAGCTGGTCCGAGCCCACCGGGAAGTTGGTCAGCGCCTTGGGGACTACCTTCACCACGGAGATGCGCGGGCCGAAGCCGGGGAAGGCGTACTTCAGGGTGAACTCCACGGTCTTGGCATCGAGCGCCTTGACCTCCTGGATGAACGGGATGAACTGCGAGAACAGCGACTTGTTGGCCGGGTCCATGACCCGGGTGAAGGAGAACACCACGTCCTCGGCGGTAACGGGGGAGCCGTCGTGGAACACCGCGCCGTCCCTGATGGCCACCTGGTAAGTAGTGGCATTGACCATCTTGGGATCGGAAGCCGCGAGGGCGTTGAAGGGCTCCCGCGTAGCCGGGTGCAGCTCGATCAGGCCCTCGAAGATGTGCAGGTTCGCGGCCATGGGGGTTGCGCCGGAGGAGGAGATGGGGTCGAAGCCGGTGGAGAGGGCGTAGGAGATGCCAGCCTCGATGGTGAGGTCCTTGTTGATCGGCGCCGTGTTCTCAGCTGACCCCGTGGTGGTCGCGGCAGGTCCCCCGCAGGCAGCCAGGGAGCTGGTGAAGGCTGCGGCCAGGCCCATGGCCCCGCCGAGCTTCAGGAAGTTCCGGCGACTGGCGTCATTGACCAGTGGCAGGTTCTTGATGTTGTTCATATGCCTCACCGTTCAGAAGGATGTTTATCGGATGTAGGATGTCCTAGCTCGTAAGAAAAACTGTAAGTCCCATCACAGGCAACGTCAAGTGGACTTCCCAGCGCCCGTGGCCGTGGGTTTCGCTTGGCAATGCAATTGGAGGTTCAATGTCCCTGATCGTCGGTGCCTATGCTGCCCACCCCGATGAGTTGCAGCAGCAGTTCTACCAAGCGCTCGCCGGAGTACCTTCCGTCCGCGGACTGGAACTTCCCTATGGGCCGTACGGCGGAGCCGGCTGGCCCGCCGGCGCGCCGCACCATTGGTCCGCGGTGGTGACCTCCATTCCCGGAACCATGCAGCGCCTTCAAAGGAATCCAGCCTTCGGCCTTGGCTCCCGGGACGCCTCCGCCCGGCGGGAAGCGCTCGACCATGCGGCAGGCCTCAGGAAGTTTGTGCTGCGACTTCAGGATGACGGGCATGTGGTGGAGGGCGTTGAGCTGCATTCCGCCCCGACCGGCAGCGCCTCGGCCTGGTGGTTCGAGGAATCGCTCAAGGAAGTCCTCAGCTGGGACTGGGGAACCGTACGGGTGCTTATCGAGCACTGCGATGCACCGCGCGAGGGTGTCCGGCCGGAAAAAGGGTTCCTGGCTTTTGCTGACGAAGTGGACGTCGCCGTTTCCTTGAAGGCCCAAGGCTGGGGCCGTGTGGGGATGGTCGTCAACTGGGGCCGGTCGGTCATTGAATCCGGCATGCCTGAGACGGCGGCAGGGCACCTGTCCCTGGCCCGCGAGGCAGGGGTTCTGGCCGGGCTGGTCTTCTCCGGGTGTTCCCCGGAGAAGACGGAATTTGGTTATCCCTGGATCGATGCCCACCTCCCGCCCGTGGAAGTCGAAGGGGCTCCGTCCAGCTCCCTGCTGAACCGCGCGGAAATTAATCGGTGCAACGAGGCCGCAGGCAACCTGCCCATGCGTGGGTTTAAGATCGGCCTGCCCCGCCACGGGCTCTCTGTCGAGGAAAGGGTGGAGCGGCTCAGGCAGATGTGCGCCCTGGTCGAAGGGAACCTTCCAGGCTGACGCGGCCGGTGCTGATATCGAACCGGAACGTCCTGCGTCGCCGTACCGGCGAACCGCCACACATCCCTTCAACCAAAAACTCGAGCTCCAAGGTGTCCCGCCCGGCATCCTCTGCCGTCACTGTGTAGGAGGGCGAGAAATAGAGCGCTTCCCGGCCCGGCGGCAGGTCGGTTGCGGGAAAATCCCGGGCCCCGGGCCCGGCGAGACGGACCTGCGTGACCGTTGTGCCGCCGTCGTTCCTTGCCCTTCCCGTGAAGGCGAGGATGTCCCCGGCTTTGTAGCCGGGAATGATGGGGCCGTAGTTGAGGTCCTGCGCCTCGCGGGTGCCCAAAATCTGGGTTTGCCCGGCGGAGTAGCCCTGGCCGATCTCCTTGGACGCCGGGCCCCAGTCGCCGCCGTCGGCCGCCATGGCGTGGAAATCACCGGCGTGCTGCCACACTGCCGGGAGGCCGGGTGTGATGGACCGGAGCTCCATGTCGAAGGTGAGGCCACGGTCCACTTCCTTGCTGCCGGGCAGGGTCTGGGGCGCTGGAAGCTGGTCCGTCAGCTGGCCGGGTGGGATCGAGGCGAACACAATCTCCCGGTAGCCCTGGCGCTCGTACAGGACGCCGATGTTGCCGTCAGGCAGCCGGGCGGCAGTGGAGTAGGCGGAACTGCCCGCGCAGAGGACCAGCCCGGCGCGCCACGTCCCGCCGTTGTCCGTGGAGAGGCTGAGGACCGTGTTCCGCCGGAGGGCGGGGTCCTGGTTGTTGGTGGCCAGGAGCCACCCGGTCCGTCGCGGGGGTGGCCAGGCCCTTCACCGCCGGCAGACCGTCGAAGCGGGCTAGCGAGCCGTTATCACTCGGGTCCGGAAGGTCCATGACCGGAACCAGGCCGCTCCAGCTCTGCCCGCCGTCGCTGGACGTGGCAGCCAGCCGCCGTGGCGTGGCTCGGCTGTGCAGCAGCAGGCGTCCGTCATCCAGGGCGGTTACCTTGTTTTCGTTCGGTGCGGCGTCATGGGTTCCTGCGCCGATGAACTCCCCGAACCTCCAGGTGTCCCCGTGGTCGTCGCTGCAGGCCGAGGCTGCCATGATCGCTCCGCCGCGCAGGACTACAAACTGCTGCACCAGCCGGCCCCGGAACGGCCCCGAATGGACCTGGATTCCCTGCCCTGCCGCGGCGAACATGCCGGTGATGTCCTGGCCTGCGGTCGAACTGGCTTTGAGCTCGGACGTAAGGCGCCGGTGCTGCCAGGTGGCACCGTCGTCGTCAGACCAGCTGAGGTCGCAGTGCTGGACGTCATCGTCGCCATGGTCCATTCCCGTGGTCGATTCGAAGAACCCGGCGCGTGTTCCGGCGGCGTGGAACAGGAAGACCCGCCCCGTCTCGGCATCGACCAGCAGGCTGGGGTCGCCGAAACCCTCCAGGCCGGTGCCCCGGCGCACTACTTCCTGTGCACTCCACGTCGCGCCGTTGTCGGTGCTGCGGCGGAGCAGCAGATCGATGGGGCTGGGCAGGTCGTCCAGGTTCGGCCTGCCATCGTAGGCGGCCAGCAGCGTCCCGATAGTGGTGACGGCGAGCGCAGGAATGCGGTACTGGCGGTATCCGCCATGGCCGCGGGTGGCGAGGGCACGCTCCACTGCCGGCGTGGCAATGGGCCATTCAGGAGAAAGGTAGGACGTCACATGTTTAGTCTAGCTTTCCGGATCGCGCCACCCTATGGTGGTAGGACGTCGTATGTAGCAAGAATCACATTTGCGGGCAGCCTCGGCGTCGTTACCTCCCCTCGAGCCGCCGCGCGGCGTCCAGAAAGGACATGGTTTGCGAACTACCACTAAAAGAACCAGGAAAAGATCACTGAGGAAGGCCGCCGGCGCGGGCGCCGTGGCCCTGTGTGTGCTGGCTGGCAGCGCGCTGCCCGCGGAGGCCGCGCCCATCCCGTCCAGCAGCCCCACTGTTCCACCGGGCAGCTTCCAGGAACAGAACCTGGCGGCAGACCGGACCGCCAACAACTTCTTCTACCGGATCCCCGCGCTCGCACACCTGGGCAACGGCGTGGTCCTCTCAGCCTGGGACGGCCGGCCCGGCAGTGCTGCCGATGCCCCCAACCCCAACTCCATCGTGCAGCGCCGCAGCACGGACGGCGGCCGCACGTGGGGCCCGGTGCAGGTCATCGCCACCGGGCACGTGGCCGACGCCAGTGGCCCGAAGTACGGCTACAGCGACCCGTCCTTCATCTACGACGCCGAGGCCGGGAAGGTCTTCGCGTTCTTCGTCTACTCCAAGGAACAGGGCTTCGGCGGCAGCCAGTTCGGCAACGACGACGCTGACCGGAACGTCATTTCCTCCGCCGTCATCGAATCGTCCGACGGCGGTGCCACGTGGAGCCAGCCCCGTCTCCTCACCGGCGTCACCAAGCCAGGCACCAGCAAGACCAGCCCCGCGGCGGGCGACGTCAGGTCCAACTTCGCGTCCTCGGGCGAAGGCATCCAGCTCAAATACGGACCCTACAAGGGACGCCTGATCCAGCAGTACGCCGGCGACGTCCGCCAGGCAGACGGCACCAACAGGATCCAGGCCTACAGCGTCTACTCCGACGACCACGGTGCTACGTGGCACAAGGGCGCCAACGTGGGTGACCGGATGGATGAGAACAAGACCGTGGAACTCTCGGACGGGGGGGTCCTGCTCAACTCGCGGGACAACGCCAACCAGGGCTACCGCAAGGTGGCGGTCTCCACCGACGGCGGCGCCACCTACGGGCCGGTCACGCAGGACACCGAATTGCCGGATCCGGCCAACAACGGTGCTATCGCCCGGATGTTCCCCAACGCCGCGCAGGGCTCGGCCGATGCGAAGAAGCTGATCTTCACCAACGCGAATTCCAAGACTGCGCGTGAGAACGTTTCAGCCCGGGTGTCCTGCGACGACGGCGCCACCTGGCCGGGACTCCGCACCATCCGATCCGGCTTCTCCGCCTACTCCACGGTGACCACGCTGGACGAAGGCAGGTTCGGCGTCCTGTACGAGGGCAACTACACGGACAACATGCCGTTCGCCTCCTTCGATGACGCGTGGCTGAACTACGCCTGCGCCCCGCTGGCGGTCCCCGCCGTCACCACCGCACCGGGAGCCACCAAGCAGGTGGCCGTGACAGTGACCAACCAGGAAGCCGCAACGCTTTCCGGCGCCAGCGCCACCGTCTACACCCCGTCCGGCTGGTCTGCCACCACGGTGCCCGTGCCTGATGTCGCACCCGGTGCCTCCGCGACCGTGAATGTGGACCTCACCGCCCCGGCCAACGCCAGCGGCCCGCAGAACCTCAACGCGGCGTTCACGACGGCGGACGGCCGGGTTTCGCAGGCCACCTTCACGGCCACCGTGCCGGTGTCCCCGCAGGTGGGCCTCACCATCACCGGTTCCGCGCCGGACCGGGACGTTGCCGCCAGCCCGTACCAGGCCGGCGACGTGCTCAGCTACACGTTCAACGTCAGGAGCACGGCCAACGTCACCGCCAATTCCGTGCCCGTTTCCGGTACTTTCGACGCCGGCTTCCTCCCGCCGTCGGCCCCTAACTGCCGGTTCAACAACCTGGCTGCAGGTGCCGGCTACACCTGCACCACGGCTAAGCACACGGTAACGGCCGAGGACGTGGCGCGCGGCTACTTCGTCCCGGAGGCGGCATTCAGCATTACTGCCAGCGCGACGCCGTCGCTCACCAAGATGGTTCCCTTCACCGGCGCCGCCGTGGCACTGCGTGATGGCCTGGCGGCCGCCTCCATCGCTGGCAGCCGCAACGACGCCGGCCGGGACCTGGCCGCGCAGCCGTACAGCGCGGGGGAGGCGTTCCCCTATAAGTTCGACGTCACCAACACCAGCCCCCTGGTGGAAAAGGTGGTACCCACCGCCGGTAACTTCAGCCCGTTTGTCCCGGACGGCCCGGGCAACTGCCGTTACAGCGTCCTGCCCGCCGGTCAGTCCTACACCTGCGCCACTCCCCGTCACACCGTCACCGCCGAGGAAGCAGCCCAAGGGTTCTTCGTCCCCGAGACCTCCTGGGAGGTCAGCGCCGCCGGCCAGGCCACCCGAACCTATGCCGTTAACGGCGGCGAGGTGGACCTGAAAGTGCGCGACGCCAGGCTTGAAGGCACCGTCGACGCGGAATGGAAGGACGCCGACGGCGACCGGTACGCCTCAGCGGGCGATACCGTCACCTACACCTACACCCTGGGCAACGCCGGAAACGTGGCATTGACAGCGGTTTCAGCCCCGGACGCGGGCATCAGTGAACAGCTGCTGGCCGCCGGCAGCAGCGTGACCGCCACCCGGGACTATGTCCTGACCGCGGCTGATGTCTCCGCCGGCCAGTTGGCGCCCGTCAGCTTCGAGGCCGCCGCGGACAACGGTGCCAAGCGCATTACGGCATCGGTGGCCGGCGGGAGCATCCGGCTCAACCTGCAGCCCGCGCAACCCGAATCCGCGCCGGCGCTGGCGGTCCAGGACTTTGAAGGCCAGACGCCTCCGTCGGACCTCGGCACCGCGGACAAGTACCGCAACGGCCAGAAAGTGGTTCTCGCGGGCCTCGACTACGGGCAGTGGTACTACGTTTACCTCAACAAGCGCAGCTACCGGATCGGCTGGATCTTCCCCACCACGGCTAACACGGTGGAGTTCATCCTGCCTGCCGACGTGCCGAACGGCCGCGACGACGTAGTGGTGCTGGACAAGGACGCCAAACAGGTGTCCTTCGACCGCCTGCAGGTGACCCCCAAGGGTTAGTCCGCGGCCTTTTTACGAACGCAAAACGGCCCCGGTGGGTGGCACCGCCGGGGCTGTTTTGCGTCGTTACCGTCAGGCGCCTGCCAGCACCGGCGCCGTGAGCCGGCCGTCCCGCATGGTGGCCACCTCGTCGGTCAGCGGCACGAACTCGGTGTCATGGGTGACCATCACCGTTGCCACCGAGAATTCGGTGGTCACCTGCCGAAGCAGCGCCACAATGGAGGCACTCCGTTCGTGGTCCAGTGCCGCCGTCGGCTCATCCACCAGCAGGACCCTGGGGCTGCCCATGAGCGCCCGGGCAATGTTTACGCGCTGGCGCTGGCCGCCGGAGAGCTGGTGCGGAAGTTTCCCCGCGCTGGCGGACAGCCCGACGACGTCCAGCAGTTCGGCGGCCCGCGCCTTTGCCGCTTTGGCGGACTTTCCGCGCAGGTGGTCGCTGATGACGAGCTGTTCGACGGCGGTGAGCGACGGGAGCAGGTTGGGCTGCTGGAAGATGATGCCCACTTTCCCGCGCCGCAGGGCTGTAAGTTCCTTGTCGCGGAGCCCCGCGGTGTCGGTGCCGTCGATGATGACTTGGCCACTTGTGGGGCGGACCAGGGTGGCGGCGGTGGCCAGGAGGCTGGATTTGCCGGAGCCTGAGGGGCCGACGAGTGCCACCAGCCGGCCGGCTTCGGCGGTGAGGCTGACCCGGTCCAGGGCGGTGGTGGTGCGGCCGCCGTCGGGATATTCGAGGGTGACGTTGAGCAGATTCAGGGGAGCGGTTGTGGCCATGACGTTTCCTTTCAAAGGGAGGGAGGAGGGGTTAGTTGCCGCCGAGCGCCAGGAGCGGGTCGACCTTGGTGACGCGCCGGACGGCCAGCGCCGCGCCGGCCAGGCCCAGGGCAACGATCCCGACGACGGGAACCACCGTGGTGACCAGGTTCAGCTGGAAGGGGGCGGCCTGCGCGGCCAAGAAGCCGGCGGCAGCACCCACGGCCCCTCCGGTTCCGGCGCCGGCCAGCAGCACGATGGCGGCCTGGGTCATGGCGTCCCGAAGGATGTAGGAACTGGGTGCGCCCATGGCTTTCAGGACGGCGATGTCGCGGGTGCGCTGGATGGTCCACACGGTCAGGAAGGCGACGATCACCAGTGCAGAGATTCCGTAAAGGAACGCCTGCATCAGCGTCAGCGACCCGTTCTCGCTTTTGAAGGAGCCCAGCGCCTGGAAAGATCCCGTGCGGGATTCGCTGACCGTGTGCGCGGCGGAATCGGCGGCGGCCCGGTCGACGTCCGCCCCGTCCGCGTAGGTAACGGCGACGACGGTGGCCAGCTGGCCGGCGTCGGACACGTGCGCAGCTTTGGCCCATGCGGGCAGCGCGGTCCACACCACGCTGGTGTGCGCGTACCACTGGTCCGGCACCACGGCGGCGACGGACAGCTCCACGCCGCCCAGGGACACCTTGTCCCCTTGGCCCACCGACAAAGCCTCCGCCACCGAGGCGCCCACCACGGCCGTGCCGGTGGAGACCTCCACGGGCGCCAGCGGACTCCCCGGCGAAACGCCGAACACGGCAACATTCGCCGTCCCCGAACCATCCGCCGTCTGTGCCCTTGTCTGGGTGACGCCCAGCGGTTCGGCAGAACGGACACCGGGCTGGCCCTTCCAGCTGTCCACCTGCACGGCGGTCACCGAGCTTTCGGTATAGGACGCCTTGGGGGAGCCGGAGCCGGGGGCACCGAAGGCGATAACGTCCACGGGTGTGGCGGCGGACGACCCAAGCCTTCCGATGGCGGACGTGGATTGCTCGGCGAGCCCCGCGGTCAGGCCGGACAGCATGACCAGCAGGAGGGTGATCAGGGCTACGACGCCGCCCATCATGGCGAACCGGCCTTTGGCGAAGCGGATATCGCGGATTGCCAGGAACACGTTGTTTCTTCTCTCAGCAGGGGTGGATTGTTCTGTAGTTCCACTCTCCTGGCAGGAGCCTGCCCGGGGATCGCGGGAATGGTTGATCCACGGGAATGGAAGGGTTGATACCGGAGTCAACCTTTTGGTTGATTCCCGGCACGTGCTCCCGGCATAAGCTGGTGAAATGCCTGCCACGCCCCTGCCGCAACCACCGGAAGCGCGCGGCGGTATCCCCAAGCGAGGGCCATTGAACGCCCTGGTAAACGCGTCGTCGGCAGCCATCCTGAGGGTCCTGCGGGTCACGCTGCACACGGGGTTTGCGCTGCTGCTGGCCGTCGGCCTGGTCCGGATGCTGATGGCGGGAGGTACCGTGCGCTGGGTGTGGGCCGGCGCCGCCGTCGTCCTTGCTGCCCTCTACCTGGCCGGCACGGTCCTGGAAAAGCGCCACGCCGAGGGGCGGACCGGGGTGGCTCCCCGCCGCTACGGTGTGCTGTGGCTCGGCCTTGTGACGGCCCTGTGGGCGCTCCTGCTCGCAGGCAGCCCCGACTTTGCCTGGCTCGCGTTCCCCATCTTCTTCCTCCACCTGCACCTGCTGCCGCGGCGTGCCGCGCTCCTGGCCATCGCGCTGATGACGGCAGCGGTGATCGGTTCCCAGTGGGCCGCCAGCGGTGCTCCGGTTCCGCATGCGGCGGCCGTGGTGGGGCCTGTCCTGGGGGCGATTTTCTCGGTGATCACCGGCCTGGCCTACGCGGCTTTGTACCGCGAGGCCGAAAACCAGCGGCGCGCTGCGGATGAGCTGCGGCGGACCCGTGAGGAACTGGCCCGGTCCCAGCATGAGGCCGGCGTGCTGGCAGAGCGGGAGCGGCTGGCCCGGGAAATCCACGACACCCTGGCGCAGGGCCTGTCCAGCATCGTGCTGCTGGGGCGGGCAGCGGAGCAGTCGCTCGCAGACGGTGATGACGCCACGGCTTCGGGCCGGCTGGCGCTGGTGCAGCAGACCGCGGCGGACAACCTGGCCGAGGCCCGCAGCTTTGTCCGCGGCCTGGCTTCGCCCCAGCTGGAGGGAACCACCCTGGTGGAGGCCCTGGACCGCTTGTGCGGCAGGACCGAGACCGACGCTGCGGCTGCGGGGGTGTCGCTGCGCTGCCGGCTGGAGGTGGACGGGGAAGTCCAGGACCTGCCCCAGCCCGCCCGCGTAGCACTGCTGCGCGCGGCGCAGGCGAGCCTTGCGAACGTCCGCCAGCACGCCCGGGCAAGCACCGCCGTCGTCAGCCTTGCCTTCCTGGGCAGTGAAGTGACCATGGACGTGTACGACGACGGCACGGGCTTCGATCCGGAGGTTGCGGCAGGTGCCGCGGGCGCAGCGGACGGCAGCGGCTTTGGGCTGCGCTCGCTGCTGGAACGAGTGGCCGCCCTGAACGGGACCCTGACGGTGGAGTCGGCGCCGGGCGAAGGCACGGTGGTGGCCATCCGGCTCCCGGTGGAGGAACTGTGAGTGAGGTCCGGGTTCTGTTGGTGGACGACCACCCGGTGGTCCGCGCCGGGCTGCGTGCCATGCTCACCGGTTTTGAGGGCATTTCGATCGCCGCGGAGGCCGCTGACGGGAGGGCGGCGCTGAGGGAACTGGCGCGGCTCGCTGCCCTGGACGAGGCACCCGATGTTGTCCTCATGGACCTGCAGATGGGGGAGGGGATGGACGGCGTCACCGCCACCGCCGAAATCAGGAAGCTCGACGCACCGCCGCCGGTGCTCATCCTCACCACTTATGACACGGACGCGGACATCCTCGCCGCGGTGGAAGCCGGGGCGAGCGGCTACATGCTGAAGGACGCGCCGCCAGAGCAGTTGCGGCAGGCGGTGCTGCAGGCGGCCGCCGGCGGCACGGTCCTGGCGCCCCGGGCCGCAGCGCTGCTGATGGGCCGGATCAGCAACCCCGGGACCTCGCTGACCCCACGGGAAGTGCAGTTGCTGGAACTGCTGGCCACGGGCCTGTCCAACCGCGCCATCGCCAAGCAGGTGTTCATTTCGGAAGCGACCGTGAAGACGCATTTGGTGCACATCTACGGCAAACTCGGTGTGGACAACCGCACTGCCGCGATCGCCGCCGCAACGCAGCGGCGGATCATCCGGCCGCCCGGCGCCAAGGGCTGACCTGTCGGCGCATGACAGCAGTGCGCGGCATGTGACGGCCATCTCAGTGCAGTAGGTTGATTCCACGGTGTTACAAATGCCGGTGTTTCAAGGTGCTGTTGTTCGAAGGAGAACGAATGTCCCGTCTGGTTCCAGCCGTTGATGCCCTTCTTGCCACCTATGGCGCCCCGGAGGCCTGCGCGGCCGATCTCCTCTGCGACGGCCATGACCCGAACGCCGTTGCCTTCACGGTGGTGGCTGCCGATCTTTCCGCGGAGGACATCACCTATGGCGCGCTCCGGGAACGCTCGGAACGGGGAGCCGCAGCCCTGGCCGAGCTGGGCATCGGTCCCGGGGACGCCGTAGCCACCCTGATGGGAAAGTCGGCAGACCTGGTGGTCATGCTCCTGGCCATCTGGCGGCGGGGAGCGGTCCATGTCCCGCTGTTTACGGCCTTTGCATGGCCCGCTATCGAATTACGGCTGACCGCCTCCGGGGCAAAGGCCGTGATCACCGACCCCGACCAGCGGGCGAAGATCCAGGAAACCGGCGCCGCCGTGGTGGTTGCCGGCGAAGAAGCCTCCGCGCCGGACCTGGCGCTCACGCCGCTCCTGGCCAGGCAGCGGCCGGGGATCGCCTCCGAAGCTGTGGGAGGGGACGGCGACCTGGTCCTCATCTTTACGTCCGGCACCACGGGCGCCCCCAAGGGCGTGCCGGTGCCGGTCCGGGCGTTGGCAGCGTTCCGTCAGTACATCGAACTGGGCCTGGACGTCAGTGAAGGGGATGTCTTCTGGAATGCCGCAGACCCCGGCTGGGCGTACGGCCTGTACTACGGGATCCTCGGTCCCATGGCGGCGGGACGGCGGAACATCCTGCTGCGCCCCGGGTTCTCCCCGGAACTCAGCTTCAAGGTGCTGGAGGCGTTCTCGGTGACCAACTTCGCCGCCGCGCCTACCGTGTACCGCACCATGCGGGCCAAGGCCGGCGCCGGAACCGGGCCGTTCCAGCTTCGGCGCGCTTCATCCGCCGGCGAACCGCTGACCCCTGAAGTGATCAGCTGGGCCCGGGAGGTGCTGGGCGTTCCGGTGCGGGACCACTACGGGCAGACCGAACACGGAATGATGATCATCAACGCCTGGCATGACGATGTGAGGACGGAACTGAGGCCGGGTTCCATGGGCCGGCCCTTGCCGGGGTGGAGCTGCGCGGTCCTCAAGGACAATGCCGACGAGCCGGCCGCGCCCGGCGAGCTGGGCCGCGTCGCCGTCAACGTGGCGGAAAGTCCCATGATGTGGTTCAAGGGCTACCAGGATGCGCCGAAGAAGACCGCCGAAAGGTTCAGCGCGGACGGCAAGTGGTACCTGACCGGGGACGCGGGCATGGTGGACGCGGACGGTTACTACTTCTTCTCCTCCCGCGATGATGACGTGATCATCATGGCCGGATACCGGATTGGCCCGTTCGACGTGGAAAGCGTCCTGGCCACGCATCCGGCGGTCCTGGAATGTGCTGTGGTGGGCGCTCCCGACGAACTGCGCGGTGAAGTCCTGGAGGCCTACGTGGTCCTGGCGGACGGCACCGCCGCCAGTGATGCCCTGCTGGTTGAACTCCAGACCATGGTCAAGACGCAGTTCGCCGCCCATGCCTATCCGCGCCGCATCCACTTCGTTGCGGACCTGCCCAAGACGCCGTCGGGAAAGCTCCAGCGCTACATCCTGAGGCAGCAGCGGGCAGCGGCACCCGGCAGCTAGCGGGCGGCGGTTTTTGGGGGACGGGCAGAAAACCTCAAGCTGTTCCGGAGCCTTTTCCGGCACCGGCTGTTAGCGTTGAGGCCCAGCCACAGAAGGAGGAGCGATGTCCATCAATTCACCTGATTCACTGCCTGAGGACGAGCCGCAGGAGGACACGGCCGCCAGGAAAGGCAACCCCGACGGCGGGATCCCCGGCGGGAAAGACGGCGTCGGGATCTCCGGTGGGGCCGAGCCCAACACTTTTGAGCCGGAGGAGGACCCCGACGCCGCGGCGGGCCCGGCAGACTAAAGGGCCTCGCGGACTAGAGGGCCCCGCAGATTGAAGGGACCCGGGGCCACCCTCAAAGTTCCATCAAGATTGGCCAAAGCCGCTGCAATCTGTGATTTCCGCAAGCTACCGGCCGGTAATTTATAACTGTTTCCAACGCCAGTTCCCCGGCAGGAAGCAAGGAGCCCCCGCGCTGGAGCGAGACTCGCGCGGGGGCTTCCCCCCAACGTCCGCGGCGCGGCTTATGACGCGGCTTTCGGCGCGGCGCTAACTGTTTCGAAGTGCTCCACCACCGGAAACGGCTCATAGAAGCGGTGCAGCAAAGAACGCCACTGCTGGTACCCCGGGGATCCCCTGAAGCCCACTGTATGGTCTTCCAGCGACTCCCATTCAACGAGCAGCAGGTACGTTTGGGGAGATTCAATCGAGCGCGACAAAGACATGGCGAGGAAGCCCGGCATTGAAGCGATGATGTGCCGGGCCTGGGCGAAAGCTGCCTCGAAGTCCTCTTCCCGGCCGGGTATGACCGGAAGCAGCGCGTGTTCTGTGATCACCCGCCAAGTTTGGCACGCGTTCGCCGGCTACTCGGTGTCGATCCAGTAGCGGCGCTTGCCGTTGCGCGTGTCCTCGTATTGGCCGCCGTTCTTTTCGATGGTTGCCCGCGAGCCGGCGTTGTCCTCGTCGCACGTCAGGAGAACCTGCGTGATTCCCAATGCCCGTGCCAGGGGCAGCGCATCGGCAAGTGCTTTCGCGGCATGGCCGCGGCGCCTGGCGGAGGGCCGGACGCTGTAGCCGATGTGCCCCCCTTCGTTGAGGAGGTGGTCGTTCAGCCCGTGCCTGATGGCCAGGGACCCAAGGAAGGTGCCGCCGTCGGCAATCCATAGATAGGTGCAGGGCACGTAGCCCGGCTTCCGCACGGTTTCCGGCTGCGCGTCTTTGATGAGGGCATCGACGAAGCGGCCAAAGACGGCGGGGTCCTGGAGATCGTCCGGGGACCAGCCCTCGGCGCCTGCGCCGTCCAGGTGGGCACCTTGGAACTCCGCAGTTCCTTCCAGCCAGGAAGAGTGGAGGGCTGGGTCCGGGACGATGAGTTGGGCCATAACTGGATCCTATGCCGCCTGCCGGAGCAATGCCTCTGGATCCCGGCCCGCGGCAGAGGAGCGGGGAAACGTATTCCCGGGACACGGGTGGTGGCCTGTACTATCTCCCCGGGGACCCCTTTGCGGTCTGGGAAGGGACGTTCATGGTTGGCACGCACTCGATGACAGCAGCGCTCAGCGATCCACTCGGACGGGACGAATTACTGCAGGAGTACGGATTCACCTTCGCCAACGGCGGGGGACGCCAGCGGAGCGTTGATCAGGCGCTTTCAACGGAACCCCTCGAAAACCTTGTCCAGCTTGCCGCAAAGCTCTGCGGCGTCCCCTACGGCGTGATTAACGTTGTCACGTCCGATGAGCAACAGCAGGTGGCCGCCGTCGGCTTTGAGGCCGCCGTCTGCGCCCGGGAGGACTCCATGTGCGCACAAGTCTTCCTCTCGGGGAAGACAACAGTTGTCCCGGACGCATCCCTGGACCCCCGCCTCGCATCGAATCCGTTTGTGACAGGGGAAATTGCCGCCGTCCGGTTCTATGCTTCGGTTCCGTTGGAGACGTCGTCCGGGTTCGTGCTGGGGTCGCTGTGCGTCTTTTCCAATTCTGCGGGCACACCCGATAAGGACCAGCTGGACATGCTGGAGATCCTGGCCCGCCAGGCAGTGCAGCTGCTTGAGCTCCAGCGGCGCACGCTGCAGTTGAACAGTGCCCTCGACGAGGTGCGGGAAAGCAACGCCAAGCTGGCGGAGTTTGCAGGACGCGTCAGCCATGACCTGCGCGGACCACTCACCACCATGCTGGGCTACGTGGAGATGGCAGAGGATGAAGTGGACGGGGACCACCCGGCGGCCGAGTATCTGCAGATCATCGGCGCCAGCGGCCACCGCATGCTGACCATGCTTGAGGACGTCCTGACCTACTCACGGATGGGCGGTGTCCTCCAGCGGCAGCACGTATCCCTTCAGGACGTGGCGGCCGAAGTGGCCAGGGATTTGGGCCTGTCCTTCGGGCCCGGCGCCGTCCTGGACAGCGGGGAGATGAAGCTCCACGTGGACCCCGGGCAGTTGCGCACCCTGCTGCAGAACCTGGTGGCCAATGCCATGAACTACCGGAGCCCGGACCGGGACCTCAGCGTGCGCATCAGCGGCATTTCGAATTACCACGGAACCACTGTGCTGGTGGCGGACAACGGCAAGGGCATTGCGCCGGTGGACCGGCAGCGCGTGCTGGAACCACTGGTCCGGCTGCACCGCGACGGTGACGGGCACGGCTCCGGCCTTGGGTTGGCCATCTGCCGCCGCATTGTTGAGGCGCACGGTGGGGAATTGAGCTTGAAGGAATCGCCCGGCGGCGGGACCACGGCGGTCATCAGCTTCCCGGCCGACCAATAAAGCCGCCTCAGCAGGTCCGGGCCGGCTGCGGAATGCAGCCGGCCCGGAGCCTGGATTGTGGAGGCTAGTTCAGGTCGAACCGGTCCAGTTCCATGACCTTTGCCCAGGCGGCCACGAAGTCGTTCACGAACTTCTCCTTGGCGTCATCGCTGGCGTAGACCTCGGCCAGTGCCCGCAGCTGGGAGTTGGAACCGAAGACCAGGTCCACCGGGGTGGCCGTCCACTTGAGTTCACCGGTGGCAACATCGGTGATCTCGTAGGAGTTCTCCTCCGACTCCGACGCCTTCCATTTGGTGCCGGGCGAGAGCAGGTTGACGAAGAAGTCGTTCGTCAGGACCTGCGGCTTGTCCGTCAGCACACCGTGGCTGGAGCCGGCCACGTTGGTGCCCAGGGCACGCATGCCGCCCACCAGCGCCGTCATCTCGGGCGCGGAGAGGTCCAGCATGTACGCCTTGTCCAGCAGGAGGGTCTCCGGCTGGACCTTCGCACCGGGGCGCAGATAGTTGCGGAACCCGTCGGCCCGCGGCTCCAGGTACTGGAAGGATTCGACGTCGGTCTGTTCCTGCGTGGCGTCCGTGCGGCCCGGACGGAACGGCACCGTGACGGGGAACCCGGCGTCGGCTGCTGCCTTTTCCACCGCGGCGGCGCCGCCCAGGACGATCAGGTCAGCGAGTGAAACCTTCTTGCCGCCGGCCTGTGCCGAGTTGAACTCCTCCTGCACCCGCTCGAGTACGGGAAGCACGGCAGCCAGCTGCTCCGGCTCGTGGGCCTCCCAGCTGCGCTGCGGCTCCAGTCGGATCCGGGCGCCGTTGGCGCCGCCGCGGCGGTCCGTCTTTCGGTAGGTTGCAGCCGATGCCCAGGCGGTGCTGGCCAGCTGCGGGATGGTCAGTCCGGAGTCAAGGATCTTGGCCTTGAGCCCGGCAATGTCCTGTTCGCCGATCAGTTCGTGGTCGACGGCGGGGACCGGATCCTGCCACAGCTGTGCCTCCGGAACCCAGGGCCCCAGCATGTGCGGGCCCACCGGTCCCATATCGCGGTGCAGCAGCTTGTACCAGGCCTTGGCGAAGGCCAGCGCGAACTGGTCCGGGTTCTCCAGGAACCGCCGGCCGATCTGCTCGTAGGTGGGGTCGAAGCGCAGCGACAGGTCCGTGGTCAGCATGGTGGGCCGGTGCTTCTTGTTGGGGTCGTGCGCATCCGGGATGATCTCGGGAGCGTCCTTGGCGACCCACTGGTGGGCGCCGCCGGGGCTCTTGACCAGTTCCCATTCGTATTCGAAGAGGATCTCCAGGAAGCGGTTGCTCCACTGCGTGGGCTTGTCCGTCCAGGTGACCTCCAGGCCGGAGGTGATGGTGTCGCCGCCCTTGCCGCTGCCGTAGGTGCTGAGCCAGCCCAGGCCCTGCGCCTCCAGGTCCGCGCCCTCGGGTTCCGGTCCCACGTGTGCGTCGGCGGGGCCGGCACCGTGCGTCTTGCCGAACGTGTGGCCGCCGGCGATCAGAGCGAAAGTCTCTTCATCGTTCATCGCCATGCGCTTGAACGTCTCACGGATGAACGCGGCAGCAGCCACGGGGTCCGGGTTGCCCATGGGGCCTTCGGGGTTGACATAAATGAGGCCCATCTCGGTGGAGCCGACCTTGTCCGCCATGGTGCCCTCGCCGGTGTACCGCTCATCGCCGAGCCAGGCGTCCTCGGGGCCCCAGAAGATCTGCTCGGGCTCCCACACATCCTCGCGGCCGAATGCGAAGCCGAACGTCTTGAAGCCCATGGACTCAAGGGCAACGTTGCCGGCGAGTACCAGGAGGTCCGCCCAGGAAAGCTTCTGGCCGTACTTCTGTTTGACCGGCCACAGCAGGCGCCGGGCCTTGTCCAGGTTGGCGTTGTCCGGCCAGCTGTTCAGCGGCGCGAAGCGCTGGCTGCCGTCGCCCGCGCCACCGCGGCCGTCAAAGACGCGGTAAGTGCCCGCAGCGTGCCAGCTCAGGCGGATCATCAGGCCGCCGTAATGGCCGAAGTCCGCCGGCCACCAATCCTGGGAAGTGGTCAGGACCTGGCTGATGTCCTGCTTGAGGGCATCGACGTCGAGCTTCTGGAATTCCTCGCGGTAGCTGAAGGACGGGCCAAGCGGGTTGCTTGCCTGGCCCTGCGTGTGCAGCACGGACAGGTCCAGCTGGTTGGGCCACCAGTCCTGGTTGGTCCGCGGGCGGGTTCCCTTGGGTTGCGGGGAATCGATCGCCGGGTTTTCGCTTTCACTGCCCTGGGCGGTGGCGCTGCCATGGGCCACCGGGCACCCGCCCTCAACCTTCTGGTCCAGGCCCTGTGCGCTCCCGGGAGTGGGGACCGGGGGATGGTCTTGGGGATCGGTCATGTGCTTTTTCCTTCCGTTGGGCCGAGGCCGCGGTTGGACTCGGGCAGCCGGTGCAACCCTCCTATTTGACCATGGACGGGTGACAGGGGGAGACCCTCCTACGCCAGGGGTGAAACCCGGCCTGTCATCGCCCTGATCGGACGTGCGGGGCCGGACGCTTTCATGCAATTTCCGTCCACCGGAATATCTGCCCGGGCCACCGGCTTGTCGCCTAAGGGCCCTTGCCGGCCCGACGTCCCGGCGTGACGCAGCGCGGCCGCCTCCGCCCACGCGTGGGGCCGCGGCCGCGCGCGGACGCAACCAGGCACCTACCAAGAGGAGCACCATGACCACCGGATCAGGAACAGCAACGGGAAACGGACGGACTGCGCTGGTAGTCGGAGCCACCGGCATCGCGGGGTCTGCCCTCGTGGATACCCTCGCGGGCGAGGGCTGGGAGGTCCTCGCCTTGTCCCGCCGGCCAGGCCCTGGGCGTTCCGGCGTCAGGTGGCTATCCGCGGACCTGACCTCCGCTGAGTCGCTGGCCGCCGTCCTTGGTCCGGAAAATCCCTCCCGGGTGTTCTTTACCGCTTGGTCGCGCCGGGACACCGAGGAAGAGAACATCGCCGTCAACGCGGGCATGCTGCGGGACCTGCTCGCGGCGCTGCGGGGCAAGGAGGTGGCACACGTTGCCCTGATGACCGGGCTCAAGCATTACCTGGGACCGTTTGAGGCCTACGCGGCGGGAGAGATGCCGGACACGCCCTTCCACGAGGAAGAGCCGCGACTGCCGGTACGGAACTTCTATTACGCCCAAGAGGACGAACTGTGGGCCGCGGCAGGGGAGCAGGGTTTCACTTGGTCCGTGCACCGCGCCCACACCGTTATAGGGCATGCGGTAGGCAACGCCATGAACATGGGACTCACGCTTGCCGCGCAGGCCACCCTATGCCGGGACAGCGGGGAGCCCTTTGTCTTCCCCGGTTCCAAAACGCAGTGGGACGGCCTGACCGACATGACGGACGCCGGCCTGTTGGCCGAGCACATGCTCTGGGCTTCAACTACCCCTGCGGCCGCCAACGAGGCCTTCAACATCGTCAACGGCGACGTGTTCCGCTGGCGCTGGATGTGGCCGAAGCTTTCCGCCTACTTCGGTGTGGAGTGGGAGGGGTACCAGGGCGGCCCGCGTCCGCTGGAGCAGTCGATGGCAGGGCGGGAGGAGCAGTGGCGGCAGATCGCCGCGGAGAACAACCTCAGCGAACCCGACCTGAACCGCGTGGCGAGCTGGTGGCACACGGACGGAGACCTGGGGCGCGGCATCGAGGTGGTGACGGACATGGGCAAGAGCCGGGACGCGGGCTTTACCGGGTATCGCCGGACGCTGGATGCCTTTACCTCGCTGTTTGACCGATACCGGGCCGACCGGCTGATTCCCTGATGACGCGGTCGCGTCCGGCGAACAGACCCACCACTGCCAGGACGGCCATGGCTCCGGCGGTGCCGAGCAGTGGAAGTGTCCAGTCCCCGCTGGCATCCCGGAGCGCACCAAAGGCCACCGGGCCCACCGCGGCCAGGCCGTAGCCCACGGACTGGGCCATGCCGGACAGTGATGCGGCCTGCGGATGGTTCACTGTCCGGAGGCTGAACAGCGACAGGGCGATGACAATGAGGCTTCCGCATCCGACGGCGCCCAGCAGGACCCACAGGAGGATGAGGTCAGGCGCGAGCGCAAGGCCCAGGAAGGTTACGAACACCAACGCCCCGCTGGTGAAGGACACCAGCCGCTGGTCCCGTCCCCGGTGCAGGACCGCGCCCGCCCCCAGGCTGGCGAACACGCTGATCAACAGGAAGACCGACAGATGGACGCCGGCAGTGGTGGCGGGAATCCCGCGGCTCTGCTCAATGGTGGGCAGCCAAGCCATCAGGACGTAAAAGGCGATCGATTGCAGCCCCATGAACGCAGTGACCTGCCAGCCCAGGGCTGAGCCCCAGGGCGACCGGTGCGAGGTTTCGGTCCTGGCGGAATGGCTGCTGGCTGTCCCGTGCCGGCGCAGCCAGGGCAGGAGCACGGCCATGGCGATGAGGGCCAGCCCCACCCAGGCTCCCAGGGCCAGCCGCCACCCTGCCGGGGAGGTTTGCGCCACGGGAACGACGACGGCGGCCCCCACCGCGGCGAACGCGGCCTGGGCAGCGGTGTAGCTGCCGGTGACCTGGCTGACCCGCAACGGAAAGTCCCGTTTCACGAGGGAGGGAACCAGGACGTTGAGGAACGCTATGGCCACGCCGATCAGGACCGTCCCGGCCCAGATGAAGCCGGGCACAGGCAGGGAGCGGAGCACGATGCCCGAGGCGAGGGTCAGCAGTGACATCCACAGTGCCCTGTCCAGGCCCAGGCGGGCGGCGAAGCCGGGCGCCAGGGGTGAGAAGACAGCGAAGGCTATGAGCGGGAGGCCGGTGAGGAATCCGGCTGCGGCACTGGACAAGCCCAGGTCGGTGCTGATGTTGACCAGGACGGGTCCGACGCTGACGAAGGACACCCGAAGGTTGACTGCGATGAGCAGGACGCCGATGAAGGCGGCTCCGAACCTGGCAGTGCGCTGAGGGGGGTTCCGTGTGCCGGCAAACATCGTTGTTTCTTCCATCCTTCGGTGGGGTGGGGCGCGGTTGGCGCCATCCATCCAGTTGTCTCACACGAAAGTACCCACCGGTGCCGCTGTATCCCGGCGGGTCCGCTAAATACGCCGTGGGAGAACCTGCCATTTTTCCCAGCCAACTGTAAGGATCATCCGCTCCTCCCGGACGTACACTGACCTTCGCACCACGTTTTGTGGACACTCCGTCAGGTGAGGGCCTTTTTCGTATGCTCTGGAAGTTGCTCGTCGAATACCTGCGGCCGCACCGGCCGCTGCTGGCCGCCGTCGTGGTTTTCCAGCTGGCGCAGTCCATCGCGTCCCTGTACCTGCCCACGCTGAACGCGGACATCATTGACCAGGGCGTGGCGCGGGGCGATACCGGCTACATCCTGTCCACCGGCAGCGTCATGCTGCTGATCACCCTGGCCCAGATCGCGTGCTCGGTGGTGGCCGTGTACTTCGGGGCCAAGGCCGCGATGGGCCTGGGCCGGGACCTGCGCGGCGCCATCTTCGAGCGGGTGGGGCAGTTCTCTGAACAGGAAGTCACCAAGTTTGGTGCGCCCAGCCTCATCACCCGTTCCACCAACGATGTCCAGCAGGTGCAGCAGCTGGTGCTGATGTCCGCCACGCTCATGGTGGCGGCGCCCATGCTCAGCATTGGCGGGGTGATCATGGCCATCCGGCAGGACGCCCAACTGTCGTGGCTGATTGCCGTGTGCGTCCCGGTGCTGCTGATCGCCGTCGGGCTGATCGTCACGCGGATGGTGCCGCTGTTCCGCAAGATGCAGGCGCGGATCGATACCGTGAACCGGGTGCTCCGCGAGCAGCTCACCGGCATCCGGGTGGTGCGGGCGTTCGTGCGCGAGGACATGGAAACCGAACGGTTCGCGGGCGCCAACGCGGACGTTACCGACGTCGCCCTCCGCGCAGGCCGGCTGATGGCCCTGATGTTCCCCACCGTCATGCTGGTCCTGAACGTCTCAAGCGTGGCGGTGATCTGGTTCGGCGCGTTCCGAATCGAGGACGGGTCCATGCAGGTGGGCACGCTGATCGCGTTCCTGAGCTACCTGATGCAGATCCTGATGTCCGTCATGATGGCCACCTTCATGGCCGTGATGATTCCGCGTGCGTCGGTGTCCGCGGACCGGATCGGCGAGGTGCTGGGCACCAGCTCCAGCGTCATGCCGCCGGAGCAGCCGGTCACCAGCGCGGTCCGGCGTGGTGAGCTGGAAATGCGCGACGTCGGATTCGCCTACCCGGGTGCCGACCAGCCTGTCCTTTCCGGGATCAGCTTCACCGCCCGGGCGGGACAGGTGACCGCGATCATCGGCAGCACCGGCTCGGGCAAGACCACCCTGGTGAACCTGATGCCGCGGCTGTTCGACGCCACCTCCGGGGCGGTGCTGATGGACGGCGTGGACGTGCGGGACCTGGACCCGGACCTGTTGTGGGGGCACATCGGGCTGGTCCCGCAGAAGCCGTACCTCTTCTCCGGCACCGTGCGCAGCAACCTGCTGTACGGCAACCCGGACGCCACCGAAGACGAGCTGTGGAGCGCGCTGGAGATCGCCCAGGCCCGGGACTTCGTGGAGCAGATGGACGAAAAACTGGACGCGCCCATCTCGCAGGGCGGCACCAATGTCTCCGGCGGGCAGCGGCAGCGGCTGGCGATCGCCCGGGCACTGGTGAAGCGGCCCGAACTGTACATTTTCGACGATTCGTTCTCCTCCCTCGATACCGGCACGGATGCCCGGCTGCGCCAGGCGCTGAAGCGCAACATTGCAGGCGCCACCATGGTGATCATCGCCCAACGCGTCTCCAGCATTGTCGATGCGGACCAGATCCTGGTGCTCGACGACGGCAGGATCGTCGCACAGGGCACGCACCACGAGTTGCTGGAGGCTTCGGAGACGTACCGCGAAATCGTCTCGTCCCAGCTGGCAGCGGAGGAGACGGTATGAGCCACGGACCCGCTCCCGCACGCGGCGCCAAAGGTGCGCCCGCTTCCGGACCCGGCCAGGCCGACGTCGTACGCATTCCCCGTCCTGCCGGCGGACCCGGACGGGGCGGCCCATTTGCCGGGATGAACGTGCCGGCGGAAAAGGCGATGAACTTCGGCGGCTCCGCCAAACGCCTGCTGGGAACCCTCCGGCCGGAGCGGTTCTGGCTGGTGCTGGTGCTGGCCATGGCGGTGTCGGGCGTGGTGCTGCAGGTGATCGGGCCGCGGCTGCTGGGCGAGGGCACCAACCTGATCTTCTCCGGCGTCGTGTCCAAGCAACTGCCGCCCGGAATGACGCAGGCGCAGCTGATTGCGATGCTGCGGGCGTCCGGGGACAACCAGAAGGCGGACATGCTCAGCGCGATGACGCTGACGCCGGGCGCGGGGATCGACTTTTCTGCGCTGGCCAGCGTGCTGACGTGGGCCCTCGTGCTGTACGTGCTGGGATCGGCGTTCATGTGGGGGCAGGCATATGTGCTCAACGGCGTGGTGCAGCGGACGGTGTTCGGGCTGCGCGAGCAGATTGAGGCCAAGATCAACCGGCTGCCGCTGCGGTACTTCGACTCGATCCAGCGCGGTGAGCTGCTCAGCCGGGTGACCAACGATGTGGACAACATTTCGCAGAGCCTGCAGCAGTCCATCAGCCAGGCCGTGACGTCCGTACTGACCGTGCTGGGCGTACTGGTGATGATGTTCATCCTCTCGCCCACACTGGCACTGATCGCGCTGGTGACCATCCCGCTGACGCTGGGGATCACCACGCTGATCGCCAAGCGCTCGCAGAAGCTTTTCGTGCAGCAGTGGAAGAACACCGGCGAGCTGAACGGCCAGATCGAGGAGACCTACACCGGGCATGCGCTGGTGAAGGTGTTCGGCCGGCAGCGTGAGGTGGGGGAGCGGTTCCGGCAGAAGAACGCCGAGCTGTATGAGGCGAGCTTCGGGGCGCAGTTCATTTCGGGGCTGATCATGCCGGCCATGACGTTCATTGGGAACCTGGTGTACGTGGGGATCGCCGTGGTGGGTGGCCTGCAGGTGGCCTCCGGTGCGATGCAGCTGGGCGATGTGCAGGCGTTCATCCAGTACTCACGGCAGTTCACCCAGCCGCTCGCGCAGCTGGGCTCAATGGCGAACCTTTTGCAGTCCGGCGTTGCTTCTGCCGAGCGGGTGTTTGAGCTGCTGGATACGGAGGAGCAGTCCGCCGATCCTGTGGGGGCTGCCTTGCAGAGCCCTGATGGTGCAGCGCGCGGGCGGCTGGTCTTTGAGGATGTCTCCTTCTCCTATTCGCCGGACAAGCCGCTGATCAGCGGGCTGTCCCTGGCGGCTGAGCCGGGGCAGACGGTGGCGATTGTGGGGCCGACCGGGGCGGGCAAGACGACGCTGGTGAACCTGATGATGCGGTTCTACGAGCTCGACGGCGGCCGGATCACTTTGGACGGGGTGGACATCACCACCATGAGCCGGCACGACCTGCGCTCGCGGATGGGGATGGTGCTGCAGGATACGTGGCTGTTCGGCGGGACCATCCGGGACAACATCGCTTACGGGCGGCCTGCCGCGTCTTCTGCTGAAGTTTTGGAGGCGGCGCGGGCAACGTACGTGGACCGGTTCGTGCATTCGCTGCCCGAGGGGTACGACACCATCCTCGACGATGAAGGGTCCAACGTGTCCGCCGGCGAGAAGCAGTTGCTGACCATTGCCCGGGCATTCCTGGCTTCGCCCTCTGTGCTGATCCTCGACGAGGCGACGTCTTCGGTGGATACCCGGACCGAGGTGCTGGTGCAGAAGGCCATGAGCGCTTTGCGGTCCGACCGGACGTCCTTTGTGATTGCGCACCGCCTGTCCACGATCCGCGACGCCGACCTCATCCTGGTGATGGAGGCCGGCCAGATCGTGGAACAGGGGAACCACGCTTCACTGCTGGCCGCCGGCGGGGCCTACGCACGGCTGTACGAGGCCCAGTTCGCGGCACCGGTGGCGGAGGTGTAGGGACTGCCGGATGTTAGGGACCGACGGATTTAGGATTGCGCAATTCTCGCGATCCGCCCGCTAGTCCGGCTGCCGGGGCGTCCGTTGCAGCCAGCCGCGCAAGGTCCACCCGGTTGGCAGCACCTGTCTTCCGCAACAGGTTCGAGACGTGGGAGCTCACCGTCTTCTCGCTGATTATCAGGGCCCTGGCAATTTCGCCATAGGTCCGGCCGGCCACGATGTGGTTCAGGATGTCCAGTTCCCGTGGTGTAAGCCCTGGAAGCCGCGCGGGAAGGGACAGGGATGTGGGCTTGACGGGCGTCAAAGGGATCCGCGCCTGGGCGGCCAGGAGCTCCAGGGCCGCCTGGACCGGTGCCGCTTCGAGTTGGGCCGCCAGCGCGAGACCCCGGTGAAGGAATTCAGCTGCACGTGGCCCGCGGTGGTGCCCGTGCAGCAGCAGGGCCTCCACAGCCCTCCTGCAGGCGTAGGCCTCCTCCCATGGCAACGACGCGTCCCTGAGCGCGTCGGCGGTAGCTCCCCATTGCGCTGCATTGCCCGCATCGTTCCTCGCCCGCCCGAGCTCGGCAGCGTACAGGGCATTGAAGGCCGCTACTTGGCGTTTGTACAATTCCGAGTGCCCCATCCGTTCATGGAGTATCTCCGGGAACCTTTCCTGGAGCTGGGTGGCTTCTTCCAGGAGTTCGGAACCGGTGAGGCCGTGGTCCCTTTCCTGCCGGACCTGGTCCGCCAGGGCACGGGCGGCGATGGGCAGCAGCCATTCGCACATCGTGGGAGGTGGGCCGGGGCTGGTGGCGCCGGTCATGGCTGCCGAGAAGGCAAGCCGCGAACGTCCGGCTGCCACATGGACTTCGGCGCGGACCGCATCAAACGTGAGGTTGAGGTAGCCCGAGTTGTCCTTGTACAACTCCTCTGCGCGCTCAAGATAGATCGCAGCCTCATCATGGCGCCCTTGTAAATGGGCCAGCCGGGCGGCCGTCAGCCTGGCATCCACATCCCCCATCGGGCCGGGATCGAGTCCCACGGCTATCCTCAGCGCCGCCCGGCATTTCGGCCACGCGCCGATGGCCAAGTAGCTGGCCGCCTCGGTTGCCGCAATTTTTGCCGTATACGAGTGCGGGGCTCCCTGCTGTACCAGCTCCTGCCTGGCGCACCCCAGAAGGTCTGCGTATTCCTCGCTGGTCCAGGGGCCCTGCGCATTGCCTGTCCAGTACGTCGCATGGACGAATGCCCAAAAATCGCGTGCCCGGAGCGCCTCGCGCGCGCCTTCGGCTGCCAGGTTCCGGGCTGCCTCAAACCGATCTGCGGCGAGCTCAGCAATTGCGGCCGCAGTCAGGGCATAGGCCAACGCCCGGTGATCGCCCGCCTCCCGCGCCAGGGCGAGCGATTGTGCCGCCGCAGCATCCGCGCCTGGCTCGCCGTGCCACATGCTCGCGTGCGCGAATTCGGCCAGCGCCATTGCATGTTGCCGGCTCTCCGGTGCTGCGGCGGACAGGCGGACAGCCTCCTGGATGTCCGCCATGGGAAGGAAGGCCTGCCCGGTAGAGAACTGAAGGTGCATCCGGCGCACCAAAAGTTCGGAGGCTTGCAGCGGCTCCCTCACCGGGTCCACGTGTGCCAGTAATTCTTCCGTTGCTTCGAGTTCAAGTGCCAGTGCGCCCGCTTCCCCGGCTGCGGTCCGGAGCTTGTCCCAGAGATCCCGTGGCCATTCCCCAAAGTCCGGAACGGCTGGCTGCAGCCGGATCGCCCGCCGCAGGAGCCGGATCGCATCCCCAAAGGCGCCTTGTGCCGCTGCCATGTCCGCTGCGGCGATCGCCCACCGGAGGGCCTCCCCAGGCCGATCAGCCGCGGAGTAGTGATCGGCGAGAGCCACGGCATTGTCCGCGGGCGGTGGGGGCCCGGTGCCCAGCCTTTGGTAATGGGCGGCAGCGAACGCCGCATGCCATCGCCGCCGCTCGCCCGCATCCAGTCCCTGTTCCAGTGCTTCGGCAATGATGGGATGGTGGAACCAATACTTACCGTCCTGGGTCACGTCCAGGAGGCCTTCCTCCACAGCTGACTGAAGGAGCGGCAGGACACCGGCGGGTCCTATGGCGGACCCAGCGACGTCGAGCAGTTCCGTACTGCTGGCCGGCCGTCCCCCGAGCGCCATGATCTGGGTCAACTCACGGGCTCCGGACGACAAGCCCTGCCAGGATCGCAGTACCGCGGATTTCAGGTCGGGCGGAAAGCCGGCGGGAAGACGCCGTGATTCTGCCGTGAGCCCGGCAACGAGGAGACGGTTGAGGTAGGGGTTCCCGGCCGAACGGGCGAAGACATCAGTGACGAGCGACTGGTAGGGAGGAGATTCCAGAAGGCCTGCGAGCTGCGCTTCGGTGTCGGGGCGATCCAAGGGTTCGAGCCGATGTATATCCACCCGCGGCATGCGCCGGACGTCGGTCATCCAGCGATGGAAGGTACCTCCGTCGGTCCGCACGGTGCCTATGACGCCGAGGGCCCTGTCGCTGGGTCCCGCCACTAGGTACATGAGGACATCGAGGGTACTTTGGTCAGCCCAGTGGAGGTCATCGATCGTCAGGATCACTGGCGACAGCCGGCACAGCGCTGTCAGCCACTCGTCTATCTGGACGAGTACATCGGGGCGGGAGTCACCCGAGAGCACCGGTGGCGGGGGGACTGGTCCGATGGTGCCGGCTTCCGCCGCGCGGAACGCAGACCGCAGTGCGAGGAACGGCACGTCCATGGATGACAGGGGGAGCGCACCCCCGCTCAGGACGAGGACGTTCCGCGGGACTGACGCGATGGCTCGTGTGACAAGCGCTGTCTTGCCGATGCCGGCGTCGCCGGTGACGATGTACGTCCTCGCTGTTCCGGAGCAAACGCTGTTGATGATGCCGGTCAGTTCGGAAAGGTCGGCTTCCCGTCCCACCAGTTCAGAATCGCCGGCGCTCCGCGCATTCGCCACAAATCCAGCTTGCCACCGCCGAACCCCACCGGTACAGATCTGAGGCTACCCCGCCTGTTTTTAAGGGTGACCGCCGGATGTGGATGGGGTGCTGCCAGACGGAAAGTGGACGTGTCCAAACAAACTGCTTTCCGAAAGGACAGGCCATGTCCGGGTCCGTCAACTCATTACACCGCTTGGTAGTCATCCTTCCCCTGCTTCTTCTCGCGCTGGCCGCCCCCGCTGCCAATGCAGACACCGGCAGCGACACGCTCGTCCCGTACGACGGGCCCAGTTTCGAGAATTGCGCGCTGACCAGGATAGGAACCCAACTGGTTCGCTGTGACAACCTCACCGGCGCAGGGGTGCCGGCACCATTTTGGATCCCCGAACAGCCGTGACATCACGTTCCTTACAGCTGCCGCAAAGTTCTTGCAGCAGCTATGCACACCCCCACCCAACCAGGGCGGACGACGCCGGGTTTCCACCCGCCGTCGTCCGCTCCGCCCCAGCCGCCCAATGGCAGGGGCTGCTCCGGCCGACGATGTGGCGCTGCATTGGACCGTGCCGTCGAAGGCGCCGAACTAAGAATGTCAGACCCCCGTGACAGTCTTTGGTTATGGGAACCGGAGCGGTTGTGGATGCGAAAGGCACGGCCGGAATCGCCGGTGCCGTCGCATCCCTGACCGGGTTCGTGGACCAGTTGGCGGGAGCCTTGAACCTATCTTCGGACCCTTGGGACGGTGCCGGCCGCACGGATGGTTACGACCCGCTGCACGAACTTTCCGAGTCCTGCCTAAACGGCCTGGGCATCGTGGCCCGCGTCGAAGCTGCTACTGCAGCGGTGAAAGTCCGGCTGCTCGCAGAATATTCGGAGGCCGCCGCCGCCATGGAAGCGCCGGCGGAAAATACCCATGGATCATCGGCGCGGGACATGAGTGTCGTCGCCGAAGTCGCCTGCACGCTCACCATCGGCGAGGGGGCCGCATCCGCGCTGTTGCAAGACGCCCATGCGCTAACCACGTCTCTTCCGGCTACGCTCAACGCCATGGAGGCTGGCGCCGTTTCCTGGCGGCATGCCCAGATCATGGTTGACGAAGCCAATGGCCTGGACTCTGCAGCTACAGCGGCATTGGAAGCCCACTTCCTGGACCCGGAGGCGTCTAACGCGGCCCGGGGTGCATCTGCCGGGGAGCTGGTCCCGGGCCGTTTCCGTCGGAAAGTGCGTGCCTGGCGGGAACGCCACCACCCCGAGTCCCTCGAAAGCAGGCACGTGAAGTCCTGGGCGGACCGGCGGATGGAGTACTCGCCGGACCGGGAAGGAATGGCTTGGGTTTCGCTCTATCTGGCTGCAGACACGGCCTGTGCGGTGTGGAACAAGACGTCCGCCCTGGCCCGTGGGCTGCAGGGACCGGACGAGCCAAGGACCCTCACCCAGCTCAGGGCAGACGTGGCCGCCAAATTGCTGCTCGGTGGTACCGCGGACCTCGCCGGACCCGGGCCGTCCCTCAAAGCCGATGTGCTGGTCACGGTACCAATCCTTTCCCTCCTTGGCGTCACGGACGAGCCAGCAGACCTGGACAACTATGGGCCCATCCCTGCGTCCATGGCACGCAGACTCGTCACGGAAGGTGCCGGCTCGTTCTACCGAGTGTTGGTGGACCCCCGCGACGGAGCCCCGCTGGAACTTGGCCGCACGAACTACCGGCTCACGGAGGCGCTAAAGCGGTGGTTGAGGTTGCGGGATGGCAAATGCACCTTCCCGGGGTGCAGCAACCCCAGCCCAGACAATGAGGCGGACCATCTCAGGGCCTGGGAGCGCGGAGGCACCACCGGAATCGGCAATCTGGGACAGCTGTGCCCAAAGCACCACCGGCTCAAGCATCGGACCGGGTGGAGTCCGGGTGCCGCTTCCAGGAATGAGCCACCGGCGTGGACATCGCCCAGCGGTCGCAAATACAAGGCCGAACAACCCGACCGGGAACCGACCCACTGGCCGCCGGGCTGCCTGCCCGGAGAGACCAGCGTGCTGGAGGCATCGGCAGTGGACTATCTCGCTGCCTTGTAGCAAGCGTCAGCCGAGCGCACCGATGCAGGCGCGCCCGCACCACGTCAGCCGCCTGCACCTACCGCTGCTGTTTCGACCGAGAGGAGCCTGGCGTAGTTCAGGCACATGCTCACGCCTTCATTGGCAGGCACCCGGTTTCCATCAAGGGCCACCGGATCACCCTGGGCCAGTGACGTGCCGCCGGGCAGGACCACGGCTTCGCCGCGGAAGGTGGTGCCCGCAGGAAAGAGCAGGGTCCAGTCGTCGCCGTCATCCGCCAGGACCGTGACGCAACCAGCACCGTCACGGGACACCTTTCCCACCACTTTGGCTTCCACTTGGGGCGTGGCAGATGCATCATCCACCGTGACCGCTTTGGTGCCCCCAGCGGAGATGATCAGCTTGGTGGTGATCTCCTGTTGGATGACCGGATCCGGACTTTCGGACGGCGATTGAGCGGGTTCCTGGGCAGAACACGCTGCCAGGAAAAGGACCGTGGCCGCGTACGCGGCAGAAGTGATGCCGGGTTTCATATCTCCCCCCACAGAAAGCTGATTCCCCAGCATAACGGCAGGCACCCAGACACCTCGCGCCCAGAAAACCAGGCACCCGGCACCCGCGAAGCGTCCTGTCCCTGCGCGTTCACCGTGCGGCCATCGTGAAGCCCACCACCGTTATCCCTGGTCAAGCATTCTTGCCGGGCACCCTCTGTCCAGCCTCTCCCAATGAGCCGGGCGGAACATCCCCGTTCAAGGAGTAGACCGTGTACGTGAAATCCGCCCTTGCCACTCTGGCCGTTCTTGCCACCCTGGCCGGAGCAGCAGCTCCCGCCCAGGCCGCGGACAACACCACGGACAGCAACCAGGCCTTCACCTTCGCCGCCATCGGCGACATCCCCTATGGCGCCGCCGAGATCGCCAAGTTCCCGTCCCGCATCCAGGATCTCAACGCGGACAGGGAACTGAAGTTTGTAGCACACGTGGGCGATATCAAGAACGGTTCCTCCGTTTGCTCGGACCAGTACTTCTCCTACATCCGCACCCAGTTCGACACCTTCACCCACCCACTGGTCTACACGCCCGGCGACAACGAGTGGGTGGACTGCCACCGCACCAACAACGGGGCCTACAACCCCCTAGAGCGCCTGGACAAGATCCGGGAAGTCTTCTTCAACCAGCCCGGCAAGACCCTGGGCACCACCATGCCGGTGAAGTCGCAGGAGAACCTGGGCCTCCCGGAGGACGTCCGCTTCGAGAAGAACCGGGTGGCCTTCTCCGTCCTGAACGTCCAGGGCAGCAACAACTCCCTCCTGCCGTGGACCGGGCTGGGCAAGACTGAACCCACGCCGGAGCAGCTCGCCGAGGTGGAACACCGCACGGACGCCGTGATCGCCCAGATCCACCAGACCTTCGCCGACGCCAGGCGCAGCAACGACCGCGCCGTGGTGCTCATGCAGCAGGCCGACATGTTCGACCCGTCGCTGCTGGCCGACGCCACCGCAAACCCGGCAACCGTCTCCGGCTTCCGCGGGATCGTCCAGGCCATGGTCGAGGAAACCAACAACTTCGACGCCCCGGTCTACCTGGTCAACGGCGACAGCCACGTCTTCACCGAGAACCAGCCCCTCGCCGCGGGCTCACCCTGGCTGGGCATCTACGGCTCACCGGCCGCAGACAACCTGCAGCGGATCACCGTGGACGGCGCGAACAACGCCGTGGACTACGTCCGCTTCACCGTGGCCGGCAACAGCGCCAAAGGCGCCGACGTGCTGAGCTGGGAAAAGGTCCCCTTCAGCCAGTAGCAGCCCAGAGGAAGCGGACGACGGCGGGCACCCACCCGCCGTCGTCCGCATAGGGTTTCCCTACACCCGCTCGCGGCTGAAAGCGGTCAGCGAGGTCAGCTTCGTTTCCCCCACCGGCTCTTCGGGCAGCAGGGGAATCAGGGCAATCCTTTGCGCCAAGGACCGCACCTCGGCGATCTGTTCGATTTCGTGTGCGGCGCGGGCCTGAAGCAAAGCCGTGTGGGGGTGGGCAGCCGCGATCGAGTTGTTGATGACCCAGGCCCACGGCTCAATTCCGGCCCGTTCCAGATCATTCTTTAGCTCCTTGGCCTCCAGCACAGGCGTCGTCTCAGCCAAAGTAACCAGAATGACTTTCGTCGTCAGCGGGTCCTGCAGACGCATGAGCGGCGTCACGAATCCGACGGAGTCTCCCACCTGGCGGAATATCTCCCGATGGTAGGAGCCGGTGGCGTCCAGGAGCAGCAGTGTGTGGCCGGTAGGGGCAGTGTCCATCACCACGAAGTTCCGCCGGGATTCCTGGACCACCCGGGAAAACTGCCGGAACACCGCCACCTCATCGGTACAGGGAGACATCAGATCCTCAGCCAAAGCTGCGCGTCCTTCAGCATCCATGTTCCGGCCCTTGGTTTCCATCACGTGGGCCCGGTACTCATCGATGGCCGCTATTGGGTCAATCCGGGACACTTTCAGCCCCGCAACAGACCCATGGAGTGTCTCGACCAGGTGCGCTGCCGGATCGGTGGTGGTGAGGTGGACGGCATGTCCCCTTTTGGCCAGGGAGACCGCGATTGCAGCGGCGACCGTGGTCTTTCCCACGCCGCCCTTGCCCATGCACATCACCAGCCCGTGGCCGTCGCGCTCGATGCCGTCCACCAAGGCAGCTAGTGGAGCATCCTCGATCTCCGGGACCGACGCCGGGTGCTCCACAGCCTCGGGAGCGGTCCTGAACAGGGATTCCAGCGCTGCCACACCAACCATGTTGGCGGGTTTCAGGTCCAGTATGTCGCGGGGGAGACCAGCGACTGACTCGGGAATCGCCGCCAGGGCCGCCGCTTCCCGGGCACGAACGGCCTTTGCGAGCTCCTCCTCACCGCCGGCTTGGGGAAAGACGCCGTTAACCACCAGGTACCCGCCGGAGATTCCAATCCGTTGGAGCTCCACGTAAGTCCGTTCAACCTCTTTCAGTGACGACTGCTGCGCACGGGTCACCAGGACAAGCCGGGTGCGCAGGGGATCCGCGAGCGCCTGGACCGCCTTTGCATACACCTCTTTGTGCTTGTCCAGTCCGGACAGCGGTCCCAGGCAGGACGGTTCGCCCGCGCCGGTAGCGAGGAAATCGGTCCATGACCCGGGAAGCTGCAACAGGCGGATGGTGTGGCCGGTAGGCGCGGTATCAAAGACGATGTGGTGGTACTGCGCAAATGAGGTGTCGTCTCCAAGCAGGCTGGTGAACTCATCGAAGGACGCCACCTCTGTGGTGCAGGAACCGGACAGGCTCTCCGCGATGCCGGCCAGCTCCTGCTCGGGCAGCACTCCCCGGACAGGGGCCAGGATCCGCTCCCGGTATGCGTCGGCCGCCTGTTCCGGGTCAATCTCCAGTGCAAAGAGGCCCGGCACTTGAGGAATGGCGGTGATGGTATTTCCAATGGCCATGCCGAAGACCTGGCCGATATTCGAGGCGGGGTCCGTGCTGACCAGCAGTACCTTCCGGCCCTCCCTGGCCAGGGAGAGTGAGGCGGCGCAGGCCACCGAGGTCTTGCCCACCCCGCCCTTGCCGGTGAAAAACAGGAACCGCGGCGGATTATCGAGAAACTTCACGGCCGAATGACCTGCTTGGCGGGACGGAAATGATCGGCCATGATGATGTTCCTTGCGCTCTGCGTGCAGACTGTTGCGGCCAGTCTTTCAGGCCCCCGGGAAGGGCCCCAGAGCCGAACGTCCCGGTCGACGGCGGGCGCCCACCCGCCGTCGTCCGCCTTCCTTATGGTGGAGCTAGAGGCGGAGCACCATGAAGACGCTGTTGGGGTCCAGCACGTAGTCGGCAAACGGCGGGCACTCCATGAACCCGTGCCGGGCGTACAGCCGGCGCGCGGGCGCAAAGTAGTCCTCGGTTCCGGTCTCCAGATAAACGCTCCCGAGGTTCCGCGCACGGGCGTCATCAAGAATATGCCCCAGCATGAGGGTGGCCACGCCCCGGCCCCGGGCCGTTGCTGCGGTGCGCATGGACTTGATCTCGCCATGCCTTCCCGGACTGGCGGGGGAGTCCAGCAGCTTGAGCGCGCCGCACCCCAAAAGGTGGCCGTTCTCGCGGGCCGTCCAAAACGTGATGGACGGGGCGGACAGCGCCAAGTGGTCCAGTGCATGGACGCTCTCGGCCGGCGAAGTGGCGAACATGTCCGCGAGGTGTTCGTCCAGGAGCAGGCGGACATCATCACGCGCGGGGCTGCCCGGTCAATCGAAATCATCGCTACAAACTTACCCGTTGCGCACATCAGCACCCGTGTGCCAAAATTCCCCTGATCGTGAACCGACTCCAGGAGGTGAGACCCATGAACGCTATATCCGTAATGGGTGCTCCCCCGCAGTCCACGATCCGCGGCTGACCCAGCCGCCCACCGGGAGCGCCGCACAGGCAAATTCGCGAAAGGCGACTCCCATGAACACAACACCTTCTCCCGTCCCGGACGCCGTTCCGTCGGTTCCTTCCGGGCGCGCCCTGGTCCTCGGTGGCGGCGGCTCCACAGGAAACGCGTGGCTGATCGGCGTTCTCGCCGGCCTCGCAGACGCCGGGCTGGACGTAACGGCGGCCGACCGGGTCGTCGGAACATCGGCCGGATCCACGGCCGCTGCGCAGATCGCGGGCGCCAGTCCGGCGGAGCTCTATGCCGCCGTCATGGACGCACCGCTTCCGCAGCGGCCGAAGCCCGCCGGAACTCCGTCAGCCGGCAGTCCGGTCCCCAACCATCTGGAGCGGACCGGCAGGATCATCGCCGGTTCCGCAACCGCGGCGGACATGCGCCGGAAGATGGGCGCCGCCGCCATCGACCTGGCGGCGGACTATGACCATTCCGGGCGGTGGCGGGCCACCGTTGCGGCCCGACTGACGACACAGGAATGGCCGGAGCATGAACTGCTGATCACAGCCGTGGATGCCAATACCGGCGAACCGGAAGTGTTCGAGCGGTCCGGCGGCATCGACCTGGTTGACGCGGTCGCCGCCAGTTGTTCCAGCAGCTCCGCCTACCGGGTTGGGGACAGGAGCTACATCGACGGCGGCTACCGGCGAAATGAGAACGCCGACCTGGCCGCAGGGTGTGGCAGGGTCCTGGTCCTGTCACCCTTTGGCGGCAGGACGCGGATGCCTCTTGAGTGGGGCATGCAGCTCGCCGCACAGGTGGAGGAGCTCCATGCACATGGCAGCAGAGTCGAAGTGATCTCCCCGGACAGCACGGCCGAGCACATGTTCGGCGCCAACGCCATGGACTTCTCACTCCGGCCGGCCGCGGCTCAGGCCGGATACAACCAGGGCAAAGCCATCGCCGCGGAACTAACTAAATTCTGGCAGTAGTGAAATATGCGAATTAAAGTTCGTTTTCTCTGCGGCGGCTGAGTTTCCGGCGGTTATTGCGGGATAAAACAAAGATAGGAAAAATCCTCGCGGCACAAAAAGATTTGCAGAAATACGCCAGTGAACCGGCCGCGCCCATTCCGTGCTGCGCTGGCGGCATCAAGCCGCCTCCCGATGCGCCACCGCAGGACTGGATAAAAAAATAAAAGTAGGTATGGTAGCCGGTAACGCAAAGCAAAGAAAGGCGTGATTCCGATGTCCGGAAAATCCCCCAAAAGCGGCGCCGCGAAAAAGGCCGGCAAGTCAATCCTGGAGAAACGTGTCGAGAAAAGAGCTAAAAGCGAAAACAGCGAGCTCAGTTTTGTAAAACCGCGCAAAAACCAGCGCTGACCATGCCAGCGGGCGGCCGCCCGGGACTCCTAGCCCGCGGCCGCCCGCACCACCCGGCAAGCCTTACCGCGCCCGAAGCCGGGGGATCAGCCAAAGGACACCACCATGATGACCTCCCACAACGCCCTCGTCGTTCCCACCCGGCTTACCCAGCCGGTGCATATCCGGCCGATCGACCTTGACGAGACGGCCTTCCAGAAAATCGCGTCAGGCGGCATCGGTGTCCTCGCCGGCACTGATTGGCACGTCTATTTGGACAGCCAAGCCAACAGCCCGACCATGAATCCGCGCGCCGAAGTGCTCATCCGCGAGGCCGGCATCGACCTCGACGGGACCATCCAGGGCACTGCCCTGTTCCTGGGGCGCGACAGGCTGGACGGCGAGTGTGACGCTCCACGCCACCTCATCAGGCTTGCCGAGCAGCTGTTCGACCTGCCGCTCGCAGCGTAGCCTACCCGGCGCTCAACGGTGCGTGCCGGGCCACATTGTTGGGGGGAGTGGACGGCGGCGGATGAGCAGCCGCCGTCGTCCACTGTGCTCACTTTTCCAGCAATCCGCCGCTCGCCCACCGGCGGACCGCCAGCTTTTCTGAAGCATCGAACTCCAGCAGCGCCACCCGGCAAAGTTCCTCCACATTGGCCGTCCACGCGGCAGCGATCTCGGCCGCGGTGGCATCGTCCCGCAGCTGGAAATCGGCGTACGCCAAGCCCTGGAGCACAAAGTTCACAGCATTGCGGGAGACCGGTTCCCCGGCACTGACACAGTCGTCCCGCACCTGCCGGGCCAGCTCATTCCGGTTAAGCTGCTGTTCCCTGAGCCGGGCCTCCATGGAGGTGAAGATCTGCCGAAACTGGGCCGATGACAAGGCCGGCACATCCGTCACCCGGGTAACCCGCTCCTCGACGCCGGGCTGAACTTCGGCGGGGGCGGGAAGGTCCTCAGCGGAAAACCGCTTGGCGTCCCATACCCAGCCGCCCTTGGCCGGTGAGTACTCGATGTCCTTGCCGATCTGGGCCACCCATGCTCCGAACCGGCCAAGGCCAGCCCAGTCCGTCTTCAACGACGGCTCCGCACTGAGGGCCCGGTGCGCCACCAAGGCTCCTTTCACCGGGCCGGACGCGGACCGGACAAACTTCAGCACCTCAGCCACCGCGGGCGAACCAGTTTTCGGCTTCGACTTTGCCGTTGCGGGGCCGGGCGGTTGCTTCGCCGAAGCCGCGGCATGGATGGGTTCGGCGGTGGTGCCGTTGAGAATGGCGACGAAGTCGTGCGACTCCACCACGTGGTCCGCCATTTCCCGGTAAGCGAAGGCAACGGCGCCGGCGGCGATGACAGTGGTCATCCGGTCAGCTGCGCGGAACCGCTGGATCAGCGAGGTGAAATCGGCGTCGGCCGAGGCGATGAAGAACTCCTCGATGGCCACGCTTCCGGAAAGCGCATCCATTGCATCGAGCACCAGGTTGATGTCCGTGCTGCTCTTTCCGCGCTGCGTCAGCGACGGGCAGTCGATCACGCGAAACCCGGCCCGCGTCCAGTAGGGGCGGTACTTGGAGTACACCATGGGGTTCAAGTAGCAGTTGCGGATCAGGAACCTCCGCGAGTCGTCAGCGGCTCCGCCATCGGACAGGGCATCGGCCCACTGCTTGGGATCCTCGGCAAACCGCCTCGCCGCGGCCGGGTCCAGGGCCTGGAGGCCGGTAAAAACATTGTCGAAATCGACAAACATCGCTGCACGGATGCCAGGCCGGCGCGCGGGTTCGGGTGCCTTGTTCATTGGCTCAGTGTGCCAGCCGCGCCGGGATCCGCGGTGGCGTTGCTGCTGCGACACGCGAGCGGACGACGGCGGGTGCGCACCCGCCGTCGTCCGCCTGACGCAGGAGCTGCCTCCGCCGCGGCGGTACGCGCGGCGGTTCCGTCCCGGGCGGTCCTACCGGGGGCTTTTGTCGATGACGCAGAACAGGTTTCCGTCCGGATCCTCCAGCACCACGAAGTCCGGATCCTCCGGGTACGAGTCCCAGTCCACGCGCCGGGCGCCGAGCGAGACCAGCCGCTCCACCTCCGCGGACTGGTCCTCCGCGTACAGGTCCAGGTGGATCCGCGGGTGGTCCTGCACCGGGGTTTCGCTGAGCATGAGGGACAGTTCCGCGCCAGGGCCCGACGACGGCACCAGGGTCACCCACGTATCGTCACCGGCCTCCCGGGGAACATAGCCGAGGGCATCGTTCCAGAACTTGGTAGCGGCGGCGACGTCGTTGACGCCGAGGACAATGGTGCCAATGGTCAACATCCGCCTAGCCTAAACCCGAAGTGCCGGGCCGGGTAGGTGGCCTGCGGCCCGGCGGTGTCGGGCTAGACTCGCCGGCATGGGGGAAGACAACACATCTAAAGAAAATGAACCATCCAGTCGCGCCGTTCCGGCCGCCGCAGTGCCTTTGCTGGGCTTAGTTGCCGTACTGGCAGGTGTCCTGATCGCCTACCTGAACCGCGACTTCACCGGATGGTTCGCGTACGCGCCGCTCAGCAACCAGCCTTTCACTGCCAACGGGGCGGCCTTCATCACCCAGGGCACCCAGGTCGGGTTGGCGGTCATGGTGGCCGGGCTGCTGGTGCTCGCCTTCTGGGCCGGCTACAGGCTGGGCCGGCGGCCCCGTCCCGCCGGCAGTGAAGGAAGAAGCCGGAGGTAAGGCGCTGCCCGGACCAGCGTCGGAGGTCAGGGACTGGGTTTGTTGATGGGCTTGTCGAGCGCCAGGCTGATGGTCTGGCCCGGTAACAATTCGCCGCTGGGCAGGTCGGCGAAGTCATACCAAGCCCCGGCCGTGCCCGTGCTCGGACGGTTGGCCGAGCGCAGCTGGTCGACGCCGAAGCGGAAGGCAACTTGCCGCTCGATGTCGCCCGGCGCCGTGGTGTAGGTCAGCGGGATGCCGTTGGCGTCGGTGGTGAAGGTTCCCTGGGCACCTTCGATCTTCAGCTCGCCCGGAATCAGGCGAACCTTCGTACCGGCAGGAATGGGCTGGTCCGCCACCAAGGACGGGTTGTACAGCAGGATCTGTGCGGTGGTTGAGCGGAACTTGTAGCCAAGGCTGTCGAACGAGTCGCCGTCCACCGTGGTGTAGAAGACCGTCTGGCCGAACGAGTTGTTGACCTCTGTGCCGGACCCCGAGCGGCTGTCCACCGGGTTTTTTTGCAGGCGGATGGCCCTTCCGGCCTGGATGAAGAAGACGTTCCCCTTTTCGTAGGCGAACGGAACCTTATTCGCTTCCGCCAACTGCTCCTCGGTCAGGTTGAACCGGTAGGTGATGCCGGCCAGGCTGTCGTCGGGTTCCACTGTGTAATCCATTGGGATGCCGTCTACGCCGCCCGTGGCAGCGCCCATTGCGCCCCGCGTTGGACCGGACGGCAGCAGCCGGAGCTTCGTGCCCGCAGGGATGACGGCTCCGGGCTGGAGTCCGTTGAACCCGGCCACCTTCGCCTCGGAAAGCTTGTTTGCCTTGGCTACTGCTGCCAGCGTGTCGCCCGCCGCCGTGGTGTAGAAGTCCACGTTGCCAAACGAGTCCCGCACGGTCTCCCCGCTGAGGGCGGGCTTCGCGGTGGAGGACACTGTAGGGGCGGGGGTGGAGGACTGGACGGCGGCCGCCGGCACTGCCGGGTGATCGGAATAGGTGCATCCCGCCAACCCGGCCAGCAGCAGAACCATTACCGTGGCGTGCGGCCACGCCAAGCGACTGGACGGCGTCTCTGATGTACAGCCGGTTCCCACCATGGATATGTCCCCCCCAATAAGTCCGGCGCAGCCGGGTCAAGGCCCACAGCGGACCAAAAGCGAGCCTAATGGATGAACCGCGGGCACGCCGAAGCAGCCGTCAAAAAAGCAAGCGGACGACGACGGGACATGCCCGCCGTCGTCCGCTCAGCAAAGTGCGTGGCTGATTTAGTCCTCGTAGACCGCGATGAAGCGGCCCACCACGCCGCCCTTGCGCAGCTTGTCGATGGCGCCGGGGATATCCGCCTGCTTGATGAGGTTCATCGGCGGGTTCAACTCGCCGGACTTCATCAGGGCATACAGGTTCTCCAGGTCTTCCTTGGTGCCCGACTTGGAGCCCTTTATGGACAGCTGGTTGATGATCAGCGGGTAGGTGTTGATGGTCGCTTCGAGGCGCCCCATGCCCACCTGGACCAGCGTGCCGAACTGGGCGAGGGTTTCAAGCGCCGCGGACGTGGTGGTGCCGAACCCGGCGTAGTCCACGATGAGGTCCAGGTTCTTGTCCTTGAACGCGGTAATGGAGTCGGCCACTCCGGCGAGGCCGATCTCATCGGCGAGCTTTTGCGTCTCGGGGTTCACCTCGGCGCCATAGACCTCCGCACCTGACAGTGCTGCCACGCGGGCGCCGATGTAGCCCAGGCCGCCCAGGCCAATCACGCCAACCTTCATGCCCGCCTTGGCGCCGCCCACAGCCATGATTGCGTGGTACGCGGTGAGCCCGGCGTCGGTGGCCATCGCGCCCAGCTCGAACGAGACCTCGTCCGGCAGCTTCACCAGGTTGTCGTCGGTGGCGAGGAGTTTTGGTCCGAAGCCGCCGTCCCATTTGCCATATCCCAACGCGTCGCCGTCCTTCATGACGGGGGAAAGGCCAACCCGGTCGCCAACCTTCCAGTGCTCCATGCCGGCGCCCACCTCGGTGATGACGCCCGCATTTTCGTGACCCATGGTGCGCGGGAGTTCGGGGAACAGCGGCATCCAGCCGGCGTCGTCGATGGCGGTGACGTCGGAGTGGCACACCCCGGCGGCCTTGACGCTGACCACCACCTGGCCCGGACCTGCACTGGGTTCAGCCACTTCGTTCAGCGTAAGGGGGTTGTTGGTGCCGGTGAACTGCCATGCCTTCATGGGGCATTCTCCTTCGGTCCGTTGATTAAGTTCATGCATTTGCATGCAATTACAGCGTACGCCTCTTTCGGCCCAGCGTAGCCCCGATGTGATAAGAGGAAGATGCCGCACTTCTTGCTTTCCCGGACGCTATGCGTCGGAAATTTCCGACATATAATGAAGCCGTGCTTCCCGATGTCTTCGCCGCCGTGTCCAACCCTGCGCGGCGCGTCATCCTGGACGAACTGCGCCAGGGGCCCAGGACGGCCGGCGAACTGACCGGCCTGCTGGACCTCAGCCGTCCGGCCGCATCCGAACACCTGGCCGTGCTCCGGGGCGCAGGGCTGGTCCACGAGGAACGGCAGGGGCGGAACAGGGTCTACCACCTGCAGCCTGCCGGCCTCGCCGAGATCGGAGGCTGGGTGAAGCACTTCGAGCACTACTGGAACCAGCGGTTGGACGCGCTGGCAGACCTTCTGGACGAGGAGAATCCCAAATGACTGAAAATGCCATCAGGCTTGAACGCCATTACCCGCATCCCGCCGCGGCCGTGTGGGCCGCGCTGACCACGCCGGAACTCCTGGCCCGCTGGTGGGCCCCGGGCAACATTGCCCCCGTGGTGGGCCACCGTTTCACCATGGACATGGACGCCTGGGGCCAGCAGCAGTGCGAAGTCCTCACCGTTGACCCCGGCGCGTCCATCAGCTTCCTCTTTTCCGAAGGCCAGCTGGACACCACCATCACCTGGCGCCTTGAGCCCGTGGACGGTGGCACCATCCTCCACTTCGAGCACGCCGGCTTCCAGCTCGACACCCCTATGGGACGCCACGCCATCGAAGGCATGGGCAACGGCTGGCCCGGCCTGCTGGCCCGCATTGAGGGGATCCTTGCCGGGGTGTCCTGACCTGCCTGCCTCCTGCTACGCTCCACGTACCCGGCCCGCCGTTCCCTTTGGTCCGGCCATCAGCTTCGGTTGTGAGCGAAGGAAGCATCCATGACGGTTGCCCAGATCCAGGTGGACCAGCGCGTGATCGGGATCGATTCCCGGCGCTTCGCCTCCGTTGAGAAGGCGCTCGTGGAGCTCATCACCAACAGCGATGACAGTTACGCGCGGGTGGAAGAAGCGGGCGGCAACGTAACCGGCAGGATCCTGGTCGGTTACCAGCGGCACCACTCCGGAGCGGTGCTGACGGTCAGTGACCAGGCAGAGGGCATGTCCTTCGGGCAAGCCGGCCGCATCCTCAGCTACGGCGGCGCCCACAGCCCGCTGGCGCGCGGCGAGGGCGCAGGCCGCGGATACTTCGGCCGCGGGCTCAAGCAAGCCATCTTCGGCCTGGGCCACGGCTGGATCGAAACCATCCACGCCGGGCGCTTCACCCGAATCGATATCTTCCGCGGCAGCAATGGCGGCTACCTGTATGACGACGACGGCGCTGACCGGCAGGCGTTCCCCGCGGACTACGCCCGGCTCGGCATCCCTGGGGGCGGCAACGGCACCAAGGTCACCATCGTCGTCGACAACCCGCATGCCACCATCACCCAGCAGGCAACCCTGCTTCAACTCCTCGCGGACAACATCTACCTGCGGGACGTCCTGGACCGGCGCACCGTGGAACTGCTGCACGGACACCCCGGAAACGGGGATTACGGCAGCGACAGCATCCGCTTCCGGGAACCTCCGGCCACAACACTCGTGGGCCCGGATGCACCCGGCAGTTTCAGCGTCGACGGAACCGAGTATGCATTTACCATCACGCTGAAGCGGGCCGAGGGCGTCGAGCTGACGTTGAAGGGCGACGAGCGCACCGCCGGCCTGGTGGTGGAGTCGGGCATGGCCGTGCTCGACTGCCAGATGTTCGAGTTCGAGAACCAGGTGGGCACCGAATACCTCTTTGGCATGGTCCGGTGCCCTGCGCTGACGGACATGCTGGGCAGGGGCGTAGCCATCATCAGCGACGAGCGGGAGGGCCTGAATACCAAAGACCCGTTCGTTGCGGCGTTCTCCCGCGCGGTAAGCCGGATGATCGCGGCGCCCGTACAGGCGGAGAAGGAAAAACTTACCCGTTTGGAACGTGCCACCACCTCGGGGCGGACGGCCGAGATGATCGAGCACCTGCTGCAGCATATGAGCGAGGCCGCAGTCCGGGACCTGGGCCTGGAAACAGCATCTGTGGGCCGCAACGGGAACGGCGTACAGCCACCGGAGGCACCATCGCCGGCGGCACTGCGGTTTACGACACCGTTCTACTACCGGCCACCCGTGCATCCATTCCACGTTGCCCTGCTGCTGGATCCGCACCAGCTGCCCCAGGGGGACATGCTGGAGTTTGACCTGGATCTTCCGGCCTCGATCCGGTTGGACCCGCTGCCTGCACCTGTTCCTGTCGGCGCACTCGCGGAGACCCTCCGGCTCGAATGGACTGCGGTGGGGGAGCAGGCCGGTGACCAGGGACAGATTACCGCCCGGGCGGGGGACTACTGGGCGCTCTGCGAGGTGGTCATCGCCGACCACGCCTCGCGCCGTACCGCAGACCAGCCGTCGCACCATGGTGCCGCCGGAGCTTTGCCGGCCATGCGCCGGGAAGCCCACCGCCCGAGCCGGGACCACGGCGTGGACCTCTTTACCGGCTACGACTTTAGGAACCTCCACAACACTACGGACCGCGCCGTCTACTCCGAGGATGAGCGGAAGGTCATCATCAACACCGCGGCTCCCACCGTCCAGCTCTATGTCGACGGCCGGGGGCGGTTCCGCGACTCCGCCCGGCTCCTGCTCGCCGAACTCTTCCTGGACGTGATCTCGGACGAACTGGCACGGCGCCGCGTGGAACAGCATGGCCAGGCCGGCGACCTCGCCGCCTTCCGAAACGCCAAACGGGCCATCATTGGCCGCTACGGCAGCGAAGTACACCGCACCTTCCTGGGCTGAGGCCCGGCAGGCAGGCCCCTCGAGGCCGGGCGTTTACCAGCGGCACCGGAAGGGTAACCCAGGAGTATGACTGATTCCGGAGCGGGCGGCGCCAACGATCCCTTCGACGGCAACGACGGGATTGTAGCCGGGCCCGGGCACGCCGAGACACCCGAGAGCATTGCGGAGGATGTCCGCCATGACATCCAGCTTGGCCAGGTCCAGGACGACGTAGCGCATGTCCTGGCGGAGCGGTTCGAGGACGCGGGCATCGACGCCCGCCCCGAAGAAGTGGACGACCTGGCCGAAGAAATCGAACGGGACGCGTCCAGCTAGCAGGGCGCCCGGGAGGCCGGCCGGCTCTAGGTGTAATTCCCACTGAGGTTGTGAACGCGGCTGATGGGGGTTTTGCCTCCGATGCCGGTATGGGTTCTGTGGTGATTGTAGTGGTGGAGCCACTGGTCGTAGGTGGCGGCGCGTTCGGCTTCTGAAGTGTAGGGCCGGGCGTAGGCCCATTCCGTAGCGAGAGTGCGGTTGAAGCGTTCTACCTTGCCGTTGGTCTGCGGCCGGTAGGGGCGGGTCCGCCGATGCTTGAGGTGTGGGCCCAGGGCTGCTGCGAAGGCCCGGGAGCGGTAGCAGGATCCGTTATCGGTCAGTACGGCTTTGACGGTGATGCCGTGCGCGGCGAAGAACGCCGCCGCGCGGACCCAGAAAGCGGCGGCGGTTTCCTTCTTTTCGTCGCCGAGGATTTCCGAGTACGCGAGCCGTGAGTGGTCATCGACGGCGTGGTGCAGGTACGCGTACCCGGTACCGGCCCTTCGGTTCCTACGGCCCAGCGCCCGGCCCAGGGCGCGGTGCCCGCCGCCATCGGGGATGCGCCCGAGTTTCTTGATGTCCACGTGGACCAGGTCTCCGGCGTTGTTGTGTTCGTAGCGCTGCGGTGCAGGCTTCCGGACGGGCAGCCCGGTGCCTTGGTCCAGGCAGGCCAGCCGGGGCATCCGGTATCGGGCCAGGACCTTGCCTACGGTCGAGCGGGCCACGCCCAGGTGGGCCGCAATCCGGTGCGGTCCCCACTGCCGGGTGAAACGCAGCGCGAGGATCCGCCGTTCGGTGCGTATGGGTGTGCGGTTCGGGCTCCGCCGCGGGCGGGAGGACGCGTCAGCCATGCCGTCCTCACCCCGGGCGACGTACCGGTCCACCCATTTCTTTGCGGTGGCGGGCGAGCACTGGAAACGCTCTGCAGCTCGGCGCAACGTCCAGCCCTGCTCGATGACTAAGCGGGCGAGCTTACCCCTGGCCTTAGGTGTGAGGTCGGCGTTGGCGTGGGTAACGTAGGACACGAGGGCCTCCTGGCGTCGAGATGAGTGTGGTAACCCAAATCGATACCGGAGGCCCTCGCCCTTTACATCACGCCACGCTGTTCACAACGTCCCTGGGAATTACATCTAGGGCCAGTCTGCGCGGGTGAAGCGGACGGGACTGCGGAGGGTCAGAAGGCAGTCCGACGTCCATTCCACAACCCGCTGCTGTACGTCCAGTGAATCCGCCGCCGGGACCTGCTGCGGATCCCGGTCGGTGGCGTCTTGAAGACCTTCAACTGAGCTGTTCACTTATCCCCCTAGTAACGCGTGTGTGCCCACACTAGGCACCGCTGAATGCCAAGGGAAGAGAGTTAATCCAGCAGCCGGATAAACTGCGCAAATCTTGAGGAAGGGTGTCCGCAGGGGTGGACCGGCGGCACATTTACTTTCCTGCGCGTGAGAAGACAGCGTTGAAAAAGGATGCCAGTTCTCCGGCCTTGGCCTGTGCCTCGGCTTGGGAGGCCGTGCCGCTGCCAGCTTCGATGGACAGCGTTCCCCTGCGCGCCCCGCACCGCACGTGCCATTGGCCTGTGCCGTCGCTGAGCTGGTACGCCACGGCGTAGCTCGAATCAGCGGTGATCGCGGTGGCCAATGCGGCAACAGGGGACCACGTCCGGCTCGTGCCCTCGAACAGGATTTCCTGCACAGAGGAACATTTCGGAAGCCGTTCCGCCCTGGCGTCGAACGGGTAGGGCGACTGCATTGTCGAAGGCATGTTGACGACGGTGAGCTCGGTGTAGTCCATCTTGGCGGCCCCCTGGATCTGCCCCTGCCCGACGACAGAACCAGCCAGGGCCGCGGTGTACGCCTGGTCATCGAAGGTGCAGGGGGAGTCGGCCGGTGGCGTCGGGACTGTGGGCGTGGAGCCTTGGGGAGGCCCAATGATCCCCGCCTGCGGCAGGCTCACCGTTTCCCCGCCGGGGGCGGTCATGCCCTTGAACAGCGCCACCATCTGTTCAGGCGACATTGAGTTTGGAGCGCTTGGTGCCGCTGGTGCTTGGGGCTTGCCCGCTTCGCTGATGAGCTCCTTCGCCAGTTCCGCCATCGAGTCCAGGGCCGGTTTGGCGTCGGCTTCAGAGTTCAGGGTGGCAACAGAGAGCGTCAGCGTGATGGACAGGGTGCCGTCCAGGACACGCAATCCGGCCATGCCGAAGTCTCCCTGCCCCTTTGGCTTGGTGACCTGCATGAATGCATGCTGCTTGTCGGCGATGGGGGGAGCAGCCAGCAACTGGAGGGCATAGGTGGAGGTCCTGCCCGCCTCCGTAGCGGCCAGGTCGAACTGCCCGCAGCGGGCCAATAGGTCGTCCGTATAACCAAAATCGGCCTTTGCAATGGACTCCCTTTCCGCGCTCCGGAGGATGACCCAGATGGTGGTCGTAGGTCCTGATTCCGCGCCGGCCGGCGGCATGATGCCCTCGGCGAAGTTGATGTTCTTGTCGGCCCAGCGGGTGAACGGGTCCTGGGGAAGCAGGGCAGCGCAGTCACCCGGGGTGGTTTCCGTCCGGGTTTGCGGGAGGGACCCGCTTGCCGCACCCGAGCGCAGGCGGGTTGAGTCCTGGGCCGTAGGATACGGCAGGTTGCGCGACCGTCCCACGCCGTTGATGATCGCTGCAAGCTCAGCGTCAGAGAAAGGCCCGGACGGTGACTCTGTTGCGGTAGCTGTTGCAGCCGGCTGGGAACTGTTGGCCGGAGGCGCAGGCGCCGGGCTGCTTGGCGGGCTGCTGGCCGGCGGCGTGCCAGCAGGCGAACACCCCGCCAATGCGAGCAGGACTGCCGCGAGGGCACCTGCCCGGCCCCCGCTCCTCCTTGCCGCTGCAACGCTGCTACGCGTCGCGCGTCCCCATGAAGCCATCGCCGGCCTCCCTTCCACTATCGCCGGGCGTCTGCCTCGCCGCACATCAGGGCCGGAGGACCCGGCCAGTCGCAGGGCTGCCAAGGACGGGAGCGCCGCCGACGGCCGCGAGCGGGATCACTTCCAGCCGGTCGTCCGGCCCGGCAACCACCAGGACATGCTGGGCCGTGACGCCTTCCAAAGCTGCCGCCACCAGCCGTACGGCCTCCTCTGCCCCCGGAGCAAGGACGGTCGACGGCGGAACTCCCGCGCCGCCGTCGTCCGCCATCAGCCAGGTGGCCACCTTGGCACCTCCCGTGGCATCAGCGATGCCGCGCGCCAATGCCTGGGGATCCATGGAACTGGGCGGATAGCCGCTGACCAGGGTGATCCGCTCGATCATGTGCTTGTGCACGGGTGCCGCGGCGGCGAACAGGACCCGGTCATGGCGCCACAGCGCGAAGTGGTAGCCCGCCACGAGCCCGGCTGCCACCAGGAGGCCCAGGGGTGCGCGGATGCGGTCCAGGAGCGCTCCGCCGGTGACGTCGCCCAGCAGGAATTCGAAAAGCCGGTAGCCAATCACCAGCAGCGTAATGAGGGCCACCACGGCACTGACGCCGAAGAACGCCACCAAATAGACCCGCCGGCCGGGCGGAATGTCTGCGGCGGACCGTGGCTGGTGCCTCGGTTTCCATGCCAGCCACCAGACAGGTGCTCCCACCACCAGGGAACTCAAGCCGCCCAGGAGCAGCGTGCGGGTGGCACCGCCGGCCAGCGGAGACACGGCTGTGGCAAGGAGTGCGTTGACCACGACGCCGATGCCGGATGCCGCCGCGGCAAGCGCCACGGCGGACGTCACCAGGAGGCTGGCGCGGCGCGTCCGGGTGGAACGGGTTACGGACGCGGTGCGGTGGTAGCGCCAGACCAGCGCCCCGATGCCGGCGGACGCGAGGGCAGGAGCCAGCGGCTCGAGCAGGTCGTTCAAGGGATCGCTCCGGTCAAACGCCAGCCGCAAGAGGACAAACAGGATGACGCCCAGGCCACCCAGGGCCGTGATGCCGGCGACGAAGATGCCCACGGCAATGATGGTGACGTCCACCAGCCCTGTCTGGAAGCGCCGGCCGCCCTCCCGGAACCAGTGCCACCACCACAGGGCCGCCCCGCCGGCCGCCCACACCACGGACCTCAGGACGGGGAACCACCACGACTCAAAGGAAGCCGCTGCCGCGAAACCGCGGATCGCCACGTCCAGCAGGCTGCCCAGCGCTGCAATGGCGGCGCCGGCACCAAGGAGGAGTCCAAACACGGAGCCGACGACGGCCCGCACGTCTTCGAGATGCGATGACGGTTTCCGGGGGTGCCTCCACATCCACCGGTGCCACCACCAGATGGCCGACCACACGATGCCGTTGGCCAGCGGGGAAGGCCACTGGCTCTCCTGCGTGTCAATGAAGGAAGTGGCAAGGTTCAGCAGCGACGTGGTGCTGATGATCAACGAGACCGCGTACATCCCGGTCAGGTAGAGGCCCCACCCGGGCGCCCTGCGTTCGGATTCGTCGTTCAGGCGCCTCCACGCGAACCACCACAGCAGCAGCGCGAGCGGGCCACCGATCAGGGTGAAGGCAAGGGACAGGGCCAATCCTGCGACATCACCGGACACCAAGGTGGATGCCGTCCGGAAGAGCCGTTCCAGCAGGCCCTGGAGCCCCGAGGCTGCGATGACCACCAGTGCAAAAAGCAGGACGTACATGATGAATCGGCGGAGGGTTGCCAGGCCGCTGGAGGGAGCGGCGGCCACCGGGGCTGCCGGGGCCGTCATTGCTTCACCGGGATGTCGGTGCAGGCCATCAGGGGGTACGGCGGCTGGTCAATCTTCCATGTTCCGTTCACTTTCAGCAGCCCGAAGGAGTCCTCCATCTCGTACTCGGAAGGACCGAACGGTCCGCCCTGGGACGATCGGACAATCGAAACCTTCACGGTGGCCGAATCGGTGCGTTCCGTCGTCGAAATCAGGACAACGCGGGCGGGGGCCGGCTCGCCGGAATAGGTGCCGCGGCACCGGCTCTTGGCAGCGTCTGTGAGGTAGGACTGGGCCGTGGTGCTGTCGCCGTCGATCACTGCCTTGCTGTACCGCTGGACCACTCCGGCGGGGCTTGCCCCATCCAAGGGTGCAGGCTCGCCGCGGGTGAAGACCACCGCCAGTGCCACCACCACCAGGACAACCACAACGCCCACCAGGCTCAGCAGGATCCGGTCCGGTCTTCGCCCAGTGCGCTCCTTGGCAGCAGTGTCGTCCATGGCGCAAGTATGGGTCAGGGCGCCCCTTTCCGCCCGAGTCTTTAGGCCCCTCGTTGTCGAGCCCAGTATGTCCAACGGCGGCTGCTGGTGCAGCGACTCAAGGATCCATTCTTGCGGAACCGCGTCCAGCGTCCAGAAGGCCTCCACAAAAACAACGCTGTTGTTCTTAGTGCAACATGCGTCGTTGCATCCAATAGAACCTGCTTGCGGGCGCTTGTCCTGCGTCAACAGGTATAAGTCGCGACTTAATGCTGAAAAAAACCCTTGACTGTGCCTTACATCACGGCCTATCTTGAAACAACCAAGTTGCAAGCAATGCAACTCCAACATCATTGGTGGTTTCATGAGTACCCAACAAAACTCACCCCAGGCAGGAGTGGTTGCCGCTGACGCCAACGCTCCAGCGGGGGCTGGTGGCGGCATGGATAACGTCGTTGCCGGCAAGGACGTTCGACGCCGGGTGGTCACCGCGAGCTTCATCGGCAACTTTGTCGAGTGGTTCGACTACGCCGTGTACGGCTACCTCGCAGCCGTCATATCGTCGGTGTTCTTCCCCGAAGCAGACAGGCAGACCGCGCTGCTGGCTACCTTCGCCGTCTTCGCCATCTCCTTCTTCGTCCGTCCCCTGGGCGGCTTCTTCTGGGGGCATATCGGCGACAAGCTGGGCAGGCGCAAGGCGCTGTCCCTCTCAATCGTCATCATGTCCGTCTCCACGTTCTGCATCGCACTCATCCCCGGATACGGCACGATCGGCATGCTGGCCCCTGTCCTACTGCTACTGGTCCGCGTGGTCCAGGGCTTCTCCGCAGCCGGCGAATACGCCGGAGCATCAGCCTTCCTGGTGGAATACGCTCCGGCCAACCGCCGCGGCCTTTATGCCGCCGTCGTGCCCGCCAGCACCGCCGCCGGCCTGCTCCTCGGCTCCCTGATCGCGGCGCTCCTCACCTCGGTCCTCAGCACCGACCAACTGCACGAGTGGGGATGGCGGCTGCCGTTCCTGCTGGCCGCCCCGATGGGACTGATTGGCCGCTACATCCGCACCAAGCTGGAGGACACCCCGGCTTTCCGCGCCCTGGCCGAGCAGGAAGAATCCGCTCCCAAAGCCCCCGCGCTGGACATGTTCCGGACCTACCGCAAACAGCTGGTCATCGCCTGTGGCGCGGTGCTGCTCAACGCCGTCGGCTTCTACGTCATCCTCAGCTACATGCCCACCTACCTGTCCGAGGAACTGGGCTTTGGTCCCACTGAGTCCTTCCTGGCGACCACCATCGCGCTGGCCAGCTACATCGGCTTCATCTTCCTCACGGGACTCGCCTCGGACCGGTTCGGCCGCAAGCGCATGCTGATCACCGCGTCCGTCCTATTCATGCTGCTGACTGTTCCGGCCTTCATGCTGCTGGACACCGGCAACTTCCTGGTGATTGTCCTGGTCCAGATCCTGCTGGGTGGCATGCTCACCCTGAACGACGGAACGCTGCCCAGCTTCCTGGCTGAACTGTTCCCCACCAAAGTCCGGTACAGCGGCTTCGCCGTCAGCTTCAACCTCTCCAATGCGCTGTTCGGCGGCACTGCACCCTTCATGGCCACCCTGCTCATCGGCTTGACGCAGAGCAAGCTGGCACCCGGCTGGTACCTCGTGGCCGCAGCTGCCGTGTCCCTCACGGCCGTGCTCTTCGCCGCCGAAACCTCCCGGAAGCCCCTCAAGCACCTCTGACCAGGGCCCCAAACCCCTCCGGGCACCACAGACCAACCTCACGACGCAAACCAACCAACTGCACCAAGAGCAGCTGGCACCCACTAGAAAGGCACCACCCGTGACTATCACTGCCGACAACGCCTCCTCCATCGCCGAACTCGAGCGCCTCAAGGTCCTGCACAACGGCACCAAGGGCAAGCTCACGTTCTCCGACGCGGAATTCGAGCGCCGCCTTGGCGGCCTCCGCAAGATCATGGCCGCCAAGGAGCTGGATGCGGTCATCCTCACCAGCTACCACGGCATCAAGTACTACTCCGACTTCCTGTACACCACGTTCGGGCGCAACTACGCCCTGGTGGTCACCGCCGACGACTCGGTCACCGTTACCGCCAACATCGACGCCGGCATGCCGTGGCGCACCTCCTACGGTGAGAACATCGTCTACACCGACTGGCGCCGCGACAACTTCTTCTTCGGTCTCCAGGAAGCCCTGCACCAGCGCGGTGTCAAGGCCACCCGGCTGGGCGTCGAGGACGACTTCCTCCCGGGCCTGACCCGCGAGAAGATCGCCGCCGCCTTCCCCGGCGCCCAGATGCTGGACGTCTCCCAGGACGCCATGCGCCAGCGCATGATCAAGTCCGCCGAGGAAATCGAAGTCATCAAGCACGGTGCCCGCATCGGCGACCTGGGCGGCGAAGCTATCCGCAACGCCATCCGCGAAGGCATCTCCGAGTACGAAGTTGCCCTGATCGGCACCGAAGCCATGGTCCACGAGATCGCCAGGACCTTCCCGGACCGGGAAGTCCGCGACACCTGGGTATGGTTCCAGTCCGGCATCAACACCGACGGCGCCCACAACTGGGCCACCACCCGCAAGCTGCAGCAGGGTGACATCCTCTCGCTCAATTGCTTCCCGATGACCTCCGGCTACTACACCGCCCTGGAGCGCACCCTCTTCCTGGGCCAGCCGGACGAACGCTCCCTCGAGCTGTGGAACATCAACGTCGAGGTCCACAAGCGCGGCCTGGAACTCATCAAGCCCGGCGCCGTGTGCAAGGACATCGCCGCCGAACTGAACGAGATCTACATCAGCAACGGACTGCTGGCCAACCGCACCTTCGGCTACGGCCACTCCTTCGGCGTCCTCAGCCACTACTACGGCCGCGAAGCCGGCCTGGAGCTGCGCGAGGACATTGATACGGTCCTGGAGCCGGGCATGGTGGTCTCCATGGAGCCCATGATCACCGTGGCTGACGGCCAGCCCGGAGCCGGTGGCTACCGCGAGCACGACATCCTGGTCATCGGCGAGGACAACTCGGTGGAGAACATCACCAAGTTCCCGTTCGGCCCGGAACACAACATCGTCAAGGGATAACCAACTGAACAGCCGAAGCGGCGCCGTGCACCACGGCGCCGCTTCGGCGTCCATCCCCGACAATAGGGAAAGATGGTCTCCATCATGACTCCTGCAAAGACCTCCGACACCAGCGCCAACGGAGCCGGCACCAATGGCGGGACTGATGCCAAAGGCGCTTCCGTTGTCGTCAACGCCATCGCCGTACTGCGCACCTTCACAGCCGACGAACCCCTGCTGGGCGTCACCGAAATTGCCAACCGGGTGGGCATGCACAAGAGCAGTGTCTCCCGGATCCTGGCCACGTTCGAGCAGGAAAACCTGGTGGAGCGCGACCCGGAAACCAAGCGGTTCCGGCTGGGCCTGGGGCTCATTGCCGTCGCTGGGCCACTGCTGGCCGAGATGGAGGAGCGCCGCGTGGCCTATCCCGTCCTGCGGCAGCTGACCGAGCAGACCGGAGAGACCAGCGCCCTCATGCTCTGGAACGGAGACGAAGCCATCTGCGTGGAGCAGATCGCCAGCCACCACCAGATCAAGCACACCACCCCGCTGGGTGCCCGCTACCGTGACGCCATGAGCGCTTCCGTCCAGGTCTTCCTGTCCACCCTTCCGGGCGAGCGGGTGCGGGAGCTGCTCAGGAGCGGCACCATCACCTTCCCGGGGCTGGACGACGACGGCCTGGCAGCCTACGAGGCCCGGCTCCAGGAGGTTGCGCAGCGGGGATGGGCGGGGAACTACGGCGAATCGTCCATGGACGAAGTGGGCGTGGCCGCGCCCGTCCGGGACCACCGCGGCGACGTGGTGGCGGCCGTCCTGATTCCAGCGCCGCGGTTCCGGGTGTCCAAAGAGCAGTTCGAAAGCCTCGGCGAGGCCTGCATGGCCGCTGCGGCCAAGGTCACCACGCGGCTGGGGGGCCGCCCGGCCAGCTGACGCGGCCGGCCGGCGCAGCCCCTATCGCCAGGTGATGTAGGAGCCGGTGGGGCTCCAGTGGATAACGCCGCCCTGGTAGTTCTGGGCCACGCTGCCGTCATTGCCCGTCGCGTACTCATCGCTGGTGGGGTAGCCGAGGCGGCCTGATTCATACCCGGTGGAGGCCCAGATGGAGCGGATGCCGCCCACGGAGAGGTGGGCTCCTGTGGCCGGTGACCAGATGATGGCGCCGCCCTGGTAGTTCTGGTAGACGCCGCTGTCCTTGAGGCCGCCCACTTCGTCGGTGGTCGGGTAGCCGAGGCCGCCGTTTTCGAACCCGGTGGCTGCCCAGAGCCCCCGGATCGCGCCGACCGAGATGTGGGCTCCGGTGGCCGGTGACCAGATGATGGCGCCGCCCTGGTAGTTCTGGTAGACGCCGCTGTCCTTGAGGCCGCCCACTTCGTCGGTGGTCGGGTAGCCGAGGCCGCCGTTTTCGAACCCGGTGGCTGCCCAGAGCCCCCGGATCGCACCGACGGAGATGTGGGCTCCGGTGGCCGGTGACCAGATGATGGCGCCGCCCTGGTAGTTCTGGTAGACGCCGCCGTCCTTGAGGCCGCCCACTTCGTCGGTGGTCGGGTAGCCGAGGCCGCCGTTTTCGAACCCGGTGGCTGCCCAGAGCCCCCGGATCGCACCGACGGAGATGTGGGCCCCCGTTGCCGGCGAGTAGAGGATGCACCCGCGTTCAAAACATTGGTAGCCGCCGTTGTCCTTGAGGCCGTACACCTCGGGGGTGGTGGCTGCACCAAGGGCGCCATTGAGCGACTCTGCTTTTATGGCGATCGGAGTCTGTGCGGACGCAGCCGTGGTGAAAGTCCACGTCTTGTCCGCGGCCAGGGTGTTCCCGGCAACATCCTTCACACCGCTGGTACCGCCCTTGATCGTGACGGTGTACTTGGTCCCCGCTGCAAGGTCGGCGTCAGGGTTCAGGGTTGCAACTTTGCCGGCGGCGCCGTAAGACACTGCCGCGGTCACGGGAGCCGTTCCGTCGGTCAACGTGAACGTGTCCGCGGTGATTGTGGAGGCGTCCATGGCCTCCGAGAACGTGCCCGTCACATTGGCTGTCACTGCCACGCCGGAGGCACCCGCGGCGGGAGACGTGGCCGTCACGGTCGGAGCCGTGGTGTCACTGCCGCCACCGGTCGGGTCGTAGTAGTGCCAGTACTGGCTGGTGGCATTGGCATCTGCCAGCAGCAGGAGGCCGCTGTTGGCAGTGCCCCAGGCAGAGCTGTTGACGTTCTGCTTCGTCGACGTCACGTTGTGCACGAACTGGTCGGCATCGACAATCCGGGCCGTTTTGGTGGTGGTGAAGCTGATCTTGTCCAGGGGCGTGGACTTTTCGTAGATTGCGCCGCCCGAGGCGGTGCAGACGCCGGCGTCGGTGGTGCCCGACGGCTTGGGATAGGTGGCGAAGGTACGCAGCCGCTGGGTGCTTTCGTCGATCATGACGATCACCCGGTTGGGGCACTCGGCGACGGTGGCGATTGTATGCGCCGACCATGTTGTGCCGCTCAGGGCCAGCAGCTGGATCTGGGGCTGCGACGGGGACGTGTACGAGGTCTTGATCGCCGCGAAGACGCGTCCGCCGGAGGAGTCCAGCCACTTCAGGTTCATGTGGTCATCGCTGCTGCGCTGCCCGGACACCGCAGCCACGGGAGTGCTCCAGGCCGTCGTTGATTCGCCGTCCACGTGGTAGCTCCAGTACATTCCATCGGTGGAGTCCCCCATCTGCCGGCTCCACATCACCCCGATGTTCCCGTCGAAGGAAATCACCGCCGAGGTGTCATCCACGGAGACGTTGCTCATCGATCCCGGAACCTGGAACGGGGTACCCCACGTCTTGCCGTCAGTGGCCGTCACGTTCAGGTAGATCTTGTTGTCCTCCTGCCACGTGGACCACACCCTGCCGGTGGAGTCCTTGTCGATGGTCAGGACTTCGACTTTGGAATTGTTGATCTGGCTGGAACCGAGCAGCGTGTACTTCTTGGTGCCGGGGTCGTAGCTGTAGCGGCGCATCGTTGTGGGGAAGTTTGGCTCAGCCGGCAGTTCGTCATTTACGAAGCGGTAGCTTGCAACGTACAGCGTCTTCCCGTCCCACAGCACGTCATGATGCGTGTTGGCCCGCGACTCCGTCGCCACGCCGGTGTCCACCCAGGAACCCGTGGCTGCGTTGAACCTGAAGATGTGGAACTTGGCGGAGGAAGTGTCCCACAAATTCCCCCACCAGAATCCGTCGTTGAACCACAACACGCTCGTGGCGCGCTTGGTGCCTGTGGGGGTCGCAGTACCGGCATGCGACGGGCCTTCAACACCGACATCGCCTGTCGCGGCGGATACCGGCACCGGTGCCACCAGCACACCCAGAGCAATCAACGCCGCTGTCAACAGACCACGGAAGAACGGATTCTTTTTCAATTTAGCCCCCAAGGTGAAAGCCGCCACCGATTCCTGATCCGATCAGTGTTGTTGCTCGGGGCACCCGAAACAATTCCGGGCACCCCCTAATTAGTGCCCCTATAGCCTGTCGGTGGGCTACCTACGGCCGCAGCCCTTCTGCGGCGCCGGTCCAAGGTCAGGGCAGCCCGGCCATCCGCGCCGCCAGATGCAGGGCCGCCAGCCTGCCGGTGCCGCGCGGATCACCGCCGCACAGGTCGAAAATCCGCTGCAGCCGATGGTGCATCGACTGCCGTTCCAGGTGCAGTTCGCGCGCCGACTGCGCGGTGTTGCAGCCGGAGTCCAGCCACACCTGCAGGGTCTCGAGCAGCTGGGACTGGCGCTGCGCATCGTGTTCCAGGACTGCCCGCAACTGCCGGTTGACGAACGCCTCCCGGGATGAGGGGTCCAGGCAGGTCAGGGCGAGGCTTTCCACGGCGGTGTCCTGGGCGTCCAGCACCACCAGGCCGCGTGCCGGGTGCCGCCTGCGCGCCGATGCGTTCCGGCGCTGGATCTGCCGTACCTCCAGGGCCCGCCGGGCTTCCGCCAGTGACCAGGCCGCCTCCGCCACCCCGTCAGCCAGCGGACCCACGGCGATCACGGCATCGTGGTCACCCTCCAGGTCCCGGAGGGATTCCAGGAGCTGCCGCCGCGCACCGGCAGTTTCGGTGCACGGCAGCCCGATCATCACCACCAGTTCGGTGTCGTCGAGGTAGGCGGCGCACGGGATCCGCTGTGAGCTCAGGAAATTTTCGACGGCGCCGCGCAGCTCCTGCGGTGCCGCCGCATGGATGGCTGCCACCACGGCGGGGGAGTCCGTGGGGAAACCCGCAGCGGGGGCCAGCTGCTCCAGGCGCCACTCCGGCGCGGCATTGAGCACGGCGCGCATCAGTTCGGCACCCGCCAGGGCATGCAGCCCCGGGGGTGTGTGCTGCAGCAGTGCCAGGCCCAGGATGTCCACGGCCCGCTCCCCGGCCACCTGCGCAAGGGCCGTGTCCGCAACATCGGGCACATGCACCTCCAGCCGCCCCATCAGGACCCCGCGCACGGGGATGTCCACGGTGATCACCGTTCCGCCGGCCACCGCGTAGAAGCCGCCGTGCCCACCGGTCCCCGTGCCGTCGTCGTCCGCTGTTCCTTCGCCGGCAGCCGCGTCCACCCCGTCGTTCCAGCCCTCCGGAACGGCGCTGCCCATGGTGACGCCCCAAGGGGAGGTGAGTTTTACGGCTGACCCGGTGATGCCGGCCAGCACGCCAAGGATCTTGTCCAGTGCCGCACCGTGGGCGAGTTCGGCCGCCATGGCGCGCGTCGCGGCATCTGCCTGCTGCAGGTGCCCCACGGACTCGCTGACCAGCATCGAATTGATGGCCTGCATGACGCCGACAAACGGGACCACCTTCCGCAGTTCCACGACGGGAAGGCCGTATTCCTCCGCCTTCTGCAGCATGTCCGCAGGGATTTCCGGCAGCGCCCCGCCGGTCTCGATGGCCAGGGCTGCGACGCCCCGCTGCGCCAGCCCGCGGACGTAGTCTTCGCGTTTTGCCGGGGAGGCGGTGGCCAGCGTGATTCCGCCGCAGAGCAGCAGTTCGCCGCCGCGCAGCAGGGGAGCGATGTCCAGCACTTCGCTGGAGTGCACCCAGCGGACCGGCTGCGCGTCGGCCATGGCCCCTTCCGGGTGGACCACTGGATCTGCGGCGGCAAGGGCGGGGTGGGCGAGTATTTCGCCAAGAAACACTGACACGACAGTCCGTAACGTAGTAGGAGGATTTGTTCGACAGATTGTATCTTGTTGCTTGTGATGAGGGCCACATAGCCTTATTTGTACTTATCCACCTCACGGAGGCCCCCATGCAAGAAAAGCTTTCAACAGCCACGCACGGCCAACCTGACCCGGCCACGCAGGACCACAACGCCGTGGACCACGAAGCCTGGCTGCAGCCCATCCCCGAATCAGCACGCACACGCAAGGTATCCGGCCAGTTCTGGATCTGGGCGGGCGCCAACCTGGCACCCATCAACTGGGTGCTGGGGGCACTCGGCATCCAGCTGGGACTCGGATTGGCGGACACCATCACCGTCCTGGTGCTGGGCAACCTGATCGGCATGCTGCTCTTCGGCTGCTTCGTCCTCCTCGGACAAAAGACCGGAGCCACCGGCATGGTCCTGGCCCGGGCGGCATTCGGCCGGCGCGGCAACTACCTGCCGGCCGCCATCCAGGCCCTGCTGGTCATCGGCTGGTGCGCGGTGAACACCTGGATCATCCTGGACCTGGTCATGGCACTCTTCGGAACCCTCGGCTGGGTTGACCCGGACGCCCCCAACTATGGCTGGAAGATCGGCGTCGCGACCTTCATCATGGCGCTCCAGGTGGCCATCGCCTGGTTTGGCTACAAGGCGATTGCCGCCTTTGAAAAATGGACCGTGCCGCCCACCATCCTCATCCTGGCCGTCATGTCCGCGGTGGCATGGTTCGGCATGGACATCGACTGGAGCTACGCCGGTCCTGCCGGCGCCGTCCTGGAAGGCTCCGAGCGCATCGCCGCCATGAGCGCCGTCATGACCGCCATCGGCATCGGCTGGGGCATCACCTGGTTCACCTACGCCGCGGACTACTCCCGGTTCGTCAGCACCAGCGTCCCCAAGAAAAAGGTCTACCTCGCTTCGGTACTGGGGCAGTTCATCCCCGTCGTGTGGCTCGGTGTCCTGGGTGCAAGCCTCGCCACCAACAGCGGCGAGATCGATCCCGGCAAACTGATCGTGCTGAACTTCGGTGCCATGGCGCTGCCAGTGCTGCTGATGGTGCTCCACGGCCCCATTGCCACCAACATCCTGAACATCTACACCTTCTCCGTGGCCACCCAGGCCCTGGACATCTCCATCAGCCGCCGCAAGCTGAACCTGTTCGTCGGCGTCTTCTCGCTCGCCGCCGTCGTCTTCTTCATCTTCCAGGAGGACTTCGCCGCAGTACTCGACGCCTGGCTGATCGGCCTGGTGGCCTGGGTGGCCGCCTGGGGCGGAATCATGCTGGTGCACTACTTCTGGCTGGAAAAGCGCTGGCCGGGCGGAACCGATCGGCTGTTCGACGGCGTCGGCACAAAGCGGCTGCCGGTGGTCAACTTCGCCGGCGTCATCTCCCTTGTGGCCGGGATCTTCGCAACGTGGCTGTTCATGTACGGACTGATCCCCATCATGCAGGGCCCCATCGCCGTGGCCCTGGGCGGCTGGGACCTGTCCTGGCTGGCCGGCGGCCTGACCAGCGCCGGGGTGTACGCCATCCTCGGACCGCGCCAGCACATCCGCTACCTCGCCATCGAGCCGCGCACCACGCAGCAGGCCGCAGCCGCCCCTGATGCCGCAGGCGCTCCGGAAGCAGAGAGCAAAGGGACGGAAAGCACGCCCGCCCTTCCCGCCCTCTAAGCTCACCATCCCGTAGAACCAGGCGGGCGCCCAGCGCCCGCCGAAAGGATTTCCCGTGAACCAGCCCGCCATCGCGGACCCCCTGCACCCCATCACCTGGCCCGAAGGCTTCAAGGCCGCAGCGACCTTCACCTTCGATGTGGACGCCGAGTCCTGCACCATCGCCCACGATCCCACCAGCACCCGGCGCATGTCGCTGATGAGCCACCAGTCCTACGGCCCCAAGATCGCGGTTCCGAGGCTGCTCGCCATCCTGGCCCGCCAGGAAATCCAGGCCACCTTCTTCATCCCCGGTTTCACCGCCGAGTCCTACCCCGACGTGGTCCGGCAGATTGTCGACGGCGGGCACGAGGTGGCCCACCACGGCTACCTGCACGAGCCCATGCAGGGCATCGACGCCGCCACCGAGGCCAGCTACATCGACCGCGGCCTGGAGGCCCTCGCCAAAGTCGCAGGTGTCCGGCCTGCGGGCTACCGGGCACCATGGTGGGAGCTCAACTGGCACTCTCCGGGCCTCCTGGCGGACCGCGGCTTCCTCTACGATTCGAGCCTGCTCGACGGCGATGCACCCTACCGCTTCGCCGTCGCCGCGGACGATCCCCGGGACATTGTCGAGATCCCCGTGGACTGGACCCTTGACGACTGGGAGCAGTACGCGTTCTACCCCGGAGTCACCGGCAGCGGCGTGATCGAGAGCCCGGCGAAGGTCCTGGAAATGTGGACGCTTGAAGCCGAAGCACACCACTCACAGGGCAGCTGCTTCGTCCTCACCAACCACCCCTTCATTTCCGGCCGGCCCTCCAAGGCCGTCGCGCTGGAGCAGCTCATGGAGCGGGTTAAGGCAATGGACGGCATGTGGGTGACCAGCATGGAGAACATTGCCCGGCACACTAAGGCCACGGTCACCGAGGTCCACACCCACGCACGGATCGAGGTGCCGGTATTCCCGGGCGCGGGTGCAGAGTTCAAGCCGGCCGTCGTGCGGCAGGGGGTGCTGGCCTAGCGTCCATGGGCAAGAGCGGCCGGCGTCGGGATTTCCCGCCGCCGGCCGCTTTTGGTTGCCCATGGACACCATCCATGGGTGCTGCCTATGGTGGCCGTGAGGGGCCGGCTGCCGCCGGCCGGAAGGAGCCTTCACATGGAACTGGCCAATAACTCTGCGGACGGCATCGGGCAGGAGCTGGACTGGCAGGTCCCGCTCTACGAACAGCTCCACCGGAATCCGGAACTCGGCCTCGCCGAACACCAGACCTCCGCAGCCGTTGCCGAGAAGCTGGCCGCCTGGGGCTTCGATGTCCGGCACTTTGGCGGTACCGGTGTGGTGGGTGTGCTTGCCAACGGGGCAGGTCCCGGCGTCCTGGCCCGGGCCGACATGGATGCCCTCTCGGTCGCCGAGGCAACAGGCGCAAGCTACGCCTCCGCCAACCCGGGGGTGATGCACGCCTGCGGGCACGATATGCACGTGGTGGCCCTGCTCGGGGCGGCAAAGTACCTCGCCGGCCATCGGGATGCCTGGCGGGGAACCTACGCCGCCCTCTTCCAGCCGGCGGAGGAAACAGCGGCGGGCTCGCAGGCAATGCTCGACGACGGCCTGGCCGCCGGGATCCCGCGGCCGGACGTGGCGCTGGCCCAGCACGTCATGCCCACCGAGGCGGGAACCATCGGCACCACGCCGGGTCCCATCCTCTCGGCAGGTGATTCGGTCCGGATCACTGTCCACGGCCGGGGCGCCCACGGCTCGATGCCGCATAAGGCGGTTGATCCAGTGGTGCTCGCCGCCTCGATCGTCCTCCGCCTCCAGACCGTGGTGTCCCGTGAAACTATGCCGGGGAAGTTCGCCGTCCTGACCGTTGGGTCCCTGCGGGCGGGTGCCACGGCCAACATCATCCCGGACCGGGCCGAGCTGCTGCTCAACCTCCGCACCTACGACGTTGACTTGCGGACCGCCATCATGGCGGCGATCGAGCGGATCGTCCGGGGTGAGTGCGCAGCTGCGGGCTCGCCGCAGGAACCGGAGTTCGAGTACTACGACCAGTACCCGCTGACCAGCAACGATCCGGAAGCCAACGCGCGGGTCACCGCCGCCTTCACGGAGGCCTTCGGCGCGGATGCCGTGTATCAAACTGCCCCGCAGACAGCGTCGGAGGATTTCAGCCGCATTCCCGACGCCTTCGGCATTCCGTACGTGTACTGGGTGGTGGGCTCCGTGCCGCCGGAAACCTACCGGCGGGCGGTGGCGAACGGAACGGTGGACGCCGACATCCCGGCCAACCACTCGCCGTCGTTCCTTCCCGCCGTCCACCCCACCCTCGCCGTGGCCACGCGGGCCCAGGCGGCAGCCGCGCTCGCCTACCTCGCGGCGCAGCCGGGTTAGGCCCCCGCCAGCAGGGACTTCATCTGCGCCGCGGCATCGCTGCCCGGGGCCGGCGTATAGACCACGATGTGCAGGTCCGGCCGGTCCGAGGGGGACACCTGGTGGTGTTCCAGCTGGAGCACCCCCACCGCGGGGTGGTGGAACAGCCGCTCGCGGGATTCGAAACCCAGGATGTCGTACAGGTCCCAGCCCTGCCGGAACTCCGGGCTCGCCTCCTTGAGCCGTTCCACCTGGTACTGGATGTCAGGATCGCCCAGCCGCTGCCCGGTTTCGGCCCGGAACTCGGCCAGGAACCGTTTGCTGGTGGTGTCCCAGTCGGGAAGGAGGTTCCGGACGTAGGGGTCGGTGAACACCAGCCACAACAGGTTCCGGTCTGCCGCCGGCACAGTGGCGATATTGGGATACAGCGCCGCGTAGGCCGTATTCCACCCCGCCACGCCCCAGTCCGGAAACAACGCGAAGGACGGATTGGGATCGAGGGCGTCCAGGAGGCGCTGGATGTGGGGCGGGGCAGTATCTGCGGCCGGCCCGGCAGGGGCCGCGGACGCGTAGCCACCCAGCGACAGGACGTAGCCCAGGCCGGTGCTCGACAAATGCAGCGCACGGCTGATGGCCTCCAGGACCTGCCGGGAGGGGCTGATGTCCCGGCCCTGCTCCAGCCACGTGTACCAGGTGACGCTGACGCCGGAAAGGAACGCCACCTCCTCGCGGCGGAGCCCCCGCTCACGGGTGCGGCCCACGGGCGGGAGGCCGTAGTCGGCCCGCAGCGCCTGGTCGCGCCGGGCCCGCAGGAAGAGGCCGAGTTCCTTGCGCCGTCCGGGATTGTTCACTCCCAAATACTATTACTCTGGTACTCCTACTACTAGTAGCAGGGCTGTCTTCCGCCCTGAACGCCGAACCAGCAGGATGGTAAGCATGCCTGCACTTCGCTCAAAAACAGTCACCCACGGCCGCAACATGGCCGGAGCCCGCGCATTGCTGCGCGCCTCCGGCGTTGCCAACTCCGATATCGGCAAGCCCATCATTGCCGTGGCCAACTCCTTCACCGAGTTCGTCCCCGGCCACACCCACCTGGCTCCGGTGGGCCGGATCGTTTCCGACGCCATCTTGGCCGCCGGCGCCGTGCCGCGCGAGTTCAACACCATCGCCGTGGACGACGGCATCGCCATGGGCCACTCCGGCATGCTCTACTCGCTGCCGTCCCGCGACCTGATCGCCGACTCCGTGGAGTATATGGTCAACGCCCACTGCGCCGACGCCCTGGTGTGCATCTCCAACTGCGACAAGATCACCCCCGGCATGCTCATGGCAGCCCTGCGGCTGAACATCCCCGTGGTCTTTGTCTCCGGCGGCCCCATGGAGGCCGGCCGGGTGACCCTGACCGACGGTTCCGTGCGCTCCCTGGATCTGGTGAACGCGATCGCCGACGCCGTGGATGAGTCCATCTCCGACGCGGACATCAACCTCATCGAAGAGAACGCCTGCCCCACCTGCGGTTCCTGCTCCGGCATGTTCACCGCCAACTCCATGAACTGCCTCACCGAGGCCATCGGACTTTCCCTGCCGGGCAACGGCTCCGTGCTGGCCACCCACACCGCCCGCAAGGCGCTGTACGAGAAAGCCGGCGCCACCGTCGTCGAGCTCGTGAAGCGCTACTACGACGGCGACGACGAGTCGGTGCTGCCCCGCTCCATCGCCACCGCCAAGGCGTTCGACAACGCCATGGCCCTGGACATCTCCATGGGCGGCTCCACCAACACCATCCTGCACCTGCTGGCCGCGGCCCAAGAGGCGGGCGTGGACTACGGCCTGGCCGAGATGGACGCCAAGTCCCGCCAGGTGCCCTGCCTGGCCAAGGTGGCCCCGAACGTGGCCAAGGACAAGACCTACTACATGGAGGACGTGCACCGCGCCGGCGGCATCCCCGCCTTGCTGGGCGAGCTGAACCGCGGCGGCCTCCTGCACAAGGACGTCCACTCCGTGCACTCCAACGACCTGGACGGCTGGCTGGACGACTGGGACATCCGCGGCGGCAAAGCCACCGAAGAAGCGCAGGCCCTGTGGCACGCGGCTCCCGGCGGGGTCCGTTCCTCCACCGCGTTCTCGCAGTCGAACGAGTGGACCTCCCTGGACACCGACGCTGAAGGTGGCTGCATCCGCTCCGTGGAGCACGCCTACTCCAAGGACGGCGGCCTGGCCGTACTGCGCGGCAACGTCGCGGTGGATGGTGCCGTGGTGAAGACCGCCGGCGTGGACGAGTCCATCTGGACTTTCTCCGGCCCGGCTGTGGTCTGCGAATCCCAGGACGAAGCCGTGGAAAAGATCCTGAACAAGTCCATCAAGGAAGGCGACGTGGTGGTGATCCGCTACGAAGGCCCCAAGGGTGGTCCGGGCATGCAGGAAATGCTCTACCCCACGTCCTTCCTCAAGGGCCGCGGCCTGGGCAAGAAGTGCGCCCTCATCACGGACGGCCGCTTCTCCGGCGGCACCTCCGGCCTGTCGATCGGCCACATCTCCCCGGAGGCTGCGTCCGGGGGAACCATCGCGCTGGTGGAGGACGGCGACATCATCAGCATCAACATCAGCCAGCGCTCGCTGCAACTGGAGGTCTCCGATGAGCTCCTGGCCGAGCGCCGCGAAAAGCTGCTGATCAACGGCGGCTACAAGCCTAAGGACCGGGACCGGCAGGTGTCCGCTGCGCTGCGCGCGTACGCCGCCATGGCCACCTCCGCGGACAAGGGCGCCGTCCGGGACGTGTCCCTGCTGGAGCGGTAACGCCCGAACCGGGCGGGGGAGGTAACAGGTCGGGTCCTCCGGCCCTCCTCCGCCCGGACATGCCGCGCCACACTGGGAAGGTGCGCAGGTTTTTCAAGGCACTTTCGGCAGCATCGCTGGCTGCCCTTGTCCTGGCCGGCTGCTCGCCGCAGCCGGGAAGTCAGCAACCGCCGTCGTCCTCATCCGGCTCCGCCACCAGCTCCGAACCGGGCACCGCCACCGCCCCGGGACCGATGTCGACGACCACGGCCTCCGCCGGCCTGCCGGGGGAGCGCGGAGACAGCACGCCCGGAACCGCGGGGTGGACCACGGTGCAGACGGCGGACCACACCATGGCGTTCGATCTGCCCGCCGCTTGGAGCGTCACCGATCCCGCGGGGGAACTGCCCGAGGGCGGAGGCGTCTTTGCGGAGGTTCGAAATCAGGCCGGCAAGCTCATGGCGACGCTGCGGACGAACATGGCCATCGGATCGTCCTGCACGCAGAAGTACCCGTATGAAGTGCTGGACGCCGCAGGCATTCCGGAACTTGCCCTGGAAGGTGTGGTGCCGCAGTTCGTGTTTGAGACCAGGGGAGACGCCGGGACGCCCGGGCCGCCTGGTGTCCAGGCAGCCGGTTACGGCATCACCTCCGGTCCGGACCCAACCGGACCGTCCGCCTGCCCTATCCTGCACTTCTTCCGGTGGCCGCCCACCAGCGCCATGTTTGGTGCGTTCTACGATCCCCGGAACAACACAACTCCCGGTGACCCCTCGCTGCCGTATCCGGAACTGGCGAAGAAGTACCGGGAAACGGCCGAGTACGCGGACATCAGGCAAATGATTACGTCGCTGCGGCCGGTGCGTGGCGACGGATACTAAGCCATGGGCAGCAACGGCACGCACGGCACGCACGACGACGGGCCGAAAGTCCCCGTCCCGCTGCCGCAGCACTCCGGTAGCCTTTTCCCATGGTGCAGGGAATTGCCGATTACCGGGCAGAAGGCATCCTGCTCGCCGGGGCAGGACGGGCCATCCTGCTGCAGCTGGCCAACCCTGCGATCGGCCGCGGGGTGGCAGCGCACAGCACGTTCACCCAACGGCCCGTCAACCGGCTGAAGGGCACGCTCACCTACGTGTACGGCGTGGTGTACGGAACCGAAGAGCAGGTCAAGGAGGTCCGGCGCAGGGTCAACCGTGCCCACGTCCCGGTACGCCGTCCGGAGGATGGATCGTCCGCCGGCTACAACGCCTTCGACCCGGTACTTCAGCTCTGGGTGGCAGCCACGCTGTACGACACTGCGCTGACCATCATCGAGAAGATCCACGGCCCGCTCGAGGACGCCGCCGCAGACGCGATGTACCAGGACTACTCACGGATCGGCACCGCGCTGCAGCTTCCACCGGACATGTGGCCAAAAGACCGGGCCGCCTTCGGCCGCTACTGGGAAGACCAGGTCGCCACCCTCCACGCCGAGGAAGAGGGTGTGCGCGTGGGCCGCGGCCTGCTGTTCCCCAAGCACACTGCCCTTTGGTACCGGGCCATCATGCCGTCGGCGAGGTTCCTCACCGCGGGGCTCCTCCCCGAGCAGCTGCGCAAGGACTTCGGCCTCGCCTGGAGCGACCGCCACCAGCGCCGCTACGACCGGACCTGGCGCATCCTTGCGGTGGCCTACCCCATGCTTCCGCTGCGCATCAGGCACTGGTTCAAGGACTACTGCCTGGCCGAACTGGAAAAGGACCTCCGCAGGAGCCCGCAGGCTGCGCAGCACCAAGGCATCCGTGCGTAGTTCCACCCCTTTGGAGCGGCGGATCGATGAACGCGCCCACCGCTTCCTGGCCACGGCCCCCGCCAACGGTGCCAAGGCCAAGCTCACTGAATTCACTGTTTTTGGACTCAAGCAGGGCTGGGCCTGCATTTTCGGCGCTGCACTCCTGGCCGTGCTGATGGCGGCCAGGCTCTGGTATCCGGACGGTGCAGGGCTGGCGCGCAACGACTTCCTGACCGTCGCCGCCGTCGTGATCCAAATCCTGATGGTGGCGTTCAAGCTGGAAACGCTGCGCGAACTGCGGGTGATCGTCCTGTTCCATCTGGTGGGCACGGTGATGGAGCTGTTCAAGACCGACATGGGTTCCTGGTCTTACGGGGCCGAAGGCGTCCTGCGCATCGGTGCCGTACCGCTGTTCAGCGGTTTCATGTACGCCGCCGTGGGCTCGTATATGGTGCGCGTCTACCGGCTGTTCGACCTTCGCTTCGCTGCCTACCCGCGCCGCTGGGTCACCGCGGTCCTCGCTGCCGCCGTCTACGCCAACTTCTTCACCCACCACTACATCTGGGACCTGCGCTGGGTGCTGCTCGCCGCCGTCGTGCTCATCTTTGGCCGGTGCGTGATGCACTTCCGCGTCTTCCGGCGGGAGTTCCGCATGCCGCTGGTGGTGTCCTTCCTGCTGGTGGCGCTGTTCATCTGGCTGGCCGAGAACATCGCCACATGGTCCGGCGCGTGGCTCTACCCGAGCCAGGTGGACGGCTGGCACCCGGTGGGCCTGGAAAAACTCGTGGCCTGGTTCCTGCTGATGATCATTTCCGTGGTGCTGGTGGCCTGGGTCTATAAGCCGCGGCCGCCGGAACCGGAGAACGCCCGGCCCCGGGAGGTTCGGCGCCCCGCCGGGCTGCGCTAAAGGGGGTCTGGCAAAACCCGTTTCAGCAGGGCCCTCGCTAGGGCCGCGGCGGCACGGTTTGATGGAAACCATGGCCCCCGAAAAACTTCTTACCAGTACCAGCGCGCCCCAAAAACCCGGCGCGCAACACCCCGCGCACTGGGGCGGCGTCTTCGCCATGTCCCTGTGCGTCTTCGCGCTCATCGCATCCGAGTTCATGCCGGTCAGCCTGCTGACCCCCATGGCCGCCGAACTCCAGGTCTCCGAGGGGATGGTAGGCCAGGGCATTGCCATCTCCGGGCTGTTTGCCGTCCTCACCAGCCTGTCCGTATCCGCGTTGGCCGGCAACATGAACCGCAAGGCGCTCCTCCCTGGGCCTGACCACGTTAATGGCGGTCTCCGGGGCCCTGGTGGCGATGGCCCCGGGATACCTGCTCTTCATGGTCGGCCGGGCCCTGATTGGCGTGGTGATTGGCGGGTTCTGGTCCATGTCCGCAGCAACCGCCATGCGGCTCGTGCCGGCACACCAGGTGCCGCGTGCCTTGGCCATTTTCAACGGCGGCAACGCCCTTGCCACCGTCCTGGCCGCGCCCCTGGGCAGCTACCTGGGGTCGGTCATCGGCTGGCGTGGAGCGTTCTTCTGCCTGGTTCCCGTGGCGGTGCTCGCCCTGGTCTGGCAATGGATCAGCCTTCCCTCAATGAAGGCCGGGACGCGGGCGGCGGGCAGCGTTTTCGGGATTTTCGCCGCATTCAAGAGCCGCACCGTCGCCTGGGGCATGGCCGCCTGCGGGTCCTTCTTCATGGGGCAGTTCGTCCTGTTCACCTACATCCGTCCGTTCCTGGAGACAGTGACCCGCGTTGATGTGGCCACGGTATCCCTGGTGCTGCTGGTGATCGGTGTGGCGGGTTTTGCCGGCACCATGCTGATTGGCCGTTTCCTGGGCAAAGGCCTGTACCGGACCTTGGTGGCCATTCCCGCACTGATGGCGGTCATCGCGGCGGCCCTCGTTCCGTCCGGCGGCTGGCTTGCCGCCGTGGTGGTGCTCCTGGGCTTCTGGGGACTGATGTCCACGTCCGCCCCGGTGGGCTGGTGGAGCTGGATCGCGGAGGCCATGCCGCACGACGCCGAGGCCGGTGGGGGCCTGATGGTGGCCGTGGTCCAGACCTCGATCGCGGTCGGCTCCACGCTGGGCGGCGTGCTCTTCGACTCCGTCGGCTATGGCGGGGCCTTCCTGGCGGGTGCAGCCATCCTGGCGGTTTCGTCGGTCCTCGCAGGCCTGACGGCCAGGTTCACGGACCGGCCCGCCTGACCGTCTCAAAAGTTTCAATCCATCCCAAACAACAGGAGGAGAACATGAAGTACACCAAGAGCGGCGGCCAGACAGGAGCCGGACCGAAGGAATGGTTCACCGGCACCGTGCAGATTGACGGCATCCGCAACCCCGATGAACAGTCAGCCATCGGTTGCGCGCACGTCCGGTTCGCCCCCGGTGCGCGCACCGCCTGGCACCACCACCCCAAGGGCCAGACCCTCTACGTCACCGATGGGGTGGGGCTGGTAGCGCGGCGCGGCGGGGAGATCCAGGAGATCCGTCCCGGCGACGTGGTCTACATCGGGCCGGGGGAAGAACACTGGCACGGGGCAACGCCGGAGCGCTTCATGGCGCACGTCGCCATGCATGAAGCGGATGCTGACGGGCAGGTTGTCACCTGGCTCGATCACGTCACCGACGAGGAATACGGCGCCTGACCACGCAAAGAAGGTGGGCGGACGACGGCGGGAAGGTCCGCCGTCGTCCGCCCACCTTCCTGCGTCAGCAGGTCAGTCCTCGTAGGTATTGGCGATGTACACGTCGCACGGGGCGTTGTGCGCCACGCTGTTGGCGACGCTGCCCAGGAGCCGGCCAATGCCGCGCATCCTGCGGTTGCCCACCACGATCACCCGGGCGTCCAGGCGGATGGCTTCCTTGATCAGTGAATCAGCAGGCTTGCCGCGGGCTGCGAAGTGGGTAATTTCCACTCCCGGCCGGGATGCGCCCAAGGACCTTGCCACGAGCTCGGAGCTGTCGGCGTTGGAAATCCTCACCTTGTCCGAGCCAACGCCAAAGGTTTCGGCGTTCTCCATTTCGAAGGCGGTCACCACGTGCAGTGAGGCCCCCAGCGACTCGGCCAGGTCCAGCGCAACTTCCGCTGCCTTCCGCGCAGAGGGGCTGGCGTCCACCCCTACAACCACTACTCCACTCATAATTTCGCTCCTTCATCAGGTCCCGGCATTAACGTCCATTGGCAAGTCTAAGGACTACCCGCCTTGAGCCGGCCTAACCGTAGACTCTGAGGGCGCGTCCCCAAAGGGCCGACGGGAAACGAAGGTGATGGGGGAACATGGCGGAGCTGAACCTGGCCGCGCAGGACCTGACGGGCCTGCCGCCCGTCTACGTGGAAGTGCCGGACAAATCCGGGATGCCGGGGGCAGGCACCAGCAGGCTCCTGAACACCGGCCTCACAGAAGCGGAAGCCCGGGTGGCTGCCGAACCGGCACCGGCCCTGTATCCCACCAAGGCACAGGAACGCTGGAGCACCATACTGGCGGTCACCTGGATCCTGGGGTCCATCACCGCGGGAGTGATGCTGGGACTCTACAAGCATGCGGTCCAGGACGGGGACGCCGGACAGGCCGGCTGGGTGCTGACAGCGCTGGCAGTCCTCGTCCCGTGCCTCCTCGTGCTGGGCGCCTACCCGACGTGGAAGAGGCGGAAGTTCATCAAGGACTATAAGCCGCGGCACCAGGCCTGGGTGGCCCGATTCGTCGGAAACTGGCCGCTCCGGGAGCGTCTGACCGACGTGGATGCCATCCCTGATGTCTGGCAGCGGGTCAGTACCCGGACCATGGCGGACACCCTGGAAGAAGATCGGAAGGCCGTCCTGGCCCAAGGAGCCCCAGGCGATCATTCCGCCACGCTGCTGGCCGGGGCGCTTGCCGCCGTGAGCGCATGGGCGCGTGCGCCCTGGTCGGACCCCGCCATGTACCGTGCCGCCCAGGAGGCAGTTGACCGGTTCGGCGAACTGGCAGGCCGACGGCGGGCGGACGCTGGAACGTCCGGGCCTGGGTCGAACGCACAGTAGCTGCGGCGCCGGCCCTAGCTGCCGACCTTTGCCTGCGCCGTTTCCATAATGTTTTCGGTGACCGCCCAGGATGCCAGGAGCTTGAGGGCTTCCGCGGAAGGGCTGCCGGGCGTGGCCGGATAGACCGTGAGGGTGTGCCCCGGGTCTTCTTCGAGCCCCAGCACCTGGTAGTTCAGCTCAAGGAGCCCCACCACGGGATGCTGGAAGAACTTGGTGCCCGCATAGTGCCGGCGGACGTTGTGGGCCGCCCAGAGCGTGCGGAAAACGTCGCTGCGCATGGAGAGTTCACCGATGAGTTCGGCAATGCCCTTGTCATGGGGGTTGCGGCCGGCCTCCCGGCGGAGGATGGCGACATTGGTGTGGGCAGCCCGGTCCCAGTCCGTGTAGAAGTCCTGGGCCCGCGGATCCAGGAAAATGAAGCGCGAGTGGTTGGCCGGCCGTGACGGATTGCGGTACATGTCCGAATACAGCGCATAGCCCAAGGTGTTGGCGGCCACGATATCCAGGCGGTTGTTACCAATGAAGGCCGGAGCTTCGGTGATCGCGTCCAGCAGGAACTGCAGCTCCGGCCGGACCTTCGATGGCGCGGAACCGCCGGCGCCCGCTGCACGCTTGCGGCCCGAGGTGTTGGCCGCCCGGGCCAGGTCGTAGAGGTGGTCATGCTCGGCGCGGTCCAGTTCCAGGGCGCCGGCGATGGCATCCAGGACGCTGTCCGAAACACCGTGGAGGTTTCCCCGTTCCAGCCGGGTGTAGTAGTCCACGCTGACGCCTGCCAGCCGCGCCACTTCCTCACGGCGCAGCCCCGGCACCCGCCGGCGGCCGCCGTAGGGTTCGATCCCAGCCTGCTCCGGGGTGATCCGTCCACGGCGTGAGGAGAGGAACTGCCGTACCTCGGCTCGGTTATCCATAGGGAACACGTTACGACGAATGGCGGGACCGTAAGGAGGTTCTGCCAGAACCAGTTACAGCAGGACCCTCGCCATGGATGCCGGGGACGGGTTTGATGGAGATGTCCCGTTCAGCCGTTCCACCCTTTGGAGGACCCAGCATGCGCGCAACCATCATGCACGCGCCCGGAGACGTCCGCGTCGAGGACCGTGACAAGCCCACCATCCAGAAGCCCACGGACGCAGTCATCAAACTCGCTGCCGCCTGCGTGTGCGGGTCCGATCTGTGGCCATACCGCGGCGCCGATAAGATCTCCAGGCCCGTTCCCATGGGCCACGAGTACGTGGGGATCGTCGAGGAAGTCGGGTCCGACGTGAAGAACGTTATGCCCGGCCAGTTCGTCGTGGGGTCCTTCATTGCATCGGACAACACCTGCGAGATCTGCCGCTCCGGCTACCAGAGCGGGTGCGTCCACCGCCAGGGCGTGAGCGGTTCCCAGGCGGAGTACCTCCGCGTCCCTTTGGCGGATGGCACGCTGGTGGCCACGCCTGGCATGCCCGACGCCGACAAGGTTCCGTCGCTGCTGGCCGCCTCCGATGTCCTGGGTACAGGATGGTTTGCCGCGAAGGCGGCCCAGGTGGGCCCCGGCAAGACAGTGGCTGTGGTGGGCGACGGCGCCGTCGGGCTTTTGGGGGTCCTCGCAGCCAGGCAGATGGGTGCCGAACGGATCATCGCCATGTCGCGCCACGCGTCCCGGCAGGCACTGGCCCGCGAGTTTGGTGCCACCGACATCGTGGCGGAGCGCGGTGACGCGGGCGTGAAGAGGATCAAGGAACTTACCGGCGGCCTTGGCGCGCACTCTGTCCTGGAAGCCGTGGGCACGCAGGAGTCGATGCTGCAGGCCATCCACGCCACACGGGCCGGCGGGCATGTGGGATTCGTGGGCGTCTCCCATGACGTCTCGCTGCCCGGCCGGGACCTGTTCTCCTCGCACGTCCACCTGCACGGCGGCCCCGCCCCGGTCCGGGAGTACCTGCCGGAACTGATCGACCTGATCCTCAGCGGCGAGATCAACCCCGGAAAAGTGTTCGACCTCGAACTGCCGCTGGAGCAGGCCGCAGACGCATACAAAGCCATGGACGAACGCCGGGCCATTAAGGTGCTCCTCCGTCCCTGACCAGGTTACGTACAGGAACATCGCCAAAGGTAGGACTCTCAAGACCAGTTACAGCAGGGCCCCGCTGGCCCGTCCTTTTCCGGGGTTCGCTCCGAACAACCCCGGTAGCATCTTAAATATCCCCCAACAGATCACAGGAGAACCATGACTACCGTCAAGGCTTATGCATCCCCGTCCGCCACGGAGGACCTGGTGGCAACCACCATCGAGCGCCGCGAAGTGGGTCCCCACGACGTCCTGATCGACATCAAGTTCGCCGGCATCTGCCACTCGGACATCCACACTGTCCGCGGTGACTGGGGCCCGCAGCAGTACCCGCTGGTTCCCGGCCACGAGATCGCCGGCATCGTCACCGAGGTAGGTTCCGCCGTCACCAAGCACGCAGTAGGTGACCGTGTTGGGGTTGGCTGCATGGTCAACTCCTGCAAGGAGTGCGTCAACTGCCAGAAGGGCGAGGAGCAGTACTGCCTCAAGGGAAACATCGGCACCTACGGCGCCGTTGACCGCGATGGCACCATCACGCAGGGCGGCTACTCCACCCACGTTGTGGTGACCGAAGACTTCGTTGTCACCATTCCCGAGGGCATCGACCTGGATTTCGCCGCACCGCTGCTGTGCGCCGGCATCACCACTTACTCACCGCTGCGGCACTGGGGCGCCGGCCCCGGCAAGAACGTTGCCGTCGTCGGTCTCGGCGGCCTGGGCCACATGGCCGTCAAGCTCGCCCACGCCATGGGCGCCGAAGTAACCGTCCTGTCCCAGTCGCTGAAGAAGCAGGAGGACGGCCTGAAGCTCGGCGCCGACCACTACTACGCCACCAGCGACGAGAACACCTTCTCCGATCTCGCCGGCTCGTTCGACCTGATCATCAACACGGTCAGCGCCTCGATCGACATCAGCGCCTACCTCGGCCTGCTGAAGCTCGACGGCGCCCTGGTCAACGTCGGCGCCCCGGCGGAACCCCTTCCCGTCAACGCCTTCGCGCTGATCGGCGGACGCCGTTCCTTCGCCGGCTCCATGATCGGTGGCATCCGCGAGACCCAGGAGATGCTCAACTTCTGCGCCGAGCACGGGCTGGGCGCCGAGATCGAGGTCATCCCGGCTGAGAAGATCAACGACGCCTATGAGCGCGTGCTGGCATCGGATGTCCGGTACCGCTTCGTTATCGACACCGCCACCCTCTAAGGCACCCCCGCTTCCATGGCGCGCACGGCGGGCCGGCTCCCTTCCGGGCCGGCCCGCCGTCGGGCTTTAACAAGCGGACGACGGCGGGCCAAGCCTTACGGCCCCAGGCTCGCCAGGATTGAAGCGGCCGGGCCCTCCACACAGTTCCGGTAGTTGATGCCCGACCACAGGTTCAACCAGTCCGGCTCTCCCGCTGCCGCCGCGGCGGCCCGCAAGGGCGTTGTGAGATGGTGGATTTCCGGGTAGCCGTAGGGGGCCTCGGCGTCGTGGCGGCGCATGAACTCGTTGTGCAGGCCCCTGGCGTTGCGGCCCGAAAAGGCCCGGGTGACGGCCGTGGTGGTGAAACGGTCCGGCGACGCCAACGCGGCCCGGTGCGCCGGTTTGGTTCCCGCTTCGTCGGCGCGGAGGAATGCCGTGCCGGCCTGCACGGCGACGGCACCGATGGCCAACGCGGCGCGGGTGTGATCCGCCGTGGCAATGCCGCCCGCTGCCACCAGGGGCACCTCCAGGTCGGCGAGGTCGCCAAGGATCCCGTGGAGGGGCGCCAGGGGAGGAGGCGCATCCGCCTTGAACGTGCCCCGGTGGCCGCCTGCTTCGGGCCCCTGGACGCACAACGCATCAGCGCCCCGGGTAAGCGCCTGGAGGGCCTCTTCCCGGCCGGTCACCGTGGCCATGACGTACACACCGCGATTCTTCAGGGCCTCGACAATGTCGGCGCCCGGAAAATCGAAGGTAAAGGACACCACGGCGGGTGCAAGGTCCAGCAATACTTCGAGCTTTTGGTCCCAGCCGTCGTCGTCATGCCTCGGCTCGCCAAGGGCCACCCCGAAGCGTTCCGCATCGGGGGCCAGCGACCTGGCGTATTGCTGCAGGGAGGCCTGGCTGATGACCGATTCCTGGGGCACGAACAGGTTCACGCCGAAGGGCTTGTCCGTTTGTTCCCTCACTGCCGCGATCTCTGCCCGCATGGCCGCGGCAGTCTTGTAGCCTGCCGCCACGAAGCCCAGTCCGCCACCTGCGCTCACCGCTGCTGCCAGTTGCGGGGTGGAAGGTCCGCCGGCCATCGGAGCCTGGATGACGGGGAGCCCCAGCGATTCGAACGTGAACCTGGTGTGCCTCTGCTGCGTTGCCATGAGCCCTTCCCCTCGTTTGGCTATCCCTGACGAATGCTACGCCGGATCTTCATGACCAATGCTTAAGGCAGCAAAAAGGGCGTTGACGACGGCGGGTGGGGGCCGCCGTCGTCAACGCCCTTTTGCGGGTGGACGGCTTAGAGGGCCAATGCCGGCTCGTTCGCGCGCAAGCTCAGCGTGAAGGTGTTGGGTCCGCTGCAGGTGACGGCAATGCGGCAGGTGGTGGTGTTGTGGCGCGCGGAGAGGTCGGAGACCGCGGAATCGAGGGTCTCGTGGAGGGAAGCCCGGTCCCAGATCTTCAGCGTCACGGATTCGGCAGTGTTAAACGTCATTGTTCAGTACTTTCCTGTGTCAAGCCGGTTGTGTCCCCGGCAATGGCCTGTCCGCGCTCGGAGGGTCGGTGGCCTGCGCTCACCGGTGGGCCTCGTTGCGTCACCAGGATGTCAAGGGCGGATATTCCGGCCCTGCCTATCCATAGTGCCCATGGCGGACGAGCCTGCTCAACCAAATCACGCATTTGTTGCGAGTGAATCTCATCACGTGTGACCGGCGCCACAGCTACTCGTCGAAGTGGGCGGTGATCCGCTCTTCCCCTGAAATCGAGGTAATGACCGTGGCGGCCACGTCACGGAGCTTGACGTTACGGGTGCTTGAGGCGCGGGTAAGGACGCTGAAGGCCGTGTCCCGGTCGCAGCGGTTCTGGGCCATGATCGCCCCGACAGCCATGTCGATCACGGTGCGAGACTGCATGGCGGCGGCCAGGTCATTCCTGGCTTCGCGGAGCTGGGATATCCGCAGGATCAGCCGCAGCGAACTGGCGGCCTGGGCTGCAAACGACTCAACGGTGGCGATGTCTTCTCCGGAGAACCCGTTGCTCCTGCCCGAGTAGAGATTCAAGACCGCCTCGCCGTCCCCCGCCAGGTCCAGCGGGACGGCGAGGATGGAGCAGACGCCGTGCCGGGCGGCGGTACGGACATAGGGTCCCCAGCGGGTTTCGGCAGCAAGGTCCGGCACCAGGAGGGTGGCTCCCTGCTGGAGTGCCGTAAGGCAGGGGCCTTGGCCAAATCCGTTCTGCAGTTCGTCAAGGGCCTTTGCCGCAGCATCGCTTGCCGCCACGGCCTGCGGTCTTTTGTGCCTCAGTACGGTGACGCCGCTGTGGATGGAGTTGCCCGGGGTGGACAGCCGCGTACTGGCCAGGACAGCCAGTTCGGTGAGGAAACCCCTGATGTCCTGGCTTCCCAGGACCAGCTGCTGCAGCGACTGTTCGGCATCTTCCAGGGGATGCCCGTCGGGTTCCTGGAACGGATGCCCTTCGCCGGTGGTCACTGGTCCCCACCCTCGGACAATTCCCTCATGGCCGTGGCAATCAAGCCTACCTGGGCCGCTGGAAGATGGAGCGCTTCGTTGAGGTAGGCGTCAAACGACATCTCGTCGGCGTCACCACCAAGGCCGTAGTAGTACGTCCACAGTTTTATCATCGGGACCTGCGTGTTTCGGAACCGCCGGGCCACATCCTTGCGCTGCTCGTCGGCCTCCAGCAGTTTGTCGGGGCCCCCGGTCCAGTCGGCGTTCATTCCCGCCCTCCAACCTGCGGCGCGGACAATCGGCCGGCGTCCAAGGTGCTGCGGTCCGTACCAGGCCGTGAAGCGGAGCCGGTGACCAGCCCGAGGAGGAACCGGTGGGACCCGGGGCTTTCCAGCAGCAGGTCCTGGTATTGGCCGGCGGCGGTCAGAGCGTTGTTCCCGGCCACATGGCCTCGATCCGTAGTTGTGCCAGGCGTTGCCCGTCCTGGCTGGCGGCCGCCGCTCTTGGCGCGGTGGGCCCTTTTATTCAACCTCCGGATCGTGACACCATCCCGAAATCTCCTACCTTTGACACTACGCCCTTGGGGATGGATCTGATATAGCGGCTCCTGCCCCCGGGAACTTGGCCGCCTACGCGCCCGCCGTCGTCGTCCCCGGTTCGCTGCCGCCGTCGTTGTCCCGCTCTGCCTCCGCCGGACTGCCCGGGCCGGCGTCGCCGGACAGGCCGAAGTATTTCAGCCACAAAGCGGCCAAGGAGATGTCGGCTGCCTTCATTGCCGCCCGCAGCCGCCGCCGTTGTTCCGGCTCGTTCTGATCGAAGCCCACTGGGCCGTTCCTAGTCCCGGAAGGCCGGCGTCCCGGCCAATGTCGAGGCACTGATGTCCTGCCGCGGACTGCCGGTTCCACGTGGTTTCCGCACACGTTGCTGCAGCGCTTCGCCAGAGGTGACTGTACTGGGTCCGTCAAGCGGAAGCGGCTGCGCCATGCCTTCAGCATAAGCCCACCCCAAGTGACGCCTCCGCTGCCGCGCAAGGGTCAGTAACCGTAAGATGAACCCCATGCTGAATCCTGCCAACAGTGTGACTGTCCAGCACCTCCAGGAGGTCCTGGTAGGCGCCGAGAATGCCGTTGAGTTCCTTTCCGGACTATCGGGAATGGCGGCAGCGGCTGTCTCCGAGGCAGCTGGGGACGACATCGAGTGCGCTGTCACCCTGAAGCTCCGGCGGCGCCCCACCACTGCGGCCGGCAGCAGCGCCAGGGCGCTGGAACTGGACCTTATCGAGCAGGCGCTGGGGGACGGTCCCTGCATCAGGGCGCTGCGTGAAATGGCGCCCGTGCTGATTGACGACGTCGGTCGGGACGCCCGGTGGACCACGTACAACCAGGAACTGGTGCGGCGGGGCGTGCACAGCTCCCTGGGTGTCCCACTGGAGATCAGCGGCGAGGCCAGTGCCGCACTGAACTTTTTCGCCACGCGGCCCGGAGTGTTCACGGCAGACGTTTACGACAAAGCGGCGGGCTTCGCCGCCGCTGCCCACAACACCTTGCACCTCTCGGTACGTATCAGCACGGCGCAGAACAGGGCTGATGACCTGGAAGCCGCCCTGGAAAGCAGGACCGCCATCAACCTGGCCTGCGGCGTCATCATGGCGCAAAACCGGTGTTCGCAGGAAGAAGCGATGGAAATCCTCACCAAGGTCTCCAGCAACCGCAACCGGAAGCTGAGGGACGTGGCCAAGGAACTGATTGAACAGCTCTCCGGAGGCAGTGTCCAGACCCACTTCGACTCCTAGCTTTGCGCCTGGACTGCAAACTGCCCGGGCCCCGTCAGGCGCCGACGCGGAGCGAGACGACGGCGCCGCCCCCTGCGTTGCGAATATCCCAGGCGTTGCCGCTCCCGATAACCCGGTACCCACTGGCGCCTGCCCGGTCCAGCACCACTGCCGTGTTCTCGTCAATGGCGACTGCCCACTCTACCCGGCACGCCGCCACGGCCCCCACTGCGCGGCTTACCGTCCCCGCCTGCGCGGCGTGGACATCCACCGTGAACGGAACCAGTCCCAGGCCCGTCCGGATCTCCACTGCCTCCAGGCCTTCCGAGCATCCCTCCCCGCACACGTCCACCCCGTTGATCCGGTAGCCGCCGATCAGTGCCCGGTGCGGCGCCACCATGGCCCCGGCGGAAAACCCCAAGTAGGGGCTCCCCGCGGCCACCAGGCGGGAAATGGCGGCGGCCACGGGATGCAGGCCTTCCCAATAGGCCGGCGTCAACCCGCCGCCCACCACCACGCCGTCCACGTCATCGAATGCGGCAGGATCCGCCGGCTTGTCCCCGCCCAGCGGGATGGCCACGATCCCGCAGCCAAGCCTGGCTTGGAGTGGCGCCGAGCAGGGCTCCATGAGCTCCTCCAGGCTTCCTCCGCGATGGTGCACAGCCACGGCAATCCTGGCAGCCCGGCCGGGTGCCGCATGCCGGCGGACCGCATCCGCAAACTGGTCAAAGACGCCCGGAAAGCCCAGTGGATCAGGGCCTGCCCCCACAAGGAAGATGCTCATGATCTTCAAGATACCGGCCGGGACCCGCCCGGCGTGGGAGACAGAAAATGCCATTGACCAGGGCGGCCCCGCGGGATATCGTACAACCAAATGGTTGTAGATCAGCTCCGTGAGGCCGAACTGGACCGCCTTTTCCAGGCGTTCGCCGATTCCACCCGCCGTGACATTGTCCGCCGGGTGACCGTCGAGGAGTCCTCAGTATCCGGGCTCGCCGCCCTCTATGCCATGAGCTTCGCCGCCGTCCAGAAGCATGTGGCGGTGTTGGAGCGCGCCTGCCTTGTCACCAAGGAAAAGCGCGGAAGGGAACAGATCGTGCGGGGCAACCATGAAGGACTGCAGCAAGCCCGCCGGCTGCTCGAGGACTATGAACAAGTCTGGCGGCAGCGCGCCGACCGGATGGCCCGGATTCTCACTGAAGGTTAGGAAGGCAATGCCATGACAGTCATCAGTACGGATAAGAACCCCGAGGCCCTGAGCCTCACCCTCGTTGCCGAGTTCGACGCCGGCCTGGAACGCGTCTGGCAGCTCTTCGAGGACCCGCGTCAGCTGGAGCGCTGGTGGGGTCCGCCCACCTATCCGGCGACCTTCTACAAGCACGACTTCGTTCCGGGCGGCCGCGCCAGCTATTACATGACCGGCCCCGCGGGGGACAAGGCCCACGGCTGGTGGGAGTTCACCAGCATCGAATCGCCGCGCCAGCTTGAGTTCGACGACGGTTTTGCGGACAGCGACGGCAACCCCACCGGGGAGTTCGGCATCAGCCATGCCACGGTCAGCCTGGAGCCGCTGGGGGAGCGGACCCGCATGACCATCCACTCCGAGTTCGAATCCGAGGAACAGCTGGAGCAGATGATGGCGATGGGCATGGAGGAGGGACTCAAGGAGGCAGTCGGCCAGATCGACGGCATCCTTGCCGAGCACGCCAACGCCTGACAGTGCAACAACCGCCACCTTTGCCACGGCGCCGGGTGGGCGGACGACGGCGGGCTGTTCCGTCGTCGTACGCCCACCCCGGGCGTTGAACGAGCAGGCCCGCCGCTGAATACTGGAGGTTGGGACCCGGCGAGGGAAGGCGGTGGCAGCGATGAGCGGCGGCGCAGGGGATTTCCGCAAGCGCCTGGAGCGTGCGGCCGAGGTGCGGTCGTATCGTGGTGCCGGCATCAGCGCCGAGGAGGAAGCCGCGCTGGATGCCCTCGACGCGCAGGAGCGGGAGAAGCGCAAAAAAGTCAGTGATGCCGCCCGCGCGGAATACCTGGTCCGGGACGCCATGGCGCAAGGCAAGTTCGACAACCTGAAGTACGCGGGCAAGCCAATTCCCGGCTTGGGCGAGTCATACGATCCCGACTGGTGGGTGAAGGGGCTGATCCAGCGGGAGAACATCAGCGGCCTGGGGCCGGCGGCCATCCTCCTCCGCGCTGAGGACGCCGGGCTCGACGCGAAACTGGACGCCCAGTACACGGAGCAGCAGGTCCGCGATGTCCTGGCGGATTTCAACCGGCGGGTGGTTGATGCGCGCCGCCAGCTGCAGGGCGGCCCGCCGGTGGTCACCAAGACCCGCGACGTGGAGGGGGAAGTGGAGCGTTGGCGCAGCCGGCGTGCCGTGCGGGTCGACGAGGCGCCGGCCGCGCCGGAGCCGGAACGCTCGTGGTGGAAGCGGCTGTGGAAAGGGACCGGCTAGGTGTATTGACCTGAGAGGTTGGTGACGCGGCTGGCCGGTGGCTGACCTTTGAGTGAGGTGTGACCTCGATGATGATTGTAGTGATGGAGCCAGCCAGCGAAAGCGGCAACACGCTCGGCCTCTGATCTGTAAGGACGGGCGTAGGCCCATTCGTCGAGCAGGGTGCGGTTGTAGCGCTCGACTTTGCCGTTGGTCTGAGGCCTGTAGGGACGGGTGCGTTTGTGCTTGATGTCCGGGCCCAAGGCGTCTTTGAACGCGTAGGAGCGGTAGCAGGAACCGTTATCGGTCAGGACCCGTTTGACCGTGATCCCGTGGGACTCGAAGTAGGCGTTGGCACGTTCCCAGAATCCGGCCGCGGTGTCCTTTTTCTCATCGGTCAGGATCTCCGTGTAGGCGAGCCGGGAGTGGTCATCGACGGCGTTGTGCAAGAAAGCGTGGCCCGGTCTCCTGTTCGCCGCGGTGCCGGTCTTGTTCCGGTTTCCGGCGGCCCTGCCGACACTGCGGTGGCCCCCGCCGTCGGGGATCCGTCCAAGTTTCTTAATGTCGACGTGGACCAGGTCCCCGGGTCTGTGGTGCTCGTAGCGGCGGATCACCCGGCCCGTGGCCCGGTCCAGCCACGACAGCCTCGCCAGCCCGAATCGGGACAGGACCCGGTGCACCGTGGAGGGGTGGATGCCCAGCAGATAGCCGATCCGTGCCGGGCCCCAGCGGCGGTTGACCCTGATCGCGACGATCCGCCGCTCCCGCCGCATGGAGGTCCGTCGCGGGGAGTTGATGGGCCGGCTGGAACGATCACCCATCCCGTGCTCACCGTGCTCCCGGTAACGGGCCGCCCACCGCGCTGCGGTCGTCACCGACACCTGGAACCGCTCAGCAGCACGGCGCAGCGGCCACCCGTCATCGACGATGCACCGGGCCAGCCGGAGCCGTCCCTTCGGCGTCAGAAGCGCGTTAGCATGGGACATTGAAGACCTCCTTGTGGATCGGACTCTTAGACAAGCCCCACTCCACTTGGAGGTCTTCTTTTTGTCACCTAACCACGCCGCATGTTCCTAACCTCCGTGGTCAATACAGCTAGGCGTTTTGGTTTACTTTCCCGAACAGCCCGCACCGTGCGTTGTAGTACCTGTCAGTCTGGCCCTGGTGGACCAGGCCGATCCGTGTGCATACCCGCTGCGACGCCGCGTTGGCAGGGTGCGTCACCGCGGGTGCCTAGGGCTTGTAATTCGGGTTGGGTCCGATCATCGAGGCGGGCGGTGGCGCGAACGGGGCTGCGGGATACAGCGGCGCCACCTTGAGCATGTAATTGGCCCACTGCGGTCCGGCAATCATGTACCCGTCAAGGCTGGGATAAAAGGTTCCGTTGATGGTCACGTTCTGCCCTGCCCGCTTTTGGCCTTCCAGTGCATCGCCGAAGAAGGACGCCGTGACCAGGCCGGTGGTGTAACCCACTACCCACGTGGAACCGTTGTTGTTGGAGGTTCCGGTCTTGGCGGCGGTGGGAACTTTGTCCTGTACCTTCGGGTTGATCCAGACGCCGGAACCCTTTTTCAGCACGTCCTGCAGCACCGAGTTGACGCCCCGGGCCACATCGGGTTTGACGGCGTCGTGGCAGTCGGGGGCCTGGGCGGGCAGCTTTGCCCCTGCCGCATCGGTCACCTCGGCCAGGGCGATCGGCGCACAGTAGCGGCCCTCCGTGGCGAAGGTGGCAAAGGCGTTCGCCAGGGTAAGCGGGGCCACGCCCGTGCCGCCCAGCAGGTTGCCCAGCTGATGCATGTTGACCGGCGTGCTGTCCAAGCCACTATGCAGGCCCACGGAGTCCACCATCTTCTGGATGCCGCAAAAATCGAGCTGGGCTGCCGAGGCGAAAGTGGCGGTGTTGATGGAGTTGTACAGGCCGTAGTTGACGGGCATCGGCCGGTAGAAGCCGTCCTCGGCGTTCTGCAGGTCATCGGCGGCGCCAAGGGCCGGGTTGGCCTGCGCCGTGCTGTACGCTCCCAGCACCTTCCCGCAGCTGTCCTTCCACGGGAACCCCAGGGGGTAGACCCGGCGTGAGGCATCCACTTCCGCGGTAAGCGGCTTGCCCTCGTTCAACCACTCCGCGAAGGTAAAGGGCTTCATGGTCGAGCCCGGCTGGAACCCGCCGGCGCCGTTGAGGTCGTTGCCCTGGGCGTCCCTGGCGTCCACGTTGAAGTTCAGGTTGGTATCGAACTTGCCCGGCTGGGGGAGGAACACCGTGTTCTGGGCCATGGCCAGGATCTTGCCGCTGCCCGGCTGCACGGTCAGGAGCGAGGCTGCCCACCGGTCCGGATTGGTACCCGCTGTCCCGTCCACCTGGGCCTGGGCCGCCGCCTGGAGCCTGCTGTCCAGGGTGGTGACGATGGTCAGGCCGCCGCGGTACAGCCTCCGCTCACGCTCAGCCTCCGTGGGGCCGTAGGCGGGATTGTTCAGGATCAGGTGGGAGATGTAGTCGCAGAAGTAGGGCGCCATCGCGGCATTGGCGCAGCCCTGCTGTTGCGGCGTGATCTTCAGTTCGATGGGGGTGGCCACTGCCGCGTCGTACTGGGCCTGCGTGATCCTTCGCAGGCGGAGCATCTCGGACAGGACCTGGTTCCGGCGCACAATCGACTTGTCGGGATTGGTGACCGGGTTGTACAGGGTGGGGCTGTTGACCAGTCCGGCCAGCAAGGCGGCCTGGGGCAGGGTGAGGTCCTTCGCGGTGGTGCTGAAGAAGTAGCGCGCCGCGGCCTCTATCCCGTAGGCGTTGCTGCTGAAAAACACGATGTTGAGATAGCCCTCAAGGATCTGGTCCTTGGTGTACTTCTTCTCCAGCGCGATGGCGAGCTTCATTTCACGCAGCTTGTCGCCGAAGTTCTTCTGCCCGTTGAGCACCACCGCGTCCGGCCTGTCCTGCGAGAGCTCCGCCTCGTTCAGGACGTTGGTGACGTACTGCTGCGTAATGGTGGACGCGCCCTGCTCACCGCCCTTGGTCAGGTTGGACACCAGTGCGCGCAGGATGCCCTGCGGATCCACGCCGGCGTGGGTGTAAAACCTGCTGTCCTCGATGGCGACGATGCCGTCCTTGATGAAGGGCGACATCTGGTCCAGCGGAACCTTGACGCGGTTTTCCGCATAGAAAGTGGCGATTGTCTGCCCGTCGGAGGTGAGGACTTTGGTGGCCTGCGACGGCGGCTGGACTGTCAGCTCCGCGGGCAGGCTTTCAAAGAAGCCAATGGACGAGCTGACCCCCATGCCCGCCGCTGCCACGGCCGGGACCACAAGGCTGGCGGCCAGCACGCCGCACATGGCACTCGCTGCGAGGAACCCCAGGACCCTTCCCAGGGCTGCACCAAAACCGCGCCTGCGCTTCCGCCTCTTTGCCATTCCTCAGCCCCCGCGCTCGAAGGTGGGACCAGAATACGCTCCTCCCGAGGGGTGGAACAGGTCCTTGAAGGTCAGGATTTGGTCACGCCAAACTATTGACCAGCGATAGCTACCGACATATCGTTAACTATCGCTGAAACAGCAGCGACAAACTGAAAGTGAAAGGACGATGCCACCATGAAAGGCATATTCGACGAAAAACAGCAGGGCCCTGAATTCGGCAAAGGCCGCTTTGAACGGGGGAGGGGCCGCCGGGGGCCGCATGGCCACCGCGGGCCAGGCTTCGGTCCGGGGTTTGGGCCCAATTTTGGTCCCGGGTTCGGACCCGGGTTCGGTCCCGGGTTTGGTCCGGGCTTTGGACGCGGCGGACGGCGGGCCAGCCGGGGTGATGTCCGCGCGGCCATCCTCTCGCTGCTGGGAGAGGCCCCGTCCAATGGTTACGGGCTGATCAAGACCATCGCCGCGAAGACCGGCGGCATGTGGCGGCCCAGCCCGGGATCCATCTACCCCACGCTCCAGCAGCTGGTGGATGAGGGGCTGATCGAGGCCGTCGGTGAGGGCCGTGGCACGGAGTTTGCGCTGACGGACGCCGGCAAGGCCTACGTCGCCGAACACGCTGAGGAGATGGACAACGCCTGGAACGCCGAACCGGACAGTGCCGACAGGGACTTCCACCAGAGCATTGGCAAGCTCATGGGCGCCATCCATCAGTTCCGCACCGGGGTGAGCGAGGAGCAGCGGGCCGCCGCCATGGAAAAGATGGACGAAACGCGCCGCGCGCTTTACAAGATCCTTGCGGACTAGGGCCGGACTTACGCGAAGGAGTCTTCCTTGGCGTGCCGTTCAGCGGCAGCCGGGGCCGTTGGAATGTGGGCCGCGGCCTGGCGCAGGGGGTTGAAGCCGGCTCCGATCTCACCGAAGGCATAGGCCGTCTCGGCGTGCTCAGCGAGGTCCACGCCGGCGGTCTCGGCCTCGTGGCTGACACGGAAGCCAACGGTCTTGTGGATCACCCGGGCAATGACCGCGGTTCCGACGCCGGACAGCAGGAGCGTGATGACCACCGCGGCCACCTGGGCGATGAGCTGCTGGACTCCGCCGCCGTAGAAGAGGCCGCCGCCCTGGCCGCTCACCGGGAGGGCAATGAACCCCAAAGAGAGGGTGCCGACAAGGCCTGCGCCGAGGTGGACACCCACCACGTCCAGGGAGTCATCAAGGCCAAACCGGTACTTGAGGTCCACGAACACGCAGCAGGCGGCTCCGGCCACCAGGCCCAGGCCGATAGCGGCCACCGGGCTGATGTTGGCGCAGGAAGGGGTGATGGCCACCAGCCCGGCGACCACGCCGGAGGCTGCACCCAGGGAAGTCGGGTGTCCGTGGCGGATCTTTTCGGTGACCAGCCAGCTCAGCATCGCCGCGGCAGGAGCCACCAGGGTGTTGATCCAGATGAGGCCGGCCTGTTCCACGCTGGTGGCAGCTCCGCCGTTGAAGCCGAACCAGCCAAACCACAGGATTGCAGCGCCGAGCATGATGAAGGGCAGGTTGTGGGGGCGGTGGTTGGGGTCCTTCGCGAACCCGTGGCGCTGGCCAACAATAACGGCGAGCACCAAGGCTGCTGTACCCGAGCTGATTTCCACCACGGCGCCGCCGGCGAAGTCAATGACCTGGCCGAAGATGTCCGTGACGGCCCCGCCGGCGCTCATCAGCCCGCCACCCCAGATCATGTAGGCGAGGGGGCAGTAGATCAGGGTGATCCATACGGGCACGAACAGGACCCAGGCGCTGAACTTGGCCCGGTCGGCGATGGCGCCACTGATCAGTGCGACAGTGACAATGGCGAAGGTAGCGCTGTAACCGGCTTTGAGGAGGTCCGGTGAACCCATCAGGTCCTGCAGGCCAAAGCTGGCAAAGGGGTTGCCGAACAGTCCCAGGACGCCGGTTCCGGTGGTCATCGAGTAGCCCCAGAGGACCCAGACCACGCCGACGATCCCCGCCGAGATGAAGCTCATCATGATCATGTTCAGGGCGGCCTTGGCGCGGGTCATGCCGCCGTAGAAGAGGCCAAGCCCGGGGGTCATCAGGAGGACCATTGCGGCCGAAATCATCAGCCAGACGTGTTGGGCAGTGATTTCCACCGGTGGGTCCCTTCGCAATGTGAACGTGGTGCGGGACCCGTTTGGCCCCGCGGCATTTCCCCCGGGCTCCATTTTTCGCGGCGTGTGTTTCAACCAATGCCGCCTAAAGTTGCGGCCACGTTACACAAATCGCCCGCGCGTGAAGTTCACGTATCAGCTATGTTTCGGGCATGTAAACGGCCTCTTGTCCGTTGACGTCCGCAGTATCCCGCAACCCGGCCCATTCCCTGCAGGCAAAGGCAAAAGCGGCCGACGGCGGGTGAGACCCGCCGTCAGGCGCTCTTTTGCGTGTGTTTCGAAGCTATGAACGTGGCCTCACCCTCAGAAAGTGCGGGCGTTGGCGAGGACCGGCAGTGTGGCCCGGACGTCCTCCACGGTTGACGGGTCGATGTCGACGACGGCGAGTTCAGGCTTCCCGCCCAGGACCACCACGGGCTTCCCCAGGGGTGTGACCACCGCGCTGTGCCCGATGCCGGTGGGTGCGGTGCCCGCCGGGCCGGCGCCCACCGTTTGGGGATCGCCCTGCCCGCAGGCAACCACGAACGTTGTGCTGTCCAGGGCCCGGGCGCGCACCAGCAGGTCCCACTGCTCTGCCTTGCCTTCGCCGGCGCCCCACGAGGCGCACACGATGTTCACCTGGGCGCCTGCATTGGCGTTTGCCGTGAACAGGCCCGGAAAGCGGACGTCGTAGCAGGTGGCCAGGCCAAACACGGTCCCGTCCAGCTCGAATGTCACCGGGGCTTCCCCGGCGTCCACCGTCCTGGATTCCGTGAAGCCAAAGGCGTCAAAAAGGTGGACCTTGTCGTAGGCCGCCTCCACCCCGGGCCCGGTGACCAGGAGGGTGTTACGGACCCGGCCGTCCTTGCCCGGCGTGAACATGCCGGCCACGATCGCCAGGTCCAGCTCAGCGGCCATCCTGCGGACCTCGCCGGCCCACGGTCCGTCCACGGGCTCGGCAATGTCCTTCAGGGAATGGCCAAAGGCGCGCATGGTCGCCTCGGGAAAGACCACCAGTTGGGCGCCGGCGTTCTTGGCCTGGGCGGCGTATTCCCAGACCAGTTCCAGGTTGGCTGCGGGGTCTGAACCGCTGATGACCTGCGCTACTGCAATCCGCATTACTGCCTGTAACCCTCCACTTCGCTGATCGGGCGGGCCTCGGCGTCGTTCGGGTTCTCGCCCGAATCCTTCTTGGCTCGGCGTTGGCGCAGCAGGTCCCAGCACTGGTCCAGGCTTTCTTCCACGTACTTGAGCCGTGCCTGGTCCGGCGCCTGCCCGTCGCCCGGGCCTTCGCGCAGCGAGTGCTCCTCCTCCACCAGGGCCTGGATGTGCGTCAAAATATCCTGATCGTTCATGGCTTCCCCTTACTCCGGTCCGGTCCCCTTCAGCGTACGTACCCGGTGCTGAAGGAGCCAGCCCCTGAGCTGTACCATCAACTCCATGCCCACTGCGCTCGATATGGCAGGTCCCATCCTGGAAGTGCTCACCTGGTTGTGCCTGCCCGCAGGATTGGGGCTGCTCTTCTACACCGGATTCCTCCGCCGCTTCGTGCACCCCTGGGACGTTGCCGAGGCCGTGGTGTACTCGGATTCCACCGGTGTAGGCTTCCGCTGGCTCGACCGGAAGCACCAGGTACACCACGCCCCCATGTCCCCTTATGACATCAGGGACATGGCCGCGGGGGACACCCTGCCCATCTATTACCACCCCAAGCGCCCCACGCAGTGGCAGACCACCAGGCCGGAGGAGGCCGGCAGGACGGCGTCGGTCCTGGGCCGCTGCCTGACGGCAATCGGCGCCGTGGCGCTGCTGGCCGGCTTTGTCCTGCCGATGTTCTAGCTGACCAGGACCACCACAATTCCCAGGCACCCCAGCGCGACGCCCGCAAAGGCAGTCCAAAGCACGGCGGGCAGGTCGGCTTCGATGCTTTCGCCTGCCAGGCCGTGGGACCTGGCCCGGTAACGGCGGCGCTGGGTGAAGTAGATGCCAAGGGCAGCGCCGCCGGAAATCACCGGCAGCATCAGGATGGGCGCGCCGTAGGTGGGGAGCCAGCGCAGGAAGAAAGCGCTCGCCGTGGCCAGCGCCAGCATGGTCCGCCCCCATGCGAGGGCGGTCCGCTCGGGTTGGAGGCCGGGATCGCCGTGGGGGCTGGGTGCGCGTGATGCCACAGGTCAGCGCCAGAGGATGAAGACCAGCACGACGGCGGCGGCCAGCGCGCCTGCCCCGGCCAACAGGGGCACAAAAAGCGGCAGCGGCAGCGGCGCCTTGTTGCGCATGCTCCGTTCCACCCGGAGCCAACGCAGGGCAGCACCACCGCTGAGCATCATGCCCAGCAGCAGCAACAGGATGGCCAGGCCCTTCCGGACAGGTTCGATGAAGAGGCCGGAGGTGAACGCCTCGATGGCGATGCCGCCTGCAAGCAGCGCCAGCGAAGTCCGGATCCAGGCCAGGAAGGTGCGTTCGTTGGCCAGCGTAAAACGCGGGTCCGGTTCCTCGCCGCCGGGGAGCAGCCGTTCGGCCATTCTTCCGCGCGACGGCGGGACGGTGGGCCTGGGGGGCTGCTCACTGTTGATCACCGGGCCAGTTTAGCCGCGGCAGGTGCGGGCCTGCCGGTCAGGGAGTTTGGCGGAACACGGCTTTGCCGGCCAGATGATCCCCGATGGGCAGGGCGGCAGTTGCGGCAGGGGAGGGGGCGTTCAAAACGTGGATCATCCGGTCCGTCTCTGCCAGCAGGAAATCGTGGAGGAGCGTTCCGTCCCGGCGTACAGCCTGTGCGCGGATGCCTGCCTCGTACGGCAGCAGGTCCGCTTTCGCCAGTCCCGGGGCGTATTTGCGGCATTCCTGCAGGTAGCTTCCCTTGAACAGCGAGTTGCGGACCTCGCGCACCGCGGTGGCGGCATTGGTCCGGGCCACATGCCACAGCCCCGGAAAGCGCACATAGCGGCCCACATCCCTGAGGTCCACCGAGAACTTGGGATAGCCCTCCCGGGCCAGGCCCAGCACCGCATTGGGTCCCACCGTGATGCTGCCGTGGATGGTGGGAGTGAGATGGACCCCAAGGAAGGGCAGGTCCGGGTCCGGTACCGGGTAGATGAGGTGCCTGACGTAGCCGGATTTGGCGTCCGGCAGCTCAAAATATTCTCCGCGGAAAGGAATGATCTGCACATCGATTTTCATTCCGGCCATTTCCGCCAGGCGGTCCGACTGCAGGCCCGCGCAGGCCACCAGGCGCCGGCAGGAATAGCGGGCCTGGGCTGTGCCAACGTCCACCCGGTCTGAATGCTCCACGATTGAGTCCACCCGGGCTCCGGTGATGACCCGGCCGCCGGCAGCAGAGATGAGGCCGGCCAGTTTTCGCGCCACGTCCCGGTAGTCCACGATGCCGGTGCTGGGGATGAACAGGGCGCCCAGGCCTGCAACGTTGGGTTCGCGCCGGTTGAGTTCGTCCCGGTCGATGCTCTCGCAGTCCAGCCCATGGACGGCCGCGCGTTCTTCGAGGCGGTTCAACCTGTCCAGCTCCGTGGCGGACGTTGCCACCAGCAGTTTGCCCGGCTCGGCGTACCTGATGCCATGTTCCCGGCAGAACTCCTTGGTCTGCTGCGACCCCGCCTTGCTGAAGCGTGCCTTGAGGCTGTCCGGGGCGTAGTAGATCCCGGAGTGGATGACGCCGCTGTTGTGTCCGGTCTGGTGTGAAGCCAGGGAGTCTGCAGACTCAAGCAGGACCAGCGAAGCTCCCGGTTGCTTCTGCAACAGCTGGTAAGCCGTTGCCAGGCCCACGATCCCGCCGCCGATAACGCAGTAGTCCACCCGGTCCACAGGTCCCGCCTTTCGTCGTGGCTAGAGTTTAGCCACCCCCGCTAACAGCGCGCCCGGCTATCCGCCGCTGCGGGGAGCAAACATGATCACGGCAACCCCCAGGAGGCAGACCAGGGACCCGGCGATGTCCCACCGGTCCGGGCGGAAGCCGTCAAAGGCCATGCCCCAGGCCAGGGAACCGGCCACGAACACGCCGCCGTAGGCCGCCAGGATCCGGCCGAAATGGGCATCGGGCTGGAGCGTGGCCACGAAACCGTAGGCGCCCAGCGCGATCACGCCAAGCCCGGCCCACCACCAGTCCTTGCCTTCGCGAACGGCCTGCCACACCAGCCAGGCCCCACCTATTTCCGCCACAGCGGCCAGCACGAACAACACGACGGTCTTGAAAATATTGACAGTCTCACCAGGGATACCCACGAAGCCATCATCCCAGCCGGGAATGCGGCGGGGCCCCGGACCTGGGATGGAGCCGACAGGACGCTGGGAACCTTTTGCGAGACCGAACCGTTACTCTTAAAGTGCGGTGTGGGGGCTTCGCGCCCCAACTACACTGTGACTGCTGACCGGTCATATGACGGAGAGAGAGAAATATGGCTCGCGCCGCCCTAGGCTTTGACGCATGATCCGGCTACGACAGCTGGCCCAGGCGGCTTCAGTACTCACCACCCCGTTATCGCCGGAGGATGTCCTCTCGCTCTTCAACCCTGTCTATTCAGCCCGGCAGCTCCGGGGCGTGGTGACCAGGGTGGTCCAGGAAACCGCCCAGTCGGCAACCATCTTCTTCCGTCCCGGCCGGGGCTGGAAGGCGCACCTTGCCGGGCAGTGGGCCCGCATCGGCGTCGAACTCGACGGGGTCCGCCACTGGCGCTCCTACTCACTCAGCGCCCCCGCGGGCAAGGACCCGGCCATCACCGTCACCGACGTCGGCGCCGTCTCCGGCACCCTGGTGCGCACCACCAAGCCCGGCGACGTCCTGTTCCTGGCCCCGCCGCAGGGGGACTTCGTCCTTCCGGAGCATCCCCGCCCACTCCTCATGGTCACCGCCGGCAGCGGCATCACTCCGGTGATGTCCATGATCCGTACCCTTGTGCCGCGGCGTCCGGATGCCGACGTCGTCCTGGTCCACTCCGCGCGCACGCCCGGGGACAGCCTGTTCCGGGAAGAGCTGGCAGAGCTCGCGGACCAGTTCCCCAATTTCCGCCTGGCGCACTGGTACACGGGCGAGCAGGGCCGGATGGACTTCTCCAGCACCCGTGAGCTGGACGAGATCTGCCCCGACTGGAAAGAGCGGGCAGCCTACGCCTGCGGCCCGGACAGCTTCCTGGACGACGCCGAGGCGCTGTGGAAGCGCGCGGCCTTGACCACGCGCGCCCCCGGGACCGACGTCGCACTGGCCGGCGATGCCGGCAACCTGATGATCGAACGCTTCAACACCACCTTCAACGCAGGCGTGGGGCACGACGGCGGCCTGGTCACCTTCGAGGCTTCCGACCGCGAGGTGGAGGCCGACGGCGACACCCCCATCCTGGACATCGGCGAGGACGCCGGGGTGCTGATGCCCAGCGGCTGCCGCATGGGAATCTGCCACAGCTGCCTTACGCCATTGCTCGCAGGGCAGGTCCGCGACCTCCGCACCGGGGAAATCCATGGCGAACCCGGCCAACTGATCCAAACGTGTGTTTCGGCAGCCGCCGGACCCGTCAACCTCGAACTCTGAGGAGCAGCACCGTATGACTGTCATCTCACCCACGAAAACCACCACCGCCGCAGGTGCCAGCGCCGGCACCTCCAGGACGCGCCCCGGAAAACTGGCCGAATCGGGAAGCCCCAGCGTCCGGCCACCCGCGGCCGCGCACCTCAGCGACGAACAGGTGGCTGAGCTGGGCCGTGAGCTCGACGCCATCCGGGACGAGATCCTGGGCAAGCGCGGCGCGGAAGACGCCGCCTACATCCGCCGCATGATCAAGATCCAGCGCGGCCTGGAACTTTCCGGCCGGGCCGCCCTGCTGGTCAGCAAGAACAAGGCTGCCTGGGTCACCGGCACCACCCTCCTGAGCCTGGCCAAGATCCTGGAAAACATGGAACTGGGCCACAACATCCTGCACGGCCAGTGGGACTGGATGCGGGACCCGGACATCCACTCCACCACCTGGGAATGGGACTTCGTCACCCCGTCGCGGTCCTGGCAGCACACCCACAACGATCTGCACCACCGCTGGACCAACGTGGTGGGCAAGGACAACGACGTCGGATACAACCTCCTGCGCATGGATGAGCAGCAGCCGTGGAAGCCCATCAACCTGGCTAACCCGCTGTTCAACGCCATCCTTGCCCCGGTCTTCGAGTGGGGCATCGCCATCTACGACCTCGAGCTGACCGAGTACAAAGAAGGCACCAAGTCCAAGGAGGCCCTGCTCAAGGACCTCAAGGCCCTGGGCAAGAAGGTGGTCACCCAGTTCACCAAGGACTACGCCGCCACCCCCGCCCTGGCCATGCTGACCGGCTCCGCGAAGCAGGCCCTCTTCGGGACCATCGCAGCCAACGCCATCCGCAACGTCTGGGCGCATGCGGTGATCTTCTGCGGGCATTTCCCGGAAGGCACCGACACCTTCACCGAAGAGATGGTGGATGGAGAGACCCGCGGGGACTGGTACGTCCGCCAGATGATCGGGTCCGCCAACATCTCCGGTTCCAAGTTCATGCACCTCATGACCGGCAACCTCTCGCACCAGATCGAGCACCACCTCTTCCCCGACCTGCCTTCCAACCGGTACGCGGAAGTGGCACCCAGGGTCCGTGAGATCTGCCAGCGCTACGGCCTGAAGTACACCACAGGTCCGCTCCTGAAGCAGGTGGGTTCATCATGGGCCAAGGTCTTCAAACTGGCGCTGCCTGGAAAGACTGCCCGGGCCTAGCCCAAAAATTCAAAAACACAGAAGTGGCCCGCCGGCTGGCAGGGCCACTTCTGTGTTTGGTGCCTGCTACCGCCGGGTGGCGGGAGCCAGGAGCATATGGTCAAGCTTGGGCAGTGCGTGCCGAAGCCTGTGCCCGGCGCGGTCGAGGATCTCTTCCGCCTGCGACAACTCCGTGTCAGCGACCTCGATCCGTGCCGATCCCTGGAGCCGGTGGCCGGACCACCGAAGCTGCAGGTTTCCTACCGCGAGCACGCCCGGCGTCTCCTCCAGCGCCACCTGTGCGCGGGAGACCAGGTCTGGTTCGATGCCGTCCATGAGCCGCCGGCCGATGCTCCGCACAGTGCCCCAGAGCAGCACCATGATGGCTGCGGAGATGGCCAGGCCGACAATGGGGTCCGCCAGCGGAAAACCGAGCATGACGCCGACGGCGCCGATCACCACAGCCAACGAGGTGAAGCCGTCGGTCCGGGCGTGCACACCGTCCGCCACCAGCGCGGCGGAACCGATCCTGCGGCCCACCCGGATGCGGTAGATGGCCACGGCTTCGTTTCCGGCAAAGCCGATCAGGCCTGCGGCCATGACCCAGCCCAGGTTCTGCAGCGGCTGGGGATGGATCAGCCGGTCAATCGACTGCCAGCCGGCCACGACGGCGGAGAGCGCCACCACGGCCACGATGAACAGGCCTGCCAGGTCTTCTGCCCGGCCATAGCCGTAGGTGTACCGGCGGTTGGCGGCCCTGCGCCCCAGGATGAAAGCAACCCATAGGGGCACTGCGGTCAGGGCATCGGAGAAGTTGTGGATGGTGTCCGCCAGCAAGGCCACCGAGCTGCTGAACAGGACCACCAGGAACTGCAGCACGGTGGTGGCCAGCAGCACGAACATGCTGATCTTCAGCGCCCGGACGCCCTCGGTGCTGGCTTCCATCGCGTCGTCTATGGAATCGGCGGCGTCGTGGGTGTGCGGGACGAACAGTTCAAACAGCCAGCCCTTGAACCCGGAATGGTGATGGTGGTCGTGGTCATGCCCTTCCCCGTGGTCGTGGCCGTGCCCGTGGTCGTGGTCATGCCCTTCCCCGTGGTCGTGGTCGTGGTCATGGGTGTGCGTGGACTCCTGGTGCGGCCGGCTCATGAGGCACTCCGTTGCGCGGGGTGGTTGGCGATCCGGTGGTGGGCCGGTTCCCCGCCGAGGGCATGCTCGGCCTGGAAAATAGCATCGGCCACCAGCTGCCGTGCATGCTCGTTTTCCAGCCGGTAGAGCACACGCGTCCCGTCCTGCCGCGTGGACACCATCCGGGCCAGGCGCATTTTGGCCAGGTGCTGGGAAACAGCGGCAGGGGACTTGCCCACCACGTCCGCAAGGGCGCCCACCGCCATCTCCCCATCACGGAGGGCAAGGACGATGCGCACCCTGGTGGCATCGGCCAGCATGGCGAACACCTCCACGGCCAGCTCCACGTACTGGCTGTCAGTGCCCAGGGAGCAAGCATTCTTATCTGCATTCATGCGCATATAGTGTCACATGCTTGGCTGCGGTGCATCATGGTCCACCGGTACCCCGTGGACGGATCATCCTGGGAAGAGCAGCCAACGCACCGCCGTCGGGCGCCGCCCTGCCGCTGAGGGGTTACGCCGGACTGCCGGCCGGCGGCTCAGCAGTGCGATGTGCCGGGTATGTGCGGCTCCTGGGAGGCGGCCGCCGCCGGGCATAGCTTCCCGGCCAGCTCTTTCAGCTCCTTCGGATGGAAGGGTTTGGTGAGGTAGCCGGCGGCCCCGGACGCCATGCCGGCAAGGACGTCGTCCTCCTCGGAGCGGGCGGTGAGGAACAGCAGCGGCGCGGTGGTGAGGGCGCGGATGGCGCGCGCCACCACGTGTCCGTCCATATCCGGAAGACCAAGGTCCAGGGTGACCAGGGCGGTGGCGGGATCGGCCGCTGCTGCGATGCCCTCCCCGCCCGTGGCCACGGCGGTGACCTTGAAACCTGCGCGGGCAAGGACCACGGAGATCAGGCCCCGGATATCGTCGTCATCCTCCACGACAAGGCAAACACGCTGCTGTTCCAAATTGAGCCCCCCGGCGAAAAGTTGGCACCATTCTACTGGGCGGGCGGGGATGCCGCAGGCCGCGGGGCCTAGCCGTCGTAATGGGTGCGCGCGGGCCCCTGGCCCAGGGCGTTCACCACGGCCGCGGCCACATCGTGGAGCTTGGTGTTGCGGGTGCTCGACGCGGTCTTCAGGATGGCGAAAGCGTCCTCCTGGCTGCACCGGTTCTGGGCCATGATGATCCCCACCGCCATGTCGATGACCGTGCGGGACTCAAGGGTGGCGCGGAGGTTCGCCGCCGCCTCGCTGTAATGTGCAAAGCGCACTGCAAGACGGAGCGCCAGCGATGTTTGGCTGACAAAATCCTCGGCGAACTTCAGCACCCGGCCCTCGAAGCGGTGGGCGCGCCGGGAGTAGAGCAGCAGTGCTGCCTTGGTTTCGCCTTCGAGCCGGAAGGGCAGGGCAGCAACCGACCGGACTCCCTTCGCCACGACGGCAGGGGAGTAGTCCGGCCAGCGCCCATCGTCCTCGAGGTCCGGCGCGTGGACAGTCTCCTGCTCGGTGTATGCGGTCAGGCTCGGAGTCTCGGCGAACCTGTGCTCAAGCCGTCCGATGGACTTTGCCTCCGGGCTGCTGCTGGCGATCGTCGCCGTCTTCCGCTGCCGGAGCAGGGTGATGGCGCACAGCATCTCGTCGCCGGGCTCTGAAAGGTTACGGGCGGACACCTGTGCCAGTTCGTTAAGGAAGTCCTCAACGTCGGAGCTGTTGAGGACCAGTTCATGCAGGTGCTCGGTGATGGATGTATCGGTTTTTGCTGTTGACTCGCCGGCCACGGTTTCTTGGTGCCATTCGTTCAGGTCAAAACGAGCCTGCAACACACACGCATGCCCCACAACTGGGCGGCGGAGCCGGTGATGGTCGCTGGATCGACGAACTTTCCAACGGCCTGCTGCTAAACCGATAACCAGAGTATATACATGTGCCGGTGGGGCGAATCCCATTTACCACCCGGCCGTAACACCGGTTGCTGGCGCCGGACAGGGGCCAACCGGCACAATGAAGCGGGATCCGGTGCTGCCTCCGACGGGCCCATAGACCGTGCCCCCGCTGCGGAAGGACAGGAACATGAGCAGGCTCCTTATCATCGGCCCGCCGGGCTCCGGCAAGGGAACGCAAGCCGAGCACCTGGCGCGGCATTTCCAGGTCCCCGCCGTGTCCACCGGGGACATCTTCAGGAGCAACGTCAGGCGGAAGACGGACTTGGGAAACCAAGCCGCGCGGTACCTCGACGACGGCCACTTCGTCCCGGACCACCTCACCAACGCGCTGGTGAAGGACAGGCTCATGGAAAGCGATGCGAGGCAGGGATTCCTGCTGGACGGCTATCCGCGCACCGCCCCGCAGGCATTGGAACTGGATCACATGCTCGCGGACCACGGCCACGTGCTGGACGCTGTCATCGAACTGACGGCGCCGGACGCGGAACTCGAGGAGCGGATGCAGCGGCGTGCCCTGGAGCAGGGCCGCACCGATGACACGATCGACGTTTTTCGGCGCAGGCTGGATCTCTACCACCGGCAGACCCATGAAGTAGTCTCGGTGTACGCGGGCCGGGGCATCCTGGTGTCCGTCAACGGCAGCGGTGATCCGGACGGGATCACCGCAGCGGCAATCGCCGCCGTCGAACAGTTCCTTGCAGCCCCGCGCCCTCCGTCCTGACCGAAACACCGCACGGGTGAACGCACTCCAACAGAAGGAAACACTGATGAGAATTGCCGTTACAGGCGGAACCGGAAAACTGGGACGGCACGTGGTGCGCCGGCTCACCGACGACGGCCACCAGGTCCTCACCCTGGACCGGGCAGGTGAACGCAGCCCGGAACTCCTGGTGGTGGACCTGCGCAACTACGGGCATGTTGTGGACGCCCTGCTGGGGGTGGATGACCGGCATGAGGGGTTCGACGCCGTGGTGCACCTGGGTGCCATTCCCGCCCCCGGCATCCTCCCGGACGCAGCAACGTTCGAGAACAATATGCTGTCCACCTACAACGTCTTCCAGGCTGCGCGGCGGGCCGGGATCAAGAAGGTGGTGTACGCCTCCAGCGAGACCGTGCTGGGGCTGCCGTTCGACATCGACCCGCCCTACATTCCCGTAGATGAGGAATACCCGCCGCGGCCGGAAAGCACCTACTCCCTGGTGAAGACCCTGGAGGAGCGGATGGCCGTGGAAATGACGCGGTGGGACCCGGAACTGAGCATCACGGGCCTGCGGTTCTCCAACGTCATGGATGAGGCCGACTACGAAAAGTTCCCCTCCTTCGATGACGACCCGACGCTGCGGAAATGGAACCTGTGGGGCTACATCGACGGCCGGGACGGCGCCCAGGCCGTGGCCCGGGCGCTGGAGAACGCCAAGCCGGGGTTCGAGGCCTTCATCATCGCCAATGCCGACACCGTGATGAGCCGGTCCAGCGCCGGCCTCGCCGCCGAGGTGTTTCCGGACGTCAAGGTCACCAAGGAGCTGGGCGAGCACGAAACGATGCTGTCCATCGACAAGGCGCGGCGGCTGCTGGGCTTCGAGCCCGAGCACAGCTGGCGGAACCACGCAGCAGGCGGCCCGGGCGCCGGGGAGAACCAGGCCTAACGAAGGTACGCAGCAACCGGTCCGCAGCACTCGCCAAGGGTTGGCACAGGATCGTCCAAGGAGCCGGAAGCCGTGCGCTTCCGGCTCCTATCCTTTTGGTACCGCCAACTGCCACCGCAAGGACCCCACATGCGTACCCGATTCTTCGTGCTGCCTGCGCTCACGGCGCTGCTCTCCGCCGTCGTCCTTTCCGCTGCGTCCCTGCCCGCCGCCGCGGTGCCTGTGCCCGGACCACCCGCCGCCGGCAACGCAACGGGCCGCTACCTGGTGCAGTACGCTCCCTCTGCCGACCTGGCGGCCGAGGTGTCCGGACTACGCGGGCAGGGCCTCGCCGTCGGCCGCACTTTTGAACACGCCCTGCGCGGCGCCGTTGTCAGCGCGACCCCCGCCCAGGCCGCGGCCCTGGCCCGGTCCGGGAAAGTGTTGTCCGTGGAGCCCGACGCGCCCGTGACGCTGTCCGGGACCGAGCAGCCCGCACCCTGGGGCCTGGACCGCACCGACCAGCGGACCCTGCCGCTGTCCGGGACCTACTCGTGGACCGGGACCGGCGCCGGTGTGACCGCCTACGTGGTGGACACCGGCATCCTGGCCTCACACACCGACTTCGGCGGCCGGGTGGCAGCGGGCTGGACCGCGGTGGCAGACGGCAACGGAACCACCGACTGCAACGGCCACGGCACCCACGTGGCCGGCACTGTGGCCGGGTCCACGTACGGGGTCGCCAAGGGCGCCACCCTGGTCCCTGTCAGGGTGCTCGATTGCAGCGGGTCCGGCTACAACTCGGACGTGGTGGCCGGCCTGGACTGGATCGCCGCGAACCATGTTGCCGGGACACCCGCCGTAGCCAACCTCAGCCTGGGCGGCGCGGCCAGCAGCACGGTGGACAGTGCGGTCCAGGCGGTCCTGGCTGACGGCGTGACCACCGTGGTGGCGGCAGGCAACTCCGCTGTGGACGCCTGCACAGGCTCACCGGCCCGCGTCCCCGGAGCCGTGACCGTGGCAGCCAGCGACTCCACCGACAAGCAGGCCTCTTTCTCCAACTACGGGTCCTGCGTTGACCTGTACGCTCCCGGTCTCGGCATCACCTCCGACTACTACACCTCCACCACGGCCACGGCGTCCATGTCCGGAACGTCCATGGCGGCCCCGCGCACCGCCGGCGCCGCAGCCCTGCTGCTCTCGCAGAACCCCGCCCTGGCACCAGCCGACGTGGCCGCGGCACTGGCAGCCAACGCCACACCCGGAGTGGTCACCGGTGCCACCACAGGAACCCCGAACCGCCTGCTGTTTACGGGCGCGGACGCCGTGGCTCCTGCTCCTGCTCCTGCCCCGACCATCACCTCGGTTTCGCCAACCGCCAAGGCCACCGCTGTGGTCGCGGGTACGAACGTGGCGGCCACCTTCAGCGCCCCTGTCCAGGGCGTTTCCGCCATGACCTTCGTGCTCAAAAACGCCGCAGGGGCCGCCATCGCCGCCACCGTCACGTACAACGCCACCACCAGGACCGCCACCCTCGACCCGGCCGCAAACCTCGCCGCAGACGCTACCTACACGGCCACGCTGGTGGGCGGAACCTCTGCCATCCGGGACACCGTGGGCACACCGCTGGCCACCTCAAGCTGGACTTTCACTACCGGCCCCGCGCCCACCCTCACCAGCTACACCCCGGGCAGCAACGCGCTCCTGGTCCGCCGGAACAGCAACGTCAGCGCCACCTTCAGCGAAGCCATCCAGGGCGCCGGCACCACCACTTTCACCCTCCGGAACGCCTCCACCGGCGCCGCAGTTGCAGCGTCCGTCTACCGGAACGGCACCACCAACCAGTGGATCCTCGACCCCCAGGAACCGCTGGCCGCCAAGACCCGCTACACCGTGACGCTGACGGGCGGTGCTGCCGGAATCCGGGACCTGGCCGGCAATCCGCTGGCCGGCCGCAGCTGGCAGTTCACCACCGGCTCCTACTGACCGCCGCAACGGCTGCCGGCCGTCCTTCCGCCCGGTGATGGAGCGAACGGCCTTACATGGGGATAATCTTCAGCCTAGGCATTCACACAGCACGCCCATCCGGCGTGCACATACCAGGGCGCAGGGACGGGCAGTACATTGGCACAGAAATCAGCAGGTTCCGCAGCCGCGGAGGCCAAATCCGGCAAGTGGCACACCTTCAATGAAAAGTTCGTGGTGGAGGAGCGCTATATCGACCCTGCCGACCGGCGCCGGCTTTACCGGGCTTCGGTCATCCTGGCCGTGGTGGGGCTGGCGCTCTTCATTGCCACGCTGACCAGCGTGCTGCAGTCCAACGGCCTCACTGTTGCGGACCACCCGGTGCACGACTGGCTCCTGACAACCCGCTCGGCAGCACTTACCGCCTTCATGATCTTCCTGGCCGTGTTCTTCGGCCCCATCGCCCTGCCCATCATTGTGCTGGTGGTGATCCTCGTCTGGGGATTCGCAGCCAAACATGCCTGGCGCCCCATCCTGCTGGCATCTGCGATGCTGACAGGGGTGATCATCTCCCAGATCATCCTGCACATCGTCCAGCGCTCGCGGCCCCCCGTTGACCAAATGCTGTTCGGCGCGGACCAGACCTTCTCCTACCCGTCCGGACACGTCCTGGGGGCCTGCGACTTCCTGCTGGTGGGCGCCTACCTGATCTTCTCCCGCCGCCGGAACCCCCGGTCCGCCGTCTTTGGCTTCATCGGGGCCGGGATCGGGATCATCCTTGCCATTGGCAGCCGGCTCTACCTGGGCTACCACTGGCCCACCGACACCCTTGCATCCTTCTCGCTGTCGCTGCTCATCCTGGGCGGAGTCATCGCCCTGGACACCTGGCGGACCGCGAGGATCCCGGGCGAACCGGTAACGGGAGAGCTCTCCAAGGAGGAATCCGGCCGGGAGTAGGGCCCCATCGGACGCGGAGGCACATTACTGCGGCCGGGACCTGGCGCGTTTCAGGGCCCGGTGCAGCTCCACGTTCGCTGCCTCCAGTTCCAGGACCTTGGCAATACCCGCCAGGTTGAGCCCCTCCTCAAGGAGTTCCCCGATCCGCTGCAGGACGGCGATATCGGCGTCACTGTACTGCCTGGTACCGCCGGCCGTCCTGGAGGGCGTCAACAGCCCCCTTGTTTCGTACAGCCTGATGTTCTGCTGCCCGGTGCCCGTGAGCTCAGCGGCCACCGAAATGGCGTAAAGGGCCCGCGACCCGGGCGCACGCGCGGGCCGTCCCGCCCCAGGATCTGCCATCCGTACTCCCAAAATTTGTTCCGGCCGGTACCTTGCTTCAGTTTTCCACGGGTGCTATAAAAAATCTATATCCACTGCCATAGATTTAGCTGGCATTGGACGAAGGCGCAGATCCATCACCTTGGAAGCTGAAGGAGTGGGAAATGATGTTGATGCGTACCGACCCGTTCCGTGAGCTGGACCGGCTCACGCAGCAGGTCTTTGGAACCGCCGCGCGTCCGGCCGCGATGCCCATGGACGCCTGGCAGGAGGACGGCGAATTCGTGGTGGCGTTCGACCTTCCAGGCGTGAAGGTGGACTCGCTGGACCTGAACGTTGAACGGAACGTCCTGACGGTGCGGGCCGAACGCCAGGACCCCACGCAGCCCAATGTGGAACTCGTGGCCTCGGAACGTCCCCGCGGCGTATTCAGCCGCCAGTTGATCCTGGGTGACACCCTGGACACCGGGAAGATCAGGGCCAGCTACGACCAGGGCGTCCTCACCCTGCGGATTCCGGTTGCCGAGCAGGCCAAGCCGCGCAAGATCGAGATCCAGACCCGGCAGGGCGGGATGCAGGAGATCAATACCTAGGTTCTGCCTGCGCGCCCCTGCCGGTCCCGGCGGGGGCGCCGGTGAACAGGAGGCTGGGATGACGGATGTCCCCGACTACTACGCGGTCCTGGGCGTAGGCCGGGATGCCACCCGGCAGGAGATCTCCCATGCGTACCGGGTCCTCATGCGCAGCCACCATCCCGACATGGGCGGCAGCTACGAGGACGTGGACGAACGGCCACTTGGAAACCCCGCGACGGCCGGCGCCCCGGCCCAGCGTGACGAACTCCTGGGAATCATGCAGGCGTTTTACGTGCTCAGTGATCCCGGACGCCGCGCGGACTACGACCGGCGGCCGGCTGCGGGGGCAGCCACCGTGGTTCCGGTCCGGACAGTCCACGGTCCCGGCCGTGCACCCGGACCTGTCATCCGCATCACCCCGGTGCGGTGGGAAAGCGGGCCGTGGGCCTGAAAGCGGGCCGTCGGCCTGAAACCGGCCCCGGCCCTGAACCGGGGAACCAATTAAACCCAGTCCCCATCATCCAAGGAGGCGGAAAGCTGCATGAGCGACTGGCGGCGCTACGATTCACACCTCATTCCCGCATTCCATGAGCGCTTCGAACAGCGCTGGGGCCCGGGAACCGCACCCTTCCTGGACCCTGAGGCGCACGAACAGCCGCTGCCGCGGGCGCAATGGATCAATCCGGCCACGGGCGCGGCGCTGGCAGTGGTCCCCGTCTGGACGGCGGACGAAAACCAGCAGCGTTCCTTCGGGGTGTTCTACCTGCCGCCGGCGGGCGACATCTGGGTCCTGCGGCCCGGCTATACCGGGTACCTTGAACCGTCCGACGGCGACTCGGAGCACCTGGTGACCCTCCGCAATGACGCCTTCCGCAAGGCAGTGGCGCACGCCAAGGAGTTCCTGTTCGGGTCACAGTAGGCGCCCGTGCCCGGCGCGGAGTTGCTGCTCGTCAGCCGTCTTGCGCTGTGACATTCTGGGACGTACCAAACTTCCGTGACCAAAAGGCTGGACCCCCATGCACATCACCGCCAAGGACCTCGCAGCGCTCATCCCCCCGGGGTTCACGCTTGGCGTCGCAACCGCAGCATTCCAGATCGAGGGAGCCCTGGACGAAGACGGCCGCGGACCTTCCGGCTGGGACAGGTTCGCCGCGAAACCGGGCGCCATCGTGGAGGACCACAGCCCGGTGGTGGCCACTGACCACTACCACCGGATGCCGCAGGACGTAGCCCTGCTGAAGCAGCTCGGCGTGGACTCCTACCGGTTCTCCTTCTCCTGGCCGCGCATCCAGCCCGGCGGGACCGGCCCGGCCAACCGCGCGGGGCTCGCCTTCTACGACCGGCTCCTGGACGAGCTCCTGGCCAACGGGATCTCGCCCATGGCCACCATCTACCACTGGGATACGCCCCTGGAGCTGGACGAAACGGGCGGCTGGATGAACCGCGATACGGCCTACCGGCTGGGGGAGTACGCCGCAATCGTGGCTGAGGCTTTCGGGGACCGGGTGGCCCGCTGGGTCACCGTCAACGAACCGGCAACCGTGAGCGCGAACGGCTACGCATTTGGCGTCCACTCGCCGGGCAAGGAGCTCGCCCTGGGCGCCTTCCCCACCGTCCACCACCAGCTGCTGGGCCATGGCCTGGCGGTCCAGGCCCTCCGCGCCGCCAAGGTGCCGGGTGAAATCGGGATGACCAATGTGTACTCACCCATGGTGCCGAACTCGATCAATCCGCTGGACAAGATCAGTGCCGGGGTCATGGACCTTGGCCAGAACCGGCTGTACGCGGACCCGGTCCTGACGGGCAAATACCCGGACCTGATCCGTGCGGCGAAGTTCTTCAGTTCCTTCGATCACCCGGACGGGGACATGGAGATCATCTCCCAGCCCCTGGACTTCTATGGGCTCAACTACTACATGCCCACCAAGGTGGCGGCGGGGCCCGGCAGCGGCACCGTGCCCTCAAGCATGGCGGAAGCCATGGGCAGCGACCTCAACGCCACGGGCAGCGGTGCAACGCCGTTCCACGTGGAAGCCTGGCCGGAAGCGGACATTACCGCCTACGGGTGGCCGGTCAAACCGGAGTACATGGCCGTGGCACTGAAGGAGATGGCGGACCGGTACCCCAACCTGCCGCCCGTGATCATCACCGAAGGCGGCGCCAGCTTCGAGGACATCATTGTCCGGGACAAGTCCACCAACACCCGGTTCATCCCGGATGAACGCAGGCTGAAGTACATCTCCGACCACCTTGAAACCGCGCTGCGGGCAACGGCCCCCGGTGGGGTGGCCGAGTCCGTGGACCTGCGCGGCTACTACGTGTGGTCGTTCCTGGACAACTTCGAATGGTCCGCGGGCTATAAGCAGCCGTTCGGCCTGCTGCACGTTGACTTCGAAACACTGGAGCGCACGCCCAAGGCCTCCTACTTCTGGTTCCAGGAACTCATCGAGGAACGCGACCTGGCAGCAGCCGCCGAGGCCGCCATCGCCCAGGCGGTGGTTCCGGACCTGCTGCCCAGCGACGACCTCCCCGGCAGCGATGACCTGTTGGCCAACCCCTGAGTAGTCAGCCGCGGAGCAGGTCCAACATGGCGAGCTGCTTGGCGATGCCGGCGCCGTCGGGGGAGTAGATCCACGGCACGCGGGAAGAAGCGTGGTCCCCGTCCTCGGAGTGGCCGCCGGCGAACACCGACTCGCTGACGGACAGCTGCCTGATGGCGATCGCCGCGACCTTTTCCGGGTTTTCGGCGGCGAAAGCCGAGTAAATGGCCTCGTCATGCTGCCCGTTGTCGCCGATCAGGAGCCACCGCATGTCCGGGAACTCCTGGGCGAGCCGCTCCAGGTTGCGGTGCTTGTGGTCCTGGCCGCTGCGGAACCAGCGGTCCTGGGTGAGGCCCCAGTCCGTCAGCAGCAGCGTGCCCTTGGGGTACATGTTGCGCGTCAGGAAGCGTCCCAGCGTGGGGGCTGCGTTCCAGGGGCCGGTGGAGAGGTAGATGACCGGGGCCTCGGGATGTTCAATGGTCAGGCGGTCCAGCAGCACGGCCATCCCCGGCGTGGCCATGCGTGCCCGTTCGCTGAGCACGAAGGTGTTCCACAGCGCCAGGAAGGGCCGGGGCAGGGCGGTCACCATGACGGTGTCGTCGATGTCGGACACGATGCCGAATTCCACGCCGGGTGCGATTACCTGGATCAAAGCCTCCGCGGGCTCGGTCCCCTCCGCGCGCAGGACTGCGGTGTGCCAGCCCGGGGAAAGCTGCACATCAACCTCGGTGTCGATGAGTCCGCCCCGGTCCGCCGTGACGTGGGTGACGACGTCCCCGATGGTGATCTCGACGTCGGTAAACTGCAGCGGCACCCCGGTGAAAGCACGCCAGCCCCGGATGTTCTGGTTTCCGTTTTTCGCCTCGTGCTCGGCTTTGCTCCCCGGGAGCGGCTTGTGGGTCAGCAGCACGCGCCCCAGCACCCTGACCCGCGTGGTGGAACCATAGCCCTGGTAGGCGATGGTCTGCGGTACGAACTTCCACCGCTTGGCCAGTGTGATACGGACATCGTTGACCGAGTCGGACACCCAATGCGCCAACCGGAAAAAGCGGCTTCCCGACAACGCGTACTGGCCTATCTTGTCCTGCCGTGGCGCGGGGGCGTTGTCCTGGGCTGGGTTCTGCGGAGCCGTGTCCATGCCCTAACTCTGCCACAGGGCGGCGGCAGCCTTCAGCCTGCGCCCAGGATCCCGCGCAGGGTCCAGGCATTCCGCACGGCGTTCCCGCCGCCGTCGTTATTGAAGTACGCGAAGACGTCGATGCCCGCGCTGTCCCACCCGCGGATGCGGTCCGCCCACCAGTGCATGTCCGCATCCGAATAGGAACCGCCATACAGGTGCTCGTGGTCCGGCCCGTGCAGCCGGACGTACGCGAAAGGCGCGGTGGTCCGGAGGATGCACGGAAGGTTGGCGCCGCTCATGATGCAGTAGGCCGCCTGGTGCCGCTCCAGCAAGGCGAACACCCCGGGGGAGTCCCAGCTGGGGTGCCGGAACTCCACGGCCACCCTGATCCAGGACGGAAGCGCGGCGAGGAAATAGTCCAGCCGGGCGTCGTCGCGCTCCAGCTGCGGCGGCAGCTGGACCAGGAGCACCGCCCGTTTGTCCCCCAGCTCATGCCAGCACCGGGCAATGCGCTCAATCCAGACCTCCGGTGAATAGAGCTTGCGCGCATGGGTCAGGCCGCGGGGCGCCTTGACGGACATGGTGAAACCGGGCGGCAACCGCCGGTTCCAGCCCGCGAAGGTGGTGTCCCGGGGCCACCGGTAGAAGCTGGCATTCAACTCAACCGTGCTGAACCCGGAGACGTAGCTTTGGAGCCTGTCCCGGGCGGGCAGGCCCGGCGGGTACAGGACGTTCTCCCAGTGGTCGTAGCTCCAGCCGGAGGTGCCGATATGGATCGCCATTTCCCTCACGCTACACCTGGATATTCCCCTTCCGTTCGGAGCTCTGTGTGGCAGGGTGTTCTCATGGCGCGAATTGAAGATTATGCGGTGGTTGGCGACCTTCACACGGGGGCCCTGGTCAGCAAGGAAGGCTCGATCGACTGGCTCTGCCTCCCGCGGTTCGATTCCCCTGCCTGCTTCAATGCGCTTCTGGACACCCCTGACGCGGGACGCTGGCTGTTGGCGCCGGAGGGCGGGGGAACCTGCACGCGCCGCAGCTACCGGGACGGCAGCCTGGTGCTGGACACCGAATGGGAAACGCCTGACGGAACGGTCCGGGTCACCGACTTCATGCCGCCCAGGGATTCAGTCGCCGATATTGTCCGCATCGTGGAGGGCATCAGCGGGACCGTCAAAATGCACGGAGAGCTGGTCATGAGGTTCGACTACGGCCATATCGTCCCATGGGTGCGGAAGGATAAACGCGGACTGCACGCCATCGCCGGCCCGGATGCCGTCTACCTGGTGACCCCGGCCCCGCTGCATGGCGAGAACATGCACACGGTCAGCGACTTCACGGTCAGCGCCGGCGAGAAGGTACCGTTCGTGCTGACCTGGGCGCCAAGCCACGTGGGACGGCCGGTCAGCGTTGAGGCAGAGCACGTCCTGGACAGCACTTTCGAATTCTGGCGGGGCTGGTCCTCGCAGTGCACCGTCAAGGGGAAGTACCAGGACGCCGTGGTCCGTTCCCTGGTGACGCTCAAGGCACTGACCTACGCACCCACAGGGGGCATCGTCGCGGCTATCACCACGTCCCTCCCCGAGCAGCCCGGCGGCCAGCGGAACTGGGACTACCGGTACTGCTGGCTGCGGGATGCCGCCATGACCCTGCAGGCCCTGCTGGCTGCCGGCTACACGGCGGAGGCTGCTGCCTGGCGGGACTGGCTGCTCCGGGCCGTCGCGGGTGACCCCGCCGACCTGCAGATCATGTACGGGATCCACGGCGAGCGGCGGTTGCCGGAGATGGAACTGCCGTGGCTGAAGGGCTACGAGAACTCCACCCCGGTTCGGATCGGAAATGCGGCGGCGGAGCAGTTCCAGCTGGATGTGTGGGGCGAGGTCCTTGACTGCCTGGCCCTGACCCGGAACTCACTGCTGAAGCACACGGACGAAGCGTGGGATGTGCAGATCGCCCTGATGGAGCACCTGGAAACCATCTGGGACCAGCCGGACAACGGCCTCTGGGAGATGCGGGGACCACGCCGGCATTTCACCCACTCCAAGGTCATGGCGTGGGTTGCCGCCGACCGGATGGTGAAGGGCGTACGGGAATCCGGGCTTCCGGGCCCGGTGGAGCGGTGGGAGGCCCTCCGGGACCAGATCCACGCGGACATCATGGCCAATGGGTTCGATGCCGAGCGCAACACGTTCGTCCAGTCCTATGGCCGCCCGGAACTGGATGCCAGCCTGCTGCTGATTCCCCGTGTGGGATTCCTTCCTCCCGACGACCCCCGGGTGGTGGGGACCATCGAAGCGATCCAGCGGGAGTTGACCCAGGACGGATTCGTGCTGCGCTACAAGCCGGGGGAGAGCGACGACGGCCTGCCGGGGGATGAAGGGGTCTTCCTGGCCTGCTCGTTCTGGCTGGTGGAGGCGCTGCTGGGTGCCGGGCGCCCCGAGGAATCGCGCGAACTTTTCGAGCGGTTGCTGGAACTGCGCAACGACGTTGGGCTGCTGAGCGAGGAATGGGCAGTAAAGGCCGGGCGGCAACTGGGCAATACACCGCAGGCCTTCAGCCACTTTGCGCTTGTGACTAGCGCCCTGGAGCTCCATCAGGATACGGTTCGCCGCAGTGACACTCCCTTTCCGCAGGACAAGGCGGATTCGCACTGAGGCGGTGCGGAACGGGCTGGAACTTCTCCTTCGCAGGATAGATAAGTATACTTACTAACAACTCATGGAGTGCCCCCAAGCACAGTGCCGTGATTGACGGAGGAGTGATAGTTATGGCCGGATTTTTTGAACTCGTGGATGCCCCCGACGGTGGTTACCGGATCAGGATGATGGACGGAAGCGGGAACCTGATGGCCATCTCGGTTACCTTCCCCACCAAGCGGGCCGCTGTGGCAGGGGTCGCCATGGCCCGGGAAATCGCCGGTACGGGCCTGATCCGGGACAAGAGCCTGGATGGCGCCGGATCCGTCATCCGCGAACGCGTGCGGCCCGTCAGTTCACCCAAGGAAGAAGCGGCCAGGCTTAAAAAGTCGCCCGGCGTCCGACGGGCAGCGGTGGGCTGATGGCTGAATCCACCACACCCCCTGGCGGCTCCCGCCGGGGGGTCCTGTTTGACGTTGACGGGACGCTGATCGACTCGTCGTACATCCATACCGTCGCCTGGTGGGGTGCGTTCCGCCAGTACGGCCACGACGTCCCCATGGCAGCCATCCATCGGCTCGTCGGCATGGGAGGCGCCCGTTTGGTGGACCACCTCCTGCCGTCCGGCCGCGACCGGGACGAGGACGAGGACATCATGGCCAGCCATGGCGCACTCTACGCCTCGCACTGGCCGTCGCTGCGCGCCCTGGACGGGGCCAAGGACCTGTTGGGCCAGTGCCATGCCGGGGGCGTTGCTGTTGCGCTGGCCTCCTCTGCGCGGCAGCGGGACCTGGAGGTCATGCGCTCCGTCCTAGACGCCGACGCCTTCATCGACGCCGCCACCAGCGCCAATGATGCGAAGGAGAGCAAGCCTGCGCCGGACATCCTGGAGGCAGCCCTGGAGGCTGTGGGGGTGGACGCCGCGGACGCCGTTTACGTGGGCGACGCGGTTTGGGACATGAAGGCGGCGGGTGCCTTGGGGATCCCGGCCATTGGACTTACCTGCGGGGGAATCCATGCGGCCGAACTTCGGGAGGCGGGGGCCGTCGAGGTCTATGACGGGCCGCGCCACCTGCTGCAGAACCTGGGTGCCAGCGCCATTGGGCGGCTGCTCGTGCTGGAGCCGCGCTCCTAAATCTTCCGGCTACAGCGGCTGTCCGCCCGGCAAGGAGTCTTCCTCGCCGGCGATGGCGGGCTTTGTCCAGGACACGATCACCTTGACCGATCCGTCGTCGTTCCGTTCGATATCGGTGGTGACTTCGGCGGTAGGCGCCCCCATCTCCTCGATTCGCATCCGGTAGGTGCTGACCAGTTCCGCCAGGCTTTCTTCGGTCCATTCGCCCGGACGCATGCGGGTGGAGATCTCGACCGGTTCCGGCTGGTAGAGCGACATGGCGTTCCTCTTTCTGTTTCCCGACCCTCCTACGCTAGGGGCCCTGGGTGGCGGCCACAAGCTTTTAATCAGCATGCTTACTTTTTTCCGCCAAAACAGATAGCGTCGAAGAAAGGGGTGCCGGCAGGCGCCCTGCCCCGCCCGGGGAGACCCCCGCGGGCACAGCAGAGCGAAAGGGAGACTGTGAAAGCACTGACGTGGCAAGGAAAACGATCGGTAAGCGTGGAAGAAGTGCCCGATCCCGTCATCCAAGAACCTACGGACGCGATCGTTCGGATCACCTCCACGGCAATCTGTGGCTCCGACCTCCACCTCTATGAGGTCCTCGGCCCCTACATGCACAAGGGCGACGTCATCGGACACGAACCGATGGGCATCGTGGAGGAAGTGGGCAGCGGCGTCACCAACCTCCGCAAGGGAGACCGCGTGGTGGTCCCCTTCAATATCTCCTGCGGTTCCTGCTACATGTGCAAGCAGGGCCTGCAGTCCCAGTGCGAAACCACCCAGGTCAAGGAAAAGGGCTCCGGCGCCGCCCTCTTTGGCTACTCGGAGCTCTACGGTTCCGTTCCCGGCGGCCAGGCCGAGTACCTGCGCGTGCCCCACGCCGATTACGGTCCCGTGAAGGTGGGCAGCGAGCTTCCGGACGAGCGCTACCTGTTCCTTTCCGACATCCTCCCCACCGCCTGGCAGGCCGTGGAGTACGCGGACGTCCCGCCCGGCGGCACGCTCGCTGTGTTCGGCCTGGGGCCAGTGGGCCAGTTTGCCGGACGCATCGGCGTGCACCGCGGCTTCCGGGTGATCGGGATCGACCCCGTCGCTGAACGGCGCGCCATGGCGGAACGGCACGGCGTGGAAACGCTCGATTACAGCAAAACCATCGCGGACGAACTCCGGGAGTCGACGGGCGGGCGCGGCCCCGACGCGGTGGTTGACGCCGTCGGCATGGAAGCCCATGGTTCCCCGGTGACAGGGTTCGCCCACCAGGCGCTGGGCCTCCTGCCGGACAAGCTGGCCCAGAAGGCGATGGAGACCAGCGGCGTGGACCGGCTGGCAGCGCTGCATGCTTCCGTTGATGCGGTGCGGCGCGGCGGTACGTTGTCCCTGAGCGGGGTGTACGGCGGGACGGCCAGCCCGATGCCGCTGCTCACCATGTTCGACAAGCAGCTCCAGGTGCGCATGGGGCAGTGCAACGTGCGGCGCTGGACCGATGACATCCTTCCGCTCGTGGAGGACGACGCCGATCCGCTGGGTGTCATGGACCTGGTCACCCACCGGTCCAACCTGGACGGTGCGCCTGCCCTGTACGAGAAGTTCCAGAAGAAGGAAGACGGCTGCATCAAGGTGGTCCTGAACCCCGCCGCCTGACCAACAGCATCGACAGCAGAGGCCGTTATGGACATTCCATAACGGCCTCTGCTGTCTGCCCGGATGGGTCAGGGGCGCTTAGGTGAGCTTCACCTGGCGGTTCATGTCCTTGTAGAGCAGGTAGCGGAATTCCCCGGGGCCGCCGGCGTAGCAGGCCTGCGGGCAGAAGGCGCGCAGCCACATGAAGTCACCGGCCTCTACCTCCACCCAGTCGTTGTTCAGCAGGTACATGGCCTTGCCTTCCAGGACATAGAGGCCGTGCTCCATCACGTGGGTTTCCGGGAACGGGATGACGCCACCGGGCTGGAACGTGACGATGTTGACCTGCATGTCGTGGGCGAGGTCGTTCGAGTCCGTGAACCGGGTGGTCTTCCAGACGTCATTGGTGTCCGGCATGGACGTGGGCTCCACGTCCTTCTCATTGGTCACGAAGGACTTGGCCTCGTACCCTTCAAGACGCTCGTAGGCCTTGCGGATCCAATGGAAGGAAACGACGTCGTCGGAGACGTTTTCCAGGCCCCATTCCGACCCCGCGGCCAGATACGCGTAGCCGCCCTCCTCGAGCGGGTGCAGTTCGCCGTCGAGGGTGAGGTTGACCTTGCCGCGCGTAACGAAAATGACGCCCTCCACGCCGGCCTCGAATTCGGCCTTCGGCGCTCCTCCGCCCGGTGCGATCTCGACGATGAGCTGCGAGAAGGTGGTGGCGAAGCCGGAGATGGGGCGGGCGATGATCCAGGACCGGGTGTTCGAAAAGCCCGGCAGGTTGGATGTGACGATGTCCGTCATCACGCCCTTCGGGATCACCGTGTAGGCCTCGGTGACGATGGCCCGTTCGGTGGTGAGGTGGGTCTGCGGCGGGAGTCCGCCGGTGGGGGAGTAGTACTTGCCCATTGAAAGGAATCCTTTGGCTAGGAATTGGAGGTGGTGGCGAGCCGCGGGTGGGCCAGGGCGGTGAGCTGGGGAAGCCCGACGCCGGCAAGCGCCTGGACTTCCTCGGCGCCGACTGCCCCGCACTGGACGCCGCGCAGGACGAACGCGGCCAGGGCCCGGGCGGTGGCGGGTTCGTCCATGACGCCGCCTTCGGTCCGCTCCACGTAGTTGCGCAGGCGGGCGGCGGCAGCCGGCAGGCCTTCGCGGTAGAAGGCATAAGTAGCGGCGAACCGGCTGGGCAGTTGGGCCGGGTGCAGGTCCCAGCCCTGGTAGTAGCCGCGTTCCAGGGACCTTCGGACCAGGCGCCCGTGCAGCTGCCAGGCGTTCTCCACGTTGTCGCCCACCGGGATGATGTTGGTGGAGCCGTCGGAAAGCCGGATGCCGGTGCCTGCCACGGCCAGCTGCATGACCTCCTTGGCGAAGTCCGCCACCGGGTGCTCCATGGACTGGTACTCCGCGGAGATCTGCAGCGAAGCCGAGTAGTCGTACGTGCCGTAGTGCAGCCCGCTGATCCGCCCGGGCACGGCATGCGGGAGCTGCGCCACAGGTGACGTGCCCTCCGGACCGAGGATCAGCTGTGGCGTTTCCACCTGCACCTCGAACCGCAGCCGTCCCGCAGGAAGGCCGTGCACGTCCTCGAGCCGGGAGACCGCATAGTCCATGGCCTGTACCTGCGCCACAGTAGTGACCTTGGGCAGGGTCAGGACCAGGCCATCCGGCAATTCGCCGGCAGCGGCCAGGCCGGAGACGAAGAGGTCCAGGGTCCGCAGGCCGCGGGCCCGGGTGGGAGCCTCGAAGCATTTGAAGCGGATGCCGATGAACGGGGGAGCTGACCCGGCAGCGACTGCCGTGGCCACCGCGGACGCCGCGGCAACCGCGGCGGCATCCTCGGCGTCGTCGCCCCTGTCCCCAAAGCCGTCCTCGAAATCCAGGCGCAGGTCCTCAATCGGCTCGGTTTGGAGCTTGGCCTGGACGCGGCCTGCCACGGCTTCGGCGAGCCCGGCGTCCTGGCCAAGCAGCCGGCCCAGCTCCCCGAAGCCGCCGTGGGCTTCCGCCGTCGCGATTGCCTGGGCGCCCCAGTCGGCCGCGAGCGAGGGCGTGAACCGGTCCGCTGGCACGTACACCGTGTGCACGGGCTGGCGGGAGCCGTCGTCGCCCGGGTAGTTCTGTTCCAGCAGCCGGTCGGTGCCGGCAAGCTGCCCGTCAATGTGCGCGAGGTCCCCCGCGGAGAGCGAGGACTTGGGTGCTGCCATCTCAGCCCACCAGTTCGTAGGCAGGCGTGGTGAGGAAATCGGTGTAATCGTCCGAGAGGCAGATGTCAGCGATGAGTTCGCCGGCCGGCTGGTAGTAGCGGCGGAATGCCTCGTCACCGAATTCGGTGCGGAGCCGGTCCGTTTCCTCGCCGAGGATCCGTTCTACCAGTTCCCGGGTCACGGTGTTGCCCGTATCCGCGAGGATGGACTTGTTGCGGATCTGCTGCCACACCTGGGAACGGGAGATCTCCGCAGTGGCGGCATCCTCCATCAGGTTGTGGATGGCCACGGCGCCGTTTCCGGACAGCCACACCGCCGTGTAGGCGACGGCCACGTACAGGTTCAGGCGCAGCCCGGCCTCGGTGACCTGCCCGCCGGCGGACTGGACGTCCAGCAGCTGCTCTGCGGTGACCGAAACCTCCGGGCGCTGCTTGTCCACCTGGTTGGGCTTGTCGCCGAGCACGGAGTCGAAGACTTCGCGGCAGGTGGGCACCAGGTCCGGGTGGGCAACCCAGGAGCCGTCGAAGCCATCGTTGGCCTCGCGGGTCTTGTCCGCGCGGACCTTCTCGAACGCGGCCTCGGTGACTTCGGGGTGGCGCCGGTTCGGGATCACCGCGGCCATGCCGCCCATGGCGAAGGCGCCGCGCCGGTGGCAGGTCTTGACCAGGAGCTCGGTGTAGGCGCGCATGAAGGGGGCGGTCATTGCCACGGAGGCGCGGTCCGGCAGGACGAACTCCTCGCCGGCATCGCGGAAGTACTTGATGATGCTGAACAGGTAGTCCCAGCGGCCGGCGTTGAGGCCGGAGGCGTGGTCCCGCAGTTCGTACAGGATTTCGTCCATCTCGAAGGCGGCCGGGATGGTTTCGATCAGCACCGTGGCGCGGATGGTGCCCTGGTTCAGGCCGAGGAAGTCCTGCGCGAACACGAACACGTCGTTCCAGAGCCGTGCTTCGAGGTGGCTCTCCATCTTGGGCAGGTAGTAGTACGGGCCCTGCCCGTTGAGGACCAGCTGCTTGGCGATGTGGAAGAAGTGCAGGCCGAAGTCCACCAGGGCACCAACCGCCGGTTCACCGTTCACCAGCAGGTGCTTCTCCTGCATGTGCCAGCCGCGGGGGCGCGCCACCACGACGGCGAGCGGTGCGTCGGTGCGGAGCCGGTACTCCTTGCCTTCCTCCGAGGTGTAGCTGAGCCTGCCCTGGGCGGCGTCGCGGAGGTTCAGGATGGCGTCGATGACATTGGCCCAGGTGGGTGTGCTGGCGTCCTCCAGGTCCGCCAGCCACACCTTGGCGCCGGAGTTCAGGGCGTTGATGGCCATCTTGGCCGGCGAGGCGGGGCCGGTCATCTCCACCCGGCGGTCCTGCAGGGCGTCCGGTGCCGGCGCAACCTTCCAGTCGCCGTCGCGCACGTCCTTGGTCTCGGGCAGGAAATCGAGCTTGCCCGTTTCCGCCACCCGCTGGCGCTTGACGGCACGGGCTGCCAGGAGCTCGTTGCGGGTGCCGGCGAACCGGTTGTGGAGCTCCTCCACGAAGGCCAGCGCCTTGGGGGTGAGGATCTCCTCTGCGCGGTCGATCGGCCGGGGATCTGCGACGGTGATGGCCATTTCTGGTCCTTTCCTTAGGCTGGGAGTCGGGCGGTCAGGCGGAAGCCAGTGCTGGCTCCGCGGCGGAATCGGCCGGTTCGGCAGCCGTTGCCACGTTTGAAGCGTGTGCCGCGGCGGCAACGGCTGCCGCGACGTCGGCGGTCACGTGCGGGTCGAAAATGCTCGGGATGATGTAGCTCGCATTGAGCTCATTATCATTCACCCGGTTGGCGATTGCTTCCGCGGCGGCCACCAGCATTTCCGGGGTGATGTCGCTTGCCCCCACGTCGAGGAGCCCGCGGAAGAGGCCGGGGAAAGCCAGGACGTTGTTGATCTGGTTGGGGAAGTCGCTGCGGCCGGTGGCCACGACGGCGGCGTGCCGGGACGCGACGGCGGGGTCCACCTCGGGGGTGGGGTTGGCCATGGCGAACACGATGGCGTCCTTTGCCATGGAGGCGATGTGCTCCTCGTCCAGGATGTTGGGGGCGGAGACGCCGATGAAGACATCCGCGCCCACCAGGGCCTGGTGCAGGGTGCCGGCGAAGCCCTCCTCATTCGTGTTTTCCGCGATCCAGGTGCGGTGCGGATCGTTGTACTGCTCGCCCTTGTGGATGGCGCCGGAGCGGCCCGCGGCCACAATATGCCGGGCGCCCTGGGCCTTGAGCAGCTGGATGATGGCAGAGCCGGCGGCACCGACCCCGGACACCATGATCTTCACGTCCGCGATCTTCTTGTCCACCACGCGCAGGGCGTTGACGAGGGCTGCGAGCGTCACGATCGCCGTGCCGTGCTGGTCGTCGTGGAAGACCGGGATGTCCAGTTCCTCGCGCAGGCGGGCCTCGATCTCGAAGCAGCGGGGCGCGGCGATGTCTTCCAGGTTCACGCCGCCGAAGACCGGTGCCAGGAGCTTGACGGTGCGGATGATTTCCTCGGTGTCCTGGGTGTCCAGGCAGACGGGCCAGGCGTCGACGTTGGCGAACTGCTTGAACAGGGCGGCCTTGCCTTCCATGACCGGGAGGGCGGCGGCGGGGCCGATGTTGCCCAGTCCCAGCACCGCCGATCCGTCGGTGACCACGGCCACGGTGTTGCGCTTGACGGTGAGGTTGCGCGCGGCGGCGGGGTCCTCGGCAATGGCCAGGCACACCCGGGCGACGCCGGGGGTGTAGGCGCGGGAGAGATCGTCCCGGTTGCGCAGGGGGACCTTGGGGACGACTTCGAGCTTGCCGCCGAGGTGCATCAGGAAAGTGCGGTCCGAGACGTGCTGGACGGTCACGCCGTCGAGCGCGTTGAGGGCGTCCTTGACGCGTGCTGCGTGGGCGTCGTCGGTGGTGTTGCAGGTGACGTCGACAACCAGCGTTTCGTGGTGGGACTCGGTGACGTCGAGGGCGGTGATGGCGGCGCCGGCAGCTCCGACGGCCGCGGCGAGCTCGCTGGTGGCGCTGAAGCTCGAGGGTGCTTCCACGCGCAGGGTGATCGAATTTCCGGGGCTGGGGTTCGCCATTGAATGTCCTCCTGTTTAGGCCTTGTCCGGCTTCTGCTCTAATCCGAATGTTTTCGTATTATGGATATTATTATCTACTTTATGGAAATACAAGCCCTCCGAATGCGACTGGGGGACCGCGTCGCGGCTGGTACTGCCGTGCTGTATCTTGGGTGTTCTAAGCAACTCTTTTCACGATGCGGATAAGAGTTGTCGGATTCCGAGCCACAGGAGACAACGGAATGGCAGAAAAAGCGTCCGGTGGGGTGCAGTCGGTGGAGCGCGTCTTCGAACTGCTGGAGCTCATCACTGATGCCGGCGGCGACGTCACCCTCAGCGAGCTCTCGTCTTCCACCGACCTGCCGTTGCCCACCATCCACCGCCTGCTCCGCACCCTGGTGTCGCTGGGCTACATCCGCCAGCTGCCCAACCGGCGCTACGCCCTGGGCCCCCGGCTCATCCGTTTGGGCGAGGGCGCCAACAAGCAGCTCGGTGCCCTGGCGCAGCCCCAGCTGAAGATCCTGGTGGACCGGCTGGGAGAGACGTCCAACATGGCCGTGCTGGACTCGGACATGGTGATCTACGTCGCCCAGGTGCCCTCGCTGCACTCCATGCGCATGTTCACTGAGGTGGGCCGGCGCGCCCACACCCACGCCACCGGCGTCGGCAAGGCCATCCTGGCCCAGCTCGACGACGACACCGTGCGGGGCATCGTTGCCCGCGCCGGCATGCCCACCCCCACTGCGAAGAGCATCGGCGACGTGGAGGAACTCCTGGCCGACCTCAAGCTCATCCGTGAGCGGGGCTACTCCATTGACGAGGAAGAGCAGGAACTCGGCGTCCGCTGCTTTGCCATGGCGGTCCCCAACGCGCCGACGCCTACGGCCATTTCCGTTTCCGGCCCGGTGTCCCGGGTGGACGGGAACTTCGCGGACAAAGCCGTGCCCATCCTTCGGGAAGCGGCCGAGGCCATCTCCCGCGAGCTCAACCGCACCTAAGGTCCCCTCTTCACTGACAACCACGACGGCGGCCCGCACCTTTCGCGAAAGGTGCGGGCCGCCGTCGTGGCACCCGGGGAAGGTCAGTGCTCTGACGCCTTTTCGGATGACTGGATGGGGACTTCCTTGCCGTCGCAGTCGATGAGCTTGCCGTCCTCGAACCGGTCGCCGTGCTCAAGGCATTGCAGGTCCTCCTGCCGGACGACGCGGCCGGTGCCGGCGACGAAAACGGACTGGTTCTCTGAATTGCCCGCCTTGAGATGGTTGAACAGCAGGTTCAGCACAATGGCCATGACAGCTGCGGAGCTGATGCCGGAGTGGAAAATGGTGCTGAACCAGGAGGGGAACTTGTCGTAGAAGGTAGGGGCCACGATCGGGATCATGCCGAAGCCCAGCGAGGCGGCCACGATGATCAGGTTCATATTGTTGCGGTATTCCACCTTGGCGAGGGTTCGGATGCCACTGGCAGCAACGGTTCCGAAGAGAACGATGCCTGCGCCGCCCAGAACGGCGGTGGGCACGGCGGCGACGACGCGGCCCAGCACCGGGAGCAGGCCCAGCAGGACCAGAATCACGCCGCCGGCAGCCACAACATAGCGGCTCTTGATCTTGGTGACTGCCACCAGGCCAACATTCTGGGCGAATGCGGTTTGCGGGAAGGAACCGAAGACGGGTGCCACGAGCGTGGAGACCATGTCCGCCCGAAGCCCTGCGGCGATGCGCTTGGAGTCGACCTTCGTGCCCACAATTTCACCCACGGCAAGGATGTCGGCCATGGTTTCGGTCATGATGACCAGGATGACGATCACCATGGAGATGATCGCGGCGATTTCAAAAGTGGGTGCGCCCAGGTGGAAGGGGGTGGGGAATGCTGCGATCGGACCGTCGCCGATCTTGGAGAAATCGGCCATGCCTGTTGCGGCAGCCACGATGGTTCCGCCAACCATGGCGAGCAGGATGGAGAGCCGGGAAAGGGTGGCGTTGCCCACCTTGCTCAGGACCAGGACCAGGGCCAGGGTGACCGCAGCAAGGCCGATGTTGGCGGTACTGCCATAGGTGGGCGCCTTGCTGTTGCCGCCCATGGCCCAGTTGGCAGCAACGGGCAGCAGTGTCAGCCCGATGGTGGTAATGACAGTCCCCGTGACCACTGGCGGGAAGAACCGGATGATCTTGGAGAAGACCGGAGCGATGAGCAGGCCGATGGCGGCGGAGACGATGATGGCGCCAAACACGGCGGGCAGCCCGCCTCCGCTGGTGACGATCGAGAGCATGGTGGCCACGCTGGCGAAGGAAACACCCTGGACCAGCGGCAGCTGTGAGCCGAAGAACGGGAGGCCAAGGGTTTGGATGAGGGTAGCCAAACCGCCCATGAAGAGGGCTGCGGTTACGAGGATGCCGATGTCGGCCGGGGCGAGTCCTGCTGCCTGCCCGATGATTAGCGGGACCGCGATCATGCCGCCGTACATGGTCAGCACGTGCTGGAACCCGTAGGCAAAGCTGCTGCCTATTGACAGCCTTTCGTCTTCGGGGCGTCCCGCTGTGGGGCGCTTGGTCCGTTTCTTGGAGTCGCCGGCGGTCTTGTTCGTACCGGGGGACGGGGCGTTCTTGATGTTCATGGCAGACTTTCCTGGTTCATGGCAGACGTCTTCGTCTGGCTAACTTTGTCTGGCTAACGTCGAAGTTTTAGGGCTACTGCGGTTTTACGGAACTGCGTTTTTTGGTGCAGGAAATGCGGGTTGCGGGTGGCCGGGCCGCCGAAACCTCGGTCGCGGCGGGGCCGGCCACCCGCGTTGGCTCAGCAGAAGCCGGCGATACCGGTCCACGCGTTCTCGGCGGGGACGGCCTCTTCGCGCAGGACCGTGGCCTCGATCAGGCCGTAGGGACGGTCCGCCGCGAAGAAGACCTCGTTGGGGTTGTCCAGGCCGAACGGCGAAAGGTCCACAAGGAAGTGGTGCTTGTTGGGCATGGAGAACTTGATTTCGTCGATCTCGGGGTGGGCCTCGAGGACCTTGGTTCCCATGTCGAACAGCGTCTGCTGCAGGGCGTGTGAGTAGTTTTCGGTGAAGCCTTCGAGCAGCAGGCTCTTCACGTCGTCGTAGTTCTTGTTGAAATCAAACGATGTGAAGTCGGTGCCGGCCTTGAACCGCCAGCGGGCGGAGACGTCGGTGGCAAGGATGCGGTCTGTGGTTTCCGCCAGGGTGGTGTACTTGTCCTTGGGGTACCCGACGAAGCCGGACTGGGTGGACTTCAGGACGGTCAGGTCCTTCAGCCCGGAGATAAGGTGCTCGGCAGCGCCGTCGCGGACCAGCACTGCCGTGCGGACTTCCTGGCCGTTGCGGACGAACGAGTGGTCGTGTTCGCTGCCATGGGCCTGGATGCGGTTCCAGCTGTAGGACTCAGCTTCCCAGCGGCCGCCATCAACCCAGCTGAAGCTCGAGGTGAAGTGCTCGCCGAGGCGAAGCAGGAAGGCTTCCGGGGAACCGATGCCCTCGCGGGCGAAGGCGTAGACGGTGTTCTTCTGGGTGTCGGTGGGCACAACGTGGCTGTTGTCGCCCTCCAGGTGGGCGGCCTCGAAGTCGCCGCGCAGCTGCGAGGTGACATTGAGGTCTTCAATCTGGTGGCGGTCCGTGTCTCGGGTGATCTTGACGACCCGGACCTCGGCCTTGCCGAACTGGTTGCTGCCGAGAATGATCTTGCTGCTCATGGTCTTTTCCCAACTTCCGGTAAGTGGAACCTAGGTTCCATCACTGAAATTAAGCGCGCGTTTCATGCGCGTTTCCGATGGAGCCGACCCAACAAAAAAAGAGCCGGCATCCGTTGATGCCAGCTCATTACGACCCTGCCTGCTGCTCCCAGGTTACGTGACCTGCGCCACGAGTTGCATAACAGCGTACCCCGACTCTGCGGTGGTGTACATCACAGAATCAAAATTCCGTTTGTGACCGGCGGGATGCCCGCGGTCCGTCCTGCACCTATTGACGGGATTGGCCGGCAGCCCTAGCCTTTTCATATAGCAAAAACAAATTTCCACATTACGAAAAGATGAGGTTCCGATGTTCCAGCAGGAAAACCAGCCCATGCCGGCAGCGCCGTCCGCAGGAGCGGGTGCGCAGGAGTTCTACCTCCCGCTCGGCGGCGGAGTCGACCCCGACCTCTATCTGCCAGAGGACCGCCTGCGTCTCACGGGCCGCCTGTCCAGGTGGGTGCAGTCATTGCGTACCCCGGCAGCGGGCGGGTCCAAAAGCCGGCCCCAAGGCTGAGGGTCCGCCGCTCAGGAACCGGTGCGGCCCGGCCATTGCTTTCCGGCCCAAGGGTCGTAGTCCGCGATGAGCTCCTCCTGCTGTGGCCGGTCGGCCTCGGGAACATGCTGCAGGTTCACCCGCACCCGGTACCAGAGCGAGCTTGATCCACGCATCCCGTCTACCAGGATGTCGGCCGGCTGCAGGGAATGGACGACGGCGGCATGCCGGGACTTCCATTCGTCGAGCGCGGCCAGCGCTTCGGGCTTGGTCCTGGTCCGGGCCACCTCGATGAGCGGCATCCGGGACTGCCGGCGGCCGGATCCGTTGCCGCTGCGCGGAGCCTTTTCCGCTGGCCCCAGTTCCTTTGCCAGCGCAAGCAGCCCGTCCAGCGACCCCACCGCCCCGTCTATGCCGGCGTGCGGGTCGCCGATCCCCGCATACCGCTCCGTGACCGTGGCAACAGTGAACTGTCCGGGGCGGGCGGTGCGCATCTCCTCCCAGGTCAGTGGAGTGGACACGCGGGCGTCCGGCAGGGGCCTGACCGAGTAGGCGGATGCGACCGTGCGGTCCTTGGCGTTCTGGTTGAAGTCCACGAACACGCTCTCGCCGCGTTCCTCCTTCCACCAGCGTGCCGTTGCCAGGCCGGGTGCTCGGTTCTCCACTTCCCTCGCAAGGGTCTCAGCCGCCAGCCGTACATCCGGGTACGACCACTCCGGGGCGATGCGGACCAGGATGTGCAGGCCGCGGGACCCGCTGGTCTTGGGCCATCCCACCAGTCCCGCATCGGCAAGGACCTCCTGCGCCACGTAGGCGACGTCGACGATTTGCGCCCAGTCCACGCCGGGCATGGGATCAAGGTCCACCCTCAGCTCGTCCGGGTGTTCAAGGTCTTCTGCCCGGACTGGGTGGGGGTTCAAATCAAGGCAGCCCAGATTGACCACCCAGGCAAGTCCTGCAGCATCCCTGATCACCGCCTCCTCGGCCGAAGTCCCTGACGCGTAATGCAGGGTGGTGGTATCGATGAAGGGAGGGTGGTTTTCCGGCACGCGCTTCTGGAAGAACGGTTCTGCGTCGATGCCCTTGGGGAACCTCTTGAGCACCATGGGGCGGCCGCCGGCGCCGCGCAGTGCCCCCTCCGAGACCGCCAGGTAGTACCGCACCAGGTCAAGCTTGGTCAGGCCCGCCTCCGGGAATACCATCTTGTCCGGGCTCGAGATCCGGACTTCATTGCCTTCGATTTCCAGGACCTCGGCCGGCGTCTTTGACGGAGTCATTCCGTCACGCTAGCAGTTGGGCTTTTGCGCGTCAGCCCTGTGGGACCCGGCGACCACGCTGGAAAGGGTGCCGGGTGAAGCCTTGGAAACATCGATTTCACATTGCGAAATAAATTTTCCAGAAAAGTATGGCGTGGCCCACAAACCGGTGCTAATCTCGATTCTGCCAAAGGCGGGCACCCAAACCCGGGAAGCTATCTACCAGGCGCAACTTAACCTTCACAGCACATGCTGAAGCCTGGTAACCGTTCGCACCTGGTTTTACTGGTCCTGCACGGCAACAGGCTTCCCGGCAAAAGGAAGTCGCATCATGAGTACCACCGTACGGCCGAACAGTTTTTGGCCCGCTCCATCCGGCTGGCAACGGCCAACGTCCTCAACAGCGGCGGCCCCTTCGGCGCCATGATCGTCATGGCGGACGGGCAGGCGTTCGACGGCGTCAACCGCGTCACCGCGGACAACGACCCCACCGCCCACGCCGAAGTTACCGCCATCCGCACCGCCTGCCGCGAGCTGGGCACCTTCGACCTCAGCGGCGCTACCCTCTACACCAGCTGCGAGCCGTGCCCCATGTGCCTGGCCTCGGCACTGTGGGCACGGGTGGAACGCGTGGTCTTCGCCGCGAACCGGCACGACGCCGCCTCCGTCGGCTTCGACGACGCAGTCTTCTACGAATACTTCGACAACAAGGACAGGGATTCCCTGATGCCGGTCGCCAAGCTGGAGCTGGTCGATCCCCAGGCCCCGGCCCCGCTGGAACCGTTCAATACCTGGAACACGCTCGAATCCAGGATTGATTACTAGGCGGCAGGAATGACCATCCTGGACCATTCCCACGAGGAGCATTCGGCTCCAACCGCCATCTCCCGGCAGGAGCCGCGCCCATTGGCGCAGGCGTCAAAGACGCCCCGCCCGCCTGCAGCGGACTCCTTCCTTGACCGCTTCTTCCACATCACCCGACGCGGCTCCACCCTGGCCCGCGAATTCCGGGGCGGCCTGGTCACCTTCTTCACCATGGCGTACATCGTCATCCTGAACCCCCTCATCCTGGGCGGGTTCAGCGCGGACAACGCACCCACCGATGTGGCCGGCGGCTGGCTCTCCGCGTCCCAGGTGGGTGCCGTCACCGGCCTCACCGCCGGCGTCATGACCATCCTCTTCGGCCTCATCGCCAACCTGCCGTTCGGCCTCGCTGCCGGCCTCGGGATCAACTCCTTCCTGGCCGTCTCGGTGATCCATGAGGTCACCTGGGCCGAAGCCATGGGCCTGGTGGTCATCAATGGCATCCTGATCGTGCTCTTCGGCGTTACCGGCGCCCGGACGGCCATTTTCCGGGCCGTGCCCAAGGAACTGAAGGCCGCCATCACCGTCGGCATCGGCCTCTTCATCGCCTTCATCGGTTTCGTTGACTCCGGTTTCGTCAGGCCTACGGCAGGCGGCCCGCCCGTTCAACTGGGCGACGGCGGCTCCATCACTTCCGTGCCCACGCTCGTGTTCGTCGTCGGCCTCCTGGCCATGGGCATCCTCGTGGCACGCAAGGTCCAGGGCGGACTCCTGATCGGGATCGTCGGCACCACCGTGCTGGCCGCCGTCGTGGAAGCAATCATGAAGCTCGGCCCCGCCAGTGCCGCCAACCCCGGTGGCTGGCACTTGAACACCCCGGTCCTGTCCGGCCAGCTGGTGTCGGCGCCGGACCTTGGGCTGGTGGGCCACTTCGACCTCTTCGGGTCCTTCGCCAGGATCGGGGGACTCGCAGCCACCATGCTGGTGTTCACGCTGGTGTTCACCAACTTCTTCGACGCCATGGGCACCATGACCGGCCTGGCCAAAAGCGCCGGCGTCGCCCACAAGGACGGCACCTTCCCACGGCTGAAGTCCGCGTTCATCGTGGAAGGCTTCGGTGCCGTGGCAGGCGGGGCCACCTCGGGATCCTCCAACACCGTCTACATCGACTCGGCCGCAGGCATCGGTGAAGGTGCGCGCACGGGCCTGGCGTCGGTGGTCACCGGCGTGCTGTTCCTCGGCTCGATGTTCCTCACCCCGCTCACCAGCGTGGTGCCGCTGGAGGTGGCTGCCGCCGCGCTGGTGGTGGTGGGCGCCATGATGATGGCCCAGATCCGCGAGATCAAGTTCACCAAGTTCACGGTGGCCCTGCCGGCCTTCCTCACCATCGTCACCATGCCGCTGAGCTACTCGATCGCCAACGGCATCGGGGTGGGTTTCGTCAGCTGGGCGGTGATCGGGGCGGCGTCGGGCAAGGCGAAGAAGATCCATCCGCTGATGTGGGTGGTGAGCGCCGGGTTCCTGGTGTACTTCGCCCGCGGGCCCATCAACGCCCTGTTGGGCAGCTAAGCATTGACCATTCTTTCCGGGGGCCGGGGCAACCCTTGGCCCGGCCCCCGGAAGGACCGACAATTGACACCACCGCTGCGGAAGAAGGAGCGACGCCATGCTTGACCTGATCCCTTCGCTCGGCCCGTGGGTACCCCGGCTCGCAGCCCGGGAGTTCGCCGTGGCCACCATCGTGGCGGCCTCCGGATCGGTGCCGCGGCCCGTGGGGACATCCATGCTGGTCGCCGGTTCCGGTGACGTACTGGGCAGCCTCTCCGGCGGCTGCGTGGAAGGCGCCGTGGTGGCGCTCGCCCGGGAGGCAATGGACGACGGCGTCCCGCGCCACGGGACCTTTGGCTTCAGTTCCGCAGATGCCTTCGCGGCCGGACTCACCTGCGGGGGAGAACTGGGCATCCAGATCCAGCCCGTACCCGCCGCCGTGCCTGGCGAAACCCCGCACCCGCTCCGGGCCGCCCTGCTGCAGCTCGCCGGCCTGGGCCCGGCCCACCCCGTGGCGCTGGTACGGCTGCTCGGTACTCCAGGAGGTGCCGCCGTCGTCCTCTCCGATCCGGGCGCCTTCCGCCTGGCGGCATCTTCGGAGCTGACAGGGCTGCTGCATGGGGAACCGGCCCTGCAGGTGGAATCCCTGGTGCGCAGCGGCGGTGCCGGGCTGGTACGGCTCCCGCAGCCGGGCGAATGCGCTCCGGCCAAGTCCGGCGACGCGCACCCTGCCGCGGAGCCGGCCATCCTGGTGGAGTCCAGGCTGGCGCCGCCGCGGATGCTGGTATTCGGCGCCAACGACTTCGGTGCCGCCCTGGTCCCGGCCGCCAAGCTGCTGGGGTACCACGTGACCCTCGTTGACGCCCGGCCGGCCTTCGCGTCGCAGCCACGGTTCGCGGCCGCCGACCAGGTGGTCACCGACTGGCCGCACCGCTACCTGGCAGCGGAAGCGGCGGCGGCCCGGACGGACAGCCGCACCGTGGCCGCCGTCCTCACCCATGACCCCAAGTTCGACCTCCCCCTGCTGGAAACGGCGTTGGCCCTGGACCTCGCCTACGTTGGCGCCATGGGGTCCCGGCGGAGCCACCTCCAACGGGTTGAGCAGCTCCTCAACGCGGGCGTCGCGCCGGAACGGATCGCCCAGCTCCACTCACCCATCGGCCTTGACCTCGGTGCGGTCACTCCCGCCGAAGTGGCGGTATCCGTCACCGCGGAACTGATCGCCGCCCGCACCCGCGCAGCCAGCTGCCAGCCGCTGCGGGAAACCTCCGGCACCATCCATCACCACCCGGCTGCCCCGGCGCCCACAGACCTTAATACGCAGGAGATCGCATGGACATGAACACCATCGAGGCGGTGGTCCGCACCACCGACCCCGCACAATGGCGCGACGGCGACGCCTGGCTTGCCGGCGGCACGGTCCTCTTCTCCTACGGCAGCTACGCGTTTGGCCCGCAGCCGCTCAAGCGGCTGCTGGACCTCGGCGACGCCGGCTGGACGCCCATCACCGTCACCGGAGACGGGATTGAGCTGGCAGCAACCTGCACCATCGCGCAGCTGTACGCCCTGCCTGGCTCCCCGGAGGTGGCCGGCCGCACGTGGCAAGGGCTGGACCTGGTCCGTGCGTGCTGCGATTCCTTCGTGGCGTCCTTCAAGGTGTGGAACATGTCCACCGTGGGCGGCAACCTCTGCACCTCGCTGCCCGCCGGCCCCATCATCTCGCTGTGCGCCGGGCTGGACGGTACAGCCGCCATCCTCACGCCCGGCGGCGGTACGCGCACCGTCCCCGTGGCGGAGTTCGTCACGGGGGACGCGAAAAACTGCCTGGCACCCGGCGAGCTGCTGCGCAGCGTCCACCTGCCGGCGTCGGCCCTTTCCGCCCGCGTAGCCTTCCGGCGCCTGTCCCTGAGCAACCTGGGCCGGTCCGGGGTGCTGCTCATCGGACGGCTCGACGGCGACTCCTCCCTAACCCTGACGGTCACCGCCGCCACCAAGCGGCCGGTCCAGCTGCGCTTTGAGGAAGTGCCGGACGCGGACCGGCTGGCCGCCGCCCTGGACGACGCCATCCCCGCCGGGCTCTACCACGACGACATCCATGGGCTGCCTGCCTGGCGCCGCGACATGACGTACCGGCTGGCCGAGGAAATCCGCGCAGAACTCGCCGCTCCCGCGGACGCCCAGGGTATCCCTGTCTCCGGCGACTTCTGGCCGCCCCGGGCCGGCGATGGGCTGGCCGCCGGGACCATCACACTGCCGAAAGGGGCCTGAGCATGGCCATCGAGATCAACGGAACACCTGCCGGCGCGGACCCACGTCCGGGGCAATGCCTGCGGACGTTCCTGCGCGAGCAGGGCAACACGGGTGTGAAGAAGGGCTGCGACGGCGGGGACTGCGGTGCCTGCACCGTGCACGTGGACGGGACCCCGGTCCACAGCTGCATCTATCCCGCCGTCCGCGCCGAGGGGCACTCGGTCACCACCATCGAGGGGCTGGCAGCCGCCGCCGGCGGTCCCGAGGGGCAGCTGCATCCGGTCCAGCACCAGTTCATGGAACGCCAGGGCTTCCAGTGCGGCTTCTGCACCGCAGGCATGGTGATGACTGCAGCGACGTTCGATGAGAACCAAAAGGAGAACCTGCCCCGCAACCTGAAGGGCAACCTTTGCCGCTGCACCGGCTACCGTGCCATCGCCGATGCGGTCTGCGGGAATGCCGGCCACCCCGACCCCGCCGGCCCGGGGTCCGGGATCGCGGGGGAGGGGCAGCCTGACCCGGAGCCCGGACGCTTGGGCGACGACGTTCCGGCACCTGCCAGCCGGGCAGTGGTCACCGGGGCGGCCCGCTACACCCTGGACCTCCCAAGCGACCAGCAGCGGGCGCTGCTGCACCTGAAGATCCTGCGCTCGCCGCACGCGCACGCCCGGGTGGTCTCCATTGATACGGAAGCAGCCCTGAAGATTCCGGGGGTGGTGGCGGTCTTCACCCATGAGGACGCGCCGGAGCAGCTGTTCTCCACCGCCCAGCACGAGCTCTTCACCGATGACCCGGACGATACGCGGGTGCTGGACGACGTGGTGCGGTTCATCGGGCAGCGGGTGGCCGCCGTCGTCGCCGAGTCGGTGGGCGCCGCGGAAGCCGGGGTGCGGGCGCTCCAGGTGGAATACCACGAACTGCCCGCCGTCTTCTCGCCGCAGGAGGCCCTGCGTCCCGGCGCGCCGTTGGTCCATGGAAAAAAGGACGGCAGCGCGTCCCGCATTGCCCGGCCGGACGGCAACGTGGTGGCCGAACTGCACTCGGAGCTGGGCAGCGTGGCCAGCGGGTTCGCCGCCGCAGATTTCATTCATGAACAGACCTACCAGACCCAGCGGGTGCAGCACGTGGCGCTGGAAACGCACGCGGCCATCGCCTCGGTGGATGACGAAGGCCGGCTTCAGGTCCGCACGTCCAGCCAGGTCCCGTTCCTGGTCCGCCGGACACTGTGCCGGGTATTCGGCCTCCCGGAAGACAAGGTGCATGTGGTGGCCGGCCGCGTCGGCGGTGGATTTGGCGGCAAGCAGGAAGTCCTCACCGAGGACCTCGTGGCGCTCGCGGCCCTGAAGCTGCAGCGTCCGGTCCAGCTGGAACTGACCCGCACCGAGCAGTTCAGCGCCACCACCACCCGGCATCCGTTCACCATCAAGCTGAAAGCCGGGGCCAGCAGGGAAGGGCGGCTGACCGCGCTTGAGTTGGACGTCGTGACCAACACCGGCGCCTACGGCAACCACGGACCGGGCGTCATGTTCCATGGCTGCGGCGAATCGCTGGCCGTGTACAACTGTGCCAACAAAAAAGTGGACGCGCATTCGGTCTACACCAACACCGTGCCGTCCGGCGCATTCCGCGGGTACGGGCTGAGCCAGATGATCTTCGCCATCGAGTCCGCCATGGACGAGCTCGCCGCCGGGATCGGCATGGATCCACTGGAATTCCGGCGCCGGAACATGGTCCGCGAGGGCGACCACATGCTGTCCACCCGGCCGGATCCGGAAGAGGACGTCCACTACGGCAGCTACGGACTGGACCAATGCCTTGACCTGGTCCGGGACGCCCTGGACCGCGGCAAGCCACGCTACCGGGAGGCCGGCCTGGCCGATCTTGGCCCCGACTGGATGGTGGGTGAAGGCGCCGCCCTGTCCATGATCGACACCGTCCCGCCGCGCGGCCACTTTGCCCACTCCCACGTCCGGCTCCTGCCGGACGGGACCTACCAGGCCGACGTCGGGACCGCCGAGTTCGGCAACGGCACCACCACCGTGCACGCCCAGCTCGCGGCCACGGCGCTGTCCACGGAGGCATCCAGGGTGGCGGTCCGGCAGTCCGACACCGACCTGGTGGAGCACGATACCGGTGCGTTCGGCTCCGCGGGCACCGTGGTGGCCGGCAAGGCGACCCTGGCAGCGGCGGAAGAGCTGGCTGTCCGGATCCGCGCCTTTGCCGCCGGGATCCGGCAAACCCAGGCGTCCGCGTGCGTCCTGGACGGCGACGCCTTGGTGGTCGACGGAACCCCCGTGGCACTGGCTGAACTGGCGCAGGCCGCCGCGGAAGCCGGCGTCGAACTCGCCGCCGAAGGCCGCTGGGGCGGTACGCCGCGCTCGGTAGCCTTCAATGTGCACGGCTTCCGGGTGGCGGTGAACCGCTGCACCGGCGAGCTGAAGATCCTGCAAAGCGTGCAGGCCGCCGACGCCGGGGTGGTGGTCAACCCCCGCCAGTGCCGTGGACAGATTGAAGGCGGAATCGCCCAGGCCCTGGGGGCCACGCTGTATGAGGAAGTGGTGGTGGACGACGCCGGGAAGGTCACCACGGACATCCTGCGGCACTACCACATTCCTACGTTCGCGGACGTGCCGCGCAGCGAGGTGTACTTCGCGGACACCAATGACAAGGTAGGGCCACTGGGGGCGAAATCCATGAGCGAAAGCCCCTTTAACCCGGTAGCTCCGGCGCTTGCCAACGCCATCCGGAACGCGACAGGAGTGCGGTTCGCGTCACTGCCCATCGCGCGTGACCGGATCTACCTGGGGCTGAAGGAAGCGGGGCTGGTGCGTAGGTTGGACCACGTTCCGACCTAGGCCGGCGGCAGGTCACACTTCCGCTTGGCAGGATGCATCCCGGGGTCGGATCTGACCCCGGGTTGCATCGTTGCATATAGTCGGGGGATGGAACAGCGGATTTTAGGCAAGACCGGACGCAGCGTCTCCGTCGTCGGGCTCGGTACCTGGCAGCTCGGCGCGGACTGGGGCAACGTGGACCCCGCCCAGGCGCAGGCCATCCTGGCGGCCTCGGTGGAAGCGGGAGTCACCTTCTTTGACACCGCCGACGTATATGGCGACGGCAAGAGTGAGCAGGCCATCGGGGAGTTCCTGAAGGATAACCCGGGCCTCGGTGTCACGGTTGCCACCAAGATGGGCCGCCGGATGGAACAGCGCCCCGAGAACTACACCCTGGCCAACTTCCGCCAGTGGGTTGACCGGTCCCGGAAGAACCTGGGCACGGACACCCTGGACCTGGTCCAGCTGCACTGCCCGCCCACGCCTGTGTACAGCAACAATGAGGTGTACGACGCCCTGGACACCCTTGTAGCCGAAGGCGCCATCCGTAACTACGGCGTGTCCGTGGAGCGAAGCGACGAGGCCCTGGAAGCCATACGGCACGAGGGAACCGCGTCAGTCCAGATCATCCTGAACGCCTTTCGGCTCAAGCCGCTGGACGAAGTCCTCCCAGCGGCCAAGGCGGCAGGGGTGGGAATCATTGCCCGCGTTCCCCTGGCCTCGGGCCTGCTGTCCGGCAAGTACTCCAAGGAGACCACGTTCGCCGAAAACGACCACCGGAACTACAACCGCAAGGGTGAGGCCTTCGACGTCGGGGAGACCTTCTCCGGCGTGGACTACGAGCTGGGCCTCAAGGCGGTCAAGGAGTTCGAACAGCTGGTGCCCGAGGGCGCCACTACCGCTCAGGCGGCCATCGCCTGGATCGCGGCGCAGGACGGTGTCAGCACCGTGATTCCCGGCGCCCGCAACGTCGAACAGGCACAGTCAAACGCTGCCGCGGCAGCCGTCAGCGTTGGCCAGGAGTTCGACGAAGGCGTCCGCTGGATCTACGACCACTACTTCCGCGAGGCCATCCACCCGCGCTGGTAGGGGAGCCCCGGGAGCGTGCCGGTGACGGGTTCCGTCAGCGTCTTTGTGGAACGGCTTGCGGCCGTGGAACTGGGGCCTGCCTGCACCAACTTCTTCAACTACGCAGTTCCGGAGAATGCGCTCCGGCGGCACAACCTGGAGCTCTACCTGCAGGAGATGCTGGAACGCCGGCCCAAGGTACTGCTGGTGGGTGAGGCGCCGGGTTTCAGGGGCATGCGTATCACCGGGGTGCCCTTCACCAACCGGACCATCTTCGATGGACCCGCCAATGGCTTTGGACTTTTTGGACCCGGCAAGGGCTATGTGCTGCCGCCCGAAGCCGCAGGAGTGGCCGCGGAACCTACGGCGACGGTGCTGTGGCAGGTCCTGGAAGAGGTGGGTATTCTGCCCCTGCTGTGGAGTGCTTTTCCCTGGCACCCGCACCAGCCGGGCAAACCCTTCTCCAACCGCACGCCCAAGCCCTCCGAGACCAAACTGGGCACGCCCTTCTGGCAGGATCTTGCGGCTCTCTTTGGCATCGATTCGCTGGTGGCGGTGGGCAACGTGGCCCAGCACAGCCTGCAGCGCAGCGGCCTGGACGTACCGAAGATCCGGCATCCCGCCCACGGTGGCAGGTCCGGTTTCAAACAAGGGCTTGAGCAGTTGCTGGAGCATGGGATGCCGGCCTGAGCTGATTCTCCGCGGCCGGTCTTGAATGTCGTACCCCTTTGTCATGATGGGTTTATGGGGAAGGCAGCGATGGCGAGGGCGTTTGGGGAGATCAAGGCTGCCCTTGCTGTGTTGAGTGCTGAGGTGGATGGGGCCGGTGCGGTGCCTTTTTCTGCGGCTGATCCGTTGGCTGGGTTGGCGGATGCGTGCCTGGAGATTCTGGCTGGCGCCCGTGAGGTGGAGGCCGGGATCGCTGCGGTGAAGGCGAAAGCGGCTGTGGCGTACGCGGAGAGCGCCGGTGTTGTTGCGGGGCCGGGTGTGCCGGTGCGTGCGCAGGAGATGGCGGTCGCGGCGGAGATCGGGTGTGTGCTGGCTTTGGGTCCTCGGGCGGCCTCATCGTTCCTCGCAACTGCGCACGCCGTGATGTCGACGTTGCCGCGGACGTTGGAGGCTTTGCAGGCCGGGACCGTCTCTTGGCTGCACGCTGTGGTGATGGCCGATGAGACAGCGTGTCTGGATGCCGCGGGGGCGGCGGCGTTGGAAGCCCATTTCTTGGACCCGGACGCACCGGACCCGGCGCGGGGGTGCCCGGTGGGGCAGATTCCGGCGCACCGGTTCAAGGCCAAGGCCCGCACCTGGCGGGAACGCCACCACGTAGAGAGCATCGAGAAACGCCATGCCAAAGGGGTCGCGGACCGGCGGGTGGAGTTCCGGCCGGACCAGGACGGGATGGCCTGGCTCTCCGCGTACCTGCCCGCGGACCATGCCCAGGCCGGGTGGAACCGGCTCACCGCCGCCGCCCGTGGCATGCAAGGCCCGGAGGAATCGCGCAGTATGCCCCAGCTCCGGGCCGACACCTTCGCCGGTGCGGTCCTAGGCAGCAGCATGGCCGGCGGCGACACCGCAGTCTCGGGCAGTGCTTCCGAAGCTGCCGATGGCGACGATACGGGCCACAGGGGTCTGCCACCGTCAATCCGGGCGCAGGTGTTGGTGACCGTGCCGGTGTTCTCGCTGCTGGGCCTAACCGATGAGCCGGCGTTACTGGACGGGTACGGTCCCATCCCGCCATCGATGGCCCGGGCACTCGTCGCTGAGGGTGCGGGGTCATTTTACCGGGTGCTGGTGGATCCGCGGGACGGGGCACCGTTGGAGATCGGCCGGACGAGCTACCGGGTCACCGGCGCGATGCGGTCCTGGTTGAGGCTGCGGGACGGGAAGTGCCCGTTCCCGGGCTGCAGCAACAACTCCCTGGACAACGACGCCGACCACATCCTCGCCTGGGCCAAGGGTGGCACCACCGGGATCAGCAACCTGGGACAGCCCTGCCCGAAACACCACAAACTCCGCCACACCACCGGCTGGAAACCCACCCCGGCCACCAAGAACGAACCACCCGGCTGGACCTCACCCACCGGCCGCAACTACCCGAGCGAATACCAGGACTGGGAACCACCACGCTGGCCGGACCGAATGTGGCAGGACGGAAAGCGGCCGGACCGAAGGTGGCCCGGCAGCATCGATCTCGTTCGCCATGGTGCGTCCCCCTGGGAGGATGCCCTTGAGCGGTTCCTGCGTGCTCACGCCTGACCAGCTTCGGTGCTACTGGAGCAGGCCCAGCTGGTCCGGCGTATCCACGTCCTCGCCGGTGGACTGGTCGCTGCAGTCCACCTCGTCCACCAGATCGGGGTGGCTGCGCAGGAAGCGGCGGGCCCCGGCGTCACCCGTCACCGTTGCGCAAACAGCTTCGCGGAGGGAGGCGTCGATGACCAAGGGGTGCCCGCGGCGGAGAGCCGCGCCGCCGCCGTCGTTGGAATCACGACGGCGGCGGTACGCGGCGGCGGTGATCCGCCCGGGGCGGTGGGAGGACAACAGACGTGCCACGGTTTCCGGCGTCAGGCCGGGCTGGTCCACCAGCGCGATCAGGAGGTGGTCTGCCGGGTCCGCGGCCTGGTTGCCGAGCAGGAAGGAACTTCCCATTCCTGACTCCCATTCGGAATTGGTCAGCACGCGGCAGCCGTCCAGCATGGCGGCAGCTTCAACCTGGGCCGCACCTGCACCGAGGACCACCACCACCTCCCGGCAGGCGCCGGTGAGCAGTGCTCCGGCAATAGCCTCCACCAACGGCCGTCCACGGAACGGAAGCAGGGCTTTCGGGCCCAGGCCCAGGCGGGTGCCACCTCCTGCGGCGAGCACCACCCCGGTGGTCCTCATCCCCGCTGAACCGGTCCCGTTACCATCACCCATAGCTGCACCCTATGGGAGTTGCGGTCAGGCGTCCCCACCCGCCCCGCCGGTGGTGCCGGCGTTGACGTCCAGGAGTTTGTAGCGGTCCATGGCGTACGACGGCGCATCCGCCTCCACTTCACCCCTGGCCGCGAGCAGCTGGAGCACCTTCACCACGATGGAGTGGGTGTCGTTCTTGAAGAAGCGGCGTGCTGCTGCGCGGGTGTCGGAGAAGCCGAAGCCGTCGGCGCCGAGGGTGGCGTATTCGTTGGGGATGAATTGGCGGATCTGGTCCGGGACGGCTTTCATGTAGTCCGAGACGGCGACGATGGGGCCGGTGGCGCCTTCGAGTTGCTGGGTGACGAACGGGACGCGGGCGGGCTGGCCGGGGTTGAGGAAGGCTTCCTCTTCGGCGGCGAGGCCGTCGCGGCGCAGTTCGTTCCAGGAGGTCACGGACCAGACGTCGGCGGAGACGTTCCAGTCATCGGCCAGCACGCGCTGGGCTTCGATGGCCCAGGGCACGGAGACGCCGGAGGCGAGGATCTGGGTGCGGGGACCGTCGATCTTGGCCGGGGCGAGCAGGTAGATGCCCTTGATGACGCCTTCGACGTCGAGGTTCTCCGGTTCTGCGGGCTGGATGATGGGTTCGTTGTACACGGTGAGGTAGTACATGACGTTCTGGTCCGTGGAGTCCGTGCCGTACATCCGTTCCAGGCCGGAGCGGACGATGTGTCCGATTTCGTAGCCGTAGGCGGGGTCGTAGGTGAGGACGGCGGGGTTGGTGGAGGCCAGCAGGGGGGAGTGGCCGTCGGCGTGCTGGAGGCCTTCGCCGGTGAGGGTGGTCCGTCCTGCGGTGGCGCCGATGATGAAGCCGCGGGTCATTTGGTCTCCGGCGGCCCAGAAGGCGTCGCCGGTGCGTTGGAAGCCGAACATGGAGTAGAACACGTAGACCGGGACCAGGGGGACGCCGTGGGTGGCGTAGGAAGTTCCGGCGGCGGTGAAGGCTGCCACGGCGCCGGCTTCGTTGATGCCGGGGTGGATCAGCTGGCCGGCGGGGGATTCCTTGTAGGCCAGGACCAGGTCCCGGTCCACCGACAGGTAGTTCTGCCCGGCCGGGCTATAGATTTTCGCCGTCGGGAAGAACGCATCCATCCCAAACGTGCGGGACTCGTCCGGCACGATGGGCACAATCCGGTTCCCGAACTTCTTGTCGCGGAGCAAATCCTTGAGCAGGCGCACGAAGGACATGGTGGTTGCGGCCATCTGCTTGCCTGAACCGCGCTTGGCCACCTCATAGGACTTCGCGTCCGGAAGATCAACCGCCTGGTGTCCGCCGCGACGTTCGGGAACCGGCCCGCCCAATGCGCTCCGCCGTTCAAGGAGGTAGGCGATCTCGGGTGCATCAAATCCCGGGTGGTAGTAGGGAGGCCGGTACGGGTCGGCGTCGAGTTGTTCATCCGAAATGGGAATGCGCAGGTAATCCCGGAAGTCCTTGAGGTCCTCCACCGTCAGCTTCTTCATTTGGTGGGTGGCATTCCTGCCTTCAAACCTGGGTCCGAGTCCGTAGCCCTTGACGGTGTGGGCGAGGATGACGGTGGGTTTGCCCTTGAATTCGGTGGCGGCTTTGTAGGCGGCGTAGACCTTGCGGTAGTCGTGGCCGCCGCGTTTGAGGTTCCAGATCTGGTCGTCGGTGAGGTCCGCGACGAGGTCCTTGGTCTGCGGGGTCTTGCCGAAGAAGTGTTCGCGGACGAACCCGCCGGACTCGGCCTTGTAGGTCTGGTAGTCCCCGTCGACGGTTTCGTTCATGATTTTCACGAGCGAGCCGTCGGTGTCGCGGGTGAGCAGGTCATCCCATTCCCGGCCCCAGACGACCTTGATCACGTTCCAGCCCGCGCCGCGGAAGAACGCTTCGAGTTCCTGCATGATCTTGCCGTTGCCGCGCACCGGCCCGTCCAGGCGCTGGAGGTTGCAGTTGATCACGAAGTTCAGGTTGTCCAGGTTCTCGTTCGCTGCCAGCTGCAGCAGGCCCCGGGACTCGGGCTCGTCCATTTCACCGTCACCCAGGAACGCCCAGACCTGCTGGTCCGAGGTGTCTTTCAGGCCCCGGTTGTGCAGGTACCGGTTGTTCTGCGCCTGGTAGATCGCGTTCATCGGCCCGATGCCCATGGACACCGTGGGGAATTCCCAGAACTGGGGCATCAGGCGGGGGTGCGGGTAGGAGGACAGGGCGTGGCCCTGCCGGGACTTTTCCTGCCGGAACCCGTCCAGGTCCTCCTCGGACAGGCGTCCTTCCATGAACGCCCGGGCGTACATGCCCGGGGAGGCGTGGCCCTGGAAGAAGACCTGGTCCCCGCCGCCGGGGTGGTCCTTGCCGCGGAAGAAGTGGTTGAACCCGACCTCGTACAGGGTCGCGGCCCCGGCGTAGGTGGAGATGTGCCCGCCGACCCCGATATCGGGCCGCTGCGCCCGGTGCACCATGACCGCGGCGTTCCACCGCATATAAGCCCGGTACCGGCGCTCGAACTCTTCATTGCCCGGGAACGCAGCTTCCTGGTCCACCGGGATCGTGTTCACGTAATCGGTGGTGGTCACCATCGGCACACCCACGCTCTGCGCGCCCGCGCGCTGCAGCAGGCTCCGCATGATGTATTGGGCACGCTCGGTGCCCTGTTCCCTGATCAACGCATCCAGGGACTCAACCCACTCGGCAGTCTCTTCCGGATCACGATCAGGCAGCTGGTTAGTCAACCCGCTGAGGATATGGGAGGTCTCTTCTCCTGCAGCCACGGCAGCCTCTTTTCGTCTTTGAAAGCATTAGGCGGTGTTTTCGTATGGTGAGAAAACACTTTTGCCATTCGAGATTAGGAAGACGTGGACGTACGATGCAATTATGACTGCCCGAACGAGGAGAGCATCGTGAGTACCCCTGAGCAAAACAGAAGAGTAGCCGTGGTCACCGGTGCCGGGTCCGGCATCGGCCGGGAGGTCGCACGGCAGATGCTGGCGGACGGCTACCGGGTGGCACTCGCCGGGCGCCGGGACGCGCAGTTGAAGGAAACAGCGCAAGGCCATCCGGATTCGCTCGTGGTGCCTTGCGACGTCACGCGGCCCGACGACGTCGAGCGGCTGTTTGAGGCAGCCCGCCAACAGTGGGGACGGGTGGACGTGCTGTTCAACAACGCCGGCGTCTTCGGCCCGGCAGCGGGGGTGGACGAAATCAGCCTGGAAGACTGGAACGCGACCCTGGCCGTGAACCTCACCGGCTCCATGCTGTGCGCCGCGGCAGCCGTCAGGGCCATGAAGGCGCAGGTGCCGCAGGGCGGGCGGATTATCAACAATGGCTCCATCTCCGCGCATTCGCCCCGGCCAAGAACCGTGGCCTACACCGTCACCAAGCACGCGATGACCGGGCTGACCAAAAGCATTGAACTGGACGGCCGAGGTTACGGCATCACGTGCGGACAGATCGACATCGGCAACACTGCCACGGAGATCATGGACACCATCGGCGTCGGATCAGGGGCGTTGCAGGCGGATGGCTCCCGGAAGATCGAGCCGATGTTCCCGGTGGCGGATGCGGCGCGCGCGGTGCTGATGATGGCCAACATGCCGGCCTCGGCCAGCGTGGGTTCGGTGGTGGTTACGGCCGCGGGCATGCCGTTCATCGGCAGGGGCTGACCGACAGGGAGCGCAGGCCTAGAAGGGGAGCAGGGCCGAAAGGTCCGCACGCAGGCCGGATGCCGCAACCCTGCCGGCCGTGACGGCCTCAGCCCAGGCCAGCTGCCCGGTCACCATCTCAAGCCAGGTGGCGGCGTCGCACTCAATGACGTTGGGCGGCGTGCCGCGGGTGTGGCGCGGCCCCTCCACGCACTGGGTGACGCCGAATGGCGGCACCCGGACTTCGACCGAATTCCCCGGCGCCCGCGCCGTCAGCTCCTCCAGTGAATACCTCACGGCAGTGGCCAGGACGGTCCGCGGAACGGGAGTGTCCGACGGCGGTTGCGCGCCTTCGAGCCACGCCTTCAGCGCTGCTTTGCCTTCCTGGACGTCAATACGACGGCGGGCCACGGCCATGCTTTCAATCTTCCTTTTGCGTCGACAGGGAAATCAGGAGTCAGTCCAGGAGTGCGGACACTGCCGGACCCAACCGGATCTTGCCCACCGGATGGCCGCCGCCAAGCACGGGTTCCACCACTTTCTCCAGGGCGCTGGCGACCCCCGGGATCTCGACGGCCCCGGCGGCAGCAAGCAGCGTCAGGGCCACCAGGGACGTAGCCCGGATGTTCCCGTCCAGGATCTTAACCGCAACGGAAACCCCCTGGGGCGTTGCCATGGCAAGGACCCCCTCGGCCCCGATTTTGGCGATGATCTCAAGTTCATCCATCACCAGGGTGTTGGCTTCACCGCGGCCCTGGACGGCCCAGGGATAATCGAGCATCGACGTGGCAATGGTTGCGGCCCGGGCACTGAAGCTTTGGTCTCCCGGGGCCTTGGCCAGCTGGGAGTACGCCCGGGCAAGGCCTTTGAGGGAAACAGCAGCCACCGGAGCCCCGCAGCCGTCAATCCCCAGGTGGGCAATCTTCTCCTCGGTGTATTCCTCGATCACACTCCGGACCCGCTGCTGGAGTGGGTGGTTGGGCTCGAGGTAGCGGTTGGTGTCCCAGCCGTTTTCCTTGCAGGCCCAGAGGAAAGCGGCGTGCTTCCCTGAACAGTTGAACGCCAGCCGCGACTTCCCCTTCTCGGAACGGACCAGCCAGTTCCTGGCGGTTTCGTCCTGCGGCCAGGCTTCCGGGCACTGCAGTTGGTCCTCGCGGACCCCTGCGGCCTTGAGCATGCCCGCCACCACGTCCATGTGGTCCAAGGATCCGGTATGGCTTCCGCAGGCGATGGCCACCTGGGCGCCTCGCAGCGGAACCCCAGACTGCATGGAGGCCAAGGCCTGGAAAGGCTTCAGAGTGGACCGGGCAAAGATGGGCGTGTTGATGTCGCCAAGCTCGGTAACCACCGAACCGTCGGCGGACAGGAGGACGGCGGAACCGATGTGCCGCGACTCCACAAAGCCGCTGCGTTCGATCACAGCCAGTTCGACGGCGGAGTCCACGGTAAAGGTTGCGTGCGGATTGTGCGGCATACCGCCAGTCTAGGGGCCAGCCACCTACTGGACAGTGACCATCACCGACTGCCAGCCCGAGGCGCCGTCCGGAACCGGGTCCGCGCGCTGGTCAGTCTGGACCTGCCCTGTGCCGTCGGTGGCGCGCACCTTGATGTAGTGCGGGCCGGGCGTGGCATCCCATTCGTAGGACCACTGGCGCCAGGTAACGGTGGAGGCTTCGGTGGACAGGGTGGTTTCCATCCAGTCTCCGTTGTCGATCTGGACCTCCACCTTGGCGATGCCCCGCGTCTGCGCCCAGGCGGTGCCACCCACGGCCACCTTTCCGGCAGGTACTTTCGCGAAGGACTTGGGCACCTCCACGCGCGCCATTGTCTTGATGGGGCCACGTTCGGACCAGCCACGGTTGGTCCAGTACGCCTTGTTGTCGGCGAACCGTGTAACTTCCAGGTCAACCACCCACTTGGTGGCCGAGACAAACCCGTAAAGCCCCGGAACCACCATCCGCACCGGGTAGCCGTGCTCCAGCGGGAGCGGTTCGCCATTCATGCCGATGGCCAGCATGGCGTCCCTGCCATCCTGCAGGACCTCCAGGGGAGTGGAGGCGCTGAAACCGTCGATGGACTTTGACAGGACCATGTCCGCCCCGTCCTTGGGCTTGGCCCGGGCCAGGACATCGCGGATGGGAAGGCCCAGCCATTTGGCGTTGCCGGCGAGGTTGCCGCCAACGGGGTTGGAGACGCAGGTGAGGGTCACGTGGGATTCGATCAGCTGCGCGTCCAGGAGGTCCTTGAAGGTCAGCGTGACTTCCTGCTCCACGAGGCCGTGCACGCGCAGCTGCCAGTCATCAATGTTGATTTCAGGGACGCTCAGGGCCGTATCGATGCGGTAGAAGTCGTTGTTGGGTGTCAGCCATGGGGTCACGCCCGGTACCGGGGACTGGACTCCCGCGGGGACGGGCGCGGCGGACTTTGCCGGCGCGGGCAGCGTGAGCGCGTCGCGTGCCCTGGTGACGTTGCTGCGGGCGGCACCCAGGAGCCGGCCGCCCGTGGCGGCGATGCCGGCAGCCACCGCGGTAACCCCGGCAGTGGCGAAGAATCGACGGCGGTTGGTGCCTTGGCCCTGTTGCCGGGCATCGTCGTCGTACGCCTGGTCCGCCGGTGCTTCGGGCCACTTCTTGAGCCCCCACAGCTGCACCATGAGCCGGCGCAGGACCACCAGGCCGGCAACCGTTCCCAGGACGGACGGGATGGCGTCCGCCGGGCCCACACCCGCACGGGTGACCACACAGGCCACGATCACGGCGCCCATGAAAAGCACCCCGAGGACGCCCAGCATCCACTTCCGGTAGGCCACCACGCCCAGGATGCACGCCAGCACCGCAATGGTCAGGCCCATGCCAACAAAGAGGGCGGCCTTGTCATTGGTGCCAAACGTGGCGATCGCAAAGTCCTTCATCCACGGCGGGGTGAAGTCGATGAAGGTCGAGCCCAAGGCGAACAGGGGCGTTGCGCGGGCAGTAAAGAACGCGCCGATCAGCTCCGCAACGGCAAGCACGACGGCGGCCGCCACCACGCCTGCCAGTGCGGCCTTGGGGGCGGGTCCCGTCAGATGGTTTCGAAGCTTTGTCATGTTAAGAGTTCGGAGCGGCAGGTGGCGCGGATTGACCTGGCGGGCGGCCCAGGACACAGCTTAGGAGCGGAAAGGGTGCACAAAGTACCCTTGGAGACTGTGAAGGTACTCGTCATCGGCCCCGGAGGCCGCGAACACGCCATTGTCCGCTCCCTGCTTGCCGACCCCAACGTGTCCGAAGTTCACGCGGCGCCCGGCAATGCCGGCATCAGCAAGCTGGTCCCCACACACAAAATCGACGCCAACGATCCCGACGCGGTTGCGGAGCTGGCCACCCGGCTCGCCGTGGACCTGGTGGTGGTGGGCCCCGAGGCTCCGCTGGCCGCCGGTGTCTCCGACGCCGTCCGTGAGGTCGGCATCCCCGTCTTCGGACCCAGCAAGGCCGCGGCCCAGCTGGAGGCGTCCAAGGCATTCGCCAAGGAAGTCATGGCCGAGGCCGGCGTTCCCACAGCCATGGCCCTGGTGGCCACGAACGCAGAGGAAGCGGCATCCGCCCTGGACACCTTCGGCGCCCCCTACGTGGTGAAGGACGACGGGCTGGCCGCCGGCAAGGGCGTCGTGGTGACCCGTGACCGCGACGAAGCCCTGGTCCACGCCCAGTCCTGCTTCGACGCCGGCGGCTCCGTGGTCATCGAGGAGTTCCTCGACGGTCCCGAGGTTTCCCTCTTTGTCCTGTGCGACGGCCAGAACACCGTGGCACTCTCGCCCGCCCAGGATTTCAAGCGCATCTTCGACAACGACGAAGGGCCGAACACTGGTGGCATGGGTGCCTACACGCCGCTCGAGTGGGCGCCTGAAGGGCTGGTGCAGGAGGTCCTGGACCGCGTAGCCCAGCCCACCGTGAACGAGATGGCCCGCCGCGGCACCCCCTTCGTCGGCGTGCTCTTCGTTGGACTGGCCCTGACCTCACGTGGCACCCGGGTCATCGAGTTCAATGTCCGCTTTGGCGATCCGGAGACGCAGGCGGTCCTCGCCCGGCTCAAGACGCCCCTGGGTGCGCTGCTCATGGCCGCTGCCAAGGGCGAGCTGGACAAGGCGGAAGAGCTGCGTTGGTCCAAGGACGCCGCTGTCGCCGTCGTCATCGCCGCGGAGAACTACCCGGACAAACCCCGCACGGGCGACCGCATCCGGGGCCTCAAAAAGGTGGAAGCCCTGGACGGCGTGCACGTCATCCATGCCGGAACCGCGCTGGACGAGGACGGCAAAGTGGTGTCCGCCGGCGGTCGTGTCCTGGCGGTCGTCGCCCTGGGCAGCGACCTCGTTGAAGCCCGCGAAAAAGCGTACGACGGAGTGGAGCTGGTCCACCTGGAAGGCTCGCAGTTCCGCAGCGACATCGCCCGCAAGGCCGCCCGCCGTGAAATCAAGGTTCCCTACGGCGCCACCGGCTCGATGCCCATCGTGAAAGCAAAGGCCTGACATGACTGAAACCCCGGAAAACCGCGGCTACGCCACCGAAACCCTGGACCTGCCCGGCTGGACGCACGTCTATTCAGGCAAGGTCCGCGACCTCTACGAGCCGGCCGACGAAGCCGTCCTTCAACGCTTTGGGCAGGACTGCGTGCTGGTGGTGGCGAGCGACCGCATCAGCGCCTATGACCACGTGCTGTCCAGTGAAATCCCGGACAAGGGACGCATCCTCACCCAGCTGAGCCTCTGGTGGTTCGACCAGCTGGGCGTCGAACACCACGTGCTCGGCTCAACCGCCGAGGACGGAGTGCCCGCCGAAGTTGAAGGCCGGGCCATGATCTGCAAGAAACTGGACATGTTCCCGGTGGAATGCATCGCACGCGGTTACCTCACCGGCTCCGGGCTGGTGGAGTACAAGGCTTCCGGTACGGTCTGCAACATTCCGCTGCCTGAGGGGCTGGTGGACGGGTCGCGGCTGGAACGCGCCATCTTCACGCCGTCGGCCAAGGCCTTGATCGGCGAGCACGACGAAAACATCACCTACGACGCCGTGGTTGCCCTGGTGGGGGACGACATCGCCGCCCGCCTGAGCGAGCTGACGCTGAAGATCTACACAACGGCGGAAAAGATCGCCCGGGAGCGCGGGATCATCCTGGCCGACACCAAAGTGGAGTTCGGCTACGACGCCGTCTCCGGGTCCATCACCCTTGGCGATGAGGTGCTGACCCCGGATTCCTCGCGTTTCTGGGACGCTGCCACCTACAAGCCGGGCCAGGCGCAGCCGTCCTATGACAAGCAGTACGTCCGTGACTGGCTGACCTCGCCCGAGTCCGGGTGGGACAGGTCCTCCGACACCCCGCCGCCGGCGCTGCCGGCAGATGTGGTGGAGCGTACCCGCAGCCGGTACGTCGAGGCGTACGAGAAGATCACCGGCAAGACCTTTTCCTAGGACTTAGCCAAAAGCCGGGGAGGCCCATGTGGATGGGCCTGCCCGGCTTTTTGGTCAGCTTGCCCTCTTTGGTCAGCTGGCCTTGGAAGCCGAAGCCGCCCGTTTCTGTGCCAGGTTGATTTCAAGGATCGCATCCAATGCCTGCTGGACCCGGTCCTGCGCGCCGGCGGCGGCAAACGCCTTTCGTGATTCCTCCAGGTGCACCAAAGCCTCCTCTGTTTCTCCTGAGGCTTTCAGGGACTTGCCAAGCAGAAGTGAAACTTCCCCGGCTGTGTGCTTGCCCAGGGCGTCGCGTTCGGCATGGATTTCACGGAGCTTTTCGACGGCGGCCACGATGTCCCCGGTCAGGTAGAGCCAGCGCGCGCGAATAAAGGCGACTTCGAGTTCGTCGCTCTTGGTTCCGCCGACGATCGAGAAGGCCAGTTCCGCACGTTCGATGGCTGCCAGTGTTTCCGGCTCCACGATTCCAGACGATAGACGGACGGCTGCGGAAGCCTTGTTGAACCGGGCCCAAAGCTCAATATCGTTAGCGGGAGAGAGCAGTCGTGCTGCCCGCTCGTGGTGCTTGACGCCTTCGGTGTAATCGTGCCGCATGAACGCCACATTGCCGACAACCCAGGCGACTTCGCCAGCAAGCTGGGACATGGAGTGCTCGTCCACCTGCTCCAGCAGGGCCTGGCAGTACTTCCAGGCTTCATCCAGCCGTCCGCTTTCGGCGAGGGCGCCAATGAGAATCCGGTGCGCGCCGATGAGGACCGTGGACCCCCTGGGAAGGTTGACCGATAACTTTACGGCCTCAAGCGCATGGTCCACAGCGAGTGCCAATTGGCCCTGGCCATGGCAGACAGCGGCCAGCATCTGCAAGGCGCGAACGCCCAGGCCGACAGACTCTCTCGCCATGGGGTGTTCGAGGAGGCGTTCGATAATCTTCTGGCACTCCGGCAGGTCGCCCTGCTTCATGAGGCACTCGGCCTGCATGTAGGTCATATTCCACCAGGCACTGGTGTTTTTGCCGTCGAGCGCTATTTGCGCGGCGGTGGCTGCGTGGCTTGCCGCCAACGGATAATCCCGCAGATCCCATGCTTGGCGGGCGTAAAGCCCAGCGAGGACATATTCGGCGTCGCTTACGGAAATAGGTTGGCTCCAAGCCTCCAGTGCCTTGGGTGCCAACTCGAGCCGCCGGGCCAGTTCTTCGATAACTTCAGCTGTTGGTTCGCGCCGACCCGTCTCAAGTAAAGAGATGTAGCTGGGTGAATACAGGTCCTTGCCCAGTTCGGCCTGTGTCAGTCCACGCTCGAGGCGCTCCGCCCGGAGCTTTTCTCCGAATCCGTTGCCCACGCGTTTCCTCCTTCTGGACAGCCGGGACTGTGAATGCTTGACAGCCCCTGTGGAAAATATTTTACAATGTGTGTCAACAAGGACAGTGCTGGCTTTGTAACGAATCCGACTCGTATTGAGGAACTTATATGTTGAAGAAGATTGCAACCGCGGCCGCCTTGGCTGGGGCCCTGGCCTTTTCCGCGGCGGCTCCGGCCGTTCTGTCTGCAGGTTCCATCGCCGATAACTCGGGTACGTCGGTAGCTATTGGCAACTGGCCTGACCCCGCCTCCACCAAGGCGAAGAAGGACAAGAAGACCACCACTACCACGGACACCTCGATCGTCACCTACATCGGTAACTGGCCTGACCCGGCGTAAATAGCTTCCTCACAACAGGAGGCGAGGACAGCCCCGGAGCAACAGCTCCGGGGCTGTTCCTTTTAAATCGGCGAGAAACTTAGGCCGGCAACAAACTGTCGTAACCACATCGAGATACAAAAAGAGGGCCTCCGTAGGGAGACCCTCTTTCCGTTATGGTCGGGATGACAGGATTTGAACCTGCGACCTCTTCGTCCCGAACGAAGCGCGCTACCAAGCTGCGCTACATCCCGATCCGCTGCAAAAGCAACTTTACAAGGATAGCCGATTCCTGGTCCCGATGCGAAATCCGGGGGCCGGGCCCCGTGCCGGCAACCTCAGACCAGCGAATCCTTCCATGCGCCGTGGAGGTCAGCGAACCGTCCGCCGCCGCCAATGAGTTCTTCGGGCGACCCGTCTTCCACGATCCGTCCGTCGTGGACCACCAGCACCCGGTCCGCCGTTTCCACCGTGGACAGGCGGTGGGCGATGATCAGGGCCGTCCTCCGTGCTGCCTCAGTGCCGGTCAGCAGCCGGGCCAGCCCTGCCTGCACCAGCCGTTCGGACGGGATGTCCAGCGAGGAGGTGGCCTCATCCAGGATCAGCACGGCTGGCCGCGCCAGGAAGGCCCTGGCAAAGCTGATCAGTTGGCGCTGGCCGGAGGAGACCCTGCCGCCGCGCTTGTTGACGTCCGTGTCGTAGCCCTCGGGGAGCTCCAGGATGAACTCGTGCGCTCCCACGGCCTTGGCGGCCTCTTCGATTTCGGCCCGGGACGCTTCCGGACGGCCCAGTGCGATGTTGTCGGCAACGGAGCCACTGAACAGGAAGGCTTCCTGGGTGACCATGACGATGTTGCGGCGGAGGTCGGTGGTGGCCAGGTCGCGGAGATCGACCCCGTCCAGGGTGAGTGTTCCAGAGGTGACGTCGTAGAAGCGGGCGATGAGCTTGGCGAGGGTTGATTTTCCTGCGCCCGTCTGGCCCACCAGCGCCACGGTCTGTCCGGCCGGGATGTGCAGGTCCAGGGCGGGAACCACCAGGGGGCCGTCCCCGTAGCGGAACTCAACGCCGTTGAAGTCGATCCGCCCCGTGGCGGTGGGCAGCGCAACCGGGTTCTTGGGCGGCCGGACCGTGGGCACCTCTTCTAGGAGCCCGGAGACCTTCTCCAGGGCTGCCTGCGCGCTCTGGAACGAGTTGTAGAACATGGCCATCTGGTCCACGGGCTGGAAGAACCGCTTGGTGGACAGGATAAGGGCAAGGAGTACGCCCACTGCGAGGTCGCCGCCCAGCACGCGGAACCCGCCGAAGAGCAGGACCACTGCCACGCAGACGTTGCCGATCAGCACCAGGCCAGGCTGGAAAATCCCGTTGAGGTTGATGGAGCGGACAGTCACCTGCCGGTAGTCTTCAGCCAGTTTCCCGTAGCGCTCCGAGTTCTCCTTCTCCTTGCGGAAGGCCTTCACGGCTCGGATGCCGGTCATGGTTTCCACGAAATGCACGATCAGCCGGGCGGAGACCACACGTGATTCGCGGAAGGCGATCTGCGAGTGCTTCTGGTACCAGCGGGCCAGGAAGAACATCGGTACGCCGGCGGCCAGCACCAACAGCCCGCTGCGCCAGTCCAGCGCAAAGATGGTGGCGGCGGTGAAGGCCATGAACAGCATGCCGGAGGCCAGGGAGCTGACTCCCGAATCAAGGAGTTCGCGCAGCGCCTCCAGGTCAGAGGTCTGGCGCGCGATGATGCGGCCGGAGGTGTACTTCTCGTGGAACTCAAGGCTAAGCCGCTGCGTGTGCCGGAACACCCGGACGCGGAGATCCAGCAGCATGGCCTGGCTGAGCCGCGCCGTGGAGGTGACGTACAGGGCGGTGAGTCCCGCCGTCGCGATCGCTGCCAGCAGGTAAGCGACGCCGGTGAACACCAGCGGGAGGTTATCGCCGGCCTGGAGCGCTGGGAGGGCATGGTCGATGCCGAAGGCAATCAGCGCCGGGCCAGCCACGCGCGCAGCCTGGGAGAGCACCACCATGGCAATAGTGAGCCAGAACCGTACCCGCACCGGACGGATCAGCGACCCCAGCAGGGCCAGGGACCGGCGTCGGACTGCCCGGCTCTCAGCCTTGCTGAGGTGGGCATTGTCCTCGTTGGCTGTGCCAAACGCTGCGCTCATCGGGTCACTTCCTCGGCCTGGTCTTCAAGCGCCGACAGTTCGGAATCCAGGTCCCGCGGCTCCCGGTCCAGGCTGGCGATGACGTAGCGGTAGTGCGGGTTGCGGGACAGCAGTTCGGTGTGGGTTCCGACGGCGGCGATGCGCCCGTTTTCCAGCAGCGCCACCCGGTCAGCGAGGGCCACGGTGGAGGGCCGGTGGGCGACGATGAGGGTGGTGGTGTCCTTCAGCACCTCCCGGAGGCGTGCCTCCACCAATTCCTCGGTGTGGACGTCCAGGGCGGACAGGGGATCGTCCAGCACCAGGACGCGCGGCCGCGCGGCAATGGCGCGCGCCAGGGCAATGCGCTGCCGCTGCCCTCCCGACAGGCTCAGGCCTTCCTCGCCGATCAGCGTGTCCACACCCTGGGGCAGGGAGTAGGCGAAATGGGCCTGGGCAACGTCGAGGGCTTCATCGAGTACCTCCTCGGAGCGGACCGGGGCGCCGAGGAGCACGTTGTCCCGCACCGAATTCGAAAAGAGCGTGGTGTCCTCGAAGGCCACCCCCACCATGCGGCGCAGTTCGTCCACGTCGAAGTCCCTGATGTCGATGCCGTCAATGCTGATGGCACCGCTGGTGACGTCATACAGGCGGGGAACCAGTTGGATCAGGGCACTCTTGCCGCTGCCGGTGATGCCCACCAGGGCCATCGTCTCCCCGGGCCGGACCTCGAGGTTGATGTCCTTGAGGATCGGCTTGTCCGGGGCGTCTTCGAAAGCAAAGGTTGCGTTGGTGAAACGGAGCGCACCGGCGGGCTGCCCCGGGCGCCGTGGCTCCGCCGGGCTGGTGATGGTGTTGGGGGTATCCATCACCTCGTAGTGGCGGTCGACGGCGGTCTTGGCAGTGAGTGCCATGGCCAGCAGCATGCCGGAGAATTCAACGGGGGAAGCGATGACCGCGGCCGTGGCGAAGAAGGCAACCAGCGAGCCGATGCTGAGCTGGCCACTGGCGCACAACATCACGCCGACCACCAGTCCGGCACCGAGGGCAAGTTCGGGGAGCAGGGTGACCACCATGGTGAAGGTCGCCTGGTGGCGTGCTTTCGCAATCTCCGTCTGGCGCAGCTCCTCCGCCTGCTCGTTGAAGTTTTCCAAGGCTTCGCGGCTGCGTCCAAACGCCTTCAGCACGCGGATGCCATGGACCGATTCTTCAACGGTGGTGGCGAGGTCGCCGGCCTGGTCCTGGCTGCGACGGGCAACCTTGCTGAACCGGGTACGGAACCGGAAGCTGTTGATGGTGATGGGAACGGCGGCGGCAAGGAAGATCAGGGCCAGTTGCCAGCTCATGGCAAACATGGCAACGATGCCGATCACCACGGTCAGGGTGGTGACCACCAGCATGATGGCGCCGAAGGCCATCCACCGCCGCAGGAAGTTCAGGTCCGTCATGGCCCGGGACAGCAGCTGTCCGGAGCCCCAGCGGTCGTGGAAGGAGACGGTCAGTTCCTGCAGGTGGTCGTAAAGCGAAACCCGCATCCGGGTTTCCACCGTGGTGGCGGGGTTGATGACGAACTGCCGCCGGAGGGCCACCAGGCCCGCCTCGGCGATGCCCAGCACCAGGATGACGCCCGCTGCGGTCCAGACTGCCTCCGCGGTACCCCCGGGCTGAAGGGCTGTATTGACCAGGACGCGCAGCACCTGGGGGATGGTCAACGCCACGATGCTGGCCAGCAGTGCACAGAGAAGTCCCAGCACAAGCCTGGGAAGGATGGGCCGGACATGCGGATAAACACGGCTGATGGATCGGAAAAAGGGAGTCTGCTTGGCCATGCCCGCTTCTCAAGCTCTAAAACGAATGTAGTTTCCTCTAGCAACTACCCTATGCCATCGAGTGAGACGATTCACAGGGACGTTGGCACCCTTCGACGGCTTGCACAGTTATTGCACTCCGTAATGCCCGACGCGTCTTCAATTCTGGCCCCAGGAACGCTGTTTTGGGACTCCGGCTGATGGGGCGACAAGTCAGCTGGGGGAGGTCAGGGTCAGCAGGACGGCCTCGGGCTTGCAGGCGATCCTTACCGGGGCGAAGCGCGAGGTGCCGATGCCGCCGGAGACGTTGACCGGCGTCGTCCTCCCGTTGCTTGACCAGTCATTGAGGCCCTTGGCGCGCCACGTGGGAATGTCGCAGTTGGCGATGATGGCCCCGTAACCGGGGATGCACAGCTGGCCGCCGTGGGTGTGGCCGGCGAGCAGGAGGTCTGCGCCGCTTTCCGTGAAGTGGTCCAGCACGCGCTGGTACGGCGCGTGGATGACGGCGATCCGGAGGTGGTCATTGGAATCCTGGTTGACCGTTCCCCGGGGCCATCCGGCGTAGCGTTCCCGCTTCAGGTGCGGATCGTCGACGCCGGAGAAATCGAAGCGCATGCCGTTGAGGATCAGCGACTGGTTGCGGTTGGTCAGGTCCACCCAGCCGCTCATGCCGAACCCGGAGCGGAGGCGCGGCCAGTCCAGGGCGACCGGCTTGGGCTTCACCTTGGAAGGACCCAGCAGGTAGGACGCAGGATTCTTGGGGCTCGGGGCGAAGTAGTCATTGGAACCCGGGACAAAAACGCCGGGAAACTGAAGCAGCGGCTTCAAGGCATCCAGCAGCGGGTCCACAGCCTTGACGTGGCTGAGGTTGTCGCCCGTGTTCACTACCAGGTCCGGCCGGAGGTCCGCCAGCGACCCAAGCCACTCAGTCTTCTTCTTCTGCCCGGGGACGAAGTGGATATCGCTCAAGTGAAGAATCCGGAAAGGGTCCCTGCCGGGCGGGAGGATGGCCAGGGTTTCCTCACGGAGGACGAACTGGTTCTTCTCCCAGAGCCCATAACCGAAGGCGGCCATCCCGGCCGCGGTTCCGGCTCCTGCAGTGACGGCAAAGCCGCGCCCGATGGAACGGGCGCGGCTTGCCAGGCTATCGATGTCCATGCGTGGTCAGCCGTTTCCCTTGCCGTTGCCGTTTCCGTTGTTGCTGGGTGCGGGCGCCGGCGCCGGCGCCTGGGTGGCGGGAGCCTGCGTTGGCTGCGTGGACGGGACCGGGACCGGGGCCTGGGTGGCCTGCGGCGCGGTGGTGGCGGGGGTGGTGTTCCGGGTGGGGCCGCTGACCATGTTGCTCGGCGGCGCGGGGAACGGGTTGGTCCCGTACGCCGGGGCAATCTTCGTCATGAAGTTGGAGAACATGGGGCCGGCAATCATGTAGCCGTCAATACCGGGGTAGAACTTCCCGTTGACCGTGATGTTCTGCCCTGCACGGGTCTGGCCGCCCAGGGGGTCACCGAACCAGGCGGCGGTGGCCAGACCGGTGGTGTGTCCAACAACCCAGGTGGAGCCGTTGTTGTTGGACGTACCGGTCTTGGCGCCGATGGGGAAGCTGGTCTTGGTGGAGAGCCGCGGCCGGATGAGGGAGCCGGAGCCCTGGTTCATGACTTCCTGCAGCGCGTAGTTCACGCCGCGGGCAACCTCCGGTTTGATGGCGTCGCGGCAGCTGCTGGACTGGGCCGGGAGCTGCTTGCCGGTGGCATCGACAACCGAGGTGATGGCGATGGGTTCGCAGTACTTGCCGTCGTTAGCGAAGGTGGCGAAGGCGCTTGCCATGGTCAGCGGCGCCGTCTGGGTGGAACCGAGCAGGTTGCCCAGGGTCATCATGTCCACCTTGGGGTTAGGCTCGCTGCCATCCGCGGACGGGAGGCCACTGTGCAGGCCAACGGCGTCAACGATCTTCTGGATTCCGCAGAAGTCCAGCTGGGCGGCGGAGGCGAAGGTCACCGTGTTGATGGAGTTGTAGAGGCCCTCAAGAACCGTGAGCGGTTTGTACCACTGCGGCTCGGCGTTCTGGAGGTCGTCCGCCGCGCCCAAGGACTTCTGCGCCGTGTTGTAGGCGCCGTTGACCTTGCCGCAGGTGTTCTTCCATGGGTAGTTCAGCGGGTAGACGCGCTGGGCTGCGTTGACCACGGTGTTCATGGTCTTGCCCTCGTTTAGCCACTCAGCGAAGGTGAACGGTTTCATGGTGGAGCCGGGCTGGAAGCCACCAACGCCGTTGAGGTCGTTGCCGTCCTTGTCCAGCTTGTCCACATTGAAGTTCAACTGGGAATCGAAGCCCTGGCCGGGCAGGAAGGTGGTGTTCTGGGCCATCGAGATGATCTTGCCGGTCCCCGGCTGCACCGACACCATCGACGATCCCCACTTGTCGGGATTGGACCCCGTGGCTGCGTTGACCTGCTCCTGGGCCGTGGCCTGGGCGTTCGGGTCAAGGGTGGTGGTGATGGTCAGGCCGCCGCCGTAGATCAGGCGCTGGCGGTCCTTGACGTCTGCGCCGTAAGCCGGGTTGTTTTCCAGCAGGTGCAGGATGTAGTCGCAGAAGTACGGGGCAGACGCGGCGTAGGCGCAGCCCTGCTTCGGCTGGGTCACCTTGGGCTCCACCGGGGTGGCGACGGCGGCTTCATACTCTTCCGCGGTGATCTTCTTCTGGTCCTTCATCAGCCCCAGCACCAGGTCCCGGCGCTGCTTGGACTTCTCGGGGTTGGTGATGGGGTCGAAGGCGGAGGGGCTGTTCACCAGGCCGGCAAGGAGCGCTGCCTGCGGCAGGGTCAGGTCCTTGGCGCTGGTGCTGAAGAAGTAATGCGACGCCGCCTCGATGCCGTAAGCGTCACGGTTGAAGAACACGATGTTCAGGTAGCCCTCAAGGATCTGGTCCTTGGTGAACTCCTTCTCCAGGGCGATGGAGAGCTTCATCTCGCGGAGCTTGTCGCCGACACCCTTGTTGACGCCGTTGAGTTTGATCTGGTCCTCTTCGCCGGCGGCCGCGAGGTTGGCGTTCAGGACGTTGTTGACATACTGCTGCGTGATGGTGGACGCGCCCTGCTTGTTGCCGCGGGCCGTGGCGACCAGCGCGCGGAGGATGCCGGTGGTGTCCACGCCGCCGTGGTCGTAGAACCTGCTGTCCTCCACCGCGATGATGGCGTTCTTCATGTTCGGTGAAATCTGGTCCAGCGGAACCTTCGTGCGGTTCTCCGTGTAGACGCTGGCGATCTCGCTGCCGTCCGCAGCCAGGATCCTGGTGGTCTGGCTCGGGGGATCAACCTTCAGTTCGGCGGGAAGGGAATCGAAGAAATCGATGGAACCGCTTGCCGCGCTGCCGGAGACAGCCGCGGCAGGGACCAGCAGGCCCGCCACGAGGACACCGCAAATCGCGCTCACACCAAGGAAAAGAAGGATCTTACCCAGTGTGGTGGCAGTGTCGAATAAGGGGTTGTTGCGAGTCGCCATGTTTTCCACTTTACCGGCAAGGGCTACGCTTTCTCTCATGACCAAATGGGAGTACGCGACGATTCCGCTCATCATCCACGCTACAAAGCAGATCCTTGACCAGTGGGGAGAGGACGGCTGGGAGCTCGTCCAGGTAGTCCCCGGACCCGACGGTAACGGCCTTGTCGCCTACCTCAAGAGGGAGAAGCAGTAGCATGAGCACCCCCGCAGAAGCCCAGTCCAGCGCGGCAACGGCGCCGGTTTCCGCCGTCGAGCAGCGCCTCGCGGAACTTGGCCTTGCCCTCCCGGAAGTTGCCGCCCCGGTAGCCTCCTACGTTCCCGCTGTCGTCTCCGGAAGCCACGTCTACACCTCGGGCCAGCTGCCGTTTATTAACGGCAAACTCGAAGCTACGGGCAAGGTTTCCGCCGGAACGGAAGGGTTCGCCGATGAGCCCACGGTTTCCCCGGAGGACGCCCAGCGTTACGCGGCTGTGTGTGCCGTTAACGCCCTCGCTGCCGTCAAGAGCGTGATCGGTGACCTTGACCGCATCACCCGCATCGTCAAAGTTGTGGGATTCGTCGCCTCGGATCCCTCCTTCACGGGCCAGCCCGCCGTCGTCAACGGTGCCTCGGAACTGCTGGGCCGCGTCCTTGGCGACGCCGGGCAGCACGCACGTTCCGCCGTCGGCGTTGCCGTTCTTCCGCTCGACTCTCCCGTAGAGGTCGAGCTGATCGCCGAATTCAGCTAAGACCGGACAACTCCCTTGCCGCATCTCGCACGACGCCTTTTTGCACTGCCCCAGGATCTTGAAGGGGCAGCGCAAAGCTGGCTCGAACACGGCGAGCGGACCCCCAGGGCCGCACGCTTTGCATCATCCGTAGTCCTCCTGCGCGATTCCCCCACCGGTTTGGAGACGTGGCTGGCTTACCGGCCTGGCTCCTCGCCGCTGGGGGTCCTCGCCTTCCCCGGCGGGTCCCTTGACCCGGCCGACGACGAGCCCATGGGGTGGCTTGGCCCGTCGCCGCAGCACTGGGCTGAGCAAATGGGAACGGACGACGTCGGGCTGGCGCGCCGCCACGTGGTGGGAGCCATCCGGGAACTCTTCGAGGAAACCGGCATCCTGCTGGCCGGCCCGGACATGTCCAATACGGTCGAAGCCACGTCAACGTCCGAATGGATGCGAGCCCGCGTGGCCGTCGCGGACCAGGAAAAGACCCTTGCCCAGGTCCTGGGCAAGCGCGGACTTTCCCTCCGCACCGACCTGCTGAAGTCCCTGGTCAACTGGCGCAGCCCCGACTTTGCGCACCGCAGGTTCGACACCCGGTACTTTGCGGCCACCCAGCCGCTTGGCCAGGAGCCGTCGCTGCTTGAGGGCAAAGGCGTATGGGGCCGGTGGGTCAACGCCGCGCAGGTGGTCCAGGAACGGAACACCAGCAACCTCGGTGACGAGGCAGGCCAAGACAACACCGTGGGCCGGCCCTTGGGCGAACTGCTCGTGCCGGGCTCTGAAATCATGCTGGAAAAGATGGCGACGGCCAACGGCTGCATCGCGTACCTGAGCTACAAGCGGAAGCACCACGTGTACCAGCCGGCCCTGGTCGAAGAAGACGGCAGGCTCATGCTCGAGGTCGAGGCGGCCAAGACCGTGGCGGGGGACCACCAGCGCGAACGCTGACGCCGCCCGGTTGAGCTCGTCAGTGTGACGGCTCCGCCGTGCGCAATAAAAAGGCCGCCCCGTGGGGCGGCCTTTTTTATATGGTCCTAGCGGGAGCGCTGGCGGAGGCGCTGCATGTCCAGGATGACCACCGCGCGGGCCTCGAGCCGGAGCCAGCCACGCTGGACGAACTCGGCCAGGGCCTTGTTGACGGTTTCGCGGGAAGCGCCCACCAGTTGCGCCAGTTCCTCCTGCGTGAGCTCGTGTGCCACCAGGACGCCGTCCGTGGCCGGGCGGCCGAAGCGGTCCGCAAGGTCCAGCAGGGCCTTGGCCACGCGGCCCGGGACGTCGGAGAAGACGAGGTCCGAGAGGGAGTCGTTGGTGCGCCGCAGTCGGCGGGCCAGGGCCTGCAGCAGCTGGGCCGAGACCTCGGGGCGGGTGCGCAGCAAGGCGTTCAGGCTCTCGTTCTTGAGCCCGGCCAGCCGGGTTTCGGACACCGCGGTGGCGGTGGCCGTGCGGGGGCTGGGGTCGAACAGGGCCATCTCGCCGAAGAGCTCACCCGGGCCGAGGATGGCCAGGAGCGACTCGCGGCCGTCCGGGGACGTGCGGCCGAGCTTCACCTTGCCGGAGACGATGAAGTACAGCTGGTCACCCTGGTCGCCTTCGCGGAACACGGATGCACCGCGGGAAAGGTCCACCTCGGTGAGCTCGTCCGTCAGCAGCCGGAATGCGTCGTCGTCGAGCGTGGCGAAAAGGGGTGCTCGGCGCAGTACCTCGATGTCCATGAAATCTCCTGAGTAAAAGTATCGGCTGTGGGCGCTTTTGCCATTGTTTCAGAATTTTCAAGGTTCTGTGACGAACTTGGCACGGGAAACACGGGCGGGCTGGCCGCAGCCGGTCTTCCGCAGGCCGCGGCAGCCCACAGAAGGTTGTCAGCGTCCGCCACTAGAATGGGGGTTCAACTGTAAATAAGGAGCCTTTGTGGTCGGCCTGACTGTCCTGGACATTGTCCTGATCCTGGCGCTGCTGTCATACCTGATCTATGGCTTCCGCAATGGGTTCCTGGTCACTGTCGGCGGCCTTGTGGGCTTTGCTGCCGGCGCCATCGCCGCGTTCTTTGCCGTCCCCCTGGTCAGCACGTTCGTTGAGGACTCCGGGTGGAGGCTCACTGCGATCATCGCTGCCGCCGTCGTCCTGATGGCGTTGGGGCACGGCCTGGGAACCATGGTGGGGCGCCAACTCCGCGGCGTGGTGCGGATCCGGCCCCTGCGGGCGGTGGACCGGCTCGTGGGCGGGGCGCTGAACCTCGTGGTCTCCGCCCTGGTGATGTCCATGCTGGCGTTCAGCGTCAGTTCACTCGGCGTGCCCGTTGTGTCCCAGCAGTTGGCCGAATCCAAAGTCATCCGCTTCATCGACGGGCTGACGCCCACACCGGTCAAGGCCACCATGGCGGAGCTGCGGTCCACGGTGATCGGCAACGGCATTCCCACCCTGCTGGAAGGGCTGGACCAGGGCCAGGCGTTCCAGGTGCCGAACACCAGCACGAATACGCCCGCGCTTAACAAAGCTGCCCAGTCCGTGCTGAGGATTGCCGGCACTGCCTATGAGTGCGGGCAGAACCAGACCGGCAGCGGGTTTGTCGTCTCAGAGGACCGGGTGGTCACCAACGCGCACGTGGTTGCCGGCGTGTCGCAGCCGGTGGTGGAAATGCCCGACGGCGGCGCGATGCCCGGACGGGTGGTCTACTTCGACACCCGGCGCGACCTTGCAGTCTTGGCCGTGGACAACCTGCCCTCGCAGCCGTTGCAGTTGAGCCGCGACCTGCCCGGCGGAAGCCAGGCCGCGTTCGCCGGGTACCCGCACGGCGGTCCGTTCCAGTCCAAGCCGGCCACCGTCCAGGACATTGCCACGGTCCTGGTTCCCGACATCTACGGCAACAATCCCTCTCCGGAGGACATCTACCGCCTTGCCGGTGACGTCCAGCCGGGAAATTCCGGTGGCCCGCTGCTCACCACGGACGGCCAGGTGGCAGGAGTGGTCTTCGCCAAGGCAACCTCGGACGCCGAGGTGGGGTTCGCCATCACCATGGGTGACCTGGACCCGGTAGCCGAGCAAGCGCCGTCGCTGTCCTCACCGGTTTCCTCGGGACAGTGCATCAAGAAGTAGTCTTTTCCGGCTACAGGACCTCTGCCAGGTAGTCGATGGCGAGTTTGTAGCCAAACACTCCCGCGCCCACAATCACTGCCGCGCATACAGGCGACAGGTAGGAGTGGTGCCGGAATTCCTCCCGCTGGTGCACATTGGTGATGTGAACCTCGACGGCGGGAAGCTGCACGGCTGCCAGGGCGTCACGAAGTGCCACGGAGGTGTGCGTGAAGGCGCCCGCGTTCAGGACGATTCCCACGGCGGTATCCCGGGCCGCATGGATGGCGTCCAGCAGGACGCCTTCATGGTTGGACTGGACGCACTCCACGGCGAAACCGTGGTTCTTCCCGGCGGCGGCAGCCAGCTGTTCCACGTCGGCGAGGGTGGAGGTGCCGTACTTTTGCGGCTCCCGCGTACCCAGCATGTTTAGGTTGGGGCCATTGATTACGAGGATGGTGCCGCGGCCGGCTGCGACAGTGGAGGAGGCTTCAGTCATGCCTGCAAATCTATCGGTTGGCCCTCCCCGCCGCGCATTCTTACGAAGTATGCGGACTGCGGGCTCCAGAATTGATGGGCTATACGGGGACCACGCGCAGCTTCGAACGTTCGCCCAGGACGCGCCGGGCCTCGGCGCTGAGGCCGTCATCGCTGATGACCTCGTCCACATCATCAAATGCGGCGATGGAGCTGATACCCAACATGCCCCACTTGGTATGGTCAGCCAGAACCACAGTCCGGCGGGCGGCTGCCATGAAAGCGCGGTCGGTCTCGGCCTCGAGCAGGTTTGGCGTGGTGAACCCGGCGTGGGCATCCATGCCGTGGACGCCCAGGAAAAGGACATCAAGGTGCAGCTGCTTGAGGGCTGCCGTGGCGATGGGCCCGACCAGGGCGTCCGACGGCGTGCGTTCGCCGCCGATCAGGATCACGGTGGACCCGCCGGGGTGGAAGAGGTCGGCAATCCGCATCGAGTTGGTCACCACGGTAATGCGGGGACCCTCGGCCAGCTCCCGGGCCAGTGCCCACGTCGTGGTGCCGGCGCCTAACCCAACCGCCATGCCCTCATGGACCAGGGCCGCCGCTTCCACGGCAATGGCCCTTTTCTCCGCGGTCAACTGCGTGGACTTCAGCTCGAAGCCCGGTTCATGCGTGCTGGCGTCCCCGGGCAGTTTCGCGCCGCCGTGGATGCGCTCCAGCTTCCCGCCCTCTTCGAGCTGCTCAATGTCCCGGCGCACGGTCATCAAGGACACGCCCAGCTGCGCGGCCAGGTCCGAAATCCGCACCACCCGCTCCCGCTGGACAGCATCCACGATGGCCTGGTGTCGGGCGGCTGCAAGCATGTGAACGGGTTCCTTCATCGGGGATACAGGTTTGCTCCCAGCATACGGCGACGGCGCCGCCCGGGGAGGGCGGCGCCGTCGTCTAACTGATGCGACTACTTCCGGAGTGACGCGGCGATCTGCTGCATGATGGTCGGGTCCGACAGGGTGGTGGCGTCGCCCGGGTCGCGGCCTTCGGCGACGTCCTTGAGCAGGCGGCGCATGATCTTCCCCGAGCGGGTCTTGGGCAATTCCGGCACCACCAGGATGTTTTTCGGCTTGGCGATGGGGCCGATTTCCTTGCCCACGTGGTTGCGGAGTTCCTGGACGGTGGCGTCGCCATTGTTCGCGGCGTCGCCCCGGAGGATGACAAACGCGACGACGGCCTGGCCGGTGGTTTCGTCCGTGGCACCCACGACGGCGGCCTCCGCCACGGCGGGGTGGCTCACCAGTGCGGACTCGATCTCCGTGGTGGAGAGCCGGTGCCCGGAAACGTTCATGACGTCATCCACCCGGCCCAGCAGCCAGATATCGCCGTCTTCGTCCCGCTTGGCGCCGTCGCCGGCGAAGTACATGTTCTCGAACCGGGACCAGTAAGTGTCCTTGAAGCGCTCCGGGTCACCCCAGATACCGCGCAGCATGGAGGGCCATGGCTCGCGGATCACCAGGAAACCGCCGTGCCCGTTCGGGACGGACTCGCCCATTTCGTCGACGACGTCCACGGCGATGCCGGGCAGCGGCACCTGTGCCGAACCGGGCTTGGTGGCGGTGACGCCGGGCAGCGGGGCGATCATCTGGGCGCCGGTTTCGGTCTGCCACCACGTATCAACGATGGGTGCCTTGTCGCCGCCGATGACCTTGCGGTACCACATCCAGGCTTCGGGGTTGATCGGTTCGCCCACCGAGCCCAGTACGCGGAGCGAGGAGAGGTCGTACTTCGCCGGGATCTCCGAGCCCCACTTCATGAAGGTGCGGATGGCCGTGGGGGCGGTGTAGAGGATGGAGACCTTGTACTTTTCCACGATCTCCCACCAGCGGCCCTGGTGCGGGGAGTCCGGGGTGCCTTCGTACATGACCTGGCTGGCACCGTTGATGAGCGGCGCGTAGGCGACGTACGAGTGGCCGGTGACCCAGCCGACGTCGGCCGTGCACCAGTAGACGTCCGTCTCAGGGTGGAGGTCGAAGACTGCCTTGTGTGTGTAGGCCGCCTGGGTGAGGTACCCGCCGGTGGTGTGCAGGATGCCCTTGGGCTTGCCGGTGGTCCCGGAGGTGTAAAGGATGTAGAGCGGGTGCTCGGAGTCGTGGCCGACGGCAGTGTGCTCGGCGGACGCGGTGTCCACGGTGTCTGCCCACCAGTGGTCCCGGCCCTCGGTCCAGTCCACGTCCTGGCCGTTGCGCTTGACCACCACCACGTTCTGTACCGTGTGGCCGTCGTGGGCCAGGGCGTCGTCGACGGCGGCCTTGAGGGGGCTGGGCTTGCCGCGCCGGTAGGTGCCGTCCGCGGTGACCACGAGCTTGGCCTCGGCGTCATCGATCCGCGAACGCAGTGCTTCTGCGGAGAAACCGCCGAACACTACCGAGTGGACCGCGCCGATCCGGGCGCAGGCCAGCAAGGTGATCACGGCCTCCGGGATCATGGGCAGGTAAACCGCCACGCGGTCGCCCTTGGCCACGCCCAGGGACTCGAACGCGTTGGCTGCCTTCTTCACTTCTTCGGTGAGCTGCGCGTAGGTGTAGGTCCGCGTATCGCCGGGTTCGCCCTCGAAGAAGATGGCCACCCGGTCGCCGTTGCCAGCTTCGACGTGCCGGTCCAGGGCGTTGTAGGCGGCATTGAGTTCGCCGCCCACAAACCACTTGGCGAAGGGCGGATCGGACCAGTCCAGGGCCTGCGTGAAGTCCTTGTTCCAAGTCAGCAGTTCCCGCGCTTTTTTGGCCCAAAACGCCGGCCGGTCAGCGTCCGCTTCCCCGTATTCGGAGGCGGTAACGACGGCGTTGGCCGCGAACTCAGGGGAGGGCGGGAAGGCCCGGGTTTCGTGCAGCAGGTTCGCGAAGGCATCGCCCTGGTGGCCTTGGTCCGCCGGCTGGGCGGAAGCGGAAGGAACGGTGGCCGTGGAGCTGGGGGTGTCCTGGGACATGTGAACCTCATCATTCATCGATCGTCGCCGCGCGGAACGCCGCCTGCGCAGGGCCCTCCGTTCGCACGGCACTGGGCGCCAGCCGGGCGGACGCACCGCAAAGAGCTGTTCCGCAACCTAGCCTAATGCTTGCCGCGCACGCCTTGTGCTCCCCGTCACAAACACGACCATGAGCGGCATTTTTTAAGCGGTGAATGGCGTCTTCGTTACTTGCCGTGGTCCCCTGCGGGCCTGCTCCAGCTAGTGATCAGCCAGGCTGTTGACTAGGCTGAGATGGAATTGTGACTTCACTTTGGGCCGCCCCGGCCAAGCATAAACAGTGCCCGGCCGGGGCAGGACCGCATGTCAAGACGGCACAGTTTTCGGGTCCGGACCGGGCCCGGTGCCGCCACGCTAAGGAGAGCAGAATGAACCAGCAGAGCTTCGGCCAGCGAACGGCCCCGGACACCGGGTCAGGTCCCGGAGGCTCCGGATCCGCCGCCGGGGGACCAGGGCACCCTGCCCCCGCCGGCAACGCGGCAACGGGACAGGCTGCCGGACCCAAGGCTGCCTCCGGAAAGATCGACCCCAACGCCCACCAGGCGGTTCTGGGCCCGTTCACCGTTCGGGACCTCGCTGTCTTTGCCGGCACGCTGATCCTGTTCGTCGCGTCCCTGCTGCCCCTCTTCGGTACCCGCTACAACCTGTGGAACCTGAACAACCTGTTCTTCCTGGGGCTGGGCATCATCCTGCCGTTGATCGCCAGTGCACTCTTCGCCGCGCGCAGGCTCGCCCCCGCCACGAAGATACGCGTGGGTTCGCTCTCAATTGACCAGTTCGCCTCCGTGGTGGCCTCCTTCGCCGTGGCTTTCTTCTTCCTGTCCGTTGCGGGCGGCTATGTGACCAGCCTGCTGGTGGGCCTGATCGGCTCCCTGGTCCTGTTCGTTGCCACGGTGCTGGGCCGTTTCGTGCCCTATCTGTCCGGTGATTTCAAGGACCGGCCCGAGATGCCGGCGCATGTCGTGGCCCGGGAAGCCGCGGTCCCGGCCCGGAAGCCGCGGGCCCCTAAAGCGCCCAAGCCGGAGACCGGCGCCAACCAGTCCAAGGCCGGCTTCAAGGGCGCCGGCATCTTCGGGGGTGCCGGTGCCGGTTCCTCGGCGGTCCAGCCTGGATCTGCCAGCCCGAGCCCTGAACCTGCGAAGCCTGAACCTGTCCGCTCGGCACATGCGCCCGCCACCGCTGCCGTTCCGGTGGCCGCCGCCGGGACATCAAACCCGGGAACCGCCGGAGCCGCAGCTGCCGCCGCAGGAGCCGGTGCCGCGGCCGCCGCATCCGGTGCCCACGGGCCTGCCGGGTCCGCATCGACCGCGCCCGCCCGCGAAGCTTCCGAACGGACCCCTGAAGTGGAGGCCGGGCCGCCCACCCAGGCAGCCGACGTCGTCCGCCCTGCCCCTGAAGTGGAGGCCGGGCCGCCCACCCAGGCAGCCGACGTCGTTCGTCCTGCCCCTGTGCCGGATGCCGGCGAGACCCGGCACGCGGACATTCCTGCGGCCAATGCCCCCCAGGCGGCGTGGGAGCCGCCCGCTGCCACCGCGGTACACCAGCAGGTCCGGTCCGAACAGCCCATCGGGGCAACGGTGGACCCGGCAAGCCGCCACGATGACACCGACGGGCAGCCGATCCACGAGGCCTTTTGGTTCGCCGTGGCCCAGCACCGCACCGCGTTCGATCCCCGCACCGGAGCGCCCGCCTTCGTGATCGAGCCCGGTGGCTGGGTGCTGGCGCTCGAGGACCGCGGCCACGAGTTCCTGGTGCAGCACACTGACGGACGGCTGGGCGTCCTGCGCGACCTCAGCAACATCGAGCGCGGCTGACACCGGTGGCCGGGGCCCGCACCAAGACCGGCCAGGCCACGGGGATGCCCGTGGTCTCATCCGAATCAGTCCTCGCGCTGAAGCGGAGGGCGCGGCGCATCCATAGGGCCCTGGCCGAGAAATACCCGTACGCCCACGCGGAACTGGACTTCCGGAACCCGTTCGAACTGCTCGTGGCCACTGTCCTGTCCGCCCAGACCACCGACGTCACGGTCAACCAGGTCACCAAGGTGCTGTTCGCGCGCTGGCCTGATGCACGGGCACTGGCAGAGGCGGATCCCACGGAGCTTGAGGCCATCCTCAAACCCACCGGGTTCTTCCGTGCCAAGGCGAAGAACGTCCAGGCCCTGTGCACGCGGCTGGTGGACGAGTTCGACGGCGAGGTTCCGGGCCGGATGGAGGAACTGGTCACGCTGCCCGGGGTAGGGCGCAAGACGGCCAACGTGGTGCTCGCCAACGCTTTCGGCGTCCCGGGCATCTCGGTGGACACCCACTTTGCCCGGCTGGCCAAGCGGTTTGGCTGGACGCAGTCAGAGGATCCCGTGCAGATCGAACAGGACGTGGCGGAGCTGTTCGAGCGCAGGGACTGGACCATGCTGTCCCACCGGGTGATTTTCCATGGCCGCCGCGTCTGCCACGCCCGGAAACCCGCCTGCGGCGCCTGTCCCGTTGCCACCTGGTGCCCCAGCTACGGGCTGGGCGAAACCGACCCCGCCAAGGCAGCCAAGCTCCTCAAATACGAACTGGCCCCCGGCAGCGAGGAGCTGCTGGAGCGGTACCTGGCAGAGCAGCACCGTGCCGCGGAAATCCGGATGGCTTCCCAAAAGAGGACCCCGTGAGCGCACGCGAAGACCTCGCCGAGCTGGTGCGGCGCGCCGAAACCGGAACGGCCGGACCTCCTGATCCGCGCTGGGCGGCGTTGACCGTTGATGCGGCACGTGCCCGCAGGGCTGCAGTCCTGATGCTCTTCGGCGTCCTTGACGACGTCCCCGCTGTATCCGGCAAACCGCTCGCCCCGGCGGACCTCGACGTCCTGCTCCTGGAACGCGCCCACACGCTGGGCTCCCACCCCGGCCAGGTGGCCTTTCCCGGCGGCGGGATCGACAAGGGCGAAACCCCGGTAGCGGCTGCGCTTCGGGAAGCCGAAGAGGAAACAGGGCTCGATGCCGGCGGAGTTGAAGTTCTCGGAACACTCCAGGAACTGGGCCTGGCATACAGCAACTTCCTGGTGACGCCAGTCCTCGGGTGGTGGCACGCGCCCTCACCGGTCCGCGTGGTGGATTACGGGGAATCCGCGCAGGTGTTCCGGGTGCCGGTCCGGGACCTGCTGGACCCGGACAACCGGGTGATGGCCACGGTCCACCGCGCGGGCCGCACCTTCGACAGTCCCGCGTTCACCGTAAATGGCGTGGTGGTGTGGGGTTTCACCGGCATTGTGCTGAGCGGCCTCTTCGACCAGTTGGGCTGGTCGGTTCCCTGGGACCGGAACCGGCTCCATCCGATGGGTGTCTAGGGGGGTATCCGGGGCCTCAGGCCCGCCGGCGCAGATCCACCACGATTCCGGTGGCCGCGTTCTCCCGCATCGCCTTGATGCCGTCGCGCAGCATGGCCAGGGACTTGAACGTCGGTGAAAAAGCAACGGTGTTGCCCTCGGCGTCGGTGAGCCGCAGCCGGTACGAATCGTCGTCTGCGCGGTGTATTTCAAATCTTCCCGCCATGGACGGGGACCTCCCTGGTATGCGTCGTTGCATCAGCGTGTGGACCGGTCTGTTTCAGTCACCGCTTTCGACTGTAACCTCCGCCACCGCACCCGTCGACCTACTGCCGGGTAGGTTACCTTGCGTCTCGTTGGCAGGATTTTCAGGACCCGCGGGACCTGCTATTTGGCCAGGTCGTAGGAGTCGACGACAGCGAGGCTTACCGGGAACTCCACCGGGATCCGCCCGAACAACAGCTCCTTCGCCGCCACGGCTGATTCCTCAATGGCTGCGATGCAGGCGTCCACCCTGTCCGCGGGTGCATGCACCATCACCTCATCGTGCAGGAAGAAGACCAACTCGGCCCGGACAGGGCCGCCGCCGCTGGCGCCGGTTCCCGCCGTCGCCAAGGTGCGCAGGCGCCGTCGTAATTCCGCGAGCCAGCATGCCGCCCAATCCGCTGCGGAGCCCTGGACCACGAAATTCCGGGTGAAGCGCCCGCGGGACCGGGCGATGGACTCTGCCCGCCGCTGCTCTTCGGCGGTGGTGGAGCGCTGGCTCAGGAACCACCGCTCCGAGGGCGGCGGGCTGCTGCGGCCCAGCCGGGTGGTCACCGTTCCACCGGCTTCACCCGCCCGCGCCGCACGCTCCACAAAGTCGACGGCGCGCGGATAGGTGCGCGCCAGCTGCGGCATCAGGCGGCCTGCCTCACCGGAGGTTGCCCCGTACATGGCGCCCAGCAGTGCCATCTTCGCTTTGGCCCGGTCCCCGCCGAAGCCCTTGGCGGCGATGCCGGCATATAAGTCCTGGTCCCGTGCCGCCTCGGCCATGGTGGAATCCTGGGCCAGGGCCACCAGGACACGAGGTTCCAGTTGCGAGGCGTCCGCGACGATCAGTTTGTGGCCCGGATCTGCATGCACCGCACCGCGGACCTGGCGCGGGATTTGCAGTGCGCCTCCGCCCCGGGAGGCCCAGCGTCCGGAAACCACTCCGCCCACCACATACTCGGGGCGGAACCGTCCGCCGTCCACCCAGACGTCCAGCCAGGACCAGCCGTTGGCCGTGTGGAGGCGGGAAAGCTTCTTGTATTCGAGCAACGGCTCGATGACGGGGTGGCTGGATTCTCGAAGCTCCCATTTCCGGGTGCTCTTCACCTCGATGCCGTTGCGGTGCAGGGCCCGCATCAGGTCCTGCGGCGAATCCGGGTTGAGCCCCGGGGAGTTGAGCAGGGCGCGCAGCTCCGCAGCCAGCGCCTCCAAGCGTTGCGGACGCTGTCCGGCGGGCGGGCGGGGACCCAGGTGGCCCACCAGGATCTGTTCGTGCAGGTCCTCCCGCCACGGGACCCCGGCGTGCTGCATCTCCGCGGCCACCATAGCGGCTGCGGACTCCGCCGCGAGCAGCAACTGCAGGCGGTTCCGGCGGTTCTCCTCTGTCCCCACGGCGGCCAGGGCTCCCTGCTGGGCAGCATACTCGGCGCGGAGTTCATCCAGGGTCCACCCCGGCGCCGGCCCGGCGGCAGGTTCGTCGAACAGCGCGCCCTGGTCGGCAGGGGGACGCGGGGGAAGCAGGGTTTTCGGTGGAAGCAGGGGATCCTCCACCGGAACCCTGTCGGTGTTTTTGGCGTAATCGGTCTGGGCGCTGAACTGCGAAAAGGCCAGGATGTTGCCGCACAGCGTGACGTCGTAGCAGCGCTCCACTTCCACGCCGGCGGCGAGCAGCGCGGGGTACCAGTCCTGGGTCCGGTGCCAGATCCAGCGGGGCGGCTGGCCGCCCGGGCGCCGGGCCTCCAATTCACGGACGACGCCGGCAAGCCCGCCAGGTGCCACCACCCTCGGTTCGGGGTTGGCGGGTAAGGGGTGGCCGGCCTGTGTCAGTTCCTGCAGTGCCGCGCCGCGGGGGTGGGCGGCAAGCAGTAGGTACATGCTCCCATTGTGCCCTGCCGGGAGGGGTTGCTTGGTTGTCCACATAGGGGAGGTTCCCCCTTAACTGGCGTTTGCTGCCGCGGCAGAGTGGCTGCATGAGCAGGCATCAGCTGAATGCAGCGCAGCCCGGGCCGGAGCAGGTCCCGGATTCTTTCCGGCGCCCACCGGGCCGGGGATCACCAGCCCGTGCACCGTCGCAGGACAACGCGGCGGCCAGCGCACCCTGGCTGCCGGACAGTTCCCATCCGAATGGGTCAGCGCCGGACGGTGCGGGGGAGGTGCTGCTGGTTACCTCATCCGCCGTCCTCCGCGCCGAAGTGGAACGCATCGTGGCGGCCGCCGGCTCCCGACTGCGCGCTGTTCCGGATGCGGTGGAGGCCGGACGCTACTGGGACGCTGCCTCAGCCGTCCTGGTGGGCAGCGACGTGCGGGAACTGCCACCACGACGGCGCACGCCCGCAGTCCTGGTAGGCCTGGACGGCGAAGGCGACAGCCTCTGGCACCTTGCGGCCGCCCTGGGTGCCGACCGGGTTGCCGTGCTGCCCGATGCTGCTGCCTGGCTGGCGGACCACCTGAGCCGGTCGCGCTCCCCGGGCCCGGGCGGCCTGGTCCTTGGCATCACGGGTGGTTGCGGCGGGGCAGGGGCCACCACTGCCGCTATTTGGATAGCCCAGGCCGCGGCTGGCCTGGGGGCGCGCGTGCTGCTCGTTGACGGCGACCCCTGGGGCGGGGGCCTTGAACTGGCGCTCGCCGCCGAGGAAACCCCCGGACTGCGCTGGCCGGACCTCGCCGAGGCCAGGGGCAGCATCGACCCCCTCCAACTGGCCGATTCCCTGCCGGTGGCAGGAGGCTTCTCCTTCCTGTCCTGGCCCGCAACCCGGGAACAGCCGTCCCCCGTCGCTGCTGCGGCCGCAGCCGGGGTGCTTGACGCCGCCCGCCGGGGCTATGAGCTGGTGGTCGTGGATGTGGGCAGGGGTGCAGAGCCGCTCCGGACTGTGGCCTGGGACTGCGACCGGATCATGGTGGTGGTGCCGGCACAACTGAAGGCGGCGGTGGCGGCGGTGCGGCTGCTCCAGGAACTCCCGCCGGTGGAAGCAGCTCTCCTGGTGCGTGGCCGGCCCGGTGCGGCGCTGGACAGTTCCCTGATCGCCGATGCCGTCGGGCTGCCTGTGCACGGCCGGATGCCGGAGCTCCGGGCTGTCCCCGGGGCCATGGAGTCGGGCCGGCTGCTGGACTGTGGGAAGCGGCGGGCAATCCGGCATTTCGGCGCCACCGTGCTCGACTGGCTTGGCGAGGACCTGCAGGCGGGGGATGCCGCATGAGGCGCGCGACCGGTGCCCCTTCGAGTCCCGCCTCCGCCATCGTCAGCCCGGCCGGTCCCGCAGGCCTGGGCGCACGGCGCAGCGCCCGGATCCTGGAGGCAAGCCAGGCCGTCCGCCCGGAGCGCGGAAGGGATGGTGCCGGACGTGGCCGCGTCGATTCAGGGCTGCTGGAATCTGTCCGTGACTCAATGATGGCCGAGGCAGGGGGTGTGACCCCCTCCCGCGTCGCTGCGGCCGTCCAGGCCACCGGCAAGCTGCTGGGCACCGCCGGAGCGCTCGCCGCGGTGGAACGGATCAGCGCCGAGCTCAACGGGCTGGGCCCACTGCAGGAGCTCACGCGTGACCCCGCAGTTACAGACATCTTCGTCAACGCCCCCGATTCCGTGTGGGTGGACCGCGGCGCCGGCATTGAACGCGCCCCGGTGGTGTTCGATGGCGAATCCCAGCTGCGCGCGCTTGCCTGCCGGCTGGTGGCCGCCGGCGGCCGCCGCCTGGATGACGGTTCACCGTGTGTCGATGTCAGGCTTGCCGGCGGCTACCGTGTCCATGCCGTGTTGCCGCCGGTTTCCACGTCCGGGACGCTGCTCAGCATCCGGATCCGCAGGGAGCGGGTCTTCGCCATGGAGGAGCTGCGGACGGGAGGCATGTTCACCCATCGGGTGCAGGACGTGTTGGAACGGATTCTCGAGCGGCGGTTGAGCTTCCTGGTCAGCGGCGCCACAGGATCCGGGAAAACCACGCTGCTGTCCACCCTGCTGGGCCTGTGTTCCCCGGACGAACGCCTGGTCCTGATCGAGGACGCGGCGGAACTCAACCCGGTCCACCCCCACGTTGTGGCCCTCGAAGCTCGCCATGGAAACCTTGAAGGCGGCGGCGCCGTCGACTTGGGGGAGCTGGTCCGCCAGGCCCTGCGCATGCGCCCGGACAGGCTGGTGGTGGGGGAGTGCCGGGGCGCAGAGGTCCGGGAGCTCCTGACTGCGATGAACACCGGGCACAGCGGCGGCGGCGGAACCATCCATGCGAACACGGCTGCCGCGGTCCCCGCCCGGCTCAACGCGCTAGGAGCACTCGCCGGGCTGGGTCCCGAAGCGGTCCGTCTCCAGGCAGCCAGCGCCCTTGACGTCGTCATCCACGTTGGCAGGACGCCGAGGGGCAGGGAAATCCAGTCCATTGGACTCATTGCCGATGGACCGCAGGGGCTGGCCGTGCAGCCGGCAGTGGGGGAATCGGGCGTCCCCGGTCCGGGCTGGCCGGCGCTTGCTGCCCGGCTGGGAATGGATGCCGAGGGTGCCCTGTGACGCTTCTCCTCACCATCCTCCTGTCCTGCGCTGCGCTGTTGCTCCTCAAGCCTCGCCTGGATGCTGCTTCCAGGCTGCGCACGGCAACGGGCCACAGGACCAAAGTGTCCGGCTCCGGGAAGGGACGGGCGTTGCCGTGGGGCAGGGCTGCAGGCGGCCGCGCGCAGGTCCGGAGCCCAGGCCTGACTCTCATCGTGCAGCAGCTGGCGGCGCTGCTGCGGGGCGGCCGGACGCCGGCGCGGCTGTGGGATGAGCTGTGGACGGTATATGGCACGGGTAACGATGCAAACCAGCGCCCGGGGGACGCACCCCTGCCCGGCGCGGCGCCCTCCGGCTGGGCGCCCTCCGGCTCGGTGCCTTCCGGCTGGGCGCCTTCCGGCTCGGTGCCTTCCGGGCCGGTCCTGACGGCGGGTTCTGCCGCCGTCCTGGCTTCGGCGCGGGCCGCTGCCGCCACCGGGGCACCCGTTTCGGAAACCATCCGCCGGGCGGTATCCACGGCGCTCCCGTCCCAGGGCCGCGACGCAAGGACCTGGCTGGAGCTTGCCGCTTGCTTTGACATTGCCGAGGCGAGCGGTTGTCCGCTCGCCGACGTGCTGACCCGGTTCGCGGCCCAGCTGGAAGCGGGGGATGATGCGGATGCGGCCCGGCAAACGGCCCTCGCCGGTCCCAAGGCAACGGTCCGGCTCCTGACCTGGCTTCCTTTGATTGGCCTTGGGCTCGGCGCCGCCCTGGGCGTGGATCCGCTGGCCACCCTGCTGGGGACACCCCTCGGACTGGCCGCGCTGGTCGGCGGGGTGGTCCTCACCGCCGCGGGCAGGGCCTGGTCCGCCAAGCTGGTTGCGGCTGCTGCCGGGCCAGGGACGCCGTGACTACGGGGTGGGTGCCGGGCCTGGCCTTGTTCCTGCTGCTCGCGGCCGGGGCCTGGCTCGCCTGTTCCAGCCAGTCCGTGACGCGCCGGCGGCTGCACCGGCTGTTGCCTGCCGCTGACAGGACCCAGCGGGCGGCAGGTACAAAGAAGGCGTCAGCCCGTGAGGACAGCGGGCTGAAGGACACAGCCATGATGCTCGAGCTTGTGGCCGCGATGCTGGATGCGGGCGCCGGAATTGGCCGGTCCCTCGACCTGGTGGCCGCATCGGCTGCTCCCCAGTACCGTGACTCGCTGCGGCCGGTGGTTTCGGCGCTCGCCATCGGCGCCGACTGGCACACAGCCTGGCGCAGCTCCGCCGTGCGGCTCCCCGAAATCCTGGAGCTGCGGGACGCCCTCGGCTTCGCTGCACTGACAGGTGCACCGTCATCGGCGATCCTGTATGCCCAGGCCGCACGGCTTCGCCGGGAACGCTTCCGGGAGGCCGAAAAGCGCGCCGCTTCACTCGGCGTGAAGCTGGTGATACCCCTGGGCCTTTGCTCGCTGCCGGCCTTCATCTGCCTTGGCGTCGTTCCGGTACTGCTTGCCCTGGTGCCGTCCGGGTCCTAGGCATCCCTTCGCGGCTGCACGTCCCCTCCTCCACAGCGGCGAAGGGGCACGGCTTATCCACTTAGCCCATCCCATCACTTACCGGCAACTGCTGCGCCGGGAAGAGTCAGGAGCGCCGGAACACTGCCGGCATCATCGGAAAGGAAACCAGATGTCCATCAACTACTACTACCGCCGCAACTACTCCGCCGGAACATCCGCTGTGGCCGCTTCCCGGTACGCGCTAACGGGACGAACCGGCAGCCGTGGCCGCGCCTCCGGGAGGCCGTTCCCCTACGCCACCGGATCTGCGGCAGCCGCCTCAGTTCCCGTCGCATTCGATCCGCAGGCACCGGGAACGGGGTTGCCCTCTCGAGCAAACTCGTTGGCGTGGCCTGGCAACGTGGTGGAGCTCTATCCCGGAGCCGGAGCCGGAACCGGTACCAGACCCGGTACCGGAGTTGCTGTCACCAGGGTCCGGCGCAGCGTTCGGCTGTTGGGCTCCGAAGCCGGCATGGCCACGGCCGAATACGCCATCGCTACCCTGGCCGCCGTCGGATTCGCCGGGCTGTTGGTGTTCATCCTCCGCAGCGACGAGGTGCGTGGTTTTCTCCTCAACCTCATCCGCACGGCCTTGGCGCTGCCGTGACGCGTTCGGCAGGGGTACTGACGCCACGGAAGCCACCCGAAGCCGTGGCCTCCATGGCGGCCCGCGTCAACGGGGACCCTGAATCGGCCGACGGGACGGCGAACGCCCGGGGCACAGTAACGGCCGAGTTCGCAGTGGCGCTGCCTGCCGTGCTTGGACTGCTGGCCATTCTGCTGGCCGGGGCGGCCGCGGGCATGACGCAGCTTCGCATCGAAGAGGGAGCCCGGGCCGGTGCCAGGGCCCTGGCACGGGGCGAGGACCCCGCAATGGTGGAACGGACCGTCAGGACGCTCGCCGGCGGTTCGGCAACCGCGTCAGTCTCCGCCGACGCCGGGTGGTTCAATGTCACGGTCACCGACCGGGTCCCGGGCCCACTGGGTTCCTCGATTCCGTGGACCCTCACCGCCCGCGCTTCCACGCGCAGCGAGACTCCAGGGACCGGCGCTGGCGGCGTCGGCGAAGGCACGAGCGATGCCGGGGCCGTCAGGTGATGCAAAGCCCCGCGGATGGCCGTGAACGTGGCTCAGGGACGGTCCTTGCGGCCGGGCTGGCCCTGGTGGTCATCACGGCAATGGCTGTCATGCTGCTGCTTGCGCAGGCTGCGGTGCTCGCCGGCAGGGCCGCAACGGCAGCGGACCTCGCAGCCCTCGCCGGGGCGGACGCCCTCCGCGGCCTCACCACGGGGAACCCCTGCACGGTCGCGGCCGAAGTGGCAGCCCGCCATGCAGCGACGGTAGTGAGCTGCTCCGAGGGTTCGGGACAAACTGTTGAAGTGCTGACTGAGCTCGGCGAACGGCCGCTGCTGGGTGCCGCGACCGGACGGGCCCGGGCAGGTCCTCCGCCATAGGGATGGAGATCCCGTGCCGGGTTCAGCTCCGGGCTTCGAGATCCACCGGAGTGGGTTCAGTGGCGTCCTTGAGCAGCACGTCCAGGAGGGTAACCGCCGCCGCCTTGTCCAGCGGGTTGTTCTTGTTGCCGCATTTAGGGGACTGCACACAGGATGGGCAACCTGCTTCGCATTCGCAGGCCTTGATGGCATCGCGGGTCGCCGCCAGCCAGACCATGGCCTTGTCGAATCCCCGTTCGGCAAAGCCGGCTCCACCGGGGTGCCCGTCATAGACGAATATGGTGGGCACCCCGGTGTCGGCGTGCAGGGCAGTGGACACCCCGCCGATGTCCCACCGGTCGCTGGACGCCACCAGCGGCAGGAGTCCTATGGCGGCGTGCTCCGCAGCGTGCAGGGCCCCCGGGAACTGCGCCTCGATGAGGCCAGCGCCAGTCAGCGAACGGTTGTCGACTACGAACCACACGGCCTTGGTGAAGAGGTCGCGGGCACCCAATTCCAGCGGCTCCTCGCCCAGGACTTCATTGGAAATCAAGGCCTTGCGCTGGAAGGAGACAACCTGGGTGGTCACCTTCACGTCGCCGAAGTGGACGGTCACGTCCCCCCACTGCATGGTCCGCAGGGTCTCCAGGACTTCGATCTGCGTTACGTCCCGGGCGGTCGTGTAGTAGTCCGGGTTGGCCCGGCGGACCATGACGCAGTGGTCGTCCTCGTTCAGGTCCTCCACCACGTAGGTGTCGCCCTGGTGGACATACACCGCACCGGTGTGGGCCTGGTAGTGGGTCTGCGGCGAGTCCATGGTGCCAAGGAGGGATCCGGTCTCGGCGTCGACGATGCTCACGGGGCCGCCGCCGTCCGCCCGGAGGTTGACCATCGCCGCGGCACTTTGCGAGTGGGTCCAGAACCAGCCCGCGGGCCGCCGCCGAAGGTAGCCCTGGGCCACCAGCCGGTCCAGGAGCATTTCAGCGGTAGGCCCAAAGAGGTCCAGCTCGGCCGGGCCCAGCGGAAGTTCGGCCGCCGCCGCGCACAGGTGCGGCCCCAGAACGTAGGGGTTGGAGGGGTCGAAGACCGTTGCCTCCACCGACACGTCGAAGATGGCTTCGGGATGGTTTACCAGGAAGGTGTCCAGGGGGTCGTCGCTGGCCACAAAGGCGGCAATGGCGTCCTGGCCCGCCCGGCCGGCCCTGCCGATCTGCTGGAACAGCGATGCCCGCGTGCCCGGCCAGCCCGCCACCAGGACGGCATCAAGGCCCGAAATATCGATCCCGAGCTCCAATGCGGACGTGCTGGAAACGCCCAGCAGCTGGCCCGACCGCAGGGCTTTCTCCACGGCCCGGCGTTCCTCCGGCAGGTACCCCGAACGGTACGCGGCGACCCGTTGAGGCAGGCTCGGATCGACCTCGTCAAGGAGGCGCTTGGTGATGGCCGAGATGGTCTCTGCTCCGCGGCGGGACTTGATGAAGGCGATGGTGCGGATCCGGGCGGACACCAGGTTGGCCAGCAAGTCCGAGGTTTCCGCCACGGCTGTGCGCCGCTCCTTGGCTCCGTTCTCGCCCCTGACCTCGGTCAGTGCCGGCTCCCAGAATGCCACGGTGGTGGCGCCGTGGGGGGAGCAGTCGCGGGACACTGCTTTGACGGGCGCGCCGATGAGGCGGGAGAAGGAGGCATCGGGCTCGGAAGCGGTCGCTGAGGCGGCAATGAACACCGGTTCTGGGAATGCGGTCCCGGCGCCGTAGTAGGCGCAGATCCGGCGGAGGCGCCGCATCAGGTTGGCCACGTGCGAACCGAACACACCCCGGTAGCTGTGTGCTTCGTCCACGATGACGTAGCGGAGCCGGCGGAAGAAACCGGCCCACCACGCGTGGTTGGGGAGGATGCCAAAGTGCAGCATGTCGGGGTTGGCCAGGATGAAGTTGGCGTGGTCCCGGATCCACCGCCGGGCGGAGGAATCGGTGTCGCCATCGTAGGTTTCCGCCCGGACCGTGGGCAGCTTCAGGGCGCGGATGGCGTTCAGCTGGTCCGCCGCCAGCGCCTTGGTGGGGGAGAGGTAAAGGGTGACGGCGCCGTCGTCGTGGATCTTGCCCGGGTCCGCAAGTACGCGCAGCTCGGACCGGTGGATCGCATCCAGCGCCGGCAGCTGGTACGCCAGGGACTTGCCGGACGCAGTGCCGGTAGCCACCACAACGTGCTGGCCTGAATGCGCGGCATCAGCCGCGTCCACCTGGTGCCGGTACGGTTCGCGGATCCCCAGCGAGCCGTACGCCGCAGCAATATCCGGATGAACCCAATCAGGCCAGGGCGCGTGGACTGCCTCCCGCGCCGGTATGGTGCGGACATGACGCAGCTGCTCCGGTTCCGGGCCGCGGCCCAGCAAGGGAATCAGGGAGTCATGGGGGTTCACCCCACCATTCTTCCATTCGGCACCGGGCCCATGTCCCCGGTTCGCCGACGGGAAAACCGCAGGGCTGCCTCCGGCGGGAGCAGGGTCAGCTCAGCGAGAGGTCCGCTCCGTCATGGGACGCAGACAGCATCAGGACCCGCGCCACCGTGGTCCAGCCAAGATGCGAGTAGAGCTTCTGCCCATCCAATGAAGCCAGCAGCAGGCCGGTACGGACATCGTGCCCGAAGGCCTGGGCTGCCAACGCGCGCATGATGAAGCTGCCCAGGCCCCTGCGCTGGAACGCCGGCTCCGTGATGATTTTGTCGAACACGGCGGTGTCACCCACCACGAACACCCTGCCGCTGGCCGCGATGGCGTCCCCGGAGCGGACCTCCGCGTAGTGGACACCGTCCTGTTCGAAAGTGGACAGGTTCAGGTCGTCGTCGGAAAGCCAGGGGTCCTCAGCGTCCTGCGTCTCCATGTCCACAATCATCATGGTCTGCGAATCAGAGGTGACGTTCAGGCCTTGCCGGGCTGCCAGGGCCGCGTACCGGGAGGGATCGTTGGTGAGGATGGTCAGGACCCGGGCGGGGGATTCCGCCGTCCTGGCGGCGAGGGCGCCGAACTCATCGTCGGTGGGTTCGGACGCAAAGATCTCCCACTCCCCGCTGGTGTCAGCGCGGAGCGCGGCGGGAAATCGACCCTCCGTGGAGGTCCGGTAGCCGCGACATCCGGCCCAGCCGGCAACCCACACTTCGAGCAGGCCAGTGATGTCTTCAACCAGGGTTTCCGGGCTCATGGCAAGAACACTATTCCAGCCCGATCGGAAGCAACAGAGGGGGCGGCAGTGCTTATGCAATTGTGATCAGCGTCGGGCCCTGCCGGCCGGTGCCACGCCGGAGAGGGACAAACGCAGCCGGTACCCTTAAATACGTGGCTTTGAACAAGATTGTGCTCTTTTACGGTTTTACCCCCCTTGCAGACCCGGAGGCTGTCCGCCTTTGGCAGCGTGCCCTGTGCGAGAAGCTGGGACTGACCGGCCGCATCATCATTTCCAAGGACGGGATCAACGCCACCGTGGGCGGGGAAATCGGTGCAGTTAAGCAGTACGTCAAGACCACCCGGGAGTATGCCGGGTTCCGGGACATCGACGTCAAATGGTCCGATGGCGGCGCGGCGGACTTCCCGCGGCTCAGCGTGAAAGTGCGGGACGAGATCGTCTCCTTCGGCGCGCCCGGGGAACTCAAGGTCGACGCGGCGGGCGTGGTGGGCGGCGGGAAGCACCTGAAGCCGGAGCAGCTCCACGAACTCGTTGACGCCCGGAAGAAGGACGGCGAGGACGTGGTCTTCTTCGACGGCCGGAACGCCTTCGAGGCCCAGATCGGGCGGTTCAAGGACGCCGTGGTACCGGATGTCGCCACCACCCACGACTTCATCAAGGAGCTGGAATCCGGCAAGTACGACGACTTGAAGGACAAGCCGGTGGTGACCTACTGCACCGGTGGCATCCGCTGCGAGGTGCTGTCCAGCCTCATGGTGAACCGCGGCTTCAAAGAGGTGTACCAGCTGGACGGGGGGATTGTCCGGTATGGCGAGGCGTTCAAGGACCAGGGCCTCTGGGAAGGCTCGCTCTACGTCTTTGACAAGCGCATGCACCTGGAGTTCAGCGAGGACGCCAAGACCATTGGCCAGTGCGTCCGGTGTTCGGCGCCCACCAGCAAATTCGAGAACTGTTCCAACCCGAGCTGCCGCACCTTGACGCTGTACTGCGCCGATTGCGCCGCGAACCCGGAGACGCTCCGCTGCCCGGACGGCTGCGCCGCGGCCTGACCCGCCACCGGGCACGCCGCGGCCTGACCCCGGTTGCCGTGCCGGCAGGGCTCAGAGCCGTTCCACACGGAACGCATAGTCCGCTGCGGTCCGGGCCTCCACCCGGACCGTGAGCACGCTGTCCGTCGATACATAAATGACGTTTTGGCGGTTGACGCCGCACCGCAGGCCCAGATCCACCAAGGTAAGGGTCTCCGTGCTGACCGTGAAGGTCACCCGGCGCTGGCTGCGGCACGCGATGGCCAGCATGTAGGTTCCGGTTGCCAGCACCGGCGACCGGACGGTGCGGACTTCCGCGGCAGCGAGGAGTCCTGCCTCGGCCTGGACCACGGGGCCCGTGGTGCCCGGAAGCGCCCGCGATTGCCAGTCCCCCAGATCGGCCTCGCCGACCGGATCCTGCTGCAACGGGTCGCGGGTGAACGCCGGCGCCGGGGCAGCGGTCGTGGTGTCCTGCGCGCTGGAGGCCCGGCCGTCGTCGTACGTATATTCACAGCCAGCCAGGGCACCTGCCGCAAGCACAAGTCCAAGGGCGACGGCGGCGGCCGGCTTCAGCGCCAGCGGCGCCCGTGCTGTCCCTTCCGGAAGGGGCGTGGAGAATCCCCGCACGCTGGGCATAGTCCGACTTTAAGCCCCCGCCGGGCAGCAGGCCAGAGCCGGAACGGCGTTATTGCGCCGGTGCCAGCTGGTAGGCGTAAAGCAGCGGAGCGTCCACGCTGGAGCTGCTGATTTCGACCCGGCCCGCGGCGGGCAGGTTGATCCGGGTGGCCTCCTGCCGGCCGTTGCAGGCGGCACCGGCTTCGGCTACGGCCTTGCCGTCCAGGGACACGGCGAAGAAGGCCTTGCCGGTGCCGTCGCACACCGCCGTGAGCGTGTAGCTGCCCGCGGGAACCCTGGCGGCCTCCTGCACAATGCGGTCCCGGTTGAGGATCTTGCCGGAATCCTGGAGAACAACAACAGCCGGGGACGACGGCATCGCTGTGGCCCGCCACTTCGATACATCTGCGTTTTCCACCGGATTCGACGGTGAACACCCTGCCACGGCAAGGCAGAGGCCAGCGGCAACCACTGCCCCCGGCAGCGAACGGCGTGCAGCGGCGGCCATGCGGGCGCGCGGAAGGAAGGCAGAGCGGGAAGGCATGGGACCACCGTACCCCGCACCCACCCCGGACTAAACTTGAGCGGTGCCTGCATCCCCTTATGAGTTCACCGCCGGAAACACTCCCGACGCTCCCCGCAGCGACCTCCCCGCGTTGCTGTCCGCGCTCGCCGCCGACCTGCGCGGGCTGGACTACACGCTCGACGGCGTGGCCCAGCTGCTGGGCCCTGAGGCCTCGGCGGCGCTGAACCGGGACCAGATCATCCCCGCGGTCCTCGCAGTTGAGCAGGCGGTGCGGGCCGACGCCGGCGCTGTGCCGCTCGCCGCCGTCGTCCGCCTTTGGCTCCTCGCCGAACCCCAGGAAAAGGAAATGCTCGACGCCGCACTGCCGGGCACCGGTGCCGACGGCCTCCTCGAACTGGGGCTGGTGCAGCCGGTCCCCGGCTCCGGCATGCTCACCGCGAAAGCCGACCTGCGGCCGTACGGTTGGGACAAGAACGACGACGGCAGCGGCGGCGCGGAGCTGTGGGTGGCCAGCGACCTCGCCGCCCACCAGCAGGCCGGCGTGCTCCGGCACGACCACGTCCTGGGCATCGGCCAGGCATCCACCACCCTGGTGCAGACCACTATCCGCCGCCACACCGGGCGTGCCCTGGACCTCGGGACGGGCTGCGGCATCCAGGCCTTCCACCTGCTGCACCATTGCCAGCATGTCACCGCCACCGACATCTCCGAACGCGCCCTGGCCTACGCCCGGTTCAACATCCTCCTCAATGCCGAGGCGCTCTCCGTGGACCCTGACCGCCTCGAAGACAGGGTCAGCCTGCGCCTGGGTTCACTCCTGGAGCCGGTGGCCGGTGAAGAATTCGGCCTGGTCGTCTCCAACCCGCCGTTCGTGATCACCCCGCGCAGTGCCGGCGAGGACGCGGCTGACCAGTTCACCTACCGCGACGGCGGCCTGCCGGGCGACGGGATCGTGGCCTCCCTGGTGGCGGACCTGCCCGGCGTTTTGGCACCCGGCGGGTGGGCCCAGATGCTGGGCAACTGGGAAGTCACCGCCGGCAGCAGCTGGGAAGAGCGGCCAAAGTCCTGGGTGCGGCAGGATACGGACGCCTGGTTCATCCAGCGGGAACTGGTCAGCCCGGAACAATACGCCGAAACCTGGCTCCGCGACGCCTCCGAATCCCGCGACCGGCAGCACTACCGGGACGCGTACGCCGCCTACCTGGCCGATTTCGGATCCCGGGATGTTGCCGGCATCGGCTTCGGCATGGTCTGGCTCCGCCGCCCCGCTGACGGCCGCGCTGCCGCCATCAGCCGCTTCGAGGAAATCACCTACTCCATCGAGCAGCCCATCGGCCCCCACCTGGGTGCCGCCGTCGAACGCGCCGACTGGCTCGCCGCCCATGACCTTGCGGCCACGCACCTGCTCGTGGCGGAGGACGTCACCGAGGAGCGCCACCAGCGCCCGGGCGCCGAACACCCCGGCGTGATCCTGCTCCGGCAGGGCGCCGGGCTGCGCCGTACCAATTTGATGAGTACCGAGCTGGCCGGCTTTGTGTCCGCGTGCGACGGCGACCTCACCGCCGGTCAGATCGCCGGCGCTTTGGAGGCCCTCCTGGGCGGCGGGGAGGGGTTCGACGCCGGGACTTTCCAGGGTGCGCTGCTCGCCGACGTGGCCAACCTGGTCCGGGACGGCTTCCTGCTTCCGGCCGGAAATCCCGCCCTGGAGTAGGCCCCCTCAAGCCCTCAACGGAGCCCCGTCTTTTCCACATGAATGCGCACGATTGCCCAAAATATGGTGAACTAGGCGAACATGGGCTCATCTGCCCCAGCAACCTTTTTCTGTAGGAGCACCGTGCCAAGCAAGGCCAAAACCGGCAAGAAACTCGTGATTGTGGAGTCTCCGGCCAAGAGCAAGACCATCGCCAAGTACCTCGGCGAGGGCTTCATCGTAGAGGCCTCCATCGGTCACATCCGCGACCTGCCGCAGCCGTCCGAACTCCCCGCCGAGCTGAAGAAAACCTCCGTCGGGAAGTTCGCCGTCGACATTGACCACGACTTCAAGCCGTACTACGTGGTGTCCCCGGACAAGAAGAAAAAGGTCACCGAGCTCAAGGCCGCCCTCAAGGATGCCGACGAACTCTATCTCGCAACCGATGGGGACCGCGAAGGCGAAGCCATCGCGTGGCACCTGCTCGAGGTGCTCAAGCCCAAGGTCCCCGTATACCGGATGACGTTCGGCGAAATCACCAAGGAAGCCATCCAGCGCGCCATGGGCAACCTGCGCGACGTGGACCAGGACCTGGTGGACGCCCAGGAAACCCGCCGCGTGCTGGACCGGCTCTACGGCTACGAAATCTCGCCCGTCCTGTGGCGCAAGGTTGCCCGCGGCCTCTCCGCCGGCCGCGTGCAGTCGGTGGTCACCCGCATGGTGGTGGACCGCGAACGCGAACGCATGGCCTTCAAGGCCGCGTCCTACTGGGACCTGACCGGCCAGTTCGGCGCGGATTCGGGCTCCTTCAAGGCCAAGCTTGCCGCCGTGGACGGCGCCAAGGTGGCCACGGGCCGCGACTTCAACGACAACGGCGAGCTCACTTCCCGGAACGTGGCCCACCTCAATGAGGAACTGGCGACCTCCCTGGCTGCCGGACTGCAGAACGCCGACTTCCGGGTCCGCTCGGTGGACACCAAGCCGTACACGCGCCGCCCCGCTGCGCCGTTCACCACCTCAACGCTGCAGCAGGAGGCTGGCCGCAAGCTGCGTTTCTCCTCCAAGAGCACCATGCAGATCGCCCAGCGGCTGTATGAAAACGGCTACATCACCTATATGCGTACGGACTCCTCCGCGCTGAGCGACGAGGCCGTCACGGCGGCCCGCCGCCAGGCCTCCGAACTGTACGGCCCCGAGTACATTCCGCAGTCGCCGCGCGTCTACTCCAACAAGGCCGCCAACGCACAGGAAGCACACGAGGCCATCCGCCCCGCCGGTGACTCCTTCCGCACCCCTGCCCAGGTGGCGAAGCAGCTCTCCGGCGACGAGTTCCGCCTGTACGAACTCATCTGGAAGCGTACGGTCGCCTCCCAGATGGGCGACGCCAAGGGCTCGACCGCCACCATCCGCCTCGGCGCGGTGTCCGCCGACGGCCGGGACGCAGAGTTCTCCGCCTCCGGCACCGTGATCACGTTCCCCGGCTTCCTCGCCGCCTACGAGGAAGGCAAGGACGAGACCCGCGGCGACGACGACTCCGACGAAGCCCGGCGGCTGCCCAACGTGGCCAAGGACGACTCGCTCACGGCTTCTGACATCCAGGCCGTGGGCCACGAGACCTCCCCGCCGCCGCGCTACACGGAAGCCTCGCTGACCGCGGAGCTGGAGAAGAAGGGCATCGGCCGCCCGTCCACGTACGCCTCCACCATCTCCACGATCCAGGACCGCGGCTACGTCCGGAAGCAGGGCTCGGCCCTGGTGCCCAGCTGGATCGCCTTCTCCGTGATCCGGCTCCTGGAACAGCACTTCTCCGATTACGTGGATTACGAGTTCACCGCCGACATGGAAGGCGACCTGGACAAGATCGCCAACGGCCAGGAAGCCGGCGCCTCCTGGCTGCGTCACTTCTACTTCGGCGAGGATTCCGATCCGGGCCTGCTGAGCATCGTCAACAACCTGGGTGAGATCGATGCCCGGGAAATCAACTCCATCCCGATCACCGACGAGATCACGCTCCGGGTGGGCAAGTTCGGCCCTTACCTGGAAAGCTCTGCCGCCGTGGTGGACCCGAAGACGGGCGAGATCGTCGAATCGGCGCGTGCCAACGTCCCCGAGGACCTGGCCCCGGACGAACTGACCGCGGCCAAGGCCATCGAACTGATGGAGACGGCGGCGCCCGAGGAACGCGTGCTCGGCGCGGATCCGCACACCGGACACACCGTGGTGGCCAAGAATGGCCGCTACGGCGCCTACGTCACCGAGATCATCCCGGAAATGACCGACGAGGAACTGGCCAACCAGCCGGTGGAGTACTACAAGAACGGCAAGCCCAAGCCGCCGAAAAAGCCGGTCAAGGCCAAGCCGCGCACGGGTTCGCTCTTCAAGTCCATGACGGTTGAATCCGTCACCCTGGACGAGGCGCTGCAGCTCATGAGCCTGCCCCGGGCACTGGGGGAGGACGCGGAGGGCAACCTCATCACGGTCCAGAACGGCCGGTTCGGCCCCTACCTCAAGAAGGGGACTGACTCACGCTCCATCGGCTCCGAAGAGGAAATCTTCACGATCACCCTGGAACAGGCGCTGGAGATCTACTCGCAGCCCAAGCAGCGCGGCGCCCGTGCCGCGGTGCCGCCGCTGGCCGAGTTCGGCCCGGACCCGGTGTCCGAGAAGAACATCGTGGTGAAGGAAGGCCGGTTTGGCCCCTACATCACGGACGGCATCACCAACATCACGGTTCCCCGTGCCACCTCCCTCGAGGAACTCACGCGGGAACAGGCCGTGGAACTGCTCGCCGAGAAGCGCGCCAAGGGACCGGTCAAGCGGACCACCACCCGCAAGGCTCCGGCCAAGAAAAAGGCCACGGCCAAGAAGTAACCAAGTGGCCGGCGCGTTTGCGCCGGCCACAGTATCGTGATCGGCTAGGGGAATGACTGAACAGCCCGCGCACACGGACCTCCAGCCGCTCAACGACCTCGAGGAGAAGCTCGCCACCGGTGGCCAGCCGGACGCAGACCCTGTGGACGTCATCCTGTCGTTCCTCAACAGCGAGGTCTACATCATCAGCTCGGACACGGTGGAGGGCGTCGACTCCCAGGTGGAGCCCCTGGTTTTGGCCAATGCCGACGGCGACCCCGTCCTGGCCGTCTTCTCGCACCCCAGCAGGGTGGACCAGCAGTACCTGGAAGCCGCTCCGAACGTCCTGGGCACGCAGGGCGCTGCCATCATCGCCAACATCGGCGACGAACTGGGCATGGTGATCAACCCGGGCGCGGCCTACGGTTTCGAGATCAACCCCGAGGGTGTTGCCAACATCAGGCGCGACTTCAAGCGCGCCGACGAGCAATAATGTCCCCATGCGTCTAGGCGTCCTCGATATCGGGTCCAACACTGTCCACCTGCTCCTGGTGGATGCCCACCCGGGCGCCCAGCCGGTCCCGTTCGCTTCCCACAAACGGCCGCTGTCCCTGGTCCAATACCTTGAACCGGACGGCAGCATCAGCGATGAGGGCCAGCGGGAGCTCACGGAATTTGTGCTGGAAGCCTGGGAATTCGCGGCCCGGCACAAGGCAGAGGACCTCCTGGCTTTCTGTACCTCAGCGATCCGGGAGGCCACCAACGGGCCCGCCGTCCTGGCCAGGGTCAAGCACGAGACCACGGTGACCCTGCAGGAACTGAGCGGCAGCGAAGAGGCGTCCATGACGTTCTTCGCGGTCAGGCGCTGGCACGGGTGGGGCGCCGGGCCCATCCTGAACCTGGACATCGGCGGCGGCTCCTTCGAAATGGCGTTTGGCCAGGACGAACTTCCCGAGGTGGCGACTTCCGTGCCACTGGGCGCCAGCCGGCTAACCCGGGACTGGCTGCCCGAGGACCCGCCGACCGCTAAGAGCGTCAAGGAACTGCGGCGCTATATCAGGGCCACCCTCAAGCCTGCCGTCCGCGAATTCGACGGCCTGGGCCGGGCCAACGTGGTGGCCGGCACCTCCAAGACGTTCCGGTCCCTGGCCCGGATCGCCGGTGCCGCACCCAGTGCGGAAGGACCCTACGTCAAGAGGGAACTGCACGCCTCGGACCTGGGAATCTGGACGCAGCGGATCTCGGCCATGAGTTCGGAAGACCGCCTGCACCTTCCCGGAGTCTCCGAGGCCAGGGCACGCCAGGTCCTTGCGGGCGCGTTGGTGGCCGAGGCAGCCCTGGAGATGTTCAAGTTCAAGAAGCTCCGCATCTGCCCGTGGGCGCTGCGTGAAGGGCTGATCCTGCGGCGCCTTGACCAATTGGTCTTTGACGGACCCCTGGAGCCGGCACCCCACGTGGCTGGCTCCCGCACCGTGGAGGCAACTGTCTAGCCCTTGACGCACCCTTGACGCCGGGGCGCCAAAGGAGCTGGCCGTTAAACGCGGAAGCACCGGGGCCGGCAACAGGAAAATGGGGGAAAACCTGTTGCCGTGCCACCGGTGCCCTGGCAAACATCCCCATGCCTGCCGCATCACTCGCACCCTCAATGAGGTAATAACTACGTTAGGACGCCAAGTTGTGTGCTGCCTGCGCTGAGGATGGGAGTTGCCTGTGAATGCCTGCGAACTGTAATGATGGAGGCATGAGCAACCGAATCGCATTCCTTGGCTGTGGATCCATGAACGAAGCCATTCTTGGCGGCCTGCTGGAGGCAGGGAAGGACCCGGGGGATGTGGTTGCCACCGTCCGCCGCGCGGAACGCGCCTCGGAGCTGGCCGAGCGCTACCAGGGGATCACCGCCATTGCCGGTGAGGAAGAACCGGACAACAACAAGCAGGCCGCCAAGGGGTCCGCCGTCGTCATCCTCGGCGTCAAGCCGGTGGGCATCGCGGACCTGGCGAAGGAAATCAGCCCCGCCCTGTCACCGGAAACCGTGGTGGTCAGCGTGGCCGCGGCCGTGTCCATCGCCCAACTGGAAGCCGCACTCCCTGCGGGGCAGCCGGTAATCCGCACCATGCCCAACACTCCCGCCAAGCTGGGCCGCGGCGTCGTGTCCGTCTCGCCGGGCACGCACTGCAGTCCTGAACAGCTCCAAATGGTCAAAGACCTCCTGCAGGGTGCCGGAACCGTCGTGGAAGTCCCCGAAGGGCAGGTGGACGCGCTCTCGGCCATCAGCGGCTCCGGTCCCGCCTACGCCTTCTATCTGGCCGAGGCCATGGCCGCGGCAGGGGAGGAACTGGGCCTGGACCGCGAGCTTTCCCTCCTGCTGGCCCGCGAAACCGTGGCCGGTGCCGGCCTCATGCTGGCCGAACCCGGCGCCGACCCCGCAGCCCTGCGCAAGGCCGTCACGAGCCCCAACGGCACCACAGAACGCGCCATCGCCACCTTCGACGAACAGGGCATCCCGGCAATCATCGCCGCCGGCGCACGCGCGGCAGCCGACCGGGCAGCGGAAATCACCAAGCAGCTCGGCTAGCGGACGGACTAAGGCCGGGCGGCGAACCGCTCCAGCAGGTCCACGTGGCCGGAGACAATGAGCATGTCCCGGGAGGACACCTTGGTCTCGGGCCGGGCGTACGTGAAATCTTCACCCGGGGACTTCACTCCCACAATGGTCACCCCGTACTTGGAGCGGACCTTTGACTCGTCCAGGGTGAAGCCCACGGTTTCACGCGGCGGGTACATTTTCACGATGGCGAAGTCGTCGTCGAACTCGATGAAGTCGAGCATCCGGCCGGACACCAGGTGCGCGGCGCGGACTCCGGCGTCGGCCTCGGGGTAGATGACGTGGTTCGCGCCGATCCGGGTCAGGATCTTGCCATGCGACGGGGTGATTGCCTTGACCCAGAGGTGCTCGATGCCCAGGTCCACCAGGTTCACGGTGATCAGTACCGAGGACTCGATGGAGGTGCCCACACCCACGACGGCGGAGCTGAACTCCTGGGCGCCGAGCTGGCGGAGGGCATCAATATTGGTGGCGTCGGCCTCCACCACGTGGGTCAGGAGGGGTGCCCATTTCTGCACCAGGTTCCGGTCCCGTTCGATGGCGAGCACTTCCCGGCCCTGCTTGACCAGCTGCTCCGCGGTGGATGATCCAAAGCGGCCCAGCCCGATCACCAGGACCGGAGCGTTGTGGGCGGGGCGCCGGGGGGCGTCTGTGGAACTAGCCAATGATCGGCCTCTCTTCGGGGTAGTGGTACAGCTGGCTGCGCTGGCGCAGGGCCAGGGCAGCGGCGAGGGTAACGGTGCCCACGCGGCCGGCGAACATCAGGGCCGTGAGGACGTAGACGCCCTCGGGGGGCACCTCGGCGCTGAGGCCGGTGCTCAGGCCAACCGTGGCGAAGGCCGAGATCGTCTCGAACAGCACCCGGTCCAGTGATGCGCCGCTGAACTGCAGGAGCAGGAACGCGGAGACGGAAACCAGGGTGGCGCCGGCAACGATCACGGATATGGCCACCCGCATGGTGCCCTGCGGAATGGTCCGGCCGTACACCTTCACGTCGGCATCGCCGCGGGCCTCGGCAACGATGGCCAGGAACATCACGGCGATGGTGGTCACCTTGATGCCGCCCGCCGTCGACGCCGACCCGCCGCCGGCGAACATCAGCGCGTCGGTCAGCAGCTTGGTGGTGGATTCCATGTGGTTCTGGTCCACCAGGTTGAATCCACCCGACCGCGTCATGACCGATGCAAACAGGGAGTGGGTGATCTTGTCACCGAGGCCCATCGGCCCGATGGTCCGGGCGTTGTCCCACTCCATGAGGGCCCACAGGAACGTGCCCGCGGCGAGCAGGATGAGTGAGACCTGGATGGTGAGCTTCGTGTGGAGGTTCCATTTCTTCCAGTTCAGCCCGTTCTGCTGCAGCACCATCACCACGGGAAAGCCCAGGCTTCCCAGGAAGACGCCCACCATCAGGGGGATGAGGATCCACAGGTCCGTTTCGTAGGGCACGATGCCGTCCGAATGAGGGGTGAAACCGGCGTTGTTGAACGATGAAATGGCGTAGAAGATGCCGTGCCAGACAGACTGCCAGAACGGCTCGCCCAAAATAAGGAAGCGCGGGACCAAGGTCAGCGCCAGGATGCCTTCGATGACCACTGAGGTCGTGATGACGATCCGCAGCAGGGTGCCCACTTCGCCCAGGCGGCCCGCGTTGTTCATGGACTCCGCGGCGATGATCTTGCCGCGCACCCCCAGCCGCTTGCTCACCATGAGGGCGAGCAGCGAGGCGAGGGTCAACGTGCCCAAGCCGCCGATGAAGATGCCCACCAGGATCACCAGCTGGCCGAAGAAAGACCAGTGGACCGCCGTCGATACCACCGTGAGTCCCGTGACGCAGACGGCCGAGACCGCCGTGAACAGCGCCTGGTGGATGGGGGTGGGGGTTCCGTCGGCGGCAGAGACCGGCAGGGTGAGCAGGAAAGTAAAGAGTGTGCAGACGGCGGCGAACGCAGTCAGAGCCAGCCGTGCGGGGGAGGTATTGGCGATGTCGTCAATGAAGTCGCGCAGCCGGGTGAAGATCCAGAGGCCCTCCCGGTCCTGCGCCGGGGGGTGCCAGGGGGCCGGCGTCCGGGGCCTCGACTGGCTTTGCGTCATGTGTGGCTTTTCCTCGGTTGAAACGGCTTCCTTCAGTAGTAAACCACTAAAGCCCGCGTCATGGCCGGGCCGGCGGCGGCGCAGGCTCGGGTAGCCTGTGATTGATGACATACCTGCCCGGACTCCGCCAGCCCGCGCCGCCAACGATGGTGGCGTGGAGTCCTGACATGACAGCCTACAACTTCGGCCCCGGCCACCCCATGGCACCGGAGCGAATGGACCTTACGGCGCGCCTCTCACGCAGCCTGGGGCTCTTCGACCTGGACCATGTTGACCTCGCGGCGCCGGAGGTGGCATCCGACGCGGAGCTGGAGTCCGTCCACTCGGCCGACTACGTGGCAGCCGTCCGCAGGGTCAGTGCGGACCCAACCCGGCCCGACGAATCACGCGGGCTGGGAACCGAGGACGACCCCGCGTTTGCCGGCATGCACGAGGCCGCGGCCCGCCTGGCCGGCGGCTCGCTGCTGGCCGCCCAGCGCCTGCTGGAAGGATCGGCCCTGCATGCGGTGAACTTCGGTGGCGGCATGCACCACGCGGCCCGGGAGCGCGCCAGCGGATTCTGCATCTACAACGACGCCGCCCTTGCCGTGCAAAAGCTGCTTGACGGCGGCGTGGGCAAGGTGGCCTACATCGACGTCGACGCCCACCACGGGGACGGCACGCAGAACATCTTCTGGGACGAACCGCGGGTCCTCACGATCTCGCTGCACGAGACGGGGCTGACCCTCTTCCCGGGGACCGGGTTCGCCAACGAAACCGGCGGTCCGGCCGCGGAAGGGACGGCCGTGAACGTCGCCCTGCCGGCCGGTACCTCCGATGCCGGCTGGCTGCGCGCCTTCTACGCCGTGGTGCCCCAGCTGGTGGGGGCCTTCGAACCGGAAGTGATCGTCAGCCAGCACGGATGCGATTCGCACCGCAACGACCCCCTCACGCACCTCAACCTCAGCGTGGACGGGCAACGCGAGGCGGCCAGCGCCGTCGGGAATCTGGCCGAGCGCTACTGCGGCGGACGCTGGATTGCCACCGGCGGCGGAGGCTACAACGTTCTGGATGTGGTGCCGCGGGCCTGGAGCCACCTGGTGGCCATCGCGGCGGGACGTCCCGTGCCACTGCGGACCCCTGTGCCGGCGGACTGGCGGCAGTACGTAATGGAGAAGTTCGGCAGGGAGGCGCCCAGCCTCATGGGGGACGACGTGGAGCTCTGGTGGCGGTCCTGGGAAGTGGGCTTCGACCCCAATGACGCGGTGGACCGCACCGTCATGGCCACCCGCAGGGCAGTGTTCCCGCTGCACGGGCTGGACCCCTGGTTCGACTAGTCCGTCCGGAAACCTGTGCCGCCGAAATAGTTGATGCCTTGAGACGTATATGTCGCTAGGGTGGGAGGCATGGTGACAGACGACGTATTTGCCGTCATAGCGGAATCCACCCGGCGGGATATCCTGGTGGCGCTTCGGGCAGGCGACAAAGCCGTGGGGGAACTGGTGGAGGAACTGGCGGCGAGCCAGCCCACCATTTCCAAGCACCTGAAAGTCCTCCGTGAAGCACAGCTGGTCAGCATGCGCGCGCAGGGCCAGAAGCGCTACTACGCCCTGAACCGGGGCCCTTTGGAGGGCATCGCCAGCTGGCTGGAGACATTCGACGTCGGCACTGGCGGCAGCAGCGCAGCCTCACCGGAGGGACCCGGCCGGGTGGCCGCCGGCCAGCCGGTCCCGGCCCACCTGCAGGAAAGCGTCGCGGCAGCGGTGGCCCCGCTGCCGCAGGCCGCCAGGGCTGCCGGGCCTTCGCAGCCGGCCCGGGAGGACATTCCTGCGCCCGTCCTGGTGAGGGAAGGCGCAGAGCTGAGCCCCGCCGTCGTCATTCCCGGCGGTACGGCCGCCCCGTTGAGCGACGACACCGTGCCGCAGCAAATCGGCCGGACCGTTGGCCGCGCCGCCACCAAGGCAGCCGACCTGCTGGCCAACCTCCCCACCCTGCCGAAATTCGGGCGCAAGAAGTAGGACTTAACGGGGCAGCAGCCGCACGTGGTCCGGGGTGAGCTCGGAAATCCGGCTGACACCCAGCAGCGCCATGGTGCGGGCCATGTCCTTTTCAAGGATCTGCAGGGTCCGGTCCACACCCGCGCGTCCGCCTGCCATCAGCCCGTAGAGGTACGCGCGGCCGATCAACGTGAAGTCGGCGCCCAGTGCCAGTGCCGCCACGATGTCCGCGCCGCTCATGATGCCGGTGTCCAGCATGATGGCGGCATCACTGTTGTCAGCGGTGAAGGCCTGCCTGACCTCGGGGAGCAGGTGGAACGGGATGGGGGCCCGGTCCAGCTGGCGGCCGCCGTGGTTGGACAGGACCACGCCGTCGGCGCCGTGGTCCACCACGCGGCGGGCATCCTCGACGGTCTGGATGCCCTTAACCACCAGCTTGCCCTTCCAGGTTTCGCGCAGCCAGTCCAGGTCCCCGAACGTCAGCGTTGGGTCGAACATGGAGTTGATGAGGTCCGCGACAGTGCCGGTATAGCGGGACAGCGAGGCGAACGTCAGGGGCTCGTGGGTGAGGAAGTTGACCCACCAGGCGGGCCTGTAGGAGGCGTCCAGCACGGTTTTGAGGGTCAGTGCAGGCGGGATGGTCATGCCGTTCCGGACGTCGCGGAGGCGCGCGCCTGCCACGGCGGTGTCCACGGTGACCATGAGGGTGTCGTTGCCGGCTTTGGCGGCACGCTCGATCAGTTCCAGCGAGCGGTCCCGGTCCGTCCACAGGTACAGCTGGAACCAGTTCCTGCCGTTCGGGGCGGCGTCGGCCACATCCTCGATCGAGGCGGTGCCCATGGTGGACAGCGTGTAGGGGATGCCGGCGGCTTCGGCCGCCTGCGATCCGGCGTACTCGCCCTCGGACTGCATCATCCGGGTGAAGCCGGTGGGGGCGATGCCGACGGGGAGACGGGACGGCTTGCCCAGGATGTCGGTGCCGAGGTCGATGCTGGAGACGTTCCGGAGGATGCCGGGCCGGAACTCGATGTCCAGGAACGCCTGGCGGGCGCGGCGGAGGGTGATCTCCTCCTCCGCGGCGCCATCCGTGTAGTCAAACGGCGCCTTGGGGGTGCGCCGTTTGGCGATGTCGCGGAGCTCCCAGATGGTGCTGGCCCGCTGCAGCCGGGCCGCCTTGCTGAATTCCGGCTTCTTGAACTGCATCAGGGGCGCCAGGTCCGAGTACTTGGGGACGCGCCGCTTGAGGGCGGCAGGCAGGGCGGACGTCGACGGAGCCCTGGCAGGTGCCGGTGCTGCGGGAATGTCCGTGGCATCCGGCGCCGGGGTGGCTTCCGGATTGTTGGGCTGAATGGTGTGGGTCATGGCTCCTCCTATGGTCCAACCACACTCTAGGGCATGTGGTTGGACCACATCAAGTACCATTGGCCTATGCGCACCCACCAGTTTGTCCTGCAATGGATCGAGGACAGGCTCTCAGCCGGCGACCTGGCCGTCGGCGGCCGGCTCCCGGCGGAGCGCACGCTGGCCGAACAGCTCCAGGTCTCCAGGACATCGGTACGCGAGGCCATTCGGATCCTCGAAGCCATGGGCGTTGTGCGGTCCGGCGTCGGTTCCGGTCCGGACGCCGGGACGGTAGTGATCTCAGACCCTGCCGCGGCCCTTGGTTCGGCCCTTCGGCTCCACGTGGCCACGCAGCACCTGCCGGTGGCAGACATCGTGGAAACCAGGGTCCTCCTGGAGTCCTGGGCTGCCGCCCAGGCGCGCCCGGATGCGCCGGAGCTGGAAGAGGCGGCCACGCTCCTCGCGGCAATGGATTCACCCGGGGGCCTGTCCGTGGATGACTTCCTGGCCCTCGATGTCCGGTTCCATTTGGCCTTGGCCAACGCAGCAGGCAATGCAGTGGTCAGCGCCATGATGGGATCGCTGCGCGAATCCATCCAGGGGTACGCGGCCGGCCTGACCGGAAACCTGCCGGACTGGAACGCCACAGCCTCGCGCCTGCGCACCGAGCACCATGCCATCCTGGCCGCGGTCAAGGAGGGCGAGGGCCGCCGGGCAGCCCAGCTGGTGGCTTCCCATATCGAGGGATTCTACAAAGAAGCGGGGCTGGGCAGGGATCACCCTGCCCAGCCCCGCCCCGCGGGCTAGCGGACCTCGATTTCCAGTTCCTGGAAGTCGTCCCCGGAGTGCCTGCCCACCAGGATCCGGAAAGTGCCGCGCTCAAACTGCCAGCCGCCGTCGTAATGCGCAAAGGAGCGTGCCGGAATCCGGACCTCCACGCTCTCGGTGCCGCCGGGCGCCAGGTGGGTTCCGGCGTAGCCGGCGAGCCAGCGGACCGGCCGGTCCACGGCGGATTCGGGACGGTCCAGGTAGACCTGCACCACTTCGCGGCCAGAGCGGCTGCCGGTGTTGCGGACGGGAACGTGGACGACCACGTCGGCGCCGGCCGGGACCGATTCCCGTGCGTGGGCGGCGTCGAACTCGAACGTGGTGTAGCCCAGGCCGTAGCCGAAGGGAAGGGCCGGTGCGGCACCGCCGGCGGCCTGCTGCTTGAGCCACGCGCGGTAGCCGACGTGGATGCCCTCGGAGTACACCACCTTGCCGTCCACCGGGGTGGTGTCCAGGACCGGGACGTCGGCCAGGGCCGCAGGCCAGGTGGTGGGAAGGCGGCCGCCAGGTTCCTCCGTGCCCAGCAGGATGTCGGCGATGGCACGGCCGAATTCCTGCCCACCGAACCAGCCGAGCAGGACAGCGCCCACCTTGTCCAGCCACGGCATGAGGACCGGCGAACCGGAGTTCACCACCACGACGGTGCGCGGGTTCACGGCCGCCACCGCTTCCACCAGTTCGTTCTGGCGGCCCGGGAGGTCCAGGTCCGTGCGGTCAAAGCCCTCTGATTCGATGGCGGCGCTGGTCCCCACCACTACTACCGCTACGTCGGCGGTCCGGGCGGCTTCCACCGCCGCGTCGATCTCGGCCTGGGGATCCTCCACTACGGTTTCCTCGCCCAGGAGGATGGCCGTGAAGGGGATTGCCTGGTCTGAGGGGAGGTCGTACACGGCCTCAATGCGCACCGCTTCCCCCGCGGCGGTGGTAACCGGGTGGACGGTCTTGGGCGGGTCGAACAGGGCCGCGCCGAGCACGTCGGTGTCGTCTTCAAGCTCGCCGTTGAACACCTCGTCACCGTTCAGGGACAGCCGGGTCCGGCCCACGGTGCCGATGCCCAGGTGGTGGATCCCGGCCACCGGCGCGGTCCATTCAGTTTCCATCCGGATGGCTGCCGCACCCTCGGGGATGCCGACGCCAAACCAGATCAGGTGCGAGGCCAGCCGGTCCTCACCCGAGATGACCGACCCGTCGCCGGCCAGGAAGGTCACCCGCAGGCCGGGCACGCCGGACACGGGGTTGTGCAGCGAGGTACGGGGGAAGGCCTGCAGGCCCTCCGCCACCTTGGCGCCGCGTGCATAACTGACCCGGACGCCTTCCGGCAGCGCCGCACGCAGGCCCTCAAGGGGTGAGATGTTCTGCTTGGGCATGACGGTGGCACTGCCGCCGCCCTGGGTGCGGGCCTCCTCCGCGTTGTGGCCGCTGACGGCGATGCTCGCCAGGGCCTGCGGATCCAGGGGCAGCAGGCCGTCCCTGTTGCGCACCAGGACGGCGCCACGCACTGCGACTTCACGGGCGACGGCGGCGGCATTCAGGGGGGCCGGCAGTTCCGAGACGGAGGGGGAGACGCCCTCGAGGGAGCCGACGCGGGCGGCGAGCCGCAGGATGCGGACCACCTTCCCGAGAATCGCGGACCTGCTCACGCGGCCATCGTTCACGGCGGCCAGCAGCTTGGGTCCCCAGTGGCCCACCGGCCCGGGCATCTCCAGGTCCTGGTTGGCGTTGGCGGCTTCCACCGATCGGACGCCGGTCCAGTCGGACACGACGACGCCGTCGAAGCCCCATTCGGTGGACAGCGGCGTCTTCAGTAGGTCGTTTTCGCTGGCGGTGGTGCCGTTGATGGAGTTGTAGGAGCTCATCACCAGCCACGCGCGGGCCTCGGTGACGGCGTCCTCGAAGGCGGCCAGGTAGAGCTCGCGCAGGGGGCGCTCATCCACCACCGAGTTGGACGTGAAACGCTCGGTTTCAGCCTCGTTGGCAAGGTAGTGCTTGGGGGTTGCCCCCACTCCCATGGACTGGACGCCCGCAACGTAGCCGGCGGCCATGGTGGCGGTCAGGCGGGGGTCCTCGCTCATGCACTCGAAGTGGCGGCCGCCCAGCGGGGACCTGTGCAGGTTGATGGTGGGGCCCAGGACTGCGTGGACGCCCTTGCGCCGGGCTTCCTGGCCCAGGACCTGGCCGTAGCGGCGGGCCGTCTCCACGCTCCAGGTGGCGGAGAGGGCAGACGACGACGGAAGCGAGACGGAGTCGTGCCGCTCATCGAAGTCTTCGCCCCGGACACCTGCCGGGCCGTCGGACATGACCACGCGGGAGAGGCCGATGGAGGGCAGGGAGTGGGTTGCCCAGACGTCGGCGCCGGTCAGCAGCTGGATCTGTTCTTCGAGGGTGAGGCTCTTGGCCAGGTCAAGGATGCGGGCTTCGGCATCCGGTGAACCGGCGGGGGGTGCCGTGACGGCGGGGGAGAGCGTGGGGTTCATTTACTTGACTCCTTTGATGCGGGTGACGAGGACGGCGCCGATGATGCCGACGACGGCGCCGCCGATGAAGAGGGCCGGGTAGCCGCCAAGGGTGATGACGGGGAACGCGATGGCCGGGACGAGGGACTGGGGGAGCGCCTGGGCGATATTGAAGACGCCGAAGGTCTTGGCGTTTTCACTTTGGCTTCCGGGCAGGAGGTCGGCGATGAGGGCCACATCGACCGCCCCGAAGCAGCCGAGGCCCAGGCCGGCGAGTGCCTGTCCCACCAGGACCTGGTCGGTGGTGCTGCTGGTGGCAATGACAATCAGGCCGGCCATCATGATGATGGCGGAGGCGATGACCATGGCTTTGCGTTTGCCGATCCGGTCGCTGAGCCAGCCGCCGGCGATGCTGGTGACAACGGTCCCGGCCGAGCTGACCAAGGTGGCCTGGAAGACCAGGGCCGGGACTGCGGTTTCTGCCACGTGCAGGTGGTCGGCGAAGAAGTAGGGCAGGTAAAGCAGTCCGGCGCAGTAGCCGACGTACACCAGGAACTTGGTGAACCAGGCCCAGCCGAGGCCGGGGTAGGTACGGGGGTTGAAGTAGAAGGAGCCCGCAATTTCCTTCAGGTTCAGCGGGGCCGGCTTTTCCGTCAGTACACGGTCCTTGAAGGTGAACGCGAAGATGAGCGTCACGGCGGTCCCTACGACGCCGGGGACCACCGCCATCTGGAAAGCATTGTCGAACAATTGGGCGAAGAATGCGGCGGCAACCAGCCCTATGGGCAGCGTCATTCCGATCAGGCCCGAGAGGCGGCCGCGTTCCGCGGGCGCCGTCTGGTCGGGGAGGGTCGCCACCAGGGGGGACAATGCAGCGTTGAAGCTGAGCTGGGCGATCACCCAGGCAACCAGCACGCCGGTCACGTTGGTGGCGGAGCCCAGGAGGATCAGCGACCCCAATCCAATCAGGGACCCGCCCACGATCCACGGCTTGCGCATGCCGAAGCGGGAGGTTGTGCGGTCGCTCAGCCGGCCGAAGAACGGATTGGCAACCAATGCGATGAGGGCCCCGACGCCGGCCACCAGGCTGAGTGCCCCGGCGCGCGTTTCGGGGGTGGTGATTTCAGAAACCTTGATGGCGAGCACCACCAGGGCCGGAGCCAGGACGGCCATCCAGAGCCCGGCGCTGGCGATCGGCATGCCGATGACGTAGGCGAGGGGTGTGCGGGCGGGCGTTCCGGCGGGAGCGGTTGAAACAGTGCTGGTCTGGGTTCCGGCAGGTGATCCTGCGGAATCCCCGGTGATGGTCGTGACGGCCACGGTGCCTCCTGACAAAAAGTGACCCTCCGTTGGGTCCTGCGAAAGATCGTACCGGTAAAAACCGAGTGTGACTAGGTTTTGTCGCTGAAGGGTGAAATACACTGGCCTGATGCCTTCATCAAAGCCGCGCGGCCAGTACGCCAAGGGAGCGGAACGCCGGGAACAGATCATCCAGACGGCCACTGACGTTTTTGCGACCGAAGGCTTTGAAGGCACCGCGCTCAAGCGCGTGGCGGAGCTGGTGGGCGTCCGGGAAGCCACCCTTTTCCATTACTTCCGGGGCAAGCAGGAACTCCTGACCGCTGTCCTTGCCGAGCGGGACCGGCGCAGCCTGTCGGCGATGGGGGCTGAAGAGGCAGGGCTGGCGCTGATGGTGCGTTCCGCGGAGCGGAACCGCCGTGAGCCCGGCCTGACCACCCTGTACGCGGTGGCCTCAGCCACGGCCAATGACCCGGCGCACGACTCGCACGCCTATTTCAAGGAGCGCTACGCCGAGGTGGTTGACGTTCTGGCGGCGGACATCGAACGCCGCCAGTCCGCGGGCCAGGCGCGCTCGGACCTGCCCGCGGCGGACCTGGCCCGCCTGGTGGTGGCGGTTTCCGACGGCCTGCAGCTGCAGTGGCTCTATGACAAGGAAGTGGACGTGGCCGACGGGCTGCGCGGGTTTATCGACGTGCTCCTGGCACCGCCGCCCGCGTAGGGAGCCTTAGCCGTGGACCGTGCTGCGGGGCGCCTTGGCGGGGCCCGTGCTGGCCCGGACTTCGAGCCGCGGCTGGTAGCGGCCGCCGGGGGTCCCGGTCGCCTCCTTGCGGATCAGCGCCCGGAGCTGCTGCCAGGCCTGCTCTCCCAGTTCGGTGATGGGGACCGCGCCGGTGGTGAGCGCCGGCGTCGTATATCTGGCAAAGGGAATGTCATCGAAGCCCGTTACCGAGATGTCGCCGGGGACGTCCAGGCCACGTTCATGGAGGCCGCTCATCAGGCCCATGGCCACAAGGTCGTTGAAGGCAAGGATTCCGGTGGCCCCGCTAGCCAGTACGGCATCCACTGCCTCGTGCCCGGTGTCGAAGTCCGAGCCACCGTCCAGCATGGTCACCTCCACCTCGGGGTGGGCGGCCTTGAACGTCTCCAGGCCCTTGAGCCGCAGGTCGTTGGAGGCGCTGTGGGGCGGCCCGGCGAGGAAGGCCAGGCGGGTGTGGCCCAGTTCCACCAGGTGCCCCGCGATGTCCTGGACGCCCTGGCCGTAGTCCACCACCAGGCTGGGCACGTCCGGGGCGGCTGTGGTGCGGTTGATCAGCACGAGCGGGTGGAGTGAGGGGACGATCTCCTCGAGCTCCGCATCGGTCATACGTGGAGCGCACAGGACCAGTCCGTCACAGCGCCTGCGGGCCTCGCCGGCCAGGATCGATTCCTCGCTGGACACTTCGAATGAATCGGCGATGAGCACCCGGTAGCCATCCTGCGCTGCCGCCCGGCTCAGGCCCCGGAGGATCGCCTGGAAGGTGGGGTTGGCGAGGTCCGGCACCACGATGCCGATAGTGTCCGTCTTTCCGAGGGCAAGGCTCCGGCCCACCGGGTTGGGCTGGTACTTGAGTTCCGCAGCCGCGGCCCGGACCCGGGCCGCGATGTCCGGATCCACTGTGAAGTTGCCGTTCATGACACGCGAAACGGTGGCATGGGAAACCCCCGCCTTGGCGGCGACGTCAGCGATGCCGATGCGGCCGCTTGCCGATTTCCTGGCCATGGGAACCCCTCTTCCTTGCCGCCCGGCCGGCGCCGCCGCGAACTGTTGCTGTCCGGTGGTGGCCCGGCCCTGCTGCGGGTGCTTTGAAAGAAAGCATATACGGGTCCGCGAAAACGATTTCCCCTGCCTTTCCCGGTGATTTTCCGGTGCGGGTCGCGAGGCGCAAGCTGCAGTCGCCGGAAAACGCTTTCTTCCAGTGCTGGAGTGATTGACTGATCCGCTGCCGTCTTGATACAACTTCTATAGAGATGCGAGAAAACGCTTTCTCGGGCGGGCTGCCTCAGCGCCACCCCGTCCCGCGGGGAGCGTTCAAAGGCCCGCGCATGAGCTTTCGAAAGGACCCCCCATGGCCAATACAGCCGAGACCACTCCGGCCGCCGCCCCATCCGCGCGTCGGCGCGATGGGCAAAAAGCCCGGATCGCCCTGATCGGCACCGGCGGACGCTCCGAGATGTACATCCGCGCCATCTATGGCAAGCACGCGGACACCGCCGAACTGGTGGCTTTTTCGGACGTGAACCCGGGGCGCGTGGAGTTCTACCAGAAGCTCATCCAGGAACTGGGCGCGCCGGGCCCCGTGGCTTCGTTCGATCCAGCCGAGCTCACCGCCTATATCGAGGCCAACGCCATCGACCGGGTCATCGTCACCACGCCCGATTACACCCATGCCGACTACATTGTGGAGGGGCTCCGGGCCGGTGCGGACGTCGTCGTCGAAAAGCCCCTGACCATTGACGCCGAAAGCTGCCGCCGCATTGTCCAGGCCGTCCACGAGACCGGACGGAACGTGGTGGTCACCTTCAATTACCGCTACTCGCCGCGCAACAGCGCCCTCAAGGAGATCATCCAGAGCGGCGTGATCGGCAAGGTCACCTCCGTCGACTTCAGCTGGGTCCTGGACACCGTGCACGGCGCCGACTACTTCCGCCGGTGGCACCGGGAGAAGAAAAACTCCGGTGGGCTGCTCATCCACAAGGCCTCCCACCACTTCGACCTGGTCAACTGGTGGATCGACGACGTCCCTGAGCGGGTCTTTGCCTCCGGCGGCCTGAAGTTCTATGGCGACAGGAACGCCGCAGAGCGCGGCCTTGGACCCCGCCCCGAACGCGGAACGCCCGACGCCGGCGCCCCCGTGGGCGGCAGGGATCCCTTCGCCCTGGACCTGAGGGAGGACGAACGGCTCAAGGCCCTCTTCCTCGATAACGAACACTACGACGGCTACCGCCGCGACCAGGACGTCTTCACCGCAGGAATCACCATCGAGGACAACCTGGCGCTGGTGGTGGAGTACCAGGGCGGCCCGCGCCTGAGCTATTCGCTGAACGCCCACAGCCCCTGGGAGGGTTACCGGGTGGCGGTCAACGGCACCGAGGGCCGGGCGGAGCTGGAGGTGGTGGAACGCGCCGCCGTCCTGCACAGCACCGACCAGAAGACCGTGGTGGACCCGAGTGCCACCCCGGTGGAGGAGGAAGACGCGGTGCGCCGCAACGGCGAGCGGCTGGTGGTCCAGCGCCACTGGGAGGCTGCCTACGAGGTGCCGATCGTCAACGGTGAAGGCGGCCACGGCGGCGGTGACGAACTCCTGCTCTCGGACCTCTTCAACGGGCCCGGCGAGGACCCGCTGGGCCGTCCCTCCGGCTACCTGGACGGGCTGCGCTCGGTGTCCGTGGGCATTGCCGGCAACCGGTCCCTGGAAACGTCCGTGCCCGTGCGCGTCGAGGACCTGGACCTCGGCGCCGACCTTCGCCGCGGCAAGTAGGGGAGCACCATGAGCAGGATCCTTGTCACCGGCGGCTCCGGCCGCCTGGGCCGGAGCGTGGTGGCGGGCCTAGCCGAAGCGGGCCACCACGTCACCTCCGTGGACCGCGAAGCCGTGCCCGCAGGACTGCTGCCGCCCGGCGTCGTCCAGGAAACCGCCGACCTCCTGGCCCCGGGCGAGGCACTGCGTCTCTTCCGGGACGCCAAGCCCGACGCCGTCATCCACCTTGCGGCGATCGCGGTGCCGTTCAGTGCGCCCGAAGACGTGATTTTCGCCACGAATACCCGGCTCGCCTTCGCCGTGATCAGCGCGGCGACGGAGGTGGGGGTGCCGAAGATTGTCACGGCCAGCAGCCCCACGGTCCTCGGCTACGGCTGCCCGGCGGGCTGGCTGCCGCCGTCGTTCCCGCTTGATGAACGGACCCCGCCGAAGCCCTGGAACGCCTACGCGCTGTCCAAGCTCATCGCGGAGCAGACCATGCAGATGTTCGCCGCCGCGCAGGGGGAGAAGATCCGGTACGCCGCGTTCCGTCCCTGCTTCGTCATCTCCCCGGAAGAATGGAAAGGCGCCCCCACGCAGCAGGGCCACACCCTCGCCGAACGCCTCGCCGACCCCGCCCTCTCCGCACCCGCGCTGTTCAACTACGTTGATGCGCGGGACGTCGCGGACTTCCTGGACCTGCTGCTCCAAAAGATGGACGCCATTCCCAACGGGGAAACCTTCTTCGTTGGCGCCGCCGACGCCCTCGCAACGGCCCCGCTCGCGGAGCTGATGCCAAGGTACCTGCCAGGCAGCGAAGCGCTCAGCGCGGGCCTCACCGGCACCAGCCCCGCCTTTTCCATCGCGAAAGCCCAGGAACTCCTGGGCTGGCAACCCAGGCGCAGCTGGCGCACTGAACTCACGTCCCACCATCCCCTCAACGACGAGGCTTCCGCGCTGGTTGAGGCCAGCAGCGGCGGCAAGGAGACACCATGAAATTCGACGGCGTACTGTTCTTTCCCGTCACCCCGTTCACGGCCGAAGGCGCCGTTGACGTGGAACTGCTCAAGGAGCACATCAGCTCCCGGCTGCCCTTTGGTCCCGGCGGCGTCTTTCCTGCCTGCGGCACCGGCGAATTCCACGCCCTCAGCATCGACGAGGTCCGCACCGTGGTAGCGGCCGCCGTCGAGGTTGTGGCCGGGAAGGTTCCCGTCGTGGCGGGTGCCGGCGGACCTTTGGGACACGCCCTTGCGGCCGCCCGTGCAGCTGAAGAGGCCGGCGCCGACGCCCTCCTGGTGCTCCCGCCCTACCTGGTCACCGGCCCCACCGACGGCCTGGTGGCCTACATCGAGGCGGTCGCCAACGCCAGCAGCCTGCCCGTCATTGTGTACCACCGCGGCAACGCAAAGTTCACCGCCGCTGCCATGGCCAAGCTGGCCGCGAACCCCAAGGTCATAGGCTTCAAGGACGGCCTGGGCGACGTTGGCCTGGCCCAGGAAATCGTCACTGCCGTCAAGGCAACGGGCCGGACCGACTTCGCCTTCTTCAACGGGCTCCTCACGGCTGAACTGACGCAGGGCGCCTACCGCGGCCTGGGCATCCCGCTGTACTCCTCCGCGGCGTTCGCCATGGCACCGGAAATCGCAAAGGCCTACTACGACGCCTACGCATCGGGGGACGAGGACCGCCGCAACGCCCTGCTCGAAGGGTTCTACGCGCCCCTGGTCCGCCTGCGCGACCAGACTCCGGGGTTCGGGGTGTCCCTGATCAAGGCCGGCCTGCGGCTGGGTGGACTGCCGGTCGGTTCGGTACGGCCGCCGCTGGTGGATCCCACGGAGGACCAGCTGGTGGAGCTCAAGGCCATCCTCGCCAGGGGCTACGAGCTGGCCGGGCACTGATGAGCGCCCCGGCGGCCGCGGCCACACGAAGCACCCCTCGCATCACCGGCCTGTCCACCCGGCTCCTTACCGTGCCGCTGCGCCGGCACTGGGGCGCGGAGGCGCCGGAGAACCACGTGATCGTCACTGAGCTTCACACGGACGACGGCGGTGCGGGGCACGGTTTCTCCTGGACGCCCACCATCGGCCCGCAGGCGGTCAAGGCGCTGCTGGACTACGACATCGCTCCGTTTGTCAGCGGCCTGCCGTCGAACCCCGAGACTGTCTGGGACGCCCTGTGGAAACGGCTGCATGAAGCGGGCGGGGGCGGCCTCACCACCATTGCGATGGCCGGCGTGGACCTTGCGCTGTGGGACCTGCAGGCGCGCGGCGCTGGGACGTCCGTCACCGGCCTCCTGGGCCAGCGGCAGGATTCGGCTGAGGTCTACGGCTCCGGGGTGAACCTGCACTACACCCTGGACGAGCTCGTCGCACAGACCGAACGCTGGGTCGCTGCCGGGCACCGCGCGGTCAAAATCAAGGTGGGCAAGCCGGACCTGCGCGAGGACGCCGAACGCGTGGCAGCAGTACGGTCAGTCCTGGGACCGGACCGCAGGCTCATGATCGACTCCAACCAGCGCTGGGACCTGCCCACCACCCTGCGCGCGCTGGAAGTCCTGGGTGAATTCGGGCTGGACTGGCTGGAGGAACCCCTCCGCGCGGACGATCTGTGGGCCTACCGCAGGCTGCGCAAGCATTCCCCGGTCCCCATCGCCCTCGGCGAAAACCTGCACACCATCTACAGGTTCCGCGATTTCATCGAGGCAGAGGCGGTGGACATTATTCAGCCGAACATTATCCGGGTGGGTGGGATCACCCCGTTCCGGCGGATCGTGGAGTTCGCCCGTACCCACAGCATCAAGGTCATGCCGCACCTGCTGCCGGAACTCTCCGGCCAACTGGCACTGACCCTGGCGGAGGCCACCCTGGTGGAGGACGTCGAGGAGGCGTCGTTCGGGCAGCTGGGGATCCTGGACGGACCCGCGCCCGTGCGGTTCAGCAACAGCCGCGTGACCCTCACGGACCAGCCCGGACTGGGGTTCCGCTTCCGGGACGCTTTGTAGCCAAGAATTCCAAAAGAACAGGTACCTGACGTGACAACAGCAACGCTTTCCCTGCCCGGACTCACCACCGCCGCCACGGCGGCAGCCCGGCTCTCCGCCGCCGCTTCTGATGTTGAGCGTGCGGGATGGCTTCACGCGGTGGCCGACGCGCTGGACGCCAACGCCGCCGAACTGGTGGAGATCGCCGACGCCGAAACCAGCCTGGGCGTTCCCCGCCTGACGGGGGAAGTGGCACGCACCACCGGCCAGCTTCGGCTGTTTGCGGGCGTCATCACCGAGGGCTCCTACCTCGAAGCGATCATCGACCACGCGGACCCCTCTGCCACCCCGCCCAAGCCGGACCTGCGCCGCATCCTGCGGCCCATCGGCCCCGTCGCGGTGTTCTCAGCCTCGAACTTCCCCTTTGCCTTCTCCGTGGCCGGGGGCGACACCGCCTCGGCGCTCGCCGTCGGCTGTTCCGTGATCGTCAAGGCGCACTCGGGCCACCTCCGCCTTTCGGAACGGACCGCCGCCATCGTCGCGGAGGCACTCCACGGGGCGGGCGCACCGGAAGGCCTGTTCGCACTGGTCAGCGGCCGCGACGTGGGCACGGCACTGGTGCAGGATCCCGCCATCAAAGCCGTGGGCTTCACCGGGTCCATTCCCGGCGGCCGTGCCCTGTTCGACCTCGCCACGTCCCGTCCGGACCCCATCCCGTTCTACGGCGAGCTGGGCAGCCTGAACCCCGTGGTCATCACGGCGGCCGCGCTGCGTGAGCGCTCCGCGGAACTCGCCACGGGGCTGGCCGGGTCCTTCACCCTTGGTGCCGGCCAGTTCTGCACCAAGCCTGGCCTGGTGTTCATCCCCGCCGGAACATCCTTCGCGGCCGACGTGGCCGAGGCCAGCAAGGACAAGCCCGCCCATGCCATGCTGACCGGGAGGATCGCGGAGGCGTACCCGGACGGGCTGCGGAGCTTTGCTTCCGTGGACGGGGTGGACGTGGTGGGCGGCACCGTGGACCAGGACGCAACCGCCAACGGTGCGGCCCCGGTGGTTTTCGCCACCACCGCGGCCAAGGTGCTGGACGATCCGGAACAGTTGCTCGAAGAGTGCTTCGGCCCCACCACCATCCTCATCGAGTACGCGGACCAGGACGAGCTGTCCGCAGTGCTGGCCACGGTTCCGGGGAGCCTGACGGCCACCCTCCATGCCCAGCCCGGCGAGGACATTGCCGGCCTGGTGGAGCAGCTGTCCGGGCTCGCCGGACGGGTCCTGTTCGAAGGCTGGCCCACGGGTGTCGCCGTGAACTGGGCCCAGCAGCACGGCGGTCCCTACCCGGCCACCACGTCGCTGTTCACCTCGGTGGGCGCGACGGCGGTCCGCAGGTTCCAGCGCCCCGTGGCCTACCAGGACGCCCCCGAATCCGTCCTGCACCCGGCACTGCATGACGGCAACCCGCTGCGCATTCCCCGCCGCGTGGACGGTGAACTGCAGCTGCCGTAACCGGCCAAGAAGAAATCCCCCGCAGCCATTCGGCTCCGGGGGATTTCTTTGTGTTTCCTACAGTTGCAGCGTCACTGGCCGGTCCAGCCCGTTTACGGTGGCCACCGGCCAGCGCGGGTCCACGGTGAGGACCTGCAGCCCGTTCTCCGTGAGCTGCACCGTGTCCTCGATCTTGACGCCCGGACCGGACGGGTTCCAGGTGAAGGCCTGGTCCGGGACCACCGTGTCCGTAGCGGCGGAGGTCACCCTCGGGTCCCGGCCCGCGTAGCCGGCCGGGCCGCCCTGATGGTGCTGCTCCCACTGGTCCGCCCCGAAACCATGGCGGACATAGGCGGCCTGGATCTCGGCGAAGATCCTGTCCAGCCGTGCGCCGGGGACCGTGGCGTCGAAGATGTCCGCCTCAACTGCCGCGATGCGGGCCTCGGCGTCGCGCTCTTCGGGGGTGCCGTCGTCGAACCTTATCCAGCGGGTGATGTTGGCAATGAGGCCGTCGCGGCGGGCGCAGACCACCGCCATTGCACGCCTGCCAAGGGGGGAATGCGTTGCCAGCGGGTGGCGGAAGGTGCTGCGGGAGCTGCCGTTGCACAGGAGCACCAGCGGCTCCGCGCCGGCCGCCACCACGCGCCCGGCAAGAGCTGCAGCGAGTTCAAATTCCGTGGTGTCCGGCCGGGCAGCGGACAGGACGTCCGTCATGATGCCTGCCATCTCCGCGCCCAGGCGGGAGTAGCGGCCGCTCTCCGCGGGAAGGAGCCGTTGGCGGGCGGCCCGCAGTTGGAGGGCAGCGTCCTCTTCCGCCAGCGGTGGAGCGGAGGAACTGCCGACGGCGGCCGCAGTCTGGTGCAGGTCCCCGTACCAGGGGGCGGTGTGCAGGGTAACGCCGGCCGGCAGCTCTTCGGCTGCAATCCGGGCAGCTTCATTGTTGAAAGTCACCAGGTGGTCGCCATCGCGGTCCACCAGGAGGGCGGCGATGGGATCTCCGGCCAGGCTGATGTGCACCCGGCTGCCGTCCAGGTACCAGGTGAGGGCCGTGTTCGTGGTCAGGAGCAGGGAGTCGCGGCCCGCGGAATCCAGGATGTCCAGGACGCGCCGGCGCTTGATGGCGCGGTCTGCCGGCGCTCCGGGAGCCATGCGGTGCTCCTGCCGGGGAGCAGCCGTGGTTGTTGTCTCGGTCATGAGGGGTCCCCCTGCTGGTGGATCAATGTTTCAATGTCGGGCGTGGCCAGGAAGCCGTCGGCCAGGAAAACGGTGATGCTGCGCCGCACCGGGCTGCCCGGCCGGGCGATAACGGGGCTGTCCCACGCCAGGGACTGCCCGACGCCCGGGTAGCCCTCTACCCGCACGAACCACGGGTCCGCAGCATGGTCGGGGGCGACGAACACCAAGGTGGCCGGGCCGCCGTCGAATGTTCCCGCCCAGGCGAGCCAACGCGTGACGCTGCCATGCGTTGCCGACTCGCCGCTTCCCGCCGGCGTCCAGACCGTGGCCCCTTCGCAGGCGGGCAGGCGCCAGAAGAATCCGCCATATCCGCCTTCGAACCGGCCGTTGGAGCCGGGGCTGCCAAGGCTGACCGGCTTGTTTCCGGCGGGGGAGAGAGCGAAGTCCAGGGACAGGCGCCAGATGGCGGGCGCGACGCCGGACCACGCCCAGGTGCGTTCCTCCACGAGGATGGGGGCGCCGTCCGGGCCCTTCCAGCTCAAGGTCTCCTGCAGGGTTCCCCCGTGCCCGCCGGCGGCATCGGTCTGCTGTACGGCCGTGGCGCTGATGCTGCCGTGGTCCGGGCGCCAGACGTATTGCCCGGCTTCACGGGTGTAGGTGCGTCCGCCCCAGAAGTTCACGCCGTCCACATCCTGCAGGGCCACTCCGGCGCCCAGGTGCCACACATGGTCCAGTGGCTGGTGGTCCGTGACCACCGTGCCGCCCAGGGTGCGGACCGGGTGCAGGTAGGGACGCGGGGAGGAGACTGCCCGGATGTGGCTGCCGTCCTGGTACTCGGCTACGGGGCTGCCGTCCACGCTCAGCGTATGGACGGGCGGAAGGTGCCGGGCCCAGGGGACGCCGAGTTCGGCGAAGGTGGATTGTGCCTTGACAGCCCGCTGGATCAGGTCTGGGATGCCGCGAACCACGGGGTGGGCGTCGTCGCCCTCGCCTTCCCAGGACAGGTGTTCCGCGCCTATCGGGGCCGGTGCGGGGGAGGTGCGGATGGCCTCCAGCACGGTGGTGAACGCACCGGTGTCCTCCAACCCGCACAACAGCGGCTCACCGGTGGCGCGGGCGGCGAGCAGGTTCTCCAGCAGGTCGGTGCGCCCGTACGACTCGCGGCGCTCGCCGTCCGGGGAGGTGATGACCACCTCGTCTTTTGTGTAGGAGAGGGTGATGTCGCCCAGCGTCCCGTGCACGGTCACGGTGGGGTCGAGCTGTTCAGGCGCGCAGAGCGTCAGGGCACACAGCAGCGTGGTTCCCTGCGCGGTGCGGACCCGGATGATGGAGGTGTCATCGCTTTCGGTGCTGTTGGCCCGGTACAGGTCAGTTTCCACGGAAGCGACGTCGGCAGCAGAGTGCGCGCCGGCCAGATGCAGCCCGGTGGCAACGGCGTGGGCCAGCGCATTGGTTGCCACGCCATCCACCACGTCGGTGCCGTCCAGGCTGCGTTTCCCGGCCCAGCGCGACCGCTTGAAATAGGCCTTGGTCCGCAGCCACTGTCCGCTGGCACTGATGCCCAGGACGGTACCGATGTTCCCTGCGTCCACCATCTCCCTGATGGCCGGCAAGGCGTGGGAGCCCAGGCTCTGGAAGCCCACCTGGACCAGGCGGCCGCTGCCTTTCGCGGCAGCAACAACCTGCTCGAACTGGGCCAGCGACGCTACCGGCGGCTTTTCGACGTAGACGTCCATTCCGGCTTCCAGTGCTGCGGCCGCCAGCGGGGCATGCGTCTGGATGGGGGTGGCAATAATGACGACGTCGGCCCCCGGCTGGGCGGCCAGCAGCGCGGCAAGATCGGGGAACACGGCGACCGACCCGCCGAGGGTGCCGGGGTGCGGCGGGTTTGGATCGGCCACAGCTACCAGTTCAAGGGCGCCGACTTTTTCAAGCCGCGCAAGGTTGGCGAGATGGCGCTCGCCGAAGCCGTGTACGCCTACCAGGGCCACCCGCGGGATGGCGGCGGAATGCTGTGTGGTCATCGGGGTCCTTGGGGAGTGTTGTGAATGGGCCGGCGGGCCAAGGCCTGCGCCAGGAAAGCGAGGGCTTCGTCCTGCATGGCAGCAGTGAAGACGTGGCCCCCGGCCCACAAGCTGCCCGTGTACCTGTCGGTGCCGGCATGCATTGATTCCAGCAGTTGGTGCGCCTGGCGCATACCGTCCTCTGGAAAGAGTTGATCGGCCAGGGCGTATTGCACCAGGAACCGGGCGGCCGCCGACCTGCCGGTAAGCTCCGGCCAGTCGCCCAGCTTCCAGAGGCCGGGAGTCTGAAGCAGCCACGAGTGTGCGTCCAGGTAGGCGGGGAGGAGGGATTCGAAGGTGGTCATCATGCATGCCACCACGGACGCCTTGATCCGGGGGCTCAGGGCAGCCAGGGTGAGCGAGCGGCCCCCTCCGCCGGAGAATCCGATGCAGCCCAGCCGGTCCTGGACCACGCCTGGCTGGGTGGCCAGGACTTCCAGGGCGGCGAGGTCGTCGTGGGCCACCATGCCTGCCAGGCTGGTGCCCAGCAGTCCTGCAGTTTTGGCAACCGTGTTCTCGTGGAAGCCCGCGGCCGCGTTGTATTCGTCCGCAGCGGAAGGAACGACGCCGTCCTCCCGCCATTGCGCGTGCTGCGCCCCGACTGCCGCTGCAGTACGCCACGGAGCTGCGGAGAGGTCGAAGCGGCGGCTGCCCCAGGCGAAGGTGTCGTGGGCCAGGACAACAAAGCCTTGTCGGGCGATGTCAGTAGCCAGGGCGCGGCCATCGTAGTGCCCGGCACGGGCGGATGCGGCTGACGGGTGGTTATTGGGGAGCTCCACCAGCCGGTCCGCGCCGCCGAACTTGTTGCCGCCGTGGCAGTGCAGTGCCAGGACGCCCGGCAGGGGATCCTGGCTCCCGGCAGGCCGCACCAGCCAACCCGTGGTGCGCGGCCCAAAGCCCAACTGCCAGCTGAGCTGGGAGGTGGTGGCGCCGGCGTCCGTTTTTTCCCACTGCACCGTCACTTCCGGCGGTGCCACCGAACCCGGTACACCCAGGGCGTCCGATAGTTCCTGCGCCGCCGCCGGCGACGTCCGGTGCCGAGGGTTGCTGCGCACGTAGGCAGGCCAGTCCTCGTAGCCGGCGATGGCACTGGGCCGTGGTGCTGGGCTCATTGTGGCCGGCTCCTTCCTCGGATCGCGTATTGGGTGGACCTATGGCCCTGGCCGTTTCCACGGCGGGCGTAGATTCCAAGAAAACGGTTTCTGCCAACTTAACAAAGGGTTGTTGGCGCGTCAACCGGCGGCCGTTCCGGGTTGGACGGTGCCCCATGGGCCTGGGGTCGAACGAGCTTGGCGGCCGGGACGCTGTCGATTCCAATTTTCCGGTGGAGCATCTTGTTCTACAAGTTTAAAGCTTATAACATCAGTTCTGGAAAGCGCTTTCACACTCTCCCTCAGATTCAGCACCCATCCCCAACAGATCAACGATGATCGGAGTACACAGTGCCACGTTCACCCCGTCCTGCGCCGCCTGCGAATCAGCCCCCAGAAGCATCTGCACCCGGCGCGCCCCGCCGCTCCAGAAAGGGCCGTGTCCGATGGGCGGCCGCGGTTGCTGCCGCGACGGCTGCCGTCCTGGCCCTCAGTGCCTGTGGCGGGGGAGCGGCACCGAAAAGCGCGGACGGCAAAGTGGAAATCCGATTCACTTGGTGGGGTGGTGATAAACGCGCGCAGCTGACCCAGGCGGCCATCGCAGCCTTCGAGGCGGAGAATCCCAATATCACGGTAAAGCCGGAGTTCGGTGACTGGAGTGGCTACTGGGACAAGCTCGCCACCCAGACGGCGGCCAACGATGCTCCCGACGTCATCCAGATGGACGAAAAGTACATCACCGAATACTCAAGCCGCGGCGCGCTCCTCGACCTCTCCAAATACGGCGTTGACACCTCAAAGCTTGACCAGGCAGCGCTGAATGCCGGCAAGAGCGACAAAGGATTAACTGGCATTGCTGCCGGTATCAACGCGGCCACCATCCTGGCCAACCCCGCGGTCTTCCAGGCAGCCGGCGTACCACTGCCCGATGACTCCACGTGGACCTGGGAGGATTTTGGGCGCATCGCGGCCGACATTACTGCCAACTCCCCGAAGGGTACGTACGGTTCGGCCGCCTACGGAACTGACGAGGCATCCCTGGGTGTGTGGCTCCGACAGAACGGTAAGTCCCTGTACACCTCGGACGGCAGGCTGGGCTTCGAACCGGGTGACATCGCCGGCTGGTGGGCCTTCCTGAAGCAGTTGAGCCAAAACAAGGCCGTGCCCCCTGCTGCCGAAGTGGTGGAGGCTGATGCTGCGCCGCTGGACCAGAGCGGCCTGGCAACCGGAAAGAACGCGATGGCCTTCTGATGGTCCAACCAAGCGCCCGCGCTGGAGAAGGCATCCGGCGGCGACCTGAAGATCCTGCGCTTCCCCTCCAAAGCCGGTGCCGCCGATGAGGCCCAGCTTTGGTACAAGGCCTCGCAGTTCTGGTCTGCCTCCTCACGCACCAAACACCCGCAGGAGGCGGCAAAGTTCATCAATTTCCTCACCAACAATGTGAAAGCCGGCGAGGCACTCCTGGCGGACCGCGGCGTGTATCCCAATTCGGATGTCCGTGCGGCGATCGCTCCCAAGCTGACCCCGGCCGATACCAAAGTGGTCAAGTTCATTGACCAAATCAAGGATGAACTGGGCGAGGCTCCGGCCCCGCCGCCGAAGGGTGCCGGTGCCATCCAGGAGATCATCAAGCGGTACACCTCAGAGGTCCTCTTTGAACGCTTGTCCCCGGATGAGGCCGGCAAGAAGGCAACAGACGAAATGAAGACAGCCATCCGCGGTTAGGCAGTGGGCAAATATGCCAACCCGGTTCTGCCCCGGGGGACTAACGGTTCCCCCGGGGCGGAGCTGTTTAAGGGCAGAGCAGTTCGAGCCAAGCGCAGCTGCCTGGCGCTGGTTCCCTATGGGACGCTGCTCTCCCTGGGCCGAGACCGCTGCCGACCATCCCCCGGTCCGTGGGCCCGTGGTGCTGCCACCCTTCCCAGTACGTGGACGGCGGGGCCCTTCAACCGCTTACCGGGCTCCAGTCCGTACTCGCCCCGAAGCGGCGGGCATTCCTCGAGGCCCCGCTGCGGCACGTTGGCGGACGGCACGTCGGCGGTCGGAAGTGCGGTGCCGGGGAGCGGTGGGGCTGTGGAGTGGTAGGTGTGGCCGGTGGGGGTGGTGGTTGCGACGGTGTGGCGTGGGCCGGGGATGGTCTTGGCGGTCCAGCCTGGTGTTTCTTTGGTGTGGTTGCAGGCTTCGCAGAGGCCTTGGCCGTTGCTGCTCGTGGTGGGTCCGCCGTTGTGCCAGGAGGTGATGTGGTCGTGGTGCCTGATGGGGGCGTCGCAGTACGGGGTCCGGCAGGTGTCATCCCTGGACCTGGAGGAGCCGTTTCAGTCCGGCCGGGAAGAGCCGGGCTTTGGAGTCCATCGCCACGAGTTCGCCGCTGCCGGGGGCGGTGTAGAGCCGGCGGACCCACAGCTGTAGTTCGTCCGCACCCGCGTGCCCGGTCGCCGGCGCCGCGGCCATTTCGGATCCTCCGGTGAAGGCGATGGTCCGTGCCCGTACGGCGGGGATGGTCCCGTAGCCGGGGAGCCGTGCTGGTTCTGCATCGGCCTGGAAGAGGGTGCGGTCGGTCATGACGAGCTGGATCTCCACCCCGGTCAGGCCGCCGGGGGTACCGGTGAGGCGTTCGACGAGGGTGTCGGCCATGACCTGTCCCCGCGACCGGTCGTCCCCGGCAGCCCGGGTAGTGTCGGCGTCCCGAACCAGGGCTGCGTAGGCGGCGACGCCCTGGGCGGCGGGGAGCAGCGCGGTCAGGAAGGTCATAGTGTCAGGGGCTGGGCGCAGGCTCACACCCCGTTCCGTGACGGCCCGGGCTGCCCGCTTCGCCACGGAGGCGGGGTCCCTTCGGTACGCCGCGGCCCGGACGGCGGCGATGATGGCTTTGTCTCCCGTGCCATTCAGGGTGCCGGTATCAGGGGCGAGTTCCTCATCAACTCCGGCCCGGTCCTCGGGGGTCAGGCAGATGGTTTCCTTGACGATCAGTGTTACCCGCCACTCGTTCAACAACCCGGTCCGGAACGCGGCGAGGGTGTGCGGCATGCCGATCAGGGTTTTGGCCAGGCCCAGCAGCCGGGAACCTTTCGCCGGGGACTCCCGCCGCGCGAGCGCGATCTGCGCCGCGACCCCGGCACCCTGCTCGACGGCCGGGACCCCGGCGTCGGCCTGTTCCCGCCGCTGCGATAGATCAAAGGCCACTGTTGTGTCGGTTTGCCGGGCACAGGCGAGTGATTTCAGGTCTTCGAGGCCGCGAATCTGGTCAATCATGCCCGCAGCATCAGCAGGAACCGGGACCCGGGCAAGCAGCGCCAGGACGTCCGCGATGGAAGGTACCGGAGGCTTCGTCTCCAGTACTGTTGCCGCCCCCACAACCGCTTCCATAGCCAGAGTCTTCCAGCACCCTCTGACAATTCCATTGGTCTTTGCGTCCTATGTGGAAAAGGCGGCTTCTAACCATCCCCGTCACTGCTGAAAGTGGTTGATTGATGGGTACTCCACTCGGCGGCGGACAGGATTTTTGAGTTCGGCATGGACGCTGGCCCCCGGGTGAGTGCCCCGTAAGAGGATCCCCTACCGGACGCCACACTGTTGCGAATCAGGACACTTGCCCGCGGGTCTTCAGTTAAAGCTGACCGGCACGGGCTTGAACCTGAATGGGCCCCCGCATCCGACACCGAAGGGATGCTCTCCAGTAGATTCCGTTTCCACTGGCAAGTTAAGGACTGTTCGGCCGCCGAGCGCAGAAGTCGCTTCAACATGGACTGAGCTGACGCTGACGGGCTGGGTTCGGTAAGGCGCAGATTGAGGTACCAACCACTTCCGCTCGTCATCAGGTTCAACCGCTTGAGGCATGCACCCTTCCCCAAAACACGCTGCCACGGATTCCGGTGGAGTTGAGAAGAGCAACTCCACGGGACCTGTGTAGGCATAACCAACGGCTGGGCACACTCTGGGATCCCGGGACATGCCGGCGATTACAGTGATGACCATCAGCACTGCGGCAATGATGCCGCCTGCCAGGAGGAATGCCCACCTACGCCTCATGAAGTGAGATTAGTCCTCAATGTCCCGGTGAAGGATCCATTACCCAACTACTGGGACTGTCTTTTCGAATCTGAGTAGCCCAAACGGCGACTGCATTCGTATCCAGCCGGGACAGCTTGGCTGTCAGGGACTGCATCGCAGAGCGATCCCCGAGCGGGCACGCGCCGTGTTTGCGCTGCAGACTCAACCTTCCGGGGCCGAAGAGGTGATTGAGCTCAGCTGGCGGGGCGTGAGAACAGGTTGACAAGGTTTCCATCAGGATCGCGAAACAGCGTCGACCTGTTTCCCCACGGCATGGTGGTCGGTTCGAGCACGATATTCTCCAGCGCAGCGTGGAGTCGAGCAAAATCGGCGTCCACGTCCGGCACGAGGAATTCGATGATGAGACTGTCATTGCTACCGAACCTGGGAGCCTGGTCACCAAGCATGCTCACGGTCTCTGTGCTCCCGATCGCGATAACGCACGTGCCCGTACGGATCTCTGCGAACACGGGAGCCGGCCGCAGAGCGGTCGCACCCGTGACTGTCTCATAGAATCGGGTGAGCCGCTCTACGTCGTGGGTGATGATGCGGATTGATGCGAAGTCCATAGGTGCTCCAGTTTGTAGGGGTCTTGCCTCGACCCGTCCAGCCTAAATTGATGTCCCGACACCGTAGTGTCGGTGTTTAGCGACTTCTCCGCCTGGGTTGACCTCGCGGAGAACCCCATGGACTATGCCGAGGTCCTCGGGATGCAGTGGGCGCTGCGGCGGCTTTTCGCCGGTCGGTTCAGCCATGCTGATGCGATCGCCACGGAACGCACGAACGCCTTCCCGGAGACGGCACCAGGCAACCAGATACCAGTCGCGGCCCTTGCCGATGTAGCCCATAGGTTCGACTTCCCGCGAAGTCATGATGGTGTTCCTGTCGACGTAGGCGATGCGAAGGACCTGCCCGGATCGGAGCGCCTTTGCGAATTCGTCAGGCACCACTGCCGTGGGGCCCTCGTCAAGGAGATGGATGCGCATAGCAAGTTCCGCAGTCTCTCTAAGATGTCGATCGTCCATGACGGCAGCGACTTTCCGCAACGCAGAACTGGCCGCGTCTCCGAACGGAGACGTCGCCAGCATCCCAAGCGCGATTGTCACGGCGAGAGCTTCGTCAACGGTGAACCCGAGCGGCGCCAGGGTGTGCGCCCTATCAAGACAGTAGCCACCGGAACGTCCAGGTTCTGCCCAAATAGGGACGCCACTCTGTTGCAGCGCCGACAAGTCCCGCTCAATGGTGCGCGCACTGACACTAAATTTCTCGGCAAGCCAACGGGCACTCCTAGGGCGCGGCGCCACAGCTCGCAGCTCCTCAACGAGTGCATAGAGCCGGTCCGTGCGAGTCACGTCTCGATCCTATAATTCCTACCCCTAAACCAGCCTGGTGGTCTCCACGACAGACCCGCTGCGACGCCGGTTAGAAACCGCCAATCATCCGAAAGAGGCGCAGCAGCCTCTAAAACAGAAACAGCTACCGGCCAACAACGATCCAGCCACAACGGCGGCACCCTAAGCCGAGTGCCGCCGTCGGGTGTTCCAGGACGCGTGTGCCTAGCCCTCGGCGACTACCGCAACACCGCCGGCCGGAACCGCGCCGCCAAAGGGCTCACCCGTAAGCAGGTCGGTGCCGGTGGCAGTAACCGAGGCATCCGAGCGCGTGTGGTTGATCGCGAACAGGAAGCCCTTCCCGTCCTCGGAAAGACGGCGGACAAGCTCCACCCCCGCATCGGCCTCGGCAACAGCGGCAACCCCGGATTCGGCGAGCAGCCTGTCCAAGAGGGCATCGATCCCGTCCGGGTCCGGGAACGTGGCAAGGTACCAGGCCGCCCCGGAACCCACGGGCCGCCGGGTGAGGGAAGGTACGCCGTCCAGCGGATACTCCGTAAAGGTCTGTACCGCCTCGGCGCCGGCCAGATGCACATGCTCGCTCCACACCGACGAGACCGTCCCGTCGCTGAGTTTCAGCTGGGACCCGTCGAGCAACGGGTGGAACTCTTCCACACGCACGCCCAACAGCTCGCGGAACGCACCCGGATAGCCGCCCAGCCGCACGTGGTCCTGCATATCCACAATCCCGCTGAAATAGCTCACCAGCACCGTGGCCCCGGCTGCGGCGGCCGCAGCGATGTTGGCGGCGGAGTCATCGGACACGGCGTACAGCGTGCACACCAGCACCAGGTCATACCCCTCCAGCGACGCGGACGGGTGCACCAGGTCCACGGAAATTCCGCGGAGGAACAGGGCACGGTGGAACGCCCGCAGCAGGTCCAAATACTTCACGTCGATACTGGGCTTCGAATCAATCTCGCTGGCCCACCACGCCTCATAGTCGAAAACAATGGCGGCCCGGGATTGAACCCGCGAACCGCGGACGGGTTCCAGCCGTCTCAGCGCGGCGCCCAGCTCCACAACCTCGCGCCACACCCGCGTGTCCCGGCCGCCGTGCGGCACCATCGCGGAATGGAACTTTTCCGAGCCGGCAAAGCTCTGGCGCCACTGGAAGAACATCACGGCGTCCGCCCCGCGCGCCACGTGCGCCAGGGAATTGCGCAGCATCTCGCCGGGCAGCTTGGGCTGGTTGCGCGGCTGCCAGTTCACGGCCGACGTCGAATGTTCCATCAGGATCCATGGGTCACCGCCCGCAATGCCCCGGGTAAGGTCCGCGCTGAACGCGAGTTCCACCTGCCGTTCAGGGTCGGCGGCCACGAGGTAGTGGTCGTTGGCGATGACGTCCAGATCGTTGGCCCACGCGAAGTAGTCCATGGACTTGGTGGCGCTGGAGGCCATCAGGTTGGTGGTGCAGGGGATGTCCGGGGTCACTTCGCGCAGCACAGCCACGAGGTCCCGGTAGTAGTCCATCAGGGCCCAGGAGTTGAACCGTTGGAAGTCCAGCTGCTGGCCCGGGTTGAGCGTGGACGGGGCGACGGACGGCGGCAGGATTTCGTCAAAGGAACCGTAGTTCTGGGACCAGAACGCCGTGCCCCAGGAGGCGTTGAGCGCATCGACGGTCCCGTACCGGCGCTCCAGCCAGGCGCGGAAGGCGGCCGCGTCCTCATCCCCGTAGAACTCGGAGATGTGGCAGCCGAGTTCGTTGTCCACGTGCCACAGGGCCAGGGCCGGGTGGTCCTTGTAGCGTTCGGCGATCACGCGGGTAATGCCGGTGGCGTAGCGGCGGTACACGGCCGACGACGGCGTATAGTGCCGCCGCGAGCCCGGCCCCAGCACGGTCCCGTCAGCCGTGACCGGCAGGATTTCCGGGTGCTTGCGGACCAGCCAGGCCGGGGGAGCGGCGGTGGCGGTGGCCAGCGCCACCTTCACCCCGATGCCCGCGAGGTTGTCCATGACCTCGTCCAGCCAGCCGAAATCGTACCGACCCTCGGCCGGCTCCAGCAGGGCCCAGGAAAAAATGCCCACGCTGAGGAAATTCACCCCAGCCTCCTGCATCAGTTCCAGATCCTCCGCCCGCACGCTGCGGGGCCACTGTTCCGGGTTGTAGTCGCCTCCGAAGGCGAGGCCCTGCACCCTGCTCCAGACAGGGGACGGGCCGCTGGTTTCCTGCATATTTGGGGCTCCTCGTGTGTTCATCTGGCTTCTTCACTCCGGCGCGAAGGTCCACGTTCCAGTGTGGACCCGGAATTCCCTGGTGGTCCCGGCAGTACTGGCTGCACCTTCCGGAAGCGACCTGGGGGCCGGCCCATCCGGCGTCGGCCCCTTGACCTCGTAGGGACCTGCCGGCAGCCGGACTGTAGCCAGCACTCCCGGCGGCACGCTGCACTCCACCTCCACGAGGGGACCGTGCCGGCGCCAGCTGACGTCCGCCCAGCCGTTCCCGGCGGGCACACGGCCCCGGGCGTGGTCCAGGCAGCACAGCGGCGGCTCAATCAGGACTTCGCCGGGCGTCACGTTCCGGACGCCCAGCAGGTGTTCGAGAATCTCCTGGATTACCGATGCGGACCAGGCGTGGGACTGGCTGTAGTCGGTGCCGTCCACCAGGTCCCAGGCCTCCCAGGTGAATGTGGCGCCGCGTTCCAGGAGCCGGGCCCAGCCTGGCTGGCCGCTGTTGGTCAGCAGGTCCAGGACCGCGTCGGTCATGCCCTGGCCCAGCAAAGCGCGGACCAGCCGGTGCACGGTCATCGGCCCCTGCCGCATCCCCATGGCCGCGATCCGGACGGCATCCTCTTGGGCGTCGGCCGGATCGGTGATGCCCAGGGACAGCGGGAAGGAGGTGGCGTGCTGCGACGCGTGGGAACTGGGTGTCCCGTCCCCGTGGAGGCCGTCGATCATCACCCCGTCAACCCGCAGGCGTGACCGGATGGCACCGGCCAGGGTCCGGGCCGACGCCGCATAGCGGGCTGCTGCATCCGCGTCACCAACTGCGCCGCAGAGCCGTGCCGTTGACATCAGTGCCGAGTACGCCTGGGCGTTGACTGTGGTTTTGGCCGCACACTCCATGTCGTACCCGAACCGGCCAGGCGCGGGCCAGTCGACAATGCCGTGCAGGTAAGGGCCGGAGCCGCCGCCCAGCCTGGTGACCAGCCCCGCCGTCGGGCCTTCCCCGGGAATGTACCGCAGCGCATAGTCCGCCGTATCGCAAAGGTGCGGCAGCAGCTCGCGGATGAGCGCGAGGTCCCCGGTGCGGCGGTGGTACTCCTCGGCCCACTCCGGGACCATCAGGGAGAAATCGGGAATGTCGCGCTTGCCGTCCCCATTGGGGTAGACGGCGTTGTAGCGCCCTTTGTCCTCCCCATCGGTCCAGTAACGGCGCGCAGACCAGCCGAACTCCCGCAGCGCCTGCGCCGTGTAGGCATGCTCGCCGAACAGGGTCATGGTGGCGTAGGAAATGTTCGCGGCGTCAGCCAGGAACTGGCCTTTTTCCCGCGTTGGTGTGTCCACGAACTGCTCCTGCACCCCGTACAGCGCCGAATCCCGCAGCAGCCCGAAGACGGCGTCCAGGGTGGGATCCGAGCTGGAGAAGCTGCCCTCGCCGGGATGGCGTCCGCGGACCACCACAGCACCGACCCTGGATACCTCAGCAGGATCAACGCCGGGAAGCTCCAGGTAACGGAAGCCCAGGTGCACGGTGGCGCGGAACTGCTGGGGCCCTGCCGCCTGGGTATAGGGGAAGGACATGTCCGTGTTTTGGCTGGCCGTCTTTCCGGCATCCACCCGGCCGTCCGGGCGGAGGACGTAGCCGGCCCGCAGCATCACGGTGCGGCCGGGGACGCCGTCCAGGAAGTCGATCATCGGGCGCCCGGGCAGGACCTGGCCGAAGTCCGCAACCAGGGTGCCGTCGCCGGCCGCCAGGAATTCGCGCGGAGCCACGAACTCTTCGGCCAGGGACGTGCGGCGCGGGTGGAGGCGGGGAAAGTCCGACGACGGGTGGTGGCCGCACAGGATTGCGGCGGGCAGGTCGTCGGCAGGGTTGAGGGACGCCGCGGCCTCCCCGTCCAGGTGTTCCACGGGGTCGCCCTCGTCGTTCCGGTAGCCCGACTGCCGGTATGGCGCCTCACCTGCGGACCAGCCGGGACCCGAACCGAACACCTCGCGGCGCCCGTCCGTGTATTGCACGCTGAGCCGGGCCAGGAGGCCCGGAAGTCCCGCGGCCCTGCCCTGGCCCGGGCCGTACCAGTGCAGCAGGGCTGTCACCGGAACCGGCGTCCCTTGCGGCTGTGCGGCCAGCACGACGGTGACGTCCGCGGCGTCGTAGTAGCCTTCCCCGGGGTATCCGAACGACGTCACGCTGAGGCTGTGGACCCCTGCGATCGACACTTGTGCGTGATGGTTGGCTGCCAGGTACAGGCGCGCCCGTTCGACCTCGCCGGTGAGCTCAACGGCGGTGCGGAACAACGTCCATTCGTCAGGCTGGCGGAAGGCAGTGGTCCGGGTCCAGGCGGCCAGGCTGTCGCACCCGGCCTCCGCGCCGCCGTCGAACTTTTGATCCATCAGCGGCGAGCCCCCGGCGACAACCCGGAGGGACGCGTACTCAGCCTGGCTGCGCGGGCCTTGGTGCAGGGCCAGGCGCCCCTCCAGCCCGGCCGGCTCCTGCACCGCCATCAGCTCGGCGCCGTTCACGGACACCGTGATGCGGTTGCCGTCGTCCGCCACGGCCACGTCCAGCCAGCCCCCATCCGGCCCCGGCTGGATCCCCGCATCCGCACTTGCCAGCACTGTGGTGGGCGGAGTGGCTGCGGCAGGAATCTCCCATGCGGGAGTCCGCCGCAGCACCAAGGTGCCGGCCTGGTCCAGTTCGAGGAGCACACCGGTCCCTGGTCCGCCGCTACGCAGGATCATGCCCGCCCGGCCCATCACGGGCCGCAGCCGGGCTTCCAGCTGGAAGCTGCGCACGGGCGGGCAGGGGAGGGGGAGGAACGGCGATCCCGCCACGCGGAGCGCGCCGTCCAGAATCTCGAGTGGTGCCCGGCCGCCGGGAGTACGGCGGATCCATTCCGCCTGCCAGGAGCCGTCATCCAGGCCCGTGCTGAATGGGCTGGCAGCCGACCATTCGCCGGCGGCTCCGGTGGCGTCCCGGACCCGGACGCGCCAGGCATAATCCGCATCGGTTTCCAGCCCGGGACCGGTGTAGGGGATATGCCGGTGCTTGTTGTCCGCAACCCAGCCGGAGCTCCAGGCCTGGGCCCCGGAGCCGTCTTCCAGCGCTATCTCATAGCCGGACTGCCGGGCCCGTGCAGGGTCGTGGTCCCCGGCCTGGGCCAGGTCCCAGCCGAAGGTCGGGCGGCCGGAGGCCGTGAGGCATTCTTCGAGCCCGTCCGTCAGGAGGTGGACGGCCAGGAGTTGGCCGGAACTGGATTCATCGTTCATGGGGCCGCGGGAACCGTGAAGGCCACCGGAGCCGAGTGCGCCCAGGGAAGTCCAAGTTCGCTGAACGTGGCATGCTGCCGGCCGGCCTGTTCAAGGGCCGCCTCGATCCCCGCGACCACTGCATGCGCGGAGTCGCCTTCGCCTTCCCAGCGGACGTGTTCCGCGGCGATCAGTGCGGGCGCCGGTGCGGTGCGGATGGCCTCCAGGACCAGCATGAAGGCGCCGCTGTCCAGGAGCGGACTGATCAACGGCGTGCCGTTGCTGCGGTGGGCCAGGAGGTTTTCCGTAAGGTCGTCCCGGCAGAAGGTCTCTTCCGTGGTGCCGGCTTCCGTTGAAACGGTGAGGCGGTCTTCGGTGTAGTGGAACACCGCTGTTCCCGCGGTTCCCTGGAGGGTCACGCAGGGTTCAACGGACCCGGCGGCGCACAGCGTCAGGGCGCAGGTGATGGGCAGGCCTGCGGTGGTGCGGATCCTGATGACGGATGTGTCGTCGGATTCGATGCCGTTGGCGCGGTAGAGCTCGGTTTCCACGGAGGCGAGATCGGAGGTGGTGCGTGCACCGGCGATCCGGAGGGCTGTTGCGACGGCGTGCGCCAGCGGGTTGGTTGCCACGCCGTCCACGACGTCCACGCCGTCGATGGTGCGCTTTCCGGCCCAGCGTGACCGTTTGTAGTAGGCCTTGTCCCGGACCCAGCGCCCGGTCGTGGAGATGCCCTGGAGCGTGCCGATTGTACCGGCCGCCAGGAGGTCTACGATCGCCGCCAGGGCGTGCGAACCAAGGCTTTGGAACCCGATCTGCACGCTGCGGCCTGACGCCGATGCCGCCTCTGCAAGGCGCGTGAAGTCGGCCAGGGATGCCACGGGCGGCTTCTCCAGGTAGAGGTCCGCGTGGGTGGCCAGCGCTGCAAGTCCCAGCGGTGCATGGGTCTGGATGGGGGTGGCCACAATGATGGCATCCAGGTCCGGGGTATGGGCCAGGAGCTCGGGCAACCCCGGGAAGACCATGGACGACGCCGGCAGGGACCCCGGTGCGGGCGGATTGGGATCTGCTGCGGCAACGAGTTCGACGGCGCCTGCCGTGGCGAGCCGTTCAAGGTTCAGCAGGTGCTGGGCACCGAAGCCGTGCACGCCGACCAGCGCCACGCGCGCCGGCGCATTTCCCTGTTGGGGCCGGCCGGTCCTGCGGTCCCCAGATTCCCGTTCAAGTGTTGTTGGAAGTGCCGCGCCGGCAGGCGTTGCCATGGTTCTCCATTCGGCCCAGCAGGGCAATCAGGTCTGGGGCGCCGTCGTCTGTGGCTGGCGCGCTTCAAAATAGGGGCCCGCCGGGACGTGCAGCGGGCAGGCAAAGGCCGGGGTGCTTGTTTGGCCACGCACCCCGGCCAGTGCTTATTTGATGCCGGTGGTGGCGATGCCTTTGACCAGGAATTTCTGGCCGACGAGGAAGGCGATGAAGACGGGCAGCAGGGTTACGACGGACATCGCGAACATGGAACCCCAGTCGGTGCTGGATTGTGCGTCGACGAAGCTGCGTAGCGCGACGGGGACGGTGAACACGTCAGGGGAGGTGAGGTAGATGAGTTGGCTGAAGAAGTCGGACCAGGTCCAGATGAACGTGAAGATGGTGGTGGTGGCCAGGGCGGGGGTCATCAGGGGGAGGATGACCTGCAGGAAGATGCGGGGGTGGCCTGCGCCGTCGATCCTGGCCGCTTCATCGAGTTCGCGGGGGATGCCGCGGATGAACTGGACCATGAGGAAGGTGAAGAACGCGTCGGTGGCGAGGAACTTCGGGACGATCAGGGGCGCGAAGGTGTTTACCCAACCGATCTGGGAGAACAGGATGTACTGCGGGACGATCACCACGTGGATGGGGAGCATGATCGTGACGAGCATGGCACCGAACATCCATTTTTTGCCACGGAAGTCCAGCCGGGCGAAGGCGTACGCGGCCATCGAGCAGGAGACGAGGTTGCCGATCACGGCGCCCAGGACCACGAGGGCCGAATTGATCAGGTAGGTGCTGAACGGTGAGGTCAGGGCGTTCCAGCCGGTGGCGTAGTTCTCCGCGTGGACCTCGGTGAGCCACAGGCCCGGGGCCCGGAAGACGTCCTCGCTGGGGCGGAACGAGGACACGACCATCCACAGCAGCGGGTAGATCATGATGATTGCCGTGGCGATCAGGACCGCGTGTTTCAGGACGCTCTTGGCCCGGTGCTTGGGGCGGGGCGGATTGCCGGCCGGAGTGTTGGGCTCCCGGCGGCCGTTTGCGGGGCCCGGGGTGGACAGGGGGGCGTCGGTGGTGACGCGCGGGGCTGATTCAGTCGTCATAGAACACCCAGAATTTCGATGCGTAGAAGTTGACGGCGGTGAAGGCGCCGACGATGACAAGCAGGACCCAGGCCATCGCCGAGGCGTAGCCCATGTCGAACTGGCCGAAGCCTCGCTGGTAGAGGTACAGGGTGAAGAACATGGTTGAGTCGGACGGACCGCCGGTACCGCCGGAGACGATGAACGCCTGCGTGAAGGACTGGAATGCGCCGATGATCTGCAGCACGAGGTTGAAGAAAATGATCGGGCTGAGCAGGGGCAGGGTGATCTTCAGGAAGCGGGTGGTCCGTCCGGCACCGTCCACGGCTGCGGCTTCGTAGTACATGGTGGGAATCTGCCGCAGCCCGGCCAGGAAGATGATCATGGGCGAGCCGAAGGTCCAGACGTGCAGCAGGATGATGCTGCCCAGGGCGGTGCTGGGGTCCGAGATCCAGCCAGGGCCGGTAATGCCGACCATGGCCAGGAGCTGGTTGACCAGGCCGGAGGTTCCGAACATCTGCTTCCAGAGGATTGCAACCGCCACCGAAGAGCCCAGGAGGGACGGCAGGTAGAACACCGAGCGGTAGAACGGCAGGCCCTTGATGCCTTTGTCCAGGGCCATGGCCACGGCCAGTGCCAGGCCGAGCTGCAGCGGGACGCCGACTATCACGTATGTCAGCGTGACCCGCAGGGAGTTCCAGAACCGGTCGTCCTGCATCATGCGGGTGAAGTTGTCGCCGCCGATGAAGTTCGGGTCCTGGATCAGGTTGTAGTCCGTGAACGAGAGGTACAGGGAGATCAGCATCGGCCCGATGGTGATGGCGACAAGGCCCACGATCCAAGGGGCTAGGAACACCATGGCGGCGCGGTTGTCCTTGAAGGTCCGCTTGACGTTGTCACGTCCGCCTCGGGATTTCTTGCCGAGGCTGCCCAGCTCGGTGAGGACGCTCATTTCTTGGCACTCTTGATCATGTTGTCCGCTTCGGACTTGAATGCAGCGGCTGCATCCTGGGCGCTGGCGCGCCCGAACAGGACATCGGTGGCGTGGCGGCCCAGGGCGTCGGCGGCCTTGCTCGACCCCGTCGGCGGGACAGCGGGCGCGTCGCCGAGCTCGGGCTTGATCGCCGTGAGGTAGTCGAGGGCGGTCTTGTCGGTCGGGGTGAGCTGGGGCTTGATGGCGTCCTGGATCTTCGCGGATGTCGAGAACCCGCGCTCGGTGGTGATGATCTTGGCAGCGTCCGTGCTGTTGACGAGGAAGTCGATGAACGTCGCCGCTTCGGCCGCGTTCTTCGAGCGGGACGACGCGGACCAATACATCGAGGGCTTGTAAAAGAGCCCGTCATCCTTGGGGTTGCCGTCCTGGCTCGGAACGCGCAGCAGCTTGATGTCGCTGCCGGTGGCCTTCTGGAGGGCGCCGAGCTGATTGGTCCACCAGAACGACATGCCGGTCCGGTTCGTAGCGGCGAGGGTCTGCTCGACGGGGGCGCCGATGTCCTCTTGCGCCACGCTCGCCGGAGGCGCCGCATTGGCGTCCATCAGTTTCTTCTGGAACGCCATGTAGGAGGCCACGCCGTCCACGGTGAAGCCGGTTTGGCCATCCTGCGTGTAGAGCTGCTCTCCCCGCTGGCGCAGCCAGATGTTGAGGCTCTGGTCCGTCAAACCATACGAGGATCCAAAGGTGCCAGTGGCTGCCGCGAGAGCCTGGGCCGTCTTCAGGTAGTCGTCCCACGTCCACTTCGAGTCGTCGGGGATGGCGACGCCGGCCTTCTTGAACAGGTTGACGTTGGCGAAGACGGCAAGCGCGTTCTGGCCGGTGCTGATGCCGTTCAGCTTGCCGTTGTACTGGCCGGCCTTGATCGTGTTCTGGTCGAAGGCGGACAGGTCCAGCTGGTTCTGCTTGGAGAGGTCCAGGAGCGCGCCGCGTCCGCCATACTCGGCAATGTAGGCGAGATCCATCTGGATCACGTCAGGGGCATCGTTTGCGGCGGTCTGGGTGGCCAGTTTGTCCCAGTACCCCGACCACACGCCGGGCTCGCCCTGGATCTTGATGTTCGGATGGGCCTGCTGGAAGGCGTCGATAACCTGCTGGGTCTGGCTATTACGCACGTCGTTGCCCCACCAGGAGACACGCAGTGTTACGGAACCATCAGCGTTCTTCGCGCCGCCGCCGGTGCCGCAAGCGGAAAGCGCCCCCACAGCGGCAGTTCCGGCAAATAGTGCCAGCGCCGATCGTCGGGTAAACGTTGTCATTGTCTCTCCTTTGAGGTCATGAGTTGCTGTGCTGCGCATCCGCTATGGAATCGGGGGATGCATGTGTTCTACGCCACGTTCTTCTCCCTACTAGGAAAGCGCATTCCGGAGCACTTGGCAAGGGCTTTCCCAATCCGCATCGCAGGTTGCCTGATTCGACCGCGCAACTGCGGGGCATTTCCATCCATGGGGTGGCTCAAGAATTTGCGGGGAAGCGCTTTCCTCCTTGCACCGCAAGGGGAGCAAGCTTGGGCGATGGGCTTATGTAACGATTCAAAATTGCACTTGACCAGCCGGCACTCCGGGTCTAGATTTTCGAGAAACCGATTACTGGGGTGGAGCGGACGCGCATATTCCGCACCCGAAGCCATGAAGAACAGAAGGGAGCCGTGCCATGTTGTCCGGAACCTTCAGTGCGCGTGCCTACGCATTTTTCGACACGCTCTTGTGGATAGCGGGCCTGAACCTGCTGTGGATCGCCTTCACGCTGATGGGCGCCGGCGTACTTGGTGCCGGACCCGCCACCGCCGCCGCGCACATTGTGGTCCGCAGGAGGGCCGCCGGGGACGGCGCTCCGCTGCTGCGCGGGTTCACCTCGGCCTACTTCCGGAACTTCGCCAGGGCCAACCTCCTGTCGGTTCCGGTCATGGCCGTCACGGCGGCGCTTGTCCTGAACTGGAACTACTTTGCGGGAAGTGGCGGAATCTTCGCCCGGTCCATGGCGGCGGCAGTCCTTGCCGCGGCAATCTTCCTGGCCGGCGCAGTCTGCTACCTGTTCCCCATGTACGCCCGGTATGAGCTGCCATTGCCGCAGTACCTGCTGATGTCATCCCGGTTCGCCGTGCGGCACCTGGCGGGAACGGTCATCCTGCTCTTCGTCTCCGCGGCAGTGGTATTTGCCAGCAGTTGCCTCCCGGGACTGGTTCCGTTCTTCAGTATCGGAGCCTGGCTCTACCTCACGGGCTGGTTGTGTGACCGTTTCTTCACGGCCAATGACCAGTCGGTGGCCCCGGACGGTGGACCTGCCGCCGGAAGCACCCTCCAGGGAGCGTCCACCGCCTGACAATCCGTCCGGCTTCCGGGCGGTTCCAGTACTCTGCGCGGAAGCGCAAATGAAACGTATCAATCGCGGGTCCAGCGAACCCAACCCCCAATGAAGTGGAAAAGGAAGAAACATGATCCATCGGAAACTGACCCTGGCCGCCGCCGTCGTCACTGCCACTGCGCTGTCCCTCACGGCGTGCAGTGGTGGAAACGCCCCCGCCGCGGACCTCACCTCGGTGTCCATCATGGCGCCGTTCCTGGAAGCCCAGCCGCCGGCAGCGGACGGCGCGGTCCAGAAGAAGCTGGAGGAGCTCACCGGCAAGCAGGTCAAGATCAACTGGGCACCCAATGCTTCCTATGAGGACAAGACCAACATCACTCTTGCAGGGTCCGACATCCCCCAGGTCATGGTGATCCAGACCAAGAGCCCCGGGTTCGTCAAGAACGCCCAGGCAGGTGCGTTCTGGGACCTCACCGACAAGCTCGACAAATACCCGAACCTCAAAACCACCTTCCCGGACATCCAGAAGAACTCCAGCGTCAACGGAAAGGTCTACGGCCTGTTCCGTGAACGCTCTCCGATGCGCACCGCCGTGATGTTCCGGCAGGACTGGCTGGACAAGCTGGGCCTGCAGCCGCCCAAGACCGTGGAGGACCTGTACAAGGTGGCAAAGGCCTTCACCGAACAGGACCCGGACGGGAACGGCATCAACGACACTTGGGGCATCACCATCCCCAAATGGGGTGCACTGGGAACCAACAGCCCCTACGACGTGATCGAGGAATGGTTCGGCGCCGGAAACCGGTGGACCGAGCGGGACGGGAAGCTGGTTCCCAGCTTCGAAACCGACGAGTTCCTCCAGGCCGACCGGTTCATCAAGAAGATGGTGGACGAAAAGCTCATCAACCCTGACTTTGCCACCTTTGATCCGACGAAATGGAACGAGCCGTTCTTCAACGGCAAGGGCGGCATGATTGTCGACGTCGATTCCCGCGTGAGCGTCCTGGTCAACCTCTTCAAGCAGGCAGACCCCAACAACTTCCAGAACAAGGTGGGCTTTGTCGGTAACCTGGTCGGCCCCGACGGCAAGCTGCACGCCCATCCCACCGACGGCTACTCGGGCTTCCTGGCAATCCCCAAGGCGAGTGTGAGGAGCGAGGCCGAACTGGACAAGGTCCTGGAGTTCCTGAACACCATGAACGGCAAGGACGTTGCCGTGTTGCTCAACAACGGCATCGAGAACGTGAACTTCACGGTGCAGGACGGCAAGGCGGCGGCCATCAAGCCGGAAACTCCTGAAGGAAAGGCCGTGAGCACCGACATCAAGAGCTACGCCCAGCTGGGCATGAACGTCGCCGGGAACCAGTTCTACCCCGTCAAGCAGCCCACCGACTACGAACAGCAGGTCTTCGACAAGCGCACTGACGTCATGGCTGAGGACCTCAAGAGCGCCGTCTACAACCCGGCCGCACCCTACGTATCGGCCACCTACGTGGCCAAGGGCGCGCAGCTGGACAACATTGTGGCCGATGCCCGGATCAAGTACCTTGCCGGGCAGATCGATGAGCAGGGCCTGAAGGACGCCATCAAGCTGTGGGACACCAGCGGCGGCGACAAGGTCAAGGAAGAGATCAACAAGCTGTGGCAGGACAACAAGTAAATGGCCACCCCTGTCATTGACACCCTCGCCGGGGAGCGGGCGGGAAAGACCCCGCCCGCTCCCCGGAAAGGGGGCAGGTTCTCCGTCCACTTCGCGCACTACAAGTGGCTCTACCTGCTGCTGGTGCCCGGCGTGGTGTACTTCGCGGTCTTCCGCTACGCCCCCATGTACGGGGTATCCATCGCCTTCAAGGACTACGTCCCGTTCCTCGGCGTGAACGGCAGCCCCTGGGTGGGGCTCCGCAACTTCGAGGACTTCTTCGCCAACCCGGACTTCCCCCGGCTGCTGGGCAACACCCTGATCCTGGCCTTCCTGAACCTGGGCGTGGCCTTCCCGCTGACCATCGTCCTGGCGCTCCTGCTGAACGAAGTCCGGCTGTCCATCCTCAAGCGCACGGTCCAGACGCTGGTGTACATCCCGCACTTCCTGTCCTGGACCATCGTGGCCTCGCTGAGCTTCCTGCTGTTCGCCCTGGACATCGGACCGCTGTTCCAGTTCCTGAACAACACCATGGGCACGCACATCGATTTCCTGAGCGACCCGGCCTGGTTCCGCCCCCTGATCGTGCTCCAGGAGATCTGGAAGAACACCGGCTGGGGCACCATCATCTTCCTGGCCGCCCTCTCCACCGTGGACCAGGACCAGTACGAGGCCGCGATCATCGATGGCGCCGGCCGGTTCCGACGGGTCTGGCACATCACCCTGCCGGCAATCCGCTCCACGATCATCGTGATGCTGATCCTGGCCATCGGGCAGATGCTCAACACCGGCTTCGAACAGATCTACCTGATGACCAACGCCCTCAACCGTGAGGTGGCCGACGTGTTCGACACCTACGTCTACTTCGTGGGCATCACCCAGGGCGCGTACAGCTATTCCACCGCTGTGGGCCTCTTCAAATCCGTGGTGGGCATCGTGCTGATCTTCGGCACCAACTGGCTGGCCAAGCGATTCAACCAGAGCGGACTGTTCTAATGAAGATCCATAACACCCGCGGCGGCCGCATCTTCGACGCCGCCAACTACGTCTTCCTGTCCCTGATCGGCATCATCACGCTGCTGCCGTTCGTCTACGTCTTCGCAGGCTCGTTCGCCACCGAAGCCGAAATCACCCGCCGGGCATTCTTCGTCTGGCCGGAGCAGTTCACCCTGGGTTCCTACGAGTACATCTTCGCCACCCCTGCGTTTGTCCGGGCCCTGGTCACGACCATCCTGGTCACCGCGGTGGGCACCCTGGTCCAACTGGCCTTCACCGTGACCATGGCATACCCGCTGGCCAAGAAGAGCCTGCGCGGCAGGAACGTGATCCTGTCCCTGGTGGTATTCGCCATGGTCTTCTCCGGCGGCATGATTCCCACGTTCCTGCTGGTCAAGGACCTGGGCCTGCTGAACTCCTACTGGGCCCTGATCCTTCCGGCGGCCATCAATCCGTTCAGCCTGATCATCATCAAGAACTTCTTCCAGGAACTCCCGGCGGAACTCGAGGAGTCGGCCAAGATGGACGGCGCCACGGAGATCGGGATCCTGTGGCGGATCCTCCTGCCGCTGTCCAAACCGGTCCTGGCCACGTTCGCGCTGTTCTACGCAGTGGGCATCTGGAACGACTTCATGTCGCCCCTGCTGTACCTGAGCGACAACTCCAAATGGACCCTGCAGATGTACCTGCGGCAGGTCACGGCGGCCTCGGACCTGCTGGGCACCGGCAACGTTGATCCCAACTACATCCCGCCGGAACAGGGCGTCAAGTTCGCCGTGATCGTGGTGGCCACCCTGCCCATTCTCATCTTCTACCCATTCCTGCAAAAGCACTTCGCCAAGGGCATGCTCATCGGCTCCGTCAAGGGCTGATCCTGCCAGCGCCTACTAGGGAAAGATCAATCATGAAGATCCTGCTGGCCGGAGATTCCACCGTGGCCACCTGCCCCACCCACGAGTTCCCGATGAGCGGCTGGGGCGCGCACCTGGCACGGTTCACCTACACGTGGGGGACTGTGCACAACTTCGCCAAGGGCGGCGCCAATACCGAATCCTTCCGCGACGAGGGGCTCTGGGCGGACCTGCTCGCCACAGCAGGCGCCGGGGACGCGGTGCTCATCCAGTTCGGCCACAACGACCAGAAAAAGCTGCATCTTGCCGCCCGCACGGGCTACGCGGCGAACCTGCGCACCATGGTGGGGGAGGTGCGTGGCGTGGGCGCGGCTCCGGTGCTCTGCACATCGGTGGAGCGCCGGCACTTCCGGGACACGCCGGCGTCGGACGTTCTTGAGGAGAGCCTTGAGGACTATCCGGAGGTGGTCCGCGAACTGGGTCCGGAGCTGGGGGTCCCGGTGATGGACCTGAACGCCTGGACCCGGCGCCTCTATGGTCGGCTGGGGCGGGAGGGTTCCGGGGAGCTCTTCTGCCACTTTGCGCCGGGGGAGCACGCGGCCTGGCCTGCCGGGTTGGCCGACGATACGCATTTCTCGCAGCAGGGTGCCACCCTGGTGGCGGCGGAGGTGGCGCGCCAGCTGGCGGGCCTGGGCTACGGCGCGCCCCGAACCCAGGAACCATCCGAAGCCGGGGAATTCATTACGACGTCGGGACGCAGCTGAGTGGGCGCCGCAGGCCTGGGGACAAGCGTCCTCTACCGCAATCCGCTGGCGGGGCCCGGCGACGTTGCCGGGTGGGTGGCCGAAGGGCCGTTAAGCCGGGGCAGCCATAACGGGGCGCTGGAACTGTCCGGCATGCTTGACGACCGGGAGTTCGGCGACCATGCGCACTGGACCTTCTGGTGCCCGGAAGAATTCCCTGACCACATCCGCATCAGCTGGGAGTTCCTGCCGCTCGCGGAGCCCGGCCTGGCGATGCTGTTCTTCGCGGCTGCGGGCCACGGCGGGCGGGATCTCTTCAGCCCGGCCCTGGCGCCCCGGACAGGCTACTATCCGCAGTACCACTCGGGCGATATCGACGCCCTGCACGTCTCCTACTTCCGGCACAAGTTCCCGTCCGAGCGGGCATTCCGGACCTGCAACCTGCGCAAGAGCGCGGGCTTCGAACTGGTGGCGCAGGGTGCGGATCCGCTTCCGCCCACGGAGGACGCCACGGACTTCTACCGCCTGGAGCTGGTGAAGGACGGGCCGTTGGTGGAGTTTTCCATCAACGGGCTGCGCCTCTTTGAGTGGCGTGATTCCGCCGGCAAGGTACTTGGCGGCGGACGGATTGGTTTCCGGCAGATGGCTCCGCTCCGGGCCGCCTACCGGAACCTGGTGGTGGAAAGTCTCTAGGCAAAGACAAAGATGGGCAGTCCCGGGGGACTGCCCATCTTGCTGCCTGTGGACTTCCTGGAACTAGAGTCCCAGGAGCCGGTTGAGCAGGTTGGCCAGGCCGCTCAGGCCGTTGCCACCGTCCAGGAGCCCGGTGACGGCGCAGAGCAGGTTGCCCACCAGGTTGCCCGCGCCGGTCTGCGAGGTGATGTTCAGGACCACCTGGTTCAGATCGACGTTGAGGCCCAGCAGGTCCAGGTGCAGTGGGCCGAGGACCAGGTTCAGGACGTCGCAGCTGCCGCCCGAGGCCAAGGCGGCAGCGGTTGAGGGTGCTGCCGCGGCAGTTGTGGTCACCGTCTGGTTGACGGGGGTGGCCTTACCGGTGAGGTCGGTGAGGGTACCCTGCACCAGGCCTGTGACGTTCAGCTGGCCGTTCTGGGCGCTGAAGCCCGTCGGCGTGAACGAGCCGACCAACGTACCCACGCCGTCGATGGTCTGGTTGATGGTGCCGGAAACGTTGGCGGTTTGTGTTGTCTTGGAGGCGGCGGAAGGAGCCGCGGGTGCCGCTGCTGTCGCCGGGCCTGCCATGCCAAAGAGCATGGCGCCGGAGAGGGCAATGGCGGTGACTGAAGCTGAGACCTTTGCTGATGAGTCAAGCTGGTTGCCGGGGAAACGCGTGGCCTATGGTGGAGCGATGGGCGCCCTTCCAGTCCCTTGTGGGGCAAGATGGAGGAGTTCAGGAACTGCCCACTGGAGGGAGGCGGGTATGGAGCCGGTAGTGGTCGACGGCGGCAAGGGCACGGTGGAACTGCGCGCTGACGGGGTCATCCACCTCATCTGGGAGCCCAAGGTCCGCATCGAAGTCGAAGATGCGCAGGCGGCGATGGCCGCGGTAAACCAGATAGCGGGAGACGCAAACTACCCGATGCTCGTGGACATGGCCACCACCGAGAACGTGAGCATCCAGGCCCGCTCAGTGTTCTCCATCCCATGTGCGGCCAACAGGATCGCCCTGCTGGGGACAAGCCCGGTGGACCGGATCATCGCCAACTTCTTCCTGGGCGTCCATGTCCCGCCCTGCCCCACCCGCTTCTTCACCTCGCGGACCGAATCCCTCAAATGGCTGCGGCCCGCGGAGAACTAACCAGCGGCGGCGGTGCTCTGCCGGACCACCAGTTCCGGGGTGAACACTACGGAACGGTGGACGGGGTTCTGGGACTCCACCTCTTCGGACAGCAGCTCGATGGCTGTCCTGCCCAGCAGCTGCGTGGGCTGGCGGATGGAGGACAGGGGAACCACCGCGGAGGCCGCAAAGTCGATGTCGTCGTAGCCGATCAGCGCCACGTCCCCGGGAATGCGGAACGTGTGCGTCATGGTGAGCGACTGCATGACGCCCAGGGCCAGGAGGTCGTTGGCGCAAAAGATGCCGTCCGGCAGCTCTGCCCGACCGCGCTCCACCAGCATGTCTCCCACGCTGCGGCCGGCCAGGACGGTCTGCCCCTCCGCATCCAGGACTTCCAGCGTGGCGTCCCGTTCCTCCTTGACGGCCCGCCGGGCCCCCTGCAGGCGGTCCGCCACCTGGCGGATGGAGGTGGAGCCGCCAACAAAGGCGAGCCGGCGGCGTCCGGTGTCCAGCAGGTGCCTGGCCGCCAGGTATCCGCCGGCGTCATCGTCCACGGCAACTGAGCTGAACTTGGACTCGTCGGCCTGCCGGTCCACCAGTACCGTGGGGACGCCACGCTCGCGGAGGAGATCCAGCCTGTCCGTCACATCGCCCACCGGCGAAATCAGCAGCCCCTGCACACGCTGCTCCTGGAAGAGGTCGATGTAGTTCGCTTCCCGGCCGGCGTTGTGGCCGCTGTCGCCCAGCAGGACGGCGCTGCCCTGCAGCGCTGCGGCGTCTTCCGCCGCGCGGACAACGGACGTGAAGAACGGGTTGCCTACGTCCAGGACGATAAGCCCGATGGTGCGGCTGTGCCCCACGCGAAGCTGGCGCGCGGCGTCATTGCGGACAAACCCCAGTTCATCGATGGCTGACAGGACCCGCTCCTTGGTCCTGTCCGACACCCGGTCGGGATAGTTGAGGACGTTGGACACGGTGCCAACGGCCACGCCCGCGTGGGTGGCCACGTCCTTGATGCTGGCTGTGCGGTTCATCGGTTCTCCGTGCTGACATGCCCCCGCCGGGAAGATCCCTGCGGCAGATCAAAAGTTTCTGCCATTGCTTGACACCTGCTCAAATCCAAGAGTACTTTGAATCGTACCAATGAAACGATTCAAAAAATCTTGGCGTTTTGGAAGGGGCACCGATGAGGGTGTGTTTCCGTTCTTCGGTCCAGCCGCAGCTGATTGATGAATACCGGCGCCGGCACGCCGCAGTGTGGCCGGAGATGCTGCAAGCACTCAAGGACGCGGGCTGGCACAACTACTCCCTGTTCCTCGGTGGGGACGGGCTCCTGGTGGGATACGTCGAGTGCGACGACTTTGACGCAGCCCGGGCCCGGATGGCCCTGACGGACGTCAACGCCCGCTGGCAGGCCGAGATGGCCACACTGTTCGAGAACACCGGCCAGGCGCCCGACGAGGGGTTCCAGGTCCTGGAAGAAGTGTTCAACCTCGACGGCCAGCTTGCAGCCGCAGGCTCCCCAACCCAGTAGTCCACAATCCAGTAGTTCCATACCCCGGCAACTACAGCGAAACCCAGCTCCTGCAGCGGGGCAGTACCAACAGACCACAGCACAAGACACCGGAAAGAACCATCATGAATGATGTAGCAAAGGCGCTGGGCAGGCTCGGGGAGCTTGCCATCGAGGTCCCTTCGTGGGCCTATGGGAATTCGGGGACGCGGTTCAAGGTGTTCGGCACGCCGGGCACGCCCCGCACGGTCCAGGAGAAACTGGCCGACGCCGCCAAGGTCCACGAGCTGACCGGCCTGGCGCCCACCGTGGCGCTGCATATCCCGTGGGACAAGGTGGATGACTACTCCGCCCTCAAGGACTATGCGGCCGGCCTGGGCGTGGGACTGGGGACCATCAACTCCAACACGTTCCAGGATGACGAGTACAAGTTCGGCTCCCTGACGTCCTCCAACGGGGCGGTCCGCCGCCGCGCCATCGACCACCACCTGGACTGCATCGACATCATGCACGCCACAGGCTCCCGCGACCTGAAGATCTGGCTTGCCGACGGCACCAACTACCCCGGCCAGGACGACCTCCGCGGCCGGCAGGACCGCCTGGCCGAGTCCCTGCAGGAGATCTATGCAGCCCTGGGCGATGAGCAGCGCCTGGTGCTGGAGTACAAGTTCTTCGAACCGGCTTTCTACCACACGGACGTTCCGGACTGGGGCACTTCCTACGCGCAGACCCTGGCCCTGGGGGAGAAGGCGTTTGTCTGCCTGGACACCGGGCACCATGCCCCGGGCACCAACATCGAGTTCATCGTGATGCAGCTGCTGCGGCTGGGAAAGCTGGGCTCCTTCGACTTCAACTCGCGCTTCTATGCCGACGACGACCTCATTGTGGGTGCCGCCGATCCGTTCCAGCTCTTCCGCATCATGCACGAGGTGATCCGTGGCGGCGGGTTCGGCAAGGACTCCGGTGTGGCCCTCATGCTGGACCAATGCCACAACCTGGAGGAAAAGATCCCGGGCCAGATCCGCTCCGTGCTGAACGTCCAGGAAATGACGGCACGCGCCCTGCTGATCGACACCGCGGCCCTCACCGAGGCCCAGCGCGCCGGGGACGTCCTGGCCGCCAACGGCATCTTCAACGATGCCTTCTACACGGACGTCCGGCCCATCCTGGCTGAGTGGCGTGAATCCCGCGGCCTGCCCGCGGACCCGATGGCCGCCTACAAGGCCAGCGGATACCAGAAACAGATCAACGAGGACCGCGCAGGCGGCCAGCAAGCCGGATGGGGCGCCTGAGAAGTTATGACGAACAAGACTGTTGAAGAACTGATTGCCCGTTCGAACCGTTTGGGTGCGGACAAGCGGAACACGAATTTCGCCGGCGGCAACACCTCGGCCAAGGGCACCGAAACGGACCCGGTTACGGGCCAGGACGTGGAACTGCTGTGGGTCAAGGGCTCAGGCGGAGACCTGGGCACCCTGAAGGAGCAGAACCTTGCGGTGCTGCGCCTGGACCGGCTGGCCGCGCTGAAGAACGTCTACCCCGGCGTGGAGCGCGAGGACGAGATGGTGGCCGCGTTCGATTACTGCCTGCACGGCAAGGTCGGCGCGGCCCCGTCGATCGACACGGCGATGCACGGGCTGGTGGGCGCCGCGCACGTGGACCACCTGCACCCGGACTCCGGCATCGCCATTGCCACTGCCGTGGACGGCGAGGCGCTGACCGGGAAGATCTTCGGCGACAAGGTGGTGTGGGTGCCGTGGCGCCGCCCCGGGTTCCAGCTGGGCCTGGACATCGCCGCGATCAAGGACGCCAACCCGCAGGCCATCGGCACCATCCTGGGCGGCCACGGCATCACCGCCTGGGGCGCCACCAGCGAAGAAGCAGAGGCCAACTCGCTGTGGATCATCGACCAGGCCGAAAAGTACATCAAGGACAACGGCAAGGCCGAGCCCTTCGGCGCCAAGCTCGCCGGTTATGGGGCGCTGCCCGAGGCTGAGCGCCGTGCCAAGGCAGCCGCCCTGGCACCGGTGATCCGCGGCCTGGCCTCCACGGACAAGCCGCAGCTGGGGCACTTCAGCGATGACGCCGTCGTCCTGGACTTCCTCGAGGCAGCCGAACACCCGCGGCTCGGCGCGCTCGGCACCTCCTGCCCGGACCACTTCCTGCGCACCAAGGTCAAGCCGCTCATCCTGGACCTGCCCGCCGACGCCAGCGTGGAGGACTCGATCGCCCGGCTGCACGAACTGCACGCCGACTACCGCGAGGACTACCAGGCCTATTACGACCGGCACAAGGACCAGGACTCCCCGGCGCTGCGCGGCGCGGACCCGGCCATCGTGCTGGTCCCCGGCGTGGGCATGTTCTCCTTCGGAGCGAACAAGCAGACCGCCCGGGTGGCCGGCGAGTTCTACATCAACGCCATCAACGTCATGCGCGGCGCGGAGGCAATCTCCACCTACGCCCCGATCGAGGAATCCGAGAAGTTCCGGATCGAGTACTGGGCGCTGGAGGAAGCCAAGCTCGCCCGGATGCCCAAACCCAAGTCCCACGCCACCCGCATCGCGCTGGTGACCGGCGCGGCCTCCGGCATCGGCAAGGCCATCGCAACACGGCTGGCGTCCGACGGCGCGTGCGTTGTCATTGCCGACCTGAACCTTGAGAACGCACAAAAGGTCGCCGAGGAGCTGGGCGGTGCCGACGTCGCCATCGGCGTCCAGGCGGACGTCACCGACGAGGCCCAGGTCGCCGCTGCGATCGACGCCGCTGTCCTGGCGTTCGGCGGCGTGGACCTGGTGGTCAACAACGCCGGCCTGTCCATCTCCAAGCCGCTGCTGGAAACCACCGAAAAGGACTGGGACCTGCAGCACAATGTCATGGCCAAGGGCTCATTCCTGGTGGCCAAGGCCGCCGCGAAGGTGATGATCGCCCAGGGCATGGGCGGGGACATCATCTACATCTCCTCCAAGAACTCCGTGTTCGCCGGCCCCAACAACATCGCGTACTCCGCGACCAAGGCCGACCAAGCCCACCAGGTCCGGCTCCTCGCGGCCGAACTGGGCGAGCACGGCATCCGCGTCAACGGCATCAACCCCGACGGCGTGGTCCGCGGCTCCGGGATCTTCGCCGGCGGCTGGGGCGCCAAGCGTGCCGCCGTCTATGGTGTGGACGAGGAAAAGCTGGGGGAGTACTACGCCCAGCGCACCCTGCTCAAGCGCGAGGTCCTGCCCGAACACGTGGCCAACGCCGCCGCCGTCCTCACCAGCAACGAACTGTCCCACACCACCGGTCTGCACATCCCCGTGGACGCCGGGGTGGCGGCGGCCTTCCTGCGGTGAGCACGGTGGCAGGCGCGGCTGACGCGCATGTTGCCTCCAGGGTGTTTGCCGGCGTCGACATCGGCGCCTCCTCCGGCCGCGTGATCCTTGGCCGCGCTGGCGGGAGCGGAGTCTCCCTGGAGACCGTCCACCGCTTCCCCAACGGCGTGGTGGAGCACGACGGCGGCCTCCGCTGGGACTTCGACGCCCTGTTCGCGGAAGTACTTAAGGGGTTGGCTGCCGCGGCGACAGTCGCCGCCGTGCAGGGGGAACGGATCGCCAGCATCGGCATCGACACGTGGGCCGTGGACTACGGACTGGTCAACAAGGCCGGTGAACTGGTGGACCAGCCCTACAGCTACCGCGACGACCGCAGCCGCGCCGCCGTCGCGCCCGTACACGCCAAGCTGGACCCCAGCCGCCTGTACCAGACCACAGGCCTGCAGTTCCTGCAGTTCAACACCATCTACCAGCTGGCCACCGAGAAGGACCTGGACGGGCTGCAGGCACTCCTCATTCCGGACCTGATCGCCTTCCGGCTCACCGGCGCGCGGCGGACCGAGGCCACCAACGCCTCCACCACCGGACTGTTTGACGCCGTGGCGGGGGAGTGGGCCACCGAGTTCTTCACGGCGCTGGGCCTGCGCAAAAACCTGTTCCCGCCGCTGATCCAGCCCGGCGAAACCGTCGGAACACTCCTGCCGAAGGTTGCCGCCGCCGTGGACCTGCCGCAGGACACGAAAGTCGTGGCCGTCGGTTCACACGACACCGCTTCAGCGGTCGCCGCGGTCCCCGCGGACCAGGAAAACTTCGCGTACATCTCCTCGGGCACCTGGTCGCTGGTGGGGCTGGAACTGCAGCACCCGGTCCTGACCGGGGGCAGCCGGGAAGCGAATTTCACCAATGAACGCGGCGTGGACGGCACCACCCGCTACCTGCGCAACGTGGGCGGACTGTGGCTGCTGAGCGAATGCCAGCGCACCTGGGCGTCGGAAGGGTTCAAACCCGACCTCACGGCCCTGCTGGCCGCGGCCGCCGCACTGCCCGCCGGCGGACCCCAAATCAACGCCGACGATCCGTACTTCATCGCCCCGGACAACATGCCCGAGCGCATCCGTGCGGCGGTCCGGCGCACCGGCGATGTCCTGCCCAACGATCCGGCCACCATCACCCGCTGCATCATGGACAGCCTCGCAGCCGGCTACGCCAGGACCATCACCGCTGCGGAACGCCTCGCGGGCCGTTCCGTGGACGTGGTGCACGTGGTGGGCGGCGGCTCCCAGAACGCCCTGCTCTGCCAGCTCACCGCCAACGCCACGGGACGTCCCGTCGTCGCCGGACCGGTCGAAGCCACCGCCCTGGGCAACGTGCTGGTCCAGGCGCGGGCCGCCGGGGCCGTCGACGGCGGGCTGGCCGAGCTCCGCCGGATCGTCGCCACCGAAACCAGCCTGGACCGGTACCAGCCACTTGTCGCTGCGCGCCAAGGATGCGTGAATTAGGAATGCCCCTCTTCGACCTTCCCCTGGCCCAGCTGCTCAGCTACACCTCCGGGGTCACGCCGCCGGGGGACCTCAAGGCGTTTTGGGATGCCACGGTGCGGGAGGCCCGGGCGTATCCACTGGCCGCCACATTCGAACCGGTGGAGAACTACCTCACCGTGATTGAGACCTTCGACGTCACGTTCTCCGGTTTTGGCGGTGCTCCGGTCAAAGGCTGGCTGCATCTTCCCGCCCACCGGGAGGCTGATGTCCAGCTTCCGGTGGTGGTGCACTACATCGGCTACTCGGGCGGGCGGGGCCTGGCCAACCAGGACACCCGCTGGGCGCAGGCCGGGTACGCCCACTTCATCATGGACACCCGCGGCCAGGGGTACGGCGGCATGGTGGGCGACACCCCCGACCCCCACCCCTCCGCCGGGGACGTGGTACACGCAGGCCTCATGACCAGGGGCATCGCCAGCCGGGAGGACTACTACTTCCGCAGGGTCTATGTGGACGCCTTCCGCGCCGTGGAGGCGGCGCAGGCACACCCCGCCGTCGATCCCGCCAAGGTGGTGCTGGCGGGCGTCAGCCAGGGAGGCGGCCTGGTGGTGGCCACTGCAGGGCTCACCGCGGGACGGCTCGACGGCGTCATCGCCGCGCTGCCCGATGTCCCCTTCCTGCAGGACTTCCCCCGTGCCATCGACATCACCCCACGCGGCCCGTACCCGGAGATCGCCCAGTTCCTCGCCCGGCACCGGGACCGCTACGACGCCGCCCTGAAGGTCCTCAACTATTTCGACGGCGTCAATTTGGCCCGCTGGGCCTCCGTTCCGGCACTGTATTCCGCTGCCCAGATGGATGACATCTGCCCGCCGTCCACGGTTTTCGCCAGCTACAACGCCTATGGCTCCGCGGCAGCATCGGGCAGCACTCCCGGCAAGGAGATCGAGGTGTACCGATTCAACAACCACGAAGGCGGCCAGGAACACCACTGGATCCGGCAGCTGCAGTTCCTGCGCAAGCTCCTTGGGTAGGCGAGTGCACCGGAATGTGACGCAACCGATTTTGCGGCCTCCGTGTGCCGGGTTTATGGTCACTTCCATGACTAACCGTTGGTATGCGTATTTTTCGTTGGCTCTGGAGGAGCCCGCGTCTAACTGACACGCATCCAACTTCCTTCAGAGCCAACAGGGCAGAGATCATTCTCTGCCCTTCGCCGTTTCTCCGGCGGGTTCTGAAATCCGGGCCCGCTTCCCATCTGGAACAGGACCCCGAACATGAGCACCGCAACAGCAGCAGCACCGGCCAGCGACACCAAGTCCACCTCGAACCTGCGCGTCAGCGAATTCACCCCGCTGCCCACCCCGTCGGCACTCCTCACCAAACTGCCCCTGGACGCCCGGGCCGCCGCCGTCGTCGAACGCGGACGCGATGAGGTGCGCGCCATCATGGACGGCGTGGATGACCGCCTGCTGGTCATCGTGGGTCCCTGCTCCATCCACGACCCCAAGGCCGGACTCGAGTACGCGCGGCGGCTGGTCAGCCAGGCAGAGAAGCACAAGGAAGACCTGCTGATCGTCATGCGGACCTACTTCGAGAAGCCGCGCACCACGGTGGGCTGGAAGGGCCTGATCAACGATCCCCGGCTGGACGGCAGCCATGACATGGTCACCGGCCTCCGCACGGCCCGGCAGTTCCTGCAGCAGGTCACCGCGCTGGGCCTGCCCACCGCCACCGAATTCCTGGAGCCGATCAGCCCCCAGTACATGGCGGACCTGATCTCGTGGGGTGCCATCGGTGCGCGCACCACGGAGAGCCAGATCCACCGGCAGTTGGCGTCCGGGCTTTCCATGCCCATCGGTTTCAAGAACGGGACCGACGGCGGCCTGCAGGTAGCCATCGATGCCTGCGGTGCCGCCGGGGCGGCGCAGGCGTTCCTGGGAATCGACGGCGAGGGCCGGGCAGCGCTGGTGGCAACGGCAGGAAACCCCGACACCCACGTCATCCTCCGCGGCGGCCGGAAGGGCCCCAACTACTCAGCGGCCGATGTGGAACGCGCCTCCACCGAACTGGCGGGCAAGGGGCTCAATCCCCGCCTGATCGTTGACGCGAGCCACGCCAACAGCGGCAAGAGCCACCACCGGCAGGCGGAGGTCGCATTGGAGATCGGTGCCCAGCTTGAGGACGGGGGAGTGGCGGCCCGGGCGGTTGCCGGCGTCATGCTGGAAAGCTTCCTGGTGGGCGGAGCGCAGAACCTGGACGTTGCGGAGCACGCCGCGGGACGGGCGGAACTGGTCTACGGCCAGAGCGTGACGGACGCCTGCATGGACTGGGATGTCTCGGCGTCTGTCCTGGAGCAGCTCGCGGCGTCGGCGCGGAAGCGGCGGCAGCAGAATTAGGGGGCGAAATAGGGGAGGCCACTACTTTCACATCTGCCACATGAACATCTAGAGTATCTATTTAGGTGGTTGGTGGATGGCTCAGCATCGGAACACCGCATTGGCACGTACCTGGGGTCACTGTTGTCCATCCGTCAGCAAAGGAAAATAGGGAAATGTCGGCAGAACAGAACTTCTCCAACGCGAAGTTCCTCACCGTGGCTGAAGTGGCCGAGGTCATGCGCGTCTCCAAAATGACTGTTTACCGCCTGGTCCACTCCGGCGAAATGCCCGCGGTGCGCTTCGGCCGCTCCTACCGGGTCCCCGAAAACGCCGTCGAACAGTACCTCAAGGGTGCTGTTGTGGACGGCCACACCGAGACCGCCTGAGGCCACCTGTCCTGAGCCGCTCCCGATAAGCGGTACCCTGTTAAGGAACGTTTTACGTCATTGTAAGAATCTGTCAGTTGTTCAGTTCGTAGCTTTGTCCACGGACATTCCCCATCAGGCAGGTACTGCATCTAGTTTGTAAGGAACTTTCGTGGGTTCAGTTATTAAGAAGCGTCGCAAGCGTATGGCCAAGAAGAAGCACCGCAAGCTGCTTCGCAAGACCCGTCACCAGCGCCGCAACAAGAAGTAGCGATACTTCGAACAGCGTGGAAATGCCCGTCGCCTTCCAAGGCGGCGGGCATTTTTTTGGCTACGCCCGGGGGCCGCGGATGCGGGCGAAGCCTTTCCAGAGGCCGTAGATGGCGCCGCCGAAGGTCGCTGCCTTCAGACCAAGGGTGGCGGCGCGGCGGCCGGCGCGGAAATCATAGACCGGCCAGTTCCGGTCGCGGGCGTGGCGGCGGAGCTTGGCGTCCGGGTTGATGGCCACCGGGTGGCCTACGAGCGAGAGCAGCGGAACGTCATTGTAGGAATCGCTGTACGCCCAGCAGCGCTTGAGGTCCAGGTCCTCCTGGTCCGCGATGGCCTGCACGGCTACCGCCTTGGCCGAGCCGTGGAGGATGTCTCCCACCAGGCGTCCGGTGTACATGCCGTCCGACACTTCCCCCACCGTGCCCAGGGCCCCCGTCAATCCCAGCCGGGTGGAGATCACCGTGGCCACTTCGATGGGCGTGGCCGTTACCAGCCAGACGCGGCGGCCCACGCGGAGGTGCTGTTCTGCCAGCGCCTTGGCACCGGGCCAGATCCGCGACGCGATCATCTCGTCGTAGACCTCTTCACCCAGCGCCTTGATGTCGTCAACGGTGATGCCGGCGGCGAGGGTCAGGGCCGAATCGCGGACCGCATGGACGTCGTCGATGTTTTCCCCGCGCGCCACGAACTTGAACTGCTTCCACGCGAACCCGGCAGCCTGGATCAGCGTGAACGCCCCCCGCTGGTGCATCTTGCGGGCCACATGGAAGAGGCTGGCACCGCGCATCAGGGTATTGTCCACGTCGAAAAACGCCGCCTCACCGGGCTGCGGCGCAGCAACCGGCCGTGTAACGACGGCGACGTATTTCTCCTCGGGCATGGACTTGAGTCTAGTCAATCCACCCGCCCGGCGCCGTCGGCGTCACCTGCACCGCGCGAACGGCGATACCGTTAAGCCATGGCTACCCCCCGCGTCGTCCTGGTCACCAAAGCTGACTGCCACCTCTGCGAAGAGGCGCGCGACGCCGTCGGCCGGGTCACGGCCGCGTTGGGCCTTGAGTGGAGCGAAGAGCTGGTGGACAACCAGCCCGAACTGCGGGAGCGCTACGCCGAAGAGATCCCCGTGGTCCTGGTGGACGGGGTGCAGCGCGACTTCTGGAAAATCGACGAAGCCCGGCTGGAACGCGTCCTGCAGCGCGCCATGGCCAAGTAGGGGGATGCCAGTGACGTCCTTGGATTCAACCCCCCAGCCTGTGCCGGACGTTCCGGATGCCGCGGGCACACCGGCCAAGCAGATTCCTCCCGCTGCCGTGGCCCGGTTGACGCTCTACCTCCGTGCCCTGAACACGCTGCTGGCCGAGGGGGTTGAGCGTGTCTCGTCGGAATCGCTCGCAGAAGCCTCCGGCGTCAGCTCCTCCACGCTGCGCAAGGACCTGTCCCACGTGGGGTCCTACGGCACCAGGGGAGTGGGCTACGAGGTGCAGTACCTGAGCCGCCACATCGCTGCGGCCCTGGGGCTGACGCATGACTGGAAAGTGGCCATCGTTGGAGCCGGAAACCTGGGCAAGGCACTGGCGCGCTACGGCGGCTTCGAATCGCGGGGCTTCGACGTGGTGGCCATTTTCGACGCGGACCAGATGGTGGTGGGCAACGAGGTGGGATGGCTGCGGGTCAGCGACGTGGCAGACCTCGAGACCGTCCTCCACCGCACCGGGGCAAACATGGTGGTGCTGGCCCTTCCCGCGGCCGTGGCCCAGGGCATCTGCGACCGGGTGGTGGCTGCCGGCGTGCACAGCGTGCTCAGCTTTGCTCCCGTCATGCTGCAGGTCCCTGAGGGAGTCAACCTCCGCAAGGTGGACATGGCCACCGAGCTCCAGATCCTGGCCTATCACGCCCAACGCGCGCAGGCGCCGGGACAGCCGGCCTGAGGACAGGTCTAAAAGCGGTGGCCCGGGATGCTGGACATCCCGGGCCACCGTTGCAGTCTGCCGTAGGCTTTACCGCCCGTAAGGGTTGCCGAAGCCGCCGGAATAGGGGTTGGCGAACGGCTGCTGCTTCCGGAAATACGGGGCAGCGGCCGGGAGGTAGAGCAGGACAATGGCGGCAATGCCCAGGACCGTCCCGAGCGTTCCGAAGGTGGGGACCCCGAACAGGCCCAAAACGGAGAGTGCCGCGAACACGGTTCCGAGGATGCGTGCCCAGTTCCTGCCCTTGCGGATGAAGAACGCCACCAGCAGGTAGAGCGCGACGCCGATGATCGCGAAGACGACCAGGGTGCCGGCGATGACGCTCTTGATGTCGTCATACGTGACGGCTGCTCCGCTGGCTTTCACCTGCTGCTCGAAAGCCTGCCGGAACTGTGGATCATCGAGTTGGGTGAGGCCGGCGAGCACGGAAACGACAAAAATCACCGCGGACGCGATCAGCAGCCAGAACGAGATGTTCACCAGCTGCGGGATGCCGTTGCTTCCCGCCGGCTGTGGCTGCTCCGAGGGGTACTGGCCGTACGGGGACTGCCCATACGGCGCCTGCCCGTACTGGGGTGCATTCTGGGCATACTGGGAACCGTACTGCGGTGCATTCTGGCCATACTGCGGCGCTGCGGGCGGCTGCGAACCGTACTGGGGCTGGTTCTGCCCGTACTGCGGTGCGTTCTGGCCATACTGGGGCGCATTCTGGCCGTAGCGCGGCTGCTCGGGTCCGGGCTGCTGGCTGCCGGACTGGTCATTGCCGGAGTAGGGATCTTGGGGCGCGGGAGGCGGGACGGGAGGAGTACTCATGGGCGTTCCTTCTGCAGGTCGGGATCCAGGTAGGCTGCCGGGAATCGGTCCTCAGCCTTCCCCCCAGCATGGCTTAGCTCCACCGTACCCCCGGCAGGCGGAGATGTGGGTGATTCGGGCGGCATTCACGCCCACGACCGTGCCTGCAGGGCGTATTTAAACAGCACACCCCGGCACCGGGCCGAAAAGGCCTGGTGCCGGGGTGCGCCGGGTGGTGAAAGTTATGCTGCGGGCGCGATGAAGGCGAGTTCGAGGTTGATGGCAACCTTGTCGCTGACCAGCACGCCGCCGGCTTCGAGGACGGCGTTCCAGGTGAGGCCGAAATCCTTGCGGCTGATGGTGGTCTCGGCGGTGAGGCCGGCGCGGGTGTTGCCGAACGGATCGACGGCCACGCCGTGGAGCTCGGTCTCGAGGGCCACGGGACGGGTGACGCCCTTGATGGTGAGGTCGCCCTGGAGCTCGTAGGCGTCGCCCTTGGTGACGATTGCATTGGAAACGAAGGAGATCTCCGGGAACTTCTCAACGTCGAAGAAGTCTTCGCCGCGTACGTGGCCGTCACGGTTGACGTCGCCGGAGTCGAAGCTGGAGGTCTTGATAGTGGCGTTGACCTTGGAGTCGGCCACGTTCTCGGCGAGGTTCAGGGTGGCCTCGGCCTCTTTGAACTGGCCGCGGACCTTGCTGATGCCCGCGTGACGGACGGTGAAGCCGATCTCGCTGTGGGAGTTGTCCAGGGTCCAGGTGCCGGTGGTGACGTCTGCGGGAAGTGCCATGATGTTGCTCCTTGGTGTGAATGCCTGCTGTAGTCCTGCGGTTGAACCTTCATCGGTTGAAGCCTCAACTATCTTGCTGCATCCAGTATAAACATGCGTTTGCATGTTTTGTTCCCGGTTTCGGAACATTTCTTCAGAAACTTAAGTTCTACTCTTTGTAGAAAGCGCGTCCGGGAGATTTCGGATCGCACGCCATCTTTGAGAAACTGGTAAACATGCCCCAAGCCACTGTCCATCTGCTCCGCCACGGCGAGGTCCACAATCCCGACGGCGTTCTCTATGGACGGCTCCCCGAATTCCACCTCTCCGATCTGGGGCAGGAGATGGCCCGCACCCTGGCCGACCACTTCCGGCAGCGCGCCGAGCGCGGAGCCCGGATCACCTACCTGGCCGCCTCGCCGCTTGACCGTGCGCAGGAGACGGCACGGCCGACGTCGGAAGCGCTGCGCCTGCAGATCCACACCGACCAGCGCATCATCGAAGCGGAAAACTACTTCGAGGGCATGAAGGTCACCAAGGCCGAACTCCGCCGGCCGAAGCACTGGCCGCGCCTGGTCAACCCGCTGCGCCCGTCGTGGGGCGAACCGTACAAGGAGCAGGCGGCGCGGGTAGCGGCTGCTGTCCAGGACGCGCGGCTGCAGGCCATCGCACTGGCCGCCGGCGACTTCGGTGCCGCAGGCCCCGAGGCGATCCTCGTCAGCCACCAGCTGCCCATCTGGGCAGCCCGGCTGAGCGCCGAAGGCCGCCCCTTGTGGCACGACCCGCGCAAGCGCGAGTGCACCCTGACATCCCTTACGTCCCTGGTTTTCGACGACGACGGCTCGCTCTTGCGGGTCGAGTACAGCGAGCCCGCGGCGTCCCTTCTTCCCGGTGCCGCCAGCACCCCTGGAGCCTAGCAGTGAGCAACAACACCCTTCCCTCGCGCCGGAGCCTGCTTTCGGCAGGCGGCCTGGCCCTGACCGCGCTGACCCTTGGCCTGTCCGGCTGCGCCCAGGAGGATGCGCTGGCCAAGCAGGCCAAGGCCGGCGACAACAAGAACTATGTTGCCGGCGACGGCTCCGTAACCGAGTTCGCCGTCGGGGACCGCAAGGAAGCCGTGCAGATCCAGGGAGCGCTTTTCAGTGGCGCCGCTGTGACCCCGGCCGACTTCCAGGGCAAGGTCAGCGTCCTGAACTTCTGGTTCGCCGCCTGCGCACCGTGCCGTGTGGAGGCGCCGCTCCTGGAGGAGCTGCACCAGGAGTTCAAGGACCAGGGCGTACAGTTCTTCGGCGTCAACCTCCGGGACGAGAAGCCCACGGCCGAAGCGTTCGAGAAGACCTTCAACCTGACCTACCCCAGCTTTGACGACAAGGACGGCGGCGTCCTGCTCTCCGTTTCCGGCCTGGTCCCGCCCGGTGCCGTACCCACCACGCTGGTGCTGGACAAGCAGGGCCGCGTGGCCTCCAGGGTCCTCGGCGAAATCGAGAAGGGCACCCTGAAAGCCCTCATCACCGCCGCCGTGGCGGAATAGGGACGGGCCGGGACCGTGAACAGCCCCTTCGCCGAAGCCATCCTCAGCGGCTCCCTCCTGCTCGCCATTCCGGTGGCCCTGCTGGCAGGACTGGTGTCGTTCCTTTCGCCCTGCGTCCTTCCCCTGGTGCCCGGCTACCTGGGCTATGTGACCGGACTGAGCGGCGTGGACCTGCAAAAGCAGAAACGCGGGCGGATGCTGGCGGGCATTGGGTTGTTCGTCCTGGGCTTCTCCGTGATCTTCGTCCTGCTGGGCGGTGCATTCGGCCAGCTGGGCACCCTCATCACGGGCAGCCAGAATGCCTGGATCACCCAGCTCCTGGGAATCCTGGTCATCATCATGGGGATCGTCTTCATGGGCGGTTTCGGCTGGCTGCAGCGTGACGCGAAGATCCACGCAAAGCCGCCCGCCGGGCTCTGGGGAGCGCCCCTGCTGGGCCTGACCTTCGGCCTGGGCTGGGCCCCGTGCGTAGGCCCCACCTATTCCGCCGTGCAGTTGCTCAGCCTCTCCGGCGGGTCCTCTGCCGCCAAGGGTGCATTCCTGGCTTTTGTCTACAGCCTGGGACTTGGCATCCCGTTCCTGCTGATCGCCCTGGCCCTGCGCCGGGGCCTGGGCGTCATGGCATTCTTCCGCAAGCACCGCGTGGCCATCCAGCGGACCGGCGGCGGGATCCTGGTGGTCCTCGGGATACTGATGGCCACCGGGGTGTGGGGTGCCTGGGTGACCGGGCTGCAGTACTGGTTCCAAACCGACGTGAAGTTGCCGATCTGATGAGCGAGCGTGTGAACGTAAAGAAGAAGCAATCCGCCCCTGTAGCAGAGGCGAAAGCCCAGGCCGCCCTTCCGGCCCTGGGACCCAAGGGCATGCTGCGGTGGGCCTGGACCCAGCTGACCAGCATGCGCACCGCGCTGTTCCTGCTGCTGCTCCTTGCCGTCGCCGCCGTCCCCGGATCACTGTTCCCGCAGCGGCCGGCAAACCCGGCCGTGGTGACCCAGTACATCAAGGACCACCCGGACTACGGCAAGCTGCTGGACTCCCTGCAGCTCTACGACGTCTACTCCTCGGCCTGGTTCTCGGCGATCTACCTGCTGCTGTTCATTTCCCTGATCGGCTGCGTGGTGCCCCGCGCCATCGCCCACTACAAGGCCATGCGTTCCCAGCCGCCGCGGACCCCGCAGCGCCTGTCCCGGCTGCCCGAATACGGCACCCTGGTGATCCCCTCCGGTGCCGCCATCCCGTCGTCGGACGCCATTAACGGTGCCGCCCGGGTGCTGCGTAAGCGCGGCTACCGGGTGGAGGTCAGGGATGCCGACGGCGCCCTTCCGTCCCTGGGCGCCGAACGCGGCTTCATGAAGGAAGTGGGCAACCTGGTCTTCCACACCTCGCTCATCGGCGTGCTGGTGTCCGTGGCAGCCGGCGGCCTGTTCGGGTACAGCGGCCAGCGCATCCTGGTGGAAGGCGACACGTTCGTGAACACCCTGGTGGGCTACGACCAGTTCAACCCTGGCACCAACTTCCAGTCCAGCCAGCTCCAGCCCTACTCGCTGCAGCTGGACAAGTTCAACATCACGTTTGACCGTGAATCCAAGGGCAAGTTCGGCCAGCCCATCGACTTCGCCGCTACGGTGACCACCAAGGAAAACCCGGACGCTCCGCCCAAGCAGGAGACCCTCAAGGTCAACGACCCCGTGAACCTCGGCGGCACCAGCATCTACCTCACCGGTAACGGCTACGCCCCGGTGGTGACCATCCGGGACGGAGCGGGCAACGTGGCCATGCAGGGCCCCGTGGTGGCAAAGCTGCAGGGCGAGAACTACTACTCCTCCGTGGTGATCAAGGTTCCTGACGCCCAGCCGGACCAGCTGGGCTTCGTGGGCTTCTTCCTGCCCACCGCGTTCGTCACGGACAAGAACGTCTCCTTCAGCGCGGACCCCGAGCTGTTCAACCCGCAGCTGACCCTGAACTCCTACTATGGCGACCTGGGCCTGAACAAGGGTGCCCCGCAGAACGTCTTCGAACTGGACGTCAAGAACCTGACCCCGCTCAACGCCCGGAACCTGGCGGCCGGCGGCATCACGCTGACCCCCGGGGCAACGGCCACCCTTCCGGACGGCAAGGGCAGCATCAGCTTCGACGGCGTCAAGCGGTACATCGGCGTGGACATCCACCACAACCCGGGGCAGCTCTACGCCCTGGTCTTCGCCCTGCTGGCCGTGGCAGGCCTCATCCTCTCGCTCTACGTCAACCGACGGCGCGTCTGGGTACGCACCGGCACCGCCGCCGACGGCCGCACCATGGTTGAATACGGGCTCCTGGCCCGCGGCGAGGACCACCGCCTGGCCGGCGAGGCAGCCGCGCTGCGGAAACTCTTCGCCGCAGAGTGGCAGCTGCCTGAAGAGGGGGCCCCTGAGGATGCCGCTTCCGGGGACGCCGCCCCGTCCCAGCAAACTCCCAGCCGGACAGGCGATAATGTCGCAGGCTCCGTCAGCACCCCAGCAGGCCCCACCGGGCCCGAAAAGGACCACTAATGCCATTTGGAATCAACGAAACCATGGGCCAGTACAGCGAACTCTTCATGCTGCTGGCGGCGGGTACCTACACGGTGGCCTTCATTGCCTTCGCCTGGGACCTCGCCAAGAGCAGCAAGGCCCTGCGCGCCGTGGACCTCAAGGCCGCGCAGGCCGGGACCGCCGCCAAGGTTCCCGTGGGGGCCGGTGTTGCCACGGGTTCTGCCGGGGGCCGGCTGAGCGGGCCGGCCGACCGTGCCGAGCGCCCGTCGTCGTCCACTGCCAAGGCCGGCGGCGCAGGAACCGACGGCATCGTCACGGCCGACGGCGATATGAAGTATGCCGCGGAGCGCCGGGTTCCGGCGCGGGTCGCCGTTGCCCTGACCACCCTCGCCGTCCTGATCCACGCCGCCGGCGTTGTCACCAGGGCGCTGGGAGCCGGGCGGGTGCCGTGGGGCAACATGTACGAATTCCTCACCACCGGCGCGTTCCTGGTGGCGGCCGTCTTCCTGCTCTCGCTCATCCGCCGCGACCTGCGCTTCCTGGGCACCTTCGTGGTGGGCCTGGTGATCATCATGATGGTGGCCGCCTCGGTGGCCTTCTGGACCCCCGTCGGCCACCTCGTTCCCGCTCTGCAGAGCTACTGGCTTGTTATCCACGTTTCCATCGCAGTGCTTTCCTCGGCCCTGTTCACCCTGACGTTCGCGATGTCGGCGCTCCAGCTGGTCCAGTCCCACCGGCAGAAGACCGTTGCCGCCGGCGGGACCGACAAGCTTGGTTTCATGCGCCTGGTGCCCTCCGCACTGAGCCTTGAGAACCTGTCCTACCGGATCAATGCCATCGCCTTCATCGGCTGGACCTTCACCCTCATGTTCGGCGCCATCTGGGCCGAAAAGGCCTGGGGCCGGTTCTGGGGCTGGGACACCAAGGAGGTGTGGACGTTCGTGATCTGGGTTGTCTACGCAGGCTACCTGCACGCCCGGGCCACCCGTGGCTGGACCGGAACCCGCGCTGCCTGGCTGTCGATCGTCGGCTACTTCTGCGTGATCTTCAACTTCACCATCGTGAACACCTTGTTCAACGGGCTCCACTCCTACTCCGGCCTCTAGGAGGGCCTTCCCGGCCTGCAGCGACCGGGAAACCACCCACAATGCGGCACCTGCCCGCCAAATAACCATTCGATGTAGCAACAGGGCTGTCCCCGGGTCCCTCGGAATGCTACGTTGGTGACGTTCACTGTGATGAAGCTTGCATGTGGACGGCCAGCCTTCCGAGGTAACAATGAGCTACGCACTCGCCGTAGACGTCGGGACCAGTTTCACGGCAGCCGCCGTGGTTCGCTTTCACCAAGGTCCTTCCGCTGTGCCCGAGTGCCTGCCCCTGGGCGCGCGTGGAGCATCCGTCCCCTCCGTGGTCTACTTCCCCGAGGAAGGCACCGTCCTGGTGGGCGAGGCTGCGGAGCGCCGAGGACTGGACTCACCGGAGCGAGTTGCCCGGGAATTCAAACGCCGCATCGGCGACGACGTCCCCATCATCCTGGGAACCCTGGCGCTTCAGCCGGAGGACGTCTTCGCCACCGTAGCCCGCTGGGTGGCAGACCGGGCCGCCGAACGTGAGGGCGGTCCGGCGTCGGCCGTCTTCCTGACCCACCCCGCCGCGTGGGGCAGCCACCGGCTGTCCGTGATCCGCGAGGCCCTCACCGCCCACGGCGTGGAGAACGTGACCCTCCTCCCCGAACCGGAGGCCGCAGCACTGCACTACGCATCCCAGGTGCGGGTGGAGGAAGGCAGCACCATCGCCGTGTACGACCTCGGCGGGGGCACCTTCGACACCGCTGTCCTCAGGAAGGCCGGCAGCAGCCGCTTCGAACTGCTGGGCCGCCCTGAGGGCATTGAAGACCTTGGCGGTGCCGATTTCGACGCCGCGGTGTTCAGCTACGTCGCCGCCCACACCGGCAATGCCCTGGCGGACCTTGACGCCGCCGATCCCACGGTCCTTGGCGCCTTGGCCCGGCTCCGGCGCGAATGCGTGGAAGCCAAGGAAGCCCTGTCCGCGGACAGCGAGGCAAGCATTCCGGTGCTCCTGCCCGGCGTGCAGCAGCAGGTCCGCCTGGTCCGTTCAGAGTTTGAGGCCCTGATCGAAGAGCCCGTGCGGGAAACGGTGGACGCCCTGGAACACTCCCTGGCGCAGCTCCACCTTGCCCCGGCGGACCTGTCCACGGTGCTGTTGATCGGCGGCTCGTCGCGGATCCCGCTGGTGGCGCAGGTGGTCTCCGAGGAGCTGGACCGTCCCATCGCGGTGGACGCTGACCCCAAGTCCTCCATCTGCCTGGGGGCGGCCGTGGCGGCACTTCTTGCCCACACCGCAGCAGCCCTGGAAACGGCGGAACCGGCAGGAACCGAACCCGTAGAAACCCCTGCCTCGCTGGCTGAAACGGTCACCGCAGGGGCACCGCCCGTCGTCGTACCCGCCGTGCCACCGGCCCCCACCGGCCCGGCAATGCCCAGCTGGTCGCGCAAATATGCGACGGCGGGAGCCGGGCCCGGGCAGGGCGCCGGCCGGCGTGAGTGGCATGGTGAAAGGGGCGCCCATGCCCCGAAACCCACCGTCCGCATCACTGCCGTCGCCGCGGCGGCTGCCCTCCTGACGGTCCTTACGGCCACTGCCGCGCAAAGTCCCGACGGCTTCGGAAGCCTGACCGCCATGTTCGTGCCGCAGGCCGGCGCGAGCACGGAGGGTGGCTCCACCGGCCCGGCAGCTGCGGGCGCAGGGGGAACCCCAACAGCGGGTGCCCCCCAGCCACTCGCAGGCATCGAAGCAAGTGTCCGGAAGCCGATCGGGCAGGAACCGGGACTCGACGTCTCCGCCTCACCCACCACGCGCCAGGCCCCGGGCGGTGAAGCCGCCGTGGGCGGAGCAAACCCGGGCGGACCGGCGGCCGCCGGCGGGAATCCACCTCCCGGAACCGACGCGGGTGCCACAGGGACGGGCATTGTTCCCGATTCAGCCACCGTGGGTCCGGCAATGCCGCCAGGCACCGCCGACCCCATGCCAACAGACCCTGCCCCCGTTGACACGGCGTCGCCGGACACCACGACGCCCACGCCCACGGACAGCGCCCCGCCAACAACGACGGACCCGGGAACGTCGTCGCCCAGCGGCACTGTCGACCCGTCGGGCTCCGGCACCCCTACTCCTGATCCCGGCACGTCGTCCCCCGGCACCGGGGAAACGACCCCCACCGTAGTGCCCACCACCATGGCGGCTCCGGACCCGACGGGTGATCCCGCCATTTCCCCCACGGCTGACCTGACGCCCACCCCGGCCGTTGCACCGTCACCCACTCCGGACGACACCACCGCCAGTCCCATTGAAACTGCCGTCGCGACGGCCTCGACCACCTCACCGGGGGCCTGACATGGATGGAAACCTGCAGCGGGCAGAGCGGCCCGTACCACTGCACACCGCACCGGACCACCAGGGGCACCCACCCCATGTGGCCGAGCTGATGGCCAAACAGCTGAAAGGCGCGAACGCTGCCCTGCGGGAGCTGCTGCTGGCGCTCTCGGTTGGCTTCGCCCTGCCCGGCCCGCTGCCCGCAGACCTCCAGCACAAGCTCATGAGCGGCACCGTGGAGGACCTCGATTCCCTGGTGGACCGCGCCGAAGCCGCCGGACTGCTGACGCCGGACGGCACGGTGGTGGGGACCGCCCAGCACGCGCTGCTGAGCGCCGCGCCCACCGCCAAAGTCCACGCGCTCCAGCGCGAGCTCGTGACAGTATTCGCGTCCTCGGGCCAACCACTTGGCCACCTGGCCCGCGAGTTGGCCAGGGGCGGCCTGGCGGATCCCCGGGTGGCCGCGGAACTGGAGCAGGCGGCGGACGCCATGTTGGAAACCGACCCCCGGCTTGCATCGCAACTCTACGAGGAAGCGCTCCTGGCCGGCGCCGATCCGCTTGCCTTGGCAGCAAGGCGCGCCCAGGCCGCGGCCGGTGACGGGGAACTCGACGCAGCGGCGCGCATCATCGATGCCCTCCTGGTCAGCCCGGACCCGCCGGACGTGCGCCGCGGGGCCGACGTCGCTGCTGCCGTGTGGGCGCAGCGCGGCATGCTGGCCCGGGGCGCGGACGTTTACAGCTGGCTGGGCCCGGGACGGGTGGGACCCTCCGCGCCGCTCGCTGCCGTGGCCATGATCGGCGCCGGTGACCGGGCAGCGGCGGAGGCCTTCTTCCGGCCCGAGGCTCCGGCGGCCTCGCCAACGCTCCTCGCGGCCGCACTGGTGCAGACCGGCCAGGGAATCCTCGCATCCCTGGGAGACAAGCCGCACCAGGGCATCTCCATCCTGATCCACGCCTCGGACATGCTGAACTCTGCGGGCACCGCCCTTCCGCTGCCCGAGACGCCAGCTGCGCTGGCGGCCCTGCTGGCCCTGCACAGCGGGGAACCACACCTGGCCGAAACCGTCTGCCGGGCGGCCGCAGCTGCCGGGCAAGGCGGCCATACTGCCCAGCCCCGGCTCCTGCTGCTCCAGGCCTGGGCAGCCATGATGCAGGACAAACTCGAGGACGCCCGCCTGGCCGCCACGGAGGCGGCCAAAGCAAACCATTGGCCGCTGGTCCCGCGCGATGAGTTCATGAGCGCGGCCCTGGAAGTGGGGCTTGCCCGCAGGAACGGCGACGTTCCTGAACTGATCAAGGCCTGGGAACGGGCGCGCGAAGCCATGCTTCACACATCAGTGGACCTGTACAACCTGCTGCCGTGGGGGGAACTGCTGATCGCGGCGGCCAGGCTGCGCGAGACGCGCCGCGTGGCGCAGTATCTCGAAGACGCCTGGAAGTTGCTGGGCCGCCTGGGCGGCCCCGCACTATGGGCTGTTCCCCTGCACTGGTCCGCCGTGCAGGCTGCGCTGCTGAGCGAAAGCCCGGCCGATCTCGCCCCGCACGCAACCGCATTGGCACGGGCGTCTGCCCACAGCCAGCTCGCCGCCGTCCTCGCCACGGCAGGCAAAGCCTGGGTCTCCGTGCTGGCCGGCCGCTTCCGGACCGCGGAGGTGGAGGGTGCGGCAAGGCTGCTCGGTGCGGTGGGAATGCCGTGGGAGGGTGCCCGGCTCGCCGGCCACGCTGCAGCCCGTGCCGAGGAGCGGCGCGACATGATGCGCCTGCTCTCGTGCGCCCGGGACCTTCATCCGCAGGGAAGCCCCGCCGGCGGGGCGTCGGGGGCAGCGGAAGTGCAGGCAGGCAACAGTGCCGACAACGGAGGCAAAGGGGCCCAGCCAGACGCGTCCGGTTTGAGCGAGCGGGAAAAGGAAGTGGCCAGGCTGGTGCTTGAAGGCAAGACGTACCGGGAGATCGGCGAGGCCATCTACATCTCACCCAGGACGGCGGAGCACCACATCGCCAGGATCCGGCGCCGGCTGGGGGCGGAAAACAGGTCCGACCTGCTGGCCCGCCTGCGCCTGTCCCTTGGCGTGGAACATTCCCAGCAGCTGAATCCACAGCAGGAATAACCCTAATACCCCTAGGCGCAGGGGTGTTGGTGCCCCGGAACGGCATTTACGCGTAGGGGGGATGCGCCCGATGCCCTGTCCCCGGTGACGAATCTAGGTTGGAACCACTTGGATACGTTCACCGGATGATCCACAACTCAATGAAGATGTGAGGACCACGCATATGCCAACACTCGCAAATGACCTCGTCCAGTTCCTCATGCAACTCTTTGGGAACCGGGAAGCGATCCAGGAGTTCCTGGATGACCCGGAAAGGGCGCTCGAGGAACACGGGCTGGCCAACGTATGCTCGGCTGACGTTGACGCCGCGATGCCAGTCGTCCTCGACTACGCGCCCATCACCCTCAATGCCCTGTCCTTTGTCCGGGGCAACGCCGGCAGCATATGGCCCGGGTCCGCAGGTGGTTCGGCCACACACGCCGGAAACGCACCGGCCATCCACGCCGGCGGGATGGCTGCAGGCTATGGCAGCGCCACCTACGACCACGATGACCACTCCCATGCGGTACAGCAGCTCCAAAACGTGGTGAACCACTTCTCCTACACCACGCAGACCACCATGCTGGACGACCGGGATACCACCACGGACCAGTCAGTCAGCCAGAACATCTGGGCGCATGGGGACGTGGAGCAGTGGTTCGACAACCACGCCGCGGTGGCTTCGGGCGACCGCGCGGTCGCCGCCGGTGACGACGCCGCAGTCCGGGACTCCAATAACGTCAGGGATTCGTACAACACCGACCATTCGACCGATAACTCCACGGACAACTCCGTCCATGCCGGCGGCGACGTCAGCATCGGCACGGAGCAGACGGACATCTCCGGCTCCTTCAACACCGACCTCGGCCTGGACGTGGACGATTCCTTCAACGACAGCTCGGACAATTCCTACCACCCGGACTATTCGGACCATTCCGTCAGTACCGACCTGGACCTCGACGCCAGGGACTCGTTCAACGATAATTCCGACAACTCCACGAACAGTTCGGTGGAGGTGGACGATTCCTTCAACCATGACAGTTCCACCACCACAGCAGTGGAAGTCCACGTGGACGATTCCTTCCAGGACAACCCGGCCACGAGCATCGTGGAGGACAACCTGGTGGTCGCGGACAACCCGCTCGATTTCACGGAGGACAACTCGACGCACCCAGATGTGGACCTGGACAGCCACGCGACCATCGATGATGCAGTGGTTGACGACTCCACCGCGCTGTAACACGCTAGTTCGGTAAGGCGAACCGCCCGGCGGGCGGGCACTGGGCAGGGGGACACGCTGTGGCAGAGGAAGGACCGGCAAGGCCAACGGGGCCCATGACATCCGGGCAGCTGGTGAAGCTCCTGGAACAGGGGCTTCAGCTGGTGGGCGACCGGGACCGTGCCGACCTCCGCCGGAGGCTGGGCCAGGCCATGGCCCGGCTGCAGGACCCCAGCATCCGGGTCATTGTGGTGGGGGAGTTCAAACAGGGCAAGAGCAAGCTCATCAATGCCCTGGTGAACGCTCCGGTCTGCCCGGTGGACGACGACATCGCCACCTCCCTGCCCACCATCGTCCGCTATGGCGAACCGGCCTCGGCCGCCGTCCTGGTCCCCACAACGGATACGTCTGCCGGGGACGCTGCCGGCCATGCCGCGGAGGACAGCGTGGAGCGCCGGCCCATCGAACTTTCAGACTTGCCGGCTTTTGTCTCCGAGCAGGGCAATCCGGGCAACAGCCGCAAGCTCACAGCCGCCGAAGTCTGCCTGCCCCGCCGCATCCTGACCGGGGGCCTCACGATTATCGACTCTCCGGGTGTTGGCGGCATGGGCTCGGCCCACACCCTGACCACCCTTACCGCCCTGCCCACCGCGGACGCCATGCTGCTGGTTTCGGACGCATCCCAGGAGTACACGGAACCAGAGCTGCGGTTCCTGCGCCAGGCCATGCGGATTACTCCCAGCGTGGCCGCGGTCCTGTCCAAGACGGATCTCTACCCGGACTGGCGGCACGTCGAGGAGCTGGACAGGGCCCACCTGGAGCAGGTGGCACCGGAGATCCCGCTGTTCCCGTTGTCAGCCGACCTCCGCCTGGAGGCTTCACGGCTCCAGGACGCAGAGCTCAACAGCGAATCGGGCTTCCCGGACCTGGTGGCCCACCTGCGCAACGACATCGTGGGAAAGGCCCAGCGCATCCAGCGGCGCTCCGTCAGCCAGGACCTGCTCTCCGTCACCGAAAACCTCCGGCTGTCCCTCCAGTCCGAACTGGAGGCGCTGGAGAACCCCGGCGGCACCCCCCAGATGCTCGCAGCGCTGGAACAGGCCAAGACGGAAGCCGACGAACTGCGGAAGCGCTCCGCCAGGTGGCAGCTGACGCTCAGCGATGGCATCAACGATCTCATCGCCGACATGGAATACGACCTCCGTGACCGCCTGCGCCGGATCCAGCGGGAAGCCGAGACTGCCATCGACCAGGGCGACCCAGGGCCGGTCTGGACGCAATTCTCCCAGTGGCTTGAGGAATGCGTTGCCGCTGCGGTTTCGGACACGTTCGTCTGGACCAGCGAGCGGTCGCAATGGCTGGCGGCACAGGTGGCCGAACACTTCGCCGCCGACGAGGTTGCCCTGCCCGTCCTGCATGTCTCGGAGTCCGGGGACGCGCTGGACCCGGTGGACCAGATGCCGGAGCTGGACCCCGGCCGCGTGAACCCGATCCAAAAGGTCCTCATCGGTATGCGCGGGTCCTACGGCGGCGTCCTGATGTTTGGGCTGCTGACCGGCATTTTCGGAATGGCCCTGATCAATCCGCTCTCGGTGGGCGCCGGGCTGCTGCTGGGCCGCAAGGCCTACCGGGAGGACAAGGAAACACGGCTGAAGCGCCGGCAGGGGGAGGCGAAAGCGCTGGTCAGGCGGCAGCTGGACGATGTGACGTTCCAGGTGGGAAAGCAGCTGAAGGACAGGTTGCGCCTGGTGCAGCGCACCATCCGGGACCACTTCACCGAGATCGCCGACGAATACCACCGGTCGCTGTCGGATTCGGTGGCAGCGGCCCAGAAGGCAGCCAATTCCTATGCCCAGGAAAAGGAGGGCCGCATTCGGGACATCAGGGCTGAACTGAGGAAGGTGGATGCCCTGCACCGCGCCGCGGAAGCGGTGTCCGCCGAGGTTTCCGCTGCCGGAACCCGTTCTGCGGCGGGGGTGGGATGACGGCGTCCACCACGGCCGGAGCCGCAGGGCTGATCCGCGAAGCCCTTGAGGTGTATGCCGATGACCCGCTCGCCATCAAGGCGCTGCAGGGCCATGCCCAGCGTTTGGCCGAGCCTTTGAGGATTGCCATTGCAGGGATGGTGAAAGCAGGGAAATCCACCCTCCTGAACGCCATCATCGGCGAGGAAATCGCACCCACCGACACCGGCGAATGTACGCGGATTGTCACCTGGTACCGGTACGGCCACACGCCCCGGATCACGTTGCACCTGGTTGGGGGCGAGCCCCGGAACCTTCCCCTGAAGCGCGTGGACGGCCGCTTGGTGCTCGTCCTCGACGGCGCGCGGGCGGAAGAGGTGGAGCGCCTCGACGTCGAATGGCCTTCGCCGGCCCTGCGGGCCATGACCCTGATCGATACCCCCGGGATCGCCTCCCTTTCCCAGGAGGTGTCCGCACGGTCGGTCAGGTTCCTTACCCCGGAGGATTCGGCGTCGGAAGCTGATGCCGTGGTCTACCTGCTGCGGCACCTGCACGCATCCGACATCCGGTTCCTGGAGTCCTTCCGTGACACGTCGGCCGGCCGCTCCGGCACCGTCAATGCCATCGCGGTGCTGTCGCGGGCGGACGAGGTGGGGGCCGGGCGCATCGACTCGCTGCTGTCCGCCGGTGCCATCGCAGAACGGTACAGCCGGGACCCCAACCTGCGGAAGCTCGCGCTCGGGGTCGTCCCCGTGGCGGGGCTCCTGGCCCAAAGCGCCCGCACCCTGCGCCAGGCGGACTTCGAAGCCCTCCAGCTCCTGGCCACCGTTGACCGGGCTGCCCGCGAGCGGATGATGCTGTCGGCCGACAGGTTCCGCCGCTCCACGGAACCGCACGAACTGACGGAAGAGGCCCGGGCCTCACTGCTGGAACGCTACGGACTCTTTGGTATCCGGCTGGCTGTGGTCCTGGTCCGCAACGGGTTTGGCGACCCCACCCCGCTGGCGCACGAACTGGCAAGGCGCAGCGGGCTGGATCCATTGCTGGAACTGCTGGACCGTCAGTTCCAGGCGCGGGCAGAAGCGTTGAAGGCCAGGACGGCGCTGGCAGCCGTGGAAAGCCTGCTGGCCGGGCGCCCCCGGGAGGGGACTGAACGCTTGGCGGAGTCCCTGGAGCGGCTGCAGGCCAACGCGCACGAATTCCGTGAGCTGCGGTTGCTGGCCGCGCTCCGGACCTCGGGGGTGGAACTGGCCCCGGAGCTGGCGGCGGAAGCCGAACGGCTTATCGGGGGCCTGGGCGCCGACGCAACCCAGCGGCTGGGCGTGGCGTCGGGCACGGATCCGGAGGCACTGGCCGCCGAGGCGCGCAGCGTGCTGGCCCGCTGGCGCAGGGTGTCCGAAAATCCCCTGACCGCACGGTTCGCCGTCGAAGCCTGCCGGGTGGTGATCCGCAGCTGCGAGGGCGTCCTGGCGGCTTGCACTGGCAGGGAAACCGGCACGGCCCGGCAGCCGCAGTCAGCGTAGGGGTGCGCGCTCAGCCCCGGCCGCGGCCGCCCTTGAGCCAGGCTCCCGCCGGGGGCAGGAACAAGAGCACCAGTCCTGCGAGGGCCAGGAGCAGCCCTGCGCCCCACAGCATCACGACGTAGCTGCCCGCGGCGCCACCCGGGACCAGGAACGCGGAGGCAAGGACCATGACGGGGACATGGATGGCCAGCAGCAGGACTAACGTCCAGCGGGCCCAGGTCCTCCGGCCCAGCACGGCTGCCAGGACAGCGGCCTCAAGCGCCGTCACCAGGAGCAGGGCAACGATGCTGCCCCAGAACACGATGTTCGCCGCGGTACCCACCGATTCGGCGTCGCGGTCTGCGGCCATGCCCGCCACCACGCCGCGAAGCCGCTGCAGGTTGGAGTCACGGGCTGCGAAGGACCCCAGCAGGACCGCCAGCCCGGCGGCGAAGCTGAAGAGCCAGAGCGAGCGGGCGGCACGGATGGTGCGCGGCACCGCGGGGGTGGCCGGGATGGGCGGCGGGGCGGAATAGGACAGGCCGGGCCTTGGTGGGGGAGCGGACAGGCGCCGTTCTTCGCCGCCGGCTGGGGACGCCATGGGCGCTATTTCAGTCCGTCGGTATCGTGTTCGTCGGTGCCGTGCTGGTGCTTCCCGCCGTCCTCCTTGGCCTTGGATTCGAGGTCGTCGCGTAGTTTCCTGAGGCGCTCGGCCTCGGCCTGGTTGCGGCGGCGTGCCTCAAGGTTGCGGAGGAAGTCCGGGTCATCATCCGGAGCGGTGGGGTGCGGGTAGCTGGGCCGCGGCTGCGTGGAGCCCCGCGGCCGGCCGATCAGCAGCCACAGGACGGCGCCGAGGACGGGCAGGACAATTTGGACGATGATCCACGCGGGCTTCGAAATCCCGCTGGTCAGGCGGCCTTCAGTGCGGATCACGTCCACCAGGCCATACACAAAGATGACGAGGACTGCGACGGCCAAAGCCACACGGAAGAGCATGCCATTAAGTCTATCGTCAGGACGCGCAGGGGCCGCTGGCCGGGGCGGCTAAACTTGAATAGTGGCCTTTTTGAAATATTCCCTGATCCGCCTGGCGATCTTCGTGCCCCTGTTCGTCCTGTTCATGCTCCTGCAGGTCGGGGCGCTGATGGCCGTCATCTGCGCCGCGCTCATTGCCTTCGCCATTAGCTACCTCTTCTTCCAGAAGCAGCGCGACGCCGCCTCCGCAGCCTTGCAGTACCGCTTTTCAGGGAAGGCCAAGCCCCTGCGCTCCGCCGGGGAGGTCCAGGACGCCAACGCCGAGGACGCACTGCTGGACGCCAACCCGGACATCACCATCAACAACGCCAAGGGCAGCAGCAAGAAGGATTAGAACCCGTGGCTGAGGATCAGCCCCAGTGAGAACAGCACGCTGTAGCCGAGATTGATCAGGCCGGTCTGCTTCAGCACCGGGATCAGGCTCTTGCGCTTGCGGCCGTTGATCATCAGCCAGGCCGGCATCAGGCAGGCCGGAATGAGCAGCAGCACGATCAGGATCCACGGCCGGCCCGGTGCCAGGATAACCACCAGCAGGATCGCGACGGCGAGCATCAGGACGTAGCTTTCGCGCGCGTGCTTGTCGCCGAGGCGCACGGCCAGGGTCTTCTTGCCCGCCTGCATGTCCGTGGGAATGTCGCGGACGTTGTTGGCCATCAGCAGTGCCGTGGCGATCAGCCCGGTACCGATCGCGCCGATGACCGCGGAAAGGCTGATGTGCCCGGCCTGGGTGTAGGTGGTGCCCAGGGTGGCCACCAGGCCGAAGAAGACAAACACGAACAGGTCGCCCAGCCCCATGTAGCCGTACGGGTTCTTGCCGCCCGTGTAGCCCCACGCCGCCATGACGCAGCCCAGGCCCACCAGGATTAGCCACCAGGCCTGGGTGAGGACCACCAGGACAAGTCCGAACACCATCGCCAGCGCGAACGTCCCGAACGCCGCCCACTTGACGTGTTCCGGTTTGGCGGCGCCGGAGCCCACCAGCCGCAGGGGGCCCACGCGGTCGTCATCGGTGCCGCGGATGCCGTCCGAGTAGTCGTTGGCGAAGTTCACGCCCACCTGCAGCAGGAGCGCCACCAGCGCCGCGAGGATGGCGTTGGGCAGGAGGAACGAGCCCATTTCATAGGCTGCGGCAGTGCCGATCAGCACCGGCGCGATCGCTGCCGGCAGCGTCCGGAGTCGGGCGCCTTGGATCCATTGGGCGGCTGTTGCCACGGTTAGTACCTCGTGTTGTTTCGGTAAGACGGCTGGATGGAACGTGCGCACCCGCCGCGGTGGTGCAGGTCCACTCTACTTTCCCCCGTGCAGCGTGCTGAGTTCGGCGGTCATGGCGAGCCGGTCCGGCTTTCCGTTCGGCAGCATCCGCAGCGCCGGCGCGGTGAGGACCGTTTTGGGCGCCAGCACCCCCAGTTCCTGCTGCCAGTGCCGTTGAAGGGCGACGGCGGGATCCCCGGCTTCCTGCCCGGGCCCGCCTTCCCCGGCGGCTCCACCGTCGGGTGCGAGCGCCACGTAGGCCGCCACCGCCTGGCCCCATTCGGCCGAGGGGACGCCGGCCACGAAAGCTGCCGTGACGGCGTCGGCCTGTTCCAACTGCTCCTGTACGTGGCCGGCGGAAACCTTGACGCCGCCGGTGATGATGACGTCGTCGGCTCGGCCCAGCACGGTGAGGCGGCCGTCGTCGTCGATCGAGCCAAGGTCGCTGGTGCGGTACCAGCGCACGCCGTCCTCCTCGAAGAACGTCCCGGTCTCTTCATCAGGGGCTTCGATGTACCCGGCGGCCACGGTGTCCCCGCCCAGGAGGATGCGGCCGTCTTCAGCTACCCGGACGGAGACGCCTTCCAGGGGGTAGCCGTCGTACACGCAGCCGCCGGACGTTTCCGCGGAGCCGTACGTGGTGACCACCCGTACTCCGGCGTCGCGGGCGGCGGCAAGCAGGGCCGGGGAGGCAGGCGCGCCGCCCAGCAGGACCGCGTTGAAGCGCCGCAGCACGGCGAGCGTTTCAGGGGAGGGCTGGTCCAGGAGCCGCTGGAGCTGCGTGGGGACCAGTGACGTAAACCGGATCTTGTCCGTCAGTTCCAGCGCGGCGGCGGTGAAGGCCTCCGGGGTGAAGCCGCCGGACATGTCCATGACCCAGGGCCGGGTGCCGGCGAAGAGGGACCGCACCAGCACCTGGATGCCGGCAACGAACTGGACGGGCAGGGCCAGCAGCCACTGGCCCTCGCCCTTGAGCCGCAGGGCGGTGGCCATCGAGGACGCCGCCAGGCACTCCACGGTCAGCAGGGTCGCCTTGGGTGCCCCGGTGGACCCGGAGGTGCGGACCACTGCCACGGCGTCGTCGCAGCCGGGGGTCTCGACATGCCCAACGACGAGGCCGCCTTCCGGGCCCACGGACAGTTCGACGGCGGGGCCCTCGCCGTGGAGGGCGGCCGCGAGGGCCTTCAGTGCGGGTTCGATGTTGAGAGGACCGCCGTGGGGCGTGCTGGGTGAGGCTTCGCTGTTCATTGCCGTCCTGCCTTAGAAGTAGTGCGGGAAGCGTGACCAGTCGGGGTCGCGTTTTTGCAGGAAGGCCTCCTTGCCCTCCACGGCTTCGTCCGTCATGTAGGCCAGCCGGGTGGCTTCGCCGGCGAACACCTGCTGGCCGGCCAGTCCGTCGTCGGCCAGGTTGAACGCAAACTTCAGCATGCGGATGGCCTGCGGGGACTGCCGTGCGATGTCCGCGGCGTACTCCAGTGCCACCTCCTCGAGGCGGTCGTGGTCCACCGCCTCATTGACCGCGCCCATGCGGACCATGTCTTCCGCGGAATATTCGCGGGCCAGGAAGAAGATTTCGCGGGCCGTCTTTTGGCCCACCTGCCGGGCCAGGAGCGCTGAGCCGTAGCCGGCGTCGAAGCTTCCCACCGTGGCGTCGGTCTGCTTGAACTTGCCGTGCTGCCGGGACGCGATGGTCAGGTCTGACACGACATGCAGCGAGTGGCCACCGCCGGCTGCCCAGCCGTTGACGACGGCGATGACCACCTTGGGCATGGTGCGCATGAGCCGCTGGACTTCCAGGATGTGCAGCCTGCCGGCCCGGGCGGGGTCGATGGTTTCCTGGGTCTCGCCGTCGGCATACCGGTAGCCGTCCCGGCCACGGATCCGCTGGTCGCCGCCGGAGCAGAAGGAATGGCCACCGTCCTTGGCGGAGGGGCCGTTTCCGGTCAGCAGGACCGTGGCGACGTCGGGTGTCATCCGGGCGTGGTCCATGGCGCGGTAGAGCTCGTCCACGGTCCCGGGCCGGAACGCGTTGCGGACCTCCGGGCGGTTGAAGGCGATGCGGACCGTTGGGAGGTCGCGCACCCACGCGCCGCCGGAATCCCGTTCCACCTGCCGGTGGTACGTCATGTCCTGGAAGTCATCGAAGCCGGAGACCACCCGCCAGCGCATGGGATCGAAGACATCGGACACCGGGGCGGGGATCTGGTTGCTCACCGTCCAAGTCTAGTAATCGGCGTCAGCTGATGCAGAACTCGTTGCCCTCAGGGTCCGCCATGGTGTGCCAGGAGTGCGGGCCCTGCCGCGCCGACCAGAGGAAGGAGGCGCCCCGGGCTTCGAGTTCACGCCGCACCTCGTCCTTGTCCCGGCCGTCCAGCCTGACGTCCCAGTGCACCCGGTTCTTCACGGTTTTCCCCTCGGGTGCGGTCTGGAAAAGGATGCGCCGCTGCGGGGCCTTGGCGTCAATTTCTTCCGGCGGCCGGATGGCGGCGCCGTCCTTCCACACCAGGTTTCCGTGGTGCGTCGTGGTCTGGTTTTCGGTGGCGTAGCCCTGCTCAATCATGGAGCGGATAAAGCCTGCATCCTGCGGTTCCACCGTCCACTGCAGGGTTTCGGCCCACCAGTCGGCAAGCTCGTGCGGGCTGGCGCAATCGACGACGATCTGGATGTTCAGTCCCATCCGTCCACGGTAAGGGCGGGAGGCGCGTTGGGGAAGGTCCGGTGCGGGTGCTCAGGCCTGGACGTTCTGCATCTGGCTGATCAGCTCCGGCGGGATGGCGTACACCAGGACCACGGCGAGCAGGTTCTTCGCGGCATGGACGAAGTAGGAGAACATCACGTTCTTCCCGGTCCACATATAGACGAACACCAGCGTGGCGCCCATGGCCAGGTAGGGGAGCAGCGCAGTCAGGGTCACCGCCTCCTGGCCCACGATATGGAGGGCTGCGAACAGCACCACCGACAGCGCGCAGCAGATCCAGATGTTCACGCGGCGGGACATCTTCCCAATGAGGAGGTGGCGGAAGATGTACTCCTCGACGAACGGACCCACCACCACCAGCAGCGGAACCATGAGCCATGCCGGGACCTGCTGCATCAGTGCCTGCAGCCCTGCCTGGTTGGCCGAGGTTTCAACCTGCCCGTTGGCTGCCACCACCACGGCGGTGAGGATCATCATGGCGATGACGGCTGCCGGCACCATCAGGAGCGTAAACCAGGGCCGGGTTGCCAGGACCTTGAGGTCCCGGACCACCACCCTCCGGGCGGCCAGGAGCGCCAGTATTCCCACCGAGGCATAGAAAAGCAGGTTCACGGCATAGGACGCCGCTGCAGGGGATGGGGCAAGCTGCCGGAGCAGAGGCGCGAGCACGTTGCCGGCAACCGCGAAGAACCCGGCAATGGCAACGTAGAGGCACAGCGTGGCCAGGTCCAGCCGGGAAAAACGGTACAGCTGCGGCTGCGGGGCGGGCGGTAAGCGTTGGGCTGTGGCCATGCCCCCAAGCCTATCGCCGGGGCGGCCGTGTAGTGCGCGTCACGTACCACCCCGGACCGTCTTGTAAGATGGTCAGGTCGCGTGAAGCTTCGGCAGTTCGGCCGATCCACCCTCACATCTGCTGGTCCCAAGGCCTAAAGGCCGAATTTTGTGAGCTTGATCATACGAAGACCGGATGCGGCCAACCCCCAACCCACAAGGAACAGTTGTGCCTCAAAGTACCCCCACAGACCTAAAGAACAGCACGGCGCCATCCTCCGCCGTCGACCCGTCCCTCAGCGCCGAGGGCTACAAAAAGACGCTGGGCCGACGCCACGTCACCATGATCGCCATGGGCGGCGCGATCGGCGTCGGCCTTTTCATGGGCGCCGGCGGACGCCTCGCCTCCACCGGCCCCGCCCTGATCTTCTCCTACGCCATCGCCGGCGTCATTGCCTACCTGCTCATGCGGGCCCTGGGCGAACTCATCATGTACCGCCAGACCTCCGGCTCGTTCGTCAGCTACGCCGGCGAAATGTTCGGCAAGAAGGGCGCCTTCCTCTCCGGGTGGATGTACTTCATCAACTGGGCCATGACCGGCATCGCCGAGCTCATCGCCATCGGCCTGTACTTCCAGTTCTTCTTCCCCAACGTCCCCGTCGAACTGTCCGCCATCGCAGCGCTGGTGCTGCTGGTAGCCGTGAACCTGTTCAGCGTCAAGGCATTCGGTGAGTTCGAATTCTGGGCTTCCGTCCTGAAGGTCACCGCAATCGTCATCTTCCTGGCCGTGGGCACCTTCATGGTGGTCACCAACGCCAAGGTGGGCGAGGGCCACGCATCGGTCAACAACCTCTTCGCAGCCGACGGCGGCATGTTCCCCAAGGGCGCCCTGGTGATGATCCTGGTCCTGAACGCCGTGATCTTCGCCTACAACGCCATCGAGCTGGTGGGCATCACCGCCGGCGAGATGCAGAACCCGGAACGCGAAGTCCCCAAGGCGATCCGCGCCGTCGTCCTCCGCATCGTGGTGTTCTACGTCGGCTCCGTGACCCTGCTCGCCATGCTGCTTCCCTCGGACCAGTACCACGCCGGCACCTCCCCGTTCGTCACCGTCTTCGGCCAGATGGGGCTGCCGTGGATGGGCGACGTCATGAACATGATCGTCATCACCGCTGCATTGTCCTCGTGCAACTCGGGCCTGTACTCCATTGGCCGGATCTTCCGGACCATGGCCAACAACGGCCACGCCCCGCAGTGGCTGACCCGCATGTCCACCCGCCATGTGCCCTACGCGGCGATCCTGGCCATCGGCGGCGTCTACCTGGTGGGCATCCTCCTCAACATCTGGCTGGGCGGCTCCCACGCGTTCGACCTCGCCCTGAACACGGCCTCCATCGGCGTGATCTTCACTTGGGGTTCCATTTTCGCCAGCCAGATCGCGCTGCGGAAGAAAAAGGGCAACGTCTCCAGCCTGCCCATGCCCGGTTCGCCCTGGACCAGCTGGGCCGGACTCATCGCCCTCCTCGTCATCACCGTGCTCATCGGCTTCGACACCATGACCAGCAAGGACGGCGAGGTCTTCTACCTGGGCCTCTGGACGCTGGCCACCATTCCGTTCTTCGCCGTCGTCCTCTGGCTGGGCTGGCAGAAGGTCAAGAACAACCAGCCCAAGAGCGAGCTCTTCAGCTAGCTTTCCGGACAGCGTTCGACGGCGGGCCGCCCCTTGGAGGGCAGCCCGCCGTCGGCGTTTCCGCAGGGTGCCGGGACACGTCCGGGTGCCCGGGCTGCTTAGTCCTTCAGGTACCGGGCGAAGTGGTCCTCGATGCGCCGCCAGGCCTCGGGTGCTGACTCCGGGTCCGGACCCACGCCCATGACCCGCATCAGCGGCCTGAGGAGTACCGGCCCGATTTCTTCGTCGTTGAGGAAGGCGTGGCCGGCGCCGGGAAACTCCTTCACGCTGTGCTCGATGCCTAACTGGTCCAGGGCAGTTTCGAGGCGCGCCGCGGCCCCCTTCAGGGACCTGTCCGCGCCGCCGTAGTTGGCCACGATGGGGCAGGAGCCACGCAGTGCCTCCACCAGGTCCTGCTGTTCCTTGCCCGGCAGTCGGCCGTAATTGACGGAGGCGGCGTCGAACCCGTCCCTCGCGGTGAGCAGGGCAAAGCCGCCGCCCATGCAGAATCCGATCACCCCGGTCCGGCCGTTGCCCAGCGCCGATTGCGCCAGCCAGGCACGGGCTGTGGCGATGTCGGTGAAGGGCCTGCCCGTGCGGGCCGCCATGGCCCGCATGGTTCCCACCAGGCACCGCCGCGGGCCGCCGTCGCTGTACAGGTCCACCGCCAGGGTGAGGTATCCGGCCTTTGCCAGCCGGTCCGCGTGCCGCCGGGTCTGGTCATCCAGGCCGAACGCTTCATGGATCATCACGACCCCGGGAAAAGGACCCTCTCCAGCGGGTACGGCAAGGTAGCCGTTCAGGGAGGGCGAGCCGCCGGCAGCGGCGCTCTCTGCGCTCAGGTCTACGTTCGTCATGGGCCAAGGCTAGCCCCTTGGAGTCCGGCCGGGCAGACTGGGCTCTGTGAGCGAACCGTGGGTGCTGCATGTGGACCTGGACCAGTTCATTGCGGCCGTCGAAGTGCTGCGCCGCCCCGAGCTGGCGGGCAGGCCGGTTATCGTAGGCGGCCGCGGCGACCCCACCGAGCGTGCCGTGGTGTCCACAGCGTCCTACGAAGCCCGGGCCTACGGCGTGGGATCGGGCATGCCTCTGCGGATCGCGGCGCGAAAAGTGCCGGACGCGGTGATCCTGCCGGTGGACCATGATGCCTACCTTGAGGCGTCCGGGACGGTGATGGCGGTGCTCCGTTCCCAGCCGGGAACCACGGTGCAGGTGCTTGGCTGGGACGAGGCGTTCGTGGGCCTTGAGTCGGACGATCCGGAGGCCTTCGCCCGCCAACTCCAGCAGGCTGTGCTGGCGGAAACCCGGCTGCACTGCAGTGTCGGCATCGGCGACACCCTGGTCCGCGCCAAGGTTGCCACCACATTCGGTAAACCCGCCGGTGTTTTCCGGCTGACGGAGGGCAACTGGCTGGAGGTCATGGGGGAGCGGCCCACGATCGAGCTGTGGGGGGTGGGAAAGGCGGTGTCCCGCCGCCTCGCCACCCTGGGCATCAAGACCGTTGCCGACCTGGCAGCCGCCAGTCCTGCTGACCTGGTTCCCGAATTCGGCCCCAAAATGGGGCCCTGGTATGCGCAGCTTGGCCGGGGCGACGGTTCCCGGACCGTTGATGACACCCCCTGGGTGGCCCGGGGGCACAGCCGTGAAACCACCTTCCAACGGGACCTTACGGAGGCGCAGCAGATTGACGACGCCGTCCGCGAGCTGGCCGCGCACGTCCTTGAGGATGTCGCTGCCGAGGGGCGGCCCGTGGTGGGCCTGACGTTGAAGGTGCGCTACGCCCCGTTCACTACCAAGACCTATGGCCGGAAGATCCCGGTGACCACCGATGCCGCAGAGGTGTTGGCCGAGGCGCTTGGGCTGGCGGCGAAGATCGAGCCGGGGCGTCCTGTCCGGCTCCTCGGGCTGCGAGCCGAAATGACCATGCCGGACGACTCCCGGCAGGGGCACACCCCCACCCGCAGCGGCTGGTAACCCCATCGACTGCTGAGTAGATGCCGTTTTGGCCCCCCAAAACGGCATCTACTCAGCAATCGATGAATCGGGACAGCGAAACGGCGGCAGATCCATCGGATCCGCCGCCGTTCTGGCTGTGGCAGCACGCCGTTCGCTGCGGCTGCCCCAGCAGGGACTAGTCGCGCTTGAATTCGTCCTTGACGCTCTCGCCCACCTTCTTGGCATCTGCCTTGACCTGGTCGGCCTGGCCTTCTGCTTTCAGGCGGTCGTTGTCGGTCGCGTTGCCTGCAGCTTCCTTGGCCTTGCCGCCAAAGTCCTCTGCCGCGTTACTGATCTTGTCTCCGAGGCCCATGCTTCCGGCCTCCTTTCGTTTCCGTCGATCAACCGTGCACTTTCACGATAAGCAAAGCCTGCTTACTATTTCAAGCCCTCCGGTGTGGTGTTCCGTGTCGGGGGTGGGCGCTAGGCTCGGGGCTATGGACAAAGTGCGTGGCAGGCGGCCAGCGGCAGTTGCGGCGCCCAAGCTCTCCCCGGTGCGGCTGCCGGACCTCGAGGACCCGCCGGAACTCACTATCCAGCACGCTGGCAGGCATGACAACGTTCGGTTCAGCCGCATCGACGGGGACGGGCTGGAGCTTGGCGGAGCCGTCTTTTCCGAATGCCTTTTTGAGGGTACTTCCTTCAATGAGGCGCAGCTTCGGGGTGCCTCATTCCGCGACAGCATCCTGGGGGAGCTGTATGCGCCCGTGTTCCGCGGTGCCCGCAGCACCTGGCGCGAGGTTGAGATCCGAAATCCCCGCCTGGGCTCCGCTGAACTCTATGAGAGCGGGTGGCAGTCGGTCCGGATCGACGGCGGCAAGGTGGACTACCTCAACCTCCGCGGGGCAAAGCTCACCGACGTGCTGATCAGCGGCTGCATCATCAACGAACTGGACCTGGGTGCCGCCGTGGCAACAAGGGTGAAGCTGGAGGACTGCACGGTCGGATCGCTCGACCTGGCCGGCGCCACATTGAAGGACTTTGACCTCAGGGGCACGGAATTCCGCAAGATCAGCGGCCTGGGCAGCATGTCCGGACTTGTCATTGATGAGTACCAATTGGGCCTGCTGGCTCCCCTGATCGCCGCACACCTGGGGGTGACCGTCCTGTAACCGGATGCGCAGCATGACCCTGCCGTGTACCATTTACAGAACGAACGGTCGGTAAGTGGAGGATTCTGCTGTGCCGGCCGCCGATGACAGTGCTGTTTATCGCGTGAAGGGTGTTTCCATGGCTGCAACCGCAGGTCCACAGGCTTTCCTTGTTGGCGGCGTCCGAACGCCCGTGGGCAGGTACGGAGGGGCGTTGTCCGCCGTGCGGCCGGATGATCTCGCGGCCCTCGTGGTCCGCGAAGCCGTGGCACGCGCCGGCCTGGACCCGGAGAGCATTGACGAAGTCATCCTGGGCAACGCCAACGGCGCGGGCGAGGAAAACCGCAACGTGGCCCGAATGGCCACCCTGCTCGCCGGGCTGCCGCTGCACATTCCGGGAATCACGGTCAACCGGCTTTGCGCATCGGGTCTGAGCGCCATCATCCAGGCAAGCCACATGATCAAGGCCGGCGCCGCGGACATTGTGATCGCTGGCGGCGTGGAGTCCATGAGCCGCGCCCCTTGGGTCCAGGAGAAGCCTACTGCTGCGTTCGCGAAGCCGGGCCAGATCTTCGACACCTCCATCGGCTGGCGGTTCACCAATCCCCACTTCCAGCACGGCGGGCTGTCCCGGGATGGGAAGATGACCTACTCCATGCCCGAAACGGCGGAGGAGGTGGCCCGCGTTGACGGCATTTCCCGCGAAGACGCTGACGCGTTTGCCGTCCGGTCCCACCAGTTGGCCTTGGATGCCATTGAAGCCGGCAGGTTCAAGGATGAGATCGTGCCGGTCACGGTCAAGACCCGCAAATCCGAGACTGTGGTGGACACGGACGAAGGCCCCCGCCCCGGCACCACCCTGGACGTCCTCGCCAAGCTCAGGCCCGTGGCGCACGGCGGCTCCGTGGTCACGGCCGGAAACTCCTCCTCGCTGAACGATGGCGCGTCCGCCATCATCATCGCCTCCGAAGCAGCCATTGAACGGCTCGGCCTCACGCCCCGGGCCCGCATCATCGACGGCGCCTCTGCCGGCTGCGAGCCCGAGATCATGGGCATCGGCCCCGTGCCCGCCACCCAGAAGGTGCTCAAGCGGAGCGGCTTGAGCGTCGGCGACCTGTCCGCCGTCGAGCTTAATGAAGCCTTCGCCACGCAGTCCCTGGCCTGCATCCGGCGGCTTGGGCTGGAACCGGAGATTGTGAACCGCGACGGCGGCGCCATCGCCCTGGGGCACCCGCTCGGCTCCAGCGGGTCGCGGATTGCCATCACCCTGCTGGGACGGATGGAACGCGAGGACGCGAAGTTCGGCCTGGCCACCATGTGCGTCGGCGTGGGACAGGGCACTGCGATGCTGCTGGAGAAGATCTGATGGCGGCGCCGGTGGACCTCGCGGCAGGGAACTTCTCCGCGCTCCTCGTCGAGGAACTCGAAGACCGGGTGGTGGTGCTGCTCAACAGGCCCCAGGTAAAGAACGCGATCGACCAGCAGATGGTAGACGAACTCCACACCGTCTGCACAGCCCTGGAACAGAACCCCAAGGTGCTGATCATCGCCGGCGTGGACGGGGTCTTCGCCTCCGGTGCCGATATTGCCCAGCTGCGCGAACGCCGGCGGGACGACGCCCTGCAGGGCATCAACTCCACCATCTTCGTGAGGATCGCCAAGCTGCCCATGCCGGTCATCGCCGCACTGGACGGCTACTGCCTGGGCGGCGGCGCGGAACTTGCCTACGCCGCAGACTTCCGCATCGGCACCCCCAACGTCCGGATTGGCAACCCGGAAACGGGGCTGGGAATCCTGGCCGCGGCCGGCGCCAGCTGGCGGCTCCGGGAACTCGTGGGAGAGCCACTGGCCAAGCAGATCCTGCTGGCGGGGCTGGTCCTCGGCGCCGACGAAGCCAAGGCAGCCAACCTCATCACGGAAATCCACGACCCCGCCGATCTCCTGGACGCGGCCCACAGCCTGGCCAACAGGATCGGGCGGCAGGACCCGTTGGCCGTCCGCATCACCAAATCCGTGTTCCATGCGCCCGCCGAGGCGCATCCGCTCATCGACCAGCTGGCCCAGGGCATTCTCTTCGAGTCGCAGGCAAAATTCGACCGGATGCAGGCATTCCTGGACCGCAATGCAGCGAAGAAGGCAGCCGCCTCCAACAACCCCGCCGATGGAAAGTAGACCATGAGTAATTCATCAGTAGCCCCCGGCCTTCCCTCCCTCGTTGGCGTGCTGGGCGGCGGCCGCATGGGCGCGGGCATCGCCCACGCCTTCCTGATCAAGGGCGCCAACGTGCTGGTGGTGGAGCGCGACGACGTCTCCGCCGAGGCCGCGCAGGAACGGGTTCAGTCCGCGGCGTTGAAGAGCATCGAGCGAGGTGCAGTGGATGCCAACTTCGAAGAGCTGGTGACCCGGCTGACCGTCAGCACCGACTACGACGCCTTCAAAGACCGCCAGCTGGTGGTCGAGGCCGTCCCCGAAGACTGGGACCTCAAGGTCACGGCATTGAGGGGAATCGAGGAACGGCTTGGGCCGGACGGCTACATTGCGTCCAACACCTCCTCACTGTCCGTAAACGGCCTGGCCCGTGAACTGAAGCGGCCCGGGAACTTCCTCGGCCTGCACTTCTTCAACCCCGTACCGGCATCCACGCTGATCGAGGTGGTGCTGGGCGAACGCACGTCTCCCGGACTCGCTGCCGCGGCCAAAACCTGGGTGGAGGCACTCGGCAAGACCGCCGTCGTCGTCAACGATGCCCCGGGGTTTGCCTCTTCACGCCTCGGGGTAGCCATTGCGTTGGAGGCGATGCGGATGGTGGAGGAGGGCGTGGCCTCGGCGGAGGATATCGATGCCGCCATGGTGCTGGGCTACAAACACCCCACCGGTCCGCTGAAAACCACTGACATCGTGGGCCTGGACGTCCGCCTGGGCATCGCCGAATACCTGCACTCGACGCTGGGGGAGCGGTTCGCGCCGCCGCAGATCCTGCGCGATAAGGTGGCGCGCGGTGAACTCGGCCGCAAAACCGGCAAGGGATTCTTCGACTGGCCCAGCTAGGCTGACCGCCGGCCGGAACACGGCCTAGTCAAAAAAGCCCACGATGTAGCCGATGAAGTACAGCAGGAACAGCAGCACGCCCGCTCCGATGGCCGCCAGCCAGAAAATCTGCTGCCCCCTGCCGGATCCCTGCTGGCGGGGCTCCTGGGTTCCCGCCACCGAACCTTCGCCAGGCGGGGTTTCTCCCGGGGGCACGCCGCCGCCGGGCTCCAGGCCGGTGATCTTGTCGTCTTCCGGGTCCGGATTGGTTCCTGACACGTTAACTCCCTTGCTCGCGGTCTGGGTTTTCCCAGCGTAACCGGCCCCGGTGAATGGTCCTAGGCTGGTGCAGTGACTTTCCTTGAACCCCTTACCCTGACCGGCCGGCATGTAATCCTGGAGCCGCTGGCAGTGGAACACCATGACGGATTGCTGGAAGCGGCCAGGGACGGCGAACTCTGGAAGCTCTGGTACACCTCCGTTCCTGAACCGGACGCCATGGCCGCGGAAATCCGGCGCCGGCTCGCCTTGCAGGAGTTGGGATCCATGCTGCCCTTCACCACCCGGCTCATTGATCCGAGCACGGGCGGGCCGGGCCGCATCATCGGCATGACCACCTACATGAACATCGACCCGGCCACGCCCCGGGTGGAGATCGGCTCCACCTGGAACGCGGCCTCCGTGCAGGGGACGGGGACCAATCCCGACTCCAAACTCCTGCTGCTCCGGCATGCCTTCGAAGTGCTGGGCTGCCCGGCCGTGGAGTTCCGCACGCACTGGCTGAACCACCAGTCGCGAGAGGCCATCGCTCGGCTGGGCGCCAAGCAGGACGGCGTGCTCCGGAGCCATTCACGGACCAGCGACGGCAACCTGCGCGACACCGTGGTGTTCTCCATCCTGGAGCATGAATGGCCGGCGGTCCGCGCGGGGCTTGAGTACCGGCTGGACCGGCGGGGTTAGGAACAGGGCTACTGGCGGGCGAGCTGCTGCAGATTTACCGATGCCTGCAGGACTGCGGCGTAGGCTTGATGTCCCTCTTTGTTGGGATGGAAGTTGTAGTCTGCCGCGAAGTTTGTCGGCGATAGTTGAATCCAAGGGTCGGGGAACGAGTTGACTGAGTGTCCGTTGAACGCGGACGTTACGTCTATGTACTGGACGTTTGTCCCTGGGAACGCAGCGGCAATCTGCACCGCTCTGGCTATGGTGGCATTCAATGTCAGAGTCGCGCTATTCATCAGTACCTGATTTGCCGATGGTATCGGAGCGATCGGACTGTTTGGGTCAAACAGTTTGGGGTAGCCCAGCACAGCGACCTTGGCGTTTGGGGCGGCGATTTGGATAGATGTGTAGGTCTGAACCAAGCCGGCAGTTAGAAAAGCCAGGGCGGTGCGAGAAGTCGCCTGCGACAGGGCTGCCCCACACGTCGCCTCATCGGAAAAGGCACATACTCCCAACACGCGTGCGAAGCCGAGATCGTTGGCTCCGGCGGTGATTGTTACGAGGTCCGTTCGCTGTGAAAGGGCCCGGCTCTTTACCAGGGTGCGAATTTGTTCTTGAACTGTCGGAGTGTAAAGAACTCGATCGTACGTTGGGCTCAATCTGGAGAGTACGGCTCCATGGCACGCAGCGTTGCCGAGGAGATTGGCCGGAAGCTTCTCTGCTGCTACATCGACGTAGCCTGGATGACTTTGCCAGCAAGCAACGCCTGCCGGTCGAGTCGGGTCACCGGCGCCCGTACCCGCGGTATAGGAATCACCCAACGCCGCATAATCAACCACAGGGGGCGGCGCTGCGCCTGCAGGGGTGGCTGTGAAACCGAGCATCATTCCCAGCGCAGCGATGCCGGCTAGGAAGGCTGCGTAACGCCGTCGTAATGGTGAGTGTCCCACGTAGTTCTCCTTCGAACGTGAATGCCCGTGCAGGGTCAATGCGTGATGCCACAGTACGACCGGAGCCACGGGCCCGTCATGGGGCCTTTCTACCCTTCCCTGTAGAGGACTTTGGGGGGCACCATCCAGCAGCGTGTGTGGTTAGCTGTGCGGATGGGCGAACAGGGCAGGTCCGTGGTCTGGGATGGTGCGGTCAACGCGTGGCACGTAGCCGGTGGAATCTATCGGATGGGGCGGCGTGAGTGGCTGACCGAAGAAGGGTGGAAACAGGCGTTCGACGACGGCGTCCGCACCGTGGTGGATCTGCGGAACCCCGCGGAGGGCCGGCGCCGGGACGCTGATCCAGTGGTACCTGCCAGCGCATGGGCGGCCTTCGAGGTGGTCCAGGCGCCCACCGAGGAGCCGGGCAATCCGCGGTTCGCGGCCGTCACGGGAGCTTATCTGAACGATCCCGCCCACTATCCCGAGAATGCCAGGCTTTTCCCGGAGAAACTGGTGGGCGTCTTCCGGGCCTTGGCCCTTGCAGCACCGCGGGGAGGCGTCGTACTGCACTGCGCCGCCGGGCGCGACCGCAGCGGACTGGTTTCCGCCATGATCCAGGACCTGGCGGGCGACTCCGACGAGGAGATCACCGCGGGCTACCGGCTGGCCGCCCGCGGCATCAACGAGCGTTACCGCACGCACGGGCCGCCCCACAGCCGGGAGCGGTACCTGACAGAGGCGGAACTTGAGCCCCTCCTGGAGCAGCGCGGGCTGGCAGTGGTGGAATTCGTCCGCACGTTGGATACGCCCAACTACCTCCTGGCCCATGGACTGCTGGAGGCGGAGCTGGATTCTGTTTCCGACCTCGCATGCCGGAAGATAACCTTGTGACTTAAGTTACTGAAGTGACTGCTGAGATTTTTCTGGCAGTTGAAGTCACAGGCGCCTCAACGCGGGCGTGGACGAGCGGAACGGCGAGCCCCATGAAGAAAATCTTTGCCGCAGGAACCATGGCCGGCGTGATGCTGTCGTTCGGGTTGGCCGCCGGACCTGCAACGGCCCAGCCCGTGCCGGCCACCTCGGACGTTCCCACGGACACAACCGGCCCCTCCAGCGCCGGCCTGGCTGAGGCGCTTCGTCGGGATCTCGGCATCAGCCTGGCCGAATTCGATGCTGCCGGCGAACTCGGCCGCCGTGCCGCCGAGGCGGCGCCCGGCCTGCGGACCCTGCCGGGCTTTGTGGGCATCAGCCTGGACGCCGGCATCATCAAGGTGGCGGGTGACGGTGCGGAACTTCGGGCCAGGGTGGATGAACTGAACCGCTCAGGCCACCCGGACTTTGTACTGGTCGTCCCCGCGTCCACATCGGCTGCCCAGTCCGCCGCCCCGCTGACGGACACGTCCCCGGCAGCTCCGGCACCCGTCCTGGTCGCGGGGGACATTGACCAGCTGTACAAGGCCTACATCCGCGACGTCGGCCCCCGGGGCCTCCAGGCCATCGCCTATACCGGCGGCCATTTCGTCATCCGCACCGGGCCCGTCAATACTCCTGAGTCCGGAACCCAAATTAACCAGCCGGAGGCCACCCCGGCCACCAGCGGGCCAACCGGCATCAGCAAAATGACGCCGGCGCAGTTTGTTGCGCAGTACACCAACGTCAAACTGGAGAAGGGCGCCGCGGTCAAAACCGAAGGGGATCTTCTTGGCGGGCAAGGCTACTACGCCGACAACACTGCGATCTGCTCGGCCGGTTTCAGCGCGTTCAGCCCGGCGGGGCTGCCCCTGGTCCTGATGGCCGGGCACTGCACTGCCGATGGGCTGGCGCGGCAGGCGGCGGTGGAGCCTCCCGGGTGGGCGCCCGCCAGCGGCCCCGGCGCTGCCACGCCCCAACCGAGGCCTCCGCTGGCACCCCTGGGCACCTTTGGGTTCAGCCAGTTCGGGGGGCCCGGCAACTCGGCGGCAGCTCCGGACGGATCGGTGGCCGGAACTGATATCGCCGTCATCCAAAACATCGCGCCGTCGGTGAACCCGTTGCCGGCTACCACCACCTGGGCGGCTCCGTCGGCACCGGACCCTGTCAAAATCATCGGGACCGTGGCACCCTTCCAGGGCCAGGACGTCTGCAGGTCGGGCCGGACGTCCGGCTGGAAATGCGGCACGGTCGATTCGGTGGGCATCTGGATGATGCCGGGCGAGAAGAGTCTTCCGCCCAACTACGACAACGATCTCCGGCCGGTCCGCGCGTTTGATTCAGCGACGGTCAAGTCGGCCGGAGGGGACTCCGGCGGCCCGTGGATCAGCGGCAACTTCGCCGTTGGTACCCACACCGGGGCCGAGAGTGAGAACGGCGTCCAGACCCGGGCCATTGCAGCAACCCTGCAGGATGCCCTTGCCGTGCTGCCCGGCTACCAACTGGCATTGTTCCTGAACAAGCCTGCCGTCACGGCACCGGCCTCGGGGAAGGCCTACCAGCCTGGCCAGCAGATCAGCGGCCAGGTCCCCGCGGCTCCAGCATCTGCGGTCGCTGCCGGATCCTCGGTCCGCGTCACCTTCCAGGGAAAAGACCCGTTTGAGGTGCCCGTGGACTCCACCGGGACGTGGAGCTTCACGGCTCCGCAGGATGCGGGTACGCTCCGGTTCACCGCGGAAACGGTGAACGGGTACAGCAAGTCCGGTGCGAACAGCTTCGAATTTGCGGCCGTCGCGCCGCCAGCCCCCGGCGCCAACCAGCCCGGCTCCGACCCCGGCGACAACCAGCCCGGCTCCGACCCCGCCGCCAACCAGCCCTGCACCGACCCCGCCGCCAACCAGCCCTGCTCCGGTCGCTCCCGCCGCAACCGTGCCTGCCCCGGCTGTCCCTGCTCCCGCAGATCCGTCACCCATCCCGCCCGCGGAAGCTCCCGCCGTCGTACCTCCGCCAACAGCCACCCCGGCCCCAAGTGCGCCTCCCGCTGACCTTGCCGACACGGGTGGAAACGGTGATGCCGGCAGCGGCGGACTGGCCTTTACCGGACCATCCGGATTAGTGCCGGCGGCGGCGGGTGCGGCCGCTGCGCTGGTCCTTGGGATTCTGCTGACGGTCATTGTCCGCCGCAGGAAGAAGACGTCGGACTAAGGTTCGACGGGCGGAGCCGCCGCTACTTGTGGCGCTTCATCAGCAGGTTGGTGATGCGCAGCGTGCACAGCCGCTGGCCCGACTCGTTGGTGATCAGCACCTCGTGCGTGGTGAGCGTGCCGCCCAGGTGGATCGGGGTGGCGGTGATGGTCACCTGGCCCTCCCGAGCAGAGCGGTGGTGGGTGGCGGAAACATCCACGCCCACGGCCGTCTTGCCCATGGTGCTGGCATGGATCACAGCTGCCCAGGACCCCACTGCCTCTCCCACAGCCAGGGAAGCGCCGCCGTGCAGCAGTCCGAACGACTGCCTGTTTCCTTCCACGGGCATGGTGGCCACAACGCGCTCCACTGACTCCTCCAGGATCTTCACGCCCATCTTCTCGTCCAGCTCCCCGAGGGTAATCTTCCAGAGTTCGTGCTCGGAGGGCTGGCTTCCGGCGTCATCTTTCCGGGCAGCGGCATTCATGGATTCTCCTTTGAGGCGGCAATTCCGTACTGGCCTTCTAGTCTGCAGCACGGCACGTCATGTATGGTGAATATATTACCGAACGGACGGTCAGTAATGACCGGCCGCTTTGCCTGCCCCCTTGTTGGAAGGACCGTCAACGATGACCACCACAGCCACAGCTCCCGAGGCCACGGTCGACACCGTGGAGACAGTGCCCAGCTTCGTCATGGACGCCTGGTGGACGCCCGACGCCGGCTCCTCGGCTTCCGCGGTCCCCGTCCGGGACGCGAGCACGGGGGAGATCCTGGCCAAGGTGAGCACGGAGGGGCTGGACCTCGGCGCCGTCGTGGAGTACGGCCGCACTACCGGCCAGGCCGAACTCGGCCAGCTGACCTTCCACCAGCGTGCACTCAAGCTCAAGGAGTTGGCGCAGTACCTCAACGCGCGCCGGGAGCACTTCTACGCCTTCTCCTACCAGACCGGCGCCACCAAGATCGACTCCATGGTGGACATCGACGGCGGCATCGGCGTCCTGTTCACGTTCGGCTCCAAGGGCCGGCGTGAACTGCCCAACGCCCAGGTTGTGGTGGACGGCCCCATGGAGGTGCTCTCCAAGGATGGCTCCTTCGCTGGCGAGCACATCTACACCCGCATCCCCGGCGTCGCGGTACAGATCAACGCCTTCAACTTCCCGGTCTGGGGCATGCTGGAGAAGTTCGCCCCCGCATTCCTGGCCGGCGTGCCCACCATCGTCAAGCCCGCCACCCCCACCGGATACGTTGCGGCCGCCGTGGTCAAAGCCATCGTGGAATCAAACATCCTGCCCAAGGGCTCGCTGCAGCTCATCTCCGGCTCGGTCCGCGGCCTGCTGGATGTCCTGGACTACCGCGACCTAGTGGCCTTCACCGGTTCCGCCTCCACGGCCAAGTCCCTGAAGGCCCACCAGAACGTGGTGGAGGGCGGCGTCCGGTTCACCTCCGAAACCGACTCCCTGAACGCCGCCATCCTGGGCCCGGACGCCGTGGAGGGCACCCCCGAGTTCGATGCCTTCGTCAAGTCAGTGGTCACTGAGATGACCGTCAAGGCCGGCCAGAAATGCACCGCCATCCGCCGGGCCATCGTGCCGCAGGAACTGGTGCCCGCCGTGTCGGCAGCCATCGGCAAGCGCATCGCCGAGCGCGTGGTCCTTGGTGACCCCCGCGGCGAAGGCGTCACCATGGGCGCCCTTGCGTCGGTGGAACAGATGGAGGACGTCCGCGCCGCCGTGCAGTCAATGCTCGACGCCGGCGGTGAGCTTGCGTACGGAACGCTCGATTCGCCGTCGGTCACCTCCGCCGACGGAACCACCGGTGTAGTGGACGGTGGGGCCTTCATGGCACCTGTGGTCCTGAACTGGGACAACCCGGAAGCCGAGTCCGTCCACTCGCTCGAGGCGTTCGGACCGGTGTCGTCCGTGATCGGCTACAGGGACCTGGCCGACGCCGTCCGGCTCGCCGCCCGCGGTGGTGGCTCACTGGTGGCCTCGGTGTGCACCAATGATCCTGAGGTGGCCCGCGAGCTCGTCACCGGGATCGCCGCCCACCATGGCCGCGTCCTGATGCTCAACCGCGAGGACGCCAGGTCCTCCACCGGCCACGGCTCGCCGGTTCCCCACCTGGTCCACGGCGGTCCGGGACGCGCCGGCGGCGGCGAGGAACTCGGCGGCATCCGATCCGTGCTGCACCACATGCAGCGGACGGCCATCCAGGGCTCCCCGAACATGCTGACCGCGGTCACCGGTGTGTGGCACACCGGGGCTGACCGCAACTTCACCGTGGAAACCGAGGGGACCCACCCGTTCCGGAAGCACCTTTCAACCCTTCGGATTGGCGATGCCGTCCGCTCCGACCTGCGCCAGGTCACGCTCGATGACATCAGCGCGTTCGCCAACTCCACCGGAGACACGTTCTACGCCCACACGAACGAAGAGGCCGCGGCAGCGAACCCGATCTTCCCGGGCATCGTGGCGCACGGCTACCTGTTGTTGGCATGGGGCGCCGGGCTGTTCGTGGAGCCCGCACCGGGCCCCGTCCTGGCCAACTACGGGCTGGAGAACTGCCGGTTCACCAAGCCCGTTGCCGCCGGCGATTCCATCCGGGTGACCCTCACGGCCAAGAAGATCACCCCGCGCGAAACGGACGAATACGGTGAGGTGGCCTGGGACGCCGTCCTGACCAACCAGGACGACGAGATCGTGGCCACCTACGACGTCCTCACGCTCGTCGAAAAGTAACCACACGCCCCATCACTTACTGCCGGTTTTTCCCACACGCCCCATCACTTCTTTGAAGAAAGTGATGGGGCGTTTGGGTTTGGTGGGCGGGAGGTGATGGGGCGTTTGGACCCGGTTCTTTTTGGGGCCGCCGGGCGTATGATTCTGCCCGTAGGAGGTGGCCCCAATGCCCCTGAAAATGAACACAGCCACGACCATCCTGCCTGTCGACGATGCAGCCCGTGCCCGGAGTTTCTATACCGAAAAGCTGGGTCTCCCGCACCGCGGAATGACGGACGATGGCAGCGAATTGCTCGGCACCGACGGCGGGCCGTTGCTGCAGCTGATGCCGGTCTCCGACGGCAGGCACTCGGACCACACGGCACTGAGCTTTGAGGTTGCGGATATCGAGGCCGCCGTCCGTGACATGGAGGCCAGGGGCGTCCTGTTCCAGGACTACGACCTGCCCACCCTGAAGACGGAAAACCACATTTGCACCACGCCATCCGAGAAGTGCGCGTGGTTCATGGACACCGAGCACAATATCCTCTGCGTCCACCAAAACCTCGGCAGCGAGCCCGAGTACCAAGTCTAGGCACGCGGCACGCTGAGGAACTAAAACAGCAGGGGCGCCCCATATGGGGCGCCCCTGCTGTTTTAGTGGTTGCCGGGCGTCAGCTTTCGGCGCCGCCGTGCAGGCCGTCGTCGCTGCTGTCGTCCTCGCGTCCGGTGCCGCGGCCGTCCTCGCTGCGGTCGGAGAGGTCCATGTTGCCGCGGGCCTCGTCCATGGTGGGGCCGCCCGGCGGGACGCTGTAGGTATCGGGGCGGATTCCGTGCGACTGCTCCTCGATCAGGGCCTGCTCCTCGCTGAAGCGGATCGCGTTGGCCTCGTCGCCGGCGTCACCGGGAATGTCCTCGCGGAGCTTTGACGGATCCGGGACGATGAATCCTGCGTCGGGATCTTCTTTATGGGTACTCATCTTCCCTACCTCCCTGGAGTCACTGGTTTCATACCACCGTAGCCGGGGAGCCGCTAAATACCAAGCACGCTTAGTACTTTGCTGCGGCCACTGGCTTTGGGCTCTATAAGTCTGCGTGCAGGCCGTCGAACGCCATGGTGATGACGTCGTCGGCCAGGCGCTGCGGGGACAGGGCCCCGCCGGGCTTGTACCATTCCACGATCGAGTTGATCATGCCGAACAGGAGCCTCGTGACGGTGCGGGGATCGATGTCCTGGCGGAGCGAACCCTCGTCGCGGGCAGCCGAAATCAGTACGGCCACCTTGTGGTCGAAGGCCCGGCGGCGTTCCAGCGCGTCCCGCTCGATTTCCGTGTTGCCGCGCAACCGCAGCAGCAGCGTGACGAAGGGCAGGCGGTCCACCAGCACCGCCACGGTTTGGCGAAGCACGAACTCCAGCCGGGCATCAGCGGCCCCTGAGGTGGCTTCCGGCTGCTCAAGAATGGACTCAAGGCCGCCGAGCGCGTGGTCGAGGGCAAGCTTGAGCAGGTCGCCCTTGGACGGCACGTGGTGGTAGATCGCGGACTTGGAGATGCCCAGGTTGTCCGCCAGGATCCCCATGGACGTGGCGTCGTAGCCATGGCGGTTGAAGACGTCGACGGCGATGCGCAGCACAGACTGCTGGTCGTAGCCGGGGCGGCCGCGCTTGGCGGTGCCGTTGGCCGGGCTGGATGTTTCGGTGGTGCTGGGCATAGTGGCTAGTTTCTCACGAACGGTCGGTCGGTCGGGGAGCTCCGGGCCGGCCGGGAGTTATCCCGGCCGGCCCGGCCACGCCCCGCAGCATGTTCCGCTACGCCTTGGGCCGCATGTCGTAGATGCGGCGGAGCTTGCCGTTGGACCGCTCCAGCGAACCGGGATCCACCACGTTCACGGTGCACGAAGAACCCACGTGGATCTTGATCTGTTCCTTCAGGGTGCGCGCCGCCGTCGTGCTCTGCTCAACGGTGACCGCATCCCGGCGCTCGATCCGGACGGTCAGCTGGTCCATCCGCTGGCCTTCCGGCCGGGTCAGCTCGAGCTGGAAGTGCGGGCTCAGCTCGGGGATGCGGAGGGCGATTTCCTCGATCTGGGACGGGAACAGGTTCACGCCGCGCAGGATGATCATGTCGTCGCTGCGGCCGGTGATGCGGCCCATCCGGCGGTGCGCGGGACGTGCCGAACCGGGCAGCAGGCGGGTCAGGTCCTTGGTCCGGTACCGGATGATGGGCAGGGCTTCCTTGGTGAGCGAGGTGAAGACCAGCTCGCCGTGCTCGCCGTCGCGCAGGACGTTTTCCTTGCCTGGGGCCGGGTTGAAGGGGTCGATGATTTCGGGGCGGAAGTGGTCCTCCCAGATGTGGCTGCCGTCCTGGGTTTCAACGGCCTCGCCGGCAACGCCCGGGCCCATGACCTCGGACAGGCCATAGATGTCGCACGCCTTGATGTTCATCATCACTTCGAGTTCGTGGCGCATCTCCTGGGTCCACGGCTCGGCGCCGAGGACAGCGAACTTCAGCGACGTGGAGGCGGGGTCGATGCCCATGTGTGCCATGGCGTCGGCGATGGTGAGCAGGTACGTGGGGGTGGCCAGGATGGCGTCCGGCTTGAAGTCCTGGATCAGCTGGATCTGGCGCTCGGTCTGGCCGCCGGACATGGGGATGACGGTGCAGCCCAGGGCTTCGGCGCCTGCGTGTGCGCCCAGGCCGCCGGTGAAGAGGCCGTAGCCGTAGGCGTTGTGGACCTTCATGCCGGGCCGGATGCCCGAAGCGCGGAAGCTGCGGGCAACGAGCTTGGCCCAGTCGGCCAGGTCCTGCTTGGTGTAGCCGACGACGGTGGGCCGGCCAGTGGTGCCGGAGCTGGCGTGGATCCGGGCTACCTCATTCTGCGGCACCGCGAACATGCCGAACGGGTATTCCTCCCGCAGGTCGTCCTTGGTGGTGAAGGGGAAGTTGCCAAGGTCCTCGAGTTCGCGCAGGTCGTTGGGGTGGATCCCGGCTTCGTCGAACTTGCGCTTGTACAGCGGCACACGCTCATAGGCGTAGGCCACGGTGTGCTGGAGGCGGGCGAGCTGGAGGGCCTCGAGTTCGTCGCGGGAGATGGTTTCCTCGCGGTCCAACACGGCGTCGGTGCCGGCGGCGGTGTCCTGGGTGGAAGCGGCAGCGGCGGGGGTTTCGGGGGCATGCAGGGTCATGATTTTCCTACTTCTTGGGGATGGTGCGGCTGCGTCCGCGGAACTCGGCGATGAGCTCGCCCGGGGTGCTGGAACTGGGCTGGCCTTCGGGAGCCGGCGCACCGGCGTCGGCGGCGAAGATTTGGATGTCGTAGAGTCCGCTGCGTCCGGCGCTGGAGCGGCGGTCCGCGACGGCGGTGAGCACCTGGCCCCGGAATGCGGGCTTGAGGAAATTGATGTCGACGCCGGAGGCAACGGTGATGGTGGTTTCCTCGCCGGGTGCAGGGTGGATGGGGTTGCACGCCAGGGCGAAGGCAGTGTCGCCGAAGGCGAAGATCATTCCGCCGTGGGCCATGCCGAAGCCGTTGAGCATTTCCTGCCGGAGCGTCATCCGGATGGTGGCGTGGCCGTCGCTGAGGGCGAGGACCTCGATTCCCATCCACTCGGAGGCGTAGTCGTTTTCCAGGATGGGGTGGGTAGCCCCGGAAAGTGTAGTTTCAGCCATGCGTCATTGCCTCCAGCTTTATTTACCGAATGTTCATTAGGTAATCCCATAAGGGGGTCCGGTGTCAAGAGGAGGCGGCCCGCGCGCGGACGCTCCTGCCCGGTTGCCGGGCCTGGGGCGCCCCTTGATCGATTGCTGCGTAACTGCCGTTTTCAGCGCTCAAAACGGCGGTTACGGAGCAGTCGACGCTGGGTCAGGCGCCCCGCGCACAGCCTCGAAGTGCAAGGATTGGGGGGACCGGCACCAGCACCAACAGCAAAGGGCGGACCATGGCCACAGGCATCTACGTCAGCGCAACCACCCCCGGCTCGGGCAAGTCCCTCGTGGCCCTGGGCCTGGCGGACACCCTCCACCGGCACGCCGACAGGATCGGGTTCTTCAAGCCAGTGGTCCACGGGCCCTCGGCTGCCGATGACCCCATGGTGGCGCTGATGAAGGCCCGATTCGCCCTGGAGGACGAGCGCTGCCGCGGGGGCCTGACCTACGAAGAGGTCCGCACCCTGCTTGCGGAAGGAAACCGAGCGGAAATCGATGCCCGGTGCGTGGAGATCTTCGCGGACATCGCCCGGCACTGCGACGTGGTGATCGTGGAGGGGACGGACCTGGTCGGCCAGGACTCCGCCGTCGAGTTTGACCTGAACGCCCGGCTGGCCAACAACCTCGCCACGCCCGTGGTGGCCGTGGTGGGCGCCAAGGGGCGGACCGTCCCGGAAACCGCTGCCGCCGTCGAAGTTGCCCGCAAGGAGCTCGCCGCCGAACGGTGTGCGCTGCTGGCCATCATGGTGAACAGGGCCAGCGCCGGCGACCTGGACGCCATCGCGGCCGCTCTGAAGCCCGGCGCTTCCGGCCGCCCCGTGTACATCCTGCCGGAGCTGGAGGAGATCGCCCGGCCCACCACCGGCGAGGTGGCGGCGGCCCTGGGCGTCCGCCAGATCGCGGGAACCCCGGACATGGAACGCGACGTCCGGGACATCAAAGTGGCCGCAATGAACGTGGGCAACTTCCTTAACGTGCTGGACGAGGGCGCCCTGGTCATCGTGCCGGGGGACCGGGCCGACGTAATGGTGGCTTGCCTGGCCTCGTCCTTCTCACCCGAATTTCCCGTGGCCTCCGCGCTCATCCTCACGGGTGGCCTGGCACCGGACGCCAACATCTACCCGCTCCTGGCCCAGGCGCCGTTCCCGGTCTTTGCCGCCGACGAGGACACGTACCAAACGGCCCGCCGGGTGTCAGAGGTGCGCAGCGAGATCTGGTCGGGCCACCGGCGCAAGGTGGCATCAGCCCTGGGCCTCTGGTCCCGCCGCGTGGACGAGGCCGAACTGGTGGAGCGGCTCCACCTGCCCAGGGCGGAACGGATGACCCCGCTGCGGTTCCTGCACGACCTGATCGAGCGGGCCCGGGCGCAGCGACGCCACGTGGTACTGCCGGAGGGGACGGATGTCAGGATCCTTCGGGCCGCCGAGATCCTGCACCGCCGCGATGTCTGCGACCTGACCCTGCTGGGCCCCGAATCCGACGTCCGCGAGCTGGCAGCCGCCAACGGCATCGACTTGTCCGGCATCAATGTCATCGACCCGGCCACCTCGGACCTGCGGCTGAAATTCGCCGAAAAGTACGCGGAACTGCGGGCGCACAAGGGCGTGGACCTGCCCAAGGCGCTGGAGGTCATGCAGGACGTCAGCTACTTCGGCACCATGATGGTCCAGCTCGGCGTGGTGGACGGGATGGTGTCCGGTGCCGCCCACACCACGGCGCACACCATCCGGCCCGCGCTGGAGTTCGTGAAGACGCGGGAGGGCGTGAAGATCGTGTCCTCGGTGTTCCTGATGCTCATGCCGGACCGCGTCCTGGTCTACGGCGACTGCGCCGTGAACCCGGATCCGAATGTGGAGCAGCTGGCCGACATCGCCCTGGCGTCTGCCGAGACCGCGGCGCAGTTCGGGGTGGACCCTCGGGTGGCCATGCTGTCCTATTCGACCGGCGGCTCCGGCGCGGGCGAGGCCGTGGACGAGGTCCGGCAAGCCACCGAACTGGTGCGCCAGCGCCGGCCCGACCTCGCCGTCGAAGGACCCATTCAGTACGACGCCGCCGTGGACGCCTCGATCGCCGCGTCCAAGATGCCCGGTTCCTCCGTGGCCGGGCAAGCCACGGTGTTCATTTTCCCGGACCTGAATACCGGCAACAACACCTACAAGGCCGTGCAGCAGAGCTCCGGGGCCGTGGCGGTAGGGCCGGTCCTGCAGGGGCTGCGCAAACCGGTCAACGACCTCTCCCGAGGCTGCACGGTGGAGGACATCGTGAACACGGTGGCCATCACTGCCATCCAGGCTCAGTCCCCAGTGCAAACACAGGCCCCGCTTCAAAAGGACGACGCCGGCACTTAGGCAGTTGCTTGCGTCGCCTAGGGTGATCACATGGAGCAGCCGTTGATGGCCACCAAGCTTTACGTTCCTGTCCCCCCGCGGGGCCTGGTGGCCCGGCCGCGCCTTTTCGAAAAACTGGTCCACACCGAAGGCGCCGCACTGACGCTGGTCTCGGCCCCGGCAGGCTTCGGGAAGACCGCGCTCCTCGCCGACTGGCTCGCAGACACCACGAAGCAACAGCGGAGCGTCGCCTGGCTTTCGCTGGAACCGGCGGACAGCGACCCGGCCACGTTCTGGGCTTATGTCATAGCTGCCTTCCGGAAAGCGCTCCCCGGTATCGGCACCGCAGCGCAGGAACTGGTCGCGTCCCCACCATTGGCAACAGAGCTTGTCCTGACCGTGCTGCTCAACGACCTCGCCGCGGCCGCCCATGACATCTGGTTGGTCCTGGACGACTACCACGCAGTGGACAGCCCTGCCATCGCTGACGGTATTGCCTACTTCCTCAAACACCGCCCGCCCAACGTGCACGTGGTGGTGTCCACGCGCTCGGACCCTGGCCTGCCCCTTTCGCGCTGGCGGTCACGGGGAGAGCTCCTGGAGATCAGGGCAGCAGACCTGCGGTTCACCCGGGACGAGGCTGCGGCTTACCTCAACGGCGCGGCCGGGCTAGGACTGGCCGACGCACAGGTGTCAACGCTGGAGCAGCGGACGGAGGGCTGGATTGCCGCCTTGCAACTTGCCGCACTGTCCATCCGGGACCGGCCAGACCCCGCCGGTTTCATTGAGGGCTTTGCAGGTGATGACCGGTACGTCGTGGATTACCTTGTGGACGAAGTATTGCGGCACCAGACGGACAATGTCCGGAGCTTCCTGGAGCACACGGCAGTCCTCGATCGCCTGACGGGTCCCCTGTGCGATGCCGTGGCTGGAACCGAGGGTGGCGGCGGCATGCTGGCAGACCTGGAGCGGGCAAATCTCTTCGTCATTCCCCTCGATGACAGGCGGGAATGGTACCGCTACCACCACCTTTTCGCCGACGTCCTTGGAAGCAGGCTGCTCAGGGACGATCCCGGGCGCGTTCCGGTACTCCACCGGCGAGCCAGCCGCTGGCATGCGTCCCACGGTGGCACCGCCGACGCCGTCCGGCACGCCCTCGCCGGCCAGGACTACGAGTTCGCCGCCCTGCTGGTGGAACAGGCTGTGCCGCTGCTCCGGCGCAACCGCCAGGACACGGTGCTGTTCGCGTGGCTTCGGAAACTCCCTGACGGCACCATCCGCCGCAGCCCGGTGCTCACCGTCTTTTATGGGGCGATGCTGATGGCGGAGGGCGACCTGCGCGCCGTGGAGCAGCGGCTTGCCGACGCCGAGGAAATGCTTGCGGCCGCGGCTGCTGTCCGTCCAAGGAAACCGGACGACCCGCCGGACCCGGAGAACCTGGAGCTTCAGGCCTTACCGGCGACAATCGCCACCTACCGCGCAGCGCTCGCCCTGGCCCGGGGAGACACAACCGGTGCCGCGACGTATGCGCGGGAGGCCCTTGAACGCGGGCGCCCGGAGGACCACCTGTCGCGCGGTGCGGCGGCTGGTTTCCTGGGACTGGCTGCCTGGGCTGCCGGGACGGTTGATGAAGCCCGGCAGACCTTCACGGAGGCAATAGCCAGCCTTCATGCCGGGGGCAACCTTCTCGACGGGTTTGGCAGCACCGTGATCCTGGCGGACATTTTGCTCACGGCCGGCCAGCCCGGTGAGGCGCGCAGGATCTGCAATATTGCGCTGCAGGCTGCCGCAGACCATGGGGAATCGCTGGTGCGCGCCAGCGCCGAACTGCACGTGGTACTCAGCGAAATGTCACGGCAGGCCGGCGAACCTGCCGCGGCAAAAAGCCACCTTGATGCCGCCGCAGAGTTCGTCGAACGCGGGCCGATGACGGAAAGCCGTTACCGCTGGTTCCTGGCCGCTGGATTGTTGGCGCAGGATGCGGGTGACGCTGGACGGGCGGTCAGCTGCCTGGACCGGGCAGAGGAGCTTTACCGGCCCGGTTACTTTCCGGAGGTGCGCCCTGTTCCCGCAGTCAGGGCACGCCTCTGGATACGCCAGGGTAACCTCGCCGCCGCCGGCGCCTGGGCCCGTGCGCTCGGGATCACAGCGCATGACGACCTCGGTTACCTTGGGGAGTACAACCAACTGACCCTTGTCCGCCTGATGATCGCCGAGCTGCCGGCGGATCCTGGTGCCGCTCTTGATGCACCTGACCTCCTGGACCGGCTGGCCACCAATGCCGCGGCATCCGGCCGGGCGGGGAGCCTGATGGAAATCAGGATGCTCCAGGCCGTGGCCCTTGCTTTGTTGGGCCGTCGGGCGCAGGCGCAGGAGGCCCTTCGGGAGGCCCTCACGGCGTCACCGGAACCGGAGGCCTACGTGCGGTTGTTCCTCGACGAAGGGGCACCCGTGCAGGAACTTCTGCGCGAGATCGTACGGTCGGGTGACGGGACGCACCACGGCACCGCTGCAACCGCCCGGCACCTGCTTGGCATGGCTGCCCCGACCGGGAAGGAGCCGGCACGCTTGGGGAAGGCGCCGCCGGCCGTCATTGATCCGCTGAGTGAGCGCGAACTGCAGGTCCTCCGGCTCCTGGGCACTGAGCTCAGCGGCCCGGAAATTGCCCGGGCCCTCTTCATTTCGCAGAACACCCTCCGTACCCACACCAAGCACATCTTCACCAAGCTTGGCGTGACCAGCAGGCGGTCGGCGGTCGCCCTTGCGCGACGTCATGGCCTGGCCTGACTCCCGGGTCACCCTCACGGATCACATCATCGGGTGATGCCCGCTCACCCAACGGATTCCTACCTTGGACTTATCCGGCAGCGCTCCGCAGCCGGAACCCCAAGGCTTAGGAGCCCACCATGTCCATCACCACCACCCGCCTCACCCGCTGGGCCGGCGTCAGCGCCGCCGCCGCGGGTGCACTGTTCATCGGTGTCCAGATCAACCACCCGCACTTGGACGCCGAGTTCGCTGTCACGACGGAGTATGCAGTCCGCCAATCCCTCAAGATCCTCATGGCCTGGCTGTCCCTGATCGGCATCACCGGCATCTACCTTCGTCAGGCTTCACGGGGAAGCGTCCTGGGGTTGGTGGGATACCTTGTATTCGCCGCGGGCTACCTCATCATGACCGGCATGGAACTGATCGGACTTGTGGTCCTTCCAACGGTGGCCCGGACCAATCCCGGCTACGTGAATGACGTCTTTGCCCTGATCCTGGGTGAGCCGGTGCATGGTGATGTGGGCCTGATGACGGTGCTGAACCTGGCCGGTGCAGCCACATTCCTGGGTGGCGGCCTCTTGTTCGGCATCGCACTGTTCCGTGCCCGGGTCCTGGCCCGCTGGGCCGCCGCACTCCTGGCCGCAGCCTCGGTGGCAACCCTGGCCATACCCTTCCTGCCGCAGGTCAACGAGCGGCTGTTCGCCATTCCCACCGGTGTGGCCATGATCGGCCTTGGGTACTCCCTCTGGCGGGGGCTGAAGCCTGCTGGCGAGTCCCCGGCCCCAACCCAGGTACTGGGCCAGGTCGGTATGCCGTGACCGCCGTCCCTCGACAAGAGAAGCCCGGCCGGTACCGCATCCGTGTCGGAGGGCACCTTGACCGGAACTGGTCTGCCTGGTTTGGAGGGCTGGCGGTGACGCACGACGACGGGGGAACCACCTCCTTAAGCGGGACGGTCCCGGACCAAGCGGCCCTTCACGGGCTGCTTGCCAGGGTCCGTGACCTTGGCCTAGTGCTCATCTCGGTGGAGGCGGAGGGAACGCATGACGGCGGTACCGGGCTTTTCCAACAAAGCCCGGTACCGCCGTCGAACGCCTAGCTGTTGTCCGGCTTGGCGGGGCTCTCAGGGTCTTCCTGCTTTGCGGGTTCGTCGGAGAGGCCCTGCGGTGTGAGGTCCAGGTCTTCGGGGTTCTCCGGTGCTTCCGGCGCCTCGCCGGTTTCCGCAGCCTTTAGATTCCCGGTATCGTCCAGCGCCGGGTTGGCGCCCTCCACCCCCGTCGGATCACCCTTGCTGCCCGAATCCGGTTGCGCGTTGAGCGGGGCGGTGCTGCTGGATCCCGTGTTGGTGGGGTCGTTCTCGTCGATCGAATTGGGCTCGTTCGTCATGGAATTGTCCTCTCGGCGTGGTCCAGCCTGGTCTGCCGACTCTATGCACAGGCTTCGCTGCTCCGCAAGGAAACGGCGCGGAAGCGTGGCCACCTATAGTGGGGGTTGAACTGCAGACGCCAGGCTGAGGAGGCCCCGCATGCTCGTGCTCGTCATCAACTCCGGTTCGTCGTCGTTGAAGTACCAGGTCCGTGACGTGGCGGCCGGGACGGTGCTCACCGAGGGATTGATCGAGAAGATCGGCATGGGCAACGGCGGCGGCGGGGACGGTGAGGTCGAAGGCCCGCGGGACCACGCCGAGGCCCTGGAACAGGTTGACGCGGCGATCCACCGGGAGTTGGGGGACCGGGAACTGGGCGCCGTGGGGCACCGGGTGGTCCACGGCGGCGAACGGTTCGCCGAGCCCGTGCTGGTGGACAACGAAATCACCCGTGCCATCGAACGGCTCAACCCGCTGGCTCCGCTGCACAACCCCGCCAACGTCCTGGGTATCCGCGCCATCACCAGGAAATGGCCCAAGATGCCGCAGGTGGCCGTCTTCGACACCGCCTTCCACCGCACCCTGCCCGAGCATGCCTGGCGCTACGCCGTCCCGGACGAGCTGTACACCAACCACGGCATCCGCCGGTACGGCTTCCACGGCACCTCGCACGAGTACGTTGCGCGCCGGGCCGCGGCGCTGCTGGACCTCCCCATCGAGGAGTTCGACGGCGTCATCGCCCACCTGGGCAACGGCGCGTCCGTCACCGCCATCCGGGGCGGCCTCTCCGTGGACACCTCCATGGGTTTCACCCCGCTCGAAGGCCTGGTGATGGGCACCCGCTCCGGCGACCTGGATCCGTCCATCCTGGTGTTCCTGGGCCGTGCCGGATGGACGCCGGAAGACATTGACACCATGCTGAACCGTGAATCCGGGCTGAAGGGCCTGGCCGGCAACAACGACATGCGCTCCGTGGTGGAAGCCTCGGAAGCCGGCGATGAACGCGCTTCCATGGCGCTCGCCGTCGCCTCCTACCGGCTGGCCAAGTACATCGGCGGCTACCACGTGGCCGTCGGCGGGGCCAAGGCGCTGGTGTTCACGGCCGGAATCGGCGAGAACTCGCAGCAGTTCCGGGCGCACGTGGCGGACCGGCTCGGTGCCCTGGGCATCGAGCTCGACGGCGGCCTGAACGCTGAGCGGTCAAAGGAACCGCGCGTCATTTCCACGCCGTCCTCGGCAATTCCCGTCCTGGTGGTTCCCACCGACGAGGAGCGTGCCATCGCGGAGGCGACGGCCGCCGTCGTCGGGTCAGCCTCCTGATCCCGTCTGATCCTCAGTAGGTGTCGTAGTCGCATGGTTTGACCGCGGGGTCTGCCGGAGTCCTGGCGGCCAAATCCTGGAGCCGTCCAATCATTTCCTTGGTATCCGCGTCCTGCTCCAGGACCCCGTAGACCGGTGCTGCGGCAGCACGGAAGGCGGCGAGCTCCTCCTCTGTTGCCAGGACCACCTTGCCGCCACCCTCGCAGTACTTCCGGACTTCCGCTGAGAGTGGTGCCAGCAGGGCGGAGGCCCATTCCCTGGTGGAATCGGCGGCCTCCTGGAGAATCCGCTGTTCGTCCCCGGTGAGGGCAGCCCTGGCCTTGTTGTTGATCACCAAAGTACTGATCTTCGAATGCACCACAAGGTTTCCGGTGGCGACTGCACGCCCCGTTGTGTTCCGTGCCCTCGGCAAATCCCGGGCGTAGGCCATGGAGGATTCGGCGCCGCCCACCGTTCCCCGCTCCACGCCATCACCGAATTCCTGGTCGGCCAGGTCCACGGGGACGGCGCCCAGGGACGCGAGGACGGCAAAGGTGGTGTCGGACCGGGGCGCCCTGACCACCATGCCCTTGACATCCGCCAGGGTGAGGATGGGTGTGGTGAAGGAGAACAGCATCCTCGGACCGTCCGGAAAGAGCGCCAGGCCTGTGACCCCTGCATTCTCGAGGCTGGCCAGCATCCCCCGCGCATGCTCCGGTTTCACTACTTCCTTGATCATGGCACTTGATGACACCAGGAAGGGCGCGGAGAGTGCCCGGAAATCCAGTACACCTTCGGTGTCCCACGTCCGGGCCGGCACCACGGCCATCTCCAGGTCTCCGCTCATCACCCGGCGGGCAACCAGCTGGTCCCAGCCCTTGTCCGTGTCCCCTCCCGCCCGGTACACCGGGTCAACCACCAGGGTTCGGTGGGACCGGGCCTGCACCTGCCGGGCAAATTCCTCGATCTGGCCGCGGGTTGGTCCGATCGCATCGTCCTGGGTGCCGATGCGGAGCACTTTGGCGCTGGGGGCTGCTGTGGTTGCTGCCCTGGTGGGGTCCTCCGAGGAGTCCTCGTACGTGCAGGAAGCGGCGGCCAGCAGAATGCCGACGGCGACCAGGGCTGCCCAGGGCTGTGCGGACTTCACTCTTGCCCCTACTTTCCAAGCTTTCCAAAGGAACAACACGGGCGCCAGCGAGCCGTACGCGAACGGTACTCCCGGAGGTTCGCCGGGGCAAGAGGCCGCCGACCGTGAGAGGTGGGAGCCGTCGTCGTTCTTTGCCGGGCGGTGGCGTAACCTCGATCCATGCCTGAGATCCGTCTGCCCATCACCACCGAGCGGCTGGTCCTGCGCCGGTTCGACGGCGGTGACCTGGACGCCTTCCACGCCTACCACTCGCTGCCGGACACCGCCCGTTTCCTGCCGGGGCCAGCGAAGACCTATACGCAGTCCATGGAGCGGGTGGGCAGGTACGCCAACTTTGTCTTCGAGAAGGAGGGCGACTGGGTGGCCCTGGCCATCCAGGAAGCAGAAGATCCGGGCCTGCTGGGTGAAGTGGTCCTGAAATGGCTACCGGGCCAGGGCCAGGCCGAAGTTGGGTGGACCCTGGCGCCGGCGGCCCGCGGCAAGGGCTACGGCACGGAAGCGGCCGACGCCGTGCTCCGCCTCGGCTTCGAGGAACTTGGCCTGCACCGGATCGAGGCGCGGCTGGATGAACTCAACCATGCCTCGGCCGCACTCTGCAGCCGGCTCGGCATGCGGCTGGAGGCACGGCACGTCGATAAATGGCGTTACAAGGGACAGTGGGCCACCGAGCTTGTCTACGCCATCCTGGCTGCCGAATGGCGTGTCGGGGCCGGCGGTTAGCTATTAAGCCCGGCCCTTGAGGATCAGGTTCCAGTAAATCTTGGGAAACAGGTCCCGGTCCACAACCCAGGACAGCCGGCTCTCGTTCCAGGTAGGCACCCGGGGGATGGTGGGCTTGGGCCGGTAGGTGTCGTCGAATTCGGCGAACACCACGGTGTCCCGTGACACGGTGAACGGGCAGACCGAGTAGCCGTCATACCTCGCCCGCAGCGGCTTTCCTTTCCTGGCGGCCACGAGGTTCCTGGCCACCACCTTGGTCTGCTTGCGGAGCGCCCCGCCGGACTTGGAATTTGTGGTCCCCGCGGCGTCGCCCAGGGACCACACGTTGGGATAGCGGAGATGGCGCAGCGTCTGCCGGTCCACTTCCACGAAGCCGCCCGCGTCACCGGCAGCCGGCAGGTCCGTGGCCTTGAGCCAGTCCGGAGCCGACTGCGGCGGGACGGCATTGATGAAGTCGTAGGCCAGGTCCTCCGTGGTGTGGGCCGCGTGGTCCCGGATGGTGGCCCTGCGCCCGGCAGGGCTGACCGCCACCAGCTCACTGTTGGTCCGCAGTTCAATCCCGTACTCGGAGATCTTGCGGTTCAGTTCGCGGTCCACCTCCGGCACCCCGAACACGGTGGGGTAGGGCTGCACCATCACCACCCGGATCTTGTCCAGGACCCCCTGTTCCCGCCAGTAGTCGCAGGCCAGGTACATGGGTTTCTGGGCGGCCCCGCCGCACTTGATAGGGCCCGCCGGCATGGTGAACACGGCGGTCCCGGAGGTCATGGCGCTGAGCAGCGTCCAGGCTTTGGGGGCCAGTTCGAACTCATAGTGGGAGGCGCCGTTCGGCGAATGGACCGCCTCGGCGAGTCCGGGCACCGCGTCCCAGTCGTACTGCAGCCCCGGGCATACCACCAGCTGCCCGTACGCCACCCGGGCCCCCGATTCCAGGGTGACGGTGTTGCCCATCGGATCCACGCCGGCGGCGGCATCCCGGATCCAGGTCACGCCGTTGGGGATAACCGATTGCTGCGGCCGGATGGCCTCCCCGGCCTGCGCCCGGCCGCCTGCGATATGCGAGAAAAGCGGCTGGTAGAGGTGGTGGTCCCGGGGTTCGATCACTGCCACGTCCTTGACGCCGTAGCGCTGCAGCCGCGCCGCCAGGGAGATGCCGGCGTTCCCTCCGCCAATGACCACTACTTCGTGCTGGGCAGCCACGGGACTACTTCTTCTCGGTCAGCGCGGATGCTTTGTGCGCCGCCCGGGCGCCGGTCTTGTCCGATTCCACCACGTACTGCGGCTCATCCTCGCTGGCGCGGTGGGTGTTGCCGTCGAGCTCGAAGTCACTGGTCTTCTTCTCAACGATCCTGCCGTGCGTCTTGCCCAGTGAAGTGTTCCACTCCACGTGCGTTCCCTTACTCAATGACATGCCTGCTCCTCTGGTATCCCGTGCCGAAAAACAAGTGCCCCCCCAATGGTAAGCATGGTGAGCTTTTACGGGTACGCCCAGGCGCATCGATTGCTCCGTAACTGCCCTATTGAGGGCTGAAAACGGCGTTTACGTGGGCCCACGCCGGCAGGGTTCCCCAGCCGAGCTTGCGAGGCCAGGGGGCCGGTGGGGAGCAATCGATGGGTTACTTCAGGCCGGCGCCGGGGAGGAGTTCCGTAGCGCCCAGGGCATCGGCGATGAACGCGTAGTCCCAGGCGCGTTCGCGCCACTGCACGTACCGGCCGGAGGCGCCGCCGTGGCCGCCGTCCATCTCGATCTTCATGACGATGGGCTCGGTCCCCGTGGTCTTGTTCCGCAGTTCCTGCACCCACTTGGCCGGCTCCACGTAGAGGACCCTGGTGTCGTTGAAGGACGTCACGGCGGCGATCTTGGGGTACGCCACCTCCCGCACGTTCTCATACGGGGAGTAGGACTTCATGTAGGCGTAGGCCTGGGGATCGGTGATGGGGTTGCCCCATTCCTCCCACTCCAGCGCGGAGAGCGGCAGGTCCGGGTCCAGGATGCTGGTGAGCGGGTCCACGAACGGCACCTGCGCCACAATGGCGGCGTACTTATCGGGTGCCATGTTGGCGATAGCGCCCATCAGCAGCCCGCCCGCGGAGCCGCCGAGCGCGGCGATCCGGGCCGGGTCCACCCATCCGGAGCCTGCCAGCCAGTCGGTGGCGTCCACGAAGTCGGTGAAGGTGTTCTTCTTGGTGAGCTTCTTGCCGTCCTCGTACCAGTGCCGCCCCAGCTCGCCGCCGCCGCGGATGTGGGCGATCACGAACACGATGCCGCGGTCCAGCAGCGACAACCGCGCGATGCCGAAGCCCGGGTCCATGCTCATCTCATAGGAGCCGTACCCGTAGACCAGGCCAGCCGCCGTCGAATCCTGCTTCACGCCCTTGTGCCGCAGGACGGACAGCGGGATGCGCGTGCCGTCGCCGGCGGTCGCCCATTCCCTGGTGGCTACGTAGTCGCTGCCGTCGTAGCCGCCCAGGACGGGGCTTTCCTTGCGCAGCAGCAGCTCACCGGCCGGCTGCTCGGGCGTGGGCAGGACGAAATCGTAGATGCGCGACGGCGTGAAGTAGGACGTGTAGCCCAGCCGGATGACGGGGGATTCATAGTCCGAGCCGCCCACACCGGCGGTGTAAAGCTCCTCGTCGAAAGCCGGTTCCACGGGCTCCTGCTGGGCGGGCGTGCCCAGGCCGGCCAGTCCCATCACCTGCACGCGTTCGATGGTGTCCTTGCGGATGGACACCACCAGGTGCGTGGCGGTGACGCCGGCGCCGTTGACCCGCACGTCGTCGGAATGCCCGACGACGGTCTGCCAGGCTTGCTCGGCCAGCGGCTTTTCCAGCTCGGCCGGGTCAGCCAGGGAGACCATCGAGTTGATGGCGCCGCGGTTGTGCGTGAGCAGGATGCGTTCCTCCCCGTCCAGCAGGAAGGGCTCTGCCTCGTACAGGACGCGCTCGTTGCGGGAAATCACCGTGGTGACGGTGCCGGCAGGATCGTCGAAGCGCAGCAGCCTGGTTTCGCTGTACTCCGAGCATCCGATCCCCAGCACCAGGTGGCGGCGGTCCGCGGAGAGTTCGAAGCCCAGCCACATGGCGGCGTCGTCCTCCTGGTACACCACCACGTCCTCCGACACGGGCGTGCCCAGGACGTGCGCCTTCACCTGGTAGGGGCGCCAGGAGTCGTCCACCACGGTGTAGAACAGGCGGGTGCCGTCCGGGGAGAACGCCACCCCGTAGAAGATGTTCTCGATGACATCCGGCAGCAGGCCGCCCGTGCGCAGGTCCTTGATCCGCAGCGTGAAGCGTTCGTCGCCGGCGTTGTCCACCGCATAGGCGTACAGGTTTCCGTCCACGGTGACCGCCGTCCCGCCAACGGAGAAAAACGGCTTGCCTTCGGCCTCCACGTTGCCGTCCAGAAGGATCTCCTCGCCCGGGATTTCCACCCCGGCCTCCACGGCCGGCGGCGTCCAGTCGGCCACCTTGTCCCCGGTGTCCTTTGCTTTTACCCGGCAGTGGATGCCGTACTCCTTGCCCTCCGTGGAGCGGCTGAAGTACCACCACCCTTCCTTGCGGTGCGGGACGGACAGGTCGGTTTCCTGGGTGCGGCCCTTGATCTCCTGGAAGATGGCCTCCCGGAGCGGTGCCTGGTGCGCGGTGACGGCTTCCTGGTAGGCGTTTTCGGCCCGCAGGTGCTCCACCACCTCCGCCGATTCCTTGTCCCGCAGCCACTCGTAGTTGTCCACGAAGGTCTCCCCGTGGTGGGTGCGCTCGGTGGGGATCTTCTTGGCGGCCGGGGGAGCCGGGACCGCAGTGCCGGCGGAATCCTGCAGGGAAGTGGAGGTCATGGATTCAATATATAGACCGCCTCCGGCAAGTCGGCAGGACGTTCGCTGACTGCGTGACTGGCCCAGGCGCCGGACGGGACTGGGCGCACGGTGGAAACCTCCCGCCGTCGTGATGGAGCAACCGGGGAGGGGAGGGTGGTTGCCGGCGGGGCGCAAGCGTAGGCTGGTCAGTTCAAGGCACATCCGCCCAGCGTGAGAAGGGAAGTTCATGACCATCCCGCCAGTGCACGAACCTGAGCCGTTTCCGCCGGAACCCGGCCCGGAGCCCACCTCCCCGGACCCCACCCAGCCGCGCCCGCCCGGCCCGCCATCCCCGAACCCGTTCCCCGCGCCGGAGCCCCCGGGCCCGCTGCCCGTCCCGGATCCAGGCCCGGCGCCGCTCCGCCCGGACCCCACCAGGGACTGACCGCCAACCTCGGAAATGGCCCTTCCACTGCCTGCTATGCACAGCTGGAAGGGCCCGTTTTTGTGCCCGCGGGGGCCGGAAAATCTTCCGGAATCCGCTGCTGGAAACCCTTGCGGACCTGGTCTTCCAGTGCTAAAAAATCTATATCAGCCACCATAGATCGGCTGATATGGGAATGATGTTGGACCATCTCTTACGAGGAGGGAAGCCATGTTGATGCGAACCGATCCGTTCCGCGAGCTGGACAGGCTAGCCCAGCAGGTCCTCGGCACGGCTGCACGCCCGGCGGCGATGCCGATGGATGCATGGCGTGAGGACCAGGAATTCGTCGTGGCCTTCGATTTGCCCGGCGTTACGGCGGACTCGGTGGACCTGGATGTTGAACGGAATGTCCTGACGGTGCGGGCCGAACGCCCGGACCCCGTGGACAAGGACACCGAATTGGTCGCCTCCGAACGGCCGCGCGGCGTCTTCAGCCGCCAACTGATCCTCGGCGACACGCTGGATACTGACCACGTCAAGGCCAGCTACGACGCCGGCGTCCTGACGCTGCGGATCCCGGTCGCCGAAAAGGCCAAGCCGCGCAAGATCGAGATCGAAACGAAGGGGGCAAAGCAGGAAATCGCCGCTTAGTTTCACCATAGGACCGGGAGGCGGGCACATCTGTTGACTGCCTTTTTGGGGCGTATCGCCATTCTGTGCACGCCACAGCGCCAGACAGCGCATCGGCAGCGTAGGCCTTAACCTCCCGCCACGGTGGCCCCCGGTTCCGGCCGGGGGCCATCCACGCGTCCGGGGACACGCGTCCGGGATCCGGCCGCCCGGCCCCGCCGCCGGGGCCTGCGTTCAGACGCTGAGTTCCAGCATCAGCGCGGGCAGTTCATCGGCCAACTCGCGGGCCAGGAATCCCAGCGGCCCCATCCTGCTGGCCAGCCGGTCCGCGGCCGCCGCGTGCAGGTGCGTACCCCAGCAGGCTGCCTGCGCGGCGGTGGTGCCGCGCGCCCGGAGCCCGGAAATCGCCCCCGCCAGCACGTCGCCGCTGCCGGACGTGCCCAAACCGCCGTACCCGGTGGTGATTTTCCACAGGGCTGGGCCGTCGGCATCGAGCCCCGGTGGCTTGCTGATCAGCCCCTGGCAGCTGACCACGGCACCAAACCGTTCAGAGATTTCGGCGACGTCCTTTTCGAGGTCCGCCACGTCCCGTCCCAGCAGGATCGCCGCTTCGGTGGGATTCGGCGTGAGGATCAACCGGCCGCGCCAAGGGTCCAGCTGGTCCTCCAGGTGCACCAAAGCGGCCAGTGCATAGGCATCGAGGGCGACGGCGGGACCTCCTTGGCTGCCGTCGGGATCGCCGGAGGTGCCGTCGCCGCCACGGCCAGCCTCGCGGCGAAGCATGGCCTGCAGCAGTTCGCCGGCGAGGTCGGGGTCGTCCAGCCCGGGCCCGACCAGCAGGGTGTCCGCCCGGTCCAGGTAGGAGGAGATGCCATCGAGTTCGGCCTTGACGGAGCCGCCGGACGTTTCCGGCATCGCGATGGCCCCGCATTCCGGTACCGCCACTCCAAGTTGTACGGCCACCGACTCCGCCACGGCCAGCGTAAGTTTCCCCGCTCCCGCACGCAGCGCCGAAACGCCTGCCAGCAGTGCCGCGCCGGGGGTGGAGCGGGCGCCGCCCACCACCAGCACCGAGCCGCGGGAATACTTGTCAGCGCCCGGTGCCGGCAACCGCCAGTCCCGCAGGAGCGAGGGCGTTACGGGGACGGGAGAGGAGTCACTGCGGCCGGACACTGGTATCTCCTCCGTGCTCCGTGACCGCGACGCCCTGCTCGGCCAGGTGGTCGGCAACATTGAAACTCTCCAGTGTCCACGGGCCCGCGCCGGACGGGCGGACGAACCGGGTCACCGACGCGTTGAGGATGGCTTCCCTGGCGGCAAGGTCCAGCAGCTCTTCTTCACTGAGCCCCTCCAGCACGTAGCGGAACAGCATGATCACGGCGTCGTGGCACACCAGCATCACCCGGTGTCCGTTGCCCAGGTTGTTCAACTCCGCCAGGACGGACCGGAGCCGCAGCGCCACGTCGGCCCAGGATTCCCCTCCGGGCGGCCGGTAGTACAGCTTGCCGAGCCAGTCCCGGCGCTCGGATTCCTCCGGGTAGCGGTTCTCCACTCCCAGCCGGGTGAGCCGGTCCAGGATGCCCAGTTCACGGTCCCGGAGCCGCTCGTCCGTGTGCACCTGCACCGGCCACCCGGCGGTTTCCACCGCGATCTCGGCCGTCTGCCGGGCCCGAGCATAGGGGGAGGACACCACAGCGTCCGGCCGCAGCTCCGCAGCGATCCGGCCCAGGGCGCTGCCCAGCGCTTTGGCCTGGTCCCGTCCCGTCCCGGACAGGTTCACGTCCGCATCGCGGGCGGGAACCTCGATGACCTCCACCCCGGCTTCCCGCGCCTCGGTGGCCGCAACGTTGCCTTCGCTTTCCCCGTGCCGGATCAACAGCAGCTCCACGGCCCCGGCCTCCTGGACTGCCTGGGTCAGGCCGTCGTCGTCCGCCGCAGCAGTACCCTTCGTCCGCTCATCCTTCACAACACCACCCCGTCCGCTCGCCGTGCCAAATGCAGGAACATTACCCACGGCGTACCCACGGCACGGCGGAAAATAACCGAAGGCCTACCGCTCGGGGGTCAGGACCTTCGAGAACACGGTGGCGCCGTTGGCGTTGCGGAGGCTCACGGTGAAGCTGTTGTCCTCACCCAGCTGGACGTGCCCGAAGAACTGGTTTTCGCCGTCGCGCGGGGACTCACCGGCGAAGCGTCCGGCCTTGGAGAACACCACCTCGGGACCGAACGTGCCGTCCATCGCGTTGGGGCCGAAGGATCCTGCCGCGATGGGGCCGGCCACGAACTCCCAGAACGGGTCGAAGTCCGTGAAGGCTGCGCGTTCGGGGGAGTAGTGGTGGGCGGCGCAGTAGTGCACATCGGCGGTGAGCCACACCGTGTTCTTGACGCCGTTGCGCTTGAACGCACTCAGCACCCCGGCGAGCTCCAGTTCACGGCCCAAGGGGGCACCGGCGTCGCGGTTGGACACGCTCTCCTCGTTCACCGGGCCGTCCGGCACCACGACGCCCAGCGGCAGGTCGTTGGCGATCACCTTCCAGGTGGCCTTGGATTTGCTGACCTCGCTGACCAGCCAGTCCACCTGCTCCTGGCCCAGGATGGCGGTGGCGTAGGGTTCCTTGCCGTCGGTGTTGGGGGACTTGTAGGTGCGCATGTCCAGGCAGAAGATGTCCAGCTGCGGGCCCCGGGAAATCTTCCGGTAGATGCGGGCGGGCTGGTACGTGCCGGCGTCGTCGAATGTTCCCGGGCGCCAAAGGGCCGAACTGTCCGCGATAGGCATGTTCTCCTGCCATGCCTGCCGGCCGCGGGCGGCGAGGGTGTTGACGTCCCGCACCGTGTAGCGGGAGTCGTCCAGGATCTGGCCTGGGTACCAGTTGTTGTGCGTCTCGTGGTCATCCCACTGCGCAATCACCGGCACGTCCGCGAACAAGGCCCGCATGTTGACGTCCATGGAGTTGTAGCGGTGCCTGCCGCGGAACTCGGTGAGCGTCTCGGCAACCTTGGACACCTCTTCCGTCACCAGGTTCCGCCACACCTGCCCGTCCTTTTCCACCACGGTTTCGGCGATGGGGCCGTCGGCGTAGATGGTGTCGCCGGAGTGGATGAAGAAGTCCGGGCGGGTCTGGTGCATGGCCCGGTAGCCGCGCATGCCGCCGATCTCCTCGTTGATGCCCCACCCCTGGCCGGCCGTGTCACCGGTCCACACAAAGCTTTGCGCGGACGACGCCGGGACCCCGCCGCCGTTGCCCGTCCCACCGGTGCGGCCCTTGCCGTTGACCGACCCCGTGTCCGGCGCCGTGCGGAAGCCGCCGCGGACCGTCTCGCCGGCCGCGCCGCCGTCGTCCTCGAAGCTGATCTCCAACGCGAAGCGGGTGTTGGACGGCAGGTTCCCGGCGTGGATCTTCGCGGTGAAGTCGGACGCCTGGGTGGCGCGGGGCCCGCGGAGGACCCGCTCAAAGGCGCCGCGCCCGCGCAGGACCTCGCCGGCGTCGTCCACTGCCCGCAGGACCGCCGTCATCCGCCCGGCGCCCAAGGCACGGGACCAGAGCACGGCGGAATCGGAGGTGACGTCGCCTGTGGCGATCCCGCTGGGCAGGGTGAGCCGGTTGCGGACCAGCGGGACGCCGGCGGGAGACTGGGTGGCGGCCGTTGCGTTGGCTGCAGGAACGGAGGCCAGCGCGGCGGCGAGGACGGAACTCTTGACGATGGTGCGGCGGGAAACCCCGGCCTGGGAAGATTCAGTCATGTCCCCAGCCTTTCCCGGGCCGGCACACAAACGCTGGCGGCCGGGTGAACCCGGGGTGTACGACGCACAAATTCACCCGCGACGCGCAGATTCCCTGGCGCCCCCGGGATGTGGGCCGCGGAAAGGAATATCCGCCGCGGCAAGGGGTATGCGCATCGCTGCGCCGCCATGCCGCAGCGCGCCGCCAGGGCTAAGGCTTCGCGAAGTCGCCGATCCGGCCCTCCCGCAAGGCCGCACCCACCGCCGCAATGCCGGCGTAATCGGGAAACAGCACGGACTGCCCTGCTACAAAGCCCGATCCCAGCGTGGGAAGGGTCATGGTTCCGATGGCGTTCACGTCAAGGTTGCGCAGGCTGTACGCGAGGATGGCAGCCTGGACGGGGTCAAAGGCCTTGTCCACCGTCAGGCAGCAGGAGGCAAAATCGACCAGCGACCGCACCGCTGTCACGTCGTTCAGGGCACCGCCTCCCGTGAGCCGGGCCAGGATCGCGCGGAGCATGATCTGCTGGTCGCGGACCCGCTGGAAATCGCCGTCGGAGAAGGCGTAGCGCTCGCGGGAGAATTCGAGGGCGGCCTGGCCATCGAGGTGGTTCATGCCGGCGCTGAAGACGTGCTGGGTTTCGATGCTGGACTGGAAGTCCATGGGCACGTTGACGTCGATGCCGCCCAGGCCGTCCACCAGGAGCTTGAAACCGCCGAAGTCAAGCATCAGGGTGTGGTCGATGGTGATGCCCAGCAGCTGCTGCACGGTGGCGGTCTCCATGTCGATACCGCCGTACTGCAGCCCGGCGTTGATCTTGGCGCTGCCGAAACCGGGGATGTCCACCCAGTTGTCCCGGTTGATCGAGATGAGGTAGAGGTTCCGCCGGTCGGCAGGGACGTGGACCACCATGAGGGTGTCGGCCCGCTGGTCCTGGGGTTCGCCGGTGGCAGCGGTGTGGGCCGCGGCGTCGCGGGCTGGGGTGTCACGGATATCGCTGCCGATGACGAGGATGTTCATAGGGACCGCCGGCAGGTCCGGGATCGGCGCCGGTGGTGGCGGTGGGGCAGGGACCGCTGGAGGAGTTTCCGACGGCGTGGGCGAGGGCGTGGGCGACGGGCTGGGCGACTGGGTCTGGGTGGCTGCCGGCTGGGCTTCCTGGCCAGCACGGTTCAGGCTGAAGACCGCGACGCCGGCGGCCACCACCAGCACCAGCGCCACCAGCGCGGCGATCCAGCGGCGCCGCCCCAGGGCAAGCATCCAGGCAGGCCGGGGGGAACGGGTTGGGCCGGGTTTCCGGGAGCCGGAATTTCCGGCGCCGGATGAATCAGAACCGCCTGGAACGCTCATGCCGCCTCCACCTCATTGTGACTGGTGGGATCAGTGTCCGTCCCGCAGGCCCCTATTGGCTACAGGAGTATCCAAACTGTCACCTGGCGCCCCCATGGACCGGGGAGTTGAGCCGTGCGTGGCGCAGGATGGAGACAATCGCAGGGGCCAGTTGGTCCTCCATCTCCCGGTATACCTCCGGAGCGCGGCGGTAGGGGTCCACGATGTCGTTGTCCGAGGAATCGGCCGGCAGCGAGAGGTGCCTTACTCCGGCGGCCCGCGCCGGCAGCCCCCGCCACAAGGCGGCATTGGCGCCGAGCCCGCCATCGACGTCGGACCCGGTGTCCTGCGAAGGCGCGACGGCGGCGGGCTGGCTGTCCGCCCGCTGGCGGTCTTCCCGTTGATCGAGGACATCGAGCATCCGCGCGAACTCACGGATGGTGAACGTCCGCTTGAGCAAGGAAGCGTCAAGCTGGAGGACCTCTCCGCGGTGGCCGGAGGTCATGGTGAGCACCAGGTCCACCCCGCGCAGGATCTTGGGCGTCAGCTGCCGCGCGGCGAACCCTTCCGGGTCCCCGCCGAAGGTCCGCACGATCTCCGCGGAGAGAGGCTGCATCGGCTCGCCCACCAGGGCCCGGGTACCGGCGCTGGACACCTGAAAGCCGCCCGGCACCGCCTGGTCCAGCCCTGCCTGCAGCAGCCGCTCAGCCACCGGCGACCGGCAGATGTTTCCGGTGCAGACGGTCAGGATTCGTACTGGTGTGGAAGTGTCCAAGGAGGTGTTCTCTTTTCCCAGCTGGTGCCGGACCCGCTCGGGCCCGTGCCTTTCAACTTAACACGCGACGGCGCGCAGCGACCTCCCGGACCGGGGTGCCGCCGCCGCGCCGCGCGCTTTCGCGGGTCCGCCTGCTACAGCGCGGCCAGCAGCTGTTTCATCTGGGTGATCTCCGCCTGCTGGGCATCCACGATGCCATGGCCCAGCTTGACCGCGTCCGGGAACTTGCCGGCGCTGAGTTCCTGCTGGGCCATGTCGATGGCGCCCTCGTGATGGCCGATCATCTGCTGGAGGAACAGCCGGGCGGCCTCGGCACCGGTAGCGGACTTGAGCTGGTTGATCCCGTCGTCGTCCACCATGCCTGCCATGCCGTGCCCGGAATGGTCACTCATCACAATGGGCACGTTCCAGCCGGTGAGCCACCCGGTCATCTGCTTGATCTCCGGTGCCTGGGCCGCCTTGATCTTGGTGGCAAGCGCGGTGACGTCGGCGGGCATGTCCTTCTTGGCCAGGATGATGTCGCTCATTTCCACGGCCTGGGAGTGGTGCGGAATCATCATCTGGGCAAACATGATGTCCGCCTGGTTGTGGTCGGTGCCGGCGCTGGGCGTGCTGCCGGCGCCAGGCATGGTGCTGGACATGGCGCCGGAGCTGCCGTGGTCCATGGGCATGCTGTTGCCGGAACCGGCATTGGCGGCGCATCCGGCGAGGCCGAGCGAGGCGGCCAGGGCAGCAGCGATGGAAAGGGTCTTGAAAGTGGTGTTCATGGTCGTCCTTCAGGAGTAATGGAACTGGGCCGTGCTGGGTGGCGCAGCCCGGCTTACGTCCGGCTGATGGACAGCTCGCAGGGCGTGGGGCTCGGCGGCAGGTAGCTGTAGCCGGGCGCGGGATTGCCGCCGGCCGGCTGCAGCGGCAGGACGGCCAGGGTTGCCTGCGGCGGGGAAATGGCGAGCGGGCCGCTGGGCGCGGACGGGACGCAGGGCGCCCCGGACTCCTTCGCTCCCGGGCACGCGTCGCCGCAGGCGGCCGAGGCCAGGTCCGGTGTGTCCACGGCAGCTGCGGCCGGCGCGTGGGCAGGCTGCGGAGCTGTGCTGTGCGGAACAGCCCCCTGTGCCATGGACCCGTGCGAAGCGTGCCCGGAGGTCAGGACATGCATGCCCAGCAGCCCCGCGATCACGGCCAGGGCAGCGGCGAACAGCCATGCCCTGCGAAGGAGGGCCGGCACGGCACGGGTGGCCAAGGCCGTCCCTCCTTCCGTTCGGACTGCAGTACTCAACGTACCTCTGACGGGTTCAGTTTCAGGCGCCGGAGGAGCTGGGCGTTCAGTGCCACCACCACGGTGGACGCGGACATCAGCACGGCACCCGCCGCGGGGGAGAGGACCACCCCGGCGAAGGCCAGGACGCCGGCGGCCAGCGGCACGGACAGGATGTTGTAGCCGGTGGCCCACACCAGGTTCTGCCACATTTTCCGGTAGCTGGCGCGGGACAGGTCCACCATGGACAGGACAGCCCGGGGATCATTCCCGGCCAGCACCACACCGGCGGACTCCACGGCCACGTCGGTTCCGGCGCCGATGGCGATGCCCACCTCAGCCCGTGCCAGGGCAGGGGAGTCGTTGACGCCGTCGCCCACCATGGCCACCTTCATCCCGCGGCCCTGCAGCTCGGCGACCTTCTTGTCCTTGTCGGCCGGCAGGACTTCGGCGAATACCTCGTCGATGCCCAGGTCCGCGGCCACGGCCTGCGCCACCTGGTGGGCGTCGCCGGTAACCATGGCCACCTTGACGCCGCGCCGCTGCAGGGCCGACACGGCCTGCCGCGACTCCGGCCGCACCGCATCCTCCATGCTCACGGCACCCAGGACCGTGCCGTCGTCGACCACGTGCAGCACGGCGGCGCCGCGGTCCCTCCACGTGCGCGTACTGGCAGCCAACGATTCAGGTTCGACGACGCCGAGCTCGCGCAGCAGCGCCGGCCCGCCCACGTGCACCGTACGTCCGTCCACGCCGGCCCGGACGCCGCGGCCCGTCAGGGCGGTGAAGCCGGTGGCGCCGGGGAGCCGCAGGTTCCGTTCCCTGGCGGCCCGCACGATGGCGCGCGCCACCGGATGTTCGCTGTCTGACTCCACCGCGGCGGCGAGTGCCAGCACGGTGTCGGGATCGGCGTCGTCCGCCACGGCGACGTCCTTCAGTTCCGGTTCGCCGGTGGTCAGGGTTCCGGTCTTGTCGAACAGGACAACGTCGATGGTGCGCATGCGCTCCAGGGCCATCCGGTTCTTGATCAGGACACCGGCGCGCGCGGCCTGTTCGGTGGAGATGGCAATCACCAGCGGGATAGCCAGGCCAAGGGCGTGCGGGCAGGCGATCACCAGGACGGTGACGGTGCGGGTGACGGCGTCCGGGACGCTGCCGAGCAGGGTCCACGCGATGAAGGTCAGGACGCCGGCGCCGGCAGCGAAGTAGAAGAGGAACGCCGCAGCGCGGTCCGCCAGTGCCTGCGCACGGGAGGATGACGCCTGGGCTTCCTCCACCAGCCGCTGGATCCCGGCCAGTGCAGTCTGGTCCCCCACGGCCGTGACCCGGACCCGGACGCTGCTGTCGGTGGCCACGGTACCGGCCACCACCGCATCCCCGGCGCCGCGGGCCACGGTCTTGGACTCCCCGGTGATCATGGACTCGTCGAACTCGGCCTGCCCGTCCACCACGCTGCCGTCAGCCGGCATGCGGGCGCCGGGCCGGACCAGGACCAGGTCCCCGGGGCTGAGGTCGGATACCGGGACAGTCTCGGTGCCGGTGTCCGTGATGCGTTCGGCCTCGTCCGGCAGCAGGGCGGCCAGCGCATCCAGGGCGCCCTGCGCCGACCCGAGGGCGCGCATCTCGATCCAGTGGCCCAGCAGCATGATGGCCACCAGCAGCGCCAGCTCCCACCAGAAGTCCAGGTCGAACCCGCCGATCCCCAGGCTGGTGACCCAGGACGCAGCGAAGGCCACGGAAATGGCCATGCCGATCAGCAGCATCATCCCCGGCGAGCGGTCCTTCAGCTCCTGCACGCCGCCCTTGAGGAACGGCTGGCCGCCATAGAGGAAGATGACCGTACCCAGGACCGGCGGGATCCAGGCCGAGCCTGTGAACTCCGGCGGCATGTAGCCCAGGAGATGGCCCATCATGGGGCTGAAATAGACCACGGGGACGGCGAGGGCCAGGGTCAGCCAGAACCTGTTCTTGAACATGGCGGTGCTGTGCCCGGCGTGCTGGCCGTGGGTGTGGACGGTGTGGTCGTCGTCGGCCGGGGTGCCGTGTGCGTGGCCGGCACCGTGCGCCGGCGGCTGGGTGAGCGTCCCGCTGGGCCGCTGGTGGTGTCCATGGCCGGTGGAATGCTGCATGTGCTGATGGTCCTGCATTTGTCCTCCTTGGAGGCAATCGCTACCCGGACCTGGTCCGGGGCTGCGGAATGTGGGGGCGCCGGCTGTCTCAGGCCAGGGCGTAGCCGGCCGACGTTACGGCCTGGCGGATGTCGGCGTCTGGGGCGGTGCCGGTGACGGCCAGCAGGGAGCGGCCGCCGGGGACCAGGTCAACCGAGGCTGAAGCAACGCCGGTAACGGCGGACACGGCCGCCTCGACAGACCGGACGCAGTGCCCGCAGGTCATGCCCTCCACCGCGAAGCTGCGCTGGGTGCTGGCACCGGCCTCGGCCTCGGTTTCGGTCAGCACGACGGCGGCGGGGGACACCTGCGCGGACGGAACGGGGAGGGCGGCTGGCTGGGCGGCACTGGAAGGGCCGCAGCAACTGCAGCCGGAGGACGCGAGGGGGAGCTGGGGGCGGTTTCCGCTGTTCATGTCAGGTCCAATCCGTTGAAGACATCAAGGGGTGCTGGGGTTGAACGGCTGTGAAAGGCTGGGGCGCGTGCGCCGGCCGGGACATACCACTTCACTGACAACACCGCCAATATACCCCCTAGGGGTATACGGGTCAAGTGCCCTAGGTGTAATTCCCACTGAGGTTGTGAACGCGGCTGATGGGGGTTGTGCCGCCGATGCCGGTATGGGTTCTGTGGTGATTGTAGTGGTGGAGCCAATGGTCGTAGGTGGCGGCGCGTTCGGCTTCTGAAGTGTAGGGCCGGGCGTAGGCCCATTCCGTAGCGAGAGTGCGGTTGAAGCGTTCTACCTTGCCGTTGGTCTGCGGCCGGTAGGGGCGGGTCCGCCGATGCTTGAGGTGTGGGCCCAGGGCTGCTGCGAAGGCCCGGGAGCGGTAGCAGGATCCGTTATCGGTCAGTACGGCTTTGACGGTGATGCCGTGGGCGGCGAAGAACCCTGCTGCGCGGATCCAGAAAGCGGCGGCGGTTTCCTTCTTTTCGTCGCCGAGGATTTCCGAGTACGCGAGCCGTGAGTGGTCATCGACGGCGTGGTGCAGGTACGCGTACCCGGTACCGGCCCTTCGGTTCCTACGGCCCAGCGCCCGGCCCAGGGCGCGGTGCCCGCCGCCATCGGGGATGCGCCCGAGTTTCTTGATGTCCACGTGGACCAGGTCTCCGGCGTTGTTGTGTTCGTAGCGCTGCGGTGCAGGCTTCCGGACCGGCAGCCCGGTGCCCTGGTCCAGGCAGGCCAGCCGGGGCATCCGGTATCGGGCCAGGACCTTGCCCACGGTCGAGCGGGCCACGCCCAGGTGGGCCGCAATCCGGTGCGGTCCCCACCGCCGGTTGAAACGCAACGCAACGATCCGGCGCTCGGTGCGTATGGGTGTGCGGTTCGGGCTCCGCCGCGGGCGGGAGGACGCGTCAGCCATGCCGTCCTCACCACGGGCGAGGTACCGGTCTACCCATTTCTTTGCGGTGGCGGGCGAGCACTGGAAACGCTCTGCGGCTCGGCGCAACGTCCAGCCCTGCTCGATGACTAAGCGGGCGAGCTTACCCCTGGCCTTGGGTGTGAGGTCGGCGTTGGCGTGGGTAACGTAGGACACGAGGGCCTCCTGGCGTCGAGATGAGTGTGGTAACCCAAATCGATACCGGAGGCCCTCGCCCTTTACATCACGCCACGCTGTTCACAACGTCCGCGGGAATTACACCTAGGGCATTTCCCGAGTGGCGTCCATAGGGCCTCCCGCACTACCTTCCCTCCACCGGGGCGGCCATACTGGAGGGAGCGAGGACAAAGCCGGCCCGCTGGGGGCCGGCGTACGCCGGGAGGTGGACCTGTGACGGAGCTCAGCGGCCTGTACACGTATTCGAGTGCCCTCGGGGACAGCGAAACCGATGCCGGAACCTTCAGGGTGGACATCGAGCCGGCAGGCCCAACCTTCCACTGGTCCGACGGTACCTACCGGCTGCACGGATACCGCCGGGGCGAAGTGGTCCCCACCATGGAGCTGGTCTTCGCCCACAAGCATCCCGATGACCGCGGACGGTGCGAGGAGATCGTGGCGCAGGTCTGCAACACCGGCGGCTTCTTCTGCATGTACCACCGGCTGGTCGATGCCCAGGGCCGGACGCGGCGCGTGCTGACCTCAGGCGAGGCTGTCCTCGGCCCGGACGGCGAAGTCACGGCGCTCGAAGGCGTGATGGTGGATCTCAGCCGGACGCTGCAGCGCGAAACCGAACAAACCGCCCGCGAGGCCGTGGCCGGCGCTACGGCAACCCGCACCGTGATTGACCAGGCGCGCGGAATCCTCATGGGCCAGCTCAAAATTGGCTCCGATGACGCCTTCCAGATGCTGGTGACCACCAGCAGCCACCGGAACGTAAAACTCGTGGCGGTGGCGGCGGAGCTGGTCCACCTGGCCAATTCACCGGAGGCGCGGACCTACCTGGACCGGGCCGTGCGGGCCATCGAGCTGCACGGCCGGCCGGAACCAGCCCGGGGCCGTTGCGCGGGCTGAAGCCTGTTCCCTTAGGATTGAAGCAGGTGCGCCGGGAAGTCTGGTCGGCATGGATTTGTCGAACCCGGATTTAAGGACGCCCATGAACTCCACGCCGCCCACCCCGCGCCGGAACATTTTGTTCGGTTCCACGCTCTTTTCGCGCGGCAGTTACTCAGAGGCGCTGCGGATCGGCGAGATCCTCCGCAAGGAGACCGTCGGCGGAGCCCTCCTGGTCGCAGCCGCCGTGATCGCGCTGGTCTGGGCCAACTCGCCGGCGTCGGACAGCTACTTCGCTCTCCGCGACTTCAAGCTGGGCTACGAACCGTGGCACCTTGACCTCAGCCTCGGAGCCTGGGCGGCGGACGGCCTGCTGGCCATTTTCTTCTTCCTGGTGGGCCTGGAGCTCAAGCGGGAATTCGTGGCCGGTGACCTGCGCCAGCTCAGCAAGTCGATCGTGCCCGTGGCGGCCGCTGTGGGAGGGGTGGCCGTCCCGGCGGTGATCTACGCCGTCGTCAATTTTTCCAGTCCGGACACGCTCCGTGGCTGGGCCATCCCCACAGCCACGGACATTGCGTTCGCCGTTGCCGTCCTGGCGATCATCGGCTCCCACCTGCCCAGCGCCCTGCGGATCTTCCTGCTCACGCTGGCCGTGGTGGATGACCTGATCGCCATCACCATCATCGCGTTCTTCTACTCCAGCGACATCCAGGTGGCCCCGTTGCTGCTGGCGCTCATCCCGCTGGCCCTCTACGCCTTCCTTGCGCAGAAGTACCGCCGGTTCTTCGGCCGCCATGCGGCCGCCGCCTGGCTGATCCTGCTGCCCCTGGGTGCCGTCACCTGGGCCCTGGTCCACGCGTCCGGCATCCACGCCACCGTGGCCGGCGTGCTCCTGGGTTTCGCCATCCCAGTGATCCGCTCGCAGGCCTCCGGCGGACCCGAGGCCGGGCCAGGGCTCGCGGAGATTTTCGAGCACAGGTTCCGGCCTATTTCCGCCGGCGTAGCCGTCCCCATTTTTGCGTTCTTTTCCGCGGGCGTGGCCGTTGGTGGTTGGGCGGGCCTGGGGTCGGCCCTGGCGGACCCGGTGGCCCTGGGCATCATCCTGGGCCTGGTCCTGGGCAAGCCGATCGGCATCCTGGCCACCACGTGGATCCTGACCAAGGCCACCCGGGCACGCCTGGACAGCTCTTTCAAGTGGATCGATGTGTTCGGTGTGTCCCTGCTGGCGGGGATTGGTTTCACCGTCTCGCTGCTGGTGGCAGAGCTCAGCTTTGGCCAGGGCAGCCTGCACGATGACCACGCCAAGGTGGGAATCCTGGCTGCGTCACTGATCGCGGCGCTGCTGGCAACTGCCGTCCTGCGCACCCGCAACCGGCAGTACCGGGTTGCCGAAGAGCTCGAAAAAGTGGACTCTGACAACGACGGCGTCCCGGACGTCTACCAGGAGCGCACCTGACCCCCGGGGGGGCGTCAGGCCGGGGCGAGGGGCGGTGCCGCCCCCGCCTCCAGCGTGGCCGCGGCGGCGAGGGCCGCCGGTGCCGGTTCCACGTGGCGGATCTCCAGGGCCTCGGGGTCCAGCAGCTTGCGCGCGCCGGTCCGGGCGTCCAGGATCCAGAAGAGTTCGAGGGCCGGGACGACGTCCGTGACCCGGCCTTTGTGGAAGAGCCTGCCCCGGTGCCACGCCTCGATCTGGTCGCCGATGCGGAGCTGGGCGGTCCGAATTCCTTGTGCCTCCATTGGGCTGCCTCCTGCTGTTGTGTCCCCGTAAGCACAGCTTGCCGTGGGCAGGTTGCCGCAGTGTTTCGGCCCGGTGTTTTTTCTGTGTCTTGTGTGGCTGGAGGGGCTACTCGTCCATGGGGAACGCCACAGCCTCGCCCACCACGCGCAGGCAGAGCTCCATCCCGGGGCGGGCGATCGAGGCGTTCCAGTGCCGGATGGTGATCACTTCGCCGCCGCCCGGGTAGCGGTGGTCGGCGTGCTCCGCCACTTCCTTGGGCACATTGAGCTTCAGCCGTACGGTGGTTTCGGGCCCGAAGTAGTCGGTGTCCACCACCACGCCGCGGATGGGGCCGTCCTCGGCAATGCGGATCTGTTCCGGCCGCAGCATCAGCTGCACGCGGCCCTGCGCCGGTGGCCTGCGCACCGGGATGCCGCCCAGGGAGCAGGTGGCCAGGGTCCCTTCCAGCCAGGCGTCCAGGATGACGGCGTCGCCCAGGAACTCGGCGGTGGCCCGGTCCGCGGGCCGGGTGTACACCACGAAGGGGTTGCCGATCTGTGCCAGCTTGCCGCCGCGCATCACGGCCACCTGGTCCGCGAAGGACAATGCCTCGGCCTGGTCATGGGTGACCAGGATGGTGGTGACGCCGGCCTCGGCCAGGACCTTGGCCACGGCGCGGCGGGTGGCCACGCGCAGGCCCGCGTCCAGGGCTGAGAACGGCTCGTCCAGCAGCATCAGTTCCGGCTCGCGTGCGAGGGCGCGGGCCAAGGCAACGCGCTGCTGCTGTCCACCGGAAAGCTGGTGCGGCCGGCGCTTGGCCATGGAGGGATCCAGCGACACCATTTCCAGCAGCTCCGCCACGCGGTCGTTCACGGCGCGGCGTCCGCCGTCGAGCCGGGCCGGATTCAGGCCGAAGGCAATGTTCTGGCCAACGTTCAGGTGCGGGAACAGTGCCCCGTCCTGGGCCACATAGCCGATCTGCCGCTTATGTGCCGGAAGCCACGCACCGTCGCCGGCCACGGTGGTGCCGTTGAGCGAGATGGTCCCGGTGTCCGGGTGCTCGAACCCTGCGATCAGGCGCAGGAGGGTGGTCTTGCCGGAACCGGACGGACCCACGATCGCGGTGGTCCCGCCCTTGGCCACGGACAGGTTGACGCCCCTGAGGACCGCCTGGGATCCGAAGTTCTTGGTGACGTCCGTGATCTGCAGGTGGCTGTTGGTGGTGGCTGCCACCGAAGGTGCCACCCGCGGCTCGGGCAGCCTGCGGGTTGATGGTGCTGTCACTGTCCGGCTACTTTCTTGGACTGTTGGAAGAGGAGATAGGTCATGGGCGCGGAAAGCAGGATCATCAGCAGGGCATAGGGCGCGGCGCCGGCGTAATCGATCTCGCTGCTCTTGCTCCAGAACTCGGTGGCCAGCGTCTTGGTCCCGTTGGGGGAGAGGAGCAAGGTGGCGGTGAGTTCGTTGGCGATGGCCAGGAACACCAGGGCTGCGCCGCCGGCTGCGGCCGGGGCTGTGAGCCGCAGGGTGACGCGGATGAACGCCAGAAGCGGGGGCTTGCCCAGCGCCTGGGCTGCCTCATCGAGTTCCTTGGGGGCCTGCGCCAGTCCGGCCCGAAGGTTCACCAGGGCGCGCGGGAGGAACAGGAGTACGTAGGCTGCCACCAGCACACCGGCCGTCTGGTAGATCCCCGGCGCCAGGCGGATGCTGACGGTCACGAAGGCCAGGGCCACCACGATGCCCGGCATGGAGCTGGTGACGTAGTTGGACAGTTCCAGGGACTTGCTGAACCAGCCGGGCTTCCGGACCGCCAGGTATGCCATGGGGAAGGCGACCACGATGGTGGCCGCGGCACCGGCGAGCCCGTACCCGAAGGTGGCAAAAAGCGCGGGAAGGAACTCGGCGGCGGCCCACACCTCGGCGCCGCCGGCCACGATCCACTTGAGCACGTAGTACAACGGGAGGCCGAACGCCAGTGCCGTGAGTGCCAGCAGGAAGACCTGGCCAGGGGCCTGGTAGGCGTGCAGCGGGAGGCGCAGCGCCCTGGCCTGGACCCCCGAGCCGATCCTGGCGTACCGGGCGGTGCCGCGGCTGCGGACCTCCGCCAGCAGCAGGAGCAGGCAGAAGAACACCAGCACGCTGGCCAGCATGTTTCCGGCGGCCCCGTTGAACGTGGACCGGTACTGGGTCATGATCGCAGTGGTGAAGGTGTCGAAGCGGATCATGGCGAAGGCGCCGTATTCGGCGAGCAGGTGCAGTCCCACCAGCAGCGCGCCACCGGTCAGGGCGATCCGCAACTGGGGGAGGACCACCCGGAAGAAGGCCCGCCAGGCGCCCAGGCCCAGCGCGGCTGCGGACTGTTCAATGGCCGGGTCCAGCCGGCTGAGTGTGGCGGCCGCCGGGATGTACACCAGCGGGAAGTAGGACAGGGTGGAGATCAGGATCCCCGAGCCCAGGCCGCCCAGCGACGGGATGGCCGATACCCACGCGTAGCTGTTCACGAACGCCGGGACGGCCAGCGGTGCGGCCAGCAGGACCGCCCAGATCCGGCGGCCGCGGAGGTTGGTCCGTTCCACCAGCCACGCCCCCGCCACGCCAAGCAGCAGGCACAGCGGGATGGTGGCTGCCATGAGGAGCAGCGTGTTCATGAGCAGTTCGCCCACGCGGGGCCGCAGGATGAGGCCGACGGCGGTATCCCACCCGGTTGCCACCGTCATGTAGACCACGTACCCCAGCGGGACGAGGGAGAAGAGGGCGATCAGCACCGCCAGGACAGATACTGCGGAAACGCCCAAAGGCGGGCGGGGGCTGCTGCCCCTGCCCGCCGTCGTCGCGCCCGCCCTTGGCGGAGCCGATAGATCGGAGGTCACGGAATTAGAGTAGTCCGGCCTGGGTCATCAGATCGCTGACCTTCTGCGAGTTGAGCTTTGCGGCGTCAACCTTGGGAGCCTGCAGGTCCTTGATGGGAACCAGCTTGTCGTTGGCGGGCACGTCGGAGCCGATGGCGTACTCGAAGGACGTACCGTTCTTCAGGACTTCCTGCCCCTTCTTGCCCGTGATGAACTTCAGGAACGCCTGCGCAGCGGCAGCATTCTTGGAGGACTTGAGCACGCCGCCGCCGGAGACGGACAGGAACGCGCCCGGGTCCTGGTTCTTGAAGTAGTACGGCGTGACGTTGTTGGAGTTCTCGCCGGTCTTGGCCTGGTCGCCGTAGTAGTAGTAGTGGTAGATGAGGGCGGCATCCACTTCACCGGCGTTGACAGCCTTCATGGCCGTGCTGTTGCCCTTGTAGGCCTTGGAGTTGTCCTTCATGGCCTTCAGCCAGTCCTCCGTGGCGGACTCGCCCTTGAGTTCCAGCAGGGCCGAGACGATCGCCTGGAAGTCGGCGCCGGTGGGCGAGGCAGCCCAGCGGCCCTTCCACTCCGGGCTGGCCAGGTCCAGCATCGACTTGGGCAGCTGGTCCTCGGTGAGCTTGGTCTTGTTGTACACCAGCACGGTGGAGCGGGCCGCGATGCCCGTCCACTTCCCGGTGGACGGAGAGAACTCGGCCGGGACCTGGTCCAGGGTGTCCTTGTTGACGTCCGCGAACAGGCCGGCGTTCTCAACCTGCGTCATGGCGGGGGAGTTCTCGGTCAGGAACACATCCGCGGGGGAGGCCTGGCCTTCCTGGATGATCTGGTTGGACATTTCCGTGTCATCGCCCTGGCGGAGGGTCACCTTGATTCCGGTCTCAGCGGTGAAGGCATCCACCCATTCCTGGGTGAGGCTTTCGTGCTGGGCGTTGTAGACGGTGATCTCGCCGGAGGCCGCGCCGCCGGAGGCGGAGGAGCCGTTGCCTGCCGGGGTGCCGCCGCCGCAGGCGGTCAGGCCGAGAGCTGCGGTGGCGGCGAGTGCGATACCTGCCAGCGCGCTGTTGCGGATCTTCATTGAGGCTGCTTTCGGTGGGGAAAAAAGTCTGCTTGAACCGAGGTCCTATTGCGCAACACTAATGTTGCCTATGTCTGAAAACTGTAGGGTAGGCAAACCTAAGCTCCAAGCCGAAAACCCGTTTAAGTGATGAGGTTCACATCAATTACGAAACTATGGCGTGACGTAATTATCGGGATGTGGGTGTGAGGGGACCGGCCCGTTCCTGCCACGCAATGCCGCTGCCGAAACGGAAAATGGAATGCGCTGCGCAACATCACCGGCGCTGCCCGGTTTTGGGGTGCGCCAGCGATGCTGCGCCTCGAAAAGTACGGTGCGCCCCCGAAACCGGACCGGGCTATTTGTCCGGGTTGGGATCGCGGACGTCCTGCGCCCCGATGTCTGCGGCTCCCAGGACGCTTTCCGCCGGCGCGTCCTCCGAGGGGTGGAGCCGGATACTCAGCTCGGGGTGGTGCAGGTCCAGGGCGGGTCGCTCGGACCGGATGCGCGGCAGCGACGTGAAGTTGTGCCGCGGCGGCGGGCAGGAGGTGGCCCATTCCAGTGAAGCCCCGAAACCCCAGGGATCGTCAACGGTGACCTTCTTCGCCGAACGCGACGTGATGTACACGTTCCAGAAGAACGGGATCAGGGACGCACCCAGCAGGTAGGACCCGACAGTGGAGAACTGGTTCATGAAGGTGAAGTTGTCCTCCGGCATGTAGTCCGCGTACCGGCGCGGCATGCCCAGGACGCCCAGCCAGTGCTGGATCAGGAACGTGGCATGGAAGCCCAGGAACAGCATCCAGAAGTGGATCTTGCCGAGCCGCTCGTTCAGCATCTTGCCGGTGAATTTGGGCCACCAGAAATAGAAGCCGGCGAACATGGCAAACACCACGGTGCCGAACACCACGTAATGGAAGTGCGCCACCACGAAGTAGGTGTCCGAGACGTGGAAGTCCATGGGCGGCGAGGCCAGGATGATGCCGGTGAGGCCGCCGAACAGGAACGTGGCCAGGAAACCCAGGCTCCACAGCATGGGGGTTTCGAAGGTCAGCGATCCGCCCCACATGGTGCCGATCCAGTTGAAGAACTTCACGCCGGTGGGCACCGCGATGAGCATGGTCATGAAGGCGAAGAACGGCAGGAAAATCGCGCCGGTGACGTACATGTGGTGGGCCCACACCGTGACCGACAAGGCCGCGATGGCGATGGTGGCATACACGATGCCCTTGTAGCCGAACAGGGGCTTGCGGCTGAACACCGGGAAGATCTCCGAGACGATGCCGAAGAACGGCAGCGCGATGATGTACACCTCAGGGTGTCCAAAGAACCAGAACAGGTGCTGCCACAGGATGGCGCCGCCGTTGGCGGGATCGAAGATGTGGGCACCGAACTTCCGGTCCGCGCCGAGGGCGAACAGCGCCGCGGCCAGCGGCGGGAACGCCATGAGCACCAGGATGGCGGTGACCAAGGTGTTCCAGGTGAAGATCGGCATCCGCCACATCGTCAGCCCGGGAGCGCGCATGCAGATGATGGTGGTGATGAAGTTGACCGAGCCCAGGATGGTGCCGAAGCCGGACAGCGCCAGGCCGAAGACCCACAGGTCACCGCCGATGCCCGGCGTAAAGGTGGTGTTGGACAGCGGCGCGTAGGCAAACCAGCCAAAGGATGCCGCGCCCTGCGGGGTGATGAAGCCGGACACGGCGATGGTGGAACCGAACAGGAAGAACCAGAAAGCCAGCGCGTTCAGGCGCGGGAACGCCACGTCCGGGGCACCGATCTGCAGCGGCATGATCACGTTGGCGAACCCTGCGAACAGCGGGGTGGCGAACATCAGCAGCATGATGGTGCCGTGCATGGTGAACAGCTGGTTGTACTGTTCCTTGGTCTGCAGGATCTGCATTCCGGGCTCGAACAGTTCGGCGCGGATCAGCAGCGCCATCACGCCGCCTGCGCAGAAGAACACGAAGGACGAGATCAGGTACATGTACCCGATGGTCTTGTGGTCGGTGGAGGTGATCCAGTTGACCACAAGGCGTCCCTTGGATTTAGGGACCACGGGTGCCGGCAGGACTCCGGCGGCCGGGGTGCCGCCCATTCGTTGGCCTGTGGTGGTCATCGTCATGCCCTCACTACTCTGTAACTTCCGCGGGCTGCGGCGCAGGGGCCGATTGCGGGACCCTGTCGTAGTCGGCGCCCAGGTTGCCGGTGTTGCCCTTCGCCTTCAGGTCTGCGATGTGGTTGTCGTACTCCTGCTGGGTCACCACCCTGACTTTGAAAAGCATCTCGGAGTGGTACTCGCCGCAGAGCTCAGCGCACTTGCCCATGTACTCGCCGGTGCGGTTGGGGGTGATGCTGATGTACGGGTTGTACTGTTCGTGACCGGGGTAGAGGTCGCGCTTCTGCAGGAAATCCACCACCCAGAACGAATGCTGGACGTCGCGGGACTGCAGGTGCAGTTCCACCGTCTTCCCCACCGGAAGGTAGAGCGTGGGCAGCCGGTCCGGTGCGCCATAGGACCCGTTCAGGTGGGCCTGCTGCCCGGCGTCCTCGTGGACCTGTTCCTTGACGTAGTTGAAGTCCCAGGACCACTGCTTGCCGAAGACATCGATCACCACGTCCGGGTTGGGGTAGCGCGCATCGATGGCACGCTGTTCCCGGTCGGTAAAGACGAACAGGACGCCGATGACAATCAGCGGAATGGCGAGGTAAAAGACTTCGAGGGGGAGGTTGTAGCTCAGCTGCGGTGGGAACCCCACGGTGTTCTTCCGGCGCCGGTACGCCACGATGACCCAGATCATCAGCCCCCAGGTGATGACGCCAACCACCAGTGCGGCGATCCAGGAGTTGACCCACAGGTCCGTGATCAGCTGGGTGTTGTTGGTGGTGTCACGGGCTCCGGGGAGGAAACCGCGGGAGACTTCCGCGGAGCAGGAGGCCAGCGCGGGCAGGGCAAGAATCCCTGCGGCAAGCGCTGCGAAGCGCCGCATGCTGTGGTTTCGGAACGGTTTCTTACCCACTTGTGGTCCCTCCGGCATGCTCCAGAAGCCCGACTGCATGAGCCCACCGCCGGCCCGGGGACCAGCAGTTGTGAGCCCCACCCTACGCGCGGAGCATGGCGATGTGAAGGGTTTTTAGGGCGCCCGGGGCAGCAGGTGCAGGTCCCCGAAGAGGACCGTTTCGCCGGGCTGGCTCCGCTAGCGCGTGGCGGCCCAGACTGACGCTGCTCCCGAGTGGCCGGTGGCGATGCTCTGGTACACCAGGAACAGGCCCGCCAGGACGCCCAAGACGGACGCGGCAGGAAGGACCCAGCGGGATTCGAGGAGCGTGGCCAGGCCGCGGAAGGCGGGCAGCCGGCCAAGCAGCGAGGGGAATGCGGCGGCGATCTGCACCGCCACCACCACCAGGAACAGCGCCGCAACATAGCGGAGGAAGCTTCCCTGGTGGGCGTGGTCCTGGATGAGTTGGGATGCCGGCCGGGCCTTCTCCAGCTGCTCCCCGGCTTCAGCAGTGACCACCGTCAGCGGAACCATCATCAGCGCCAGGATGCCCAGCGGCCATGCCAGGTAGCGCCTGCTGCGCCGGAGAAGTGCGAAAACCACCGCCAGGACACCGGCCAGCGGGGCCAGGACCACCACGCCGTGAATCAGCAGGATGTGGGCGGGAAGGCCGGCGATTTCGAGCACGTGGACGCTCCTGGGCGGTAGGTGGCGGGCGGGGTGGGTGCTGCTAGGCGATGCCGGTGGTGCCCAACAGGCTACCCACCGCGAACGTGAAGGCCATGGCCAACGCGCCGCCCACAACCAGCCGGATGGTTGCCTTGCGCTTGGAGCTTCCGCCGATCTTGGCGCTGATGGTGCCGGTCAGGGCCAGCGCCAGGATGACGGCAACGAAGGTGACCGGGATGCGGGCAGCTTCCGGCGGGAAGATGATGGCCAGCATGGGCAGGATGGCGCCGACGGTGAACGCGATGGCGGAGGCGAACGCGGCGTGCCAGGGGCTGACCACTTCTTCTTCGTCGATGTTCAGTTCGGCGGAGAGGTGCGCCTTCAGGGCGTCCTTCGCCGTCAGTTCCTCGGCCACGGTCCTGGCCGTGGCTTCGCTGAGCCCCTTGTTCTGGTAGATGTGGGCCAGTTCGTCCAGTTCGCCCTCGGGATCGTCCCTGAGCTCCTGGCGTTCCTTTTCGATCAGCGCGCGCTGGCTGTCACTCTGGCTGCTCACGGAGACGTATTCCCCCAGCGCCATGGACACGGCACCGCCCACCACGGCGGCGGTGCCCGCCACCAGGATGGGTGCGAGGTCGTTGGTCACGCCCGCGACGCCCACCACGGTTGCCGCGACCGAGACGATACCGTCGTTCGCTCCCAGTACACCGGCGCGCAGCCAGTTCAGGCGTGCTGCCACGCTGCTGTCGTGGGGCTCGTTGCGGTTGAGCTTGAGGGTTTCAGACATGTTGGCAGTAAAGCACCATGGCGGCCAGTACGCCATGAAGGTTTGCATCCCCTAACACACGGGTCGGGGAAGTGGTGGCTCTTCCCACGGATTGATAAGGCTGCTTATCATAAGGTTTCCTTCCAACAGCGCCTGGAGACAGGGGGCTGAGGGCCGGCAGCGGGAAGGAACTTGCAACGGCGCAGGGGACAGGGGACGACGGCGATGGACACCTATGGCAATGACGGCTCCGGCGGTGCGGGTGCAGGCAGCCGGACGTTCGGCATCGAGGAGGAGCTGCTCCTCGTGGATCCCGGAACCGGGGAAGCCGTACCCCTGGCAGGGGCCCTCCTGGACCTCTACGTCCGCCCGCTGGAAGCCGCGTCCGGACCCGTCCTGACAGCCGAGTTCCAGCAGGAAATGATCGAGGTGGTCAGCCCCCCGCATGCCACCCTGGCCCGGCTGGAACAGGACGTCGTGGCCGGCCGGGCCATCGCCCGCCAGGCGGCCGAGGACGTGGGTGTCAGGGTGGCGGCACTGGGAACCTCGCCGCTGCCCGCCGATCCCCATCCCGTACAGCTCCGGCGGTTCCGGGCAATGATGGAGGAGTACGGGCTGACCGCCAGGGAACAGCTCACCTGCGGCTGCCACATCCACGTCTCGGTCGAGTCCCCGGAGGAGGCCGTGGCCGTGCTGGACCGCATGCGTAACTGGCTGCCGGTGCTTGTCGCGCTGAGCGCCAATTCCCCGTTCTGGCACGGCGAGGACACCGGCTACGCCAGCTACCGTTCGCAGGTGTGGAACCGCTGGCCGTCCGCCGGGCCGCTGGAACTCCTGGGCTCCCCGGACGCCTACCACCAGCTGGTGCATGACATGGTGAGCACCGGCGTCGCCATGGACGAGGGCATGGTGTACTTCGACGCCCGCTTGTCCCGGCACTACCCCACGGTGGAAATCCGGGTGGCCGACGTCTGCCTGCGGCCGGAGAACACCGTGCTGCTGGCCGGAATTGCCCGCGGCCTGGTGGAAGCCGCCGCCAGGGAGTGGCGGGAAGGGATCGAACCGGTGTCCGTCCCGTCTGCGCTGCTCAGGCTTGCCGGCTGGAAGGCAAGCCGGTGGGGCCTCCGGGGTGAGCTGCTCGATCCCCAAACGCACCGCCCGGCGCCCGCGCTCGCCGTCGTCAACTCCCTGCTGCACCATGTCCGCGGGGCGCTGGAGGACATGGGCGACCTGCACCGGGTGGAGGACCTGATGGACAGACTGCTGGCGGACGGTACCGGTGCGGTGCGGCAGATGGAGGTGCTGCACCGCACCGGTGAGCTGGAGCGCGTAGTGGAGGACGCGGCGGACTGCACGGTCCCAACCTCCTGAAAGGCCTGCGGCGGGGTCAGTACGTTGTCGCGTCGGAGATGATCAGGGGTGGCCGGGGCGCCTGGTTGAAGTCGAAGGCGTTGGCCAGGTCACCGAGCTGGGGATTGTTCTCCCGGACGCCCGGACGGTTGTCAGGCCGGCCGTCGGTGGCGGGGTCGATCCGCTCACCGCCCAGGAAATCGTCCTCGATAAACTTGAAGTACGCGTCCTGGCTGAGGACCTGGTGGTCGATGTACCCCTTCTTGGCATACGGGCTGATAACCATGGCGGGGACGCGCAGGCCGTATCCATTGTTGTCCACCACCGGCGGCTGGACGTGGTCATAGAACCCGCCCCAGTCGTCCCAGTTGAGGAAGATGGCGGTGCTGTCCCAGTCCGGTCCGCTCATGATCGCGTTGATCAGGCCGGCAACATACTGCTGGCCCGTGCTCATCTTCGCCGGGGGATGTTCGCTGACTGCGTCGGTGGGCGCCACCCACGTGACTGCAGGGAGCCTGCCCTGCCGGGCATCGTCGTAAAAACCGGTCAGCGGCTTGATGTTCCCTTGCTCCCCGTCCTCCTTGACGGTGTCGAAATAGGGAAGCGGATTCCACCGGCCCGGCGTTTCGGCGTCCTGTTTGACGGGCTGGCAGGTGGCGGCGTCGTTTTCGCAGTCCGGTTCGGTCCCGCCGAACACGTAATACGCCCACGGGACGGCGTGTTTGTGGAGCAGGTAGGTCAGGTCGGTCCAGGCGTAGTCCGGCCGGCTGAGCGTTTTGGCGGCATCGGCCAGTTTTCCCTTTAGGGCATCCGGGACGTCGGCGCCGTTAACGGCGTTCCTGCAGCCGGTGAAGGTATCGGTGAATTTGCAGCTGCCAGAGGCGACCTGCGAGGTTTGCGCGGCCAGGTCAGGGCTGAGGCCCGCAGCCTGGAGGGCAGCCTGGCAAGGCTGCGGATCGGTGTTCGCCTGGCATTGGCCGATCAGGCTCTTGTCAAAGTCCGCCTTCTCCGGCTCGGTATCGAGGCCCTGCAGCGAATTGACGCACGACGACGGGTCCCCGGCCTTGGTGCACTTGGCGGACCACTCCGAAACCATGTAGAGGTGGGCCTGCAGGCTGCCGGCCGCAGCGGAGGAAAACATGTGGTCCTGCAGGACGAAGTTGTCGGCGTAATCCCAGTAGGTGGGCAGTTGGTTCCTGTCGTGGTAGCCCATGACATCGGTGGCCTTCGACTTGTACTTGCAGTCGGTGGCCGTGGGTTCGCAATGGGCCAGGCCTTTTTCCGCCTGCGCCACGAAACCGTCCAGGGCCCCGCCGTTGATGTCGGCGGTGGCGTCGTCCGGGCTGTGCGGGCCGCCGGCGTTGGAATCGGCGGTGCTGTAGAACGGTGACGCGCAGCCGCCTTTGGCAGGATCCGGAATGCAGGCGGTGGGTTTGCCGTCCTGCATGGGAATCCCGTCGGCACCCGGGTAGGTGCCGAAGTAGCTGTCGAACGACCTGTTTTCCTGGGTGATGATCACCACGTGCTTGATCTTGGAGATTCCCGTGTCAGGCCCCGAGGGCGTCCCGGACCGCATGACGGGGGGAATGGCGACGGCGAGGACCACCAAAACGAGCGCGGCCGCACCCGCCAGGACGGCCCGCCGTCGTCCTGCCCGTTGAAGCCGGGCCCGGGAGAGCTTCACCTAGGATGCCTGCCGCAGGACGTCGCCGCTGAAGGTCTTCACGCCGGGGTCGGCCGCCATTCCCAGCCGGGGCAGGTGGAAGAGGTCCTCGATGGTGGCCAGCAGGCTGTAGTGGTTGTACGGCTGGTCCGAGGAAGCGCCCGCCGTGCTGAACGGGGAGAGCACCAACGCTCCCACCCTTCCGCCTGCGGCACCTCCGGCGGGGCTGCCCGCGGATCCGGAAGAGGGGCCCACCGAGTTGACCTCGGCCTCGTCGAAGGTGATCACCAGCATGCCGTCCTGTTGGAAGGCCGGGGAGGCGAGGATGGCCGGGACCTGGTCCTTGAGCCAGTTGTCCACCGTCCCCATGCCGCCGCCGGTGCCGTCGGCGCAGGATTCGTCATGCCCGTCGTGGCAGAGGTCGGGGGTGATGTAGGCGAGGTTCGGCGTGGTGTCCACGGATTTCATGTCGTCCGCAAGCGCAGAGTAATTGACCACGTTGTTGGCGCAGTCCGGGGACGACAGGATCGAGTGGAAGTAGACGAACGGGTTGTGGTGCGTGGAGTACATCTCCTCCCGGGTGGCCCTGATGTGGTTATCGGCATCCCCGACGTTGGGGTGCTCACACGGTTGCTGCATGTCCTCCATGTAGCCCTTCCACGTTTTGCCTTGCGCGGTCAGCTGCCCAGCCACAGTTTGGGTGTCCTCAGGATAGACGCAACCGTTGCCCTGCAGCGTGCCGTCCGGCCCATTGCCGGTGGCGTGGAACTCGGTGTAGGCGCGGCAGTCCTGCTTGGTGGCGTCGTTGGGCAGCTGTCCGGAGATTTGGGCAAGGTAGTTGGGCAGCGAGTTGTGCGATATCCCGTAGTAGTTCGTCAGCAGCACACCCTGGCTCCGGAGAGTTCCGGCAAGGTACGGGGCGGCAGAGTTGTCACCCCACACAGTGTCGTAGTTCTTGTTTTCGAGGTTGATGACAAATACGTGCCCCGGAGTTCCCTTGGCAGGTGCGCCGCCGGGATTCGTGACGGGGGAGGGGGCCGGGGCTGCCGTCTTTGTGGGGCTCTGGGTCGGCGCTGGCTTGGGGCTGCCCGTCGGGGCAGGCGCGGGGCTGGCGGGCTGGCAGCCCACCAGGACGGTTACCAACAGGGCCGGGACCAGGAGCAGGCCGGCGGCCCGCCACCCCCGCGGCCTTTTTTGCGCAGCTGAACCTGGTTCCATGCCTGGCCTCCTTGGGCTGTCTGAGGTGACCTGCCGGCCGGGATGGGGGACAGCCCGGCCGGCAGGTATTTGCTCCCCAGCGATGCGGATACTCTCGCACACCGAAACCGCGTTTCGTCCGGGCACTACCTGTGAGTTGACCGGGAATCCAATGCCGAGGCTCCGCAATGCCTGACCAGGCTCAGCCGGTCTTTCGGCGGTATACCAATGCCGCGGCCGCGCTGGCTGCGACGAGTATCCCGGCAAGCCAGGCCAGGGCCGTCCAGATGCCGCTGCCCACCGCTTGCTGGGCAAACAGGGCACGGATGGTGTCCACGATGGAGGTCACCGGCTGGTTCTCCGCGAACCAGGCCACCGGGCCCGGCATCGAACCGGTGGGAACGAACGCCGAACTGATGAACGGCAGGAAGATCAGCGGGTAGCTGAAGCCGCTGGCCCCGTCCACCGTTTTGGCCAGCAGCCCGGCGATCACGGCGATCCAGGTCAGGGCCAGGGTGAACAGCGCAAGGATTCCGACGACGGCCAGCCAGGCGGCCACGGACGCTCCGGTGCGGAAGCCCATCAGCAGGGCAACGCCCACCACGATCGACAGTGCGCCGAAGTTGGCGGCCAGGGACGTGAGTACGTGGGCCCACAGCACGCTGGACCTGGCCACCGGCATCGACCTGAACCGTTCAAAGATGCCGCCCTGGAGGTCCAGGAACAGCCGGTAGGCGGTGTAGGCCACGCCGGAGGAAATGGTGATGAGCAGGATGCCGGGCAGCAGGTAATTGACGTAGGGGCCGCCGGTGCCGGTGCTGATGGCGCCGCCAAAAACGTAGACGAACAGCAGCATCATGGCCACCGGTGTGACAGCCGTGGTGATGATGGTGTCCGGGCTGCGGAGGATATGGCGGAGTGAGCGCCCGGTCAGGATTCGGGTGTCGCTGAGGGCATGGGTACGCATCACAATTCATCTCCAACAAGTGCCAGGAAGACGTCCTCCAGGGACGGCTGCTTCTCGACGTATTCCACCGTGGCGGCCGGCAGGAGCCGCTTGAGCTCGGCCAGGGTCCCGTTCTGGATGATGGTGCCATGGTGCAGGATGGCGATCCGGTCGGCGAGGTGTTCGGCCTCGTCAAGGTACTGGGTGGTGAGCAACACCGTGGTGCCCTGGCTGGCGAGTTGCCGGATGGTGTCCCAGACCTCGAGCCGTGCCTGCGGGTCCAGGCCGGTAGTGGGTTCATCGAGGAAGATGACCGGGGGATTTCCGATCAGGCTCATGGCGATGTCCAGCCGGCGCCGCATTCCCCCTGAGTAGGTGGAGGCCCTCCTGCCGGCGGCCTCCGCCAGCGAGAACCTGCGGAGGAGTTGGTCCGCGATGGCCCCGGCATCCTGCAGGTGCCGGAGCCTGGCCACCAGCACCAGGTTCTCCCGTCCGGTCAGCACTTCGTCCACGGCGGCGAACTGGCCTGTAAGGCTGATGGAGCCGCGCACCTCCGCCGGCTCTGCGCCGACGTCGTACCCGCCTACGGAAGCGGTGCCCGCGTCCGCCCTCAACAGCGTTGAGAGGATCCGGATCAGGGTGGTCTTGCCGGCGCCGTTGGAGCCGAGGAGCGCAAAGATGCTGCCCCGGGCGACATCAAAGTCCACGCCCCGCAGCACGTGCACGTCCTTGAACGACTTCTCGATGCCCTGCACCCGGACGGCGGGTTGCAGGGCCTGGTCAGTGGCCATGGCTGGTCCTTTCGGCGTTGGTGGGGTCAGGCGTCGCCGGCGGAGGCCTGGTTGATGGAGTCCGTCAGGCGCTGCCGCTCCTTCTGGATCCACTGGCCGCCGGAATAGTTGCGAATGAAAGTCTCGGCGAATTCAACGGGGTCGTCCCCCACGACGTCGCGGACGGGGGTGTTGTTGGCGGCGGCCTGTTCGATCAGGTCAGCAAGGTCCTCCAGCATCTGCATGAGGACATCGCCCTTGACGATGGCGCCCGCGTACATGAAGTAGCGTTCGAGGGCGTCGATGGCAGTGCGATAGCTGCCGGGCAGCTGCTCCTTGCGCGCCTTGTACTGGCGCCAGCGCTTCTTGTCCTCGAGCGGACCGGTGACTTTTTCGAGCCATCCCTGGGCCATGGTCATTCTCCTTGTTCGTGTGGTTGTTGATTGTTGCGGTGGAGGTGTTCGATCCGTTCGGCGAGGAAGCTCCAGGTGCTCCAGAATTCGTCCAGGTAGGTGCTGCCTGTTGCATTGAGGGTGTACACCTTGCGGGGCGGCCCCTTTTCTTGAGGGGACCTTTTCCACGTCCACCAGGCCACGCTGCTCGATCCGGACCAGCAGGGCGTACACCGTGCCCTCGGCGATGTCGGAAAAGCCCTGTTCCCGCAGCCGCGCCGTGATGTCATACCCGTACGCGGGCTGCAGGGCGAGGAGGGCAAGGACCACGCCTTCCAGCGTGCCCTTGAGCATCTCGGTCATTTGCTTGCCCATGAGGTGTTTTCCTTAGTACATAGTTACGCTGACTACTGGTAAATAGTAACACTGAGTACCGGAAGGGCAAGGGCCGGGCAGGTCTTTCTGCCCTACACGCCGGACAGCGGCAGGCGTTGACTTAAACCGCGGGATGCTGGGGACCGCGGGCTGGAAACGCACAATGCGTCCCGCCCACACCAGAAAGGAAAGTTCAGTGAAAAAGTGGTATCGGTGGCAGGACTATGTAGCGGTCGCCGCCGGACTCTTCACCGCGGTGGCGGTCCTGTTCACGCGGCAGCTAAACATGTCCACCACCCTGATGCTCGTCTTCGGCGGGCTCCTGGTGGTCAGCGGCATTATCAACCTGGCCATGCCGGGAACTCCGGCCATGGAATACGTGCAGGCCATCCTCGCAGCAGGACTGGTCCTCTCGCCATGGCTCGGGACATACACGGGCGCAACGGGTGCAGCCTGGACGTCATGGATCGCAGGGGCAGTGGCACTGGTGGTAACAGCGGTGGCCATTAAGCCCAGCACCGACCTCCGCCACACCTACCGCGTCTCGCATTAGCAGGAGGCATCCGCCATGACTGAGGTGCTGCGCTACGAAGTGGGATCCGGAACCGTGCTCGTTGAGGCTGCGGACAACAGCTACGGGGTGGACCATCCCGCCCGCAACGAGCAGGGGATCCTGGACACGGGCAGGCGGCTGGAAGATGCCCTTGCCAGCGTCCGTCCCGCCGCCCGCGCAGCACTGGAGGCCATGGCGGAACTCACCCCCGAACAGATCCAGATCGAGTTCGGCGTGAAGCTTGCCGGGGACGCCGGGGCGGTGATCGCCAAGAGCAGTTCGGACGCCCACTTTGTCCTCCGGATGTCCTGGAACCCCGCGGCGGCAGCGCCGCCACGGGAAGAAACCACACATGACGGGTGACGGCGATGGTGTCATTTCATGACAGGTCCGACGCCGGGCGGCGGCTGGGAAAACGGCTGGCCGGCCTGCGCGGCCGGGACGTCGTGGTGCTGGGCCTGCCCCGCGGCGGCGTCCCCGTTGCGTTTGAGGTAGCCAAGGCCCTCGGGGCGCCGCTGGATGTGATTGTGGTGCGGAAACTGGGGGTTCCGTTCCAGCCGGAGGTGGCCATGGGCGCCATCGGGGAGGGCGGCGTCCGCGTCCTGGACCCGCGCACCATCTCCATGGCCCGCGTCTCCCAGGAGGACCTGCAGCAGGTGGAGCGCCGGGAGCGGGCCCTGCTGGACAGCAGGGTGGCGCGGTTCCGCCAGGGCCGGCGCCGCATCGACCTCGCCGGCCGTACGGTGGTCATCGTCGACGACGGAATCGCCACCGGGTCAACCGCCAGGGCGGCCTGCCAGGTGGCACGGCAACTCGGCGCCGCAAAAGTCATCCTCGCAGTTCCGGTTGCCCCCGCCCGCGCCATTGTGGAGCTCAAGGAACCGGACGACGTCGTCTGCCTGCTCTCGCCCCAGGACTTCCAGGCCGTGGGGTACTACTACCGTGACTTTTCGCCCACCGAGGACGGTGAGGTGGTGCAGCTCCTGGACGCCGCTGCCGCTCCGGAGCATCCCAGTGACGGGTATCTGGGAGACGGCAGCCTGGAGGACGACGTCGAAATCCCGGACGGGATGGTGGTGCTGCGCGGCAGCCTCTACCTGCCGGCCCGGTGCGACGGCACGGTCCTGTTCGCGCACGGCAGCGGCAGCAGCAGGCACAGCCCCCGCAACCGCTTCGTTGCCTCCGTGCTGCACGCCGCCGGCCTGGGGACACTGCTGCTGGACCTGCTGACCCCCGAGGAGGAGGTCAACCGGGCCAACGTGTTCGACATCAGCCTGCTGGCACGCCGCCTTTCCGCCGCCACGCATTGGCTGGAGGCGCGGCATGACGGGTCCGCCGGCCGGATCGGCTACTTCGGGGCCAGCACCGGTGCGGGTGCTGCCCTGTGGACCGCCGCCGAGCCGGGCGCCCAGGTTGCCGCCGTGGTGTCCCGCGGCGGCCGGCCGGACCTGGCAGGTCCCCGGCTTGCGGCGGTCAAAGCCCCCACCCTGCTGATCGTCGGCGGCGCCGATACCCAGGTGCTGGCCCTCAACCGGCAGGCCATGGCGGGCATGCAGGCCCCCACCCGGCTGGAGATCGTCCCGGGCGCCACGCACCTCTTCGAGGAGCCTGGCACCCTCGCTTTGGCGGCAACCCTGGCGGCGGACTGGTTCCGGCATTACCTCCTGCCCTCGCCGGTCGGCCGGTCCGCGCCGGAGGCCAGGGAATGAACGTTTCCGCCGGCGGCCAGGTCGCCGCCGCCATCGCCAAAGATGTGGCCGCCCTCAGGGTCCGGCCCAACATGCTGGATTACGACGCCGCCCGGCGGGACTTCAGCTGGGAACAGGCACGGCAGGCGCTGGCCGGTCTGCCCGGTGGCCGCGGCGTCAACATCGCCTACGAGGCCGTGGACCGGCACGTGGCGGAAGGCCGGGGCGCCAAGGAGGCGCTGCGGTTCGTGATGGCCGACGGCGGCACCAAGTCCCTGAGCTACGGGGACCTTGCGGACGGGTCCGCAAGGTTCGCCGCCGTCCTCAGGACGCTCGAGGTGGGGCGCGGCGAGCGGGTCTTTTCGCTGCTGGGACGCAGCCCGGACCTGTACACCGCAGTGCTGGGGACGTTCAAGAACGGCAGCGTCTTCTGCCCGCTCTTTTCCGCCTTTGGTCCCGAACCGGTCCGGCAGCGGCTGCACCTGGGGGCAGGGCGGGTGCTGGTGACCACCAGGGCCCTGTACCGCAGGAAGGTTGCACCGCTGCGGGACACCCTGCCGGAGCTCCGCCACGTGCTGCTGGTGGACGCTAACGGCACTCCCGACCCCGGGACCCTGGACCTGGCAGCACTCCTGGCCCAGGTTGACCCCAGCGGGGAGATCGCAGCCACGCAGCCGGAGGACATGGCCCTGCTGCACTTCACCAGCGGCACCACAGGCACACCGAAAGGTGCCATCCACGTCCATGACGCCGTGGCAGCCCACTACGCCACCGGCCGCTTCGCCCTGGACCTGCACCCGGACGATACCTATTGGTGCACCGCCGATCCGGGCTGGGTGACCGGCATGTCATACGGCATCATCGCGCCGCTGGTGCACGGGGTCACCGCCATCGTGGACCAGGAGGAACTGGACGCGGACCGCTGGTACCGGATCCTCGCGGAGCAGCGCGTCACGGTCTGGTACACAGCCCCCACCGCCCTGCGGATGCTCATGAAGGCGGGTGCGGAACGAGCCGCCGGGCATGACCTGTCCGCGCTGCGCTTCATCGCCAGTGTGGGGGAGCCGCTGAACCCGGAGGCGGTGGTGTGGGGGCGGGACGTGCTCGGCCTGCCGGTGCACGATAACTGGTGGCAGACCGAAACCGGCGGAATCATGATCGCCAACTATGCCGCCATGGACATCCGGCCCGGGTCCATGGGCCGCCCGCTGCCCGGCATCGAGGCCGCCCTGGTGGCCCGCGACGCCGACGGCAAACCCATCATCAAGGACGGCCAGGCCGTCCTGGTCACCGAACCGGACACCATGGGTGAGCTGGCCCTTCGTCCCGGCTGGCCGTCCATGTTCCGCGGCTACCTCAATGAGGAGGAACGCTACCGGCGCTGCTTCGCCGGCGGCTGGTACCTCACGGGGGACCTGGCAAAGCGCGACGGCGACGGCTACTTCTGGTTCGTCGGCCGCGGCGACGACGTCATCAAGTCTTCCGGCCACCTGATCGGCCCCTTCGAAGTGGAGAGCTGCCTGATGGAGCACCCGGCAGTGGCCGAAGCGGGCGTGATCGGGGTTCCGGACCCCGTTGCCGGCGAAGTGGTCAAGGCCTTTGTGGAACTCAAGCCCGGCCACGAGCCCACCGAGGACCTGCAACTGGACATCATCGGGTTCGCGCGGAAACGGCTGGGGGCCGCCGTCGCGCCCCGGCTGCTGGACTTCACCACCACGCTGCCCAAGACGCGCAGCGGCAAGATCCTGCGCCGGCTCCTCAAATCGCGCGAGCTGGGGCTGCCCGAAGGTGACACCTCAACGCTGGAATCCCCGGCAGGACCTGCTATGACGCTGAAGGAGCGGCCATGAGCACCCTCAGGGGCCAGACCGTCCCGGACCCGGAACACGCCCTGCACCTGCTGCGGCAGATGCTTCGTGTGCGCCGGCTCGAGGAGAAATGCATCGAGCTGTACAGTGCCGCCAAGATCCGCGGCTTCCTGCACGTCTACATCGGCGAGGAGGCCGTGGCCGCAGGTGTGATGCAAACCCTGGCGCCTGAGGACGCAGTGGTGGCCACCTACCGCGAACACGGGCACGCCCTCCTCCGCGGCGTCTCGGCCGGTGCCATCCTCGCCGAAATGTACGGCCACGCCGAAGGATGCTGCCGGGGCCGCGGCGGGTCCATGCACCTCTTCGACGCCGCCACCCGCTTCTACGGCGGAAACGCGATCGTGGCCGGCGGGCTGCCCCTCGCCGTCGGCCTGGCGCTCGCGGACCGGATGGCCGGCCGCCAGCAGGTGACCGTCTGCTTCTTCGGCGAAGGCGCCGTGGCTGAAGGCGAGTTCCACGAAAGCATGAACCTGGCCGCCTTGTGGCAGCTGCCGGTGCTGTTCTGCTGCGAAAACAACCTGTACGCCATGGGAACCGCGCTGCGCCGCTCCGAATCCCAGACCGACATCGCGCTCAAGGCCGCCGGGTACGAGATCCCCGCCTGGGCAGTGGACGGCATGGATGTGCTCGCCGTGGAGGAAGCCGCCCGGCGGGCCGTGGAGGCGGTGCGGTCCGGCGGCGGCCCGCACTTCCTCGAACTGCGCACATACCGGTTCCGGGCCCACTCCATGTTCGATCCGGAGCTGTACCGGGAGAAATCCGAGGTGGCCCAGTGGATGGAACGGGACCCCATCAGCCTGCTGCAGGGTGCCATGCAGGCGGCGGGTCAGCTGGCGGAGAAGGACTGGACCGCCCTGCAGGCGGACGTGGACGCAGAGATCAGCACCGCCGTCGGATTCGCCGAGAACGGGACGCCGGAGCCGGTGTCCGAGCTCAGCCGGTTTGTCTACAGCGACCGGCCGGATGACGGCAGTGCGGGCAGCGGCGCGGGCCCGGGCCAGGGGGAGACGACTGGGAAAGGCGGGGCTGCAGGATGAAAACCACGTACCGGGAAGCCATGCGCGCGGCCCTCCGCGACGCCATGCAGCGCGATGACCGGGTGTTCCTCATGGGCGAGGACGTGGGCCGGTACGGCGGCAGCTTCGCCGTGAGCCTGGGCCTGCTGGAGGAATTCGGGCCGGAACGAATCCGCGACACGCCCCTGTCCGAGTCCGGTTTCGTCGGCGCCGGGATCGGCGCCGCCCTGGGCGGGATGCGTCCCGTCGTCGAAATCATGACCGTCAACTTCAGCCTGCTGGCGCTGGACCAGATCATCAACAACGCCGCCACCCTGCTGCACATGTCCGGAGGCCAGTTCAATGTGCCCATCGTGATCCGGATGACCACCGGCGCCGGCCGCCAGCTCGGCGCCCAGCACTCCCACAGCCTGGAGGGCTGGTACGCCCACATTCCCGGGCTGCGGATCCTCGCCCCCGCCACACTCGCGGACGCCCGCGGCATGCTGTGGACCGCGCTGCAGGACCCGGACCCGGTGCTGATCTTCGAGCACGGCTCGCTGTACAACGTGGCGGGGGAGCTCGACGACGGCGCCGGCGCCGTGGACATCGACAAGGCAGCGGTCCTCCGGCACGGGGACGGCCTGACCCTCATCACCTACGGCGGCACGCTGCCCATGGTGCTGGAGGCCGCCGACCAGCTGGCCGGTGAGGACATCGACGCGGACGTCATCGACCTGCGCACCCTCCGCCCGCTCGATGCCCACACCATCGTGGACAGCGTGGCCAGGACGCACCGGGCCGTGGTGGTGGACGAAGGCTGGCGCAGCGGCAGCATCTCCGCCGAGATCGCGGCCCGGATCTGTGAGCAGGCCTTCTTCGACCTCGACGCGCCCGTGGAACGGGTGTGCAGCCTGGAGGTGCCGGTCCCGTACGCCAAGCACCTGGAGCAGGCGGCGCTGCCAACCGTGGAGCGGGTCATGGCCGCCGCGCGAAGGGCCGTGGGGGCCAATGGCTGACTTCCGGATGCCGTCCCTGGGCGCGGACATGGAGCACGGCAAGGTGGTGGAGTGGCTGGTCAAACCCGGGGACTACGTCCACAAGGGCGATATCGTGGCGGCCGTGGACACGGACAAAACAGTCATGGATATCGAATCGTTCGAGGAAGGCGTGGTGGCCGAGTTCCTGGTGGACCTCGGCGACACGGTGGACGTGGGCACCCCGATCGCCCGGATCACGGCCACCCCCGCCGAACTTCCGGCCGCCCCAACCCCGCCCGCCCCATCCCCAAAGGCAGCCCCGCCCGTGCGCCACCTGGCGCACACACTCGGGGTCGACGTCGGACGCCTCAGCGGGAGCGGTGCCGGCGGTGAGGTGACACGGGAGGACGTCGAACGCGCCGCGGCAGCGCCCGGCGCCGGCCCCGGGCCTGCCCCCGCCGTGGCGGCGGAAGCGCCCGCGGAGCCGGCGGAGGACACGGCCCACCGGGTGCGGTCCTCACCGCTGGCCCGGCGGCTGGCGGTGGAACTCGGCGTCCGCCTGGCAGACATCGCGGGAACGGGCCCCGGCGGTGCGGTGACGGAAGAGGACGTGCTGGCCGCGGTTCCGCCCAGGGAACGGGCACCCCAGGGCACCCGCGCGGACAAGCCGGCGGCAGCACCGCCGTCGGCCGTTCCAGCGACGGAACCAGCCACGCCGGAACGGCAGGCTGCGGCGCCACCCGCGCCCCAGCCGCAGCAGTCGCCCCAGCACGGCAGGAAGGACACCGGCGGCAAGGCCGAGAGCCTGCGGCAGGCGATCGGCGCCCTGATGTCCCGGTCCAAGAAGGAAATCCCGCATTACTACCTCTCCACCACCCTGGACCTGGCGGCGGCCATGGCGTGGATGCAGGCGGCAAACCAGCAGCGCCCGGTCTCGTCCCGGCTGGTGCCGTCGGCCCTGCTGCTGAAGGCCACCGCGCTCGCGGCCAAGGAGGTGCCGGATATGAACGGGTTCTTCACCAAGGGCGCCTTCCAGCCCAGCAGCGGCGTGCACCTGGGCGTGGCAGTCGCCCTGCGGCACGGCGGCCTGGTGGCCCCGGCCCTGCACGACGCCGACACGCTGTCGCTCGATCAGCTCATGGACCAGCTGCGCGACCTGGTGGGCCGGGCCCGGGCCGGCCGGCTGCAGCGCGCGGAGATGGCCGATCCCACCATCACCGTGACCAATTTGGGGGACCTCGGCGTCGAGAGCGTGTACGGCGTGATTTATCCGCCGCAGGTGGCCATGGTGGGGTTCGGCAAGGTGATGGAACAGCCGTGGGCGCACAACGGGATGCTGGGCATCCGGCACGCGGCGATTGCCACGTTGTCAGCGGACCACCGGGTGAGCGACGGCCTGCGCGGCGGGCGGTTCCTGGCCCGCATTGACGAGTTGCTGCAGAAGCCCGGGGACCTGTGAATCCGTGAGCGAGGAGGAACCGTGAACGAACAGGACGCACGCCAGGCGGTGGAGGCCGCGATCGGCAAGGTAGCCCCCGACGTCGAGCCTGGAGACCTGGACAGCGGTGCCCGCCTGCGCCAGGACCTGGAACTGGACTCGCTGGATTTTCTCCGCCTGGTGGAAGTCATTGCGGAATCCACGGGCGTGGACATCCCGGAGGCGGACTACCCGGAGGTGGCCACGGTGGGCGGACTGGTCCTGTATTTGGCGGGCCACGGATAGGGCTGCCATGAAGCCCCGGAGGCCGCGGCGCCGGCTTCGCCGGTTGGGCATCACGGCACTGGTTGTCCTGGTGCTGCTCATGGCCTCTGCGTTGGCCAACGTGGCCCTGGAGTCGCGGGAGAAGGCCACCACCCCGTCCTACGGGGAGCGCGTCGCGGTGGCAGGGGGTTCGCTGAACGTGGTCCGTAACGGGAGCGGGGCCGGGCGGCAGGGGCCGCCCATCGTCCTGCTCAGCGGCCTGGGAACCGCCGCCCCTGGCCTGGATTTTGCCCCGCTGATGCGCGAGCTGGGTGAATTCGACGTGATGGTGGTGGAAGGCTTCGGGTACGGTTACAGCGACCTGGTGGCCAGTGCCCGGACGAATGAGAACATCAGCACCGAACTCCATGAGGTCCTGTCAAAGCTCCAGGTACGGCAGCCCTACGTCCTGGCCGGCCACTCGATTGCCGGGTTCTACCTGCTGGACTATGCCAACCGGTACCGTCCGGAGGTGGCCGCGGTGGTGGGCATTGACGCCACCATTCCCAAGCCGGGGGACCACCCGGTGACGGAACCGGAGACCGGCGTCAACTGGGTGAAGCTGCTGGCTGCCATGGGGCTGGTGCGGGCGGCGGCCGCGGTGGCGCCGGGGGTTTTCGATCCGGACAGCCATGCCTATTCGGACGAAGAGCTGCAGCGGATGCGCACCATGATGCTGTGGAACCTGGGCAATCCTGCGGTGGCGGATGAGACCGCCCGGATCGGCAACAACGCGGCGGCGCTCCGGGGAGTCACCTACCCGGTGGACCTGCCCGTGCTGGCGTTCGTTGCCGATGAGGGGGACGGCAGGGCGGCGGCGAAAACGGCAGCAGCCCAGGAGCTCCTCAGGAACGTCACCCGGCACGAGGTGCTGCCGCTGCAGGGCGGGCACTACCTGCACTGGACGCAGGCCGGACGGATGGCGGAAGAGATCCGGCGGTTCCTGGCCCCGGCCGACCTGTTCTACCCCCATGACGTGGTCGTTGCCGCGCATCCGGATGGCCACCACGGCGCCGGAAGCTGCGGTGAGGACCGCGACGGCGGCAACGGCGGCGGGGATGCCGTAAAGGTCGGCCAGGACACCGGAGAGCAGGGCACCCACGGCGAATCCGCCGTCGCGCCACAACCGGTACACGCCCACGGAGCGCGCCCGCCAGGCAGGGTGTGCGACGTCGCCGATGGCGGCCAGGAGGGTGGGGTAGACCAGGGCGGTGCCCAGGCCCAGCACGACGGCGGCGGCGAGCCAGGGCCCGAAGCTGTGGGCGGCTGCGGTGATGCCCAGCGCCACGGCCTGGACCAGCATGCCGGCGGTGATGAACCATTTGCGGCCCCAGCGGTCCGAGGCGGCGCCGGTGGCCAGTTGCGCTGCACCCCAGGCGGCGGGGTAGGCGGCAGCGAGGATGCCGATCTGCCCAAGGTCCAGCCCGGCGCCGGCGAACAGGACGGGGAAGAGGCCCCAGGCCAGGCCGTCGTTGAGGTTGTTGACCAGGCCCGCCTGGCTGGCTGCCGAGAGGGAACGGTCCTTGAAGCTGGTGAGGGTGAACACCTGGCCGGTGGTGAGTCCGGCGTGGGCGCCGCTGGAGTTGGCGGCGTGCTGGGAGGCTTCGGTTTTGGCGTGGTGGTGGGTTTCCCTGACGGCCAGGACGGTCAGTCCCAGGCCGAGGGCGATATAGGCCGCACCGAGCAGGAACGGGGCGGGGCGCAGGCCATAGGCGGTGGCCAGGTAGCCGGTGGCCAGCGCGGTGGCGGCCACCCCCAGGTAGCCGGCGGCCTCGTTGAACCCCATGGCCAGTCCGCGCTGCCTGGGGCCCACCAGGTCCATTTTCATGATGACGGCGGTGGACCAGGTCAGTCCCTGGCTGATGCCCAGCAGGACGTTGGCGGCCACGATCCAAGCCCAGGACGGGCCGAAGATGAGCATCAGCGGTACGGGAACCGCTGCCAGCCAGCCGGCGATGAGGACCGGTTTGCGGCCGTACTTGTCGGAGAGGGTGCCGGCGAAGTAGTTCATCGCGGCCTTGGACAGGCCGAAGGCCAGGATGTACGTCAGCGCCCCTGTGTAGAGGTCCAGGTGGAACTCCTGGGAGGCCAGCAGGGGCAGGACCGTGCGTTCCTGGCCCAGGGTTCCGCCCACCAGGGCATTGACGGAAACCAGCAGCATGAACTGCGCCAGGTTCTGCCGCAGGCCCAGCACGGGGCCGGCCGGACCGGCTGCGGGAAGTGTTCTGCCCTGCATTGGCTGCTCCATTCCTGGCGGGGACATTGGTGGGGACATGAAAGTGGCCCGGGCGTGTGGGGGCACGCCCGGGCCGGGTCCGGAGGCGCTGGGGACGCACCGGACCAGGGCCCGGGCAGGAGGGGGGTCCTGCCCGGGCGGTCTGTGGGTGTCCTGGTCAGACGGCGGGGACGCTGTTCTGCCAGGCGTTCCAGGCGGCGTAGCTGCCGTCCAGTTCGACGACGTCGTACCCGGCGCGGCGCAGGGCGCTGGCGGCTACGGAGTTCCTTACACCGGACTGGCAGTAGGAGACGATGGTGCCGCCGGCCGGCAGCTCATCGAGGTGCCACATGACGCGGCCGCCGCTGAGCTGGTAGGAACCCGGGACGTGCCCGGCCTTGTGCTCGGTCTTGTTCCGGACGTCCAGGACCATGGCGGCGTCGAAACCTTCGAGTTCCTCAGGCTGGATCAGCTTGGGGGTGAAGGTGGGCAGCCCCTCAATGCTGGTGAGGTAGCCGGCCACGTTGTCGATGCCCACGCGGACCAGGTGGTCCCACATGTCCTGGGCCTGGTCCTGGTCATTGGCCAGGAGCACCAGCGGGTTCTTGTCGGTTTCCGGGTTGACTACCCAGGCGCCGTAGCTGGCCACGGACTTGCCGGCCGGGACGTTCAGGGACCGGGCCACGGTGCCTTTGTGGACTTCGGCGTTGGAGCGGGTGTCGATGAAGGTGAGGGTGTCCTCCGCCAGGCCTGCTGCGACGATTTCGGTGGAGAGTTCGGGCAGCGGAGCGCGTTCGCCCATGACGTCCGGGCCTACGCGGTTTTCGCGCTTCATGCGGCCGAAGTAGGCGTGGGCGTCGGGCTGGCCGTCGAGGAGTTCGTCGATGAAGCCCTGTTCGTCGTTGGCGGCGAGGTAGGGGCCCCACCAGGCGTAGAGGCGTTCGTAGCCCACGGTGGAGGAGGGGATGGCGCCGAGGGCCTTGCCGCAGGCGCTGCCGGCGCCGTGGGCGGGGTGGACCTGGACGTAGTCGGGCAGGGTGAGGAACTTGTCGCGGAGGCTGGCGAAGAGCTGCTTGGCGCCCTCGAAACGGGTGTCCACGCCGCCGGCTGCCTCGTCCAGCAGGTCCGGCCGGCCCAGGTCGCCGGAGAAGACGAAGTCACCGGAGAGCAGGTAGCCGGGCTTGTCGCTGAACGCGCCGTCGGTGACCAGGAAGGACAGGTGCTCCGGGGTGTGCCCGGGGGTGTGGACCGCCTTGATGGTGATGTTGCCCAGGGTGATGATGTCGCCGTCGTACAGCCGCTCGCCCTCGAACTGGTACTGCCAGTCGGGGCCGCCCTCGCCGGAAACGTAGATCTTGGCGCCGGTGGCGGCAGCCAGTTCGCGGGTGCCGGAGAGGTAGTCGGCGTGGATGTGGGTCTCGGTGACGGCCACGATTTTCATGCCGTTCTTGGCGGCCAGCTCCTGGTACACGGCGATGTCGCGGCGGCCGTCCACCACGATCGCTTCACCCTTGGCCTGGCAGCCGATGACGTAGCTGGCCTGGGCGAGGTCTTCGTCGTAAATGCGCTCGATAAGCATCTGGTGCTCTCCTTCAGTTGAAAGGGGATTGGGAGGTTGTTCTGGATTCAGTATAGATACCCCCGGGGGTATATCGCAAGTGCGCTGCGGCCTATGCGGATGTCCTGCGGAAGAGCCTTGTCAGCAGGCGCCGGAGGCCTGGTGCTGCGGGGTTTCTTGATGGCGCCGGCTGGTCTGCCGGAGTTTGGTTGTAGGTGACGGGGTGCCCTGCCCGGTACCACTCGGTGATCCCGCCGGCCACGTTGACCGCGGTGTATCCGTGGTCGGTGAGGATCCGTTCGGCCTGGCTGCTGCGTTTGCCTGACCCGCACAGCAGGTAGATCGTGCCGTTGGGCAGGTCCGCGAGCCGGGAGGGCAGCTCGTTCAGGGGAATGTTCAGGCTCCCCGGAACATGCGCGGTGGCATGCTCCTCCCGGCTGCGGACGTCCACCAGCGTGGCCCGGGGCCACACCCGGGCAAGTTCGTCCGCCGTGACGGAGCGGAACGCCTGCGGGTCCGTCATGGTGTCAGGCGTGCTGGTGGGCGGCCTCGGCGCGGAGCTTGTCCATGTCCAGGTCCTTGACGGCCTGGATGACTTCCTCCAGGCCGGTGGCGTTGAGGGCGCCGGGCTGGGAGAAGACCAGGGTCTTGTCCTTGAAGGCCATCAGGGTGGGGATGGAGGTGATGTTCGCCGCGGCCGCGAGGGCCTGTTCGGCCTCGGTGTCCACCTTGGCGAAGGTGATGTCCGGGTGGCGGTCCGCGGCGGCGCCGTAGGTGGGGGCGAACATCCGGCAGGGGCCGCACCAGGCTGCCCAGAAGTCAACGAAGACGATGTCGTTCTCCTCCAGGGTCTGGGCGAAGGATTGCTGGGTGATGTCGATGGTTGCCATGGTCTGTCGTTGTCCTTTCGGGCGGTTGGGGTGGGTGCCCTGGGTTGGCGGGGCGGGTGGTGCTAGGTGGTGGGGAGTCCGGCGCGGGTCCAGGCGGTCATGCCGCCGGCCATGGTGTCGGCTTTGTAGCCGGCGCCGTTGAGGGCGTCGGCGACGGCGGCGCTGCGGTTGCCGCTGCGGCAGACGGCGATCACGGGCACGGTGGGATCGAGTTCGCCCAGGCGGGCCTGCAGTTGGCCCATGGGGATGTGCAGGGCGCCGGGAATCATGCCCTCGGCGACTTCGAAGTCCTCGCGGACGTCGAGGATCCGGGCGGTGGAGCGGCGCTCTTCGGCTTCGGTGATGGTGATTTCAGCCATGGTGGTTCTCCTTTGAAGTGGTTGGTGGCTGGGAGCTGGTGGGGTGTTGCTAGCGGACGGGTTCGCCGGCCTGGCGCCAGGCGGCCATGCCGCCGCGCACCGAGTAGGCGTCGTATCCTTTGGCGGCCAGGAGCCGGGCTGCGGAGGCGGAGCGGACGCCGGAGGCGCAGACGGCAATTACCGGCCGGGTCTTCTGGATGCCGGCAGTGCTGGTCTGCAGCCGGTCCAGGGGGACGTGCTTGGCCTGCGGCGCCCGGCCGGTCCGCCATTCCTGGGCAGACCTGACGTCGATGAGCGTGGCCCCGGAACCCAGGAGTTCCTTTGCCTGTGCCACGGAAATCGTTTTGTAGGGCTTGCTGAAGGCCTTCTTGAGGGAATCAATCAGTCCCATGGTGTTCTCCTCTGTGGAGGGGTCAGGCGGTGACCGTGCCGGCGGTGACCCACGCCGCGACGGCGAAGATGAGTACCGCGAACGAGATGCGGATGTGTTTGTCGTGCAGGTGCCGGGCGAACCTGGCGGCCACCACCGATCCCACGATCGCCGGGATGGCGAACGCCAGGGTGGTGGACCAGTCGATGGTGTAGCCGGCGGCGTGGGCGCTGAACCCGGCAGCCGAGTTGACCACGATGATGGCCAGGGATGTTCCCACGGCCTGCTTCATGCGCAGGCCCAGGAAGATGGTCAGTGCGGGGGTGATGAGGAAGCCGCCGCCCACGCCCAGCAGTCCGGTGAGGAACCCGACCAGCAGGCCCACACCCACGGCCTTCGGGGCGCAGGACCGGAAGGCCCGGTTCGGTCCGGTGCTGCAGGATCCCTCGCTTTCGCGGGGCTTGCTGAGCATCCGGATGCCGGCGGCCACCATGATCACGGCGAAAGCCAGCATCAGGATGTTCGGGTCCAGCAGCTTGCCCACGGCCGCGCCGGCCCAGGCTGCCGGGATGCCGGCACCCCCCACCAGGGCGATCACGGGCCAGTTCAGTCCTTCCCGGAACCGGGGGAGCAGGGCTGCCAGCGAGGAGATTCCCACCACCAGCAGGGAGGTGGGAATGGCCTGGGCGGGGCTCATGCCCACGCCGTACACCAGGGCCGGAACGGCAATGATGGACCCGCCGCCGCCAACTACGCCCAGTACGACGCCGACGACGAGCCCCAGACCCAGGGCCGGGATCATGCCGCTGCGCCCTCTTCAGCCGACTGCACGGGAAGCTGCAGGATGGCGCTTTCGCGGGTGGGCTCCTTGGCTGCCTTGTTCCAGGGCATGGCCGAGAGGGCCTTGCCCATGGCGCAGGTGTTGGTCGCGGCCGAGAAGGTCAGTCCGGTGCCGATGGCACCGGCCAGCATGCGCACCTTGGGAGAGACGAACTTGCCGCCGGCCAGGCCCAGCACCACCAGGGAGCCGGCGGCCAGGCGGACCTGGCGCTCCAGGTCCCAGCGGTCCTTGCCCTTGACCACGTCGCCGCCCGCGGCGGCGAATCCGGGAACCCCGCCGGTGAGGACGTAAGCGGTGTCAAGGCCGACAGTGGCCATGCGCTGGCGGGCCTGCTCGGCGCGGACGCCGGACTGGCAGACCAGGACTACCCGCGAACCCAGCCGGGCGGCGAGTTCGTCGGTGTGCTCGGAGAGCAGGGGAAGCGGCACGTTGTAGGAGCCGCGGATGTGCATGGACTCGAATTCAGCGGCCGAGCGAACATCGATCACCACGAGGTCCTGGTGTTCCTTAATCCAGGACTTGAGGGCCTCAGGGGCGAGTGCGGTAACGGCTGTTGCTTTGGAAGGGGGCGTCATGGGTGGCCTCTCGGAAGGGGTCGGGTTGATACCCCACCGAGTATTACAGATACCCCCGGGGGTAGTCAAAACACCCATGGGGGTATATAGTTGAACGCAAGCCCCTTACCGATGGAGACCCCGTTATGGAACTGAACCCCACAGAGCTCACGCCCGTGATCAACCGCCTCAAGCGGGCACAGGGCCAGCTTGCCGCCGTCACCCGGATGCTCGAGGAAGGCCGCGACTGCAAGGACGTCGTCACCCAGCTGGCGGCCGTGTCCAAGGCCCTTGACCGCGCCGGCTTCGCCATCATCGCCACGGGTCTTGAGCAGTGCATCGTCCAGAAGGACGAAACCATGGACCGGAAGGACCTGGAGAAGCTCTTCCTCTCGCTGGCCTGACCTGGCCCCGCACCGCAACCGACCGCCCGGCAATTTTCAAGGAGCATCATGACCTACACCCTGGCCACCACTGTTTCCCTTCCCTGGGCGGAGGCGCTGGAGCGCACCCGCGAAGCCCTTGCCGCGCAGGGGTTCGGGATCCTGACCGAAATCAACATCCGGTCCACCTTCGAAGCCAAGCTCGGCGCCGACGCCGCGGACGCCGTCGGCGATTACGTCATCCTCGGCGCCTGCAACCCAGCCCTTGCCAGCCGCGCCCTGGCCGCCGAGCCGGAGATGGGTGCCCTGCTGCCCTGCAACGTGGTGGTGCGCCGGAACAGCGCGGCAGAGTCCACCACGGTCGAAGCGATCGATCCGCAGACAATGGTGCAGCTCAGCAGCGCGCCTTCGGTGAAGGACGTGGCGGACGACGCCGGCACGCGCCTTCGCAAGGCCCTCGCCAGCCTGGGCGGGACGCCGGCCTAGCGGCCTGCGCCCAAGAACCACAACGCGGCGCCCCGCTGTCAGCGGGGCGCCGCGTTGCTTGCGTTTAAGGCGGCCCAAGGGGCTGGAACCTGCCAATCCCCGCCGGTAGTGTCCGTAGCCCCATGTGATCTACTGCTGAGTAGCCTGGCTATTCTGGACGGCGGAACGGAAAGGGACACCATGGCAGAACCCCTTGTCATCGTTTTTGACGTGAATGAGACCCTCTCGGACATGGGTCCCCTTGCGGATGCCTTCGAGCAGGCCGGTGCGCAGCGGGAACTGGCCAGGCTCTGGTTCGCCACCCTGCTGCGGGACGGCTTCGCCCTCGCCGCGAGCGGGGACAACCGGGCCTTCGCCGATATTGGCGCCGACGCCCTCGGCGCCCTGCTGGAAGCCGAAGGGGTGCCGGGAGACCTGGACGCCGCCGTCGGCCGCGTCATGGCAGCTATGCAGGACCTTGCCCTCCACCCTGATGTCCCGGCCGGGGCCAGGGCCCTGGCCGCAGCCGGGCACCGCCTCATCACCCTGACAAACGGCGCGGCCGCCAACACTGAAAAGCTGCTCGGGGCCGGGGGCATCCGGGACAACTTTGAGCTGCTGCTCTCCGTGGCGGACGCAGCCGCATGGAAGCCCGCCCAGGCCGCGTACCACTACGCGGCAGCTGCCGCCGGCGCGCATCCTTCCGGGATGCTGCTGGTGGCCGTGCACCCCTGGGACATCCACGGTGCAGCCCGGGCCGGACTGCGGACCGCCTGGATCAACCGGACCGGTGCCCGCTACCCCTCCTATTTCCGGGCGCCGGACATCGTCATCGCGGCCCTGACCGAACTGCCGGCCGCCCTCGCCGCATAAGCGGCTGTTCCGGCCCGCAGCCGTGGTGGCGGACGCCGCGGAAAAGCCTGTAGTCTCTGTTCACGGTGATGGATCCCGCCGGAAGGCCCGCGCAGGTGCGCGGTCTTCGAACCGCCGCCTGGCTGATGGTTCCTGCCTTTGCTGATCCGAAGGTAGGTGGCCCGTGCCCGCAGCCAGCCCAGTCTTCCTGCCCCCGGCCCGACCAGGAGAGCCCATGACTGAGCCCGAGAAACCACAAGACTCCGCCGGCGCCGTGCCCTACGTCCCCCGGAAAATCGGCGGTCCGGTGCTCATGGGCGTGGTGCCCGGCCAGCCACTGGTGGTCGCCCACCGTGCCGCCGAACTGGCGTACAGCCTGGGCGTGAAACTTGTCTGTGCCTACGTGGACGTCACCACTTACCTGGCGGAAGAGCCCGGCGGCAGGGTGGAAGCCCGCCCCATCGACCCCGACGGGATTGACGACGACATCGAAGGGATCAGCGCCTCCATCGCCGGTGGCCTCCGCGAAGCCCTGGGGGGCACCGGGATCGACTGGTCCTTCGTGACCCTGGCGGGGGACCCGGCCCGGGCACTGGGACGCCTGGCCGAATCCACTGATGCCTCCGTCATCGTGGTGGGCACCCGGGAACGCGGGCTCGGCGCCCGGTTCGAGGAACTGCTGGTGGGATCCGTCGCCGTCCACCTGACCCACCGCCAGCACCGGCCCGTCCTGGTGGTCCCGCTGGCCCCGCATTCCAGGCACCAGCCGAAGGCGGCCCGCTGATGGAGCAGCCTGTCCCCAGGGCCGACGCGCAGGACGCAGTAGACCAGGGCACCCTGGGCCGGGCGCGGGCCCACCGTCCGGTCCACCTGCACCCCGGGTTTGTCCTGGTGGTCACCGCCGGCGGCATCTTCGGCGCCCTGGCCCGCTACGGGGTAGCCAGCGTCCTGCCCGCACCGGGCGGCTGGCCGCTGCCCACCCTGACCATCAACCTGGCCGGCGCCTTCCTGCTCGGCGCCTTGCTGGAGGCCCTGGTCCGCCGGGGGCCCGACGCCGGACGGCTGAGGCTGGTCCGGCTGCTGGTGGGCACCGGGTTCATGGGAGCGTTCACCACCTACAGCACCCTGGCCGTGGAAGCCACCACCCTGTTCAGTGCCGGCCGCAGCGCCGACGCCGTCATCTACGTCGGCGCCTCCGTGGTTGCCGGCGCGGTGGCAACCGTGGCCGGCATCCGCCTGGCAGCAGCCCACCACGCCCGCACCACACCACGGCCGGGGCCGGCCGGTCCTGGCAACGGAGGAAGAAGGTGAGCCCCCTGGTCATCATCCTGCTGGGACTCGCCGGCGGACTCGGAGCCGCCACCCGCTTCGTGGTGGATGGCCTGGTGCGCGCCAAAATCAGGACCGCCCTGCCGGTGGGCACCATCGCCATCAACGTCACGGGATCGTTCCTGCTGGGCCTCCTCGCCGGTGCCGTGATCGTGCATGCGGCCCCGCCCGAGCTGCAGGCCATCGCCGGCACGGGGTTCCTCGGCGGCTACACCACCTTCAGCACGGCCAGCTTCGAAACAGTCCGCCTGGTCCAGTCCCGCCGCACCGGCCTGGCACTCCTCAACGCCGTGGGCACCGCGGTGGCCGCGGTGGGCGCCGCAGCCGGCGGCTTCGCCGTCGCAGGCCTGCTCTGACGGGACCTGCCCTGGCGGGACCGGGCCCAGCGTAGCCGGCTAGGCAATCCGGGCGGGAACCTCCCGCAGCCCGGCGCGGTGCAGGCGTTCCAGCTGGACCACATCACGGGTGAAGGACAACGTGAGCAGGGCCAGGGCCAGCGCGGGAACCAGGACCGCGGCCAGGGCAGGGACGCCGGGGAGCAGCGCAAGGAGCAGGGCAAACGGCTGGAATGCCCCGATGGCCTTCCGGGACGCCCTGAACGGCAGCGCCGCGCGAAGGTGCGGCCGGACGAGGCCTGCCACCACGAAGACGTAATACATGGCCCCGATGCCCAGCGTCCACGGACCGGCCACGGGAGCCGCCGCGACGGACAACACCAGCACCAGGGCGGCGTCCGTGGCGGAATCGAACCGCGCCCCGGCTGCCGAGGAGGTGCCAGTGCGCCGCGCCACCACGCCGTCCAGCCCGTCCAGGAGGAATGCGGCGGCGCCCAGGATGGGCAGGAGCAGGTCGGTGCGGCGGCCCGTGAACAGCTGCGGAACCGCCAGCACCGCGCACAGGGCCACCAGGATGGCGCGCAGCAGGGTCACCCGGTCCGCCGGCGTTGAGAAGCGCGGGATCCGCCGCAGGACCGAGCCGGCGGCGGCCACGGCCACCAACGCCCCCGCGCACAGGCCGGCCAGTTGGAGGAGCAGCCCGGACGGGGACAGGAGCGTCAGCGCGAGCGCCGAGAGCGCGTAGGCAGAAACGGCCCCGAACGCATCCGGCACCGCCCGCTCAGCCCCGCTCATCTCCCACCTCCCCTCGCATGCTAACAACGGCCGGGGTGATGCTCACCGCCGGCGGCGCGGCGCCCGAACCTGCGGCCCGGCGTCGGACGTTCCCCTGCGGCGGCTGCGGACCAGGCCGGCGAGCGCCAGCAGGGCGCCGGCCCCCTCGGCTGCGGCGCTCAGGGATTTGGAGAAGAACCAGACCGGGTCGTACATGGCCGGGATCGGCCCGATGGCAGGGATGTCCACGTACCGGTACAGCATGACGGCGGCGAACGCGCTGAGGGCCACCACCAGGGCCACGGCATAGGCAGCCCTGCTGCCGCGGACCAGGACGTAAACGCCGGCCACCAGCGCGGCCGCCGCCTCGAGCAGGAACAAAGTGCCCTGGCTGACGGTGCCCGGCTGCGTGTTCTGGTACCCGGGGGCCAGGAACAGGTGCACGCCGGCATCGATGAACAGCGCCAGGGCGGTCAGTAATCGTAGAGCCACGCTTATGTATACGCCCGAAGTTCCCTTCCGGTTCATTCGGCCCTGTTCTCCTTGTGGGATTTATGGGGAATATTTAGGGGCATCCGCATTCTTGCGCCCTTTAGCGGGCAGCCGAGCCTGCGGCCCTACGAGCAAGGAGAATGACAATGACCCTTCCCAAGGACATCACGCCGGGAATCTGGACCCTGGACATGTCACACAGCGAGATCGGCTTCAGTGTCCGCCATGCCGGGATCAGCAAGGTCCGCGGCCGCTTCACCGAAGCCCAGGCCGAGGCTCGCGTGGGCGAGTCGCTGGCGGACTCGTCGGTGCATGCCACGGTGTCCACCGCCAGCTTCGACTCCGGTGACGCCAACCGCGACGCCCACGTGCGCGGGGCGGACTTCTTCGACGTCGAGAAGTATCCCGAGATGACGTTCCGCGGCACCGCCATTGAAGGGGACGGGGAGGACTACACCCTGACCGGGGACCTGACCATCAAGGGCGTGACCCAGCCCATCGAGCTGGAAGTCGAGTTCACCGGTGTCGCTGTGGATCCCTTTGGCGCCACGCGGGCGGGTTTCTCGGCCGAAACAGAGATCAGCCGGAAAGCCTTTGGACTCACCTGGAACGCAGCCCTCGAAGCCGGCGGCGTGCTGGTCAGCGACAAGGTGAAGATCAACCTAGAAGCTGCGCTGGTCAAGCAGGGCTAAGCCCCAGGTTCCCGCTGCGCCCGTTACTTTTCGACGCGCAAAAATGCCGGCGCTACCGGAATACCGGTAGCGCCGGCAACTGCCTACAGCGGGTCGGGCCGGACCTTCACGTTGCCCAGCGAACGGATCAGGGCCACGGCGGTGATGGACCCCGCTGCCATGATCGAGGCGAGCACCACCACCTGGAAACGGCCCGCCTCGAACGGGGAGGCGCCGCCGAAGATCGCCCCCACGAAGGCGCCCGGGAGCGTGACAAGGCCAGTGGTCTTGGTCTGGTCCGTGGAGGGAATCAGGGCCGAGTGCACCGCCTGCCGGGCCTGGACCAGGGTGGCCTGCCGCGGGGTGGCACCCAGCGCGAGCCACCCCTCCACCTGGTCCCACTGCTCCATCACGGCTTCGAAGAAGCGCCTGCCGGCCAGGGTGGCGATGGTCATGGAGTTGCCGATCACGATCCCGCCCACCGCCAGCGCGTACCGGGGCGAGAATTCAATGGCGCCCGTTCCGAACACGACGGCGACCGTCACCAGGATCCCGGCGGCCATGGTTCCGGCCACCAGGCCAAAGCGCCGCCAGGACCAGGTGAGCCGCCGGGTTGCGGTTACGGACGCCACGCTGAACATCACCAGCAGCGCCACGCCCACCCAGAGCGGGTCGCTGATGACACCGCCCAGCACCAGGCTGATCACCGCCAGCTGCGCCGCGCCGCGAAGGATGGCCAGGGCGGGGGAGAGGTACGACGGCGTCCGCGAGCCCCACAGGATGCCCACCGTGAGTGCCGCCAGGATGGCAATGGCCGCCAGGGTGGGCAGCAGGGCGGCAAGCACGGACATCCTGCCAGCTTACTGAGCGCCCGCCGTCGTCCCCGCCCGGACGCCCGATCACGTTTGGCGCGTTTTCCTGCGACGCCCGATCACGTTTCGCGGGTTTTCCTGCGACGCCCGATCACGTTTGGCGCGTTTTCCCCTGACGCGCCATCACTTCCACGGCTGTCGCGGGCCGTGAGTTGGTTCCGGTGACGGGACGGGATAAGACTGTGGGTATGTCACGGGGAACCCTTCGGATCTTTCTGGGCGCGGCGCCCGGCGCGGGCACCACGTACGCCGCGCTGCGGGAAGCGCACCGGCTGCTGGCCGGGGGCAGCGACGTCGTGGTGGGCATTGCCGCGGACCACGGCCGGGAGGAGACGCGGCAGCTCGTTGAAGGGATCGACGCCGTTGCCCCGCGCCTTTCGGCCGGTACCGGGGGAGCGGAGGCGTCCGGGCTGGACGTGGACGCCGTGCTGGAACGGAATCCGGATGTGGCGCTGGTGGACGAATACGCGCAGGTCAACGCCCCGGGCAGCAGGAACCAGCGGCGGTGGCAGGATATCGAGGAACTGCTGGCGGCGGGCATCGACGTACTGTCCACCCTCTGCGTGCAGCAGCTGGCGTCCCTCAAGGACGTGGTCGCCGCGATCACCGACGATCCGCCGCAGGCCATGGTGCCGGATGGGATTGTGCGGCGGGCGGACCACATCGAGCTTGTGGACATCTCTCCGGACCTCCTGCGCCAGCGGGTGGCGGACGGCAGGATCTTCCCGGCGGACCGGATCGACGCCGCCCTGGCCAACGAGTACCGGCCGGGCACCCTCCTGGCCCTGCGCGGGATCGCCCTGATCTGGCTCGCGGACCGGGTGGAGGAAGGCCTGGCGGCGTACCGGGAAAGCCAAGGCATCACCGCCGCCTGGCCCACGCGCGAACGGGTGGTGGTGGGGATTGCCGGGTCTCCGGAGGACGGGGTGCTCATCCGGCGGGCAGCCCGGATCCTGTCCAGGGTCAACGGCAGTGAACTCCTGGCAGTCCATGTGCGCGGTACCACCGCCCGGCGGGAGGCATCCGAGCAGGCGGTGGAGGCGCAGCGGCAGCTCATCACGGACCTCGGCGGCACCTGCCACACGGTGTCCGGGGATGACCCGGCGCGGTCCCTCCTGGAGTTTGCCCGGAGTGCCAACGCCACCCAGATTGTCCTCGGGGCGTCGCCGGGAGGGCTCTGGAACCGCGTCCTGGGCAGGGGCGTGGCGTCAAGGGTGGTGCGGGACTCGGGAGACATCGACGTGCATCTGGTCTCCCATCCGCCGGCAGCCCGGGGACTCCCGCGGCACACCCCCGCCGCCCTCAGCCGGGCGCGCACCACGGTGGGCTACATCCTCGCGGTACTCCTCCCCGTCCTCGCCTCCACCGTCCTGTCCTTCAGCCGCGACCTGAACCTCGCCACCCACGCCCTGGTGCACCTGACCGGGGTGATGGCGGTGGCGTTCATCGGCGGGCTCTGGCCGGCCGTGCTCGCAGCCGTCCTGGCATCCCTGCTGCTGAACTACTTCGAAACGGACCCGGTGGGCACGTTCAACATCAGCGACCCGCAGAACGTCTTTGCCCTGCTGGTCTTCCTCGGGGCCGCGGTGGCTGTTTCCCTGGTGGTGGGCCTGTCCGAACGCCGGGCGCGGGAAGCTGTCCGCGCCCGTGCCGAGGCCACCACCCTCGCCGACCTCGCCCGGGACGCGCTCCTGGCGGACGATACCGTTGCCGGCTTCCTGGACAAGGCCCGCGAAACCTTCCAGGTCCGGGCCGCCGGCCTCTTCACCCGCGCCGGGGACCGGCAGAACACGTGGGAACTGCAGGCCTTCTCCGGGGACGCGCCGCCACCGGCCCCGGAAGCGGCCACCGCCATGACGGACAACGTGGAACTGGCCGATCCCCGGACCGCCCTGGTCCTGTCCGGCCGCACCCTGACGGCGGGGGACCGGCTCCTCCTGGCCGCCCACGGCGCCCACCTCCTGCTGCTCCGGCAGCACCACGCCCTGCAGCGCACCCTGAAAAGCACCACGAAACTGGCCGAAGGCAACAGCGTCCGCACCGCAATCCTGAGCGCCGTCAGCCACGACCTTCGGACGCCGCTGGCCGGGATCAAGCTGGCGGTCACCGCCCTGCGCCGCCAGAACAGCAGGCTCCCGGCGGAGGTGCAGGAAGAAATGCTCGCCACCATCGACTCCTACTCCGAGCGCCTGGACGCCCTCATCTCCAACCTCCTGGACATGTCCCGGATCTCCAGCGGATCGGCCGCCCCGCACACCGCCCCCGTCACCTGGCGCGACGCCATCGAGGACGCCCTGCGCGGCATCCCCACGGAGCGCATCCGGATCGACCTCGCCCCGAACATGCCGGCCGTGGACGCGGACCTGGGCATGCTGGAGCGGGTCATCGCCAACATCGTGGAAAACGCGCTCAAGTACGCGCCCGGCTCGGACGTGGTGATCGTGGGCGTTTCCGGAGCTGCCAACGCAGCGGACGACGGCGGCACACCCTTCGGCGAGCTCCGCATCGTCGATCACGGGCAGGGTGTGCCCGCTGCCGCGGTGGTGGAGATGTTCCTGCCGTTCCAGCGGCTTGACGATGCGCCGGAGGGACTGGGGATCGGGCTGGGCCTGGCCGTGGCGAAGGGCTTTACCGAGGCGATGGGCGGCCGGCTGGTGCCCGAACCAACTCCGGGCGGAGGGCTGACCATGGTGGTCAGGCTGCCGCTGTCCACCGGGCCCTACAGCCCCCACCTCCGCCGGGAAGCAGGCACCAAAACCGCATGAGGACAGTCCTGATCGTTGACGACGAACCGCAGCTGCTGCGCGCCCTGCAGGTGAACCTGCAGGCGGAGGGGTACCAGGTGCTCACAGCCCTGGACGGGGCAGCCGCGCTCAGGCACGCGGAAGGCGGCCACCCGGATGTCATGGTGCTGGACCTGGGCCTGCCGGACATCAACGGCGTGGACGTGATCACCCGCGTCCGCCGGACCAGCAGCATGCCCATCATCGTGCTGTCCGCCCGGCACGGGTCCGTGGACAAGGTCAGGGCCCTGGATGCCGGCGCCGATGACTACGTGACCAAGCCGTTCGGGCTGGACGAGCTCCTGGCCAGGCTGCGCGTCGCCGGCCGCCGGAGCAGCACGCCCGAGGTTGCCGAGGCCCCGGCCGCCGTCGACGTGGGGGACTTCGAGGTGGACCTGGCCAACCGGAAGGTCACCCGGGAAGGGGAACCGGTCCGGCTCACCCCGCGCGAGTGGGCCATCCTGGAGCTGCTGGTGCGGAACCCCGGCCGGCTGATCACCCAGCAGCAGATGCTGGCCAAGATCTGGGGACCCGGGTACGACAACGAGACCCATTACCTGCGCGTCTACATGGGCCAGCTGCGCCGCAAGCTGGAGGCGGACCCGGCCCGGCCCAGGCACCTGCTCACGGAAGCCGGGATGGGCTACCGCTTCGAGCCGTGACGCCCTGCCGGGCCCGGCGGGTGGTTGAGGGGCTTACCGGACGATCTTGAAGTTGAAGGCGGGGGTGCCCAGCGCGCCCCAGAGGCGCAGCCAGACGGGCAGGAGCATTTCGGTGCCGCGGGCGGTGGAGATGTCACCGAGATCGATGACGTCTTCATGGCCGAAGTCCTTCAGGAGGCCGGTGACGGTGTTCTTGGCCTCCGCGTCGTTGCCGGAAACGAAGACGGTGCCGGGGTCGGCCAGGAGCGTGGGCCGTGCCATGAGGTCGGCGTTGAGCGTGTTGAGGGACTTCACTACCCGCGAGGCGGGGAAGGCGCGCTGGATCTGTTCGCCAAGGGAATCGGTGTCCTTGACGAACAGGGTGGGCGGCATGCCCTGGCTGAAGTCGAGCGGGTTGGCGATGTCCAGGATCACCTTGCCGTCCAGGTTCCCGGCGCCGGCCGCTGCAAGGACGTCCAGGGACACGCTGCCGTTGGTTGCGTTGACGATGAGTTCGGCACCGGCCGCTGCGTCCGCGAAACCGGCGACGGCGACGCGAGGGTTTTCGGCGCTCCAGGCGGCGAACGGGGGAGTCCCCATGGCGTCCGGCGCGGTGCGGGCGAGGGTGGCCTTCGGATCGCGGGTGCCGATGGTAACGGTGTGGCCCAGTTCGGCCAGGCGGGTGGCGATGGTCCGGCCGACGATGCCGGTTCCGAGGACGGCGATGTTCATGGTTGCTCCTTGTGTCTCCGCGAGGGGCAGGAGAGTTTGTGACGGATCGTTCTCATGTAGTTTGTGACGGAACGTTCCGTCTGTCAAACTTGAAGCCACATAAGGGTGCAGGGACTTTTAGAGGAGGGCGGTCCAGATGGTGCGAAGAACGGCCGAGGAGAACCGGCGCAATGTCCTGGAGGTGGCCACCCGGCTGTTCTATCAGCAGGGGATAAGGGCCGTGGGGATGGATGCGGTGGTCAAGGAATGCGGTGTTGGAAATGCCACCGTCTACCGGCAGTTTCCCACCAAGGACGCCCTCGCCACCGCGTATGTGCAGGGACGTGCCGACGCCTGGTTTGAGCGGATGCGCCAGGCTGCGGACGCACAGCCAGGCCCCAAGGAGAAGCTCCTTGCGGTGTTTGCGGTGCTGGCTGATGACTGTGCCGGCCCAACGTACCGGGGCTGCCCGATGCTGAACACGAGCACCGAGTTTCCGCTCGGCCAGCACCCGGCCCATGTGGCCGCCGTTGACCACAAGCAGCAGGTGCGCGACTGGTTCAGTTCGCTCGCGGCCGACGCCGGAGCGGACTCGCCGGACCAGCTCGCCGAAGAGCTCCTCATCATTCTCAATGGCGCTTACGCCACGGCGGCAGTGCTCGACGGCGGCGTGTACGGAAGGCGCGCACTGGCCCTTGCAAAGTTGCTCATCGAGCAGGCCTGCCCGCGCCCCTAAAGCACGCCGCGCCAGCCGCGTGCCGCCGTCGTCAATCCCCGCGTAAATGATTCGTCAATAAAGGTCCTTTTCGAGGGCCGGCTGTTTTGGCCGGTGCTAGCTTCGCAGTGGTCGCGGTGCAAAGGGCAGCGCGGAAAGGCAGAGATGACCACGTTGAGCAGGCCCCCGGCGGATCCTTCCGCGCCCCATGCCCACGGCAGGAAGGCGCTGAAGGACTGGCTGCTGTTCGGGCTGCAGGACAGCAAGGGTGCCCACCAGGGCCCCGGCGGCGTGCCCACGCAGCACGAGAAGAAGCATGCGTGGTGGCAGGTCATGTGCCTGACGGGCGTGGACTACTTCTCCACCTTGGGCTACCAGCCGGCCATCGCCGCCCTGGCCGCCGGCGTCATCTCGCCGCTGGCCACCCTGGTGCTCGTGGCCGTGACCCTGCTCGGTGCCCTGCCGGTGTACCGCAGGGTGGCCGGTGAAAGCCCCCGCGGTGAAGGCTCCATCGCCATGCTGGAACGGCTGCTGCCGCGGTGGGGCGGCAAGCTCCTGGTCCTGGTGCTGCTGGGGTTCGCGGCCACCGACTTCATGATCACCATGACCCTGTCGGCCGCGGATGCCACGGCGCACCTGATCCACAACCCCGTGGCCCCCGGCTGGCTGCAGGGCCAGAACATTCCCATCACCCTGGTCCTGCTCGCATTGCTCGCTGCCGTGTTCCTGCGGGGTTTCAAGGAGGCCATCGGCGTCGCCGTGGTCCTGGTGGTGGTGTACCTGGGCCTGAATGCCATCGTGGTGGTGGTGACCTTGGGCCAGGTGATCTCGCACCCGGTGGCCATGGGTGACTGGTGGACCAACCTGTGGGTCTCGCACGGCAACCCGCTGATGGCGGTGGCCATCGCCCTGCTGGTGTTCCCCAAGCTGGCGCTGGGCCTGTCCGGCTTCGAGACCGGCGTCGCCGTCATGCCCCAGGTGCGTGGCGCGGCCAATGACACGGAGGAAAACCCTGCCGGGCGCATCAAGGGTGCCCGGCGCATGCTCACCACCGCCGCCGTGATCATGAGCGCCTTCCTGCTGACCTCGAGCTTCATCACCGTGGTGCTCATCCCGGAGCAGGAGTTCCAGCCGGACGGCCAGGCCAACGGCCGCGCCCTTGCCTACCTGGCGCATGAATACCTGGGTGTGGGCTTCGGCAGCGTGTACGACATCAGCACCATCGCCATCCTCTGGTTCGCCGGGGCGTCCGCCATGGCCGGGCTGCTGAACCTGGTGCCCCGCTACCTGCCCCGCTACGGCATGGCCCCGGGGTGGGCCAAGGCCGTGCGGCCGCTGGTGCTGGTGTTCACCCTGATCGGCTTCCTGATCACCTTCATCTTCAATGCCGACGTCGATGCGCAGGGCGGTGCGTACGCCACCGGCGTCCTGGTGCTGATGACCTCAGCCGCGGTGGCCGTGACCCTCTCGGCCCGTCGGCGCAGGCAGCGGAACCTCACCGTGGGCTTCGGCGCCATTTCGGTGGTGTTCGCGTACACCACCGTGGCGAACATCTTTGAACGGCCCGAGGGCATCCGGATCGCCGCCATCTTCATCCTCGGCATCATCGTCATCTCGCTGCTGTCCCGTGTCCGCCGCTCCTTCGAACTGCACGCCACCCGGGTGCACCTGGACCAGCAGGCCCTCGAATTCATGTCCAGCACCCTGGACGGCCCCATCGCGATCATCGCGCACGAACCGCTGCGGATGACCCCGGAGGCCTACCGGGACAAGCTCGAGTCAGCCATCGAGGTCAGCCACCTCCCGCTGGCCGGCGAGGCGCTGTTCCTCGAGGTCATCGTGGACGACTCCTCGGACTTCGAAACCGAGCTCCACGTCCGCGGCGTCAACCGGCACGGCTACCACATCCTGGAGGTCCACGGCCCGGTGGTTCCCAACACCATCGCCTCGGTGCTGCTGCACATCCGGGACGTCACGGGCCTCATGCCGCACATCTACTTCCGCTGGACAGAGGGGAACCCCATCACCAACCTGGTCCGGTTCCTCTTCCTGGGCGAGGGCGAGATCGCGCCGGTCACCCGGGAGGTGCTGCGCGAGGCCGTCCCGGACGTCACCCAGCGGCCCTGGGTCCACGTGGGCTGACGCCGGGTTGGCCGGTTTGCGGCTGGCTGATGTGCGGCACCGAGGCCGCCACCCGGGCTGCGTCCGCCAGGCTGGCAGGTGCCTTGTCGCGGAAGGCGGACTCGGCGTCGTCCTCCCAGACGCCGGCGGCCAGCACCACCACGTGCACCATGTCGCCGTAGGAGTCGTTGCAGGCCAGGATGTCGCCGGGCACCTTGTGCGCCGACGGCCCGGCTGACGACCAGGGCTGGAAGACCACCCACCAGCCCTCACCGTCCTGGTCGGGGAACAGGTAGCCGCTGGCCGGCTGCAGCGCGCGTCCGTTCAGTCCGCGGCCGCCGTAGCCCTCCACGGCCCCGGCTGCCGCGGCGAACTTGACCCTGCCACGGTCCTCGGGCGACTCATCCCACCGCATCCTGCGCTCCCGGCTCTCCACACTTTCCCTGAGTTAATGAAAGGTCCGGAGGGGGCTATCCGGGGCGTGGGCGGCCGTTTTTTGACGCATTATTTACGGGCCGCCGTGCGAAGGCTCCGCAGGTCAGCGCCCATAATGGGACCCATGGAAAGCCCCGTAACCATCCGCCCCATGTGCCCCGAGGACTGGGACGCCGTCCACGCCATCTACGCCGCCGGCATCGCCACGGGGGAGGCGACCTTCGAGAGCGAGCCGCCCACCTGGGAAGCGTTCGACGCCGTGCGGCTGGCTGAGCACCGGATGGTCGCCCGGGACGCGGGTCGGGTGGTGGGCTGGGCCGCCGTGTCCCGGGTTTCCTCGCGTGAGGTGTACCGGGGCCTGGTGGAGCACTCTATCTACGTGGCGCCGCAGGCGCAGGGCCGGGGCGTGGGCCGGTTGCTCCTGGGCGCACTGGTCGAGTCCACGGAGGCTGCCGGCATCTGGACCATCCAGTCCAGCATCTTCCCGGAGAACACCGCCAGCCTGGCGCTGCACCGGAAGCTGGGCTTCCGGGTGGTGGGTACCAGGGAGCGGATTGCGCGGATCAGCGCCGGCCCCAAGGCGGGGCACTGGCAGGACACGCTGCTGCTGGAACGCCGCAGCGCCGTGGCCGGGACCGAATAGCTGCCCTCACCCACTTTGATTCCTACGAACCACTTGCTGGGCCTAAGGACCCTGTCCTGACCTTCCGCCCGGGCCTAGCGTCATGGGGACATGCCTCCCCGAATACACTTGGAGCCCACAATGCAGGTCCCCGTACTCTTCCGGCGCAGTGCGGCCACGTTCGCCGCCGCAACAGCTCTTGTCCTTTCGGGCGCGTCCGCTCCGGCCTTCGCCGCGCAGGACCCGGTCAACTATGTCAACCTGGGGGACTCCTACTCGGCCGGCTGGGGCTCGTTGGCGCCAACCGCAGTCGTCAACCCGTACGTCGGCAGCCCGGCCTGCCGGCACGGCGGCCCGGACGACGTGACGATGCTCGATCAGCTCAAATCCGTGGCACTCGCCGGAGACTACGCGTGTGCAGGCGCGACTGTCGGAGCAAACGAGTCCGGTATTCCGACCATCGCCCAGCAGGCGGCAAAGGCATCCCTTGATGGTGCGCTGGACAGCGCAACTGGGCTGGTGACCCTCACAGCCGGCGGAAACGACGTCAACTTCGGACCGATCATCGCGGCCTGCGCCGCTGACACATCGCCGCAGGCCAGCGGGTGCCAAGCGGCCACAGCGTATGGACTTGGCCTGGCAGCGCAGGTCGATGTCGTCAAGACCGTTGGAACAATCCGTCAGTTGGCACCAAATGCCAAAATCATCTGGCTCGGGTACCCCCATCTCTTCGCGACAGCCGGGGAATCCACCACAGTCATCGCCGGAGGTGGCGTCATGTCCGCAGCGGCGGCGGCGGTCTTCGACAACGGCACAGACCAACTTAATGCGCTCCTCGCGAGCAAGGCCCGGAGCGCGGGCGCGCAGTTCGTGGACGTCGCTCCCAAGTTCAATGGCCACGAAATCGGATCCTCCGACTCCTGGTTCAACCTCGGCCCGTACACGGACTTCAACTTCCACCCGACCGCCCAGGGATATGCGCAGGGTTACTACCCTGCCATGGTCAGCCAGATCAAACCCGCCAGGCTCGTCAACCGCTGACAAGCGTTAGCCACGGCGCTGCTGCTGGAACGCCGCAGCGCCGTGGCCGGGACCGGGTAACTTACCGCGAGGGCAGGGTCAGGATCTCGGCGCCGTCCTCGGTGATCGCGATGGTGTGTTCGGTGTGCGCCGTCCGGCAGCCGGTGGCGCTCCGCAAGGTCCAGCCGTCGTCGTCCGTCACCAGCTCCGCCGTGTCCGCCATGATCCACGGCTCCAGCGCCAGCAGCAGCCCGGGCCGCAGTTTGAAGCCTCGCCCCGGCCGCCCGGTGTTGGGGACGTGCGGGTCCTGGTGCATGGTGGAGCCGATGCCGTGGCCGCCGAACTGCGTGTTGACCGGGTACCCGGCGTCTATGAGGACGCGGCCGATCGCGTAGGAGACGTCGCCGATCTTGGCGGCCGGCCCGGCGGCGGCGATCCCGGCGGCCAAAGCCCGTTTCGTGGTTTCGATCATGGCCACGCTCTCTTCCGGGCGTGAGTCCCCCACGATGAAGCTGATGGCGGCGTCCGCGGCCTTCCCGTTCTTGACGACGGCGAGGTCCAGCGTCAGCAGGTCCCCGTCGGCCAGGTCATAGTTGTGGGGGAGTCCGTGCAGCACGGCGTCGTTGACACCGGTGCAGATGTAGTGCCCGAACGGGCCCCGGCCGAAGGACGGCGCGTAATCCACGTAGCAGGATTCGGCCCCGGCCTCGGTGATCATCTCCTTGGTCCACTGGTCGATGTCCAGGAGGTTGGTGCCCACGGCGGCGCGTTTCTTCATGGCCTGAAGGATGTCCGCCACCAGGGCGCCCGTCTCCCGGGCTCGGGCCACTTCAGCGGGGTTCAGGATTTCGATCATGGGGCGCCCTTCGTATCCGGTAAAACCTACGGGCCATCCTATTTCCCGTTTCTCCGCGCACTGCAAGGGGAGGCGGGAATCGGCGGGATTTGTGCGGGTTGCCGACAGACATAGATAGGTGTAAATATTTACATGTGTCTATGTCTTTGGAGCTGACCCCCGTGGAAGCAGTGGCGTGCTGCGCGCCGCTGGCCCGTGAACCCCTGACCGAGCCGGAAGCGGAAGGGATTGCCCCGTTGCTGAAGGCCCTGGCCGATCCGGTCCGGCTGCGGCTGATGTCCCTGGTGGCCTCGCGTGCAGGCGGCGAAGCGTGCGTCTGCGACCTCAACGACGCTTTCGAACTCTCCCAGCCCACCATCAGCCACCACCTCAAGATCCTGCACGAGGCCGGGCTGCTGGACCGGGAGAAGCGCGGCGTGTGGGTCTACTACCGCGCCCGGACCGAGGCGCTGCAGAACATTGCCGCCCTGATCGGCGGCCAGGCCGCGTGAACGTCCTGGGCCGGCGGGTTGCCGCTGAATTCGTGGGCACCGCGTTCCAGGTGATGGCGGTAGTGGGCTCGGGCGTCATGGCCTCGCGGCTTTCACCGGACGACGCCGGGCTGCAGCTTCTGCAGAACAGCCTCGCCACGGGTGCGGCGCTGGTGGCGCTGATCGTGGCACTCCAGCCGGTGTCGGCGTCGTTCAACCCCGTGGTGACCCTCGTGGAGCGTGCGCTGGGCATGATCGATACCCGCGCGGCGGCAGGCCTGGCCGGGGCGCAGGTCCTGGGCGGCCTGGCCGGCACAGTGGCGGCGAACCTGATGTTCGGGCTGGACGCGGTGACGGTTTCGTCGCACGTCCGCACCGGCCCGGCTCTCTGGTTCGGCGAGGTGATCGCCACAGTTGGCCTGCTGGTGGTCATCTTCGGCAGCGTCCGCTCCGGCCGGGCAGACCGGGTGGCGTTCGCCGTCGGCGGGTACATCACCGCCGCGTACTGGTTCACCAGCTCCACCAGCTTCGCCAACCCTGCCGTGACCATCGCCCGGACGGTCACGGACACCTTCGCCGGCATCGCGCCGTCGTCGGCCCCTGCCTTCATCCTCGCCCAACTGTTGGGCGGCGCCGCCGGGTACGTCCTGGTCCGGTTCCTTTACCCACCCCTCGCAACTCCCGCCGTCGCCACGGCTGACCGAAAGGTGCTCTCATGAGCCAGAAGCCCTCCGTCCTGTTCGTCTGCGTCCACAACGCGGGCCGGTCCCAAATGGCGGCCGCCTTCCTCACCACGCTGTCCAAGGGCGCCATCGAGGTCCGCTCCGCCGGATCGCAGCCGGCCGAGAAGGTCAACCCGGCCGCCGTCGAGGCCATGGCCGAGGTGGGCATCGACATGTCTGCCGAGATCCCCAAGGTCCTCACCACTGAGGCCGTGAAGGATTCCGACGTGGTGATCACCATGGGCTGCGGCGACGAGTGCCCCTACTTCCCGGGCAAGCGCTACGAGGACTGGGTCCTGGAGGACCCCGCTGGCAAGGGCGTGGACTCCGTCCGGCCCATCCGCGACGAGATCAAGACCCGCGTCGAATCCCTCATTGCCTCCCTTATCCCTGCTTCGGCCTGAAAGGTTGTTGACGCTATGGCATCCCTGGAATCCCTCCCCGTTGCCGTGATCGGAGCCGGTCCCGTGGGGCTGGCCGCCGCCGCGAACCTGCTGGAACGCGGGCTGGAACCGCTCGTCTTCGAGGCCGGTCCCGCCGTCGGGGCAACCATCCGTCAATGGGGGCACGTCCGCGTGTTCTCCACCTGGAAGTACAACCTGGACCCCGCCTCGGTGCGGCTGCTGGAGCGCCACGGCTGGGAAGCTCCACGGCCCACCGCGCTGCCGTACGGGTCGCAGATCGTCTCCGAATACCTTGAGCCGCTTGCCGCGACGCCGGAGCTCAAGGACCGGATCCGGACCGGGTCTCGGGTTGTGGCGGTCACCCGGCAGGGCATGGACAAGGGCCGCAGCCAGGGCCGGGACAGTGCCCCGTTCCTCCTGCGCATAGGGCACGACGGCGGACAGGTCACCGAGGTGCTGGCCCGCGCCGTGATTGATACGTCCGGGACCTGGAGCAGCCCGGCGCCGCTGGGATCCTCAGGCCTGGCCGCTCCGGGCGAGGCGGAAGCGCGTGCCGCCGGCTTGGTCACCGGTCCGCTGCCGGACGTAGCCGCCGGTGGTTTCGCCGGCCGCCGCACCCTCGTCATCGGCTCCGGGCACTCCGCCGCCAACATGGTCCTCGATCTGGCCCGCGTGGCCCGCGCGAACCCCGGAACCGAAGTTTTCTGGGCCATCCGCTCCGCCACCCCGGCCCGGGCCTACGGCGGCGGCGACGCCGACCAGCTGCCCGCCCGCGGCCAGCTCGGGGCCAGGCTCCGCACCGCCGTCGAGAGCGGAGCTGTGCAGCTCCTGGCCAGCTTCCATACTGCTGCCATCGACGTGCAGGGTGCCGCCGTGACCGTGCACTCCGCGGACGGCCGGAGCGTTGAAGTGGACCGGGTCATTCCCGCGACGGGGTTCCGCCCGGACCTGGCCATGCTGTCCGAGCTGCGGCTGGACCTGGACCCCGCCGTCGAGGCTCCCAAGGCCCTGGGCCCGCTCATCGATCCGGACTTCCACAGCTGCGGCACCGTCCCCGCCCACGGTGCCCGGATCCTTGAGCAGCCGGAGAAGGACTTCTACCTCGCGGGCATGAAGTCCTACGGCCGCGCGCCCACGTTCCTCATGGCCACCGGGTACGAACAGGTCCGCTCCATCGCCGCCGCCCTGGCCGGAGACACCGCAGCCGCGGACGCCGTCGAACTCGAACTGCCCGAAACCGGTGTCTGCTCCACCTCAATTCCGGACGACGCCGGGGATGCTGTCGCGGACGCCTGCTGCTCAGCCCCGGTTCCGGTGACGATCGGTTTCGCGACGGGACTGCAGCATGGCCGGTCCGGAGCGGCTGTGTAGCGGGAGCGCCATCATGCCTGACGAGGATCCGGTGCGGCAGGAACTGCTGTGGATCGCGGCCGACTTCCGGAGCATCGTCCTGGGCGCCTCGGCGGATGAGCTGGACCTGCCGTCGAACGGGACGCGCTGGACCAACCGGCAGCTGCTCTTCCACATGGCGCTGGGGCAGAACATCGCCCTCGCCGGGATCCCGCTCCTAGGAGACTGCTGAACTAAGTGCTTTGTAGGGCTGGTCCGTGGCGTTCGCTGTCGGGCCAGCCCTACCTTTTGTGGGTTGGGGTTTCTGGGGTTGAAGTGTTTTGGGGTGGTTCCGGGCTTTTGGTGCCTGTTGGCCGGGTAGGGGGTGTTGTTTTGGCTGGCTGTGAGAGGCCTGGTCCTGGTTTCCGGGTTCAAGCGATGGCCCAGGATCCCTGTTCCGCGGTGAGTCCGAGCTTCAGGAGGCGGCGGAGGTTCAGTCCCGCGATCCGTAGCTGGAGCCAGGCGTTGTTCCGGTTGATGCCGCGATGGGGAACGCGTCGGTTGCCGCGGGTGAGCCATGCGATGGACCGCTCGACCATGGGCCGGTGGGTGCGGTAGTCGTCCTGGAAGGCCGGGTTCTTGGCGCGTTGGCGGTGTTGCCGTTGCAGCGCGTCATGTTCGTGGAGAACGATTTTGCGTCCTCGCGGTGAGGCGGTGCATCGGTGCCGGAGGGGGCAGCCTGTGCAGGCGGCGCCGAACGTGACCCGTCGTTTGGTGGTGATGTTGCGGGTGAGTCCGTGCGGGCAGGTCATGGTGCCGGCTGCTTCGTCGACAGTGAAGTCATCGAGGGTGAATCCGCCTTCGACTGCTGGGCGGAGGGGCCAGGGTTTGATCACCGGGGTGTGGCCGGCACGGGTGAGGGCGGCGAGCATGTCCCCCGTGCCGTAGGCCGAGTCGGCCAGGACGTCCAGGCTTGTGCCGGCGATCGTGGAATCCATGCCGATCAGCCGGGCACCGACGGCCCCGTCGCTGTTTTCCGGGCCGGAGGCCTTGGTCAGTTCCGCGGCGGTGATCAGCCCGGTGTCGGGTTCGATCACGATGTGGGCCTTGTATCCGTCCTGCTGCCTGGACTGGGTCTTGTGCGCGTGCCGGGTGTCGGGGTCAACGGTGGAGATCATCCGGTCCGGGGCGACCTTCCGGGCGATCCGCCATCGCCCGTCGGTCCCGTCGGAGTCCTCGGCCGGTTCCACGTCCTGCCCGGCGACCAGGGCCAGCAGAGCGTAGGCATCAGCAGCCTTTCCGTCCAGCGTTTCGGGATCGACCGCGGCCAGCAACGCCAGGGCGTCGGTGACCAGCGCGGAGATCAGCCCGTCTTTCGCTCCCTGGTCATCCCAAGCGATGTCCGGCTTACCCGTGCGGATGTAGTCATAGCCCGTGGCGTGGGCGGTCACGAGTTCTTGTCCGCCCGGGATGTCCCGGCCGAAGCGGCGGACCGCGGCGATCAGCTGCGTGATCGTGTCCTGCCTCGCGACCGCGTCGTCCAGGACCGTTGAATCCACCGCCCGTCGGCGCCTACCCGTCAAAGCCCCGGTTTCCGCGACGACTTTGGCGATGGCTTCCATGATCCGGTGCGGATCCGACGAGGCGGCCAGCCGCTTTCGCCAGTACGTCAGCGTGCTCGGATGGAACGCGGTATCGGTCAGCCCGTAACCGCAAGCGGCCTTCCACCTCAGATCAAAAGTCAACGCCTCGGCGGTTTCCCGATCAGAGAGGCCCTGCAATGCCTGCAGCACCAGCACCGACCCGATGACCGGCGCCGGAACCGACGGCCTGCCCCGCCGCGACGGAAACAAATCCTCCATCATCGAATCCGGAAACAACCGCCCCCGATGTTTGGCCAGAAAAGCGAAAACACTGCCCGGAGCCAACAACTCCCCGGCCAATGCCTCCACATCCAAATACCCGCGTTGCGCGTCCTCGCGTCCCTGCATAAGACCAGTCTTAACCACCAGACCCACCAGTCCAGTCGACGCGCCCCACATCCGCCGATTAGTTCAGCAGTCTCCTAGGGCTGTTCTCGCACCTGCCTCCCGGGGCCTCGCGCCGCTGGAGCCGGATCCTCGACTCCTGCTCAGGTCCCTACAACTGGGTGAACTGGGCCGGAAGCGCAGCGGCCGGTCGGGTCCTGCCGCCGCAGGCCATGGCCTGGATGATGGACCGGACCACCGCGGTCATTGTCCACTGGTACAGCCGCGCGGACAGCAAGGCCTTGGCCCGAGGCATGACCATGCCCGTGCGCTGGGACCCCTACTTCCTTCCGTGGATGAGCCGCCGGGAAATCCTGGAATGGGCGCCCAGGCACTACCGCCACCACCGGGCCCAGCTGAGCCTGAGCACCCTTCCGGCCTGAGCCGGCGCTCGCGTGCACTCCCGGAACGGGACTCAGCGGGCTGGCGGGTCTCCGCCGTCCAGGCCGATGGAACGGCCGCGGGCAAAGTGGGCGTTCGCGATCTCATTGACCTCGCGGACGCTCTTCCCCGGATGGGCCAGCCGGAGCCACTCGTAGTCCCACTCCTGCATGTCCCGCACGCGGCTGATCCGCTTGTGGGCACGCATTTGGGCCGTAAGCTCCTCGCCGCTGGGGACCGCCGGGGGCGGGGGCCTGACGGGTTGCGGCCTGGGCGGCGGCATCTGGGCTGGCCGTGCCGGGGCATTTGCGGAGCGGACCAGCGCCACGGTCAGCGCAACCACCCCCGCAGCAATGAGGAGCACCCACCAGTACTGGATGATGAGGGCTACGACGATAAGGACGAGGAAGGGGGCGCACCCGACTGCGCCCCCGCCCTTGCCGGCTGACCGACGTCGTTTGGCTGCCATGCTGGTTCCTCTTGCGGAGTGGTGGAACGTTAGGAATCCACTCTTCCACCGGGCGCGCGCCATGTCATGAGTAGTGGCTACTCGACTTTTGCGCTCCAAGGCCGATCAGGCAGCGCCTAGTCGATGTCGGTGCTGGTGCTCAGTTCCTGCCACTGGTCCAGTTCCGCGCGCTGGGCGTCGGCCACCATGCCGAACGCGCCGAAGGCGTCCGTGCCCAGGACCAGCAGGCCCGGCGGGTTGGGGGAATCGACGACGGCGAGGATCGCCTTGGCTGCCTTGTCCGGGTCCCCGGGCTGGTTGCCGTGGGCGGTGTCGACTTCCTTGCGGCGCTTGCCTGCCGTGTCCGCGTAGTCACCTATCGCCGTCGCGGACTGCGTGAGCGAGCGGCCGGCGAAGTCGGTGCGGAAGCCCCCGGGCTCGATGGCGGTGACGTTGATGCCGAGCGGCTTCAGTTCGTTGCGGAGCGATCCGGACATGCCTTCCAGCGCTGCCTTGGTGGCGGCGTAGTAGCCCGAGCCGGCCGGCGTGATGCGCGCCCCGATGGAGGAGATGTTCAGGATGGACCCCGACTTGTTGGCGCGCATGCCGGGGACCACGGCCTTGATCATGTCCACGGCGCCGAAGAAGTTGGTGTCGAAGAGGCGTCGGATGTCGGCGTCGTCCGCTTCCTCCACGGCCGCGCGGTAGCCGTAGCCGGCGTTGTTCACCAGGACGTCGATGCTGCCGAACTTATCCTCGGCTGCCTTCACTGCCGCGGTGATCTGCGCCTTGTCCGTAACGTCCAGCGCCAGGGGGAGCGCGGTGTCCGGGAAGCCGGCGGTGATGTCCTGGACCGCGTCAACGTTCCGGGCGGTGACGACGGCGTTGTGCCCGGATGCGAGCACGGCTTCCGCCAGTGCCCGGCCAAGTCCGGTCGAACAGCCTGTGATGAGCCACGTTGCCATGAGGGGTTTCCTTTCCTAGGGGTTGTAAGGCGGGGCAGGCACCTAAGCCCGCTGCCGCCGTCGTGCGTGTGCTGTCAGTTCGTGGGTGCCGTAACTGTTGTCGTCCGGGTTGACCGTGACGCCGGGGGCCACCAGCTGGTCGATCCGGTCCAGCACCTCAGGTGCCAGGACGGTGTCCGCGGCCGGGAGGTAGGACTCCAGCTGCTCCATGGTGCGCGGGCCCACGATCGCGGACGTGACGCCCGGGTGGTTGATCACGAACGCGATGGCCATCTCGATGAGCGTGACGCCGGCCCACTCGGCCACCTGCGCGAGTTCCTCCACGACGTCCAGCTTGCGCTGGTTGGCGGGCTGGCTCATGTCGAACCGGGCACTGGGCCGGCGGGACGAGGCGGGCCGGGACGGGGAGTCCTTCCGCCACCGGCCGGAGAGCCAGCCGCCGGCCAGCGGACTGTAGGTGAGGGTTCCCATCCCGTGCCGCAGCACCGTGGGGAGGACGTCCTCTTCGATGCCGCGGGTCAGGATGGAGTACGGCGGCTGATCGGTGACGAACCGCTCCAGGTTGCGCTCGCGGGACGCCCACTGCGCCTCCACGATCTGCGAGCCGGAGTAGGACGAGGAGCCGATGTAGCGGACCTTCCCCTGGCGGACCAAGTCGGTGAGGGCGCCCAGCGTCTCCTCCACGTCGGTGTCCGGGCTGGGCCGGTGGACCTGGTAGAGGTCGATGTGGTCGGTGTTCAGCCGGCGCAGCGAGTTCTCCACCTCCCGCATGATCCAGCGCCGCGAGCCGCCGCGCTGGTTGGGGTCCTTTTCGTCCATGGGCATGAAGAACTTGGTGGCCAGGAAAACGTCGTCGCGGCGCCCGGCAATTGCTTCGCCCACGATCTCCTCCGAGGCGCCACCGGAGTAGACGTCTGCGGTGTCGATGAAGTTGATGCCGGCGTCGAGGGCGCGGTGGATGATGCGGGTGGCGTCGGCGCGGTCGTCGTTGCCCCAGGGGCCGAACATCATGGCGCCGAGGCAGAGGGGGCTGACCTGCACTCCGGTGCGGCCGAGCGGGCGGTATTCCATTGTTGCTTTCTCCTTTAGGCTTCCGGGATGACCATGGCGAACCGTTCCGGGCGGGCCACATCAGGGTCCGGTCCGCTGCGGACGCCGGTATCCAGGGCATCGATGGTCTGGAGCTCCGCCGGGGACAGCTCAAAGCCGAACACGTCGAAATTCTCCGCGATGCGCACCGGGTTGGTGGACTTGGGGATCGCGGAGCGGCCCTGCTGCAGGTGCCAGCGGAGCATCACCTGCGCGGGGGTCTTGCCGTGGGCCTGCGCGACGGCGGCAACCGCCGGGTCCCGCATGACGTTCTTCCGGTTCTCGCCCCACCCGGGGTAGAACGTGATGCCGCCGATCGGCGACCACGCCTGGGTGAGGATGCCGGCCTCAGCGTCCGCTGCCTGCACGTCCCGCTGCTGGAAGTAGGGGTGCAGTTCGATCTGGTTCACGGCCGGCACCACGTCCGTTTCCTGGAAGAGCTGCTGCAGGTGGTGCGGCATGAAGTTGCTGACGCCGATGGCCCGCACCCGCCCGTTCTTGAGTAGGGTTTCCAGGGCCTTGTACGCGGCGATGGTCTTTTCCATCCGGTCCGGCGCGGGCTGGTGCAGGATGAGCAGGTCCAGCTGTTCCACGCCGAGCTTGCCCGCCGCCTTGTCCCACGCGTGCAGGGCCTGGTCGTAGCCGTAGTCGCTGACCCAGACCTTGGTTTCGATGAAGACGTCGGCGCGGTCCAGGCCCGAGCGGCGGATCCCTTCGCCCACCTCGCGCTCGTTGCCGTACGCTGCGGCCGTGTCGATGTGCCGGTAGCCCACCTCGAGCGCTGTCTGGACGGCCGCCGTCGTCTCTTCCGGGGGACTTTGGAAGACGCCCAGGCCAAGTGCTGGCATGCTGACGCCGTTGTTGAGTTTCAATTCCATGCCTCCACGCTATTTCGGCGCGCGGGTTTGTGGGAGGACTTGCCAGTCCCTCTTTCGCTGCCTGCCCGGGGCGTAGCGTGGAGGCCATGACCAACAGCGACGACGTGCGGAAATTCCTGACCTCCCGCCGCGCGCGGCTCACCCCGGAGGACGCCGGGCTGCCTGCGTACGGCGGCAACCGGCGCGTGGCCGGGCTGCGGCGGGAGGAGGTGGCCATGCTCGCGGGGATGAGCATCGACTATTACATCCGGCTGGAGCGGGGGAACCTTGCGGGTGCCTCGGACAGTGTGCTGGAGGCCCTGGCGCGGGCGCTGCAGTTGGACGACGCCGAGGCGGCCCACCTTTTCGACCTGGCCCGTGCGGCCAGCGCGGCTCCGCGGGTGCGGCGGAAGCGGAGCCCGCAGGCGGTGCGGCCCAGCGTGCAGCGGGTTATCGACGCGATCACGGCCGCACCGGCCTGGGTCCGCAACGACCGCGGGGACGTGCTGGCCGCCAACGAGTTGGGCCGGGCCCTGTACCTGGAAATGATGGCGGACGCAGTGGCCCCGCCCAACAGTGCACGGTTCACGTTCCTGAACCCCAAAGCGCGGGAGTTCTTCCGGGACTGGGAGCGCAGCGCCGATGACATCGTGGCCGTCCTGCGCTCCACGGCGGGGAAGAACCCGTATGACAAGGACCTCTCAGACCTGATCGGCGAACTCTCCACCCGCAGCGAGGAGTTCCGCATCCGCTGGGCCCGGCATGACGTCAAGTACCACCGCACCGGGCGGAAGCGGCTGCACCATTCCGTCGTGGGGGACCTGGACCTGACCTACGAGGCGATGGAGCTCCCCGCGGACCCGGGCCTGCGGATCAACATCTACACGGCCGAGCCCGGCACGCCCTCGGAGGATGCGCTCAAGGTCCTGGCCAGCTGGGCCGCGACACAGCGCGCAGCCGGGGCCTTGCTGGAGGTGCCGGCGTCTGACGTGCCGGCGCGGGAGACCTGAATGACGATGCTGCCAGAGGCGTCAAACCGGGGTGGCTTAGCGCTGGCAGCGACAGGTTGTCCTGCGGTGGAGCCCGGCCGGGGTGTTGGCACCCTGCTTATAGGGCTAGCCTGTAAATGAGTCGGCAAGTTCGTTCGCTTTTTCTACAGCTACCTCTGGGTTCGGTAACTGTTCTCCTTTTTCACGGTGGGGCCAGATTGGCAGCAGGAGACTAACAATCGCCTTTGGGGTTTCAGAGGGCGAATGAGCGGAAGCGAATATGGCCACTGGCCATCAATCTGGTTTGGCGTCGTCTCCCTTCGGGAGCATATATGTGGTGACGGGTGAAGAGCTCGTTGGGCGCGGCTTGCGGGCGCTGTTGTCGGCTAACGGGTTCAACGCGGCCGGTGTGGCGGGGTCTGTCCGCCAGGCGGCGCGGCGGATTCCCGCGATACGTCCGGATCTGGCCATCATCGACGATGATCTTCCCGATGGCTCCGGTGCCGGGCTTTGCCGGACTATCGCAGCCGCTGACGCCACTATCCGGTGCGTGCTGATGACAGGTGAAACCGACGAAGCCGTGCTGATCGGGGCTATCCTGGCCGGCGCCTGGGGGTGTTTGTCCCAACAGGACGATAACGCGGAACAGCTCAGGCTGATCCGGCGGGCAATGCGCGGGTACACCGCGTTCAGCCGTCGTTTCCAGACCGGCATCCTGGCCCCGATCCAGGCCGACGGGACGAACGGGCCCGACGGTCGGTTGGGAATGCTTTCGAAACAGGAAATGAAGGTGGCGGCTGGGGTGGCCCGCGGGTTGAGCAACGGACAGATCGGACAGGAAATGTTTCTGGCCGAAAAGACAGTGAAGAACATGGTCTCTTCCGTGCTGCTGAAATTCGACATGTCGCGCAGGACGGAGGTCGCGGTGTTCGTCTCCGGTGCGCTTGAGCAAACGGAAGACCTTGCGCAGGAGTACCGGCGCAGTCGTAACCCGGACCTGGTCGCGGAAGTCACCGCGGCGCTGATTATCTGCACCAGCGAGGCAGGCAGCAGGCCGCTCTCCCGCAACATGCTGCTACTGGACGCCATGCGGCTTGCTGATGCCCTGGCCGTTACCCGTGCCCGGCCTCGCGCGGCAAGGCACTTGCCGGAACGGCGGAGGAAGTCTAAAGGCCCTGAGGGCTGAGGACGGACTCGAGCCAGTCCTCAGCGCACCTACGGCAGCGCTCGGCCTTCCTCCAGCCACGCCATCGCCTCATCCGTAGACGTGAAGAACCGGTTGGGATGCACCGGTTTGTGCCGCCCGGAGAAGAAGTCGGCAATGGTCTGGTCAACGGGCGTGACGCCTACTATGGCCGCGCGCGTCACCGGCCAGGAACCGGCAAAGGCCTTCAGGGCGCCCTGGTCAATCCACTGCAAGCCCGTGATCTCCACCAGCATCGGGAGGGCGCGGCCGCCGCTGAGCTCCCGCGCCCGCTTCATCAGCGCCACTGCATCGCGCTCACTGACCACGTCCCCGGGGGCCCACTTCAGGTGCAGCAGTGCCCCTGCGAGCTCGATGGTCCCGGTGACGTCGTCCATACCCCTACTCTGCTGCTACTTCCCGGTGAACAGCAACACCGAATGACAACGGGCGACGGCGGCGCAGGCCAGGGCGGCCTGCCCGCCGCATGGAGGCAGGCAGGCTGCCGGGCGCGGGTTGGGTGCTAATGCCCGGTTCGCGGGGATGGGCCACCCGGCTTGCGGGCCGGGTCCACGCTGCCGCCCTTTCCGTAGTTGCCTTCCGGGTACCGCCCGGTTTCGGAGGCGGCGGTCCGCCCGGGTACTGGGCCGGCCCCGCCGTAATCGGCCTTGACGTAGCGCCCGGCTCCCACGGTCCTGTCGCCCAGGGGTTCGGGCAGTCCGCCTTCGCTGCCCGCGGGCCCGTAGTTCCCCTCAATGTACTGGCCCTCTTCGTCTTCGGCATGGCGGCCGTGCTGGGCACCGGCTTTGCCGAAGTTGCCTTCAACGTACCGTCCGCGCAGGTCGGGCGCCTCGGGTGCGCCTTCCGGAGCCGGGGTGTTTTCGGTGCTGCTGTTGTCGTTCATGATCGTGCCTTTCGAACGAACCCCACGTCCCCATGGCGCGGTCCGGTCTGTTGCGCTTTTGAAACTATTGCCATTCCGGGACTGTTGCCTAGGGATACTTTCGGCGTAGCATAAAAGTACGCGGATTGTCAATTGGCCCCGATGTGCGGCCAACAAACCAAGAAAATCGCAAAGAAGGTACATGCGATGAGTGACATCAGTCCACTGAGGAATGCGGTCCGCAATGGCAGCGGACTCAAGAAATTGGGCGGAACGTGGGGCGAGCTCCTTGCGGAGTTCCTGGGCACGTTTGTGCTGATCGCGTTCGGCGACGGCGTGGTGGCCATGGCGGTCGCAGCGTTGCCCGGATCGGGCCGCGCCCAAACATCAACCACCATCTTCATGGCTGCGGGCGACTGGCTGCTCATTGCCTGGGGATGGGCCCTGGCCGTCGCACTGGCGGTCTACGTGGCCGGCGGCGTCAGCGGCGCCCACATCAACCCGGCCGTGACCATCGCGTTCGCGGTCCGCCGCAAGTTCCCCTGGCGGAAGGTGGGTCCGTACATCGTGGCCCAGGTGGTGGGGGCTTTCGCCGGAGCGGCGTTGGTCTACCTGCTGTACTACAACGCCATCGACGCCTACAACAAGGCCGTCGGAACCGGCCGCGCCGACGCGAAGGGGCTGGCAACCTACTCCATTTTCGCCACGTTCCCGGCGCCCTACTTCAACGGAAACGCCGTCGGTCCGCTGGTTGACCAGATCGTGGGCACTGCGTTCCTGGTTATCTTCGTTGTGGCCATCATCGACATGAGAAACACCGCCGTCCAGGCCAACCTGGGCCCGTTCATGATCGGGCTGGCGGTGGCTGCCATCGGCATCTCCCTCGGCGCGAACGCCGGCTACGCCATCAACCCGGCCCGTGATTTCGGACCGCGGCTTTTCGCGTGGATGGCCGGCTGGGGCCAAACGGCGCTGCCTGGCACAGTCGACGGGGCCTTCAGCTGGTACTTCTGGGTGCCCATTGTCGGCCCGGTGGTCGGCGGTGTGATCGGCGTGCTGGTCTACGACTGGTTCATCGGCGACGTCCTGGACGCCCGCGCACGGCTGCAGGAATCCACGCCTCCGGGCCGCGCCGGCGGCGAAACCCCGCCTGCCACCGAAGCTGAGACTGCGAAGACCCACACCATTCCAAAGCGCCGGGCGGCCTAGTTGCCGCGGAAGAAATCCCTGAGCTGGGTGGCGATGGCGGCGGCGGAAACCTGGTGCGTTTGGCCGTCGAGGACGCGGTGCTCGCTGCCGGGGACGGCGCCCGCGATGGTCTTTTGCCCCTCCGCCATGGGGCCGGCCGCTTTCCCGCCTACCATCACCAGGGTGGGTACGGTAACGGTGCGGAGCCGTTCCACGGGCGCCACGAAGTTGTTGGTGACCCGGGTTTCATAGGGCAGGGTGTTCGCCGCCGCCGTCTGCTTCTTCCACACTCCCGGCATGATGCGCAGCAGGTAGGGAAGGAAGGCCGGCGCCCCCACCATCTTGACCAGGAAGTAGGACACCGCGCCGCCGCGCTTGCCTTCACGAAGCAGGGCCTCGAGGTGCTCGCGGTGGCTTCCCGGTGTGCCGTCCGGACCCTGCACGCCGGTGTAGGGCGCCTCATAGGTGGCCAGTCCGCGCATCGGGACGCCCGCTGCTGCCGCCTCGAGAGCCAGGGCGGCGCCGGAGGAGATCCCATAGACGAACGGGTTGCCGCCGGCCTCCGCAAGGACGGCCTGGAGGTCCTCGATCTCGCGTTCGACGGCGTATGGCAGGGTCTCGCCGCTGTCCCCGCGTCCGCGCCGGTCATAGAAATAGACCGTGAAGGCATCCTTCAATTCATTCGCCAGCGCACGCGACGGCCCGAAATTGCGCCCGCAGAAGGCCCCGTCCACCAGGACCAGGCTGGGTCCGGCGCCCATCCGCTCGACGCTGAGGGAGGTGCCGTCGGCTGACAACACGCTGGAGACTGTGCCTTGGTCCTGGGTTTTGGTCATCGCGATGCTCCATTCAGGGGCGGGTCAGGGGTTCGTGGGCGGATCAGGGTGTCGGGTCAGGCTAGCGGGTTAGGCCGCCAGATGGAACGTTTCCGCAAAGCGGTGGAGGAGGTTCCCCTGTCCGCTCAGTACCTGGACCACTCCGCTGTCGATGGCGCGGTCGGGGGCGATTTCGCCGGCGATGAGCCTCCGGATGCCCGGTCCGCTGGCGAAGGCGAGGTCGGCCACGCCATCACCGTGCCGGACATCCAGGCTGGGGCCATCCACCCGGATCAGGAGTTCGGTGGAACCAAAGTGCGCCGCGTAGGCGGTGGCCGGCAGGGTGGCGGCCACGTCCGGGCGGAAGGTGGTGCGCAGGTCTATGGTCATCGACGCCGGGGTGATGATCTGCTCGTCGCGTGGATCGCCCATCGTTTTGAATCCCCAGGCGCCCAGCGCGAGGATCACGGGTTCAAGCTCGCGGCCGTACGGCGTGAGTTCGTAAACGATCACCCGGGAGCGGGGTGCCCGCCGGATGACGCCGGCAGCCTGGAGCTCCTTGAGCCTTGCAGCCAAAATGTTGGTCGGGATGCGGGGGAGCCCGGCGGCGAGCTCCCCGTAGCGGCGCGGCCCCACCAGCAGGTCCCGGACGATCAGAAGGGCCCACCGCTCGCCCACGATCTCCATGGCCTGCGTAATCCCCGAGTACTGCCCGTAGTCGCGTGCTGCCATGAACCTCAGGCCTGCTGGTTCATGAACGCTTCGGGTCCCTGTTGGGCGGCCGTCGGGTCCATGTAGCCGAATTCGAGGATGTTGCCGTCCGGGTCGGTCAACTGGCGCTGGTACATGAAGCCGTAGTCGGATGCGGGCTGCGCCTCGGTGCCGCCGGCCGCGAGTCCGCTGGCCATGCTGGCATCCACTGCATCCCGGCTGTCCAGGAAGATTGCGGTGGTGGCCGATACCGTCGCTGAGGGGTCGCCGATGGGCCGCTCGCTGAAGGTCTGGAAGAACTCCCGGACCAGGAGCATGAAATAGCTGTGGTCTTCCTCCACCACCACGCAGGCCGCGTTGTGGTCCGTGAAGAGGGGGTTGATGGTGAACCCTACCGCCGTGTAGAACGCCTTGGCGCGCTCCAGGTCGGTCACCGGCAGGTTGACGAACATTGCGGTCATGATGGTCTCTTTTCAATGGTGTTGGTTCGGATAAGGCTGATACTTGCAAAAAACAAGTGGACCGTCAATACCCCCGCCCAGCCCCCAGGCAGTGCACGACGACGGCACGCACCTCGGCGGTAATCCCCGGTCAGTCCCGTGCCAGCGGAAGCGTCAGCCGCATGGTGGTTCCCCCGGGCCCGGTGCGGGCCACCTCCACGGTGCCACCGGCCGCGGTGGCGATGTCGCGGACCAGGGCCAGCCCGATCCCGAAGCTCCGCCGCCCGCCCCGGTCCAGCCCCGGAGCCCGGACGAACCGGTCAAAGATCCGCCCCGGGTCCACGCCGGTGATGCCGGAGCCGGTATCGGCCACCAGGATCACCGCCCGCGACCCTTCCACTGAGCAACTGATGGCCACGCGTCCGCCGGAAAGCGTGTGCGCCAGCGCGTTGTCTGCCAGCGCCAGCACCGCACGCCGCAGCGGCCCGGGATCAACACGCACCATCGCCGGGCCGCCGGTGAACTCCACGGAAACGCCCTGCTGCCGGGCCAGGTCCTGCAGGCTTTCGCTGACCGATTCCGCCACCGCGGCAACATCGGCAGCGGCGAAGGATTCGGCGCCAGGGGGCGCAGACGCCGTCGCGGCCAGCAGCAGTTCGTTGACGATGCCCGTCAGCGTGGCGGTGTCCTCCCGGATCCTGGCCAGGGCCTGCGCCGGTTCCGATCCCGGCTCCGCCTTCCGCTGGGCCAGCTGGATGCGGGTGTCCAGGATGGCCAGGGGCGTGCGGAGTTCGTGGCTGGCGTCCTGGACAAACCGCCGCTGCCGGGCCAGGGCGTCGCCGAGCGGCCGGATGGCGCTGCGGGCACTGACCCACCCCACCACGCCGGCCAGCACAATCCCCGCCAGTCCGGCCAGGATCATCCCCTCGATCAGGTCCCTCGAATCAAGGTAGGTATACGCCGGAGAGGTGGGCTGCGAGGGGTGCGCCAGCTTGTTCATCAGGAACACGGTGGCGGCGGCGAGCAGCACCAGGACCAGCACGGCCACCCCGGCGCTGATCCGCAGGGCCACCTTGAGCGACGCGCGGCGGAGGGTGTCCCGGTCGGGGTCGCCGGGGGAGGCATTGGAGCCGGTGGTCATGTGGGGTCGCCGATCTGGTAGCCCACGCCGTGGACCGTGCGGATCACGGACCGGGAAATCTTCCGGCGGAGGTGGTGGACGTAGGTATCGATGACGCCGGGCTGGTCCGTGGACTGGAAATGCGCGGCGAGCAGTTCATCGCGGGTGAACACCCTGCCCGGCTCGGCCGCGAGCGCCGCCAGGACTTCGGCTTCCTTGGCCGTCAGCGTCACCAGGTCCCCGTAGGGGGAGCGGACAGCGCGCGACGCCGGGTCGAAATCCCAGGTGCCGAGTCCCACCGGTCCCGCGGGGGTACTGAAGGTCCGGGTCAGCGCGCGCAGCCGCGCGGCCAGCTCGCCGGCGTCGAACGGTTTGGCCATGTAGTCGTTGGCCCCCGCGTCCAGCCCCCGGACCTTCTCGTCCGTTTCGCCCAGCGCCGTGAGGACCAGGATGGGGGTGCCGATTCCTTTGGCCCGCAGGGCCGCGATGACCGCCAGCCCGTCCATGATGGGCAGGCCGCGGTCAATGACCATCACGTCCCAGGGCTGGGTGAGTCCCAGGTGCAGGGCCTCCTGCCCGGTGACTGCCAGCCGGACCCGGTAGTCGGGTTCCAGCAGTTCGGTGATGAGCGGACCCAGGACGGGGTCGTCCTCGGCCAGGAGCAGGGTGAGCCGGTCCGCAGTTGTCATGCAGCCTATTCTTTCGTGCTGCCGTCCCGGCGTGAGCTGCTGGCTGCCGTGTCGAGCACTGGTGCGTCCGTGGCACCGACGTCCGTGCCGTCGTCGTCCGCTGCCTGTTCCGCTGCGGCGCGCCGGGTCCTGCGCCGGTGCTTGAGGTATTCGATGCCCCACGGCACCACGGACACCAGCACCATGACCACCGCGATCACGTCGATGTTCTTGGCGATGATCTCGTAGTGTCCCAGCCAGGTGCCCAGAAGAATCACGGACGTGGCCCAGGCGAACGCGCCCACAATGTTCCACAAGGTGAAGGCCTTGTGCCCGTACCGGGCGGTCCCGGCGGTCAGGGGAGCGAAGGTCCTGATGATGGGCACGAAGCGGGCCAGGACCACGGCGGCGCCGCCGTGCCGGTGGAAGAAGTTCTCGGTGGCGGTGAGGTGGGCTGTTTTCAGCACCTTGGCGTCGTCCTTGAACCAGCGCCGGCCGAATTTGCGGCCCAGGAGGAAGCCCACCTGGTCGCCGGCCACCGCGGCTGCCGTGACCACGCCGATCAGGACGGGCAGGGCCAGGTTCAGCTGCTGGTGCAGGAGCCCGGCGGTGAACAGCAGCGAGTCGCCGGGCAGGAACGGGAAGAGGACGCCGGATTCGATGAAGACCATTGCGGCGATGATGCCCAGCGCGGCCGGGCCGAATCCTTCCAGGAGGCTGGCGGGGTCCAGCAGCGAGGGCTGCCCGCTTGCGGTGGCGACGCCGGAGATGGCGTGGGCGGCAAGGATGGTGTGCACGGGGGTCCTTAGTGTCGGCTGGCAGGGGCGGTAAGCGCTGCGGGCAGGCGGTCCAGGAGCCGGGGGCCGAAGCGGTTCCAGAGTCCGGCGAGCAGGACCACCGCGGCGCCTGCCGCCAGGAAGGAGGCAATCACATCGGTGGGGTAGTGCACCCCTACATATACCCGCGACCAGGCAACAATCACGGGCAAGGCGGCGCCGGCTGCGGCCACGGGCTTGGACCAGCGGGTGCCGCGGCTCAGGAAGTACACCGCGAAGGCCAGGGCCACGGCGAAGGAAACGTGGCCGCTGGGGAAGCTGTTGGAGCCGGTTTCCGGGGCCAGGGGATCGTAGAGCAGGCCGGGGTTAGGCCGCTGCCGGGCGATGATGAGCTTGAAGACTTCGCTGGCCACCCAGCCGGAGCACGCCGTGAGCCCGAACGCAATGGCCGTGGCCAGGTCCTTCCGGAGCAGCCAGATGGCCACCGCGATGACAGCAACCATGCCCAGGCCCACCACGGGACCGAACAGGGTGTTGATCACCATGGCCCCGGCGGTCAGTGCGGCCACGTGGTGCTGGCTGAGGTCCTGGTCCACGTGCAGTTCGGCGGTGGCTTCGCCGGGCAGCAGCTGCACCGTCATGCCCAGGGCCAGGACGGCGGCGCACAGCAGCAGCCCGACCAGCAGCCAGTGGCGGGGCTGGGGCAGCGCGGGGAAGGGCGCGCGGGCCGCGGCGGGGGTGCCGGGCGCTGCTGCGGTCTCATGGTGGTCATGGGTTGGCTGGTACACGGAAATCCTTCGGATGGTCCTGCGGCGGACAGGGTTCTGTCCAGGTCTCTGGTTCGATCCTTCCGTGCCGTTCCTAAGAAAGGCTTAAGAAACGTGGGTCGCCGCCGGTTCACGGGAGCGCGTCGCAGGCCCACGGGAACGCACGACGACGGCCCGCACCACGGTCAGCCGGCGCACCACACCGACCGGGCTCGGCGGCCGTCCCGCAGGTGGAACCGGGCTGCTTTAGTTGGCCACGGTGAACGGAACCACCGTCACCCCGGAGTTTGTCGAGCCCAGCTTGTTGTCCCGGCACGACGTGCGAAGGTGCAGCTTGTGCACCCCGTTGGCCAGGGTTCTGGTGTCGATTGCGATGGGCGCCGAGCCGAAGGTCCCGCGTCCGTAGGGGCCCGCTGAATCCCACAGGACGGTTCCGGGGTTGGGCGGATCGGCGTGGAAGTCGGGGTCGATCGAGATGAACGAGTGCGTCGCCGGGAGCGAGTTGTTGGGGTGGGTGCTCAGGGCCACGGCCGGAGTCCAGACGCCGGATACCGGGGCGTCGGGAAGGGGGACGCTGCGGACCGAGGCCTCGCAGTACCCGGAGTGGGTGTACCAGCCCTTGCCGCGCAGGAACGGGTACCGCGTGGTGTCGGACCTGGACTTTCCGTTCTGGATGTCCGTTTGCCAGTTGAGGCTCGCCCGCATCTCGTTGCCGTCCGGCTCCGGTACGAACGCGCGGAGGTGGACCTCCTGCAGGCCCGAATGCTTGAACGCCGAGATGGGGCGGGAGAACGTCAGCCAGCGCTCGCAGGTCCCGCTGCACACAAAGTCGCCGCCGCCTGAGCCGGACGGCCCGGGGCAGGTGAAGTTGGCTGCGGCGGCCCGCAGGTAGCACTTCTGCACCGCGGTTTCGCTGGTGGAGGTCAGGAACACCATGGAGACGTAGTTGGCCGTGCCGGGATTGTCATGGAGGATCACCCGCACGTTCACGGTCAGGCTGCCCGAACTCAGCGTTTCACGTTCGGGGATGCACGCCCCCAGATGGACGTGCCCGTTGTTGGTGATCGTGTTGCTGGCCTGGTCAACATCGGGCATCCACCAGGCCTGGGAATCCACGAACTGCCTGGTCTCCGCATATGTGCTGCCATCGGCGGGAGGCGCTCCGATGCACGGTCCGGGCGCGGCCGCGGCGGCGCTGATGCCCACAGTGGGGGTGACAAGGCAGGTTAACGCCAGTGCAGCCAGCAGTGCCAGGAACCGTTTCATGACCATCCATCTCACGGTGGCCATCCCAGTCCCAGCACGGGAAGCCGATGTACGTCGATTAGGGAAGCCGCGCGGAGGCGTTGCGGCTGTCGCCGGCGCCGGAACGCCGGACCGTGGAGTGTTTCCCTGTGCAGGGCCACTGAGGCGTGGTCATTGTATGCCCCGGACCAACAGGCAATCCAGAGTTGACGGCTTTCCCGGCGACGACGGCCCGCGCCACCCCGCGGGAGGTGATGGGGCGTTGGTGGAAAGCGGGCGGGAGGTGATGGGGCGTTGATGGAAAGCGGGCAGGACGTGATGGGGCGTTGGTGGAAAGCGGGCAGGACGTGATGGGGCGTTGAAAGAGGGGGACACGCTTGACGCCCGCGCACGCTCCCGCATATCCTGAACGAACGGTCGGTAAATAATTCCGAGACGCCCGACAGGTCTTTGCATAGGAGCAACCATGGCAGCGCAGAACTTGCAGTCAGTGCCGGCTGAGCTAACCCCGGAAGAGGACGCCGCAGGCCAGGCCCACTTCGACCGGATCATCGCCGAGGACTCGCGCATCGAGCCCCGCGACTGGATGCCGGCGGCCTACCGCAAGACGCTCCTGCGCCAGGTTTCGCAGCACGCGCACTCCGAGATCATCGGCATGCAGCCGGAGGCCAACTGGATCTCCCGCGCCCCCAGCCTGAAGCGCAAGGCCATCCTCATGGCCAAGGTCCAGGACGAGGCCGGCCACGGGCTGTACCTCTACTCGGCAGCGGAAACCCTGGGCCAGTCCCGGGACAAGATGATGGACGACCTCATCGCCGGCAAGGCCCGCTACTCCAGCATCTTCAACTACCCGGCCCGCACCTGGGCGGACATGGGCGCCATCGGCTGGCTGGTGGACGGCGCAGCCATCTGCAACCAGGTCCCGCTGTGCCGCGCCTCGTACGGCCCCTACGGCCGCGCCATGGTGCGCGTCTGCAAGGAAGAGTCCTTCCACCAGCGCCAGGGCTTCGAGATCCTCCTGGAACTTTCCAACGGCACCCCCGAGCAGAAGCAGATGGCCCAGGACGCGGTGAACCGCTGGTACGCCCCGGCCCTGATGATGTTCGGGCCGCCGGATGACGATTCCCCCAACTCCAAGCAGTCCATGGCCTGGAACATCAAGCGGTTCAGCAATGACGAGCTCCGCAGCCGGTTCGTGGGCATGATGGTGGAGCAGGTCAAGGTCCTTGGCCTCACCCTCCCGGATGACCAGATCCGCTTCAACGAGGACACCAAGAAGTGGGAGCACGGTCCGCTGGACTGGGATGAGTTCCACGAAGTCCTGGCCGGCCGCGGTCCCTGCAACGCCCAGCGCCTTGAGCGCCGGCGGGCAGCGCACGACGACGGCGCCTGGGTCCGCGAGGCAGCAGCCGCCTACGCAGCAAAACAGTCAAAGAAGACGAAGGAATACGCAGCATGAGCCCGCACGGCAACCCGGAAACCCCCGCCAGCTCGGCCACCGAGATCAACCGCGAAGCCCCCAAAGCCAGCCCGGCCCCGGACCACCACGACCGCTCCACGTGGGGCCTCTGGGAGGTCTTCGTCCGGTCCAGCCGCGGCCTGAGCCACGTCCACGCCGGCTCCCTGCACGCCCCGGATGCCGCCATGGCCCTGCGGAACGCACGGGACCTGTACACCCGCCGCAACGAGGGCGTGTCCATCTGGGTGGTCCCGGCGGACGCCATCGCCGCCAGCGACCCCGACTCGAAGGGTTCCTTCTTCGAGTCGCCCCAGGGCAAGGACTACCGGCACGCCACGTACTACACCAAGAGCGAGGGAGTGAAGCACCTGTGAGCGAAGCCAACGCCTCCGCAACAAGGATCACCCCCGGCAACGCCCTCCGCCCGGAGGACATCGCGCTCGAGGTCAAGACGGGCCTGGCCAAGCCCACCGAAGACGTCGCAGAGTATGCCCTCCGCCTGGGCGATGACGCCCTGATCCTCGCGCAGCGCCTGGGCCACTGGATCTCCCGCGCCCCCGAGCTGGAAGAGGACATCGCCCTGGGCAACATTGCCCTGGACCAGCTGGGCCACGCCCGCAGCTTCCTCACCTACGCCGGCGCCGGCATGCCGACCGAGGACGGCACGGCCAAGTCAGAGGATGACCTGGCCTACTTCCGCCGCGAGCATGAGTTCCGCTCCGTGCAGCTGTTCGAGCAGCCCAACGGGGACTTCGCGGCCACCATCGCCCGCCAGTTCGTGGTGAGCTACTACCAGTACGAGCTCTACCGCCGCCTCACCGAGTCCACGGACGCCACCCTGGCCGCCATCGCCGCCAAGGCCGTGAAGGAGGTGGACTACCACCGCGACCACAGCACCCAGTGGGTCCTGCGCCTCGCCGGTGGCACGGACGAGTCGCGCACCCGGATGATCCACGGACTGCGGACCATGTGGCCGTACGTCAACGAACTGTTCCAGGACGACGAACTGACCGAAAGGCTCGCTGAGGCGGGTGCCGCCGTCGCGCCCTCCAGCCTGCGGGAAGACTTTGACCGCCTCATCGCCGAGGTCCTGGCCGAAGCCGAAATCGAGGTTCCGGACGTGCCCGCAGCCCCGGGCGGCGGCCGGTACGGCAAGCACTCGGAGTACCTGGGCTACATCCTCGCGGAGATGCAGGTGCTGGCCCGCGAGCATCCCGGGGCCAGCTGGTGACTGCCGTGTACATCTCGGATTTCGAATCCCGGACCCGCACCCCGGAGCAGAAGGCGTGGGACATCGCGGCCACCGTGGTGGACCCGGAGATCCCGGTGCTCAGCATCGCGGACCTGGGCATCCTCCGGAAGGTGGACGTGGCGGGCGGCGAGGTCACCGTCACCATTACGCCCACGTACTCGGGCTGCCCGGCCATGGACGCCATCCGTGACGATCTCCACACCGCCTTCAAGAAGGAGGGCTACGCGGACGTGCACGTGGACCTGGTCCTGGCCCCTGCGTGGACCACGGACTGGATGACGGAGGCCGGAAAGCAGAAACTGCAGCAGTACGGCATCGCCCCGCCCACCGGAAACTCCCGCGCCGGCGGCCACTCCGGCCCCATCCGGCTGAGCCTGGCCGTGAAGTGCCCGCAGTGCAACAGCCTCAACACCAAGGAACTCACCCGTTTCGGTTCCACGTCCTGCAAGGCGCTGTATGTGTGCCAGGACTGCAAGGAACCGTTCGACTACTTCAAAGTCCTGTAAGGAAGCCCCCATGCCTGTTGTCCGCCAGACCGCCGCCGAAGAGGCTGAGGTGACCGGCCGCCGTCGTCCGTCCTTCCATTCCCTTGCGGTGAAGGAGGTGCGCCGGCTCACCGACGATGCCATCGAAGTCAGCTTCCATGTGCCGGCCGAGCTCGCCGGCAAGTTCGACTACCTGCCCGGTCAGTACGTGGCCCTTCGCACAACGCTGCCGGATGAGAGCGGCGAGCCGAAGGAAATCCGCCGCAGCTATTCCATCTGCGCCGAGCCGCGCAGCTTCGCGGACGGCACCAGCGAGATCCGCGTGGCCATCAAGAAGGACCTGGGCGGGCTGTTCTCCACGTGGGCCAACGCCGAGCTGAAGGCCGGCGACACCCTGGACGTGATGAGCCCCATGGGCGCGTTCGTGTCCAAGCACGGCCGCGACGGCGTGGCCGTGGACCAGAACGTCATGAACTCCATGAACCACCCGGAGGACCTGGCAGGGGAGGCGGGGAACTTCGTGGCCATCGCGGCCGGGTCCGGCATCACCCCGGTGATCGCCATCGCCCGGACGCTGCTGGCCGCCAACCCGGACACCCGGTTCGACCTGATCTACGCCAACAAGGCCGCCATGGACGTCATGTTCCTTGAGGAGCTGGCGGACCTGAAGGACAAGTACCCGCAGCGGCTGGCCATCCACCACGTGCTGAGCCGTGAGCAGCGGATCGCGCCGCTGCTCTCCGGCCGGATCGATTCGGAGAAGCTGCAGCAGCTGCTGGGCACCGCCCTGCACGCGGACGATGTGGATGAGTGGTTCCTCTGCGGGCCGTTCGAGCTGGTGCAGCTGTGCCGGGACACCCTGGCCGAGCGCGGGGTGAAGCCGGAGAACGTACGGTTCGAGTTGTTCACGTCGGGCAAGCCGGACCGCCCGGAGGGCCAGGCCGGCCGTCCCGTGGTGGTGGACGAGTCCAAGGAGACGTACAAGATCACGTTCAAGCTGGACGGCCTGCAGGGCGAGGTGGCCAGCCCCACGCACGCCCGCGAGTCGATCCTGAACGCGGCGCTGCGGGTGCGCCCGGACGTGCCGTTCGCGTGCGCCGGGGGAGTGTGCGGCACGTGCCGGGCCAAGGTGGTCACCGGCAGCGTGACCATGGACGAGAACTACGCGCTGGAGCAGGATGAGCTGGACAAGGGCTACGTCCTGACCTGCCAGAGCCACCCCACCAGCAAGGAAGTCACGGTCGACTTCGACGTCTAAGTCTTTTCCCGGTCTCAACAAAGGAGCTCCATGATTTCCCTTTCCATCAGCAACGGCATCGCCGAGGTAGTCCTGGACGCGCCGCACAAGCTGAACTCGCTGGATGAGCAGGCGCTGCGGGATTTAACCCAGGCGTACGACGACGCTGCTGCCGCCGCCTCGCGCGGTGAGGTGCGGGCGCTGCTGCTGAGGGGAGAGGGCCGGGCCTTCTGCGCGGGCCGGGACATCGCCGGGGTCACCCCGGAGAACGACGACGCCGCAGCCTACCTGGGCGGGCTGGTGGAGCCGTTGCTGAAAAAGATGGCTGCGTTCCCGGCGCCGACGTTCGCGGCGGCGCAGGGCGCGTGCCTGGGCGTGGGGCTGGGGCTGCTGCTGTCCACGGACGTGGTGTACGTGGCGGAGAACGCCAAGTTCGGCTCGCCGTTCGCCAAGCTGGGCGCCACGCTGGACTCGGGCGGCCACTGGTACTTCACGGAGCGGCTGGGCATGCACCGGACACTGGACCTGATTTACACGGCGGACCTGATCTCCGGTGCCGAGGCGGTGGCTCAGGGAATGTTCAGCCGTGCCATGCCGGCCGACTCGTTGTTGGAGTCGACGCGGGCGATCGTCGCGCGGGTGGCTGCCGGCGCCACGGGCGCTTTTGTTGCTTCCAAGGAGCTGGTGGCGCACATCCGCGATCAGCGCCTGGGCCTCTGGCAGGCCATGCAGGAGGAGAACGAGGAGCAGGCACGCCTCTGCAAGACCGAGGACTACGCGGAGGGGTTCCGGGCCTTCCAGGAGAAGCGTGAGCCGAAGTTTTCCGGCTCCATTGGCTGAACGAGTCTGATCAAGAGGCCTTGAAGAATTCTTGATTCAAACTTTCAAGGCGATTGCAGAAATCTTTATTTGTGTTCGCGAGAGTAGGCGAAGCCGGGCAACACCGGCCATAGCGCGCTGCCGGTCTCAACCAGGCAGCGGCATTTAGAAACTTACTCTGGGGGCACATTTGTCTGAGGTTTTGAATGCAGAAATCGATGGTACGGAAGAGAACGGCTTCAGCCGCAGGAGGGTAGTCGCGGGGGTGGCCTGGTCGCTGCCGGTTATCGCCACGGCCATTGCGGCTCCTGCGGCTGCAGCGTCGCCGGGGCCGACTACACCTCCAACTAGTCCAGACCCGGCCGGGGCCTTCTCCACGTTGATGCAGCCGATGCCTTCAACTCGTCAAGGCAACCATGGGCGCAACGAAAATTTGCCCGAACGACTTAGTCTGAGCAATGTTGGTGGCCTAACTGGCGAGGTAAGCGTTGATCTGGAAATCACCCCGAACTCGGTGTCGGCACCGCGAATCTCTTTCGCGAAGGTCGTAGTTGAAGGGAAGACGTTCAACTACACGCCGCCACCTTCAGGCAACATATTCAAAGCAACCTTCAGTTCCACGGTGCCGGTAGGTGCAACCACCCTGACCTTCGTTATGAGCGGCTACAGCTACACGGGAATGAAGTCTGACACCGGCGCGTACACTTTCAACGCGCGCGTCACCTATGTGAAAGGTGGCAAGGCGCTCCAAATCAATCCGGCCCCGGCTTACACCTTCGACCTAAAGAAGGTTTGACGTGGTCTGGAAACGTGGCGGCTTGGTAGCTGAAGTCTGCACCGAACCCCGGGCGCGCGTCGCCCTGTTGCACCTCGACGCAACCCAACCGGTGGTCCTGGAAGGACCAGCAGCAGTTATCTGGGACCTGATTGATGGCCAGCGGACTGAGCAGAACATCTTCGCTGAGCTTGAGGCCACCTTCGAGGACCAGTCAGGACAGATGCAGGCGCAGGTGGAAGGCTTCCTGGCAAGCCTCGAAGCGCAGCGCCTGATCGAAGCTGCCCGCAGCGTTTCCCACTAACGGCATGACGACCGCGGGAATCACGGGGAGCGCACGCTCGGCATGGCAGCAGCGCCTGTTCGATGAATTGGCACGGGGCGGTGACCTGTTGTGCCTGAAGATTATGGGCCAGCGGTTTGTGGTCCGCTGGGGCCGTGCGGTCACGTGGCAGCAGCGGGCATCAATGAGCATCGCCTGGGCACGGTGTATCAGCGGTAGTCTTCAGCCGCTGCTGCCGCCGGAGCCGATGGAACCCACTGAAGACCGTCAGTTCACGGCCTCAGTCACCTGCGCCTCCATGAAGTACGGAGACGGCACCTCCCAGCTCGAGGCAGCCTCCTTTGAGGAGCTGGCTGAGAACCTCACGTCTCGGCTCACGGTGTCCGCGATTCTGGCCAATGCCGGTGAACTCACCATGCTCCACGCCTGCGGAGTAGCGGATCCGGACACTGGGGCAGTGGTGGCTCTGGTAGCCAAGTCTGGAACAGGAAAGACCACCGCAGCGTCCGTGCTCGCCAGGACTTATGGTTATGTCACTGACGAAACGGTAGCCATCGCCTGGGACGGCTCCGTGGTTCCCTATCCCAAGCCCTTATCGGTCAAGCAGGGAGCCGGTGCACCCAAACGCCAGGCGGGACCGGATGAGTTCAGACTTCAGCCGGCCCCGGCCATGCCCTTCATCCAGTCCATCGTGCTTTTGAACCGGGTCCAGGGGGAGCGTCCGGTGGCTCCGGTGCTGAAACGGGTACCGCTGGCCGACGCTTTGCTGGCCCTGATCCCGGAATCGTCCTCGCAGGCAGAATTCGTGGATCCTCTGCAGTCGCTTTGCCGCCTGGTCGAGAGTGTCGGGGGAGTGTGGCAGGTGACCTATGCGGAGGCAGCGGACTTGCCGGCCGCCCTGAAACCCCTGTTCCAGCTGCAGGCTAGGTCGGAGTCGGAGTGGGAACCAGCCGCTGAAGAACGTCCCCAACGGGCACCCCTCCCGGCCGGCAGCATCCGGCGCAGGGCCCCAAAGGACGCGGTGAAGATCGGCGGGGATCTGCTGGTCATGCTGGACCGCGACATAGTGCACCTGAGCGGGATCGGACCCGCCATCTGGGAGGCCTGCGCTGGCCCGGTGGGGCTGGACCACGTGACTCAACACATAGCGAAGCTGTACGGCGAACCGGAAGGCTACCTGGCCGCCGTTGCCCAAGCCGTAGATCAACTCATCGTCAAGTCGATCCTGGAACGCGGCGAAAACTGAACCGCCTGCACGGGCACATCAAGAACTTGAGCTTAAGGAACCACTATGAGCACAACCACCACGCCCCCGGAGGCGTCCCCGGGCCTGGACTTGGCGGACTACCTAATTATCGTGCGGGTGTACTGGAAGGCCATCGTCGCCTTCACCCTGCTGGCCACCCTGGCGGCTGCGGGATGGACCGTCCTGCAGCCAAAGATCTACTCCTCTGATTCCAGCGGCATAGTGGTCACGCCCGGCTCAGACAATGTGAGCCTGGCACTGGCTGGAGACAGCCTGGCCAAGGCAAAGGTCAAAAACTATGAGTCCGTAGCGAAATCCCGGCTTGTCGCGGACCGCGTCATCCAAGCTCTGGATCTGAAGACGACTGCCGATGCCCTGCTGGGCAGCATCAGCGTCAAGGTGCCGCTGGACACGGCAGAGATCAGGGTTACCGCACAATCCAAGAATCCCGCAACTGCCCAGCGCGTGGCGGATGCCTGGGTCAACGGCCTCGCCGCCCAGGTGGAGGCGATCGAGACAGCGCCTCCCGCAGACCCGACGTCAGGTGCTGGAACAATGCCCGAGGGCGGAGCTCCAGAGAGTGCAGCCACGGCTGTCCGTGTCCTCCCTTTGGGTAAGGCAGTTCTCCCTACGACCCCCACGTCGCCCAACACCAAGCTTAACTTGGCGCTGGGCGCCATTGTCGGGCTGGCCTTGGGTGTGGCTTATGCGTTGGTACGGCGGCACTTGGACCGTCGGATCCGGAAGGCTGCGGACATCGAGCGAATGTTCGGCGTTCCCGTGATTGGCACCCTGCCGGTGGACCACCGGCTGGATGGGAAAAGCACCATCGTGGACGCTGGCACGGCCGCCCAGCTTCACGACGCCGGCGGAGCCATGGCAGAGGCCCTCCGCGAGCTGCGCACCAACCTGAGCTTCCTGGACGTGGACCAGCCGCCACGGATCATCGTGGTCACCAGCTCCATGCAGGCGGAGGGCAAGTCCACCGTGACGGCCAACCTGGCGGTCACCATGGCGGCAGCGGGTGAAAACGTTGTGGTGGTCGACGGCGACCTCCGCCGGCCCACATTGGTGGACGTCTTCAACCTGGTTCCGGGAGTGGGGGTCACCGATGTGCTCACGGGCACCGCCGAGCTCGCCGACGTCCTCCAGTCATGGGGTGCGCTGCCCAACCTCTCAGTCCTCGGGTCGGGCCGTATCCCGCCCAACCCCAGCGAGCTGCTCGGTTCCCGCGCTATGAAGAACATGCTCACTACCTTGGCCAAGGATGCCGTGGTCCTGATCGACGCACCGCCGCTTCTTCCCGTGACGGACGCTGCCGTCCTGTCCCGGGCAGCAGACGGTGCCATCCTTGTGATTCGCACCGGCAGGACCACCCAGGAGCAGCTGGACCAGTCCTTGGGCAACCTTGAAAAGGTCAAGGGGCGGGTTCTTGGAGCTGTTCTCAATTACGTTCCCACTAAGGGCACGGACGCCTACTCCTACTACGGGACTTATAGCTCGGCGCCCGCACCGTCGCCTGCGGAACCGGAAGCGGTCGACGATTTTTCCGCTGCGGATACGCATGTCGCATTGGAATCCGTCCTCGGCGGCCGTAGGGCCAGGATCTAGGCGCGCCATGACTTCCGCCGGCCACGAAGCCCAGCTCAGGATCCCGGAGGGTGTGCTCTTGGGCCATGCCCTCGTGGCGCGGCTGGCGGACAGCTTGGGCATTCGGGTCTTCTTTATCAAGGGACCAGCCAGTGTGATTCAAGGGCTGCGCAAAGCCAAAATATCTGCCGATGTGGACGTTTTCGTGGACCCCACCCGGATAGAGGACTTGCTGCAGGGGCTCCATGAACGCGGATGGCGGCAACGCCCTGTCGACCCGGATGATAGGACGTTCCCAAAGCACTCGGTCACGGTCCACCATGCAGCGTGGCCCTGTTGTATCGATGTCCATTTTCGCTTCCCCGGGATGGAAAGGGCCGCCCGTGAGTGTTTCAAGGCGCTGTGGGCAAACACCGTCCACATGGAGCTCGCAGGGCAACGGCTTAGGGTCCCTACGAAGGCTCTTGGCATCTTGCTTCTGGCGTTGCACGCCCTACGGTCGCGCGACCTGCCTGCCTGCCGGGAGGAGCTTGAGTACTTGGCCGTGCTCACGCGGCGGGAATCATTGGCGGAGGCGCTCCTGGAGCTCGCTACAGCCACGGGCGCCTTGGCGGCCGTCAGGCCCTTCCTCGAGGGTCTTCTGCCTGAAGCCACTACCGCGGTCTGGCCCGAGCCCTCGCGAGAGTGGCACAACCGTGTTGCCGCGCAGGCGCCTGGGAGCGCCCGGCTCATTGCCATCGCGCAGGCATCCTGGAGGGACAAATCCCGTATGCTTTGGGCCGCGATCTTTCCACCGCCGGACGTCCTACTCAGCGGAAATATCTACGCCGACATGTCACTTCCGGGACAATTCAAGCAACATCGCGCCCGGTGGGCGCGCTTTCTACGTGGAGTTCCGCGACTCGTGCGGAGCCTTCGCGGGCTCCGATGATTTCGCTTCCAATTGCTGATTAGCCCAACAAATTTGTTAAGGTTCACCTATGACTACGGGGAAAGCTATAACCAAAGCCGTCATTCCTGCTGCCGGATTGGGAACACGCTTCCTGCCCGCCACTAAGGCAATGCCGAAGGAAATGTTGCCGGTGGTTGACCGCCCGGCCATCCAGTACGTGGTGGAGGAAGCGATTAACGCTGGCCTCTCGGACCTGCTGATGATCACGGGCCGCAACAAGCGCGCCCTGGAGGACCACTTCGACCGTGAGCCCGGCCTGGAGGCTGCGCTGGAGGCCAAGGGGGACAAGGACAAGCTTGGACTGGTGGAGTACGCCTCCAACCTGGGCCCCATCCACTACGTCCGCCAGGGCGAGGCCAAGGGCCTGGGCCACGCGGTGCTCTGCGCACAGCAGCACGTGGGCGACGAGCCGTTCGCCGTGCTCCTGGGTGATGACCTCATCGACGAGGCTGAGAACCTGCTGGGCACCATGATGGAGGTGCAGCAGAAGACCGGTGGTTCCGTGATCGCACTGATCGAGGTTGATCCGTCACAGATCAGCGCTTACGGCTGTGCAGACATCACCGTCGTGGAAGGCGAGGACTACGTCCGGGTCAACAGCCTGGTGGAGAAGCCGGCCGTTGCTGAAGCGCCGTCCAACCTGGCTGTCATTGGCCGCTACGTGCTGCACCACTCAGTGTTCGGTGTCTTGGAGAAGACCGAGCCCGGCCGAGGCAACGAGATCCAGCTGACTGATGCCCTGCAAACTCTCGCCGCCGGCGAGGGCGAAGGCTCCGGCGTGTACGGCGTGGTCTTCAAGGGCCGCCGCTACGACACCGGCGACAAATTGAGCTACCTCAAGGCCGTCATCACCCTCGCGTCCGAGCGCGTTGAGTTCGGTGAGGACCTGAAGACCTGGATGAAGGGCTTCGTAGGCTAAATCAGCGTCTAACGCTCCTGGGAGGTCCGCTGCCGAAAGGTAGTGGACCTCCCTTTTTGCGTGGCCAGGATGGCCACTACGGCGCCTATGACAGCACCTGACGTGTTCGTCATGACATCTGACGGGCTGGCAAAGCGGTTGTGAAGAAACAGGAGCTGCCCCAGCTCAATGCAGCCGGAAACCAGCATTCCGAAAGCGCCGATTTGCCACCAGCGCTTGTTCGGAAATGCCAACGCGGCAACAAGGCCGACCGGGATGAAAAGCCCAATGTTCGCTGAGGCCTCGACGAAATTGTAGTTGAACCAGCGGGGAACGCCGTGGTCATGGAGGAAATTCAATACGCCTGCAAGCTGCCCCGAGACAGGCCGGTCCACGGGTGTTGGCCAGAAGGCAATGAGTGCCAAGGGCACCACCATGGCCGCCAGAATGAGCTGCCAGAGCCGGTGGTTGGAAAGCAATCTCAAAGGGGCCTCAGGACGTCCGCAGAAGGGCAAACGCCGCAGTGGCCAGCGCACAGACCGCGAGTAGAACGAACAAGGCGTAACCTAACACCTGTGGCCGGGGGAGTGGAACGGAAAAGTCGTATTCGTGTGGTGTTCTGCGCCAATGTCTCCCCATAGTTCAAATAGATACCACACAAAGCAAAAGGCGGGTGCATCCCCGTTTCCGGAGACGCACCCACCTTCGTTGGTGCTATTGAGCGTTGGTGCTAGGCGGCGACCTCAGCCTTGGCGCGGCGGCGAACCACCACGACGGAGGTGGCACCGGCGGCCAGTGCGCCTGCGCCAACCAAGGTCCACAGGATCAGGCCGGAGTCTGCGCCGGTGTTGGCCAGGTTGGAGCCGGTGTTGGCCAGTGCGGAGTTGCCGTTCGCAACCAGGTCAGCGGGCGTAACCTTGACGACGACGGGACCGACAACTACACCGGACGTGTCGCCCGTTGCGGTGACGCTGTAGGTTCCGGGTTCGTTGATGGCGATCGGCAAGGAGAACGCACCTTGCGCGTCGGCGGTTGCCTTCAGCGTCTGGGCCTCAGCCACCACGCTAATACGGGCGGCGACGGAGCGGCTACCCGCAATGTTGGCGCCGTTCGAAGCGGGAGCCTGACCCGGAGTGACCCGGATGGTCAGCGATTCGCCGGCGAGGAAGCCTTGGCCGCGGAAGACGAAGGTTTCGCCCGGGCCCACAGTGCCGTCAGACACAGCGGCCTGCGGCGGTAGGGCCGGGTAGGTGGCGGCCATGGCAGGTGCGGAACCGATGAGCGCAATGGAGCCTGCAAGGGCGAGTGCGGCGAGTGTTTTTTTCATGTGTGTCCCCCCGGAGACGTTTAAGTATTGATACCCGATATGGGGAAATGTCCCCTCTGCACGAGACCATGTGCAGAACTACGGATAGATATCCCAAGAGAAACCGTATCACCCGAACGGAGCTACGACCAAGCTCAATCCAGTCGGTTTACATAGTGTTAACGCAGGCGTCACTGCCCTTGTTCGCATACTGGCTTTTCGGTGGTCTGTATAACGTCCTTTACGGCTTGAACCGTTGGCGTGACAACCAAGTTAGGTTCCGTGTGCTGAACGATTTTCCCGAAGTTGAACTCGATAGTCTTGATTTCCCCCGGCGCAAGCTGTTGTGCCACAACGCCCACTGGACGATTGGCGTGTAGATAGGAAGCAAACGGTTCCTTCTGTCCGTTGACGGTGGCTGACTCCACATTTGCCTGCGCGGGACCGTAGGCCACGATATTTGTCTGCACCGTACCCCGCGCAACACCGAAGCCGCCGCCGGTGACATAAGCTGGCAACGAGGTTCCGGCGTCCGCCGGAGCCGTGTTGGTGCTCGTTACCCGTACTGCTATTTGCTCATAACCGTCTAATGGGCACTCCTTGACGAGTTGGACGGTGTGCTTGACGTAGTAATCCATTTTGGCACCTGTCCCGTCGTTGAAGTAAATGCCGAATTGCGCGGGTTTCACACTAGGGCCGGTGACGGCGCCACTCGCAGGATATTTCCAGATAATGGCCTGCTCGCTCGGGCTGCCTGACCATATCCTGATACGCCCCTCGCTAGTGGCGCGCGTGATGCCGCTCATCAGTTCTTTTGTGTCTGACTTCCCATCAGCCAATTTGTGGAAGACCTCTCGTGCAACGCCGGCAAAGTATGCATCCTGAACTTCGGGTTGCTTAATTTTCGCATATACATCAGAAAGCAGGGTTTTGACCACATTCTGGCTGTTCAATTCCGTCGGTAGTCCGCGACCTGCAAGTACAGCGAGAGAGGGGTCGGTGATCCGCACTGACCCAGATGCCTGTAGCAGATAGCTCAGAGCCACCGGGTCTATAGACAGAACTCCGTTGACAAGCTGGCCGGTCTTTCTTTCCCACATTGCTTGTGCAGTTGTAGCTGCCGTGGGGAAGTCAGGTGTGAGATTCACGTCCTGTATGAATTTTCCCATTCGAGTTGAGTAGATCTGCTGCTGCTGAGTGTCAACTGGGAGGACGGGCGACATAACTCCTAAGCTGGATGCACTGGTTTCCGCACTAAGCGTGAGTTTTCCCTTGTCAACGTTAAGGACCGCCAGCGCGCCAGGAATACCACCTGAAGCCCGAGTTTCTGCGCTATTCTGAATCATCAGAAGATAGTTTCTTGGGCTATCCGCACCGAGCATATTCGGTGCAATACGAGAAACGTCTGCGGCCATGTCGAGGGTCTCAGTGACTTCTGAAAGTTGCCCGGCGGCGCTGGCAAGTGGTTCTGCGACCTGCGGCAGGAGATTGCTGGCATCGATGGCTGTGAGTCGTTCAACGGATACTCTTACTGCATAGGCTGCAGAAGTAACTTGAGGAGATGTGGCCTTGAGCGACTCCAAATCGCTCCCGCCACTAGTTGGTATGAGGCTGTCCCAGTTCAATGATCCCCAGGCTTCTACCAAAGGCACCAAACCGAGGCCAGCAACATCATCTGCCGATCTAGCCATTTCCGATACGGCACTCAGATTGTCTCCAACTAGGGGTAACTCCGAAGTCAGGGTCCAGACTGGATCATCTGCGGAACCTCTGGCCTCGGTGGTGTGGCGGTGTATCAGCCATGCCGTATGTTTGGCGGCATCACTGTCATCCAGGGTCAGTTCCTGTTTGAGCTCAGGAACTAGCTTCATGGCTTCGGCCATTTCATCCCGAATGGAAATGCCTTTGACCAACAGCCACACGACCCAAATCGTCAGGATAAGGAACAGGCTAGCGGCGGCAAGCCATATGGCTCCGCGGCGAGGCCTTTTCTTCCATCTCCGAAGGGGAGAATGCGTGCTTGGCGCCGGCTCGGACGACGCGTCGCCTTCAGAAATTGCCATTATCAAGGGCGCCCAAGCCCACGGTATGTCCAGCCAGCTGCACGCCATTTGTTAGCGTCTAAGACGTTTCGGCCGTCAAGAATGCGAGGCGAAGCGACCGTTGACGCCGTGTGGAACGGATCCAATTCTTTGTACTCCTGCCACTCTGTCAGCAGAAGTACTGCGTCTGCACGTCGTAGGGCAAAGTCTGTACGAGCTTCGTAATTGAGTTCCGGGAATCTCCGCGCCGCATTAGACAGTGCTTCAGGGTCGGTGACGGTTACGACGGATCCCTGTAATTGCAGCTGGGCAGCGATACTTAGAGCGGGTGAGTCGCGAACATCATCGCTCATTGGCTTGAACGCGGCGCCTAGTACGGTAATTCGTTTTCCCATCAGCGAACCATCGCAGAGATCACGGGTCAATTCGACGACGCGCGTTCTCCGGCGCATATTTATCGCGTCGACCTCACGAAGAAATGTCAGAGCCTGGTCCGCTCCTAGCTCGCCAGCCCGTGCCATAAACGCTCGTATGTCTTTCGGGAGGCAACCACCTCCAAAGCCGATGCCGGCATTCAGGAACTTCCTGCCAATGCGATCGTCCATTCCTATTGCATCTGAAAGAAGCGTTACGTCAGCGCCAGCCGCTTCACAGACCTCCGCCATGGCGTTGATGAAAGAGATTTTCGTCGCGAGGAATGAATTGGCGGCGGACTTAACAAGTTCCGCCGTAGGGTGGTCTGTAATCAAACGCGGAACTCCTGACGAAAGAGGCTTTGCGTAGACTTCATCCAGCACGTAAACGGCAGGATTATCCTCAGAGCCGTTATCCACGCCATATACAAACCGATCAGGTTGCAGAGTGTCTGAGACGGCGTGTCCCTCTCGGAGGAACTCGGGATTCCAAACTAAGTGGGCTTCTGGCTGTTCGCCCAGCACCATCTTCGAGAGTCGGGCTGCCGTTCCGACGGGAACGGTCGACTTGCCGACAACGACGTCACCAGGAGACAGGAACGGGATTACCCCGCTCGTAGCTGCGTCTACATAGCTGAGATCGGCGGCGTTCTCGCCCATTTTCTGTGGTGTACCCACACAGATGAAATGAACTTGGTTGCCCTCAGCGGCTGACAAATCGGTTGTGAAAGTCAAACGCCCAGTCTGTTGAACCTCCAGAAGGATCTCCTCCAGCCCTGGCTCATAGAATGGCGCCCTAGCGGCGGAGAGCTCGTCGATTTTCGTTTGGTCCACGTCGATCCCGACGACGTCGTGCCCTAGTTTAGCCATGCACGCTGCATGAACGGCTCCAAGATAGCCGCAGCCTATAACTGAAATACGCATGATTTATTTTCCCCAACCAAAAGGACGGGCGGATTAACCGCATGTGATGAGTCTAAGAGGGTTTCAGACGGCGCCGGTGCTTGCAAATACGGCCTTGAAGGTTTTGAGCAGGATGACTACGTCTCCCAGCAGCGACCAATTCTCAACGTAATAAAGATCGAGGCGTATGCTTTCTTCCCAGCTGAGATTAGACCGGCCACTAACCTGCCAGAGACCGCTCATGCCCGGGCTCACGTAGAGACGTCGGTGAGCTGCATCGTCATACAAGGCGACTTCGCCGGCTCGTTGAGGCCGAGGGCCTACGAGACTCATGCTTCCAAGTAAGACGTTGAAAAGTTGCGGCAACTCATCGAGGGAGTACTTACGAAGAATACGCCCTAGGCGAGTAATTCTGGGATCATTAGCAATTTTAAAAAGCGGCTTGTCACCAGATCCCTGGGCAGCAAGAAGAGCGCGTAGTTGCTCGTCCGCATTGACTTTCATCGATCGAAACTTAAGCATATGAAATGTCGTTCCACGAAGACCAATACGTTCTTGCTTATAAAAAACCGGGCCAGGATCAGTAAACTTGACTAGAAGCGCAAGTATGAGGAAAAGCGGAGAAAGAACGGTTATCAAAATTCCAGATATAAGTATATCAAAACTACGCTTGGCAACCTTCTTCCCTCCGGTTAGCTTGGGCGTTGACACATGAATAAGCGGCAGCCCAGCAACAGGCTGGGTGTGGATACGAGGACCGGCGATATCCGTTAGCGCCGGCGCCATAATCATTCCAATGTCCCGAGATGCTAGATCCCATCCAAGCTTCCTGAGGTCTTTGGGATGCATATTCACGCCCGCTGATATAGCAACAACGTCGACGTCAGCGGTCAGGATAGTATCAAGAATCGTCTTATAGTCCGAGGCAGTCCCAGTAACCGGAACTGCGAAATTCGGTCGGGTGCTCACCTCCGTTGCGCCGGGCAAGTGAACTGCGACTGGACGGTAGCCCGCCGCCGGAACGCTAGCCAAAGACCTAACCAGATGCTGGGCGGAGAAAGGTCCACCGATTATTAGGACTCGGGAATCACTTTTTCCGTGTGTACGCTCAAGGATTAGATGCTGGCGAAGGATCCATCGTGCAATTAGGAGTCCGACTGCACCTGCCGGAAAAGCTAATCCGACGAAGCCTCTTGCCGTATCAATCTTCAATGCATAGGAAACAATCGCAACGAAGCCGAATAGCCAAGCAGAGCTGGATATAACCCTTTTGTATTCCTCAGCGCCGGACCCGAGAATCCGTGGTTCTCGGGATCCCCAAAATCCCAGCATGAGCCACCAGGCGACAACAAGAAGTATGGACAAAACGATATAATCAGGGTCGCGTATACTATTGCTATCGATATCCGGAAAGCCGAATCTGATACCGTATGCGCCCGCGATGGCCCATAATATAACGCCTACGTCAACAAAACGGAGTCGTGCGGAATACCTGATACGCCAAGCGGACATGCGTCTTGTAACAGTCCCCTGCCCGTCAATCGTTGTATTCACCTTCTGAGCGCCCCCAATCACCGTTCGCCTAAGATCTGATGTCAGCAGCGTTGCTTCGGAACCACTCGACAGTTCTCTTAACGCCATCGCTTAGGTCGATGCTTGATGTCCAACCCGCTGCTGCCAACTTGGATACGTCCAGCAGTTTTTGTGGCGTCCCATCTGGTTTAGTCGAATCCCAGACCACGTCACCCTGGTAACCCACAGAATCGGCCACGATTTCTGCTAATTCCTTAATGGTCACGTCGGTCCCGGTACCGACGTTTACCTGTTCGGCGCCATCATAATTTTCCAGCAGGTGTAGACAGGCTGAGGCCATGTCGTCCACATGCAAAAATTCGCGGCGGGGGGATCCGGTTCCCCAGTTTGTAACGCTGGAGGCACCCGTGAGCATGGCCTCCTCGAAACGGCGAATGAGGGCTGGTAGTACGTGAGAGCCGTTCGGAGAGAAATTATCGCCTGGTCCATAGAGGTTAGTGGGCATAGCTGATATCCACGGCAACCCGTACTGTCGGCGAACCGCTTGAACTTGCATGATTCCGGCTATTTTTGCAATAGCGTAGGCGTCGTTCGTGGGCTCAAGATGGCCGGTTAAGAGAGAGTCTTCACGTATTGGCTGCTCGGCATACTTCGGATAAATGCAAGACGACCCCAAGAATAGAAGTCTTTCAACGCCGCTTTCTCTAGCTGCATCCAGAATGTTAACCTGAATCCTCAAATTATCGCTAAGGAAGTCCACGGGGTATGTACTGTTGGCTAGAATACCGCCGACTTTAGCGGCTGCGAGAACCACATAGCGGGGTTTTGTCTCTCGAAAAAAGGCGAAAACTTCATCGCGATTTTTCAGATCGAGCTCTCGAGAGCCGCGACCGTGAAGGTTCGTAAAACCTTCGCCTTCAAGCTTGCGCCAAATGGCAGAACCCACCAGACCCCGATGGCCAGCAACGTAAAAAGTTGAGGAGCGATCCAATTCCCTTGGGGTGTACTCTGTTTTCATCAATTCTTCCAGCTAGGTAGATCGACAGTGTCAATCCAATCTTTGCCTGCGTGGGCTAGTGCCTGGATATCGGCGTCCACCATTATGCGGGCAAGTTCGGGTGTATGCACAGATGCCTTCCACCCGAGTTTTTCCTGTGCTTTGGAGGCATCGCCTACGAGTGCGTCCACTTCAGTCGGGCGAAGGTAGCGTTCGTCGAAACGGACATGATCTTCCCAATTGAGCCCAGCGTGATCAAACGAAATTTGGAGGAAGTCGCGAACGGTGTAGTTGCCACCTGTTGCAAGAACAAAGTCATCCGGTTCATCGGCTTGGAGCATCCGCCACATGCCTTCGACATACTCCGCGGCATAACCCCAGTCTCGAACGGCGTCAAGGTTGCCCATGTAGAGGAGATCCTGCTTACCTGCTTTGATCGCTGCAACAGCCCGGGTAATTTTTCGCGTTACGAATGTTTCTCCACGCCTCGGAGACTCATGATTGAAGAGAATGCCGTTTACGGCAAACATGCCATACGCTTCGCGATAATTTTTTGTTATCCAGTAGCTGTAGACCTTTGCAGCTCCGTAAGGAGAACGAGGATAGAAGGGTGTTGATTCGTCTTGCGGGGGAGGTGTAGCCCCAAACATTTCTGACGAGGATGCCTGGTAGAACTTGGTCTCGATCCCCGACATGCGGACCGCTTCGAGGAGTCGTATTGTTCCAACGCCCGTGGTGTCGGCTGTGTGTTCTGGTTCGTCAAATGAAACCCGGACGTGCGACTGTGCAGCGAGGTTATATACCTCGTCTGGACGTATGTCAGCAAGGAGTGTCACCAACCGTGCCCCGTCACTCAGATCTCCGTAGTGGAGAAACAGGCGGGCCTTCGGATCATGGGGATCCACGTAGAGATGATCCACTCGTGCTGTATTGAAAGTTGAAGCTCGGCGGATGAGGCCATGGACCTCATATCCTTTGGAGAGTAAAAGTTCGGCCAAGTAGGAACCGTCTTGTCCTGTGATGCCGGTTATTAGTGCGCGCTTAGTCATAGAATGCCCCCAGATGATGCAAAAAATAGTCACGCAACCTAACGGTTGCGCGACGTCGCCAGAGTCGTGATGAAATCATCATAGTGCCCGATCGCGGCTTCCTCGGACAGTGTTTCATAGCGATAGCGCAGACCGCGGATACCGAGCTCGCGCGCCAGTACAGAATCCTTTTTCAGGTATTCTGCAACATCAACAAGGGCGTCGGGATCAGCGCTGTCGATCCTCAACCCACCGCCCGAGTTGGCAATTTCTTGGGCTGTGACACTTCCCTCATCTGTTGCAGCGATCACGGGCTTACCCGCGTTGAAGTACGAGGTCAACTTACTCGGAACCGACATGTCCTTTACGCCGGGAAGTTCGTTCACTAGGAGAGCATCGGCACTGGTCAGAGCTAACTGAAAGTCATGGTCGGATAGTGAATCGATGAATGAGAGATGACTGTTCTGGCCAGCAAGTTGCTGCAGTCGGCGTCGCTGATTCCCGTCTCCTAAGAGAACGAATCGGACGGTGCTGTTTCTTTTCCGGGCTGAGGCGGCGGCTTCGACGACATTCTCCAGACCCTGCTTCTTACCCATGTTCCCGGCATGAAGCACTACGAAGTCGTCAGCCTGCCAACCCATCCTGGTCCTGAATGCTGTCTGACCATCAGTTGGACATTGAGGCAAGTGCGTCCAGTTGCGTATCACGGTGATCTTGTCAGAGTCGAGTCCTAGAGTATCTACGAGGTACTGACGGAACCTGTCGTGGATCACGACCACTCCATCGGCTTGTCCAAGAACCCAGGCTTCGAAGCGGGCAGCGAGCTTGGCCGAAGTTCCCGTCGCCCCTGAGGTCTCGACTAAACCTCTGCTATATAAGTCTTGGACCCATATCGCTGTTGCGGGACGTCTAGGGCTCAGCCGAGCACGAAGCACAGCTAGGGACGTGGCGAAAAGAGCAGGGCTAACCATGATAACGATTTCCGGCCCGCCCCACCGAGTGGCTATGAGGCGAGCACCGAAGCTGAGTTCCATGTGCAAGCGACTAAGAGCAGACGGCTTAGCAGGAACATGGTGGCGAAGCCTCTTTACCAAGACGCCATTAATTGACTCCCGGACGCTCCACCCACCGTAGCCGGCGGCTATTTTCCACTCCGGATAATGGGGGTATCCGGTAACAACAGAAACTTGGTGCCCACTGCGAACCAGACCAGCTGCCAAGCTTGACGTGTAGGGTGCGTTGCCTGATGGCTCTGGACTGTAGTGCAGCCCCAGAAGCGCGATGCGAGACATATAAAGCTCCTAAAAATTGCGATCTGCGGTAGTAGTTATGCGGAATCAAATACTCGCGACAAAATTCCGAAAAGCGGATGCTGCGCCAGCCGGGCTGCAGGCATGGCTAACGGCAGCCGATGATCGTCGTCGCGCCTCACTACGATCGGACCAGGAGGTAAGCCGAGACTTGAGAGATTGCGACACATCGTCCCGATTGGCCGGCGTTACGTCAATGTCTGCAAGGCGAGCAAAGTCGGCGGCAGACATGACCCTGTCAACCAACACCAAATCAGCTTCTGCGACTAGAGCCTCAACGGCTGCGTGGCAATAGTTCTCAACCAGCGATGTCACAGCCACAACCCGCGACCGCCTGAAATACTCCAGGGTTTCGCTGTGCGTCTTCCACCCATGCCATACGACTTGGCTAGAAATTCCGAGTTTTTCGGCCTCTTCTTTGAGGGTGCTTACGTACTCAGGATCGCCGTCGCCCACCAGATGCAGGGCACTCTGATCCCCGAGGTCAGCGAAACCCTTGAGTAGTAGAGGAATGTCTTTTTGCGGGTCTAGACGACCGACAAAAAGAACATCCAGGTCGCGATGCCCGGTGCTTTTAGTGGTTTTAGCTGTGATGGACACGGACGGGTGAAGGATTATTTCTGAGCGCCTCCAAGACCGTGGCTCACTCAAATCACGTTCACCCGTCGACGCAAAAATAACACCGTCAATCTTACTTAGGATGACGCTCACTGCCGGCCTCAGGCATCGCTTCACCAAGCGATGCTTGGCCCAGTCGTAAGTCGTGAGCGACATCGTGGGAATAAGAATTACGGGCCGATTCTTGCGTCTAAGTAATACCGCGGACAAAGCGTTGAGTATGCCTATTACAAAAAAAGAAAGGTGCCAAACTCCGACGACTACGATGGCACCTCCTGGTCGCTGACCCCTGAAGAGCCGAAACAACGCCCCCAACTTAGCAGGTATCGTTCCGCTGATGCCCAGCAGTTTGGTTGCCTTCGAGTCAGAGAAATTCTTCGCCATCTCCTCTGTCGTACCCAAGCCTGCTATTTTGGTTCGAGCCCCAATACTTTCGAGACCCTCGACATACCCCCAAATGGTACGTGTGGGTCCTCCTATCTTGTCGTGGACTCGCCCGAGAACAAATGTGTAGTAGGGATAAGCGGGATTTTCGGTTTGACTCGACTCAGTCATTTGCGGACCTTCTTCTGTCTTGTTCATTTTGTTCAAGCGAGAACTCATCTATTAGGAGTTCATACACGAACATTCGTCTCAAGTAGGATCGACCCTCAGGGCCATCGAGAAATCCTCGACGAATAACGAGGTAATAAATAATAGACGCAAACTTGCGTAGTCCTCCGAGTCGATACCGAATGGTTCGCAGGACCCCGCGTCTATCTGGACTGACGGGGGCATTACCTTGGTTGGTGATTCTTGCACTTTCCCATTTAGCGTACCGGACATGCTTCATCAGCCAGTCCTCAAAGCCTTTGGCATTTGTTTCGTGGATATAAGGGACGGAGATGAATCCTACTAATCTTTTGTCGCTAAAGTCCTCCCACACGCCTCCTACAAAGCTGACAGGGGAATCGCGTTTGACGATACGAGGGTGCCAATTTGGATATCCGCTGGTGTGCTTTATCCACTTATCGTAGTAGATGAACGCAGGTGCGGCATAGAAGGCCTGGTATCTAGATGCGGAGAGGGATTTAATGACTTCATTCTCGAATTCATTTGTAGACTCCTCGTCAGCGTCAAGAAACAGGATCCAGTCACCTTTCACGGGTAAGTTATGCATTGCCCAATTCCGCTGTTCACTGATGAGAAAGACGCCCTCTTGGCGATGCTTATATACGTTCGCCCCCATTCTTTCGGCAATGTCGCAAGTCGCATCGCTGCTTTCACTGTCAACGACGAAGATTTCGTCGCACCATCCAAGACTCTTGATTGCGTTTGCGATGGTTTCTTCCTCGTTGAGAGTAAGAATCACAGCACTTATCTTCGGGGATGAAGCGGAGTCCATAACGTCCTTCGTACGGTAGATGATCTGCTGTGGGGGAAGTGGTCGTGCAGACCGCCAAGAGGTGCCACGCTGGCTACTTCTCCCAAACTGGCTACTTCCCCAAAAGGATAGTGGAACAGCGTGCTGCCGTTGGCGGCGCGAAACCTCCAAACTAAAAGCTGGCCGTAGCTCCAACTTTGACGAACCACCCGGACCTCAGGTTGCGACCGGAGAGGGCGCAGACACTGATCCCTGGTCGTGGCGCTTCGCATGATTGCCGACCTATCCAGCATGCAGATCGACTGCAAATCGGCAGGTACACTATGACCTGACTTAACGACGACTTCCGGCTCGCTACCTTTGGGCCAGTCGATCGAGACCGCAGGGGGAAGCTTTGGAAATTCGGGACCTGGTTACTCTAGTGCGACGAAACTGGCTGATCATCGTGTCAATGTGCCTGTTGGGCGTTGTATGCGGCGGCCTCTTTTCTCTTCTTGAAAAGCCGACGTACACATCAGAAACCGAGTTGTTCGTGGCAATCCAGAACTCTGGAAGTGTCCAAGAGTTGCAGCAGGGCAATACATTTACGCAGGCTCGCGTCCAGTCCTATGTAAAGGCTGCGACCACGCCGGTTGTGCTCCAGCCGGCTATTGATTCACTCGGGTTGGATCTTCGGCCGAAGGAGCTTGCTCAGCGCGTTACCGCAAGCGCGGATCTTAATACTGTCTTGATCAAGATCCGAGCTTCGGACGCGTCGCCGGTACAGGCATCAGCGCTAGCAAAGGCCGTGGGAGAAAGTCTCATAAACGCCGTTCAAACCTTGGAGACAACCCGACCTGGTGACGTGTCACCGGTACGTCTGTCGGTCATAACGCCTGCTGTGGCGCCGGAGTCACCGTCCGCTCCGAATACAAAGCTGAGTCTACTTTTTGGCGCCGTACTCGGACTTGGCGTAGGCGTCGGGGCGTCATTCATCAGACGTGCAACCGATACTAAAATCAGAGGCGAAGCTGACCTGCGACTCGTTACGGATTCGCCCGTATTGGCCGGCATCGCTTTTGATGCGGACGCGAGTAAGAGCCCGCTTTTGAGCCAGGTACCAACCCAAGGACCGAGAGCTGAAGCTTTTCGGCAGCTGCGAACAAACTTGCAGTTTGCCACCATGACTTCCTCGCGTGGAGCCATAATGGTCACTTCTTCGATGCCAGGTGAGGGGAAGAGCACAACTGCAATCAACCTCGCCATTGCTTGCGCGCAGACAGGAAGTTCGGTCTGCTTGGTCGACGCCGACCTCCGTAGACCGATGATTGGCGAGTACTTGGGCCTGGAAACCGGAGTCGGCCTGAGCACTGCGCTAGTTGGAGCGCTCGATCTGGATGATGTTCTCCAACCATGGGGGAGCGAGAACCTATTTGTCCTGACCGCCGGTCAAACCCCTCCCAATCCGAGTGAGATTCTTGGATCGGCAGCAATGAAGAACCTTTTAGAGCGTCTCGAGATGACCTTCGACATTGTGATCATCGACACCCCTCCCCTTCTGCCTGTAACAGATGCGGCAGTCCTGGCCCAAAGCGTACAAGGCGCGATCGTCGTTGTTGGGGCCCAGAGGACTAAACGTCTCGAGCTTGAGCGATCCTTGGGATCGTTGGAAATGGTCAATTCGCGCGTTCTGGGCATCGTTCTCAACAGGACGGCCACTAAAGGCCCCGACGCGTACGGTGGAGGAACCTATGCCTACGCTAGCCACGGACATCTGCCTCGCGAGAACGGAGGCTTTCGTTCTAGCGGGCCCGGAGGCGATGTAGAGGACGACATGGGTCGTACTCATTTCGCCAATCATGATGGTGCCCGAAGCGTTTACGAGCCGGAACTCGCGGAACAAAGGCGTGCCGTTGCGTTCCCGCTTCGGTCACGAACGGACCGCTAATGTCCGACGGTAGGTGGACGGCCTAGGCCCCAACATGACCAGTGCCCTAAAGAGGCTTCAACCGTCGACAGGGAGAGGGTTGGGCAAGACTTGGTTGGTCCTGGGGTATGCGCTTACAACAATGCTGCTAGGCGTATCAGGGCTTCTGTTCATACCAGCTGTGGTGCAAGTTGCGGGCGCAGCCGTTTGGGCTTCAGTCGCCATTGGCCAAGCTTTCGGAGTCATCCTTGCCGTGATCGTGGGGTACGGATGGGCTTTAACTGGTCCTGCCATGATCGCAGGCAGCAGCATAGACCAACAAGTCCTAGAATTTCGCAAGTCGGTAATTGGGCGGTGTCTAATTGGTATTCCTGCCGTCACTATTGGAACAGCGCTGTCGTGGTGGATTTTCCCGGGTAATGAATTGATAACGGGCCTAGCATTACTAGGAACGTCCCTGACGGGGCTCAGTAGTAATTGGTTTTTCGTGGGCCTGGGGCGACCTTTCGCCTTGCTGTGGTGTGAAACGGTGCCTCGTACTGTTGCAACACTTGCCGCAATTGTGGCGCTCTCTCAAGGCTGCTCGCTGGAAAATGGGCTAATTATTCAGTTACTGGGTATTATTGTCGCGTTGACGATAACGCTTGTTGTCATATCCCGGTGGGCGAAACGGTTTGAAGTTGGCATGGAAGCTGTTGCTCCCATGACTCTTTCATCGGTGATTGAGTCCCTGCGAATCCAGACGCATGGAATGACTTCGAGCTTAATTTCTGTTTTGTTCTTGTCGGCGCCTGTCTTGGTGGTGGGCGTTGTTGCGCCATCGGCTCTTCCTGCATTTGCACTTGCCGACAAAATTCAGAAGCAGTTCATTTCAGGGATTGCGCCGATTATCAGTGTGGCTCAGGGGTGGGTTCCAAAAGGCCGGACCAGAACTGGCATCATCATTCGAAGCAGAAAAGCTTTAGCCTTGGGTGGGTTGCTCGCTGCCTTCGCTGCCACTTGTATGTTCATCCTTGGGCCCTGGCTGTGGGTATTTTTAGGGGCCGGTGAAATCCAGTTTGATCTGGGTTTGATAGCTGTCGTTGCCGCGGTCTGTTCCCTGATTTTCTTTGAACGTATTTGCAGTCGTGCCGGCCTTATACCTGTTGGCGGTGGTGGGCAGCTCGTTATGGCCACTTCTGTTGGCAGTCTTGCGGGAGTCGCACTAGTCCTTCTGCTAGTGCCACTTGGTGCTACCGCGGCACTTATCGGTGTCGGGACAGGATTTGCTGTAACGGTCGCTTTGGAAGTCGTCTTCTGGGGTCGTCGCGTGCGCTCTCAACGGCGGCGGCGTGAGAATCGCATCTTATGATCCAGAGTTGTCAGTTTGCTAAGGCGTACCGACGTATTGGCTCTTATTGGAAAGGTCACTTATGAAAATTGCCACTCTCTTAGCGGGCCTACTTCCAAGTGGGTGGGCGAAGAACCGAATTTTGAATCGTATTGGCTTTGATGTTCACGATACCGCGGAAATAAAACCCTGCCTACTAATCGGCGTTGATCGGTTATACGCTGGCCCTAAAGCCCGTATCGGTACTTTTTCGTGCCTGCGGTCGCTGAAGGAAGTGCGCCTTGAAGAGGGGGCACGTATAGGGCAGCTGAACTGGATCTCTGCGGCTCCTGACCTGTCCTACGGGCCGAAGTCGGGGCGACTTCTTATAGGAGCAAAGGCGGCCATTACAAATCGCCACTATCTTGATTGCAGTGGAGGCATAGAGATAGGTGCTTACACGACTGTTGCAGGTGTTAGGTCGACCTTTATTACGCATGGTATTAACTGGAAAACATCTGAACAATCGATTGCTCCAATCACGCTCGGCTCCTATTGCATAGTTTCGTCCAACGTAAACGTGACCCCCGGAACGGTCCTAGCCGATTACTCGGTTGTAGGCATGGGTGTAACCATTGATAAATCGCTGCCCACCGGAGGCGGCCTGGTTGTTTCTGCTAGGGGTGAGGTCGTAAAGCCAGAGATGAAGGGGCAGTATTTCAAGCGCCGAGAGGGAGTGGTGAGACCGCCGGGTGGCTTGAGGGCTGACGAAGTGGGTAATCAGCGACAGTAACACGCAGTTTTGGCTCATTGGTGGGTCCTAAGCGATAAAACCTTATAGCCCGGCTAGCTCGTGGTTGCCGCAAATGGAAGTTGCGGTTACGAACTCAGTGCACAAGCACAGGGGGCTGGCCTGTACGCTGATATACCTTTTGTATGCGCTACCAATGGTCAGTGACAAGTAGGGCGAGGTTTTGGGTGACGCCCTCAGAGCACAGGCCCGCTTTCATATGCCGGATTGAGATCCTTGTATGTGCCGGTCGATGTGGGTTTTGCATTTGTCAGCCTGATACTCGCCCGTCTTCGGTGTTCGAGGCGTGGCGCGCCATCGCCCAAGAGAATCGGCGAAATCTGTGGTGTATCGCCTTTGCGCCTGACGTTAGGACGTCCTCATTCCTCTTGACAAGCCCTGAAGCGAGATCGTCAACAATGCAGCAAGGGTCTTCCGTGCTGGTCAGTTGCCGAGAAGACCCTACAGTGATCGCGTAGGACAGCAGATGGTTGTTATCGCAGACGGTCTGACCGATGGGATGCAACGCTCAGCAGCGCGGTCGGCGGGATGGGGTTTGTCCCTGGCCGGAGCTGGCCTAATGGTCGCCGTGGACTTCTGGTTCAAGCGGGAGTAGCAGCGCGCTTCTTGGTCAGTTCCCGCGAGTACAGCCGCTGTGACGTTGCCTTGGGCGCGCTAAACCTCCGTGGCCCACCCAACGAACGCCACGACAGTCGCCCAACCAAGGCGATCTGCAAGCCCATTAGCCCGCCCCGTTCACCCGTCCGCATCCTAACCAGGACTTGCGTTGAACGCGGTGAATACGGCCCAGGTAGCAACGAGAGTAAGCGCGGAGGACCACACGGTCTAGCGGGGCGTCACGCCACCGAACAGGCTGAAGACAAGGGAAAGGGCGATGGCGCCGAACCATCCGAAATTAATGGACCCTTGTCCCAGCGGACCAGCGGACCAGCGGACCAGCGGACCAGCAGACCAGCCGGAAGGCCGGACAGGCCCGAATGTTTGAGAGTCTCACCGAGAACCTGAGGCAGGAACTCCGGTTTGTTGGGCCAGAGCGAACGTGGGATCAGGGCGCGGAATCCCGCAGTAAGATCCGAATAGACCCTCACGGACCTCGATGCCCAGGAAATCCGGTTGACCAGCTACGGATTCAGGAAACGTTCCGCGCATCAGCCAGTCCCAGTGAGTATTTGAAGCTTTGAGCGCCACCTGTTCGTGCGGTTCAGCGCCGGGGTTCGTGCGGGAGAGCGCCAGCGGTCGCGTGGCCTGGCACCGCTGACGCCCTCCTTGACGGTTGCTAGGCGGTTACGAGTGCCGTGTGCTCGCGCATGTTGTAGCTGCCTGTCTCGACCCAGATCGTGTTGTGGATGATCCGGTCCATGATCGCATCGGCGTGAACCCCGGAGCCGAGCCGCTGGTGCCAGTCCTTCTGCGAGTACTGGGTGCAGAACACTGTTGACGTCTCACCGTAGCGGCGTTCCATCAGTTCCAGCAGCATGGTGCGCATCGATTCCGTGGGTCGATCCAGCAGCCACTCATCAATGACCAGCAGGGTAAACGCCGCATATTTACGCAGGAATTTGCCGGATCCGCCAGGGGTGTCTTGGGCGGCGACCCAGGCTTCCTCGAGGTCGGGCATGCGGACGTAATGCGCGCGGATGCGGTGTTCGCATGCTCGTTTAGCAATCGCGCATCCCAGGTAGGACTTCCCCGACCCGGTGAACCCTTGGAAGACAACGTTTTGCTGCCGGGCCACGAACGAGCAGGTGCCGAGCTGGCTCAGCAGCGGCCGGTCAAGACCTCGCTCGTCAAGGAGGTCGATGCGGCGCAAGTCAGCGTTCGGGTAGCGCAGCCCCGCTCGCCGGATCAGGCCGCTGACTTTGGCATGGGTGAACGAGGCGTAGGCGTCATCGACGACCAGCCGGAGACGATCTTCGAACGGCAGGCTAATGCTCAGCGTCTCATCTTGGGTATCGATGGCCTCCAGCAGCTCGCCCGCGTTCATCTCCCGCAGCTTGCGTTTGGTTTCCGTGTCCAGGCGGCTCATCGGGTCCCTCCTGCGTAGTAGGAGCTGCCGCGCACGTATCCGCCATCTTCGTCATCAGGGTCCTCGACGTGCCCGGTTTTGTCTTGCCCGGTGTCCAGGATCGGCCGCAGGTGGGCGTAACGGGGCGATCGTATCGGCCCGCGCAACGCGAGCTGGCATGCGGCTTCGACCCGGGCTGGTGAGAACCTGCGAGACAGGCGCAGGACCGCCAGGGCCGGGTCGTAGCCGGCTTCCTCGATGCGGACGGACTGGAAGATCTTCTCGATCACGGTCCCGGTCGCCGGTCCCATCCGTAAGGCCCAGGCGTCGATCCGGGCCCGGTCCCAGGCTTGCCAGCTGTGCCCCTCAGGAAGGTCGGCTTCGTTCGTCCGATACTGGTTCGTCATCGTCACGGGCAGCAGCAGGTGGCTGGTCAGGCGCTCATCACCCCGATAGATCTCGAGCATGGTGTCCGTGACGCGAAGATCAACATGCGCGCCGATGTGGGTGAACGGGACTGAGTAGAAGTTCTTTGCCCAGACCACGTGTCCGTTCCGGCCTACTTTGCGCCCATAGGTCCAGGTGCTGATCTCGAACGTCACCGCCGGCAACGGTTGCAGCAGCGGCTTCTCCTCGGCCGTGAACACGCTCAACCGGGAGCCCTCCCGCTTCTGGAACGGCTCTCGGTTGTAGGCATCGATCTGCTCCCGAATCCGGGCCCGCAGCTGCACCAGGCTGGCGAACTGCTCCTGCCTCAGACCCGCAATCACCCAGGTGGCGATGTGCGAGACAGTGTTTTCGACGCTCGCTTTGTCTTTCGGGTGCCGCACCCGGCCAGGTAGTACCGCCGCCGAATAATGCGCCGCCAACTCCCGGTAGGCGTCGTTGAGGACGACTTCGCCCTCGCGCGGGTGAGAGATCACCCCGGTCTTCAGGTTGTCCGGGACGAGCCGCGGGACCGTGCCGCCGAAGAATGCGAACATCGCCGCATGCGCCCGCAGCCACGACTCCTGCCGCATATCCAACGTCGCCTCCACGAACGCATACCTGCTGAACGGCAGGCAGGCGACGAACAGATACACCTTCGAGATCTCTCCCGTTGCCGGGTCAACGAGCTGCAGCGTAGGCCCTGACCAGTCGACCTCGACGCTGCGGCCGGCCTTATGGCCGACCCGGGACGACGCGCCAGTGACATTCGCGTAATCGCCATAAAGCCTGCAGAACCGGTCATAACTCATCGCCGCCTGCCCGGCCCGACTGCACCCGTCGAGATACTCCTGATGCAACAGCTTCAACGTCACCCCGACCCTTGCCAGCTCACGGTGCACCTGAATCCAGTCCGGTTGCGCGAACACGCTCTCCCGCACCCCGCGACCGGGAAACAGCGTCAGATACACCTCGCCCTCAGATTTCTCCGCAACGTCGTCCCAACCGAGCCCGAGCTGATCCGCAGCGTCGATCACCGCCTGAATGCTGTGCCTCGACATGCCCTGAGCAAGCGAGATCGCTCTGCCGGACAGGCCCTGATTGCGCAACTGCAAGACGAGCTTCGCCCTGATCTTCCGTACCATTACCGGTACTCCTTCCACCACGTGGCCGTCACGCGGTGGAAGGAGCCTTACAGGTGGCGCTCAACCACACCAACACCGGCGCCGACCAGCGCAAATCGTGGGATCGGACCCTGGCGCTAACCCGCACCACACATGGACCCCTCAAGAGCGAATATTCAGTCCCAGTTCGGCGGCTCCATCTCCGCGCTTGTTATTCGTTCCGAGTGAGCCTCAGTTCACTACGGCAAACTTTCACACGCGGGGCATGTTCACGACCCAGTACACCTTCCGTTCGTGGCGGGAAGGCAATCCGGGTATAGCACCTCCGCCGGAAGACTTCCGCAGCTTTGATTTCGACTGCGAGTCAACGATATATAGGTCTGCATTGACCTCTGCGCCGGTGTCTTGACGATACGTGGTGACAACGATTAGGTACATCCCGAGTGCTAATTTAAGGGCTTCCCTAGATCATGCCTGTGGTGACTTGGACACGAAAAGGACAGTCTGAGGATCTGGCAGGACTGCAGTGCCCGTTACATTTATTGGGTCCCCGAGGGTCGGGGATTTGGTCGCTGGATCCGGTATGACTTTCTTGCCCTGTCTTTGATGATCCGGGGGGTGTTGTCGCCGGGTTCGGAGGCACGCGTTGACTGCTGATAGGGACACGGCCGGCTCCTTCCGATGGGGCCAGGTCTCTTTGTAACGTGGGTGCCAGCATCGGGTGTCGTGACTGCGGCCATAAGTGGTGCAAAGGAGCGCCGGATGGACGAACGATACGAGATTTTCTGCGGGCTTGATGTGGGCAAATCCGAGCACCACGCCGCGGCATTGAACGCAGCTGGCGAACGGGTCTTCGACAGGCCCCTGCCTCAGGATGAGGCGCGGCTGCGCGAGCTGTTCACCGGGCTACAGCAGCACGGCCGCGTGCTCGTGATCGTCGACCAGCCCAACACCATCGGCGCTCTTCCGATAGCCGTGGCCAGAGACTGCGGCTGCACTGTTGCTTACCTGCCCGGCCTGGCGATGCGTAAAGCCGCTGACCTGTATCCGGGAAAGTCCAAGACGGATGCACGTGATGCGTTCATCATCGCCGAGACTGCACGTGCGATGCCGCACACGCTGCGGGCCGTTGACCGCGACAGCGAGGTGCTCGCGGCCCTAAAGGTGCTCTCCGGATTCGACGCGGACCTGACCCATGAGTGCACCAGGGCGATCAACCGGCTGCGGTCGCTGTTGCTGCAGATTTTCCCCGCCCTGGAGCGAGTCTTCCCGGGGACAGTGCTGACCCGGTCCCTGGTCCTGGAGCTGTTCATCAAATATGCCGGACCGACCGGCCTGCGGGCCGCGGGGCGATCCAACGTGTTGCGCTGGGCCAGGAACCACAGCCGCAAGGACCCGGTGAACCTGGTTGACGCCGTCTTCACGGCACTGGGCGAGCAGACGGTCACCGTGATCGGCACCGAAGCCGTCGAATTGGTCATCCCCCGCGTCGCCGCCCAGATCAAGGAACTCAAACACCAGCGAGCCATCGTGGCCGAAGAAGTCGACAAGCTCCTCGATGACTTCCCTCTTTCCCAGGTCTTGATGTCCATGCCGGGAGTCGGCATCAAGACCGCAGCGACGATACTCCTGACCATCGGCGATGCCGGCACCTTCACCTCTCCCGGGCACCTCGCCGCCTACGCAGGCATCGCCCCTGTCACACGACGCTCCGGCACCTCGATACGCGGTGAATTCCCCGCACGATCAGGGAACAAACAACTCAAGAACGCCCTCTTCAGATCCGCCTGGATCGCCAGCTGCCACCACCCCGCATCGAAGGCCTACTACCAAAAGAAACGGGCACAGGGGAAGAAGCACAACGCCGCCGTCATCTGCCTGGCCCGCCGGCGCTGCGACGTCATCTACGCAATGCTCAAACACGGCACCTTCTACGAGGAAAAACCCGCCCTGGCCGCTTGACCAAAAGCATAGGGACACCCCCCATGGGTACAATCGGTCACCAAGACAAATGCACACTGCACGGCCGGAGGTTCGGAGAAACAATGTCGGAATGGCTCGAAGTCGGCACGGACAACTATGTGCTGGTCACTGAAGGATCCTTGCTGAACACGGGCCTGATCGTTGGTTCCGAACGCGCCATGGTCATCGATACTGGCTGCGGTCCGCGCCAGGGACGCGAGATTCTGGATGCCGTCCGCGAGAAGACTGAACTTCCCATTGTGGTCGTTAACACTCACGCCCACTACGACCACTTCTTTGGCAACGCCGTCTTCGCTGAGGCGGGCGTGACCGAGTTCTGGGCCCACCAGAACTGTGCAATCGAGATCGACCGTCGCGGCGACGCGCAGCGCCGGCAAGTTGGAACCCTGGAACCTGAGATGGCCGCCAGTGAGGGCGAGAATGTGGAGCTTGTGGCCCCCAACGCCATCGTCAAGGACCAGCCCGTCCTCGTAGACCTTGGTGGCCTGACTGCAACCCTGTTCTACCTGGGCCGCGGCCACACCGGTGGAGACCTACTGGTTGGAACTTCCACAACTCTATATGTGGGCGACCTTGTGGAGCAGGCTGCCCACCCCTCGTTCGAGGACTCCTACCCGGAAGAGTGGGCAGACGCCCTGCGACACATCTCAGCCCTGCGCCATCGCTACGAATTCCTCATCCCTGGCCATGGGAATCCGTGCAGCGACCAGTTCGTCAGAACCATGGCCAACACTATGAGTACGGCCGTTCGCCAGGCTCGCCAATCCATCCGCGATGCCCCCAACGACGCCACCAAGGCCATCCCGGTTCTGCCGTACGGCCCGGAGCAATCCCGCTGGTTCATCAAGCGCCTGCAGGACAACTGGCGCAGCAGCCAGAACGCGTCGTAACCACATGCCCCCTTAGGGAACGTTGAAGTTGGTTTCCTAGCCCCTGGTAGATCACGTCCCCGTCGGTCGCCTCAGGGCCGCAACGGACTGCACCTGCGTCTCACCGCCCTGCCCGCCGGCGGCGACTGCTCCGGCCCCGCCGTCCTCCTCCAGCCTTGACGCGGGAGGTAGGGGGACGCTCGCTGGTTTGACTCAATTTGTCAAATACGTTGACTCATGGTTGGGTGATGATGAACGGGATGGAAAGACTGCTTACCAATGGAGGATTTTGTGGTTCTTTCGGACTACGTGATTGCACTGACCGCACTGCTTGGAACCCTGCTGGTTCCCTTCGCCGTCCTCTACCAGATGCTGCGGCTCAAGCGCCGCGCACTCCGGATCCCCATCCGGCCCGCACCCGCACCCAGAGGTAATCAACGCTGACCATGCCGTATGTCGACATCAACCCCCACAAAGGCCGCCCCAGATGGGTGAGCTACGCCGTCCTTGCCGTACTCCTGGTTCTCACCGCCGCGGTAGTTTCCGCTGCTCTGATCCACCACTGACCAGGAGACACTGGGCCAGCGCCCCCTGCCGGACCCCCTAGACTTATTGATTGAACCAGTGCCGCATAACCGCTTGCCGAAACGTCCGGGGGGACACACATGCCACATCCGGCGGATGAGAATGCAGGCGCCCAAGCAGAGGATGCAGGGCAGCCGCGACTGCGCCGACGCCGCGACCTTCGTCGTGCCGACGGCTCAGAGCAGGATGCCTGGACAGGAACCATGCCAGCCGTTACCCCCGAAATGTCCAGTTCCAGTGACGCCGGCAAGCCGGTGACACGCCGATCCTCTTGGGCGGAAGCGGCGGCCGCAGCCGACGCCAACAAACCGTCCCGTGCACCGTCAGCGGCTGCCCCAGGTGTTCCTGCCGCTCCTGCGGCGCCGGCCCCGGCCCAGCCGGTGCCGGGCCCAATCTCCTCAGCTCCCACACCGCTGGACTCCGCGCCCGCTGAGGCAGCCGACCAAGCTGCTGCCCCGGCGTCGGACGTTCCGGCCGGGACCCCTTCCTTCCGGCGGAGCCGGCCCACCGTGGCCGATGAAATTGCCGACAGCCCCATGCCCGACTTCATTGGCTCGCCGGGCCTGTTTGTCAAGGAGCAGAAGCCGCGCCCCCGCGGAGGCATCCGCGGCGCCCTCTACAACCTGACGGGCGGCGCCTGGAACCTGGGCCCGGGACCCAAGCAGCGCCAGGAGGACGAGCTGGGCCGACGCATCTCCCGCCAACTCCAGGGCAGCTACAACACGGCCATCCTGAGCCTCAAGGGCGGCATCGGCAAAACCTCCACCACCGTGGGTGTCGGCCTGACCCTGGCCGAATACCGCGGGGACGCTCCCTGCGCTATCGACGCCAACCCGGATTCAGGCGACTTGGTCGAGCGCGCGCTGGGTGAGGGCATCTACCAGCAGTCCAGCCCGAGGACCATCACGGACCTGCTAGAGAACATCGACTCCATCGACTCGCTGACCGCCCTTGCCCGGTACATGCACCACGCCGGGCGGCTGCACCTGATCGCGGGGGAGCAGGATCCGGAAGTCTCGGACTCCCTGACGGCGGAGGAATACCTCCGGATCCGCAAGCTCATCTCCAGCTACTACTCTGTGGCCCTGACGGACTGCGGCACCGGTGTGACCCATAATGCCATGAGCGGCATCCTGCAGTCGGCCGACAACCTTGTGATCGCCGCTGGCTATGCAGTGTCCGGCGCCAAGCGGGCCCGCAGCACCCTGCACTGGCTGGCAAGCCACGGCTACGAGGACCTTGCGCGCAATGCGATCGTGGTCATCACGGACAAGGACGAGGTGTCCTCCCGCGTTGACAAGGACGCCATTGAGGAGCACCTGTCCGGGATTTGCCGAGAGCTGATCGCTGTGCCGCACGACCGTGGTGTGGCTGACGGTGACCTGGTGACCCTGGACGTGCTGAAGCCGGAGACGCGGCGTGCCTACAAGGAAATCGCAGCGGCAATTGTGGACGGGTATCGGTAATAGCGAAAGTTCCGGGGTGTTGCATAAGTGGATTTATCTGACCCCTTCGGACGGACTGATAATCTTGTCCCATGAAACGTGGGGGAATAAGTGACGTGCGCTTGGTCGGCGTTTTGAGAGTCTTGGTGGCAGGGTTTTTCTTGGGCGGTGTCGCTCTGTTCATGCCGAGTGAGTCCGGCCCGGCTAACCTCGACTTCGTCACTATCACCGCATGGATACTGGCTGCAGCCTGCGCGATTGCTTCCATGTTCATTGAAGACGGCAGCGCTCGGAGTTGAAGACGCCTATTGACGGCGCCACTTGGGCTGTTGCCTTGACCGGCGCTGTTGGCGTTCTGCTGATCATTGTGGCGCTGGCCTCGAACAGCCTGGTTGTTGCTGGAGGCATCCTCGCGCTCCTACTCGCGGTTCTCTTGGTACTTGCCAAAGGACTGCGTGCCATGGTCCTTGTGCTGGCATTCGCCGCCTACTTCTTTTCCCCAATGATTGCGGTGCGTCTTGCTGAAGCGCTCACGGTAGGAGATGTGTTCCTCGTTGCCGCTGTCGGTGTGGCGCTCTTTGCAGCACGGGACACGCTGCCACTTCCTCGATCCGCGAAGGGATTCATTGGGGTGCTTGCTCTGATGGTCGGCGGTGGCTCCCTCGCTTCCATTACGGTGTCGCAGGATCCGGGAACATCGTTTTCCCAGATGATGCAGTACGCCATCGCTATAGTCCTATCGCTGGCCCTCGTGCGCCTGCTGAAGCCGACAAAGGGAACCCTGATAGGTCTAGGCCTCGCTTACGGGCTCGGGGCCTCGGTGTCCTGCGCTGTCGCTATCGCTGACAAGGTGAACCCGCGACCCTCAGGCCTGGCTTTGCACTCAAATCACTTGGCCCTCTCATCAGCCCTTGCCGTAGGTGTCTGGGTAGCTCTCCTGCTGGCCACCAAGAGCAAGATGCTTGGCCTGCTCGCAATCGCCGGGATCGTGACCTGCGTATGGGGCACGGTAATCGGCGGCTCACGCGCCGGGGTAGTCGCTGTTGCTGTTGTGGTCATGCTGACGGTGTTGGGGATCGGTGCCAGCAAGCTGACCGGCTTTCTGGTGCTGGCAACGGGCGGCGGTGTGCTGGCAATCGTCATGGGTTACATCGACATCTCCGGTTCGAACAATGCTATTGGCCGGCTCCTCGGTGGGGGCACTGCGGAACAGGCCGACCTAGGGCGGTCGGAGCACTACGACCGTGTGTGGGACAGAATCGATGGCAGCCCGTTTATCGGAACGGGTTTTGCGGATGCTCGTGACGGCCATTCCCTCTACCTTCAGATGTGGGATTGCGCCGGAGTCTGGGGAATCATCGCCGCCCTGCTACTAGTCCTTACTCCGGTCCTGGCTTACCTTCGTGCCCGGCGGGTAAAAGCCAGGGTGTCCGTTGCCCTCTGGTCCGGCTACATGGGCTACCTCGCGGCTGCCATTCTCTCCAACCAGATTTGGGACCGGTACATCTGGTTGGCGCTGGCTTTGGCTATGATCAGCGAACACCTGATGCCTAAACCAGCGCCTGTTTCCAAAGATGTTCCTTCGGAACCGTCAGCGACAAGATCCATTCTTGTCCGCAATCAGAAGGCCTCGATGCAGCGGCAGTCCGCTGCACTCAAGTCACAGTCCTAGGACATTTTGCGGAGTTCGACGGCTTGCACTGAGTAGTCGGCGGCGAGCCTGTCCAGGGCGGCGGCCCCGTTACGGCGAACGGTCCGGATGACGGGCGGGCAAGTGCACCAACGACGGTCACGTCTTTGCGGACACCCTGAGCGGGCGCCGTGGCGGTGACCTGGGAGGATATCTGTTGGGCGCCGATGATGGCGGACCCATCATTTCCCAGGACGTGGACGGGGGCCTGGAACCGGACATCACCCGCGCCCGCCGTCGGGTTGGTAGTGATCAGCACAATGTCATAGGTTGACCAGCTACTCGGCACGTACACCTGAGCCCGGATATCCTCGGTTGCCGCACTGTCCAGCGCCCAGTTTGGGACTCCAAGCGCGTTCATGCCAAGCGCGGGCGACCGGTCAGGGCGAAGAACTGGGTGGCGGGGATGCGGACGGTTGTGGTGGGTGCCGCGCTGTAGGCGTCGTCTCCCCGTTTCTGCCCCGCTGCGGCCGCCTGCGCGGTGGCCCCTGCTGGGGTGCGAGCGGTCATTTCCGCCCAGTACCGGCCCAGATGGTGACGCCCACTACGGGCTTGTAAGCCTTCCAGAATGGGTAACGGTCGGTGCCGTTGGTGCCGGTGTGGGGGTGATGGCTGACAGTGCTACCCCGTTGATGAACGTGACGGCGGTGTCGCCGGTCATGATCGTGACGGCCTTGTTGGTATGCCTGCCCGCCGCGATCCATGACGCCTGGTCTGCATGCTGGACAAGGGGTGTCGGTAGCGTCTGCGTCTTGATGAGAACAGCGGCCGGAGCGCTACCGGTTTCGTTGACGTAGTATTCCAACCGGTCCGTGTTGAGGATGATGTGCCAGCGAAGAACACCACCTCACAGCCCACGGTGGTAGCCGGCTAGGTGAGGGGTGCTGTGCGGGTGTCCATGTAGTACTGCCCAGCGGTTCCGTTGCTAATCAACACCCCGTTCTGCATAACGATGTTTGTTGCCCCGGTGAAGCCGTGCCCGAACGACTGCCCACTGTCAGCCGCTACCAGGCAACTGGTTTGGTTGGTGAAGTCGGAGCGGATGTCCGAGTTTCGGCCCGTCGCCACCGCTGTAGCAGTTGTGGCAGTAAGTGCCGTTGCCGTCTCAAGCAGGTAGGTCACTGTGCCGTCGTCCTCCAGGACGACCTCCCACAGGTATTCCTGCCCGCTGTCAGGGGCGTGGCGAAGAATCCGTCCCGTACTGTCGTGGTGGTGTTGGCCGCCCGGTACTGGAAGCTCCATTTGTCCCGCTGGACGATGAAGTGCCCGGAGTCGGCAATCAGTGCGGTGCTGTTGTACCCGGCGCCGACCACGATCGCTACTAGGGTGGTTGCCCCTCCGGTCGTCAGCACCTTGAACTTGACGTCTAGGCGGTGGCCGGAGGCTATAGGGAAGCCAGCGTAACCTGACCCGACTGCGGTGCAGACCAGCGCTCCGCCCGCGATCTGTGGCAGCCCGGCGCCCGTCACGTCGTACACCTGACCTGACGGGGCGGTCCCCAGTGCTCCGTTGGCCCGTTCAAAGTCATCCCAGTAGATGAGCTTTTCGCCGATCTGCTCCACGATGGCCGTTTTCAGGGGAGTGGATTCTGCCACGGCGGCAGGGCCATAAGTGGCAGAAAGCGGCACCTGAAAATTTTGGCTTAGCCGCTTATGTTCTGTGCCGGGCCACCTCCAATGGATCGCCACCCAGCCATGTGCGGCATCGCAGGAAGGCGCGGGCGCCGACAAGATTGGCCCGCCAAAAGGGCTAAGGGGATCTGGGCGAGCATATACGCGTGACTGATCGGGAACACAGGTGCTTTCGCCGTATGGTTCCCGACAGGCAGCGGCCTCTCAGCGCTTAGATTCAGAAGGCCTTGAATCCTCCGCCGCTTTATTGCCGTACACGGCAGCTTTCCCGGAACGAGCGGTCGCTGGGCATGGCTCCCGGGCGCGTAGAGCTTCGAAAACCCCCAGCAGGTGCGGCCACTCGCCGGAATCGGTTCCCGGACGCCGTCCTACTCCAAACTCCCTCCACGCAGAAGGTGCCCCCGTGGAATGAACCGGGGGGCACCTTTCGTGCAGCGGCTGCTAGACCAGCACCCTTTCAGCCGGCGCCGCCTGGCCCAACCCTGCGAAGATGCTGCTATCCAGGTCCGCGACGGAGGACTTGCCCACGAACCCCATCGCCCCCTTGAACTCGTCCTGCAGAATGCTGAACACCCGGTCCACCGCCGACTCCCCGTCGGTGGCAAGGGCGTAGGCGAAAGGACGTCCGGCGAGGGCTGCCTTGGCGCCCAGTGCCACGGCCTTGACGATGTCGTGGCCGCGCCGGATGCCGCCGTCGAGATAGATCTCCGCGCGGCCGCCCACGGTGTCAACGATGGACGGCAGGACGTCGATGGTGGCGGGCTGGGAGTCAAACTGCCGGCCGCCGTGGTTGGAGACGAAGATGCCGTCGGCGCCCTCGTCCACTGCTCGGGCTGCGTCCTCGGCGTCCATGATGCCCTTGATCACCAGGTTCCCCTTCCACTCGGAACGGAGCCTGGCGAAGTCCTCCCAGTTGGCGCCCGGGTTCTTGTTGGAAGCCATCCAGTTGTTCATCTCGTCCATGCGCAGCGGGCGGCCGTTGATCTGGTAGTTCCCGTACGTCATCTTCCGGCCGGTGAGCCACCGCCACAGCCAGGCAGGGCGGGTGGCGGCGTTGAAGTAGTCCGCCACCGGCGGGCGCGGCGGCATGGACAGCCCGTGGTGAAGGTCCCGTTCGCGCTTGCTGGAGGACCCGACGTCGCCCGCCACCACCAGCGTCTCGACGCCTACCGCCCGTGCCCGATTGATGTAGCTGGCGGTTTCCTCCGGATCCTTCCAGAAGGCGATCTGCGCCCACAGGTTGTTGGGCGCCACCTTGGCCACCTCTTCCAGCGAGCAGCCGGCCCAGGCGCTGTGGATGAAGATGGACCCTGCCCGGACCGCGGCCCGGGCAACGGCAGGATCCGAACCCGGGTGGAAGATGGTGAGCATTCCCATGGGTGCCACCATCAGCGGCATGGCCAGGGAATGGCCCAGCACGGTGGTGGACGTGCTGAGTCCCCGGAGGTCCACCATTGACCGTTGGCGAAGCATCAGGGCGTCGAACCGGTCCTCGTTGGCGCGCATGGTGGTTTCGTCCAGCGCGCCGCCCTCCAAGTAATCCGAGATCATCTTCGGAAGCTGCTTCCGGGAAGCCTTGCGGTAGTCATCGATGCTGACAATCCATTTGTTTCTCAAGGGTCCTGCTCCAATGTGAAGGTCTAAATTACTTTCGCCAGGAATTGTTTGGTGCGTTCGTGCCGTGGTTCGCGCAGGACGGTCCGGGGGTCGCCCTGCTCCACGATGCCGCCGCCGTCCATGAAGATGAGGTGGTCGCCAACTTCCCGGGCGAAGCCGATCTCGTGGGTGACCACGATCATGGTCATCCCGCCGTCTGCGAGCTTGCGCATCACGTCCAGGACTTCGCCCACGAGTTCCGGGTCCAGGGCGGATGTGGGTTCATCGAAGAGCATCAGCCGCGGCTCCATGGCCAGTGCCCTGGCGATGGCCACGCGCTGCTGCTGGCCGCCGGACAGGGACGCCGGGTAGGAGTGCGCTTTCTCGGACAGGCCCACCCGCTCCAGGAGGATCTTTGCCCGGTCCTGGACGGCCTTCCGGCTCTCCTTCTTCACCCTGACCGGTGCCTCGCAGATGTTCTCCAGCACCGTCATGTGGGGAAAGAGGTTGAAGCTCTGGAACACCATGCCGATGTTCTCGCGCATCTTCGCCGCCTCAGCATTGTTCTGCGCGTGCAGCCGGCCTTTCCTGACCTTCACCCCAACCGGCTGTCCCTCCACAAGGATGTACCCGCCGTCGAGCGTTTCCAGCTGGTTGATGCAGCGCAGGAACGTGGACTTGCCGGACCCGGACGGCCCGATGATGCAGGTGACGCTGCCCTTGGGGATGGTGAGGTCGATGCCTTTGAGAACCTCGAGGTCGCCGAAGCTCTTGGTGACCCCCTGTGCCTCGATCATCACGTCCGTCATGGCCGAACCTCCTCTGCTGGGGTGGGGGAGCCGGGCGCCTTGGCCTTGCGGCGCCTGCTGCTGCGTCCGGCGGTGATGCCGCCCCGGTTGAAGTGCCGCTCGATGAAGTACTGCCCCAGGCTCAGGATGCTGGTGACCAGCAGGTACCACATGCTGGCGGCGATGAGCAGCGGGATGGTCTTGAAGTTGGCGCTGTAGACCAGCTGCGCTGAGTACAGCAGCTCCGGGAAGGCCAGGACGCTGACCAGGGAGGTGGTCTTCAGCATGGAGATGGTCTGGTTGCCGGTGGGCGGGATGATGATCTTCATGGCCTGCGGCAGCACAACCCGGGACAGGATGTGGAAGCGCCGCATGCCCAGGGCCGTGGCCGCTTCCGTCTGCCCGCGGTTGACGCTCAGGAGCCCGGCGCGGACGATTTCCGACATGTAGGCGCCTTCGTTCAGGCCCAGCCCCAGGATGGCCGCCATGAACGGGGTGATCAGCACGTTGGCATCCACGGAGAAGAACTCCGGCCCGAACGGGACGCCGACGGCGATCCGCGGGTAGATGGCCGCGATGAAGCCCCAGAAAAGGAGCTGGACGAACACCGGCACCCCGCGGAAGAGCCACACCAGGAAGGCGGCCGTCCCCGCGACGATGGCGTTCGGCGCGAGCCGGGCCAGCGCCAGCAGGACGCCGACGACGATTCCCACGGCCATGGAAATGGCCGTCAGTCCCAGCGTCCGCAGCAGGCCCGTGAACAGGCGTTCCGAGGTGAACCAGCCGAACACCACGTTCCACTCGAAGCGGGGATTGGTGACCAGGGAGTAGGCCACCAGGAAGATCGCGAACAGGACGATCGCCGCCGTCAGCCACAACCCTCCGTGGTGCTGGTGCGGACGGCCCATGAGGAGCTGGCGGTCCAGATCCTCCCCGGCGGATGCCGTGGCGTTGGGTTCCGTGGCTGTGTTGGCCATGCTGCTACTGCGCTTTGTTGAAGGCGAAGTCAGAGATTGCACCACTGCCCACACCCCACTTGTCCAGGATCTCCTTGTACTTGCCGCTCTTGGCCAGGGACTCCATGCCCAGCTCGATGGCCTTCTCCAGGCCCGCGCCCTTCTTGAAGCCGATGCTGACGGGGGAGACGTCCTTTTCGCCGAGCAGCTCGATCTGGCCGCCCTGCTTGATGGCGTAGCCCAGGGTGGGTCCGTCGATGTAGACGGCGTCGATGCGGCCGGCGGTCAGCGCCAGGTTGGGAGCCTGCATGTCCGGGTAGGTCATGGCTTCAATGGCCGGGTTGCCGGCGTCCGTGCACGCCTTGGACAGGGCGGGAAGGCGCTTGAGGTCCTGGAAAGACCCCTTCAGCACGCCCACGTGCTTGCCGCAGAGGGTGTCCACAGTGAGGTGCTGCGGGTTGCCCGGAGCCACCCCGATGCCGCTGCCCGACTGGTAGTAGTCCACGAAGTCGAGCACCTTCATGCGCTCGGTCGAAGGAGACATCTGGGAGATGGCCATATCGAACTTGCCCGCAGAGATGCCGGGGATGATGCCATCGAACGGTCCGCTCTTGACTTCGGTTTTGAGGCCGAGGGTCTGTCCCAGGGCCATGGCGATCTCCGGGTCCACGCCAACCGTGGTGGTCCCGTCCGGCGCCATGAAGTGCAGGGGCGGGGAGCTCTGGCTCATGGTGATGGTGAGCGTCCCCTTGTCCTTGGCTTCCTTGGGCAGGGCTGCCGCGGCGGCTTCATCGACCTTGACGGCCTCCGCGGAGCCTGAGGGGTTGGGGGTCTGGGACTGGGCAGAAGAGGTCACGCTGGGATTGGAGCATCCGGAGAGAAGCACGCCGGCCATGGACACTGCGGCGACGCTTGCCAACATCGATCGAAACTGAATCATCTACACGCCTTCGGAAGTGGGGGAGGAGGGGTGGTAGGAGAGCTTCCAACCTGGGCGGGCAGCCTTAGTTGTGGTACAAATCACTTTGCGGTCCGGTATCATGTACCGTACATCATGCACGATTTTCTGCAAACACCCTTCTCGAGCTGATTGGTTTGTGACGGGGCGCTGCTGATGGTGCCCTCCGACTGACCCTTACTTCACATAGGATTCCGAAATGAACGCCGCTTCGCCCGAAGAAGAAGTCCTGATCCCCGGCCGGCCCATGCTGGTGGACCAGGTGTTTGAGGCGATCCTGTCCCTGCTGCTGGACGACAAGATCTCCACCGGATCACCGCTGAGCATTGACGGGCTGGCCAAGCGGTTCAAGGTTTCCTCCACCCCTGTGCGGGAAGCCCTGGCGCGCCTGGAAACGACGGGCATGGTGCGGCGGGAAGCGCTGCGGGGCTACAAGGTGGCGCCGGAACCGACCGCCAGCGACATCGCGGCGCTGCTGACCTCGCGGCAGATCCTCGAGCCTGCGTGCACCAGCATTGCCTGCACGAATTCGACCGAGGATTTGGTGGCGGACCTGGAAGGGTTCCACCGCGACCTGGAGGCGTCACGCCACGGCGGGGACACCTTCGCCGGATACCGCGCCTACTGGCAGGCGGACGAGAACTTCCACCGGCGCATCGTCGAGGCCACCGACAACGAGTTCCTGCTCCGGGCCTACGGATCCATCGAAGGGCACATCCAGCGGTTCCGGCTGATGGTGCACAACGACATGAGCGGCGACCACACCGTGCAGGAGCACCAGGCCATCATCGACGCCTTCAAAGCGGGGGACTGCGCCGCGGCAACGGCCGCGATGAACGCCCACATCGAGGGCATCAGGTCCCGCTCGCTGAGCCTGAAGAAGTTCGGGCAGCAGGGCTGAACGGTTGATGCGTCGGTCGGATCCAGTCCGGCACATCGCATTTAGGAGAGTGGTATCTCCCATTCCCAAGAAGGGGGCGGAACTTGTTGACAGGTACTAGCCCTCTGAGGATCCTCGATCCTACTTAGTTTCTGAGGATTGACACCAATTCCTATCGCGCCGCGCCGTCTCTGGCGCATCACGGGGAGTATCTGACGCCCAAGGTTTATTGCCAGGCATCCCCGACGAAATTCCAGCGTATGGTCTCCATTGCCGGCCTACCGCCGGGCTGCGCACTAGTAAGCAAGTGCTTGGTGAGCAACGGGAGTTATTCATGAGATCTGAACTACCCTTCCACGAGCGGGCTCCACATGAGCCACGCCCGGGGACACTTCGTGGCGCCTTTATTGCAGTGGCGACGCTGGTTTTGTCGCTAACCGGGCTAACCGTTCCAGCGGCGGCAGTCACCCCAGCTCCTGCGTGGAAAATCGAAGTCCTCATCTATCCGTACACAGACATCACTTACGCAGCATCTGGCGTTTCCCACAGGCTCGTTGGGAGCCTCATGCCCGACGAAGTGACCAACATCAAGACAAGTATGGCCGGATTCGTCGACACTGACGTCCCGACGCTTTCCTCGGGGATGCAGCATCCCAGGCTGACAGTGAAAAGTGTCAATAAGCCCCTAGACGCCACGTCGCTCGTTCCCGACGGCAACGGCGGTTGGACGCCTGATCCTCGGACAACGAAATCGGACCAGGACGCGGGCTACGACTCGTATATCGTTTTCTGGCAGTCCTACGGTTGGGACTTTGGCACCAGTGCGACAGACAACATCGGACACTACGGAGGTCTTACATGGCCACTTGGCACAGCCCCAACCTTTTCCGAGATCACTCTGTCCCAGCTTAATTACGGTGCACATAACGTGATCAAACACGAATGGGGACATGCAATTACCGGTTATTACGACGCAAAGGGTACTTCCCCGAAACCTATGGTTGACATTCACCAGCCTGCTGCATCTGTGAACTGTAAGACTGGCAAGGGGTATGCGAACGTGGACGAATCACCCTCGAATCCAATCCCAAACTCGATCTATAACAATAATTCCGGTTTTACGCACGACTACTATTCGGGACTAACAGCGCAGGCTAACAACCCGAGGCATTGCATCGGAATCACGCGCACGGCTTGGGCGAGTGGAGGGCCGGTTACAAAACAGTAGGGTGACCTCGACGCAACGCCGCCCTGCATTTATCGGGGTACGATGTCCGCTACTCGCGCCGGGAGATCAACCGGCGCGGGCTGCGGGCCATTCCCTATTCAGCAAACCAACCCGGAGGCCTGTTCACGCTCGCCGACCTGTCACAGGCCGTGGCGTCGCCAACGCCCTAACGCCTCAAAGATGCTGGCCATGATCCCGCGAGCCAGCAGTCGGGGCCGGTCCCTTATTCCAGCCAGTCCGGCAAGGGTCGCCGTAAACGCTCCGCGGATGGGTGGGCTTGTTCGTCACGGTTCCGGCTCATGGTGCACAACGACATGAGCGGCACACGGTGCAGGAGCACCAGGCCATCATCGACGCCTTCAAGGCCGGAGATCCTACGGCGCAACGGCCGCGATTAACAGCCACATCGAGGGAATCAGGAGCCGCTCGCTGAACCTTAAGAAGCTCGGGCAGCAGGGCTGACATGGCCCTGGCGCGAAGCGGGTTAACAACCTATTTTGGGCACATTCACACGGGAGCAAAATTTGAAGATGTCTTCGAAGGCAGCGGCAATCTTCGTGGCGGTCGGTGAACTCTCCACCGCCTTGTCGGTATAAGCCTCCCAGCGGGAAACCTTGCCAGCTACCTCAGGGTTGTCGGCGTCGAGGTCCTTCACAGCCTTAAGGCAGGAGGATCCGGTGGTTGTGGCCTTGAGCGAGGCACTGAACCTCCGAAGGGCACTGGAGGAGTCCGTCAGGTCTTGGAAGGAGGTCACGGACTCGCCCGCTGACTTGGCGCACGATGCCAACGCCCCCGCCTTCGGGTCACGGTGTTTGAGTATTGCCAGGTAGAGCGACTGATCCATCTCCTTGTACCTGTCAGCTGCAAGCTTGTACCCTGCCCAGGCTGTGGTCTGCTTTGAATCCGGTGACCAGTCGTAGAGCCAGATTTTCGGTTGCGCCACCTCTCCGGGCGCCAGGAACCACTTTTGGCTTGTATTGGAAAGAAAAGTGGTACGGAAATAGCCTGCTTCGTCCGTGTGCGATACGTAGGGCTCCAGCGAACCCGGAACAAATGCCCATACCTTGTCCCCGTGGTTGCTTAACACCGAATTGGTCTCGACCGGTCCATAACCCGAATAGCAAATAGTCAATCCTTCGTAAAGGTCGTCGTTCTCCGGGTATTGGACGGGGACGGGCCGGTCCGCTGGGCACCCTTGGCGGTTGTACCACGCGGTGCCAGTGTCCTGTGGGGGGTCGGTCTGTTCCCCTGATGGTGGGGTTGGAGGATCCGAATGGTTGCCGCCACCGCCGCCATCGTTGGAACAGTTGGTCAGGGAGAGCACCAAAGTGAGCAGCCCAATTATGGATACAAATTTCCTGCGGTGCTGGTACATTGCATCTACGCGGCTTTCCTGGCCGGCCTAGCGGTATTCGGCCCCTCGCCTAAATCCGAGAGCATAAGCCTACGGCGGAATCAGGAAAGCCAGTAGTGCCCGACGCATACAGGGGAGCTGAATAGGTACCCTTCTGTCGTTCGCCATATTAAGTAGGCGCATTCTGCAAATCTTGAGATGGGTGCGTACCCTCCCCCAAGCGAGGACAGTTTCGAGGACCATTTGGAGGAACCGTTCGGCAGGTATCCGGGCTGGGAAATTCAAGTATCGGTTACTGGTCAAATCTGCCGCGCGGGAGCCTAGCCTTCATCCATGCTGACGACCGTATTTAGGATTTTTCGATCCGCTCCAAAATGCAGGTTTTGCGGCGGACCCCTACCTCAAACTCCCTCTGCGGAATTTTGCTCCCGTGACTGCTACGACAGTTACCAGTTCATAAACCGCGATCCCGCCCACGGGCAATAGCCGCATTGTCCTGGCGGCCCCGCCTGATTTCATCATGGCTGCCGAAACCAGCCTGGTGCCGGCTGGGCTTATGCTCGAACCATGGCGATGCAAGAATCCCCGGCCAAGACCATCAAGGTCCGCGACAAGGGGCTGTGGCGGCGGCGCATGTGGATGTGGATTGTTGCCGCGGGACTGGACGTGTACATCCTGGGCTTCGTCATCGGACTCCAGCCCTCGGGTCCCCTCTGCGGCAGCCCGCTGCTGCGGGAAAGCCATGCCGCTGAACTGATCGGCCTGCAGAAGGCCGGCATCGGGGCGGCCGCCGTCTGCTACAAAAACATCGATGCCGATTCCGTCCCCGTCTGGAGCCTCATGGCCTTGGGCGTCTTCATGGTGATCGCCGGAGTCGCCGTCCGGATCATTATGATCAGGCGTTCGGCACGCGTTGAGTGAGCCCACCGGGCAGACGCAGCAGCGCGCCCGGTGATCACCGGACGCGCCATGGCTGGAACAGTGCTTAGCGGGCATCAGCCTTTCATGCCGCCGCCCGGACCACCGGCGTCGGTGGAGGTCACGGTGAAGGACGCATCCAGGTAAACGGTGGCGCGCGTGCCGTCCGCTTTGATGATGTGGGCCTCGTAAACAGCGCCTTCGGCGTCGTTCTCCACCCGCTGGATGGTGGCGCCCGGGTTCGCGGCCAGCGCGGCGTCGGTGACCTTCGTTGCCGTGTCGCCGGTCAGCAGGGTCTCGGTGATCCCGTTGGCCTGGTGGCCGCCCTTCGACTCGTCGCGCGGCTGCGCCTGCGTGGTGGACTGGCTGGAGTCGGTGGTGGCGGCGTTGGCCGGCAATGCCGTGGTTGCCAGGGCGCCGCCGCCGATCGCTGCCGCGAGGGCCAGGCCAGCCAGCGTGGACTTCATGGTGTTTTTCATGGGAACTCCTATGGTGTTGGCCCTCCCGGTGGAGGGAATACACTAAGCCTCCGGGTCCCGCCTGTCACCGGTGTAGGGCGGGGCTGTGCAGCCGCTGTGCATGCTGGCAGCTGGCCCCTTGGGGTGTGAACAGTGCGGAGTGGCGGGAGTGAAAGACGGCGTAAAAAAACCGTCAAGGTTTCCGGCCTGAGGCCCGGATCCCGGCCGGTCTGGCCTGTCCCGGGGGTACCTTGGATGCAGTGCCGCCGCCTCATCATCCCCCAAATTTGAGGCGGCGGCACCTGGCTTTTCCCCCGAGCGGTCAGGCCTTCCGGCCCGGAGCGGAACTCCGGGCCACCACGGCCGCGGTGCACACCGCGAGCCCCAGGGTGACCACCCCCGTTCCCCACCCCAGCCCGCCGCGGTCCGCGCCCACGGCGGTCCAGTCGGCGAAGGACGCTCCCAGCGGCCGGGTGAGGATGTACACGAACCAGAACGCGGGGATGGCAGCGATCCAGCGGCGCCACCAGGCCAGCGCGGCACCAGCGATCACCGCCGCGAAAGTCAGACCGGACGCGAAGTAGCCGAGGTCAAGGCTGTAGGCGGCCAGGTCCCCGGCGGCGGTTCCCAGGGCGAAGGTGGTCAGCACGGCCGCCCAATAAAACAACTCGCGGCGCCGGTTGTCCACGCTGTGAATGGACAGCGTCTTCTCGGTCCGGAACCAGACGCCGAAGACGGCCAACAGCGCGGCCAGGAAGAACACCGCAGACGCCACGTAGGGCACGCCGAGCACCACATGCACGGCGTCCGCCGCCATGGTGCCGAAAACACTGACCATCACCACCGCCAGCCAGTAGGCCCATGCAACGTAGCGGCGCACAGTGAACTGCAGGACCAGTGAACCGGCCAGCCCCACGCCGCCGAGGGCCAGTGCCACGGCCGGATCCAAAGTGTGGACCAGGAAGTCCGAGGCAGTCTCGCCCATCCCCGTGGTGAACACTTTCGCCACCCAGAACCAGGCGGTGATTTCCGGTACCTTGGCCAACGCCGTCCGCACCGGGGCCCCGGGGTGTGTGCCCCTCCGGGATGGGGTGCTGCCAGGGTCGCGGAGCGCTGATGCGGTGCCGTGGGGCGGAAGGATCTGCTGCGGGGGTTCTGTCATGCCGTGATTGTCCCTGACGGACCCGGCAGAAACCTGAGTTCCGCTGGAACGTGACGCCCCGCCGTCGTACGCCCTGACGCGCCGACGGCGGCGTCCCTGGACGCCCTTCACAGGCGGCGCATGAATAATACGGAGTGCTGGGAACAGCGGAAGTGCAACGGCAGGCGCGCGCCTGCGACGGCGAGGGCTAAGGAAGCGGACATGACCAGGTCACACCGGAGCGAACGGCACGAACCCGAATCGAGCGTGGAGCTGAACCCCCTGTTCAGCCGGCCGGGGGAGTCCACCATCTTCCCCCGCTTCACCATCCCGGACGGCGAATCCCTGCCCGGCACCGCCTACCAGGTGGTCCACGACGAAGTGATGCTGGACGGCAACTCCCGCCTGAACCTGGCCACGTTCGTGGGCACCTGGATGGAGCGGGAAGCGTCCCAGCTCTACGCCGAAACGTTCGATAAGAACATGATCGACAAGGACGAATACCCGCAGACCGCGCTCATCGAAACCCGCTGCTGGCGGATGCTCGCGGACCTGTGGAACGCCCCGGACCCGGCGGCCGCCGTCGGCACCTCCACGGTGGGCTCCTCCGAGGCGTGCATGCTCGGTGGCCTTGCCCTCAAACGCCGGTGGCAACACCGCCGCCGCGCCGCCAAAAAGCCCACGGACGCACCCAACATCGTGCTCAGCTCCGCCGTGCAGGTGTGCTGGGAGAAGTTCTGCAACTACTTCGAGGTGGAAGCCCGCTACGTGCCCGTCTCGGAAGAGCACCCCGCGCTGGACGGCAATGACCTGGAACGGTACGTGGATGAGAACACCATCGGCGTGGTGGCCATCATGGGCGTCACCTACACCGGCGCCTACGAACCCGTGGAACGGATCTCCGCCGCGCTCGACGCCATCCAGGCCAGCACCGGCCTGGACATCCCCATCCATGTGGACGGCGCGTCCGGAGCCATGGTGGCGCCGTTCCTGCAGCCCGAACTGGTGTGGGACTTCCGGCTCCCCAGGGTGGCCTCCATCAACACCTCCGGCCACAAATACGGGCTGGTGTACCCGGGCCTGGGCTGGATCGTGTGGCGGGACGAACAGGCACTCCCCGCGGACCTGGTGTTCCACGTCAGCTACCTGGGCGGGGACATGCCCACCTTCGCCTTGAACTTCTCCCGGCCCGGCGCCCAGGTGCTGCTGCAGTACTACCTCTTCCTTCGGCTGGGCTTTGCCGGCTACCGGTCCGTGCAGGCCAGCTGCCGCGACGTGGCCCTCTACCTCTCCCACGAGATCGGCGCCATGGACGCCTTCACCCTCTGGAGCGACGGGTCTGACATCCCCGTCTTCGCCTGGCAGCTCACGGACGGCCATACCAAGAACTGGAACCTGCACCACCTCTCCGAACGCCTGCGCATGAACGGCTGGCTGGTCCCGGCCTACCCGCTGCCGGACGGGCTCGAGGGCATCACGGTGCAGCGGATCGTGGTGCGCAACGGCTTCACCCGCGACCTCGCCGCCAGCTTCCTGGCCGACCTCCAGAAGGAAGTGGACTACCTGGATGCCCTCACCGGTCCCATGCCCACGCAGCAGCAGAAGGAAGCCTTCCACCACTAGTCTCGTGAGGAGCGGCCATGTGCCGGTTATTCGGGCTGCACGCAGGGTCCCGGCCCGTCCGCGCCACCTTCTGGCTGCTGGACGCCCCGGACAGCCTGTCCCGGCAGAGCAGGAAAGAGCCCGACGGCGCGGGGATCGGCACGTTTGAGGCCGACGGCGGCGCGCGGGTCAGCAAACGGCCGCTCGCCGCGTGGGAGGACCACGCCTTCGCCCGGGAGGCCAGGCAGCTGGTCAGCACCACCTTCCTGGCCCACGTCCGGTACGCCAGCACCGGCGCGCACACCCTGGCGAACACGCACCCGTTCGAGCAGGACGGGCGGCTGTTCGCGCACAACGGCGCCTTCCACGGGCTGGACCGGCTGGACGCGCGGCTCGCAGAACTGGGGGTGGCGGGGCTGGTCCAGGGCCAGACCGACAGTGAACGCCTCTTCGCCCTGATCACCGCAGAGAGCCGCCGGGCCGGCGGGGACGTAGCGGAAGGCATCGTGCGCGCGGTGGGCTGGATCGCCGTCGAACTTCCCGTCCTGGCCCTGAACCTGATTGTCACCACGGCCACCGACCTCTGGGCGCTCCGCTACCCGGCGACCCACCCGCTGTTCATCCTGGAACGCGACCCGTCAGCCGAGCCGGCCCCGGCGGCCCCGCTGGACGCCCGGAGCCACCGGATCCACTCGCGAAGCACCGAACTCTCCGGGGCCAGGTCCGTGCTCTTCGCCACCGAACCCATGGACCACAACCCCGGCTGGCGTCCGCTGGCGCCGGGGGAGCTGGTGCACGTTGGCCCGGACCTGGCGGTGACCTGCGCCGTCCCGTTCCCGGACCAACCTGCCCACCCGCTCACGCTCGCCGACCTGGACCCGTCCGCGGCGGCGTCGCAAACGTCCTGACCGCTTGCTCCTGGTGCGCCGTGGGGCGTGTCAGGTCTTGGGGGTGAACCTTCCCCTGGCGACGCTGTCGTCGGAGTGCGCCGGATTTCCGTTGTAGGCCTGGTCGGAAATGTCGACGATGGGATATTGGGCCAGGTCGATCCCGGCCGGGACGGTGAAGGTGCCGGTTCCATCGGCCAGGACACCCAGGCTGACCATTCCGGTGAGGTCGCTGGTGGCGACCCACACCTGCCGGTATCCGGTGGTGGGGTCGGCGGAGAGGTGGATGGTGAGTTCGCGGGTTCCGTCGGGGAGCTGTTTCACCTGGGCTTCTCCGTTGCCGGTATGTGCGGGTAGGGGGGTCAGGGGTGTTTGGGCGAGGACGATGGGCGTGGGACCGGACGGGGTGGGACCCGGGGCAGGGGCACCCGGACCTCCCAGGACGCCGGCCGCGGTCCAGCCGGCCGCCGTGCCGAGGACGACGCCGGCGGCAGCAGCGGCCATCCAGAGCCGGGGACGGGGGCGGCCACGGTCCTTGGCGCCGGACCGCAGCGGCCTTGGCGCGTCGTCCCATTCTTTCCCGTCCCGTTCTTTGACCGGGTTGGATTTGACCGGGTTGGAAGGCGCTTCCACCGCAGCCGGCCGGCTGACAGGGGTGGGCTGGGCCAGGGGATCCGCTGCAAGGGCCGGTGAAAGCCCCAGCGCCTGATGGATCGCGGCCCAGGTGCCGGCGCCGGGTTGCTCGAGCTTGATGCCCGCGGGCTCCAGGGTGGCAATGTCCATGACATGTTGGAGGCCCCGCAGGGTAGCGGTGCATTCCGGGCACCTGGCCAGGTGCTCTGCGTCCGCGCCACTGCCCGGGGTTTCGCCCAAGGCCATCAGGCTCAGGAGTTCCGCGTCAAGGTGTTCCATGTTCCACCTCCAGGCGGCTGCGCAACCGGGTGAGGCTGCGCCGGATATGGCTTTTGACCGTGCCGAGCGGCAGGTTCAGCCGTGATGAGATCTCGTGGTGCGTCAGGTCCTCGTAGAACGCCAGCCGCAGTATGGTCTGTTGCGGGTCTCCCAAGTGTTCCAGTTCGTCGTCAAGGATCAGGCGGTCGGCCACCGCCTCGACATCTCCTGCTTCAGAGGCGGCGGACGGGTCCGGGAGCAGCTGAACGGCCGCTTGCTGCAGATGGCGTTGCCTGGCCCGTTCGGACAGGGCGTCATTGATGGCGTTCCGGGTGATTCCCACCAGCCAGGCCGGCAGCCGGGCAACCTCGGGCCGGTAGGTGGTCCGTGACTTCCAGGCCCGGATGAATACCTCCTGGGTGACTTCGTCAGCGGCGCTCCGCTCTCCCAGGGACCGGAGCGCCAATGTGTAAACCAGGGGGCTCAGCCTCCGGTACGCCTCGGCGAGGATGCTCTCGTCTCCGTCGGCAAACGCCTGATCGAAACCGGGGTTCCAATCGGGGGTGGCGGCAGCCTCCATCGGGTGCTCCTTGAGCGGCAACAGGCCTGATTGAACCCTATTATGCCGGTGCCCGATGTGGTCCGCTATGGTCGATTGGCTCCCGAACGCGGACTTTTCCGGTGTCTGTCCCGGGCGGGGCCGCGGTGGGCGCGGCCCCGCCCGGGACAAACCGTTGAAGTTCTGCAGGGCTTCGGAGGTTAGTCGTCGTCGCAGTCGTGTCCGCGACCTGCGGAGTCCACCACCTGCACGGCCAGCGCAAGGTTCTTATCTTTGAGGCTGCCCCAGGCGTACACGATCGTGTTCTTTCCCTCGGCGATGTTGACGTTGGCCGGGCCGATCAGCGGGGCGGTGGTTCCTGCTGCCGCCACCGACGCCGAGATGGTTCCATCCTTGAGGGTGAGGGTCTTCTCCTCGGGGTTGGTGAGGCCCTTGATGACGGCCTTCCCGCCGGCCAGGATATCGACGGCGGGGGCGGCGGCGACGTGCCGGACGGTCAGCTTTCCCTTCCCGTCAGGGCTGGGCGTGGTGTCGTTGGTGAACAGCGTGGCGGTGGGGGTGCCGTCAGCGGCCAGGTTCGCGACGGCCGTGTAGTCCCCGCCGGCTTCGAGGTCCACCGTGACCGGGCCGATCACGGGGTTGTCCGCGCTGGTCGCCTTGGGGCCGGTGATGGCGATTTTGTGGTCTCCGCCGGGAAGAGTCAGTGGGCCGGTCAAGGTACCCGGCTTGAAGTTGTCCAGGGTGAGCTTGCCGTCCACCCACACGTCCACCTTCATGTCAGGTATGCCGTGGAGGACGGAGAGTTTTGCTGTTCCTTCGTCGTCGTGATGCCAACCGGACGCCTGGGCCGGGGAGGCGAGGGCCAGTGCTGCCAGCAGGGCGGTTGCTCCGGCTGCTACAGAGAGTGTCTTGCGCATGTCGAACTCCTTTGAGGGGCCCCGGTGGGGCGGGGTTTTGCTTACACCCCTACTACCGGCCGGATGCCTTGCCCGGATGCAGTCCGGCGAAAATTTCTTTAGGCCGGCTGCCGGAGACTTGTATGCACCCCTACCGCTTGGGTTCTTGGCCTTGCCTGCGTCCCACCAACGCTGCCGCACCAAACGCCGCTGCCAGGACCAGCATGCTGCCCAGCCACCCCGCTGCCAGGAACATCAGGGTCCTGCGGTCGCTTGCCTCGAAGGGTGCCAACGACTGGCCTGCCACGACGACCCTCCCGGCCGCCTGCTTTGCCACGATCGCCATCCGCAAACCGGGCTCCGGCTGCCACGTCACCGTGTCGGTGCCCAAGGCCCGTGCCGTTTCCAGCACCCCCGCGGGGACCATGGGCATCGTCCCATGCAGCGTCACGGTGGTGGAGAGCGGACTGTTGTTGTCCCCGTAAACGATGAGGAACACGCCGCTGTCAGGTGTCAGTTCAAGCCAGGGCCCTGCCGTTGTATCGGGCCCCGGTTGTTGAACCCGCGCCGCGGCGGCCGCGGCCGGTGCCGTGTCCACCGAGTGCCGGCCGATCTGCTGGAGCGCGACGTACACGCTGCCAAAAGCGAGCGTGGTGATGAGGGCCGCCGCCAGGCACCAGATGATCCTTCTCATGGGAACATCATGCGCTCATATCCCTGCCCAGCGGCGGTGCCACAACGAACCCAGCCCACTGCCCACGCCCGCCGGACCTGGAACCGTCCGCGCCGCCGTCGCACGCCTCCCGGCGGCTGGCTGGAGGTGTTACGTGCTGGGCGTTGCCGCCTTCTTCTGGAGTGCCTCGGCCATTTTCTGCACCTTGGCGCCGTAGCCGCCATTCAGTGCGGTGTCCTTGATCTTGTTCGCCTGGGCGTCCAGGTCCGCGGGGGCAGCGTTCTTGAGCGTGGTCAGGTCAGCCTGGAGGTTGGCGGGAAGCTTGGCGAACAGCTTCGGGTGCGCGATGAGCTGGTCGGCCACCTTCTGGAGCCCGGCGCCGGGGTTGCCCGAGCTGAACGCGGTGCGCAGCTCCTGCCGCAGGCCGGCGAAACCGGTAACGGTCTTCTCCAGCGCTTCGGCACGCTTCTGGACTTCGGGTCCGTAGCCGCCGGAGAGGGCCGTGGTCTTGATCTTGTACGCGTCCTTCACCCGGTCCGCTGCCGGGGCGTCCTTGAGCGTGGTGACGTCGGCCTGGAGGGCGGCGGGCAGCTTGGCGAACAGTTGCGGGTGGTTGACCAGGGCTTCGGCTGCCTTCGCGGCACGGTCCCCAACGGCCTGGGGGCTGTCTGCGTTGATGCCAAGGAACGCCTGCAGGCCGCCGGCGACCTTCGCCGTCTTGGCCTGGCCGGTGGCCGCGGCCGAGGCGGTAGCTGTTGGACTGGGGGAGGCGGACGCGGCGCCCACACCTGCGACGGCCATGGCGCCGGCGGCCAGGAGAGCTGAGGCTCCGACGCCGATGCGGGTCTTCATTGACGGGATTGATGGGTTCACCTCGGTGTGTCCTTCCAAATTTGCGCGTGCGTCCTCGCCCCCGCGGCATGGACCGGCACGGGATCACTGTAGGAGACGATGCTGGGGAAAAGCTGAATGCCGTGGCCGCCGGCGCGTGGTCTGCTTGGCGGGTGCCCAGTGCTGTCCCGGGGATACACTGCACGGGTTGTGGGAAGGGAATATCCAATGGAAAACACGCGCCAGGGAACGGCCCTGCTGGACAGGACCTTCCGCATCTCCCTCATCCTCAAGGGCCTGGACGGGGTCCTGGAACTGATCGGCGGGGTACTCCTCCTGCTGGTCACGCCCGCGCAGATCAATGACCTGGTCCGGTTCCTCACCCAGCACGAACTCGCCCAGGATCCGCGGGACTTCGTGGCCAACACCCTGGTGCACCTGACCGCTAACCTTTCGGGGCCGGCGTCGTTGTTTGGCGCCGTCTATCTCCTCCTGCACGGCGTGGTGAAGATTGTCCTGGTGTGGGCTGTCCTGAGGGAGAAGCTGTGGGCCTACCCCTGGATGATCGCGTTCCTGCTGGTGTTCATCGCGTACCAGGGGTACCGGATCTCGGTGGAGTTCACCTGGGGCATGGTGCTGCTCACCGCGTTCGACATCTTCATCGTGTGGATCACGTGGCGTGAGTACCGGATCCGGCGCGCGCAGAACCGGATGCCGGTGGGCTGACCCGCTTACTTGACCGTCAGGGTTCCCTGCATGCCGGAGTGGTAGGTGCAGTGGTAGGGGTAGCTTCCGGCCTTTGCGGGGGCAGTGAAGGTGGTACTGGTCCCGGGCTTGACCACGGCATCGAAGGAGCCGTCGTCGGCGGTCACGGTGTGGGCCTCGTTGTCCATGTTCATGACGGTCACACTCGCGCCGGCGGGGACATTGTCCGGCCCGGTATAGGCAAAGGACTTGATGTGGATCGTCAGGCTTGAGGTCGTTCCGGACGACTGATGCCCTGCCATAGTGGTGCCGCTTGGGGACGCCATGGGCGAACCTCCCATGCCCTCCATGGATGCCTGCGTGGACGTCGGCGCTTCCGGTGCCGTGGAGGAGCCTCCTCCGCTGGTTCCACACGCGCTGGCCCCGAAGATGGTTGCGGCGCCGATCAGGGCGAGGGCCATGCGCTTGGTTAATGTCGATTTCATGGTGTTCCCTCTCGGGGATTAGTGGCCGCTGTCTGCCCGGGCGGGGCAGCCGCTGCGGATCACGCGGGGTGGCTGGAGACCAGGTGCGCGTAAACGACGGTGTTGTCGAGGTACTCCCTCGTGGCCGGATCGTAGCCGCCGCACGTGATCAGGCGGATCTCGGGCCGGTCGGCGTTCTGGTAGACCTTCACGGTGGGGAACGTTGATTTGTGGTACACATCCACCTTGTCCACGGTGAAGACCGCGGCGGTGTGGTCCGCACGGGTCACCGTGATGGTCTGCCCCGCGGTGAGCTCGTGGAGGCGGTAGAACAGTCCAACATCGCTGGTGGTGCTGTTGACGTGGCCCAGGATCACCGCCGAGCCCGTCTGGCCCGGGGTGGGCAAATCCTGGTACCAGCCAGCAGGCGAGCCCGGTTCTCCCGACGGAGTCTGGACCTCCCCGTTCGCTTGCTTTCCCACCGGAGCCACAGCCGCGTCCACCCCGATGGAAGGCACCTCGACCCGCACCGGGACGGAGGCGGGCAGCCGGGGCATCCGGAGTGGCCGGTTTGGCGCCGGCCGGCGGGACGGGCTGGGCCGGTGGAGCGGGCGGCGGTCCGGTTGGGGACGCCGGCCCGGAGGCGCCGGCGTCGGCGGGCGGCGCCGCGGCCGGTGGGCTGGACACTGCTGCGGGTTCCCCCCTGCCCGGGGGCTCGGCGTGGAGGCCGAGGCCGATGGTGGTGATGCCGCCGGCCAGGAGCACCGCGGCTGCCGCGGACGCGATGACGCGTCCGCGGCGGCTGCTGTTCCGGGGTCCCATCAGGTCCCTGCTTGTTCCTGCTGTTCTGCCGGGCCTACGCAGCCATCTTGCGGCGGAGTGCGTACGCGCCGCCGGCTGTGAGGACCAGGCCGCCGCCGGCGGCGAGCAGGCCGAGGTCAGGTCCGGCCGGGGCCGGGGTGGTGATGCCCGTGCCGGGGGCTCCGGCCGGCATGGCCTTCAGGGAGCCGCACAATGCCGGTGAGGTGGCGGCCAGGGGCAGGGAAGGCACCAGGTCGCTGGGAGCTTTCTGCGCTGCCTCGGGCAGGGTGGCCGGATCCAGGCCATGGACCACGACGACGGCGGTTCCGGCCTTGAGCGAATCAGCAGTCTTTGCATCCAGGGTGAAAGTCCGGTTGTAGGTATAGGAGGCACCCATGCCCGCGACCTTCAGGTCCGTTCCGGCCGCGGGGCTGGTGTCCCCGCTGGTGGACAGCGTCGCACCGATGCCGCCGTAGGCCGGGGCACCTTCGGTGGTGCTGATGACGCCGTCTTTGTTGGTATCGGCAGACATGTCAGGGCACGTGCCCTTCGCGCCGATGTGGATGTGCTGCACGTGCGGGTACGGGTTTCCGTTGAACATGGCGGCGAGTCCGGAGACCTTCTCCGTGACGGTTGCCTGGTCACCGTTGACGGTGACCATGACGGTTCCGGAGGCGTTGCTGCCGTTGATCGCGGCGAGGTTCGCCTGGTACATGGTGGCGTTGTCGGCGGCAAGGGCCGGGCTGGTGGAGAGTGCGAAGGCGCCCAGGGCAAGAACCGGGGCTACCAGGAAAGCGGATTTCTTCATGACATTTCCTCCATTGGAAATGGACGCTCCCCTGATGGGCCGCCCATGACTGTGACAATGCTGGTTCGCTGTGCTCCGCGTCACGGATGGGGAGGGCGGGCGCTTATCTGCCCCTCCCTGGCTATTCGGACCAGCAGGCCAGTACGGCGGTGGCTATCTGGTACGCGAAAGCGTCACGGGAAACGTCGTGGGGGCCCAACGTAGCTGGGAGGGCTGCCGCGTCCACAGTCAGGACGAAATTGTCCTTCGTGAAGACCGCGGAGGTAGGCGTTTGGAACGCCGGAAACCCCAGGTTCGCCAGCCCCTCGATAGGCGCAGCCCCGGGAGCCTGTTGCTGCAGCCCGTCAAAGAAGGTGCGGGCGGCTTCCGGATCGGACGTTTCCTTGACCGAGAGCAGCAGGTGCCCGGAGGGAAGCGAATAGGTGCAGGTGTAGAGCTTGTCCGCCCAGGAGTCCGTGGTGGGAGGCTCGGATGGAAGGGACAGGGCCTTGACGATGTTCGTCCTGGTCTCGTCGCCGCAGACCATGGTTGCGGCCGGCGAGGGGCCGTCAGCCGCGGCACTGGCGGTTGCCTCTGGCGAAGCGGACGGACCCGCTGAAGGTCTTTCGGACGGCGGCTTTTCGGCGCCGGCCACGGCGCAGCCGGACAAGGCCAGGGCCAGGAACGTTGTCAGGGCCGTCACCCGCAACCGTCCGCTGTTGTGCGCTCGCGGACTGCTGTGTGGATTCATGGCTGCACCTTCCGAACGCTCCTGCACTGGCCTGACCCGGCCGTAACTACCAACTGTTCGTAACGGCAACCCCTCTGGACCGGTCCCGGCCCGTGTTGCGCGGCCCTGGATTCGACGCCAGCGGCGGCGGTCAGGACATGGTGGCGACGGCGAACAGTCCGGCCACGCCCACCAGGTACAGGACCAGGACCACCAGTGAGTCGGTCCCCATGCCCAGGTGCTTTTTCTTCGGGCGGAAGAGCAGGCCCAGCAGGTAGGTGAGGGTCAGCAGGATGGCCAGCGCAGTGAGGTAGATGTCGGTGGCCTGGGCTTGCGGCAGTACCGGTTTGCCGGTGATCAGGACGGCCACCAGGAACAGGACCGGGAGGAAGGCGTTGCCGCCGAAGATGTCGCTGAAGGCAAGCTTGTAGTCGCCCTCCTTCACCGAGGCCAGGCCGGTGGAGATTTCCGGCAGGGATGTTGCCAAAGCGAGGAAGGTGGCGCCGAAGAGAACCCCGGAGAGGCCGATGTGCCCGGCGATCGCATCGCCGCTGCGCTCCAGCACCACGCCTGCGCCCAGGGTGGCCAGGGCCGCCACGATGAAGATCAGGGCTGACTTGCCGGTGCTGATGTGCCGGTTCTTGTCGGTGGACTTCTTCTTGGAGTGTCCCTTGGGCTGGTCCTGCCCGCCCGGGGCGTCGCCCTGCTGGTGCCAGGGCAGGCCCTTCTGGGAGCGTTGGACCATGATCAGCCCGAGGATCCAGATGACAGCGATCAACACCGCGGCAGGGGTCAGGTGCAAGGCCACGAGTGATCCGGGCATTTGGCTGCCGGCAATCACCACGCCCAGGACGGCGACGACCGTGACCGCCTCGATGACCAGGGTGAGGGATGCTGCCTTGTAGCTGAGCGGCTCCGTGCCTTTGGTCCCGAACACGTCCAGGATCACCAGCACCACGGTCTGGATGGCGATGCCGCCCAATATGTTGCCCACGGCCACGCCGATGTTGTTGGACGCGGCCGCGCTGACCGTGATGGCGATCTCCGGCAGGTTGGTGGCAATGGCCAGCAGGATCAGCCCGCCCAGCGCCGAGCCCAGGTGCAGCCGGTCATCCAGGACGTCCGTCTGCTTGGACAGCTGGATCCCGGCCACCCAGATCACCGCCGCCGCACCGGCGAAAATCAGGAGCAGGACCACCAGGGGCAGCGCTTCCATGTCTTTTGCCTCCTCTTGGATTGTTGTCACGGCTTCAATGAAGCCGTACCCACCGGCCTGCCCCAACTGGTGGTTATTTGCTGGGAATCCGCTGGGAATCCTGTCCCTGCAGGGTGTGCTGGTGGAAGACGGGCTGGTGAGGGTAAGGATTAGGGCGTAGCTACCCCCGCGGAGAGGACCACCATGGACATCGTTGAAGTGATTTTGAACGACCACCACGAGCAGCGGCGCCTGTTCGCCCTGCTCGATGAAATGCATGCCAGCGAAACATCCAGCCTGGACGCGGTATGGAAGCGGATGCGGATCCTGCTGGAAGTCCACGCCAAGGCCGAGGAGGAACTCTTCTACCCGGAGCTGCTGGAACTGGGGAAGGGGGCCGGCGGAAAGGACTCCGCCGAAGACGAAACCACCGACGCCATCCACGACCACAACGAGATCCGGGACGCCATCAGTGACGTGGACCGGCACCCGACGGGTAGCGCCGACTGGTGGGACGCGGTGGCAAAGGCCAACGAAGCCAACGGCGACCATATGGCTGAAGAGGAACGCGAAGGCCTGACCGACTTCCGGCAGCACGCCTCCCTGGAACTGCGGCACCGTCTGGGCCTGGCGTTCGCCATCTTCGAATCCGAGCACGCCGACGGGATAGAGCCCCAGGACGTCAGCCCTGAGGAATACATCCGCGAGCACGAATAAACCCCTCACGCCGGCTGCCAGACGGGTGGTGCTACCGCTTGACCCGTGGTTCGGCCCGTTCCTTGACCGTGGCCAGCAGGATGACCCCAGCCACGGCGGTGGCTCCTGACAGGAGGAACAGGACGATCGCCAGCGGCGGGGCGGAGTCAGCCTCGCCCAGGATGGTGACGCCGATGGCCACGGCCACGAGCGGATCGATCACGGTGAGTCCGGCCACCACGAGTTCGGGCGTTCCCCGGGTGTGGGCGTTCTGGACCAGGAAGCTGCCGGCCAGGGCCGCGACAACAAGCCCCGCCAAACAGGTCAGGGACAGCCACTCGAAGTCGCCTTGGAACAGCCGTGCAATGACGGTCTTGGCCAGGGCGGCGACGAACCCGAAAAGGATCCCGGCGCCGGCGGTGAACACCACGGCGCCGGAGCGGTGACGCCACAAGGCATAGGCCACTGCGACGCAGGCCAGGACCACGGCGAGGACGATCAGGATGGTCACCAGATGCCGGTCACTGATTTCCACGTCCTCCGCGGAGAACGCCGCCACGGCCACGAACACGCCCACCCCACCGACGCAGAGGGCGACGGCGGTGAGGGCCCGCCGCCCGGGGGACCTCCGGGTCATCCGCGCGGTGGCGAGGGTGGTGACCACCAGGGCCACCGCGCCGATGGGCTGCACCACGATCAGGGGTGAGAACCGGAGGCTGGTGAGCTGGAGCAGGATCGCAGCCCCGAGCATCGCCGTTCCGGCCAGCCACGCCGGTTTGCGGACCAGTGCCTGGAGCCGACCTCCGCCCATGCTGCCCGCCGCGCGCCCGGATGCAGCCGGCTGGTCTTCCACAGCCCGGTGCTGGAAGAGCGTTCCCAGGGCGAGCAGGACGGCGCCGGCGGCGGCAATGGGAATTCCCAGCCAGTGGTAGGACGTCAGTGCGGACACGGCCGCAGCCTGGATCATGGACAAACCTTACCTAACCAGCGGGTCGGCAGGTGGTCCCAGTCCCGTAGTGCAGCCAGTCCGGCAGGGCCGTAGTGAAGGCGCCGCGGATGGCGGGGCTGTTGGTGGTAGTCCAGTCGATCCTGCCGTTGACCTCGACTTCGTTCTTGTCCCATTCGAACCAGTTGATCATCTTCAGGTTGGGGAACTGGGCGTGGGTCTGGGCGCTGAACACCTGCTCCCACCAGGTGCGCTTGATCTCGATTTCCGCGGCGCCGCCGGCCGTAGGGTTGTAGAGGGCGGCGGTTTCAGGGATGGCCACGGGTTTGTTGTGGTCTTTGCCGTACACGCTGTAGAAGTCGGGCAGGAGGGTGTCATCGCCGTTTGCCCCCACGTAGTTGCCGGTGAGCTGGTCGGCGAACTTGTTGGCCTCCGGGATCTCGTTCTCGCCCCACGGGTACTTCGCGCCCCAGTGGTAGAGCGACATGCCCACCCAGTCCACCGCCCCGTCCCCCGGGTAATACGGGGCGTAAGGATCGTCCGCCATGGTGATGGCGCCGTCGTGATCAGTGTCCAGGGCCGCGAAATCCGCGCTGCCCGCCTTCGCCTCGAACTGGCCGCCCGCGAACGGATAGCCGCCCGCGTAATTGGGCGCCCACATCATGGCCGAGCCCGGGACGCCCGTGTGGACAGCGTCCGCGACCCGGGTGAACATGTCCCTGTACTCCAGCGGCTGCTGGGACCAGGGATACCAGGACCCGTTCATCTCGTGGGCCAGGCGGACGATCACCGGGACGCCCTGGCTGTTGATCGACCCCAGATCCTTCACCAAGTCGCTGATGACGTCGCGGGTGACGGCGGCCAGGCCCTGTTTGGGTTCGAGGGTCAGGAGCATGATGTGACCGTCCGCCCGGATCTGGGCGGCCGCCTGCTGCAGGTGGGTCCGTTCCTGCTCTGTGTAGGGGAAGTCGGCGAACGAGACGCTTACGGCGGGCTTGTGGCCCAGGTCGGCCGCGTACTGGGCCAGTGGTTTGGCGTCAAGGTTCAGGTTCACGCCCAACAACGCGCCCGACGGCGGGACCAGGCTGTTCCGGTCCGTCACCTCACAGGTGGGGATGGCCGCGGCACTTTGGCTGGCCGCCGCTTCTTGGTTCTTGCGGTCCCGGTCCGCCAGGCCGCCGGTGATGCTGGCGGCGCCCAGCGCGATGGCCGCCACGGCAACCCCCAGGGGCAAACCCCAGTCCTTTAGGCGCCCAAGTACTACGTCACGGCGCTTGGTGTCCTTCGGTGCGGACTGTTGCTCGGGCAAAGCTTGACCCCCTGTTGGCCTGCGGTTTTACCCGATTCTATGCGCCGTCACCCCCGGCTCCGGCGCTCATCGCCGGGCGCGGGGGACCGGCCCTATCTTTGGGCGATCCGGAACAGCGCGCCGGTGGGGTCCGTGAGGGTGGCGATTCGCCCAAACGGCGTGTCCTCGGCGGGATGGACCACCTGGCCGCCCAGGGACGTGGCGATCTCCACCCCGGCGTCGGTGTTTTCAACGGTGAAGTAGTTCTGCCAGTTGGCCGGCACACCTTCAGGCAGGAAATGGGAGGCGTCCATGATGCCCGCCCGTGAGTCCCGCCCGGATCCCAGCGTGGTGTAGCGGAAGTCCTCGGTGTCACTCATGACGTCCGTGTCCCAGCCGAAGACGTCCTGGTAGAACTTCACCGACGCCGCGTAGTCCCGGGCGTGGAGTTCATGCCAGTAGGGGGTGCCGGGTTCGCCCTTGGCCTGGAACCCGGTGTGGCCGCCGAACTGCCAGGCGCCGATTGCGGCTCCGCCTGCGTCCCCGAGCATCGCCATGTGGCCCTGCTCGGGCACCTCCATGGGCCCCATCAACACCTGGCCGCCTGCCGCCACGGCCGCGTCGGCTGTCGCCTGGATATCCTCCACCCGCAGGTACGTTGTCCAGACATCCGGGTACCCGGAGCCGGCGTCGTTCTTCATCATCCCGGCCACCATCGCACCGTTGGCGAACGCCGTGATGTAGCCGCCGTACTTCTCCTGGTCGCCCTCCTCGTAGGTCCAGCCGAACAGCCGGGTGTAGAACTCGCCGGACTTCTCCGGATCCGACGTCATGAGGTCGATCCAGCAGGGATCACCGTTGGCGATGGTGGGCTTGGGCATGGGGACTCCTGGTGTTCGCAGGTGTGGACCGGGCAAGGCCCACCCTAACGCTGCCCGCCGCAAAAGCCGAGGAGCGCCGGCACGGCCGAATATACGGTGGTTGCCGTGCCGGCGCTGGCCATTCTTAGCCTTCGCCTTCCGGGTTCCGCAGCCTGCGCCTGATCAGGAGCCCGGCCACCACCAGGCCGATGACCAGGACGCTCCCAACTACCCCTGCCGCAACCAGCGGCCCCGGAACCCCTGGGCTGGCGGATGCGGGGCTGGCAGCCGTAGTCGCCACCGGCGTGGCATTCGGGCCGCCGGCGGTGAAGGTGAAGGTCCCCTCGATGGGGTGGCCGTCCGAGGACACCACCCGCCACACCACCTTGTATTTCCCCTGGGGAGCTCCCGGCTTGACCGCCTGGCTGACCTGGTTGTCAACGATTTCCACGGGCCCATCCGCCTGGTCGGTACCGCTGGCATCCTCAACGCGAACGATCGAGTTGATGGCAATGGGGGTGTGGTCGAAGGTCAGCTCGATCTTCGCCGGCATCGCGCTGACGGTGGAACCGTTGGCCGGGTTGCTGGACTCGAGGGCGTCGTGCGCCTGGGCCGGTGCGGAAAAGACCAACAGGATCGCGGCGGTGGCCAGCGGCAGCAGCAGGCGTACCTTCCGGGCCAGGATGATGCGGGGTGACGTTTTCTTCATGATCCGGCCCGCCCTACTTGCCGGTGGGGCGGGTCCGGCGGGCGGCGAGGACCATGCCCAGCGCCACGGCACCCAACACGAAGCCGGCAGCGCCGAGGACCACGCCCGACACCGACGTGCCGTCGGTGGAAGCCTGCTTCGTCTCGGACGCAGCCTCGGCGTTCGGTGCCGCGGACGCTGGGGTGGAGGCAGCCGCGTCGTCGGCCGTTGTTACAAAGGACGGTGCCGGATGCTGGGGTTCCGGCTGCCCTTCAGCGCCCTCTTCGTCCCACTTCACCACGCTGCCGTCCGTATAGGTCTGGGCCGCCTTCAGGGTGACCTTGGTGCCCTCGGCGGGAAGCCGGCCCACGGACAACGAGAACGCCTGGTACTGGTTCTGGCCCAGCTGGTGGGATTCGTCCGCAGTCCAGACCACCGTGGTGGGCGCCTTGGTAACCGTCGTGCCGGAGACCTTGACGGGTTTGGGCAGGTCACTGGTAATCACCTGTGCCGTCCACCCCTCAACGGGTTTCACGGAGACGGAGGTGAAGGGGGTGTCAGCTGGCAGCGTGACCTCGAGCTTGCTGGTCTTCGCTGTGGGGGACTCGTTGGGGACGTTGAACGTCAGGTGGGAGTAGCCGTTGGCGGCGGTATCGTCCGGGTTCACGCTGACGTGGGCGGACGCGGCGGTGGCGCCCGCGGCCACGATTCCGGCGGCGGCAGCGGCAGCTGCAAGGGTCTTGAGGGTACGGCGGAGTGAGGTGTTCAAGGCAAGCCTTCCAAAGGGTGCGCCAAAGAGGCCGCTAGTGGGCGGCGGCGCAGGAAAAGGGGACAACGCGGCGGCCCTGCCTGGTTTCGGCGGGTTGGGCACGTCGCGGAGCGTCTGCCGCCTAAAGGGCGGCGTGGAAGGAAGGCGGCCCGCGCAGCGCAGGCAGGCGCAGGTTCCGCCACCGGAAAGGAATGACGACGGCGGCCGGCGCGGCAATGTGCGGCCACTCCGGGATGGCGACGGCGGCCAGGATCCGGACCAGGGGGCGCAGCCATGCGGCCAGGGCCCACACTGCCGCCTCGCCCCGGGCAAGGACGAGGGCGGTGGCCACTGTGGCCACCGCGTGCAGGGCCAGCATCAAGGCTCCCGGCACGGCGGCGTGGCCCGGCGCGAGGACTGCAGCCATGGAGGAGGCCGGGAGGGCACCGTGTCCATGGGCGCCGTCCGCCGGGGTGAAGGTCGCGGAAACCGATAGTGCATCGAAGGCCCAGTGGAGCGCCAGTTGGCTGGAGGCCAGGAGTCCGGTCATCGCCGGCGCATTGATCTTTGTTTTCGAGAGGATGGTGACCGGGGCCAGTACCAGCGCCACGATTCCGGCCAGGATTACCGGCGGGGGCAGTATGCCGCCGGCCAGTAGGTGGGCCCCTGCGGCGAGGGTCAGCATGGCGGCGGTGAAGGCTATGGCCCGGGGGACGCGGAACGGAGCAGTCATGCCAGTCGCCGCCCTTCCTTCCACAGTTGCCATCTTCCACTGTAAAGAACGGGCCGCCATGGCCGGTAATCAGCTGCACGGTGTGGAGGAAACCGGAGGGGGCAAAAACAGCAAAGCCCTTGGCCGGGGCCAAGGGCTTTGCTGGGAACTGCTGGGTGGCGCGCTACTCCGCGAGCTTGGCGACCGAGTGCGCCCAGATGAAGAACTTGTTGGTGCCCAGATCCTTGACCGTCTTGATGTTAAGGGCTTCCTTGAGCTTCTGGGCGTCGCTTTCGGACAGTCCCTTCAGCGCTTCCACCGGCGCCTTCGCGAGGTCGTCGATGCCCTTGTCGATGTATTCCTTGTCGAACTTCGAGTTGATTCCAGTCATACTGTCCTCCTGGTGTCCGGTTGGGGCGTCACTGTGCCGGGGGGCACATTCGCCATTCAACCACGCGAGATGCTTTTCTGCGCGGGTTTTGTTGCTGGACACCAAGTAGTCCCTAATCTGAACTTCAGGTACCGCTTTCCCTGTCCCCGGCTTGTATTCCCCACTAGCGTGCGGGGCATGAGCACAGATCGAGGGGTATGGGTCAAACCGCTGGACCCTGTTCGCGTGGCGAGGGCCAAAGCCGCTTTTACCACCCGGCGGGTGGTACCGGAGCGGATAGCATCGCTGGTGTCGGGCGCAGTCCGTCCCCGCTCGGGCGATCTTGTGCTTGCCCGGATCGTACAGTTGGGCCACCACCGCCACATCGAACAGCCAAACGGCCGGCGCGCCGTGCTGCACGATGACGACGAAATCATCGTCACCTACGGTGACCGGTACGCCACCGACCAGTTCGAATCCCGGGTCCCCGCCACCCTCGGCGAAACCCAGCTGGTCGCCTCCGGCGGGATCGCCTCGGAGGTGCTGAGCAGGAGTATGGCAGTCCGGCGGGCAACGGAAATCGAGCCACTTGGGCTCTTGGGGGACGCCAAGGGGCGCCCCCTTAACATCCAGGATTTCGCCCTGCCGCCCGTTTCACCCCATGTTCCCCGTCCCCGGACCATCGCCGTGATCGGGACAGCCATGAATTCGGGCAAGACAACCACCGTGCACTGCCTTGTCAACGGGCTGAGCAAAGCGGGCGTCGCTGTGGGGGCCACGAAAGTTACGGGAACAGGTTCCGGAAACGACTACTGGTGCATGCTCGACGCCGGCGCCCACCTGATGCTCGATTTCACCGACGTTGGCCTCGCCTCAACGTACCGCCAACCAATGGAGGTGCTGGAGACGAAGTTTGCTGAACTGGTGAACCACCTGACGGCGTCGGGCGCCGCCCTAAACCTGGTGGAAATCGCCGACGGAATCTACCAGGACGAAACGTCCCGCCTGCTGGAGGCGAACGTCCTGCGAAACATGGTGGACGCCGTCATATTCGCCGCCCCTGATTCGATGGGCGCGGTAGCCGGGGTTTCCCACCTCCAGAAACTGGGGCACAAAGTCCTTGCGGTAACGGGACTCCTGACCCGGTCCCCCCTGGCCATCCGGGAGGCCGCAAAAGTGACAGGGCTGCCCGTGCTGACCCGTGAAGAACTCACCGAGCCTGGTACCGCGGCATCCCTCCTCGGGATCCAGGACGTCCTGGCGGCCGCACAGGCGGACAAGGCCGAAACCGCTGTTGAAGTCCAGGCCGAGCCCGCAGCCAACGAAGTGATCATTGGACCCTTCACCTCATCACCGGAGCGCCAGCCTAGGCCAAAGCCGGGATTTTTCGGATTCCCCAGGCCCAGCACTTCCGCGGGAAGCGCGGACCTGTGGTGAACGCAGCGGCCGGAAAAGACAGGCTCTACAGAATTCCAGGCAAGGTCTACGCCAAAGCCATAGCCATTGGGCTGGGACAGGTGGCCACGCTGGTCGCCTATATCTTCCTGCTGCGCCTGATTGTGGACGGACTGGCCCCGGCCACGGTAGGAGCCGCTGCGGACCTGCAATGGAGGTGGGCCCTGATCCAGGCAGGACTGCTGGGCCTCGTGGCACTGCTGCACGGCTGGCTCCGCGCAGCCGGTTTCAATGTTGCGGAGACTGCCGGCTACGAAGCTGTACGTGTGCTGAGGATGACGATGTACGGCCATTTGCAGGGCATGACGCCCCGCCAATTCCAGCACCGGGCCCGCGGCGGCCTTTTGCTGCGCTTCCTCGGTGACCTTTCAATGACACGGCTGTGGATCAGCCGGGGGGTGCTGAGCGGAATCATTGCCGCGATCGTCATGGTGGGCGCGCTGGCTGTCCTGTTCTTTTTCAGCGTCTGGATGTCACTGGCCATCGTGGTGACGGTGGCCGTGGGGGCCGCCGCGTCCTTCCTTGCCGGCCAACGCATGCGCCAGGCGACGCGTGTCATGCGCCGGCGACGTTCGCTGGTGATGAGCAACATCGACGAGCAACTCAATGCCCAGCCCGTGGTGCAGGTCTTCGGCCGGTCCGCAGGGGAATACAGCCGGCTCTCCCATCAAAACGACGAGCTGACCCGGGCACTGGTAAGGGTCGCGCGGCTTCGCGGCTACCTCCGCGGAGTCTCCACCGCCTTCGCGTTGCTGGCCTTGGGGGCGGTCCTCACTGTCGGCCTCTTTGAAGTCCGGCGGGGGACAGCGACCATCGGCACTGTGGTGGGTTTCGTCGTCGTAACCCGGCAACTGTCCGGGCCGGTACGTACCCTGGGCCTGGCCCACGACTACTGGCACCGGGCCCAGGTCTCCGTGGGCAAAATCAAGGAATACCTCCGCAGTTCCACCCGGGACCTCGACAGCGGCGGCCATGCTCCGCTGAGAGTCCGGAAGGGTTCCATCAACTTCATGTCCGTGTCGGTGCAGGGCGCGCTGAGCGAGGTCGACCTCCAGGTAGCCCCGGGGGACGTGGTCGCCATCACCGGGGAGGGCGGCAGCGGAAAATCGACCCTGCTGGGCCTGGTCTCCCGAACTGTGGACCCGGACGGCGGATGCGTGATTATCGACGGGCAGATGCTCAGCAAAACCGCCCTACGTTCCGCCTCCCGGTGGATTGGGGCTGCCGGGCCCGAGTTGCCGCTGATGCGCGGCTCCCTTTGGCGCAACATCACTTATGCCTCCCCTAGAGCCTCGGAGGAGGAAGTGGAACGGGTGCTGTCTGCCACGGGCCTGGACGAGATGCTCCTGGATCTTCCTTACGGGTTGCAAACGTGGGTCACGGAGGGAGGCCTCAATCTCTCCTACAGCCAGCGGCAGCGGATAGCCCTGGCCCGGGCGCTGGTGGGCAACCCGCCGATCCTGCTCCTGGATGAGCCCACGCTTGGCCTTGACCAGAAGGCCAAGGCCGACTTCGCCGCCATTTTGGCCCGCTATGACGGCACAGTCCTGATTGCCACGCAGGATTCCCGGGAGATCGCCATGGCCAACACGGTGGTTGTCCTTAAAGGCGGAGCGGTGGCCGAGGTCATGTCCGGCGAGGAGTACCGGGACAGGGCGTGGCTGGAGTCAAACCTGAGCGGGGAACACCGGCTGTACGGCAACCAGGAAAGCGGCGCGTAATGCACCCCAAGAAGCGCGACAGGGTCCTCATCGCCGCCGCACTGGCCGTAGCGCTGGGCGGAACCGGGGCGTTGGCGGCCAACTACGGTGCAACGGAAGCCGCCCACGTTGAATCAATAGATCTTGCGGCCGGGGCCTTGGAGGATGAGCAGCTGTCCATCCAGTTCCTGGGGGACACCATGCTGGGCGACGGTGAGGCGCCCCTGGCAGACGCTGCAGCCTACGAGGCGGCGATGGCGGCGGTCCTTCCGATGATCGATGGGGACCTGGTCATCGCCAATGCAGAAGCTCCAATGACCTACTCCACCCAGCCCCTGAGTCCCGGCAAGCAGTTTTCGTATCACGCGGACCCCATGGCGGCCTGGGCACTTTCCAAAGCAGGCATTGATGCGCTGGGTCTGGGTAACAACCACTCCATGGATATGGGAATCGCAGGCCTCGAGGACACCGTCAAGTTGTCCGCAAACTCGGGCATGGACACCTTTGGGGCCGGCCACACCCTGGCAGAGGCGGAACGGCCGCTTATCTGGCACACGGATATGGGGACGATCGGCGTCGTCGCGCTGGGGGAGAACTTCGGGAAGGCCACGCGGGCAGACGAAATCACCGCCGGAACCGTTGTTTTCAGCCCGGAAACTGTTCAAAGGGGCTACGACCTGGCCCGTGCTGCCGGCGCTGACTGGGTCATCGCCTACGTGCACTGGGGCGACAACTATACGGAAACCCTCCCTGAACAGCGATTCTGGGCCCAGGCTATGGTGGATGCCGGCTACGATCTGATTGTCGGCACCGGTCCCCACATTGCCGACAAAATCGAATACATCGACAAGGTGCCTGTCGCCTACAGTCTTGGCAATTTCGTTTTCGGCACCCCGGGACGCTTTGCTTCCTTCGGTAAACAAGGGGTGGGGTTATCGCTCAGCGTGGAATTGAGGAAGGATGCCCCGGCCCAGTTCGTGGTTAAGTGCTTCAACACCGACAACGCCATGACCGGCTTCCTGACGCAGCCCTGCACTGCACCCCAAATGGTCAGCGCCATTCCCCTGGTCCATCCGGCGCTTCAGATCCAGGGCGATGCCGCCAGGATGCCGTGCCGCTGTTTCGAGCCGCGGGAGTGAGTGCCCGCCGCGTCCGGAGACGCAGAAGGCCTGTTCTCAGGATGCTGGCGGTCGCACTCAGCCTGATCGCCTTCGCAGTTTCCTGCACTGCCGCCCCCGAAGGAACCCCGGCAGGACCGACGCCGTCCAATCGAGGAGGAGAAATGGCAAGCCCCGCTGCCACCAGTTCACAAACACGGATGATATCGCCGGGTGAGACGGGGGATTTCACCTTCAGCGGCCAAGGTCCACTGCAGGACCAGCCCATCCGCGTCTGGTACAAGGCGCCGGACGATCCGTCGTCGGCTCAGATTCTGATGGTCATGACGGGGGCGCACCGCGACGGCGAGTCCTACCGTTCGGACTGGCTGCCCCTCATCCAGAACAGCAACACGCTGCTGCTGGTGTTGGAATTTTCCAAAGACGACTACCCGGGCGCCGCCAGCTACAACCAAGGCAACATCCTCGACGTCGCCGGCAATATCAACCCCCCCGAGTCCTGGAGCTTCAACGTAGTGGAGTCACTCTTCCAGGCAGTGGTCCGGGATACCAACAACAGAACCGAAAACTATGCGCTCTTCGGCCATTCGGCGGGAGGCCAGTTTGTTCACCGCTTCATGGAGTTCACCCCAACGAACCACGTCAGCGTCGCAGTCGCAGCAAACGCCGGCTGGTACACCATGCCGGACCAAAGCGTTGAGTACCCGTACGGATTGAAAAACTCGCCGCTCGCACCCAAGGCGTTAAGAGACGCCTTTTCCCGGCGCCTGATCATTCTCCTCGGCGCCGACGACGTCGACCCGAAAGATGCGATGCTTCAGCGCGACCGGCATACCGATGCCCAAGGCGACAACAGGCTGACGCGCGGGTTGGCGTTCTACCAGGCCTCCCGGAATGCAGCCCGGGAGGGGGATCAGTTCAACTGGGCCTTGTCCGTCATACCGGGTGCAGCGCACGACCACAAACTGATGGCTGCTGCGGCGGCGCCTTTGCTCCTCGAAGCGCGATAGTCCCTGGATGCCCCGTATAGCGATGACCGAAAGCGGCCACCGGCGGAGGAAAGCTTCGCAAAACTACTAATCATGCTTACTATTGGTGGGCGTGGGCTGCCCGCTGGGGGCAGAGCACCCGCGCCGCACTGGAGGTCTCACAAGCATGGACAACGAAATGCGTCCTCTCACCGACGAAGAACTGATGTCCGAACAGGCCACAGCCCTGCCGGACAAGGAAGTAGCATCCGTCCTGGACCTGAACGCGGACCTGGACCTGGGGATCAATGCTGCAGCCCCGATCGACCTGGCCGTCGCCGCCAATGCGAACGTGGCCGCGCCGATTGACGCCGCCGCGTCAGCCAACATCCTGTCCTATGGCTCCGACGCGCAGGCCTTGTCCAGCCAAGACGCGGCGATTGACCAGGGCATCGTGGCCGACGCCAATGCCAACTCCGCCCAGGACAGCGTAATCGGCCAGGGCGACGGCACCACCGACACGGGCACCGCCGGAACCACGGATGGGACCACCGGAACAGCACCTGCGCCCACAAGCACCGGTGGCGTCACAGACGCAGCGGGTGCGCTGAACGGCAACCTGTTGAACGTCGACGTGAACCTCGATGCGGACGCCGCCATCGCCGCCCCCATCAACGGTGCCGTCGCCGCGAACGCCAACGTCGCAGCCCCCATCGACGCGGCCGTCGCCGCCAACATTGGCTCCATCGACAGCCAGGCATACGCGATCTCGGACCAGAGCGCCACCATCTCCCAGCACATCGACGGAGCCGCCAACGCCACGGCCGGCCAGCAGTCCGACCTGCAGCAGTAAGCCAAGATGACCCAGACCCAAGGCGGCCCGCCTGCCCAGGCGGGCCCGCCGTCGTCGGGCGCCGGCCTTTCCCAGGATCCGCCGGGCCGGACCATCACGACGGCGGGAGCCCACCTTCCTGCGCTGGCCGACGGCGTGCAGCTGCTTGGGCCGGCGGAAGGCTCCGGCTACCGGGAGCCGCCGTCCTTGGTGCGCCGCGGCGATGGGCAGACCCTCCAGCTGACCCGGCTCCTGTACCTGGTGCTGGAGGGAGCCGACGGGACGCGCGACCTGGAGGCCATCGCCCGGCACGTCAGCGACGGCTCAGGGCGCCTGGTCAGCGCGGACAACGTCCGCACGCTGATGGACTCCCAGCTGCTGCCGATGGGCCTGCTCCGGCTCGCCGACGGCAGCCAGCCCGAGGTCAGGAAATCCAACCCGCTGCTGGGCCTGCGGTTCCGCTACATCGTGTCCGATCCGGAGCGCACGCGCAGGATCACCGCCCCGTTCGCCGTGCTGTTCCACCCGCTGCTGGTGGTGGCCGTGACGGCCGCGTTCCTGGCCGCATGCTGGTGGGTGCTCATGGTGAAGGGCCTGGGCTCCGCCACCCATGAGGCCTTCGAACAGCCGGCCCTCCTGCTGCTGATCCTCGCAGTCACCATCCTCTCCGCCGGGTTCCACGAATTCGGCCACGCCGCTGCCACCCGCAAGGGCGGGGCGACGCCCGGAGCCATGGGGGCCGGGCTGTACCTGCTGTGGCCCGCGTTCTTCACTGACGTCACGGATTCCTACCGGCTGGGCCGCGGCGGCAGGATCCGCACCGACCTGGGCGGACTATATTTCAATGCCATCGTGGCGGTGGCCATCATGGGCCTGTGGTGGGCCACCGGCTTCGACGCGCTCCTGCTGGTGGTGGTCACCCAGATCCTGCAGATGGTCCGGCAACTGATCCCGCTGGTGAAATACGACGGCTACCACATCCTGGCCGACGCCACCGGTGTCCCGGACCTCTTCCAGCGGATCAAGCCAACCCTACTGGGGATCCTTCCGTGGCGGTGGGGAAACCCGGAAAGCAGGGTGTTGAAACCGTGGGCGCGGGCCGTGGTGACCATCTGGGTCCTGGTCACGGTGCCGGTGCTGCTGTTCAGCATGGTGATGATGGTGCTGTCCCTGCCGCGGCTGTTGGCCACCGGGTGGGCCAGCGTGGGCAAACAGCAGGAGGCGCTGGCAGCGAGCCTGTCCTCGGGCGACGCCCTGGGCGTGACCGTGCGGGCCCTGGCCATTCTTGTGGTGGCCGTCCCGGTGCTCGGCGTGCTGTATATCGTGGTGCGGCTGTTGCGGCAGTTGGTCACCGGCTTGTGGCAGAAGACCCGCGGCAAACTTGCCCAGCGGATCGTGGCCATGAGTGCCGTGGGGGTCCTCCTGGCGGGACTCGCGTGGGCATGGTGGCCCGACGCCGGGACGTACCGCCCGGTGCAGGCCTACGAGCGCGGAACGGTGGGGGATGCCGCCCGGGCGATCCTTCCCACGCACGACGGCGGGGCGTTGCGGCAGGGCGCGGCGGGACGAACCGTTGCGCTGTGGCCTGCCGGCACGGCCAAACCCACCCGTGATAACCCGCAGCTGAGCATGGTGCTGGTACCGGAGGGTTCCTCCGCCGCTCCATCTGCCGGCCGCGGTTCCTCCGCTGCGGCGCCGTCCTGGGTGTTCCCGTTCGACCGGCCGGCTGCTCCCGAGGGTGACGGGAACCAGGCGCTCGCCGTCAACACCACCGACGGCTCCGTCCAGTACAGCGTGGCGTTCGCCCTCGTATGGGCCGACGATGGCCAGCCCGTCACCACCACCAACGAGGCCTATGCCTTCGCCAACTGCGCGGGCTGCGCAGCGGTGGCCGTGGGGTTCCAAGTGGTGCTGGTCGTGGGGCAGGCGGACGTGATCGTGCCGCAGAACCTTTCCGCGGCGGCCAACTACAACTGCCTGGACTGCCTCACCTACGCCTTGGCCAGCCAGCTGGTCCTGACCCTTGATGGTCCGCTGGACGGTGACAGCAAGCAACAGCTGGAAGCGCTGTGGGCCCAGATCGCCGAATACGGGAGAAACATCCGCGACGTACCGCTTTCCGATATCCAGGCCGCGCTCAACGGGTTCAAGGAACAAATCACGGCCGTCGTCAGGGGTGCTTCGGTGACCCCGGCCTCCGCCCCGGCGCCGACTGTTTCGGCAGATCCCAGCCCAGGTCCCTCATCGTCCAGGGCCGTCATGGAACCGTCCAGTCCGGGGACGGTCCCTGCCGGTGATCCCAACCCAGCCCCGACGTCCGGTGCCACCGCGCCGGCGGGGCAATACACGGAAGTGCCGCAGCCGACGTCGTCCGTTGTGCCCACTCCTGACGCCGAGTACGGCTCGACGCCTGTTCCGGCGCCCACCTCCAGCGCAGGCTGAAGGGTATTGGGCGGTCAGCAGGCTTTGGGCGGCCCTGCGGGAGTGGACGCTGCCGCCATCCGCCAAATGCTTCCGTCCCAGGACATTCGGTAACGGAGTCCCCAGTCGGAGCACGTTTGGCCGCCGGGACCGTCGGCAGCGGCCTGCTCGGTGCGGAGGACGACATCTGCCGTCAGCTCGTTGCCGGAGCCGCTGATGGTGTTGACGGTCAGGGCGCGCCAGAAGGACGTTCCCAGCCCGGAACTCCACTTGGCCAGTCCGCCTTCGCTGGCCTGCAGTTCGGGCGTCAGGACGGCAAAGGCGGTGTCGTAGGCCGCCCGGTTGATGGCCTGTCCATGGGTGAGCAGGCTTTGGATGACTTTGGGTGCCTGCTCGTGGTCCGAATGGTTGGTGGTGATGATGTCGCTGCTGGAGGTCTGCGCCTGGTTGTCGCAGCTGGCCTGGGGCACCGGTGTGCTGCGGCGGCCCCAGTCCGTCAGCGCCGCGGCGGCCGACGGTGCCGGGGCGGCGTAGCCCACGCCCTCGGCGCCGTAATCGTTCTCGTCACGGGTGCCCAAAACCCAGGCCCGCTTCGAACTGACCACTCCGACGACGCTGCCGTCCATGAGGAGCAGCGGTCCGCCGCTGTTGCCCGGGTTAATGGCCGTGTCTGTCTGGATGAGGCCGCGGACCCTTCCGGCGGGGAGGCTGACTTCCTGGTCCAAAGCGCTGACGCGGCCGGAAGTGAAGGCAAGTCCCCGGTCCAGGGGGAAACCAAGCGCTGCCACCTCAACGCCCTGGGAGGGAAGGTCGGGAGCGAGCCGGAACTTGTACCCGCTCAGTGGCGTGGGCGTCCGCAGCAGGGCCAGGTCAAGGTTGTCATTGATCCCCAGGACCGCCGCCGACGTGAACTGGCCGTTCACCGAAACGTTGATGGCGGCCTCGTTCTTTGCCACGTGGGCCGCCGTCATGATCAGGTCATCGCCCACCAGGAAACCGGTGCCCACGCCGCCGCCATCGCAGAGGGTTACGGCAACGCGGGCCACCCCTGACCTGACCAGTTTCACCGTCTCCGCCCAGTCTTTTGGTGCCGTCGGAGACGGGGTTGGTGTCAGCGAAGGCGATGCTGACGCAGTGGGCACGGCGGCCGCGGTAGAAGACGACGGCGCGGCGACGGTCGCGGACGTGGAAGGCGGAGAGGAAGTGCTGGGTGCGGCCTGGGGCGGCTGGCATGCTGTGGCGAGGAGCAGGACGGCAACCGCCGGTGCAAAGCGGACAATCCGGCGCGAGGCTGCGAACATCGGGCTTCCTTCCCCCAAGGTGGTCCCTGTCCAGCCCCAGTTACCGGTCCAGTAGCCTCACGCTAACCACGCTGAGGTCCGGGCCACAAGCACATCCACTACCTAACCTGGGGCGGAGGCTACCCCTGTTGGGTGCCCACCTCGCTCTGGGCAACTGTTCCGCAACGGCCTTTGCTGGGAAAACGCTATGAGTTCTTCCGCACTCCCGCGTGGTTGCGGGGGCAGGTCCGCAGGGCGCGGATTCTGGAGAGTAGGGTAAAAACGTATGGTTGCCGGCAAGGAAGAAGATCCGGAGACACGAATGCCCGAGCGAGTCCCGTTCCGAACTTCCCCGACCGCACCCCGGAGCAGGAACGTGTTCCGCGCCACGGGAATTACCATTGGCTGGTTCCTGGGTTTCATCGGTGTCAGTGCCCTCTGTGGCGCCCTGGTCGCCGGGTTGATGGTACCCGCAGCAGCGCTGACCGAGACGGCAGTGTCAGGTGGCTCCGCCGCACTGACCACCGACCTCCCCAATGATGTGTTCTCCGCGCCGCCCGCGCAGATGACGCGTGTCCTGGCGGCGGACGGTTCGCTGATCGCGACGCTTTTCGACGAGAACCGGACCCGGATCCCGCTCGACCAGATGTCGCCCAACATCAAGAACGCGATCGTGGCGGTCGAGGACTACCGGTTCTACCAGCACGGCGGCATTGATCCTGAGGGCATCTTCCGGGCGCTGGCGGTCGACGCCGCCGGCGGCCACCAGGGCGCGTCCACGCTGACCCAGCAGTACGTAACGAACATGCTCAACGAGAACCTCATTGCCCAGGGCAAGGACGCCCAGGTGGTGCTCAACGGGCAAAAGGGCGTGAACCAGAAGATCCAGGAGATGAAGCTCGCCATCGGCCTGGAGGAGAAGTACTCGAAGGACCAGATCCTCGCCGGGTACCTGAACGTCGTCGGCTTTAACGCCAACGCGTACGGCATCCAGGCGGCGAGCCAGTACTTCTTCTCTGTTGATGCCAAGGACCTCACCCTGCCCCAGGGGGCGCTGCTCGCCGGGCTGGTCAACGGCCCGTCACTTTACGATCCGACCGTGCACCCTGAGGCGGCCAAGGGCCGTCGGGACCTGGTGCTCGACGCCATGCTGCAACACGGCTACATCGACCAGCAGCAACATGACGACGCTGTCGGCACTCCCATCCAACTCAAGGTCAACCCGCCGAAGCAGGGCTGCGCCTACGCATCCCAGGCACAGTATTTCTGCGACTACGTCCTGCACCAGATCGAGAACGACCCGGCCTATGGCGCCACCCTGGACGAGCGGGACCAGAAGATCATGGCTGGCGGCCTGACCATCAAGACCACACTGGATCCGCGCCTGCAGGGACCGGCCCAGGCGCAGGTGGACGCCACGGCCGGTGCAAATCCGGACAAGTGGGGCGCCTCCCTGGTGACCATCGAACCGGGCACCGGCAAGGTCCTGTCCATGGCGCAGAATTCACGGAAACTGCCGGACCAGGGTGCCGGGTTTGTCTCCGACTACAACTTCAACGTGGACAGCGGCGATGCTGCAGGGAACAGCCTCGGCGGTGTGGGAGGCATGCAGCCCGGATCAACCATGAAGCCGGTGACCCTGGCCGCCTGGCTGGGCGAGGGCAAATCGACCAACCAGGTTGTGGACGCTTCCAAGCGCCGCTATGGCATCTACTACCCGTGGAAGACCACCTGCCAGCCGGTGCACGGCTGGTTCGACAGCACAGTTCCGCAATCCTCGGACCTGCAAAACGATGAGCCCAACTGGTACCGGCCCATGACCGTCAGGGAAGGCATTTACCAGTCGATCAACACTGCCACGTTCGCTTCGCTCGCCGGACTTAACGATTTCTGCGATGTCCAGCGTGCCGGCGATGCCATCGGCCTCCACCTGGGCAGCGGAGGTGGCGAAAAAATCGACCTCTCGACCCTGGGCAACATCCTCGGAAGCCAGAACGTCGCTCCGCTGACCATGGCCAACGCCTTCGCCACGTTCGACGCCAACGGGACCTACTGCGCGCCGATGTCCATCACCGAGGTTGACGATTCCCAGGGCAACAAGATCGGCGGCCAAACGTCTTCCTGCCAGGCCGACGCCCTGAAACCGGACGTCGCCAAGGCCGTCACCAACGTCCTCCAGGACGTCCTCACCAAGGGCTCCGGCCTTCTGATCCCGCAAAAGCTGGGGGTTCCTGATGCCGCCAAGACCGGAACCAACGAGTACAACAACCAGACCTGGGTGGTTGGCTACACGAAGGGCCTGGCGACGGCGTCCTTCTTCGGCGACCCCTTCAACGGCGGCCCGACCCGGTTGGGCCGCAACATCACCGTCAACGGCAAGTTCTACCCGGCAGTGGACGGTGCATTCATCGCCGGGCCGCAATGGGCGCAGTACATGCAAAGTGCGGTGGGGCTGTACGACCACGGCAATTTCGATGCGCCGCCGCAGAACCTGATCAGCGCCCCCGGAACTGCCTCGCAGCCGACGCCATCCAAGGGCAAGTGACGCGGATTCCGTTTTCGACACGCAGAATCTTTGACGCACCGGCTATCCGGGGGTCGCGGTGGAGTCTGCGGGTCGCAACCCCCTACGCGGATCGATGACATGGCCAAGGGAAGCTGCGCTCCATATACGAAGGGCCGGCCTGCAGTCGTCGAACTGCAGGCCGGCCCTGGATGTGAACAAAGGTCAGGGCGCAAAACCCGATGTTGTCAAGGAAGCGAACGGTGCTGTCCCCAGCGCGTTTCCGGCCAAGTCCGTGAGTCCTGTTCCCGGGGTGTAGCCAGGCTTTCCGGGAACGACTCCGACATTGAGCACACCCGCACCCGAGCTTCCATTGGGCGCATTTCCGAACGTAATGGTCAGTGCGTTATTTGTACCGTCCCACGTAAGGGTGGACGGAGTTCCCTTTGCCCCGAACGAGGCTGGGCTGCCATTCAGGTAATCCCCGCCCAGCGTGACCGTACCGAGGCTGCAACCGCTGAACGAGAAGGCCAGTGAATCGTCGCTGCCTTTATCGGTGATTGTCGCGGTTCCGGACGGAGGGGTCGTCCAGTTGGAGCACACCGTGGTTTGATCCAGCTTCTTCGAGAATGTGATGGTGACGGTGTCGCCGGCATCAGCAGAGGCCTTGCTGGTATTGGTCGAACCACCATTGGCCAGCTTGACTCCCATGACAGTTGGGGGAGTGGTGTCCTTGATGGTGTTGCCGGAAGCGGTGGCCGTACCCGGGTTTCCTGCTGCATCGGTAGTTGCCGCCGTGTAGGTTAGGGCGCCATCAGCCAAAGTTGAGATGTCCACAGTTGTCGACCACGACGTCCCCGTGGGCGTCACTTGGGCTGTCACTGGTTTGAATGCGGAATCCCTGACGGTGACGCTTACGACGGTTCCAGCCTCCGTGGTGCCGGTTACCTTGCTGCTGCCGCTGGCAAACAACGGGGCAGTGATGGTGGGGGTGGGCGCGACGGTGTCTTTGGTGTCCGACGTTGTGGCGGGGCTGCTGGTGTTGCCCGCTGCATCGATAACCGTGACCGTGTAGGTCACGGTGTCATCCTTGAGGGACCTGAGGTCCAGGTTCAGCGACCAGGCGCCATTGCTGGCAATGGCGGTGCCCGTAACTGCGGCGGGGGACCCTGGGCTCATGGCCGAAACAGATACGGTCGCCCCGGCTTCCGCGTTGCCCGAAACGTTGATGGACGGGGCGGTGGCGGCATTGATAAACGTCGGGACTTTCAGGGCCGTAGCGGCAGCAGGGGCCGAGATGTCCTTGATGCTCGTGGCGGTCCTGGCTGGGCCTGTGTTGCCCGCGGCATCCGTTGCCGTTGCCGAGAACGTCACGGTTCCCTCGTTCAGGCTGCTGAGGTTCAGGGTGGCCGTCCATTTGCCTGTGCTGTCCGCGGTGGGCGTTGCAGCGGGTGCGGTGTGCGCGGCCCCTGCGTCAGTGGCCGTGAGGGTGATCGTCGCATTCGCCTCAGCGGTCCCGCTGACGGTCACTCCGGAAACCGTCGCCAGGTTCACAAACTGCGGTACGGACAGTCCAGGAGCCCCCGGCGCCTGGGTATCGATCTTGACCGTCTGGCTCTGCGCCGTTCCGGCGTTGCCCACCTTGTCCGTCGCGAAGTAGGACACCGTGTGCGTCCCGTCTCCTGCCACCGGGACGGCGGCGACGGAGCCGCTCACCGTCTGCTGCGCGCCGCCGTCGACCGCGTACTTAATGGAGGCGACGCCGGAACCGTTGGTGCCGTCGTCGGCCGTGAGCGTCACGGTGACAGGGCTGGTGTTGTTCCAGCCGGCAGCGTTGGGCGTGGGCGAAACGGAAGCAAAAGCAGTGGGCGGGGTGGCATCGCTGCTGATGCCGTTGCTGCGCGGGCTCTCGGCGCCGGTCCACAGCGCGATGGCCGGGGTGACGGTGTAGTACCAGGTGCCGCCCGGGACGTTCTGCTCCGTGCAGGTGAGGGTGGTGACGGTCCCCGCGCAGCCGCCGGTGGCCGGGGTGGCGGCCCCGCCGGTGGCTGCTGGGTAGCGGGCCACCGTGTAGCCGGTGGCGGCCCGGCCGTTGACGGTGGTGCCGCTGGCCCAGGTGACCGAGAGTGCGGCGCCGTTGGCGCTGACGGCCGGCTTGGAGCCCGGCGTCAGGGCGTCGGCTGCGGCCGCTGCGTTGCTGCTGCTGGTGGTGGAGGCCCAGAACGCGTAGGCGGCGGTGCCCGAGCCGAGCAGGAGCAGGACCGCGGTAATGATCCAAGCGAGCCTGCGGGACGGGCGGCGGCCAAAGAAGAGTGCTGCGTTACGGACGGCGAGGCTCATTTGCGGACCTCCGCCGTCACTGGAACGCTGAATGTTGCGCCCTGGCAGGCGGCGAGCGAGGTGGTATCCATGGTGGCCGCTCCGGGGAGGGTAATGAGTGCTGACGAGTTCGCGGCAACGTAGGTTGCGGGGGCGAGAGGTGCGGCAGTGCCGGTGAAGATGACGCCCGTAGTGGTGCATCCGAGGTGCGCGGTGTCCGCTGTGACAGGCCCGTTGCCGGTGACGCTGTAGACCTGTACCGCATACGGGTTGGGGTTGGTCAGGCGGAGGACGACGTCGGCACTGCCGCCAGGGTAGAGGGCCGCCTTGGGGTTGTCGCTTTCGACGAGGGCGTCCACGGTGACGGCCTGCATGGTGCCTGCGGCTGCCGATCCGCTCCCGGCGCCCGTGCCGCTCCAGAAGGCGTAGGCCGTTCCGGCGCCGGCGGTCACGAGGAGTCCGGCGAGGGCAGCTGCCTTGAGCCCCCGGCTTCTTGTGGGTGTCATCTCAGTTCCCCTGTCCTGATCCTGAGTAGCTGAGCTGGAGGGTGGCGCCTTTGCAGCCGTCCTGGTTGGTGGACGTGTCCAGCATTCCCACCCGCGGCCACGCGGTCTGTGCGACGTTGAGCCCCTGGAGGGAACCGCCAGTGGCGGGCACTGCCAGTGGGTAGGGGCCGCTGTACTGGGTGACGGTGAAGTCGGCCGGTGTGCAGGGCAGGTTGGCTGCCACCGCGCCCGCGCTCCTGGTGACGCCTGCGACGGCGACCGAAAGGTTGGTCAGCGACAGCGGCTTGTTGATGGGGTTGCTGATCTGCAGGTTCAGTCCGGCCGACGTACCGGGGGACAGGGTGCCGGGGACGTTCCCGGAGATACCGAACTGTTTGATGGTGGAGTCCAGGACCAGTTGCACGTTCGCGTAGGCGTACTGCGCTTTCCCGGAAGAGTCCTTGCCGGTGCCCACCAGGTAGAGGCTGGAAGTTCCGGTGGGCGAGGAGTTGGTGGTGACCACCTGGAGGGTGGTGGAGTCTCCGGTAGCCGGGTTGGGCGAGAACGATGCGGTGGCTCCGGCCGGCAGGCCGCCCAGGACGCTGAAGTTGATGGGTCCGCTGAGGTTGGTGCGGCTGAGCTGCAGCGTGTAGACCGCGGTTGCCCCTGGCGGGATGCTCACGGAGTCCGGGGTGGCAGTCATCGAGAAGGAGCTGGAGATTTTGTAGTTCACCGTGAGGCTTGCTGTTGCGCTGCCGGAGACCTTGCCGCTTGCCGCGGTAATGGTGATTGAGCTGGTGCCCGCCGGCGTCGTCGCGGCGGTGGTGGCGTTCAGGGTGGCCGTTGCGGTGCTGCCGGAGTTGAGGGTGACGGACGACGGCGAGAACGCACCGCTTGCGCCGGCCGGAAGTCCCGCGGCGGTCAGGTTTACGGCCCCACTGAATCCGCCGGTGGAGGTCAGTGACACCGTGTAGGACGCCTGCTGGCCCTGTTGGACGGACTGGCTCGCGGGCGAGACCTGCACCGTAATCCCCGGCTTTGGATTGTTGGCCGCGGCGATCAGCGATCCGGCACCGACCAGCAGCAGCACCAGCGCCACCAACGCTGCCTTGATTCCGATCCGCCTGCGACGCCGCGCATGCCCATCCTGCTCGTGCACCCTGTGCCCCTCTTTCTTCGGTGCAAATGACGGCAAGCCGGGGGCGGATTCGCACCGCCCCCGGCCCGCTCGCTTAGTTAGTGGCTGGTGACCGCTACGGTGATCTTGGCGCCTTTGCAGAGATCCTGATTGCCGGCAGTGTCCGCGAACACCAACTTGCCCGTACCAAGTGTCTGGGTGGCTCCGGCGGCGATACTCGTGGTGTTGGTCGGCACTGAGGCAGTGAACCAGGTGGCGTCACACCCGTTGTCAGCGCTGACCACGGCCTTGTCCAGGGTCACCGTGGTGCTTGAGGAGTTCGGGTTGGTTGCGGTGTAGGTGATGTCCTCAGTGGCGCCAGGCGTCAGACCGTCCGCAAAGGTTGCAGTGATCGCGATAGTGGACGTCGTGGTGCCGGACGAAGCAGTGGCAGAACCGCCACCCGAACCGCTGGTGCTCCAGTAGGCGTATGCGGCGCCGCCGCCGGCTGCCAGCAGCGTCGCGGACAGGGCAACAGCGGCGATCTTGTTCTTCTTGGTCATCTTGCGCATGGAGAAGCTCCTTGAATGTGTGATTGAGAACCCGTTCCCCCATTGGTGGCTCCATCCAGGTGCCTTCCGGTGGATCGATGACCCAATATTTGCCGGAGCCAAATAGGCGCAACAACAGGTACCGGTACCCGAGTTTCTGGAACCTCAAGAAGCCCGGTACTCGGTAAGCGCTGCCACTACCTGCGTTCTACGCGTTGCGTTGCCGTGGAAGTTTCTCCGCGCACCGTGAAGACTCAAGGCGAAAAGGGGCAACCCAAGTAGTCGTCCCCGCTGGCTTCGGGTACTGCCGTGGAGCGCTCACATTGAGGAAATCTTGAGTACCTGGAACATCAATTTCCGGAATAAGCACTGCCCTCGGCGCGGAAGTCTCCTAGCGCGTATCCACGTCCTCGAACACCAGGAACGTCTGCGTATCGAGCACGCCCGGCATGGACTGGAGCTGGTCGAAGATGACCCGGCGCAGGTCGATGTTGTCCACGGCCCGGACCAGCAGGATCACGTCGAAGTCGCCACCCACCAAGGCAATGTGGTGCACCTCGGGGATAGCGCCCAGCTGGTCGCGGAGTTCGCGCCAGGAGTCCTGCTTCAGCTTCAGGGTGACGTAGGCGGAGGATTTCAGCCCCGCCTTGATGGGATCCACCAGCGCCGTGAACCGGGTCAGCACCCCGTCGCCGGTCAGCCGGGCAATCCGGGAGTAGGCGTGGGCCCGTGAGATGTGCACGTTTTCGGCCACCTGGGTGACGGACATCCGGCCGTCGCGGGTGAGCTCGGCAATGATGCGGCGGTCGATCTCGTCCAGCGGAACCTCAGCAGCAGCATCCTTGCCCGGCATTTTGTCCACAGCCCCCGTCGGTAATCCACGTCACAGTTACAAATCGTCTCCCATAATAGGGCCGTGGGAGCAGGTTCTCCACGATTTGGCTATCCAGTAGATACGAAACCGGCGTCAGGACAATACTTGGAGGGAATAGTGGCTACCGAAGGACGGACCAATGACGATCTCCGCAGACCACACCGCGCCGGACACCACCAGCACGGCAGCGCCCGAGAATGCGCTGACGGAAGCTGTGAAGAAGTTCGGCATCACGGTGGAGGATTACATGCTCCCCGCCCGGCACCAGATCCAGATGGTGGACCCGGACGGCAGCCTGAAACCCAAAGGCGAGCAGGGCACCCAGCCCGGCCACGAATACCCCGTGCCCGGCGACAAGGAACTGCTCGAAGCATACGAACAACTCGTCGTCGGCCGCCGCGTCAATGACCAGAATTCCGCCCTGGTCCGGCAGGGCCGCATGGCCGTCTACCCCTCCAGCCACGGCCAGGAAGCCTGCCAGGTGGCTGCCGCCCTGTGCCTGTCCGACGGCGACTGGATGTTCCCCACCTACCGCGACGCCGTCGCCGTGATGACCCGCGGCGTGGACCCCGTCCAGGTGATGACCATCTTCCGCGGTGACTGGCACGGCGGGTATGACCCCCTCAAGTACAAGGTGGGCATCCAGTGCACCCCGCTGACCACCCAGCTGTTGCACGCCGTCGGTGTTGCCCACGCCGCCAAGCTGCGCGGTGAGGACACCGTGGTGCTGGCCATGTGCGGCGACGGCGCCACCAGCGAAGGCGACTTCCACGAAGCCCTGAACTTCGCCGCCGTCTTCCACCTGCCGGTCATCTTCTTCGTCCAGAACAACAAGTACGCCATCTCGGTGCCGCTGGCGCACCAGTCCGTGGCGCCGTCGCTCGCGCACAAGGCCGTGGGCTACGGCATGGCGGGTGAGCGCGTGGACGGCAACGACGTGGTGGCCCTCCTCGCCGTCCTGGATCGCGCCGTGAAGCTGGCCCGGGAAGGCTCCGGCCCGCTGCTGGTGGAGGCCAATACGTACCGCATGCAGGCCCACACCAATGCCGACGACGACACCCGCTACCGGGAAAGCGCTGAGGTTGCCGAGTGGCGGGCCAAGGACCCTGTGAACCGGATGCGCACCTACCTGACGGACCGGGGCCTGCTGGACGACGACGGCGAGGCCCGCATCCGCGAGCACGCCGAGGCGGTTGCCGCGCAGCTCCGCGAAGGCCTCGGCGAGGACGTCCCCGTGGACCCTCAGGAGCTCTTCCGCCACGTATTCGCGGTGCAGACCCCGCAGCTGAAGGAACAGTCAGCCCTGCTCGCCGACGAGCTGGCCCGCGACGCCGCAGCTACCGATTCGAAGGAGGCCGGCAAGTGAGCCCCACCATCACCACCTCGTCCGAGGCCAACGGCAACGTTTCCGCCGCCACCGCCCGGGCGGCAGCCTCCGCCGCAGCATCAGCGGAGGCCGCCGGCCCACAGCCGGTCACCATGGCCAAGACCCTCAACACGGCGCTCGCCGACGCCATGCATGCTGACTCCTCCGTCCTGGTGTTCGGCGAGGACGTGGGGCTCCTGGGCGGCGTCTTCCGCATCACCGACGGCCTCACCGCCACGTTCGGCGAGCAGCGCTGCTTCGACACCCCGCTGGCAGAATCCGGGATCGTGGGCATGGCTGTTGGGATGGCCATCAACGGGATGCGCCCGGTCATCGAGATGCAGTTCGACGCGTTCGCGTACCCGGCGTTTGAGCAGATCGTCAGCCACGTGGCCAAGATGCACAACCGCACCAAGGGCACGGTCAAGCTGCCCATGGTCATCCGCATCCCGTACGGCGGCGGCATCGGGGGAGTGGAGCACCACTGCGACTCCTCCGAGTCCTACTACGCCCACACGGCCGGCCTGAAGGTCTACACCCCGGCCACGGTGGCGGACGGCTACCGGATGCTCCGCGAAGCCATCGACTCCGACGATCCGGTGGTCTTCATGGAACCCAAGAAGATGTACTGGACCAAGGACTCCGTGGACCTGGGCGAGCTGCGGCGCCTTCATGAGGACGGGCGTTCTGCGGACGGTACGACGGCGGGACGCACCTCGGAGGGAAGGGCCGCCGTCGCGCGTCCCGGCACCGACGCGACGCTGATTGCGTACGGTCCGTCCGTGCCTACTGCTTTGGCTGCCGCCGAGGCTGCCGCCTTGGAAGGGCGCTCGCTGGAAGTCATTGATGTGCGGACCATCGTCCCGTTCGACGACGAGACCGTATGCGAATCGGTGCGCAAGACCGGCCGCGCCGTGGTGATCGCGGAGGCACACGGGTTCGCGTCCGTCTCCTCCGAGATCGTGGCCCGGGTGCAGGAGCGCTGCTTCCACTACCTGGCCGCACCGATCCGCCGCGTGACCGGGTTCGACGTCCCGTACCCGGCGCCCAAACTCGAGAAGTACTACCTGCCCGGCGTGGACCGCATCCTCGACGCCGTTGACGACCTTCAGTGGGAGAACTGACCATGAGCGAACCACGCGTATTCTTGCTGCCGGACCTGGGTGAGGGCCTCACCGAGGCTGAGCTGGTGGCCTGGCATGTCTCCGTTGGGGATGAGATCGCCGTCGATCAGCCCATCGCCGAGGTGGAGACCGCCAAGTCCGCGGTGGAGGTGCCGTCGCCCTATGCCGGGATCGTGGCCGAGCTGCACGGGAAGCCGGGGGAGACCCTGGACGTAGGGAAGCCGCTGATCTCGGTGACGCCGGTGGTTGAGCCTGTCGAAACCCGTGGCGTTGCCGCGCCGGTTGCCGCCGCGGATGATGCCGCCCCCGCCCCTTCGCCGGACAGCCATGCTGCAGGCAGCATGGCGTCCGGCTCCGACAGGCCCGATGCCACTCCCGGGGCGGCACCATCCGCGTCGGCTGAGGCGGAAGCGTATCGGGAAGAGGAGAAGGCCGGGTCCGGCAATGTGCTGATCGGGTACGGCACTCCCGGCGGGCACGGTCAGGCGCGGCGTACCCGTGCCCCGCGAAGCTCCGTCTCGGTGGTTGAGCCTGTCGAAACCTCCGGGGTTTCGACAGGCTCAACCACCGGTGACGACATGACACTGCTCCGCACCCGTGTACCCGGCAAGCTGGGCGCGGTGATTTCACCACTGGTCCGGCGCATGGCGAAGGAGCACGGCGTGGACCTCGGGGACATTTCGGGTTCCGGTGACAGCGGGCTGATCATGCGCCGTGATGTTGAAGCGGCGCTGAAGTCGGCAGCCCCTGCAGCCACACCCCCGGCCCAACCCGTTGAAGCGCCCGCACCGTTGGCGGAGCCGGCCGCACCGTCCGCCGGCCCGGCCACGGACGCCCGTACCGGACTCGCCATCTCCACCCGCACGCCTGTCCGCGGCGTCCGGAAGGCAGTCGCCGCGAACATGGCACGCAGCCGTTCCGAGATCCCGGAAGCCACGGTCTGGGTGGACGTGGATGCCACCGCGCTGATGGAGCTGCGTGAGGGGCTGAAAGCCAATGGCGCGGAGGTTCCCGGTTTGTTGGCGTTCATTGCCCGGTTCGTCACGGCGGGGCTGAAAAAGTTCCCGGAGCTGAACACCCGCATCGAGACTGCCGACGACGGGTCGCAGGAGATCGTGGCCTTCGACGGGATAAACCTGGGCTTTGCGGCGCAGACCGACCGCGGCCTGGTGGTGCCTTCCGTGCGCGGGGCCGAAAAGCTCAGTGCCAGGGAGCTGGACGCGGAGATCCGCCGCCTCACGCAGGTGGCCCGCGACGGCAAGGCGACCCCGGCCGAGCTGGGCGGCGGAACGTTCACGGTGAACAACTATGGTGTGTTCGGCGTCGACGGCTCAGCGGCGATCATCAACCACCCGGAGGTAGGCATCCTCGGCGTGGGCCGGATCATCGACAAGCCGTGGGTGGTCAACGGCGAGCTGGCTGTCCGCAAGGTCACCGAACTCACGCTGACCTTCGACCACCGGGTCTGCGACGGCGGCACAGCCGGCGGCTTCCTCCGCTTCGTGGCCGACGCCATCGAAAACCCCACATCCCTCCTGGCGGACATCTAACCCAGCGGACGTTTTCGACACAGGAAACCTCCGCTGACACGCAGAGAGGCTGGCGCTCCCGGTATTCGGGCTGCGCCAGCCTCTTTGCGCGTCGAAAGCTCCTCAGCTGGTAAAGCGGAGCGCGATAACCAACCCGATCAGCGCGACCACGCCGGCCAAAAACATCGCCGCCCTCGGGTCGCCGAAGTTCAGGGTCCAGCCGATGCCGAACCTGCGGGGGACAACCAGGGCCGGGTCTTCCCGATTGATGTAGATCACGCCGCCGCGCCAGTACCTGTCGTCGTCGCGGTGAGTGAGGCCGGTGTCCTCCCCGTTGCCGCCGCGGTCCCGGTTGTTCCTGGCCAGGACAGTGATAGTTGCTGTCACCGAGACCAAGACCGGAATCACGATCACCAAAGGTGCCCACCGGGAAACGGTTCCGGTCCACATTAACAGCGATGATCCCATCAGGCCCAGGTCGATCATGGCCACCAGTCCCAGCAGGGCCTTGGCGCCCAGCGACATGTAGTGCCGTGCCCACCGCGAGGACCCCATGGGGCGGGCCGGGTCAAGATCGGGACGGCTGCGGAGAATGGCCGCCGCGATGCCGGCCAGCAATGCGGTGAGCCCCAGCTGCAGGAAGACCAGCGAAAAAGCGGAGCCAACCGACTTCATTTCAATCCTGTTCGGCACACCGTTCGCGCCATAGTGTACCGCGAGGTTCTGCGGCATCGACGGATACATCAGGATGCCGATAACTCCCGTCGCCACCGGGATGGCTACTGCCGGCACCAGCCAGAGCCAGGGGAACCGTGGAGGATTGGTCCGCAGCTCGGTGTCCACGGCGATGCCTTGGTGCAGCCCCTCGAACCAGCCGCCGGCGAGTTTCGCCGCGCGGATCTCCTGATGGGCCAGGAAGAAGCAGCCATACCAAGTACCTACAAGCACCAGGACAGACAACGGCAGAAGCAGCGGCTGCCCGGTCACTGCAACGCTGGCCACGCCGGCAGCCGCGATGATGCCTCCGCAGATCAGGACCCGACGCCGGTACAGGCGCGACTGCGCGGTGACCACCGGATCTGCGGCATTTTGGGCCGGGATCCGGACCCCGAACGGAACAGTTCCGCTGGTGACCGACGGCAAGACCAGTGCCAACAGCAGAACCAGGCCCAGCAATACCAGGCCCAAAATCACGGAAACAATCACGGCGTGCCCTCCTGCTGTTTGGAGCTGAATGAATCGAGAACTGTCCGGCAGGCCTCGAGCACCTCAGGGGCCGAGGCTCCGCGGGCCACGGCCTCGGCCAAGAGGGTCCGGACCCTGCCGGTCCAGTCCGCGGGGAGTGGGTTCGCGGCGGGTGCGGTCACCACCGCTCCGGTGCCGCGGCTGAGGCGGATCAGGCCTTCTTGCCGGAGGAGATCGTAGGCCTTGTTGGCAGTGTGGAAGTTGATGCCGAAATCGGCAGCGAGAGTGCGGGTGGGTGGCAGTGAGCTGCCGTCCTTCAATGCGCCGTGGGCGATCGCTTCCACGATCTGGTCCCGTATCTGCTGGTAGATCGGGACGTCGGAAGCCAGGTCCACATTGAGGATCAATGCCCCCACCCCATTTCCTTTGTTCTATTAGTTATAGAACAAAGCTGACTCCGGCGCTAGGGCCACCTGGCCCGCCTCGGCCCGCCACCGCCGTCGGGCATCCAAATTTTTTCCATGAAGGGTCTTTACGCTCCGGCAGCCAGTTATTAAAGTGGAACGCGTCATAGTCCGGATGGGCGCCGGGGGCGTCCGGGAAGGGGGATTGCGCATCACCGCTGACCGATACCAGAAGACAAGTGACCACTACGTTCAAGGCCCCTCCTAGGAGGGGCCTTCCCTTTGCCCTGCAGCTCCGTGGAGCGTACCTTGCAGCCAGTGGCACGCCTCAAGCCCGGCCCGGGTGGGGATTGTAACGGCGCGGCCATCCTCCGGAACCGGTTAGGGCAAAAACAGGTACCCCTGCCATGCGCCCCGGAGCGAAGTTCCGGAAACCTGAGTACCAGCTACTCATGACCAGTCGCCAGGAGGTTCGTAGGCTGGACCGGACTAGGGACGGGATGCCGCGTACGGTTCTCCCGTCGTCGCAGGATCCAGGGGGAGGACAGCAATGCAGACACCCGTTGCGGAGCCGGTCGCCGCCTGGATTACCCGGCGGTAGAATCCAATAACTCTGACTGGACGGAGGCAGGCCCGTGGCGACATTTGCCCATCATGCCCGCAGCCTTGTCCTCGTCATGGTTATTGCTTTGACGGCCGTTGCCTGCGGTGACCTCAACGCTCCTGCAGGTTCAGGACCCGGGTCAGGTTCCGGGCCCGGAAGTGCCTCCTCTGACCCCGCGGATCCCCCGACTGGCCCCGTTCCCTCCGCGGCCCCTGAAGTTTCGCATGACGTCGAGCCCCCTCCTGTCTCCGGCACTCCTCGTATCGCAGACCCCTCTGCAGCTTCGGAGGCCATGCCCACCACGGATCTTCCCGGTTGGAAACAGGTCTTCGCGGAGGACTTCACCGACGGAGACGTTGGCCTGGGGACATTTCCCGGTCCCGTCTACGCCTCACGCTGGAGCGAGAACTACGCGGATGGAACACCGGACACCGCCGCCCAGCAGCAGCTAAAGGGTGCGCGGACGTCCGGGTACTTCCCGTCGAAGGTTCTGAGTGTCCATGACGGCGTCCTGGACATGTTCCTGCACTCGGAAGACGGAGTGGCCATGGGGGCCGCGCCGTCGCCCAAACTCTACGGAGCCAGCCAGCGGCCCTACAACAGCTTGGTGTACGGACGATTTTCCGTCCGTTTCAAAGCCGAAGTGTTGCCGGGATTCAAGTTGGCGTGGCTGCTGTGGCCGGACAGCAAGCAGTGGCCGGAGGATGGGGAGATCGACTTCCCGGAAGGGGACCTGTCAAAGGTCCTCTACGCTGCGGTGCATGGCGTGGAGGACGGCGAACACCGAAGCGACGTCTTCCGCCCCAACCAGCCGTATGGGGACTGGCACATCGCCACCACTGAGTGGCGCGCCGACGGCATCGAATTCTTCCTTGACGGAAGATCCCTCGGCGTCTCGACGAGGTTCGTCCCGGGCAAGCCGATGCACTACATCCTGCAGACCGAGTCATGCTCCCCGAACTGTCCGCTGCCCGAAACCAACGGCCATGTCCTGGTGGACTGGGTATCCATCTGGGAGAGAGCGTAGCTATCCGGGCCAGGTCCCGGCCCAGTGGTGCCCGGGTCACCCTGCCGGCTCGTCCAGCCGCCCCGGAGGAAGCGCCGCTCCGCGTCGTTGTCAGTGAGGATCAGCGCCTCCTCAAACGCCACGCGGGCCTCCTCGGCGCGGCCAAGCCTGACCAGGAAATCGCCCCGGGCGGCCGCAAGGTACGGGTAGCGTGCCAGCTGTGGCTCGGCACCCAGCGCATCCAGTTCTGCCAGGCCTTGGGCATATCCCGCGGCGAAGCCCAGGGCAATGGCCCGGTTGAGTCGAACCACGGGGGAGGGCCACCGTTCCATCAGCAGGTCATATAGTCCCAGGATCTCCTGCCAGTCGGTGTCGGACCAGGACCCGCTCTCATCATGCACGGCCGCGATGGCCGCCATGAGGGCGAAGCGGCCCGGCGGCCGGGCAGCTAAGGCTTCCCCAAGGAGCGCCACGCCTTCATTGATGGACTGCCGGTCCCAGGCGGACCGGTCCTGGTGCTCCAGCAGGACGACGTCATGGTGTTCATCGAGCCGTGCATCCCTGCGGGCTTCGGTGAGCAAGACGAGTGCCAGGAGCCCGGCGACATCGGGATCAGCAGGAAGCAGGACGCGCAGCATCCTTGCCAACTCCAGCCCGCGTTCGGCGAGGTCGTGGCGCATCAACTCCGGTCCCGACGTAGCCGTATGCCCCGTGGTGTACACCAGGTACACCACTGCCAGCACCCCGTCCACACGCTCATGCAGCTCGGACGCCGGCGGCACCCGGTACGGGATATGGGCTGCCGCGATCTTCTTCTTCGCCCGGGTGATGCGGGCGGCCATCGTAGGTTCCGGCACGAGGAACGCCCGCGCCACGTCGGCCGTGGACAGCCCGCACAACAGCCGCAGCGTCAGGGCTACACGGGCCTCGAGCGCCAGGGCCGGGTGGCAGCACGTGAAGATCAGCCGGAGCCGGTCGTCCGGAATGCCAGCGGGATCGAAGTCCGGAAGACCGCCGTCGTACTCCTCCGGCTCAAGCAGCTTGGGGAGCGACCGTTGAACGGTAGCTGCGCGGCGGCGCATGTCCAGGGCCCGGTGCCGGGCCGCCACCGTGAGCCAAGCCCCCGGATTCCTGGGGATCCCGGTCCCGCCCCAGCTGGACAGTGCGCTGGCATAGGCGTCCTGGACAGCTTCCTCGGCGGTGTCGATGTCCCCAGCCACCCGCACCGTTGCCGCCAGCACGAAGGCCCACTCCCGGCGGTGCGCGTCCGCCACCGCTGCAGCGACCTCCGCGCTGGCGGCCTGCGGCATCAGTTGGCCACCCGCACCGGCCACAACTCGACTCCGACGCCGGCGGGAACCTCCTTGGCAATCTCAAGTGCCTCATCCAGGTCGGCGGCCTCAACGAGGTAGTAGCCGCCCAGGGTTTCCTTCGACTCGGCAAACGGGCCGTCCGTGACCAGGAATCCGCCGGCCCCGTCGCGGCGGACCGATGTCGCAGTGGAGGAGGGGTGCAGGGCAGCTCCACCGAGCAGGGACGGGCCACGGCGCTGCTGGAACTCCTGGTAGCTCGCGCTGATCGATTCCCCTTCGGCCTGCCGTGCCACCGATTCGTCCTGGTAGATCAGGATCAGGTACTTGGACATGTCATGCTCCTTTGCCGTGATGAAAGGCCCTTCATCGAGCCCCTACCAATTCGACGCACAGCGGAAGCGGAAATCGACAACACCCGCAGTATTCCTTCCATTTTCAAAGTACCCCGCCATGGGGGCCTTGCCGCAAGGCCCCGGGGGTGCCGCATACTGGCCGTCGTATACCGGACGTAGGCGGGGGAGCGAGATGCACGACGCAGTGATTGTGGGGTGCGGGCCCACGGGCCTGATGCTGGCGGGGGAACTTCGGCTGGCTGGGGTGGACGCGGTGGTGCTGGAGCGGCGCGCGTCCCAGGAACTGGCCGGTTCCCGCGGTGGCGGGATCCACTCGCGCACCATCGAACTGCTGGACCAGCGCGGCATCGCGGACCGGTTCCTCGCCGCTGGCAAGACGGTCCAGACGGCATCCTTCGGCAACACGCAACTGGACCTGGGCGGCCTGCCCACCCGCCACCCGTACACGCTGGCACTGTTCCAGAACCACATTGAGCAGCTGCTGCTCGAGTGGGTGCAGGGCCTGGGCGTGGAGATCCGGCGCGGCGTTGAGGTCACCGGCGTGTCCGCGGACGACGACGGCGCGGAGGTCCAGCTGGCCGGCGGCGGACCCGTGCGGGGCTGCTACGTTGTGGGCACCGACGGCGGGCGCAGCGTAGTGCGCCGGTCCGCCGGCATTCCCATGGTGGGCCCGGACGCTACCCGGAGCAGCCTGATCGCAGAGGTGAAGGCCGCCGGGGAACCGGGTCAGCAGGGGAAGGTGGACGCCCGCGGGATCCACGGGCTGTACCCGATGGGCGGCGGCATGGTCCGGGTGGTGGTCACCGAAGCGTCCCTGGGGCCGGGCACCGAGCCCACCCTGGCAGACCTGCGGGAGGCCCTGACAGAGGTCTTCGGCACCGACTTCGGCGTGCACAGCCCCACCTGGCTCTCGCGCTTCACCGACGCCACCCGGCAGGCGGAGGCGTACCGGAAGGGCAGGTTGCTGCTGGCCGGGGACGCCGCCCATGTCCACTCACCCACCGGCGGGCTCGGCATCGGCCTCGGGCTGCAGGACGCCGTCAACCTTGGCTGGAAACTGGGGCAGGTGGTGCGGGGCGTCGCCACCGAAGGCCTGCTGGACACCTACCACGCGGAGCGGCACCCGGTGGGGGAGCGGGCCCTCAAGTACACCATGGCCCAGTCCCTCTTCCAGAAGGCCGATCCCCGGCAGGAAGCCCTGCGGGACTTGCTCGGCGAGGTGCTGCGCGTCGACGGCGCCGGAACGCCCATCGCGGCGCTCATCACCGGACTCGACGTCGCCTACCACCGTGGCCCGGGCCACCCGCTCCTGGGCCGCCGCATGCCGGACCTGGACCTGGCCACCCCTGCCGGGCCGGCCACCGTGTACGGGCTGCTGCACAGTGCGCGGCCGCTGCTGCTGGAAGTCGGCGGCCCGGCGCTGGAGCCGGGGTCCTGGGCCGGACGCGTGCTGCACACCCGGGCAACGTACGACGCCGCGTGGCAGCTTCCCGTGCTGGGAACCGTTGCTGCACCCACGGCAGTACTGGTCCGGCCCGACGGCTACGTCGCGTGGGTGGGGCAGGGGTCGGCGGACGGCCTCGCCGAGGCCCTGGGTACGTGGTTCGGCCCGGCCAACCCGTGAGGATTCAAAACTGGTCCGCGCCACAGATGCATTAATTGGGGGAAACTGAGCAAAAACTGGGGGAGTTCCCCCTATTGCCCGCAGCTGCAGTTTGTTAAGCTGAATCCCGGGTCAGGCAGGTGGCCTTGCTGTTGCTGCCGAGGGAAAGCCTCTTCATTGCCGCCCGCCCCTTTCGCCGGGATCCTGGCAATCATTCCTGGGCAGGCAACCGCCCGCAAAGCTGACGCGGATGTGGCCCAGGGTATCCATTTTTCGGGGGTGGGCCACATCCCGTCGTCCACTCCGGGGGCCAGCAGCGTGGCTGGCTCCCGGGCATCGTGCAAACGTCAGTCGTCGAAGTGCGCCTTCACGGCCACAGCGCCGGAGAAGCGGCTGACCAGGGCTTCGGCAATCTCGTGGAGCTTTTGGTTCCGGGTGCTGGACGCACTGCGGAGAAGCTCGAAGGCTTGGTCCTTGCTGCAATTGTTTTGGGCCATAATGATCCCGCAGGCCACATCGATTACGGTCCTCGTGTCCATCGCCGCCCTCAAATTTTCAGCGAGCTGGTCCGCCGAGGCGATCCGCACCGCGAGCCGCAGGGCCTTGCCCGCCATCTCGCCGAATCTCATGGCGTCGGCCACGGCCTGCTCGTCGAAGAGCCCGCTGACCGGAGCGAAGAAGTCCAGGACCGCGCCGCCGTCGTTCTCCAGTTTCATCGGAATCCCCAAAGAGCTGGCGACGCCCGCCGCAGAAAGGGCCGTGCGGTATTCCGGCCAGCGCGGGTCCGTTGACACGTCTTCCAGCAGGACCGGAACCCCAGTCTCCAAGGCCTCGATACAGGGCCCGTCCCCCAGCGATTGTTCGATTCGGTCCAGTACCACGGCCCTCCCGCTGCTGCCTCCGATGGTGGCCGTGCGCTTGCGCCGGTGCAAGGTAACGGCGCACTCGATGGACTTTCCCGTGCTGTTGGTCATGGTGGCTGCCGCGAATCCGGTGAGATCGTCCAGCACGGATTTGATGTCCTCCATGCCGGCGATGAGGTCCACGAGCTCTTCCAGGTCTTCTGCCCTATCCTGTTCCACCATGCCTTCAATGTAGGAGCGGCAGCCAGCACCCACAAGGGCCCGCTCCCAGCTTCCACCCAGCTCCGGGTCAGCGCAGTTATGGAAACGTTATATATGCTTGCTTAGTGGTTTTGAGGTCAAGCAGCGGAAATTCGTCAGTATCGGCCGGCCCGGCGGCGCCCCAGGCCAGGCTCCTTGCCGGGCGTAAGCATGCCCTGGACGGGCTGAGGATCATCGCCGTGGCCGGCGTGTTCTTCTTCCACACGGCCACCGAGTCGATGCCGGGCGGGTCCATCGGCGTGGACGTATTCTTCACCCTCAGCGGCTTTGTGATCACGCTGCTGATCATGAAGGAGCGGATCGCCACCGGCCGGCTGCACCTGGGCATCTTCTACGCCAAGCGGCTGGCCCGGCTTTGGCCCGCGCTCCTGGCGCTCTGCGCCGTGATCGTCACCGCGGGCCTGCTGTTCCCCGCCTCCGGCTGGGGCGGCCAGGCAGGCTTCGTCCTTCCCGCCGCCGCCTATGTGATGAACCTGGCCCACTTCGGCGTGTTTGGGGACCCCATCGCCGGCGAAACCCTGGGCCCCACCTGGACGCTCGCCGTCGAAGAACAGTTCTACCTGGTGTGGCCGCTGCTCCTGCTGGGGATGCTCCGGTTCTGGAAGGTTCGCACCGCTGCCATCGCCACCGTGGGCCTGGCCACCGCTTTCGTGCTGAACCGCTTCCTGCTGGTCAACGCCGGCCAGCCGCTGGACCGGATCTACAACGGACCGGACACCCGCGCCGACGAACTGCTGATCGGCTGCGCCCTGGCCCTGCTCTTCACTGCGGTCCGCGAGGGCTCCAGTCTGCACCGCGCCCTGGCATCGGCTGCCCGCTGGAGTGCTCCGCTGGCCGGGGCCGCCCTCGTGGCCGCCCTGTTCCTGCTGAAGGAACCCGACACCCCCGGCGCCTGGTTCAACACCTTCTGGACCGTGGGCCCCACGGCGCTCGCCCTGGTTTCGGCCGTGCTCATTGGCTCGCTGGTCCTCCAGCCGGCCGGCTTCCTGTCCCGCGTCTTCAGCCATCCCTGGCTGGCCCGCCCCGGCCGCGACCTGTCCTACGCCATGTACCTCTGGCACCTGCCGGTGTACCTGCTGCTGATGCGGCTGATCCCGGCGCTGCCCCTCCGCATCGGGCTGACGGCCGTGCTGACGGTGCTGCTGGCGTACGCGTCCTTCCGTTGGGTGGAGCGGCCACTCCGGCTCTGGGCGAACCAAAAGCTGGAACCCGTCGTCGTCCGTTCCACCGTCAAGCCTTCGAAGCAACCCGTGTCGGCGTCAGCCGGGTAGGTCCACGCCTGCCCTCTGTCCACCAACCAAAAGTCAGCTTTTCCTGATGGGCTGAAGTCCCAGCTGGGGCCTGCCCGCTGAGTCAGGCACAGGGGTTGAGCTCGTACAGTCCGGGCAGCAACCCTCCGGGCGGTCGGCAGCGGCAGCCACCCGCTGCGGCACAGCGCAGCAGGCGTCCCCGCGCCACGCGTTGATGCCTTCACGGACGGCGAGGCCCGCGATGGCAAGCGCTGCTCCAGCGTCGGCCCACCACCAGCCCAGGGCGCTGTTCAGGACGAGTCCAACCAGCAGCACCGCGGAGAGGTAGGTGCACAGGAGCGTCTGCTTGGAGTCCGCGACGGCAGTCCGGGACCCGAGCTCTCGGCCGGCGCGGCGCTGTGCCCAGGAGAGAACGGGCATGATGGCCAGGCTCAGCGCCGCGATCACGATGCCCGGCAGGGAATGCTGTGCTTCGCCGCCGCCGGCCAGGGACCGGATGGAGTCCGCGGCGACGAACGCTGCCAGTGCGAAGAACGATACGGCGATGATCCGCAGGGTCAGGTGTTCGCGGCGTTCGGGATCCTTGGCGGAGAACTGCCATGAGAGCGCCAGTGCTGAGGCCACCTCGATTACCGAGTCCAAGCCGAAGCCGATCAGCGCGGACGAATCAGCAGCGCCCCCGGCCCAGAGGGCAGCGATGGCCTCGATGATGTTGTAGGTGATGGTGGCTGCAGCGAACAGCCTGATCCGCCGGTTCAGCACGCGCCGCCTGGCGACGGTGGGTGCCATGCCTGGGTCCGTCACGCCAGGCACTCCCCATCCGGCGCGCAGCAGGCAGGGTCCACCGCCAGGACAACGCCCAGCAGTTCCTTGATGGCATGGCCGATTGCCTGATCCGCCAGCTCGTAACGGCTCCGTCGTCCATCCGGCACTGCAACAACCAGCCCGCAGCCCCGCAGGCAGGTCAGATGGTTGGACATGCTTTGGCGGGATACCCCCAGGCTGTCTGCCAGGTCGGAGGGGTAGCACGGTGACTCCGCGAGGGCCAGCAGCACCCGCGCGCGGGTGGGATCCGAAACGGCATGGCCGAAGCGGGCCAATACCGGGGCGTGGGTAAGGGTCTGCATGTCCCAAAAGTACAGCCGAAGCTGTATTCAGGCAAAAGTGGATTCCTCCGGGGCCTGCCTAGTAGCCGGCGGGGTTGGCTGACTGGCAGGTCTGGTCGCTGCCGGTCTGCGCCACCACGCTCCCGGAGGAGTCGGCGGACGACGGCGGTGCGGCGGGCTTGGTGCCGGTGGCAAAGTCGGTGCCGGCATACAGCTGCACGCCCTGGATGTTCGCCACCTGCTGGACACTGGTGGCCGGCAGGCCGAAGAGTGCTGCCACGTCGGCGGCGACGTCCTCGAACCCGGCCGAGTAGTACACCATGGTCTGGCTTTGGGCCTGGGCCTGCAGCTTGGTCACCTTGGTGAAGCCGGCATCGGAGAGAAGCCCCGCAATCGCGGTGCTCCGCCCCGCCACCCCGGTGCCGTTGGCGATGGAGACCGGCTGCAGCGACTTGTCGTATGCCGGCGCGGCAGGGGTTGCGGGCGCCTCCGTGGGGGCCGCAGGGGCCGGCTGGCTCAGGTCCGGGCTGTTGCGGAGGGCGGCGAAGAAGTTGGATGCCGCCGGCTCATCCAGGGTCAGCCGGTTGGGGTCCTGGGGGGACGGCACCGTCGGGGTGGTGATGAAGTTGATGTTGGCTGGATCGATGTTCTTCAGCCGGTTGGCGATGGTCAGCAGCGACGGGATGGAGGACAGGCCCGAATCGACAGTCAGGTTCTTGGTGATGGTATCGGCGATGGTCAGCGTCTTCTGCGGGTTGCCCAGGGTGCCCTCGGACTTGAGCTTGCGGCTCAACGAGGCCAGGAAGGCCTGCTGTGCCTGGATGCGTCCCAGGTCCCCGCCATTGGCGAAGGCGTGCCGGGTGCGCAGGAACGCCAGCGCCTGGTCACCCTGCACCTGCGACTTGCCGGCCGGCAGGTTCAGGTGGGAATCGGGATCGTTGACGGCAGCGGTGACGCAGACCTCCACACCGCCAACAGCGTTGGAGAGCTCCTTTACCGCGTTGAAGTCGGCCATCATGAAGTGGTCCACTTCCAGGCCCGTGAGCTTGTTCACCGTGTCCACCGCGCAGCCAATGCCGGCCTGCGCCATGGCGCTGTTAATCATGGCGCTCTTCTGCTCGGGGTACGCCTGGTTGGTTTTGGAATCCGTGCACGCCGGAACGTCCACCATCAGGTCACGCGGGAAGCTGACCACGTTGACGTGCTTGTTGTCTGCCGAGATGTCCAGCAGCATCATCACGTCAGACTGCCCGTAGCCGGAGGACTGGTCCGCCGTGCCGTACTGGCTGTTGTTCCCGCTCCTGGTGTCCGACCCCAGGACCAGGATCTGCAGCCGGTCCGTGCTGTCATTCACGGCACCTTCGGTACGCTGCCCTCCCGCAGACAGCTGCGAGGTGCTGATGTTGGACTGCAGGCGCCAGGCCCAGTAGCCGCCGAACGCCAGGACGCCAAGGAGCAGCACGGACACCACGGCGGTGACGGCTTTGACCCAGCGGGGGGCGTGGCGGAAAGGCCGACGGCGGCGCGAACTGGCGGCGTACAGCTCCCCTTGGCCGGGGTAGGCGGGCGAGCTGGCGGCTTCCTGTTCCGGGCCGGGGGATTTTTTGGAACCGAACACGACGAAATGACCTTCGGGAGGGGACAGGTTTCCGTTACGCTACACGCCGAAGCTGGCAATTCACCCAGAACCGTAGCGCTGGCGGGTGTCCCGGCGCCTCCGCCGGGGTGTGGGGGCGTACTCTTTCTTCTCGGCGGTATCCGCCCCGGCGATGGGCCCGGCCGTGGGGAAAGCCCGGTGTGCAGGCTGAGGAACGGACAAATGGATACAGGACAAAAACAGCACGGAACGGGCCGGCCCGCCCGGCGCGGGTTGGGCAAACTGGCGGTCTGGCTGGAGGACGACTCCCCGGGACGCCTGCGCCCGCTGATCCTGGCGGTGGTCCTCACGCTCTCGGCGATCGGACTCGTGGAGGTGGCATCGGCGTCGTCCGTGGAATCCGTGGCGGCAGGAAACAATCCGTACGACCTTCCGCTCAAGCAGGCCATGTGGACCGTGGCCGGCGTGGTGCTCATGCTGGTGCTGGCGCGCATGTCGGTGCGGCGGATCCGGTGGCTGGGCTGGCCGCTGCTGATCGGTTCCCTGTTCGCCCTGGTGCTGGTGTTCACGCCGCTGGGGATGTCCGTGAACGGCAACCGGAACTGGCTGAGCGTGGGCGGCTTCACCGCCCAGCCGTCCGAATTCGCCAAGCTGTCGCTGATTGTGTGGGGCGCCGGCATCCTGGACCGGAAGCAGGCACTGCTGGGGCAGTGGAAGCACGCCGTGATCCCGCTGGCACCAGCAGGAGCGCTGATCATGGGCGTCGTGGCGCTGGGGCACGACCTTGGCACCACCATGATCATCATGCTGATCCTTGCCGCCACCATGTTCTACGGCGGCGTGCGGATGAAGGTGTTCTCCGTGGCCGGGCTGTTCTGCGTGGCGGCGGCCCTGGTGCTCGCGGCCACCAGCGGCAACAGGATGGGCCGGATCTCCTCCTGGCTGGGCATGGGCTCCGACGAGGACGCCCAGGGCATGGGCTACCAGGCGCAGCACGGCGCCTACGCCCTGGCCTCCGGCAGCTGGTTCGGTGTGGGCCTGGGCCAGAGCCGGCAGAAATGGAACTGGATCCCGGAAGCCCACAACGACTTCATCTTCTCCATCCTGGGCGAGGAACTGGGCTTTGCCGGGTCGCTCCTGGTGCTGGGCCTGTTCGCCATCCTGGCCATTGCCGTGTTCAAGACCATCGCCCGCACCACCAACACGTTCTCCAGGATCGTCGCGTGCAGCATCATCACCTGGATCCTGGGCCAGGCGGTCATCAACATCGCGATGGTCAGCGGGCTGCTGCCGGTGATCGGCGTGCCCCTGCCGTTCATCTCCTACGGCGGCTCGGCCATGGTCTCCTCACTCGCCGGAATCGGGGTAATCCTGGCCGTAACACGCCCCGAAGGAACTGTTCCCCCTGGCCGCGGCCGCCTGGGCCGGGGACTGTTGGGCCGCGGGCGCTTCCGCGGGGACAGGCCGGAGGATGCCAGGCCGCACGGAGCGGTGGCCGGCCCCGCCGTGGAGCAGGTCCGGGAGCATGCCCACCAGCGCTAGTGCCGCCGGGCGGGGTCCCGCGGCGCCCATCACCGCCATCCGGTTCATCCTGGCCTTCGGCATCATCAGCGCCTTGATGGACATGGTGTACGAAGGCGCCCGCAGCGTCACCGGCCCGTACCTCGGCGCGCTGGGCGCCTCGGCACTCCTGGTCAGCGTTGTCACCGGCGCCGGCGAGGCAGTGGCCCTGGTCCTCCGCCTTGGGTTCGGGCGGCTTGCGGACAGGCCCGGGCTGCGGTGGGCACTGGCAATCGGCGGATACGCCCTGACTGCCGTGTCCGTTCCGCTGCTCGGCCTCACCGACGCGCTGTGGATCGCCTGCCTCCTGGTCCTGGCGGAGCGGCTGGGCAAGGCCGTCCGGAGCCCCGCCAAGGACACCATGCTGGCCGAGGCAGGATCCGCGATGGGCCAGGGAAAGGCGTTCGCACTGCACGAGGCCCTGGACCAGGTGGGGGCCTTGCTGGGGCCGCTGCTGGTGGGTGCGGCGCTGGCGCTTTCGGGCAGCTACGGCCCGGGGTTCCTGCTGCTCGCGGTCCCCGGACTGGCGGCCATGCTGATCCTCTTCTGGCTGCGGCGGAGGGTCCCTGACCCGGGCCTGTTCGAGCCGACGGACGTCCAGCCCGCCGGTCCTGTTCCCGGCGAAAGCAGCCCCGTCCACGGCGATGCCGCCGCCGTGTCCGGCAAGACCGCCCCCATGCCGCGCCAGTACTGGCTCTACGCTGCGTTCAGCAGCCTGACCATGTTCGGCTACGCCACGTTCGGACTGCTCTCATTCCACCTGGTGGCCACCGGCCTGCTGCCGCCCGCCATGGTGCCGGTCCTCTACGCGGCAGCGATGGGAGTGGACGCGGTCGCCGCCCTGGCCTCCGGCTGGCTCTTTGACCGGGTGGGATTGAAAGTCCTCCTGGTCCTTCCCGTCCTGGCGGCTGCGGTGCCGTGGCTGGGTTTCAGCAACAATGCGGCGCTGGCCGTGGCCGGGGTGCTGCTGTGGGGAGCGGCCATGGGCGTCCAGGAAAGCACCATGCGGGCCGGGGTGGCCGGGCTGGCTCCGGTTGCCCGCCGGGGGAGTGCCTATGGGATGTTCACCGCGTGCTACGGGCTCGCGTGGCTGGCCGGAAGCGTCCTCATCGGGTGGCTTTACGAGTACTCGACTCTAGCCCTCGCCGTCACCGTCACGGCTGTGCAGGCCGCCGCCATGGTGCTCTTCGTCGTCGTCCGTCCCCACGCCGCACGCCCTGAACTGCAGTCTCCGGGAACCGAATCCTCCTAGGCGACCGCTCCGGCGATCTCCGGGCACTCAATGCAGCGGACGTCCGCAACCAGGGAACCGGCGTCGTCCTTTTGGAAGTGGGTGACGTGATTGGTGGTCCTGCCGCAGGTGGGGCAGTAGCTCTGGCTTTGTTTAGTCCACATGCATGAATAATACGGAAAGCCGCGCCAAACGAAAGGTTAAGGACCAGAAGTATGTGGATCCCCGCACGTCCTGTGACCGGATCTTGACCAAACCTGCTGGCGATTCTTCAGGGAACACTGAGTTTCGCCGCGTAGCTTGGGCGCATCAGGCAGTACGGAAGGAGCGCAGGACAATGACCATCACCGATTACATCGTGGCTCTCGGCGGCATGCTGGCTTCACTCGGATGTGCAGGACTCGTGGCCGCCGGCCTCATCAAGGCGCGGGCGCGGCACCAGGCGTAACCCGGTCGGCCGGCTACGCGATCGCCGGGGGGTCGAAACGCGTTCGGGGTGCGCCGCTGGGCATCGCCTTCAGGATGCTGTCCGCCACGCTGCGCACTTTGAGGTTGCGGTTCCTTGACGTTCCCGCCAGCCTGCTGAACGCCTCCGCGTAGGAGCAACGGTTCTGCGCCATGAGCACGCCGCAGGCAACGTCGATGCTGGTGCGGCTCTCCAGGACCTGCTTCAGGTTGTCGCCGGCACGGATCACGCCGTGGACGTCCAGGGCCAGTTTCAAGCTGCGCGATGCAACATCGCCGAACCACGCGGCTTCACTGGTGACCCGGGGGGTGAATGCGTGATTGGCCGGGCCCAGGAACACCAAGGCGGCGGATACGCCCGGTTGCAGTTCCAGGGGCACGACCAGGGCCGCGCCGAAGCCGTGCTCCAGCAGCCGCCGCCGGTAGGCCTGCCAGCGCGAGCCTGCCTGGCCCACCACCGTGGGCGCGGCCAGCGCGGTGCCCAGCGCGGCCGGGCCGTCCGAGTACTCGTCCTCCGAGGCTGCAACGGCTGCCGCCTCCGGGGTGCTTCCCGCTGTGGCGGTGCATCCCCGCTGCCGGTACAGCACCGCGGCACATTCAACCCCGGTTCCTGCCGCGGTACTGAGCCAGCGGGCGGAGGCGTACGCAAGCTTTTGCAGGGATGCGGCCTCGTCCTCAGCCCCGGTCATCAGGTCCAGCAGGAACCCCTGCCGATCGGGCCCCTCATTGTTCGCCGGGCCATCAGCCACCCCGCACCCCCATCTGCCATTACCCCAAGGCCGTGCTGCCGGGGATTGCACAAAAACCTATTAGTCCGGGCAGGCCTCCGGCACGAGTAGCCAGTACTCTACTTTTCCCCGGGGGCCTGGGGAGATACCTGTTCGTTTCCTCCGAGGGGAGGTGGGCGGGCGGCAAGTGGGCTACCATGGGTTTGTTAGACGGCCAAGCAAGTAGGATATCGAAGGAATTCGCATGAACCCGCATGGTGCAAGCGAAGGCTCCTGGTACCCATCTGCCGAGGGGAACCGGTCCCGGGCTGTCGACGTCATCAATGCCCTTCGGGAGTTCCGGACCTCGGAGAGCGCCATGAGAAGGCGCACCCGTTCCTCGGTGGCCATGGGGGAGACTGACCTCCTGGCGCTCCGGTACCTGATCGACGCAGAGGCCGCGGGCGTTGGCATCCGGCCCACGCAGCTTGCCGCCCGGCTGGGTATCACCTCCGCATCGATGACCAGCCTCGTGGACCGCCTGGTTGCCGCCGGCCACGTGATCCGCGAACCCCACCCTTCGGACCGGCGGGCCGTAATTCTTCGGCCCACCCCGGGCGCCGACGAGGAGGTGCGGCATAACCTCAACCAGCTGCACAAGCGCATGCTCGAGGCCGCAGAGTCACTGACGCCCGAGGAAATCACCGCTGTCATGAACTTCCTGCTGCGCATGCGGGAAGCGGTTGATGCCGTGGAACCGAGCCCGGTTTCCGGACTCCGGTAGACAAGTCAGTAATCCTAGTTAGACTAGCTACATTGTTTGGTAACTATCGGATGGCGGATCGCATGACTGCAGTACTTGAACCTCAGGCAGCGGGACAACCGATCCCTGTCCAGGCCCACGATGACATCCAGCTCCACCTGGCGCCGATGGAGCTCCAGGAGCCCCCGGCATCCGCTCTGCCGGAAGAGCATGCGGCGCCGATGGATCTGGAAGACCCGGCCGCACCCTTCCACTGCGGCGTGGCCATGACCGCCGGGCCCGTCCCCATCGCATCCCTGGGGTGGGCGCCACTGGAGCTCGGCTCATCGGAATGGTCCTGCGCCTGCGGCTACACCATGGACAGTGGGCCCGCCGGTGACCCGCTGGAATCCGTCCGGCTGGCATCAGCCAGGGTGGAGAGCCTTCAATGGGAACTTGACGCCGCCCAGGAGCAGTTCGAAAACGCCTTGAGGACCGCTTCGAAGCGCGGCGCGGAAGAGGATGCCCTGGGCAGGGCGGCCGGCCTGAGCGCAGTGGAACTCCAGGACGTCCTCGCTGGCGGCTCCGGGCTGCTGTAAGCCCACGGGCCGCGGAAGGCTCTTAACAGCCCGAAGTGCAGCCATCCGTCTGTTCAGATGCAGCTGCACTTCGGGTTGTTGGAAGCGGAAAAGCGGTTGCGGCCTGCTCTGGCCCGAAAAGTGGGCGCGGCGAGCGGCCGGGAGTTTTATGCGGCCAGCCGTACCGGCGCGGTACGCGGATGGCGGCGGTTGGGCAGCACGCTGATGGTGCAGGGTGCCTGGTCCGGATCGATCCGCGCGGGCAGCTGCCTTGTTTTGGAAGCGGCGTGGAGCATTTCCAGCGCCTCCTCATCCACCCAGGCGCTGGAGATATCAAGCTCCAGGTCCAGGCCTCCCCTCAGGGAGTTGGCACGCTTTGCCACTACATAGAGGGCGTTGACGCTGTGGATGGTGATATGCCCCTTTGCAATCACCTGGGCCTTGCTGTGGTCCAGATCGACCCGGACCACGATGTTCAGCTTAGAGTTCAAGATATAAAGCCTTCCCCGGCATTGGCTGCGACGCTGCAGCTTCTTGCATGACCTGTTTGCTTAAGCCTCAACTAGATTAGGCAACCAATGTGATGTGCGCAACACAGTGACGTTTGTTACATCGAACGCAGTTTCCTCTCGGTTGGAGGAGCGGTTCGTCACCCGCTGCCCCGTTCTTGGCCCTGGGCACCGGGCGAATGGAAGAATCAGACCTAGTAATCAAGGCACGCACTCAACAACCGACTACCGGTCTGCCGGCCGCCCAGCACGCGGACGCCCAGCAGTACCGCCACCGAAGGACACGCAATGAGCAAAGAACAGCTGATCATCATCGGCTCCGGCCCCTCCGGCTACACCGCCGCCATCTACGCAGCCCGCGCCGGCTTGAACCCCCTGGTTCTGGCCGGTTCCGTCACCGCCGGGGGCGCCCTGATGAACACCACCGAGGTGGAAAACTTCCCTGGTTTCCCCGGCGGCGTCCAGGGCCCGGAGCTGATGGACGGGCTGCAGCAGCAGGCGGAAAAGTTCGGCGCGCGCATCGAGTACGACGACGCCACGTCCGTTGACCTGAAGGGTCCGGTCAAGCGCGTGGTCACCGGAGCGGGGGAGACGTACGAGGCCCAGGCCGTCATCCTGGCCACCGGCTCCGCCTATAAGGAACTCGGACTGCCGGAGGAGAAAAAGTTCAGCGGCCACGGCGTCTCCTGGTGCGCCACCTGCGACGGGTTCTTCTTCCGCGAGCAGGACATCATCGTGGTGGGCGGCGGCGACTCGGCCATGGAGGAAGCAACCTTCCTGACCCGGTTCGGAAAGTCCGTTACCGTCGTGGTCCGCAAGGGTGAGCTCCGCGCGTCCCGCATCATGGCCCAGCGTGCCAAGGACAATCCCAAGATCCGCTTCGCCTGGAACTCCGCGGTGACTGCCATCCACGGCGACGGCAAGGTCACCGGGGTGACCCTGACGGACACCCGCACCGGAGAAACCCGGCACCAGGATGCCACCGGCATCTTCGTGGCCATCGGCCACCTGCCGCGCACCGAGCTGGTGGCGGGCCAGGTGGACCTGGACGAGGAAGGCTACATCAAGGTGGATGCCCCCACCACGTGCACCAACCTGTCCGGCGTCTTTGCCTGCGGCGATGCCGTGGACCACCGCTACCGGCAGGCCATCACCGCTGCCGGCACCGGCTGCGCCGCGGCCCTGGACGCCGAGCGCTTCCTGGCCGCCCTGGAGGACGCCGCCAGCATCGCTACGGCACTGGTGGAGGAGCCGACCCACAGCTGAATGCTGTGCAGCGCGATGGCTCCCCGGGTCAGACGACTTCGGGGAGCCTTCCCGTTAAGACCGAAACGGGTGCTGAGGACCAGCGTTCGCGTTCCGGCTCGTACGAGATCACCATTGACGGGTCGCTCTCGCGCGCCTCGTCGATGGCCAGCAACAGGGCGTCCTCCATGTGCCTGGCGTATTCCAGCCGCTCGGGCTGGGAACCCTGCAGCCCGCCGTCGTCAATCAGCACGTGGCCCTTGCCGTCCACGATGACTTTCAATGAATACCCGCTGTCCTCATGAAGGGACCCCCGGGTGGATGAAATTTCCGTGACCCGGTCTGCCCGGACCAGCCCGTTGCCCAGCGTGCGGATCCACACTTCACCCATGAAATGACCTCCCCTTGGCTGTGGGCGCAGATCATCGGCGCCCCATAAGGCGAACGCTACTCCTTCGCGGGCAACTTGTGACCCCCGCATTCTTACCGGGCTTGCGCCGAAAAATGGGGTGCCCGTCCGGCGCCTTTGACCTATGCTGGTTGTCGCCAGCCCACCTGGGGTTTAACCGACTTTGGGAGGAACTTATGTGGTCGAAACTTGATGCGTATCTCTTTCCGCTCCGGCCACCGGCAACGTGTCCCTCCGGCACCTTCGTGCTCCACGTTCCCTCTGGAAGGATGGAGTGGTCCGAAGGCATGTTCGGCATTCACGGCCTCAAGCAGGGCGAAGTGGTGCCCACCCTGGAACTCTTTATGGCCCACAAGCATCCGTTGGACCGGGAGCCGGTCCGCGCCCTCTGGGAAAACCTGCTGGACGGCGGCGGCCAAGGCGCGCTCCTCCACCGGGTCATTGACGTGCGCGGCAGGGAGCGGCGCGTTTTTTCCGCAGTCCAGGCCATGGCCGATCCATCAGGACACGTTGAATATGTCCGCGGATTCATGGTGGATGTGACCCAGAGCCTTCGCATCGAATCCCAGCACGCGGCAGAGGAAGCCATCGAGGGGGCATACGGGCATAAGGCCCTGATCGAACAGGCCAAGGGCGTTGTCATGGCGCTGCGGGGTGTGGACGGGCCGGCGGCGTTCCAGGTCCTGGCCACCAGGAGCCAGCACGCCAACACCAAGCTGCATTTTGTTGCCGAAGAACTGGTGAGTGCCGCGGCGGACGGCAAAGCCGATGAACTGCTGGCGGGCTACTGATTCCCCGGCACAGCATCTCCCCGCCCGGCTCCTGCCAGCGCCCGCGGGACCTTCGGCACTTCCCGCCGTCGTACGCCAGGGGCGACTCTGGTTGCACGTCCGTGGGCGCCCCCTTCCCTTGCATCGATTGCTGGGTAACTGCCGTTTTGAGCGCCGAAAACGGCCGGTACGGAGCAATCGATGCGGGATCAGGGGCCTTACGGCGGGAGCCAGGAAACCGGTGAGGAGGGTGGCATGGCAGGCAGGTCCGGCGCCGGCCGCAGCGGCAGCATAGGCTCCGCGATCGTCAACGCCCTGCTGCTTTACGGGATCAACATCTGGCCCGGGTGGCAGGTGCTGCCGTTCCTGACGGCGGACATGGCCCGGGTCCTGGACCTGATCAATGCCTCGTTGATTGCCGGCATCATCGTGAATCTCGTGTGCGTGCTGATCCGCTCCAGGGTGCTGCTGGCAGTGGGAAACCTTGTGGTCATGGGCATCGGGGTGGCTGCCATGCTGCGCCTCTGGGACGTCTTCCCCTTCGACTTCGGCACCGCCTGGTCCGGCTGGCCCGTCCTGGCGCGTGTCTTCCTGGTCCTCGGAATCGTCGGCTCGATCATTGGTGCCATTGCTGAGCTGGTGAACCTGTTCCGCGCCCTTGCCGGGCTGGAGCCGCGGGCACGCTGAGGGCCGGCAGAACCATCAGAGCGCCCCCGGAGATTCCTGGCAGCCCCGCCAATGCGGGAGGTCCGGATCGGGCGGCCATAGGATAAATCTGATGACTTCCCCGGATGACCCCGAGCCCTTCAACCTGCGCAGCATTGCGGTGGCCGCCTTCGGCCCCACGTTGCTTTTCGGAATCGGGCAAGGTGCCATCCTGCCGGTGGTGGCCTTGTCCGCCCGCGACCTGGGTGCCTCGGTGGCGGTGGCAGCCCTGATCGTCACCCTGATCGGACTGGGGTCCTGGTTCTTCAACCTGCCCGCGTCCCTGGTGACCCTGCGCTTCGGCGAACGCTGGTCCATCGTGGGCGCCGCCGTCGCCGCCGGCCTGGCCCTGGCAGCCGCCGCCACGTCCTCCCTCGCCCCGAGCGGACTATGGCTGCTCGCCATGGCGATGACCGTCGTCGGGATGTCCGGGGCGGTGTTTGGCCTGGCGCGGCAAAAATACCTTACCGAGGCGGTGCCCGTGGCGTTCCGTGCCCGCGCGCTGTCCACGCTGGGTGGCGTGAACCGGATCGGGGTGTTCATTGGGCCGTTCGCGGGGGCGGCGGTGATGCAGTTCTTCGGCATCGCCGGCGCCTACTGGGTGGGCGTAGTGGCGATGGCGGCCGCCGCACTGCTGTCCCTCACCATCCCGGACCTTACGACGCCGGAGGTCCGCACGGGTGCGGACGCCGGGCCCCAGCCCACGCTCCGCAGCGTTGCGGTGTCCCACGCCGGGGTGTTCCTTTCGCTGGGCGTGGGCATCCTGCTGCTCAGTGCGCTGCGCTCCTCCCGGCAGGTGGTGATCCCGCTCTGGTCCGACCACCTGGGCATGGACGCCACCTCCGCATCCCTGATCTACGGGCTGTCCGGCGCAATCGACATGCTGGTGTTCTACCCGGCCGGAAAGCTCATGGACCGCAAAGGCCGGCAGTGGGTGGCGGTCCCGTCCACGCTGCTCATGGGCACCGCGCTGCTCCTCATCCCGCTGACAGGTTCCTTCGTGGGGCTGCTGCTGGCCGCGCTGCTGATCGGGTTCGGCAACGGGATCAGCTCCGGGCTGGTGATGACTCTGGGCGCCGACTTCTCACCGGACCGCGGCCGGGGACAGTTCCTGGGCCTCTGGCGGTTCATGGCGGACGCTGGCTCCACCGGGGGACCGGTGCTCCTCTCCGGGGTGACGGCCCTCGCCTCCCTGGGTCCGGGGATCGCCGCCACGGGCGTCCTGGGGTTCGCGGCGGCGGCGGTGTTCGCCGTCGTGATTCCCCGCCTCAAGCACCGCCGCAACTACTGAAGCGTGTTTGCGCGGCCGGTTGGTGGGTAGGCCGCGCCGCGAGGCTATTCTCGACTCATGAGTGATCCCGGCGCCGCTGCCCGCATCAGTCCGCTGCAGAAGGCTGTGTGGTGGGCGCAGGACTATGTCTACGCCACGGGCTGGCAGGTCCGCGGATTCTTCTCGCGCGTCCAGCCGGCGTCCTTCCGCAACGGGACCCGCCCACCAGTAGTGATCATTCCCGGCGTGTACGAAAACTGGCAGTTCATGATGCCGCTCATCCAGGCCATCCACGACGCCGGGCACCCGGTGCATGTGGTCACGGTGCTTCAGCGCAACAAGCTGAAGGTGCCGGACGCCGCCAAACTGGTGGCCCAGCACCTGGAGGAGGCAGGGTTGCGCGATGCCATTCTCGTGGCCCACAGCAAGGGCGGACTGATTGGCAAGTACACCATGCTGTCCCTGGATCCCGAACACCGGATCGACCGGATGATCGCTGTGTGCTCGCCGTTTTCCGGCTCGCGCTACGCCCGGTACATGCTGCTGCCCAGCCTGCGCATCTTCTCGCCGCGGAACGCCCTGACCCTCCAGATGTCCCGTGAGCTGGCCATCAACAGCCGCATCACTTCCCTCTACGGGCCGTTCGATCCGCACATCCCGGAGGGGAGCGTCCTGCCCGGGGCCACCAACATCGAGCTGCCGGTGGCCGGGCATTTCCGCATCCTCGGCGACCCCGCCACCGCCCGCATCATTGTGCAGCAGCTGAACCTTCCGGCCTGACGTTCCCGGGCAGTTGCGTTGTCCCTGACCCGCGTGGCGCTTTGGCGGCGATGTGCCGGGCGATGAAGGCCGCGTCCCTTCCCACGCCGTGCACCATGGAGGATGCCAGCGACTGTTGGAAGGTGGCCCCGAGGAAATACAGCCCCTGCGTTTTGGCTAGGCCGCGGACCTGCTCCGGCTCCCCGTCCGGGCCGAACACCGGCAGGTCGATCCACGCCAGGTCCGGCCGGAATCCGGTGCACCAGATGACGTTGGAGATTTCAAGCGTCCTGCCGTCTGCGAGCAGTGGGCGGCCATCCTCGGCGCCCTCCGTCCTGGGGACGCGTTCGACGCCGGAACGCACCAGGTCAAGGTCCTTCACCCTGACCAGTGGCCCGCTGTGGGCCAGGATCTGCGGGCGGGCTTTCCGTCCGGCGGGCGTGTTGAGGTTGAGGACGTGTGAGAAGGCGAAGAAGACGGCGAGGGTGAGCGGACGCGCCGCTACCGCTTCGATGGGCCAGGGAATCTGGCCGGGGTGCCGGCCGGAGAGATAGGTGGTGCGGGTGGACGCGAGTTCAAGCGCGACGTCGGCTCCGGAGTTGCCTGCCCCCACCACGAGGACGGGGCCTGGTGACAGGTCGTCCGGGCTCTGATAGCTGGCCGCCGTGAGCTGCCTGATATCCGGGCTGAGTTGCCCGGCGAAGGCCGGCACCTTGGGTGTTCGGTCCCAGCCGGGGGCGACCACCACGTTGTCCGCCTCCAGGTCTTGGCCGTCGGCTTCGATGGTGAAACTGTTTCCGTTGTGGCTGAGGCGGGTGACCCTGCGATTGTTCCTGATGGGGAGGTTGAACTTCTCGGCATAGCTGCCGAGGTAGTCGGCGAATTCTTCACGCGACGGGTAGGACCAGGGCGGGCCGGGATAGCGGCTGCCGGGAAGCGCGTCGTACCGGGCCGGGGTGAAGAGCCGGAGGGACTGCCATCGGTTGCGCCAGCTGTCCCCGGTCCGCCCGTTGCCGTCGAGGATGACGTAAGGGCGTTTCAGGCGCGACAGGTGGTAGGCCATCGCCAGTCCTGCCTGGCCGCCGCCGATGACCGCGGTGTCGAAGTGCTCTGACATGATGCCCTCCCCTTCCGCCCCTGTTCCGCTGCGTTGGCGCCGTGCGTTGCTGTGCGGGGCTTCCTGCTACAATTCATCCGAATAGTATTCGGATGAATAAAGGGTAGGCCTGGAGATGAGTGGAGTCAACGCCCCTTCCCGCAGCTACCACTCGCCGCGGCGGCAGGAACAAGCGGCAGCCACCCGCGACGCCGTGCTGGCCGCCGCCCGCGAGCTCTTCATAGGGGAGGGGTACCGGGCCACCACGGTGGCGGGCATTGCGCGGAGGGCCGGAGTCGCCGTCGACACCATCTATGCGGCCATCGGACGGAAGCCGGACCTCATGCGGGAAGTGGTGGAAGCGGCCATCTCGGGCACCGGCCAGGCAGTGCCCGCTGAACAACGGGACTACGTGATCCGCCTGCGGGAGGCGGACGGGGCGGCCCGTAAGATTTCGATCTACGCCCACGCGCTGGCCGGAATCCAGCCCCGCCTGGCGCCGGTCTACCTGGCCCTCCGCGACGCCGCCGGCACCGATCCCGACTGCGCAGCGCTCTGGACCGGGATCTCCGAACGGCGGGCCGCCAACATGCTTAAGTTCGTGGCGGACCTTGCCGCCACCGGCGAGCTGCGAACGGACCGCCCGGCCGCCGAACTTGCCGATGCTGTCTGGAGCATGAACGGGCCTGAATACTGGGTGCTGCTGGTGGATCAGCGTGGGTGGTCGCCCGGGCAGTTCGCCGAGTGGCTGGCCGACGCGTGGTGCAGGCTGCTGCTGGCGGGGCAGTAAGCGCCCCTTCGGAACGCCGTGGTGGATATCCGGAGGAGCGCTGTCAGGCCTGTGCGGCAGTCCTACCCATCCGTGCCGGCGGGAGTGGTGGTGGCCGTGTAGCCCTCGAGCTTCAGCGCAGCCTGGGCGTACTTCTGGTCGAAGGTGTCCGCGACGTTGACCTTGGAAGTGTCAACCCCGATGGTCTTCTCCTCGTCGAAGACCGTCTTCGGGCCACCGGCGGGCATGATGCCGTCCGGAAGGAACTGGCCCTTGTCCTGGTCCAGGGCCTTGATGTAGTCGTCCTTGCTGATGGTGCTGTTCTGGACGAAGTCCTGGGGCAGCTTGTCGGCGATCTCCTGGGCGGAGTGGGTGCTGATCCAGTGCATAGTGTCCACGAGCGCGTCGACTACCTTCTGGACCTCATCCTGGTGGCTGTTGACCCAGTCCGTTTGTGCGAGCAGCCCGGCGGACGGCAGGCTGCTGCCCAGGGCAGCCTTGGCGCCGTCCGCGGTCGCGAGGTCGATGGCCGGAACAGCGAGATTCTTCGATTCCAGCGCGCCGACTGTTGGCTGCGTGGTCATGACGCAGTCCGCCGAACCACGCTGGATGGCCGCGATGGCGGTGGCACCTGCCCCCACGGCGATGGTGTGGTAATCCTCCTTGGACAGGCCGGCCTTTGACGCGATGAACTGCGTGAGTTCATCGGTGCCTGAGCCGAGGTCCGTGACGCCGACGGTCTTGCCCTTCAGGTCGGCGCCGGAGTGGACATTGGCGTTGGGGCTGCACATGATCCGCTCACCCGGCGCGCCGGAGAGCTGGATGAGGTTGGTGACCTTCTTGCCCTTCGCCTGGAAGTCCACGGTGTGGATGTACCACGCTCCGGCCATGTCCACCTGTCCGGACGCCATGGCCTCCTCGGCTCCCACGCCGCCCTGCTGCTCGGTGGAAAGTTCCATCTTGACCCCGTACTTTTCGTAGTAGCCAAGCTGCTGGGCCAGCTGGTAAGGGAGGTAGATCTGCTTGTCGATGCCGCCCACCATCATCTTCACTGTGGGCATTGAGCTGCTGCCGGCGGCCGCACTGCCGCTCGCTGAACCGCCACTGGCGGCGGGAGTGGAACTGTTGCCGCACGCTGCGAGGCTGAGGGCCACGGCACCTGCAGCGGCGGCGGCAAAGATAGAGCGCTTCATCATCATTGTTTTACGCATCCTTTGGTTCGTCCCGAACGGGACATGGGTGGTTGTCATTGGGTATTGCAGGTCCAGCGGGTGGGAGGGCGGGTCAGATGGCCTGGGCTTCGGAACGGTTTGGCGGGCGCCACTTCAGGAGCCGGTGCTCAAGCAGGTTGATCAGGGACTCAGCAAAAAGCGTGACGACGGCGATGATCACCATGCAGGCGAACACTGTGTTCGGGTCGAACGTGCCCTGTGCCTGGCTGATGATGAGTCCGATTCCCTTTTGGGCGCCAAGTACCTCGGCAACGAGGGCGCCGATGATCGCGAAACCGAACGCCGTGTGCAGGCTGGCGATGATCCACGTCATTGCTGATGGGATGGTCACGTGCATGGCCACCTGGAACGGTGAAGCGCCGAGGACACGGACGTTGGCTACCAGGTTCTGGTCCACTTCACGGACGCCCTGGAATGCATTAAAGAAGACCACGAAGAAGACCAGTACGGCCGCGAGCAGGATCTTCGGGAAGACTCCCAGGCCAAAGGCCACAATGAAGATCGAGCCAAGCACAATGCGGGGAATGGAGTTCACAATCCGGATGTAGGGCCCAACCACGGCTGAGAGGTACTTGTTGGATCCCAGGAGGATGCCGAGCACCACGCCCACCGCAGTTCCCAGGAGGAACCCGAGGAATGCTTCCTGCGCGGTGACGCCCAGGTTCTCCCAGATGCTCCCGAACGCCGTGCCTTTCGTGAAGAGTTTGACCAGGCTGGCCCAGATTTCGGAGGGCTGGCCGAAGAAGAATTTGTCCACCCATCCCTCCGTGGTGAACCACTGCCAGCCGCCGATGACCGCGACGGCCAAGATCACCCGGCCGGCCCAAATGGACGTGGAGCGGCGCCGGGCCTTTACCCTGCCCGCGTTCTGTGCTGCTGTCTCTGGTTCCACTGGCTTCCCGCCTTTGTGGGTGTCTTGATGAGTGAGGGTTGTCATGCCGCACCCGCCGTGACTGCATACGCGCGGGTGACCTCGTCCTTTAGGGACTCCCAGATGCGCCCCTGCAATTCCAGGAAGCGCTGTTCATGGCGTATCTCCTGCACGTTTCCGCGGGGCCGGGGGAGATCGATGTCGAAGACGTCCTTTACCGATCCCGGGCTGCTGGTCATAATGACCACCCGGTCGGACAGGGCCACGGCCTCGTCCAGGTCATGGGTGATGAAGAGGACGGAGGGCCGGAGCTCCTCCCAGAGCTTGAGGAGCTCATTTTGCATGATGGCTTTGGTCTGCACATCCAGTGCTCCGAACGGCTCATCCATGAGGAGGATCCGGGGATTGTTGATCAGGGCAGCGGCCATGGCAACGCGCTTTCGCATGCCACCTGAGAGCTGGTGCGGATAACGGTCCTCGAATCCGGCCAGGCCAACACGGCGCAACCAGTCCCGGGCAAGATCGGTGGCCTCCCGCTTTGGCATTCCCAGCAGGCTGGGCCCCATCATGACGTTGCCGAGCACGCTCTTCCAGGGGAAGAGGGCATCAGCCTGGAACATGTAGCTCACCCCGTTCGTGATGCCTTCCACGAGGTTGCCGCCAACCTTCACGGAGCCTGCGCTTGGCTGTTCCAGGCCCGAGACCTGGGCCAGGGTGGTGGATTTGCCGCAGCCCGTCGGTCCGACGATGGAGCAGAACTGGCCCGCTTCGACGGTCACGTTCACGTCCCTGATGGCCGTGAAGGTCTCACCCTTGGGAGTGAGGTAACGCTTGGTCAGGCTGCTGACTTCGATGCGGGCCCCGTCGTCGGCCGTGCGTGGGGGGCCGGGCGGCCGGGCGGTGTGGATGGTATTCATTGCAAGACCTCGCTGTCTTTTGATCCAGGTAATTCCGGTCCGTGATGTGGATCACTGGAACTGTGTGAAGCTTAGGAAGTGAACATTGTTGCCAGAAAGACTTCAGTAAGATGTGTGCTTTAGCCGCAAAAGTGCACGTTTTGTGCGTTTTCTGCTGCCCGGTCAAACTGCGGCGATTCCGGGGGTTCCGATGAGCCGTCGGCGGATGGCCGGGCTCCTCCGCCTCCGCCGCCATTTCTCGACATTGACGGCCCAGATCCTCCTGGCCTCACTGTCCCTGCTGCTGTTCACGGTGGTTTTGGGCGGCCTGCTCTTCTCGATGATCAGCAACCAAACCTTGGACCAGCAGTACCAGCTCCGGGCATTGGGCATCGCGACGACGACGGCGCAGATGCCCGAAATCCGTTCCGCGCTCGCGGCGGGGGATCCCGGGCACGTCATAGATGGACTCGCCCACGGCATCATGGCCGCAGCGCAGCCCGACTACGTGGTGGTCAGCGACACGGATGGCACCCGATTCTCGCATCCGGACCCGGCGCTGATCGGGCGCAGGCTGGAGGAGCCGGTGGCGGTCCTGGACGGACAGACCCACGTGGGTTTCGACCCCGGCAGCCTGGGCCGCTCGGCCAACGCCAAGGCCCCGATTTTCGACGCCGGGGGAGCGGTGATCGGCCAAGTGTCGGTCGGGATCGAGGATACCCAGGTCCTGAGCAACCAGATGCAGAACATTTGGTTGATCACCGGCTTTTCAGCACTGGTCCTGGCTTTGGGCATCGCCGGTTCGCTGTTGCTCTCACGGCGGATCAAACGCGTCACCTTCGACCTGGAACCGGCTGAAATCGCCTCCCTGCTGCAGGAACGCGAGGCACTGTTGCATGGAATCAGGGAGGCCGTCGTCGGGCTGGACGACGACGGCAGGGTAACGGTGATCAACGAGGAAGCCAGGCGGCTGCTTCACCTGGAAGGCGAACCACTGGGAAAGCCCATCGCCGACCTGCTTCCACACGGCCGGCTGCGGGACGTGCTCGCCGGCCGGCTGCCCGGCGCCGACCAGGTGGCCCTGACCGAGGACGCCCTGTTGGTTGTCAACCGGATGCCTGTCTCCACTGCCGGGCGGAGCATCGGTTCGGTGGTCACGCTGCGGGACCGCACCGAGATTGAAGGGCTGGTTCGCGACCTGCATTCCATCCAGGGCCTGATGGAGGCCATGCGGGCCCTGGAACATGAGTACGCCAACCGGCTCCATATCGTGGATGGCCTGTTGGAAATGGGAGACCTGGACCAGGCCAAACGGTACGTCTCGCAGGTGTCCACCATGTCCAGGTCGCTGGGGGAGCGGCTGCGCGCCACCATCGCGCCGCCTGAGCTGGCGGCCCTGCTGCTGGCCAAGATAGCCGTTGCTGCAGAACAGGACGTGCAGATGGACGTCACCGCCGACTCCCGGCTGGAACGTCCGGAAGTGGACGATACGGAACTGGTCACCATCGTGGGCAACCTCCTTGACAACGCCGTGGATGCGCTGGCAAATACGCCCCGGCCGCGGGTGGTGACCGTCCAGTTCGACGACGCGGACGGCACATTCATTGCCGTCCGGGACAACGGGCCAGGGGTTCCGGCCGACAAGATCGACCAGGTCATGGTGGATGGATACTCGACGAAAGACCCCCGCCCCGGCATGAGGCGCGGCATCGGTCTGGCGTTGGTCAGCAGGATTGTGCGCAGGGCCGGGGGCACGCTGGACGTATTCCCAGGGCCCGGCGGTAATTTTGAGGTGTGGCTGCCGGCAAAGACGCCGACAGCTGGCGAGGACAGGAGTGCGCGCGTTGATTAGGACGCTGGTGGTGGACGACGATTTTAGGGTTGCCGGAATTCATGCGGCCCGGGTGGCCCGGGTGGATGGGTTCGAGTGCGTCGGCCAGGTGTACAGTGCGGCCGCTGCGCGGGAAGCAATCGCGGACTTGGGTCCCGACCTGCTCCTGCTGGACATCCATTTGCCCGACGAGGATGGACTGTCCCTTCTGCGCTCCCTGCAGGCGGCCGGGACCCAGGTGGATTGCATCGTCATTACCGCCGCCCAGGACCTGGCCACCGTAAAATCCGCGATGACCAGCGGTGCCGTCTACTACCTGGTTAAGCCTTTCGGGTTCGACCGCCTCCGCACCCAGTTGGAGGCCTACCGGCAGTGGCGGGAGGAACTGGAGTCGGTTTCGATGGCCAACCAGGCAACCATCGACAACCTATACAAAGCGAGGTTGGCCGGAATCAAGGCAGCAGCCCCGGCCCCGCGGCTGCAGCCCACCATGCAGAAGGTGTACGACGCCGTTAGGACAGCCCGCGGGCCAGTCAACGCGGCGGAAATTGCCGGGCAACTTGGTGTCAGCCGGCCAACTGCCCAGCGGTACCTGAGCACCCTGGAACGCAAGGGCCTGCTGGTCCTGGACCTCACCTACGGGAGCACGGGCAGGCCATTGAATTCCTACACGGTGCCGTGACCGGGCAGCGCTTTACCCTCGCCCGTCAATAAGGGCGCGGTTCGGGTAGAGGCGCAGGTCAGACCTCGGTTGAACTTTCAAATACCTTGAGCTTTCATTGACCGTTTACCCCCTCGCGTCCTGAGGTTGGCGGTGCAAAGTGGTCCCCAGTTAGACCACAGCACACCAACCAAGTCTGAGGGGACACATCATGAAGAACAGCACTCTGATCAAGGGAACCGCAGCCATCGCCGTAGGCGCCGCACTGCTGCTGGGCGGCGGGGGCACCCTGGCCAACTGGAACGCGGCCGACGCCGCGGCTCCCGGGACGATTAGCTCCGGTGACTTGAACGTCAAAGCAAGCACTGGAGTATGGACCGACCGGGCGGGCAACGTCATCAACAACATCGGTGCCTACCGAGTGGTTCCGGGTGACAAGTTGACTTACAAGCAGGACCTGACGGTGACGCTCATTGGCGACAAGATGGCCGCAAACATTGTGGTCAGCGGTGCTAATGCCGCCAACAACTTCACCCCCGCCAATGTGACTGTTACCGGTCCTGACCTCAAAGTCGGTGCTGCAGCCGTCGCAAATCCCCTAACAGCCATCAGCGGAACCTCAACGAGGACTGTCACGGCTACTACGACCTTCGAATTCAAGGCCGCTACCTCGGATCGAAACGATGTCAACACCAGCTACAACCTGGGAAATGTTAGCTACACGCTGACCCAGGTCGTGTCGGCTCCCGGGCTGGCTGACCCCACCCCCCAGCCATAGCCGTGTGCCGGCGGGTGGTCGGTGAATAGCCACCCGCCTGCATGATCAGGCGACAGGACCATAACCAGGAGGGACCATGCGCACCAAGCGCAGGCTGCAGACGGCGGCACTGATCGCCGTTGCCGTGGTCCTGGGCCTGTTCGCCGTGCAGGGTACCTTCGCACTCTGGAACGCCGTGGCCTCGGCAGCACCGGGCACTGTCACCTCGGCGTCGTTCGATACAGCGCTCCAGGCGGTCAATACCGGCACCACGACCAACATGACCCTCGCGGACGGGAAGACGGCGGCAACGCTGACCCTGTCGCCCGCCGGGGTCCTCGGTCCGGGCACGTCGGTCAACGGCGGGGTGGTGGTCACCAATAACACCAACGCCGGCGGCCAGTTCAACACTGCAATCACGGCGGGGCCGCCAAGCGTGGCGAACCTCAACGGGGGAGTGCTTGCCACGTACGCCAGCGTCAGCGCGAAGGTGGCAGCCTCACCCGCCGATTGCAGCAACGCCACCGGCTACGCGGCGATCGGTGCGGCAGGGCTCGTCTCACCCACGGTGGCCAAGGCAGGCTCAACTGTCTTCTGCTTCCAGGTCAGCCTTGATTCCAGTGCCCCATCAACAGTGAAAGGACAGGCAGTGAACATCTCGATCCAACTCACCGCACGTCAGCTTTGCGGGGTGCCCAGTGGCTGCTGACCTGACCGAACGCCTTCCCGGCGGCGCAGCCGGACCTTTGAAGCGGTGGACCGGGACTGCCCAGGCCACCCCACGAAGTGGAACCAAACGCATAACCGCGTGGGCCGCCGTCGGACGCTTCCTGAGCATGGCCGCCATGCTGGTGGCGCTGTTCGCAGCCCTGGTCCTCATCGTGGTGCCGGTGGCCACCGGCTCGCAGACCTACACGATCCTGACCAAGTCCATGGCCCAGAAATATCCGCCGGGTACGTTCATGGTGATGAAGCCCGCGCCGTTTGACGAACTCAAGTACGGCGACGTCATCACCTTCCAGCTCTATTCGGGCCGGCCGGACGTGGAAACGCACCGGATCGTCGGCTTCGGTTCCACCCAGCAGGGCGAAAAGACCTTGATCACCAAGGGCGACAACAATGGTGCCAACGATCCCGAACCGATCCGCGCCATCCAGGTCAAAGGCAAGCTGTTCTACGCCGTACCGTACGTGGGCTTCGTGGCGAACTTCCTGGGGAACTCAGACCGTGGCACTTGGACGGTGATCGCAGCGGTGGCGCTGATCGGCTACGGCGCCATCACGGTGTACACGTCCTTCCGGAAGACCCGCAAGCGCGATGACCAGGCAGCCGAGGCTGAATAGATGGCAAGGTTCCGGGATCTTCCAGGCGCGGCGCTCGCTGTAGGGGCCTTCGTGCTCACGGTGCTGCTGGGTGGTGGCGTCGCCTCGGCGTCGGCACTCTGGCAGCAAAGCGCCACCGCGACCATGACCGTCACCGCATCCGGAACCTGGTCTGTAACTCCGTTCTCGCAGTTCACATGCTCCAATGACAGCCCGCAAAAGGTTGCCACCCTTGCCGCGGTGGCATCGAAGGCTCCGACGACCGTGACCTACGCGGCTCTCCAGGCGAATGGAACCTACGGGCCGTCCTACACGGAGGGAGTGGCGGTGGGAACAACAAGTACTGTGACGCTGACGATTGGATCGCAAATCGTTTTGGCCAACCGGACAACAACCCCGCTGACCATCCGGGTCACGGCGACCTTTGCGGACCAAAGCCAGACAAGTGCCACGGCAAAAGTGGCCCTGGAACAGGGCAACAACAGCGACAAGGTCACCTGCGTGTCCACATCGCTGTAAGCGCCACCCGCCAGCTCGGCGGAAGAAGGTGCCGCTGCATCCCCCCATGCAGTGGCACCGTCTCCTGCCGAGCTGGCGACGCGCAAATGCTTCTCCGACCCGCAGCGTCCACCTCGCTCCTGGATTGTGGCCCGCGCGAGGGAAGGAGCGCGTCGAGGATGGAGGAGCGAGTCGCGGGCGAGGGCCGGCGTGGTCCGCTCCCCGTGTCTTTGACGGTCGGCGGCCTCACGCGGTCCGTACACTGGCACCATGTCATGCCGCATCAGTGAACTGGTCCTGAACTGCACCGACCCTGAGCTGCTCGCGCGGTTCTGGAGTGAAGTCCTTGGTTACGTGGAGCTGGACCGGGAGGACGGGGCAATTGAGATCGGGCCTCCGGACGCCGGGTTCGGCGGATTGCAGCCGACGATTTTCCTGAGCCCAAGCAGCAACCCGCGGGTGGGCAGGCTTCCGCTGCATATCGACGTCAACCCCGTGGACCGGGACCAGGACGCCGAACTGGAACGGCTGCTGGCCCTCGGCGCCCGGCCGGCCGACGTCGGACAGACCGGCGACGAACAGTGGCACGTCCTGCAGGACCCCGAAGGAAACGAATTCTGCCTGCTGCGCAAACGGCTCGTACCCTGATCGACGACCGCCCCGCTCTGGAAAAGCAGGAATGCCTGGTGGCGCCCACTTCTAAACGCCGCCCAGGCACCAGCAACTATCCACCGCCCCCATCAAGCGCGGGGACCCCAAATCCTCAAGGTTGGCTCAAGACTTCCCGGTAATAAGCCCGGCAGTGCTACGGAGGGGTTCCCCTCCTGAATCTTTGGGCCGCGAAACCTTTCCTGCCGCGCGAGTCCGGCATAGGGTTTGGGGACAGCCAGGTATCAAGCAGCCGGTGAACGGGCCGAAGGACATTCCTGCAACGGAGCAGGGACTGGAAGAGGCGCACATTGAGCGAGTTGATGCTGCTGGCCATGGGCGGCTTGGCCCGGGAAGTGCTGGCCGCGGTCCGGAAGGGCGGGCAATACGACGTCGTGGGGATCCTGGACGATGACCCGGCACTGCTGGGCACCACGATCGAAGGCACCGTGGTGATGGGCGCGCTCGCTGATGCGCCTGCCTTCACCAAAGCATTCTTTACCGTGTGCCTTCCCTCCGGGCGGGACAGGGAAGGCCTGGTGGGCCGGCTCTCCCTCCTCGGCGTGCACGAGGACCGGTACGCCACCGTGGTGGACCCGGACGTCCGGGTCCCCTGGGATTCACGGATCGGCCCCGGCAGCATTGTGATGCGGAACGCCACCATCGCTCCGCAGGCCCGCATCGGCCGGCACGTGCTCCTGAAGCCGCACGTCAACGTGGGATGCAGCGCCAGCGTGGGCGACTTCGCCACCCTGTTCCCCCGCGTGTCGGTGGGGGAGGGCACACGGATTGGCCGGGCGGCGCACCTTGGCATGAATGCCGGGATAGGCGACGGACTGGCGGTGGGGGACTACTCCCACGTCGAGATGCGCTCAGCCGTGATGAACGATATTCCGGAGCACGAAACATGGGCCGGTGTGCCCGCCCGCGCGGAGGCCGCACCCACCCAATAACCCGGACTTCAGACCCTTACGCGGCAGGCACGGAAACGCTACATTGAGGCTAAGCGCGGGGGCGTTTTCCGTTCCCGGCTACCGTGACTGAGGGAACAACGTGGAACTCTTCAGCGATAAACCGGCGCTCGCCGCGGCCGCCCTGACCCGGCTCGTTGCTGCGGACATCGAAACCAAGGGCCGCCCGGCCGGCAGCCTCCGGGCGTACCTCAGCGACCTCGTGGTCCGGAACGGCCCCAGCATCGTGGAGGAGTTGGCCATCGAGCTGGCCCGCCAGCACCTGGCCACGCTTGACCGGCTGGCCAAGGCCACCGGCCGGCCAGCCGCCCGGTACCTGGACGACATAGAGCTTGCCGCGGCCATGGAGGAAAGCATGGGACGGGACTTCGGGACCGCGGGGTGAGCGACTACCGCCCGGGGACATCCCGTCGCCGTGCAGCAAACGCAAACAGCGACGTTGTGGCCACGGTGGCCAGGTAGCCCGCGATCACGATCAGCGAGATGCCGGCCCAGAAATAGTTGGTGGTGCTGGACTCCTGCCACGGGCTCGGCGCGATCCGGATCAGCGAATAGACCGCAACCCCGGCCGAGCCCAGCCCGATCAGCACCGGCAGCGTGAGCCAGATCCGGGCCGAACCAAGATGGTCGCCGAATCCGTCCCACTCATTCCACGACCCGCGCCGCAGGATCAGCCAGCCGGCCGGAATCATGAAGGCGCCCACCAGCAGGAACGCGGCCACCACGTCGGCCGGCCGGTGCCATTGGTTGATCAGGGTGGACACACCGGAGGCGATGGCGAAGGAGCCGCCAATGAAGCCGGCCATGGGGCGCCAGCGCGGGGACGCCATGAGGAACACCGCCGCCGCGGCGGACGCGGCCAGGGTGGTGTGGCCGGAGGGCAGCGAGTTCAGCTCCAGGGTCAGCACGCCCTTGTCCGGGCGCGGCGGCAGCAGGTCCTTGAGCACCTGCGTAGCGACGTTCGCCCCGATGCACGCGGCCACGGCGATCCCGGCTTCCGCCCAGTGCCGCCGGATCACGGTGACAAAGAGGACCACGACGGCGGCCATCACCAGGGAGATGGTGGGCAGCCAGTCGAGGAACTGGGTGGCGGCCTTGCCGGCAGGTCCGTGGATCTGCACCGCCTCCACCAGCGCGGACTCATCAATGAACTGGCCCGTGGTGGTCTGGACAAAGAAGTAGTAGGTGGCAACCAACCCGGCGATGCACGCCACGGTGGACAGCACGAACAGGAACGCCGAGCCCGGGGCAGGCCGCGCCGGGGTCCTGGTGGAGAGTTGCCGTGAAGAAGTCATCGCGTTTAAGCCTGACACAGAAAACTGGAAGGCCGCTCAGGCGGAGGGTCTGGCCGGGTCCAGCCGGGGAACGGCGGCGGCGGCCACCAGCAGTGCCAGTGCGCCAAGCCCGAAAGGCAGGGCCGTGGCCGTGGCGATGGCCCCCACCAGCAGGGGTCCGCCGGCATCACCGAGTTCGCGCCCCAGCTCCGCCGAGCCCATGGTCCGGCCCATCCGCTCCGGCGGCGTGGTGTCCGCCAGGTGCGCAAACCCCAGCGGGGTGGCCACGCCAATCCCCGACCCGATCAGTGCCGCCGCGAGGAAGATGGTGACCACGCCCGGGGCGGCCGCCACCAGAGCGATGCCCGCGGCCACCAGGAGCAGGCCCGTCGTGGTGCCCCTGTTGTCGCTGACGGCGTGCCTGTCCCGAAGCCTCCCGATCCACGGCTGCGTCAGCACCGAGCCCAGTGCCACTACGCTGACCGCGGCCGTGCCGGCGAAGGCATCCAGGCCGTGGCGGGTGGCCAGCGCGGGGAGGAAGCCGACGGCGGCACCCAGCGCTCCGGTCGACGCGGCAAGCACCAGCGTGGGGACCAGGAAACGGCGCTCGCCCACCTGCCGCGCCAGGTCCATCACCGTGTACCGCTTCCGCGGCAGCGGTGCCAGATGCGGTACCGACACCAGCACCCACACGGCCGTGGCCGCCGCCAGCGCGGACAGGGCCCCAAAAAGCAGGGGGAAACCGCCGGCCAGGATCAGCCCGGCGCCCAGCGGGGGCCCAATGATGTAACCCAGGCTCTTCCAGGACCCGTAGCGGCCAAAGTAGGTGCCCGCCTTTCCGCCGCGGGCCATCCTTGCCACCATGGCGGACGACGACGGCGAAAACGCCGATGCGGCCGCGCCCTGTCCGAGCCGCGCCAGGGCGAGGACCAGCGGGTCAGCGGCGCCAAGGCCGATCAGGGACAGCGCGGCGAAGGCGAACAGGCCGCCGACAATGACTGGCTTGGCCCCAATGCGGTCACTCAGGGCGCCGAACACCGGTTTCAGGAACACCTCGGCCACGTCGTAAAGGGCCAGGAGGATGCCGAGGTTGAGCAGTGTCAGGCCGATGTTTTCGCTCTCCGCGCCCAGCCCGGCCGCGATGCTGTGTGCTCCGAAAGCCGTGACGAATCCCGCCGCGTACAGCGGTGTCGTTGCCTGGCGGGTGGCCTGCGCGCCTGGCAGGGAACTGTCGGAGCTCATAGCTGGGACTTTAGTACCTTCACAAAGTTGTGAAAACTTCGAAGACTTGAGGCATGAACACCGTTGTCCAGACAGCGCAGCTGCATAAACATTTCGGCCAGGTCCGGGCCCTCGACGGATTGGACCTGGAAGTCCGGCGCGGCGAAATCCACGGCTTCCTGGGCCCGAACGGCGCAGGAAAATCCACCACGCTCCGGGTCCTCCTGGGACTGGCCAAAGCCACCTCCGGGTCCGCCACCGTCCTGGGGCTCGAGCCGTGGACCCAGGCGGTGGAACTGCACCGCCGCCTGGCCTACGTCCCCGGCGACGTCCGGCTCTGGCCCAACCTGTCCGGCGGCGAAACCATCGACCTGCTCTCCCGGTTGCGCGGCGGCACGGCGGACGGTGCCGCGTACCGCCGCCGGAAAGACCGCCTGTGCCAGGTCTTCGACTTCGACCCGGCCAAGAAAGGACGCGCCTACTCCAAGGGCAACCGGCAGAAGGTCGCGTTGATCGCCGCACTGGCCACCGAAGCCGAGCTCTACCTCCTGGACGAGCCCACCAGCGGCCTGGACCCGCTCATGGAGGAAGTGTTCCGGCGGGAGCTGCTGGCCGCCGTCGAACGCGGCGCCACCGTGCTCCTGTCCAGCCACATCCTCTCCGAGGTGGAGGTGCTCTGCCAGCGCGTGAGCATCATCCGCGCCGGCAGGATTGTAGACGGCGGCACGCTGGACTCCCTGCGGCACCTCACCAGGTCAGAGGTTTCCTTCGCCGCGGACGGCCTGGACGCCGAAGCCCTGGCCCGGCTGGGCGCGGTGCATGACCTGGCGCTCGACGCCGGGCGGGTCAGGTTCAGCGCCGATTCGGACCGGATCGCAGAGGTACTGCCCGCACTGGGCGCCTTGGGCGTGCAGGGCCTGACGATCGTGCCGCCGTCGCTCGAGGAGCTGTTCCTGCGGCACTACGGTGACGCCCCCGCCGCTGACGGGGCCCACGCCGGCGCCCCCGTCGAAGAGCATCATGGTTCCCGGCGGCACCTGCTCGGGGCGAGGGGGCGGAGCTGACATGGGCGTCCTCCTGGTTCTCTGGGGCCAGCGGCTGCGCCGGGACCGCTGGCAACTGGCCAGCTGGGTGGTGGCCATCGGGGCATTCGCGCTGTTCGCGGCCGCAGCCGTCACCCAGACCTACGGCAACATGGCCAGCCGCACGGAGATCCTGCAGGTGGCGATCGCCACGCCCGCCATCCTGATGCTGCGCGGCCTTCCCCGCGGAGCTGACCAGGGAGCCTTCACGTTCTTCCTGATCTACGCCTTCCTTGCCCTGCTGGCCGGCCTGATGAGTACCTTCCTCGCCGTGCGCCACACGCGGGCGGACGAGGAGACCGGTGCCGCCGAACTCATCGCCGCCACCCCCGCGGGCCGGCTGCTTCCCTACACCGCCACCCTGCTGCACGGCATCACGGCCAACATCCTGGTGGCGCTCGCAGTCTTTGCCGGGTTCGCCGCCCAAGGCCTGGACGCGCAGGGTTCCCTGACCGGCGGAGCCGCAACGGGCGCCGTCGGCTTCGCCTTCCTGGGCGTAGGACTGCTCGTGGCCCAGTTCATGGGGACTTCACGCGGGGCGAACGGTGCCTCTGCCGCGCTGGTGGTCCTGGCCTACGTGGTGCGCGGGATCGGGGACGCCACCGGAACGCCGGGCGCGGACGGGACCACCATGACCGAAGGTGCGGCCAGTTGGTTCTCACCCATCGGATGGGGCCAGCAGACCTTCGCCTACTCCGGGAACCGCGGCTGGCCGCTGCTGCTGGTCGTCGGAGTCGGCGTGGCCTGCCTCGCGGCGGCATGGCTGATCATGGGCGCGCGCGACGCCGGTGCGAGCGTCTGGGATACGCGGCCGGGACGGCCCGCAGCCCGGGCCGGGCTGCGGAGCCCGGTGGCGCTGGCCCTCCGCCTGCAGTCAGGATCGATCATCGGGTGGGGGCTCAGCGGCCTGGCGCTGGGATTGTTGGCGGGGTCGCTGGGGAAGGCGATTTCCGCCGTCGACACCCCTGACACGAACATCACCGCGGTGCTGCGGGCCATGCTCCAGTCGCAGGGGACCTCGCTGACCCAGCTCATGGTCTCCGTGCTGTTCATGATGGCCGGGGTCCTTGCGGCAGCATGCGCACTGCAGGCGGTGATCAGGCTGCGGCAGGAGGAAGCCGCCGGGACGGCCGAACTGCTGCTGTCCGCTCCGGTGGGGCGGGTCAGGTGGCTTGCCGGGTACCTGCTGCTGGGCGGGGCTGCCGTGGTGCTGGTGGTGGGCCTGGCGGGGGTCGGCGCGTGGGCCACGCTCATCGGCGCCGGAGACCGGTCCATGCCGGCCGATGCCCTCTGGCAGACCGCCCTGGCCCAGTTGCCGGCGGCCTTGGTCTACCTCGCCGTGCCCGCCCTGGTCTTTGTCCTGTGGCCTTCCGCCACCGTCGCCGCCAGCTGGGGGCTGCTGGCCCTGGGCGTGATGCTGGGTATTTTCGGTGGCATGCTGGGCATTGACCAGAGCCTGCGTGACCTGTCCCCGTTCACCCACACGCCCGTACCAAAGCCAACCGGAACCGACTGGAGCGGAGCGTGGTGGATGCTGGCCATTGCCGTGGTGGCCGGCGCGCTGGCTGTCGTGGTGATGCGGCGGCGGGAGGTGGGTTCGGCATGAGCGCCGACGCCGAGGTGGCGGACACCAGGGAGATGCTGCCGGGCGCGGGCACGGGTGATGCTGGCGCCCCCGCTCCCGCCCCCGCTACCGCCGCTGCCGCCGAACGGACGGCCGCCGCGTTCGCCGCTGCGGGGTTCCCCAAGATGCCTGCCCGGACACTGTTGGCGCTGGTGTCCTCGGAGCAGGGCAGCCTCACCGCTGCGGAGCTTTCGGAACGGCTGGGGGCCAGTGCGGCGGCAGTCTCCGGTGCCGTGCGGTACCTGCAGACGGTGGGCTTCGTGCACCGGATCTCGCAGCCGGGCAGCCGCCGCGACCTCTACGCCCTGCATGAAGACGAGTGGTATGTGGTGTCCATGCGGAACAGCCCGGTCTATGAAAAGCTTGCGGCACTGACGGATGCCACTGCGGAGACGCTCCCGGAAGGGTCCCCGGCACGGGCCCGGGTGGCGGACATGGCGCGGTTCTACCGGTTCCTCAACTCGCGGATCCCGGCCCTGCTGGACGACTGGGAACATGAACGGGAGGCGGCACCGTGACCATCATCGACAACGCGGTCTATGTGAATGGGCTCCGCACCGAGGACCCGGAGGACCTCGACGAGACGTACTTCCTGCTCCGGCAGCGCGAGGGGATGGCCTGGATCGGCCTCTACCGGCCGGACGCTGAGGAACTGCAGTCCGTGGGCGAGGAATTCGACCTCAACGCCCTGGCCGTCGAGGACGCGCTCGCCGGCCACCAGCGGGCCAAGCTGGAGCACTACGGCGAGTGCTTGTTCCTGGTACTGCGGCCTGCAAGGTACCGGGACGACGTGGAGAAGGTGGACTTCGGCGAAATCCATGTCTTCGTGGGCGATGAATACGTTGTCACTGTCCGGCACGCAGAGTCCCCGGACCTTGCCAAGGTCCGCCGCCGGATGGAGGCCATGCCGGAGTTCCTGGCCCTGGGCCCCGACGCGGTGCTCTACGGGATAATGGACCAGGTGGTGGACGAATACGAGCCCGTGGTGGCCGGCCTGGAGAACGACATCGACGAAATCGAGGACGACCTCTTCGGGGCCGATCCCGACGTGTCCCGCAGGATCTACGAGCTGTCCCGCCAGGTCATCACCTTCCAACGGGCCACCAGCCCGCTCGCCGGGATCCTGCAGGCCCTGATCGCCGGAACTCCGGACCGCGACCAGGCAACGGAACTCCGGGACCACTACCGGGATGTCCTGGACCACGTCATCCGGCTCAACGAACGCGTCGCCTCCTTCCGCGCCCTGCTGCAGAACGCCCTGGCCGTGAACGCCGCCCTGGTGGCCCAGCGCCAGAACGATGAAATGCAGCGCATGACCGAGTCCAGTTTTGAACAGAATGAGCAGGTCAAACGCATCTCCTCCTGGGCTGCCATCCTGTTCGCTCCCACCCTGGTGGCGTCCATTTACGGCATGAACTTCACCAACATGCCCGAACTGGCCTGGACCTACGGCTACCCCTACGCGCTGGGCCTGATGGTGGCCATGGGCCTGGTCCTCTACCTGGCGTTCAAGCACAACAAATGGATCTGAACCCGGCGGCTCCCCGCGTACAGTAAACGGCATGCCAACCCCCGGCCTTCCGACTGCCCCTGACATGCCCCAACCGGTTCCCCCGCTGGAAGAACTGCTGGCCGGAGCCCATGTGGTCACCCTGCCCATGAGGGTGAAATTCCGCGGCATCATGCAGCGCGAATCCCTCCTGCTGCGCGGCCCCGTGGGCTGGGGGGAGTTCTGCCCGTTCCCGGAGTACGGCGACGCCGAGGCCTCGCGCTGGCTGGCTGCCGCCATCGAGGCGGGATGGCAGGGGTTCCCGGCCGCGGTGCGGGCGTCGGTTCCGGTCAACGCCACGGTTCCGGCCGTTTCCGCAGACCGGGTACCGGAGGTGCTGGCACGGTTCGGCCGGGTGGACGCCGTCAAGGTCAAGGTGGCGGAGCGGGGGCAGTCGCTGGATGACGACGAAACCCGGCTTCGTGCGGTTCGCTCCGCCTTGCCGGACGCTGCCATCCGTGTGGATGCCAACGGCGGGTGGGACGTGCCCGGCGCAGTCGAGGCGCTGTCGAGGCTGGCGCCGGTGGGACTTGAGTACGCAGAGCAGCCGGTGCCGTCCATCGAGGGCCTGGCCGAGGTCAGGACCCGGCTCCGTGACGCGGGCACTCCCGTGCTGATCGCCGCGGACGAGAGTGTCCGCAAGGAGACCGACCCCCTCCGCGTGGCCCGGGCGGGCGCGGCGGACCTGATCGTGGTCAAGGTGGCGCCGCTCGGGGGAGTGCGGCGCGCCCTGGACATCGTGGCGCAGGCCGGACTTCCCGCCGTCGTCAGCTCCGCCCTGGACACCTCCGTGGGCATCCGCGCCGGGCTGGCGCTGGCCGCCGCCCTGCCGGAGCTGCCCTATGCCTGCGGCCTTGGCACGGTGTCCCTGTTCGAATCCGACGTCACGCTGGACCCCCTGGTGGCCGACGACGGCGCCATCCGCCTGCGCGACGTGGCCGCCGACTCCGGGCTGCTGGAGCGGTTTGCGGCTCCCGCGGACCGGCGCGACTGGTGGCTGGACAGGCTCCGCCGTGTCCACGCCCTCCTCACCCCATCGATTGCTGAGTAGCTGCCGTTTTCAAGCCCTAAAACGGCAGTTACCCGACAGTCGATTCGCTGCAGGGTGGCGTCCTGCGGGTGATTGCCGGAGGACCGCGCGGCTCCTATCATGATTCCACCGGTTCCTCCCTGCACCGAACAGGGACGTTACTTAAGGTCGCGAGTGCCATGGTGAAAATACCTTTCAGGCATCAGGCGGATGAATCGAAAAAGCGGCAAAACTCCGGGGAGCATCACCGGCTGCCCCTGGCGGAATGGCTGAGGCGGGAGGACGAGGGTATTGGGCATGCCGCCAGCAGTATCTTCCTCAGCAGCCATGACCGGCCCCTTGCCCCGGAACGGACCTGCATCCAGGGGCACGAGATCCTGCCGGGGGAGGACCACTGCTCGCACGGGCATCCCATGGGTTGAGGAAGCCGGCCACCAATCGGGGAGTGGTGTTGCCTCATTTGGCCGACGCGCACAGCCGGTCAAGGGCCTCGTTAAGGGTTGACTCGATTTGGCCGACCAGGAGTTCGCGCATGTTCTGGGTGGACTCATCCTCCAGCTCCGTGGGAAGTGGCGGCGTGGTGACGGTCATCGCGGCCTGGTAGCGCCCGTCGCTGCTGCTGACCGCCACAGTTTGATAATCCCAGAAGAGCCCCCTGCCCGCGTAGCGCGGCTGAGTGGAGCAGCCATCTGCGTGTTCCCATAGGCCCAGCCCGTACGGCGAGAAGACGGTCTTCGCCGTCATCGCGCCCAACGACGCAGCAGAGATTGCCCGGCCCTGGAAGAGGGCCGCCATGAAGTGGTTCATGTCCTCCACTGTCGACACGGCGCCCACGGCTGGCGAACCGGCACTGAAGATGTTGTCAGTGGTATCGATCCGCTCACCCCGGAGGGTCACATAGCCGTGTAGAAGCCCCGATTCGAGCGGGTCGAGGTGGTCCAGGGTGGTGCTCTTCAAACCAAGCGGATCAAAGATCTCCTCACGCATGACGCTGGTGAAGGGCTTATGCCGCAGCTCCTGGATGAGCAGGCCGAGTGCGAGGTAGTTCGTGTTCGAGTACCTGAAGGAGCCGACGCTGGACGCATCCCACGGGAGGGTGGCGGCCAGCTGCAAACCCCGCTCCATCGTCATCGTCCGGGAAACACTTGGGCGGAAGTCGACGTCGCGCGGCAACGCATCGCCGGCCTCCGGCATGCCAGACGTGTGGCTGAGCAGCTGTCTCACGGTGATGGGGCCCGGAGGCTTGAGTGCCGTGAAGCCGGGGATGACGTCATTGACGGGGTCGTCCAGGCCGATGAGGTGGTCGTCGACGAGTTTGAGCACTGCCACGGCCGTCATCGTTTTGGTGACGCTGGCGATCTGCACACGGTCGGTGGCCTGTGCCGGGGTCCTCGTTTCAAGGTCGCGCATGCCGAAGGCCTTCGACCACTCACCGTTGGGCCATTTGACCTGCACGACGGTGGCCACAGCGCCGTCGTTCATGAACAGCTTCACCTGGTTTTCCAGTGAACTGAAGGGGCTGGGGGAGCTTGGGGAGGGGGCGGGCTCGTCCGGGGCGTAGGTGCAGCCGGTCACGGCGAGGACGGCCGCGAAGACCGCCCGCCGCCAAGCAGGTCTGTTCGTGCTCATGTGAGGGCATCCGCTCTGGACAGGGTGACGTATTTGGGCCGCCTGCAGCGCCGTGTCCGGCCAAACCTGTGATGGCGCCGTCCGCCCAGCACTCCAATTTTAAGTTCGCCCACCGCCAGCGGGAAGCAACCATGGGATGTTCACCCAACCCACGGAACGGGGCGGTATCACCTGCATTGACGGATGAAACGTTCCTGCAGGTCACGGGCGGTTAACCATAACTTCATCGAATGGACGGTTTCCTGTAGGAACGGGCTGGAAGGGTGAGCGGGCACCCCAAAGACATTCCTTCGGAAGGTTCCCCATGTCTGAAACTGCCCGTAAATTCACCCTGCTGCCCATGCTCGGCCATACGAAGGGCAAGCGCAGCCCGGTCACATGTGCACTCAAATGCGACAACGCCTGCGCCGGCGACGTCTGCAACACCAGCTCCAACAGCTACTTCCGCGACATCGCCTCAGCCGCCATGTCCCGCCGCGCCGCCCTGGGCCTTGGCGCCGCCGGAGCGCTCGCCGTCGCCCTCGGTTCAGCCGTTAGCACCGCCGAACCTGCCTCCGCCGCCGGCCTGTCCAAGGCCGCCAAGGAAGGCTTCGGCAACTCAAAGCTTCAGTTCACCGCCATCAAGCCGGTCGACAAGGCCGTCGACGCCTTCACCGTCCCGGACGGCTTCACCTGGCAGCCGATCATCCGCTGGGGCGACCCGCTGTTCAGTGATTCCCCCGAGTTCGACCTGAACAACCAGACCGCTGCCGCCCAGGCCCGCCAGTTCGGCTACAACAACGACTACACCGATATCGTGGAAATCCCCGGCAGCAAGGGCCGCCGCGCGGTGCTGTTCACCAACCACGAGTACACCAACGAAAACATCATGGTCCCGGCCGGCTACGACCCGGTGGAAACCCGGGCCATCGGCCGCGCCGCCCACGGCCTTGCCGTGGTGGAACTGGAGCGCAAGAACACCACCAAGCCCTGGAGCTACGTCAAGGGCGCGCCGCTGAACCGCCGCTACCTCTCTGACACCACCTACGAACTGACCGGCCCGGTTGCCGGCTCGGCGCTGGTGAAGACCGTGGCCGACCCGTCCGGCCGCGCCATCAAGGGCACGTTCGGCAACTGCTCCGGCGGCACCACCCCCTGGGGCACCATCCTCTCCGGCGAGGAAAACTTCAACGGCTACTTCGTCTCCGGCGGCACGTCGGCCGGCGACAAGCGCTACGGGCTCACCGCCAAGCCCACCGCACGCAAGTGGGAACTCGATGACCCCCGCTTCGACACCCGCAATGCAGGGTACGAGAACGAGGCCAACCGCTTCGGCTGGATCGTCGAAGTCGACCCGTTCGACCCCACCTCCACCCCCAAGAAGCGCTCCGCCATGGGCCGCTTTAAGCACGAGGGCGCCAACGTGATCGTGGCCGAATCCGGCCACGTGGTGGCCTACATGGGCGACGACGAGAAGTTCGACTACCTCTACAAGTTCGTCTCCAAGGGCAAGTACGTCGAGGGCGACCGCAGGCACAACATGAACCTGCTCTCCGAGGGCGACCTCTACGTAGCCAAGTTCACCGGCAACTCGCCCGCCGCGGAAATCACCGGCACCGGGGCGCTCCCCTCCGACGGCGCGTTCGACGGCACCGGCGAATGGCTGCCCCTGGTGGTCGGCGGCAAGTCGGCAGTACCCGGCATGTCCGTCGAAGAGGTCCTGGTGTACACCCGCCTGGCCGCGGACAAGGTGGGCCCCACCAAGATGGACCGTTGCGAGGACGTCCAGCCCAGCCTGCACACCGGCAAGGTCTACGTGGTCTGCACCAACAACTCCGACCGCGGCACCGGCACCAAGGAAGGCGCCACGGAGGTCAACCCGCGCACGCAGAACCGCGACGGCCACATCGTGGAAATCACCGAAACCGGCGACCAGACCTCCACGAAGTTCAACTGGACCCTCCTGATGGTCTGCGGCGATCCGGCGCAGGGCGATGTCACCTACTTCTCCGGCTACCCGGCGGACAAGGTCTCGCCCATCTCCTGCCCGGACAACGTGGCCTTCGACTCCGTGGGCAACCTCTGGATCTCCACCGACGGCGCCCCCTCCGGCATCGGCTACAACGACGGCCTCTTCAAGGTCACGCTGGACGGCGCGGAGCGCGGCAAGGTGGAGCAGTTCCTTTCCGTTCCCCGCGACGCCGAAACCTGCGGTCCGGTCATCCACGATGACGAGCGCACCGTGTTCGTCTCCGTGCAGCACCCGGGCGAGGAAGGCACCTTCGAGGCGCCACACTCGTTCTTCCCGGACTACGTCCCGGCAGGCACGACGCCAGCACCCGGCCAAGTGCGCGCGCCCCGTCCCTCAGTGGTCCAGGTGTTCCGCGGCTAACCCCTTCCAACCAGGGACGCGCCATCACCTTTGGCGGCTTTTCCGGGGACGCGCCATCACCTTTGGCGGCTTTTCCGGGGACGCGCCATCACCTTTGGCGGCTTTCCCTAAACGCCCGTTCACCTTCTGCCCCTTCCGGCGGAACGGTGGGCGGGCGTTTCGGGCTTAAACGCGCGCCTTACCCAGCTGCCGCGGAAGCGCTCCATGTGACGCTTGACACGTGTTAGGTCGGTCATCTAAAGTTCCTAACACGTGTTAGGAAGGAAAAATGACATGACCGGAGCCATAGACGGGCACCTGCGGGACATCACCCGCCGTACTGCCCTGGGTGCCCTCGGCGCGGGAATCATCGGGGCAACCGTGGCGTCGTGGCCGCGGCTCTCCGGAACGGACATTCCGGGCCGCGGAGACAACAGCCTCAGCATCGCCATCATGGGCACCGCCGCGGACGCCGCCGCCCGCCAGCGCGCCATCGACGCATTCACCCGCCTCCACCCGGACATCCGGGTCAAGGTCCAGGCCATCCAGGCCGTGGACTGGAAAGACTTCTTCACCAAGATCCTCACCATGGTGGCCGCGGGCACGCCGCCGGACGTGGTGTACGTAGCCACCGAGGGCGCCCAGCTGTTCGCCGAAAAGCTGGCCCACCCGCTGGACGAATACATCCGCCGCGACGCCGCGGACATGCGCGAATTCTTCGATGATGTCCACCCCAGCCTGGTGGAAGCCTTCATGTACAAGGGCAGCCTCTACCAGCTCCCCATGGACTGGAACGCGGCCAACATGTACTACAACACCGCCGCGTTTGCGCAGGCAGGCCTGGACCGGCCGGCGGACGACTGGACCCACATCGATTTCCGCAACAGCCTCGCCGCGATGCGCAAGGCACGGACCTCTGACTTCACGCCCTACTACTGGACCAACCGGCTCTTCGGCGGCGTAGTGCCGTGGCTCTACGCCAACGACACCAGCTTCCTCAAGGAGACCAGGTCCGCGGGCGGCGACTGGCTCTGGGACGGCTTCTACGCCAACGACCCCTCCCGCAGCCTCCGCTCCGGCGGCTACCAGTGGCTGGAACCGAACGCCAACGACGACCGCGTGTTCGAGTCCTTCGACTACCTCCGCGGCCTGGTCAAAGACGGCCTGGGCGTCCGGCCGGAAGAAGGCGGCGGCAGTTCCCTGGTGGGCCTGTTCGCCTCCAACCGGATTGGAACCACTCCCGCCGGCGGCTACTGGGTGCAGGGGCTGCATGAAGCCGGCATGGGCGCCAACGACTTCGATGTCCAGTTCTTCCCGCGCTGGAAGACCCAGCGCCACCAGTTCGGCGCCGCCGGCTACGCGATTATGAAGACCGCCAAGGACAAGGACGCCGCCTGGGAATGGATCAAGTTCAGCTCCAGCCGCGAGGCCATGGAACTGATTTTCCCCAACCCCATCACCACGCCGGCGCGCCGCTCCATGGTCAACGAACAGCTCTACGCCGGCAAGGGCCCCGCCCACTGGAAGGTCTTCTACGACACCCTGGACCGGTTCCCCACTACGGGACCCATCCCGGCACCGCCCCAGCAGGCCGCCGTCGAAACGGCCCTGATGAAGAACGTATCCCTTGCCGTCAGCGGGGACGAGCAGCAGCTCAAGCAGGCCCTCGCATCCATGCAGCGCGACCTTGAACTTGCCCTGAGGAGGCAGTCATGAGCACCACCACCCCGCCCCGGGAGCGGCCCAAGCGGCCGGCCGGCCGGGCAAGTACGACGACGGCCCGCACCCACGGCGCCGGCGGCACCAGGGGTGCCACCACCGCCGGCGGCCGCAGCGGAGCCGGGCACAACCAGCGCTGGCTGGCCTGGATTTTCCTGGCCCCCACCATCCTGGGCATGGGCCTGTTCACCCTGATCCCCATCGTGGCCTCGGTTGTCCTGGCCTTCTTCCGCTGGGACATCATCTCGGCACCAACCTTCGTGGGCTTCGACAACTTCTCCGAAGTGGTCCAGGACCCCACCGTGCGGGTGTCCTTCCTGAACACCATCGTGTTCGTCGTGGTGGCCGTGGCTCTCCAGCTGGGACTCGCTTTGGCACTGGCGGTCATGGTGCAGGAGAAGATGCCGGCGTGGCTGCGGGTGTTCTTCCGGTCCGCGTTCTTCTTCCCGCTGATCCTGTCCGCCGCCTCGGTGTCCATCTTCATGCGGTACCTCTTCAACGAACAGTTCGGCGTGGTCAACTGGTTCCTGTCCCTGGTGGGCATCCCCGCCGTGCCCTGGCTGACCACCCCGGGGGGATCGGCCGCCGTCGTGATCCTCGTGTACGTCTGGCAGAACTTCGGCTTCTCCTTCCTCCTGTTCATCGGCGGCCTGGCCTCCATACCCGTCGAGACATACGAGGCTGCCGCAATCGACGGCGCTACCGGCTGGCGCAAGCACCTCCACGTGACGCTGCCGCTGCTGAGCCCCACAACCCTCGTCGCCTCTGTCATGGCCATCATCAGCGCCCTGCAGGTCTTCGACCAGCCCTACGTCCTGACCCGCGGCGGCCCCGGCGACTCCACCCGAACCGCCGTCATGGTGATCTTCGAATCGGCCTTCCAGCGGCTCGAATTCGGCCAGGCGTCCGCCATCGGCGTGCTCCTGACGCTGATCATCATGGCCATCACGGCCGCGCAGTTCCGGCTCAGCAAACGATTCGTCTTCTACCAGTAAGGCCAGCCATGACAACCACCACTGACCACGGCCTGGCCGGACATTCCCCCCGGCTCTCCCAAGGCCTCCCCGCCACCACGCCCAACCGGAAGAAGTTCAACTGGAGCTTCGCCGTCCGGACCCTCCTGCTGCTGCTCGCCGCTGCGCTGACCCTCGGACCTGTGCTCTGGACCCTGTCCACGTCGCTGCGGTCGCCGTCGGAATCGTTCAAGCTGCCGCCGTCGTTCATTCCCTGGAACCCGGACTTCACCTCCTACGGGGAAGTATTCAAGCAGCTGAATATCTTCCTGCTGGTCCTCAACAGCGCCCTGGTCACCGGAATAATCGCGGTGGGCCAGATGGTCTCCGCCGCCCTGGCCGGCTACGCGTTCGCGCACCTGAAATTCCGCGGACGCGGGGCGCTGTTCTCGATCGTCCTGGCCACCATGATGGTGCCCGTGCAGGTGACGATCGTGCCCGTCTTCATGCTGATCCGCGGCATGGGCCTGTCCGACACCCTGCTCGCCCTGATCCTGCCGGCCATCCCGACGGCGTTCGGCACGTTCCTGATGCGCCAATACTTCATGGGGCTGCCGGCCGAACTCGCCGAAGCCGCGTCGATCGACGGTGCCAGCCCGTGGCGGACGTTCCGTTCCGTATACGCGCCGCTGGCGATGCCCGGCATGGCGATCGTGGGGATCCTGGCGTTCAACTTCCACTGGAACGAGTTCTTCCGCCCGCTGATCCTCACCATTTCCGAACAGAACTTCACCCTCCCGCTGGGCCTTGTCTCACTGCAGGGCAACCTGGGCACCGGAAGCATCTCGGTGGTCCTGGCGGGCGTGGTCCTGTCCATGATTCCCGCGCTGGTGGTCTTCATCTTCGGCCAACGCGCCCTGCAGGACGGCCTCACGGCCGGAACCGGCAAATAAACCTCCCTCCCTCCAGCCCGAAAGGCCGTCCCATGACCTCCCCGGACCTCGCCGCCGTCCACCCCGGCACCGTCACCTTCGACGACGTTGCCGCCTCCCACCCCGACGCCGCCTTCCCCCGCTTCCACCCGCGCCCGGCGCAGGGCTGGATCAACGACCCCAACGGCATCAGCTTTATCAACGGCCGGTACCACGTGTTTTTCCAGTACAACCCGGACTCGGCCCGGCACCACCGGATCGCCTGGGGACACGTGAGCTCGGCGGACCTGGTCCACTGGGAGGAGCATCCCGTGGCGCTGCGCCCGCAGGACGGCGGCCCCGACGAGTACGGCTGCTGGACAGGGGTGGTGACGGACGACGGCGGTGTTCCCACCGCTGCGTACTCCGGTGTCCGCAGCGACGGGGGCCACTCCCAGGTGGTGATCTCCCGCGGCACGGAGGACCTTCTCCACTGGGAGCAAAGCGGGCACGTTGCCGCCATGATGCCCGCCGACGGACAGGTCACCGCAGTGCGGGATCCCTTCATTTTCCACTTCAACGGCAAGCGGTACGCCATGCAGGGCGCCGGACTGGCCAACGGGCACGCCGCCCTGCTGCTCTACACCGTGGACGACCTGGCCGACTGGAAGTACCAGGGCATCTGGCTGACCTCGGAGAACCCGGTCGCTTCGGAGTTCACCCCGGCCGAGATCTGGGAATGCCCGCAGCTGGTGCGGGTGCCCGATGCTGCCGGCGACGCGACGTGGCTGATGATGTTCTCGCTCTGGCTCGCCGGCGACTCACACGAGCACGCCAACGGGGTGGGCCACCTGATCGGCTCACTGGCCGAAGACCCTGCCACCGGGCTGCCCGTGTTCACGCCGCGGACTGGCGGAAAATCCGATCTGGGCCGCGACTTCTACGCGCCGCAGGTGGTGTCCCTGCCGGACCGGGCCCTGCTGTGGGGCTGGGCCAACGAAGGCCCGGGGCGGGACGGGCGCCGCGGCCGCAGCCAGGAAGAGATCGACGCCGCCGGCTGGGCAGGAGTCCTGACCTTCCCGCGCGAGCTCTCGATTGTGGACGGCGCCCTGGCGGTGCGCCCGGCCCTGGAAATTGATGCCTATCGCGGAGAGTTACTGGCCCGCCACGCGACCGGAACGGTGCCGGTACCGGCCTTCGCCGAGGCTGTGGTGAGGGCAGGCGAGGAAGGCCCGGTGCAGCTGCTCCTGGTGGGGAACGGCAACAGGCAGGTGGTCTTCAGCGACAGCATTGCCTCGGGGGAGGAGCTGCGGGTGTTCGTGGATGCCTCCCTGGTGGAGGTGTACCGTTCGGGTTCGGTGGCAACCACGCTGCGTGCCTACCCGGCCGCGGGGGAGGAATGGCAACTGAACCTTCCCGCAGGGGCAACGGCGGACGTCTGGAGCCTGGCCAAGCCCGCGTAGCCCACAGCCCACTTCACACCGGACCCGGGCCCGGCCGGCGGCGTGGTCAGCGTCCGGCCGGGACCAGGCCGGTGGACTCCCTGACCACCAGCCGGCAGGGGACCAACGTCTCCCGCGCGGCGCCGGAGACGGCGGCGGCAGCCGCGCCGCCGTCGTCGGACGTTCCCTCCGGCGCCGACCCCACCTCGGCGAGCAGCGACGTCATGGCGGCGGCCCCCATTTCCCGGAGCGGCAGGGCCATGGTGCTCAGCGCCGGGACCATGGCCTTGGCGATGCGGAACTCGTCGTCGTATCCCATAACGGACACGTCCTGCGGGACGCCCAGGCCCAGCCGGTAGCAGGCCAGCACCACACCGATGGCCAGGCGGTCGTTGGCGCACAGGATGGCCGTGGGCCGGGCGGCCGGCTCCACGCCTTCGAGGAGTTTCATGGCGCCGTGGAAGCCGGCGTCGATGTCCCAGCCCACCTGGATGACGCGGTCCTCGTTGACAGGCATCCCCGCGCCGCTGAAGGCCGCACGGTAGCCCTCGATCCGGCGGGGCGCCGCGGGCGTCAGGGAGTCGCCGGCGAGGAACGCGATGTCCCGGTGGCCCAGCGACATTACGTGCTCCGCGGCTTCCCGGCCGCCGCGCACTTCGTCAGGAATCACGGCCGAAAGCCCCGCCTCCGGCCGGTCATCGAAGCAGTTGGCCAGGATCGACGGGACACGCGCCATGTTTGCGGGCACGTGCAGCGGCCGCAGGCCCACGGTCACGTACATGAGGCCGTCTACCTGTCGGTCCAGCAGGGTTTCCACGGCGCTCTCGTCGCGGGACTCGTCCAGCTCGGTGTCCATGACCACGGTCACGAAGCCGTGTTCCCGGGCCACCGCATCCGCGCCGGCAATGATGTTGCCGTCGAACGGGCTGGTGACCACCTGGTCGGACACGATGCCGATGACCCGCGACTGCTGGTTGCGCAGGCTCAGGGCGATCTTGTTGGGGGAGTAGTTAAGCGTCTTGGCAGCTTCCCGGATCCGCTGCTGGCTTTCGAGGGCCACGTTTCCGTCGCCGCGGCCGTTCAACACCAGCGACACGGCACTGCGCGAGACGCCTGCCAGCTTGGCGACGTCGAGGGCGGTGGCCTTGCGCTTCATTGGCGGTCCTTCGGGTGCTGGGATCTCTTGCTTGGGTGCAGTTTACCTAACTCGTGTGAGCTTCCGCTCTCTCCCGACGCCCCATCAACTTTAGCCCCCTTTTCGGGAACGCCCCATCACCTGTTGCCTCCTTTTCGGGAACGCCCCATCACCTTTTGCTTCCTTTTCGGGAACGCCCCATCACCTTTCGGGCCAATGAAGGCACGAGGTGATGGGGCGTGTGGTGGATTGGGGCAGGAGGTGATGGGGCGTGTGGTGGATTGGGGCAGGAGGTGATGGGGCGTTGAAGGGTGGCAGACTGGGTTGGTGACTTCGTTGAACGAACCAACCCCGGACACCCCCGGGCTGGGCAGCCCTGACGTCCCCGAGGCTGAGCTGGGCGCCCTTGCCGCGGCGCGGATCGCCGTCGACGTCCTGCTCGACGGCGGAGTGCGGCACGTGGTGGTATCGCCGGGTTCGAGGTCGGCGCCAATGGCATACGCCCTCGCCGAAGCCTCCGCCGCCGGCCGGGTGGAGCTGCTGGTCCGGATCGATGAGCGCGCTGCAGGCTTCACCGCACTGGGCCTTGCCCTGTCCAGCGGCTCTCCCGCAGCCGTCCTCACTACGTCCGGGACCGCCGTCGGAAACCTGATGCCGGCCGTGATGGAAGCCAATCACGCGGCCGTCCCGCTGATTGTCCTGTCAGCGGACCGGCCGGATGAGCTGCGCGGGACCGGAGCCAACCAGACCACGGTGCAGCCGGACCTCTTTGGCGAGCAGGTCCGGTTCGCCGCCGATGTTCCCGCCGGCAGCAACCCCGAGCGGGCCATCCAGACCGGACTGTCTGCAGCCACCGGAGCCTTCCCGGACCTTCCGCCGGGCCCCGTCCAGCTCAACCTCGCGTTCCGCGATCCGCTGGTTCCCGCCCCAGGGGACCGGCTGCCCGACGCCGTGGAGCGGCAGCGCTACCGGGTGGGGGCCGAACCGCTGGTCATGAACCTGCCCCCGGCCCCGGAGACCTTGCCGGAGCGGCGCACGGTGGTGCTCGCGGGGCACGACGCCGGTCCGGTTGCCGAAGCATTCGCCCGCGCCCACAACCTGCCGCTGCTCGCCGAACCCTCCTCCAACTCCCGCTTCGGCCCCAACGCCGTAGGCCCGTACCGGCTGTTGCTGGAACATTTCCGGGCCGGCTCCGCGCAGCCCATCGAGCGCGTGGTGCTGTTCGGCCGGCCCACGCTTTCCCGTCCGGTGGCCGCATTGCTGGCCAGTGCCGTCGTCGAATCCGCCCTGTACCAGCCCGTCCCGGTGGCCTGGTACGAGCCCGGGCGCCGCACCGAGCTGCCGCTGGAGAACCTGGCGGACCTCGCCGAATTCGCCGGCCGGGGGGCCCCCGACTGGCTGGACACCTGGCTGCTGGCGGGATCAGCCGCGCAGCACGCCCTGGACCGGGTGGTGTCCGCCGAACCCGCCGCGAACGGACCGTCTGTGGCGGCGCTGGTCTGGAAGCACTCCCGCGGCCAGCTGCTGCTCGGTTCCTCCAACGGCATCCGCGACGTTGACCTCGCCGGCCTTCCCGCCGCGGATCCAGCCGCCATCGTGTATGCCAACCGGGGCCTGGCCGGCATCGACGGCACCATTTCCACCGCCACCGGCATCGCCCTCGGCGGCCGGCAGCAGACCACCGTCCTGCTGGGCGACGTGACCTTCCTGCACGACGCCGGCGGCCTCCTCCTCGGCGCCGGCGAAGAACAGCCGGATCTGCGGATCGTGGTCCTGAATGATTCCGGCGGCGCCATCTTTAGCCTGCTCGAGCACGGGGGAGTGGAGGAAGGCGGCCGCTACGGAGACGCCGTCGAGCGCCTCTTCGGCACCCCGCACTCGGTGGACATCGCGGCACTCGCCGCAGCGTACGGCGTCGGGCATTCCCTGGTAAGTACGACGGCGGGACTCGCCCAAGCACTGGGCCAGCCTGTGCGGGGGCGCAGCATCGTGGAAGTCCGCACGGACCGCCGGTCGCTGCGGCAACTCCACGAACGGATCAAGGATGCCGTCTCCGCTGCGGTGGAGGCAGTGCTCTCCGGGCAGTAGCTGGCGACGCGCACATCAGCCCACAAAGCCGAAATGCCCTGTCGCCTCCGGAACACCGGTAGCGACAGGGCATTTGCGTGTCGAAAACGTGGAACTGGGTCAGAGCACGCGGCCCAGGAACTCCTTGGTGCGCGCGTGCTGCGGGTTGGCGATGATCTCGCGGGGATCGCCCGATTCCACCACCACACCGCCGTCCATGAAGGTCAGCGTGTCACCCACCTCGCGGGCGAAGCCGATTTCGTGGGTCACCACGATCATGGTCATGCCGGACTTGGCCAGGTCCTTCATCACGTTCAGGACATCGCCCACCAGCTCCGGATCCAGCGCCGAGGTGGGCTCGTCGAAGAGCATGAGTTCCGGGTCCATGGCCAGGGCCCGGGCGATGGCAACGCGCTGCTGCTGGCCGCCCGAGAGCTGCGACGGGTAGTGGCCGGAGCGGTCCGCCAGGCCCACCCGGTCCAGCAGCTCCAGCGCACGCTTCTGGGCGGCAGCCTTGGACTGGCCCTTGACGTGCACGGGCGCTTCCATGACGTTCTGCAGCGCGGTCTTGTGCGGGAACAGGTTGAACCGTTGGAATACCATGCCGATTTCGCGGCGCTGGGCGGCAATTTCCTTGGTCCTGAGGTCGTGGAGCTTGCCGTTGACCTCACGGTAGCCAATCAGCTGGCCACCTACGGAAATCCGCCCAGCGCTGATGCTCTCCAGGAGGTTCACGCAGCGCAGCATGGTGGATTTGCCGGAACCCGAGGGCCCGATCACCACCGACACTTCGCCCTGGTTGACGGTCATGTCGATGCCCCGGAGTACATGGTGGTGCCCGTAGTACTTGTGGAGACCCTCGATCTTGACCAGCGGCTTCTCTGCTGTGACGGTCATCGTGCACTCTCCTCGGGGAAGTCCGTTTCTATTGACCGTCCGCCGTCCTGGCTCAGGGCCACGCGGGCCGACTTGGCCACTGGCTTGCCCGCCGGCGCGAGATTGTCGACGCCCTTGCCGTAGTACGCCTCAATGTAGTGCTGTCCCACCATCAGGATGCTGGTGATCACCAGGTACCAAATGGCGGCCACGATCAGCAACGGAACCGGGAGGTAGGTCCGGTTGGCCAGGGCGTTGGTGGCGAAGGTGAGGTCCAGGGTGAACGGCACGGCCAGGACCAGCGAGGTGGTCTTCAGCATGCCGATGGTTTCGTTGCCCGTGGGCGGAACAATGACACGCATGGCCTGCGGCAGGATGATCCGCCACATGATCTTCGTCTTGCCCATGCCCAATGCCTCGGCCGCCTCCATCTGCCCGCGGTCAACGGACTTCAGGCCCGCGCGGAAAATTTCCGCGAGGTAGGCCGATTCGTTCAGGCCGAGGCCCAGGATGGCTGCCACGGTGGCGTTGATGACCGCCGCGGTGTCCAGGCTGAAGAGCTCGGGTCCGAACGGCACGCCCGCGCTGATCTTAGGGTACAGAACCGAAATCAGGCCCCACAACACCAGCTGGGTGTAGACGGGTGTTCCACGGAAGAACCACACCCACACCCAGCTGGACCAGCGGAACACAGGGTTGTCAGACTGGCGCATGAACGCCAGCAGGATGGCCAGGACGATGGCCAGGACCATGGACGTGACCGTCAGCAGAAGCGTCCAGCCCACGCCCTGGACCACCTTGACGTCCAGGATGTAGGTGCCCACCACATCCCAGCGGAAGTTGGGGTTGGTAAACAGGCTCTGCAGGAACAGAACGACAAGCGCCAGGATGATGAACGCGCTGATCCATCGGCCGGGGTGCCGCACCGGCACAGCTTTGTTCAGTACCGGTGCGTCGTCCTTATGCTGGCCGTCCATGTGCACACCTGACTTGTCGTCGGTAACGCGAAAACTCAAGACTTAACCGCCGGGTTGACCTCGGACTTGGTGATGGCACCTTCGGAGTTGCCCCAGCCGTCCAGGATCTTCTTGTAGGAGCCGTCCTGCATCAGCTTGGTGACGGTCTTCTGGATAACCTCTGCCCAGGCGGTATCGGCCTTGGCCACGGCGATGCCCTGTGGAGCGGAGTCGTAGACGTCGCCCAGCTTCTCCAGCTGGCCGTTGGTCTGGGTCAGTGCGTAGCCGATGATGGGGGAGTCGGCGGCCATGGCATCGATGCTGCCGTTCACCAGGCGGGTGGTGACATCGGTCTGGTTCTTCAGGGTGACGATGTCGATGGGCTTCTTGCCGTCAGCAACGCACTTCTTGTTGCGGTCGGACAGGTCCGGATCCTCCTGCACGGTGCCGGTCTGCACACCGATGGACTTTCCGCACACGTCGTCCAGGGAGAACTTGTTGGGGTTGCCCTTCTTGACGGCCCACGCGGTGCCTGCGTTGAAGTAGCTGACCATGTTCACTGCACCCAGGCGCTCCGGGTTGATGGTGAACGAGGAGATACCCAGATCGTACTTGGGGCCGAGGGCCGGGAGGATGCCGGTGAACTCCGCGGTCTGGACCTGGACCTTGAGTCCCAGGGTGGCGCCGATGGCCTTGGCGATGTCCACGTCGTAGCCGACAGGTGTCTGGCCGTCCGCACCCAGGAACTCGGCCGGGGCGTAGCTGGTGTCGGAGCCAACCGTGATGGTGCCCTTGGACTTGATGGCGTCCGGGACCATGGCGGCCAGGGAGTCGTCCTTCTTGACGGTGGTTGGATCAAAGCTGGCGCTGGCGCTGCCCGACGAGGTAGCCGCGCTGGAGGGACCCGTTTCCGAGGCGTTGGTGCATGCTGAGAGGGCCAGGGCGCTGATGGCGATGATGGTGGCAGCGGTCAGCTTGGACGTGCCCAGGAGGGTACGGGGAGTCTGCATTTCTTACCTTTTGTTGCAGGGGCTATGAGGTACTAACGCGGCTTATAGTGTAACGCTCAACAAGAGAGGTACGTCACACGCAACTAAGTTTCACTATTGGATAACTGTAACGGTGACAAAATCAAGCCTTTCAGAGCAGCAGTAGTCTGTCATCCCAGACTCGCTGCCCGGAAGGCACAAAAAGAACGTCAGCTGCTGATGCCCAGCGATTCAAGCATCGGCCGGAACTTGGCCCACGTCTCCGCGAGCTCGGCCTCCGGCTGCGAACCGTCCACGATGCCGCAGCCGGCATACAGCCGGACAGTCTCGGGGGACTCGATGACTGCGCCGCGCAGGGCGATGCCCCATTCGCCGTTGCCGGCTGCGTCCAGCCAGCCCACGGGACCGGCATATGGCCCGCGGTCCAGGTGCTCCAGCTTGCGGATCAGTTCCCCGGCCACCAGCGTGGGCGTTCCGCAGACAGCAGCGGTGGGGTGCAGCGCGTTGATCAGGGCCAGGCAGGTGGGCACGTGGCCTTCCACCTCGGTGAGCTCGGCTTTCACGTCGGAGGCCAGGTGCCAGACGTTGGGCAGCTCCAGGATGAAGGGTTCGTCATGGGCATTCATCGCCTCGGAGAACGGCGCCAGCTGCTTGGTCAGCGACTGGATGGCGATCTCATGCTCATGTCGTTGCTTCTCGGAGCCGGCCAGGACGCGGGTGGCGTAGTCCATTGGCAGGCCGTCCTCGCCGTGGGCGTCTCGGCGGTCCAGGGTGCCGGCCAGTACTCGGGCCTGGGCGGTGCGTCCTTCCACCTGGATCAGCATCTCGGGGGTGGCCCCCACCAGTCCGTCCACGCCGTAGGTCCAGCATTCGCGGTACCGGGCAGCCAGCTCCCGCAGGACGTCTGCGGCATGTACGCCGGAAGGAATAGTTGCCACGACGTCCCGGGCCAGCACCAGCTTTTCCAGGGCGCCCGTGCGGATTTCGGCAACACCGGCTGCCACTGCCTCCATCCAGGCTTCCTCGCTGAGGGAGCCGGTGTGCAGCGTTGCGCCGGCTGCCAGGGGGAGTGGGCGGACGACGGCGCCGCGCGCCTGGCCGGGCACGGCACCAACGGACGCGTCCCCGGCTGAGTCCGCTGCCGGCGTCGTGCCTGCCGTAGCCGGCGCAGCGTGGGAGCCGCCGCCGAGCCAGCGGTCCAGCGCGGCGAGGGCCGTCTCTTCGGTGAGCGGGCCGCCGTCGAACGTCAGCTGGGTGAGCCACGCCTGGTTGTCCCGCACGCCCACCACGATCTCCGGCACGATCAGCCGGGACTCGTGGGCCGACGTTTTGGAGAACGCGAAGGAGCCGAAAGCGACGGGACCGGTGCCCGGCAGCTCCACGGAATCCGCCACCTCGGCCTCCAGGACCAGGTGCCGCCACCAGATGTCCGCCTCCAGGAACCGGTCCGGTCCCGTGGCGGTGAAGCGGGCGGTCTCGCCGAAGCCCGCCAGGCCGGCTTCGCGCCGGGTCCAGCACAGGACATCGTCACGGACCAGAAACGAAGGCAGTCCCCCGGGGAATGCTTTGCCATCCAGGGGGACCGTCAGGGTGCGGAACGTGCTCGTCATGATGAGACAACACTACTCCCGCGTAAGCCGCGGCCTTCCCGGCGCCTGGACACCCTCCGGAGGAGCACGGCGGGGCTGGTCAGCACCGTCAGGAACATTTGAGACAATGTCATGGTGAACCGAGCATCCTTGGATAAGCGTCCGGACGAAGTAGCCACGATGTTTGACGACGTCGCACCGAAATACGACGTCGTCAACGATGTCCTCTCCATGGGGCAGACCCGCCGCTGGCGGAAGATCGTGGTGGATGCCATGGAAGTCTCCAAGGGCCAGCGGGTCCTGGACCTTGCGGCCGGAACCGGTACCTCCAGCGAGCCGTATGCCGACACCGGCATAGACGTGGTGGCCTGCGATTTCTCCCTGGGCATGCTGAAGGTGGGCAAGCGCCGCCGCCCCGACATCGACTTTATTGCCGGGGATGCCACCAACCTGCCGTTCGCCGACAACACGTTTGACGCCACCACCATCTCCTTCGGGCTGCGGAACGTCAACGAACCCAAGAAGGCGCTGGCCGAGATGCTGCGCGTCACCAAGCCCGGCGGCCGGCTGGTCATCGCCGAGTTCTCCCAGCCGGTGGTTCCGCTGTGGCGCACCATGTACACCGAATACCTGATGCGCGCCCTGCCCGCCATCGCCGTCAAGGTCGCCTCGAACCCTGACGCATACGTGTATCTTGCCGAATCCATCCGCGCCTGGCCGGACCAGGACCACCTCGCAGCATGGCTGCAGGAATGCGGCTGGGAGAAGGTCACCTACCGCAACCTCACCGGCGGCATCGTGGCGGTGCACCGCGCGTTCAAGCCTGCCGATTCCTCGCCCGACGGCGCTGCTGCCGCCATCGCTGCGCACAAGGGCCCGGTGGCCAAGCTGCGCCGCAACACCGTTCGCTGACCCGTGAAGGTACTGATTGTCGGCGCGGGTCCGGCCGGATCCACCGCCGCGTACTACCTTGCCAATGCCGGCCTCGAGGTCACGGTCCTGGAAAAGACGCAGTTCCCGCGGGAGAAGGTCTGCGGTGACGGGCTGACGCCGCGTGCCGTCCGCGAGATCCAGAAGCTGGGCCTGCCGCACCCGGAGAACGAGGGCTGGCGCCGGAACAAGGGCCTGCGCCTGATCGCCGGCGGCCGCACCATCGAGCTGCCCTGGCCCGAGGTGTCCGACTTCCCGCAGTACGGACTGATCCGCACGCGCCTTGGCTTCGACGAGGAACTGGCGCGGCACGCGGAGGCCGCGGGGGCCACCATCCTTGAGCGGCACAGCGTCACCGAGGCCCTGCGGGACGACGCCGGCCGGGTCACCGGTGTCCGCGCAGCGCGCCTGGACGAGTCCGGACGCAAGACGGGGGAGACGCGTGAGTTCAGCGCCGACGTCGTCCTCGCTGCCGACGGCAACTCCACCCGCACCGCCGTGTCCCTCGGGATCCAAAAGCGCGACGACCGCCCGCTGGGCGTCGCCGTCCGCACCTACTTCACCTCCCCACGCACCGACGACGACTGGATGGAAGGCTGGCTGGAGCTTCCCGGCCGCGACGGCAAGCTGCTGCCCGGCTACGGCTGGGTGTTCGGAGTGGGCGACGGCACCTCCAATGTCGGCCTGGGCATCCTGAACTCCTCCAAGGAATTCGGCAAGCTCGACTACAAGCAGGTCCTCCGCGAATGGACCGCCGGCATGCCCGCAGACTGGGGCTTCACCCCGGAGAACCAGGTGGGCGAGATCCGCGGCGCCGCCCTCCCCATGGGCTTCAACCGCACCCCGCATTACTCGCCCGGCCTGCTCCTGCTCGGCGACGCCGGCGGCATGGTCTCGCCGTTCAACGGCGAGGGTATCTCCTACGCCATGGAGTCCGCGCGCTTCGCCGCCGAGTTCATCATCGACGCCTCCTCACGCACCGCTGCCTCGGGCGGAACGTACGACGCCGATGCGCACCTTTCGCGGTACGCGGACTATGTGCGGGGCCAGTGGGGTTCGCATTTCACGCTTGGGCGGGCCTTCGCCGCGGTGATCGGGAAGCCGGCCGTCATGAAGCTTGCACTGCGGACCGGCATGCCCATCCCGGTGCTGATGCGGTTCGTTGTCCGGCTCCTTGCCAACCTCACGGACCCGTCCGCGAAGGGCTTCGAGGACCGGGTGATCCGCGTCCTGGAATCACTGGTTCCGGCCACATCCAATACCCCGTCAGCTCCGAACCAGCGGTATCCGCAACAAAAAGTTAGGGTTAACCCGTGACCAACTCCGCAGACCACAGCTGGACGCACGCCGGGCACGGCCTGCCGGACTCCGAACCCAGCCTCAACACCACCGCCATCGCCACGGGACTTCAGCTCCCTGCCGGATTTGCGGCCATCGCGGGGGACGCCGAGCTGGGCCCGGCCATCACCAACAACCTGGCCAAGGTGGAGAAGAAGCTCCGCGAAGCCATCGCCAACTCGGATCCCCTGGCTGACGCAACGTCGCGCCACCTCGTGGAGGCCGGGGGCAAGCGGATCCGTCCGCTGCTGACGCTGCTGTGTGCCCACCTCGGGGATGCGTCCCTGCCCGCCGTGGTGCAGGCCGCCGTCGTGGTTGAGCTCACGCACCTGGCCACCCTGTACCACGACGACGTCATGGACTCCGCTCCCTTCCGCCGCGGCGCTCCCACGGCGCACGAGGTGTGGGGCAACTCCGTCGCGGTCCTGACCGGGGACCTGATCTTTGCCCGCGCCTCCATCCTGGTGTCCGAGCTCGGAGGCCGCGCACTGGGCATCCAGGCGCGCACCTTCGAGCGGCTGTGCCTGGGCCAGCTGCACGAGACCGTGGGCCCGCGGCCGGACGAGGATCCGGTGGCGCATTACCTTTCGGTCATCGCCGACAAGACCGGCTCCCTCGTGGCTGCGTCCGGCCAGTTCGGTGCCATCTTCTCCGGCGCCGACGAGGCCTACGAGGACGTCCTGGTGGAGTACGGCGAGAAGGTGGGCGTGGCCTTCCAGCTCGCGGACGACGTCATCGACGTGACGGGCGTGAAGGTCAAGTCCGGCAAGTCCCCGGGAACCGACCTGCGCGAAGGGGTACCCACCCTGCCGGTGCTGCTCCTGCGCAAGGCTGCCGTTGATGGCGACCAGTCCGCCGTCGACCTCCTGAAGCTGATTGATGGCGACCTGTCCTCCGACGAAGCGCTTGCTGCGGCCGTTGATGGACTGCGGGAGCACCCTGTCACCGCGGAGTCCTGGGTGGTTGCACGCCAGTGGGCCAAGGAAGCCATTGACGCCCTGGCTCCGCTGCCCGAGGGCGTTGTCAAGGAGTCGCTGTCCAATTTCGCGCTGGCTGTGGTGGACCGCGCCAGCTGATTACTGTCCGTTAGGAGCCCGGTACCTCTGGTTGATCCAGCCGCGGAGGTGCCGGGCTTCTTCGTTGTGCCGACTCGGCCGTGGCAGCCGGGCTTAACGGGATAGCCCCGGTCCTCAGCAACCGAAGCTGCTGTGAACCGGGGCTATCTCTCCGTTCGCATCAGACCCGCCGGAGGCGTTTAGCGGATCCGTGAATAGCTTATGACAGATTTGTCACAATGCGCAAGTCCTCTGTAACTGCTTGTGTCAAAGAGTTTTCAGGGAGCTCCGCCGGCTGTGGATGCGTCCTCGCACAACTGCGTGATTTATAGCTGGCCAGGCAGCTCCGCACCCCTTCAGCACGCGGGACAGGCCGCCTGCGCAGCCCAGAAATCACGCAATTGCGTCCGCGACTCTGGTGGCGTTATCCACATGGACAGAATCCACTGCTTCGTCGCGGGCTGCGCACGGACACGATAAGGGATGGACATCTGCGACTACCTGGCCAGGCGCGGGGGAGCAGCCCGCTCTCTTGAACTGCAAAGGGCCGGCTTCACGCGGACCCGGGTGGGACAGGCTGTGGCGCTGGGCGTTGTGGTCAGAACCGGGCGCGGCGTCTATGCGCTGCCGGGCGACGGACGGGTGGCAGGGGCTCTGGCAGCCGGCGGGCGGCTCACGTGTTTGTCCGCGGCCCCCATCTACCGGCTGTGGACTCTCATCGGCCCAACAGGACTGCACTTAAGCCGGAGCCACCCCACCCATACGTCCGCCAGGGCGCTGCTGGACCTGGTGATTCCCCGCGCGGACTCCGTGCTGGAGGTACTCGTAAATGTCCATTTCGCGCGGGCCGGATTACGGGTTCGGCGGCATGTCTACATTGCCGGAGTTGGAGAGGTGGAATTCCTCGTCGAGGAGTGCCTGGTAGTGGAGACGGATGGCTCAACGCATTTCGAGCCGAAGTCCATCAAACGGGACCAGCGGCGCAACAACCGGAGCATAGTTGGGGGCTACCTGGTGTTGCGCTACTACTATGAGGACGTTATCCACCGGCCCGAGGCGATGGTCGCGGAGGTTCAGGCGGTGCTGCGGGTGTGGCGGAGGCCGACGAACAGCGGGCTTGGCGACCTGTTTGCGTGATATATGGGCTCTTAACCGGCGAGTGCCCCTGCAAACGCAGGGGCACAGCTCAAAATCCGGTCCATAAGTGACGTATTTACGTCAAAGCCGAAGGCCAGTGAAGCCGCGGAGGCTTACTCTTCCTCTTCGTCCTCGAACGCCCACTCGAACATGTCGAAGACGAACTCGGAGAAGGTGCCTTCCTCGGACTTCCACTGGCCGCGGGCGTTGTTGCGGCGGTACACGATGGGGTCCGGGACGCTGAGGTCGCCCACCCGGAAGCCCCAGGTGAACGCTTCCTCTTCGTCCTCGAGGAACATGAGGAAGCCTTCGTCGTCCACCTCGAGCTCTTCGGGGTCCCAGAAGTAGTGGTAGGCCTCCATCAGGTCCTCGCAGCCGCCCAGTGCAAGGTAGAACTCGCGCAGGACCAGGGGGATCTCGAACTGGTGGTCGGCAAGGGCCTTGTCGAGCTCCTCGGGAGTCAGGCCATCAGCTTCCTGCCATTCATCCTCGAGATACTTCGGAACAAGCGCACGGAACTTCTCGAGGAACATGTCAGTCATGCTCATATCCTAGCTAATCCAGGGGCTCCCAAAATGACATGGAAACCAATGTCACAGCCCCGAATCGCTTGCCCGCCGGTGCCACCCGCGGACCGCCAGCGGCGCCTGCCACGAGCGCCGCCAGGCCAGGACGCGGAACGCGAAAACCAATGCCGCGGTGGCGGCCGCGGTCAGCACGTTGAACACGCCCAGGACCCACAGCACCGCAGTGAACGAGGCACCCACAAATGCGGGCAGCGCGTAGATGTCCTTGGGGTTGAAAAGCTCCGGCACCTCATTGGCGGTGATGTCACGAAGCAATCCGCCGCCCACGGCCGTCGTCACCCCCAGCAGTACCGACGCCACCGGATTGAGGCCGGTGGCGAGGGCCTTGACCGTACCTGTCATGCAGAAGAGTGCCAGGCCGGCGGCGTCGAACAGGGTCAGCAGCGACGTGTAGCGCTGGACGCTGGAGAACAGGAAATACACCAATGCCATGGCCAGCAGCGGAGGTGCGAGGTACGCCGGATTGGTGAACGCAGCAGGCACAATGCCCAAAACGATGTCCCGGATCACGCCGCCGCCCAGGCCCACCAGTGAGGCCAGCAGCAGTGATCCCACGATGTCGATCTGCTTCCGCGCCGCCAGCAGTGAGCCCGAAACGGCGAAGAAGAACACGCCCAGCAGATCCAGCCATACCGGGGAGTTGTCAAAGGCGAATGTCATGGGGCGTCCCGCTGTTTCAAAGAGGGCGGACAGGGCGGCTCCAACGTTACGCTAGCCCGTATGAACAGCCCCATCATGATCGCCTGTGCCCATGGGACGTCCAACACACAGGGGGCCGCAGAGGTCAATGCCCTGCGTGCCGCCATCGCGGAGCTCCGGCCGGGCCTTGATGTCCGCGAGGCTTATGTCGATGTCCAGCAGCCGGACCTGGTGGACGTGGTGGCGGGGCTGCCCGAGGGCAAAGCTGCGGTGGTAGTGCCGCTGCTGCTTAGCGTCGGTTACCACGTAAAAGTCGACATCGCCAAGGCTGTGAAGAGCCGGCCGGGCAGTGCCGCGGCGGCGCCGCTTGGCCCCGACCCGCGCCTTGCGGCCCTCCTGGACCAGCGGCTGCGCGAGGCCGGCACCACCGACAACGACGTCGTCGTGCTGGCCGCCGCGGGCTCGTCGAATCCCAATGCCGCGGTCAGCGTCGAGGAACTCCTGGGCCAGCTGCGGCAGCTCCGGTCCAACCGGATGGTGGCCGCCTATGGTGCCTCAGCACAGCCCTCAGTGCCCGACGCCGTTGCCATGCTCCGCGAGGAACTCGCCGGGGGCGCCGGCGCGGGGGAGTCCGCCGGGGCTGTCGACGTCGGTGGCCGGGTGGTGATTGCGTCCTACCTCCTTGCTCCGGGCTTCTTCCACGACCAGCTGGCCAAGGCGGGTGCCGACGTCGTGACCCAGCCCCTGCTGCCATCCCCGACGCTCGCTGAGATCGCGCTGGACAGGTACGACGCCGCCGTCGCCACCATGGACGGAACGCCGGGGGAAGCAGCCACGGCGGCCTCCACTGAAACGCCAAACGAGGCTTCCGGCGATGCACAGCAGGGTGGGTTCTTCAAGGTCCTCCGGCGTTTCGTGACGAAATATTTCCCTAGGTGACTTAGCGTTTCCGGGCCTTTGTGACGCTATTCGGGGGCGCCCTACAGTCGTTGCATGACTGATACAGCTCTAGCCGGAGCGTCGGCGGACTCCGCTGCCACCAAGCGCCCCGCCCGCCCGTCCCGCCCCGCTGCGAAGCCGCACGGCCAGTGGAAAGTGGACGGCAAGACGCCGCTGAATGCCAACGAAACCTGGAAGCAGGAAGACGACGGCCTGAACGTCCGCGAGCGTATCGAGTCCATCTACGCCAAGGAAGGCTTCGACGCCATCCCCAGCCAGGACCTGCACGGCCGCTTCCGCTGGTGGGGCCTGTACACCCAGCGCAAGCAGGGGATCGACGGCGGCAAGACCGCCACCCTGGAGCCGCACGAGCTCGAAGACAAGTACTTCATGCTCCGCGTCCGGATTGACGGCGGTGCCCTCACCACCGAGCAACTGCGCGTCATCGGCCAGATCTCCGTGGACTTCGCCCGGGACTCCGCCGACCTGACCGACCGCCAGAACATCCAGCTGCACTGGATCCGGGTCGAAGACATCCCCGAGATCTGGAACCGCCTGGAATCCGTGGGCCTGTCCACCACCGAAGCATGCGGCGACGTGCCCCGCGTCATCCTCGGGTCGCCCGTGGCCGGCATCGCCAAGGACGAGATCATCGACCCCACCCCGCTTATCGCCGAGCTGGGGGAACGGTTCATCGGCAACCCGCTGCTGTCCAACCTGCCCCGCAAGTACAAGACCGCGATCACCGGCCACCCCAGCCAGGACGTGGTCCACGAGATCAACGACTGCGCCTTCGTGGGCATTGAACATCCCGAGCTCGGCGCCGGCTACGACCTCTGGGTGGGCGGCGCGCTGTCCACCAACCCGATGCTGGGCAAGCGCCTCGGTGCGTTCGTGCAGCCGAACCAGGCCGCGGACGTGTGGCTGGGCGTGACCAGCATCTTCCGCGACTACGGCTACCGCCGCATGCGCACCAAGGCCCGCCTGAAGTTCCTGCTGGCCGACTGGGGCCCGGAGAAGTTCCGGCAGATCCTCGAGGACGAATACCTGGGCTACAAGCTGGCCGACGGCCCCGCCGCGCCCAAGCCCGCCACCCCCGGCGACCACGTGGGCGTGCACGAGCAGAAGGACGGCAAGTTCTTCATCGGCGCCACCCCGATCGCAGGCCGCCTTTCCGGTTCCGGCCTGGTCAAGCTCGCGGACACCCTGGAGGCCCGCGGCTCCTACCGGCTGCGCACCACCCCGCACCAGAAGATCGTGGTGCTGGACGTCGAGAAGGACCAGGTGGAGCCGCTGGTGTCGGAGCTGGACGGCCTGGGCCTGTCCGCCCGCCCGTCCGTCTTCCGACGCGGCACGATTGCCTGCACCGGCATCGAATACTGCAAGCTGGCCATCGTCGAGACCAAGTACACGGCCGCCACCGCCGTCGCCGAACTCGAGCGCCGCCTGGCGGACCTCGCCGGCTCGGGCCAGCTGCCGCCGGCATTGTCGCTGCACATCAACGGCTGCCCCAACTCCTGCGCCCGCATCCAGACCGCGGACATCGGCCTCAAGGGCATGATGCTGCCAACGCCCGACGGCGACCCCTCCCCGGGTTTCCAGGTCCACCTGGGCGGCGGGCTGGCCAACAATGATCGCGAGGAAGCCGGGCTGGGCCGCACGGTCCGCGGCCTGAAGGTTTACGTCAACGACCTGCCCGACTACGTGGAGCGCGTGGTCCGCCGGTTCGTGGCCGACCGCACCGAAGGCCAGACCTTCGCCGAATGGGCCCACGCGGCAGACGAGGAGGCACTCCAGTAATGTCCAAGCACGCACTCGGAGCAGACCCTGTGGCATCGCCTGCCACTGCCCCCACCCTCCGCTCCAAGGAAGAACTCAAGGCCCTTGCCGAGGCCGGCGCCGCCGAGCTCGGCTGGGACGCACCCGCCCGCGACGTGATCGCCTGGGTGGAGCGCAACTTCGACCTGCCGGCTGTCGCCGTCGCCTGTTCCATGGCCGACGCCGTCCTGCCGGCCCTGGTCGCGGACCAGATGCCGGGCGTCGACGTCCTGTTCCTGGAGACCGGCTACCACTTCCCGGAAACCTATGCCACGCGTGACGAGGTGGCCGCGAACCTCCGGGTCAACGTGGTGGACGTGCTCCCTGAGAACACCGTGGAGCAGCAGGACCGGCTGCTGGGCAAGGACCTGTTTGCCCGGGACGCCGCCCAGTGCTGCGCCCTCCGCAAGGTGGCCCCGCTGCAGCGGACCCTGGCCGGCTACGAACTGTGGTTCACCGGTGTCCGCCGCGACGAAGCCCCCACCCGTACCAACACGCCGCTGGTCACCTGGGACGAGAAGAACGGCCTGGTCAAGGTCAACCCCATGGCTGCATGGACGTTCGACCAGCTGGTCCAGTACTCGGACGACAACCTTTTGCCCGTCAACCCGCTGCTTTCCCAGGGGTACCCCTCCATTGGCTGCCAGCCCTGCACCCGCAAGGTGGCGCCCGGCGAAGACCCCCGCGCCGGCCGCTGGGCAGGATCCGACAAGACAGAATGCGGACTACACGTATGAGCACTTCACTTACCGAGGAGACCCAGGTGACTGACACCGCCGTATCCACGCGCCTGTCCAGTCTGGACACCCTCGAATCCGAAGCGATCCACATCATCCGCGAGGTTGTTGCCGAGTTCGAGAAGCCCGCGCTGCTGTTCTCCGGCGGCAAGGACTCCGTGGTGATGCTGCACCTGGCCACCAAGGCCTTCTGGCCCGGCAAAGTACCGTTCCCCGTGCTGCACGTGGACACCGGCCACAACTTCCCCGAGGTCATCGAATTCCGCGACCGCACCGTTGAGCGCCTCGGCCTGAAACTCGTGGTCGGCTCCGTGCAGGAGTTCATTGACCGCGGTGAGCTGGCAGAGCGTGCCGACGGCACCCGCAACCCGCTGCAGACCGTCCCGCTGCTGGACGCCATCCAGCAGAACAAGTTCGACGCCGTGTTCGGCGGCGGCCGCCGCGACGAGGACAAGGCCCGCGCCAAGGAGCGCATCCTGAGCCTCCGCGACGAGTTCGGCCAGTGGGATCCGCGCAACCAGCGCCCCGAGCTGTGGAACCTCTACAACGGCCGCCACACCGTGGGCCAGCACGTCCGCGCATTCCCCATCAGCAACTGGACCGAGCTGGACATCTGGCGCTACATCGAGCGCGAGAACATCGAGCTGCCCGGCCTGTACTACGCCCACGAGCGCGAGGTGTTCGCCCGTGACGGCATGTGGCGCGCAGTGGGCGAAGTGTCCCAGCCGCGCCCCGATGAGGACGTCATCACCAAGACCGTCCGTTACCGGACCGTGGGGGACATGTCCTGCACCGGCGCCGTTGAATCGAACGCATTCACCGTATCCGACGTCGTTGTTGAAGTTGCCGCCTCCACCCTGACCGAACGTGGCGCTACCCGCGCAGATGACCGCATCTCCGAGGCCGCCATGGAAGACCGCAAGAAGGACGGGTACTTCTAATGACCACGATTTCCGAGATCCCGGCGGGCTCGATCAACGAGGCCCTGCCCACCACGCTCTTCCGCTTCGCCACGGCAGGATCGGTCGACGACGGCAAGTCCACGTTGGTGGGCCGCCTCCTTCACGATTCCAAGGCCATCCTCGCTGACACCCTCGACGCCGTGGCCCGCACTTCCGCGGACCGTGGCTTCGGCGGCGAAAAGGGCGGGATCGACCTGGCCCTGCTGACCGACGGCCTGCGCGCCGAGCGCGAACAGGGCATCACCATCGACGTGGCCTACCGCTACTTCGCCACCGACCGGCGCAGCTTTATCCTGGCCGACTGCCCCGGGCACGTGCAGTACACCAAGAACACGGTGACGGGCGCGTCCACCGCGGATGCCGTCGTCGTCCTCATCGACGCCCGCAAGGGTGTCCTGGAGCAGACCCGCCGGCACCTGTCCGTGCTGCAGCTGCTGCGGGTGGCACACGTAATCGTGGCCGTGAACAAGATCGACCTGGTGGACTTCAGCGAGTCCGTGTTCCGCGGCATCGAAGCCGACGTGCAGCGGGTGGGCCGGGAACTGGGCCTGGGCTCGGACGGCATCAGTGACCTGCTGGTGGTCCCCGTGTCCGCGCTCGACGGCGACAACGTGGTGGATCGCTCGGAGCGCACCCCCTGGTACACCGGCCCGGCGCTACTGGAGGTCCTGGAGACCCTGCCCGCCGCCGATGAGCTTGAAAGCCACCTGGAAAGCTTCCGCTTCCCGGTCCAGCTGGTCGTCAGGCCACAGGGCGCCCTGGCTCCCGACGCCGTCGCCGCCGGCCTGGACGTTGAGGCTTACCGGGACTACCGGGCGTACGCCGGGCAGATCACCGAAGGCTCCGTGAAGGTGGGGGACCAGGTCTCCGTGCTGACGCCGGGCCAGGCCCCGCGGACCACCACCGTGGTGGGCATCGACTTCGCCGGGAAGTCCCTGGAGGAAGCTGCCGCGCCGCAGTCCGTGGCCATCCGCCTGGCGGACGAGTTCGACGTCGCCCGCGGTGACACCATCGCCGCCGCCGGCACCGTCCGCGAAGCCTCCGCCGACCTGTACGCCGCCCTGTGCTGGCTCTCGCCCAAGCCGCTCCGCGAAGGCCAGAAGGTCCTGGTCAAGCACGGCACCCGCACGGTCCAGGCCCTGGTCCGCAGCGTGTCGGGCAAGCTGGACCTGGCAACCTTCAAGCTTGAGGGTGCCTCCAGCCTGGAGCTCAACGACATCGGCCACGCGCAGCTCCGCCTCGCCGCACCCCTGCCGCTGGAGAACTACCTGCACCACCGCCGCACCGGCGCGTTCCTGGTGATCGACCCGCTGGACGGCAACACGCTGGCCGCCGGCCTGGTCAAGGACCACCCGGGCGACCACGAGGACGAGCGCTACAGCATCTAGCCAGCGTCCAAATCGCCGGAACACTGCGGGGCCGCCGTAACTTCCCTGTGTGTCAGGCTGTTGTGTGACAGTTTCGCTGTCGCTGCGGCCGGCGCTCAGGACGGGGAAGGTCCATCATGGATTTCGTTATGCCTGTCCGTGTCACGAATCGGAAGCACTTCACGACCGACCAGAAGCACGCGATTCTGGATGAGTACGACAAATGCCTGGAGTGGGGCTCTAAGGCCGCATTCATCCGGGCGGCCGGCATCACCGAAGGCACCATCAACACCTGGTGCCGGCAGAGGGAAGCCGGTCAGCTGAGGTCCAGATCCGACACGGTAAAGGAGGACCAGCGATTGAACGCAGGCGATAAGCAGTTGCTCAAACGGGTCTTGAAAGAAAACGAAATCCTCAAGGCCAAACTGGCACGGTCCGAGGCTGCCGTGGACATTCTGGGAAAAGCTTCCGCGCTCTTGGACGCGATGGCCAAGAGCGCGGCAGCGACGGATCCGAAACTGGAAGAACCGGAGCCGCAGCGGCCCGAGTGGCTGACGCCAAAATCTGGAAAGACATCGCCCTGACCTTTGCCGGGAAACTGATCACGGCCGGCTGGTCAGCGGTGAAGGCCTGCGCCCTGGTGGGCCTTCACCGCACGGCCTGGTACCGGCACTTGAGCCCGCCCACACCGCCCGGGATCCTGGTGCCCCATGTCCACCGGGCCTACCCGAACCGGATCAGCGACGCCGAAGCCGAGGCGTTCATGGAGCTGTTGAACTCCCGGGAATACGCCAACCTTTCCGTCACCCAGGCCTACTACCGGATGCTCGATGCCGGGCACTGCTTCTTCTCCATCGCCGCCGCCCATCGCATCGTGGCCCGGCACGGACAGAACGGCGACCGCCGCGAACAACGCACGGCAACCGGTCCCAAACGAGCCAAACCGGTCGTGCACGCCACCGCCCCGAATCAGCTGTGGAGCTGGGACATCACGATGCTCCACGGCCCGGGGAAACACACCTACCGGCTCTACACGATGTTGGACGTGTTCTCCCGCAAGGTCGTTGGGCACCGGGTCGAACACACCGAAACCGCGTCCCTGGCCGCGGCACTGATCAACGACGCGGTCACCGCGAACCGGCAGCGCCCAGAGGTGCTTCATGCCGATAACGGGGCACCCATGCGGGCCGGCAGTACCCTTCAGCTGGCCCAGTCCCTGGGCATCACTCTGTCCTACTCCCGGCCAAGGGTCTCGGACGACAATCCCTACTCCGAATCACTGTTCAAGACCGTGAAATACGACCTGGACTTTCCGCGCCGCTTCCGCGACATCCAGCACGCCCGGGACTACATGGCGGCTTTCTTCGCCAACTACAACGCCAACCACCGCCACAGCGGTTTGAACTACTACACCCCGGACCTCGTCCACAAAGGGCGCGGGAACCAAGCACGCCTACAACGGCAAGCCACCCTCGACGCGATCTATGCACGCCATCCGCAGAGATACCGCAACAAACCCACCGCACCAGCTGTGCCCTCTCAGGCCGGCATCAACCACAAAACCACCCCGCTGTCACAGACAGCTTGATATATACCGACTTTACGGCGCTCCCGCACTTTTCCGGCGATTTGGTGGTTAAGGGCTTACCTTCGCTCCTCGAGGATCGACTTGAGCTTCTGCAGGTCCTTCTGGGTTTGACGCCGGATCATAGGCTCCATGACCAGCCCCGCCAGCCGGGAGAAACCCGAGGGGCTCCCGCTGTTGCGCAGCGACATCCGCGTGCCGCCGCCGTCGTCAGTCCAGGTGTAAGTGGTCTGCATGGGAAAGGGGCCCTGGGCCGTGCTCATCACCAGCTTTTCGCCGGGGACGTACTCAACGAACTCGTACGTGTACTTGAGCTCCCGGCCCAGGAACTTCGCGGTGAAGGCTACTTTGGACCCTGTATCCAGCGGTCCCGGGCTGAGCCGCTGTGAGCTGTGGATGTTCACGTACCACTTCGGCGCGTTGTCCGGGTTGGCTGCATACTCCGCCACTTCGGCGCGCGGCCTGTTGATGACAATCTCGGTCAGGACGTCCACCATGGTTGCGTCTCCTCTGTAGAGTGCGGGAATAGCCTGCAACCACGTTAGCGGTGGTGCCTGGGAGGCGGACATGGAGACCATCAGCCCGAAGCTGCTCAACTGGGCGTCCATCCTGGACGACAAGACCCGCGAGCAGGCCGTCATGACCGCAAGCCTGCCTTTTATCTACCCGCACCTGGCGCTGATGCCGGACGCGCACCTGGGCAAGGGCGCCACCGTGGGCTCCGTCATCCCCACCCTGCGAACCATCATCCCTGCGGCCGTGGGCGTTGACATCGGCTGCGGCATGATTGCGGTGCGGACCCAGTACTCCGTGCGGGAACTGCCGAAGGACCGGAAGAGCCTCCGCGAAAACATCGAACGGGTCATCCCGCTCTCCGCAGGGCACAACAACAAGCAGGTGCTGCCCACTGCCGGGCCGAGGATCGCCGAGCTGAAGCAGCGGGCCGCGGCAGCAGGCTTCAACCCGGCCCAATATGTCGCCCAGTGGGAACTGCAACTGGGGTCCTTGGGCTCCGGAAACCATTTCATCGAAATCTCCGCGGATGAGGACGACGGCGTGTGGCTCTTCCTGCATTCGGGCTCGCGGGGCATCGGCAACAGGATCGCCCAGCACCACATCCAGGTGGCCCGGCAGGTCAGCCGGAAGCATCAGGTCCACCTGCCGGACCCGGACCTCGCCTACCTGGACGAAGGGACACCCCAGTTCGAGCGGTACATTGCCGAGCTGCGGTGGGCCCAGCACTTCGCCCTGCTGAACCGGGAGGAAATGATGGACCGGGTGGCTGCCCAGTTCAGCCGCTGGGTGGGCGGGCCGGTCCGGGAACGCGAACGGATCAACTGCCACCACAACTTCACGGAGCAGGAAACGCACTACGGCAAGCCCGTCTGGGTGTCCCGCAAGGGTGCCATCAAAGCCGGCCGCGGCGATCCCGGACTGATCCCCGGGTCCATGGGGACGGCGTCGTATGTTGTGGAAGGCCGCGGCAACCCGGCGTCGCTGAACTCCTCCCCGCACGGGGCCGGGCGCGAATACTCCCGGAACGCGGCCCGCAGGACCTTCACCCTGGAGGAACTCAAGCGGGCCATGCGGGGCATCGAGTTCCGGGCGTCCGAAGCCTTCATCGACGAGATCCCGGCCGCCTACAAGCCGATCGACCAGGTCATGCAGGACGCAGCGGACCTGGTGACGGTGCGGCACAAGCTGCGGCAGTTGGTCAACGTCAAAGGCAACTGAATCCGCGAAACCGGGCAGCTGTGCGGCGGAATATGACGCTGGATGAACGTGCGTGACCCCCCGTTTCCGCTTCGTTGAACGGGTCTGGGCCACTCCCTATGGTGAAACAATGACTAGTTCCAAGCCCGGGATGACCCGCATCGTGGCAGGCGAAAGCGCGGTCCCCACGCGCAGGCGCGCCGTCGAGGCTGCCTTGGCCATAGGGCTGGTCCTGCTGATCGCGGTCGGGGCCATCGTTGCCTCCAACATCTCCCGCAACACCGAGGCGCAGGCCGCCGAGCCCACCCCCGCCGAAGAGTTGAAACTCGGCTACTTCGGCAACGTCACGCACGCCCCCGCCCTCGTCGGGGTCAAAAAAGGGTTCCTCGCGGAGGCCCTGGGCGGCACCAAGCTCAGCACCGAGACCTTCAACGCCGGACCGGCAGCCATCGAAGCCCTCAACGCCGGGGCCATCGACGCGGCCTACATCGGCCCGAACCCCGCCATCAACTCCTTCGCCAAGAGCCAGGGACAGTCCGTGCGCGTGATCGCGGGAGCCGCGGCAGGCGGGGCACAGCTGGTGGTCAAGCCCGGCATCACCTCCGCCGCGGACCTGCGGGGCAAAACCCTGGCAACGCCGCAGCTGGGCGGGACCCAGGACGTCGCCCTGCGCGCCTGGCTCACCAAGCAGGGCTACAAGACCAGCGTGGACGGCAGCGGCGACGTCGCCATCAACCCCACGGACAACGCCCAGACGCTCAAGCTCTTCCAGGACGGAAAGATCGACGGCGCGTGGCTGCCTGAGCCGTGGGCGTCGCGTCTGGTGCTCCAGGCCGGAGCCAAGGTGCTGGTTGACGAAAAAGACCTGTGGGACGGCTCAGCCACCGGCAAACCCGGGGAGTTCCCCACCACCGTCCTGATCGTGAACCAGAAGTTCGCCGCCGACCACCCGGACACCGTCAAGGCGCTGCTGGCCGGGCACGCCAAGTCCGTGGCATGGCTCAACTCCGCACCCGCCGACGAGAAGGCCGCACTGGTCAACGACGCCCTGCAGGAATCCGCCGGGGCCGCGCTGCCGGCCGACGTGCTGAACCGTTCCCTCGCCAACATCACCTTCACCCTCGACCCGCTGGCCGGCAGCTACCCCAAGCTGCTGCAGGACGGGGTGGACGCCGGCACCACCAAGAAGGCCGACGTCAACGGCCTGTTCGACCTCACCGCGCTCAACCAGGTCACCGGCGCCGGCAGGATTTCGGCAGCCGGCCTCGGCCAGGACTGACACCCACCACTACCAAAGGACGCCACCATGCCAGTCGTACTGGAACACCTGGGCAAGCGCTTCGGCGACGGCGCCCCGGTACTGGACGACGTCAACGCCAACATCAAGCAGGGCGAGTTCGTTGCCCTCCTTGGTGCCTCCGGCTGCGGCAAATCCACCCTCCTGAACATCATCGCGGGACTGGAAGCGCCGACGTCGGGCGCCCTGGAAGTGCCCAGCGACGGCGCCGCCTTCATGTTCCAGGACGCCGCACTGTTCCCGTGGCTCACAGCGCGGGAGAACATCGAGCTGGCCCTGAAGCTGCGTGGCGTGGGCAAGGCCGAACGCCGCGCCAAGGCCCAGGAACTCCTCGAACTGGTGCACCTGGGATCCGCGGGGGACAAGCGCCCGCACGAACTGTCCGGCGGCATGCGGCAGCGCGTGTCCCTGGGCCGCTCCCTGGCCCAGGACCGGCAGCTGCTGCTCATGGATGAGCCCTTTGCCGCCCTCGACGCCATCACCCGCGACCTGCTGCACGACGAGCTGGAACGCATCTGGAAGGAAACCGGGCGCACCATCGTCTTCGTCACCCACAACGTCCGCGAAGCCGTCCGGCTGGGCCAGCGCGTCCTGCTGCTGTCCTCCCGCCCCGGCCGCGTGGTCCAGGAATGGAACGTCACCGAGGAACACCGAACCGACGCCGGGCTCGCCGGCCAGCTGACCGGGGTCATCACCGCCCGGCTGCGGGAGGAGATTCGCCGCCATGCCAAGTAAGTTCCTGTCTGGCTCCGCGCCGGATGCCGCCCCCGCCCCTTCGCCGGACGGCTTTCGTCCTTCGGACGAAGCGTCCGGCTCCGAAAGGCCCGATGCCACTCCCTGGGCGGCATCCGGCGCTGCGCCTGCGGCCCACGTCCATGCCGCTTTGACGCGGACTTCGAGTGGCCATGAGGACCTCCGGGAGCTTGAGTCCGGCCTGGACTCGCTGCAGTCCGACGCCGACCGGAAGCACCGGATCGATTGGAGCCGCATCCTCCTGCCGGTGGCCGCGCTGGTGGTCCTGGTGCTCGTCTGGCAGTTTTACGTCTCGCTCGGCGTGAAGCGGCGGGACCTGGTTCCGGGTCCGCTTGATGTGGTGGCGCAAATGGGCGTCCTGTGGGGCGACGGCAAGTTCCAGGAGGCGATCTGGACCTCGCTGCAGCGCGGTGTGGTGGGTTTCCTGATCTCGGTGGCCATTGCCACTCCCGTCGGTCTGCTGCTGGCCCAGGTTGCGCCGCTTCGACGCGCGTTCGGCCCGTTGATCTCCGGCCTGCAGGTGCTGCCGTCCGTGGCGTGGGTTCCCGCGGCCATCATCTGGTTCGGCCTCACGGACGCCACCGTGTATTTCGTGGTGTTCATGGGCGCCATCCCCTCCATCATCAACGGCCTCATCTCCGGCGTGGACCAGATCCCGCCGCAGTACCGGCGCGTGGGGACCGTCCTGGGCGCGTCCCGGCTGCAGATGGCACTGCAGGTGATCCTTCCCGCCGCACTGCCCGGCTACCTCAGCGGCCTCAAGCAGGGCTGGGCCTTCTCCTGGCGCTCGCTCATGGCGGCGGAAATCATCGCGGTGGGCGGCACCATCGGCTTTGGCCTGGGGTCCCTGCTGGACCAGGGCCGCGACCTGTCCGACATGACCATCGTGATGGCTGCCATCCTGCTGATCCTCGGCGTCGGCATCCTCATCGAGCTGCTGGTCTTCGGGCCCATCGAGAAACGCCTCCTGCGGCGCCGGGGCCTCCTGGCCGGCAGCACCCGCTGACCCAAACCCCTCCCAACGCACGCTTAGGGCCCGACGGCGACCTCCCGCCGTCGGGCTCTGCCGTTCCCTGGCGCATGGCAGACTGGCGCCATGACCGTCAGCTTCGTGTGCCGCACCGAGTCCCGGCTTCCGGTGGCGCAGCTCTTTGACCGGGCCCGCAGCATCGACCTGCACCTGGACTCGCAGAAGGACTCGGGGGAGCGGGCGGTCGGGGGTGTCACCAAAGGGCTGATCGGAGCAGGCCAGGAAGTCACATGGCGGGCCAAGCACTTCGGCATTCCCCTCACCATGACCAGCCGGGTCACCTACCTGGACTTCCCCCGCAGCTTCACCGACGAACAGGTCAAGGGGCCGTTCAGGTCGTTCCGGCACGTCCATGAGTTCGTACCCACAGCCGGGGGCAGCATCATGACGGACCGGGTGGAGTTCACCGCCCCGCTGGGAGTCCTGGGCCGCGCCGTCGAGCGCCTTATCCTGGGCCGGTACCTGGAACGGCTGATCCGGGACCGCGGCCGTTTCCTCGCCGCCCACACCTGAGAATCCTTTGTGACGCAGCGTTACCTTACGTGAACTGGTGTTGCTGACCCTTTGTAGGCCAATGTGACGCCGCCCTACCGTTGATCCATGGCAATTCAGGACATTTACCCCACGGCGCTGCGGCTGCTCGGCCGCCCCGTGCTGGTGGTGGGCGGCGGCCCCGTTGCGGCCCGCCGCGCCAAGGGGCTGCTCGACGCCGGCGCCCTGGTCACCGTCGTGGCCCCGGTTGCCTCGCCCTCGCTGCAGGAGATGGCAGACGCCGGCCTGGTTACCTGGGAAGCACGGCCCTACCGCTCCAGCGACGTGGATGGCGTCTGGTTCATCCAGACCGCCACGGGCGTTCCGGAAGTGGACGCCCAGGTATCGGCCGACGCCGAGGCGCAGCGGGTCTGGTGCGTCAACGCCTCCAACCATGAAGCTTCTGCCGCCTGGACCCCCGCCGTCGCCGTGGTGGATGACGTCAAGATCGCCGTCAACGCCGGGGGAGACCCGCGCCGCGCCATGGCCGTCCGCGACGCCGTCGCCACCGCCCTCGAAACCGGGGACCTTCCGCTCCGCCGCCGCCGCGCCCACCGAGGCTCCGTTGCCCTCGTCGGCGGCGGCCCCGGCGACACTGGGCTCATCACCGTCCGCGGCCGCCGGCTCCTGGGCCAGGCTGACGTCGTCGTCGCCGACCGCCTCGGCCCCCGCGAACTGCTGAACGAACTCGCCCCGGACGTCCGCGTCATCGAGGTGGGCAAGACCCCCGGCCACCACCCCGTACCGCAGGCAGAGATCAACCGGATCCTCGTCGAGGAAGCGCTCAAGGGCCACCGCGTGGTCCGGCTCAAGGGCGGCGACCCGTACGTCCTGGGACGCGGCGGCGAGGAAGCCGAATACTGCCGCCAGCACGGCGTCGAGGTCGAGGTGGTCTCCGGCGTTACGTCCGCCATCTCCGTCCCCGCAGCCGCAGGCATCCCCGTCACGCACCGCGGCCTGGCCAAGGGCTTCAGCGTGGTCACCGGCCACGAGGAACTTTCCGAGGTCCCGGCCCGCGCCGACCACACCATCATCCTGCTCATGGGCGTAGGCCAGCTCCGCGAATCCGCGTCCGCGCTGGGCGAAGCCGGACTCCCTGCAGACACCCCTGTTGGTATCGTGGAAAACGGCTATTTGCCGGACCAGCGTGTCACCATCGGCACGCTCGGTTCCATCGCCGACCAGGCCCAGGCGGCCGGCGTCGCAAATCCTGCCGTGATTGTCATCGGTGACGTGGTGCGCGTGAGCCCGTTCGCGCCGTCGCACTTCAAAACCGCTGACTACAGCACCACCACCCCGAACAGCCCCCGCAAGACCGTCCTCACCACCTGAAACCCATCGATTGCTCCGTAACCGCCGTTATGAGCCTTCAAAACGGCAGTTAGCCAGCAGTCGATGCAGAAGAAAAGGAACACAGCCGTGTCATCCAGCACTACCGTAGGATCTGCTGCGCGTCCCCTGCGCGTCGCCGTCGTGGGCTCCGGCCCGGCCGGCGTCTACGCCGCCGACATCCTCACCAAGAGCGAAGCCGTCAAGAGCGGCGAGCTGACCGTCAGCATCGACCTCTTTGACCGCTACCCGGCACCCTACGGCCTGATCCGCTACGGCGTGGCCCCTGACCACCCCCGCATCAAGGGCATCGTGAACGCCCTGCACAAGGTGCTGGACCGCGGCGACATCCGCTTCTTCGGCAACGTCGACTACGGCACGGACCTCACCATCGAGGACCTCCGCAAGCACTACGACGCCGTCATCTTCGCCACCGGCGCCATCAAGGACGCGGACCTGAACATCCCCGGCGTGGAGCTGGAGGGCTCGTTCGGCGGTGCCGACTTCGTCTCCTGGTACGACGGCCACCCGGACGTGCCGCGCGAATGGCCGCTGGAGGCCAAGGAAATCGCCGTGATCGGCAACGGCAACGTGGCCCTGGACGTGGCCCGCGTCCTGTCCAAGCACGCCGATGACCTGCTGGTCACCGAAATCCCGGACAACGTCTACGCCGGCCTGAAGGCCTCGCCCGTCACCGACGTGCACGTCTTCGGCCGCCGCGGCCCCGCCCAGGTCAAGTTCACCCCGCTGGAGCTGCGCGAGCTGTCCCACTCCAAGGACGTGGACATCATCCTGTACCCGGAGGACTTCGAGTTCGACGAGGAATCCGACCGCCAGATCCAGACGAACAACCAGACCAAGACCATGGTGGGCACCCTCACCAACTGGATCGCCGAGCAGCCCGAGGACCTCTCCGAGCTCAAGGCCTCCCGCCGCCTGCACCTGCACTTCCTGCACAGCCCGGTGGAGATCTACGACGACGCCGAGACCCCCGGCAAGGTGGCGGGCATCAAGTTCGAGCGCACCGAGCTGGACGGCACCGGCAACGCCCGCGGCACCGGCGAGTACGTGGACTACCCGGTCCAGGCCGTGTACCGCGCCATCGGCTACTTCGGTTCCGCCCTGCCGGACGTTGAGTTCGACCACAAGAAGGGCGTGGTCACGAACGACGGCGGCCGCGTCCTGGATGCGACCGGCCAGCATGTGCCGGGCCTCTACGCCACCGGCTGGATCAAGCGCGGACCGGTGGGCTTGATCGGCCACACCAAGGGCGACGCCCTGGAGACCGTCACCTACCTGCTGGAAGACCGCGCAAACCTTCCGGTCGCCGAGGCACCCGCAGAGGACGCTGTTACCGAACTCCTCGACGCCCGCGGCGTGAAGTTCACCAGCTGGGAAGGCTGGCTGGCACTGGATGCCCACGAGCTGGCCCTCGGCGCCGCAGCCACCGAGGCCGGCGGCTCGCACGGCGTCGAGGTCAAGCGTGAGCGCGTCAAGGTGGTGCCGCGCGAGGACATGGTTTCCATCTCCCGTGACGGTGTCGCCGCGCAGGTCTAGGACCTGGGCGCAGGAACCGCGGGGCCTGAGGGTCCCGCGGTTCCTGCGTTTAAAGTCGGCTTAACCCGGCCGGGCTATTTACCCGCGCCGCCGATGGCCATGAGCTCCAGCCGCCGCAGGGTTTCCCGGTTCCGGGCCGAGATGATGGGATCGCGCAGGGCCTTGGGCATCAGCTTGCCGGGGCCATGGATGGCGTCTTCGGCAATGGTCACCAGGCATTGGGCGCCCCGGTCCTCCAAGGTGATTTCCACCTTGGCCTCGCCCATCGGCCAGCCACGCGCCACGAGTTCCAGCGAGCGGCCGGGCTCAACGGCGGTCACGCGGGAGCTGTCGTCGATCACCAGCGGCCAGGCACCCACCGAGTGATGGAGGTTGGCCCCCACCCGGGGCCATTCGGCGTCCACATCCCTGATCCGGGAAGCGCCCACTACCCAGCCCGAGTACAGCCAGCCGTCGGCGATGACGCGCCAGACGTCGGCGGCGGGGGACTTGAACAGCTGCGAGACGGTGGACATGGGGTTCCTTCCAGTTGCGGTGGTGCTTCCCCGGTGTCCCGCGGAGGGTTCCGCGGGATGTCCAGGTTCGGTGGGGCGTCCGACGGCGGGAGGTGCGGGCCGGCGTGCGGCCCGGTAGGACGGCTTCCGCAGGCGCCGGGTCCATCCGTAGGCCCGCGCGCCCGGCGGCTGGTGCTCCAGGGGATCGAAGCGCAGGGGGATATCCGCGGGACTGGCACCGGCCTGCAGCCGCACCTCACCGCCTTCCCGCCAGCGGCCGCCCGGCGTGGTCCAGTGCAGCCCCAGCACCCATTCCCCTGACGCAAGCGAACCCGGTGGGAGGCTCCGCGTCCGCAGGCCCAGCAGGACGGGGCCCAGGCTTCCGCGGTAGGGCATCAGTGTGGTCATGGTGGCTCCTGCCACATCCAGCCGTGGTATCAGGATGAACCGGCCCGGCAGCCCCCAGCCGGTGGAGGCAAACAGGACATCAGCAGGGCCGGCAGCAGCATCGCCGGACGGAGAAACCCGGAGGGCCAGGCCCAGGATGTCCGGCAGGTGCTGCGGCAGCCCCACGGACCGGGAAAAGCGGGCCACCACCTGGTCGGTGCCCGGCGAGTCCAGCCAGGCTATGCCGCTGGGGCCGCCCGGGTTGCCGGTCCTGGCCACAGTTCCGGACAGCCCCAGTCCATCGGGATGGATGGGCCGGCCTGGCCTGGCCAGCTTCAGGAGCCGGAAGAGGGCAGCGAAAGCCTGGCCGGCACTATCGGTGGCGGCTGAAACGACGCGCAGCTGCTGGGTCATACTTCCTTCCTACCCACAAACCCCGGAACTACATGCGGCCAAAGCGGGCACGGATCAGCGCGAAAATCCCATAGGCGATAAAACCTGCACCAATGGCCACCAGCAGCGTGGGCCCGAACGGGTGGTCCTGCAGCGCTTTGAGGCTGCCGTCCAGCCCGGTGGACTCCTCGGGCCGGTGCTTGGCGGCGGCGATGATGAACAGCAGTCCGGTGAGGTCCAGCGCAACCCCCTTGGCCACGTGGCCGGTGACGCCGAGGCTGTCGATGAGCCTGCCGCGCCGGGTGCCCTCAAAGTGGAACAGTTCCTCCTTGAAGCCGCGCCGGAAGCCTTTGACCATGAAGTAGATGCCGATGCCCAGGATGGTCAGGCCCAGCGCCACGAGGAGCCACGGCCCTGCAGGGGTGCCCATCAGGCTGGCGCTGAGGTCGCGCGTGTTGTCGCCGGAGTCGCTGCGCTGCCCCAGGGCGAAGCCGCCGAAGGTCAACCCCACGCTGCCGTAGGCGATGGCCAGGAATCCCGAGGACACAAGCTTGGCCAGCCGTTGCTTGCGCGGCAGGCTCCTGGCCCGCAGGGTTGCCTCGCTGGCCTGCCATAAGGCGAGGCCCAGGCAGGCGGCCACGCAGGCCCACATCACCAGTGGCCCCCAGGGGTTGTCCGCCAGCCGCGCGATGGCGCCGGTGGGTTCGGCATCGCCCGGATGGCCGAACGCGATGGCGATGGCAATGGCGCCGAGGATGACGTGAAGCAGTGCCATGACGGCAAACCCGGTGCGGGCCAGGACGTCCAGGGCCTTGTGGTTGGACGCCTCCTCGACAGCGTCCGCTGCCTGGCTGAGGGTGGATTCGCCGTCGGACATGCCTCAGCCGTTCATGGGCCCTTCGGCCCGCAGCTTCTCGGCTCCCGGTCCTTCGACGTGCACGGTGCAGCGGACCACCAGCTGGCCGGGGGCATTGTCCAGTTCCACCAGGGAATCATCCGCGCTCAGGACGGTGAACACCTCCGAACCCGCTAAGACGCTGACACCCTTGGCCTTCGCCGTCTCCCGGGCGTTCCCCAGCGCCTCCCGCTGCAGCCCGTCCACGTAGCCGCCGTCACTCTCACGGGCGGGGTCCCCGAAGGCCCAGCCGAACAATGTCCCTGTGTTTCCCATGGCGACGATATTACGCGGTTGGCGCCCGGCCGGGACGGGCTTTCGTAATATTAGTAAGTGTGCTTACCATGGGCGGACCATACCTCGATGGAACACGGCACGCGAAGTCCGCAGCGCAGCTGCAACCAGTCCACAACGTTAGGAATGCACATCATGGCAGGAAATCTCATTGCCCGTTCAGTTCACGACCTGACGGCAGCAGCATGGTTCGGTGGATCCCTGATGGGCGCCATCGGGCTCAACGGGGCAGCAGCCCAGGCCAAGGACCCCGCAGAGCGCACCCGGCTTTCCAGCGCCGGCTGGATGAAGTGGGCGCCCTTCCAGACCGCAGCCTTCGCCTCCCACCTGGTGGCCGACCTCGCCATTGCCTGGGAAAACAAAGGCCGCATCGCCAAGCAGGAGGGCGTGGCCCGCGACACCGTCATCAAGACGGCCGTGACCGTGGTGGGCGCTGCGGTGACCCTGTACTCGGGCATCCTGGGCAAAAAGGTGGAGAAGCTGGCCGGTGAGGGTGCCGAGGGTGCCACCGAGCCGCACGGTGCAGCCTCGGACGAGCTGAAGTCGGCCCAGCAGCAGCTCAAGGCCCTCCAGTGGGCCATCCCCGGCTTCGCTGCCATGGTGATCATCCTCGGTGCCAAGCACGGCGAGATGCAGCGCCCCAAGAACATCCTCGCGGGCCTGCGCCGCGACTAGCACCACCCGTCAGCACACAGCGGACGACGGCGCCCCGGCACCCCAGTGCCGGGCCGCACCCATGTCCGGCTACTCCGCCAGCCACTCCGCGCACGAGTTGAGGTTGCGGTTCACGCTGGCCACGGCAGCGTCCTGGTCCCGCTGCGTGATGGCGTCCAGCAGCGTTTCGTGGCCGTCGCGCGGGAGTCCGTTGAAGCCCGGCCGGGCCTGCTGCTTCAGCAGGTCCTGGTGGAACACGGTGCCGAAGCTTGCATAAAGCTCGTGCAGCAGGGGATTGCCCGAGGCCCTGGCGACGCCCTCATGGAAACTCCAGTCCGCGTCCGCCCAGGCCTCGAAGTCCCCCGTGGTCCAGGCCTGGTCCCGGGTGGCGAGGAGGGCGCGCAGGGTGGCAACGTCGTCGTCCGTGGCATTCCGGGCGGCCAGCCGGGCGGCCTGGGTGTCCAGGCCCAGCCGGACCTCCAGGATGTGCTGCTCGGTATGGTCCAGGTACATGCGGCGCGCGGCCCCGGACATCTCGCTCGTGGCGCGCACGTAGGTGCCGTCGCCGCGGCGTACTTCCAGCATTCCGCTGTGCGACAGGGCCTTGACGGCTTCGCGGAGGGTGCCGCGGGAAACTCCCAGCCGGGCCATGAGCTCGGGCTCGGGCGGAATGCGCTGGTTCAGCGGCCACTCGCCGGTGTGGACCATCCCGCGCAGTTTGGCCGTGACCTCGGCGGCCAGCGGCGGACGGACCGAAGGGCTCAGTGTCATGGGATTACTTTCCTCGCGCGTTCTTGCCGGTCATCGCGGGGCCGGTGATCAGGTGGGACACCACGATCTGGGCCAGGGCAAGGACCAGCAGCAGCGCCAACGGGAGGGACCAGCCGCCGGTGGCGCTGTGCAGCAGGCCCATGCCGAACGGGCCGGCCGTGGCCAGCAGGTAGCCGGAGGACTGGGCCAGGGTGGACAGGGCGGTGGTTTCGGCCGTGCTGGTTCCGCTCCGGCTGATCATCACCATGACCAGCGGGAAGATGCCCAGTCCGAAACCGATCAGGACCGCCGGGACGGCCGCATACGCCACGGGAAGGGACAACAGCGCCGCGATCCCGGCCGCCATGATGATGCTGACCAGGTAGAAGGCCGGACGCAGCATCCGCGGCCTGGCCCCGATGGCAATCAGAACCATGCCCGCCGGGACGGAAACCAGCTGCATGAGGCCGAACATCAGCCCGCTGTCCGCGGCGCTCAGGCCCATGGTGGTGAGCATGTAGGGGAACCAGCTCAGGAGCGCGTAGGCCAGCAGGGCCTGCAGGGTGAAGATGGCAGTGAGGAGCTGGCCCTTCCGGGTGCGCAGCAGTGGCCAGGGGGCCACATGGCCGCCCGTGGTCCGGACGGCCGTGCGGTGGGCGTGCAGTGCCACCGGGAGGAAGCCCACGAAGGCGGCAACGGCAGCGATGCCCACGGCTCCGACGGCGGCGGACGGCGACCCCAGCGCATGGGCCAGCGGGACCACCGCCACCGAGGTCACGGTACCGCCGGTGGTCATGGTCACCGTATAGACAGCGGTCATCAGCGACGTCCTGGAGGCGAAGTGCTCGCGGATGAAGGACGGCATGGCCACGTTGCAGACGGCCAGGCCCGACATCCCCACCACGCTCCCTGCCACCAGCATGCCCGTGGCGGGAATGCCGCGCAGCAGCAGCCCGCCGGCCAACAGTGCCAGGGACAGCAGGATGGCCTTCTCCACGCCAAGCCTGCCGGTCAGCCAGGATGTGGCGGCCCCGGCCAGGGCGAAACAGAGGGTGGGTATCGAGGGAATGATGGACGCCACCAGCACCCCATAGCCCAGCACCGCCTGGAGATCGTGCAGCAGCGCGGAGGCCCCGGTGATGCCGGCGCGCAGGTTCAGTCCGATCAGGACCAGAGCAATGACACCGAAGACGACGGCGGAACGCGGCTTGGGCGGGGCGCTGCCGGTGACCGGGGCGGCCGGCACCGCGGGCGCCTGGGCTGTTGCGGGCGGAGACGCGGGGGGAATTCCTGGCATGCCCTCCAGCCTAAAGGTTAGACGTTTGATGTTTGTCCTTTTGTGGCCGACCTCTCCGTCCTGCCCCGGCTGGAATAGACTGCCAACGGATGGTCGGAGGGCCTGGCGCGGGCCAGGCAGTGCGGAAGGACGGCTGTGGAAGCTTCCCGGGGACTCGAGATTGAGAAGAAGTACGACGTCGACGCCGGTGCCGTGGTGCCGGCCCTGGAGCAGGCCGCCGGGGTTGCCCGGACCGGCGCGCCGCACACCGACCTGCTGGAGGCCGTCTACTTCGACACCCCCAACCATGCCCTGGCCGCACGCCGCATCACGCTCCGCCGCCGCACCGGCGGGAAGGACGCCGGATGGCACCTCAAGCTGCCGCCGGGGGGTGGCGACCAGGCAACGGGGGAGGGCGTCCAGCAGCGTACGGAACTGCACGCCCCCCTCGGCCGGCCCGATGCCGTCCCCGACGCCCTGCTGACCCACCTTCTTGCGTACCTCAGGGGCGCCGTTCCGGTGCCTGTCGTGCGGCTGGACACCCGGCGCACCACCTACCCCCTGTATGGGGACGACGGTCTCCACCTCGCCGACCTCGCCGATGACCAGGTCACCGCTGAACGGCTGGCCGGCGGAGCCAGCGCTGCGCGGCAGGAATGGCGCGAGTGGGAGCTGGAGCTGGTCCACGGGAAGCCTGACCTTTTCGGCCCCGTTGGGGAACTGCTCACGGCTGCCGGCGCCAGGCCGGCCGGGCACGCTTCGAAGCTGGCGCGTGCCCTGGGCCCTGGTACCAAGGCGGGAAAGCGTGTCGCCGCAGGGGACGCTGCCGCCGACAGCCAAAGTGCCCCCGCCCTGCTGGCCGGGAAGCGGGCCCCGGCGGCCGCCGTCGTCACCGTCTACGTGGCGCAGCAGGTCGACGCGATTCTTGCGGGCGACGGTGCCGTCCGGCTGGAGGAACCGGAGGCGGTGCACAACATGCGCTCCGCCACCCGCCGCATCCGCTCGGTCCTGGCAGCCTATGCCAAGCTCTACCGGGCAGCGCCGGTGCGCAAGCTGCGGACCGAACTGAAGTGGCTGGGCCAGCTCCTGGGCCAGCCACGCGACGCCGAGGTCCTGCGGGCGCAGCTCCGCGGGCAGCTGGGTGGACTGCACTCCGCGGACGGAGTGGAAGCGGCCACGTCGAGGGTGGAACAGCGCACGGGCGCGGACTACGACGCCGCGTACCGCCTCCTGCAGGAAGCCCTGGGGACGGAGCGTTACTTCCGGCTCCTGGACATGCTTGAGGATTTCCGTGACAACCCGCCGGTGCGCGCCGACTCGGTGGCGCCGGGCCGGCGGGCGGCCGCGAAGGCAGTGGACAAGGCCGCCAAGCGGCTGCAGCGCTCCCGTAAAGCGGCCAAGCGCGCACGGCGCGGAAGGGAGCAGGAACTGGCGCTCCACCGGGTGCGCAAGGACGCGAAGCGGCTGCGCCACGTGGCTGAATCAGCAACACTGGTGCACGGCAAGCGTGCGGGCAAGGTGGCCAAGGCCGCCCACCGGCAGCAGAAGGTCCTGGGCCAACACCAGGACGCCGTAGTGGCCCGCGACCTGCTGGCCGCCATCGCGGCGGAGTACGGCGAACCCGCGACGGCGGGCATCTACGCGGAGCTGCTCAGCCTGCAGGAGGAACGGATGGCGGCGGCACAGGCCGGGTACCGGAAGGCCTGGAAAAAATCGCGCGACCTGTTCAGCCACGGCGTACTCTGACGCTGTCCCGGCCCTATTTGCCCTGCCGCGCCGACAGCCGGGCCACCGCCAGGGCGAGCCAGAGCTGCACCCGGTCCGCCGTGACCGCGGGGTCGTAGCCGGTCAGCTCCGTGATCTGCGCCAGCCTGTACCGGACAGTGTTGCGGTGCAGGGTGAGTTCCTCCGCCACCGCGGCCACCGAGCCGTTGTTGTTCAGGTAGCTTTCCAGCGTGGCCATCAGTTCGGACCCGTGCGCGGCGTCGAACGAACGCAGGGGATTCAGGGACTCGTGCGCCATGTCCGCCAGCGGTACGTCCTCGCTGGCCAGCAGCAGCGACGTCAGGCTCAGCCGCTCCGGTTCGTTGACCGGCAACCCATGGCTGGCAGCATCCCGGGCTTCGAAGTAGCTCCAGCGCAGGCCGTTCGGCTTGGTGTACGCCCCGCCGATGCCGATCGTGGCGTGGATGCCGGCTTCGGCGAGGTGGTCGCTGAGCCTCCGCGCCAGCGACGGCGCCGTCCCACCGTCGTCATTGACCACCAGCACCAGGTCCTTGCCCACGACGGCGGCAACGGCCTTCTCCAGCTCCTGCGGCACCGAGGTGCTCCCCAGGGCCTTCCCGTGGGCGGCCGACACGGCCAGCAGCACCACGTTCTTGCGGGTGCTGTTCACCCCCACGCCCGCGAGTCGGCGCTGCGCCTCGCTGGTCTCCAGCGCCCCGTGGATCACGTCCTCCAGCACCTGCCCGCACAGGGCGCGCTGGGCCTGGCGCTGCTTGACCATGTTGTTGAGCTCCACGCTGATCAGGTTCTGCGCGTAGCCGATGATTCCCGTGTCCTCGAACGGCTGGCGCACCCACAGCGTGCAGGCGTCCCGCCGTCCCGTGGGCACCGGATAGCTGGCCCAGGTGTCGGCCGACGGGTGGGCGCTGCCGCTGTTGTACAGCTGGGCCGTGAACTGGGTCAACGCAGTGTCGGTGCGCAGCATGCCGCCGAGGTTCTTCAACAGTTCCGCGAGCCCGCCGCCGGTCAGCAGCGCCCGGGCCAGGACCTGGTGCCCGGCGATCAGGCGTTCCAGCTTGGCGTAGTGGTCCGCCGACTGGGCATCCGCCACCAGCTTGGTGATGGCGATGAACGGCGTCTCGTACGGCACTTCCACCACGGGCAGGCCCCAGCGGTTGGCCTCGGCCAGGAGGGCCGGCGGCACCGTCTCGTGTGACAACCCCACGCCGAATCCGATGCCCACCGCGCCCGCCCGCTGCACCTGCCGCACAAAGCGGCGCTGCTCCGGGGCCGAACGCAGGCGCAGGCCGGTGGTGAGCACCAGCTCGCCGCCGTTGAGGAACCGCTGCGGATCCTCCAGTTCGGTGACGGCAACCCAGTTAATGTCCTGGTTCCAGGTTGTCTCCGCCACCCCGGCCTTGGCCAGCTTCAGGGAGGACACGCCCACCAGGGCAGCGAGGGAAATGGCCATGAAGCAAGGATAAACGTGAGCTGGGCAACCGCACTAAACCCTCCAAACAAGGGTGTGCAGGTGGCTATTCACCCCGCTTGGGCGCTGGCATAGGCTCGAGGCAGTTCCATCCATCCGTCCCGGGTTCCGTCCGGCCGCCGATGGCCCTTACGAAAGAGGTTGCACACCGTGGTCCAAACCTTGCAGAACTTCATCAATGGGAAGTTCGTCACCCCTGCCGGCACCGCCCTGCTGGACGTGGTCAACCCCACCAACGGAGAAGTGGTGGCCCAGGCCCCCGTTTCGGTGCAGGCCGACGTGGACGCGGCCATGGCCGCCGCCAAGGACGCCTTCCGGACCTGGAAGCACGTGACCCCGGGCCAGCGCCAGCTGATGCTGCTCAAGCTCGCCGACGCCATCGAGGCCAACAGCGACGAACTCGTCGAAGCCCAGCACCGCAACACCGGCCAGGTCCGCTCGCTCATCGCCTCCGAGGAAGTGGCAGCCGGCGCCGACCAGCTGCGCTTCTTCGCCGGCGCCGCCCGGATCCTGGAAGGCAAGTCCGCCGGGGAGTACTTCGAGGGGCACACTTCCTATGTCCGCCGTGAACCGATCGGCGTGGTGGCCCAGGTGGCCCCGTGGAACTACCCCTTCCTGATGGCCATCTGGAAGATCGGTCCCGCGCTCGCGGCCGGCAACACCGTGGTTCTCAAGCCTTCCGATACCACCCCCGAGTCCACGCTGGTCCTGGCGCGCCTGGCCGGTGAAGTCCTGCCCGCGGGTGTCCTGAACGTGGTGCTGGGCACCGGCGAAACCGGCGCCATGATGGTGGAGCACAAGGTCCCCGGCCTGGTGTCCATCACGGGCTCTGTCCGCGCGGGGATCGCGGTGGCCTCGGGTGCCGCCAAGGGCCTCAAGCGGGCGCACCTGGAGCTCGGCGGCAAGGCCCCGGCCATCGTGTTCGCCGACGCCGATATCAAGAAGAGCGCCGCGGCCATCGCCGAGTTCTCGTTCTTCAACGCCGGCCAGGACTGCACGGCCATTACCCGCGTGCTGGTGCAGGATTCCGTGCACGACGACGTCGTGGCGGCCATGGTGGAACACACCCGGACCCTGCACACCGGCTCGCAGAACGACGAAGACAACTACTTCGGCCCGCTGAACAACGTGAACCACTTCAACGCCGTGACCTCCGTGGTGGAGAACCTGCCGGCCAACTGCCGGATCGAAACCGGCGGCCACCGCGCGGGGGAGAAGGGCTACTTCTTCGAACCCACCATCATCACCGGCGCCAAGCAGACCGACGACGTGGTCCAGAAGGAAACCTTCGGCCCCGTCATTACCGTCCAGAAGTTCAGCACCGAGGAAGAAGCGGTGGAACTTGCCAACGACGTTGACTACGCCCTGGCCTCCAGCGTCTGGACCACCAACCACGGCACCGCCATGCGCCTGAGCCGCGACCTGGACTTCGGTGCCGTCTGGATCAACACCCACATCCTTCTGACCGCCGAAATGCCGCACGGCGGCTTCAAGCAGTCCGGCTACGGCAAGGACCTCTCCATGTACGGCGTGGAGGACTACACGCGCATCAAGCACGTGATGTCCGCCCTCGACGCCTGACCCCGCCTCCTGACCAATTCCCCGGTGGTTGAGCTTGTCGAAACCCCGGGTTCGACAAGCTCAACCACCAGCAAGAGAAAGTAACGCCATGACCACCACCGCATCAGACATCACCTTCCGCCTGGAGCAGAAGCGCAACGTCCAGGCCGACTTCCCGGGCCCCAAGTCCGTGGCACTGACCGAGCGCCGCAAGTCAGTGGTGGCTGCCGGCGTCGCTTCCAGCGTCCCGGTCTACGTTGCCGACGCCGACGGCGGCATCATCCACGACGTCGACGGCAACTCCTTCATCGACCTGGGCTCCGGCATCGCGGTGACCAGCGTGGGCGCGTCCGATCCCGCCGTCGTCGGTGCCGTCAAGGAAGCCGTGGAGCACTTCACGCACACCTGCTTCATGGTCACCCCGTACGAAGGCTACGTGGCCGTCGCCGAGCAGCTGAACCGGCTCACCCCGGGCGACCACGAAAAGCGCACCGTCCTCTTCAACTCCGGCGCCGAGGCAGTGGAGAACGCCATCAAGGTGGCCCGACTGGCAACCGGCCGGGACGCCGTCGTCGCCTTCGACCACGCCTACCACGGCCGCACCAACCTGACCATGGCACTGACCGCCAAGGCCATGCCGTACAAGACCAACTTCGGCCCGTTCGCACCCGAGGTCTACCGGATGCCCATGAGCTACCCGTACCGCGAGGAAAACCCCGCCATCACCGGTGCCGAGGCCGCCAAGCGCGCCATCACCATGATCGAGAAGCAGATCGGCGGGGACCAGGTTGCCGCGATCATCATCGAGCCCATCCAGGGCGAGGGCGGCTTCATCGTCCCGGCCGAGGGCTTCCTGCCGGCGCTGGCCGCCTGGGCCAAGGAGAAGGGCATCGTCTTCATCGCCGACGAGGTCCAGTCCGGCTTCTGCCGCACGGGTGAATGGTTCGCCGTCAACCACGAGGGCGTCATCCCGGACATCCTGACCATGGCCAAGGGCATCGCCGGCGGCATGCCGCTGTCCGCCATCACCGGCCGCGCCGACCTGCTGGACGCCGTGCACCCGGGTGGCCTGGGCGGCACCTACGGCGGCAACCCGGTGGCCTGTGCGGCTGCGCTGGCGTCCATCGGTTCCATGGAGGAGTACGACCTCAACGGCCGTGCCCGCCACATCGAGTCCATCGCCATGGCGCGCCTGCAGGAACTGCAGTCCGAACTGGCCGCTGCCGGTACCGGCGTGATCGGCGATGTCCGCGGCCGTGGCGCCATGCTCGCCGTCGAACTTGTCCAGGCCGGTTCCAAGGAGCCGAACCCGGAGCTGACCAAGGCTGTTGCCGCCGCCTGCCTGAAGGAAGGCGTCATCATCCTCACCTGCGGCACCTACGGCAACGTCATCCGCCTGCTGCCCCCGCTGGTCATTACCGACGAACTGCTCGCCGACGGCCTGGAAGTCCTCGCCGCCGCCATCAAGGCCAACGCCTAGCCAGGACGGCTTTACCCGCAAGACCAGGAGGGTGGGCCCGCAGCTGCGGGCCCACCCTCCTAGGCTTAACCGTTGGTCAGGCGGCCTGCCGGAGCGCTGCCCTGCGGGCCAGGGAGTTCCGGCGCGTGGTCCGCAGCATGTCCACGGTCAGCAGCAGCAGGGCCAGCCACACCACGCCGAACCCGATCCAGCGTTCAACAGTCATGGCCTCCCGGAACACCAGCAGCGCCACCAGGAACTGCAGGACGGGAGCGAAATACTGCAGCAGGCCGATGGTGGTCATGGGCAACCTCCGCGCCGAGGCGCCGAAGAAGAGCAGCGGAACGGCGGTGATTACGCCGGATGCCAGCAGCAGCCAGAAGTGCCCCGACCCCTGGGACGTGAGCGTGGAGCTTCCGCTCGCGGCCAGGACCACCATGGCGACGGCGGCCAGCGGGGCGAGCACCATGGTCTCCACGCTCAGGCTGGTGATGGCGTCCACCCTCGATCCCACCCGGTTCTTGACGAAGCCGTACAGGCCGAAGCTGAACGCCAGGGTCAGGGCGATCCACGGCAGTTTCCCGTAGGAGTAGGTGAGGACGCCCACCGCCACGAAGCCGACGCCGACGGCAGTCCACTGCAGCGGCCGCAGCCTTTCCTTCAGGACCAGCACCCCCAGCAGCACGGAGACCAGCGGGTTGATGAAATACCCCAGGGACGTCTCCACTGCCTGCCCCGTTGTCACGCCGTAGGTGTAGGTCAGCCAGTTGATGGCGATCAGGAACGCCGCCAGCGCCAGGGAACCAAAGACGCGCCGGTCCTTCAGCGCCACCGCGAGCACGCCCCACGACCTGGTCACCGTGATCAGCAGGGCGCAGAACAGCAGCGACCACACCACGCGGTTGGCCACGATCTCGACGGCGCCCGCCGGCATCAGGATGAAGAAGTACAGCGGGAGCATGCCCCACAAAACGTACGCGCCGATGCCGAACAACAGGCCCGCCATGGATTCCTTGGCGGGGGCAGGGGCCGCCGGTGACTTCGCCGCCTGCGGCGGCGCTGTGGTCGGAGCAGCAGGGGTAGCGGGGGACGTTCCTTTTGGCATGGGCACGAAGTCCATAACAGCAGGCTCCGGGCAGGTATTCCAGCAGGTGGGCGTGGATTCCGGAAAATAGTCAGTAGGCTTGCTTTCATGACATGTGTCCGTTTCCCGGAGCCTGCCCCGTGAGGCTCCGCCGCAGCAACGCCTCGGGCCGCGGCTACCGCAGGGTCGCCGCCGGCAAGGGCTTCAGTTACCGGGACCTCGATGGCTCCACCCTGCCGCCGGGTCCCGTCCGGGACCGGCTGGAAAGCATTGGCATCCCGCCGGCCTGGACCGACGTCTGGATCGCCCCCTTTGACAATGGCCACATCCAGGCGACCGGCGTGGACGCCGTGGGGCGGCGCCAGTACATCTACCATCCCGAGTGGCGCGAGCGGAAGGACCGGGTGAAATTCGACCGGTCCCTCCAGTTGGCAGAATCGCTGCCCGCCGCCCGGCGGCTGGTCACCATGGACCTGCGCGGCGAAGGCTTCTCCCGGGAGCGTGTCCTGGCCGCGGCGTTCCGGATGCTGGACAGTGGATCCCTGCGGGTGGGCTCGGAGCGGTACACGAACGAGAACGGCAGCCGGGGCCTGGCGACCCTGTTGTGCGCCCACGTCCAGGTGCGTAAGGACCGGATCCTGCTGCGCTTCCCGGCCAAGAGCGGCAAGGACTGGGAATCGGAAATCCGCGACGCCGACCTCGCCGCCCTCCTGCGCCTGCTCAAGCGGCGGGGGTCCAATGCCCGGCTCCTGGCCTACAAGGAGGGCAGGACCTGGCGCCCGGTCACCAGCGCGGACATCAATGCCTACGTGAAGGAACGGACTGGCTCCGACTTCACCGCCAAGGACTTCCGGACCCTTCGCGGCACGGTGGCAGCGGCGTCCAGCCTGGCCCGGACCGGGGTCCAGCGGACTGCCGCCAAGCGGAAGCGGGCCATCAGCCGCGCCATGTACGACGCAGCGGAGACACTGGGCAACACTCCCTCCATCGCCCGCAAAAGCTACGTGGACCCGCGGGTGCTGGACCACTACCACGACGGCGAAACCATCGACCCGAAGCGCCTGGACTCGGCGGAGTCAGAACTCAGGGCGCTCCTGTACCGCGAAGGCAAGGTGGTGGCCCTGGCCGCCAACTAGAATGGGGGACTGTGCGCTGCACCCAGCGGCGCACCCTCATGAAATATGAGCAGGACCAGTTCAGAAGGGTTCCCGGTGTCCAATCACAGCGAAACCGCCGCCAACCGTCCCCTCCGCGTCGCGATCGTCGGCGCGGGACCGGCAGGAGTCTATGCTGCGGACATCCTCACCAAGTCCAGCGGGGTGAAGGACGGCGACTTCCAGGTCAGCATCGACCTCTTCGAGGCCTACCCGGCGCCCTACGGACTGATCAGGTACGGCGTTGCGCCGGACCATCCCCGGATCAAGGGCATCGTCAACGCCCTGCACAAGGTCCTGGACCGCGGCGACATCCGTTTCCTGGGCAACGTGACCTACGGCCGGGACCTCACGCTGCACGATTTCCGGGCTTTCTATGACGCCGTGATCTTCTCCACCGGCGCCATCAAGGACGCCGACCTGGACATTCCGGGCATCGATCTGCGCGGCTCTTTCGGCGGCGCCGATTTCGTGTCCTGGTATGACGGCCACCCGGACGTGCCGCGGGAGTGGCCGCTGGAGGCGAAGGAAATCGCGGTGATCGGCAACGGCAATGTGGCCCTGGACGTAGCCCGCATGCTGGTCAAGCACCCCGAGGAACTGCTCACCACCGAGATCCCGGACAACGTCTACCAAGGCCTGAAGGCGTCCCCCGTCACGGACGTCCACGTCTTCGGCCGCCGCGGCCCCGCCCAGGTCAAGTTCACCCCGCTGGAGCTGCGGGAACTGAGCCACATGGACGACGTGGATATCGTCCTCTACCCCGAGGATTTTGAATTCGACGACGCCTCGGACGAGGCCATCCGCACCAACAACCAGGTCAAGACCATGGTGAACACGCTGACCAACTGGCTGGTGGAGGAACACGCGGAGTCGGAGAACCCGTCGTCCCGCAGGCTGCACCTGCACTTCCTGCACAGCCCGGTTGAAGTGCTCGACGACGGCACGGGCAAGGTGGGCGGCATCAAGTTCGAGCGCATGCAGCTGGACGGGACCGGCAACGCCAAGGGCACGGGGGAGTACGTGGAGTACCCGGTCCAGTCCGTCTACCGGGCCATTGGCTACCACGGCTCCGCACTGGACGAACTGGAGTACGACGCCAAGCGGGGCGTCATCCCGAACGAGGGCGGCCGTGTCCTGGATTCCGACGGCAACCCTGTGCCCGGCATCTACGCCACGGGCTGGATCAAGCGCGGCCCCGTGGGCCTGATTGGCCACACCAAGGGCGACGCACTGGAGACTATCGGCTTCCTGCTGGAGGACCGGTTGAACCTCCCGGCAGCCAAGAACCCGGACCCCCAGGCCATCATCGACCTGCTCGAAGAGCGCGGCATTGAGTTCACCACGTGGGAAGGCTGGAACAAGCTCGACGCCCACGAGGCGGGCCTGGGTGCCGCCTGGACCGGACCCGAGGGGCTGGACCATGTGGTCCGCGAACGCATCAAGGTGGTGCCGCGCGAGGAGATGATCCGCATCTCCCGCGGCTGACCCCTACCCCTGGCGGACTATTCGAGTTAGTCTCATTAACATGAATATGGCCGGGGCCGGAACCCGTCCCTACAGCTCCCCAAAACGGGCCACCTCCGCGCAGGAAACCGGGCGGCGGATCCTGCAGGCCACCGAAAAACTGTTCATGGAGGTCCCGCTCGCCGATGTCACGCTGGGCGCGGTGGCGGCCCGCGCGGGCGTCACCGTGCAGACCGTCATCCGCAGGTTCGGGGACCGCGGAGGCCTTATCGATGCCACCGCCCAGGCGGCGGCGGCCAGGGTGGACCGCCAGCGCAACTCCGTCCCTCCCGGCGACGTGCCCGCCGCCGTCGGCAACCTCCTGGAACACTACGAAACCACCGGCGCGCTTGCCTTGAAGCTGCTCGCCGAGGAACAAGCCTCTCCCGTCCTGGCGGAGATCACCGCGGGAGCGCGCCGCCTGCACCGCGATTGGTGCCGCCGCGTTTTCGCCCCCTACCTTGACCCGCTGAAGGGCAGCCCAAACCACGACCGCCGGCTGGCCCAGTTCGTCGCCCTCTGCGACGTCTACACCTGGAAGTTGCTGCGCCTGGACGCCGGGCTCAGCCGCGACCAGGTGGCCCACTCCCTGCTCGAAATGCTGGAACCCTTCACGCGGAGGCCCTGATGTCCACCGTCCTTGCCTACACCTCGCCCGCCATCGGCCATCTCTTCCCCATGGTTCCCCTGCTCGGGGAACTCAGGGCCCGCGGGCACGACGTCCATGTCCGCACCCTTCCCGCCTACGTCCCCTTACTGCGCGGGCTGGGACTCCACGCCGAACCGGTGGACGCCCGGCTGCTCGACATCGAGTCCCGGGACTACGGCGCAAGGTCCACCAAGGCCGCCCTTGCCCTCAGCGTCGAAACGTTTACCAGCCGCGCCCGTTTCGACGCGCCTGACCTGCAGCAGGCTATTGCCGACGTCGGCCCCGACCTGCTGCTCATCGACATCAACGCGTGGGGCGCCCGGGTCCTCGCTGAATCCTCAGGACTGCCGTGGGCCACCTTCAGCCCCTACACTCCGCCGCTGCAGTCGCGGGGGACCCCGCCGTTCGGGCCGGGACTGGCTCCCATGCCCGGCCCGCTGGGCGTCGCCCGGGACGCAGTGGCGCGGCGCCTGGTCATCGGCGCGGTCGAAAAGCTGATGCTGCCGCGGATCAACGCCCTCCGGGCCGAGGTCTCCGGCGGCATGCTTCCCCCGGTGAGCGGCGCCGACTCCATGTTCCGCACGGCGCCCCTGATGCTGGTGGCCACTGCCGAGCCGTTCGAGTATCCCCATCCGGACTGGGCCCCTGACGTGCGGATGATCGGCGCACTCGCATGGGAGCCGCCGGCCGAACCTCCGGCATGGCTCGGCGAGGCCACCCACCCCGTGGTCCTGGTGACCACGTCCTCCGAGTACCAGGCGGACGAAGCCATTGTCCGGACCGCCCTGGCCGGACTTGCCGGGGAGCCCTTCACCGTCGTCGCCACCCTCCCTGCAGCCCAGGCGGGCTCGGCAGGCGCCGCCAAAGCCGCCGGCACGGACCAGTTCGGGCCACTGCCGGCCAATGCGCGGCTGGAGCATTTCGTCCCGCACGGGCCTGTCCTCGAGCGGGCAGCGGTCGCCATCACCCACGGCGGCATGGGGGCCACGCAGAAGGCGATGGCACAGGGAGTGCCCGTGGTGGTGGTTCCGTTCGGCCGCGACCAGCACGAGGTGGCAGCGCGGGTGGCAGCAGCCGACGCCGGGGTGCGGCTGAGCCGGAAAAACCTCACCCCGGAGCGGCTCCGGGCAGCCGTCCACCGGGCCCTGGGCAAGGCGCCGGGCGCGGGACGTGTCGCCGCCGGGTACGCCGCGGCCGGGGGAGCGGCGGCCGGGGCGGATGCGCTGGAGGAACTGGTCCGGGTGCGCCGGTGACACGGGGGTGCTGTCCAGCTATGCTGGCTGGGCTACCTTCCAGCCCTGCCTCGCCGGACAAGACTCCGGAACGGGAGTTCAATGACGAACCTGCTCCACCCTGAACCGCGCCAGCGTGCCGCGCTGGCCGGCCACGAGCGCCTCGGCTCGGACCCCGGCAACCTCACCCCCGAGATCCCCGGGCTGCGCAACCTCATCAGGGAGTCCTGGCAGCGCTCGGCGGGCTTTAAGGCCAACCCTGACAATGCGGCCGCGCCGCTGGCCCTCGACTGGGACCAGCTGGAGGACTACCGGCGGCAGCATCCCCTGGCCGCGATCATGCCGGTCATCAACAAACTCCTGGTCCAGCCCAGCCATGACAGCGGGCTCCTGGTTGCGGTGGGTGACGAGGTGGGCAGGCTGCTGTGGGTGGATGGCGACCCTACCCTCCAACGCCGGGCCGAAGGCATGATGTTCGTCCCCGGCGCCGACTGGTCCGAGGCCAGCGTCGGCACCAGCGCTCCGGGCACCGCCCTTGCCCTGGGCAGGGGCATCCAGATCGCCGGCGCCGAGCACTACCAGCGGGCAGTCCACCCCTGGAGCTGCACCGCCGTCCCCTTCCATGACCCCGACTCAGGTGCCGTGCTCGGCGTCGTGGACATCACCGGGACGGCCACCGCGGTGGCGCCTCACACGCTGTCGCTGGTGGAGGCCACCGTTGCTGCCGCCCAGGCGCAGCTGCGCGTGGAGCGCCTGCAGCTTGCGGCGGAGCTCGCCAGGAAACCTGTACGACGACGGTCCCCGGCCGCCGCCGCCAGGCAAGGCCCGGGCGGCGTCGAAGGCAGCCTCTACCGGAACAGCCTGCAGTTGCTGGGGCGCGACCAGGCCTTGCTGAGCCTGGGCGGCAGGACCGTTTCCCTGTCCGCGCGGCACAGCGAGATCCTGGCCCTGCTGAGCGCGCATCCGGAAGGGCTCAGCGCCGAGGAACTGGGCTTGCTGTTGTACCCGGGGGAGGGCTCCACCATCACGCTCCGGGCCGAGATGGTCCGGCTGCGCAAGGTCATCCAGCAGCTGAGTCCCGACGCTGTCCCCGGCTCCCGCCCGTACAGGCTCCCACTGGACCTGGTGCCGGATACCGGCCAGGTGCTCAGCTGCCTGCAGCGCGGTGCGCACCGCATCGCCCTGGAGATCTACCGCGGCGAGGTGCTTCCGCGCTCGGAAGCGCCAGGCATCCTCGACCTCAGGAGCAGGGTGTCCTCCCTGCTCCGGGAAGCGGTCCTCACGGACGGCAGCGCCGAGTCCCTGCTCAAGTACGCTGCGCTCCCGGAGGCAAGGGACGACGTCGTCATCCGCCGCGCCGCGCTCCGCCTCCTGCCGCCGCGCTCACCCAAGCGGGCCGCCGTCGTCGCCGACCTGGAACGGCTGGAAGCCGAACTCCGCGCCTGAAACCCGGCCCCGCCTGCACCCGATGTGACCTGCGTCGCATCGTTGCAACCTTGCTGCAACCTCCCCGCTCCTACGCTGGCTTCATCGGCGAACGCCCCTACGGGCCAGCCTTCTGCACAGCAAAGGAGCTAAGCACATGACCGTTTACGCACAGCCGGGAACCGACGGTTCGAAGGTCACCTTCAAGGACCGCTACGAGAACTGGATTGGCGGCGAATGGGTGGCCCCGGTGAAGGGCCAGTACTTCGAGAACATCACCCCGGTGACGGGCAAGGCGTTCTGCCAGGTGGCCCGAGGCACCGCCGAGGACATCGAGCTCGCCCTGGACGCGGCACACAAGGCCGCACCATCCTGGGGCAAAACCTCCGTGGCGGAACGCGCCGCCATCCTGAACAAGATCGCCGACCGCATCGATGAGAACCTCGAGATGCTCGCCGTGGCCGAAACCTGGGACAACGGCAAGCCCGTCCGGGAAACCCTCAACGCCGACCTGCCGCTGGCCTCGGACCACTTCCGCTACTTCGCCTCCGCGGTCCGCGCCCAGGAGGGCAGCCTGTCCCAGCTCGATGACAACACCACCGCGTACCACTTCCACGAACCCCTCGGCGTGGTGGGCCAGATCATCCCCTGGAACTTCCCCATCCTGATGGCCGTCTGGAAACTTGCCCCCGCGCTCGCCGCCGGCAACACCGTGGTGCTCAAGCCCGCCGAGCAGACGCCGTCGTCCATCCTGGTGCTGATGGAACTCATCGGGGACCTGCTGCCCGCCGGCGTGGTGAACGTGGTCAACGGCTTCGGCGTGGAAGCAGGCAAGCCGCTGGCCTCCAGCTCCCGGATCCGGAAGATCGCCTTCACCGGTGAAACGACCACCGGCCGGCTGATCAGCCAGTACGCCAGCCAGAACCTCATCCCCGTCACCCTGGAACTGGGCGGCAAGAGCCCGAACATCTTCTTCAACGATGTTGCCCAGGAAAACGACGCCTTCTACGACAAGGCCCAGGAGGGCTTCGCCCTGTTCGCCTTCAACCAGGGCGAAGTGTGCACCTGCCCCTCGCGGGCCCTGATCCAGGAAGACATCTACGACTCCTTCATGGCCGATGCCGTGGCACGGGTGGAAAAGATGATCCAGGGCAACCCGCTGGACACCGACACGCAGGTCGGCGCCCAGGCCTCCAACGACCAGCTCGAGAAGATCCTGTCCTACATCGACATCGGAAAGCAGGAAGGTGCCAAGGTGCTCACCGGCGGCGCGCGGGCCGAACTCCCCGGCGACCTCGCCGGTGGATTCTACGTCCAGCCCACCGTGTTCGAAGGCCACAACCGGATGCGGATCTTCCAGGAGGAAATCTTCGGCCCCGTGGTGGCCGTGACCCGGTTCAGCGACTACAACGACGCCATGGGCATCGCCAACGACACCCTGTACGGACTGGGCGCCGGCGTCTGGTCCCGCAGCGGCAACGTAGCCTACCGCGCCGGCCGCGAAATCCAGGCCGGCCGCGTCTGGGTCAACAACTACCACGCCTACCCGGCAGGTGCCGCCTTCGGCGGCTACAAGTCCTCGGGCATCGGGCGTGAGAACCACGCCATGATGCTGGACCACTACCAGCAGACCAAGAACCTGCTGGTGAGCTACGACGAAAACAAGCTGGGCTTCTTCTAGGCCAGCCCGTACCACTACAACGACGCAAGGATTTCGCCAATGACGACGACAATGCAGGCAGCAGTAGTAACCGAATTCGGCACCGACCTCAAGGTCAAGGACATCGCCATTCCCCAGCCGGGGCCCGGACAGGCCCTGGTCAAGGTCCTGACCACCGGCGTCTGCCACACCGACCTTCACGCCGCGGAAGGCGACTGGCCGGTCAAACCATCCCCTCCGTTCGTTCCCGGCCATGAGGGCGTGGGTGAAGTGGTGGCCCTGGGCGACGGAGTCTCAGACCTCGCGATCGGTGACCTGGTGGGCAACGCCTGGCTGTGGTCAGCCTGCGGTGACTGCCAATACTGCCGCACCGGGTGGGAAACACTCTGCGAGGCGCAGCAGAACGGCGGCTACAGCGTGGACGGCTCCTTCGGCGAATACATGCTGGTGGACTCCCGGTTCGCGGCCCGCATACCGGCGGGATCCGACCCCGTCGAGGTGGCGCCGGTGCTGTGCGCCGGCGTCACCGTCTACAAGGGCCTGAAGATGACCGAGACCCGGCCCGGGCAGTGGGTCACCATTTCGGGTATCGGTGGCCTTGGGCATATTGCCGTGCAGTACGCCGTGGCCATGGGGCTTCGTGTCGCCGCCGTGGACATCGCCGACGACAAACTGGCCCTGGCCAAGGCCCACGGCGCCGAACTTACGGTCAACGCGCTGCACGAGGACCCGGCAGAAGTGATCCAGCGGGAAACAGGAGGCTGCCATGGAGTGCTGGTTACGGCGGTGCACCCGTCGGCGTTCGGCCAGGCCATTGGCATGGCCCGGCGCGGCGGAACCATCGTGTTCAACGGACTGCCCCCGGGGGACTTCCCTGCTCCGATCTTCGAGATTGTGCTCAAGGGCCTGACCGTCCGCGGTTCCATCGTGGGCACCCGGCAGGATCTTGAGGAGGCTCTGGACTTCTATGCCCGGGGAAAGATCCACCCCACGGTCTCCGTGCGGGAGTTGTCCGAGGTCAACGCAGTGTTCGATGAGATGAAGCACGCCAAGATCGACGGCCGCGTGGTGCTGAGGTTCTGATGCCCGCTGAAGCGTTGGCTGCCGCCGTGACGCTGCCCGGGGAAGACTTTTCCCGGGTGGCGCTCACGCCGGCTGCCGTGGACCTGCTCCGGATGCTGTGGGACAAGCATGGACCGCTCATGTTCCACCAGTCCGGCGGCTGCTGCGACGGGTCCTCACCCATGTGCTATCCGGCCGGGGACTTCATCACGGGTGATGCGGACGTGTTGCTGGGGCTGTTCGACCTGGCGGATGGGCTGCAGCCCCGGCCACTGGAATTCTGGATGTCCCGGGAGCAGTTCAGCTACTGGAGCCACACCCACCTGACCGTCGACGTCGTACCGGGCCGGGGCAGCGGCTTTTCCGTTGAAGCGCCTGAAGGTAAACGCTTCCTGATCCGGTCAACGCTGATGGACTGGCCGTCCTAGGAAGTTCGACCAACAACCCCTCGGGGCTCTCCAATCGGAGGGCCTCGAGGGCGTTCGCAGAAGAATGTTCGGCTATAAGGGTGTCTCACTATTCGGGACGATTGGGACCGTCCAGTGGATGGACAGTATCGTTGATAGGTCTGTTTCCCTCACAAACCAGGATTGTGACCCCCTAATGAACCTTCTGCGGACAAAATCCATCGAGCAGTCGATCGCCGACGCCGATGAGCCCGGACGCAAGCTCAAGCGTTCCCTCAGCACCTGGGACCTCATGATCATGGGCGTCGCCGTTGCTGTCGGCGCCGGTATCTTCTCGGTCGGCGCCAAGGCCGCCGCCAACTTCGCAGGTCCCGCCGTGACGCTCTCCTTCGCCATCGCCGCGGTCACCTGTGCGCTGGCCATCATGTGCTATGCCGAATTCGCCACGGCCATCCCCGTGGCCGGCTCCGCCTACGTCTTCACTTACGCCACCATGGGCGAACTCCTTGCCTGGATTATCGGCTGGAACCTGATCCTCGAACTGTTCACGGCCGCTGCAGTGATCGCCAAATACTGGGGCATCTACCTCAGCAAGGTCTTTGCGCTCACCGGCCTGGACGTGCCGCCGGCCATCTCGCTGGGCGGCGTGGACCTCTACTGGGGCGCGTTCCTGATCGTGGCCATCTTCACGGTGCTGCTGGTGCTGGGCACCAAGCTCTCCGCCCGCGTGGGAAACATCTTCACCCTGATCAAGATCGCCGTGGTGCTGTTCGTGATCGTGGTGGGCTTCACCTACGTGAAGTTCGAAAACTACACGCCGTTCGTTCCGGCAGCTGAGCCCACGGCCGGCAATGGCGCCGCGGACGTCCTGAAGCAGTCCTTCTTCGGCTTCCTGACCGGCGCCGCCCCTGCCCAGTACGGCACCATGGGCATCTTCGCCGGTGCCGCCCTGGTGTTCTTCGCCTTCATCGGATTCGACGTGGTGGCCACGTCCGCCGAGGAAGTGAAGAACCCGCAGAAGACCCTGCCCCGCGGCATCTTCGGCGGCCTGGCTTTGGTGACGCTGCTCTACATCCTCGTGTCCCTGGCCCTGACCGGCATGGTGTCCTACACCCAGCTGGCTGAAGCCAAGAGCCCCACCCTCACCACCGCCTTCGAAGCCGTGGGCGACACCTCGGCCGCCAAGGTTATCGCCTTCGGTTCCCTGGTGGGCCTGACCACCGTGATCATGGTGCTCCTCATGGGCCTGTCCCGCGTGGTGCTGGCCATGAGCCGCGACGGACTGCTGCCCAGGGCGCTCTCCAAGACCAGTGACAAGCGTTCCACTCCGGTCCGCCTCCAGATCATCTGCGGCGCAGCGGTTGCGCTGGTGGCCGGCCTGACCAATGTGGACCTGCTCGAGGAAATGATCAACATCGGCACCCTGTCGGCGTTTGTTGTGGTCAGCCTGGGCATCCTGGTGCTCCGCAAGAAGCGCCCGGACCTGAAGCCAGCGTTCCGTGTCCCGTTCGGCAAGGTGGTCCCCATCGTGTCTGCCGTGCTGTGCCTGTACCTGATGACCAACCTCGCCGTGGAAACCTGGATCTTCTTCGGTTTCTGGCTGGTGCTGGGCCTGGCCATCTACTTCGCCTACGGCCAGCGCCACTCGCGGCTCAACGAGCGCTTCGCGGAGGCGAACGCGTCGGTCAACGGCACCCCCGGTTCCGCTCCCGGCAAAGCCGTGGAGCCCGACGACGAGGATGAGCTGAGCCGGACCTGACGGCCGGCCGCACCAGCTGCTGAACTGCCCGCCCGGCCTTTGCCGGGCGGGCAGTTGCGTTTACGGACCTTCATCGTTTGCCACCCGGCGCCCCGGCGCGGCTGCTGCGGTGTTCCGGTTACGGCGCCGCGTACCGGCCCACCCATTCCACGAGCGGCCGCAGCTGCCGCCACCGTTCCGCGATCCGGTCCTTCGCGGCGGGCGTTGACACCCACTCCGGCTGGCCCACCTCGACACCCGCGGACAGCGATTTGTGCTTGAGCAGCTCGGCGCGGGGATGGTCTTTATCGAAACCGCGCGGGACGGTCTTCAGCTTCTCGCCCTCAATGGCAAAACCGGCACCTGCTACGGCTCCCACAATCTCCTGCAGGGCAGCGCCGCTGGCGGAAGCATCGGCGGCCGCGCGGAACCGTGCCAGCTGGGCGGGAGTATGGGAGTGGTAGCCGCCGCCGATCAACAGACCATCGGCGTTGACCTGGAGATAGAAACCCACGCCCTCCTGGCGCGCGGCGAAGGCTCCCTGGGCGGTCTTGTACGGTGACTTGTCCAGCGAAAAGCGGATGTCCCGGTTGGGGCGGAAGAGCTTGGCAGGTCCGAACTCGGGCTCCAGCTCGGAGAGCAGGAGGGTGAGCGGCTCCTTGACCGATGCGTCATACGTTGCCTTGTGTTCCAGCCACCAGTCGCGGTTGTTGTTGTCCTCCAGCTGCGCGTAGAAGCGGAAGGCTTCCGGGGGAATGCCTGCGAAAGTGTTCATGTACGGAGCCTAGGACCGCCGCGCGTAACCAGCCAGATCCCCGGTGCCATATGTGCACAATCCCCGGCGCCATCTGTGCACAACCGGGACCGGACAGCAGAACACCCCGCCACGTAGGTCCGTGGCGGGGTGTTCTTCAGTTCAGCCGGCAGGAAGCCTGGTCAGCCGATCTTGTTGGCGGACTCAGCATCCGAGGCGGGCGCTGACGGGGCAGCCACCGTGCCAAGGTTGGCGCGGAGCTTGGCGCCCAGCTCGGCGTCGACGTTGGTCCAGTACTGGATGGCACGTTCCTTGATGTCGGAGCGCTTCACGCCGCCCACGGCGCCAGTGATCGTCTCCAGGAAGCGGGCCTTTTCACCTTCGTTGTAGACCTCGCGGTACAGCGCGCCGGCCTGGACGAAGTCGCCGTCCTCGGCGTGGAGGGAGTGCGCGGCGAGGGTCAGCTCGCCGTCGTTCTCCCAGCCGCCCGCAGCGTTCTGCGGCTCAACGGCAGCCGGGCCGCCAAAGGTGTTGGGGGCGTAGACCGGAACCGAGGGGGCGTTGAACAGGAAGCGGCCCTGTCCGTCCTGGCTGTAGTTGTTGACCTGGTTCTTGGGCTGGTTCACCGGGATCTGGGCGTGGTTGGTGCCCACGCGGTAGCGGTGTGCGTCCGCGTAGGAGAAGATGCGGGCCTGCAGCATCTTGTCCGGGGAGGCGGCGATGCCGGGCACGAAGTTCGACGGCGCAAAGGTGGCCTGCTCGATCTGCGCGAAGTAGTTCTCCGGGTTCTTGTTCAGCTCCATGGTGCCCACCTTGATCAGCGGGTAGTCGCTGTGCGGCCACACCTTGGTCAGGTCGAACGGGTTGAAGCGGTAAGTCTTGGCGTCCTCGTACGGCATGACCTGGACGTGCAGGTCCCAGGACGGGAAGTTGCCGGCTTCGATGTTTTCGGACAGGTCGCGGATGTAGAAGTCCGCGTCCGAGCCGGCAAGCTGTTCGGCCTGCTCGGAGCTCATCGAGTTCACGCCCTGGTTGGACTTGAAGTGGTACTTGACCCAGAAGCGCTCGCCTTCGGCGTTGATCCACTGGTAGGTGTGCGAGCCGTAGCCCTGCATTTCGCGCCAGGAGGCGGGGAGGCCGCGGTCACCCATCAGCCAGGTGACCTGGTGGGCGGACTCGGGGGACAGGGTCCAGAAGTCCCACTGCATGTCGGCGTCGCGCAGGTGGGTGCCCGGCAGGCGCTTCTGGGAGTGGATGAAGTCCGGGAACTTGATGCCGTCGCGGATGAAGAAGACGGGGGTGTTGTTGCCCACGAGGTCGTAGTTGCCCTCGGTGGTGTAGAACTTCACGGCGAAACCGCGGGGGTCGCGCCAGGTGTCCGGGGAACCGTTCTCGCCGGCCACGGAGGAGAAGCGGATCAGCATTTCGGTCTCAACACCGGGCTGCAGGAACGCTGCCTTGGTGTACTTGGAAATGTCCTCGGTGGCCTTGAACGTGCCGAATGCGCCGCCGCCCTTGGCGTGCACTACGCGCTCCGGAACACGCTCACGGTTGAACTGGGCGAGCTTTTCCACCAGGTAGTGGTCAGTCAGGATGATGGCACCATCGGCACCAACTGACTTCGAGTGTGCGTCGGACGTAACCGGTGCACCTGACTGGGTTGTGGAAACGGCAGTCATTGTTCTCCTATTTCTCTTTTACTTGCGAGGGACTGTGGGGAGGAAGCTGTTGGGCCTGCTGGCATTCCTGGCAGATGCCCTGGTACATGACGTCGGCGATCTGGATGGTCATCGGCTTGGCGTCCGGGTTCCAGTGCGGCGTCAGGCAGGGGGCGTGGCCGACGGCGCAGTCCACGTCCTCCACGCGGCCGCAGCTGATGCAGATGGCGTGGTGGTGGTTGTCGCCCACGCGCGTTTCATACAGGGCGGGGGAGTGTGGCGGCTCGAACCGGCGCAGCATGTGCAGGTCCGTCAGGTCGCCCAGGACCACGTAAACGGACTGGGCCGTGAGTTCGGGCAGTTCCGTGCGGGCGGCGGCGAGGATGCTTTCGGCAGGGGAATGGGGGTGGCGTTCGACGGCGGCGAGTACAGCGAGCCGCTGCTTGGTCACCCTGCGGCCGTGGGCGCGCAGGGCTGCAGCCCACGTGTCCTGGCCGTCAAAGTGCTCCGTCATGGCTCCATTGAAACACTTATTATTAATAACTCACAATAAGGCTCGGCTTACCTTTCCTCGCTGCCCGCTAGTGTTGCGGGGTGGGGAAAATACTTGCCGATGTCACGCCGCTCAAGGAAAGCCCCGCATTCCGCCGGCTGTGGCTGGGATCGGCAGTGTCCGCCGTCGGCAGCCAGCTGACCCTGGTGGCGGTGAGCCTGGAGGTGTACCGGCTGACCCAGGACAGCTTCTATGTGGGCCTGCTGGGGATCTTTGCCCTGGTGCCCCTGGTAATTGGCGGCCTGATGGGTGGGTCCATCGCGGACGCGCACGACCGTCGCCGCATCGCCCTGCTTGCCTCCACCATCCTCTGGCTGACCACCGGGCTGATCGCGCTGCAGGCCTGGGTCCAGTTGGGCAACGTGTGGGTGCTGTATCTTCTGGTGGCACTGCAAAGCGGTGCCCAGGCCATCAACCAGCCGGCCCGCAGTGCCATTATCCCCATGCTGATCCGGAAGGAACTCCTGCCCGCGGCCAACGCGCTGAGCATGCTGTCCCTGGGCCTTGCGATGACCGCCGGTCCACTGCTGGCCGGAGTCCTGGTGGCCTGGGTAGGGTTCGGCTGGACGTACACCATCGATTTTGCGAGCTTCGCGTTCGTCCTGTGGGCTGTGTACCGGCTGCCGCCGATGCCGCCGGCCGGCACCCGCAGCAAGGTGGGCATCCGTTCCGTGGTTGAAGGTTTCCGCTTCCTGGGAACGCGGCCCAACCTCCGGATGACCTTCATCATCGACCTCGTGGCCATGGTCCTTGCCCAGCCGCGGGCCCTGCTTCCCGCCATTGCCGCCCTGATGATCGGCGGCGGTGAGGCCACCGTGGGCATCCTGCTGGCCTGCACCGCCGTCGGGGCCTTCCTGGCCGGCCTGTTCTCCGGGCCGCTGGGCAGCGTGCGCCGCCAGGGGACCGCCGTCGTGGTTTCCGTCATGGGCTGGGGTGCGTCCATTGGCGCGTTCGGCCTGGTGGTGCTCCTCGCGGGGCCGGCGCCGGATGGTGCGGTGACCCTGTGGCTGCTGCCTGCCGCCGCCTGCTGCGCGCTGGCCGGGATAGCCGACTCCATCAGCAGTGTCTTCCGCAACACCATCCTTCAGGCCGCCGCCCCGGACCACTTGCGCGGACGGCTGCAGGGCGTGTTCATTGTGGTGGTGGCCGGCGGGCCGCGGATCGGTGACCTGCTGGCCGGCGGCGCGACTAAGCTTTTGAGTGAGGGCTGGGTCCTGCTGGTTGGCGGTGCGCTGTGCATCGCGGGGGCATGGCTGGCGGCGAAACTGCAGCCCGGTTTCCGGAAGTACGATGCCCGGAACCCGGTGCCCTAGCAAGCCGTTCCTTAAGCAAGGAGGAAACGTGCACAACCATCACAACGGCCTGAAGACCGCGGCACTGTTCGGCGTGCTGTGGGCGGTGCTCCTGGGCCTGGGCGGACTGATCGGTGTGGGGACCCGCAGTTCCGCGCCCATCTGGATCATGGCGCTGGTCGGCGTCGGCACCACGTTCTACGGGTATTGGAACAGCGACAAGATCGCCATCCGCTCCATGCAGGCCTTCCCGGTGACCGAAGCCCAGGCGCCGCAGCTGTACCAGATTGTCCGCGAGCTCTCCACGCGTGCCAACCAGCCCATGCCGCGGATCTACGTCTCGCCCACCATGAACCCCAACGCCTTCGCCACCGGCCGCAACCCGCAAAATGCCGCCGTCTGCTGCACTGAGGGCATCCTGCAGCTCCTCGATGCCCGCGAACTCCGCGGTGTCCTGGGCCACGAGCTGATGCACGTGTACAACCGCGACATCCTCACCTCGTCCGTCGCGGCCGCCGTCGCCGGCGTGATCACTTCGGTGGGGCAGATGCTGCTGTTCTTCGGTGGCGGCGACCGGCGCAACGCCAACCCGCTGGCCATGATCGCCATGGCTTTGCTGGCACCCTTCGCGGCATCACTGATCCAAATGGCCATCTCCCGCACCAGGGAGTACGACGCCGACGAGGACGGGTCGCAGCTCACGGGAGATCCGCTGGCGCTCGCCTCAGCCCTGGCCAAGATCGAGCGCGGCGTCAGCATTGCCCCGCTGCCGCAGGACCAGCGGCTGGTCAACGCCTCCCACCTGATGATCGCCAACCCGTTCCGCGGCGGTGCCATTAACAAGCTGTTCGCCACCCACCCGCCCATGCGGGACCGGATCGCCCGGCTGGAGCGGATGGCGGGCCGGCAACTGTAGCCGGGACCCCGCCGTCGGACGCCCGAGTGGCGGCACGCACCTGCTCTGCCGACGCGCATATTCGCCCGTGACACGCAAAAAGGCTGGCGCACCCCGAAGTTGAGGTGCGCCAGCTTTCATGCGTGTCATCCAGCTTTATGCGCGTCGAGAACGACGGCGGGGGAGGACTAGCTGCGGAAGTTCACAAACTGCAGGTCCGCTTCCTCGAAGTCCTTCAGCAGGGCCATGGTGGCCTGCAGGTCGTCGCGGGACTTGGAGGACACGCGCAGTTCGTCGCCCTGGATCTGCGACTTGACCGACTTGGGTCCTTCGTCGCGGATGAGCTTGTTGATCTTCTTGGCCAGGTCCTGGGCAATGCCTTCCTTGATGGAGGCTTCCAGGCGGTACTCCTTGCCCGAGGCGTAGGGTTCCCCCTCGTCCAGGGACTTCAGCGATATGCCGCGTTTGATCAGCTTGGACTGGAAAACGTCCAGGACGGCCTTGACGCGCTCTTCGGAGTTGGCCTTCATGAGGATCTTCTCGCCGCTGAAGTCGATCTCGGCGCCTACGCCCTTGAAGTCATAGCGCTGGGCGATTTCCTTCTGGGACTGGTTGAGCGCGTTGGCCACTTCCTGCTTGTCCACTTTGCTTACGACGTCGAACGTTGACTCGCCTGCCATGACTCTCCTTTGTTGATGGGAGCCCCGTGCGGATACAGGGCCTGGATCACTGGCATCCAGCCTAATACGGATGCCCGGGCCGGTGGGGGCGGCCCATTCACAGTTCCCTCTCAGCGGACGCACCGCGGGAACGAAGGACGGCTGGCCAGAGTTGGAGCAGATGTGCCGCAGTTGAAGGGAACACCATGCACCGCAAAGCCGCCCGTTACGTTACCCGCACGACGACAGCAGCAGCAGGGGCGGTGGCAACGGCGGCGTCATCGGTGGCCGCCGCTGCCGTGGCGGCCTCGATTGTCTTCAGCCCTGTGGCCGACGCCTCATCCCGGATGGATGGCGTGCGTGCAGACCTGCAGCGTGCCGTGCAGCTGAACCAGATCACCGAGGAGCAGGCCCTGAGCTTCGAAGCCAAGCTGGCGGGACGGATCCTGGGGGAGGCCTGAGGGCCGAAATTCCGCGCCGTTCTGCTGGTTTTGTGGCCGTGGCGCCCCCGATTCGATTCTTCGCCGGAAGTTCTGTAAAGTTGTCTTGCCCGCGGTTACTGAAGCGGAAAGGACCGGAAACGTTCCTTCCGAACACTGCATCGGCGGGTACTTCTTTTGAAGTTCGGCAGATTACCCGAGCGGCCAAAGGGGGCTGACTGTAAATCAGCTGGCAACGCCTACGGGGGTTCGAATCCCTCATCTGCCACCCAAGGAAAAGCCTCCGGAACCACCAGGTTCCGGAGGCTTTTTCGTTGCCGCATCGGACGCCCCATCACTTCCCGCCCCAACTCCGGGAACGCGCCATCACTTCCTGCAGGGAATCTGCCAACCCGCCATCACTCCGGCGTAGCCCGCTGACCGCGGGGCACTTTAGCCACGGCAGGACGCCGTCGTGCTTCCCTTAGGTGGTGGGGCGATGGTGGGAAAGCGGCCAAAGGTGATGGGGCGTTTAGAGGGACGCCAAGCAGGCTCTATCCGCCGTCGACACCATGGTGGTGCGGGCGTAATCTGGCAGCATCGGCGCGTGTGCCCCGATGCCCTGCGTCGATATTTCCCATCGATGAAGGAGGATTCAGTGAGTGCCGTACGTGAATTCATGACCACTGATGCGCGATGTATCAGGGAAAACGAGTCCCTTGTGGACGCGGCCCGAATGATGATGGACCTCGACTGCGGGGCGCTCCCCATCTGCGGTGACGACGGTAAGTTGAAGGGCATGATCACCGACCGCGACATTGTGCTCAAATGCGTCGCCGCCGGCCGCGACCCCGGACAAATGATGGCCCGCGACCTGGCCTCCGGCAAGCCGTACTGCGTTGATGCCGATGCCAACATCGATGAAGCCATCGGCATGATGGAGGAGCACCGGATCCGCAGGCTCCCGGTGATCTCGGACCACAAACTGGTGGGCATCATCAGCCAGGGCGATATTGCCCGCAATTACTCCGAACAGCGCGTGGGCGAACTGGTGGAACACATCTCAGAACGCCACACCGTGTAGCGCATCATGCTCTTGTCCGAAGATCCGGGCCTTGCAGGTCCGGATCCGCGGACATGCCTGGGAATTCCTGGGCAGCGGCGCCGCGGCAGCGGTCAGTTCAGCGCGATCAGGAGCATGGTGCTGGTTCCCGGAATGCAGGTCTGCAGGATGGCCCGGGGGAAGCCGCCGAAAACCGCGATGACGTCATTGGTGGTTCCGGGATTTGGGACCGTGCCGCGTCCGGTCACCGTGTACGTTCCATAACCCGGGATGCTCACCGTCTCACCCACGCCGATGCCCGAGAACCTTGCCCACCCACCGCAGAAATCGTGCTCGGTGATGAACAGCGAGAAGCCGTCATTGGGTGTGTAGTGGATCGGTCCGATGCATGCGTCAACCATGGACTGGCCACCCGAACCCGCCACATAGATGGTCCGGACGGCAGGAGCAGCCGGCACGACGGCGGGAGCCGGGGCGGGTGCCGGGGCAGCCGCCGGTGCCGCGGCGGCGGCGGGGGCGGCCGCGGGAGCCGGAGCAGGTGCGGGCTCGGCGACGGCGACGGGCGGCCCCGTCAACAGAAGCGTCTGGCCAGGGTAGATGATGCTGTAGGCGCTCAGCCCGTTGGCGGCCAGCATCGCGTTCATGTCCACGCCATGGGCGGCTGCGATCGCTCCCACGGTGTCTCCCGGGACCACCGTGTACAGGTTGGGGTCGCCGGCAGGTGCGGGGGCGGGCGCCGGCTCAGGTGCCGGAGCCGGCGCGGGAGCAGGCTCCACTGGTGGCGCGGGGGGCGCCTCCGGCTGTGCCGCGGCGGCGGGCACTGCTGCAGCAGCAGGCCCGGCCGCGTCACCTGGCTCGGCTGCGGCGCTGGGCGGCGGTGCGGCCGCCTCCGTCACCTGGGCTGCCACCATTGCGCTCCCGTCAAGGGACGCCGGTGGTGCTGCAAGTGCGCCGACGCCTACCGCGGCCACCACCGCGGCGGTGGCCATGCCGGCCCATAGTTTGTTGCTGATGACCGGGCGGGCGGTGGTGAGGTCGGTCCGCGGTTCGTCGGTGGCGAAGCTTCTGCTCGCGCTGTCGGGGGAGGGGATTGTTGGCTGTTTCATGGGTTGCCCATCAGGTTTCGGTCCAAGCCGAGGTGCGGTGCACGCCAGGGCGCCGGACGGATCGAGATGCCATTGCGCCGCCGGCCCCGGCAGCGAGCCGGAGCCAATGGCGGCGCAGTATGGAGTCATCCGCATACCCAGAAAATGCGGAGCTCCGCGTGAAGGCAGGAACGTCCGGAAGCCACCCGGTGGACCTGCCCGTGCATGTTTGGTCCTAGGAATCCCGAGTCTAGGAAGCATGCCGGGGCCGGGCACCAGTAGGGATTACCCGACTTTCAGGGCCCGCTACTCGCCCGGAGCGGGACTGCTACTCGACGCCGGTTGCCTGGATACTTGCCGCTACAGCGGCCGGCGTTCCCGCAGTTCCGCGATCTCGCGCCGCAGCAGGGCGATCTCCTTGACCAGTTCGGCCACTTCAATCCGTACCGGTTCCTCTACAGCCTCCGCCACTGATTCGGCCGTGTCCTCCACCCGCTGGACCAGCCATGACGCGATGGACGCCGTCACCACACCGAGGACCGCGATGCCGCTCATCATGAGGGCTGCGGCCACCAGCCGGCCGATGGTCGTGACAGGGTACATGTCCCCGTAACCCACGGTGGTGATGGTGGCGGTGGCCCACCACAGGGCGTCGCCGAACGTGGTGATCCTGGCGCCGGGCGCCCACTGCTCCACGTCCAAGGCTGCCAAGGCCCCCACGAACGCCAGCAAAGCCGCGGATGCCGCCACATACGTCACTACCCGGCCGCGCAGCGTCTCGCCCACGGTCCGGTGCAGCACTGACAGCAAGGTCACCAGGCGCAGCAGGCGGAGGGGCCGGAAGAACGGCAGCGCAACAATCACCAGTTCGTGCAGGTTCCTCACGAACCACTGCCGGCGGTTCTCCGCCAGCCACAGGTTCGCCACGTAGTCCAGGACGAAAACGCACCACGTCACCCACATCACGCCCTCGAGCCACTCGGCTCCGGCCCCCTCGATCCGGCCGATGACCTGCCAGGCGTACGCGGCCAGGAACACCAGCGCGGTCGCCATGAGGGGCCACTCCGCCAGGGCCCGGTAGCGTTGCTGCGTCATGCACGAAATCCTACGGCGGATGGGCCGGCGGAGGCCCTGCCGGAAAATGTTACCCGCGGGTAACATGGGGGCATGCACCTGCTCCTGAGAACCCTCCTCCTGCTCTTCCGCTCCGGCCGCCGTCCGCAGTCAGGGGTGTGGGACCCGGCGTCCCTGTCCCTGCGCGTCCTGCCGACGGACATTGACATTGCCATGCACGTCAACAACGGCATGTACCTGTCCCTGATGGACTTGGGCCGGTTCGACCTCATGGTGCGCAGTGGTGTCTGGAAGCGGATGCGCCGCCGCGGCTGGAGCCCGGTGGTGTCGGCGGAAACCATCTCCTTCCGCAAGTCGCTGCAGCTGTGGCAGGAGTACGCCATCGAGACCCGCATCATCGGGCTGGACACCAAGGCGATCTTCTTCGAGCAGCGGATGGTGGCCGACGGCGAAATCTACGCCCGTGCCTACATCGCCACCCGGCTGGTCACCAAGGGCGGTCCGGTCAGCCAGGACGACATCCTCGCGGAGTTCGGCACCCCGCCGGAGGACCTGGTCCTCCCCGAATGGATCCACGAATGGCGCGCCTCCAGTGCCCTCCCCGGCAGCCGTACGCCGGCCCCGCACCTCTGGGATGCCACCGCCTGACGCGGCCGGCCGCCGTCGTCCCTCCCGGTATTCCCAATGACGCGGGGAGCGAACAACCGCGACAGTCCCGGGCCGGGCGCGTACCGTGGACACATGGCTACCCTTGACATCACAGGTGAACAGTTCGCATCGACGATTGAAGGAAACGACATTGTCCTGGTCGATTTCTGGGCAGAATGGTGCGGTCCCTGCAAGCAGTTCGGGCCCACCTACTCCACCGTCTCCGAGAAGCACCCGGACGTCCTCTTCACCAAGGTGGACACCGAAGCGGAGCAGCAGCTCGCGGCGGAGGCCAACATCACTTCCATCCCCACACTGATGGCCTTCCGCGAAAAGGTGCTGGTGTTTTCCCAGCCGGGCGCGCTGAACGCCCAGCAGCTGGAACAGGTGGTGGACGCCGTGAAGGCACTTGACATGGAAGAAGTCCACGCCCATGTGGCCAAGCAGCGCGAGGAAGCGGCAGCCGCAGCGGCCAAGCCTGCCGGCCAGGGCGGACCGCAGGATGGCACGCAGATCCCCGACTTCTAAGACCCGGTTAAACGCAGGATGCGGGACCTCTCTCCGGAGGTCCCGCATCCTGCTTTTATCGGCTGCGCTAGACGCGTTCCACCTTGACCGGTTCAGCCAGCAGCGCGCTCAGCGATTCGTTCAGGTCCTGCACGGCGATGCCCTTGGAGTGCCTGTCCAGGTCTTCCTGGGAGGCCCACTGCTCCGTCAGGACCAGCTTCTCCTCGGTGGCTTCGGTCAGTTCGTACTGGATGCAGCCTGGCTCCTTCACCACCTCGTCGATGGCGATTTCCAGGGCCAGCTTGACGCGGTGGAACTCGCCGTCGTTGGGGATGAATGTTGCTATCAGGTCAATGGGTGCACTCATGGATTTCACAATACCGGGCGCCCGGGAACGAACCGGCAGTGTTGCGGTGCCGGCATGCTTCTCCTGCCGGGATCCTGTTGGTAGCGTGCCATCATGCGTGCTTATACAGCCGGGGACACTGACGTCCCGCTCCTGGAGGAAACCATTGGCGCGAACTTTGAGCGCGTCGCCGCGCAGTTTCCGCTGCACGATGCCCTCATCGAGGCCGCGCCGGTGCCGGGCGCTGACGCCCGCCGCTGGAGCTATACCAAGATGAACGACGACGTCGACCGGCTGGCCCGCGCGCTCCTCGCCCTGGGTGTCGCCAAGGGGGAGAGGGTAGGCATCTGGAGCCCCAACTGCGCCGAATGGACGCTGCTGCAGTACGCTACCGCCAAGATCGGCGCCATCCTGGTCAACGTCAACCCGGCGTACCGCAGCCATGAACTCGAATTCGTGGTCAAACAGAACGGCATGCGCATGCTGGTCACGGCGCCGTCGGACGCCAACAGCGATTACGTGGCCATGGGCCGCCAGGCCCTCCTCACCTGCCCGGATCTGCAGGAGCTCGTCTTCCTTCCGGACCACGGCCTGGACGCTCTGAAAGCCGGCAGCCCCGAAGGCGACGCGGAACTGACCTATGCTGAGCTGCTCAAGCGCGCTGACGCCGTCGGGCACGCCGTCCTGAAGGCCCGCATGGCCGAACTCAGCCCGCACGATCCCATCAACCTGCAGTACACCTCCGGCACCACCGGCTTCCCCAAGGGCGCCACGCTGACCCACCACAACATCCTGAACAACGGCTTCGCGATCGGCGAGCTGCTGGGCTACACGGAGCATGACCGGGTGGTCATTCCGGTGCCTTTCTACCACTGCTTCGGGATGGTGATCGGCAACCTGAACGCGCTCAGCCATGGCGCCGCGACCATCATCCCGGGGCGTGGCTTCTCGCCCGCCGCCGCCCTGGAAGCGGTCCAGGACTTCCACGGCACCTCCCTGTACGGCGTGCCCACCATGTTCATCGCCGAGCTCGCGCTGCCCGATTTCGGTTCGTACGATCTCTCGACGCTCCGCACCGGCGTCATGGCGGGTTCGCTGTGTCCCATCGAGGTGATGAACCGGGTCATTGCTGAGATGAACATGGTGGACGTGGCCATCTGCTACGGCATGACCGAGACCTCGCCGGTGTCCACCATGACGCGCAAAGGGGACACGATGCAGCAGCGGACCGAGACGGTAGGCCGCACCATGCCGCAGCTGGAGAGCAAGATTGTGGATCCTGCCACCGGGGAAGACCTGGAACGCGGGCAGATCGGCGAACTCTGCACCCGCGGCTACGCCGTCATGGCCGGATACTGGAACCAGCCGGACAAGACCGCCGAGGCCATCGACGCGGAGGGCTGGATGCACACCGGGGACCTGGCCCGCATGGACGACGACGGCTATGTGGTGGTGGAAGGCCGGATCAAGGACATGGTGATCCGGGGTGGCGAGAACATCTACCCCCGCGAGATCGAGGAATTCCTCTACACCCACCCGGACATCCAGGACGTCCAGGTCATCGGGGTCCCGGACACCCGGTACGGCGAGGAGCTGATGGCGTGCATCATCCTCAAGCCGGGTGCCGGGCCCCTCGACGCCGGGGCCATCGCAGAGTTCTGCCGCGGGCGGTTGGCGCACTACAAGATCCCGCGCTACGTGGAGGTCCGCGAAGACTTCCCCATGACGGTCTCGGGGAAGATCCGCAAAGTCCAGATGCGCGAGGAAGCGGTGGTCCGGCTGGGCCTCTAGGAGCTCCGGCGGCGGCCCGCGCCGGCCCGAACGGCCACTACTGCGGCGATGGCCACCGCTGCCAGCGCTGCCACGGCCAGTGCTGCCCTGCCTTCCCAACCCGCCGGCGAGAGTGTGCGGGTGCTGCCCGCGCCAGTGACCTCGTTGGCAGGGATGTTCCACTCCTCCCGGGAGGGAAAGATTCCGGGTGGGAGCTGCACCTCGCGCAGTTCCCGCCGGGCGGCGAGCCGCTCGCGGACATCCGGATTCGGGGCCGGTTCCAGGTTGTCCGCGGCGATGGCCGTGGGGTAGTCGATGATGTACGGCTCACCGTAAAACGCCGACGACGCCACGGACTCCACCCAGGTCGCGGGGGGTGCCGCAACTCCCCGCGCGGCGAAGGCTGCGAGAAGCATGTCCCGGATTTCCGCCAGGCTCCTGCCCCCGGCGTCGCGCGACACGTCGAAGATGGCCAGCTGCAGCTGCAGCTTCAGCTTCTGCTCCGCGTCCGGGTCCTGGGCGTCCGGATCCAGGACGGCGGGATCCTGGGACGTTCCGGGCACGGCCTCGGAGTTGGGGTTGTTGCTGCCTGTTGCGGAGCTCATGGGATCCTTTCGGTCGACGTTGCCTGCCAGCCTGGTGCCGTCCAGCCGGACGGGTGTGGCACCCCGCGGGGCACCCTATACGGGCTCCGTACCCTCTGGCGCGGAGATCAAGCGGTTCAAGGCGGCCGGAAGTGCCGTGCAGGTCAGTGCCCCCGGTGGTCCTGGATGGTCATCCGCGGGCCAAAGGTGGGCTTGCGGAAGCCGGTGGCCTGAATCATCCGGACCACGCGCTGCCGGTGCCCCCGCCAGGGCTCCAGCAGGCGGAGCATCCCGGCGTCGTCGGTCCTGCGTCCGGTGAGGGCCGCCCCCACGTAGGCCGCCAGGTGGTAGTCGCCCACCGAGATCGAGTCCGGACAGCCATGGGTGCGCTGGACCACCTCGGCAGCAGTCCACACCCCAATCCCCGGAATGACCTGCATCTTTTCCCCGGCCTCCAGCGCAGGCAGCGCCGCGAGGCGTTCAAGCGCGACGGCGGAGCGCAGCGCACGCATGACAGTCGCCGAACGCTGGGGACCCACGCCTGCCTTGTGCCACTCCCAGCTCGGAACCTGCAGCCACTGCGCCGCCGTCGGCGCCACCACCAGGCCGGCCGGCGTAGACACCCCGGCCCGCGGTGCCGGGGTTCCGTAGCGGTGCACCAGGTAGCGGTAGCCGCGCCGCGCCTCGATGACCGTTACTTTTTGTTCGAGGATGATCGGCACCAGCTGGTCCACCATCCGCCCGCTTGACGGCAGCCGAACTGCAAGGGCGCGGCGGCGGGCCTCCCGCACCATGCGCGGCAGGGTCGAGTGGAAGGCCGGTTCGTCGAAACCCTGCCAGTCGTCGTCGGCACCCAGCAGCCGGGGCGCGGCCTTCACGGCCGCTGCGGCGCCGGGCCCCCATGCCTGGATGTCCACCAGCGGGGCGCCCGCTTCGCCGCCGCCTGCGGGGGCGAGCCGCATGGTTGCCGGGCCCTCCGGCGTCGTAAACGCGTTCCAGATGACGTCCCCCTGGACGCAGAAGGACGGATCGCTGTTGCCGCTCAGGAGCGGGCCGAGGGTCCGGGAAAGGCTGTAAGGACCATCCGGATACCACCGCAGGGACACGTCCGCCGCGGCGGCCAGCCGGGGAGGTGCCTCTGCGATCGTCATGCCCTCCATCGTCCCACGGACCGCCGACAGTGGCGGGACCATCGGCCCTTCTGCGCTTCCCGGCCCCGGAATAAGATCACCGCGTGCGGCACCCGGGCAGCCGGGCATCCGGCGCACCAGGCACCCAACCAACAGGGAAGCACAGGAACACGGAGGGCAACCATGGGCGGAGTAGTGCATTTCGAGATTCCCGCGGACGACCAGAAGCGGGCCAGGAAGTTCTACCAGGAGGCCTTGGGCTGGCGGATCGAACCGGTGCCGGGCATGGATTACAGCATGGTCATCACCACGGACATGGACGACGACGGCCAACCGGCGGCCGCGGGCGCCATCAACGGCGGGATGATGGCCAGGGAAGGGCAGATCACCGCCCCGGTCATCACCGTAGACGTGCCGGACATTGACGCCACGCTTAAGAGCGTGGAAGCACTCGGCGGCTCGGTGGTCATGCCAAAGAACGAGATCCCCGGCATGGGCTTCACGGCCTACTTCAAGGATCCCGAGGGCAACGTGATGGGCCTCTGGGAGAACCTCCCCGGAGGCGAGGGGGGCGGCCAGGCCGCCGGAAGCTGATCCCCGGCAGCTGATTCCGGCCGGCTCAGGGCATCCCGGACACGGCCCACAGAGCCAGGACGGCCAGCGGCACGGTCAGCACCACCGCCACTAGGCCCGCGGCGGCGAAACCGCCCCATTTGATGGGGACATTCAGTACCCGGAGCCGCTCATGCCACAGCAGCGTGGCCAGCGAAGCCCACGGCGTCACCAGCGGTCCCAGGTTCACCCCGATCAGCAGGGCGGCGAGCCTGGCAGGCGAACCTGCCACCGGTTCCAGGGCCAGATAGGCGGGAAGGTTGTTCGCCAGGTTCGCCGCCCCGGCGCCCAGCCCGGCCAGCTGCAGGAGGGCGGGCAGGCTGTCCCCGGTCCCGGCCACACCCGCCAGCAGGGTGGTGAGGCCGTGCGCGTGCAGGGCCTCCATCAGCATGAACAGCCCCACCGTCAGCATCAACGGCCGCCACGGGACCATGGACCACCGCAGGGCCGCGGGGCGGCGCCGGAGGAAGACCGCCACCAGGACCGCGGCGGCCGCGAGTGCCGGGTACTGGACCGGCAGTCCGGACACCAGCGCGGGCAGCAGGACCACCAGCGTGATCCCACCGGCTTTCAGCAGGGTCCGGTCGCGGACAGGACGGGCAGGCTGGGGCGCGTAGGTTCCGCGCAGGTCCCGCCGGAACGCCAGCCACAGCAGGCCGAGCGGGACCAGCAGGCCCACCAGGGCCGGAGCCCACACCAGCCCGGCGAAGCGCCACGGGCTCAGGCCCAGCCGGTCCTGCGCCAGCAGGTTGGTCAGGTTGGACACCGGCAGCAGCAGGGAGGCGGTATTGGCCAGCCAGATGCTGGTCAGCGCGAACGGCAGCGGCGGGATCCGAGCATGGACGGCCAGCAGGACCACCACGGGCGTCACCAGCACGGCGGTCGTATCCAGGGACAGGAACACCGTGGACACCGTGGCCACCGCCACCACCAGGAGCCACAGCAGGAAGACCCGGCCCCGGCCCAGTGCGGCCAGGCGGTCGGTCACCACCCGGAACAGCCCTGCCTCGTCCACCAGTTCGGTGACCAGGGACATGGCCAGCACGAAGGCCAGGATGGGAATGGTCCGGGTGGCCAGGTCCCCGAACGCGGGCAGGGGGAGAACGCCAAATGCCAGGGTGGCCACGCCGGCGGCCAGGGTTGCGCCGGGCAGCAGGTAGCTGCGGACGGCTTTCAGCCATGCGAACTGCTTCACCGGGCTATCCTCCCATCCGGGGCAGGGATCGGCGTGCAGGAAGCGGTAGCTTTGTACCTATGAAGTACGCCCAGTCCATCCTGGACCTCATCGGCAATACCCCGCTCATCAAACTCAACCACGTGACCGAAGGCATCAGGGCCACCGTCCTGGTCAAACTGGAGTACCTGAACCCCGGCGGGTCCATCAAGGACCGCATCGCGGCGCAGATGATCGAGGACGCCGAACGCGAGGGCAAGCTGAAGCCCGGCGGCACCATAGTGGAGCCCACGTCAGGCAACACCGGGGTTGGCCTGGCGCTCGTGGCGCAGCAGAAGGGCTACAAGTGCGTCTTCGTGGTCCCGGACAAGGTGGGCGAGGACAAGCGTGCCGTGCTGCAGGCCTATGGCGCCGAAGTGGTGGTAACCCCCACGTCGGTGCCGCCGGACAGCCCGCAAAGCTACTACGGCGTCTCGGACCGGATCACCCGCGAGACCCCGGGTGCCTTCAAGCCGGACCAGTTCTCCAACCCTGCCGCGCCCGGCAGCCACTACAAGACCACCGGCCCGGAGATCTGGCGGGACACAGAAGGCAAGGTCACCCACTGCGTCATCGGCGCCGGCACCGGCGGCACCATCACCGGCACCGGCCGGTACCTCAAGGAGGTTTCGGCTGACAGGCCGGAGTCCGACGGCGGGGTGGTCCGGATCATCGGTGCGGACCCGGAAGGCTCGGTCTACTCAGGCGGCACCGGGCGCCCGTACTTCGTGGAGGGCGTCGGGGAGGACATGTGGCCGGCGAACTACGACAAGACCATTCCCGACGACGTCATCGCGGTCTCCGATGCAGACTCCTTTGCCATGACCCGGCGCCTGGCGCGGGAGGAGGGGCTACTGGTGGGCGGTTCCTCCGGCATGGCCGTAGTAGCCGCGCTGCAGGCGGCCAGGGACCTGCCGGAAAGCGCCGTCGTCGTGGTTATCCTGCCCGACTCCGGCCGCGGCTACCTGGCCAAAATCTTCAACGACCAGTGGATGCGCTCCTATGGGTTCCTCTCCGGCGGCGAGGAAACCTCCGTGGGGGAAGTCATCAAATCCAAGAACGGCGAGCTGCCGGACCTGGTGCACATCCACCCCAACGAGTCGGTGCGCGACGTCATCAACATCATGAACGAGTTCGGCGTCAGCCACATCCCGGTCCTCTCACAGGAACCGCCAGTGGTCATGGGCGAGGTCCTGGGCGCCGTGGACGAGCGCACCCTGACCGCCAAACTGTTCCGCGGCGAAGCCAAGCTGACGGACAAGATCTCCGAACACATGGGGCCCAAGCTTCCCGTGATCGGCTCACTGGAAACCATCTCCGCGGCCAGGGAACTGCTCTCCGACGCGGACACCCTGATGGTCACGTTCGTGGGCGCGCCCGTGGGCATCCTCACCCGGCACGACCTGCTGGCCTACCTCAGCAACTAATATCCGGTGGTTGGGCTTGCCGAAACCCCGGTTTCGACAAGCCCACCCACCCTTTGGAAGGAGCATCATGACTGTCTCTGGAAACCAAGGTTTCAACACCCGCGCCGTCCACGCCGGCCAGGCCTTCGAGCCCCGCACCGGCGCCGTGGTCCCGCCGCTGCACTTCAGCTCCACGTACGCCCAGGACGGCATCGGCGGCCTGCGCAGCGGCTACGAGTACGGCCGCGGCGGCAACCCCACCCGGGACGCGCTCCAGGAACAGCTGGCGGCGCTGGAACTGGGCACCCATGCCTACAGCTTCAGCTCCGGGCTCGCCGCGGAGGACGCCCTTATCCGCGCGCTCACCCGCCCCGGGGACCACATCGTCCTGGGCAACGATGCCTACGGCGGCACCTACCGGCTGATCAGCCGGGTGCTGGGGGACTGGGGGATCGGCAACACCCCCGTGGACATGGCCAACCTGGACCGGGTCCGCCATGCGGTGGCTGCGCGCAAGACCCGGTTCGTCTGGGTGGAAACGCCGTCCAACCCGCTGATGAAGATCACCGACATCGTGGCGCTCGCCGACATTGCGCACGACGCCGGGGCCCTCCTGGTGGTGGACAACACCTTCGCGTCCCCCTACCTCCAGAACCCGCTCGCCCTGGGTGCCGACGTGGTGGTCCACTCCACCACCAAATACATCGGCGGCCACTCCGACGTGGTGGGCGGCGCCGTCGTGGTCAGGGACGCGGAACTGGCGGAGAAGATCGGCTTCGTGCAGTTCGCCGTCGGCGCCGTGTCCGGACCCATGGATGCCTTCCTGACTACCCGCGGACTCAAGACCCTGGGCGTGCGGATGGACCGGCACAGCGAGAACGGCCAGGCCGTGGCCGAGTGGCTGCTGGAGCGCCCGGAGGTGGAAGCCGTCCTGTACCCGGGCCTGCCGGACCACCCGGGTCACGAGCTGGCCAAGAAGCAGATGCGCAAGTTCGGCGGCATGGTGTCCGTCCAGTTCAAGGGCGGTGAAGCTGCCGCGCGCAAGGTGGCCGAGTCCACGTCCGTGTTCACCCTGGCGGAATCCCTCGGCGGCATCGAGTCACTGATGAACTACCCGTCCGAGATGACCCACGCCTCGGTTAAGGGCACGGAACTGGCCGTCCCCGTGAACCTGCTGCGCCTGTCCTGCGGCATCGAGGACAAGGAAGACCTGATCGCGGACCTGGACCAGGCCTTCTCCAATATCCCGTAACGATCACAGCCCTATGGCTTTCTTGAAGAAAGTCAACTAGCGTTTCCGGTATGCCCCTACGCTCCGACTGGTCCCAACGCAACTGCAGCATGGCCCGCGGCCTGGACATCCTGGGTGACCCCCTGGTCCATCCTGGTCCTGCGCGAGGTCTTCTTCGGCAACGGGCGCTTCGACGCCATGAAGAGCCGGCTGGAAGTGGCGGACTCCGTCCTCAGCAAACGCTTGGCAGGCTTGGTGGAGTCCGGACTGCTGGAAAAAACGGCCTACGACGACGGCGGCCGCACCCGCCAGGAGTACGTCCTCACCCCCAAAGGTGAAGACGCCCTCCCGGTCCTGAATGCGGTCACTCTCTGGGCGGAAAAGCACCTGCCCGCACCGTCCGACCAGGCGCACCTGTATGTCATCCATTCAGGCTGCGGCAAAGCCACCAGTTCGGCCGATACCTGCACCGAATGCGGGGAACGGCTTACCGCGGCGAACACCAGCTGGCACAGCCGCTCCCGGTCCGAACAGCCCATCCCGCTGTCCACCGCCGCAGGGAACGGAACGGCCGCGTGAGCGCCCTGCCCGGGAAAGCCGCGGACACGGCAACGCTCCACACCCGGCGCGGACCGCTCCGCCGCCTGCATCCCGCCTGGATCGTCGCTGCCGTCGCCTTCCTGGCGCTGGTGGGCGCGGCAGGTTTCCGGGCTGCCCCCGGCGTGCTCATGGTCCCGCTCCAGCAGGAGTTTGGCTGGTCCACCACGGTCCTGTCATCTGCGGTCAGCATCAACCTGGTCCTCTTCGGCCTGACCGCCCCGTTCGCCGCAGCCCTGATGGAACGCTTCGGCATCCGGGCCGTGACGGCAACCGCACTGGTCCTGATCGGCATGGGCAGCGCCCTGACCGTCCTGGTGAACCAGTCCTGGCAGATCCTGCTGACCTGGGGCCTGCTGATCGGTCTCGGAACCGGCTCCATGGCCCTGGTCTTCGCCGCCACCATCGCCAATACCTGGTTCACCAAAAGCCGCGGACTGGTGATTGGCATCCTCACCGCCGGCAGCGCCGCCGGACAGCTGGTCTTCCTCCCCTTCATCGCCATGCTTGCCCAGGACCCCGGCTGGCGGCAGGCCTCGCTGCTGATCGCCGCGGGCGCCCTGGCCGTGGTCCCGCTGGTGCTGAAGTTCCTCAAGAACTCGCCGGCCGACGTCGGGGTGCTGCCGTATGGTGCCGGGCCGGTGGACGTCGAAGCCCAGGAGGCCGCACCGGTCCAGGACAACGGACCCCGCACCAACGCCGCCGTCCGCGCCCTCCAGGTGCTGCGGCGCGCCAGCAAGGTCAGGACCTTCTGGGCCCTCGCGGCGGGTTTCGCCATCTGCGGCGCCACCACCAACGGCCTGATCGGCACCCATTTCATCCCCTCCGCGCACGACCACGGCATGCCTGAGACCACCGCCGCGGGCCTGCTGGCCGTCGTCGGGATCTTCGACATCATCGGCACCATCGCCTCAGGCTGGCTGACGGACCGCTTCAACCCCCGCGTCCTGCTGGCCGTCTACTACCAGTTCCGCGGCATTGGCCTGCTGGTGCTTCCGCTGCTGCTGAATGCCGAGGTCCAGCCCAGCATGATCGTGTTCGTGGTGATCTACGGCCTGGACTGGGTAGCCACCGTCCCGCCCACGGCGGCCATCTGCCGTGAAACGTTTGGAGCGGACGGCAGCGTGGTCTTCGGGTGGGTCTTTGCAGCCCATCAACTCGGGGCGGCCGCGGCCGCCATCGCCGCCGGGGCGCTCCGTGATTCCACCGGGCATTACACCTACGCCTGGTTTGGCGCCGCCGCCATGTGCACCATCGCCGCCGTCATCAGCGCCACCATCCGCCGGCACAACAGTTCGCGGGAAGCTGAGCCCGCGGCGGCCTGACACCTGGCGCGGCTAGGCTGGTCGGATGGAGCCCCTTGCACCCGTCCCTGCCCGTCCCGTTGCCCTGGTCACCGGGGTGGGCCGGCTGGCCGGCATCGGTGCCGGTATTTCCCGCCAGCTCGCGGCTGACGGCTGGGACCTGGTCCTGTCCTACTGGGCGGACTACGACGCCCGCATGCCGTGGGGGAGCGAACCAGAAGACGTGGTCCGGCTGACCGCGGAGCTGGAGGCGATTGGCGCCAAGGTCCACGTCCTGTCCGCCGACCTCCAGGATCCCGCGGTCCCGGACCGGCTCATGGCCGAGGCCGCCCAGCTGGCAGGTCCTTTGCAGGGCCTGGTGCTTAGCCACGCGGAATCCGTTGACTCAGGCATGCTGGACACCACGGTGGAATCCTTCGACCGGCACTTTGCCGTGAACACCCGCGCCAGCTGGCAGCTGATTGCCGCTTTCGCGCGTCAGGCAACGGACGACGGCGGCGCCATCGTCGCGCTGACCAGTGACCACACAGCGTTCAACCTTCCCTACGGCGCCTCGAAGGGGGCACTGGACCGGATTGTGATCGCCGCTGCCCGGGAGTTGGGCCCGCAGGGGATTTCCGCGAACGTCCTCAACCCGGGGCCCGTGGATACCGGCTGGATGACCCCGGAGATCCGTGGCGAGCTCACGGCGCAGCAGCCGGGCGGCCGCCTTGGCACACCTGCTGACGTTGCCGGAACCGTGGCCTTCCTGCTCTCACCGGCCGGACGGTGGGTGTCCGGGCAGCTGATCAAAGCGGACGGCGGCTTCTCGGCCTGACCGGCCTGGCGCGCCTAGTGGAAGGCGCCGAGCCCCGTGATGTGCCGGCCCAGGACCAGGGTGTGCACCTCGTCGGTACCCTCATAGGTCCGGACCGATTCCAGGTTCGCGGCGTGCCGCAGCGGCGAGTAGTCCGTGGTGATGCCGTTGCCGCCCAAAATGGTCCGTGCTTCACGGGCGATCCTGATGGCCTCGCGGACGTTGTTGAGCTTTCCCAGCGAGATCTGTTCGGGCCGGATGGTCCCCGCGTCCTTGAGCCGGCCCAGGTGCAGGGCCAACAGTGTGCCCTTCTGGATCTCCACCAGCATGTCCACCAGTTTCTGCTGCGTAAGCTGGTAGCCCGCCAGCGGCCTGCCGAACTGCAGCCGCTCCAGCGAGTAGTCCAGTGCTGCCTCGTAGGAATCCCGGGCGGCGCCCATGGCACCCCAGGCGATCCCATACCGGGCCTCGTTCAGGCAGGTGAACGGGCCGCGCAGCCCCCGTGCACCCGGCAGCAGGGCCTCCGGACCCAGCCGGACGTCGTCGAACACCACGTCGCACTGGATGGAGGCGCGCATGGACAGTTTCTGCTTAATGGGCGTGGCTGTGACGCCCGGGGTTCCGGCCGGCACCAGGAAGCCGTGCACGCCGTCGTCCGTCATGGCCCACACCACCATGACGCCGGCCACGGAGGCCAGCCCGATCCAGCGCTTGGTGCCGTTGAGCACCCAGCCGGCATCATCCCCGGTGCCATCCTTTGTGGCGTAGGTGGCCATGGAAGCAGGGTCCGAGCCAGCAGTTGGCTCGGTCAGCGCGAAGCAGCCGATGACCTCGCCCGCGGCCATCCGGGGCAGCCACTCCTGCTTCTGCTCCTCCGACCCCCAGGCGTGGATGGCGGTCATGGCCAGCGAACCCTGGACGGACACGAAGGTACGGATGCCGGAATCGCCGGCCTCCAGTTCCATGGCCGCGAGGCCGTATTCGACGGCGGACCGGCCCGGGCAGCCATAGCCCTCCAGGTGCATGCCCAGGACGCCGAGCTCGCCCAGTTCCGTCGCCAGCTCCAGGGGAAAAACGGCGTCCTCATACCAGCGGGCGATGTCCGGCTTGATGCGTTGCCGGGTGAAATCGCGGACCTTTTGCCGGAGCTCCAGTTCCTCCGATGACAGAAGGGAATCGAGGTCCAGGATGTCTGATGGCGCGGCGGTCATGGCTTCACCTCAAAGTAGGCGCGGGTGGCGGGCAGGAACCGGCAGGCGGCGGCCAGGACGGCGCCGAGGGCCAGCAGCACCACGCCGCTGACGAAGGCGCCGCCGACGCCGAAGATCTGGGTGTCGCCGTAGGCCGGGTCCCACATCTGGACTGCCGAGATGAAGAACGCGGCCGTCAGCAGCAGTGCGCCCGCCAGGGGAAGGATGCCGCGGAACCAAAGGTTGCGGGCCGAGCCCCGGAGCGTTCCGCGGAAGTACCAGAAGCAGGCGAAGCCGGTCAGGGCGTAGTAGAACGCGATGAACAGGCTGATGGCGCTGATGGAGTCGGCCAGGAGGTTCTCGCTGAGGAAGCTCATGGCCACGTAATACGCTGCGGCCGCACCCCCCATCACCTGGGTGGAGAACCCGGGGGTCTGGTTGCGCGGGTGCACCTCTGCGAATTTGGCCGGCAGCGCACCGTGGACGCCCATGGACAGGGTGCCGCGGGCGGTGGGCAGGATTGTGGTCTGCGTGGAGGACAGCACCGAAGCCAGCACGGCGACGACGATCAGCCAGCCCCAGGGCCCCAGCACCACGTCCTTCATGGCCAGGAACACGTCGTCCTTGTTGGCCTCGTTGCCCAGGCCGATGCCCTCGGAGCCCACCGTGGCGTACATCATCACCAGCAGCGCCACCGAAACATAGATGGCCACCAGCACGAAAGCCGAGATCACGGCGCCCCGGCCGGGAGTCGTGAACGGGTCCTCGGTCTCTTCGTTGACGGCCAGGCAGGTGTCCCAGCCCCAGTAAATGAACAGGGCCAGGAGGGCCCCGTGCACCACCGCGCCGGGATCGGCGAAGGCGCCCACCGGATTGAACCATTCGAAGTCGAAGGCCTGTCCCTCCGGCGCCCCGCCCACAATCCGCACAACGATGGCCAGGGCAAATATGCCCAGGGCTATGTACTGGATGTAGGTCAGGACGCGCTGGACGTGCTCGCCCAGCCGGATCCCGCGGTAGTTCACCAGGGTCATCAGCACGATGAACAGCAGCCCGGTCCCGGTGACCAGCAGCTTGTTCTGTGCCAGGGATCCGTCACCCACCAGCAGCCACAGGTACTGGCCCGCCACCTGCGCCAGGTTGGCCAGGACCACGATCCCGGCCAGTGCCACGCCCCAGCCGCCCAGCCAGCCCGCCCAGGGGCCGAAGGCCTGCCGGGACCAGGTGAACGTGGTGCCGCAGTCAGGGATGGCACTGTTGAGCTCCCTGAAGGCGTAGGCAATGAACAGGACCGGAACGAAGCCGAGCAGGAGGATCAGGGGCGTGTAGTTGCCGTTGACGGCAACAATGAGGCCCAGGGTGGCGGCCAGTGAGTACACCGGGGCGGTGGAGGCCAGCCCGAGCATCACCGAATCGCCCAGGTCCAGGATCCCGGCCCGCAGCCCCTTGGCCGGGACCGGGGTGCCGCTGCCGCTGCCGTGGCCTCCCGCCGTCGTCATGTCCGTGCTCATAAGGTAATACCTGCCTTGGTGGAGCCGGCCACCGCGGAAAGCGGAGCCGGCGCGTCAATGGTGTTGGGGACGAAGCGGCAGAAATAGTCCGTGACCGGGCCGTCCGATTCCCGGATGCCGCAGCCCACGGATTCGCCGTCCACCACCCACAGGCCCAGGACCGGGCGGTTGCCGTCGAAGTCCGGGAGTGGGTGGTACTGCTGGTAGCACCAGCCCTCCCGGCCGTACCCGCCGGGCTGCTCCAGCGTCAGGCCCCCGGCGTGGATGCGGATGTTGTCGCCTTCGCGGCCATGCAGGGGCTTGGCCACCCACTCCTTCAGCGGCCCCGGGTCCGTGAGGTAGGCCGGCAGCAGGTTGGGGTGGTCGGGGTAGAGGTGCCACAATGCCGCGAGCAGGGCCTTGTTGGAGAGCAGCATCTTCCAGGCCGGTTCCACCCACCGCGGGTTGTGGGCGCGCTCCAGCAGGCGGGGACCGAACTCCTCCTTCATCATCAGCTCCCAGGGGTAGAGCTTGAAGATGGTGCTGATCATGAAGTTGTCCAGGTCCACGAACCGGTTCAGGTTGGGATCCCACCCGATATCGGACATATTGATGCCGATGGTGGTCCAGCCGGCCTGGCTGGCGACGTCGCGCATGTAGGCGGCGGTCATCCAGTCCTCCCCGGACTCCTCCACCTCGGAATGGGCCACGTGCAGGGTGCTCATCCCGGTGCGGTACTGGAATTTCTTCCACTGCCGGATCAGGGCCTCGTGGATACCGTTCCACTGGTCCTTTCCCGGGTGGACATCCTGCAGCCAAAACCATTGGGCCACGGCGGCTTCGATCAGCCCCGTGGGCGTGTCCGCGTTGTATTCGAGCATCTTGGCGGGGCCGCCCCGGCCGTCGTAGATGAAGTCGAACCGGCCGTACACGTCCACGTCGCCGGCCTGCAGGGATTCAGCTGCCAGTTCCAGGGCCTGCGGACCGATGCCGATGCTGCCCATGGCCCCGGTGGCAAGGAATTTGGCCGCCTCCAGGCACATCCGGTGCATGTCCTCGGCGGCGAGTTCCAGGGTTTCCACCTCGTCCATGGTGAACTCGTAGTAGGCCGACTCGTTCCAGTATTCGATCCGGCGCCCGTCATCCATGGTGGTGGTGGAGAAGACCAGGCCCTGCTCTTCGATCTTCTGCTTCCAGCCCTGCCGGGGCTCGCTTGCCAGTCTCTTCACGTCAGCCTCCCGAGACCTTTCCGCCGCCGCTTGAGCCGCTCTTTGCGCTTGAACCGAACCCGCCGCGGCTCACCGTGCCGCCCTTGCTGCTGTAGCCCGTGGACGCCTTGGCGCCGCTGGGGATGGTGCTCGAGTAGCCGGGGGCGGTGGACCTGTTTTGCCCGACGGCCGGAACGCTGGCCCCGCGGGAGTAGAAGTACCAGGCGTAGAGGCCGCCGCTGCGGCCCGCGGAGCTCTCACAGCTGTTGTCCGCCACGCGCTCGCCGGTTTCTTCGTTGAAGCAGACCTGGGCGTAATCGGGGTCCTCCTCGTTGCTGGCAACCACCGCCGTGATGGTGCCGGCCAGCAACGCGGTCACGCCCAGGCCCACCACCACAGTGCGCCGCTGGGAGCGCTTCTTGCGGGCTGCCGCTTGGTTGAGCTGCTTCTCCCGCTCGCGCGCAAACGGATCCACCGGGGTGACGGGTTCGTTGAGGAGCTCGGGACGCAGGTCCGGCCTAGGCACCTGCCAAGGTGGTGGCTTGGCGCTGCCGCCGGTGCCACTGCTGCCGTTGTCCGCCGGCCCGTTCTCCGGTTCCTCTTTTGGGTCTTTCTGGTTCGAGTCCACGGCGTCCCCCTCAATTGGTCGCGCGATTTGGGCGCAGCACCGCACCCCCAAATGCAAGTCTCGAATCAGCGTAGTCCCTGAAGGTACCGCCTGCGAGCAGAATTACCTGCGGCCGTGGGGGAGGCCTGCCCATTGCGGGCGCGGGGGCCCCGGGTGCAGGAAAACCCTAGACTGATGCCATGGAATCAGGTTCTGTCCTTGCCGTCTGCCGCGTCCACCAGCTCCTGGGGGATGCCGGCAGCGTGGGCGTCACGGCCATCGACAAGCGCCCGGCGAATGGTCCGGTCAAGGTGCACAGGCTGGGCCTGCGCGGGGATATCCAGGCCAACACGGCCCACCACGGCGGGGAGGACCAGGCCGTCTACGCCTATTCCCAGGCCGACGCCGACTACTGGGCCGAGGCCCTGGGGCGCGAGGTACCCCCGGGCTTCTTCGGCGAGAATTTGCGGGTGTCCGGCATCGAGGCCACCCATGCGGTCATCGGGGAGCGCTGGATGGTGGGCTCCGGCGTCGAACTGGAAGTCACTTCCCCGCGCACGCCCTGCGCCACGTTCCAGCGGCGCATGAAGGAACCACAGTGGGTGAAGCGCTTCACCGACGAAGGACGGGTGGGGACCTACCTGCGCGTCCTCCGCACCGGCAGCATCCAGGCCGGCGACACCATCGAGCGCACGTTCGTCCCGCGCCATGGCGTGACCATTGGCAGGTGGTTCAGTGGGCCGGACGCGGACCTTATTGCGGCCCTTCGCGGAGCGGAAGCCGACGGCGAGATCCGGCTCCAGGACGAGTATCACACCAAGTTTGAGGTACTGCTGCGGCGGCTGGGACGGTAGCACCGCGCGGTCCCATGGCCATGCGGCGGGCTGTGTGCGCAAGCTCACCCGCCGTCGTCGGCCGTTCAATTTCCGGTCCGCGGCGTCCGTGCCCTACACTTGAAACATCCCCCACTCCGGAAATCCCTTTTTCCTGCCCAATTCTTGAGGCAGGACTGGCAAGTGTTGGGGCCCGCGCAAGCGATGCGGGCATTTTCATAGGGAGAGCCGGCTAAAGAAAACGCTGTACAGACTGCTGGGATAGCAGCCAAGAGATGCAGCGCGAAGTCCTGCCACGGGATTGCGAAAGCGCCGGACTTCTGTGACCGGCCGGTCAACGTTTGCCCGGCATCATCGGCACGTGTACTGCGGCTCCGCTCACCTCGGGTAGTGCCGCCTGGCCCCCTATGGATGAGGAATATCTCTCTATGCCCGAAAATCAGAACGAAACCACCGCAGCGGCAACCGCTGAAACCGCTACCGTCGAATTCACTGAGGCCGCTGCACCCGCAGCCGAGTCCACTGCCACCGAAGCTGCCGCAACGGCCGACGTTGCTCCCGCTGCCAAGGCCGCGGATGATGACGAAAACACCGTCAAGTTCGTTGACCTCGGCATCGACGCCCGCGTCCTTGCCGCCCTGCAGGATGTCGGGTACGAAAAGCCGTCCCCCATCCAGGCGGCCACCATCCCGCTGCTGCTCGAAGGCCGCGACGTGGTGGGCCTGGCGCAGACCGGTACCGGCAAGACTGCAGCATTCGCAGTGCCGGCACTGTCCCGCCTGGCCGAACTCCACGACCTCAACGGCCCCTCCCGCAAGACCCAGGCGCTGGTCCTGGCCCCCACCCGCGAGCTGGCCCTCCAGGTTGCCGAGGCCTTCACCTCCTACGCCAAGCACATCGACGACTTCACCGTCCTGCCCGTCTACGGCGGCTCCGCCTACGGCCCCCAGCTCGCCGGCCTGCGCCGCGGCGCCCAGGTGGTCGTGGGTACTCCCGGCCGCGTGATCGACCACATCGCCAAGGGTTCCCTGGACCTGTCCGAACTCCAGTACCTGGTGCTGGACGAGGCTGACGAGATGCTGCGCATGGGCTTCGCCGATGACGTGGAACAGATCTTCCAGCAGACCCCTGAGGGCCGCCAGGTTGCGTTGTTCTCCGCCACCATGCCCGGCCAGATCCGCCGCATGTCCAAGCAGTACCTGAACAACCCGGCCGAGGTGCAGGTCAAGTCCAAGACCACCACCGGCGCCAACACCCGCCAGCGCTACCTGCAGGTCATGGGCCCGCACAAGCTGGACGCCATGACCCGCATCCTCGAGGTGGAAGAGTTCGACGGCGTCATCGCCTTCGTCCGCACCAAGATGGCCACCGAGGACCTGGCTGACAAGCTGCGCGCCCGCGGTTTCCAGGCTGCCGCCATCAACGGCGACATCCCGCAGCAGCAGCGCGAGCGCACCGTCGACGCCCTGAAGGAAGGCCGGATCGACATCCTGGTGGCCACCGACGTCGCAGCCCGCGGGCTCGACGTGGAGCGCATCAGCCACGTCATCAACTACGACATCCCGCACGACACGGAGTCGTACGTGCACCGCATCGGCCGTACGGGCCGTGCCGGTCGTTCCGGTGAAGCCATCCTCTTCATGACGCCGCGGGAGAAGTACCTGCTGCGTTCCATCGAGAAGGCCACGCGCCAGCCGGTGGAGCAGATGCACCTGCCCACCGCCGAGACCGTCAACACGCTGCGCCTCGGCAAGTTCGCCGAGCGCATCACGGAGACCCTTGCGTCCGAGGATGTTGCCGCGTTCCGTGACCTCATCGCTTCCTACGAAGAAGAGCACAACGTTCCCGCTGCCGAGATTGCCGCAGCCCTGGCTGTCATGGCGCAGGGCGGCCAGCCGCTCCTGGTGAAGGAACTGCCTGCCGCTCCCGAGTTCCAGAAGCGTGAGCGGTCCAAGGACGGCTTCGGCTCCCGTGGCCCGACCCGGACGCTGACCGAAGGCAACGCCACCTACCGGATTGCCGTGGGACGCCGCCAGCGTGTCATGCCCGGTTCGATCGTGGGCGCCATCGCCAACGAGGGCGGCATCTCCTCTTCGCAGATCGGCGGCATCGATATCCGCTCGGACCACTCCCTGGTGGAACTGCCCGCGGACCTGAGCCAGGACCAGCTGCGCGCCCTGTCCCGCACCCGGATTGGCGGCGAGCTGATCCACCTCGAGCTGGACAACGGCCGCAAGCCCTCCGGCGACCGCGGCGCCTACCAGGGAAACCGCGGCGGTGACCGCGGTGGCAACTTCAAGGGCAACGGTGGGTTCAAGAAGGAATTCCGCAAAAACGACGGCGAGCGGACCTCCGCTGACCGCGGCGGCCGTTCGTACAGCGAGCGTTCAGAGCGGTCCTTCAGCGACCGCGGTGATTCCCGCTTCGCCGGCCACGGCGACGGCTCCCGCAAGCCCCGCAGCGGCGGCGACAGCGGCCACCGCGAGTTCAACCGCAAGGGCAAGTGGTAAACACTTCCGCGCGTTGAGGGATTGACGACGGCGATGGGCCGGCTTTCGAGCCGACCCATCGGCGTTTAAGCCCAAGCCGAATGTGGGGCTGGACACATTCCCGCCGCGGAATGTACTCAACGTGCCTCTGAAAGGCGTTTCCCGGCGTCGGCCGCTCTGCTGTCCATGCCCCTCCAGCCCCGGAATTCCGCGGAAAATGTGGGGCGCGCGGTGCCGGTGACAGGTGCAATCCCCAGGCCGGGGAGCGGCTGGACGCCGATTTGTTGGTGCGGAAATCTTCCGGTAGAGTATTTACTCGTTGCCCCCCTAGCTCAGTGGTAGAGCGCGTTCTTGGTAAGAACGAGGTCACCGGATCGATTCCGGTGGGGGGCTCTGAATGAGGGCCTGCGTCAAGGCGGTTTTGACCGGCTTGGCGCAGGTTTTTCTCATTCGTGGCGGTGTAGCTCAGTTGGTTAGAGCGCACGACTCATAATCGTGAGGTCGGGAGATCGAGCCTCCCCACCGCTACAGGCCAAGCCCCCTGGATCGTAATGGTCCAGGGGGCTTTTCTGTTTAACATTTCCCAAGCCGCGCCAAAGGCCCGCCACCTGATCCAACTCCTGACGACTCCGTCACCGATTGGCACGGCGGGTTCCATAAAAGGTAACGTTTAGGTCGCTGGTTGGCACACACGCGTGGTGGAGCATTCCAAATGCTCCTGCGTGTGCTAAGTCCCAGGCCTTTATGCCTTGCATTCACGCAGACCGCGATCCTGTTCCGGCGGGGGCCTTCCGATGTCCCTGTCCACCGCGCTCCCACGAAGAGGCTTTTTTCCATGCGCAGAAACAGTCTGCTCACTGCCCTCACGCTGTCGGCGTTGTTGGCAACAACGGCATGTGGCGCCGCCAGCGGCACTGCCAATCCATCCGCCGCGTCTCCAGGCTCCGCCTCCGCTGGACTCGAAGCCAGCGCCGGCACCCCCGGCGCCAAGTCTTCCGATGAGGTGGGCGCCTCCCAGCGGATGGCCGCCGAAAGGGCTGCGGCAGCCCAGGCCCAGCGGGAAGCCGCTGACGCCAAGAAGGCCCAAGACGCCGCTGCTGCTGGGGCAGCCGCAAAGGCAGCCGCCGCGGAAAATGCGGCCAAAGCCAAAGTGGATGCTCCTGCCGCAGCCGGTGCGCCAGTCCAGGCCCAGGCCGCGGCTCCTGTGCCCGGCGCCGCCCCTCCGGCCCTGCCACAGCACGCCGCCCCAGCACCCGTGTCACAGCCGACCGCCGAGCGCACTGTCACCACCACCTATACGACCGCGTACACCTGGTTCGACAACACCCCTGCCGGGTCCGCGACCATCAGCCACCCGGTGCTTCACAAGTCTGCCGGAGGCACCGGCACCTTCGAGGACCCCATCACCATCGCTGTGGGACATTCCTTGGCCTCCGGGCACGACGTCCTCGACTTCCCGGCGGGCACCCGCATCTACCTCCCGGACGTCCGCCGCTACTTCGTCGTGGAAGACACCTGCGGCGATGGCAATGAGCCCGAGGGCGGGCCGTGCCACCAGGGCGCCAACGCGAACGGAACCAACTCCACCATCTGGATCGACATGTGGATCGGTGGCCAGGGCTCCAGCGCCCGAGCCGCCGATGACTGCGCCAGCCGGGTAACCGACGTCAACACCGCCGTCTTCAATCCGGCCAGCGACTATGCCGTGGCGCCGGGCGCCGGAGTCATCCACGACGGCAAATGCGATGCCGGCTATGGCAACGCGCTGGTGAAGAAGTAGCTGGCGGACACCGGAACCTTATGGTTCGGCAAGCCGGGGCCGCCGTCCCCGGTTTGCTGGACCGTGACAAGCGGGGGTATCCGCAGTAGCTTGGCAGCAACTGCGGATGGGGGATTCGGTGGACGTTTTCGCGGCGGTCATGGAGCCGTTCCGGTGGCTCGTTTCTGTCATTATGGCGGGGTTCCACGACTGGCTGGCCACGGCCGGGATGCCGCCGGGGGACGGCTGGACCTGGACGTTGTCCATCATCGGACTGGTGCTCGTGATCCGGGCGGCATTGATCCCCGTGTTCCTGGCGCAGGTCAGGACCCAGCGGCGGATGCGGCTGCTGCAGCCGGAACTGCAGGAGCTCCAGGAGCGGTTCAAGGGCAGGACGGACCCGGCGTCGCGGCAGGCCATGGCTCAGGAGCAGATGGCCCTGTACAAGAAGCACGGCACCAACCCCTTCTCCGCCTGCCTGCCCCTGCTGATCCAGGCGCCGTTCTTCCTGGCGCTCTTCCAGGTGCTTTCCGGACTCTCCACTGCCTCGCCGCGGGGCGAAGGCATCGGAGCCCTGGATCAGGGGCAGGTGGTCCAGTTCGCGTCCGCCGGCATTTTTGGGGCGCCGCTCTCCGCTTCCCTCCTGCATGGAGGCGGAGACCCCAGCGCGGTGGCCGTCCTCTCCGTCGCCATGATCCTGGTGATGATCACCTGCCAGTTCCTCACCCAGAAACTCGTGGCGTCACGAAACCTGACGGGGCAGGACGCGGACAGTCCGCTGATGCGCCAGCAGCGGATTCTCCTGTACCTGCTCCCGTTCGTTTTCGGTGTGGGCGGGATCTTCTTCCCCATCGGCGTCCTGGTCTACTGGACGGTCTCCAATCTCTGGACGCTGGCCCAGCAGGTGCTGGTGTCGCGCAGGCCATAGGGGTGGTCAGTGGCCAGCCAACGCCTGCGACTGCTCCGTCAGGAATTCGGTGACCGACTTCGGGGTGATCCCGCGCTGGCGGAGGGGCTGGTCATCCCAGGTGGCTTCCTCGATGTCTGAGGACAACCCGGCGCCCAGCGCGGAAGCCATGGCATCGTTCCTGCGTTTCAACATGAGCGTTGCCACCCGCGCCACGGGGCGGGGCATGCGCTGAACCTTCAGGGGATGGTGCACCAATTCCCCTGCCAGCCCGATGATCTCCTTCTTGGTCAGCGGCTCGGGTCCGCCCACGTCGATGTGCGCCGGCGGATCGGGCTCCAGTGCCACGGTGGCGAGGAGGGCGGCAATGTCCCCGGTGGAGACCAGCCGGCGCCGGTTGTCGCCCCTGCCAATGACGGCAGCCTTTCCTGCGGCGAGGTCGAAGCGTGCGGCGGGGCTGAGCTGGACTTCCTGCAGGCCGTCGGAGCGGACCACCACGGTCCGCATGGGGGAGGTCGCCAGGCGCCGCTCAATGGTGAGCTTGGCCTGTTCCAGCGGGGTCCGGAGGCTGGCGCTGCCGATCGGGAAGGACAGGTAGACAAAGCGCCGCACGCCGGCGGCTTCGGCGGTATCGACAAGATGGCCCATGCCCACTTCGTCAACGTCCCGGATGGTGGCCTGACTGGTCCCCGCGAACCGGCGGCCGATCGCAGTTGCCGTTGCAATCACGGTTTCGACGCCCTGGCACGCGGGCGGCAGCGTGGCAGGTTCGGTGAGGTCGCCGCGGACAATCCCGGCGCCAATCGCCCGGAGCGGTGAATCGTCAGTGGCGGCCCGGACCAGGCAGCGGACGTCCTGCCCGGATTCGCGCAGCAGCCGGGCCACCCGGCCGCCCAGGTCACCCGTTGCCCCGACCAGGAGGATCATGGCCGTGCTCCTTCCGTTCCGGCTCCAGCGACGGCCTGGACCGCGGCATTCACATCCGCGGTGTCCCTTTCGACAGGCTCCAGGTAGAACCTGACCGCGGCAATCCGGTCGCCGCGGATGCTGAAGATGGCCACGCCGGCCTGCTCGACGGCGGTGCCGTCCAGGCGGGTGCCGTCCGATCCCCATTCGACCCACACGTTGCCGCCGGGGCCGGTCGCCGAGTCCAGCACCGTCACGGTCATGTCGGGGATCCCGGCGAAGAGTGCGGACCAGTTCTTCCGCACCTGGGCGCTCCCGGTGAAGCTGCGGGCCGGGTGGTTGGGGGTGATGTTGACGTAGTCGTCTGCGAACTCGGCCAGCATGGCATCGAGGTCGCGCCGCTGTGTTGCGGAAAACATTCGGCGCACAGGGCCGTCGGGGAGGCGGTCCACGCCGTTTGGCGTGTCCATGGAAATGCTCCTTGGTGCCTCGCGGGGCGAGGCTGTGACCTGTTAGATTGATTTCAATACAGTTAGCTGTATTGATTGGAGTTTAAGACCGCATGAAGAGCCCCGTCAATGCCTCCGGGAAACGCCCCGCCAAGCGGAGTTATGACGGACGGCGGCGCCGTCAGCTGGCCGCGGAATCCCTGCACAGCGTCCGGACACACGCGAGGGAGCTGTTCCTCAGCCAGGGATTCGGGGCGACGACGATTGCGCAGATTGCCCGCGCTGCGGACGTATCCGCCGAGTCGGTGTACAAGAACTTTGGCAGCAAGGCGGGGCTGGTCCGGGCCATCTACGAGGAGAGCCTCCTTGGTGCCGGGGGTCCGCCGGCCGAGCAGAGGTCCGATCTCGCCCAGGCGACGGAGACGGATCCCGTACGCCTGATGGAGCGGTTCGGCCGGTTCACCACGGAGATCAGTCCCATCGGCGCCCCGGTCTACCTTCTCATCAGGGACGCAGCGGCCACCGGGGACGCCTCCATGGCCGCACTGCTGCGGGATGTGGACGAGGCCCGTTACCGCCGGATGCTGCACAACGCGCGGCAGCTGGTGGGCAGGGGGCTCCTCAGGCCCGGCCTCACCACGGCCGAGGCTGCCGACGTGATGTTCACCTCCACCGCCGCCGAACTCTACGAAACCCTGGTGATCAAGCGGGAGTGGTCACCCGAACGCTATGGCACCTTCATCGCCCGGACCCTGGCGGCCAACCTGCTGTGACCCGCGCCGGCCGCCAAACCCTGGCGCGCGCCCCTGTTCCCCGCGGGATTCACCCGGCAGAATGGGCCCATGGCGAAGCTGATCTACTCCGCAATCATGTCCCTCGACGGTTACACCGCAGACACGGACGGCAACTTCAACTGGTCCGCGCCGGACGAGGAAATCCACGCTTTCGTCAACGACCTGGAGCGGGATGTGGGCACCTACCTCCTGGGCCGCCGGATGTATGAGGTGATGTCCGTCTGGGAAACCATGGACACGCGGGATGAGCCGCCGGTCATCCAGGACTATGCCCGCATCTGGCAGGGGGCTGACAAGGTGGTCTACTCAACCACGCTGGACACCCCCAGCACTCCGAAAACCCGCCTGGAGCGGCAGTTCCTCCCGGAAGCCGTGCGGGACCTCAAAGAGGACAGCGACCGGGATATCAGCATCGGCGGCCCCACCCTCGCGGCACACGCCCTCAAAGCCGGGCTGGTGGACGAATGCCAGCTGTTCATCAACCCGGTGGCCGTCGGCGGCGGGCTGCGCTTCCTGCCTGAGGGGCTGAAGGCACAGCTGGAGCTGGTGGACCAGCGGCGGTTCGGCAACGGGGTGGCCTACCTGCGCTACCGCGCCCGCTGAACCGCTGCCGTCCCGGCCCTTCGCTGCACCGCGAACAGGGTGAACACCAGCGCCACCAGGGCCGTGCCAACCAGCAGGAGCAGCCCGATCGAATAGCTGCGCGTGGCGGCATCGTAGGTTGCGCCCATCACCAGCGGCGGAAAGTACCCGCCCAGGCCACCCGCGGCGCTGACGATGCCGCTGATGCTTCCCACCTTTCCGGCCGGGGACAGGACACCAACCCAGGCGAACACCCCGCCCGTCCCCAGCCCCAGCGCCGCAGCCATGGCAACGAAGGTGGCACCCGCAGGCACTTCGCCGTCGGGCCTGAGGTTGACCACCCAGCCCAGGACGGCGACGGCGGCCAGCGCCATGAGCACCACGGGCTTGGGGCCGAGCCTGTCCGCCAGCACCCCGCCGACGGGCCGGGCCAGCACGGCGGCCAGGGCAAAGCCTGCCGTCCGTGCTCCGGCGCCGGCGGGATCAAAACTGTACACGTCCCGGAGGTAGGTGGGCAGGTAGGTGGCGAACGAAACGAAGCCGCCGAAGACCACCGCGTAAAGGAAGCACATCTTCCATGTGACCGCCGTCCTGGCCGCGTCCATGAGCTTGGGCAGCACCGGCGCATGGTTGGGCGCCCAGCCCGGTGCTTCCTTCATGAGGAACCAGACCAGCCCGGCCATCGCCACCAGGACACCGGCGATCAGCAGGTGCGTGGGGAAGTATCCGATCCCGGCAACCAGCCGGGGATTCAGGAAGGCGGCCAGCGCCGTCCCGCCCATGCCCGCGCCGAAGACACCGGTGGCGAAGCCCCTGCGGGCCGGCTCGTACCAGGCGCTGACGAACGGGATCCCGACGGCGAACACGGTCCCGGCCACGCCGAGCAGCAGCCCGGCGCCCAGCACCAGGGCGAAGGAACTGAGCAGGCCGCCCACGGACACCAGGAGGAGGGGAGGGATGGCCGCCAGCAGGACAAACGTGAACATGGCCCGGCCGCCGTACTTGTCAGTCAGCGTGCCCACCACGATCCGGCCCAGCGATCCGACGAACACCGGCATGGCCACCAGGATCCCAGTGGTCGCGGGCGTCAGGGACAGGTTCTGGGTATAAAAGGCGCCGAGGGTGGCCACCGAGTTCCACGCCCAGAAACCCGCCACGGAGGCCACCGTCGCCAGCGTCAGGTTCAGCGCCCTGCCGGTGGCTGGCGTAGAGGTTGTTCCGGCCACTGCTTGCTCCTCACCACATCATCCAAAACGCACCGCCGGTCAGCGGTTGCGGGTGTCCCTGTCCGGCGTGCCCACGGCGGACCAGCCACGGCCCTTGCTCTCCCTGTCTCTGGACCGGTAGACGATGTACGGGCGGAACAGGTAGTGCAGGGGCGCGGTAAAGGCGTGCACCAGCCGCGTGAACGGCCAGATGACGAACAGCGCCATCCCCACCAGCGTGTGCAGGTGGAACGAGAACGGGGCGGCCGCCATCGCTGCGATGTCCGGCTGGAAGATAAACAGCGACCGGAACCAAGGCGCTACGGTCTCCCGGTAGTTGTGCCCGTGTTCGCCCTCGAAAACGCTGGCCAGCGTGGTCCACAGGCCGAATACGATGGCGGCGGTCAGCACCACGTACATGGTCTTGTCATTCTTGGTGGTGGCCATGAACACCGGCCCCGTGGTGCGCCGCCGGTAGATCAGCAGTGCGATCCCACCCAGGGTTCCCACCCCGGCAATCCCGCCTACCAGGAGGGCATTGAAGTGGTAGAACTCCTGGCTCATGCCCACCGCCTCTGTCCAGGCCATGGGAATGACCAGCCCGAAGAAGTGTCCGGCGATCACGGCCAGCAGCCCGAAGTGGAACAGGGGTGAAGCGATCCGCAGGAGCCTGGATTCGTACAGTTGGGAGGACCTGGTGGTCCAGCCGAACTGGTCGTACCGGTAGCGCCACACCAGCCCTCCCACCAGCACCACCGCCATGACGTACGGCAGCACGCCCCACAGGACGGTGTCCCAGGTGTTAACCACGACGGCGGCTCCCGGCCCCGTCTCCAGCACCGCCCCGGATGCCCGCATGGTCAGCCCCTCCTGACGGGCAGCAGCCGCGGGTCATAGGGATCGAGCCCCACGCTTTCGGTGGGTGGACCATATCCGGCCATGCGCATCACTTCCTGCTCGTCCTGGGGTGACTTGCCCGGCAGCGTGGCACAGATGGCCGCCAGGATCCGGGCGTGCGGCAGGTTGTCCCGCAGCAGCCCGAGCCGGAGCATTTCCAGGCTGGCCCGGTAGCGCTGCAGCAGGTCGCGGCCGGCGGCTCCATCCACCCGGGCGGCGAACTCGAGCACCATGGGCAGGTAGTCCGGGAGTTCCCCGTCCAGGTCCACCAGGACGCCGCTGTGCCGGTAGGCCTCCTTGAAGTAGCCCAGTACTTCGCCGCGGCGGCGGGTGTCCCCGTCCGTCCAGTAGCTCAGGTGCAGGGCGTGCCGCCTGCCGAGATCGAATTCGCGGACGTACTGGGCCTGCAGGTCCATGGGCGGGGTCGCTTCCAGGAGGTCCAGTACGGGCGCGAACCCGGGCAGCGTGCCGGGGAATTCGGACAGTGCCGCCCGGACCAGGGGGACCCGCTCCACCAGTTCCCCGTCCGGATAGGAGAGGCACCAGGCCGCGGCAAGGTAGACCACCTGGTTGCGGCGGCTGACGGCCGGGGCGTTCGTGGCTGGCCGCATCATGACTCGTCCTCGGCGGCGGCCAGCGTATCCGGCGCCGGGCTCCTGTCCAGGGAAGGCTTCTCCGGGAACAGTCCGGGTGGCGCGCCGCGGCCATCCCAGTTCAGCAGGTTCACCCTGCCGCGCAGGCTCGTCCCCTCGGCGATGGTGTCCGAACTCTGCCGGTCCCGGAGGGCGTTGAACGTGTCCACGGCCACCGGGACGGGCCTGCCGCTCGCCTCCCCGAAAGGCGCCGAATCCTGCATGCCCGGTCCGCCGTCGAAATCCAGCGAACAGCCCAGCTCCTCAAGGTCGTGCGCCTGCTCCAGGTGCGCTGTGGGAATGACGTAGCGCTCGCTGTATTTGGCGATGGCCATCAGCCGGTACATGTCATACATACTTTGCCCGTCCATGCCCACGGACTCCGGGATGGCCTCATCCGGGTCCCCGCCCATGCTGATGCCGCGCATAAAGGACCGCATGGCCGCGAGCTTCCGCAGCACGGCCGTGACCCGTTCCGTGTCCCCGGCGGTGAAGAGCTCGGCCAGGTACTCCACCGGGATCCGCAGCGCGTCGATGGCGCCGAAGAGGTTGCCTGCGTCCTCGCCGTCGTGGCCCTGGTCCTGCAGCAAGTCAACCACGGGGGAGAGCGGGGGAACGTACCAGACCATGGGCATGGTGCGGTACTCCGGGTGCAGCGGCAGGGCCACCTTGTAGACCTTGGCAAGGGCGTAGACGGGGGATCGGCGGGCGGCGTCAAGCCAGTCCTCGGGAATGCCCTGAGCACGGGCGTCCGCCTGGACGCGGGGGTCGTGGGGGTCCAGCAGCACGTCCATCTGGGCGTCGTAGAGGTCCTGCGGGTCGGTGACGGACGCTGCCGCGGTGACGGCATCGGCGTCGTACAAAAACAATCCCAGGTAGCGCAGCCGGCCCACGCACGTCTCGGAGCAGACGGTGGGCAGGCCTACCTCCACGCGGGGGTAGCAGAACGTGCACTTCTCGGCCTTGCCGGTCTTGTGGTTGAAGTAGATCTTCTTGTACGGGCAGCCGGTGACGCACTGGCGCCATCCGCGGCACCGGTCCTGGTCCACCAGCACAATCCCGTCCTCCACCCGCTTGTAGATCGCGCCGGACGGGCAGGACGCCATGCACGACGGGTTCAGGCAGTGCTCGCAAATCCGCGGCAGGTAGAACATGAACGTCTGCTCGTAGGCGAACTTGATCTTGTCCTCGGAATCGCGCCGGATCTTCTCCACGACCGGATCCAGGTGCCCGTGCTCGGTGGAGCCGCCCAGGTCATCGTCCCAGTTGGCGGACCAGGTGATCTTGGTGTCTTCCCCGGTGATCAGCGACTTGGGCCGGGCCACGGGGAAGTCGTCGCCCAGGGGAGCGTCCACCAGGGTTTTGTAGTCGTAGGTCCACGGCTCGTAGTAGTCCTTGAGCTCGGGCTGCACGGGGCTGGCGAAGATTCCGAACAGCTTCTTCACCCTGCCCCCGGCCTTCAGCACCAGCCTGCCGCGCCGGTTCAGGGTCCAGCCGCCGTACCAGCGGTCCTGGTCCTCATAGCGGCGGGGGTAGCCCTGACCGGGCCGGGTCTCCACGTTGTTGAACCACACGTACTCCATGCCGGCACGGTTGGTCCAGGCCTGCTTGCACGTCACGGAGCAGGTGTGGCAGCCGATGCACTTGTCCAGGTTCATCACCATGCCCATCTGGGCCATCACACGCATCAGTACTGCACCTCCTGCGAGCGGCGGCGCACTGTGGCCACCATGTCGCGCTGGTTTCCGGTGGGGCCAAGATAGTTGAACGCGTAGGCCAGCTGGGCGTAGCCGCCTGCCAGGTGCGAGGGTTTCACCAGCAGCCGGGTCACCGAATTGTGGATTCCGCCGCGGCGCCCGGTGGCCTCCGATTTCGGGACGTCGATGGTGCGTTCCTGGGCGTGGTGGACGTAGACCACGCCGGCCGGCATGCGGTGGCTGACGATCGCGCGGGCCACCAGCACGCCGTTGACGTTGGTGCACTCGACCCAGTCGTTGTCCCGGACCTGGATCGCGTCGGCGTCGGCCGGGCTCATCCAGACGGTCGGGCCGCCGCGGGACAGGGAGAGCATCAGCAGGTTGTCCTGGTACTCGGAGTGGATGGACCACTTTGAGTGCGGCGTCAGGTACCGGACCGTCACCTCCATGGCGCCGTCGGAACCGAGCCGCGGTTCGCCGAACAGCCGGTGCATGTCCAGCGGCGGCCGGTAGATGGGCAGGGCCTCGCCGATGTCCGTCATCCAGTCGTGGTCCAGGAAAAAGTGCATCCGACCGGTAAGGGTGTGGAACGGCTTGAGCCGTTCGATGTTGATGGTGAACGGGGCGTACCTCCGGCCACCGGTTTCGGAGCCGGACCATTCCGGTGAGGTGATGACCGGGACCGGACCTGCCTGGGTCTGGGCGAAGGTGATGAACTTTTCCTCGGAACCCTCCGCCAGGTCCGCCAGCTTCTGCCCGGTGCGGACCTCGAGGTCCTTGAAGCCCTGGACGGACAGGGCGCCGTTGGTGGTCCCGGAGAATGCCAGGATTGCCTCCGCCATCTTCGCATCGGTGTCCATGGCCGGCCGTCCGTCCGCCGCGCCGCCCAGCATCACCCCGTTGGCCTGGCTGAGCCGGGCCAGCGGTCCGGCCATTTTGTAGGTGACGTTCTTGACGGTGAAGCCCAGCTTGTCGGCCAGCGGTCCGACGGCGGCGAGTTTGTCCGCGATGGCCGTGTAGTCCCGCTCCACGACCGAAAAGACGGGCATGTTCTGCCCCGGCACGGCAGGGATGTCCGGGTCCCGCCAGTCGCGGACCCGGCCGCCGGGCTGGGCGAGCTGCCCCGGGGTGTCGTGCTGCAGCGGGATGCTGACGAGGTCGCGGCGGACGCCCAGGTGGGTCTTTGCCTGCCGGGAGAATTCCCGGGCCAGCAGGTGGAAGGTGTCGAAGTCAGTTTTGGTTTCCCAAGGAGGATCGATCGCGGGGCTGAAGGCGTGCACGAACGGGTGCATGTCCGTGGAGGAAAGGTCGTGCTTTTCGTACCAGGTGGCGGCCGGGAACACGACGTCGGACAGCAGCGTGGTGGACGTCATCCGGAAGTCGGCGGAGACCAGGAGGTCCAGCTTGCCCTCCGGCGCCTCCGGGTGCCAGGCCACGTCCCGGGGTTTGAGTTCCTCTGCGCTGTCCCCGCCCAGGACGTTGTTGTGGGTTCCCAGCAGGTTGCGGAGGAAATACTCGTTGCCCTTGGCCGAGGAGCCGAACAGGTTGGACCGCCAGAGCACCAGAGTCCGCGGCCAGTTGGCCGGAGCGTCCACGTCCTCGATGGCAGGGTTGAGGGAGCGGTTTTTCAGCGATTCGGCGATGTAGGCGGGTGTGTCCGCGGCGGTCCCGGCAGCCACGGCGGCCTCCGCCTCGTCAGCTATATCCAGGGGATTGCGGTCGAACTGCGGGTAGAACGGCATCCAGCCCAGCCGGGCGGACTGGGCGATGGCGTCCGCCGTGTGCATGCCGTCCAGCTTGCCGGTGGACAGGGGGGACTTGAGCGCGTCGGCGGAGTACCCGTCCTGCCGCCACTGGTCCGTGTGCATGTACCAGTAGCTGGTCCCGGTCATGGTCCGCGGCGGCCGCGACCAGTCCAGGGCGTTGGCCAGGGAGACCCAGCCGGTGATGGGCCGGGTCTTTTCCTGGCCCACGTAATGCGCCCAGCCCCCTCCATTGCGGCCCATGCAGCCGGTGAGCATCACCAGTGCCAGCACCGCCCGGTAGGTGGTGTCGCCGTGGAACCACTGGCAGATGCCTGCCCCCATGATGATCATGGAGCGGCCTTTGGACTGCTCGGCATTGCGGGCGAACTCGCGCGCCACCCGGATGCAGGCCTGTGCGGGGACGCTGGTGATTTCCTCCTGCCACGCCGGCGTGTACGGGGTGGCGGCGTCGTCGTAGCCTGCCGCCCACCCGCCGGGCAGACCGTCCCTTCCCACGCCGTACTGGGCCAGCATCAGGTCGAACACGGTGGTCACCAGGTGGCCGCCCACCTCCATCACCGGCACGCCCCTGCGCAGGATGCTGCCCTCCCCGCCGGCGTCCTCGAAGCAGGGGAGCAGGATTTCGGCGCCTTCCCCGGACACTTCCCGGAGGGACAACGCCGGTTCGATCCCCTCGAGGTCCAGGTTCCACTTGCCTTCCCCGCTGCCGGAGTAGCGGAAGCCCATCGACCCGTTGGGGACTGCGGGGCGGCCGGCGGCCCGGTCGAACAGGACGGTGCGGAACGCCGCATCCTCGGCCCCGGACTCACCGGGGACGTCAAGGGCGGTGAGGAATTTCGACGGCGTGAGGGCGCCGTCGTCTGTCCTTTCCAGCCTGACGAGGAAGGGAAGGTCCGTGTACCGCTTCACGTAGTCGGTGAAGAACGGCACATCCCTGTCCACGAAGAATTCCTTGAGCATGACGTGCCCCATGGCCATGGCCAGGGCGGCATCCGTGCCGGCCTGCGCCGGCAGCCATTCGTCGGCGAACTTGGTGTTGTCCGCGTAATCCGGGCTGACCGTGACCACCTTGGTGCCGCGGTAACGGACCTCGGTCATCCAGTGCGCATCAGGCGTGCGCGTCACCGGAACATTGGAGCCCCACATCATGAGGTAACGGGCATCCCACCAGTCCCCGGATTCGGGGACGTCGGTCTGGTCACCGAACACCTGCGGGCTGGCCACGGGCAAATCGGCGTACCAGTCGTAAAAGGACGTCATCACCCCGCCGATGAGCTGGATGAAGCGCGTCCCCACAGCGTGGGACACCATGGACATGGCCGGGATGGGCGAAAAGCCCGCGCAACGGTCAGGGCCATACGTCTTGATGGTGTTCACGTGCCCTGCGGCGGCGATCTCGATGGCTTCCTGCCAGGACACCCGCACCAGTCCACCCTTGCCGCGGGCCTGCTGGTAGCGGCGGCGCTTTTCCGGGTCCGCTGCGATCTCCGCGAAGGCGAGGACGGGGTCGCCCAGCCGGGCCTTGGCTTCCCGGTACATCTCCACCAGGACGCCCCTGGCGTACGGAAACCGCACCCGGGTGGGGGAGTAGGTATACCAGGAAAAGGCCGCCCCACGGGGGCAGCCTCTTGGTTCGTACTCCGGGCTGTCGGCCCCGACGGAGGGGTAGTCCGTCTGCTGCGATTCCCAGGTGATGATGCCGTCCTTGACGTACACCTTCCAGGAACAGGAGCCGGTGCAGTTCACCCCGTGGGTGGAGCGGACTACTTTGTCGTGGCTCCAGCGGTCCCGGTAGAAGATGTCACCCTTGCGGCCGCCCTCCCTGAACACCGCCCTGCCGTCGTCCGTCTGGTCCCACCTCGTGAAGAATCGGCCCAGCTTCAACATTGCTTCTGATGCGGGTCCATCTAACCCCGCATGGGGTCCGGCAGCCATGCCCCCAAGCTAGGTGGGCGCCGGAAAGCCCGAACAGGGCCCAAAGGCCCTGTTCAGGGGCAAATGGCTTCTGCAGTCAGCCGCGGTGCGGGCAGAATGGGTGCATGACACGCATCGCCATTATCGGCGGCCACGGGAAAGTGGCCCTCCTCCTGTCCGAACTCCTCACCGGCGAGGGACACTCCGTGACCTCGTTCATCAGAAACCCGGAACATGCCGGCGACGTTACTGCCACCGGTGCCACGCCGTCCGTCCTGGACGTGGAGAATTCCACGACCCTGGCCATCGCCGAGGCCCTCGCCGGGCATGACGCCGTGGTCTGGTCCGCAGGCGCGGGCGGCGGCAGCCCCGAACGCACCTATGCCGTGGACCGGGACGCCGCCATCCGTTCCATGGATGCCGCAGCCCAGGCCGGCGTGGACCGGTACGTCATGGTCTCCTACTTCGGTGCCGGCAAGGACCACGGGGTGCCCGAGGACAACAGCTTCTTTGCCTACGCGGAAGCCAAGGCGGCGGCGGACGAGTACCTGCGCGGCACCGGCCTGGCATGGACCATCCTCGGGCCCGGGACCCTGACGGAAAAGCCCGGGACCGGGCTGATCGACATCGACCCGTCACCGGAAGGGAGCCGGGACACCTCCCGCGCCAATACGGCGATCGTGGCGGCAGCGGTGCTGGACCTTCCCCAGACGGCGGGCCGGACCATCGAATTCTGTGACGGCACCCTGCCCGTGTCAGCAGCCCTGGAACCCCGCGCATAGCCGGCGGGGACGAGGCTTATGGACCAGCTCGCACTCATTGTCGGACTGCTGCTGGCCACGGTGGTGGCCGTGGGCCTGGGGGACAGGCTCCGGTTGCCTTACCCGGTCCTGATGCTCCTCCTGGCCGCGGCGCTGACGTTCATCCCGGGCTTCCCCGACCTGGAGATTGAACCCGGGCTGATCCTGCCCATCTTCCTGCCACCGCTGTTGTTCGCCACCGCCCAGCGAAGTTCGTGGGCGGTGTTCCGGGTCAGATGGCGGACCTTGATCATGCTGGCCGTGGCACTCGTGGTGATCAGCACCGCCGTAGTGGCCGGCGCGGCGTGGCTGATGATTCCCGGCATCGGAGTGCCTGCCGCCATCGCGCTCGGCGCCATGGTGGCGCCGCCGGATCCGGTGGCGGTGGACTCGGTGGCGGGCCGCGTGCACATGCCCCGCCGCCTCATCTCCGTCCTCCAAAGCGAGGGGCTCTTCAACGACGCCGCCGCCATCGTCATCTTCCAGGCAGCCGTGGCCGCCGCCGTGGGAGGCACCAGGGTGGGGCCCGACGTCGTCCTCCAGTTCCTGATGGGCGCCGCGCTCGCCGTCCTGGTGGGCGTCGCCATGGGCTGGCTGATCGCCTTGGTCACCCGGCTGGTCACTTCCATGGTGGCCCGCAGCGCGGTGACCCTGGTGGTCCCCTTCGCCGCCTACATCCTCGCCGAGGAGGTGCACGCCTCCGGCGTGATCGCCGTGGTGGTCACCGCCCTCGAAATGCAGCGCCACGCCCGCCCCCAGGACGCGGCGGAGCGCGTCACCCGCAACGCCTTCTGGGACGTGGTGGAGCTGCTGGTGACCGGTCTCGCGTTCGGCCTGGTGGGCCTGGAGATCCGCCGTGTCATCCGCGATGAGGGAAGCGAAATCTTCGGCATGATCGGGGTGTCCGCGCTGGTCTGCGTGCTGGTCTTCGCCGTCCGGTTCCTGTGGATGGCCGCCCTGGCGCTGGGTGCCCGGAAACGGAAGAACCTCCTGCAGCCAACGTCCCTGAAGGAGGTCCTGATCCTCACCTGGTGCGGCATGCGGGGCCTGGCCACCCTGGCGCTGGCCCTGGCACTGCCGCTGACCCTGGCGGACGGCACGCCGTTCCCGGGCCGGGACTACCTCCTGGTCATCGCCTGCGCGGTGCTGCTTGCCACGCTGGTCCTTCCGGGCCTGACCCTGCCCTGGCTGATGCGTGTCCTCAAGGCCTCCGAGGATGGAACAGAGGAACGCGACGCTGTCCGGCTGCTTGCCGCCCGCGCCCAGGCGGCCGCCGTCGCAGCCCTGAAGCAGCATGACCTGATGACGGACCTGCCGCCGGAAAAGGTGGCGCTGGTCAAGGAACGGATGCAGCGCCTGCGCGCGGAACTGACGGACGGCAGCCTGCGGAACGAGCCACTGGCGGAAAAGCGCCGGCGCGGACGCGAGCTGGCCATCGCGGTTCAGACCATCGCGCTGGACGCCGCCCGGCAGGAAGTGGTGGCCGCCCGCAACGAGCCGGACATGGATCCCGAGGTGGCGGACCGGGTGCTCCGGCAGCTGGACCTGCGCACCATGGTCATGCCGGAGTAGGAACACCTCAGGCCGGGGCGGCGCCCCCTGCGAGCACCAGGTCCAGCGAGTTCTTCTCCACGTAGTCCAGGGCGCAGCGCACCGCGCCCACCGTGACGATCGAATCGCCCAGCGGGGATACCGCGACCCGCGCGGGGGTGGCAGTGAACCGGGCCAGCCTTCCGCTGATGGGGGCGAGGAGCACGTGCGCGGAATCCGCCACCCCGCCGCCGAGCACCACCAGTTCCGGGTTCAGCATGGTGGCCACGGTCCCCACCACGCGTGCCATCCTGTCCGCGAGCCGGTCGAGGATGTCCAGCGCCACGGCGTCGCCCTGGCCGGCGGCGGCGAAGACCTGTTCCGCTTCCACCCGTCCGGGCTGGAACGCCCGGAGGGCGGTAGGGGCGGTGGTGGCCAGTGCTTCCGCGGCCCAGCTTCGCGCCAGGTGGGCGATGCCGTAGGTATCGCCCACGCCTTCCACCAGATTCAGGTAGGCGAGTTCGCCGGCACTCCCACGGGTGCCATGGACCAGCCGCCCGCCCTCCACGATGCCGGACCCCAGCCGTTCACTGGCCAGGATCACCACGACGTCGTCGACGCCGGCGGCCGCGCCCTGCCACCGGTCGCCGAGGGCCGCGAGGTTCGCGTCGTTCTCCAGCAGGACGGTCCACCCGCGGGCTGCCTTGAGTGCCGGCCGCAGGCCCAGGTCGAACAGTCCCCAGAACTCCTGCGTGGCCACCACCTCGCCGTGGCGGTCCACGGGCGCGGCAACCCCGGCGCAGGCTGCCAGCACCCGTTCCGGTTCCGTTCCGGCCGAACGCAGGGCTGCCATGGCAACGCCGTCAATGAAAGCGATCCGTTCCTGTGAACCAACTTCACCGGCCTGGAAAGGACGGCTGGACCGTCCCAGGGTGGTGCCGCGCAGGTCGGACACCACCACGGTGACCTTGGAATAGCCGATGTCCATGCCCAGCACCACGCCGGCCCGCTCATTGAGCTCGAAACGCCGGGCCGGGCGGCCCTTCCGGTACCCGCCGAATTCACGCTGGTTCTCCCGTTCCAGGATCCAGCCCCGCCCTGCAAGGTCCTCGCACACGGCGATGGTGGTGGCCCGCGTCAGGCCGGTCGCTGCCATGATGTCGGTGACCGTGACGGCCCCCGAGGCGCGCATGAACTCCAGGACTGCGCCGGCACTCACGCGCCGCAGCAACTGGGGGGTGGCCGGAACCGGTTCAGGCATGCTGTTGACCTTCCTGTCCAAAGCAACAGATAATACTTGAGGAAGTAAATTTAGACTCAATATAAATATAGCCGTACTGAAGAAAAGGGTCAGTCCTTGTCCACCACCGCCACTCTGGCAACCCTGTCCGACTCTGACCGTCTGGCCGATCCCAACTGGTGGCGCCAGGCCTCCGTTTACCAGATCTACCCCCGCAGCTTCGCCGATTCGAACGGCGACGGCATCGGCGACCTGAAAGGCATCACCGCCAAGGTCCCCTACCTGAAGACGCTGGGGATCGATGCCGTGTGGCTCAGCCCGTTCTACCCGTCAGCGCTCGCCGACGGCGGCTACGACGTCGATGACTACCGCGACGTCGACCCCAAGCTGGGCACCCTGGCCGACTTCGATGAAATGGCCAAGGCCCTGCACGAAGCCGGCATCAAGCTGATCGCGGACATCGTCCCCAACCACTCATCCAACCGCCACAAGTGGTTCCAGGAGGCCCTGGCTGCGCCCAAGGGTTCCCCGGCCCGTGACCGCTACATCTTCCGTGACGGCAAGGGGCCCAACGGCGAGTTCCCGCCGTCGGACTGGGACTCCGTGTTCGGCGGACCGGCCTGGGAGCGCATCACCGAACCCGACGGCACCCCCGGCCAGTGGTACATGCACATCTTCGCCAAGGAGCAGCCGGACCTGAACTGGTCCAACCGGGAAATCCGTGACGATTTCCTCAAGACGCTGCGCTTCTGGTCCGACCGCGGCGTGGACGGCTTCCGTGTTGACGTGGCGCACGCACTCACGAAGGACCTCACCGAGCCGCTGCTGTCCAAGCTTGAACTGAGCGCCGCCAACACCGGCGTGGACGGATTCGACGACGGAACGCACCCGTTCTGGGACCGTGACGAAGTGCACGAGATCTACGCCGAATGGCGCGAGGTATTCAACGAGTACAACCCGCCGCGCACCGCCGTCGCCGAAGCCTGGGTGCACGCCACCCGCCGGGCCCGCTACGCCAGCCCGCAGGGCCTGGGCCAGGCCTTCAACTTCGACCTCCTGCAGGCCGACTTCGACGCCGCCGAATACAAGGAGATCATCACCCGCAACCTCGCCGAGGCTGCTGCCACCGGTGCGTCCTCCACCTGGGTGTTCTCCAACCACGACGTCGTCCGGCACGCCACCCGCTATGGCCTGCCCCAGGTTGCCAAGGCAAAAGCCGGCGCCAAGGGCCAGGACGGCAAGGACTGGCTGCTCGCCGGTGGCCCCAAGGACCAGTTGGACGTTGAACTGGGTGAGCGGCGCGCCCGCGCCGCCACCTTGCTGATGCTGGCTGTCCCCGGCTCCGCGTACCTGTACCAGGGTGAGGAACTGGGCCTGCAGGAAGTGGCCGAGATTCCAGAGTCGGAACGCCAGGACCCGTCCTTCTTCCGCAACAAGGGCGTGGAAATTGGCCGTGACGGCTGCCGCGTCCCGCTGCCCTGGAAGGTGGAGGGCACGTCCTTCGGCTTCGGCGACGGCGGGTCCCACCTGCCGCAGCCGGACTGGTTCAGCAAGTATGCCGTCGAGGCCCAAGACGGGACGGAGGGCTCCACGCTGGAGCTTTACCGCAAGGCCCTGAAGCTGCGCCGTGAACTGCTGACCGATGAGGACCTCGAATGGGTGGGGAACGCCAACCCGGACGTCCTGCACTTCAAGCGCCCCAACGGGTGGCAGTCCGTCACCAACTTCGGGAACACCGCCGTCGATCTTCCCGCCGGCACGGTCCTGGTCAGCAGCGGCCCACTGGAGGACGGCAAGCTGCCGGCGAACACCACCGCATGGCTGCGCTGATGCGGCAGGGCCGGAAGCCGGCTGTCCTGATGCGGGCAACGGCCTGATGCAGGAAGTCATCTACGGATGCATGGGGCTGGGCGGCAGCTGGTCCGACGAGCCACATGGCATTGACCATGTGGCTCAGGCCGATGCTGCCGTCCAGGCCGCACTGGACGCGGGCATCACCCTGTTCGACCACGCCGACATCTACCGCAGCGGAAAGTCCGAGGCCGTATTCGGCGAGGTGCTGGCCGCCACTCCGGGCCTCCGGGAGCGGATCCGTCTGCAGACCAAGTGCGGCATCCGGCTGAACGAGCGCGGCCTGCAAACCCACTACGACCTGAGCCAGGAGGCGATCCTGGAGCGGGTCAACGGGAGCCTCCAACGGCTCCGGACCGACTACGTGGACGTCCTCCTGCTGCACCGCCCGGATCCGCTGGCAGACCCGGCGGAGGTGGCTGCCGCCGTCGGCCAGCTCATGTCCGAGGGCAAGGTCCGGCAGCTGGGTGTGTCCAACATGTCCGCTGCGCAGATCGAGGTGCTGCAGGACCGGCTGGAGACTCCGGTGGTGGCCAACCAGCTGGAGATGAGCCTGCTGAAGCGTGCATGGCTGGAAAGCCAGGTCCTGGTCAACCATCCGGAACACCTGGACTACAGCTTTCCGCACGGCACGCTCGAGTACTGCACGCGCAACAGCGTCACCCTGCAGGCGTATGGATCGCTGGCCCGCGGCATCTACACCGGCGCTGAAGCGGAAAGCCCCACGTCAGCTGAAGCGGCCACCGCGGAACTTGTGGCAGGACTGGCGGGGGCCTACGGCATCTCGGGCGAAGCCGTCCTCCTGGGCTGGCTGATGAAGCATCCGGCCGGCATCGCGCCGGTCATCGGGACGGTCAACCCGGACCGGATCAGGGCCTGCGCGGACGCCGCCCGCGTGGCCCGGGCCCTCACCCGCGCAGACTGGTACAAACTCTGGGTCACTGCGCGGGGCAGCAACATCCCCTGACTGCTGCCAACCGGCTGGCAGCAGTTGTCGTTTCCAAGCCCTAGAACGACAACTGCTGCCGGCTGCTTTCCCCCTGGGCCGGTCACAACGCGTTTAGTTCGTATTGATCCTCACAAGCGGGCCGTTTTCTTCGCCGTGCCGCGTGCGGGCCGGATACTGTAGAAAGCATGACGTCTACCATCGCCGCCGAAACCGTTAGGCCGGAACGGAATATCCCCGCCGAGATCGCACGCTCCTGGCTGCTGGTCAATGCCATGAAGCCCGAGCTCTTCGACCAGTCGGCCGTGTCCCGGGCTGATTCGATCATCCTGGATATTGAAGATGCAGTGGACCCGTCGCAAAAGGACCAGGCCCGGAACAACGTCATCGACTGGCTGACCGCCGGCGGCAAGGCCTGGGTCCGGATCAACGACGCCACCAGCCCGTTCTGGGCCGATGACCTCGCCGGCCTGCGCGGAACCCCGGGGCTGCTGGGCGTCATGCTCGCCAAGACCGAATCCGCGGACCAGGTCACCGAGAGCTACCACCGCATGGACGGCAAGACGCCCGTCATTCCGCTGGTGGAATCCGCGCTCGGCATCGAGGAAGCCAACCACATCGCCAAGGCCCAGGGCGCGTTCCGCCTGGCCTTTGGCTCCGGTGACTTCCGCCGCGACACCGGCATGGCCGCCACCCCGGAGGCCATGGCCTACCCGCGCGCCAAGCTCGTCGTTGCCAGCCGCGTGGGCAACCTGCCCGGCCCCATCGACGGCCCCACCGTGGGCACCAACCACCCCATCCTGCGCGAGCAGACCGGCATCACGGTGATGATGGGCATGACCGGCAAGCTGTGCCTGGCCATCGACCAGACCCCCGTGATCAACGAGGTCATCAGCCCCACACCGTCGGACGTCGCCTGGGCAACCGACTTCATGAACGACTTCGAAGCCAACGGCCGCGTCATCCGTGACGGCTCCGACCTGCCCCGCCTGGGCCGCGCCGAGAAGATCATGAAGCTCGCGGTAGCCTTTGGGGTGCAGCCCGCGCTGTAGCGCCACCCATCACTTCAGGAGACCCCGTGACCGATACCCGCTATCTGGTCCACGGGGTCTTTTGGGATGGCCCGCCTGTTTCAACCCCGGCTGACGACGGCGGCGGCCCGGTCCTGCGCCTCCAATCACCTGAGGGGGACTTCCGGGAGCACAGCCTCAGGCCGGGCAGCCGGCTGGGCTTCCACGTGGTGGAACCCGGCAGGTACTGCCTGGGCCACGTCCAGGTCCAGTCGGCCGGCTTCCGGCGCCACATCCTGTGCGGCTCCGCCGCGCCGGCCGTGCGGGGCAAACAATGCGAGCGGTTCTTCGTCCGCGACGAGTCGCGCCTCATGCACGACTTCCACCGCGGTGGCAGGGTAACCCCTGGGCTGCGGGACTACCTGATGCAGGAACACTGGCTCTACGTTGCGACGTTCGCGGGAGGCGCCACCAAGGTGGGAACGGCGTCCGGGCCGCGGAAATGGAACCGCCTGGCCGAGCAGGGGGCCGCAGTGGCCAGGTATGTCGCCAGGGCGCAGGACGGCCGTGTGGTGCGGATCCTCGAAGACCTGGTGACGGCCGGCGTCGGACTGACGCAGCAGGTGCGCTCGGCCGCGAAGGCGGAGGCGCTGCTGCGGCCGCTCCCGGCCGAGGCGCTGGACGCTGTCAATGCCCGGGCCGCCGGTGACGTGCGGGCCCTGCTGGCGGGCACCGCCGTCGACGGTTTCCAGTCCGTGGAGGAACGGTGGCTCAGGCCCGGGCATGCCGACGCCCTGTATGGAAGCGGGCCCCGGCACGCCTATCCGCACACCCTCGACGACGGGCGGCACGGCTTCGATGTCGCGGCCATCAGCGGAACCAACGTGCTGGCGCGGCTGGACGGCACGGGCTCGCAATTCGTGGTCAACCTGGCGCAGCTGGCCGCCCGGACCGTCCTGCTGGGGGAGTACGCTTCGGAGGTGCCGGCGGTGCAGGAACCGTTGTTCTGACGTCCAGGGTTCCCGCGCCCGGGCCGCCGGGGGTGCCGCGGACTCGGTAGACTTGGACGGTGCTGAACGAATTCTGGGCTACTGCGCCCACCCGCTACAAAGTCCTGGTCTTCAGCGCGATGGGACTGATCGCCGTCGGGATCATCCTTAATCTGGTGGGCAACACCAGCGGCAACCAGGCACTGGCCATGGCTTCCCTTCCCCTCATCGGGCTGGGGCTGGTCCTCCACGTCGTAGGCATCGTGGTCCGCGGCCAGGCGATCCGCAAGAACCTCAGGCGCTAGCTGCCGCCGCGTTCCGCAGGACGTGGCTGCGGGCGTGCTCCACGGCATCCGGCAGCTCCTCAAACAGATGCTTGTGGTGCCGCAGTGAACGGATCACGCCCACGTTGGTCACCAGGTCAAGATGGTCCGGCCGGACACCCTTGAGCAGGACGGTGATGCCGCGCAGCTCCAATGCGGAAATGACCTCCACCAGGGCGTGGGCGCCGGTGGCGTCGAGCATCCGCAACTGGGACAACCTGATGATGGCCACCTGCACGTCCTTGACCTGGCTGATTTCCTGGAGAATGCGTTCGGCAGCGCCAAAGAACATGGCCCCATCCAGCCGGAAGAGCGCGATGTGGCCGTCCCCTTCCGCCGGAGGGCCAGGAATCTCCTCGCGCTGGACACCGCTCAGCGAGGCAAAGGTCCGCAGGGCGAAGAGGGCTGCCGCGGCCAGTCCAATCTGGATGGCAACGATGAGGTCAAAGGCCACGGTAATGACGGCCGTGAGTACGAAAACGGCGGCATCTGCCCGGGTGGAACGCAGGATGGCGGTGACAGTGCGCCGGGAAACCATCCGCACGGCCGTGACCATCAGGACCCCGCCCAGTGCCGCCAGCGGGATGCGGCTGACCATTCCGGACGCCAGGTACGTGATGCCCAGCAGCACCACCGCGTGCACGGCTGCCGCCAGCCGGGTCCTGGCTCCGGACCGCACGTTCACCGCCGTCCGCGCAATCGCGCCGGTGGCGGGCATCCCGCCGAACAGGCCGGCCGCGATGGAAGCCAGGCCTTGTCCCATCAGCTCGCGGTCGGGACTGTAGGCGCCGGTTGGCCTGCCGTCCGGTCCGGCCATCCCGGCGGCCACCCGCGCCGAGAGCAGGGATTCAATGGCGGCCAGGACGGCGACAGCGACGGCAGGCATCGCCAGGCTGCCCAGGGCGGCCGGATCCAGGGCGGGGAGGGCGGGCGCCGGAAGGGAATGCGGCAGGGCACCGATCCGCGGGACATCCAGCTGCAGGAATTCGGCAGCGGCCGTTGCCAGGAGGACTGCGAGCAGGCTGGCAGGGATGGCGCGGAACAGCTTCTGCACCAGGACCATCACGACGGCGACTCCCGCCACCAGCGCGAGCGTGAACAGGACCGTCGGGGACGCTGCCCCAGCTGCCGCCTCCACCGCGGCCAGGAGGGTATTGTGCCCCGGAGTTCCGGACGTGCCGGTGGCCAGCGGAACCTGCTGCAGGAAGATGATGGCGGCAATGCCCAGCGTAAAGCCCTCGACCACCGGCCACGGTATGAAGGCCACGGCCCGGCCCAGGCCACTGAGTCCCAAAGCGCAGACCAGCAGACCAGCCATCAGGGACAAGAGGGCGACGCTGCCGATGCCGTGGACCGCCACCACGGGGGCCAGTACCACCACCATGGCGCCCGTGGGGCCGGATACCTGGACCGGGGAGCCGCCCATGACAGCCGCCACCAGCCCGGCCACGATCGCCGTGATGAGTCCTGCTTCGGCGCCCACCCCGGAGCTGACGCCGAACGCGAGGGCCAGCGGCAAAGCCACAATGCCCACGGTGATCCCTGCCAGCAGGTCGGTGCGCCACGTGCCGGCAATTCCGGCGTAGTCCTTTCGCGACGGGAGGAACCGAGTGATGCTCCTGCTGGCCGTGCCGGGGGCTGTAGCCGGGTTCGCGCTCACGAGGCTCGCCCGCCGGCCAGGTGGTCCGCCGGCAGCTGCTGTGCGAGCCGGAGCTGTTCGTTGGAATCGGCCAAGCTGTCCAGGAGGAACGTCCTGGCGATGGCCAGCAGCTGTGAGACGCCCGGGTGGGCGAGTTGGTACGTTACCGCGTTGGCGGTGCGTACGGAGGTCACCACTTTGTGCTTCCGCAGGGTGGCCAGGTGCTGGGAGAGGTGGGAGGCTTCCAGCCCGGTCTCTGCGAGGAGGTAGCTCACGGGAGCAGACTCCTGCGGCGCTGCGGCCAGCAGCTCAAGGATCCGGATCCTCGCGGGGTGGGCCAGGCCTTTGAACAGGTTCGCTTTGATCTCATAGAGAGGTGCTTGGGCGGAAGACAGCATCGGGGTGGCGCTCCTGTGCGCGATGGCCGGCCGGTCAGAGCCCGGACAGCGGATTGATGGAATGATGAATTCATCATATCAGTGCGGTGCGGCCCTTTTGAAGGGCGTGGCAACGATAGGCTGGAATCCATGACTATCAATCCGGACCTGCAGGGCCGCAGCTACCCTGCCGCAGAGGTGTACGACGTCGGCCGCGAGAAAATCCGCGAGTTCGCCCGGGCCGTCAAGGCAAGCCATCCTGCGCACTTCGACGTGGATGCAGCCAAGGCCCTCGGCCACCCAGACCTGGTGGCGCCGCCCACTTTCGCCATCATCATCGCCCAGCGCGCCGACGCCCAGCTGATCGAGGATCCGGACGCCGGCATCGACTTCTCCCGCGTGGTCCACGCAGACCAGCGCTTCACCCACCACCGCCCCATCGTTGCCGGCGACCGGCTCATGGCCGAACTGCATGTGGACGGCATCCGGGCCATGGGCGGCGGTGCCATGATCACCACCCGCTCCGAGATCTTCGCCCTCGGTAGCGGCGATGCACGGGAACCCGTCACCACCACCACGTCATCCATCCTGGTCCGCGGAGAGGGACAGTAACCATGAGCCCCAGCTTCAACGAACTCAGCACCGGCCAGGAAATCGGCAGCCGCACCATCGAGGTCACACGCACCGACCTGGTCAAGTACGCAGGCGCCTCCGGCGACTTCAACCCCATCCACTGGAACGAAGCCTTCGCCACCGGCGTGGAACTGCCCGGTGTTATCGCCCACGGCATGTTCACCATGGGCTCGGCCGTCCAGCTGGTAACCGACTGGGCGGGCGACCCGGCCGCCGTCGTCGATTTCCAGACCCGCTTCACCAAACCTGTGCTGGTCACGGACACCACCGGGACTGATGAGCCTGGCGCCACCATCGAAGTTAGCGGAACCATCGGAAAGCTCGACGCCGACGCCGGCACCGCGCGCGTCGACCTCACCGTGGTCTCCGCCGGGCAAAAGGTCCTGATGAAGGCCCAGGCCGTCGTCAAGTTGTCTTGAGCTGCAACTTTTGACCACTCCCGCAGCGACTGCCGCCCAGGTCTCGTCGTGGCGCAACGCCGTCGTGGTGGCTTACGGCGCCAGTGGCCTTGCCTTTGCCTCCTGGGTGTCCCGGCTGCCTGCCATCCGGGACGCGCTGGACCTTACCCCGGGCAACATCGGCGTCATCCTGCTGTGCATGACGCTGGGGTCCTTTGCCTCCGTCTCCGCCTCCGGGCTGATCGTGCTGCGGCTGGGCTCCAAGCGGACCATCCGGACCGGCAGCATCCTGGTGGGTGCAGGGCTGCTGACCGCGGGTTTTGGCACAACCGTGCTGGCAAGCCCCGTGGCAACCGCCATTGGCCTGGCCATCATCGGGCTGGGCACCGGCAGCTGGAACACGGCATCCAACGTTGAAGGCGCCGCAGTCGAGCGCGCGGTGGGCAGGCACATCATGCCGCGGCTCCACGGCGCCTTCAGCCTGGGGACGGTGGCAGGCGCCGGGCTGGGTGCCCTCGCCGCCGCAGTGTCCCTGCCCGTGTTCTGGCACCTCGCGGTGGCCGGGGCCGTGGTGGCGGTTTCGGTGGCGACGGCGGCGTCCTGGTTCCGGGCCGACATCACTCCGGTGGCGGGGGAGCGCAGTTACTCACCGGACACCTTCGAGGATCCCAGCACCGGGCCAATCCCGGTAATAGCTCCCGCGGCCGCCTCCGGAGACGCGCCGCTGGATAACAAGCGGAAGATCGCCCAGGCGTGGCGGGACCGGCGGACCCTGCTCCTTGGCGTCCTGGTCCTCGGCCTGGCCCTGGCCGAAGGCGCGGCAGGTGACTGGGTGGCGCTGGCACTGGCCGACGGACATGGGCAAAGCGACGCTGCCGGTGCTGCCGGTTACGGCCTCTTTGTCACGTTCATGACCATCGGGCGCTTTGCCGGGACGGTGCTGCTGGACAAGTTTGGCAGGGTCCCCGTGATGCGGTCGTGCGCTGCCATGGCTGTGCTGGGGCTGGGCATCTTCGTCTTCGCACCGATGCCGTGGCTTGCGTATGGAGGACTCGCGCTGTGGGGCCTGGGCGCGTCGCTGGGCTTCCCGGTGGGCATGTCCGCCGCTGCCGATGATCCCGCAAAGGCTGCCGCCCGGGTTTCCGTGGTGTCCACCATCGGCTATGCCGCGTTTCTGTGCGGGCCGCCGCTGCTGGGGCTGCTGGCCGAGCATGTGGGCATCCTGCATTCTCTGCTGGCCGTGATGGTGATGCTTGCGGTGAGCTTCGCCCTTTCTCCGGTGGCCCGGAAGCTGGCCTGAAGGTACTGTGCGTCACTGCGCTTGCACAGTATCTTCAAGTAACGTGGACAGGTGACTTCCACGCTCCTTTCCTCCCTGACCACCTCCGCCGTCGGAGGCCCTGCCGGCAAGTACATCGAGGCCCGCACCGAGGCTGAGATTATCGACGCGGTCCGCTCGGCGGATGCCGCCGCGGAACAGGTCCTGATCGTCAGCGGCGGGTCCAACCTCCTGGTCTCCGACGACGGGTTCCCCGGGACGGTCATCAGGATCGCCTCCGAGGGGTTCACGGTCAACGCCGAGGACTCCTGCGGGGGAGTGGCAGTGGTGGTGCAGGCCGGGCACAACTGGGACAAGCTGGTGGAGCACGCGGTGCTGCACGCCTGGTCCGGTATCGAGGCGTTGTCCGGGATCCCCGGCTCAACGGGGGCCACGCCGGTCCAGAACGTGGGTGCCTACGGTGCCGACGTTTCCCAGACCATCGCCGCCGTCCGTACCTGGGACCGCGAGCGGAACGCCGTGCAGACCTTCACCAACTCGGAGTTGAAGTTCGGCTACCGGGACTCCATCCTCAAGCAGACCACCGTCAATGGCTCGCCCCGGTATGTGGTCCTCACCGTCGAGTTCCAGCTGCCGCTGGGCCGGATGAGCGCGCCCATCCGTTATGCCGAGCTGGCCCGGGCCCTGGGTGTGGAAGTGGGCCAGCGCGCCTACGCGAACGACGTCCGCCGCGAAGTACTCCGCCTTCGTGCCTCCAAGGGAATGGTGTGGGACGCCGCTGACCGTGACACCTACTCCACCGGGTCCTTCTTCACCAACCCCATTGTGGCGGCCGACGTCGCGGACAAACTGCCGGAAAACGCTCCGCGATACCCTGCCGGGCAGGACGGGATGGTGAAGCTCTCCGCAGCATGGCTGATTGACCAGGCAGGCTTCGGGAAGGGCTTCGGCCTGGAAGACGACGGCGTGGCTGGAGGCCGCGCGTCGCTGTCCACCAAGCACACCCTGGCCATCACCAACCGCGGCTCCGCCAGCGCCGCCGATATGGTGGCTGTCGCACGGGAGGTGCGGGCCGGCGTCGAACGCCACTTCGGCATTTCGCTGCATCCGGAGCCGCTGCTCATCGGCCTCGAACTCTAGCCGTCCCCTCAGGGCCGCGCCCGGCCTAGGATGGGCGCATGGCTGCATCTGGTGCCCTGCGCGACGGCAGGATGGTCGGCAGGCTCCGGCTGGTGTCCCAGCGGCTCGCCGGGATAGAGGGTACCTCCGTGCCGGAGCTGGTCCGGTGGATGACCGCCATGCAGGCGCAGGACCTGCCGGCGGCACTGTGGGCGGTCGGGGCCCGGGTGCCGGGAGCAGGGCTTTCCCAGGTGCGTGCCGCCATCGATTCCGGAGCTATTGTCCGGTCCTGGCCCATGCGCGGGACACTGCATTTGGTTGCCCCCGAAGACCTGCGCTGGATGCTGGACCTCACGGCCGAACGGCTCACCAGGAGCGTCGCGGGCCGTCACCGGCAGCTGGAGATTACGTGGGCGGACGTGGAGAAGGCCCGCGATCTGGCGCTGGACCGTATCCTGGCGGACGGCCCCATCAGCCGCGCCGCACTGTTCAAGGTGTTCGACGACGGAGGCCAGCCGACCCAGGGCCAGCGCGGGATCCATCTCCTGGGTTCGCTCTGCCGGCACGGCTGGCTGGTCCTGGGGCCCCTGGCCGGAAACCAGCAGCTGATCGCCGCGTTCCACGAATGGATACCGGTATCGAGGAGCCTGGAACGCGAGGCGGCCCTGGCAGAGTTCCTGCTCCGATACTTCCGCAGCCATGGGCCGGCCACCCTCCGCGACTTCGCCTGGTGGACGCAGCTGCCGCTGACCGAGGTGCGCACGGCGTTTGAACTCGTCCGGCGCGAGTTGGTGGAGCTGGAATTCGGGGGGACCAGCTACTGGCTGTCCCCGGAGGTGGCGGCCCTCCTGGAATCCGGTGTACCAGGCGGCCGGTCGGTCCACCTGCTGCCCGGTTTTGATGAGTTTGTCCTGGGCTATACGGACCGCAGCCTTGTCCTGGCACCCGAGCATTTCGATCTGATCGTGCCCGGCGGCAACGGTGTCTTCAAGAAGACGGTGGTCGCCGCTGGGAAGGTGGTTGGCACCTGGGCGCTGCAGGGCACGGGGCCGGGTGCCGCCGTCGTACCCAAACTCTTCGACGAAGCCCGGCCGCTTGGCCCGGCGGCGCAGGCAGCCCTGGCCAAGGCCGGCCGGCGCTACACGAGGTTCCTGGCCACCTGAGCGGCTTCCAGCCCCGCATAACCGGCCCTGCCCCGCATAACCGGTGCTGGGCGGCAACGGTTCCGCGGGCAAGGGCCGCTCGTACCGCCGGCCATCCACATAGCGGCGTCCTGTGCTTCCGCTGCCGGTGTCCGCCGCCGACCCTTGGACAATGAACTTCGATGCTTTGCAGGCCCTCGTCGACCATCGCTGGCCCGGGAAGGTGGTTGCGTCAACCCATCAATTGGCGGCCGCCGGGCTGGACGACCGTGTGCTGACTGCGGCCGTGAAGAGCGGCGCCGTGCTCCGGGTGCGGCGGGGAGCCTACGTCCGGAGCGGCTACTGGAGTACGCTCGCGCCGTGGGACCGGGACCAGGTCCGCCTGATGGCGCATTTCGAATCTACCCACGGCCTGTCCCGGTACAGCCACGTGAGTGCGGCGCTGCTGCACGGCCATTTTGTCTGGGGCGGAGGCTCCGCGGTGCACGTGACAACCCAGTACTCCAACTCGAAGGCCAGCGCGGGAAGGGACGTCCGGACCCACAGGCAGCCGCTCGCGGAAGCTGAGAAGGCTTCACTGTGGACGCCCGACGGGCGGGAAGTCCTTACCACCAGTGCCGAGCGGACCGTGCTGGACTGCGCACGTATCCTGCCCTTGGACAAGGCTGCCGTGATCGGTGACCACGCGCTGCGCAAAGGTGCATCCATCGAGGCCATGCGGCAGTTGCTGAACGACAGTCCCGTGGTCCGCGGCGGCAGGCGGGCCTGGGACCTGCTGGAGGTCCTGGATGCGCGATCAGAGTCCCCGGGGGAGACCCGGACCAGGCTGTTGCTGCGGTCTTTTGGCCTGCGCATGTTCGAACCGCAGGTGGTGATCCCCACCAGCGAGGGTGTTTTCCGGGCTGATTTCGCGGATCAAGATGCCTTGGTGATCATTGAGTTCGACGGCAATGCCAAGTACACGGAGTACAGGCCAACGGCCGATGTGCTGCTCGCGGAGCGGCGCCGGGAGAACGCTCTGCAGGAGCTTGGTTGGGCGGTTTTTCGCATCAACTGGAAGCAACTGGACCGGCCGGGAGAGCTGCGGCAGCGGCTGTACGCATTCCTCGCGCGGCACGCCGGAATGCAAAAGCGGCCCCGACCCGCATAACCGGTGCGGGGCAGCAACGGTTATGCGGGCCAGGGCCGCTCGTGGGGCAGCTGAAAGTTACAGGGTGCCGGTGGCGATGTTGAGCATGCGGCGCAGCGGCTCGGCGGCCCCCCAGAGGAGCTGGTCGCCCACGGTGAAGGCGCTGATGTACTGCGGGCCCATCTCCATCTTGCGGATGCGGCCCACCGGGATGTCCAGGGTGCCGGAGGCGGCCACCGGGGTCAGATCGGCCATGGAGGCTTCCTTGGTGTTGGGAACCACCTTGGCCCACTGGTTGTCCTCATCCAGGAGCTTCTCGATCTCGGCCACGGACAGGTCCTCGCGGAGCTTCAGGGTCAGGGCCTGAGAGTGGGAGCGCATGGCGCCGATGCGGACGCAGAGGCCGTCCATGATCACATGGTTTTCCTCGGAGGTGCTCAGGATCTTGTTGGTTTCCACCCCGGCCTTCCATTCTTCCTTGGACTGCCCGTTGCCCAGGTCCGCGTCGATCCAGGGGATCAGGGAGCCGGCCAGGGGGACACCGAACTGAGTCGCGTCGATGTCGGTGCGCTGGTGGGCCAGGACCTTGCGGTCGATGTCCAGGATGGCCGACGCCGGGTCGTCCAGTTCCGTGCTGACCTCGGCGTTGAGCGTGCCGAACTGGCTGAGGAGCTCGCGCATGTGCCGGGCACCGCCGCCGGAGGCTGCCTGGTAGGTCATGGAGGTGCCCCACTCGACCAGGCCGTTCTTGAACAGGCCGCCGAGGCCCATGAGCATGCAGGAGACGGTGCAGTTGCCGCCGATGAAGTCCTTGGTGCCGTTGACCAGGCCCTTGTCGATGACATCGCGGTTAATGGGGTCCAGGACGATGATCGAGTCGTCGTTCATGCGCAGGGTGGAGGCGGCATCGATCCAGAGGCCGTCCCAGCCGCGGCTGCGCAGTTCGCCATGGACCTGCTTGGTGTAGTCCCCGCCCTGCGCGGTGACAATAATGGGCAGCTTGGCCAGGGTGTCGAGGTCGAACGCGTTCTCGAGCTTGCCGGCGCCGTCAGCGAAGGACGGCGCGGCACCTCCCGCGTTGGAGGTGGAGAAGAACACCGGGTTGATGTTGGCGAAGTCGCCCTCATCCTGCATGCGCTGCATGAGGACGGAGCCCACCATGCCGCGCCATCCGACCAGGCCGACGGAAGGGGTAGCTGCTGTAGTCATTCGTCCAGTTTAGACTTCGCGTCCGGAAGGTCGCAGTCGGTTACGTCACGCCGCAGTTGGGACTGACGTGCGACGCCGGCACGTACCGGTGCCGTCAGCGGCGGCTAGGCGGACGGTGCGTCTCCGGGAAACGGCCGTGTGCTGTCAGGGAAGTTTTCGCGGTTGATGGCTATGGGCGACGGGTTTGATTCGAACCAGGCGCGTGCCTGGTCATCGGTAAGGGCAAACCGCGGTTTCGGCAGCCGGTTCAGCCGGCGCAGCTTGGCCGCTCGCATCTCCCGGCAAAGGCTGCGGATTCCCAGGAGCCAGCCTCCAGTGAAAAGGACGGTGCCCAGCAGTCCGAAAACGACCACAACGACATTCAGGGTGGCCAGGGCAAGGATGAGCATCAGGGGTGCGCCAAAAGCCGGAATGGTCATGAGGGCTGTCACTACAACGAGCCCGGTTGCCGTGTGGACTGAGTAATTTCCCGACGGCTGGGAACCACCGATTCCCCATTCGTCCTTTGTGTAGGCGTAGACCGTGGGTCCCATGGCGGTCGCGTAGAAGTACGGTCGGTCCACAAGTAGCTTCTGTAAGGCAGGATCCATTGCCATTAGTGAGACGCGATCATCGGGAGAAGGCGACAGCCCATGTTCTTGTTGGATCATTCATTGAAAGGTCCGGTTCCGGGTTCCGGTGCATGCCGTTTCTTCCGCAATTTTTTGGCCCGGTATTCGTCCCTTGCCATGCGGAAGGTATACCAGGCGCCGAAAATGCCGAATGCGGTGAGGACCAGGGCGCCCCAGAACGGCTGGCCGCCGTCAGGTAGGGGCCTGAGCAGTATTACCAGCGAGAGAAGGGCCAGGAGCGCCATGACGCCTGTCAGGATTCCCATACCCCACCAGGTTTGGACCTGCACGTGGCCACGGCCTGGAGAGAACCCAATTTCATCGGCGGGGTAGCTGTGCAGTTCGCCCGTGTCGGTAGTTCGCAGCACCCGTTTTTCACCCCGTGCAAGCGCCGCCTTATGCTCGGCGTGGACGGCATCGTTGCGCCGCTCACGGTCTCGGTCGAATGTCACAGTCAGTCCTGTCGGACGGTGCGGATGCGGTGAAGGAGGCCGGCGTCGTCCACGCCCCTGGTTTCAGCAATGTCCGGCTCCGTGGGTGTGGAGATACCAGTGGTCCATAGTCCGCCGCCGCCATTTTTTACGTAGAGGGTTCGGCCGGTGGGATCCTCCCGGCGGCGAATAGTGGCGCCGCCCTCTGGGTTGCTTTCCAGGTGTTGCTTGATGACCATGAGGTTGGCCTCGGCTGCGGTAACGTCCGGTCGCTGAGCCATTGCCCACCACGTGAAGTAGGCGCGGGGCTGGAACAGCAGATGGATGTCATCATTTTCCATGAAGACCACGCTGTCGCCCCCTTCGGCCGTCAGTAGCGAGATCTCAATGCGACGGATGGCGGAGGAGAGCAGGGCAGCGACGGCGGCGGTGGGGCCTGATACGGACAGGAGCCCGTCATTTTCGGCTTTGGCCAGGCCTCGTGCCACCAGTGACGACGCGCCCGCGCTCACCATGTCCGTATTGTTCAGATAGCCGTCCACCCTCAGTGCTTCAGCGCTGTGGACAGAGGCGTCCCCGCGCTGGAGGCTTGCAAGGGTAACCATCTCGGCGAAGCCATATCCGATCGCATCGGGGATGGTGGCGGCTTCCGTCGTTATCTCAGTCATCGTGGACACCTCTCGTTGTGGGTTCAGAATCCAAAGAAGTCGCCGACTTTTTCAGCGGCGTCTCCAGCGCCTTCCCAGACTTCCTTGGCACCGTCAGCGATGGAACCGCCGATGGCATTGACGGTTTCCTTGACTATCGGAACGTTGTCATAGATGGCCAACGCTCCGGATGCAACCATTGCTGCCGTTCCGACAGGCGGGGGAGCGAAACTCACCACTCCCAGACCAGCCTTGATTCCAGAGTAGAAGGCGGCTCCTACGTCGCCCTCCTTGGCGTTGTTGACGGTGTCCAAAACGTCAAGACCTACTCCGATTCCGCCTAAGGCCCTGCCACCAAATTTGAAGAACTCGGCCGCCTTGCCACCCTCGGCGAGGCGCAAGGCGGTATCCCACCTGCCGTCGAACAGTTCCGATGAAGTGTTGAAATACTGGCTCAGCATATTTGTGTTTTGGAACGCTTTTGCCACGCTCTGGAAATCCCGGGAGAACAGGAACTCGCCGAGGTTATCTGCCTTGCTGATGAAATGGGGAAGATCGAACAGTCCCGCCCGGAGGTTCGGCAACGCTTTGGTCAGGTTGTAGATATCCCAGCCGCTGCGGAAAGGGGAGTTGGGATCAGTGAGCCAGTCCGGTCCCCAGGGATCGTTGCTGCCCTGCCCCGGGATTGGACGGCGGGGGCCGTCGGTGCCGGCCGGCGAACCTTCGCCGGGTCCACCACTGGAGCCGGAGCCGGTGGTGCTGGCCTTCTCCTGCTCATTAGCATTCTGAAGCAGGACTTTCGACTCCTGCTTCAAGCGCGAGACAGTTTGCTGAAGGAGCGTCCGGTGGTTGCTGTTCCAGTCAGACCGGAACCGCTGGGCGTCCGCGCCCTTCCAGGCCGGGTTGTTGTTGATCTGGCTGCTTAGCTGCGTCGACTGCTGCTGCAGCAAATCCGCCGTCTTGTTGAACTGCTGCGCGAGGGCCCGCAGTTGCTCGACGTCGGCGCCCCACAAAGTTCCTGCCACCAGGATTCCCCCCAAATATTCATCCAGCAGCCCCCAGAGTGCTGCGTGCCCCAGCCTAGGCCAGGAGCGGGCCGGCCGCGATGGGGTGGTCTCCCCATGCCGCTGCTGTAAGCGCTAGCCCTGGTCTGACTGCTCCAGCACGGCTGCCTTCCGCGCGCGCAAAGCAAAGAACGCCCCAAAGGTGAACACCTGGGTGACCACCACCAGCACGATGGCCCCGGCGATCTTGTTCCCGCCCAGGATCATGGTGAGCCCCACGATCGCGGACAGCAGTGCAAGCAGGGGCAGCAGCATGTAGCCCAGGACGAACAGGGTTTCCGGTTTCTTCAGCATGTTCCTAGCCCTCGGTCCGTGACCATTTAGTGAATCGGTAGCGTGTGCCGTTAGCGGCCGTCAGCCACCCGTCCGGCGGGACGGAGGCGGTGGCCTCCCAACTGGTGCCAAGCTCCGGGGCGAAAGTGTCGCCGTCGGCCTTCACATCGATGGTGGTGACCACCGCAACGTTGGCGAGGTCCGTGGACTGGCGGAAGACGTCCCCGCCGCCCAGGATCCAGACGGTCTCGCCGCCGTCGACAAACTGCGACTCAAGGAGCGCGTCATCCAGGGAGGGAACCACGACGGCGCCCTCCGCCTCGGGCGTGTTGGCCCAGCTTTTCTGCCGGGTGATGACGATGTTGGTGCGTCCGGGCAGCGGACGGTACTTGTCCGGGAACGACAGCCAGGTCTTGCGGCCCATGATGACCGGGTGGCCGGTGGTGAGCCGGGTGAAGTGCTTGAGGTCCTCGGGCAGGTTCCAGGGCATGTCCCCGTCCTTGCCGATGACGCCGTCGGAGGTCTGGGCCCACACCAGCCCGACGCCGGTGATGGATGCGGCCAGTTCCTCCGTGAAGGACTGGGGGTCAGTGAAGTTTTCGGTGCTCATACGGCAATCGGTGCCTTGATGGTGGGGTGGTGCTGGTAGCCCAGCACTTCAAAGTCGTCGAGCGTGTAGTCGAAGATCGAGGCCGGCGTGCGGGTGATTTTCAGCTGCGGGTACTCGTAGGGCTCGCGTTCCAGCTGCTTGAGGACCTGGTCCATGTGGTTCTCGTAGATGTGCACGTCACCGCCGGTCCACACGAATTCGCCCGGTTCCAGGCCCACCTGCTGGGCGACCATGCAGGTCAGCAGCGCGTAGGAGGCGATGTTGAAGGGGACGCCCAGGAACATGTCAGCGGAGCGCTGGTAGAGCTGGCAGGAGAGTTTGCCGTTGGCCACGTAGAACTGGAAGAACGCGTGGCAGGGCGGGAGCGCCATGTCATTGAGTTCGGAGACGTTCCACGCGGACACGATGTGCCGGCGGGAGTCCGGATTCGACTTCAGGTTCTCGATGAGTTCAGCGATCTGGTCGATGTGGCCGCCGTCCGGGGTGGGCCAGCTGCGCCACTGCACGCCGTAGACCGGGCCGAGGTCGCCGTCCTCATCCGCCCATTCGTTCCAGATGGTGACGCCCTGGTCCGTCATCCACTTGATGTTGGTCTCGCCGCGCAGGAACCACAGGAGCTCCACCGCCACTGACTTGAAGTGGACCCGCTTGGTGGTGATCAGCGGGAAACTCTTGGAGAGGTCAAAGCGGATCTGGCGCCCGAAAACGCTGGTGGTTCCGGTGCCCGTGCGGTCCGATTTATGGGTGCCGGTGGCCAGGACATCGCGCAGGAGGTCTTCATAAGGCGTTGGGATGCTCACGACTCAAGTCTACTTTGAAAGCCTGGAGGCTCAGGGAGGCCGGGCTAGTCGTCAAAGGGCTTGAACTGCTCCACCGCTACAACGCGTTTCTTCCCGCCGTTGGCCACATGGCACACCACCAGCTCGCCGGGCGAGAGGTATGGCTCGTGGGCCGGCAGCAACTTGGCGAGGTGTGAGGGCATGTGGGCGGCCAGTTGCTTCAGCACCGTGGGCAGGGCGGGCCGGTGGGTGCAGACCACCACGGGTCGTTGCTTGTCCACCAGGGACTCGATGACGGCAGCGGTCTTCTTCGGGCTGCGCTGGTGCTTATGCTCGGTCAGCCCTTCTGCCAGCTTCACCTTGGCCCCAGTCGCGCGAGCGTAGGGGGCAACGGTGGCGACGCAGCGCAGCCAGGGGCTGCTGACCACCCGCATCGGCTTCCAGGCCTGCAGGAGCCGGCCTACGGCCTGGGCCTGACGCGACCCGGTGGCCGCCAGCGGACGCTCACCTTCGGCCTTGCTCCAGGATGCGCGCGGCTTGGCTTTGGCATGGCGGAGCACCAGCAGGGGCCACGTGTCCAGCTCCCCGCGCCCGTGTGCCTCCTGCAGATGCGTCAGCGGTACGACGTCGGACGGGTTGGACAGCAGCCGGGCCGCCTTGTCGGGGGCGCACCACATGACGCTGTCCACTTCCTTGCCGTCCGGAAGCAGGCTGTCACCGTTGACCTTCACCGCCCAGTAGTGGACTACCTTCAGGCCTGAGGCCACGTGGTAGTGGATGGGCGGCAACGGGATGCCAAGGGGCGCCTTCAGCCCGATCTCCTCCCACACCTCACGGACGGCGCACTCAGGGACGGTCTCGCCGTCGTCGATCTTTCCCTTTGGCCATGACCAGTCGTCATAGCGGGGCCGGTGGATCAGCAGGACCTCAAGTCCGTCCCTGCCGGCGCGCCAGGGAATGGCGCCCGCCGCAGTAACGGCAATGGGTTCCCCCGGGTGGTCAGTCTGGTCGGCTACGAGTGCATCGCTCGACAACGCGGCGGCCCTTATCGCCGGCTCAGGCTGCGTTGCCGCGGCCGGGACGCCAGCAGCCAGGACTGGACGTCTTCGAGGGGCTTCCCGTCCTCGGACAGGTGGTGCCGGGTCCAGTGGCCCTCGTTATCAAGATGCCAGCTGGAGGTCTCCGGATCCATGTAGCGCTGCAGCAGGTCAAGGACGTACGTGATGTCATCCGCGCTGGCCAACTGGACCAGGGCCTCCACCCGGCGGTCAAGGTTGCGGTGCATCATGTCCGCGGACCCGATGTACACCACGGGGTCCCCGCCGTTGGCGAAGGCGAACACCCGTGAGTGCTCCAGGAACCGTCCCAGGATGGAGCGGACCGTGATGTGCTCGCTGAGGCCGGGAACGTCGGGCCGCAGCGAACAGATGCCCCGGACCACCACGTCCACTTTGACGCCCGCCTGGGACGCGCGGTACAGCGAGTCGATGATGGCTTCGTCCACCATCGAGTTCACTTTGATCTGCACGTGCCCGGGAATTCCGGCGCGGGCGTTGCGGATCTCGGTTTCGATCCGGTCGATGAGGCCGGACCGCACGGAACGGGGTGCCACCAGGAGGCGCTTGAAAGTCGATTTGGGGGCGTAGCCGGAAAGCTGGTTGAACAGCTTGGAAAGATCCTGCCCCACCTGTTCGTCGGCGGTCAGCAGGCCCAGGTCCTCGTAGTACCGTGCGGTGCGCGGGTGGTAGTTGCCGGTACCGATGTGGCAGTAGCGGCGCAGGCCGTCCACTTCCTGGCGGACCACCAGGGACAGCTTGCAGTGTGTCTTCAGGCCCACGATTCCGTACACCACATGGACGCCGGCCTGCTCCAGTTTGCGGGCCCACGAGATGTTGGCCTGCTCATCGAACCTGGCCTTGATTTCCACCAGTGCCAGCACCTGCTTGCCGGCCTCCGCGGCGTCGATCAGGGCATCCACGATGGGGGAGTCCCCGGAGGTCCGGTACAGGGTCTGCTTGATGGCCTGGACCTTCGGGTCTGCCGCGGCCTGCTCCAGGAACGCCTGCACGGAGGTGGAGAACGAATCGTAGGGGTGGTGCAGCAGGATGTCCCGGCGCCGCATGGCGGCAAACACGTTGGCGGCCTTGGACGTTTCGGACTCGTTCAGGTACCGGGAGGTGTGCGGGACGTGCTTGGGATAGTGCAGGTCCGCCCTGTCAATGCCGGCTATGACGGACAGGCCCCGCATGTCCAGCGGTGCGGGCACCGAGTACACCTCGGACTCTTCGACGCCCAGCTCACGGATCAGCAGCGCCCGGATGTTGGGGTTGATGTCGTTGGTGACTTCCAGCCGGACGGGCGGCCCGAACCGGCGGCGGAGAAGCTCCTTCTCCAGGGCCTGCAGGAGGTTCTCGGCGTCGTCTTCCTCCACCTCCACGTCTTCATTGCGCGTGACGCGGAAGGTGTGGTGCTCCAGGACTTCCATGCCGGGGAAGAGCTTGTCCAGGTGGACGGCGATGACTTCCTCCAGTGCGATGAACCGTGCCACCCGGCCCGGCACCGCACCGGCGCGGGGACCGTCAATGGAGATCAGGCGCGGCAGCTGGTCCGGGACCTTGACGCGGGCGAAGAGCTCCTTGTCGCTAACGGGATTCCTGACCACCACGGCGAGGTTCAGCGACAGGCCGGAGATGTACGGGAACGGGTGCGCCGGATCCACGGCCAGCGGCGTGAGGATGGGGAAGACCTTTTCCGCGAACATGACGCTGAGCTGCTGCTGGGCGGCGTCATCGAGTTCCCCCCACTGCATGACGTGGATGTGCTCGTACGCCAGCGCAGGCCGGATCTGCTCGGCGAAAACCTGTGCATGCCGCTGCTGGAGCCGGTGGGCTTCTTCGCTGATCCGCTCCAGCACCTCGACGGGGCTGAGCCCGGCAGGGGAGGGGACGGCCAGCCCGGTGGCGATGCGGCGCTTCAGGCCTGCCACGCGCACCATGAAGAATTCGTCCAGGTTGGAAGCGAAGATGGACAGGAAACTGACCCGCTCCAGCAGGTGGAGGGTGGGGTCTTCTGCCAGTTCCAGCACGCGGGAATTGAAGGCGAGCCAGCTCAGCTCGCGGTCCAGGAAACGGTCCGGCCGGATGTCGCCCTCGGGCTGCAGGTTCGGCGCGAATTCAGGGATGTCGATGCGGTCCTGCGTGGCCCTGGATGCCGGTACCTCGGAGGAGCCGAAGCGGGCCCGGACAGGCACCGCAACATCCTGGGACGTGGCTGTTCCGGACGGTTCCGGGTTCATGGCTTCTCCTTTAGCTGGCGCTCCGGTGCCGGCGCTTCCGCCCCGCGCGGCTCCATTTCAACCTTACAAGCATTCACCGGCCCCACGGCCTTTGTTTTACGCCGCGCCAGGGATTGCTCCGGCCTCCCGGCTACCCGGCGGCCGGGCCGTACATGACATCCATGTCCCAGCGGCTGAAGCCGAGGCGCCTGTACAGCGCTACGGCCGGAGTGTTGTCCGCATCCACGTACAGCATCACACCGGCCAGTCCTTCGTCGCGGAGGTGCTTGATGCCGGCAATGGTCAGTGCCTTGCCCAGTCCCATGCCCTGCGCCTCAGGTGTCACGCCCACCACGTAGACCTCGCCGATGGCCGGGTGCGTCCCATGGCGGGGGTGGACCTTGGTCCAGTGGTACCCGAGCAGCCGGCCGTCCCGGTCCTCGGCCAGGAGGAAGCCGGCCGGGTCAAACCAGTCCTCCGCCATGCGTGCCTCGAGGTCGGCCCTGGTGAGGCTGCCCTGCTCGGGGTGGTGGGCGAACGCTGCCCGGTTGGCTGCCAGCCAGGCCTCTTCGTCCTTGCCCGGAACGAACGCCCGGATGGCCACCCCGTCCGGGAGGCCGGCGTCGGGCAGGTCCGCGCCCGCCGTCGTCATCCGCATCTTCCACAACTCGCGCACCGGCGCGTATCCGTACCGGGCGGCGAGGTCGGCAGCGGCTTCGTGGTTGCCATGCGACCAGGCGTTCAGCCCGTTGAAGCCCCGGACCTCCTTGAGCGCGCCCACCAGCCGGTCCGCCACACCCTGGTTCCGGTAGGAAGGATGGACGGCGATTTCCAGGATGCCGCTCCCGTCCGGCTCCTCAACCACGACGGCGAACCCCGCCAGGTCCTGCCCGGTCGCCGGATCGGAGTCCTCGTCAGGAGCGTAGAGGGCCAGCGTCAGCAGGCTGTGCTCCGCCGAGTCACCGGCGCGCATGGTCACCAGGGTTTGCTCGGAAATGGAAGGATTGCCATCGGATTCCTCAGCCGCGGCCAGAAGGTCGCGGCAGTCTTTCAGCAATTGCTGGTCCACTCCGCCCCGGACGACATGGACGGGCCACTTCTGCGGATGCGCTGGAGTCATGAGCCAAGGCTATACGCCGGTGGCGGTCCAGGCTCAGGCCTCGGTGAGTTCATCTTCCTGCTGCCGGACCAGCGTAAGGCGGTAGCCCACGTTCCTGACGGTGCTGATCAGGTTCTCGTGGTCCGCTCCGAGCTTTGCCCGCAGGCGCCGGACGTGGACGTCCACGGTGCGCGTGCCGCCGTAGTAGTCGTAGCCCCACACCTCAGTCAGCAGTTGCTGCCGGGTGAACACGCGGCCAGGATGCTGCGCCAGGTACTTCAGGAGTTCGAATTCCTTGAAGGTCAGGTTCAGCGGCGCCCCGTTGACCCGGGCCGTGTAGCTTGCTTCATCAATGACGACGCCGGCGGCACGGATTTCGCTGGGCGCATCTTCCTGCTCGGGCACTGCCCGGGCGACGGACAGCCGGATGCGGGCCTCCACCTCGGCGGGGCCAGCGGAATCGAGGACGATGTCGTCAACGGCCCACGCGGAGGACACCGCCGCCATGCCGCCTTCTGTCAGGATCAGCACCAGCGGGGCGCTGAGGCCTGTGGCCTTCAGGAGCTGCGTGAGGGAGCGGGCGCCCACCAGGTCCTTGCGGGCGTCCAGCAGGACAATGTCGCAGGGATCTGTTTCAAGGAGGGCCGTGGGTTCGGCGGGGAGGATATGGACCCTGTGGTTCAGCAGCTCGAGGGCAGGCAGGATGTCCACCGAAGAACCGGTGCTGTTGGTCAGTAACAGGATGTGCGACATTGTTCCTCCAAGGGCTGTCCGCGCATCGTTGGGCGACTGAACCGGATTCCCACCGGCCGGTACTGGCTCCTGCGGAAGGTTTTGGACCGTCAGCACGCCGCCGGCCAGCCACCTCAGCAGGGAGCGTAGCTGAGCTTTGAGTATACCCGGCAGCCCCTCCCTGACCACAGATTCGGGACGTGGACAGGCACGTTTTGCGACATATCCAGTTCACATAAGGCAGGATTGGACCAGGGCGCACCCGCCCTGCCATGAGGGGGCAGACCTGCCTTCCGGCCGACCGCCAGGATGGGAAAACAGCGCAGTGAGTGCACCGACGAAGCACAGGCCGGGCCACGCATGACGGCGGAACTGCAGGCCCCCGCGCGTTCACTCGGCTCCTGGACCGTCGGCGTCGTCGGGATCGCCGGCCTCATCGCCATCATCGCCGGGGTCTACGCCTCGCCGGAGGCACTGGTGGTGGTGGGGATCGTGATCGCCGTGGCGGTGGGCATCGGTTGGCCGCACTTCCTCCGCATCCCCGCCAAGAAGACCCTCGCCGCCGTCATCGCCCTGCCTGGTGCGGGCGCCGCGGTCGCCGCCGGGCTGGTGCCGGCCCCCGGATACCTGGACTGGACGCCGGGCTTCGTGGCCCTGGGAATGATGGCGGTGTTCGTGGTGCAGCTCATCCGCGGAACCGGGCAGGCGCAACGGCTGGAATCCACCCTGGGCTGCTGCGCCGGTGTCCTGCTGTCCTGCCTGGGGGCAGGCTGGATTGCCGGCTCCCGCTTCAACGGTGTCCGCGAGATGCTCCTGGTGGCGGCGATCAGCGCGGCAGTGGCCCTGCTGGCCGGGCTCATCCGCTGGCCGGACAGCATTGTTGCTCCGCTCGGAGTGGTGCTCGCCGGCCTGGCCGGTCCGCTGGCAGGGCTGGTCCTGTCGGACATCGCCGTCCTGCCGGCAGCCATCTTCGGCGTGGTTGTGGGTGCGGTGCTGGCGAGCTTCCGGCGGCTGGCCACCCTCCGCGGCGCTCCGCTGAACATCCTCGCCGCCCTGGGCATGGGACTGGCCCCGGTCTCGGCTGTTGGGTCCCTGGCGTACTTCATAGACAAACTACTCATCTACTAACGGGTTAGGATGGCACCATGTCCGTACTTGCTTTTGAAATCTTCTTCCTTGTCCTGCTCGGCATCGCGAGCCTGTCCATGGCCTGGTTCGCCGGCTTCGTGGTCTACCGCCTCTTCAAGGGCCAGCAGTAGCCACCCCGTTCACGGGACCGGCCGTAGCTGGAGGTAATACCAATGCCCATTGAGATTCCTACAGACCTGACCCCCGAGCTCGTCCCCCTCTCCTGGCTCATCGGTGAGTGGGAGGGCCGGGGGCGGCTGGGCAGCGGCGACGAAGACTCCGAGCACTTCCTGCAGCACGTCTCCTTCACCCACAACGGCCTGCCGTACCTGCAGTACCGTGCCGAAAGCTGGTTGACCGACGACGACGGCACGCGCCTGCGTCCGCTCACCGTCGAGACGGGCTTCTGGGCGCTGGAGCGCAAACAGCTCGACGCCGACGGCGGCCCCGGGCTGGTGCCGGCAGACATCGTTCCGGTGCTGAAGAGCGCCGACGAGGTCGAAGCGCTGCGCAACAAGGACGGCGGCTTCGACATCTCCGTGTCCATTTCGCACCCCGGCGGAATCTCGGAGCTGTACTACGGCCAGATCAAAGGGCCGCAGATCCAGCTGACTACCGACATGGTGATGCGCGGAAGCCACTCCAAGGACTACAGTGCAGCCACCCGGATCTTCGGACTGGTGGACGGCAACCTGTTGTGGCGCTGGGACGTTGCCACCGGGGGTGACGCAGGAAAAGGGCTGGAGGCACACGCCTCCGCGTTCCTGCACCGGGTCTCATGACCAGTTAGGGTCCTCCGGATCCAAAAGAGGGGAGCGGCACCGTGGAAGAGAGCACCGTCGAAGCAGCAGGATCGCCGGCTGATTACAGCGACCTCAAAGCTGTCTTCTTCAACGGCACGCTGAAGAAGACGCCCCAGACGTCCAATACGGACGGGCTGATCCGCATCAGCCGCCGGATCATGGAAAAACACGGCGTCAGCACCACCGTGATCCGTACGGTGGACCACGACATCGCCAGCGGTGTCTACCCCGACATGACCCAGCACGGCTGGGCCACCGACGAGTGGCCGCAGCTGTACCCGGCGGTCAAGGAAGCCGACATCGTGGTGGTGGCCGGGCCCATCTGGCTGGGGGACAACTCGTCCCAGACCAAAAAGCTGATCGAACGCCTCTACGCCCACTCCGGTGAACTCAACAGCAAAGGCCAATGGGCGTTCTATCCCAAGGTCGGCGGCTGCCTGATCACCGGAAACGAGGACGGGATCAAGCATTGCGCCATGAACGTCCTCTACAGCCTGCAGCACATCGGCTTCAGCATTCCGCCCCAGGCCGACGCCGGGTGGATCGGGCCCGTTGGCCCTGGTCCGAGCTACCTCGATGAAGGCTCCGGTGGTCCGGAAACTGACTTCACCAACCGGAACACGACGTTCATGACCTGGAACCTCCTGCACCTGGCCCGGACCCTCAAAAACGCCGGCGGCTATCCCGCCTACGGAAACCTGCCCAGCGAATGGGCTGCCGGGACAAGGTTCGATTTCGAAAATCCGGAATACCGCTGACCTCCAAGGACTTCTACTTCATATGACTACGCCAAGCCCTCTGTTGTCGCGCCCCGGTGCCGTCGAGGCCACCGGCCCCGACGCCGGAGTCGCCGCCCACTATGGCGAGCCGCTGCGCGAGCAGCGCGCCCTTGCCGCCGGAACTGCCGTCGTCGACCTTTCCCACCGCGGCGTGGTCACCGTTACCGGGCCGGACAGGCTCAGCTGGCTCAACACCCTGTCGTCCCAGCAGGTGGCAGCCCTGAAGCCGGGGGAGTCCAGCGAACTGCTGCTCCTCAGCGTCCAGGGCCGGATCGACTTTGATGCCCGGGTGGTCGATGACGGAGAAACCACCTGGCTGATCGTCGAGGCAGCAGAGGCCGCCCCGCTGGCCGAGTACCTCAACCGCATGAAGTTCATGCTGCGGGTGGAGATCGCCGACGCCTCCGCGGACTGGGCCGTGGTGGGCAGCACGCGGACCGTACCGGACTGGGCCGGGCACCTCGCGTGGCAGGACCCGTGGCCGCACGTTTCCGCGGGCGGATACTCCTACGCCACCGTTTCCGAGGAGAACCACCCCGGCCTTGAACGTCCCTGGTTCGAGTACCTCATCCCCGCCGCAGGGCTCGAGGACGCCGTTGCCGGCCGGCCCTTGGCCGGCGTGCACGCCGCCGAGGCCCTCCGGGTGGCCGCCTGGCGCCCCCGGATCGGCGCCGAAACGGATGACAAGACCATCCCCCATGAACTGGACCTGCTGCGCACCGCCGTGCACCTGGCCAAGGGCTGCTACAAGGGCCAGGAAACCATCGCCCGCGTCCACAACCTCGGGCACCCGCCGCGCCGGCTGGTGTTCCTCCAGTTGGACGGATCGCAACACACCCTGCCCGCTGCCGGCAGCCCCGTCATGGCCGGGGAGCGGAAAGTGGGGACCGTGACCTCGGTGGCGCAGCACTACGAGATGGGCCCCGTGGCGCTGGCGGTCATAAAACGTTCCGTGGCCCCGGATGACATACTGACGGTCCTGGACGGCGATGAGCCGTATCCGGCCGCCCAGGAACTCATCGTCGCCCCTGACGCCGGCCAGGTTGTGGGACGCCAGACCGGATTCCTGAGGGGGCCACGCTGATGACCGAGAACACCACGCCCGTCCACGCCGGGGCGGAGGCAGCAGAAGGGCACGACGACGACGCGCTGGCTTTGGCGCAGACCCTCTTCCAGGCTGCCCGTGAAGGGAACGCTGCGCTGCTTGGTCCCTACCTTGAGGCCGGCGTGCCCGCAACCATGACGAACGCTGCCGGTGACTCCCTGCTGATGCTCGCCGCGTATCATGGCCACGCCGAAACCGTGGAGCTGCTGCTGCAGCGCGGCGCCGATGCCAACACCGCCAACGACCGGGGCCAGACGCCCCTCGCCGGAGCGGCATTCAAGGGCTACACGGACGTGGCCCGGGTCCTGCTGGGCGCCGGAGCGGATCCGGACGCCGGTGCGCCGTCGGCCCGGGCCGCCGCGCAAATGTTTGCCCGCACGGAGATCCTGGACCTGCTGGGCTGATCTTCCCGGGTTTCCGCCCGGACACCAAAACAAAACTCCAGAAGGATGACCGAGTGGAAAACGTAGAAAAGCCGTGGCCGGCGCTGTGGTCCCTGGTGATCGGGTTCTTTATGATCCTGATCGACAGCACCATCGTCTCCGTGGCGAATCCCCGGATCATGGAGGGACTGCACGCCGATATCAACTCGGTGATCTGGGTGACCAGTGCCTACCTGCTGGCCTACGCCGTCCCGCTGCTCATCACGGGCCGCCTCGGTGACAGGTTCGGCCCCAGGCGGCTGTACCTGCTGGGCCTGGTGGTGTTCACCCTGGCCTCGCTCTGGTGCGGCCTGGCCCAAAACGTGGAAACCCTTATCGCCGCCCGCGTAGTGCAGGGGCTCGGAGCAGCAGTCATGACGCCCCAGACCATGGCTGTCATCACCCGCATCTTTCCCCCTGACCGCCGCGGTTCCGCCATGGCCATCTGGGGTGCCACGGCCGGCATGGCAACCCTGGTGGGGCCCATCCTGGGCGGTGTCCTGGTGGATGGCCTGGGCTGGGAGTGGATCTTCTTCATCAACGTGCCCATCGGCGTCGTGGGCTTCATCCTGGCGATGCGCAACGTCCCGGCACTGAGCACCCACCCGCACCGGTTCGATATCCCCGGTGTCCTGCTGAGCGCCGTCGGGCTCTTCCTGCTGGTCTTCGGCATCCAGGAAGGCGAGACGTACAACTGGGGCACCATCACCGGACCCATCAGCGTCTGGGGACTCATTATTGCCGGCCTTATTGTCCTGGCCGCCTTCGTGGCGTGGCAGCGCGTCAACAAGGGCGAACCGCTCCTGCCGCTGGGCCTGTTCCGGGACCGGAACTTTTCCCTCGCCAACCTTGGCATCACCATGGTGGGGTTCACCGTCACATCCTTCAGCCTGCCGCTGATCTTCTACTACCAGTTGGTCCGCGGCCTGACGCCCACCCAGTCGGCACTCCTGATGGTGCCCATGGCGCTGATCTCGGGTGGCATGGCACCGGTGGTGGGCAAGATCGTGGACCGGGTCAACCCGAAATACCTGGCCGCCGGCGGCCTGACATTGATGGCTGTCGCCCTGGTCTGGAACGGCCTGCTGATGCAGCCGGACACACCCATCCTGTTGTTCCTGCTTCCCAGCGCAGTCCTGGGCTTTGCCAACGCCGGCATCTGGGCGCCGTTGAGCACCACCGCCACCCGCAACCTGCCGCCACGCCAGGCCGGTGCAGGCTCAGGCGTGTACAACACCACCCGGCAGTTCGGAGCGGTGCTGGGCAGTGCGGCCATCGCCGTCCTGATCCAGTCGCGGCTCGCCGCCGAACTCCCGTCCGGCGGCCCTGCGGCATCAGCCGGTGAGGGGATGGCCATGGGCGGTACCCTGCCCGGGTTCCTGCAAGCGGGGTTCTCGACGGCGATGGCCCAGTCGATCCTGCTGCCCGCCGCCGTGGTGCTCGCGGGTGCGGCTGTGGCCCTGTTCTTCGCCAAGCCCAAGCCGGTCCAGGACTGGGGCGCCGCGGGCAGCCAGGCGTCAGCGAAGGTGGACGCTGGTCTGGATTCCGCCGGCTGACAGGCCCAGCTTCCGGGCAAGTGCGAGGCAGCCGGTGTTGCTGACATCGGCCCGCCACTGCAGGGTCAGCCCGGCGGCCAAGGCCTCGTGGGCGGCGATGGAACCCGCCAGCGCGCCCAAGCCGCGGCGGCGCCAGCCCGGGTCCACCAGGACTCCCATGTTGGCCAGCAGGCCCTCCCACTCGCCGTAGGCCCCGCAGGCCAGGGGCACGCGCCTGCCGTCCAGTTCATGGACGATGGTGTAGCGGTTCTCGAGGTCGGACAGGCCCACTTCATTCACGTCATCCGGCGGGCACCTGCCCTCCAGTTCGATCGCCTCCGGGTTCCCATGCGACACCGTCAGTTCCTCCGAGGGCTGCTGGAGCGGAAGGTCGTCGGCAAAAAACAGGGCCGCGGCGCCCAGCCCGTGGCCACCCTGGTCCCTGGTCAGTTTCAGGAGGGTGACGTGCTGGGCCATTTCCTCGTCGGGGATTCCCGCCGCGGTGTCGATAACGCTTCGTGGTCCCACCAAAGCCGAGCTTCCGAACAGCCGCACGAATTCGACAGTCCGGGCCGATTCGTCGGCCCGGACAATCCGTTCCCCGGACGCCAGCGCGTCACCGAATGCGTCGTCTTCAAGGCCCAGCCGGCGCGCCCACGCCAACTGGATGATGGCCGCTGAGCCGGGATCGAGTGTCATGGTCCCAGCCTAGGGCGGCCCAGTGACTTAGCCGAACAGGACCGCGGCCTCGTCGTAGCGGTTTTGCGGGACGGTCTTGAGCTGGCCCAGGGCCTCCTCGAAGGCGACATGCTGGATGTCGGTACCCTTCAGCGCCACCATGGTGCCCCAGTAGCCTTCCACCACGGAGTCGATGGCGGCCATGCCCAGCCGGGTAGCCAGGACCCGGTCGAAGGCTGAGGGGACGCCGCCGCGCTGGATGTGCCCCAGGATGGTGGCGCGGGTTTCGATGCCGGTGCGGGCCTCGAGTTCGGGCGCAAGCTGGTCGGCGATGCCGCCCAGCCGCGGACGGCCGAAGGTGTCCAGGCCCCGCTCCGAGTGCGGGCTCTCCATGTGCTCGGGAACGAACCCTTCAGCCACCACCACCAGCGGCGCGCGGCCGCGGGCATGGGCTTCATTGACCCATTCGGTGATCTGCTCGATGCTGACCTTCTGCTCCGGGATGAGGATGGCGTGCGCGCCCGCAGCCATGCCGGCGTGCAGGGCGATCCAGCCCACGTGGCGGCCCATGACCTCGGCGATCATGCAACGGTGGTGGGATTCACCCGTGGTTCGGAGCCGGTCGATGGCCTCGGTGGCGATCTGGACGGCCGTGTCGAAACCGAAGGTGTAGTCGGTGGCGTCGAGGTCGTTGTCAACGGTCTTGGGGACACCGACGATCTTCAGTCCGGCGTCGGTCAGGCGCTTGGCAGCTGCCAGCGTTCCCTCACCGCCGATGGCGATGATGGCATCGATGCCCAGCCGGTCCATGTGGGCTTTGATGGCCTCAGGGCCGCCGCCGTTTTCGAACGGGTTGGTGCGGGAGGTGCCCAGGATGGTGCCGCCCTGCTTGGCGATGCCGCGGACCATGGTGCGGGGGATGTCGATGATGTCGCCCTCCACCACGCCCCGCCAGCCATCCCGGAATCCGACGAATTCCTGGCCATGGACGGCGATGCCCTTCAGTACCGCGCCGCGGATCACGGCGTTCAGTCCGGGGCAGTCGCCACCGCTGGTGAGGATTCCAATTTTCATGTTCGGCTCAAATCCTGGGAAGAAGGTTTACAGGCAGAGCGCCACGCTGAGCTCACCTAGAAGTGTAGTTGGGTGTGTGGGGTACGACACAAACCGGTTACATTGGGCCCGGCCGCCGGGGACACGGCAAGGCCCCGGCCCCGGAGGATGATTCCCCAGGGCCGGGGCCTGAAAGTGCGGTGGTCAGGGCCGGTTGAGCGACCGCCGGTCCAGGAAGGTCTGCAGCAGGATTTCATTGCGCTGGTCCGGGATGATGATCCAGGCCAGGAGGTAGAAGACCACTGCAGGTCCGGGGAGCAGGCACAACAGGAGGAAAGCGATGCGGACATAGGCCACGTCGACGTTGAGCTGCGCCGCGATTCCTCCGAGTACTCCACCAACCCAGCGCTGCGGTCCGCGCTTCAGGCCGAAGCCCCTGACAATGCTGAAGAACTTATCCATGGTTCAAGACTTCCCTGTAGTTGGTTGGTTGTCACGTTTCCGGGCTGAGAGCAGGCCGCCCACCACCAGGGCCACGCCGGCGCCGATCATGAGGCCGATCAGGACGTAGGTGCCATTGAGGGCGACGATCCCCAGTTGGGCCACGATGATCAGCGCGGCCAGCGCCAGGACGATGAGTCCCCACACCACCGTTCCCACCCTTGCCGGTGTCGGTCCGGCCGTGTCGTGGCCCGCCGTCGTCGGAATGTTGCTGTTGTCCATGTCAGTTGCCTTCCTGGATCGTGACGTTGCTGAAGGTGCCGTCGATCTGGACCACCAGGTGGTTGCCGGGCCGGTCGGTGTTGTAGCTGCTTTGGCGGGTGGTGGTGCCTCCGCGCTGGCCTCCGCCCTCATTCAGGTTGCCCATGGTCATGTCCGCCTTGATGTCCACCGGCACGTTCTGCGGAATCACCACGGTGACGTTGCTTGCGGTGATGTCCAGGGGAACCACGACGTCGGACGTCAGGGGGGCGGTTGGGGACAGGCCCGTGAGGTCCACGGTTCCTCGTCCGGCCGTGATGTCGATCCCGCCGCGGGCTTCCTCGATGCTGGCGGGGTTCCAGTCCACCTGCTGGAACCGCATCCGGCCATCGTCCAGGGTGTTGTAGATACCCCCGGTGATGAGTGCAACCACGGCGAAGAGGCTCAGGATGCCGGAGGTCCGGCCGCGGAAGCCTGCCACCAGGATGCCCAGGCCCAGGATTGCTGCCGCGCTGGCCCACACGATGGCGTTGGCGGAGCCGCCCAGGCTGATGACGTTCGCGGCGTCGAGGGCCTTCAGTCCACCGCCCACCACCAGGGCGGAACCCGTTGCGATGGCCACACCGGGGGCGCCTGGACCGGACGGCCGGGGCTTGGGCGGCCGCGGCGGAACCCACGGGGTGGGGTAGCTGCCGCCGCCGGGGGCACCGCTGCCGTGACCGCCGGGAGACGTGCCCCCAACGCCGCCGGAGCCGGGAACAGGCGGCACACTTCCGGCCGGGCTGTAGCCGCCCTGGCCGTAAGGGCCCCCTGTCGCGCTGCCGTTATCCGCCGTGCCTGCGGAGCTGGTGCCGTACGGCGGCGCTGCAGCCGCGGTTGGTCCGGACGCGGTGCCGGCGGAGAACGTCGCGGTGTGGGCCGTGCCGGAACTCCCCATCGGATAAGTCCCGCCTGGCGCGGCCGTCCCGTGGCCGGCCACGGTGGGGTGGGCCTTGTTGCGCTGGGAGAGGTAGTAGATCAGGTAGATGGCGCCGCCCACCCAGAAGAGGGTCCACAGCAGTCCGCTGAGGCCGTTGTGGCTCCATCCCCAGAAGCCTCCGCCCAGCCCGGTGAGGCCCAGGATGGTGGCGATGAGGGAACCTGTCATGCCGCTGGACCAGCGGCCCGCGCCGGCTTCCTGGACATGGATCCTGCCGTCAGGTTCCGGGAGGAGGGCCCAGGCCAGGCCGTACAGCAGGACTCCGATGCCTGCCAGGAGGGTCAGGACAATGAAGACGCCGCGGATGATGATGGGGTCAACGCCCAGCCTGTGCGCAATACCGCTGCAGACGCCGCCCACCCACCGGTCGTTGCCCCGGTAGATGCCGTTGCTGCGGATCCAGCCAAAGAAGTCGGTGGACGGAGCGGGTGCCGGGCTGCCCTGGTACGCATAGTTGGGCGAGGGGTCAGCCTGCGGGGCAGTGGCGGGGTCGGGAGGCGTTGGGCCGGGGGATGGCAGCGGCTCGGTAGGCTGCCCGCTGTCCGTGCCGGGCTGCTCCTTGGGAAGGGGCTCGGCAGGGTGTTCGTCGTCGGGGGAGGGGGTCTGCGAGTTCATACCTCGATCCTCCCGTCCATGCCCGGCAGCGCTCTACTGGGGGAAGCCCTGAACCGTCCCTGAGCTGTCCCCGGGAAGCGGCCGAATGCGGTCCGGGCAACCCTGATCCGTGTTTGGATTGACCCATGACAACCCTTCCGGTGCGGCCGCCCCTGGCACGGAGCAGCGACCGTGTCATCGCCGGGGTGTGCTCCGGTTTGGCCGCGCACTTGGGGTGGCCGGTGCGGAACGTCCGCCTGGGCATGGTCCTGGCATCCTTCGCGGGCGGTGCCGGCCTGGTCTTCTACGCATGGCTCTGGATCATGGTGCCCACCGCGGACGAGGCCGCCCGCCGCAATGCCCGCCGCCCGGCGTCGCCCATTGCCCCGGCGGTGAGCCAGCCCGCCCAGGGGGCCGCTGCCGACGCCGGATCCCCGGCGGGTGCCCCAGCTCCCGTTCCGGACGGCGAGGGCGGCCCGCAGGGCGCCCCCTGGTTCCGGGCCCGCGGAATGCGGTACGGCAAGGAAATCCTGCTGGGCTGCGGACTCCTGCTCGTCGCCGGCATCATGATCGCCCAGCTGCTGGGTGTGGATGTGTCCCTCGGAACGCTGATCCCGGCTGCCGCGGTCCTGGGCGGCGCCTCGATCGCATGGATGCAGCTGGACGAGACCCGGCGTGCCGGCCTGGTGGACAAGACCAAGGCGGACCAGGCCGGCGGCTGGGGCCGGCTCGCCGCCGGTCTGGCGCTGGTGGTGGCCGGGGTCTTGGTGATGGTGTCCGGCTCGGGTTCCTGGGAACAGACGTGGCTTGCCTTGCTCGCTTCGGTGGCCGTCCTGGGCGGGGTGGTGCTGGTCCTGCTGCCGTGGGCGCTGAAGTTCTGGCGTGACCTCGAAGCCGAACGCGCCGGCCGGATCCGGGAGACGGAACGTGCCGAGATCGCCGCCCACCTCCACGACTCCGTGCTGCAGACGCTCGCCCTGATCCAGCGGCGCGCGGGCAATGAGCACGACGTTGTCCGCCTGGCCCGTGCCCAGGAACGCGAGCTGCGCGGCTGGCTGTTCCAGGATCCAGGCCGCGAAAGCGGCCAGCTTTCGGACCGGATCAAGGCCGTTGCCGGCGAGGTGGAAGACCTGCTCGGCAACGCCGTGGAGGTGGTCACCGTTGGTGACGCCGTCATGACCGAGGCGCACGAGGCCCTGGTCCAGGCCAGCCGGGAGGCCATGCTCAACGCCTCACGGCACGGTGGCGGGACGGTCTCGGTCTACCTTGAAGCGTCTGACGGGCAGGCCGAGATCTTCATCAAGGACAGGGGACCGGGCTTTGAGCTGGGGGACGTGCCCGCGGACCGGCTCGGTATCCGGGAATCAATCATCGGCCGGATGAAACGGCACGGCGGCTCGGCTGCCATCCTCAGCACCGGCGACGGCACCGAGGTCCGCCTCCGGCTGCCGGCCGCAGCAGAACACGCGGAAGGAAAAACATGAACACAACCCAGGGAACAGGTGCCGGAAGTACCCGGCCGGCCAACTCCGCACGGGTGGTCATCGTGGACGACCATGCCATCTTCCGGTCCGGCCTGAAAGCGGACCTCGACCCCAGCATCCAGGTGGTGGGGGAGGCTGCCACCGTGGAGCAGGCCATCGCCGTGATTGCCCAGCAGCGGCCCGACGTCGTCCTTTTGGATGTCCACCTCCCCGGCGGACTGGGCGGCGGCGGCCGGGAAGTCATCGCCGGTTCCGCCGCGCTCCTGTCCAGCACCCGGTTCCTGGCCCTGAGTGTGTCCGACGCCGCGGAGGATGTGGTCGCAGTGATACGGGCCGGCGCCCGCGGCTATGTCACCAAGACCATCTCCGGCGCCGAGATCACCGACGCCGTATTCCGGGTTGCCGGCGGCGATGCGGTCTTCTCGCCCCGGCTTGCCGGTTTTGTCCTGGACGCCTTCGGCACTGCCCCCGCGGACATTGCCGACGACGAACTCGACAAGCTCTCAGCCCGTGAGCTTGAGGTCATGCGGCTCATCGCCAGGGGCTACAGCTACAAAGAGGTGGCCAAGGAGCTCTTCATCAGCATCAAGACCGTGGAAACCCATGTCTCGGCGGTGCTGCGGAAGCTCCAGCTCTCCAGCCGCCACGAACTGACTAAGTGGGCCGCGGAGCGCCGCCTCCTCTAAACGCCCCATCACCTCCTTCCCGTAAATCGGCAACGCCCCATCACCTTTCGGGCCTTAAACCAGAACGCCCCATCACTTGGTGATGGGGCGTTCTGGTTTTTCCTGCGAAAGGTGATGGGGCGTTACTGGGCCTTGCCGAGGAAGTCCTGCAGGCGCTGCACGCCCGTGGCGAGGTCGTCGTCGCCCAGGGCGTAGGAAAGGCGCAGGAAGCCGGACGGGCCAAACGCCTCACCGGGAACCACTGCCACCTCGACCTCGTCCAGGATCAGGGCTGCCAGCTCGGCGGACGTCTGCGGCGTGGCGGTGCCGGACGCGGTGGGGAATTCCTTGCCCAGCAGCGCACGGACGTCCGCGTACACGTAAAAGGCTCCCTTCGGCGTCGGGCACTCCACGCCGTCAATGGCATTGAGCCCCGCAACGATGGCCTTCCGGCGGCGGTCGAAGGCCACCTTCATTTCGTCGACGGCGGTCAGGGGACCGGACACGGCGGCGAGGGCTGCAATCTGCATGATGTTGGACACATTGGACGTAGCATGCGACTGCAGGTTCGTGGCCGCCTTGATGACGTCCGCGGGTCCGATCATCCAGCCCACGCGCCAGCCGGTCATGGCGTAGGTCTTGGCAACACCGTTGAGGATGACCACCTTGTCGCCCAGCTCGGGGGCCGCGGTGGCGATGGACGTGAAGGGCACGCAATCGTAGGTCAGGTGCTCGTAGATTTCGTCCGTAACCACCCAGAGGCCCTTGGCCGCGGCCCACTTGCCGATCTCCGCCACCTGCTCGGGGGAGTACACGGCGCCCGTGGGGTTCGACGGCGAGACGAACAGCAGGATCTTGGTCCGGTCCGACACGGCTGCCTCGAGCTGGTCTACCGTCACCAGGTAGTCCTGTTCGGGCCCGGCAAAAACCTCCACGGGGACGCCGCCGGCCAGCCGGATGGCTTCGGGGTAGGTGGTCCAGAACGGGGAGGGCACGATGACCTCGTCGCCCGGGTCCACGAGCGTGGCGAAGGTGTTGTAGACAGCCTGCTTGCCACCGTTGGTGACCAGCACCTGGGAAGGATCCACGGTGTAGCCCGAGTCGCGCAGGGTCTTCTCCGCGATGGCCTTCTTCAGCTCGGGCAGCCCGCCTGCAGGGGAGTAGCGGTGGAACCTGGGCTGGGACGCCGCCTCAATGGCCGCCTGGACAATGTAGTCCGGGGTCGGGAAGTCGGGCTCGCCCGCACCGAAGCCAATAACCGGCCGGCCAGCTGCCTTCAGCGCCTTGGCCTTGGCATCGACCGCCAGGGTTGCGGATTCGGCAATTGCGGAAATGCGTTGGGAAACGCGGGCGGAAGGCATTGGCAGGTCCGTTCTTCGCTTGCAGCCCGGGGGCTGGAATGTGGGATTCGACGAGTTCTACTCTATGCTGTTCACCGGACCCTCCGGGGTGCCGGTTTTGATTTATGACTGCCCAGCGCAGCATGATCCGGGCCGGCCAGCGGATGGGCCGGAAACGGGCTGGTTTTACCTACGCGAAGTTCTTGCGTAGACTGGTTCACCGGTGTTGAAACACGGATGATGGCGTGCGCCCCAGCTCAAGCTGGTGGTTGGCCATCAAAGAGTGCAATTCACTCCATAGGGTAGTGGCGCAATTGGTAGCGCAGCGGTCTCCAAAACCGCAGGTTGCAGGTTCGAGTCCTGTCTGCCCTGCGCAAGCTGCTCCGGGCGAAAGCCCGGAGCAGGCGCAGCAACCATGGTTCTGATCAGGGCCGGGTAATCCACCATTGCAAAGATGAGCGAGGACCAGGTGACCGAAACAGCTGCCAGCAGCTCCAAGGGCCGCCCAGCTAAGAAGGAAGCCAAGGCAAACTTCTTCGCCCGCATTGCACTCTTTGTCCGCCAGATCATCGGCGAACTGAAGAAGGTTGTTGCCCCCACCCGCAAGGAACTGATCAACTACACGCTCGTGGTGCTGGTGTTCGTGGCCATCATGATGGTCATCGTCAGCCTGCTGGACATTGGTTTCGGAACCGCTGTCAGCTGGATCTTCGGCGGCACCGGCCCCAAGGACAGCTAAGGCTGAACGGTCCGCAGGCTGCGTGCTTCACCCGGGGTAACCGGAAGGAAGCGCCGGCGTGCGGAATTGAGCCATTTAAATAGGCATGTTAGGCAATGAGGAAGCAGGAGACCAAGTGTCTGAGCAGGAGCTCGAGGTAACCGAGACCGGGCTGGAAGAATCCCCGGACATCACGGCAGAAGCCGGTGAAGAGTCCGAGGTTGAGTCTTCCGCGCCCGAATCCGACGACGCCGCCTCCGACGCAGCAGTTGCTGACGAAGCCGACGCTTCCGACGCCGACGGCGAAGATGAGCCTGCAGACGCCCTCGCCGCTGCGGCCGCCACCGCCGCCGCTGATCCGGCTGAGGAGTTCAAGGCCAAGCTGCGCCGCCAGGAAGGTGACTGGTACGTCATCCACTCCTACGCCGGCTATGAGAACCGCGTGAAGGCCAACCTTGAAACCCGCATCCAGACCCTGGACATGGAAGATTACATCTTCGAAATCCAGGTCCCCATGGAAGAAGTCGTGGAGATCAAGAACGCCCAGCGCAAGGTGATCAACCGCGTCCGCATCCCCGGCTACGTCCTGGTCCGCATGGACCTCACGGACGCTTCCTGGGGCGCCGTCCGCCACACCCCCGGCGTCACCGGCTTCGTGGGCAACGCCCACAACCCGGTCCCGCTGCGCCTGGATGAGGTCTTCTCCATGCTCGCCCCTGTCTTCGAAGAGGAACAGGCCGAGAAGGGCAAGCCGGTCAACAAGCAGAACCAGGCACCCGTGGCCGTGGACTTCGAAGTTGGCGAGTCCGTCATCGTCAAGGAAGGTCCGTTCGAGACCCTCCCCGCCACGATCTCCGAGATCAAGCCCGAGTCCCAGACCCTGGTGGTACTGGTCTCCATCTTCGAGCGCGAAACGCCGGTCACCCTGGCGTTCAACCAGGTCACCAAGATCTGAAAATCCTAGAATTCGTCCCGGCGCCGCCCGCTTAGCGGCACGGAACGGCCGGCCGCCTCGCCATGGCGGCCAAAAACCTGAGGCACGCTCCTGTGCCCCAGGACGTTATTGAGAGAAGGACCCTACATTGGCTCCCAAGAAGAAGGTCACCGGCCTCATCAAGCTGCAGATCCAGGCAGGTGCCGCCAACCCGGCCCCGCCGATCGGTCCTGCGCTTGGCCAGCACGGTGTCAACATCATGGAATTCTGCAAGGCGTACAACGCTGCAACGGAAGCCCAGCGCGGCAACGTCATCCCCGTGGAAATCACGGTTTACGAGGACCGTTCCTTCACGTTCATCACCAAGACCCCGCCGGCTGCAGAGCTCATCAAGAAGGCTGCAGGCGTTGCCAAGGGTTCATCCACCCCGCACACCGTCAAGGTTGCCAAGCTGACCCAGGCCCAGGTCAACGAGATCGCCTCCACCAAGATGGAAGACCTCAACGCCACCAGCCTCGAAGGCGCAGCGAAGATCATCGCCGGCACCGCCCGCTCCATGGGCATCACCGTCGAGGGCTAACAGCCCTTACCGCTGCCCAGCGTCGGGTTGAATGACGACGACGGGCGGCACCGCCGGAACACCGGCACCAAAAAAATTGAAATGTTGGCCATCCGGGCCGGATAACGAACCGGATCACCGACTGTGGCAGGGCCCAGCGCGGTCCGCAGACCACAACTGCACAAGGAGAAATAAGCAGCATGGCAAAGCGCAGCAAAGCATATGAGGCAGCAGCCGCCAAGATCGACGCGGAGAAGCACTACGCACCGTTCGAGGCAGTAACGCTGGCCAAGGACACCAACCCGTCCAAGTTCGACGCCACGGTTGAGGTCGCTTTCCGCCTCGGCGTTGACCCCCGCAAGGCTGACCAGATGGTCCGCGGCACCGTCAACCTGCCCCACGGCACCGGTAAGACTGCCCGCGTCCTGGTCTTCGCAACGGGCGACAAGGCTGAGGCCGCAATCGCAGCCGGCGCCGACTTCGTTGGTTCCGACGACCTGATCGAAAAGATCGCCGGCGGCTGGACCGACTTCGACGCCGCCGTAGCCACCCCTGACCTCATGGGCAAGGTTGGCCGCCTCGGTAAGGTCCTGGGCCCGCGTAACCTCATGCCGAACCCGAAGACGGGCACCGTGACCCCCGACGTCACCAAGGCCGTCAACGACATCAAGGGTGGAAAGATCGACTTCCGCGTCGACAAGCACTCCAACCTGCACTTCATCATCGGCAAGGTTTCCTTCGACGCCATCAAGCTGGCCGAGAACTACGCAGCTGCACTGGAAGAGGTTCTTCGCCTCAAGCCGTCTGCCGCGAAGGGCCGCTACATCCAGAAGGCCACCGTTGCCACCACGTTCGGCCCGGGCATCTCCGTGGACCCCAACGTCACCAAGGTGCTCACCGAGGCATAGTCCTCACTGAAGTTCCTGCTTCCGGATTGATTCCGGAGCAACCAGAGACCGTCCCGGCGCCAAGGCGCCGGGACGGTCTTTTTGTACCGGCTCCCACGCGCGCCGATGCTGCCTAAGCTGGCCGCATGGACCACGTTGAACGAACCGGCCCCACACTGTCGCCGTCGACCCCATCCTTGGCAATTGCCGCCGTCGTCATCCCTCCACGCGGACAAGGCCGCCACGCTGCACCGCCGGCGGACCTCCTGGCATGCCAGGCCATGAAGGAGGCCCACGCCTTCGAGCTCTGGGGAAGCTTGGAGCGCTGCCCCACCCTGGACGAAGCGCTGGAGTATTGGCGCGGGACCGAGTACGAGGAACGGCGGCTGTTCCTTGCCCGGGACGGCGGGGAGCCGGTGGGGCTGTGCTCCGTAACGCTGCCCCTGCGCGAGAACCTTGCCACGGCGGGTATCGACGTCCTGGTGGTTCCCGGCCGGCGCCGCAGGGGAGTGGGGCGCCGCCTGCTGGAACATGCCGAAGCCGTGGCCCGCGCCCGCAGCAGGTCAACCCTGGAGGGCTTCCATGAAGTTCCCTTGGACAAAATGCGCCAGGGTTCACGCATGGTCACCGCGAAATCCGGGGCAGGCCACCTGCCGGCGGAAGACCCTGCAACGGCCTTCGCCCTGGCGTCGGGGTATCAGCTGGAACAGGTGGAACGCTCCAGCAGGCTTGATCTGCCCGTCGCCGCGGACCTGTTGTCAAAGCTGGAAGAGGACGCCGCAGCCCGCTCCGGGGACTACGTGCCGGCCGTCTGGGACGACCGCTGTCCGGAGGAGTTCGTGGCAGGTTATGCCGGATTGCGGGTACGGATGAGCACGGACGCGCCCGCCGCCGGCATGGACTGGGAACAGGAGGACTGGGACGTCCAGCGTGTGCGGCGGGACGAAGAGGTCCAGGTCCGCAGCGGTGTGCAGGCCTCGGTGGCCGCAGCCCTGCACCGGCAAACCGGCGAACTGGTGGCGTACACCGTCCTCACCTGGCGGCCGCAGGTGCCGGAGTCGCTGATCCAGCAGGACACCCTGGTTGCGGCGGAGCACCGCGGCCATCGGTTGGGGATGCTGACCAAGGCCGCCAACCTGCGGCGAGCCCGGGAAAAATGGCCGCAGGCGCGCTCCGTCCTGACGTGGAATGCCAGCGAAAACCAGCATATGCTGGCGATAAATACCGCCCTTGGATTCAGGCCCGCTGGCTATGAAGGTGAGTGGCAGAAACGGCTGGGATGATGCCCGAATGGCAATAGACGTGAAGATCGAGCAGCTCTGGATTCCCGATTCACTGGACACCCCGGATGCTGCGGATTTCCTCGCCGCGGTGGAAGTGGGCCGCAAGGTGCGCATGCAGACGTGGGGCAGTGACGATCTTGCGTATGGTCCCGAGGAAAAGCTGCTTGAGTTCGCGGACCCGTATGAGCGCCAGTTGATCCTCGTTGCCAGGGTGGACGGCGCGATCGTGGGAACGGTTGATATTGCGCTGCCCCTGACCGATCACCTGGACCTTGCCGAGCTCACCCTGGACATCCTGCCAGAGTTCCAGCGGCAGGGAGTGGGCCGCCGGCTGCTGGAAGCTGCCGAACAGCTGGCCCGGGGGGAGGGCCGCACCATGATCCTGGTGGACACCAACCATCCTGGGGCATCCCTGCATGAGTTTGAACGGGCCCAGCTGGTTCCCGGCTCCGGGCTGGGCTTCGTGCCACTGGAGAGCCGCGAGGTGGAGTTCGCGCAGAAGACCGGCTACACGCTGCAGCACATCGAGCAGTTCAGCTCCTGCCTCCTGCCCCTGGACACCAAGCTGGTGGCCGACCTCCAGGCTGAGGCCGAGGAGGCGAACAACGGCAGGTACCGGCTGCACCACTGGACGGACCGCTGCCCCGACCGCTGGCTGGAGGCCGTTGCGGCGCTGGAAAACCAGGCGGGCGCGGACGTGGACCCATCACTGGACATGCCGGTTGAACAGGACATGGTGTTCGACGGCGGCATCCTGCGTGAGGCCGAGGACGTCGCCATCGCGCAGGGCAGGAGAACGGTGGTCACCGCCGTCGAGCACATCGCCACCGGGGCGCTCGTGGGCCTGACCACCATCACGGTCCTGGCGCACCGGGCTGACGTGGTGTTCCAGGACGACACCCTGGTCCTGCAGGAACACCGGGGCAACAAGCTCGGGCTGCTGATCAAGGTGGCCAACATGGAGCGGCTCAGCGAGCAGTTCCCGGACGCACGCATCATTTACACCTGGAATGCGCCGGAGAACCGGTACCTCCTGACGGTCAACAAGCAGCTGGGATTCCAGACGGCCGGCGTGACGGGTATCTGGCAGAAGGAGCTCCCCACTCTGCACACCAGCACCAGCTGAGCGCCGATTTGGCGGACCGGCAATGCCTCGCGTAAGCTGGGAGTACCAAAGACCGTCGGTTGTTGGAAATCCACTCTCCTGAACATGGCTCAACTCTGCAGTTGTGCGCTGGGGACCACAGTGGCTTTCCGGACGAAGGACCCTCAACGCAGGGCGGCCGGCGCAGGTGAACGAAGCAAAGCTCCACGGCAACGTGTTGAGCCAAGCCCCGTGCATCTGCGCGGGGCGTTTTTAGTTTTAGCTCTCTTGAGCGGGGACCGTCGAATACCGGCACTATCCCCGGAAGGAGGGTTATGGCAACGCCTACCAAGGTTTCAGCAGTAGCTGAGATCACTAACGATTTCAAGGAATCGAACGCCGCTGTCCTGACCGAATACCGCGGGCTCACCGTTGCACAGCTCAAGCAGCTGCGTGTTTCTCTCGGCCAGGACACCAAGTTCGCGGTCGTCAAGAACACCCTGACCGCCATTGCAGCCAAGGAAGCCGGCGTCGAAGCATTCGACGGCCAGCTTGCCGGCCCCACTGCAATCGCGTTCATCAAGGGTGACGCAGTTGCCGCTGCCAAGAGCCTGACGGATTTTGCCAAGGCCAACAAGCAGCTGGTCATCAAGACCGGTTACTTCGAGGGCAAGGCGCTGGACGCCACCGAGGTCGCCGCACTGGCTGCCCTTGAGTCCCGCGAGCTGCAGCTCGCCAAGGTTGCAGGCGTCCTCAAGGCACCTGCCGCCGCAGCTGCACGCATCATCGACGCACTGCGCCTCAAGCTTGAAGAAGAGAACGGTGCACCGGCAGCTGCCGAAGCGCCCGCCGCTGAAGAAGCCCCTGCCGCTGAAGCTGACGCTGCCGCCGAAGCTCCCGCTGCCGAAGAGAACTAGTTCTCTTACCCCCACCAGACTCCGGTGTCCGTCCGGCCCAGCGCCGCCCGGTCACCACAACAGGAAGGACGCCTACCATGGCGAAGCTCAGCAACGAAGAGCTCATTGAAGCTTTCAAGGAACTGACCATCATCGAGCTCTCCGAGTTCGTCAAGCTCTTCGAAGAGACCTTCGAAGTTACCGCTGCTGCTGTAGCTGTTGCCGGCCCCGCCGGTGGCGGCGCCGCTGAAGAGGTTGAAGAGAAGACCGACTTCGACGTCATCCTCGAATCTGCCGGTGACAAGAAGATCGCAGTCATCAAGGAAGTTCGCGCCATCACCTCCCTCGGCCTCAAGGAAGCCAAGGACCTGGTTGACAGCGCCCCCAAGGCTGTTCTCGAAGGCGCCAACAAGGAAGCTGCCGAGAAGGCCAAGGAGCAGCTCGAGGCTGCAGGCGCCACCGTTACCCTCAAGTAACAACGCCTTTTCCTACGGAAACCCCGTCCACTCCGGTGGGCGGGGTTTCCTGCTTTAACGCCCTCGATAATTTCCGGCCCCGCTTAGCCGGGATCGCTGATGTCCGCCACCACGGCGTCCAGGGCGGCGGTCAGCGCGTCCGCGTCGACGAAGGCGCTGTACCCGTGCGCACCGGCACCCATGGAGATGCGCCGCCCGGTGATGGTGGCGTCGGCATAGACAGGCCATGCCGTGGTGCTGCCAAGCGGGGTGATGGTGCCCCGCTCGTAGCCGGTGGCCTCCAAAGCCGTGTCCGCGGGCGGCAGGGACAGCTTGTTCACGCCCACCAGGGCGCGGAGCTTGGGCCACGAAATCTGCCGGTCACCGGGGATCAGCGCGAAGAGGAACGTCCCGTCCTTGTGCTTCACCACCAGCGATTTGACGATGTCCGCCGGTGTGATGCCCAGGATGCCTGCGGCCTCTTCGAGGCTCTTCGCTGCGGGCCGCTCCACCACGTCGACTTCCAGGCCACGGGCTGCGGCGTCGGCCAGGAACCGTTCCCGTCCGACGCCGTCCGCTCCGTTTCCGGATGAGCCCGCCATCAGTCGCGGTACAGCAGGAGGGCCTCGCCCTGCCCGCCCCCGCCGCAGAGGGACACCGCAGCCCTGCCGGTGCCACGCCGCTTCAGTTCGTGTGCGGCATGTGCCGCCAGCCGGGCGCCGGAGGCACCGATCGGGTGGCCCAGGGCGATAGCGCCGCCATGGATATTGCACTTCTCCAGCGGGTAGTCCAGGTCCTTGAGGGACTGCACGGCTACCGACCCGAAGGCTTCGTTGATCTCGATGAAGTCGAGATCGGCGGTGCTCCACCCCGCTTTGCCGAGGGCGTTCATGATGGCGTTGGAGGGCTGTGAATGAAGGGAATTGTCCGGGCCTGCCACCTGGCCCGGCTTCCCGACCACCGCCAGGTATTCCAGCCCGTGCTCCTCCGCGTAGCCGCGGGAGGTGAGCACCAGGGCGGCGGCGCCATCGGAGAGGGGCGAGGAATTGCCTGCGGTGATGGTGCCGTCGGTGACGAACGCAGCCCGCAGGCCTGCCAGCGACTCGATCGAGGTGTTGGGGCGGACCCCTTCGTCAGTGCCCACCACCAGGGGCTCGCCCTTGCGCTGCTTGACGCTGATGGGCGCGATTTCGCCGTCGAACGTTCCGTTCTTCGCCGCAAGGGCAGCTCGCTGGTGCGATTGGGCGGCGACGTTGTCCTGCGAGGTGCGATCGATCCCCAGCGAGAGGTTCCGTGTCTCCGTGGACAGGCCCATCGATTCGCCGTCGAAGGCATCGGTCAGCCCGTCATGGGCGGCTGCGTCCAGCGCCTGGATGGAGCCGTAGGTCCACCCCTGGCGTGATCCCGGAAGCAGGTGCGGTGCGCGGCTCATCGACTCCTGGCCGCCGGCAACCACCACGGCGGCCTCGCCGGCCCGGATCATCCGGGCGGCATCAATCACCGCGGTCAGGCCGGAAAGGCAGACTTTGTTGACGGTCACCGCGGGGACGTTCCACCCGATGCCGGCGCCGATGGCGCTTTGCCGCGCGGGGTTCTGGCCGGCTCCTGCCTGCAGGACCTGGCCCATGATGACGGCTTCCACGTCGGCCGTGGCGACACCGCTTTGTTCCAGTGCGGCCTTGATGGCGTGCGCACCAAGATCCACTGCGGTGAGGCTCGACAGCTGGCCGTTGATCCGGCCCTGCGGAGTCCGTGCCGCCCCGAGGATGACAACGTCACTGTTGTCGGGAGAGTTGCCCATGGTTACCACTTTCCGTCCGGTTTTGATCTAAGCCACCAAGGCTATCGTGAGCCTGGTCACCCAACTATTCAAACGCCAAGGGCGCTATGTGCATTCCGGGCGTGCGGCAGGGAAGGGCAGGGGAGAGGTCCCCATCGGCGGGGTTATGCACGACGGCGGACGCTTGCGTAGGGTGGACGGCGAGGCTTTGCAGGGGACGCGCTTTGCATGGGGACACCAGGTCCGGAGCCGGGACGGACGGAGCGACATCGTGAAGAATCCTTTGACGGCGGGGGCCATCGCCGTGGTGGTCCTGACGGGCGGCACCCTGGCCGGCTGCTCGGTATCCACGCCCGCGCCGACCGAATCCACCCGCCCCACAGCGTCTGCGTCGAGCCCTGACAGCAGCACGGAGAGCAGCAGCCCTGCCGCCTCCACCGACGCTGGAAGCTCCGCATCGGCGGCCGGGGGAAGCAAAGCGGCCTGCGAGCTCTTCAACAAGTTGGTGGCGGACTATGCCGCGGTTTCCCCCACCGATTCCCAGGGTTACGAGGACGTCTACTCGAAAGCCCAGGACGCCAAGGACACCGTTTCGGGAGACCTGAGGGGACTCTTCACCTCGCTGAGCCTGCTGGCCATCGACCACTCATCGGCCGCGGAGTCCGGGGGCAAGCCCGCCAAGGAATCGGAGGGCGCCGTACGGGATGCCGTCTTCGCGAACGCCGGAACCTGCACGGCGGAGGGCGTGACGCTGCGCCTCTAGGCTGTTTTGGACCCACCGTACGGAGCAGGGGAACAAGGTGCTTGCATTCCGGCAGGAAGTGGGGTAGACAACGTAGGTTGTTTTGCCGTATCGTAGATATTTGCGTCTTCCCTGTTTACCTTCAGCCTTCATATAGCGGTGGGCTTTGCCTGGCAGCTGGCAATCAACGTGCCGTAACAACGGTCACAGCATAGTCAGTCCGGGCCCCGGGTCATATAGCGGAACCGGATGGTAGCGCTGCGGAGTCACTTCGCAGGGTGCACAGCGGGGGAGATCTGAAAACGCCTGAAGGTCTGTGGAAGGATCCCTCTTGGTCGCCTCGAGCACCTCTAATAACGAAACCGCTAACACTGCCGACAGCACTGATGGTGCCACTCGCCGGCTCTCATTCGCAAAGATTCACGAACCCCTTGATGTTCCGAATCTGCTTGCCCTGCAGACGGACAGCTTTGACTGGCTGGTCGGCAATGAGCGCTGGCAGGCACGCGTGGCAAAGGCTGTCGAAGAAAACGATCTCAGCGTCGCCACCACGTCCGGCCTGTCGGACATCTTCGAAGAGATCTCCCCGATCGAGGACTTCCAGGGCACCATGTCCCTGAGCTTCTCCGATCCGGAGTTCGCTGACCCCAAGTACACCATGGCTGAGTGCAAGGACCGGGACGCAACGTACTCGGCTCCGCTGTACGTCAAGGCCGAATTCATGAACAACAACACGGGCGAAATTAAGCAGCAGACCGTGTTCATGGGTGACTTCCCGCTGATGACCGAGAAGGGCACCTTCGTCGTCAACGGCACCGAGCGTGTCGTCGTCTCCCAGCTGGTCCGTTCGCCGGGCGCCTACTTCGAGCGCGCCGCCGACAAGACCAGCGACAAGGACATCTTCACCGCCAAGATCATCCCGTCCCGCGGTGCATGGTTCGAGCTCGAAATCGACAAGCGCGACCAGGTCGGTGTCCGCCTCGACCGCAAGCGCAAGCAGTCCGTCACGGTGCTGCTGAAGGCCCTGGGCTGGACCGAAGGCCAGATCCTCGAAGAGTTCGGCCAGTACGACTCCATGCGGGCAACCCTGGAGAAGGACGCCACCGAAACCCGCGAAGACGCCCTGCTGGACATCTACCGCAAGCTGCGTCCGGGCGAGCCGCCCACCGTCGAGGCTGCCCAGTCCCTGCTGGACAACCTGTACTTCAACTCCAAGCGCTACGATCTGGCCAAGGTTGGCCGCTACAAGATCAACCGCAAGCTTGGCATCGACCGCTCCCTTGGTGACAAGGAAGCCTCTGTCCTGCACGTTGAAGACATCGTCGCCATGATCAAGTTCCTCGTCGCGCTGCACGCCGGTGAGAAGACCATCAAGGGCACCCGCGATGGCCAGGAAGTGGACCTGCGCGTCGAGATCGACGACATCGACCACTTCGGCAACCGCCGCATCCGCGCCGTCGGCGAGCTCATCGAGAACCAGGTGCGCACCGGCCTGTCCCGCATGGAGCGCGTTGTCCGCGAGCGTATGACCACCCAGGACGTCGAGGCCATCACGCCGCAGACCCTGATCAACATCCGCCCCGTGGTTGCAGCCATCAAGGAGTTCTTCGGAACCTCCCAGCTGTCGCAGTTCATGGACCAGAACAACCCGCTCTCGGGCCTGACCCACAAGCGCCGCCTGTCGGCCCTTGGCCCCGGTGGTCTGTCCCGTGACCGCGCCGGCATGGAAGTCCGTGACGTGCACCCGTCCCACTACGGACGTATGTGCCCCATCGAAACCCCTGAAGGCCCGAACATTGGCCTGATCGGTTCGCTGGCTTCCTACGGCCGCATCAACCCGTTCGGTTTCATCGAGACCCCGTACCGCCTGGTCAAGGACGGCGTCGTCTCCGACGACGTCCAGTACCTGACGGCCGACGACGAGGCCGAGGTCCTGATCGCCCAGGCCAACGCCCCGCTCGACGAGAACAAGAAGTTCGCCGAAGAGACCGTCCTGGTCCGTGCCCGCGGTGGTGGAGGCGAGCCCGTGCTGGTTCCCGCCGGCGACGTCGAGTTCATGGACGTCTCCCCGCGCCAGATGGTGTCCGTGGCTACCGCCCTGATCCCGTTCCTGGAGCACGACGACGCCAACCGTGCACTCATGGGTGCCAACATGCAGCGCCAGGCTGTGCCGCTGGTCCGTTCCGAGGCTCCCGTCGTGGGCACCGGCATGGAGCGCGCCGCCGCCGTCGACGCCGGTGACGTTGTCATCGCCAAGAAGGCCGGTGTGGTCACCGAGGTTTCCGCCGAGCTCGTCATCATGCTCAACGACGACGGCACCGAGACCAACTACCGCATCAACAAGTTCGCCCGTTCCAACCAGGGCAACTGCTACAACCACCGCGTCCTGGTCAACGAAGGCCAGCGCCTGGAAGTTGGCGGCATCATCGCCGACGGCCCGGCAACCGACCAGGGTGAGCTCGCACTGGGCAAGAACCTGCTCGTGGCATTCATGTCATGGGAAGGCCATAACTTCGAGGACGCCATCATCCTCTCGCAGCGCATCGTTGCCGAGGACGTCCTTTCCTCCATCCACATCGAGGAGCACGAGATCGATGCCCGCGACACCAAGCTTGGTGCCGAGGAAATCACCCGTGACATCCCCAACGTGTCCGAGGAAGTCCTGGCCGGCCTGGACGAGCGCGGCATCATCCACATCGGTGCCGAGGTTGAAGCAGGGGACATCCTGGTCGGAAAGGTCACCCCGAAGGGTGAAACCGAACTGACCCCGGAAGAGCGCCTGCTGCGCGCCATCTTCGGTGAGAAGTCCCGCGAAGTCCGCGACACCTCCCTGAAGGTTCCCCACGGCGAGTCCGGAACCGTCATCGGCGTGCGCGTCTTCGACCGCGACAACGACGACGAGCTGCCCCCGGGCGTGAACCAGCTGGTCCGCGTCTACGTGGCCGCCAAGCGCAAGATCACCGACGGCGACAAGCTCGCCGGCCGCCACGGCAACAAGGGTGTTATCTCCAAGATCCTTCCGATCGAGGACATGCCCTTCCTTGCCGACGGCACCCCCGTTGACATCGTCCTGAACCCGCTGGGTGTTCCGGGCCGTATGAACGTGGGCCAGGTGCTCGAAACGCACCTCGGCTGGGTTGCCAAGACCGGTTGGAAGATCGAAGGCGAGCCCGAGTGGGTCAAGCAGCTGCCGAACCTGCCGCGCGAGAGTGGTCCCACCACTGTTGCCACGCCGGTGTTCGACGGTGCCCGCGAAGAAGAAATCACGGGCCTGCTCGATTCCACCAACGTGACCCGCGACGGTGACCGCCTGATCAACTCTTCGGGCAAGACCCGCCTGTTTGACGGCCGCTCCGGCGAGCCGTTCCCGGATCCGATCTCGGTCGGCTACATGTACATCCTGAAGCTCCACCACCTGGTGGACGACAAGATCCACGCCCGCTCCACCGGCCCGTACTCCATGATCACGCAGCAGCCGCTGGGTGGTAAGGCACAGTTCGGTGGCCAGCGCTTCGGTGAAATGGAAGTGTGGGCGCTCGAAGCTTACGGCGCCGCCTACACGCTCCAGGAACTCCTCACGATCAAGTCGGATGACATTCACGGTCGCGTGAAGGTCTACGAGGCGATCGTCAAGGGCGAGAACATTCCCGAGCCGGGCGTTCCCGAATCCTTCAAGGTCTTGATCAAGGAAATGCAGTCGCTGTGCCTGAACGTGGAAGTCCTTTCCACGGACGGAACCACAATTGAAATGCGTGACTCTGATGACGCAGTCTTCACGGCTGCGGAAGAACTGGGCATCGATCTGTCTCGCGCAGAGCCCAGCTCCGTAGAAGAGGTTTAGCAGGCGGGCGTACGACGACGGGTGACCACCCGCCGTCGTACCCCACCTCCCTCATCCCGCACCAGGGCGCCCGGTGGTTGAGCCTGTCGAAACCCCGGGACCGTCAAGACTTCAGAATTTAGAGAACAAGAGAGAACAGGGACCATATGTCCAGCGAATCCTCCTTCGGCCTCATGCAGATCGGCCTCGCCACCGCGGAAGACATCCGCGGCTGGTCGTACGGCGAGGTTAAGAAGCCGGAAACCATCAACTACCGCACGCTCAAGCCCGAGAAGGACGGCCTCTTCTGCGAGAAGATCTTCGGCCCGTCCCGTGACTGGGAATGCTACTGCGGCAAGTACAAGCGCGTGCGCTTCAAGGGCATCATCTGTGAGCGTTGTGGCGTTGAAGTCACCCGCGCCAAGGTCCGCCGTGAGCGCATGGGCCACATCGAACTGGCCGCCCCGGTCACGCACATCTGGTACTTCAAGGGTGTTCCGTCCCGCCTGGGCTACCTCCTTGACCTGGCCCCGAAGGACCTCGAAAAGGTCATCTACTTCGCTGCCTACATGATCACCAGCGTCGACGAGGCTGCCCGCCACGAGGAACTGCCCAACCTGCAGGTTGAGCACGACATCGAGAAGAAGCAGCTGATCGACAACCGCGACGCCGACATCGCCGCGATTGCCCGCGACCTTGAAGGCGAAATCGCACGCCTTGAGGGTGAAGGCGCCAAGGCTGCCGACAAGAAGAAGGCCCGCGACTCCGCCGACCGCCAGATGGCGAACGTGCGCAAGCGTGCCGACGCCGATATCGAGCGCCTCGAGCAGGTCTGGGACCGCTTCAAGAACCTGAAGGTCGCCGACCTCGAAGGTGACGAAGGCCTGTACCGCGAACTGCGCGACCGCTACGGCATGTACTTCGAAGGCTCCATGGGTGCCGAGGCCATCAAGAAGCGCCTCGAGAACTTCGACATGCAGGCCGAGTCCGACCTGCTGCGCGACGTCATCGCCAACGGCAAGGGCCAGCGCAAGACCCGCGCCCTCAAGCGGCTCAAGGTGGTCAACGCATTCCTGACCACCAACAACAGCCCGCTCGGCATGGTCCTCGACGCCGTCCCGGTGATCCCGCCGGAACTGCGCCCCATGGTCCAGCTGGACGGTGGCCGCTTCGCGACCTCCGACCTCAATGACCTGTACCGCCGCGTGATCAACCGCAACAACCGCCTCAAGCGCCTGCTTGACCTGGGTGCTCCGGAGATCATCGTCAACAACGAGAAGCGCATGCTTCAGGAAGCTGTTGACAGCCTCTTCGACAACGGCCGCCGCGGCCGCCCGGTCACCGGACCTGGCAACCGTCCGCTGAAGTCCCTGAGCGATATGCTCAAGGGCAAGCAGGGCCGTTTCCGCCAGAACCTCCTCGGCAAGCGCGTCGACTACTCGGGCCGTTCGGTCATCGTCGTCGGCCCGCAGCTGAAGCTGCACCAGTGTGGCCTGCCCAAGCAGATGGCCCTGGAGCTCTTCAAGCCGTTCGTGATGAAGCGCCTGGTTGACCTCAACCACGCCCAGAACATCAAGTCGGCAAAGCGGATGGTGGAGCGCTACCGCCCGCAGGTCTGGGACGTGCTCGAAGAGATCATCACCGAACACCCGGTGCTGCTCAACCGTGCACCTACCCTGCACCGCCTGGGCATCCAGGCGTTCGAGCCGCAGCTTGTTGAAGGCAAGGCAATCCAGCTGCACCCGCTGGTTTGTGGCGCGTTCAACGCCGACTTCGACGGCGACCAGATGGCAGTCCACCTGCCGCTGAGCCCCGAGGCGCAGGCTGAGGCCCGCATCCTGATGCTGTCCTCGAACAACATCCTGAAGCCCTCGGACGGACGCCCGGTCACCCTGCCTTCGCAGGATATGATCATCGGCCTGTACCACCTGACCACCAAGCGCAAGGGCTCGGCCGGCGAAGGCAGGATCTTCTCCTCCGTATCGGAAGCCATCATGGCCTTCGATGCACGCGAGCTGCACCTCAACTCGCAGGTCAAGATCCGGCTCGAAGGATTCGTCCCCTACGCCGGCTGGGAAGCCCCGGAAGGCTGGGAGCCCGGTCAGCCGGCACTCGTCCAGACCTCCCTGGGCCAGGTTGTGTTCAACCAGACCCTGCCCGAGGACTACCCGTGGGTTGAAGCCGTTGCCGACAAGGGCGAACTGTCCCGGATCGTCAACGACCTCGCCGAGCGCTACCCGAAGGTCGTCACCGCGGCAACGCTGGACAACCTGAAGGATGCCGGTTTCTACTGGGCCACCCGTTCGGGCGTCACTGTCGCCATCTCCGACATTGAGGTTCCTGCTGCCAAGCCGGAAATCCTTGCCGGGTACGAGGAACGCGCCGCCAAGATCCAGGGCCAGTACGACAAGGGCCTGATCGACGACGACGAGCGCCGCCAGGAACTGATCGAGATCTGGAACAAGGCAACAAACGACATCGCCTCCGTGATGCGTGAGAGCCTGTCCCCGATGAACACCATCAACCGCATGGTGTCCTCCGGTGCACGTGGTAACTGGATGCAGGTCCGCCAGATCGCGGGTATCCGTGGCCTGGTGGCCAACCCGAAGGGTGAGATCATCCCGCGCCCCATCAAGTCCTCCTACCGCGAGGGCCTGTCGGTGCTGGAATACTTCATCGCCACGCACGGTGCCCGTAAGGGCCTGGCCGATACCGCACTGCGTACCGCCAACTCGGGTTACCTGACCCGTCGCCTGGTGGACGTCTCGCAGGATGTCATCGTCCGCGAAGAGGACTGCGGCACCGAGCGTGGCCTGGTCACGCCCATCGCCGTCGCCGATTCCAACGGTGAGCTGGTCCTGGACGAGAACGTCGAGAACAGCGCCTACGCACGTACGCTGGCCGTCGACGTCGTGGACTCCGAGGGCAACGTCCTCGCAGCCGCCGGCACCGACTGCGGCGACGTTGTGATCGACGAGCTCTTCAAGGCAGGCATCACCGAGGTCAAGGTCCGCTCTGTACTCACCTGTGAGTCCAGCGTCGGCACCTGCGCCCTGTGCTACGGCCGCTCGCTGGCCACCGGCAAGACCGTGGACATCGGCGAGGCCGTGGGCATCATCGCCGCACAGTCCATCGGTGAGCCCGGTACCCAGCTGACCATGCGTACGTTCCACACCGGTGGTGCTGTTTCCGCCGGCGGTGGCGACGACATCACCCAGGGTCTGCCCCGTATCCAGGAGCTCTTCGAAGCCCGTACTCCGAAGGGTGTTGCCCCGATTGCTGAAGCAGCCGGCCGCATCGCCATCGAAGAGTCCGAGCGCCAGATGCGCCTGGTCATCACCCCGGATGACGGAACGGAAGAGATCGCCTACCCGGTCCTCCGCCGTTCACGCCTGCTGATCGAAGACGGCGACCACGTCTCCGTTGGCCAGAAGCTGATCAACGGCCCGGTCGACCCCAAGCAGGTCCTGCGCATCATGGGCCCGCGTGCGGCACAGAAGTTCCTCGTGGACGAAGTGCAGGGTGTGTACCGCAGCCAGGGCATTGGTATCCACGACAAGCACGTCGAGGTTATCGTCCGCCAAATGCTGCGCCGCGTCACGGTCATCGAGTCCGGCGAATCGGACCTGCTGCCCGGCGAGCTCGCCGAGCGCAGCCGCTTCGAGGACGCCAACCGCCGCGTTGTGTCCGAGGGCAAGACTCCGGCTTCCGGACGTCCTGAACTCATGGGCATCACCAAGGCATCGCTGGCCACCGAGTCCTGGCTGTCCGCAGCTTCCTTCCAGGAGACCACCCGCGTCCTGACGCAGGCCGCCATGGAAGGCAAGAGCGATCCGCTGCTCGGCCTGAAGGAAAACGTCATCATCGGTAAGCTGATCCCGGCCGGCACGGGCCTCCCGCGCTACACCGAGGTCACCGTGGAGCCCACTGAGGAAGCAAAGGCCAACCTGTTCACCGGCCCCAGCGCGTTCAGTGACTTCTCGTACGACACCCTGGGCGGTGACGGAGCTCCCGAGTTCCACGCCATCCCGCTGGATGACTACGACCTGGGCAACGACTTCCGCTGATCCGGAAGCCTGACGACGGATGGTCCCGCACCGCAAGGTGGGGGACCATCCCCGTTTAACCCGTCGATTAAGGCATGGGGCCCGTCCATGCTAGACTTGTTAGCAATTGTTATTGTGGCAGTGGATGAGTGCGCCGGTATCAGCTGAAAGGCTGGACCAGAGCGACGTTTCCGGTTTGCAGGGTTCTTGTGCAACGTATGCCACATTTTTGCATGCCTAGGGAACTGCAGGAATGTATGTTTCGCCCCGGCCTGCGATCCGACTATTAAGGCTTCGCCTTCGCCGCCATGGAGATTCCTTCAGGGCCCGGGCGGCGGGGCAACGCAACAAGAGAGTGGCCGGAAACAGCCACTCCGGATAAAACGGAGAACACGAGAGTGCCTACGATTAACCAGCTGGTCCGTAAGGGCCGCACGCCTAAGGTCTCAAAGACCAAGGCTCCCGCGCTTAAGGGCAGCCCCATGCGCCGCGGTGTTTGCACCCGCGTCTACACCACCACCCCGAAGAAGCCGAACTCGGCTCTGCGTAAGGTGGCACGTGTGCGCCTCAACGGCGGCGTGGAAGTTACCGCCTACATCCCCGGTGTTGGCCACAACCTGCAGGAGCACTCCATTGTGCTCGTTCGCGGTGGTCGTGTTAAGGACCTCCCGGGTGTCCGCTACAAGATCGTCCGTGGCGCCCTCGATACCCAGGGTGTGAAGAACCGTAAGCAGGCCCGCAGCCGCTACGGCGCAAAGATGGAGAAGAAGTAATATGCCTCGCAAGGGTCCGGCCCCCAAGCGGCCGCTCGTTTCGGATCCGGTATACGGTTCCCCGCTGGTAACCCAGCTCATCAACAAGGTGCTCGTTGACGGCAAGAAGTCCACGGCAGAGCGCATTGTCTACGGTGCACTCGAAGGCGCACGCGCCAAGTCCGGCGGCGACCCCGTTGCAGCCCTGAAGAAGGCCATGGACAACGTCAAGCCTTCCCTCGAGGTCCGCTCCCGCCGTGTCGGTGGCGCCACCTACCAGGTTCCGGTTGAGGTTAAGCCGGGCCGCTCCACCGCACTCGCCCTGCGGTGGCTGGTTGGCTACTCCAAGGCCCGCCGCGAGAAGACGATGACCGAGCGCCTCCAGAACGAAATCCTGGATGCGTCGAACGGTCTCGGTGCCGCTGTGAAGCGTCGCGAAGACACCCACAAGATGGCCGAGTCCAACAAGGCCTTCGCACACTACCGCTGGTAATACTCCCCGGGCGCCGCCGGCTCAACCGAGCCGGCGGCGAACGTGTAGTCCATCCCAAAAGGAGACCCCGTGGCACAGGACGTGCTTACCGACCTTAGTAAGGTCCGCAACATCGGCATCATGGCCCACATTGATGCCGGCAAGACCACCACCACCGAGCGCATCCTGTTCTACACGGGTGTGAACCACAAGATCGGCGAAACGCACGACGGCGCTTCGACCACCGACTGGATGGAACAGGAAAAGGAACGCGGCATCACCATCACGTCTGCCGCCGTGACCTGCTTCTGGGAAAACAACCAGATCAACATCATCGACACCCCCGGCCACGTGGACTTCACGGTTGAGGTTGAGCGCTCCCTGCGCGTCCTCGACGGTGCAGTCGCCGTCTTCGATGGCAAGGAAGGCGTTGAGCCGCAGTCCGAGACCGTGTGGCGCCAGGCTGACAAGTACAACGTTCCGCGTATCTGCTTCGTCAACAAGATGGACAAGCTCGGTGCTGACTTCTACTTCACCGTAGACACCATCATTAGCCGCCTCGGTGCCAAGCCGCTGGTCATGCAGCTGCCCATCGGTGCCGAGAACGACTTCATCGGCGTCGTCGACCTGCTTTACATGCGTGCCCTGGTTTGGCCGGGCGACGCCAAGGGCGACGTGACCATGGGTGCCAAGTACGAGATTCGCGAGATCCCCGCTGACCTCCAGGAAAAGGCTGAGGAGTACCGCGCGAACCTCGTTGAGACGGTCGCTGAGTCCTCCGAGGAACTCATGGAGAAGTACCTCGAGGGTGAAGAGATCTCGATCGACGAGCTCAAGGCCGGCATCCGCAAGATGACCATCGCTTCCGAGCTCTACCCGATCTTCTGCGGCTCCGCTTTCAAGAACCGCGGCGTTCAGCCCATGCTCGACGCGGTCGTTGACTACCTGCCGAACCCGCTCGACGTCCCCCCGATGGTCGGCCACGACCCTCGCGACGAAGAGAAGGAACTGACCCGCAAGCCTTCCGCTGAAGAGCCGTTCTCGGCCCTTGCGTTCAAGATTGCGGCCCACCCCTTCTTCGGCCAGCTCACCTTCATCCGCGTGTACTCCGGTCACGTGGAAGCAGGCGCCCAGGTGGTCAACTCCACCAAGGGCAAGAAGGAGCGCATCGGCAAGCTGTTCCAGATGCACGCCAACAAGGAAATGCCCGTTGAGGGCGCTACCGCCGGCCACATCTATGCAGCCATCGGCCTGAAGGACACCACCACCGGTGACACCCTGTGCGATGCCAACAACCAGATCGTGCTTGAGTCCATGAGCTTCCCGGAGCCCGTGATCTCGGTTGCCATCGAGCCGAACACCAAGGGTGACCAGGAGAAGCTCTCCACTGCCATCCAGAAGCTCTCCGCTGAGGACCCCACCTTCCAGGTGTCCCTCAACGAAGACACCGGCCAGACCATCATCGCCGGCATGGGCGAGCTCCACCTGGACATCCTGGTGGACCGCATGCGCCGCGAATTCAAGGTTGAAGCCAACGTTGGCAAGCCGCAGGTCGCTTACCGCGAAACCATCAAGCGCGCCGTCGAACGCCACGACTACACGCACAAGAAGCAGACCGGTGGTTCGGGTCAGTTCGCAAAGATCCAGATTGCCATCGAGCCTCTGGACACCGCCGAAGGCGAGCTGTACGAGTTCGAGAACAAGGTCACCGGTGGCCGCGTTCCCCGCGAGTACATCCCGTCTGTTGACGCGGGCATCCAGGACGCGCTGAACGACGGCGTCCTGGCTGGCTACCCGGTTGTCGGCATCAAGGCCACGCTGATCGATGGCGCGTACCACGATGTTGACTCCTCGGAAATGGCGTTCAAGATCGCCGGACGTATGGCTTTCAAGGAAGCTGCACGCAAGGCGAACCCTGTCCTGCTTGAACCGCTGATGGATGTCGAGGTCCGCACCCCTGAGGAATACATGGGTGAAGTTATCGGTGACATCAACTCGCGGCGTGGCCAGATGCAGTCCATGGAAGATGCACAGGGCGTCAAGGTCATCCGTGCGCACGTTCCGCTGTCCGGCATGTTCGGCTACATCGGTGACCTGCGCTCCAAGACCCAGGGCCGTGCTGTGTACTCCATGACGTTCAACAGCTACGCCGAGGTCCCGAAGGCAGTTGCCGACGAGATCATCCAGAAGTCCCGCGGCGAATAGTCCCTCCGGACTCTCGCAGCGAAAACCTCGGTTGCGCTGTCCGCCCTTGGACAGTGCGGCCGGTGCAGGCGGCCGGCCAGCCGGATTCGTCCGGCTGGTTCCGGCCCCTGCACGAACAGGCTCAGGGGATTAGTATTAGTTCCTGAATCTGCAATTTCACCAATCCAAAGCCCCCCAAGTAGACTTGCCTGAGTTCTACCGCGATAAGCGCGGCTGGAGGGCAAGCTATTTGAAAACGTTCTAGGAGGAACCTGTGGCAAAGGCAAAGTTCGAGCGGACTAAGCCGCACGTCAACATCGGCACCATTGGTCACGTTGACCACGGTAAGACGACGCTGACGGCCGCCATTTCCAAGGTGCTGTACGACAAGTACCCGGATCTCAACGAGAAGCGTGACTTCGCGTCGATCGACTCTGCACCCGAAGAGCGTCAGCGCGGTATTACCATCAACATCTCCCACGTGGAGTACCAGACCGAGAAGCGTCACTACGCACACGTTGACGCCCCCGGCCACGCTGACTACATCAAGAACATGATCACCGGTGCTGCCCAGATGGACGGCGCAATCCTCGTGGTTGCCGCTACCGACGGCCCGATGGCTCAGACCCGCGAGCACGTTCTGCTGGCCCGCCAGGTTGGTGTTCCCTACCTGCTGGTCGCCCTGAACAAGGCTGACATGGTCGACGACGAAGAACTGCTCGACCTGGTCGAAATGGAAGTTCGTGAGCTCCTGAGCTCGCAGGGCTTCGATGGCGACAACGCTCCGGTTGTCCGCGTTTCAGGCCTGAAGGCACTGGAAGGCGACCCCGAGTGGGTCAAGTCCGTTGAGGACCTGATGGCTGCTGTCGACGAGTCCGTTCCGGACCCCGTACGTGACCGCGACAAGCCGTTCCTGATGCCGATCGAAGACGTCTTCACCATCACCGGTCGTGGCACCGTTGTTACGGGCCGCGCCGAGCGTGGAACCCTCGCCATCAACTCCGAGGTCGAGATCGTCGGCATCCGCCCGGTCCAGAAGACCACGGTTACCGGTATCGAGATGTTCCACAAGCAGCTCGACGAAGCATGGGCCGGCGAGAACTGTGGCCTCCTGCTCCGCGGTCTGAAGCGCGACGATGTCGAGCGTGGCCAGGTTGTCGTCAAGCCGGGTTCCATCACCCCGCACACCGACTTCGAGGCCAACGTCTACATCCTCTCCAAGGACGAAGGTGGACGTCACAACCCGTTCTACTCCAACTACCGCCCGCAGTTCTACTTCCGTACCACGGACGTAACCGGCGTTATCACCCTGCCCGAGGGCACGGAAATGGTTATGCCTGGCGACAACACTGAGATGACCGTTGCGCTCATCCAGCCCATCGCCATGGAAGAGGGCCTTGGCTTCGCTATCCGCGAAGGCGGCCGCACCGTTGGTTCGGGACGCGTTACCAAGATCATCAAGTAGTACTTGCTGAACTGAAGGACAGCCCCGCTGCAAAAGCAGCGGGGCTGTCCTTTTTCGTTAACGGCCCCCTGATACTGTTGCAGCACTGAAAGGAGGCCATCATGGGCTGGCTTATCTTCCTGGTCATCGCGGTCGCCGTTGTGGTGGCGGGGGTGTTCTGGGTCAAGCGGAACTTCCGGCACGAAATTGACCGGGCAAAGCGGATCAACAGGGCAAACAAGAACCAGTAGTGCCGGCAGACGCAAAAGTTACAGGTAGGCCTTAGTCCTACTTTTCGGTATGCCTAAATTCGCGGTATCCTCGTCGTATTGACGCCCCAACGACGAGGACATGTGATGGCTGTTTCAACTTTGGCGGCTGACTCCGCTTCCACCAAGGGCTGGTCGCGCCTCCTGCTGCTCGGCCCGGCCTTCGTGGCGGCCATTGCGTATGTTGATCCCGGGAACGTTGCAGCGAACCTGACGGCCGGGGCAAATTTCGGTTACCTGCTTGTCTGGGTGCTGGTAGTTGCGAATGCCATGGCCGTGCTGATCCAGTACCAATCCGCCAAACTTGGCCTTGCCACCGGCATGAGCCTGCCGGAGATCCTCGGCAAGCGACTGGGAACCCGGCAGCGGCGTGCCTATTGGGTGCAGGCGGAAATCGTTGCGGGTGCTACGGACATGGCAGAGGTCATTGGCGGAGCGGTTGCCCTCAACCTGCTGTTCGGCCTTCCGCTGCTCTCGGGCGGAGTGATCATTGGGGTGGCGTCCATGCTGCTGCTGGGACTTCAGTCGCACCGGAGCCAGAAGTCCTTCGAACTCGCCATCCTGACCCTGCTGGGCGTGATCGCCGTCGGCTTCGTGTCAGGGCTCTTCGTTGCCCCGCCGGACGCGGGCGGGGCCCTCGCCGGCCTCGTGCCACGGTTCGAGGGCACCGACACCGTCCTGCTCGCCGCCAGCATGCTCGGGGCCACCGTCATGCCGCACGCGATCTACCTGCACTCAGCCCTGGCCCGGGACCGTCACGGCTTCTCCGAAGATCCCGCGATCAGGACGCGCCTGATCAGGGCCACCCGGGTGGACGTCGCCGGGGCGCTGCTGCTGGCCGGCATCGTCAATATTGCCATGCTGCTGCTGGCCGCCACGAGCCTCCGCGGGGTGGAGGGGACGGACACCATCGCCGGGGCGCACGCGGCCGTGACGTCGGCACTGGGGCCGATTATCGGCGTCGTGTTTGCCCTGGGTCTCCTTGCCTCCGGCCTGGCGTCCACCTCGGTAGGGTGCTACGCAGGCGCGACGATCATGGGCGGCCTGTTGAAAGTGCGGATTCCGCTGCTGGTCCGGCGCACTGTCACCCTGATTCCGGCGCTGCTGGTCCTGGGGGCCGGCATTGAACCCACCCTGGCCCTGGTCCTCAGCCAGGTCCTCCTGAGTTTCGGTATCCCGTTCGCGCTCATCCCGCTGATCCGCCTCACCGGGAGCCGAAAGGTGATGGGCATCCATGCGGACTCGGCAGCGCTCCGGATCGCAGGCTGGACCAGTGCCACGCTGATCGTGGGCCTGAACTGCGTGTTGATCGTCCTGACGCTGCTGGGCCGCCAGTGATCCTTCAGGGACGGCCCGGCGGGTCCTGCCGGCTACCCCGGGCCCGGGACAACGCCTGGTACCAGTAAAAGGAACGCTTGGGCGTCCGCTCCAGCGAGTCGAAGTCCACGTGCACCAGACCAAAGCGCTGCGAGTATCCGGCGGCCCACTCGAAGTTGTCCATCAGCGTCCACACGTAGTAGCCCCGCAGGTCCACGCCTTCGGCAACGCCGCCGGGAGAGGTGGCCTCGAGGGCTGCCCCCAGGTGGGATGCGAGGTACTCCACCCGGTCCGTGTCCTCGAGGGTCTCCGAAACGCGGTCCGGTTCCGGGAAGCTTGCGCCGCCTTCGGTGATGTACACCGGCGGGAGGGACTGCCCGTACCGGTCCCGCATTTCCTGCAGCAGGACACCCAGATGCTCGGGCGCCACGGGCCAGCCGAAGCCGGTGCTGCCGTACTCCGGGTAACCTGCCTCGTGGAACGGCAGCTTCGCCAGTTCTTGGTGCATGTCTGCAGGGGCGGGGGTGATGCCGGGCCCCAGGGCCACTTTGACCGGGAAGTAGTAGTTGAGGCCGTAGAAGTCCAGCGGCTGGTGGATGGTCTTGAGGTCGGCATCGGAAATCCTGCCGATGGAGCGCAGCCACGGCCTTGCATACAAGGGCAGGGACGGGTAGCGCCCCAGCAGGACTGGATCGGCGTAGAGCCTGTTCATCAGCAGGTCGTACAGATGCGCCACCAGCCGGTCGCCGATCTTCCGGGACGCAGGCCTGACGGGGGAGTGCAGGTTGGTCAGGCCGATGCCGCCCGCTACGCCGGCTGCCCGCAGCGCCTGCACGCCAAGTCCATGCGCCAGGAGTTGGTGGTGGATGGCGGGGAGGGCGTCGAACATCAGGCGGCGTCCCGGCGCGTGGACTCCCAGTGCGTATCCATTGAGGGTCACCGATACGGGCTCATTGAGTGTCACCCACTGGTCAACGCGGTCGCCAAACCGCTCACCGGCGGCGCGCGCGTACTCGCCGAACCTTTCAGCGGTTTCCCGGTTCAGCCAGCCGCCGCGGTGTTCCAGCGGCAGGGGGGTGTCCCAGTGGTACAGGGTGGCCATGGGGTAGATGCCGGCCTCAAGGAGCTGGTCGATCAGGCGGTCGTAAAAGTCCAGGCCCTCAGCATTGAACTTGCCCTGGCCGTCAGGCTGGATGCGTGGCCAGGAGAGGGAGAACCGGTAGGAGTCAACGCCCAGCTCCTTGAGCAGTCCAACATCTTCCGGCAGCCGGTTGTAGTGGTCGCACGCCACTGCGGGGGAGTGGCCGTCCAGGATGGCGCCGGGTTTCTCCGCGAAGGCGTCCCACCCCGAGGGCCCACGGCCTCCTGTCGTCAGCGCGCCTTCGATCTGGAACGCCGCGGCGGCGACGCCCAGGGTGAACGACGGCGGCACGCGCCCAGCCAGTTCCGTCACCGATTCAGTGCCTTCCAGGGTCATGCACCTATCATCCAGCCGGTTTCATGCCACTGCAATGGCACCTCAGGGGACGGGTTGGAGGCCAATTCGCATCTGCCGGGCTTTTCCGGCATACTAGATGAGTTGTTCAAGCGCTTCTTCGTGTCCCGATCCGGATAATGCCGGGTGCAGGGTCCAAGCTGAAGACCAAACATAACCCACCCCCAAGGAACTGCGGATTCATATGCGCGCCCAGCGCGACACGCCCGACCGCGGGGGTCGGTTACGCCGGCAAGGTGAGGAACCCGGATTTATCCGGATTCAGTTTGTGCGGCGGATGGTGGTTACGACCTCAAATGCTTCGGCAGCCATACAACGAGTAAGTGAACAGGGCAGCCCTAAACCGGGGAAGCACAGACTGAAAGAGAGTCAGGCGACATGGCGGGACAAAAAATCCGCATCCGGCTGAAGTCATACGACCACGAGGTCATTGACGTTTCAGCACGGAAGATCGTTGAGACGGTCACGCGCGCAGGCGCAACGGTAGTTGGCCCCGTGCCGCTGCCTACGGAGAAGAACGTTTACTGCGTTATCCGCTCTCCGCACAAGTACAAGGACAGCCGCGAGCACTTTGAAATGCGCACGCACAAGCGTCTTATCGACATCATCGATCCCACGCCGAAGGCTGTTGACTCGCTCATGCGTCTCGACCTGCCGGCTGACGTGAACATCGAAATCAAGCTGTAGGGAGGTGCTGAGAGACTATGACCGCAACCCGTAACGTAAAGGGCCTGCTGGGCACGAAGCTCGGCATGACCCAGGTCTGGGACGAGAACAACAAGCTCATCCCCGTCACTGTGGTCCAGGCAGACTCGAACGTCATCACCCAGCTGCGCAACGCAGAAGTTGATGGCTACGTCGCCGTTCAGATCGGCTACGGCCAGATCGATCCCCGCAAGGTCACCAAGCCGCTGGCTGGTCACTTTGAAAAGGCAGGCGTCACGCCTCGCCGCCACGTCGTCGAACTTCGTACCGCAGATGCTGCCGAGTACGAGCTGGGCCAGGAGCTCTCCGTAGAGCTCTTCGAAGCCGGCCAGAAGATCGACGTCGTCGGGACCACCAAGGGTAAGGGCTTCGCCGGTGTTATGAAGCGTCACGGCTTCCACGGCGTTGGAGCTTCCCACGGTGCCCACAAGAACCACCGTAAGCCCGGTTCAATCGGTGGCGCATCCACCCCGAGCCGCGTCTTCAAGGGCATGAAAATGGCCGGCCGCATGGGCGCCGTTCGTCACACCACGCTGAACCTCACGGTCCACGCGGTTGACGTCGAGAAGTCGCTGCTCCTGATCAAGGGTGCCGTCCCCGGCGCCCGCGGCCAGGTCGTCTTCGTACGTACCGCCGTGAAGGGAGCCTAGTTCAATGGCTAACACTGTCCAGGTTGACCTGCCTGCAGAGATCTTCGACGTTCAGACCAACGTGCCGCTGCTGCACCAGGTCGTCGTTGCCCAGCTCGCTGCTGCCCGCCAGGGAACCCACAAGACCAAGACCCGCGCTGAAGTTTCCGGTGCAGGACGCAAGCCGTTCAAGCAGAAGGGCACCGGCCGCGCCCGTCAGGGTTCCATCCGTGCTCCCCACATGACCGGCGGTGGCATCGTCCACGGTCCCACCCCGCGTGACTACAGCCAGCGCACCCCCAAGAAGATGATTGCTGCTGCACTGCGCGGCGCACTCTCTGACCGGGCCCGCAACGGTCGCATCCACGTTGTCGCAGAACTGGTAGAAGGCACCAAGCCGTCCGCCAAGACCGCACTTGCAACGCTCCGCGGTGTTTCCGACCGCAAGAACCTGCTGGTCGTCATCGAGCGCGATAACGACGTTGCCGCACTGTCCGTGCGCAACCTCGCCGGCGTTCACGTTCTGTACGCAGACCAGCTGAACACCTACGACGTTCTCGTCTCCGATGACGTTGTCTTCACCAAGGCTGCCTACGACGCATTCGTTGCCGCCAAGGCAGCTAAGAACGAGGAGGATGCCAAGTGAGTGCAGCCACCATCAAGGATCCCCGCGACGTCGTGCTTGCACCCGTCGTGTCGGAAAAGAGCTACGGCCTGATCGACGAGGGCAAGTACACCTTCCTGGTGGACCCCCGTTCGAACAAGACCGAGATCAAGCTGGCCGTGGAGAAGATCTTCTCCGTCAAGGTCGAATCGATCAACACCATCAACCGTGCCGGTAAGCGCAAGCGCACCAAATTCGGATGGGGTACCCGCAAGAACACCAAGCGTGCGATTGTCACCCTCAAAGAAGGCACCATCGACATCTTCGGCGGTCCGCTCGCGTAGCGGAGACCACTTTAACGAGGAAATAAATTATGGGAATCCGTAAGTACAAGCCGACTACCCCGGGCCGTCGTGGCTCGAGCGTAGCGGACTTCACCGAAATTACGCGGTCGACGCCGGAAAAGTCGTTGGTACGTCCGCTGCCCAAAAAGGGCGGCCGTAACAACTCCGGTAAGATCACCACCCGTCACAAGGGTGGCGGACACAAGCGCCAGTACCGTCTGATCGACTTCCGTCGCCACGACAAGGACGGCGTCAACGCCCGCGTTGCCGAAATCGAGTACGATCCGAACCGCACGGCTCGCATCGCCCTCCTGCACTACGTTGATGGCACCAAGCGTTACATCATCGCCCCCAACAAGCTCGCCCAGGGTGACGTCGTTGAGGCAGGTGCCGGTGCTGACATCAAGCCCGGTAACAACCTGCCGCTGCTCAACATCCCGGTGGGTACTGTCATTCACGCAGTTGAACTGCGCCCGGGTGGCGGCGCCAAGATGGGCCGCTCCGCCGGCGCATCCATCCAGCTTGTTGCCAAGGAAGGCCGCTTCGCCCAGCTGCGTCTGCCTTCCGGCGAAATCCGCAACGTTGACGTGCGCTGCCGCGCAACCGTCGGCGAGGTCGGCAACGCCGAGCAGTCGAACATCAACTGGGGCAAGGCCGGCCGTATGCGGTGGAAGGGCGTTCGCCCGACCGTCCGTGGTGTCGCCATGAACCCGGTTGACCACCCGCACGGTGGTGGTGAGGGTAAGACGTCCGGTGGACGTAACCCCGTCAACCCGAACGGTAAGCGGGAAGGCCGCACCCGCCGCCCCAACAAAGAGAGCGACAAGCTTATTGTGCGTCGCCGTCGTACTGGCAAGAACAAGCGATAGGAGCCTGGAAACATGCCACGCAGCCTGAAAAAAGGTCCTTTCGTTGACCAGCACCTCTTTGTGAAGGTAGCCAGGGAAAACGAAAAGGGCACCAAGAACGTCATCAAGACCTGGTCCCGCCGTTCGATGATCATCCCCGACATGCTCGGACACACGATCGCCGTACACGACGGACGCAAGCACATCCCGGTGTTTGTCACTGAGTCGATGGTCGGGCACAAGCTCGGCGAATTCGCTCCCACGCGGACATTCCGCGGCCATGTCAAGGACGACCGTAAGGGCAAGCGCCGCTAGGCGCCTGCGTTTACGTCAAAGACGAGAGAAGGAAAGCAATGGAAGCCAAGGCAATTGCGCGCCACATCCGCGTAACGCCTATGAAGGCCCGGCGCGTCGTCAACCTTGTTCGTGGATTGCAAGCGAATGAGGCTCTGGCAATTCTGAAGTTTGCCCCGCAGGCAGCTTCGGAGCCGGTATTCAAGGTAGTTCAGTCAGCAATCTCCAACGCCCGGGTCCTCGCGGACCGCGACGGCGTGGCGTTTGACGAAGGCGACCTCATCATCAGCGAAGCGTTTGTTGATGAAGGCCCGACCATGAAGCGGTTCCAGCCGCGTGCCCAGGGTCGTGCATTTCAGATCAAGAAGCGCACCAGCCACATCACCGTGGTAGTCGCTACCCCGGAGAAAGAGGAGGCTCGCTAAGTGGGACAGAAAGTAAACCCGCACGGGTTCCGACTCGGCATCACCACCGATCACGTATCGCACTGGTTCGCTGACAGCACCAAGGCCGGCCAGCGGTACAAGGACTTCGTTCGCGAAGACATCCGCATCCGCCAGCTCATGTCCACGGGCATGGAGCGCGCCGGCATCGCCAAGGTCGAGATCGAGCGCACCCGTGACCGTGTCCGCGTGGACATCCACACGGCCCGCCCGGGTATCGTCATCGGCCGCCGTGGAGCAGAAGCAGACCGCATCCGCGGCGAGCTCGAAAAGCTCACCGGCAAGCAGGTCCAGCTGAACATTCTCGAGGTCAAGAACCCCGAAATGGAAGCCCAGCTCGTGGCCCAGGGCGTTGCAGAGCAGCTGACTTCCCGCGTGGCATTCCGCCGTGCGATGAAGAAGGCCATGCAGTCCGCACAGCGTGCAGGTGCCAAGGGCATCCGTATCGCCTGCTCGGGCCGCCTGGGTGGCGCTGAAATGTCCCGCTCGGAGTTCTACCGCGAAGGCCGTGTGCCCCTGCACACCCTCCGCGCGAACATCGACTACGGCTTCTACGAAGCCAAGACCACCTTCGGCCGCATCGGCGTGAAGGTCTGGATCTACAAGGGTGACGTCACCGCCAAGGAACTGGCCGCACAGGCCGCTGCTGCCCCGTCCCGCGGTGGCCGTGGCGAGCGTCCCGGCCGTCCGGGTGGCGCTGACCGTGGTGACCGCCGCCGTCGCAACGACCGTCCGGCCGCTGACGCAGCTCCTGCTGCCGAAGCACCGGCAGTTGAAGCAGCACCTGCTGCTGCAGAAGGAGGACAGGCTTAAATGCTTATCCCACGTCGAGTAAAGCACCGTAAGCAGCACCACCCGGGTCGTTCCGGCGCTGCCACGGGCGGCACCGAGGTCTCGTTCGGCGAGTGGGGTATCCAGGCGCTGAGCCCGGCATACGTCACCAACCGCCAGATCGAATCTGCCCGTATCGCGATGACCCGCCACATCAAACGTGGCGGCAAGGTCTGGATCAACATCTACCCGGACCGCCCCCTGACCAAGAAGCCTGCCGAAACCCGTATGGGTTCCGGTAAGGGTTCGCCGGAATGGTGGGTTTCAAACGTAAAGCCGGGCCGGGTTCTCTTCGAACTCTCCGGTGTCAATGAAGAGGTAGCTCGCGAGGCACTGCGCCTGGCAATCCACAAGCTGCCGTTGAAGGCACGCATTGTGCGTCGCGAGGGTGGTGAATAGAAATGGCAGTAGGATCCAAGGATCTGGCTCCCGCACAGCTGGACGGTTTCGACAACGAGCGTCTCGTTGAAGAACTCCGCAAGGCCAAGGAAGAGCTGTTCAACCTGCGTTTCCAGTCCGCCACCGGACAGCTGGAGAACCACGGCCGCCTGCGTGCAGTAAAGAAGGACATTGCACGCATCTACACCGTTCTCCGCGAACGCGAGCTGGGCATTCGTGCCGAGGTTGCCGCACCGGTTGTGGAAGCCAAGGAAGAGAAGAAGTCCAAGAAGGCTGCAACCAAGAAGGCCGACAAGGCTGAAAAGGCTGAGACCGAGGAGGACGCCAAGTGAGTGAAAAGGACCAGAACGTGACCGAAACTGCTACCGAAGCCAAGGCTGGGCAGCGAGGTTACCGCAAGACCCTTCGCGGCTACGTGGTCTCCGACAAGATGGAAAAGACCATCGTTGTCGAGGTTGAGGACCGCGTGAAGCACGCACTGTACGGCAAGGTCATCCGCCGTACGTCCAAGGTCAAGGCACACGACGAAGCGAACACCGCAGGTGTTGGCGACCTCGTAGTCATCGCCGAGACCCGTCCGCTGTCCGCAACCAAGAACTGGCGGCTCGTGGAAATCCTCGAAAAGGCCAAGTAGCACCTGCTGCTTTGCTGGAAGCCTCCGCTCCCTTTCCGGGAGCGGGGGCTTCCTCGTTTAACCCCAGGCCCTACTCCTGGCAGGGTTCCGGCCCAGCGCACGACGCCGGCGCCCGGGTTGGCGGGGGAGTGGCACCCGGGTGGGCCGGAAGGCCGTCGTCCGCCCCACCCGGACGCCCCATCACTTCCCGCCGGCTTTTCTGCGACGCCCCATCATCTCCTGCCCCTTTTTCGCGAACGCACCATCACGTGCTGCGGAAGGATGGTGGATTCTGAACGGGCGTTGGGAAATTTCCTGCGTTAGGTGATGGGGCGTCGGCAACATTCATGCGGGAGGTGATGGCGCGTTGAGGACAGCGGACGACGGCGGGACCAGGATTGGCGGGGGAGTGGCACCTGGGTGGGCCGGAAGGCTGCCGTGCGTGCCGCCGTCGTCCGCCCCACCCGGACGCCCCATCACTTCCCGCCGGCTTTTCTGCGACGCCCCATCATCTCCTACCCCTTTTTCGCGAACGCGCCATCACGTGCTGCGGAAGGATGGCAGTTGCTGATGGGGCGTGGGCCATATTCTTGCGGGAGGTGATGGCGCGTCGTGGCATGGCACCTGGGTGGGCCGGAAGGCTGGCGTGGGTGACGCCGTCGTCCGTCTTGCGGGGCAGGCGACGGTGGTGATATGGGGACCAGCGGAAAACGTGCTAGGATATTGAGTTTGTATGGCGCCTTTCGTGCGCCATCATCAACCTCGTAAACAAGCGTGCCACAGCATAGTGCCCCTGTGCGCCCGGGATTTCTCCCGGACCGGGTGGGAGCAACTGCTTCTGGCACGGGCGTTTAGGCCTGGTCTGGCAAAATCCAGGCAGGTCAAGAGACACCCCGATCAACCGTTCCGCAAGGCTCATTCCGTAGCAAGACCACGGCCTGAGAACCGGCGCGACGCAAGGAGTAAATAGTGATTCAGCAGGAGTCGCGACTCAAGGTCGCCGACAACACGGGTGCTAAGGAAATCCTTACCATTCGCGTTCTCGGTGGATCCGGCCGTCGCTACGCAGGCATCGGTGACGTCATCGTCGCCACCGTCAAGGATGCAATCCCGGGCGGCAACGTAAAGAAGGGCGATGTGGTCAAGGCCGTCATCGTCCGTACCAAGAAGGAACGCCGCCGTGCGGATGGTTCCTACATCAAGTTTGACGAGAACGCAGCTGTGATCCTGAAGAACGACGGTGACCCCCGCGGTACCCGTATCTTCGGTCCGGTTGGTCGTGAACTGCGTGACAAGAAGTTCATGAAGATCGTTTCTCTGGCTCCGGAGGTGCTCTAGTCCATGGCTGCAAAGATCAAGAAGGGTGACCTGGTTCAGGTCATCACTGGCGCCAAGGCTGAGCGTGGCGGCGACCGCGGCAAGCAGGGCAAGGTTCTGCGCGTCTTCACCGACACCAACCGCGTGCTGGTTGAGGGTATCAACCGCGTCACCAAGCACACCCGTGTTGGACAGTCGCAGCGCGGCACCAAGACTGGCGGCATCGAGGTCGTAGAGGCCCCGATCCACATTTCAAACGTGGCCCTGGTTGACCCGTCGACCAAGAAGCCGACCCGCGTGGGCTTCCGCCTCGACACTGTGGAGAAGAACGGTGTCAAGAAGACCGTCCGTATCCGCGTGTCCAAGAGCTCCGGGAAGGACATCTAATGACTGAGACTCTCGAGACTCCGGCAACGAAGATCGTTCCTCGTCTGAAGACCAAGTACGCCGAATCCATCAAGGCAACGCTCCAGGATGAATTCAAGTACGAGAACGTGAACCAGGTACCCCGCCTGGTGAAGGTTGTTGTGAACATGGGTGTTGGAGATGCCGCCAAGGACTCCAAGCTGATCGACGGCGCTGTCCGCGACCTCACCCAGATCACCGGCCAGAAGCCGCAGGTTACCAAGGCCCGCAAGTCGATCGCACAGTTCAAGCTGCGCGAAGGCATGCCCATCGGTGCACACGCAACCCTGCGTGGCGACCGCATGTGGGAATTCGTGGACCGCCTGGTCACCCTGGCACTGCCCCGTATCCGCGACTTCCGCGGCCTGAGCGGCAAGCAGTTCGATGGCAACGGCAACTACACCTTCGGTCTGACCGAGCAGGTTATGTTCCACGAAATCGACCAGGACAAGATCGACCGCGTCCGCGGTATGGACATCACGGTTGTCACCACTGCCAAGACCGATGACGAAGGCCGCGCGCTGCTCAAGGCGCTTGGTTTCCCGTTCAAAACCGAAGCTTAATTAACTACGTAAAAGGTCCGGCCGCTCCGCTCCCCAGGGAATGGAACGGCGGAAACCGTTATGAGGAAGGGCATGAGCCCACATGACAATGACAGATCCTGTCGCAGATATGCTTACGCGCCTGCGTAACGCAAACTCGGCATACCACGACTCCGTGTCTATGCCTTACAGCAAGCTCAAGGCACGCGTTGCCGACATCCTCAAGGCCGAAGGTTTCATCGCCGGCTGGAAGGAAGAGGACGCCGAGGTTGGCAAGAAGCTGACCCTGGACCTCAAGTTCGGTCCGAACCGCGAGCGTTCCATCGCCGGTGTACGCCGCATCTCCAAGCCGGGCCTCCGCGTTTACGCGAAGTCCACCAACCTCCCGCACGTGCTCGGTGGCCTGGGTATCGCTATCCTGTCCACCTCTTCCGGCCTCCTGACTGACAAGCAGGCCGGCAAGAAGGGCGTGGGCGGCGAAGTCCTCGCGTACGTCTGGTAACGGGAAAGGAAGAGAATAATGTCACGTATTGGACGTCTCCCCATCACCGTTCCTGCCGGCGTTGAGGTCAAGGTTGACGGCTCTGTCGTCAGCGTCAAGGGTTCCAAGGGGGAGCTGACCCACACTGTGGCCAGCCCCATCGAGGTTGCCCTGGATGACAACACCCTGACCGTCAGCCGCCCGAACGACGAGCGCGCCTCCCGTTCGCTCCACGGCCTGACCCGCACCCTGATCGCCAACATGATCCAGGGCGTCACCGCAGGCTACGAGAAGAAGCTTGAAATCGTCGGTACCGGTTACCGCGTTCAGGCCAAGGGATCTGACCTTGAGTTCGCTCTGGGCTACAGCCACCCGGTCAACGTTTCGGCTCCGGCCGGCATCACCTTTGCAGTAGAGGGACCGACCAAGCTCTCTGTCTCAGGTATCAACAAGCAGCAGGTCGGCGAGGTTGCTGCCAACATTCGCAAGCTGCGGAAGCCTGACCCGTACAAGGGCAAGGGCATCCGTTACGCCGGCGAAGTCATCCGCCGCAAGGTCGGAAAGGCTGGTAAGTAACCATGGCCATCTCCATTAACAAGAAGCGTACGAACAAGAGCAAGGCTGCTGGCCGCAGCCGCCGCCAGCTTCGTATCCGCAAGCGCATTTCCGGTACGGCTGTCCGCCCCCGCCTGGTGGTCAACCGCTCCGCACGCCACGTATTTGTCCAGGTTGTCGACGACACCATTGGCCAGACCGTAGCAAGCGCGTCCACCCTGGAAGCCGACCTTCGTGCATTCGACGGTGACAAGACTGCCAAGGCCAAGCGCGTTGGCGAGCTCGTTGCCGAACGTGCCAAGGCTGCCGGCGTCGAGGCTGTTGTGTTCGACCGTGGTGGTAACAAGTACCACGGCCGGATTGCCGCCGTCGCTGACGGTGCACGCGAAGGTGGGCTGTCACTGTGACCGAAGCAAACAAGGAAAAGGACACTGTGTCTGCAGATCAGAAGGCCCCCGAAGCCGCAGCTGCTGAGACCACTGCCCCCGCTGCCGACGACCGCCGTGGTGGCGCCCGTCGCGGCGAGCGTGGCGACCGTGGCCAGGGCCGCGGCGACCGCGGTGGCCGTGGCGGCCGCGACGGTGGCCGTGAAGCCGAAAAGAACCAGTTCGTAGAGCGCGTGGTCACCATCAACCGCGTTTCCAAGGTGGTCAAGGGTGGTCGTCGCTTCAGCTTCACCGCACTGGTCGTCGTTGGTGACGGTAACGGCATGGTCGGCGTGGGCTACGGCAAGGCCAAGGAAGTTCCCGCTGCTATCGCCAAGGGCGTTGAAGAGGCCAAGAAGTCCTTCTTCCGCGTTCCCCGCGTTGGCAACACCATCCCGCACCGCGTTCAGGGTGAAGCCGCTGCCGGCGTCGTAATGCTGCGTCCGGCTTCCGCCGGTACCGGTGTTATCGCCGGTGGTCCAGTCCGTGCAGTACTGGAGTGCGTGGGCATCCACGACATCCTCTCCAAGTCGCTCGGTTCCTCCAACGCCATCAACATCGTTCACGCGACCGTTGATGCCCTGAAGCGCCTCGAAGAGCCGGCAGCAGTGGCAGCACGCCGCGGCCTGCCGCTGGACGAGATCGCTCCGGCAGCGTTGGTGAAGGCCCTCCTGGCTCCGAAGGCAGGTGTTTAGTCTTGGCTAAGAACCTGGTCCCCTCGGACGCTCAGTTGGAAATCACTCAGATCAAGTCCGCCATTGGCGGCAAGCAGAACCAGCGCGACACCCTGCGGTCCCTCGGCCTGAAGCGGATCGGACACACCGTTGTCCGCACCGCCGACGCCGTGACCGTCGGAATGATCAACACGGTTCCGCACCTGGTAAAGGTAGAGGAGGCGAAGTAAATGGCAGAGAACACTGCTGACAAGGCGCAGGCTGCTGAGAAGCAGAACGCCCTGAAGGTTCACCACCTGCGTCCCGCACCGGGTGCCAAGACCGCCAAGACCCGTGTTGGTCGTGGTGAGGCATCCAAGGGTAAGACTGCCGGCCGTGGTACCAAGGGTACGGCTGCCCGCTACCAGGTGAAGGCTGGCTTTGCCGGCGGCCAGCTGCCGCTGCACATGCGCCTGCCGAAGCTGCGTGGCTTCAAGAACCCGTTCCGGGTTGAGTTCCAGGTAGTAAACCTGGACAAGCTCAACGAGCTGTTCCCGGAAGGTGGCGCAGTCACCGTGGAGAACCTGGTCGAAAAGGGTGCCGTTCGCAAGAACCAGCCCGTCAAGGTGCTGGGCACCGGCGACATCACCGTCAAGGTTGACGTCACCGCCCACGCATTCTCGGCCAGCGCCGCTGAAAAGATTGCTGCAGCAGGCGGAAGCACCACCGCCCTGTAAGGGACGGCGCCAGCTGTTGAACTCCCGGTATCCGAGGGCTTTGGCCCCGGATGCCGGGAGTTTTCCATATCCGCCGGGCGAACAATCCCTGCCATCCGGCGCATGCACGCCGGGCCGGATTGTTCGCGCAGCGCATTGAACCGTTAGACTCGGATGTCGGGATTTATCAAATTCCTTCACCCCACCCTTATTGACACCACAGGAGGACGCTTGCTTAGCGCATTTGGCCGGGCCTTTCGCACGCCTGATCTGCGACGCAAGTTGTTGTTCACGCTGGCAATCATCACCATCTTCCGCTTGGGTGCTTTCATTCCCTCGCCAGGTGTGAACTACCAGAATGTCCAGCAATGCTTGCACAACGGTCAGACTGCCGGCGGGCTGTACCAGCTCGTTAACCTCTTCAGCGGCGGCGCGTTGCTCCAGGTGTCCATCTTCGCCCTGGGCATCATGCCTTACATCACGGCCAGCATCATCGTGCAGCTGCTCCGGGTGGTCATTCCCCGGTTCCAGGAGCTCTACGATGAAGGTGCGTCGGGACAGTCCAAGCTGACCCAGTACACCCGCTACCTCACCATCGCGCTGGGCCTGCTCAACGCCACCACCCTGGTGTCCCTGGCCCGCTCCGGGCAGCTGCTTCCCGGCTGCCAGCTGCCGGTGATCCCCGACACCAGCATCATCACCACCATCCTGATCATCATCACACTCACGGCCGGTACCGGCCTGATCATGTGGATGGGCGAGCTCGTCACGGAGAAGGGCGTGGGCAACGGCATGTCGCTGCTCATCTTCACCTCCATCGCGGCCCAGTTCCCCACTTCGCTGGGAGCCATCTGGACTTCGCAGGGACCGGGGACCTTCTTCCTGGTGCTGGCCGTCGGCCTCTTGACCGTCGCCCTGGTGGTTTTCGTCGAGCAGTCACAGCGGCGCATTCCTGTGCAGTACGCCAAGCGGATGATCGGGCGGCGCACCGTGGGCGGCACCAGCACCTACATTCCCATCAAAGTGAACATGGCCGGTGTCATTCCGGTGATTTTCGCTTCTTCCATGCTCTACATTCCCGGGCTGATCGCGCAGTTCAACCAGCCCCGGAACGGCGAGTCCATGCAACCGTGGGTTGAGTGGATCAACAACAACCTCACCCGCGGAGACCACCCGATCTACATGGCGGTTTATTTCCTCCTGATCGTGTTCTTCACCTACTTCTATGTCGCGATTACCTTCAACCCTGAAGAAGTCTCAGACAATATGAAGAAGTACGGCGGCTTCATTCCAGGTATCCGCGCCGGCAGGCCGACCGCTGATTACCTGCAGTACGTGCTCTCACGGATCACGCTGCCCGGCGCCCTCTACCTGGGCTTCGTGGCACTGATTCCGCTGGTGGCGCTCGTGCTGATCAACGCAAACCAGAACTTCCCGTTCGGTGGCACCTCGATCCTGATCATGGTGGGCGTTGGCTTGGAGACCGTAAAGCAGATTGATGCGCAGCTACAACAACGTCACTACGAAGGGCTTTTGCGATGACGAGAATGCTGATTATTGGACCTCCCGGTTCCGGAAAAGGAACGCAGGCGGAGCGGATTTCAGAACGCCTCGGCGTTGTGGCCATCTCCACCGGCGACATCTTCCGGGCCAACGTGAAGGGTGAAACCCCCTTGGGCCTCGAGGCCAAGAAGTACATGGACAACGGCGACTTCGTTCCGGACAGCGTGACCAACAAGATGGTCCGCGACCGGCTGAACGAGTCCGACGTCGAAAACGGCTTCCTGCTGGATGGCTACCCGCGCACCACCGCGCAGGTTGACTACCTTGACGAGATCCTCGCCGACGGCGACGAGAAGCTCGACGTGGTCCTGCAGCTGACTGCCGACGACGAAGAACTGGTACACCGCCTCCTGGGCCGTGCCAAGGAGACGGGCCGGAGCGACGACAACGAAGCCGTCATCCGCCACCGCCTGGACCTGTACCACGAGCAGACCGAAGCTGTGGTGGCGAAGTACGCAGACCGCGGCATCCTCACCAAGGTTGACGGGATCGGTCCCATCGACGAAGTCACCAACCGCGTGATGCAGGCCATCAAGGCCGCTCAGGCAGCCTGACCCAAGGCGCCCGGTTTCATCGAGGCTCCTCCCGGCATCCGGGAGGAGCCTCAGCCATTTGAAAGGACACATCATGGCCTTCGGCCAGCCCCGCATCGAATTCAAGAACAACGCCCAAATGTGCACCATGCACGAAGCCGGCCTGGTCCTCAGCCGTGCCTTGGATGCCGCCGTTGCCGCCGCGGTGCCGGGGGTCACCACGAAGCACCTTGACGATGTCTTCGCCGCCGTCCTCAACGAGGCAGGTGCCAAGTCCAACTTCCTGGGCTACCACGGCTTCCCGGCCACCATCTGCACGTCCGTGAACGAGGAAGTGGTGCACGGGATTCCCGGCAGCCGCGTACTGCAGGACGGCGACATCATCTCCATCGACGGCGGCGCGATTGTCAACGGCTGGCACTCGGATTCCGCACGCACGGTGATCGTGGGAACGGCGGATCCGGAGGACCAGCGGCTCTCCGACGTGACCCAGGCCGCGATGTGGCATGGGATCGCTGCCCTGGCCAGCGGGTCGCATGTGGGTGACATCGGTGCCGCCATCGACGACTACGTCTCCTCGGTTCCCGGCAAGCCGCTGGGCATCCTGGAGGATTACGTGGGGCACGGCATCGGCTCCGAGATGCACATGGCCCCGGACGTCCTGAACTACCGGACCAGCCACCGAGGCCCCAAGATCAAGCCGGGGCTGTGCCTTGCCATTGAGCCCATGCTGGTCCGGGGCAGCATTGACACCGCCGTCCTGGAGGACGACTGGACCGTTGTGACCACGGACGGCAAGCGCTCCTGCCAGTGGGAGCACTCGGTGGCGGTACATGAGAAGGGCATCTGGGTGCTTTCAGCGCCCGACGGCGGTGCGGAGCAGCTGGTGCCCCTCGGCGTCACCCCGGTACCCATCCCGTAAGGGACACGCACATCTGCCTGCGACGCAGAAAATCCCTGTCGACCCCCAAAAAATAGGGTCGACAGGGATTTTGCGTATCGCCAGCGCTTTTACGGGTCAGAAACCGCTAGGACTTCAGCTTCGGCTTGACGTCCTTGTCGTAGATGCCCTGCAGCGTGGTCTTCAGGTCCGTCATGGTGGACTTGACGTCTCCCTGCTGCGTGAGGATCTTCGCGGCGGACTTCGCCATTTCCTGGTCGGCGCCCGGCAGGAACACCCTGGCGTTGTCCTGCACCTTGGTCACCGCGAGCTGGTCCATGGCCGTCTTGATCTGCGGTGTCTTGGCCAGGACCGCCGTCATGTCAGCTGACTTGCGGGTGGGCATGTACCCGGTGGCGGCGGAGAACTCAGCGGTGCTCTCCGGCTGCGTGACGAAGTCCAGGAACATGCCGGCCGCGAGCTGTTCCTCCTTGGTGATGCCGCTCGGGATGCCCAGGCCTGCGCCGCCCGTGGGGCAGACGTTGGTCTCCGCTTTCGGGCCGCCGGGCAGGAAGCCAACGCCAACGTTGAACTTTGCCGATTTCAGGATTCCCAGCAGCGAACCGGTGGAGGAAATGGTGGTCGAGGTCAGTCCGGCGGAGAAGTCGTCCGCCGCTTCCTTGGAGGAGACGCCTGCCCACTTGTCCTTGTAGATCGAGTCCTGGGCCCACTGCAAAGCGGCCACGGAGTCACTGGAGTCGCAGGTGATGTCCCAATCCTTGGACCAGCCACCGCCCCAGCCCCAGAGCATGTTCTGCAGCGTCCAGCCCGCGTAGCCGGCAAGCGCGGGGTAGATGTAGGCGTACTGGGCGCCGGAGCTTGCCTTCAGCTTGGGGGCCCACTCAGCGAATTCCTGCCAGGTCTTGGGTGCACGGTCCGGCAGCCCGGCCGCGGCGAAGTGGTCCTTGTTGTAGTAGAACAGCGGAGTGGACCGGCCGTAGGGGAGGGCCCACTGCTTCCCGTCGTACTTGTAGTCGTTGATCAGCGACTGCTGGAAGTCGTCCATCTTCATGTTCAGCTGCTTGGTGAGGCTGTCAACGGGAATGATGCTGCCGTTGGTGTAGTACCGGAACCACCACACGTCGGAGAGGACAACCACGCCGGGGAGGCCGGACTTGGCGGCCTGCGCGGTCTGGAACTTCTGGGCAATTTCCTCGTAATTGGCCCCTGCGGTGACCAGGTTGACGGTGATGCCCGGGTTCTTGGCCTGGAACTTCTCGATCAGGCTCTTCTCAACGTCCTGTGACTGGCCGGGGTGGCTGGACCAGAAGTCGATCTTTGCCGCCGGCTTCACGCCGCTGAAGTCGATGTCGGCTGCCTGGGATGTGGATTGGCCACCGCCGGTTGTCGAGGGTCCACCGCATGCGGCCAGGGCAGCGGCAGAGGCGGTGACCCCTGCCAGGCCCAGGAAGTGCCTCCGGTCCAGGTGAAGTGTCATGACAGTTCCTTTCGGTTGTTGCCTGCGGAAGGGTTGGAGTACTAAAAGGTTGGAAAGTACGACGGCGGCCGGCGGCTTAGCCGGTCACGCTGCCCTGGGTGAGGCCAGCAACGATGTAGCGCTGCAGAGCCGCAAAGACGATCAGGATGGGAACGATGACAAGGACAGCGCCGGCCATCAGCACGCCCCAGCCCGCAGCGTTGCTTTCGTTGTTCTGCAGCAGGGTCAGGCCCACCGGCAGGGTCATGGTTTCCGGCCGGTCCGTGATGATGAGTGGCCAGATGTAGTCATTCCATTCGGTCACGATGGTTACCAGCGCCACCGTGGCGATGGAAGGAACGGACACGGGGACCACGATCTGCCAGAGCCGGCGCCAGTGGCCAGCGCCGTCCATCTCCGCCGATTCCAGGATCGAGGCCGGGAGGGTCCGGAAGTGTTGGCGCAGCAGGAAGGTGCCGAACGCGGTGCCCAGGCCGGGGAGGATGATGCCCCACAGCGTGTTCTTGCCGCCGATCCCCGCTATGAGGATGAAGTTGGGCAGGATGGACACCTGCGGGGGCACCATGAGGGCCACCAGGATCAGCAGGAAGATGAAGTTCCGGAACGGGAAGCGGACAAAGACCAGGGCGTACGCCGTCAGGATTGCCAACAGCACCTTGATGGTGGCCCCTGCCAACGTGACGATGGTGCTGTTCAGGAAGAACTGCCCGAACGGAACCGTGGTCATGGCAGTCCGGTAGTTCTCCAGGTTCAGGCTTTCCGGGAGGATCTTCAGGTCCGTGGTGACAATCTCGCCGGACTGCTTGAAGGAGCTCAGCACCATCCACAGCAGGGGCAGGAACACCACCAAAGTGGCTATGACCAGGGGCAGGTAGCCGCCCACCACGGTCTGGACCAGGTTCCGGCGGGAGAACGGCCGGTCGCGGCGGAGGCCGGGATCCGGAGCGGAGACGGCGGGGGCGGTTGGGTCCGGGCTCACCGGTGAGAGGGACGTCACGAGTAATGAACCTTTCGTTCCACGAACCGCAGTTGGAGCACGGTGATCACCAGCAGGATGGCAAACAGGACCACCGAGATGGCCGCCGAGTAGCCGGCCCTGTTGTAGGCGCCGAAGGCCTGGAGGTATGCCTCGTAGATCAGGGTGCTGGTGCCGGTGCCCAGCGGCGTCATGATCCTGATGAGGTCGAAGGCCTGCAGCGAGCTGAGCATGGTGGTGATCAGGAGGAAGAATGTGGTGGGGGACAGCAGCGGCAGCGAGATGCTGACAAAGCGCCGGAACCCATTGGCGCCGTCGAGGGACGCCGCTTCCATGACTTCCTGGGGCAGGGACTGCAGCCCGGCGAGGTACACCACCGCGCAGTAGCCCAGGTTTTTCCAGACGTACACCAGGATCACCATGACCAGGGACAGCTGGGGATCGTTGATCCACTGCGGGCTCTGCTGGCCGATGCCGCGGAGCAGCCAGGCGAGGACGCCGTAGCCGGGATCGAAAATGAACAGCCACACCAGGCCCACGCCGACGCCGGAGAGGACGTAGGGGGCAAAGACCGCGGACCGGGCGAACGTGGTGCCGCGGACCCTGGCGTTCAGGGCCAGGGCCACCAGCAGTCCCAGGATCATCGACCCGCCCACGGTGACCAGGGTGAACACTGCCGTGGTGCCCAGGACTTTCGGGGCGTCGCTACTGGTGAAGAAGGTGACGTAGTTGCCCAGGCCCACCACGGTGGCCGAGGGGGAACCCAGCGTCCAGTCCAGCGTGGAGTAGTACATGTTGCTGAACAGCGGCCGGTACGTGAAGACGGCGATCAACACGAGGTTGGGCAGCGCCATGGCGAGGAAAACCAGGAAGTCGCGGCGGCTGCGTGCTGTCCATCGCCGTCGTGGAACTTTCGCTGAGCGCCCCGGTGGCCTGCCTGGTTTGGCGGAGGGATGCGGGGCGAGTTGACGGGTCATGCGTGTCTCTCCCGGGTTGGGAGCCTGCTTGTGGCGGGCCCTGGCTGGATCTAGGGACTACTACACCAGACCGTCAGGGGGCTGAAACCCGCATATGCCCTTGTGGGAGGACTGTTATCCAAGGCTTCGTCGCCCGTTAACGCTGTGTTGATTGCAGTCTCGCATAAAGTTTGCCGATGCGGCAGGGGCGCGCCTGCAGAGGGGAGAATAGGGGCATGGGAACCCTTAGCGATGTCCCGGGCGTCCGGGTGGGCCACTTTGAGAGGGAGGCCGACGGCTGGCTGACCGGAGTGACGGTGGTCCTGCCACCTCCGGGCACGGTGGGCTCGGTGGACGTCCAGGGGGGCGGCCCGGCCACGCACGAAACGGATGCGCTTGACCCCACCACCCTGGTCCGCACCGTGGATGCCGTCGTCCTCACCGGCGGCAGTGCCTATGGCCTGGCGTCCGCCGCCGGCGCCCAGCGCTGGTGCGAGGAAAACGGGCGGGGTTTTTCCGTCCCCGGGGGAGTGGTGCCCATCGTCCCGGCCGCCGCCATCTTCGACCTGGGCAGGGGCGGCAGCTTCTCCGCACGGCCGACGCCGGAGATGGGCTACGCGGCAACGGCCGCCGCTGCGGCACAAAAGGAAGGGCACGACGTCGGCCGCGGCAACGTGGGGGCCGGCGCCGGCGCACTCATCGGCAGGGGACAGTTCAAGGGCGGCGTAGGCACGGCCTCCATCACGCTGGACAACGGGGTGGTAGTCGGCGCGCTGGCCATAGTCAACGCACTCGGTCTCCCGTTTGGCACGACGGCCCAGCTGGCGGAGCCCGGCAGCGTGCGTCTAAGCAGGGGCCACGACGGCGGGGTTCCCACGCCGAGCTTGCGAGGCGAGGGGGCCGGTGGGGAGGAACGAGCGAGCACGCCGAGGGCTTCGGCTGGTGGGCCGGAAGCCAGCCACGGCGAGCCCCTCAACACCACTCTTGTCGTCGTGGCTACCAACGCCGTCCTCGACGTGGCTGAGTGCAAAAGGACTGCCTCTGCATCCCATGCCGGGATTGCCCGGGCCTTGAATCCAAGCCACACCCTGGCTGACGGGGATACTGTTTTCTGCCTGGCAACCGGTGCTGTGGCACTCGACCGCTCCGACGAAGCTGCCCGGCAGGTCAGCCTCATCACGCTCCAAACCGCGGCAGCCGACGTCGTCCGTTTGGCCATCCTCGACGGGGTGGCCGCAGCTGATCCCGTCAGCACCCCGGCCGGTGAATATGGTGCGTACCGCACCGCGTAGGCTACTATGGCCGATTTAACTTTTACCGGCCAACAGGGTAGTGTTGCTTGTTGGTTGTCTGGACTGCCACGCCCTTTTGGGCCTGGAGACGGCAATCGATCCAACAAAAACGTTCGTGGTCATGCCCGGTGCTATCCGGCGGGGCTGCGGCAACAACAGTTAGCGGAGGGTATGGCCAAGAAGGACGGGGTCATTGAGATCGAAGGCGTTGTGACCGAGGCGCTGCCTAACGCGATGTTTCGCGTTGAGCTCACCAACAAGCACATCGTTCTAGCACACATCTCTGGAAAGATGCGTCAGCACTACATCCGAATCCTCCCTGAGGACCGCGTAGTGGTGGAGCTGAGCCCGTACGACCTCACCCGTGGTCGTATCGTCTACCGCTACAAGTAAATTGCTGGGCGGCGGCAGTGCAAGCTGACCGTTGCTCCAGTTGACCAAACTGCTACACGCAAAGGAATGCCATGAAGGTCAAGCCGAGCGTCAAGCAGATCTGCGAAAAGTGCAAAGTGATCCGCCGTAATGGCCGGGTCATGGTGATCTGCGAGAACCCGCGCCACAAGCAGCGCCAGGGCTAATTTCCTTCCCTGAAGGAAATCCTGGGTTGCTAACCCACGCAAGTAAATAAAGGCAGCACAAGCTGATCTGGAACATTGAGCTCGAAAGAGTCCGGACAGCTAACCCCCGGTCGGAGGCTGGGGCCGCACGGAACGTGCGGGTGTACTGCCTACGACCTCCGGTTTATCAAGGAGTACTGCCACTATGGCTCGTCTCGCTGGCGTAGACATTCCCCGCGAAAAGCGGCTGGAAATTGCGCTTACTTACATCTACGGCGTGGGCAAGACCCGTGCACACGAAACCCTGGCTGCCACTGGCATCAGCGCTGACGTCCGCGTCAAGGACCTGACTGATGCCCAGCTGGTTGAGCTGCGTGACTACATTGAAGGCAACTACAAGGTTGAGGGTGACCTTCGCCGCGAAGTAGCAGCAGATATCCGCCGCAAGGTTGAGATCGGCAGCTACGAAGGCCTGCGCCACCGCAAGGGCCTGCCCGTACGCGGTCAGCGTACGAAGACCAACGCACGTACCCGCAAGGGCCCGAAGCGTACCGTCGCCGGCAAGAAGAAGGCCCGTTAAAATTCCCGCCCGGGATTTACGGACTTTCCCCAATAACTTTCTGTAGGAGAAAAAATGCCCCCGAAGACTCGTGGCGCGGTTCGCAAGCCGCGTAAGAAGGACAAGAAGAATATCGCGCTTGGCCAGGCGCACATCAAGAGCACCTTTAACAACACCATCGTTTCCATCACGGATCCGAGCGGCGCTGTTATTTCCTGGGCTTCCTCCGGTGAGGTTGGCTTCAAGGGCTCGCGCAAGTCCACCCCGTTCGCTGCCCAGATGGCTGCCGAAGCCGCTGCCAAGCGTGCGCAGGAGCACGGCATGCGCAAGGTAGACGTTTTCGTCAAGGGACCGGGTTCCGGACGCGAGACCGCCATCCGTTCGCTGCAGGCCGCAGGCCTCGAGGTTGGCTCCATCCAGGACGTCACCCCCGCAGCGCACAACGGCTGCCGCCCGCCGAAGCGCCGCCGCGTCTAATTCTTTTCCGCAGCAGGAGCTTGCCCGGACCAGCGATGGTCCGGGCAAGCCCAGCGCGTTAAGTCTTCAGACCGAATTTCCACCACCTGTGTTGCGTCATATAGCGGATGCTCGCCGAAAGGAAACCTAAGTGCTCATTGCACAGCGCCCCACCCTCTCCGAAGAGGTCGTCTCCGAAAACCGTTCGCGTTTCATCATTGAACCGCTGGAACCGGGCTTCGGCTACACCCTCGGAAACTCCCTCCGCCGTACCCTGCTCTCCTCCATCCCCGGTGCTGCCGTAACCAGCATCCGGATCGATGGTGTGCTGCACGAGTTCACCACGGTTCCGGGTGTCAAGGAAGATGTCACCGAGATCATCCTTAACATCAAGAGCCTCTCGGTTTCCTCCGAGCACGACGAGCCTGTCGTGGCTTACCTGCGCAAGCAGGGCCCCGGAGTCGTCACCGCCGCGGACATCGCTCCGCCGGCCGGCGTCGAATTCCACAACCCGGATCTGCACATTGCCACGCTGAACTCGAAGGGCAAGTTCGAACTCGAACTGACCATCGAGCGCGGCCGCGGCTACGTTTCGGCAGCTCAGAACAAGTCCGGCGACGCAGAGATCGGCCGTATCCCGGTCGACTCCATCTACTCGCCGGTGCTGAAGGTTACTTTCCGCGTGGAAGCAACCCGTGTTGAGCAGCGCACCGACTTCGACAAGCTGATTGTTGACGTCGAGACCAAGCAGGCCATCGCCCCGCGCGATGCCGTTGCTTCCGCAGGCACCACCCTGGTGGAACTGTTCGGTCTGGCCCGTGAGCTGAACACCGCAGCTGAAGGTATCGAGATCGGCCCGTCGCCCACCGACGCTGCCCTGGCAGCCGACATGGCACTGCCGATCGAGGATCTGGACCTCACCGTCCGTTCCTACAACTGCCTCAAGCGTGAGGGCATCCACACCGTGGGTGAACTCGTTGCCCGCTCCGAGGCTGACCTGATGGACATCCGCAACTTCGGTGCCAAGTCCATTGACGAGGTCAAGGCAAAGCTGGTTGAACTGGGCCTGTCCCTCAAGGACTCGCCTCCCGGTTTTGACCTCGCAGCACGCGCCGCAGCAATCGAAGAGGACGACGCCGCCTTCGGCGACGACGAACTCTAAACCAGACCTTGGCCGGCGGGCAGCACCATGGTGTGCCGCCCACGGCTTCCACATGAGGAGAAACAATTATGCCTACCCCCACTAAGGGTCCGCGCCTCGGCGGCGGCCCGGCTCACGAGCGTCTCATGCTCGCGAACCTGGCCTCATCCCTGTTCGAGCACAAGCGGATCACCACCACGGTGACCAAGGCCAAGCGCCTGAAGCCGTACGCAGAGCGACTGGTGACCTTCGCCAAGCGTGGCGACCTCGCTTCCCGCCGCCGCGTGCTCGGCCTGATCAGCAACAAGGGCGTCGTCCACGAGCTGTTCACCGATATCGCCCAGGCTGTGGAGAACCGCGACGGCGGCTACACCCGCATCACCAAGATCGGCAACCGCAAGGGCGACAACGCTCCCATGGCTGTCATCGAACTGGTCCTCGAGCCGGTTTCCGCGAAGCAGGCCGTCGTAGCCGAGGCTACCCAGGCTGCTGCCAAGGCTGCTCCGGCCGCCGAGGAAGCTCCCGCTGAAGAGGCTCCGGCCGCTGAGGAAGCTGCTGCAACCGAAGAGGCACCTGCTGCCGAAGAAGCTGCAACCGAAGAGGCTCCGGCCGCTGAGGAAGCTGCCGAGGCTCCGGCTGCTGAAGAGAAGGACGCGAAGTAATTCGCTGATTCACTTCGCATAGACTTAGGTCTGTGAACCACCAAAAACCCGCGGCCCCCGTTTCAGGGGGCGGCGGGTTTTTGCGTATCCGGCTTGATCTTTCGTACGACGGCGGCCCGTTCAGCGGGTGGGCGCTGCAACCCGGCCGACGGACCGTCCAGGGGGTCCTGGAGGAAGCCATCGAGCTGCTGGTCCGGCGCCAGGTGCGGGTCACCGTTGCGGGCCGGACCGACGCCGGCGTGCACGCCCGCGGCCAGGTGGTGCACCTGGACCTTACCGGGGCCGAGTGGCTGGGAATGCCGCGCGGGCACGAACTTGATCCCGCCGTCGCCATGCTGCGCCGCCTCCGCGGTGCCCTGAACCGGTCCCTGGGTGATCTGCACGGGGCGGTGGAGGTCCACAAAATCTCGCCGGCACCCGCGGGCTTCGACGCACGCTTCTCCGCGCTCTGGCGGCGCTACAGCTACCGGATCGCCGACGGGCCCGCCCTGTGGGACCCGCTGGAGCGGTACTTCACGCTGTGGCACAAGAACCCGCTGGACGTGGACCTGTTGAACCAGGGTGCATCACAGCTGCTGGGCCTGCAGAATTTCCTGTCTTTCTGTAAGCCCCGCGAAGGAGCCACCACCATCAGGGAACTGCAGCGTTTTGAGTTCCGGCGCGGCGAGGACGGCGTCGTTGTGGCCACCGTCCAGGCGGACGCGTTCTGCCACAACATGGTGCGGGCCCTCATCGGCTCGGCGCTGTATGTGGGGGAAGGCATTGAAGAACCGGGCTGGCTGCACGAGCGTCTGCTGCTGCAGAAGCGGGACGCCAAATCGGTCCTCGCCGCTCCCCATCCTCTGGTGCTGGAGGAAGTGGCCTACCCCTCGGACGGCGAAATGCTGGCCCGCGCCGAACAGACCAGGGCCGTCCGCGAGCACTGATCCTTTGTCGCGTGCTAGAACGACGGCGGCGGACCCTCTGCGGGGAGCGTCACCGTGAACGTGCTGCCCTGGCCTTCCCCGCTCTCGCACATGATGCTGCCGCCGTGGCGCTCCACGATCATCCGGGTGATGGAGAGGCCCAGGCCTGCACCCGGGATGGCCGCCTTTTGCGCCGCTTCGGTCCTGAAGAAGCGGTTGAAGACCTTGGCGGCGTCGTCGTCGGAGATGCCCATCCCGGTGTCGCTGACGCTCAGCCGCACCCACTGCGGATCCGTCGTCGCGCTGATGCTGATCCGTCCACCGTCCGGTGAGTACTTGATGGCGTTCGAGACCAGGTTGTCCAGCACCTGCCCGATCCTCAGCGGGTCCGCGTAGGCCCACAACGGTGAGGGGACGTCGGCTGCGATCTCCACATGGGACCGCTGCGCCGAGGCCAGCGCCGAACTGAGGCTGGTCTCCACCAGGCTGGCGAGGTCTGTCCGCTTGGGGTGGACGTTCAGGGCGGTGGTGGCGGTGAGGTCGGCCACCAGCTCCAGGAGCCGCTCAGCATTCCGCTGGACCACCAGGAGCCGCTGGGCCAGGTGCGGTGGCAGGCTGTCCGCCTCTTCCAGGACCAGGTCCACGTTGCCAATGATGGAGTTCAGGGGGTTCTTGAACTCGTGCGAGACGTTGGAGATAAGGTCCTGGTTGGCGGCTAGGGATTCCACCCAGCCCGTGACGTCGGTGTAGACCACAACGGCTCCGGTGAGCCTGCCGTCCTCGCTGACCAATGGACGCGCCGCCGTGGATACCGCGCGCTGATCCGGGCCTTCACCGGCCCACACCAGGTAGTCGGCGAAGGATTCCCCCGCCATGGCGCGGCTGATGGGCCGGCGGTCAGGCGGAAGCAGCGTCCGCCGGTCCTGGCCGAAGATGAGCTGGTGCCCCTGGCCCGGGATGGCGTCGTCAGCGCCCGTGGCGCGGCGGAAGTTGCGCTGGCGGCTGTTGGACACCAGGAAGTGGCCGGAACGGTCGACAGCGGCAATTCCGACGTCGGTGGCGTCCAGGACGGTTTCAAGCAGCTTCTCCCGTTCCCGGCTTGCCGCCAGCAGGTTCCGGAGCTCACGGTCCTTCTCTGCCAGCTCGCGCTGCTGCAGGCGCAGGTTCACGCTCGCGAAGCGGATCGCCAAAGAAACGGCGAGCATCATCACGGGGAAGAGCACCACCGTGGTGAGGTCTGATGCGGTGACGGCGGGAAGATGGCCAATCGCTGTGGGAGCCATGATGAAGAACGGCCCCAGGAAGCTGAGGACCAGGCTGCTGCGGGCCAGCATTCCGGAAGCGGAGAGCCAGATGACCGGGAAAACCACCAGGACGGCCAACCCGGGCAGGAGCGGGGCCGCGCCGTTGCGCATAAGGCCAATCGCCAGGAAGTCCAGGACGGGGACCAGCAGGTACGGCCTGTGCGGCAGGCGTTCCCAGGGAACCAGGAAGCACGCCAGGAACAGGAGTCCGTGCAGGGCCACGCCGGCCCCGTACCAGGGACTTCCCAACAAGGATGGCCACGCGGAGGGCGTGATCAGTGCGATGACGGCCACCACCACGGTCAGGGGAAGCTGGCACAGCACCACTTGGGCGCGTGGTCCCAGCCGCCGGAAGATGCGGCCGGGCCCGCGGTGGAACAATGGCTCAGCCATGTTTCTGACTCGTACCCCTTCACAACTGGATGGCAGGCCCCGCCGGGTCTTTCTATTGCTTTCCCTACCCCGCTTCTTACCCTTTCCGCTCCATACTGCACACGTCTTGTCATAATAATTGACTTTTCAATTTTCGGGGCGAATTCAGATGTGATCAGCAGGGCTTACTAGTAGCGTATAAATGGTTGGAGCGGGAATGGCATTGGCGCTGGGCCAATGGGGGGCCATCTCCGCCTGGCGCAGGGATAGCAATGGACGATCTTGGTGTAGCTGTAGTAATCGAAGATGACGCGGATGTACGGAACCTCCTGGAAGGCGTACTGACACAAGCGGGCTTCGAAGTGCATACAGCTGTTGATGGGCGGGCCGGGGTTGAGGTGGTCCGCAGCAAGCAGGCCAACGTTGTTACGCTCGATATTGGCCTGCCGGATATTGACGGCTTCGAGGTTTTGCGGCGAATCCGGAATTTCAGTAACGCGTACGTGGTGATGCTGACGGGACGGACGGAAGAACCGGACCTCCTGTCGGCTCTGAATGCCGGCGCGGACGACTACATTGCCAAACCCTTCAGGCCGCGGGAACTCCGGGCCAGGGTGGCGGCAATGATGCGCAGGCCCCGGCACGAGGTCGCGGGGGAGCAGCCGTCCCCGTCGCACTGGGGACAGGCCGCGGCCCCTGCCATACACGCCGACCCGGCGGTGCTGCAGCACAACGGCCTCCTCCTGAACCACCGGACACGCACGGTGGAGGTCAAGGGTGAGCCGCTGGGACTGACCCGCAGTGAATTCGACCTGCTGCACGTCCTGCTCAAGGGCGGCGGTGCCGTGTGCACCAGGGCTGACTTGGTGCGCGCCGTACGGGGCGACTTCTATGACCACGACACGTACATCAGCGAGGCGGATGAGCGGGCCGTGGAGGTGCATGTGGGAAACCTGCGGCGCAAGCTCAAGGAGGACCAGCTGTCTCCGCGCTGGCTGCAGACCGTCCGCGGGGTAGGCTACCGGCTCGCACCGCGCAGGCCCGATGACGCCTGAGCGTCAGCCTTTTTCCAGGATGTAGGTCGACTGGAGCTCGGACACCGTCCGGGCTCCGTCCTGGGCCACCCCGGGCATCATGGCCTGGCCCTGGACAAAGTCGCCCTTCCGGATCAGGCCTTCGAGGACTTCGGCGAGCCTGGCCAGCCGGACACCGCCCACCATGGCAGAGCTGATCTTCAGGCTAATGACGGCATCCAGGGCAGCGGCCTCGTCCTGGGTGCCCACGGCTGTTCCCAGCCGCGCCAGGCGCAGGTCCCACATGGCGGCGTAGTCGCGGGCGAAACGCTGGGCCAGTCCTGATCCGGCCAGTTCGTCCTCGAGTTCGGCCAGCACGGCTGCGTCAATCAACGGCAAGAGCGCAGCCGCTTCGAGTGAGAGCGCCGTGCGTGCCGCCGGCCCTGGAGCGGCAGGCAGCGGGACCCCGGCCAGCGGGGAGTCCACAGCGGGGCTCTTTCCGCTGGAACCGGGATCCTGACTCTGCATTGTTCAAGGCTACTTCCTGGAAATCCTTCGGCGTCCAATTTCTTATCATTCTGTGTAAACCTTGAGGCAACCTTGCCGTCGCCCTGCGTATCGATTATTGTCCGCTGAACGTCATCACCGTATTGATCACGGCCGGTCCCAGGATGGCGATGAAGAGGACCGGAAAGATGAAGAACAACAGCGGGAAAAGGATCATAACCGGCAGTTTCATGGCTTTTTCCTCGGCCCGCTGGCGCCGCTTGACGCGCATTACCTTCGCCTGGACACGCAGGACCCGGCTGATGGCGATGCCGTACGTGTCGGCCTGGACCACTGCCTGCACGAAGCTGCGCAGCTCAGGGATGCTGGTCCGTTCCGCCAGGGCGATGTAGGACTCACGGCGGCTGCGTCCCACCTGCATGTCCTGGAGGGTGCGGACCAGTTCCTCGGCCAGCGGGCCCTTGCCATTCTCGCCGGCGCGGGCCATGGCGCCTTCGAAGCCGAGCCCTGCCTCCACGGAGATCAGCATCTGGTCCAGCGTGTTGGCCAGTTCAAGCTGCATGGCCTTCTGCCGCTCCTGGCCTTTGCTGTAGAGGAGGAGGTCCGGGATGAAGTAGCCAAGGACCAGGACGAAGATGCCGGCGAGCTTCATCAACGGGCTGCTTCCGATGCCCGCGAGCCAGCCGCCCACCGCCACGCCCGCCAGGCCGAGGGCGAGCTTGGACCCCAGCACCTTTCCAAGCGGCATTGAGGCGGGCCGGCCGGCGAGGGACAGCAGCCGGTCCAGGAAGGCCACGTAGGCCGGGGGCGTTAGGCGCCGGCCGATGCCTTCCAACAGGCTCGGCGTGGATGCAGGTGCAACTGCGGCCGGCGGGGCGCCACGGGAGAGGAGGTCGGTAACCGCGACGCGGCCCTGCTTGTCCACGGTGAGGACGGACCAGGCCATAGCCCCGAGCGGGATGCAGACCAGCAGGACGGAGAGCAGGACGATGAGGTTCATGGGGTCCTCAGAACTTCAGGTCGATAATCTTGCGCATCCACAGCGCACCGATGGTCATCAGGACAAAGGAGGCACCGATCATCACCCAGCCCAGCGGATGGGTGAACATCGCGTTCATGTAGTTGGGGCTCACGGCCAACAGCATGGCCACAATGCCGAACGGCATGGCGATCAGGATGTAGGCGGAGAACTTGCCTTCCGCGGCCAAAGCCTTGATGTGGCCCTTGATCTCTGCGCGCTCGCGGATGGTTTCGTTGACCTGGTCCAGCACCTCGGCCAAATTGCCGCCCACCTCGCGGTTGATCTGGATGGCCTGCGAGATCCACACGAAGTCCTCGTTCTTCATTCGGTCGGCGGTGTCGTTGAGGGCGGCGAGCAGGTCGCGGCCAAGGCTGGTCTCGGTGATCACCCGCCGCATTTCCTCGGAAGTGGGCTTCTGCGACTCGGTCGCCGCGGCGTCGATGGCGCGCAGAATGCTGTGCCCTGCGCGCAGGCCGCCCGAGAGCAGCTGCAGGGTGTCGCCCAGCTGGCTGTCGAAGGCGGTGCGGCGCTTGCTGGCCAGGAATCCGAGGACCAGTTTGCCGACGAAGGGTGCCAGCAGGGCCAGCAGCAGTCCCATGACGGGGCCAACCGTGACCAGGCCCACCAGCATGCCGACGCAGGCGCCGATCCCCACCAGGAGGAAGAACTCGGCCTGACTGAGCCGCAGGCCTGCGTTCTCCAGTTCGGCCCGGGCGAAGAGCTTGACGTTTCGGCCGGCGAGGAGGCGTTCGAAGGACCTGACTGCGGACAAGGCCACGCGGGTCAGCGAGGATGGCGGCTCGGGTTCAAACGGGCGACGGCGGTCCAGCGGCACCGAGGGTGCGCTTGGCAGGAGCACGGCGACGCCCAGCAGGCAGATGGCTGCGAGGAGGATAACGCTTCCTATGGCGATGATCATGGGCCCGTCCCTATTTCACGCCCGGACCCAGCGGCGTCGCAAACACCGCGGGTGAAACATGGATGCCCAGGTCCTCGAACCGGTCGATGAAGCGGGGACGGATGCCGGTGGCTACGGGCCGGCCCAGGAACCGGCCCTGCGCGTCAACACCTGCCGAGTAGTCGAAGATGAAGGCGTCCTGGAGGGTGACGATGTCCCCTTCCATGCCCTGGACCTCCGTGACGTGGGTGATCCGGCGGGAGCCGTCGCGGAGCCGGGAGATCTGGACGATGAGGTTCACGGCGGAGGCGATCTGTTCCCGGATGGCGCGCAGCGGCAGGTCCATCCCGGCCATGAGCACCAGGGTTTCCAGGCGGGCCACGGCATCGCGGGGCGAGTTGGAGTGCACGGTGGAGAGGGAGCCGTCGTGGCCGGTGTTCATGGCTTGGAGCATGTCCAGCGATTCGCCGCCGCGGACCTCGCCCACCACGATCCGGTCCGGGCGCATACGGAGGGAATTGCGGAGGAGTTCGCGAATGGTGACTTCGCCTTTGCCCTCGGTGTTGGGCGGGCGGCTTTCCAGCCGGACCACGTGCTCCTGCTGGATCTGCAGTTCCACCGCGTCCTCGATGGTGACGATCCGTTCGTCGTGGGGAAGGAAGGAGGACAGGACGTTCAGCAGCGTGGTCTTGCCCGTGCCGGTACCGCCGGAGACGATGATGTTCAGCTTGGCCTTGACGCAGGCGTTCAGGAGCTCGGCCATTTCGGGCGTGAGGGTGCCGAAGTCGATGAGGTTCCGGACGGTCAGCGGGGTTTTGCTGAATTTACGGATGGTCAGCGAGGAGCCGCCGACGGCCAGCGGCGGAATGACCGCGTTCACACGGGAACCGTCCTCCAGGCGGGCATCCACCAGCGGGGAGGACTCGTCGATGCGGCGGCCCACCTTGGAAACGATCCGTTCGATGACCTTGCGCAGGTGCTCCTCGGAGCTGAAGCGCGACTCGGTGAGCGTCAGCTTGCCTTTGCGTTCCACATAGATCTGGTCCATACGGTTGACCATGATTTCGGTGACGGCGGGATCGTCCAGGAGGCGCTGGAGGGGGCCGTAGCCCAGGACGTCGTCGGCAACGTCCTGGACCAGGCGGGTGCGTTCCTCGGGGGTCAGCGGCACCTGCTCGGCGTCGACGATGCGGGTGAGTTCTTCCTTGGCAGTGCTCCGCAGCTCCCGTTCACTTACGGCGGCGTCGTTGAAGCGCGTCCCCATCCGTTCGAACAGGGCGGTGGCCGCCCTGTCCTTCATGGCTGCGAAGACGTCCACCCTGGGTGCCGCGGGCACCAAGGGGGTGCCGGCGTCGTGCGTTGAATGGGCGACGGCGGCATGCGCCGGTTGGTGCCGCTCCGTGCTTTCCGCGGGGGAGGGCGAGGGTGCGGGGGCCGGGCGGGGCGGCTCCAGCAGCGCAGTCCCGGCCGCCTGGTTGCGCGATTGGACGGCGTTGATGCGGTCGGAGAGTTTCATCAGATGACCACCCTTCGGTGAAGTTTCCGCTGGGCCTGCGTGCGCCATGCCGGGTTGAAGCGTTCCACGAGCTGGCGGAGGCTCTTGACGGCGGGGTCCTTTTTGGATTCCTGGAGGACGGGGATGCCGCGGTTGGTGGACAGGGCCACGGCGCGGGAGCGGGGGACGCTGACGTCCACGGGGGCGCCGATGGTGGATTCGACGTCGCGGACGTTCAGGCCGGATTTGGCGTCGGCCATGTTGAGGACCACGTGCCGCGATTCGGGCATGATGTCCAGCTGGCGCAGGACCTCAAGGCCGGAGCGGAGGCCGCGCAGGCTGGGGATGTCCATGGCGCTGACCCAGACCACGTCCGTGCACTGTTCCATGGCGGCGAGGCCGATCTCCGGCATGCCGGGGGCCGTATCGATGACCACGTACTGGAATTCCTGGGCCAGCTGTTCCAGCAGGTGGCCGATCTGTTCCGGAGTGATGTGGTCCGCGTCCACGGGGTTGGGCGGGGCGCAGAGCGCGTAGATGCCCGCCGGGTGGACCGTGAGGAAGGCCTTGAGGACCAGGGAGTCCTGGGCGGCGGCAGGGGTAACGGCGTCCGTGACCGTGTGCTGCGGGTTGAGGTAGAGGCCGGAGGCGACGTCCCCGAACTGCAGGTCCAGGTCCACGATGACCACGCTCATGGGCGCGATCTGGCCCAGGCCGATGGCGATGTTGGTGGCCAAAGTGGTCTTGCCCACGCCGCCCTTGGGGGAGAACACGCCGATGACCAGGCCGCTGCCGCTCTCCGCCTGCTGTGCCTCCGGGCCGCGGTGGCGGGTGGCGAAGGACTGGCAGGCGCGTTCCAGCAGCACCCGGATTTCCGCGGCGTCGGCCTGCGGGCTGAGGATGTCGCGGATGCCGGCGCGCATGGCGTAGAGGAGGTAGTCGGGGTCCACGTCGCTGACCAGGACCAGGCTGAGGCCGGGGAGCTGGACGTCGAAGACCTTGGCGAACCGCAGCGCTTCCTCGTAGGGGACGTCCGGGCCGATGATCAGCACTTCCGGCTGCTCCTGGTTGAGGAGCGCGAACAGTTCCGCCGGGCCTGCGGGGAGGATGTCGCTCGCGATGGTCTGGACGGTGCCGCGCAGGCCGTTGGCGACGGCGGCGCGCAGTTTCTGGTCGAAGTCGCCGTTGGGGGAGAGGAGGACGAAGCGGCTCATTTGTACACGTTGTCCTTCCTGGCGATGAAGCCGCCGTTGTCCTGGGCGTCCAGGGGTTCCTTGGTGAGCCAGAGGCTGCCATTGAGGTTCGTGTAGATGATCTTGCTTGCATCTACGTCACTCACCGCCACGGTCACCATGAAAGAACCTTGGGGAAGTGTTGTGTCCTGCGGGTTTGTGCCGTCGGTGGGCTTGGCAGTTGGCTGCGCGGCGCGCTGTACGGCCGTGACGAGGACTTTGCGTAGCGAGAGTTGCGTGGTGGGCTCACCGGGCTTGCTCTTGTCCGCGCCGCCCGCAAAGCTGAATCCAATGGCCACATGGTCGCCGGCTTCAAGACGGCCACCAACCACCATCTTCGGTTCCAGCTCGAAGGTTACTTCCTGCAACCCTGCTGGTACCTTCGCGGCACTGCTGGACTTGGCGTCTGCTGGGTCAACGAGACGTTCCTTTAGAAGCTGCTCGCCGGGAACCAGGTCCACAGCAGCCACCTTGCCAGTGGAGTCATCGAGGTTTTTGAGGGCGGTCTTGGAGACAGCCGTGGCTGGCACCTGCTGAACAGCTACGGACGCCCTGACAATATCGAGGGAAGAACCTGCCGGCACGGCCTTAATCACCACAAGTACGCCAGTCGGATCCATATCCTCCATTGCGCGCTGGTCGGCACCTTGGGCGTAGGTGACGATGAGGACCGCTCCGATGATGGCCAGCACGATTGCTGAGACACCGGCCAACATACGAGACTTCACTGACTGCTCCTGATTCTTTCTACTGGCTATGGGGTGAGACGGACGATTGAAGCCCCGTAATTAGGGGCGCTGCCAAGTTCAAAGGCTTGCGACAAGGAGACGAATTTTACGAAGTAGCCGCGGATCATCTTGTTCTGGATATTGCTGCCGGTGGACCAGTTGAAGTTGGAAAAGTGGTAGGCGGTTACGTGGAAGGCGGCGAACCCTTTCACGTAATACTTGACCGCGGTGCCGGTGCCCGTCGCCAAATCAAACAACGGCAGGAGCACGGTCTGGTCGTTCATCTGGTTGAAATCGGCGGTGCCGCAAATTGACGGGGCACTGGCGCCAGGGTCACTGTCGAACCAGATCCCGGAGTTGTTTGATTGGCCTGCGGTCATGGTGACTGAGCAACTTGTCCCAGTGGTCGTGATCCAGCCGAATCCACCGGGAAGTTTGTTGTTGCACGCCGGCGTCGACTGATCCAGAACCTGCACAGCGCCGGTTGTCCCGTCGAGGGGAATGTCCAGTTTGCAGTAGGCAATCGCTAAGGGCAGGATCGCTGGGCCTTTGGAGGGCGTCCCCCATGCTGCTGTTGAGCTGGCGTTGACTTCAGCCGTCTTCATCCCAAAAATATTGGCGAAAAATAGGGAAACCTGGTTAGGTGCGTGGCCCGACTCTTGGCTACCAACTGTTACTGTCACGGGTCCGCTTGATGATCCGAAGGCTATGGACTTGATATTGCTAAGACCGTCGTTTGCATTGAGGTTGGCGAGATTGGAAGCGAGGGGCGCGGTCGTCGAGCAGTTCAAATCATTGGGATACTTGGCACATTTTTGGGCAATCGCGAGAGCGGCTGCATCCGCCCCATTTCGAAGCTGCGTTCGCTCCGCGTACAGCATGCTGACATCCACTGCGATGGCCGCGAAACCGAGAAGAACCACCAGCATTATGGCTACGATTACGCTTACCGCCCCGCGTTCAGGACTGGCCTTGGTGTTTCGCTGAATTAACCGCCGCACAGCATGGCTCCTTTGGCGGTCAGGGTGAATGGTCCGGCAATTCCCGTAAGCGTGGACAGGCTGTACGTAATGGTGACGGTGGTCTGCGGACTTGTTCCTGAAGGGATCGTTGAAGGGCACGCAGCGCCAAATTGGATGGCGCTGTCCTGCAGTCCTGGTTGCAAAGAAACGGCTGTGTTCTTGGCTGCCGTTCTAGCGTTTATTTGAGCAGCCGCCTGGGCCGTAGCCGTTCGATCAGCCATTGCCATAACTCGGACAGCCTCGCGGGCTGCGGCTGAAAGCGAAGCTTGAGCGTTATAGACGCGACTGAATTCCATAATCCCCAATAGGAGCGTTATTAGGACCGGCACCACGATCGCGAACTCGACTGCGGCCGCGCCTCGTTCGGATGCCCTGGGCATGACCCAAACCTTTCGGTTGACCAAGAGTGCTTGAGAACATCTAGTGGCGACGGCATATTGCCGCCGCCACTTGAAGCGTTCTTGCTTTTGCGGCGCAAGTAAATTCTGCGCGACCCTATTTGGCCGCGCAGGTGCCAGTGGCAGCAGTTGTGGCAGTCTGAGCAGTGGCCGTCCACGCGCCGCCGCCGACCTGGCACTTGACCTGTTCGAACATGGTGCTCAGCGTGCCGCCGAGGAGGGTGACTGCAGCAATGATGACGACGGCAATGAGAGCGACCATGATGCCGTATTCAACGGCGGTGGCTCCCTTTTCGCTGCGAAGGCGGACGGAGAGGTTCGTGTAAAGAGAAAGCATTTTGACTCCTGAGCGAGACGGATTGGCTGGCCCAGCACCAGCGCTTCAACGAAGTTAGCAACGCTTGATCCGACGTTGACCCGATCTTGCAACATCCTGCGCAAAGCCTTTACGCCGTGCACACTTCCTGCGCTTTTGCTTGGCTATTACTGGGCTGAAGCTGGGCTTTCCCGACTTGCAGGCACACAAAAAGGACCCCCTCGGTTCTGGGTGCCGAGGGGGTCCGGTCTAATGGCGCCGCGAGGCGCGTTACCTGCTTCTTTCAAACACGGCTGAAGGCTTCGATGATGTTGATAGCGGCGGGCCCCAGCAGAACGATGAACAGTACGGGGAAGATGAAGAAGATCAGGGGAAACAAGACCTTCACCGGGAGCTTCATCGCTTTTTCTTCTGCACGCTGCCGCCGCTTTACGCGGGCATCCTTTGCCTGTGCACGGAGGACTTTAGCGATGCCGATACCGTACTTGTCGGCCTGCACCACGGCCCTTACGAAGCCCTTCAAGTCCGGCACTGAAGTCCTGGCCGCCATTGCGTCGTAGGCTTCGTGTCGGGGCCGCCCAACCTGGATATCCTGCAAGGTGCGCACGAGCTCCTGGGCCAGAGGTCCGCCACCATAGGAGCCTGCACGGGCCATTGCCGATTCGAAGCCAAGCCCGGCTTCCACAGCGATCAGCATTTGGTCCAAGGTGTTCGGCAGTTCCAGTTCGATCGCTTCCTGCCGCTTAATCGCCTTGTTGTAGACCAGCAGGTCAGGGACAAAGTAGAAGAAGACGGTCATGAAGATCGCCACTGCGATGTTCATCGAAGTAAACGAGTTGGTGAGTACGACGATTCCTGCCAGCGCACCGGCAAGGGACAGCAGCGGTTTTGAGACGATCAACTTATCCAGCGGCATGGAAGCGGGGCGTCCGGCCAGTGAAAGCCAGTGGTCCAATTTGGCCTCGTAGCTGCCTGGCGTAAGCCTTTTTGATATTCCCAGGAGGATCGGAGCCTGCTGTCCGGCGTCGCGACCTCCAACGTTGAAGCCGCGCCCAAGGTTTCCCCGGATGGCGAGGGCCCCTTTTCGGTCAAGCGTGGCCCATGACCAGACGAAATAGGTGAGTGGAAGGATAACCGTGGCAATTATCAACCAAGCGATTGGAGTCATTTTCGATCCTTAGAACTTGATCTTGACGATGCGGCTCATCCAGAAGCCGCCGATGATGAACATCAGTGCACTGAGGCCCAGGAGGAACCAGCCGATCGGTTTCTGGACAAAGACGTCCAAGTAGCCCGGGTTGACCATTCCGACGAAGAACGCGACCCCAACCGGCAACGCCATGAGGATGTAAGCGGACATCTTTCCTTCCGCGCTGAGTGACCGCACGTGGCCTTTGATTTCGCTGCGCTCGCGTATCGTGCCGGCCACCTGGTCCAGGACCTCCGCGAGGTCTCCGCCGACTTCGCGGTTAATCTGGATAGCCTGCCCGATCCACCGAAAGTCTTCGCTGTCCATCCGCGTGGCAGCGTCGTCGATGGCCTCCCGGGCATCTTTGCCGATTCGCGTCTCGTTGACGATCCTGGTCAGTTCCTCTGATGTGGGCGACTCGGACTCGTTCGCTGCGGCTTCGATTGCCCGCATCACGCTGTGGCCGGCACGCAACCCCCCGATCAGCATTTGAATGGTGCCGATCAGTTGCCCGTCGAATTTGCTCCGGCGCTTGTCCCGTCGGACTGTGAGCACCAGCCTGGCCACGAACGGCGTTGCGAGCGCCAGCAAGATTCCGAATCCGAGGTTAGTCGCGAGGCTGGACAGCAGCCCAACAGCTACGGTCACCGCAGCCACGAAGGCGCTGAATTCAGCAGGCGTCATTTTCACGCCGGCGTTGTAGAGAAGTTCGCGGCTGTAGGGGCCGCCGGACTTCCCGATCAGGCCACCCATCGCGTTGGCCGCTGATTCCGAAAACTTTGACAGCGTGGACGGGTCCGGCTGTCCGTCGGGCCTGCGGCGTTGGAGTGGAATGGCGGCATACCGAGGCCTGAGGACAACGATCACCAGGACCAGCAGGGCGCCAAAGCACAGACTGATGGCACCGGCGAAAACCAGGGGCGAGTCCATTGACCTACCTCCTGCCGGCCGGAACTGCGGCGCCGAATACGGCTGGGGAGACACCAATGCCGAGTTCTGAGAACCGGTCAAGGAACCTGGGGCGAATACCCGTGGGGATTGGTTTGCCCAGGAACCTTCCGTGCTGGTCAACTCCGGCTGAGTAGTCGAAGAGGAACGCATCCTGGAGGGTGACGATGTCACCTTCCATTCCTTGGACTTCCGTGACGTGCGTGACCCTGCGGCTGCCATCACGCAGGCGGGTGACCTGGATGATGAGGTCGACTGCCGATGAAACCTGTTCGCGGATAGCCCTCAGGGGCAGATCCATACCGGCCATGAGGACGAGAGTCTCCAGGCGGGCGATGGCGTCCCGGGGTGAATTTGCGTGGACTGTGGACAGGGAGCCGTCGTGGCCTGTGTTCATGGCCTGCAGCATGTCCAGCGACTCGCCGCCGCGGACCTCGCCTACGATGATGCGGTCGGGACGCATGCGAAGGGAGTTGCGGACAAGTTCCCGGATTCCAATCGCACCTTTCCCCTCAATATTCGGAGGCCGGCTCTCCAGGCGGACCACGTGCTCCTGCTGCAACTGGAGTTCCACTGCGTCCTCGATGGTGACAATGCGGTCGTCTTCGGGGATGAAGGATGACAGTACGTTGAGCAGCGTGGTTTTGCCCGTACCGGTTCCGCCGGAAACGATGATGTTCAACCGGGCCTGGACACACGCACTCAGCAATTCAGCCATCTCCGGGGTCAAGGAGCCCCAGTCGATGAGGTTCCGGACTGTGAGGGGTACGTGGCTGAACTTCCTGATGGTCAGCGAAGGCCCGTTGACTGCCAGCGGAGGAATGATCGCGTTGACGCGGGAACCGTCCTCAAGCCGGGCATCGACCAGCGGCGACGATTCGTCGATGCGCCGGCCCACCCTGGAAACGATGCGCTCTATCACTTTTCGGAGGTGGTCGTCGGAGCTGAACTGCGATCCGGTCAGGCTCAAGTGGCCGCCGCGCTCGATGTAGATCTGGTCGTACTTGTTGACCATAATTTCTGTCACGGACGGGTCTTCGAGCAGCTTCTGCAGGGGACCGTACCCCATCACCTCGTCTGCAATCTCGCGAATGAGCCTGCGGCGTTCTTCGGGCGAAAGTGGCACCTGCTCGTCGTCGATGACTGCGGAGAGTTCATCGACGGCTATGGTCCGCAATTCCTCGTCCGACGACGACGTGTCCCCGAAGCGCGTGCCGAGACGATCAAAGAGTGCCAAGGCTGCCCTTTGTTTGAGCCCGGCAAGCGCATCGATAGGCGGTGCTGTGAGGTTGCCACCCAGCGGCGAACCTGGAACCGGGGCGCCAGCCGGGGTAAAGGATGTGCTTTCAGGTTGGGTGCCTGTCTTCGACATTTCAGACAGCGTGCGGCCGTTGGGCGGTGTGGCGTTTGGCCCGTCGGAATTGCCTTGAGAGCCAGCGAGCCTATCTGAGAGTTTCATGACACAACCACCCTTCGGTGCAGCTTGGTGCGTGGGGAGGATACCCACTCGGGATCAAACCGATCTACGAGCTTCTTCAGCCCTTTGGCCGCGGCATCCCTGGTGGTCGCTTGGAGGACCGGTATGCCGCGGTTCGTTGAAAACGGGAGCGTCCGGGACCGCGGGATGACAGCGTCAACAGGGACGCCAACGGTGGCTTCCACATCCTGGACGGACAGTCCGCTTTTGCGGTCCGCAAAGTTGAGGATGGTGTGCCGTCCCTGGGGCATCAGCTGCAGTTCTTTCAGTACTCCAAAGCACTTTCGCAACCCACGGACACTTGGAACGTCCATCCCGCAGACCCACACCCCGTCGGTGGCCTGTTCCAACGTGGCGAGTACGTGCTCGCCCAGGCCCGGCGCGGTATCTACCACGACATATTTGAATTCACTGGCCAGTTGCTCGAGCAGCCGGCCCACGTGCTCGCCGGTGATGTAATCGGCTTCGGCCGGAGTCCGGGGAGCGCAGAGCGCGTAAATCCCGGCGGGGTGCACGGTCAGGAATGCCTTGAGGACCATGGAGTCCTGGGAGGCAATCCCATGAACGGCATCGGTGATCGAGTGCTCGGGCTCGAGCAACAAACCGGATGCAACATCGCCGAACTGGAGGTCCAGATCGACAAGGACGACGCTCATCGGCGCTACTTTGCCCAATCCCACCGCGAGGTTGGTGGCGACTGTCGTCTTGCCGACTCCGCCCTTCGGTGACATGACGGCGATGACCCGGCCCCGTTCCTGCCCCGGGTCCGTGGGCAACGACATTCCCCGCCGCCGGCTGGCAGATGCCAGGCAGGCCCGTTCGAGCAGGACCCGCAGGTCGTTCACCTCGATATCTGGCCTCAAAACGTCCCGGATACCTGAGTGCATGGCACGGAGCACCAGCTCAGGGGAGGGCTCCGCAACCAGGAGCAGGCTGATCTCCGGATACTGGAGGTCAAAGACGGTGGCCAGTTTCAGCGCGTCTTCTTCGCTGACGCCCGGCCCCAGGATCAGAACTTCAGGCGGTGCCCCTGTCAGCTGCCGGAATACGTCCTCCGGTCCGCCCGACAGAATGGCCGGGCTGAGAGTTTCCAGGTCCCCATGGAGGGCAGTCGATACCGCCTCCCGCACTCGGGACTCGAAGTCCCGCACCCCGGTTATGGCTACGAAGCGGCTCACCGGTACAGCCCGCCAAAGGTCGTCACGGGAGGCTGCGTCTTGGTGCTCTTGTCGGTCTGCTTCGAGAGCCACAGTGTGCCGTATTCTGCCCCGAAGACCATCTTTGCGGCGTCGGCGTCGCTCCTGGCCACCGTTACGAAGGCGGAACCATTCGGCATGGCCACCGTTGAATCACCCGAGGAGTTGGACGAGTTCTTGCTGTCATCGGGTGCGGCTTTTTGGACGGCAGTGACCAGCACGTCGTGGAACAGCAGCCCGGTGGACTGCTTCCAGCCCTTCACTTCAGCTGGGACGTTGGCATCCGCGGGCATGTTGTCGTCAGTCTTGAATGAGCTGTACACAGTGACCACGTCGCCCGCTTCCAGTCGGCCGCCCAGGATCCGCTCGGGGGCCAGGAGGAATGTAACCTCCTGTAGGCCGTCCGGCACCGGCACGGTGCCCGGTACCAGTTCCTTCGGGTCCACCAGCTTTGCTGCAAGCAGCTGTTCGCCGGTTTGGAGGGCGGAGGCGGTAACACGTCCCGACTGGCCATCCAGGCTTTCGAGTGCAGCTGCCGGTACGGCAGACTGCGGAAGCTCTTCGACCTTAACCTTGCCGCCCAAGTCTTCAACCTTGGTGCCGGCAGGGACGGCCTCCTTGACGACGAGAACTTTCACGGGGTTGAGCCCCTGTGCAGCTCTAGCGTCGGCGCCCTGGACATAGACGACCAACAGGGCAGTTCCAATGATTGCCAGCACCAGTGCTGCAATGCCTCCCAGTAGGCGAGATTTCACTGTGGGTACTCCTTTGCAATGTGGGTTTGTTGATTAGCGGGAAAGTCCCGCGCGGTTAGTTCTTGAGGTACACCTGGGAGCCGCCGTAGTTAGGAATGGTGCTCGAAGACAACCCCTCGGCAAGGGACACAAAGCGAGTGAAGTACCCCTGGACGGCACGGCAGTTTCCACTGCAGGACGGCGCTAGCGGGTCGAGGTCCTGGACGCTGCCACTGAACTTGTAGCCAGTGACCTTGAAGGCCAGGAACCCCACGATCGTGTATTTGGTGTTGTTGCCGTTGTTGAGCGAAACAGCTGATGAAAAGACGGGAACCAGGACTGTGGTGCCCTTGATGGTCGATGGCATGGTGTCGCAAACGTGTGGCAAGGAAATCCCAGGCTTGCTGCCAACGATGGCAGTACCCGCATCGATTGTGGCGGAGCAGTCACTGCCGGCGTCCAGCCAGCCGAAGCCGCCCGGAGCATAGCCGTTTTGGGCTGCGCAGCCTGGGTACGCGGGTGTGTTCTCGTCGTAGCGAAGGGTGAGGTGGTTGGGGATCGGATCCCCGGTGAAAGTGCCTGTGGAATTGAAGTCCGCCAGTTGTGAAGCGGAGAGGTTCTTCTTGAAGACGCAGTCACTGATGGTCCAGGGAAAGCTCGTTGCTTCGGAAACGGCGCCCCACGAGGCTTCTGCTGTCGCTTGGATTTGAGTGGTGTTGAATCCCATGACGCGTGCAAAGAACAGCCCAAATCCGTCAGTCGACGATCCCGCTGCCCGGGCTTTGGTTTCTACGTGCACGGTTGTGGCGTTGGGAAATGTGACTGTGGATCCGCTCGTGCCGTCATTGGCGTTGCTGTTGGCGAAGAGGTTCCCGGTTCCGGACGAATCCCCGCAGGAGCCTTTGGCGCACTGATTCGCAACGGCCAAGGCCGCCGAGTCCGCTCCGTTCTGCAACTGGGCCTTTTCGGCGTACATTGCTCCGACATCGACAGCCAGGGCCGCAAAGCCGAGGAGGACGACCAAAACAAGTGCCACAACAACTGTTGCCGCGCCTCGCTCATCCCCTTCCCCTGGGGTGGTCCGCTGCTCACTCTGCGCTCGCGTGCGATCTATCCGCCGCATCTCATAACTCCTACTCCTGTGAGGGTCATCGGAAAGATGCCCGGGGCGCCGAAGAATCCGGCATCCAAAAATCCGGAGAGTGAAGGCAAAGTGACCCTGGTGGTCACTGTCACGTTCGCGTCGGCCGCGCAGCTGCCCGCATTGTTCGTTACGCCAACGGGGAGCCCGGAAAGCGAGGGTGCGGCGGCGAGGGTAGCTGATGTGACGTTCAGACCGGGATCTTTATAGTGGATGGCTGCGTAACGTGCGCCCTCCCTCGCGGCCTGGGTCAGAGAAACCTGCACGTTCAGCACCCGGCCAAATTCGATTGTTCCCATCACTACGAGAAGCAGTAGTGGCAGTAGCATTGCCATCTCGACGGCCACTGCGCCGCGCTCTTTTCGTTTCGCTTTCAAAACCGTCTCCCAGGCCGATTTGCGAGGATTACCGTGTGTGTAGGTTCGTTTAATGGAGTCGGCCGGCTCCCGGTTTTCCACCATGAGAGCCGGCCAACGCGGCTTGGGCTAGAGGCCTGCCGTGACGCCCTGGAACATGTTCCGGATGGCGATGCCGAGAGGTCCGATAGCGACGATGACCACCACTGCGATGAGGGCGACCATGATGCCGTACTCGACCATCGTTGCTCCCTTTTCTTCCCGGGTGAACCGATCCTTGACGCCGGCGATGAAAGCAGTCATTGAGACCATGAGAGAAGTCATTGTATTTTCCTTAATTCGGTGAAATTGGAGTTGATGCTGATTTCAACGAATTTCCAGCTGCCCCCGTAAAAGTTTTAGCGGCTGGACTTCGCTAAGAAGAGATTGTCACTGGGGGCCATGGGCAACAATGCGTAGTGGTACTCGTCTTTTTAGCCGTGCGATAAAAAGACGTACTCGAATACGTGGACAAGTACTCAGGCATCTTGTGCTGGCAGCTACCCGACTACTTGCAGCAGTGAACCTCTGGGCGCATGGGCAGTGACGCGACACGCCGCCATGGGCGTGGGTGAGATGTGGATAGGGTGGGTGGCTTGGCGCCGCCGGGAGCAGCAGGCCCGGGACGCAGGTTTGCGCAACGATCCGGGAGGTCGATGCTGTTCGCCGGCTGCCTCTCACAAAGCAACCGGCGCGAGCAGGGCAACGGCGAACCCGGAATTCAGCGCAGGCTCCCCAACGACGAAAGCGCCCAAGGCGTGGCCCTCGCCTTCCCGGTGAAGAGTGAACCGGGAACAAGAGCGAGAACAAACATGCCTTGGGCGCTGAGTCCGTCTGGGAATAGGGCGCGCGGCCCCGAAGAACCGCGGAGATAATGTCGTCAGGGCCGCAAGCCTCAGGGCCTGAAGTTAGTCAGGACCTGGCGCGGCCGTCAATCAGGGATGCACTAAATGCCGGCCGTCACCCCTGCGAACATGTCGCGGATTGCGATTCCGAGAGGTCCGATAGCGACGATGACCACCACTGCGATCAGGGCGACCATGATGCCGTACTCGACCATCGTTGCACCCCTTTCTTCCCGGCTGAAGCGATCCTGGACGCCGGCGATGAAAGCAGTCATTGAGACCAAGAGAGAATTCATTGTATTTTCCTTAATTCGGTGAAATTGGATTACTTTTGATTTCAACGAATTTCCAGCTGCCCCCATAAACTATTTAGCGGCTGGGCTTCGCTAAGAAGAGATTGTCACTGGGTGGCATGGGCAACAATGCGTAGTGGTACTCGTCTTTTTGGCGGTACGCTAAAAAGAGGTACTCGAATATGCGGAGCAAGTACTCAGGCGCCGCAGGCCGTACCCGGCCGACTACTTGGACTTTTGCCTTGGCGAAGCTGTCGATGTGGTACGAGCGCCAGGCTGGGTCTAAACGAAGAACAAAGTCACGGCCATGAGGGCACCCAGCATGGACGGCCCGTGGGGTACTTCGGTGGCCTTGGTCCGGCCTTTCCTGCCTAGGACAATCACCGTGACGAGGCCGTTCAGGATGAACCCGATGAGCCCTCCGTAGAGGAGGTGGCTCCAACCTAGGTACCCCAGGTAAAGGCCAACGGGAGCGGCGAGCTTCACGTCGCCCATTCCGATGCCGCCGGGAGAAATAAGTCCCAAAATAAGGTAGCCGGCAAACAATATGACAGCTCCCAGGACTGAGCGGAGGAGATCACCAGATTCCTTACCAAATATTCCTGGCAGCAGAAGCAACAAAAGACCGCCGGACAGCAGCATCAACACGAGGGGGTTCGGCAGGAGATGGAGTGCGACGTCGATCCTTGCCAGCTGGACGCCCAGGACAGCAAGTAAGAGGAACGCCGGGAGGCCCAGCGCGCTGCCGAAATGTGCCGCGAAGGCCCCGCACGCGACGGCGGTTACTGCCGCCGTCGTAATTCTTGCCTGCAGGCGCGGCACCTCGCCAAGCCTGGGAAGCAGCTTTGCGATGAGTCGCTCGGCGATGGGGGAGAGGACGGCTCCCAAGAGCGCGGCGCCAACGACCAGGAGCGCGGCGTTAGGGTCCCAGTTCACCGCTGACAACACTGCATCCCCCTGCTTTGGATTGGGCCGACACGGCCCCAGCGGCCTCCGGCTACCTCATTTTGACCCCGAACCACCTGACGCGCTAATCTTGGTAGTCGTTGTGCGTGTCCTATTCCGATGGTGCGTGCCCGCTTGAGGATCCGGTTGCAGGATAACTACTCAACGTGCACATTCGGAACTTCAGGATGACTGGTTACATGGAGCCCTCACCTCTGTTCCGGTAGCGCGCAGACAGTAGGTGCGCGAGCTAGCGACACCTAAACAAGAACGCCAGAACAAGAACGAGGCAAACACCGTGCGTACGTACACCCCGAAGCCCGGCGATATCAACCGCCAGTGGCACGTCATTGACGCCACCGACGTTGTCCTTGGTCGTCTTGCAAGCCAGACCGCAATCCTGCTGCGCGGCAAGCACAAGGCCACTTTCGCATCCCACATGGACATGGGCGACTTTGTCATCATCATCAACGCCGAAAAGGTAGCCCTGACCGGCGCCAAGCTGGAGCAGAAGCGCGCATACCGCCACTCCGGCTACCCGGGCGGCCTGACCTCCGTCAACTACGCGGAACTGCTGGAATCAAACCCGGTCCGCGCCGTTGAGAAGGCCATCAAGGGCATGCTCCCCAAGAACTCCCTCGCTGCCCAGCAGCTGGGCAAGCTGAAGGTGTACCGCGGTGCTGAGCACCCGCACGCTGCCCAGCAGCCCAAGACTTTCGAAATCACCCAGGTCGCCCAGTAGTCCTGGCCACCAAACAACTTATCTATACAAGGAGAATCGTGGCTCAGAACGAAGAGACCACCGAGGTCGTCGAGGCCGAGGAAAACCTGACCAGCTACACCTCTGAGAGCTCAGCTGCTGAAGCTGCTCCCAAGAAGGAGCGTCCGGCCCTGACCGTTGCCGGCGCAGCTGTTGGCCGCCGCAAGGAAGCTGTTGCACGCGTTCGCGTCGTGCCCGGCTCCGGCAAGTGGACCATCAACGGCCGCGAGCTGGCGAACTACTTCCCGAACAAGCTGCACCAGCAGGACGTCAACGAGCCCTTCAAGATCCTTGATCTTGAAGGCGCCTACGACGTTATCGCCCGCATTCACGGCGGCGGCATCTCCGGCCAGGCCGGCGCCCTGCGCCTCGGCATCGCCCGTTCGCTGAACGAGATCGACGTCGAGAACAACCGCCCGACGCTGAAGAAGGCCGGTTACCTGTCCCGCGACGCCCGTGTCATCGAGCGTAAGAAGGCCGGTCTCAAGAAGGCCCGTAAGGCTCAGCAGTACTCCAAGCGCTAACAAGGCGCCTTCCCAGGATGGGGCCGCTGGCGCGACCTCATCCTGGGGCCCGCAGCGGTTTTTAGCGCTCGGCTCCACAAGCGCTAAATCCGCTTGCACAGAAGCCCGTCCCACCGGTTGGTGGGGCGGGCTTCCGCCGTTGGTGGACTCCTGCTTGCCCTTGTCCGCGTTGGACACCCCGAATTGTGCCGCGACACAAGCCGCTGGCCAGCCGTTTAAAGCCGCGGCAACACCATCCTCTACACTTGACCGGTGTCTAGATTATTTGGAACTGATGGCGTCCGGGGGCTGGCCAACGGCCTGCTGACAGCAGAGCTTGCCCTGCAGCTGGCCCAGGCGGCCGCCGTCGTGCTCGGCCACGACCGCAACTCCAACGGCTCCCGGCCCCGCGCCGTGCTGGCCCGTGACCCGCGAGCCAGCGGCGAATTCATCGCCGCCGCCGTGGAAGCCGGCCTCTCCAGCTCGGGCATCGACGTCTACGACGCCGGCGTCCTGCCCACCCCCGCAGCCGCCTACCTGGTCGCGGACCTGGACGCCGACTTCGGAGTCATGATCTCCGCCTCCCACAACCCGGCGCCGGACAACGGCATCAAGTTCTTCGCCCGCGGCGGCCAAAAGCTGCCCGACGAGGTGGAGGACGCCATCGAGGCCCAGATGAGCAAGGAAGCCGTCCGCCCCACCGGCCCCGACGTCGGCCGCATCCAGCGCTTCTCCGATGCCGAAGACCGCTACATCGTCCACCTGCTCCGCACCCTGCCGCATCGCCTGGACGGCCTCACCGTTGTACTGGACTGCGCCAACGGTGCCGCCAGCGGCTGCTCGCCCCAGCTTTTCAAGGACGCCGGAGCCCACGTCATCGTCATCGGCGCGGATCCGGACGGACTGAACATCAACGACGGTGTGGGTTCCACCCACTTGGGGCCGCTCAAGGACGCCGTGATCAAGTACGATGCTAACCTCGGCATAGCCCACGACGGCGACGCTGACCGCTGCCTGGCCGTGGACCATGAAGGCAACGAGGTGGACGGCGACCAGATCATGGCCATCCTTGCCGTCGCGCTCAAGAAGGCCGGCAAGCTCAAGGACGATGTCCTGGTGGCCACCGTCATGAGCAACCTGGGCCTCAAGATCGCCCTCCGCGACGCCGGCATCACCATTCTGGAAACAGCAGTGGGGGACCGCTACGTCCTCGAGGGCATGCGCGACGGCGGCTACAACCTCGGCGGCGAGCAGTCCGGCCACGTCATTTTCTCCGACCATGCGACCACCGGTGACGGCCTCCTTACCGGCCTGCAGCTCGCCGCGCAGGTGGCCCTGACCGGGAAACCGCTCAAGGAGCTCGCCACGGTCATGACGAAGCTCCCGCAGGTACTCATCAACGTCAAGGGCGTCGACCGCAGCCGGGTCAGCAGCAACGGCGTCCTGGCCCAGGCCGTGGCGGCAGCGGAAGCCGCCCTGGGTGACACCGGCCGGGTCCTGCTCCGTCCCTCCGGCACCGAACCCGTGGTCCGTGTGATGGTGGAGGCGGCGGACGAGGAAACCGCCCAGTCCATCGCTGAACACCTTGCCCGGGTGGTCCGGACGGAGCTCGCCCTGGAGCTCGCCTCAAACTAGAAGTCAAAGGAAATGTGGCCCGCCTCCTGATAAGGAGACGGGCCACATTCGGTTGGGTGAATACCCCAAGTGCGTAGGAACAGCAGCAGGCGTCAGAACAGGCCGGGCACGAACCGCGCAGTCCGCAGCTTGTATGCCGCATATTCGGGCACGTTTTCCGCCAGCAGTTGCTCCTCCTGAACGGCCCGGTACGCCTGGACGGCTGCCAGCACCACGAGGATTGCCGCCTTCAGCACAGCGGGGCTAAAGCACACCGCCCCAACCAGGGTGATCATCTCTCCGACGTAAAGCGGGTTACGGATCAGCCGATAGGGGCCGTGCTGCACCAGCGTCCTTACCTGCGGTTCCACGCCGAAACTCTTACCGAGCGTCATCAGGGACCAAACAGTGAAGACCATTCCCAAGGTCATCAGTCCCACCGCAAACGACGCAAGACCTTCAGACACTTCCGAGCCGCCGGCAAATGCGAGCAGGAAGGGCAGGAAGGTTCCAACGTATGCCGCGACTGTGGGAGCAATGCGTCCGCTCCGGGCGCTTGCGGAACTCCTGGTCAAAAGGAAATAGACCGCCATCAAATAGAAGACGGTCATCAGTACTTGGTAGGAGACGTGCAGCCCGGTGACAAAGGCAGAAGCCGAAGCGACCTTCGAGCCCGAAAACAGTGCGGAGACCGCCCACAGCAACAAGAGCGCCATGATCGGGACGAGGATTACCCGTTCAATGTCAATTGACGTTGACTGCTGGCGAAGTTTCATCAAAAAGCCTTCCAGGGAGTTGCAGACCCAACATCTGCAGCCACGGTTCCGCGGCCTCCCCATTGAGGCGGCGGTGCACTGAGCCTAATAGGACTTGGGGCCCTAATCGCAGAAATTTGCCATAAATTGCCGCGATCCTGAGCAAGATCCGCAGGTAGTCACAACATTAAAGAAATGTGGCCCGCTCCCTGACAAGGAAGCGGGCCACGTTCGGACGGGTGGACCTAGACGGCGCGGTCCCTCAGGGAATCGCGGATTTCGGTCAGCAGGGCGATCTGCGGGTCTTCGGCAGATTCTTCCTTCACGTCGGGGTTGATCCCGAGCCGGCGGTTGCGCCGCTCGATCATGTGGTTCATCGGAAGGACCACAACGAAGTAGATGGCGGCCGCGATCAGGACGAAGGAAATGATGGAAGAGATGACCCGGCCGTAAAGGAAGCCGTTCCACTGCATTTCCTCGATGCCCTTGGCCTGGAAGAGCAGGCCGATCAGCGGTGTAAGCAGGCCCTCCACGATTGATGTGACAACAGCACCGAACGCGGCACCCATCACGACGGCGACGGCAAGGTCAACAACGTTGCCCTTCATAATGAAATTCTTGAATCCAGTCAGCATGGGACCCACGCTAGCCCACGGAGGGAGTGCTTCAGATAACGCGGCGGTAAATTTTTGGCGCGTCATGGGAACTGGACTGGCGTCTTGGACGTCTAGAGGTATCCCGGTGCAGCTTCCAGCCCGAAGTATTCCTCCAGCGTTCCGATGCCGCGGTTCAGCATGTCCGAGGCCGCATCCACGCCCACGTACCGCAGGTGCCACGGCTCGTAGTAGTAGCCCGTGATGGGGTGCAGCATCCACGGGTAGCGCACCACGAATCCGAACCGGTGCCCGTTCGCTTTCGCCCACGTTGCGGCAGGCTGCTCCGCGAAGCACGGCTGGAAGCTGCACGCACCCCCGCCGTCCCCGATGTCGAACGCCCATCCCGTCTGGTGCTCCGAGTGGCCGGGCCGCGCACTGGCGGTGTCGGCGTCGGCCTGTCCCCGCGCCGCGACGTACCCGTTGTAGGTGGTCACCTGAGTGCTGTACGAGCGGTAGCCGCTGGCCAGGACAATCGCCACGCCGTCCCTTGCGGCCGCAGCGAACATCGCCTCCGCCGCTGCGGCGGTCGTGCTGTTGAGCAGCGCAGCCTCACCGGCGGCAGAGATGGCGACGGCGGGACGCACCAGGTCGGCCGGCACATAGTCGGCGGGCTTCAGTGCCCGGTGCTTGTTCACGATGACCCAGGGGCTGGCCGGATCATCAAGCGAAAATTGCCGTGCCAGCGTTGCCGAGGGAGACGGTGTGGGGGACGGCGTCCCGGACGGCTGGCCCACCGCGGCCGCGTCCGCCGTCGTGCCCGCTGTTGCGGTGGCGGCGGCAGGGGAGGGTAACGGTGAGGCAGCCGCGGACGACGACGGCGCCGCCTTGGGTGCCTCCGGCGTGCAGGCGGACAGGACAGTCAGCCCGGCCCCCGCAGCGAGGAAGCGCGTGAAGCTGCGCCGGCTGTATGACCCGCATTCGTAGCACACCTGTGCTAAACCTTCCGGAGCAGCATCCGGCGGATGGAATGGTCCGCCTCTTTAGTCAGCACCAGCTGCGCCCGGCCGCGGGTAGGCAGCACGTTCTCCTCCAGGTTGGGCTCGTTGATCCGCTTCCAGATGTCCCGGGCGGTCTCCTCCGCCTCGTCGTCGGAGAGCGTGGCGTAGCGGTGGAAGTAGGATTCCGGCTGCGCGAACGCGGTGCTCCGCAGCTTCCGGAACCGGTCCACGTACCACTCCTCGATGTAGGAGGTCTTGGCGTCCACGTAGATGGAGAAGTCAAAGAAGTCACTCAATGCCAGGCCCTGCCGGCCGTCATGCCGGGGGCGGGCCGGGGCCAGCACGTTCAGGCCCTCCACGATCAGCACGTCCGGGCGGCGGACCACCACTTCCTTGCCGGGAACTATGTCGTACGTGACGTGCGAATACCAGGGTGCCCGCACTTCCTCAGCGCCGCCCTTGATCTCACTCACGAAGCGCAGGAGCGCCCGGCGGTCGTAGGACTCGGGAAAACCCTTCCGGTCCAGCAGCTGCCTGCGCTTGAGCTCGGCCAGGGGGTAGAGGAACCCGTCGGTGGTAATGAGCTCCACGTTGGGGGTGCCCGGCCAGCGGCGAAGCATCTCCCGCAGCACGCGGGCGATGGTGGACTTGCCCACGGCAACAGAGCCGGCCACGCCGATCACGAAGGGGGTGCGCTGGGTCTGCTCGCCCAGGAAAGTGGTGGTGGCCGCGTGGAGTTGCCCGGCAGCTTCCACGTACAGGTGCAGGAGCCGTGACAGCGGCAGGTAGACGTCACTGACCTCCTTGATGTCCAAGGGGTCGCCGAGCCCGCGGAGGCGCAGCACGTCCTCTTCATTGAGGGGCTGTTCCATCTGGGCTGCGAGCCGGGACCAGGTATGCCGGTCCAGCTCCACGAACGGCGAGGCACCCTCCCCGTTCGCTTCATTGCGTTGTGAAGTCACCTAAAGATTCTGCCCCGCGCCGGGCCCATCGCGAAATGACGCCCCTGCTCAGCGCGGCGGCACCTGTCACGGAGGCACCTCACCGCGGCCCTCCGGTTTAGAGCAAGTGCCACGCGCCCGATAGTCTTGTGCCTATGTGTGGAATCGTGGGTTACGTAGGCCGTTCGGTTGACGGTGCAATTAATGGCCACAGTGCCTTGGATGTTGTCCTTGAGGGGCTGCGGCGCCTGGAGTACCGCGGTTATGACTCTGCCGGTGTGGCTGTGGTGTCCCAGGGGGCCATCGAGTCGCGGAAGAAGTCCGGGAAGCTGAGCAACCTGATTGGTGAGCTGGAGGCCCGGCCGTTGCCGGAGGCGGTGACCGGTATCGGCCACACGCGGTGGGCGACGCACGGCGGCCCGACGGACCGCAACGCGCACCCGCACCTGGCTGACGGCGGCAAGCTCGCCGTGATCCACAACGGCATCATCGAAAACTTCGCCGAGCTCAAGCTGGAGCTGCTGGAGAAGGGTGTGACGTTCCTGTCCGAGACGGACACCGAGGTCGCTGCCGCGCTGCTGGCCGACATCCTGCGGAACCAGCTGGGCGGGGACACCGCCAATGGTGGCCTGACCAAGGCCATGGAGCTCGCCTGCCAGCGCCTTGAGGGCGCTTTCACCCTGCTGGCTGTGCACGCTGACCAGCCCGACGTCGTCGTGGCCGCCCGCCGTAACTCACCGCTGGTGGTGGGCCTGGGCGAGGGGGAGAACTTCCTGGGCTCGGACGTGTCCGGGTTCATCGACTACACCCGCCGGGCGGTGGAACTGGGCCAGGACCAGATCGTCACGATCACTGCCGATTCCGTGGAGATCACTGATTTCTATGGCAACCCGGCCTCCGGCAAGGAATACCACGTGGACTGGGATCCGGCCTCGGCGGAAAAGGGCGGGTTCTCCTCGTTCATGGAGAAGGAAATCCATGACCAGCCCGACGCCGTGGCGCAGACCCTGCTGGGCCGCTCGGACATCAAGGGCAAGCTGACCCTGGATGAGCTGCGGATCGACCCGGAGCTGCTGAAGCAGGTCAACAAGATCATCGTGCTGGCCTGCGGTACCGCCGCGTATGCGGGCATGGTGGCGAAGTACGCGATTGAGAACTGGTGCCGGATCCCTACCGAGGTGGAGCTCGCGCACGAATTCCGTTACCGCGATCCAATCCTGGACGAAAAAACCCTGGTGGTCTCCATCTCCCAGTCCGGGGAGACCATGGACACCCTGATGGCCGTCCGGTACGCCCGCGAACAGGGCGCGAAGACCATCTCGATCTGCAACACCAACGGCTCCACCATCCCGCGTGAGTCCGACGCCGTGCTCTACACGCACGCCGGCCCGGAGATCGCCGTGGCCTCCACCAAGGCGTTCCTGGCCCAGATCACGGCCGCGTACCTGCTGGGCCTGTACCTGGCGCAGCTGCGCGGGAACATCTTCTCGGGCCAGATCAAGGACGTCCTGGCGGACCTGAACAAGATCCCCGCCAAGATCCAGACCATCCTGGACAACGCCGGCCCGCTGCGTGAACTGGCCCGGTCCATGGCGGACGAGAAGTCCGTGCTGTTCCTGGGCCGGCACGTGGGCTACCCCGTGGCCCTCGAAGGCGCCCTGAAGCTCAAGGAAATCGCGTACATCCACGCCGAAGGGTTCGCCGCCGGTGAACTCAAGCACGGCCCCATCGCCCTGATCGATGAAGGCCAGCCCGTGTTCGTCGTCGTCCCGTCCCCCCGCGGGCGTGACTCGCTGCACGCCAAGGTGGTCTCCAACATCCAGGAAGTCCGCGCCCGCGGCGCCCGGACCCTGGTCATCGCCGAGGAAGGCGACGAAGCCGTGAAGGCCTACGCCGAGTACGTCTTCTACGTCCCGGAGACCCCCACCCTCCTGATGCCCCTGCTGACCACCGTCCCGCTGCAGATCTTCGCCGCGGAACTCGCAGCAGCCAAGGGCTACGACGTAGACCAGCCCCGCAACCTCGCCAAGAGCGTCACCGTCGAATAACCGGCACACTGCAGGACAGCTAAAGCCCCGGGCCGTACTGAACTGCTCCCCGGAAGTTGGACTGAAAATTCAGTTCGACTTCCGGGGAGCAGTTTTGCGTTCAAGTAGTTCTTTGTCGGCCGATCAGCGCGCAACGGCTGTAGCGTGGTTTGAGAAAGGCCTCGCTTACACGGCGACAGCCACCATGCTGGGTGTGTCTCGTGAGTCTAGTGGGCCTGTTAAGAGGCTGTATCGGCGGTGGAGGATCCATGGTCAAGGTGCGCTGGTGACGAAGCCTGCTCAGTCGTACACGTTCGAATTCAAGCTCGCCCTGGTGAAACGGTTCCTTGCTGGCGAGACTGCACCGGCCTTGGCGGAAGAGGCCGGCTTATCTTCGGCCGTGCTTCTCAAGTCGTGGGTGCGTACCTACCGTCGTGAAGGCGTGGACGCCTTACGCCCCAAGCCCAAGGGCAGACCCCGGAAGCCCGACTCCCCACCGCCTGCAGAAGTATCCGAGCTAGAACGGCTACGGCGGGAGAACGAACGCCTGCGGGCCGAAGTCGCATATCTGGGAAAATTGCGAGCCTTGAGGGGTCAAAAACAAAGGTGAAGGTCCAGGCCCTCATCGCCCTCAAGGCTGACTTCCCGCTTCCGCTTCTTCTTCAGGTCTCAGGCCTTGCACGATCCACGTTTTTCTATCACCAGGCGCGCCTCCAAGCCCCTGACCCGCAAGAGGAGCTCAAGGCCTCGATCAGGGACATCTTCAAGAAGAACCATGGCCGATACGGGCACCGGCGTGTGCACAGTGAACTGCTCAATCTCGGCTGGGCAGTTGCAAAGAAGACCGTGCTGAAGTTGATGCGAACACTCGGCCTGTTCTGCAGAGTCCGACGCAGGAAGCGCTACAACTCCTACCAAGGCGAGGCGGGCATCATTGCTCCCAACCTCCTGAACAGGAAGTTTGACGCCGCTGCCCCAAACCAGAAGTGGGTAACTGACGTGACAGAGTTCAGTGTCGGAGACCGCAAGCTCTACCTCTCGCCGGTAATGGACCTATTCGACCGGCAGATTATTGCCCACAGCATCAGCACATCCCCGAACCTGGATCTGACTAACAGTTCACTGCGTGCAGCCCTGACATGCTTGGATCCTGGGCAGCAACCCCTCGTGCATTCGGATCAGGGGTTCCAGTACCAGCACATCTCGTGGCGGGGCCTCTTGGCGAACGCCGGCGCAGTCCAATCAATGTCCCGCAAAGCCAACTGCTATGACAACGCCGTGATGGAAAACTTCTTCGGACACCTCAAGGAAGAACTCTTCCACCGTGTCCGATTCCTCAACACCGAAGCCCTAACAGCAGCACTGCACGAATACATCCGCTGGTATAACGAAGAGAGAATTTCAACCAAGCTGAAGGGCAGGAGCCCAGTACAGTATCGTGCTCAGATGCTTGCGGCATAGGTCCTTTTCAGCACACTTGAACGGGATGCTTCGCATAGGGACCCTCACTGCGTATAAAGCTTCGCGATAACTCTTTCAAACACAGAACGGACTTGGGATGGATGACCGCCAGCATCTTCCGCAGCCAGAGCGGCGTTGAGGAGAACGCTTAGTTCGTCTAAAGACGCGATTCCATTGGGCAACCGCAAGTACCAGTCATAGCCCCTCGGCCGAGGCTCAAACCCCGCTGCCACAAGGTACTCATCGAGAAAATCGTCAATAATCTCTTGGTCCTGATCCGTGAAAGGGACGCTCCTGGTCGTCGTCGTGGAGCCTGCGGTTGTCACAACAACTGGAAGCACCTTTTGAACACTGCGTCTGGGACTGCGGACACCACAGCCAGGGCCAGCGACGGCGAGTACCAGCGCTTCCCACCCGTTCTCAGGAAGTAAGACGAATCCGGCTGGTGATGGCACTGTCAAAAAGTCGTTCCACACGCGCAAACACCCTTTAGGTCAAATGAAGACTAAGAGACAGACTCAAAGTACATCGAAGTTGGCCAGGCCGACACCGAGCAACGAAGAAGTGGCCGTCCCAAGGGGGACGGGCACTTCTGTAAAGAGCCGATCGCGGCGTAAGTCCCGGTCAGTCAGCACAGCTGGACTAGGACCTTCTCTCACAAAAAGATGGAACCATTCCGATGATCCGGACACTATGAAGTATGAGTGGGGGATCAGATGACACGGATGAGGCCTTGTGGCTGCTCGCGGTAAACGGTGATGGTGATGCATTCGGGGCCCTTTTCGATCGTCATCGGGACAGGGTGCTCACGCATGCAATGCGGGTCGTTGGATCGGCCCATACTGCGGAGGACATCACGGCCATCGTCTTCTATGAAGCCTGGCGCCGGCGGGAGTACGTGCGCATCGTCAACGGCAGCATCGTTGCCTGGCTACTGGTCACGGCAAATAACACGATCCGGAATCACAATCGGCAGCGAAGACGTTACAGGTCCTTCTTGGAACAGCTTCCGCCACCGGCCCTGACGGCGGATATCGCCGATGAAGTTGTTGATGCTGCCGAGCGCGAGTCGGAGGCCAGGACTTTGCGGGATGCTTTCTCGCGCCTCAAGCTTCAGGATCGCGACGTCATCACTTTGTGTGTGATTGAGGGGTTAAGCCTGCGGCAAGCCGCCGTGGCCCTCGGTGTTGCAGAGGGAACCGTGAAATCCCGCCTGCACCGCGCGAAGACCAGGCTCGGTGCCTTGTACGGGCAACTGGATTCACCTGAGCCACGTCATGATCACTCACTTCACGAGGGGAGAACATGGTGAGATCACAACAGTTCCAGACTGACCGCAGTGATGCGCTCCGACAGCAGCTAATAGAAATGCCGAAGGCAGTAAAGAACCGCGAGCGTGCTCAGGGTCAGCGGTCCCACTTTCAACACCTGCGGCCGCAAGATTCATCGGCAAGTACTCGGAAACGACTGGGTCTGCGGGTAGGCGCCGGCGCTCTCGCGGGTGGGTTAGTTCTTGGTGCGTTGGCACTGGCTCTAACACCCGAGGACCGATCGGAAGACGCTTCGAGAATCATCGAATCACTGACCAAGGCTCAGCAGGAAGTGGATAAGCTGCCTGCCGGAGCCCTGCCGGTTCTAGCCAATACAGGTATTGACCCGTCCCAGACCAGGCTCCTGGGACACAGCGCAACGATCAGGTACTACGGTGCCCCCGCCCCGGAACAGATCACAAATGGCGCCACCGCCGGCAAGACGATCTGCATGATTCCCGTCGATGCCCGAGGGGAAAGCAAATCGCTGGGATGCACACTATTGAAGAGCTTCGAGTCCTACGGCCTCAAAATCGAGACCCCGGATAGAACTGAGGCAGGTTGGTTAGTAGTTCCTGCGGCTGCAGAGAGCAGCTTGGAATCAGTGAAGAACGAGGCCGGCTGGAGCCGACAGGCGCCGAACTTTCTCGTCCGCAACAACAATTGATACAGCCAAGGCTTGCCACGAGAGGCAGCTAGCCTGCCACGTTCATCGGCGCCCTAAAGGACCTCTAAACGGGGAAGAGTATAAGGAAGAAGTCCCCGTCCGACTCGGACGGGGACTTCCTCGAACAGCCGACGCCAGCCGTTAAAGTGGAACTCGCACATTTACGAGTCCAACTTCCGGGGACCAGTTCAGTACGGCCCGGGGCTTCTGCGTTAACGCTTGGGGCCGAACGGGTTTGCGTGACTTTTGGGCCGCCGCGGCCATGGAAGCCCTTTGGTGCGAGGGTGCGCTCCGCGCGACCAGCCTGAAAGTCACGCTTTTCCGCTGATGGCGGACAGCCCCAATGACCGGCGTGCGCCCGGCTTCCGGCCGCCACCGCCACCGTAGAATGGCACCCATGATCGTTGGCATCGGGGTAGACGTAGTAGACATCGAGCGGTTCGGACGGCAACTGGAGCGGACGCCGGGCCTGAGGGACCGTCTGTTCGTGCCCGCGGAACGGGAACTGAACACCCGGTCCCTGGCCGCCCGGTTCGCCGCCAAGGAAGCGGTGGCCAAGGTCCTCGGTGCGCCCGCCGGCATGAACTGGCAGGACTGCTGGATCGGCCTCGACAGCAACGGGCCCACCGTCCAGGTCAAGGGAACCGTCCTTGCCGTTGCCGAGGCCAAGGGCGTCAAGCGCTGGCACCTCTCCATCAGCCACGACGGCGGCATCGCCACAGCCACGGTCCTGGCCGAAGGCTGACCAGGCCCCCGACGCATGATCAGCGCCTACACCGGAACGCAGGTCCGGGCCGCCGAGGAGCCGCTTCTGGCCGCCGGGCTGGGGGACGTGCTCATGCAGCGCGCCGCGCACGGCCTGGCCAACGCCGTCGTCAATGAACTCAAGGCACGCAGCAGCCGCCTGAACGGCGCCCGTGTGGTGGTGCTGGCAGGCAAGGGCAACAACGGCGGTGACGGCCTGTTCGCCGGCGCCTTCCTGGCCACCCGGGGAATGCGCACGACGGCGGTGCTCACCGGGGACGCGGCCCATCCGGAAGGCCTGGCCGCATTTGAGCGCGCCGGCGGCCGGGTGCGGCGCCTTACCGACGCGGAACTTCCGGAGCTGTCCGCCGAAGCCGCCCGCGCCGACGTCGTGATCGATGCGGTGCTGGGAACCGGCGCCAAGGGCGGGCTGCGGGGGAGCGCCGCGGACCTGATCGAGGCTCTCGCCGGCGCACACCGCCGCGGACTTGTGGTGGCCTGCGACCTTCCCAGCGGCGTGGACGCGGACACCGGCGAGGCCACCGAGCCGGTCCTGCCGGCCGACCTGACGGTCACGTTCGGGGGAGCGAAAAACGGCCTGCTGGCTGACCCCGGGGCCGACTACGCGGGCCGGGTGCTGGTGGTGCCCATCGGGATCGAGGAGCACCTACCGGAACCATCCCTGCGCCGGCTCGAGGACGCTGACGTGGCACGCCTCCTGCCGCACCCGTCCCGGCGGGCCCAGAAGTACTCCCGCGGCGTGCTGGGGGTCGTGGCCGGCTCCGAGGACTACCCCGGCGCTGCGGTCCTCGCCTGCCGGGGAGCCCAGGCCGCGGGTGTGGGCATGGTCAGGTACCTCGGGCCGCCGTCGGTGGCCGACCTGGTCCGCCAGTCGTGCCCGGAAGTTGTCTGCAGCACCGGGACGGTGGCTGAAAACCGCGTGCAGGCCTGGCTGGTGGGCTCCGGTCTGGGACCGGGCGACCATGATCAACTGACCCGCGCGCGGGACGCGATCGCGTCCGATCTTCCGGTGGTGGCCGATGCCGGTGCGCTGCCCGCGCTCCCCGCCATCCTGCCCCCGCACGTGGTGCTGACCCCGCACGCCGGGGAACTCGCGTCGTTGTTCCAGCGGCTGGGCCACCCGGAGGACCGGGAGGCGGTGGAGGCCGGAACGCTGGCAGCCGTGCGCAACGCGGCGGAGCGCACCGGGGCTACCGTCCTGCTCAAGGGTGCCACCACGCTCGTGGCTGCACCGCGGGGCGCCACCTTCAGCCAGGCGGACGGCACGCCCTGGCTCGCCACCGCCGGCAGCGGGGATGTGCTGGCCGGCGTCATCGGTGCGTTGCTCGCCCACGCAGGGGACGACGTCGGGCCCTTCCAGGATCTGGGCATCGAAGGGGACGGCCGGTGGGCTGCCATCGCCGCGCTGGGTGCCGCGTTGCATGGCCGGGCCGGGAGGGCGGCATCGGAGGCGGCGTCCGGCGGGCCGATCGCCGCTGGCGGAATTGCAGATGCCCTACCCGAAACCTGGGGTAAAGTCAGCATGCTTAGTAACTATGAAGCCTGGAAACGTAATAGTCACAGCCAACCACTACGGTAGGCATTAGTTCGCACCAGCAGCAGGGGCGTTCCAATGCCGTCTGCTGCTGACCAATAAATGAGGAGCACGATGGAAGTCTGGCCTGGAACTGCCTACCCGCTGGGAGCTACCTTTGACGGCACCGGCACCAATTTCGCCCTGTTCAGCGAACGGGCGGAGCGGGTTGAACTCTGCCTCCTGGCCGATGACTTGACCGAGACCCGGATCGAGCTGACCGAGGTGGACGGCTACGTGTGGCACTGCTACCTGCCCCACATCCAGCCCGGCCAGAAGTACGGCTACCGGGTGCACGGGCCGTACGACCCCGCCGGCGGCAACCGCTTCAACCCGAACAAGCTGCTGATGGACCCGTACGCCAAGGCCATCCAGGGCCAGATCGACTGGGATCCCGCGCTGTTCTCCTACGAATTCGGCGACCCCGATTCGCAAAATGACGCCGACTCGGCACCGCACACCATGCACGGTGTGGTCATCAACCCGTTCTTCGAATGGGACGGCGACCGCCAGCTGAAGATCCCGTACCACGAATCGGTGATCTACGAAGCCCACGTCAAGGGCCTCACCGAGCTGCACCCTGAGATCCCCGAAGAGCAGCGCGGCACCTACGCCGGCGTTTCGCACCCCGCGGTCATCGACCACATGAAGAAGCTCGGCGTCACCGCGATCGAGCTCATGCCAGTGCACCAGTTCGTCAACGACGGCACCCTGGAAGAGAAGGGCCTCAACAACTACTGGGGCTACAACACCATCGGCTTCTTCGCGCCGCAGAACACCTACAGCTCCACGGGCGATGTGGGGCACCAGGTCCAGGAATTCAAGGCCATGGTCCGCGACCTGCACCGCGCCGGCATCGAAGTGATCCTCGACGTCGTCTACAACCACACGGCCGAAGGCAACCACCTGGGCCCCACGCTGTCCTTCAAGGGCATCGACAACCAGGCCTACTACCGCCTGGTGGACAACGACCTCAAGCACTACATGGACTACACCGGCACGGGTAACTCGCTGAACGTGCGCCACCCGCACTCCCTGCAGCTGCTGATGGATTCCCTGCGCTACTGGGTCACCGAGATGCACGTGGACGGCTTCCGCTTCGACCTCGCCTCCACCCTGGCCCGCGAGTTCTACGACGTGGACAAGCTCTCAACCTTCTTCGAACTGATCCAGCAGGACCCGGTAGTCTCCCAGGTCAAGCTGATCGCCGAGCCGTGGGACGTTGGGCCCGGCGGCTACCAGGTGGGCAACTTCCCGCCGCAGTGGACGGAGTGGAACGGCAAGTACCGCGACACTGTCCGTGACTTCTGGCGCGGCGAACCCTCCACCCTGGGCGAGTTCGCGTCCCGCCTGACCGGCTCCGCGGACCTGTACGAAAGCTCCGCCCGGCGCCCGGTGGCCTCCATCAACTTCGTCACCGCCCACGACGGCTTCACCATGCGGGACCTGGTCTCCTACAACGAGAAGCACAACGAGGCCAACGGCGAAGGCAACAACGACGGCGAATCCCACAACCGTTCCTGGAACTGCGGCGTGGAGGGGGACACCGACGACGAGAAGGTGCTGACCCTGCGTGCCCGGCAGCAACGGAACTTCATCGCCACGCTGCTGCTCTCCCAGGGCGTCCCCATGCTGCTCCACGGCGACGAGCTGGGCCGGACGCAGCAGGGCAACAACAACACCTACTGCCAGGACTCCGAGCTCAGCTGGGTGCACTGGGAAGCCATGGACCAGCCGCTGGTGGAGTTCACGGCCTTCGTGAACAAGCTCCGCCACGACCACCCGACCTTCCGCCGCAGCCGCTTCTTCGACGGCCGCCCCGTACGCCGTGGCGAAGGCGAGAAGCTGCCGGACATCGTCTGGCTCAAGACCGACGGCACCGAAATGCTGCCGGAGGACTGGGGGAGCGGCTTCGGCCGGACCATCGGCGTGTTCTACAACGGTGACGGCATCCAGGAACAGGACTCGCGCGGCCGCAGGATCACCGATGACAGCTTCCTCATGGCCTTCAACGCCCATGACGAAGCGGTGGACTTCTGCGTCCCGTCCGACGAGTACTCGCAGTACTGGGAGGTCCTGATCGACACCGCCGCGCAGGCCGACGCCTACGAGCCGCTCAAGGCCGGGGCCAACCTGACGCTGGATGCGAAGTCCATGGTGGTCCTGCGCGCCTACTCCGGCCCCGAAGCCGAAGTCGACACCTCGGCAGCCGCGTCCCTGGCCTCCATGGCCGAGCACGAGGAAGCCCAGGAGGAAATGGTGGAGGCCCAGACCAAGGCCGCGGAGGCGAGCGAGGCAAGGGCAACGGGCGCCGACGAGGACGCCAAGGCATGAGGACCCCGGTCTCCACTTACCGTCTTCAGATCCGCAGCAGCTTCACCCTGTTCGACGCCGCCGAGAAGGTCCCGTACCTGAAGGACCTCGGCGTGGACTGGGTGTACCTCTCGCCCATCCTCACCGCGGAGAAGGGCTCGGACCACGGCTATGACGTGACCGACCCCTCCGCGGTGGACCCGGACCGCGGCGGCCCGGAAGGCCTGCTGGCCCTCTCCAAGGCTGCCCGCGAACACGGCATGGGCGTCCTGGTGGACATTGTGCCCAACCACGTGGGCGTTGCCACTCCGGTGCAAAACCCGTGGTGGTGGTCCCTGCTCAAGGAAGGCCGCGGGTCGCCGTACGCCGAAGCGTTCGACGTCGACTGGGACCTGGGCGGCGGAAAGGTCCGGCTGCCGATGCTCGGCTCGGACGCCGACCTGGACAAGCTCGAGGTCAAGGATGGCGAGCTCCGCTACTACGACCACCGGTTCCCGCTGGCCGAGGGCACGTACAGCGAGGGTGACTCCCCGCAGGACGTCCACAGCCGCCAGCACTACCAGCTCATGGACTGGCGCCGTGCCGATGCCGAGCTGAACTACCGGCGTTTCTTTGCGGTCACCACCTTGGCCGGCATCCGGGTGGAAGAGCCGTCAGTTTTCGAGAAGGCCCATGCCGAGGTGGGCCGCTGGTTCACCGATGGCCTGGTGGATGGGCTCCGCGTGGACCACCCGGATGGTCTGGCTGACCCCGCAGGCTACCTCCGCTGGCTCAAGGACCTCAGCGGCGGTGCGTACGTCCTGGTGGAGAAGATCCTGGAGCCGGGCGAAGTCCTGCCCCAGGACTTCGCCTGCGAAGGCACCACCGGCTACGACGCACTGGCGGACGTGGACCGGGTGTTTGTTGACCCTGCCGGGCAGCAGGCCCTGGACGCCCTGGACGCTTCCCTGCGGGGATCGTCCAAGCCCGCCGATTACGCGGAGATGATCCGCGGCACCAAGCGCATGATCGCCGACGGCATCCTGCGCTCCGAGGTTCTGCGCCTGGCCCGGCTGGTCCCCGAGTCCTACGGCGTCACCGTGGACCAGGCGGCCGACGCCATTGCCGAGATCATCGCGTCCTTCCCGGTCTACCGGTCCTACCTGCCGGTGGGAGCCGACGTCCTCAAGGAAGCCTGCGAGTCCGCCGCGGCGCACCGGCCGGACCTGGAAGTAGCAGTGGGAACCCTCCTGCCGTTGCTGCTGGACCCCGCCAATCCCATCGCCGTCCGCTTCCAGCAGACCTCCGGCATGGTCATGGCCAAGGGCGTGGAGGATACGGCGTTCTACCGCTACACCCGCCTGGGCACCCTGACCGAGGTGGGCGCCGAGCCCACCGAGTTCGCGGTGGCGCCGGAGGAATTCCACCAGCGCATGCAGCGGCGCCAACAGGAACTGCCGCTGTCCATGACCACCCTGTCCACCCACGACACCAAGCGCAGCGAGGATGCCCGGGCCCGGATCTCGGTCATCGCCGAACTGCCGCAGGAGTGGGCGGAAACGCTGGAGACGCTCCGCGGACTGGCGCCGATTCCGGACGGACCATACGAGAACCTGCTGTGGCAGGCAATCGTTGGTGCGTGGCCGGCCAGCCGGGAGCGGCTGCAGGGCTATGCGGAAAAGGCGGCCAGGGAGGCCGGCAACTCCACCAAGTGGACCGAGCCCAACGAGGACTTCGAGGCCAAGGTCAAGGCTGCCGTGGATGCGGTCTTCGACGACGCCAAGGTGGCCAAGGTGGTTGCGGACTTCGTGGCCCGCATCGACGCCTACTCGGCTACCAACTCGGTGTCCGCCAAGCTGGTCCAGCTGACCATGCCGGGCGTGCCGGACGTCTACCAGGGCAGTGAGTACTGGGAACGGTCACTGACGGACCCGGACAACCGCCGGCCCGTGGACTTCGCCGCACGGCAGGCAGAGCTGGCCAAGCTCGACGCCGGCGAGTTGCCGGACGCGGGCACAGAAGCAAGCAAGCTGCTGGTCACCTCGCGGGCACTGCGCCTTCGCCGGGACAGGCCTGAGCTGTTCCAGGGCTACACCCCGCTCGGCGCCACTGGCGCGGCGGCCGGGCACCTGCTCGCGTTTTCCCGTGGCACGTCGGCGGCGTCGTCCGGCGCGGTGACCCTGGCTACCCGGCTTCCCGCCGGCCTGGAAGCCGCCGGCGGATGGCGGGACACCGCCGTCGAGCTTTCCGTTGCCATGCGCGACGAACTCACCGGTACCAGCTACGGTCCGGGGCCGGTTTCGGTGTCCGAGGTGCTGGGTACCTACCCCGTGGCCCTGCTGGTACCCGTGGATGGAGAAAAGGCATGACCCTGGTCAACGCAGGAACCGAGCGCTTCGATGTGTGGGCGCCGGAAGCTGCCTCGGTGGTCCTGCTGGCCGACGGCCGGCAGTACCCCATGCGGAAGAAGGAGACTGCGCCCGGCTCAGAGGGGTGGTGGACCGCACCCGACGCCCCGGCCGACGGCGACGTGGACTATGGCTACCTACTGGACGGGGACAGCACCCCCACCCCGGATCCCCGGTCGCGCCGGCTCCCCGCCGGCGTGCACGAACAGTCCCGGACCTACGATCCCGCCGCCTACGCGTGGCAGGACTCCGGCTGGGGCGGCAAGGACCTGCAGGGTTCCGTGATCTACGAACTGCACGTGGGCACCTTCACGCCTGACGGCACCCTTGATGCTGCCGCGGAGAAGCTGGACTACCTGGCGGACCTGGGCATCGACTTCGTGGAACTGCTGCCGGTCAACGGCTTCAACGGCACCCACAACTGGGGCTACGACGGCGTCCAGTGGTACGCCGTGCACGAAGGCTACGGCGGCCCTGCTGCCTACCAGCGGTTCGTCGATGCCGCCCACGCGGCAGGACTCGGGGTCATCCAGGACGTGGTGTACAACCACCTGGGACCCAGCGGCAACTACCTCCCCAAGTTCGGCCCCTACCTGAAGCAGGGCGACGCGAACACCTGGGGCGATTCCGTGAACCTGGACGGCCCCGGCTCGGACGTGGTGCGCGAATACATCCTGGACAACGCCGCCCTGTGGCTGCGTGACTACCACGTGGACGGGCTCCGCCTGGATGCCGTGCACGCGCTGCGGGACGAGCGGGCCGTGCACATCCTCGAGGACCTCGGGGCCCTGGGCGACACCATATCGGCCGAAACCGGGCTGCCCAAGACCCTCATCGCGGAATCGGACCTGAACAACCCGCGCCTGATCTACCCGCGGGAGACCAACGGGTACGGCCTGGCCGGGCAGTGGAGTGATGACTTCCACCACGCGGTCCACGTCAACGTCAGCGGCGAAACCACCGGCTATTACTCCGACTTCGACTCCCTGGAAGTGTTGGCCAAGGTCCTCAAGGACGGGTTCCTCCACGACGGCAGCTACTCCAGCTTCCGCGGCCGGCACCACGGACGCCCCATCAACGCCTCGCTGGTGCACCCGGCGGCGCTGGTGGTCTGCAACCAGAACCACGACCAGATCGGCAACCGGGCCACGGGGGACAGGCTCTCCCAGTCGCTGTCCTACGGGCAGCTGGCCGTGGCCGCGGTGCTCACGCTGACCTCGCCGTTCACGCCCATGCTGTTCATGGGCGAGGAGTACGGGGCCTCCACACCGTGGCAGTTCTTCACCTCGCACCCCGAACCCGAGCTCGGCAAGGCCACCGCGGAAGGGCGCATCCGGGAGTTCGAACGCATGGGGTGGGATCCCGCCGTCGTGCCCGATCCCCAGGACCCCGAAACCTTCCGCCGCTCCAAGCTGGACTGGGCCGAGGCTGGCACGGGTGACCACGCGCGGCTCCTGGAGCTGTACCGGTCCCTGACGGCGCTGCGCCGTTCCCACCCGGACCTGGCCGGGCCTGGCTTTGACGGCACCGACGTTTCGTTCGACGACGACGCCGGGTGGCTGCGGTTCCGGCGCGGTTCCGTCGAAGTGCTGGTGAACTTCTCCGACGCCAAGGTCCGGCTGGACGGTTCCGGCAGCGTCCTGCTGGCTACGGACGACGGAACCGGGCTGGACGGAGGGGCACTGGCCATGGCGCCCTGGAGTGCCGCGATCATCGCAACCCAACAGGACGGACAGAACGCATGACCTATGCAGCAGCGGACAACCGCTACGAAACCATGCCCTACCGCCGGGTGGGCCGAAGCGGGCTCAAACTCCCGGCCATCTCCCTTGGACTCTGGCACAACTTCGGCGACGACAAACGCTTCGAAGAGCAGCGGGACATCCTCCGCCGCGCCTTCGACCTGGGCGTCAACCACTTCGACCTCGCCAACAACTACGGTCCTCCGGACGGGTCCGCGGAAACGAACTTCGGCCGGCACCTGCGGGACGACTTCAAGCCCTACCGCGACGAACTGGTCATCTCCACCAAGGCCGGCTACTACATGTGGCCCGGCCCCTACGGCGAATGGGGTTCGCGCAAGTACCTGATCTCCAGCCTGGACCAGTCGCTGCAGCGGATGGGCCTGGACTACGTGGACATCTTCTACAGCCACCGCCCGGACCCCGAGACGCCCATGGAGGAAACCATGGGCGCCCTTGACTACGCCGTCCGGTCCGGCAAGGCACTGTACGCCGGGATTTCCTCGTACACCCCCGAACAGACCCTGGAGGCCGCCCGCATCCTCAAGGAACTCGGTACGCCCCTCCTGATCCACCAGCCCAGCTACTCCATGTTGAACCGCTGGACCGAGGACGGTTCGCCCAACCTTTACGAGGTACTGGACCAGGTGGGCGCCGGGTCCATCGCCTTCTCGCCCCTGGCACAGGGGATGCTCACGGACCGCTACCTTCACGGGATCCCCGAGGACTCCCGGGCGGCCAAGGCACGGTTCCTCTCCGAGGACTCCATTACGGAGGAGAAACTGGACCGGGTCCGGGGACTGCGGAAGATCGCCGAGGGCCGCGGGCAGTCGCTCGCGCAGATGGCCATTGCCTGGATCCTGCGCGACCAGCCCAAGGGTTCACCGGTCACCTCGGCACTGGTGGGCGCCTCGAGCGTCCGGCAGTTGGAGGACACCCTGTCCGCTATCAACAACCTCGACTTCTCCGGCGATGAACTGACTGCCATTGACGAGTTCGCGGTTGAGTCCGATATCAACCTCTGGAAACAGGACGCCTAAGGCACCTGTTTTCATTACACAGCGGGACCGGCGGAACAACGGCCGGTCCTGCTGTGTTGGGTAGTATGAAAAGGCGCCGCGCGGCGCCAAGCCAGCCGGCCGCCGTCGTCCATTACTCGGAGGCCAACCAGGCCGGCTGACGTTTGTCCCCAAAGGAGTTCCGTGTCTTCACATCCCATCCGTGTTGCAATCGTTGGCGTGGGCAACTGCGCCGCCTCGCTGGTGCAGGGCGTCCACTACTACAAGGACGCCGACCCGGCCGAAACCATCCCGGGCCTGATGCACGTTGAGTTTGGCCAGTACCACGTGGGTGACGTTGAGTTCGTCGCCGCGTTCGACGTGGACGGCAAGAAGGTCGGCGTTGACCTTTCCGATGCCATCCTGGCCAGCGAGAACAACACCATCAAGATTGCCGACGTTCCCCCCACGGGCGTCACGGTCCAGCGCGGCCACACCCTGGACGGGCTGGGCAAGTACTACCTTGAGACCATCGAGCAGTCCACCGAAGAGCCCGTCGATGTGGTCCAGGCCCTGAAGGACGCCAAGGCTGACGTCCTGGTCTGCTACCTGCCCGTCGGTTCCCAGCAGGCTGCCGAGTTCTACGCCCAGGCTGCGATCGACGCCGGGGTGGCGTTCGTCAACGCCCTGCCCGTGTTCATTGCCGGCACCAAGGAATGGGCTGACAAGTTCACCGCCGCCGGTGTCCCGATCGTCGGCGACGACATCAAGAGCCAGATCGGCGCCACCATCACCCACCGCGTGATGGCCAAGCTGTTCGAAGACCGCGGCGTCACCCTGGACCGGACCTACCAGCTGAACGTCGGCGGCAACATGGACTTCAAGAACATGCTGGAGCGTGACCGCCTGGAGTCCAAGAAGATCTCCAAGACCCAGGCCGTGACCTCCAACGTGGAAGCCGAGCTGGCTGCCAAGGACGTGCACATCGGCCCGTCCGACTACGTCCAGTGGCTCGACGACCGCAAGTGGGCCTTCGTGCGCCTCGAGGGCCGGAACTTCGGCGACGCCCCGGTGTCCCTGGAGTACAAGCTGGAGGTCTGGGATTCCCCCAACTCCGCCGGCGTGATCATCGACGCGATCCGTGCCGCGAAGATCGGCCTGGACCGTGGCATCGGCGGCCCGCTGCTGTCCGCCTCCAGCTACTTCATGAAGTCCCCGCCGGAACAGTTCAATGACGACCTCGCCCGCGAGAAGGTCGAAGCCTTCATCCGCGGCGACCTGGACCGCTAACCCGTATTTTTCCCGGTGCCCTGACGCTCCCTCACCCTCACCGGGTGGGGGAGCGTCCTGCGTTGACACGCCCCATCACTTCCGGCCGGTTCTTCCGGGACGCCCCATCACCTTTTGCCGGCTTTTTCGGGACGCGCCATCACCTTTTGCCGGCTTTTTCGGGACGCGTCATCACCTTTTGCCGGCTTTTTCGGGACGCGTCATCACCTTTTGCCGGCTTTTTCGGGACGCGTCATCACCTTTTGCCGGCTTTTCCGGGACGCGCCATCACTTACCGTCCCCTGAGGAGCGTAAACCCGGCGGCCTCGTTTTCGGAGGCGGTGGTGGTGTTTTGTTACCCGTTTCCGGCAAAACCGGCCGAGTAGGAATGGTCAAACCACGCCGTGCGAAGGTGCCGTTTGATTGCCGCTATAGCTCGTTGAAAACCGTCCGTGGCATCGTCCCTGGTGAATACGAGAACCGTCCACCCGGCTGCTTCGAAGGCTTTGTCGCGCCGTCGATCACTCAGTCGCTGAGCCTCAAGAAGATGGTGACCGCCGTCGTACTGGACTGCAAGGCGCCGGTGACGGTAGCCCAGGTCGGCAGTAGGGGAAGCTGCATCATTTGGGCGAAGTGCGATTTGCAGGTCAGGTTCTGGCAGGTTCGCATCAAGCATGGCCAGCCGCAGCATCGATTCCGGTGCCGAATCAGCGCCGACCCGCATCAGCTCCAAAGCTTCCCGGGCACGCACGACCCCCTGAAGATTAGGGTGCCGCCTGACTAAAGCGCTGAGACCCTGCAATGTGTCGAAGGGCTGCGACCTGGCCTCAAACTCCGCTCGAGGGATGCGAATGATTTGGTCTCCAAGGCAGACCAGTTCAGCCAGCGACAGCCGCCGGGCCAAGTCGAGCCAGGTTCGGGAACGGGTACTGATGCGGATACCGTCGACAGTTTCAATTTCGTCAGCACCGGCTATGACCTTATGGGCAACCACACCTTTCCGGCGCACCTGCGGTAAATGCTTCGGTTTGCTCATATGCAGTTCAGTTGAATCCGACAGCCACGCGGGGAGCAGTTGACAGTGCAAACGTGCAGCGGTGACGTGTGAAATCCACGCGCCCGGCGAAACTTCGGAGAGGACCCGTGCCGCGGCCTCCAACTCGAAGCTCCAAGTCGACGGGCGGTACAACCGCCTGCTGACGTGGACTACATCATCCTTCCGCAGCCGCTTCGCTGACACACCGGCAGTCACCGCCGAGTCGTATGTGAACGGGGAGCTTGCCAAGGTCGACGGTAGGTCAGCGCGCTTATGCATGCTGGCATTCTGGCGTAGAAGGCTAGACCACTGCAGGAGTTATCCACAGGAATAGACCTGCACGGTTCCAAGGTGATCGGGCGTTGGTGATTTGGGGGCGGGAGGTGATCGGGCGTTGGTGATTTGGGGGTGGGAGGTGATCGGGCGTTGGTGATTTGGGGGTGGGAGGTGATCGGGCGTTGGTGGAAAGTAGGCAGGATGTGATGGGGCGTGGGGTTAGGTGAGGCCCACGGGGTTCCCGTCCCCGTCGACATCCATGCGCAGCGCAGCCGGGACGGCCGGGAGGCCGGGCATGGTCATGACGGCTCCGGTAAGGGCGACGATGAAGCCCGCGCCGGTCTTGGGCAACAGGTCGCGGACGTGGATGGTGAACCCCTTGGGGGCGCCCAGCCGGGAGGCATCGTCAGTGAACGAGTACTGGGTCTTGGCCATGCACACGGGCAGCGAACTCCAGCCGTTCCGCTCAATGTCGGCAAGCCGCTTCAACGCGGGCACGGAGAAGTCCACGCCGTCGGCGCCGTAGATTTCCTGGACGATGGTCCTGATCTTGTCCTCAACCGACAGCCCCAGCGAGTAGAGGTGCCGGAAGCTGTTGGGGCCGGCCACTGCCCCGGCAACCAGGGCAGCCAGTTCATCACCACCGTCCCCGCCACCGCCCCGGCCCCACACGTCTGCGACGGCCGCCGGGACGCCTTCAGCAGCGCACCAGGCGAGCAGCCAGTCAAGCTCCTCGGCCGAATCGGACGAGAACCGGTTGATGGCAACCACGGGCGTGACGCCGAACTTCTCCACGTTGTGGATGTGTCGTCGGAGGTTCACCACACCGGCTTCCAGTGCGGCCAGGTCCGGCTGGGTCAGCTGGGCCTTGGCCACGCCGCCCTGCATCTTCAAGGCGCGGACCGTGGCTACCACCACGACGGCGGAGGGTGCCAGGCCGCCGATCCGGGCCTTGATGTCCATGAACTTCTCTGCCCCGAGGTCTGCGCCGAAGCCCGCCTCGGTCACCACGATGTCCGCCAGCCGGCGGGCGGTCTGCGTGGCAATGAGCGAATTGCAGCCGTGGGCGATGTTGGCGAACGGACCGCCGTGCACCAGCGCTGGGGTACCGGCAATGGTCTGCACGAGGTTCGGCTTAATGGCTTCCTTCAGCAGCAGGGTCAGGGCGCCCTGGACACCCAAATCGGCCACCGTGACGGGGGTGCGGTCATACGTGTACCCGAAGGTGATCCTGCCCAGGCGCTCCCGAAGGTCGGCAATGTCCGTCGCCAGGCAAAAGACGGCCATGATTTCTGACGCCACGGTGATATCGAACCCGTCCTGCCGCGGCACGCCCTGGGAGGGGCCGCCCAGGCCGATCACTACCTCGCGCAGGGCACGGTCGTTCATGTCCAGCACCCGCTTGAAGGTCATCCTGCGCGGATCGATGTTCAACGCGTTGCCCTGGTAGATGTGGTTGTCCACCAACGCCATCAGGGCGTTGTTGGCCGACGTGATCGCGTGGAAGTCGCCCGTGAAGTGCAGGTTGATCTCATCCATGGGCAGCACCTGGGAGTAGCCGCCGCCGGTGGCACCACCCTTCATGCCCAGCACGGGGCCCAGGGACGGTTCCCGCAGCGCGATCATTACCTTGTGGCCGGCACGGGCCAGCGAATCTGCCAGCCCAACAGTGGTGGTGGACTTTCCCTCGCCGGCGGGGGTGGGAGACATGGCCGAGACCAGCACCACCTTCCCGGCCGGCGGCGGCGCATCGAGGCGGGTGGGATCGATCTTCCCCTTGTAGCGGCCGTACTGTTCCAGTGCGTCAGGGTTGATTCCTGCGGCAGCCGCGATCTCCGCGATGGGCCGGATCCGCGCAGCGCGGGCTATCTCGAGATCAGAAGGGAGAGCAGACATCCTTGTCCTTTCCTGCACCGGCCGGCGCCGGATACCTGCCCCTAAGCTAACAGCACGCACGCCCAACGGCACGCGGTTCCGGCGCCACCAGGTAAAAGCGGGATGTCAGGACGCGGGAACCGCCGGGGCCAGGCGGCGGACCACGAAGTTGTCGACGGCGGCATGGTAGCTTTCGAGCGTGATGGCGGCAGTGCGTTGCCAGCCGGAGTTCTGGGCCCGGATGGCGGCAGCGCGGCCCAGGTCCTCGCGGGTGGCGGGGTCGTCGTACAGGGCCTCGAGGGCGTCGGCCCAATCGGCCGCGTGGTGGCCGTCCACCAGGAGCCCGGTCCGGCCGTGGAAGATGGCGCGGGACAGCCCGCCAACCCGGGTGGCCACTACTGGCGTTCCGCAGGCCTGGGCCTCGAGTGCCACGAGCCCGAAGGATTCGCTGAAGGAAGGCATCACCACAACGTCGGCCGCACGGAACCAGGACGCCAGCTCGGGGGCCTTCACCGGTGGAAGCTGCGTGACGACGTCGTCCATTCCCGCCTCTGCCACCAGGCAGCGAAGGTTGAATTCCTTGTTGCCGCTCAAAGCGCCCAGGATGGTGACGCGCATGTCGATATCCGGGCGGCGTTTCCGCAGCAACGCCGCGGCCTTGACCAGGACCTGGGGGCCTTTCAGGCGCTGGATGCGGCCGGCGAAAACCAGGTGGAACGTGTCGGGGCTGACGCCGTGCTCGGCCCTGGACCGTGCACGGAACGCGGGGGTGAACGTGGCGAGGTCCACGCCGGGCGGGGCGATGTCGATGCGGTCGTAGGTGGCGCCGTAGTGGGATACGAGTTCGGCGGCCTCGGCGCTGGTGTTGGCGATGAGCCTGGCCGCGCCGTCCACGATGCGGTGCTCGCCCAGTTCGCGGCGCCGGGGCTCGGGCTGCTCACCGGATTCCAGCAGCAGGTTCTTGACCTTGGCCATGGTGTGCATGGTGTGCACCAGAGGCACGCCCCACAGCTCGGACAGCTCCAGCCCGGCGATCCCGGACACCCAGTAGTGGGAGTGGATGACGTCGTACCGGCCGTGCGGCTGGCGGCGGCGGATCTGCTCGATTTCCGCCACCATGGCATGAAGCAGCCCGGGCAGCTCCTCCTTGGGGATCTTCCGCGGCGGGCCGGCCAGGACGTTGTGGACGCACACGCCGGGGTCGGGATGCTCGACGGCGGGCTGGTCGGCTGAGGTGGCGCGCGTGAAGATCTCCACCTCCACGCCTGCCTCGGCCAGCGCCGAGGCCAGCTCGCGGATGTAGACGTTCATTCCGCCGGCATCACCGGAGCCGGGCTGTTCCATGGGGGAGGTGTGGAGGGAAAGCAAAGCGACCCTGCGGATCAGTGCCACGGGACCTCCTTCCGGCCGCCGGCGCGTGTCAGGGGTGCCGGCTCAGTGCGCATCCGATAAAACATTACTCCTTCCCCTAACGCCCGCCGCCCTCCCACATCTTCCCCAGGTCCGGAAACACGTGCTCGTAGCCGGCCATCAGCTCCACGGCCAGGCCTGCCGAATCCACGAGCGGGTGCCGGGCGAAGGCCTCGACGGCAACTTCCCGGTTGCCGGTGGCCGCCGCCACGACAACGAGCCGCTCCACCTCCTTGACCCGCCGGAGCAGGCCCAACTGCGGTTCCGCCGGGACCTGTTGGGGCAGCGGGACGGCGCCGGCGGGAGTGACAGTGCAGGGGACCTCGACGACGGCGTCCGCCGGCAGGCCGGGGATGGCGGGTTGGGGAGGGGCCGGGTCAGCGCCGGCGGGCCCGGGTGCCGGGGCTGCCGGCAATGCGTTCACGGTGTTGAGGACCAATTGGGTATCGCCGCGGCCCGCCAGCGCCTGCATGGCCGCCAGCGCCACCCGTTCGTAGCCACCGCCGGCCAGGTCTTCCTCGTTCCGGGGTTCACCGTCGTGCCGGGCTTCGGCCAGGTAACCCTCTTCGCGGGAGCGCCGCGCCTCCTCCCACAGCCGGTACGCGTCCGGGCCCGCGGCAGCCAGCTGCGGGTACAGCTCCCGCTGCTGGCTATGGATGGCCTCCCCGCGGGTGCGCGCCATGGCCTGCATTGCCTGCCGGGCGGCCTCGCCCTGGTAGTAGTAATACAGGTACTCGTTGGGAAGCAGGCCCAGCCCGGCAAGGAACGGCTGCGGGAACAACCGGCCTTCCTCGAAGGACCGCAGCGCCGCGGCGTCCGCCAGCAGGCCCGGCAGCATGTCCCTTCCGCCGGACTCCAGCCGGTACAGCCAGCCCAGGTGGTTCAGCCCGTAGTAGCCCACGCCGTCGAGCCGTCCCGCCGGCAAGGGCACACCGGCAGCACCCGCCGCCCGCTGCACCAGGCCGCCCGCAGAGTCGCAGATCCCAATGACCCGGTTCCCCAGGACAGGGCGCAGCGCCTCGGTGACCATCCCGGCCGGATTGGTGAAGTTGACCAGCCACGCGTCCGGGCAGCGCTCACGCATCAGCCGGGCAAGGCCCACCATGTGCGGGATTGTCCGCAAGGCGTAGGAAATTCCGCCGGCTCCGGTCGTTTCCTGCCCCAGCAGCCCGAGGTCCTGCGCCACTTTCTCATCCGCCACTCGGCCTGCCGTGCCGCCGGGCCGGATCGCGGCGAAGACCATGGCGGTGCCTGACAGGGCAGCGGAAAGATCCGTGGCGGCATGCACCGGAAGGTGCGCACCCCGGCCTGCCGGCATGCTGCGCAGCACGGCGGTAACGGCGTCAAGGCGTGCGGGATCGACGTCGTGCAGCACCAACTCCGTGACCAGCCCGGAGAAGGGCCCGGACAGCAACGCCCGGTAGATAAGCGGCACCCGGAAACCCCCGCCGCCGGCAATCAGAAGCCGCATGCATGCAGTCTAGGACCAGCCGCCGACACCCTGTCCAGACTGTTTCCAAAGCCCCTACCGGAGCCCTTCCCCGCGGCGTATCCTGCGCTCATGGACGCGATGCCAGCCCGCCCCTTCGATCCGCTGGCCGCTGTCCGCTCGCCGGGGGAACCTGGATTCGACCTCCTGCTGGCCGGGACCGTCTTCCAGGACATCATCTTCACCGGCCTGCCGCATGGGCCCGAACCCGGCACGGAAATCTGGAGCGACGGCATGGGCAGCTGCCCCGGCGGGGTGGCCAACCAGGCCATCGCCGCCGCGCGGCTGGGGCTGCGCACCGGGCTGGCGGCGGCTTTCGGGGACGACGGCTACGGTGACTTCAACTGGAAGATCCTCTCCAGCCAGGAACACGTGGACCTCAGCCTCTCCCGCCGCGTCCCGGGCTGGCACTCGCCAGTCACCGTTTCCCTCTGCGTGGACCAGGACCGTTCCATGGTCACCCACGGCCACTCGGCACCGGTGACCAACTCCGAGCTGATCGGAAGCCCGCCCCAGGCGCTCGCCGGCATCGCGGAGGTCGGCATGGAAATTGAACCGTGGGCCCGGGCGGCCCACGGCGCAGGAGTCCGCCTGTTCGGGGACGTGGGCTGGGATCCCAGCGGGGAATGGGCACCCGTGCGGCTGGAAAACCTGCAGTACTTTTACGCCTTCCTGCCCAACCAGCGCGAGGCCATGGCCTTCACCGGCAAAGACAATCCATGGAGCGCCCTCTACGCTCTGGCGGACCGCGTGCCGGTGGCGGTGGTGACCCTGGGAGCGCAGGGGGCCATGGCCGTGGACTCGGAAACCGGGGAGGAGGAGTGGGTCCCGTCGCTTCCGGTCAAGGCACACGATCCCACCGGAGCCGGTGACTGCTTCGACGCGGCGTTCATCGTGGGTACCCTGGCCGGCTGGCCGCTGGGGGACAGGCTGCGGTTCGCCAACCTGTGCGCCTCCCTGGCCGTGCAGGAGGTGGGCGGGTCCCTGGCCGCCCCTGGCTGGGGGGACATCGCCGACTGGTGGAAGCGCGCCAATGCCCGCCCGGAACGGCAGACGAGCCAGTGGCTGCGGCGCTTTGGATTCCTCGCGGACATCATCGAGGACGTGCCGCTGGCGGCCCAGCGCCGGGCGGGGGCCACCATCGCGCATCTGTCCGATGCCTGAGGAGCGCCACACGCCCCGATTATTCGGCGCGAAGTGCCCGCACTAGAATCAGTTAGGTGACCTACCCCGCAACAACCGGTGAATTCAGCGCTGCCCCCGGGCCGGACCCCCGCAATGAGCGGTCCGCCGTGATCGACCTGGAGGCCATCCGGCACAACGTTCGTCGGCTCGCCAGCGCTGCTTCCCCCGCGAAAGTCATGGCCGTGGTCAAGGCCGATGCGTACGGACACGGCGCCGTTCCCGTCGCCCGGGCGGCGCTGCAGGCAGGCGCGTCCTGGCTGGGTGTGGCGCACATTTCCGAGGCCCTCGCGCTCCGCGCCGCCGGCATCGACGCGCCCCTCCTCGCCTGGCTGCACACCGCCGACAGCAACTTTGGCGCCGCCGTGGCTGCCGGCGTCGACATCGGTTGCTCCGGCTGGGAGCTGGAACGCATCGTCGCTGCCGCCCGCGAACAGGAACGCCCCGCACGGATCCACCTCAAGGTGGACACCGGGCTTGGCCGCAACGGTGCAACGCCGGAGGCCTGGGACCGCCTGGTGGGCGAGGCCGTGGAGTACCAGGACCAGGGACTGCTGCGTGTGGTGGGCATCTTCTCGCACCTGGCCGTGGCTGATGAGCCGGAGCGGCCCGAAACGGACCAGCAGGTGGCCGCATTCAGGGAAGCCCTGGCCATCGCCGAGGACGCGGGCGTGGACCCGGAGGTCCGCCACCTTGCCAACACCCCCGCCACCCTTTCCCGCCCGGACACCCACTTCGACATGGTTCGCGTGGGCCTGGGCATTTACGGGCTTTCCCCGTTCGACGGGACGACTTCCGCCGAACTCGGCCTCCGCCCCGCCATGACGCTCCGGACACTGGTGTCGCAGTGCAAGGAGGTACCCGCGGGGCAGGGGGTCTCCTACGGCCTGCACTACCGCACCAGGGAGGCGAGCACCCTGGCGCTGATTCCGCTGGGCTATGCCGACGGCGTCCCGCGCGTCGCCACCGGCGGGCCAGTCCGCGTGGCGGGGAAGACCTACCCCGTTGTGGGGCGGATCGCCATGGACCAGATGGTCATCGACCTCGGTCCGGAGGCATCCGGCGCGGCGCTGCAGGGCGCGGAGGCGGAGCTGTTCGGCAACGGGGCCGACGGCGGGCCAACGGTGGACGAGTGGGCACGCGCCGCGGGGACCATCAACTACGAGGTGGTGACCAGGATCAGTCCGCGCGTTCCCCGCCGCTTCATCAACGAGGACGAGCGCGCGGATGCCGGCAATAACCTGGTGGGCGTCCCCGGCAAGGGAGCGGCATGAGCGCACCGGAGGAACTGCCCGCCAACTGGGAAAAGACCTTCACGGCGACGACGGCGGAACAGACCCATGCGTTCGGCGCCCGTTTGGCAGGGGTGCTGCAGGCAGGAGACCTGCTGGTGCTGTCCGGCGAACTGGGTGCCGGGAAAACCACCTTCACCCAAGGCCTGGGCGAAGGCCTGGGCGTTCGCCCGGGCATCATCTCGCCGACGTTCGTCCTGGTCCGGATCCACCCCAACCTGCCGGACGGCGCCCGCCCGGGCGGCCCGGACCTGGTGCACGTGGACGCCTACCGGCTTGGCTCGGCGGCGGAGATTGATGACATCGACCTCGAAAACACCATGGACTCAGCGGTGACGGTGGTGGAGTGGGGACATGAGCGCGTGGAGCACCTGAGCGACAGCCGGCTGGAGATCGACCTGCAGCGTGCCATCGGGCTCGGGGCCACCCCGGCGGGCACCCCAGGCGGCCTGGACTTCGACGCCGAGGACACCGACGAGCCCCGGACCATCGTCATGCGTGGGTACGGTCCCCGCTGGGCGACCTTCCCCGAACTGGCTGGACCCGACGGGGGAGCGGCATGCTGATCCTCGCCATCGACACGTCCGCCGTGGCCAGCGCAGCGCTGGTCACTGATGACGCCCCCGAGAGCGTGCTGGCCAGCTTCGCCACGGAGGACACCCGCAGCCACGCTGAGGTGCTCGCGCCCGGAATCCACGCCATGCTGGCGAACGCGGGCGTGACCGGGCAGGACGTGGACGCCCTGGTGGTGGGGGTTGGCCCCGGCCCGTTCACCGGGCTCCGCTCCGGCATCGCCACAGCCCGCACCCTGGCCTTTGTATGGGGCAAGCCGCTGCACGGCATGGTGAGCCTGGACGCGATGGCCCTGGAAGTCGCCGAGTCCACCGCCGCCGTCGCCGAGTTCCTGGTGGTGACGGACGCCCGCCGCAAAGAGGTCTACTGGGCCCGGTACACCCTGGACGATGGCCAGCTGCCCGTGCTGGCGGACGGCCCCCACGTCGGGTTCGCATCTGACCTCCGGGACCTCCCTGCGTTCGGCGCTGGCGCGGGCCTCTACGCCGACGTTCTCCAGGCCCACCCGGATTTCGCCGCGGAGCAGCCGGACGCCCTGTACCTTGGCCAGTTCGCCCTGGCCCGGCTGGCGGCAGGAGACACCCTGCTGGACTCCACCCCCCTGTACCTGCGGGAATCCGACGCGCAGGTCCCCGGACCACGGAAGCGGGCATTGTGAGCAGCACCCCCGACCCGCGCGCGGCAGACGTCACCGTCCGCGACATGACGCTGGACGATGTGCCCGCCGTCGGCGCACTGGAGCACAAGCTCTTCCCCATTGACGCGTGGCCAGTCCAGATGTTCCTGGACGAACTCTCCCAGCCGGAGACCCGCCGCTACCTGGTGGCGGAGACCAGCGGAGGCATCGTGGGCTACGCCGGCCTGATGTGCATCGAGCCCATCGCGGACGTCCAGACCATCGCCGTCGTCCCTGAGCACGAGGGGCGGGGCATTGGCAGCACCCTGCTCACGCAACTGATCGAGGAGGCCCGGCACCGCGGCGCCGCTGACGTCCTGCTTGAGGTCCGCGCCGACAACCCGAGGGCACAACAGCTCTATGTGCGGTTTGGATTCGAACAGATCCACATCCGCCCCCGCTACTACCGCGACGGCGTGGACGCCCTCATCATGCGGCTCCAACTGCCCGCGGCACACCCCGACGGACACGAAGCAACGGAAGCAGGCCAGGCATGAACCGTACGCAACCCCTGGTACTGGGCATCGAATCATCCTGCGACGAAACCGGCGTTGGCCTCGTCCGTGGCACCACCCTGCTGACCAACACGGTCTCGTCCTCCATGGACGAGCACGTCCGCTTCGGCGGCGTCATCCCGGAAATCGCCTCCCGGGCCCACCTGGACGCCTTTGTTCCCACCCTCGAGCAGGCCCTCGCGGATGCAGGGGCCACCCTGGACGAGGTGGACGCGATCGCCGTCACCTCCGGACCCGGGCTTGCCGGCGCGCTCATGGTCGGGGTGTGCGCTGCCAAGGCGCTCGCCGTGGCCACCGGAAAACCCCTGTTCGCCATCAACCACCTGGTGGCGCATGTGGGCGTCGGACTCCTCGACGACCGTGCCACCGGCCGCAGGCAGGAGCTGCCGGAGAACCTCGGCGCCCTGCTGGTCTCCGGCGGCCACACCGAAATCCTGCGGATCAACAGCATCACCAGCGACGTGGAGCTCCTGGGTTCCACCATCGACGACGCCGCGGGCGAGGCCTACGACAAAGTGGCCCGCATCCTCGGGCTCGGCTACCCCGGCGGACCCGCCATCGACAAAATGGCCCGCACCGGCAACCCCAAGGCCATCCGCTTCCCCCGCGGCCTCAGCCAGCCCAAATACATGGGCACGGCAGATGAACCCGGCCCGCACCGGTACGACTGGTCCTTCAGCGGACTGAAAACGGCCGTGGCCCGGTGCGTCGAGCAGTTCGAGGCCCGCGGCGAAGAGATCCGCGTGGCCGACATTGCCGCGGCGTTCCAGGAAGCCGTGGTGGACGTGATTTCCTCCAAGGCGGTCCTGGCCTGCCGGGAGCAAGGCATCAAGGATGTCCTGCTGGGCGGGGGAGTGGCGGCAAACTCCCGCCTGCGGGAGCTGACCGGGCAGCGCTGCGCCTCCGCCGGCATCCGCCTGCACGTTCCGCCGCTGGACCTGTGCACGGACAACGGCGCCATGGTGGCCGCCCTCGGCGCGCAGCTGGTGATGGCCGGCGCCGAACCCAGCGGCATTGGATTCGCCCCGGATTCGTCGATGCCCGTCACCTCGGTGTCGCTCCCGGCCTGACACCCGGCAAACCCCACGATGCTCTATGAGATATGGCTCCTAAACCGACGGTTTAGGAGCCATATCTGATAGAGCAAGCAAGGGGGTCAGGCGGTGGGGCCGTTGCGCATCTGCTTGACCAGGTCCAGCACCACGGCCTGCAGGTTTCCGCCGTTCTCGGCAGCCACCCGGCGCTGGCGCTGGTACCCGGCGCCGCGGCGGATGATCTTCTCGACGTCGGCCAGCTCGTCGGAGCAGCGCAGCTTGGCCGCGACCGGTTCCAGCCGGTTCAGGGTTTCCAGCAGGTGGTCGGTGACCAGCTGCTCCTTGCCCGCGGCGTCGAGGATGATGATGGCGTCCAGGCCGTAGCGGGCGGCCCGCCACTTGTTCTCCTGGACGTGCCACGGCGGCATGGTGGGGATGGTGCCGCCGTTGTCCAGCGTGGTGGAGAACTCATCCACCAGGCACTGGGTCAGCGCCGCAATGGCCCCCACTTCCTCCAGGGTGGCCAGGCCGTCGCAGATGCGCATCTCGATGGTGCCGAGGGCAGGGACGGGCCGGATGTCCCACCGGATCTCCGAGATGGTGTCGATGACGCCCGTGGTGAACATGTCCTGCACATAGGACTCGTACTCCGCCCAGGACGTGAACTGGAACGGCAGCCCCGCGGTGGGGAGCTGCTGGAACATCAGGGCCCGCTGCGAGGCGTAGCCGGTGTCCTCGCCGCCCCAGAACGGGCTGGACGCCGAGAGCGCCTGGAAATGCGGGAAGTAGTTGACCAGGCCGTCCAGGACGGGGAGGGCTTTGTCCCGGCGGTCCAGGCCCACGTGGACGTGGACGCCGTAGATGACCATCTGCCGGCCCCACCACTGGGTCCGGTCGATGAGTTTGGCGTAGCGTTCCTTGTCGGTGACCGGCTGCAGCTGCGGTGGGCTGAACGGGTGGCTGCCGGCGCAGAACAACTCCACGCCCATGGGGTCGGTGATTTCACGGACGGCAGCGACGGACCTGTTGAGGTCCTCCTTGGCCTCGGCGGCCGTTTCGCAGATGCCGGTGACCAGTTCCACGGTATTGAGCAGCAGTTCCTGCTTGATGTGCGGATGTTCGTCGTCTTCGTTGAGTTCGGGGTGGCGGGAAGCCACGCCGCGGAGCACCTGGTTGGCCACGGAAGCGAGCTCGCCCGTCTTACCGTCCACCAGTGCAAGCTCCCACTCAACACCGAGGGTTGACTGCCTCGATGACGCGAAGTCGATCTTCACACGTTTCCTTACTGTCCGGTTTGCCGCTGGCTGATGCCGCTCACAGGCTGCAGCCGGCAGGCGAACGGATGGTTCAAGTCTAGTGCAGGGGTAGCATCGTACTGATGGCACCGTTCCCCTTGCGTCACAGTCCTGCCAAATCCTTCCACCTCCTCCTGGCCCTGTCCGCAATGGCGCTGGCATCCTGTTCCGCGCCTCCGGGCAGCGCGCCGCCGTCGTCCTCCGCGCCACCCGCCGGGACGTCCCCGTCCGCATCAGCCAGCACGACGCCGGCCGCTCCTTTGGCTTCCCCGTCACCCGATCCGGGTTCCCGGCCTCTGGGGTGGGGACCTGAGCAGCGGGACCAGGACGCCGCGGCGGCGGCCGTCGCGGCCATGTCGCCGGAACAGAAGGCCGGGCAGGTCCTGCTCCCGTTCTTCAAGGGCAACCAGGTGGAGGCCCACGCCGCGCTCATCCAGCGACTCCACCTCGCAGGCTCCATCATCATGGGCGACAACGTCCCGCGCGACCCGCAGGGCCAGGTGGACCTGGCCGCTATGGGCGCAGTAAACCAGCGGCTGCAGCAGGCTGTTGCGGCGGACGGCCGGCGCTGGCCGGGGATCATGAGCGTGGACCAGGAAGGAGGGGCGGTGGCACGCCTGGGCCAGCCCCTCACCGAGTGGCCCGCTCCCATGAGCTACGGGGCCGCCGGCAACCTGGACCTGACGCGCAAGGCCGGCAAAGGCCTGGCAAGCGAGTTGGTGCCGCTGGGCTTCGACCTGGACTTCGCACCGGACACGGATGTGACCGTCGGTCCTGCAGACCCGACCATCGGCGCCCGCTCCATGTCCGCGGACCCGGCTGCGGCAGCCGCCCAGGGAACCGCCTTCTCCCAAGGCATGCTGGATGCAGGCGTGCTCCCCACCGTCAAGCACTTTCCCGGGCACGGCTCGGTAACGGCGGATTCCCACCTCAGCCTCCCCGTCCAGCCCGCCGGCCTCGACGTGCTGCGGGGCCGCGATTGGAAACCCTTCGAGGCCGCTGTCGCTGCGGGCCTTCCCATCATCATGACCGGACACATTGCCGTCCCCGCGCTCGAACCGGGCGTGCCGGCGTCGCTCTCTGCCCCCAGCTACGCGACACTCAGGGGCCTGGGCTTCAAAGGGGTGGCCGTGACGGATGCCCTCAACATGGGCGCCGTCGAGAACCAATACCCGGCCGGCGCCGCTGCCGTGAAAGCACTGGCCGCCGGCGCCGACCTGCTGCTGATGCCTGCGGACGTGGAGCAGGCGCACGCCGCCATCGTCCAGGCCCTGGCCGCCGGCACCCTTCCCGCAGCACGCCTGGATGAAGCAGCTCAGCGCGTGGCCACCATGATGATCTGGCATGCCCGCACCACCGCGCCTGCCGGAACCGCGGGCGCGGGTGCTCCGGCAGGAAGCGGGGCGGCGCTGTCGGCCCAGGTTTCGGCCTCGGCTGTCACAGTGGTCTCCGGTCCCTGCAGCGGACCCCTGGTTCCCGGTTCCGTGCGGGTAGCCGGCGGGGGACCGGGGGACCGGGAGCGCTTCGAAGCCGCCGCCGCACGAGCCGGCGTCAAGATCGGATCGGGACCCCTGGTCAACCTCATCGGATTCGGCGGCAGACCGGCCGGCGGGGACATCGCCGTGTCCCTTGACGCTCCCTGGCCGCTCCAGGAGTCCACCGCCCCGGTGAAGCTGGCACTGTACGGCCGCACCGACGCCGCCTTCGACGCCCTGGTCGCCGTGCTGGCAGGGAAGGCCCCGGCGCCGGGAAAGCTGCCCGCCGCCGTCGGGCCCTTCCCGGCCGAAACCGGCTGCCCCTGATTCCCCGGCCGCCCACGCCCGCGGGAACGCTTTAATGGAGTGGTGCCCATACTGAATAAAGACATGACCCTCTGCATCTCGCTCTCGGCCCGTCCCAGCAACAACGGGACCAGGTTCCACAACCACCTCTACGGGCAGCTGGACCTGAACTGGATCTACAAGGCCTTCGCGCCCACCAACCTCGAACAGGCCATCGCCGGTGTCCGCGGGCTGGGCATCCGGGGCTGCGCCATCTCCATGCCTTACAAGGAAGACGTCATCGCGCTGGTGGACGAGATGGACCCCTCCGCCAAGGCCATCGACTCCGTAAACACCATCGTGAACACGGACGGCCACCTCAAGGCCTACAACACGGACTACACCGCGATCGAACAGCTCCTCGCCACCAACGCGGTCCCCACGGACTATTCCGTGCTGGTGCAGGGCGCCGGCGGCATGGCCAAGGCCACCGTTGCAGCCCTCCGGGACGCCGGATTCACGGACGTCACCGTCATCGCCCGCAACGAGGCCGCGGGGCGTGCACTGGCGGACCAGTACGGCTTCCAGTGGCGGGCAGCGCTCGACGGCGGGACGGCCGACCTGATCATCAACGTCACCCCGCTGGGGATGGCCGGCGGGGCGGAAGCGGACACCGTGGCTTTCCCGCCGGAAGCCATCAACGCGGCCCGCCTGGTGTTCGATGTGGTGGCGCTGCCCGCCGAAACCCCCCTCATCAAGGCCGCCCGCGCGGCCGGCAAGCCGGTGATCAACGGGGCCGAAGTGGCCACTATCCAGGCGCTGGAGCAGTTCGTCCTGTACACGGGCGTCCGGCCCACCCCGGACCAGGTGCGGGCAGCCGAGGAGTTCATGCGCGCCCAGTAGGGGCAGCTAGGCGGGTTCCACCACGATGGCCACCCGGTCCTCACCGATGCGCGTCAGGACCAGGGTGGCCGACTTGCCGCCCTTCTTCGCGTTCTTTCCGCCGGGCAGCAGCTGCTTCCGCAGCTCTTCCGGGGTGACCGCCGTGCCGCGCTTCTTGATGTCCAGCACGGTGATGCCCTCCTGCTTTACCCAGGCCTTCAGCGCCTTGACGTTGTACGGCATGACCTCCGAAACCTTGTAGGCCCGGGCGAACGGGGTGGCCAGGAGTCCGGGAGCGCAGATGTAGGCGATGTGCTCGTCCACCAGGTGGCCGCCGAGCTGCAGCGCCACATCCGCCACCAGTCCGGCGCGGATTACGGCGCCGTCCGGTTCGTACAGGTACCCCTCCACCGGGCCCACCGGTGCGGCCGGGCCCGCGCCGAAGTCCTCGGCGCTGGTCAGCTCCGCAGGTGCCTGCGGTCCCAGGACCAACGCGGCGCGCCGGACTCCAGGGCGGCGCACGGCGTTGAACCACAGGGTCACCTCCGTGACGTCACCGGCCACCGACACCCACTGCGCCTCGCAGGCCGCCGGCACGGATTCGTGCGGCATGCCCGGGCCCATCTTCACGCCTACTGCCTTGCCTTGGGCAGCCAGCGATTCCACGAAGGACAACGGCGGGGAGAAGGCTTCGGGGTCCCAGATCCGCTTGGTGCCCGAGGTGGAGGTGACCCGCCGGGCGGGGTCCAGCCAGACGCCGTCCATCCCGTCGAGGGGGACGGACGCGGCGTCAGCATGGACCACTGTGGCGTTGGGGAAAGGGATGAGGTTCACGGTGGCGCAGGCCGCGGTGGTTTCGTCCATTTCGACGGCGGTGACGTGGATGTCCAGGGACGCCAGGGCCAGGGAATCGGCGCCCAGGCCGCAGCCCAGGTCCGCCACATGGCTGATGCCGGCGGCGGCGAACCGCTGGGCGTGGTGGGCGGCCACATTCAGGCGCGTTGCCTGTTCCAGACCGGCCTGCGTGAAGAGCATCTGGCGGGCGAACTCGCCGAATTTTGACTCCGCCTTGGTGCGCAGCCGCGATTGAGTCAGGACGGCCGAGACAAGCCCTGCAGGGTGCCCGGCCTTCCGGAGTGCTGTGTTGAGCTCGAACGAGTCCTCATCCCGGTACGGGCCCAGGGATGCCAGCAACTCCCAGCCCTCGGGGGTCAGCAACGGTGCGATTTGGTCCTGTGCCATCTGGTCCTGGGGAGCGTGAGCCATGGGTTCCAGCCTAGTGGAGGAGCGGGTGGGCGGGATGCGGATACTGTTGAAACCATGGATGAGAGCGCAGCCACCCGCGAGCCCGATGACCACGAATCGCGTGACCGCGGCCCGGCCAGGTTCGCCCGGCCGGTCCTGATTGCCGCGGCCGTCGTGGCCGTGGTCTGCATCGCGCTGCTGGTGATCATCTTCCTGCTCGATACGTTCAACGCCACCGTTTACTCGGTAGGCGGCAACGACGTCCAGGACAACACCCAGGAGGCCAGGGACATCCGCGGGCTGTACGACGGCGCGCGGGCCGGAAGCATCTTCTTCCTCGTTGCTGCGCTGCTCGCCGCAGCAGGGTCCGGCTGGGTGCTCTTCCGGGGACGGAAGCAGTGCGGCGGCGACACGGACGGCGGCGAGGACGTGGACTTCGACGACCTGGGCCGCTAGGTACAGGGCGCCATTTCGCGTCCCCGGCCACCCGCCGTCGTCCGCCCCGGGCTGTACGCCCACGACGAAACGTTGGCACTCACCTTGACCGAGTGCTAACTCATACATAGAGTCTTCATTAGCACTCTCCCTAGGAGGGTGCTAACACATGAAGAGCTGCCAGCCAGGCTGCTGCCGGCACCGCGACGACGGTTTGCCAGCTACGGCGGAAAGCTTTCCAGTCCACGAATTTGCTGACGAAAAGGAGAGGTCCGAGTGTCGGTCTCTATTAAGCCTCTTGAGGATCGTATTGTTGTCCGCCCGCTCGAAGCCGAGCAGACCACGGCTTCCGGCCTGGTCATCCCGGACTCCGCACAGGAGAAGCCGCAGGAAGGCGAAGTTGTCGCAGTAGGCCCCGGCCGCTTCGAAGATGGCAACCGCGTTCCCGTTGACGTAGCCGTTGGCGACGTCGTCATCTACTCCAAGTACGGCGGAACCGAAGTCAAGACCGGCGGCACCGAGTACCTCGTGCTGTCCGCCCGCGACGTCCTGGCAATCGTCGTCAAGTAACTCTTCCGGATCCCCGTGCTGCCGGCCATGCTCACGCTGGCCGGCGGTGCGGGGTTTCTGTCTTTGAAAGGACAAAACCATGGCAAAGCAGCTTGCGTTTAACGACGCTGCCCGCCGGTCCCTTGAGGCCGGCATCGACAAGCTCGCGAACACCGTCAAGGTGACGCTCGGCCCCCGCGGCCGCAACGTCGTCCTGGACAAGAAGTGGGGTGCCCCCACCATCACGAACGACGGCGTCACCATCGCCCGTGAAGTCGAGCTGGACGACCCCTACGAGAACCTTGGCGCACAGCTGGCCAAGGAAGTAGCCACCAAGACCAACGATGTTGCCGGCGACGGCACCACCACCGCCACGGTCCTGGCACAGGCACTGGTCAAGGAAGGCCTGCGCAACGTTGCAGCCGGCGCTGCCCCCGGCCAGATCAAGCGCGGCATCGAGGTTGCGGTTGAGGCCGTGGCTGCCCGCCTGCTGGAAAACGCCCGCCCGGTCGAAGGCACCCAGGTGGCCAACGTTGCCGCCATCTCGGCGCAGAGCGACGAAATCGGCGAGCTCCTCGCCGAGGCGTTCGGCAAGGTGGGCAAGGATGGCGTCATCACCATCGAAGAGTCCTCCACCACCCAGACCGAACTGGTCCTCACCGAGGGCATGCAGTTCGACAAGGGCTACCTGTCCCCGTACTTCGTCACCGACGCGGAGCGCCAGGAAGCAGTCCTCGAGGACGCACTCATCCTGATCAACCAGGGCAAAATCTCCTCGATCCAGGAATTCCTGCCCCTGCTGGAAAAGGCGCTGCAGAGCTCCAAGCCGCTGTTCATCATCGCCGAGGACGTTGAGGGCGAGGCCCTGTCCACGCTGATCGTCAACCGCATCCGCGGCACCCTGAACGTCGTGGCCGTCAAGGCTCCCGGCTTCGGCGACCGCCGCAAGGCCATGCTGCAGGACATCGCCACCCTCACCGGTGCGCAGGTTGTCTCCCCGGAACTGGGCCTCAGCCTGGACTCCGTGGGCCTGGAGGTGCTGGGTACCGCCCGCCGCATCACCGTCACCAAGGACAACACCACCATCGTGGACGGCGCCGGTTCGGCCGAGGACGTAGCTGCACGCGTAGCCCAGCTGCGCGCCGAGCTGACCCGCACCGATTCCGACTGGGACCGCGAGAAGCTCCAGGAACGCCTGGCCAAGCTGGCCGGCGGTATCGGCGTCATCAAGGTCGGCGCTGCCACCGAGGTTGAGCTGAAGGAAAAGAAGCACCGCATCGAGGACGCCGTGTCCTCCACCCGCGCTGCCCTCGAAGAAGGCATCGTTGCCGGCGGCGGCTCCGCCCTGATCCACGCCCTCAAGGCACTGGATGAGGACGCTTCCGTCAAGGCCCTCGAAGGCGACGCCGCCGCAGCCGTGGGCATCGTCCGCCGCGCACTGGTGCAGCCGCTGCGCTGGATTGCCCAGAACGCCGGCTTCGATGGCTACGTTGTCACCTCCAAGGTTGCCGACCTTGAGACCAACAACGGCTTCAACGCCAAGTCCGGCGAGTACGAGGACCTGATCGCCGCGGGCGTCATCGACCCGGTCAAGGTCACCCGTGCAGCCCTCCGCAACGCGGCCTCCATCGCCGCCCTGGTTCTCACCACCGAGACCCTGGTCGTGGAGAAGCCTGCCGAAGAGGACGAGCACGCAGGCCACAGCCACTAACGCTGCGCCCTGGCGGCTTACCGCTGAAAAGGCTGGTCCGGCATCTGCCGGGCCAGCCTTTTGCGTTGTTGTCCTGGACGGTGGCTGGGCCCACGCCGCCAAGGTTCCCTGGCCGAGCGAAGCGAGGTTAGGGGGCGGTGGGGACTAGCCGGCGTCCATCTCCCGCGTCTCAACTTCTCCGGCACGCTCGTACACCAGAGACACCGCACCCTTGGGGAAGCTGCGGGCCTGCTCGCCCAGCGTGAAAGTGGAGGGAACCGTTTCGGCGTCGAAAAGGCGCTTTCCCTGGCCCAGGACCACGGGGTACAGCCAGAGGTGCAGGCGGTCCAGCACATTGGCAGCCAGGAGGGACCGGATCAGGACGCCGCTGCCGAACATATGGGTTTCCCGGTGCTCCTCCCGGAGCCGGGCCGCCGCCGCGGCATCCGGCAGGACAGTGGTGCCGGCCCAGTCCGGGTCCGCCAGCGTGGCGGAGACAACGTACTTGGGCACGCGGTTCAGGGCATCGGCGATGTCACCGGACTGGTGCGGCCAGTAGGACGCAAAGATTTCATAGGTCCTCCGGCCGAGCAGCAGGGCATCAATCCGGCCGATCTCGGCTGCTATCGAGGCACCGGATTCGTCGTCGGACACAGGTGCCTGCCAGCCGCCGAAGGAGAATTCGCCTTCGGGGTCTTCTTCACGGCCGCCGGGCGCCTGGTAGACGCCGTCGAGGGTGATGAACAGGTTCGCCACGATGATCCCCACGCGCACATTGTGGACCCGCGCCCGCACGCTGTCCAGTGTCCCGGTCCAGTGCCCGTGGCAGGATGGTGCCATGCTGCTCCTCGAGCTTGTGGACACCACTAAGGCCGTCGCATCAACCCGTTCCCGGCTGGCAAAGGTGGATGCCCTGGCCCACCTGCTGCGCCGGCTGGAACCGGCGGAGGTCCCGACGGCGGTGGGCTTGCTCAGTGCCAAGCCCCGCCAGGGCCGGGTGGGGGTGGGTTGGAGCGCGGTGGCGGCGGCCAAGGAAGAACCGGCAGCGGAGCCACGCCTCACCGTGTCGGACTTCGATGCCGCCCTGGACCGGCTCCTGGCTACAGCGGGCAGCGGGTCGGGTGCGGAACGGGCGGCCATCCTCGGGACGCTCATGGCGGCCGCCACCGAACCGGAACAGTCGTTCATCGCCGGCGTCCTGCTTGGGGAATTGCGCACCGGTGCCCTGGAAGGAGTGCTGACGGACGCCGTCGCCCGCGCCTCCGACCGGCCCCTCGACGCCGTGCGGCGTGCGGCCATGCTGTCCGGCGACCTCGGCGGGACGGCGCTCCTTGCGCTGACCGGCACCCCGGCCGAGCTTGACGCCGTCGGCCTGGTGGTGGGCCGCCCGGTGCAGCCCATGCTCGCGGCCACCGCCGGCAGCGCGGCTGCCGCCCTGGAAGCGACGGGGGAGGCCTCGGTGGAATTCAAGCTCGACGGCGCCCGCATCCAGGTGCACCGGTCCGGCAGCGAGGTACGGATCTTCACCCGCAACCTTGCGGAGGTCACGCACCGCCTGCCCGAGGTGGTGGACCTGGTCCGCGGGCTGCCGGTGCAGGACGTGATCCTCGATGGCGAAACCCTCGCCCTGGATGAGGAGGGTGCGCCGCGGCCCTTCCAGGAAACCATGTCCCGCTTTGGTGCCGACGCAGTCAGGGAAACCTTGCTGCACCCCTGGTTCTTCGACGTGCTGCACATCGACGGCCGTGACCTGCTGGACGAACCTCTGGCCACCCGCATCGACATCCTGGAGCGGGTGGCCCCCGCACACCGGATCCCGGGGGAGGTCACCGCCGACCCCGAGGTCGCTGAGCGGGTTTCGCAGGATGCCCTGGCCGCGGGCCACGAGGGCGTGGTGGTGAAAGCCATCGGCTCGGCTTATGCTGCCGGCCGGCGCGGATCCAACTGGGTGAAGGTGAAACCGGTCCACACCTATGACCTGGTGGTGCTTGCCTGCGAATGGGGCTCTGGACGCCGGACAGGGATGCTGTCCAACCTGCACCTTGGTGCCCTTGACCCTGCCGGGGAGTTCGGCGAACCGGGCGGCTACGTGATGGTGGGCAAGACGTTCAAAGGCCTCACCGATGAACTGCTGCGCTGGCAGACCGGACGGTTCCAGGAGCTTGAGGTGCGGCGCACCGCCGGCACCGTATGGGTTGAGCCGGTCACCGTCGTCGAAATAGCCATCGACGGGGTGCAGCAGTCACCGCGCTACCCCGGCGGGATCGCCCTGAGGTTTGCCCGGGTCAAGCGCTACCGGGAGGACAAGGCCCCGGCTGAAGCGGACACCATCCAGACACTGCGGGCTTTGCTGCGGCCATAGCGAAAGACTCGCGGATCAGGCCCGGCGCCGGGACCCGTTGCGCTGGCGTTTCAGGCTGCGTGCCACGCCGTCCGGCAGCCGCCGGGTGATTCTCCGGTAGAAGAGGAGGACCGCGACGGCGGCCACAACGATGCCCACGAGGTTGAGCAGCAGTTGCAGCGCGGAGCCTGCGGCCTTCTGGTATTCACCCAGCACCAGGGCCACCGCCACGTAGCCGGCAGCCGGCACAGTGGTCACGGAGATGAAGACGCCGATCAGTGCGGCCGAGCGGCGTCCGATGATGGACAGCATGCCGGCGATCCCCGCCAGCACGGCCACGATCAATGAATACGGCCCGGGGTGGTAGATGAACTCCACTGCCGAGCCTTTGTCCAGGGCGTCGCGCGGGAAGAGACCGAGGGGAACCGAAAGCCATGCCGTGAGTGCCGCCAGCAGCATGGCCACGGGGAAACCGACAGCAAGGGCGACGGCGGCGCGGCGCCCCAGTTTCCACTGCCTGGTGGCCAGCGAGACGGCAAGGGCGGCCAGTGGTCCGAACTCGGGCCCCACCGCCATGGCACCGACAATGGCTATGGGGGAGTCCGTCACGATGCCGATGCCGGCCAGTTGGGTTGCCAGCACCAGGAAGGCAAGGAAGTTCCAGGTCAGGCGTGAATCTTCACCGGTTTGCCGGGTGACGTCATCCCAAATCACTGCGTCTGCGCCGTCCCCGGGAGCGGCGCGCTCAGCCCGGTCAGCGCTTTTGGACAGCACGAGTTCAGGGGTGGCCATGGAAATCGAACCCACGTCCTGGATCTTCAGGACTTCGAGCTTTTCGAGCAGTTCCTCCACGGACTCCCGGGCAACCAGCACCTCGATGACATCGCCATCCGGTACTACGGCCGCACCCTGGAGCAGCGCTACTTCCGCCGTTCCCCGGTGGTCGCGGCAGGTCTGCACGGTGACGGCGGACAGCTCCCCGGGCACGCAGATCCGCAGCTGGACAACCACACCTGCTCCCTTCGCCGTTTGGGGCCAGCTTAGCCGGAACACCAGCGTTGATTCGCCGATGTGGGCGCCGTTGGCTAGGCTTGATGCTTTGGCTGGCGGGTGTTGTGAGGGGTTTCTAGTGTCGGTATCGGAAGCCCCGAAGGCACCTGAATCCGGCCCGGCTGTCCGCCGACGGAAGCCCACCTTCCGGCCCGAAGTCCAGGGGCTCCGGGCGCTGGCTGTCCTAATGGTCGTGGCCTACCACGTCTGGCTGGGCCGTGTGTCCGGCGGCGTAGACATCTTCCTGCTCATCTCGGCCTTCCTGCTCACGTTGTCGTTCGTCCGGAAAGCCGAGTCAGGCAAACCCTTCCAGCTGCTGGCGCACTGGCTGCACCTGTTCAAGCGGCTGCTGCCCGCCGCCACCGTGGTGATCCTCGGGGTGCTGGCCGGCACCTGGCTGATCCTGCCGCAGGGCCGTTGGCCGCAGGTACTGGACCAGGCCTGGGCGTCCCTGCTGTACAACCAGAACTGGCTCCTTGCGGAGTTGTCGGTGGACTATTACGCGCAGGACCATGCCGGTGCCAGCCCGCTGCAGCACTTCTGGTCCCTGTCTATCCAGGGGCAGGTCTTCATCCTGTGGCCGCTGGTCTTTGCCGCCGCCGCTTCCGTGCTGGCAGGGCTCCGCCGCGTTCCCCGCCTGAACTGGGTGACGTACCGCGGCCTGCTGGCAGTAGTTTTCGGGGCCGTGTTCGCGGTGTCACTGGCCTACTCGGTTGACCAGACAGCCACCAACCAGGCCTACGCCTATTTCGACACCCGAGCCCGGCTCTGGGAATTTGCGCTGGGCTCCCTGCTTGCGCTGGCGCTGCCGTACCTGCGGCCCGGACGCGTGGTGCGCATTGCCCTGGGCTGGGCGGGACTGGCCGCGATGATTTCCTGCGGGCTGGTCCTGACCGTTGACCGGTCCTTCCCTGGGTACGTGGCACTGTGGCCCACGCTGGCTGCCGCCGCGATCATCGTTGCTGGGCAGACCGGCAGCCGGTTCGGCGTTGACCGACTCCTCAGCAGCAGGGCCGCCGTGGCCCTGGGCGACAACTCCTACGCCCTGTATCTGTGGCACTGGCCCGTCCTGGTGCTGACGCTCGCGGCCACCGGCGTTGAAGCGCCGAACCTCACGCAGGGCCTCGGCATCGTCGGAGCCGCCATCGTGCTCGCCGTCCTGACCACGCGCTTCGTGGAAAAGCCGCTGCGGGACTGGCACTGGCCCAAGCTCCGGACGTGGCGGACCGCCGTCGTGGTTGTTGCCTGCGGCGCTCTCCTGGCCGGGCCCGTTGCAGTCTGGCAGACCTCACTCACCGCTGAGGAAAGCGCGACGGCGGCACAGCCGAGGGAGCTCACGCCCGGGGCGTTGGCGCTCACCCCGGAGAACGAGAACTCGCCTGCCCCGAAGGCCCGGACCATCCCCGGGCCCACCGCCCTTGACAACGACTGGGCCGGCATCGACTCGCCCTGCACCGGTGCCAACGCCACGGACGACCCCATCCTGGAGGGCTGCAGGCAGGAGCTGCCGGAGGAGCCCGCCACCAAACGCATCGTGGTGCTGGGCGACTCCCACGCCCAGCAGTACCTTGCCGCCCTGGCGCCGGTGGCGGCCGCCCGAGGCTGGGAGATCGTCACGCTGCTGATGCCTGCCTGCCGCTTCGGTGCCGAATCGGAAACCCGGAACGCTGAATGCAACGCCTACAACCGTGCCAGCTCCGCCTACGTCCTGGAACACCTGCCGGATGCCGTGTTCACCGTGGCGTCGCTGACCCACGAGGACGCCCCGTTCGAAACCGAGGTTCCGGGATACATCGATGGCGTGAAGCCGTTCGCGGACCTGGGGATCGAGATTGTGGGCATCAGGGACAATCCGCGGTTCACTTTCAATATGCCGCAGTGCGCCCAGCGGAACGGGGCCGGCGCTCCGGCGTGCAACCCGCCGCTGGCTGAGTCCCTGGTGGAGCCGTCGCCGCTGGAAAACTACCGAGGCAAGCTTCCGGGGCTCCACCTGATGGACATGAGCGACTTCATCTGTGCACGCGGCGTCTGCCCGGCCGTGGTGGGGAATGTGTACGTCTACAAGGACGACAACCACCTCACCAGGACCTACGTCGAGTCCATGATTCCCATGTTCGAGCAGCGGCTGCTGGCCGCCACCGGCTGGAGCTGAGCTCTCCCGGCCGTGGGGTTGCTCACATTGGCGGCGTGGAATAGGGGGATCGGCGCCGAGGTTCTAATATTTACTCAATACTTTCTGCCCCCGGAACGCCGTCCTGCGCGGTGCTCCCGCAGGATCGTCTGCACAGGCCAGTTCCGTAATCACGGGCTGGTCATCGGCTGCAACCCCTACCCGTGACCCAGCAACCAAGGTAAGAGGCGCACTCATGACCGAGCCCGAACACAACCCCTTTGGCTTTATTGGCCTGACCTACGACGACGTCCTGCTCCTGCCGGGGCACACCGACGTCATCCCGTCCGAGGCCGACACATCCTCGCGGATCTCCAAGCGGATCACGGTCCAGACGCCGCTGCTCTCCGCCGCCATGGACACCGTCACCGAATCCCGGATGGCCATCGCCATGGCCCGCCAGGGCGGCCTGGGCGTGGTGCACCGCAACTTGTCCATCGCCGACCAGGCGGACCAGGTGGACCGGGTCAAGCGGAGCGAGTCCGGGATGATCACCAACCCGCTGACCATCCGCCCCGAGGCGACCCTGCGCGAGCTCGATGATCTCTGCGCCCACTACCGTGTGTCGGGCCTGCCTGTGGTGGATGAGGACAACCGCCTGCTGGGCATCGTCACCAACCGCGACACCCGTTTTGTGCCGGAGTCTGATTTCCCGCTGCGGCTGGTCAGCGACGTCATGACCAAGATGCCCCTGGTCACCGGACACGTAGGCATCAGCCGCGAGGAAGCCTCCCACAAGCTGGCTACCAACAAGATCGAAAAGCTGCCGCTCGTGGACGAGCAGGGTCGGCTCAAGGGCCTGATCACCACGAAGGACTTCACCAAGGCCGAGCAGTACCCCCTCGCCACCAAGGACGATGAGGGCCGCCTCCGCGTGGGTGCCGCCATCGGCTTCTTCGGTGACGGCTGGGAGCGGGCCATGACCCTCGTGGACGCCGGCGTGGACGCCCTGTTCGTGGACACCGCCAACGGCCACTCCCAGGGTGTCCTGGACATGATCCGCAGGCTGAAGTCCGATCCCGTCGCCGCGCACGTGGACATCATCGGCGGCCAGGCCGCGACCCGCGAAGGCGCCCAGGCCCTGATCGACGCCGGTGCCGACGGCATCAAGGTAGGCGTTGGTCCCGGGTCCATCTGCACCACCCGCGTGGTGGCCGGCGTCGGCGTCCCGCAGATCACGGCCATCTACGAATCCGCCAAGGCCGCCATTCCGGCCGGCGTTCCGCTGATCGCCGACGGCGGCCTGCAGTACTCCGGCGACATCGGCAAAGCCCTGGTGGCCGGTGCGGACACCGTGATGCTGGGCTCGCTCCTGGCAGGCTGCGACGAGTCCCCGGGCGACCTGATCTTCGTCAACGGCAAGCAGTTCAAGTCCTACCGCGGCATGGGCTCCCTGGGCGCCATGCAGTCGCGCGGCAAGAACACGTCCTACTCCAAGGACCGGTACTTCCAGGCCGACGTCTCCGGTGACGACAAGCTGATCCCGGAAGGCATCGAAGGCCGGGTGGCGTACCGTGGCCCGCTGTCCTCCGTGGCTTACCAGCTGGTGGGCGGCCTGCGCCAGACCATGTTCTACACGGGCGCACCGACCGTCCCCGAGCTGAAAGTCCGGGGCAAGTTCGTACGGATCACCTCCGCCGGGCTGAAGGAATCGCACCCGCACGATATCCAGATGACCGTTGAGGCGCCGAACTACGGCTCACGGTAAAGGTCGAAGGGATTCATTCACGCTGAGGCGGGTCAAAGAGGAGGCGGGATTTTCCCGCCTCCTCTTTTTGTTGGGTTCGGTCTTGTTGTTGGGCTCGGAGGTCGCTGTCGGCCTGAATGTCGGACCCCCGCTGCATGATGTGCTTATGGGAATCGGCGGTGGTGTTGGGGTGGTTTTGGAGGGTGTTCGCGCCTCTGTTGCTGCCCTGGATGCGCTGGAGCGGGAGGACGCTTCCCTGGCTTCCGGCGACGCTGTTGGTGTTGATGTTGATGTGTTGCAGCGTCGGTATGAGATCCGGCTGGAGCGGTTGGAGGTTGCGGCGCGGCTGGAGGCGCAGCTCGCCGCGGTCAAAGCACAGGACGCTGCCGACGCCGCCGGGTTCCAGGAAGCCATGACGCCGCCGGACGCCACCGTCCAGGACCGCAGCTATGCGCAGATGTCCGTGGTGGAGGAGATCGCGGGGGTGCTGACCGTCAGTTCGGCGGCAGCGGAGGCGTTGGTGGAGCAGTCACGCCGGATCTGTTCCCTGCCGCTGGTGTTCCAGGCCCTGGCTGCGGGCGCGATGTCGTGGCAGCACGCACGGATTGTCGCGGACGAGACTGAAGGCCTTACCCCTGAGGGCGCGGCGTCTTTGGTGGCACACTTCTTCGACCCCGACGCACCCCACCCCGCCCGGGGTGCCGCTCCCGGTGAGCTCGTTCCGTCCCGGTTCCGGGCCAAGGTGCGGGGTTGGCGGGAGCGCCATCATCCGGAATCGATCGAGAAACGCCATGCAAAGGGGATCGCTGACCGGCGGATGGAATACACCCCTGACAAGGACGGCATGGCCTGGGTCTCCCTCTACCTCCCCGGCGATACCGCGTGTGCCATCTGGAACCGCACCACCGCCACCGCCCGCGGACTCCAGGGCCCCGACGAACCCCGCACGCTTACCCAGCTCCGCCCCGACATCGCCGCCAGCCTCCTCCTCGGCGCCGTGCAGGTGGCGGGTGAGGGTTCCGCCGACACCGCCCCGGGCACCCAAGGTCTCACAGGGATCGGGAAGGTCCCTGCCCTGCGGGCCGATGTGCTGGTCACCGTGCCGGTGTTCTCACTCCTCGGCCTCACCGACGAACCAGCCGTGCTGGATGGTTTCGGGCCGATCCCGGCATCGATGGCACGCAAACTGGTCACTGACGGGGCTGACTCGTTCTACCGGGTCCTTGTCGACCCGCGGGACGGGGCACCCTTGGAGATCGGCCGGAAAAACTACCGGCTCACCGGGGCCATCAAACACTGGATCCGCATGCGCGACACCAAATGCACCTTCCCCGGCTGCACCAACAAGACCCCCGACAACGAAACAGACCACCTACAAGCGTGGGAACACGGCGGCACCACCAACGTCAACAACCTCGCACAGCTCTGCCCCAAACACCACCGACTCAAACACCACAGCCAATGGACACCCGACCCTGCCACCAACAACGGACCACCCGGGTGGACCTCACCCACCGGACGCCACTACAACCCCGAACGCCAGGACCCCGAACCAACCCACTGGCCAGAATGGGTGGGCCCGGCCCGGATGATCGAGGCGTTTCACAGCGGGCGAGCACGTCGGTTGGCTGGTGGACGAGCGGACTTCCACTACCTGGCACTCTCACCAGGCGAGGATGCGCTGCTGCGATGTCTCCATTCCACATGATGACGGACCGCCCGGCACTAGGCTGATTCCATGTCCCAACCGCGCCACCCGGCGGAACTGACCCCTAAACGCGACCCGCAAAAGCGGCTGGCACTGCGTCCCTATGCCAAGGCCGTGGCCCAGGTTCTCCGGGTGAGTTTCCGTGCATCCCCGGGCGCGGTGGTCATGAAGGTGCTTGGCTCCCTCATCTCGGCTGTGCTGCCGCTCGTGACCACATTCTTTGCGTCCCTGACCACCACGGCATTGGCGGCCGCTTACGCGGGCGACGGCGCGGCGGGGCGCCTTGCGATCGTCTACGTCGTTGTCACTGCCGCGCTGGGTCTCTTCTGGGGCGCCTTCAACAGCATTGACCGATATATCCAGCAGTTGATGAGCTTCAAGGTGGGGGCCATCGTCGGTGACCAGATGTACGAGCGCTTCCTTGCCCTCGAGTTCTGGCGGTACGACGACAAGGAGACAGTGGACCTCTACGACCGTGCCAAACGGTTTTCGGATTCGTACGCCCGGGTTCTGGACCGTATAGCTGCCATCTTCACGCAGCTGGTTTCGGTCATCCTGGCCATCGGCGCCCTGTTGCTTGTCAGCTGGTGGATCGCCGTCATCGTCCTGGTGGCCATCGTTCCCAGCGTGTACCTGCAGTTCAAGCTGTCCCGGGAGCAGATCGCGCACTGGAACACGCAGGTGGACTCACGCCGCCAGCGCCGAATGATCGAGACCAACCTCCTCCGGCCGCAGCACATTGCCGAAATGCGGCTTTATGGCATCGTCAGTTTCCTCATGGACCTTCGTTCGCGCCTTCGCGATGCGGACGAGCGCCGCCGGCTGGACTACCAGCGCCGCTACATTCCACGGCAGCTGGCCGCGGACGCGCTGCAGTACGGTGCCGAGGTGGTATCACTGATTTGGGTCGTGGGGCAGATCATTGCCCGCGCCGCCCCGGTGGGCCAGTTCCTCTACGTGCAGCAGATCGTCAGCCGTGCATTGTCCACGGCCAACAACCTGGTGTCCTCGCTAAGCTCCATCGACGAGGACCTCGCCAACCTGAAGGACTACGAGCTGTTCATGGCGATGCCCATGCACTCCGAACACGCCCCTCCGCTGCTGGAAGCCCCGCGGGAAGTCGAGCTGAAGGACATCCGTTTCACCTACACCGGAAGCGACATCGAGGTCATCCGGGGCATCAGCCTCACCATCCGCCGGGGCCAGCACATAGCCATCGTGGGGGAGAACGGCGCCGGGAAGTCGACGCTGATCCGCATCCTCGCCGGGCTCTACCGGCCCGACTCCGGCCAGGTCCTGCTCGACGGCGTGGACCTCGCCGCCGTCGACGTTACCTCCTGGCACCGGCACCTGGCCGTGCTCAGCCAGGAGTTCCTCAAGTACGAGTTCGCCACGGCGGCGGAGAACATCTACTTCGGGGACGTCGACTCTGCACGGGATGATGAACGCATCCGCAGGGCCGCCTCCGACGCCGAAGCCCTGGAATTCATCAACAAGCTGCCCAACGGCCTGGACAACCACGTCAGCAACTGGATGGAGGACCCACGCGGCCGGAAGGGGAGCGGCCTTTCGGGAGGCCAGTGGCAGCGCCTTGCCATGGCCAGGAACTTCTACCGGGACGCGTCGTTCATGGTGATGGACGAACCCACCTCCGCCATCGATGCCCTCGCTGAGCATCGGATCTTCACGCGTCTCTTCGCGGACCGCAGCAGCACCATCATCGCCATCAGCCACCGGCTCGCCACCATCGAGAAGGCGGACGTCGTGTACATGCTGGAGGACGGACAAGTGGTGGAGCAGGGCACGCACAAGGAGTTAGTGGCCCTGCGCGGCCGCTACTTCAGGATGTTCGAATCGCAACTGACGGTTGATGAAGCTGAAGAAGTGTGAATCGGCCGCCCATCACGCGTCCACCACGGTGGTGCGCACGCGGGCGATGCCCGGGCGGGGAGGGACGCTGCTGAAGCCGAACGTGACGGCGGGCCGGATGGGGGCCAGCGCTCCGGCATCGGCACCATTCCAGCGGACGACGGCGGACGTCACGTGGTGCAGGTCCGTCACCCCATAGAACTCAGTCCTTCCGCTGCCCGCAGTACCGTAGGTGCGGGCGCCAGGTGCCGCAAGGGCGGCGAACGGATTGACCGCGGCGAGCCAGCGGGGATGGACGGCAAGGCGCCGGGGTACTGCCCGCAGCGCTGTTCCCAGCAGGGTCCTCGCACCGGTGACGGCCCGAACTTCCAGCGGGCCGGCGTCGACCGTCAACGTGTGATCGGCGAGCGAGGCAGCAACGTCCAGTACCCGCACTTCATCAAAGGTGTAGGTGGCGGCAATGAAGCCGGCCACCTCGGGTGTCGGGGCCAGCAGCAGCCGGTGTCCCGAAGGCTGTTGCACCATGACGTCGGCGAACGACCCAAAGGGGGAGTCCTGCCAGATCCCGACGACGGCGCGCAGACCGGAAGTAGTCCCAATCCCGGCGATGTGCCCGTCAAATGTCCAGCGGCTGCCCATCACGCCACTGTAGCGGGAAGGGTGCGCATCACAGAGGCCCGTAGGCCGCGTTGCCGTAGGGATCGCGCCAGACGGCCAGGTCCTCCTCAAGAGCCTCTCGAAGAGCAGGATCGATGCGGATACGCCGCCTGAATGATTCCCTAGCCCGGCCCATGACGGTGGATGGGACAACGATGCATGCGACCAGGAGTGCCAGGAGGAGGACGTAGACGCCCACCAGTGTTGCGGCCGTGGCGCCGCCCTTCGCAGTGGCAGAGGGCAGGGTCGGAAAAATGAACGCGCCGATAATGGCCGCCAGAAACGACACCATGCCGATGCCGCCGCGGGCGGATCCGGGGCCACGGGTGATCAGGACCTTGTCTGTCCGGGGCAGGCCGGATCGGACCCGTTTCCATCCGAAGAGGCCCAACAGCATCAGGACGGCTCCCAGCGGGAGCAGGACGAGCGCTGTCGCGGGGTTTCCCGACATGACGGAGAAGAACGCACCCGCAAGGGCCAGGACCGGTCCGCCGGCGATCGCGCCGCTCCAAGCGGCCGCCAAGGTGCCCTGGACATCCGCCAGTTGGCGCAGCCGGGACGGGGCGTCCGGTGGGCTGACCCGGGCCAGTTCGGGGGAGAGCCAATGGTCGAGCGGATGCACAGGCGTGTCGGCGGGAAAAGGAATGGAGTGCGTCATATCGGAAGGAGGCCCAATCGTGGAGGCTATCGCGGGAGCATCCACCGAAGCCCCCTGCCAAGGCTACGTGTTTGCTCGGCGCAGTCGCCAAGGCCAGTGATGACCTTGAGGTCCGGCCCAGGCCAGGCCAGCGGACCTGCTGGGATAACCTAGAGCAGTGACTTATGAGATCGAGATCGGCCGTGGCAAGCGTGGGCGTCGTGCCTACTCCCTGGATGACATTGCAATCGTCCCCAACCGTCGCACCCGCGACCCCAAGGACGTTTCCGTCTCCTGGCAGATCGACGCCTACCAGTTCGAGATGCCGGTGATCGCCGCGCCGATGGACTCGGCCATGTCCCCGGCCACCGCCATCGCCCTCGGCAAGCTGGGCGGCCTTGGCGTGCTGGACCTGGAAGGCCTCTGGACCCGGTACGAGGATCCGCAGTCCATCCTCGATGAGATTGCGGCGCTGGAGGACGAGACCAACAGCCCCGCCGTGACCGGACGCATGCAGGAGCTGTACCAGGCCCCCATCCAGCCCGAACTCATCACGTCCCGCCTGGCTGAGATCCGCGAGGCCGGCGTCACCGTTGCCGGGTCCCTGACCCCGCAGCGCACCCAGGAACACTACAAGACCGTCCTGGCGGCCGGCGTCGATATCTTCGTTATCCGCGGTACCACCGTCTCCGCCGAGCACGTCTCCAAGGACCACGAGCCGCTGAACCTCAAGCAGTTCATCTACGAACTCGATGTCCCGGTGATCGTGGGCGGCGCAGCGGGCTACACCCCGGCGCTGCACCTCATGCGCACCGGCGCCGCAGGCGTCCTGGTCGGCTTCGGCGGCGGCGCCACCACCACCACCCGCCGCGCCCTGGGCATCCACTCGCCCATGGCCTCTGCCATCTCCGATGTCGCAGCCGCCCGCCGCGACTACATGGACGAGTCCGGCGGCCGCTACGTCCATGTCATTGCCGACGGCGGCATGGGCACCTCGGGTGACATTGTCAAGGCAATCGCCATGGGCGCCGACGCCGTCATGCTGGGCAGTGCCTTGGCCCGGGCAGAAGAAGCGCCGGGCAAGGGATGGCACTGGGGCCAGGAAGCGCACCACACCGAACTGCCCCGCGGAGACCGCGCCAACGTGGGCACCGTTGGCCCCCTTGAGGAGGTCCTCTTTGGGCCCGGCCACCACACCAACGGCACGTCCAACCTCATTGGCGCCCTGCGGCGCTCCATGGCCACCACCGGCTATTCCGACCTGAAGGAATTCCAGCGGGTCGACGTCGTGGTGTCGCCTTACGCCGGGAACTAAGGCACCGGGGCAGGGCGGGCCGCCGGCCCGCCCTGCCCAAGCACGCCACTAGCAAGTAGTGTGGGTTTACTACCGGCACTAGAGGCACTGGAGGCGTTCAATGAAGAGTGTTCCTGTAAACGGCGGGGTCCTTGGCCCCGAAGCCAGGGCAGCATCCATCCAGCGGCTGCGCGCCACCACGGAACCCGGCCAGGAACTGGACATCCTGATTGTGGGCGGCGGCATCGTCGGCACGGGAGCCGCACTTGACGCCGTGACCCGGGGGTTGAGCGTCGGCATCGTCGAGGCAAGCGACTGGGCTGCGGGGACATCCTCCCGGTCTTCAAAACTTATCCACGGTGGTTTGCGCTACCTGGAAATGCTGGATTTTGCCCTGGTTAAGGAGGCCCTGCAGGAACGCGGGCTGCTCCTTTCCGAGATTGCCCCCCACCTGGCCCGGCCGGTGCCGTTCCTGTACCCGCTGACCAAACCCTTCATCGAGCGGCCCTATGTGGGTGCCGGCATCGCCCTCTATGACGCCATGTCAGTCTCCGCCGGCCACAGCCGCGGCGTCCCGTTCCACAAACACCTGAGCAGGCGCGGCACCCTGCGCGCCGCGCCCAGCCTGAAGGACGACGCCTTCGTGGGGTCCATCCGTTACTACGACGGGCAGGTGGATGACGCCAAATACTGCGCCAACCTGGTCCGCACCGCTGCCTACTACGGCGCCCACGCCGTGAACCAGATGAAGGTAGTGGACTTCCTGCGCGAAGGCGAGCGGGTAGTCGGTGCCAAGGTGGAAAACCGCGAAGACGGAACCCAGTTCAGCATCCGCGCCAAGCAGGTCATCAATGCCACCGGCGTATGGACCGACGAAACCCAGGCCATGGTCACCGACCGCGGCCAGCTAAAGGTCCGGGCCTCCAAGGGCATCCACCTGGTGGTGCCCCGCGACCGGTTCCAGTCCACGGTGGGCCTGATCCTGCGCACCGAGAAATCGGTCCTGTTCGTCATCCCGTGGGGACGGCACTGGATCATCGGCACAACTGACACGGACTGGCACCTGGACAAGGCCCACCCTGCCGCTTCCAGCAAGGACATCGACTACGTCCTGGAACACGTCAACCAGGTCCTGAAGCGGCCCCTGACCAGGGAAGACGTCGAAGGAGTCTACGCTGGGCTGCGGCCGCTGCTGGCAGGCGAAAACGACTCCACCGCCAAGCTCTCCCGCGAACACGTCGTGGCGCACCCCGTGCCGGGCCTGGTGGTAGTGGCCGGCGGAAAATGGACCACCTACCGGGTCATGGCCAAAGATGCCGTGGACGAGGCCACCCGCACCATGGATGAGCGGGTTCCCCCGAGCTGCACCGAGACCATCCCGCTGCTGGGCGCCAGCGGTTTCCGGGCGGCCTGGAACCGCCGGAACCGCACGGCAGAGGAATCCGGTGTCCACGTGGCGCGGATCGAGCACCTGCTCAACCGTTACGGCTCCATGACCCCCGAAGTCCTGGCGATTATCGAGCAGAACCCGGAGCTGGCGGAGCCGCTCCCCGGCGCCGACGACTACCTCCAGGCAGAAGCGGTCTACGCCGCAAGCCATGAAGGTGCCCGCCATGTCCAGGACGTCCTCACCCGCCGCACACGGATCTCCATCGAATCCTGGGACCGCGGAGTGTCGGCCGCCCCTGTTGTCGCTAAACTGATGGGTGACGTCCTTGGCTGGAGTGACACGCAGCGTGAAAACGAAGTCCGCCACTACCTTGCCCGCGTGGAGGCCGAACGCCTTAGCCAGCAACAGCCGGACGACGAATCCGCAGACGCCGCCCGCCTGGGCGCGGAAGATATCGTGCCCTTGCGTTGAGGGGCCGTTCGCCCCACTGCTGACCGAAGGGATACGCCTTGGCGGAACCACTGGACCCGTATGACGCCCACCTGACCACCGCTGACATGGTGATCCTGGAAATGGAGGCGAAGGACAAAACCGACGCCACCAACCAACTGGCAGAGCGGCTCTACGCCGCCGGGCGGATCTCGGATCTTGACGGGTTCCTGAAGAACGTCAACGCCCGGGAGCACCAGCTCGCCACGGGGCTCCCGGGCGGCGTGGGCCTGCCGCACGCCCGCAGCGAATTCGTGTCGCAAACCTCCATCGCTGTGGGCATCACCAAGTACGGTCACGCGTTGGACTTCGGAGCCGCCGATGGCCCCGCCACGGTCATCCTGCTGATCGCCACCCCGGCCAGCTCGTTCTCCGACCACCTGGAAGTCCTGGCCACCCTGGCCAGGTCACTCTCCAAGGAATCGTTCCGCGAATCGCTGCGGCGTGCGTACGACGCAGAAGTAATCGCCGAGCTCATCAACTCCAGCCTGGTGTTCTTCGACCACTAGGCGCATCCCCGGGCCACCCTCCGGGCCCGGACGCCCTTGGCGTTTAGTTGTTCTACAGAAGTACGAAGTACGGTTAAGACGTGTGGAAAACAGCCCTTAAGCCCCGATGGATCGCAGGCTTTATCTTCGCGATTGCTCTCTCCGGGGTCTTCGTGCTGCTGAGCCAGTGGCAGTTCGGCCGCTCCACCCAGCCCGAGGTTCCGGTCAACCCCGCCACTGAACAGGTCCAGCCGCTCACCAGCACCCTGCAGCCCGGCGAATTCTTCCACGGCAGCGTAGCCGACCAAATGGTCACGGCACAGGGGACATACAGCCCGGACAAACAGGTCCTGGTTCCCGGCCGGCTCCACGATGGCAAGACCGGATACTGGGTCGTTTCGGCCTTCGCCGTCAAAGATGCCCCGGCCCTGACCGGAGCAGGTGCCTCACCGCAGACCTGGATCCCCGTGGCACGCGGGTGGGTCGCGGAACCCGGGGACGCGGCAGCACCGCCGTCGGGCCTTGTTGAACTGACCGGGCGGCTGCTGCCGTCCGAAGCGCCGGTGGCCGGGAAAGCACCCAAAGCGGGGGAGGCCTCCGCCGTCTCCGTGGCGGAGCTCATCAACTACTGGGAAGTAAGCAGCTATCCCGGCTTCGTCTCCGCCACCGCAGAGGTGGTGGGCGGCCAGGATGTGAGTGCCGCCTCCGTACCCGGGAACCTCCTTCCGCTGGACATCGGCCCCCAGCCACCCGCCCAGCACATCAACTGGCTCAACCTCTTCTACTCCATCGAGTGGGTTGTCTTCGCCGGCTTCGCCCTCTTCATCTGGTGGCGCCTGGTCAAGGACGACTACCACCGGGACCTCGAGGAGGCTTTTGACGACGCCGGCGACGACGACGGGCACGACGAAGAACACCAGCTCCCACAGCAGGACGAACAACACCAGCAGCCTGACCAGCACCAGCAGAAGGTACAGCCATGATTGATCCGAAACCGGCCACCCCCTCGTCGCAGGCATCCGGCAAGACTGCCGGAAAGAAGCGCCGTTTCGGCGGCACCGAGGCCCAGATCCGGTCCGCCCTGAAGTTCTACAAGGTCATGGCCTACCTCACCGGCACCATGCTGCTGCTGCTGTGCGCCGAACTGGTGGCTCGCTACGGCTTTGGCCAGTACCTGTTCGCCGGCGGGACCAACGCGGTGACCGGGCAGCCGTTCGGCTTCGGATTCGCCGACGCCGAGCCGGCGGGTGTGCTCAATGGCATGAACGTCTCCGTCACCGTGCTGATCGTGCACGGCTGGATGTACGTGGTGTACCTGATCTCCAATTTCCGGCTCTGGTCCCTCATGCGCTGGCCGTTCCTGAAGCTGGTCCTGCTGGCACTGGGCGGCGTCGTGCCGTTCCTGTCCTTCATCGTTGAAAAGAAGTTCCACGCCGAGGTGGAGGCCGAGCTGGCCGCCAACCCGCAGGCTCCGCAGCGCTACTGACACGGGCCTTCAGCGCACCGGGCCACCCGCCGTCGGACGTCTGCTCCGTCACAGCCGGGCCGCTCAAGGTGCGCCGGTGCAAGGGCGCAAAGTAGGCTATTACGGTGACTACTCCCACTGCATCCCAGACTTCCCAGAAGCCGGTGCTGGTTGTTGATTACGGTGCCCAGTACGCGCAGCTGATTGCCCGCCGCGTCAGGGAAGCGAACGTGTATTCGGAAGTGGTTCCGCATACCTGGTCCACCGAGCAGCTCCTGGCCAAGAATCCTGCCGCCATCATCCTCTCCGGCGGCCCTTCCAGCGTCTATGCCGACGGCGCGCCCAGCGTGGGCGCGGACCTCTTCGAAGCCGGCGTCCCCGTCTTTGGCATCTGCTACGGCTTCCAGGCCATGGCCAACGCCCTGGGCGGCAAGGTGGACAGGACCGGGCTGCGGGAGTACGGATCCACGGAGACCACCATTCTGGGTGATGGCCGCTCTGTGCTCGAGGGAATGCCCCAGCACCAGAAGACCTGGATGAGCCACGGCGACTCCGTGCACGAAGCACCGGCAGGATTCGACGTCCTGGCCACGACGGCAGGCGCTGAAGTTGCAGCATTTGCCAACGAGGAAAAGGGCCTCTTCGGCGTGCAGTGGCACCCGGAGGTCAAGCACTCCGCCTATGGCCAGCAGGTGCTGGAGAACTTCCTGTTCAAGGGCGCCAAACTGGAGCCCAACTGGACCACCGGCAACATCCTGGAAGAACAGGTGGAGCGCATCCGCGAGCAGGTAGGGGACGCCCGCGTTATCTGCGGCCTCTCCGGCGGCGTGGATTCCGCCGTGGCGGCAGCCCTGGTCCAGCGCGCTGTGGGCGACCAGCTCACCTGCGTGTTCGTGGACCACGGCCTGCTGCGCGAAGGCGAAGCGGAACAGGTTGAACGCGACTTCGTAGCCGCCACCGGCGTCAAGCTGTACGTCGCGAATGAACAGGAACGCTTCCTCTCGGCCCTGGCCGGCGTCAGCGACCCCGAAACCAAGCGCAAGGTCATTGGCCGGGAGTTCATCCGCGCCTTCGAAGAAGCAGAACTGGCCATCATCGCCGAGGCCGCAGCCCACGGCGAGAAGATCAAGTTCCTGGTCCAGGGCACGCTTTACCCGGACGTCGTCGAATCCGGCGGCGGCGAAGGTGCAGCCAACATCAAGAGCCACCACAATGTGGGCGGCCTCCCCGAGGACCTGCAGTTCGAGCTCGTTGAGCCGTTGCGCGCACTGTTCAAGGATGAGGTCCGTGCCGTGGGAGCACAGCTCGGCCTGCCGCAGGAAATCGTCGGCCGCCAGCCGTTCCCCGGCCCAGGCCTCGGCATCCGGATCGTCGGCGACATCACCAAGGAGCGGCTGGACCTGCTCCGCAAGGCCGACGCCATCGCCCGCGCCGAGCTGACCGCCGCAGGCCTGGACAACGAAGTATGGCAGATGCCCGTGGTCCTGCTCGCGGACGTCCGCAGCGTGGGCGTCATGGGCGACGGCCGCACCTACGGCCACCCCATCGTGCTCCGCCCGGTGTCCTCCGAGGACGCGATGACCGCCGACTGGTCACGCCTGCCGTACGACCTGCTGGCACGCATCTCCAACCGGATCACCAACGAGGTTGACGGCGTCAACCGGGTGGTGCTGGACGTCACCAGCAAGCCGCCGGGAACCATCGAGTGGGAATAGCATCCTAGTGGCCGGCCTCCGTCAGCGGGGGCCGGCCACTGCTTTTTCCCAGCGAATTCCTCCGCAATTTCCCGTGCCCCAGTGTTGCGGTCTCTCAAGTCCGGCGCCGGAGCGGCTACTCTCGAATCTATGCCGGTATGGTCCAGGGCGTCACGTGCAAACGCAGAAAAGAAGGCAGAAGTGTCAGTTGGTCAAGGCCACCCGGAAGGCTCGGAAGAGCTTCGTAAATGGCTGTCCGGGCTCAAACCCGTCACCGGCGCGGACACGATGCTGCGCTTCACCAAGACGCCGGAAGGTTCCATCGACCTCACTTCGGCGCACCCCTCAGGCCTCGCCCAGCTCATGGCCGGGCGCCGCACACGCCTGTCCACCCTGATCCGTGACCGCCAGCAGTATGTGGTGGCGGCAAGGGCGTCACGCAACATCCGGTCCAAGATCTTCGAACTCGCCAACGACCGTGGCATCGACGCCGGGTACCTGTCCGCCGGCACCGTGGTGTGGACGTCCGCCGTCGGCGGCAAACCCCAGCGCGTCTCCGCTCCGGTCATGCTGACCGCCATCTCCCTCACGGTCCGGCCGGGAGAGGATGACTTCGAACTGCAGCTCACCGAACAGGCCCAGATCAATCCCGCCCTCGTGCGGCACTTGAAAAACATCCACGGGATCGTGTTCGACGTCAATGCAGTGACCCGCCTGGCCTACAGCACCGCCCGGTTCGACCCCCAGCCCGTCCTGGACCGGCTGGCCACCCTGATCCGGCCCATCCACGGCGCCGAAACCCAGCACAACCTGCTGGTCTCCACCTTTGCCGACCTGTCCGGGAACCTGGACGACCCCTGGATCAACGATTCCAACCCCATCGTCTCCGCTCTGGCCACTGCCGCCGGCGGTGAAGTAGTGGATGTCGTGCAGCCGGATCCGTCCCGCTTCCCGCACCTGGACAACAGGCACCCCAAAGACGAGCTGCTGCTGCTGGACGCCGATACGGACCAGCAGTACGTGGTCGACGCCGCCCGGGCGGGCGACTCCCTGGTAGTCAGCACCCCGCCGGGAACCGGCCAGACCCAGACGGCCATCAACACGATCGGCGCCCTGGTGGATGCCGGCAAGACGGTGCTGGTGGTGGGCGACCGCCGCGCCAGCCTGAACGAGGTTTCCGGGCACCTGGAGACGTTGGGATTGGAGTCAATCCTCTTCCAACTGACCGGGAACGTCACCGCCCAACAGCTGAAGGGCCAGCTGGTCCGGGCAATCGTCCGCAACGAAAAGTCGTTGGAACCGCAGCTTGGGAACCTCCACACCACCCTGACCGAACACCGCCATGCCCTGATGGATCACGTCGCATCGCTGCACAACGTTCGCGAGCGGTGGGGCTGCTCGCCGTACCAGGCCATGCAGTCACTTGCCGAGCTCACCTCCATCCACCCCGCTCCAGCCACCACCGTCCGGCTCAAGCGCAGCGTCCTGGACAGCATCCGGGACCGTGAGGAACTGGCCGGACGACTCCGCCGCGCCGCCGAACTGGGCAGCTTCAGCAAGGCCGCCACCACCAGCCCGTGGCACGGTGCCCGGCTGCTGACCCGCAAGGAGACCGAGGAAGCCCAGGACCTGGTCCGCTCCGTCGCCAAGAGCCTTCCCGCCCTGCGAGACCGCATGGACGCCGTTGCGGAGCATGCCGAAATCCGACTGGGCGAATCCTTCGCCGAGTGGGGCGAACAGCTTGAACTGCTGGTGGCCGTCCGCGGCAGCCTGGACAAGTTCACCCCTGACATCTTCGACCGGCCGGTGACGGACCTCATCTCCGCCACGGCGCCGTCGGCCTGGCGGCGTGAGCGCGGCATCGAGCTGACCGCGATGCAGCGCTCCAGGCTGCGCCGGGTGGCCAAGGAGTACGTGCGTCCGGGCGTCCACATCGCCGACCTGCACTCGTCCCTGGTGCTGGTCCAGGAGCAGCGTGCCCTCTGGGCGGGCTACGCCACCACCCAGCGCCACCCCGCTGTCCCGTCCGGCCTGGCCGAGATGATTGCCATGTACCGGTCCCTTGACCAGGAGCTGGCGCAGCTGGGGGAGGCGCTGCGGCATACGGAGGACGGCGGGGCACTTTCCACCGTTCCCTACGGGCAGCTGATGGAGCGCCTGGAACGCCTGGTAGCGGACACCGACACGCTGAAGACCCTGCCCGAGCGCACGCTCCTCATCGAGAACATGCGCGAACACGGCCTGGGAGAACTCCTGGCCGACCTCGCGGAACGCGAAGTTCCGGAACGATCCGTTGCCGCGGAGCTGGAGCTGGCCTGGTGGCAGTCCGCCCTGGAGGCGATGATCAGCGGCGACGACTACCTGGCCATGTCCGACGGCGACGCACTGCGCCAGCTCGAGGCAGAATACCGGCTGGCAGACAACGCGCACATTGCCAGCGGTGCCGCCCGGTTGCGGTGGGACCTGGCGGAACGGTGGCGCACGGCGATCGCTGCCCAGCCGCGCCAGGCAGACCTCCTGCGCAGCCTGCTCAAGGACGGCCGGGTCTCCCTGCCGTCCCTGACGGCCCAGGCACCGGAGCTGATCGGCACCCTGGTCCCGGTCTGGTCGGTCAGCCCTTACCTGATGACCGGACTGCTGCCGGCTGAACAGCATTTTGACGCCGTCGTCATTCTTGACGCTGAAGCAACTTCCCTGCAGGCTGTCCTGCCGTCCATTGCCCGGGCGCGGCAGGTGATTGCGTTCGGCGATCCCCGCATTGCTACGCCGCGGACGTTCACCGTAGGGGTGGAGCGGCTGGCCGCCGGAGAGTCCGCCCACCACCGCGTCGAGAGCGCCTTCACCGCGCTCTCCGCAGTGCTGCCGGTGTGGCGGCTCAACGTGGTGTACCGCGCAGTGGACGAGGACCTGGTCCTGCAGCTCAGCAAGAACTTTTACGACGGCGGCCTGCGCCGGCTGCCCGAAGGCCAGTCGGCCACGGGCCTGGACCGGTCGCTGCTGGTGGAGTACCTGCCGGACGGTACCGGCCTTCCGAGCGCCGACCACGAGGGCGTGGAGTCCGTGGTGGCGGAGGTCAACAGGGTAGTGGAGCTGGTGTTCGAACATGCCCGCCTGCGCCCGCGGACCTCCCTGGCGGTTGTTACTGCCAGCCTGCGGCACGCCGCCAGGATCGGCGAGTCCATCAGGCTGCAGCTGTCCAACCAGCCGGGGCTTGCCGGGTTCTTCGGCGCGGGCCCGGAATCCTTCCGCGTAGTGGACCTGGAACGCGCCCAGGGCCTGGTCCGCGACCACGTCATCTTCTCGCCCGGATTTGGGCGGACCCCGCACGGACGTGCGCTCCACAACTTCGGGCCGCTGTCCGCTGAAGGTGGCCGGGAGAAGTTCGCCCTGGCCATGACCCGGGCCCGCCGTTCCCTGCACGTGCTGACCTGCTTCCGGCCTGAAGACCTGGACCACACCCGGCTCACCCACGGCGCGGTGGACCTGTACGCGCTCCTGGACCGGGAAATCTCCGGCAACACGGACCTTGGTACCCCGGCATCCCGTGCTGCCGCCAGTGAACAGGCACTTGGCGCGGACCCGTTGGTGGCGGATCTGGGCGACCGCCTGCGTGCGCGTGGCGCCAGGGTCTGGCACCAATACGACGGTGCCATTGACGTGGTTGCAGCCGCGGACCCCCTGAACACGATGGGCCAGGATGATTCGGACATTCCGCGGCCCGTGGCTATCGAGTCCGACGGAACTGCGCAGTACCGCACCATGAGCGTGCGTGAGCGCAGCAGGCTGCGCCCGCAGCTGCTGGAACGCCTCGGCTGGCGGTACATGCCGCTGTGGACCATCGAGGTGTTCACGGACCCCTCGTCCTGCGCGGACCGCATTGCCGGCTACCTGGGCCTGGAAAAGATGGTGCTGCCGGGCCGTGCCAGCCAGTCCGTGGGGTTCCTTGACGATGACGTTGACCAGGCGCTCAATGGAATTGACGCTGCGCCGGCGGCGGGAGTTTCCTATCTGCCCCGGGATTCCGGTGCAGCACGTGACGGCGACGGTGGACGCCAGGAGACGGACCCCATGACTAAGGAACAGAAGCCTGCCGACGGCAGGCCTGAAGACAACGGCCGCGAGGAAGACATGCGCCAGGACGAGAACGTGAACGGACAGCAGGTAACAGCAGCTGATGGAGACGTCCCTGCCGGCCCGGCTGAAGGCACCCCGGTGTCCCGGACGGCTCCGGCCGGTACCGGAGCAGTCCTGCCCACCAAGGCCGCGGAGGACGACGCCCGCAGCTGGGGTGACCGCGATGATGACCACGACGCGTGGCTGAAGGAACAGAAGCCGCCGCACTGGGGCTGACCGCCGCCAGGTCACTGAGGGCCGACCAAAACAAAGAACAGTCTGCCTTGGGTGGAGGCTCCGGCCAGGCGGGATGACTGTTCTGCCGTGGCTGCCACCACGATGAGGCCGTCTGTCTCCGTGGTGCCCAGCCATTGTCCGCTCTGGCCGCCCTTGTTGGAGGTCCACAGCACCGGGACGGCGGACGCCAATACTTCGGAGGGGCCCTGCTGGTCGAACCCGTTGGCTGATGTAAGCACCACGTTGACCAGCTGGCCGGGGGAGACAAGTTGGATGGACGAGGCGTCGGCCATTCGCAGTGGCACCGCGGCAGATCCCGGCGGCGTACCTGCCAGGAGGCCAGGGCCTACCAGTTGGGCATCGGATAAAAGTTGGCCCTTGCGCATCGGGGCGGCCAGCTGCTTGCCCTTGGCGGAGGCCTCATCCTGGAGGAAGCCGTCGGCGACCATGCCCGGCGGCACCTGGACCCGCGCCACGTCCGCTTCGGTCACCGCTGTCCCCGCAGGCAGATCGCGGGCAGCGGCCAGGGCAGTGGCTGTCGCGAGCGGAGCGGGAGTGAGCTGCTGGACGGCGATCGCGGCGGCTGCGGACAGCAGCAGGGCAGCGGCAAGCCTGCGGTTGCGGCTCAGCCAGGCGGCGAGCCGGGCTGCGGGCGGACGTTTCCTGGGGCTGCGGCCGCCGGCGTTCGTGGGATACCTGAGGCCAGCGGGGCCACGGCGGGGAAGGATGGGCATGCGCCCACGCTAACTGGGGGCGTACGCGACAGGGACCCGGGACGGCGGCTATGTGGACAAAAGCGGCCGGCGCTGGAACGCGCCGGCCGCCGTCGTGAAGACTATGTCCGTTTAGCTCGCGGCAGCTGCCGGCGCCGCAGCGGCGGGGGTGGTGGCGGGTGCGGACGGAGCCGCAGCCGGAGCGGGGGAGACGGAGCTGCCCTTGGAATCGCGGGAGTCCGTGCGGTAGAAGCCCGAACCCTTGAAGACCACGCCAACGCTGTTGAACTTCTTGCGCAACGTGCCCTGGCATTCAGGGCAGGACGTCAGGCTGCTGTCCGAGAACGACTGGACGATGTCGAAGGCGTGGCCGCAGTCCTTGCAGGCGTAAGCATATGTTGGCACTGGTGCTCCTCCTCTTGGGCAAACGAGAGGTCCCGTGCTGCCGCGTGGTAAACCATTAGCAGTCGCAGGGCCTGAGTGCTAATTCTATCACTGCGCCGCCAGCCCTGTGCTCAGGCCGCCCCCAACAGGGTCCGGTGCCCGGCAGGCGAAAGAACGGCCGGAACAGGGCGGTCGAACTCCTCTGCCGGAATGGTGCCGGCGGGCAGTAATTCATCGTCGTAAATAACAGCGGACAACGGGATTTCCTTCCCGGCCGTGGCCAGGTGCCCCAGGAATTTGTCGTAGTACCCGCCGCCTTGGCCAATCCTGTTGCCGGCAAGGTCCACGGCTGTGGCCGGAATGAAAAGCACGGACGCTTCCCCCGCGGTTTCGGGTCCGTGGCGTTGCCCGGTGGGCTCCAAAATAGGGGCATACCTGCTGCGTTCGAAGCCGGTGTCCGGCTTCCAGAACACCCAGCTCAGCTCCCGTGCGGGTTCGCATACCGGCAGCAGGACCTTGTGCCCGCTGCGGTGCAGGGCGTTGATCAGCGGCAGGGTGGGTGGCTCCTGGCCGACGCCAAGGTAGACGCACGCGATGCCGGGGCGACCGTCAGTCACCGATCCCGCCCACGCGTCGCCATGGGTGGCCAGTGCCAGGCCCGCCGCTTCAAGCTGCGCCGGCGCAAGGCCTGCCCGCCTGCGGCGATGACTGGCCCGGATCCCGTCCTTGATGGCGTTCGTCTCCTGCAGCATGCTGTCCTTCCTGCGTTGCCCGGTGGTCCGCAGCCTGCAGCCAGGGCAGTCCGGGTGCCGGCCTGTCGCGCCGGTGGTTACTGAAATAGCCGGTGGTTACTTAAATACTTGACGCTGACGTTAGATTAGTCCGGTGAACACCAGTAATCCCAGAGTCCGCAAAGCCGTCATTCCCGCAGCGGGCCTGGGCACCAGGTTCCTGCCTGCCACCAAGGCGATGCCCAAGGAAATGCTTCCCGTCGTGGACAAGCCTGCCATCCAGTACGTCGTGGAGGAAGCCGTCCACGTGGGCCTTAGTGACGTGCTGATGATCACCGGCCGCAACAAACGGGCCCTCGAAGACCACTTCGACAGGGTGCCGTCCCTCGAATCGGCCCTCCAGGACAAGGGCGATACCGAAAAGCTCGCGTCCATCCAGGCAGCCAGCCAGCTCGGTGATATCCACTACGTGCGGCAGGGCGATCCGCACGGACTGGGGCACGCCGTGCTCCGGGCAAAGCAGCATGTAGGCAATGAAGCCTTTGCCGTCCTGCTGGGCGATGACCTCATCGATGCCCGTGACGAACTCCTCAGCACCATGATTGACGTGCAGGCCCAAACGGGCGGCTCCGTCGTCGCCCTCATCGAAGTGGAACCCTCCCAGATCAGCGCCTACGGATGCGCGGACGTCCAGGAGATCGACGGCGAAGACTACGTCCGGGTCAACCGGTTGGTGGAGAAGCCCTCGCCAGAGGAAGCGCCGTCCAACCTTGCGCTGATCGGCCGCTACGTCCTGCACCCTGCGGTGTTCGAGGTCCTTGAGCACACAAAGCCGGGCCGTGGCGGCGAAATCCAGCTGACGGATGCCCTGCAGGAACTGGCTTCCGGTGACGGCGAGGGTCACGGAGTGTACGGCGTGGTGTTCCGCGGACGCCGCTACGACACCGGCGACAAGCTGAGCTACCTCAAGGCCTGCGTCCAGCTGGCCATCGACAGCGAGGACCTGGGCCCGGGCCTGCGGGAATGGCTGCCGGGCTTCACCGCCAGCCTTTCCCGGTAGCGCCGTGCGCACTGGACCCATCTGGCCGGTTACCCTCGAGTGCGGCGACCTGGTCCTGCGGCCCATCCGCTACCGCGACAAGAAAGAGTGGAGCGAAGTGCGGTACCGGAACAGCGAGTGGCTGGCGCCGTGGGAGGCTTCCAACCCGGACCCGGGCGGTGGACTCCCTGACTACCGGCACATGGTCCGGTCCCTCAATATCCAGGCCGCCCAGGCCACCGCGCTTCCCTTCCTCATCACCGAGTGGAGGCCGGGCCTGCGGAACCCGGCCATCGTGGGCCAGCTGACAGTGTCTTCGATCGTCTGGGGTTCAGCCATGATGGCCACGTTGGGGTATTGGGTGGACCACTCCCGGGCGGGACGGGGGATAGCCCCCACATCCGTGGCGCTGGTAACCGACCATTGCTTCCGGGCACTCGGCCTGCACCGGATGGAAATCAATATCCGGCCCGAGAACGGCCCGAGCCTGCGGGTGGTGGAAAAGCTGGGGTTCAGGGACGAGGGCTACCGGCCCCGCTTCCTGCACATCAACGGCAAATGGGCTGACCACCGTTCGTTTGCGCTCACCTCCGAAGAGGTCCCGGAGGGCCTGCTGGGCCCATGGCTGGCATCGCACCGGTCATAAATCCAACGGATTGCCTACGCGGACACGACACACCGTAGCTAATGCGGCCTGAGCAGGCATGATGCTCATACGGTTTTGAGTGTGGACTTCCCCCTTAGCAGCTCAGTGATCCTTGTGGTTGCCGTCGCGCTCTGGATTGTATGGGTTGCCCCTTACGTCCTCCGGAACCGCCGGCACCAGTTCCAGCCCGCCGTCGATTTCCTGGCAGACGCCCCCGCCGATGAGAGGCCGGACCCCCAGTCCGGCCTGGTCCTAAACGTCGCCGCCCAGCAGGAGAAAGCCATGGAACCCAGGAAGAGTGCCGCATCCGGTGCCGGCACTGCAAGCACCCCACCTGCGGCGCCGTTCCGCATCCGCTACGGACGGACTTCCTTGGCCCTGGTGGGGCTGCTGTCACTCGTCACCGCCTTTATCTCCGGCGTGATGCTTCCTTTCGGGTTCGGTTCGCCCGCCCTTCCGCTCACCTGCACCCTGCTGACGGTTGCATCCGTGGCACTGCTGCGTTGGCTCGCCATCCGTGACCGCAAGGCGAAGGTGGACGCCGCCTTCCGCTCCGCGATGAGCGCCCCGGTGCACCGTCCGGACACCGTCGAGGCAATCCCGACGAAGCCCGAAAGTGCCCCCACACGGCGTGACAGCCCGCTTTTCGACGCCGAGGCCGGGGAGCCGAAGGCCAAGCCCCTGACCGCAGTGGAGCTGCGGGAAGCAGCCCTCGCCGTCGCCATCGCGGCCGGCGACACCAGCGCGGCCACATCCGCACCTGCCGCTCCCGTGAGCACCCCGTGGGAGCCCGTAGAGGTCCCCAAGCCTGTCTATGTGGAGGCTCCCAAGGCCGAGCGTCCCGAACCGAAGCCGCTCGAGCTGCCGGAAGCACCAAAGGCAGTGGGCAAGCCCTCGCTGAAACAGGGCGCCACTTCCGCCCCGGCTGCTGAGGCAGCGGCCGCAACGGAAGCGCAGCAGCTGTCCAAAGCCCAAAGCGCCCTCAGCAACCTCGACGACGTCCTGCAGCGCCGCCGCGCATAGGGTTATGGGGTGCCGCCCGGCGCCCCTGCGCGTCAATTGGCGTTGGGCTGCGAAAATTTGTAGCCTAGGGACACCGGTTCCGCACCGGCGGGCAACGAGCCCGTTGGACGCGGATACGCCCGGGGCTATAGCTCAGTTGGTAGAGCGCTTCGTTCGCATCGAAGAGGTCAGGAGTTCGAATCTCCTTAGCTCCACTTTCCTTCAGCGGTCATGGACCGCAGCGGTATCCCGGCCGGCGAAAGCCAGGCCATCGCCGTAACTGCCGTCCAGGGTCTCAGGACCAGAATTCGGATGCCTGGGCCGTGTCCTCCGCGATTTCCAGGGCTTCAGCCACCTTGCCGCCGGAGATGGTGAACACAATGACGGACCGCTGGTCCAGCGACCTGCCATCGCGCTCGGCGTGGTTGGACTGCACTCCGACCGTGTATCTGTCGCCGGCGGCAACATCCTCCAGGGTTAGTTTGAGCGAGCCCTGGGACCGCGAGAACAGCTCACCGAAGTAGGCCAGGATTTCCCCGACGCCCTTCTTGTCTCCGGACAGACCGCCGGTTCCACTGGTATGCCAGGCGGCGTCATCGGTGAACAGCTCCTTGAGCGTTTCCATGTCGCCCGCGATGAATGCTTCATAGCCGCGCCGCACCAATGCGACGTCTTCCTGTGCTCCCATTTCACACACCTCTGTCATTGTTGTGGGAATTTGGCGAGGCCACATTAAGCCCGCGGCTGGACCTTGTCGAGAGGCGAACGGCCCGTGAACGCAGGCAACCTTGTGCACAAAACACGGCGCCTGATGAGGACCGCCGGAAATTTGGCGGCCTAGAGTGGGTCCATGGGAATCATCATCGGCCTTCTGGTCATCTGGCTCATCCTGTCCATCGTCGGCTTCGTCGTCAAGGGCCTCATCTGGCTCGCCATCATCGGCCTGGTCCTGTTCGTCGCCACCGGCGTCTGGGGCTGGCTAAAGCGCAAAACGAACGCCTGACCAACATCCGCCTGCCGGACCAGGAACTTTCGGTCCGGCAGTCGGATGACCCGGACGGCCAAAAGACCCTAGCCCCACGGAGGCAGGTCGCCCCATGCTTTTCCCATGAGCCGCAGAGAGCCAGCAGCCGGTCGTGTGACGGTTCTTCCCCCCGTCCGCAGGAACATTGCCGCCAACCGTGCCCTGCACCCTGACCGCCCCTGGATCCGGGCCGTCCGGATCGCCGTCGGGATTTTCGTGCTCGCAGCGCTGGTCCAGAAGACCTTTGATGCCACCCTTCCCGGGAACGATGTGGATATTGCCCAGCTGTTCTCCGAGTTCACCGTGCAGGGGAACCTTGCCTTAGGGCTCGTTTTGATACTCTCGGCAGTCCGGCCACGGAGCCGGCTGCCCCTGTGGTGGGACCACCTTTTCGGCGCGCTGGTCCTGTACCTGGTGATGACCGGGATTATCTACGTCGTGCTGGTGGCTCCGCCGGGGGAGCCCTGGTGGAGCTGGGATCTTTATTGGCCCCAGATGGTCCACCACCGCCTCGCTCCGCTGGTTACCGCGCTCGACTGGCTCCTGGTGACCAGGACCGTCCGCGGGACGTGGTGGCGGCCCCTCGCGTGGTTGGGCTACCCAGTGGCTTTCCTGGTGTTCTCCTGGATCCGCGGTGGCCTCGACGGGTGGTACGTCTACGATTTCCTGGATCCAACGCTCGACGGCGGCTGGGCCAGGGTGTTTGTTTCCACCGCACAGGTGCTGGTTGCGTTCCTGGTTGTTTCGGCCCTCGTCCACGCGGCGGGCAACGCCCGGGTGGCGCTGGCCGCGGGCAGGCCGGCCCGGTCAAAGAGCGTCCAGGGGGCCTCCGGAGTGGCCGCCTGAGCGGCGCCGGCTAATGCCCGGCCGGTGTTTCCGGCACCGGGACACCCGCCCTAGATCCAGCCCTTCTTCTTGAAGATTCCGTACATGAGGGCCCCGGCCGCAACCATGAGGATCAAGGCGTAGGGATAGCCTGCTGCCCAGTGGAGTTCGGGCATGTTGTCGAAGTTCATTCCGTAGATGCCGGCGACGAAGGACGGCGCGAACAGGATTGCTGCCCAGGATGAGATCTTCTTGACCTGTTCGTTCTGCTCGGCGCTGGCCTCGTTCTGCCGGTTGGCGGTCAGGGTCCCGTCCAGGGTCAGGGCGTTCTGCAGCAGGTCCCGGAATGAGTCGGCCCGGGAGATCACCCGCTCCACGTGGTCCTCCACGTCGCGCAGGTTGTGCCGCAGTTCGGTTTCCACCTGATACTTCTCGAACCCTTTCTTCAGTTGGTCCAGCATCTCCGGCAAAGGGTGGATGGCGCGCTGGAACTGGATCACTTCCCGCGCCAGTTCGTAGATCCGGCGCGATACCGACGAATCGCCGCTGAACAGCTGGTCCTCGATCTCGTCAATGTCATTCTCCAGTCCGGCCACCACCGGAGCGTAGTCATCCACCACACGGTCCAACAGGGCGTACAGAACCGCTTCCGGCCCGTGCTGGAGCAGGTCCGGCCGTGCCTCCAGCCGTTGCCGGACCCGGGCCACGCCTGCCGTTTCCGCGTGCCGGACGGTCACGACGAAGTTCTTCCCGGTGAAGACGTGCAGCTCGCCGAACTCCACCGTCTCATCCACGTCCAGGTACCGGGCGGGCCGCAGGACGGTGAAGAGGTTGTCGTCGTACCGTTCAAGCTTGGGGCGCTGGTGGGCCGAAACTGCGTCCTCCACTGCGAGGGCGTGGAGGCCGAATTCGTTGGCGACGGCGGTCATCTCTTCCGCGGTGGGCCGGTACAGCCCGATCCAGGCCATGCCTCCGTGCCTGGCGAGGGTCTCGAAGGTCTGTTCAAGGCTTTCGGGCTCGGCGTGGCGGACGCCGTTGACGTAGACGGCGTTATCGATGATGGTCATTCAGGAAATCCTAGCCGGGGCGGCGGCGGTGCTGAGACCGCTGATGAGGGGCTCCGTCCGGTATGGGATGTGGGTGTGCAGGGCCAGGACGGTTTCTGTCCGGATGACCCCCTTGATCCTCAGGACCTGCCGCAGGGACGACTGCAGGTTGTGGGTGTCGGTCGCTACCACCCGGCACCAGACGTCCCCGCGGCCGGAAATTTCGTGGACTTCCAGGACCTGCGGAATGAGGCGCAGCGCTGCCACGACGCCGTCGAGCTCGCGGTGTGAGACTTCGATGGTCACGAACGCCACGACGTCGTAACCCACCGCCTCGAGGTCAACCTCGCGGCCGCCTGGCCGCAGCACGCCGGCGCGGAGGAGACGCCGCACGCGCGACTGCGCAGTGTTGCGGGCGATGCCCAGGGAATCGCTGAGCTCTCCGATCTGGATCCGGGGATCCCTGATGAGGGCCAGGAGGATCTTCAGGTCCGTGGGGTCCAACTTGTTCAGGATCGTCACTCTCCATCATGCCGGGATGCCTATGTTGACTATTTTGCTCAATTATCCACCTTGATTTGGAGAATTAAGTCAGCCCTGCCGCACTCTTGAACCAACACAGTTGTATCCGCGCCGGGCTCCCACAAGGACCACCCGCCGCGGCGGACCCCCTAAGGCGGCACAATGACGGTCTTCAGCGAATTGCGCATGCGTCCGGCGACGGCCATGCCCAGCGGATGGAATGCCTCCACCACTGCGCGGCTGGTGATCTCCGGGGCGGTGATCTTCATGCTCCTGGTGGGCGCCAACCTTGCCACTCCGCTGTACCCGCTTCTGCAGGCCAACCTGGGACTGTCCAGCCTGGACGTGACTGCGGCGTTCGCCAGCTATGTCCTGGCGCTGGTGGGAACGCTGCTCCTTGCCGGGCACTGGTCGGACCACATCGGCCGCCGGGCGGCCCTGCTGGTCGCCGTGCTGGCGGGACTGGCGGGCGGCTGGATCTTTGCCGAGGCGCAATCGCTGGCGGGCCTGTGCGCCGGCCGGGCACTTCAGGGCGCGGCGGTTGCGCTTGCCACCGGAGCCAGCGCGGCCGCCCTGCGGGAGCTGCTTCCGTCCCGGCCGGAGTGGGCGTCGCGCTTTACGCTGCTGGCATCGTCCGGGGGAGTGGCGGCAGGCCCGGTGATCGGCGGCCTGCTGTCGCTGCTTCCCGGCGCCACCACGGCTCCCTATGCAGTCCATTCCCTGCTGCTGGCCGGGTTGCTGGTGCCGCTGTACCTGATCCGTGCCCGCCCGGCCATCATGGTTCCCGCGGTGTCCCGGCCGCTGCATGCCCTGGCGCCCCGCCGGCCCTCCGTGTCACGCCAGGCGAGGGGCCCTTTCTGGCTGGCATCCGGCGTCGGCTTCCTCAGCTTTGCCGTGTTCGGCTTTTCGCTCTCACTCGCCCCGGGCTATTTCGCACAGGTCCTGGGCACCGACTCCCGGCCGCTGATCGGCGTCCTCGCCGGCCTGCCGCTCGGTGCGTCGGCCCTCAGCCAGCTGGTGACCGTGCGCGGACGGCGGACTGTACCGGCAGGCCTGGCGGTCCTGGGCGTCTCTGTCATCCTGCTGGGTGCCGCAGGTGCCTGGCACAGTCCACTGATGCTGGTCAGCGCCGCCATCGCCGCCGGGGTGGGGCAGGGACTGGCGTTCCGGACTGTCTTCAACGATGTTGCGGCCAGGGTGGAACCGGCCCGCCACGCGCAGATCATCAGCACCGTCTATGTCATCACCTACCTGGGAAGCGCGGTGCCGGTCCTCGGGCTGGGCTGGGCCAGCGCGGCGTTTGGGATGGCAGCGGCAGTGCAGGGCTTCGTTCTGCTCTGCGGCGCGGCGGCCCTGGTACTTGCCGCCGCGACGCTGGTGCAATCGGCGCGGCGACAGGTTTCCTGAGCGGCACCAACTACTCCGGGCTGCTAGTCCGGAAGCGGTCCGTGGTTGCCCTGGATGTGCTCGAAAACGAGGGTGGTTTCGGTGTGTCCCACCACGGGGTCGGTGGCCAGGTTGTCCAGGACCCAGTCCCGCAGGTCTTCGGTACTCCCGACGGCGATGTGCAGCAGGTAGTCGACCGAACCCGAGGTGTGGAACGTGGAAAGCACTGCCGGCAGGTGCGGCACGCGGGCGGTGAAACGGTCGATCTGGTCCCTGTCGTGGGCGCGGAGCCGCACGGCAACCAGTGCCTGTACGGACCTGCCGATGGCTGACAGGCTCAGCTTCGCCTCGTAGCCCTGGACGATGCCACGCTCCGAGAGGGCCCGGGTCCGCATCAGGGCTGTGGACGGGGCAATGCCCACCATTTCCGCGAGCTGCTTGTTGGAGATCCTGGCGTCGGCCACCAGGGCCGCAAGGAGGCGTTCGTCAATGGCATCCAGCGGCTCCAGGTGCGCCCCTGGCCTGGGGTTCCGGGCATTCGTACTCACAGCGGTTCCTTCCACACGGTTCTGGTTCATCCTAGACCGCAGAATCGCCGCATCCTGCGCGGCGGGCCCACGCCCTGCCGAACATCCTGACACCCTGATGGCTGCTTGGAGCCGGTTAATTCGTCAGCCGGTTAGGGCGTCAGGGTGTGTGTTCTGTCCCGGGATGGACGACGGCGACAGTTGCGGCGGTCAGGCAGGCCAGGACCATGACGGCTCCCGCAAGGGCGCTCCAGCCCCAGGCCTGGAAGAGCAGCCCCCCGGCCCAGCCCAGCAGGCTGGAACCGAGGTAGTAGGCGAGGTTGTACAGTGACGCAGCCTGCGCGCGCCCTGTCCTTGCGATCGCCCCTGTCCAGCCCGAGCCGATGCTGTGGGCGGCAAAGAAGCCTCCGGTGAATACCACCAGCCCGGCCAGGATCAGGACCAGGGACTGGGTGAGGGTCAGTGCCAGTCCGGCCAGGGCAAGGCCAAGTCCTCCCAGCAGCACGTTCCGGCGGCCATACCGGGTGGTCATTCCCGCGGCCCAGCGGGAGGAGAAGGTTCCGGACAGGTAAGCCAGGAAGATCAGGCTGATGACCGTGGCAGGAAGCCCGAACGGCGAACCGGACAACCGGAAGCCCAGGTAGTTGTAGACGGCCACGAATCCGCCCATCATCAGGAACGCCTGGGCGTACAGGGCCAGCAGCCTGACGTTGCGCAAGTGGCCGCCGAGTATCCGGACCGCACTGCGGAAGCCGGCGGCCCGGGCCGGGGCGAACCCCCGGGCCCGGGGCACCAGGACAAGGAACGCGACGGCGGCAACGGTCGCCAGCAGTGAAACGGCCAGCGCCGCTGACCGCCATCCCCAGAGCTCCCCAACCGGCCCCGCGACCAGCCGCCCGGACAGTCCTCCCAGCGTGGTGCCGGCAACGTAGCTTCCCGCCGCAAGGGCCGCGTGGGCTTTGCTGACCTCCTCATTGAGGTAGGCGATGGCGATGGCGGGAATGCCGCCCAGGGCCATCCCCTCCAGCAGCCGCAGGCCCAGCAGCATAGGGAAACTGGTAGCCATCGGTACCAGCAGTCCAAGCACGGTGGCCGCGGTGATGCCCCACATCATGGCCTTGACCCGGCCGATCCTGTCCGCCAGGAAGGACCAGGGGATTACCGTGGCGGCGAGGCCTACGGTGGCGAGGGAGATAGTGAGGGCGGCCTCGGCAGCAGTGATGCGCAGGTCGGCCGCCAGGAGGGGAAGGACCGCCTGGGTGGAGTAGAGCTGGGCGAAGGTGGCCACGCCGGCGCAGGACAGGCCCGCAAGGATCCGCCCGTACGCCCTGGATCCCTTGGCGTGTCCGGTCCAGCTGGAAGGTGCGTCAGTTCCGGCGCTTGCGTTCTGAGGCATCCAGCCAGCGTAGTCCCGGCTGATGAATGCTTCCAATGCATGCTTTATGCCAAAGTGATAGCAATTATGGATTGTTTTCGCGTGGAAGGAACTGCCGATGGAGCCTGACCGGAAACAACTTGCGCAGTTGTTGCCGCTGCTGCCGGTGCTCGCAGAGCTGGGCCGGACGGAGCACGTGACGGAGACGGCGGAACTGCTCGGAGTACCCCAGTCAACGGTGAGCCGGGCGCTGGCGAGGGCCAGTGCCGCCGTCGGCACCGAACTCCTGGTCAGGGACGGCCGCGGAGTCCGCCTGACTCCCGCTGCCCGCACGTTGCTGCCGTACGTCGAGCAAGCGCTCGCAGAGTTCCAGGCCGGACTGGACCTGGTGCGGAACGAGTCCCAGGTGGTCAGGGGCACAGTATCGGTGTCTTTCCAGCACACCTTCGGCGAGGCCACCCTGCCGCTGCTGATCAGTGCCTTCCGGGCACGACATCCCGGGACCGGCTTCCGCCTTAGCCAAGGCGCCCGGGATACCTGCCTGGATGAGTTGTCAGCGGGGGAGGCGGACCTCGCCCTCACGGCACCCGTGGCGCCGCCGGGCAAGAACCTCGACTCGGCGCCGCTGTACCGCGAGCCGCTGCGCCTGGTGGTGCATCACGCCCATCCGCTCGCCCGGCAGCGGATGGCCCGGCTGGCCGACATCCGGACGGAGCCTGTCGTAGTGCTCGGGCCCGGCTATGGGCTGCGCTCCCTCACCGACGCGCTCTTCCGCGAGGCCGGGTACCGTCCGCGGATCGCCTTCGAAAGCCAGGATTCCCACACCGTCCGCGGCCTGGTCTCTGCCGGCCTCGGCGTCAGCATCCTGCCGCCGGGCGGCGACGCTCCCGGCCGGACTCCGCGTCCCGAAACCGGGGACCTGGGGTGGGTGGAGGTTCCGCTGGACTCGGCACTCGCCTTCCGGGAAGTCGGCGTCAGCTGGCGGCGGAGGAAACCGGAAAGCGAGCCGGTTCCGGCCAGGCTTTTCCGCGAGCTGGTGGTGGGGCAGGGGCCCGCGATGCTGGCCGGGCTGGTCACCAGGGCAGGCCGCTGAGCCGGGGAAATGTCCGACGGCGGCGGCTGGCTACCGGTGCCGGGGCGGCGGGGTGCCAAACTCCATGGGGCAAGTACCCTTGTGACGTGACAAACACCCAGAACCCTTCTGCCACTCCTTTTGACCAGGCGGCAGGCTCCCCGGCCAGTCCTTTGCACGGCATCACGATCGGGCTGGATATCGGGGGCACCAAGACCCACGGCATCCGTTTCGAGGACGGCCACCCCGTGGCCGACGAGTCGGCCGGAAGCTCCAACGTCCAGAATGTCAGCCGCGAGCAGGCGGCACGCAACCTTGCGGACCTGTTCGCCAGGATCGGCGGAGGTCACGTGGACCGGGTGTACGCGGGATCCGGCGGAATCGATACCGATGAAGACGCCGCCGCGCTGGCTGCGCTGATCCAGCCCCTGGCTCCCGAAGCACGCGTCACCGTTGTCCATGACTCCCGCCTCCTGCTGGCCGCGGGCCGCGCCGCCACCGGAGTAGCGGTCATCGCGGGCACCGGATCTGCCGCGTGGGGACGCAATACCGACGGCGCTGAGGCCAGGGCCGGCGGATGGGGGTACCTGCTGGGGGATGAAGGCAGCGGCTACTGGCTGGGCAGGGAAGCGGTGCGGCACAGCCTCCGCAGGATGAACCAGGGCCTGCCCGTCGACCAGCTCACGGCGGCCCTCCTGGCATCCTGCGGGCTGGACCATCCCAACAAGCTCATCGCCTTGTTCCACTCACCGGACACCGGGAGGCGCTTCTGGGCGCAGCAGGCCAGGCACGTCGTGGAAGCCGCGGCCGCCGGGCACCGGGACAGCGCAATGTTGCTGGAGCAGGCCGGGCAGGACCTCGCTGCCCTGGCCGGCCAGGTGCTGGGACTTTTGAAAATCGAGGGCCCGGTGATCCTCGGCGGCGGGCTGGGCATGAATGTGGCACCCCTGCAGGAGTCCTTCCGACGGAACCTCGCCGAAACCGGCGTGACCGACGTCAGGGTGCTGGACCAGGAACCGGTGTTCGGCGTGCTGCAGTTGGTGGCGGAACCCGCCTAGCCCACGGAACGCTTCCGCGGCGTCAGCCGGACGCCTGGGAGCGGGGGAGCCGGGATGCGGCCGGCTTCCGCCCCGGCATCCGGACCATGTCCACGGACCAGGCCGTAGCGGGCTGCTGCTGTTTCGGCGTCCGCCAGGCCGGCCTGCGCCTCCCAGTCGTCCCTGGCCTTTTCCACTTCGTCATGGGTGCGGCCCACAAAGTTCCACCACATCAGCAGTTCCTCGGCGAACGGCTCACCGCCGATCAGCAGGAACCTCGTACCGGGGAGAGCCTCCACCCTGAGTTCGCTGCGGCCGGTGCCCAGGTAGCCCAGCGGCCCCGCCGGCAGGGCCTGCCCGTCCACCGCCAGGCCGCCGTCGAGCACCAGGATGCCGTGCTCAAAGCCGGGGTTCAGCGGCAGCACCGCCTCGCCCTCGCAGGAAACGTCCGCGCCGACGATCGGCGAAAACACTGTTGCGGGGGAGGCCACCCCTGCAAGCTCGCCCACCATGACCGTCGCCGTGAAGCCCGGCCCGGCAGCGCGTGGCAGCTCGCGGTGCTGTTCGAATGCCGGTTCCCGGTGCCGGTCCCCGTCGGGAAGGGCCACCCACAGCTGCAGGCCCCGTTGCAGCGGCAACTCCCCGCCGTCGGCGGGAAGCACAGCGAACTCGGAATGCGAGACGCCGTGGCCGGCTGTCATGATGTTCAGCTCCCCGGGGCGCACCACCACGTCGCTGCCCACGCTGTCCCGGTGGCGGATATGCCCCGCCAGCGGCCAGGTGACCGTTTGCAGCCCGATGTGGGGGTGGGGAAGGACGGACATCGCGGTCCGGTCCGGGCCGAAGCTGTCCAGGAAGCACCAGGCCCCGATCGTGGGAAGGCCGCGCTGGGGCAACGTGCGCCTGACGTTCATGGCGCGGACGCCGCCCAGGGGTACTTCACGTTCCGGCCACAGCTGCAGGCAGGGGCCGGACATCCCTCCTTCGGGGGCGGGTGGGCAAACTTCCTGCTGCGGCGAAACTTCCAAGTTGGTCACGCCTCCACTGTAGGCCCGGCCGCGGCGCCCGTGACAGGAGCCGCTGCAGGGCGGGATCCAGGGAATCCCATCCATCCCGGCCGGGGTTCCGAATGGTTACAGTAGGGATTCCTTTGTACGGATTAGGGCCCCAGCTGCTGAAGCCTGACCCGGTTTGGGTTACCGTAACTATCAGCGTGCTTATGGCAGTGTCGCGGTGCTGGGAACAGCCCGTCCAAGAGAACAGGTAAGTCCGCACCATGGACCAGGCGATGATCGAGTTCCAGAGCGTTACGAAGCAGTATCCGGGCGGCCAGCCTGCCGTGGACGGGCTGTCCATGTCCATCGCCAAAGGGTCCGTCACCGTTTTCGTGGGCCCATCGGGCTGCGGCAAAACAACGTCGCTCAGGATGATCAACCGGATGGTGGAGCCCACGTCAGGGACCATCACCGTGGACGGCCGCGATGTCACCTCCGTACCGGCTGCGGAACTTCGCCGGTCGATGGGGTACGTGATGCAGTCCGCCGGATTGCTGCCGCACCGCTCCGTCCTGGACAACATTGCTACCGTCCCGCGGCTCAACGGGGTCTCAAAAGCGGATGCCCGCAAGCGCGCCCGGGAGCTCCTGGACGTGGTGGGCCTGGCGCCGTCGCTGGGTGGGCGCTACCCGTCGCAGCTTTCCGGCGGCCAGCAGCAGCGCGTCGGCGTGGCGCGGGCCCTCGCCGCAGATCCGCCCGTGCTCCTCATGGACGAGCCGTTCAGCGCGGTGGACCCCGTGGTCCGCGACGAACTCCAGCAGGAACTGCTGCGGCTGCAAAAGGACCTGGCCAAGACCATCGTCTTCGTTACGCACGATATTGACGAAGCCACCATCCTGGGCGACAAGGTGGCTGTCTTCGCCACCGGCGGCAAACTGGCCCAGTACGCCTCGCCGGAGGAAATCCTGCGGGCGCCGGCAAACCAGTTCGTGGCGTCCTTCGTGGGGCGCGACCGCGGCTTCCGCCACCTCGGCTTTTCCCCGTCCGACGGTGTGGCCATCCACCCCGTGCCCACGATCATCAGGGCCCCCGGAGGGTATGAGTCGGATTCCAGCGCTGCCGGCGGATGGCAGCTGGTGGTTGACGCTGACAAGCGCCCGCTGGGCTGGTCGGCGCCCGGGACCGAAACCGAACTCGTTCCCGGCGGTTCGCTGTTCCGCCCCGGAGAGAGCCTCCGCCGCGCCCTGGACTCCGCCCTCTCCTCGCCGTCCGGCCTTGGTGTTGCCGTGGATGCCGACGGCGTGGCGCTGGGCGTGGTCCGCGGCGGCGAGGTCCTGGCACTCATCGAAGAAGCACGCCAGGTGCGGCAGGCTGCCCTCTGATGGAATGGTTCCTGGCCAACACCGGCATGATCCTCGAGCGCGGCGGACAGCACCTGGTGCTGGCACTCGTTCCCATGGTCCTGGGGCTGATCATTTCCATCCCGCTTGCGCAGTTGGCGCGGCGGAACAATGCCCTCCGCTCCGTGGTGCTGACGGCGTCCTCCCTGCTGTACACCATTCCGTCACTGGCGCTGTTCATCATCCTTCCCACCATCCTGGGGACCCGGATCCTGGATCCCCTCAACGTGGTGGTGGCACTGACCATCTATGCCGTTGCGCTGCTGGTTCGCGCGGCCCTTGACGCCTTCGACTCCGTGGACGCGGACATCAGCCAGGCCGCGCAGGCCATGGGCTTCAAACCGCTGGCCCGGTTCCTGCAGGTGGACCTCCCGCTCTCGCTGCCCGTCATGTTCGCCGGCCTCCGGGTGGTATCCGTCAGCAACATCTCGCTGGTCAGCGTTGCGGCCCTCCTGGGCGTCGGGAACCTGGGCATGCTCTTCACGGACGGGCTCCAGCGGGACTTCGTCACCGAGGTGGTGGTGGGCATCATCGCCATCCTGGTCCTCGCTCTGCTAATGGACGCCGTCCTGGTCCTCCTGGAACGCATCCTCACACCATGGGAGCGGGCAGGGAAGCCACAGAGCCAGGGGGCACACGGCATCGCCGCCCGAGCACTCGAAGCCGAGGGGGCTGCTTCCACAGTGGGTGAAGCAGCATGAGCAACGTCTTCGCCGATACCTTCGCCTGGCTCGCAGACCCGCTGCACTGGTCCGGGAGCATGGGCATTCCCGCCCGGGTGGGGGAGCACCTCCAGTACACCGGACTCGTCATGCTGATTGCCACCGCCATTGCAGTACCCGTCGGGATGTTCGTCGGCCACACCGGGAAGGGCCGGGTGGCCGTCGTCGCGCTCGCGGGAGCCCTGCGTGCCCTGCCCACCCTGGGCCTGCTGATCCTATTCGTGCTGCTGGCCGGCATCGGACTCACGCCACCCGTCTGGGCCCTGGTGATCCTCACGGTCCCTCCGCTCCTGGCCGGAACCTACGCCGGCATCTCCAGCGTGGACCGGAACGTTGTGGACGCTGCCAGGGCCATGGGCATGACCGAACTGCAGGTCCTGTTCCGCGCCGAACTGCCCAATGCCCTCACCGTCATGTTCGGCGGTTTCCGCACCGGCGTGCTGCAGGTGATCGCCACAGTCTCCGTGGTCGCCTACATCAACCTCGGCGGCTTGGGCCGCTACCTCTTTGACGGACTCGTCCTCAGCGACTTCCCGCAGATGCTGGGAGGGTCACTCCTCATCGCCGTGCTCGCCATCGCCGTCGACCTCGTCCTGTCCCTGTTCCAGAGGCTGTTCCTCACCCGAGGGGCCTCAAAACTGTCCTACCGCAGCCAGGAGGCCGCGGTCGAACTCACAGACCCCGTAGTTGCGGAGACTGTTGTACAAGGAGGTAAGTCATGAAAGATAGCCGTCCCCAGCGCCTCGGCAGGCGGGCGTTCAGCGGCCTGGCCGCCGGGCTTGGCCTGGCCGTGGCGTTGTCCGCCTGCGGCGGTTCGTCGGATCCGTTGAAGAACGCGCCGGCCTCCAGCGCCGGCGCTTCCGGGGGAGCCACCTCCCTGGTGGTGGGTTCCGCCGATTTCCCGGAGAGCCAGATTATCGCCGAGCTGTACGCCGGCGCCTTGAACGCCAACGGAATCACCGCCACCACCAAGCCGAACATCGGCTCCCGGGAGGTCTACTTCAAGGCCGTCCAGGACGGTTCGGTGGATGTGGTGCCGGATTACAGCGGCAACCTGCTGCTCTACGTGAACAAGGAAGCCACGGAAGTCTCCGCCGGTGACATCGCCAAGGCGCTGCCGGGCAAGCTGCCGGATGGCCTTGGCGTCCTGGACGTGTCCAAGGCCGAAGACAAGGACGCCATGGTGGTCACCAAGGCAACGGCCGAGAAGTACCAGCTGAAGTCCATTGAGGACCTGGCCAAGGTCTGCAGCCAGATCGTCGTCGGCGCCCCGGCCACCTTCGCCGAGCGCGCCTACGGCCTGCCCGGGCTGAAGAAGAACTACAACTGCGAACCCAAGAAGCTGGAGCCCTTCAGCGACGGCGGCGGCCCGGTAACGCTCAAGGCCCTCCTGGAAGACCAGGTGCAGGTGGCCGATATCTACACCACCACGCCGTCCATCGCGGACAACGACCTCGTGGTGCTGGAGGATCCGAAGAACAACTTCATCGCCCAGCAGGTCCTGCCGCTGTACAGCAAGGCCAAGATGACGGACAAGGCCAAGCAGGCACTGAACTCGGTGTCCAGCATCCTCACCACCGATGACCTGATCAACCTCAACCGGGCTGTCAGCGGCAGCCAGAAGCAGGACGCCAAGACGGCAGCAGCCGCCTGGCTGAAGGACAAGGGCATCGTCAAGTAGGACCGCGTTTCCTGTCCCGCCGGACAGGAACCGGCGCGTGACAACGACGGCGGCTGCCGGACTTTCGAAGGTCCGGCAGCCGCCGTCGGCCGTGTGGCGGAAGTCTCAACAGCCATTCATCCTTCCTGTGGCATATTTGAGGGATGGCAGAATTCAGGCAGTCCACGAAGCTCAATAACGTCCTTTACGACATCCGTGGACCAATCCTCGAAGCCGCCCAGCAGATGGAGGCGGAGGGCCACCGGATCCTCAAGCTGAACATCGGCAACCCCGCGCCGTTCGGGTTCGAGGCGCCGGACGCCATCCTGGTGGACATGATCCGCCACCTGCCCCACGCCCAGGGCTACAGCGATTCCCGCGGCATCTTTTCTGCCCGCACCGCCGTCTCGCAGTACTACCAGACCCGCGGTATCCAGAACATCCACGTTGACGACATCTATCTGGGCAACGGCGTCAGCGAGCTAATCACCATGTCCCTGATGGCGCTGCTCGATTCAGGCGACGAAGTGCTCATCCCCACGCCGGATTACCCGCTCTGGACGGCATCCGTGGCGCTCGCCGGCGGCAAGCCGGTCCACTACCTCTGCGATGAAGAGTCCGGCTGGCAGCCCGACCTGGAGGATATGGAAGCGAAGATCACGCCCCGGACCAAGGGCATCGTGGTCATCAACCCCAACAACCCCACCGGCGCCGTCTACCCCGAAAAGACCCTGAAGCGCATCGTGGCCCTCGCCGAGAAGCACGGCCTCGTGATCTTCGCCGACGAGATCTACGAAAAGATCCTTTACGAGGACGCTGTCCACGTAAACCTCGCCGGGCTCACCGGCGACCACGTCCTGTGCCTGACTTTTAGCGGGTTGTCCAAGGCCTACCGGGTCTGCGGCTACCGGGCAGGCTGGATGGCCATTTCAGGACCCAAGAAGGACGCCGCCGACTACCTTGAAGGCATCAACCTGCTGGCCAACATGCGCCTATGCGCCAATGTCCCGGCCCAGCACGCCATCCAAACCGCGCTCGGCGGCTACCAGAGCATCAACGACCTCATCCTCCCGGGCGGCCGGCTGCTGGAGCAGCGCAATAAGGCCTACGACATGCTCAATGCCATTCCCGGCGTCAGCACGCAGCAGGCGAAAGGCGCCCTGTACCTCTTCCCCCGGCTGGACCCTGAGGTCTACCACATCCGGGACGATGAGAAGTTTGTCCTCGACCTCCTGAGGGAACAGAAGATCCTGGTATCCCACGGCCGGGCCTTCAACTGGGTGCGCCCGGACCACTTCCGCATGGTGACGCTGCCCAACGTGAAGGACATTGAAGAAGCCATTGGGCGCATGGGGGACTTCCTAAGCAGGTACCAGGGGAACTAGCCTGTGCTCACGGGCCACCGGGCCCGTGTATCCCCTGCGGAGAGGAACCTCATGGCCCGCGTCGTTGGCTTCGACGAGCATCCCACTGACACGCTGCGCGTTGAAAAGGGATTTTCCCTGGCATCGGTGGATCCGGATGCCACCCCGGGCTATAGCGGCAACAAGGCTGACGGCGAAGCCTTGCTGCTTGAGATGGACGGAAAGCTCTCCGGGATGCAGGAACAGCTGTTCGCCGAATCACGGGCCGGCGGAAAGAAACGGATCCTCCTGGTCCTGCAGGCGATGGACACGGCGGGCAAAGGCGGAATCGTCAACCACGTCATGGCCACCATGGACCCCCAGGGCGTCCAGTTCAAGGCCTTCAAGGCTCCCACCGAGCAGGAGAAGTCCTACGACTTCCTGTGGCGCATCGAGAAGGAGGTCCCCGCCGCCGGCATGGTGGGGATTTTCGACCGCTCCCATTACGAGGACGTCCTCATCCACCGCGTGCACAACTGGGCCACCCCGGAAGAAATCAGCCGGCGCTACCGGGCCATCAATGAATTCGAGGCCCGCCAGACCGACGCCGGCACCAAGATCATCAAAGTGATGCTCAACATCAGCAAGGATGAGCAGAAATCCCGGCTGCTGGCCCGCCTGGACAACCCTGCCAAGCACTGGAAATACAGCAGCGGAGACCTGAAGGAACGCGCCTTCTGGGATGACTACATGGCCGCCTACCAGGCCGCCTTCGACGAGACCAGCTCAGGGATTGCCCCGTGGTACGTGGTTCCGGCCAACAAAAAATGGTTCGCCCGCATCGCCGTGCAGCAACTGGTGATGTCGGCGCTGTCCGATTTCCGCCTGGAATGGCCCAAAGCCGAATTCGACGTCGACATTGAAAAGGAACTCGTCGCCCGTTCGTGACCCGGGCCCTGAGGCCGGAACAGTGTGCCCAGGTTCTGCAGCCAGCCTAGAGCGGCTGGTCGCGGGCAGCGGCCAACCGCTTCCTTGCGCCCTCGAGCCACTCCTCGCACCGCGCGGCCAGTGCCTCGCCGCGCTCCCACAGCGCCAGGGATTCCTCCAGGCTTGCTCCGCCCGCTTCAAGCCTGCCCACCACGGCGATGAGCTGCTCCCTGGCGTCCTCGTAGCTCAGCGCTGCGACTTCTGCTTCGGGCTTCTGTTCAGTCATGCGTTCTCTTCCACTTCCTGGTGCTGGTCTGGGTTTCCCGGGTGCAGTGCACCGGTGGGCTGCGCGGGCCCGTCGGAGGTGGCGCCGAAGCGGCCCTCCGCCACGCGGATGGACAGGGGGGTGCCCGCCGGCGCTTCGGCGGGCCTGCGGACCACGGCGTGGCCGGCTTCGGCGATCCGGGCGGCCTGGTCCCCGGCGAGTTCGACGACGGCGTACCCCCGGTCGAGGGTCTTCTGGGGTGAGAGCGCGCGCACCTGGGCTTTCAGGTGCTGGAGCTGGTCTGCTGCCCGCACCACGGTGGAGTTCACGGCGGCGGAGGAACGCCGCAGCAGGCGCTCGATTTCCTCCGCCCGGACGGAGACCATGCCCTCAGGCGCCGCCATGACTGGCCGTGAATGCAGTGCCGCCAGCCGGTCCCGCTCCCGGTCTATCATCCGTTCCATGGAGCGCCGCAGCTGTTCCCGCGCCTGGCGCACGCCGGCGAGCTCCTCGGACACCTCAGGAACGATCCGCTTGGCGGCATCCGTGGGCGTTGAGGCGCGGAGATCGGCAACGTAGTCCAGCAGCGGGCGGTCCGCCTCGTGGCCAATGGCGCTCACCACCGGTGTTTCGGCCGCTGCCACCGCGCGGATGAGGTCCTCGCTGTTGAAGGGCAGGAGGTCTTCGAGTGCCCCGCCTCCGCGCGCGATGACGATGACGTCGACCTCCGGCCGGGCATCCAGTTCCCGCAGGGCGCGGACCACCTGGGCCACGGCAGTGTTGCCCTGCACGGCAACCTCGCGGATCTCGAACTCCACCGCCGGCCACCGCCGCGCCGCGTTGCGGAGGATGTCCTTCTTCGCGTCTGAGTCCCGTCCCGTAATCAGGCCGATGCGGTGTGGCAGCAGGGGCAGCCGCTTCTTGCGGGAGTCCGCGAACAGACCCTCCGCCGCGAGGGCCTGGCGCAGCCGCTCAATCCGGGCCAGCAGGTCACCCAGGCCGACCGGCCGGATGTCCCGGACCTGCATGTTCAACCGGCCGGTTTTCAGCCAGAATTCCGGCTTCAGCAGCGCCACGACCCGCGAACCCCGCTCCAGTGGAAGGTTCTGCCGCTCCAGGACCTTGGTCCAGACCGAAGCGGGAAGGGACACCTCGGCATCCACATCGCGAAGCGTGATGTAGGCGTTGGTGCCGCGCCGGTTCAGCTCAATGACCTGCCCTTCCACCCACGCCGACGGGGTCCGGTCGATGTGGGCTTTCAGCTTCTGCGAGAGGAGCTGCAGCGGCCACGGGTTGTCCGGACTGGTTTCCGCTGCGGTGGCAGGCAGGGTAGTGGGTGCAGTGCCTGGAAGGGAGGCCTGGTCAGACATGCGGACGCCGTTGGGAGGCTGGTGCTGCGGGCATGCGGTCCTTTTATCTGTTGGGGGCGGTCAATCAACCTTATCCATAAGGTGTAGCACCGGGGGCTGACAGGAACAGCGCCGCCACCCTGCCTAGGATGGGTTGAGGCCCCCAACCCCGAAGGACCTGTTGTGCGCACTTTTGTTTCTGCCCTCGCCACCGTGCTGGGCATCCTCCTGGCTGCCGTAGCCGTTCCCGCCATCTGGGTGGACCGCAACATCGTCCAGGAGGATGGATTTGTCCGGCTTGCTGCTCCGCTCGGCAAGGACCCGGAATTCCAACGGAAGCTGGCCGCGGCGGCGGTGGGGACGATCGATACCGGATCTGTTCCCGGTTTCCTCTCGGGACTGGTCGAACCGATGCTCGAGAAAGCGGCGGAATCGCTGGCAGGCCTCCCCGGCTATCCGGCAGCCTGGGAGGAGACCCTTCGCAGGAGCCACCGCCTCAGCTTCGCCGACCCCGCCGCGGCGCAGGACGGCGCCTCGGCCTCGTCGCTGACCCTCGACGTCGCCCCCTTGGTAGCCCTCGGCTCAGAGGAGATCAGCCGAGCCACGCGGCTTCCCCTCAACCCGCCGGAACAGACGCTGATTAACGTGGGCCAACCTGCGCAACGGGAATGGACCGAGCGGCTGGCCACGTATGCGCCCATGGGCTACGTCCTGGCCATCGGCTCGGCGGTGGCATTCCTGCTGGCCCTCGTAGCGGCACGCCGGCGCTGGACCGTGCTGCTGGCCGCAGGGCTCGGCGGCCTGGCGGTCGCAGGGCTGTGGGGGCTTGGCTTGCAGCTGGGCTCGGCCCGTGCCCAGGCCGCCGACACCGGCAACGCGATAGCCAACATGTTCCGCGACGAGTTCCTTGCCGCCGCCGGTGCAGACTTCCAAACATGGATCACGGCGACCGCCGTCGCCGGCGGCGTCCTGGTGGCAGCCGGCATTGTGACGTTGTTCGCATCCCGGAAACGGGTTAGGCCAGCCGGTAGCATGGAGGCATGACCACCTCGGCTGTATCCCTTTCGATGCCATCCATTCCGCGCAGGCGCCGCTCCCCGGAGGAAGTAGCAGCTGCGGCCCCCGTGAACGGCGCCAAGAAGGTACTGCTGGCTGCTCCGCGCGGTTACTGCGCCGGTGTGGACCGTGCCGTGATCGCCGTCGAAAAGGCGCTGGAACACTACGGTCCGCCCGTATACGTCCGCAAGCAAATCGTCCACAACGTCCACGTGGTCAGCTCGCTGGAGGAAAAGGGCGCCATCTTCGTGGACGAAACCGATGAGGTGCCCGAGGGCGCCCTGGTGATCTTCTCGGCCCACGGCGTTTCCCCGGCAGTGGTCGAATCCGCCGAAACCCGGGGCCTGCGCACCATTGATGCCACCTGCCCCCTGGTCACCAAAGTGCACAAGGAAGCCGTCCGCTTCGCCAAGGACGATTTCGATATCCTCCTGATCGGCCACGACGGGCACGAGGAAGTGGAAGGCACCTCAGGGGAAGCACCGGAGCACATCCAGATCATCAACGGCCCGCACGAAGTGGACCAGGTCACTGTCCGGGACCCTGAGAAGGTCATCTGGCTTTCGCAGACCACGCTTAGCGTGGACGAGACCATGGAAACCGTCCGGCTGCTCAAGGAACGGTTCCCAACCCTGCAGGATCCGCCCAGCGACGACATCTGCTACGCCACCACCAACCGCCAAGTGGCCATCAAGAAGATCGCGCCCAAGGCCGACCTGGTGATCGTGGTGGGTTCGGCCAACTCGTCCAACTCCGTCCGGCTGGTGGAGGTCGCACTTGAATACGGCGCTAAGGCGTCCTACCGGGTGGACTTCGCCAACGAGGTTGACGAGGCCTGGTTCGAAGGCGTCGCCACCGTGGGAGTTACCTCCGGGGCATCCGTTCCCGAGGTCCTGGTGCAGGACGTGCTGCGGCTGCTCGCCGACTACGGATACGGCGCCGTGGAGGAAGTAGTCACGGCTGAGGAAGACCTCCTCTTTTCGCTGCCCAAGGAGCTCCGGGCCACCCTCAAGGAAGCCGGAGATGTCAGCCGGGCCCTGGGCGGACGCCGGCCCCGCAGCTAGAACCGGCACCACAATTCCAACGGAATGGGCCGGGCAGCCACCAGGCTGCCCGGCCCATTCCGCATTGTTGCTGCCGTGTCAGGCTGCTTCCCCGTCGCCCTGCAGCTCGGGTGCCACGAGCGCCCGCGGTTGCACCTCCACCAAGGGGGGTGCAACCAAGCCTGTTTCCTCCAGGCTGTTGAGTTTCCGTGCTGTGGGCAGGACCCTGGCTTCCAGCGTTCCCACCATGGCGTTGTAGCGGTCCACGGACGTTTTCAGCGAGGATCCGAGCTTGGTGACGTTCTCTCCCAGCGTGCCCATCCGGTCGTACAGCTGCCGCGCGAGTTCGAAGAGTTCGCGCGCACTGTCCGTCAGGACGTCCTGGCGCCAGGTGAACGCCACGGACTTCAGCACGGCCAGCAGGGTGCTCGGCGAGGCGAGGACGACGTTGCGGGACAACGCGTGGTCCAGGAGCCCGGCGTCAGCTGTGAGCGCGGCCGCCAGGATGGACTCGGCCGGGATAAAGCAGATCACCAGTTCCGGGGAGTTCCCGGGGATGTCCCAGTACTTTTTGGTACCCAGCGCATCCACGTGCGCCCTGAGGGCCTTGGCGTGTGCCGCCAGGAGGGCCTGCCTGTTGCGGCCGTCATTGGCGGACTGCGGTCCGGCGGGGCCCAGGCGGGGGTCCACCGCGCCCAGTTCCTGCGCTTCAAGGTAGGACGACAACGGCACCTTGGCGTCCACCACCAGCTGCTTTTCGCCCGGGAGCTGCACCACCAGGTCCGGCCGCACCGCTGAGTCGTGGCCTGCGCTGTGGACCTGCTCCACGAAGTCGACGTGGCGGAGCATCCCGGCGGCTTCCACCACACGCCGGAGCTGCACCTCGCCCCACTGGCCCCTGGCGCTGTTGGAACGCAGCGCCGATTCCAGGGCATGGGTGGAGCGGATGAGCTGTTCATCGGAAAGCCGGGCCTCCTGGAGCTGCTGGGCCAGTTGGCCGTACTGCTCCACCCGGTCCCGCTCCAGCAACGCGACCTGCTGCTGGACGGCGGACAGCTTCTCCGCCACGGGCGCCAGGGCACGCAGCACACTCCCGTCCTGGGTCCTGGCGTCGCCCAGCTCGCGGTTCTGTGCCGCCAAAAGCCGCCGCTCGGCGTCGGCCGCTGCCAGCTGTGCTGTGACCTCTGAAAGCCGGGACGAGACCTGGTCAAAGTCCGCCTCCAGTGCGTGCGAGTTCCGGCGCAATGAGAAGTAGGTGGCCGCAGCGCCGGCAAGCGCACCCAGCAGCAGCATGAAGAGGGCCAGAATCAAGGCAAAAGCATCCATGGCTTCACTGTTGCACGGGGCTCTGACAATCACGGGCAGTGACATCCCCGGGTACTGGCCCGCGGGGTCCGGCGGGTAGAATCAATGCTCGTGGCTCTTACTATTGGCATCGTCGGACTGCCCAACGTCGGCAAATCAACCCTCTTCAACGCGCTCACCCGCAACCAGGTCCTGGCCGCGAACTACCCGTTCGCCACCATCGAACCCAATGTCGGCGTCGTGAACCTCCCGGACCCCAGGCTGCAGCAGCTCGCCGGGATCTTCGGCTCGCAGCGCGTCCTGCCCGCCGCCGTTTCCTTTGTCGACATCGCCGGCATCGTAAAGGGCGCGTCCGAGGGGGAGGGGCTGGGCAACCAGTTCCTGGCCAACATCCGCGAGGCTGAAGCCATCGCGCAGGTTGTTCGCGTCTTCGACGACCCCGACGTCATCCACGTTGACGGCAAGGTGGATCCCCGCTCCGACATGGAGACCATCAACACCGAGCTGATCCTTGCCGACCTGCAGACCATCGAAAAAGCCATCCCGCGGATCGAAAAAGAAGTCAAGATCAAGAAGCGGGAAGCCGCCGAGCTCGCCGCCATCAAGGCCGCGCAGACCGTCCTCGAGCGTGGTGACACGATTTTTTCCTCGGTCAAGAGCGACAAACTGGAGATGGAGCACCTCAAGGAGCTGGGCCTGCTGACTGCCAAGCCCTTCATCTACGTGTTCAATGCCGACGAAGGCATCCTGGGCAGCCCGGAAAAGCAGGAAGAGCTGCGCGCCATGGTGGCCCCGGCAGACTGCATCTTCCTGGACGCCAAGCTCGAAGCCGACCTCGTGGAGCTGGACGAGGAAGAAGCCCGCGAGATGCTCGAGATGAACGGCCAGGACGAATCAGGCCTGGACCAGCTGGCACGCGTCGGCTTCCACACCCTGGGCCTGCAGACCTACCTCACCGCGGGCCCCAAGGAAGCACGCGCCTGGACCATCCGCCAGGGGGACACGGCTCCGCAGGCAGCCGGCGTCATCCACTCCGACTTCCAGCGCGGCTTCATCAAGGCCGAAGTGGTCTCCTTCGACGACCTTGTGGACGCCGGATCCATGGCTGAGGCGAAATCCCGCGGCAAGGTCCGGATCGAAGGCAAGGAATACGTCATGGCCGACGGCGACGTGGTGGAGTTCCGCTTCAACGTATAGCGCTGCCCATTGACAGTCAGCGATGGCCGCTTGGAACAGATGTTCCGGGCGGCCATCGCTGTTTTGGGGCTCCGCGCCGCCGCAGCGGGGGAGCCTAGCGTCCGGCCGCTTGGCGCTCGGCCACGAACGGCCCGAGCAGCGTCCTGAGATGGGTGTGGACCTCAGCCAGTGTTTGGCCTGATTCGAGCATGCGGGTGCCGGCATGGACCACAGCGTTGATCATCTCCGCGACCGACTCCGGACCGGCAACGCCAAGCGCGGTGAGCGTTTCGATCAGCGGTTCCTGGAGCTGCCGGTGCATCCGGCTGGCCTGCTCGTCGAGTTCGGCGCCGGGGGCCAAGGCGGCCAGCGCCGCCCCCACCGCGTGCGCTCCTTCAGCAACGAGGTCCACATTGGCCGTCGCATAGGCCAGGACCCGGTCCGCCTGGGTTGGGGCATCGGTCATGGCGCCGGTGACCCGCTCGGTCCAGCGCGGAAAAATGTCGCGGACCAATGCCTGGAGCAGGTCCTGCCGCGAGTCGAAGTACTGGTAGACGCTGGGCCTTGAGAGTCCTGCCCGCGAGGCTACCTCTGCCATGGTCGGCGCTTCGGAGGTTTCCTGCAGGAGCTCGTGGGCGGCATCCAGCAGTGCGCGCTCCTGCGCGGCGCGGTGTTCCGCGACGGTGGCGGCCCTGATTCTGGGCATGACGGGATCCTTTGACACTGGCTGGCCTACGCATCAAGGGTACGACGACGGGCGGCCTGGTTTAGCAGGCCGCCCGTCGCCATGCCCGGAATAACCGATGCTAGCGGGCCGGAGCAGGGGCCCCCAGCCGGCCATCCACCATCTCGGCCACGCTGTCGCAATAGCCGAGGACGTCGTGGTCGTGGGTCACCATGATGGTGGCGACACCGTGGTGGTGGCTTTGTCGGGCAAGCAATTCCACCACCTCACGGCTCCTTGCCCGGTCCAGGGAAGCCGTGGGTTCATCCACGAGGAGGAGTTTCGCCCCGGAGACCAACGCCCGCGCGATGCCGATGCGCTGGCGCTCGCCCCCGGAGAGCTGGGCGGGCCGGTTGCCGGCGCGGTGGGCCATGCCGACCGAGTCCAGCAGCTGGACCGGGTCGAACTTTTTCGGCCCGCCTGCGAGGCGGTTGACCAGCCGGAGCTGGTCCGCAGCGGTCAAGGCCGGGATGAGGTTGCCGGACTGGAAAACGAAGCCAATGTTTGCCAGCCGGAACGCAGCAAGTTTGCCTTTGCTTAGTTGGGAAAGGTCCTGTCCCTGGACGCTGACCGTTCCGGAATCCGGTGAGGCGAGGGCGCCTGCAACGGCAAGCAGGGAGGACTTGCCGGAACCGGACGGACCGACGATCGCGAGGAATTCCCCCGGCGCCACATCGAGGCTGACGTCATCCAGGGCTGTCACCTTGGTGTCGCCGTCGCCGAGTTCCATCACCGCATTGCGGATGGACAAGCCGGTGGCTCGGGGCGCGGCGGCGGGGCCGGCTGCGGCACGGGTGAAGCTGGGGTTGGTCATCGCTGTCCTCCAAGGGCGTTGAGCGGGTCGATGCGGGAAATTCGGATCACAGCCACGGCTGCACCGATCAGGCCAAGGCCAATGGTGAGGGCAGTGGCGATGGCGATCGGCGCGGCCTCAAGGGCGAAAGGCATGGCGTCGGGCATTGCTGCGCCCAGTCCCAGGCCCGCGGCTACGCCGAGGACGGTGAATCCCACCAGCAGGACGGCGGCCTGGGCCAGGCCATCCCGAAGCAGGTAACCGGTGGAGGCGCCGATGGCCCGCAGGACCGCGATTTCGTGCTTGCGCTGAATGGTCCACACGGTGAAGAACGCACCGACAACCAGGGCGCAGATTGCGTAGAGGAAGACCTGGATCATGCTCAGGGTCATGGTCTCGGCCTCGTAGCCCGGAGATGCATTGAAGGCGGCGGACAGGGATTTGCTGGAGGTGCCGGCGGCCGTGTCGCCGGCGGCAAGGTCCAGTTTGGTGCCGGGTTTCGCCTCGACGGCGACCACGCTGGCGGTATCAAAGGCCAGTGCGGACAACTGGGCCGCATTCGGACTTCCCGGGGCCGCCTGGCCTGAGGCGATCAGCTGCCAGGTCTTCAGCGGCAGGTAGGCCACGTCGACGTGGCCGAACGTGGACTGTCCTTCGGTGAAGCCAACCACCCTGAGCTTCGTGCCGATCCGGTCCAGCGTCACGACCGTACCGAGGTCGATGCCTTCAGCCTTTGCCGTCGAGGAGACGACAATGCCGTCGGGCTCGCCGAGGCCGATTCCTGCGGAGCGGGAAGGTTCCAGGAACGAGCCCGGCTCGATGCCGAAAAGCGTGAGGTCGACCTGCTTGCCGGAATCGGTGGTGGCATTGGCCATGCCGACACCCATCTTTTCGGCCGCGGCTACGCCCTCTGCACCCCGCCAGGAGTCGAGTTGCCGGTCATCGACCACGGAGCGGGAAAACGCATTGTCGGTTTTGGTGCCCTGGTCGAAGGCGAAGGCCGTCACCGGCATCGATTTGAGGCCGGACACGCCATCGTTGACGAGCCCCGAGGACAGGCCGGAGAGCATCACCATCAGGACGGCGATGAGCGCAATGACACCGCCCATCAGGCTGAAGCGGCCACGCGCGAAGGTCAGTTCGCGGAGTGCAAGAAACATTGGTTTGTCCTAGGTAGGGGAATGATACTGACGCGGCGTCAGCATCTTCCTGACAGAATGTCAGTAAGACGGACAACTTTCAAATCGGCCGCCCCCTCGTCCGGGCCTGCCGGTGGGACCTGCCATAGGGTTGCGGTATGACTGCCGGCCCGCTCGTGCGCCTCGTCCTGCCCCACCAGCTCTTTGAGCAGCAGCGGGCCGGTGCAGACCACGACACGGTCTTTGTGCTCATCGAGCACGACCTCTACTTCCGCCAGTACCGGTTCCATTCGCACAAGCTGGTCCTGCACCGGGCCTCGATGGCTGGTTTTGCCCGCCGCCTGCGTGCCCTCGGGCACGACGTGGTTGTCCTCCACAGCGACCCGGCGAGGACGTCACGTGTCCAGCTGGCTGACGTCATCCGGCAGCGGCGCCCCCGGGTCGTGACCTGGTTTGACGTCGTCGATGACTGGCTTGAAAAGGACCTCGAAGCCGGGCTCGACGATGGCGGCTACAAAATGCGCAGCCAGGACGTGCTTGAGACACCGAACTTCCTCACGTCGCGGGCGCAGCTGGATGACTGGTTCGCCGGCAATCCCGCCCGGATGCACGACTTCTACGTCTGGCAGCGACGGCGGTTGGACATCCTGGTGGACAACGGCGCCCCCATCGGCGGGAAGTGGTCGTTCGACGCGGACAACCGCAGGAAGCTTCCCCGCGGCTACACCCCTCCCGTTGTCGGCAGGTTCCGGGGCCACCCCCTGCTCCAGGAGGAAGGGACGTTCAACCTGGATGCGCTGTCATTGCCGGGCGGCGGGCAGGGAAAAGAGCCCGGCTGCGAGGCCGCGGGCGACGTCGAACCCGCCATCGCCTGGGTCGCCACGGAGTTTCCGGATGCCCCTGGAGACCCCCACCTTTTCGCCTGGCCGACCACCGCGGAAGAGGCTCAAAGGCACCTGCAGGAGGTTGTCGCAGAACGCCTCGCGGGCTTCGGCCCCTACGAGGATGCGATTTCCGCCGCGCATCCATTCGTCAACCACGGACTGCTGACCCCCGGGCTCAACATCGGCCTTCTGAACCCGGGCGATATCCTGCAGGCAGTCCTGGCCGGAGCGGATGGGAATACTCCGCTGGCCTCCCTTGAGGGCTTTGTGCGCCAGGTCATCGGCTGGCGGGAGTACATGCGCGCAACGTATCGGCTGCGCGGGCGCCGGATGCGCACAGCCAACCTGCTCAACCACCGGAACCAGCTGGGATCCGGTTGGTGGGACGCAAGTACGGGGTTGCCGCCTGTGGACCTGGTGATATCCCGCGTACTGGCCACGGGGTATGCGCACCACATCGAACGGCTCATGGTGCTGGGCAACGCCATGTCCCTGCTCCGGATCCATCCTGATGACGTCTATGAGTGGTTCATGGAAATGTTCATCGATGCCTACGACTGGGTGATGGTGCCCAACGTCTACGCCATGAGCCAATTTGCCGCCGGGGCGGACATCACCACAAAGCCCTATGTGTCGGGCAGCAACTACCTGCGGAAAATGTCCGACCTGCCGTCGGGGGAGTGGATGCCTGACTGGGATGCGCTGTACTGGACCTACGTACAGGACCACCGCCCGGTTTTTGAGCTGAACCCGCGCTCGCGGATGATCGTTTCCCTCCTTGACCGGATGGAGCCCGGCGTGCGTGAAGGCCACCGGCGAAGGGCCCGCACGCTGCTCACCCGGCCCGGTGCGGACAAGTTGCTGCAGAGGCCCCCTCCTGCAACCGGAGGGGGTGCGGATCAGGCTACCGGGCCACAGCACCAAGTATCCTGAGTATGCAGGGCGTGATCGCAGCGGCCCCAGTCCCCTCCGGAGAGGGAAAAACCACAAGGAGACGGCATGCCGGTCAGGCGTCTGATGCAGTTGGTCACCGCCGCTTTGGCGGCAGCCATGGTCCTGTCCGGATGTTCGGGAGGCAGCGCCCCGTCCGTGGTGGTGGGGGAGGCGAAGCGCGGCGGCAGCGTCACCGTGGCCGAAGTCAATGCGTTCTCCTCATTCAACCCCTACAGCGCCGCGGGCAATACCGACATCAATTCCAAGATCGGTGCCATCACGCACTCCGGCTTCTACTATCTGGACGACAGCTCCAAAGTGGTCCGCAATGACAAGTTCGGGCACTTCGAGAAGGTCTCTGACCAGCCCCTGAAAGTGAAATACACGGTCAACGAGGGCGTGAAGTGGTCAGACGGGGCCCCGATCGGCGCGGCAGACCTCCTGCTGGCCTGGGCTGCAGGATCGGGGTATTTCGACGACGTCGATCCCGCCGCCGGCAAGGGCACCAAATACTTCTCCGTCGCCTCGGACACCACAGGCCTGGCGGGCACGCTGTTCCCCGAGATCGGTTCGGACGGCCGGTCCATCACCATTGAGTACGCCGCGCCCTACGCTGACTGGGAAGTGGCGTTCGACGTCGGACTCCCGGCCCACGTCGTCGCTGCAAAAAGTGAACTCAACGACGAAGAAGACCTGGTCAAGCTCCTCAAGGACACGCCGCGGGGCAACCCGGAAAAGCCCGCGTCCCACCCCGCCCTCAAAAAGGTCAGTGACTTCTGGAACACCGGGTTTGACACGAAATCCGTTCCCGACGACCCCGCGCTCTACCTCTCCAGCGGCCCCTACATTGTCCGCGACATCGTTCCGGGTGTCTCCATGAAACTGGTCCGGAACAAGGACTACGTGTGGGGCGCCGAACCCTGGCTCGATGAGATCAACGTCAGGTTCACAGGGGCCGTGCCGGCAGCAGTCGAAGCCCTGCGCAGCGGCCAGGCAGACATCATCTCACCGCAGCCCTCAGCGTCAACTGACAGCCTCCTCAGCGGCCTCTCCAGCCAAGGCATCACCGTTCAACGCTACAAGCAGTCCGGCTATGACCACCTTGACCTGAACTTCACCGGGACGTTCTCCGACAAGGATGTCAGGGAGGCCTTCCTGAAGACCGTGCCCCGGCAGGCGATTGTTGATGCCGTGGTGGGAACCCAGGACACCAAGCCGCTCGATTCGCAGGTGTTCCTCCCCGGGCAGCCCAAGTACGACGACACCGTAAAGAACAACGGGTCTGCCGACTACGCCAAGGTGGACATCGATGGGGCAAAGAAGCTCCTGAATGGCGCAACTCCCAGCATCCGCATCCTCTACAACCGCGACAATCCGAACCGGGCCAAGGCATACGGCTTGATCCGCGATTCAGCCGCGCTGGCAGGATTCAGGGTGGTCGACGGCGGGCTGGCAAGCACCGAGTGGGCCGCGGCGTTGAGCCGGGGTGGCTATGAGGCAGCCATCTCAGGGTGGATCGGGACCGAGGTGGGCGTCAGCAGGGTTCCACAGATCTTCCGCACCGGGGCGGGCAGCAACTTCACGGGATATTCCGACGGCGACGCGGACAAGATCATGGAGCAGCTCGCCGCCACGACGGACCTGGGCAAGCAGGACGAACTCCTGGCCGAGATTGATAAGCACGTATGGGAGGACGCCTACGGGCTGCCGCTCTACCAAACCCTGGGTACCACGGCCTTCCGCTCCAGGGTCGCCGGCGTGAAGACCAGCCCTGGTCCGCTGGGCGTCTGGTGGAACGTGTGGGAGTGGCGGCTGTCCTAGGCGCAGCCCCCCTGGTGTGGGGTCCTTTGGCACTTGCGGCGTCGATTCGCCGTCCAGCCTACCGCCGAGTAGCATGTGACGTGCCTAACTATCCACACCTGACGGGGGCATTGCACTGCGCCGGTCACGGTTTGGCAACGGAGTACCAATATCTGGACTGCGTGCGGTTAGGCTAACTCGTATTGTGTAGGTTCCGTCACAGCGGTGAGCTGCTTCGGCCTGCGGGGAAGCACAAGATTCCCCTATATCTCTCCCACAACTCATAGGAGGCGGAATGCGTTTTACGCGCACTTCCAAAGCACTGGGCATCGTGGCAATCGCCGCGCTTGCCCTGACCGGGTGCGGCGCCGGCGGCGGCGGCAGCACCGACGGATCCAGCAGTGCAGCTGGCGATCCCAACAAGGTCATCACCGCCTACAGCAACGAGCCACAAAACCCGTTGCTGCCGGCTAACACCAACGAGGTCTACGGCGGCCGCGTCGTCAACCTGCTCTTCGAAGGTCTCCGCAGCTACGATGCGAACGGCAAGGCGGTCAACGCGCTGGCCGACTCCATCGATTCGTCCGACGCCCAGAACTGGACCATCAAGGTCAAGCAGGGCCAGAAGTTCACCAACGGCGAGGCCATCACGGCCAAGACCTTCGTTGACTCCTGGAACTTTGCCGCAAACTCCAAGAACCTGCAGAACAACGGATTCTTCTTCGAATCGATCGCTGGTTACGAGGACGTGTCGGCCGTTGACTCGGTCAAGGGTGCTGACGGCAAGACCACCACCACGCCGGCTCCCAAGGCCGACACGATGTCCGGACTGCAGGCCACCGATGACTCCACCATCACGGTCAAGCTCGCCCAGCCGGAAGCCGACTGGTCCCTGCGCCTCGGCTACTCCGCCTTCTACCCGCTTCCTTCCGCCGCTCTGAAGGACCCCAAGACCTACGGCGAAAACCCCGTGGGCAACGGTCCCTACAAGTTCGAAAAGCAGGGTTCCTGGGTCCACGACCAGTCCATCACCCTGGTGAAGAACGCGGACTACAAGGGTACCCGCGAGGCCAAGAACGGCGGTGTGACCTTCAAGTTCTACACCGATCCGGGCCCCGCATACACGGACCTGCAGTCGGACAACCTGGACATCACTGACGTCCTGCCGTCCAACGCCCTGAAGACCTACGTCAACGACTTCCCGGACCGCAACGCCACCAAGGCTGTTGCCACCGACTCCACCCTGAACATCCCGGGTTACAACCCGAACTTCCAGGGCGAAGCAGGCAAGCTGCGCCGCCAGGCTCTGTCCTACGCCATCAACCGCGAGGAAATCGCCAAGGTGGTCTTCAACGGCACCCGCACCCCGGCCAAGGCCTTCGCACCGCCGGTCATTGACGGCTTCAAGGAAGGCATCAAGGGCAGCGAGGTCCTGAACTTCGATCCTGCCAAGGCCAAGGACCTGTGGGCCCAGGCCAACAAGATCCAGCCTTACGACGATTCCAAGCCGCTCCAGATTGCTTCCAACACTGACGGTGGCAACAAGGAATGGATCGACGCCGTAGCCAACGGCTTCAAGAACAACCTCGGCATCCAGGCTGAAATCCAGCCCTTCGCCAAGTTCGCCGAAGTCCTGAACCTGCGCAAGTCCCAGCAGCTGCCCGGCCTGACCCGTGCAGGCTGGCAGGGCGACTACCCGTCGCTCTACAACTTCCTGGGACCCGTCTGGGCCACCGGTGCTTCCTCCAACTACGAGAAGTACTCCAACCCGGAGTTCGACAAGCTGCTGAAGGAAGGCCTGGCGGCAAAGAGCACGGACGAGGCAAACGCCAAGTTCAACCAGGCCCAGGAAATCCTGTTCCAGGACCTGCCCGGCCTGCCGCTCTGGGACCAGGCACGCCCGATCGTGTGGAGCAACAACGTCGTGAAGGCCGAAACCGGCTGGAACGGTGAAATCCTCTACTACGGCATCACGGCCAAGTAGGCCCAGATCTAACTTGCCGTAAAAGCTGATGGGGGTTCCGGTTACGTCCGGGCCCCCATTGGCTTGCAAGCGGCAGGAAGGCATTCATGAACCCGTTTTCCCCTTTACCGGAAGGCAGGTGATCCTGTGATCCGGTTCATCTTGCGCCGACTCCTCCAGGTGATCCCTGTTTTCCTCGGCACGACCCTATTGGTGTACTACATGGTGTTTGCCCTGCCGGGCGATCCCATTGCTGCCCTGTTCGGCGATCGCCAGCCCCCACAGGCAGTTATTGACACCCTGCGCAGCCAGTACCACCTGGACCAGCCGTTCTGGGTCCAGTACGGCCTGTTCCTTAAGAACCTCTTTACGTTTAACCTCGGCAACGACTTCACGGGCCAGCCCATCGCGGCAAGCCTTGCCCGCGTCTTCCCGGTGACGGCGATGCTCGCCATCGAGGCGCTGGCCATCCAGGCCATCTTCGGCGTCGCATTCGGCGTCTTTGCAGGCCTGCGCCGCGGTGGCTGGTTCGACTCCACTGTCCTGGTCGCCTCGCTGGTGGTCATCGCAGTCCCCACCTTTGTCCTGGGCTTCGTTTTCCAGCTCGTCTTCGGCGTGCAGCTTGGCTGGGCAAAACCCACCGTGGGCGCCAACGCCAACTGGGTCACCCTGCTGTTGCCGGCGGTGGTCCTTGGACTCGTGTCCTTCGCCTATGTCCTCCGCCTGACCCGTGCATCGGTCAGCGAGAACATGAACGCCGACTACGTGCGCACTGCCACCGCCAAGGGCCTTTCCCGGCCGCGGGTGGTTCTGGCGCACATCCTGCGCAACTCGCTGATCCCGGTAGTGACCTACCTGGGCGCGAACCTTGGCGGCCTCATGGGCGGTGCCATTGTTACTGAAGGCATCTTCAACGTCCCCGGAGTCGGCAACAAGCTCTACCAGGCTGTCCTCCGCAGTGAAGGCCCCACCATCGTCTCCATCGTCAGCGTGCTGGTGCTGGTGTTCGTGGTGGCCAACCTGCTCGTCGATCTCCTGTACGCCTGGCTTGACCCGAGGATCCGCTATGACCAGTAATAACAGCCACTTCGTGGCCCCCATCGATGAAACCCCGCTGCAGGCGACTGACGCCGTCAAAACTGACCAGGCCCCGCTCAGCCTGTGGGCAGACGCCTGGCGCAAGCTCCGGCGTCGTCCGCTGTTCATCATCTCGGCACTGCTCATCCTTGCCCTGATTGTGATTGCGCTGTTCCCGGGCCTGTTCACCTCGACGCCTCCCAACGAAGGCTGTGAGCTCGCCAATTCCGAAGGCGCCCCCACGGCCGGGCACCCGTTCGGCTTCACTTTCCAGGGCTGCGACGTCTACTCCAGGGTTATCCACGGCACGCAGGCCTCGCTTTCCGTGGGCTTGCTTTCCGTCCTTTGCGTCCTGGTGATCGGTGTGACACTCGGCGCCCTCGCCGGCTACTACGGTGGCTGGATCGACGCCGTGCTCGCACGCCTGGGTGACATCTTCTTCGCCCTGCCGCTGGTCCTGGGTGCACTGGTGATCACGCAGCTGCCCCTGTTCCGGGAGAACAAGAGCGTGTGGACCGTGGTGTTCGTTATCTCGCTCCTGGCGTGGCCGCAGATGGCGCGCATCACCCGCGGCGCCGTCATCGAAGTACGCAACGCGGACTTCGTCACCGCTGCCCGCGCGCTCGGTGTCTCGAAGTTCGGGGCACTGATCCGCCACGTCCTGCCCAACGCTTTGGCTCCGATCATCGTCCTGGCGACGCTGGAGCTGGGCGTGTTCATCGTGGCCGAAGCCACCCTGTCCTTCCTGGGTATCGGGTTGCCCCAAAGCATCATGTCCTGGGGTAATGACATTGCCGGCGCGCAGGCATCGATCAGGACCCGGCCGGAAATCATGCTTTACCCGGCCGCGGCGCTGTCCATTACGGTGTTGAGCTTCATCATGCTGGGTGACGCCGTGCGTGACGCCCTGGACCCGAAGAGCCGTCAGCGATGAGAGATAACAAGATGACCAGTCCAGACGTCCGTATTGATGAATCCGGCGCCACCGGTGTAAGGCCGCTGCTCGAAATCCGCGACCTTGCCATCACCTTCAAGACCGGCGGTGGCGAAGTCAAGGCAGTGCGTGATGCACACCTGACCATCATGCCCGGCGAAACCGTAGCCATCGTGGGTGAGTCGGGCTCCGGCAAGTCCACCACCGCACTGGCCGCCATCGGCCTGCTGCCCAACAACGGCAAGGTGTCCGGCGGCCAGATCCTGCTGGACGGCGAGGACATCGCCCATGCCAGCGAGCAGCGCATGATCGAGCTGCGCGGCAACACCATCGGCATGGTTCCGCAGGACCCCATGTCCAACTTGAATCCCGTGTGGAAGATCGGTTACCAGGTCCGGGAAACACTGAAGGCGAACGGCAGGCCCAGCGGTCCGGACGACATCGCCAAGGTGCTGTCCCAAGCGGGACTTCCGGACGCGAAGCGCCGGGCCGGCCAGTACCCGCACGAGTTCTCCGGCGGTATGCGCCAGCGTGCCCTGATCGCCATTGGCCTCTCCTGCCAGCCGCGCCTGCTGATCGCGGACGAGCCGACGTCGGCCCTTGACGTCACCGTCCAGCGGCAGATCCTGGACCACCTGGAGACCATGACCAAGGACCTGGGCACCTCGGTGCTGCTGATCACCCACGATCTTGGCCTGGCCGCCGAGCGTGCCGACAAAGTCGTGGTCATGTACCAGGGCCGCGTCGTTGAAGCGGGCCCGTCGCTGGAACTGCTGCGCAATCCCCAGCACCCCTACACCAAGCGGCTCGTCGAGTCCGCGCCATCCCTTGCCAGCCGCCGCATCCAGGTGGCCAAGGAACAGGGCGTGGAGACGGCGGACCTGCTGGCACCTGCTGCTGAAACGGTGAAGCCGGACACCTTCCTTCAGATCCAGGACCTGCGGAAGGTCTACAAGCTCCGCTCAGGGCTGGGCAAGGCGACTGACTTCGCGGCCGTTGATGGGGTAAGCTTCGACGTCCGGCGGGGAACCACGACGGCGATCGTGGGGGAGTCGGGTTCCGGCAAGTCCACGGTGGCCAAGATGGTCCTCCAGCTTGAGAAGCCTACGGATGGCAGGATTCTCTTCGACGGCGTCGACACTTCGGCCCTCAAGCCTGCCGAACTGTTCAAGTTCCGTCGGCGCGTCCAGCCGATCTTCCAGGACCCGTATGGCTCCCTCGATCCGATGTACAACATCTACCGCACCATCGAGGAACCGCTGCGGGTGCACAAGATCGGGGACCAGGCGAGCCGGGAAAAGAAGGTCCGGACCCTCCTGGACCAGGTGGCGCTGCCCCAGTCAGCCATGCAGCGGTACCCCAACGAGCTGTCCGGCGGGCAGCGGCAGCGTGTCGCTATTGCGCGGGCCCTGGCCCTCGACCCCGAGGTGATCATCTGTGACGAGGCAGTCTCCGCCCTGGACGTGCTGGTGCAGGCACAGGTGCTGAACCTGCTCGCCGACCTGCAGGCCAACCTGGGCCTGACGTACCTGTTCATCACGCACGACCTTGCCGTGGTGCGGCAGATCGCTGACCACGTGTGCGTCATGGAAAAGGGCCGCCTTGTGGAGACCGGGTCCACGGACGAGGTCTTCGAATCGCCCAAGCAGGAGTACACGAAGGCCCTGCTCAACGCCATCCCGGGTGCCAAGCTGATGCTGCCCCCTGAAGTGGCATAGCTGGAGCCTTCCTTCAGAATGGCTGGAGCCGGGACCTTCGGGTCCCGGCTCTTCCCATGTGCGCGGAAGGCGGAACCGCGGCGGCTGTCAGTCCTGGAAGGCGCTGCCTGCTGCGGGCACGGCAGCGAGGGCCCCTTGGCCCGCCGCAGGATTGCGGCCAAGGCCAAGTTCCCGGAGCCTGCCTGCAAGGATTGCGCCGAGGGCCCGGCGGCCATCAGAGTTCATGTGCACTGCATCGGCGAGGTCCTTCGCCAGCCCGTACCTGGTGAGCCAGTCGCCTGTGGAGATAAAGGGCAGTCCGTTGGCTCCCGCCACGGCACCCAGCACGGCGTCAACCTCGCTCCGGCGGCCGCCGCCGTCGTTCGCTCCGCGCGCCAAGGTGCCGATCATCGCCAGCCGTGTGCCGGGATAGCGGGTCCGCAGTTCAGTGATCAGCCGTTCGGCATTCCCGGCGATCTGCGTGTTGCTGGCGCCGCCGGCGGCATCGTTTCCGCCACCCTCGACCACAATCAAGGCGGGAGTGCCGGAGGGGAGGAGCCAGTCGCCGCGCTGCAGGGCGTCCAGGTAGTTTCCTGTGGCACCGTTCGCGGCGACGTAACCCGTGCCGCCACGGCCGCAAAAGTACACGTTGTACCCGACGGCAGCCAGGCCCAGGCGGGGCCAGCCGTCAACGGGTTCCGACTGCGAATCCCCGATCAGCAGGACGGTGCCGGCGACGTCCGGCACAACCGCTTCCATCCGTCCGTTGCCGGCATTCAGGACCCGGGATGTGGCTGCCACGGCAGGATTGGCCCTGCCAGCCTGCCCGCCTGCCGCCTGGCCTGCGGCTGCCCGCGACATCGCTGTACTAGGGAGTCCGCCGTCCCCGCTGTTGCCAATAATCCCCGAGACCGCCACGAGCGCGGAGACCGCGGCGGCGGCAGCCCAGGCGACACCACGCGGGGTGTTGGCCTTGGCAGGGGGCATCGTTGTCTCCGGCGTGCTCAATGGATGGGCTGTGTCACAGACATCATGCCATGCACCGGGATGTGGAAGTGAACTTGGTCACATCCATTGCGGAATGATGGCTGATATTGGCTTAAGCGGCGGCGGTCAGTCCGCTTGGAATTTAGGCCAACAAATAACTCAGCGGCTAGAATAAAGGAAGGCGCCCTGTGCCAAGGGCCTTGTCCGTCGTGCGTTCCAGTTGGAAATGTCGCGATACAACAGCTGACTCCATTGAATCGAGCCTTTACGCATGTCTGAAACCACCACCAACACCGCGGTAGCCACTGCATCGCGCAGTGACCTCCGCAACGTCGCGATCGTGGCCCACGTTGACCACGGCAAGACCACCCTGGTCGACGCCATGCTCAAGCAGACCCATTCCTTTGCAGAGCACAACCACGTAGAAGACCGCGTCATGGACTCCGGCGACCTGGAGCGCGAAAAGGGCATCACCATCCTGGCGAAGAACACCACTGTCGCCTACAACGGTCCGTCCTCGAACGGCGAGACCATCACCATCAACGTGATCGACACCCCCGGCCACGCCGACTTCGGCGGCGAGGTCGAGCGCGGCCTGTCCATGGTCGACGGCGTCGTCCTGCTCGTCGATGCCTCTGAGGGCCCGCTGCCCCAGACCCGCTTCGTGCTGCGCAAGGCCCTCGCTGCGCACCTGCCCGTGATCCTGCTGGTCAACAAGACCGACCGCCCCGACGCGCGGATCGAAGAGGTCGTGCACGAGTCCATGGACCTGCTCCTCGGCCTCGCCTCCGACCTGGCCGACGAGGTCCCCGATCTGGACCTGGACAAAATCCTCGAGGTCCCCGTGGTGTACGCCGCCGCGAAGGTCGGCCGCGCCTCCCTGGAGCAGCCCGCTGACGGCACCGCTCCGGAGAACGAGGACCTCGAACCGCTGTTCAAGACCATCATCGAGCACATCCCGGCTCCGACGTACAACCCGGAGGGTGTGCTCCAGGCGCACGTCACCAACCTCGACGCCTCCCCGTTCCTTGGCCGCCTGGCCCTGCTGCGTATTTACAACGGCACCCTGCGCAAGGGCCAGACCGTGGCCTGGGCCCGCGCCAACGGCGAGCTGAAGAACGTCAAGATCACCGAGCTGCTCGCCACCAAGGCGCTGGAGCGCGTGCCGGCCGAGTCCGCAGGCCCCGGCGAGATTGTCGCCGTCGCCGGCATCGAGGAGATCACCATCGGTGAAACCCTGACCGACGCCGAGAACCCCCAGCCGCTGCCGCTGATCACCGTGGACGATCCCGCGATCTCCATGACCATCGGTATCAACACCTCGCCGCTGGCCGGCAAGGTCAAGGGCGCCAAGGTTACTGCCCGCCAGGTCAAGGACCGTCTTGACAAGGAACTGATCGGTAACGTCTCCATCAAGGTCCTGCCCACCGAGCGTCCCGACGCCTGGGAAGTCCAGGGCCGTGGCGAGCTCGCCCTCGCTATCCTGGTGGAGCAGATGCGCCGCGAAGGCTTCGAGTTGACCGTCGGCAAGCCGCAGGTTGTCACCAAGACCGTTGATGGCAAGATCCACGAGCCGATGGAACACATGACCATCGACGTGCCCGAGGAATACCTGGGCGCCGTCACCCAGCTCATGGCAGCCCGCAAGGGCCGCATGACCAACATGGCCAACCACGGCACCGGCTGGTGCCGCATGGAGTTCATCGTTCCGGCCCGTGGCCTGATCGGTTTCCGCACCCGGTTCCTCACCGACACCCGTGGTGCAGGCATCGCGGCTTCCATCTCCGAAGGCTACGAGCCGTGGGCCGGCCCCATCGAGTACCGCACCAACGGTTCCATGGTTGCCGACCGCGCCGGTGTTGTTACCCCGTTCGCCATGATCAACCTGCAGGAACGCGGCTCTTTCTTCGTGAAGCCCACGTCCGAGGTCTACGAAGGCATGATCGTGGGCGAGAACTCCCGCGCCGACGACATGGACGTCAATATCACCAAGGAAAAGAAGCTCACCAACATGCGTGCCGCTTCCTCCGACACCTTCGAGAACCTGACCCCGCCGCGGGAACTCACCCTCGAAGAGTCGCTCGAGTTCGCCCGCGAGGACGAGTGCGTCGAAGTGACCCCGGACGCCATCCGCATCCGCAAGGTCATCCTGGACACCAACGAGCGCGCCAAGGCCAACCGCGCCCGCGCCAAGGCCTAGTAACTCCGCAGGTCCCCAGAACGCCACCGGTATTTACCGGTGGCGTTCTGCGTTAAGGGCCGGAGGGTGCAGCCAACCGGCGGCTCAAGACGCAGGGACAGTCACTGCGTCGCGGGAGCTGCCGTCAGCGCGCGGCCGGGCTGCGGCGTGGGGGAGCGGGCGGGACTTCCTTCGCGGCCACCACAAGCTCCAGGGGAATGACGACGTCGGTCCGGCGGGTGCGGACGGTGCAGGAACCGGCGTCGCACGCCAGCAGCTTGCCCAGCGCATCCGTCAGGCCGCCTTCAATCCGGTAGCGCACCACCACCCGGGTTCCGGGCCCAGCCGCGGCAAGGAAGCGGACGGGGGCGGACGGTGGCAGACTCACCAGTTCATACTAGGCCGCCGGCTAGGTTAGCGGGAAAGGGCTGGGAGATAATAGGCTCAGATGTCAATAGTCCGGCCGTGCTGCCGGATGCTAGAGCCGGCGGGTAAGCCGGAACCCAACGTGGAGAGGCCAGGGACGTGACGTACGTAATCGCGCAGCCGTGTGTGGATGTTAAGGACAAGGCATGCATTGAGGAGTGCCCGGTCGATTGCATCTATGAAGGCGAGCGTTCGCTGTACATCCATCCGGACGAGTGCGTCGACTGCGGCGCATGCGAGCCGGTGTGCCCGGTGGAGGCCATCTACTACGAGGATGACACTCCCGAGGAATGGGCCGACTACTACAAGGCCAACGTTGAATTCTTCGATGACCTTGGGTCGCCGGGTGGCGCGGCCAAGATCGGCAACACGGGCAAGGACCACCCGATGATCGCCGCCCTGCCGCCGCAGAACCAAGACCACTGACGCGGACGGGAAGCGTGACCGCAGCAGTGAATTCGTTTGGCCTGAACCTGCCCGACTACCCGTGGGAGGCCATGGCCCCCTACGTGGCCAAGGCCTCGGAACACCCGGGCGGGGCAGTCAACCTCTCCATCGGCACGCCCGTGGATCCCACCCCGCAGCTGGTCCAGGACGCCCTGAAGGCCGCCGCCAACGCCCCCGGATATCCCACTGTCCACGGCACACCGGCGCTGCGGGAAGCCATCGCGGGCTGGTTCGAACGCCGGCGCGGAGTGGCCGGCCTGGACCCCAAAAACATCATGCCGACGGTGGGCTCCAAGGAACTCGTTGCGTGGCTCCCGCTGCTGCTGGGCCTGAAGCCCGGAGACGTCGTCGTACGCCCCAAGGTGGCCTACCCCACGTACGATATCGGCGCCACCCTTGCCGGGGCCACCTCGGTAGCCACGGACAACGTGGACGAGCTTGACGACGCCACGCGTGCACGCGTGCGACTCATCTGGGTCAACTCACCTGGCAACCCCACAGGCAGCGTCCGCGACGCGGAGTCACTGAAGGCCCTGGTGGTCCAGGCCCGTGAAATCGGCGCCGTGGTGGCATCGGACGAATGCTATGCAGAGCTCGGCTGGGGCGACTGGGACGTCCAGCGCGGCGGCCGGCGCGTCCCCAGCATCCTGGATCCCCACGTTGCAGGCGGCTCGCACCAGGGCCTGCTCGCCGTGTACTCACTAAGCAAGCAGTCCAACCTGGCGGGCTACCGCGCCGCCTTCGTTGCCGGTGATCCGGACCTGATGCCCAACCTGGTCAACAGCCGCAAGCATGCGGGCATGATCGTTCCCTACCCCGTCCAGGAGGCCATGCGGGTGGCGCTGGGGGATGACACCCATGTCGAGGCCCAGAAGGACCTCTATCGGGGCCGGCGCGAACGCCTGGTGCCCGCGCTGCTGGACTTCGGCCTGGAGATCAAGGAGTCCGACGCCGGACTGTACCTGTGGTCGACGGCAGGAGAGGACACGTGGACCACGGTGGCCCGCCTGGCCGACCGCGGCATCGTGGTGGGCCCGGGAGTCTTCTACGGGGAGGCGGGCAACGGCTATGTCCGCGTAGCCCTGACCGGATCCGACGAGCGGATCGACGCCGCTGTTGCACGGCTGGCCTGATCCGGCCCCGGGGACACGTAATAATCGTGTGACTCGCCCCACATCCGGTGCATTTTAGGCCGGATGGGAAGCCTGCGGATTAGTGACACCCGCCAAGGAGCGGTACTTTTTAAGTTGACGATCAATGGTGGCTTTCTACAAGAAGGCAGCCCGGGTGTTGGAACCTGTCTTCTCAGGCTCAAGTGCGCGGCTCACCTGATGTTGGATCAAGCTTTCGACAGAGGCCGAAGACGCCTCATGAAGGGGACTCCATGACTGAGACCAACAATGCTGCGACCCTGCTCCACGCAGGTGGCGAGCTGAAGCTCCCGCGCATCCAGGTTGTTGAAGGGAACGAAGGTTACGACGTCTCCAAGCTGCTGAAGCAGACCGGTGCCGTGACCTTTGACCCCGGCTTCATGAACACCGCAGCAACCACTTCCGCCATCACCTACATCGATGGCGATGCGGGCATCCTGCGCTACCGCGGATACCCCATCGAGCAGCTGGCGCAGCACTCCAGCTTCCTCGAGGTGTCCTACCTGCTGATCTACGGCAACCTGCCCACGCCCACTGAGCTGGACGAGTTCGACCAGAAGATCCGCCGCCACACCCTGCTGCACGAGGAGCTCAAGGGATTCTTCGGCGGCTTCCCCCGGGACGCGCACCCCATGCCGGTGCTGTCCTCGGCCGTGTCCGCGCTGTCCACCTTCTACCAGGACTCTCTGGACCCGTTCAACGCCGAGCAGGTGGAGGTTTCCACCATCCGCCTGATGGCCAAGCTGCCGGTCATCGCCGCGTACGCGCACAAGAAGTCCATCGGCCAGCCCATGCTGTACCCGGACAACTCCATGAACCTGGTCGAGAACTTCCTGCGCCTCAGCTTCGGTCTCCCCGCCGAGCAGTACGAGCTGGACCCGGTCATCGTCAAGGCACTGGACCTGCTCCTCATCCTGCACGCGGACCACGAGCAGAACTGCTCCACCTCGACCGTGCGCCTGGTGGGCTCCTCCAACGCCAACCTCTTCGCCTCCGTTTCGGCCGGCATCAACGCCCTCTTCGGCCCTGCCCACGGCGGCGCCAACGAGGCCGTGCTGAAAATGCTCCGCCAGATCCAGGCCGAGGGCCTCAAGCCCGAGGACTACATGGAGAAGGTCAAGAACAAGGAGGACGGCGTCCGCCTCATGGGCTTCGGACACCGCGTCTACAAGAACTACGACCCGCGTGCCAAGATCGTCAAGGCCACAGCCCACGAGATCCTCAGCAAGCTCGGCGGCAACGACGAACTGCTGGACATCGCCATGCGCCTGGAAGAGAAGGCGCTCAGCGATGACTACTTCATCCAGCGCAAGCTCTACCCGAACGTGGACTTCTACACCGGCCTGATCTACAAGGCCATGGGCTTCCCCGAGAAGATGTTCACCGTCCTGTTCGCCATCGGCCGCCTGCCGGGCTGGATTGCCCAGTGGCGCGAAATGATCAGCGACCCGAACACCAAGATCGGCCGCCCGCGCCAGCTGTACATCGGCGAGCCGGAGCGCGACTACCCCGCCCGCTGATTCCCTGCCCGTCAGGGACAGCAACAGCACTGACGACGACGGCCGCCCACCTTCCACAGGTGGGCGGCCGTTACGCGTTAACCACCATCCATTGCTGAGCAACTGCCCTTTTGGGGGCCCAAAAGGGCAGTTACGGAGCAATCGATGGGGGTGCGGGGTCAGGAGGCGTAGCCCTGGGGGTTGTTCTTCTGCCAGCGCCAGTGGTCCTCGCACATCTGGTCCACGGTCTTGGTGGTGGACCAGCTCAGGTCTGCCAGGGCCGAGGTGGCATCGGCCCAGAAGGCCGGAAGGTCTCCCGCGCGGCGGCCGGTGATCTCGTAGGGGATGGGCTGGCCCACTGCCTTCTCGAAGGAGCGCAGGACCTCCAGGACCGAGGAGCCCTTGCCGGAACCCAGGTTCCAGCGGAAGACGCCCGTGCGGTCCGCGATGTGGTTCAACGCCGCCACGTGTCCTTCGGCGAGGTCCACCACGTGGATGTAGTCGCGCAGGCAGGTGCCGTCCGGGGTGTCGTAGTCGCCGCCGAAGACCATGAGCTTCTCCCGCCGGCCCACGGCCACCTGGGCAATGAACGGGACAAGGTTGTTTGGAATGCCCTGCGGGTCTTCGCCGATACGTCCCGAGGGGTGCGCGCCAACCGGGTTGAAGTAGCGCAGCAGTGCTATGTGCCAGCGGGAGTCAGCGGCGCCGAGGTCGGAGAGGATGTCCTCGATCTGTTCCTTGGTGCGCCCGTAGGGGTTGTTCGCGCCGATCTCCATTTTTTCCACGTATGGAATGGGGTTGTGTTCCCCGTAGACGGTGGCGGACGAGCTGAAGACGATGGACCGGACATTGTGCCTGTCCATGACGCGGACCAGGTTCAGCGTGCCCACCAGGTTGTTGTAGTAGTACTTCAGCGGCTCCTGCACGGACTCACCCACGGCCTTGAGGCCCGCGAAGTGGATGACTGCTTCAATGCCGCTGCCGGCGAAGACCTTGTCGACGGCGGCCTCGTCCACCAGGTCAACGTTGTGGAACTCCGCGGTCTTGCCGCTGAGTTCGGCTACTCGGCGCAGCGACTCCTCGCTGGAATTGACCAGGTTGTCGATGACGACCACGTCGTGGCCGGCTTCCTGCAGGGACAGAACAGTGTGGGAACCGATGTAGCCGGTGCCCCCTGTGACCAAGATTTTCATGCCTCAACGCTATCCCACGCGCAGCGTTGCCCGTCGCCGTGTCCCGGATGGCGGGCGGCCTGTGACCGGGCAGAAAAAGCACAAGTGTGCTAATAAGGATGGTGCCCAAAATTGTAGACGCCGGTGCCCGGCGGCAGGACGTTGTCCAGGCGGTTCTCCGCATCATCGCCGTGGACGGGCTTGAACGTGCGTCGCTGCGCGAAGTGGCGGACGAAGCTGGACTGGCCGTCGGGTCCGTGCGGCACTACTTCGAGGGCAGTGAGGAGCTCCTGGCGTTCGCCTTCGGCACGGTGGTGGACCGGGTCGTCGGCAGGCTCGACGACCTGTTGCCGGCCGCGCTCGGGGCTGCCCACGCCGGCCCGGGCCAGCGGGAAGCCGTTTTAACCCTCCTGGGTGGGATGCTTCCGCTGGATGAGGAAACAGCCGTGGAAACCTGCGCATGGATGGCCTTCAAGAACGCCGCACGCATCCGGCCTTTCCTGGCGGTGGAAGCGGATCGCAGCCACCGCGAAGTGGCCGCCATCGTGGGTGCATTGGTGGCTGGCCTGCTCCCGGACGATGAACCGCAGGAGAACCTCGTCCTGGAGGCGGAGCGGCTCCTGGCCACGCTGGACGGACTGTGCATGCACGCGCTCCTGCAACCCGGCTGGATGACGGCGCAGATGTGCCGCGACGTCCTCGAGCGCCACTTGGACGGGCTGGCACGCTGAGCGATCAAAAGCCGGTCCGGCACTACCGCGAACTGGCAGCGGGAATAGACTGAGTCCGGGTAGGCCGGGCCGGAAATGACGCCCGGTACCGGGAGGCCAGGAAAGGACTTTGGATGCAGCACGCAGGCGGTTCAGGGTGGCAGATCACCACCGACACATCCGGACCGATGATGATTGCTCTTTATGTCCGGGACGCGGCCGCCCTGAACGGAGTGGGGCGCCCCATGCTGTCCCACGCGGCACCCAAAGTCCGTTCCGCGGACCACAGCCACCTGACCGTGGATGTTGGCGGCCTCGGCGCGCTGAAGACCGAATGGGAGGCCTGGTGGGAGCAACTGCTCAAGGCCCACCCGCACACCTCCCCGGAACTTTCGCCGCCCGACTTCGAAGCCTTCGGGAACTCCCCGGCCCTCCAGCGGGTCCTGCAGGCCCATTTTGGCTCTGCCCTCACCTGGGCCCGGGAGCGGAGGAGCGAGTATGCCGAGCTCGAAGCGCAGCGGGTGGCCAGCGGAACCGACCAGTTGATCGGGGACATGGTGGACGACAGGCTGATGGAAGTGGGCCGGGACTCACGGGACTTCACCTTGACCATCATCGAGCTGCCGCTGGATGAGCAGCGGGCGTGGTACCTGGAACCGGACAAGATCATCATGAGCCACGAGCTGATGGGCCAGCCTGAGCTGTTCCGCAGCTACGTCCAGCCGGTGCTGGAGATCCTGGTCTGACCCGCCGGCGGGACGACGGCGGCCCTCACGTGCCGGCGTCGTCCTTCCGTACAGTGATGCGCACCTGCCCGTCCTGGACACCCGCTGCCTGCCAGCCGTCGCCGCCTGGCCGGTCCCAGGTGCGGCCGGCTACTTCCACCCTGGTCACAGCCAGGTCCTTGGCGTTGGCAACTGCCCATTGGGCAACCGACCACCCCAGGGCCCCTCCGGCGTCCACCACCAGGGTGTCGCCGTCCACCTGCGCCTCGACGCCGCCGTAGGCCTGGTCCAGGTCCGTCACCACAGTGGCAGAGTTGCCACCGGCTGTGGGGGAGCGAAGCGTGCACTGCACGCCCGCCGGGGTCTGGCCGGTCAGTCCGGAAGCGAACGCCCGGCCCATCTCTTCGTGTTGGGCATAGGCCTTGGGGTAGGCGGACCGCTGGACCTGCTGGGCAGCGTCGGTGATGTCCAGCGTCTCGTAGCCCGGGATCTTCACCAGTGCGTCGTAGAAGGCGTTGACTGCGTAGTAGGGGTCCATGATCTGGGCTTCCGTGCCCCAGCCCTGGGACGGCCGCTGCTGGAAGAGTCCGCGCGAGTCCGGCCCGGCCTGGTCGCCGTGGCCGATGTTGCGCAGCTTGGATTCCTGCATGGCGGTGGCCAGGGCGATGGTGGCGGCGCGCGCGGGGAGGCCCCGGCGGACGGCTGCCGCTGTGATCAGGGCGGCGTTGGCCGCCTGGTCCGGCGCCAGTTCCCCCGTCCGGTCGCCGGCTGTGGCAGTGCAGCGTTCCGAGACGAGGGTCTCGGAACGCTGCACGAAGTACACCGCCGTGTAGATGCCTCCCGCAGCCAGCGCCAGGGTGAGGAGCAGCACCGCCAGGCGGCGCAGGCCGCGCCTGCGCGCCACAGACATGGGTGCCACGAGGGGACTAGTTGGCGTGCAGGGCGTCGTTCAGTTCCACGGTCTGGCCCTTGCGGGGGAGGGCCTCCACCGCGCCCGTGGTGGAGTTGCGGCGGAACAGCAGGTTGGGGACGCCGGAGAGTTCGGCGGCCTTGACGATCCGGGTGGTGTCCTCGCCCACCTCGTCCTTGGGACCCGGCACGCGGACCCGGGTGCCTGCCGTGACGTAGAGGCCTGCCTCGACCACGGAATCATCACCGATGCTGATGCCGACTCCGGAGTTTGCCCCGAGCAGGACCCGCTCGCCGATGGTGATCTTTTCCTTGCCGCCGCCGGACAGGGTGCCCATGATGGAGGCGCCGCCGCCGACGTCGCTGCCGTCCCCGGTCACGACGCCCGCGGAAATGCGCCCTTCGACCATGGAGGTGCCCAGGGTTCCGGCGTTGAAGTTTACGAAGCCCTCGTGCATGACGGTGGTGCCCGCGGCAAGGTGCGCACCCAGGCGGACCCTGTCGGCGTCGGCAATCCTGACGCCGCTGGGCACCACGTAGTCCACCATGCGCGGGAACTTGTCGATGCCGTAGACGGTGACGGCGCCACGCCGGCGCAGCCGGGCGCGCGTCAGTTCAAAGCCCTCGACGGCGGCGGGGCCGAAGTTGGTCCACACGACATTGGGGAGCTTGGCGAAGATGCCGTCCAGGTTAATGGTGTTGGGCTGGACCAGGCGGTGCGAGAGAAGGTGCAGCCGGAGGTAGGCGTCCGCGGTGTCCGCGGGGGCTTCGTCGAGGTTGATCTGGACAAAGACCACCTTCTGCTCCGTGCCGCGGTCCTTGTCTGCGCCGTCCTCAGCGATGGCGGTCAGGGCGTCGTCGGCGTTTTCCACCGAGCGGAGGTCCTCGGCCGCAACACCGAGTGCCGGTGCCGGGAACCAGACGTCCAGGACCGTGGTGTCGCTGCCGGCGGTGGCGATGGTGGCCACACCAAAGCCATAGGCGGAACGGTCATCAGCGTTGGAGGTCAGGGTTTCGGGCACGGCGGAGGAAGCAGTCTCAGTCATGTGCTCCAGTCTATCGAGGGCGGGCCCGGCGGTTCGAACTAGACTGTCTTCGTGACTGCTGAAACCGCGCCCGAATCTTCCGTGTCCACCCTTGACCTGCACCAGGATGTGGCGTTGCTGACGGCGGCACTTATGGACATCAACAGCGTGTCGGGCCACGAGGAGCGGCTCGCGGACGCCGTCGAAGCCGCCCTGCGGGAGATTCCCCAGCTGGCCGTAGTCCGGGACGGCGACGCCATTGTTGCCCGCACCGAACTGGGCCGCAGCGAACGGGTCATTCTCGCCGGCCACCTTGATACGGTTCCGTTGCCCCTGACGGAAGGTTCCAGGGGCACCGTCCCGTCCAGTTGGGAGTCCGGCGTTCCGGGCGAGGGGATCCTCTATGGGCGCGGAGCCACCGACATGAAGGGCGGCGTGGCGGTCCAGCTGGCGCTGGCAGCGGGAATGTTCGACGACGGTGCGCAGCCAAAGCGAGACGTCACCTTTGTGTTCTACGACCATGAGGAAGTTGAGGCTGTGAAGAGCGGACTGGGACGCCTGGTCCGGAACCACGGCGACCTGCTCCAGGGGGACTTCGCCATCCTGCTGGAGCCGACGGACGGCACGGTGGAGGGCGGCTGCAACGGGACCAGCCGGTTCGAGGCCAGCACTGCCGGGGAGGCCGCCCACTCTGCGCGGGCGTGGATGGGCAGCAACGCCATCCACGCCGCTGCCCCCATCCTGGCGCGCCTGGCCGCCTACGAGCCACGGACAATCAACGTAGACGGGCTGGATTACCGGGAAAGCCTCAATGCGGTGAAGATCAACGGCGGCACGGCCGGCAATGTGATTCCGGACCGCTGCGTGGTGGAGATCAACTACCGGTTCGCCCCGGACAAGACCCCGGACCAGGCCGAAGCGCATGTCAGGGAATTGCTGGAAGGCTTCGACGTGGTGCGCACCGATGCGGCCGCCGGCGCACGCCCCGGCCTGCAGCACCCGGCTGCCGCCTCCTTCGTTGCCGCCGTGGGAGCCGAGCCCAAACCCAAGTACGGCTGGACCGACGTCGCGCGCTTCAGCGAACTGGGGATCCCGGCGGTGAACTTCGGCCCGGGGGACCCCCTGTTGGCGCACAAGGACAACGAGCACGTTTCCGCCGACGCCATCCGGACTTGCCTGCGCGCCCTGCAGGACTGGCTCGCCGGGTAGGAGGGCCGGCCGCGCCGAAGGGCACGGCTACGGAAGGGGCCCGGAACCTGTCGGTTCCGGGCCCCTTTTGGGCTGGCAATGCCGGCGGTGTGGCTAGACCTCGGCGGGAACTGCGGCCGCAGGTATGACTGCTGCCCCGGGCTTGCGGGAGAGCCGGCGTTCCAGCCATTTGGCGATGGCGGCCAGGATCAGGCACATGCCCACGTAGAGCACGGCGGCCACCATGGCTGCCGGGATAATCGGGGACCCGTATTGGATCTGGCTGCCGAAGTACTTCGCCTGGAAGAGGATCTCGTTGTACGTGACGATGAACCCCAGGGCGGTGTCCTTCAGGATGACCACCAGCTGCGAGATGATGACCGGAAGCATGGACCGGATGGCCTGCGGCAGCAGGATGCTGGTCATGACCTTGCTCTTGGGCAGCCCAATCGCATAACCGGCCTCGCTTTGGCCCCGCGGCAGGGACTCGATGCCGGCACGGAACACCTCGGCGAGGACGGAGCCGTTGTACAGCACCAGACCTGCCACCACGGCCGTGAAGGGAGTGATTCCCTGGACGCCGATGGTTGGCAGGCCGTAGTAGAAGATCATCATGAGGATCAGCAGCGGAACCGCGCGGAACAGTTCGGTGAAGCCGTAGCATGGAGCGCTGATCCAGCGGCGGTCCGACAAGCGGCCAAACGCCAGGAGGATGCCGAGGGCCAGGCTGAGAACTGCCGCAGTGCCGAAGGCGGACAACGTGGCACCTACGGACTGGGCAATGGTCTGCTGCACCAGCGGAAAGGTGAACAGCTGCCACTTCTTGGCCTCGAACTGCCCGCTTTCGGCGAAGCGGAGCAGGATGAACCCGACGATCAGCAGGATCACGAGGGCAGTGACGACGCCGAGGATCCGGTACCGCGCGCGTGCCTTGGGACCGGGGGCGTCAAAAAGGATTGAACTCATCGTGCAACCTTCCACTTCTGTTCAAGCTTTCGCTGCAGCGCGGAAAGGATGAAGACAAGGATGATGAACACGAGCGCCACCCACAGGAGGCCGATCATGGCCGGCTCGCCGCGTTCGGAGAGGTTCGCCCGGATGGCGCCGGCTTCAAAGACGGAGAAGCCGGCGGCGACGGTGGTGTTCTTGAGCAGGGCGATGAACACGCTGAACATCGGCGGGATGACAGCGCGGAAGGCCTGCGGCAGGATCACGAGCGTCAGGGTCTGGGTGAAGGGGAGTCCGATGGCGCGGGCTGCTTCGGCCTGTCCGACCGGGACGGTGTTGATGCCGGAACGGACAGCCTCCGCCACGTAGGTGGCGGTGTACAGGCTCAGGCCGATGATGGCGGCGGTCGTAAAGTCGATCGGCACCAGGCCCAGCTTTGGGTAGCCGAGGGCGAAGAAGAAGAGGACCAGCGTCAGCGGGGTATTGCGCACCACGTTGACGTAAAGCGTTGCGGTGGCACGCATGGCCGGAACCGGGGAGACGCGAAGCGTGGCAACAACGGTACCGAGGACCAGGGCGAAGATCGCCGAGAAAAAGAAAAGTATGAGTGTGTTCCGGAAGCCCGTGATGAAGAGGTCCGAATTGTTCAGCAGCGTATTCACAGAATCGTCGCTTTCGACAGTGGAAGAGGGGGCGGCTGCATGGCCGCCCCCTCAACTTTGGTTTAGTAGTTCTCTACCGGGGGCTGTTCGACCTTGGTGCCCGACTGGCCCAGCGTCTGGTCGTAGATCTTCTGCCACACGGAGTTACCGTCGGTGAACGTCTTGTTCATGAACTGGCGGAGTGCGGTGTCGCCCTTCTTCAGGCCGACTCCGTACTTTTCGGTGGTGAACGGCTGGCCAACGACCTTCAGGCTGTCCGGCTCCTGGGCAGCGTAGCCGAGCAGGATGGCCTGGTCGGTGGTGACAGCGTCAACCTGGCCGCTCTTGAGCGCCTCGACGCACTGCGAGTAGGTGTCAAACTCGGTGGTCTTGGTGTCCGGGAAGTTTGCCTTGATGTTCTGGATCGGCGTGGAACCCGTGGCCGAGCAGACGTTCTTGCCCGAGAGGTCCTTCTCGCTGTTGATGCTGGAGTTGTCCTTCTTCACCAGCAGGCCCTGGCCCGTAACGAAGTAGGGTCCGGCGAAGTCGATCAGCTGCTTGCGCTTGTCCGTGATGGAGTAGGTGCCCACGTAGTAGTCGATGTCGCCGTTGGTGATGGCGGACTCCCGGTTGGCGGACGGGATGGGCTTGAACTCAATCTTGTCCTTGCTCATGCCCAGCGAGGCTGCGACCCACTTGGCGATCTCGATGTCGAAGCCCGTGTATTCACCGGTGGCTGCGTCTTTGAAGCCAAGGCCCGGCTGGTCCTGCTTGACGCCGATGCGGACCTTGCCGCTGGACTTGATGGCGTCGTAGGTCGGGCTGCCGGTGAGCGTGACGTTGTCAGCAACCTTGTAGGGAGCCTCGTCCGTGCCGGAGGAAGCAGTTCCGCCGCCGCCGGAGCCGCCGCAGGCGCTGAGGGAAAGAGCCAGCGCCGCGGTTGCTGCGACAAGCAATGGCTTCTTCCGGGTAAAGAAGTTTTTCATGGGGATACCTTTCATTGAGCGGCCGCGCTGGGGCAGCCGGTGCGGTGTGCTTAGTGGGTCAGGAGCTTGGACAGGAAGTCCTTGGCGCGGCTGCTCTTCGGGTTGGTGAAGAACTCCTCCGGCGTCTCGTCCTCCACGATCTGCCCGTCGGCCATGAACACCACGCGGTCGGCTGCCTTGCGGGCAAAGCCCATCTCGTGGGTGACGACGATCATGGTCATGCCTTCCTTGGCCAGCTGGACCATGACATCGAGGACCTCGTTGATCATCTCGGGGTCCAGCGCGGAGGTCGGCTCGTCGAAGAGCATGACCTTCGGCTTCATGGCCAGTGCACGCGCGATGGCGACGCGCTGCTGCTGACCGCCGGAGAGCTGGGCGGGGAGCTTCGGTGCCTGCTGCCCGACGCCCACGCGCTCCAGCAGCGCCATGGCGTCTTTTTCGGCCTCAGCCTTGGAAGCGCCCTTGACCTTGATCGGTCCGAGGGTGACGTTTTCGAGGATGGTCTTGTGCGCAAACAGGTTGAACGACTGAAACACCATCCCCACGTCGGCCCGCAGCTTGGCCAGGGCCTTGCCTTCGGCGGGAAGCTCCTTGCCGTCGATGGTGATGGAGCCGTCATCGATTGTTTCCAGGCGGTTGATGGCCCGGCAGAGGGTGGACTTACCGGAGCCTGAGGGCCCGATGACCACAACAACCTCACCCTTGCGGACCTGGAGGTTGATGTCCTTCAGAACGTGCAGCTGGCCGTAATGCTTATTTACGGCGTTCAGGGAGACGAGAGCATCGCCGGGCACATGAGTAGTCATAGAAAGAATCTAGCGAACAACCGTGGGTTATGACGCCAATCACCCCAAGTTCCTGCTGATCGTGATTCAAGAGATACCTCAAGTTGGAGGTTAGCCTAGGGGAATGAGCATCAATGCAGATCCGGCCAAGAATTCCCAGCCGCGCCGTAAGGGGCCCCTCGAGCTGCGGCGCAAGCAGGCGGCCGTGGAAATGTCGGACCAGCACCTGCTCGATACGAAGGGCCCCGGCCAGTTCGTCCATACCGACCCATGGCGGGTCCTGCGGATCCAGAGCGAGTTCGTGGAAGGCTTCGGCGCGCTGGCAGACATTGGAAAAGCCGTCAGCGTCTTCGGCTCTGCCCGCACCAAGCCGGGGAGCCTGTACTACGAAATGGGCGTGCAAGTGGGGCGCAAGCTCGCCGAAGCCGGGGTAGCCGTGATCACCGGCGGTGGCCCGGGTTCCATGGAGGCGGCCAACCGGGGAACGGTGGAGGGCAACGGCGTGTCCGTGGGCCTTGGCATTGAGCTGCCGTTCGAACAGGGCCTGAACCAGTGGGTGGACCTGGGCATCAACTTCCGCTACTTTTTCGCCCGCAAAACCATGTTCGTCAAATATGCACAGGGGTTCATTGTCCTGCCCGGTGGGCTGGGCACACTGGATGAGCTGTTCGAGGCCATGGTCCTGGTCCAGACCCGGAAGGTGACGTCCTTCCCCATCGTCCTCCTCGGCGTCGACTTCTGGGGACCGATGATCGACTGGATCAGGGGCACCCTGGTGGCCGAAGGAATGGTCTCCGAAAAAGACCTGGACCTTATCCAGCTGGTGGATGACCCCGCCGAAGCTGTGGACAGGGTCCTCCACGGCGCCGTGACCCCGTCGCTGAACGGCGAACAGCGGCCGGAGTAGCCGCCGGCGCTGCTTGGCCGCGCGGGTCTGGCACGATGGGACCGTGAGCTTCTTTCTGGTTTTCCTCGCCGTCGTGCTCGTTGCCGCGGTTCTTTGGGCCGGCCTGGGCCGGCGCTCCCGCAAGCCGGGTGCGGCGGCGCTGCCGGCCCTGCTCAACGGATTCGATGAGCCGCCAGCGAACCTTCCGCCGGTGCTGCTGCCGGAGCGCGCAGTTCCGGAGGATGTGACCCGGCTTCGGTTTTCCCTGGGCCTGCGCGGGTACCGGATGGACCAGGTGGACCAGGTCCTTGACGAACTGCGCGACCAGCTGGCGGCACGGGATGCGGAACTGGCGGAACTGCGCGGGCGGCTGGACGCGGGCGCACAGCATCCAGGGCAGGCCGACGACGGTGCCCCGGTTCCAGCCGCGGCACCGGAAGAGCCGGGTACCGGAGGGGACGAAAACCGGGCAGCCCAGGAGGACGCTGCCCCGGTGAAGGGCGGCCAGTGAGCACCGTGGCCCGCCGCAACCCGCTGGCGTCCGCCGGCACGGTAACCCAACGCGCTGCCGCCGCCGTCCGCAGCTGGCCTTGGTGGCTCCAGGTCACCGCTCTGTACGGCGGCTCCCGGCTGGCCTCCGCCTGCATCTTCATGGCCGCAGCGCTCCATCAGGGGCCCAACCCGTGGTTCCCGCCCAAACCCGACTACTGGAACTTCATCAATATTTGGGATGCCCGCTGGTACGGCCAGGTCATCGCCAACGGCTACCCGTCGATCCTTCCCACGGACGCAGCCGGCAACGTCCAGGAAAACACGTGGGCGTTCTACCCGCTCTTTCCTTCATTGGCGGGCGGACTCAGCCGCCTCACCGGGATGGACCCCGCCGCCTCGCTCACCTTGATTGCCATGCTGGCCGGATGGGCGGCCGCCCTTGTGGTGTACGCACTCTTCCGGCAGAAGGCCACCCATGCCCCCCTGGCGATGTGGGGCGTTGCGTTCTTTTCGGTCTTTCCCGTCTCCGCCGTCCTGCAGGTCCCTTACGCGGAGCCGCTGTCCATCCTGCTGCTCGCGTGGGCCCTCCTGCTGGTGGTGCGCCGCCAGTACCTGTGGGCCATTCCGGCGGTGTTCCTGCTGGGCCTGTCACGGCCGGTCGGCGTTCCTTTCGCCGCCATGGTGGGGCTGCTCCTGGTCTTCCGGGCCGCCGCGTACGTCCGCGGGCGGCGGCATGACGGCCCCGGCGGCGCACACTCCGCCCGGGACCTGGCGGCACTTACCGGACTGACCGCCGTCGCAGGCTTGTCCGCTTTTGCCTGGCCCGCCGCGGCCTGGCTGGCGACCGGCGATCTGCAGGCCTATACCAAGACCGAAACCGTGTGGCGGGGCCAGGACCTGGTTCCGTTCAAGCCCTGGTTCGACACCGGCGCCGAACTTTTCGGTCCTGTCCTGGGCGTTGTTGCCCCACTGGTCTTCGTGGCGCTGTTCGCCGTGATGCTGTACCTGCCCCCGGTGGTGCGGCTCGGCGTCGAACTCCGGCTCTGGTGCGCCTGCTACATGGGCTACCTGCTGGCGTTCCTGCACCCGCAGACCAGCACTTTCCGGATGTTGCTGCCACTGTTTCCCCTGGCCCTGGGCGCGGTGTTCCTGTCCCGGTCCAGGGCATACCGGGGGACCGTAGTGGCCATGTTCCTGCTGCTGCAGATCGTCTGGATCGTGTGGTTGTGGGCCTGGGCGCAACTGCCCGGCGGAGGGGATTATCCGCCCTAGCAAAACGGGCTTTAATGCAGGTCAGGGCGGGAATGACACGTTGACGGAAATGTCCATCGATTAGCTACGTGCGGGTAATTCCGCGATAATGATAGGTAAGCAAGGACAAAAGCATTCAGAAAACGCGCAGCATTGGCGGTGGTGGCAACCACCCCGCCATAGCGGCTTGATCGACATGCGGACACAGCCCGCCCGGGCTGATTAGTCCTGGGACAAAATGGAGGGGAATTCCTCATGGCGGCTATGAAACCACGCACCGGCGACGGCCCAATGGAAGTCACCAAGGAGGGCCGCAGCCTGATCATGCGGGTCCCGCTCGAAGGCGGCGGGCGCCTGGTGGTCGAACTGAACGCTGCCGAAGCAGCCAACCTCAAGGAATGCCTGGTAGGCGTTACCGAATAGTCGTGCCGGTCAGGGTGCGCAGCCCGCGGGCTGCGCACCCTGACCTTTATGCGGCAACTACTTTTTGACCGCCACCAGCAGGCCATCCCCGGTGGGGAGCATGGCGGACGCCAGCCTGTCGTCGTCGCGGATTGCCTTGCCCACCTGCCGCAGTGTCACCGTGTTGGGCTCGCGGCCGGCAGGGTTGGCTACCTTGTCCTTGTCCAGTGCATCGTTGATCACCAGCAACCCGGAGCGCTTCAGCAGCCGGATGGCCTGTTCCACATAGCCCGGCAGGCCGGGCTTGTCCGCATCGATGAAGACAAGGTCGTAGGCGCCGTCCGTAAGCCGCGGCAGGACGTCGCCCGCACGGCCGGAAATGGTGCGGGTCCGGTTCGCGGGGCTGCCGGCCTCCGCGAAGGCTTCGCGGGCAGCCCGCAGGTGCTCCACGTCCACGTCGATGGTGGTCAGGACGGCATGCGCGCCGAGGCCGCGGAGCAGGCAGACGCCCGAGACGCCGGCGCCGGTGCCGATCTCCACGACGGTCTGGGCTTTGGAGGCGGCGGCCAGTACCGTGAGGACAGCGCCCACGCCGGGGCTGATGGCGCTGACCCCCAATTCAAAAGAACGTTCCCGCGCCCGAAGCATTACCTCATCCTCAGCGGGCAGATCTTCTGCATAGGACCAGCTGCTGGACTTGTCGGCGCTCATGAATAATCGCTTTCTGGGCGTAAAGGGGAATGTCTCCCCAAGCCTACTGTGTCCGGCCCGGCCGGGATGGATAGCAGCCGTTGCGCCGAACGCTGAAGTTTCCAGGTAATCAGGAAATTCCCAGCCAAGTTTGACATGATTGATATCCGCTCATCCAAAAGGTGACCGGCGCCGAATCAGAGATGTCAACAGTATCCGGGCGTTAGCATTCCACGAGGGGAGTGGACGATGTCATCTTCAGTAGTGGCACCTGTCCCTGCAGTAAACAATCCCGACGATGAGTGGGTCCGTCCCACCTGGGAAGAAGTGGTCACCAACCACTCCGCGAAGGTATACCGGCTGGCCTACCGCCTGACCGGAAACAAATACGACGCCGAGGACCTCACCCAGGAGGTCTTTGTCCGCGTGTTCCGTTCGCTGGAGAACTTCAAGCCCGGAACCCTCGACGGATGGCTGCACCGCATCACCACCAACCTGTTCCTTGACCAGGCCCGGCGCAAGACCCGCATCCGTTTTGACGCCCTGGCAGAAGACGCAGAGTCCCGCCTGCCCGGCCGTGAGCCCGGACCGGAGCAAAGCTTCGAGCTGAACAACCTCGACCTTGACGTGCAGGCTGCCCTGGAAGAGCTGCCGCCGGACTTCCGCGCCGCCGTGGTCCTGTGCGACCTCGAGGGGCTCTCCTACGACGAGGTTGCCGAGGCGCTGGGCGTCAAGCTGGGCACCGTCCGGTCGCGCATCCATCGCGGCAGGACCATGCTCCGCGAGAAGCTGGCCCACCGTGATCCACGCCCGCAGCAGTCCCGCCGCAAGCTTTCGATGCCGCGCATCGCCGGCATCCTCTGATCGGCATATGAGGTCCCAGTTTCCTTTTGGCGGCAGGCATCAGCGCACCGGCAGCCACCTCGAGGCCTGCCAGGAGTGTGCCGCCACCGTACGCCGGGAACGGCAGTACCTGGAGCGCCTCCGCGATGCTCCCATTCCGCCCGCCAGCCAGGACCTGACGGCCCGGCTGCTGGCCCGCACCCATGAACTGGCCGCCCAGCCGCCTGCGCCGGCGCCCCAAAGCGGCACCTCCCGCCTCGCCGCGCGGGCGCTGGCCCTGACCGCGGGTGGCACCATGGCGGCCGCCGGCGTGCTGGCCGTGGGGGCGTTCACGGCAGCGGGGGACCCCGCGCCCAGCGAACAGGCCGGACCCGAGGCTGCTTTCTCGCACGTTTCGTCCCAGACTCCCGCTGACGGCAGGACGTTGAGTGCCGCCCAGTTGGCCACCCTGCGTTCCGAGGGATGGGCCTGTCCGGAACTCCAGGCCATCGGCTTCCACCTGGAAGCCGCGCGGGCACTGGTGGTGGACGGGGAGCCTGCAGTGGAACTGCAGCTTACTGACGGGGCCCATCACGCCACGGTCACGGAACAGCACCCCACCAGCCAGGATGCCGGTCCAGCGCATGCGTGGACCACGTCCCCGGCGTCCGCCACCTACCGGGCCGCCGGCCTGACCATCACCTACCGCTCCGACCTGCCCGCCGACCAGGCCGACGACGCCATGCCGATCCTCGGACGGCTTGCCGATTCCGCCGTGGAGGGGGTCGCGGCATCCGTCCCGGAGCGGCCCGAAGGCCAGGCCGCGGAACCCCTGGATGCACGCCTGGAGCGCGGAATCAACAAGATCGCCGCCCTGTTCACCCAATGACACGGACTGTTCATCCGTCCGCCGGGTGGGAATCGTCACTCGCAGCCCGGAGAGGGTAATCTTCCTAAAGTGTTTGGAATCAACGGCCCGGAGTTCATTCTTCTGCTGATCATCGGTGTGCTGGTGATCGGCCCCAAGCGGCTGCCGGAATATACGCAGAAGCTGGCCAACCTGGTCAAGGAAGTCCGTCGGATGGCCAACGGTGCCCGGGAGCAAATCAAGGAAGAAGTGGGCATCGACATCGACGATGTCGACTGGAAGAAATACGATCCCCGCCAGTACGATCCCCGCCGCATCATCAAGGAAGCACTGCTCGACGACGACACCAAACCGGTCAGCGCAGGCGCTCCCGCCGCGGTGGCTGCCGTTGCCGGCGCCGCAGCCGAGGCACCCAAGCGCCCCGAAAGGGTAGTGCAGAGGCTGGCCCCCGGCGAGGCCGCGCCGTTCGACACCGAAGCCACCTAGGCAGGTCAGCGCGGCTGCAGGCCCAGCTTCATCCCGGCAAGCCCGCGCGGTGCGGCGGCAAGCCGGCCGGCGATCCCCGCCAAGGCGGAAGCCGCTGCAGCCCCGGGCCTGCCGAGGACAATCGGAACCCCTGCATCCCCGCCCTCGCGCAATTGAATGTCCAGGGGAATCTGTCCCAGCAGGGGAACGTCCGCCCCCACGGTGGCGCTGAGCCGTTCCGTGAGTACCGTCCCGCCGCCGCTTCCGAAGAGCTCCATCCGGCCGCCGTCGGGCATCTCCAGGTAGGACATGTTCTCGATGACGCCGGCAATCTTCTGCCCCGTCTGGGTGGCGATGGCACCCGCCCGTTCAGCGACGTCGGCCGCGGCCGCCTGGGGCGTGGTGACCACCAGGATTTCGGCTTTCGGCAGCAACTGGGCCACGGAGATGGCGATGTCACCGGTACCCGGCGGGAGGTCCAGGAACAGGGCGTCCAGGTCTCCGAAGTAGACGTCCGTGAGGAACTGCTCCAAGGCCCGGTGCAGCATGGGTCCGCGCCATGCCACCGGCTGGTTGCCGGTGACGAACATGCCGATGGAGATGACCTTGACCCCGTAGGCAACGGGCGGAAGGATCATGTCGTCCACCTGGGTGGGTTTCTGCGTGATGCCCAGAAGGGCGGGAACGGAGAAGCCATAGACGTCGGCGTCCACGATGCCCACCCGCAGGCCCCGGGCGGCGAGGGCGGTGGCCAGGTTGACCGTTACCGAGGACTTGCCCACGCCGCCCTTGCCGCTGGCCACGGCATAGACCTTGGTCAACGAATCCGGCTCGTTGAAGGGAATCCTGCGCTGCCCGCCCGGGCCACGCAGCTTTTCCTTGAGGGCGTCCCGTTGCGCCTGGTCCATCACCTTGAGCTGGACGTCGACGGCGGTCACTCCGGGTACGGAGGAAAGGGCGTTTTGTGAGTCCGCGGTGATGGTGTCCCGCAGCGGGCAGCCCGCAATGGTGAGCAGGACTGCCACGGTGACCCTGCCGTCGTCGGACACCTGGACGGAGTCCACCATGCCCAGTTCCGTGATGGGGCGGCGCAGCTCCGGATCGATGACCGTTGCCAGGGCGTCGTTGACGGTCCGGACCAGGGGTGAAGGGCCGGCGGCTGCGGGGTCGGTGGGGGCGGTCATGGCAGGAGCCTCGGCTTTCGTGAGGTGGCAGGGGCGGGCCGGCGTGTGGCGGGCGGCCCGGTGGTCATTGGGCAGAGTGGCCCGGTTTGACCCGGGGGATCTGCTGCGTGCGCGGGTTGCGCTGCCGGTCACGCTGTTCGCGCAGTTTGTCCTTGACCTTGTCCCGTGGGGATTCGTGGGAGCCGGGCCCGGAGTCCTCGTGGGTCCGCAGTTCCTCCTGTGCCTCAAGGAGGTCTTCGAGGAGGGAACGCAGTTCGGCCCGGACGTAGTCGCGGGTGGCTACCTCGCGCAGCGCGATCCGCAGGGAGGCCAGCTCCCGGGTCAGGTATTCCGTATCGGAAAGGTTCCGCTCGGCGCGCTGGCGGTCCTGCTGCAGCGAGACGCGGTCACGGTCATCCTGCCGGTTCTGCGCCAGCAGCAGCAGTGGTGCAGCGTAGGAGGCCTGTAGCGACAACATCAGGGTCAGCAGGGTGAAGCCAAGGTCCCTTGAGTCGAACTGCCATTCGGCGGGGGCCCACGTGTTCCAGCCGAGCCAGAAGATGCAGAAGATGGTCATGTAGACCAGGAACTGCGGCGTACCCATGAACCGGGCGAAGCCCTCGGTGGCGTGGCCGAAGGCGTCCGGGTCCGGGGAGAACTTGGGCAGGATCCGCTGACGGGCGCTCAAAGGTGTGTCGAGACTGCCTTTTGATTCTGCATTGGCCAGGTTCCGCTGGTTGGTGTTCTTCGGAGCGCTGTTATCAGCCAATGCGGCCACCGAGCTTTCTTATCGGGGCTTCGCCATCATGGGCGCGCCAGTCGTCCGGCAACAAATGATCCAATACGTCATCAACAGTCACCGCCCCCACAAGCCGGCCGGAGTCATTGACCACCGGGAGGGAGTTCAGGTTGTAGGTGGCCAACGTCCGTGCCACTTCGCTGATGTGGGCCTGGTCGGACAACGGCTCGAGGTTCTTGTCCACCAGGTTTCCCAGTGCCTCGAACGGCGGGAAACGCAGCAGCTGCTGGATGTGCACCACGCCCAGGAAGCGGCCCGTGGGCGTTTCCAGCGGCGGCCGGGCAATGAAGATCGACGACGCCAGGGCGGGGGAGAGCTCCTCGCGCCGGACGTGGGCCAGGGCTTCGGCGACGGTGGCCTCCGGCGGCAGGATGACGGGCACCGGGGTCATCAGGCCGCCGGCGGTGTCCTCGTCGTACTCAAGCAGGCGGCGGACGTCTTCGGCGCCTTCAGGCTCCATGAGCTGGAGCAGTTCCTCGGCCTGGGCGGAGGGGAGTTCACCGAGGAGGTCGGCGGCGTCATCAGGATCCATCTCCTCCAGGACGTCCGCGGCGCGCTGGACATCCAAGGCGGAGAGGATCTCCACCTGGTCGTCCTCCGGCAGTTCCTGGAGGACGTCGGCCAGCCGTTCGTCCTGCAGTTCGCTGGCAACCTCGAAGCGGCGCTTGTCGCTCATTTCCTGCAGGGCCTCGGCGAAGTCCGCGGGCTTGAGGTCCTCGTGGTTGGCCACGAACTGGGTGGCCGCCTGCGGTTCGGTGCGCGGTCCCTGCTGGGCATCCGCCCAGTCGATGATCAGCGTTTCGTTGCGGCGCAGCCTGCTCAAGGGGGACAGGGAGTGGCCGCGCCGGACGAAGAGCTTGCTGACGAACCAGTCGCGGGAGCGGTGCTGGTCTATGGCGATGTCTTCGATGGTGGCGTCGCCGCTCCCGTCGCGGAGGGTGACCCGGCGGTCGAACATCTCGGCCACCACCAGGGTTTCCGCCCCACGCTGTTCAAACCGGCGCAGGTTGACCAGGCCCGTGCAAATGATCTGCGTCTGGTCGATCGAGGTGATGCGGGTCATGGGCACGAAGACACGCTTCTTGCCTGGAACTTCCACCACAATGCCCACCACGTGCGGGGCTCCCTGGGTTCCCCGGGACAGCACAACAACGTCGCGCAGCCGGCCCAGCCGGTCGCCCAGCGGGTCGAAGACGTCGAGGCCCAGGAGGCGTGCCACGAAGACGCGGGTAGGTGTTGTGCTCACCACTACAGGCTACCGAGTCTGCTCTCTTTTAGCTGAATTTACAGGCGGCACCCACCTTCATGGGCAAGAATGGGATTATGTCGAACATTTTTGGTGGTCCCAAGCCCGGCGCCGCGAATGGACCGGATGATGCCCGGGCTGTTCCCACCGGCGACACCGTTGGCTCCTACACTTCGTACCTCGACGCCCAGAAGGCGGTCGACTACCTGGCGGACCAGCAGTTCCCGGTCCAGATGGTGTCCATCGTGGGCAATGAACTGAAGATGGTGGAACGTGTCACGGGGCGCCTGAGCTATCCGCGGGTGGCGCTCTCCGGTGCCCTGAGCGGCATGTGGTTCGGCCTCTTCGTGGGCGTCATGCTCTCCTTCTTCGCGCCGTCGCCCGGATACTTCTCCATCATGACCTCGGTGCTGATGGGCGCGGCGTTCTTCATGCTTTTCGGCATCGTCACCTACGCCATGCAGCGTGGTAAGCGGGACTTCACCTCTACCAGCCAGGTGGTGGCCACCAACTATGACGTGATCGTGGCCCCCGAGGCAGCCCATGAGGCCCGGCGCCTCCTGCAGCAGCTGCCCATGTCGCGTTCGGACGCGGCGTCGGGCCACGGCCCGTACGCCCAGCACGACTACTACAACCAGCAGCAGCACCAGCAGCCGGGGCAGCAGCAGGGACAGGGCCCGGCCCGCCCCGCCGGCTGGAACGATCCTTACGGCCAGAGGTCCCCGGGCCAGAATGGACCAACACAGGAAGGTCACGGGTACCCGGAGGACGGCAGCCAACAGCACAGCGGCCAGCAGCACGGCGGCCAGCAGCCGGCGCAGCACTTCGACGGCGGCCAGCAGTACGGCGACCCGCAGCACGCCCCCCAACAGCCCGCCCGTTCCGCGGTCCGCTACCCGGACCTGCCCGACGGCCGCCCGCAGTACGGCGTCCGCGTTACGCAGGACCCGGCCGCCGGGCAGCCGAGGATGGGCGGCGCCACAGAACACCCTGCAGAACACCGGGCAGGAGACCACCCGCAGGACGGTAGCGACCATCCGGCTGATGCCGCTTATGGTGCGGACGGCGAGCAGCACCGGGGTGACCACCGCCAATAGCAGCGCCGGTGCGTCCCGGTCCACTGGTCCGGGCGCCGCACGGAAATCGGAACCGATGAAAAGAGCGGGGCCGCTGGAACGAATCCGGCGGCCCCGCTCTTTGTTGGGAGCTTCCTAGGCTTCTTCGGTGCGGTAGATCCCGGCCATCCAGTCCTCCACATCCTCCGCGTTGCGCGGCAGGGCGGCGCTGAGGTTGACGGGGCCGTCGGCGGTCATGAGGATGTCGTCCTCGATCCTGACACCGATGCCGCGGTATTCCGCCGGGATGGCAAGGTCTTCCTTCTTGAAGTACAGGCCGGGCTCGATGGTGAACACCATGCCCTCGGTGAGGACGCCGTCGAGGTAAAGTTCACGCTTGGCCTGGGCGCAGTCGTGGACGTCGAGCCCCAGGTGGTGGCTGGTGCCGTGCGGCATCCAGCGGCGGTGCTGCTGGCCCTCGGGGCTGATTGCCTCCTCCACGCTGACAGGCAGGATCCCCCATTCGGACAGGCGCTCAGCCAGGACCGTGGTGGCCGCTGTATGGATGTCGCGGAACTTGGTCCCGGGCTGCGCGGCTGCGAATCCGGCGTCGGCAGCGTCGAGGACCGCCTGGTAGATCTTGCGCTGGATGTCGCTGAAGGTGCCGCTGGCCGGGAGCGTCCGGGTGATGTCCGCCGTGTAAAGCGAGTCGGCCTCGACGCCGGCGTCCAGGAGCAGGAGCTCGCCGGCGTGGACCCGGCCCGTGTTGCGGGTCCAGTGCAGCACGGTGGCGTTGTTCCCGGACGCCGCGATGGTGTCGTAGCCTAGTTCGTTGCCCACCTCGCGGGCGCGGGCGAAGAAGGCCCCCTCCACCACACGTTCGCCGCGGGCATGCGTAAGGGCCCGGGGCAGGGCCTTGACCACCTCTTCGAAACCTTCGACCGTGGCGGACACCGCGATCTTCATCTGCTCGATTTCCCACTCGTCCTTGAGCAGGCGCAACTCGGAGAGGGCTTCGCTGAGTTTCTCGTCCAGGGCGTCGAGCACCTCGAGGTCCAGGTTCTCGGGGTCCTTGGCCGTGTTGTACCGGGCGGTGTCCACCAGTGCGTCGATGTTTTCGTCAACCTTGCGGACCAGGCGGATGGAGATCCCGCCGATCTCCGGGGCGCCCACATCCTTGGTGATTGCCGTTTCCAGCTGGTCGATGTGCGCGGTGGCCAGTCCCAGCCTGGATTCGAACTCTTCGAGGGTGGGGCGGGCCCCAATCCAGAACTCGCCGGAGCGGGAGTCCGCGTAGAACTGTTCCGTATCCCGGCCGGCCAGCGGCCGGAAGTACAGGGTGGCGCGGTGGTGGGCGCCGTCGTCGCCCGTTCCTTCGTCCACCGGTTCCAGGATCAGGACTGCATCCGGTTCGTGGTCCAGGCCGAGTCCCGTCAGGTGCGCGAAGCCCGAGTGCGGGCGGAAGCGGTAGTCGCAGTCGTTGGAGCGGACCTTGAGCGGCCCCGCGGGGATGACCAGGCGTTCGCCCTTGAACTGGGCCGAGATGGCCTTGCGCCGGGTTGCGGCGTAGGCGGCGACGGCATCGCGCGGGGGGAGCTCCGGGGTGGAGGGCGCCCAGTTGCTGGCCATAAAGGCTTTGAAGGCGTTGGAACTGGGCCGCTGGGAGCGGTTGTTGACGCGGTCCTGCAGCGGCTGGGAAGCAGAGTTTTGGGTGTTTTCGGCATCGTTCACGGCACCATCGTCTCACCAGCATCCCGGCTAAGCGAACAGGCTTCCCCGGGCTCCTGTCCCCAGTCCACTACGCTGGATAAGTGAGGATTGACCTGCATGCCCACTCCAACGTCTCCGACGGCACCGAGACCCCGGCCGATGTCATGGCCTCTGCTGCCCGCGCGGGACTGGACGTGGTGGCCCTGACGGACCATGATTCAACCGCGGGCTGGGCGGAAGCCACCGCCGCCGCGGCTACGTACGGAGTGGCCCTGGTACCGGGCATGGAAGTCTCCTGCCGGACCGAGGAAGGCATCAGTGTCCACCTCCTGTGCTACCTGCACGACCCCACCCATCCCGGGCTCCTCGAGGAAATCACCAAGGCGAAGGACTCCCGCCTGACCCGCGCCGAACGCATGGTCACCATCCTCGCCGAGGACTACCCGCTCACTTGGGACGACGTAATCCACCATGTCGCGCCAGGCGCCACCCTCGGCCGGCCGCACATCGCTGACGCCCTCGTCGCCGCGGGCGTGGTGGAGGACCGGTCCGAAGCGTTCGCCTCCATCCTCACCTCCCGGTCCCGCTATTTCATCCCGCACTACGCACCGGACCCGGCCACCGCCGTCGAACTTGTCCGCGCCGCCGGCGGCGTGCCCGTCTTTGCCCATCCCGTGGCCTCCGCCCGGGGACGGATCGTGGGGGAGCGGACCTATCGGGAGATGATCGACGCCGGCCTGGCCGGCCTGGAGATCGACCACCGGGACAATCCGGATGAGGGCCGAGAGTTCCTGCGCAGGCTCGCTGCCAGGCATGGCCTATTGATCACGGGTTCCTCCGACTACCACGGCACCGGCAAGCCGAACCTGCTCGGCGAAAACCTCACGGCCCCGGACATGCTGGCGCGGATCGAGGAACAGGGCACGGGAGCTGTCGTCGTCCGGCCCTAGGACGGTACAGCTAGCCGGCCGGCAGGAATGAGGTCAGCGTGGCGTGCGCACCCAGCCGCTTGGCCATAATGTCGATGGCCGGCTGGTTCTGGTCCACGCACACGAACTTCCGGCCGAGCTTGGCGGCAACTGCGCCAAGGGTGCCGGAGCCGGCAAAAAAGTCCAGGCACCAGTCACCGGGCCGGGACGAAGCGGCGACGACGCGCCGGACCAGGCCCTCCGGCTTCTGCGTCGGGTAGCCGGTCTTCTCCTTGCCGGTGGGAGAGACGATGGTGTGCCACCAGACGTCGGTGGGCAGCTTGCCCAGTTCCCGCTTGGCAGGTGTCACCAGGCCCGGCGCCATGTAGGGTTCACGGTCCACCTCGGCGCTGTCGAAGTGGTACTTCGCCGGGTTCTTCACGTACACCAGGATGTTGTCGTGCTTGGTAGGCCACCGGTTCTTCGCCCTGGCGCCATAGTCGTAGGCCCAGATGATCTCATTCAGGAAGCATTCCCGGCCGAAGATGGCGTCCAGCATCACCTTGGCATAGTGCACCTCGCGGTAATCCAGGTGCAGATACAGGGTGCCGTCGTCGGCCAGCAGCCGCCACGCCTCCACGAGCCGGGGTTCCAGGAAGGACCAGTAGTCGCTGAACGCGTCATCGTAGCGGTGCAGGGCGCCCTTGATGGTGTCGTAGGAACGGCCCTTGAAGCCCACCCGGTCCCCGCTGCCGCCGGCGTTCACCACCATCCGGGTTTCCTGGCGCTGCTGCGGCCGGCCCGTGTTGAAGGGCGGGTCCACGTAGATCAGAGTAAAGGCGCCGTCCGGCAGCGTCGGGAGGTACGCCGCGTTGTCCGCGTGCACCACCAGGCTGCCGCCGTCCGGCGCCCAAACAGTATCACTCATCAGGGCGGTTAGGCCTCGGAGGCGCCGGGCTGGCTGCTGTTGTCCGCGCCGGCCACCACTTCGCCGTTGCGGCGGCGGGTGCGGGTGCGGGTGCGGCGCGCACGGTTCGGCTTTTCGCCGTCGGCTGCGGGTGCGGCGGCCTCGCCGGCGGGCGCGGTCTCCGGAGTCGAGGTACGACGACGGCGCTCGCCTGAGCGGCCGGCCGAGTCGCTGCTGCGGCCGCCCTCGCGGCTGCCGCCCTTGCCGGAGTCGGCCCTTCCGCGGCCCCGTCCGTCACGGTCGCGTGACCGGTCTGAGTCGCGGCCACCACGGCTGTTCTTCTTGCCGGTTTCGCCCAGGTCTTCGAGTACCTCGGCGTCGACACCGGCAAGGGTCCGCTTGTCGCGGGGAAGGCGGCCCTTGGTGCCCTCGGGAATATCAAGATCGATGTACAGGTGCGGCGAGGACGAGTAGGTTTCCACGGGCTCCGGGACGCTCAGGCCGAGGGCCTTGTTGATCAGTGCCCAGCGGGGCATGTCGTCCCAGTCAACGAACGTGACGGCGGTGCCCTTGTTGCCGGCGCGGCCGGTACGGCCCACCCGGTGCAGGTAGATCTTTTCGTCTTCCACGCACTGGTAATTGATCACGTGGGTCACGTCATCGACGTCGATGCCGCGGGCAGCCACGTCCGTGGCCACCAGGACGTCAACCTTGTTGTTGCGGAACGCGCGCAACGCCTGCTCGCGGGCGCCCTGGCCCAGGTCACCGTGGATGGCGGCGGCCGCGAAGCCGCGGTCCACCAGTTCCTCGGCCACCTTGGCAGCAGTGCGCTTGGTCTTGGTGAAGATGATGGTGCGTCCGCGGCCACGGGCCTGCAGGATGCGGGCCACCACCTCGGTCTTGTCCATGCTGTGTGCCCGGTAAATGAGCTGGCGGATGTCCCGCTTGGTCAGGCCCTCGTCCTCCGGATCCGCAGCGCGGATATGGGTCGGCTGGGTCATGTAGCGGCGGGCCATGGCAATGACGGGGCCGGGCATGGTGGCTGAGAACAGGAGGGTCTGGCGGACGGCAGGCGTGCCGGCAATGAGGGTCTCAACGTCGGGCAGGAAGCCGAGGTCCAGCATTTCGTCGGCCTCGTCGAGGACCACGAGCTTGACGTTCTTCAGGCTCAGGTGCTTTTGCTTGTACAGGTCGATCAGGCGCCCGGGAGTGCCAACCACCACCTCCACGCCCTGCTTGAGCGCCTCGACCTGCGGCTCGTAGGCGCGGCCACCGTAAATGGTGGTGATCCTGGCGTTGCGTTTGCGGGACGCCGTCTGCAGGTCACTGGCCACTTGCACGGCCAGTTCGCGGGTGGGGACGATCACCAGGGCCTGCGGTGCCCCCGGCACAGCCAGCTTGGCGTAACCCGGGTCATCCTGTCCGATCACGCGCTGCAGCGCCGGAATGCCGAAGCCCAGGGTCTTGCCGGTACCGGTCTTGGCCTGGCCAATGATGTCATGGCCGCCCAGGGCCACCGGCAGGGTCATGGCCTGGATGGGGAAGGGGTGGGTGATGCCGGCGTCGGCCAGGGACTCGACGATGTCGGCGCGGACGTTGTAGTCGGCGAAGGACTTCTCCGCGATCTCGTGCGGCTTTTCGTCCGAGATGATGGTTTCTTCCGGCTCGATGGTTTCCGTGCCGGACACATCGCTGAGGAGCTGGTGGGTATGCAATTCACTCACAGGTGAGTTTCCTTATTCATTTGGGCAATGGCGCTGCCTGCTCAACGGGCCGGCCAGGGCTGGCCGCTCCGGAGCACGCTCAGGCGCGCAAGCGATTCCAGTGGAAGCCGATCGCGGGCTATCTAATGCTGGCACTGGTGACCAACGGGTACTTCTCAAGATCGCGTAGGGGCGGGCTTGTTGGTTTCAAATCAAGGAAATCAACGACCGGGCATCCAGTTCTACCCCTCCAGTCTAGCCGTAAGGGCACAAAAACACGGTTTCGGCCCGCCTTGGGAGCCGCCTGCCGCTCAGGAAACGAGCTCGAAGTGGATCTGCCGGGTGGTGATATCGGAGGAAACGAGCCGCACCCGGACCTTGGTGCCGGACTCCAGCTCGCCGGCGCACCGTGCGGTCACGGCCGGTTCGGCAACCTGGATAATTCCCGAACTGCCGTTTCCATTGCCGTTCTTGCCATTCCCGTTGCCGTTCCCGTTCTGCGGCTTGGACCCGGAAATGACGATCGCATCGAACTCCTGCCCGATGTGGTTCAGCAGCAGTGCCGCTTCCACGGTGTCCAGGGCCAGGCGCTCCATCCTTGATGCCAGCTGGTCCGATCCCGCCATGATGCCCGGAAGCAGGGGCAGGGCTTCGCGTGCCCAGCCGGGAACATCGCCGCCGTTGCTCAGGGCCTCGCAGATGACCAGCACGAACCGGTCCACCAGGCGGCGCAGCGGCGCTGTGGTGTGGGCATAGGCGGCGCCGATGGCGGACTGGATGCCGTCCTCGGGGACGGTGCCATCGAAGGCGGTGTAGGACGCGCCGCGGAACAGCATCCCGGCCGAATGCATGATGGCCAACTGGCGCGGGTCGGTGGGATCGAGCGACCGCAGGTATTCGCCGTAGCTGACCTGCCCGTCCCAAGGCCTGCCGAGCACCTCGGTCTGCAGCCGGAAGTGCCGCAGCGACCGTTCGTCAGGGGCGGGCATGGTGCGCAGGATGCCCACTTTGCCCTCCAGCATGAGCTGCGCGGCGGCCATTCCGGTCATCAACGAAATCTGGGCGTTCCAGTCCTCGACAGGAAGCTGCGGAACGGCGTCGATCCGGTAGCCGCCGTCCGGCAGCTGGACGATTTCCTGCTCGGGCATGTTCAGGCTGGCGCCTTCGCGCGCCCGTTCCAGTGCCACCCGCTTCAGTCCCACCTCGCGGAGCAGCCGAAGGACGGGAGGGGCGGTCCCGGCGTCGAGGTCGGCCTGGGCGCCCTTGTAGCTGAGCTTGTCGCGGCTGCGGATCCGCGCCCGCCGGACACCCACGCTCAGCACCGTCGCGTCGCCGTCGAGCGTGAAGTCCCAGACGAAAGCCGAACACTCCTGGCCGGGGAGCAGGCTCCCGGCCCCCTCGCTGATCACCTCCGGATGCAGCGGGATCCGCCCGTCCGGGGCGTAGAACGTCTGGCCGCGGCGCCGGGTTTCGGCGTCCAGCGGACCACCCGGTGCAACGAATGCGGGGACGTCGGCGATGGCGTACAGGACGCGGTAGCCGTTGCCGTCGGGTTCGATGAAGACTGCCTGGTCCAGGTCCGTGGAGGATGCCGGATCGATGGTGACGAATTCGACGGCGGTCAGGTCGTAGGAAGGCAGCTTCAACGCCGCGACGGCGGCCCGGGCGTCTTCCACAGCGTCGGCAGGGTACGGGCCCGGCAGCTCAAGCTCGGTCCGCAGCAGGCCCAACGCCTCTTCCAGGGCGTTCCTGTGGTCATGGACGTTGGGGGCCAACCGATGATGTGACACAAAATTCAGCGTAGCCCCAAGTCCCGGGATTATGCAGGCTCAGCCGTCCAGCGCGCCGAGGAGCGAGGCTGCGGCTGCTGCGGGGTCGGGGGCCTCTGTGATGGCGCGCACCACCACGATGCGGCGGGCACCGGCCTCCACCACCTCGCGGACGTTTCCGTGGTCGATGCCGCCGATGGCAAACCACGGGACGGGATCCCCGGCCTGCCCGGAGGCGCCGGCGGCGTACTGCACCAGTTCAGGCCCGACGGCGGCCCTGCCGGGTTTGGTGGGTGTGGCCCACACCGGCCCCACGCAGAAATAGTCCAGACCGGACGGGCCGCCGGTTGCCGCGAGGGCCGCGTCGACCTGGCCCGTGGTGTGGCTGGAGAGGCCGATGGCGGCGTTGCCGTTGACCAGGGTGCGCGCCGCAGCCAGCGGAAGGTCCTTTTGGCCGATGTGGAACACCGGTGCCCCGGACAGCACGGCGATATCGGCGCGGTCATTGACGGCCCAGAGTTTCCCGTGCCGCACCGCCGTCTCCTTCAAGGCCGCCAGGAGGTCCAGTTCCTCGGCGGCCTCGATGGTCTTGTCGCGCAGCTGGATGATGTCCACGCCCCCGGCAAACGCGGCGTCCACGAACTCCGCAAAGTCGCCGCGCGCAGCGCGCGCATCGGTGCACAGGTACAGGCGGGCTGCCTTCAGGGCATCGTTGTGGCCCGCGTTGGCAACTTCGGCCGTGCCGGCCGGGATTGCTGGAGCGTGGGGGCCTGGGGGCAGGGAGGAAGCGGACACATTCATGCCTGCAAGCCTAGTTCCTCTAAACTGGGCTGGTACTGCGGGAGCCCGCGGCAGCTGTCACAAAGCGCCGGGCTGAGAGGGCGTCAGAGCCGACCGCTTGACCTGATCCGGTTAATGCCGGCGTAGGGAAGGAACCATATGAGCACCCCCGTTGACCATCGCGCCGGGCCGCCCGGTGCTCCCCGTTCCACGGTCCACGCAGACGTCGCCGTCATCGGCGGCGGGGTGGTGGGCCATGGCATCGCCTGGGAGGCGCAGTGCTCCGGCCGCTCCGTGGCCCTGATCGATGACGCACCCGGAAGCGGCGCCAGCTGGGCCGCCGCCGGGATGCTGGCCCCCGTCAGCGAACTGCACTACCAGGAGGAGGACCTCCTGGAACTGATGCTTGACGCGTCTTCCCGCTGGCCCGGTTTCGCCGCAGGCATGCGCAGGAGCCACCGGCGCGGATTCCGGATATCTGACGACGCCGACACTCGCCGTGGGTGCCGACGCCGCGGACCGCCGCGCGCTGATGGACCTTCGCGCCGTACAGCAGGCCAACGGACTTGCCGTGGAACCCCTGACGGTGAGGGAAGCCCGCCAACGCGAGCCGCTCCTCAGCCCCGCCATCGCCTGCGCCCTGGACACTCCCGCGGACCACCAGGTAGATCCGCGCCGCCTGGTGGCTGCCCTGCGGCGGGCCCTCGCCGGCGCCGTCCGCGGGAAGCCTGGCCTGGCCGCGGCAGGGGCGGTGGACGGGTATGCCGTGCCGGACCGGGCTGGCGGACTGCTGTGGGAGGGCGGAAGCGTCGTCGGCACCTCCCTGGCCGGCGGCGGCACCGTCCTGGCAACGGAGACCATTGTGGCCAACGGCCTGCAGGCAGGGGACCTTGGCGGCCTGCCCGACGGCCTCGACCTGCCCCTGCGCCCGGTACACGGCGACATCCTCCGCCTCGCCGTTCCGCCTCACCTCCAGCCCCTCGTGACGTCCACCGTGCGGGGGCTGGTGCACGGCGTTCCCGTCTACATCGTTCCCCGGCAGGACGGAACCGTGGTCATCGGAGCCACCCAGCGCGAGGACGCCCTGTCGGATTCCGTGAGCGCCGGAGGCGTCTACCAGCTGCTGCGCGATGCCCAGGCGCTGGTTCCCGCCGTCGCCGAACTGGAACTGCTGGAGTGCACCGCCCGGGCCCGGCCCGGAACCCCCGACAATGCACCGCTGCTGGGCCGTGTGCCGGCGGCCGACGGATCCGCCGGCAATCAGGCCGGGCACGTCACGGGACTCATCATCGCCACCGGGTTCTTCCGGCACGGGGTGCTGCTCACTCCCGCGGCCGCGGCCATCTGCGCCGGGTTGCTGGACGGGCACGCCGACCCGCGCTGGGCGCCTTTCAGCCCGGAGCGCTTCTCGCGTCCGGCCGCCGCCGGCACAAACCACCACATCAAGGAGACAGCGTGAACATCACCCTGAACGGAAACACCCACACGGTGGCGGACGGCACCTCCATCACCACGCTCGTCAGCCAGGTCACCGGACGCCCGCTGGCACCCAACGGCCAGGCGACGGACGGCGGGAAGCTGGGGGTCGCCGTCGCCCATAATGCCCAGGTGGTGCCGCGGAGCCAATGGTTCGCCACGGCGCTCGCCGAGGGCGACGACATTGAACTTGTCACGGCAGTACAGGGAGGCTGACACCATGACCGAAACCAGCACCATCAACCCGGCCGGGAATCCCGGCGCCGCCGACGCCCTGGTGATTGACGGCGTCGCCCTCGGATCCCGGCTGATCATGGGCACCGGCGGGGCACCCAGCCTGGACGGCCTGGGCGCTGCACTCCTGGCCTCCGGCACCGCCCTGACCACCGTGGCCATGCGCCGGTACTCCACCGCGGAAACCGGCTCGTTGTTCCAGCTGTTGGTGGACCACGGGATCCGCGTGCTGCCCAACACTGCAGGCTGCTTCACGGCCAGGGATGCCGTCCTCACGGCGGAGCTTGCCCGGGAGGCCCTGGAGACCGACTGGGTGAAGCTGGAAGTCATTGCCGATGAGCAGACCCTGCTGCCCGATGCGGTGGAACTGGTGGAGGCCACGGAGCAGCTGGTCAACCGGGGGTTCAAGGTCTTCGCCTACACCAACGACGACCCCGTACTTGCCCTGCGGCTGGAGAACCTGGGCGCCACCGCCGTCATGCCGCTCGGAGCCCCGATCGGCACCGGCCTGGGAATCCTGAACCCGCACAACATCGAGCTCATCGTGTCCCGTGCCTCGGTGCCGGTGGTGCTGGACGCCGGCATCGGCACGGCATCGGACGCGGCCCTGGCCATGGAGCTGGGCTGCGACGCCGTCCTGCTCGCCACGGCCGTGACGCGGGCGCAGAACCCCGCACTCATGGGCGAGGCGTTCAAGCATGCAGTACTCGCCGGCAGGATGGCCCGGGCAGCCGGGCGCATCCCGCGACGGGAACATGCCCTGGCCTCGTCCGCGATGGAAGGCCGGGCGGAGTTCCTCTGACACCGGGACATACGTGTGTGGCCACCACCCGGCAGGGTGATGGCCACACACGTATGTCCTGCCCTGCAGGCGGTCAGCGCCGCAGAATGACAGTCAGGCGTTCCGTATCGCGCCGGGCACGGGTGCGGCCCAGGTAGACGACGGCGGCGATGGCCGCGGCGACGCCCAGGACCATCGGCAGGACCCAGGGAAGCCAGGTGGTTCCCGGCAGGTAGCCGAAGCCCGCGGTCATCAGGATGATCCAGGCCAACGCCGCAACGCCCACGGCAACGCCGGCCGGCAACGCCGCGCCGTATTTGGAGTGCCGTTTGTCATTGGCCCAGACAACGAAGCCTGCCGCGACGGTTGCCAGCACCACGATGGTCAGCGAAAGCATGGATCTCCTTGAAGAACGGCAGGCCTGCAGCAGGCCGGGACTAGAACTGGCCGAAACCTACGCGCCGGACCTCTTCGGCACCGATTTCCACGTAGGCAAGCGCGTTGCCCGGAACAATGATCAGGCGTCCCTTGTCATCCTTCAGGCGAAGTTCGCTGCCCTCGTTAATGGCTTCGCCAACAACCTTGGCCACAGTCTCCGCATCCTGGGTTGATTCCAGCACGATTTCGCGGCCAACGTTCTGAACGCCGATCTTAATCTCCAAGGGGGCCTCCCAGCCTGTGAAAGTACTCGTGTTTCTCTACGAGGTGTTGTCTTATTTGTAGTCTAGGACTCTTTGGGGAAGCGAGAGATTCCGCGCCAAGCTAAACGGTAGATGAGGTCACTGGCCACATCGAGGTCCAGGTTGCCATCCGTTTCCAGCCAATACCGGGCGCTGACCTGCGCCATTCCGGCCAGCCCGCGGCCCAGCAGTTCGGCCTCCAGGTGGGGGAGTTTCGTGTCCTCGGCAATGACGCGGGCGATGGCGTCGGCGAAGGTCCGGTTGAAAGTCTCCAGCCTGGAGCTGACATCGGTGTCGTTGATCAGGTCGGATTCGAACACCAGGCGGTGGGCCTGGTCGTCATTGGCGATGAAGTGGAAGTAGGCCCGCATGACGGCCTGGACGCGTTCATCGTTGTCCGTGGTGGAGTTCAGGGCGCCCAGCATCAGTTCGGTGAGCGATGCCAGATGGCTTTCCAGCAGCGCGAGGTAGAGGTCGCGCTTGGACGGAAAGTGCTGGTACAGCACCGGTTTGCTCACATGGGCGGTTTCTGCGATCTCGTCCATCGCAGCGCCGTGGTAGCCGTTGGCTACGAACACCTCCTGGGCCGCAGCGAGGAGTTGTGCGCGGCGCTCATCCCGGGGCAGCCGGGCGGACCGCTGGCCTGCGGGGCGGGAGGGAGCTTGCGGTTCGGCGGCGGTCGGGCGGTCGGCCCGGGCTTCAGGGACCACAGTTGTCCTTCTTTCCATTGCAGTTACCCTTCACTTTACTGCGGGGTAATATGACCCGGCGGTATCCCGGGGCATACATTGAAGTATGGCTTCGTCTTTCACCGCAAATGTTGCGTCACCCTCCCTGGATCCGCTGGTGGAACCGGCCGCCGACCTGACTCCCGCCGAGGTCGAACGATACTCCCGGCACCTGATCATTCCCGAGATCGGCGCCCTCGGGCAGCGGCGGCTCAAGAACGCCAAGGTGCTGGTGATCGGCGCCGGCGGACTGGGGGCACCCGCGCTGCTCTACCTCGCCGCGGCCGGGGTGGGAACCATCGGCATCATCGACGACGACGTTGTGGACTTGAGCAACCTGCAGCGCCAGGTGATCCACGGCGTCAGCGATGTGGGCCGGCCCAAGATCGAATCGGCGCGCGACGCCATTGCCGAACTGAACCCGCTGGTGGACGTCCGGCTGCACAACGTGCGCTTGGACTCGTCCAACGCCCTGGAACTGTTCAGTGGCTACGACCTCATTCTCGACGGGGCCGACAACTTCGCCACCCGGTACCTGGTCAACGACGCCGCCGCCATTCTCGGCAAGCCCTATGTGTGGGGCTCCATCTTCCGTTTTGACGGCCAGGTCAGCGTGTTCTGGGAGAAGCACGGACCCACCTACCGGGACCTCTACCCCGAGGCCCCGCCTGCCGGTTCCGTCCCGTCCTGTGGCGAGGGCGGGGTCTTCGGCATGTTGTGCGCCGCCGTGGGATCGCTCATGGTGACCGAAGCGGTGAAGCTGATCACCGGCGTCGGGCGCTCCTTGCTGGGCCGCGTGGCCCTGTTTGACGCGCTGGGCGGCAGTTGGCGCGAGATCCGGGTGGCGAAGGATCCGGCCGCCGACCCCATTACCGAACTCACCGACTACGAGGCCTTCTGCGGTATCGCCCCGGCCGCCGCGTCGGACACCGAACACACGGTCACCGCCACCCAACTCGCCACCATGCTGGCCTCGCGCAAGGCCGGGCTCAAGGACTTCGAACTGGTGGACGTCAGGGAATCGGGGGAGTACGACATCGTCCGGATCGACGGAGCCAAACTGATTCCGCAGGGACGCATCCTGGCCGGCGAGGCCTGGGAGGAACTTCCGCAGGACCGGGACATCGTGTTCCACTGCAAGGCCGGTACACGGTCCGCGAACGTGCTGGCGGCCGCCCGGGAAGCCGGCTACCAGCGGGTCAGCCATCTCGACGGCGGGATCCTGGCCTGGGTGCGCGACGTCGAACCCCAGAAGCCGGTCTACTGACCCGGACGCCCCATCACCTTTGGCGGCTTTTTAAGAAACGCCCCATCACTTCCCTGAAGAAAGTGATGGGGCGTTTCCGATTTAGGGGCAAATGGTGATGGGGCGTCGGGGAGGGAGAACCTCAGGCGGTCTCGCGGCCCTTGTGGTCCACGGGGCACTCGGCCTCGGCCGCTGCAGGGGCGGTGCCGGGCTGCTCGACGGTGATGCCGTACAGTGCCTCCAGGGCCGCCACGTAGTCGTCCTGCTGGCCGTTCGCCGCGAGTTCGCGGGCGCGGACGGTGGGCACGTGCAGCAACTGCTTGACCATGCGGCGCAGCGCGAACTCGACTTCTTCAGCGGCGGCCGTGCATCCGTGGCGGGCACGGACCTTTTCCATCTCCGCGTCCAGCACGTTCATGGTGTGGCGCCGCAGGGCCACGATGGCGGAGTCCACGGAGCGGGCTTCGCGCTCCTGTTCGAAGGCCTTGGCCGCGCCCTTGACGATGCCGCTGGCCTGGGTCAGGGATTCCGCCTGCTCCTGCGGGGCAGCCAGGCGCACCGATTCCAGGGTCAGCAGTTCAACGCCGTCCAGTTCGCCGACGGCGGGATCGAAGTCGTGGGTGAGCGCCAGGTCGATGGCGATCAGCGGCTGCGGCGACTCCGCGCGGACCTGGGCCAGTTCATCGGCCTCGACCCGGGTGTCCGAGCCGCTGCAGCCGATCATGACGTCGGCGGCAGCCACCGCCGGGCGCAGAGACTCCACGTCCAGGGCCGAACCGCCGCGGGAAGCCACGAACCCTTCGGCCCGGCCGGAGGAGGAGAAAACGGAGATGTCCGTGCAGCCGCGCTCCCGCAGCAGGGCCATGGTGGCGCCGGCGTACGCGCCGGTTCCGAACAGGACAACCTTCTTGGTTGACCAGTCCGGGTCTTCGGAAAGGTCGGTGGCCAGGTCCAGGGCCACCGAAACGATGGACAGGCCCCGCGAACCCAAAGCAGTCTGCGCGCCCACGTCCTTGGCGGCTTTGGACGCGGCCTGGAACAGCCGGACGAGTCCGGCGCTGGCAGTACCGTCGTGCTGTGCGGTGATGAGGGCGCGGCGGACCTGCCCGGCGATCTCGCGCTCACCGACGACGGCGGAGTCCAGCCCCGCGCTGACGGCAAAAAGGTGCTGGGTCACCTCGGGCCCGGTGCGGGTGCTGAAGGAGCGGGACACGAGGGGTTCTGCCAGCCCGCTGGCCTCGCTGATCCGCGAGACGAGGGCTGCCCGGGCTGCTTCAACATCGTTCGGATTCGCGGCCTCGCCGTAGATCTCATAACGGTTGCACGTCGCCAGGACCACCGCGCCGGCGACGGCGGGTGATTCGGTAAGAGCGGAAGCGGCAATCCCGGAGGAACCGTTGCTCAACTGAGCAACGGTTTCAAGATCGATGTCGGCGTGTGTAGCCACCAATGAGAAAAGAACCACAGCAGACCAATCATAGCTTTTTCGTTGCCGGGTAGAACAACCATCGCAAAGGATAGTCGCCACAGTGCTGCGTGATCCCCGCCACCTCCCGGAATTCCGGGACTCCAGCGACAGGTTGTCGTTATCTTTTGCGGCTCTTTTTGGGCACAATCAAAGGCATGACTCCTAGCCCTGCCGTCTCCGCTGCCGGCGCCCTCGCCGCAGACCATCCACTGATGGACGGCCGCACAGCAGACTCCCCGCTGATCACGGCCTACCGCGGCGGCAAGCCGTCCCGCCGTCCCGTTTGGTTCATGCGGCAGGCCGGCCGCTCGCTGCCGGAATACCTGAAGGTGCGCGAGGGAATCGCCATGCTGGATTCCTGCCTCCGGCCGGAGTTGGCCTCCGAGATCACGCTCCAGCCCGTCCGCCGGCATGACGTGGACGCCGGGATCTTCTTTTCGGACATTGTCATCCCGTTGAAGCTTGCCGGCGTGGGCGTGGACATTGTGCCCGGGGTGGGGCCGGTCCTTGATAAGCCCGTGCGCACTGCGGCCGATGTCGCGGCCCTGCCGCAGCTGACGTGGGAGGCCCTGGAACCCATCCGCGAAGCAGTCCGCCTCACGGTGGCCGAACTGGGCAAGACACCCCTGATCGGTTTCGCCGGGGCACCGTTCACCCTGGCCGCCTACATGGTGGAAGGAAAGCCTTCCCGCGACCACCTGGGCCCACGGACCATGATGCACGCCGACCCGGAGACGTGGAACGCGCTGGCCAACTGGGCCGCCGACGCCTCGGGCATGTTCCTCCAGGCGCAGCTGGAGGCCGGAGCCTCCGCCGCGCAGCTCTTCGACTCCTGGGCGGGCTCCCTGGGACTGGCCGACTACACCAAATTCGTTGCCCCGGCGTCGGCCCGTGCCCTGGACCATGTCCGCCACCTGGGCGCCCCGCTCATCCACTTCGGCACCGGCACGTCCGAACTCCTCGTGGCCATGCGGGACGTGGGAGTGGACGTGGTGGGCGTTGACTACCGGCTGCCGCTGGATGAAGCAAACCGCCGCCTCGGCGGGACAGTACCCCTGCAGGGAAACATCGACCCCGCGCTGCTTGCAGCTCCCTGGGACATCCTTGAAGCGCACGTCCGCGAGGTCATCGCCGCCGGCTCCGCAGCCCCCGGCCACGTCCTGAACCTGGGGCATGGCGTACCGCCCGAGACGGACCCTGACGTCCTCACCCGGGTAGTGGAGCTCATCCACTCCATCTCTCCGGCCTAAACCGTGGGCGGCACCCCGGCAACACCCGGCAAGGCGCTGGTGGTGGGCGGCGGGATCTCCGGGCTGCTCTCCGCCCGGGAACTCTCAGCAGCCGGCCATGAGGTGACCGTCCTGGAGTCCGGGACGGCATGGGGCGGCTGCGTGGGCAGCCACACGGTGGCCGGGCTCATCCTTGACAGCGGCGCCGAGTCCTTCGCCACCAGGTCCGACGCCGTCGCCCGGCTCTGCGCGGAACTCGGGCTCGGCGGGAAGATCGTTCCCCCGCGCCCCGGAGGCGCCTGGGTGCAGCTTCCGGACGGGCCACGGGAGCTGCCCAGGACCGGCGTCCTGGGCATTCCCGCCAATCCCTGGGACCCCGAGGTGCGGCGCACCCTGGGCATCCTCGGCTCGCTGCGCGCCTCCGTGGACCGGCTCCTGCCCGCCTCTGTCGGGGCCGGCGCGGGCGTCACCAGCGTCGCTGCGCTGGTACGGGCCCGAATGGGATCGCGGGTGCTGGAACGCCTGGTCTCCCCGGTAGTGGGCGGCGTCCACTCCGCCGATCCCGGCCTGCTCGACGTCGACATGGTGGCTCCCGGCCTCCGCGCCGGGCTGCGGCAACACGGATCCCTCGCTGCCGCAGTCTCGGCGCAGCGGCGCCGTGCGGGCACACCCGGGCAGCCGCAGCAGCCCGGCCAGCCCGCAAAAGCCGGGTCCGCCGTCGCCGGGCTCGAAGGCGGCATGCACACCCTGGTGGACGCCCTGGTGGCCGATCTCCTGCGCCGCGGTGTGGTCCTTGTGCCGGGCACTGCCGCGACGGCCGTCTCCCGCACCCCCGGGGGCTGGCGGGTCGACGCCGCCGGGGCGGCCTACGATGCCGCACTGCTGGTCATGGCGGTGGAGGGACCGGCCGCCGTCGAACTGCTGGAACAGGCCGTCCCGGCAATCTCTGGAAAAAAGCCAGCCTCCGGGCCCGACGTCAAGCTGGTCACCCTGGTCCTGGACAAACCGGAGCTGGACGCGCGGCCGCGCGGAACCGGGATCCTGGTTGCCCCGCAGACGCCGGGGATAGAAGCGAAGGCGCTCACGCATGCTACTGGAAAGTGGGATTGGCTGGCTGCTGCCGCCGGGCCGGGACGCCACGTCGTGCGCCTTTCCTATGGCCGCGTGGATGGAGCGTCCGGGCAGGCCTCCGGCCCGCAAACGGATGATGAGCTGCTCACCGCAGCCCTGCGCGACGCTTCCGAGCTGTTGAACGTCCCCATCGCGGGGGAGGACATACGGGGCTGGGACGTGGTGCGGTGGCGCGGAGCCCTGCCTTTTGCCGCCGTGGGGCACCGTGCCCGGGCCGCCGGAATCCGGCAGGCCTGCAGCGCTGCCGGCGGGATGGCCGTCGTGGGCGGATGGGTAGCCGGGAACGGCCTGGCCGCTGTGGTGGCCGACACACGCACGCAAATCGCCCAACTCACCGCCACCTGAGCATTCCTGCTGGTCAGCCGGCCGAACCCAGCCCCGCGGCACCCGCACGGCACCCCGCACGGAGTCACGTCCAGTTTCCAATCGGCCAAGCCTTCTGGTTAGGGTCGATGACTATGGTTCAACACAGGTCCGAGCTTTCAATGTCCCGGACCGGTATCCATGGGGGACTCCGGCGCGGCACCGCAGCAGCGGCCGTCGGAGCGGTACTGGTTCTTTCCACCGGCGTCCAGGCGTCCTTGGCCGACGACGCGGTCCCGCCTCCGCCAGAGCCGGCGGCACAAGGCGCGGCCTGGCACGGAGGACAGGGCAGCGGAGAACAGGCCGCAACGGCAACCCCGGCACCCCGGACCACTTCGACGCTGCTCCCGTTGCCCGGTTCGCTGCTTCCCACGATTTCCGCTTCCCTGTCGGCAGGCTCGACCTCCACTCCCTCGCCGGCCCCGACGGCCTCCGGGACGCCCCTGGCACCCGGACCGCAGACAACAGCCGCATCCACGCCGACCGCTTCCCCGGGTTCGGGACGGGCCGGGTCTCCCGCAGCGTCCGGGCCGGCGGCCGCCCCGGGAACCGGTCCTTTGGCAGCGGCAGGAGCCTCCACTCCGGCGGCCGTTGCCACGTCCGCTGCAGCGGCGCCCGGAGCAGGGGAGGGGCCTTCCGCATTGTCCGCGACGCAGGCTACCGTGCCGGGGGCCGGCGGAGCGTCCGCCGGCGGCGGTGTGGGGACCGACGCCACCGGGACCGGGGACACTGCAGGCGTGGGGGACAACGGGCCGGCCGCCGCCCCGGTTTCCACGCCGGGGCCCGCCCTGCCAACGTCGCTGTCCATCAACGCGCGCCAGTCCCAGCCCACGCGGGCGCCGCAGGCCGCTGGAGCACCGGAAGGACCGGGACAGGCAGTATCTTCGACCGGGCCACTGCCCGGCGTGCCCGATGCCATGGTATGGCTGGGTGCCGGACTGGTTGGCGTGGGTGCCGCGGCCGGGCTGGTATTCCTGCGTATGCGCCGCCCCTAGGTCGGCGTGGGCGCCGGCCTGCCGGGCTCCGGAAGGTGACTTTGATCACTTCTACGAGTTGTAGAACTCTTCGGTTTCGCCTTGGGGGCAGGGAAGGGGCAAACTTGTATCCATGAGCCACACTTCTGCCGAATCTGTCACTAAAACCGAAGAATCAGCCGAGCAGTTCTTTACCCTCTGGACGGTATTCAAGCGGTCGGAGTCAGTGGTCCGCAGTGCGGATGCCGCCGCCGACTTCGAAGCGCTGCTGGAGCGTCTCGCCGCCGCCGGTGTCACGCACCGGGGCAGCTACGACGTCTCGGCCATGCGCGCCGACGCCGACGTCATGGTGTGGCTCCACGGACCCAAGCCGGAGGCGCTGCAGCAGGCCATCCGCGACATCCGCCGCAGCACCCTCTTCGCCGGCACGGAGATCGTCTGGTCTGCCATGGGTGTCCACCGCGAAGCCGAATTCGCCAAGAACCACACCCCCGCCTACTCCCGCGGCGTCGCACCGGCGGAATGGCTGTGCGTCTACCCGTTCGTCCGGTCCTACGAGTGGTACATCCTGCCGGACGCCGAGCGCGGCAAGATGCTCCGCGACCACGGACTGCTGGGACGTGACTTCCCGCAGGTCATTTCCAACACGGTGTCCTCCTTCGCCCTGGGCGACTGGGAGTGGATCCTGGGCCTGGAAGCGCCGGAACTGGTGGACCTCGTGGACCTGATGCGGCACCTCCGCGCCACCGAGGCGCGCAACCATGTGCGGGAGGAAGTGCCGTTCTACACCGGACGCCGCATCTCCGCGGACGAGGTTGCCGAGGTCCTCGCATGAGCCCGGAGCAGCAGGCCGCCACAGCAGTCAACCCCGTGACCGAGGCCGGACGCATGGCCCCCAAGAGCTATGACGCCGTGCTGCTGGCCTCCTTCGGCGGCCCGGAAGGCCAGGAGGACGTCATCCCGTTCCTCCGCAACGTCACCCGTGGCCGGGGGATCCCGGACGAGCGGCTCGAGGAAGTCTCGCACCACTACCGCGCCAACGGCGGCATCAGCCCCATCAACCAGCAGAACCGCGAGCTGAAGGCTGCGCTGGAAGCCGAGCTGGCTGCCCGCGGCATCGAGCTTCCCGTGCTGTGGGGCAACCGCAACTGGGCCCCGTACATCCCGCAGACCCTGCAGGAGGCGTACGACGCCGGGCACCGCCGCGTGCTGATGCTCACCACAAGTGCCTACTCCTGCTACTCCAGCTGCCGCCAGTACCGCGAGGACATCGGCATGGCGCTGACCGAAACCGGCCTGGACGGCAAACTCGAAGTGGACAAGGTCCGCCAGTACTTCGACCACCCCGGTTTCGTCGAGCCGTTCGTCGAAGGAACCGCCGCCGGCCTGGCGGAGGTCCGCGCCAAGCTTGCCGAAGCCGGCACCCCGGATGCACCCATCCACATCCTGTTCGCCACCCACTCCATCCCCACCCGGGACGCCGAGGCTGCGGGCCGGTCCGAGGGGGAGCCGCGCGCGTTCGAGGAAGGCTCCGCGTACGTTGCCCAGCACCTGGCCAACGCCGCCGCCGTCATCGAGCGGGTCCAGGGCGGGTCCGGGCTGACCGCGCCGTGGTCCCTGGTGTACCAGTCCCGTTCCGGGGCCCCGCACGTGCCGTGGCTTGAACCGGACATCAACGATGCCATCGAGGAACTGGCCGGCCAGGGCGTCAAGGGCATCGTCATCGTTCCCCTCGGCTTCGTCAGCGACCACATGGAAGTTGTCTGGGACCTGGACACCGAAGCGATGGAAACCTGCGCCAACCTGGGCCTGGCCGCCACCCGCGTCCCCACCCCCGGGACACACCGCAAGTTCGTCGACGGCCTGGTGGACCTGATCTGCGAACGGACGGTGGCCAACAACATCAGCGACCGCCCCGCCCTGACGGATCTTGGGCCCTGGTACGACGTCTGCCGTCCCGGATGCTGCGCCAACTTCCGCGGCGAAAAGCCCACCATCGCAGGGGCTGACACGACTGTGGGTACCGGCCACGACCCGTACCCGTCCGGCGCCTCCGGGGAAACGGCCCAGCCGTGACGGTCCGGATTGGAACCCGCGCCAGCAAGCTGGCGCTTACCCAGACCCAGCAAACCGCCGACCAGTTGGCCGCCGTCGGAGGTTTCCCGGTGGAACTGGTGCACGTCCGCACGGATGGCGATGTCCTGACGGGATCGCTGTCCCAGATGGGCGGCACTGGCGTGTTTGTTGCTGCCCTGCGCGATGCACTGCTGCGCGATGAGTGCGATGTTGCCGTGCACTCCCTCAAGGACCTGCCAACCGGGGCCGCGGTAGGGCTTAGCCTTGCCGCCACCCCGCGGCGCGTGGACGTCCGCGACGTCCTGTGCGCCCGCGACGGCCTCAAGCTGGCAGACCTGCCCGCCGGGGCCCGCATCGGCACCGGTTCGCCCCGGCGCGCAGCCCAGTTGCGGGCCGCCCGCGCTGACCTGGACATCGTGGACATCCGCGGAAACGTCGACACCCGACTGGGCCGGGTGCCCGGGCTGCCCGGCAACTCCACCGACCAGGTGGTGCCCGGAAAATCGTGCGACCTGGATGCCGTGGTGCTCGCGGCAGCCGGCCTGGAGCGGATCGGCCGGCTGGACGTGGTATCCGAATTTTTGGAAACCGACGTGATGCTGCCCGCAGCGGGGCAGGGATCGCTGGCCATCGAATGCCGGACGGCGGACGCCCCTGCGAAAACAGGCCCGGGCGGAGTCCTGGCCCAGGCCTTGGCCGCGCTGGATGATCCTGACACCCGCCTCGCAGTCACCGCCGAACGGGCCCTGCTGGCCCGGCTCGAAGCTGGCTGCGCAGCGCCCGTTGGGGCCTACGCCTACCGCAAGGGCAGCTTGCTGCACCTGGAAGCGGTGGTGTGTGCCGTGGACGGCACCGCCACCGTGCGGGACAAGCGGGCCACCGACGGGCTGACGGAAGTGGGGGCAACCCTGCTGGGCATCGAACTGGCTGAGCTTCTCCTTGCCGCAGGCGCCGCCGACATCGCCGACCTGCAGGCGTCCTGACCTGGCGATGACGCAGCCTTCCAGCGGCACCGCGCCCCGGACTCCGCTCGGCGGCGTCCGGGTCCTGGTGACCCGCAGCCCGGAACGTTCGGCTGCCCTGGTGGAGGCGCTGGCGGGAGCCGGTGCGGAACCGGTGCTGCTGCCGCTCATCGACTTCGAACGGGCACCTGACCAGCACGCGCTGGACGTCGCCTGTGACGCCCTCGCAGCTGCGGCCTTTGACTGGCTGGTGGTCAGCAGCGCCACCACCGTCCACGTCCTGATGGAAAAAGCGGCGGAGCGTGGCCTGCGCCTGGGCCAGCTGGTGCCGCGAGGGACACGGATAGCGGCCGTCGGTCCCGCAACGCGGCGGCTCCTCGAAGCCGGCGGCCTCACAGTGGAACTGACCCCGCCCGGAGAACAATCGGCCGCCGGGCTGCTCGCCGTCTGGCCGGGAGGGGGCAGGATCCTGCTGCCCCAGGCGGACATCGCCGCCGGCACCCTGTCTGAGGGCCTGGCAGCTGCGGGCGGCACTGTTACCGCCGTGACTGCCTACCGCACTGTCGACTATCCAGCGGCAGCGGAACGGCGGCTTGCCATGCAGGCGGAGGACGGCGGCGCCGGTCCCCGGCCGTCGTCGTACTCCCTCCTGACACCGCAAACCGCCGCCGCTGACATCGCCGCAGGACGCCTTCACGCTGTGATCGCGGCGTCCCCGAGCGCCGTGCGCCGGATCGCCGCGCTGGGACCGCTGGGCGGCTGCCGGCTGGTGGCCATAGGACGGTCGACGGCGGAACAGGCCTCTGCCCTGGGCCTGGACGTTGCGGCGGTGGCGGCTGAGCCCACCCCGGACGGCCTGGTAGTGGCGGTGGCCAACGCACTCGGCCCGCCCTGACAGTGGCAGGCACGCTTCCCCCCAAAGCTTCACAACCAATGCGAAGGACAGGACCCATGACTTTCCCCACCCAACGCCCCCGCCGCCTGCGCACCACCCCCGCCATGCGCCGGATGACCGCCGAAACGCGCCTTTCGCCGGCCGAACTCATCCTTCCGGCCTTCATCAGGGAAGGACTCACTGAGCCCAACCCCATCACGTCGATGCCGGGCGTGGTCCAGCACACCACCGACACGCTGAAGCGGGCTGCCGCCGAGGCCGTTGAACTTGGACTGGGCGGAATCATGCTCTTCGGCATCCCGGAAACACGCGACCCCGAAGGCTCGGCAGGGCTTGATCCGGACGGCGTGCTCAACAAGGCCATCCGCGACGTGCGCGCTGAAGTAGGCGATGACCTGGTGATCATGAGTGATGTCTGCCTGGACGAATTCACCGACCATGGCCACTGCGGGGTGCTCGACGCCGACGGATACGTGGACAACGACCGCACCGTGGAGATCTACGCCAGGATGGCAGTGGCGCAGGCAGAAGCCGGCGCCCACATGCTGGGCCCCTCCGGGATGATGGACGGCCAGATCGCCGCCATCCGCGCAGCACTGGACGAGGCCGGCCACGTCAACACGTCCGTCATCGCCTACGCCGCGAAGTATGCATCCGCGTTCTATGGCCCGTTCCGCGAAGCGGTGGACTCCCAGCTCAAGGGT
>NZ_JBWBRD010000001.1:0-92259 GCF_056279345.1 Pseudarthrobacter sp. TE9888 | reverse complement strand
GCAGACCGCTACCTGAAACTTGCCACCGAGGACGTTTCGGACTTCCGGCTCGCCGTGCTCCTGCGCGAACTCATCAACCGCGGAGCCGTCGCAGACGTCGCCCGCGACGAGAGCACTTCCTACCAGCGCCGCCTGATCTAGGACAGCCGAGGCCGGGACGGATCACCTTCGAGGTATCCGTCCCGGCCTTCCCGTGGCGGGGCGGCCTCCCCCGCTGGCGCTCCTCCGGCCGCCGAGTCACGCTGACGCGGGCGCAGCCACACACCCAGTCAGCATGCAGGATCCCGGGCTACAGTAGGCAAAGACGCCACAAACGGGAGGGACGCTGTGGGAACCGAATACATCATGACCGACGACGACAGGCCGGCCGCTGACGCGAGCCTGGCCGAGGACATCATCGAGCTGCAGCTGCTCACGGCCGGCGAAAAGACCGGCCCAGTGGACACGGCGCACGCCCAGGAACACCACAATTTTTAAACCCCGACGCAGCCAAACTGCTGCGACTCCAGATTCCCTTGCAGAGGAAGAGAAGAAGACCGGCACCTAGTGTCGGTCTTCTTTTTCTGCGCACGAAAAGTCCAAACACGCTGCTGGACGAAGGGCAGGATCGCAGGGCTCGCCCTGGTTTCCGCTGCGCTCCAACCAGTTGACGGGCGTCCGCTGGCGCGGCCGGCTGTTGGGTCCAGGGGGCGCCGTCGCAGAGCTCCGGACCCCCTGGCCCTGTCTTGTCTACGACGTTTTTTGGCTGCTGTCCTTCGGATTGTACGTGCCCGTTCCGGCCCCTCTAGCCCCTGTCGTTCCTCCCGGGGCCTGCGCCCCGGAAAAGTCTTCTCCGGCGCTCCTGCGTCGCTTATTTCCTCCGAAGATTTTCCGGGTCTTGCCCTCACGGGTAGACGGGACTCCACGGGCACAGCTCCGCAAGCTTCGCCAGCAGCCAAAAAACAACGGGGGGAAAGGGAAGCTGGCCGGTCACCTGAGCCGCCCACACCCCCCACGTCTCTGCAAGGACAAAACCATGACCGCAACACCCACGCTCGAAATGCTCGACCCAGCAACCCTGACCGTCGATATCAACGTCCGCAAGGACGCGGCCCTGACCGCCGATTTCATCGCCAGCATCAAGGAACACGGCGTGATGGAACCCGTGATCGCCCACCGCAAGGACGACGGAACCGTACACGTCCTGATGGGCCAACGCCGCACCCGCGCCGCCGTCGAAGCCGGACGGGACAGCATCCCGGTAATGATCATCGGCTCACCCGAGGAAGCCGAACGCATCGTCACACAGGTCGTGGAGAACATCCAGCGCGCCGAACTGACCGAAGCCGACGAGGCCGACGCCTACCACCAACTGTCCCTGATCGGCGTCTCGGCGGCCGCAATCGCCAAGAAGACCGGACGCACCAAGACCACCGTCGAGTCCGCCCTCAAAGCCAAGTCCACCGAGACCGGAGCCGCCGCCCTGGGCAAGGGCTACACCATCGAAGAGGCTTTGGTACTCGCGGAATTTGAGTCAGACGAGGAAGCCACCGCCGAACTCGAGTCCGTCATCATGGACGAACCCGACATGCTCCTGCACGTCACCCAGCAACTGCGCGACAAGCGCGACCGCGCCGCCGCGCTGGCCGCACTCAGCGCCGAACTGGAAGCGGCCGGAACGACTGTTGTTCCCGAATGCGGGTACGGGGAGGACAGCGAAACCCTCCGGGTCACGTCCCTGAAAAGGGCAGACGGCGAACCGGCCACCGACGAGGACGCAAACGCCGTCTACATCGAGACGGACTATCGTGGCGAGCACTCCGCCGTCGCCGTCGTCACCGGATGGAAAGACTTGGGCTTCACCCTCCGCTACTACAGCGGCTACGGCACGTCATCGGCTCCGAAAGGCCCGATGACCGAGGAACAAAAGGCCGAACGGAAAACCCTGATCGAAAACAACAAACTCATGCAGTCCGCAACTGTTGTCAGGCGTGAATGGGTCAAAAACCTGCTGGCCAAGAAGCAGGCCCCCAAAGGCTGGCAGTACTTCACCGTCCACGCGATCACCCACCACTCCGAAACCGCCAGCGGCTACGAGGGAAAGGTAGCCGCCGAAATGGCCGGGACGAAGTTCGAAGAATCCAACCAGTGGGCATGGAACCCGCTCAGGGACCACGTCGCCAAGACCACCACCCGGCCCGAGTTCTCCCTGATCGCGCTGATCTGCGCAGGGTACGAAAAGACCATCCAAAAAGACTCGTGGCGCTCACCCAGCCAAACCCACCGGGACTACCTGAACCAGCTGGTCCTCTGGGGCTACACGGCAAGCGAGGTCGAACAGATCATCATCGACAGCGGACAAAAGACCGAGACAGCCGAATAGACCACGGCTCCTGTGCCGGGCGGCGGATCCCGAACCCCGCCCGGCACAGGCCCAATCACCGCAGGAAGGCCCGGAACCTTCCAGAAGTCGGGCGGTCCGCCGCCCAGGGCGAACCACCGCAACCACTCACCAGCGGCGGACCGCCGTCCTGCGCCAGGAACCAGGAACACATCGAAAGAGCCGCGCCCCAGCAACGAGGCTGGAAAAGAACGCGGCCATCACGTCAGCTAGACTGACCCATAGATTTCTTGCAGAGAAACCCGAAAGGAGCCGGCGCATGCCGGCTCCTTTCCGGGTTAACGGGGGGATCCGGAGCCCCGTGTCGATTCAGCCCGCTACGTTCCGGGGATCGTTGCCGTAGCTGTTCTTCGAGCCGATTTGGCCGTCCTGGTTCTTGATGACGTGCTCGACCTTGTCCGCTTTTGCAGTATCCCGGCCGACAGCCGCCGCTTCATCCTTCGTGCCGTAGCCGGCGCCGAACGCGCGATCAGCGCCCTCGCGCTTGTTCTTCCACGAACCATCTTCGTAGTACGTCTCGATATCGCCCTGAGCCATTGCGCGCTCCCTCTGCCGATCCGGATAATTGACACTCTTGCCGCCCGTAGGCGGGTAGCGAAAAGCCCCGCAGCACGAGTTGAACTGCTCCCCGGAAGTTGGACTGAAAATTCAGTTCGACTTCCGGGGAGCAGTTTTGCGTTCAAGTAGTTCTTTGTCGGCCGATCAGCGCGCAACGGCTGTAGCGTGGTTTGAGAAAGGCCTCGCTTACACGGCGACAGCCACCATGCTGGGTGTGTCTCGTGAGTCTAGTGGGCCTGTTAAGAGGCTGTATCGGCGGTGGAGGATCCATGGTCAAGGTGCGCTGGTGACGAAGCCTGCTCAGTCGTACACGTTCGAATTCAAGCTCGCCCTGGTGAAACGGTTCCTTGCTGGCGAGACTGCACCGGCCTTGGCGGAAGAGGCCGGCTTATCTTCGGCCGTGCTTCTCAAGTCGTGGGTGCGTACCTACCGTCGTGAAGGCGTGGACGCCTTACGCCCCAAGCCCAAGGGCAGACCCCGGAAGCCCGACTCCCCACCGCCTGCAGAAGTATCCGAGCTAGAACGGCTACGGCGGGAGAACGAACGCCTGCGGGCCGAAGTCGCATATCTGGGAAAATTGCGAGCCTTGAGGGGTCAAAAACAAAGGTGAAGGTCCAGGCCCTCATCGCCCTCAAGGCTGACTTCCCGCTTCCGCTTCTTCTTCAGGTCTCAGGCCTTGCACGATCCACGTTTTTCTATCACCAGGCGCGCCTCCAAGCCCCTGACCCGCAAGAGGAGCTCAAGGCCTCGATCAGGGACATCTTCAAGAAGAACCATGGCCGATACGGGCACCGGCGTGTGCACAGTGAACTGCTCAATCTCGGCTGGGCAGTTGCAAAGAAGACCGTGCTGAAGTTGATGCGAACACTCGGCCTGTTCTGCAGAGTCCGACGCAGGAAGCGCTACAACTCCTACCAAGGCGAGGCGGGCATCATTGCTCCCAACCTCCTGAACAGGAAGTTTGACGCCGCTGCCCCAAACCAGAAGTGGGTAACTGACGTGACAGAGTTCAGTGTCGGAGACCGCAAGCTCTACCTCTCGCCGGTAATGGACCTATTCGACCGGCAGATTATTGCCCACAGCATCAGCACATCCCCGAACCTGGATCTGACTAACAGTTCACTGCGTGCAGCCCTGACATGCTTGGATCCTGGGCAGCAACCCCTCGTGCATTCGGATCAGGGGTTCCAGTACCAGCACATCTCGTGGCGGGGCCTCTTGGCGAACGCCGGCGCAGTCCAATCAATGTCCCGCAAAGCCAACTGCTATGACAACGCCGTGATGGAAAACTTCTTCGGACACCTCAAGGAAGAACTCTTCCACCGTGTCCGATTCCTCAACACCGAAGCCCTAACAGCAGCACTGCACGAATACATCCGCTGGTATAACGAAGAGAGAATTTCAACCAAGCTGAAGGGCAGGAGCCCAGTACAGTATCGTGCTCAGATGCTTGCGGCATAGGTCCTTTTCAGCACACTTGAACGGGATGCTTCGCATAGGGACCCTCACTGCGTATAAAGCTTCGCGATAACTCTTTCAAACACAGAACGGACTTGGGATGGATGACCGCCAGCATCTTCCGCAGCCAGAGCGGCGTTGAGGAGAACGCTTAGTTCGTCTAAAGACGCGATTCCATTGGGCAACCGCAAGTACCAGTCATAGCCCCTCGGCCGAGGCTCAAACCCCGCTGCCACAAGGTACTCATCGAGAAAATCGTCAATAATCTCTTGGTCCTGATCCGTGAAAGGGACGCTCCTGGTCGTCGTCGTGGAGCCTGCGGTTGTCACAACAACTGGAAGCACCTTTTGAACACTGCGTCTGGGACTGCGGACACCACAGCCAGGGCCAGCGACGGCGAGTACCAGCGCTTCCCACCCGTTCTCAGGAAGTAAGACGAATCCGGCTGGTGATGGCACTGTCAAAAAGTCGTTCCACACGCGCAAACACCCTTTAGGTCAAATGAAGACTAAGAGACAGACTCAAAGTACATCGAAGTTGGCCAGGCCGACACCGAGCAACGAAGAAGTGGCCGTCCCAAGGGGGACGGGCACTTCTGTAAAGAGCCGATCGCGGCGTAAGTCCCGGTCAGTCAGCACAGCTGGACTAGGACCTTCTCTCACAAAAAGATGGAACCATTCCGATGATCCGGACACTATGAAGTATGAGTGGGGGATCAGATGACACGGATGAGGCCTTGTGGCTGCTCGCGGTAAACGGTGATGGTGATGCATTCGGGGCCCTTTTCGATCGTCATCGGGACAGGGTGCTCACGCATGCAATGCGGGTCGTTGGATCGGCCCATACTGCGGAGGACATCACGGCCATCGTCTTCTATGAAGCCTGGCGCCGGCGGGAGTACGTGCGCATCGTCAACGGCAGCATCGTTGCCTGGCTACTGGTCACGGCAAATAACACGATCCGGAATCACAATCGGCAGCGAAGACGTTACAGGTCCTTCTTGGAACAGCTTCCGCCACCGGCCCTGACGGCGGATATCGCCGATGAAGTTGTTGATGCTGCCGAGCGCGAGTCGGAGGCCAGGACTTTGCGGGATGCTTTCTCGCGCCTCAAGCTTCAGGATCGCGACGTCATCACTTTGTGTGTGATTGAGGGGTTAAGCCTGCGGCAAGCCGCCGTGGCCCTCGGTGTTGCAGAGGGAACCGTGAAATCCCGCCTGCACCGCGCGAAGACCAGGCTCGGTGCCTTGTACGGGCAACTGGATTCACCTGAGCCACGTCATGATCACTCACTTCACGAGGGGAGAACATGGTGAGATCACAACAGTTCCAGACTGACCGCAGTGATGCGCTCCGACAGCAGCTAATAGAAATGCCGAAGGCAGTAAAGAACCGCGAGCGTGCTCAGGGTCAGCGGTCCCACTTTCAACACCTGCGGCCGCAAGATTCATCGGCAAGTACTCGGAAACGACTGGGTCTGCGGGTAGGCGCCGGCGCTCTCGCGGGTGGGTTAGTTCTTGGTGCGTTGGCACTGGCTCTAACACCCGAGGACCGATCGGAAGACGCTTCGAGAATCATCGAATCACTGACCAAGGCTCAGCAGGAAGTGGATAAGCTGCCTGCCGGAGCCCTGCCGGTTCTAGCCAATACAGGTATTGACCCGTCCCAGACCAGGCTCCTGGGACACAGCGCAACGATCAGGTACTACGGTGCCCCCGCCCCGGAACAGATCACAAATGGCGCCACCGCCGGCAAGACGATCTGCATGATTCCCGTCGATGCCCGAGGGGAAAGCAAATCGCTGGGATGCACACTATTGAAGAGCTTCGAGTCCTACGGCCTCAAAATCGAGACCCCGGATAGAACTGAGGCAGGTTGGTTAGTAGTTCCTGCGGCTGCAGAGAGCAGCTTGGAATCAGTGAAGAACGAGGCCGGCTGGAGCCGACAGGCGCCGAACTTTCTCGTCCGCAACAACAATTGATACAGCCAAGGCTTGCCACGAGAGGCAGCTAGCCTGCCACGTTCATCGGCGCCCTAAAGGACCTCTAAACGGGGAAGAGTATAAGGAAGAAGTCCCCGTCCGACTCGGACGGGGACTTCCTCGAACAGCCGACGCCAGCCGTTAAAGTGGAACTCGCACATTTACGAGTCCAACTTCCGGGGACCAGTTCAAGTCGTAAAGCGGGGCCTCCCTGGCAACCACTCCGCCTGATGGGGGCCAGGCGGAGAAGCTGACACCAAACCTAATAGCAAGCATGCTTACTTTTCAAGTTGGGGCAGCAATCGGCGGTTCCGTTTCCCCTGGTCCAAGACTCGCGTCGCCGGCCCGCGGTCCGCTGCAGTTGGCTTTCCTCCAGCAGGGACGACACTCATTCCCGCAGCCAGATCAGGTGGGGCCTAGCGTCACCGAGAATGGGCAGGGACTTCTCAGGCGCAAGGGGGCTGTCGCTTTGGCGAACCCTCGGGGATGACCACAGTAACCGGCGGCGGAAATCACCGTCCGTGTCCGTAAAAAAAATTGTTCAAAAACCCCTAGAATCAGCGGTGGAATCCCTATTCATTCACGTGAATGACTGCTAAAATTGAGGTAGCAAGTCAGCCAGACGAACGAAACTCATTTGATACGAAACCAAGGTGCTGAAAATGACTGCTTCATCCACCGATTACACGGTTTACACCAAGCCCGACTGCCGCAACTGCGACAAGACGAAGGACTACTTCGACTCCAGGGGCATCACTTACACGGCCGTTGACATCACTGAAGTTCCCACGGCGCTGGAGTACATCACGGAGGAACTGGGCTTTTTCCAGGCGCCGGTCGTCGTGAACAACTCTGATGAGCAGGACCGCTGGTGCGGTCTGCGCCGGGACAAGCTCGTCACCGCCTCCACCAACCACCATGCCCGGAAAGGGGCCACCGCATGAGTATCCAGGACACCACCATTACCGCGATCCTCGACCGGCATCACGCCCCCGACGAGTTCCGGCACGATGCCGAGCTGCGCGCCGCCGCCTACGCCCTGGCCTTCTTGGACGAACCCGCCGGGGGAGCGGAGGAACGCTTCTACAACTCCGACACCACCTTGCCCGGAGACACCTCGGACGCGCCGCCGTATCAGGCCGGCAACCGGGCACTGCTCACCGAGATCTACCGCTCACGGATCTCCCTCCGGCTGGAGGAACTGTACGACACAGATCTCGAAACCTGGGCAGCGACAGCAACGTAACCACCCAGCACCACACACCGCCATACGAAACCAAAGAGAACGGAACGAAACCATGTCAGGCGAAACCACCATCACCGTGATCGGCAACCTCACCAATGACCCCGAACTGCGCTTCACTCCCTCGGGATCCGCGGTCGCGAACTTCACGATTGCCTCGACGCCGCGCGTCTTCGATCAGGCCTCTGGTGAGTGGAAGGACGGCGAAACTCTTTTCCTCCGGTCTACGGTCTGGCGGGAAGCGGCGGAGTACGTTGCAGCTTCGTTGACTAAGGGCAGCCGCGTGGTGGCCAGCGGCCGGCTGAAGCCGCGCACGTACGAGACGAAGGCGGGGGAGAAGCGCACCGTAATCGAGTTCGAGGTCGACGAGATCGGGCTGTCTCTTCGGTATGGCGCGGCTCAGGCCGCTGGGCCACCAGCCAAGCGCCCGGTCCAGGATCAACCCCAGGTACAGGACACGGCGCCGGCACGGGAAGCAGCACCGGGCGGTGAGGCACCTCGTATTGGTTGGCGGGACCGGGTCAAGGCGTTGAGCCAAGCCGGCGACGACGGGTACGCAGACGATGACCCCTGGTTCGGCAAGAACGCCGCGGGGGCGGGGGACAGCCCGACGGCCCGGTCCGCCGAACCGTCGTTCTAAAGCGCTACACCTGTCGAGGTCAGTAGATACGCTGACCCCGACAGGCTTCACTCTTACCCTTCAATGACTGGATCCGGAATGGCCGAGAACTTGCCCACCTTGAAGAAATGCGCGCCCGCGCTTTCGCGCTCCTGGGGGACGCAGAAGACGAGCTCCGCTCCGACTGGCACCCGGGACCGGGCCCACCGCGGAACAAGGCCGCGCTGCCAGTGAAGCCAAGCAAGCCATCGCCCACGCCAAAGCCGCCCTCGACCGCGCCGGCCGCTGACAGACTTTCGAGCAAAGGACACAACAAATGACGCATGCAGATGACCTTCGCGCCTGGGCCAGGGGCTCCTACACGATCGAGGCGGCCACCGAGCTGCTGCTTCGCGCTTTCGGTGGTCGTTATGCCGCCCCCGGCAACCCATGGGTGCACACCAGTGAGGACGCGCAGGGACCTCACCAGGTGCGGGCGTGGATTGATTTTGAGTCGATTCCGGAAGAGGTTGGGGTGCTCTCCGGTGGTGAGCGCCGGTTCCTGCTGATCGCAGCGTCTATCGCGGAGAATGTTCCGGTGGTTTTGGGCGAGGTTGTGCCGGGGCTGGACAGGGAGAACCTGGACCTGGTGCTGGCTGCGATCGCTCATGCCGGCGGCAGCCACCAGCACTCGGATATCCGCGGGAATGCGGACGGTTCGATGTCGCTGCGCCCGGGTTACTTGGACAGTCTGCATCCCTGGCCCAAGGCCTTGCGTGCGGTGAAGTAAGAGAGGTCGGCAGAGATGGCAGAGAAGCCGCGGAAGGTCGGCCCATTCACGCCCTACTACACGGAGGAGCAGGCGGGGCAGGTCCGTGCAGCGTTTGTCGCGGCCGGGAAGGCGGAGGGGGATGCGAGCGTGTCAGACTTCATCATCCGGGCCACGATGCGTGAGGTGAAGCGGCTGCAGCGCAAGTACAACGGCGGGAAGCCGTGGCCTGCGGTGAAGGCCGGCGAACTGCGCCGCGGACAGAGAACAATGGATGAGATGCAGCACCGAAACGAGGAAGCATAAACCGTGGCGAAACGGACTGAAGAAGTGACCAGAGCGGCCGTGCCCGGCACAGCGCCTTTCCCAAAGATGCTCACCCTGGACGAAGTCCAGGAGATCCTGAACCTGGGTAAACCACTGGTTTATGCGTTGGTGAAAAGCGGGGAATTGCGGGCAGCCCAATTCGGCGGCCGCGGGATCTGGCGAGTACGCCAAGACGACCTGGCAGCGTACATTGACGCCGCCTATGAGAAGACCGCAGAGCGCATCGCATCAGGACAAATTCCCGAAAGCGACGCCCCAGTCGACGATTAGAAGATCCAGACGCAAAGCGGCACGAAGGCCGGCACCCACGTGCCGGCCTTCGTCGTCTCCACACCTAATGTTTCCACCTCCGCGATTGCCGAAGGACAAAAAGGACCGGAATGTTCCGGTCCTTTTTTGTGTGCAGCGGCTGTCAGTGCTGTCGCTTGGGTTTCACCACTTTGTGGGGTTTAGGGTCACTGTTCGCTGAAGGATGTGCCGGATTCCTGGGCGGCATCCTGTTCGGATCCGGTGGAGCGCTTTGTCGTCCGCCGGCGCTTTACCGCGGAGGGTTCGAGGCCAAGCTTCTTCAGTTCCTCCGCGCTCCACCCGTCCCGGGTGGCCTGCACGTAGGCGCGCTTGTCATCGCGTTCGGCCGCAACAAGCTGGTCCCGCAACTCGGTGATCCGCTGGCGGCTCTTTACCAGGGCAGTGACGGATTCAATGCGGGAGTCCAGCAGCGCGCGGGCTTGGTTTCGTGTCTGTTCAATGTCGAGGGTAGCCATGGATCCAGCCTAACGATCATCCCGACGCCGGCTCCGACGGACGCGCCCATCCTGGCATGACATGTCCGAGGTTTGCGCCAGGAGATGGGCGTTCCGGGGATCGTTGAACCAGTCCCGCAGATAGTCGTCAGAGTAGCTGACGGTTCGCGCTGTGAACTGGAAGTATTCGGGGCCGATGCCGCGCCGCCGCCACTGCCGCAGCTGCATCGGGGAAACCCCGTATTGCCTGGCCACTTTCGTAGGTGAGATGAGAGCCAAAACTGTACCTTTCGCTTGCCCTATGCCGCGTTCCTTTCGGCACGCTTGCCGAAACTTGGCCGGTGAAGGAATTGGCCAGTTGGAGCGGCCGGACCGTGGAATACCGGAGCGAAGCGAGGATATGCCGCGAAAGCCGGCTGCGGAGACTTGCCAAGGAAGGACCGGGCAGTAGCCTCACCCAGCCGAAACGGAACGACGCAGTCGTTTTGAACAAGTCAGACGCGCAGCGTCCTGCAGGGCAGTGCCCGGGAACCACCCAAGCGCCAAATGCGTGCGCAGGTGATTTTCCGGAGCAAGCTATGCGGTTATGTGCCATAACCCGCGTGTTGATCCACGGCGTGCGGCCTTGGATGGGGCACACTCGTCAGTGTGGCCCGGAGATTCCGGGGCGCTGCGCTGGGCGTTGGGGGAGGGGGCCGGGATGAGCGAAGAGCGGAAGTCTCCGCGCCGGATCTCCCGTCGCCGCCGCGCGAACATTGACGGCGACACCCAGTACGTGCGGGTGTCGATGTCCGAATTTGAGCGCGCGCAGTTGAAGGTGCTGGAGGAACGGACCGGGCGCAGCCCGTCGGAGATTCTGGTCAGTGCTGCCCTGTACGCGGAGAACTCTGAGTCGCTGGCTGAGCGGCGGGCGTTGGCCGTGGAATTCATCGCGGCCCGCCGCTACCTTGCTGCCCTGTCGAACAACGTCAACCAGCTCGCCCGGCACGCGAACGCCACGGACGAATTCCCGGAAGCGGCCCGCACGGTGTTGACTCGGGTGCGGGCGGTCGCTGACCGGATCAATACGATGCTGGATTCGATGGTTCGCTGATGATTCCCAACATCACCAAGGGCACCCGCATGCACGGGCTCATCGCGTACCTTGCCGGCCCAGGCCGGGCGAACGAACACACCGACCCGCACCTGGTCGCGGGCTCACCGTCGATCATGGCCTGGCACAACGACGATGAACTGAACGCCGATGCCGCGCAGGCCATTGCCAAGGAATTGGACCGGGCCAGAAGCGTCCTGGGTGTGGAGATTGCCGGTGGGCATGTCTGGCACTGCTCCCTGTCGCTGCGCGCGGAGGAAGGCGACCTGACCGACGCGCAGTGGGCTGAGATTGCGCAGGACTTTATGGACGAGATGGGGTTCACCGAAGCCAGCGGACGGGCGCCGGCGCAGTGGGTGGCGATCCGTCACGGCCACAGCAAAGCCGGGAACGACCACATCCACATCGCTGCGTCCATGGTCCGCGAGGACGGCACGAAGTGGAGCAGCTGGCGCGACTTCCCCCGGGCACAGCAGGCCGCCCGGGAGCTTGAGAAGAAGTACGGCCTGGAAGAACTTTCACCCACGCATTCCACCCGTGGCCTCCGGCCGGGAGAACGTGAAGCCTCCGAGCGGCGGGGAGCGCCGGAACCGGAACGCCGGTCCCTGGAACGCAAGGTCCGTGCCTGTGCGACTTCGGCCCAGGATGAGGCCGAATTCATTCGACGCCTCCGCCGTGCCGGTGCCCTGGTCAGGCCGCGGTACGCGTCCGGACGTGACGATGTCGTGGTTGGCTACAGCGTGGCAGAACGTCCAGCGAGCGGTGGCCGGCCTGTCTGGTTCGGCGGCGGTCACCTCGCCAAGGACCTTGCCTTGCCCAAGCTCCGTGCAGAGTGGCCTGACAGCCCGCAAGGTGCCGCCGAGGCGGTCGCAGAATGGCAGGCAGCTGCACGTGGACGCCGTCCGGTCACGATCGGCCGCGAAGCCCACGAACCGGACCCGCAAATGTGGGAGCAGTACAGCGATGAAGTTGCCCGGCTCCGCGAAACGCTGCGCTCCGTCCCGCTGGATGATCACGCGACCTGGGCGCACGTGGCACGCGAGACATCCGGTGCCTTCGCAGCCTGGTCCACGGCGACCGAGGCAACGCCCGGACCACTCGCAGCAGCAGCCGACGAGCTGTCCAAGACAGCACAACTGCGGCGCTACCCAGTCCGCCCCGTCCGCAGCGTTGGACCATCTGCCCGCGGAGCCTCACTCATGCTCATGGCAGCCTCGATGAGCGGCACCGGAACCGCCGCGCAGGCAATCATGCTGCGCCAGCTGCTCAACGTCGCTAAGGCCGTCCACGACATGCACAAGGCATCCAATGATCTGCGCCGAGCACGCCAGATCAGCCACATGGTAAAGCACCACCTGAGCCAGGTCGCGGCCGCACTACCCAGCGCCCCAGCGGCCACGCCCACAGCGGATAGCGAAGCTGCCGCCGCGGTACGCGCGAGTGCAGCCGGCCAGGTTGCCGGTCGGTCCGCGGGCTCCGTGCTGCCGCCGAAATACGTGCAGGGACGCACCCACGCGGGCACGCGAAGCGGGAGTACCCGCCCGGACATTGAGAGATAACACCAAGGAGGGGAAGCATGAGCGAATCTGACGGCATTGATGAGGCTCTTGAGGGAATGTCGCGCGTTGCGCTGACCGTCGCCGGCCGGCTCGGTGAGCAACTGGCCAGGGCACGCGAGCAAGAGCTGCGCCGCGCCCAAGCGGCCGAGGAACAACAGGCCCGCGAACTGCAAGCCCGGTTCGATGCGGAGCGGGCAGCGGCGCGTGCACAGCTTGCCCCCGTCATGGACAACCGGTGGTGGGACACAGCCAACGGCCGCGACATCGAAAGGGCACATGAGGCGGCCACCGCGTGGAAAGACCACGACCCGGCAGCGCGCGAAGCGGCCGAGGTGATCCGTGACCAGGTGCAGCGCCGCTACGGGCTGGACGTGGACAACCTCGGTGCCAATGAAGCGATGGTGGCGGAGGCCCTCGCTAAAGCCGAGCGGGACCGCGAACAGGCGGAACAGGAACGCCGTGCCGGCCGTGATGAAAACGCCCAGGCTACGCAACTGATGGCCGAGGCCGACCGGAAAGACAGGAAACGCGCGGAGGCCGTTGATCGGCCCTCAAAGGAAGAGTTGGACGAAGCGCTGGCGTGGCTCCAGGAGACCAAACCCATCGAGGCACACAACTGGGAACAGCGGCATAATTTTGCGGACAGTGTGGCCGAGGAGAAGGACATGGAGAGGCGGCTGATCACAGACTGGACAGCCGCCGGTGCCAATCACCGCCCCGAGCAGTTGCGCGACGAAGCAGGAGTCACATACGACTCAGCCGAGCGCCGACAGGAACTGGCGGCCAGCCTCGAAGGGGTTGCTGACCGCGAGGCTGTACAAGCACGGCTCAGTTCCGATCAAGACCAGGCCACACCGCCCAGCGCAGCCGTAGGCAAGGGATCAAGGCCTGCAAAGGCCCGCAAGACGCGCGGAGCCAACGGCCAGACGAAGCTCTTGCAGAAGGGGATGAGCCGGTAGGTGGAGCATGAAGTCTCGCCGGTAATGTTGGGCAGGGTCGGCTCTGTGCTGCCAACGCTTCCGATAAGTTGTCCAGCCGGTCACCGCCTGAAGCGTCAGATTGTAGAAATTGGAGTGCTTGTGTCGCCATCACGAGACGACCGGTCCGCGGACGTGCTCAGGTCAGCCGCCCTTTTCGACCTCGCTGCGGTAGGGTCCGTTGCTCATAGTGGACGGTGTGGGCGGCACTAGTGACGGTGACAGAGACGATTGTCGAGGAGCAGGTCGTGAAATCGCGCCATCGTGTAAAGAGCTATGGCGAGGTCTTCACTCCGCGTCACATGGTCAACCTAATGCTCGACTTGGTTCCGGAGGAGTTGGAGACCGGTCGCGATTTCGTCGACAAGACCTTCCTTGAGCCTGCAGCAGGCGATGGGAACTTTTTGGTCGCGATTCTGCGCCGCAAACTCCGCGCGATCGAGAAGCAGTATCCGGCCCACGAGTGGCCGGAGGAGTCGTTGTTCGCTCTGGCTTCGATCTACGGCATCGAGCTGCTGGAAGACAACCATCAGGACGCAAAGGCAATCATGCTCGCCGAGTTCCTGGGCTTTCACCAAACCCACGGCACTTCTTGCGGTCCGAACACTGACCTGCGCCGGGCGGCCGTGTTTCTCATCGAGAACAACATCATCCGCGGCAACACCCTGACTGGCCAGAACGCCAAGGGGCAGCCCATCCAGTTCTCGTGGTGGCACCGGATTGAGGGAGCCTCCCGACTGGTGCAGCGTGAGCCGTTTACACTCGCCTCATTGCGAGGTGACGGCAGCTTCGACTTCACCGTCTACGACAGCTATGAGGTGTGCAGGATCGACAAGGTCCACAAAAAAGGGGGAGCTCATGCCTAGTCCGAAGATAAGCACTTTCCGCGAAATCATCCCGCTGATCTACTCATGGATGACGCCGGACATCCCAAAGTACGACGGCTGGGAGAAGATCGGGTATACGGAGCAGGAGACCGCTGATGCCCGTATTGCACAGCAGGCATCCCAGTTGTCCGTCGAGAAGAAGAAGCTGTGGTCGCGCCGAGCTTTGTTCCAGTCTGAAGCCGGGGGGCGCTTTACGGACAAGGACTTTCACGCATACCTCCACCAGCAAGGCGTCGAGCGAGAGACCCAGCCCAAGCGCACGGAATGGCATCACTTTGCAGTCGCGCCGAAGGGATCACTAGAGTACTTCAACGACTTCGCCGGCCAGGACTTCCCCTGTGTATCTACGACCGACGTGGAGGACGACTACGTCCTGCGTCCCGAGCAGCAGGCGGCTGTTGACCAAGCAGTGGCTGCTTTCCAGTCGGGGCGGGGCGAGGTGCTCTGGAACGCTAAGCCACGGTTTGGCAAAACGCTGGCGACATACGACCTGATGCGGACTCTGGACGTCCGGAGGGTCCTAATTGTCACCAACCGTCCCACGATCGCCAACTCCTGGTTCGACGACTTTACCCGCTTCATCCGTCACCAGACGACGTTCAACTTCGTTTCGGAGTCGCCGTCCCTGTCCAGCCGCGTGCCCATGACTCGCGAACAGTGGCGGGTCTTTTCGCTCAACCATCAGGATGATGACGCGCGCATCGTGGAGTTCCTGTCGCTGCAGGACCTCAAGGGGTCACAGTACTTTGGCGGCTCATATGACAAGCTCAAGCACGTTACAAGGTGCGATTGGGATCTGCTGGTGATTGACGAGGCCCACGAGGGCATCGAAACCACCAAGACAGATATCGCCTTTGAGCAAATCAAACGCAAGTCGACACTGCATCTTTCGGGCACGCCGTTCAAAGCATTAGCTGGCGGCAAATTCGACCAGGACCAAATCTTCAACTGGACCTATGAGGACGAGCAGGCCGCCCGCCAGGAATGGGAGGACAACGGGCAGGAGAACCCCTACGCGGCGCTGCCAACGCTCAACTTGCTGACGTACCAGATCTCTCGGATGATCACGGACCGTCTGGCCGAAGGTGTTGCCATCGACGAGGACGCAGAGAATATCGACTACACCTTCGACCTTAACGAGTTCTTCGCGACAAAAGAGAACGGATTCTTTCAACACGAGCATGAGGTCGTGAAGTTCATCGACTGCCTCGCGGCCAACGAGAAGTACCCGTTCTCCACGCCTGAGCTGCGCGATGAGATCCGCCACTCCTTCTGGCTGCTCAACCGCGTTGCTTCGGCCAAGGCCCTGGAGAAGCTTCTCAAGAAGCACCCTGTTTTCAAGGACTACACCATCATCCTGGCAGCAGGCGACGGACGCTCGGACGAATCCGACCCGGTCGCAGCGGGCAGGTCACTCCAAAAAGTGCGGGCGGCTATCGCTGAGACGGAGAAATCGGGCGGAAAGACCATCACTCTTTCTGTCGGACAGCTAACCACAGGTGTCACAGTGCCGGAGTGGAGCGCAGTGATTATGTTGTCGAACTTGTCCTCGCCGGCCCAGTACATGCAGGCGGCGTTCAGGGCACAGAACCCCTGTACGTTCGAGCGCGGCGGGAAAGTCTTCCAGAAGCAGAATGCATACATTTTCGACTTCGCACCAGAGCGTACGCTAACGATCTTCGACGCTTTCGCCAACAACCTGCACCCGTCCCCCCCGGGAGACCAGCGGGTGCGACAGGAGAACATCCGCCGGCTGCTGAACTTCTTCCCGGTCCTAGGTGAAGATGCTGAGGGTCGGATGATCGAGCTCGATGCCGCTCAGGTCCTGACATTTCCGCAGGTATTCAAGGCTCGTGAGGTCGTGCGCCGCGGCTTCCTGTCGAATCTGCTGTTCGCGAACGTCGCCGGCATCTTCAGGTACTCTGAGCATTTTAAAGAGATCCTCGACAAGCTGCCCACCGCAAGGCAGGGGAGAGTCACTAACGGGCAGCCGATTGATATCCCGGAACCGCCGCTCACCACGGACCACGACGGTAACGTCCAGGTCGACGTGGAGACCGTCATCAACCCGAAGGTCGCCGAACTCGGCAAACCCATCTACAGCCTGGAAGACATTCCTACTCCCAAGCCCGACGCGCCGGCGTCTAAGGCGGCTACAGAGATCGCCAAGGCGGTGACCCACCAAACCCGTTCCAAGCGCGAAGAGCTAGCCACGGCTTATGGGCTCACCTACACGCAGGTCCAGCGTGACGTCATGCGCACCGAGCAGGCCGTGAAGGACCAGATCGAGCGCGCGTACACAGAGCACAACATCGCAACCAAGCATCTCGAGGACGAGCTGAAGAGCGCAGCGACGGAGGCCGAGGCGCAGGCCGTCCAGGTCAAGAGGGCCCAGCAGGATGAGACCTTGAGGGCAAACATCCTGAACATCGTCGACAAAACCATGGACGAGATCGTACCCGAGGTCGTCACCCGCGAAGAGACAAAAACGGAGCAGAAGCGCGCAGACCAGACAATGGACGATGCGCGTTCCCACCTGCGCGGGTTCGCCCGCACAATACCTATGTTCCTCATGGCATATGGGAACCGCGGCATCCAGCTGTCGAACTTCGACGATTACACGCCCGAGGAGGTGTTCGAGGAGATTACGGGAATCAGCGAAGCCGAGTTCCGTCTACTACGTGACGGCCAGGAGGTCGTAGAGGAGAACGGTGCCGTCACAAAGATCCCGGGCCTTTTCGACGAGACGGTCTTCGATCAGGCCATCCAGGAGTTCCTGGATAAAAAAGAGTTGCTAGCGGATTACTTTGACGATTCACAAACTGAGAACATTTTCGCTTACATCCCGCAGCAGAACACGTCCTTGGTGTTCACTCCCCAACCTGTCGTGAAGACGATGGTTGACACCCTTGAGGCTGAGAACCCGGGGATCTTCACAGATCCGGACGTGACTTTCGTCGATCCGTTCTCAACCGCCGGTTTGTTCCTGATGGAGCTCGTTCGCCGCCTTAACATCGGCCTTAGTCCGGTGATTCCCGACCAGAACGACAGGCTCAAGCACGTTCTGACTACACAGGTCTTCGAGATGAGTCACAATGAAATCCTTCACCGCATCACGGTCGAGGCTGTCTCAGGTGGTGTGCCCGAGCGCAAGGAGTGGATTGAAGGCTCCGGCCACTTCCGGATTGGAAATCTTGCCCGAATGAACGCGGTGGAACGGCAGAAAATGGTCGACGAGATGCTGACGGAAGGCAACTGACATGAGCAAGAAGTTCGATGTCGTCATCGGTAACCCGCCCTACCAGGAAGAGGCTCAGGGAGCCGGTACCCGTGACACCCCTGTCTACCACTTGTTCATGGACGCAGCTTACGCCGTTGGGAAGAAGGCAGTGCTTATCACCCCGGCGAGGTTCCTTTTCAACGCAGGATTCACGCCCAAGGCATGGAACGAGAAGATGCTCGCGGACCCGCATCTGACCGTCCCGCACTACGTTCCAAATAGCGACGAGCTCTTTCCCGGCACTGACATCAAGGGCGGGATTGCGGTTACATACTGGGACGAGGATCACGACGGCGAGCCGATAGTCACCTTCACCAGCTATCCTGAGCTGAACACCATTCTGCACAAGGTTCTGGCTAAGCACGGTCCCTCGATTGAGAAGATTGTGTCGAGTGGCCGTGCTTATGCCTATACCCAGGCTATGCACGATGAGAACTCTGAGGCTTCCGGGAAGATGTCGAGCGACGCGCAGTTTCGGGTCAGCACCAACGCCTTTGACCAGCTGCCGTTCCTTTACCACTCCGAATCCCCTCACGGAAGCCAGGAGTATGTCCGCGTGTACGGCCTCGCTGGGCGTGCTCGTGCATATCGCTGGATCCGCAGCGAGTATCTCACCGGGCCGAAGAGCTTCGGAGCGTACAAAGTCGTACTCCCAGCCGCGAACGGCTCTGGAACCTTGGGTGAGGTGCTGTCGACCCCGGTTGTCATCGGACCGCAAGTGGCCGTGACTCAAACCTTCATCACGATCGGATGCTTTGACGACGAAGCAACCGCTGACGCTTGCCTCAAATACGTCAGGTCCAAGTTCGCCCGAGCACTTCTCGGCATCCTTAAGATCACCCAGCACAACCCGGCAAAGGTCTGGAAGTACGTCCCGCTGCAGGACTTCACGCCGGGATCAGACATCGACTGGAGCAAATCAATCCCTGAGATTGATCAGCAGTTGTACGTTAAGTACGGTCTGGACGCCGATGAGATCGCCTTTATCGAGACCCAAGTGAAGCCGATGGAATGACCCGCCGAGCTAAAACGGCGGAGCCGGTGACGGTAAGCCGGTTATGATCCAGGCGGCGGTCGGCCTCTGCGCGGACTGCCCTCGCGCCACCCCGGCAGGACTTTATCGAGCCGCGACTTCTTCTCCGGTGTCAGCTTGCCCTTGTTGTAGTTGATGCGCTGGCTGTGCAGCCAAACCCCCGAGAGTGCCTTCGAGCGGATCGTCAGTCTTCTGGTGCCGCGGCAATCACCATTCGACTTACGAAATGCTCCTCCATTCGCGCTAGCTAGCCTACGGACACGTCGCCTGGCATGGGCCGGCAGGTAAACGCGAGGTGAGAGACCTAATCGTGGGGACCCGCCGGTAGGGGCGTGGTTCGTGGACGGGAAGGTGGCGCGGCTTGCGCTTAGCTGCCCTCGGGGCGGACGGCCGCAGCGGTGGACAAGGTTTCCCAGCGCTTCTGAGCCCCTTGCCGGGTGATCCCGAATGCTCGTCCGATCTTGTCCCATGAAACGCCCGCCGCCCTGGCGGACGCAACGGCGTCGTCGAGCTGGGCTTCAAGATCCTTCAGGCTCCGGCTTAGGGTGCTGATGGTGTGCAGCGACAGGTCCGGGGCGACATGCCGGTGCCAGACGTCCAGGAACAGCGGCTCCAGGTCCTCTCGGTCGCCTATGTCAGCAGCGTCGGCGCTGGCCGGCGGTCCGGCGTAGATGTGCCCCGCGGCGACGTCCTCGTCGGAAGGGTCCCAAACCCGCGTCCACAATGGATCCAGGATGACGTGTTCCCGGAACGGAACGCAGCTGCAGGCGACCCGCCAGCCGACCACCTGCGACGGCGGCCGCCATGCGTCACTGTCCGGCTCATTCTCACGTGCGGCCGGCCGGCCGTCGGGCGTCATCAGGTTTATCTCCATATACCTGCCACCGGACCCGTACATGCCGTCGGCGAAGACGCAGACCACGTAGCCCTCGTGCTCGCTGCCCTCGGTGAACCAGCCCATCGTGCTTCCCTTCATCGGCCGCCAGTTGCTAAAGTGACAGTATGAGGGCTAGCAACTCCTGTTGACAAGCCGCGGAGCTATAGCAACCTTAGTTGACATAATATCCGTTATCGGCGTTCGAAGCGCGGGGAGTAGAAGTAGCTGGAAGGACTCCCGTCCTGCCGCGAATCGTACGTTCCGCAGGCCCTAAATCCGGGCAGTTGGGGCCGTCCACGGCCTGCCGCAACTCGCCGAACCTCAGTGGACCCCCGCTGAGGGCGATGACGATCATGGCGGTCCACTTGTTTGCGATTCTCGCCAAGGACGTCCGCGAGGGGCAGGTCGCCACCATGACGTTCCAGGCCGGCACATCCATGAATGCAACTCCTTGGTTCCGTTGAGGTAACAGGTTACCAACTGTAACCATGGGCTGGTAAGCAACCGAAGGAGAACCAGATGACTGACCAGACACCAGCGGCCGTGACCGCTTCGTACTTTGATGCACTTGACCGGGGTGACGTGCCCGCGGCAATGGCACTGCTAAGCCCTGACGTCGTTTGGCATCAGCCAGGTTCCAATCGTTTTTCAGGTGATCATTCCGGAATCGATGGCGTGGGTTCATTGCTCGGCGGCATGATGGAGACCAGTCAGGGCACATTCCAGCTCACCGTTACCGGACCGGCGATGGTCAATGGCGAGTTCGTTGCCGTTCCAGTCCACTTCTCCGGCAAACGAACGGACGTGTCGATGGACATGTCCGGCATAGATCTCCTCACGATCCGCGATGGAAAAATCGTCGAAGTGCGATTGTTCTCCGCCGACGGCGCAGCAGAGGACGCATTCTGGGGACCCGTGTAGGTCAACTCACGGAGAGCGGGCAAGTGACGCAGCAGGCATCGCATCACGTTACGTGCTGTCGTGCCGGCGGGGTATGCGAGGAAATTGAGGTCCGTTGTGCGCACGGCCGTTGGGGACCCCGGTCCTGGCCTTCCGGCGTCAAAGGTTGTGGCGGGCCCGGGTCGCTGCACGACCGGCGAGCGGCTGTGGCGTGGGGCAGTCTCGGCGGTCCAGGACGACGAGGAAAGCGTCATACACAGACCTCCTTGGCGCGGAATGTCAGCTAAATCTGAACTGACCGCAGCTATTAGCGGATCAGAGTCGCCACCAGTTCCGGCCGCGTGATCAACAAGCACGGGTTTCCCCCGGGGGCCGAGGCACGTTGACGGAACACCAATGTGGGTGTTTGAGAGCCCGGTGGGAGAGGCGCGCGGATAAGCCGGTGGGCGCTGGCGTTTGGCAACGCCAGCGCCCACTGAAGGCCGGGTCGTGTAGAGGAAGTCGCTCTCAGACCGTTAGTTCGTCAGTGCTTGTGTCGGAGTTGTGGGCTTCAAGTGTTGGCTCCCCCTTGAGTGTTGTTAGGGCCAGTACTCCGGCGATGACGAGAATAGCGGCGGCGACTAGCAAGGCTGTACTGTATCCCGCTGTGAGAGCTGCCCCGTGGCTTACGCCGGCGTGTTCTTGCGGCGCTGAGATGGTTGCGGCGACGGCGGCCAGCACGGCCAGACCGAGGGCGACGCCAATCTGCTGGGCTGAGTTGAGCAGTGCCGAGGCGATCCCTGCCTTGTCCTGGTCGACGTGGTAGACGGCGGCCTGTGTGAGCGCGATGACGCCCAAGCCGAATCCGAGGGCGAGCACGAACATGGCTGGCGCCAAGTGCAGCCAGTAGCTGGCGTCCTCGGTGATGGCGGAAAACCAGAGCGCCGCGACGGCGCTGAGGAGTGCCCCCGCTGCAGCGACGAGACGCGGTGCTATCTTCAGCAGAAGCTTCGGGGCGCTACCGGCGCCCAGTATGAGTCCGGCAGCGAACGGCAGCCAGGCGGCACCGGTCTGGAGCGGGCTGAATTGCTGGACCTGCTGGAGGTAGAGGGTGATGACGTAGAAGGTGCCCATCGGGCCGATGGCCAGCAGCAGCATTGTGCCGTAGGCGCCGGCACGGTTGCGGTCCTTGAAGAGGCTTAGGGGCACCAGGGGGTTTTTGCTGCGCGACTGGGTGAGCGTGAACACCAGGAGTAGGACGGCGGAAGCGCCGAAGATTACCAGCGCTGCCGGGTCAGTGAATCCGGCGTCGCCGAAACGTGTGATCGCGTACACGAGCGCGACCATTCCGCCGGTGCCCAGAACTGCGCCGAGGATGCCGAGCTGTCCCTGATGACCGCCGGTGGCCGGGAGGGTGCGGCTGCCCAGGAGAACGAGCAGACCGATGGGGATGTTGATGAAGAACACCCAGCGCCAGCCGAGGGTGTCGGTCAGGACGCCGCCAAGGAGCAGGCCTATGACGATGCCGAGGGCGGACATTGCTCCGTAGAGGGACAAGGCCCTGTCCCGCATCTTGCGGTCAGGGAACGTGGTCGAGATCAGCGCCAGGGCGTTAGGGGCTGCCATGGCTGCGCCCAAACCTTGGGTGGCCCTGGCGATGATGAGCATTTCTGTGTTCTGCCCGAGCCCTCCGGCCAACGAGGCTACTGCGAAGATTGCGATGCCGAGCTGCAGGGTGCGACGCCGGCCCCACAGGTCGCCGATGCGCCCGCCCAGCAGGAGCAGTGAGCCGAACGCCAGGATATAGGCGTTCACGACCCACGGCAGGTGAAGGGCTTCCACGCCCAGTTCCCGCTGGATGCTGGGGAGCGCGATGTTCACAATCGAGTCGTCCAGCACCAGCATTAGCTGCGTAGTTGCGATGACCAGCAGAGGTATTAACCCGCCGTGCAATCCTGTTTTGGCTTTCACATCGTCTCCTGCGTTCCGCTGGGTCCTGCCCCAGTTGCCACTACTGGGCGTATACCCCCTAGGGGTATGACCCACTTAACTTTATACCCCTAGGGGGTACCCGCGTCAACTGCGGCAGGCGTTAGTCCCAGGGGTCCATAGAGGATGCTGGGACGGTGGGTAAGCGGTGGTAAGCGGCCTTGCCGTGGTGTCCGGCCCAGCCCCTACCGGACGCCCTTGACGCGGAAGATGGGGGTTGCGCCGAGGAGTGTTGATGCGCCCGCGACGATGAACAGCACGGAGTAGTCGCCTCCTCCCATGACCAAGATGAGGGGGGCGATGGCAGGGGCGATCGATTGCGGCAGTGCACTGGCGATGTTGAAGACTCCGAGATCCTTGGCGGCGGTGTTTGGATCAGGAAGCACATCGGTGACCAGTGCCAGATCAACGGCGAAGTAAATACCGATGCCGATACCGGTGATGGCCATGGCGACCAGGAAGGCTGTCATTTCCGAGGAACTGGCAACGACGAACAGGCCGATGCCGTAGACGGCAGCCGAGACGAGGGCGAAGACTTTGCGACGCCCGCTGGCAAGCACAGAAGTTCGCTGGCTTCAGCCTCACGCTGACGGACCTTGGCGGCGTCCGGGCTCCGGGTGGGGGCCAACAATCTGGCCACCGGAAGCGCGGCAGGGCAATAGCCCGTCCCGCCTGCCAACACATAACTAACGACCCTTGGCCGCGATGCAGTTGGCTTAGACTCGGTTTGACAGAGGAGAACAGTATTGGCCAGTCCCATCGAACCAATTACCAGAGACCGAGTGAGCCAGCTGGTCTATGACGACCTTAAAATGCGCATAGTTGCCGGCGAGTTTGACGTAGATCAACGCCTACCGTCGGAAGGTACCCTAGCGCGTAACTTTGGGGTGAGCCGGTCGTCCGTCCGTGTGGCATTGCAGCGACTGCAAATGCTGGGCCTTGTGGAGATTCGGGTTGGAGAGGGGTCGTTCGTGCGGGAGCGCACCTTCAACAACCTAATGAGCGAGGTGAGTGCGCTGGTCGCCGAGGACGCGATGATCCCGTATGTGCGTGAGCTGCGACAGACGATCGAAATTGCTGCGACGCGCTTAGCGTTGAACCGTGCGAGCGACGAAGAGCTCTCAAGCTTTGTCAAACAGGCCCGAGAGTTGGGCGAAACCGCTCGTCTCGATAATGGGGAAGAGTATATCGAAGCGGACTATCGATTCCACCTCACGCTCTGCTCGCTAAGCCAAAACCGTCTCTTCGAGCTTGTTTACGCCAGTATCCGTGACCTGTTCCGGCTCGATATCGTAAGGAATCTGGAGAAGTCGAGGACGCTGCATCCCAGCCCGTTCGTCGCGGGCGCAGAGCGACATATTGCTCTTGCGGTGGCCTTGGCGTCGCGTGATGATGAAAAGGCCATGCGACTCATCGAGGACATTGTGGATTTGCGTGTAAATGAGGAACAGCCCCCTCGTCTTTCAGACTGAGGAGGCTGTTCCTTCTGGTTTTCAGCACGCGCGGCGGCATCCGCCAAGCTGCGCCCTCTAGGGATCGTCTAGAGCTCTCGCCTCGTCTGTGCAGACAATCCCGGAAAGTGATTGAGATCAGACGGTCGCCATTTGCCCCGGGGTAAGAGCAATGACTCGTTCGCCGATGCCTTTATCGGCCGCAAGCTTTTTCATGCTCTCGGCGGTTTGACTGAAATGTTCCCATGAGTCCGCGTGGACCGGGAGGATCGTCGCATTTTCGAGAATCTCAGCAGCAGCGACAGCCATTTCGTCGCTGAAGGCGAGGTAGACACCGTCGAAGACCTCGAACGACGGTCCACCAGCAAAGAGCAGGGCGACAGCAATGTCGGGGAATTTTGTGGCCACCTCATGAACGGGTTCAATAGACGCATTGTCTCCCGAAATATAGATCGTTCGATCGCCAGGAGAACTGATCACGAATCCGATAACCGGTCCAAGCGCGTCCCTAAGATGTTCGGGTCCGTGAATAGCGGGCACGGCCGTGATGCTCACATCGCGGCCGTTGGGTGACTTCACAGTGCGTGTCTCCCACTCAGATAGTCCGTGAGCTCCGGGGATGGTCCGGGCGACGTGCTCAGTTGTGAAGGTGGCGGAGACCGAAGACGCTAGTTCGCGGCCCGAGGAATCCAGATGATCATGATGATCGTGCGTCACCAAGACCACGTCGACGTCCCCGAGCTCGTCCGGTGTGAATGCGGGTGGTGTGTTTCGCACTATCGTGACCGGCGCGCCAACCACTTCGGGTCCGTATGACGCTGGCGGATCGAAAGTAGGATCCACGAGGATTCTGAGCCCTCCGTAATCGATGATGGCAGTAGGGCCACCCACGAGTGTGACATTTATAGGAGCTGTCTGGTTAACCTTTGTCATTCATTTCTCCAATTGCAAGCGCAAAACATTTTTCGGTTGGGGTTTGTACGGTTGGCGTTGTTGCGGTTGAGTCATGACGCCCTCCAGGCGTGTAGGGCGTCACGCCACCCCTTATGGCAACGCCAAGGGGATCGTCACTAGTCAGCCGTGAAGACGGTCCCTCGGGTTTCTCTACCAAGCACCCAGATGGTGATTGCCGTGATGGCGTACATGGAGCCAGCGAAGAATACGGCGGCCTGTACACCAAAACCGCTCATCAGGAACCCGAGCAGGATCGGACCTGCAATAGCGCCCAATCTGCCGATGGAGTTTGCATATCCAACGCCAGTACTGCGGAGGCTTGTCGGCCACAGTTCCGAGGTATAGGTATTGCTTACCTGTCCGAGGGCGTACGCGAACAGGTTGAACAGCATGCCGAAAATGACCATGAACACGACAGATCCCAGGAGGCTGCCGTAGGCCAATGCGACAACGAAGGTTAAAAGGGCGGTGAGGATCGCAACGGGCTTACGACCGTATTTTTTCAGCAGCCATGGCACAAGGAATGCGCCGAAGACGCCGCCGAGCGTCATGATGGTGGAGTAGCCGATCGAGTTTTGGATCGAGATGCCCTGTTGAACGAAGACCATACTGAACCACGTTTGCAGACCGTACATCGCCAAGAGCATCGCCGGCCATTGGAGTGTGAGCATGAGGGTCGTCCGCCAATGTTCCTTGCTGAACATCCGCTGAAGGGGCACTTTCTCGGTTCTCGTTGTCGACGCCAATGCGTCGAGGAGCCCCGGTTCAAAGACCGGCAAACGGTCCACCTGTGGGAGTGAGTGACCGGTGGAAGTTTCGATTTTCCGCTCCAGCATTGTCATGACGATGTCAGCATCTTTATGACGTCCCTTCGCCTCGAGCCAGACCGGGGACTCAGGTACGAACTTCCAGATCAGGATCGCGGTTAGCGCTGGCACGGACTCAAGGACTGACACTCCCCGCCAACCGATCACCGGAATCAGCAGGTAGCAGATCAAGCCAGCCGCCGACATACCTAGCGGGAACAGCGCCAGCATCGAGATAAGATAGCGTGCGCGGAGGCGTGACGGGACTAACTCGGCGAGGAGTGTGATTGTGGCCGGTAATTGGAGTCCGATCCCAAGCCCGATTGCGATTCGCACGACAATGAGCCACTCGAGCGAACCCACTAGGGCCTGCCATACTCCCGCCACACCCCAGATGATCACGGCGCCAATGATGACGCTTTTGCGGCCGAAGCGATCGGCAATGATGCCTGACAGCAACGTGCCAAGTAGCACTCCGACGTTGCTCATGGTCCCGAGTGCGCCGAGTGCCTCGAAGCGGAGGTTAAATTCCCCGGCGAAAACGGGCAAGAAGTAATTGATCGTACCGCTATCGACTGCCTCGAAAAAGAACGCGAAACCCAAGACGGCGGTGATGCCGGCTAGGACTTTACCTGACGGCAATCGCTCAATACGCGGCCCGGCCGAGGCCTGGAGTTCTGTTGTTTTCATGCGAGGACCGAACCTTTGCGATCGAAGACGCCACAAACTTCGCCGTAGGCAGGCATTTCCAGCCCTAACTTACGCCCCATGAGGTACGGGTCCTGAAACATCGTGTGCCATTCAACCTGGTGGCCGGCGAGATAGTCGTACATGAGCGATGTGCGGTAGTCGTCCGGCACAGTTGGGAGCACCTGCAGCATGTCCGCCACGGCGTCGAACTCGGGTGGGAACGGGTGCCCGGAGGCTTCACCAAGAGCAATGAGCTCCTTGCATAGCGCGATCATGAACTCAGTCTTCGCCGGATCTTTTTTGATTTCACCAAGCGTTGCGTTGAAAAAGACCATGGCACCTGAGATAGCAGAGACGCGGCAGAACTTCATGAGAGCGGCTTGAAGCATGTCTTCACTGATGTCCGCGGTGCAGCCGCATTCAATGAGGTCTTTCTTGATCTTCTCGGCGAGTTCAAATACGGACTGGCCTCCGCGTGGACCTAGTACGATGCGGAAAAAGTCGAGTTTATGCTTGCACTTGCCGGGTGCGACTAGTTCGCACGCGACATACGCCTCGCCTTGAGCTAGGATCGGCTTTGCCTTCAATCCGGCCTCAATATGCGCGCCGATATCGAGCGCGTTAATGATCGGCAGCACAACTGTGGATTCCGTGCAGATTCTGTCGAGCAGCGGATAGATCGAGTCAATTGCATAGGCCTTTACCGCGAGGATCACAACGTCGGGCTGCTCGTGATAGTCGTCTTCGGTGACCGCTTTAACTGGCACGAGGAAGCGTTCGTCCTCTGGCGCGTAATGGAGCTCGAGCCCGCCCTGTTCGTGGATCGCCGCGAGGTGGGCGCCCCGGGTGATGAGTGTGACGTCTTTGCCTGCCTTGGTCATGTAGGCGGAGAGCACGGAGCCGATGGCTCCGCCTCCGACAATTAGGTATTTCATGTGCGCTTATCTCCTTTGATCAGCGATGTGGTGCTCGTGTCAGTTGACGACGACGGTTTGGGCGTTTCTGTACGCCTGGGGGGTGAGGTCTTGTCCGATTCCAGGTAAGTCGGGGATCTCGTAGACGCCCAGCCTCGGCTGGTAGTCGTGGATGCAGAGGTCGATGTTGGCCGGCAGCAGACTTGTGTTGTTGTGCTCGTGAATCACGAAGTTGGGGAGAACGGCTTCAAGCTGGAGCGCAGCGGCTGTCGAGAGTGGGCTGCCGATAAGGTGCAGCTGTACTCCTATGTCATACGTCGACGCCAACTCCGCGATCTTCTTCGTCTCTGTGTAGCCGCCGCTGGTCCCGAGGTCGGGCTGAATGATGTCGACCACTTGGTGTTCAATGTATGGCCGGAAGCCGAAGGCGGTGTAGAGCCGCTCGCCTGTGGCTATCGGGATTGTTATTTCCCGTTTGATTTTTCGCATCGCTTTCCAGTTCAGCGGCGCGGTCGCTTCTTCGTAATACAGGATCCGAAACTGCTCGAGCTCGCGCCCGAGTTGCACTGCCGTGTTGGCGTCGGTGTGGCAGTGCAACTCGACGATGATGTCCAGCTCGTCACCACCGGCCGCTCGGACGGCACTTACACGATCAACTGCCGTCCGCACTTGCTCACTACTGAGCAGGCCGCGGGTATTCCAACCCATCCACCGGCCGTTCAGATCAAAGCCGATGGGATTGACTTTCACGCAGTCGAAGCCGTCGTCCATGGCCTTCCGCGTAGCTTCTGCATACTCGTCGGGCTTAACCATCGCCCCCATCCGGGGCGCCCAGTCGAACTGAATCTGCGACGCGTAGCTGCGCAGGCGGTCGTTGGTCTTGCCTCCCAAAAGCTGATGCACGGGCACCCCAAGAGCCTTACCCTTGATGTCCCACAGCGCGATGTCGATCGCACTCATGATCGCGAAAATGAGGGTACCTCCGCCCATGCCCCAGAACGTTGTCCGGTAAAGCTTCTCCCAAATCGCGGTCGTCTGGAACGGATCCATACCCAGGATCAGTGGAGCGAAGTCCCGTGCGAGTCCCATCTGGCCTTCAGCCGCGTTACCCATAGGTAAGCCGATTTCGCCGAGGCCATAGATCCCCTCGTCGGTTTCGATACGCAGCACCGTGGGGTTCCAAGGGATGCCATAGTCCCCAGGGTTAGGCGACTGCAGTCGCATTATTTTTACGCGTGTAATCCGCAATCCATTCCTCCTTTCAGATGGTACCTGTCGGACAACCGACAGCCTATGGGAAAGTGTGATGTGCGTCAATGGTCACCACCAGTTCCAGTTGCGTGATTACCGGGCTCGGGTTTGCCCCGATTGGGGCAAGTTGACGGAATTTCGACCTCCTTCGAGTGCAGGTAAGACTGCCCAGCGGGAGGCCTGTAAGGCGGGAGACAACTGCATCTGTCTGGCCGGGACCCTTGCCTTTACGGGCCGGAACTACGTAGCGGGCTATCCCTATCCCGCCCCATCTTCATAGGCAGCACAGCTATGACGCCGCGGGTTTTGATGGCAACCAAGCTGCCTACTTCTTTCGCCGGCGGTCTGCCTGTTGTACCAGTTCGGTAATCCATGGCCGATGTCCGCGTCGAAATTCCATCCACTCAGGGAGGCCCTGAATGGACGGGCCAGACTTGTCGATGTCGATAGTGATTCGACCGCCACCAACCGGTGCGTTGGTGATGTGCAGATCCCCGTAGGTTTCGGGCAGTACAGGATCCATCCATAGTTCCCGACGGGAGACATGAACGTCGTACTGCATCAGGTTTGTCACCAGGAGGATTGGGGCGGTTGCTGCCCAAGCCTGGGGCGAGCACGCGGTTGGATAAGGTACGGGTTCCGCGAACTGGTCGCGGCTGAAGCCGCAGAAGAGCTCGGGCAAGCGCCCACCTGACCATTCCGCGGCTTCCAGCATCGCAGTAGAAATACTCTGAGCTTCCTCCACGAAGCCGTATCGCAGCAGACCGGCAGCGATGATGGCATTGTCGTGGGGCCATACTGAACCGTTGTGATAGCTGGCCGGGTTGTATGCACCCATGTCGCTGGCCAGGGTCCGTATACCCCACCCGCTGAACATTTCCGGAGACATAAGCCGCTCGACAACCTGGGAAGCCTTGTCCTCGTCAACGAGGCCGTACACGAGACAGTGGCCCATGTTGGAGGCACAGGCGTCCACCTGGCGTTTCCTGCCGTCGAGGGCTATTGCAAAGTACCCGCGATCCGGAATCCAGAACTGCTCGTTAAACCTTCGTTTGAGCTCTGCTGCCCGATCGGAGAGTTCATCTCCCCGTGCGGTGTCCCCAGCGGCATATGCCATCCAGGCGCGGGCAGTGTACGCGGCATAGACATAGGCCTGAACTTCACAGAGCGCGATCGGGGGCTCCGCAAGTGTTCCATCGGCAAAATTGATCCCGTCCCAGGAGTCCTTCCAGCCCTGGTTGATCAGCCCTTGGTCGTTGAGACGTTCATATTCGACGAAACCGTCGCCATCTTTGTCCCCGTAATGCCGTATCCAATCCAAGGCGCGGTCCGCGTGAGGCAGTAAATCAGCGATAATATCAGCGCCAAATCCCCACCGGCTGACGGCTCCAAGCACATCCACAAACAGTGGCGTCGCGTCGACGCTCCCGTAGTAGGCCGATTTGCCTCCAAGGGCCAAACCAGCGTTGACGCTAAACCTTACTTCGTGCAGGATCTTGCCGGGCTCTTCCTCCGTCAGCGGGTCCACGACGCTTCCTTGCCGGTCCGCCAGCGTCTGCAGTGTCCCTAGGGCCAGTGATGGATCCACCGGTAACGCCATTTCTGAGGCCCACAAGGAATCACGGCCAAAGAGCGTCATGAACCACGGGGCACCTGCAGCCACCACAACACGCTCTGGATGGTTCGGGTCCTCAATCCGGAGGGCACCCAAGTCATCGTAGCTCCGCCGCAAGGTCCGCTCTATGGATCGATTACTCATGTGTACGACCGGAATCTTGGCAACCCATTCCTTGCGGCGCCGGTCACTTGGGGACAACACTTCCCCATCAGGGTGGACGAGTGCAGCGCTCCGCGCGGAGCCTTCGACCTCGGCCGTAGCACTGACAATCGCGCTCCAGTGACCGTGTGGCGGGACCGATATCCGATAGGTGACCGCTTCCGGCTTCACGTCGGCTCCTGGCGCCTGAATGACGACCCGCTTTCGCATGCCTTGCCAAGCCCCGTCAATGGTCAACTGGTCCCGGTCGACATGGCGGCTTGCGTCCCACGTTCGTTGAATCCGGGCTTCCTTCACTTCGAAAAGGTCCGCGAAATCCGCTTCAACCTCCAGGGACATCACGCACTGGACGGGCTTTGTTGAGAAATTGCGAACCGTAAGTTGTTCTCGGAGACCGGCCCCGACTTCCCGCAGCCGCTCTACAATCAGCGGACTGTCCGCGTATCCGTCGGATCGGGGAACCCGACCTGCAAACAGCGCACGGAAAGGCTCCCGGGTCTCGGCAGCCAGGGACTCCAGCGGTTGACTGTTGACTGTCAGGTTCCAGCGGGACAGGAAGCGGGTGTCCTGGACGAACAGGCCATGCGGGTGCTCAGGATGAATGTCGCCATTGGGTAAGGAAATGCAGAACGAGGTTTCCTCGACCAGGGTGACGGTCCCTGCCCCTACTGGCCCGGCCGCCGTGTCAGCATTCCATCCAGCCATCCTGGTTCCTCCAAGAAAGCAGCGCCGGCACAACGTGGTCTCTTCGACACGCTTGGGCGACGGCTTGTTTACTTGACCCTACTCTCCCGCGGCAAAGGGGTGTAGACCCTGTTCCATATCCTGCGTTGCATCCAGACAAGGAACTGGACCAGCGGATCAGACGGCGTAAAAGCAGGGAAAGGTGGCGAGCCTACAATCTTCAGAGGCATCTGGAATCGGGGCACTAAACGCTAGAAGGCTGCTGCTCGAGGAGTGAACCAACCGGAGAACTCCTCTGCCCACTCGTGTGGACCAACAAATCCGATAGAGCCCAACTGCCGTGCATCCTCACAGCGGCGAAGACCCCACCACAGATCGTAGAGGACCCGCGGGGCGACATGGATCTGAAGATCCGGGGTACGTTCTGAGCGGCCGATGCTCGCGGTTGTCTTGCTGTTTTCCCTGCAGATCCAACCCTGGAAGGGTGCTCCCCTGACGTTGTCGAACTCGAATGCCAGGACAAGCGACTTCCGAGGCAGGGAATCTGTCACGAGGCTGCGGCCCATGTGTTCGAGCAGTGTGCCAAGACCTGCCCGCAGATCATTCTCAAAGGGCTCTTGCCATCGACTTGCCCAGAGACCGAGCGACTCCAAGGTCTCGCGCAACCCGTAGCCGATCGGCGTCAATCTGTAGCGGCGCGAGCCGCGGGGGCCGGTTTCATCGTTGCGAACGACAAGCTCCAGCTGGACCAGCCGCTTAAGCCGCTGGGAGAGCAGCGTCCGTGAGAGATCAGGCAGCGCGCGGGACATATCATTGAACCCCATCTCACCGCCGAGCAGTTCACGCACGATCAACAGGGACCAGCGGTCGCCCAGCAGCCGCAGCCCTTGCGATATGGACCAATAGTCGGCACTCAGGCGCCCGGCAGTATCCGCCAGGTCGTCGTGTTCTCGGGGGAGTTGCTCTGCAATGGTCGTCATCGTCCCTGAGCTCCAAGCGGTCTGTGAGTAGTGCTGCCGCCATTCTTCCCGACCGGTCAGGCAGCTGTATGTGCGCCGTGCACATAAGTTGACGCCAAGCTGTCCGTGGTGGACCTTCTCCCATTCTGTCTTTGAAAGAAGAATCGGAGGTTGGGCTGCTAACCGCCCCACCTCCGATTCCAGTCCTCTTGCTAGAGCCGGATGTCGGCAGACTCCCCCGGCTTTAGGGCGATGAGCAGATCGCTCAGCCCAGCGTCCGCAAAGAGTTTGCTGATCTGATCCGCATTTTGGCTGAAATGTGCCCACGAATCCTCGTGCACTGGAACGACCTTTTTAGCACCCATGATCTTGGCCGCTTCGAGGGCGCGGTCATTGCTGAGAGTTATATACGCCCCATCAGCAATCACATCGAATTTAGCGCCGCCGACGAAGAGTACAGCGATGTCAATGGTTGGAAAACGGTCCGCGATTTCGCGCACGATATCCAGCTCGGAGTTGTCACCGCTGATGTACACCGTCGGTATGCCCTCCGCTTCGAGAACAAAGCCGATCACCGGACCAAGCGCGTCCCACACGCCCTCCGGGCCGTGATGCGCCGGCACTGCCGTGATCTTCATCTGCCTGCCATCGGGAAGCGCCACGGTATGAACGTCGTAGTCGCTGATCCCCAGGACGTTGGGGCCAAAGCTCCCCGCGGCCTCCGTCGTGGTGAGGGCAAGCGGCACCATCGTGAGAAAACCCCGACCGGCCACGTCCAGATTGTCGATGTGCTCGTGGGAAGCGAGAGCCAGGTCAACCTGACCAAGCTCCTCGGGGGTGGCGCTCGGGCCGAGCTTCTTGGTAACGGGCCCGGCGATTGGGTGGTGGTAGACCTGGGGAGAATCAAAGGTCGGGTCAGTGATCATCCGGTAGCCGGCGATCTCGAGGAGCAGGGTCGGTCCTCCAACGAGGGTTACTTTGACGTCGTCCATAATTTCAGTCCTATCGGTTCGGTGCGCCTGATTACGGGAAGTTCAGCTTTTGCTCATCATCTGAGCCGTGATGTCTTCTGCCCCGTGCAGGACGTAGACGAGCTTGCCCTCATCGTCGAACGCCGGGGCGTTCAGGGGCTGGAACCAGCGGGGCTCGAAAATTCCGTCCGAGTTCTTAATGTCATAGCGAACAGGCGGAAGAATGTCGATTTTTCCGGTCTCGACAACAAGCTCGATGGAGCTTCGCAGAATCTCTGTTCCCTTCGCATCAGGGTTGTCCGGGTTGTCCGGAAAAGCGTCAAGGATATCCATGCCGACGATTCCCTCACGGCTCTTTCCCGTAGATGCAAGGAACGAGTCAGTGGCGGCGACAATCGTCCTGTCAGGGGCGACGATGATGTATTGGTTCGGCAGACTTTCGAAGATTCTCTGGAAGTCGGGGTTACGTGCATCTGAGGATGACACTTTCGGTTCCTTTCCTGATAAGCGACGTTTTCGCGTCTCGTAATGCCATTGGAGCAGCTGGCCGCGCCCCTAACTAGTGCAAGACATGGACCGGAACGTCCAGTTGCCTCGACCACGAAACCGCGGATGACCGTCAGCCTGGGCCATCTACGGCGAGGTGTCCCAGGCCAACTAGAGGCCGAAGGCGGTTCCGTGACCGTGTTCGAATACGAGGTTGGTCTGGGTGCCTGCGACGGCAGGATTCGAAGACAAGTGGTCCAGCACGAATTGACGGATGTGCTCAGTGTTTTTGGCCGTGATGTGGATCAAGAAATCGTCGGCACCGCCCAGTACGAAGAACTGCTTAATTTCGGGAAGGTCCCGCAACTCGTTACCGAAGGCGTTCATGAGGTGACGGGCACCAGGCCTAAGCCGCACGCTCACCAGGGCCTGGAGGGGCAAACCCATCGCTTCGGGTGCGACTTCGACGGTGAACCGCTTGATCACCCCCGACTCCTTGAGCGCCTTAAGGCGCGCAAGACAGGTTGACGGCGCAAGCCCCAGGGCTTCCGACAACGACTGATTTGTACGCCTCGAATTCTTGGACAACAGACCCAGAAGCCTCTGGTCGACTTCGTCCAGAGTCACCTGCTGCAGTTTCTGCGGGTCGGACATCATGTAACGCTCCTCACAACGCAGGAATTTGCCAGTTACTTGCATTCTGCCGTAGATCCTGTGCTGAAACACGCCTTGCCCGCAGTTTCTGTCATTCTTTTTCCCACAAGCATCAATCTCCTCAGAAAGCGTGAGCATGATCATCTCCGTCCCCAAGGAAATCAAGAACAACGAGTTCCGCGTGGCCATCACGGCTGCCGGCGTGCATGAATTCAAAGCAAACGGCCACGACGTGCTCGTGGAAACCGGTGCCGGCGCCGGTTCCGGCATTAGCGATCAGGAGTACGCACTCGCCGGAGCTGAGATCGTTCAGACTGCAGACGAGGTCTGGGCCCGAGCCGACATGGTGATGAAGGTTAAGGAACCCGTGGCGTCCGAATACCGCCACTTCCGCGAGGGACTGCTCCTTTTCACCTACCTTCACCTTGCCGCGGAGCCGGCACTCACTCAGGCGCTTGTCGACTCCGGCGTCACGGCCATCGCTTATGAGACGGTCCAGGAAGGCCGGGCGCTGCCGCTGCTCGCACCCATGTCCGAAGTGGCCGGCCGACTCTCCGTTCAGGTCGGCGCGACCTCCCTCATGGCGCCCGCCGGCGGCAAAGGCGTGCTGCTCGGCGGCGTACCCGGCGTCCGCCCCGCGAAAGTGGTGGTCCTCGGTGCAGGTGTCGCAGGCACCAACGCCGCCGTCATGGCCCTCGGCCTCGGTGCCGATGTCACCATTCTGGACATCAACATCAACCGTCTGCGCGAACTCGACGCCCAGTACCAGGGCCGGCTCAAAACCGTGGCGTCGAACTCGTACGAGATCGAAAAGTCAGTGATCGATGCTGATCTCGTCATCGGCTCCGTTCTGATTCCGGGAGCGAAGGCTCCCAAGCTCGTCACCAACGACCTCGTGGCCCGGATGAAGCCCGGCTCGGTCCTGGTGGACATCGCGGTGGACCAGGGCGGCTGCTTCGAGGACACGCACCCCACCACGCATCAGGAACCCACGTACAAGGTTCACGAGACGATCTTCTACTGCGTGGCCAACATGCCCGGCGCTGTCCCGAACACCTCCACCTACGCGCTGACCAACGTCACGCTCCGCTACGCGGTTGCTTTGGCCAACTACGGTGTCAAGGGTGCTTTCGACCGGCTCCCCGCTCTGGCCGGCGGTCTGAACGTGGCGGCGGGAAAGGTCACTCACAAGTCTGTCAGCGATGCCCATGGACATGACCTCGCCGACTGGCAGGACCTCGTGACGGTTTAGGACATCGGCTGTGCCTGCCCGAGAGAAGGCAGGCACAGCCGGCTCCATAGGAAGGGGCACGGCATCAAATGGCATTTCACCTGCAACCCAAATGGCAGCCGCTGGTTGGCCAACTGGTCATCGTGAAACTTCTGGATAAGGAGATCCGCCGCGGAGTTGTCGATGCAGTAACCGACGATGATCAAATCCTGTGGCTCGACAGTGATGGCGCCGACCCCCGCCGTCTCTTTCACCGGGCAGACGGTTTCAAGGTGTGGGTCGACTATAGATGGGAAACCGACAGGTCCAGCCTCTGCCCTGACTTCCAGCATGCTGCTGCACCATGAGGTGCGAACACTCCGCTGCGCCTGGACGCGTACAGCTTCTGGAACAGCTGAATGACGATAATGAGTTAGCAAGAGCCATTACTCGGCTGCGCTCTGAAACAGTCCAGGATGAAGCGTCAGGCGTTCTTGTCACCTGGCACGGCCCCTGGTCCTACACCCTTGAGCTCAGCCACCAGATTCCTCCTGGACTCGTCTACGAGTGCGTCGCCCCTGAACAACTGAACTTCTAAGACTGATTCAGGACCGGTCTGACTGATCGAGCCCATCAGCGCCCCTCCCCCAACGGTGGCGCGCCGGCGGCGCCCCTCCAGCAGGATGTCGACCATGACGAGCCGACTGCGGGGTCCACCGTCTGCCGGATGGGCACCAGGCACACAGCCGGTGCGAACGCTATGCCCGCAGTACATACCGATCATCTGTGCCGACGCGAAAATGGTCGAATATGAAGAGTCGGTAAGCCACTCCCATTTCTGGTGTGTCGGGAGCGGGAGCACCACCGGCCGTGTGCAACCTGGCAACGAGAAGGAAACCATGATGTCCGAACCTACTGTGGAAAGAGCAGATCTCGGCATGGCCTGGGCGGTGAAAGAGAGCTTTGTACAGTACGTGCAGTCTATGCGCGATGGACGCATACTCCTGCGCGAGGGTGCTGCCGTGACAAATACCCGACAGTTCTATTTCCCGTTCAGAAGCCTGGATCATTCTGACGGGCACAACTTTGTGCTCCAGTTCGGTGGAGAGGCCCGCTTCCTCGCCCATCACGGGCTTATGTCGGTCTCGATTTGCAACCCAAAAATAATAGTCGGGCCCGACGGGGCATGCTTGTCTATCGAACAAGGAAACGAGATCGTGCACCTCGCCCATCTCGACTTGCCGGCGGTGTCGGTGGAAGACGGCATCAATATGTGGGCAAATGTCCCGGTAGCTCTGACCAGCGCAGGAGCGGCTGTTTTCGCAGATAGCTATTCAGCCGGAGAAACACTGGCTCCGCTGACCATGAGGGCACCATCCTTTGTGGAGGTATCCTGAACCCGTTCTGGGGTGAACTGGCGGTACCAGCTGCGACAAGGTCCTGGGCCTAGACATGAAGGCGCCGTGCTTTGCCCCGCTCCGTACTGGTGGACCGGGCACGAGGTACTGGCAAGGACCTGTTCCTGCCCGCAGACTCAATGAGTCCAGGGGCAGGAATCGCTGCATTGGCTAGTGTCCAACGTCCACCCCGCGGCCGCAGCGCCACCACGCACTGTTGGTTACTGAGTAGCCACCGTTGCCGTGGTTCGGACCAGGTGGGCGAAGCGTCGCGCCATCGCCTCGGTATGTTCCCTCACGATCTGGTCTTGTTTCTCGAATGCTTTCATTCCGCGGCCGGCCCGCTCCACGGCAACCGTGTCATTCTCCTTGACCAGGGACAACCACTGGCGGTAGACCACCGGCGAGATCTCCGGGTGAAACTGAACTCCCCATGACATCTCGCCTACTCGAAAAGCCTGATGCGGATACTGGGCCGTCATCCCGAGCCATACTGCTGACGGCGGGAGTTGGTCGATCATGTCCCCATGCATGGCGCCTGCGAGGAAGGGCCCGGGCAATCCGGCCATCAAGGGATCCTCGGCAGCATCGGGCCGTAATGCCACCTCGACGACCCCCGCTTCGAGGCCTTGGTTTCCCCTGGCCACGGTCCCGCCGAACGTCTGTGCCATCAACTGAGCTCCAAGGCAGATCCCTAGCGTCGGTTTCCTCTGGCTGGCGGCGGCCGCCATGAGGCGCCGGATGTCGGTAAGCCAGTGATAGGCATGGTCGTCCAAGGAGCTCATGTCTCCGCCAAGAACCACCAGGGCGTCCTCTTGAATCACGTCCGGGATAACGCCGCCACTGAAAGGCTGGATGATTCTGGTGGTTATTCCCTCATCGTGCAGCCAAACACCGAGCCGGTCCAGTGGGCAGTGGAAATCTGGCTGTATGACTAGTGCCTGCAGGGTACCGGTACCTCGGGGCAGGTTTGGCTGATTGGTCATTCTCGAATTCCTTATCGGGCGGTCAGGTTTCAGCATGCGAAACCCCGGGTTGTGAAGGGACGGTGGCATCCTGTGTGGTTAAGCCGGACACCGAAGCCCCATGGCCTTTAGTCCCCGGACCCAGGCGGACAACTTCAACGTAGCGAACAGCACGGCCGGGGTCGCAGTGCCGGTTGCACATTAGGATCCGAATGTGTGTGCCACAGCCTGGTGATCTTGGGATCATCCGAATATTTCCTCAGCGGACCCCGGCCGCTGTTGCCGTCATTGAAGAACAGTGCGGTGGCCTTCGCGCATAGCCAGTCGCGCAGCGATGCCCGTGGGCAGCCAGTCGCCGGCTTCTTCGAATGAATGACCGATGAGCTGCTCTACGCGCTGGAGCCGTTGCCGGAGTGTGTTGCGGTGGATGTGCAGTTTGGAGACCGTGTCGGCAATGGATCCTTTATTGGATAGGAGCATGGCGACGGTTTCGGCCAGCTGGGTTCCATTTTCCGCGTCGTAGCGCATGAGGGACCTGAGTTCGGCGAGCACGTCCCTGATCTCTGCAGACATCCCCTCCCCAACAAGGGGCAGTTCCTGCAGGTGTTCTATGTCGCTGAAAGAGGTGACCCGTCTCCCGGATGTCCTGCCGACCAGTTCTGTCCAGGCCAGTGCGGTTTCGGCGTCTGAGAGCGCTGGCTGCAGAGAGGCGACGTCCCGCGCCAGTGGACCTACGCCGGCGAAAGCTGAGACGCCACGGTGTTCGTCGAGGTCAGAAAGAGTCGTCTCCAGCTTCGCCTTGATCTCTTCTCCGGAGCCGGAAGGGGTATCGATAAAGAGCAGGCTGAGGGGGCCTTCCGTGAAGACCAGGGATCGGGGGCCGGCCAGTTCCTGAAGGTAGGGGGCGATGCGTCTGGACACCGCGTCAGAGTCGAATTTCAGCCGTTTCACTCGCACCAGGACCGGCAGAGTGCGGCCCTTTGACCAGCCTGATTCCTCGAGAATGCGGGCGAAGGTGCTCGTGCCGACGCTTCGGAGCAGGCGTGAAGCATGGGATGAGCCGACGGACTCCAGTTCTACTGCTTCAAAGAGGGCGGCCAGCTGGGAGCAAATGGCGCTGAGCCGATCGAGCTCTCTGGTGGAATAGCGGCGTGGACGATAGCACGTGACGATGCCCCGGGTGCTCGTCAGGCCAAAGGAGACAGATACCCGCTCGTGTCCGGCGAAGTTGGATTCAATGAATTCGGACGTTGCTGTTCGTGAGTGAGTGGTTCTAACTACGATTCCGCTTCGCTCGCCCTTGTCCATTGCGATGGCGGTGGGCGGCGATGTGGCTGCACCTCGCCCGAAATATTCAATGACGCAGCCGTCGGAGCTCATGTGTTTAAGAATCGCCTGGGTGGCCACTTGGGCGCATTGCAGGACGGAAGTGGCGGAGTTGATCGGGAAATCGACAAGGAAGTGCGCTGCTGCGGATTGGCGCCGCAAGTCATCAACTGTCTCAGCCTGCAGCAGGCCGCTGGCAAGCAGCACTCCCACCTCGTCAGCAATCAGCTTTGACTCCCAGGTGAAGGTTTCCTCCTCATATGACCAGAGGCTGAACACGCCAAGGAGGGTCCCGGTCGGTGCCACGATCGGGACAACCAGCATCGAATTGAAATCTTCTTCCTGCAGTTCGCTGATGCTGGCGAACCTCGGGTCCTGCTGAATGTTCTTGTTTAGGACAACCGACTGTTTGGTGAGCCCTGCCCAGCCAGTTACACCTTCGCCGAGGCGAAGGGTGATTCGTCCCATTTGCTGGCTTTGCACTCCAGGGGTGCCTGCGCGCATGACAAGGACTTGTTCCTGTTCATCCCACAGGTAGACGAAAACCCCTGCTGAGTTTGTTGCCCTGGCTACCAAGTCCACTGCTCTTTGAGCAAGCGCGAGTGGATCGGGTCCTTCCATCATGAGCTGCGTGAGCTCGGACAGGGTGTCTGCGCGAAGCTCTGCTATTTGGAGTTTGTGGCGATAGCCAGCGGGCAGGACCTCATTCGGTTGCGGGGCCGCAGGCTCAGCAGGGGGTTTCATCGTTTCAGCTTAGAAGGCTCATGCCCATGGAGGCCCGGCTGAACTGCCTTGGCGCGTTGACGCCGATCCAAGCCACGTCCTCCGCCGCAGATCCAATCCGGTACAGGGCGGCGTTGCGTTCCTCCGCAGCGTATACCTGTACAAGTTCGCCTGCCGGCGGAAGCATTCCGTGCACCTGTACCTTTCGGCCGAACTGCTCCGTCCACCCGTACGGAGCCTGTTCCAGTTCGCTGGAGTCGAAGCCTGCGAAGTATTCTGCCAGGGCTGCGCCATGACGTTGGGCCTGGGTCCAACTCTCGAACCGCCGAAAGGTTCCGTCCTCGGCCTGCCGGGCCGAAACGTCTCCGATAGCGAAGATCCCGTCGGCGATTTCACCACTGGTCAGGAGGGCTTTCCCGTCCGCAGTGCAACGGACTCCGTTGGAAATGTCGAGCTCGCTGTAGGTCAGCCATTCGGTGTGGGGGCGTGCGCCGACAGCGCTGATAACCAGGTCGGCGTGCAGGTCCAGGCCGCTGACCCGGACCGTCCACTGCGCATCCGTTTTCTGAATGGATTCCACAGCAACCCCAAAATGAGTTACGACACCGGCCTGATGCATCCATGCCTTCGCTTCCTCTCCCAGATGTCCTGAAAAGAAGCGCTGCATTGGTTGCGGAGCCAAATCCACTACCGTGACGGCAAGCCCACGCTGGGCGAGTGTAGATGCCAGTTCCGCACCAATGGTTCCGGCGCCGATGATGATCGCACTGGAAGCTCCTGCATCCACGGCGCTGCGCAGGGCAAGGGCGTCCTGCGCGGTTCTGAGGCTGAGAACGCCCGCTGGCTCGTTCGGCAGCCGGATTGAGCCGGCTCCTGTGGAGATGACGACGGCGTCAGCGGCTACTTCTCCGAGCTTGTCCGTCAGGACAGTCCGCTTGTCGGTGAGCAGCCCGATGGCCTTTGCCTTGAGGATCGGCGTAGCCTCCGGCCACCACTCGGCCGGTTCGACGGGGCCGGTGCCAAGAAGGAATTGCTTGGACAGCGGGGGCCGGTCGTAGGGCGCGTTCGGGTCTGAATCAATGACGATAAATTCGCCTGCAAAGCCCAGCTCGCGGCTGCGTTCAATCAGCATCGCCGACGCGACCGAAGCGCCAATGACCGCAACCCGGTCTGGCAGATGTGTCACGATGCCGAAACCTCTGATGCTTTCTCGCTGGCCTCGTTCGTTTCCCGTTCCAGGATTGCCCGTTCGGGGCAGTTCCGGATGGCCTTGCGGACGTTGGGTTCATCGCCGCTGTTTTCGCGGCCAGGAATGACGTGCGCGTAGCCTTCCTCGTCGATCTCAAAGGTTTCGGGTGCCAGAGCCCAGCACCGGGCGTGGCCTTGGCAACGCCCTCCGTCGACCCAAAGTTCTCCCATGGTGATCAAGCTCCAATCTTGAGGGTAAGCGGGCCGACGCCGTGCCACGGTTCGTCGTCGTTTGCCCGTTCGAAGTGAGGGACAGCCTTCAGGAATTCCTCCATGGCGATAACCATTTCGGCGCGGCCAAGGTTCGAGCCGAGGCACCGGTGGATCCCTCCGCCGAAGGCCAGGTGGCGGTTGTCTTCACGGTCAATCTTGATGTCGTTGGGTTCTTCGTAGACCTCCGGGTCACGGTTGCCCGCGCCGAAGACGAGCACAACGCGTTCGCCAGCCTTGATTTCCTGGCCCCGGACAACTGTGTCCTTCTTCGCGGTGCGCGCCATGGCCTGGACCGGGGAGAGGGTCCGCAGGAATTCTTCGGCTGCGGTGGGGATCAGGTCCGGGTCTTCCCGCAACTGCTGCTGGGCCTGCGGGTTGCCGGCCAGGTACCAGAGGGCGGAACGGATCGCCCAGGCGGTCGTGTCGAGCCCGGCGAGGAAGAGCAGGTAGCAGTACGACAGCAGCTCTTCCCGCGTGAGCTTCCGGCCTTTCACTTCCGCTTTCAGGAGCTGGGTGATCAGGTCATTGCTGGCGTCCGCTTCCGGTCCGGCCTTTTCCCGTTCGTCGAGAAGGCGGTCGAAGTAGTCGTTGAGTTCGCGTCCGGCCGCGTATGCGGTTTCCGGATGCGCGGTCCGCTCATAGATGATTTCGTCGATCCACCGGTCGAAGATTGGCCAGTCCTGTTCCGGATATCCGGCCAGGCGGCTGAAGATAATGGTCGGCATCGGGCGGGCAAGCTTTGCCGAGACATCAACGACGTCTCCGGCTGTGAGGACTTCCTGGCACAGCTGCTGGGCGGTCTCCCGCATTCCGGGTGTCAGCTTTGAGATGTTCATGGGGGTGAACATCGGCAGCAGGATTTTGCGGAAGTCAGCGTGGGTCGGGGGATCGATGTCGATCGGAATGAGGGGGACGTCAGTGCCGAACGCCGGGAGGAGCATTGAGGGTCCGACCGCGAAGGTGTCGGGGTCCTGCTCGGCGTTGAAGATATCTTCGCTCTTGGTGATGTACCAAAAGCCTCCATACTTGTTGCTGTGCCCGACAGGTCCGTTGGCTAGGATGTCCTGGTATTCGTCGAAAATGTTGTCGAGCGACCGTCCGTGGAAGTCAAAGTCTGACTTGTTGTGGCTGAGTCCCCGCTCAGTTTCTGTGCTCATGAGAATTGCTCCTGAAGTGGTTTCTGTGACTGTGCGTACGCTGCGGCCTTCTCCACGAGATCGACGAAGAGGGCCTTCTGGGCTTCGTGGTAGTCGACCATGTGCTCGGGATGCCATTGGACTCCGATGAGGCGGGCATCGTCGGCTTCAATTGCTTCGATAACATCGCCTTCCCGTCCCACGACACGAAGGCCTGTTCCGAGCTTTCCCAAGCCCTGGTGGTGGTAGCTGTTCACGGGAATGGTCAGGTCTTTGGCGATCCGGGCAAGTTCGGAACCGGGCTCCAGTTGTACCTGGTGCCATGGTTCATGAGAGGGATGGTCCTGCCAGTGCCCCCTGTCCGGGCTCACTTCCTGGACGAGGTTTCCGCCTCGAATAACGTTGACTAGCTGCATCCCCCGGCAAGTGGCCAGGATGGGCAGGCCGCGGAGCATGGCCTCGTTGTAAAGCTCGATTTCGAAGTCGTCCCTGATGTCGCACACGTCATAGACCGTGTCGGCCGGGTCCTCCCCATACAGCCGGGGGCTGATGTCACCGCCGCCGGTGAGGATCAGCCCGTCGAATCCTTCAAGCGCCGCATCGGGGATCGTTGCCGTGGACGGAAGAATGGCGGGACGGCCGCCTGCGGCAAGCACGCCGTTGGCGTAGGCCATGTTCTGGACCGTTGAAGGCATCGGGCCAAAGGCGGTATCGACGGTCTGCCGGGCCGCGGAAATGGCAATAAGGGGCGCCCGCATGTCAGTAAACCAGCCAACCGCCGTCGACGTGGATGGTGGTACCGGTCACCCAGCTGGCCTCGTCGCTGGCCAGGAACGCGACTGCGTTGGCAACGTCGGAGGGCCGTCCGATTCGTCCGAGCGGCGTGCGGTCGAGCAGGAACTTCACGGCGTCCTGGTTCTCCAGCACGGACTTGGTGAATGGGGTCTCGATGAAGCCGGGGGCGACAGCGTTGACGCGGATTTTGGAAGCTGCGGTTTCGATGGCCAAAGCCTTCGTGAACATAAGAAGTGCACCCTTGGATGCGTTGTAGTGGACCTGGGGGTGTCCGCTGCTGGCGATGACGATGTGGGCCTCGACAGAGGTGATGTTGACGATGGCACTGGTTGAATCGTCGCCCCGGGCGGCAGCGCCCTTCTCCAGCAGCGGCCGTGCGGCCTGGCTGACCAGGAACGGTCCGGTGGAGTTCACGGCGAAGACCTGGTCCCATTCCGCTACGCTCACGTCGTCGAAGTTGCTGCCCTTGACGATTCCTGCGTTGTTGACGAGGGTGTCGAGCCGGCCGAATTTTGCGTCGATCTCGGCCATGCCGCTGCGGACCGAGGCTTCGTCGGCGACGTCCATAACAACAGGCACCATTTCCGGGTGCTGGCCGATCAGACGTTCGAGCGCGGCCTCGTCACGGTCCAGGGCTACGACGGTGGCGCCCTCCTTGAGGAGCTTTTCTGCGATGGCAAGGCCGTTTCCGGACGCGGCTCCGGTGACTGCAGCGATCTTTCCGGGGTGAGTGGTCATTGGGTGCTTCTTTCTGAGTATTTAAAAAATGGAAATGGAGCTCTTAGCGCTGCACTCTGCGCTAGATGCGTTCCAGGTAACGTGCGATCTCGAAGTCGGTGACGCTGGTCTGAAGCTTGCGGAGCTCCCAGCGCCTCGTCTGGACGTAGTGGGTCACGAAGGTTTCGCCGAAGTACGCCTTGGCGACCTCGCTTTTTTCGAACTGTTCGATGGCCTGGTCGAGTGTTCCGGGCAGCTGCTTTACCTGGTGTCCTTCCTCCAGGGCGTAGGCGTTTCCTTCCACCCGCTTCGGGGCGGTCAGTTCCTGCTCCACGCCGTGCAGGCCGGCAGCGATGTTAGCGGCGATGACCAGGTAAGGATTGGCGTCAGCGCCCGGTACCCGGTTTTCAATGCGTGCGGCGCTGCTCTTTGACGGGATGGACCTGATGGCGACCGTTCGGTTGTCCAGGCCCCAGGTGGCGCTGGATCCGGCCCACTGCCCGCCTTCGGTCCGCTTGTAAGAGTTAATGGTGGGCAGGTAGAGGGCCGTGAGCTCCGGTGCCGTCTCGACGACCCCGGCCAGGTAGTTGTATCCGATGGCGCTCAGTTCGCCGGGCTCCTCGGCATTGGCGAAGGCGGACTTGCCCGACTGCGGATCCCAAAGGCTCTGGTGCATGTGCCCGGAGGAGCCGGCCCACTCCGGGTTGATCTTGGCCATGAATGATGCCGTGTAGCCGGCCTCAGCTGCAACCTCCTTGACGGTTGCCTTTAGCCGGAGGGCGTTGTCCGCGGCTGCGAGAGCATCCGAATAGTGGATGTTCATCTCGAACTGGCCCGGACCGTTTTCACTGTTGCTGGCCTCGATGAAAATGCCCTGCTCAGACAGGCGGCGTCGGATCTCACCGATGAGGAACTCGGTGCCTGTGTCCCTGACGAGGCTGTAGGTGTGACTGCCCGCCGTGATGGGGGTCAGGTCACGCCAGTCCTTGGCGGCAAGGTCCGTCGGGGTGCCTTTGAGCAGGTAGAACTCGAACTCGTAGGCGCAGACTGGCGAGTATCCAAGGTCTTCGGCTTTCTGCACGACTCGCTTGAGAATGCTCCGGGGACAGATTGCCGCAGGCTCGCCCGACATCTCGTAGGCGTCGCAAATGACGGAAGCCACGCCGGGTTCCCCCGGAACGACCTTCAGGGTACTGAGATCGGGGAGGAGCGTCACGTCAGGGTAACCCGTGTCCCACCCCGTGTAGCTGAGATCAGAAATGATTTCGTCCTGAATGTCCCAGCCGAAGATGATGTTGCAGATATTCGTTCCGCGCTCAGCGACGCTTTCCAGGAAGTACCTGGCAGGGATGCGCTTGCCGCGCCATACGCCGTCCAGGTCCACGACGCCCACTTTGAACGTTTTGATGTCGTTGTCGGAGACGAACTTTTGCAGTTCGTCATGCGCTGACGCGGCTGAGGATTGATCCTGCATGTCGATGGCCTCGAGTTCGTGGAGGTCCTCCGGGACCTGTGTGATGGGATTCACTATGTACCTCTTATCCTCATTGATATTGGTTACTAAAAACACTAAGAGCGGGGTCCTTTTGGCGTATGTGCAAGGTGCACATCATGATTGCCGGCTACATGCATTCGGTAAGCCAGGTCACATTCCTGTGCGGTAGGCAGGCCAAGGCTTTTCCGTGTTCTGCCCAGTACCCAGGACACGAAAGCCATGGTGCTGGGCGGGTCGAGCGGGGCCTAGTAGACGTCCTTGACGTAACGTCCTTCGCTCTTCAGGGACTGCAGGTAATCGTGCGCCTTTTCGGGGGTCATTGCGCCGTGGCTTCTGAGCACCGCCAGCAGGGCTTCGTCGATGTCAGGTGCTATTTGTTTGCCGCCGCACACATAGACCGAGGCTCCACCCGATAGCCAGGCAAAGATGTCTTCTCCTTCTTCGCGGATCCGGTCCTGGACATAGACCTTGCCCTGTTGATCCCGGGAGAAAGCCACGCTGAGGCGGTTCAGCACGCCGTTGCTTTGCAGTTCTTCCATTTCCTCCTGATAAAGCCAGGAAGGCTTTTCATGGCGGTCCCCGAAGAACAGCCAGTTTCGTCCCCGGGCTTGTGAGACTTCGCGGTCACGGAGGAAGCCACGGAACGGGGCAACTCCGACGCCCGGACCGACCATGATCACGTCAGCTGAGTTGTCGTGGGGCAGGTGGAACTCGTGCGCCGGCAGCGGGAAGACTTTTATGGTTGTCTTGGTCTGCGCGGCGGACTGGAGGAATCCGCTGCATGCACCCGAGTGCCGGCGGCCGGCGGTCTCGTATTGCACAGTGGAGACCGTCAAGTGGACGCGGTCGCCGTCAGCGAGGGGACTGGAGGCAATGGAGTACGACCGGTGCTGCAGGGGCCTCAGCATTGAGAGGAACTCGCCGGGATCGACATCCGTTGTCCGGGTTTCCTGCAGCACGTCCAGCATGTCCCGTCCCCACAGCCAGTCCTCCAGCGCATTGCGGTCACCGGACTCGACCAGGTTCCGCACGGGATGATCCGGGGCGAGATTTTCGACGAGCCAGGCCACGATGCCCAGATGGGGCAGCCGAAGCTCATAGTCGTTTTGAAGCGTCTCGCGTACGGTCTTGCCGTCTTCACCGAATACCTCGCTGCCCGCGAGGCCAAGGAATCCGAGGAGGTCTTCCACGAGTTCGATGGAGTTGGTGGGGATTACGGCAAGTGAGTCACCTGGCCGGTAGTTGCGGCTGTCGCCGCTGACCTCAAGCTCATAGTGCCAGACCTCTTTTTCGGACTCTGGAGCGCTGAGGAGGCGGGCCTCGACGACGGTGGCAGTGTCAGGTTCCCGGCGTGTGCCTTTGGGCTGCTCGGCGGGGTTTGCTCCTGGAATAGTGGAGTCTTCCGGGTTGTTGTCTCGCTTCTTGGGAACAACTGTCTTGAAGGTCTCAAGCATGCCCCTGATCCACTTGCCTGACGTCAGGTCATAGTCGACATCGCAGTCGAGGCGGTCAAGGATTCTCTTGCCGCCGAGTTCGCCAAGGCGCTCGTCAAGATCGCTGCCGGCTTTGCAGAAGTCTTCGTACATGGAGTCGCCAATGGCAAGGACTGCGAAGGGAACGTCCTTGAAGAGGTCTGAACCGGCGCTTTGAAGCTGGTCCCAAAACGGTTGCGCATTGTCCGGCATGTGGCCGTTGTCGTGTGTGGCGGTAACGATCAACAGGCGGTCCTTGCGTGCCGCATCTTGCGGGGTCAGCATGTCCAGGCTCATAAGCTCGGCTGCGTAACCCTGGCCGATTGCCTTGTCCACGATCTTGGACGCAAGGAACTCAGCGTTCCCGGTCTGGCTGCCGTAGAGGACGCTGAGGGTCTGCACGGCGGTACCTGTCTCACTGGATACTTCGGATGAGGTGCCTTGGTTGGTCCGAACCAGCTCCCCTGTGTCAGTTGTCACGGTTCTGTCCTTACAAATACGGTCTTGAGTTCGGTGTATGCCTCGATGGCAGCCTGGCCCAGTCCGCGGCCGATGCCTGACTGTTTGAAGCCGCCATAAGGTGTCTGGATTCGAATGGATGAGTTTGAGTTGACCGACAGAGTCCCGGACTCAAGTGCCCGCGCCGTCCGCAGGGCCTGTCCGACATCGTTGGTCCAGATGGAGCCGCTCAGGCCGTAAATTGAGCTGTTGGCCAGCGCGATGGCTTCCTCTTCGGTGTCGAAGGGAATCACTGAGGCGATGGGGCCGAAAATTTCATCGGTCGCCACCCGGCTCTTGGGGTCCGGGGCGATGACGATTCTGGGCGCCATCCAGAAGCCGGGGCCATCCGGTGCTTCACCGGCGGTGACGACGTTGAGACCGTTTTCGAGGAAGCTGGAAACGGTGTCGCGGTGGGCAGCCGATACCAGAGGTCCCAGATTGGTCTTGCCGTCCAGCGGGTTACCGATTTTCAGTGCACGCGTAGTCTCGATGAATCCCTCAACGAACTCATCGAAGATTCCCCGCTGCACGAGAAAGCGGCTGCGTGCACAGCAGTCCTGGCCCGTGTTGTCGAAGACCGACATCGGGGCTGCCTGCAGACACTTGGCGAGGTCAACGTCGTTGTAGACGATACTGGCGGACTTCCCGCCGAGCTCAAGAGAAACCCTTTTCATCGTCGTTGAAGCCGCCTGGACGATGGACCGGCCGACCTCGGTGGAACCAGTAAAACTTATCTTGCTAACATCCGGGTGTTCAGCGAGGGCATTGCCGATCCGGGCGCCCGAACCAGTGAGAACCTGAAGCGCGTCCCCGACGACGCCCAGTTCCTTCACGATCTCACCAAATCGGACAGTTGACAGGGGGGTAAGGGCCGCGGGTTTCACAATTACCGAATTACCGCTGGCCAGAGCCGGGGCGATACTCCAGGATGCGATAGGCAGAGGGAAGTTCCACGGGGCAATTACGGCCACAACACCCAGCGGCTCGCGGAAAGTCATGCTGACGCCGCCATCGACCGGAATGGTGTCCCCGAGGATCTTGTCCACCGTTCCGGCGTAGTACTTGAAGCACTCGGCGACACCAAGAACTTCCTGTCGGGCCGCCGCCAATGGCTTACCAACGTCGGTGGATTCGAGCAAGGCCAGTTCGTCGCTGTGAGCGATGACAGCATCGGCAATAGCCCAGAGGGCATCACGGCGTTCAGCCAGTGGCTTGCGGACCCAGGCGCGCTGGGCGGCCCCTGCGCGTTCGACCGCTGCATTTACGTCCGGCAGGTCGTAGGCGGGCACCTCGCCTATCTGTTCTTCTGTAGCGGGGTTGTAGACCGAAATAACGCTGCTCATAATCGGGTGCTCCTTCAGGAGAAGTGGGGTTTGTCGAAAATTTCCTAGTCCCGTATGGACTCTGGGAAGCTCCGTTAGTTCCGACAATGCCTGAGGAAACTGCGGCCAGCGAGTGCTGGGAGCACCACGATAAGTAGCTGTATGTGCGCGGTGCACATTCCATAAACTCCTCGTTCATAGGACCGCGTCCATTCTTTTGCCAGCGAATAGCTGTGCATCAAGACCATGCGCAGGACGGATGTATGTGCAGGCTCAACACCGCAAACTCTGGGGCAACTCCTACGCTGTAATCCAACTCACAGTGACGTTCGGCAAGGGGGCCGGCCCGATTGTGGGTTCCGCGATGCCGCTCAATTCCGCCTTGTCGAAGGCATCGCGATGACACTCAGCTTCTACGTCCAGGAGGGACGAATGGCAACTAAAGATGTTAAATTTGAGCCGGTGGATGCGGGACCCAACGGAATCTTGAGCCCAGACCGCTTGCTCAGCAGGGGCCTGGGAGTCCGGTCGATTGTGTTCATGGTTGTGGCGGGAGCTGCGCCCATGACAGCTGTCGTGGCTGGCTGGCCTGTTGTCGTTTCTGCATCGGGAAGCACGGGCGGTCCGCTGTTCTTCCTTATCGCGACCGCTATTCTGTTTCTGTTTGCCGTTGGTTTTACGAGGATGACGCCCTTTGTAAAAAATGCTGGCGCGTTCTATTCCTACATCCAAACGGGGCTGGGCCGAGGTGTTGGCATGGGGGCTGCCACTTTTGCGCTCGGAACATACTTGCTGCTGTTTCTTGCGCTGTGTTCATACCTGGGGTCAGCGGCCCAGACCACGGTTCACGATCTGGGCGGTCCGGAACTTCCCTGGTGGCTGTGCAGTCTGGTGCTGATGGCAACCTGCGGTGCTCTTGCATACCGGGACGTCGAGCTCTCCGCCAAGGTGCTGGGCGTGGTCCTGGTCATCGAAACAGTCGTTCTGCTGGCAGTAAACATCGGGGTGATTGTCCACGGCGGCGCGGAAGGGTTGAGTGCTGACTCGCTGTCCCCCGCGCGTTTGGGTGAAGGTGTCCCGCCTCTGGGCGTCATGTTTGCCTTCTTCTCATTCATCGGCTTTGAGGCCACCGCCGTCTTCCGGAACGAAGCACGTGACCCCGACCGCACTATCCCGCGGGCAACCTATATCGCCGTTATCGGCGTCGGCATCTTCTACACTTTCACTGCCTGGGCACTCCAGGCGGGAGTCGGAAGCAGCCAGATAGTCGAAGTCGCGACGAACGACCCCACCAGCATTGTTGTAGGGCTCGCGGGACAGTACGTGTCCCCGCTCCTTGCCACCCTGCTCCAGGTTTTCCTCATCACCAGCCTTTTCGCCTGCATCCTCACCTTCCAGAACGTACTGACCCGGTACCTCTTTACCCTTGGTACGCAAGGTGTTCTTCCGTCTGGACTTGGTGCAATCCACCCACGTCACCACGCTCCATCCAGGGCAGCCTTGATCGTCTCGGTAGTTGCGATAGCACTGCTTGGTGTCGAGGCGATCATCGGGCTCGACCCGGTAACGCAGGCCTACACCTGGTTCTCAGGCTCGGCCACATTGGGCATCGTTGTTCTGATGGCTCTCACGTCACTCGCGGTGATCGTGTTCTTCCGGAGGAATGCACACAACAAGAAGGTCTGGGGCACGTTGCTGGCCCCCGCGCTTGCCCTTCTCGGACTCGGGGGAATTGTCTTTCTGGTCCTTCAGAACTTCGGGCTTCTCGTCGGCGGCGACTTGGCGGCGGGAATACTGTTGACGCTCATGGCTGCACTCTTCCTGGGCGGCGTGACTACCGCGCTGGTTATGCGATCCAAGCGGCCGGCGACGTATGCCGCACTGATCCCGGCAGGTTCCAGCAGCGAAGAAAGTTCCGCAGGGATTTAGGAACAAAGACTCATCTCCGTAGCCGCCGTCGCACGAGCCTTCTTGGGAACGACGGTAATGGTGGCCGGCTGCGCAAGGCGCGGCCGGCCACTCGCGCCCATGGACAAAAGATCTTCCAGAGATTTCCCCACCCGTCACTGCAGATAGTGAGCTGCGAGAGCAGCTGCCGATATTTAGGAGCTTCCCATTTCCGACAGCGCACTGTTGAAGCAAATCATCGACAAGAAGTACCCGACAGTTGCCTACGGCGAAGGCATCTTCCTGTATGACACGGAAGGGCGCCAGTACCTGGATGGTTCAAGCGGCGCCATGACCGCCAGCATTGGTCACGGCGTGGACGAAATTGCGGAGGCGGTGAAAGAACAGTGCCGCCGCGTAGCTTTTACGTATAGAACCCAGTTCACCAACCTGCCCGCTGAAGAACTCGCCCGCCGGCTCACCGACATCGCTCCCGGGGACCTCGATATAGCGTTTTTCGTCAATAGCGGGTCCGAAGCATCCGAATACGCCATCCGCACCGCAGTGAGCTACTGGCGCGAAAGGGGGCTCCCAGGCAAAGTCAAAATCCTTGGCAGGACCATCAGCTATCACGGCATGACAATGGGCGCCCTGTCGATGTCCGGGCATGCAGCACGCCGCCCCGACTACGGATCCTTGCTCCATGCGTTCTCCTTCGCCCCGCCGGCCTACGCCTACCGCTTCGCCCTGCTAGGCGAGAGCGAGGAAGTGTACGCTGCGCGGGCTGCGAAAGCCTTCGAAGACGCCATTCAGAACGAGGACCCCGGCACAGTCGCGGCAGTCATCGTCGAACCAATCGTAGGAGCCGCCGGCGGGGTCCTGACGCCGCCGGCCGGCTACTTCGCCCGCCTTCGCGACATTTGTGATCGGCTGGACGTGCTGCTGATCATCGATGAGGTCATCACGGGAATGGGGCGCACGGGCGACTGGTTCGCGAGTTCCTACGAGGACGTCGTGCCGGACCTTCTTCTTATCGGCAAAGGAATGAGTGCCGGATACTCCCCTGTTGCTGGCGTCCTGCTGCGGAGCCACATCGTCGAGGCGCTCAGAGAGGGCAGCGGCGTCGCTCCGTTCGGGCACACCTTCTCGGGGAACCCACTGGGGGCAGCGACCTGCCTGGCGGTCCTGGACTTCATGGAACGCGAGGATATCCTCGCGAACGTCCGGCAACGGGGGAAGCAGCTTGAAGAGGGTCTGCTCTCCCTGGCAACAAGGTACCGTTGCATCGCCGACGTCCGTGGGCGGGGCCTGCTCTGGGGCTTCGAGTTCGTTATGGACCAGGAAAGCAAGCAGGCACCCGATCCTGCGCTGGGAGCGGCTGGCCTATTCGTCGATGAATGCCTGGACCAAGGGCTCCTTGTCTACCCGGCCGGGATCGCCCCGCTGAACAATGCCGTGATTCTGTCCCCGCCCTTGGTGATCACCGAAGAGGAGACACGGGAACTGCTGGCGAAGCTGGAAAAAGCCCTCCGCGCCATGGAACGTCACGTTAAGCGCTGGGCCGCTGTAGGTGAGAACCGGCATGGATCCCGAGTTGGAACCGGAAGCTGACACTGATCCCGGCCGTTCCAACGTCCGCGCTGGTCAGGTTGCACATAGTGCTCGTAAAGGCTGTTCCGTCCACACACTTTTGAAACTCGACCAGGGCTGAAGATGGTCGAAGCGACCCATCTGCCAGCTCCTCAACCACCAAGGAAGCCAAGTGACTACACCGATTCTTGCCGCCGTGCTGGAAAAGCCCGGAGCCCCTCTTCAGATCCGCGAACTGCTGCTTGATGATCCGGAGGACAATGAGGTTCTCATCCGGACCGAGCGAGTGGGCCTTTGCCATAGCGATCTGCACTATCTGAAGGGGTCGCTGGATATCTCCCTGCCGGTGGTCCTCGGGCATGAAGTCGCAGGCATTGTCGAGCGCGTCGGTTCTGCAGTCACAAGAATTAAGACTGGTGAAAGGGTCGTGGCAACGGTCACACCCTCCTGCGGGGCATGCCGCAACTGCATAAGCGGGCGCCCGACCCAGTGCGAACGAGTCGACTCGATGCGTGAGCGGCAGCGACCCAGGCTGCTCTCACCTGATGGATCAAGCGTTGAGTCGCTCGGGGGTATAGGCGCTTTTGCAGAGGCCTTCCTCGTTAAGGAGGCATCCGTTGCAGTGGTCGGCTCGGATCTGCCTCCCCAGGTGGCGTGTCTTCTCGGTTGCTGCATTAGTACAGGAGTCGGCGCGGTTATTCACGGCGCAAAGGTAGGGCCAGAGGATACTGTTGCCGTAATCGGTTGCGGCGGTGTCGGAATAGCCGCCATTCAAGGTGCCAGGTTGGCTGGGGCACGACGAATCATTGCCATTGACGCTGTGCCGGCGAAGCTGGAGCTCGCCCGTAACTTCGGTGCCACGGACACTGTTGTCTCATCATCCGACCCGACAGAAACACTCATCCAGGTCCGATCACTTCTTCCCCAAGGTGTCAGCCATGCAATCGAGGCGGTGGGCCGCAGCCAGACAGCGGAACTCGCCTTTTCGCTCCTGCGCCCGAACGGAACCGCCACCATCCTCGGTCTCATGCCCACAGGGTCCGAACTGCGTATCCCCGCAGATGCACTCGTATACGGCGACCGACACCTGCAAGGCGCCTACATGGGCGCGAACAGGTTCCTCAGCGACGTCGACATGTTCACGGACCACTACCTGAACAACCGACTGGATCTCGATGCAATGGTCACCAAGGAACTGCCCTTCGAACGTATCAACGAGGGATTCGAAGCGATGGCGGAAGCCTCGACGATCCGAGTTGTGCTGAACATGACCGACAGGCAACTGTGATCCGGACAACTTTGAAGACCGTTTGGCAGCTGACTGTCAGGCCGATCACGATCTGATTTTGCGCCACGGCCAGCGCCGGAACGAAAGCTGCGCACTGTGGCGCTGCAAATCCTCCCGAACATAAACGGTCAAACGTCAATGCCCAGCCCCTGCCGTCGCTGGTCCTGGACGACAAAGACAACAACGAAAACCAGAGGAGCACCTTGAATGACTGCTGAAGGACTAGCACAACTGACCGCTAACACCCCCGACCTTGTCGAGCAACGCTCCTTTGTCGATGGCGCATGGCTGCAGCTCGACGAAAACGGCCGCTACCTTACCAACCCAAATACGGGCGAACCCCGGCAGCCGATGCGAAAGACCGGAAAGGCTGACGTCGAGTGCGCACTCGCCGCAGCGGCGACACTGCACGAGTCCGGGAAACTTGAAGACATCAAACTCCGGGACCGTCTTGAGCTCCTGACGAAGGTAGCCGCATCTCTGGATGCCCAGAGCGAAGAAATCGCGCTGCAGGACAGCATCAACACGGGAGTCCCTATCCGGACCACTCGCCTGATTGCAGGTGCACTTGGGGACAGAGTCCGGGGAACTATCGCTGAAGCGGAGCAGCTTGGCGAGTCGGAGACCCTTGACGGCGGTGACCGGTCTGTGGTCATCCTGCGCAAGCCCCTCGGCCCGGCCCTCATCGTTGGCCCCTGGAATGCTCCAACCTTCACCGTGGTAGGCAAGGTGGCGGCAGCAATGGCGGCTGGTTGCCCGGTCATCCTCAAACCCTCTGAGAACGCCCCCGGCGGTTGCCAGCTCTTCGCCGAATCGATCGTCGCCGCCATGACTGAACTCGATTACCCGAGCGCTGCGTTTCAACTGGTTCATGGGAATTCGGAGACAGGATCACTGCTGACCTCGGATCCCCGCATCGAGGCTCTTTCGTTTACAGGGGGCGATTCGGCAGGCCGAACGGTTGCGAAGGCTGCGGCGTCCAATCTGGCTGTCATGCAGATGGAGCTCGGATCCAACAATCCCGTGATCATTCTCGATGATGCCGATGTCAGCTCGGCGGCACAGTCCATTGTGCAGGGCATGACCCGTCTCAATGGCCAGTGGTGCGAGGCGCCCGGCAAGGTACTGGTTGACAGGTCGGTTCACGACCGTTTCGTTGAAGCTATGAAGTTCGAACTCAGTAAGCTTCGGGTCGGAAATGCCTTGGATGAGACAACGGAAGTGGGTCCCCTTGCGTTTGAGCGGCAGCGTGACGGTTTGAAAGCCGCAGTGAATCGACTCCTCGAACTGGGGGGAACGCTGGTCACTGCCGGCGACCTACCCGATCTTGACGGCTGGTTCCTGGCACCGGGGATGATCGTCGGATGTCCCGCCGGAGCCGCCGCGGAAGAACTCTTCGGGCCACTGGTCACGGTACATCCCGTGCATTCCGTTGAAGAGGCGCTTAGCCATGCAAACGGACCGGCAACCGGTCTTGATGCCTACGTATTCGGCGGTGACGAAACACGAGCCATCGACGTGGCATCCCGTATTCGTGCCGGTGAAGTCCGCATCAACGGCACGTTCATGAGCGACCTGGCCGGCAATTCGCGTCAGAGTTTCTGGGGTACCAGCGGTATCGGAGGCCACGGTCCCCAGTACGGCGTTCGCTTCTTCACCGGCGACCGCGTGGTTGGCGTGGACAGGACGGATTTCCCGCTCTAGGCGCCATATGCGACCCCAACAAGCGTAAGCGAGGCCCTGCGAGACCTGCGACAAACATCCCGGAACGTGACGCGTGGCTAAGACGGGGGCCTCCGCGTCCTCTCGGGCAAGCAGCAGGCCAGGGCCTGGCAACATGAGACGAGAAAGTCCTTCAATGACAGATACTTCAACGACAGGTACGGTGCGGTTTTCACCGCTAAGTTTCCTTGAGGGCGCCGCAGCGGCGATCCCGGCCTTTGGAAACGACCTGGTCGATTTCCGTAGGGAAATGCACGCCGATCCTGAAGTCGGCCTGTATCTGCCCCGCAGCCAAGCCCGGGTCCTTGAGGCACTCAAGGGACTCGACCTCGAAATAAGCCTGGGAAAAGCAGCCTCGTCCGTGGTTGCGGTACTACGCGGCGGGGCCACCCAGTCCCCCGCCGGGAGCCGTCCTGCTGTACTACTCAGAGGGGACATGGACGCCCTTCCTCTGGCAGAAAAAACGGGCATACCCTTTGCCTCGACCAATGGCGCAATGCATGCCTGCGGCCATGACCTGCATACAGCAGGCCTGATTGGAGCCGCCCGCCTGCTCTCGTCCGTACGTGACACCCTGACCGGCGACGTCATCTTCATGTTCCAACCGGGGGAGGAAGGACATGACGGGGCCCGCATCATGCTGGAGGAAGGCGTTCTTAACACAGCCGGAAGGCGACCGGATGCTGCCTACGCCCTGCATGTCGTTTCGGACATGGCGTCAGGCGTGTTCACGACCAAGGCCGGCTCCTACATGGCCGCCTTCGGAGATCTGTCCGTAAAGGTTATCGGGCGAGGTGGGCACGGTTCGCGCCCCTTCCAGGCTCTGGACCCCATACAGGTAGCTGCTGAAATGCTTGGTGCCCTACAGACGTACATCACCCGGCGATTCAACGTTTTTGATCCCGTGGTTCTATCCGTGGGCCAATTCCATGGCGGTTCCGCCTCTAATGTCATACCTGATTCGGCGGAATTCAGGGCCAGCGTCAGGTCTTTCAGCCCCGGTGTCGAAGCACGGCTCGCACAGGAGTTGCCGGATCTTATCCGGCAACTGGCGACCGCTCATCAACTGACAGCCGAGGCAACGTTCACTCCGGTAATGCCGGCCACCGTCAATCACGACAGTGACGCCGAACTCTGGGGCAGGACAGCACGCACGTTCTTCGGAGAGCACCGGTTCGTGCCCAGCCCGTCCCCCCGGACCGGCTCTGACGATTTCTCCCGTGTCCTCGTGGAGGTCCCCGGAGCGTACGGGCACCTCGGAGCTGGGTCTCCAGATATCGACCCCATGGAGTGGGCTCCCATGCACTCACCCAGGGCAGTGTTTGATGACAGTATCCTCGTCGATCAGGCACAATTCATGGCGGGTGTGGCGCTTGGAAAGCTTCAAGAGTTGGAGGTGCTGGGGTAGCTCGGAGGGCCTCCGGAGCGGCCACCTCACTTGAAGCAGTAGACCTAGCAGTACCCGTCTCAAAGCTCGAATGGATGGCACTTCATCCACTATCACGTTGCCGGACACCCAATCTCACACCGCTCGGCCGGCCCTTGAATTCCTTGCAAGACGAGCGCCAGGAATAAACCTCATATGCAGTCGGGTGGAAGCGTCCGCTCTACAGACGAGACGACTCTAAGCAGGTCGTACGATCCGGCAGAGACGACATAAACGGCAATTCCGACCGTACACGCCGGTCGACCTAGTAAAGGAGGACGTGTGTCCTACAAGTTGCATGAACCGGAAGTCAGCTCTGCCTTCTCGCTAACGAGCGGCGACTTGTTCCCAAACCCGGCGCTTCCTCTTTCCCTTGAAGTCATCACTTTAGATGGGCCCCAGAGCAAAGACGAGAAGCTAAACCGTGCTATCAACAGACTCATACCCGCCGCTCTCGAACGCAGGCAGGGAATCCTGGTCATACAACGCGATTACGGCAAATACACCGTTCGTGTCGACCCCGAAGTGCCATGCGGCACAACTCGGGAGTTCCGCGACTGGATCGTGCGAAGGTGAACCAGAGGACACGACTTGACTGCGCCATTTACTTATAAGCCTTGAGGGCAAATTTCCGTCCTGAATGCGGGCTGCCGTCTGAATAGATTCCTTAACACCACTTACCCCCATGTGTATGAGGTTGCCTTCTCTGCATGAGCTACACCCCAACCTGACGTCAGGCAGCAAGGAGAAGAGCGTCAGGTTAGGGTCCTGAAGTGAGTTCCTGCATGGGTCCCCTCCGCAGTCTTAGATCCAAATCTGACAACAGCCACAAATAGAAACTTGTTGAAGTGGTCAGTTTCAGAGGTGCTCTTAATGTCACCTGGCAGTCAGCAGGAGTGACTCCAGCGCTCTAAGTGAGAGCTAACGGTTGGCGCCCCTTTTGCCAATGCAGTCCGGTAATCGAGAGCCTTATCGCGTTGCAGTCTCCCAAGTACAACCACTGAATGCACTCCTATTCGCTGTGCAGTCGACTCAATCCACCCCCTACGAACGGCCGTCGGCGGGACTGGGAGGCCCCCCGGTATCTGCCATTCACCTGCCTTTTCGTCGGCAGCTAGCTCGGCCGGCTCAGTCGAAGAGTCTTCATCAATCACGAGACGCTCGGGCGTCACATGTCCCAGGAGGACATGCGCCACTTCGTGGAGAAGAGTGAATAGAACTACATCTAGTCGCTTACCTCTTCCCGACAATGCAATTACTGGCTTCTCAGCGTTTTCGTCCAAAAGGAAGGACGCGCCGTTCAGCTTGCTTCCAGGGAACGCTTCGACATAGACAAGACGCACTCCTACAGCAGCAAATTCAGCAGGGAGCTTCGAAAAGTTTTCCGGATTTGCGACCAAGCGCGAGAGGCGCTCCGCTAGTTCCGTGAGGCCCACTGGGTCGTAGCTACTAACCTGAAGATCCTGCGCACGCTTGCGGGCGCACGCGAGCCATGCTTTTTGGGTTGGTGTTGGTTCTTCATCCTGATTGGAGCGTCGGGCTGCGGCCAGAAACCGCGGTGTGTCTTCAATGTGTTCGATTTGGAACAGCTTGATCAGCTCGTCTTTTTGCTCGGTCAGTGACTGGCCGGTCAGGATTCCTCTTTTGAGAAGTAGCGATACTGGAGCCAATTCGTTCATCCTGGCCCGCAGCTTGACCTCGTCTAAGTCCTTGCGGGTTGCCTCATTCCGGGACTGGCTCCAGAGGAGATATGAATTCTGCAGGTTCAGCCAGTACTCCGGACCAGTACCAAGAGCTGCGCCGATCTGAGCTGCAGATTCACGAGTTATTTCCTTCTTCCCTGCGATTATCTCCGAAACGAACTGCGCCGGGCGCCCAAGGATCTGTGCAAAGTCGCTCTGGGACCAATGACGTGCTTCAAGCTCCTCGGTTAGAAAATCCCCGGGAGGGAAAGCTTCAGCGAGCTCGGGGGCCATGGAAATCAGTCCTTCAGTGGTAGTCAACGGCTTCAATGACGATGGCTATGCGCCCGCCATCCTGAGTTTGGAACCGCAGAATAAGCCTGTATTGGGTATCGATCCGGATCGACCACGTCCCAGCACGGTTACCTTTTAGCTTCTCAAGGTGGAGGGACTTCAGCGCTCTCAAATCCTGATCTGTGACCGCCGCGTGCAGCTGCTGGATTCGTCGTCGGTATGCCCGGGTGACGTTTGGAGCCCAACGTGATGTGCGATGGTCTGGCTCGTAGGCGAGTTTCCGGAGATCCTCATCCTCGTAGTCCACCTGCATTCTGTAAGCCGTCCTTCACCCCTGATGTGAACAACACGCTACAGGAAATGCTCAACTTCGTATGAAAACTATACCGCAGAACTCGCAAGCTGTCTTCACCCTTGCACCGAAGGACCGATACGATTACAGTTGAAATGTCGGCAGGTCCGATACAAAAAAGGGCGGACCCGTTCGAGCGGGCCCGCCCAGCAACTCGAGGTCAGGACCGCAAGTTCCATGGTTAGTGGTACTAGCGATTCTAACGGAGCCACAGGCGCCCGCGAATGGGCCCCCTCCCCCTCGGATGAGTGTTCTGAGGAGGACACCATGGCACGATCAGTTAGCCGCAGCGCGCGAACCGGACGTTTTGTAACCAAAGCGACTGCCGCCAGATCTCCCCGGACGACAACCACTGAACGGGTTGGTGCCGGGACCGGAAATAGCCGAAGTGTTAATCGTTCGGCATCAACGGGACGGTTCGTCACTGATGCGACAGTTCGGCGTAACCCCGGCGGGACCATAACCCAGCAGGTCTGATCTCCCTCAGCAAGGAGATCAGGGTAACGCGGGAACACGTAGAGGCAGTCAAATAACTAGGAGTAATCCATGGCGGTAAGAATTACCCACGTGCGGGTTGAAGGATTCCCAGAGGATCATCAACACATCACGAGCTACAAGTGGGTCAATGAAGCAGATAACGGCAGCGGAACCAGCACGAAGCCGGCAATGGTCGAATTTATCGATGTAAAGAAGGGCCGGGCGTACGTAGGATCTGGCTCCTCAAGAGTGGAAGTCGGCGTAGTTCGGCCCCAATCTGCAGCTCCGTATCTTCGGACCTATGCTGATCAGCAATGGACTAACAACCTTCTGTCGTTGCCCAGATTCTGAGGTTCATTGGCAGCCAACACCCCTGGGGAAACTCCCTGGGGGTCTTGGCGTTGAGTGACACTGAGTTCGCTGCCCACAGCCGGGGACAATCCTGATGGGTTATCCACCGCTACTGCTGCTGAGGGAGCTTTCCCGATGGCTCCCGATTCCAGCCGTGGATAACCCAGATTGACCCCAACTATGGACAGCCCGCGTGGTCACCGTGAGCGGTGGCTGAAAAACCCGGTTTAGAACAGCCCCGAGGGCGGTTCCTCACAGGGCAGGGGTACGAGTTTGGAGCGGTGGCCGTCGTCCGGGCTGCAGCCCCTGAACGGCCCATCAGTTGAGAGCAGGACCGACATGTGGTGGTCTGCGTGGTCCCGCCACCAGACGCTCATTCCTGTGGTGCCGTCCAGGCGCAGGAACTCCCATGCCCGCCAGAGCGCTTCTAGGCGGCTGATCGCTTCTGCGTGCTTCCACCACTGGGGGCACCAGGTCACCCCGCCCTGGACGTTGAGCTGCCGGCGGTAGCTGGTGGCCAGCTTGCCGCTGACGAATTCAGCCACGTTCGGATAGAACAGCTCAGGGGCGTCCGGTTCCTCCTCGGCCGGTTCCATGGGGGCAGCGGTGTCATCGAGCTCGTCGTCCCACTCCCCCAGGCCTTCACTCATGAGAGGCACCCGCAGCGATCCACCGGTTCCCGGCAGTTGCGGCCGTGGGCTTGTTCGCGGGGTCGTGTGCGGCGATGGAGGCCCGTACGGCATCAGCCTGCGGACCGCTCATCCAAGGCACTGTCTCCAGCAGCGCCGCAGGGGCACCGGAGGCGAACATGATGGCGCGGCCGCGAGGGAACGCGGCCAGGTCGGACACGTCCAGGGTGCGTTCCTTGCGGTCGTCGTCGTGGCTGTAGGAAGTGCCTTGTTTGGAGCGGCTTTTGGTCATGTTTGAGTACCGGTACTCCCCCACGAGCTGTGCGAGCTCGTTCAGGAATTCGGCTTCGGCGACGCCGCCGCCGTAGACCTTGATGTTGGAGGCGCTCCAGAGCTTGCGCATGCCGTCGCGGCCCCACACTTCGACGCCTTGTGACCAGGACTGGAGGATGGTCATCAGGACGATGCCGCGGGAGCCGTAGTGGCTGTAGAGGTTCGGCAGTTCGCGCCAGCGGCAGACGTTTGCTGCTTCGTCCAGGACACCGACCATGGGTGTGGCCAGCCGGCCACCGGGCGAGTGGACGGCGAGTTCTTCGGCGGCCTCGACCGTGGCCACGGTCAGCGCCGTCACCAGCGGGCCGGCGGTGCCTTTGCCTTCCTTGGAGAGGCTGTACAGCGTGCCCTTGGAGCGGACGAATGCTGCCGGGTCGAACTGGGGCCGCTCGTCCTTCTCACCCTGGGGCGTCACCCAGCGGGCCACTTGGCGGTTGGTGAGGCAGGAGGCCATCTGCAGTGCCGTGCCGTACACACCCCCGCGTTGCTTCTCGGGGGCGTTGATGACGCCGCCCACTGCGTTGGAGGTCTGGGTGAAGTCGTGCGCCTTGAGGATGTCCACTGCTTCATCGTCAGCGGGCCGGGTCAGCCAGGTGTGGACCTGCGTGATCGCCCGGCCGTCGAGGGCCGCGGCGAGCAGGAGGCCGGCAAGGAGATCCTGGCCGGCGGGATCGAAATAGGCGTCCGTTTTGGCGTCCGGGCCGCGGGAACCGGCGGCGAAGTGGTCAGCCAGGCGTGCCGCTTTCACTTCATCGGTGACGTACGACAGGGGGTTCCACCACCATGAAGGTTCCTCGAGGGCGACGGACTGCGGATCGAACACCCAGACCGGGCCCTCGGCGGCACGGACGTCGCGGGTGCCGTCAACGATGTCCCGTTTGTTCGAGGTCACCAAAGCTGCTCCCGGGGCGGCGAGGATCGCCGGGATCGCCCTAGATGTCGTCTTGCCTGTGCGGGGTCCCCAGATGTCGATGTGCATGTCTTCCCAGGAGCCGTAGACCATCTGCCCGCCAAGGACGGTCTTGCCTACCGGCACGCCGGGTGAGCCTTTCACTCCGAGACGTTCGGCGGTGGCCGTGGCCCCGCGCAGGCTCAGGGCGCGCAGGTCCTTAGCCTTTGCCATGTGCTGGGCTGCGGCGTCCACACGGGAACGCTTGGACCGTTTGCGCAGCACCGCACGGACCACCAGAACGGCTACAAGGATGATGAGGACGCCGAAGCCGATCAGTACCCAGGTGGCGGCCGCGGGCCACGTGACCTTCTGCGAGAGCAGGCCGAAGACCAGTTCAAACGGGTTGGCCGGCAGTGTCTGGCTGTCATTGGATAGCAGCGAGCCCAGGTGCACGGCTCCGGCCACCGAGCCGACACCGAGCACCACGGCGGTGATGAAGACCCAGAGCAGGATGGTTTCGCCATCCATTCGCGAGCGTTTGCCGCTGTTTGGCGCACCCATCAGTTGTCCCCTTCGCCGTTCCGGCTGATCGTCCAGCGCTTGTTCGTATCGTGCAGTTTTTCTTCGACGCTGGTCAGCTTAAGCGCGACCGGGATCCCTGGGCGGCCGCCGACTTTGAAGAGGAACTTGCCCAGGCCCGGGCGTACCCGTTTGCGGGATCCACCGACGTCGGTCCATGACCCGGGGTCGGCCCACGAGATGAGGCGGGCTTGTTCGGCCCGGGAGAGGGTGACGGCTTTGTTGAGTTTTTCCATTTCGGCTCCGGGGAGCGCGCCGCAGACGACCATGCCGGAGCGTTCGACGAATCCGCGTGCTTTCATGCGTTCGGATTCGGTTGGCAGGGCTTCGAGGTCACTCATGGTGTGCGTGATCATGGCCTGCCCGACGCCCTCGGTCCGGTTCAGGCGGGTCAGCGAGTCAACCCGGTCTACCATGCCTTCACCGGAGCGCAGGGCCCGCCACAGCTCGTCCATGACGACGAAGTAGTTACGGCGAGGCTCCAGGCCGGCATCTGCCAGGGTGTGAGCCACCTGGACGGTTGCGAACCCGGTTGACCAGCAGGCCAGCAGGCAGGCCGCTTGGATGTCCCGCTGCGTGTCGGAGATCCCTGACAGGTCGAAGACCACGGGTTTGGTCAGGTCCATCGGCTGGTCCGTGGGCTGGGAGAACATGTCCGAGAACCGGCCCGAGCCGTCGAGGGAGTACAGCGACTGGCGCAACTGGTCGGTCGCGTCGAGGTAGCGGCTCATGTCGCCACGGTCCAGGGCAATTGCCCGTAGCTCGTCTGGGGCGTCTTTGATGACCTCGATCAGGTCCCCGATCAGGGGAACGCGGTCCAGGCGCTCGTCCAGGATGTGCAGGGCCCGGTCAATCAGGGATTCCTCGTGGGCGCTGGGCTTGGCGTTCCGCACGATGGTGATCAGCGCAGTGATCATGTTCAGGCGCCGGTTGTGCGAGTCGGCCATCAGCTGTTCGGCCAGCTTCTCCGCCTTCACCGCTGCCGCGAGAAGCGGCGCGGCCGCAGCTGAGTCGGTGGTCCGGTTCGCTTTGGCCCGGTGTTCCTCGGCCGAGGCGAGCAGCCTGACGGCGGCTCCCGTGGCTTCACCGGGGTCCAGGACGTTCAAGTGGCCGCGGCTGGGGCCCAGGCTGATGACCTGCCCGCCGAGGGCTTCGATCAGGTCAACGTAGTCCGGTTTCAGGTCACCGAGGATCAACGGGTTGATGCTCCGGCCTGCCAGGCCCAGGACGATGTGCCGGACCAGGGTGGACTTGCCGTAGTGCGGCAGGCCGAGGACGAACATGGAGGGGTTGTTGATCATGCCGTGCATGAACCAGCTGATCGGATCTGCCCCGAAGGGGGCTCCGGTGTCGGTGTGAACGCCGATCGGCACTCCCAGGATAGGGGTGCCGGACCCGCCCACGAACGGCCAGAGCCCGCAGACCTGGACCGAGGTTCCGCGCCATTCGTCGGCTGCGGTGACGTAGACGGCTTCGCCCTGTCCGCGGCCGCGCCAGCCCCGCAGGCCCGGGCGGCGGGCGACCGCGGCCGCGAGCTTCGTGGCAGGGGCCGGTGTGCGCTGGTGCTTGGTTTTGCTGCCGAACATCACATGGCCTCGCGGATCTCTTCGGGAACCTTCAAGTGCTTGGGCAGGACCAGTCCCAGTGGCAGGGACGCGGCAAAGGCTGAGTCCTGTGAGCCGTAGGCGCGCCGCAGCAGCAGACGTGCTGACGGGCCGAGGTTTCCCTCGACAACGGCGACGGCGTCTTCAAGGTCACGGGCGGACAGTACCGTGGCCGTGACAACCATGCCGAAGTTGACCAGCCCGGCGCCCTTGGCTTCCTCTGCTGCGGTGGCCTGCGCCGCGCGGGCATCGACCAGGGCGCGGGCGGTGGGGCGGGTGGTCGAGGAGGCCCGGGTCAGGGCGCTGGTCTGGTCCGACTCCACGATGGCGGCTGCGCGGCCGGCTTCGATCGGCCGGTACAGCAAGGTGACGCGCTTGCGGTCGATCTCCCCGTGCGGTGCGACGAGGCGGCCCAGTGCCGATGCCAGGATGTGTCCGCGTGGGGCGCCTGTCATCGTCCAGGACACTGAGTGCCCGGAATCGTGGCGGTAGCCGTCCCAGTTGGATTGGTGGGCGGACGGTCCGACGTCGCCCCAGTCCAGGTCAACGGGTGTGCCCTGGTAGTGGGCTTCGTCGATGAGCCGGGCTGCTGCAGGGTCGTAAGCGACCCGAACGACCTCACAGAGTTCCTGGGCGTTCAACGGTGCGCATGCGCCGGCGCCGGTGGATTCCAGTCGCTCGGTCAGGCTGGGAAGCCGTGAGGCGAGATCCCTTGCGATCTCTTCTGGGGTGCGTCGTTTGCCGCCTGCCCGGGCAGCGGCGCTGAACGTCAGCGCGACCCAGGCGCGGATCGTGGCCGATCCCTGCGGGTAGGTATTCAAGGCCTCCCGGAGCATGGCCTTGGCGATGGCAGGAGCGTCGTCGTGGATGTTCGATTCAACTTCCCGGCGCAGCCGTGCCCCGGAATCGGGTGCGGTTTCGACCGTGACGGATGCAGCCACGACGGCAGGTTCATTCGACAACGAGGCCAGCCAGCCGCCCCAGTTAGCCACCCAGGCGTCAATCTGCTCGGGATCGACCAGGGACGCCCCGTCGGGCTGGGTGCCGAAGACAACGGTGTAGTGCGCGGTGGCGGGAAGGTGGATCAGCGCGAAGGGGCGGCCATAGGAGTCGGTGAACTCGTAAAGCTTGGAACCGGCGGAGATTCCGGGCAGCTGGAACTCGCCCCAGGGCGTCAGTCCCAACGGACCAGAGCGGTAGATGTTGGCGCGTCTGCGCCGTGCGGAGCGGAACGCCAGCCGGGCGAAGATCCGCTCCCCTACGGATTTGTTGTGCTTGTCGGTCACCGAGACGACGGCCAGCGCCACCCCAAGGACGAGCAGAGCAATGAGCCCGGCGAACCAGCCGCCGACAAAGAGACAGATCACCGTGATGATGAGGCCAACAAACAAACCGGCTGTTGCCAGCCCACCAAGGGTGCCGATGCCCGCTTTACGCGGACGACGCCAGTTGCCGTAGGTCGGTTCCCTGTATGTGTTCTCGATAGCGGCCATTTCAGGCACCCCCCGTGGATTCTTCGCTCATGTCTTTGATGGCCCCGGAAGCGGCCTGGCCTGCTTCTGCGCCCTTCTGTGCTGCCAGTACGGCGACACCGCCCGCGCCCGCGGCCACAGCGCCACCGCTGGCGGCTGCTCCGCTGCCTGCAGCAGCACTGCCGGCACCGGTAGATGCTGTCGCGCCAGTGGCTCCGGTGCTCCGGGTACCTGTCTTCCCCGCTGTGCCGGACGTTCCTGCCGTTCCCTGGCTGCCAGTGCCCGAGGGGCCCTGCGATCCAGGGCTTTGGCTCGAAGTGCTGCTGGTTGTCGTCGAGCCGGTGGATGATCCGCCGGCTCGCCCGGCGCTGCCCATGCTGATTGCGCCGGAAGCCAGTGCGCCGACCGTCCCTGCTGCCAGACCGCCACCGCCGCCAGCGACAGCACCAACCATCGGGGTGACGAACCGCATGAGAGCTGGCATGGCGAACAAGGCAATGATCATCAGAGCCAGTCCGGTGACCGTTGCAAGGAGCGCGGAGCCGAAGTCCTTGCCGTCACCAACGTTTCCAAAGATCTTGCTGCCGCTGAGCTGGAAGGCCGTCGCGTAGATAATGGCGGCCGCGGGCTTGTAGAGAATGAAAGCGATCAGCCAAGCTGTGCACTTCTGGAACCAACCCCTGCCTGCCTCCGTGTTGCTGAAAGCTGCAGCTGTAGGGAAGATCCCTGTCAGGATAACGAGCAGGCCACCGCGGATGATCATGAGCACGATCTGCATGACGGAGGCCAGAATCGCAATCAGCCCTAGGAGAATGATCATGATCGACCCGATCGGGCTGGTGGCCGAAAGCGCCAACAGGGCCGTGATGTTTTCGTTGAACGAGGTCCCGTTCGTGGAGTTGGTGATGATCCAGGCTGAGAACTGATCCGCCGCGACTGTCAGCAGTCCCACGGCTGCCACACCGGCGCCGGAGACGACGATCAGGGTCGCCAGCGAACGCACCAGATCCCGCAAGGGTGCACCCCTGCGCTCGATCGTCATCTTGGCTGCACCCACGAGGACAGACATCACAGCCAGGGAAGCTGTCCAGAAGTAGAGACTGTTCTGCAGGAACAACACCGGGTCACTCCCGGTAGACCCTCCCGGGGCTGCGGTGAGAGCGGGAGTTCCCACGTTCACCCAAAATGTCCCGAGTGTTTGGACTGTTTGTCCTACGGCATCGGCAATAGCTTTCGCCATGTTCTTGACGGCATCATTGGCGACGTCTTCGATGGCCGCCCCTGCCTGGCAAAAGGGATTTATTGCATTCAAGCCGGAGCAGTCAGCCATTAGACACCGGCCCACTCAACGTAACCACTGAGGTCACTGAGCTGTCGCGCCCCAGTGTCCCCTGTGGCCGGCACAACGAACTTCCAGTCGCCTTCGTACCACCGGAGCGGAACCGGAATGGAGACGAAAGTTCCATTTGCACCCTTGAATGCGAGATCAATGACGGCTCGGTCAGCCTCGTAAGAACGGAACGTGAAGCCGGCCAATTGGGCGGTCACGGAGTTTGGGGCGGCTGTTGGGGAGGACTTCAACACCGCATCTCGTTCCGGGCTGGGTACAGCCAACTGCTGATAAACGAGGTCCGCTTTTCCAGCTGAGGACAACGCAGTCATGTTTGCCGCTGCATACAACGCACCGGTTGGTGAGTGTGCGAAACAGGAGCGGAGGCCGTTGGCTTCGGTCTTGCCGGGGCCGAACTGCGTGGGCGATGTTGGTGCGGCGATCTTGCCGACCAGTTCCCATTTGGTGTCAGTTGGTGTGGTGACTGGTTTTGCCTGGTCGCCGGATGGCAGGCCGCACACGCTTGCCGCGGACGTCTCCGTAGGTTGGCCGCTGCTGGTGCTCGTGCTGGTGGTGCTCGGTTCAGGGGACGCCGTTCCGCCGCCTCTGGGAACCAGGGCCAGGATTACCCCGAGCGCGACAATGATCGCCACGACAACGGCCGAGATGATGAACTTAGGTTTGGTCAGCGGATTCTGGTCTTCGTTCACTGTCGGTTCAGTCATGGCTGAAGCTCCTTAGACTAGGGCGCCTACGACGCCGCCGGCGGAGGCTGCCAGGATGCACCCGCCGAGGACCCATGCCAGGCGGCCGGCATGCTCGCCGCCCTCTCCGCGTCGGTTGTTGACCATCATCGTTCCGGCTGTGATTAGGATGCCCGCCACGGCTAGGCCGAAGACGATCCATGCGAGCCACTTGAGCATCGTCAGTACGCCTTCAGAGCCGGGAGGCGCTTCACCTGTGCCCGGGTTCGGTATCTCTGTGATGGCAAAGCTTGACCATTCCATGGCCTTGGAGAACAACATGAGTTTCTACTTTCTATTTGGCCGGGAGTCCGGCGGTGGCAGTTACTGCGATCTGCACCTGCTCGAGGGTGGTGCGGGCTTCTTTGGGAAGTTCCTCGGTGGCGATGTCGTGGCCGTAGCGCCATGCGTCCACCCAGGGGAAATGCCACATGTGGGGCACTCCCCCGCCGACGACGCGGGCGAAGTCGCGGATCTCTCTGGGGAGCCGTCCGGGAGCGTCAGCCATGACCACGAGGCCGGCGACCTGGATGTCGGGAAGTGACCTTGATGCCCATTCAGTTGCAGCCAGCCGTGCTGCACGAAGGCCCGGGATATTGGACCGGGCAACCAGGACGATCACGGATCCGGCTGCGGTCAAAGGCCAGTGATGATCGGCTGCCCTGGTGTTCTTGTCCAGGCGTGCAAGCGACGTTTCGCCCGCGCCGCCGTGGACGCCAAGCCACCAGAAGCTCGGTTCCCTCCCCCCAACGTTCCTTCGGGGAAGCCGGTCCGCCAGGTCCGGCTGCGGAACACTCAGCTGTGGCCTCGTCGCCCCCGTAGGGATGAAAGGCGGCTCCTCCGGGATCACTGAAACGGATTCGTCGATAGTTTCCGCACCGAGCGTCACCCAGCGATTCTTTGAGACCGGCATTTCACATCCCCTACTAATGTCCGCAAAGATCGTATCGGTACCATCCGACACGAAAGGCCAAAAGTGACCGCCAACAACAGCTTTAGTACCTTTCAGTCACTTCTAGTACATCACAGTACCTATTTGTGGTCTACGATGGCTCTATGCGGTGGGACGGACTGAGCGTGGACCCCAAGTACCTGGAAGCACTTTTCGCCAAGTACCCGGAGCGTCTTACGCCTCAGGACCTCGAAGAGATCTTTGGGTTGTCCCGAAACACCGTCTACCGCTGGCTCCAAACCGGAGTGATTCCTGCTTACCAAGTCGAGAAGACATGGTTGATCGCTAGAGATCAAGTCAAGGACTGGGTCTGGGAGAACCGGAACACGCTGAGGAAGGGCCAGATACCGGAAGTGAACGACGAGGACCAGCCCTAGGGCGAAGCAGCCGAGCAGATGTGAGGGGGACACATGCAATCACGAACGAGCGCGCCCGCGTTGGTCGCCGGGGCCGTCCTTGCACCCGTCGGCTTGGTACTGTCCATCATCCTGTTCAGCGGGGGCTCTCAGGCCGCTGCCGATGTTTGCTCACCGACCGGGTCCAGCGTCAGCGTTGACGCAAGCCAGCTGCCCAAGGTGGCTGTGGCCGGCTACGAGGGCGAGCAGCTGAAGAACGCGGCCCTGATCATCAACGCAGGCAAAGCCCTTGGCCTGTCGGCCCGGGGGCAGACGATCGGTGTCATGACGGCCATGGGCGAATCCGGGCTGCGGGTCCTGGATTACGGCGACGGCCCGGGACCTGACTCCCGGGGGCTGTTCCAGCAGCGCGACAACGGCGCGTGGGGGACCTACCCGGACCGTATGAACCCAACGGCCTCAGCCACAAACTTCTTCACCGCCCTGCAGAAGGTCAGCGGGTGGGAACAGCTCGAACCCACCACGGCCGCGCACAGGGTCCAGCGCAACGCCGACCCGTTCCACTACCAGTCCTACTGGGTGGCCGCCGTCGAGGTCGTCGCGGCCCTGGGCGACGTGCAGATCACCGATGCCGGCGGGGAAAGCTCCTGCGGGATCCCGGGCCAATCCGGCAAAGACGATGACCTGCCGTGGCGCACGGCCAAGATCTACGAGCCTTCCCCGCTGGGCATGTACAACCGCGAATGCGTCGACTTCGCCCTCTGGCGCATCAACCAGCAGCTCGGCAGCACCACCACCCCCTACAAGGTCCACAACGGCACCTTCCGGCCTGACGGTGCCGTGCTCGGCTCTGCCCTTACCTGGAAAGACGGCTGGGACACCAAAGGCTGGCCCACCGGTGGAACACCACGGGTCGGCGCGGTCGTCTGGTACTCCCCCGGCACCGGAGGCGCAGACGGCACCTACGGCCACGTCGCCATCGTCAAAGCCGTCAACGGAGACGGCAGCTTCCTCGAAGAGGGCTACAACGGCAACCCCGCCCCGAACGACCACACCTACTACACCCGCACCGTAGAGAACAGCACTCCCAGCGCCTTTCTCTACCTGCCCGGCAGCGACTCACCGGAGGAACCATGAAACGCGCCCTGACAGCCCTCGCCGCCCTGCTCGTGTGCACGGCCTGCGCGCCGGTAGCCAGCTCAACACCCGCGGAACCATCGCCCAGTGCTTCCGCCGCCACCACCGCCACGCTCAGCGCAGGCGGTAAGCCCCAAGCTCCCGGCGGCACAGCACCGGCCACCCTGGGCATTACCTGGGACGAGGCAAGCAAAACAGCCGCGCTGGAAACCGCGACCAAGGCCATGACGCTCTATGCCCGTCCCACGGTCACGGACAAGCAATGGATCCAGGAGCTCGGCCAGCTCCTGACCGCCCAAGCAACCGCTGATTACCAATACGTTGACCCGGCCAACATCCGGGCCACCAAGGTCACCGGAACGGGCCAGCTCAGGATCGATGAGAACAACGGTTTCGGCTGCCATGTCGTCTTTCCCACCGATGCCGGCGACTACGACGTGCAGCTGCTCCGCAGCGCAGCCGACAAGCCCTGGCAGGTCAACCGGTTCACGCCGCCGAACGGCGCAAAGTAAGGACAGATGATGGAAACTCAAGCGCTCGACTTCCCCAAGATCAACGCCGTTCTGCGGACCAACGGAACCGGCGAAGTCACCATCAACGGGACCTCCCACGCGATCGAGGCCGCCGACGAAGGCGCCGCCCTCAGCGATGCACTACGGCTCATCACCGAAACCGCGGCTCAGCTCGGCCGACCCGTCCGCGTCAGCACCACTGACCCGGACGGGCAGGGCCTCATCATCGTCTCCCCCGAGGGCGTCGTCAGCGAGGCCGCTCCGATCAAGCCCACCTCCCGTCGGGAGCAGGACCCCCTGCCCGTTACGGCAGCCCCGACGCTGGAATCGGCCAAGGCCACGATCACGGCCGCGCCTGCACCTACGCGTGTTTCGGTTCCCGGCGACTCTCCGGCCGAAGAAGTGACGGCGCAAGCTGCCGACGCTGCGCCGGTTACCTTCGGCGCAGCCGTTACAGCCACTCCCGCCCAGGGACCCTCACCGGCTGCCACAGCAGCCGCTGTGGAGCCTGCCACTCGGCGCAGCCTCAAAGACACTTCGTTCCTCATCAGCGCGCCCGTGCTCCAGCCGGCAACGCGCGGCTGGCGCGGCGTTCTCAGCCGTCTGGGCTTCCGCATGGACCCCTCGCCTGAAGAGCTGGCGGAACGGGAAGATATCCGCACAGTGAGCCAGCACTGGCCCGGCCCCCGCACCGTAGCTGTCGTCAACCGCAAGGGCGGAGCGAACAAGACCCCCACCGTCGTGATGCTCAGCGCGATCCTGGCCCGCTACAGCGGCGCAGCGACCGTCGCCTGGGACAATAACGAGTCCCAGGGCACTCTTGGCTGGCGCACCGAAAAGGGCGGCCACAACAACAGCGTCCTGGATCTCATCGACTCATCCCAGGCGCTGCTCTCCCCCAGCGCCCAAGCAGCCGAGATTGCCCAGTTCGTCCACCACCAGACCTCGGACAAGTTCGACGTCCTGCGCTCAGACGAAAACGAGGAGGGCGACCACGAAGTGACCGCAGAGGAGGTGGACATCGCCCACCAGGTACTCACCCGCTACTACCGGCTCATCGTCATGGACTCCGGAAACACGGCCCGCGCCGCAAATTGGCGGCGAATGATCCACCACACCAACCAGCTCGTGGTTCCCGTGACAGCCATCGAAGACCGCGCCGAGGCCGCTAGGCTGACCCTCCAAACGCTCGAATCCCGCGGCGGCCACGACGCCGAGCTGGCCCGCAACGCCGTCGTCATCGTCTCCGAATCCACCGACGCCAAGCGCAGCATGAGCGGCGACGCGCTCAAGCGCGCCAAGGACGAGGCCCGACGGATCGCTGACGGCTTCGCCCCCCATGTACGAGCCGTGGTCCGAATCCCCTACGACCCCGCACTGGTCAATGGCCCCATCCGCTACGACGCCCTCCAACCAGCTACCCAGCGCGCGTGGCTTGCCGCAGCCGCCGCCGTCGCAAAAGGTTTCTAAGAGCGATGAAACCGACACGCCGTACTTTATGTCCAGTCCCCAGCGTTTCAGAAACTAACGTGAGGGGCATGGCAATTCAGAAACGCGCACGCGGAGGACGCCCTTCTAAAGGGGACCGTCATGTTCTGACTACCCGGCTCCCCGTTGCAGACGCAGAAAAGTTGTTCGCTGTAGCAGATCACCAAGGGCAGTCGGCTAGTGAGTTCATCGCACATGCCGTTGCTGAAAAGCTCGCCGCCATCGACATGACATTCGTTGCCGGCCAGGGGGAACTGCCTATCGGCCGTATCGCCTCTTAAAAGAGGAAGGCCCGCACTAGGCGGGCCTTCTCGAAGCATTAAGTCCAGATCCAGTTCTTGGCGGGACACGATCTGAACTTTTACAACACCCACGCTGTGGGTGCCATTTGTGTTACCTCGAAAGGAACTACTGCACACCATGGTACCGGAACCGGTATCGGCGTCAATGCATGCCCTTATGGGTGTCGCGCCGTACGTGAAGCCAGAAGATGCATGGAGCCTTGCTCCGATGATTGCTGGCGCCCCTTCTTACCGATTTGGTCGTTGGATTGGCTCGCGGTTTCAGTACCCCCGGCCGAGCAACGCACCGAAAATCACTCGGGTACTGCCGGAACGTCCTGCGGCGGTAATGGTGCATGGCCCGGATGGCAGTGTTGCCACGCTGTGCCTGGACTTTGACACGTCCAAGGCCCTCAAAGGTGTGGTTGACGCGGACGCTGCCCGGGTGGGGCAGTTGTTGGCGGCGTGCGGGATAGTTTTTGTTGAGGACTTTTCCCCTAGTGGCGGCCGCCACCTGTACATCCCGCTGCGGGACCGTATCGGCGCAGCTGAAGCCAGGGAACTGGTCGAAGCACTCGCATTGACGGCGATGAGTCTGGACCCGAGTCCGCACCAAAACATCACGGATGGATGTATCCGCGTCCCTGGATCAGTGCACAAGGCTGGCGGGCACCAAACCCTAATCACTCCACTCTCCCAAGCCTACGACATCCTGCGGCGACGCAACCCAGCCTCTGCGCTGATGGAGCTTCGGTCTGCGCTGGCTCCGGAGCTAACCCGGAAGCGCGCACTCAAAGCCCGTGCAGCCAAGACTGTTGCCGGTCAGCGAACCGGGATTCTGCCGGCACTACCGCTAAACGCTGGTAGTGAAGCGCCGCTGCGCAAGGTCGCCCGAACCGGCCTGTACGACACGGCCAGGTACAAGGGCCCATCCGAGGCTCGCATGGCTGTGCTGAACCACTTCAGCGCCTGCGGCTGGTCCCTGCAAGACGTCGAGAACGAACTTACCGGCCAGTTCCCGGGGCTGGCCGCCCTATATGGAACCCCCCAACGCCAGGCGCGACTCCTGCCCTACGAGTGGACCAAAGCCCAGTCCCTCACTTCCAACCAAACCCTTCAGAAGCGACTCCCCCGTAAACACAGGAAAAAGAGTGCCCCTATTAACAACACAAGCCCAACTTTAACCACCGGGGGGGCAGGGAAACTTAGCAGTGCTGGTGTGCAGCAGCTCGTAAACGATCTGGAAAATGTCCTCTACGCAGTACTCGATCACAGACTGCAAGCCAGAGGCCGGCAAGGCCTCAGCCTCCGCCTGCTCATTCGTGGGCTACTGGGCTACATGAGAGCCCAGGAAACTGATGTTCTTGACGTTGGATGTCGAACTCTTGCTGTGGCGATGGGAAAACACCACGTCACCATTGCGCGGCTTCTGCCCGTCCTGGTTGCTGCCTCCGATGGAATCCTGACTAAAGTCATGGACGCACGTCACAAAGCCGCCGATGTGTACCTCATCCAGCTCCCCGAGCAGTACCAACAACTAGCCCGCGAACTAGCTTGGCGAAAAGGAAAAATTCATGCCATTCGGCCTGTTTTTCGGGCACTCGGGGATGCTACAGCGCTGGTGTACGAAGCCATAGAACGCGGCCGCCACTCCCCCAAAACTGCGGATCTCGTGCGGGCCACCGGTGTCAGCCGGAATGCATGTTCGGCCGCGTTGGCCGAGATGGAAGCCTTGGGTATGGTCCAACGCCAGGGACACGCGTGGAAGACCACCACAGTCAACTTACGCATGCTCGCGGCACGACTCGGTGTGATGGATGACTACCTTGATCAGATCAGCCGTAACCGGAATGAACGCGCTGCTTGGCACGCTTACCTAGACCGGTTTCGTACCCCCAATGTCGAAGAGACTGACCTGTTTGATCTAGAACGGGACGAGTACTGGATACCACCCGACGATGCGGCAATTTGGCATGCAGCTTGAGGCCGGAAGGACAGGAAAGACTTAGGACTGCATTACGGTGAAGGCCTGCAAGCAAGTCAAGGATGATCTTCACGATCTCGAGTATGAAGACCATTGGCTGGCACCCCCGCATAGTCTCTGCTTTATGGAAACCGGCCTAAGACTCTCTTAGTTCTTGCCGCCTGTCGTGAACCCCGCGGTCGGAAAGGAGTATGCGGAGAGAATCAATCTTGACGTATTTATTATTGCGGCGTTCTACTGCTGCTGGTGGGGCCGTTCTGCTTTCGGAACTGTGTGTACTCTCAGACTTTGGGCCTGGAAGTGTCTTCGGTTAGAAGGGCTGGTAACTCCAGAGTGTCCCCGGCTTGAACGAGTTGGCCCCAATGTCGGCCGCTATGAAGACGTCATCGTCACGCAATAGCCGTTGAGTTTTTGTGTCCCAGAGTACGGGCGTGTGCCCTCAGCCCTCTTGGGATTAGCGACATATGAAATAAATCCAGACGTATTTATAGCATTCTCATGCGGTGGCCGCCGCTAAAGGCGCGACCATGCAGTGCCGGTGGAAGTCCTTGAGGGCACTCCCCGGGCTTTTCTCTGGCGAGCAGCTGGTGCCCATGTGCCAGGGATAGTTCTCTGACGCCTCTCGGAGCCAGACGTTGGATCTTGGGAACCGCCCCTCTTCCTCTATAGCTTCGCTTTTATGTAGCGACGCGCCGAGATAAATACGTCATGACGTAAAGATAGACGGATAGATTGATAGCCAGATGTCCAGTTTGAGCTTGGGGTGGACGTGTACCGCCTCGGCACTAATAAATACGTCATGACATAAAGATAGATTGATTGACGGATTGATAGATGGGCAGACATCCAGATTTATTAATGCAATTGAGGTGACATGTGAAAGTAACTGCGATAGGGAACCGAAAGGGCGGAGTCGGTAAGACCTCTGTGACATTGGGTCTTGCCACCGGTCTGAAGTTGATTGGCAAAAAAGTGCTGGTGATCGACCTGGATCCTCAGGCAAACGTCACCGAAGCACTTGAAGGTTCCGGTGAGTTCGACGTTTTCGACGTGTTATATGGGGGAGATGCCGGCACTTTGGGTCAGGCCATCACCAAGACCTCTTGGCCTGGCATTGATCTCATCCCGAGCTCCGAATCGCTTGCGCGGCTGGAATCGGAAAGCATCATGACACCAGAGCTGCGGTTGAAGACCGCCGCCTGGGGCGCTGAGGAATTGATGGCATACGATCACATTCTTCTGGATCTTCCTCCCGCGTTGGGTCGTCTTACGCTCAATGGCCTTATTTGGGCTGATCGAGTCCTTGCCATAACGGAGCCTGCGGCCTTCTCGGTGAAAGGCGTCACCGAATTCCTGGAGACAGTGAAGAAAGTGCAGTCGTTACCGCATCTGAATCCGGCACTTGAGTTCCTAGGAATCATCATCAACAAGACCAGTTCGCCCCTGACAGGGGAGCATGCCTTCCAAATCGGCGAACTGGAGGCTGCCTATGGGCAAGACGTGAGGAGTCCTCACCTTCCGCTCAGGACTGCCATGCAGGACTCTGTCAGTTCGAGAGCCCCTCTTACAAAGCTCAACAGCAGGGGAGCTGTAATCATGACCGAAAAGTTCATCGAGCATGCTCGCTTTATTGATGGAGTGAACTGATGCCAGTAGAGAGAAAATCAGCGATCCGCAAGGCACCCGCTGCGGACGTAGTCGATGTTCTGACCTCCCGAAGCGACAGTAGGCAAGAGCTGTCTACGGAACCTTCGCGTGCACAGTCACCTGACCTGCTAGAGGTTGCTCCTCGAGCATCGACAAACAGGCGGCCGGGACCGGGCCGTCCTCGAAGCAAACGTCGGATGGAACCCTTCTCCTCAAAGATCGAAATCGACCTCAGAGACGAGATGGATGACTATGTGGCCGAGCACGGACTTTCGATCATCGACTTCCTGGATGAGGCGGTCAGGGACCGCCTCAAAAAATAATTACGTCTTGACGTAATTATTATCCATTAACTGCCGTGTCCGAGGGTAGTCAATAACGACCGCTCGCGGACTGGACCCGCGAACGAAAGTTTTAGTCCGTGTGCCTTAGCCAACAGGTCTGCTTCGCCTTCATAACCGCGAACTCGAAGCTGGTATGAAAGCGTGCATTGGCCTGGCTCCCGACTTAGAGGATTGGCCTAGGGGCCACCATGCAAAAGCGCCCCTGGGTGGGCGGATTCAGTGTTAGCCGAGCACCACAGCATGACGGAGAGGTTATTCGGCATCTTGCAGCTCCCCGTGCGGTGTCACGGCTTCATCCGTCTCCTTGGATGCTTCACGGAGGCGCAAGATGTCGCCGACCAGCAGGTATGTGCCGGTGATGTAGCGCGAGGCCTCGTATTTGCTCACCTCTGCGTGGGCTCCCTTGTGCCCGGCGTCAGCAAAGGCATCAAGTCGATTACCTAGGAACTCCAGATCCCGGCGGATAACGTCCTTTGGAGTTTCGCTCAGTTCGTGTTGCCGGCTGATCCAGTCGATGAGCCGGTTGATGTACTTGTCATCCGTCATCTTGATACTCCCTACTGGTTCACCGGGCGGGCGTAGCTCGTCGGCAACGGCCTTTATCAACCTACGGCAGGCACCAGCCGCGTTCGCCCAGTCTTCGGAGTTGTTTGAGGAGGCGTTCTCGAAGGCACTGGAAAATTTGATGGTTGCACTTGGGACCAAAGTTGCAATCTTGCCATCGACTTCTTGGCGAAGTACCGAGAACGCAGATTCCATCGCCGCCCCGAACCGCAGCTCGAGATTCTTCTCGCTCACATATCGGTGCACCGCCCCAGTGACGCGACCTAGTAGGTCGCTGCGTTGGGAGATGAATTCCCTCAGCAGGCTACGTTCCTTTGTATTGCCTGCGGGCGGGTTGACGACTTGATACGGATTCGCGGACGTTACAGATACGGGAGCATCAGCAGCAGCGCCAAGCTGTTGCTTTGCGCCTTCAATGTCAGCTTGAATCTTGTCGACCGAACTAGTGCTGAAGCGAACCTTGCCATCCTTGCTGGGGTCAACCCTCCTCCCGGATCGCGTTGCAGCTTTGACTTGCGCGGCGGTCAGTCCACCACCAAGGAGTCGATAGCCGTCAATCTCCTGATTCAGCCATTCCAAAGCGTCAGCGTCATCAAGGAGCCTCGCTAACCGACTTGCCCTCCTTATCTGGTCAGCAGGCCCGAGCCGGGCCATTTCGATGTCTTCCAAAAGTTGGTCGGAAAGTATGGCGGCCGCCTCGACGCGTTCAGAAGTCATCTACATCTCCATCCGGGGTGAATCAATCATTGAATAATATGTGGCCTCCAGCTGTCTTGACGCTGAAGAACCGGCATTTGAAGAGGAGTGCTCATTTAGCACTCTTCGTGAGGGAGGGCGAACAACTGTCCCGTCCCCTCTCCCCATCCACGGGGTGGTGCATTCGTTCCACCCGACCGGCGCTCTCGAGGGGGAACACCAAAAACGACGGTTTCTGACTCACCCGAGCAAGCCACTGAACGCATTGCCCAAAGCCCCTTCTGCTATTACCCAGAACTGGTTCTCGAAAAGAAGCTTGGTCAAAACGTGGCAAGAAGGTTTTTGACGTGGCAGGGCATGCCGAGGATAGGAGGAGCTCAGGGGATGGGGCTGGGCCGGGTCTACTACTTATCCGCCCAGCGTTCGTGGGCGGACTGTCGGCTAATGCCGACCGCCCGGCCAATGTCTGCCCAGGAAGCGCCGGCTGCCTTCGCGGCCGCTACAGTCTTATCCAGCCTTTGGCTGGCTTGGCTGTATGCGCGGGCAGCTGCTTCGACTCCAAGAATGGCCTCTGTCGGGGCTATGTGATCCTTCCACTCATTATGGATGGCGTCTTCGACTTTTCGGGAAGCGTCGGCGAAGCCGTCCAGGGAGACGTAGTCACGGCGGCGGCTGAAGTCAGCTTCGGCTGCAGAGGTGACTCTTTTCCACATTTCACCTTGCCAGCCACAGATGCAGGCTCCGCGCCAGCCGATCATCTTTTCATCGGGGATTATCTCGTAGTCAGGCATCGTTTTGTCCCGCTTGTACCCGCCAGTTACCCCTTGAACGAGCATTCCTTCGCCTGAGGACGAGGAAGAAAGCCTTCCGTCCGGCGCTACGCAAGCCGCCCACCCCTCGTGGTGATTGTCGGTTGATACCCAGCCCATTGCAGCGCCTTCCCGTCAGGAGTTCCTGACAGGAAGTGTGTCAGGAAAACCTGACAATTACTAGAAGCCGCAGGCACCCCGGTGACAGCCGTGCGTTATTGGCTGGGGCAGCGACCACCCCTGTGGCCGCGACCCTCCCGCCACCCGGGCAGGAGCTCGTTCAGCTTCTTCTCCCTGGCAGGATCCAGTCTGCCGGCGCGGTATTCGATCCGCTGTCCATGCAACCAAACGCCCAACATCCGTTCGTCCAGGTCGTCCGTTTTCTGGTGCCGGGGCCAGTCGCCGCCGGCAGCCCTGATCCTCCGCAGTTCATCCAGCCGCTGCTGCCACCGGGCTTCGTCATCGGCCTTGCTCCTGGATGTTTTGTCCCAGCCTAGGATGACGGCCAGGCCTTCACGGTAGGCGGGGGAGAGGGTTCCTTCTGCCGCTTGCCGACGGCGGTTCGCCAACCAGGATTCAAGTGCACGCTCCCGGGCCGATTTCCCATGGCTGGAGGGTAGCCGGCCATGGACCTGATGGAAGGATACAAGGTCGGCGAGGTTCCGTAGACCTACCTGGTTCGGCTGCGGGGCCACGGCGGGCAGAGCTGCTTTGTGTTCTTCCCGAATGCCGGGTTCTGCCCGTGCAGCGATCTGCAGGTGGTAGCGGACAGTGGTTGCTGCGACGCCAGCCGCAGCGGCAATCTTTGCTGTCGGAATTCCCTGCCGGTACATCTGTACCCACTCCGGATCAGGTGCGGTCCGCCTCGTTCCCATTGATTCTGTCCCCCGTTTCGTTAGCGCTCCACATCTACAGCCACTTGGTCTCTCGGCCCTACAAGGGCACCTACATTGTGGTGCTTTTGTGCGCGGCGAGGGCTTGCTGGTGGCGGTAAAGAGTGGCGCGGCTCCAGCCAACGAGGCGGGCCGCGTCTTCTGCGGTGCGTCCCTTCGCCCGGGCGTCCTGCGCGATGGCCAGCTTGTCCGCCACGACGATCGGATCAGTCAGCGGTCGGCCAAAGCGTGTTCCGTTCTGCCTGGCGGCGGCGATGCCGGCATTGACACGCTCGACGATCAGCTCGCGCTCATATTCGGCCAAGGTGGCGAGCATGTTCAACATCAGCCGGCCTGTTGAGGTCGTCGGGTCGATACCGTCGGAGATGGATCGGATCTGAACGCCGCGTTCTCTCAGCAGGTTCACGGTGTTCAGCACGTCGATCAATGACCGGCCCAGCCGATCGACCCGCCACACAACGACGGTGTCGCCCTCCTCGGCGTACTCGAGGAGCCTCTTCATCCCGGGCCGTTCGATCGCCGTCTTACTTCCCGAGGTTACGTCGGCGAAGACGTCGCGCTTCTGCACACCGACGGACACGAGCGCGTCCAGCTGCAGCTGGGCATCCTGGCTCGAAGTACTCACTCGCGTATAGCCCAATTGCCTCATCAGGCCATTCTGAGTCAAAAAGTCCGTCACGAGGCTATGCTGAGACGATTCACGGTGAGACGCGTTTCCGGGACATCGGCCATCCCGGTTTTTTCTCGGTCCGACCTGGCTCCTCCCGACGCCGGAGCAGTGTCTCGAAAAGCTTTTGTTTTCCAAGGCAGGAGAATCGATTGCACCTCGGGACGAGGCCCCGGAGTGGCTTAGAATCGAGACGTAGCTTGGTCCGGTAACGACCCATGCACGGGTACAACCGGATTGCAGAGACTCGAAGGTAACTCGATGCCCAGATATGAGTGCAGGAAGTTGCTACTCCTGTAGGCGCTGCAGGAGTTCGCTTTTACTTTTCGATGGCCACCTGTCGCTGGCCATCGACTTAAAAAACCCCCACGTATCGGTGGAATTATGCAGGGCAACCTCCATTGCCTGTTGTGCCTGCTTATTCAAGTTATCGAGCCAATCGAGGATGGCCGTCGCTGGTGCGTACTGATCCATCCATGCTGTGGCATGAAATAGCGCGGTTGCAACATGCGCGGCGTCCTCATGTTCACCGTTGTTCACCAGAACCCGTAGAACTCTCACCCCCCAGGATAAAAAGGGATCTACTTGGGACTTCATCTCAAGACCGCTGTGGTCTTCGCGCAAATTATCGAAAGCATCACTGACGCCCAGGACTAGACCTGCGCGGTCCGCCCTAAACCATGCGTCGACCTGTGACTGATTGAGCTTTGGGAGTGCACTAATAACTTGGTTGCGCCTGTTTGCTTGGCTGACGTAGGCACTAACCTGTGGCCAATTCCCGGCTTCGATAAGAGAACTGAGGCTAGTGGTACTCGCCGCGGCTGATACTTTTACAGCCTCCAGAAAGACATCCAGATTTGGGTAGCGGTTGGACGGCTTTGGCGCGGTCGCTCGTTTGAGTATCGCGCTCAGCTGGGACGCGGCGGGATACTCGACGTAGCCGAACGTCGGCTGTTTTCCGGTGAGCATCCAGGACACGATGGCGGCCGCCGCATATACGTCGGAGGCGGCTGTAGTTTTGTGAGCATCTTGATACTGTTCAGGCGCAGCCCAGCCGTTGGATCCGGTCAAGCCGCCCGCCTCAGTTAGTCGTGTCCTGGTGAGCCCGGCAGGGTTCCTGACGATACCGAAATCGGCCACAACCCATCGCGCACCTTTCTCATCCTCTAGCCAAAGGATGTTCTGTGGCTTTAGATCACGATGGACCTGTCCCGCGAGATGAAGCGGATGGAGCGCTGCAGTGATGGCCTCCAGGACGCGCAAGGACTCGTCAAAAGAGGCCGGCAATGTGTCCTTCTCCTCGTACAGCGTCTTGGCCGCAGCTGGCATGGAGTACCAGCTGGCTGTGTCGTCGAAGTCGAGCAGCGGTATGACATGGTGACCCGCCGCGTCCCTAGTCCCCTCAATCTCACGCTTGAAGCGGCGTTCACTGTGGGAGTCGCTGGCTGCGAGCTTAAGCACGACGGTCGCACCAGAGGGGCTTTTAGCGCGCCAGACTTGAGCCGACGAACCCTCATGCAACTTGGACGTCAACTCATAGCCGTCAGGTATCACAGGTCGGCTCCCGCAGTTATTGAATCCATGCATTCCAATCTAGTTCCCGAAGTCAAGATGACGAGAGTTTGGTTGTTCGGCTAAGGATGCTCAGGATCGAGGCCCAAGGAGAGGAGTGCTTAAACGACCAGTTGTGCACCTTGCGATACACAGCCGGCCGTACGGCCTCGTAAAGACTCAGGCTTCACTGAGGCTGGCTGGCGTGGCTGGCAGTCACTGCAGCGAAAAATGTCGCCAGGGATCTCGTTGCGCCCTTCCTCCCACTGCACCGGACGTGCTATCCAGTCCTACAGTGTCATTTGAACACCCTTGCACTGTGCTAGCAATGTGAGCTATCGTGTCCTATACCGAGCTAGAGAGTGATATACAACCTACTAGAATCATGAAGGACGGGCTATTATGAGCGAGTACACCGCAGATGACCTCAGTCGAGCACTTGCCGCTGCTGCCGAGGCGTTCCTCACGACGCTTCGCGGCGACGAGGAAGAGGACTTCAACTTGGCGGCCCGGTCCGAGGACGTTACATGGGCACCTGCGGCAGCCGAGCCGATCTTGTTCGACCCTCTGACCGACCCGCTCCCGATGAAGGCCACACCTGACCGCGAGGCGGACCAGAAGTTCCAGGACATGTGCTCCCTGGTCTATATCGGCAGCATTGGTCGGTACTACGCCGAGACGGGCGAGGGCGCCGGCGCCGAAGAAATCCGCCGATTCGCCCTAAAGGCCGGATATAGGAACGGTCGTGCCGTGAACGGTTGGAGTTCACGACCCGGTAGCATCCGTGCGGTGGAAGTGATAGACGGCAAGCGATATATCAATCAGACCGCCGTGAACTGGCTCCCCAAGCTGGAACGCTCCCTCGGCGTGAAGATCAAGGGCGACACCCGGTGGGTCGAGGTCGATGATGAAGGGAACGTGTCGTTTTCGTAGTTCCCAACCGCCTACAGCCCGTGGCTTCTGTCGAAGTAGTGAGGACAGTGCCGTAGCATCTGGCGGCGCTCCGCTGACGTCGCCCGGGGCATGCTGCAAGGTCGGCGGCTGCGGCGATTTAGAGGTACTAGGCGCGAAGACGCGAGAGGAAGGTCGTCCTCCGGCACGGCGACACCGTCACCAGATGGAAGGGCCCTAGTTCAGGTTCATGCCGAACTGCCGGGTCAGGAGCGCCCGCTTGAAATGGGTCTCGGCTGCGTCCACCTGCGCGGACGGAGCGCTCGGGGAGAAGACCTGCAGGATACTAAATTGGAAGTGCTGCCGGTGCCGGGCGTCGGCGGTGGCCAACTCCCGGAGTGCGACGTTACCGCCGTGGCCATTTCTGGCGTACTCGCTCCACCGGCCCAGGAAACGCTCCGCGCCGTCGGCCTTGCCCACATACAACCGGCCGGTGCTGGTGTCGGCAATGAGGTAGATGCCCTGCACGGAGCTGAGGGCCGTCCGCCATTGGCCGTATCGGTCGTCCGTGATGACGGCCTGGAGCTCTTCAAAGCTCACAAGCAGCGAATCGAATCCTGGGAAAGGCACGTGGGACGGATCGGATATCTCTACCACCGTCATGGAGGTTGCCTGGTCGCCTGTCTTGGCCCAGTTCACCGCGTCCTTGGTCCACTCGATCACCAGGCGGTCCGCTAGGGCAGCAAACACCGGGGTGGGCCGCAGGTCAAAGAAGCGGCGATCCTGAGTGCGCTCCGCGAGCACTTCACCATGGTTCTCGTGCGCAACGATGAACCTAGCGCGCCGGCCAGTTGTGGCGAGGAAGTTCAACCAAAACCGGGGCGGAGTTGCCGGGACCTTGCTGTTTTGGATGCCCTGTTCTCGCACGTACGGCAGCAGGTTAGGTCCCATCGCATCTGCCCGGTTTCGCAGACCGTCGGGCTTGAGTGTGTGCCGGATGACCAGCAGCTCCTGCGGTGCCAAGCCCGTGGCCTGGAAGAGATCTGCGAGGCTCAAGCCACCCGAGATGTCATTCATGCATTGCCTTCTGTCCTGCCCGCCAACGGCCTCAACGGCCTCAAAACTTGTTGTTTTCTTAATAGACACGTCGGCGAATAGGAGAAGACAGGGTGTCCATTATCCGCTTTAGGCACTCAGGGCCTGATCTTCCAGTTGCTGGAAGGTCCGCCCGTCTGCGGTCTTCCAGGTAATCCGTCCGTTGATGTTGCCGCCGACGACGATGGAGCCAGCCGTGCTGGGGCTGCTGAAAAGGTGGTCTTTGACGAAGACATAATCCTCGCCGCGCACCTCGGCAATGCCCTGTTCGACGAGAGCCACACGCCGGCGCGCCAACGAGGCGGAGAGGGAGGGGCGGGCTATTGCTTTACCGACAGAGCCAGCAAGGACGAGCAGACCTTCCGTGGTCGGTCTGGCGCGGGCGTCGGTGCCACTTTCCCTGAAGAACAGGGTTTCAGCAGCGCCCCCTCGCCCAAGAGTGCCAGCCAAACTGATTTCGCGGACCGGCTCCAGGGCCGGGTAACCCAAAGTGGTTATGAGAACGGAAATGGTTTCCAGATACTCCCGGCAGTCGGATTCGAGTGGCGGAGGAGTGTGCGGGTTTGATGCCTCGTTGCCGTTGTGCAGCTCGTACCGCCCTGCCTGAGTGGCGTTCTGGATCGCCTGCCACTCCATGTAACCAGTGTGCGTGTTCGTCCAAGCGTTCGTCAGGGAAACAGCGACCAGGGCGCGGTCCCAGAAGTCCTTCTTGTCCGAGTGCTGCTTGAGCCTGTCACCAACGCTGCCTGTCTGGCCGATATAGCAAGATGGAAGCCCGGACGATGAAGACCCGAACAGGAAGTAGACAGCGACCTGTTTGGACTCTGGCATGTCCCGGAAGTCCCTCAGCAGCGGTCGCGGTACCTCGAAAACCCTCACTGTACGCGTGGTGATCTCGGCCATCCGGATGCCGGCCGGATCACCCTGGGGAAGGTAAATCTGAATGGTCTGGGGCAGCGGCGTTCTCGGAGACATACTCGAATCCTAATGAGCGCAGCGAAAGGACCGTCATGTGGCACCGCCGATGCGACACTGAAACGATCACAGAACGCCGCCAATTATCGGCAAAGTTCACAGGGGAGTGGCCCCGGGATGGGGTCTCCAGGTATCAAAGGAACTGGGATCGCACCTGGGTGTGACTTAAGCTCAGACGAACATGATCAACAGTGCTGGGCAGTTGCGAGAAGGATGTACTTGATGATTGACGATGTACTTGGACCTGAGGCCCGCGCCATCCGCGACTACGTCAATCTGGAGTCACCGGACGACGACCAAGCGACCCTTGTCCAGAAGGTACGATCCCACCGAATCTTGGGTCGGACACATGATGTCTTTGACGTGCACTGCACAGAGACAAGATGGTGGGTAATCACGGAGCCGACCAATCTTTACCTCCAAGCTGACTTTCCCAACGCTGAGCAAGCCCTCATCTTTCATATCGGTCTAGGGACTTTCCTTGCCGAGCGTATGCGCGGCGACATGGAAAAAGAGCAGGAAGAACACGTGTCCGCTGCGTGGAGACGCTTCCGTGATGCTCTTGAAACGATGAATGAGGCGTCGGAGGCAGAAGACTTTCAATCTGTGGGTATCAAATGCCGGGACTCGCTGATTGCTTTGGCGAAGAGTCATCAATCAGCACCCTGGTTAGGGGAAGTATTAGATCCGCCAAAGACGGCCGATTTTAAAGGCTGGGCAAACATCTTCGCGGATTCTCTTGCTGACGGCCGACTGCGAAGATATCTCAAAGCCTTGGTGGACAAGACTTGGGACCTTACCGTCTGGTTGCAGCATGACTCAAACGCCACTGCGATTGACGCCGACCTCGTGCTGGAGGCGACGTCTCATCTCATCGTCACCTTTGGGAAGCTGATTCGCCGGCAAGAAGTTGGCGAACCTGACCGTTGCCCACGTTGTGACTCTTATCGGCTACATAGTGAGATCCAGCACGATGCTGAAAGAGAGTCCTATCAGGAGTCCAATGTTTGCGCCGGCTGCGGTTGGAGGTCGGAGTGGATAGACATTCTTGAGTTGGCGGACGGCGAGTGACAGAACTGCTTCACTCCCTGGAGCAATCGGATCCGTGGCACACGGAAGCGAACGTGCAGAAGGCCCTGGTTAGCGCCCTTGTTAACCGCGGGTGGCGGATCCTATCCGTGAAAAATACTGCCTTGCGAGAAAGTGGCATTGACGTCATCGCTGACTTCGATGGACAAAAAGTGGGAGCTGAGGTCAAAGGCTATCCCACAGTCGGGTATGCGGATCCAAGGCGGGCGGGGGAAAAGAAAAAAGCAAATCCGCGGGGGCAGGCGAGCAATTGGTATGCCAAAGCGATCCTTGCGGCCATGAAGCTACGATGTGCTGAACCGGAGTGGGTGAGCGTAATCGTACTTCCGATGGTCCCTCGCTACCTTGAGCTGTATGCACAAACAAAGGGATCTATGGACGCCGCTCAAATTGAGGTGTGGTGGATAGGCCGAAGCGGCGACCTAGTAAAGGAAACCGGCACGTAGGCCGGGTCCGGGTATGGTCACGTGGTCAACTCAAAAGCGGTGCCAGGTCCTTCCAACGCGCTCAATATCAGGTCGGCGACGTAGCCGGGGCAAGAGGTTAAGCCTCTAGGAAGCTTTCGGTGCTGTCTTTGCCTTCAGGACTGTCTTTGCGTTCAAATGTTGCTTTGCCCCCGAGGACAACTACGCCAAACGCGAGTCCCGCCGTAGCGAAGCCCAGCATATTCCTGAGGCTTGCATGCAGGAACTGCTTATTCTCGCTATCTTTTTGGGACTCTAGCTTCAGAATCTCCATGATCTGTTCGAGGAGGTACTTCCTTTCCTCGAAGCTCAGCCCATCCTGGTTGAGCTGCGTTTGAATTATGTCTCGCGTCTGCTTGCAGGATTCATGGAAACGCTCCTGGCTCTCCTTATTGGCGAACAGCGTAGTCTTGTGCATCTTCTTCATTGCACCTACGACGCCAGTAGCGAAATCAGCGAACGCGGGGAACTGTTCAACGATCTTCAGCGCCAGCTCCGCATCCATGTCGGGCATCATCATCGCGAACTTGATCATCTTCGCTTTGGAGAGATTCCTCCACGACTCGATCCCAAGCTCCTGCTTGATTTGGCTTTCATTTGTGTAACGCATGTATGGGTCCGTCCGTCCTGTTGCGATTTCCCCACATCTTAGTGGCGGGCTGCGACGGCCGACGAGGACCCAGCGGGGTCTTGCCAGAAGGACGGACCACGCCCGCGCTGGCCTGGTGGGCCGGGCGAGCAACTTGGTTGCGATCCACTCCCAGCGTCGGGGATCGTTTAGGGATTGGGGTGGCTGCACTTGGCGCACAGTAGGCTGTCGGAATGACAACCACCGTGCCCTCACTCACTTCTGTCTCCCTGTACCCAGGCAACGGGTCCTTCATTGTGAAGTATGAACTGAGCGGACCTGTGCCCCAGTCGGACACATTCCTGATCGGCATCCACGGAGCAAGCCGGGACGACCAAACAATCCGCCAGCTCGGTGTTAAATTTCTAGACGGGGAGTGCATCGCGAACTTTGTGTTCGACCACAACGCAGCCCAACAAGAAAACTTCGACTATGTACCTGTTGGTGACGACGCGCGGGTAATTCACACACCACTTCCCTCTGGACCCCTCGACGACCTTGGTGCATCTCCCAAGCTTCGTGGGTATTTGAACTATGCCGGCGTTGACCATCAAACGGATGTCAAGGTCCAAATCATCGACTAGCGCCCATGGGCTACCCCGCCCATGGCCAAGGTGAAGTCACATCTGCCCGAGGTGACGTTGAGTTGTCCACGGTTGGGGTCAATTCGGGTTATCCACGGCTGGAATTCGGGAGCCGTTGGGGTAGCTCCCTTAGCAGTCGTAGCGGTGGATAACCCACAAGGAATTGTCCCCGGCTGTGGGCAGTGCCAGTCGCTGTGTTCCGTTTACGCGGCGGCCGCGCCGGCCTCCGCGATGGCCGCGAGCAGCCATTGGTCCGACAACGGGTCGCGGCGCAGCTCGAATGTACGCAGCGTTGAGGTCGAGGTCAGACGAACTTGGACCCTCCAGTTCTCGATGTCTACCAAGTTTCCGATTCCGACTGGAGCCCGCTTGGCTGTATTCCACCAGTCTGAGCGGGTAAACCAGTGCACTGGCTCCGCGGCAACGGCCCATATCCGGCCGTCGTACCTGATTGCCAGGGGAGTGCCGCCCGCGGTGAACCGGACCTGCACCGGCACGTCCATAGGTTGGTCAGTTGCTGTTCTTGCGATGGGTCCGCTCTCCTAAATTCCTGTTCATCATTTCTTCCCTGCGGGTGACCGCCGAACTCCATACCCAGGTCCGGTACGTCACCGGACCGTCCTTCCACGTCACCTCGGCTGCTTTCGCTGTCCAGGCGAATACTTCCCCGTCCACCAGCTCGGCGCAGTTTGGGAACCGGATCCAGGCCTTGACCGGGATCCCGGGGTATCCGTTTTTGGCCGGGAAGTGCTCGAAATCGAGCTCTTCCACGGTCAGCCCGATCGGGCCCGCCCGGCCGCACGTACTGCGCCTGCAGCGCGGCAGCTTGCTCCGGTCCCATAACACAACCTTAGAAACATATATTCGAATAGACGCGCCAATAAAAAGCGGCATCGCAGCCGCAGGTTTCATTGTGGGGGAGGGGTACGACAAAGCACCGTCTTTGACCAATCGCACCCCGGGACCCGGAGCGGGTTATGCCCATTGTGGGCAGGTGGAGACCGGAGGATGAATCTCAAAGCTGTCCACACTGGGTATAACCCGCTGCAGCGCCGTCGTCAGCGGTGCCTGTTGTTCAGTTCAGGGGGAACCTTGACCTCTACAGGGTTCAGCTCCGGCCTGACACGCTTCCACGTGACGGGGTGCCGAAAGGACGTGCCGGACCAGGCGACGTCGGCCGAGACCTCGACCACGACTGGTTCGATCAGTGTCAGCCGCACGGGGCCTTTGTCCTTGCTGAATCTGTTCAGGGAGGACTCGCTGATCTCTTCGGGCCAGGGGTGCCCGGGCCCGGCCGGGTGGAGGTGCTGGCCCAGTTCACGCCCGGCCTTCGTGGACAGGACGGTCGAGCGGCCGACAATCTTCAGTTCGCCGCCGATGGGCAGGCCGGCGATGATGGCCTGTGGTTGGGCCACGGACCCGATCACGGCCGCGCACACCACGTCCCAAAGATCCTTGTGCTTGAGCTTCAGCCAGATCCTGGCGGCCTCGTAGGGCTGGGAGCCTTTGAATACGAGACCTTCGATTCCTGTCACGGGAAGATCCCGCAGCCAGGCCTTCGCCAGGTCCATGTCCCTGGTGATGGGGGAGAGGTGCAATGGTGGGGCCCAGTCCTGGGCGAGCTCCTCGAGCAGCTGCCGGCGCCCGGTGAATGGCACACTCCGGGTGTCCTGCCCTGCAACGGCCAGCACATCGAAGGCGACGAACGATGAGGGCAGCTCATTGGCTAGGGCGGGAAGCGCGGCCCTGGAGGTGACCATGCGCTGCTGTAGCGCATCGAAATCCAGTCGGTCCCGGTTCCAAATGACGGTTTCACCATCAAGGATCACCCCGGGAGGCAATTGCTCTGCGAGGGCGGCAGCTGCGTCCGGCAGGATTCGGGTAAGTTCCTTGCCTTGTCTGGACCACAGCGTCACCGTGCCGCCGTCATTGAAGGCGGTGGTGCGGAAACCGTCGAACTTGGGTTCGGCCCATAGGCCGCCGGGCAGTGCGTTGGGGCCGGGGAAGGTCTTGACAAGTTTCGCCAGGGCAACCGCGACCGGTGGGTGCAGTGCTGGCGGAAGGGACTCGGCCATGGGCCCAGCCTAGAGGAGAAACCAGTACGAACGGCCGTGCTGGTTTTTACTTGGCGGTAGGACCTTCCGTAGCAGCGTCGTCCGCGTCGGCGCGGCGGAGTAATGCCGCCACGCTCCGCACAGCTGCCGGGTCTTCCTGCCAGGGCTTCGCGCCCCGTGAGCAGGCATGAAAACCGGTGGCAGTTGACTCTTTCGCTGCCTCGGCGAGTTCGGCCCACGCCGCTTTCAGATCTGCCACTTGTTCAGGAGTCAGCGGCTCCTGTTCCGTCGGCTCAGTGGCCGCTGCGAAGACGGAGTGAGCAGCAGTCGTTGCCGGTTTGCGCCGGCGGGCGAACCAGCTCCACAGACCCATCGGTTTTCCCTTCGTATCAACACTCCAATGACCGTCCAGGGCAAAGCAGAAGGCCGCAACCGGTGGGAATGGGCCCTCTGCCCTGGGTGTAAACATCCTGCTGCTTACGCCTTCGAGCATGCCACACCGGTAGTGATGGTGCATGCTCGCAGGGATCGCACCCTTTCGGGCGTCCGCTGGCGCGGCCGGCTGCTGGGTCCAGGGGCCGCCGTCGCAGAGCTCCGGACCTCCTGGCCCTTGGTGTGTCCGCGACGTTTTTTGGCTGCTGTCCTTCGGATTGTACGTGCCCGTTCCGGCCCTTCTAGCCCCTGTCGTTCCTCCCGGGGCCTGCGCCCCGCAAAAGTCTTCTCCGGCGCTCCTGCGTCGCTTATTTCCTCCGAAGATTTCCCGGGTCTTGCCCGTACGGGTAGACGGGACTCCACGGGCACAGCTCCGCAAGCTTCGCCAGCAGCCAAAAAACAACGGGGGAAGAAGGGAAGCTGGCCGGTCACCTGATCGCCCCACACCCCCACGTCTCTGCAAGGACAACAACATGACCGCAGTAAGCAAAAAGACCGTGACCCTCGCGGACACCGAGGAAACCATCGACGGCGTGACCGTGCTGGGCGATTACCACATGAACGGCGGCTACGACTGGATGGAACTGATCGAAGAACACGGCTGGGCCGTGCTCTCCAGCTGGGGCTGTGACGGCTGGGACCTGGGCCAATGGCCCTACGTCATGGTCGCCGTCACCCGCACCGCTGACAGCATCGGCAACCTGTTCGGCATCGCCACCTACTGCGAGGGCGACGTGACCTGCACCTACTACCGGACGAAAGCCCGCCTGTGGGACGCGATCACCGAGCAAGCATTCTTCCACTGGAAGAACGGGCAGGCCCAGGGCCCGGCAGATCTGCCCGAGGCCGCCGCCGAACTGCCCAGCCGCTACCGGATGCCCTACGCCGTGCGGGACGCCGCCTAACCAGCACTGACAACCGCTGTACTGCCCGGCCGCAAGCCGGGCAGTACAGCACCCAAACGACTTCAAAGGAGCCAGCACATGAGCAACGACACCGCCGCCCCGAAGGGCATCACCGCCCTGATCTACCGCGACACCCTGGGCACCGACTTCTCGAACCGGGGCATCTCCGCCCGCGTCATGGAAGTAACCGTCATTGGCGAGGGCATCGACCAGGTATTCGAGGCCACCGAGGAACGGCCCGCCGTCCGGCTCGTCAAAAACGAGCACTTCCACCGCGAAACCGTGGTCCACGCCCAGCCGGTCCCCACAGCCGATGAACCCGCCCCGTGGTACATGTTCGACGGAACGTTCATCTTCAGCAGTGACGCGAGGTTCCGCCGCGCAGTCGGACACTACGGAGCCGTCCCGCTGCACGACCGCCGCGAATAGGGCGAGGGTGGCCGGTCTTTCGGGGCCGGTCACCGCTGGCGGTCCGCCGTCGTGGCCGGCTTGCGTTGGTGGTTGCCGGCGGCGGACCGCCGATCCCGCAGTAACCAGGTGCCGGGCGGCGGCCGCCGGCGGCAAGCCCGGGCTGGCAGCCTGGTTGGGTGTCCGTGGCCGGGGGGAGGGGCAGGCTCGCGGGGCTCGCCCTGGTTTCCGCTGCGCTTCAACCAGTTGATGGGCGTCCGCTGGCGCGGCCGGCTGTTGGGTCCAGGGCGTGCCGTCGCAGAGCTCCGGACCCCCTGGCCCTGTCTTGTCTACGACGTTTTTTGGCTGCTGTCCTTCGGATTGTACGTGCCCGTTCCGGCCCCTCTAGCCCCTGTCGTTCCTCCCGGGGCCTGCGCCCCGGAAAAGTCTTCTCCGGCGCTCCTGCGTCGCTTATTTCCTCCGAAGATTTTCCGGGTCTTGCCCTCACGGGTAGACGGGACTCCACGGGCACAGCTCGGCAAGCTTCGCCAGCAGCCAAAAAACAACGGGGGGAAAGGGAAGCTGGCCGGTCACCTGAGCCGCCCACACCCCCCACGTCTCTGCAAGGACAAAACCATGACTGAAAAACTGACCATCTCCGGTTCCGCTGACCTGCTCGCTGCCGTCCCGCACCTGCTGGGCAACCAGCCCAAGGAGTCGTTTGTCGTGCTGACGTCACGTCTCGGCACCCTTGGAGCAACCCTCCGCATGGACGCACCGGCAGAGTCCGCACCACTGGATTACGCCCAAATGATGGCGACCTACGCCGCCAACGACGAGAAGGCAACGGGCAGCTTCGTGATCGTTTACACGGACGAGAAACCGGCCTACGGCTTCCCCTACGCCGCCCACGTCCTCGCACTCAGCACCGAGCTGGCCACCGCGCGGATGCCCGTAAAAAAGGTCTTCCTCGTGACGGGCACCTACTGGGCAACATACGGCACCCCGGAGAAGAACTCACTGGATGAAATCCGCGACAGCAACGCCAACGTCACCTTGACCTATTTCGGATCCGCCCCCGATATCGACGTCTACAACCCGGAACTGCTGGGTGCGTGGGCCCTTCCGGTACAAGCACCCGAGGGAACTTTCGAGGACCTCGAAATGGCCTGCTTGACGTGGGCGGCAGTCCTGGACGCAGATGGAATGCCTGACACCGAGACCGCGCGGGCGCTGGCGGCAGCATTCCAGCACCGCCACATCCGTGACTACCTGTTCCGCGACACCATCACCACGCACAACGGCAACTTCGGTGACACCCTGACCGGAAAGTTCACCACCCGCCCCGACTGGACGCGAGTGGACCGCGCGGAAGCTATCGCGTTCGACCTGATGAAGGTCGTACCCACCGGGCAGCGCGCCCCCATGCTGTCCCTGATGGGCTGGCTGGAATGGCTCAAAGGCCACGGAACCCAG